>NZ_QUQV01000009.1 GCF_003400205.1 Bacillus sp. HNG | reverse complement strand
CTAATTCGTAAGATACTATATATTCATAAATTTAATAGTACAAATAATAATTCTTTAATGAAATATAAAAGAAGTAGTTACTATCGCAAGATACGTTAATAACTACTTCTAATACTAGTACAATTAAAGCCGGTTACACAGACCAAATCTTCGGATTGACTCATTTATTAGGATTTAAATTTGCTCCAAGAATAAGAGATTTATCGGACTCAAAATTATTTACAATAGATAAGGAAAGTGAATATCCCAAATTAGAAGCCATTTTACGTGGGCAAATAAATACAAAGGTCATTAAAGAAAATTATGAGGATGTTTTGCGACTGGCTCATTCTATAAGAGAGGGAACAGTTTCAGCATCCCTTATTATGGGGAAATTAGGTTCTTATTCAAGACAAAACAGCTTAGCTACAGCCTTACGCGAAATGGGCCGAATAGAAAAGACAATCTTTATTCTAAATTATATTTCGGACGAATCTTTAAGAAGAAAGATACAAAAAGGATTAAATAAAGGAGAAGCCATGAATGGACTGGCAAGAGCTATTTTCTTCGGAAAGCAAGGAGAGCTTCGAGAACGGACCATACAGCATCAATTACAAAGAGCCAGTGCCTTAAACATAATTATCAATGCCATCAGTATCTGGAATACTTTACATCTAACAAAAGCAGTCGAATATCAAAAACGGAAAGGTAGTTTCAATGAAGATTTATTGCATCATATGTCACCTTTAGGCTGGGAACTTATTAATTTACTAGGAGAATACCATTTTAATTCCGAGAAAGTGGTATCCTTAGATTCTTTAAGACCACTAAAACTTTCTTAACGTTGTTAAAAACGGGGGAATTGTCTTGAAAATGGGCTTAGCGTTGTAAATCCGCATTTTCCTGACGGTACCCCTATATGAAGAACTTTCAGCTGACGTCAATACAAACATATACACTCTTAACAGAAACGATTAAAAATAGAGATAAAACAGTAATGGAAGTTTTTAACCATGTATTTAGTGTTCTGAATAGGCACTTTAAAAATGAGTTTTTATTAATTCGTTTTTATTTATGGTATGAGTTTGAGGCATTGGATCGCGAACAAAGTCTAGCTAAATTGAAACAGTATGATGAAGTTAAATCATTAGATATGCAAGGTGAGATTGATATTGATGAAATGCATTGGAACAATACTTACGCAATAAGAGATTATTGATATTTGGTTTGATAGGGTTTCTCCTGATATGAAGATTCGAGTAAATTATTATTATGCCAAATTTAATTTAAATGACGCGCTTATCTTGAACAAGGATAACGCCTTTTTTCGTATTAATTCCAGAATGTAGAAGGTCAATTAAAAGTTTCTAAATTAAAGATAAGCATTGCCCCCCTTAAAATGAGTGGTTTAGTAAATATAGTATAAATATGGTATAATTCCCGTAAAAAGACAAGGTGAATTAGACTATATGGAAGTTACTGAAGTATTCACAGCAGGTGGTCTACCGAGTATTACTTACTTTTCAAGGGATAATTATAGATTAGAAGCAAAGTTAAGAAATAGCCTTAGGTTAAAGGGGAAAATAATATCAATAACTGGACCAACTAAGTCTGGCAAATCCGTACTTTGTAAAAAAATCATACCTCCCGAAAAGAGTGTTTGGGTAATGGGAGGGCATATTACAGAGGAAGAAGATTTATGGAATATTATAACTAGTGACCTAAATATATCCGTTGCCTTAAATGAAGAAGTAACATCTGAATTCTCTACAAATTCAAATATTCAATCAAGAGCAGGTATAAATTTAGGTATATTTAAAACTGATATTGGAGCTAATATTGGTGAATTATCTAAGGCTGGTACTAAACAAGCAAACAGCTACAATAAAGATTTAAGGTCACTTTCTATTAACTTTTTAATTGAAAATCAAATTCCACTATTAATTGATGATTTCCATTACATTGAGAGGGATGTTCAGAAATTAATTATCCGCTCATTAAAAGGGGCAATTTCTGACGGATTAAAACTTATATTACTTGCAGTCCCACATAGAAGTAATGATGCCATTGAAGTGGAATATGAGATGACAGGTCGAATATACCAAATAAGAGTTTCTCCCTGGGGTGTTGATGAACTTGCTGAAATTGCAAATAAAGGATTTACTGCACTTGGTATTACATATCCAAAGGAACTTATTGATATTTTCGCTCAAGAAGCTTTCGGTAGCCCTCACCTTATGCAGGAATTCTGTCAATTGATCTGTTTTGAGAATGACATTTTTGAAAAATCTGATGAATCTAAAGAGCTTAATACTCAAGTAAATTTTGATTCATTCTTTGAAGAGGTGATTAACTCCTCGATGTCAAATATTGTTTTTGAAAAATTGGCAAATGGTCCCACAAACCGTGGTGAGAGAAAAGAACGGGATTTTAAAGATGGTAAACAAGGTGATATATATTTAGCTGTGTTAACTGCAATAGGTAATATGCAAAATACAAATAAAATTACACCTGACGAAATTAGGAAAACACTTCAAGATATATTAGACCCGAGATCGGTGCCACCTAAACAACAAATAACTAATGTACTTATTCAGATGGATAAGATAGCCAAAAATGATATAAAAGGAGAACCTGCTATAGATTTTAAGGATAATGTGTTATATATTGTCGATCCTTTCTTGATATTTTACCTTAGATGGGCAAATCTTTTTTAGTGCATAAACTATTTTTCTTTACTATTTTATATTTGATTTAATATGAAAAAAACATCCCCTTCTTTAATACTAATCTTATGCAAAAGAGGCGCATCTAATAATGAGATGTGCCTTTTAAAAGTTACAACAAAAGAATAGCTAATAAAAGACCACACTATATTTCAATTTAATTTTCAGTGATATTTAATATTCCATTTTAAATAAAAAAAGGGTATTTTTTCTATTTGTCGAACTATATCAATTAGATAAATTTCAATATTCAAAAAGGGGAAATTAATAATGGATAATAGTTTTAACATTATTAGACAAGTTGCTAATAAAACAGAAGAAAGATCTATTGATGGTATAAAAGTTTCACCACCACCTCCTCCAAATCCCAGAAAATGATTAAGGAACACAAAAATATAACTAATGAAAGGAGTTAATAATTTTGTCTAAAGAACAATCTCAATCAACACCTTCAAAAGGAACAACTTGGACACCCTCTTCTAAAAATCCAGGCGGAAGAGTAAATGGATCTGTTGATGGCAGGAAAGTCTCACCACCACCTAAAAAAGGTTAAGAATTTCAGTTATCTTCAGGAATGGTCTTATCTTTTGGGCTTCTATGGTCTATCTCCTTTACAACCATTCCTGATTTTATATCTACATAAACCCTCTTTACATCATAATCATAATGATTCTTCATGGAATCCATCCACTGTTGAGTGTCTTCTAAAACGAGAGCTTTATCCACTTCTAATGGTCTTGAAGCTTTCGTCATTGCACCCGCAACAAATTCTTCTGGTTTGTCAATTTTATATACTATTAAAACAGCCTCTTTATCAAAATGATCAACCTTATTATTATTCTCACTTTCACTATTTATTTTAATGAAAAATTCCTCCCAAACAGATGAGCTAGATGACAGTGGAGCAATTCCCCTAGTTTTTCTAACAAAGTTAATTCTATTTCTTAGAAATTCATTTCCCCATATACTCCAAGTCCAACAAACAAAATAGCTAACTATAAAACTCATAATTAAAAATAGTACTAGATATTTAATATCAGAAGTAGCTGTATTTAAAGCCTCCACTGTCCAAACTTTATCTACAGATAAAAAGTCAATCGTGATTAAAGCACCCCAAGTATTTAGTACTAATAATGTAATGAAACTTACAGGTAACCACAATAGTGCTGCTATACCTGACAATTCTGGTGCAGTATGTTTAACAGATGGATTTAGCCCAAAAACTTGCAACCAAAAATAAGCCATTATTCCAGGTAATATAAAAACAAATGTGCTAAGAAATTGTGCCATGATTTCACCCCTTTTTAATATAATATTCTACATTTTCTCTGTTTACCCTTTTTAAATATAAAGAACAACTTCTTCAGGAGTGTTATTAGACAAACAACTTTGCTCTAAGAAATATAAAAAATCCCTCACACTTGAGAGACTTTTTTAAAAAATATTATAATAATAACGTACATTGTATTTTCGCTTTAGACTTTCAAATCGCTCTCTTTTAAATTCTTTCTTTTTTCACTAGGTTCCAATAGTGCATACCTAATGGAGTTAGCTTACACGATTTACAATTCATTGCTGCAAAGTACATATGTTCTTCTCCAACTGGAACAACTAAATTCACTCTATTAAAAGACTGCAATACTCGGAATTTTTTTATGTTCTCCTCTATAGGATTTTCACTTTCAGGTTCAAATGAAGGGTCTAAGTCAAATTCATCTTCTATATTCCTGAATAACTCAGTTAACATTCTTAATTCAGAAAGACTTATTGGTGGATTTACACTTCTTAAAGAAATAAAATTCTTCACATTAGTCTTAAAAATTGGACGCTGTTCCCATGGTCCTAATGACTGATCAATATGAGCATATACACTTCCAGGTGTAATATCTCCTAAAAGATTTGCAGCCCCACCATTAAGAGCATCAATAAAAAGAGTAGTAAAAACTCCACTTCCATTTTTTTCTGAAGCGTATTGTTCAGCACTTGAAGCAGTAAGTATTGTTAATCCTTCACTTAATAATGCGTTTGAGTCTGAAATATTTGTTCCGGAAATTCCTGAGTGACAACTATCTAAAATTATTATTTTATTCCTTGATTTAGAGTTATTTACAATGGTTAATAGCTCATTAAGAGAAAATCCATCATCTCCTTCTTCACACTCTGATGTGATTAGAAACCCTCCGGTACTCTCAATATAGCCATGACCTGCAAAATAAAATAACGCAACTTCACAGTCATCATTAAAAAGTTCCTGTACACTGTCTTTTAATTGTTTTCTTGTAATAGTACTATCCGAACCGGTAGAAGTAATTAAATTTATAGAAAAGTTAATTGTGCCATTAACATTTCTTTCTAAAACGGATTTAACTGAATATGCATCGTTTACACATCCATATAAAGGAGATACATTCGTATAATAATCTATCCCCACAATCAGTGCTTTTCGCATAAGATCACACCCTACTTATTTTTTCCTTCTCCCATCATTTGATTTATTTTTTCAGAGATTTTATCCCATTCCCATTTAACAACTCTACTACGAGTTAAACCATCAGGTAAATTACTATTTGAATCAGCACCGCCGATGTAAACTCCAAATATCGGTACGTTATTTTCTTTAGCCATTTTTATTTCTTTTTTTACCCCTGTTGCACTTGCCATATATTTTCCAACAAGGACAATTACCATATTGGTTTTTTTAATTTTTTCTTCAACAATAGCCTCCCATTTACTTTGTGGCATAGATGACTTTGCTGACCAGTCCTGTATTGAAAATGGTACCTTTGAATTCTTACTCTGACCAATAAATAACGTTTTATCAGTATCATTATGATCAAAGTCAAAACTTATAAATGCTCTTGGATCTGCCATATGAATTCCCCTTACCTTTTTTTACATTTTTTATATTAAATACTATATATTACCTTTTTATTATAAACCTAGTTCTCTAGTATTACAACTAATTACACACAAACCATTTCTATTGGTTGGTTAGTAGTTTTAATACATTAATTTGGATCTCTTTTAATTGACCGGGATCTGTTACTTCTTTTCCTCAAGCAATGCAAGCATCAATTGCAGAAGAACAATTCCGCACGAATTAGGCTTAAATGCATTCTTCAAAGTTTCCCATTGAATGAATACCCCTGTTGATATTTACTTGTTCTAAATCATGCTCCGGTGCTGTAACATTGGCAAATCCTCTCTTAGCTTCTAGAACCTGCTTAGAGCTTGTAAAGCCTTTTTGGGCTTAATAATGCTGGTTGCAAGCCATTCTCTGCTGCCTTTCCTGGATGGAAAGGCTTAGTCATGGTTCCAAACATTTCACGCAAGCTAAATACTTGTGTTCCAGCCAATCCCAAAGCAATAAGCAATTGCTCTTCATTTAAATCCAGTTAGACTCCAACTGAGATCTCAGAAGCAAAAACACCGGCCGTACTCGTTATATGCCATCCTAAATCATAGTGACTCGGGTATACGGCATTGCTGATTCTTAATTCAGCTTCTACTCCAAGAATAAAGGCCTGCAATACTTGTTTTCCGCTCAAATTTAATTTTTCCGCAAGTGCAAAACATACGGTGGCGACTGGCCCGTTTGGATGATGTTCGCTGACATTATTGTTGGTAACTAAAAAACCCGTTAATATTAAGGATTAACGGGTTTACTGATCTAAATATTAATTTACACTAAAGTTGGTAACCAGTTTTCTATACTAATTTGCCATTTACTAATAATGTTAGTAACCACTTGTAGCTGTAGTATTGCAAATAATCCTATAAAGTGAGTAATTGTTATCAGACTAATTACTTCCTCTCCGTTTCCCATCTTTTATTTCAAGACAAACCTCATAAAAAATTCTTTCTAAATGAATTTTTTCTTCAACATCAGTAACTAACTCATTTAGTCGATGAAATACTTTAATTATATGTAGACTGTTTGAAATAACTTGTTCCTCTTGTAACTTTTTAAAAGAATTTCTTGTATCAGTTGAAAACTTATTCCTTGTACTTAGTATTTTTTTAAATATCGAAAAGATACGGTCCTCTGATAGTTCTGGTGATTTGGAAATATCAATAATAAAGTCAGTTATTCTGTCCTTAAAAGACTGTAAATTATGAAGTTCAAATAATTTTGTATTCACACTGTCTAGTCCGCTGTCGTGCCTTATTGTAAAGATAGTTTCCTTCCCCTCTGGTGGTATAGCACCAAAACTATTTCCTTCAATGTCTTCAAGCCTAAAACGACATTCCAATGAAAAAGTTCTTTCTTTAATTTCATTGTTTATTAATATAACACCAAAATATAACCTTCCAATATCTATTATATTTATTGGATTAATTTGATCAAACATCACAACAATTTCGGAATCACTAATATATGCTTTTTCAAATACAAACCATTGGCTTGCTTGTTTTGCATGTTTATGTAGACTATATAGAGTTAGATAAAGCGCCAAATGGTTATCATAATTTTGATATCTAGTTGATGTTACCCCCCTGATTAACCAATCTTCCTGATGTTTAATGAGTCTATATTGGAATTGCTTACTAGGTATTTGATTACATAGCTTGCATACAGTTTCTACTAAAATATGCTCAAACTTGTTATCAAGGCAGTATGAAGAAAACTTGCCCATTTGGAATAACATATCAAGAAAATTATATGTAAATCTATATGTTCCCTCTGCGATTAATGAATCCTCCTGAAAATTTAAAATTAGATTTTGACGCTCACTTATTCCTATAATGCTTATGTTACCTATTTTTTCTACAATATCCATTTTCCGATTGTCTATTGTTAAAAAGGAATTAATTAGTACTCTACTTCCTTCTACCCAAAGGTAGCTTGACAACTCCTCATCCAATAATTCAATAGGAAAATTCTGCAATACCTCAATATCAATCTCACGGTCTTTTTTTACTAATAAAGTAATATCCTTAACTGTAGCAACTTCTCTGGATACAAACTTTCCATCTAGTGTTACCTCTTGTATGTGTTTTCCCAAAGTTTAACCACCTCATATAAAATAGTTACTTATTGGATGATTTTGCCATAAATAGTGAGTTTGTTAGAGGTATAGATAGGACCTAGGAAAAGAAATTTATGAATTGATTTAGCCGATTTTAAGTAATGGATACCTCTAATAGTTTCAGGAGAATACGAATAGTCGAACTGATAACTTCAGCTATTGAATGGAATAAATATATATGTAAATTACCGATACCAAAGATAAAGTAAAATAATAAAATACTAAAGATATAGAGTATTACATTTTCTGTTATACTCCCCGTTCTGTAGGTGATAGAAATTTTAGGGCGATTATAGTTCAGTGGAGCAAATACTGGGATGCTTCGTACAGAGAAAAAGTCACCTAATAAATGAAAGAGGTAACCTAGTGAAATTCCTAAGGTAAGAGGAGATGGAATAATTAAACAAACAATTGATATTAGTATCCAAGCAAATAAACTATGGGTAATTCCTCGATGGCCATATTTCTTATTAATATATGTAGCAAGTCCCATAGACCTTCTTCCAATAAAAGAATTCGGCTCATCGATATCAGGTAATAAACTCCCAATACTAATACCTACAACATAACCAATATGAAATGGATAATGAGTAATGATTGATATTCCAGCCCCTAACGTCAATGAACTTACAATATGTGTTTTATAACGCACAAAAACCAAACTCCCATTATTTTTAATTAATGGATATGCTTGGTTAACTCTAAATATAACAGCTTTTTATTTTATTTCATTAAATCGGTCATTTCTTGCCATGTTATCGGGGTATGGATTTCTTTGAATTTCAAGTATTTTAGTTACACCGTTTCCTTCACTTTCCAATTTACTAGGCTCTCTTCCTTAATTAAAAAAATATGGAATCAAAAAAGACGACCAAAATTCATTTTTTGAATTAAAAGTCGTCTTTGTTATCCAAACCCTTAATCTGATTTAATTAAAAAGGAACCAACTGTGGAGCTGGAGCCTAACTATTTTAAACTTAAGTTCCGTAGAAAAAATATTTATGAAATCTCTTTTTCCTTATCTTTCTGTGACTTGTGGTAACCATCTTTCCAGAAGTCTGCATTCTTTATTCCATATTTAGATGAATTGAATACTGGGTCTATTCCTTGTTTTAGTTGTTGTTCGTAGTCCTTTAATGCAATAGACGCTGGTTTAAAAAGCAGTAAGATTGCAATTAAGTTTAGCCAAACCATTATTCCAAGTCCAATATCCCCCATTGCCCATGCTGTTGTTGCAGTTCTTATAGAGCCATAGAAAATAGAACCAATAAGAACGAGTTTTAACGCAAGAAAAGCTAGACCTTTGAATCTGCCCCGTACTAGATAAGCCAGATTTGTCTCTGCAATATAGTAATAGGCATAAATGGTTGTGAAGGCGAAGAAGAATAGTGCAATTGCGACAAATCCTGGCCCGAATCCGGGGAGAATGGTATCTACTGCTGCTTGAGTATAACCAGCACCTGTTTCTAATCCTGGAAGATTTTCAGTAATGAATTTTCCAGTTTTTTCATTTATCACATTATATTGATTTGTAAATAGAATCATCATTGCAGTTGATGTTACTACTAAGAATACGTCTAAATAAATAGAAAATGCTTGTACGAGACCTTGCTTAGCTGGGTGAGATACTTCAGCTGCCGCAGCTGGGTGTGCACCAGTGCCTTGACCGGCTTCGTTCGCATAGAGTCCACGTTTTACTCCCCACATAACGGCTGAACCAAGAATTCCACCAAATAATTCTTCAGCCCCGAAAGCGCTTCGGAAAATTAGTCCAAATACTTCTGGAATTTTTCCAAAATTCACTACTATTATTGCTATTGCAATTAATAGATAACCAGCCGCCATAAAAGGAACGACTAATTCTGCAACTCTCGCAATACGCTTAACTCCACCAAAGATCGTAAATCCAACAAGTGCGACAACAATTAATCCTGTAATTGATTTGTCAATCCCGAATGCATTATGCATCCCATCAGCAATGGCATTTGCCTGTATTCCTGGCATCAAAAATGACATCGCAAGTAGTGTTGCAACTGCGAAAATGACGGCAAACCATTTCCAACCAAGTCCTTTTTCTATGTAGAATGCTGGTCCCCCTCGATACTCACCATCTTGCTTTTCCTTATAAATTTGTGCAAGTGTGGACTCAACGAAAGCTGAGGTTGCACCAATGAACGTAATAACCCACATCCAAAATACAGCACCTGGACCTCCAAACGCTATTCCTGTTGCGGTTCCAGCAATATTCCCTACACCGATACGGCCTGATAAAGACATGACCAACGCTTGGAAAGAAGAAACCCCTGCATCTGATCCTTTTCCTGAAATAATGAGTCTTGCCATTTCTTTAATATGACGAATCTGTAGGAATCTTGTACGAATACTAAAATAAATACCACAAAAAACAATAAAAGCAACTAAAACAGGACTCCATAGCCAATTGACGATGGTGTTAACAATTTGATCGAGCATGATGCCCCCCCATATTATAATATTTACTTAACAAATTATGTCGCTAAGCTGAATGGAACAATAATTGTGGCCGCACAAAAACCACCAAAATCCTCCAATTTTTTCTACATATGAATACCTTTTATTAATAAATCGTTGTTCTCATAATTAATGATTCTTATATAATGCTCCGTCAATGACTTAGTTCACAAAAAAGTAAAACAAAGTGGAACCGCTTACCATTATATTTTTTGATTCAACATAACTCTTTCTGTTTCTTCTCGTGCTTCCTCTGCATCCTTTCGATACCATTCTTTAAAAATAGTTGCAATAATGATGATATAAACAATTTCTTGAATAATTTTCATGACTATTCCTGCTAGTTGTTGATCATGAAGGAGTCCCAAAGGATTAAATATACTTATTAATGCAGGTCCAGCTGAGCCCAACCCGCTTAAAGAAGACGGCGTTGAGCATAAGGCCAAAGCATTAAGCCATGCTACAGGATCAGAATAAGTATTATATAAAGGGGAACCTGCAAATATAATAAGCGCACATGCTGGTAGCATAAGGGCTCCATTCCCAAACATATAACCAGTTTTCATTAACCCGGTCATAGACTTTTCTTTAAAAGGAGTCAATACTGGCCAAAACATAAAAAAAGCAAATACAAATAACGTAGTATGGATTAATGCATGATAAACATTAGACGTTTTTGAGAAATCGAGAACAATTGGAATATGATAGATTGAAAATGCCCCATTAAATAAAATCATTGCAATTAAAGGTTTTGTAAATAAAGTAAATAACTGGTTTATTATTTTTATATTAAATATTGTTTTCCAAATCCAACCTGGTATTCCCTTAATTAATAGGATCGGCATTATAAGTAGTAGACATGCCATTTGTACCATGTGCATTGTTATCATCATATGGCTCATTAAATCAACAGGCGAACCTTTTATTATGTAAAATTGGATAATAAATAATACGAACGAAATTACCTCTTTTATCAATAATGGACGACTATTTTTAAAATGATGTCGAAACTTTATCGTAATTAGAAAATAAAAGAACAAAATACAAAGCAAATATAATATGAAATAGGGACTCCATAATGAACGGAAGTCGAATAAGTAAAAAATAGGCAAGTCTTGTCCTCTCCCTCATAATGATTATAAAAAGAAAAGCTGACCTCCTAGCAAAATGGAAATCAGCATGTAAGTCTATAAAAATAGATTAATCGTCCCATTTGATACCATTTTGCTTTTCTTTATTTACCAAAAGCGTAAAGACATCAGGACGTGAATAGTGCCCAAATACATCAAAATCAAACTTGCTGTAGGCTAACTGTTTCAGATCAAGATCCGCTATTATAATTTCTTCTCGCCCCCAAATAGGTGAGGCTACATAGTCACCAAGTGGACCGACGATTGCACTCCCACCATTACTCATTATATCTGGAGCAGTATCAAGATCGCTATAGCAGGCTAAATCAGTTGGATACATATCCTTTGTCACATATTGATTAGATGATAAAACAAAACATCTACCTTCCATTGCAATATGCCTGATCGTTGACTGCCAAGACTCCCTTGCATCTGCCGTTGGTGCTATATATAGTTGAATACCTTGGGCATACATAGCTGCCCTTGCAAGAGGCATGTAATTTTCCCAGCAAATAAGAGCACCAATTTTTCCATAAGGAGTATCGAATACAGGTAGTGTACTTCCATCACCTTCTCCCCAAACGATGCGTTCAGCTGCTGTTGGTTTTAACTTACGGTGTTTTCCTAAAAGGGCTCCATCTGGACCAAAAAATAGCACTGTACAGTATAATGTCCCTCCGCTATGCTGGCTATCTCGCTCAATTACACCAATCACTAGATAAACATCTGATTCACGCGCTGCTTTTGAAAGTATGTCTGTTTCATCACTAGGTACTGTTATAGAGTTATCCCAGTATCGATACCAATCCTTCCTACCAACATCTGTTCTACTCCCTATAACAGTGCCGAATGACAATCCTCTTGGATATGCTGGAATAAATGCCTCGGGAAAAACAACTATTTTAGCACCTTCTTCAGTAGCATTTTTTATTAATTTTACTGCTTTCTCAATAGTTGCATTTTTATCCATAATAATTGATGCAGCCTGGATAACGGCGACTCTAACACTATGATGCGTACTCTCCATAGATAAGGCCTCCCTACTTTTTTGCATTTTAATTAATTTTTAACTAGTATATTGTTTTCACTAAATATAGTTACTGCAGAGCTCGTACCGATTCTTGTTGCTCCTGCTGCGACCATCTCTTTTATATCATCAAGGTTTCGGACACCCCCAGAAGCCTTTACCCCAAAATTACTTCCAACTGCATTCTTCATTATTCGTACATCTTCTACTGTTGCACCATGAAGCGAAAAACCGGTTGAAGTTTTCACATAATCGGCACCTGCTTTTACAGCCAACAGACAAGCATGGACCTTTTCCTCGTCTGTTAACAAACATGCCTCAATAATAACCTTGACCAATGCCTTTCCTTTTGCCGCTTCTACTACTGCACGAATATCTTGTTCAACTAGGTCGTATTGTTTATCTTTTAAGGCACCTATATTAATAACTGTATCAACCTCTGTAGCACCATCTTTAATCGCATTAACTGTCTCAGTTGCTTTAGATTCCGGTGTATTAGCACCTAACGGAAAGCCAATAACAGTACATACATTAACACCTGAACCCTTTAGAATACTTGCAGAAAGTTTTACCCATGTCGGGTTCACACATACTGAAGCAAATCCAAATTCCACTGCTTCACCACACAAACTTCGAATTTCATATTCTCTCGTAACTGGTGATAGTAGTGTATGGTCAATTAATTTTGCATAATTCATGTTGTATCCACCTCTAGTTAATTATTGTTTTATTTAATGGGTATATATTCTTTTAATACACGTATCATTTTCATATGTTCATCTTCAGCACCTTGAACTGGAAGACCTGCTACTATATTTCTTTTTGTATAGTCCAAGTTACCTTCTGAAATAATCTCACCAGGAATAAATATAGGTATTCCTGGTGGGTACACCATAACAAATTCAGCTATAATTCTACCAATTGATTCTTCTAAAGGAATGACTTCTGTTTCAGCGTAAAAAGCATCTCTAGGCGTAAGAGCTAATACTGGAATTTCAGGCAATAGTACTGAACTATTTACGTTCTTATTAACTGTAGAACGAAACTCTTGTGACAGTTCAGTTAATGCTTGTACAAGTAAATATAAGTCTTCCTCTGAATCACCGGGAGTAACAATACATAAAATGTTATAAAGATCAGACAATTCTACCTCAATATTAAACTTTTCGCGTAACCATGTTTCAACGTAGAATCCTGTTACACCTAGTTCTTTTACAGATATTAAAAGCTTAGTAGGATCCATTGCTACTGCGGAGCTTGAAAATAGTACTTCTATTCCCATACAATATAGATAATCAAGCTCATTAATTTTTCTTCGTGTTTCTTCTGCTTTTTGAATAGTGTCCTCTAATAAAGCATATCCTTCTGTTGCTAATGATTTTCTAGCTACATCCAAAGAAGCCAAAAGTAGATAAGATGTAGAAGTTGTTGTTAACATGCTTATTACAGACTGTACACGTTTATGAGATACAAGGTTTCCACGTAGATTCAAGATTGAACTTTGCGTAAGGGAACCACCCAGTTTATGCACACTTGTTGCAGCCATATCAGCTCCTGCTTCCATTGCAGAAAGGGGAAGGTCACGATGAAAGTGGATGTGAGCCCCATGTGCTTCATCGACTAAAACAGGGATATTTCTTGAATGAGCAATTTCTACAATCCGTTTTAAATCTCCTGAAATACCATAATAAGTTGGATTTATTACAAGAATCGCCCTAGTATCCGGTTGCAAATGTAGTGCCTTTTCAATTGAATCAGGTGTTATCCCATGAGAAATACCGAAATATGGATCTACTTCCGGGTGAATAAAAATAGGAATCGCACCAGAAAAAACAATTGCACTCATGATCGATTTATGAACATTCCTCGGCACCAGTATTTTATCCCCTGGGCCACAAACGGACATAATCATCGCCATTATGGCCCCGCTTGTCCCTTGAACAGAAAAGAAGGTATGGTCAGCCCCAAACGCTTTTGCAGCTAATTCCTGAGATTCTTTAATAATTCCTTTTGGAAGATGTAAGTCATCTAAAGGATTAATATTTATTAAATCAATCGATAAAGCATTCTCACCTATAAACTCTCTAAAATTCGGGTCCATATTTTTACCCTTTTTATGACCCGGAATATGAAATTGAACTGGATTTTTACTTGCATGATTTTTTAAAGTTGTAAATAAGGGTGTTTCAAATTGGGAAACCATCTCTACCACCTTTCCTTTGCGCTCATGGTGTATTTATCATTGTTGTAGTATAGGTTTAAGGTGTTTTACCTTTAAGTCATCTACACCTTGATAAATGTATTCGAATATTTTTTCTAAATCCTCTTCTTCAACACTTGAAAAAGCAATTCGTAAGTCTGTAGGATTTATGGAAACCGTACCCACTCCATAGCGATCTAATAAATGCACTCTTAACTCCTCAGCATTTACATTTAAAAGCTTTAAGCACATGAAATATCCTGAGTTGAATGGATAAATGCTCCATACTTCTTTATATTTTTCTTTCGTTAAAATATCCTTTACTTTTAACGCACGCCTTTTCATAATTTCATATTTTTCTCTTTTTTCAAGCTTATATTCATCTGATCGTAATGAGTCTAAAATGATAGATTGGGACAAAATAGAGCTACTTGATATTGAACTACGAATTACGCCTTCCACTTTATGTTCTAAAATTTCTAATATCGGAACTTCACACGCAAATGTAATAAATCCCACTCTTAGCCCCCATACAAAACTTTCCTTAGTGGCGCCATCTACTTTTATTGGAAGTATTCTTTTATGAAGCCCTGCAACTCTACCAAATAATGACTCACTTATTGAATCTTCATAAAAAAGCCCAAAATAAGCATCGTCAATAATGAGAACAATATTTATCCCTAAATCCGCAGCCTCTACTAAAGTAGAGATGATTCCCGAAGCCTCGTCCTCATATGGGGTATATCCAGTGGGGTTATTCGGAAAATTAAGCAAGACAATTGCCTTACCACTTACTTTTTGCTCCATTAAACGTTCTCTAAACCCGCTTACATTAAATTTCCCATCTTTATCGAATAATTCAAAGGCCTTTAGACTTCCCCCTCTTTGCAGACAAAATATAGATTGATAGTTCCCCCAATATTTATCTGGTAAAATGATTGAATCATTTTCATTTATAAATAAATCAGCTACTATGCTCAATCCATGTGTAATACCTGTTGTTACGATTGGGAGATTAATATTTTTATTTTCTAAACTGGGATTATTATGCAGTAGCTTTTTGTACCATTCATTACGGAGCTCAATCCTCCCAGAAGGAGGTGCATACTGATAAATATCTTTTGGTAATAATCCATTTAATCTTTTTTGTATATGACTAAAATGCATGGGTTCATCATGTTCAGTTGCAATACCAATTGTTGCATTAAATCGTGTGGCTTTCTCGTTGGCCTCGGCACTTTGGCTTAAGATACCTTTCGGATAGTATGCCTTCCGACCAAAATCTGATAGCATCTCAAATATGCTTTGATTATGGGACTTTATTAATTCGTTTAGGTTTCTAGCAATCTCATTCATCATCGTCACTCCTGTTGCCTAGAATCAATTTAAGTGCAAGTAATAGCTGAATGTTTTCCTCATATGTTCCAACTGAAAATCGTATATACTTGGACATTCCCCACGTATCACCGTAGCGAACGATTATACCCTTTGCTAGTAATTTCTCATAAATTTGTTTTGCATCTGGCCCAAAGTCCACTAGAACAAAATTACTCATGCTTTCGGTATATGTTACCCCTAAGTGCGTAAGTCCCTCATAAAGCATATTACGCCCTATCGTATTAGTATGCTTAGACTTTTTAAGATGTACTTCATCATTAATCGCTGCAATTGCCGCAGTTTGTGCAAGAGTATTTACATTAAACGGTTCTTTTACCCGCTGAATATCTTGAATAACCGCTTCTGGTGCCACTCCAAAGCCAATCCTTAATCCAGCCAAACCATAAATTTTCGAAAAGGTTTGTAAAATTATAATCGGAAATCCGTCTTTAACATACTCAATGCCATCCGTATAATCCTCATTTGTTGCGTAATGACTATATGCGCTATCGAAGACTACCAAAATATCTTTTGGTAGTTTTTGTAGTAACTGCTCTAAGCCCTGCTTAGGCATATACGTACCTGTTGGATTATTTGGTGAGCATATATATATTAATTTTGTATATTCTGTAATGGCAGATAAGATATTTTCAATACTAAAACTAAAATTATAATCTAGGGGGGCCTTTACAATCTTAGCTCCCATCAAATGAGCTCCAAAATCATATTCACCGAAAGATGGAGAGGGTACTATAATCTCATCACTTGCCTCAAGAAATGTTTCAGAAATGAGCGTAATTAATTCATCTGCACCATTTGTAATAATCAGTTGACTGGGGGATAACCCATATTGGTATGCAATACTCTGTTTTAATTGATTTGCGTGTGAATCAGGATATCGATTTATACCATTTAAGTTGGTCATTATTGCCTCAATTGCTTTAGGTGAAGGCCCTAACGGATTTTCGTTTGAGGCTAATTTAATTACCCTTTTCAATCCTAGATCCTCTTGCACTTCCCAAATTGGTTTACCGGGTTTATATGGCTCAATTCTATCTAATACACTGCGTTTCTTAATCTGATACGTTTTTTCCAACCTATATCCCCCCATGCCTACTCAAAATGATAGTCCGGTTAAGTATCAAATGTGAAAATGAATTGTGAATCAGTTCACACAATAACTTTCGAAGTATCCATTATTTAGCTATTAAAGAGTGTGGTAATCATCCACTCTTTCATAATACTCGTTTTTTTATTTTTTCAATCAACCACTTTACTCATTTTTTGACCATCCACTTGCATCTAGGAAATGAAATAAAAAAGCTAATTCCCCTACTAGATACGGAGAATTAGCTTTTTTAAATATCGTTCAGTGCACTTGCAAATCTTCTGATCCCTTCGTTAATGTTTTTCTCATTTTCCCGAGCAAATGTAAATCGTACACAATTCTTGTTTGAGCCCATTGTGGAACCAGGAACATAAATAACGCCCCTCTTTATTGACTCTTCCAAAAGTTGTATTTCATTAAAATCCTTCTTAATCTTACACCAAATATGAATACCGCCTTTAGGGGTATAGTAATCAACTTGATCCCCTAAATACTCAGATAGACTGGAAACAATTTGATTTCTTCGGCTTTTTAATTGAACAACTAAGTTTTTTATATGTGAGTCAAATTCGTCTGATTCTAAAAAATCATTTGCAATCCATTGAGTGAAACTAGCATGTCCAAAATCAATTTGTTGCTTAGCATCTGATAATCTTTCAATGACGGGTTTAGGACCTATTATCCAGCCAATTCGTAAACCAGAAGCAACAATTTTTGACAATGAACTTATATATAAGACGTTGCCATTAACATCCATAGATTTTAAGGAAGAGATCTGTTCACCTGTAAACGAACTTAAACTATATGGATCATCTTCGACAACAGGTATTCCATGTTCAGATGAAATTTCCAAGATCCTCTTTCGCCTATGTTCATTTAATAATGTGCCAGTAGGATTTTGAAAGATTGGATTCAAGAATATCATTCTTATCCGATGCTTTTTATATAGAGAAACAAGATCCTCTGGGTTAATTCCTTCATTGTCTACTGGTAACGAATATGTTCTTACTCCCGCTGATTTAAAGATAGGAAGACTGTAATGATAAGATGGCTCTTCTATCGCAATTGCATCACCTGGCTTTAACAGACATTGTACGACTAAATGCAAAGCCTGCTGCGCACCAGATGTGATAAGTATGGAACTCGGACTACTCTCAATACTTCTTGAATCCCTAACATGTTTTGAGATTGTTTCTCTTAATATTTTGTTCCCTTGAGGGTGGTCATACCCGATGCTACCAATATAGGATCTTGTAGAAGTGAGATTCCGCAAGACCTCAATGGGGAAAAGATTCTCAGACAATTCCCCACTCGCTAAATTAATCAGATTATGTTCCTCTGTTTCTTTACGAATCTTTTGTGTAACAGGCAAGTTTGGCAAAAAGGATCCTGCCTCTACATATCTATTCCAGCTAGGGATTCTTTTTTTGGTAATGCCCCATATATCCTGGCTTATAGTTGTACCACTTCCACGGTTCCTCTTAATTAGTCCATTAGACTCCAACTCATCATATGCAGCTACAACGGTACTTCTATTTATATTTAATTCCTTCGCTAGAAATCTTTCGGAAGGCAAGGGCTTATCCGGTGGAAATGTACCATCTGCTATCCCATTTTCAATATATTCCGCAAGTTGTTTATAAATCGCTTTTTTTGCTTTTCTATCAGGTTTCCAATCCATAGCTATACATTCCTTACAGTTAATATATTTCATTTACACATTAACAAGGTTAGTATCCTCATTTATGAATAAAATAACTACACAGATGATGAGATTAGTTATTTCATCACATTATCACTATATATATCCCTAAAGCTATAACAGCCAAAGTAATAATGACAACATAGATTAGAGTTAAATTTGTTGTATTTCTTTTAGTCGCGCTGCTATAGTTCGAATCACTTTTCCCTGCAATTAAAAGCGTTCCAATTAGCGAAATAATTCCAATGATTATTACTAAAATCATTAATGTCTTCATAGTACACCTCACAGTAATTTTGTTTGCCTACAGCACAAAAAGCTATATCTAAAAAAATATTTATTAAAAGGTATTTCCAAATAAATTTATTATATAGTAAGAAGTCCTTCGTTTAACCATCCACTCTCCTATTAATTAAACCATCCACTCTTCCAATTTTAAAGATTAGTGACATATACTTTCTCATTCAAACCCTTATTTATCAATAGTTCGAATACTTTTATGAAGTTAAATCTGATAGTAAAAAATTTTTTTCTGTTTTTGAACGTTTTGTTAAAGGATTCACAAAGTCGTTGTCTTTCAAAAAATATGAGATTAATATAAAAGCCAATTGTGAATCAAAAATAACTTTCTCGTATTTAGCTATTACATTTTGAAACGAAAGGAGCTTATACATGAAAAGTAGAACCAAATTTATTATCTTTTCTTTAGTTTTTACTATACTCACTGTTTTAACAGGGTGCGAACCACTCTTAGTCCTAGATCCTAAGGGGCCTCAAGCGGAAAGGCAAGCACAAGACATTTTGTTATCGATTGGAATTATGTCAGCTGTTGTTATTGTTGTTTTCGCAATGCTTATCTATATTTTAATCAAATATCGAGCATCTAAACAAAGTGCTGATTATGAACCACCACACATTGAAGGGAATCCATGGGTAGAAGCAATATGTGTTGGGATTCCAATCTTAATCGTTACGTACTTATCAATTGTGTCTGTTCAAAGTAACTACATTGTTGAATCAGCACCGAAAGAATATGAGAATCAAGAGCCATTGGTTATTTATGCTTCGTCTTCTGATTGGAAGTGGCATTTTAGTTATCCGGAGGAAGGGATTGAAACAGTAAACTACTTGAATATCCCAACACACCGACCACTTGAATTTAAGCTTTACTCCTATGGACCAATTACCAGCTTTTGGATTCCGCAGCTAGGTGGCCAAAAGTATGCAATGGCTGACATGCTCACTACTTTACATCTAGCTGCAGACGAACCAGGTGAATTTATGGGACGTAATGCGAGCTTTAGTGGAAAGGGATTTGCAGAAAATACATTTCATGTTGAAGCAATGTCCCAAATTGATTTTGATGAATGGGTAGCAGAAGTAAGGGATAGGGCTGACCCACTTACTGAAGAAAAGTTCATGGATTTATTAGAACCAGGTCATCTTGGACGGTCCACATACACTGGAACTCATTTAGAGTTCATGCCACCTCCAGGTGAACATAGTGATCATAGTCAAGGATCGGCTGAATCTGACGAAGATTCACACGAACCTCAAGATAACAGTAATCATTAAGATTCGAACCTTACAGAGTTAGACCATATATTTTTGAAAGGAGATTAAAAAAGAATGGAATTTTTTGAGCGTTTTGCCATACCACATCCTAGTCCCGCAATCTATGCATCAATGGTAGCAATCGGACTAACAGTTATCGCAATTATTTTCGGATTAACCTATTTTAAGAAATGGGGTTATTTATGGCGTGAATGGCTAACAACGGTTGACCATAAACGTATCGGAATTATGTACCTCGTTTCAGCATTGCTTATGCTTTTTCGTGGTGGCGTAGATGCAATCATGATGCGAGCCCAACTAGCTGTTCCAGAAAATAAATTATTAGATGCTCAACATTATAATGAGATCTTTACAACGCACGGAATCGTCATGCTTTTATTTATGGCGATGCCATTTATCTTTGCATTTATGAACTACCTTGTTCCATTACAAATTGGAGCTCGTGATGTCGCATTCCCAAGATTAAACGCCATTAGTTTTTGGTTATTCTTCATGGGGGCCATGTTATTTAACATATCATTCATAATCGGTGGTTCTCCTGATGCAGGTTGGACATCCTATTTTCCACTTGCAGGTAATGAATTTAGTAAGTCAGTTGGAACGAACTATTATATGATAGCCATACAAATATCTGGTCTTGGATCATTAATGACAGGTATTAACATGATTACGACTATTTTTAAAATGAGAGCACTAGGTATGACTTTAATGAAAATGCCAATGTTCACATGGTCTACATTAGTTGCTAATATCATTATCGCAGCTGTGTTTCCAGTATTAACAGTTGCGCTTGCCATGGGAACAATGGACCGATTATTTGCAACAAACTTCTTTACATCAACGAATGGCGGAATGGATATGCTTTGGGCAAACCTATTTTGGGTTTGGGGACATCCAGAAGTATATATTTTAATTCTACCTGCATTCGGTTTGTATAGTGAGATTATCTCTACATTCTCTAGTAGAAACCTGTATGGTTATAAATCAATGGTTGCTTCCATGGTTATCATTTCATTCCTATCATGTCTCGTCTGGGCTCACCATTTCTTTACGATGGGTCAAGGCGCATTAGCCAATAGCTTCTTTTCGATTACAACGATGGCAATTGCTGTTCCGACAGGGGTTAAAATTTTTAACTGGCTATTTACGATGTGGAAAGGAAAAATTCGTTTTACAGTTCCAATGCTATATTCAATAGGCTTTATTCCACTATTCATTATAGGTGGAATGACAGGAGTTATGCTAGGCATGTCAGCAGCTGACTATCAATACCATAATACCATGTTCTTAGTGGCTCACTTCCACAATACAATCATTCCTGGTGTTGTATTTGCCATGCTTGCTGGGCTTACGTACTACTGGCCAAAAATGTTTGGATTTATGTTAAACGAAAGGATTGGAAAGTGGGCGTTCTGGTTCCTATCCATTGGTTTTGTCTTAGCCTTCTTCCCTATGTACATTTCTGGATTGGATGGGCAGGCCCGACGAATGTACACCTACTCAGAAAGTACAGGATTTGGAATGATGAATATGATTTCATTTGTTGGAGCAGCTTTAATGGCCATTAGCTTTGCTTTAATCGTTTACAATATTTACTACAGTTTTAGACATTCACCAAGAAATATTAGTAGCGATCCATGGGATGCACGTTCACTAGAATGGGCAACACATACTCCAGTTCCTGAATATAATTTTGCATTGATTCCACATGCAAATTCAGATCAAGCTTTTTGGGATTTTAAAAAGAATGGACATGTGCTATTCCCAGATGAGGTAAAGAAAATTCATTTGCCAAATAATAGTGGTTTACCATTTATCATGAGTGCCATTTTCTTTGTTTGGGGCTTTGCATTTGTCTTTGCTATATGGCCACTAGTCATACTATCAACAATTGGTATTTTTGCATGTATGACATACCGTTCATTCGGAAAAGATCATGGTCGCTATCTATCAATAGCTGAAATCAAAAAGACAGAAGAGAGATTAGGAGGTATGAAATAATGAAACTAGAAAGCTCTCAACCTCTTGAATATAGTACAAGTCAGAACCAACTAAATATATTTGGCTTTTGGGTTTTCATCGGAGCCGAAATTATGCTGTTTGCAACGTTGTTTACGTCCTATTTCACATTAGAAAACCGGACTGGTAACGGACCTACTGGTGCAGAGATTTTCGAAATCACACCAGTATTAATTGAAACATTTATTCTTTTAACTAGTAGTTTTACAATAGGGCTTGCAATTCATGCCATGCGTCTTGGCAGACAAAAAGCAATGTTAGCTTTTTTCTGGATCACTTTGCTACTAGGCTTGGCATTCCTAAGTGTCGAAATCTATGAATTTATTCACTATGTACACATTGGAGCAGGTTTACAAACGAGTGCGTTTACAGCGATTTTATTAACAACATTAGGTACTCACGGAGCTCATGTAACTTTTGGTTTAGTTTGGGGACTAATGATTATCCTTCAAATTAGAAAAAGAGGGCTAACTGCAGAAAACGCAGGTAAATCATTCATCTTTTCATTGTATTGGCATTTCTTAGATGTTGTTTGGATTTTCATTTTCAGCTTCATCTATTTGAAAGGATTGATGTAAAATGAATGAATTATTTCCGCGTAAGCAAATAATGGGCTTTGTATTTTCATTGGTCCTGACTTCTGTTGCACTTGTTGTTTACTTTTTAGATTTAACATTTGCTGTAGGTATTGCCATTCTAATTGTCACAGCATTCATACAGGCAGCCCTTCAGCTTGTTGTGTTTATGCATGCTGGTGAAACAGAAGATAAAGCTGCCATTTATACCAACGTATATTTCATGTTGGGAATCGCTCTAATTACCATTTTCGGTACATTGCTAATATTCCTCTGGGATATGTAAAAAGTTTAAGCATTCACTATAATAGGTTGTTTTTTTGAATTTGGCAAACCAATATAAAACGCCCCTGTTTATGGCAACTAGGGCGTTTTTCTTGCTACTGAAGCATTTCTAATTGTTTTAAAGTTGGAGTTAGGTTCACAAGAAAATATGATTCCCTTAACCTTCTGTATGAATTGCTTGTTTGGAAATAAGCGTTTCCTCCACTAGATATCATTTCATTATGAACGATTTTAGAAGTTAAATAGACCATTTCTAACCGGGTTCGCATTATATTTTTCGTTTGTTCTGATAGGTCTTGTAATTGAGTGAAATCGATCGTTCTATTTTTGAGTAATTGAAGCTCTGTCTCTAACTCAGCCAGTTGAGGCCTTACATGCTGATTTAAAGCCTTATTTTTGTTGTAAGTTTGATAAATGGATTCTATTGCTGCTTCAGATACTCCTAAACCTAAAGGTATTTGGTAAAGTGCTAATATGGGTCGAATTCTAGGTATATAGTTATCTGCATCTTCGGTAATAACCCATTGTTCAGGAATGAATACATTATTAAATGTGCATGAAAACGTAGCACTTCCGTTTAACCCAATAAGTCCTACAACTTGCTTTAACCCTAACCCCTTTATATTTACTGGTAAAATACAGAGTATTCTTTGTTGCTTCTCTACTGATGCAAAGATGACAAACCAGTGATCGTTACACAAATTTGATACATTTGACAAACTCCCAGAGATGGTATATCCTCCTTCGACTCGTTTTGCTTGTAAACGTATGTCTTCTAATCCAGAATAGTATTTTAAAGCATTAGATAATGCAGTTCCACCAAGTACCTCGCCGGACTCTAATAAGGGTAATAGCTCCTTTATTAAATATGGATTGTTGCTTAATCTTATAGTAGACGTAGCGGCTAGATGGCACCATAGAGTAAATGCTGATGTCATACAATGCTTTGCCGTTTCTTGAATTAAAAGGGCTTCTCGATAACGTACAAATTCATTTTGTAAATTTGATGAGCTAAAAAAGCCTAGACCTCCGATTTTTTTGTGAAACTCTTTTGGGTAATAGGCGTTTTCATCGATTTTTTTAACAAAGGGCTTGAGTTGAGTATCAATAATTTCATTTAGTGAATCTATGTATGGTATATCCTTCATATATGTCACTCCTAGTTTTTTATCATATAGGTTCTATAAAATAACATATTTTAAATACAATTATAAAGAACCTTCCTATCAATAACTTGGGAAGGTTCGTTTAGAATATTTCTCTTTTTAACTTATTGTAATTAGTTTCGCTCTTTTTAATGAAAGAACAATTATAGGAATCAAGATAAGTTGAATAATAATACCAGGGAGTGCAGTAACTATTGAACCAGAAATAAATATGGCCCACCCATATGCATTATCAGTAAAACTAAGAAGTACAGTATTTACAATCCCCATTACAATTCTTCCGCCTATCATTGCTCCAATTAGGCTAATGTAGACTTTTCCTTTTGTATAGTCAAAGATTATAGCAGTCAATGCCCCATATGTTGCTAATTCTAGCATCATGGATAGACCTGTTGGAAATATGGGTGGCATCCCCGTTAAAATAAAACCTATTAATGGCAACAGAAGGCCAGATAATGCACCATAAGCCCTTCCACAAAGAAAACCACAAATTAAGACGGGTATATGCATAGGCAATAAAACAGCGCCAGGATATGGAATTGGTATGACTTTCACTATCTGTGCAAAAATTAACCCAATGGATATACATAAAGCTGTAAAAATGATTTTTCTAAGCTGGACATTTCTCATTTTCAACATTCTCCTTACTTTCAATTACCATATATTTGATGTATCAATCGTAAAGTCACATTTATCTTCGATGTTTAATTCGCTAAAATAAAGTTCCTCCATAGGGATCCATTTATTATTAAAGTCCTGAAGCCTTTCTTCGCCGTTTCGTTTGCGAATCCGCTCCAATTGTATTTCTTTATTAATAGTCATAAAGATTTTAATATCATAAAACGGTTGTAATGAGGGATGCATGCAATAGCTCCCCTCTACAATCGTCAGTTTTTTCGGTTCTGTATGTATCGGTTGGTCAAATTCTCTTATTTGACAGTTGTATGGCTGATGAATAACCTTCTTTCCTTGAAGCAATGGAGTGAGAACTTCTTTATTGAATCGTTCGTAATGAACATTTTCACCTGGCTTTGTAAGACGTTCTTTTGTTTTCATATCAAACGGTAGAAAAAAATCGTCCATGTGGAAAACATTGGAGTCAACCTCCTGCTTTAGCATTTCAGCCAATCCAGATTTACCGCTTCCACATCTTCCATCGATTGCAAGAATTATAGGTTTATCCAGCTCATTAATCTTTTTAATAGTTTCAAGTACAGGAATATAGTCAGTTAAATAGTTAACTTTACCCAAAAGTAGCCCCACCTTTCAATTTCTATTTTTATAAATTCGAAGATTCATTTTTATTATTATAACGAACAGATTTTACTAACCCTATTTTTAGGGTTACTGTGACTTACGGTTGCCTACTATACTATCATAATGAATTTAAACGTTTTTAAATCATCCACTTCATAACATGTTTTCCCATCCATTTATTTGGAAAATAAAAAGGAGAATCGTGATTGAAATCATGATTCTCCTTTTTGACTAGTAAAAAATACAATAAGGGAACTTTTTTATTGCAGCGTTAGCATACAGCTCATGTTGTTCTTTCATCAATATCTGAATGTGTGACGTAAGAAGTACGTACTTTTTGCTTTACCGTATTCTGTTGTCGCGAATACTTGACAGTCTGTATCAGGATTTGTACTGAAAACAGTTCCTTTGTACTTTAGCCACCCAACTTCGGTAAAGTCCATTGGGATCGTACCCCAGTCTTACCAACCTTCTGGATATGCCCAACTATTACTTTTGTTCCAACCTTCATAACAGGTGCCGGCATTTGGCATTTGGATCTTCGTCGCCATCATGATAACACCATTCCATGTTATCATTTACCAAATCAATAGTTTCTAAATTAGAAATCACAGCATCGGCTATAATATTGTCAAGGGAATTAAGAATGTTCAGTATCCCCTGTTATATTCCCTTGACATATCTGTAAATCAATATAATTTTTAACTTCTAATCAAACTTTTACCGTTGGTTTTAATTACATTTTTGTACCAATCAAAACTTTTCTTTTTGTATCGATTTAATGTACCTGATCCATCTTCGTTAAGATCCACGTAAATCATACCATATCGTTTTTTTATTTCTGCGGTAGTAAAACTAATCAAGTCAATACAACCCCAACATGTATAACCCATAATCTCAACACCATCTTGAATAGCTTCTTCAACTTGTACAAGATGATCATTCATATATTCAATCCGGTAATCATCGATAACAGTTTTTGTACCATCTTCTAATTCAATCAATTCATCTACAGCACCTAAACCATTTTCTACAATAAAAACAGGTTTTTGATAGCGATCATATAGAATGTTTAGGTAATAACGTAATCCCTCTGGGTCGATTTGCCATCCCCAATCACTTGATTTCAAATAAGGATTTGGTATTCCTCCGATAATATTTCCTTCACCAGCTTCTTTAGTTGGATCTGCTGATTCGCATACGCTCATATAATAGCTGAAAGAAATAAAATCAACTGTATGCTTTAATACTTCTAAATCTTCAGGCCTGATGTCGAGTTCAATATTATTTTCTTTAAAAATTCTGTTCATATAGCTTGGATAGTAACCTCTTACTTGAACGTCAGAGAAGAAAAAGTTTTCTCTTTCTGTAGCTAATGATCTTAAAACATCTTTAGGTTCAGGAGTTAAAGGATATACAGGAACTCCTAAAATCATACAACCAATTTTAGCGTCTGGTATAATATCATGACATGCTTTAACTGCTTTCGCACTAGCAACAAATTCATGATGAATTGCTTGGTAAATGTCTTGTTTTGTTAGTTCAGATTTTGGCGTATTAATACCACCACTTAAAAATGGAACATGGCTGATTGAATTGATTTCATTAAAAGTTAACCAGTATTTTACTTTGTCTTTGTAACGATTAAATACTGTTTTAACATAGTTTTCAAAGAAATCAATCACTTTACGGCTACGCCAACCATCGTAAGTTCTAGTTAAGTGAAGTGGCATTTCATAATGTGATAAGGTAACCAATGGTTGAATACCATACTTTAAGCACTCATCAAAAACTTTATCGTAAAAAGCTAAGCCAGCTTCATTTGGCTCTTTTTCGTCACCATTTGGAAAAATTCGAGCCCAAGCAATTGACATTCGAAAAACTTTAAAACCCATTTCAGCAAACAATGCAATATCTTCTTTGTATCGATGATAGAAGTCAATTGCTATCAACTTTAAATTATCTTCCATAGGTTCTTCTGTAGGTTCTTCTTTCCATCCTTTACGAGTTAAATCCTGGCCAGTTAATCCTTTTCCGTCAACATTATAGGCCCCTTCTAGTTGATTAGCAGCTGTTGCGCCACCCCATAGGAAATTTTCAGGAAATTCAATCATTTTTATTCCTCCCTCTATATTATGTTTGATCCTAATTTCAAAAGGATTTTAGGAACAAACTTGAACCTTGAATATTAAATAAAAGCTTATCGTTTATTTAGTTTAAGTCAGAGAGCATAGTTTACAATTCGTGTGTATTTGCCTTAACAAGCTTCCTGCTAATTAGAAAAAAGTGAGTGTTAGTGTGACAGCACTCTTACAAATGCGTTTACGATGCTGAACCGCCTCTTTAGGAAACGGCCATAAATTCCAACAAAGAAATGATCCAATTCCTCCTAAACTACGTAAAGAATCGTATCTTCTTTTTTCACTTCTGCCACATCTTTTGCGACAACATCAATGTATGAAGCAGTGTTTGTTACAATTAATGGCGTTGTAATATCATATCCAGCTTCTTTTACTTTTTCAAAATCAACCTTCAAAATGGGCTCTCCTTTTCTAATCGACTCTCCGTCTTGAACAAGCGCTTCGAAATGTTCCCCATTAAGTTGAACTGTTTCTAAACCAACATGAATCAACAATTCAATCCCACTTTCACTTGTTAAACCAATGGCGTGTTTTGTTGGAAAGACTGTTGTTACAACACCATCAAACGGCGCAACGACTTCATCATTATTTGGAATAATCGCTACACCCTCTCCCATCATTTTATTTGCAAATACCTCATCTTTAACTTCTCCAAGCGGTAAAATTTTCCCCTCAAGTGGTGCGTAAATCTTATTTGGTTCGCTGCTCCCTGCTTGTACAGAATTAACTGGTGTCACCGTTTCTTTTTCAGTTGGTTGCTCTTCATCAATACCAAAAATCCAAGTTAAAATAAATGTTATTACAATAGAAGCAATTGCAACAATAATGGCATTTAAGATATTAGTATTACCATCTCCACCGATAAACTGTGGTAAAGCGACTATAGATGGGGAGGCAAACGTAAAAGTTTTTAAGCCTACAATCCCCATATAGATACCACATATCCCACCAGAAATCATAGCAGCATAAAGTGGTTTTTTATATTTCAGAGTAACCCCATAAAGGGCTGGTTCCGTAACCCCTGCAACGAGTGCTGAAACACCTGCTGCTCCGGCAACTTGTTTGATTTTTTTATCTTTTGCTTTAAGCGAAACAGCCAATGCTGCAGCACCTTGGGCTAGGTTTGCAGCAAGCATCGCTGGTAAGATTAATACGTCAGGCGTTGCTGGGGAAGCAATTAAGAATATTGGCGCAAACGCCCAGTGCATACCTGTCATAACAATTAGCGGCATGAAAGCTGCCATAATACCAAGTGCTAGCCATCCTGCTTTGCTATAAATCCAAAGAATGATACTAGATAGACCTTCTCCTGCAAACGTGCCTAGCGGACCAACAACAACAAGTGCTAAAAATCCAGCAATTAAAATAATAAACAATGGCTTGGTGAAACTTTTAATAACGTTCGGAATAACTTTATCAAAAAAAGCTTCAATGTACTTCATTGCCCAGACCATAATTAAAATTGGAATGACTGATGAGCCATAGGATGCTAGCGTAACTGGTGCACCGAAAAATTGAATTGGATCTCCTTCTGCAACCATCGCAACAAATTTAGGATGTAACATAATTCCCGCAACAGTAACTGCAAGCATTGGTGTTACATTGAATTTTCGGGATGCTGTATAAGCTAGCATAATCGGTAAGAAATAAAATGGCGCATCGCCAAAGAAAGCAAGAATCTGATAGGTTTGACTTGATTCATTAAGCAACCCCATCATTGGAAGCAAGACGAGTAAAACCTTTATCATCCCACCTCCGAGCAATGCAGGAATAAGTGGAGACATGCAGCCTGAAATGACATCTACTAAAGCTTCAAAAAAATTCTTCTTTTTTCCTCCTGAGCTAGCTGAATCCGAAAAGTTTGCAAGCTTTTGTAGTTCTTTATAGTAGTTGCCCACATCGTTCCCCATAATAACCTGATACTGACCGCCCTTTTTCATAACCCCCATCACACCCGGAATATTTTTAACCGCATGATCATTTACATTTGATTCGTCTTTCAATATGAAACGTAAACGAGTTACACAGTGTGTAACGGATTCAATATTATCAATTCCGCCTACTTCTTCAAAAATATTTTTTGCTGAATCTTTGTATTTCACAAGATATACTTCCTCTCTTTTCCAAAATTTGACCAAACAAAAAAGCATGACCAAAAGCATTGTTAATTAAACAAATGCCCTAGGTCATGCTCCTATATCGGATAACACTCCTAAATCACATTAAAGATTTTTAGTTATTCTTCTAATATGAGCCGTTAGATAAAGTAATTCTGTGGAACTTAAGTCATGTTTAAACGCTGTTTTAACGTACTCACTAATTTTGCTCGCACATTTATATTCATTCTGATATTTTTGCTTCATAACATCAAGCAATTCTTTGTCTTCATCTTCGTAATGTTCACCAGTTAATAGACGTTGGGCGAAAAATTTAACATGTGTGATGAACCTATAATAATTAAGCGAACGTTCGTCAAATTCTGTGTGATATTCTACTTTTACGATTTCTTCAATTTTTTTCGTGATTTCGGTTACATCATAAGCTAAATCAAAGCTTTTACCTTCTTCAGCATTGACAAAATGAAGTGCAATAAAAGCGGCTTCATCAATATCAAGCGTAACATTCAATTCTTTTTGAATGATTTCAACTGCTTTTTCCCCTACTGCATATTCATCTTGGTAAAAACGAGCAATATCCCAGCGCAATGGATTTTTAAGAATCAGTCCTTCTGCATATCTCTCAACAGCAGAATGGATATGATCCGTTAAATTCACATAGATACTTTCATTTAAATTTTTACCCAGTTTTATTTTACCAAAATTAATAATTCTTTCTGCAACTAAAATATGCTCCATTGGTACATTAATCAGTAATTCTGTAAATTTGCTTTGTGTAGCCTTATCACGCAATAGGAAAGTTTTATCTATTTTTTCAATATCAACTTCTTCTCCTTTTTTCTTACCATAAGAAATCCCTTTTCCCATTAGGAGAACTTCAACGCCTTTGCTATTTGAAGCAATAATCGTGTTGTTGTTTAAAACACGTTTTATAATCATGTAAATCACCATTCTATAAAAAATCCTATTTACTTTAATAGATAAATTCCACTCATTGTTTAATGATAATATCTAACCATTTTCATTTTTGATTATTGCTTGCTTACCCGAAGTAATCACATCAATAATTCAATTAATGAAGAGATTATCATGGAAGTAGATAGATGTCAATTTTTTTCTACACTCAAGTATGAAGAGTAAATTCCAATAAAAACTTCCATAATTTATAATATTCAATTACCCACACGTTATATTTTATCATTAGCATTCTTTGTTTTAAAAAAGATTAATCAATGGGTAGCATCGATGGCAAAAGTATCATTTTTAGTGGCTCCTATGTTTCGAAAGTGGACGAGTAAATTATCAGTACATTGGATGGTTAATTCTAGTGAACTTTTCCTTATGATAGTAAATAGGAAGAGTAGTGATGGTATGCTTATTTTTTTGTAAAACTACCGTCATTATGAAACCTTGTATTTGTAACCAAAAGGGGTGATTTTTAGGATACCTTGTTTCACTAAATCCTATTCTTGCTTCCGGTTTTTATGTATTGGCCAATTATTATTTTTAAGAAGGGGTAATGAAAAATGCGAGCAGTTTCCTTTTTAGGGTTAAATCAGAAAGAACTTGTAGAAAAAGATAAACCACAATTACAGAAGAGCACTGATGCTATTGTTAAACTTTTAAAGACTACTATTTGCGGAACTGATTTACACATTTTGGCAGGACATACTCCAGAAGTCCCGAATGGATTAACTTTGGGGCACGAAGGAATTGGTATTATTGAAGAAGTAGGTACTGGTGTATCTAACTTTAAAGTTGGGGATAAGGTATTAATCTCTTGTGTTACATCGTGTGGAAAATGTCATTATTGTAAAAAAGGCCTTTTCTCCCATTGCGAAGATGGCGGTTGGATTTTAGGTCACTTAATAGATGGCACTCAAGCAGAATACGTTAGAATACCTCATGCTGATAATAGTCTTTATCATGCTCCTAAAGGAATTCAAGATGACGCTTTAGTAATGCTTAGCGATATTTTACCAACAGGATTGGAAATCGGAGTATTACCTGGAAAAGTGGAACCCGGTAGTACAGTAGCTATTATTGGGGCTGGGCCAATTGGAATGTCAGCCCTTTTAACAGCCCAATTCTACTCACCTGGAAAGATTATCATGGTTGATCTAGATGATAATCGATTAAAAATGTCAAAAGGCTTTGGGGCTACTCATACAGTTAATTCTAAAAATCCTGATGAAGCAATTGAACGAATACTTGAAATAACAGACGGTATAGGTGTAGACGTTGCAATGGAAGCTGTTGGTTTTCCTCAAACATTCGATTTGTGTCAAAGGATCATATCACCCGGTGGAAGAATAGCTAATATTGGTGTACATGGAAAAAGTGTAGAATTTCATTTAGATAAATTGTGGATTAAAAACATTACTGTATCAACAGGGTTAGTTAGCACATATACAACTCCAATGTTATTAAAAACAGTTGGAACAGGAAAAATTAAGCCCGAAGAATTGGTAACACATCATTATCGTTTTGATGATATTTTGGAAGCATATAAAACATTTGAAAATGCATCTAAAGAGAATGCTTTGAAGGTAATAATTGATTTTGAATAGTTTGCTGTAGAAAAGGCTGTCACTTTTTGTGGCAGCCTCCTTAATTTTTACTGAATTTCTTCATATTGTAATGGAGCATGATCGTCTTTTAAGCTATCAATTATATCTGCAGTGATATCCTTTGCTAATTGTATGGAAGCCTCATGATCACCTCTAAAATGAACACCTGCTAACATTCTAGAATATGTTGCATCTTCTGCTGTCTGTTCTAACATGCCCTTTTCGTTAGGGAAAATATATGACAAGATAGTGGCGGCAGTCCAGGCAGTAGATGCATGGCTATTCGGATACGCAGGATGGGGTGGTACTTGAACTCCGTCTACTAAGGTAATAGAGGTTTCTAAATCTGTTGGTCGTTTCCGTAAGTATTCGTATTTTTGACCCCATGCTGCTGTTGTAGTCGTATAGATGCCTCCAGATACGATAGCGTGAACTCGTGCTGCTTCTGGTATACTTAATTTATACTTTTGAATTAATTCTTCTGTGATGGCAAACCAGTGTGTGTTGGGACTCGGTGTTATAGCCCAGTGTTTAACAAGTTCAACCTCTTCATCTGTTCGTTCATTTGTAATCTTAACCAATTCTTCTATTTCTTTTTTTGTGGTTTCAGAATCATCTGCAGGTGGGGCATCTACCTTATAGGTTTTCCCTTCCTTAAATTCTAGCGCTCCCCACTCCCCCGCTGTTGGTGTCATGGGGTTATCATGAGTCCATCCCATTCCTTTATTACTTTTTTGTTCTTTTTGCTGTATTTCTTCGTTCTCTATCATTTTTTCCTGACCTTTTGTTTGTTCGGAATTACATGCTGACAATACTATAACGATCAATAAAATAAATGGAACGATCAATAAAAGATTTTTTTGTTGCTTCATAATGTCCACTCCTATTTTCAGTAGTCTCTTTGTAGTAGATTCATAAATGGAACAATTGTTTAAACTGTTCCTTAGTTAAATAATTTCCTAAATAGAAAGTACCAAAATCTCCAAATCGGGCACTTACTTCATCAAAGCGCATCTCATAAATAAGCTTTTTAAATTGAACTGGATCATTACCAAATAGGGCAACACCCCATTCATAATCATCGAACCCTACTGACCCTAAAATGATTTGTCTTACTTTTCCAGCATACTTCCTTCCAATTAAACTATGACTCCTCATCATTTGATTGCGTTCTTCAGACGGAAGCATGTACCAGTTATCTGTTAATTGACGAAGCTTGTTCATTGGATAAAAACAGACAAACTCAGTTTTAGGAATTTGAGGATATAAGCGCGCCCGTATTTCAGGCTTACTATACGGATCTTCACCTTTTGGAAGATAATTGCTTAATTCCACGATTGAAACATAAGAATTCGTTTGAATGGTGTACTCAGCAAGTTTTGTTTTATTAAAAGCAATTTCAATTTGACTTAACTCCTCCAATGTTGGGCGGAGAAACATAAACATAATATCAGCCTTATGGCCAATAATTTGAAAAATTCCTAGGCTACCTTCTACTTCATTGTCATTCCCCTGCCATTGGTCCCATAATTGAAAAACTTCTTCTAGCACTTCTTGACGCTGATTTGAACTTAATGTTTTCCAACCCTTCCAATCAATTTTCCTGAAATCATTAAGACAGTACCAACCTTCAAGTGTTTCAGCTGCATTTGACATATTAATGTCCTCCTTTAGCGAGTGAAATCAATTTTAAGTTTAAAGACTAATTCAAAAAGCAAATCCTTTTCTCCAACAAACAAATTCCAAACCGTCAGAAAAAATAATCTAATTAAGCAAGATGGCTATAAACACTATCGAATATCACAGGATATCGATTAAGACTAGTTTGATTATTCCCAATTGTTCCTATAGCTGTAGGAAATGTACCTGGAGGATTCTCATTTGGGGCCAATTTAACTAGCTTTTCAACTCCGAATTCTTTTTGAATTTCGGATATTGATTTCCCTGGTACAGATGTTTTGAAATTTTCCAATGCCTTCTGCTTTTTTATCTGATTGTCGTTGTATATCAACATATCATCTCCAGTCAATAAAGTTATTCCTTTAAAACACACTTTAACTATAAAAAATTAATACAAAAAATGTTTGTGAACCACTTCACAAACAAAACTTTTTTTTGGGTAGCCTACTCTTCTATCATAATGAATTTAAACATTTTTAAATCATCCACTTCACTACTTTTTTTACCATCCATTTATAACAGAACACACAAAAAAGAGAATCGTGAATGAAATTTAGCCATTATGAATATAAAAAAGGCGACCATCATTAGAAGAATCGCCCTGGGTTAATTTTATAACATCCTTTATTATTACTAGAAAATTTCATGTTGAATTATGTTTAGACCTAAGTTCTCCAACATCCCAAAATACTGAGGACAAGTTTTAGAAACACATCCTGGATCATTTATTTGTATTCCATCAACTCTTGAACCGATAAGTGCTAACGACATTGCAACTCTATGATCATCATGCGTATTTAGTAGAGTTGGTTTCGGGTTACCTGGATGAACTTTTAATCCATCTTTAAATTCCTCCACTTTAATTCCTAACCTAGATAGTGATTCGCATATTACACTAATTCGATTCGATTCATGATGACGTATATGTTCAACATCTTTTATTGATATTGGTCCATCTGCGAATGGAGCAATTGCTGCCAAGGTTAATGTCTGATCAGACATCTCCCTCATAGAGATTTCAAACCCACCTTTTAATTGGGTTACCCCCTCTAATTCAACGAAAGATGAACCCTTTGTTACTTTACATCCCATTTGTTCAAGGACATCAACCATTTTAATATCTGGTTGTTTTGTTTCATAAGTTAGATTATCAATTCGGATTCTACCTTTTGTCACTGCTGCAAGGGCAAGAAAGTAACAAGCAGTTGAAACATCCGCTTCTAAATTTACATCTTGCGGAATGTACCTCGAAGGATATACTACTATTTTTTTTAGATTGTTATCATATTGAACTTTTGCACCAAATTTTTTCATTAATTCTAAAGTTAAAAGTACATATGAATGTTGAACTATATGATCCTTAATATTGACTGTGAGCGAATCTTTCAAATAAGGTGCAGCAATCAAGAGACCACTTATAAACTGACTAGAAATATTACCCGAAAGGCTAACCTCGCCTCCAGTTAATTCTTTTCCTTGTACTAACAACGGATAGTAACCTTCATTACTTAGATATGTTATTTCAGCACCAAGACCCCTTAAAGCATTTACTATGGGTGCAACAGGTCGTTTACTCATACTTTCACTGGCTTCTAATTCCCACGTCCCTTCACTAGAAACAGCTAATACTCCAGGCAAAAATCGTGCAATTGTCCCTGCTGCACCAATATATAAATTACCTGATTCCCATTTGCCACCATTTCCTTCAATGATAACTGTCTCACCTTGAATTTCTATATTTACACCCAACTTTTTCAAGGAATCTAAACACCAAAAAGAGTCGTCACTTTTTAAAATACCTTCCACTTTTGACTTACCATTAGCTAAAGCACTTATAATTAGTGCTCTATTAGTGAAACTTTTACTCCCAGGAATAGTAATTGATCCATCTATTCTCCTTTTACTCGGTGAAACACTTATTGAATTAACACCTTTTAATGGTGTCCATGGGCTACGGGCTTTTATATCAAAATTATACTTTTCCAATTCCGAACTCCCCTTATTACAAATTTATTTATTATTTTCTGTATCTTTATTATAATTACAATTAAGATATAAATGAAATTAATATAATTTATAGCAGTTATAGGTGGTATCTATATCATGCAATTAGATCTGTATCGTGTTTTTTATGTTACGGCTATGGAAAAGAACTTCAGTAAAGCCGCAAAAAAGCTATATATAACACAACCAAGCGTTAGTCATGCAATTAAACAGTTGGAAGAACGCCTTGGGATTCAATTATTTGTTAGAACCTCAAAAGGCGTTACAATGACACATGAGGGTGAAACTCTATTTGGATATATTAGTCCTGCTTTTGGATTAATTAATAACGCCGAGCGAAAGATTTCGGAGCTAAAAAGTTTAAAATGTGGTCATGTTACAATCGGAGGTAGTGATTCAACATGTAAACATTTTTTACTGCCTCATATACAAACATTCCAGGATATGTTTCCAGAAATACAGATTAAGCTACAACATGGTTCTACACCCCAGATATTGGACAAATTAACAAACGGACTTGTTGATATTGGTATTATTCATTTACCGATTGATCAATCTCCAGTAAAATTAACCGAATTTTTAAGCATTAGTAGCACCTTTATTGTAGGGAAAAAATTTAAAAATTTAGCTAACAAACATCTTTCTCTTGAAGAGTTGCTCAACTACCCCATAATCTCCTTTTCGGAAACAAGCAGTTCAAGGAGATTTCTAAATCAACTATTCCAAAAACAAGGGCTAAATGTAAAACCCGACATTGAAGTTGGAAGTGTTGAATTATTAATTGAATGTGCAAAAATCGGAATGGGGATTGCTTTTGTCACTAAAGAATTGGTTTTGAAAGATTTATCTGAAGGGGAATTATTTGAAGTGTGCTTAAATGAAAAAATAGAAAACAGAAAAATTGGGCTAATAACAAGAAATGAGATTCCTTTGTCAGTAGCAGCAAATAAGTTTTATAAACATTTAGTTGAAACAAGCCATTAAAAAAATTTAATACAATTTTATAAAGGGCAAACTAATATTTTGGGTGCCCTTTAATAAACCTTATTGAACTTACCTTCACTTAGTATAATAAGCTTCTTTACAAAATTTTACCCTATGATTCTTCAAAAAAATAATTAAAGCAGAGTTATTATATAAGAAAACCCTGCTTTTATATTTATATATGTTATTTGTTATGTGGGTACTCCAAAAGAGATTGGCCTAGAATGAAATCATTATCCTCATTTTTGTTCTGGTTGAAAATACAATAAGGAAAACTATTTCTTACTCGTTTACCTTTTGAAAACGATACATAAATTCACTTAGAGCTTTACACGTCTCGTATGGAACAGCATTATATATGGATGCACGACATCCTCCTACAGAACGGTGACCATTCAAACCGACAAAACCTTCTTTCTTGGTTTCTGCAAGAAATTTTTTCTCCAGATCTTCATCTTTCAATCGGAAAGTAATATTCATATACGAACGGCTTTCAGGTTCCGCATGACCAAGATAAAATCCACCGCTATCGTCAATAGCATTATAAATAAGGTTCGCTTTTTCTTCATTTCGTTTGGTGATTTCTTTTAGGCCGCCCTGTCCTTTTATCCAACCAAGAACTTCCCCAAGCATATATATACCAAAGGTTGGAGGGGTATGATATAAGGAATTGTTTTTGGCATGAATGCTGTATTTTAATATAGTCGGAATATTGGAATTGGCTCTTTCAATCATCTCTTTACGAATAATGACAACCGTTACACCGGACGGCCCTAAATTTTTTTGGGCACCAGCGTATATCAAGTCGAACTTGCTGACATCAAATGGTTTAGAAAGAATGTCACTAGACATATCTGCTACTAGAGGAATATTTCCTGTATCAGGGAATTCCTTCCATTGAGTCCCATAAATGGTGTTGTTAGATGTAAGGTGAATATAGGCATCATCAGGGTTGTACTGTAATTCATTGAACTTAGGAATACGTCGATAGTTACTGTCCTTTGTGCTCGCTGTTTGATAAACGTCCCCGAATAATTCTGCCTCCGAAAAGGCTTTTTCGGACCACAAGCCTGTCATGATATAACCAGCTTTTTGCCCCGGCTGTAAAAAGTTCATTGGAATCATAGAAAACTGAAGACTTCCACCTCCCTGGAGTAAAAGCACTGCATAATTTTCAGGGATAGACAGCAAGTCTTTTAAACGAGTAATAGATTGATTGTGAACTTTTTCATAATCTGTACTCCGATGGCTTAGCTCCATTATCGACATACCAGTACCCTGGAAATTTACAAGTTCTTGCTGCGCTTTCTCAAGTACTTCAAGTGGAAGAGCGGATGGCCCTGCATTAAAATTAAAAGCACGTTGAATTGGATTTTTCATTTTATTACCCTTCTGTTCTAATATATTTTTGTTCATAAAAACATGTAAAAGATTATTAAGCTAATACATTCTGAAAATATGTTTTTGCGTGTTTTATTCCATTTACGAGCTCGTTAATATCTTCTTCGGTGTTGTAAATATAAAAGCTTGCACGTGCAGTTGCGGAAACATTGAGCCATTTCATTAATGGCTGACAGCAATGGTGCCCAGCACGAATCGCAATTCCATCTGCATCTAATATAGTTGCTAGGTCATGGGGATGTACATCCTGTAAGTTAAAAGTGACAAGTCCACTTCTATCTTTAGATTCCATTGGACCATATATTGAAATACCTTCGATAGATGATAACTCTTCTAGCGCATACTTTACTAGTGTTTGCTCATGACAACGAATCTCATCTAATCCTACTTGCTGTAAAAAGTCAATCGCCGTTGCCAATCCAATTGCCCCCGCAATATTCGGAGTCCCCCCCTCAAACTTCCAAGGAAGCTCCTTCCAAGTAGAATCATATAAATCAACAAAATCTATCATTTCCCCTCCATACTCGTAAGGACTCATTTTTTCTAACAGTCCCTTTTTTCCATATAAAACTCCTATACCTGTGGGACCTGCCATCTTATGGCCCGAAATAGCAAGAAAATCACAATCTAAATCTTGGACATTTATCTCTAGGTGAGGGGCACTTTGGGCTGCATCTACACAAATAACTGCTCCATGCCGATGGGCTATTTCGGCAATTTGTTTTACTGGAAGGATCGTTCCCAAAACATTTGAGACATGTGTAATCGATACAAATTTTGTTCTTGATGTGATGGCATCTTCTACATCGTTTAGTTGAATGGTTCCGTCTGGCTGTATAGGTATAAATTTAAGAATTGCTCCTGTTGCCTTGGCTGCCTGTTGCCAGGGAATAAGGTTGCTGTGATGCTCCATTAATGTAATAAGGATTTCATCCCCTTCCTTAAGAAACTCTTTGACATAGCATTGGGCTACCAAATTTAATGAGTTCGTTGTTCCACGGGTAAATACAACTTCCGCGGACTCCCTGGCATGAATAAACTCTTTCACTTTCTCCCTAGCATTTTCATAGGCATCTGTAGCAAGGTTACCTAAAGTATGTGCACCGCGGTGTACATTTGAGTTATATTTTCTATAATAATTTTCTATAGCTTCAATAACGGTAATTGGTTTTTGTGATGTAGCAGAACTATCCAAATAAGTTAATGGATGGCCATTGATCTTCTGATCTAGAATAGGGAAATGCTCTTTTATTTCTTGAATATTCATTGGAAAACGCTCCTTTTTCATCACTTTTTTTGTATAACCTACAGTGAATATGAACCAGTTAGTAATAATGACTTTATATTTACACGAAACAAACCATAATACAAATACCATTATTGTTATATAATCATAACTAAAAGATTATATATGGAGGTCGAGATGAATACAAAACACTTATCCTTATTCATGCAAGTCATTAAAACGGGAAACATTACTCAAGTTGCAAAGGATCTCCATGTCAGTCAACCGGCTATTTCGATGCAACTCAAACGATTGGAACAGGAGATAGGAGTCCCACTGTTTACAATAGTAGGTCGGAATATTTCTGTAACGGATGCAGGGTTGACTTTTTTAGAGTATGCGGAGTCCATACTTTCCTTAGAGGGACAAATATACCGAGCGATGGAAGAGTTCCGTCTTGGTAATCGTGGCAGGATTGTTGTAGGAACTTCCTCAGTAATTGGGACATATTTATTGCCTAAGTTAATGCTTTCATTTACTCAGGCACATCCAGATATTAAAGTGGATTTGGAAACTAGAACGGACGATGAAATTGAAAGATTCGTTAGGATGGGAAGTTTTGATATCGGAATAACTCTAAAAGTTCCGGAAGATCATTTTTCTTTTAGGATCACTAGGTTCTCTGAAGATCGATTGATTGGCATACAACCACCAATTCCCATCAATAACCAGACACTTTTAATTCCAGAAGATATGTCAATCATCCTGAGTACGGATCTTGATGCAAACATAATAAAGCTTGATTCTACCGAATCTGTTAAGCAATTTGTCATGGAGGGAATGGGGTACGGTGTAATTTTAGAATCGGCGGCTAGATTCGAAATAGCTAGTGATAGGTTACACCCTTGGAGTGGATACAATCCCCATCATGTAGTAGTAAATGTAATAACCCGACCTGCAGAACGCTTATCCAAAAGTGTGTGGTATTTCTTAAATCACTTAAGAAAATAATGAGTCGCCAATCTAGAAAATCACTTCAAATTAATCTTTTTAAAAAGTGGATGAGCAAAGTAGTAGAGGAATGGATGGTTCTTTCTTTTGAATTTTTATTATGATAGTAAGTAAGGGGCAGTATTTAAAAAAGGGTGCTTCAAATGCAAAAAAATCTATGGTGTACTTCTGTTTTACTCCTTTGCCTAGCACTTGTCGGCTGTGGAGATAACAGCATAAAAAAACCTCTTAATTGGGAAATAAAGAATTTATCCGCTATTAACGAAGAAGGAAAAGAAATGGACTTGAATGATTTAAAAGGGAAAGTGTGGATCGCTGATTTCATCTTTACGAATTGCGCAACAGTGTGTTTACCAATGACGGCAAATATGAGCAAACTTCAAGGACTAATGGAAGAAAAAGAATTAGATGTAGAGTTTGTTTCATTCAGTGTTGACCCAACTGTTGATACACCAGAAAAGTTAAAAGAGTATGTTTTAAATTTCGATGGTGACTTATCAAACTGGCACTTATTAACTGGCTACTCACAAGAATTTATTGAAGATTATGCCATGAAAAATTTTAAGACCATTGTAAAAAAACCAGAAACTGATAACCAAGTCCTACACGGTACCTCCTTTTATCTTTTAGATCAAGAGGGTAAAGTGGTAAAAGATTATGATGGGATGACTGTTCCCTATGATGACATTATCAATGACGCAAAAATACTAATCTCAATGGAATCAACGAATGAATAAAAGGAAAAAAAGATTCCTGTGGATGATTGCATTTATTTGCGTAATTGGTATCGGTGCTAGTTTACTAATCCCTAAGGCAACTCATCCGTCTAAAGACACAAGGGTTATTCTAGAACATACATATAAAACGTACATCGCCCCTATATGTTTTGAAAAATCAAATGCAACTAATTTTCTAGAGGAAGGTACTCTTCAAAGAGGACAAGATTTAGACTATAAACCTCATTCTTTTTGTACAGAAGAAGCGTTTAAAGCTGAACATGATTCACTTTTCGAAAATCTGTTAAAAGAAATAGGATGGATAGAGAAAAAGTGGGATAATTGGTAGATTGTATAAAGGGTTGATTAGAAGTCTATTAATACTGACTCCTAATCAACCCTGAATCTATTTTTAGTTGTCTTTTTGAAAGTGCTCTAAAATAGAAGTGATATATTCAGCCTCTTGTTCATTAACGGGGACAAGTGGTAATCTTACTGATCCGACATGAATTCCTTGCATTTCTAATGCATATTTGACAGGTGATGGATTAGTAGTAACAAAAAGTCCTTCAAAGGTAGGAAGCATTTTGCGGTGCATATGTGCAGCTTCTTCGACTTTTCCTGACAAGAAGTTATCAATCATGGTTTTTATTTGATGACCTATAACATGGCTAGCTACACTTACAACACCGTGTCCTCCTATACTTAGTAAAGGCAGTGCTAAACTATCGTCCCCAGAATAAACCTTAAAACCTTCTGGAGCTTTGTCAAGTAAGTAGGCAGCCGCAGAAAGATCACCACTTGCTTCCTTAACCGAAGTAATATTATTTATTTTGGATAATCGTATGATGGTTTCTGGAGAAATGTTAATAGCCGTTCTTCCTGGAATATTATAGAGCATAATGGGGAGATGAGTAGACTCTGCGATAGTCTTAAAATGCTGATATAAACCTTCTTGTGAGGGTTTATTGTAATATGGGCTAACTAGCAAAATCCCATCAACACCAATCTTTGTTGCCTTTTTGGTTAACTCAACAGAGACTCTTGTATTATTTGTACCTGTACTCGCTATCACTTTACAACGACCTTTTACCTGTTCAACTGCAAACTTAATCAATGATAACTTTTCTTCGTTTGATAATGTTGATGGCTCACCTGTGGTACCGCAAACTACAATCGTATCCGTACCTGTTTTTATTAAGTGCTCAATTAATTTATCCGTTTTTTCATAATCAATTTTCAATTCATCATTAAAAGGTGTCACCATAGCTGTCATAAGTCGACCAAATTCAGTCATAGATATTCCTCTCCCTATACAATTAATGTTAAAAAAAGTGGCATTATTATACAATTATTCGTCTATCGAGATTAATGCTATCTTGTTTTTGAATGTTATAGAACATCCACTAATCATTCATTTCAACCATCCACCTAGAAAATGTACTATAGAAAAAAGCTATTCCAAACAGGTCCCCCTCATTGGAATAGCTTCTTTTTAAAGTTCCGCCACCTTAACAAATCCCCTTTCGAAATAAATATTATTTTAGTATTTCAAGAAATATCGTATTTTCAATCCATACTTCTTCTAGAAATTATACAAGTTCACTTTGCTTCTTTAACTTAGCTCTTTGATAATATAAACGGTACGTTAGTCCTGCCAAAATACAGACAAAGGAAAAACTAATATAAATATTTCGATAAACAATTTCTAAAGAAAAATTATCTTGAATTGTTAATAATAATCCAGAAATTGTAACCCCAAGGCTACCACCTAAAAATTGTATTAATAGAACTGTCCCTATTCCCGAACCGATTTGATCCAATGGTAAGATTCTTGTAACTTCGTTAGAAATACTGGTAGAAAGTGCTGTAAAGCCAATACTCGCGAATATATAACTTAAAGGTACAAAATTGGGATGTAAAGTCGACAATAATGCAAATAGGATTGTGGAACATAATAAAAAGTATTACAAAATGTTTTTGAAGTAATTAAACATCAATATCATTTAAATTAAAGACAAATAATTAAGTAAAGACTTGTGATTTCGCAACTATTTGAAGTGTATCTAACTAGGAGGAACATGACAAGAGTTCAGAGATTATTACAATTACGCACCAAAAGGGTTAGAATCAACACTTAGAAATGTTGGTTCTAACCCTTTTAAGCATAACCTTGCCATAGAGGAAAACTTATGATTCAGGTCACAATTTTAAGCATAATTTTGCACATAGTTTTATAAAGCATAAGCCTTCAATTCATGCAGACTTATGCTTAAAGTTTCAATTGAGTATTTAACCACCAAGTATATGTATTTGGTGGAGACGGTGGGACGTGCTTTTCCATGCTTTCGTCATGGCACTGACTATATCTTGAACCTGAAAGTTCCAGGTCCTCCGGCGTCTTATGCGAAACATATTTTGTACCTGTTCAGGTAGAATTTCGCATCCTAGTACTACCATGGTTTCATGGCAGCCTATAAGTCGATACACGGCTGTTAGATTGCTCTACATACCGCTCGGCATTGCCTTATCACATCGAGTGCGACTTAGGTTTCACCGATAAAGCCGGATTATCACTTATGTGTTACCACATAAGGCGACTAATTACTAATCGAACCCACGTCCAAAGATATTGGCACTTAAGCATCTACGAGTGTAGTCGATATATTAGCGTTTCGCTAACTCTTCAGCCTATCGACAGGCTTCCAAGCAGCTAGTCTGGTTGTTCTCTTCCTTTGTCCTCAGACGGCGAACTCCGGCGTAGCCCACTAAGAGTGAGTCCCTGACCCTACCACATGGGCGATGGAGGGAGGAACCGCTAAGCTGTTATTAAGCAGCTAAAGCGAAATTGTTGTTTTCTTTGCCAGTTATTGGCTTTGACGTTTTAACGAGGCCGATCCCCTCGACTCGCAACTTAAGCTCAAACTACCCCTGTCGAATCCGTAGCGTCCCCATTATAAAATGATAATGATGAACTTAATCACCAGTTATCTGGGTGTTTCGGATGAAGTGTTCTTGCTTTCGTTGACTATTCAATTGTCAACCACATGTCTTATTATAGCACATGTCCTCACAATTTCAATTGTAAGTTATTGTAAGAAGTGGCAGATTACATCTTCTGTCTTTCTCTGAAGGCACGCTCGATATCACGTTTTGCTTCTTTTTTCTTGAGGTCTTCACGTTTGTCATACTTTTTCTTACCTTTACCAAGACCTAATAACAGCTTTGCATAGCCATTTTTTAAATAGATCTTAATTGGCACAAGTGCATAGCCTTCTTCTTTTGTCAGTCCAATCAGTTTGTTGATTTCTTTTCGATGAAGAAGTAGCTTACGTGTCCGCAGTGGATCATGATTATATCGGTTACCTTGCTCATAAGGGCTAATATGCATGTTATACAGGTATACTTCACCGTTATGAACACGAGCATATGAATCCTTTAGGTTTGCACGGCCATTACGAAGGGATTTGATTTCAGTCCCTTGAAGCACGATTCCTGTTTCATAGGTTTCTTCGATAAAATAATCATGATTTGCTTTTTTGTTTTGTGCGATTACCTTGCCTACACCTTTTGGCATATTGATTTCCCCCTTAAGACGGTACCTTCTATTTTAGCAAATAATGGACAACATCTCAAGGAAAGGCTTATTGATTGCAAGGTAAACTTGCTTCTTGATCGGAATTCACAAACCAAGAAATGACTGTCGTGCTGTCTCTTACGTTGAGTGATTGGATTTTCATTAATAATGCTTCAACGGCATATTCATTTGAGCGATCTAAAAATTCTTTTTGTATCTTTTCAGGGTGATTATAAGGTAAACCAGGACATTCAATTAAACCATCTGTTGTTAAAAATATATGGTTATTGCCTTTCCTTAGTTCTTTTCTTCCAGAACTGTAGCATGGGACAGGCAGTTCGAAGGTGTTCACCTGGCCGATCCATTCAAAAAAATGACGTTGATTCACTTGATATTGTCCGAGTCTCTCTAACTCTGGATGAAATAAGTACAAGATACAATCACCAACTGAAAACCACCAAATGTATTTATCTTTTCTAAGAACCATAAGACATGAGGTAGAACCTCTAACTTTCCGGCAGTTGCCTAGAAATTCAGGATTCTGAAAAATTTGAAGCACCGTCTCTTCGATATTCTTAAAGGTCTCCTTGAGTGTTCCAGAAAACACAGACTTTATTGAAGCTTGCTGTTTCGTAAATTCCTGTACAATCAATTCTGCACTTTCAGCGGTGTGATGTGCATCCATGAGAATCACGAACTCCCAATCCTGCTGTTCATTCTGCCAGACAAGGCACCCATCTTCATTTTTGATTTGACCTGCTGAAGAATTGCCACCGAATCGGCCTATGGTTATGTTCCCTTGTTTTTGAACAGATAATGTATCAATGAAATGAATCTCTGAACCACCCCATGTAAAATCATTCATTGCTTATTTTCTCCAAGGCACCTTTTAGTCTTCTACAAATCTGCACAATCTGTTCATTATTCCCCATCGGTGCTTGTGGCCAATCATATACAGCCATTGGTCCCCAAAACTCTATCGGCGTGTTTGGATAGCGCGGGACAATATGCATGTGAAGATGAGGAACCGCATTTCCTGAAACAAAAGAATAAATATGTTCTGCTTGTTCGCTTTCTTTTAATGCATTACTCACTCTTGCCATAATGATACCAAATGCCTTCGCTTCCTCTATTGTCAGATCAGCAAGAGTTGGAGCATGTCTTTTTAAATCAATCATAATATGACCTAGGTAACTATCTTCACCATTATGATCAATGTGTCCTACATAAACAAGCTCATCTTCATATATCGTCTCCCCAGCGGTTTGAATCAAACCATTGTGTTTTTTACAAATAAAACAATCCTCCATCCCAGTTACCCCCTTATAATTTACACAAGTATAATTCATTTAGATTGTAATTGGAATATTTTTCATATAAAAAGATCCAGTGCACCGGCTGGATCTTTCGAGTTTCATTCAATATTTGCCTTATTTGCATAGAAATACATCCATGCCATGAAACCACCGCCACCGATTAGGTTCCCAACGGTGACAGGGATTAAATTGTGGATAACGCCATTGACTGTGACAGAATCCGGATGTTTCATCACATACGATATGGCAAACGTACACATATTCGCAATGCTATGTTCATAGCCAGAGATAAAAAAGCAGAATACAAGTAACATCATAATAAATATTTTAGGTCCGTCTCCACGCATTCCCAGTGGTAAAAAAAAGGCAAGGCACACAAGCCAGTTACAGAGAATCCCTCGAAAAAACAATTGAGAAGTGGTGAGTTGTGTTTTATTGTAGGCAATCGTTAATAGAAATTCATTAACAGAATCACCTTGGAATAGGCCTGTCATGTAAAATAAAAAGGCAAAGAAAATGGCGCCAATTATATATCCAATATAGCTATAAAGCCACATTTGGCCGACCACATTCCATTTCATCTTTTTACGTAAGGCCGCATACGTGTAATAAAAGGTATCTCCTGTAAATAAATCTCCTCCACCATATGCAATGAGGATTATTGCGGCACCGAATGTGATGGCTGCTATTGGAAATGCAACTGGTGATTGCTGCATGAAGAAGAAATTACCTGTTCGAAAGGCAACGATTACCCCAAACCCAATAAACATACTGGCTAACACGGCTCGTAAAAAATAGATCACCCTACTACTTTGAAATGTATCACGACGAGACAGTGCTAATTTTTCAATACTTGATAGTGGTTTAGTTTCCATACGTATTCACCACGTTACCCTTTTGGTTTCACCTCATCAAAATATGGGGCAAGGATCGTTTTTAACACATTCGCACTGTTCTCAAACTTTTGTTCTTCCTCTTCATTTAACTCAAGTTCCATGATTTCACGAATCCCATTTCTGTTTATAACGCATGGCACCCCTATATACACATTTTCTTCCCCATACTGTCCATCCAAATGGGCGGAAACTGTCAACACTGCATTTTCATTTGAGAATATGGCTTTGGTGATTCTGGCTAGCCCCATTGCTATTCCGTAGTAGGTCGCACCCTTGCTTTTAATAATCTCATAGGCTGCGTCACGCACCCGAATAAAAATGTCATCTAAATCTTCTTTTTTATATTTTTCATTGCGCTGCATATACTTTTTTATCGGGAGTGTTCCAATGTATGCCGAGCTATATACTGGCAATTCACTATCACCATGTTCTCCAATAATATAAGCATGGATATTTTTGGGGGCGACATTAAAATATTCCCCTAATAAGTATCGGAAACGCGCTGTATCTAATATCGTACCGGAACCTATTACACGTTCTTTCGGTAATCCACTATATTTCCATGTGGCATATGTTAAAATATCAACTGGATTCGTAGCGACTAAAAAGATTCCATCAAATCCGCTTGCCATCACGTTTTCAACGATTTCTTTAAAAATTTTAAGGTTTTTTTCTACTAGGTCTAGTCTTGTTTCTCCAGGCTTTTGATTGGCTCCTGCACAAATGACCACTAGATCAACATTTTTGCAATCTTCGTAGCTTCCAAATTTAATAAGTGTCGGATTCCCTGTAAAAGCTTTTCCATGATTAAGATCCAGGACATCCCCTTTGGCTTTTTCCTCATTGACATCAATCATAAGTAATTCATTGACAATTCCTTGGTTCATTAACGCAAAGGCATAGCTTGAACCAACAAAACCAGTCCCTATCAAGGCTACACGACTAACCCGATCCCCTATATTCATCTTTCTCACCCTCCAATAATGCCATTTTAATAACAACTCTTATTATTTGTTCCATTAAATAAACTATACAGAAAAAAAGCACCCCACATAAGTGGGGTACTCTCGATTATCTTCTCTTTTTCCGTTTCTTGCTTTTCTGTGGTGGCACATTATCATATTTCTTCTTTTTCTTCCGAGGCTTCCGAGTTGACCATTCGCCGTCTTTGTCACTACCACGTTTCTTGTCATCCTCATTTGATTTGCGTCGATTTCTTCCTTTATCGGACTTGATGATTGTCGGTTGTTCCTTTGAAAACTTGCGGCGGCTACCTTTCATTCCAACCACCTCAAAGTCAACAGAGCGTTCATCTTTATTCACGTTAATGACACGAACCGTAATTTCGTCTCCAATTCGGAATACATTACCGGTCCGTTCACCAATCATCGCATAGCTTCTCTCATCATATCGATAGTAATCATCGGTTAGATAGCTGACGTGAACAAGTCCTTCAATAGTGTTTGGTAGCTCCACAAACATACCAAAGTTGGTCACAGAGCTAATGATGCCATCGTATTCCTCACCGATTTTATCCATCATATATTCTGCCTTTTTCATACTATCTGTTTCACGCTCAGCTTCAACCGCACGGCGTTCCATGTTTGAGGAATGCTCTGCAATTTCCGGGAGTTTTTCTCTCCATTTATCCTGGGTCGCATTGTCAAGCTTACCTTGAATCAAATAGGTACGAATTAATCGATGAACGATTAAGTCTGGATAACGTCGAATGGGTGACGTGAAGTGCGTATAAAAATCCGTTGAAAGTCCAAAGTGTCCGACACTTTCTGGATCGTACTTTGCTTGCTTCATTGAGCGCAGCATAACGGTTGAAACAACCATTTCCTCTGGTTTCCCTTGAACGGCTTCAATTACTTCCTGCAAGGCACGAGGGTGAATCGAATTTCCAGCTCCCCTTACAAGATAACCAAAGTTCGTGATGAACTCTAAGAAACGTCTAAGCTTTTCTTCATTCGGATCTTCGTGAATCCGATAAATAAACGGAACGTTCATCCAGTGGAAATGCTCTGCAACCGTTTCATTTGCTAGCAACATGAATTCTTCGATTAAACGTTCACCAACAGATCGCTCCCGTAAGACAACGTCATAAGGTGCACCCTCATCATCGACAAGAACCTTTGCCTCTTTAAAATCAAAGTCAATTGCACCACGCTTCATTCGTTTTTCACGAAGGATTGCAGCTAGTCTTTCCATATCTTCAAACATTGGAACAAGTGGTTCGTAGCGAGTTCTGAGCTCTTCATCCTTTTCGACCAAAATGCTATTTACATCTGCATATGTCATTCGTTCCGTTGTTTTTATTACACTTTGAAAAATATCATGCTTCACAACGGTACCGTTCCCGTCAACTTCCATCTCACAAGACAGGGTTAAACGGTCCACTTTTGGATTTAAGGAACAAATGCCATTTGAAAGACGATGAGGAATCATCGGAATTACGCGGTCAACAAGATAAATACTTGTTCCACGGTCACTTGCTTCTTTATCGATAGGAGAACCTTCTGTCACATAATGAGTGACGTCCGCAATGTGTACACCGAGCTTGTAATTCCCATTTTCAAGCTTCGTAACCGTCACGGCGTCATCCAAATCTTTTGCATCGGCGCCATCAATTGTCACGATGACTTCATTTCGTAAATCGCGTCGATTTTCAAGCTCTCTTGGATCGATGGAATCAGGGGTGTTATTCGCCTGCTCCAATACTTCTCCCGGAAATTCCTCTGGGAGTCCGTGCTTATGAATGACAGAAAGAATATCAATTCCAGGGTCATTTTTATGACCTAAAATTTGAATAACTTCACCTTCTGCACTCATTCTTCCTTCAGGATACGTGACGAGTTTCACAACTACCTTATGTCCTTCAATCGCACCATTTGACGCTTGCTTCGGAATGAAAATATCATTGGTGATTTTTTTATCATCTGGAATGACGAAGCCGAAGTTTTTACTTTCGGTATATGTACCAACAATCGTTTTGATACCATGCTCAATAATCCGAACAACTGTACCTTCCTTTCGTTGACCGGAAGATTCAGAATTAATTCGAACAAGCACGGTATCCCCATGCATCGCATTTTTCAACTCATTTGGTGGAATAAATACGTCATCCATAGTTTTGTCATCTGGCACCACGAATGCAAACCCCTTCGCATGACCTGTGAGTGTCCCGCGAACAAGGTTCATTTTTTCCGGAAGACCATAGCGATTACTACGGGTTCGAACGACTAATCCCTGTTCCTCCATTACAACAAGGGCTTTGACAAACTCTTTAAAATCCTCCGATCCTGAGATTCCAAATGCCACCTCAAGCTCTTGGACGGTTAACGGTTTGTATGCTTCTTCCTTCATAAATTCTAATAATTTATTAATATGATTTTGGATTTCCTGTTCCATTTTTTATCCCTCCCGTTACCAATCTAACTGCTCTAAAAATGCATACACATCCTCATGCAGCTGGTCACGTTCTTTGTCTAGGGTAATGACATGTCCTGATTCCTCGTACCATTTGATCTTTTTAAAATCATTTTCTATCGCTTCATAAATAATATTTGCGCTATCCGGATTTATCATTTTGTCATGACGCGCCTGCGCAACAAAGGTCGGAGAATAAATCATATCGACATTGTTACGGACTTCCGCGATTAGCTCCTGCAGTGCTTTCAACGTATTCATCGGGGTCTTTTTGAATTCTTCGATTTCCTTGTCGATTTGCTCTGGAGATTTCCCCTCGAATCGCTTGTATTCACGTGCAAATTCAACGACACCCTCATACATAACTTCTTCACTTTTTAGATACATAGGGGCACACATGGTCACAATCCCTTTTATAGGTACAGTGTAACCCAATTTTAGGGAAAATACCCCGCCAAGTGACAATCCGGCTACTGCAATTTTATCGTATCCTTTATTTTTCAAAAATTGATAGGCGTTCATGACGTCTTCCCACCAATCCTCAGGACCGGTATGCACCAATTCTTCCGGTGGGACACCATGTCCTTTATAAATCGGTGCATGACACGTATAGCCCCTATTTTCAAGAAATCTACCTAGCATCCTTACGTCTGCTGAATTTCCAGTAAATCCATGTAGTAATAAAACGGCTCTTTCTCCTCCTTCAAAAAAGAAAGGCTGAGGTAATTTGATCTTCATTATGTATAACTCCTTTATGATGACTTCCTTATTTTTATTTTGCGCTTTTTTCGGTATTCTACTATCGTACCGGAAAGTGCGTTTTGAGCGCAATAAAAAAGGACTAGACATCAACTTGTCTAACCCTCTTTTCGAAAAGTTTTATAGTTCAAAGTAAGAAACCGCAATTGTAAGAACAAAGAATAATACCGCTAGGACTACTGTGATACGATGTAGGACCGCATCAAGGCCACGAGCCTTTTGTTTTCCGAATAATTGCTCGGCACCACCAGAGATAGCTCCAGATAAACCTGCGCTTTTACCCGATTGTAATAACACCACTACGATTAACCCGATACATACGATTACGAGTAATGTAACAAAAATTCCATGCAACATATAAAACGACACCTCCTGAACAAGAACGCATATGACGTTAAAATAAATGTACCATAAAAATACCATGTGGACAATACTGCATTTTCTGACATAAGTCAAATAATTGAAAAAAGAATTATGGATTGAATCATCATCATCTGGCCTATGAAGGACTTTTCTCTGCTCCACGTTCTTGGTTCGAGTCTTCATCTCGCTTATGAAGACTTTTTCGTGCGCCTGATCTTTCGGTTCGAGTCGTCATCTCGTTTATGATGACCTTTTCGTGCATTCAGGATCTCGGTTCAGGTCTTCATCCAGTTAAGATTTTCCCAACACCTAATTTCCAATGATTCACTTCATGATTTCCTTTAGAATCGTCCATATTAAAATTGACTATCTTGAAAGGAATGATGAGATGTGGTCAATTTGGATTTTGATGCGTTTGTTAAAGAACAGAAAAAACACAAAACGAATTATTTAGGTGAACATACACAGCAAGGTAAACAAAAGAAGCAACAGATGAAGAAAGAAAAGTAGGTATTGCATTCAATTTAGTGTGATTGCGCTTTATTTTACGGTATTGCGCTATAGTATGCCGGAATTGCGTTTTAATTCGACGGAATCGCGCGTTAATTTTTGTAATTGCGCTTTAGCTCGCAGGAATTGCGTTTACCAAAACCGAACAACCAACTACCAACTAAAAAAACGACAAGCAACCGCGCTTGTCGTTTTCCTATTTATCAGATTAGCCTCTTAGGTTATAGAAAGATGCTAAGCCGTTGTATTGAGCTGTTTCGCCAAGATTGTCTTCGATACGTAGTAATTGGTTGTATTTTGCAACACGGTCAGTACGTGATGGAGCACCAGTCTTGATTTGGCCAGCGTTTGTTGCAACTGCGATGTCAGCGATTGTGCTGTCTTCTGTTTCACCAGAACGGTGAGAGATTACTGCAGTGTAACCTGCGCGTTTTGCCATTTCAATTGCATCAAATGTTTCAGTTAATGTACCGATTTGGTTTACTTTGATAAGGATTGAGTTACCGATGTTTCTCTCAATACCTTCAGCAAGTTTCTTCGTATTTGTAACGAATAGGTCGTCTCCAACTAATTGAACTTTTTTGCCAAGACGCTCAGTTAGAAGTTTGTGGCCTTCCCAGTCGTTTTCGTCTAAACCATCTTCAATTGAGATGATTGGGTATTTTGATACAAGATCTTCGTAGAAGGCAACCATTTCTTCAGAAGTAAGAACTTTGCCTTCTCCTTTAAGATGGTATTTACCGTCTTCTTTGTTGTAGAACTCAGAAGATGCAGCATCCATTGCAAGGCGTACTTGCTCACCAGGCTTGTAACCTGCTTTTTCGATTGCTTCTACAATTGTTTGTAGAGCTTCTTCGTTTGAACCTAGGTTTGGAGCGAATCCACCTTCGTCACCTACAGCTGTGTTTAAGCCTTTTGCATGTAACACTGCTTTTAGGTTGTGGAAAATTTCAGCACCCATACGAAGTGCTTCTTTGAAGTTTTCTGCTCCAACAGGCATGATCATGAATTCTTGGATATCAACGTTGTTGTCAGCATGCTCTCCACCGTTGATGATGTTCATCATTGGAACTGGAAGAGTTTTTGAGTTGAAACCACCAAGGTATTGATATAAAGGAATTTCTAAGAAATCAGCTGCTGCACGAGCTACTGCCATAGAAACACCAAGAATTGCGTTAGCACCTAATTTACCTTTGTTTTCAGTTCCATCAAGCTCGATTAACGCGTGGTCGATTGCTACTTGGTCAGTTACATCGAAACCGATGATTTCTGCTGCAATGATTTCATTTACGTTGTTTACTGCTGTTTGAACACCTTTTCCAAGGTAACGGCTCTTGTCGCCATCACGAAGCTCAACTGCTTCGTATTCACCAGTTGAAGCACCACTTGGTACTAATGCGCGGCCAAATGCACCTGATTCAGTATAAACTTCAACCTCAACTGTAGGATTTCCACGAGAATCTAATACTTCACGAGCGTATACATCTACGATAATTGACATTAAAAATCTCTCCTTTTTCAAATTCGTTTTATTTTATTAAACTATTTCCTGTCATTTCAGCGGATTTTTGGACGCCTAGTAGGTCAAGCATGGTTGGTGCTAAGTCTCCTAGAATTCCATCTTCGCGTAAAGCTAATCCTTCTTTTGTGACAATGACTGGTACTGGATTTGTTGTGTGAGCAGTCATTGGGTTTCCTTCAAGAGTAACAACCTCGTCGGAGTTACCATGGTCAGCCGTAATAATCGCTGCTCCACCTTTTTTAATGATTGCATCTACGATTTCACCTAAGCACTCATCAACTACTTCAATTGCTTTGATTGTTGGTTCAAGCATTCCTGAGTGTCCAACCATATCTGGGTTTGCAAAGTTTAATAAAATCGCATCATGATTATCTTCAGCAATCTCTTTTAAAAGTGCATCCTTAACCTCATAAGCACTCATTTCTGGCTTTAGGTCATAGGTTGCAACCTTTGGTGAGTTGATTAAAATACGAGTTTCACCAGGGAATTCTTGTTCACGACCACCACTCATAAAGAATGTCACATGAGGATATTTTTCAGTTTCGGCAATGCGAAGCTGTTTTAATCCGTTTTGTGAAAGAACTTCTCCTAGTGTGTTATCTAGGTTTGTTGGTTTGAATGCTACATATCCATCAACACTTTCACTGAAGTGTGTTAAGCACACAAAGAATAAGTCTTTCGGATGCTTAGGTCCACGATCAAATGAACGGAAATCGTCATTTGTGAATGTGTTTGAAATTTGGATAGCGCGGTCTGGTCTGAAATTATAAAAAATGACTGCATCATTGTCTTGGATGGTTGCAACTGGTGAACCGTCTTCTTTTACAATGACTGATGGTAATACGAATTCATCGTAAATGCCATTAGCATAGGAGTCATCAACAAGTTCGAATGCATTTTTATATGTAGGACCTTCGCCGTAAACCATTGAACGGTATGATTTTTCAACGCGCTCCCAACGCTTGTCACGGTCCATTGAATAATAACGGCCAGACAAGGTTGCAATTTCACCAACACCGTATTCCTTGATTTTTTCATCGAGCTGTTCGAGATAGATTTTCGCGGTTTGAGGACCAACGTCTCTTCCATCTAAAAAGCCGTGAATGTACACTTTTTTAATGCCTTCAGATGCAGCGAGTCTTAACAGTGCAAAAAGGTGATCAATGTGACTGTGTACACCACCATCGGATAATAAACCGAATAGATGTAGAGCAGTACCTTTTTCCTTTACATGCTTCATGGCTGCAAGGAAAGTTTCATTTTTTTCAAATTCATGCTCGCGGATCGCAACATTTACACGGGTTAAGCTTTGGTAGACAATACGGCCTGCGCCGATATTTAAGTGCCCTACCTCTGAATTCCCCATTTGGCCTTCTGGTAAACCAACAGCCTCACCACTTGCTTGTAGAGTAGCGTGCGGGTATTTGTTCCAATAGCGATCAAAATTTGGTTTGTTTGCTTGGGCAACCGCATTTCCTTTTACTTCATCGCGAAATGCAAATCCATCTAAGATGATTAGTGCAACTGGTGATTTACTCATTGCTACCTGCCTCCAAAAGCTTAACAAAAGAGGAAGCATCAAGACTTGCTCCACCAACTAGAGCACCATCGATATCTGGTTGTGCCATGTATTCCTTAATGTTTTCTGGTTTTACACTACCACCGTATTGAATGCGAACAGCATCTGCCACATCTTGTGAGAATTGTTCAGCAACAACTTTACGGATATGTGCACAAACCTCATTCGCATCTTCAGCAGAAGAAGATTTACCTGTTCCAATTGCCCAGATTGGTTCATAGGCAATGACAACTTCTTTCGCTTGTTCAGCTGTAAGACCTGCTAATGCTTTTTCGATTTGTGTTCCAACAAGGTCATTCGTTTGACCTGCTTCACGCTGCTCTAATGTCTCACCACAGCATACAATTGGAACTAATCCATGTGCAAATGCCGCAAGTGTTTTTTGGTTAACTGTTTCATCGGTTTCTGCGAACATTTCACGGCGTTCAGAGTGACCAAGGATTACATAGTCAACACCTAAGTCCTTTAATGCCACTGGGCTGATTTCACCAGTGAATGCTCCACTCTCTTTAAAGTGCATGTTTTGTGCACCGATTTTAAGGTCATAGTTTCCTTCTTTTACGTTTGCAACCAGACGCTCTAAAAATAGTGCTGGCGCACAAACAACAGAATCAACCTTTTCTGGTGATGGAATTAGACCATTGATTTCTTCTACAAACTGAACTGCTTCTGAAAGAACCTTATTCATTTTCCAGTTTCCTGCAATGATTGGTTTTCTCATGTTTCACCATCCCTTTCAAATAGAAAAGTGCAAGGCGCCCGTTCATCGGCGATAAGCACAAGACAAGCGCTGACAGAAGGTGTATTTTACCTTCCGAAGCGATTGGCTTGTGACCTCGAGCCGATGGCGCCTGGAACTAGACATTAAATCTAGATGAATTTTTATTATTTATCGTTAAGTAGTTCGACTCCTGGAAGCTCTTTACCTTCCATGAATTCTAATGATGCTCCACCACCAGTTGAAATGTGGCTCATTTTATCAGCAAGACCGAATTTTTCTGCCGCTGCAGCAGAGTCACCTCCACCGATGATAGAATACGTGTCAGTTGCATCAGCAAGTGCTTGTGCAACAGCTTTTGTACCATTTGCGAATGCATCTAATTCGAATACTCCCATTGGCCCATTCCAAATCACAAGCTTAGATTTTTGAATTACTTCACTGTAAATTTCAGCTGTCTTTGGACCGATATCGAGTGCTTCCCAATCGCTTGGAATTTCGGTGATAGGAACGATTTTAATGTTCGCATCATTAGAGAAATCATCTGCTACTCTTACATCAACAGGCATATAGAAGTTTACGCCTTTTTCTTTTGCTTTTTTGATAAACTCGTTAGCAAGATCCATTTTATCTTCCTCTAAAAGAGATTTACCGATTTCATGGCCTTGTGCTTTTACGAACGTATAAGCAAGACCTCCACCAATGATCAAGTTGTCTACTTTTTCTAAGAGGTTCTCGATGACACCAATTTTATCCTTAACCTTTGCTCCACCGATAATCGCAGTGAAAGGACGTTCTGGATTTGATAGTGCTTTGCCTAGTACTTCAATTTCCTTTTCCATTAAGAAACCTGCAACGGCTGGCAAGTGTTCAGCGATACCAGCTGTAGAAGCGTGTGCACGGTGTGCAGCTCCGAACGCATCATTTACGTATAGATCAGCTAATGCAGCAAATTGTTTTGCAAGTTCCTGATCATTCTTCTCTTCACCAGGATAAAAACGAACGTTTTCTAATAAAAGAACATCGCCTTCGTTCATTTCTGAAATGGCTTGTTCAACCTCTGGACCATACGCTTCATTTGTTTTGCGAACCTCGATCCCTAAGTGATCGCTTAATCGTTTTGCAACTGGATCTAAGCGAAGTTCGTCTACCGCTTTTCCTTTTGGACGACCAAGGTGGCTTGCTAAAATAACCTTTGCTCCTTCTTTACGAAGGTACTCAATTGTTGGTAATGCTGCACGAATACGAGTTTCGTCCGTAACCTGACCATCTTGCATTGGAACGTTAAAATCAACTCGACAGAATACTCGCTTGCCTTTCACATCAATATCTCTTACTGATTTCTTATTCACTGGGAAGGCCTCCGTTCTATGTAATATTCAAAACTTGTTCTGTGGCATTTGTCTAAATGACATCAAAAAGGGAAGGGAACACTCCCTTCCCCACACAAGTTCTATTATAGTTATTGTTGTTTAGGATTCCAAGAATAATGTGTTTTACTGTTTGATTAATGTGACATACTAATCAAACGGTAAAATTATAGTCCCTTTGATGCAAGGTAATCTACAAGGTCAACTACACGGTGTGAGTAACCAGTTTCGTTATCATACCAAGAGATAACTTTAACCATGTTGCCTTCCATTACCATTGTAGAAAGTGCATCGATAGTTGAAGAATTTGCATTACCGTTATAGTCACCAGATACTAGTGGCTCTTCGCTGTAACCCATAATTCCGTTTAACTCATTTTCAGCAGCTTTGCGAAGAGCTGCGTTTACTTCTTCTACAGTTACTTCTTTATCTAATTCAGCAACTAAGTCAACAAGTGACACGTTTGGAGTTGGAACACGAACAGCTCCACCATTTAATTTACCTTTTAACTCAGGTAATACTAAAGAAACAGCTTTTGCAGCACCAGTAGTTGTTGGAATGATGTTCTCAGCTGCCGCACGAGCACGACGATAGTCTTTATGTGGTAAATCAAGAATTTGTTGGTCATTTGTGTATGAGTGAATAGTTGTCATCATACCACGCTTAATTCCAAAGTTTTCATGTAAAACTTTTGCAAATGGTGCTAAGCAGTTTGTTGTACAAGAAGCATTTGAAATAACGTTGTGGTTTGCTGCATCATATTTGTCTTCGTTAACACCCATAACGATTGTGATATCTTCATCAGTTGCAGGAGCAGAAATGATAACTTTCTTTGCACCAGCTTCTAAGTGTTTCGCAGCATCTGCGCGTTTTGTGAAACGACCAGTTGATTCAACAACAACTTCAACACCTAGGTCACCCCAAGCTAGTTGAGCTGGGTCGCGTTCTGCTTTAACAAGAATTTCTTTTCCATCAACAACAAGGTTGTTTCCATTAACAGATACTTCTGCATCAAGAACACCATGAACAGAGTCATACTTTAATAGATGAGCTAACATGTTTGCATCTGTTAAATCGTTTACTGCTACTACTTCTACATTAGGATTTTTAAGAGCCGCACGTAATACGTTACGACCAATACGTCCAAAACCATTAATACCAACTTTTACTGCCATTTTGATTTCCTCCTTTTGTATGTGAAACCTAAAGAAATTTTATATAAGGGTTACCCCTTTATTAACTCTTTCGCAGCACCTTCATCTGTAATTAACAGAGTTCCCGGGGCTTGCTTTAAGTAAGCTTTGATGGCAATTGCCTTCGAAGCTCCACCAGCTACGGCAATCACATCATGGATTGCTGGAAGATCCTTAAGCTGGATTCCAATCGTTTGGACGCGATGGACTACATTCCCATCTTCGTCAAAATAATAGCCAAAAGCTTCTGCGACCGCATGAGATTCAATGATTTTTTTCATATCCTCTTCATCTGTCTTGCGACGCTTTGCCATTGTAATAGCGTCTCCTATTCCGTGAACAACCATACTTGATGACTTTATCAAACTCAAGACATCTCGGATCGATGGTTCTGCCACAAATGAATGGTACGCTTCATTGCTCACAACATCAGGTACATGAAGGAGTCGATAATCACCCGAGGCTTTTTCAGCCATTTTTGCGCAAATAGTATTTGCTTGATTTTCTACTCGTTCTCCTAAACCACCTCTTGCTGGTACGAATAAAATGCTTCTCCCTTTCGAATCCGGCGTCATCATTTCTGCCACCTCAGCAAGGGTCGTACCACCAGTAACTGCGACGATATTTTCTCCAAAAAGCCTTTGTTTTATTCTTGAAACGCAAGCTCTTCCCATTTCTTTCTTCACCCAAGGAGTCGTGTCACTGTCGCCAGGGACGACAATCACTTCTTTTATATTTAACTTCTCCTTAAGTTTCGATTCTAAAACCCTTAAGCCTAAAACTTCCTTCATAACATCCTCAAGGTCTTTTAAAAGCTCCGCGCCCTCTTTCGTCAAGCTCATACCAGCAGTGCTAAAGTCCACGAGATTTTGTTTTTTTAAGAACTCAACTTCTCCGCGGAGGACACGCTCACTATGACCAAGACTCGTTGAAAGATTCCTTCTTCCTATCGGCTGCATAAGTCGTATGTATTTGAGGATCTCATGGCGCTTTTGCATAACCTCGAGTAAATCGGGTAATAATTTTTGTTGTACCTCAATGATTGAACTCATTTTGTCATTTCCCCTTTTTACCATAAGGGACTTCTTTTGTCCCGGTGTGACATATTATGTCCCGCTTACAGTAAAAAAAAACACATCATTAAATTTAAATATCGTCGTGCTACATTTATTATAGTAACAATACTTTTAAAAGAAAGCAATAAATAAACTGCCTATTTTTTAGGCAGTCGGGGTAAACTTTATTTTTTCATTAAATGATTCAAGTACTCTTGGATTGTTTCTTTATGAATGATCCCATATTCTACTTCATTTCCATCGATTTCAATTACCGGAATCATGATTTGATACTTTTCCAAAAGTTGGTCATCTTTATAAATATCAATTTCTTGAAAATCTATAGGGTAATCCTCGCTTAATTCCTCAATCACGATTTTTGCTTTGGTACAAAGTGAGCAATTTTCCTTTGAATACATGGTTACCTGAATTCGATTCAACTTCTTACACTTCCAATCTACTTGCTATACCGTTTTCGTTTTGTCGAAGAAGGTATGTTTAATTGGTCACGGTATTTTGCGATTGTTCGTCTCGATACAAGAATACCATGCTCCTCCTCAAGTATACTGACAATTTCTTGGTCTGACAAAGGCTTTTGCTTATTCTCCTCTTCAATCATCTGTTTCATTACATTTTTCACCTGCGTCGACGACGTATCAGCTTCACCCGTTGTTTGGATATTCCGGCTGAAGAAATACTTCATCTCAAAAATCCCAAATGGAGTTTGCACAAACTTATCCTTTACCGCTCTGCTAACTGTTGATTCATGGATATCAAGAGCATCCGCAACATCACTCATAATAAGCGGTTTTAAATGTGCTGGTCCCTTTATAAAAAAATCCATTTGACGTTTAATAATTTCACTCATGACATTTTGCAAGGTCATTTTTCGTTGCTCTAAACTTCTCATAATCCACTGACATTGATCTACTTTTTCCTGAAGATAGGACTTTGTTTTGGTATCCTTTTCATCTAAAAAGTGTTGATAATACTGGAGATTCAACGATACCTTTGGCAGGTACGAGTCTTGCATCTTCATTGTGACGACATCGCCTTCTACCTGAATATCGATGTCCGGAACAATATAATGCGCTTCTCCACCATGAAAGGCAGTACCTGGTCTCGGCTTTAGCGTTTGAATAAAATCAAACACCTGTTGGATATCAAAAAGCTTTACATTTAGGTCCTTAGCGATTTCCTTCCATGACTTTTCAGCAAAACGTTCAAAATGGTCTTGTATGATTGTCTCTGCCAACCTGTTTCGATTTGGGAGTGCCTGCAATTGCAGGAGAAGACATTCCTGCAGAGACCTTGCTCCTACCCCAACCGGATCTAAGCTCTGAATAATTTGGATCGCATTTTCAATGGTTTCCGTATCGATATTAAGATCCCTTGCTATTTCTTCTGTAGGAAAATACAAATACCCATTACTGTCGAGTAGTTGGATGATATATTCGACCGTCTGTTTTTTCGTGTTGTTTAATTTCATATAGGAAATCTGTGTGAGTAAATGCTCGTATAACGTTGTTTCTTTTTTACTTAGATAGTCGATTGGATTTGTATACGTATCTTTTGTAACCTTCATTTTTTTTGGTCGTCCAAAATCTGATGGTTTTACATCAATGAGGGGATTTTCTAGTGTTTGCTCTTCTAGAAATTTAGTCAAATCCAAAGAAGAGTATTGTAAAAGAGTAATTGCCTGTGTTAATTCCTTTGTCATGACTAGCTTTAAAGATTGTTGCTGAAAAAGTCCAGTTTGCATATTCACTCATGGTTTCCCCCTTCCTTTGAGGTGATTCAATAAAATGGAAGCGTTTACTTTTTAATTCGCAATTTTAATAAACATTTGACTAAATGATATATCGTTTATTTTTTCTTACTTCTATCGTATCGAAAAAGTTAAATTTTAGCACGCATTTTTATTCATTTTTTGAAAGAATCTACCTTAAAGAGGTGATTACTGTTGAAAAAGAATGAAATCATGTACACGGGCCCAGTCACTGGGACACTTGATGAAGCAAAGGAAAGTAATAACAAAAAAGAGTTTGCATCAGAGTTCGATCCGATTCAAACGATGTGGGCTGTGAATCCTGTTGATGAAGATGTGTACGACGGGACATTGGGCTATAAGGATAACTAGAGAGAAGATTTTAAGGTGGTATATTGGGGTGTTCTGCGATATACCACTTTTTCTGGATTAGACGAAGAGAAATTAGGTTCAATATAGTTTTTTTGGTATCACTTTTTCAAGATTTATCCAATAGTCTTTTCATATATTGGTTTTATGTGGGCTTTTTCCACTTTCATCCAAAAGCATCTACAAATATAAGCTATCTCTCATGACTTTTACAATATTTATCCAATAGTTCTTTCAAAACCTTATATTGCCCCTTTCCCTTTATTCTTCCAAAAACATTCAAGTAATCGTACCTAATTAATTGAGTCAATATTTACGAGGCCTTTGCAAAAAGCACACGCCATCCTTAAATTAAATTCTTGCATTCAAATAAGTTCTATCCTATAATGATGAGTGCAGTTTTATCCAAAACATGCCCTCGTAGTGTAGTGGATAGCACAAGAGATTCCGGTTCTCTTATCGTGGGTTCGAATCCTGCCGAGGGCGCTATTGAAAACCTGTTTCTAATTAAAGAGACAGGTTTTTTCTATTCCACCCACCCCGTGGAACCATTGGAACCGTCCCCTCTGCTCCCTTTGGACCACATGGAACCAATAGAACCCGTCCCTCTGGTCCCATGTTTAAAATACGTCAAATCGGTTATGATGGAATACGTATGAAATTTTGATTTTTTCCGTGCCTAAAGAGGTATGGGATAATCGTTTGTAGAATAGTATAAGTTAGTAAAGCGAATTGTTTGACCTTTACTGACCTTAATTGTATGATGGAAGTACATAACAAACCTTTTAATTTGTTTGAAGGAGGAAGTAAAATGAATTTAATACCTACAGTTATTGAACAAACAAACCGTGGAGAGCGCGCATATGACATCTACTCACGTTTATTAAAAGACCGTATTATCATGCTTGGAAGTGCGATTGATGATAATGTTGCCAATTCAATCGTATCTCAGTTATTGTTCTTAGCAGCTGAGGATCCTGAAAAAGATATTTCTTTATACATCAACAGCCCAGGTGGTTCAATTACAGCTGGTATGGCGATCTATGATACAATGCAGTTCATTAAGCCAAAGGTTTCTACTATTTGTATCGGTATGGCTGCATCAATGGGTGCTTTCTTACTTGCAGCTGGTGAAAAAGGCAAGCGTTTTGCGCTTCCAAACAGTGAAGTTATGATTCACCAACCACTTGGTGGAGCACAAGGGCAAGCAACTGAGATTGAAATCGCAGCGAAGCGTATTCTATTCTTACGCGAAAAGCTTAACCAAATTTTATCAGAACGTACTGGCCAACCATTAGAGGTTCTTCAAAGAGATACAGACCGTGACAACTTCATGACTGCTGAAAGAGCAATGGAGTATGGTCTTATCGACAAGGTTATGTACCCACAAGATAACAATAAATAAGTATATAAATAAAAATCCTCTCACATCATATCGTGAGAGGATTTTTTTATGCTTCTTTTTGAACAAATTCAGTTAAAGCTTCAACCGCAGCTTCTTCATCGTTTCCTTCTGCGATAAGGGTAATCGTTGCACCTGAGCCAATCGCTAAACTCATTAGCCCCATAATGCTTTTTGCGTTAACCTTTTTCCCATCCTTTTCTAAAAAGATGTCCGCAGAATATTTGTTTGCTTCTTGAACAAACATTGCTGCTGGGCGTGCTTGTAATCCCGTTCTTAATACAACCTCAACATGTCTTTCAACCATTTTTTCTTCCTCCTCAAATTTGTGTGCAATTCTTAAGTTGTTTGTTTTTTCTCATTAGTTTTCTATTCATACGTAGAATAAACCAAAAAGGTTTCAAAATGATAGCGCTTTATTTCTTTCCAAGTGAACAAAACACTTATTTGATCGATTGGCCTGCACGGAGCTTGTCGGCAATTTCATCTATTTTTCGAAGACGGTGGTTAATTCCAGATTTACTAATCTTTCCAGATGTTACCATTTCACCTAACTCTTTTAGAGTGACATCCTGGTAGGCCACTCGGAGCTCAGCAATTTCTCTTAACTTATCTGGTAAAATGCCAAGGCCGACTGTTTCATCAATGTAGCGGATATTTTCTACTTGACGAATGGAAGCGCCAATTGTCTTATTTAAGTTAGCTGTTTCACAGTTCACGAGACGGTTCACCGAATTTCGCATGTCGCGAACAATACGTACGTCCTCAAATCGAAGCAATGCTTGGTGAGCACCAACAACATTGAGAAATTCTGTGATTTTTTCAGCTTCCTTCAAATACGTAATGAAACCTTTTTTTCGTTCTAATGTTTTGGCATTGAGATCGAAAACGTTCATTAATTCACAAAGAGAATCATTATGTTCTTTATATAATGAAAAAATCTCAAGATGATATGAGGATGTTTCAGGGTTATTTACTGAGCCCCCTGCTAAAAAAGCCCCGCGTAAATAGGAGCGTTTACAGCATTTCTTTGCAACGAGGGCAGGAGAGATTTCTTGATGTAGGGAAAAACCTTCAAAAATCTTTAAATCTTCTAAAATATCCTTTGCTTCCTCAATCAGTCGAACAATATATACATTGTTCTTCTTGAGTCTCATTTTTTTACGAACGAGGAGCTCAACACCAACATTATAGCATTTTTTCAGTAATGTATAAATTCTTCTCGCGATAGCAGCATTTTCCGTTTGGATATCAACCGCTATTTTTTGGTTGGAGAAGGAAAGTGCGCCATTCATTCGAATCAAAGCGGAAAGCTCGGCTTTTGCGCAGCACTCTTTGATGTCTAGGTTTGTTAGTTCTTTTTTCGTCTCTGATGCAAATGACACAGGTTCCACCCTCCTTTTTATAATGAGGGTGATTTATTCAATCACCCATTTTTATTTTCTAAAACCATATTATATAAAAGATTTGCTACTTTTGTTGTATCATGTCTGATTACATCGTTATCATATGAAATTATTTTATCATTAATGATGGATAAACCTAAAGTAGAAAGCCTTTCTACGTCATACACAACTGGCTTCGCCAACTCTTTTGCATATTTATCCTTGATGCGCTCAGGGATATCTCCATCATTGACCAAAATGGTATCAATAAACCTCAAGCCCATGTGATCATTCAAAGCCTGCACATGGTCACTTGCTGTATAGTTCAAGGTTTCCCCTGCCTGGGTCATCACGTTACAAATATAAACCTTTTTTGCCTTTGCATTTACGACCTCTTCGCCTATTTTAGGTACAAGCAAATTTGGCAAAATGCTTGTATAAAGGCTGCCTGGTCCAATGACAATCATATCGGCCTGTCGAATTTTTTCAATTGATTCGTTGAGTGGCTCAACATCATCCGGTGTTAAAAAGACACGCTTGATTTTTTTACCGGAGTATGGAATTTTAGATTCACCTGTAACAACAGTGCCATCCTCCATTTCAGCATTTAAAACGACACTTTTATTCGCTGCTGGGAGCACTTTTCCTCTTACTTTTAGGACTTTACTCATTTCAGTTACTGCGTGAACAAAATCACCAGTTATTGTTGTCATTGCCGCAAGGATCAAGTTTCCAAGTGAATGACCAGATAAGCCATTTCCACCTGCAAACCGATGCTGGAACAAATCCTCAATCAAGGGCTCCACATCTGATAAGGCAGCTAATACATTTCGAATATCACCAGGTGGTGGAATATCCATCTCATCGCGTAGACGACCAGACGATCCTCCATCATCCGCAACCGTTACAATGGCCGTAATATCAACTGGCTGATATTTTAACCCTCGTAAAAGTACGGAAAGGCCAGTTCCTCCACCAATGATGACAATCTTAGGCTGTTTTTGATTGGTCATTACTTTCTTTCCTTTCGCCTCTCAATATCGCGGTGAGAAACATGAGTTTGATAGTCATCCTTGAAATGATTTGCGATATATTCAGCAAGTGTGACAGAACGGTGCTGTCCGCCCGTACACCCAATTGCAATCACAAGCTGGCTTTTTCCTTCCCGCTTGTATTGCGGGAGCATAAATGCGAGGAGATCAGTTACTTTTTCAATAAACTTCTGGGTTTCCGTCCATTTTAGAACATAGCTTGATACATCCTCATCAAGTCCAGTCTTTGGTCTCATCGCTTCGATGTAATGAGGATTCGGGAGAAAACGCACATCAAACACAAGGTCCGCATCAATTGGAATACCATATTTAAAGCCAAATGACATCACGTTAACTGAAAAGGTAGGTCTTGAATGTGATGCGAACTGCTTTAATATTTTTTCCCTTAGTTCCCTCGGCTTTAAATCTGAAGTGTCATAAATATACTGGGCTCTTCCCTTCATTTCCTCAAGGATTTCCCTTTCAGCCTGGATGCCTTCGAGTGGCGAACCAGTTGGAGCCAGTGGATGAGAACGTCTTGTTTCCTTATAACGTGTGACAAGCGTTGTATCCTTTGCATCTAAAAATAAGATTTGTGGAGCAATCCATGAAACCTCTGAAAGATCGTCAAGGGATGCGAATAAGCTGTCGAAAAATTCACGACCACGTAAGTCCATGACAAGAGCGACTTTATTCATTTTCCCTCCAGATTCCTTCATCAACTCAAGAAACTTTGGAAGCAAGGTTGGAGGAAGGTTATCTACGCAAAAATATCCTAAATCCTCAAAGCTTTGAATGGCCACAGTTTTACCTGCACCTGACATTCCCGTTATTATCACCAATTGTATTTCACTCGTTGAACCAACACTCATCGTTTTGCCTCCCCATATCTAACTAGGATCTAATCTATAAGAAAGTAATTGAAAATCTGGCGTATATGTAAATGTTCCATAAATAACCCCAGAACCTTTAAGTACGTAATCCAAAATATGATAATCCCCAGGAGCCATCGGAAGATTTGGTATGTCCTTAATTTCCTGCCATTTCAGGATACCTTCTTCGGATTCATCAACATTTTCTCCTTCAAAATCATTAGCTAAAAAAGAAAACATCATCCATTCGGAAGTTACCTTATCGCCTTCTTTAATGATAAATGTAAAAATCCCTTTTATATCTGGATTTTTAAGATATAATCCTGTTTCCTCACGGTATTCACGGATACAGGAGTCCCGAACTGATTCACCTGGCTCCATTTTTCCTCCAGGAGCAACCCACCATCCGCGTCGCGGTTTTTGCAATAGCAATACTTTATTATCTTTGCGTACTACGCAATTTGTTACTCTTTGCACTCTCTTTCACCCCAAGTCGGTCCCGTAAATGGCAGACCGTTTGTAAGCAATCTTATGGTTATTATTATACTATTTCTAACAGGTACTCACAACGAACAAGATTTGTATATTGTTTTTTGTTGTAGTTATAAATTATGTACATGAAGGAGGTTGAAAAGGACCGAGGATTTCAAGGCGGCGCAGCTTTGAGTACCGGAGCGTATGTAGTTAATACGTGAGGAACGGAGAAGCAAGCCAACGCGCTTCCACAGGATGTGTCGGTAGTGAGTCGAAGTTCCTCTATCGATGTGTCATTTTTCTGCCAGCTACAAAAAAAGGGGGCACAGGGGATGTTCCTGTGCCCAAAATAAATCTATTTTATAAAAAGGGGGTCAATTACTACTATTATCATACTCAAAATATATTTCATCCGTGTTACAGGAGAGTTAAAACATAATTACGAATTCAAGGTTGTCCTTTACAAAAAGAAATATTCACGTGAATTCTATAAGTTCTATTCCATATTCATAGTTCAAAAGCTTGAACCTAACGCATATATTTCAATAAATGTGCGAACTTGCACCCTTAATGAACGAAGGAGGAATGTGAATGAACGAAAAATTGATGGTACGCCAAGAATTAATGGAACTTGACCAGAAACATTTTTTACATCCAACCTCACCGATTCAGCAACAGCAGGATTTCGGTCCCGCGTTTATTTTTTCAAAAGGAGAAGGTGTCTTCCTTGAGGATGTGAATGGGAAACGAGTCCTTGATGGCATGTCCTCTTTATGGAATGTCAATATCGGGCATGGACGGAAGGAATTGGGACAAGCGGCTCAAGAACAAATGAACAAACTCGCATTTAGTTCTTGCTTTGCGACGTTTAGTAATGAACCCGCGATACGATTGGCAGCAAAGCTTGCGGACATTTCACCAGGGAACTTATCGACAACTTTCTTTACTTCAGGAGGATCAGAAGCAAATGATACGGCATATAAATTAGCGCGCCATTATTGGATATTACGTGGAATGCCGGAGAAAAAGAAAATCATTTCTCGTAAAAAATCTTACCACGGGGTTGCAATGGGCTCGACCAGCGCGACTGGTTTAAAGCCGTTCAGAGATTTTACCAATTCATTAGCGCCAGATTTTTATTATACAGATAATATGTCAGCGGAGGATTTGCGAAGAACGATTGAAACAGAGGGACCGGAAACAATTGCTGCATTTGTATCAGAGCCAGTTCAAGGTGCAGGTGGAGTGCATATCGCACCTGAAGGCTATTTTAAAGAAATTCGAGACATTTGTGATGAACACAATATTATGTGGATAACCGATGAAGTGATAACCGGATTTGGTCGAACTGGGCAATATTTCGGTGTCGATCACTATGGAGTTGTGCCAGACATGATGTGCTTTGCTAAAGGGGTAACAAGTGGATATGCCCAATTAGGTGGTGTTGTTTTATCTGAAGCGATTTTTGAGGACTTCAAAGAGCTTTCTACCGGAACGCTTTTACATGGATATACGTATAGCGGTCATCCAATGGCATGCGCGGTTGCATTGAAAAATATCGAAATCATCGAAACTGAAGGATTAATTGAGAATTCCGCGAAAATGGGAGCTAAAATGCTCGATGGTTTTTCATGGATTCAAAGTGAATCAAGTCTTGTCAGTCATGTTCGTGCGTTAGGGCTCATGGGCGCAGTTGAAATCAATACGCCACAACATGTAAAAGGCCCAATTGCCCCTAGAATTGTAAATGAAGCTGCTAAAATAGGGCTTATCTGTCGATCTGTCGTATTTGATGGAATGGATACCCTAGTCTTTGCACCTCCACTTTGCATTACCAAGGAGGAGGTAGACCTATTAATTGAAATGCTGCATCACGCAATTTTTAGGGTTGAGCGAAGTGTCTAATTCAGCAAATTCAACCACATCTACTAAAAAAACTGCCGATTCTTAATTGAATGGGCAGTTTTTTTGATAAATCTAAAATGCAATCGAAATGTATTTGACTTCAATATATTCATCGATTCCGAAGTGTCCGCCTTCTCTTCCAAGTCCGCTTTCTTTAAAGCCACCAAATGGAGCTTGTGCTACTGATGGCAGTCCGTCATTCAAACCAACAATTCCATATTCAAGCTGTTCACTTATGCGAATAGCCTTCCCAATATTTTCAGTAAAGACATAAGCAGCCAATCCATATGGGGAGTTGTTCGCACGTTCAATGGCCTCTTCTTCCGTTTTGAATGTTGTGACAGGTGCTAACGGACCAAATGTCTCCTCTTGCATGCAAATCATTTCATCCGACACATTTGCGAGAACTGTCGGCTCATGGTAATAACCATCATTATCGTAAATTCTTTTTCCTCCATGAAGGATAGTTGCTCCTTTTGAAACGGCATCCTCAATATGTTCTGTTACCTTTTCTAGTGCAGCTTCATCGATTAATGGCCCAATATCCACACCTTCCTCAAGTCCGTTCCCCACCTTGAGATTGGCAACGGCTTTTTGGAATTTCTCTTGAAAAGCATCGACAATAGACTCGTGGACATATATCCGGTTTGTACAAATGCAGGTTTGACCGGCATTTCTAAATTTTGACCCAATTACACCTTCAACTGCTTTAGTAAGGTCTGCATCATCCATAATAATAAAAGGGGCGTGCCCTCCAAGCTCAAGGGAAATTTTCTTGACTGTATCAGCCGCCCCCTTCATTAGCACCTTTCCGATCTCAGTTGAACCTGTAAAGGTAATTTTTCGAACGCGTTCATCCTCTAACCAAGCATCGCCAATTGCACGTGCATTTCCAGTAACGACATTAATAACACCATTAGGTATACCTGCCTCTCCAGCAAGCTCAGCAAGTCTTATTGCGGTAAGAGGGGTTTGTGAAGCCGGCTTTACGACAGCAGTACAACCTGCTGCTAGCGCTGGTGCTACCTTCCGGGTAATCATGGCAGCCGGAAAATTCCAAGGCGTGATTGCGGCGATAACACCTACTGGTTGTTTGTGGACTAAAATTCGTTTATTAGGATGGGATGATGGAATCGTTTCTCCATAGATTCTTTTCCCCTCTTCTGCATACCAGGAAATAAAGCTATTTGCATAAGCAATTTCACCAACCGCTTCCTTTACTGGCTTTCCTTGCTCTTCTGTCATTAATCGACCTAGCTCTTCTTTATGTTCATCAATCAGTCGGAACCAATTCATCAGTAACTGTCCACGTTCCCCGGCTGTTTTTTTAGACCATTCTTTAAAAGCAGCATGAGCAGCATCAACTGCTCTTCTTGCTTCTGGCTTCCCTCCCTTTGGAACGGAAGCTATTGCCTTATTAGTAGCAGGATTAGTCACTTCGATGACTTCCTTCGTGTCACTTTCTACCTGTTCCCCATTAATATACATAAAATGTGTTGGCATCTAAACTACCTCCCTTTAAATCCCCATGTTAATTAGAAAAAATATGTCTGCGTTGTTCGATTGTTTCAATGGATTGTTCTAAAATCTTCAGTCCTTCGTCTAACTGTTCATCGGTGATGACAATTGGCATCAGAAGGCGAATGACATTTCCATAGACACCTGCACTTAATAATAGGAGCCCACGTTTGTTTGCTTCCTGAATAATTTCATTTGTTAGTTTCTTAGACGGAGTGTTTGTTAGGCGGTCTTCGACAATCTCCATGGCACACATCGCACCAAGTCCACGTATGTCACCGATGCACTCATATTTATCATACAACTGTTCAAACTTTTCCATAACCCTAAATCCAATTTTTTGTGCTTTTTCATTAAGCTGCTCTTCTTCAATAATATCAAGAACTGCTATGGCTGCCCTACATCCAAGCGGACTTCCACTATATGTACCTCCTAGTTCTCCCGGCTCTGATTGATCCATAATTTCCTTGCGACCAATCACTCCACTAATTGGGACACCTGCACCCATTGACTTCGAAACCGTGATGATGTCAGGAACGACATCAAAATGTTCAATCGCAAAATAGCTTCCCGTCCTCGCAAAACCTGTTTGAATTTCATCAGCTATAAAAAGAATTCCGTATTCTTTGCAAGCTTCATAGACTCCTTGAACGAAACGTTTACCAGGTATGATAAAGCCACCTTCCCCTTGGACTGGCTCCATGACTACCGCGGCAATTGTTTCTGGGGCTACTTCGGTAATAAGGAAGTTTCGGAATTCCTCCACCATATACTCCTCATACTGCTCTATCGTTAATCCTTGAGGTCGACGGAAATGGTATGGATATGGCGCTTTATAAATTTCTGGTGCAAACGGACCAAATTCATATTTATAAGGCTTTACCTTACTCGTCATTGTCATCGTCAATAAGGTTCTACCATGGAAGCCCTTTGAAAACGAAACAATGCCTTGTCTTTTCGTATATTTCCGTGCAATCTTAACGGCATTTTCGACGGCTTCTGCACCACTATTTTGAAGCAGCACTTTTTTATCGTGTTTTCCAGGAGCAATACGAGCAAGCCTCTCAGCAAGTTCAATATATGCCTCATACATCATAATATTAAATCCAGTATGAATGAATTGATCGACCTGTTCGTGAAGAGCCTGCTTTACTTTTGGATGACAATGCCCGACATTAATCGTTCCAATTGCGCCAACGAAATCAATAAACGTGTTTCCATCGACATCTTGTATTAGAGCTCCTTCTGCCGATTGTGCAAAAAGTGGTGCTCCAAAGCTAACTCCTTTTGGAACAGCCTGCTGTCTTCGTTCTACTAATTCTCTTGATCTATCTCCAGGTAGATTTGTTTTAATTGAAGCATAACCCATCCTACATCATCCTTTCTCGTCTATGTCATTTTAATCAATGCAAAAACTATGCCAAAAATTAAAGAAAAAAACTATTGATTCATATAAGAACCAATAGTTTTTTTCTTAGTACACATTTTCTATATTGCCATGCTGTTCAGCTACTATTTTTTGATATTTCCTACTAACAGAGGATTGACTGATTCCTAGCACTTTTGCAGCTTTCGTTGTCGTTTTATATTGCTTTATAGCTAGTAATATTAGCTGTTCCTCTACCGATTCTAAAGCTTCTTGAAGTGGTAGTATTCTCGTTACAATCGGCTTTGAACTTTTCACGTCCTTCCCAAGAACAAGGAACCGATTCACAAACTCTGCATCGATTGCCTCATCATCAGCTGATACAACAAGCCGCTCAATCATATTTTGAAGTTCTCGAATATTTCCTGGCCATGAATGGACCTCTAATAGATTTAGGGCATCAGGAGTTAGATGATAGTTCTTATCATATCGGTCATTCATTTGTTGGACGAAGTGAAACGCAAGTAACGGTATATCCTCTGGTCTTTCTCTCAATGGCGGAATATGGATGGGAATCACATTTAACCGATAAAATAAATCCTCCCGAAATTCGCGTTTTTCCACCATTTTTTCAAGGTTTTTATTGGTTGCTGCAACAATTTGAACATCCACTTTTATTGGTTTCGTGCTTCCAATAGGGATGACCTCTTGCTCTTGAAGAACCCTTAGTAGCTTAACTTGTAGGTGTAATGGCATTTCGCCGATTTCATCAAGAAATAGGACCCCACCATCCGCTTGTTTAAAATAACCTTCCTTTCCATTTTTGTCTGCCCCTGTAAACGCACCCTTACTATAGCCAAACAACTCGCTTTCGAGTAGGTTCTCTGGGATTGCTCCACAATTCAGCTTAAGAAAAGGTTTTTTCGAGCGTTTTCCAAGTTGGTGAATCGCTTGAGCAATCACCTCTTTCCCAACACCTGATTCTCCGTTTATCAAGACAGTTGAGGAAAAATCAGCAATCTTTTTTACCTGTGTCATGATTTCTTCCATTTTCGGGCTACAATAAATGAGCTTTTTATAAAATAAATCCTTTGTCTTCATATCATCGAGTTCACGTTTATACTGATTTGAAATTTCCTTCATATGACGAAGTTCGTTCTTCAATTTTGTCGTTTCTGTAATATCACGAGAGGCAATAATGATTCGAATGAGCTCACCATTTTCATTAAATACCGGTTTTCCGACGGCAAGAATCCTTTTTCCTGCTTTCGTCTCTTGAACCACAGAAACTTTTTTCTTTTGTTCTAGGACTAATCTCGTAACCGAGGGTGTAAATAAACCTTTTTGTTCTAGCTCGATAATGTTTTTTCCTAGCAGGCTTTTTAATTCAACTCCCCAAAACTGTGAGATTTCTGTGTCACTAAAACGAATCAATTCTCCCTTTGCGTTCACTACTAGGATTTCGTCGTAAACACTCGAGAGGACTGCTTGCATATCATGATTTAAATCCTTAATATATTCAATTTCATTTGCCATTTCTTCAACCATTGGAAGGTCTTGTACGATGATGACCATTCCATCGACCTGTTTTTCTGGAGTATAGATTGGGCTGTAATCAACTAAAACACTCATTGTTGACGTGATCTGAAGCTGATTTAATACGGTGGATCCTGTTTGAAATACGCTATTGATGTGTTCTTTTGCGAAGATTTTCTCTGCGGGTGTATGTAGTACATGTTCTGGAGACATTTTTATCATTTTTAAAGCTGATTCATTATAGGAAACAATATTTCTCTCACGATCCACAACAAATATCCCCATTGGAATCGAGGTTAAAATAACCTTTAATAAATCAATATTCTGATTCCCTTGACGGAACATTTCAGCTAATAGTTCTTCTCTCGGTATGTATCCACTTATTTCTCCGGCATCGTCCCTCACCAAAGCAAAGGGCTCACCAATAATTTGAAAGACAATAGGTAGGGAAATATTTTTACTTAACTGTGAGATTTTTTCGATAGGAATTACATGATTCTTGATTTTTTCTTCCGTGACTTCCTTATCCCCTTCCCCATTCCCCGAAAATACTTTCATAGGGACATACCCGATGATTCTTTGATTATGTTGTATAAAAAGGTAGGGTTCTTGAGTTTTGCCAATACGAAACGGACCATGACCTTTTTCAAGTGATTCGATGTCAATTACCACTAAAGGTTTAATATTTTTTGGATCAACTGAAATCATGAACGACTATCCCCCTTTTTCCATATACTCTATTATATCACTGATTATATAGAATTTTTAAATAAATCTAAAAATAAAAAAGAGAGAAGACATGATCTTCTCAAAATGCTTGTTACTATACGATGAATGATTCATCTTTCACATAAGTGAGTACCATTCCCGGTATTACTTCATCCCCTACTTGTACCTCGATTGATTGAACACTCCCTCTAATACCAACCTTGATAGCCTTATTCTCACCAGTCAAGGTTTGGATAATAAACAAGGGCTCCCCTTCATCTATCTTGGCATTTTCTTTTATGATAATTTCTTTAATAATTCCATGGTAGGGGCTAGTAATGATTTCGTCATGCTCCACTTATTCACCTCCTTTAGTCAGTATTTAACTAGTTATGATGTTGCAAATAATGTGCCAAATCGAATGTCGCTTCACATGTTTACTTGTCACCATTCCACATCCATTAAATAGAGTACTTATTCATGTATGCATAGGTTATTCATTCCTTCATAGCTTCTTCTTTTTTCTTCATCTTCTTTAATGAGACAAATTGGTATGATTTTTGCATCATTCAAGAATGACGACTTCGAATGGAGGAGATTAGTTGAAAAAAACAAGCAACCTTACAATTACTGGAGGAAATACAATGGTAAAAAAATTAACAGGCACTCCTCGCCGAGATGGCTTTAGAATGCCTGGAGAATTCGAACCCCATCTGGGAACATGGATGCTCTGGCCTGAGAGAACGGACACCTGGAGATTAGGAGCCAAGCCCGCTCAAAAAGCCTTTGCCAAGGTTGCAATAGCTATTTCGAAATTTGAGCCTGTGACAATAGGAGTTTCTGCAAATCAATATGAGCATGTACGAGAAATACTTCCAGGTTCTATCCGTGTTGTTGAGATTTCCTCTAATGATGCTTGGATGAGGGATATCGGACCTACCTACGTTAAAAATGAGGAAGGTGAAATCCGCGGAATTGATTGGGGCTTTAATGCCTGGGGTGGGCTTGAACACGGTCTTTATTTTCCATGGAACTTAGACAACTTAGTCAAACAAAAGGTGTTGGAAATTGACCGATTCAATCGCTATGATGCGCAGGATTTTATCCTCGAGGGCGGCTCGATTACAGTTGACGGGGAAGGCACTCTTATAACAACTGAACAATGTCTACTAAATAAAAATCGAAATCCTCTTTTATCCAAAGAAGAGATCGAGTATCGCTTAAAAGAGTATGTAAATGTGGATACGATTATTTGGCTTAAAAACGGGATGCTTTTTGATGAAACGGATGGCCATGTCGATGAAGTTGTCTTTTTCGTACGACCTGGTGAGGTTGCCATGAGCTGGACTGATGATAAATCCAATCCACAATACGACATTTTAGCTGAATGTTATAACCAACTAAAAGATGCCAAGGATTCGAAAGGAAGAAAGTTTAAGATCCATAAAATTCAAATCCCAACTCAGATTGAAATAACAGATAAGGAAAGTGAGGGAATAGACATAGCACGACACAGCTATGGTCGTAAGCCAGGAACGAAACTTGCCTGCACGTATGTAAATAGTTATTTATGCAATGGCGGTGTTATTATTCCAGGGTTTGGGGATCCATGTGACTCAATCGCGCTTCGTCAATTCGAAACCCTTTTTCCAGATCGAAAGGTTGTTCAAGTCAATACAAGAGAAATTGCACTAGGCGGCGGAAATATTCATTGTATTACTCAACAAATACCAATGTAGTACGAAATGATGAAAGGATGTGTATACATGAAGCGAGGTAAAATGAATATCGCATTAATACAGCATAGCTGTTCGGATGATCGACATGCTAATTTAGAAAAAACAATAGCCATGATCCGAAAAGCTGCAAAGCAGGGGGCTCAGGTCATTTGTACACAAGAACTTTTTACAGGCACTTATTTCCCACAAACCATTGATGTCAATAAATATGAGTGGGCAGAACCCATTCCAGGTCTGGTAAGCAATCAAATGCAAGACCTAGCCAAGGAGCTTGAAATCGTCCTGATTACCTCTTTGTACGAGTATGTAATGGATGGTCTTTATTTTAATACAGTCGTTGTTTTTGATGCAGATGGAACCAATCTAGGAAAATACCGAAAACATCATATCCCGGAAGGCCCTCAATATATTGAAAAATATTATTTCACAGAAGGGGATTCTGGTTATCCCATTTTTGAAACAAAATACGGAACAATCGGTGTTCTCATCTGTTGGGACGAATGGTTTCCTGAGCCTTCACGTATCCTAGCCTTAAAAGGAGCAGATGTTATTTTCTATCCTTCAGCAATAGGTTCTGAACCCGATAATCCTGAACTCGATACGTCTCAAACTTGGATGGATGCCATTCGAGCCCATGGTATTCACAATAATATTTTCATAGCTGCTGTGAATCGGGTGGGGCGTGAATATAGCAAGGAAGGGCATATGGATTTCTACGGGCGCAGTTTTATTAGCAATCCCTGGGGCACTGTTATAAAAGAAGCGGAAACAAAAGGGGATGAAATTGTCATGTCCGAAATTGATTTACATGAAATCACCAAGGCCCGAAATATTCTTCAATTCCATCGGGATCGAAGACCTGATAGCTATGGTGAATTAATGAAGAAGGTGTTGAGATGATGTCAGGACCAAACCCGATAAGGCGCAAAGACCTTATCGGGTTTTTATACTCTTCAAAGAAAAAATGCCCAAGGATTTTTCTCCAAGGGCAGCACAAACTATTTTTCATTTAACGTTTCTAATACCTGTTTAAAAGTGGCAATGACTTGGTCTACTTCATCAATGCTGATGGTTAGTGGTGGCTCAATGCGGAAGGTTTTAGAATTAACCAAAGTTCCTGCTACTAGCACTCCATTATCAAACAGTCCTTTTGAAACCTCATAGCCAATCTCATCTGTATGGAACTCAACACCAATTAACAACCCTTTTCCACGAATTTCTAGTACTAACTCAGGGAATTCATCTCCTACTTCACGTAGTTTTCCAAGCATATACTCCCCGACCTCAGCTGCACGCTGTGGAAGCTTTTCCTCAATCAAAACATCGATTGTAGCAATTGCTGCCGCACAGGCTAATGGATTTCCACCGAATGTGGTTGTATGCATGAATGGATTAGGGAATAAGCATTTGAATACTTCTTCTTTTGCTACAACTGCACCCGCTGGCATTACGCCTCCACCGAATGCCTTAGCTAAACAAAGAATATCAGGAACGACACCATAGCCTTCTGCTGCAAACATTGTACCCGTGCGCCCCATCCCTGTTTGGACCTCATCAAAAATAAGCAGCGCACCAAATTCATCGCAAAGTTCACGAACCTGCTGTAGATAGCCTTCTGGTGGAAGAATGACCCCGCCTTCTCCTTGAATAGGCTCAAGGATCACTGCATTTACATCTTCACCTACTAAGGCACATGACTCAAATGTTCTCCTCATCGTTTCAATGTCACCAAATGGTACATGGCGGAAACCTTGTATCATAGGAAGGAATGGTTTCCTGAAGACTCCCTTTGCGGTCGCAGAAAGGGAACCAAGGCTTTTTCCGTGGAATGCCCTTGTAGTGGCAATGAAAGTCGTTCTGTCACTATGCATTTTTGCTAGCTTAATAGCCGCTTCAACACTTTCTGTTCCACTATTAACAAAGAAAGAGTATTTTAAGTCACCCGGTGTAATCTCCCCTAAAATTTTTGCCAGCATCGCCCGAAGTGGATCAAGTAAATCCTGGCTATGAAGTGCCTGACGATTTAATTGGTCCGTTACCGCTTTAACTACCTTCGGATTTCTATGACCCACATTATAGATTCCAAAACCACCTAAGCAATCAATATATTCCTTGCCATTTACATCCTGAAAGCAGGAACCGGAATCAGACCATTCAACAGCAGCAAATTGTTTATCCTTAGTGACCGTTTTACGGTAGTCTAAAAATCCAGGGTTTACATTTTCCCTAAACCCATCAACCGTTTCTCGAGTTACCCATTCCGCTTCTTCCTTGGTAATTTGGTCCTTCTCAATGATGGACAATACCTTTTTGATATAATCGGTAACCCCTGAATAATCCTTTTTTTCAAGATCCTTGTTCGTTGTATTTATAGACATTTTTTCTCTCCTTCGTTTAGTTTTCGAACCAACCCGATGGTTCAACCTGTAAATTAATATTAATTTGCTTTACTTCTGTAAATTCCTCAAATCCAAAGGTTCCTAACCCACGACCAATTCCACTTTGCTTATAACCACCCCAAGGCGCTTCATTGTACGTTGGGTGATACGTGTTAATCCATGTAATCCCTGCCCGAATTTTTTTAATCACACGGAGTGCTTTTGCACCATCCTGTGTAAATACCCCCGCTGCAAGGCCATAATCTGTGTTATTTGCTAATTGGATAGCCTCTGCTTCATCTTTAAATTTTTGAACAACTAAAACCGGTCCGAAAATTTCCTCCTGAACAAGTCTCATATCAGGTGTTGTATCTATAAAAATAGTCGGTTCCACAAAATACCCATTATCCAATCCGTTCTCTGTTATTCTGTTACCACCACAAACAAGCTTTGCTCCTTCCTGTTTGCCGATTTCAATATAGGATAATACCTTTTCCATATGCTGCTGGCTTACAAGTGAACCCATTTCCGTATTTGGATCATCTCCAGGACCCACCCGAATTTTTTTTGCTCTTTCTACTAATCTCTCAATAAACTTGTCATGAATGCTTTCCTCTAGTAATAATCGCGATCCAGCCGAACATACCTGTCCCGCATTGGAGAAAATGCCAAATAAAGCATAATCAACAGCTGTTTCAAAATCAGCATCAGCAAAAACAATATTCGGTGATTTTCCACCTAATTCTAGTGAAATCTTCTTAATATTGCCGGTAGCCGCCTTCATAATGCTTCGACCTGTAGCCGTTCCACCTGTAAAGGAAACCTTATCTACTTTATGGCTTTCGGCAATTTCATTTCCAACTGTTGGTCCAGGACCCATGACCATATTCGCTACTCCTGCAGGGATACCGACTTCTTGAATGATTTCAAACAGTTTAATGGAAGTTACTGGGGTAACTTCAGAAGGTTTAAATACAATCGTATTTCCTGCAGCAAGTGCAGGTGCAATTTTCCATACCCCCATTAAAAGTGGATAATTCCATGGAACAATTAAGCCACATACACCAACCGGTTCACGGACCACCATTGCCTGCATGGGATCAGCTACATGGTAGGTTTGGCCGTCTGGCTTTGTCGCTAACCCGGCATAATAGCGAAAACAGGCCACAGCATCGCCTACGTCAAATTCCGTTTCTCTAAGTGGTTTTCCATTATCTTCTGTTTCAAGTTTACTTATCTCATCGGCATGTTCCTCAAGTTTATCTGCAATTTTAAATAGGTAGGATGCCCGTTCCGCAGCAGATAAATCGGACCAAATTCCTGAATCAAATGCATGACGTGCTACCTCAATAGCCATTTGAGCGTCCTCAACATCTCCTTCTGCTGCTTCTGCAATGATATTTCCATTCGCTGGATTTACAATAGAACGGGTCTTTTTACTTTGGGCATCAACCCATTCCCCATTTATAAACATCTTTAGCTTCTGCATTTCCATCCTCCCCTTGGTTTTTTCTCGACTATGTATTTATGCAAAATGTGTGCCAAGTTTCTTGTTACTCTTTTCCTCTGCCTTCACGACTTTTTTTAACCTAGAATGCAAAATTGAATAAGTTATTCACATGTGCATAAAACGAAAGGCGCAAACGTCGATGTCAGCACTTCCTCGAAAATGCAAAGCATTTTCTTCGTGCGATGATTATGCTGTCGAAGCTTTTCTTGTCCTGTGCAAGTCTGACAAACATATGAAAAGCTGGCGAGAAGGATGCTCTTATCCTTCTTGACGGATTGGCTAGACCAGAGAGGGGCCGGCTGCTTGCGCTAGACATTGAAAACTATGAAAAAAATCCCCTACCCAAAAATGGATAGGGGAATGAAGATTAATTTTTAATTTCTGACCAGATTCGATCGTAAAGCTGAGTAGCCTCACCTACATCAATGTTGTATTCTCCTTTTGCTAGATCCTCCTCAGGAACCTCAAGCGATTCTCTAATATCATCTGGTAAAAGCTTAAGAGCTTCCACATTTGGGTTTCCGTATGGGTATTCCATAGAGATTTCCTTACTGACTTCTGGTCGTAAAATGAAATCAATGAATTTCTCAGCATTTTCCTTATGCGGAGCATCCTTAGGAATGACAAAGTTGTCCTGCCATAGATTCATCCCTTCTTCAGGGAATACAGTCTTGATTGCAGGATTTTCTCTAGCAGCTAGGGTAGCTTCTGCTCCCCATACAATTCCCGCTTTTACTTCACCACTGACAAGGAGCGTCTTTGGACTATCACTATCAAACGCCTTAATATTTGGCTTAAACTCAAGTAGCTTCTCCTTCGCTTCCTCGAGTTCTTTTTCGTCTGTACTATTTTGCGAGTAACCAAGTAAAGCAAGCATATTTCCAATAAGTACTCGTACATCATCTAGAACAACCAGATTATCTTTAAACTCAGGATCAAACAAATCCGCGTAACCTTTTATCTCTTTATCAACTAAATCCTCATTATAGGCAATAACCGCCTTTCCCCACATATATGGAACGGAAAATTCATCATCCGGATCTGCCTGTGTACCAAGAAAACTTTCACCAATATTCTTGAAGTTCGGGATGTTTTCCTTATTTAATTTTGTTAGCATATCTTGGTTTCTCATAATCTCAATAAAATAAGTCGAGGCAACCGCAATATCATAGCCAGTATTCCCAGCTTGAAGCTTAGCTAGCATTTCCTCATTTGAAGAATAGGTGTCATAGTTTACCTTTATACCCGTTTCTTCCTCAAATTGCTTAATTACACTGGTCGGCAAATATTCTGACCAGTTAAAAACATTTAGAACCTTTTCGTCGGAGGTTCCACCCGTTTTATCTCCACCACACGCTGTCAGCAACATGGAAGCAAGAAATAGAATCACAAAAACGGACAAACCAAATTTCCTTTTGAATGGCATATAACACTCTCCCCTTTTTAATAAAATAGAAGAACTTCTATTAATAAGGCTTGCAAGTTATATGCCAATCCTCTTTTTCAATCGACAGGTATTACCTTTTTCTGGGACTTCGTATGTTTTGTAATGATTTGATAGTAGTCAGTACGGCGATCCTTAAGTGGTGTTTCCGTACCATTGTTGCGGTTTCGACGTAGGCTTTCAAGGTCAACCTCACCAACAACGATTGTCTCGATATTTGGATTACATTCGCCCACAATTCCATTACTAGAGAATGTAAAATCTGACGGCGAAAAAATACCAGACTGTGCATATTGAACATCCATATGCGGAACATGAGACAGGTTCCCAACTGTTCCGGCTATCACAGTATACACCTGGTTTTCAACAGCTCGCGCTTGAGAACAATAGCGCACTCTTAAATAACCTTGCTGGTCTTCTGAGCTAAATGGGGTAAAAATAATTTGAGCTCCCTTATCGACTACAATCCGTGCAAGTTCAGGAAATTGAATGTCATAGCTGATTAAAATTGAGATCTTTCCACAATCGGTATCAAATACGTGAACACCATTTCCAGGCTGTACCCCCCACCATCTTCGTTCATCAGGGGTTATATGAAGTTTATATTGTTTATCAATCGTTCCATCGCGTCTAAATAAATAGGCAACATTATAAATACAATTACCTTCTTCTACAAAATGAGAGCCACCCACAATATTGATATTGTATTTCACTGCAAGCATCGAGAATAGGTTGATATACTTTTCCGTATACTCTGAAACCTTTTTAATCTGTTTACTTGGAACCTGTTCTTTTATAAAGGATAAAAGTTGCATTGTAAACGTTTCTGGGAATACCGCAAAATCCGAATGAAAATTAGAGCTTGCATCGATAAAGTATTCACATTGCGTTTCAAACTCTTCAAAGGACTTAATTTTCTTCATCATGTATTGAATAACAGAAATTCGAACAGGAAGGGCCCTTGTATATATGCGTCTCGTTTTTCTAGGTAGATAATCTGGATTATTCCATTCCATAAGTGTTGCATATCCTAAAGAATCTTTGTCAGTTAAATAATTGGCATTGACACGTTTTAAGACAAACCCGTTCATCTTTTGAAACGTAAGTGCAGGGTCATATAGGTTTTGCTGCAAGACTTGTTCTACATATTCTCTAGCAGACATTTTATCTGCATACTTGTGATAGTTTGAGATTCTCCCACCAATGATAATACTCTCTAAATTAAGTGCTTGAGCAAGTTTCCTTCGTGCCTCATAAAGACGACGTCCTATTTTCATCCTCCGGTAATCTGGATGAACCATCACATCAATACCATATAGATTTTTCCCATCCGGATCATGGTTACGAATATAGGAATTACCACTAATTTCATTAAAGGTATGCTTATCGTCATATTCATCAAAATCAACAATTAAACTTGAGCAGGAACCAATTATCTTCCCGTCAAACTCTACGCAAAACTGACCTTCAGGAAAAATAGACAGATGACTTTCTAATTCATCACGTTCCCAATGCTCCATATTGGGGAAACAAATTTTTGACAGACTAATAATTTCATCAATATCCTCATGTTTGATATTCCTTAAAATGATCTTCTTCTCAAATTTCGAAAGATCGATGGTTGACACAAATATCTACCCTTTCTTAATGATACAGATTTTATTTTTGTCCAAAATTTAACAAGTACTGTCCAGTTGTCTTTAGTGGTTAATTATATTTGTATGGAAACAAATTTTTCCTCCAAATATTCTTCTAATCCGTATTTACCACCTTCCCTACCGATTCCACTTTCCTTCATTCCACCAAAAGGAGCCTGTGCCACAATCGGAGTTGGATCGTTTATTCCTACAATTCCATAGTCAAGTTCCCGCATGACCCTCATTGCTCGACTTAAATCCTTTGTGTAGCAGTATGAAGCCAACCCATATTGCTCATGATTCACCTTCCCAATTACCTCTTCCTCAGACGTAAAAGAAATAATTGGAGCGACTGGTCCAAATGTTTCTTCGGTTAGGATTTTCATATTTTCATTAGCCCCTGCAATTACTGTTGGCTCATAGAAACTACCCTTTAATCCCTCCTTAACAGCCTGTTTACCTCCACAAAGGAGTTTTCCATTATGAGAAAGTGCATCCTGCACATGCTCCTCAACCTTTTCTAATGCTTTCCTATCAATTAGAGGGCCCACATCTATGCCTTCCTCTAGCCCATTCCCAATCGTAAGTGTACTTACTCGATTAGCAAGTTTTTGACCAAACTGTTCCGCAATTTTTTCTGCAACATAAATACGATTTGTGCTGATACATGTTTGCCCACAGTTTTTAAACTTGGTTAGCATAATTCCTTCCACAGCTAAATCCAAATCTGCATCCTCAAATACGATAAAAGGAGCATGACCACCTAATTCCATCGATACCTTTTTCAGTTGTGCGGCCGAGTCTTGGATTAACTTTTTCCCAACCTCCGTTGAACCGGTAAAGGTAATTTTCTTCACGTCGGGATTGCTTGTCATTTCTCCCGCAATTTCAGAAGCGGAACCAATGACTAAATTAACGACACCTTTAGGTATCTCAGCCTCATGAAAACATTCAAAAACCTTTATCGCCGTAAGTGGGGTTGCTGATGCCGGTTTTAAGATCACCGAACATCCAGCCGCTAATGCTGGAGCTAACTTACGAGTAATCATCGCAATTGGAAAATTCCAAGGTGTAATTGCTGCTGTGACACCTACAGGTTCACGCAACACCATTAAATGTTTATCCGGATGGGAAGGAGTAAGTGTTTCACCATAAATTCGTTTTGCCTCTTCGGCATACCAATCCACATAGTCAATAGCAATGCCGATTTCACGGATAGCCTCTGGAATGGGCTTACCCATTTCAGATGTCATCACGACAGCAATTTCGTCTGTTTTCTCTCGTAATAAAGCCGCAACTTTTTCAAGATACTGACCGCGTTCCTTCCCCGTTGTCTTTTTCCAAATAGGAAAAGCCTCAGTAGCAGCAGCTATTGCTTCTTTTGTTTCTTCAGTTCCTCCGAAAGCAACCTCCTGAATTCGTTCAGATGTTGCAGGATTGATTACCTCAAGAGTTTTTCCTGACTTTGATTCCTTCCATTCTCCGTTTATATATAGCATTGTTCCACTCCTTTTTACTTTTGATTAAACCTCGATATACCCATCCAACGATGGTTTACCAATACATACTTGCATGGTTCGTTTTGATAGATTCATAATGACAGAGAAGACCGTCTCCATTTGACGATGCTCAGGTGCACTCGTATTCACATAATGGTTAATGGAATTTGGATAGTTGAAGGTATCAGAAAACCATTCCTTAAAGCGATTTTCATTCATTTCAGTTCCCGTTCTTATGCACGAAAAAATCAGTTGCTCTGCTCTATTTTTACGGATCATGGAATCCTCAAATTTGTATTCATTCATATCTGTAAGATGTTTTTGAACCTCGGGTGAACAAATATGGTTCGTGTGAACAACCATTCCTTCGTTGTTTGAGATCATATCCATTCCAAATGGGGAAACCTCAAAATTAGCTGCCATTGCCTGCCCGCTATCATCTTCACTTGCAATAAGGAAATTAGCTGCAGAAGCCATTTGAGTGTGTTTAATTTTTGAAATTGCTTCATGAAGGGTATGGGAATTAAGGACACTGCGCAGGCCTAAATGAATCGGGATTTGATTGGACTTTTTGTTTGTATGTAGTGCATTTAAACAGACAGCAATTCCGCTACTATTTAAGCCAATTTTCCCAATTAATCCACCCTCGGTAATCATTTTTATGGCGGGCATATTCTTTTGCTCAATCTCAAGCAAGAGTAAGCTATTTGTTTGTTCGGATTTCCAATCCCAGTTTTGACCAATGATTGTTTCCTTAGTTAGTGGTGGAGTCAGGGCAATAGCGGTACAACCATCTGAAAATGTTTTTCTTCCTGCTAATGCAATTTCACTTCGAGTGTTTAATACTAAAATATCCTCAAATCTAACCCCAGCCCCCTTCGCCACACCTTCCATTTCCTCAATAAAGTCTTCATTATAAGCATTTATCGCTGGTAAATGTTCCAATGCTACTTGAATAGCCTGATTCCAACTGATTTTGCTATATCCATAAAAGAGAGATTCATAGGTTTCAAGACTTTGATGGACCTCACTTTTCCCTTCGCTGCCATGTTTTTCACCAATTTGCCTAGGTGTACCTGACAGCTGGAGTTTTTTTATCATGTCGACATTCCTTTCTTTTTATCTATCCCTTTTTAGCCAAAATACCTTTTTTATAATTGTATGCTGGTATCTGTTTATCTTATGAGATGGCGTCTTTAACCTTAAAATAGTACTTCATTAGGCCAACTACTTTTCCATGCTGACTATAAAACGGAATGGGGCGTAAATCATTTTTTTCAAATGGATTTTTTCCATTGTTTTCGGAAAGGATATTGCCAGCAAGCAGTTTCCCCATTAAAGTCGACATTGCCGCGCCATGCCCGGCATATCCGAAAGCAAAATGGGTACCATCCTCTAGCTGACCAATGTACGGAAGCATTTCCTTTGTAAACCCAACCTTCCCGCTCCAGCAAAATTCAGCGCTATATTTTTTTAACTCTGGAAAAACGTTGTTCATTCCCTCTTTTAACTTTAAGTAGAGTGGAGCTGTATCACCACTTAATGACCGACCCGATCCTCCAAAAGCAATTCGATTGTCAGGTGTTCTTCTGAAGTAATAAAGCATGTGTTTTGTATCAAAAACGGCTCTATCTTTTGGGATTAACTTAGAAACTAGCTCTTCCGGTAATTGTTCGGTAGCAATCATAATGCTTTCAACTGGTATGACGCTTCGAGAAATCGTTTTATGTAAATTTCCTGAATAGGCGTTCGTGACAATGACTAAATGATCCGCTGTCACCCTCCCATCTTCAGTCATAATGGTGACTTTCCCATTTGACGTTTTTATGATTTCAAGCGCCTCTGAATTTTCAAAGATTGTGCCTCCGAGTTTTTCTACCGTCTCTGCTAACCCCAGCACATAATTAAATGGATGATAGGTTGCACTATTTTCATCAATACACCCACCATGATAAAAATCTGTTTTTAATTCTGCTTGTAAATCCTGCTTATCAAGTACCCGAACCTTGTAGTTAAAGTCCTTTTCTAGGATCTTTTGCTCCTCCTTTAACCAGTCGATATGCGTTAGCTTATAGGCAGCGTATATGTGGCCTGAACGTTTGAAGGAACAGGCAATATGATGATCCTTACTAATCCGTTCAATTAAATCAATGGAATCAAGAGACATTTGGAGCATTTGCTTTGCCGTTTCCAAGCTTTTTTTCTTCGCAAGTGAGCTCATCGAGTCAATAAAGCCTGTTAAAATTTGACCGCCATTTCGACCACTTGCGCCGCTTCCGAGATAGCTTTTTTCAAGTACAATTGTTTTGACGTTTTTCTTTTGCAAATGATAAGCCGTTGATAACCCCGTAAAGCCTCCTCCAATAATGACTACATCACACTCTTCGTTTCCGGATAAAGATGAACGTTGTTTTTTCGTATTTGAAGTTGCCTCCCACATTGAAAGTTGTTTCAAAAAGTCCACTCTCCTACATTTTCCGTTTGTATCTAAAATAGATTTATGCAAGTAACGTACCAAGTTAGAATTTTCACAGAAGTTAAATGTGGAAATCTAATTTTACAGTGGATAAGCACTATGCAAAAATGAATAAGTTATTCACATGTGCATAACTACCCTCTTTAAAAGTTTTGAAATAAAAAAAGAGTAGGAAAACCTAAGATTGGAATGAATCTTGCATATATAAAAGGTAATCGTTTTAATGCAGGAGGGGTCAAAGATGAATAAAGAGGAGCTTTCTACAAATCAACCGGTTACGTTGCTCGATAAACGACCGAAAAAGAGGAGGATAAAGAGTGCCGGTCCAATATGGATGTTATCCCCAGTCACATTCTGGATGATTGCATTTCTATTTATCCCGATTGTCCTGATTCTTGTTGTAAGTTTTATGACTAGGGGTACGTATGGTGGAATTGAATATATTTTTACATGGCAGAACTACGCCCGATTCTTTGATTCTTTATATTTGAATATATTGCTCATGTCTATTTTGATGGCAACAGTCACCACCGTTATTTGCATTATATTTGGATATCCTTTTGCGTATATAATTGCTCGTTCTTCCCCAAAGTATCGAACATTCTTATTGTTTCTGGTTATCATTCCTTTTTGGACGAATTCACTTATCCGTACATATGCTTGGATTATTTTGCTTCGCACCGAAGGAGTAATCAATCATCTTCTAATGAGTATTGGAATTATATCAGAACCACTTGCATTGCTTTATAATAATGGCGCCATATTAGTAGGGCTTGTGTATACTCTATTTCCATTTATGGTACTTCCGTTATATGCTTCAATCGAAAAGCTTGATAAATCCTATTTGGAGGCTGCTAGTGATCTAGGAGCAAAAGGCTGGCAAACCTTTATGAAAATTACACTACCTCTAACGATGCCCGGTATCGTCGCTGGCTCCTTACTTGTATTTATTCCAACCTTGGGACTGTTTTTCATTCCTGACCTTATGGGCGGAGCAAAGACAATGATGATAGGAAATCTAATTAAAAATCAGTTCCTTACTGCAAGGGATTGGCCATTTGGAGCGGCATCATCGGTTATTTTAGTCATTTTAACCATGATCTTAATCTTCGTTTATCTACGTATTTCTAAAGGAAACAAAGATGACTTGGGGGTGATGTAAGGTGAATTCAAGGTTTACAAAATGGTCGTCTGTCATATATGGCGCTCTTATTTATTCTTTTTTGTATTTACCAATACTAATTTTAATCCTGTTTTCATTTAATAAATCAAAACTTAACGCTGTGTGGACAGGATTTACATTTGAATGGTATGCAAAGCTTTGGTCAAATACTGAAGTTTTAGAGGCAGCTAAAATTACGATTATCGTGGCAATTGTCTCTACGATTGCATCAACGATTTTAGGAACCCTCGTATCAGTTGGGATGTACAAATATCATTTCAAGGGAAAATCGATGCTTGATGGAATGCTTTATATTCCCCTTGTCATGTCAGAGATTGTAATGGGGATTTCATTACTAGCCTTCTTCTCAATGGTAAAAATGCCTTTAGGTATTTGGACACTTATCATTTCTCACATTACATTTTGTATTCCATATGTTGTTGTCGTTGTAAGGGCTCGTTTGAAAGGATTTGATCGTTCTGTGGAAGAGGCAGCCATGGATTTAGGTGCTAGTGAATGGCAAACCTTCCGACTTATTACCTTACCAATTATAGGACCCGCGATTGTAGCAAGTGCATTGCTTTCATTTACCATCTCTCTTGATGATGTAATCGTGAGCTTCTTTGTAGCTGGTCCAGGAAGTACAACACTTCCATTACAAATATTCTCAATGGTTCGGTATGGGGTAACCCCGGAAATTAACGCATTATCAACATTAATGCTTCTCGTTACACTGGGTGCCGTTATTATTGGCGAACGGTTGTTGATGAGGAAAAATGGATAGAAATTGAAAAGAGCTTGGAATGATGATGGTGACCCCACAAAGTTAGAGTTTTTATTATGCTGCTAATTGGCTGGTTTGAGTTCGGAATTGTATTGGACTTAAACCAGCCAGTTTTACTTTAATACGTTCATTATTGTAGTAATATTTAATTTAAATTTCCCACCATACTTTGCCATAAAAAAACACCCCAGAAGTTAGATTTTTAACTCTAACTTCTGGGGTGCAGTACCGATCCAAGCTCTTTTCGTTTGGCTGTTTTCGTTAACTTTGTTGTTTTTTAATATCATTCTACGAAGGGAATTAGTAATTATTCTCCTTCCAGTGAGAAGGTAATTTCTTTTCACATCTTGTCTAACATTTGGTATCAAGATCGTCTAAAAAAAACGAAAGGCTCATTTCTAAAAGATTGTTGCTTTTAAAAACATAATGTGATTTCCGCTCCTGGCACTCGCTTTCCGCGGGCGATCCGCAAGCCTCCTCGCTTCACTGCGGGGTCTCGCTTGGCTCGCTATTCCCGCAGGACGTTGAGTTTGCTTCCTTGAGGCTACACCGCACGAAGAAAATGCATGCATTTTCGAGGATCTCGTACCATCCGCTGAAATCATTGTTTACCTCATTCGTCAGCTCATTATCTGTCGACAGCCTGAACTATTCCTTCATCACAACCCCATGGTCGACTCCCCACGTTAAATAAATATCCTTATTGATGTAGTCGATTGGTTGGGAGCCTGCTGCTTGTTCATTCACAACAACTTCCTTCCCATTTTCAAGTAAAACTACCATTTTTGAAACAGATCCCACATAGATTAGTTCCTTAAATCTTCCCTTTAATGTTACAGAATTCGTTTTAGGAGATTGGTCCTCAACGATTTTAATACGTTCTGGACGAATGGTAACAAATACTTTTTCTCCAACCCGTAGTCCTTCGTTCTTTACTTCAATTTCTTTACCACCGAAATCTAAATACGCAGAGCGGTTATCCAACCTTGAAATGTTCCCTTCAAATAGATTCGTTTCACCGATAAAATCGGCAACAAACTTGGTTTGTGGTTTTTCATAGATTTCAATCGGAGACCCTAGCTGTTCAATGAATCCATTATTCATAACGGCAATCCGGTCCGACATCGTAAGTGCCTCTTCCTGATCATGAGTAACATAAATAAATGTGATTTTAAGCTGTTGTTGAAGATGCTTCAATTCAACCTGCATTTGTTTACGAAGCTTTAAATCTAAGGCTCCCAGGGGTTCATCTAATAAAATCACCTTTGGATTGTTAATTAAAGCTCGTGCAATCGCAATCCGTTGCTTTTGACCGCCACTTAGCTGTCCCGGAGTTCTTTTTTCGTAGCCTTGTAATCGAACAAGTTCTAACATTTTCATGACCTTTTCCTTAATAATTCCTCTATCAACGCCCTTCATTTTCAGTCCGAATGCCACATTATCAAAAATATTCATATGTGGAAAAAGGGCATAGCTTTGAAAGACTGTATTCACATTTCGTCTATTGGCAGGTATTCCTTCCACATGCTTACCATCTAAAAGAATGCTGCCTGAGGTAGGTTGTTCGAAGCCGGCAATCATACGGAGAGTCGTTGTTTTCCCACATCCACTTGGTCCTAGTAATGTTAAAAACTCCCCCTCTTTTACATTCAATGACACATTTTGGACAACCTTCGTTTCCCCGAATTGTTTGTTAATATTTTGTAGTTCGACCATGTTTACTGACATGCCATTATCTTCCCCCTTGTTAGAACCCTTTTTAGAAATTAAATGCAAAAAACATGCCAATTTGCTAGCGATTGAAGGATTTATGAAAAAATGGTAGATCCCAAGACGGAATCTACCATTTATCCACTAATTTCCTGCCTTTAACTCACTGTAAATCCGATCATATAATTGTGTTGCTTCTCCAATATCAAGCGCTTGTTGTACATTTGTAACTTGATCAAGATCTGGATACACAACTTTATTATTCTTTAAATCCTCTGGAAGCAATTTATAAGCTTCCACATTAGGGTTCCCGTACGGATATGTTGTAGAAATTAGTTTACTGATTTCAGGTTGTAGCAAGAAGTCTATAAATTTTTCTGCATTTTCAAGATGCGGTGCGTCTTTTGGAATAACAAAATTGTCATGGAAAACCATTAAGCCTTCTTCAGGAATAATTGGAACAATAGCTGGATTTTCTTTTTGTGCATTAAATACTTCAGCTGTCCATGCCATTCCTGCTGCAACATCCCCAGAAATCATCATTGTTTTTGGCTCCGTGTTAAATGCCCTAATATTTGGACGAAGCTCTAAAAGCTTTTCTTTTGCTTCTTCTAACTCTTTTTCGTCAGTCGTATTCATTGAATATCCTAGCATTTGCAGAGCAAGCCCAATTACACCTCGTTGGTCATCTGGTAAAACGACTTTATCCTTAAGCTCTGGCCTGAATAGATCCTCATAGCCTTTTATTTCAAAATCTACGAGTTCCGTATTTTGAAATAAAACCCCCGAACCCCAGAGATAAGGAATGAAATAGTCACCCTCTTTATCAAATTCGGCAGTCGTAAACGTTGAATCTAGGTTTTTAACATTCGGGATATTTTCTTTATTTATTTTCTGGATTAAATCTTGTTTCAGTAGGATATCAACGAAAAATGTTGTAGCAACAGCAATGTCATACTGTGTATTTCCCGCTTGTAATTTCGCCATCATTTCCTCGTTGCTTGAGTACGCATCGTAATTTACTTTTATTCCTGTTTCCTCTTCAAATTGTTGGATCACTTCTTGTGGTAAATATTCCGCCCAGTTGAATAAATTTAATACCTTTTCATTCGATTGCTTAGTTCCTCCTGTTTCCTTTCCGCCGCAAGCAGATAAAAATGTTAAAGCTATTAATATAAAAGAAATGGCGATGATTCTCGTTTTCTTATACATTTACATGGCCCCTTCCAGCCTTTTTGTTTGTCCTCGCGAATACACGATATTTCCATCCATTATTGTCATTTCAACCTTTGCTTCTAGAATCTCTTTCACATCTACCGAAAAAAGATTTCGATCTAAGATGATTACATCAGCCTTTTTTCCAGCCTCAACCGTACCTAAATCATTCTCGCGGAAATTTCCATAGGCAGGAGCCTTCGTGTAAAACTTTAGTGCCTCTGCAAGGGATACTTTTTCTTGTGGATTCCACCCCTCTTCTGGCGTTCCATCTGCATTTCTTCTTGTTACAGCGCGGTAGATTTCAATCATCGGATTCATATCAACGACCGGATAGTCACTACTAAAAGCAATGGATGCACCACTCCTTTTTAGGGATCCAATTGGCCAAGTATATCGAGATCGTTCTGGACCCAATCGTTCAAGATATGTATGTCCCTCCATTGATTCTGCACTCATATGCTCAGGTTGTATCGAGGCAATGACCTGAAGTTCCTCAAAACGGTTTATATCGTCCGGGTGAATAACCTCAATGTGCTCAATCGTATGTCTAGAATCTCGCTTTCCATTTTGCTTTTGTGCAGCTTCATAGCAGTCAAGTCCAAACCTAACTGCGCCATCGCCACAGGCATGTAGTCGGATACGAAAGCCTTCCTTGTCAGCTTCCTTAATCCAACTCATATAGGTTTCTTCTTCAAACAAAATGCCACCTTTTGTTTCAGGTCGGTCTGAATACGGCTCAATTAAATAACCCGTATACGTATTTGGAACGCCGTCAATAAATTGTTTTAATCCGGAAAACTGTAATTTATCAGATTTGTAAAGTTCACGGTAGGATTTCGCTTTTGATAAATCCCCATCGAGAGCGGATAAGAAGTGTATTCTTGTTGTTAATTTACCTTCTCTTTCATAGTTCGCATAAAAGGATGGAGACCCCAGTTCAAAGCCAGGCAATGGAAGCATATCACTTACCGATGTAATTCCATGGGAAGCGGCCTTTTTCAAAAAAGCATCCATTAATTTTCGCTGTTTTTCCTCTGAGAATTGATAGGCTTTTTCTGCAACCAGCTTTACAGCTGTTTCATACAAAAAACCAGTGGGTTCTCCGTTTTGATCTCTTTCAATTAAACCAAATGGAGGATCTTGAGTATCTTTTGTTATATTTAAAACGGTAAGAGCTTCTGAGTTTACCCAAGCACTATGTGCTTCCTCATTTAACAGGAATACTGGACGATTTGGGATAAGTTGATCAAGCGAATGGCGAGTTGGTGTTTTTTTCCCTGGCCAACGTACATGATGCCAGCCAAATCCTAACACCCAAGGTTCATTGGGATTCTTCTCTGCATATTGATAAATTTTTTGAACAGCCTCTAATTCTGACGTGCATTCTGTAAGTGTGGTGAACTCGCTAAACATACTCCCTAATACAAGGTGAAGATGAAAGTCATGAAAACCAGGTAAAACAAGCTTATCCTCTGCGTGAATAATCTTTGTCTGTGGACCTATATAATCGTTTACGTTTTCAATCTCCCCCACACACAGGATTCTATCGTTTTTGATGACGACTGCTCCATTTATTGGATTAGACTCATTCCCGGTAAAAATTGCATTCCCCTTAATAATGATATCTGCGTACAAGCCGCAATCCCCCCTCGAAAAATGGCACGTAATCATTTATTTACGTTTGTTGTACTCTCCTCCTTTAAAAGACTAAAATCATCGTTAATTAAATATGCAAATACCGTGCCAAAATTGGCCATAAACACAAAAAAGCGCCATCCTCAGGGATGACGCTTTTTCTGTATATTATGCTTTTATTTTTTCCATTAATTCTTCAACATAATGCTGTGCTGCTTGGGCAGCGATGCTTCCGTCGCCTGTTGCGGTTACGATTTGGCGAAGTTGTTTTTCACGGATGTCACCTGCTGCGAAAATGCCTGGCACTTTTGTTTCCATATTTTCGTTTGTTTCAATATAGCCATTTTCGTTTGTAATGCCTAAGCCTTCAAAAGGTTTTGAAAGTGGTAGCATTCCAACGTATACGAATACGCCATCGGCGCCAAACTCCGTTTCCTCACCTGTTTGTGTATTAACAAGAGTTAAGCTACCAACCTTGCCATCTTTTTCGTGAATTTCTTTAACTGTATGATTCCAGATAAACTCCACTTTTGGGTTATCAAATGCACGTTGTTGAAGGATCTTTTGGGCACGTAGCTCATCACGGCGGTGAATGATTGTTACCTTAGAAGCGAAACGAGTTAAGTACACGCCTTCTTCTACTGCAGAATCTCCGCCTCCTACTACAACAAGTTCTCTGTTTTTAAAGAATGCACCATCACATACTGCACAATAAGAAACGCCACGCCCACCAAGTTCTTTCTCACCTGGTACTCCAATTTTCTTATACTCCGCACCAGTTGAAATGATCACTGCACGAGTTTTATATTCTTTACTTCCTGCAATTACAGTTTTATATTCTTCACCATCGATGACTTCTTTAATATCCCCATACGCATATTCTGCACCGAATTTTTTCGCGTGCTCAAACATTTTTGTGGATAGCTCAGGACCTAAAATATGGTCAAAGCCTGGGTAGTTTTCAACTTCCTCTGTGTTTGCCATTTGACCACCCGGAATCCCACGCTCAAGCATTAATGTTGATAGGTTTGCACGAGATGTATAAACGGCAGCAGTCATGCCTGCTGGTCCGGCACCGATAATAATGACATCATAAATTTTTTCTTCCGTCATTTTTACGTCTCTCCTAACTTCTGTGAGTAAAATTTAGTATATCGTTTAGTATCTCCTATTCCTATCCTATAAAATCCTGACAAAATCCGCTATTAATATGCTCATTGTAGGAGTTCTTTTACAAATTTTACATATTTCATGACGGTTGCCTTCGAAATCTTATACTTATCCGCAACCTGTTTTTGTGTAATTGTTCGTGACACATGATTACGCCAAATGTATTCTGTTGCAGCAGCCCAAGCCTGCCAGTTTGAAACATTGAACTGACGCTTAACCGCCTCATCGTAGATCATTAACCAAGTTAAATACAGTTCTTCATTTGCTGTATCATCATGTTTATTTTTTGTAAATAAAGTGTCCGCAATATTGTATCCATCAACAATGTAAGATGGTATTTTTTCCGTTTTTTTCTTTTTAGCTAAAACATAATTTGCAAATTCTTGTTCAAGTGTCGCATGAAACTGAATATGCTTTAAATCCTTACGTGCCAAGGACGAATTTGTTTTGCTTGCTAAAAATAAACCATATAAGCGTTCCTCAATAAAATCACCGGTCAACCAACGATCAAGCACATCACTTATTGGCTTTGTAGAGTCAGATTCCCAAGGTGCTGAACCCTTTTTACTTGGATTTTCTTCGAGCACTCGCTTCCACGCGTTTTTGGCAACATCAAAATGCTCTGTGAAATAGGCTGAATAGGAAAGCCAATAATAAAAGGTTTCATCCCCTTCAAAACCGCTACGCTGCAAATTACGTAACCATTGATAAGCAAGATCATGTCTTCCGATTAACCCAAAGGTTGCACCTAGTTTATATCGGTGTTCAAACAAAATCGGATGAATAAATGATAATCGTCTCGTTAACTCTTTTACCTGTTGATTTTTACGTTGATAATATAAAAAGACAAGAGAATTGCAGAGTGCGTGCAGATTTCCAGGGTTCTTACTCAATACCTCATCTAGGATCTCGGATGCATTTTCCACATCTCCTGAATAAAAATAGGCAAGCGCCAAATTATTATAAGCTGACCAAAATTCAGGGTACTCACGAATAATTTCCTTTAAAAGGGTCACCGCTTCGTCCAATTTCCCTGTTTCAAGGAATTCACGTGCATGTTCCTGTTTCACAATGAGTTCATCCTGATGGTTTGCGGAAACCTCATCGTCGCCTTCCTCAAGACGTAATAGGTCAAGCAAATCCTCGGCGTCTTCAGCAAAATCCCCATCAGGTTCACGCTCTAAATACCAATCTGCATGTTTTGCAGCCTCTTGGAACAAGCCTAAATGTGCATAATTGTTAGCCATAAAATAAAAACACTCAGGCATATCGAATTTTGGCTCATCTATTATTTTAGTAAGATATTGATTTGATACGACATAGTCGCCGATTTCAGTCAGTGCAACCGATAGTTGGCATAAAAACATCGGCTCATTCGGCTCAAGCTCAATCGCTCGCTTAAAATGTTTAATCGATTTATATATATCATGCTGGCGATACGCCTTTAGTCCTTTTTTAAAATAATATTCTCCCGTCTGGATAAACGGAATAATCTTTGATGCATGTTGTCTTTCTTTTACGTTTTGTTTTTCCATCAGGGTCCTCCAAAAAATAAATCCGAATAAAATTATTTCCCAAGGTAGTATAACATATAAAGGCAATTGGAACATAGAGGTGCTTGGCTAAAAACGAAAACTTTGCCATGGTATTTTGTGGACAATGTGAATAATGTGGACAGTTCCTTCCCTTTATGTGAATAATCTGACGTATTTACTGGATTGAGGTAAGATATACACTAAAACTCTGGTCGGATTGTGGATATTGAGGATAACGGGGATAAGTGATTCGCATTCTAGTAAAATAAAGGGTTGAAAAAGGGTACTTGCTGTGGATAAGTACCCTATAAATTCATCATCTTCTTTTTTGTAAAACAGACAATACGTCATCAAGTGGGAGCTTTTGTTCACGAAGTAAGACAAGCAAGTGATAAATGAGATCTGCCGCTTCCCATTTTAATTCTTCGTGGCTGCGATTCTTGGCTGCAATGATCACCTCGGAAGCTTCTTCTCCTACTTTTTTCAGGATCTTATCAACCCCTTTATCAAATAGGTATGTCGTATACGCTCCCTCTGGCATTTCTGCTTCGCGCTCAGCTATTACTTTTTCAAGCTCATTAAGGATGGCAAAGCGGTCAGAAGTCACTTCTTTTGCTTCTCCCAGTAAAGAGTCATTAAAGCATGTATAGTTACCAGTGTGGCATGCAGGTCCTGCTGGTTCAACTAAAACTAGAATAGCATCCTTGTCACAATCGTATTTTATATCGACAATCTTTTGGGTGTTTCCGGACGTTTCACCTTTGTGCCAAAGCTCTTGACGAGAGCGGCTATAAAACCACGTTTCACGTGTTTCAATGGATTTGCGTAGTGATTCTTCATTCATATATGCAAGTGTTAAAACCTCTTTGCTCACAGCATCCTGAACAATGGCAGGAGCAAGTCCCTTTTCATCGAATTTAATGTCTGGTGTGTTCATCGGACATTGACCCCTTTCTCTTTTAAAACTTGTTTAACCTCTTTTACAGATGTTTCTTTGTAGTGAAAAATACTCGCTGCAAGTGCTGCGTCTGCCTTACCTTCAGTGAAGGCTTCCACAAAATGCCCAGCATTTCCAGCACCCCCTGAAGCGATGACAGGAACGGAAACAGCTTCACTGACTCGTCTAGTTAATTCTAGATTGAAGCCATCCTTGCTTCCATCATCGTCCATGCTCGTTAACAAGATCTCTCCTGCACCACGCTGTACCACTTCCTGTGCCCACGCAACAACCTCCCATTCGGTTGCATTACGACCACCATGTGTATATACTCGCCAGCTGCCAAGTCCCTCATCATATTTTGCATCGATCGCCACAACAATACATTGAGAGCCGAAGAAATCTGCTCCTTCTTTAATGAGGTCTGGATTTGTTACAGCTGCCGTATTCAGTGAAACCTTGTCAGCGCCAGCACGAAGGATTTTTTTCATATCCTCTAAGGAATTGATTCCTCCTCCTACTGTAAAAGGAATTGCAAGCTCTGCAGCAACTTTTTCAACAACCTCAACCATCGTTTTTCGACCCTCATGAGAAGCTGAAATATCTAAAAATACCAATTCATCTGCACCTTCGGAATCGTAAAACTTCGCGAGTTCAACAGGATCACCTGCATCTCGAAGCCCAACAAATTGAATTCCTTTTACGACTCGGCCGTCCTTTACATCTAGGCATGGAATGATTCGTTTCGTTATCATGAACCTTTCACCTCTTCTAACGCCTCTTGGACAGTAAATTGGTTGGTGTAAATCGCTTTTCCGACAATTGCTCCAGAAACACCTTGCTCCACAAGCTTACTAAGTGCTTTAAGGTCATCGATTGAGCTAACCCCACCTGAAGCAATGACTTTTTTACCTGTTGCAGCAGCAAGTGTTGCAACCGCATCGATGTTAGGTCCACTGAGCATGCCATCGGTTGCGATATCTGTAAAAATAAACACTTCAGCCCCCGCATTCGCAAGCTCGATACCTAAATCAGTCGCTTTTACGGAAGAAGTGTTTAGCCATCCTTCCGTTGCAACATAACCGTCTTTTGCATCAATACCGATTGCAATTTTTTCTTTGTATTTTTTAAGCATTTCCTTTACAAAATCAGGATTAGAAATGGCAGCACTTCCTAAAATTACACGATCAACGCCATTTTCAATATAATAGGCCACATCCTCTTCTGTTCGAATGCCACCCCCGATTTGAACCTTTGCGTCAAGTTTATTTGCAACCTCAAGCACATATTGATCATTCACGCGCTTTCCGACTTTTGCTCCATCTAAGTCCACCATATGAATCCACTCTGCGCCAGCATCAGCAAAAGCTTTTGCCATATCAAAAGGAGAATCACCGTACACGGTTTCCTTATTATAATCCCCTTGAAGCAAGCGAACGCATTTCCCACCACGCATATCGATTGCAGGGTAAATTGTAAATGTACTCATATTGACACCTTCTTTTCCACGATTGCAGCGTAGTTTTGGAGAATTTTCAAACCTAACTCACTGCTTTTTTCCGGATGAAACTGGGTTCCAAATACATTTCCTTTCCCGACAACAGCTGGAACCTCCACATCATAGGTACTACTTGCGATCACATTTTCATTATCAGTTTTCGCATAATAGGAGTGAACGAAATAGACATGTCCACCCTCGATATTCTGTAAAAGCGGAGAAGGATTGATCAGGTTAAGGTCATTCCAGCCCATATGTGGCACCTTGTAGGATTCTCCACTTGTTGTTACTCCAGGAAATTTTGTAATTCTTCCTGTTAAAAAGCCAAGACCCTGGGTGAGTCCATTTTCTTCGCTTTCTTCAAATAATAGCTGCATCCCTAAACAAATTCCTAGAATTGGTGTTCCTTTTGCCACGGATTCTTTTATAAAGGCCACTAATCCTTTTTCATGTAAAATTCCCATCGCATCCTTGAAGGAACCCACACCTGGTAAAATCAAGCCGTCAGCTTTGCTGAGCTCTTCAGGTGAACTTGAAATGAAGTATTCGTGGTTCATCCGTTCAAGCGCCTTAGAAACGCTGTATAAATTCCCCATGCCGTAATCAATTATGCCGATCATCTACAACATCCCTTTCGTTGATGGGACCCCCTTAACTCGTGGGTCAACTATAGTTGCTTCATCTAATGCACGACCTAATGCTTTAAAAATCGCCTCAATCATGTGATGTGTATTGTGACCATAGTGAACAATAACATGGAGATTGATTCTTGCTTCTAATGCAAGCTTCCATAAAAACTCATGTACGAGTTCCGTGTCAAACGTACCAACACGGGAGCTTGGAAATTCCGCCTTTAATTCAAAGTGTGGACGGTTTCCAAGATCAATAACAACCTGGGCAAGTGCTTCATCCATTGGCACAAATGCATTTCCGTAGCGCTTGATTCCTTTTTTATCACCTAGCGCTTCGCGTAATGCCTGTCCTAAACAAATTCCAATGTCCTCTGTTGTGTGGTGATCATCAATTTCAGTATCACCCTTTGCATCAACTGTCAGGTTAAAATGCCCGTGCTTTGTGAAAAGGTCGAGCATGTGTGACATAAATGGAACTCCCGTATCTAGCTTTGAGGTTCCTTCCCCATCTACTGTAAAATCTAGTTTTATATCTGTTTCATTTGTTTTACGTTCAACTTTTGCTTGTCTTGTCATGATTACACCTACCGTTATCCACAATTTTATAATACTTAATGAATGCTTGGTATTACTCGTTTTGGTGGATTATTACCCACATAATCCACAGATAAATCCTCAATTTTGTGAATTATTTAAATAAATGTTCAAAAGGAGGATGAAAAGGACCTCGCCGGCTAATATCGCCACGTCCTGTGGCGTCGCCGGCACTAGCACATCCTGTGCGTCGAAAGTTCAAGGCGGCGCAGCTTTGAGTACCGGAACCGGAACGTATGTAGTTAATACGTGAGGAACGAAAAAGCAAGCCAACGCTCTTCCACAGGATGTGGTGACTTCGACGTTCGACACAGGACTTGTCGGCATTTAGTCGAAGTTCCTCTATTCGCTGTGTCATTTTCACCGGACTTTTGAACCTCCTATTTTAATCGTTCTTCAACTGCTCTCGCGTGTGCTTCCAGTCCTTCTAGTCTTGCGAAAGCCGCAATCTTTGGACCGTTATCTACAATTGCTTGTTTGCTGTATGAAATGATGCTGGATTTTTTCGTAAAATCATCCACACTTAATGGACTTGAAAAACGTGCTGTTCCGTTTGTTGGAAGAACATGGTTTGGACCAGCGAAATAGTCGCCAACAGGCTCTGAACTATAACGACCGATAAATATTGCACCAGCGTGCTTGATTTTACCTACCTGTTCCATAGGTTCCTTTGTCATGATTTCTAGATGCTCAGGTGCAAGCTCATTTACAACCTGAATGGCTTCATCTCCATCATTTGTGACATAAATCGCCCCGAAGTCATTGATGGAAGCTCTCGCGATCGCCTCACGAGGTAGGAGCGATAATTGTTTTTCAACTTCTTCAGCAACTAATTCGGCTAGCTCCATAGAGGGCGTTACAAGAATACTTGATGCCCGCTCATCATGCTCAGCCTGGGATAAAAGGTCAGCTGCTACTTCGTTTGGAAGAGCTGTTTCATCCGCCAACACAACGATTTCGCTTGGTCCTGCGATCATGTCGATATCCACATTTCCATATACCTCACGCTTGGCCAACGCCACAAATATATTTCCAGGTCCGACAATTTTATCAACAGGCTTGATCGATTCAGTACCATATGCCAAGGCGCCAACTGCCTGAGCACCGCCTACCTTGTAGATTTCTTTAACACCCAATATATCAGCTGCAACGATTACACCTGCTGGAATTGTACCGTCCTTCCCAGGTGGGGATACCATCACGATTCGCTTGACACCTGCAACCTGTGCTGGGATGACATTCATGAGGACGGATGATGGATAGGCTGCTTTCCCACCTGGTACATACACACCTACAGCATCAAGTGGGGTGATTTTTTGACCAAGAATCGTACCATTATCCTTCATCGTCATCCATGACTGCTTGGTTTGTCGACTATGGTAATCTCGAATATTTTCCGCGGCTTCTTTAATGATTTGAACCATATTCTCATCTAATTTATAATAAGCTTCTTTGATGTCTGAATCCGTGACTTTAAACTCACGAAGTAAAACTCCATCAAATTTTTCCGTATAAGATCGAAGGGCGTTATCCCCTTCTTTTTGTACTTCGGTAAGTATTTCTAATACTGCTTTTCTCTGTTCCTCAGTCCCACTATCAATTGTCCGCTTCAGTGAAACAGTGTTGGTTACACGTTCTATTCGCATGCTGTGTCGGTCCTTTCTAACTATTGAGATACGACTTTGGATAATCTCTCTACAATATCGTCGATTTGCTGATCTCTTAAGCGATAGCTCACTGGATTGACGATAAGACGTGAAGTGATGTCCGCTATGTGCTCAAGCTCAACCAATCCATTTTCCTTTAAGGTGCGTCCTGTTGATACAATATCCACAATTCGGTCGGCCAATCCAATTAAAGGAGCAAGTTCAATGGAACCGTTCAATTTAATGATTTCCACCTGTTCCCCATTTTCACGAAAATAACCAGAGGCGACGTTTGGATATTTCGTGGCAATTTTAGGTGCAACACCTTTCACTTTCACATCAGGTAACCCTGCAACCGCGAGATAGCATTTGCTAATTTGTAAATCAAGCACTTCATAAACGTCGCGCTCTTCCTCAAGCATAACGTCCTTCCCGGCAATTCCAAGGTCTGCAACGCCATGCTCCACATACGTGGTGACATCCATTGGCTTTGCAAGCATGAATCGAAATGGCTCGTCAGGCACGTCGATAATTAATTTTCGGGAATCCTCAAATTCAGGAGGAAGCTTGTAGCCTGCTTTTTGTAAAAGCTGTGCCGCTTCTTCAAAAATTCGTCCTTTCGGCATCGCTATCGTTAGTTTGTCGTTCATTTACTCTTCCTCCTTCTTTGTCGTTCCTAAGAAAAAGGTATTTTTCGCAAATGCGCTTGTGCACGCATCCACATCCTTGATTCCAGCAATATCTTGAAGGATGACGCGCTCACCCTGTTCTCTTTTATTCATCGCAAAGCGAATGGCTTCGTCTCGTTGTTCTGCACTAAATATCACACAATGAATTTCGGGCTCATCCTGTGGTAGATCAAGTGCTTCCAGAAGTCGATCAATCCGAATTCCAAAGCCTGTCGCCGGTGCTGGACGATCAAATTTTTCAAATAAATGATCATAGCGACCGCCGTTACCAACTAAAAAGCCAACATTCTCAGCGTAAATTTCGAAAAGGATTCCTGTATAGTAGCTCATATGACTGACAAGATTAAAATCAATTTTAATATGCTCTGTCACACCGAATGCCTCTAACTTTTTCCACAGCATTTCAAGTTCTTCGGCTGCCTTTTTTCCTTCTTCACATTCGACTAATTCTTTTGCTTTAGCAATTTTTGCGTCATTTCCTCTTAATTGTAAAAGAGTTAGCAATCGTTGTTTATCAATAGAAGAGAGCGGCAAGTTTTTCACATGCTCTCTATAGCCAACATAATTTTTTTCATATAAATAACGTTGAAGAACATCAGCTCTTGCTTCGTTTCCGACAATCTCCATGAACAATGATTTTACGTAGCCAATATGACCAATTGGCACGGTAAAATTGGTAAGTCCCGCTTGCTTAAGTGCCGAAATCATAAGAGAAATAACCTCTGCATCTGCACTGGTTGTCGTATCACCAATATACTCAACCCCGATTTGCTCGAATTCGGCAGGTCTTCCACCTTCATGTTGTTGAGCGCGGAACACATTTGCTGAGTATGCGATACGTAGTGGGTATTCTCCTTTATATAATCGGGACGCTGCAACTCTGGCAATTGGCGCCGTCATATCAGGTCGAAGGACAAGTGTATGTCCCTGTGAATCCAATAATTTAAATAGTTGACGGTCGAGGATCGCTGATGCCTCACCGATTGTTTCATAATATTCAAGTGTTGGAGTTTCAATAAATTGATAGCCCCAGCTTTCAATTTGAGACGACATAGCATTTCGAATTTTCTTTTTCGCTTCATATAAAGCTGGCAATGTATCTCTCATCCCCAGGGGTTTTTCAAACATAAACACGATTTTCGTCACCACCAAAGTTTGTATTTAATTATGTTTCCATATATTTCACTAAATTATTTTTACTTTAGTTCGCTAACATACTACCAAGATAAAGTATATATTACACCTATCCCTACCAAACGTCAACGAAAAAGTCAGAATTTAGTTGATTCGGTTTTTGGGGTTGTTGTGGATTGTGGATAAAGCGGACCTGTGGATATTGTGGGTATTGTTGATAACTTCCAAGGAGGTTTCTGTATTGTGTGAATATTGTTGATAAGTAGGTTAGGAATTTGTAAGCAAGAGAGGAAGAAAGGAGACAGATGTTGGAAAAAGAGAGTCGCGGAAAGGGGAGTGAGGAATGAGACTAGGTATGGGTGAAACAAAAAAAAGGAACCAAACCATTATCAATGGTCTGATTCCCCTTGTTCACGCTGTTCCCGTTGTTCTTTTGTATATATCACCTGCATCGGATTTCCCCCGACAAAGCTTCCGGCTGGAACGTCCCTATGGACTAAAGTGCCAGCCGACACAATTGCCCCGTCTCCAATTTCCACGCCAGGTAAAATTGTTGTATTAGCACCAATCATAACTTCACTACCAATTTTAACGTCTCCAAGTCTATATTCCTTGATCAAATATTCATGCGCTAAAATCGTTGTATTAAAGCCAATGACCGTATTGCTTCCGACACTGATTTTTTCCGGGAACATAGTATCTGGCACTACCATGAGTGCAAATGCTGTTTTTTCGCCAACCTTCATTTTTAAAAAGGTGCGATATAACCAATTTTTCACGCCTAAAAACGGTGTGTATCGTGCTATCTGAATGATAATAAAGTTTTTGACAACCTTCCAAAAAGATACGGTTTTATAGATTTGCCAAAGCGAATTGGGACCTGAAACATTATAACGCGTGGTTCGTCGTTTCACTATTTTTTCATCCTTTTACCGAAACAATATCCAACAGATCACTCATATTCTCAAGCATAAAATCAGGTTTGTATTCTAATAAGAAGTCTTTTCCTTTATGAGACCAAGCGACTCCAGCAGTCTTTGTTCCTGCATTTTGACCAGCTACGATGTCCTGATAATTGTCACCAATCATGATTGCTTCTTCAGGTGTTGAACCCAACAGTTTTAATGCCAGCAGTACTGGTTCTGGGTCTGGTTTTGGATTTTTAACATCATCCAATGTCACCACTACATCAAAGAATTGATCGAGTTTTGTTAGTTTTAATCCCATATTCACTGTATTTCTTATCTTTGTCGTAACGACACCAATTTTATAACCTTGTTCCTTCAAGGTTTTGATGGTGTCGAACACTCCAGGAAACTCAGTTACCAGTTCATCATGCTTTTCATGATTGAATTTACGATATTCCGCAATCATTTCTTCTGCCCGATCCGGATCCACTGAAGAAAATGATTCATGCAAGGTTGGACCATTGAACGGCAGGATCTCCTCCCGGGTAAATTGACGGTCCGGAAAGTATGTTTCAAAAGTGTGTAAAAAAGATTGTAAAATCAGTTCGTTTGTATCAATTAACGTTCCATCTAAATCAAATAAAAGTGTTTTAATTGCCATAAATAATTTCCTTTCTATTATTCTGCTCGACACGTTTCCAGATAAAAGCGACGACCATTGTTAAAATCGTTGCTGTGATGAGACGGATTAACAACAACGGTAAAACCGGAATTCCGAGTGGGACAAAGATAAGCGTATCCTCAACGACTGCGTGGCAGGACACTAGGAAAATAAACGCCAATGTTAAATCCTTCTTATCTACATTATCCTCTTTTACCGCCTGAATCATTACACCCGCTCCGAAAGCTAAGCCGAACAAAATCCCTGATGCCAAGGTTGTTGATGTATTTTCCTTCATCCCCAGTGCTTTTGTGACTGGTTTCATCCAACTGGAGAACACATCTAACCATTTTAATTCTTTCAATATTTGAATCACAACCATAAGTGGAATGACAATGATGGCTAATTGCAGAATCCCAAAAGATGCTTTTTCAATCCCATTTAAAAGGATACTGCCCCAGCCTGAAATTTGTTCTTCTGTACCTGACACAAGTCCATATTTTGCTAGCTCACTACCGCCATTCCAAACTAGATTGATAACAAAGGCAGAGATAAACGCAAGACCAAGTCTAACCAGTACAATGATCCAAATTTTCATTCCAACTTTTGCAGCAACAGTGGATTCGATAATCATATTATGTGAGAATGATAGCATGACCGCTAAAATAAACACTTCTTTCACGGTCAAATCCAATGTTAAAATCGCTCCAATTCCCGCATAAAGGTTTAAAAAGTTTCCTAATACAAGTGGAATTGCCGCATCACCTGATAAACCAAACCAGCCCATTATAGGTGCAATCCACGTAATCACCCAATCTAGCACTGGCGTATGCTGAAGCAATGTAACGAGAAGGGTAACAGGAAAAATTACTTTCCCCAATGTCCAAGTAGTTTTTAGTCCTACTATGAAGCCTCTCTTGATCATGTCTAGCAAGTTTTCCCTCTCCCTTTTAATGAATTAGTTCTCTAAATAACGTTCGTTTGAATGCCCTTTTTTTCTGCGATAAATAAGTACGACTAAAGCTCCTATAATGGACACAACTGAAACCAACTGAGCTACTCGAATATCCCCTAGCATTAAGCTGTCTGTACGCAGCCCTTCGACGAAAAGACGACCAATAGAATACCAGATCACATATGTGAGGAACATTTCCCCGCGTCTTAAATTGACTTTTCGAAGCATAAGCAATATAACAAATCCAACTAAACTCCAAATAGACTCATATAAAAAGGTTGGGTGATAGTACACGCCTTCTATATACATTTGGTCCATAATAAAGTCAGGCAATACGTTATAAAAGGTTTGGATGTTTGCTTCTGCAATCGGTCCACCATGTGCTTCTTGGTTCATAAAGTTTCCCCAACGACCAATCGCTTGACCCAAAATAATACTTGGTGCGGCAATGTCAGCAATTTTCCAGAATGACAATCCTTTTACTTTTGCAAACACAATCGCTGTCACAACGGAACCGATCAAGGCACCGTGAATCGCAATTCCCCCTTCCCAAATCGCAATGATTTTAGAAGGATTTTGTGAGTAATAATCCCATTTAAAAATAACATAGTAGATTCTTGCACAGATTATGGCAATTGGAACTGCAAACAGCATAAGGTCCATAAATGTATCCTTATGCATGCCTCTGCGTTCTGATTCCTTGATGGCAAGATACAGGGCAAGCATGGTTCCCAGCCCGATAATAAGTCCATACCATTGAATCCGTAGTGCGCCCAGTTCTAAAAATGTCGGGTCTAATGGTTGTATATTTCGATCCACTTTCTCCACTCCCTTTTTTCAACTTTTGTTACATGTCGTCATGTTCCCCATATTCAATCGCACTTGAGAGCCGATTTGTAAAATCCTCTGCTGCGTTTAAGCCCATTCGTTTTAGACGGTAATTCATTGCTGCCACCTCGATAATAACTGCAAGGTTTCGCCCTGGTCGAACTGGGATTGTGTATTTTGTTAATTCAGTATCAATGATTTTCATTTTTTCTTCTTCAAGCCCAAGTCGATCATATTGTTTCGTTTGATCCCAGAGCTCAAGGTTGACGACTAACGTAATTCGTTTGAAATTACGGATGGCTCCTGCACCAAATAGGGTCATCACGTTGATAATTCCTAGACCACGGATTTCAAGGAGATGCTCGATTAATTCCGGTGCGCTTCCAATAAGCGTATCATCATCTTCCTGACGAATTTCTACACAGTCATCCGCAACAAGACGGTGCCCTCGTTTCACGAGCTCCAAGGCTGTTTCACTTTTACCAACACCACTTTTACCGATGATTAGAACCCCAACCCCGTATATGTCCACGAGAACACCATGTACTGCAGTTGTTGGTGCAAGCTTGCTTTCCAAGAAGTTCGTAATTCTACTCGATAGTCTTGTCGTTTTTATAGAAGACTTAATCACCGGAACAGATTCACGCTCAGAAGCCTCAATTAACTCTGGAGGCACTTCCATATCGCGAGAAATTATAATCGCAGGCGTAATGTCTGTACAAAGCTTCTCCATTCGGTACATTTTCTCATCATGTGATAATTTATCAAAAAAGGTAAGCTCCGTTTTTCCTAAAAGCTGAATCCTCTCCGCTGGATAATAATCAAAAAATCCAGCAAGCTCGATACCTGGTCTTGATATATCACTTGTGGTGATTGGACGATTGATCCCCTCTTCCCCACTTACCAATTCTAACTTAAATTTCTCAATTAAATCCTTTGTACTAACTTTTGGCACATCCGTACCTCCTCGATTGTGATTCGTGTAGATTTATGTTTGATTTGATTTCTGCATCTTTTAAATAGCCCTGGTAATTCTTATGCTTAGGGCTTGTTTACTAGCAAAGTTAAACTCATTCTCCATTTTAGCATTTTTCTGTGTAACGCCAAAACTTTTCTGATTAAAATTGGTGAAGAATGTTTGGAAGTGGTTTGGGGTGAGATGGTTAGGAACATATTCTTGATAAACGTTATAAAGACATTCCAGCATGGAATGTCTTTGAGCGACTTTATTTTAACAACGAGTAAACATTCGTATCGTGCGGGACACCGTTTTGGTACATATAGTTTCTTAAGACTCCCTCTTTCTCAAAACCGAGTTTTTTTAATAAATCGTTGGATGCTTCATTTTCAAGAAACACAACTGCCCCAATACGTGTTAATCCAAGTTCGTTAAAACCATATCTTATCACTTCTGAAGCAGCCTCGGATATATATCCCTTTCGCCAGTATTGGGGATGAAGTTCATAGCCTATCTCTGCTCGCTTATGTTTAGGAGACCAGGCATTAAACCCAATGGTGCCGATAAGCCCCTCTCTTTCCTTTAATTCAATTCCCCATCTAATCCCACGCTTTTCTATATAACTTTTTTCAAAGAATTCAACAAACTGTTCTGCTTGTTTTAATTCGGTTATAGGGTCCTGTCCGTAATAGCGTGTTACATCATGGTTTGAAAAGCAGTCAAAAATCCCTTGAGCATCACTATGTACAATTTCTCTTATTCTAAGTCTTTCGGTTTCTAGTTTTGGAAACATGGCTAGGCTCCTTAACATTTTTTACTATTAATTCAATAAAAAACAGCGTTATTCCTTCTGGACAACGCTGTTTTGAGAAATTATTTCTTTTTCTCCTGAAGCGGTTCTACGATTACCTTTTGAATCAGTAGGTTTAGAATAGAAATGATGACTGCTGCTAGTACCGCCGTTCCAAAGCCTTCGATGACGAAGGAGTCTCCCATTATGGACTGTGTCAACATTAAGGTAATAGCATTGATCACGAATAAAAATAAACCTAATGATAGAACCGTGACAGGTAAGGTTAAAAGTATGAGAATAGGTTTGACGATTACATTTAAAATCGACAGGATGATGCTTGCCGTGATTGCTGCGCCGACACCCTCTAAGTGAAAGGTATCGACGTAGCCTGCGACAACCATGAGTACGATGCTGTTGACAATTATGCTAGCAAGCCATTTCATTATCTATAAGACATCTCCTTCATTCGGTACAATAAAAATCCAAACGAGATAAATGAGACCAAGAGATCCCACACCTAATATAAACCCAACTACCGCAAGAATACGTAATAGGGACGCATCGATTCCCGTGTAATCAGCTAGACCTCCGAGCACTCCTCCTAGCATTCTATTTCGGGTAGAGCGGTATAATTTCTTTTTCATATTTAACACCTCAAAGTGGTTTTATCCCGCATTAACTGGCAGTAAGACCCCGACTGCAGTTCATAGGGACAACCAATAATTTTTTTAGGGATCAAACTGCCAGTAAAAGCCCGATTGGTTCAACTAACATTCAGTGGGTGGATGAAGTCCCCCACTGAATGAAGTTTCACTTTATAGTTATCGAGCCTGTTTTCGTTTCGGCAAATAGATGTAGCTTTTGCGCTTTTTCTTCATTCGCCTTAAAGCGAAGTGACTTCTGAACAACTTCGTTTTTCTCTTCAATAATCGACATCATCGGAAGCTCTGACTTAAAATTCCCAAGGTTTGATTTTAATTCTCCATCAACCTGGTATTCATTTGCAATAAACATATCAATGCCACCCGTTGTCGTTTTTACAAATGCGGTGTGGCAGACATCACCTTGAAGATCACACGTAATATTTCCGTTAAAGCTTTGGAGGTCTATTTTTTCAAAAAGACCTGTTGCTGTTACTGTACCATTAATCGTTTCAGCTTCAAAGTCCTTGCTAGTGATTTGATCCGCTTTAATGTGACCATTTGCAGTTTCTACTTCTACTGAATCGGTGTCGAAGTTTGTGATAGTAATGGCGCCATTTGCTGTCTTTGCACGGAATTCCTTTACTCGTAAATTTTCCCCTGTAATCGGTCCGTTAAACATGCGAGCCTTTATACTTTCATAGTTTTCCTGTGGAACATAGATTTTCGCATGAACCTTCATTTGCTTTTTCTGAATCGATAAACGAAGCGCACCATTTTCAATTGAGAAAAGGACATCCTCTAAAAATGCTTTTCGCGCTCTTTCCTGGTTTTCAATGTTGTATACTTTTGCTTCACATTCAACCCGAACATCCCGCTCTTCCCATGGAATAATCGTGATACTTCCGTTTGAAACATCTAGGTCAAGCTTCGTAATGTATACGTCCTTATGCTGAAAAATATGTTTCACGTCTACTGCGGTACCAAAATTAAAGTCGAGGTCAAGGTCCTTGATTTTTTTCAGTGCAGTGTCGATAAAGTCCATAAATTTGTGTTTTGCTGAACCTTTATTTTCATACGTGTTCTGGTGTTGATTTTGGGATTGCTCGAACTGAACCTGAGTTGAAAGCTCCGTCTTGATTTCTTGTGCTGGGTCCCCGGTTTCTTCAGCCGTATGAAGTTTTTCAATAAGAATGATTGCTTCCTCTGCTGTAAGTTTTCCTTCCTCGACAAGCTTTAAAATACGTTTTTGTTCCTCTTTCATCAGTAAATTCCTCCTATCAAATGCGCCTTGGCGTATTTGCGCCCGATTTTTTTTCGAGCAAGCTCGAAAAATTTCATTTTAAAAATCGAGGCATCCGCCGGAGGCTTTAACTTTATTCAGTCGAGGTTTGAACCCCAACTGAAATGAGATACGCTTTTTGCACTAATCCAAATTAATAAAGTAGTGGACTTCCGCTGAATAAAGTTAAAATTCATCGTGAGCTAATACTTGAATTCCCTTTACGATGTTCCAAATCACGATTCCAATGTTAATGATGGCTAACAGAATGAAAATCAGCACCATGGCTGCTGCAAATGCCTCCACTGACCACATAAAGAAAAATGGTATAATGACAAAAACGACTGTAGCTGCTGGAATAATATGTGAAATCAACGCATGGAGGGCATGCTTTTTAACCTCTGGATTTTGAACTAGAATATAAACTACGATTGGTAAAATAAATCCTGCAAAAAAAATACTAAAGTAACACAACGCTGCAATTAATTTATCCGTATTCACTCAACATCTCCCCTTCATACCTCTATATACGAAACCTACACATCAATGGTTTCAACATTTTACAAAAATACGCCTCGAGGCTTAGGGACCATAGGGACGGTTCTCGTGGCTCCTTTGGTTATTCTTCTTAATAGAGTGATCAGGGGTAAAAGGAGAAACATCCCCACTTTTTCAAAAAAATCCAGAGGTCACCCTACTGGATTCATTGCTTTGGCTTGCTTTCTAACAAGCCTTTAAAGTTTTCACGATAGTGCCAAGTTAAAATGGCTTCAAAAATGGTTATCACAATAGCTAATAATAGCAACTCTGAATCTACAAAAATATGAAACGCTAATATATTGACGATTAATCCTCCTAAAACAACTAAGGCCAATGGTACATACCTACGAATGATCAGTAAGATGCCGGCAATAATTTCGACACCCTTTTCCAATGCCAATAAATAGCCGTCTCCCAAGAATTCCATAGCAGCTGGACTAGTTGGAGCAAACGGTTCAAATCCAAATAAGACAACATAGCCATTTAATCCAGCTCCTAAAAAGATGAGTCCTAACAAAACCTCAATAACCCTGATCGTCATTTTCATTTTTGAGCTCCTTTTGGGACCAGAGGGACGGTTCCTGTGATCCATGGATTAATTTTGTCAATTTTCTGTACTTTAGAGCCGAGAGAACCGTCCCCGTGGCCCCTTGGTACTCCTTTCTTCTCCTTGGCCATCTTATACTTTTGATATTACTTTGCGGCTTATGCCGGTGAGTCTTGCTATTTGTCTAGTTGATAGTCCCTCTGATTTTAGGTTTTAGATATGTATTTCTCGTGTGGTTGGATTTGTTATCTTTTGAAGGTCTAAGCAGTGGTCTACATTGCAGATATTCCTGATGATTTCAGTCGCTTTATTGTCTGTGAGTTTTTGTTTGTCGTTGATTTCGAGGTAATTTTCTTGAGATTCTTGCATATGAAACGTCTTAAAATGGGTTAACGCTATATTTTTATCTGTATGAAGCAAATTCAAAATAAAGTCCTTTTCTGTTATTCTAGATGGGAGAGGAATTCTCTAAAAATAAAAACCGAGGCTCTTATACTCCAGTCTGGATTGAACTTAATAGACTTGCTTCCCTCAACGTAAGACCAAAGGAAATCGTATTAACGGTAAAATCCTTGTTCGAGTAATAATTAATTACGTAGTTTCCTCATTTCCCTCGCTAAAATGGAGTGGCGAAATCCTTTCTGTCGGATAAATTCTTTTATTTCCTCCACACTCATATAGGAAAGGCGTATATGATAATAATTGATATATTCAATCATGGCAAAACCATATAAGAAAAGGTACCAAAATAGCCCTTTTGAAAACGTAGCTTGATAGACAAGTACAGGTATTCCAATTACTAGTAATACAAGATTACTGATTTTGAAAATACGAAAAAGTGCCAGTTGTTTGTTTGTCAGAGACGACTGTTTCCCCTTTTTGAGTCGTTTCCACTTTACATACCAATAATAACTTCCTTGGAACAAAATAAACTCTAAAATGCAGAAAGCAAATATATGTGGAAAAGTAGTTAAATACTCGATAGACCATTCAAATGTTGGAATATAGAACAACCATAGGATTGGGAATAAAATGGCCGCAGCCAATTCTCCTGTCCAAAGTCTATAAAGCTTTTTCTGTGCCATATCTCGCATGGGTATCACCTATCCGTTCATTCTCTTAACAGGATACCATAGTTTTACAGTTAGGAGAGAAATATGCATTTAAAAAAATCCCAACTTGCTATGAAGCAAATCGGGATTTTCCTATTAAGAGAGCCACAAGAACCGTCCCTTTGGCTCCTGCCTCTGGTTCCTACACGGTTTCTTTTTCTTTAATGAGTTCTCTCATTCGCTCTCGGTCACGTTCTAGGACCGGTTTTAGGTAGTGGCCGGTGTGGGAGGCTTCGATTTTTGCGATTTCTTCTGGTGTGCCTGTTCCCACGATGGTACCACCTTTGTCTCCTCCTTCAGGTCCAAGGTCAATGATATAATCTGCTGTTTTGATCACATCAATATTATGTTCGATCACAAGGACTGTATCGCCACTTTCCACAAGTCTCTGCAATACTTTTAAGAGTCTTGAGATGTCATCGACATGTAGTCCAGTTGTAGGCTCATCTAAAATATAGAAAGTTTTTCCGTTTGAGCGGCGATGTAATTCAGAAGCGAGCTTCACACGTTGTGCTTCTCCACCAGATAAAGTTGTAGCTGGTTGTCCCAATTTAACATATCCTAACCCTACATCAAACAGCGTTTGTATTTTCCGCTTAATTTTAGGAAGGTTTTCGAAGAATGAAACTGCCTCTTCAACCGTCATATCTAATATATCTGAGATATTCTTGTCCTTATATTTAACTTCCAATGTTTCACGGTTATAGCGTTTCCCATGACAAACCTCACATGGAACGTAAACGTCTGGAAGGAAGTGCATTTCAATTTTGATAATTCCATCTCCACGGCAAGCTTCACAGCGTCCACCTTTCACATTAAAGCTAAAGCGACCTTTTTTGTAGCCTCTGACTTTCGCTTCATTTGTATTTGCAAACAAATCACGAATATCGTCAAATACCCCAGTGTAGGTGGCCGGGTTTGAACGTGGTGTTCGTCCAATTGGAGATTGGTCGATATCAATTACCTTCTCTAAATGTTCAAGTCCCTTTATGGTTTTGTGCTCACCTGGCTTACTTTTAGCACGATTTAGCTTTTGAGCAAGAGATTTATGAAGAATCTCGTTTACTAATGTACTTTTACCTGAACCAGATACTCCTGTAACGGCTACGAACATACCAAGAGGAAACTTCACTGTTACGTTCTTTAAATTGTTCTCCTTCGCTCCAACAACTTCGATAAAGCGACCATCCGGTTTTCTTCTTTCAATCGGAAGTGGTATGAACTTTTTACCTGATAAGTATTGACCTGTTAAGGATTTCGGATCCTCCATCACTTCTTTCGGAGTTCCTGCTGATATAATTTCTCCACCATGGGTACCAGCCCCTGGGCCAATATCAATTAGGTAATCTGCCGCAAGCATGGTATCCTCATCATGCTCTACCACAATTAGCGTGTTTCCAATATCCCTCATTGCTTTTAACGTATCAATGAGTCGATCATTGTCTCGTTGGTGTAGACCAATTGAGGGCTCGTCTAGAATATAGAGAACACCTGTTAACCGTGAACCAATTTGGGTAGCAAGACGAATTCGCTGTGCTTCTCCACCTGACAACGTCCCTGCTGCGCGACTTAACGTCAAATAATCAAGTCCTACATTGACTAGGAACCCAAGTCGTTCCTTGATTTCTCGAAAAATAAGGTTGGCAATTTGCTTATCCTTTTCAGAAAGCTCAACATTAGAGAAAAACTCTAAAGACTCATTAATAGAAAAATCAGTAACATGTGAAATATGCTTTCCAGATATTTGAACAGCAAGGCTTTCCTTTTTCAAACGATGACCTTTACAGGAAGGGCAAGCCTTTTCACCCATGTATTTTTCCATTTGCTCACGAATATAATCAGAGCTTGTTTCTTTGTAACGTCTTTCTACATTTCGAAGAACGCCTTCAAACTGAATATAATTTTCACGAACCTGGCCCCAATCATTTTCATAATGGAAAAAGATTTCCTCGCCATCACTTCCATATAAAACCTTATCCATTAAATGCTTCGGTATATCCTTAACTGGCATATCCATGTCGATACCATAATGGTTACAAACTGCTTCAAGCAATTGCGGATAATATTGTGAACTTGTTGGCTCCCACGGGGCTATTGCATGCTTTCGAAGTGATAAATCCCAGTTTGGAATAACGAGAGCAGGATCGACTTCAAGCTTACTTCCTAAACCATCACAATCAGGGCAGGCCCCGAAAGGACTATTGAAAGAGAACATTCTTGGCTCAAGCTCACCAATTGAAAAACCACAAATAGGGCAGGAATGGAGTTCACTAAACAAAAGCTCTTCTTCCCCCATTACATCAATGATGACCCTTCCTTCACCAAGACGAAGTGCTGCTTCAACTGAGTCAGCTAGTCTCGATGTTACACCCTCTTTTATCACAATACGGTCAACAACAACCTCGATTGAATGCTTTTTGTTTTTTTCAAGCTCGATATCATCAGAAAGCTCAAGCATCTCTCCATCGACGCGAACTCTCACATAGCCTTGTTTTTTAATATCTTCTAAGACCTTGACGTGAGCACCCTTACGACCTGATACAACAGGAGCAAGGACTTGGAGCCTTGTTCGTTCAGGGTACTCTAAAATCCGATCAACCATTTGCTCAATGGTTTGAGAGGTAATTTCGATACCATGATTGGGACAAATTGGTTTACCAACACGCGCATATAATAAACGCAAATAATCATAAATCTCCGTAACCGTTCCAACGGTTGACCTTGGGTTACGGCTTGTTGTCTTTTGGTCAATTGAAATCGCAGGGGAAAGACCTTCGATTGAATCGACATCTGGTTTATCCATTTGTCCTAAGAATTGACGTGCGTAAGCTGAAAGGGACTCGACATATCGTCGTTGCCCTTCTGCATAAATAGTGTCAAACGCAAGGGAAGACTTACCTGAACCAGATAAACCAGTAACGACAACCAATTTATCTCTTGGAATCGTAATGTCTATATTTTTTAGATTATTCGCCCTTGCGCCTTTCACAACGATTTTATCTAATGCCATGTGTCTGTCATCCTTCCGCTTTTAACTCCAAAATTAAATCACGTAATTCAGCTGCTCGTTCGAAATTAAGTGCTTTTGCGGCTTCCTTCATTTCTTTTTCCATGTCAGCTATCACTTTATCGCGTTCTTTTTTCGATAGTCCTGTTAGTTTAGGTGCTGCTTCGTAATTTTCCGTTTCCTCTGCTGCCACCGTTGCTCGTATGACATCTCGAATTTCTTTTTGGATGGTCTGTGGTGTAATTCCATGTTTTTTGTTGTATTCCTCTTGAATCTCACGACGTCGCTTTGTTTCATTAATCGCAATTTCCATTGAATTCGTGATTTTATCTGCATACATAATGACTCTTCCGTTTGCATTTCTGGCTGCCCGACCAATGGTCTGAATAAGCGAACGTTCTGAACGGAGGAACCCTTCCTTATCGGCATCAAGGATGGCAACAAGTGAAACCTCTGGGATATCTAATCCTTCACGAAGTAAGTTAATTCCTACAAGAACATCATATTTCCCCATACGTAGATCACGGATAATTTCAATCCGCTCAAGCGTTTTAATTTCTGAGTGCAAATAGTTTACCTTGATTCCAATATCCTTTAAGTAATCCGTTAAATCCTCAGACATTTTTTTCGTTAAAGTTGTCACAAGGACACGCTCATTTTTATTTACGCGAACTTGAATTTCACCTAATAGGTCATCAATTTGACCTTGAATTGGCCGTACATCAATGATAGGGTCAAGCAATCCAGTTGGACGAATGATTTGTTCAACCATTTCATCGGTGTGTTCAATTTCATAAGGTCCAGGTGTTGCTGAGACATTGATGATTTGATTGACATGTTTTTCGAATTCCTCAAAACGTAATGGACGGTTATCCAATGCCGATGGAAGTCGGAATCCGTGATCCACCAATACTTGTTTTCTCGCTTGGTCACCATTGAACATTCCTCGAATCTGAGGCAATGTAACATGCGACTCATCTACGACAATTAGCAAATCTTCTGGAAAATAATCCAATAATGTATAGGGTGTTGAACCAGGTGGTCGTAATGTTAGATGACGTGAATAGTTTTCGATTCCTGAACAAAAGCCCATTTCACGCATCATTTCCAGGTCATAATTGGTTCGTTGCTCAAGTCGTTGCGCCTGAAGAAGCTGACCATTTTCACGAAGCTCAGCTAACCGTTCCTCAAGCTCCGCTTCAATATTTTTAATCGCGATTTGCATTTTTTCTTCACGGGTTACGAAGTGGGATGCCGGGAAAATGGCGACATGTTCACGTTCGCCAAGAATTTCACCCGTTAAAGCATCAACCTCGCGGATCCGATCAATTTCATCACCAAAAAACTCCACGCGAATACAGTGCTCATCACGTGAGGCTGGGAATATTTCGACTACATCTCCTCTTACACGGAAAGTTCCGCGACGGAAGTCAATATCATTTCGTTCATACTGAACATCCACCAGTTTATGCAAAAGTTCATTACGCTCGATTTCCATCCCAGTACGTAGGGACACAACGAGTTCCCGATACTCCTCTGGAGAACCTAAACCATAGATGCATGATACACTAGCAATGATGATGACATCACGTCGTTCAAAAAGGGAAGATGTTGCAGAGTGACGCAACTTATCGATTTCATCATTCACGCTTGAATCTTTTTCGATATATGTATCAGATGAGGGAACATACGCCTCGGGCTGGAAGTAATCATAATAGCTGACAAAATATTCAACAGCATTATTAGGAAAGAATTCTTTAAACTCACTGTAAAGCTGTCCAGCTAATGTTTTATTATGGGCAATAATCAGGGTTGGTCGGTTTACTTCTTTAATTACATTTGAAATCGTAAATGTTTTCCCTGTTCCAGTTGCACCTAACAAAGTCTGATACTTTTTCCCCGCTTTGATCCCTTCCACTAGCTCTTCAATTGCTTTTGGTTGGTCACCTTGTGGGGAATATTTAGATACTAATTCAAATTGATCTTTCACATGCAATCCTCCAATCCTTTTTTTCTGAACTGTTTTATGTGTTTTTTCACTGACTTTTTCTAGATAGAAACATTGTACCACAAACCAACCTAAAACAAACAAAAATACGAACTGATATTCGATTTTTTATTTGAAATATCTGTTGTAAAACATGTTATAATTTGGAAAAAGCCATGTAATGGTGAGGTGTTTTATGAAAAAAGGATGTGGAGTCCTTCTTCTGGTTTTCGTATTGGGCTTTTTAGTTTCATGCAATAACAATGTCGGATCAGGTTGCCCCAATGGAGAAGTAATTGAGTGGGTTGATGCTTTGATGATTAACGATGTAAAGTACCAACATCATTTTCCAGATTCTACGGATGAACAAAGCTTACTTTCAATTGAAAAGGGAGAAGAACTAGGAAAAGTGACCTTCATGATGAATGAGCACGCATGCAGTGATCACAAGATGGAGAATGGAGATGCCGCTTATTTGCCCAAAGGAACTTCGATTTATGAGGTAAAAGGATACCCGTCCACTTTCATCGTAGTGGCCGATGATAAAGTATATGTTGTTGATGAAAATAAGAAAGCAAAAACAGCCGGTGAGCTTTATCCACTTGATGGGTTGGCAAAACATATTCACATTGAAAGTACCGAGGATGGTAGTCGTCTACATACATTTTCAGACAAATCAAAGGAACAATTTATCCAGGCATGGTATCGGATTGGACTAGATGACCCGTATGGTCTACACTTAACTGGAAAATTTGAAGGTGAACGTGTTTTTTTAGAAATCGAGCTAAATAACGGGGTTAGCTTTCGGCAGCTTTATTGGATGGATTCAAACACCTTTCATAATGGGGCAATCGGTGATGATGAAATTAAAAAAGTGATCGTTTCAGAGTTGGAGAAGATGGAGGAGAATTGAAGGACTTTGCGACACAACATTAAGGGAAAACGGTCCTTCATTTCCTCAATGAAGGACTGTCCGAAGCAACATCATTGGCAATCAATCCTTTATAAGCTTGATGAAGGACGTTTCGCTTCATCTGCATAGCAAAGAGTCCTTAACAAAAACTCCGACATACCCTTTTATTTTTTTGCCCTTTTCCCCATGTTCCTAGCATACAGAAATCCCGCTCCGAGCGAGATGAAATCCGCAATGATGATATAAATGGAATCTGCATATCCTTTATATATGGATGCAGCAATTAGAGCAACCGCTAGTAAAAAGCCTACATAATAATTATAGGTCACCCTTGTAAAGAAAACGACGAGTACACCCGGAAGGATGAGCGCCAGCAAAAGTTTCAATAGCATCAAATTCGTGTCCTTTCAACAATTTCATAAATTTACTATACCAAAACAACGAAAGTAAAACACATAATTTACCCTTGCTATTCAAACACCTCTGGATAAAACCCTTCCGCTAAACTTTCCACCGCATATGCCATACGATTTCCAGGTAATACGCTCTCTAATGAAATAACAAGAAAGTTTTCGTTTTTGACACTTTCTAACTGTGAAAGGGCAGGGTCATTTTTGATGTCCTTTATTTTTTGCTCGATTGAAGGTGCGTCATAATCGTGTATCAAAATCACATCAGGCTTTCTAGCAAGAACCTCCTCATAGCTGACAGTGGCCCATTGCTTGTCCGTAATATCTTCAAAAACATTCCGTCCCCCAGCAAGCTCAATCAACAATGTTTCAAAGTTTGTCCCGCCTGCTGTAAAAACACCATTTCCACCACTATCATAAACGAGTACATCGACTGGTTCCTGGCCGACCAATTTCTCCTGCACGTCCGCAATTCTTTCCTTCTGCTCAGCAACAAATGCTTCCGCTCGCTCCTCAATTTTAAAAATTTTACCGAGATCAAGGATTTCTTGATAGATTTCTTCCATTGTAGTTGCCTTGTTCATATACACCTTGACACCATAGCTTTCAAGCTCATCGACATCCAGACCTTCACTGCCGAATTCCCAGTCGATACCATAAATAAAATCCGCTCCACTTGTTAGTACAGCTTCTCTTGTAGCAGAACCATATGTAAGCTCAGGGATTTTATCATATTCCTTCGCATATTCTGGAAGAGCACCACGGCTATGATTATCTAAGCTATTCCCTACAACATAATCAGATAGTCCTAACGCAATAAATAATTCTGTTGCATTCGGCCCCAATGTTAACACCTTAGAAGGCTTTTCAGTCATTTCTACTTCTCTACCATAATTATCAATAATAAGAGAGTCCTCAGATTGTTTTGCAGCCGTATCCTCTTTTTGCCCGCCACATCCTGCTAACATCAACACGAGCATCCCTGTTATAACAAATACTAGTTTTTTCATTTATTTTCTCCTTCTAGTAAACTTTGCGGTAAAAAGGTAATTGACACCTTATTAGTAACTGGGTGAACCGTTACATCTGCCCGAACACCGTAAATCTTGTAAATCGATTCTGAAGTTAACACCTCTTCGGTTGTACCTGCCAACAACATTCGTCCATCCTTGACGGCATATAGTCGGTCACAATAAAGAGCGGCTAGATTTAAATCATGGATGGCTGATAAAACGGTAACCCCCAGCACCTTAATCAAGTCAAAAATTTGTAGCTGATGCTGGATATCGAGGTGGTTTGTCGGCTCATCTAAAAGCAGCAAATCGGTTTGCTGTGCTAACATTCTTCCAAGCAGTACACGTTGCCTTTCTCCGCCTGACAGATCGCTAAAATTCCGTTTATTCATATCGGACATACCAATTTGCTTAATCGCTTCCGCAACAATCTCTTGATCTTGCAGACTGTCACCTTCAAAAAAGCCTTTATAGGGGCTTCTACCCATGGCAACGATCTCTTCCACTTTAAAATCAAACGGAACTTCATTTACCTGCCCGACTACCCCCATCTTTTTCGCAGCCGTCTTTGGATTCATTTTATTTATATTCTTCCCGTCCAAAAATAAAACCCCGGAATCTGGTTTTAATGCACGGTAGATATTTTTTAAAAGGGTTGATTTTCCGCTTCCGTTGGGTCCTATTATTCCAACAAACTCGCCTTCTGAGACATGTAGATTCATATCTTCAATAATTTGTTTCTCATCCAATGAAAAATATAAATTCTCTACCTGTAGCTTCAATTCTTCACCTCATTTCTTCTTTGATTTTAATAACCAAATAAAAAAGGGTCCTCCGACTAATGCGGTTAAAATTCCAATTGGTAATTCCTCCGGCGCAATCACCATGCGGGCAGCAACATCAGTCCAAATCACAAAAATCCCTCCGAGCAAAGCACTTACAGGAAGGACGCGCTTATGGTCGGATCCAACGAGCAACCTTGCAATATGTGGAACCATTAACCCAATAAACCCAATTGAACCACTCACTGCAATTGTAACCCCAGCTAAAAGAGAAGCGACGAGAATTAGCATTTTATGCAATCTTGCCACATTAAAGCCTAATGTACCAGCTGTATCATCTCCAAAAAGCAAGGCATTTAATGCCCGGTATTGGCTCATCAAAACGACCATACAAATAACAGCCACAATCAGTGGTAGCGTTAAATATCCCCATTTCGCCCCAGCTAAACTACCCGACATCCAAAAAGTAGCATTATGTAATCCCAAAGCATTTGGTGCACTAAGCGTAATAAATCTAGTCAAAGCATCCGTCATGAGGGCAATTGCTACACCCGATAGTAAAAGATGAGTGACATTAATTCGACCGTTCACTCTTGAGAGTAAATAAACTACTATAATCGTCACAGCAGCACCAATAAACGCGCTGATCGATAGTGAGTATGTCCCAAAAATTGAAAAGGCACCAAATAGCATCCCTAATGTTGCCGTTGCAGATGCACCTGATGAGACCCCAAGTATGAAAGGATCAGCCAAATGGTTACGAACCAATGCCTGCATGACAACTCCTGTTATCGCTAATGAGGCACCGACAATCATTCCTAATAAAACCCTTGGCAATCGCAAACCCCAGACGATATTATACTCAACCTGTGTCCAGCTAGATTCAATCGTGAGAAAAGGAAGTTTTGCTAGAAGAATCTTAATAACTATATATGGATTAACAGAAACAGGTCCAATTCCAATCGCCAAGAGAATGGAAACAATGCTAACAACAAGTAGCAGCACTGTAATAACTTTTATATTCGGATGGTCCTGATTGAAGATTTTTCGAAACAAATTTCTGCTCATAGCTAATCCTTTCTATCATAAACTAAACGCCCAGAAAAGTTTCTGGGCGATTTAATTTAAACACCTTTATAGTCATTACTTTCATATAAGTCAATGAGCTCGATGTCCTTGTTTTTATCCTGGAAATAGCGATACGTAAAGTCATTTTCAAATAAAACGACATAGCGTTCATTCCGGTCACGAACAAGTAAACTTCTTGAATCGAACAGACGTGTATCGACATTCTTGTTTGCAATCCATCTTGGGATCCGGTTCCCAAGGGAAGTGAATTCAACTGAAACATTGTATTCTGCCTCTAGTCGATATTCAAACACATCATATTGAAGCTGACCAACCGCACCAAGGATGAAATCATCATTTGTTTCTTGTCTGAATAATTGAATCGCACCTTCTTGAACGAGCTGCTCAATTCCTTTTCTAAACTGCTTCGCCTTCATGACGTTCTTTACGCGGACCTTACGATACATTTCTGGTGGGAACACAGGTAACTCTTGATAATGCATATCTTCTTTACCAGCAGTTAATGTATCACCGATTTGATATACGTTCGGGTCATAAATTCCAATAATATCCCCAGGATATGCCTCATCAACAGTTTCACGGCTTGCCGCCATAAATTGTTGGGTCTGATTCAACTTGATGGATTTACCGGTACGAGTGATGTTAACGCTCATGCCGCGTTCAAACTTTCCAGAGCAGACACGTAGGAACGCAATTCGATCCCGGTGCTTCGTATTCATGTTTGCTTGGATTTTAAAAATATACCCTGAGAACGTTTCGTCCTCTGGAGGAACTAAGCCAAGATTTGTTTTACGAGGCTTCGGTGCTGATGCGAATCGTAAAAATGTATTAAAAAATGTTTCCACACCAAAATTTGCGAGTGCACTACCAAAGAATACAGGAGTAAGCTCTCCGTTAACGACACGCTCCACATCAAAATTGTTTCCAGCTTCATCTAATAAGAGTAACTCATCTTGTGTACTGTCATAAACCGGTGTATCAGTAATGGCTGGATACTTGCCGTCCTCTAGCTCCTCTAAAGGAATAATTTTTTCATCTTCGTTCCCAGTAAAATGAACGAAGCGATTGTTATAGCGGTCGACAATCCCCAAAAATCGTTTTCCCATACCAACTGGCCAGTTCATTGGATAGGACTCAATCCCAAGCACCTCTTCAATTTCCGCTAAAAGATCAAGAGGATCCTTACCTTCACGGTCAAGCTTATTAATGAATGTAAAAATCGGAATTCCTCTCATTCGACAAACTTTGAAAAGCTTAATCGTTTGTGGCTCAACGCCCTTTGTGGAGTCAATGATCATCACAACACTGTCAACAGCCGTTAATGTCCGATACGTGTCCTCACTGAAATCCTCGTGTCCTGGTGTATCTAAAATATTGACGTAAAAGTCTTCATAAGGAAAACTCATCACACTTGATGTAACCGAGATTCCACGTTGCTTTTCGATTTCCATCCAGTCCGATGCAGCGAACTTTCCGGATTTTTTTCCTTTTACTGTTCCCGCTTCACGAATCACGTTACCAAACAAAAGCAATTTTTCAGTCATCGTCGTTTTCCCAGCGTCCGGGTGTGAGATGATGGCAAATGTTCTTCGTTTTTGAACTTCATCTATATAACTCATGTAAATTATCCTTCCGTTATTCCAGTTTCTATCTAAAAAAATATATCATATTAAAAAAAGAACTACAACGTGAATTGATTCCAATTTTGACGAGGAATATCAAAAAAAGAGGCTATTCTGTGATACACATCACAGCCTACTATACAGGTTCACACTATACTAAAAGTAGAAATAGAAAAAATACTGTAATGAGGTGAAGGTTACATGTTTGTAGCATATTTTCTTACTTTAGGTATTATTCTTACTTGTGTCGGTTTTGCAGTACAAATTATGAATGGCGTTAAAGAGTTAGATAGAAAGTCACTCGACCAATAAGCTAGCAAAAAGAAAACGGGAGAGGCTAGTTACCAACTAGTCTCTCCCACTTTTTCGTCATCAAATAAAGGTACCCTTCCATTCTATAGCAACCCGGCCGCCGTAGAGAATTCTCCTTAGGCCCGTGGCTTTGCGTCATTGTTTTTCAACAATTTTGCCTTTTGTATAGTTTGGTATTCTGCTTATCTAATGGCGTTACGCATACGCTGATATTTACGTTGAATGCTAATTGGGCTACGGTTTAATCTTTTCCCAATGTCTGAAAATGGCTTACCCATTGCGACAAGCTCAATCATGGAATGAATTTCAACGGTAGTCCATGACCTATAATTAACTCTCTTCTGCTTGCAACGTTCCCCGTCAACCCAGCTAGGTTCAGGTACGATTGCATTTTTTTCAATTTTGGAGAAGTCAATTCGGTCCTTATTGTTCTTTGCCCAATCCCAAAAATCTTCAGGTTTAATAAAGTAAAATTTCCGTGTATTTCGTGTTGCCTTTTTTGTGTACTTTAATCCATGGTTGTCAATCCAAAGCTTTACAGACTTTGGGTCAATTTTTAATAGAGTTGCCAATTCATGCATCGTTAACTGACCGGTGAAGGACTTCGTATTGGAAATCCCTAATCTCTTAATCTTTAATTCAACGGCCGTTTCCGTTCTATGTAGGTGACTTGCAATCGTAGAGATTTTCATTCGACCTACATTATCCTTGAGAAACTCTATTTCCTCATACGTCCATGTTCTTTTCTTCAAATCAAAATTCCCCTTTTCATTCTTAATCGCACTAAGAATGAAAGGCCTTTTGATGACATACCACTATCATATCATACTATTGGACTAAAAAAACATTGGTAATTTTATTTTTTTGAAGATTGTCAAGTGCTTTTTATACTTTTCTAGTTTGCAGGTATGTGTGAAGTAAATTGGGAATAAGCGGATTAATGTTTTCCGGAAGTGAATAGAGACTAAAGAACTGTACATCCAACCCTTCTTCACGATTCACTTCAAGCTGTCCCCCAACAATCTCTCTTGTGATATAAGCGATGGTAATAGGATAAAATTCATCTCCATTTGGAAGTTTGACAAAGTGGTCTTTTCCGGAAAACACGCCAACTAGATTCATTTTTCCGATTTGCAGTCCTGTTTCTTCTAGTACTTCTCTCCTACCCGCATCTTCTGTAGATTCTCCTAATTCTAAAAATCCTCCAGGAACACCCCAAACACCCTCTCTTCGTTGCTGAAGCAAGATTTCACCTTTTTCATTAATTACTCCAACTGCCGTACCAACTAAATTAAGCGGTCTGTGGCCAACAACTTTTCTTAACTCTTCGATATAGCCCATGACAAGTCCTCCTATCTTTTAATCTCTGAAAAGAGATATATGATAAGCCCAAATAGTGCTACTCCAATTGATAGATTCCCATAAAGGTCCATTTGTTTTGGATTAATGAAAAAAATATCTAAGTATTGAACAGGATCGTCGCCTGAAAAACTGTCGACGTTGTATAAGGCTAATGCATTTAAAGTCCCCAGAAGCATCAGTGACACACCCACTTGTTTGGCATAATTCTTAACTTTGTTTTTTACGATACCAATCACAATAAATAGGATAAAAAGACATAGAACTATAAATTTCATAATTCACCCCTTTTATCAACATTTGTTATTTATGGAAATAATACCACACTTAACCATTTGGTGAATAAAATTGCTCTTTATTAAAATACTGTCAGTAACAAATGCATGCTGTCGTTTCCCGGGAAATGTTGTCGCCAATAGAAAAATTTGTCGGAGGTATTTCCTAAAAGAACCAATTAAACATTAAAAGACCCAAACCATATTTAGGTTTGGGTCTTAAAACATATTATGATAGACTTCGCTCAATCTTGTATTCCTCTGTTTTTTCAGTCAACCAAGCACTGTATTCTTCTGAGATTTTTTGATCAAACAGGACTTTGTAAATGGAGTCTTTGTTTTCTTCAAAGGTAGCTTCTTTCGCTTCTTTTTTATCGGTCACTTTGATGATATGGTATCCGTATTCTGTTTTTACTGGGTCACTAATTTCATCGATCCCCAACGAGAATGCAGCATTTTCAAAATCAGCAACCATTTCACCTTTTCCGAAATAGCCAAGCTCTCCACCAGCCCCTGCATTAGCCGTATCCTTTGAATACTCTTTCGCTAATTCAGCAAAATCTGCACCATCTGCAAGCTTTGTAGCAACTTCATTTGCAGTGCCTTCATCATCAACTAAGATATGACTTGCTTGAACCTGCTCAGGCTGAGCAAAGGAATCCTTGTTTTCTTCAAAATAAGTTTTTACCTCGTCATCAGTAATCTCAATTCTTGGTTCGAGTAGTTTTTTCGTTTGGATAAACTGTTTGATATCGTCCTCGACCTATTTACGGGTTACTCCACTCGCTTCAATGGCACTCGTAAAGGTTTCCTCTCCTCCATAGGAGTCAATTAATGCCTGTAACTCCTCATCTAACTCTTTATCAGAGACCGTTATGTTTTCTTTCTCTGCTTCTAGTTCAATTATTTTATTTGTGATCAATGTTTCTAAAACCTGTGAACCGTGAAATTTTTCTAATGATGTATGCAGTTCATTGCGCTCAATTTCTACGCCATTTACACTTGCAACTACATCCTTTTTTACATATGTGAATCCAATGATCGCTATGAGTGCAATACATAGTATTGACCCAACGACCCAGGCAAGTTTTGTTTTCCCCATTTTTTATTTCCCTTCACCGCTATGCGTTATTCAATTCCAGTATTATTACTTGTTAAGGTTAGTTTTGCTGTTTCAAGTTTACCGCCGCGGTAAAAGCTTAATTCAATTTCATCACCAATTTTAACTTTTGAATATAAGTATTTTCGAAGTTCCATTGAACTCTTAACCTCAGTATCATTGATTTTCACAATCACGTCGGTCATTTTTAACCCAGCCTTCTCAGCAGCAGAGTTCTGTGCAACACTTGTTACGATAACTCCTTCCTTTATATCTTCAGGTAGGTCGGCATAGTACATTCTTGGTATTTCCGCGAGATCCGCCAATCCAATACCGATAAATGGACGCTCAATTTTACCACTTTCAATTAAACTGTTAATAATCGGTACGACATCATTACTAGGGATGGCAAATCCTAATCCTTCCACACCACTATTCGCAATCTTTAAGCTGTTAATTCCAATAACTTGCCCTTGTGTATTTAAAAGTGCACCACCACTGTTACCAGGGTTAATCGCAGCATCTGTCTGAATAACGTTTAATTCCCAGCTACCTGCAGAGGTATCAACTGAAATGCTACGGTCCTTCGCACTTACAATCCCTGAAGTAACCGTTCTTGACAAATCAAGTCCAAGTGGGTTTCCAATTGCAAATACTTGGTCACCAGGGCGTAGAGATTCAGAATCACCAAATTGTAGAACCGCCTCTACATTCTTAGAATCTATTTCTAAAACAGCTAAATCGGTTAATGGATCTGTTCCAATCAACTTAGCCATTGTTTTTTCACCATTATAAAGGGAGATTTCCACTTCATTTGCATTTTCGATAACGTGGTTATTCGTCACAATATAGGCTTTATCGCCATCCTTTTGGAAAATAACTCCGGAACCTGTTCCACTTGGAACACTTTGTGAGTTACTTCTGCCAAACGGGTTTTGTTGAGCTTGCATGCTTGTAATTCCAACGATCCCTTTTGATGCATCCTCAACCATATCCGCAACAGATGACGTTGAATCATTGACTGCCGTTGGTTGAATTTTTACAGGTCCAGAAGCTTCTATTACTTCAGATTGTGGCTCGGTCGCAGAATCACCTGAATTGAAATACCCTTGTAACCCGTCAATATGTGGTGCGACACCCAGCGTTAATGCCGAACCAAGGACACCAGCAGATACCATGGATAGAAAGCCTTTCATTTTTCCATTTGACTTTTTTTCTTTTGGCTTTGATGAGCGAAGTGTTGTTTCTTCAGTAACCGCCGATTGTTGAACCGTTTCTGCTTCGACCGGAACAGAAGACTCTTGCTCTGCTACAGGATCTACTTTCATCTCTGGTTGTTCAGATTGATTCTCTTCCATACGATTTTCACTATTCTCTAAGTTGTTTGGTTGATCTTCTGTATGATTAAATTCATCAAAACGTTTATCGTTTTCCATTATGAATTCCTCCTTAACTAACTCCATGTATTTATCATAGACAAAAATTATGAACAAAATATTAACAAACCTTGAAAAGACATGGAAAAAATTGAAGAAAATCCATCAAAAAAATGATGGATTTACTCTGATGGTATTCGAATGACAAACTTAGTTCCTTTTCCTATTTCACTAGACACTTCAATTTTCCCATTATGAAGTTGGACGAGCTGTTTCACAATCGAAAGTCCTAGACCGAATTGACCGAATGGCGTTCCGGTTCGTGAAACATCAGCTTTGTAAAAACGATGCCAGATGTTCTCGATTTCTGACGAATCAATTCCCACTCCAGTATCATCGATTTCGATGACCGTTTCGTGCTCTCCTGCTCTTCCTCGAATCCAAATAGTGCCGTTTTCTGTAAACTGAATACTGTTTTTTATAATATTAATTAAAATCTGAATCAAGCGATCGTAATCGGCTGTTATCATCAAACCTTCAGGAACCTCAACGATAATTTGATCATTTTTCTCATCTGCCTGTGGCTCAAGTGTATCTTTTACAACTTCTAGCACTTCGACTAATTCAATCGTTTCCTTGTGAAGCGTTACTTGATTGGAGCGAATTTTTTCATAGTCCAAGTTTTCATTCACCAGACGGATAAGGCGCTTTGTTTCCTGACTTACTAATTGAACTCCCTTTTCCTTTTCTTCTTCAGGAATCAGATCGTTTTTTAATCCTTCAATTACACCACTAATCGTTGTGAGAGGTGTCCTCATTTCATGAGAGACATCGGCCATGAATTTCCGTCTCCTGCTCTCAAGGCTTTCGATTTCCTCCATCGATTTCTGCAAACGTTGCGCCATTTTGTTAAAATCCTTTGATAGCTCACCTATTTCATCAAAATCAGATGAAGGCAATTCCACTGAATAATCACCATCCGAAATCATCGAGGTTGCTTTCCTTAAGCGTTTGATGCGCTTTACATGAATCGTCGACAAAAGCCAACTCATTAAAATAGCAACTGCTAGTGCCAAAAACATCGTGTAAAACAAATATTGGTTAATATCATGAATCATTTCTTGTGTTCCACTGATGGGTGACGCTAGAAGGACACCACCGACAAAGGTTTGACCAACCATATATGGCATGACAATAAACGTTACTTCCTGCTCAAAACGCTTATAATCCTGTTTGACGGATACGATATGCCCGCTTCGGACCTTGTCCCATTCCTTCTTTTTCAACTCGACTTGTGGTACAAATCCACCGACAGTACTTAGGCTTACACCATTTTCATCAAACACCGTAAATAATATATTTCTCTCACCTAACATGTTTGAATATTGACGAATTAATCCGTCGACATTCGAGGTACGACTAATATCGGTAATGATATTCTCCCCATATGTCGTCAATTCTTGAACTTTTTCTTCAAAGACAAGATTCCCAACGTAATGTGCGAACACAATACTTAAAATAACAAATGCAACCACAATCACGCTTATGTGACTTACAAGCTGCTGAAACATATACCGAAATTTCATTTTTCTCCCTCAATGGACTCATCGAATTTGTAGCCTACACCCCAAACGGTATGGAAAAAGGGTTGGTTGGCTGTACCTAGTTTTTTACGGAGCCGCTTTATATGTACATCAACCGTGCGCTCATCTCCATAAAATTGATAACCCCATACACGATCCAATAACTGTTCCCTTGAAAACACCTGCTTCGGATGCTGTGCAAAATAATATAATAAATCAAATTCCTTAGGGGTTAAATTCGTGATTGGCGTCCCATTAAGAATGACTTCTCTTGTATTCTTGTTGATTTGAAAATGTTCGGTTCGAAGTGTTCCTGTTTCCATTTCTTCTGATGGCTTACTATTGTAGCGTCTTGTGACCGCCTTAATCCGTGCCATCAAGGCAAGTGGGCTAAATGGCTTTGTGACGTAATCATCCGCCCCCATCTCAAGTCCCAATACTTGATCAGATTCACTGTCCTTCGCTGTGAGCATGATAATCGGAATGGAGATTTTCTCCTCACGAATTTTTCGGCAGATGGTTACCCCATCCATGCCTGGCAGCATCCAGTCTACAATGAGTAAATCCCAGTTTTCCTCTTTAAAGCGGTTATAGCCCTTTAGGCCATCATGGACAAACTCTCCTTCAATGCCTTCCTTTGAAAAAAACATTTCAATCATGGAACAAACACTTTCATTATCTTCTATTACGAGAACTCTCATGTTTCCAACTCCTAATATAGAACCATTGATACTTCCATTTTACTATAGAAAATCACATTTAAAAAAGTCATGCTCATTTTTTTACAAACGCTTGTTCACGCCCATAACTGTCTATATAATGCAAACTTATACCGTCATCGCCCAATTCAAATGTTAATGTTTCATATAAAAATTCAGCCTGAAAACTAATTCGGTCATGTTCTACTTTTACAAGATTAATAGGATACGTATACGGAACCCCATATTTTTTAGGAACCGTTAAAAGTAAAGAGTTTCCATTGTTTTGTTGAATCGTTAGCATTGTATGTTTATTTTCATACTCGCCTATTAGCGGCTTACTGTCGATCTCCTGTTTTAGTTTCGGAAGGATTTCAATGGGTTCTACCTCCTTGCCAAATACCATTTTTGAAAGATCCTGACTTATTTTTTCGACTGGTGTCATATTTAGATTTGATAATACGATGATGGTTACATCTTTTTCTACGTACAAATAAAAATCACTTACAAAGCCGTTAATATCCCCGGAATGACATGCTACCTTTTCAGGTTCCTCTAGTATAAACCAACCATAACCATATCCATCAAGGTTAGGTGTAAACATTTGGTCGACGAGTTCCTTGTTTAAAAAGTTTCCATTCCGCAATGCCTGTCCCCATTTGAATAAATCCTCAACTGTAGAATATAAACCGTATGCTCCGAGAGGAAATGACATGTCTATAAATTCTGTATGTATGATCGTTTGATTAAGCGTGTGACCTGTTGCCAAATGTGGAATAATCGTTCTCCCGTCATCTACACCTGTATCCATCATGCCAATAGGCTGAAATATCGTTTCAGCTAAAAAATCCGAATAGGATTTTCCCGAAATCCTTTCAATAAGTGCCGTTAGTACTAGATATCCGGTATTACAATATTCCATTTTCTCCCCCGGCCCGAACTCATGTGGTACACCTTTGATGGAGTCTAACACTTGTTCAAGTGTGGAAGGAAGCCTCATTGACTTAGTCCAATAGTCGGGTGATGAAGTAAAATCAGGGATTCCTGAGGTATGGGATAATAATTGGTGAACCGTTATTTGATTACCAAACTCCATATCCGGAAAAAATTGATCAATTGTATCGGTTACTGTTAGTTGCCCATTTTCTACAAGCTTTAAAATAGCCGCTGCCGTGAATGCCTTCGAAAGCGAACCGATTCTATATTTTGTTTTTGAGGCTGTGGGCACCTTATATTGAAAACTTGCAGATCCATAACCCTCGGATAGCAAGATTTCACCTTTTTTCGCCACAAGGACAGCCCCATTAAAATAGCATTGATCTGCTAGAGATTTCATATAGGTATGCAGATTCTGACCCATAAATTCCTCCTATGTATGAAGGGGCTAAACAAGCGTAGCCCCGTAAGTGTTAAACCTTCATTTCTACATGCTCAATTGCTGACTTTTCGATCTGAATCGTGGTGTGTTCAATATTGAATTTATCACGTATTTTATCAATTGCTTGTTGTAAAATGTCCTGACTATCATGGTCATCCTTGATTAAAATATGACAAGTGAGTGAATCCATGCCAGATGTAATTGTCCAAATATGGAGGTCATGTACATCAATCACTCCGTCAATTTCCTCGAGTGTTGCTTTGACTTCTTTTTGGTCAATCGTAATCGGTGTGCCTTCCATAAGGATATGAATGGAAGTGGTTAAAACACCCCAGGCACTTTTTAAAATAAGGAGAGCTACTACAACTGATATGATGGGGTCCGCAATATACCATTCAAAGAGTAGCATCAGCACGCCGGCGATAATTGCCCCAACCGATCCTAGAGCATCTCCTAAAACATGTAAGTACGCGCTGCGTAGGTTGACGTTATTTTTCACATCGCCTTTACTTATCAATGACCAAGCACTCAGTAAATTGGCTAATAGGCCAATTCCAGCAATAATCATCATGGTCCCGCTTGCAACTGTGGGTGGATCAAAAAAGCGCTGAAATGCTTCATATACGATAAAGCCTGCAATGACAAACAACGTAACTGCATTAAAAAGCGCCGCCAATATTTCAAATCGGTAAAATCCGTAGGTTTTTTTCGGTGAGGCAGGTCTAGTTGCAAACCAAAACGCTACTAAACTTAAAAATAGAGAACTTGCGTCACTTAGCATATGACCTGAGTCAGATAATAGGGCTAAACTATTTGTAAATAATCCTCCGAAAAATTCGAGCAGCATAATACCCGTAGTAATAATCAACGCAATGAGTAAACCTTTTTTATTTCCTTCTCTCACATCATCAAAATGATGGTGATGATGGTGACCATGATGGTCGTGTCCGTGATGATGGTGGTGATGTCCCATCATTCTCCCTCCTATTCGTGTTCAATATGATGAATAACCTGGTGTAGCAAGGTAATGACATGTTCATCATCATATGTATAAAGGAATGTGTTACCTTCGCGTCGGTATGTCACCAAGCGTAGATTTCGTAGCAGGCTAAGCTGATGGGATACAGCTGATTGTGACATTTCGAGAACCTCTGCGATATGGTTGACTGAGCATTCCTCTTGAGATAATAAGTACAGAATCTTGATTCGTGTTGGATCCGCGAGTGCTTTAAAAATCCGTGATGCTTCGTCAATTGTTGTTTGCGATAAAAAAGAATGATCCTTTTGTTCCACTTTTTACAACCTTCTTTCTTAAATATGCTTGGCATCCCGGATATGCTGCACGATATATTCTGCATCATCTGCAACTCCTTGCAGCAAGGCTGAGCCTCTTCGGGATTGCCAAGGTAGACCTAAAAAATAAAGACCCTCTATATTCGTGATACCCCTTTTATGTAGAGGTTGACCATTTTGTTTTAATGCTTCTGGGATTTGGAGCCATTGATAATTTGCACTAAATCCTGTTGCCCATACAACATTAGCGACCTTTAAATCGCTGTTATCTTGGAAAACGAATGTATCTTCTTTTACGTCCGTCGTTCTTGGCTTCATGATGATCTTTTGAGATTGTATAGCCTTTCGTAATTCAAATCCAAAAATCGGGTCCGGGCGATTTTTTATTATTTGTCCTAATTTCGATGTTACATTTGCTTTGAGTATACCAAATTTATCAAACCACCAAAAAATGCTCCTGCCAGCTAGGTCCTGAGGGATAAAAGTAAGTTTTTGACTAACCGATAGGTACACATCCCGCTCCTTCGCTAGCTCAACTGCAATTTGCGCCCCAGAATTCCCTCCACCCACTACTAATACAGGTCCATTTTGGAGTTGGTATGGATTTTTATATTGCGAGGAATGAACCTGAAACACTGTATCCGGTATGGAAGCTGCAAAACTTGGAAGGAGAGGTTCCTGAAACGGACCTGTTGCGACTACCACATTTTTAGTATGAATCACGCTGTTTGTCGTTTCGATTACAAAACCAGTATCTGCCCTCGTTACTTTAGTTATCGTTGTATCTAGCTGGATGGGTAAAGAATGGTGGGACGCGTATTGTGTTAAATAATCGGCAACCTCGTCCTTTGTTGGATAACCATGTCTTGGGCCTTGCATCTGAAAGTAGGGAAGTTCACTATAAGTTCTTGGTGTAAAAAGAGTCAGCGAATCATACCGGTTTCGCCACACTTCACCGATTTCCTTTGCCTTATCTAAAAGGAGAAAAGATTGATTTGTCTTTTTTAAATAAAAGCCCATGGCTAAACCCGCTTGACCAGCCCCGATAACCACGACATCATACATACTAATCCACACTCCCAAATAAAGTATATGAGCATATGTTCATATACAATATTACAATGCCATATAAAGGGTGTCAATTAGAATTGGAAATTTTTCGTGGGTAAGGATAGTTACATAGTCCCGGGTAGATATAATGTATCTAACCAGCACATAAATCCAGCCCTTCCTGCATAGATTGACATGAATAGAAAGGAGAGGATGATGTGCATTCAGAGCTTTATAACCACTTTTATAAGAGCTATCAGCTAATTCAGGAATTGCTTAAGGATTTTCCCGTTAATCAAAACCCTCTCGAAATGATTCTAGCCCCTTTATTCCATGAGCAACAGGTAAAGCTTTGGGAAGCAATGTACCTCTTACAACAATCTTCTCTTCAAAAAATGGATTTTCGTGAAGTGATTTCTATTTTATATAGAAGCAATGAAACGTTTGATCCCACCTATCGGGCATGGATACGGGCTTCAAGGTGGATGAACACTGCACCAGCTGATGTCTTAAACAAGAAAGAAATACTAGCTAAAAGCCTGCATGACCAATTAGAAAAGGCTGTTCCGACGATTCAAAAAATCTACGGTAAGTTAGAATCACGTTATATAATTCCACCATTATACAGATCAGAGCCTATAACCGTTTCAAAGGGGGAATGATGATGGCAGGGTTCGAAAGTCGAACCGATATGAATGTGTACACACAAGGTGAAGTTGAAAAATGGGTATATAGTACATGCAATATTTGTTCGATTGGCTGCGGATGCTATATCGCAACAAAAGACAATAAAATTGTTGGAATCAAGGGAAATTCAGATCATCCTGTCAACCGCGGAAGACTTGACCCGAAAGGGGAAAATCAGTGGTATGCAAACAATAGCCCTGATCGAATATTATCTCCTCTCATTCGCAATAAGTCTGGCAAGCTCGTGACTTCTTCTTGGGATGAAGCTATGGGTCTCTTCGTTGAAAAAGCAAAAGAAACATTGCGAACGATTGGCCCTAATGGAGTCGCTATATATTCGACTGGACAATCCACTCTTGAAACCTATTATACAATTGCAAAAATCGGACGTGCCGGTTTACGTTCACATTTGCTTGATGCAAACACCCGTCTTTGCACCGCAACCATCGAATGGTGCTTAATTGAATCGTTTGGCTCTGACGGTGTCCCCACTTCATACGATGACCTCGATCTAGCGGATACAGTGTTCATGCTTGGGCATAATCCTGCTGAAACTGGGACTGTTTTTTTCGAAAGAATCATAGCACGAAAAAATAGAACGGGAAATCCTTATATAATTGTAGCTGACCCACGAAAAACGCTAACCGCCAAAGAAGCAGATTTATTCCTTCATATAACCCCAGGAACCAACCTTGCCCTTATGCATGGCATTCTTCATTTGATTATAAAAAATGGACATGTGGATCAGTCCTTTATTTCTAAACATACCATTGGATACGAAAAATTAAGGAAAGCTGTTGAACCTTGGACTCCTGAAATAACATCGCAAATTACCGGAATCCCTGTTGAAAAAATAAAACTGGCAGCTAGTCATCTTGGTAAAACGACGACACTCGTATCCACGACCCTTCAAGGTGCTTTTCAAAGTGCTGATGCAACAAGCGCATGTGTTGCGGTTAATAACCTCCATCTCATTCGGGGCCTGATTGGAAAACCTGGATGTGGACCACTTCATATGGCAGGTCAGCCAAGTTCGTCAGCTAATCGAACCGTTGGCGGAGTGGGAACATACCCCGGCCAGCGGAATCCTAGTAACCCAAAACATATCGATGAAATGGCACGACTGTGGAATGTAGACCCGTCAATGCTTGAAATTGGTCCCGAAAAGGGGATTGAAGAAATTGTTAATTTAATGGAACAAAGAAAAATTGGTTTATTTTGGAATATTTTCACGAATCCAATGGTTTCCTTACCTAATCGGAATCAAGCCCGAAAAGCATTTGAAAACACATTTGTTGTTGTCCAGGACCCCTTTTTAACTGAAACAACAGAGGTTGCAGACATCGTCCTACCTCCTGCCATGTGGGGAGAAATCGAAGGAACAATGGAGAACGCAGACCGACGAATAAATCTGTTGAGAAAAGCCGTCGATCCACCGAATGGGGTTCGCTCTGATTTTGAGATCTTGCTTGATTTTTCGAAACGAATGGGATTTACAGACAAGGATGGAAACCCATTGATTACCTATACAACCCCAGAGGAATGCTTTGAAGAATGGAAAAAGGTTTCAAAAGGTCGGCCACCTGACATGACAGGAATAACCTATGAGAAACTTGAAAAATATAATGGCTTGCGCTGGCCTGTCAATGAAGAGAATCCAATAGGAACACCACGACTATATTCGGATTTCACTTTTCATACCGCAAGTGATTACACACAGTCCTACGGGAAAGATTTATTTACCGGGCGCCCGAGAACGAAAAGAGAATATGAGGATCTGAATCCAAATGGAAGAGCGATATTGTATCCAACTTACTATGTACCACCCGTGGAAGTTCCACGCGCTGAATATCCATTTTGGTTAACGACTGGTAGGCTTGTTTGGCACTGGCATACCCGAACAAAAACAGCCCGTTCCCCCTATCTACAGATGATCGCGCCACAGGGTTATGTAGAAATCAATATGGTGGATGCCAAAAAGCTAGGGCTTCTTCCTGGAGAAATGGTGAAAATTGTCTCACCTCGTGGTTCCATTCAGGTTCCAACCCGAATTGTAGATACAGTCCAGCCAGGCTTAGTATTCGTTCCCTTTCATTATGGAACCTGGGAGAATAACCAAGCTGCCAACGAATTAACCGCTGATTATACCGACCCTTTGTCAAGGCAACCCACATTTAAACAATCCTCCTGTCGGATTGAAAAACTACGAAAAACAGTAACCATAACGGACCAGATATCTTTACCGGAAATCGCATCTAAAAATGGCTATACCCTTGAACAATTGGCAAGGGCCAATAAAATGATGCCACCCTATCGCGCTGATATTGGGGATCAAATTGAGGTTCCGTTATCCATGAATAATGTGGATATTCCGCCCTATATGCCATACCGAAACATCGAGAAGCTTCCACATTTTAAGCAAGCTGACCTAAAAGTAACAAGAATGGACCTGGAAAGGGAGTAATCAAATAGCATCTAAAAAACCTGCATTTCGCCTGAAATGCAGGTCTAACATATTATTTCATTTGTTCCCATTCTTCCCTAAGTAACCCCATTCGAATCGAATCATAGTAGACGCCATTATAATAGCGGCATTTTCTCATCCGTGCTTCGAGTGTCATTCCTAGCTTTTGGCCAACCTTGATCATCCGATGATTTCCAGACCATGTCGTGTACCCAACCCTTTCGATGTATGGGATTGTTTCAAATAAATAATCAATCCATAACTTTATTGTCTCCGTTCCGTATCCATTGCCCCAATATTCAGGAAGATAGATGACAATTCCCATTTCAAGCCATCTGGTTGCCTCACTTTCCCAGTAAAAAATGACCGTCCCAATGATTTGACCATCCGCTTCAATAATCATTTGATCTAGTGGATGGTGTTGCATGGTGAGTTGGTGTTCGACTTTTTTTAAATACGTTTCTTTATCAATGAACTTATGGCTAAAATAGGGCGCATCCCACTTTTTCCATTCTGGATTAAGGTCACCATAGCGCATCTCCCAAAGCGTTGGTAAATCTTCTTTTTCTACTTGACGTAAGGTTACTTTTTCTCCCTTTATTTTGACTAGATTCATTGTATTTGTGTTCCCCCTGTTTTAATGATAGCTATAGTTTTAATTCGGTAGAAACAGGAAAATTCCTTTCTTTTCTTTAACGTCCACTTGTTAAAACGCACTTTCTTGTTTTTAATTCTGAAATACTGTTTTTAATCTCAAAATACTGTTCTTAATTTCTAAATACTATTTTTAGCCATTTTGCATCACGCAAAAAAAGCATGCAGCGCTAATCTGCATACTTTTAATGACCAACCACTTCTAAAAAATTGGTTTGGAATGACTCTTCTTTTTGGAATTGCATTTCTTGTTGTTGTTCAATTTCATCTCGTCTTGCGATCTCGAATTCTTTTAATCGTGATTCGCTAAAGTCTCCATCGAGTAAGGCTTGCTCGAGAATAGGTGCCAAAACGTGTGCATCTTTAATCGCACAGTTAATTCCGATCGCAGCCGTTGGCGTCATCGTGTGAGCGGCATCTCCTAGGATGACAAGACCATTTTTCACCCACGTGTCTGCTGTTGAACTGAACACTTTTAAACAAACAAAATTTTTCCAGGATTGGATATGCTCACGAACGATTGGTTCTAATTCTGGAAAACTTATTAAAAGTGGTTCCAAGAATGGTTCTAGCGGTTGCTTCCGTAAAGTATTAAAGGTGCCTTCTTCAATGTTCCAGCCGATTTGAATCATTCCACCTGTTTGCGTGAACAATGCAAGTTGATGACCATTGACAAGAACCATTTTGGTTGACGGCTCCCAACCAGCAGGTGCAGGAATTTTAGCCCATAGCACATCATAACCATGTGTTTCTTCCGATGCTGCAATACCCGCAAGTCTTCGAACAGTTGAATATCGGCCATCCGTGCCTACCACGATTGAACTTGAGATATTGATTTCTTGTCCATTCTGTTTTGCTTTCACACCTGTATAGTTTCCTTTTTCGTCCTGAACTAACTCCGTGACACTGGTATTTAAAAGCAATTGATAATTTGGAAACCGCGTTGCTTCTTTAGAAACTGCAGTTAAAAAATGTGGCTGCGGAATATGAATACCAACGTGATCCTCGACTGTTGGAGTGATTGATTTTACAATATTTCTTCCATAATAATATTCAACTTTTTTCATTTTTAATAATCCAAGTGCCTCTATTTTATCGAAAAGATGATGTTCTGTTAAAATGGCTTCCGTTTCTGCGTTAATGTGCTCACCTCTAAATTCACGTTCGTTTCCTGAAGTGCGCTCAACAACGATTGTAGATATTCCTTTCTCAGCTAAAAGATAGCCAAGCAAAGCACCTGCCGGACCTCCACCCACAATACAAACATCTGTCTGTAGATTCATGTTTTCACCTTCTATAGTAATCGTAAGATGCAAAAAAGTTTTCTAATAAGAAACAAAGTTTACCTTAACAATAATTAAATGATATCAACCACGTATTAATAGGTCAACTAATTTTCATTTCCAATCTTGGTTGAAATAAAATAGAAGGAACAATAAATTTTTAGAAGGAGTGAGTTAAATGAAGCAAATTCTCGTTGCTTTTGCTTTAGCCATTATCTTAGCAGGATGTCAAAGCCAACAAACTGCACCAGTGCAACATACAGATGACGTTGACAATAAACCACCACAACAAGCGGCAGATGAAGAAAATGCTGAGCCTTTTGAAGTTGATACAACATCATATCAGAACGGAAAGTTAACGATTCACTATCCACAGTTAGTAAACATGCAAAATGAAGAATTGGAACAACGCATCAATAACCGTATTAAAGAGGATGCCATTCTTTTTCTGAACCAATATCAGGATGGGGATGCTCCACTCAAAATGGATTACGAGGTCATACTTCCAGAATCGGATACTTTCAGTGTTCAATATACTGGTAATTATAACGGTGGTATGTATCCGACCCATCTTCTGTTCACCACCAATATTGATTTCAAAAAAGGAGAGAAAATTAGATTACCTGATCTATTTGTAATTGATGAACCTTTTATTGAAACATTAAAAAAGGCAAAATATATCGATTGGGAGAATCCACCTGATCCAAATAAGGAAAAACAAGATGCTATCATTGAATATTTGAACACGTTTAATAACCAAGATCTTATTAAGGCTTTTCATAAGGCTGATCACCCAGACCCAAATGAAAATCCTTATGGAATCTTTTCTTACTTTCTTAATCATACAGTCGTCATAAGCATTCAAGTTCCACATGCGCTTGGAGACCATGCGGAGTTTGAAGTGAACACGAGAGACTGGGTAAGAAAATAGATAAAACCTTTTACAAATTTGTCAAATTCCTAAATGACAAGCTGATTAAAAATTGTGCTAGAATATTAATACACCCAAATGTATACGGTTACAAAATAAAGGGAGCGATTGACAATGAAGGTAAGAGATTTCATGATTACAAATGTATTTACCGTAAAGCCTTCCAATACTATCAAAGAATTGTTACTTATTCTTAAAACAAATCGAATTGGCGGTGTGCCAGTTGTTGATGACAAAGGACATTTAGTCGGAATCGTAACAGATGGGGATGTACTACGCTATCTGACTCCAAAACCTATTGGGATTGCTGGAATTGTTTATTTAATAGAGGATGGGGAATTGGAAGATGTTGTACGGGAAAAGCTAGATACACCTGTAAAAGAAATAATGACCAAGAGAAATCTTCTCTTCGTATCACCTGACGATGATTTTGAAAGTACCATGCGTTTATTATCCAAGCATCGTTTCAAAAAATTGCCCGTAGTCAATGGGGCTGGTCGGGTTATAGGTGTAATAAGTAGAGGTGACATTATCAATAATATCACGAATAATATTCTTATATCTTAAAAAGGAAACCATTCGAAAACAGCTTTACGAATGGTTTCTTGAATAAAAAGAGTAAATTATCCTTTCATTTGCTCCTACAGTTGCTCTGGTTTTCGTGTTACTAAAACATCACATTTTGCCGAACGTACGATAGCTCCAGATACGGACCCGGTAATGAAACGTTCAACGGCATTCATCCCTGTAGCACCACAAATAATCAAATCCGCATCGATAAAGTCTGCAACTTCATTTGTAATCATTGTTTTTGGGGAGCCATATTCGATGACTGCCTTCACATCTGAGAGGCATTTTGTTAGCGCTTCTGCCTTATAATCATTAACTAACTCATCCGCTAGCTGCTGGGCACGATCAAGCATTGAACGATCAAAACCTTTGTATGAATGAGTATTGATTACATTTACAATGGTTAGTTTTGAACCCTTATTACTTTTTGCAAGATCGATTGATTTGTGGAATGCGTATTCTGCTTCTTTGGAACCGTCTACAGCTACTAGAATATTTTTATACTGATTTCCCATTTGCCATTATCTCCTTCTGAACTTAAATGCTTTCCTGTGCAACTAGTTTTGTACAGGTTCTGCTGATTTTATTGTTGATGCTGATTTTTCCTTTACACTGGATCCCTTTTTTACCAATAAAGATAAAATGAATGTCACAACTGAAATTCCAGTAACAAAATAAAATGAATATTTTACACCAGCCGCTAAAGTTTCTGGCTTTGTTGCGCTTGAAAAATCAGCAATATAACTGTTTTGACCAGCTGTAAATAACGTAATGGCGATCGCTGTACCCGCTGCTCCAGCTACTTGATTCAACGTATTCATGGCAGCTGAGCCATCAGCATATAATTCACGTGGCAATTGATTCAGGGCATTTGTTTGTGATGGCATCATGACCATCGTTATTCCAAAGAAGAATAACATAAACGCTACAATGATTTGCCAACCAGGTGTTGTTGCCGTTATGACAGAGGCAAACATGAAATTTGCAATCAGAATAACAATAGAACCTATAATGACGAAAACACGTGGCCCGAATTTGTCAAATAAAGTACCAACAATGGGGGACATAACCACATTGACTGCATTACCAGGAAGTAATAATAAACCAGCTACTGCTGCACTATACAATAAAGCATCCTTTAGATACATGGGCAAAAGAATACCGGCTGACAAAATCATTAAAATACCGAGGAACATCGTCGCTGTTCCTAACGTAAACATAGGGTACTTAAATACACGCAAATTAACCATAGGCTGTGCCATTTTCATTTGGCGCACGCCAAATAATACAAGTGCGATTATTCCAACTAGCAGAGGTGCCCAAACTATAGGCGAGGACATTGCTGCTTCGGCCATCGACGCCAATGCGTAAATTAATCCGCCAAAACCGATTGTTGATAATGCAACCGATGAAAAATCAATTTGTGGTTTCGTAATTTCTGAAACATTTTCAATTTTAACCACAGCAATAAACGTTAATAATACATATAAAATAGAGCTAATCCAGAAAATATATGGCCAACCTAACGTACTAATAATAACCCCTGAAAGTGTTGGACCTAAAGCAGGTCCTAAAGTAATAACAAGTCCCATGATCCCCATTACAACTCCACGTTTATGAACAGGGAAAATAATTAAAAGAACACTCGTCATAACCGGTATTAAAACACCCGTTCCAATTGCCTGCACGATACGACCGGCTAATAGTATTGCAAAATTAGGAGAGAGAGCAGCTAGTACTGCGCCTAATAATGAAATTACTAGTCCCCCGATAACTAGTTGTCTTGTAGTGAACCATTTCATCAACAGGGCAGAAATTGGGACTAAAATCGCTAATACTAATAAATATCCTGTTGTCAGCCATTGGGCAATAGCAGGTTTAACTGAAAACTCACCCATAATATTTGTTAATGCCATGTTTAATGCTGTTTCACCAAATAACCCTATAAAGGTACCAAACATTAAAATGAAGGCCATTATTTTTGGACTTTTGACTTGTAATTGTGTGTTCATAAAAATCTCCTTTTTCTTTGTCCTGACCGATTTCGGTCTGTTTTTTTGCATAATAAAGGCCAATCCCCACTTCTTCTGAGCTTTGCTCATGAAAAATGGGAATTAGCCGTTTTTTCAAAAACCATATTATTCACTTATGAAACGCCTGTAATAAATTTTGTAGTACTTGGGAAATTGTTTTGAGTGGAGAACTTGATTTTTGTGTTAAACAAAGCATCATTCCACCCTCGACAGTGGCTACCATGGTAAGAGCAAGTGATTCAGCTAATTCTTTCGAAAATCCATCCGCTTCTAACTTGTTTGTATAGATACTCTGCATTTTTGCATATAAAAGAGAACAAGCATGACGGACTGGTTCGCTAAGTGAAGCCATTTCACTAACAATGCTGCTAAACGTATATCCAGCAATTGTTCCTTCCGTTTCAAAATGAACGATTAATTGATTGATCATAGCATTTATAGCTTCTTTAGTATTCGGGTACTGATTAAATATGTTTTCTATATCCTGTGTAATCACTTCATTCAAGGATTCCAGACAAGCAATAAGTAATTCTTCTTTTCCATTCGGAAAGTGATGATATAAAGACCCTTTTGAAATATTGCATGCTTTTAAAATTTCACTTAAGCCTACACCTATATATCCTTTTTGTTGGAAAAGCTTTGTCGCGATCTCAATAATTCGCGTTTTTGTATCCATTCCCGTAGCACACCCCCACCATACCAACCGGTCTGTTTGTAACTTTACCAAAATTTTTTTCCTATAGTCAAGAGTTTTTTTCACTACGTTTAAAGTGTTAACTGATTTCAGGCAGATATGATGGCACAAAAATAACAAAAATAACACTAATCATTTATTTTTTTGTCGTTCTGGATGGGCTGGTCATGACCAGAAATCTGTTGGAGTATATTCGATTGCAGTTGGTTTAACATTTTCTCTAATTCTCCGTGAGTTACTGGCTTAGCGTTTTTGATTAATTCATACCCAAGTTGCCCAGTAATCTCAACCGAAGCAGTTTTAACATCGGTGACCGAAGAAATTCCTTTTTGCCGTATCATTGCTTCCAGCTGTTCACTAGTCATGCGTAGCTTTTTAAGATTGTTGGTTATAATGATCCCATCCTGAATAACCGTGGTTGGCTTCCCTATAAATAACTTTTCAATGATATTAAATTTAATAGCTAAAAACTGGATAAACATTAGAAGAGTTACAAGGGCACATAAGGCAAAGATTGTTTTTACTAAGTCATTCTCTGAAATAGCGTGACCTATAGTTGAGGCCATTGCCAAAATAGTTATCGTTTCCAATGCTGTCATTTCAGCCACAGTTTTTTTACCTGCAATCCGAAATAAGCAAAAACCAGTAAATAAGATTGCTAAAGCTTCCCAAATGTAATTCATTTTATCCCTCAATTTTAACAATAATAAACGCTACAATTAAATTTCCCTTTATGTAGTAAAAAATACAGTTTCTTTGTCATTCAATAACTCTTCTTCGTTTCGATTACTCCCCATTATTAGCCTGCATTAATTCATATATCTTGCGGGCTGTATTGACGTTTCTTACCGTAATTTGTTTGTATATCTTAGTTCCAATGATCTTTGTCATTCCGCTTTTGGTTACATTTTTCTTGTCAACGGACCATAGAATTGCACCTGGGACATAAATCACCGTGTCAATGGTTGGCTTGATGAGCAAATTCTCCAGGACAGATTCATCATCAATTTCATCCCATAAAAACATGACATCACTTTTCATATCTTTGTCATTTTTCCACGAGTCAGGTATTGCGTGAATGATTCCTGTGACATCATCCAGACTACGAACGACTACTTTAATTTGCAATCCAAAATCATGATGTATCGCTTCCTCCAAAAGACGTGAAAGTTCTATTTTTGATTTGCCTTTGTGTGTAAAAATAATATTACCTGTATTGATATATGTCACCACGTCATTCATTCCGACTCGTTCAAAAGATTGTTTAAGCAACTTCATATCTATTTTATTTTTTCCACCAACATTAATCCCCCGTAACAGAGCAATATAAATCATAACAATCCTCCTCTCTACATCATTACTTAATACCTAGTTATTTAAAGGTACTTCAATATTTTTCTCCAGTTTTTCCGCTTTTTCGATAAAGTATTCAAACTCAACCCCAACCTGAAGATTCAACCCAAATCCTGCATCTCGGAGGATTTCACGCAATTCTTCAAAGTTCTTTTGATCAATCTCGGTAACAGTTGCGAGACGATATAATTCATCTGTAGGGTATTGGTATAGTCGGTGATATAATTTGGTCAGAATGACCTTATCCCTTTCTGAAATGGTTCCCAATTGTTCCCCTGTTGTTATGCCAAGCGAAATTCCATCCAAGATATCCCTTAACTCAGCTGTAACTACATTAGGGTTAGACCAATTGTCTTCCATTTGATATTTGATTAAACCTTCTAATTCTACAAGGTTAATTTGAACCTCTGTCAGAACTACCTGGTCCATTACGAAATTCATTTTCATATAATTCCACGCAACAACAGCAATTAGGATAATATTTAACGCAATAGAAATGCGAAAAATTAACTTTCCTTTTTTACTCATCTTCCATCAACCCTTATATATTTCTACTAGATTATCGGAATTAACCGTAATTCTACTATCGTCATCTGTACGAATTTTAATAGGATAGACAGTTGATTTCTTATCAGAGAAAATCCATCTTCTCCCTGGCTGATTAAGGATAATGAATACTCCTTTAGTTTTCTCTCCCATGAAATTAAGCGATGTTTGGCTCAATGATTCGTTGTTTCGCTCATGTATACCGATCTCAATCAACTTATTTCCAACACCTACAGTATCATCTACAGTTAGACCGATTTCACTAATATTTAACACATTTTCGATCGAGAATGGCTTTGTTCTCTCTTCGGAAGTATTTCTAGAAATAAACTCGACAATATTCCCAGCAGGGTCATAGAAATATAAAGCATGTGCGGAGAAGAAGGAAAAATAGGCTTCATCCTCTCCATCTTCGACATTTAATTCGACTCTTTCTTTTACCCATAACTTCGCTTCATGAAATTGGTTCGAAGGAATATTAAATGCAAAGTGGTAATAGGGATTTCCTTTGACTTTCTCCGATGTAAATTCTAACTCACTGGAACCGACAGCAATGCGAAAACTTTTTGTGTCCTCTTTTAGTAAAGGAAATCCAAAACGGTCCACATAGAACTTCTTCATTTCATTGATTCGATCTGTTTGTAAAATGACTAACTTTATATCCATGAATATAACACTCCTTTCATACTATTGATTCATTACAGAAAAACCGATCCAACCAATTAAGATGAAATTTGGTGCAATCAGCAAGATGGATAACCATTTTATTCTTTTGGCAAGGGATACTGCAGCTCCTACATAAAACAATGGAAAGATGAGCCCCCAGATTTCAAACCGTGGTGTGGCTGCTAGATATAGTGCCATTGGTAATATTAAAATGGAAGAAATCACAAGCAACGATGGCTTTTTTAACCGTATCGCAAAAATGGATAGAATAAGGGAACCAATCATAAATGGCCAAAATAGGAATGCCATAATTACCTCCAATCTACAAACGCTTATTCGTTATTTAATATTCCTAAAACAATCATTATCAAAGTGCTATAAAGAAGGCTCTAGTTTTTACTTTCCGTATTTAGCCTTTTTATAAGCGAGAATGCTTGGTCAATATGGTTCACATCAAATATTTCGATTTTCAGATTCATGGATTGTTTAACTTCCCTAGCTTCTTTAGCATTTCCGCTAGGAACAATGATAAAGGGATATGATTCATTCTCTGCAATCCTTATCTTCTCTTCAACCATTCCAATCGGTAAAACATTTCCTGTTGCATCCAGTGCACCTGTTATACCAATTGTGTTGTTGTTTTTTAACTTTCCTTCTGCAATTTTTGCGGATATCGCCAACCCTAACCCGACACTATCACCTGAAATATCATCCCGCTTTAAAAAACGATCAATACTTTCGGTGTCCCCTGAGAGATATTTTTGTACGTTTTTCCTCATTACTGAAAAATCATTATCCCTATTCATTAACCAATTCAAAAGCTGTACATTTTTACTTTTATAGCGACTCTCATTATTGATTTTTTGCAAATTAATGACTTCTTGCTTTTCATTTATAAAAATTTCAGCGATGAGTTCCTCATCTTGTAGGTAATCAATATCAAATGATTTAACAACCATTAAATGTATACCAGACTGGTTAACCACTTCAATAGGATCCGCCTCTAAGCTGACACGATAGGTAAGGGATTCATAGTTTACTAATTTCCAATCAAAAACGAAAATACATATTAAGAAAACTACTGTGATTTGAATGATCATTGAATCGGATTTCTTATTTCGAAAAAGGATTAACAAAATTAAAAGAAAAAGGAGTTCGACTAATAAGACCCCAATTAACCAAAAGGCATTTATAAAATCAAAATAATAAAGAACCCATAAGGTTATGTATAAAAGAATTACAGCGACTCCGTTAAATATTAATGGTATTCTCATAAAAAGGTCCTCCTGTGGTTCCATGAGTCTACTTTTTAATTAGACGATTATATTTTAGGAATGCGGACGCCAACGTCCAAATCCACCTTCTGTATTAATGATTTGCCCAGTAATCCACGACGCTTCTTCTGTTAATAACCAGGCAATAAGTCGTGCTGGATCTTCAGGTTGTCCCATTCGCCCAAATGGAAACATTGGTTTCAGATTTTCCCACAGTTCCTTGGTCATATACCCCGTATCTACAGGTCCCGGGTTCACGGTATTGACGGTTATGTTTTGATCAGCCAATTGATCTGATATTGTTAACGTAAGGTCAGCGAGCGCTCCCTTAGATGCAGCATAGGCAATTTCTCCTTGCATTGGCCCTAACCTTTGACCCGAGCTCATGAAAATGATTCTACCTCTACCTAAAGTAGGATCATGTTGTTTCGCAAAAGATTGTGCCAGTAAAATAGATGATCGTGCATTAACTGCCCAATGTTTATCCAACATTTCAACTGTTAGTTCACCAAGTGCACCATCACTTCCACTCATTGCATGGTTACAAACAAGTGCATCCAGATGACCACAAGTCCTCCTGATTTCATCCATCACCCTTTGTGGTTCTTCAGGGTTTAAAAAGTCTCCGCTTACATCATAAAGGAATGCACCATCTATTAGTTCAGCTTTAATCCCTTTGATTACTTCATCTAAATCATCCGCTCCCCAGAATTGTTCTTTATCATGAGGCTGAAAATGATGAATAATCACAGATGCTCCCCATGCTGCTACTTGACTGGCAATCGCATATCCAATTCCTTGGCGACGACTAACTCCAGTAATCAGTACTTTTCTACCTTTTAGTGGGTATTGGTCTCTTTTGTATTGGCTCAAAGTAAGTGTTCTCCTTTTTAATTAAATTAAGTTCACCTAGTATCTCTCTCTAAATTAGCATGTTTTTCCATATTTTACACCTGGATTTTTGACACTTCGCGCTAACTTACTCCAGAATCTATAAAAACCTTGTCACCTTATCGGTTTCCAATCGTATAAGTTGTATAGATAAGAAATGGGGGGTTAGATTGAAAAATTTTAGAGGAAAAAATGTTGTCTTAGCTGGTTTTGTCTTATTGATAGCTATTACAATTCTAGCTGTTATGAGAGAACAAGAGATAAAAGATGATTATCATGAACTACAAGATAATAATGAAAAATTAGTAGAACAGATAGATACCCTAGAAAAGGAAGTGGAGAGTCTTTCTAGGTCATCAAATGATTTAGAGACAGGGAACAAACAATTAACAGAAGAAATTGTCAAACTAGAAGAGGCAGTTGAAGCATTAAAAACACCTGTTCATTATCAGGATTTTCTTGAAGCGATAAAATTAGTTGAATCTTATAAGGAAGCTAAAACCTTTAAGGAAGCGAGTGAGTTTATTGCTTTACAAAACGGTTTTGGTTTAATGGCTCAAGACAGTTCTCTCACTTGCCCATGTCTTTTCGCATTTAACAGTAAGTCGGTTGAATGGATACCAAATGCAGTACTTGAACTTGTAAAAGTTAGAACAGAAAAAGATAAGATCATATTAACCTATAACACCGTTAATGATATTGGTGATTACGAGTTCGTATTAATAAAAGGTATGGGCAGAAATGATCCTACTGAAAAGTGGAGAATTGAAGAAATTAAACATGAATCGAAAAAGAGTTAACTTATTTATGTGAAGGATTCAATATTAAAGGCATTGCAAATGCAATGCCTTTTTTGTTTCGTTGTTCTTAACAATTCCTATGCGTTTTTGCATAATGCTGAACTTTAGGTTTATGTAAACTACATCTTCTTTGTTACCTTATTGGCTCTGATTTTCAGAATCCACTTTGTTATAAAGTGAGTAACAAGCACCATTAATGTATTGAGACCTATGATGACGATGGAGAACAGAACATAGGCAACTAATAGCCACCCAACCGCTTCAGCTTGCTGCCCGCCTTTGTTAGCTACATAATACACATAGCTGATAATGACGATAATCTGGACTCCGGATGCTAACATACAATTGATTGCAAAAAACTTATCTAATCTTTGACTCTTTTTGGTAGCCCTAATTTGTAATGGTATTCCAACGACTGCTGGACTTAAGACTACCATGTAAAATAAGAACCCTTCTATCAATTCCCCCATGATCTACCTCCAGGTAACTTTATCAATATCATTACAATTTCTTTTTCTCTTCTTTAACTGCAAGAATTTGAGTTTCTGTTCCATGTTTTTTCCGGATGTTTTTCCGAGCCTCCGCTGGGGTCCTTGCGTTGACTGACTCAACTTGTGTTTCCCCGCCTACCTCTATTTCGACAAGGAAGCATTTAGCTCCACATCTCATGAGGACCTCTCCTTCCCTTTCTGTTTAAAAATAGCTGGTATCGTTAGTACGAGTAACAAAACCCCGACAACTAAATATTTTCCTTTTCCCTCATAGGAAATCATTACTATTAGTTCCCAGTAGTTTCTTGGACCCGAATTAGCATCTTCACTAAACGGATAATCAAAAACAAAAGGTAAGATCCCAAAAAATGATATTAATAATCCAATCACCAAGAATAAGATTAATATTTTCCTCATCACACACCTCAAAACCAGATGCAGTGCTTTTTTGCTTCGTCAGCCCCACATTTGCGTTATTTATTCCATTTTGAACCAATTCTAACACAACACTTCCATTCTTAATGATTTCATTTCAATCTGTCGCCAAATCAGAACAAAAGAACTATGACTTTAGACCCTTTTTATTCAGTAAAATAGTTTCATATACTTGAAACAAAAGGAAATTTAAGGGAGTTATGAATGAATGTACTAAATTGGCCGAAGGTATTTGCCTTCGCAGCATTTTTATTTATCATTTATACAATTTATGATAACGTTCAGGAGCATCAGGTCTTTCTTGAAAAAGCAGAGCAAAATCAGGTTGAAGAAAGGGTTTGGCGTAAATTCGTCGTGAACGATTTGTTGATAGGACCAAGGTTTTCCGTTCAAATTGGAACGTTGCCTGAAAGCAGTATTCCTACAAAACATAATGATGCGATGGTTATAATCAGTCAGGAATTATTTGAAAAGGTGGACGTTGGAGATACGATTCCCGGCTATAAAGTAGACGGAAAATTTTACACGGAGACCCTTTTGAAAGAGGAAGTTAAATGGTTTTATATCTTGTTAACCGTCTTTAGTTTGTATCCAATCGGCTATATGTTGTATTGGCTTTTCAAAATTAAAATAATATGGAACTGGTTCGCTACCATTTCCAGTCGTTTATGCCTAGATAAAATTGCAGGTTTTGTTATCTCATTTTTGATATTTGGTGGCTTGATTGGAACACTCCTTTTCTTTCTTTCGACAGATACAAAATCAGCGATTGAAAATGTATATGAAAAATATTTTGGAAAAAATCATGCTGAAACAACTGCTCTTATTATGGAACATGGGTTTGATCGAAGAACATCAACTTACAATAGAAACGATTATTACATCTCTATGATGTATAAACCCGAAAATCAGGACAGTATTTTTATTGTTAAAGGCGTGACATGGCACACGTATAATAAATACAAGGAGAAAATGCCAATCGTTTATAATGTTAATAATCCTTATCAGGTCTATGCCAAAGAAATGGATATTGCAGACTATCTCGATATCCTTATGACAGAAACTGTGTTTCTTACATTGTTATCCATTATTCTAATCGTCCTATTAAGTTCAATCCCGTTCCTGTTATGGAAACAGAGGCATCGCAAATCACAAAAGGACCATCCATTTTAGACTTGGATGGCCCTTTTTTACTTTTACTCTCTTTCTCTAGCTTTTTGTGTATCCCGAATGTTCTTTTGAACGGTAATAGCTGCAAATACACTTAGAACAAATGCCATTCCGTAAAATCCTTTTTCACTTAAAACAATACTTCCTGCATTGTATAAACCAATCGCCATCAATGAAATGGACACAATCAAGGCAACCCAGCTAATCCCATAATAGATACTTGTCACAGGAATTCCCTCTTCTTTATCTCTTACCGCTTTTTGCAAAGATACAGCTGAATAAAGACCGAAGATTAATATAGCAAAATAGTAGCCTTTTTCATTTAGTTCCATTGCTGCGTTAAACAAGCCGATGAGATAAGCAGAAACACCAACCAACAACGCTCCCCACGAAGCCCCTTTAAAGGCTGCAGTCGGCTCCCCTTCTTTCCGCTCTATTTTCACTTTCGGCTTTTCTTGTTTTTCTTTATCCACAAAAATCTCATTCTCCATTACTATGTCCCCTCCACTTTGTTCTAAAAAAGGAAGCACCTGGTTACCCAATCGTGCATAAATCCATTATACAAAAATCTATTACAAAAAATGTTTATTTTTTCATTCATTTCCAATTCAATTCTTTTAGGATTCCAGATATTTTTTTAGCAGTCTATAGCCACCGATTATTACAAAAGAAATGAAACCTAAAATGATGAAAAGTCGAATGACGAAGTGATCAATCACATAGAGTGCGAATACCATCGTCATAAGAAAAATACCCGATACCGCCCCAAATTTCGTATAACGGATCGCATCATCTGTAAATTCCGGTTCTTCTTTGTACATCCATCTTTGCCCCAGTAACATACTTTCCTCAGGATAAAAATAAGTCCAAATCAGTACTGCATATATAGGGATCATAAAAATAAAAAACATAATGGCATCTGCCAAAGCAGTCCCCCCTTGAAATGACCTTTTCTAAATAATACGTTCCAAACTAATATTAGTTTCAAATTATTCTGTCTTTTATAGGGGCAAGTATATTCATATTTGTTACCCATAGTCCTAATTAAAGAACTCTAACCACCACGGGTAATCGTATTGTCCTTCAGAAACTTGGAAAAAATGTCCCATGAATCCAAGATGAACATTGCCATAATGATCAAGTGTTTTCTCTTTTGGGGCATAAGTTGAAAATAAATAGAAATTGATTAGTTCTATTTCAAAGTCCACATTTTCATTGAAAGATTCTGCTTGTTTTTCACTAAAGTTTGCATAATCAATATAGTCCTGTTGAGTTGGGTTTTTAACTAAGGAAAGTATTAGAAAAAGAATGAGTAACGCGCCAAGGATATATCTCTTTTTAACCTTTATCATAATCCTGTTCTCCCACTTTACTTTTGAATTTTACGTTGTAGTAGGTGCGCTAATCCTAGAAAAATTAAGATGCTAAGTGTGACTTTGACGATAGACGTTTGCTCTATGAGTGGAGTATGTGTTGCGCGATCCGATGAAAAAATGGACCACCAGCTTGGATCTGGAAATAGGTGTGAAACTACAATCCAAATACAATAGAAAAATATCACTGTTAACCAATACACTTTCATAGCAGCACCTCGACTACATACAGTTGAGTCAATACCCAGTGGACTTTATATACCTATCTATTATTTTTCTTAGTTGATTAATCAATAATATTGAGATTAATAGTACATGAAATATGAAATGCTTAAAAAAATCAATATAGAAAGGATCGCCCTACTCCACGTTACTTTTTTACTTACACCTACTTTTGATTCTAAATAATTGATGTAATTAATGGTGAATAGGAAGCCAAAAAACACAAGATAAAACGCAGGTTGATTCCCACTGCTGTCATATAGATGAATAGCTCCTAATAACACTAAAATGGTTCCCATACCACCCAAAAACATGCTTATGTATGAAACCTTTTTATCTTCCTTCACAAAATAATCCCCCATACTAACCAGCACTTTAAAACTAGCGAAAAAACTGATTTTTCTTCATTTTAATTTTAACACACCACAATCCCAAAATATTATATTATTTTCGACCTTTCCTTTCTCTAAAAAAGAACATTCCAATATGTGCCCAATTGCTTCGGGACAATTACCCATTTTCTTAGTTGAACGTGGCAATTTGAAACTAGGTGAGTATAATGTAGGGAATTTACACAATAAAGAAAAGGAGAATGAAGATGGATCATCTAAATATTTCTAACGTAAATGCATTACAAAGTGTTTACACGGCACCACATCCAATTCACGTAGCACCTCAGCCGACTTATGTGGCACCAACCTATGAATACATTGAACCTAGTTATGGTTATGGGTACGCTTGTCCACAACCTTGTCACAATACTTTTGTATTAGTGGTTGTGTTGTTTATTTTATTGATCATTATAGGTGCTTGCTACTTTCCTAGATGCTAATTAAAAGTACTTCTTCTAAAAAACACCACACAAAAACAAGGACATATTCAACGCAATATGTTCTTGTTTTTTTAAAAGGAGCTTATGGAATTTTTATCAACGAAAAATAGTGACGAAGTTCACTTTCAGTAAGGGAAATACTTTTTGTTAAATCTTTCGTTCTCATGACAAACTCCTTGACCCCTATAAACTCTGATTCTGCAATTAGGTAAAATTGGGTTCCTTTTTCATATCCTCTAAACTGCTTTTTTAGTATAAATACGTCCATAAATAACCGCCCTGATTCCTATACTTTTAGTTAAATTCATTTTACATGATTCTGATTAAATTCCTACAAATATCTCTTCCCCTCCTACTTTATACAAGTGCATATTGGAACCTACTCCACCATATAATGGATTAGGACAACCAGTCTTTAAAATTGGAGGGATCATTTTGGATAACCATGAAAAAGATGCACAAGCGAAGTCCGACAACAGGAATTATATTAGAGTTAATAACAATATTAATTTCAATATCAATCTTGGCGATTCATTAAATTTTCTGGCACTAATCGCAGGTCTATTTTTCATTAAGACTCTCTCGAAAAAGAACAAATTGCAAAAGGAAAACAAAAGAAAAAAGGCGTTGATCCTCCCATAGGTCAACGTCTTGCGTTATTGCCGCTGCAAAATAACATGACCGACACCCCAATGATACAGATGCCTGCACTTAGCAAATCGTATTGATCGGGTGTTTTTTTATGAATGACGATAAAATACTCCCCCAAGAGCAGCATATACACCTCCGAAGATAGCTTATATCTTTAAACTTATCCTTTAAGTACTTCATTCAACTTCAATGGCGTGATTGTCCCTTGATGGAAATAAAGTTGCCATCTTCCATCTATACGTTTCCATATGGAGCTTCGCAGGGTATTTCGGTTCCTCATCTTATCCACAATGAAATAAGTAGTTAACACAACGTCAGATGCCAGCGGATAAATTTCATAGTTATGGAGGGACATTTCCGTTAATCCTACCCCGGATTCAAGGCATTTATTTTTATCAAGCATATAACCCGAACTACCAATCTCAAAAAAAGCATCTGCTAGTAATCTATCTAACTCTTCACGACTTTTCCGAACATCAATGCTTATGTGCATTTTCTCTAATTCTTGTAAGTGTTGTTTTAAATGTTGATTCATTATCTTTCAGCCCCTTTCTTTATCTCTTCTAACAACTCCACAATCCTTTCATTTGTATCATTAAGTTTCTTTACCTCTTTTCGAATTCCTACAAAATCATTTATTATGGCGAGAGCGATGAGGATTCCTACTAATCCAGAAATAACTTCCACCTTAAAAATCATCCTTTCCACATATAACTATAATCTTTCTATTCACCTTTAATAATCATATTCCCTTTATATTTTTCTGAGTAATAGGAAATTTGTTGACCGACTTTACTCCGCTTTTTAAAATAAAAATAGTACGATTAGTGGTTTTTGATTGTTACATTTCTTCAGAACTGATGAAGTACCCTTTATAAGTAAAGGCCGTTTTTGCAAACTTTGTAGTTTTTGGACACAAATGATTTCCGCTGCAGGTGGACGCTTTCCGCGGGCGTGGCATGAGCCTCCTCGTCGCTAATCGCTCCTGTGGGGTCTCAAGTCTCACGCTTTTCCCGCAGGACTTTGAATTTCTTCCTAGAAATAACCCACGCACGAAGAAAATGCGAATGCATTTTCGAGGAGTCGCCACCTTTCGCTTCAATCAATAGTATCCTTTTATCCAATAGCAACAATCTTTTAAAAAAGATCCTAAGCAAAAAAATAAACTTGAATAGGAGACTATAAATGGAAATTTTAATACGACAAGAAACACCTGAGGATTATCACGAAACTGAGGATGTTGTTAGAAATGCTTTTTTAAATGAAGAATACAGTGATAAGACGGAGCAGTTTCTGGTAAACCGGATTCGAAAGTCAGGAGCTTTTATACCAGAGCTTTCATTGGTTGCCGTAAAGCAAGATGATGAGATTGTAGGGCATGTACTCCTTTCAAAGATTCAGATCGTAGATGGAGACTTTTCAGTTAATTCTTTGGCACTTGCACCTGTTTCGATCACACCAGAATATCAGCACCGAGGAATTGGAAGCCAATTGATCTGGGCTGCACTTGAAAAGGCCAAAGAACTTGGTTATCAATCTGTTATTGTCCTAGGACATAAAGATTATTATCCACGATTTGGCTTCAAGCAAGCGAATCTGTGGAATATAAAGGCTCCGTTTGATGTACCAAATGAGGTGTTTATGGCTTTAGAATTAGCTGAAGGATCACTGGAAACCGTCCAAGGTGTCGTGCAATATTCGAAAGCATTTGATTTATAAAAAAAGGGGTGTCCAAGAAATCAGCTCATTGGACAGCCCCATTTTTATTATTATACTTTTAAACAGTAGATAGGCTCTGGATGATGGCCTTGTTCCACCTCTCCAGTTGGAGTAAAACCAGCTTTTTCATAAATTCGTATTGCACGTTCATTGTTATAGATGACAGATAAATAGATTTCATTGCATTGATAGGTATTGACCATATCCTCAATAATTGCTTGTAAGACAGGAGTGCCATACCCTTTCCCTTGAAACTGATGTCCTAACATGATACTTATTAATTCATACCGCTCAGTTTCTTTTTGAAATCCATGGGAAGTAAAGCCAATTAGTGTTTTATCATCATAGATTGCTTTTGGGGTAAAACCGAATGTTTGGCATACTGCCAGAAAATAGGCATTTGATCCCACCCATCTTTCATAGATTTGAAAGTATTTTTCTTGATTTTCATCAGACTTTAACTTAATAACATCAAAAAAATTATCCCCTGTAACATCAACTAATTTAATCTTCATGTGAGTTCCCCTTTTTAGTTGAAAATGTTTTACCATCCTATTAAATTCAACAATTAAAGAGCTCTTCCTTCACATAATGACAGTTATTGAAAAGTTTATTTCTCGACAAAATGTTATATTACTAGGAACAGATAATTTTTTGAAACCTTTTATTACATTCCATGCCTCTAATAGTTGAAAGGAGGTTAGCTAATGTCGGATTCCACGAAATTAGTTGAGTTGGCCATTGATGGTGACAAACTAGCATTTGAACAACTCATTACATTTGAAAGTGAAAAATTATATAAAATTGCCTATCTTCATATGCGGAATAAAGAAGATGCACTGGATATCATACAAGAAGCTACCTATAAGGCCTATATTTCCATACACCAGTTAAAATCACCCGCTTTTTTCAGTACTTGGCTAGTAAAAATCTTAATGCGCACAGCCTACAAAGAACTTGCACGGAAAAAGAAGGTGGTACAGCTACCGGATGAGGCGTTAGATTATCTCATTGAATCGATTCAAGCACCTGAGTTGAATCTGTCAATCGATTTATCAGAGGCACTTGAGTCGCTAAATACGAACTATCGAAATGCAATCCTACTTTTCTATTATTATGATTTACCGATTCGAACGATTTCTACAGTTCTTGATAAACCACAATCTACGATTAAAACGTATTTACGTCGAGCAAAGGTTGAATTAAGAAAAACGTTAGGGGCTGATTATTATGGAAAAAGATTTATTTAACGAGATGGAAATTCCAACACAAGAACTGCATTCAGCAATTGAAAAAGGGATCGAACGAGGGGAAAGACTCCGCCGAAACAGAAAATACATAAAGCCTTTAAAACGCACTTCCTTTATTACATCTGGGGCTGCTGCTGTACTCCTTGTGTCAGGATTTATTTTTTCACCTGTTAATCAGGTTCTAGCGCAGGTTCCGATTATAGGAGGTATTTACGAAAATTATCAAATGCCAATCGGTCAGAATTTGGCAGCTGAGCAATTGATTTCGGAAATCAATGAAACCGTTGAAAATAATGGGGTTAAAATGAGTATTACTTCGATTTTTTATGATGAATCCTTTGTTGGAATTACCTTTAAAGCAACTGGTGAAAACTTATCCGATACATTTGGAGGAGAAACAGGACCTGAGCCCGGTTATAGCTTTAATATGTTTGATGGGAAAGATACATCCGCCTGGGGTGGTGTTATGGGGACATTAACAAGGCAAGGTAATGCGTATGTTGGTGCCATGATTTTGGAAAACCGAAACGAGAAAAATCCCGACGAGTTAACGCTCCCGATTACATTTACACATATGGCCGGAGTTCAAGGGGAGTGGTCTTTTAACCTCACTGTCGATAAATTGCCATCTCGAGAAATTGAATTAAATCAAACCCTGTTCTCTTCAAACAAAGAATATAGCATCCATTTCAATGATATTAACATTGGTAAAACCAACGCAATTTTAACTTATGAAGAGGTAAAAACAGCTGGAATTGAAGGTGAGAACTTATATTTTGAAGTTCTTTCTAATCAGGGTGAAAAATTATCCTTAAATACTGTTTCAAATTCTAAAATAATATTTGAAATTGATAGTAAAAATCCTCCAAAATTCATACAGGTGAAACCTTCGTATAAAATTGGCAACGAAAAAATTGATTTGGGTACGTTAAAGATTGAGTTGGAATAAAGGTTATAAAACCGGACTCATAGAGGGTCCGGTTTCTTATTAGAATAAACAAATCAATGTCCAAACGGATCTTACTTTTTTATCGAGCAGTCCATGCTCCATCAACAGTTACAACTTCACCATTGATGAATTTTGATTCATCTGAACCAAGGAATAATGCTGTAGCTGCAATATCTTCAGCTTGTCCACCATTAAACGGTCCTAGATCTCCGAATGTTACAGCACCTAGTGGATCTAAACCTGTTAAGTTTGCTGTCATTCCTGTTGCAATTGATCCTGGTGCAATGACATTAGCACGAATTTTACCATTCTCACGACCATAAAATGCTGCAATATTTTTTGTTAAACCGATTACAGCATGTTTTGACATAGTATATGCTGCTCCACCACGTGCTCCAAGGTAACCAGCAATGGATGCAACGTTTACAATTGTTCCACCCGTTTCTTGCTCTTTGAAAACCTTGATTGCTGCACGGCTTGCATAGAATTGTCCGTTTAAGTTAACACCCATAACACGTTCAAACAATTCATTTGTCGTATTTTCTACTGATGCCATGTTATCAAAGATTCCAGCAATGTTAGCTAGGATATCTAATTTTCCATATTCATCTAAAGCCTTTTGAATCATTGCATCGATATCGGCTTCTTTTGAAACATCTGTTTTAATTGCTACCGCTGTACCCCCTGCGGCTTTAATTTCTTCAAGTGTCTCATTCATTGAAGCTTCGTTAAATTCAACTAAAACAACTTTAGCTCCTTCTTTTGCATATAATTTTGCAGTCGCACGACCCATTCCTGAACCTGCACCTGTTACAATCGCTACCTTACCTTCTAATCTTGCCATATTTATCTTCTCCCTTCTATTGAATTGGAATTATCTTGAGTTCAAGATATCTCCAATACATTAAGCTTAAAACATGTCTGAAAGGGCTTCAATATGCAATAATAGTAGAAGTGTACGATAACCAACAGATTTCTTGGTTTTGTACGTTAAAAGTGGAAGAAGGAGCTTTCAAATGTCTATTCAATATCCAGACAAACGTGTAAAAAGAACAAAAGAAACGTTTAGACAAGTATTATTATCTTTACTGGAAGAAAAAAGCTTTCATGAGATTACAATTACAGAAATAGTAAGGGCTGCAGATTTCAATCGAGGTACCTTTTATGCACACTACGAAACAAAGGAAGATCTATTAGACGAAATTATCGAAGAGATGTTTGAAGAAATGACGGACGCATATCGAAAACCATATCTTGATTTATCAGTTGTAGATTTTAATAAAATTCAGCCAAACTCAATCGTCTTATTTGATCATTTTTTAGAAAACAAAAACTTCTATAAACTGATGTTACGTCCAACAACGAACTACAATTTTCATGAGAAGTTATTAAAAAGGTTGGATAAAATTTTTAGAAACGAATTTGAATTCCTCGTTACGGACGTAGACCCAGATATTGATATAAAGCTTTTTAGTACCTATCGTATCCACGGAATTATTGGATTGATTCTTGAATGGATTGAAAATGATTTTGAACAATCCTCATCCTACATGGCTGAACAACTTATACACATTTTAAAATTTCACACACCGAAGATCTATATTAAAAGGAAAAATTAACTCTGGATAAGGAAATTAATTATCTGCAGAAAAAAACCTCCAATCTCATTCGAGATTGAAGGTTCTTATTTTTTAATGATTAATTTAGGACAAGTTCCTTTTCTGCTTTTGCTTTTTTTTCGATTAAGCCTAGAGCTTCTCCTGTTGAAGCGTTGATCTTCTCAAGAAGTTCTGGGTGCTCCATGAGGGATAGCCCAAATGAAGGAATCATGTCTTTGATTTTTGGCTCCCATTCTAACATATGCTCTGGGAAGCACTTTTTGATGACTTCGAGCATAACATGAACAGCGGTTGATGCACCTGGTGATGCACCTAGTAAAGCTGCAATTGAGCCGTCAGCCGCAGTTATGACTTCAGTACCAAATTGGAGCGTTCCTTTGCCGCCAGCTTCAGTATCTTTGATTACCTGAACACGTTGACCAGCCACCACTAAATCCCAATCTTCGCTCTTTGCGTTCGGGATGAATTCACGTAATTCTTCCATACGCTGTTCCTTCGTTAACATGACTTGCTGGATCAAGTATTTAGTTAATGCCATTTCTTTTACACCTGCAGCCAACATCGTTAACAAATTATCAGGTTTTACAGATGTGATTAAATCTAGGTTTGAACCTGTTTTTAAGAATTTCGGAGAGAAGCCGGCAAATGGTCCAAACAGCAATGATTTCTCATTGTTGATGTATCTTGTATCAAGATGCGGAACAGACATAGGTGGCGCACCGACCTTTGCTTTTCCGTATACTTTTGCGTGATGCTTTTCAATCACGTCAGGATTATTACATACCATGAAAATTCCGCTTACTGGGAATCCACCAATATGTCTTCCTTCAGGGATGCCTGATTTTTGGAGTAAATGAAGACTTCCACCTCCACCTCCAATAAAGACAAATTTTGCCTTATGGTGTTCAACCGCACCAGTACCTTGTTTTTTCACCTTTAAATCCCATAAGCCATCACTTGTACGTCTTACATCTTTGACACTGTGGTTGTAATTAATTTTTACATCTTTATTTTTCAAATGGTCAAATAACATGCGAGTTAAATTCCCGAAGTTAACATCCGTTCCTGCGTCTGCTTTAGTAGCTGCGATTGGCTCAGTGGATGTGCGATCATTCACAATAAGTGGTATCCATTCCATTAATGTTGAAGGATCATCGGAATATTCCATTCCCTTAAACAACGAAACTTTTGATAGCGCTTCAAAACGTTTCTTTAAAAAAGCGACGTCCTTTTCACCTTGCACCATACTTATATGTGGTAGTGGCATGATAAAATCTTGCGGGTTGCGAATGAGATTGTTCTTCACAAGATATGCCCAAAATTGCTTGGAAACTTGGAATTGTTCATTCACATTAATTGCCTTTTTAATATCTAATGTTCCGTCTGGTTTTTCAACGGTGTAGTTGAGCTCGCACAGTGCAGCATGCCCTGTCCCAGCATTATTCATTTCGTGAGAGCTTTCCTCTCCTGGTTTGTCGAGCTTTTCAAAAACGGTAATGTTCCATTCAGGCGCTAATTCCTTCAAGAGTGTTCCTAATGTCGCACTCATGATCCCAGCGCCAATTAAAATGACATCTGTTTTAGTTTCTATGTTGCTCATGTTTATCAACCTTTTCTTCATAAAATTTAGACAAAAAAGATGAATGCGGTCACAAAATCAGACACGCCATTGTCGGACAACTTCTTTTTTCATTTTAATCTTCGCCATATAGAATGACAATTTTTTAGATTAATAATTCAATATTATATGATAATTATAGGCTATTTAAATGCTGAGTAAAAGTGAGAAGTTCATCCAGAGGATCACAGGAATCCGACAATCCATCTTGCCTCTTTTATTAAGCTCAAAGGAAGAACTCATACTTATTAAACTCTAATTCTTCACTTTTATCATTATACCACGTAAAAACAGCATAAACATCAGGTAAGAGTAAAATTAATCATAATAATTTGATAAGTGGGAGCGCTTTTTTGGCAGTTCGCAGATGTCCCATCGTCAATTATTCTCTTTGGTCGTCTTTATATTTGTTTTATCAGCAATAAATCTTTTCTATCCTTTTTCAAAAAACAAAACCTGCATTTATAGTAAAAATGCAGGTTCACTGAAAATATTGATATGCTTTTATGGTAATCCATATGAACAAGAGTGCCCAGAGTAGGAGAATTAGCGCACCTGCAACCCAATTTTTCGGCTTGCCATTTTTCATTAATTCTTCTGCTTTTATTTCACAGTCCACAATAACAGCCTTTGGGATCATTTTCATGGCAAACATGATTCCAATTGGGACAAGAATGACTTCATCCAGGTATCCAAGGATGGGTATGAAATCTGGAATGAGGTCGATGGGACTGAATGTATAGGCCACGACCCCGGCTGTAAAAAGCTTTGCATACCAAGGAACTCGCGCATCCTTGTATGCAAAGTATAGGACATATATTTGTTTTTTTAAGTTCTTTGCCCAGCTTAAAATTTTTTTCATTGGTTCACCTATTGATTTTGATTCAATATTTTATTCCTTTTAGCTTTGAGATGTGATTTACTTTATAGTTTTCCCTACTATTACCATTTCAATCCTGTTTCAACGGTTCCAACAATTCAATCAGTTCAGGAGTGAACCCTTTTACAGCACGATCGCCCACGACTGTTACAGGTACACCTAGGAATCCGTAGCGTTCCACTTCCTTTTGGTAAACTTCATTTTCTGCAATGTTTCGAACGTCAAATGGAATCCCATTTTCAGTAAGAACCTTTTTTACAAACGTACATTCGACACAATCATTTGTCGTGTAGACTATTACTTCATTCGCCATTATTGGTAATCTCCTTTATTCTGCCGGCGGGCCAAATTTTCCTGCATGGAAGTCGCGATAGGCTTGTTGGACTTCTTCCATTGAGTTCAATACAAATGGACCATATGCCACAATCTCTTCCCTTAATGGGACACCTGAGTAAACAAGGATTTTGGCGCGACTGTTTGCGTGTATGTTAAATTCGCTTTCATTTTTACCATTTTCGTTGAAGGTAAGTGTAGCTGCCCCTGTTTTTTTCAAGCTTGTCTTACTTTCACCAAGCTCTACCTCACCAGAAAGCACGTAAACAAAGGCATTATGATTTTCAGGTAAAATATGTTTATAGGTTGCTCCTTTTGTTAGCGAAATCTCTGTCATAGTAATGGGCACCAAACTATTCATCGGTCCTTTAACACCTGCGATTTCCCCAGAGTATACCTTCAATTCTCCACCTTCGACTTTAACACATGGAACATCTTCTAGGTAAACATTTTGATAAGATGTCTTCGTGTTTTTTATTGATTGTGGCAAGTTCAACCAAAGCTGAAGTGTATGTGCGATGTCATTGTCAACAGCTTCCTCGGCATGTCTAGCCCCACTGCCCGCATTCATATACTGAACATCACCAGCCTCTAACACCGAATGGCCGCCATGGTTGTCGATATGTTCCAATCTACCGTCGATAACATATGTGATTGTTTGGAAACCACGATGTGGATGGTCCGAAAATGTCCCACGTTTAAACCAATCCTCCGCCATAATTAAAAACGGATCAAATTCCTCAAACCGATTCGGTGGCAACACAAAACCTTGTTGTACATGTGGATAGCCATTATTGTTGTATTTTACGTACCAATGATTGTTTATGTCTCTTTTAAAAAGGGAACTCATGTCGTCCACTCCTCATTCATGATCTTCACAGTCTTTTCTATTCCATATTATTTTGACATGTTAGGATGATTTGTACAAAATTTACGCTTAACTTTTTCTGGAATATTTACCCATACATTCATATAATGGACTAAAGAACCTGCTTTTATCAGGAGGAGAGTTGAATTGAATGGTTATCATATTGGCACTTTTGTTAAGCCTTCTTGGAGTTCTTGATAGATTAATAGGAAAAAAAGTAGAACCGGGTTATGACGTGATGGAGTCAGATGGAAGTGTGAAATATCGAGTAGGTAGTTTGATCATTTTGATCCCGGCTATTATCGGCATTTTTATGATCGATTATACTGATACAGCTATCTTAAAATGGTTTTTAATTGCAGTGATCACCCTGCATTGGGGATTTCAAGCTTTCATGGAATGGAAGTATGTAGAGGGAAAGAAGTATCGGTTGTCCTTACTGCTAATGATTGTCGGTGTCGTTTTTACTTGGGGAATCTTATTTATTGACGAAAAACTTACACAAACGACTTTTGGTGAGGAATTAAATGAAATACTAGATGTGGAGGAAGTTTCTAAAATTGAAATTTTGCGGGCTGTAAATGATGAAAATCAGGAACTTTCACGGGAACAAGCGACCATAATGGAACAACAACTTATAGAAAAATTTTTAAGCTTGCCTTCAGGAATGTTATTGAAAAAATCAAATTCAGCAACCCCAGGTATTGATTTCATTATGATGATTTACACAAATGATAGGCAGCATACCCTGACCTTTTCAGAGGAAGATATCCGAATAGAGGATGGAAAGTATTTTATCCTTGATGAAAATGAACTGATCCATTTAATTGAGGGTGAAGAATTGGAGTGGGGACCAGCATCTTTTTAAAAGGCTCTTTTTAAAAAGATTGTTGTAATTAACTTAAAGTATATTGATGAAACTTGGGTGATTTCCGCTTCTTGCACTCGCTTTCCGCGGGCGATCCGCAAGCCTCCTCGCTCGTGCCTCACTGCGGGGTCTCGCTTGGCTCGCATTTCCCGCAGGACGTTGAGTCTGCTTCCTTGAAACTACACCGCACGAAGAAAATGCCTGCATTTTCAAGGATCTCGTGCCATACGCTCCAATCACTAGAGGAAACACCTATGTGTCAATAATACTTTATTAATGGCTATATCAAAAACACCAAAGTTTGCGAATCAGCCTTTTAAAAAATAAAATCCCCTAGGCTTCTAAGCTAAGGGGTACTCAATAAAGATTCCATTTCTTCTTCAGTTACAAATTTCCAATTTATATCTTTCCATACATCTTTATCCATCGCTTCAATGAGTTGGTCGATTTCATCATAACTAAACTTAATAGCATGTTCGTTCATGTATCCCACCAAACCTTTCCCTACATAATTCGGCTGGGCTTATCTTGGTTTGAGGGTCAAGTTCATAAAAAATTTTGGAGGAAAACAGATGAAAAACACGCAGTCTATTAAATTTAGAAACTTTGCCATCACCGAATGTAAGGGCTCAAGCAGATTATATGAATTTCTTTCCTTAAAAATTGCAGAGGATGACGCCATTCTTGAGTTAGCTACTCATGCAAGGAAAGGTCAGCCCTCATCCAATCTTTTATTTGGTGCCGTTCATTATCTTTTATTAAAAGGAAAAGACCATCATCTTAAAGAGTTTTATCCTAGCATTGTAACCAATCCTCGAAAAGTGGAGGAGTCCTTTTTACCTTTTAAGGAGTTTTGTGTTCAATTTTCTGATGAAATTATTCGGCTTTTGCAGGAAAAATTGGTTCAAACAAATGAGGTTAGACGTTGTTCCTATCTCTTTCCGACCTTTCAATTTATTTACGATATTGTAAAGAAACCCTTAGCTTTAATTGAAATTGGGACGAGTGCTGGGGTGCAACTGTTATGGGATCACTACAGCTACTCCTATGGAACAAATAAAGTTTACGGTAATAAGGATTCTGCGCTACATATTTCAGCAAAGATTAAGGGAGCAAAAACGCCACATCTACAGGATTTTATTCCTCCAGTGGCTGCTCGTATTGGCATCGATCTTCATCCAATTGATGTAAGAGATGATGACAATGCACTTTGGCTGAAAGCTCTCATTTGGCCAGAACACCATGAAAGACGTGAACTATTTGAAAAAGCAGCCGAATGTGTGAGGGTAAATGAGTTACGGTTGATTGAAGGAAATGGAGTTGAATTGCTCCGGGACCTTTCAGGAGAAATTCCAAAGGAGTATGCAATATGTGTATTTCACACGCATGTGGCTAACCAAATGCCCTCGGATGTGAGAACGAAATTGCTTGATCAGGTTCAACGTATTGGAGCTGAACGCGAGATCTTTCATCTGTATAATAATATTCAAGACCGCGACCTTCATCTGGATTATTATTTGAATGGAAAAGAGTATAAACATGTCGTTGGTGAAACCGAAGGACATGGAAGATGGTTTTCGTGGAGGTTGTAAAATTTTCAAGGCATTTGGGAGTTTACCAAATGCCTTTTGACTGGACCGTTATTTTACCTCTAGTATTGTATATGTCCCTGATTTAAAGCGGTATTTTATCTCGTACCTTTCACCCACTTTAAACTGCGAACAAAATTTCTCAGTTTCGTCTTTACTTTCGTCAAAATACTGGAACATTGTATATGGGTCATTCACGTTGCACGCGAATAGTCCTTTATTATTTTTTTCATTTGTAACAGCTGTTTCCTCAACCAAAATAGAACTTTCTTTTTCATAGGACGGACGTAGTTTATTCGATACCATGGCACCTATAATGATAAGAAGCCCGATGATTCCAATTACAAATGCCTTCTTTTTGTCTTTCTGCACCATGAACATATAGATTGCACAGCCTACCGCCCCAATACCAACGGCATACAAGGCTATTAAAAGTAAGTACAAAAAATCATCCCCCTTTTTAACAGATTTACTTTTTATAAACTCTGAATGACTCAGCGATTTTGATTATTTCTTCTTTTGCGAACGGTTCTTTTCTTAAGCTTGTTTTTTCTTTATTTTCAACAAATATATTTAGGGTATAATTGACGCCATCATCAATCCAAAAAAGCATTTGGGCATTTCCGTTAAACATATAAAAAGCAGTAATGCCATTATTTAATTGAATGGTTTCATATCCTTTTGTATTTACACTCTCTACTGTGCTATCTGCAAGTATTAGATGTATACTCTTAAAAGGTTTATTAAATGATAGGTAGCTAATATTTTGAACATGAAACTTTGGATTATCTGGTTCTAATTTTTTAAGTTCACCATCTTCTATAGATTGAGGTCCTAAGTATTGTTCCATAAACTCAACCTCATGTACATCAAAAGGTGCATATGTTGGAAGTTTAATCTTTCTTTCAATCTCTTGAAGTTCCTGTATTTCCGCGATTTGTTCTTCAGCTAAAAAAGCTTGTTGTGAGAATGGGTTTTGTGGCAAGGTCGAAATGAAAAAGGCTAATATAGCAACTACTACTAGACTCCCAATTGTGGGTAACGCCCATTTCATCTTTTTCCATGTCTTTTGTACGGGATGTTCCTCGTAGTTCATTAATCTATCATGTATCCTTCTCTTGTTTTCAAACCCAAGTGTTGCTGTTGGCATGGATCGTAATTGATTTTCCAAATGATCATTCATGTGTAGCACCTCCCACCCGTTGCTGCAGGGCCATTTTGGCTCGATGATAGGTTGACCGCGTTTTGTTTTCGCTCCATTGTAATATTTCAGCCGTTTCCTGAACGGAAAACCCCTTTACTCCTCTTAATACAATCACATCACGATAGCTAGATTTTAAGGATTGAATGGCCTCAAATATCGCTTTGTTTTCTTCTGATAATTGAAGAAGCTGCTCTGGTGATTGATCCGTCCTGGGTTCGTGACTGGAATCAAAAGACAGCATCGTTATCCATTTGATTCGATTTCTCCTTCTGATTTCATCAATTGCAATGTTCCTGGCAATACTGTAAAGCCAGGTTCTTGGATTTGAGTTCCCTTTAAAAGCATGAAGACCTTTCATCGCCCTTATAAAAACCTCCTGGACCAAATCATCCACATCTGCTTTTCCTACTCGATACAACAGGAAATTGTAAATGTCATCGCTATATTGATGGAACCAATCTGAGATGATCTCTTTCTCTCTCATATCCAAATTTTCTCCCCAATTTATTTTGCCTTCTATACCATTAGACGTTCTCGCTTCGAAGTTATCGCACTTATTTAGAATTAATATGAAAAAGGAGTCGCTTTCCGAAGAAAATGACTCCTACGCTAGGCTAGAATTGTCTAACTAACATCACAATAACTGGGAGTAAAAGCGTGACGACTACAGATTGTATGAAAGTTAGAATAATATCCTTCTTCCACGGATTGCTTTTTGGATAGCGGTTATTGATCCGTTGAAAAACCAAAAACACGCCCCACCAAATTAGCAACATATAAATGACAGTACTGAAACTATCGTAAAACAATGTCCCAACTCCCCCTTTTCCCCCTAGATCAAATAAGACGGTCTGTATTTTTATTCCATTATCTCACATTTTCAAAAAACTTGAAATTCGTAAAAAATATTCCATTGTCAGATGGTAAAATAGAGTTAGAGGTTTTTAGAATTGGGGGTTTTTATTTGAAGGAGAAAATATTCTGGGCGAGTATTTTTGTCATCATCCTTAGCTATATCGGAAATTATATTTATTTTCATACCAAGCAGTTGGACGCACCCATATTTTTGGAGCATTTTTATGAACTCACTATGAATGAAGAAGATGAGACGGCACTTGCTTTCTATTATTTAACGAATAAATCGGACCCATCCTATGTCAATTTTGTACGAATTGATGGAGTAGAAGCCTATGCTGATTCAAATGTTGATTTTATGTGGGAGTCGCAAGCACCTCAATTTGAACAGGAATATATTCACCATTATTTAAAATCAGTTTATGTTTCAATACCATCTGAATTTGAGGGTGACGGTCCACTATCGTTTTCAGAAATGGAGGTTCATTTTTCGGATGGTAAAACTGTACAAGCGAATATCGGCAAGGTCATTCTTCATAAAAGAATGGAGAACCCAAATGTGTTAGAGACCCGAATAGGTTCGAGCAGTAACCAGCATCGTGAAGAGGAATCAATGGTTGTTTTACAGCCAATAAGTATTGAGAAAGTTGAGATTCCATTTGCGGACGAATTATCTGATGACATTCTGATAAAGGTTGATCTTGAACAAAAAAGATTGGGTGAACTTGAAAAACTCATGACTGGTGCTAATCCACCAACTTGGTTTGAGGAGGAACGAGATAAGGAATGGAGTGACTTGCCTGGTGTTTTACTAAATGAGGACCTACTCCCGCTTAATCTCAAACAAAATGAATGGATTCGTTTCTTGATGCAGTTTAACCCTGAACGGGATAGCTATTTCCAATTTAGTATCAAACTTTTTGGAACTACAGAATCAGGTGAAAAATTCGTGAGGGAGCTTCCGATTAATGATTATCCCGATCTAGACCAGGAGGCAATTAATCGAATCATCAAGACAAAAGAGAGCGGTGAGACCAATGAATTTTAAGCGAATATTTTGGGGTTATATTTTTATTTTACTAGAAATTCATTTGTTTGTTGTTGATATTTTACCAGAACCGATCGGATATTATCTTATTTTTTCAGGAATAGCTGCGGTACCGGTTGAAAACCGCATTGGTAACAAACTTAAAAAGCTGTTAATTGGTCTAATTATTATCAGCATTCCGACTGTGTTTATCCAGCAGAATGCGACTGGAAACGAATTTGGATCATCTGTTGGTACTTCTCTTTTGGATTACTATACATCTTTACTTGAAATTTTAAAATTGATACTTGTTTTCTTTGTCTTTCAATTGATCATGGAGGTTGTCAAAGCAACCAATGATGATTTTTTAGCCCGACGAAGCGCGCAAACATTTAAAATTTATATGACAGTCATGCTGCTCATCACACTTTCACATACCTTTGCAATGAATCTTTCTACTAACATTATGGCAGGGTATTTATTTTTCACGATTCCTGTAGGTCTTATCATGGAGATTATGTTTCTAGTCCTATTATGGAAGTTGCATAAGCATGAGGGGCTTAATAATTGGAGTGATACGTTTAATGGACATTTTCAATAGATTAAGAAATAAAAATATGAAGGTACGGGAACTTCCAAAATGGGGCTCCTACTTACGGAGCGAGTGGGAATCCCATTTTGCTGGGCATCTTAAAGAGTATGAAAAAAAAGCCATTCATTTAAATTCCAGCAACGGTTATTTGTGGCATTTGTTTAGTTACGAAAAAAAGGAGTATTTTGATGGAGCAGTTGCTGAAGACGCTTTTAACAATGAACCAAAGAGTGAATGCTATATTTTCTACCAGCATTGGGATTATGCGCTTCTTGTTGAACATGCAGCAAAAATGAACACAAGTGATTTAGGGGACGAAGTTGATGTTTATGTTGTTGATAAACATTTTCAGTGGACTTTCGTCGTTACGCACGAAACAGGTTTATGCGGTCCCTATTTTAGTAGGATTGAAAAAAACTAAAAATGCCGCAATACACTAGTAAGCTCTAATGTATTGCGGCATTTTCTAATTATGAACTATTAGATTTTCCAATTCCATTTAAAAAAGAGAAAAATAGAATGTACGATTGTCGCGACTATAACTACCGGTAGAACCGGTTGCCAATACACATCCCCTTCATAAATAAAATGTATGACCAAAAGAATTCCGATTCCTAAAATCAGATTCACGATGTATTCCTTTAGCCTCAATGCCTCTGCCTTTTCTCTGAAAATTGCACGCCAACTTTTCTTTTTATTTTCTCTCAACAAGACCAAAACCTACTCCAGTTGGATCGACTAAATACGCTAAATAAAACTTATCAAATTCCATTTTTTCACGAACAATCAGCGCTCCACTATCGACAGCTTTTGTGATTGTATCTTCAATCGAATCAACTTCAATCTGAATTCTGGTGCCGTGCGGATAATCATGGGGACCTTTGCTTATTCCGCCTTGAATTTCTGCTGGACCAGTACTTTTAACGGGCCAAAACCCCCAATTCGGCTCTCCCATTTCCCATCCAAAAACGGTTGAATAGAATTGAACTGCTTTTTCAGGATCTTGACTGCTAATTTCAAAACCTACAACTCTTGCCATTTTTATCTCTCCTTTAGTTCATTTTCCAAATTGCTTTTGTATACCCTATTCTCATGCCTGCTCGTTCCATGTTGTTTTGGCTGACTGAGCCAAATTTTGCCTGACCCACAAATAACCTACAATCCTGTTCCAGCGCTTTTTGCATGCGCTGCTTAATTAGTGCTGTTTGTATACCTTGATTACGAAATTCTGGTAAGGTCGTCGCGGATGCGAGAGTACCAATGCCATTTTTTGAAAATAAAACCCCAATTCCAGCAGGTTCATCCTCAATGCATGCAAGAAAGAAAGTCCAATTTTCATCGTTGTATAGAACTTGATTATTTTGAGCGACACCATCTTTTAAGAATGAAGGCATCCCAAAACCCTTTGTATACATTTCGGCATACAAAGCGAACTCATCCTTTTTTAATTCACGGATTGTGACTTTGGAAAGGTTTTCAGACTCAGGTAATGGATAAAGCTCTGAATAGAGAGTTGTATGAAAGTCATGTTGATACAGTCCTTTGTTACTCAGGTGCGTAAGTAATTCTGAAGAAACATGACCGGGTGTAAGTTCAAATCGAACCGGAATGTCCTTTTGTTTGTAAAAGTGTAGGATTGGTTCTATGAATTTTTCATCTCCATCTGATAGCCCCTTTACCGTATTGAAAGAAGGCCCTGGAATGTTCTTAACTGAAAAGACTGTTGCCCTTCCAAACTGTTTAATTTCGACGCCCATTGGATTTCCTTCGATTGCTTGGATCGCCGTTAGTCTTGATTTCAACACCTCAATTTCAGATGTTTCTAAGGCTTGTGCTAACTTTTTCGTAATGACCACTATGCCACTTCCTTTTTGATGGTCTTATAAAATTTCTAATATTGAGGAATGTTGTGTCAAAAAATAGTTTTAAAATCTATCGAAGTGGGCTTAATAAGATACCTAATCAAAAAAGAACTTGTTGAATAACCCACTATATTTCTATTTATTACTCGTAAGCCTTTCTACATACATAGATTATTTGCTGGCTGTCTTCTGTCAGCGGTGTTTCGTTCCAATCCTTGTAAACTCCTACTATCTCAAATCCGTTTCCTTTTAGAAGTCTATCCATTTCTTGTGGGAATACATATCGCAATTTGATATTGGTTTTCTTTTCATCCATCATTTTGCCACAGGCATCTCTTTGTCTTCTAATGGTTATGTAGTGTTGAACCTGTTGAATCGTGTTATAGTTACTAATCGTGTACACATCTACTAATTTTCCGTTTTCATTCTTGTAACTTCGCCAATACTCTTCAGTAGAAGGTTGAAGCAATTCATCTGGACTTGGAAACCTCGTACCGAAGATGAATATCCCCCCTTTTTCAAGGTGGTTATACACGGATTGAAGCAATTGGTCTTGAGCTTCGTTCGTAAGAAAATGCTGAAAAGAGTTTCCTACCATATAAATGAACGGACTTTTTACACCTAATTGAAGCTTTGTGCAATCCTGTTCAACCCACTCGATGTTTAGGGTCGTCGTTTCTGTTTTTCTTTTTGCTTGAGTAAGCATGCCATTATGTATATCTACCCCAATAAGGGAGTGTCCCGCTTGTGCCAGGGGTATGGTTGCTCGACCTGTTCCACACGCTAAATCAATGATTGGGCCGCTCACTTTTGTAGCCCATTTTTGTAAAAAGTTAACGTCGTCTTGGAAAGAATCGTTTTCTTTGTCATAAAGAAACGGATCCTCGTACTCCTCAAAGTTGTCAATTTGGTTCATTTATTCTGCTCCTTGTTTCAAATGCTTCTCTATAATGATCCTTGCCCTCTCATCCAAATTGTTTGGAATTTCTTCTGTTGAAAAGAATCGAAGGTCTAAGCTTTCTCCATCGTTTGCTTTTAACTCACCACTTATTTCACTTGCTATAAATAACGCGATCACATTATAGACTTCATCACCATTTGGATATTTAAAGTAAAGTTCCTTACCAGATAACGTATCAATGTGTTTATATTTTTTGGCAACTAGTCCAGTTTCTTCGAATAATTCTCTTTTCGCTGTCTCCTCAAGGCTTTCTCCAGGATCCATTGCACCACCTGGCAAACCCCATTCGTGAGTATCTGACCGATGCTGTAAAAGGATTTTATCTTCATGGTCTTTTACGATTATTGTAGAACCAACCAAAATGAAAAGTCTATTTCCAATTCATTTTCTAATTTCTCTAGTGTAATCTCCCATACCCCACCCCTTGCACAACTAATCTTTATACTATTTTCCACATAAAGGTAGTAATTTCCTTCTAAAATTGTAAGCAAACCTATGATTTATGGTAATATTAAAAAGGAAATTCTATCTTGAAATTGAAAGGCTTGGTTTTTGTGGTAAAAACAAAGAAAAAACGGGTGTTAACAGAGATTAAACAGCTTATTATGATTACCATCGGGGCTCTTATCGCGGGCTTTGGGTTGGAACTTTTTTTAGTACCAAATAATATTTTGGATGGTGGGGTAATTGGTCTTTCCATCATAGCATCAAAGATATTTGGTGTTCCGATGAGTATCTTTCTGATTGTTTTAAATATCCCGTTCCTGTTTCTTGGATATCGAAAAATGGGAACAAAGTTTACTTTACATACGTTATTTGGAGTTTTAGTTTTATCAGCATTTACTGCGTATTTACATCATTTTGAACCTGTAACAAATGATTTATTTTTAGCAACAGTGATTGGCGCGGTTATTTTAGGTACAGGTGTCGGGTTAGTCATTCGGACTGGTGGGGCATTGGATGGTACTGAAATTTTGGCCATCATTGTGAGTAAGAAGCGCCCAGTGTCTGTTGGACAAACGGTTATGATCATGAATGTGTTTATTTTTATCCTTGCTGCCTTACTCGTATTCAGTTGGGAAACAGCCATGTACTCCATTATTACTTATTACATCGCGTTTAAAATGATTGATATTGTGGTTGAAGGTATCGAGGAATTAAAATCAGTAACGATTATTTCAGACACGCCTGATGTGCTTGCTACTGAATTGAACAAGGTTCTAGGTCGTGGAATTACCTTTATTCATGGTGAAGGGGCCTACACAAATGAACCCAGAAAAATTATTTATACAATCGTCAGCCGGATTGAACTCTCTACACTAAGGGAAATTGCACATGAAATTGACCCAAGTGCATTAATTGCAATCGAAAATATGGCAGATGTAACGGGTAGTAATTTCGGTAACGGTGAGGGACATTAAAGAGTAAATCTTTACAATCTAAAGATAATGGGTGATAACATTGATTAATAAAATTGGAAAAATTACGGTTTATGTCGAAGACCAAGAACAAGCTAAAGACTTCTGGGTCAACAAACTTGGTTTTGTTTTAAAGTTGGAACAACCAATGGGGCCTGACTTTTTCTGGATTGAGGTTGGACCTAGTGGTGAAGATGAGTTCACAACATTGGTTCTATATTCAAAGGCGGCTATGGAACAGCATGACCCATCAAAGGTTTCACATCCATCCGTTCTTTTCAGCACTACTGACATTGATGCAGCTTATGAAAAAATGAAGCAAAATGACGTAAAGGTCGGGGAAATGCTGAGATTGCCGTTCGGCACGATGTTCTCCTTCTATGATCAAGATGGAAATGAGTATTTGTTAAGAGAAGATAAATAAGATACATAGACAAAGCATGGGTGCACCATGCTTTTTTCATTTGAAAGATTCTATTTTGGTCCTCTTCCTCATATATATGTCCAAAAGACATAAAGGACGGATATCATGAAAAGTACTGAATATGGGCCAATTTTTATTTCAAGAATTGCCTTTATGTTTATCTTAACGGTATTCATATGTTTCGTAGCTGCTTCAAGCATATCCTCTGTTAAAAAAGAATGGATTAATTTTCGTCAATTTGATAGTAACATTCGAACTCTTCCGACCGATGCTTTTGTTAAACTGCTTGGATTTGAGAATGCTTATTTCGGACAAACCTTAAGTGAAGAACCAGAATCTATCACCAAAATGTTGGTAGAATCAACCCTTCAATTTAAGTATGGGGATTTACGAAGTTTTTTCGGTAATGAACTCCCTGGATTATCGATGTACCATACCGAAATTCTGATTTCTAGGGATGGCACAAATTATACCAATCTTCCATACGAATCAGCACCTCCTTTAGATGATTTACTGCAGGAAAGGGAAATGGCGCAGAAGGAATTGGAAGAACTAAATAAGGAAGATCCGAAAACACCACCAGTCAATCTAGCAACCGATAGAAAGGTGCTTATTTATCACTCACATAGTTATGAATCCTACCTTCCGCTTCTTGGGCTTACAGGCGACCCTGATATGAATAAAGCGGTGGACTCTAAAACAAACATTACACTTGTTGGCGACCTACTTGGTAAGGAGCTAGAAAAATACGGAATTGGTTCTGTTGTTGATACTACGAATATTGGACAGGAATTGAAGAAAAAAGGCTGGGATACCACCCAATCTTATGCAATCTCACGAGGAATCGTTCAATCGGCAATGGCAAGTAACTCTGATATTGACTTTTTAATCGATCTACACCGTGATAGTATGCGAAAAGATGTGACAACTGTTTCAATCAACAATAAACCATATGCAAAAGTCTTTTTTGTTGTCGGAAAAGCAAGTAGTCATTTTGAACAAAGTTATGCATTAGCTGAATCTCTAGACAAGGCAATCGAATCGCAGTTTCCTGGAATTAGTCGGGGTGTGGTTGCGAAGGGACTGAATCAAGGAAATGGAGTATATAATCAAGATCTAGCGGAGAACTCCATTCTCATTGAAATCGGTGGAGTCGATAATGATATGAAGGAATTAAAAAATACGGTTGAGGCACTTGCGAAAGTGATAAGTGAACACATTATCGATGCAGAAAAAGTGAACGCCTCTCATGAATAAAGAGCTACTCTTTTGGTTGATTTGGTTGTTTGTCTCAACCCTGATTTGCTTTTTTTACTTGCCCTTTGGTTACACCCTTGCAGCGTTTTTGACTGGGATTGTTATGTGCAGCAAGGCTTTGATTAAACAATCGATTGCGGAAAACAAAAAACAACGGGGGTAGATGGCTTCCGTTGTTTTGTTACTATTTTCTTGAACTTTAAACCTTGTTAATTCAACATTCCCAATTGATTCATTCCAAACCATCTATTAATAAAAGACGATTAACTTGAAAAGAAAAATGAAGATACATACAATAATTACTTCTACTAGAAAGGTTTAAAGATTTAATTCATTTTGTTCCCAACGTATGAGTGCTAGAGCAAAGACAACCCCAACATACATCATGTCATTTACCTTCTTCTTTTTCCTGCTTCATTTTTTCGTATTCAAGCCAGTCTACCTCTTTTACTTTTCGAAACTCTCTTCCGCATTTTTTACATGCGTAGTTTGGTGGTATTAAAAATGGTAGCCAACAAATAACGAATCCGTATGGAACTAAAAGCAATAAAACAGCAGCTGGAATTTTGAACATAAAAAAGTTCTTTTTCACTAGCATATCTGATTCACAATGCAGACAAAGTTTCATAGAGTCTCTCCTTATTTATCTACTGTCATCTGAGGACTCTGAGCGATGAGGGTAGCTTGTTTTTTTATAATTATAACGAATAATGTTGCGACAATGCAAAGGACTCCTGCCGATAGAAACGTGATGGTGTAACTATGGAAGACATCATAGAAGTAGCCACCTAAATACGCTGCAACACCTGATCCGATTTGGTGTGCTGCAAATACCCATCCATATACAATGGGTCCATTTTCCTTCCCGAAAAAGTCGGCTGCAAGTCTTACTGTTGGTGGCACAGTAGCAATCCAGTCCAGTCCGTAGAATACGGCAAATGCGATGAGCATTACATAGGATTGCATCTGGAGTGCGTAAGGCAACACGAGTAATGATAGACCACGAAGTCCATAAAACCAGAATAACAGCCACCTGTTGTCGAATCGATCAGATAGCCACCCGGCGATCATCGTTCCAATAATATTAAAGATACCCATGAATGCGAATATACTCGCTGCATGTACCTCGGGAATTCCATGATGGGTTGAGGCTGGAATAAAATGTGTACCTAAAAGTCCTGCCGTGGATAAGCCACAGATGAAGAAACTGCCCGATAATAACCAAAAAGGGCCAGATCGCACTCCAATCCAAAGCACCTCAAAGGCTGATAGAATGGGGTTCTTTTTATTTTCAGTTTTTGTCTCCTCCTTAGTGGCACCGTACGGAAGAAGTCCTTTATCCCGCGGATGATCCTTCATCCAGATTAAAATGATCGGAGTGATCAGGAGACCAAGTCCTATAAACACAGTCATTCCCACCCGCCAGGAATATTCCTCCGTTAAAAATGATAGGAGCGGTAGAAAGATCATTTGCCCCGCCGCGGTTGCAGCCATAAGCAAGCCTAGCACCATTCCACGCTTTTCTTCAAACCAAATCGTTGCGATATTTGCGGAAAGTACGGATAAAAACACGCCCGAACCGATGCCAATAACGACTCCCCAGATGAGATGAAGCTGCCAAATATGTGTCATAAGGAGGCTAGTGATTAACCCGATAACTAACAGGACCATCGAATAGGACATGATTTTGCGAACACCTAATCTCTCAAGTCCTGCAGCAATGAACGGTCCTGATATACCATATAGTATAAGGTTAATGGCAAATGCAAATGAAATGGAAGAACGGCTCCAATCAAATTCCTGTTCGAGCGGAATCAAAATAACTCCTGTTATGGAGCGTATCCCCGCTGCAATTAACACTGCAACAAACGTAATCCAAACCACAACCCAGCCATAATGCATGGTCAGCTCTCCTTCTTGTATTTAAAGATTTTCGTAGATTTCAATGAGGTTGCCGGCTGGGTCTCGGAAATGTGCAACCTTTAGCATCCAGTCCACTTGCTCATGCGGCTGTGTAATAAACTCAAGTTTCTCTTTCATTTTTTCATATGTATCCTCAACACTTTCCACTTTAAAAATCAATGTTGTTTTATCTTGATTCTCTACTAATGGTACATATTCAGCACCAATCGCTTCCACCAGTTGTTTTCTTTCAAAAAGACCAAGCTTTACCCCACCGATACCGGTAAAATCGGCATATCGGGAATTTTCGTCTCCCCATGAAACCTCAAAACCTAGTATGTCTCGGTAGAATATAAAACATTCTTTATAGTTATCTACTAACAGACGGATATGTGTTAAATTCATTTGGTCCTCCTCAGCTTATTGGTTTACATTCTACAGGTACTTCACCTTCATTGGTCCATGTTTCAATCATTTTATTGAAAAAGTCCGGCATCGCCATCGAAACCCCGTGACCCATGTTTGGAATAAGGACACCTTTAGTATTTTGGTTTGCTTTTACGATGTCATTGGCTGATTTTTTCATAATAGACTTTTCTTGATCACCAACAGTTACCAATATGTTAGTGGTTGCTTTTTCAAAATCAGCTGGGATTGTGAACGACATGTTCTCCTCTAAGACACTTGTTAGAGCGTCGGCAGTGATTTGGCAGCTTTCTTCATAGTATCTTTCGAAATAATCGTCACCGACATATAATGTTTTTGCTTGGAGTTTGGAAAACCATCTTTTTTTAATGAGCGGAACAGATAGTTTGATAGTCGGACGAATCCACTTTTTCGCATAATACATCGGTCTTACTAGGGCACTATTAATGATTGCAATATCAATTAAGTCAGGTTTCATACTTAGAAGCTGAACGATAATTTGAGCACCTAGGGAAAATCCTATCAGGATTACTTTCTTACCATTTGATTTCTCTTCAATTAAAGATATAACTCTTTCTGCACTGTCTTTGATTGAAAAAGGAATCTCAATGCTTTTCCCGTGACTAGGTAAGTCTGGAACGAGGCAATGGTATTGGGAAAAATACTGTACCTGTTTATCCCACATCCAGCCACTCACCCCACCACCATGCAGAAAGACCATTAGAGGCGCACTCGTATCGCCGTATTCTTGATAAAGTAGATTCATAAGAGTCACCTCAGTTTCTGTTTCTATTATATGTTTTTCAAAAATTTCTGTCTAATCGTAATGTTCGTGGGTTGGATTAAACTTTCAGCTACTAACCAGAAAGTCAAATTATTGTCTGAAAATCTTTTTTATTAGCTATATATCGCATTTATTAGCTATATTTTTGGATTATCAGCCAAAAATTGTCCTGACGACTATTTTTTTTACATACATTACCCAAATTTTAGAATCAACTTTTTAGTTACTGCCACTATCTCAAATAGCCCAATAACAAGAGCCCCAAGGAATCTCCTTGGGGCTCTCACATTACTTCACCGGTATCCAAATTTCCGAGTAATAATTAGGTTCATATGCGTTTCCAGCTGGGTACAGTTCGAACTCAGCTGTCCCGGCATACTCATAGCCACTTGATGGGAACCATTCTGAGTAGATTTTTTTCCACGCATCCTGCATTGCGTTTGGCATTGCGCCATGAACCTCGAATACAGCCCATTTTGATGCTGGAATGTCTAATACGTCAAACTTTCCTGATTCGCCATCTACATTTTCCACCGCAACCCAATAATCGATTGCTCTGACGTTTGGCTCACTCACACAGACTCCCAAAATCCCATTTATTTCGCCGTTATTCAGTGGAATCAAGGCATCACAGGTACCGTCTGTATTCACTTCGTCCCATAACTTCGGAATCCTACTGAGATGTTCATCATTCACACATGAAAAATGTCGCTTAACACCTACTGCTTTAAATCCTTCCTTCTCAACAATACGATACTTCACTGGATCTGCTCCTTTCAAACTCACCTGGATGACCAGGCGGCTATAAGATTGCAGCTTTCCAATCCCCTTTCGAACGTCGCTTGGCGTTACACCATGCTGCTTCCGAAAAGCTTTTGTAAAAGCCTCGGGAGTGTCGTAGCCATATTTGTAGGCTAGATCAATAATCTTTGTTTCAGTTTTTGTTAATTCCTCAGCTGCAAGTGTTAACCGGCGGCGACGGAGGTAATCGCCCACTGTGATGTCTGTTAAAATCGAAAACGTGCGTTGAAAGTGAAACGGTGATGCATTCGCATGCCCTGCGATTTCCTCGATTGTCACATCCTCAAGCAAATGGTCCTCCATAAAATCAATTGCATTTTGTAATGATTCTAGCCAACTCATTCTCCCTCACTCCTTACCTCAATTCTATCTGCCAATCGTTTTTCCATCCTGTCATTTTGTGCTAAGTGAGGACAGATATTTGATAAAAAAACTTCGGGTATCATCGTGAGTGAGTTTGTCCAACACCACATTTTTCGTTAGAAATTGAAGTTCCGCGATTTCTTCATCCATCGGGGACAAATTCTCTAAAACACCTGTGTATTCAACCAAGAACATCGTTGTCTCTTGGCGCTCAAACCCAATTTTCAGTTTCATTTTTTCCGGAAAAGCAAAACAAATTTTCTCTTCAAACTCCTTTGCAATTAAAAAATCAGTTGAACCGGTTTCTTCTTTAAGTTCACGGAGCATCGCATGTCGAGGTGATTCATCACTATCTTCAATTCCACCCTTAATGAAATCCCACTCACCTGGTATCTTTTCCGAACCGATTTTTATTTTTTGAACGAGGAGAATTTGATCATCCTTATAGACAATTGCCCCCACCGCTTGTCTAATCATAGAGATGAGGCTCACCTCCCTCGTGTTCGACCAACTGTCCATTTTTAAAATAAATCCCAGAGTTTTCATCGATTCCGTAGCCAGGAACATTCATTTTTGAAACCGCCTCAATCAGGTTCTTCTCTTCGTTCCATTCTGAAAAGTGGACGGATATGACACAGTTTTTTAACAAGCCTAAGCCTAGTAAATATAGCTGTTCTTGTTGCAGCGCATCTTCTGGTGAGATAACACAATGTTCACAGGAGACTAAAGTTCCCGCTGAAAATCCAGCAACAGGAACGCCTTCATCAAACATTTTTCGAATGATATCACCTACGGGAGTATCGACAATATAAGTATGGTAAAGCTCGGTTACCCCGCCGCCAATAATGATCCCGCTGCATGTTTCAAGCTGAGCCAGTTGGTCATGAGTTGGTTTTTCCGAAAGTGCAAAATAATAAAAATCACGCACTCCATTTTCTTCTAAAACCTTCGTGTAGCTCGGCATATATTCTTGCCAGCCTGGTCGCTCAAGATATAAAATCGCAATCTTAGCAGTCTGATTTCCAGAAAGGTTCGCAAACTGTTCCCCTAATTTATCAGTAAAAGGAGGTCCTCCCCCAAACAAAAATAGATGTGTTTCTGTCATTTTTATCTTCCGCCCTTTTTTGAAAATGATAAGATTTATATGTATTTCGATAATAACGACTAAAATCCTTTTTAAATTTGAAACGTTTTGTATGACTCAATTCTCTAACTAATAGATGAAAGGAGGAAGAGTTTTGAATATCAGTAAACTGGTTGCAAAGGCAAAAAAGGGAAATAACCGTGCATTTCAGGAATTAATTGATACCGAAAAAACGAAGCTTTATAAAATGGCCTATTTGTATATGAAAAATGAGGATGATGCACTTGAGGTGTTCCAGGAAACAGTTTATAAGGCCCTCACCTCGCTTAAGGATTTAAAAAATGATACATATTTTTCAACTTGGATTACTCGAATTTTAATTAATACTGCGATTGATCAGCTTCGCAGGAAAAAAAGAGTGATTCCTATGGAACGAGATTTCCTTGAAAGCAAGGCTCCTTCGTACACAGATAAGGAAGCCGATTCCGACTTATTGAACGCCATAAAAGGATTAGATGAAAAATATAAAACCGTTTTAGTTTTACGATTTTACAGGGATTTCACAATCAAGCAAATCGCTGAATTTCTTGATTGTCCAGAAGGAACTGTGAAAACAAATATACACCGTGGGATTGCCCTATTGCGAGATCAATTAAAGGAGGTCATTGTGAATGAGTAAACATTACCCTGAATTTAATAAAGAACTCGAAAAGATTCATGTGCCCGTTGAGAAGCTTGATCGCATTATTCTACAAACAATAAATGAAAACAATAAGCAGAAACCACGACGCAAAAAAATAATCTTAACAACCATCGGATCAGTTGCTGCAGCCTTTATCCTGTTTTTAGGGTCGGCTACTTTTTCACCGACATTAGCCAAGGTTGCGTCTGAAATTCCTTTAGTCGGAACGTTTTTCAATGAGTCCAGTGATGAAGGGCTGCAAATCGCAGGAAAAAGTGGGCTTACTCAAGTCGTTAACCAGAAAGCAAAAGATAATGGTGTGAAACTAACCATGAATGAAATTTTTTATGATGGGACTCGGCTAACATTTGGCATGACCCATGAGTCCCTCTTTGCAATTGGAGATTTCGAGCGACCGACCATTTTGGTAAATGGGCAAGAGATTAATTTTAGTGCAGGTACCTCTGGAAAATTTATTAACCCATCTAAATATGAAATAGTCATGGATATTAAGCCGACTGAAGATCTGCCGGAAGAGTTTGATATGAAGGTCATCATTGATGCTGTTGGGCTAATACCGGGGAATTGGGAATTTGAATTTCCGGTGAAGCAATCAAATGAAGTGACAGTTATTCAACTTAACAAAACAAATGTTATTTATGATGCAGAAGTGACTGTTGAGACTATAAAGCTCGGTCCAGCAGGGACAGATTTAGCGATTCAAATAAAATCGGATCCAAATAATACAAAAATTGACCCATATTTGGATTTAAATTTTGCTATGATCGATGAGCAGGGTAGAGTGCTACGAAGTCTTTCTAGCAGTGGGCATGGCGATAAGATCGACGGAGTTGAGGTTGCAAACCTTGATTATCTTTATACGCCAATTAAAGATGGAGTGAAAAGGCTGACGATTCTACCTTACAAGATTCCTATGGGTATGGGAGCTGTTGATGATGTATCTGTTTCATTAAATGAAACACTTCCATTAACGCTCGACCAAGGCGAGGTAGGAAAAATAACAGTAACGGATGTTGAGTTTCTTGATGATAAAACCGTTGTATATTTTGAATTGCATAGTGAGTTCCCATTTGACGATAACTTAACGATGAATCGAACATGGTTAGAATCAAAGGATGGTAAGGATTTATCGTTCCAAGACAATCCTTTTGCGAAACGAATTAAAGGGAATCTTTTCACGCAGGAATTTGAAGCGACAAAGACTAAAGATGTCAAATTTAAGGCTACTAAAATCCCTAAACCAATTACGTTCGAACCTTTTGAAATTACATTACCTTAAACGGAAAAGTCAGGCCCTGTGCCTGACTTTTTTGTTATTCATTATCCGCAAGTGCTTTTCTGTCAACAGCATGTGGCGGTTTTTCAAACCATCCCTCATCAATCATAATATTAGCGCCATCTTCAACATAACGCCCAATATCCAAAATGAATTTACTAAACATTATTCCAAGGTCTCTTCTGCCGTTTAGTGACATTGCATTCGCATAGGATCGAATCTTCATCGAGAACATATCGATTTTATGGAATGTCATTAGCTTATCTGAGAATGGTGGAATCGTCGAAGCCTCGACTAAATCATCAAGTAAGGGATGCCCTGGCAAATTTTCTTCATGAAGTTTTGCCAAACAATCTTTAATATGGTCCATGGTAATCTCTTTACCACGGAGCATAAATTCCTTCACTTTTTTACGCTCTGCCACTTGGCTGAATCCCATCAATAGTCCTTTACTTGCTACATTGTTTTCAAGATTATCTTGAAGATGTGCAATTTCTAAAGCATGGAGAGGTCTAACGTCACCAAAAAATCCAGCTAAATAGCTCTGTTTTTCTACAAAAGTTACTTCTTTCGGGATTGGTATAACCGGTGGTTTCGTTAAAAAGCCCTTTTTTTCTAATGTTTCATTTAAATCAACTAAAAAATTGACCGTGTCCAGATCGAATTTGATTACCGCATCCCTTATGTCTGGTCGGATCATCATTGGGATCGCTGTAGAGTAAAGACTTAGCCCTGCTTTCGCCGTATACTTTAGATAATGAAGATAAAATTCGTCAGCGAACAACCTAGGGGCTTCCATGTTTACATCTTTTTTGATATCAAATCCAATGGGAATTGGGAAGTTTTCTTTATAATATATCTTCGTAATGTCCTCGATAATTTTTTGACTAATGCTTTTTGCTTTTTTTAAGATTTCCATGATGTCAGGATCCTGACAATGTTTTTGAAAATAGGTTAACACGCAAATAGCCATTGTGTTCCCCATATAAACCGCCCAAAGCTTTCCCATTTCAGCTGAAGTTAGTTGTTCGTTGTTGGGTTTCATTTCCTATCTCCTCATTACTTTTTTATCTAGTATTTTGCAAGATGAGCGGATGTATTCAAGAATCTAGCCTTTCGAAATATTTTTCGACATTATTCCCTCGTATCTACATGAATGGTTGCTGTTTCATTGGGGTTTGAAGCTACACCCCATTTTATCCGAAAAATCAAATGACAAAGTTCAACATTTTGGATGATTTTTACATTTGATTTCCTCGATTCAATCATGTAGTATACAAATACAAGCTACATTGTTCGTAATCATAATAAAGTTTAACCTTTGAGCTGAAATAGGGAGTTTAACATTGAAACTGGAATGGCAGGTCTTCGTCCATGGCGACATGAAGGACATACAGGAACGTTTCTGCAAACACCCACTTTGAGGAGTGGTGGTTTTAAACTTTCTTAGGGTATTACGGCAATTGTGGCTTTTCCATTTTAATGCCAATCCATTTTCCAACAGGGGGATGGATTTTTTATTTGGCATTCATATGTCTTGACCGTTCATACCAATTAATTCTATAATTATATTCTGTAGAATATTTTTATGTCCCAGTAGCTCAGTAGGATAGAGCGACAGCCTCCTAAGCTGTAGGTCGTTGGTTCGATTCCAATCTGGGACGCTAAGAAGATTGACCATAAATCTTGATGATTCGAGGATTTTATGGTCTTTTTTATGGGATATTATTGATATAGAAAAAAATTAGCTGTTGGTGGCGGATTGGTGACGAATTTGATTTTTAGTGATTTTTTAGACTGCATTTCCTATCTATTTCAGCACATTTTAAATGGTGATATTTGATACTTGAACAAAAAAATTTATTTAAGAAAAAAATAAAACTCAGCCATAAAACTAAACCATTTTTTTTGGAATATCCACACCTGTTTATTGCAAAATAAAAGTGCAGAGCTTTGCAACGAAAAAATGCAGAGTCCTGCACTTTATTTAATGAGTGCATAAAAAAAGACTTGCCAGTCACCCCAAGTCCCACTACATTAATTGTGTCGAG
>NZ_QUQV01000008.1 GCF_003400205.1 Bacillus sp. HNG | reverse complement strand
AAATCTAGCCCTATTCAAAAAAATGTAAATGGATAGGTCTATTTGTCATGTTTTCTTTTAATCCCCCAGCCACTAAAATATATATTATAAAACTTTATGGAATAACCACTTGACTAAACGTAAGAAACGTTTGATTGAAACCAAATCCCCAAACATATCTATATTCAAAACTATGAAAAAAATGTAAAATAGAGGGAGAAATATAAATTGGGGGAGAATCTTATGAATGAAACGATTTTATCAATTGAAGAGCTAAAACGAGAGGATCTGATTCGAAAAAACAAATTGGTCGGTCTTGTTTCCTTTATTTCTGTCATTCTAGCCATTATTGTTGAAGCTTCAATTGGACAACCCCTACAAATGATTCTCACGATCGGAATTGGTGGGGCGATTTTTCTATCTATCTTACATATACTGATTTATAAGAACCTATTTTTAACACAAACCCCTTATTTTTCAGTGATAGGGATATCGGTAGTCCTGTTTGTTATTATGTCTAGTTCGCAATCAGCGCCAATCGTCCTTTTACCGTTTTACCTCTTGACAACGGTTGCAATCTACAACAAGCGTAAAACCTTATACTTTGGTGTGGTTTGTGCGATTGTGATCACGGTTTTATTTTTCGTGACAAAGGGGCAAGAATTTGGGTATACCCCGAAGGAACTTGTCATCTATTATTTAATTTTTACAGTTATCATCGTAACCCTGTTTTTCCAGAGTTTTGTAACTGGACGGCTCACTCAAGATATGCAGGCTACGCAGGAACAAACGGAGCATCTTTTACAAATGAGAAAGCAGCATGCGGCACAGCTTGAGGGAAGCTCACAAACGATTAGCGACAACATTACAAACATTCGTCGCCAAGGTGAAGAGCAAATGCATACCTTCAATGAAATGACCATCGCTGTTTCAGAAATTTCTGCTGGTATGAATACGCAAAATGAATCCGCGTCAACGATTACTGAATCTATTGAGAATCTCAATAGGGTTGTTCAGGAGCTTGTAAAAGGGTCAAACCATTTGAGCACTCAGACGGATAATGCCAATCAAGCAGCTGACAATGGAAATGAAACAATTGACCTTTTACTCACAAAAATTACGGACTTCCAGGCATCTGTATCTTCTATGTCTGAAACAATGAATCTACTCGTAGAAAAAATTAATGAGACAAATGGATTTACGGACCGTATTCAAGAAATTGCATCACAAACGAATTTACTTGCTTTGAATGCCTCAATTGAAGCGGCTCGTGCCGGGGAAAGTGGCAAAGGCTTTGCCGTCGTTGCGTCTGAAATACGAAAGCTTTCTGAGGTGACATCTAACACAGCTAACCTCATCGCTGAAAATCTAAAAGAGGTAAACGAAAGCACGACATTAACGCAAAAACAAATGACAGAGAATGCTGAAAAAATGGACGAGAGTGTGAAGCTAACAAAGGATACAAAAGGTGTCTTTACAGTCATCGACGACACCGTTTCCGAACTGAACGAAGCTGTTAAGCATTTCGAAAAAATTACGAACGAAATCGGGAAATCAACGGTTTCTATGGAAACCTCTGTCAGCGAGTTTGCGGCTATCATTGAGGAAACAACTGCATCACTCGAGGAAATCACAGCATCCATCGAAAACCAAAACGGCCAAATGCAGCATCTCGTCTCTTATGTTCAAAACACAGACGAAGCCACTGCAGAATTGATGGAGATTTTTAAAGAAAAATAGGTTTCTGGGGAACGGGGACAGTTTTACTGTCCCAAAATAAAACCGGTACAAGGGACCTGTCCCTTCGTCCTAATAAAGGAGAGATACATATGGTCTATCAAGCTAGTGAAAATCGGTATAGTGAAATGAAGTATAATCGTGTTGGGAAATCGGGTTTGTTGTTGCCCGCAATTTCGTTAGGATTGTGGCATAATTTCGGGGGAATCGACTCATTTGAAAATGGACGGAACATTTTACGAAGGGCTTTTGACCTTGGAATTACCCATTTTGATTTAGCGAACAATTATGGTCCGCCTCCAGGTAGCGCGGAAGAAATGTTTGGAAAGATGCTAAAGGCGGATTTTGCACCATATCGTGATGAGATGGTGATTTCTTCGAAGGCGGGCTACCACATGTGGGAAGGTCCGTATGGAGATTGGGGCTCAAGAAAGTATCTGGTTTCAAGTCTTGATCAAAGTTTAAAACGCATGGGCCTTGAGTATGTCGATATTTTTTATTCGCACCGTCCAGACCCGAATACGCCACTTGAGGAAACAATGGGCGCACTTGACCATATCGTAAGACAAGGTAAAGCGTTGTACGTGGGGATTTCCAACTATAGCCCAACGCAAACGTTAGAAGCAATTCGTATTTTAAAAGAGTTAGGTACACCACTGCTCATTCATCAACCAAGATATTCAATGTTTGACCGATGGATTGAAGATGGACTGCAGGATGTGTTGATAGCAAATGGCGTGGGCTCTATCGTCTTTTCACCAATGGCGCAAGGATTATTAACGAATAAATATCTTGGTGGTATTCCGAACGATTCAAGGGCGGCGAAGGAAAACACATTCCTTCAAAAAGACCAAATTACAGAGGATGTCTTACAAAAAATCCAACAACTGAATGAACTCGCTTCAGAAAGAGGACAAAGCCTTGCACAAATGGCACTAGCATGGGTTCTCCGCGAAGGACGTGTCACATCGGCGTTGGTTGGCGCAAGCAAAGTGAGCCAAGTTGAGGACAATGTAGCAGCCTTAAAAAACCTCGATTTCACAGAAGAAGAATTAACCAAAATTGAGGATATTTTAAAATAAAACAAGTCATACTAGTAAAGCGCATAATAGAAGGGGAGTAGCCTGAAATACGGGTAACTCCTCTTTTATTTTGGGACCGCAGGGACGGTTCCTCTGGTCCTCTTTAATTTTCCAAATGAAACGCCCGATGTTTCCTCCATCCATATCCCTTCGACCAAAATCCCAGTAGTGACAAGTACTTTGCATTATGGTATTTTCGTTGATAAGTAATCACAAAACTACGGAAATTAAGTAAATAGTAAAACAATGTAATTAGGAGGTTGATAGAATGCCAGTTACAGCAGTTGTCATTGGGGCGGGTGACCGCGGGGCGAGGGCGTATGCTCCATATGCTTTAGATCATCCACACGAACTCAAAATTGTGGGTGTGGCTGAACCCAATGAAGAAAGAAGAAAGAACTTTCAAGAATTGCATCAGATTAAAGATACCTATGGTTTTACATCATGGGAAGAGTTGATGGAGCAAGGAAAAATCGCGGATATTGCAATCATTTGTACACAAGATCAATTTCATTTTGAACCAACGATCCATGCATTGAAGCAGGGATACCATGTACTTTTGGAAAAACCGATGTCTCCGGATGTACGGGAATGTATTGAAATGGAACGGGTTGCCCGGGAGTATGAACGTAAATTGACGATTTGTCATGTTTTACGTTATACGGAATTTTGGTCATCGATCAAACGGATAATTGATGAAGGAAAAATAGGTGAGGTCGTCTCCTTACAGTTAAATGAAAATGTTGAAGTTATGCATATGTCTCACAGCTTTGTAAGGGGGAACTGGAGCAATAAGGAGAAGTCCAGCCCGATGATTTTACAAAAGTCATGTCATGATATGGATATTATTAGCTATGTCATGGACAAAAAGTGCGAACGGATTAGTTCCTTCGGCTCTTTGATGCATTTTAAGAAAGAAAATGCTCCAGAAGGCGCTCCAAAAAGATGTTTGGACGGGTGTCCGGTTGAACTTGAGTGTCCATACCATGCGGGCAGGTATTATCTAGGTGAGGGTAAAGGCTGGGCCAAGAAGTTTACAGAAGATCACACACGGGAAGGGATCATTAAGGCACTAAAAGAAACTCCTTATGGTAAATGCGTATATCAATCGGATAATAATGTTGTGGATCATCAGGTTGTAAACATGGAGTTTGAGGGTGGTGCAACAGCAACCTTTAGTATGTGCGGGTTCACGCGCGAGCAAACCCGTATCGTGCAGATCATGGGAACGAAAGGTGAGATCCGTGGAAAGATGGATGAAAATACCCTCTCCATCTATGATTTTCTTACGAAACACGAAACCATTATTCGCCTCCCGAATTCAGTTGGAGGGCATGGTGGCGGTGATTTCGGGATTATCCGCTCATTTATAAAAGATGTACAATACCCATCACAAATAGAAAGCATAACGTCTGCTGCGATTTCGTTAAGAAGCCACCTCATGGCATTTGCCGCCGAGGAATCCAGATTGCATCAAGGAAAATCCATTCAACTAGATGAATTTTATCAGCAATATACGAATTAAATAGGTCCAGAGTGGGTCAAGGGGACAGGTACCTTGGCCCACTTTCATTTGGGTGTGGGACCACGAGAACCGTCCCTCTATTTCCTACTGATTCCGGATAAAATCAACAAAATGTTGTAGTCCTATTTTGGGGAAGCGATGTGGTTTTTGAACCATCCATAGTGCACGTGTGAGTGAAAAGTCGGTCACATTGATCTGACATAATGTTCCTAGTTCGAGTTCCTTTAAAACGGTAATCCTTGGGAGAATGCTGATTCCAAGGCCAGCTTCAACGGCACTTTTGATTGATTGAATACTACCAAGTTCCATTTCACTCTCAATGTCGTCAAGGATTCCATATTCACGAAGGTAATTTTCAACAATCAAACGAGAACCGGATTCGGGCTCCCGCCAAATCATTTTTTCCTCAACCAATTCACTAATTTCAATTGTTTTGCGCTGCTTCCAGCGGTGGTCATTCGAGGTGACTAAAATAAGCTCATCTTCGGCAAATTTTTCAATGGTTAAAATCGGATTTTCTACATGACTTTCCACGAGAGCAATATCAATTTCATTGTTTTCTAGCATTGCAATCATATTTGGGGTATTTCCTATCGTAAGACTGAACGTTATTCGAGGATATCCTTTTTTTATCGCTCCAAGAATCTGGGGTAATAGATATTCGCCAATCGTTAAGCTTGCGCCTATATGTAAGTTCACGTCCTCATTTCCAGTCACTTTCCCAACAGCATCAAATGATCTTTTGATATTTTCAATCACTTCTTTTGCGTAGGGGTAGAGGACTTCCCCGGCCTTTGTGAGTTCAAGTCTCCCGCCGTTTCTCTCAAAAAGCAGGGTGCCATACTCATTTTCAAGTTGGCTTATTTTTTTAGTGACAGCTGGTTGAGAGATATAACTCATCCGGGCAGCAGTTGTGATACTTCCCTCTTCAACCACAAGGCAAAAGAGTTTGAGATTCTCAGTGTTCATGGTATCTCCCTTTCAATAGTAGCTATTAATTTCATTATATAAAAATGAGAACGGATTATTCTATATTGTCAGCGATATTACGTTTTGTTATGACCTATTATACATTGTTATTTTACGACAACTAGAAAGTTTGATAGGTTAGTAGGGGAGTATACATAGGGGGAACGTAATCATGGATATCGTAACAGGCGTTTTACTTGTGGTAATTGGGATCTTTGCCGGTGGCTATGGAGCCATCGTTGGGGCGGGAGGAGGCTTTTTATTTGTACCAGCACTACTGCTGCTCTTTCATGTTGAGCCGATTATTGCAGCAGGAACAGGACTAGTCATCGTATTAATTAACTCATTATCTGGTGTATTTGGATATTCCAAACAAAACCGGATTGATTACCGAACAGGAATTCTGTTAGGGATAGGAGCGTTCCCTGGAACATTTATCGGCGTAAAGCTTCTACAATCCTTCTCTTCGTCCTATTTTTATTTTTTCTTTGCGAGTGTACTCGTTTTTTTAGGCTTCTTTTTAGTGATAAAAAATACGAATCTGCTAAAAAAGAAAAATGTGAGTCATGAAGCGAAAAATGAAGCAGCGGCAACTGGGGAATCTATAGATAACATTACCTTTAATCCCCAGGCAACTAATAGATTACAAGCTAAATGGCTGATTCCACTCGGTTTTTTCATGGGAATTCTCTCAAGCTATCTTGGGATTGGGGGAGGTTGGATGCTTGTCCCGATTTTGGTATACATATTTCGTGTTCCAACCCATATCGCAACCGCGACCTCAATCTTTTCCCTATGCCTGTATTCTTCTGTTGGTGTTTTTCTTCAGGTATGGCACGGGAACATCGACTGGATTATCGTTGCATTCGGAGGAGCTGGAATAATCATGGGTTCACAAATAGGCGTCTTTCTCTCACAAAAAATCCCTAGCCGAGTCATTATGCAAATGCTATCCTTTTTATTAATCGTTATTGGATTTCGTATGTATTTTCACTGAACCAAAGGGACGGTTCTATTGGTCCCTTTGGTTCTTTTTTGCGCGGGACCACGAGAACCGTCCCCATGGCACCCGGAACCTGTCCCGCAGTCCCGTCTGCAAGATTCTCCACGGCTGAGATGGAATGTAATAAAAGTTGGAAAGAGTACTAATATTTGTTATCATTCAAGAGAAAAAAGGAAAAAGTAGGGAGGTTGCAGAATGCCGATTTTTTTTAATACAGAAACAAATGAGTTTCACTTACAATCCAAAAATGTTAGTTATATCTTTAGTGTGCTATCAAATAATCAACTAGGGCATCTATATTATGGAAAGAGGATACGCCATCGGAACAGCTTTTCACATTTAGCAAGAAGACAAGCGAGGGGATATACACCTGCAGTATATGAAGGTGACCATGAATTTTCTCTGGATCTAATCATGCAGGAATTCCCTTCTTATGGTACTACGGATTATCGTGAACCAGTTTTTCAGATACTACAGGAAAACGGAAGTCGCATTACAAATTTTGAATATAAAACACATAGAATTTATCAAGGTAAACCTAAGTTAGATGGTCTTCCAGCTACATATGTTGAAAGCGACGAAGAGGCAACTACAGTTGAAGTAGATTTAGAGGATGAAGTAATACAGGCCAAAATCACATTGTTGTATACAATCTATGAGGATCTTGATGTAATCACAAGAAGTGCAAAATTTAGTAATCTAGGGAAAGACACCTTACAGTTAACACGGGCTTTAAGTGCTAGTGTTGATCTAAGAGATTCCAATTTTGAAATGATGCAGCTTTCGGGTGCGTGGATAAGGGAAAGGCATCTGAAAGTAAGAAAGTTGGAAAGAGGACTCCAAGGAATATCATCAACAAGAGGGGCAAGCAGTAGCCAACATAACCCATTTCTCGCATTAAAACGTCCCGAAACGACTGAACATAGTGGTGAAGTATATGGGTTTAGTTTAGTCTATAGCGGCAATTTTCTCGCGCAGATTGAGGTAGATCATTATGATGTGTCGAGGGTGACAATGGGAATTAACCCTTTTGATTTTAATTGGAAGCTAGAGAGTGGTGAAAGCTTTCAAACCCCAGAGGTTCTTATGGTTTACTCTACAGATGGATTAAATGGTATGAGTACTACTTTTCACACTTTATTTCGAAAGCGGCTTGTTAGAGGTGAGTGGAGAGATAAAGTAAGACCTGTTTTAATTAACAATTGGGAAGCCACCTATTTTGATTTTAACGAGGGTAAAATAATACAGATTGCTGAAGAATCAAAAAAACTAGGGGTTGAATTATTTGTCCTTGATGATGGATGGTTTGGTAAACGTGATGATGATACTACATCACTTGGTGACTGGTTTTCGGATAAAAGAAAGCTGCCAAATGGGGTTGAGGGATTAGCGAAGAAAATAGCTCAATTAGGGTTACAGTTTGGTCTGTGGTTCGAACCAGAAATGGTGTCAAAGGAAAGTGAATTGTATAAAACACATCCAGACTGGATTATTCAAGTACCAGACAGAAGGATTTCGCATGGGAGGAATCAATATGTGTTAGATTTCTCCAAACAAGAGGTTGTGAATCATATCTATGACAAAATGGCAACGATTTTAAAAAATGGCCCAATCTCATATGTGAAGTGGGATATGAACCGGAATATGACAGAAATTGGTTCATTACATTTTCCAGCAGATCGCCAAATGGAAGTTGGTCATCGTTATATTTTAGGTGTTTACAACTTATACGAGAGATTAACCAGGGATTTTCCACATGTATTATTCGAATCATGTGCAGGGGGAGGAAACCGGTTTGATCCAGGGATGTTGTATTACGCACCACAAGCATGGACAAGTGATAACTCTGATGCAATAGAGCGATTAAAAATTCAATATGGTACATCACTTATATATCCTTTAAGTACGATGGGGGCGCATGTCTCAGCCGTTCCAAATCATCAGGTTGGTAGAATCACTGATATTCAAACAAGGGCGAATGTAGCCTTCTTTGGGGTTTATGGGTATGAGTTAGACGTTACTCAATTGTCTAACCAAGAAAAGGAAGTAATGAAGGAACAAATTGAATTTTATAAAAATCATAGAAACATTCTCATGTTTGGTACGTTTTATCGACTGCAAAATCCATTCGAAGGGGATGGCAATTTTACGTGTTGGATGGTAGTTTCTGAAGATAAAAAAGAAGCTATCGTCGGGTATTACAGAGTGTTAGCAAGACCAAATCCAGGATATAGGCATGTCCTTTTAAAAGGATTAGACCCTGATACAGAGTATACAATTGAGGGACATAGTGAAACTTATTATGGAGATGAGTTATTGAATGTCGGTTTGCTTCTGGACAAGGAATATTCAGGCGCAGAAAGATCTGAAAATCGACTAAAGGGAGATTTTAAATCTAGAATTTATAAAATTAGTTCCTTAATTTAAGTATAAGAAGGTCATACATAATTTATGTATGCCTTTTTAAATAACAGATTGCAATTTAATGAAGATAGCGCTTATTATTATATTAAGTTACTAGAGTTAGTTTATTGTAATAAATTCATAGAAGGATTTGAGAGAATGGCACCAACAAGACATGATGTTGCAAAACTAGCTGGGGTTTCACCAACTACTGTTTCTAGAGTATTAAATAATAATGGATATGTATCTGAAGAGGTAAGGGAACGAGTTCTAATGGCTATCAAAGAGCTTAAGTATGTTCCTAATCGAATTGCTAGGAGTTTACGTACTCAAAGAGTTGGACAAATTGCATGTATCACTCATGGATTAATTAACTCCTTTTATGCGGAAATTGTACAAGGGATAGAGGAAGTTGCAATTGAGAATGGATACACCTTTTCAATCTACAGTTCAAGTTTAGAAAAAGAAAAACTTTTACAATTAGTTTATGATGGGTTTTATGATGGTCTGATTATCTTAACAGAATCTGAGTTTAATGATCTTATTGATTTTGAACAAGTAATTAAAAATATTCCTATATCTGTGTATTGGGATTTAGGTTATAAAACAACGGTTCCTAATGTAAGCGTTAACCTGTATAATGCCATGACAAAGGTGATTGATTACTTAATTCAAAATGGACATGAAGAGATTGTTTATCTCGGGTATGCCAGGGATGGTATAGATGGGGTAAAAGAAAACCCTAGATTCAATGGGTATATTGACACACTTACTTCTCAGGGTATCCAAATAAACTCAGAATATTTACTATTTGTTCCCAACTGGCAGGACACACTAACATCAGGATACAATAAAACAGTTGAATTATTAAATCGGAATATCCCATTTACAGCTATTGCGGCTTGTAATGATTTAATGGCTATTGGTGCAATTCGGGCATTGACTGAAAATGGATATCGAGTACCTGAGGATATTTCTGTAACAGGGTTCGATGACTTAGAAATTGCAAGAATGATTAATCCTGCGTTAACGACTATTCAGGTTCCTAAAAAGCAAACAGGTAGAACATTAATGGAATTACTACTTCAACAACTTAATGGAAATACAGAACCTAAATCAATTGAATATATTCCCAAGTTACTTGTCAGAGAATCAGTTAAAAAGAGAAGAAAATTTGGCGAAAATTATAAAAACTAGATTGACAACCTTTTAGTATAATAATATACTAATGCATGTAAAGCGTTTTCATTTAAAAAACATAAGCTTTACATGCAAGTTGAAATTTATGACAATATTATTTGCAATATGGTTTCGAATCCACAAAATAATATCATCTAGATTTGTTTTAAAAAACTCTGATAGGATTCTGCAAAAGACTGATTGTACCAAATGTGGTCACGAGTCTACAATCTAGAGTTCGAAACAAAAAGTTAGTGATCTGCTTAGCACTGAAAATGCTTCGCATATGTGGTCACGAATCCACAAAGTAAAAGTTCTGTGTGGTCACGAATCCACATAATAGCATTAACATTGTTATAAATTTCAAAATGTAACCGTTTTTAACAGAATGGTTATATAAAAATCCAAATGGGGGTTTAAAGATGAAGAAAAAATGGAAAGTTCTTATTATGCTTGTTGTACTTACAGTTTTTGCAGCTGCATGTAGTAATGGGGATTCATCTGGAAAAGATTCGGATGGTAAGGTTACGCTAACTGCTTGGGCATGGAACGTTAACGTTGGCGCACTTGAATCAGCGTTTGAAACATATAAAAAAGACCATCCAAATGTTGAGTTAAAGGTTGAAGATATTGGTCGATTAGATGTATATGACAAGCTATCTACTGGCCTTGCTGCAGGTGGTGTAGGTCTACCTGATATCGTGTTAGTAGAAGATGATCGAATTGGCGGTTATGTGAATGCGTTTCCGAAAGGTTTTTTAAATCTTTCTGAACAGGGGTTTGATGAAAAAGCAGACCTTTTCCCACAATTTAAGAAAGACTTAGCAACTATTGATGGTTCTTTCTATGCTATGCCATTTGATTCAGGTCCAACTGGGGTATTCTACCGTCGTGATTTATTTGAAAAAGCTGGGGTAAACCCTGATGATATTGAAACATGGGATCAATTCCTAGAAGCAGGAAAGAAAATTAAAGATGCTACTGGCGCTCAAACATTGCCAATCGATAAATTCAAAGATGATGCAACATTCCGTATGATGTTAAACCAACAAGGTGTTTATTACTTTGATGAAAAAGGAAACATTGACTTTACTAACCCAGCCGCTGTGAAAGCGTTGGAAATGCATAAGAAATTTGACGATGCAGGTTTAATAAAGAATGTGGACGGCTGGAACGGTACTGTTTCTGCAACAGTTGATGGATCTGTAGCAACTGTTCCATTTGGTGCTTGGTATTACGGTACTATTATTGATCAAGCTGCAGATTCTAATGGGAATTGGGGTGTATTCCCATTACCAGCATTTGAAGAAGGTGGAAACAGAGCAGCTAACCTTGGCGGTGGTGCCTGGATGATTCCAGCTTCAACAAAAAATAAAGATGAAGCATATGGATTTTTGGAATACTTTTCTACCGATGTTGATGCACAGCTAGTAGCTATGGAAGAATATGGATTATTCCCATCATTATCATCAGTTTATGATTCTGAAGCATTTACATCTGGTGTAGAGTTTTTTGGAGGACAAGCTATTTGGGAATTATTTGGTGATGAAATGATAGATATTCCATCTCTAAATTACACAGAAGACTACTCAATCGGTTTTGACGAGGCAGTAAAAGCTCAAGCTGATGTATTTAATGGTAAAGATGCAAAAACAGCATTAGAGGAAGCGGCTAATCGTCTGAAGGACCGTACAGAACGTGAAGTAAACAAACACTAAAAATATAAAATGAGAGATTTAGGTACCCTAGGTCTCTCATTTTTATAACGTAATAAGGTTCCTTTAAAGGAGAAGATACAAATGAAATCAACTGCTGTACTAAACAATAAAAAAGTCAGGAAATTTAGCACGCATAAAGCTGCACCATATTTATTCATTGCACCTGCAGTAATCTTATTTGCTATTTTTATGGTCTACCCAATCATTTCTTCATTGATTTTGAGCTTTCAGTCAACTCAAGGTGGAGTAAATGAATTTATTGGGTTAGCTAACTATAAAAAATTATTTACTGATTCCATTTTCTTAACGGCATTAAAAAATACATTTATTATTTTGATTATACAAGTTCCAGTTATGTTATTTTTAGCAATAATTGTAGCTACTCTTTTAAACTCAGCTTTGCTTAAACTTAAAGGGCTATTTCGGGTATCGTTCTTTCTACCTGCTGTCACCTCGTTAGTTGCATACTCAATTATCTTTTCAATAATGCTGATGGATGATGGGATCATTAACCAAGTAGTAACATGGCTTGGATTTGAATCAATCCCATGGTTGTCACATCCTATATGGGCAAAAGCTGCGTTAATAGTAGCTATGACATGGCGTTGGGTTGGATATAACATGGTAATCTATTTGGCTGCTTTGCAAAATATCCCAGAAGACATGTATGAAGCTGCTAGTATAGATGGAGCATCTAAAATTCGTCAATTCTTCTCTATTACAATTCCACAATTAAAGCCTGTAATCTTATTTACGGCAATTCTATCAACAATTGGTACATTACAATTGTTTGATGAACCATATACGTTGACTAAAGGTGGACCTAGTGACGCTACGTTAACAATTGGGATGTATTTATATCAAACTGGTTTCCGTTATTTCGACTTTGGATATGCATCTACAATTGCGTATGTAATCGTCGTACTCATTGGGATTATGACATTTATACAATTTAAAGTAACAGGTGATGAATAATGAAAAAAAGAAATGGTATGAAAAAAGTACTCCTTTATATAGGGTTAGCCGTTGGTGCAATTATCTCATTATTTCCATTTTATTGGGCACTTATTGGTGCTACCAATGATAGTGGAAAAATGTTTTCAAAGCCTCCAAAATTGTTGCCAGGAGATAAACTAATAGAAAATATCGTAAATTTAAATGATTCAATTGGTATTGGACGAGTCATGTTCAATTCCCTCTTTGTATCAGGTGTATATACTATTTTGGCTTTGTTGATTTGTACAATGGCAGCATATGCGTTTGCAAAGTTTCATTTTAAAGGAAGAAACATAATATTTTCGATCTTCTTAATTTCGATGATGGTTCCATATCATGCAACAGTTATTCCGTTATTTAAAATGATGGCTGGGTGGGGATGGTTAAATACTTACCAAGCGTTAATATTACCTAACTTAGCTTATCCTTTTGCGATTTTCCTAATGAGACAAAACATGCTTGCATTCCCTACAGCCTTAATTGAAGCGTCAAGGATCGATGGAGCAGGGGAGTGGAAGATTTTTTGGAAAATTGTACTTCCTTCAATGAAGCCGGCGCTTGCAGCTACATCGATATTTCTATTTATGTATCAATGGAATAATTTCTTATGGCCATTGATTGCTGTAAGTTCAACGGATATGTATACACTGCCAGTTGCGTTATCCAGCCTTTTTGGATTATCTAGAATTGATTACGGACAAGTAATGGCAGGGGTGTCATTAGCAACAATTCCAATTATTATATTCTTCCTATCTTTACAACGACATTTCATTTCAGGAATGCTAGGAAGTGCTGTAAAATAATTGGTTTTGGCTCATTTCAAAAAGATTGTCTATTGAATACTTAATTATAAGATGAATTTGTTGATTGCAGCGCTGGGCACTAGACTCCTATAAATACATGTACATTTTCACAGGGCATAAGTTGTTTTATGAAAGTTCTCCAAAGTCCTGTAGAGGTGATATTAGCTTAAGGAAAGCGAGTGCCTAAAGCGGTGATCAACAGGTGTTCTAGTAGTAATAAGTTTACGAAAACAGCCTTTGTTTTTTAGAAGAGAAATAGTAAATAAAAGAGAATAAAAAGGAAGGTAATTAATAATGACAACTATGCCTAGTCTTAACTGGCTATCAGATTTGCAAGTTTTTGCTGTGAATCGTCTTCCAGCACATTCCGATCACGTATATTACAACACAATGGAAGAAGCAAAGCGTAAGGCTCCAATGCAAATGCGACATTCCTTAAATGGTAATTGGAAATTCTACTATTCTACTAACCCATACAATAGACCAGAAAATTTTTATAAAGAAGATTTTGATTGCAAAGATTGGGGGAATATTTCTGTTCCAGGTCATATTCAATTGCAAGGCTACGGTAGTCCTCAATATGTTAATACAATGTATCCATGGGATGGTGTTGTTGAAGTGCGCCCTCCAGAGATACCAATGGACCAAAATGTGGTTGGGAGCTATGTGAAGTACTTTACGGTGCCTAAAAATATGGAGAATAAGCCACTTTATATATCTTTTCAAGGAGTAGAATCGGCATTTTATATTTGGCTAAATGGGCACTTTGTCGGGTATAGTGAAGACTCATTTACTCCTTCCGAATTTGATCTTACTCCATATGTAACGACCGGTGAGAATAAGATAGCGGTGGAAGTATATCAGCGTAGTACAGGTAGTTGGCTGGAGGATCAGGATTTCTGGAGATTTTCCGGAATTTTTAGAGACGTTTATATTTATACAGTTCCAGAGATTCATGCTTATGATGTTAAAGTTCGTCCAGAACTTGATTCAAGTTTTTCTATTGGAACTGTTAGTGTAGATCTTAAGTTGTTAGAGGAATTACCTGACAAAGCAAAGATAACCTTGGAGTTATACGATGCAAAAGAAAACTTAATTGCTGAAACAACAGATACTTCTGGTAATTCTATTACGATGACAGTTGAAAAGCCACATCTTTGGAGTGCTGAGCAGCCTTATTTATATAAATTATATATTAAACTTTTCAATGAATCTGGAAACTTAGTAGAAGTTATTCCTCAAAATATTGGGTTTAGAAGATTTGAAATGGTAGACAAGATTATGCGGATTAATGGCGAACGTATCATGTTTAAAGGAGTAAATCGCCATGAATTCAATAGCAGACGGGGACGTTCTATTACAAAAGAAGATATGCTTTGGGATATTAAAACACTTAAACAAAATAATATCAACGCTGTTCGTACATCTCATTATCCAAATCAAAGTTATTGGTACGAACTATGTGATGAATATGGAATTTATGTAATCGATGAAATGAACCTGGAAACACATGGTTCATGGCAGAAGATGGGTGTTGTTGAACCATCATGGAATATTCCTGGGAATAAACCCGAATGGCAAGACATCGTAATGGACCGTGCTATTTCGATGTATGAAAGGGACAAAAATCATCCATCCATTTTAATCTGGTCTTGTGGTAATGAATCTTATGCTGGTGAAGTTATTCTTAATGTTTCAAATTACTTTAGAACAGTTGATCCAAGTCGTCTTGTTCATTATGAAGGAGTTTTCCATAATAGGGAATACAATGACACTAGCGATATGGAAAGTAGAATGTATGCAAAACCTGCTGAAATAGAGGAATATTTAAATAATAATCCGGAAAAACCGTATATAAGCTGCGAATATATGCATGCAATGGGAAATTCAGTTGGAGGAATGTACAAGTATACTGAATTAGAAGATAAGTACCCGATGTATCAGGGCGGGTTTATTTGGGACTATATTGATCAGGCATTAATAAATAAAGATCGTTATGGCAAAGAATATTTAGCTTCCGGTGGAGATTTTGGGGATCGCCCAACTGATTACGGTTTCTCGACCAATGGTATTGTATATGCAAACAGAGAAATTTCTCCAAAAATGCAAGAAGTAAAATATTTATATCAAAATATCAAACTGAAAGCTGATAGGCATGGAGTAACGATTTTTAATGATAATCTGTTCATTGACACTTCAGATTATTATTTGGAATATATCGTTCTCCATGAAGGGAAAAAAGTTTATCAAGCATCTCTTCCTTCTGTAATCGTTAAACCACAATCAGAAGGCAGAGTCCAGTTCGTATTTCCTGATGGTTTATTTGAAAAACAAGGTGAATATTGTATTCAAACTTTATTAAGATTAAGCAATCATACAATTTGGGCTGATGCGGGACATGAAGTTGCGTTTGGACAATTTATATGGGTTGAACGTGAGCCTGATAAGAGTAATCACGAAGAAATACCTGAAAACCTAAGGATTGTAAAAGGTGATGTAAATATCGGTGTCCATGGGCGAGATTTTAGTGTTATTTTCTCTAAAGCAGTAGGTAGTGTAGTGTCATTAAAGTATGGAAATAAAGAGATGATTTCTTCACCTCCGGTACCAACGTTTTGGAGAGCAACAACCGATAACGATAGAGGTTTTTCACAGGGATATCAGTCAGGTATCTGGTATGCAGCAAGCTTTGCTCGTAAATGTGTAGATGTTGCTGTTATCGAAAGTGAAAATCAAGCTGTAATAGAGTTCACATATAAGTTTTCTGTTAACACAGAAATAGAAGTGAAGGTAGCTTATACAGTAGCTGCTGATGGAAGTGTACGAGTCAAATCAATATACAAGGGTACAGATAGTCTTCCACAGATGCCTATCTTCGGACTGACATTTAAGGTTTCTGCTGATTACGATCAAATTGAATGGTATGCTCTTGGCCCAGATGAAAATTACTCTGACCGTGCAGAAGGGGCAAGGCTTGGTATTTTTAAAAATACAGTTGCTGAAAATATGTCTGCATACCTAAAGCCACAAGAGTCTGGAAACAGGACAGGCGTGCGTTGGGTGAAAATAGCAAATCCAGTGGGTGAGGGTATTCAAATAGCTTCAATAACTGAGCCGGTTGAATGCAATGTATCACCGTATACTGCATTTGAACTTGAAAATGCACAACATCATTATGAGCTACCAAATGTCCATTATACAGTTGTTACTGTCGCGGGAAGGCAGATGGGTATAGGTGGAGATGACAGTTGGGGCGCGCCTGTTCATAAAGAACATTTAATTAATCCTGAACAGGACATCGAATTCGAGTTTGTGATCACTAAAATTTAATTCAATCATATAACAATTTCAAGAAAAGCCTATCTGCAAAGATAGGTTTTTCTTACTTAAAAATATAATAGAAATGAAAAGACTTAACAAGGATTATTGTATGTAATTAAAGGGGCTGTGTTATCTGTTCGTGGTACCTGATGATTACATAAATTTTAAGTAAACTTTTACTAAAATAATTTGACCGATTTTAGTTAATCTTTTACAATGATAATAGAAACCATAATATTGGAGGCAACCATCATGGATCTCAAACAACTTTCAGATAAATTTACTACGATTTTTAACGAAAACGATTACAGAAGCTTCTTTGCGCCAGGGCGCATTAACCTCATTGGTGAGCATACTGATTACAACGGTGGTCATGTGTTCCCGGCATCCATCACAAAGGGAACGTATGCCCTTGCAAGAAAACGCGAAGATAACAAAATTAGAATGTACTCGCTGAACTTTGAAGAACTTGGGGTAATCGAGTTTGACCTCAATAATCTTGACTACAACAAAGCGCATGACTGGGCGAATTATCCAAAGGGTATGCTTCGTTACCTCAAAGAAAAGGGTTATGACATTTCAACTGGTGTAGACGTCCTTTTTTACGGGAATATTCCAAACGGCGCGGGCCTTTCTTCATCAGCATCCATCGAACTCGTATCAGGTGTGATGTTTGAAAAACTATTCGATCTTGAAATTGACCGCGTGGAGCTTGTAAAAATTGGTCAACTTGTGGAAAATAAGTTCATTGGTGTCAACAGTGGCATTATGGACCAATTTGCAATCGGAATGGGTAAAAAGAATGCAGGAATTTTACTAGATTGTGATACATTAAAGTATGAATACGCACCACTGGAACTAGACGAGCATCTTATTTTAATCATGAACACAAACAAGCGACGTGAGCTTGCGGATTCCAAATACAATGAGCGTCGCAGTGAGTGTGAACAGGCACTTGCCCAACTTCAGAAAGAACTTGATGTTCAAGCACTCGGGAATATTACCAGCGATCAATTTGAACAAAACAAGCATCTAATTGAAAACGAAACACTACAAAAGCGCGCGAAACATGCAGTATATGAAAATGAAAGAACATTAGATGCATTAAAAGCTCTCAAGGCTGGTGATTTAACAGAATTTGGTCGCTTACTTAATGCATCTCACACATCATTACGAGATGATTATGAAGTAACAGGCAAAGAGCTTGATACTCTTGCTGAAGCTGCATGGACGCAGGAAGGTGTTCTTGGTGCGCGCATGACAGGTGCTGGCTTCGGTGGCTGTGCAATCGCCCTTGTCGAGAAAGGCAAAGCGCAGCAAATCATCGAAAACATCGGAAAAATTTATGAAGAAACCATAGGCTACCAGGCTTCCTTCTATGAAGTAAGCATCGGCGATGGCGCAAAAGAATTATAAGAGGGACACAAGTGCCCCAACAAAAGGAGCGAATTTATAATGAGTATTTTAGTTTTAGGTGGAGCAGGTTATATCGGTTCACATGCCGTTTACCAATTAATTGATGCGAACGAAGATGTGGTGGTTGTTGATAATCTTCAAACGGGTCATAAAGAGGCTGTTCATCCAAAGGCGAAGTTTTATCAAGGTGACATTCGTGATCGTGCTTTTTTACAATCTGTTTTTGAAAAAGAAAGCATTGACGCGGTGATCCACTTTGCGGCGAATTCACTTGTTGGTGAATCAATGGTTGACCCGTTAAAATACTACGACAACAATGTGTACGGAACACAGATTGTTCTTGAGACCATGAAAAACAATAACGTGAAATATATCGTCTTCTCATCGACTGCAGCAACATATGGCGAGCCAAAACAGGTGCCAATCACCGAGGATATGCCGACTGTTCCAACAAATACGTACGGTGAAACAAAACTTGCAATGGAAAAAATGATGAAATGGTCCGAAATGGCCCATGACATCAAGTTTGTATCACTACGCTATTTCAATGTGGCTGGTGCGCGTGCAACTGGTGAAATCGGTGAGGACCATGATCCGGAAACACATTTAATCCCGGTCATTTTACAAGCAGCTCTTGGAACACGTGAGTTTATCACGATCTTTGGAGAGGACTATGACACTCCGGACGGCACATGCATCCGGGACTACATCCATGTTGAGGACTTAATCAACGCACATATTTTAGCATTGAAATATCTACAAAATGGTGGCGAGAGCAACTATTTTAACCTTGGAAGCAACAGTGGCTTCTCTGTAAAGGAAATGGTTGAAGCAGCAAAAGAGGTTACACAACGCGATATTCCTGTAAAGTTAGGCGACCGACGCGCGGGCGACCCAAGCATTCTTATCGCTTCATCTGGAAAAGCGAAAGAGGTACTTGGTTGGGAGCCAAAACGTACATCTATCAACGAAATCATTAAGGATGCGTGGAACTGGCATGTAAACCACCCAAATGGGTATGAAAGCTGAGGGGAGCAACATGAAGATTTACGGCACTGTACAGCAACTAACAGAGCAAGCGATCAAAGTCAGACTGATTGAAAAAGAGGACAAGGTTTACGTTCGCAACCAGGTGCTTTCTTTGCTAGGTCTTGAGGACTTCGTGCCAATCGAACAGGTATCACCTGAAAAAGACATCCCAACTTTGGTTGAAGATTTAGTGGAGTTTGCGTGTGAAAATAGAGTTATCGAGGATTATTTTGATGCAAAAGAAATTCTAGCGAGTAAAATCATGAACAAAATGATTCCACTCCCGTCCGCGGTGACACGTAATTTTTATGAACTTCATGAAAAAGACCCAGCAGCCGCGACGAACTACTTTTATGAGTTAAGTAAAAATAGCAACTATATTCAAATGAAGCGAATCGAAAAAAACATTGAATATAAAGTGGAAACGGAGTATGGGGAGTTAGATATCACGATTAATTTATCAAAGCCGGAAAAGGATCCAAAGCAAATTGCGCTTGAAAAAGAGGCAAAAGCGACTGGAGAGAAGTATCCAAAGTGCTTACTTTGTGTGGAGAATGAGGGCTATGCGGGTCGCATCGGTCATCCGGCTCGCTCCAACCACCGCATCATTCCGGTTCCGCTTGAGGGCGAAAACTGGTATCTCCAGTACTCACCATATGTGTACTACAACGAGCATTGCATCGTCCTATGCGAGGACCATCGCGATATGAAAATCAGCAAGGATACGTTCGCAAGACTACTTGGATTTGTTGAAAAGTTTCCGCACTACTTCCTTGGTTCCAATGCGGACATCCCGATTGTTGGGGGCTCCATTTTAACCCATGATCACTACCAAGGTGGAAATTATGAATTCGCAATGGCGAAAGCCGAAGATGAGATGCAATTTACGTGGGGTCGTTATGACAATGTCGAATTTTCAACGGTAAAATGGCCAATGTCAGTTCTTCGTTTGAGAAGCAGCGACATGAAATCCTTAATTGAAGCAGGAGACCATATTTTACAAGCTTGGCGTCAGTATAGTGACCCCGATGTTGAAATCATCGCGTTCACAGGTGAAACACCGCATAACACGATTACACCAATTGCTCGGAAGCGAAATGGAAAATACGAACTGGATCTTGTGCTTCGTAACAACCGCACAAACGCCGAGCATCCACACGGCATTTTTCATCCGCATGCTGATGTACATCATATTAAAAAGGAAAACATCGGCCTCATCGAGGTAATGGGATTAGCGGTACTTCCAGCTCGACTCGAAACGGAGCTACAAGAGGTCGAAAACTACTTAATTGGCGAAGCAAACTCGATCAACCCTATCCATCAGGAATGGGCGGACGAAATAAAGAGGTACAACCCAACAAAAGACAACGTTCACAAGCTTGTGAAGCGTGAAGTCGGTAAAAAATTCATGCGCGTCCTTGAGGATGCTGGTGTCTATAAGCGCGATGAAGCGGGTCAAGCGGCGTTTAAGAGATTTATAGACCATTTTACGAGATAGGAGATTAAGAAAATGGAAGTCAAAACACAGCTGTACGGAAGGTTCGATAACCAAGAAGTTAAGGCTTTTACATTAAAAAATGACCACGGGCTAAGTGTGACCTGTATTGATTATGGCTGCATTATTACGGAAATTGTTGCGCCAGACCGAAAAGGTCATTTGGAGAATGTCGTACTCGGATTTGACGATCTTGAAGGGTATCTTGCTGATACTAGCTACCAAGGTGCGATTGTTGGCCGTACCGCAGGTCGTATTAGAGGCGGACAATTTGAACTGAACGGAAAAACGTACTCCCTTGATCAAAATGAAAACAACAATCATATTCATGGTGGGGTAAAAGGGTTCAGCAAGGTAGTGTGGAATTCTACTATTATTAATGAAGAAAATAAAGTTGGAGTCGAGTTCACGTATGTGAGCGAGGACGGTGAAGGGGGCTACCCTGGTACTGTCGAAATGACTGTAACATACACACTCAACAACGATAATGAATTTGTGATTACGGGGAACGGGACACCGAATGCGGATACCATTTTAAACATTACAAATCATGCGTATTTTAATCTATCAGGTGATGTGAGAAATGACGTGCTTGACCATGAGCTTACGATAAAAAGCAGTAAGTTTCTTGAACTGGACGAAGAGTTCCTTCCAACAGGTAAGCTTTTGAATGTCACTGGAACGGTGTTTGATTTTCAAAATGGTCGCAAAATTGGAGACGGTCCGAAATCAAAGGATGAGCAAATTGCGCTCGTCGGTCAAGGCTACGACCACCCATTTTTACTAGATGAAAAAGTAGTCCAACTATACGATGAAGCATCTGGCCGACAACTGGTGGTAGAAACAAATCAACCAGCAGTCGTTGTTTACACGAGCAACACGCTAAAAGGCTTTAACATGCGCGGTGGCGAAGCTCGACCATACTTAGGTGTGTGCTTAGAAACACAAGGGTTGCCAGACGCAATCCATCACCCTAACTTCCCATCCGTCATCATCAAAAAAGGCGAACAATACCACTGGGAAACAAAATATACGTTTTTAGCAAAATAGGGACCAAGGGGACGGTTCTTCAGGCTCCCGGGACCACAGGGACGGTTCCACTGGTTCCACAAAAGCAAAAAGATGCACGTGATTACAAAGTGCAAATTTAACATTTCCCCAGAAAGAAGGTGAACCATGGCGACGATTAAAGATATCGCGGAAAAAGCGGGTGTTTCGATTGCGACGGTATCGAGGGTTCTCAATTATGATGCCAGCTTGTCCGTCAGCGACGACACGAAAAAGAGAATATTTGAGATTGCAGAGGCACTGTCGTATAAAAAACGTCCCTCCAAAAAGTCTCCTTCTGCTCGAATTGGGATTCTCCTTTGGTACACCGAAAAAGAGGAGCTCAATGACCTTTATTATATGTCGATCCGGCTTGGAATCGAGCAACGATGTGAACAGCAAGGCATCCAGGTGGTCAATTTTTATAATAGCATTGAGAGCATGAAGCAGGAGGCTCTTCAGGGGATTATCGCGGTAGGGAAGTTCAGCGCTACTCAAGTCAACGAACTATCAAAAATAGCCGAGCATCTCGTGTTTGTCGATTCAAACCCTAACGAAGATGTCTACGATGCGGTCGTGATTGATTTTGAAAAAGCAACGCGAATGGTGCTGGAGCATTTTGTTCAAAGTGGCCATACGAACATCGGTTATCTAGGTGGCCGCGAGGAGTACAAAGACCACTCTGCGGAAATCGAAGAAATCCGGGAAAAAACGTTCAAATCCTATCTAAACGAAGCGAATCTACTAGATGAAAGCAATGTTTATATAGGTCATTTTACGGTTGATGATGGCTACAAGTTGATGAAGCAAGCAATTGAAGAAAAAGGTGACGCACTTCCGACAGCCTTCTTCGCTGCCAATGACCTGATCGCCATCGGTGCATTACGCGCAATAAATGAAGAAAAGATTGATGTGCCAAACCGCGTGAGCCTCATCGGCGTAAATGACATCAGTGTATCTAAATATGTCTTTCCACCACTGTCAACGGTTAAGGTCCACACCGAAGTCATGGGTGAAACCGCCGTCGACACGATTCTTGAACGGATCGCCGGAAGACAAATCGCGAAAAAGATATTCATCACCACGAAATTAGTGATACGAAAAACCTAGTCCCACGACTAGGTTTTTCTCGTCCTATTTAATAGGAAAGAAAGAGTATAAATATTCCTTCATGAACCGCGAAAATCCGAGAAACCTTAGTCCAATCCTCTCATTCTTCTTCTAATGTAATCTTAGTCCTTTTACTCTTGAAATGCCCAAATGACAAAAAATGGACCCTCTTTTACAAATCTATTACTAATTTTCTATGGGACTGATTTTTCTTATCTTATGAGATGAAAGTGCTTGCATGCACAAAAATTCGATGTATTTTTGTCAAGTTACATTTATGTTACAAGAATTAATGATAAAAGGACTATTTTCCTATTAAATGTAATAAAGTGCTTCAAGAGGCTTGAATTCGAAATATTATGTCGAGGTTTATCAACGTTCTTCTGTTATACGAATTTACCAAAGGTACTAGTGGACCAGTACACCTTAGGTAGTAAGCGAGTCCGACGCAGGCAACATTTTGTAGAAAAATGTAGACAAAACAGGTCTTTCGTATGAAATGAGATATTATCGGAATATTCCGTACAAATTGACCTAAACCTAAATATCGGGTAATTTTTAGTATATATTTGGAAAAAATGTGAACGAAGTATGTAATTTTTGCCCTGTAAATGGGCATTCCACTATATAAAACTTATTTACGATAAGCAGGTGATCTTTATGGGAATTAATGTTTCTGCTGCCATTTCACAAGCCAACCAACTTCGCAACTATGCCTCACAACTTCGTAATCTAAAAAGCTCTCTAAATGGGTTTCAGGGAAATATCAACTCGGCCTGGCAGGCGACAGAGGTCCAGTACATCAATCAAGCAATCGCGGAGATCAATCGTGAACTTAATCAGATTGCCTCGAAGCTTGATTCAGTCGCACCAGATATCATCTCGGTTGCAAACCAAATCAAACGTGAAGAAGAGGCAGCTGCTCGCGCGGCAGAGGAAGCTAGAAGGAAAGCTGAAGAGGAAGCGCGAAAACGAGCTGAAATGAATGGACCATATCCACGCTATTATTAGTAGGATGTTAGGTTCGAAACAGTTGGTGGGGATTAGATGTTACGAAACTTTTATCAAACCTATCAGAAATCGAGCGTAATTGATGAGGGATATAAATGGGTAAATTAAATAAAGAAAAAATTTTCCCTTCAGTTTTGTTGTTTATATCCTTTTGTGTGGCTATTTATTTTACAATCGATAATTTTTTATTTATTTACAATCATCGAGGAGAGATGAGCTTCGGATTATGGGTGCTTTTAGTAGTAACCTTATTTTTAATGTGGTTGAGTTTTGTTTTTTTTAAACAACTTATCAAGGTTTTGTTGGCTAAAACGTTTAAAGAACTTTATAAAATTTATAATCCGTTTAACCCATTTAATCCTTTTAAATTCTAGCATGAGTGAACATTACATAATCAACACCTGATGATGGATGGGACTTCAAGTGCCTTACCAGGCTCTAGTCCCTCAGAACAGTTCTATCTAGTTTCTGGTACTCAAGTGATAGTCGGATAATATCGAGACAAAATATGGCAGGCGGGCTGCTAGAAGTCTATCAAAAGGCTTTAGACGAAGTACTTTGGTAGGAGATGACAGAATGCTAAAAGGAGCAAAAGAAGAGGATTTATACAACATAAAAGTAGTTGGGCAAAATAGACTCAGACCAGATAAGATTACTGGATTCTTCTGGCTAACGCTCATTTTTAGTGGATTAATAACGGCTGTTACTTCGTTGGCTTTGGATGCGGGTATAGCGATTACTAATCCTATCTGGCTAACGATTCAAAAAATAAGTATTGCATTTTTGGTCCTAAATGCAGTTGTTGCCCTATTCTTTACACCTGAAAAAAATGCGTATCGTTATCAACGTTTGCAGGCTATTTTTCTAAGTATCTTTGGATTAAAGTTTTCCGTGGATTTTTTTCCGTTTTATTTCCTTGCTGCAGAAGATAGGGTGGCTCCAAGTTATATGAGTATCTATGGATGGGTCATTCTCCTTGGCGGGCTTGTGCTAACTCTATACACGACATTACGAGCTTTTAAAAGGGTAAAACGGGGAGAGTTCCGAAAAGACGGAAATGGACTTTACAAGTTTAAAGAATCGAAAACTGAAATAAGCATTCCGATTGTTTTTGGTTCAGTCATGATAGTTGGAGCAATCATTCAATTATTATCAGATCCAGAAATAATCTTTGTAAATATGATCGAAGTTCTGTTTGTCTTAGTTCTTTGTACAGCCCTTCAATTTGCGATTGCGTTAGCATGGCCGGAATTTTTATTACTTACCATTAGTAAATTTCAGTTTGAGTCATTCTGTATTCCAAAGATAAAAAGGAAGAAACCGAAAAGGCATAAGATACATAAAAAAAGTGTGAAGGTGAAGAAATAGTTTAATAGTCACTAGCTGTAAAAGTCAACCTCGGTCAGATTGGGAGACTTATGAACAGTTTTTTATGTCTAACTTCAGGCGCCATCGGCTCGAGGTCACAATTCAATCGCTTCTGAAGGCAAAAAAACGCCTTCTGTCTGTGCTTGCCGGGGCTGAGCAAGGCGCTTGTGCATTTGTTATAAGGGAGAGATTTGCTTTGATATTAACTCTATTTGATCGGGAAAAGGCTTTTACATTTGTGCTGCCAGAGCGCGTGACAGGGCGTTATATTTTAACGTCTGAGGATGCGCATGGAAAAGCAGCGGATATGATGGCGATTGAGGCGGAGGACGGAAAATGGTTTTTGAAGTCCAACAAATCTGCGTTTCTGTTGAATGAAAACAAGGAGATCCTTGTTAAACAGGAAATTGAGCCATTTAAAACATACACGATTTCCCGCAATCATGACGCATCAGCGCTTTTATACGTTGAGCCACCCACAAGTGATCGAAATGAGTATACAAAGCACGAGGTGACGGGAAGTAGCATTCGTATCGGTCGTGGCAATGACAGCCACATCCGTTTTTCGAATAAGCTCGTATCCAGCTCCCACTGTGTGATTCAGTACGATGCACAGGGCCATGCCATTATCCGTGACAACAACAGCTCTAACGGAACGTATGTCAACGGAGAACGTGTGAAGGAAAAAGTTCTATCAACCGGTGATGTCATTTACATCATGGGACTAAAAATTATCTATAATGGCAAATTGCTTTCACTGAACAACCCACATCAATTGGTATTTTTAGACCGCAATGCTTTTCGTCCGTTTGAAGTACAGAAGCCGATCATTGAGGATGAGGAACCGCTTGACGATTTCGAAACCGAAGAAATAAATGACGACTTGTTTTATCGTTCTCCACGGTTTAAGCGGGATATTAAGAGGACGGAAATCAGGATTGACCCGCCGCCATCAAAGCCGAATATTGATGAGACACCGTTGATGTACATCCTCGGACCATCGATCACAATGGGTATGGCTTCACTTTTTACCGGGCTTTTCACACTAAATAACGTAATGGCGAATAACGGAAACATCATGTACGCGATGCCGACACTAATGATGTCTTTTAGTATGTTAATCGGAACGGTACTTTGGCCGATTTTAATGAAGCGTCATGAGAAAAAGCAACGGATTAAGCTTGAAGGCAAGCGCCAGGAAAAATACTCAAAATACATTGAAGATATGGCACAGGTCATTGAAGAGGAATGTGTCCGTCAAAGTGAAATACTTCATGAGAACCATGTGGCCCTGCAAAATCTCATCTCCCGAATTACGATGCGAAAAAGAAATCTCTGGGAGCGTGCGCTTGGGCAAGACGATTTTCTTAAGGTCCGCCTTGGAATTGGGGATCTCCCGTTAAATGCTGAACTGAAGTACCCTGAGAAAAAATTCACACTGGAGGACGACAATCTCCAGGATGAGCTTTATAAAATGGTAGAAGCACCGCACATTTTAAAACAGGTGCCAGTCACTTTAAGCTTTGTTGAGGAATATGTCAGTGGTGTCATTGGGCGTCGCAGTCGTGTACAGGACTTTGTGAAGGGACTTATTTTTCAATTAACAGCCTTACATAGCTATGACGAGCTCAAGCTTGTGTTCCTTTACGATAAGGATGAAGAAGAGTACTGGAAGTTTACGAAATGGCTGCCACATGTGTGGGATGAAGGCATGCAGATTCGGTTTATCGCAACAGATGCGACCGAGGTGAAGGAGCTGTCTGCATATTTTGAAAAAGAAATCACAAATCGCGCGGCAATGGATGAGGAGCAATTAAAGGATCTTGACCAGCATTATTTGATTTTCTCGATGAGCAAGTCGCTTGCGTCAAGGGCTGAGATGTTCAACCTCCTTTTAGAGGAGAAAAAGAACATCGGGATTAGCCTCGTCACTCTATATGATGAGCTTAAAAATTTACCGAAGGAATGTACGATGGTTGTCGAGCTTGCGGATGACATGTCCAAGATTTACGACAAGGACGATATTTCTGGCTCATACACAGCGTTTGATGCCGAATTTTACGAGCGCGATGATGCCGAGGAGGTTGCGATTCGCTTAGCAAATATCCAGCTTGCGTCTTCTGTTGAGGCATACACACTACCAGATATGATCACCTTCCTTGAAATGTTCGGGGTCAGTAAAATTGAGCACTTGAACGCACTGACTCGCTGGAAAGAAAACAACCCAGTGCTCTCGATTGAAACACCGATTGGGGTCGACACGATGGGTGAGTCGTTCAAGCTAGACCTTCATGAAAAATACCATGGTCCACACGGACTAATTGCTGGTATGACAGGGTCTGGTAAGTCTGAGTTCATCATGACGTTTATTTTGTCACTTGCCGTGAACTATCACCCAGATGAGGTAGCCTTCATTTTAATCGACTACAAGGGTGGCGGAATGGCGAATGCCTTTTTAAATCTACCGCACCTCGCTGGAACCATTACAAACCTTGATGGGGCAGCCGTTAAGCGCTCATTGATTTCGATTCAAAGTGAGCTAAAGCGTCGTCAGTCGATTTTTAGTGAGACGAGTCGACGGATGAATGTAAGTAATATTGACATATATAAATACCAAAAGCTCTATCGCGAGGGGCAAGTTTCAGAGCCACTCCAGCATTTGTTTATGATTTCAGACGAGTTCGCCGAGCTTAAAACCCAACAGCCAGAGTTCATGGAGCAGCTGGTGAGTGCGGCTCGTATCGGACGAAGCTTAGGTGTCCATTTGATTTTAGCTACACAGAAGCCGTCTGGTGTTGTGGATGACCAAATTTGGAGTAACTCGAAATTTAGAATCAGTCTGAAGGTACAGGAAAAAGCAGACAGTATGGAGGTCATCAAGCGACCAGATGCTGCTGAACTATCACAAACCGGACGTTTTTACCTACAGGTTGGCTATAACGAATTGTTCGAGCTTGGTCAATCCGCATGGGCAGGGGCACCGTATTATCCAGCTGAAAAAGTGGAAAAACACGTGGATGAAAGCATAAGCGTCATTGACCACTTAGGTCGCGTCATCAAGAGCGCGAAGATCGACCGTAGAACAATGGTGAAAAACCCACCGAAACAAATTGATGAAGTAACCAAGTACTTAGAAAGTCTAGCAAAACAGGAAAATATCTCGGTAAAGCAACTATGGCTGGATCCGATACCTGCGAAGATTTATTTAGATCAATTAGTTGAAAAGTATCCTGAAGTAACAACGAATCGCTTTGAATTGAACCCTGTGATTGGGGAATATGATGACCCGGCGAACCAGCGCCAAAATGTGATGAGACTACCAATCACGCAGGATGGCAATACTATCATCTATGGGGTAGCGGGAAGCGGGAAAACTACATTTGTTGCGTCCATCATGTACTCACTCATGGAATCTCATACACCTGATGAGTTAAATGCGTATTTACTAGATTTTAGCTCGGAAACATTAAGCTGGTTCCGCGAAGCGCCACATGTTGGGGATGTTCTTTTATCGCATGATAGTGAGAAGATTGATAATCTCTTTAAAATGATGAATAGCGAGATTGAGAGACGGAAAAAGCAGTTGTCTAATTACGGCGGTGACTTGCAGACATATAACCGTTTATCAGATGATGGTCTGCCATCGATTGTGATTGTAATTCACAACTACGCAGCGTTTTCAGAAATGTATGAGGCGTACGAAGAAACGATTTCGTACCTCACTCGTGAAGGGACAAAGTACGGGATTTACTTTATCGTCACAGCTGCCCATACGGGTGCGATTCGCTACCGTTTGATGCAAAACTTCAAGCAGCTGTATGTGCTCCAGCTTAATGACACATCTGAATATTCAGCGGTTCTCGGAAATGTCGATGGCGTCTTCCCGTCGAAGCATAAGGGTCGAGGCATTTTCAAAGCTGGCGGTGTGTATGAATTCCAGGTTGCCTTGATTACTGAGGGTGTCGAGGACATGTACCAATACATCACCGATTACTGCCGTCGTTTGCGCGACAGTTGGGGCAAAAGTGCTGCGAAGCGAATTCCAGTCTTGCCAGAAAAAGTCGATATCGAGTATCTGCAAGATGAAGTTCGTTACAACAAGTCTCATAAACTACCTGTTGGGGTTGAAAAAGAATCGCTTGCCGTTACCTATTTCGATTTCGGTCAATACTTTGTGAATCTTGTGTTAGCTAACAGTAGTGAGGCATGCGCAGGCGTGATGCAGGGGATTTCTGAAATCGTTCATGCCAATGAGAAAAATGAAGTTGTGGTGCTTGACCCGAATGAGGAGCTCACTCGAGTCGGAGGTAAACACGTATCAAATGCAGCCGAACTTGAAGAGACCATCGTTTACTTGTTTAACACATTAGTGTTCCGTAACAACACAACGAAGGATGCGATTGAAGAGGGCGCAACACCACCAGAATTCGAACCGATTTACTGTATCATTCATTCGTTTAACGACATGATGATGCTGTTATCAGAGGATGGTCAGGATAAGCTGAAGGTATTTTTAGAACGGATTGATGGACTCAATGTATTTATGGTTATCTCCGACCGTGCTGATTCCTTGAACTCATTCGCATTCGAGCCGTGGTTTAAAAAGCAGGTTTCGTTAAGTGATGGAATTTGGGTCGGAAACGGCATTACCGATCAGTATTTAATGAAAGTATCAAAAGTCACAAACAGCATGTATCAAGAAATTCCAGAGGACTTCGGATACGTGCTGAGAAAAGGAAAACCAAAGTTAGTCAAACTTTTAACGGGTTCGGCAGTTCGTGAAGAGGAGGCGGTTTACCATGGATAAGGTGCTGGTCGAGGTATTTATTCCAGCCTCTGGCGAATCCTATGACGTCTTCATCCCGGCCCAAAGCAAGCTCTATGAAGTCACATTTTTACTCGCAAACACCATGACAGAGCTCTCGGGTGGCTACTTCGTCGCAACCGACACAACTGTCGTCTGCGACCGCGAAACCGGCACGATCTTTGACATCAACCAAACCGTGGAAGAATTAGGATTTTTAAATGGGAAGAAATTGATGCTGGTGTAGGTAGTACAAAGCATAATTCCTATGGTCTAGTAAATTTTTGAAGCTGTTTAAATTTCCTGTCACTAACCAATAGATGCTGTCGTTTCCCGGGAAATGCTGTCGGTGATAGAGAATAATGTCAGATATAACTCAGTTATGAAACATAAATCGAAAAGGAACAAACTTCATTTCCGGATGTTAAGTTTCTATCGATCTTATATTTCTCTGTTTAAGGGATTGGCTTAGGGCTGGGACCGGATCGATTAGGCAAGAGTGGAAATTCCGGTTATGTCCGATATTCAGAAAAAGGGGGCAGGGTCCAAATCCCAAGAGCGTCCCGCCAAACCACATCGCAACCAAGTGGCAACAGACACTTTTTATATCAATCAAAGTCATTTATAAAGTTAGGAAGGTGCCAAATGAGGTTACAAAAGAGGGTAGTTTTATTCCTTCTTCTATTCATTCTCATAATAGGAGGAACAGGGTGTATGAGTTCAAGTAGTGCGAGTACAGAGGACAAAGCAATTCAGTACTTGGAAGAGAAGTATGGGAAAGAATTTGAGATCATGTGGTCAAAAGAGGGAAGTAAGCTTTTCCAAGATTTATATGGTGGGGACATGATTACTGTTCATCCAAAGGGAGAACCAAATATCGTTTTCGTTGTGAAGGAATATAACGACGAGGGTAAATGGATTGATGATTATTTACCGGCAAAATGGGGTTATGAGCTTCACCAAAAACTAGAAACGGATATTGCGAAGGAGCTTCCAGAGGGTACCGAATTTAAGGTGAATTTATCCGCGGGTAATGACCAATATGACGAAACCATGGCAGACATGTCAGTCGATGAATTTCTCAGTGAAAATAAGGATGTTAAAGTTTCTCTTACTGCAGGGATAAAAACAACTGGTGAACCAGATATCAATCAATACAGTGAGGGAATCTACAATCTGTTTCAATTACTAAAGGGTTTAGATGTTGAACTTTATGTGATTTCAGTTGGATTTGTTGATGAATCAGAGGATATTACAGAATACATCCGATCATCATTTGTCAATAATCTTCCATGGTCTAACTTAAAAGCGAAGGTTTACGGGGAAGTCAATGTGGATGATAGGCTGGATCCTGAAAATCCTAGTGATGGTGTTCATCCAAGTGTAATCCTTCATAGTCCTGCAAATGTAATTGAGAACTACGAAGCGTTTGAGGAGTGATTAAATGTCACTAACTAATTTAACTGAGGAAGAAAAGTATATTTTGTTGCAGTTATCTTATTTAGACATTCCAGATAACCTTCGCCCTAGTGAAAAAAAGCCAGTGACGATTGATCGAATTATTGAAGAACTGAGTAAGAAAAACCTAGATGAAGGTGCTCAGAAAAAGTTTGATGCAGTTAAGGCATATATGAACAGTGACGAACATAAATTTTCACCGCTTAAGGAAGTTAAATTGGTAGGCTATCAAAATAACAATCCCAACGGTGGAAACAACTCGGATGGTAGGTCCCATAGTGGTTTCGTTGGCTATGCTTTTACGGATGGTAATGGCAATGGAACTGCTTTATATAGGGGAAGTGAGGACTTAACTAATCCGTCCCATATCGCAACGGATTGGGTATCAAATTTGGATGCGGGAATTGGTGTGGAGATTCGCCAACAAAGAGAAGCGAATGCCTTTTATCAAAGGTATCTTGCAGGTCTTGATGGGGAACATTTTGTATTCGGTCATTCAAAGGGAGGAAATCTTGCTGCATACGTTCTTGTCAATAATTTAGATGAACGGTTAAGTTCTTTCATTGTTAACGGTGCACCATTGTATTGGTGGAATTTAACAAAGGAACAGCAAGAAGCACTTAAAGGAGACCGAAACACATTTATTGTCCATGAAGGTGATTTTGTTTCATCCTTAGGATATGCCCAATATGTAGATAAAACGGTTTACATTAATAGTCAAGATGAAGGACTTATGTATCCACATGGGTTAGATAGTGTGAATTTTACATCGACTGGAGATTTTGAAAAGTATTTTGATGGTCAATCGAATACTAGAACCTACGCAAATGCAGGGGCAGCAACTATCTTTTATTTAGTTTCTAATTTACCCAAGGTGCAAATATATAAAGTCTCTGCCTATATTCGGGAAGCTACGATGCAAATTTTGGAAGCGGCCGTTCGGGGGATTAGAAAAACAGTAGAATTTGTAAGAGATCAAGTCACAAAGCTTATTGCAAATGTGAAGGAATTGTCACAAAGAATCAAAGCGGAGGTTACCAAGTTCTTTAATGACTTAGCAATTAAAGCAGCCATACTTTTTGTAAAAGTAGTTGCAAAGCTAGGGGGTTACTTCCCAGTAGAACCTTATCTAAAGGTCAATATCGACAGGCTCTACTACTATGCACAAAGGCTTGAAGCGATAAAACGGAGAGTAAGCGTGCTTAATGATAGGATCGATTCCCTGTATTGGGAGGTTGACCTTCTAGATATCCGTCATGTGTTGAGCGCTGATATCTTAACATCGTTCTCATACAGGCTCAACCAAAACATTAACTACCTAAATACCGCTGCCCGGCTACTCGATTCAAACGAAAGTAAGTTAGTTGGTAAAGCAAGGATTATTCGCTAGGAGAAAATCAAAGGAGGTACCCCAATGAAACCTCATGTTCAACGGAAGATTAATAGCATTATTGCTGAAATCAACGCTATCTCCCGGGAACTCGATGAGATCTCAAATGGCATCAATCGGGAGTTCAAGGGGATTGGCTCAACTAAAAGTGCATCAAGCCTGCAGAGTGCGGCCGACAAATATCGAAGAGTTGGCTATAACCTTAGAAGGATTTGAGTTTTGAAGCTAACAGGCTAGCAAACTAGAAGAAAAATATACCACAAACCCAAGTTCGTACCCAAAACCCGTGTACCAACACGAATCCAAAGTTTTCTCGGTCCCAACCCGAGTTAACTCATACATATCCCATTTAAAGGAGGTGAAAACACAATGGCACGTTCAATTACAGTTGATCCAGCGAAATTAGAGACTTCAGCTACTCGCATTGACCAACAATCTGCTGATTATGAGAGACTTTACAAGGCTCTTTATACAGAGGTTGAAGGCATGGGTGCAGCATGGCAAGGTACTGATAATATGGCATATGTTTCTCAAATCAAGGGATTCATGGATGACTTCCAAAAAATGACGAACTTGATGAGACAATACTCTGAATTCTTAAAGCTTAGCGCAAAAACATACCGTGAAACACAAAACGAGGTAGTAAACCAAGCACGTCGCTTAACAAACTAATCTCGATACCTACTAATCTATTAAAAAAGGAGGTGCCACCATGGCAGTTGATGGAATCAAGATTTCCCTTGGCGAGGTTAGTAAAACCGCTGGCCAAATCCGTAACCTAAACCAACAGCTTTCGACTGCATTAGAAGACATCAAGAAGGAAATGAACGGCTTAGCCGCTACATGGAACTCTGATGCTTCTAATACAATTCGCGGAAACTTCAATGCATTGGCTCCACGCTTCGAGGAGTATCGCCAAGTCATTGATAGCTATGCAAAATTCCTAGACAACACAGTTACAAACTACAACGCAGCTGAAACAGCAATTAACAATAACGCGAGCGCATTTAAATAATCCATGAGGAGGGCAATTGGCCTCGCCGGTTGTCCTCATCTATCTTTATTCAGCAAAGTCCTTAATCGAGGATGTCAAAACTATTCAATTCAGTTGGGTTCAATCCTGACTGATATTAAGGAACTCAGACTAAGAACGCCACATCCTGTGGTAACGTCTGAGTGACCAACATCGTGTTGGCCTAAAGCCTTCGGCGGATGCCACAGATTTTTAAAGGAAACTTTTCGCGTAGACGCGAAAAAATCTGGGCGCAAATACGCCAAGGCGCATTTGATAAACAATGGGAGTGCAAGAAATGATCAAACATGTTGATTTACATATTGAAAACTACGGTGTTTCGAAATTCATCTTTTACAAGGTGCCATCTGAGATCCGTGTTGATTTTACAGAAGCCGATAAGCTAAAAAACAATAAGGTTCCAGGCCTTTTGCCATGTATTGTGATTAACAAGGGCGATGAGGCGTACTTTCGCTATGACTTGGTGTCTGAAGTAACGCTTGCGCAAAGCTTAACAAACCAACTCACCAAAGAGCAGCTCCACTCATTTTTTACCAACATTATCGAATCATTGATCGAGGCCGAGCGACTTGGGTTGAATGTGAACAACTTTGTTTTTGATGAGAACTACATCTTCATTGATAATTTTTCAAACAGATTAATTCTACTGTACATGCCAATTAAAAATAATATTTTTGAAAAGGTATCAATCCGGGAATTCTTCACCAGCTTCTTACACTCCCACTCCTATGATGAAAATGATGACCTCACTTTTTTTGTACGATTACATAATTATTTTGCGACATCTGAGGAAATCAACCTATATGCGCTACAAAAAAAGCTGAATGAGCTGTTGGTGAACAAGCCGGCTTCACCTCAAAGTTTTAAGAAACTGCCGATCCAGGATGAGGAACCTAGGACTCCAAACTACTATAGCCCTGGTAGTGAAATTAAGGCGTCTGAAGAAAATGGCGTTATCACATCCGAATACAGTAGTAAGAGGTCTGATAAAAAGAAAAGTCAAAAGCTGGAGATTGAGGAAGAGGTTCAGTACAAGCGGATCACTCGTACCGAGCTTGGCGAAGGAAATTCTGTGTTAGCCGGTGGCACCTCTATTAATATTAAGCCGAATGTTGGCAGCCCAATTTCATTTGACACATATGAGCCCGAGGAGGAAGAAGGTACAACCGTCCTCACTGCCTACAAGGAACCGGAAGAGGAAGAAGGAACAACAGCACTTGGTGTTGGCACAAGCTTCCACCAGCAGAGCCCATACCTTCTTACAGCCACTCAAGAAAAAATCATGGTGTCGAAGAAAGTGTTTAAAATCGGGCGTGACCCACAACAAACGGATTACACATCAAAGAATAAAGTGGTTGGGCGAGTGCACGCGGAGTTGATTACCGAAAACGGAGAATACTTTATTGTCGACAAGGAATCGCGAAACGGAAGTTATGTAAATGGCGTTAAGCTTGTACCGAAGAACAAGGTGAAAATCAAGCATGAGGATAAAATCAAGCTTGCAAACGAGGAATTTGAATTTAGGCTTTTTTAAAGATAGAGGTGAAAAAAGTGGCGTTCATACATGCATACCACACAGATGTTGGAATTAAGAAAAAGACAAACCAGGATGCCTTGCTCGTCAAGACGGCAAAAACACCGAATGGGTATGTCGGGATGTTCGTTGTTTGTGATGGAATGGGCGGGCTCTCTCATGGAGAACTGGCGAGTGCCACAGTGGTTCGTGGTCTATCCGATTGGTTTGAGAAAGAGCTACCAGACCTGCTGCATTCAAGTCAACAAGATGAGGACATCCACGAAGCACTCGAAGCCTGCATCACGGAACAAAATGAAAAAATACTAGAGTACGGGGATGAAACAAATACCCAAGTTGGAACAACAGTGACTGCGCTACTCATTATTCATTCACGTTACTATATAGTACATATTGGAGACAGTCGCGCTTATCAAATTCAGGAACAGGTGACAAGACTAACGAATGACCAAACCTTAGTAGCACGTGAGGTGGAGCGCGGAAACATTACACCCGAGCAAGCCTTAAAGGACCCGAGACGCAATGTGCTTTTACAATGTGTGGGTGCAACAAAGGAGCTAGAGGTCGTCATCCTGACCGGAGAGACCGAGCCAGGAACCGTGTTCTTACTGTGTACAGATGGATTTTACCATAAAATCTCAGATGCGGAGCTACTCGAAGAACTCCGACCGAATCCGTTTTTAAATGAAAAGCAGTTAAAATACAAGGCCATTAAACTAGTGGATGCCGTAAAAGAACGAAAAGAGGTAGACAATATCTCTATCGTTCTCGCCCATGTTGTGTGAAGGACTAGTTTTCAAGGCTTAAAAGATTTGACTTCGAATGCAGTATTCGGTGTCTAGCTCAAGCAGCCTAGCCCCTCGTGGCGTCTTTTCTATGGTGGCAACACATGGCACTTAGAGCTTTTCAATTTTGGAGGAATTACGTTGATTAAAATCGGAAGTTTTATAGATGATAGATACGAAATATTGAAGGAAATAGGCCGCGGTGGGATGAGTATTGTCTATTTGGCGATGGACAACCGGCTTAACAAGTCTCTCGTCGTCAAGGATATCCGCAAACGCGACAATAGTAATAACGAGCTTCTCATCAATAGCTTAGTTGTCGAGGCGAATATGCTTAAAAAACTCGATCACGGCGCGCTTCCGAAGATTTACGACATCATCGAATCGGAGGGCGACATTTATGTCGTGATGGACTATGTCGAAGGTGAATCGCTCAAGCAAAAGCTGAAGCGGGAAAAAGTGATATCCGCAAAGCTCGTGATTAACTGGGCGAAGCAGCTTGCTGAGGTGCTTCATTATTTACATACGAGAAAGCCTCATCCGATTATCTACCGCGATATGAAGCCGGATAACATCATGCTTACACCGGAGGGAAAGATCAAGCTGATTGACTTCGGGATTGCGCGGGAATTTAAGGATGAAAGCCTGACAGATACGACGAATCTCGGTACGAAAACCTATGCAGCACCCGAACAACTTTCTGGAAAACGCACCGATGCCCGAACCGATATTTATAGCTTAGGATTAACGCTTTACCAGCTTATCACCGGTAAAAGTCTTGCAGACCCGCCGTATGAGGTACGACCAATACGTCAGTGGGATCCGACTTTACCAGAAGGGCTCGAACATATCATTTTAAAATGCACCCAAGCAGAACCGGAAAATCGTTACCAAACGTGTGAAGAGCTCCTATATGATCTCGAAAACATCAACAAGCTCACTGCAGGTTACCGGAAAAAAATGTTGAAGAGGCTCTATCTCTTTTTAATCCCAGCGGTCTTGTGTCTTGGTTTTTCAACGACATCTGTACTGGGTTATCAAGGGATGAAAAATGAGCAATTCCAGGATTACATGGGGCTGGTCAATGAATCTAGTATTGCTTTAATTGAGGGTAATGATACTGAGGCTATTAAGTTGCTAGAAAAAGCAATCAAGGTTGACAAGGGACGTGCATCTGCCTATAACAACCTGCTCGATGTGTATATCAATCGAAATGAAGTGGACACTGGCCTTTCAAAGATCGAGTCCTATGTGAATGACGAATACGGGAATATTCATAAAAATAGTGAAGTTCTTTTTAAACTAGGGATGACATATTTTGACCGGAAACGAGATTACCCTGTGGCGCTGAAATATTTTAAGCAGGTGAATGAAAAAGAGATACCGGACGCGTCCTATTATATTACACTAGCGACAACATTAGGCGGGATGAATATCGATTATGACCAGTTCTCTACGAATCTCCTAGAGTTTGAATCATATAACGACAACCTCCCGAACAACGCCAAAAAGGTAGATAACTATAATTCACTTGCGAATATTTACATTTCGTATAAGGGACAAATCGCGGATGCCAATACAAAGGCGATTACAGTCGTGCAAAAAGCGCAGAGAGTTCTCGAGTTAGCTCCAGACGAGCAGCTTCAACTAAAATATGAGATTGAATTTGAGCAAAAGCTTGCACAGGCTTTTTATAGTCGCGGTGTAAATTCAGGGGAGGATAAGGTTGCTGCTCGTAACGATTTCGAGCAGGCAATTGAGCACTACAACACACTGCTCGAATTGAATGTGCCGAACAGGGAAGAGGTTATGGTCAATATCGGCGTCAATTATCAGGAGATGGGTGAACATTCCCAAGCAGTCGAGCAATTTGAAGGAATCATTAAAGAATATCCGAAGAGCCTGAACGCGTATGTAAAGCTTGGCAATCTGTTGCTTGATATTGAGCAAGGCAAACTGGAGGATCAACGTAACTATAGCAAGGCGAAGGAAGTCTTTGATAAGGCAGGCGCACTTGAAGGTGCTAAAGACAATGAAGCCTACAAAAAGCTTGCCAGACGCATGGCGAATTTAAATATAAGTTAGGGAGGGGGGCTCTCGTTTGGAATATCAAATCATGTTTTATGGGGGATTAGCGGGCGCGTTAGTTACGCTCATCATCTCGATTATAGTCTATATGAAACTACAAATCTCTCAAGTTTTTGCGGACATTACAGGAAATCGATTTAAGAAAAAGAAGAAAAACGACCGCATGTCCCTTGAAGCTCAAGAAACGAAAAAAACAACAAGTGAAATCAAGCTTCGGAAAAAGGAGGTTCCAGTTGCGGCATCGGTAGAGGACACAGCCCTCATGAGCCAGGAGCTCGAGCCAACCTCCTTACTTGAAGAAACAAACATCGCACCCACGGCGTTGCTGGCAGAAAGCCATTCAGCAGAGGAGACGTCGCTATTGGAGGAAACCTCGCTTTTATCAGACGAAACGGCACTTTTACAGGATGACGTTGAGACAACATTGCTAGTGGATGAGGACGAAACATCGATTCTCCTTGAAGGCGATGGCGAAACAGCCATCCTCACAGAACCAGAGGAAGAATCCGATTTCGCAATCGAAGTGGATGTAATGATTATTCATACAAATAAAGTGATTGAACAAAGGAGCGTAGTAAAGTGATAGCAATGATCTCAAAAAGCTACCGAAAAAACAAATCGGTCTTCTGGATCCCGATCGTGATTGTGTTGGTGTTGTCGGCGGGATTGTACACTGGAAATGTTTTATCGGCAGGCGATATCAAGCGAACCGTAACATTTTCTAACGATACCGAATGGGACATTTCAGAAGAAAGTGGTCCCACATGGTTAACAAATCAAGACAGACTCACATTTACAGTCAATTTAACCGAGGATTATGAAAATTACCTAAAGTCTTTAGAACCTAAACCAGATCCTGACCCAGGAACAGACCCTGAACCGGATCCAGGCGAACCTGAAAATCCTAATCCGGAAAACGGAGAAACTCCTGAAGCAGTAGCTACTCCAACAGAAGGAACAGAACCAACACAAGAGGAACCGGTAACTACTCCAACAGAAGGAACAGAACCAACACCTGAAGAACCCGTAACTCCTCCTGAGGTTAAGCAACCATTTAAAGTAACAGTGGGTGAGGAGCAGGATCAAGCAACCGTGCAGGTGAATAAAACGGGAGATCCATTCAATGGTATTTATGAAGTAGTAGTAACCCTTCCATCTGATTTAAAAGATAAGGAAATCCCTGTCACTCTTGACTTTGCAGAAAATGATTGGAATATCCCTACTGAAACAAGGGCAACATTCAATATTGATAGAGACAAGACTAAACCGGGAATAACATTTAACGGTGTTACGGATAACGAATTAATCGAATATGCAGATGCCCAATTAGAAGTTGAATTTAATGACAAAAACTTTGATGCAAGTCAAGTTATTGTAGATGTCAAACAGGATGACAACGACTATGTTGTTGAAAATATGCCTGATTGGACATCAGGAAAAGGGACAATAACCTTTACCCAAGCTGGTGACTACAAAGTTACTGTTACTACCACAGATAAAGCGGGAAATTCGTCATTATCTGCTGTTAAGGAGTTCTCTATTTATAAAAGAGCTGCGGAGTTCAAGATAAAAAACAAAAGAGACATTCCTTTTTATAATCACGATGTTGAAATTGATGTTGAAAACGACATTAGAATGCAAACCTTCGAAGTCGAGATTAATGGTGAAAAGCTTTCTGCAGATTCACCGAAGTTCTCAAAAGGTTGGAAGAAGGCTCACATAAAACTAACAGACCCTGGTTACTATGAGGTTAAAGTGAAATTTACCGACAGAAAACAAGATACGCCATACGAAATGGGACCTTACAAATTTACAATCGATAAGACAAAGCCTGTTGTGTCGGTGTCCGATGTTACAAATGGAAGCATTTATAAGGAGCCGCAGAAATTTAAAATTAGCGTTTTAGATGAAAATGAGAATCAAGATGAATCAGTCCTATTCGTAAAAAGAAATGGTCAAAAATATCTTGAAGTCAATGGAAAAGATGCATATAAAGAGCAAGAAATTTCAGAGGATGGTGTCTACGAAGTCGATGTGAAAGCTGTTGACAGGGCATTAAACGAGGATAATTTTTCGCCAATCACTTTTACAATAGACCAAAAAGCACCAGTCCTTAGTATCTCAAATGTTTCCGATAAAGGATACTATAATTCGGATCAAGAGGTAGTTATGACAGTAGTTGATGAACTAAACCTTGATCTAACCAAAACAAAAGCAGTGATTGAAGAGGTTGGCGACCTTGCTTTTAGTGCAGATGTTCAATTTAAAGGAAAATCAGACACCACAGCAGAAGCTAGTTACAAATTTACTGACGATGGTGAATACATCATCACTTTAACTTCCACCGATAAAGCAGGAAATGCAGCATTGGCGGAAAAAGTTGGTTTTACAATTGACAAAATCCAGCCGAAGATTGAGATTAAAAATGTAGAAAACCATGAGAGATACAATGAGGACCAACCTGTAACCATTATAATCAATGATGTAAATCTAGCTGAATCCAATGTGAAGGTTACACAGAATGGGAACCCATATGAGATTGCTCCACTAACAAAAGATGGGCAAACGGCAAGTACTGAGCATGTCTTTACAGAGGATGGGGTTTACAAAATAGAGGTTGAGGCGAAGGACAAAGCAGGTAATCCAAACTCAGAGACACTACGTTTTACAATCGATAAAAACGGTCCGGAAATTCAATATTCTATTAAAGACGGAGCATATTTTAATAATCCAGTTGTAGATCTAACGGTTTCTGTCCTGGATTACACACCATTCCTTCCTGAAATTACGGTCATACGTGAGCACGAAGGAGAAAAAGAAGAAATTGAAACAGGCGACTGGATGGAAGAAGTCATATGGCTGATTTCGCAGCAAAAAACAATTACCCTTCAGAACGAAGGGATATATTCAGTCAATGTTACAGCGAAAGACTTCTTTGGGGTTGAAAGCACAAAAGAACTTACATTTACTATTGATCATACGCCACCTGAAATTAATATTAGTGGCATAGCCAATGAAGATTATGTACAAGGCAACAATGAGTTAATTGTAAATATCAACGACCTTCATTTTGATGAAACGAAAAATGAAGTACTTGTAAATGGCAAACCTGTTAAGGATGCAAAGTGGAACAAAACAGCAACAGGTTATCAGTTCAAGCAAAGCTTCCCAGACGACGGTGAATATGAAGTAATTGTTCGCTCTGAAGACTTTGCCGGTAATAAAGCAGTTGAGAAAAAACACAAATTCACAGTGGATAACGTAAAACCGAAAATCTCAATCGAAAACGTAGAAGATGGAAAGTATTATGACAAAAAACGAACAGCTACCATCAAGGTGAACGAGCTGAATTTTAAAAATAATCATGTTGAAGTCACAGTTAACAATAAACCTTATGAGTGGAAAAACCAAGGTGTTGAATCGAGTATAGAGATTCCATTCAACGAGGATGGCGACTATGTGATTAAGGTATCTGCCAAGGATGCTGCAGGAAACATTGCGGACGCACAGGAAAAGAAATTCACAATTGACGAAAGTTATCCTGCTCTTAATATCACAGGCGTCGATCATATGACGAATTACAATGTGGATAAACAAGTTTCATTTGAAGTAAATGATGCAAACATCGACAAAACATCAATACGCGTGATGAAGAATGGAAAGGCGTATGAGGTTGGTGCACCTGCACAGTCTAGAACAAAAGCAAGTTTAACTCATACTTTCAAAGAAGAAGGTAGCTATGTCTTAAACTTCAATGCTACTGACAAATCAGGCAACAAAACAACACATGACGAAATTGCGTTTATTATCGACAAGACCAATCCGGTTGTAAAAATTGACGGTGTCGACCACCAATCATTTAATCCAACTGGCAAGCGAGTAACAGTTTCGGTTGATGAATTGAATTTTGGTACTAATTATGTTGTGCTTTCCGTAACAAAGGATGGCAAGGTGTTTAACATTGGAACATGGCAAAACAACAACAAGCTATCAAGCCTAGGATACAATTTTAATGATGATGGCTTGTACACAATTGCGATTAGTGCAGAGGATAAAGCTGGTAACGGTCCAATTGCTGCCAACAAGACATTTACAATTGATACAACAAAGCCGACAATCGAAATTACTGGTGTTGAAAATGCAGCACATTATAATGTCGATAAGCCAGTTAGTGTATCTATTCGTGATGTGAACCTTGATGTAAACCGTATTACCGTGACACGTAATGGTAGAGGCTATAATGCAGGTGGATTTGCGGTATCGAATCAGACAGCACGTCTCAGCCATAATTTTAGTCAGGAAGGTGACTATGTCATCAATGTTGAAGCAATTGATAAAGCGGGCAACCAGTTCAGCAACCAGATTGCTTTTACAATCGATAAAACGCCACCAGTCATCACACCGAAGTTTAAAGGTCTAAGCCGTGTGATTAAGGATGGCGAATATATTAATGAAGTATTCACACCTGAATTTGCGCTTGATCAAGCTGACGACACCATTGTTTCAGTAACGATGAATGGTTCTAATGTGACAGGTCGAATTCCAACCGCTTCACTTGAAATGACGTATAAATTCAGTGTTCTTGCACGAGATAAGGCAGGAAATGAATCAACGATTGATATTAGTTTTATTCTTGATACAACTAAGCCAACTCTGAATATTACAGGTGTAATTGATGGGTTCTTTAATCAAAATCAATCACCAAGTGTAACTTATTCCGACCGATACCTTGATACTAGCCGTTCAAAAGTAACATTAAATGGTCGGCCATATGTGAACGGTATGGTATTAAGTGACGAGGGAGACTACACATTAAAGGCGGAAATTTTTGACCTAGCGAACAATGTATCAACGCGAACCATCGTATTTACAATTGATAAAACATCACCAGTTATTCGATTTAAAGAACCGATTTCTAACAAGTTTTTTAATGAAACTTTAATTCCTGAGTTGTTGATTGAAGACTTAAGTGCTTATGACATTATCTCCCTAACCTTGAATGGTCAGCCTTATAACTTAGGCGATCCAATTGAGGAAGAAGGAAAGCACGTCCTCTTCTTCGAGGTGAAGGATAAAGCAGGTAATATTCAACAGCTTAGTGTGGAGTTTATTATTGATAAAACACCGCCGAAAGTGAATTTCGAGGGTGTGAAGAAAAACAAAACATATCGTGACCCAGTGACTCTTTCCATCAGCCTTGATAATCCAAGTGACACACTTAAGTCTGTGATGATCAATGGAGAGCTCTTCAATGGTGATGTAAAAGAGGTAGACGGTACGAAAGTGGTTACTGTTACACTTTCTGATATCAACAAATACAAAGTTGAAGTGTTAGCTTTTGACGAAGCGGGGAACGAAAATAACGAAGCAGTTGAATTCGAAATCGTTGAAAAAAGCGTACTCGTTAAGTTTTACGAGAATAAGACGTTATTTGCGGGCACAATGGTCGGACTTGTCGGTGCTGCAGCAGCAGGTGCTGTCGCACTTCGTCGCAGCATCATCCGCAGAAGAGACGCAAAGGATATGTAACCTTGGATCATAGGATCAAAGATTAGAGCCACGTCCTGGCAATGTCTTTGTGACTACATCTTGTGGACATCAGGCATTCGCTGTTTGGCGGATGCCTGTTTTTTAAAAGGTAGCTGGGGGTATAGGGAGAACTGGCAACAAAATCATAAGTCCCATTAAAAGTTGGTTGTAATAAATAGTCATAAATTTTAAAGTTAATTAGGGTGAAATTATGTTTGGAAATATAGAAGAAAGCCTTGAGTTAATTGGGAATATAATCACTTTTTGGTTTGTTGTCCAGATATCCTTCAGCATTGTCATTTTGTTTTTAGGGAATCCAATGTTAGAGTTTTACGCATTGGGAAGAGTTGATCCCCCCTAAAAATATATTCCATAAAGTCGTGAACTTTTTGGCAGCCTTTATGTACGGTATAGGCCCATGCATTTATCAAAAGCTGTTGAAGTACTCTTGAATTAAGAGAAAACTTTTTATGCTTTTAGCAATACTAGGAATGATTCTAGGAAGTTTAATTGTTTATTTTATATTAAGTTCTTTATTCAGCCCTTCTTTTTAGTAAGGATGTATAATCGTGAACAATCCAGTAGGCGTTATTACATGGCTGTGTTTTTGTAGATTACTAGAATTAGGTAGGGTGTAAAATGATGAACAATGTTGGTGAAATTATCGAAACAGTTACACTCATTATTGCATTGTGGTTCTCGCTTCAAGTAGGCTTAAGTTTTCTAACCATCTTATTAGGAACCATCATGATTGATTACGTAGAATTAGGGATTTTTAGACATACAAATAATCTATTTCTCAAATTCTTTACATTTGTCACTCTATTAATATTTGGGCTAGGTCCATTTATTTATACAAAACTAAGTAAATTCTAATGGCTTGTACATTACACTTGGCATGGGGACTCTGTTCATGATTATATACTACATAATCAAATTGACGCTGCGTGCAATATTTTTGTAGTTGAATATTTGAAAAGAGGTAATCGTGCCCTCATTGGAAGGCAACTATACGAACGATGGTAAGAAAAAACAGTAATTATACCCTCACATTCAAGCAACCGAAGGAGTGAGGGTAAGAAAAGGCGTTAATCGTACCCTCACAGGCAAGCAACCATTGGAATTAGGGTAAGCAAAGTCATTAATCGTGCCCTCTTAGGCAAAACATGCCTTAACCTGTAGAAGAATGGAACGAATTGCTAGACGCCGTTGGAGCAGTGGCTGCTTCAGTTAAGGTATAAAATCATATCTCGAAACCAAAGATGACTTTTACAGTCGTCTATTTTTATTTAGTAGTAAATAGGAACTATTCATGTAACATAATATGAGTCTTAATTCCTAATCCTTCCAATTTTATTATAATTTTTACCTTAAGTTTACAAGCTATTAACAGAGTACAGATAAGATTTACATGAAGGATAAATATTGCGGGAGGAACGCGAGATGATTTTAGGGAAACGAGTGAGAAACAAGCTGAAAAAAGGATTGATTGTCAGTTTTACGCTTACCATTTTACTGTCCAATGTAAGCCTTGCAACAGGACCGAAAATGGTATTTGCAGAGGAAGACGGGTCTATCAATTCAGCACTGGGGACACAGAACCAACCAACTGAGGAACATGTGGAGGAATCGCCTCCACAAGAACCAACCGACCAGACTGAACCTGAGGTAATCGAAGAACCTGAAACACAGACAGAGCCGGGAACCCAGGAACAGCCTGAAACCGAGGAAGAATCGCCAACTGAAGAGGTGCCCCCAACCGAAGAAGAATCAACAACTGAAGAGGTGCCCCCAACCGAAGAAGAATCAACAACCGAAGAGGCACCACCAACTCAAGACGACGCAACATCTGAAGTAGAACCACCAACCCAAGAAAACACAACAATCGAGGAGGAAACTCCGCCAGCACCAACTGGTGAAGCAACTCAACCAACCGAAGTTAACACAGATCAGCTTCCACACCTTCTCATTAGTGAAATATCACCGAACTCAAAGGGAGCTGGAACCGATTATTACGAGTATTTTGAGCTTTACAACAACACCAATCAACCGCAAACATTAACAAATTACACCTTTACATATCGTTATACCGACACAGGGAAAGACTTGGTATTTCAAATCCCGGCAACAACGATTGAACCGCAAGAAACATTAGTTTTTTGGTTTAACAACGGCAATAAAACGCTAGCCGATTTTAACGAGAATTTTGGAACAGATTTACCTGAGGAAAAAGTCATCCAGTTTACGGATGTATTTCCTGGCTTTGCAAATGGTGGTAATCGTGCAATCGTCATTAAAAATCACCAAGGAACTGACATCATTTCTGCTAGCTATCTAGCGGGGGAAACGGATAACACAGGAGCTGTAGTCGAGTATAAATACCCAACATCTGGTACGGAAATGGTAAAGCACCAAGTGCTAGCGCAGCCAACGCCAGGTGAAATTCAGCAAGCACAGGTTCCGGAAACTCCGGTCAATCTTCCGGATGTACCTGAGGACACAGAAGCACCTGTGATTACACATACACCAGTTACAAGCAGCAAGCCTCTCGCACCAATTCAGATCGAGGCAAACGTAACGGATAATCTTGCCGTTCCAAGTGTGACGCTTTTTTATAAAATCGGTGACACAAATGAATTCACGGCGTTGCCAATGAGTCCAAACAATCAAACCTATACAGCGGAAATCCCAAGTTTTCATGTATATGATGAAATCACCTATTATCTCGAAGCGAGTGATGGTGTAAATACAGAAAAGTCCGACGAATTCACGATTCAGGTCGTGCAGCCAGAGGTTGATTTTTCAAAAGTCCCTCATTTGCTTATAACTGAGCTTGTTCCTGATTCTTCAAATGTAGGGTCTGCTGATGGCTATGAGTTTATCGAAATCTACAACAACAGCAGTGAAGACATCAATTTTAAAGATTATAAAATGTACTACAGATATGGAACAGACCCTGGAACCGATGTTGTCTGGCCATCCGTGCCAGAGGATGTGGTGATTCCAGCAGGGGAAACGCTAGTCTTTTGGATCATCAATACACAAAACGGTGAGAAAACCGTCGCTGATTTTAATGCGAACTATGGCTCAAATTTGGTTGAAAATAAGAATATCGTTCGCATTTACAGTGACGGTATGGCAAATGGCAGCATGCGTGGACTAGTAATTGGAACGAACACACATAAAGAGATTTCGGTCGCTTATTACAATGATGAGCCGAACGTAGATGACACTTTTGCGAATAAAGGGATTGTCTATCTCTATCCAACTGATAAATCCACTCTTTCTAAAAAGGTGGGCATCCTGGATGCGACTCCGGGTCAGGTTGAAGGCTTCCAAGTACCAAGTCAGCCTGTCCAAATGGAACAAGACACAGTGCCACCAACGATTGACAATCTAACGAAAACCACCGAGGTGAACCAGAAGGATAATATCGACATTGTCGCAAACGTAACAGACGACAAGGAAGTTAAATCTGTTCGTTTGTACTATAAAATTGACCATCATAATGAATATAGCGAAGCGATTTTACAAGAGAATTACGATGATCTCCTTTATCATCACACCATTTATTCACCTGATTTAATTGGACATAAGTATGTGGATTATTACTTCGTCGTGTCCGATGGAAGAAATGAAGTGAAAAGTGAGGATTATCGCGTAACCATTACGAATGACCTTGACAGCTCAAGCCTCCGTCTCAATCTGGAAGAAGGGGAATTGCTTCGTGGTGAAAAAATCATTAAGGCTACATCTGCGGTAGATTCTCCAGATAAAATGAAGCTATTGATTGATGGCAAAGAAGTAACGGAAGGCATCTATCCGTCCCTTGAACACACGGCCTATTTTGCGTTTGAGGTAAATGGCTTGAATACGTATTTCCAAAACGCCGTTACGATGGGTGACGAAGTTTTATATGTGATGGATAAAGATTGGCTCACGCAGTGGAAAACGTTCAGTATCCCAATTGAGCCTGAGCGACTTCCGGTTGGGGACACTACGATAACCGTTCGTTCCGGTAACAAAGCATCACCATTTGATCTTGAATCCGCGGAAAACCGTGACGACTATGATTTACGAAATGTACGTTTAGTTCTTGCGGATGGAACAGTGATCAAGGACCCGGACTACAGTGATCCATCACGTATTCTAAAAATGAATGATAACAATCCATTCGTTGATTTTACGTTTACAGTTACGGAAGAGGAAGCACATTCCTTAACCTATAAATGGGATACGACCTCTGTTGAGGATAAGAAGCACAAGGTCCTTGTTCAGGATGCAGATGAAGAAGTTAGCTCAGAGGTTTTAGTCGACAACACCGTACCTGATATTAAAACGAACCTGAAAAAGAAAGCATACAAGGGTGCTTTTACGATTGATGTAGATGTAAAGGATAAGCTTTCCGGGGTTGACCAAGTAATTGTCACCTTAGACGGAGAGGAAATTCAAGTTCCGTATGAAACAGCGTCCTCCAAGCTTGAGGCAGGTAAACATGAGCTTAAGGTTGTGGCAACGGACAAAGTAGGAAATCAACAAGAAGAGGGATTTCAATTTGAAGTGGCTGATGAAAATCCACTAAGGCCAGAGTTGGTCTCACCTAAAGAAAATGCGCAGGTTGATGGCGACCCTGTTTTACAGGTAAAGGTGAAGGACCCAACGAAGGATCAGTTAGATGTCACGTTTTATGAGGCATATCAATACGATGTGAACTCAGGTGTGAAAGGCTTTAAAAATGCAGGTGATTTTGAGCCGCCAAAAGAAATGATACCTGAAGGGGAGAAGGCGTTTACGTCTGAGGACACTTCGCTAGTTTCAAAAGTAGACGGCAAGTATCTGGTATCTGATTCGGATACTCAATTTCCTTATCATCGATTTGACGTCACAGTAGATGCGTCACTTGATGAAAAGGATCGTGTCGAGCTTTTATGGAAAGGGAATTCCCTTGAAGGTAGAAAGGTTTCGATGTACGCATGGAACCACAATACAGAAAAATGGACATTAATTGATTACAAAGTAGCAGGTAAAGAGGATTTTGAACTCTCCGGTGAAGTTGGCGTGGGTGACTTTGTACATGAGTCAAAAATAAATGTGATTGTCCAAGACGAAATTCCAAGCTCGCCAGATGAGTATGACTATACCTTCGTCTGGATGTCAGACACCCAATTTTACTCAGAGAGCTACCCGTATATTTTTGACCGACAAACAGAGTGGATTGCCGAAATGAAGGAGAAACTCAAAATAAAATATGTATTCCATACAGGTGATTTAGTGAATAAATCATCACAGGAGTATCAATGGAAGAACGCCGATAAAGCGATGAAAGTGCTTGATGACAACAACATTCCATACGGAGTTCTGGCAGGAAACCATGATGTGGATCAGGTGAGTAATGATTATTCCCAGTTTTATAAGTATTTTGGGGAAAATCGCTTTAAGGATAAGCCATATTACGGTGGTTCCTACCTAAACAATCGCGGTCATTATGATTTAATTTCAGCTGGTGGCAATGATTATATTATGGTGTACCTCGGTTGGGGTATAACGGATGAAGGGATCCAGTGGGTAAATGATGTGCTAGCTGCTCATCCGGACCGCAAAGCCATTTTAAGCTTCCATGAATACTTACTTGCGACAGGTACTAGGCATCCGACAGGTGACAAACTTTATAACGAAATTGTTGTTCCAAATAAGAATGTGATCATGGTGTTGAGTGGTCATTACCATGAGGCACAAACATTAGTAGATGAAATTGACGATAACGGAGACGGTGTTCCTGACCGTACTGTGACACAAATGCTTGCTGATTACCAGGCAGGACCAGAGGGTGGCCAAGGTTACATGAGACTGTTTCATTTTGATCAAGACAATAATCGCATTGTGGTAAATACGTATTCTCCTTATTTAGACGATTACAATTACTATAACCCAGATGCGTATCCGGAAAAAGATGAGTTTGTGATTGAAATGGATTTAGCACCAGTCACCAAACGAGTCGCAACCGATTACTTTTCAGTAAATGTCTACACAGACCATGTAATCGGCACTGACAAGGCGAAAAGCGGAAAAATCGCAGAGACTGTTTGGAAAGGGTTAAAAAAGAACCGTTCTTATTCATGGTATACGATAGCCGAGGATAAATACACGGGTCGAACCGTTTCAGATATTTGGACATTTCGTAAATAAGCACACCGAAAAAAGAGTCTGAGATGGCTCTTTTTTCACTTTCATGTACATTATTGTAATAATTATTCATATCTCGTTACAAACTAATCCTGTAGATGTATATTTTGTTGCTTTACCACGTTATTTGGTTGGCGTTTACTTGGTTTTGAACCCATGATATACTGCCATAGGCTAGCAAACGGAGGTATTTTCATGAATAGAAGAAAACGTCAGCACGAAGTACATCCAACACTTCAAAAGGTAAAGGAATACATATACATACTACTCGGTTCAGCCACGGTGGCTCTAGCTTTCAATCTGTTTTTGTTACCGAACAAGGTAGCCTCTGGCGGTGTAAGTGGGATTAGTACGATCTTGAACTCCCTCTTTGGTTGGGAAGCCGCCTATGTTCAATGGGCTTTTAATATTCCATTATTCATTGCAGGTGTCATTTTTCTTGGAAAGGTATATGGTGCTCGTACATTAATCGGCACTCTTTTTCTACCATTTGTTGTTTACCTTTCGAGAAATCTGGAACCCGCAACACTTGACCCATTGCTCGGTGCGTTATTTGGCGGGATCGGAATAGGTTTGGGACTTGGCATCACATTCCGGGGCAATGCGTCGACAGGTGGGACAGACCTTGCCGCTCAAATTGTTCATAAGTATACAGGAATATCTCTTGGAAAATGCGTCGCTTTTATTGATGGTCTGATTGTCGTAACAGCTGCAATTGTATTCGATATTGAGAGTGGACTTTATGCACTGATTGGACTTTTTGTCACAAGTAAAACGATTGATTTGGTACAGGTTGGTCTAGGTAATTCAAAAATGGCTCTCATTATTACGAACCATCAGGATGAAGTGCGACAGGAGATTTTTGACAAATTGGACCGAGGTGTAACCAAGCTCTCTGGATACGGGGGCTACACCGACGATGAGCGTCCAATGCTCATGTGCGTGGTTGACCAGAAAGAGTTCACAAAATTGAAACAAGTGGTTCAAAGCATTGATACATCTGCATTTGTCGTCGTTATGGACGCTGCAGAGGTATTAGGAGAGGGTTTTAAAAGGGCGTAAAAGGGGTATAATAAGGATTGTATAATGGAAAAATTTATTACAGGGGGTAAATTCTGTGAAACGTAAGCTATTTGGATTTCTTTTAGGAACTGCGCTTGTATTCGCTCTAGCAGCATGTGGTGGTGGGGACGACGACAATGCAGCCAACGAGCCAGCAGGCGATAATGGCGGAGCTACTGCTGTAAATGCAGAGGAAATCTACCAAGGAAACTGTGCTTCATGCCATGGTAAAGATCTAGCAGGTGCTGGAAGCTTCCCAAGTCTACAACAAGTCGGAGGTAAATACTCTCAAGACGAAATTGCGGACATCATTGAAAATGGCCGTGGCGCAATGCCAAAAGGGATCATCAAAGGTGACGAAAAAGACGCAGTTGCTGCATGGTTAGCTGAGAAAAAATAATTTAATTAGTATGTAGGCCTTCCGGGTAAACCGGAAGGCTTTTAATTTGGTTAGAATAGGCATAACGTCAGGCACTACCCTACCGCCTCCCCCAATACCAAAATTTACACACCACCACCTGAACCCTATCCCCAGCACAACATTAACTGCCATGAAACGAAAATGTAATAATTTTAGGTCGTTTTTTGACGAAAAATGATGTTATAATGAAAAATGTAATGAAATCTAGTTCATTTTGTCTTATAATTTCAAGTTGCATAGATTAAAAGGGGCGCAAGTATGTTCAAAGAGACATGAGCGCTTCTATTTTCATTTGATAGATTACTAACTAGCCCACATAATAGGTGGCGGGTCTTAATACCCAAATAAGAGTGATAAAAAAACGATGATAGGTGATTCGTATGATAGAAATGAAGGACGTCTATAAAAAGTATCCGAACGGCGTCATGGCCGTTAATGGTATAAATGTAAAAATCGAACAAGGTGAGTTCGTGTATGTCGTTGGCCCGAGTGGAGCGGGGAAGTCGACGTTTATTAAGATGATGTACCGCGAAGAGAAGCCGACAAAAGGATCAATCATTATAAATGGAATTGACCTTTCAAAATTAAAAGAAAAAAGGGTTCCGCTTTTACGGAGAAATATTGGGGTTGTGTTCCAGGATTTCAAACTTTTACCACGATTGACTGTATACGAAAACGTAGCATTCGCACTTGAAGTAATTGAAGAAAACCCGAAGAATATCAAGAAGCGTGTGATGGATGTGCTTGACCTTGTTCGTCTTAAGCATAAGGCACGATTTTTACCAGATGAATTATCCGGTGGGGAACAGCAACGTGTGTCTATTGCACGATCCATTGTAAACTCTCCAGGTGCGCTCATTGCGGACGAGCCTACGGGTAACCTTGACCCAGAAACATCATGGGAAATCATGAATATTTTTGAAGAAATTAATTTCCGCGGGACGACCATCATTATGGCAACGCACAACCGTGAAATTGTAAATACCGTTAAAAAGCGTGTAATTGCAATTGAAAGTGGAAAAATTGCGCGCGATGAAGTAAGGGGTGATTACGGCTATGAAGCTTAACACACTCCGCCGTCACTTTAGAGAAAGTTCAAAAAACCTCGGGCGTAATGGCTGGATGACATTCGCATCTGTCAGCGCCGTGACCGTCACACTACTCCTTGTAGGTGTATTTTTAGTCATCATGATGAACTTAAACAGCATGGCGACTTCACTTGAAAAAGACGTCCGTATCAGTGTACTCACGGACTTAACGTCAACTAAGGAACAACAGGATGCCTTAAAAGCAGAAATTCAAAAAATACCAGAAGTTTCAGAAGTTACATTTTCATCTAAAGAACAAGAACTTGAAGAAATGATTGAAAGCTTTGGTGAAGATGGAAAAGTTTTTGCATTATACGAGCAAAGTAACCCACTTCGTGATGTGTTCGTTGTCAGAACAAAGAAACCACAAGATATTATGAAGGTTGCCGATCAGGTTGAGAAAATGGAATACGTTTATAGTGTAAATTATGGTAAAGGAAAAGTTGAAAAGATTTTTAGTAGCGTTGGTATTTCACGCAACATTGGTATCGGTCTAATCATCGGTCTCCTTTTCACCGCCATGTTCTTAATTTCAAATACAATTAAAATTACGATTTTTGCAAGACAAAGAGAAATTGAGATTATGAAGCTAGTTGGGGCAACAAATTCATTTATTCGCTGGCCATTTTTCCTAGAGGGCTTGTTCCTTGGAATTCTGGGTTCCATTATCCCAATTGGGATCATTCTCGGATTCTATAATTTCTTATATGATTTGATTCAACCACAATTAAGTGGAACATTCCTAGAGCTACTGCCATTTAATCCATTTGCATTCCAAGTAACGGGGCTGCTGCTTCTAATTGGTGCATTTATCGGAGTATGGGGAAGCTTAATGTCCGTTCGAAAGTTCTTAAAAGTATAAGCAAAAGCACACCTATAAGGTGTGCTTTTTTGCGCTTTGACCCCATTCTATCCCGCAAGAATGGTTTTTGTTTTCTTTAGTTTCATCCCACATTTGCAACTTGTGCTATGTTTGAGGATTTTGATTTCAGTTTTACATACTGGACAGATTTGTTTTGGCATTTAAAAATCACCTTCTTTTCTCTGACACAATTGACAAAGTCCGTACACTTCCATTTGATGTGAGTTTATTTTAAACTTGGTTAACTTGTTCACAACATCCTCGATTTGAGTAAGAGTCGGGTAATTAAAATCAATAATGTCCCCACATGCTTCGCATAAAATATGGTAGTGATTTGGTTGATTGGCAAGCTCATATTTGCTCAATCCATTGCCATATGGCAGTTCTTTTAAAATCCGTAGTGAAACAAACAGTTTGACATTGTTGTAAATGGTGGCAAGGCTAATATGTGGTATTTGACAATGAATGTCTTCCACAGTTGGATGGCCTTTTAAAGAAAGGATAGTTTGTAAGATTAATGTTCGTTGAGGTGTAATGCGTAATCCGCGTTCTTTTAAAAAGGGTACAAGTTCTTGCATGAGTAACAACCTCTTTTATTGATTTTTAAAAGAATAGGTATCCGAGAAGCGGATACCTATACTATGTGAGAATAAAATGAAACGAAACTATGTCTAGCTTCAGCGCCTAGCCCCTCGAGGTCACAAGCCAATCTGTCCAGAAGGTCAAATAACAACCTTCTAGCCAGCTTTTCTTGTGCTTGTCGGGGCTGATCGAGGCGCTTCAGCATTTCTTTTTACTTTGCTACAACTTCTCCAGGTACTGCTAGTCCAAGACCTTCTGCAATACGAGTTCCGTATTCAGGGTCAGCCTTGTAGAAATGACTGATCTGACGAAGTTTGATTTCCTCTAACTCCACTGGCTTCATTGATGCCACTATTGTGTCAACTAGACGGGTGCGCTCTTCCTCACTCATTAGGCGGTAAAGGTCACCAGCTTGTGTGTAGTGATCGTCTTGATCGTAAGCTACACTATCCGCAATGCCTTCAACAGGGAAAGCGTGCTGCTTCGCTTCTGGCGCTTCTTTTGGACCGCTAAAACTATTAGGCTCGTAATATACTGAGTTACCACCGTTGTTATCAAAGCGCATTTGACCGTCGCGTTGATAGTTGTTCACGTCCACTCTTGCACGGTTGATTGGTAAGGATTGATGGTTCGCGCCAACGCGGTAACGATGTGCATCATGGTATGCAAAGAGACGACCTTGAAGCATTTTGTCAGGTGATACATCGACACCAGGTACTAAAGTTCCAGGAGAGAATGTCGCTTGCTCAACCTCTGCAAAATAGTTTTCAGGGTTGCGGTTTAATACCATGCGGCCCACTTCGATTAGCGGATAGTCTTTTTGAGACCAAACTTTCGTGACATCGAATGGATCGAAGCGGTAGGTATTCGCATCCTCCAATGGCATGATTTGCACGTAAAGCTTCCAAGCAGGGAAGTCCCCTTTTTCGATCGCATTGAACAAATCCTCTGTATGATAGTCAGGATTTTCTCCAGCAAGTTTTGTTGCAACTTCATTTGTTAGGCACTTCACACCTTGTTCTGTACGGAAGTGGTACTTAATCCAAACGCCTTCACCCTCCGCATTTGTCCACTTAAATGTATGGCTTCCGTATCCATGCATATGACGCCATGTTGCAGGAATTCCACGATCACCCATTAACCAAGTCACTTGGTGTAAAGATTCTGGAGAATGAGACCAGAAATCCCATACTGCTGTTGGATTCTTTAGGTGTGTTTGGGGATGACGCTTTTGTGTATGGATAAAATCAGGGAACTTAATCGCATCACGGATAAAGAAAATCGGTGTGTTGTTTCCAACGATGTCATAGTTTCCTTCTTCTGTATAGAATTTTACCGCAAAACCACGTGGGTCACGCGCTGTATCAGCAGAGCCATTTTCCCCAGCAACTGTTGAGAAACGGATGAATAGAGGAGTCCGCTTGCCAACTCCGTTAAATAGTTTTGCTTTTGTATATGTTGATACATCATTCGTTACTTCAAAATAACCGTGTGCTCCACTGCCTTTCGCGTGAACAACACGTTCAGGTACACGTTCTCTATTAAAATGCGCTAATTTTTCTAGAAGGTGTACGTCTTGGATTAGTACCGGTCCTCTTGAACCAGCTGTGATTGAGTTTTGGTTATCTCCAACCGGAGCTCCCCAACTTGTCGTTAGTTTAGTAGTAGTCAACTAGATCACCTCTTGGTAGTATTTTTGAATATGTATATTATAATAACATGTATAAATTAAAAATCAATACTTTTTTATAATCATTATAATCTAGGTGAAATGGATTTTTCATTTTACTACCTAAGTTAACGTTAATTATGCGTCTGATAACGATAGTTAGCTCGAGAATTACGCTTTTTTACAAATGGGATTTTAATTAGCGGAATCTATTAATTTTCAATTGTAACTGATTTTAAGCTTTATTTGAGAATGTTGAGAGTATCAAAAGTTACGGTCTTTCACTAATTACATAGAAAAAGGAACAATTGGAAATAATTACGTTGACTTTTGAATTTAGGAGGCAATGAAACATGAAGGATAAAAAGCATCATGGAAGCGTGGAAGGAGTGGGAGGACCACATGATGACCGCTTAGGTACTGGGGAATCTGCTGATTCGTTAACAAATAGGCAGGGACATCCGGTTACGGATAATCAAAATATCCGAACCGTTGGGAATCGTGGACCTTCTACATTAGAGAATTACGATTTTATTGAAAAAATCTCCCATTTTGACCGTGAACGCGTACCAGAACGGGTGGTTCATGCAAGAGGGGCAGGAGCTCACGGGTATTTTGAAGCGTACGGCAAGGTTGGCGACGAGCCGGTTTCTAAGTACACTAGAGCCAAGCTCTTTCAAGAAGCGGGTAAAAAGACTCCGGTTTTTGTGCGTTTTTCAACAGTTGCAGGTGCAATGGAATCTCCTGAAACAGCACGAGATCCACGTGGGTTTGCAGTCAAATTTTATACAGAGGATGGGAACTGGGATTTAGTCGGCAATAATTTAAAAATCTTTTTCATCCGTGATGCGATGAAATTTCCAGACATGATTCATGCGTTTAAGCCAGACCCGGTCTCCAATCTATCAAACCCTGAAAGAATGTTTGACTTTTTAGCTGGAACCCCAGAAGCCACACATATGGTAACCTTCTTGTTTTCGCCATGGGGAATTCCGGCAAACTACCGACAAATGCAGGGATCTGGTGTTAATACATATAAATGGGTGAATAAAGATGGTGAGGCGGTATTGGTAAAATACCACTGGGAGCCGCTAAAACAAGGAATTAAAAACTTAACGCAAAAGGAAGCCAATGAAATTCAAGCGACAAATGTTAGCCATGCAACCCAGGATTTATATGAAGCAATTAAACGTGGTGATTATCCCGAGTGGGAGCTTTGTGTACAAATCATGACTGACGAATATCATCCTGAACTTGATTTCGATCCACTCGATGATACAAAGCTATGGCCAACTGATAAATTTCCATTTTTAAAGGTTGGTAAAATGGTATTAAATAAGAACCCTGAGAATTATTTTAATGAAGTCGAGCAAGCGGCATTTGGAACAGGAGTACTCGTTGATGGACTCGATTTTTCGGATGATAAAATGCTTCAGGGAAGAACTTTCTCCTATTCAGATACGCAACGTTATCGTGTCGGTTCGAACTATTTACAGTTGCCGATTAATGCGCCGAAAAAACGTGTTGCGACAAATCAACGTGGTGGCCAAATGTCTTATCATGTGGATGTACCCCCAAGCGGTAATCCACATATTAATTATGAACCGTCCATGCTTGGTGGATTGAAGGAAGCGACGCAAGAGGGCAAGGTTCATGAACCTCATTATAATGATAAGCTAGTTCGTGAAAAAATCGACCGTCCAAATGATTTTGGACAAGCAGGTGAGACCTATCGCGCCTTTTCGGATGCAGAGAGGGAGGAGCTCATCCGTAATCTAGTGGACAACCTAAAAGTTTGCCACCCAGATATCCAAAACAAGATGATTAAGTACTTCACACAGGCCGACGAGGATTACGGCAGACGTGTAAGGGAGGGAATAGCCAACGCTGTAGACACCACCAATACAAGCTCTGCTGCAGCAAATGAGGCAGTCGAAAAATCGAAAAACATGGGACAGAAATCTGATCCTTATTAAAATAAAAGCATCGGTCACTCCAGACCGATGCTTTCTTAGGTATGAAATTTGCTAAAAGCCATAGAAATCTCACTAATGACCATAAGGGGCATGCTAACGCCCATAAAAATAAAATAATAGCCATAGAGGGTGGGCTAACGACCATTGACGATTCGTTATTTACTTTCGTTAATTCAGAATTGCTGTTTTTAGCAAAAAACGAGGACAAAATCCCCGTTTCAACCCAACAACTCCCTCACAAACGCATAACTTTTCCGCTCATACCCCATTTTTTCTTCATAAAAACGGTGTGCATCTACACGCTGCAGACCAGATGTCAATGCCACCTTCCCACAGCCTAATTCCCGAGCAAGATCATGAATATAAGAAAGAAGTGCTTCACCATAACCTTTCGAACGCCCAGCTTCATCTGTAACCAAATCATACACATACATATGATTGCCATAATAAAGATTGAGTTGCTGTGCGACGCCAGTAACCGCAGCAACCTTTCCCTTATCCATTAATGCAAATATCCGATAACCATGAGGCTGCATCTCTGTCACTAAGTCCACAAATTCCTCGAGCTCCAAATGTGTTCGTAATTGCTTCATAACCGGATATGCTATCTTCCACTCATCAACCGTTTTTAATTCACGAATGTCATGCTCCAACTCAATCACTCCTCCAAAATATTTCCTCTATCATACTGCGGAAATCCAACGGTTACTACATTTTTCTTTACTTCACTCTTAAAAAACTTTTATAATAAAAAAGGAACGAAAATTTTACCAATGCACATCGAGGCGTTGCCTCATTTTTGTCATAAAGTGTACAAGCATTACATATTTTTATACAAAGGCATCGCACTAACGCATGTGTGGTGCCTTTTCCTGCAACTCTAACCAGATAGTCAAAAAGTCCATGCTTACGGCACAATCATGACTTTTCGACTATCATACATGAGAGAAGGCATGAATAAGAACATAAAAGCTACAAAAATTAACGGTATGCATTTGTATTTAGAGATGAGGAGGAACACAGGTGAGTCGTAAAGTTGTCGCATTATATATGGTACTATCCTTACTATTAGGGGCGAGTGCTACGTTTTTAGTGGTTCAGTTGCTCGACCAAAACGAACAACCACTTGTTCAACAGCCAAACCAAAACAAAGAAGGCACTACTAAAGAAGACACAGAAAATTTATCTAAAATCGGTCAAGCATACAACATGATTTTATCAAGCTATGTTGAAAAGGTTGACGAAAAAAAATTAATTGAGGGCGCTATTCAGGGGATGGTTAGTACGCTGAATGACCCGTATTCTGCATATATGGATGAAGAAACTGCTGCCCAGTTCAATGAATCACTTGAATCATCGTTTGAAGGAATTGGCGCAGAGGTAAGCATGATGGAAGGCAAGGTCACAATTGTCGCTCCATTCAAGGATTCTCCGGCTGAAAAAGCAGGGCTAAAGCCAAATGACCAAATAATCAAGATTGACGGTGAAAGCATTGAGGGCCTTGATCTATACGAGGCTGTTTTAAAAATCCGAGGTGAAAAAGGAACGGTTGTTACCCTACAAGTCATGAGACCGGGTGTAACAGATTTAATGGACGTCAAAGTAACCCGTGACACCATTCCGATTGAGACGGTGTACACAGACTTAAAAGAATACAACAATAAAAAACTTGGCTATATTGAAATCACATCATTCGCACAAGACACTGCAGAGGATTTTGTTGTGGGACTAAATGAACTAGAAGACAAAGGCATTGAAGGTCTGATCATCGACGTTCGTGGAAATCCAGGTGGACTCCTTGAAAGTGTGGAGGAAATCTTAAAACAGTTTGTTACAAAAGAAAAGCCATATGTTCAAATTGAAAATAGAAACGGCGAAAAGCAGCGCTTCTTCTCGACTCTTGAAAAACCAAAGGACTACCCAATCGTCGTATTAACTAATGGAGGTAGTGCTTCGGCGTCTGAGATTTTAGCAGGTGCGTTAAAAGAAGCAGGTGGCTATGATCTAGTTGGAGAAAAAACATTTGGTAAAGGAACTGTTCAACAGGCTCGTGACATGGGTGACGGAAGTAACCTTAAATTAACGATGTTCAAATGGTTAACACCAGATGGAAACTGGATTCATCAAAAAGGGATCGAACCAACCGTAGAAGTGAAGCAACCAGAATACTTCTATGCGAACCCAATCCAATTTGAAAAAGAGCTTACACAAAACATGAACAACGAAAAAATCAAGAATGCTCAAATCATGCTGAGTGGATTAGGATTCGACCCAGGTCGTGAAGACGGCTACTTCAGTGGAGAAACCGTCATTGCAGTAAAAGCCTTCCAACAAGCACATGATATACCAGCAACAGGCACTATCGATGAAAAAACTGCCGGTGCCATCGAAGCGAAAGTCATCGAATCCATCCGTGACCAAAAGAACGACCAACAACTCAAAAAAGCAATGGAAGTCCTATTTAAATAAAACCAAAGCGCACCTCTCCCAGACCGGAGAGGTGTTTTTTTGAACCACAGGTGGAACCACAGGGACGGTTCTTGTGGTCCCGTTAACATCGTCGGCCATCTGGTTGACCCGGAAGGTCGACTAACTTATGGGGATCTGGGTTAACTCGCGAAAATGCGTTTAGAACACGGAGATATGCGTCTGAATTCACGAATATTAGTCTGAACCCGCAGAAATGCGCAAAACCCACATATATGCATCATTGCTCGAACATTTGCGCTAAACTAGGATATCGGTGAAAAATTGATATATAGGACAAACCTAAATCCCCAACTTCCTTTTTCCATAAAATCGACGTATGCTTTACGTCAAGTATTTGGTACAATAAAAGTTAGTATATCGAACGAAAATTTTTACATATAAAGTCAAATCCATAGGTGGTGAAAAGATTGATTGAGGCATGGTTACTTGAATTTGCAAAAGGAATTGGACGATTCTTTCTGCACCCATTGTTTTACTATTTAGCAGGATATTGCGTGCTCCTAGGCTATTTCCGCGTTAAACGTGAGCGCCGCGCATTTCATATAAGAGTAGAAGACGGATTCTACGACCTAAGATCACTCCTTCCAGGTGGCTGGCTTGCGGGACTGCTCATTTCGGTCCTAACCATCGCTGCTGGGGTTGTGATTCCATTCGGTAGTATCGTGTTAATCGCAATCGTCACATTATTACTAAGTTTGCCGATCAAAACACGTTTACTTTCTCCAGCATATATTTTAGGAGTATCGTTTTTCGGAATTATTTTGCTTTCAAATCTTTCAGTCGAAAATAAATTTATTACGAGATTGTTAGACGACATGGGCAACACAAGCCTCGCATCGATTGCAATTTTACTAGGTTCCCTTTTACTAGCAGAGGGAATACTGATTCTGAAAAAAGGTCATATCGGTACGTCACCAGACCTTTTAAAAAGCAAACGAGGGCTTCCAGTCGGCGCGCACATTTCACAAAGGCTATGGCTCGCACCAGTATTTTTATTGATGCCAGGGGAAGCTCTCACCACACATTATGAATGGTGGCCGGTATTCACCGTGTCCGGACAAGCGTACTCATTGATTTTAATACCCTTCGGAATTGGTTTTTATCATAAGGTAAAAAGCATGCTTCCAACCCAAAGTATTCCGGTCGTTGGAAAACGCGTCATCCTATTAAGCATCTTCGTTACTGGTTTAGCGGTTGCGAGTATCTGGCTTCCAGTTGCAGCAATCATCGCGGCATGTTTTGCATTAGCCGGACGTGAACTCATCTACCTGAAGCATTATTTTATGGACGAATCGAAACCATCGATTTTTTCACAACGAAACCAAGGTCTGCTCGTTCTCGGGATTATTCCACAATCACCAGCTGAAAAAATGCAAATCAAAATCGGTGAGACGATTTCAAAAGTCAATGGCATACATGTAAAAACCGTTCAAGAGTTTTACTCGGCACTCCAAAAAAATCGTGCCTTATGTAAACTTGATGTACTCGACATCAACGGTGAGGTCCGTTACGTGCAACGCGCCCTATACGAAGGAGAACACCACGAACTCGGCATCCTTTTTGTGAACGAAGGCAAAAGATGGAAGCATAATGCGGTGTAGCCGCATTTTTTCATAATTTACAAAAATGACTATTAAGAGAAACGGCATATGCTGTTTCTCTTTTGTTATTTATATAAACAATAAACGAATCAACCCCCTGTCCAAATGGTTAAGAAGGATTATCATAAAAAAATGAAGAATTACACTACATGGATTTGAAACAAATTGCATTGATACCCGACTTGTTAGTGAAAGGGGGATGTAAATGAGTAGCGGGTTAGATATAGAAAGCTTATATAGAGAATTTCATTTAGATATTTATCGTTTTTCGTTGTATTTTTCCAGTAACAAACAGGATGCAGAAGACATTACACAGGAAACGTTTATAAAAGCAATACGAAATCGTCACATGCTGAGGGATCATGCTCGTGCCAAGTATTGGTTGCTAGCAATCGCTCGGCACACGGCAATCGATCATTTGCGAAAAAAGAAGCTGAAGTCAGCATTACCCGACTTACTAGAAAAAATGACACACCAAGACAAAAAGGATACATTGGATGACCATCTTCTGATCAAAGAGCTATGGCAGGAAATTCAAAGTGCCCTACTTCGAATAAAGCCTCATTATCGAAGTTTACTCATTTTAAGGGGAATTCAGGAAATGACAATCAAGGAGACAGCTGAAGTATTGGAGTGTACCGAATTAAAGGTCCGGGTTGATTTTTTTCGTGCGGTGAAGATTTTGAAAAAGGAACTACAGGTATTGGAAGGAGTGAATGAAGATGAAAAACGAAAATCTAACTCAAGAGGCTAAACAGCTACTTCATCCAATTAAAGATAGGCCAGACCTAGTACCAAGTCAAGATTTTGTGAAGGAATTACATGATCGAATCATGGTGGAAGAAACAAAGAAAAACCCAAGAGTCCGGGTATTTCCCTTGTTCGCAGCTACAGCTGTCATTCTGATTCTGCCATTACTCATTTTATCTACACTGTTTGAAAAAGAAAAAACCAAAGCATTTGAGATTGAGGAAACCTCCCACATTCAATTGGTGGATACGATCGAATATGGAAATGGAGATGGAGAAATCGGGTCTGATATTGCTCAAGGTATGAACCCGGTTAGTAGTTTTGATATGGAGAATGGAACCCTATATCTTTTAGATGAAGCGAAGTATCAAGTAGTGATTAGAGATCGAGATGGAAAAACAACATCATTTCCTATCCAAAAAAAGCAAAATATGGTCGGTGTTCTTGAAGATATATTGGTCACGAAAGATGGAGATATTTACATTTTAAACTCGGGAGAAGAGCTTGTGTATCAATACAAAGTGAACGGCGAACTAACACATATTTATGATTTAACACAACTTGACTTATTTTTCCCAGACTCCTTATATGAATTTAAAAATAATGAAATTGTGGTCAGTCAAAATCAAGAGAAATTTGCGAGCTTAAAAGCAATGAGTTTCATAGAAGAAGAGAATATGCCTTTTCATTTTAAGGTAGTGAATCGTAAGGAACGTAAATTAGTACTCAATGATGATGGAAAGCAAACTGAGCTTTCGTTGTTCTCAGATTTAGGGCTTGGCAATGTGGCTTTACAAGAGGTGACGGATGAACAAATTATTTACATGCAGACCGTTACTCCATCTGTAAATACTCCTACTTCAGAGACACATGTATTTGGGCTTGATAAGCAGGGTGCTACGCTCGGAGGTGTACGTATTCCAGAGGAAACCTTTATCAATAAACCTCAACGAATGGAGAATTATATTAAAACAGATCGAAATAAAATCTACCTTCTTATTCCTGAAAACGAGCATGTAGTTTTATATGAATTAACCTTGGGAAAAAGGTATGAGAGCTTTATCGAGGAGCAGGTAGAAAAAGTCAATATTGGCTTTGATTATCGAACATTTGGAAAGCCTTTTCCGGAACTAGAAGAGGAAATGAACAGGCTATTAAAAAGTGGCGATATCCAATACGGGAATGAAGAATCATTGAATGGAGTAGCGATCGATGAACATGGGACTGTTGTGATCGATTTTAAGGATTTCTTGGCGGGTAGTCCGGCAAGTGCTGAAGCGCAAGCCTTTTTTAGCGCACTGAATGCAGCAACTTTTGAGAAATTCCCAGAAATACAACAAATCTATTTTCAATTTGATGGTAGCTTTAGCGCGTGGGTTCATTGGTTAGAAAGCATTGAAGAACCTTGGAAAAGACAAGACCCACAATAAACAAATTGCGGGAAAGATAAAATGAACTGTTTTTAGTGGGACAGTGATTCCACTTCTCAACTTATTGGAAACCATTTGGATTGGCACCACCTTGAATAGGGACACATACACTATGGTGCAGCCTATTTGAGGAGGAGAGATCATATGGACAGACAAATGTTTGGAATGCCAGGTTATGGCTATGGTCAAGGTGGTTTTTACCCAGGTTATGGCTATGGTCATGGCGGATTTTACCCAGGCTATGGCTTTCACCATGGTCATGGCGGATTCTATCCAGGCTATGGTTACCACCATGGTCACGGAGGATACTATCCAGGACATGGCTATCACCACGGCCACGGCGGATTCTATCCAGGGTTTGGCAGATAATTAATAACGTCTAGTATTGAGAGTGCTACTTTCCAATGAGTAGCACTCTTTTTTCTGGTATTAGAGCACAACGTACATATAAAATAATCTCTATAAGTTGTACACAATTTAGGAGTCCAAAATTCAAAATAAAAAATGAACCTTTCCCTCCCCTCATTAGTATAAGAAGTAAGAACAAAAATGAGGGAGTGTTAAAGATGACGACAATCACGGGGATGGTTGTGAGTTCTATTGTTGTTGCAATTCTTGGAACGATTTTTGCGATGGTGATTGGTTCAATGAATAAGAAGGTTGTCCGTGATCATAACGGGAAAATTGACTTTACGAAATCAAACATCTATTTTTATTGGTCAAGATGGGATACGATTATTACAATAGCGGCTGTGTATACCTTTTTATGTATCACGGGGCTTTTGGTTTTCCTTTTACGGGGGGACAACATCAACAGTCCAATCATCCAGTTTTTCATTCATCAAACTTTTGTTTTTAGCTTGATTACATTTTTATGGTTTATTACGAAGCTTGCTTATGTATATAAAGGAATAAAAGAGCGGTGGTCTGATGAGTTACAGTAGGGCGGAGGAAGCAATCCTGAAATTTCAAAAAGGGGATAAGGAAGCACTCGAGGTTATTTACAATGTCTATAAAGCCCCTTTGTATCAGTTTATTTTTCGGTATACGAACAACGAGCAGCTCAGCATTGACCTTGTTCAAGACACATTTGAAAAACTACAACGCAACTTTCATCAATTTGATCAGGAAAAAGGAAAATTTAAAACTTATCTCTATCAGATTGCTTATAATACGATGATGACGAGGCTGAGGCGACAAAACTTATTTCGTACTTTATTACCGATTCTAGCGGACCGACATCCACATCATGAAAACCCCGACGAAAAAATATCCGTGCAATCTGCCATTCACTCACTTCCTGAAGATTTACGGGCGATTGTGTTGCTGACCTACTACCATGATCTTACACAAAAAGAAATCTCCATGATTCTACACATACCAGTCGGAACGGTAAAATCCAAGCTGCATCGTGCGTTGAAAAAACTAAAAGAAGAATTAGAGGTGAATGAGGATTGAATCACGACCAATTTGAAAAAGAATTAAAAGAAAAGCTCGATCAATTCACTGTTGAAGTACCTGACTTCCCGATGAAAAAATCACGACTTAACCGTATAGCGAACTGGTTTTTTAATCCGGTTTCGATTCCGTTCCCAGAAGTCGGATATAAAAAGAACGCATTTCTGTCGATTTCATGGTTGCCTGTACTGATTTTACCTTTAACATTTGTGCTATTCCTATTGTAAAAAAGTAACGAGGGGTTTCTTTTCCCTCGTTTTTTTTTCGTATTCTAAATCGAAATGTTTCGGAGCGAACCAAATCTCACATAAATAAACAAATAGGAGCAAACGCTATATTTGGATAACGTATCTTAGGAGGTTAGCGTAATGAAAGTTGTTGGAATATCGGGTTCACTAATTGGTGCCAAAACATCCAAAGCTGTCTATGAAGTATTAGCGGCAATTAAATCACAAGACTTCTCCGTTCAAATAGAATTACTTGACCTAAAGGATTTCGAAATGGAATTCGTAAATGGAAGCCCACTAAGCTTTTACAATGACGATACCATTAAAGTGGTCAATAAAATGTTAGAAGCGGACATGCTTGTCTTCGGATCACCGATATATCAGGCATCCATTTCAGGTGTCTTAAAAAATCTCTTAGACTTTTTTCCGGTCGATTCCTTCAAAAACAAAGTGACCGGCATCATTACAACTGGTGGAACAGAAAAACATTTCCTTGTTTCAGAATACCATCTAAAGCCCATCCTTTCGTATTTAAAAGGGACGGTACCTGTTCATCAAGTTTTTATTCACAATGACTCTTTCGATGACGACAACGAAATTTCGAATAAAGGACTACTAAAACGGATAAACAAACTGGCAGAAGAAATGCTCTCTTTGCAAAAAAGTATGAAAGATTAAGTCCTACACAAAAAAGACGAGGAACTCATCCCCAAGAACCCAAACAAGCATTCACTTTTGCTATAAAAACATCTAAAATAGTTGAGTCATTCACTAACGGGTTCCGTTTTTTATCGCAAACATTAAAAAAGTAATTTAAAATGGGTGCCGATTTGCATATGAAATTGACACTCATTTTTTATTGGTATAAAGCCAATTGTGCGGAAAGTATATGAAAATTTGTATGGAAAATGCACCCCAAATTTCACCCTCGATTTAATATACAAATTGTCTTACAAATAATGTTCAAAATGGAAGTTATAATTGTATATATGTGAAGATGAAATAAAGTTTGTGAAAAGATGTACTTACGCTTACGAAGCAGGTTTCTTGAAAAAGGGGGTAATTTTTTGAACTCCTTTTTTTCATAGATTATACTGATGTTGTATATAAAAGTAGATATTGAATAGATTTACAGTTATCTTACGTTCATGTAAGGTTTTATTTGCCTTGTTAAGGATGAATAATTTGGAATCATTCACAAGGAAAGGAGTAGCTTCATGCAAAAGATTTTGATTATTGAGGATGACCCTAAAATTGCTGAGTATCTGCAATTTTACATAAATAAATACGGGTATGAATCGTTCATCGTGGCTGATTTCGATAACGTGATGGATGACTTTCAGAAGCATAAACCGGATCTTGTTTTATTAGATATTAATTTACCAAGCTATGATGGCTATTTTTGGTGTCGCCAAATACGGAAGCATTCAATTTGTCCTGTTATTTTCATTTCTGCACGGGTTGGTGAAATGGACCAGGTAATGGCATTAGAAAATGGAGGCGACGATTTTATTACAAAACCGTTTCATCCGGAAATTGTCATTGCTAAAATTCGCAGTCAGCTTCGCCGAGCTTATGGAGAATATGCGAATCAGGCCGAGGAGCGTGTGTTGGAAATAGAAGGATTAAAGCTTTTTCCCGAGAGGCTAGAGTTAACTTATAAAAATGAAACAGTTTCCCTTTCAAGAAAAGAAGCTGATCTTATAGAAAGCTTAATAGAGCGATATCCTCGTGTAGCTGGACGCGAGGATTTACTTGAAAAATTATGGGATGACCAAATGTATGTAGATGAAAATACATTGAATGTAAACATTACACGAGTCCGTAAAAAATTCGAGGGTGTTGGTCTTAAAGGAGCAGTCGAAACAGTTAGAGGGGCAGGGTATCGATTAAATATTTTTAGGTTAAAGGCTGAGAATCTATGAAGCTATTTTTAAAAGAGCATGCTCTACTAATTGTTGTACAAATCATTCAATTTTTTATAATAACGGCAATTTATTTTTTAGATGGCTATCATCATTTATTGCCCGCACTTTATGCGGTTTTTTTAGGGCTTTTTTTTCTTGGGGGATATTTAATCTATCATTATTATAGTCGTCGACTCTTTTACAAACGGCTTAGCAGCGAGCTGGAGAATTTGGATCATTCTTTGCAAAAAACAGAACAAACGCCTATTTCCGAAGCACTTGACCGATTATTAAAGAATCAATATAAGCATTATCAGGAGCAAATAAAAAGTTTAGAGTCGAGGCAAGAACAGCATTTGAAGTTTATGGATCAATGGGTTCATCAAATGAAAACGCCGTTATCAGTGATTGAGTTAGTTGCTCAAAACCTAGATGAGCCAGATTCCTCAAATATCCGTGAGGAAACAGACCGGATGAAAACGGGGTTAAATACAATTCTTTATATGGCGAGATTACGGACTATAGAACAAGATTTTCATATAAAACCTGTAGAACTTGCGAAGCTTGTAAGTGAAGTGAATCAAGAAAATAGGCGTTTCTATATAAGAAATGAGGTATATCCAAATTTCACCCAGGAAAAAGACGGAATTACGGTCGAAACAGATGAAAAATGGTTGTTCTTCATGTTTTCCCAGCTTATTAATAATGCAGTTAAATATTCAATAGGAAAAAGTAAGAAAATCGCTATATCGATTTATAATAGGGATGGAGAAGCGGTATTAGAGGTAAAGGACTATGGCGTCGGGATCCCTGAGACGGACAAGCGTCGTGTGTTTGAACCGTTTTATACTGGAGAAAATGGTCGGAAATTTAGGGAATCTACAGGAATGGGACTGTATTTAACGAGGGAGGCCGCTGAGCAGCTAGGACACCGCATTGAGTTCGATTCAAAGGCTGGAGAAGGCTCAACATTTAGAATCATTTTTAGTGTGACCCAAAACCTTACAACCGTGTAAGGAAAGTGAAAGAAAAATCGATTTTTTGAAAGATAACCAGAGGATATAATAATCACAAGTTAATAAAAATTGATAGGAATCGAAAGGAGAACTTGTGATGCTGAATGTAAGACAAGTAAGTAAAATTTACGAAGGTAATATTGCTTATCGTGCTTTAACGGATATCGATTTAACAATAGATGAGGGTGAATTTGTAGGCATTATGGGGCCGTCTGGAAGTGGAAAAACAACATTGTTAAATATGATTGCCACGATTGATGAGCCGACAACAGGAGAAATCCTCATTAATGGGAATAATCCTCATAAATTAAAAAAAGAAAAGTTAGCCAAATTTAGACGTCGTGAGCTAGGTTTTGTTTTTCAAGACTTTAACTTACTTCATACATTAACTGTTGAAGAAAATATCGTCCTACCGTTAACACTAGATGGGAAAAAAGTGAAGGAAATGAAACAGAAAGCAAATGAAATTGCTGAAAAGCTAGGAATTAGCTCCATTATGAAAAAACGCACCTACGAAATATCGGGAGGACAAGCACAGCGAGCTGCGGTTGCAAGAGCAATGATTCATGGGCCGAAGCTATTATTAGCAGATGAACCGACGGGAAATCTTGATTCAAAGTCTTCAAAAGATGTGATGGAATTGCTTGAAGCAATTAATAATAGAGAACGAACGACGATGATGCTTGTTACTCATGACGCACAGGCTGCGAGCTATTGTAATAGGGTCGTATTTATTCGCGATGGAAGGTTCTATTCCGAAATCAATCGTGGTGATAACCGCCAAGCCTTTTTCCAAAAGATTATCGATACACTTTCTTTATTGGGAGGGGATGCTCATGACCTTTCGTCAATTCGCGTTTAATAATGTGATACGTAATAAACGGTTATATGTTGCATACTTTCTAAGCAGTTTATTTACTGTGATGGTGTTCTTTACATTCTCTATTTTTGCTAATCATCCTGCTTTAAGCGGGGATGATATGAATTCAAGTGTGGCACAAGGGATGAACATATCTGCCGGAATCATTTACGTCTTCTCCTTTTTCTTCATTCTTTATTCAATGAGTTCGTTTTTGCAATCTCGTAAAAGAGAGTTTGGAGTGTTGATGATCCAAGGGATGTCGATGAAGCAAATCCGGCTGATGGTTTTTTTAGAAAATATGTTAATAGGGTTCTTTGCGACAGTTGGAGGGATATTACTTGGTATTGTGTTTGCTAAAGGAATCCTGCTTCTTGCGGAGAACGTGTTAATTATTGAAAGTGCATTACCATTCTACTTCCCAACACGGGCAATTTTTACGACCTTAGTTTCATTTATTGTCTTATTTTTCTGTATCTCTTTATTTGTTACATATGTTCTACGCAGTAAAAAGCTCATTGTGCTCATTAAAGGAAATAAAATTGCCAAGGGCGAACCAAAAGCTAACCTATTTTTAACCTTATTAGCAGTTTTGTTACTTGGAACTGGCTATGCAACGGCATTACTTGTAAAGGGAGTGATGGTTGTTGCTGTTATGCTTCCTGTAATTATCGTGGTCACTATCGGAACCTATTTATTATTTACCCAATTAAGTGTTTACATCATTCGAAAATTAAAAAAGAACGAATCTATTTTTTGGTTTAAAACAAATATGCTTCTTTTTTCCGATTTGGCATTTCGAATGAAGGATAATGCTCGCACATTTTTTATGGTCGCTATGGTTTCTACAGTAGCATTTTGTGCAATTGGTTCTTTATTTGGATTTCAATCAGTACTTACATCAAGCATAAAAAATGTGAATGCCACCACGCTTTCATATAAAACCAATGAGCAGGAAACAGAAAAGCAAGATGTTGAGTTTATTAACAAAACATTAAAGGAAGAAAAGATTGAGGCAGACTCTGAGCAAATGGTCATGAGCTACTTTGAAATCGCTGGAGACAGGATATTAATAACTAATAAATCTGATTTTAATCGTTTTGCCTCTTTAATTGATGAAGTGCTAGTAGAGGTGAGGGATGGCCAAGTAATAGTTGTAGAGTTTGAAGGAACGAATTTTGGTGAGCCGGGTCAGCTTTTAGATAAATCGATAAAATTGGAGTCAGGCGCTAGCTTAAAGCCAAATAAAAATGGAGTTATCTCCTCAAAAGCGTTACCTGCAACAGGTTCATATTATATCGTGTCAGATCATGATTACGAACAGCTTCCTAAGCCAGTCGAAGTTCAGAGCTATTATGCTTGGCAAGTGAAAGATGGTGAGGCTGCAGTGATGACTGCATCGGAAAAGCTATATGATAATATCGAACGTTATAAAATCACGTCTGTCGATTACGAAATCTATAATATTATGAAATTTTACGGACCGATTTTATTTGTTGGATTATTTATTGGCATTGTCTTTTTTGTCTCAGCCGGAAGTTTCCTTTACTTCCGATTATATATGGATTTAGATGAAGATAAGCAAAAATTCTCATCGATTGCGAAAATGGGACTAACAGCAAAGGAATTGAATAAGGTATTAGCCAGACAAACAGCCGTTCTCTTCTTTGCGCCAATCATCGTGGCACTTATCCATGGAGCAGTTGCGTTAACGGCGTTATCAAATCTATTTGCCTTTAATCTATTTAAGGAATCAGTAATGGTGCTAGGCGTTTTCTCAATTATTCAGATTATCTACTTTTTCATCGTCCGCCTTTTCTATACGAAGCAGATAAAAACTGCTTTATAAGATTTACTGAGCGCGTAGGTTTCATAGGATCAAAATTCTATGGGAAACGCGCTCATTTTTTGATAGCAAAGAATTAGAATCAATACTTAAGTTAACGGGATTGGATTACCGAAAGAACGTTAATGCTTCTTTCTTATTCAAGTAATGGGGCAGGTTAATTCAACAAGAATTTTCATTAGTTAGATCACATTCGTAGTATAATGTTCAGTTAAGAGAATTCAGATTAGTTGGAGGTACAATGGGGAAATTTTTCGAGAAATATAAAGGAATATTATTGTTCATGTTTGTGTATTGGTGTATCTGTTTTGTAATGCTTTTTAAGGAAGCTAGTTTCCTGTATGTAATGCTATCGTGGAATGTTTTGTTAGCTGTATTACCATTATTTTTTGTTGAAAAAGCAGAAATGACTCTGGAGCAGAGGAAGATTGGGTGGTCTATTTTTTGGGTGATTCTTTGGTTATTGTTCTTTCCAAATTCAGTTTATATGGTAACTGATTTCATTCATATATCAAACGATAAATTCATGTGGTTAATAGAGGTTGAAATGTACTCTGCAGATACAGGTGTTGTATACAGTAATGAAATTATGGTTTGGGTAAAGTTGTTAGTTATTGGAATTGGTTTCTTTTTTGCCATATTAGTTGGTCTAGAGTCCTTCTATATTTTTGAACAGAACATAAGAGAGAAATATTCAATGATTATTTGTTATTTAGCAATTTTAGTAGTAGCTTTGTTAACAGGATTAGGTGTTTATATTGGAAGATTCTTACGATTCAATAGTTGGGATATACTTTTCAGCCCAATGCAATTGCTAAAACAAGTAGCTGGAATAGATGGATTTGCTGTTCAGTTCATTATTACTTTTACTATCTATGTTATAGGCAGTTATACACTTTATAGAACCTTTAAAAAACAATCTGTGCTTAGAATTTAGACATAAAACCAAGATCTATTCAAAAAGTAATGACACATTAAGCAAAGAATTGTGAATATATGCTTAAACTATAAGGTAAGGTAGCGATACTTCAACAAGCTACCAAATATGGATATTAAAAACCGTCTCAGTAAGTGAACTGAGTCGGTTTATTTTCTATTTACAAAAACAGAGACAAAGGCAGTACAAATTGGGCTACATTTTCAATTGTATTTTCTGGTTTTGCGAAAGACAACGGAACCCGTTAGTAATTCACTCTTCTATTTTGTTGATTTAATGGAGTCTATGAAAATGATAGTAAGTGAATTAGCACGAGGATAAGCTACCCGATATTTTTATAAAATTTCCTCCTTCTTCCACAATCCTTTCCTATTACTTGAATAAGAAAAAGGCTTTACTCCTGTAAAGTAAAGCACCCCAATAGTTTCCGTTTTTCTTAATAGACAGCGACTCGCATAGAAAGAAGAGCATTGAAATTATTTCTTCCTTTTTATTTTCTCATCAGCCTTATTTTTGTTTTCATCAACTCTAAATTTTACGATTTTACTAATTAATTCATATGGGATGGGTTTTCCTAAAGGAAATTGCACCGCACCTTTCGAGGTCTTATAACCCGATAATTCCTGTTTAAATGTATTAATTCCGCTTGGTGTTGGATAAAATCCGATATGGTTTTTGAATGCGGCAAAATGCACTAGATTTCCATTTGAAACAAAAGTGGGCATTCCATAACTTATTTTTTCCTGAGCATTTGGGGCTGATTCCTTTATAACTTTTCTAATTGTATTCAGTGTTTCTTGAATCTCTTGAGGATATTGTAAAATGTATTCATCAATTGATTTCGGTATAATGGTTTGTTGTTTAATTTCCATATTGTTTTCTCCTTCTTTTTTATCTCTTATTATAATCATAGTTATTTCTTTTGTATCCCTCTACCCAATTTCTTAAATCCTGTTTTGGAAAAACAAGAAAAAGAACGAATTCCATCTTCGGAATGTAAGTCACCAACCGGTTTCCAAAGTTACCAATTGTTTTCTATCCACTTACTGTAATAATACAGACTGAAAAGGAATTTCATCATAGAATCGCGGGCAAGTACTCACAATGAATGAGCACGGTTAAATTTCAGACAAGGGTCGTCTTTTTATACACTTTTTCAAAAGTGTTGGATAAGCAACAAATCCAATTTACTGTTGGTGTCTTCCTGTTTTTGACCTTGTTATACTTAAGATACATCATACACAATAGGAGGAAATAAGAATGGTTAAAATCGGTATTATTACAGGAAGTACAAGAGATTCAAGGGTAAATCTACAAGTGGCAGAATGGGTGAAATCCATCGCGGACAAACGAACAGACGCAGAATTTGAATTGGTTGATATTAAGGATTACAATCTACCAAAATTTAATGAGCCGATTCCAGCAATTATGTCTCAGGATTATCAAGCACCAGAAGCACATGCTTGGTCTAAAAAAATCAATAGTCTCGACGGATTTATTTTTGTCACACCAGAGTATAATAAGGCTATTACGTCTGGCTTAAAGGATGCCATTGATTATTTATACGTAGAGTGGAACCATAAAGCAGCGGGGATCGTAAGCTACGGCTCAACTTTAGGGGTAACAGCTGCAAACAATTTACGTCTCATTTTAACGGTACCAAAGGTAGCAACTGTTGGTCCTTCGGTAGCAATGAGCCTATTTACGGATTTTCAAGATATGAGTAAATTAAATCCAGCACCATACCACGAGGATTCCTTAAACAATACATTGGATGATGTTGTTGCTTGGTCGACTGCATTGAAAGGAATTAGAGAAGGCGTCTTAGTATAAGATTCATAAAAAGGAGAAATCACCATGCCATATGTATTACAAGTAGATTTTAAAATGGATGGACCATTTGGAGATGAAATGGCAAATGCATTTGCAGATTTAGCAAAAAGCATTACGGAGGAACCAGGGTTCGTCTGGAAAATCTGGACAGAGAATCCCGAAGCAAAAGAAGCGGGTGGGATTTATTTGTTCGAGACAAAAGAAACCGCCGAAAAATATCAAGAGATGCATACGAAGCGATTAGGTGGGTTTGGAATAAATGGAGTAAACGGAAAAATCTTTGCCATTAATTCAAAACTAACTGAAATCACGAATGGTCCGGTAAAATGAAACAGGAGAAGTGGATTCTAAAGAGAGTCTACTTCTCTTTTTTTAGTTTTAATGTGGCGTGATTAGTGGGAAGCTCAATGGTCTCAGGAAAAATAAACGTCCACGGCACGCTGGTTTTAGGTGGTACTTGAAGTGTTGGATAGGTAAATGTGTGCTTCGCTAACCGATTATCCCCGACCCAAATTTCTAGTGTTGTATTTTCAAAAATGAGAGTTTGCTCGGTTCTATTATGAATGATAGATGTTACTAGACGTTCGTCCTTATGGTTTACTGCAATTCGGACGGTTGTAAATGTAACTCCCATATTTAGGTTCAAAACCACATCTTGAAAAATCCGTTCAATTTCCTCTCGATCCTTCTGCGAAATCGTCCGATCCCACGCTTCTTCTAATACTAGTCTTTGCATGTGCTCACCTCTCTTACCTATAATTATAGCAGAGCCATTGTATTTTAAATAATTCGTACTGGGACCGATACCCACAGACTACTCCATATTTTACCTATGAGTTGGTTATGCTAAACTTTAATTTAGTTGAACGAAAAGGAGTTCTTTCACATGGTTGCATTTTTCGAAAATTTTCATCCGGTTATGCAAGCCTTACTTGCTACGTTGTTTACGTGGGGGATGACCGCGCTAGGGGCCACGCTTGTTTTTGCAACGAAGACCATCAATCAACGACTTTTGGATAGTATGTTAGGTTTCGCTGGAGGCGTGATGATTGCCGCTAGTTATTGGTCGCTATTGGGACCGGCGATCGACATGTCAAGCGACAACCCAATCGGAGCATGGTTTCCGGCTGCTTTCGGATTCTTATTAGGAGGCATTTTTCTATGGGGAATAGATAAGATTTTGCCTCATCTGCATCCAAACGCACCAATTAAAGATGCAGAAGGACTACATTCGAAAGGTCAAAAAAGAAGTACACTTCTAGTGCTTGCAATCACGCTACATAATATTCCAGAGGGACTTGCGGTCGGAATTGCATTTGGTGCCCTTGCAAATGGGGGTACAGAAGCTTCTTTAGCAGGTGCGTTGACATTGGCAATTGGAATTGGAATTCAAAACTTTCCAGAAGGAATTGCGGTGTCAATGCCATTAAGAGGGGATGGTATGTCGCGTAGAAAAAGCTTCTTCTACGGGCAGTTTTCAGGAATGGTTGAACCCATCGCTGCTGTTATTGGAGCATTTGCTGTTTCGTTCTTTGAACCTTTGCTTCCGTATGCCTTAAGTTTTGCAGCAGGCGCAATGATTTTCGTTGTCGCGGAAGAAGTGATTCCAAGTTCACAGGAAAAAGGAAATAAAGATCTAGCTTCGATGAGCCTCATGATTGGATTTGTCGTGATGATGATTTTGGATGTGGCGTTAGGGTAGAAATATTGGTCTTGCCAAACCGAAGAACCATGCATATATGCGCGGTTCTTTTTAGCTTTATATGCATGTTTTTCCAATCTATGAAGCAAACTAAACCATCATATCATAGGTGGGTATTCGTATGTCTTTTTTCAAAAAGAATAAAAAGGAACCTCAGCAGCAACAATCAAATTCTAACGAAAACTCAGTACTAAACGAGGAATTGATTAGCTCGCAACTAGAAGAGAATCTTGCTGAAATACAAAGTATTTTCAGTAAAACGCCTGATTTAGTTGTGACAAACCTTGTGATTAAACAAACAAAGGCGAAAGCTTCACTCGTCTATTTAAGTGAACTTACTGATTCTACAGTGGTCAATGAGCATGTATTACAACCATTGTTATTTCAGGTTGATATGAATAATGAGAATCCCACACCAAAGGTATCGATTGCCCCAATTAAGGAAGTAAACACATGGTCACAAATTACAGATGGAATTTTGCAGGGAAAGAGTGTCTTGTTTGTTGAACAATCCGCGGTGGCATTCCTTTTAGATACTGGAAAATGGCCGGAACGATCAATCGAAGATACTCCGATTGAATCTTCCATTTATGCAGAACATATCGGGTTTACAGAATCGGGAAGTAAAAATATTGCACTCATACGCAAGCATATCCAAAATCAAAATTTAAAAATAAAAGAATACATTATTGGTGAAAGAGGGAAAACAAAGGTCTCCATTTTATATTTAGACGATGTTTCCAACCCCGAGTTGATTAAGGAACTTGATACCCGGATTAATAAAATAAAGGTTGATAGTATTTCAAATTGTGTAATGTTAGAAGAATACATTGAGGATAATCCCTATTCGCCATTTCCACAATTTCTAATAACGGAGCGAACTGATTTTGCAGCTTCGGAAATTTTAGTTGGAAGAATAGTAACTGTGGTGGATGGAGCACCAAATGTCTTAGTGGCTCCAGCGACTTTTTTTTCGTTTTTTAAAAGCATGGACGATTATACCTCACGTTGGATGGTCGCATCCTTTATCCGCCTATTAAGGTATGTTGGCTTTTTTATGGCTATCTTTTTACCGGCGACTTATATTGCGGTGATTGCGTTTCATTTCGAAGTAATTCCATTGAAATTGCTTATGTCCATTGGGGTGTCACGGGAAAAAGTGCCATTTCCGCCATTCATTGAAGCATTAATTATGGAGATTGCTCTGGAGATGCTACGTGAGGCCGGAATTCGACTCCCCGCAAAGATTGGACAAACCGTTGGAATCGTCGGTGGTATTGTCATTGGACAGGCTGCCGTACAGGCTGGGATTGTCAGTAATATTATGGTCATTGTTGTAGCATTAACAGCCGTCGCTTCGTTTATTATCCCAAATTATCAAATGGGAGCCTCCATCAGGCTTATCCGTTTCCCAATGATGATTATGGCCTCTTTATTTGGTTTTGTGGGATTAAGTGTAGGTTTAATGATATTAATTATCCATCTTATTGAGTTAAAATCACTGGGTATCTCCTATGCTAGTCCTGTATCCCCCTTACGAATACAGGGCTGGAAGGATTTGTTTATTCGCTTCCCACAGTGGTCAATTCTCAAACGTCCAGTTAGTTCTATGGCCATTCAATTGAGAAGGGCCGATTCCAGTCGTCCAAAGGGTGACAAAAAATGATGAATGTTCAAGGAAAACAAATCACATTGTTGCAGTTCATCTTATTAATTCATGGTGTTCAAATTGGGGTTGGCGTTCTTACCTTACCTCGAGATTTAGCAGAAAAGGCGGGGACTGATGGTTGGATCGGCATTATTTTAGGGTGGTTCATTGCGACAGTCACAAGTTTAATTATTATTCAAATTATGAAAAAACACCCGAATGGAACAATTCTTGACCTTTTGACATTTTACTTTGGCAAGTGGGTAGGTAAAGTGGGTGGGGTGATTATGGGATTGTATTTTGCTCTTTTAGCCCTTTACTCGTTTATTACAGAAGCGATGTTTATCCAAGCTTGGGTCTTGCCTCGAGCATCCATATCTTTACTCGTGATATTATTAGCAATCCCTTCGTATTTATTGGTCCGTAACAATATTCAAATTATAGGAAGGTATTCTGTGGTTGTTTTTTTTATGACGATTTGGATCATTTTCTTTTATATGCTTTCTTTAAAAGAAGCCGAATTTTTGAATCTACTTCCCCTACTAAAGGAAGGCTGGCATCCAGTCATTAAAACTGTAAAAATAACCATCATCACATTTGTTGGCCTTGAGATTACCTTTTTCCTTTATCCATATTTACAAAAGAAGGAATACGCTTCAATGGGTGTTGTTATTGCGAATACAATTACAATGTTTGCCTACTTGATGATTACGCTTGTTGCATTTGTCATTTTTAGTCCTGATGAAATTGCAAAATATAATGAACCAACTATCACCATTTTGAAGGTCATTGAGCTTAAATTTATCGAACGATTAGAGATTGTTTTGTTCGCTTTATATATATTTGTCATGTCTACAAAAGTCCTCCCACTTATGTTTGTATCTGTCTTTAGTACAAGTTGGTTATTTGGTAAAGAGGAACACACAAAACCGTTATTTTGGTTACTCGTATTTAGTGTGATTTTTGTTATTTTGTTTCCTCCTTCCGCAAATATTAGTTTGACATGGCATAAGGAATTACAGACACTAAGTTACTTCTTTACGTACGCATTCCCCGTTTGTTTATGGGGATATGTCCTCGTACATGGCCTTTTTAAAAGGAGGAGCATGAAATGAAACGTTATTTCCATACTTTTATGATCCTTCCACTTTTAATGATGCTTACTAGCTGTGGATACCAAGTTCCTTTAGAAGATACGACGATTGTCTTCATCTTAGGGATTGATCTTGATGAAGACAATAATCTCGTTTTCTATGAGTCCAGCCCTGTATTTAATAAGGGAGCAAAGGTTCAAACCGAGACATATCGCACAAAAGCGGATACGATACGAGATTCTAAGAAGTATTTTGATGCAGTAGAAAGTGGCGAGGTTACAGGTGCGAAAATCCAGATCCTCTTATTGGGAAAAAAGGTTTTGGAACATGAAAATTGGTTTCCAATATTAGATACGTTGTACAGGAACAGTACTTTTTCGCTTAATACAAGAGTTGTTGTTGTGGACGGTCAGGTATCGGATGTTATCTACTATCAACCGAAAAGCAATGCCTATCTTGTCATGTATTTAAAGAATGTCATTGATAAAAATCATAAACGAACGCGGACGGAAAAAGGGACCCTTCAACAGCTCCATTCTGAGTTTTATGATAAGGGAGTGACACCAGCTTTATCCAACGTGAAAAAGGGTGAAAGGGTTGAAGTAATTGGAAACGTGTTGCTTGATAATCGTGGGAAATATGCAGATTCTCTAGATTTATCAGAATCAACATTATTCCTTTTTTTAAAGCATAATCAGAAACATCCAATTAGTTACACAACCATCACAATACCGACTGATAATGAGGACGGAATTTTTCATAAGCATGATCTGAGTTTTGAGGTAACAAATGTGAAGTCCAAAATTAAAACATCGCACGAAAAGGAAAAGTTTAAATTTGATGTCAAAGTCTCCATGTCCATTCTTATTCTCGAAAGCCTATTATCTATGGATATGAAAACAAATGAAGCGAAAATCAAGGAAATCATTGAGGAACGGTTGAAAACGGAATATGAGAAATTGTTTAAAAAAATTCAAAGTCATAAAATCGACCCAATTGGATTTGGCATCTACGCCAGAGCCTATGAATACGAACATTTCAAGAAAGTCCAAGAAAATTGGGGAGAAGCCCTATCACAGGCCGACATCAACGTAACCGTCGAAGTCGAAATCAAAGGCATGGGCACCGTCAACGAAACCAGCAAGTAACCACAGGGACGGTTCTTGTGGCTCCACCAGGGGCAGGGTGCCAGAGGGACGGTTCTTGTGGCTCCACCTGGGACAGGGTGCCAGAGGGACGGTTCTTGTGGCTCCACCAGGGGAAAGGCACCAGAGGGACGGATCTCATGGCTCCACCTGGGACAGGTGCAATAGGGACAAGTTCTAGAAGCTCCCGCGGGACAATCTCCAGCGCCACAAGGACGATTCACCGTGGCTCCACCGCACAAATCCCACCAAATATCATAGCCTGAACTATAATTGGGTTCAGGCCTCTTGTGGTAGTTTATGGTATTATTTATGTAGGAGTCTAACCCTAGACGTGATGGAGTTCTCTCCATAAAATAGTGGGTCACGGAACCTGTCCCTTTGACCCAGAAGGAATTGGTGGTAGTGTGTTTAAGATATTGTTGATTGAAGATGATGTGACACTGTATAACGAGATCCGGGAGCGTCTGTCCCAATGGTCATATGATGTGTACGGAATCAAGGATTTCGGCAATGTGATGAAGGAGTTTACCAGTATCCAGCCTGACTTGGTTATTATTGATATTCAATTACCGAAGTTTGATGGCTTTCACTGGTGCCGGATGATTCGAACCCACTCCAAGGTCCCGATTATTTTTCTGTCATCAAGGGATCATCCAACCGACATGGTGATGTCGATGCAACTGGGTGCCGATGATTTTGTTCAAAAACCGTTTCATTTCGACGTCCTGATTGCGAAAATTCAAGCCGTTCTTAGAAGAGTCTACAACTATAGCCTTGAACAGCAAATCCATTTAAAAATCTGGAACGGGGCTTCTATTGATTACGTAAAAAACACCGTGCAAAATGAGGCCGGAGGAATTGAATTAACGAAAAATGAAATGTTTATATTAAAAATTCTAATCGAGAACGTGAACCAAATTGTCAGTCGTGAGGAACTCATTAAAAGCTTATGGGATGACGAACGTTTTGTGAGTGACAACACGCTAACTGTAAACGTCAACCGTCTGAGAAAGCGACTAGAAGAAATTGGTCTTGGTCAACATATTGAAACCAAAGTTGGACAAGGGTATTTGGCAAGGGAAGAGGTAGGCATGGAATGATCAAGAAGTTTCTCATCGAAAGGCGCAGTTGGATTCTATTTTTCTGTCTTTTTCAGGTCTTCATTCTATTGATTGGCTACCTCGACTCATCTCTGTCATTTCGTTCTATGCTCTATATTGTCTTTGTCTTTTTTGTCATTTTTACATTATTTCTTATCATTCGTTACAACCGGGAAGTTTCCTTTTATCAAAACCTTCATGATTGGGACCCGATTGTCGGTGTTGATAGTCTTCAAGAAGGAAAGACTCCATTTGAAAAAATGGTAGAATCCACTCTCAAACAGCAACATCATTTTTATTTATGTGAGATAAGCCATCATGCAACAAGTGTTGAGCAGGAAAAAGATGAGTTATTATCTTGGATTCATGAAGTGAAGACGCCACTTACAACTTTGAAATTAATGATTGAAAGAGTTGAAGATAACAAGTTAAAAGAGCAATTGATGTCAGAATGGCTTCGGGTTCACTTGTTGCTCGATCAACAACTGCATCAGCGCCGAATCCCATTCATGGAAAATGACCTTTTTATCGAAAAGGTTGATTTGGAGAAACTACTGATTCCAGAAATCCAATCATTAAAATCATGGTGCTTCCAAAAGGGAATCGGGTTTGACATGTCGTTTGAGGTTTCAGAGGTGTACTCTGACGGAAAATGGCTCCAATTTATTTTGCGTCAAATCCTAACAAATGCGGTGAAATACAGTGAAAACGCAGAAATAGAAATTCGTAGTTATCGAAAAAATGAAACTGTCATTCTGGAAATCCAGGATTACGGCCGTGGAATAAAAGAGAAAGACCTGTCACGCATTTTTGAAAAAGGCTTCACGTCTACAACCGATCATCAGGATCATGCCGCAACTGGCATGGGTCTCTATCTTACAAAAAATGCGGCCAAGCCGTTAAAAATACATATAAATGTCCAGACTACATATGGAGAAGGTACGATTTTTACGTTAACCTTTCCAAGGAAAAATGATTTTCTTAAGCTAACAAGCATGTGACGAAAATGTCACATGCTTTCATGTTTTGTTCGCTGATTCGAAGGAAAAAGTGCCGAATCCTGTCTATGATAGAGATAAGGAGTGGATAAGATTGAATATTTTAGAGGCAAATAAAATAATTAAAACGTACGGAAACAAGTGGAACCGCCAAGAGGTTTTAAAAGGAATTGATATAGAGGTAAAAAAGGGGGAGTTTGTTGGGATCATGGGTCCATCAGGCTCTGGTAAAACGACTTTGCTAAACGTGCTTTCATCGATTGACCGTGTGAGTTCTGGTTCAATTCGTGTTGAAGGCAAGGAATTCACGAGTATGAAGGATAAAGAACTAGCTGAGTTTCGAAAACGTCATCTTGGGTTTATTTTTCAGGAATACCATCTTTTAGATACATTAACAGTCAAAGAAAATATTATGTTACCATTGACGGTTAACAAAATTTCTCCGAAGGCTGCACAAATCATGTTTGAAGATGTAGCAAAGGAATTAGGTATTTTTGAGGTGAGGGATAAGTATCCAAATGAAATTTCAGGTGGGCAGAAGCAACGGACTTCAGCAGCACGAGCTTTCGTTCACGAGCCTAGCATTATTTTTGCGGATGAACCAACGGGTGCGCTTGATTCGAAATCTGCCTCAGACTTACTGAATAAATTAAGTGACTTAAACGAAAAACGAGAAGCGACGATTGTCATGGTTACTCATGACCCTCAAGCAGCAAGCTATTGCAGCCGCGTTATTTTTATCAGGGATGGTCAAATCTTTACGAAATTAAATCGTGGCGAGGAGAGCAGGCAAGACTTCTTCAACGATATCATTAAGACGCAAGCCGTGTTGGGTGGGGTGGGAGCATGAGCTTTAAAAGCCTCATCTTTCGAAATTTAGTAAAGAACATCAAAAACTATTACTTGTATGTGTTTGCTCTAATCTTTAGTGTGGCTTTGTATTTTGCCTTTGTGACACTGCAGTATGACCCATCGATGGATGTAACAGAGGGGTCGGTTAAAGGGGCTGCCGCAATGAAAGCTGCGTCCGTCATGCTAATTGGCATCGTCACGGTCTTTCTTGTCTATGCCAATACATTATTTATTAAGCGTCGTGGGAAGGAAATTGGCTTGTTCCAGCTTGTCGGAATTTCAAAAAGAAAGACGTTTTGGATCTTGAGTGCTGAAAATATGATTCTGTATTTCGGGTCAATGATCATTGGAATTTTCCTCGGTTTTGTTTCATCGAAACTCGTGATGATGATTCTTTTAAAAATCATTGGGATTGATGAGGTCGCAAAATTGCGATTTTCAACAGAAGCCCTCGTACAAACGGTGATTGTATTTGCAGCTATTTATATTGTGATTATGTTGTTGAATGCTTTGTTTATTAAAAGACAACAGATTTTATCATTGTTCCATAGCACATCAACATCTGAAGAGCGAAAACGAAAGGTCTCTGTCCTTGAAGTTATTATGGGGATTCTCGGACTTGCACTTATCATCTTTGGCTATTATTTATCTACTAAATTATTTGATGGTCAGTTTAAGATGATGGAGCAAATGTTTATGGTGATGTTGGTGATTCTTGGGTCCGTGATTATCGGAACGTATTTCTTTTACAAGGGCTCGATTCGATTTATTTTTAATCTGATTCGTAAAAAGGATAACGGATATCTCTCGGTTAATAAAGTGTTGTCATTATCATCAATTATGTTCCGGATGAGATCGAATTCGGTATTGCTAACCGTGATAACAACCGTTTCTGCATTGGCACTCGGGTTGTTATCGCTCACTTACATTTCGTATTATTCGGCTGAAAAAGCAGCGGGAGAGTCTGTCGTGAATGACTTTTCGATTCCGAATGAGGAGCGCGCGAACCAATTTACGGATATTTTGGATGATGCGCACATTAGCTATACAAAAACTGAGATTGATTTGATGAATGTAAAAACGGATCTATCGAATGTCCTAGAGATTGAAGACACAGAGTTATTGGATCTCACAGCTCCAATGACAGTTGTATCGGATCGTTTTGTCGAGAATATTGATGTTGCTGAAAATGAATCGGTGTTCGTAAATAGCAACTCAGCCATACAAGCATTCATGACCTTTAAGACTGGAACTTTTACCATGTCCGGAAAAACCAAAACCTTCGAGTTGAATTATCTTAAGTATGAGGATATACGGTTGCTTCCATTGCGATTAACAGGCGGAGGATTCCCAGTTGCTGTTGTCGATGACAAGGTATACCAGCAATTAGCCGCAGATGTTGATCCGGAAGTGTTTAATGAGTTTCCTGTGTATGTCGGAATTGATATTGACAAAAGGTCTGAGCTACAAGAAGCTAATCAACTTTTCAATGACCTTGAATTAGGACAATGGGCAGGACATCAGTCACAGCTCGATATTTTAACAATGCAAAAACAAAACATGGGCTTTATGATGTTTATCGTTGGATTTCTCGGATTAACCTTCTTAATTACATCGGGTTGCATCCTGTACTTTAAGCAAATGGATGAAGGTGAAGAGGAAAAAGGCAGCTACACGATTTTACGTAAACTAGGGTTTACAAGAACGGATTTATTAAACGGAATCAAGGCGAAACAATTGTTCAACTTTGGCATCCCATTAATCGTTGGGCTATGTCATAGCTACTTCGCAGTAAAATCAGGCTGGTTCTTCTTCGGAACCGAGCTATGGACACCGATGATTATCGTCATGGTCTTCTATACATTGCTGTACTCTATCTTCGGAATTCTGTCCGTGATGTACTATAAAAAATTGATTAGAGAAGCGTTGTAAGATTTGGCCGATTTCCTTCTATGTGGGAAATCGGCTTTTTGTGTTTGGTCGTTTTTGTTTTTTGTTTTTGTAAACATGAAGACAATTGCGAGCGGAAGTAGCGTCCGAAAGTCCTTCATACCCAGCTAAAAACATTTGCAACAAAATCACAATCATCCCCCCTAGTCCAACACCATAAAGAAAACGTAGTATTTTTCAAAAAGTACTTGACAAGACTTGCCTATAGGAATTAATCTTTCCTTAAGGAAACAATTTAGCGCCCATAAAAACATACTAAATTTTTTTAATCAAAAAGTTTCCTTAATGCAACATTTCTTCATTAATGCAAGGAGGAACTATAAAAATGAAAAAACGAAAAACAGGTTTCAGTCTATTTATCTTAGGATTAGCCATAATCGTGTCTTTAATGGGTTGTGCTAGTTCAGAAACTCAAACGAATGAAGAGTCAACAAATGAAGCGATTCAAATCGTCACGACAATCGCGCAGATTGGTCAGCCAATGCAAATAATCGGTGGTGATCGAGTGGAGGTAATTAGCCTAATGGGACCAGGAGTCGACCCACATTTGTACCAAGCGACACAAGGTGATATTTCGAAACTTCAAAATGCAGACATGATTTTATACAGTGGCCTAAACCTTGAAGGAAGAATGGGAGAAATATTCGAGAAATTAAAAGAATCAAAACGGATACTTGCAATAGGTGAGTCAGTTGATAAGGACCGCTTATTGAAGGATGCAGGGGGTGCAATTGACCCGCATATTTGGTTTGACTTAGACCTATGGAAGGATGCATTAGAAAGTGCAACCGAAGAATTAAAACAGTATTCACCCGAGGATGCTGACTATTTTGAACAAAACAAGCAAACATATTTCACAAAAATAGATGAATTGAAGGCAGAAGCGATAAGCAAAATGTCGAGTATTCCAAAAGAACAACGTGTCCTTGTAACAGCACATGACGCATTTGGTTACTTCGGTCGCATGTATGACATCGAGGTTGTGGGCCTACAAGGATTGAGTACAGAGGATGAGGTTGGGTTATCCGATATTCAATCGACAGTAGATTTGTTATTTGAAAAAAAGGTACCTTCCGTATTTGTAGAGAGCAGCATCAACCAAAACTCAATCAAGGCAGTCATTGAAGGTGCGGCCAAAAAGGGCTTAGATGTGAAGTTGGGTGGTGAGCTTTTCTCAGATGCAATGGGCAAAGCTGGAACTGAGGAAGGTACCTATTTAGGAATGTATCGTCACAATGTAAATACGGTATACGATGGACTTACAAGGAGTGTTAAATAATGGATGTTCTTCATGTGGATGGGCTTAGTGCAGCTTATCGTAAAAATACAGTTCTTCATGATGTTTCATTTGCAATCAAGCAAGGCTCACTTACAAGTATCGTTGGACCAAATGGTGCTGGAAAATCAACCTTAATCAAAGTATTGCTAGACCTACATCCCCGATTATCAGGTGCAACTTCCTTTTTCGGCACAGCTTTAAAAAAGGTAAAAGCAAAGGTTGGATACGTACCACAACGGGGATCTGTGGATTGGGACTTTCCTACAGACGCATTAGATGTGGTGATGATGGGAATGTACGGACAAATAGGATGGGTGAAGTGGCCAAATAAGCGCCATAAAGAAAAGGCTCTTGAGGCATTGGATAAAGTGGGGATGGCTGATTATGCCAACCGCCAAATTAGTGAATTATCAGGCGGGCAGCAGCAACGGGTCTTCTTAGCAAGAGCCCTGATTCAAGAAGCTGATTTGTATTTTATGGATGAACCACTTGCAGGTGTCGATGCGGCTACAGAGCGAGCCATTATGACCATTTTAAAGGAATTAAAAAATGAGGGAAGAACCGTACTCGTTGTCCACCATGACCTTCAGACCGTGGAAGATTACTTTGATCAAGTTTTATTTTTAAATCGTACCGTTATTGCACATGGGGATGTCCCTTCAACTTTCACCATAAATAATATTGAAAAAGCTTACGGTGGAGCTGTTCGTTGGTTAAAAGGGGGAAGCGAAATTGTCCATCCTACTTTCAAGTAACTTTCAATGGGTATTATTTAGCACACTGCTTCTTGGAATTGCCTCTGGTTTAGTTGGTTGCTTGGCTTATTGGAAAAAACAAAGTCTCATGAGTGATGCTTTATCTCATGCAGCTCTTCCTGGTGTTGTAATCGCGTTTCTTATCTTCCAAGTAAAGGATTTGCATGTATTGATTATAGGAGCTGCTCTAAGTGCTCTTGTTGGAGCAGTATGCATCATGTTCATAAAATCAAACACTCGGATTACAGAAGATACAGCAATGGGAATGATTTTAGCGGTATTTTTTGGCGGCGGAATTGTCCTGCTTACACTTGTCAATCAGAGTAGTGAAGGAAATCAAGCGGGGTTGAATCATTTTATATTCGGTCAGGCGGCCTCAATGGTTTCGTCAGATGTTATGACAATGTCTATCCTTGCAGTAGCCGTCATTTTGACTGTTATCATCGGCTTTAAAGAATGGAAATTATTCCTCTTTGACCCTGACTTTGCGAAAGGTCTAAACCTATCAATAAAAGGAATGAATTTCATTTATTTAATGTTACTAGTCCTAACAGTTGTGATAGGCATACAGGCTGTTGGCGTGATTCTAATGTCCGCTCTACTCATCATTCCGCCTGTTAGTGCGAGATACTGGACACATTCCTTTAAGACGATGATGTGGTTATCAGGAATTTTTGGAGGAATCTCGGGTGCTGTAGGTACGACGATAAGTGCGCTAGGTGTCAGTTTACCAACAGGCCCATTCATTGTCGTCACATCAGGTTCTATTTTTCTATTATCCTTATTTTTTGGAATGAAAAAAGGCTTGGTCGTCGAATATATCATGCTGCGAGATAAAAAGAAGGAAGTCCAAGACTTAGCGATTTCCAATTCTGTTTTAAAGGAGGGAAATCAATGAGTTACACAGCGTGGATTTTACTAACAGCGTCCCTAGTTGGAATTTCTTGTGGAGTTGTGGGGGTATTCTTAATCCTCCGCAAAATGGCGATGATGGCTGATGCCATTAGCCATACAGTCCTACTTGGTATTGTCGTAGCTTATCTGCTTACCCAGAGCTTAAGTGGAATACACATGGTAATTGGTGCTGCCGTTGCCGGTATTCTAACAACGTATTTTGTGCAATGGTTTCATTCGAGAGGAGTCGGGCAGGATGCTTCGATTGGAGTGGTATTTACAACACTCTTTGCTATCGGGGTGATACTGATTGCGACAAAAGTAGGAAATGCCCATCTGGATGTTCAACATGCATTAATGGGGGAAATCTCATTTGTTCCTTGGAACACGGTTACTGTACCTATGCTTGGAAGCATCCCTTTAGCTACACTCATGCTTATCATTGTCTTATTCATCGTCGTTGTGGTTATCGGGCTCTTTTATAAGGAGTGGAAACTTACCACCTTTGATCCAGCACTTGCAGCGAGTATCGGAATCCCAGTACTTGGGTTGCATTATTTATTTATGACACTCGTTTCTATTACAACAGTTGCTTCATTCGATGCAGTTGGTGCCATTATGGTGGTTGCAATGCTAATTGCTCCAGCAGCGGCTGCTTATCTTTGGACCGACAAACTTCATGTGATGCTCTTTCTAAGTGCTGCCTTTGGGGTTATGTCAGCTGTTCTGGGATATTATTTTGCACTCTGGATTGACTCGTCTATCTCCGGTTCCATGGCTTTTGCCACAGGGCTTATCTTTTTAATAAGCTTTGTCCTCTCGCCGCGACATGGAATGCTTTCAAATTGGTTACGCCCTGGGACAAAGGGACAGGTTCCTCGTCCCGATTAACCGCGTTCGTAAGGGAGCTGTCCCTGTTGTGCCCCCTTACTAGAATGGTAGAAAGGATGGTGGAAACATGCAAAGAAGTTCAAGGATCAACTCCAAAATCATTAAATACTCCATAATATTAAAGGCTTTAGGAATCATTGACAGAGACGACTTTCAACAAATCGTGGGTAGCTGCTCGAATGAATTTCTGGAATCAGATGAATGATTAAAGGTGGTGTTGAAATGTGATTTCCGCTAAGCGGGAAACGTACCTTTTAGAGATATATGCAAATTTAAATGAAGAAGGTTTTACGCGTGTATCTCAATTAGCGAAGTCATTGAATGTTTCCGTTCCCTCTGCATCAAAAATGGCAAAGAAGCTAAAGGAGGATGGCCTTCTTGAATTTCAGCGATATGGAATCCTTACACTCACAGAAAGAGGAAATCAATTGGCTAAGGAATTAGCCTTAAACCATGAAGTCCTTTCCCGTTTCTTTCAATTAATTAAAGTCGAAGATGAGGAAATTGAAAAGGAAGTTAAAAAAATAGAATCACATATTAGCAGTGCCGTCATAAGAAAATTGGATGCTTTTTTAACGAATAGGATTTAGGGTTAAGGGATTTGGAACATAGAGCCATGTATTATAAGAAAGAGCCGATTCCTGTTAACAAGGGTTCGGCTTTTTAAATGAGTTTAGTGGTTGTTTTTGTAAGCATGAAGACCATTCCGAGTGGAAGCCACGTTCAAAAAGTCCTTCATAAGGTTGATGAAGACCATTACGAGCGAAAGCCACGTTCAAAAAGTCCTTCATAAGGTTGATGAAGACCATTCCGAGCGAAAGTCGCGCTCAAAAAGTCCTTCATAAGGTCGATGAAGACCATTCCGAGCGAAAGTCACGTTCAAAAAGTCCTTCATAAGGTCGATGAAGACCATTCCGAGTGGAAGCCACGTTCAAAAAGTCCTTCACAAGGTCGATGAAGACCATTTCGAGCGAAAGCCACGTTCAAAAAGTCCTTCATAAGGTTGATGAAGACCATTCCGAGCGAAAGTCGCGCTCAAAAAGTCCTTCATAAGGTCGATGAAGACCATTCCGAGTGGAAGCCACGTTCAAAAAGTCCTTCATAAGGTCGATGAAGACCATTTCGAGCGAAAGCCGCGTTCAAAAAGTCCTTCACAAGGTCGATGAAGACCATTTCGAGCGAAAGCCACGTTCAAAAAGTCCTTCATAATGTCGATGAAGACCATTCCGAGCGAAAGTCGCGCTCAAAAAGTCCTTCATAAGCCAGATGAAGAGCACTTGAAGCGTAATTCACACTCGAAATCCCGTTCATAAGCCATCCCCATTCCATCGAACCCAACCGAACAGGCCCCCCACGAACCATCCTGGACACACTTGCAGGGAACTCAAAAAAAATTTACTAAAAATCCCAAGCGAAAATACACCTTTCCCTATAATTAAACTATGTTTTACTAAACCTCTGTAAAAGCTGTAAAACCCTACCAAAACAACAATTAACCAATTTTTAACTATTAAATATTTTAGTAAAAATATAAATAAAACCGTTTACATTTAGTAAAATTCAGAATATAATGAGGATGTCATATAAAAAGGAGGGCATACTATGAAGCTCGTAAAAATGAAATCTATTTTCTTATTATTTATCGCAGCAATGTTACTTTTAGCAGGTTGTAGCTTGTCATCAAATGAAAGCGGTACCGATACTACCAAGGATGGTAAAGTAAAACTTCGCTTTGCTACCTGGGATGTTGGAGATGATGTTGATCTGCAGCAAGGAATGATTGATAAGTTCAATGAATCTCACGAAAATATTGAAGTTGTTTTAGAGGCGTATGGAAGTGAATATGATACAAAAATTACAGCTGGTATGGGTGCAAAGGATGCTCCAGATATTATGTATATGTGGAACTACCCGACATACAAGGATGCTTTAGAACCACTTGATTCCTATATTGAAAAAGAAGGCGCTGAGTATAAAGATAATTTTTATGAAACTCTTTGGAATTATAACTCAGCAGATGATCAAATTCTTGGGTTGCCAGTTGGATACACAACACATGTTGTTTACTACAACAAAGCCTTATTTGATGAAGCGGGTGTTGAATATCCACAAGCAGGCTGGACTTGGGAAGATCTTCAAGCAACAGCTAAAAAACTAGCAAACAAAGAAACAAAAGTATCAGGATTTGCTTTCTCAGGAAAGCCTGACCCATATGATTTCGAAATGTTCCTATGGGGTAACAACGCATCTTATGTTGATGAAGAAGGTAACTTAAAAGGAAACCTAGATTCAAAAGAATCAGTTGAGGTATTTGAAATGTTCCAGAACATGGCGAAAGATGGTTATGCCATCACAACTGAAGGTTCAGGTGCAACTGAAATGAAATCTGGTAAAGTTGCAATGTTCGTCTACGGTGCATGGGGACTTAACCCGTTAAAAGAGGCTGGTATTGATTACGGTGTAGTTGAATTACCGAAGTTTAAAAATGGACAAAGTGTAAGTATTTTAAGTTCTTCAGGTATTTCCATTTCAAAAAATTCAAAGCACAAAGAAGAAGCATTTGAGTTCATTAAATTCTGGACTGGTGAAGAGGCAAACAAAGCAAGAATTGATTTCGAACTACCTGTTTTAAAATCTGTAGTTGAAAGCGAAAAGCTTGAGGAAGACGAAATGAAGAGTGTTTTCTATTCCATGTTAGAAAAGAGTGAAGGCTATACTCCTGCTTCCTTTATCGTTGAGGACTGGAGCCAAGTATCTGACAATCTAAACTATGTGTTCGAATCTATCTTTAACCCAAGCACACTAATGGATCCAAAAGAAGCATTAAAGAGTGCTGCTGAGTAAAAAAATTCTTTGCTGTCTAGCTCCAGGAGCCATCGGCTCGAGTTATAAGCCAATCGCTTCGGAAGGTAAAATGCACCTTCTGTCAGCGCTCGTCTTATGCTTGTCGCCTAAAGCAAAGCTCCTTGTGCTTTTCTAGTGTGGTAAAGCGTTCGCAAGGCGCTTTACCCTATTTTCTAATCTGATTTAAGGGGTCATCTTATGTTAAATAAATCGAAGAAAGCGAATAGCTATCAGCTAGTAAGTAGGAAAGTACCCTATTTATTTATACTACCGTGGATTATTGGGTTTTTGGTGTTTACCTTAGGGCCACTTGCTTTCTCATTAATTATGAGCTTTTTTGATTGGCCGATAACAAGTGCACCAAGCTTTGTGGGAATCGAAAACTATAAGACTATGTTTACGGCTGACCCGCAATTTTATAAATCTTTAGCCATTACATTTAAATTTGCCGCGATTTTTGTGCCGTTAAACTTAGTTACTGCCCTAATTCTTGCACTCCTCATTACTCAGCCATTAAAAGGAATGAAAATTTTCCGTACCATTTTCTATTTACCTGCGGTGGTTTCCGGAGTTGCGATTTCAATTATTTGGGGCTGGATATTTAACTCTGAATATGGGATTTTCAACTATCTTTTATCGCTTGTTGGCATTGAAGGACCGAGATGGCTTGTGGATCCGAAGTGGGCCATCCTTACAATTGTAATTGCAAGTGCTTGGGGTGTCGGAACTATGATGCTGATCTTTTATACAGATATCAAAGGAATTCCACCAGAATTATATGAAGCCGCAGCAATTGATGGCGCAGGACCATTCCGTCAGTTTTTTAGCATTACCATCCCGAGTATTACGCCAACTATTTTATTCAACGTGATTACATCAGTAATCGCCGCATTGCAGCAATTAACACTCGTCTTACTCTTAACTGGTGGCGGTCCGTTAAAATCAACCTATTTCTACGGGCTCTATGTGTATAACAATGCGTTCAAACACCATGAATTAGGTTATGCAAGTGCGAATGCATGGTTTATGTTCATCATCATTTTAATTCTAACGATGTTAATTTTTAAATCATCATCGACATGGGTGTTCTACGAAAATGAAGTGAAAAAAGAAGGGAAGAAGAAAAAATGAGAATGTCAAAGAAATATAAAATCATCATGTACAGCCTTCTTGGATTATTTTCACTTTATTTCTTATTGCCTTTCGTGTGGGTAATCCTGTCAGCGTTAAAAACAGAGGCTGAGGTGTTTAGTTTCCCACCAAAGATTTTTCCAGATGTACCTCAGTGGGGAAACTTTATGGATGCATGGAACAGCCAGCCATTCGGTACTTATTTTAAAAACTCAGTAATCGTTACTGTAATGACAACTCTAGGTCAATTGATTTCGTGTTCCTTAGTTGCATATGGATTTGCAAGATATGATTTCAAATATAAAAATGGATTGTTCATCCTGTTGCTTGCAACAATGATGATTCCATGGGACGTAACCATGATTCCGTTATATATGGAATTCAATTTATTCGGTTGGATTAACACATTAAAGCCATTAATTGTCCCAGCGTTTTTTGGATCAGCCTACTACATCTTTTTATTAAGACAGTTCTTAATGAATATCCCGAAGGATCTTGAAAATGCAGCGAGAATTGATGGAGCAAACGAATTCCAGATTTTCTTTAAAATATTCCTACCGATTATGAAAGCACCACTTATCTTAATCGCGGTTTTAAATATTTTATTAGTTTGGAACGACTACCTCGGCCCATTAATTTACCTTCAAGATCAATCAAAATATACATTGGCACTAGGACTTGCAGCATTTAAAGGAATACATGACCTTCAAATTTTACCGATTATGTCAATCACTTTAGTCATGATTATTCCACCAGTACTCGTATTCCTATTTGCACAGAAGTATATTGTCGAAGGAATCAGTGGTTCAATCAAGTAAGATCAACATAGATTTATGCGGAGGAAGATAACATGCGACGAGAAATGAAGAGATGGGAGAACATTCATCTAACTGGGATCAACAGACTCCCAGCTCATACTGATTTTTATAGATATAAAACGAAAGAGAATGCAATCACTTTTAATAGAGAAAAAAGTATTGGATATACATTGCTTGATGGCGTGTGGAAGTTCTTATTTGTTGATGCACCAGAACTTTCACCGAAGGGATTTGAATCTGAGAACTTTGCGATTGAAGGGTTAGACGATATCGAGGTTCCATCTAGCTGGCAAATCAAGGGCTATGGAAACATGCATTACACAGATGTATTGTATCCATTTGCGATTAATCCACCATTTGTACCACAGGAAAATCCAACCGGGATTTATTTTAGAGAGTTAGAGGTTACCGACCTAGCAGACAACGAAGCCCTCATTTTAAAATTTAATGGGGTCGACTCTGCATTTGATTTATATGTGAACGGAAAGCATGTCGGCTATAGCAAGGTGTCACGAGTTCCTTCTGAATTTGACATCACAGAATATGTGAAACAAGGAAGCAACCGTTTAACCGTACGAGTTTATCAATTCTCAGATGGAACATATCTTGAGGACCAGGATATGTGGTGGCTATCTGGAATTTTTAGAAGTGTGGAGCTCTTTAAAATCAACAAGAATACACTTCAGGATGTATATGTAGAAACACTTCCAGATGAGAACTATGAAAATTTCACGTTGAAAATCGCTGGGGCATTTCTAACAAACCGTGTAAATGGCTTATTCGCTACTCTTTACCACGGCGGTGAAAAAGTAGATAGATTTGAAATAGAAGTAGTTGATGGCGAATTCGAGACAAGTAGATTAGTTGAAAATCCACTTTTATGGAATGCAGAGGAACCAAATCTTTATCACCTTCTATTTGAATATTGCTTACCGAATGGTGATCAGGAAGTCGTTCCGTTACGTATTGGGTTCCGTGCAATTGAAGTGATAAACAATGAAATTCGAGTCAACGGTAAACGTGTTTTCTTTAACGGGGTGAACCGCCACGATTCACATCCGAAGACAGGTAGAACGGTAACCTATGAAGACATGCTTCAGGACATTAAGATGATGAAGCAGTACAATATCAACGCGGTTCGTACAGCGCACTATCCAAATAATGATGTGTTTTATGACCTATGTGATGAGTACGGACTCTACGTCATTGATGAAGCAGACCTTGAATGCCATGGCTTTGAAAACACTGGCAACTACAATTGGATTTCTGACAACGAGCTATGGGAAAAACAATATGTCGATCGTGCTGTAAGAATGGTAAAGAGAGATCGCAACCACCCAAGTGTCATTATGTGGTCACTAGGAAATGAGTCAGGTGCTGGACGCAACTTCACGGCGATGTACAATGCAATTAAAGCAATTGATGCCACAAGATTAGTACATTACGAGGGTGACAGAGTTGCTGCATACAGTGATGTGTATACAACGATGTATACTCGCTTAAAGCCACTTGAAGAAATCGGTAAAGATGCTGAAGGCAAGAAGCCACATATTCTTTGTGAGTATGGTCATGCAATGGGGAACGGCCCTGGTGGGTTGACTGAGTACCAACAAGTGATGCGAAAATATCCTCGATTGCAAGGTGGCTTCATTTGGGAATGGTGTGACCATGGAATTGAAGTGACGAACGACAATGGTGAAACCTACTATTTATATGGTGGCGATTACGGAGACTTCCCGACTAACGGAAACTTCTGTATCGATGGTCTTGTGTTCCCAGACCGAACTCCTTCACCAGGTCTTATCGAATATAAAAAGGTGATCGAGCCAATTGTAACAGAAGAAGTAAAACTTGCTGAAGGAAAAGTTCGCGTTAAGAACCTATACGATTTTAGAAATTTAAGCGGGATCGTTCTTCACATTGAAGTTCAATCGTTCGGTAGCATTATTGAGGAAGTCGAAATGAAATTACCGAGCATCCAAGCACATGAAGCAGCAGAAATTGTTTTACCAGTCAATCTAGCAAAAGCTGCTCAACACGATGATGTTCGCATCTACTTAAGCTATCGTGAAGCAGAAGATACGCTTTACACCGAAAAAGGTCATGAGATTACAAAAGAAAGCTTCCTATTAGAATCGACTAAGATTGAAAAAGTAGTGAAGGTAGTCACATCAACTGGTTCAAATTTCATGATTGAAGAAGATGCAGCACAGCTTATCATTGAAAACGATAAGGTCAAGGCTGTTTTCTCAAACGTCTATGGAACGCTAGAATCGTTCGAATCCGAAGGGGAAGCAATCATTAACAAAGGACCGGAAGTAACCCTTTGGAGAGCGATTATCGATAATGATATGTATAAAAAGGATGACTGGATTAACAAGTACTTCCTGAAAAATACAAAGGAACAGCTTGGCGAAGTTTCTTATGAAGTGACTGATGACTATGTGGATGTTGTCATCACGAAGTATTTATCAACTGTTAACCAAGCATGGGGCTTCCACTTAACGTACAATTACCGCATCACGAAAGATGGTGCATTAAACATTGACCTAAAAGGTGAAAAGGTCTTACGAGGTATCGAAATTCCAGAAATGCTGCCACGAATTGGGGTAACGATGCATCTTAACCAAGATTACAACAATGTCACTTGGTATGGACGTGGGGATTCCGAATCCTATCAAGATACGAAACGTAGTCAGCCGATTGGACTATATAACAAGACTGTTCAGGAAATGCATACTGATTACGTGTACCCGCAGGAGAATGGATCTAGATGCGACACATCTTTCTTAGCAGTAGCAAAAGGTGAGAACGCGTATCTCATCAATTTTAAAGAAGAGCATGACTTCACGATTCATGACTATGAAACAAGTGCTCTTGAAGAGGCAAAGCACCGTGGTAAAATTAAAAAGTCACCATTCAATGTGTTGACGATTGATTACAAGCAAAGCGGTGTCGGAAGCAATAGCTGTGGTGAAGAGCAGCTACCTCCATATCGTACAATCATCGAGGACTTCCGTCTTCAATTTGAAATAAGAAAGATTGATAAGGATCGTCTAGTAGAAGAAAGTAAATTCTTTACAGCACGTTAACTTAATTCAGGCGGGGTTCCCCCTGAATTAAGTTAACAGACTTCGGCGGATGCTACGATTTTTTAAATGAATTTATTCGAGTATAAGATCAAAGACTAACAACGCCAAATCCTGTGGCAACGTCTTTGTGACCCACCTCGTGTGGGCCTAAAAATCGGGCGCAAATACGCCAAGGCGTATTTGATTTAAGGATAAGCAGGGGCAACCCTGCTTATTTCATAAAGGAGAATTATAGATGAAATTAGATATTCGAGAAATTCCTTTTTCACGATTTGGTTCTTATTTTTGTGTATCACAGGAAAAGGATTCTAAAGAGATATATATACGAGATGTTCATGGTGGTGATGATGCACCGTCGAAGCTTTTTAAAATGGATTTATTGCTAAATGGAGTTGAAAGAGAATTTGACATCCTTGCAACGCAAAGTTCGTTACGATTCTATTTAGTGGAGGATTTAGGGAAATATGCAGAAATCATCATTCCAGAAGAGGATGAGCTTCATATTGCCGCAAACGGTGTTGAGGTGCGCTTACAGGCAAGTAAAGTGAAGTACGACACTCTACACGAATATGAGGAAGGGATGTACGAATACCACATCTATCCAAAGGAATTAAAGTTGATGATTAGCAAGCTTTCTGGTGAAATGTCCGTTGAAGCACCATGGAATGTGATCGGTAATGATTTTATCGATATTCGCATGGGCAATGGTCACTTTGTCATCGAAAGCTATCGTACTGTGTATAAGCCAAAGAAAAATGCAAGCTTTGACGCGGGCAAAGAAAAAGTGGAGAAACTCTATCAAGAGTGGGTGGAGAATCTCACTGAGAAAAATGAAGTCTACCAACCTTCCATCGACCGCGCGGCATACATCACCTGGTCAAGTGTAGTTCATCCACATGGTCTCCTAACAGACTATGCGATGTATATGTCAAAGCTCTGGATGTATAACATTTGGTCTTGGGACAATTGTTTTAACGCGTTGAACCTTGGCGCCAAGTATCCAGAGCTTGCCTATTCCCAGTTGAAAATCTTTATCGAAACTCAGGATGAATCTGGGGCCTATCCGGATTTTGTGAACGATAAATTTATATCTTATAACTGTATTAAACCACCAATCTTTGCATATGTTTATGAAAAACTCATGGATGAGAATGACTATTTTAAGGAAGAAAGCCGCCTACGAGAGGTTTATGAATCTACCAAAAAAGTCATACAGTATTTTGATTTATATCGAACGTATGAAGGTAGACTACCACATTATAAGCATGGCAATGATTCCGGCTGGGATAATGCATCCTTGTTCCACAGAGGGATGCCAGTTGAAGCACCAGATCTTGCTAGCTTTTTAATTCGAACCTATGATATTTTAGCGAAATTTGCAGGAATTCTTGGGGAAGAAGCAGAAGTAAAGCAATTCACAGAAAAAGCGGATACAATGTTTGCTTTACTAATGGAGCGACTTCATGATAAGGATGGATTCTTTGGTAGAGTTGGTAAGGATGCTGAAAAAATCGATATCCGCACAAGCTTAATTTTACGTTTGCCTGTTTTAATTGGATACCGCCTCGATAAAAAGGTAATGGCTCAGCTTGTGGATGACCTTGTGGAAAACTTTGAAACGAAGTACGGATTTGCAACCGAAATGCCAACAAGCCCATTTTATAAAGAAAATGGTTACTGGCTTGGACCAATATGGGCCCCTGTCACCTATCTTTTTGTTGATTCATTAAAAAGTTTTGGCTACAGTGAAATTGGAGAGAGAATTCAAGAGAAATATTTAAAACTTACACTTGTCGGCGGTATGGCAGAAAACTTCGATCCTCATAATGGAAAGGGACTCGTCGATACCTCCTTCACATGGACATCAAGTGTTTTTCTTCAATTTCTTAAAAATAAATAGGCGGAGGTTTTCATGCGTAAATATATTGGGGAACTAGGTCTTACGATTGTTGCCATCATTTGGGGAAGTGGGTTTGTCGCAAGTGCGGTGTCGCTTGACCATTTCACACCGTATCAAATCCTTGCGATCCGTTTCCTGATTGGTGTCATTTTGTTAAGCCTTGTCTTTTTTAAGAAACTAAAACATATTAAAAAAAGTACGATTATCAAAGGTTCAATCATTGGAATCTTTCTATACCTAGCATTTGCCTTGCAAACAGTTGGGTTAGTATACACCACACCATCGAAAAATGCCTTTTTAACGGCGGTGAATGTGGTGATTGTGCCGATAATTGCGTTTTTCGTCTTTAAACGAAAAATGAATAAATTTGAACTCCTAGGTGCAGTGTTTGCGATAACCGGTGTGGGTGTGATGTCTTTGCAACTCTCTGGAGGCGTGAACTTTGGTGATTTTCTGACGTTATTATGTGCGGTTGGATTTGCATTTCATATTTTTTACACGGCCCAATTTGTGAAGGATGAAGATCCTGTGTTGCTAACGGTCATCCAAATGGCGGCGGCTACTGTTTTAGGCTTTATCGTAGTCCTTTTCAAAGGTGAAACGGATTTTGCTGCTAGCATTGAAGGCGTATCGGCAGTTCTATACTTAGGTGTATTTTCAACAACGATTGCGTTTCTATTACAAACCGTCGCGCAGAAATTCACAACCGAAACGAATGCAGCGATCATATTATCAACAGAAGCATTATGGGGTATGGTATTCTCAATCATCATTCTAAGTGAGGTATTAACCGTACGAATGATCATCGGAGCAATCATTATCCTTGCAGCAATCATCATTTCCGAAACAAAACTAAAGTTTTTGAAGAAAAAGAGCTACAAAGAAGCGATATAGCGAGTTTTCTCAAAAAGGGATGGGTATGAAAAATGGCGACGATTAAAGATATAGCGGATTTAGCACAGGTTTCCATGGCAACGGTCTCTCGGGTGTTAAACTATGATGAAACGTTAAATGTAACACCTGAAACAAAAAAGCGGATTTTCGAAGCAGCAGAGGAACTTAACTATGTCATCACCCCGAAAAAGAAAAAAACGAAAAAGAAAGGGGTCGTGGGGCTCTATTATTCTTATTCGCTTGAAGAAGAATTAGTCGACACCTACTATCTTTCGATTCGGGTGGCCCTAGAAAAGAAACTTGAAAGCCTTGGCATGGAAATCATAAAAATAACCAAAGACGACACAAAAAGAAGTCTTTCTAAAGTGGATGGTATCATCTGTCTTGGAACCTTTAAAAAAGCAGATATTGAATTGATCAAGAGTTTTGATAAGCCCTCAGTCTTTATCGATGCAAACCCAGATGAGGACCATTTCGATGCCGTGGTGATCGATTTTAACTCTGCAACAAAAAAAGCCCTCAATTATTTGGTGGAATTAGGTCATAAAAATATCGGGTTTATCGGCGGTGTCGAAACCGATATGTACGGCAACCGTTTCAAGGATTTGCGACAGGACGTTTTTGAATCATATCTAATGGAAAAAGGAATTTTTAATGAGGATTTCGTTAAAATTGGCGGATATAATCCAAAAGACGGTTACCAGATTCTGAAGGAAATGCTAAGTGAAAAAGAAAAGCCAACGGCCTTATTTGTAGCGAACGACACAATTGCAGTTGGTTGCTACAAGGCCGCCTATGAATTAGGTGTGAAAATTCCAGAGGACCTCAGCATCGTTGGTTTTAACGACGTTTCCTCTGCACAATACATGGTGCCACCACTCACCACAGTTAAATTGTACACGGAGATTATGGGTGAAGCTGCGGTGGACCTACTGCTTGAGCGTATCGCCACCAAGCGTGAAATCTGTAAAAAAATAACCATTCACACAAAGCTCATCGTACGAGGCAGTGCGACTAAGGTTAAGAAATAATGAATCAAACCACGAGACAAACGTTTCGTGGTTTTTTAATCAAAATGAATGGTTTTTCCTAAATAACCCATCCTAATGATAAGTAATTGGACCGAAGCAAATTCGCAGAAAAGGTGTTATTTTTATGTTGTTTTCTAACCCAGAAAGCTATATGACTGAGTATCATATAGGGATGGTTATGCTGTCTATTTTAATTGGCATTTTTACCTCGTATGTTGCGCTTCATTTAATCAATCGAGATGCAACAAGCACAAGAAATGATAAATTTTGGTTGATTTCAGCCTCACTCGTGATGGGTGGCGGTGTGTGGGCCGTTCACTTCATCGGAATGCTAGCTGTCCATATTAAGGTTACCGTAACCTATAATATTTGGCTCGTCCTTGCTTCCTTATGTTTGATTGTACTCTTTTCCATTCTTGCTTTTTCATTAATCTTACATTCTCAAAATCGTAAAACGGTAGTGATAAGTAGCTTTTTAATGGGATTTGGTATTTTTAGCATGCATTATTTAAGCATGCGTTCGATGCAGATGGAGGCCAATCTTACCTATGCAACTTTGTTGCTGCTTCTGTCGTTACTTGCAGCAATCATCGGATCATGGGTGACATTTTGGCTGTTTTCTCAATATCGTGATGCAACTTGGTTTGGAATAGTCGGCTCTATCACTTTAGGTTGTGGAATTGCAGGTATGCACTACATTGGAATGAGTGCGACAACCTTTGAAAAATTAGATTCCCATCAGCATAATGAGAGTCTTGGGGGATATGTTTTATCGGGGTCTACCATTGCGACGACAATTACAATCTTCCTTCTTATCATGTTTGTTCTCCTCCTTTTTCAAGCAAGCAGGGATCAAACAATGCAAACTCGTTTATTAGTGAGCGAGGAGCATTATAAGCGATTGGTCGAACTAGCACCAATTGGGATTATCATTCATAAGTTTGGAGTCGTTCATTTTATCAATTCAACAGGTATCAAAATCTTAGGGGGAACGGATGTTAAGCAAATGATTGGAAAACATTTTCTCGACTTTATTCACCCAGACTATCATCAAATTATTAAAAGTCGCTGGAAATCCATTCGTAATGATAAACCTGTTGAGGCAATCGAAGAAGTCATGATTCGGCTGGATAAGCACCCGATTTATGCTGAGGTTTCTGGTTCTCCGTACGAAATGGATGGAGAGACATTTGTCCAAGTGTTTTTTGCGGATATCACCGCACGTAAAGAAGCAGAAAGGATGATGTACCAGCTCGCCTTCTATGATGCATTATCAGGTCTGCCGAATCGGAGGTACTTTGCCAAAGAACTAGAAAAAGAAATTGATAAGGGAGAACCACTTTCGGTATTATTCCTTGATTTAGACGGATTCAAAGCGATTAATGATACGTATGGACATGATGTGGGTGATACTCTTATTCAGCATATTTCAACAAGATTGAAAGAAATTGTACCAGAAAAGGCCGTGTTATCGAGGATGGCAGGGGATGAGTTTAATATTTTCCTTCCCGACACAAACGTTGAGGAAACAAAGCGATTAGCTGAAACGATTATTCAATCGGTTCAGAAGGCCGTCATTATCGGGGAGTTTTCCGTTTTTGTGACCTCTAGTATAGGAATTGCCTTTTTCCCGGAGCACGGAGGCGCAGTAAATGCTCTTATGAAACATGCTGATATGGCCATGTTTGAAGCGAAGCGAAAAGGAAAAAATCAGTATCATTTTTATAAAAGGTAAAAGTTACGAATGAGTATAAAGTCTGGTTTTTAATTGTAATATAGTGAAAAAGTCTTGTGTCTCTCTTTGTGAAAAAGGGAGTTTTTTCTTATTTTTCCTTAATTATTCTCTTTCCTGTTGTTTACCCAAAATTTGGATACTATAATGAATTTTGGAGAAAAGATGGGAGGATCAATATGGAGAAAAAATGGGGAAGTATACTTATAACATTGGTATTAGCTGTGTTTTTAGCAGCCTGTGGTAGTTCAAATGAAGCAGCAAAGGACAGTGACAACCAGTCTGATTCGTCTACTACGAATGGAGCAGAAACTGAGACAGATGATCAGAAAAAGGACTCAGAAGCGAAAGAAACAGAAGAAAATAATAAAGAAGATAAAAACAAAGATGCAGAGGTTTTTAGATCTTCTAGTGATGATGAGAAAAAATCAGTAGAACCAGCTGAAAATGTATTTGATTCCGATAAGGTATTTTATTATGATAATGACTCTGTCGAAATTACTCTTACGAATGCGTCTTTTGTCAAAGAATTTTCAACTTCCAATGCAGACCCGAATGATACTTGGGCAAGTCGTAGTACAAATACGGATTCCCAAATCTATTTTCATATAACAGGAACGATTAACAATGATACAACAGATATATTTCACTATGGTCACAAGCTGGCACCGGTAAAATTCTTTTTACTATATGATGGTAAACATGAGTTTGAAAGCTTAGCTGCAACCGAGGAAGAGAATGGTACAAAATTTGGTGGGGCTAGTGTAGATCCGTTAACGAAGGGGAATGTACATATTTATTTCCAAGTTCCGACACCGGTATCTGAAACCGATAAACCGTTAATTCTGAAAGTGCTCTTAGGTGAAGAAGAGTTTGAAATACCTATAAGATAATAAGAAAAGCTGAGCAAATGGTTTGCTTGGCTTTTTTGTATGCAAAGGATTATTCTTTTCAAGTCTTTCGAAATTTGGTAACATATTGGCAATACGTAAATCGGGGGAAGCGCTAATGAACAAAAAAATGGCGGGGCTTTCAATTGCAGCAGGTGCATCATTATGGGGGATTATCGGCTTATTTGTAAGCAATCTGTACGCAATTGGTTTTACGCCATTACAGGTTGTGGCAGTACGAGCAATTGCTGCTTCCATTTTTCTGATTACATATGCATTATTAAAAAACCCCCATGCCTTTAAAATCAAGATGTCCGACAGCAAATATTTTATTGGAACTGGAATCATTAGTATTGTCCTGTTTAACTGGTGCATGTTTGTGGCAATTGAGGAAACATCGATATCCGTTGCCGCCATACTGCTTTATACTGCACCTGCATTTGTCACGATTTTTGCAAGATTCCTATTTAAAGAGAAACTCACCATTCGAAAAATGTTGGCCCTTGCTGTAACCATAGTAGGCTGTGCGTTTGTAGTTGGAGTCTTTCCGAACTTTACAGGTACAATCTCCCTGTTCGGACTGATAGTAGGAATCGGTTCTGGTTTCTTTTACGCGCTATATAGCATTTTTGGCAAGTTTGCTCTTGAAAAATATGATTCTCTTACTGTCACGGTATATACGTTTATTTTTGCAGCAGTTGCCGTGACGCCGTTTAGCGGAATCTGGTCCTCGCTGAACTTGTTTGCAGATATTAAATCATGGATGTATATCATAGGACTTGGCTTTCTATCAACGATGCTGGCATTTATTCTATATACAAAAGGATTACAACATATTGAATCAAGTAGGGCTTCCATCATTGCAACCATTGAACCTGTCGTTGCTGCCATTATCGGTTTTTTTATCTTCCAGGAAACATTGCAAGCGTGGCAATATGTTGGGATTATCATGGTGATTGCCGCCGTAATCATCGTTCAAGAAAAGAGTGAAAGGCTTCCGAAAAAGTCTTTGGTTGAAAAAGAGACAACTCTATAATCGAGGTGAAAATAAATAAATGAAAATAGCCATTATACTTGTTATCGTGATTGGTATTATCGCACTGATCGGAACCATGCTAATAGCAGGGAAAGGCGATGCGAACTACCGTGAAAAAACGAAGAGAAACAGCATCAACCTAACCGTCATTTATGCAGTTGTCATACTGCTCTCTTTGATTGCAGTTGGAATCTATATAAAGATGTATGTGTGAAAATGAAGTGCTCAAACGGGCGCTTTTTTTGTTTTCAATAGGACGCACACCTTTCCCTCGCACACCCATAAATTGAATCTAGGGTGATTAACTATGCGAAAACAGAATCAAAAAGAATTTACTGCCTATCATCAAAAATATTTTCGTCCATCTTGTTTGAAAGCTTTAAATGTAAGATTTAATGATTGGAAATTTTACGATCCTTATTATGATAAAACGTATGATCAAATCCAGCTACCACGCGAATTAACGAAAACACCTGAGGATACACTAATCAACTATTTCAGTATACTACGGGAGGCCGCAACTCTAGGCGTGAGGGCTTGCGGTTCCATAGGCCATGGCGATCTTCCATTTCCGATTGCCTATAATTTTTTGTCCAAACAATACCAAGAAAAACTAAGCTTTGAAAAATATGTTGATTCGTTTGCAGGAATCGGACATACGAGTTTGCTAAAGCTTTGCCGAGTACCAGCTGGAGAGCGGGAAATTAAATTTTTTTATGAAATTGAAACAATAGAATTGCGGGAAGATCTGATGGTTGAGTACTTTGGCTATTCGTATGGATTCATCCAGCTTGAACACGAAAAGGATGGCTTTCGAATTTCCGAAGTGAGTAAGGTTAAAGAAGACTTTCTATGTGCGCCGTACCATGGCTGGAGCCATGATGGGGAATCGGTAGTAGACATTAAATTTGGGGAATGGTGCAAAATGATTCAACATAAGTACCCCACAATGAAAAATGGATACACAAAAAATATCTGTTTTCATGGTCATGATGGAGCGGATTATTGTATCGTTTTTTTTACATTAACAAATGGAACCGACGTAGAAATTGCACAATTTCGCAAAGTAGAGAATGGACTATGGACTCAGGTTCACATAAATCCAGAAGAAGAATGTTTACCTAAGAAGGAGAATGATCATAAATAAAATTAGAACTGTGCGTTAATCTGAGAAGAATTAACGCACTTTTATTGTTTTAAAACCAAAATTACAATAAAAATAAAACAAAAAACAATAATATTTTATTGTAAATCAATAAAAACTATGATAAATTAAATTGACAATAAATGAATGAGGTGCTTTTTATGAAAAGAAGTTCAACACTTTTTTTAAAACTAGCTGTTATTATAATGGGAATTCCCGTTTTGGCTCTGTGCCTATTTTTATTACCTAAGATAGCGAAGGTAGCATTTGGGGAAGCGACAGATGGTGCCACATTAGGGTATATGGTACTTGGCATTTTAACACTTATGTATATTTCGGCGGTACCGTTTTATATTGCATTGTTTCAAGCGTTTAAGCTTTTGAATTATATTGACAAGAACATAGCTTTCTCTGATTTATCTGTACATGCTCTTAAGAAAATTAGAAACTGTGCCATCACTATCAGTTGTCTGTATCTAGCTGCCTTACCATTCGTCTTTATCATCGCGGAATGGGACGACGCACCAGGTCTTGTCTTAATCGGAATGGTTGTTGTTGGGGCTTCAATGGTGATTGCAGTCTTTGCAGCGGTTCTAAAAAAACTTTTACAGGAAGCTATTCGTATAAAAACAGAAAATGATTTAACGGTCTGAGGTGAAAACATTGGCAATTATAATCAATATTGATGTGATGTTGGCAAAACGAAAAATGAGCGTAACAGAACTCTCAGAAAGAGTGGGTATCACAATGGCAAACCTTTCTATATTGAAAAATGGAAAGGCAAAAGCGATTCGGCTCTCCACATTAGAAGCCATCTGCAAAGCTTTAGACTGTCAACCAGGGGATTTACTAGAATACCGAAACGATGAATAATGGGACACTCAGGACTCACTACTCGTCACAATGGAGGAGAAAAACAATGTCAATGAAAATTCCATTTTTTAATCAAAAACAATTGAATACTTCACTACAGTATTCAGACCATGATACACCGGATCATGTGGCAATTGTAATGGATGGAAACGGACGCTGGGCTAAGAAGCGTGGCTTGCCCAGAGTGGCAGGACATAAAGAAGGGGTATCTACTGTTTTTAAAATTGTCAAGGCTGCGGCAAAATGTAATGTGAAGGTACTGACACTTTATACTTTTTCTACAGAAAACTGGAAACGTCCAAAATCTGAGGTTGAAACGATATTGAGACTTCCTAAGGAGTTTCTACATATTTATCTTCCTGACCTTATAGCAAATAATGTTCGAATTGAGGCAATTGGGGATATGGACAATCTTCCGTCCTATACCCGTGAAGCCATCCAATATGCAATCCAACGTACCCGAGACAATGACGGTCTTCAGCTAAATTTTGCGCTTAACTATGGAGGCAGAACTGAGATTTTGAACGCCATGAAAAAAATGTTCTTGGATATCAACGATGAAAAATTGTCGCTGGATGAATTGGATGAACAGCAGTTTTCAAGGTATCTGTATACAGACGGTTTGCCAGACCCAGACCTGCTGATTCGCACCGGTGGCGAAAAACGCCTGAGCAATTTTCTCCTTTGGCAACTCGCCTATACGGAGTTTTGGTTTTCTGATGTACTGTGGCCAGATTTCACCGAAAAGGAATTTCTTCAAGCACTTGAAGAATATCGGAATCGAAAGAGAAGATATGGCGGAATATAAGAAGTGAAGTATAGATTATCAAAATAATGAACAGGTTCGGTTGACTTAGACAACTTTTACTAAAGAAAACGCTTGAATATACAGCTTGCTTAAGTATTGAATTATTAAATACACTTATTTACGTAAGGACAAATATATTAAAGCAAGAATTTTCCCGAGTAAGCTCCGTCTCCTAGTAGACGGGGCTTTTTTATTATCTGAGGCAATCTTAACTCTCTAATTTTAATAGCTTGAGTAACTTGGGACTATGTTAGTTTTTTGAATTTTAACAATCAAAGTCTTGTGACCTAATGTTCGCTTCATTTTAATACACGTGTAGTGGAGGTTTATTCTGAAGCAGTTTTTGGCAGGTTCACCAAAAGACCTAACTTGTAATATAGGCATAATTATCTATTATTCTGGGTGAATTTATAGTATTTTGTTGAAATTTGTTGAAAAACCTCTACTTTCGTATTATGATAAAAATAGTTTATTTAAACTATTGACAAAAATTGAAAAAGGCAAACTTATCGAAAGGTAAGGACGCAAAGCTGCGGGTCTAAGGTTCTGATAACTATGATAGCCGAGTTGCCAAAAAGCTTGTGAATAAATATTTCGGTTATAAAAATAATCATGTAATCAAATTTATCCACCATCTTTTTGGTGGATTTTTTTATTTTAAAACAAATGAGCTTCTATAAATGGCTATTAAAAGGATCTTGATTAAAACGAAAGAAGGTTGAATTAAGATGAAGACGATCACTAAAGAACAAGTTTGTTTTAAGTGTAAAGAACCAAAACCAGTTAATGACTTTTATGATAAAGGAAATCGCTTTATGAATTGTTCAGAATGTCGAAGGGCTAGATACAATAGAAAAAAGTCGTTTGAAGTATTAATAAATAAAGAGAAGCAAACAAGACAATATGTTTAAGAGTAATCTTAAATTCATATCTAACGTCTGTAAATATAAATTAGTTGGGTAGTTAACTTAACAAGATATTGGCTGTTCAAGCTATAATTTTCATTTGAAAAGGGGATGTTTATCATGACCGTGTTATTTGGAACTGTTGAATATTTCGAAAAGGAAATAGTTGACCAAATGTCTACTGAAAAATTGCAGAATTTGACTATTAGTAATAGTTTAGAATTTGCCTATTCATCGGTAAAAAATGAAATTATGAATGTTTTTATATGTAGTGATATATTCCGGAAAGATTTATTGGTGAATATTGAAAAGGCATATGAAAAGGTTAGAAGTTCTATGGTGGGTGTTGATTGAAGTTTAGTACCAAAAATTTGATAGTATCGTTAATGTGAAAACTTTTACATAAGTAACGTGTAGTTTAGTTGAAAATACAATATTTAAAACGCAGCAGAAAGACTAGTGGAAAATCTAATCCTAGTCTTTTTATTTTGCTAAATTTTTATCATAGTAATGTTCATTTCTTATTTACTTTCAATATCTCATAAAGTATTATTATGTTATGCGATATATCGTGATGCGTAATAACGAGATACATAATAAATAAGGGACGCGGGGACAGGTTCCTTGTCCCAATGAAAGAAGGGATATGAGTATGGCGTACAATGGGGGACCGATGACGGAAGCGATGTATTATGTGCTACTAGCCTTAATGCACCCAAACCATGGATATCAGCTTATGCATGCAATTACAGATGTCTCAAAAGGTAGGGTGAAAATGGGTCCGGGGACACTCTACGGGGTGCTTTCAAGGATGCAAAAAGACGGTCTCATTTCATTAGCAGAAGATGACGGTAGAAGAAAGACTTATGAAATTACACCTGAGGGAGAACATGCATTAAGGGTAGAGTATGATCGACTCAAATCCATGATCCAAGATGGGAATATAGTAGAGGGTGGTGAGGGGAATGAATAAGACTGTTCGAAAAATCAGACCTAGTGATTATTGGCGAATCGGAGAACATGAAAGCTGGTTTCAAGACATGGCCGCACAAGGGCTACATCTTAAAAAAATGGGTAAATTTTTTGCACACTTTGATAAAGGCGAACCTAAAAAAATGAGGTACAGAATAGATGTATCGATGAAAAAGAAGATTTCACCAGAGCAAATTGAGATGTATACGGAAAGTGGCTGGGATTATGTGACAGGCTATCAATATTTTCAAGTATATTCATCACCTGAAGAGCTTGATGCACCAGAGATCCATACCGATCCTGCAGAGCAGTCTTTTACACTAACGGAACTAGACAAAAAATTAGCCTTAAATGCAGGTATCGTTGTTGTGGCATTCCTATTAATGCTTGGTATGTTGGCATCCATATGGTTTCTTGATGGAACGCCAATCTATGTAATGATTGACGGGGTAGCCATTCAACAAACGATTTTATCCATCTTCATTGCTTATTTGGCCTATACTTCCCTGCAAGCAGCTCTTGCGATTCGTGCCTTGAAAAAAGACCTGATTGAGGGAAAATCAATTAATCATCATGCCCCTTGGAAAAAGCGCCATCGATTAAATTCGATTATGGCCTTTATTTTTACTATCGTGGTTGGATTGAGCGCCATCATTCCATTTATGCAACTAGCGAAAATGGATACAAAAACATTGCCCGAGGGAAATACAGGCTTACCGATTGTCAGATTGGCGGATGTAGAACAGAATCCTGCATTGGTTCGTGGGGAATCTGAATATATGAATGACAATGTTGATTGGTCCAACCGATATACAATTAATTGGAGTCCGTTTGCACCGGTGCAATATGAAGCAGATGAAAATGGGAGAGTTCCGGGAAAAAGGTGGGAAGATGGAAGCGGTGAATATTCACCAAGTATCACATCAAGTTTTTATCAACTAAGTATCCCTTCAATGGCAGATAATTTTGTTGCGGATTTAATAGAATGGTATAGATATACCGATCCAGTTGAAAATTACGTCGAAACAAAGCATCCAAGCTTTGATCAGTTAATTGTTCATGAGGATCAGGAGTTTAAAGAAGTTTTCGCTTCCAAAGGAAAAAATGTCATTTTTGTTCGGTATAATGGCTATGCAGATATGGATTCGGTAGTAAAAGCCATTGAAAAGAAGATTACAGAATAATTCATTCAGATTCTATTAAACTATCGAGCTGTAGGTCAAAAAATTGAAGTCAAAAAGGTATAATTAACCAAAAATGGGCAAATCCTAATCAAGAATATTATGCTTGAGGTGATTTGTCGGTGTTTCAGAGTTTAGTGACTGGTTTTGATTTTGAGATGCCAGTGCTTCTATCCTGGGATGGTGCAATGGCTGTCGTTTTTTTCTTTACCATCTATTCGTTTTTGGGATGGCTCCTAGAGAACTGTTATAACTATGCTAGGAAACGAGTGTTTTTTAAGGACAACTTTTTCTTCGGGCCATTTAAGCCAATGTACGGACTTGCACCCCTTCTGCTCATCTTTTTAATAGGAAGAGATATGCATTGGTCCGTGGTGTTGTTACTATGTTTTCTAATTCCAACAATCGTAGAGTACTGCAGTGGCTTCCTTCTAGAGTGGTTTTTTGGCCGGAAATGGTGGGACTATTCAGGGCATAAGTGGCAGCTGCAGGGGCATATTTGTTTTTCCTATTCGGTTTGTTGGATTGCGCTATCGTTCGTGTGCTTAGCCTATGTTCAACCAGCACTTAAGGATTTTTATGAGGTTGTAGGAAGCTATTGGGCATGGATATGGCCAACTGTAGCACTCTATTTTCTTGGTGAACTCCTGTTTGCGATTAGAAGGCATATACCAGAAAATATACGTGCTGGAAATCCAATTCAATAAGGCATATTTCAGACCAAATCATCCTTGATTTGGTCATTATTATAAAAAATATTTGAAAATATACCACTAGAAGAAAACTATAAGGAATAACAATATAACGCTTAGTTTAACTAGGCGTTTTTTATTTATATGTTTTTTAGGTCTTTTGGTTGACAAGATCCTTTTTTTAATATAACATTTATCTTGAAGTTAAGATAAATACTTCTGAGATAAAATAATTAAAGGTATTTTTAAAAAATATCCTTTAATATAAAAAAGGAGAGACATCATGGGTTTATTAGATAAACTTTTTGGTAACCAACAAAAGGAGGAAGAAGTAATGTCAAACGAAAAATTAAACATTGGTATTATTTTAGGTAGTACTCGTGAAGGACGCGTAAGTCCTCAAGTAGGAGCATGGGTAAAGGAAATCGCTGATAAGCGTGGAGATGCTAACTACGAAATCGTAGACATCGCAGACTTCAAATTACCATTCTTAGGTGAAGCAGATGCACCTGGAATTGCTGCTTGGAACGAAAAACTAGCTAATCTTGATGGATTCGTATTCATCGTTCAAGAATATAACCACTCTATCACTGGAGCATTGAAAAATGCGTTAGACCTAGCTCGTGAAGCTTGGAACAACAAAGCTGCTGGTATCGTAAGTTACGGTTCAACTGGTGGTGCACGTGCTGCTGAACACCTACGTGGAATCATGGGTGAATTAATGATCGCGGACGTTCGTACACATCCAACACTTTCATTATTCACTGACTTCGAAAACGGTTCTGAGTTCAAACCTCAAGATCTACACTTAGACAACGTAAACTTAATGTTAGACCAAGTAGTAGCTTGGAGCGGAGCATTAAAAACAGTTCGCTAATAACGAAATAAACAGGATGAGCCTTTAATTGGCCATCCTGTTTTTATGTGAACTTATAAATTACTTTAAAACAAGTGAGTACTGGATAGATGGTTTACCTAGTTCGTAATCTCCTGGAAATATCCAAGTGAGTACCAATAGATGGTTTATCTGGTTCGTAGTCTCCTAGAAGTATCCAATTACGAACCGGTAAACAGCGTTATCTAGCTCGCGATCTCCTAGAAGTATCCAACTGCGAACCCGCAAACAGCCTTATCTAGTCCGTAGTCTCCTAGAAGTATCCAATTACGAACCGGTAAACAGCGTTATCTAGCTCGCGATCTCCTAGAAGTATCCAACTGCGAACTCGCAAAAAGCCTTATCTAGTCCGTAATCACCTAAGAATATCCAAGTGCAAACTCGGAAACAGCGTTATCTAGCCCGCAATCACCTAAAAATATCCAAGTGCGCACCAGCAAACCGCGTTAACTAGTCTAACATTCCCTAAAAATATCCATCCGAGAACTAGATAAATATCCCCAATCCCTTCTACACATGTGCTCGCCGCGCAAAATCGACAAACCGGAATTTGTCCGGGCGGTGGCGGGACTCGGTGTATTGAAACAAACTAGCATTATCTAAATATACATAGTTTTTAATGACTACAACATTATGAAAACCATCCAAATCAAGAAGCTCTAGGTCTTCTTCCGTTGGCTCCACAACCGTAATTTCTTTCTTTGCAAAGCTAATGGTTAGCTCCAATTCGTTTTCCAAATAGGCATAAATCGAATCCTCACAAATCTCCTTGGTGAGCTCTGGGACGTATTTACGTGAAATAAAATCCTTGTCCAAAATAATTTTCTCTCCGCCCATTTCTCTTGTGCGAACGACCTTCCATATTTGTTCCTTACTAGAAAGCTGAAGCTGCTGCTTAATGAACGTATCTGGCTTACCAACCGTTAACTCATGCACAATTGTCTTCGGCTTATCCCCCATCTTCTCTGCAAGCTCTTTAAAACTCACAAGCCCGGAAACAGGAAAATCAAACTTATTCACATCAATGACAATTGAACCTTTGCCCTTCATCTTTTGAATATACCCATTTTGCGAAAGAAGGTTAAGCGCTTTTCTGATTGTTTCGCGAGAGGTATTGTACGTGTCTTTTAGCTCATTTTCAGAAGGTAAAAGACTATTCATCTTAATGTTACCGTTTTTAATTTCTTCAACTATATCGCTATAGATTGTTAGATACTTGTTATTCATAAAGAATCTCCAATCCTGTATATATATTTATACCTATTTTACCGCATTAACGCAAAAAAGGGGAGGGGAATTTTCCCCTCCCACCAGTATTATTTTTTACCAAATGAAATTTTACCAACATTCGCTTTTGCGAAGATCACAGTTAAGATAAATGGAATAACGATCGCAACAAGCATCGCTATCGCAAACATGAACCAGTGTCCAGCCTGGATAGATAAAATACCTGGAAGTCCACCAACCCCGATGGAGTTAGCCATAACGCCGCTACCCACTGAGATAATCGCAGCAATCATGGAACCAAGCATTGCAGCTAGGAATGGGAAGCCGTATTTTAAGTTAATACCAAACATTGCAGGCTCTGTTACTCCAAGATAACAAGAAATACATGCTGGGATGGAAACTTGCTTTTCTTCTTCATTCTTACGATTAATATAAATCATCGCTAGTACGGCAGAACCTTGGGCAATATTGGATAATGCAATCATTGGCCATAAGTTTGTTCCGCCAAACTCACTCATCAATTGAAGGTCAATCGCATTTGTCATATGGTGTAAACCAGTGATAACAAGTGGTGCATAAGCAAATCCAAAGATAGCCGCAAATAACCAGCCAAAAGCTGAAGTTAAGCTAGTGTACACAACGTCAGAAATCCAAGAACCAATTGTCCAACCGATTGGTCCAAGAACGATATGAGCAATTAAAACAGTTGGAATTAGTGCAAAAAATGGAACAATGATCATTGATATCGCATTTGGTGAAATTTTACGTAACCAACGCTCTAAATAAACAAGTACAAAACCAGCCATAATAGCTGGGATAACCTGTGCTTGATACCCAATCATTTCAACCTGTGCAAAACCAAAATCCCAGACTGGAATATCTTCTGCGCCAGCAACTCCATATGCGTTTAACAATTGTGGGGATACTAGCGTAATCCCTAGGACAATCCCGAGAACTTGTGAGGTTCCCATCTTCCGTGTAATGGACCAAGTGATTGCCACCGGTAGGAAGTGGAAGACAGCTTCACCGATTAACCAAAGGAATGCATGCACTCCTGCCCAAAACTGTGAAACCTCAACGATTGTTTTTGTACCGTCATCAAGTAATTTAATGTCCCCAATGACATTTCGGAAACCTAAAATCAGACCCCCAACAACAAGGGCTGGAATGAGCGGTGTGAAAATATCCGCTAAATGCCCCATCATACGTTGAAGCCAGTTCATATTTTGCTTTGCAGCAACCTTTGCTTCTTCCTTGCTTGTGCCATCAACACCAGCGTGTTTTACGAATTCATTATAAAAAGAAGCAACTTCATTACCAACAATGACTTGGAATTGACCGGCTTGTGTGAAAGTCCCTTTTACTAGCCCAATCTCTTCGATTTTTTCTATGTCGGCGTCTTTCGGATCGTTTAAAACGAAGCGCATTCTCGTTGCGCAATGTGTTACTGCTGCGATATTTTCTTTACCACCAATGTGGTCAAGCAATTCCTTCGCAGGATCAGTATACTTACTCATTGTTATTTCCCCCTTACTTCACAAGATGTCGAATCTTGTATATACATGTCGTGATTACGTTTTCAGTTTAACCTGTATATACAAGTGTGTCAATTGTTTTATCTTATAATTTTTAGCTTCTTCGAATAAAGGATTTTTATGCCAAAACAGCTTAAGTATAACTTCCCATACGTCGCAAAAAATAACCAAGAAATCAAAATGGGAATGGAGTGTAAAAATGAAGGCTGTTACGTATCAAAACCCATATAAAGTTGAAGTCAAGGAAGTCGAGGATCCCAAAATCGTCAAAAAGGACGATGTCATTGTGCGTATTACATCAACTGCGATTTGCGGATCGGATCTTCACTTATATCAAGGGAATTTTCCACTCCCAGATGGCTATGTGATTGGACACGAGCCGATGGGGATTGTCGAAGAAGTAGGTCCTGAAGTCACTCATGTCAAAAAAGGCGATCGCGTGGTTATACCTTTTACGGTTGCTTGTGGCAAATGCTACTATTGTGAACATGAACTAGAAAGCCAATGTGACAATGCAAATCCACATTATGATTCAGGTGGATACTTTGGCTATTCAGAAAAATTTGGTGACCACCCAGGAGGTCAAGCAGAATACTTGAGAGTTCCATTCGGAAACTTTACTCCTTTTAAAATACCTGAGTCGTGTGAATTAGATGACGAAGCCTTGCTTTTCCTAAGTGATGTCCTTCCAACCGCTTATTGGAGCGTAGTAAATGCTGGTGTAAAGGAAGGAGACACAGTGATTGTCCTAGGATGTGGTCCGGTCGGTTTGATGGCGCAAAAATTTGCCTGGATGAAAGGAGCAAAACGGGTCATCGCAGTTGACTATATTGGCTATCGATTAGACCATGCGAAAGCGACAAATAAAGTAGAAATTTTTGATTTTACAAAGAATGATGATATGGGCGAGCATTTAAAGGAAATTACGAGCGGTGGGGCTGATGTTGTCATTGATTGTGTGGGTATGGATGGAAAAAAATCTCCGCTTGAGTTCATTGAGCAAAAACTAAAGCTACAAGGAGGAACACTTGGCCCCATTCAAATTTCGACAAAGGCTGTTCGAAAAGGCGGTACGGTTCATCTCACAGGTGTATATGGTGCAAATTATAACATGTTCCCACTCGGTGCTTTTTTCTCCCGCAACATCACCTTAAAAATGGGACAAGCACCTGTTGTCCATTTCATGCCAGAGCTCTATAAAAAAATTGTCGACAAAGAATTCGACCCAACTGATATCATCACTCATAAGCTATCCCTAGATGAAGCAAGTCATGGCTACAAAATCTTTAACGGTCGCGACGATAATTGCATAAAGGTAGTTTTAAAACCATAAAGGACACTTTCGACAAGTATTTCACTTGTCGATTTTTTCTTGATACGCCTTCCTGTTAATTTTAGTAAAATGGATGTAGTAAGGGATAGACCGGAGGGGAAAAGTGAATGTGGTACTATTGGTTCACGCTTATTTTTTGTTTGTCCATTGTTCTTATGGCCGTTATTATCATACCTTGGATAATCATAGTTTTAGGAATTGAAACCATACGTGAGAGAATAAAAAAACCTAGGACAAAGAAAAGCGAAAAAGGTAAGCCATTTGAGAATTTTAATGCTATTATGCAATTAACTGGAGCACTCCTTGTTTTTGCCCTTGTCGCCACCTTTTTGGGATATATGAGTGTTCCATATCTACACGATTTTCCACATGTCATTCAAAGAGAATATTCTTCCGAAGAAGGATATATTGATGATGTATATGATCCAGGAAAAAGCTGGGATAACGAAGTTGAGGTTAATGGAGAATTGTTTTACTCAACTAAAATAAAAGAAATACATGAAGGACGTTTTATGACGTTTGAGTATTTACCGAATTCAAAGTTAATAGTTTCGTATAAATTATGGGAGTGAAGGTGATGTTTCGTTTGAAAAGGTGGAGTTTGGCTTTGATTTTATTGTGTGTCCTTTTATTAGTAGCCTGTGCCCCAAAAAGCGGAAAGAAGAATGTGGAGATTACATTAGAAGATTTAGAGCATGAATATATGGAAGAATTTGAGTTTATTGAAGTAGTTGGAGTGAATGATGAAGGGTATGATGTCCTTTTAGTAGCTCCTAAGTCAAATCCTGATATACAATTTCATGCATACCTTTATCAAGGGGAAGCGGGAGGACTACCGGTAATAGGAATGAATAATAATTATATGGATGTTGCGTTTCTTTATTATGCATCAGAACTATATGAAGAGCATTTTGGAATCTTGATTGATAAGGAAAAGGCAATAAATGATTATTATTCTTTTCTCGAGAAAAACCAATTTTCTGATATTCGGGACTTCAATGAGTATTTAGAAACAACCAATTTTGTGATTAAAGATGTAAATGAAGAAAATATGAAAGAGATGTCTGAAAAAATGGCAGGAGCTCTATTGGATTTTTTGGAAATCCATCCATTTAGTATGAGGAAAATTGACGGTGGTAGTGCTTATGATGTGTTTCGGACGGAGCTTCCTTATGAGTTTACAGGAGAGAAATTTAATGAAGGTAATTTGTATAACTCAATATCTACCGGATCGGTTGTAAATGAGGTAAACCCTCAGCAAGCAGTTTACGAAGTGCTTCTTTGGCATAAGGAACAAAAAGAGAAACTACGGAAGAATAAAAGTGAGTAGCGTGTACTGATCTTTTCTGTATTTTGAGAGTGGTTACTCAAAACAACATGGGGGTCTAGTTCATGATAGGAGGTAATCTCAGTGGATAAAATGAATCTAAAACTGGCGATTCAGTTACGTCACGAATTACATATGCATCCCGAATTGTCCTATCAAGAGGTTTGGACGAAACATCATTTAATGGACTTCCTAAAAAAATATACAACACACTTAGACATCATCGATAAGGGGAACTACTTTTATGCGAAGTATACGGCCGGGGTCGATAAACCCACGCTTGCATTTAGAGCGGATTTTGATGCCCTTCCCATTCTTGAAACCATCGACCTTCCATGGAAGTCTACTGTTCCGGGGGTTTCTCATAAATGTGGCCATGATGGACATTCTGCTACTCTAGCTGGATTTGCGCTTGAAGTAGACCAGAAGGGAGCCGATAAAAATATTATTTTCCTCTTCCAACATGCAGAGGAGACAGGCCAAGGAGCCATTGAATGCACAGAAGTAATAATAGAAGAAAAAATCAATGAAATTTTTGGCTATCATAACATGTCAGGAATAGAGTACAATGCGGTGCATGTGATTGATGGTACAGCCCATTGTGCCTCTAAAGGGATGTCCATCGAAATGAAGGGTTCACCGGCACATGCTAGTCAACCGGAGAATGGAATTAATCCCTCCTTTGCAATTGCTAGAATCATAGAGGCTTTACCAGAGCTTACGTCTCCAGAACAGTACGAAGGTCTGGTTCTTTGCACGGTTGTTCATGTTGAGATTGGTGCGGAAAATTACGGGATTGCAGCCCATCAAGGTGTCCTGCGACTTACCATCCGTGCTGAAAAAGAAGCAGAATTAAATATGCTTCAAAAAAACATCGAAGACATTGCATTACAACTAGGGAAAGAGCAAAGCATTGAGGTTCATTTTTACGATCGGGATGAATTTCCGGAAACCGTCAATCATCAGGAATCGGTTGATAAAGTGCGCGAAGTGGCGGCCGACAAAGGATTTTCATTACGTGAACTAACCTCACCATACCGTGCATCAGAAGACTATGGCTACTATTTAAAACTTGTACCAGGTGCTTATTTCTATATTGGAAACGGTGAAGAGCATCCGCCCATCCACACCTTTGAATATGATTTCCGCGATGAAATCATTGAAACTGGGGTAGAAATGTTTAAAGGACTCGTGGGGATGGAGTAATAGAACCTTTTCCAAGGCCTATCCCCATGAAAAAGGCATTAACTTTCGGAAGCTAATGCCTCAGGGGAATTGCTATTAGCCGCCGGTGAAATTATAGTTTCTTTAAATCGGCATTTAATTTCCTAGCTTGATGTTTGAAGTAAAGATAAAAGGCGGTCCAAAAGATTGCATAGACAATTACGGCGATGATGAGTGTTAATAAAACTCCTTTAAGTGTAAACGGAATCCATCCAATCGTAAGCGCCAAAATTAGGTAAAGGATTAGAACAGTTAAAAAGTGAAGAATCGTTTGCTGGTAAAGATTCAATTGTCTAATTTCAAAGTACGAAGGAGCGACTGTAAAAAACCATCCGCAAAGAATCGAACCGATGGAGTTCTTGAAAAACAAACTCCCTTCTATCGTTTCGATACCACCAAACAGGTATATTAAATTGGTGCTAACCACCGCAACAAAGCTACCGAAGAAAATCCCTAACAAACTACGAAATATTATTTTTTTCATTCTCATTTCCTCCTATTTAATTTTAATGCGGATTTTATGGCCGGGACATAGGTGCGGGATACATATTCCTTTTTTCCGGATTTGAAGTATACACAGAGTGTTCCATTGAATGAGGCTTCAAAACGGCTTAATTCATGCAAATTGGCAATCACCGATTTAGACAGACGGATAAATTTAGAAGAAGGAAGCAAAGCCTCGAGTTCATATAACTTTTCTTTTATAACAAAAGAATCTGTCCCTGTTACGGCGACAACCTGTTCGTTTTCAGTATGAAAATAGTGAATGTCTGCTGGTGTTAGAATATGCTGCATTTCACCCTTTCTTCCAATGATAAACGGGTGCTCTCTTTTGTGAATAAAATCAATTAGCTCCTTAATGTTTTCATCTAAATTAGGGGATTCGATGGTAATCTTTGCTTCTTTAAACGCTTTATCAATATTTAGGAATAGCTTCAAATTTTTAGACACCTCATTTCAGATATAAAAGATAATCGTTCCGACTTTCGATAACCTTTTTTTCATTGCCCTTGTATTGTTTTTCTATTTCCATTGTACTGGGAATACCCTTTTATGTCTGGATAATTCCGGTAAGTGGCAGATAATTGAGGGTAAGATGCTGAAAGAAACCAGTCACATTACTTGATGCCTCTCTTTTTTTAAGTAGCTTCCTAGAAGGGAAATGTTTCAACCTTGTAGAATCTCTAGAGAAAAGGGGTGTTTTTTTATGAAGAAAATATTACTCGTCATTTATGATTCTTTTTCAGAGTTTGAGATAACCGTGGCCACCGCCATGCTAAGAGGGACAACTGAAATCGTAACAGTTGCAGATTCGCTCAAAACAGTCACTGGTGAATCAGGGCTTCAATTTGCACCTCACTTGATGTTTCAACAGGTGGATGCAACAGAGTATGAGGGCATTATTATCCCAGGAGGAGACCTAATCAATGTAAAAGATGTGAAGGAACTGTACGATTTAACGAAAACCCTAAACGACCATCATAAACTAACTGCGGCTATTTGCAGTGGTACATATGTGCTAGCAAGAGCGGGAGTACTTGAAGACAAACCATATACAGTCACCCTCCATCAGGAGCAGCGAAATTTTTTAGGCTGTTTTGAAGAGGAGAATTTTCGTTATGAACCAGTAGTAGCGACTGGAAATGTGATCACCGCACAGGGTCATGCCTATGTTGACTTTGCACTTTCCATCGCTGAAAAGCTTGGAGCACTGACCCATCCCGATTTTACGAAAGAATTTTATAAGGGAGAACGGAATCGATTGATGGAAGAAGGGGTGAAATGAGCGGCTATGGACAATATCAAAGTTCAAAAATAAACTTGTTTATCATATTGTTCCCACCGCTATATCTCATTCACGACATCGAAGAAATTTTTACTGTGGAGCCATTTCTAATCGAGCATTTAGATGTCATTCCGTTCCATGTTACTACGCTAGAGTTTGCAGTTGCTTTTTCGTTGTTATGGATTATTGCCTCGATTGGGTGTTATCAAGCATTTCGAGAAAGGCGTTTCCTAGGAATGAAACCAGTAACGTATCTTTCGTTTTTAGTTCCAGGAATCATTTTGGCAAATGCAATCGGGCATGTCCTGCAATTTTTGTATTTCAAGGATTATGTGCCCGGAGTGATCACTTCAATTTTGATTCTAATACCGTATTCATTTGTAACAGCAAGATTTTTGATTATTAATGGAAAAGTAACGGTAAAAAAACTAGTAACCTATTTTCTAATTGGGTTTGTGGTACAAGGTCCGCTTGCCTTATTGGCACATATCTTCTCTTCCATTATAGTAGAATAAGAGATAGAAAGGGGGAACAGCCATGACAATCGAAATCAAGAATTTTTCAATTGGGCTACCTAAAAAAATGACGTACGGAAAAAATGAGGAAATAATAACCGCGATTCGTAAACAAGCTGTGGAAGAGGCATTTTTAACAAAAGACGGATTCCGTGGAGATGGAGTTGCCGATTTAAAGCATCATGGTGGTCCTGATCGTGCTGTTTGTGTATATCCATTTGAACATTATTCACAGTGGGAAAGTGAATTTTTAGTTCAGTTTCCGCTTCCAACTTTCGGGGAAAACTTAACCCTCACGAATATGGAAGAGAAAGATGTGTGTATCGGCGACATTTATCAGATTGGGGACGCAGTTATCCAAATCACCCAAGGCCGTATTCCATGCAGCACCATTACAAAAAGAACAAACAACCCATATCTTCTAAAAATGATGGTCCAAACAGGATTTACTGGCTATTTGGCACGTGTTTTAAAAGAAGGAACGGTACGAAAGGACTCCACCATTTCTCTAATAGAGAGAAACTCTAAGCATGTCTCTATTCTGGAAGCGAATGAGATTTATTATAAGAAGCCAAGAGATATTGAGGGGATTCAAAAGATTTTGGGAGTTGAAGAATTGGCAGATGAGTGGAAAGAAATGTTGCATGAGCGGTTAACTCGATTAGAAGCGAGCCACTAATTTTTTGAAACCTTTTGTGAGAAAATTCGTAAAAGGGATAACAAGTTCATTCGGGGAGTTGATAGGATGAAAAACATTTACTGTGACAGATGTTCCGCAGAAATCACGGATAAAAGCAATCTTGTTATCACAACGTATTTCCTCAGTGTCAGGGCTTATCATGATCGGTGTTATTCCAAATCGTTAAAAGGCTGGGAAACGGTGTTTGGCGGAAATGAGCCAATAAACGGAACTTCCGGAAACGTTAAAGCAATTCTTGGATTTGTTTTGGCTATGATTCTATTTCTAACAAGTAGTTTATATTCGCTTATAGGTATTGTTGCCCTATACCTTCCGCTAATGCGGTTGTATGCTTGGTACAATATTGAACGACATCTAGAATAGTGTATGGGGGAGTTAATCCTGAGAGGATTAGCGCTCTTTTCGAGGGGGAAGTTTGATGAAGTACAAAAAGACAATCATCCTTATAGGGGGCGTTATTCTTTTATTTTTTCTATTGAAAAAGGATTTGTGGGAGAAGAATGAAGATTTGCTTCAGGAGAACGTCCTTAAGATTGGAAAATCCGTTGAAACAATTGAATTAACCGAAGTCACGCCGTTTGAATGGGATACGGTTTATTCTTTTAGTCCATATACCCCAAGGGAAGAAATCTATGAAACTGTCGGGTACAAATGGGACCGCATTCAAGAAACCGTGAATGAGGGAATGAATCAAATCGTGTTTCTTCAGGATGGAAAAGTAGTTTGCTATGTTTATGGATACCCGACTAACAACGGGTATGGAATTTATTACTCAGGGGACATTACCTCGGGGGGAGCAACGGTTTTAAATAGTAGCGAAGAACTGAAGTTTCAGGTAAAGCGGGAAGATGATGTTGTTTATTTAATAAAAGAGTAATAGTTATGTAGTGAAGACCCAAACCAGGAGATTAGTCAGGTGAAAAGGTCATCATAAAGTCGATGAAGACCCGAACGAGTTGCTGGGTCTGAGGATAAGGTCTTCATAAGGTCGATGAAAACCCATCCGAGCAGCCTGGTCCGTGGAAAAGGTCTTCATAAGGTCGATGAAAACCCATCCGAGCAGCCTGGTCCGTGGAAAAGGTCTTCATAAGGTCGATGAAAACCCAAACGAACAGCCTGGTCCGTGGAAAAGGTCTTCATAGCTTGAATGAACACCCAAACAAGCCACCAAGTCTATGGAAAAGTCCTTCATCCTCAAAAAACAATCTTGAAAAAGGTGCCCACATGCGAAGATTGATAGAATCCCTTTTATTTTCACCTACATATTTAAATAAAAAGAAACTTCACGCCCAACTAACCGGAAAAACAATCGTCATCACTGGTGCGAGTTCAGGAATCGGCAAGGAAGTAGCTTATCATTTAGCTGGCATCCAGTGTCATCTAATCCTAGTCGCGAGAAGAGGCGAGTTGCTCGAAACCATTAAACATAAAATCGAAAAGCAAACAACCAAGGTGAGTATCGTCCAAGCGGATCTTAGAAAAGATGTTGAGCTTAACAACTTTCTAGCCATTTTACAAAATCAACCAACTATAGATATCTTCATCAATAACGCCGGTCTCTCCATAAGACGCTCTATCTATGAATCTCTGGATCGATATCACGATTTTACTAGAACAATGGCGATTAACTACTTTGCCCCCGTAAAAATAATGTTATCCATTATTCCGGCCCTACAAAAAAGCCAAGGACAGATTATCAATGTATCGACTATTAACACAAGATTAGCACCAGTGCCATATTTCGCGGCCTATCAGGCATCAAAATCAGCATTTGATGTGTGGTTAAGATCGGTTGCACCTGAATTGAACAAAGTTGCTATTACTTCTATTTACTTACCATTAGTCCGGACACCCATGATTGAACCAACAAAAGGGTATCGCAATACGCCCGCAATGTCGTCACATGATGCTGCTAAAATCATCTGTAAATCAATGTACACTCGAAAGAAAAAGTATCAACCGTGGTGGCTTATTTTTGGACAACTGGTCTCCATTTTCCTTACGAATTTAAGAGATTTTTCAAAGAAGGGAAAGCAAAATGATTAAACTTTTTTATGTGTTATATAAAATAAAACTGCTTTCTCCAATAGGATTATACCGTTTATTCACATCAGTCATTACATGCGGTATCAATTTGATGACACTCTTACATTTTGCAGAAAAGAAATACTCCAACAGGATTGCACTCGTGGACGACCATGAAACACTCACCTACAAGCAGCTCCTAGACCAATCAACGAAACTTGCTCAGTCTCTAGTAGAAAAAGCCGACCTTCAAGTTGGACAGAAAGTCGGTATTTTATGTAAAAACCATACCTCACTCGTAAAAACAATTTTTGCTGTGTCTAGAGTGGGTGCAGACCTCTATCTATTAAACACGGAAATCAGCAAACAGCAATTCAACGCTTTTGCAGAGCGACACAATTTCGACCTCATCATTTATGATGCTGAATTGGGTCACATTATTGATAACTATTTCAAACAAAAAATACTAAGCTATCATCCTAACTTACAAGCTATCAGTAACTTTCTAAACTCAAATACAATCCAAGTAGCCTTGTCACGTACCACTAAAGGAAAAATCGTACTGCAAACCAGTGGTACAACGGGAATGTCTAAGGATGCGGCACATCAACCGTCACTTTTTCATTATTTACATCCATTTGTGGCATTTATTAAGCGATTGCGGATTTTGGATTACCACAATGCGTTCATTGCAACACCAATTTATCATGGATATGGGATTGCTGTTCTACTGTTATTCATACCGTTAGGAAAAAAGGTAGTCATCACCAGCGGGTTCAATGCGAAAATAGCCTGTGAAATCATACACGATCAACAAATAGAGGTCGTCACCGTTGTCCCGTTAATGCTCCAAAAAGTGCTGCAAACGAACCATGAACATTTAAAATCGCTCAAATGTATTGCATCAGGTGGTGCAAAGCTGCCAACAAAGCTTATTGATGAGACGTTTCAAAAACTAGGTCCAATCCTATACAATTTGTACGGCACCTCAGAATCAGGCTTGAACTTCATCGCCACCCCGCAGGACTTAATGTATTCGGCGAAAACCATCGGTAAAAAGATAGATGGGCTCAAAATTAGAATCTTGGATTCCAACAAATCTGAAGTTCCAAGGGGTACAATCGGTCAACTCCATATTAAAAATGATTGGTCCATTCGAAAGGACATTTGGGTTGGAACTGGAGATGCAGGTTATCGTGACGAAAATGGTTATTATTTTTTGTGTGGAAGAATGGACGAAATGGTCATTTCAGGCGGGGAAAATGTTTACCCAGTTGAAGTTGAACAAGTCCTCATCCAGCACCCTTACATTCTCGATGTTGCGATTATTGGAATCGATGATGAGCAATTTGGCCAACGCTTGAAAGCAATTGTCGTTCCAGAAAAAAATGCATACCTAACAGAAGGAGAATTACGAGAGTGGCTCCGCCCTAGGTTAGCAAGATTTCAGCTCCCAAAAGAAATCTCAATAGTTGACCATCTCCCCTATACACCTCTAGGAAAACTTGACAAAAAACAACTAGAAATAGACAAATAAAAGACTTTTTAGAAATGATATGCTAGCTGTTGTGTTGTAGTTAATAGTAAAGGAATTTGGCACGTTAATGTCGAATTCTTACAGATATTGTAACTAAAGATTACGCTTATGGGAGGATATATAAAAATGAAAACGCTATTTCGATATAACTGGCAGGTTAGAGATGATTGGTTTACATGGTGCGAAGATGTACCTGAAGAGGAATTACGTAAGAAACGGGTTGGTGGGGTCGGTAGTATCCTGCACACCCTATTTCATATCGCGGAGGTAGAACGAAGTTGGATTCACCTTTTGAGAACACAACGAGATCCAGGAGAACCACCATTTGAGGATTACGCTAGCTTGGAAAAAGTGAAAGCTCTATCCAACCAGTTTCATAAAGAAATTGAACCGTTTATTATGTCTTGGTCAAATGAAATGGACTCAGAACCCGTTACCATTACCTATCCTAATGGCCAAAGTGAAACGTTTAAACAAGGGGAAATTATGCGGCATGTCATAGCTCACGAAATACACCACATTGGTCAGTTGTCTGTGTGGGCGAGAGAACTTGGACGGGAACCGGTGACAGCAAATGTAATTTCCAGAGGGCTATTCGAATAATAGCACTGGTCTCTCAAGGAAGAGGAAGAGTTCAAAATGAGGTGAGTGAGATAAAAAAAGTATTAATGTTATTTGCGTTTTTAATAGTGATGACTGGATGCCAAAATAAAGAAGTTTCCACAGATTTTAAGAAAGTTGAGAGATTAGTAGAAGAAATCCAAATCTTGAAAGATGAAGCCATGGAAACAGAAAAGGAGCTAGAGGCATTACGGGATATTGAAAGACAATACAAGTACCAATTCACAAACACCCCATACATTAACATGAATACCTCTTTCTTTTTTTATAATTTACAGAACGAAAACGTGGAATGGTTGAATGAACATACCTCTGATGAACTCCGTTTCGAAAAAAAGAATGGTGAAATTTATGCGATAACACAAAGTTATGAAAGAAAAGTCACCTATAATACGGATAATCAGACCTTAGAAAGTTGGTATATCGAAGGAATTTCATTTGAACCAATGGATAATAGAGCTGAAGTAACAATTCGTCCACATTATAGTGGGGAAAGTGATGCGGTTCTGGAAGCTAGATACTTCAATTTAACCTTCGTAAAGATGAAGAAAGATTGGTATCTCCATGATATAGCCTTGTAATGGATATCATTCTTTTAGAAGTAATCTCAGGGAGGCAATGTATGAGTGAAAAACGAATAACAATCTTTATCTCCGCTCTCGTTTTACTTTTTTTTTCAACACTACTATTATCAAAACCTTCTCCTCAGGAATTTAATGAGTGGTTAGCGAGTAAACATGATATAGAGTGTGTTGGAGATGATTGTGTACTTAAAAATTCGAAGCAAACTGTAGTTGATCGAACGATTAACGATTATATTTTACTAAATAAGATGGGGGTTATATTGGAAGATGAGGAAGGACGTAGAACTCTAATTGAAGGTTTAGGGACCTTTGGAACATTTACCACATTTACATATAATCCAGGATATAGTCCAATTATTGATCTATACAAAAAATAATATAAGCAAAAGTGCGTCCCTATTTAATAGAGACGTATTTTTTATCTATAAAGGGTAATTCTTCAATCAGGTGTATAAATGCCATTTTGTCAGCTTTTGTTGTATGGCTGCAATGTTTTGGTAAGTAAGAAATATTCAAAATCAACCAAAACAGTATAAATAGAAAAAAGGGGATTAAAATGCTGAAACGGAAATTCGGTGATCGTTCGGAATGGAAGCGGGTTCTAAAGAGAAAATATTCTCAAACATATCTTGAAGACAATGAATTTAAGGGCTATATCACTTTATTAAATTTAATAGAAGTAACTGAACCGTTATCAGTTAACTATGAAGAAAAACGTGTACGTATTGTTGATGATGGCTATATGTGGCTGCAACAATTTCCTCTGAACGAACATCATTCGGTTACAACGATGTTTGATGCGAATGGTGAAATTGTTCAATGGTATATTGATATATGCCTTTGTAACGGAGTTGAAAATGGTATTCCGTGGATGGAAGACTTATTTCTAGATATCATTTTGCTGCCATCTGGAGAAATCATTGAAAAGGATGCAGATGAACTTGAAGATGCTTTATCTAAAGGAATTATTAATAAAACTCTTTACGAATTAGCGTGGAATGAAATGAATAGGCTCTTTTCTAAAAGAATGTTGCTATTGGATAAAACAATACTATTGATTGAAGCGGAAGGTGGCGACTCCTGCGGGAAAAGCGTGAGACTTGAGACCCCGCAGGAGCGATTAGCGACGAGGAGGCTCAAGCCACGCCCGCGGAAAGCGTCCACCTGCAGCGGAAATCATTTGTGGCCAAAAACAACAAAGTTTGAGAAAACAGCCAATAAATAAGATTAAACGTTTAATAAGCACAGAGAATTTCAATTTGATAAAACTGTCCCACAGCCATAAGCAGATTTTATTTAAGATTTTAAAGTAACTAGTTCCTTGCAAAAGGTAATTTGGAGGGTTTGTTAAAGAAAAAATAGTCAAAGGAGTAAAATATGAAGTCAGATTTAAATGTAATCAAAACAATAAAAGGAACGGCAATGGAGGGTATTTACGGGAAACTCCTTCATATATACAACAATAAGGGCGAACTTATTTTACACTGCTCGAAGCCACTTATCAGATTCCAAACATCTCATGTAAACATGGATGAAAGATTTTGGCTTTTTGAATGGGAAGAGCTAGAAACTGGGGAAAACATCCTTGTCTTGAATGAACAAGGAGTACCAGATCCACTTGAATATGAAGTTATTGATAGTCTTAATGAGAATTATTTAATTTCTGCTTCAAGCTACTCTACCAGCCATAACATAATCAAGAATGTATGGGGATATGGTTTTAGTGAATCCAATGAGGAAAAATTAACCTCGGTTGTTTTAGAATTAGAAGATTCATTTATTCATATAGAAGCTTCACCATCTATTGAAATCAGAATTACTAAAGAGAAGCCTAATATTCATTGTGGTCTATTGGTATCATCATAATTAGGAGATCTATCTTCATATCTATTATTTTTTTACTTTTCATTGACTAGTCGTATAAATCTGTATACAAAAAGGAGATCTATTGTCATGAAACAAATTAACCGTTACATTGATTCAGTTTTTTATAAACAAGATGAGATTTTGGAAGAGGTTCTGGTTTCTATAAAAGAGAATGGTATGCGATCAATATCAGTATCTCCTTCTACTGGGAAGTTTCTTACGTTACTAGTATCTATTTCAGGAGCAACAAATGTTCTTGAGATTGGAGCGCTGGGGGGCTATAGTGGGATTTGCCTTGCTAAAGGGTTCGGTAAAGAAGGAAGATTAACCTCACTTGAATTAGTAGAGAACTACGCAGAGTTAGCGTCTAGGAATTTATCTAAGGCAGGTTTTGGTGACCAAGTTTCATATATGGTAGGACCTGCATTGCAAAATCTTGAACACCTCATTAACACCAACAAACGATTTGATTTTTTCTTTATCGATGCAGACAAAGAAAACTATGAAAACTATCTAAATTATTGCATTCAACTAGCGGTAAATGGAGCTCTAATTGTTTGTGATAATGTACTTGCGAGAGGGACTGTCGCAGACGAGCACGCTGAACCTGCTCGACATACTGAATCTATGAAAAAATTTAATACTACTGTTGCTAACCATCCTCAATTAGAATCTGTACTTATTCCAATTGGTGATGGGCTGACTGTTTCAAAAGTAAAAAATTAAATGGGTCTAGCCTATTTTTTCAACCAGATTATTTAGAATAGTGTTTAGAATAGTATGATAACATCGATATATAAGTATGTGGAACTACGACCAGCATAGTGGAAAAGAAAGGGTGTTTTTATTGGCAAAGGGGTTGCTCCATCATATTGAAATATATGTTTCAGATATAAAAAGGACAGTCGATTTTTTGGGTTGGTTTCTTGAAGCATTAGGCTACAATCCGTTTCAAGATTGGGAAAGTGGACGAAGTTGGAAAATGGATGACACATACATCGTTTTTGTACAAACAGAGGACAGGTTTTTAGATATTCCGTATCATAGATGCCGGGTAGGTCTTAATCACTTGGCGTTTCACGCAAGTTCACGTCAGCACGTGGATGAAGTGACAAGTAAATTAAAAGAAAGAGGAATTAATATTCTGTATTCAAAAAAGCATCCTTTTGCTGGGGGAGATGACCACTATGCTGTTTATTTTGAAGACCCAGATCGAATAAAAGTAGAACTTGTGGCTCCACAATAGTTTTTTAGGAACAGGGCTATAGACAAAAAGAAGCATGTTTTTTTGTTGAAATTTCACAAGCTAATTAGCACAGAAAGGGTGAACCAATATGTATATACCCAAACAGTTTAAAATCGAGGATGAAAGCACAATTTATGAGTTTATAGAAAACTATAGCTTTGCGAATTTAGTTTCTCTGCATGATGGAGAACCTTACGCTACCCATCTTCCACTCGTATTAAACAAATCTGAACATGCTTTGTACGGTCATTTTGCACGTCCAAATGAGCAATGGAAGGATGTCGAAAATCAACAAATTCTTGTTATTTTTCAAGGTCCTCATTGTTATATTTCTCCTTCTTGGTATGAAACAATGAAAGCAGTACCTACATGGAATTATGTATCAATCCATGCATATGGAAAGATGGAGATCATTAAAAATCAAGAAGTAATACTTGATTCTTTAAATGATATGGTAAAAAAATATGAAAGTCCTGATAGTCCATACAATTTAAGTGATGTAGACCCCAACTTTATCGAAGGAATGAGCAAAGGGATTGTAGCATTCAAAATCAACATGACAAAAATTGAAGCAAAGGCTAAATTAAGTCAAAATCAGCCTGTAGAACGACAGGAGTTAATTATAAAACAATTAGAAAATACTTCCCATCAAGATAATAGAAAGATTGCATCCTTAATGAAGAAAAATTTACAAAAATAAAGGAAATGGGATTAGATGTTGATAGGTTAAACTTCGGGAGCGGTAGTCCAAATAACGGATTATCGCTTTTTTGGTAAATTAAGCGGATTAGCTTTATAAAAAAGGTAGGTTAGTATGGTGGAATCATATGAGGAGGTGAATGGAGTCAAAAGGAAAAGGTGTGAAAATGGTGTCACCAATGAAATAAATGTGGATGCTGACGTAGGACACCTCTTTAGGAAATTAATGAATTTGATACTTTTTAAAAGCATTTAATAGACGATCGAGCTCTTGACTACATTTTATGGTCTCACTGTTTAACACCCCATTTAAAGCAGCAAGACGAATCATTTCATCTCTTTTTTGGACTATTGATAAAATAAGAATTTCCCTATTAAGTTGTGCGCTTTCTTGTAACAATTTTTACACCTCTTTATTAATTTAAAGCTTTACTTAAAACAAACCCAAACAATATTATGCAAAATTCTTAACAAAAATGAAAGACCTTCGACAAAATAAGTCAAAAGAAGCTAAAAAGAATGTGACAAAAAGATAACGAAGATAACTACCCCTTTACAAATTATTCATTAGTGACCATTTTATGGAATAGGGAATCCGAGTCTTGTTGCTATTCGTTTTTAAAATTTCGCTATAACATAAGTGAAACTCCTTAACCCCCTATACTTAAATCACAAAACTATTCTTTATCAATTTATAATCCAAAAGTCCTAAAAAAGTACTATTTCTCCTGAATTTTACATGAAACTACACAATTAACACAAAATACCAAACTGAAGGAGGGAGAAGGATGCCGTCATTTTTTAAAAAGCAAGAAAAACATGAACAGAAAGTCTCCTTACCTGAGAGCCGAACCTTAGAATCAATGCGAGTTTATATAAGCGGCGATGCCGAACACACAGTAGAAGAATTTAAACGAATTTTCGAAAAGGATATCGATTTTTCAACGAGAAGGTTTCATTTATTTGGTGAAACCCTATCTGTCGTGCTTTATATGAGTAGCCTCGTAGATCAAGAAAAATTGGATAGAGATATTATTAAACCTCTTCAAGAGCCGAGACTTAGTCAGGACTACATGCCATCCACACTCAATACTGATAGTCTCACATCCGGCCTACTGGAAGATGTGCTCTATCATTGTTCAGGAACATCCGAGTCAAGATTATCAACTTTACTGTCTGGTCTGTTGAGAGGGAAATGTGTCGTTTTAATCGAGGGTTCCGAACAAGCTCTCCTACTTGATGCATTCAAGCCTGAAAAGCGGGGGCTCGCACAACCTGAGACAGAAAGAGTGGTTCGAGGTCCTCGTGATGGATTTATTGAACAAATCATGACGAATGTATCTTTATTACGTTATCGTTTACCTGTTCCTGAGTTTAGAATAGAACACATGGAGGTAGGTAGGCGTACAAAAACGAGAGTGGGAATTTGTTATATGGAGGGTATTGTAAACCAAGAGTTATTGCATGAGGTGAAAAAGCGTATAGATCGGATTGATATCGACCGGATACTGGATGCTGGATATATTGAGCAGTTAATTGAGGATAATCCTCGATCGCCATTTCCACAGGTTCAAAATACGGAACGGCCAGATAAAGCAGTAGGTAATTTACTAGAAGGTAGAATCGTACTATTAGTAGATGGTTCCCCGTTTGTATTGGTTGTACCTGCAATTTTTAATCAGTTTTATCAAACAAGTGAGGATTATAATGAGAGGTTCTTGATCACAAGTGCAGTTCGCTTGATTCGTTTTATGTCTCTTATCTTTTCATTAACGTTTTCGTCCTTCTATGTAACAGTTCTTTCCTATCATCCAGAGATGATTCCAGCGAAATTTGTTGTTGCTGCCTCAAGTGGTCGTGCTGGGGTCCCCTTCCCAGCGTTTATTGAAGTGCTCTTGATGGAGGTAGCGATGGAAATATTACGTGAAGCAACCGTCCGAATGCCTCAACAGGTAGGTGGGGCGCTCTCTATTGTTGGGGTGCTTGTTATAGGGCAAGCGGCTGTATTGGCTGGATTCGTTAGTCCAATAACAGTTGTCATTATTGCACTATCAACGATTGGGTCATTCGCGACACCTTCGTATAATGCAGCTACAGCTTTTCGGATGCTGCGTTTCCCCTTAATCATTCTCGCTGGAACCTTTGGATTACTTGGTTTAGCGTTTGGGGTTATTTTCATCCTCAATCATATGCTATCATTACGGTCCTTTGGTATTCCGTATATGGCACCTGTTGCCCCAGGGAATTTTACGGGCATGAAAGATTCATTCATTCGCGCTCCACTTCGATGGTTAAAGAATCGGCCAGCAGAGATAAAACCTCAGGATGTAAAAAGGATGGACCCTAAAGAAGAAAGGATTCCAAAGTCTTCATTGAATGGTCAAGAGGATGGTGATTCCAATGGATAAGCAAGGAGATAAAATTACATCGGTACAATTGGCATTCATTGTAATCAGTTCTATTCTTGGTGTTGCCATGCTCGCCTTTCCGAGATTTGTGGTCAAGGGAGCGGGGATAGGAGCTCCATTTGCAAGCATAATTGGAGTTGGAATTACTTTCATCGGTCTTTTAGCAATTGTATATTTGGGAAAAAGATTTCCCAAGCATACCCTCATTACATACAACGAAATAATCTTAGGAAAATTTATTGGTCGTATCTTTAGTATCATGATCATTCTACTTTTTACCATAAACATGGGGCTTGAAACGCGACAATTTGCTGAAGTAGTAAAAGGCGCACTTCTACCAACTACACCCATTCAAATTGCCATTTTTATGATGATTTTCTTATGTGCCACAACTGGGTTTCAAAATGTTTCAACCTTTGCCTATATCCATTTTTTCTATATGCCGTTGATCATTTTTCCATTCGCACTTGTCTTACTTCCAGCCTTTGGAGACATTGAGGTGTATCACATTACTCCATTCTTGGGTAACGACCCAACTTGGAGTGAATTTTTAAAAGGAAGTATTGCGGTTACACAGTCGATGTTAAGCTTTTTCATTATTACAATGGTCATCCCCTATATGAAACAACCAGAAAAATGTCTGAAAGGTGGGGTCTGGGGACTTCTGATAGCCGGTTTTATTGTCATTTTTATTGTGTTCATGACGGTGGGTGTATTTGGAGATGAGGATATTCTTCAAATGATTTGGCCAACATTAGTTCTAGGTAAAATGATTACGGTTCCTGGTGATATTTTAGCAAGGGTGGATGCTATTTTGGTTATTTCCTGGATATATGGTGTTTTTACGACACTTCTATCCTATTATTTTATAATTGTTCGCGGAATAGGGGAACTTTTTCGATACTACAATTACCGGGTGATCGCAGTAGCAGGTTTTCCGGTTGTTTTTTGTATCGCCATTTTTCCACAAAATATTTATCATATGTATGATTATATATTGCTAGTAACAATGTATGGCCTTCTGTTAACAATTGTATATCCTGTGATCCTTTTAGGGATTGCAAAGCTCCGTAAAAAAGGAGGAGTTTCGGCATGAAAATGATACGAGTTTTTATGCTCCTTCTTGTATTAATTCTTTTTTTAACAGGATGCTGGGACAGGTACGAACTGGAGGACCGTGCAAATATACTGGCACTGGCAATTGATCTTGCTAAGGGAAAAGATAAAGCAGAGGTAACACATCTTGACGGAGACTTTCCTGAAGGGAAAAAAGATATATTATATAAGGTTACTGCCCAAATCGCTTTACCTGGAAAAATCAAGCTTGGCCCTGAAGGCGGTGGAGGGCAAGGATCTGAGAAAACAGTGTGGTTATTAGACACATATGGTCATACGATAAAGGATGCTATGTCCAATCTCCAGCAACAACTTGCTGAAAAGTTATATCTTGGGCATCTACAGATTATTGTGGTTTCTGATGAAGTTGCGAAGAAGGGGATTAAGGATATAAGTGAATTTTTAAAGCGTGATAACGAGGTCCGAAGAACAGCCTGGATGGCTGTTAATAAAAAAGATGCGGCAAAAGTTTTGAGAACAGCACCACCACTTGAAACAGTACCAGCACTTTATTTAGCAGATACATTAGATAATGCGGTACGTTTTGGAAAGCTACCAAGGGAATATCTCGGGAACTTTTGGATAGATGTTTTAGATAAAGGGATTGACCCAGTACTGCCGGGGGTAAAAGTCATTAACAATGATCGAATTATGGTGGATGGAATCGCATATTTTCGAGGTGAAAAAATGGTTGGTCTAACATCCCCGATTGAAATAGGTGCCTTTATGGATATGAAAGAGAAAGCCTCCGGCGGTTACCCTTTAAGTATTTCGTTAGATGATAAGAGTGTTTACACGATTCAAACTCAAGAACGAAACCCTAAAATAAAAGTTGATGTAAAAAACGGAATACCAAGAGCAACAATTCATGTAGAAATAGATGCCATTATTGAGGAAGCCATCGATGTAACCTTAAGTGGCGACAAAATGAAGCAAATCGAAAAAGCAGCCAATCAAAAAATGGATGAAGTCAGCAGCGAATTAATCAAGGAGCTTCAGGAGCACGGGGCAGATATCCTTGGTCTAGGCGCTAGAGTCAGAGCCAAATTCGGAACATATTGGGACGAGGAAGTAAAAACCGATGAAAAGTGGTCTGACATTTACAAAGACATGGATATTAAAGTGACTTTTGACTATACAATCCGGCGGACTGGGATGAATTGGGAGTAGAGAGCAATTACAACGGTGCAGGCTGATAGGTCAATAAAAAATGACTACGAGTATTTCTGGTTTATTTTATAAAAGGATTACCATTCATACATATTAAAGGTAATTTATGGGGATGGTATTTATAGTATTTCAACTTTGGAGGTTACTTATGAAGGAAAAGGGAACCCAGATAAGGTTAACTGCCGGTGAGATAGCGCAGCTTTGGGTGCAATACTTAAATGATAGTGGTAGCAAATGTGTCCTGGCATACTTCTTGAAAAAAGCGGAGGATGAAGAGATCAAATCTATCATTGAATTTGCTCTGGGCTTATCTACATCACACATAGAAATAATTGCTGCTATATTGACTGAGGAAGAACATGTAGTTCCTTATGGTTTTAAAATGGAAGAAGATGTTGATTTAACCGCTCCAAGATTATATTCAGACGGTTTTGTGTTGAATTATATGAACCAGATGTCAAAAGTCGGTCTTACCTTATATGGAGCAGCAGTAGCAACCTCTGTAAGAAATGACATAAAAGCTTATTACATGGACTGCCTCACGGAAACAATGGAATTATATAAACGCTCTACGGATTTATTATTATCCAAAGGATTACTTATACGATCTCCCAGCCTTCCTAATTTAGAAAAGATTGAATTCGTGAAAAAGCAATGGTTTATGTTTGATGTTTTAGGAGAAAAAAGACCGTTAATTGCTGCGGAAGTCGCTAATTTATTTGCGAATCTGCAAAGAAATGCCCTTGGAGTAGCTGTACTCACTGGATTTAGTCAGGTTGCACAGGATAAGGATGTTAAAAAATTCTTTTTAAAAGGTTTAGAAATAGGAAATAAACACATTAAATTATTTAGAGGGAAGTTAGAGGAAAGTAAACTCCCTGTACCGATGGGGTGGGATTCAGAAATAACAAATAGTACCACCAAAACTTTTTCTGATAAACTCATGATGTTCCTGACATCTGGCTTGATTTCCATGAGTGTTGGATATTACGGTACAGCTGTCAGCCAAAGTCCTAGAGCGGATCTTGCTTCAATGTATAACAGGCTATCTCTAGAGGTTCAACTGTATTCTGAAGATGGAGCCAATATCTTGATAAAAAATGGCTGGATGGAACAGCCTCCAATGGTACCCGATCGGGATGAATTAATAAGAAAACAGAAATAATCTACATGCTTAAGTCCTTCTGCCTATTAACAGAAGGGCTTGTTTTATATTTTAGGAATGATGAAACGAACCTTTCTGATTTATGTAAAAAAAGGACTTTAAATAAAAGGGTCCAACAATAAATAGAAGTGCCCCACCCAGAGAAAGGTTATTTTTCTGGCAAACCCGGAGGATGGTACTTTGGGGGTATTTTTAACCAACCACGTTTTTTCATCATGTTTTTAAATGGTGCTGCATACCTCATAAGATTTATCTGTATTTCAAAGAATAACAGCCCAACGTCCGTTCTAATCGTTTTACTCATTGCTTGTGCGCAAAAGGTAATTGACGTGGCTATTTTAACTGATATTAAATTTGCTAATTCATCATCAGTGAGTCTTACGCCTTCAGGAACTGAACCTGGGTTTGAAACGGGTTTAGGTGAATTTAAGGGTGGTAAGGGAACTCCTTCCTTTATTAGAAAACTTTCAATTTTTTTTGTATCAGCTTCACTAGAATGAAATGCGGATTGTAAAGCGTGAATTAAATCCGTATCAGTAGTTGAATTTAATCCAACTTGATATAGAATATGTGCTTCATTAAATGCAGTATAAGCAGTCCATAGGTCCATTACTTCACCAACGTGTAGAGGAGGTTTTGGCTCATCATCTACAAAGTTCTTTATGATTGATAATACGGACTCTAATGGATTTGTCATTGTATTACCTCCACAAATAAAATGTCATCGTAAATTATAATTACCAAATAACTGGGATTTAATTCAAAAAAGATAAACAGGTAAGGAGTATTTTAGTTTCAATTATATCTGAATAAACGATTAAAAAATCAGGGGCAAGTGTAAATAGGTCTTTAATTACTGTTTCAATCTAAGCAGGATAATAATGAACAATGTCGAAATAGTAATATAACAACATTCTTTTATATACTAAAAGGAGGCATAAGACAGTGGATAAATTATGGATCAACTCTTCAAAATAAGATATTTTGAGGAGGAAAATGAGTGGAAATTAATTTTACTAATAGTAAAAATATAAATAGAGAACAACTAGAGATATTATATAATGATGTAGAATGGTATGCTTATACACAAGATTTAGAAGTTCTTCAACAGGCAATAGAGCAGTCATTAGAAGTTGTAACTGCTTGGAATGGCGAAGAATTAATTGGATTAATACGTATAATCGGTGATGGATTAACAATTATCTATATTCAAGATATTCTTGTGTTAAATGCTTATCAAAATCAAGGAATTGCTACTCAACTGATGCAACAGGTTCTGAAGAAATATAAAAATGTTCGTCAAAAAGTTTTATTAACCGAAGAAGCCCCTGATGTAAGACATTTTTATGAAAAGAATGGTTTCGAATCTTGTGATCAGGGATCATTAGTGGCATTTGCGAGGTTGAGTTAGGGGATTTATTCAAAGAATAGAAATAAAATACAAAAAACGTTGCATCGATAATTGATGCAACGTTTTTCTTTTGAAGTTTTACCACTAATTCGGTTGTTAAAGTATACTTTTGTCAATTGGGGTCTCCTCAAAAGGTGAAGTTAAGCATACGTTGTTAGGGATTATCCCATTCCTAAGCTGCGTTGTTTAGTTCAGGATGAATCGTTTTCATGCTCCGATATGATATCAAATCAAAATAACAAAATGATCTAGAATTTCAAACCGAATAATTTGTCATAATAGTCCTATGTTTTTAAGGAACAATAAAGGTTGAAAAGGAATAAAAAGGACATAAAGCGAGGAGTATTATGAAACAGGTAGCAATGTTTTTCTTATGTATTCTATTCATTTTTCCATCACAAGTTTTGGCTCAAAGCCAAGTTCCTATTTTAGTCTATCATTCAATTGAAGAGTATAAAGGGAAAGGTTCTAAGGAGTTATATGTAACACCGGAAAATTTCGAGAAACAGATGATTTATTTGAGAGACCGTGGTTACACATTATTAACTTTTGAGCGATGGCAAGACTTTGATAAAGTAAACAAACCCATTTTCATTACCTTTGATGATGGGTACAAAAACAATGTGAATGCATTTGATATTTTTCAAAAACTTACTAACGAACATTTTAAACCATCTGGAACCATTTTTGTTATTTCTGACTTTATCGGTCGCTCCAACCGGTTATCAAAATCGGATTTAAAAATGCTGGCTGATTCGGGGATTTTCTCCATCCAGTCTCATACAGCCACCCATCCTGATTTGACGAAAATAACAAATTATGAATATGAACTGAAAGGTTCTAAAGAAAAAATTCAAACAATAACGGGCAAACCAGTTATTGCTCTTGCATATCCGTACGGCAATTTCAGTAACAAGGTCGTAGCAGAAACGAAAAAATACTATTTATTTGGACTTACGACAACTCCTAAAACTTTTTCCGAGAAAGGCATAAAAGACGAAGTCTATCTTTTACCACGAATCTATATCAAGTATTCAACCACTCTTGATGACTTTGCAAGGATCGTTGAAGGAAAATGAAGGCGATTACGATATCGGGTAATCGTTTTTTCTTTTTGATCTAATAAGATTGGACGTAAGGTCACCATCGATTCTTCTTACAAATAACCGTTCTATCTAACATTTTTGTCACAATGAGAAAAATGAAGTGACTCTTCAACTAATGTATTTAATAATAGAATAAAGGTATGAGGTACATTACAACACTTGTTATTGTTCCGATCACTTTACCTCTAATGGATTACTTGTATTTGTTCTAACTGAATCACCCAAAGGCAATACAAGTGCATGATAAGATAAAAAAAGTCTAAAAATGAGGTGATAGGGTGTCAGTAAAAGGTCTTAATCATTTTTTATTTTCAGTTTCAAATTTAGAAGATTCCATTGAATTTTATAAGAATGTATTCGATGCAAAGTTGTTAGTAAAGGGAAGAAGCACTGCCTATTTTGATTTAAATGGGATATGGCTCGCCCTTAATGTGGAAAGAGATATTCCTCGTAATGAGATTAGCCAATCATACACACATATAGCATTTACGATAGAAGAAAAAGATTTTGATCAGATGTACCATAAACTAAAGAAACTGAATGTAAACATTCTACCAGGTCGTACAAGGGACGAAAGAGATAAAAAATCAATTTACTTTACAGACCCTGACGGACATAAGTTTGAATTTCATACAGGTACTTTACAAGACAGGCTAGATTATTACAAAGCGGAAAAATCACATATGGAGTTTTATAGTTAGTGATTTACTTGTGTAAGTATGGTTTTGTTTTGGATATGATTGTGTGAAAGGACATAGTATATTAGCCTTCCTGTAATTTCAGCGGATGGTACGAGATCCTCGAAAATGCAGGCATTTTCTTCGTGCGGTGTAGTTTCAAGGAAGCAAACTCAACGTCCTGCGGGAATAGCGAGCCAAGCGAGACCCTGCAGTGAAGCGAGGAGGCTTGCGGATCGCCCGCGGAAAGCGAGTATCAGGAGCGGAAATTACGCTATGTTTTAAAAGCAACAATCATTGGAAATGTGCCTTGTTTTTTGAAAATGGAGGTGCTTATGTGAAAAAAAAGATCGAGTATACGATACAGCCCCCAGAAGATTTCGAGCAATTATGGAATTTATACGAGTCTCTAGGTTGGAATTCCTTAAAGTTAAGCGTTCATGATTTAGAAAGAATGTGTATACAGAGTTGGTATGCAGTCTATGCTTTTGAGGGTGAACAATTAGTAGGTATGGGACGTGTCATTTCTGATGGTGTTATTACCGCAATAATTTGTGGAGTGGGTGTTTTGCCAAGTTATCAGTCCAAAGGAATTGGGAGAGAAATAGTAAACCGAATCGTAAACCATTGTGAGCAAAATAAAGTGATTCCTCAACTGATGTGTGTAGAAGGTTTGGAGCCCTACTATACAGAATTAGGGTTTACGAAATTCTCCATTGGTATGACAAAAAGTAGGAAGCGATGATATACTAAGCGACAGAAATAACAAACTTTTGAGTTTGAATGTGGAGGACAAAATGGGAGAATCGGAGTTTATATATATACTTAAAATGATTATTATAGGAATCGTTCAAGGTTTTACAGAACCTATTCCTGTGTCGTCTAGTGGCCATGTCATGATTGCCAGTGAATTACTGGGTCTTGGTGAACAAGGATTTACTTTTGCTATCTTAACAAATACCGCTTCACTACTAGCGATCGTATTTATCTACAGGCAAGATATTGCAAGGCTTATCATGAATACAATTAATTATTTGAAAACGAGAGAACAGCGTTTTAAAAGCGACTTTCTCTTTGCTTGCTATATCGTGGTTGGAACGATTCCTGCTGGAGTCCTTGGTTTTTTGCTAAGTGATTATATCGCAGAAAATGTCAGTATGACAACAATTGCGTTGATGTTATTCGTAACAGGGATTGCCCTGTGGTTGATTCGGAATATGAAAGGGTATAAAGAAGACCGTAATCTCACATGGAAAGATGCGTTCATTGTAGGTTTAGGTCAGGCTGTTGCCTTAACTCCCGGAATTAGTCGCTCTGGTGCAACCATTATTTCATCGATTGCTGTTGGAATGAAACAAGAAACTGCGCTTCGATTTTCATTTATGTTGTATATTCCAGTAAGTGTCGGAGGGGTTATACTTGGCTTTTCCGATTTTATGAATGAATCGAATAAAGCTGACTTGGCCGTTCCATATTTAGCAGCATTTATCGCAACACTTTTCATGACTTATTTTGCGATGAGATGGTTTATGGGAATTATGAAGAACGGAAAACTAGTTTATTTCACCTACTATTGTTTCATCGTTGGTGCATTGCTGCTAATCTTCTTCTAAAAAACACAAAAGCAGGTGTTAAAATAACACCTGCTAAAAATCATGGAATCAGCTCAAATACAGTACCTTGGTTTAATTCACTTACATTCATTGAACCATAAACGCCTAAAAATAATCTAGTTTGGTCTAGATTCGTTCCCAAGCTTACGTAATAAGCAGATTGAGGACCAAAATCATAGTCAATTTCGATCACTTGAAAATCACTTAGCTTACAATCTGGTCTTACCGTCGTATAAGCTAAAGCACCTCTTACCGGAGTTAGAGATTCCTCCTTCCGGGCAATGTCGGTAAACACCACACTTCCCGTTAGAGAAGGGATTCCTTTCCCCATATATGGTTGGACACCTGTAAGTGCAGTTCCCGCAAACTTATCGGAGCGTGCATCTTTATGAAAATAACTAGTTAATGGATGAATTCGCCTCACTGAAGTTTGTATGGCTTCATGGTAATAAGCAACCACTTTTTCATCCAACTTTTGATTTTCAGTGCAGCTTCTTATCATCGAAGTAGGAAAAGCACCTTCCCACCCTCGCCATCCAAAATTTATAAATCCATCTTGATTAGTTGACATGTCCCCTTGTCGCACAATTTGAGTAACTGGGATTGGTTTGTAATGAATGAATGAAAAAATCGATTCTACTAAATCCTGTCCGACATTCCCCACATATTTTATATATTGATGTTGATGCCTTTGAAACGAAATCCCTGGTATGTTGCGAACGCCTTTGGCCATGAGCGTAAGTGTTTCCTGAATAGGTACCGGTAGTTCATCAAAACGTGTGACGACGGGTGGAGTATCAATAGATGTATGTATCTCAACATCAATTTCAATGATTTTACCCGCGATTTCCATTTCATCTTGACTTAAATTAAACGGGTCATAGCCTAATCCACCATCTCCGGTTGTTAAAACAAGCTTTCCTGTTTCAGGTGAAAAGTTTAAGCTATTGACACCATTATGATTAAAAAATGGTCTTCTTAGGTTAAGTAACGTCCGTCGTTTTTGAGGTTGACCATTCGATTGTAAAATCCATTCTTCAACCGTATCAATATGATCATATTGAGTGTCTCTATTTGTCCACCTTAGGTTTAACGTTTTAGGATCACACGGGTTCGGTTTGAAAGATTCAGAAAGAGCACCTGGACCTTGTGTGCCAGCCACTGAATAATGAAGATAAAACAAACCGTTGTTAAAAAATCGGGGATGAAACGCTAGTCCTAGCAATCCACGTTCATCATATCCACGACCAGATACACCAGGTTCAGAAGTACCTAGTTTTAGAGTTCGGGAGCGAATATCTAAAAAAAGTCTAATTTCACCGTTTCCTATGTAAAAGATTTCTCCAACCTGTGTTGCAATAAATAGTCTTTCGGTGAGGTCACCTGGAAGTATAGTGGATTTTATAACAGTGGGTAAATTGATCCGATTTACTACGGGACGTAAACGAACTTTAACTTTTCTCAACAAACTTTACACCCCTTCTCATCGTATTCTTTTATCAGAATATGATTAGGAAGGTTCTAATAGTACCTATTTGGGGTGCAGCATCTCAAAGACTTGGAATGTTCCTGAAAAAAGGACAAGTTATCTTTATTCAATTTCTGGCATAATCTTCTTCCTACCTGCATTTACCTATTATGGGGGTGTAAGATGAGGTCATTTTTCAAAAAAGTAACATCTAGTGTGTGGGGAGAGGAACTAATTCCATCAATTGATAGGTATACTAAGACAACGCGGATTGTTGTCGGTGCTATTTTAGGTTCATTAGCCGTTATTTTTCAATCAGCGGGTATATTTACGGGTATTGGTTATGTCCTAAGCATGATGAGCACGGGTCCTCTTGTGCTTGCTAGCCTCATGTCAATCAGAATAGGTGTGATGACATACTTCGTAACTATTTTTCTATTAGCCCTGCTCCAACCAAGTGAGCTATTGGTGTTCATATTTACTACAGGCTTATTAGGACTCAGTTTAGGTATTGGTCTTAAGTATGTAAAGAAAAGCCTATTTATTATTCTATTTGCGGGACTATGTTTGACACTAGGAATAAGTTTTTTATTATATGTAGTAAAGTTTCCAATACTGGGACCATCGGTAACATCTCATTTTAATAGTATAGTAATTCTCGGGACGTTTTCCTTTTCCTTATTGTATAGCTGGATTTGGAAAAAAGTGAGCATCTCTGCTTTTAAAGTCCTCCATGCATTTTTTACCCGAAGATAGGGGGGGAAAAAGCAACATGAGCAAAATCAAACTTCTTCATCTAAAGAGTCAGAAATTCAGAGATCATTCATAGGATGGTCTTTATTTTTTGCTATTTTCGCAAACTTTGTAGTTTTTGTTATAGATATTAATAGGTATATTATTAGACACATAGGTGTTCTCTCTAGTGATTGGAGCGTATGGCGCGAGATCCTCGAAAATGCAGGCATTTTCTTCGTGCGGTGTAGTTTCAAGGAAGAAAACTCAACGTCCTGCGGGAATAACGAGCCAAGCGAGACCCCGCAGTGAGAAATTAATGTTCGAAGCCTAAGAGCGCCACGTCCTGTGGCAACGGCTTCGTGACCTACATCGTGTAGGCCTGAGGAGGCTTGAGGATCGCCCGCGGAAAGCGAGTGCCAGAAGCGGAAATCACCCTAGTTCCACCAATAAACTTTAAGTTATTAATAACAATCATTTAGAAAATAGCCTTATATTTTATAAGGATTATTTGGCAAATTATGTTAAAGTTAAGCTAGAAAGCTCTTATGTCGAAATAGGTGAAATATAGGTGTTTAAGGGCAAGACTGTTATTCAGAAGAGTAGATTACGGAAAGGAATTTATCAATGGAAATAAGACTTGCTGAGACAAAAGATATTAAACAATTAATAAGGATGCGTTGGGATTTCACAATTGAGTATGATGAAAGTAAAAAGAATGAATCATACGATGACTTTGAAAAGGAATGTCAACTATTTTTAGAGAAAGCAATGAATAGTGGTCAATGGTTCATCTGGGTTGCGGAGGATCATGGGAAAATTACTTCTCATATTTACATAGAATTGATTCAAAAAGTTCCACGCCCAGGTAGAACAACCTATCCATTTGCTTATATGACAAATGTTTATACCGTTCCAGAATATAGAAATGCGGGTATTGGAAGTAAAGTGATAAGCACAATCAATGAATGGATTAAAGAAAACAATTTTGAATTTGTTATTGTATGGCCAAGCGATGAATCGATTCATTATTATCAGAAAAATGGATACGTTCATTGTACGGAGCCCATGGAGTATTTCCCTTCTTAAAATACCGGCTTCGCGGCATATTTGTTAGCAAATGCTCTACTAATCATGGGTGGTTAAGTGAATGTTTAAAGGGGGAAGTTTGGTGAAGAAAGCGATCTTAAATTATGATGATTTATTAGAAATGTTGGATGACTTTTTACGAGAGCCAAAGGAGTTTTGGGAACATTTTTATGAGGATCGAACCAAGGAGATTCCTTTTTTTAAGGTAAATGGACCTGATGAGAATTTAGTAGAGTACTTTAATACCGGACTTGCTCCTAGACGTGTGTTGGAAGTGGGATGTGGACCCGGGAGAAATGCGATTTATATGGCTAAAAACGGTTGTAAAGTAGATGCTTTAGATATTGCCGAAAACGCAATAAATTGGGGAAAGGAAAGAGCGGATGCGGAAGGAGTAAATATTGATTTTCACTGCACATCTCTTTTTGACTTTGAATTCGAGCCACATTCTTATGATTTTATATATGAATGTGGACTATTTCATCATTTAGCCCCCCATAGACGTTTAACCTACATCGAAATCATAAAAAGAGCTTTAAAGCCAGACGGACATTTTGCACTTGTTTGTTTTAATACAGATGGAGCATTGGCCACATCCGATTGGGATGTGTATAAAGAGAAAAGCCTAAAAAGAGGAATAGGCTATAGGGAAGAGAGACTAAGAGAAATATTTGAAACGGATTTTACCATTAAGGAATTTAGGAAAATGAAAAAGATTATACAACCAAATGACGTATTAGGAGAAGACTTTCTCTGGACAAGCTTGATGCAAATAAAAAATTAAAGTGAAAAATAGCGTTGTTCGACCTATTGAATTGAGTTAATCAGTTACCTTGTATTTAGAAAGGATTGCACACGTGAATGTTGAAGAGGTGTGAAAATTGAAAACGAGAAAAGAAGTAATTGAATACTGTTTGAACTTGGAAAACACTTATGAAGATTATCCATTTAATGATAAAAACTGGACATTAATGCGACATAAAGAAAACAATAAAGTTTTCGCATGGATATTTAAAAAAGAGGACCATATTTGGATTAACCTGAAATGTGAACCCGATTGGTTGGATTTCTATCGACAGAATTATTCTTCAATAGTTCCTGCTTTTCATTTTAATAAAGATCATTGGAATTCCATTATTCTTGATGGTACCATTCCAGAGGGAATTATATATGATCTGATTGGACGTAGCTATCATCTAACGAAGCAAAAATATAAGGCAAGGTAGTTTCAAATTTCTAGAGGAAAAATGGTCTAATTTAAACAGATAACCCAAATAAGGGAAATTCATTTTTTGTTCATTTTTTATCATGAAATTTGCTTATAGCAGCAGTTGCAACAGCTGCTGCGAAATCGCCAATTACACGTAAAATTCCAATAATAACATCCACTTAATCAGCTCCTTTATATAAGTAAATTCAGGAAGGATTAACGCTTTTTTGATTTAAGTTGTTAAGCTAACATACCAGAATTCTTATTGGACTTTTAAATGAACTTTCGGATAAAAAAGTAAATAACAATGGAAACAACCGCAAAAATAAATCTAACTATTTTACCATTCTTGTTTATCGCTGCCTCAATAAGTAATATTGCCGCCAATAAAACCCATATCTTCTCAAGAAAAAACATCCCAATTAATGTGAAAAATGAAAGTCCAAATATAGGAAGTACCATAATGAATGATAATAAAAAAAGTGCACCTAAATAGGATAGTCTTGTTTTAAGCGAATATCGTTTATAATATGAGAACGCTAAGAAGCATATAACAATGAATAAGGAAATCCAATGTATAATCATCTATAATCCTCCGCACTAAATATAAAATGATATTTTTTGTAATAACCAATACTGCAGTGAAATAATCAATTCCAACATAATTCTTTAACAGAACCATACATTTAATAAGGAAAATCGGATACAAATGTAAGCAGTTATTCAACTAATAAGTGCGGTGATCTAAGAGGATTAACCCTTTAAGGATAAGCACAAGAGAAGTTTATTCCTTTTGGACTTTGCAGGTAGTTTATGAAATCTATTATTCATTTTCACTAACTGCTAACACCCAGTTATTACATCTTATTAAACTACCAATGGGATATTCAAAATCACATTCACCGATAAGCGAGAAACCGAGCTTGCGGCAAATTGCATTAGAAGCGGGGTTGGTGATTTTAGGGAAAGCATGAATGAAACTATGCTTCTTTTCAGAATCAATAGTAGCAATGGCTTTGGCTGTTGCATTCGTAGCTATCCCTCTGCCTTGATATGATGCTAAAACACTCCAACCTATCTCATAAACAGGTTTACCCTGCCAAACCGTATCCCAATAGCCGACACTACCAACGGCTTCGAGATTTGGAAGTAAAAGAATCTTAAACATACGTCCAGTTCCCTTTTCTGCGATCTCACAGTAACGATTATGACGAGCTATGACTTTTTCCTCTGTCTCGGGACCTCCAAAGTGTACTGTCATCTCAGGAGCATTTAGAAGATGAAGTAAATTGAGATCGTTTTCAACCCATGGTTCAATCCTTACTTCTGGGATATTTCTTTGTTCCAAAATGTCACACACCCCTTGTTTGTATGCCTGACTGTACTGTACTGTACTGTAGTGGTTGGTAAAATATCTAACAATTCAAAATACTAATGACTTATATTTTATAGATATACATTTTTTTAGTCAATTTATTTTTTAAATACGATGGCAAATCATACTGAAGACAAGGGTTCTTTTGTTGAATAACAAATATAAACGTAGGCTATTGAATGTCGTACAATTGTTTCATAGACAAAGGAGGAGGTTATTGAAGTTTATAGAAATTATTAATTTAGCCAAACAGTCAAAAATTCATTAATAGGAGTGAGAAAGGGTGGAACTTAAACAACAAAGGAAAGGGAAGTTAGGGCAAACTATTCAAGTACGTTTAGTCTCCAATTTTAATGTATCGCAGGAATATTACCGTGATGTACTTGGATGTAAAATTGATGATTGGGGGCACGCGGAGCGAGACGGAATGACTATTATTCTTCAACAGTCAATTTCCCCAGAAGATGTACGACCAAACGCTATATCAAAAAAGCGTTTAGATTATCCTACAAATTGGGAAGGTCCAGAATTTGGATGGGACACGTTTATTCATGTTAGTTGGGATGACTTGGACTCCCTAGTTGAAGAAATTCGAGGAAAAGGTGGAAAGATTGCAGCCGAGCCATTTACAGGTACACACGGCAAATGGGAGTTTAAAAATACCTGCATAAAAGACCCTGATGGATACAATATCGTATTAGGTTCTATGCGAGAAATTTAGTAATAATCTTAAACTCGTTTTCACATATCTAAATAATAAATCACTTTTTTGTTCAACTAAAGGATGCAAGAGTTCAACTAGGTGCGTTAAATGGATTATCATTTTAAAAAGATTGCTATAAAAACAGAGAGTCATATTAAGGGGTGGAGAGACCCTACGCTGTTACTATCTTCTATTGGAATTGCTAGTATAGGAGACTTTTTTAAACCCAGGAGGATTAAAAAATGGACAATCGAGTTTTATCCACGGAAAGGTTAATGTTAAGAAGGATGAACGAAGAAGATACTAGAAACTTGATGGAAATCTTTTCAGATCCTATAGCAATGAAGTATTATCCTTCAACCAAAAACGAAAGTGAAACAATAGAATGGATTAAATGGACCCAAAAAAATTATGATGATTATGGAGTTGGTTTGTGGATTGTTGAAGATAAAGTAACTGGGGAATTTCTTGGACAATGCGGGATTGTACCTCAAGAAGTAGATGGTGTGATGGAGATGGAGATAGGTTATTTATTTGTCCGGCGTGCTTGGGGCAATGGATATGCAACAGAAGCAGCTTTAGCCTGTAAGGATTACGGATTTGAGCAATTAAAATTAAGTAGGATGGTCTCATTACCTGATGTAAACAATATTCCTTCAACTAAAGTAGCAGAACGAATTGGTATGCAGGTGATGAAAACAATAAACAAATGGGGAAAAGATGTGTATGTTTACTCTGTGTCTATTTAAAAATAAATGGTTGTGTAAAGGTTACACTTGAAATTTCGATGGTTTAGTCATGTAGAGGCTGTCCCAAAAGTCAATATTAAGACTGGTATAGCCCCTTTGTTTTGCTTTATTCTGTTCGCATGTATGTGTAGGTAGGATCATTTTACCTTATTAGCTTCCAATGCTACCGTTTTCCTGCTCCCAAATAGATACATTAACAAAATAACAATCATAAAAGCTGCAGAGTAACTAAAAGTCATGCCATACCCAACACTTTTAGCTAAAAATCCAAGACCTACTGATCCAATAGCTAGTCCAGAATCTATAAAAATAAGTAGCATAGAATTTGCAGTTGCTTTTTTCTCAGGTGGAACAAGAGTTAATGCCCACGCTTGGATAATTGGATGGATGATGGCAAATGCGATTCCAAATAATACACCTGAAACCCAAACCATCCACATAGTAGTAGAAAAGCCTAATAAGATTAAACCTCCAGCCCCTGAAATAGCGGCTGGAATAATAAGGATTCTGTGACCGAACCTATCGAAAATTCTACCAGAAAAAGATCGAACTAATACCATTGCAAGCCCTTGTGCGATAAAAAACTGAGAAATTTTTCCGCCAACATTTATCTCTTTTCCAAACGCCCCCATAAAATTGACTGTCCCTGCAATTGTAATATAATTGAATGCTACCAGAATACATGGAAGAAGGACACGCTTATCGAACATGTACTTATAGAAAGGTTCCTTGTTTACCGCCTTTGAACTTTCTTTCTCTTTTATAACTGGATTTTTTGTGAAAAAACTGCAAACAAATGAAAATGACATAAGCCCGAGAGTTAACACCATCATGGAATGGAATGAATACTTTGCAAGATAAGAAATGGCAATCAATGGCCCCATTGTCGTCCCAACACTTGTAGACATGGCGAAAAAGACAATGCCCTCACCTAATCGAGATTTAGGAACAATCTGACTCGATATGGTAAAGACTAAAATCGTAAGCATACTAAAGCCAATCCCTTGTAGTGCTCGAATGAATATCAAAAATCCGATAGAGTCGTTTACAAAAGTAAGAGCGATCGTCCCTAAAAAATAAAGGAGGGAAATAATGAGGAGCAATTTCATATTAACTTTCTGGATAATGACACTTGCAAATAAGCGCGTAATTAGTGATGCTACCATTAAAGTTGTGGTCATGATTCCTGCAATCGCTGGATTATCACTAATAGTTGATACGAAAATTGGGAAACCTGCTGTAATCATGTAAAAAGAAGCGAACATCACTAAAGACAATAAAATAATAATGACGTATTGGTTTGTCCATAATTTACCTTTTACTTTACCCATGGTATTAGACCGCCTTTCAAGGCTATTTCTGAATATAGTGATGATTTTTACATGAGGATTGCTTTTTTATTCATGATAAATTTATTCTTCTCTTTTTTTAAAAAAATATTTAGAGTTGTTTTCAATAAATTATTAGTGCTATTGCAAAAATACGATGAATAAGATTTCTCTTCTTCAACCAATTAGCGAGTGTAAAAAAAGGACAGAAACCTTATTAAAGGATCTGTCCTATTGCTTATTCTATTCCTTTGCCAGCATTGGTTCTCCTTGTTTGGGGCCTTTTAAATTGTACAAAGGCAGGATTACGAGCATACCGAAAACAAATAAAATGGCTGCCAACTCGAACATGACAACGATTGAAAATGCCTCCTTTAAAACACCTGCAATACTCATCGTTAATACCATGGATCCTGTGAACAATGGACTAAGTGTTCCGTTCACTCGACCAATAAATTCAGCCTTGGTATTTTGAAGAATCATCGTGTTAATTCCAATTTGAATACAAGGGAAGAATAGTCCGTTAAAGAATTGGGCACCTAGTGTAATTGGCAAACTGGATGAAAAGCCAACAACTGCCATGCCAATCGCATTCGCTAACATTCCAATCATTAATAGTCTTTGTGGTGGAACTGCTTTGGAAAAAATAACAGAAACCGCACCACCTACTATCATACCGATTCCATTAGCCATTAGTAGCCATTGTAAATTCTCCTTTGGCAATATTAATTGTTCTGTTACCAGGAAGATTGTTAACGGTTGAATTAATCCTATTGCAAGCCCAGCTGCCATAAAACAAAGGCCAAGCAACTTTAGTTCTTTTTTGGAAAGGACATACCGAATTCCACTTTTCATTTCTTCAAGCAAAGTTGACCCCTTCTTCTCCCGTTCCATGGAATGGTCAGCAGGAATAAATGCCAGCATTGCCGCTGAAAGTAAGAACGCTACTCCAGTTATTGCAATAGAAGCATCGATTCCAAATTGCTGAAACACAAAGGTTCCAAGCACCGGTCCAAACACCATGAACACAGCGAAAATCGTTTGGTAAATAGACATAGCTTGTTGGATGAGTTCTTCATTTAGATGCATTTTGAATAATTTCATCCCAGAAGGCTGAGAAAATTGTGATAAAATGGCCGAAATTAAAGTGGCAAAAAAGATAATCTTCCACGATCCAATGACAAGGGTGACTAATACGGCAAACACTGAAACGGCACTTAAAATATCACACCAAATCATCGTTCTTTTTGGCCTCCAGCGATCAGCAAAGGTTCCGCCAATAAAGGAAAAGATAAAGATTGGTGCAAACTCTGCAACTGAAATCATCGACACTGCAAAAGCATCTCCATTTGTTTTTTCCATGACGAATAAAAGAACAGCAAAATTCCGAATCCAAATCCCGACTTGGAGAAATAGGGCGGAAAGGAAAATGGCTTGAACGAAACGATTTTTAAATAACGTTGACATCAAATTCCTCATTTCTGAATGTAAATTTCTGTTTAGGCGTTAATACGTAAAAACACACAAAAATTCCCATCCGTCATATTTGGATGGGAATCCTAAAAAACCATAGGAAAAGACATAGCACACACCTGTACTATTGCAACGATCTTCTTTTACCTATAAATAGATACACTAATCCCATTCAAATATGACATCGTATTTTACGATTGTACGTATGAAACCGGGATTAGTAGATCATCGCCCTATGGTCACCCTCTCGTATAGTAGTGTAATTATCTTACCTCAAGATTATTTGGACTATCAAGTATTTATTTTATTAAGTACCATGTAATTTTCTTAACACTCTAAAGGAGAGTATTTTGCTGGAGTTCTTTTAGTGGGAAAGGCAATGTTGTGGTACTATCAAAGTATCTTTCATGGATATGGATTATACTTTAAAAAAACAATGAGGAGTAAATTATGTGCAGAAACATTCGAACATTATTTAATTTTGATCCACCGGCTACCGACGAAGAGATTCATGCAGCATCTTTACAGTACGTTAAAAAGATAACAGGTTTTAATAAGCCCTCGAAGATGAACGAAGAGGCATTTAATCAAGCAATTAGTGAAATTGCTTTGGTAACTAGAAATTTGTTAAATGCATTGGAGACCAGTGCAGAGCCTCGTAATCGCGAAGTAGAAGCTGAGCGTGCACGCATTCGTTCAGCTAAAAGATTTGGACCCAAATAAATGTAGACTTTCAACCCAAAAGCAAGCCCTCCTAGTAGTAAGGAGGGTTTCCCATCAAAACATATCCGGATATAGTAGCACCATAGCATCAGAAATAGTATCTGCCATCATTCTTGCCTGCTTTTCAATTTTGTCATATACATCAATGTCTTTTTGATAATCCTTATTGATCATGAAGACAGCTTCCTGTTTTGTTAGATCTAGGTGTTCATAGAACATTTTTCTAAACGTCTCTTCAGAAATATATGGATTCCCAGTACTTAAAAACTTCGCTATGTCATCCGCGTTTCGATACCACTTTTTTTCGGCAGCCATGGCAGCTTTTTGGTCACCAGCTAACGCTGCTTTGACAAGGTCTGCCGCAATCAACAAATGATCCTTAATTAAATTTCCATACGCTGTTGCGGCCGTGTCTCCGTATAATCGACGAAACATATTCCCCATATCAGTTGCGTTTCTAAGTAGCCTCTTGAGAACAAAGTCGATGTCAGGGAGCTTAAATATTAGACTAATTATTGCCATCCTTGTCCACGCCACATGCTCTTCCCAAAGGCTGCGCAAATCGTTCCGATAGTCTACTTCAGCTTGGCTAATGCAACGATCCTTATTTAATTGGATATTTGGAATTTTAATAAACTCTCCCACTCGTAAATAATTTGGGTTTATTCCCGGATTTGCTGTAAAAATATTCTCCATCGTTGTTTTGTATGCTTGAGCCAACCTCCAAAGACTGTCCCCTGGCTGAACGGAATGTGTGTAAAAACGATTCAACTTTTGACCCTCCTTTTTAAATAAACAAGGTTTGATGTTTACTAGCATATTCGTAAAGAACCATGTAGGTGAATGTCCGAAAAAAGTCAGGGAATTAAAGATAAATAGAGGGTTATTGGATAAATTTGGAGAATTAATAAACAAAGACTTTTGGGAAGAAAAAGGATGAATAGACTAAACCTGATTACACTTGGCACAAAGGACATTGTGAGTTCGCACGAGTTTTTCAAAAAAAATCGTAGATGGGGGGAATGCCTAGAATTAACCCAAACTTCATAGGTTACAAGAATAAAAAATGAAACACTTTTAATTCAGTGAGTCCAACCAAAGGTCAAATCATATTTGGTTACAAAGGTTTTGTTTCCTGGTAACATGCATAGTTTGTTTTGAATGATTAAAAATAGGGCACATTTTATGTAGATATCAAATTCCGGAAAGGGAGTAGAAAGTATATGTTTAGTCAAGTAGGTCAAATCATGTTGTATGTCAATAATCAAGATGAGGTAGTGAAATTTTGGACAGAAACATTAGGCTTTACGGTGATTGCTGAAGAAGATAATGGCCAAATGAGATGGATTGAAATTGCTCCAAAAAAGGACGCAGAAACTAGCATTATTCTACACAATAAGGAATTCGTTGCAAAAATGTCACCAGACTTAAACCTTGGTACACCTTCCTTAATGTTTTTTACAGAGAACCTCGAACAATTACATACCGACTTATCAAACAAAAATGTAAAAGTCGGAGAAATTGTAACGATGCCTTCAGGAAAAGTATTTAACTTTGCTGATAACGAAGAAAACTACTTTGCGGTTATGGAGAAAAAATAATTTTTAAATAGTCCCTACTTTGTGTAAGGGTAGGGACTATTTGTTGCTATATACTCAGAAATAAGATTAGATTAGAAGCCAGTAATGCGCTCCTAGTAGGGATTAGTATCCTCCGCCCATGAATGAAGCACCAACAATAATTAGTAGGATGAAGAGTACAACAATTAACGCAAATCCCATTCCGTGTCCGCCTCCGTAACTCATCGATACACCCCCTCTTTCAAAGATAACATAATCTATGCATCATCAATATTGCCCGACATGGACAAGAGTGGAATTACAACTAGATTAGTATCTCCGTCTATGATGCACCACTTCAGTTCTTCTTATTGGTTTAATAATACGTTTTGTTACATCTATTACATTAATACGATTAACTTCGACAATTGGTTGGATTATAGGGTGGACTCGTCTGACAAATTCATTTCGAACTCGATATTTTGGAGGATAATAGACTGGTCTTGTACGATTCATTTTCATTTCACCTCCTCTTATCTTATATAAGATGAGGAAGTGATAGATTTTGAAACGGACAAATCCATTAGATTCTTATAAAAATAGTTTTATGAACTAGTAATAGATTACATAAAAAGTATCTAGCAACATTGCCTATTAAAGAATTAGCATCTATAAAAAAATAATCTAGCTACTTATCATAATGTACTTGAGTGGCTAAAATGATCTGCCGTGAAATCCTCCGCCGCCAAATCCTCCACCGTGATAACCATGGATACCTCCGCCGCCGTGAAATCCATGTGAACCAAGAAATCCGTGTGCTCCATGATAAGCACCGACGGGGAGGCCACTAATGGAAGGTATTACTACTGATATGTTTGAAAGTGGTGATAATTGTTGGATTGAGGGGGTATACCAATAGCCTGGTCCATATGGGGGAAATCCTCCAGGTGAAAAATACGGGAAACCATAATACCATGGATATAAAGGTTGTCGTACGTTCCTTGTGAGTCTATAATCGTTCATTATTTATACCTCCTTGAATAGTCTAATGTATTATATTTATAGTTTTAATGAGGGTGATGAAATACTGTGCTTCATCCAGCCGACTTTTATTGGTTAAAATACTGAATAATTGATTTGCTTAGCTAATTAACCTGAGCGGTATTTTTTACGATCTGTTTGACGATTGAAAGACATGCTCCTAAATAGGTAATGAACGTATATTGTGAATATCTACTATATAGGAGGAGTTTGAATTGTACTACAATCATCCATATTTGTACCATGTCTCTAACAGTTTTCACTATGGTCGGCCATATCCTAATCCAACTACGGTAAGTCCAAACTGGAGTGGAAATCATCGTATTGTAACAAGGGTAAAGTCTTTTTCCAAAGAGGAAGCTGCAGCAATTGCCTTACTTTTAGGCATTGATTTCACTAAAAGTAAGTTTGATTTAGATGAGTTTTGGATGGGAGTCAATACAGAGCTTGAACATGGAACAATATCCAGCCAATCTAATGTGACAGACGATAATCCACTTATTACTGGAAAAATTGCATTGGCTCATCTTAACGAATTTCCTGATTACTACAAAAGATTAAAGGTGCTTGAGAAAGAAGCAAAGGCTTATTGGAACAAATGATCACTCGATAAGTTGGGAAGACGACCAGTAGTGTGGTCGTCTATCCTCGTGGAAAAACATCAATATGAATTTTAAAACAATATGTTAGTATTAACGTATATGGTTAGCAAAAAAGCGATAATTTGGACAAGGGCTGTTTTATTAAAAAACTAGAAAAAATATGGTTCTACATAGGTTGAAAAAGGAGTGCAAACAATGGATTTTGAAACAGTAATGCAGGAGCTTGAAGCTCTCGGCAAGGAACGAACTAAAAAAATATACATATCGAATGGTGCAAAAGAGCCGGTTTTTGGCGTGGCTACAGGGGCCATGAAACCAATTGCAAAGAAAATAAAAATAAATCAACCGTTAGCTGAGGAGCTTTATGCCACAGGGAACTATGATGCGATGTACTTTGCAGGAATCATTGCAGACCCAAATGCTATGACGGTGGCGGATTATGATCGTTGGATGGATGGGGCGTATTTTTATATGCTATCTGATTATGTAGTAGCCGTCACTTTGTCAGAGTCCGATATTGCACAAGAAGTTGCCGATAAATGGATTGCGAGTGGCGAGGAGCTAAGAATGTCAGCGGGATGGAGTTGCTATTGCTGGCTTTTAGGAAATCGCAAAGATCATGAATTCTCCGAAAGCAAACTTTCTGAAATGCTTGATCTTGTGAAGAATACGATCCACGAATCACCAGAACGAACGAAGTCTTCTATGAATAATTTTTTATACACCGTAGGAATTTCTTATGTCCCACTACATGAAAAAGCAGCAGTAACTGCACAGGAAGTAGGTATTGTAGAAGTCAAAAGGGAGAAGAAAAAAAGTAGCTTCCTAAACGCGTACGAAAATATTCAAAAAGAACTGGATAAAGGAAGACTTGGGTTCAAACGGAAATATGTAAGGTGTTAAAAAGTTTTTCATCGGGGTGTTGATCTAAGAAGGATTGACACCCTTATCTAATTGTTTCCAATACTGTAATCTTGGAATTCGATTTAAATCTGTGTATAATGAAAAGCAATTGCATAAATGAAATGTTTTCTAGGGTTCCGCAACCGTATTGTTGGTCTGGTCCGAGAGAAAACTCACAGCACTGTGCTGTGTCACGGAGGGATAAAAGCCTGGGAGAATACTAGTAAAACAGTTTCTCTCGGGCTTTTTTGTTTGGAGCGAAAAAATTGGAGGTGTCCTATAGATGAATACAAATTGGATTAAAGTTTTTGTTGCAGCTGTTTTGGAAGTATTTTGGGTGATTGGATTGACTCATTCCTATGATTTTTGGACGTGGACTGGGACGGTTATCGCCATTATAATTAGTAACTATTTAATGATTACAGCCGCCCAAGTACTTCCGGCTGGGACGGTTTATGCCATTTTTGTGGGATTAGGAACAGGAGGTACTGTCATTGCAGACATTCTTTTCTTTGGGGAACCATTTAAATGGACAAAAATTCTATTAATCTTACTTTTATTAGTTGGTGTTATTGGTTTGAAACTAGTCACTGATGAAAAGGTCGAGAAGGGGGCTGAATCTTGATGGCTTGGTTTACTTTAATTTTAGCGGGCTTATTGGAGACATTTGGTGTTGCCATGATTAATCAGTTGTCAGTTAAGCGAAATTGGCAAACAGTCGTTTTACTGATAATAGGTTTTGGCTTTAGCCTTGCCTTACTTAGTTATTCTTTAAGATATATTCCGATGGGGACAGGTTACGCGATTTGGACGGGAATTGGTGTTGTTGGAAGTGCCATAATTGGAATGCTCTTTTATGGAGAATCAAGAGATTGGAAAAGACTAGTCTTCATCGCGATGGTTTTAGGGGCAGCTGTCGGATTGAAACTTGTCTCATAATGGGTAAAAGAAGAACAAGAAGTGACTCGTAGAAGTTAACTTGTTCTTCTTTTTTATTTGATTTGTAGCGCTTTTTAGCCTGATAAAGGTTTTATTTTTAAAAAGATTTTGAAATAATAAAAAGTGAAGGTTTTCAAGTGTGAATAAGGAGGCAACTATAATGATTCAACTTCAATACTTTGAACGCTCGGATTTTAGACAACTTATTAATTGGATAAAAACACCTCAGTTCCTGCTCCAATGGGGAGGCCCTGCATTCGAGTATCCATTAACGGAAAGCCAATTAGAAAAATATATGGAGAATGCGAATAGCAGTAAATCAGAGGTGTTGATTTATAAAGTAGTAGATAAAGAAACTGGAACTATTATTGGACATATTTCTTTGGGCAAAATTGACAGGAGAAACAAATCGGCACGAGTAGGAAAAGTATTAATAGGTGATAAAGACGTAAGAGGCAAAGGAATTGGTCAACAAATGATCAAGGAAGTCCTAAAAATTGCATTTGAGGATCTTCACTTACATAGAGTCAGTTTGGCGGTCTTTGATTTTAATCATTCTGCTATTGCTTGTTATGAAAAAGCAGGATTTATAAAAGAGGGGTTGCTTAGGGATACAGGGAAAAATGGTGAAGAATACTGGAGTGTATGGGAAATGAGCATTTTAGAGGATGAATGGGTGCAGCTAAAAACCAAAGGTTGTTAATCAATAGAATTGTATATAAATAGAATCTGGATTTTAGAACGTTCTGGATACTTTGTTGTAAAATGCTGTAGGAAATACAAAAGAAGTTATAAGATTCCTTCTTCCATGAATATACCTTTATATAGACTGTGAATGGAGGACTGATTATGGCTTTAATTGCAATTTATACGGTAGGTAGGTTAGTTCACCCATATGACCACCCTGTGTCTCGTGATTTTTATGAATTTGGGTATAAAGTAATGCGTCAGGCATATGTATCAGGATATCTAATAGAAGACTTTTCATCAGAGGCAGTGCCTAACCCGAAAGAAGAAAAAGGAAATGATTACCCTGTCGTACATTAACTGTATGGGAAAGCCTTCACTCTTTGTATCGTTTTACTTATTCAGGTAAGCATAGTCAAGCGTTACGAAATAGGAGCAGATGGATGGAACTTGATGATGAGAAGCACCTTTCATATGTTGTGTGGTGGACTGAGAAGGTGAAGGATGTCTCATGGGAGGAGGCTTTCAAGAGATACGATTACTATATTCAACATGGACCTTCGCCTTTTGCATTTGACTTTAAGAGTGCTTTTGATGAAAAAGGGAATACATATGTCCTTAAGTAGATTAAACAAATAAGAACTTGGAGCGATGAATGGTGAAAATTAATTATTCCATTGTGGATGTGTTTTCAGAAGGGAAATATACAGGCAATCCACTTGCCGTTTTTACAAACGCAGGATCTCTTTCTGAACAGGAAATGCAGCAAATAGCCAAAGAAATTAATTATTCCGAAACTACTTTTATCTTGTCTAATTTGAAAAATAATAATGGTTTTGATGTTCGTATTTTTACACCGAATGAAGAGGTTCCTTTTGCTGGTCACCCGACATTAGGAACAGCTTTTATCATTCAAAACGAAGTGCTAGAGGAACCTTTGGACAAACTTCATCTGAATTTTAAAGCGGGTCAGATACCGGTTTCGTTCGATAATCGGGGAGAAGTTCTATGGATGAAACAAAACGAACCTTCTTTTGGACAAATTTTAGATGAAAAAGTAATTTCGGATGTTTTAAACATAGATGATGAATACATAGACGATAGGTTCCCTATCCAAGAGGTTTCGACTGGCCTTCCAGTCATTGTTGTCCCTTTAAAATCACTGGAGGCAGTTAAGAAAGTAAATATGAATAGAGATAAATATTTTACGTTAATTGAACAAACGGATGCAAAAGCTATTTTGGTTTTTTCTCCGGAAACCTACCATACGGAAAATGATCTAAATGTTCGAGACTTCGCGGATTACTATGGAATTCCCGAGGATCCAGCTACGGGGAGTTCGAATGGATGTTTAGCCGCGTACTTAGTTAAATACCGATATTTCAACAATAGTGAAATTAACGTTAGAGTGGAACAGGGGTATGAAATAAAAAGACCTTCTTTATTATTTTTAAAAGCAGATGAAGACAACGGGAAAATGAATGTTCATGTAGGTGGTAAAGTAGTGAAAATGGCTCAAGGTGAATGGTTTCTATAATACTACATAAAAGTAGTGATTCATTGAGAGGAGGAATGGAAAGTTGGTGGAATTATCTCGGTCTCAACAAATGGCGATAGACCATATTACGAATTATGCTAGAAACCATAGTCTTGAAGCTAAGGAACGAATAAAACATGTCCTAAAAATGTCGAATATCCCAAGTGATATCTTTAATAAAGCGGTTAGTAGTTTAAAAGCTAATGCGCGAATTGGACTCCATTTTCATCCCGATAGACCAGATTCGAGTATGAAAAGCGTTGCCGAAGCACTAGTAGAACAGGGAATATATAGGAGTCAGTTTGAAACTCTCATATCAAATGCTAGTTTATCTGCTTTTCCAGGTGGAGACCGTGACCTTTGGGAAAATAGACTCTTTGGAGGAGCATATCAAACAGAGGGCACAACTGATAACCAACGCCCTAAATACGGTGCACTGAATGTAATGTTGCATCCAGATGGGCCTGCTCCACGTTTTGGTTCTTGTTACTTTCTTTTATCCCCCAAAGTCTCACACCGCTCTACCTTTACGTATTTGGATTCTCATCAAGAACCAAAGGAAAAGGGGTCATATGAAGAGTTTGATATGATTCTAGCTGCACTTTTGGAAGAGACGTTCTCAAGGGAATCTGCTATTGGTGAACGGGATCTGACACCACCAAAATTAATCAATCATTTACAAGTTAATCTCAAGAAAAAGGTATCGGACCTAATAAAAGAAGAACCAAATCGGAATCTTGATCACTACATTGAGGCCCAAGTTCATGGGGATATTTCACTGAAAGAAGACGTGGAAGTGCTTGTGGCAGACCCATCTTTTAAAGGGACTAGAATCGGAAAAATAGTAGAAAAACTATGCCATATGTATTCGATAGACTTATATTGGCATCGGGGATTTGTCCTTGCGGTAGATGAAGTTCCTTCTGACTATAGAGGACCAACCATGCCTTCCTTAGCAGCACGCATTGCAAAAAATAATTGTATCAATGCAAGTGTAATTGGTAGTGCAGTAATGGACCTTTACCGAAATCCTCAAAATTGGAAGGAACGTGGAACCTATAAGGAGGTACTTCAGGAATTAAAGCTATTGTGGCATGTTCTGGTTAAATATGGAAAGCCGAATACGGAATAGACTACCAACAATAATTGCGAGTAAAAATCATTAAGTGAAATTCACCCTGAAATTTTAAAATTTAGTGTAAAGTAATGATAAAGTAATTGTTTATGAGGTGGAGAAACGATGGAAATATTTCAAGCAACAATCGAAGATTTAGAAGGTGTATCAAACTTATTTAATTCGTATCGGATGTTTTATCAACAAAATTCCGATCTGGAAGGTGCCATGACTTACATAAAAGCGCGAATGGAAAGCAATGAATCTGTTATCTTTGTGGCTAAAGATAAAGCAAACTATGTTGGCTTCACTCAACTTTATCCTACATTTTCGTCTATATCTATGAAAAGGGCTTGGATCTTAAATGACTTATATGTTGATTCAAAAGCGAGAAAACAAGGTGTAGGAGAACGGCTTTTACAGAAAGCAAAGGAATACGCACTTGAAACAGGTGCTAAAAGCCTTAGTCTCAGTACAGCACCAGATAACCATACTGCGCAACGATTATATGAGAAAAATGGATACAAAAGGGATTCTCAATTTTATCATTATGAATTAGAGTTGGCTGAATAACTTTATATATTGAGTGGTGAAAAAATGGGCTTTACAATGACCAAAACGAGTTGATTATCAAGAACCTAGAAAACACTTTTCAACAAGAAAATATACAAGTAGCGTCGCTTATGAAGAAAAATCTACAATAGAAGAAGATTAAATTTAAAAGAAGAAACTATTTTATAGTGAAGATTGGATGGGATAGCCTGACTTTTGAGCAGGCTATCCCATTTTTAAAACGGTACGCATGGTAACTAAAGTTATAAGATCCCATCATAATTGAATATACCTATATATAGAATGTGAATGGAGGGCTGTTATGGCTTTAGTTGCAAATTTATACTGTAGATAGTTTAAATCACCCACATGGACCTTCGCCTTTTGCGTTTGACTTTAAGCCTGCTTTTGATGAAAATGGAGAGATGTGTATTTTGTGATTACTTGAACTTAGGAAAGGAAGGTGAAAATTCTTGAAAAAAATGATTAATGCTATCCGAGTTTATCAATATGGAGGACCTGAAGAATTAAAATATGAAAAGATTCTATGTCCCGAGCCGAAGGAAGGAGAGGTACTGATTCGTGTTCATTCGGTTGGTGTACTACCAGTAGACTGGAAACTTCGTCAAGGACTATTTAAGGAAATACGTTCGATACAATTTCCGTATATCCCTGGTTCTGCTTTTTCAGGGGTTGTTGAAGAGGTTGGAGTCAATGTTACGACTTACAGGAAGGGGCAGCAGGTATTCGGAAGAAGCACAATGGGAACATATGCAGAGTACATAGTCGTTTCCAAGGAATCTCTTGTTCTTAAACCTCCTTCGATTCATTTTGATGACGCAGCAACAATATCTGGCGGTGCAGCAACCGCTTGGCAGGCACTTATTCATGATGGAAAAGTGAAAGCTGGGCAAAGAGTATTGATTCACGGTGCAGCCGGTGGAGTAGGTTCATATGCGGTACAATTTGCTAAATGGAAAGGTGCACATGTGATTGGCACAGCTTCACCGGCAAATACTGATTTTGTTCGCTCTTTAGGTGCAGAAACAGTGATCGATTATACCTCCACACCTTTTGAAGAAGTCGTAAAAGATGTAGATCTTGTAATGGATACAGTGGGAGGAGACACACTTGAACGCTCTTGGTCAGTAGTAAAGTCAGGTGGGACGCTTATTTCACTATTGGAACAGCCGTCTTTGGAAAAAGCGAAGAAGCACGGAATTAAGGCATTAAAGCCGAATCGTCTTTCATCAATTGAGGACTTAAAGGAAATAGCTCAACTAATGGAAGAAGGAATTATAAAAGCGGTTATTTTAAAGACATTTCCACTTCATGAAGCCAGACGTGCACATGAACTGAGCCAGATTGGCCATGGCCGCGGGCGTATTATTCTTCACATAGAAAATTAACCACTATACTTTGAATGCTCAGATTCCTGCCAGTGTATTCAAGGGATATTTTTATGAAATATCGAATATGTATGAAGTGTTAAGTAAGGAGGATGAATATGTTTCAAACACTAAACGGTTTTTTCGCATTATGGAAATTTGAATCAGATGCTACTCAAAAAATACTTAATCAACTTACAGATGAATCCTTATCCCAAGAAGTAACACCTCAAAATTGGACCTTAGGCCGAATCGCTTGGCATACTGTAACAGCCATTGGCGTAATAGCTTCTCAAACAGATCTTTCCTTTGACTCGCCCACACAAGATTATCCTGTTCCAACCTCAGCAAAGTACATATCAGAAAGCTATAAAAAAACAAGTATCGCTTTGTGTGAAGCTCTACAAAACCAATGGACTGACGAAAAACTTAAGGAAGTACAAGATGTTTTCGGACAGAACTTTTCCAATTCCGAACTTTTATTTTTTATGATCCAACATCAAATTCACCATCGTGGTCAAATGACCATTCTTATGCGTCAAGCTGGTTTAACTGTCCCTGGGATTTATGGACCATCAAAAGAGGAATGGGCTAGGATTGGAAGGGAAGCACCTAAGATGTGAATGAATCGAACCATATAGGTGTATAAAAGGCCGGAAGCTCAAAAAGAGTTTCCGGCTACAAATATTAAAGTGATTCCTTTCCTTTTTTAGAGAATAGGAGAAGGATGCCGTTTACAAACAAGAATACGGTTAAGGAAACTGTGAGGAGAGCAATATCAGGTGCAAATAATGTGATTGTATACCAAGGTGATGATGAAAAATAGATGAGCAATGGAATTAATATAATAGCTAACAAAACCAATATTATCCCTACAACTATATTCATACGACGATATCTAATTTCTTTACTAGATTTATTTTTAAATAGGATTCGAATAATGTTTCCGGCAAGAATCAATAGTAAAAGAGTAATAGCAATTTGAACAGTTGGTTTATAGGCAACCACATCCATTGGTTCTTCGCCATTCATAATGGATATAATCCCATTCCTGAAATGGATAAGGGCGGCCTCTTCTAAAATATGTTCCTTATTCGTTAAAATGACAGCTCCCCACTTGCTTTCAGGATAGAAAAAAATGTCTGTCCGAGAGTCAGGGGTGGATCCGGAATGCCAGATCATTTCGTTGTCCGAACCTGGGTCTGTTATTCTCCAACCAAAGCCATAATACCTTGTTTCTCCCGTTTGCACATGTGGTGAAAAGGCCAGATTTAAAAGTTCTTCGTTCACAAGTTTTTTAGTATTTCCGTCAATTAGGGCCTTCAAATAATGAACCATGTCATTTGAACTTGCTGCTATGTATCCGTACGGGGCACCGCCATTGTCATATGGGACTTTACTTTTAACAGGGAATCCGAACCAGGATTGATAGCCTGATTGATACCCTCGGTCAGTTGCTCTTTCAATATCGGCGGCAGCATGAGTCATTCCTAATGGCTTAAAAACACGTTCTTCCATAAAGTCTGCATAAGACTGTCCGGACACTTCCTCGATTAAAGCTGCAAGAATAGAGTAGTTTGCATTACTGTACTGGTGTTGAGTCCCTGGAGTTTCTGTTAGTTCGGTATCTGAGAGCAATTGAATATTCGTTTGGATTGCATCACTATTATCGGAGCCTAAATCCGATATAGCCATCCCGTCATATGTACTCAGACCACTTGTTTGTGTAAGTAGCTGTTTAATGGTTATCTTTGAAACAGGCTCATTATCTTTTAACGTAAAAGAAGGGAGGTATTTTTTAATAGGATCATCTAGTTCAACCAATCCTTCTTCTGCAAGTTTTAGAACAGCAAGCGCTGTGAAGGATTTACTAATGGAACCTAACAAAAATGGAGTGTCAGGTGTTACTTCTATTTCATTCCCTCCTGTTTTTCCAAATGATTCCGAGTATATGACCATATCATTTTCAACAATTGAAACCGCAGCACCCGGGATACGTTGCTTTTCGATGTATTTCTCAATATACAAATGTAACTTTGACTCTATCGCATCCTGGGCTGAACTATGAGAAGATGGCAACAAGAATATGAATAATATCGTAAAAATCAGGTAATGTGATATTCTTTTCACCTTGTCGACCTCCTTCTTAAAATGACAGTTATAAAAATCGAAAAGGCAAGGGCGGTGAATAAGCTTATTGAAACTAGCAACGTATTCCACCACAGCTGTTCAGAAATTCGATAAATGATATTGTATTCGAACGATCTTTGCTTTGTGAAAGATTGGGTTAAAAATAAGGAAAAGATTAGCTGACTAAATAGATACACAACTGGAAATGAGATGGCTCCCAATATGAAAGGAGATCGTTTTAATTTCTGTTTTTCTGGATAATCCTTATCGATACCGTATATTTCTAAATAATCTTTAACGAGGGTTTCTGAATCGCCAAGTTGTTCGATGCTATTTTCGCCGTTTTCATGCGAGGATGAAATGTGATCCAATAGCTGCTCGTTGATACTATCCAAATGCTCCCTATTAATCTTGTATTTTTTTAATTCCAAAAGAACCTTTTCTACATAATCTTTTTCAATTTTTGTTAATGTAGTCATCTTCATTTGTCTCCTTCATGTTTTCAGCAAGCAAGGACTTTATATCATTTTGTAAATGAAGCCATTCCGCTATTTTATTTGTAAGGGCGCGTTGACCATTTTTATTGATTTCATAATACACTCTTACTTTTCCTGATTCAGTTAGTTCCCTTGAAGTGTAAACCCACTCCTGCTCGCTAAGCTTTGTGAGGATTGGATAAATACTGCCTACTCCTTTCAACTTTAAATTATGTTTTTCTAGTTCCTTCATAATTTCATATCCATAGCTTTTCTGACGAGATAAAATTGCTAACACACACATTTCTAAATGACCTTTTATTAAACTTGTTCTGTCCATATTTTCACTTTAATTCAATTATATACTTCAATCAAGTATATAATTGTAAAAAATATGTAAAGATGGATAAAATCATCGTAAGATTAACAAAAGTAATCCTTTGATTGCGCTGTATTTAGAAGGAATTTGAACTTATTTGTGGAATATAATAATTAAAATAGGATTACTTCCTCAAAAAATAGAAAACGTGAGAAGGTGAAGTATTGGTTGAAAAGAGAAGTGAGATTTGGGAATGGATGAAAGCCCTCTTTATTGCAATTATCGTAGCTTTTATTGTTCGTGGCTTTTTCTTTACTCCTGTTGTCGTTGAAGGGGCTTCGATGGCGCCAACTTTGCATGATCAAAATCGAATGATTGTCACAAAAATAGGAGAACCGAAGCGGTTTGATGTTGTTGTCTTTCATGCGACAGGGGAAAAAGACTTTATTAAAAGAGTAATTGGTTTGCCAGGTGATCGCATCGAATATAAAAATGATACGTTGTATATAAACGGTGAACCTTACGATGAACCCTATTTAGATAAAAGTAAAGAAGCTGTAAAGGATGGTCCACTAACCTATTCATTTACACTAAGGGAAACACCGGTGGGTGGTGATGTGGTTCCAGAAGGACATTTATTTGTAATGGGAGATAATCGCCGAAATAGCATGGATAGTCGTCATATCGGGGCAATTCCAATGGAAAAGGTAGTCGGAACTACGAATATTGTTTTATGGCCAATTCAGGAGATTAAAATAATTGATAAATGATTTCTAAAAGGTGCATTCCCATAGCACCTTTTTTTAATGTCGTTGTTATAATCTTCCACTTATTTGAAACCTTCCATTTGTATAATCGTATAATTAAATATAATAAACCAAAGGAGCGGTTTTGGTGGAAGCAATCTTTACACTTTTTGCGGATATATTTGGGGCAATTGCTTTAGGCTTTATGGACAAACGGAATAGTAAAAAAGGGAAGAATTAATGATGTTAACAAAAATAAAAGCGTTACCACAGAAGAAGGCATTTTTAATTGGTTTTTCTTTAATCTTTATTAGTCCAATTCTTTTATTACTGTTTACACTTTTTTTCAATATGGGTATTTGGATATTCACGATTATACAAGGGATTATCTGGTGTTTTGCTTTTTTATTTATACTAAGTGCTGCAGATAAAAGGCATTCACGAACGAAGTAAATTCTTATACAGTGTTCTTTTCACATTACGTGAAAGCTATCCAATATAAAATTCAAAAATATTGCATTGTTGTCCAAAATGCATTTCGCTTGCTTCCAAATAAACTTCATTTAATCTGCACACAGAGTTTACTTGGCTTTAATATTCGGATGGTATGATTGGTTTACCAACGAATAAGGAGGCATTTTAAATGAATGTGCGTGCACTATTTATTGACATGGATGGGACATTGTTAACAGCCTCAAATAACATTTCTCAACGAAACTTGGAAGCTATTTATCGGTTGATTAATCAGGGAGTAAAGGTTTTTCTAGCTACGGGTCGACACTATGAAGTAACTGCTCCGTACCATAAAGAAATTGGATTGCGAACTCCCATGATCTGTTTGAATGGAGCCGCGATTCACGATGCATTGACGGGAAAAGCGATACAAACAAGAACCGTCCGATTAAACGAAGAGCGATTTCACCATCTGACTGCTGAAAGACCTTGTAATGTTATCGTTCATACAGCAGATGGGCTTTATTGTAAGGAACAAGATGAAGAAATCGATTATTGGACAGAAGTGGGGCAAATTCCGCCACGATATATTGGGGATTTAAGGCAAGCGGATTATCAAGATGTACTTAAATATAGTGTGCGTACAGGTACAGCAAATCCTGAGTTTTCAGCTTTATTTAAAAAGGAAGCAGAAGTCATCGATTGGAACGACGGGTTTGAATTAGTTGCTCCTAAAGTGTCTAAATGGTCTGCGATAAAAAGCTTAATTCATGCCTATCGAATAAACCCAAACGAAGTTGTAGCAATTGGAGATGGACCCAATGACATCGAAATGCTTCGCCATGCTGGTACAGGTGTAGCGATGGGGAACGCAAGTGAAGATGTTAAAGCAGCGGCTGATTTTGTGACAGGGCACCACCAAAATGATGGATTAGCTGATTTTATTGAACGTTATCTTTGTAAACCATATGAACCGTTTGCTTTGTAAGGTTATAAGAAAATACTAGTCAATAATTAGGGAACAGAATAAGGAGTTTGTTTAGTGAAGGTTATTTTGCGAATTACTTTAAGTGTTATAAGTATGATGCTGATTCTAGCAATCACTGATTACTATTTTCAAGGACTTATAAAAACAATCGTATGGGGATTAACAATGGGATTGTTTTTTATATATAACCAAAAAAATAGACATAAACAAGGGAAAGAGAAGGATATAAATCAATAGGTATCGAATTTAACAAGAGGTAAATAGAAAAATGCAAAAAAATGTAGCTGTCTATAGGGTCACACAAAGAGATAATATATAACTACAACAGGAGCGTCAGTATGATTGTTCCTGTTTTTTATTTGTAAAAAAGGAAGGGAAAATTGATGGGAGAATTCTATAGTAAACATTTTACACTGGAGAAAGTCAGTCAACATGTCTACGCTGCAATCGCAAAAGAAGGAGGAGGTTCGGTAGCCAATGCAGGATTTGTTGACCTCGGTAATCAAATAATCATTTTCGATACGTTTAACACACAGCAAGCCTCGGAAGATTTAAAAGTGTTTGCAGAAAAAACAACCAACCAGCCAGTAACAATGGTCATTAATAGTCATTGGCACGGTGACCATATTCGCGGTAACCAAACCTTCAAAGAAAGTAAGATCATCTCAAGTGAAATCACCTATTCAAAAATGAAAGAACTCCATCCTTCACGAATGAACAAACAGAAAAGCGATATCGAAGGACTATCAAACTACATTCAATCATTAGAAAAACAAGTAACCCCTGAATTAAACGACCAGATTAACTTTTTAAAAGAAATGGAAAAATCATTGCCAACCTTAGAACTTGTTTTACCGAACCAAACTATTGAAAGAGAACATACTTTTAGTGGACCAAAATGTAGTGCGAAGCTTTTTACCCTAGGTGGTGGGCATTCGTTTTGTGATGCTTGTTTATTTATTCCTGAAGAAAAAGTCATATTCATGGGAGATCTATTATTTGTAAACTGTCATCCAACCTTTTTTGAAGAATCAAACCCTGACCAGTGGGTTGAGATACTGAAAGAAATTGAAGCCTTAGATTTTGATGTCGCCATTCCAGGTCATGGTCCAGTCGGGACAAATCAGGATATATCCAAACTACTCCATTACATAACTAATCTAAAAAACATCGTAAAAGAAAACGAAAATTTGGAAGGAATTGAAGTTCCAATCGAGTATCAAGATTGGAAATCACCCGGAGTTTATCAACAAAATGTGAAAATGCTTCGCAAAGCATTGATAAACTGAATCAAATGAAGGAGAGTAATGTGAAATGAGTTTATTGGAGCGGATTGACACCATTTGCTTAACCGTTAGCAATGTTGATAAAGCAAGTACTTGGTATCAAGAAGTTTTGGGATTAAGCGATTCTTATAATGGTGGTCATTATCGGATATTGAGTGTAGGAAATAGTGGAGTGCCTTTAACGATTGAGGAGGGAAAGGTAAACCCTGCAAATAGTCAAGTTTACCCTATTTTTTACACGAAAAATATTGAAGAAGTATATAAAGTGCTATTAGAAAAACGTGTGAAAGTTAGCGAACTACAAAATGACGGGGTTAATCATTTTTTTGACCTGTATGACCTCGATGGGAATAAGCTACAAGTTTGCTTTTGGAAATAGATTGTAAATGTATATCACACGAGTCCTATTAAAAGATAAATTGCTGTTCCCCAGATAAAGATGGCAGAGAATTTGTTGAACATTTTCATTAAGACACCAGTACCATCTATTTTTTTCATAACCGCACCGGCCAACGTTAAGCCAAAGAACCACAACCAAGATACGATAATACAAGCAGCTGTAAATAAAATTTGATCGGTTCCAACATATTTTAAGGCGCTTGTCCCGATCACACCGACGATATCTAAAATGGCGTGAGGATTTAAAAATGAAACAGATGAAGCAAAAATGATTTGTTGACGAATGGGTAATGCTTTGTTTGTTTCATTTTTAGTTGGTTCAGAACGCCAAATTGCAAACCCCATGTAAAGTAAAAATAAAACCCCAGCACTCATCAGACCAATCCGTAGCCATTCAAATTGTAGAACGATAACGGATAAGCCAAATACAGCTAAAAGAATTAAAAGTGTATCACAAATTGCAGCTGTAATCGTCGCTGGAAATGCTCGAAGTAGTTTTGGCTGTGTCGCTCCTTGTGAAAAAACAAATACATTCTGTACACCTAAAGGTAAAATAAGTCCAAATGCTAAGATGATTCCATGTAGAATAGCTTCCATTTACTCAACTCCCTATTCATACTATCTATAAAATTACAATTAAGTTTAATAGCTTTGGTAGAATACCCCAAGCTTATTCTTTAGTGTTATTGACTTGTATCATAATTTTGGTCACATAATGTTCCTTCTGATTTTCTACAACAGTATCATATACATACTCCTCAAAAACATAATCTCCTAATGTTAGATTTAAACGTTCCATTTCTGAAAAAAGTCGCTTATATGTTTTATTTATTGTCTTATCATCACCACAATGATATCCAATGAGAAAATCACCTTTTACAGCTTGGAAGTATGGGTATCCTTCCTTCGGATTTGGTTGCTCCATATATAAGTAGCTGTATTTAGAGAATTCTCCCTTTAAGACTTGCTCTCGTTTCGTTATTCCACCTATAGGATATCCTGTATCAAGCTGTGATTCATTTAATTCATTAATAAACTCTGAGATAACTTCTAAAAATTCTTCATCCGTTATATTTTCAATGTTTCTGCTTAAATAAAGTGTGGCTTCAGGTAAATGTTCAAGCGTAATTTGTTCAAAGTCAATTTGTTTGGCTTCTTCCATCAATGCTATTTTTGACTTAATAAGTCTTTCTTTCATTTCAATTTCTTGGCGCTTTTTCACAATTTCTTCTCTCTTTTGATACATCAAACTTAAAAAACCTTCAGGGGATTTATTTTGCGTGTATTGTTGAATGTCATTTAGTGACATATCTAGATCTTTTAATAAATCAATTACATAGAATAACTCCATTTGGTTAATGGAATAGAAACGGTACCCTTTTTCATTTTTGTATACGGGAGACAACAGGCCAATTTGATCGTAGTAAAAAAGTGTCTGTTTGTTCACTTTGCAAAGCTTTGCGAATTCACCAGTAGTTAAATATTTTACATTTTTTTCATTCATTATTTACATCACCAACCTTGACTATATAGTAACTATATACACTAGGATAAAATCTGTAAACAAATGAAGGTCTAATGGAATTTGTTTTGTTAAGGAGAATTAAAAGATGAAAACATATAAAGTCACCTTATGGTTATTATTAATGAATTTATTCATTGCATTTTTGGGAATTGGTCTTGTCATTCCTGTTTTACCAACGCTAATGAATGAATTAGGGATAACTGGAACAACAGTTGGCTATTTAACCGCTGTGTTCGCAATTGCTCAATTGATTGCCTCTCCATTTGCAGGTAAGGCTGTAGATAAGTTTGGAAGAAAGATAATGATAGTCATTGGTTTATTTATTTTCGGCTTCTCAGAGTTTTTGTTTGGGATCGGAAAAGAAATTGAAACTTTATTCATTTCGCGAGTTTTTGGTGGAATTAGTGCTGCGTTCATTATGCCAGCTGTTACAGCCTTTATTGCAGATATTACTACATTGGAGACTCGTCCTAAAGCACTCGGGTATATGTCTGCGGCCATTAGCACAGGTTTTATTATAGGTCCAGGTATAGGTGGATTTCTTGCAGAGTTGGGAACACGAATTCCATTCTTTTTTGCAGGTGGACTTGGTACGATTGCGGCGATACTTTCAATTGTTTTATTAACAGAGCCAGAACGACAAAAAGAAAGTCATGAACAATCATCGCAAGAACAGGTTGGGTTCAAGCGGATTTTTGCTCCGAAATATTTCATTGCGTTTATTTTAATTTTTATTGCCTCATTTGGTTTAGCTGCCTTTGAATCGTTCTTTAGTTTATTTGTGGACCATAAATTTCAATTTACACCATCCGATATAGCCATTGTGATTACAGGTGGTGCCATTTTTGGCGCTATATCACAAGTTCTTTTATTTGATTGGCTGACTCGAATTTGGGGAGAAATTAAACTGATTCGATATAGTTTAATTCTGTCGGCCTTCCTTGTCCTTTTAATGACAGTCGTTCATTCATATTTCTCCATATTGCTTGTTACATTTATCCTGTTTGTAGGATTTGATTTATTCCGACCTGCAGTTACTTCATATCTTTCGAATAATGCAGGGAATGAGCAGGGATGGGCTGGTGGAATGAACTCGATGTTCACAAGCTTAGCAAATGTTAGTGGACCAATTCTAGGAGGTATATTATTCGATATCGATATCAATTATCCTTACTATTTTGCAACAGTGATATTAGCATTGGGAATTGTTTTAACTTTATTCTGGAAAAAGCAAGAAGCACCTAGAAAAGAAGTAAAAGCTAGTGTTACTAATTCAGTAAGTCAGTGATTATAAAAGTTGTTGAATTTAGATGCAAGCACAAAGATTTTTCTTCTTTGTGCTTTTTGGCAATAACCAACTCATTTTCCAAGAATAAAGTATTAACTTGGATTTCAAACCTTTACATCATCATTATGATTTTTTCAATGGAAGAAATCAAATACTAAAGAGGATGTAAGTATGTTATTCTTGAGTAAACTTTCATCAAAAGATAGTATAAAGTGTGGGATTTAATTAGGAAGGAAGACAACATGGATAAACGTATTTATTTTTTAATGGTCATAGCCTTTGTAATAGGGATGGTTGAGCTGATCATTAGTGGCATTTTAGATTTAATAGCAGAGGATTTACATGTAACAATCGGACAAGCGGGTTTACTAATCACTGTTTTTGCAGTTATTTTTGCGGTTGCATCACCAATTTTACTCGTCATGACAGCAAAAATTGAAAGAAAACGGTTGATGTTAGTTTGCTTATATATTTTTCTAATTGGCTGTTTCGTCACAGTCTTTGCACCAACTTTTTCGATATTGTTTATAGGTAGAATTATCTTAGCTTTAAGTGGAGCGCTATTAATCATATTGTGTTTAGTTATGGCGCCAAGCTTAGCAGGCGAACAGTATAAAGGTAGGGCGATTGGGATTGTCTCAATGGGAGTGAGTGCCTCATTGGTTTTAGGGGTGCCGATTGGACTTATCCTAGGAAATAGTTTTGGCTGGAGAGCTCCATTTGTACTTATAACGGTATTGACAGCATTATCCATTATTGGTGTTCATCTTTTAATGGGAAAAATACAGCCAAAACCTCAAATTCCGTTGCGACAACAGCTTGCTGCACTTAAAAATCACAAAATCACCTTAGGGCTGACAACAACATTCCTGTATATGACAGGTCATTCTATTATGTATACCTATTTCAAGCCTTATTTAGAAGCAAATACTGATTTTAGTGCAAACTGGATTAGTGTCATTTATTTAATTTTTGGCGTTTCTGCTGTATTCGGCGGAGGGATTGGCGGTGTACTCGCAGATCTATTAGGTTCAAAAAAAACAATGGTGATTGCTTTAATCGTATTTAGTGCGATATTCTTTGTATTTCCGTTCTCCACAGACTTCTATCCAGTATTTTTTATCATACTAATTATTTGGGGCATTCTCAGTTGGGCGATTTCACCGGCCATGCAATCGTATTTGATTGAAATAGCACCCGAATCGTCGGAAATTCAGCAAAGTCTAAATAATTCATCCCTTCACTTAGGTGTTGCTGTCGGTTCAGTGATTGGAGCTGGAATCGTTGATACACTTTCAGTAAATTTAAATCCATATGCTGCCGGAATCTTCATTATTTTATCATTCATTGCTGTAATTCTTTCTGTTAGCAGTAGGAAAAAGAATACGTATAGAACAAGGAGCGCAAGTTGATTTTGCGCTCTTTTCGTATATTTAGCCCCTAATGTTTTTTGTCTTTTTTGAAGGATTTTCCAAAAGGATAGGAGAATAGGTAATTTAAACCAATAGGAGGGAAAGATTTTGGTTCAAGAGGCACTAAATGCGGTTTATGATTATCGGAATGACTTAAATGAAGGCCATATTGATAAAATTAATGCTTGGATATCGGATGATTTTATCGGCTATTTTGGTTACTACACAGACAAGGAATTTGAAATTTATCGGGCGGACTCATATAAATTAGATAACATTGAAACGATAAAAGGTTATGAAGGAAAAAGTCCATATTGGAAATACACCGATTTAACTCATAATTTAAGGACGGATGACGAGATCATCTTTTCTTCAATTGTAGAGTTTTATTTGAAAGAGGAAAAAGTTGCAACCGCTTTAGCGATGGAGGTTTTTAAAAAAGAACCAGGTGGATGGAAGTTATTTAGGCAGCATATGGAAAGTTACTCAAAATAAAAAGGAAAGGATGAAATCAATTGGAACAAAACAGTCAAAATATGTACTCGCCACCCAAGCATATCGTTTCAGCGGCGACTATTGTAATCAATGAAAACAATGAAATTTTATTAATTTACGGACCTAAAAGAGGTTGGGAAATGCCTGGTGGACAGGTTGAAGAAGGTGAGTCATTAAGAGAAGCCGCTATAAGGGAAACGAAAGAAGAAACAGGAATTGATATTGAGGTGTTAAAGTTCTGTGGCATCTTCCAAAATGTGAACAGATCAATATGCAATACATTGTTCTTAGCTAAGCCAGTGGGAGGTAAATTAACCACTTCACCAGAAAGCTTGGAAGTCGGGTTCTATCCGGTTGAGCAAGCCCTAGAAATGGTAACTTTTATGAATTTCAGAGAAAGAATTGAATGCTGCTTAGAGGAAGACTCCCAGCCTTTTTTAATAGAATTTTAATTAAGTATATATCAAGACCCATTGTATATTAGGAGAGGGCAAAATGACCACAAAATATGTGAACTGGGGAAGTGGAAAAGTAAAGTTAACATGGAATCCTGTTCTACAACTACCACCAAGGGAGTTAATTACTAGTGTCCATGCTTTTTGCTTTAAGGATGGCAAGTTGTTGTTAGTTAAGTTAGACCAAAGAGGATGGGACTTCCCAGGAGGTCATATTGAGTTCAACGAATCCCCTGAAGAATGTATCAAGCGTGAAGCGCATGAAGAAGGCTACGTCTCCGGGAGATGCTATCAGTTAGGGTATATGGTGGTTGATCACAGCGACAACCCGAACTGGAATGAGACTAGTCCTTATCCAAGAGTAGGCTATCAGGTGTTTTATCGTATGGACATTCATGAAATACATGAATTTTTGGCGATGTTTGAGTCACAAAAAAGGCTTCTTATAGATCCGAACGATGTAAAAAAGTATTATCTCCATTGGAACGAACTCTATCAAGAAATACTTGATTTAGCATTAAACCAACTGTGATTCGTAACAATGATCAGCGGATTTTTAGCCAAGTATCTAGGGGGAACTATGAAAAAGTTTTATATTGCATCAAGTTTTAAGAACGTAGAAATGGTTCGTTATGTATCACAACAATTAATAAAAAGAGGTTTTTTACTTACATATGATTGGACTCAAAACGAAAGAGCATCGACATTCAATGAATTAAAAGCAATTGGTATCCAAGAGAAAAATGCGGTATTAAAATCAGATTTTCTTATAGTCTTATTACCAGCCGGAAAAGGAAGTCATATTGAACTTGGGATAGCACTTGGACAAGGTAAGAAAATCTACCTTTACTCCTCGAATAATGAAATAAATCATTTTGAAACAACTAGTACATTTTATCATCTGCCTGATGTGGAAAAGAGCATTGGAACGATTGAAGAATTAATAGAAAAGGTTTGTGGAGATAATTCAATTTTAGAGTAAAGGTATTTCTCAAAAAGGTGGTGAGAGTTTGTTCTATGTGAATGTTGAAGGTGCCGATTATAAGGAAGACAAATGGTTGATTATTGAACGTAGTATGATGGAAGAACATGCTGGAGGTTTATTGTCACTTGTAGGCGGGACTGTAGAAAAAGAGGGCAATTCTAAAAATATATTAGAAAGAACATTAAGAAGGGAATTGTTCGAGGAAGTTGGAGTGAAGGTGAAAGGAAAGATGGATTATGTAAGAAATACCTCATTCCGTTTAGATGATGGTAGTGAAGTAATTGATGTAGTTTTCTTATGCGAGTTAAATGAAGGAGAACCTTTTGCTAAAAGCCCAGATGAAGTTGATGCTGTATATTGGATGTCTACTGAAGAAATCGTTAGCCATCCTAAGGCTCCAATTTGGTTAATTGATAGTATTAAGGCTGCTGAGAATCTCCTTAAAAAGAAGACTTTATAATATACATTTAAAAATTATTCAGTAACTGGTGCGTTTCATTGGGAGGCGTTTGTACAGAACTTTATTAAAAAAATAAGTCTTTTATACAGGAGAGAATACGAAAATGAAAAATTGGTGGTTTAGTTTTTATTTTTTGGTTATAGGCGTGGTATCCTTTTTTACTGGTGAAATAGTCACTTTTATTATGTTAGGGTTTATATTACTAGCTTTAAATAATATCCACTCCACGCTTAAACAAATATATAAACAAAATAACGGGAATAAGCAGAATTAATGCAGATATAGATTTTATGGAGATGTAAAAATGTTAAGAAATGAAGATGATGTGATAAAAATAATATCTGAAGATGGCCGGATGATGGAGATATTAAGGGCTGCAAAATCTTTACAATTACCTGACTGGTGGATATGTGCAGGGTTTGTACGTTCAAAAATATGGGATACATTACACGGCTTTACCGAAAGAACGAATACACCTGATGTTGATGTTATTTACTTTGATAAAGAAAATATAGATGAATCAACAGAGAAGTTTTTTGAAGAAGACTTAAGAAGTCTTATTCCTAACATTCCTTGGTCGGTCAAAAATGAAGCAAGAATGCACGTTGTAAACAATATACCCCCATATACATCCGCAGTTGATGCCATTTCCAAATTTCCAGAAACAGCAACTGCACTTGGGGTGAAAATAGATGATAAAGAAAATGTAATTCTAACGGCTCCTTGTGGAATAGAGGATGTTATCAACATGGAGTTAAAGCCAACAAAGTTTTTTGCAGAAACGAAAGAACGAATTGTGATTTTTGAGGAACGGATCGTGAAGAAAAACTGGAAGTCTATCTGGCCAATGATAAAAGTCTATCGCGGGTAAATTGTGTTCAACTACCTGCATTAAGAGGAGGAGTATTTTGGGCACGAATCCTAAATTACCACTAACGCCTGAGGAAAAAGGAAAGCTTAGAAAAGCAAAGGTTAAAATCGGAGAGATTCACAAGCTTAGTACCTCTCAAATAAGACAAGTTTTAGATGTTCCGGAAGAAAGAGCTCGAATGATTAAAGGATTGGCGGATTTCCAAACTGTTCCTACAGTTGGTTTTGAGTTGGCTTCTAAACTAGTGAACAACTTACATATCTTTTCATTGCAAGATATTAGAACAAAAGATGGAGCTACCCTATTTGACTTACTGGAACTGGAATTAGGTGTATGGACGGACAGCTGTGTTGAAGATCAAATTCGCTGTGTAATACATTTTGCGAACAACCCGAATAGCAATAAGCAATGGTTTGATTTTACAAATGAAAGAAAGCGATATCGTCAAATGTATGGATACCCAAAGGACAGACCACAAAAAGCTTGGTATGAATAAGCAGCCTACGATTAAGTAAGGGGAATCAATCTATGAAATTAAAAAATATAAACATTCCAGAGCGTATGAAACATTATCATGTACCGGGTTTAAGCATTGCATTAATTGAAAAAGGTCAAATCAGTGAAAGAGGGGACTATGGGGTCCAACAGATGGGTACTGCTAAAAGCGTTACCGAAAATTCCATTTTTAATGCTTGTTCTATTAGTAAGCTTTTAACTGGAATGATAGTTATAGAATTAACTGAACAAGGTCTTCTTGATTTAGATGAAGATGTAAACATAAAACTTGAATCTTGGAAAATACCTAAAAATGAATATTCGAAAAAGGTAACGTTAAGAAACCTGCTTAGCCATCAATCTGGAATTCTAGATCCTAAACAAAGTTTTACTGAGCTAAAATCCAGTCTTTACGCTCCTTCTATGGTCGACTTATTAGAGGGGAAAACAGCTTATTGCAAGGGAACAATTAAAGTAAAGTATGAACCTGAAAGTGAATTCCATTATTCTGATGCAGGCTTTTGTATTATTCAGCAGCTCATAGAAGACGTTACAAAAAAAGCATTTAAGCAGGTTGCGAAGGAACTTTTATTTAAACCATTAAAAATGAAGAATAGCTTATTTGTAACGGAAATCTCAGATGTAGGAAATGAAGACTTTTCAAGTGGACATAACAAAAATGGTGAAATCGTGGAAGGTAACTATCCGATCTATCCGTACCCAGCAGCTTCAGGATTATGGACAACCACTACAGATCTGGCTCAATTGGTCATTGAATTAATGAATGCATTAAAAGGTGAAAGTATCGTTGACATTTCTGCAAGTAAAGCAAAGGAAATGATAAGCCCGCAGAGAGATAAGCAATGGTCCGGATTAGGAGTGTTTTTAGAAGATGCAGGTACAAAAGAATTTGAAGTTTCCTCACTTGGTTGGGGAGTAGGGTTTCAAAGTATGATGGTAGCATTTCCGAATAAAGAGACAGGTGCAGTAATCATGACCAATGCTGAATTAGGTGTTCACCAAATGGAAGGAATTATCGGTGAAATTTATAAATCTCTTGAAATATAAGGTTATGGTTTAACAGGAGGGTTCAAAAAATGAAAATAATCTCTATAAAAGAAAATCCTGAATACATGAAACTAGCAATTACATATATTCAAAGTAAATGGGCAAGTGAACAAAGCATGATGGTATATGAAGATTGTATTGAACATTGTATAACGAGTCCTAATCCATTACCTCAATGGTATCTTTTGATGGAGGATGAAAATATAATTGGCTGCGCAGGGCTAATTACAAATGATTTTATTAGCAGAATGGATCTGTATCCATGGGTATGTGCTGTATACATTGAAGAGAAATATAGAGGAAATAATTATAGTTCTATTCTTCTTGAACGCGCCAAAAAGGATGCAAAAGCAGGTGGCTTTTCGAACTTATACCTTTGTACAGATCATATTGGGCTATATGAAAAATACGGCTTCAACCATATTGGTACAGGTTATCACCCGTGGGGTGAGAGTTCCCGTATTTATTCGTTAACTTTATGAAAATTGAACTAATGGGTGCGTTGATCTAAGAATGAGAACCACCTTTTTTGTTGAATTTCTTATTAAACAAACGTTACAGGATAGTTCAATAAGTGAAGGAACAAAAGATGATTAAATTTTGTCGTATTAGACCTATATTGTTTATTAAGAAAAACAGAGTTTTGTTTTCATCCTCCCTTAACAAAAACGTCAAACTACAAAGAAACGGTTGGTTCAAGCACAGTCAATGTATGATCTGTTGCATTTAGATTGACATTAGCACCTATTGGGATAGCGGATTTATAAAAGCCGTGGCCTGTAGTAAGGTTGACTATCAGTGGTTTTCTTAAGGGGACTAGTAAAGCAGTAATTAAATCTTCATATGTTGTACCATAAGATACAGGGCAATTCGTACATTCTCCTATAATAATACCAAGACAATCTTCAAATTTACCAGACATTGATAATTGAGTTAAATACCTAAAAATCATTGTAGCCGGAGCGTGGGTTTCCTCTAAAAAAAGTATTTTTCCTTTTGTATTAATTTCATATGGTGTACCGATTGCATTGACTAACGAGGTCATATTACCACCCACGATTGGACCTGTTACATTTCCTGGTACTAACCCCATTAGGGCTATGTCCGATGGATTCTGGATCCCCCTGGGAGAAATCAACGTAGAAGTTGCTTCAAAAAATTGATTGAAGTTATAAACAGGTGTTTCGGGTCGGAAGTCAATGAGCATTAAACTATGGAATGTAATTAAATTACTAAATTGATATAAAGTATTTAATAATACTGTCATGTCACTATAACCAGATATAATTTTAGGATTGTGTCTTATGACTTCAAAATTTAGATAAGGAAGAATGGTCTGAACCCCTGTCCCTCCACGGGTGGCAAGGATCATGTTGACACTCGGGTCACTGAACATATTCATCAAGTCATCTGCTCTTTGTTGAGCTGTTGCCGCTACAATGCCACCATGAGAATAAACATGCTCGCCAAAAACGATATTAAAGCCAATATTTCTCAAGAATTGGACCCTAGTATTAATAGTATTTGCATCAAGAGGGCTGCCAAGCGTAACTAAGCCAATTGTATCTCCTCTTTTTAGCAACGGAGGTCTTATTGCCATATTTTCCACTCCCACACCACAAATAAAATTTATGATAATAAAAGGTATTATAAAGTTATATGAAATATGTCATATTTCAGGTAGCTCCTAATTAAGTGCTTATTGAAAAGTTTTAATTCTGGAATTTTAGAATTGAAAACTTTAATTACCCCAAAAACGTTAATTCCCTAATTATTAACAATGGAAATTTAATTCAAGAATCAGGTGTTCTTAATTATAAGTATTGGAAAATGTCGCACTAAAAGGTAAAAAATAGAAACTGCAATGTCTTGTTTTCAATTAAATATTGAATTTTGTTGCTTTTCTATTACTAAGGAATAAGTATCTCTTACTCATTTTTTAAAGGGCAATCAAGAGGTAAGCAAACTTCAACGGTTGTGCCTTTATTTAACTGACTAGAAATGTTTGTTCATTATGCCACCATGTTGTTCAATGATTCTAAAACAAACCATTAAACCTAATCCCGTTCCATTTTCTTTTGTTGTATAAAAGGGTTCTCCTAGTTTTGGGATTCTCTCCTCTTCTATCCCCATTCCTTGATCAACAATTTGAATACTTACCATATTATTATTGATGTTCTTAGCCTTTACAATAATTTTCCCACCATTTGGCATAGCTTCTATCGCGTTTTTTATAAGATTAATAAAAACTTGTTTTAACTGATTTTGCTCACAATTAATGAACGGTATATTTACATCATATTCTGAAATAAGTTGTATACCTTTTAATGTGGCCTGGGTTTCAAGAAGTGACGTTATATTATTTAGTATAAGTTTTATATTTTGAGATTCATATTTTATGACTTGTGGCTTTGATAGAATTAGGAATTCACTCACTATCAGGTTTATTCGATCTATTTCCGTTAACAAAATCTTTGCATAATGTTTATCCATATCAGATGTAAGTAATTGAACAAAACCTTTAAGAGTTGTTAATGGATTTCGAATTTCATGAGCCACTCCGGCAGCTAATAGACCGACAGCTGCCAGCTTATCGGACCTTCTTATCCTTTCCGCTGCTAATTTAGAATCAGTGATATCCTTTGTAATTTGATAGATTCCAATACATTGATGATCAATTATGATAGGTATCATTTTTAACTGAATTACTCTGTTACTACCATCTTTATGAATCATTGAGAGGGTAGGTTCCTTCCATTCGCCTTGGCTAACAAGCTTAAAGTGCTCACTGTATAAATCTAGGTCTTCTTTAGCGATAATAGAATCCCACTCCATTTGTTGGAGCTCTGTAATCGTATAACCAAGTATATTCTCTGCAGCTGGATTTGCTTCTATTAATTTCCTGTCTAGATTCAATGTAAAGATGGGGTCAGAATTATGAACAAATAATGACTCAAAACGTTGTTCGCTTTCCTCAAGGCGCTTTTCTAATAGTTTACGATTTTGTTCCTGGCTGTGAGTAAGTAATTCCTCCACTTTTTTACGTTGATCGATATCAATATCAATTCCATTAAACTTTATAAGATTTCCGTCCAAGTCAAAAATAGGTGTAATGCGTTTTTGAATCCACTTTAATTGACCATTCGGTAGTAGTATTCGGTACTCAGCAATGCATTTTTCTCCATTTATTAACTTTTGCTCTAATTCGTTTACAATATTGATATCTTCCTGGATAACGAGTTCTTTCCAGAACATTATGTTTTCTTTAAATTTAGTAGGTGAATACCCAAAGACATCGCTAATTTTGGATGAAACCATCAATCTATTAGAACGGAAATCATAAGAGTAAATTGCAGCATCTACATTGTTGAAAAGATCATTTAATTCCTTATCTTTTTTCTGTGCTTCCTGAGCATAATATTTAGCTTTATCATACTGTAACCCAGTCCACCATACGGGATAAACCATTATTGCGGAAATGATGTATTCGAATATAGGTACGTACCCCAACTCAATATAATCAAAAGCTTTAAAAGCAGCTGTTACAATAATATAAATCAACATTACAACTATTCTACCTGTATATTTCATCATTAATCTCCCTCTAAAAACCATAACAATAAATATCGCTTTCTGAACAGTAAAAGTTATTACGAACTGATTTTATCAGGAATCACGCATAAAAAATAGGTATAATATCATATTTAGACTTACTACGCTTGTTTTTAGTATGGAATCACGCCTATGTATTCTTTATATTGTTTTGGGCGCTTTTCTTTATAAGAAGGCCCCTTTTGGCAATACTCCATCACATTTAAGAAATTAGTTCTTGGAAAGGACTACTGTTTTGATAATAACAAAACAGGTAAAGAATTTATTTATACAATGTTTCTTTTAGTTTGAAAATAAGAATAAACTTCGCAATAGAAACTTACATATACTGAATACAGAAAAAAATAAGGTGTGAAACAAATGATTACAGCTAACATTGGAAGTAAAACCTTTCGATTCCCGGAAACCCTTGAAGAATATTTTCAACCATTCCGATCACATGTGATTGGATTGAACCAAGATTTTGATTCACCCTATGGAAAAAAGAAAATTATCTATGCCGACTGGACAGCAAGCGGGCGATTGTATCGGCCTATCGAACGAAAAATTTCCGAGGAATTTGGCCCTTTTATGGCGAATACCCATACAGAGTCAAATATAACCAGTTTAATGATGACTGGGCTATACAAACAGTCAAAAATTATTATTAAAGAACATGTTAATGCAGATAAACATGATGTAGTAATCTTAGATGGTTTTGGGATGACATCGGTAGTCAATAAACTACAACGAATCTTAGGGTTAAGAGTGCCAGAGACATGGAGAAATCATCTTCAACTTCCAAAAAAGGAAAGACCGGTCATTTTCATGACCCATATGGAGCATCATTCAAATCAAACATCTTGGCTCGAAACACTTGGGGAAGTCAAATTGATAAACCCTGATAGGGAAGGAAAGGTGGACTTAAATCATTTAGAATATCTGCTTAATGTTTATAAGGACCGCAAGCTGAAAATAGGTTCCTTTACAGCGTGTTCAAATGTTACAGGAATTCAAACTCCTTATCACGAGCTTGCCAAGCTAATGCATCAACATGGAGGACTTTGTTTTGTTGATTTTGCAGCATCGGCACCATATGTCGAGATCAATATGCATCCTGAAGATCCGCTTGAGAAACTTGATGCGATATTTTTCTCACCACATAAGTTCTTAGGCGGTCCAGGAACAAGTGGAGTATTGGTTTTTGATTCGAGAATTTATACAAATAAAGTTCCAGATCATCCCGGCGGAGGAACGGTGTTATGGACCAATCCTTGGGGGGAACACAAATATTTCAATGACATAGAGATGCGAGAAGATGGCGGTACTCCAGGTATTCTACAGTCCATTCGGACAGCACTTTGTATGGATTTGAAAAGTGAAATGGGAATAAAAAATATGTTAAATAGAGAAAAAGAACAGCTTCGTCTATTATTTTCCCATTTGGAAAAGATTCCAGAAATTCATATATTAGCTGGAAACATTAAGGATAGAATCGGTATAGTCTCGTTTAATATTGAAACCATTCATTATAATTTAATTGTTCGTCTTTTGAACGACAGATATGGTATTCAGGTAAGAGGGGGATGTTCATGTGCTGGAACATATGGTCATTATCTCTTAAATATTAATAAAAAGACTTCTAAACAAATTACAGAAAAAATTACTCATGGAGATATGTCTGCTAAACCTGGGTGGGTCCGATTTTCATTTCATCCAATTATGACAGATCAGGAAATACTAACATTTATTCAGGCACTAAGGGAAATTATAGAAAACATTGATGAATGGAAAAATGCCTACGTTTATGATCCAGTAAGTAATGATTATTTTTATATCCACCATCTTCGTGAAGATATGTCGCCACTTTTTCGAGTTAGATGATTTATTCTAGAAACGAATCCTCTAGAAAAATCAATAAGAAGAATTTAGGAAAATTGAAGGGTATGAGAAAATAAAAATGTCTTATAAATAGTCCTCGAACTAATCTTCTGAAACTACTCCGTATAAAACAAAGGGAATCCAAAAACTTATGTTTAGGTTAGGTAAATGAAACAGTTGAAAATAAAAGGACCACACATATTAGATATGTCTAAAATGCGTGGTCCAATTTTATTTCATTTGTATTCAATCCCAAATACTTATAAAACTTTTTATCTACCTTCATCACTGGAAAGTTCTCAGGTAAATCTTTCAGACTTATACTTGTAAATCCACTTTTTTCATAAAATCTATGAGCAGCTAAAAATTGTGGTGTTGTTCCGAGATACACTTCTTTAATTGTCTTTTCTCTTGCCCATTTTATTGCATTATTTAATAAAAGACTTGCAGTTTTGAATTTCGCTCCTCTGTATTCTTTATCTACAAACATCTTTCTTAATGCAATTTGACGGTTACCTATGTCTAAAAGACTGATTGTACCAACTACTTTATCGTCGCAAATAGCCACCCAAAAGTTACCATTACCAGTTTGATAAAATTCTTCTATGGAAAACAAATCAGGCTGGTCCTCCTTGGTTATTTGAATATTGTATTCTTGTTGTTGAATATGAAGAATTAAATCTACTACTTGATTTTGGTACTCACTAGAGTATTCTTTTACAATGGGACTGTTGTCCATAAAACTGCACCGCCTATAAAATAATTTGACTTTACTATTTTCAGTATAATACAACCTTTTGATGAACCCTCGTACTTTCATTAAACTACATCATTAGCACAAGAAGCGACTGCTCTTATTGAGCAATCGCACTCAATTAGTGCAATAAACTTTTTTAAATATCGTTAAAAGTGTGACCTTCATTCTCTAGTACGACTTTTGCTTTTTCAATTGAATGGCTTTTTACAAGCAGGTAATCCGTATTAAAGGTTGAAATAGCAAAGATACTGATTTTATTTTCGGCTAATGGATTCGCTAATGAAGATAATATTCCAGTTAAGCTAAAGTCTAAAACTCCCTCTACTTTTATACACTTCCAATCGTTTTCAACATCATTAGATACTTCGTTCATCGATAAACATTCTGAAGGACACACAATAGACAGTTCCTCATCTGTTCGCGTAATAGAAAATACATCAGAGTTTAATGCCCACAATGGTATTGTTTCGGTTGGAGGAAATTTAACAACGGAAAAAGTTGAATCTAAAATTTTTAATTTCATATTATTAGCACTCCTTTTAGAAATTATACCATTTATTCTTTCAAACCCTCGTTTTACTATCCTCCCTCAATAAACAAAATGAAAACTCACGTTTTCTCCAGTATTCTCTGTATTTTATAGAATGTTATTTTTAGAGTTTCTGCTCGTAATTATGGTTGGATTTATCTCGTAAGGATAAATTTGTACTTTTGAAGCAAAAAGACTAATAGCTCATCAGCCACACACTTGCAAAAAAAGGTGGAAGAGTTAAAATATGACCGCACTGGTGGATGTCCACATTTCTCATGGAGGTCAACCCTCCCATTCATCACAGAGTCTTCGCTCTCAAATTCCTTCGTCCACCTTTCCATGTTATTTTACAAACACTTATCTGTACAGAGAATGAAAATATTCTAAGATGTCTATAATGGTTCTTAATACAGTTTATCAATCTATAGATCAATAAATAGAGCTCTCTTTTTTTTGCGAATTAGGAGGGTTTTCTTTGATTTTGTTTTTTCTGTAATTAGAGAATTTTATTTTCATGGTAGTTGAACAAGGATTTATAAATTCGCAAAATAATCGGTAAGCTTTTCATTTTCATTATCACGTAACCGCTGATTTTCCTTTTCGAGTTCTTCGTTCCTTTTCTCCAGCTTTTCAATCCTTCTTTTAAAGAGGCGACGTGTAAAACGCAGCACCCTGATTGAGTAATTCTTTACCAAATGAAGCATCTCCACAACCTAAATCTAGAATACTTTTATTTTGAACATCACCGATGAGCTCATATATGACAGGCCCCTCTATTGTAGTATTGGGACTATCTATCCTGTTCCTTCGCTTCATATAATTTGTAAAGAAATCTTTCTGGTCGTATGCACTCGAACCTCTAAATTCCATACAAACCAACTCCCTTTCACCCCATATTAACGTTGCCCTTGGATATTTTAACGTGTATTGTAAATTATAGGAATTTATTAGGTGACATTTAAATCAGAAACGAAGGAGTAATTTTGAAATGCTGAAAATACTTGAAAAGGTAAATGAAATAGAATCAGGCGAAGTGGGAATGATTATTTTTTCACAACTCAAACAGGAGATTGTATTGTCGCATAATGAAAAATTAGTAGTACCTCTCGCTTCAACTGCCAAAGTTGCCATTGGGTTTTGTGTATCAAAATCAGTAGAGGAAGGAAATTGCAAATGGAGTGACATAATAAAAAACATTAGCTATGACCCGAAAGAGGATAGTAACGAATTATATCCTCATTTTCAAAATAGAGACAACCTAGCCCTTAAAGAAGCTGTTGAAGTAATGATAGCTTGCCACGATCAATCAATTGCTAATAGTATTGTTCAATTTTTAGGTGGATGGGAAAAAGTAAATAAAATGATTAAATCCTATTTTCATAGAGTGAATATCTCCTCAAATCCCAGAAGTTCAGATAACAATGGCGAATTGAATCATCTAATGAACCTCCTATGTGAAGTATACCAAGGATATGAACATAATCCTGAGTTATGGTATCCACTTATAAATGGCTTAGTTAGGCAACGTGGGGAGATAGACGGAATACCGTCCCATTTTTTAAACCATATGACGGGAGGATTAGATGACCTAATCGTTGATATGGGGATAATGGGGGAATTCACTAAACATCCATTATTGTATGTTTTAGGGGCTAAGAATCTTCCCAATCGGTACACAGAAAAATGGGCTGATGAAAAAATGATGGAAGTTATGAAATTAATTTATATTGAGTATTGTAATCAAGGGGAAGCGCTATAAAGATAAACAATGGTTCCTTGAAAGGAGAATGCCAGTTGAGTGAATGGAAGGAACTTACCGATGAATCGCAAGAGAGATGGGAACAGAATGCGGAACATTGGGATGATTATATGGGGGAAGAGAGCAATCGATTTCATCGAGAACTGATTCGCCCCTATACTGAAAAACTATTAAATGTAAAAACAGACCAGACCATTTTAGATATTGCGTGTGGCAATGGCAATTTTTCAAAGCGACTTGCAGAATTAGGAGCAAAGGTTGTTGCATTCGATTACTCTACAAAAATGATAGAACGAGCAAAAATCAGAACAAACGAATACAAAAATCAAATCGATTATAAAGTGATAGACGCGACCAGTTACGAGCAATTATCCGAACTAGGGAATGAAAAATTTGATAGTGCCGTTGCAAATATGGCCTTAATGGATATTGCGGATATCCGACCATTAGTTAATTCCTTACATAAGATGTTAAAGCCTAATGGTTTTTTTGTTTTTTCTATCACACATCCTTGTTTTCAACCCCCAGGTTTACGAAAAATTACCGAAACCGAAGATAGGAATGGACATGTGGTTACCTCAAATAGCATCCAAATATCAAAATATCTCACCTCGGAGCCTTATAAAGCGATTGGTATAAAAGGTCAGTCCATCCCTCATCTTATGTTCCACCGCCCCTTATCGTATTATATGAATCTATTTTTAGAATCAAATTTTTTATTGGACGGTATGGAGGAGCCAAGCTTCCAAAACGAAACCACTAAATTTGAGTGGCATGAGATTCCGCCTGTGCTGATTTTACGGTTTAGAAAAAATGAATGATGCAGATTGAATAAGATTATAATCGGTATTTTAGTGATTGTGATTTTTCTCGGCGTATTTTATGTAAAAAGAAGTACGAATTTCAACGAAGCCGTTTCAAATCCGTTTGAAATAACCTTCGTAGAAATAATTAGAAGTTCTGATAACAAGGAAGTTGTAATTGAGGATGGGAGTGAGGTTCTCAATTTAATGAATCAACTTTCAGAAACTGAGTTAACAGAAAAAGCCATGGGATCCATTGATTTCGACGAATCATATTGGATTATCTTACAAGCTGACAACAAACGGGAATTTGGCTCGACCATTTACGCTGAAAATTACATGTTGATTTATGAATATGAATGGTCTAAACAAAACAGCTATCAAATCATTAGTGGGTTTGATTCAACAAATATAGAACCATTTTTTGAGTAAGTACATTAGTGACAGGGCTTGGGTCTGCGAAGAATAACCATTATAATGATAATATAGATGTTTTAGGAGGAGTATACGATGTACATAACGGATGAGGCTAAGCAATTGTTGGAAAAATCGGGTGCGGTGGGAATTCGTCTGTACACCGTTCCGAGCAGCAGTAACGGACCGCAAATTGCATTAGCGATTGAAGAACCCCACGAATACGATCGTGTTCAAACGATTAAAGGTATTAAAGTAGCATTCGATCCTAGCGTAACAGGAACTGAGATACTAACGTTAGACAAAGAAGAGAATGAAAACGGTGTTGGATTAGTATTAACAGGTCCTGGAAGCTATTCGTAAAAAGGAGGAACAAAAATGCCCCTTAAAAAGATTACACCTGAAGAATTTTTTCAAAAAGTGAACGAGCAAGAAAAGGTTGTCCTATTAGATGTAAGGGCTGAGGACAAGTACAATGATTTTCATATAGAAGGACCCACGATCGAAAGTCAAAACATATATAAAGCTGAAGTATTTAATTTAGAAGAAAACAATGGCAAGGCGATTGATTCATTGCCTAAGAACAAAGAAATTATTGTAACGTGTACAACAGGAAACTCTGCAACTAAATGTGCGAACATCCTTTCAGAACACGAGTATAATGTTGCTGTATTAGAGGGTGGAATCACTGCATGGAAAGAATATCTAAAAACGAAATAATGAAAAGCGAAGGCGATTGCTATTGTATCGGCAATCGCTTTTTTTGTCGCTGAAACTTTATTTGATGAAAGTCTAATTCAAGGGGTGGTTTTTTTGAAGAGGAAAGGCATCTTAGTAGCGATATTGTTTTGTTTTTTAGTTGGCTGCAATCAAACCGCTACGGTCGTGACAAGCGAAGAACCCGACGCGGAAGAGGCATTGAGGCTAGATAACAAGGCTGATATTTTTCAATGGGAAGGTGCTATCTATAAAACAAATTTTGATTGGGTAGATGAACTTGAACTAACCGAAAATGAACAAATTGGTGAGATACAATTTAATGCTACAAAAGCAGAGGATTTTAAGGATGGCACAGCGAATTATTTACCAATGGGTGCACAGATTTTTACCGCTAAAGAACGTCGCGATATTTTAATTGTAAAATACGAAAATATGATAAAACGTTATCTAGTTCTTGCTGAAGGTTAAAATAGTCGAAATCCCTCATGATTGAATAATAGAAACATATATTTTACATACGACAAGTTCTCCTGTATCAAAGTCATGTATCAGAGGGGAGATGGCAAAATGAGTTACGAGATGCGGATTGCGACAATGTTGGCTGACCAGATTGATGGCTTTATTCAATTCGTTCAAGAAAACTATGATCATAAATATAAAAGCTATGTGGAGAATCCCGATAAATTGTACCAGGTCAAGCTGTTAATTGAAGAATTCAAATTCCAACTTAACGCTGCTGAACTTAGGAGAATCAACCGATTTTCTTGGAATGAAAAGTACACCAATCTATTAGTGACTGATGTAAAAAAAGGTTTGGACGTAATTGAGGAATATGTGGAGCGGAACTACAACGATTTATTTATCTTAACCGGTAGACTCCACACACTACGTAGCCTATGTTCTTCATTTCAATTATTGCCAAAGTAGGGGGAAATGACATTAAACAGGCTATCTTATTTATATTGATACTGTTTGTAACGACTGGATGCTTAAGCGCCGCTCAAGACCAGGATGAACAATACATAAAAATTCAAAAGCGCATAGGCAATGAAAATAGTTATGAGGACTTTAAGGAAATAACCGATAACGAACAAGTTCAAACAGTGAAAAAAATAGTAGATAATGCAGATTGGGAAAAAGCAAAAGTTGAAATGGACAGGCCTCCTGATTACCGATTTTTATTCCAATTTAAAAATCCCAATATCGAGGCTAAAGCAGTGCCATATGAGCTTTGGGTAAATAAAAACATTCTGGCTTTAGTAAGAGGTAATGATGAGTACATTCAATTAAACCAGGAAGACTCAGAGGCGCTACTTGAAATTATAGTTGGGGAAAATTAATGGAAAGGAATGCTGTCATGACCTATCACATACGTGTAAGAGCGGGTGCAGTTATTATCGAAAACAATTCAATTCTCCTAGTAGAATTCAATGATGAAAAGGGCCTTCATTATAATTTGCCATCGGGCGGTGTAGAGCCTAACGAAACAGTCATTGAAGCAGTCCAAAGGGAAGCGATGGAAGAGGCTTCAGTTGAAGTTGAAGTTGGCTCGTTAGCGTTTGTATACGAATATGCTCCTCATAAAAGCTCAAATATATATGGTGAAACACATTCGATATCCTTGCTATTTGAGTGTGAAATAAAAAACGGTTCGTCACCACGTTTTCCTAGCAACCCAGATCCAAACCAAACGGGTGTAAAATGGATTCCACTTGCTGAATTAAATCAAATCGTTTTATTCCCAAATATCAAAGAACATCTTGTTGATTATGTTTCAAACCGAAAGAGTATTAACTTAGTCGAAGAGCATTTATTAGTGAAATATTTTTAACAGACTCTCCTTTTTATCCTGAACCTGGTGAAAACATGCTAAATGGTTTTCACTATGTAACCCTTTAATAAATAGTCCTGACACAAATTGTAATTTGATAAAGGACTAGGTCATGATACAATTTTAAGAGGAAAAGGGGAGTGTTGGGATGGAAGAACTATTAAAGCAAATATTAACAGGACAAGACGAGATAAGACATGAAATAGGTAATATGAAAAATGAAGTATCGGAAGTGAAAACAGAATTAGCCTCAGTAAAGACAGAAGTAACTGCAGTAAAAAAGGGATTAGGCTCGGTCAAAACTGAATTAAAAAGTGAAATATCAGCAGTCAAAACTGAATTGAAAAGTGAAATTTTAGAAGTAAAAGAGGTAGTACGCCGTATTGAACTAAGTCGGCCTCAAGATATAGTTGCCTTGCTAGAGCGGATGAATAAAAACCTCGAAAATAAAACAGAAGTTTTAAACAAACGTGTTTTTAATGTAGAGGTAGAAATCGAGCGATTAAAACAACAATAAAAAACTCTTCCTAGATAAGTCCAACACTGACGGATATACCAAGATCACCATGACCTCAAGCAAAGGTTATGGTGATTTTTATTTTCCTGAAAATATGAAAAAAGGAATAATAAAATTTTTGTGGAAATAATTACTAGAAGTTTTTTACACGGAGGAATTTCAAATGTATTCATATACAATCTGTTTTATCAAGCAAGGAAATAAGATTTTGCTGTTAAATCGGGAGTCGCCTGAGTGGATGGGAATCTGGAATGGTGTTGGAGGGAAACTAGAGCAAGGAGAGACTCCGGTTGAATGTGTTCTTCGAGAGATTAGCGAAGAAACGGGTATTGAAATGAAGCCGGAAAACGTTTTGTATAAGGGAAACATCACATGGACGAACCCAAGGCATTCTTATTTTGACGGTATGTACGTTTTTATAGCAGAGCTGCCAGAGGCGTACGAATACCATACACCACTCAAAACTAATGAAGGTATCTTGGATTGGAAAGACCTAACTTGGATTCTACATCCGAAAAACGTAGGATTAGCCAACTTAAAATACTTTTTACACGAGATTCTTAATGACGAAACGAAATATGAACACCGATTTTTTTATGATGGAGACGATGTAGTGGATTTCTCCAGAATACCATTGGTAGAACCTGTACTTACTAAGTGAATATTTTAAGAGTTGCGCTTATTAATGAACGTTTTGCTGGAGGAATTCTATGAAAAGACTAGTGATTATGACAGTGGGCAAAACACATAGCGGGAAAACCACATTCGCAAGAGTGCTAGAAAAAAAGTTAACCAAATCTATTGTAATGGACCAGGATAACCAAGCTGAGTTCATCAATACTTACTACAAGAATTTACAACCTAAACAAGGACCAAACACTCTCAAGCACGCCATTTCGCGATTAATTGTGGATTATGCAATTAAAAACACTGATTTTCATTTAATTATCTGTAATTCGAATCGTTATCGAAAAAGTCGTTTGTACTTACTAGAAGAACTGTTTACTAAAAATAAGTTTGTCCGCATCCTTGTCCACTTTGATATACCAGATCATGTTCTTCTATCTCGGGTAACTCACAGTCAGCGAAACACGAATATCTTTCGGGGAGCTTCTACTTTTAAAGAGGTGTTAGCTCGCCAACAAAATGAAGATATTACAGATCCGGTTGAAGGTGAAGCAGACCATTTATTCATAATTAGGGAAGATGAGGAAGTAGCTTCTGTTATTCAAAGAATCCTAGAAATTTCAAAAAATGTGTAAGGCCAAGGTTTACCCCTTGGTCTCTTTTATTAGAAAAGAAACTGAACCATTTTTTTCTGTTAATTTGAGAGGTTTCTTACTAATGTTTCTGAGTGTAAAAGGAAAAATCCTGTCGATATCGAATATACATATTATGGAAGGTGGTTGGGTTTGGCAAATAACATACCAAAGCGAATCCACATTATTGGTTCAGTTGGAAGTGGAAAGACAACATTCGCAAAACTGCTTTCATCAAAGCTGAAAATCCCATTTTACGAGTTAGATAATGTCGTTTGGATCAGGGATAAGGCTGGAGATATAAGGAGAACAGAACAAGAAAGAGAAGAGTACCTCAATACAATTATTCAATCAGATAGTTGGATCATTGAAGGTGTCCATAACGAAGAATGGGTATCAAGTAGTTTTCATCATGCTGATTTGATTATCTTTCTAGATCCCAGTTATTCTACCCGGACATATCGTATCATCAAGAGGTTTCTGAAACAAAAACTTCGATTAGAGGATTCAAATTATAAACCTACATGGAAAATCTTCTTGAAAATGTTTAAATGGAACCGTCATTTTGAAAAGGTAGGTAAACCCCATTTTTTTAAAAAATATGGAGTTTATGAAGATAAATTATTCATTATTAAAGACAGGAATCCACTAAAAGTATACGTTAGATCCTAATGTGCTTGTCTAAAAGTGGACCACTGCAAGCTCGAAGGAAATTTTTGACCGAAGGGAGTAGCCTAATTTGCGAACGAATTTGTATTTTGTTCGTCATGCCCATTCGATTTACACCCCAGAAGAATTAACAAGACCCCTATCTGAAAAAGGCAAGGCGGATGCGCTAAGAGTTACTAGTATTCTTGCAAATGAAAAAATTGATGTAGTCATCTCAAGCCCTTATAAAAGAGCTATTCAAACAGTAGAAGGAGTTGCGGATTACATTTATCAAAACGTAATCATAATAGACGATTTTAAAGAAAGAAAGTTGTCCGAAGGTCCTGTTGCAGACTTTGAATCAGCCATTCGAAAGGTTTGGGAGGATGAACGTTTTTCGTGGGCAGGTGGAGAATCCAATCTCATCGCTCAGAAACGAGGTGTCGAGGCAACACATAGTGTTCTAGAAACCCATGAAGGAAAAAATATCGTTATCGGAACTCATGGTAATTTAATGGTGCTGATTATGAATTATTTTGATAAAAAATATGATTTTTCCTTCTGGAGTGAACTCGATATGCCAGACATTTATAAACTTACTTTTGAAAATGGAATATTAGTGGAGGTAAACCGAATTTGGCAAGGATAGGGAGGAAAAGGTATGTTTGATCCGGTTTCTGCAGTTTTAAATGTAGTTTTTTTCGTACTCATCATCTATTTAATTTCACGGGTCGCACATTTTATGAAAGATGTTAAAAATAAGTTAAATGAGTTAGATAGAAAGATAGAAGAAATTAAAGAATTGACGGTGAAAAGCGACTAGGGAAGGAGAAAAAAACTTGAAAAGCTTATTTATGGGAATTCTCCTCTTAGTATTTTTAACAGGGTGTTCCTCTGAAATATGGAAAGTTGTTGCGAGTGAAAAAAACATGCCGTCCAATATACTAGAAATTAAAAGAGAACCTAGTGAACCTCCGAACATTAACTCTTTAGTAATCAAAGTCACGAATGCTGAACAACTAACCGAGGCTTGGGATTATTTTTCGATGGAGAAAAAAACGCCTAAAGCCGATTTCGATACATATGACTACTATTTTGTAAGTATTAGAGAATCGAGCAGTTGTCCTTATAAATTAAAGGATGTAACCGTAAATGATAGTAACAAGGAAATTAATTTTTATTTTAGAGAAAAAGCTGGTTCGTGTAATGCTGATGCAACCCCCAGAACGGTCGTGGTTGAAGTAGATAAAAACGATGCGATTCGTTTAGAGAATGCATCTATTGTTTATCACGGTGGAAATGGAGAGAGTAGAACTACTGAAATAATTAGGGAAATAGAGTGAGGGATACTAATGTTACATGTAAAACCATTAGAAAATAAAGATTATGAACTTATTGAAGCAGCGGAAAAGGTGATCGAAAAGAATTATAGATATGGACGTCATCATATTGGCGCAGCAGTTCGAACAACGTCTGGCAATGTGTATGCTGCTGTTCATTTGGAAGCGAATGTTGGTAGAATAGCGGTTTGCGGGGAAGCGATGGCAATTGGAAAGTCCATCTCTGAAGGGGATCACGAATTTGAAACAGCCGTAGCAGTCGCACATCCACATCCTCATGAAAATATTGAAAAATGCTGGGTGGTAGCCCCTTGTGGCATGTGCAGAGAACTCATCAGCGACTACGGTAAAGATACTGATGTGATCATTTCATATAACGGTGAATTAGTAAAATGCAATATCATGCAATTGTTGCCTGAAAAATATGGAAGTGAACTTGAATAGAATCGGGGTAATCGTTTGAAGAAAACGAAATTAAGAATGGCATGGATTATTCCAAATGTATTCTGCTATTTAATGTTGATAGGATTCTCTATTGTCATATTTATCAATTCAGAGGTACTGGATCATGGAAATCTACTGGGTTTATGGGTGTTTATTTTGCTAGGTCTTTTTTTAGTATCCCTTATCGGCAGCTATCGAATATGGACATGGATCAAGGAGGGGAAATTATAGAAAGGAGTTTGTTATATGCCTACATGTCAAAAGTGTAAAAACAAATGGAGCTGGAAACAGACCTTCAAAAAATCCTTTACATTCACGAATGCAATGACCTGCCCCTGTTGCGGGGAAAAACAATACATTACCGCCCGTACAAGAAAGATATCAGCATCTATTAGTTTTATAGCACCGTTTTTGGGTCTTTTTTTTAATTTCGATTTTTATTCTCCTCATGTCATATTGTTTATAATGTTAGGATTTTTGTCGCTTTTTATAGTGATTTATCCATTTTACCTAGATGTTTCAAACAAAGAAGAGCCATTATTCGGCTAGTACCAGGGAGACGATGAAAAATATGTATAGTCCAGAGGAAAGAAAAAGTTATTTTGATACGATGATTGAGAAGATCCAGACATCTGATCTTGTAGAAGGAATTGTACAAATCGGTTCAGGAGTCACCGGATATAGTGATGAGTATTCGGATGTTGATTTAATGGTGGCTACTTCTAGAACTGAAGATGCTGAGCCAACGAAGGATGTTGTTCGTGAGTTTTTTACAGAATTACATCCTATTTATATAAAAGAAAAACAGTTTGGTAAAGATATTTTTCTCCTAATTGTGGTTTTGGAAAATAAACTTGAGTTTAATGTATCGATTGTTCCAAGAGAACTTTTAACCGTGAAATCGCCTCTATGGAAAGTGCTTGTAGATAAAACAGGCTTAGTGGCTGAAAAAATGAATCAAGAAAATAAAAACTTTATTAGTATGGATGCTCCCTATGATGTGGGATTTGATGTGCCATTTGAATTTGTTTACTGTGCAATGAGTCTAGAGAAAGCATTGAAGCGAAATAATGTCATTTATGCACTCAAAATGCTAGAGACAATGAGGACCTACACTTTACTAGTACAAGCGATGAATGAGGATAAGAAACTACACCAATTTAAGGCGTATGACTCATTAAACCCATCCTTTATAAAGTCCTATCTATCAACTTATCCAGAAAGAGTGGATCCTATCACGATAGATTGTTCAGCAAAAAAGCTTATCGGACTTTTTGAAGATGTGGTAGAGCAACATTCTACTTTCTCCATGGATGAACATTTGCACCAGTTACTAAACAAGACCCTTGTTTAAGTTTATGCACTGAAATGCAGGAGTTTATGTTGCTGCATTTCAGTACAGCTGTTTTTTACCAATAATGGCATGTAATAGCTATCTTTCATACAAGACTTTTGGTATAATATTTCTGAATATTATTAATTTTTAAATACAAAAAGGGGGGCTTATGGAATGAAGAAATGGGGGTTTTTGTTTGTACTTGTTTTATCGGTTTTCCTAATTAGTGCATGTGGTGGGGATTCAGAAACCGGAGGAGATGGAATTAGTGAGGATGGAACCTTAACAATAGGTGAAACCGGACTTTACACATCTACTGCAGGTGATTTTGAGGTAACAATAAACAGTGTTAAGTTTGAAACAGGTGAAGATGGTGAAAAGGCTCTAAGAGGTACATATGTTGTGGCAAACGCAACCGTAACAAGCCGAGCATCAAAGGCGGTAAATATAGAAGATGTTTTACCATTTAAAATCTTTGTCGACAATGTCGTTAACTGGAACAATGTTACAGCTGGAACGGAATTCAGTTTTGGAACTCAAATCTCAGGAGAAATAAAGGATGGGGAATCCATAACTGGTGAAATTATATTTGATGCAAGAGAATCAGAAACGTATAAAATCATGCTTGGCAGCAAAGCAGAAACGACCAAACTTGAATGGGATTTAGCTTCAGACGATTTTCAGTAAATATAATTTTTAAGCGTTGATTTAATAGTGAATCAACGCTTTTTTTATGAAGAGAAATTAACATGGAATGAATTTTTATGAGGAGAGCTCTTTTTTTACTTAACTTTAATAAATTACCTTTTTCGTGGGAAATGTAAGAAAGATAAAAAAAGATAGGGTGATTCTAATGAAAGTTAAGGGCATGTATCTATTTGTATTGTCAGTATTACTCTTTATTTTAACAGCATGTGGTGGTGGAAACGATAATGGAAACGGAGGAGGGCTAGAAGGTAGTGTCGTTATTGATGGCTCAGGAACCGTTTTTCCGTTAATGTCAAAGCTCGCAGAGGATTACATGATTAATGAACAGGAAAACGTATCAGTTGAGGTAAGTCGTTCTGGGACAAGTGCTGGCTTCAAAAAGTTCTTAGTAGAAGGTGGCGGAACAGATTTCAATGATGCCTCAAGAAATATAAAAGAGGAAGAGCTTGCTAAGGCTGAGGAACTAGGAATAACAGTGAAAGAATTAAAGGTTGCTCTAGATGGCATCACAATTGTTGTTAATAAGGAAAATGATTGGGCGACAGAGCTTACACAACAAGAAGTCATTGATATATTCTCAGCAAGTGCAGGTAAAAAGAATTGGTCAGATGTTCGAGAAGGGTTCCCAAATGAACCAATAAAAACATATGGTCCCAACGAAAACCATGGTACATACGAATTCTTCTGGGAAACCATCTTGAAAGAGCAGGATCTCGTTGGAGGGATTAATCTACAGCAGGAGTATTCAACCTTAGTGGACTTGGTGACAAAAGATAAAGATGCGATTGCGTTTTTTGGATATGGCTATTATGCAAGCAATAAGGAAAAGTTAAATGCGGTAAAAATTGATTTTGGTAATGGTCCGGTAGAACCAACACTTGACACGATTAAAGAAGACGGTGCATATGCCCCATTTACCCGACCTGTATTTACCTATTTAAACGAGGGAAATGCTCAAGAGAAGCCACAAGTACTAGATTTTGCTATCTATGCAATGAAGAATGCAGAGGCAGCTGCAGCAGATACTGGTTTTGCCCCATTACCAGCTGAGGAACTTCAGTCATCCGTAGATTATTTAGAAGGCTTAAAACAGCAGTAATCGGCTAGAGCGAGTATTTTCTCTATATTAAAGGGTGAAAGGGAGGTAAGGAAATGGGAAAACAAAAAGAATTAAATGTAAGAGAGATGATTCAAGAAAAACAAAAAGCAGTAAGTTTTAACAATCTTACTGAAAAGTTTATTCCAAGGTTTTTGTTTATTATCGCAATCATCTCCATTCTTACTACGATTGGAATCCTATATACCCTTTTGAGCGAAGCGGTGCATTTTTTTAAAGATGTGCCCTTCCTTGATTTCTTTACAGGCACCGAATTAAAACCACTGGGTGCAAATGCAAAATTTGGAATCTTGCCATTATTGACGGGTACCGTTATTTCTTCAACGATTGCCATGTTTGTTGCGATACCAATTGGGATCATGTCAGCTATTTATTTAAGTGAATATGCGTCAGAAAATGTTAGAAGAACTTTAAAACCACTGTTAGAGGTACTAGCCGGAATACCGACTATCGTGTACGGATTTTTTGCATTTACGTTTGTTACTCCTTTATTGCAATCGTTTATTCCTGGATTAGAATCAACAAATATTCTAAGTCCTGGTCTTGTTATTGGCGTCATGATTATTCCGATGATTGCGTCCCTCTCTGAAGATGCGATGAGCTCTGTGCCGAATGCAATGAGGGAGGGGGCTTTGGCACTCGGGGCAACAAAGCTTGAGGTAACGTGGCGTGTTGTAATTCCGGCTGCGATTTCCGGAATTATCGCATCCTTTGTACTCGGGATTTCTAGAGCGATTGGTGAAACAATGATTGTCACAATTGCCAGCGGTAGCTCTAAAAATTTCACGTTTGATGTTACTCAATCCATGCAAACAATGACCGCTTATATAGTTGAGGTAACAGGCGGAGAGGCAGCAGCGGGATCAACTTTATACTATAGCTTATATGCTGTCGCCATAACGTTATTTGTATTTACGTTGATTATGAATCTTATTGCCCAATATATCTCTAAAAGATTTAGGGAGGGGTATTAATCTTGAAATATGTGGATGCAGACCAGGTACAGAAAAAGATGGGTTCTCGACTCCTTACAAATCGAATTACGAAAATCATCTTTCTTTTATCTACATTAATAGGACTAGTTGTTCTCGTTATGTTATTTTATCGTGTAATAGCAGATGGGCTAGGCTGGATTAATTTAGACTTTATAACTGGTAAATTATCTACAGATCCCGGTAGAGCGGGGATTATGGGTGCCATTTTAGGAACAGTGTGGTTGATGGTTGTAGTTGCCCCAGTAACTATGTTCCTTGGGATAGGTACTGCGATTTATCTAGAAGAATACGCTACAAAAGGCAGGTTGCAATCTTTTATACAAACGAATATTGCAAATTTAGCGGGTGTTCCTTCGATTGTTTTTGGTATTCTTGGTTTGACTGTCTTTGTAAGAACGATGGGTCTTGGCAATATTGTACTTGCTGGTGGACTTACAATGTCTTTACTTGTGCTCCCTATTGTTGTAGTGGCAAGTCAAGAAGCACTCCGAGCCGTTCCTCAATATTTACGGGAAGCGTCCTATGGATTGGGAGCAACAAAATGGCAAACGATAAAAAAGGTTGTACTCCCTGCTGCGATACCAGGAATCTTAACAGGTGTAATCTTAGCTCTATCACGTGCAGTTGGTGAAACAGCTCCACTGACTGTAATAGGAATCCCTGCACTGTTAATCCCATTCCCAGATACCATTTTTGACAAATTTACTGTGTTGCCCATCCAAATTTATTATTGGACATTAGACTCAGCTTTGGTGGCGGAATATGCAAACTTAGCGGCTGCAACAATCATAATCCTACTTGTAATACTTTTAATCATGAACTCAATCGCAGTTATCATTCGAAATAAGTTTCAAAAACGATATTAACCTACCTACTGGAGGAAAGAACAAATGCCAGTTGAAAATGAAAATAAGCAGAAATTTGTACAAGGAATAAATAAAAAGGCTGAGCCAACAGATACCAATAAGAAAATCGTCTATGATACGAAAAATTTAAACTTATGGTATGGCGAAGATCAAGCCTTGAGGGAAATCAATCTTCAAATTGCCGAAAATGAAGTAACGGCTATTATTGGTCCTTCAGGGTGTGGAAAATCGACATACCTCAAAACCTTGAACAGAATGGTTGAATTAATACCGATTGTTCGTACAGCTGGTGAAATTTTGTACCGTGGAAAGAATATTTTTGACAAATCCTATCCAGTTGAAGCATTAAGAACGAATGTGGGAATGGTGTTTCAGAAACCGAATCCTTTTCCAAAATCAATCTACGATAATATTGCATATGGTCCACGAATTCATGGGATTCGTAATAAGAAAATATTAGATGAAATTGTAGAAAAAAGTCTGCGAGGAGCAGCGATTTGGGATGAAGTCAAAGACCGTTTGAAAGAAAATGCCTATGGGATGTCCGGTGGTCAGCAACAGCGTCTTTGTATTGCAAGATGTTTGGCTATTGAACCTGATGTCATTTTAATGGATGAACCAACCTCAGCACTTGACCCTATCTCTACTTTAAAAGTGGAGGATTTGATTCAAGAATTGAAAAAGAATTACAGCATCATCATCGTAACTCATAATATGCAGCAAGCGGCAAGAATCTCTGAAAAAACAGCGTTTTTCTTAAGTGGAGAAGTGATCGAATATACAAATACAAGCAAAATGTTTTCAAATCCGGATAAAAAGGAAACAGAAGATTATATCACGGGTCGTTTTGGTTAAAAAAGGGGGGACTTACAATGACAGTACGAGCGACGTTTCAAGCCGAATTAAACGAGTTAAAAGAAATGATCATCCAATTAGGGAATCAAGCACAAGAAGCAGTTGGACAAGCCATCGAGGCCTTAAAAAATCAGGATGTAGATAAAGCGTTAAAAATTATTGAAAATGACACACAGCTAAATTTAATGGAAGAAGAAATTAATGATAAAGCTATTTTGTTAATTGCACAGCAAGCACCAGTAGCTATTGACCTTCGAAGGGTCATTGTTGCGATTAAAATTTCATCAGACCTTGAAAGAATAGGCGATTTAGCCGTAAATATTGCGAAGTCAGTCATTCGAATTGGAACCCAACAATTGATTAAACCAATTGAAGATATACCACGTGTTGCAGAGGTAGCCAATAAAATGGTGGCAGATTCTCTTAGAGCCTATAGCGAGGAAGATGTTGAACTCGCAAAGAATGTAGCTAAGGTTGATGATGAAGTAGATGAAGCCTATGGAAAACTAATTAAGGAATTATTAGGGCTAATGACACAAAAGCCAGAATATATTTCACAGATCACACAACTATCTTTCATTTGTAGAAATATAGAAAGAGTGGCAGACCACTCAACGAACATTTCAGAAAGCATCCTATATTTAATAAAAGGGAAGAGATACGACTTAAACCAATAATGAAATACAACTCGAGGAGGTATCACAATGAAAGACAAGAAGTCCGAAGCTGAAACAGCGAATATAAAGATTAACCAAATACTAAACGGTGAGGAAGATCAAGATGCCTTTGATACCGACTCTCTAATCAATAATAATAACACGGCACTTGTCGTGAAAAATATGGAACCAGATGATGAATAAATTCAAAAAAATGCTTGGCTGTCAAGCATTTTTTATTTTTAAGTATTTGTAAGTAAGTGGAAAAGTAGCGTGTTTATATGTTTAAATGGTATTAATAATGGAACGATGGGAAGGATTCGTTTGGTAAAAAGGTATTTGATTCTTACATTGTTAATAAGCCTTGGATTTGCGACAATCGCATTGGCGATAACAGAACGTAAAGAAGAACCTGTGAAAGCAGGGGAATCTTTGATTATTGCCCATCGAGGAGCGAATGATCGGTTTAATGAACATACATTAACGGCTTATAAAATTGCTTCTCAGGACGGGATAGATTATTTAGAAATTGATCTGCGTATGACAAAGGATGGCGAACTTGTAGCCATCCATGATGATACCATCGATCGAACGACGAATGGGAAAGGGAAAGTTTCTGATTTTACATTAGAAGAGCTGAAGAAGTTCAAAACAGTATCGACTTTTGAAAATAAAGTGGTATCAGAGGAAATTCCAAGCTTACGAGAGATTTTTGATGAGTTTTCTGGCACGGAGAATTTTTATATCGAAACAAGACTTGTGAATAACCAGTTAGCTATGGAGGAAAAAGTCATTGCTCTCTTAGATGAATATCATTTACTTGATGAAAAAAGAGTCATCCTTCAATCCTTTTCTACAAAAAGTCTAGAAAAGCTTAGTACGTTAGCACCGGATCTTCCACTGACCTTTTTATTTAAAAAAGGGAAATTTGATTTAAATAAGGCTATTGAAACCGACTATCCCATTATTGGTATAGAATCAAGTGATGTAACAAACCGCATTGTAAAGAAATTACACGATAATGGAAAAAAAGTACATGTTTATTTTACGAATAAGAAAACACAAAAAAGCGAACAAACTCGGTTGAAAGACCTCCAAATAGATGGTTATTTCACCGATTACATCCTTTATACAAAGGAATTATAATGGGACACAGGGACAGGTACATCTTCCCATTTGGGAAAATGTACGTCCCAAGGAGAGGACTATGAAAACTACGATTACAACAATTGATAAAGAAAAAGCCTGGGAGGTCCGGCATAAAGTCATGTGGCCTGATAAGGACTTTGACTACATAAAATTAGAAGATGATGATATCGGGATTCATTATGGTCTTTTTGAGGAGGACAAGCTGATTTCGGTAATCTCCCTTTTTATAAATCATGATGAGGCTCAGTTTCGTAAGTTTGCAACACTCCAACATGAACAAAGTAAGGGATACGGTAGTCTATTATTAGACTTTGTGATAAATGAGGCAAAGAATCAAGGCTTGAACAGAATATGGTGTAACGCAAGAGAGAATAAGATGGATTTTTATAAAAAATTTGGTTTGAAAGAAACCAACCATCGTTTTACAAAAGGTGGTAAATACTATGTCATAATGGAGAAGGTTATCGAATGTTAGGAGGGAAGTAGATTGCTAGTGAGAGAGATTACACCCGTGGACGCTGAAAGTTTTCTTAAGTTAACTCAACAGGTGGAAAATACCTCAGAATTTATGCTTTGGGAAGCGGGAGAAAGAAAAGTGAGTCCCGACCAGCAACGAAAAATGATTGAAAAAATTAGATCAGATGAGAACTCGACAATTTTTGTAGCTGAGAAAGACGACAAGTTGATTGGCTTCTTAATGGCTATTGGCGGCAATGCTAGAAGAAACAAACATTCAGTCTACATCGTGATTGGAATCTTGAAGGATTCAAGAGGTAATGGAGTAGGTACAAAATTATTTAAAGAATTGGACAGATGGGCGTTAACTCATCAGATCCATCGCTTAGAATTGACCGTTGTGACTCAAAACACAGCAGGCTTATCCCTATATAAAAAAATGGGATTTGAAATCGAGGGTACAAAACGACATTCCCTATTAATCGGTGGTGTCTTTGTTGATGAATTCTATATGGCAAAGATATTATGAATTGTAAAGTGTGAACATCCAAGCAGGATTCACACTTTTTTTGTTGAATAACACATAAAAAAGAAAAGGTCCTAAAAGGAAGCGATACTTATGAAAAACATCTATATTATCAGGCATTGCGAAGCGGAGGGGCAGGAACCGGAAGCACCTTTAACCAATAATGGTCTAACTCAAGCTGCTGATGTAGCCGCCTTTTTTGAACAGAGAAAAGTCGATCGAATTATTTCAAGTCCCTTTAAACGTGCCATTCAAACGATTCAGCCACTCGCAAATGAAGTAAATATCGAGATTGAAACAAATCAGCAACTAGCTGAACGAGTGTTAAGTTCAATAAAAATGGCAGATTGGTTTGAGAAATTAAGAGCAACATTTGAAGATTTTGACCTTGCATATGAAGGTGGAGAATCTAGCCGAGAAGCTGCAACCCGAATTCTAGGCGTTGTGGACGATGTTTTAAAAAGTGATGCTGAAAATACCATTTTAGTCACGCATGGCGGCTTAATGTCATTGCTATTAAAGCATTACAATAAAAACTTCGGATTTGAACAATGGAGAACACTGAGCAACCCTGATATTTACATTTTAAAACAAAATCAACATATTTCCCTTGAACGGGTTTGGAGGAGTTGAAAAGGATAATCTCTAAAGCTGAATTACATAAATATAGAATAACCCTTAATGAAAGGAGAACAATCCATGAAAACACTAGGAATTTCGCTTTTAGCCACAATTGCATTATTTTTTATGAGTGTTTTTATCGTAAGTCCTATTATGTCCAATATAGGCTATTCTTCTGTTGAATCATCGTATCATTTACAAACGCATGCATTATTAGTAACGCTAATCTTTACTGTTATTTTATGTACAATTTTAGGTTCAAGATATGTTGTAGAAGAACTTAAAAAAGGGAAAGAGTAATCATTTTTTTAATGAAAAAAATGGTAAAAAAACTGAAACTTCTGCTAATATTCCACGTAAATGTATAAAGAAGGGAGTGGGGTCCTTGAAAAGATACTTGATCGTCGTTTTATTAGTGGTAGTTGTAGAATTATGCTTACTTTTCGGAATTTCATTGTTTTTTGATACAAACCTTGCTAACACCATGTTCCTTGGCTCCTCCATTTTCGCCATTTTTGCCTTTTTGATGAGTTCCACAGGGGATGTTTTATCGAAAAGTGGTCAAATGGCCGTTTTTGATGCGCTTTTAGGGAACTACAAAACACAACACGAGAAAATGACATTAAGAATCAGTCCTTTTTTAGTTGGCTCGATTCTTTGTTTTGGAATGTATTTTGTTTTATATTATTCAGGTTTTCTAACGTAATGGAGAATTGAAATGAGAAAAACAATTTTTTTAACGATTGTATTTTTGTTGGTAACTTCAGCCTTTGCTACCGCTCTTAGTTGGGCCTATATCTTCGTTGTTCATGATGGGAAAGTATATGAGGTTAAAGAAGAAATGCTACTCGACCAATCTGAAGTAGGAAAAATGATTGGGAAAGTGGAAACAAAAGCGGATGAATATACCGGTGACTATTACGGAAATGCATCCAATTACTATGAGATTGGCATAGGTTATTTTAAAATTGAAGATATTCCCATTAATGAAGCTATTGCCGTGGAAACGGAAGAAGGTCACTATGTAAAAGCAGTCTATGTCCATGATGCAGCCTTTAGTTTTAAGAACGTACTGATGAGATTGAATTTTTGGGCAGTTTTTGGGGTTGGTATTGTGCTATTGGTTGGGATAACTGTGTTACGCTCAAAGCAAAGACGATTCTTAGATGGAGTTGAATGGATTTGGCAGAAAAAAAACAACACGTATTACCAAGAAAACTACTCGCAGCATCCCTCACAGGTGCGCTATTTGCAATCCTCCTAGGCTTATTCGTTCCGAGTCCATTCGGGAGTGATATCAACTCCATAAAAGAATACTTGTGGAGCTTTACAACATCAGTGCCCTTCTACCTCATGTATAGCTTTCCAGTCATCTTCGTTTACGGAACAGTAACATCCATTATAAGCGACTTCCTATCGGAACTCATTGCGAAAAATTGGGTGAAACGGACGGAGCCATATATGTCCTTCATTTTTCATTTATTATTCGGTTCCATCCTTCAATGGGTTAGTCTGGGCGCAGCTATTCTGTATTTTATGATAGATCGTATTTTACGAAAAAAGAAGGTTCGTTATAAATGGAGTCAAGCTTTCATGAGCTTTGGCATTCCGTTACTAGTATGGATCTTTTTCATGGGTATTATTTGGATTATGGATTTTTTTAAAGATGGTGCTGATTATATTGTCTACTGATGATTATACGAATATGTAAGTAAAGATAAGTGTAAACGAGGCATCTTGGTAATTGCATCCTTTTTAAAATAAAAGGATAGCTCTTTTATTAAGGGAAATTCTAATATTAATGCGGTTTGAATGATATTCTTAGTTACGTTAGGAGCGAAATAGATGGATACAATATGGCTAGAATACGCCTGGGCATTGTTGATTTTAATTGGCTTGGAAGGATTGTTATCGGCTGATAATGCCCTCGTACTTGCAGTTATAGCCAGACATTTACCAGAGGATGAAAAAAAGAAAGCCATAAATTATGGAATCCTAATGGCCTTTGCTTTCCGCTTTGTAGCCCTATTTGCTATATCATTTATCGCAAATGTGTGGCAAATACAGGCGATTGGGGCACTTTATCTCCTATACCTAGGGTTAAAGCATGTCATTCAGGCAAAGTTTGGAAAAGACAATAAGAACGTTCATAAAGACGATGAAAAGGAAGCTGCTGGTAAAGGTTTTTGGCCTACCGTTGGGAAGATTGCATTAGCTGACCTTGCTTTTGCCATAGATTCGATTTTAGCAGCAGTCGCACTTGCCCTTGGTTTACCAGATTCACCACTTGGCGATTTTGGTGGTATGGATGGAGGACAATTTATTGTTGTCGTTCTTGGAGGCATTGCCGGATTGATCCTAATCAAGTTTGCAGCCACATGGTTTGTACAGCTTCTTGAAAAACGTCCTGCACTTGAAACCACCGCTTATGCCATTGTAGCCTGGGTCGGTGTCAAACTTGCTGTCATTACCCTAGCACATAGGGATATTGGGATTTTAGATCACGACTTTCCTCATAGTACTATTTGGACCATTATCTTCTATGGAGTATTAGTCGCCATTGCTCTAATCGGTTGGTTTGCACCAAGTAATAAGAAACATCTAAAAGATAAAGCTTCATAAAGATATCGATGCAGCAGGTACTTTTCTTCATGGAGGAAAAGTACCTGTTTTTTCTAGGCTAGTTAGACCTATTCATAACACAAAAGTTTTCCAGACGGCTAAGAATAAATTCCCCAGTCTGCTTTGTTGAACTTTTAAAAAGCTTATCAATTGCATTCATCACAGGACGATGATATTTAGTTTCAAACTCTTGCTCCACTAGCGTGTGTCCACCTTGTTGGTGTAAGTAATACGAAAAAGTCATAATATAAGTCCTTGATTCAAGCTCGAACGAAAAGAGCGAGGGTCGGCTGACTTCCTTATTTCTCCCCTGTAACACAACATGTTCATTACCTTCCTCGGCGGTTAGTTGAAAGGTAGCCCCTGTTTTCAACTCGTCCTTTGGGTTAGAATAACGAATAAAAGTCACGTTTGGAAACCATTTTTCACGTAAACTAGCCTTTGCAATACTTTCAAATACATCTGTAATGGCTACTTCGATAACAATAGATTGTTTCATTTTAAATGACCTCGAATGGTATGATAGATTAAACATAGCAGAAAAGGTGATGCTTGTGGAGAGAATTTTTGGTCTTGAGCCTATTGTTGGTGAGGACCCAAGAATACTAATCCTTGGCTCAATGCCAAGTGTCGAATCACTAAGGAAACAAGAGTACTACGGAAACAAACGAAATCATTTTTGGAAAATCATGTTCATGCTTTTTGAGAGTCCTGAGCTGAGAGAGTACAAAGATAAGATTGCCTTTTTAAAAGAGCAAAAAATTGCACTTTGGGACGTGTTATATAGCTGCTATCGTGAAGGCAGTTTGGATTCCAATATCAAAGATGAGGAACCGAACGAGATTGAGGCATTTGTAAAAAATCACCCGAATTTACGCTTAATCGTTTGTAACGGCACAAAATCATATAAAAGTTATCAAAAATATATTGGTCTTAATCGCTTACGCGGAGTTGAGGTAATTAAGCTTCCGTCTACGAGCCCTGTTCCTGGCAAATACAATAAAACTCTTGAAGGCAAGCTCCAAGAGTGGAAAATAATCAAAGACTATCTATAACACTTTTTCAATGTCTTTCTCTATTTTAGCTGGCTCGGTTTGTGGGGCATAGCGTTCCACAACCTGCCCGTTACGATCCACTAAAAATTTAGTGAAGTTCCATTTAATCGCTTTCGACAATACTCCTTTTTGTTCTTCTTTTAAAAATTGAAACAGTGGATCTGCATTCTCACCATTTACATCAACTTTTGCAAACATCGGGAATGACACGCCATAATTCATCTCACAAAAAGAGGTCGTTTCCTCGATTTTTTCGAATTCCTGATTACCAAACTGAGCACACGGAAACCCAAGAACAACTAAGCCATCCTTTTGGTATTTTTCAAATAGCTCCTGCAATCCTTTAAATTGCGGCGTAAATCCACACTTACTTGCTGTATTGACGATTAAAAGTGGTTTTCCTCCATATTCTTTAAGCGACTTCAATTCCCCATTCACCGTTTTTACTTTAAAATCATACACACTTGCCAATTTTCCCACTCCCTTATGTACGAATTACCACAATCGTAAAGGAAGTTTGTTTGAGATTCAAGTTTGGACTTCTTTTTATACCGAATTTCTTGTAAGATTCAGGAGAGAGGAAATCTTTTGAAAACGAGGGCATCTACATGAAGCAGTTATTAAAAAAATGGAAGTTCCCCGCATTACTTTTAACTGGGGTGGGATTATCCTCTTTGGGGGATTTCATATATCTCGTAGCTATTAATCTATTAGTTTTAAAAATGACGGGATCGGCTGCGGCAGTTGCAGCCCTATGGGTAGTCGGACCCATCACATCAATCCTTGTAAATGGATGGTCAGGGAGCATCATTGACCGCTCGAATAAACGGAAAATCATGATCATTACAGATATTATCCGAGCAATTGGGGTTGCCATCATCCCACTTCTTCCAAGTATTTGGATGATCTATGCATTGCTATTTATTATCAGTGTTGCAAAATCCTTTTTTATTCCAACATCAACAACCTATATAACAGCCCTGATTCCAAAAGAACAGCGAAAGACCTTTAATTCGATTAGAAGCTTGGTCTCTTCTGGTGCCTTTATAACAGGTCCTGCCATCGCGGGTATGCTTTTTATGATTGGTAGTCTTGAACTTGCCATTTACAGTAATGCAATTTCCTTTGTTATTTCAGCAATCCTCATCGCATGTTTACCAAATATCGATAGTAGCGAAAAGCATACAACGGAAAAGCTTCAATTCAAAAATTTACTAGAAGATTGGCGAGTGGTCATCCACTTTGGAAAAAAAGCGGCGTTTGTAATGACGATATATTCAAGCTTTATCATATTTGATATCTTTACAATGGCGATGGATTCCCAGGAGGTTGTTTTTACACAAAGGGTGATTGGTCTAACTGAGGTGGAGTATAGCTTTCTTATGAGTGTGACAGGGATTGGCTATGCGGCAGGAGGCCTATTGGTTATTTTTATTTCAAGACTTCTATCGATTCGCGCTCTGATTGGAACGGGACTCTTTATGCTTGCGGCAGGCTATTTAATTTACTCCCTGTCGACCTCCTTTGCAATGGCGGCGACTGGCTTTATCATATTAGGCTTCTTTTTTGCGTTTTCAAATACAGGCTTTAACACCTTCTATCAAAACAATGTACCTGTGGAGATTATGGGGCGTGTCACAAGTATCGTAAGTGTGCTGCAAAGTGCAGTGTCCGTCGTTTTTCTATTATTTATTGGAATCATGGGAGATTTACTGCCATTGAGATACACGATTGTTACCTTATCTGTAATTAGCATGATACTAGCTGTTTGCGTAATTATTCTCGTATCACAGCAAAATAAAAAAGTATATTTTACAGAGGACAAGGTAGAAGTAGGAGTGAGTTAAAATCTGCGACCAAAAGCCGCAGCCCTCACTCCTTCACAATTTCAATCTCTCTTGCCTTCGCCTGTGCGGGCGCAGATTCTGCGATTGCGCCATCAACCACAATCTTTACCTTTTGACCTACTTCAAGCTTTGAAACAACCGACTGATCGACGAAACGAATACTGAAAAAAGTACTTGAAAGGTAGTATTCATCATGAATTTCCTGTTCTGTTTTTGTTTCAAATTCCTCTTCTGTAATTTTTTCGTTTATTAAAATTCTCTCTCCAACCTCAAGAACATAACCAGTTACAGTCATTTCGGCAACATCACCATTTTGACCACTCGTACCACAACCAACAAGTAAAAAAATGAAAAGAAAAATAATCCGCTTCATACCGTCACCTCATCCTATTTGGCGAAAGTTGAGGTCAAAAGGTTACGAATTAAAAATAGTGCGTGAAATTTTGTGCATTTATGGTAGAATATTCAAAAAGAAAAGAGGAAGCCTTATGAAATTTGTACATATCTTTGGACCTCAAGCGGTTGGGAAAATGACGGTTGGGCAGGAACTAGCGAAAATAACAGATTTAAAGCTTTTTCATAATCACATGACAATCGATTTAGTAAGCCATTTTTTCGACTACAGTACAAAAGAAGGGAAACGATTAGTCAAATTGTTCCGTCAGGAGATTTTTGAAGAAGTTTCAAAAAGTGATTTGTACGGCATGATTTTCACGTATGTCTGGATGTTTAACCTCGAATCAGATTGGGAGTATGTGAAGGGGCTTTCTGAGTTGTTTGAATCCAGAGGTGCCACAGTATATTATGTTGAACTTGAAGCTGACTTAGAAGAGAGGCTTGAAAGAAATAAAACGCCAAATCGACTGGAACACAAACCAAAAAAACGCGACATTGAATGGTCTGAAAATGACATAAAACAAACGATGGAGAAGCATCGCTTGAATTCATATGAAGGTGAAATCACCTTTGAAAACTACCTGAGAATAGACAACACAAACCTAAGCGCTGAAGAAGTTGCGAGAATGATTAAGGAAAAGTTTCAATTATAAAAAACAACGCTTGGAATTCTCACTCCAAGCGTTAGTTATGCCCGTTCTGTACCTCATCACGAAGCAAATCAAATTTTCTCTCTAATTCATGTGTAAAATGTTCACGTGCCTGTTTCGCATCCATATCTGGTGATGCAATAAACATAGGATCACCGAAAATAAGCTTTGCCTTTTTAAACTTCAATAATTCTTTAACTGTATTTGGTCCAATATAAGCAGCAGGAACAACAGGAACCTTGCTTCGTTGCGCGATCGTAATAGCCCCCTGCTTTAAGGCAGTTTGCTCATTCGTACGTGTTCCGCTTGGGAACATTCCTACAATCTCTCCCTTTGAGAGCAAGCGAGATGGAATTTTTAAGACGCTTGGACCTGGGTTGTTACGGTCAACCGGGAATGCGTTCAGCTTTGATAAAAAATTACCAATCAGCTTGTTTGTGAATAATTCCTTTTTGGCCATGTAATGAATTTGGCGTGGCAACAATGAAACACCCAGCCACAAAATATCGATATACCCTGTATGTGTACAAGCAATCACATAGGCGCCGTCCTTTGGTAGCTTCTCTCTGTTATAAACCTTAATGCCACCTGTTACGGTAAGAATGCCTTTAACAATAGATGCAATGAAATGATACACTTTGACTTACCCCTTCTGAATGACTTTTAATCTAGTAAAATTATAGCATGAAATAACAACGAATAAAGTGAGGAAACACATGAAAAAAATCATGGTTATTGGAATTTCAGCTGGTGTTGGAAAATCAACGTTTGCTCAAAAGTTAGGTGAAAAAACTGGAATTGGTGTATACCACTTAGACCGCTATTTTTGGAAACCAGGCTGGGTAGAAGCATCACATGAGGAATTTAAAACAGCCCAAGAGGAAATTCTCACAAAAGAAAGCTGGATTATTGACGGAAATTATAGCAAAACCTTCGAAATGCGCGCAAAACAAGCTGACACTATCATCTATCTTGAACTTCCTAGATATCAGTGTCTTTACCGAGTGTTCAAACGCTATTTTAAGCATATCGGAAAAAAGCGGCCAGACCTTGGCTGTACCGAAAAAATAGATTGGAAGTTTATCAAATTTATCTGGACGACCTACAAGCCAAGAATACATAAAATGCAGGAACGCCTTAACCGATTATCCCAAGATAAAACAGTAATTATCCTGAGGGGGAAAAAAGAGATTAATGACTTTGTAAATAATAACTGGGAGGATGTAAGATGAACAAAGCAGCCGAACAATATTGGAATGAATTCTGGGAAGGAAAAGAAAAGCCGGAATCAGTAAGTGCATGGCAGTTTGGGGATGACCCTGACTACCTTGCACAATTAGTAATTGATGGAATTAAAACAGCTACCTGTTCTGGATATGTTTTTTATGAAATTGAAAACGCACCCCTTCCAAAGGTGGGCGATTATAGCATTCTATTAAATAGCAGGGATGAACCGGTGGCGATTATTAAAACGGTTGAGGTAACGATTCAATCAATGAATGAAGTCCCTGAGGAGTTCGCAATTGCTGAAGGTGAAGGAGATCGAACCTACCAGTATTGGAAAGACGTGCATGTTACGTTTTTCACGGAAGAACTACGGAAAATTGATCGTGAATTTTCAGAGGATATGTTACTTGTCTGTGAGCGTTTCGCGTTAATTGATGTGAAATAAAAAACACCCAATTGGGTGCTTAGATTATTTTTGTTTCATCCTTTGGAGCGTCTAGCTTCATTTTTTCAAGCTCGACACGCATTTTCTCTGTTTCAAGCAAGTAATTCTCATGCTTTAATTTTTCTAACTCCAATTCATCCTGAATGATTCTTTGTTTGTATTTTGATTGTGTTTGAAAATGGCTCGTAATAATCGCAACCAGTGGAATTGAAAACACCATGACAACCGCAACTAGACCCGTCATTGAATAACCTCCTGACCAATATAATCCCGTTTCTAGATATATATTTCATTATACCAAATATACGGAAAAATAAGCAGTTTGGTTTCAAATTGTGTAACCTTTTTATGAAAGTTTCGTCAATTTAGTAAAAGCGCACAATTGGAGGACATAGGATGAAAAAATGGATGTTTGTCTTTTTAATAGGAATTTCGATTATTCTATCAGGTTGTGGAGGTAATACGTCAAGTAAACTTACAGGAAGCAAACCACCTGAAACGAACATTCAAATCGGAAATGAAACCTTTCCAACGACACTCGGCACCTATTGCTGGAGCAGTATGTTTAAAGGTGTATGTGTGGACACAGCAGGACCTGAAGCGCTTTTAGAAGGTAAAGAGCCAATTGCCGTGCAGCCGGGTGAAGAAGTTGCTTTCGCAATGGATTATGAACCACTGCCCAATGAGATCCATGTAGCTTATTACCAGGGTGACAAGGAAACGGAAGTGAAAGTAGAAAATCATCGTTTTACAGCACCTAAAGAAAAAGGCGTGTATTACTATTCCTATGGAGTTTGGTGGATGGATGAAAACGAAGAAAATGTATCAAATGGTGACGCATTTTATGCCTTTGCGCTAGAGGTAAAATAGGGGGACGTTATGAAAATAAGAAAAGCCGTTTTATCTGATGCAAGGGGTATTGCCCAAGTGCATGTTGATAGCTGGAGAACGACCTATTCTGGAATTGTTCCCGATGTATATCTTGAGAAATTATCTTATGAATCTAGGGAAAAGGCGTGGAAAAGCAGAATTCCGAATGGACATGTTTTTGTAGCAGAAAATGAACAAGGAGAAATAGTTGGGTTTGCATGTGGCGGAAAAGAGCGTAGTGAAAACTATGAAAATTTTCAGGGTGAGCTCTACGCTATCTATGTTTTTCAAGAATATCAAGGACAAGGTCTGGGTAAAAAGTTAGTAACTCCTGTTGTTCAGCAGCTTTTGGACAAGGATATCAACACAATGCTAGTATTAGTATTGGAAGAAAATAAATCATGCCTATTTTACGAAACACTTGGAGCTCGCAAACTAGATGTCGTTGAAGTTGAAATCGGTGGAAAAAATTTAAAAGAAGCTGTATACGGATGGGACAATCTAAAAGCAAGCTTTAACACGATATTCTAAAACCAGGAGGCGCAACATGCTAGCAACTCTAACAAAAAATGAACCAAATTACATAGCCACATTCAATCGTCATTACCTTCATTCAATTGATGAGGTTTGGGCAATGCTAACTGACAATGACAAACTACCAACGTGGTTTCCAGAATTAAAAGTGGATGATCTTCGAAAAGGCGGTCGTATCCTTTTTGATATGGGAAATGGAACCTTTGAGGAAATGACGATCACTGACTTTCATGACCAATCTGTATTGGAATTCACTTGGGCAGATGACAGCGTCCGCTTTGAGCTCACTTCAGAGCCAGAAGGATGTAAGTTGTTCTTGATTGAAACAATTACAAAGCTCACCGATCATACACCAAGAGACTTAGCGGGATGGCATGTATGTCTGGATGTCATAGGAATGTTACTAGACGGAAAACAGGTAGAAAACCGAAAACAAATGTGGGAACCATTATACGAAAAATACGTCCAAGCCATCAACGATTTAACCAAATAACCTAAGCAAAGCCTATCCTAATAATGGATGTGGCTTCTTTTTTTGCTGGAAAAGAATTGAAGGAATATGAAAGTATTTCTCGAATTTAATACATAACAAATCCTCACGCGAAATGGAGAGAGTGCCGATGATATTTGTTTTTCTCGCCATAATAGTAGTCGCCGTAAGTTTGTCTATTTTTAAAGCTGTTCGAAAGAAACAAATGCCTAGTAATGAATACACACCGTTCGATGACGTAACGATGGGGAGAACGGAAGATAAAGAATAGGAGGGCTTATGAAATGAAACAAACACTCCAACGTGTCGGAACAACCTATCTACCAGTTACAAATGTTCAGCGTTCAGCGACTTGGTACACAGAAAGCCTTGGAGCAAAGCTAAATTATATGGACGAGGATAAAGCAATCCTTGACATAGCCGATCAAAGTTTTTTCCTCGTTGCAGCAAAGGAAGGGCAAACCTCAAACTTCATTGATGCTAAAGGCCATAATCGATTTTCAGTAACCTTTGAGGTTGATGGTGTACAAGCTTTAGAGAACTTACATAAAGAATTCAAAGAACGTCATATCACGGTTGGGGAAATTGAAGACCGTGGTCATGCCGGACAAAATTTTGTATTCGAGGATCCGGATGGTAACCTATTTGACGTCTGGAGCGAACTTAGTCCCATTTTTTTAAAAAGGAGGAATAAAAATGCAAGCATTACTAGTGATTGATGTCCAAAACGGAATTGTCAATTTTAAAGATTTTAGCGAAGAACTTACCAAAATTCAACACATCATTCAAGATTTTAAAGCGAAAAAGCTACCTGTGATCATGGTTAGGCATTTTGACAAAAATGAAGAGAACCCTCTTCACAGAAATTCAAGCGGTTCGGAGATTCATGAATCAGTGAGAGATTTTGCAGATTATATAGTTGAAAAAGAGACACCGAGTGCATTTTTTCAGACGAATCTTGCATCCATACTAGAGGAATTAGGGGTTAAACATATTTTTATAACCGGTTTTGAAACCGAATTCTGCTGTATGTTTACTGCAATTTCGGGATATGATCGAGGGTACAAAGTAACCTTTATTGAGGATGCTACTGGGACAACGAATACCGAAGATACATATGAGATGAAGGGACTCGATATTAAGGATTTTGTGGGAACCGTCCTTAACTGGTCAGAAACAACAGAGGTTCTTTATTACGACGAATATAAGGAGACATATCAGAAATGAAGCAAGCTATAGAGCTTAGAATAGAGGGCCGCCTCAAAGAATCGAACGAAAGACTGCTGAGGTTAGTGAAGGAGAATCCCGATGATCCCCAACTAAACTATCAAGTTGCTTGGAGTTTTGATGTGTTAGGGTTGGAATCAGAAGCTGTCCCTTTTTATGAAAAGGCAATCGGACTAGGTCTACAGGACGAAGATCTGGAAGGTGCCTTATTAGGTTTAGGCAGCACCTACCGAACCCTCGGAGAATATGAAAAATCAGAGGCAACTCTGTTAAAAGGGATAACACTATTTCCAAATAACCACGCGATGAAGGCTTTTTATGCGATGTCCCTTTACAATCTTGGGAGACATCAAGATGCAATGGAACTCCTTTTAAAAAGTTTGGCTGGAACTTCGAGTGATGCGTCCATCCAACGGTACAAGCGCGCCATCGAATTTTATGCGGATAAACTGGATGAAGTTTGGAACTAAAAAAACCCTCCTGCTCGGAGGGTTATACTTCTATAATAAACGGTAGAATCATCGGTTTGCGTTTTGTTTGTGCAAATAAATATTGTCCTACTGCCTTTTTAATCTCCTTTTTCATGGCATTCCACTGGTATTTGTTTTCATTTTGCAAATTAAGAATCGCTTTTTTTACGAGGCGATTTGTCTCTCGGAGAAGCTCTTCGGAATCCCGATTGAACACAAAACCGCGCGTAATCGTATCGGGTCCAGAGATGATTTTCTGATCTCTTTTACTTAGAGTGACCACAATGACGACCATCCCATCCTCAGAAAGTTGCTTACGGTCACGCAGAATAATATCGCCAACATCGCCAACACCAATCCCATCCACATACGTATCACCGGACGGAATTTTCCGAGTTTGGCGTGCCTCGGAATGACTCACATCAACCACATCGCCATTTTGAATGATAAAGACATTTTCGGGCTCCACTCCAACAGATACTGCAAGAGATTTGTGTTGGTGAAGCATACGGTATTCCCCGTGGATAGGGATAAAGTATTTTGGTTTCATTAAAGTTAACATCAGCTTAAGATCCTCCTGAAAGCCATGACCGGAAACATGCATTCCAGTCAAGCTTCCTCCATATAAAACAACTGCCCCAAGCTGGAATAAATTATCGATGATGCGAGACACATTTTTTTCATTACCAGGAATCGGACCTGCCGCTAAAATAACAGTATCTTCCGGGAGAATGTGCACATCGCGATAGCTGCCATTTGAGAGACGAGCAAGCGCGGCCATCGGTTCCCCCTGACTTCCTGTACATAAAATACAAACCTTCTCAGGTGCGAGACTTTCCACTTCTTGAGCATCAATCAGCATACCATCAGGAATATGGAGATAGCCACGCTCAACCGCCACATCCACTACATTCACCATACTTCTTCCGAGCAGGGCGAGCTTGCGGTTTGTTTTCATCGCAGCAGCGACAACTTGTTGAACCCGGCTGATATTTGAAGCAAATGTTGAGACAAATACCTTTCTTTTCGCTTTCATAATGGCTTCTTCAATGACGTCCCCAACCTTCGACTCAGTCGGTGTTGATCCTGGGCGCTCCGCATTCGTACTTTCGGATAATAAAACAAGCACACCCTCACGCCCGATTTCAGCCATCCGATGAATATCTGAGTGCTGGTCATTCACTGGCGTTAAATCAAATTTAAAATCTCCCGTATGTACAACCTTGCCTTCAGGGGTATCAAACACAATCCCGAGGCAATCCGGAATACTATGATTCACTTTGAAAAAGGAAACCTCTGTTTTGCCAAATTCTAGCTTAGATTCAGCATCAATCGGAATTAGTTTGGTATCTGCAAGAAGACGATGTTCAGTTAGCTTCAATTCAATTAACCCAAGCGTAAACCGAGTCGCATATATCGGCACATTGAGCTTTTTTAGAAAATAAGGAATCCCGCCAATATGGTCCTCATGCCCATGCGTAATCAGCATCCCACGAATTTTCTCCCGATTTTCCTCCAAATATGTCAGGTCTGGAATAATCAAATCAATTCCAAGCAAGCTCTCGTCCGGAAACTTTCCCCCGCAATCAATCACTAAAATATCATCATCGTTCTGCACCACATACATATTTTTCCCAATCTCATTAATCCCACCAAGTGCAAAAATGGACAATCCATTCTCCATCACTCACGCCTCCTAGTTCTTACATCGTGTCCTTAGTTTTACCAGAGGTCGGTGGAATTATTTATAGGGTGTTCCAGAAAAAGGAATGATGAACTGAAATTGAAGAACAAAATATGTGCCCTGAAATCGGCTAAAAACAGTAAAATCCAAATAAAAACAGTGTTTGTTGATTAAAAACAGTAAAGTTCAAATAAAAATAGTATTTTCAAATTATCGACAGTAAACGACTGACTTCAACAAATCTTATTCGTCATTTAAGTTAATTGAAGGATTTTTAGGAATTTGTGTAGAAAAAAACTTATAGATCAAATAAAAGGAGCATGCAAATGAATAAAAAAGAACTAGAATTACCTTTTAGATTAAGAAAATTAGAAGCATTGATTGGAAGACTATCGGAATCACACCCAAAATATCAAGAAATTATCGATGAATTTGGTAGGAGAATGGCTGGTTACAAAGGTGAATTATCTATACAGTACTATTTGACCTTTTTAAAAGAAAAAAACTACCTAATCTTCCATAACCTTCGTCTTCCAGATATCTCCGGAGAGCATTTTTTTGAAATAGACATACTTCTCATTAATCCCACATTCCAATTAATAATCGACGCCAAACATTATCGCGGAGAACTATATTTTGACGGTAAGTTTGACCAATTAATTCAAAGCTACAAAGATACTAGAAAATCGTATAACTGCCCTATTACTCAAATCAACAGACACCACCTACAGCTTAACAGACTCCTTGAATCCTTTAAATTTCCTTCCATACCGATTGAAACCCTTGTAATTTTCACAAATCCTAACGCTATTATTGATGCCAGCAAAGACTTTAAATACTATAACAAAGTAATTAAAAGCCCGAGTTTTCTTGAAAAGATTGAGTTATTTGAGAAGCGGAATCGGAAAGAGTATCTCGATAAAAAGGAACTTCATAAATTGTCAAAACTACTGTTAAAGAAACATACACCATATGATGCTAACATATTGGAACATTATAAGATTTCTAAGGATGAATTAATTACAGGTGTGCGATGTGAAAAGTGTAGGAGCATTCCAATGATTCGAACCCAAAGAAAATGGCATTGCACATCATGTCATTTTTCTGCCAAAACAGCATATTTTGATGCGATTATAGATTACTATCTTCTAATTGGTAATACCATTACCAACCGAGAATTACGTAAATTTTTAAATTTGGACTCGATAACGGCATCAAAAAACATACTCTTATCCTTAAATTTAGAATATGAGGGCAATTTTCGGGATAGAGTGTATAAGTTGCCTGATAAACCGTGGCAAGTCTTCTAAGTTTTTTCTATGAATATTAATTATCTTCACTTTACTGTTTTTAATTTTTAACTACTGTTTTAAAAGAGGTTTACTGTTTTTAATTTAATTTTACTGTTTATAATTAACAAATACTGTTTTTAGCAAAACCAAAAAGCAGGATTCCCCACCCAACGTCTCGAATGAATCATTAATGTCAATCCTACTACTACCAAGGAGGTCAACCAAATATGTACGAATTAAAAACAAAAGAAAACGATGCGAGTGTTATTGAATTTATTGAAAAAGTCGAGAATCCGAAAAAGAAGGAAGATGCTTATAAGCTATTAGACATTTTTACAGAAACGTCTGGGTATCCGGCCAAAATGTGGGGTCCAAGCATCATTGGGTTTGGTTCCTACCACTACAAATATGCGACCGGCCATGAGGGCGATGCACCGCTTGTTGGCTTTTCACCACGCAAAGCAAAAATTAGTTTGTATTTTGCAACTGGCGATACAAAGCGACAAGAGTTGCTCGGAAAATTTGGCAAACACACATCAGGAAAGGCGTGTGTCTACATCAATAAAATTGCGGATATCGATGTAGAAGTGCTCAAAGAGCTCATTACCCAATCGATAAAATTCTTACAAGAGACATACCCATCCGAATAAGCAAAACTAATACCAATACATAAAATTAATCAAATTTAGTTATCCCCTGAAATGGAGTACGATGAAGGTAACTTACAAAATAGGGGGAATGAACATGACCTTTACAATTAAAGCGCTTGACCATATCCAGCTTGCTGCACCAAAAGGGAGTGAAGGCGAAGAGCGGCACTTTTATTCAGCCATTTTAGGCTTCCAAGAAATCGAAAAGCCCGATACCCTGCGGAAAAACGGGGGCGTTTGGTTTGCATACGGTTCGGTACAAATTCACATCGGTATTGATGACCCATTCGTACCCGCCAAAAAGGCACATCCAGCTTTTGAAATCCAGAACCTTGAAGCCTTAAAACTACACCTGCAAAACAACAAAGTGAACACAATTGATGACAACAATCTCCCAGGTGCCAATCGCTTTTATGCACATGATCCGTTCGGCAATCGTTTGGAGTTTTTAGAATGGAAATAGGGGTGATTGAGGGTAAACATCATGGTTATCGTAGGCCCTTGAGGCACGTAAAATAACCTCAGCAACTCGTTCAATCTATAAATGCATGAACCTCAAGCTGATTGCCCACAATATGGCTAATGCAGAAAAATGCCAATGTTGGAGGTGATCAGTTTGCCAAAGGATACAAAAGAAGAAAGTATTGAAGTTTTTTCAAATAAGGCACTTCGTGGAAAACCGTATCTTGATATCGATCGTACCATTAGTGAAGGTGTTTCGGCTTATGCTGAGAAAGAAACGAATACAAAGGAAGTATAGAGGCTTGAGCCTCTTTTTTCTTTGCTTAAAAAAATAGCCCCTGATGTAAACAACATTAATTAGTGGATTATAATTTATCTATTTGGAGTGTGTAAATTTATGGTAAAATTCTAATATAAAAGGAGTGACTGCCGTGAAACGAAAATGTATAGGAATTATTACTATTTTACTAGTTTTATATCCCGCTGTGGCGTTTGGACATCCAGGAAATACAGATAGTAACGGCGGTCATACGTGTAAAACAAACTGCGCAGAATGGGGCTTATATTACGGAGAGTATCATTACCATGATGATAATTATTACGATGCACAAGCTGAATATGACGAAGGTTACGACAAAGGTTACGAAATTGCATATAGATATACATCAGAATGCACAGAAGAATACGAATGGTGGTGGGAAGGTACGCAAGACTATGGGGATGGGTTTGAAGATGGTATAGTGGATGGTCATGCGGATGGTTTAAATTACTGCTTAGATATTAGTTATGAAGCTGGCTTTGGGGAAGGAGAATATGATTCAAAACACGGAATAGACTACGATGAAGACAATAGTTATGAATACTCATACGATTTTAATTCTTATGTCGAAGGATATGCCGATGGCTTTGATGAAACGATTTATGAAGAAGTAGTGGATTCTAAAAAAGAGGAAGGAACCGCAAGGGCAAAAGTTGAACAAGAGTCAGTCACATCAACGGTATTAACAAAAGATGATAACGATTTCCCATACCAAGTCATTGTGTTTTTCGGTTTAGTAGTCGGCGTCGGAATCGTCAGTTCGTTATATGATAAATATAAATATAAAAGGGGATGAAAAAAATGACTAGTATGCTGCGTCCAGATTTTGTTGACAGCCCGTTCTTCGTAGCAGCACGCCATTGTGCGACAAAATTTTTCATCTCGGGGGTTTGATGTCAGCGCAGGGAATTGTCAATCTGCGTCGAATAATTATTATAAATACTTCTATTTCGAGGGGATGGCGAATCATATGAGTTTAATTGGTGACATTAAATCGATAGCCGAAGTAGTTCAGAAGGCAGATAATATAGAACTTTACGGAAAGATCCTAAATCTTCAAGCAGAAGCGATGGATATGACGCAGAAGTTGAATGAACTTAAAGAAGAAAATAAAGCGCTCAAAGAAAAGCTTGAAACTAAGGGCAAGCTGACATTCAAGAATCAAATGTATTTTCTCGACGAGGATAGCGAACCTTTCTGCTCAAGCTGCTGGGACGTGAAAAGCAAGCTGGTTAGATTGCACGGAGACGGCGAAAGCTGGTTCCAGTGTCCATCATGTAAAACGGTCGTAAATAATACCGAATATAATACATCATCATCGGGCTACAGCGATTTTTTCGGGTGATGACTGGTGCAGTTGTACGGAAAAGCATTCCGATGGCTGCACTTTTTTATTGTGAATTTTTATCTGAAAAAGTTTTACAGTGAAATAGTCAAAAATAGGTCATTATCACGCAATAGTAGGCGATAATCGTGGGAAGAATCCCGCTTCATGGGGGCGATATAATGGATATTTTACTATTTACAGCTGAAGAAGTCCGACTGACAAAAAACGGAATAAGCTAAGGCTATTTAAGTAAGCTGGAACGTGCGTATCTCCAATTTCGATGACTGTCATTCAACGCATTTATTCCGCTTTCCATTACACTGTGGAAAATCATCGGCAAGTATTTCATCGATGAAGCTACGAAAATACGGGGCAAATATTGATTTGGTGGAACACGCGCAAGAATAGACGGACGAGGTGGCTGGTAGAAGATAGGCAGCCGTTTATCAGTTATTTTTACCATTTCGCGTCTACACGAAATCTACGTTTCATACGTTCTCACGTTCTTTATCTCCTGGAATTAGTGCTACCGAATGAAGTAAAAACGCCGTAAAGTGTCCTACATGCACAAAAATCACGTCCTACAGACTAATAAAAAACGCTGTGTTTGCGGTTATTATTCTTTTAAAGATGAGATGCAAAGAAGGAATCTGAAGTTTAATAAACATCACGAAGCTCCATTGTACTCTTCAAAATACACCTCAAGATTATCTACATAAAGAATACAATCTCGGCCTCTTGCATTGAAATCATAATATTATACATGAATTTAAAAAATCCCTATCTCTATTGAGGTAAGGATTTTATTTTTCACTTTATAAATACTTTAGACTTTTAACATTTGTGTATTTTCTATGAAATATCATTAAGTTAAACTTAAATAGTCTGAAAATTTAATTCTATAAAAAGGATTTTCTGTAAAATTGTCGAATTATTAATCTAGAATTAATAAGGGGGGATTTTTTATGACTGCAGAAATTGGGGTACTAAATAAATCTGGAGTTGCCTTGGCTGCTGATAGTGCTGTTACAATCGGAAATGGCAGGAAGATTTATAACTCAGCTAATAAACTATTTGCACTTTCTAAATTTCATCCTGTTGGAATCATGATTTACGGAACAGCAGACTTTATGGGAGTGCCCTGGGAAACAATAATTAAGGTTTATAGACATAAACTTTCCGATAAGCACTATTCTAATTTGGAAAGGTATGCAACCGATTTTGTGGACTTCTTGACTAATAATCCTTTTAAAGAGCTTTCTTCCACCAGTGAACAGGATAGCTACCTACAGTTTTTATTTGATGTGAAAATTGAAAGTATAAGGGATAGAATAATAAATTTAGCAAAAGAAATTGTCAATGGTAACGAAGAAATTACTCCAGATGATCTAGAAAAATATTTTAGTGTGATAACCGAGGAAGAAATCATTGAGGAATTTGAATATTACAATCAACTTGAATATATTCAAGAATTCTCCGATGATGATTTTAACATTTTGGTACAAAATTACTCACAAACAATTTATCAATTGATTGAAGAAAAATTCGAAAATATACCTGTAGACCAAAGCTTGTTTGAAAAAATACTTGGAATATGCATCTATTATGTACTTAAAGAATTCACTTCAGATCAAACAGGATTAGTAATAGCTGGTTTTGGTGAAGATGAGATTTACCCAACATTAATTTCATATGTCATAGAAGGAAAAATAAATAATAAACTAAAAGTAGAGATAAGTAATAAAGCGGAGATAGGAGAAAGTGGTTCAGCTGCTGCAATTATTCCATTTGCACAAAGTGATATGGTACATACCTTTATTAGTGGAATAGACCCTGATATTGAAAGGCTATCAAACGAATATTTGGGAAATATTTTTAAATCTCTTCCTCAAGAATTATTAAACTTTATTAAAGAAAACACCACTTTAGAAAACGAAAATTATAATGAACTAGTTGAGTCCTTTGAAGAAGTGAGTAATAATTTATTTGAAGAATATAGGAATGCAATTGATAATTATCGGAATGAGCATTATATAAATCCCATAATAGGAATAGTAAGGAATCTTCCTAAGGACGAACTTGCTGAAATGGCCGAAGCACTTGTAAATCTTACCTCTTTTAAACGGAGAGTTTCTTCAAGTCTGGAGACGGTTGGAGGTCCAGTTGACGTTGCTGTTATCACAAAAGGTGATGGTTTTATTTGGATTAAGAGAAAACATTACTTTAGTTCTGAATTAAATCAACAATTTTTTCAAAAATATTTGAGAGGTGAAAGACATGTCGCAACTCATATTGAAGAATAGGTTAGAAAAAGAATATTTACCTAGACTAAGTGAAAAAAGACAGAATGAAATGATAGCTAGGAAACCTGAAGAATTAGCAAAAGTACTTGCATCAAAAACTCTGAATAAAGTGATTGGCAATATTAGGAAATAATTACTAACCCCTGCTCATTTCGAGTAGGGGTTTTTAAAACGGCAAATCATCCTTCTGAGGAATTCTCATTATCTGTCTAGTCAATTCAGTAATATCCTTATTTCTTTCATAAAGAACGTTCTTTATTATTGTTTCCCTGTATCCTGTTTTTTTGATTATTTCCTGTATGTACTGATAGGCTACAATAGCCATAGCTAATTCAGGATTATCTTTATTCTCTTTGATTGACCTCAAAAGCACCGCCACTCCTGGTGTGGTTTCCATCTATGTTTAGAAATACATCTATTTTAATAATATCCCCAATTTAATCCTATGTAGTTCCTCAAAATTTTCCACAATCCTTAACTCATGTTTAAGTGAAAGGATTATCGCTTTATTTGTTGAAGTTATTGTACTACCATGAAAGAACGTAAATAACTTTCATTTTCTGTGGTGAAGCTCTGCTTCATGGATGGCTAACGGGGCAGGTTAATTAAACAAAGAATTAGGAGTTAACAATGAACATTTTTGATCATTTAGATGGGTTTCAAGCTGATTTACGAAGTAAAGGACTTGAAGAACTTGAAGAAAAGTATTACAATCTATGTTCAAAACTAGCTGGGATAGGATTTACAGATGAAATTAGAAAAGTAGACTTACAGAGCTATGAAAATAAATTGACAGATTTGCTTCAAGAATCAATACAATTAGCACATAAACAGAAGGCTAAAGCTATTTACTTTGAATACGATCTGGATAACAACTGGGATAGTGCATTCTTTATCTGTGGGGATTATAGTCCGTTAGAAGATGAAGACGATGATTGGGCAAGTGATTGGTATGGGAATGTAGAAGGTCCAGCTCTTGAAAAGTTTAGTGAAATACACAATATAAACGGATTTGATAAAAATGAGATAGCAATAGGAACAACAGTTTACTTAATAGCTAGGACTGTACTTTCTTTTGCAAGAGCTTATAATAATGTCCCTACAGAAGATTCACTTGCAATCTGTATTGCATTCCACGACCAAGACCTAATTATTAGGATAAAAGAATAACATAAGTGCTTCTTCCACTAAAGGGGAAGGATAGAGTAAGAGGTATGATCTATAGTGAAACCTAACCCTTTCCTATATTTTTAGTTATTTATTAGTAACGGGTGCTTTCGTATTATAAGGTTAACCAGTTTTTACTGGTTGACCTTTTTTTAATAGATTCTATTATAGCAGTAGCCAGGGTAGGACGTACGGGTGCGTGGGGCATTGATCCCGTCAACTAAACTGTCCGCCCC
>NZ_QUQV01000055.1 GCF_003400205.1 Bacillus sp. HNG | reverse complement strand
AGCCAACATTTCGGAAATTTTGTACGCTAAGCAAATTTCAATCTAAAAAAGCCGATATCCTTGATGGATTCGACTTTTTTTATATGGATTTCTATTTGCTCCTAATTTTTTTAATTACAAATACTAAAACTGCAAACAGTATTACAAATATTATTATTGTTTTCATTTATATTCACCTCAAAAGAAGAAGCTATAAGTTTTTCTTTGAAAAGATTTGGATTGATATAATCATTGAAATTAAGATAATAAAAATAGATATTACAAAAGGCACCCAAACCATTACTGTTTGAGGTAGTGGTAATTGAAAATTGATATTAAAATTCATCGATTGGTACCACTCAATAATAGTGGGTAGTATAAATGGAGTTAAAAATATTAAAATAAAAAAGATATACTTTGTTTTTTCATAGCCAAATTTAGTTTGAATAGGTATTAATATTCCGAAAAAAACAGAAATGATCAAAAGAGCTATTCCTATACTATAAATATTTAATCTTGCTAGCCCTGTAGAAAAACCAATTGCTACTGCAAGGTTAAATAAAAGGAAACACCCAATAAAAATCACAAGAATAAATAGATATTTTGCTTTAATGACACCATTACGAGTATGTGGGGTTGTACAAAGAAGTGCTGATCCCCTATATTTATCCTCTTGCATCGAAACCATATTAAACAAAATATATTCCGTAAATAAAACGGTAATAAGAAAACTTGTAAAGCTACCGTTATCAAATCCTAACTTTGAATAAATAAATATGGGGCCAATAACTGCAAAAATAAGCATAAACAATAGGTATTTTTTGGCTAGAATGAAATCCTTTTTGACAAGATGAAATAACATTTTT
>NZ_QUQV01000007.1 GCF_003400205.1 Bacillus sp. HNG | reverse complement strand
GGCACGCCGCCAGCGTTCATCCTGAGCCAGGATCAAACTCTCCAATAAGAGTATTGATTGCTCAATAAGTTTGTTACTTAGAATTAACGTTGACGCTTGTATTGTGTTCAGTTTTCAAAGAACTTTTTAGTTTGTCGCCCAGAAGCGACTTTTCTAATATAACATTTTCACTTGCGAGTGTCAACTACTTTTCAAAAAAGTTTTTGTTGCTCACTCATTCAATTTGTCACTCGTTTTGGCGACAAAAATTAATATACCATCTCTTATATCCTTTTACAAGACCTTTTTTAAAAAAAGTTTTTAAGAAACAAAAAAATAATATCTTCTCTCTATTAATTCGCCATTAAAGAGATAAGATTATTATACAAGAAATAGTTTCTATATGAAATACTTTAATCATTTTAATATCTTTCAATTAATGTCTCTATTATTTTAATCATATTTGCTAGATTTACTCATACATTTTATTAAAAGATATTTGGAAGGAGGAAAGATTTTGTTTTTTGAGTTTCTACAAGCCGTTGGCATGTTTTTATCATTAGCGATGTGTTTATTTTTATTCTCATTTGTTTATATAGAAGGTTTAAGAATTAGTAATAATGAAGGAAGAATTGAAGCAAGTACTTTCATTACCTTTGTTTCGTCTATTGTAATGGCTTTCGTTTTTAGTTTTTTTGCTAGTTCTTTTTATTAAAGCGATATTCCTTTTTCAGTACTGACAATCCATTAGATTGTCAGTTTTTTTTCGAACTTTTTCCTTTAATGTGAAAGAAGTTGATGTCTTAATCGTCTAATTATATAAAGGTAAGTACAAAGGGGGTACGACGCTTGGCACATATTAGTCAAATTGAGAATTGGTTTTATGAGTATGGGGATGATGTTTATAGCTTTCTAATTTACTATACAGGGTCAATCGACGTTGATGATTATGTTCAGGAGGTGTTTTTGAAGGCAATCCGATCATTCCATACCTTTGAGGAACGTTCCAACCCTAAGACATGGTTACTTTCAATTGCAAGGAATTTAGTAATTGATAAAAACCGTCGAAAGAGGCTTATCAAATTTCAACCTTTTGACTTACTAGGAAAAAGGCATATTCAAATTGATCAATCTAATCCTGAGAGAACTCTACTTTTAGACGAAGTTCTTTCTGACATTCATGATGCAATCCTTCGCCTAAAACAATCTTATAAAGAAGTTCTTGTTTCAAGATTAATTTTAGAACTAAGTGTTGAAGAAACAGCTATCGTTTTAGGCTGGTCTACTAACAAAGTTTCTTTGACTTACCATCGTGCTGTTAAAGCTTTACAGAAAAATCTTAACTCTATCAACAAAGGAGAGGAAAAAGACTATGAAGAATACCTACCCAAATAAATCATTTCCAAAATTCCAATTAAATAATGCACAGAGAACCCGTATCGTGAATCAAATCAGATCAAGCAAAACTAAGAAAGAGAATAGGTTTTCTTCTAGCAGATTCATTATGCCCTTCCTATCAGGTGTGGTTATTTTATTACTTGTATTTGGGATTGGAACATACTCTTATTATTCCATTTTTAAAGAGGAACCCTTACATGCAGATTCTGCCTCATCATTTATAATTGATCTTCCAAAAGAAATTACTATAGAGGAACAAGGCGATTCACATATTTTTTTAAAAAATGGAACAGAGGTTGGGGGGGTAAAGAAGATCAACAAGGAATTAAAACAGCAACTTTTGTCTCAGTCAGGGATATTTGAAGATGATTTGTTGGAAGATTTTCAAGAACCAACTCAACGCGTCCTTTTCCATGTTAAACAAATACACGCCATTCAAACTGTTCATTATTTCATTCAACCCAATGATAAAGACGTCATCTATGATTTGTATTTTCATGCAAATAATCCCGGCTATTTCGGTGGTTCGGATTATCAAGCAGACTTAAAGATTATTCATGACATAGCAAAGACATTTCGAATTAACTAAACCTAATAACAATCGTTTCACTACCTTTATATATTTAAGTATTAATTGTGCTACCACAACCCTTATCTTTTAGTATTTCATTAAATTCCTCCTTTACATGCATTATTTGGTAAAAGTTGAAAATACTACACCTATGAATATAATGGCTTGGAGGAAGAGGAATGAAGAAGTTTTTACTAGTTGGGGTACTTTTTTTATTCCAGCTTGCGTATTTGTCTGTAGATGTGTTTGCTGAGGTTACCACAGAGGATTTAAAGAAATATACAACAGAGACCGGTTTGACTGAAGATGATCTTGAGGATTACCTGGCAGTTTATGATTTGTCCTTAAAGGATTTTGAAAACGTAAATGAACTGGTTTCCTATTTAGGAGAGCCTGTTAACAATGAGACCATTCAGACTCTTTTAACAAAACATAATCTAAATGAAGAAGAATTACAACATATCCTGGGCGGATTTGGGGAGTCAGTAGAAGATTATTTATTCATTAAGGACCTTGACACAACTGTTGACTTCTATCTTAATCATGCCGAGGTATTGGTAGAAGCAGAGCGAATGCTGTCTGAGGTTGGGCTAACAGAGGACGAGATTGATGGTTTATTTCTTCACTTTTTAAGCTTAAATGATATAAATCTTGAAGAGAAAATGAGATCTATCAGCTCTAATTTAGAGCAATACTTTTCCTATAATAATTCAGAAGGACTGTCTTCTGAGCAACAAAAAGAGCTTCTAGTGATGTACGATAAAATGATCGAAGTTTTTGAGTTACAACCAAGATACTATCTATTAAAGGATGGTGCTAAAGAAGCTATTGCTTATAATAAGCTACTTGAAATGGACACACTTGATGGTGCGGAACTGCTTGTTGAACTATATCGAGCTAATGATGAATACCTGCTCGATTTAAAGCTTTCAGAGGAAATGCTAGCTACTGATTTTATCATTGAACGTGGTGAAAAACTTCTAACTGTTGCTACACTTGCAACGGAAATGAGTATTAAGGTTCAAGGGAATAAACTTCCTATTACTGCTAGCCCATATTCGAATCTGCTATTAATTGGTACCCTATTCCTATTACTTGGGATTGGTGCTGTATTCATGACTCGTAAATATGCTTAAAAAATAAAGCCAGGTCTACAATTGGTAGACTTGGCTTTGCTTTTTTATCCTACACTTTGTTCTGAAAAGGATACCTTTTGTTTTTTCTTTCGCTCGCCTATGGAGTATAGCCAAATCCCAACAACAATAATGACTCCCCCAATAAGCTGTGTTTGGATGATTTTTTCTGAAAGGATAAAATAGGCTAGAATTCCCGCTCCTACTGGTTCAAATAGTATACTGACCGAAATGGTGGACGTACTTACCCATTTTAATGACCAATTGAAAAGGTTATGACCAAGCAAAGTTGGAACGATCGCTAATAGTAAAAAGTACATCCAGTCTTGATTAGCGTATCCTCCTAGTGGATAGTTAAAAATCACTACATATAAAAATAGAGTTATCGTACTAATGCTATACACAACAAATGTATATGTGACAAGTGATATCCGTTTTCGAACCGTTTGCCCAAATAGAAGATAGGCTGTAACCATCACACACGAAATGATTGCCAAGAAATCACCGTATAATGCACTCCCACTAATTCGGAAATCCCCCCAACTAATGATTATACTTCCACTTAAAGCTAGAAGGGTGCTTAGTATGGCCCCTAAACTTATTTTTTCTTTAAACAAAAAATAAGTTCCTATGAAAGCAAACACGGGCTGCATCGTTACTAATACAGTTGAACTCGTCACGGATGTGTAGTTAAGCGATTCAAACCAAAGGATAAAATGGAGAGCTAAAAAAACACCTGATATTGTGGAAAAAAGCCAATCTTTTTTTGTGATGACCCGAAGTTCTTTTCGATACTTCCATAAAAAAACAGGAAGCATTAATAGGACTGTAAAAAACAGCCGATAGAAAGCAATAACCGGTGCGGGTGCATTTGCTAATTTAACAAAAATGGCCGATGTCGATACTGCAACGACACCAATTGCCAACACGAAATATGGATTCATTTTTGGTTGATTCATGTATGTCCCTTCATTTCAAATATAATCTTATATAGTATATAAGATAAATGCATAAAAAGGATAGAAGAAAATTCTACCCTTTTTTATCGTAAAGAGACCTCACCTGTTTGGTTATAATTTTTTATGTCATATGCAGAAATCATAGTCGGCGAAATGGCATACAATGTGTCACCGATTGTCAGTAGACGTTGTATTCCCCCCTCCCACGTTTCATATGGTCCAGTATCGTGTGATAATTTTGCTTTCAAATCAATTCCTTCTAAATGGATATCGTATACATATGCACCCTGAAATTCGAATTTTTGCTCATACATTTTTCCTTCTAGATTTTGATAAACAGTGATTGGAAAGGCGAAAATCCCTTTTTCCTTATTAAATAATAATGCTTTATGGTCATAATTTAATGGGGAGTATGTTCCACGACCACCAATGATTTCAGTGAACTTTTCCTTTGGATTATTTACATCACGAATATCAAACAACGAAATTTTAACACCATCTGTATAAACCATAGGCTCACTATTACTTGTTTTATTATCAGCAACAACCTTTGTGTCTTGTCCAAAGCCAATCACATGATTTTCGTCATATGGATGGAGGTAGTTGCTAAAGCCGGGGATTTTAAGTTCTCCAAGGACTTTTGGTGCTTTTGGATTACTAGCATCGATGACGAATAACGGATCTACTTCTTTGAAAGTGACAATATAAATACGTTCACCCATGAACCGTGCTGAATAGATTCGCTCTCCTCGTGCCAGATCACTTAATGAACCAATTTGCTTTAAATTCTCATCATAAATAAACAAATTGTTCGAAGATGGTTTGGTGTTATTCCAAGTATCTCCTTTCGTTGTGGCTACTCGGAAGGTTCCATTGAATTCGTCCATGGAAAATTGATTTAAAATGGTTCCTGGTACTTCAGTTGAACTATGGAATTCGACTTTGTCCCCTTCTACTGTAAATTTGTAGACATTGGTATCTGGGGAATCGGAGTCACCCTCCCTAAATGGAATCGCATAATAATTTGCAACTGCAATATAGATGTTTTCCTTTGACATATACATTAAATTCCCACTACCTAAGTAAGACGTAATAGAAGCTTCTTTATCAGGGGCATTTAAGTCAAAGGCAGCAATTAGGGTAAAATTAGTTTCTTTTGAACCAGGAATATATTGAATTTTTTCATATGGTACCAAGGAACTTTCCTTACTAGTTGCTGAATCTGAGAAACGAGGCCTTAGATCGATTTCGTCTTCATTCGTATCTTCCATAATCCAATAATTCGGGTAGTGATTCGCAACCAGATAGATATAGTTATCAATTCTACGTGATGTCACATGGTTTCCTTCAACTTCTACCCTACGGATTTCCTCGGGATTTTTTGGGTCCTTTATATCATAAACAATCGCTGTTGTTGCTTCAAAATGTCGAGGAGGATAGATCATTGAACGTTGATTTTGATTTTTTTCCGGCGTACTATCATGAAATGTATAACCAATCACGACTAGTTTGTCTTCGTATAAGAACATTTGGTTCGGCGAAAATGAGTGAGAATATGGTATTGTCTTGATTACCTGCATTACATTTGCTGGTACTACCTTAATGATATTTAGTTTTCCATCAATAAGTTGATAAATATATTCCCCATCGGTTTTTACGATATCTGCTTCATCAACACCTTGGACTTGAGTGTTCGTCTCTGAGTGCTCGCTTCCACCTTTTTCCGCACTATCACCTGCAGCGGATTCTGTTGACACCGACATTTCCTGTTGTGCAGTATCTCTCGCGAAAAAACGAAACCTTTGATTACGCTTTTCCTCCTTAATCGCATCACGGAATATTTCTGTTAGCTTTTCTTTTGTAACGGGTTGTATCTCAGTATCGACTTGGCTAACAACTGCCGGCTTTGAAGTAGTAAAAATAGCCGTCATAGTAGTTATCACAATGACCGAGGCCAGAAAAACAATCCATCTTTTCTTCATTCATTTCACCCCTTTTCCACTTAGACGATAACTGGTAAGAAATGTTACAAAGAAAAGCGGAAACGCCTTGAATGAGGAACATCGACTAACTACTGCCACGTCCTGTGGCATACGTCGATGTCAGCACTTCCTCGAAAATGCAAAGCATTTTCTTCGTGCGATGATTATGCTGTCGAAGCTTTCCTTGTCCTGTGCAAGTCCGACAAGCATAAGAAAAGCCGGCGAGAAGGATGCTCTTTATCCTTCTTGACGGATTGACTTATGACCTCGAGGGGCTAGGCGCTGCAGCTAGACAAAAAGAAAGCCTACTAAAAAGAAGGCTCACCTACTATTTCATATTGGTTTAATAAAAGTTCAAATGTACGTAGCATTTTTAGCATTTGTTTTTCTTCATGACTGCTTAAACACGAGATTTGAATCCATTTCTTTTCTTGTAAATAGTGACTTTCATAATGAAGGTAATATCCCTGAAGTGCCATGTCATCTCCAAAATCCTTTGAAGATACATGTTCTGGCAAAAGAATCGTCATGATTGCGGGTGACGAATATTCAGGTGGTGTTAGAATCTGCAATCCTAGACCTTCAATGTACTCACGAATCATCTTGTATCGTTCTTTAATTTTCTGATAGCAATCATCATTTTCGTATTTTTTAAGTGCTTCATATAAAGCCTCAAGCATGTTTGAGGAATGGGAATATGGAATACTGTCATGATTTGCATACATTCCGAGATCAAGATATCTTGGAATGGACGGGTTTGGTGTAATGTCATGATTATGGAAGACAAATGATAATCCCGTATATCCGCCAATAGCTTTTCCACTTACTCCCGATGCAAAATAGACATCCTGTAAATCTAGTTTAACTGCACCGACCGTACTGATACAGTCAAGACAGAGGTTCACCTTGTTTGAAAGACAGATTTCTTTTAAATTCTGGAAGTTTGTAAGCATCCCCGTTGAAGTTTCACTATGAACGGCCCAAAGCCATGTATAATGACCTGTTCCAAGCTCTTTCTTAATCTCTGTTTCAGTGATAGGTACTCCCCAATCTTTTTCTAGCTTTTTAAAAGATAATCCCGCTCGATTGGCATGGTCAATTAGCCTTGAACCGAACTCCCCATTGTTTAGGATTAAGCCTTTTCCTCCAATAACAGCAAGCTGAGCAGCAATTACATCATTCGCAAGAGTCCCCGAGCCTACTAACACTTCCACATGCTTTGAGTTTGTCATGCTACAAAGTTTCTCTCTCACAGACCTCATTTGTAATAAAAATTCATTTGAACGATGTGATATTGGCTCCTGCTTAAGTGCCGCATTCACATTTTCATGAATTTTAATGGGACCAGGTAAAAAGCTAACCGGTTCCTTTAGAATTCTTCCAGCCAGTGACTCATCAAAAGTTTGTTTCGTTAAATACATTGGCCAGAACGAAGCTTCCTCAGAACCAGTTAGAGAAGCAAATGGAATAAACCCTAGCTGTCGATACAATTTCTCTTGTCTTGTTGTTCCAGAAATCAAGGCTACATCATAGCCTTCTTTCAAGCAAAAATTAGACATTAGCTGGGCAAGTCCAAAAAAGATTCTACCATTACTACGATATTCTTCTTCAACCGATAATAATCGAATTTCACATGGTTTACTCGGTTTTACCGGTAGTTGTTCATCTAAATTGTGTAACTTATAATCTAGTGAGAATGGTCTTTTGGCTCTTACAGCAATCATTCCCACTACTTTTGAATCCTTTACACAAATCAAATACGTATTTTGATCATGAAATTTATCCACTAACATCTTTTCTTCATTTTTATCATGCTGAGGAATTTCTTCAACAAAGGTTTTATAGTTTAAACGGTGTATTTGATTAAACTCCTGTTTTGTCCGAGCAATTTTATAGACAAATGTCATGATGGGATCACTCCACTTATTTATTTTCTTTTCCTACTCTTTCTTTTAAATTATCTCGATGTGCAAATAACAATAAAGCGATTACAATAAAAACAAGGGCACATTCGAGGATGGAATAATCCATAAACCAATAAATAAATGGCATCGTAAAAAAAGCTGTCATCCCTGCTATTGTAAAGCTTCTCGAAACTGCTAATAAAAGGAGAAAGATTCCACTAAACACTAGAAATGGCTGATATGCTAATACAACAAGACCACCTGCAGCTGTCGCAATTCCTTTTCCACCTTTAAATTTGAGCGTAATCGGCCAAATATGTCCGACGACAACAGCGATCAATGATAGAATCTGATATTCTAAGGAAAATCCAAGATATTTTGCCCCCATAACAACAAGTAACCCTTTTAACACATCACCTAAGGCTGTTAACAAAAATCCTGTTTTCCCTAGCAATCTACCAGCATTTCTCGCTCCAACATTTCCACTTCCAAGTTTGCGGATATCTTCACCTTTCATAAACTTCATTACGACATAGGCGGACATAATCGTTCCAATAAAATATGAGGCTAGTACATATAAAAAAACCACGAGTTCACCACCATTTTAGGTTTAATCAAATTTTACCATTTTTTATGACTGTTCACATTAAAAATGTAGATTGGCTTAGTCCTTTTTTAGTAGAAATATATGAACCTTTGGTTATTCTCATGCAAAAAATGAATCAAATACGACTTGGCGTATTTGTGTCCAAGACGTTGCCACAGGATGTGGCGCTCTTAGTCTTTGAACTTATGCTCGAAAACTTCCTTTAAAAATCTGTGACATCCGCCGGAGGCTTTAACTTTATTCAGTAGTGGTTTGAACCCCATACTTACTTTGTAACTTATAAAATCCCCCCCTTCTAGAGTAGTTAACTTCTGCTGAATAAAGTTAAAATGATTGTCTATTAAAAACGCTCATGATATAATTTGGTTAATTTCATTCGGGGTTGTAGCTCAGGGGGAGAGCATTTGCCTGGCAGGCAAAGGGTCGTGGGTTCGATTCCCATCAACTCCACTAAGTAAAAGTCACTCTTGTTCAACAAGGGTGGCTTTTTTCTTGTATGTGCAGCAAATTCTTTGATAACATTTATTTTAAAATAAATTACATACACTAAACAAAAATATTCTACTAGGGGGAAAAAACGGTGCAATATTTGTTGGGCTGTCTAGGAATTATTCTCCTACTTGCTCTTATTGTCGCAATCATCTCATGGATTGTCTCAAATCTATTCGCCACTATAGGGCTTGTGTTAGCAGCTATTGGCATCTATACGACCTATAAATATCAAAAAAACGGGCGTAAATTGAAACTACCGATTACCTTAATTGCCGTAGGTATAATCCTTGCTATTATTGGATTCTCTACAAATAATGAAGAAACTAAAACCGAAGTTGCAAAGGAACAAGTGGCAGATCAAGTAGAGAACGACAATGAACAAGTAGCGAAGGAAAAGGCGGAGGAACAAGCAAAAGAAAAAGCCGAGCTAGAAAAAGCTGCTAAGGAAGCAGAACAAAAAGCGGCTGAAGAAGCTAGACAAAAAGAAGAAGCGGAACAAAAAGCAAAAGAAGAAAAGGAACGACAAGAACAAACGGAACAAACAACGGACCAACAGGCTCAGGCAATCGGCTTAGAAGCGGTAATCGTATCTCGTGTTGTTGATGGGGACACAGTTGAGCTTTCTGATGGTCGGAAGATTCGTTTAGTTGGAGTAAATACTCCTGAATCAACAACAAGACATGAAGTATATGGGAAAGAAGCAAGTAACTATACTACCTCTCAACTGGAAGGAAAAAAAGTGTGGCTTCAAAAGGATGTATCCGATAAAGATCGCTATGATCGTTACTTACGTCTAATCTGGGTTTCAGTTCCTTCAAATGTCATGAATGAATCAGAAATCCGTTCCAAAATGTTCAATGCACAACTAGTCTTAAATGGGTATGCAGAACCATCCACCTACCCTCCTGATGTCACTTACAGCGACTATTTTGTCAAGTTCGCGCGAGAAGCACGAGCAAACGGAACTGGGCTTTGGGCATACGGAGAAAACGGTACAACAAAAGGAGACCTCGATACAGGTAGTTCAAAACCTGCGCCACCAGCTAACAAACCATCCACTGGTGGTGGCTCTAACAGTAATACAGGTGATGGTCAGGAATCCTATAAGAATTGTACAGAACTTCGAAAAGTCTATCCTGAAGGTGTTCCATCCACACATCCAGCTTATGAAGCCAAACATGACCGAGACAAAGATAATTGGGCATGCGAAAAGGCCTCATAGAGCGTACAGACTCAATCAGTTTGATTGGGTCTTTTTTTATTTAAAATTTTGATTCCTCACTTCAAAAGTTATGTAAGCTACTTATTATTTATGTCGAAAAAGGTTGTCGCAAATAGTCGGAATCTTTTGCCAAAAGTTGGTTGATTACTAGTTTCAAAATGTTACCATAGTATTGTAGGCGTTTCCACATCGCCTGTATTACTAGTTTTATAAAAAAAGGAGGAAAAAAATGAGCCAATTAACTTTTGCATTACGAGAAAAGGTTGAGTCATTTTTAAACGGGACAAAGAAGCTTTATATCAATGGAGAATTTGTTGAAAGTGCTTCTGGAAAAACCTTCGAATCCTATAATCCTGCAACAGGAGAGGTATTAGCAACTGTAAGTGAAGCAGGACCAGAGGACATTGATCGAGCTGTAAAGGCAGCCCGAAAAGCTTTTGATGAAGGCCCTTGGCAAAAAATGACTGCAGCCCAAAGAAGCCGTATCATGTATAAACTGGCAGATTTGATGGAGCTACATAAAGATGAGCTAGCACAATTGGAAACATTGGATAATGGAAAACCGATTCGTGAAACGTCAAATGCAGATATTCCTCTAGCAATTGAACATATGCGTTACTATGCTGGATGGTCAACAAAAATCGTAGGACAAACGATCCCAGTAAATGGACCATTCTTTAACTATACTCGCCATGAAGCAGTTGGTGTTGTGGGACAAATCATTCCTTGGAATTTCCCACTGCTAATGGCAATGTGGAAACTTGGTGCAGCTCTTGCAACTGGTTGTACTGTTGTATTAAAGCCCGCTGAACAAACTCCTCTTTCTGCTCTTTATTTAGCTGAGCTTATGGAAGAAGCAGGATTCCCAGCAGGGGTTGTGAACATCGTTCCTGGCTTTGGTGAAACAGCTGGCCAACCACTTGTAGATCATCCACTGGTTGATAAGATTGCTTTCACAGGTTCAACAGAAGTTGGAAAAAGCATCATGGAAAGAGCCTCCAAAACATTAAAACGAGTGACATTAGAATTAGGTGGAAAATCACCTAATATTATTTTACCGGATGCTGATCTTTCAAAAGCAATTCCTGGCGCATTAAATGGGGTTATGTTTAACCAAGGTCAGGTATGCTGTGCAGGTTCACGTGTCTTTATCCAAAAGAAACAATTTGATAATGTTGTGGCGGACATGGCAAGCCATGCTGAAAAGATTAAACAAGGGGCTGGACTTCATGCTGATACAGAAATTGGACCACTTGTTTCGATTGAACAACAAAATCGCGTTCTAGGATATATTGAAAAAGGACTTAATGAAGGGGCAGAACTAGTAGTTGGTGGTCAAAAACCATTTGAAGAAGGCTACTTCGTATCTCCAACAATCTTTGCAAACGTAAAAGATGAAATGACAATTGCAAAAGAGGAAATCTTTGGTCCTGTTATTTCGGCCATGCCATATGATGACCTAGATGAACTAATTGCTCGTGCAAACAATTCAGAGTATGGTCTTGCTGCAGGTGTGTGGACCCAAGATGTAGGAAAAGCACATTATATTGCAAATAATTTACGTGCGGGAACTGTATGGGTGAACTGCTATAATGCGTTTGACGCAGCTTCTCCGTTCGGTGGATACAAACAATCAGGTATTGGCCGTGAAATGGGATCCTATGCCCTAAATAACTACACAGAAGTAAAGAGTGTTTGGGTTGCAATGAATTAATAAGAAAAGCGCAAGCGCCTTGAAGATGAACATCGACTAAGTACTGCCACGTCCTGTGGCAAACGTCGATGTCAGCACATCATGTGCAAGTCCGATAAGCACAAGACGAGACAGCGAGAAGGTCGCTCTTTGACCTTCTGATGGATTGGCTTGTGACCTCGAGGGGCTAGGCGCTGAAGCTAGACATAGAAAGAAAGAAAGAAAGAAGGCGAGAACCTCTAGGTGGTTCTCGCCTTTTTCGTTAATAAGTAGTTGAATTTTGTTTTTGAGCTTGCGGTATCGGCAAATTGACCTTATTTATAAGATCGATGATCCTTGTGCTAATAAATTGACTTACAAGCGCAAAAATAATGATTTTCCAATCTACTACGATTCCAGTTGTAAGCAAAATGGTCCCATTAATCGCAAATAGAGTTTTTCCTGGTGAATATCCTTTTAATTTTGAAATGATTAACGCTAAAATGTCCATGCCACCAGATGAAGCTCCCATTCGAAATAATATTCCAATCCCCACTCCAAAGATGATCGATCCCACAAGTAAATCGACGAATACATATGAAATCGGGTTTGTTATAAATGGAGTAACCAATCGAATGGTGATTGCCGTGACTGTGACACAATACAATGTCCATATGGCCGTTCCCTTTCCAAGCCACTTAATTGCTGCAAATAAAAGGCCCGCATTTAGCAACCAAAGTGTACGATCAAAAGGAATACCCGCTACATAATTGAACAGTACTGCAACACTTGCCGCTCCTCCTGTTGGAATAAAATGCGGAAAAAGAAAAGTTGCCATTGCAAATCCTTGAATCATCGCTGCCGTTCCAAGTATTAAACTTTTATTCAGTGTATTCATAATGTTAAGCTCCTAATTCATCTCCTTGCGGTTCTATCACAATGGTACCATTCCTTTTCTCAGTAAAACAATCATTTATTCTCCATCATATCTTGCGAGTAACTCATATGGCCTCACTTTAAATGCTTCATATGGCGCATAATCTCCTTTAAGTGCATCCAGAACACGTGGTTTAAACTTTGGTCTTTTAATATATTCATTCATGTTCGATTTATCTAATTTTACAAAAGCTACTTCCCTTGTCTCCTTAGAGGTTGTTACATTTCCACCTACAGATTCGCCACGAAAGACAATTGAAATAGTGCTCCCATTTGAATAAATTCCTGTTACACCATGTATTATTATTTGAATTCCCGTTTCTTCAAAAACTTCCCGACAAAGTGCTTTGTCTAATGTCTCCCCTTCATCAACAGCTCCACCAGGCAGCTCCCATGTATCGGATCGCCAATATGTCTTAACTAATAATGTTTCTTGATTTTGATTTGTTATAAAACCACTAACACTAACCGTATGCTGTGGAGATTCGTATGTGCCTGTTGAAGATAAGAAATCCTCGTCACAATCCAAGTACAGTTTTTTAAATTCTTCTCCAATTTTTTCCTTTTGAACCCTCTTTTCAATCTGCAAATACTCGTCCATATTGGGATACTCCCAAATCGACATCAATTCCTCCATGGATTCCGTTTGCCATTGTCCAATTAGTTTTGCCCCATTCTTTATTTGAATTGGGATAAAGTGATCATTTAAAAAACGAATACATTGAGAAGCTTGATCAGGTTTGACACGGTATGTGATTCTTTTATAAAGCATACAAATCATTCCTTGTGACATAGATAATGTATCATACGCGAAAGGTTTTAATTCGTATGGACGGGATATGTTTCCCAAAATAAAAAGGCCTGCTTTACCCTACAATAATGGTAAGCAGACCTTTTTTATTTTGATTAGTCTCTCCAAATAATTTCACCCGATTTTGTTTGAGGATCGATTTCAACTTCGAAATCGTGTTTTTCATAAAAATAAACGAGGCGGTCAACGTGATCCCAGTCTCTTTTTGCAATATCACCTGTAATCACAGGAATATTTTGTTCACGAGCGATATCCTTTAAATGATTCATACAGATTGAACCATATCCTTGGTTCGCAGGTCCTTTAATATCACCGATATGGATCGCATTATCCTCGTCCTTGTACTGTGCATGAAGTGAAAAATCCCATTTACCTCTGTAGGCTGTTTCACAGTCGTTCACCATAATTTGGCATTGGTTCCCATCATCAAAGGCTGAGACGATTACCCATTTTTCATCTTTCGATTGGTCAATTCCGATGATTTGATGTTTTTTTGAAATTTCTTTCATGTTATCCTGCATACGATAAATCTGGAACTGCAATTCCTCTAAATCTTGTTTGACCTCTGACGGGCTCTTGTTCAGATCCTCTTTCATTAGCAAACTTTGAAAATACATCACAAACACCTTTCATTTTTTTGCAAAAAGCAATTTATTTCCATTTGTATGACAAAAATAGGAAATGTTTACGTTTCTTACAGTAAACATACAGTTTCCGATTATACTAAACTACTAGCATTTTTGCAAATCTGTCTTTACTGTCATATTTATATAAACTGGCCATAACATCTTTGTAACATTGCTGTCATTTTATTATGTTAGGATAGTTTTCAGAGTAGGAAAAAGGTCTTATGAAGGAGGTAGGATACTTTGAAAATCTCAACTCTTACAAAAAAGAAACCAGCTTTTCTCTATTTCATTGGAGCTTTAGTTATTATGGGTACTAGCATTTTTGCTACGATGCATCATTCAAATGCGCAAACAATTGAAAAGAAAAACAATCCAGTACAAGAAATAAAGAAAGAAAAAATAGATCATCAAGAACAACCAACTCAACCTGTTGAAAGCAAACCCGTTCAAATGGCTTCAAAAAATTATAATGTTGAACAGGAAAATACAATCTCTGGTCCTGAGCTGGACAAGCATTTAAAGGGGAATTTAAAAGGTCTTGGACCAAACTTTGTAAAATCGGGTGAAGAGCATGATATTGACCCTGTCTTTTTAGCTGCATTAGCTGCACAGGAAACCGGTTGGGGCAATTCGGATATTGCAAGTTCCCCATGGAATAATATTGGGGGTATTACTTGTATGCCTGATATTTACGCAAATATATTTGGCGAAGATTATCCTAACCCTGGTTGTGAAGCATTAGTAGAAGGTGGAACCAATTGGCAAAAGTTTTTATCAATTGAGGATAGTATTCGCTTTAAGGCAATCTATTTAAAGCAGTATTATGTAGAAAATGGGAATGAAACGATTGGTGAAATCCAAACAGTTTATGCTCCAAGTCAAGCTGCTAATGATGCCACTGGTTTAAATAATCACTGGGTAAAAAATATTGTATCCATCATGAACGATGTAAAAGCTGAACAAGCCTAGCAAAGGTGCCATTATGGCACCTTTTTATTTTGTAATTTAAAGTGAACTTTCTTATCATCTCATTCGTATTATCTGCAGAATATAAATGTGAATGAGGGTGTTAACAATGACAGAGTTTTTCATTTTCTGGATAGCTGCTTCGATTGGGGCAATCGCCGTTATGCCGTATCAATTTAAAATGCTGAAAGGGAAGATTGAAGAAGAAGCTAAAAAGAATCCAAGCAAAAAGATTCCTCCCACTCCTGTGCTGATTCTAATTAGTATTGTACAAAGCGTTTTACTTTTGGGAGTGTCAGCTTTTATTGGGACCTGGTTGGCACCAAAGGTTGATTTACATTGGTGGTTAATTGATCAATGGTTATATGGTACGGCTGTTCCTTATTCCATTTCGGGGACGATTCTATTGAGCGTGCTTGTCGGTGCCATTGCTTCAATTGTTATCATCGGTTTGGACTTTTTATTTATGAAAAGAATGCCCAAGGTTGACATGGATGAACCCTCAAGATTTCAGGCGTTATTAGCTTCATTTTATGGAGGTATTTCAGAGGAAGTTTTAACCCGTTTATTCATAATGACGGGAGTGGTTTATGTATCTAGCCTTTTGGGTTTAGGGAATGCATCCTATTGGATTGGGATTCTGTTTGCCGCTCTTTTATTCGGGGTTGGGCATTTACCAGCTGCCTTTGGACTATTCGGCAAATCCAATCTTGTGGTGACACGTACGATTTTACTTAATGCAATCCCAGGTATCCTATTTGGGTATTTATATTGGAAGTATGGAATCGAAATTGCCATGATTGCTCACTTTACTGGCGATATCTTTTTACATGTCATTTTCGGTCCGATATTTAGAAAAAGAATGGAAAAGTAGCTCACGAGGTTTCGTGGGCTTTTTTAAATTGTTTGACACACCTAATATGCCAGAACTAATACAATACAACAAAAGAGATATGGGAAGGAGCTCCACGATGTATTATTATGAACCTTGGATGATGCGCTCGCAGCAAATTAGAAGTAAGCATGCAAATCAAAATAAATTGAAGGTGAATGGGGAAGGAATTGTCACGGCAACACCGACTTCTTCCACAATTACGTTGGGTGTTATAACTGAAGGCAATACGGTTTCGGCTGCTCAAAATGAAAATAATCAAATCACGAATAATGTTATTCAATCTCTCGTTGTGCTGGGAATACCGAAAAATCATATCAAAACAGTAGAATTTCGAATTGAAATCCTGTATGATTTCGAAAATTCAAAGCAGACTTTGAGAGGCTATAGAGTTATTCACATGCTGCAAATTTCAGATGTAGATATTCAAGCAACCGGTAGCGTAGTTGATACGGCTGTTCAAAACGGAGCCAACACTGTTACAAGTATTCATTTTACTGTTTCGAATCCTCAGGTTTATTACGCAAAAGCGCTTGAAAATGCTATTAAGGATGCTCAGGGCAAGGCACGTACAATCGCTACTACATTAGAGGTTCAGCTACAAGAAATCCCGTTTCATATCAAGGAATTATCACAACAATCGCCACCCATCCCATTCCAAACGGCGATGTTTGCTAAAAGTGAAGCAGCAACACCGATTCAACCTGGGGAGCTAACGATCACGGCTAGGATTGAAGCGACTTTCACTTATACATTTTAGTTTTTTGAACAGGAATTATTTTTTAAAACAAAATAATGAACTGCACCTCAATAGGTGCAGTTTCTCTATGTTTTTTACGAAACTCACTATCCTCAAGATAGAGTAATTACTTCATATTTTGAGGCTAATTCGATAAATTGGTCCATCCCGCTTATCTGCCCGGCTGTAAGCTTTTCATTTAGCTCATAATAGTCAACACATGTTTTACAAGCAAGAACCTCAACTTTCTTTTCTTCCAGATCTTTTAATTGTAAAGAAACAAGCGAACTTTCCGTTAAAGTAAACACACCTCGGTTCATACAAAAAACCGCTGCAGGCAATTCTTCCTTTTGTTTAAGAATGGTGAAGAACGTTTCTAGTATCCCTTCGCCTAGTTCTTTTTCTCCTTTGCCAAGCTGATCGGAAGCAAGCAAAATAACTTTGTTTTTCATTATTTCCACCTCACTGATTTAATCATTTTATGTTAGCATATTTGAGGCCCGAACCAATAATGTTATAAATTGTAATTTAAATTATAAAAAGTGAAATACAGATAATGAATTCACAATATATTAGAAAGGGGCTTGAATTAAACAATTTGGGGAGGGGAAGAAAATTAATGAAACTAGCAAAACAATCATCTTAGCCTATTCAGCAATGGGAATCGCACTGAACGTGGTATTAGGCACGGTGGTATCCTGGATGAAAATTCCACTGTTGTTTCTAGATACGATTGGAACAGTGTTGATTTCCGTTCTATTTGGTCCTTGGTGGGGAGTCTTAACGGGGGGTTTAACGAATGTTGTATTAGGAACAACAACGGGTGCCTCCGCTATTTTCTTTGGTCTTGTCAATATAGCCATTGCATTAGTCGTTGGGTTTATGGCGCGCAAGTTTGACTTTACAAAATGGTACGTTGCTATTTCCGCGGGAATTCTTGTGTCAATCATCGCACCTTTAATAGGAACGCCAATTGCTATCGCGGTCTATGGTGGACTTAATGGAAGTGGAATGGATTTGATTGTTTTGTGGTTACGAGCTTCTGGTGAAAGTGTTTTTGCATCGACCTTTATCTCAAGAATAACTGGGAACTTTATTGATAAAATTATCACTTGCATGCTAGTTATGTTTTTAATCGTACGTCTTCCAGGTTTTACAAAAATAATGAATAAGGGGAGGAACCATGCAGCGTAGTAAAAAGATTTTACTAGTTTCTCATTGTATCTTAAATCAGAATACGGTGATTGAAAACGAAGCAAGAGCTGATGGGGCTATTATGTCCGCTATAGATTGGGCAATGAAAGAAGGATTTGGATTTTTGCAGCTACCTTGCCCTGAATTCACGTTTCTAGGTTTAAGCCGACCGCCCATGACGTACGAACAATATAATACTCCTGAATATAGGAAACATTGCAAAGTAATCCTCGAACCCGCCCTTAATCAAGCAAAAGAGTATTTAAAAAATGGCTACGAAATAGCAGGTATATTAGGAATCAAAAGCAGTCCTTCATGCGACCCTTCTAGGGGCATATTCATGGAAGAATTGATTGCCTTGTTTGCAGCTAATGAGATTCATTTGAAAACGTTGTGGTATTTGCCTAATGATCGTAATCCAATTTTTAATAGCAAATTACATTATATTAAAGTCTAATCCCCCTCGTACAATTCCAAGAGAATCTTATGGTGTTATAAAAGAGAAGTAACTACCTGCATCCCAGGCGAGGATAGGCGGTTACTTCTTTTTGTTTGCAATGTTCAACATGAATACTATTGTTAGATTAAGGTGCCACGGACTTTGCCTCGAAGTTGCCATTTAGACCACCTCCTTTCTCAAGGAAGTCGCTAAACACTCAAATGCTGGGTATGGTTTTATTTCTAAATAACCCCTTCAACTATTTGTGCATCTTTTGAAATAAGCAAATCTGTATGCTCCTTAAACAATACCTTTGCAAAATTTTGTATATCTTCATAGTTAATTGAAGTCCACTTTTCTAACTGTCTTTCTGCGTTTTTATTAAAGAAGTGTTTAGAAAACCGTTCGATAATAATAAATGCCGAATAGTTATGTGGGTTAGCGTTATTTACAGCTTGAACCATGAACTTCTCAAAGACTTCAAAGCTAGAGTAGTAAATAAGCTCCACAAGCTTTGCTCGGTACTCTAAGTCTTTTCCACTCAATTTCGGAAATTGTATATAATCGCTATAATGTTGTGCCTCGTGTTTAAGGAATGATACGCGAAAAACATCAGTTTCTAATTTGTCGCGATAATTGGGTAAGATACAGTACAACGCATCTTTTTCTGCCCAACCACCAGCATATACCTCTCCAAAAGTGGCAAAGTGTAACCAACTTAGCATCAGAAAGTCATCCAAAAAACATACTTGAACCTCTTGTGTCGTATCAGGAAGGTCAACAGAATATCTCCTAATGTTCGATATTTGCCAAATAAAAGGACCATAATGTGGCGTCACTTTGCCACCCTTAAAACCAAAGCCCTTTTCGTTAAAAATAACTTTCAAGTTTTCTTCAGTGGATTTCATGTCAACTCCTCTAAAATCCATAGGCAAAAAACGATTTAACTTGTTTAATAAATCTTGCTCTGCAATAGAACGCGCTTTTCTATTTGTTAGCACAACAACAAAATAATCACGATATGTATTCATTATATTTTCAACCCATGGATCTTTGTGGTAGATTTTAAAATTCGGATTTTCCTTAAAAAAGCGGTTATAATATTCCTCTTCCATCTTGATTTGCTCTTCTGTTTTATCATCAAGATTTTTTAAATACTCATATGTTTTTAACACACTACCTTCAACGCATTGAAGAAACACATTCTTCATTTTAATCCCCCTGACAGTGTACAATTTAACTCCAACTCATTATACATCCTAAACGATTATGGGACTGACAAAAACTATTTTAGTTGTAATTACCTTTGTATATTTTGTAGGCTGCTTTCTAGGAGAGTGCGGACTAGTTAAAGCCGTTTTCTAGTTCGCAGATGGATATTTATAGGAGATCACTAACTAGTCAAAGCCATTTACCGGTTCGTAGATGGATATTTATAGGAGATCGCTAACTAGTTAAAGCCGTTTTCTAGTTCACAGATGGATATTTATAGGAGATTGCTAACTAGTTAAAGCCATTTACCCGTTCGCAGATGGATATTTATAGGAGATCGCTAACTAGTTAAAGCCATTTACCCGTTCGCAGATGGATATTTGTAGGAGATTGCTAACTAGTTAAAGCCGTTTTCTAGTCCACAGATGGATATTTATAGGAGATTGCTAACTAGTTAAAGCCGTTTTCTAGTTCGCAGATGGATATTTATTGGAGATCTTTGGCTAGATTTGCCTAACTTCTAATAAAACTAGACTGTTTTCACAAAAAAATGCACCCTATTTAGAGTGCATAGTTTAATTTTCAATTTTTATGTTGTTTACAGCCGAGATATCCAAACCGCTATTGGATTTCTGCCGTTTCAATTCACAATATAGTCAATTTCAATTAAATCCCATGATGTAATGATACCTAATGGTTTTTCATCTATTTGGCCATTTTCAGTGATGATAACAGCCTCTAGTTTTTTTCCATGGGCATGTCGTTTTTCAAACATTTCCTCGACATTAAATATATCTCGATCTTTATCTACGAAATCAATGAGATGTTTTGTTTCGTATGGCATTACGTCCCCCACACGAATATCAGCTAAATGAATCTCATCATTAGCTAAATGCTTCGCCATCCATTTTAAGACGGCACCAGACGTTAATATTCCCACACACGAACCATCTTTATAGATAGGAAACTTTGTATACGTATTATTATGAATGGCAAGGATGACGTCTTTGATTGTTGAGTGATAATTAAAATAGATAACAGGGTTACTCGAAATAGAAAATGCTGTAACTGGTCGTTCCAAAAGTTCTGCAATTTCTTCAATTCGCTCAACCACATCTTGGTGAGGCTCTGCGATATAAAAATCAGCACGTAATTTTTCATGGACAATGGCATTTCGGAGCTTAGCAAATTGAAAAAGTTCATCTTTATATGATCGAATAATGGCATGCCTTTTCGCGCCATGCGCAACTAATTGACTAAAAATATCCCCTTGTACATTCTTGACCATCTTACTTAACGCTTTATGAATTCGATTGAAAGCTATCTCAAAACGTTCTGATAAATCTATTTCAACAGTTTCCACTTTTATAACCCTCCTACTCTTCTATCATTATATTTTAAAAATGACTAGAGTTGGAGAAAATTGTACAAAAAAAGCAGCCAAGGCTGCTTTTTTATCCATATTTTATTTTTTTGCTTCTTTATCAACAACAAGTTCAAAATATAATTGCCTCAGAATATAAGTTTTGTATGTTTCTAGTTTTTTACGTTCAACTGGATGTTGATGAATTCCTTTTTCTTTGAGTTGTTTGACATACCAACCCTTTGATCCTGGATAAGCCATATTCCATTCCCCCTCTTTTTTCGCTTGTCCTAAATGTATGCTACTAAGTGGAAAAGAATGACTCATAGAATGAATAGATTCTATGAAAAAATTTAAAATAAACGTGTAACCTATTTTGAAATTCTGCGTCTAATTCTATGAAGTTTTCATTTCTCTCTTGCCTCTAATTACTCTCTCATAATTAGAGGCATTTTTTTCATGTCCCCCCTATCATTTATATAGCGAAAAGGTCCCTAGGGTTTCCTAGGGACCTTTTCCTTTGTATGAAACATTACAATATTGCAAATGGTATTTTGGAGGAGGTGCTTGTGTGTGAAAAAGGAGATACTTAGTTGGGTACTAACTGGACTTGTAATAGCTTTTTTCCTATGCTCATTCTTTTACTTCAGTTCTGATATTTTCGCCAAATTTATTAGTGGGTTTTGGGATTAAAAAAGCTCCCTTGCGTTAAAATGGGAGCTTCTGCTTTTATAATTCTTCTAAATCGGCTACTGGAACGATATTTTTTTCATGCTCCCGGCCTCTCAAGTGTACGGTGCACATATTCCCTTGTTCATCACAGCTATCGATCCATACAGAGGTTCCTTGATAATGAACGGTTACTTCATTCGAAGAAGATAAAATTTGCTTTGCTCTACGAATATCCATCTTTCTCACTCCAATTTTCATTTTCTTTCCTTCCAATAGTTTCCGACTCTATAGGAATTTTATGCAAAAAAAAGTAAGGTATTGAACACACTAAAAGGAAAGAATCAAGGTAGAGGAGTGTAGGTATGAAGCTAAATGAAAATGAGAAAAAAGTACTTAGTGATTCGATCGATAAATTAAATGAAGGCTTAGATGTAGTTATACAGCTTTACAACGAAGCAGAAGAAGACAAGCCAATCATCCAATTTGATGATGAAGTCATAGATGCCATCGAAAAAGCAAAACAAACCTTTGGGGATGAAGAAATTACTCGAAGAATTAATACGATTATTAAAGAGATATTTGCCTTCCTACCAAAAGATGAAAAAAAATAAAACCATCAGAACATCATCTTTTCGAAAGGAGTAGTCAATTTGATATCAAGTATCTTATCTTCTTTTTTTAAGCGCTTTTTGATTGCAAAGCTAATTGGAATTGTATTATTGGTCATCATCATTTTTGGGGCAATTATTCACTTAATCGAGCCGGAGAACTTTCCAACGATTTTTGATGGGGTTTGGTGGGCAATCGTTACCGCAGCAACGGTTGGATATGGTGATTATGCGCCAACCTCCTTCTTTGGAAGAATAGTAGGTATGTTACTTATCTTTATCGGTGCTGGAATTGTAACAAGGTATTTTGCTGCCATTTCGACTTCAACCTTCGTTACCCAAAATGCTTATCTTGAAGGAACTTCCGGATTTCATGGCAAAAAACATATTATCATCATCGGTTGGAATGAACGTGTCAGAGAAACGATTTCGCTTCTTAAAACTCCTGGATCTGTCCTTGAAATTCTGTTAATCGATGATTCATTAGAAAAAAACCCGATGCCAGGCAATCATTTTCATTTTATTAAAGGAGATCCAACCCGTGATGAGACATTAAAACAAGCTAATATTCAAGATGCGGAAATGGTCCTCGTGACAGCGGACCAAGGAAAAGACGAAATACACGCTGATATGATTTCCATCCTTACGTTATTGGCTATAAAGGGTCTAAATCCCACTGTATATACGATTGTGGAAATCCTTACTACTCATCAAATCCAAAATGCAAAGCGTGGCGGTGCAGACGAAATTATTCAAACAAATCGGATTTCAAGTTTAGTCATGGTAAATAGTATTTTATCTCATGGGGTATCTGATGCATTACTCTCAATGTTAGTGGATTTAAAAGGCGTAAAGTTGCAGTTCTTGGATGCTACTTTTGATTTAATTGGGATGACGTTCCAAAAGGCGAGTGAGACCTTATTAAAAGAAGGTAAAATTCTAATCGGGATAAAGCGGAACGAAGGAATAACCATTAACCCTCCACTATCTCTTGAAATACGTACAAACGATCAAATCTTGATATTAAAAAGCTAAAAGGGATTCCAACTCATCGGAATCCCTTTTTTAAATATTTATATTATAAGCGTTTTTCTAGTTCAGCTTTCTTTTCTTCGAAGCCAGGTTTACCTAGTAATGCAAACATATTCACTTTGTATGCTTCAACACCAGGTTGGTCGAATGGGTTAACACCTAGTAAATAACCGCTCATTGCACATGCTTTTTCAAAGAAATACACAAGATATCCAAATGAATACTCGTCCATTTCTGGTACATGAACAATTAGATTTGGTACTCCACCATCAGTATGCGCAAGCATTGTTCCTTCAAATGCTTTTTTATTTACAAAATCAACGGATTTACCAGCTAAGTAATTTAATCCATCAAGATCGTACTCCTCGGCTTCTACAATAAGCTCATGACGGGATTTTTCAATATTAATGACTGTTTCAAACAAATCACGTCGACCTTCTTGTACATATTGTCCAAGAGAATGAAGATCGGTTGAGAAGTTTGCTGATGATGGGTAAATTCCCTTTTGGTCTTTCCCTTCACTCTCACCGAATAATTGCTTCCACCATTCAGAGAAATATTGAAGTCCTGGCTCATAGTTGATGAGCATTTCAATTGTCTTCCCTTTGTTGTAAAGAGCATTACGTACTGCAGCATATTGGTATGCAGGGTTTTCTTCAAGCTCTGATTTAGAGAAATCAACACTTGCAGCTTGTGCACCCTTCATCATTTCTTCAATATTTGCACCACTAACAGCAATTGGGAGTAAACCAACAGCAGTTAATACAGAATAACGGCCACCAACATCGTCTGGAATGACGAATGATTCATAGCCTTCTTCAGTTGCTAATGTTTTCAATGCGCCACGAGCTTTGTCAGTAGTTGCAAAGATACGACCACGAGCTTCTTCTTTTCCGTATTTTTCAATTAACATTTTTCTAAAGATACGGAATGCTAGTGCTGGTTCAGTTGTTGTACCAGATTTAGAAATGACATTAATTGAGAAGTCTTTTCCTTCTAGTAAATCCATTAGGTCTCTCATATAAGTTGAGCTAATGTTGTTTCCAACAAATACGATTTGTGGTGTCTTACGTTGTTCTTTTGATAGTGCATTATAGAAGGAGTGGTTTAACCAGTCGATTGCAGCTTTTGCACCTAAATAAGAACCACCGATTCCAATGACAAGTAAGATATCAGAATCTGATTTGATTTTTTCAGCACTCTTTTGAATGCGTGAAAATTCTTCTTTGTCATATTCTGAAGGAAGGTCTACCCATCCTAAGAAATCGCTACCTGCGCCTGTTTTTTCATGTATAGAATGGTGAGCGACCTTTACCGCATCACGCAGATATGTAATTTCATGTTCTCCAAAAAAAGTTAAAGCTTTTGAATAATCAAAACGAACATGTGTCATTTGCTATACCTCCACCCTTGTATTTTCAAAGTCTCTTTCCACTGTACCCAAACTTTTCCGCAAAATCAATACTGCCGACCTACTGTAAGCGTAACCAAATAAATTTTTCAAAAAAAAGTGGCTCACACAAGTAGTATGAGCCTTTTTGTTAGATTATAGGAATGTTTTTTTGCATTTATAGAGATGCCCGTAAAATTTCAAGGGAATCTTGTTTATTAAGTACTTTAAAGCGGCCGAATTCTCCATAAACAACTGTTTTTTCAGCCATAAGTTCAAGATTTTCTTCACCAATACCATAATCCGCAAGTGTAGACGGTGCTCCGATACTGCTCCAAAATTCTCTAAGTTTCTCGATACCTTCAAGAGCAACTTCTCGGTCTGTTTTTCCTTCAGTATCGACATTAAAGACACGAACTGCTAATTGTTTGAAACGACCTACATTTTCATCTAGTACATGCTTCATCCAATTTGGGAATAAAATCGCAAGACCGCCACCATGTGGAATATCATATACAGCAGAGACTGCATGTTCAATATTGTGTGTTGCCCAATCTCCGCTATATCCCATGTTTAACATCTTATTTAAAGCGAGTGTTCCATTAAGCATAATGGTTGCTCGGTAGTCATAGTTTTGAAGATCGTTGATTAACTTTGGTGCTGTTTCAATAACCGTGCGTAGAATCGATTCACACCACTGATCCTGTGTTAATGTATTTGGAACGTGATGGAAATAATGCTCTAAGACGTGTGACATCATATCCACCATGCCATAGACAGTTTGATCTTTTGGTAACGAAAACGTATTAACCGGGTCTAAAATAGAGAACTTAGGAAATACTGCTGGACTTCCCCATCCGTATTTTTCATTCGTTTCCCAATTTGTAATAACAGAGCCTGAATTCATTTCTGAACCAGTCGCAGCAATCGTCAACACTGTTCCTAATGGAAGAGCATCAGTAGCAACCGCTTTACGGGACATAAAATCCCATACGTCTCCATCGTATTTTGCACCGGCTGCGATTGCTTTTGTACAATCAATGACACTACCTCCACCAACTGCAAGTATAAATTCGATTCCTTCCTTACAGCATATATCAATGCCTTTTCGGACTGTTGATAAACGTGGATTTGGTTCAACTCCAGAAAGTTCGTGAACCTCTGCATCGATTTCTTTTAATAGATCTATGACCTGGTCATACAATCCATTTCTTTTAATGCTTCCCCCACCGTAAACAAGCAGTACTTTTTTGCCGTATTGTGGAATTTCATTCTTCAGCTCTTGTATCTGTCCTTTTCCGAATATAAGCTTCGTTGGGTTATAGTATGTAAAGTTTTCCATAATACTCGCCTCCTGAAAAAATTATGCCATATCACTCAATTTTGTAAAATAGGCTTTTATAGATTTACCTTTACAGTCCAGTGCATGTAAAAAAAAGAGACAATTTCAATAATCGCCTCTTCTCTCGTTGTTTTTAGTTGAAATTAGATTGTTCAATCCATTCTTCTAGCTTATCCTTTAACGTGTTGAAACCTTGTGTGTCAGAATTAGCTGGTTGTGCTTGTGCTGGACGTTTTTTAGGTTTTGCAGTTCTTTGCGCTGCTGGCTTTTCTGGTGCCTCTTGTGTTGCACGAATAGAAAGTCCAATTTTGCCTGCTGCTTCATCAATTGATAAAATTTTAACTTCTACTTCGTCGCCAACCTTTACATGCTCGTTAATATCTTTAACGAAACCGTGGGTTACTTCTGAAATATGAACCAAACCTTGTGTATTTTCGTCTAATGCAACAAATGCGCCATAAGGTTGAATTCCCGTAATTTTACCCTTAACAACACTTCCTACTTCAAATTTTTCTGTCATGCTACCCAACTCCTAAAACTTTAATTTATACACATTTTTAGAGGATGTTCAAAACTTGGTCAAAAATGACGCAACGTATTTCTGAGTTGGCTTGCTTCTTGAGTTCCTCACATATTAACTGCATACGCTCTGTACTCTCTGCTGCGCCACCTTGAAATACTCGGTCCTTTTTCACCCTCCTTATTGAACTTCACACTTTTATATACGCAATAAAAAATTATAACACAAAATGGTCAGATATTCAAAAATGATTCTTTTACATTCATTATAGTTGCCATTATGGATTGAAATTATGAAGCAGGTAATAATTACTCACTGTTCAGAGAAGGGATGTTATATGGTGTTTAAAAAAGGAGATGTATGGGTAAACTAGTTTCAAAGGCTTTCTAGTATTCCCCCTTTTGTATGTTGGACAAAACCAAATTGGTTTTGTCCATTTTTTATATTACACGAGGTTATTATTTTTCAGGAATCGTCCCATCCGTTTTACAGCTTCTTGAAGTTGTTCAAGGGATGATGCATAGGAGCAACGAATATAACCTTCACCACTTTCTCCAAAGACATTACCGGGAACAACTGCGACTTTTTCCTCCATTAATAAACGATGTGCAAATTCCTCTGATGATAGCCCTGTTTCTTTAATGGATGGAAATGCGTAAAACGCTCCCCCCGGCACATGGCAAGATAAGCCAATTTCCTGTAAGGAAGAAACGAAAAAGTTTCTGCGCTGGCGATAACTTTTTCTCATATACTCTACTTCAGAAAGACCATTTCGAAGAGCTTCGATTGCCCCATATTGAGCCATTGTAGAGGCACACATCATCGTATATTGATGAATTTTTAGCATTGCTTCCGAAATTTCTCTTGGTGCCGCTGAATACCCTAAGCGCCACCCCGTCATCGCAAATCCCTTAGAAAATCCTGAAACTAGGATGGTACGATCAAACATCCCTGGGATGCTTGAAAAGCTAGTGTATTTCCCTTCATAAGAGAGCTCTGCATAAATTTCGTCTGAAATGACAACCAAATCGTGTTTTTCCACGATTTTCGCAATGGCTTCAAGCTCTTCCTTCTTCAGCATCGTACCTGTTGGGTTATTTGGTGAGCAGATAATAATGGCTTTTGTACGGTCTGATACAACTTTTTCAATTTCATCAGGCTGTAGCTTAAATTCATTCTCAGCCTTTGTATTCACAGGTACTGGGATTCCCCCTGCAAGTGAAACGATAGGGCTATAAGCAACAAAAGTTGGTTCTACAATAATAACCTCATCACCTGGGTCAATAAGTGCTCGAATCGCTAAATCAATTGCTTGGCTACCACCCACAGTGACAATAATCTCATTATTTGGTGAATACTCAACACCGAAGGACTTATTTAAATAACCCGAAATTTCCTGTCGTAATTCAAGCAATCCGGCGTTTCCAGTGTAGGAAGTAATCCCCGCTTCAATGGATTGAATACTTGCCTCTCTAATTGACCAAGGTGTTACAAAATCCGGTTCGCCCACGCCCAAGGAAATGACTCCTTCCATCGTAACGGCTAAATCAAAGAATCTACGGATTCCTGAAGGCTTTAATTCTTGTACTTTTTTGGAAAGATAGTGGGTAGTCATGGTGTCACCACAATCCGTTTATCATCTTCGCCTTGGTCGAAGATAGTTCCATCATGCTTATATTTTTTCAAAATAAAATGTGTGGTTGTTGACAGAACTGAGTCCAGAGTTGAAAGTTTTTCAGATACAAAAGACCCAACCTCAGACATCGTTTTTCCTTCAATGACAACTGACAAATCATATGCACCAGACATTAAATAAACAGATTTTACTTCCTTAAAGTGATAGATACGCTTTGCAATTTCATCAAAGCCAACACCTTTTTTCGGGGTTACCTTGACATCAATCATGGCTGTTACACCTTCGTGACCTGCAACTTTCTTCCAGTCAACAATTGTGTTATATTCTACAATAATCTTTAGTTCTTCTAGCTTACGAATAATAGCATCGACTTCATCGACACTTTTGCCAACTAATTTTGCGATTGTTTCTACAGGAAGTCGTCCATTATTTTCAATAATTTCGAGTATCTCAATTTCATTTTCCTGTAATTGCATAACGGTCACCCCTAGATTTTTTGAAATAATTTTTGTCACTTATTATATCAGATAAATGGACAGTATATTGAAAAATTTTTAATTCATTCAAAACTTTATGAGTTTTTCTTTTCCCTTTGGTAAAAATAGGGATAAATCATTTAATTAGGATGTGGATTTTCCATCAATGGATACAATACAAATTAAGGGAATAAAGCTCCATTATGAGTTATATCAACAAGATAAAGAGAAACCGGTTCTCGTGTTATTGCATGGTTTTTTATCATCATCTTTCAGCTTTCGAAGGCTTATCCCAGTCCTTTCAAAAAACTATACGATTCTATCAGTAGACCTTCCTCCATTTGGAAAAAGTGAAAAATCAACAAGGTTCAATTACTCATATTCAAATATTGCATGGGTAGTAAGTGAGTTAATTCGTTCTTTTCATTTCACAAAAATCAATTTAGTAGGACATTCGATGGGGGGCCAGATTTGTTTATACCTTGCAAAACAAGCACCAGCTCTAGTCGATAAATTAGTTTTGTTGTGCAGCTCGGGTTATATGAAAAGGATGCCAAGATCCTTAATCTATTCTTCCTATCTTCCCTATTTTCATTTTATCGTAAAGAAAAAGCTTGCAAAGCAAGGTGTACTACATAATTTACGAAATGTCGTTCACAATCATGAGCTAATTGATCAAGAGATGATTGATGGGTATACGGAACCATTCTTAGATAATCGAATTTTTATGGGATTAACAAGGATGATCCGTCATCGCGAAGGTGATTTATCATCTGAGGAATTAAAACAAATCAAGCATCCTGTATTGTTAATTTGGGGTGAAAAAGATCGGGTTGTTCCGATTTCTGTGGGGAAAAGGCTTCATCAAGATTTACCCCATTCTACATTCATTTCAATCAAGAATACAGGCCATTTGGTCCCTGAGGAATGTCCTGAAAAGGTAGCTACGCATATTACAGAGTTTATTTAGCTAGATTAAGGTTTTTAGAACTTGTTTATAAGAAATCCTTGCTGATACTGTCGGAATCAAGGTGGCATTTGGACTCGGGTGGGGATTTCTAACTCTTGTTGTCAAAATAAAAGCGGTATTTGGACTCAATTGAGGATTTCCTCGCTCCTGCTGTCCAAATCATGACGGTATTGGGACTTGATATAACAATTTTCCATTACTCCGGTCGAATTTTCCCTGCAAACAAAAAAGATAGGCAGCCCATAGCCCCCATCTTTCCTAAAGTTCACATGCTGCATTATTTTTAATGGTTAATAACTGTAGGGCCATATTCTCACATTCTTTAAGAGCAATGATTTCTTCAAAGGAGAATTCGAAAATGGACTGAACTTTTCTGGCCAATTTTCCTGGGTCATCAAATTGATAAGCGGCCTGTAATACATCTACTGCTTCCGTTTCATAGGAGCCAATCCCATATCCAAGTGGATCCCATTCTTGAAGCAGGATCATCATTTGTAAATTTGCTTGTTGATTTTCCATATAATCACCTGGTGATTTACTTCATAGTATTATTTTTATCTTGATTCATAATTTGCTTTTCGAGCTCTTCAGCTTTTGCCTGTTCTTTCTTTGAATGCTTGACGATTAAACGAAATACGACAACCGCGATAATGATACAAATGACTAATTTTATTGCAGCTGGAATATATTCTGATTTATCCTCAGGAAAATATAGAAACAGATTTAAAATTGGTAAAAACAGCATTACTACACACCTTTCACCGATAAATAATAACTTTCATCATTATAACACAATCCTTTGGACGTGTTATAGATGCTTGTTCGATTGTGGTCAGTTATAATGAAGAGAGTGATTGTGTAGTCATTTGCGAAGGGAGTGATTATCATGTCTACTGAATTCAAAGTCGGTGACATTGTAACAGGAATTTATAAGACAGGAAAATATATTGGGGAAATAACAGCGATTAAGCCTGAACACTATCTAGTGAAGGTAAAGGCTGTTCTTAAGCATCCAATGCAAGGGGACATTCATTCACCGAGGGATGCTAATGTGCCGTTTTTCCAAGAGCGTAGAGCACTTGCTTTTAATGAACAGACCAATGTACCGAAAAAGATGGTTCGCGCCTTTTCAGGAGATATTCCAGAATATAAGGCTTCATTAAAGGAAGCTGTGGAAAAAACAAAGACTGAATTAGAAACAGAAGGATCCGAATGGGCAATGCGTAGCCTGGAAAACATGAAAGTATTAGAGATGGATTATTTTAAATAAGTCTTGCTTACATTTTGCTATTAGCCATAAATTTTATTTATTGGCTATAAAATGTTTTTATTGGCCATATTTTTACCCTATCAGCCATAACTAATTATGATTGACCATAAATTTGAATAAAGCCATTTTAGACTTAAAAACCTCCGGAATACCATTTCCGGAGGTTTTTCATATTAGTAAACCCGTTTGGCACCAACATAATACTTGGACCAATACGAATTATCCATGGAAACCACCGCGATTCCTTTCGAAGATGTGGCGGATATAAACTCATTATTACCTGCATAAAAACCAACATGTGAAATTTGGCCTGTATTATTGACAGCAAAAAACACAAGGTCACCTGGTTGGAGATTTGCTTTTGAAACAGAGGTCCCCATTGTGTAGTAACCAGCTGATGTGTTCCTTGGAATGTCTATTCCATGTCTAGCATGCATAAACGAAACAAATCCTGAACAATCAAACCCAGCCGTTGTCGTTCCACCCCAAAGATAGGGAATCCCGATAAAATTATAGCTATCTGAAACTAAATCTTTCAAAACTTGCTCCCTATTTTGAACATTTGATTCAGCTTTTGCATTTCCGGTCACGTTTATGACTTGTCCGATCGAAAGGGTATTGCTTGTTAGATTATTGATATTTTTAAGTTCTGTAACACTCATATTATAAGTGCGTGCTATTCCATATAAGGTGTCTCCAGCTTTAACGGTATATGTAGCACTTGCTACATTTTGTGGTGGAGTCGATTTTGCATTTCCTAGTTGTATTGTTTGGCCAACAGAAATGATTGATGAGGTTAATTGATTGTTTTTCATAATTTGGTCAACGGTTGTGTTAGCTCGCTGGGCAATCGAATATAGCGAATCACCAGGTTGAACCGTGTATGTTTGTGCTTGAATTTGTGAGGACTCTGGTGCAGTACCAATGACTTGTAGGGTTTGCCCTACTTGAATCGTATTTGATGTTAAATTATTTAATTGCTTCAATTGGTCGACACTCATGTTATACGAATTTGCAATAGAATAAAGGGTATCACCGCGGTTTACCGTATATGTCGCGGTTGTACTAGGTGGTGGCGTCTCACTAATCACAAGTGTTTGACCAGGATAGATCATATCTCCAGTTAGATGGTTCAACTGCTTTAATTGAGAGACGGTCAAATTATATTGCGTTGCAATTCCATATAAGGTATCTCCATTTGCCACTGTATGTGTAGAGTTTTTTTGGACATGACCATTACTTGCTGCTTCTACGGTTGACGTATGATTCCCCCCCACCATTGAAACAGTAGCAACGACAATTGTTCCCATCATAACTTTAACGATATTAGGATTCAGGTTGGGGACTTTTTCTTTTAGGTATATTCGGATACTTTCGTTAAAATGAAGCTTTTTCCCTTGTTCTTGTGTACCAAGTTCACTGGAAAATTCCTGTAACCCTGGATCAATATATAAAGTAATGGTTTGTGGATTTTCGATTTTATGACCTATAAACATTGGGCATCCCTCCTTTTCCAATTAGGATATCCTATCGGGATGCGATTATTTTTTAAATCCATTGTAAATATTCGACAGTGATCTACAGTAAAAATAAAAACCAATTCACTATTTGGAGTGAATTGGTTTTTATAAGGCAAATTTATTTAGGACTTTTGAAAAATCAACACGATCGCCAATGGTTGTTGGCTCTGGTTTTGCTAAATAGCGTTTATCATTTTCAACTAATTTGAATATATTAAAGGTTGTAAGTGCATCATCGAGGGCACAATGGTGTTTACCTGTCCCTTCCTTACCGTATTCCTGAACCGCCTTCCACAGACCTGTTTGGTTTTGATCTCCGAAAAAACGTTTATATTCCATTGACAGATCCCGCTGTTTTCCTTTAAAAGGAAACGGAATTCCAGCCTTTTGACAATTGTGACGAAGGACCTTCATATCCATATTTCCCCAGGTAATAATAGTGCTTGAGGATGTTTTTTCATATTCAGATAGCTTGTTCACTAGTTCATGAAACGATATTCCACAATTTACTTGCTCTTGGGATATGTTTAAAAAAGACTTGCACCGTTCAGTTAGTGTAGGAAATTTTATCGGTTTTACATAGGATGAGTATTGGTCGATTATCTTCTGATTCTTCACAGATACAAGACCAACTTCAATAATCTCGGGATAAAATCCTTGTGGGTTGCTTTTCCCCTCAGGCATTGTAAATTCAAAATCAATGAACAAATATTGATGCTGATTATCCACACCTAAACCTCCTTTGTCATATTTCTCCTACCAAAGAAGTGGCTAACTTCTGCTAAAAATAGTTTAACTTAGACGAACATCTTTTTTAAATATTATAACATGGTTCCTTTCATTTTTCAGAATATATTTATAATATATATGCTTTTTTACCTTTAATAAAGTAAGATAATATTTTATAATATTTAGTAAACCGAAATATCCGAATTGAGAAGGTGTTATCCATTCAAACAACAAAGCGTAATCTGGTTATTATGTGGTTTGCCAATTTTTTTGTTGCAGCTAGTGCAACAATGATTATGCCATTTCTGTCTTTATACATCGAAACTTTCGGTGATTACTCGGATAGCTTTGTGCAACGGTGGGCCGGCTTAGTCTTTGCCGCAACCTTTGTCACTGCTTTTTTTATTTCACCGATTTGGGGACGTTTTGGCGACCGAAATGGCTACAAAAAGATTCTATTAATTACAGGAACTGGCATTGCCTTCAGCATCTTTTTAATGGGTTATGTGAATACAGTTCAGCAATTATTTGTCTTGAGGCTCTTTATGGGTGTTGTTACTGGGTTTATTCCTACCTCCCTAGCCCTCATTTCCGCACAAACCCCGAAGGAAATTGCAGGAAAAACATTAGGGACTCTTCAAATGGGAAATGTTTCAGGAGCATTATTTGGTCCATTATTAGGTGGATTGCTTGCTGATGCCGTTGGTTTTCAGTATACCTTTGTTATCACCGCAGTGGTGATTTTAGGTGCAGTTATTCTAGTGGGCATTGGTATTAAAGAAGTTCGGTTAAATGAAACAAGTACGACGGTAAAAAAATATACACGTAAAGAGGTATTAATTCATATCTTCAAGAACCCTGTTTTATTAACCGTCATGTTTATATCAACACTCATTCAAGTAGCGAATTTCAGTATCCAGCCCTTACTAGCATTATATGTCACTCACTTAACCGACAGTAGTAATATTGTATTTTTAGCTGGAATGGCGTTTTCAGCGACTGGATTTGGAAACTTATTATTTACGAGACAATGGGGGAAGTTAGGTGACCGAATGGGGCATGAAAAGATTTTAACACTCCTTCTCCTTGCCTGTTCCATTTTGTTTATCCCGCAAGGTCTTGTAAGCGAATTATGGCAGCTTGTTCTATGTAGATTTTTATTCGGCATGGCAGTCGGTGGATTAATTCCGTGTATGACAGCCTACATCCGCCAAGTTGCCCCTCTTTCGATGCAGGGGGAAGTCCAAGGCTATAATGTCAGTTTTCGTTTTTTAGGAAATGTGATTGGTCCAATATCAGGTGGAATCCTTAGTGGTATCTTCGGTATCTCTACTGTTTTTTTCGTAACAAGTGGACTCTTTTTAACAGGGGCGATTATTTTAAGGCTAAGTGTTGTTCGACATTCTGATAAATCAACTCAACAAGCCGCGTAATACAGATGGCAAATGCCGTCTGTTTTTTTATATAATGAGAGAATAGTAATCTTTGAGAGAGTGTTATATATGAGAAGACAAACAGGGTATTTCATCACCTTAATTCTTTTTTTTGTGTTTATGTTTGTGTTATTCCAGGTACATAGCGAGCTTAAGGCTACAAGAAGCTTCTCTACTGTACTTGATGAAGAAATTCCAATCGGTGATGTTGTGTTACCACAAACAAGCTACATTAAAGACAGCACTGGAAACGTGATTTCGGAGATCCGCCAGGGTGAAAATCGAACAATCCTTCCAGCTGAAGAAATTCCACAAATTGTGAGGGATTTGTTTATAACAATTGAGGATCAGCATTTTTATGAACATCTAGGATTCGATATTACCGGGATTGGTCGGGCAGCCCTTATCAATCTAGAAAATGACTCGATCGATCAGGGTGGCAGTACAATCACCCAGCAACTTGCACGAAATCTATACTTAACAAATGAAAAGACCTATAATCGTAAATTAAGTGAGCTCTTGTACTCGTATCAATTGGAACGAACTCTTACGAAAGAGGAAATTTTAACGTTGTACATTAACGCCATTTATTTTCAAAATGGGGCATATGGAATTGAAACGGCATCCCAGCTCTATTTTAACCAGTCTATCAAGGATGCTACACTAGCGAAAATCGCATTTTTAAGTGCCATCCCGAATAACCCAACCCTCTACAATCCAATAACGAATTTTTCGAATACGAAGAAACGTCAAGAACGTATTTTACAAAGATTAGTAGAGGCAGGTAAAATCACAACTGAAGAATATGAAAAAGCAGTACAGGAACCGATTGAGCTTATGATGAGTGATCGTGTCGACCAGTATCCAGATTATTCGACCTATATTTATCAAGAGTTTGAAGAATTAATTGCTGAAAAAGAAGGCTTTAATGAAAAGTTACATTCAGCACCTGACAACGTAAAGAAAGAACTTCAAAAAGGCTTGGATCAAAAGGTAAACGAAGTTCTCGAATCTGGAATCATGATTGAAACAGCGTTAAACCCGAGTATACAACAAGAAGCTGTACAAGCTTTGGATCGCTATTTACCGAATGCAAATGTACAAGGAGCTGCTGCCGTTATTGATCACTCGACGAATCGAATTGTCGCAATCGCTGGCGGAAAAAACTATCAAAAGTTTACGTTCCATCGTGCCTTTCAAGCCTTTCGACAACCAGGTTCCGTGATTAAGCCCTTGCTTGTTTATGCGCCTTATTTTGATCAAACGGGTGCTTCTATTTCACAAACAATTAATGCCAATAACTATTGTAAAAATGGGTATTGCCCACGAAATTATGGGGGCGGAGAATATGGTAATGTTACCCTACGAACAGCTTTTAAGTATTCCTACAACACCCCTGCTGTTCGGTTGTTTGAAAGAGTTGGGATTGAACACGCATTTTCCTATTTAGACAAGCTTCATTTTTCCAATGTAGTAAAAGAAGACCATAGTTTGCCAGCAGCCATTGGTGGATTTACTTATGGAATGTCTCCACTTGAGATGACAAATGCCTTCGCAACATTTGGGAACAACGGTCAATATATACAAGCTCGTGGAATTACCAAAGTGACTGATTTACAAGGAAACATCCTATATGAATGGGATGAAAAACCTGTAGTGGTGTGGAGTGAATCTGCTAATCAAAAGGTAAGAATCTTACTTGGGGATGTTGTAAAGTCGGGAACTGGTAAAGATGCTTATTTTTCAACGGGTTATATTGGTGGAAAAACGGGAACGACGAATGATGTAAAAGACCTTTGGTTTATTGGTCTCACTGATCAATATACGGCTGGTGTGTGGGTTGGAAATGATCAAAATAAGAGCATCTCGTATATGGAGTCACGCAAACCTCAAATGTATATTTGGAAGGATATGATGAAAGCGAGCCACAAATGATAATGGGCTCGCTTTTTAGATTGGTAAACTTGCGATGATACTGTTGTATAGCTGAAGGCAAACATAGGTTATTGTCATAAAAAAGGTAAACCAACTAAGTGTATGAAAAAAGACAATCCCAATTAATCCGCCAAAGGTTAGTGTATCCTGAATTTTATAAACAAAAAATATAAAATAGCCAAGTGTGGCTAATAACAGAACGATCACAATGCCGTAAAAGGATTGGACAAACGCTAATGAAAGTGTCCCTCCTCCTAAATAGAAAAACGATCCCGCTCTTATTTTCCGCAGACTTTCTCCATTGCTATCCTTCGTGAAGAACAATAGCGAAAGCTCAAGTAATGTATTAGCAATTAATTTTAAGGCCGCAAACACCATGAAATAGAGTAAGAAAAAAACAAAGAAAATCGCAAAATTAATCCACGTTGGCGAAAAAAATTCCTGCATTCCACGATAAATGCCAATTTGTTTTAACAACTCCAATGTTTTCAATTCCGTCAGAATCGCTAATGAAACACTAAATAGAATAATAGAAATGAGCGGAAAGTAGCTTGTAAAATATGTATTTTTCATTTTGCTTCCTCATATTTTTGTTAAAATACGTGTTCAAAAAGGAGGATGAATAGGACCGCGTCGACAAGAGCGCCACATCCTGTGGCATTGTCGACACTAGCACGTCCTGTGCGTCGAAATTTCAAGGCGGTGCAGCTTTGAGTACCGGATCGTATGCAGTAAATACGTGAGGAACGGAGAAGCAAGCCAACGCAGAAATTCGATGTGTCATTTTCACCGGACTTTTTGAACATCTTCTAGAAATACCTTTTTCGATTTTAACATACATTTTTTAGTAGTAAATCTCTTTTTTGAAAATACATATAGATTAAAGGCTACAATTTTAGAGGAAAGAGGGATTCTATGAAAAAAGGGTTCTTATTAATGTTGCTCATTAGTTGTTTTGCATTTTTTACGTTTTTAAGTTCGGCTAGTGCTGCTGGGGAATCAGATTTTACAAAAGCGGTCAATGAAAAATTGAAGGAAATCAATTATTATGCGAACGGCTCTGCAGAAATAGTCAATTCCATCTCAAAGGAAGCTGAAATTACAAAGGTTGTTACACCGGATGATCCGGAGACAAAGGAAAACGAAGAGGAAATTGATACGTATAAAGCAAATGTCGTTGTGGGGCATGTGGCATATAAACTAAAGCGTGACAGCATTTTCTATATCCAAAAGCATGAATTCTTTTATTATGATGTCGACAATCAGGAATTTTTAATGCTAGGAAATTTCCCTGAAGATGAAGAAATTAACGCTCTTTTTAAGGAGTATATGGATGCGGGACATAAAGCTGGGATTTCATTAACATCAAACTTATTGTTCACTTTATTTGTACTCCTTGCCTTTCTTGCTGTTCCTATGTTAATCATGATGTTTCATAATAAAGCCATTCCAGTTCCAATGGTAAGAAATAATAGTGTCATGTAGGATGAGATGCTTTGTCTCATCCTTTTTTATTTAGCGCTCAATTCGAATATACTCTCGCGGCTTGAATTTTGGATAGACCTTAGGTTTCTCTGGTGTTTGTGGAGAATTGATGGTTTGGATTTGAAATTGATGTTGATTTTCTAGTTGGCTTTCTCCATACTCTCTCTTCGTTTGTTCATGAATCACCCATGCTCCTATAAACAGAAAGGCAAAAATAGCGATTGCCACAATTCCTTTTTTTACGTTCACAAGATTTCACCTCTTGCTATTAGCATTCGACTTAATAGGATATTTTATACAGTTTTCTCAAATACAAGTAGGTAATTCCGACTGAATTTTAACTAGTTAGTGACTTTTATAGAAAAATTTTTTAGGTCAAAAAGACGCGTCTCTACATATTTAATAACAACTGAAAAACTTGGTGACACTAGAAGTTGCAAGGCATGCAACTTCTTTATAATTGTTATATAATTCTAGAAGATAAAAAAATAACAAGGGGGTACTGTTTTGTCACTTGTACATTGGGCCATTTTATCTCCATTTCTAATGGCTATCTTTATTCCTTTCTTCCGCAAATATTTGCGAGGGATTCATACAGGTTGGTTTGTACTAATTTTACCTGTAGTCCTATTCTCTTATTTCTTTCCATTCATAAAGGATACGATGAATGGAAACCCGATAATCCGTACTGCAGAATGGATGCCTTCCATTGGCGTAAATTTCACAGCGTACATTGATGGATTAGGACTCTTATTTGCTTTATTGATTACAGGCATAGGGGCATTAGTAGTCCTCTACTCAATCTATTACCTTTCGAAAGAAAAGGAATCCTTACACAACTTTTATGTGTACTTACTCTGTTTCATGGGTGCTATGCTTGGAGTTGTTCTCTCAGATAATGTGATTGTGCTTTATACATTTTGGGAATTAACAAGTCTATCTTCATTTCTATTAATCGGATATTGGCACAATCGTGAAAAATCAAGATATGGTGCACAAAAATCAATGTTAATCACCGTCTTCGGTGGATTAGCAATGCTAGCAGGTTTTGTTTTACTATCAATCATGACTAATACATTTAGTATTCGTGAAATGATTGGACAAGTGGATATGTTACCATCAAATCCACTATTCATCCCTGCGATGCTTTTAATTCTATTAGGCGCTTTTACAAAATCAGCACAATTTCCATTCCATATCTGGTTACCTGATGCGATGGAAGCACCAACACCAGTCAGTGCATATCTACACTCTGCAACAATGGTAAAAGCAGGTATCTATTTAGTTGCGCGCTTGAGTCCTATTTTTGCTGGATCAAGTGAATGGTTTTGGATTATTTCGACCTTTGGCATTATTACCTTGTTCTGGGGATCATTCAGTGCGGTTAAACAAACCGATTTAAAAGGAATCCTTGCGTTTTCAACAGTTAGTCAGCTTGGAATGATAATGTCGTTACTCGGAATTGGTTCAGCAGCTCTTCACTATGATCATCTTGATTCAAATATTTATCTGGCTGCCATAGTCGCTGCAATTTTCCACTTAATTAACCATGCAACTTTCAAAGGAAGCTTATTCATGGTTGTTGGGATTGTCGACCATGAAACAGGTACGCGTGACATTCGCAAGCTCGGTGGATTAATGACCGTTATGCCAATTACCTTTACATTGGCTGTCATTGGTGCATTTTCAATGGCTGGTTTACCACCTTTTAATGGTTTTTTAAGTAAAGAAGCATTCTTTACAGCAATTGTAAATGCAACAACACTTGATGTTTTTAATATGGAAACATTCGGCGTTATTTTCCCAATTCTGGGTTGGGTGGCTAGTGTATTTACTTTCATTTACAGTATGATTCTTGTCTTTAAAACTTTTACTGGTAAAGCACAGTTTGAAAAACTCGATAAAAAACCACATGAAGCACCGATTGGGATGTTAATTTCACCTATTATTCTAGCTTCACTTGTCATAATATTTGGGTTTTTCTCAAACATATTGGCGCCAAGCGTAATCGAGCCTGCTGTGGCATCCATTCTTCCAAGCTTACTTGATGGCGGTTCAAGCTATCATGTTCACTTTGAGTATTTCCACGGATGGAACGCACCACTCTTTATGTCAATTGGAGTCATTGTGTTAGGAACACTTATGTTTCTCACTCTTGCAAAATGGACAGGCATTTATAATGTCTTTTCCAAGCGGTTAACGTTAAACAATCTCTATGACAAAGGGCTTGTCACAATGGAGCGATCAGCTTCAAAGCTTAATGGTTTTTATATGACCGGAGTTATTCGCGACTATTTGGTTATTATGTTTGCGTTCTTTATCTTGGCAATTGGAAGTTCACTCATTATTAAAAATGGATTTGCCTTTGATTTAACACATGTTGCGCCGGTTCGGCTTTTTGAAGCAGTACTAGCATTTGTTCTTGTCGGTGGGGTTGCCACAACGATTTTTGCTAAGTCAAGACTGACCGCAATTATTGCACTTGGTGCAGTTGGATATTCAGTTTCATTATTCTTTGTGCTTTTCCGCGCTCCGGATTTGGCGTTGACTCAGCTAGTAATTGAGACCGTTTCTGTAGCCTTATTTCTACTATGCTTCTATCACCTTCCGAAGCTTCAGAAAAAGGAAAAGCCAATGCGTTTTCGTTTAACAAACCTAATTATTTCATTAGGGGTCGGAACAATTGTAACTTTACTTGCAATTTCCGCAAATAGTACAAGATTGATTGATTCCATCTCAAGTTATTTTGTCGAAAACAGCTATAAGGAAGGCGGAGGTACAAATATCGTTAACGTCATTTTAGTAGACTTCCGTGGCTTCGATACATTGTTTGAAATTACTGTACTAGGCATAGCTGCACTTGGTATTTTTACAATGATCAAATTACGCTTAACAAGGAGGAAAGAAGGATGAAAACTAATGATTTAATCTTACAAACAGCTACAAAAATAACTGTTTTCATCATTCTTGCCTATTCCTTGAATCTCTTTTTTGCAGGGCATAATACGCCAGGCGGAGGATTTATCGGTGGACTGATTTCGGCAGCGGCGATCGTCCTTTTCCTTTTAGCATTTGATATGAAAACAGTTAAAAAAGCCCTGCCTTTCGACTTTAAAAAGGTCGCTGCTCTTGGTCTATTAATAGCAGCATTAACAGGAATGGGTTCATTCTTATTCAATGTACCCTTTTTAAGTCATACCTTTGGTTACTTTGATTTACCAATTTTCGGGGAAACGGAACTTGCCACTGCCGTATTATTCGATACCGGTGTCTATTTAGTTGTTGTTGGAGTAACCTTGACCATTATTCAAACAATCGGGGAGGATGATGATTAATGGAGATTTTAATGGCAATTGTCATCGGAATTCTTTTTACGGCAGCGACGTATTTGATGCTTTCGAAAAGTCTTATTCGAGTAATTATTGGGACAGGTTTGCTCAGTCATGGAGCCCATTTATTGATTTTAACAATGGGTGGGTTGAAGCAAGGTGCTGCTCCCATATTAGTAGAAGGGACGAAGGCTTATGTTGATCCACTTCCCCAAGCCCTTATCTTAACTGCGATCGTAATTAGCTTTGGGGTAACATCGTTTATCCTAGTGCTCGCGTATCGATCCTATCAGGAGCTTGGAACGGATAACATGGATAAATTAAGGGGAAATGATAGCAATGAATAATTTTGTAATCCTTCCAATACTGATTCCTCTCCTGACGGGAATCATACTCATATTTGTAAATAAATATACGAAAGCATCAAGAGTGATAAGCTTATTATCTACAATTCTGACAGTCATCCTGTCATTAATACTTGTCAATCAGGTCTATCATAATGGGATTCAAACCCTTAACCTCGGAGACTGGGATGCTCCTTTCGGTATTGTACTAGTAGCAGATATGCTTGCTTCTTTACTAGTTACAACAGGTAGCATTGTTGTCTTAGCATGTATTATCTATTCATTTAAGAACATCGGAAAAGAAAGAGAACGTTTCTTTTATTATGCTGCTGTACAATTCTTAATGGTTGGGGTACTAGGTGCATTTTTAACAGGGGATATTTTCAACCTCTTTGTCTTTTTCGAGGTCATGCTAATGGCTTCCTATGTTCTAATTGTACACGGTGGGACAAAGCCGCAATTACGTGAATCCATTAAATACATCTTGGTGAACGTGATTTCATCTGCCCTATTTGTTATTGCGGTTGCTTACCTATACGCAGTGACAGGAACAGTTAATATGGCAGATCTATCAGCAAAAATAAGTGAACTAGGACAACCTGGTATTGTGACTGTAATCTCCATCTTATTTTTAGTGGTATTTGGATTAAAAGGAGCCATCTTCCCGTTATTTTTCTGGTTACCGGGTTCCTATAATGCTCCTCCAACACCGATAACGGCCCTTTTTGGAGCATTGTTAACAAAGGTTGGCGTGTATTCCATCATTCGTACATTTACTATTATTTTCTACCATGATACTGGTTTTACACATACCTTAATTGGGATTCTTGCTGGATTTACAATTGTTGTAGGAGTAATCGGCGCTGTTGCGTATTGGGATGTTAAACAGATTATTATCTACAATATATTAACTGCGGTTGGTGTTATTTTAGTGGGTGTTGCAACGTTAACACCAACATCATTGACTGGATCGATTTACTATTTAATTCATGACATGATTATCAAGGCTGCCCTCTTCCTTTTAGTCGGTGCCATGATTGTGATAACTGGTACAAGCAATTTGAAGAAAATGGGAGGCTTAATTAACCATCATCCATATTTAGGCTGGATGTTCTTTATTGCTACTATTTCACTTGCAGGAATCCCTCCATTTAGCGGATTCGTTGGGAAGCTTCTAATTGTAAAAGGAAGCCTTGCTGCAGAGCATTATGTACTGGTTGCGGCAATTTTAATTTCAAGTCTTCTTGTCCTATATTCGGTAATGAAAATCTTCATTAACGGATTCTGGGGTGAAGCAAAACTTAGGAAAGATGAAGAAAAAGGATCAACAAAAGGACTGCTAATTCCGATTACTCTTCTACTTTCACTCTCAATTGCACTTGGATTTGGTGCTGAATGGTTCTATCCGTATATCTCTCAGGCAGCTCAAGACTTGACGGATCCATCCATCTACATCCAAGCTGTTTTAAAGGAGTAGATCTTATGTTGTTGCAATTAGTTTTAAATATTTTTATTGCCGTTTCGTGGATGTTTATTTCGAATGCTTATGACTTTAGTGCCTTTTTTGGCGGATATTTGATTGGGCTTTTACTTATTTTTGTTTTACGTCGTTCCTTCTCACATCGTTTTTACCTTCATAATGTGTGGGCAGTAATTAAGCTGATTTTGATTTTCTTTAGAGAGTTAATTCTTTCAAACTATGCAATTATGAAAGTGGTTGTAAAGCCAAAGCTTGATGTGAAACCTGGGATTTTCGCAATGCCAACTGAACTCACAAAAGATTGGGAAATCCTAACGCTATCAAATCTGATAACATTAACACCTGGAACACTGGTTGTTGATATTTCAGATGATAGAAAAACACTGTACGTCCATGCAATGGACATACAAGACGTTGATGAAGCCATTGATTCAATTAAAAATTCATTTGAAAAAGCAATTATGGAGGTGAGCCGATAATGTTTGAAATTTTACTTAATCTCGCTCTAGTCTTCTTATCGGTTTCAACAATTGCTTATATATACCGTGTTATAAAAGGGCCATCGATCCCTGACAAAGTCATAGCCCTTGATGCAATCGGGATCAATTTAGTGGGAATTACTGCGATTATTTCCATTATCTTACGCTCCAATTCGTTCCTTGAAGTTATATTATTAATAGCGATTGTCGCATTCGTTGGTACCGTCGCTTTTTCAAAATTCCTTGAGAAAGGAGTCGTAATTGAACATGACCGAGATGCTTAAAATTTTATTTGCAGTTATGATCTTGTTTGGAGCGCTTCTAAGCATATTAAGTGCAATTGGGATTGTTCGATTACCTGATGTGTACACAAGAAATCATGCGGTATCAAAAAGTGCGACACTAGGGGTTTTGTCGATCCTCCTTGGAACATTTTTATATTTTTGGATCATTGAAGGCTATATGAACTTTAGGGTGATTTTAGGATTTGTCTTCCTATTTATGACTTCACCTGTTTCTGGTCATTTAATCAGCCGTGCTGCTTATAACTCAAAGGTTCCACTTTGGGAAAAAAGCGCTCGTGACGACCTAAAGGATAAAGAAAAACTTGCAAAAGAAAATATGAGTCAATGAGAAAAAGCGAGGACGATTGGGGTCCTCGCTTTTTTCATTTCTTTAATTTCAAAATGGCCATGGTACAGCGCGATACACAAATGAGATTTTCTTCCTCATCTACGATTTTAATGTCCCAGACCATTGTTGTTTTGCCTTTATGAAGAGGGGTACCGATTGCTTTTACAACACCGTCCCTTTTTGCACGAATATGATTGGCGTTAATTTCGAGTCCGGCACATCCTTCCGTTTCTTTGTCTACCAGATTGTATGTACCGATACTTGCAACAGTTTCCGCTAAAGCAACAGAAGCACCACCATGTAAAACTCCAAATGGCTGGCGGGTACGCTCATCAACTGGCATAGTAGCTATTACCCGTTCAGGTGTCACTTCTTCAATTGTAATACCCAATGCTTGAACTAATGTATTTTCTACCATTTTTCTCCTCCTAAGCTCCCTACTTATTTTCGAATGCCCGACAATGAAATCGAAAGAAGTTTGTCATCATCTTCCTTCGGGTTTCCTCGACCATCCTTGTTATTTGTGATTGTATAGAGTGTGCTGTCTTCTATGTAAACATCCCTCATCCGGCTATTGATATCAAGGATTACTTCAATCCTCCCCGACGCAATTTCATAGCTTCTTACCATAGAGCCACGTAGTGTAGCGATATATAGCTTTCCATTTGCATAATCGATACCAGAAGGAGCCCATGTGTCCTCACCTGTTTGATAAATAGGTGTGACCATGTCTGGCTTTGTTTCACTCCCTTCAATAATTGGCCAGCCATAATTTTTCCCTGGTTCAACTAGGTTAATCTCATCGTGCGCTCTTTGTCCATGCTCGGTGCTGTATAACGTTCCTTTTTCATCCCAGGCAAGCCCCTGTGGGTTCCTGTGACCGTATGTGTATACATACGAGTTAGGAAATGGATTATCATTTGGAATAGAGCCATCGAGGTTGATGCGTAAAATTTTCCCAGCTAGACTTGTTAAATCTTGTGCATTTTCTGGAACCCCAGCATCTCCAGCAGTAACGTAAAGCTTATCATCAGGGCCAATTTTAATACGGCCACCATTATGAATTCTTCCTCCTGGAATACCTTCAAGTAATACCGCCTTTTCCACCCAAGTAGACCCATTTCTTTCTACAAGGATGACGCGATTTAAAATGTTGTCCTCTTCTAGATATGTATGATACATAAATGCATCATTCGAGGTCTGAAAATCGGGAGCTAGTGTAAACCCTAATAGGCCCCCTTCCCCTTGATGCAGGATTTCTTTATGAAGCTTTAGTTGCTGGGGCTTCACCTTTCCAGATGCCTCCTCTATTTCGGATAGTTTTCCAATCCGCTCTGGAATAAAGATGATTCCATCTGTTTTTGTGACCATCCATGGAATCGTTAGATTTATAGCAATAATAGATGGGTTAGAAACCGTTTCTTTTACTGGTCCATCAAGGTTTTCATCCTGTGAACAGCCGACAATGATAGTGAAAATGAGAAACAAAGACAGCTTTTTCATGATCTGTACACCCTCTCAGTGTGAAAACTTTCGTAGCTTCCTCCTCCTTCTTATCTTTACCAATACATACACCATCAACGCCGTAACAGCTACACCAACGACTATATCGTAGTATTTAATAAACGCTTCAATGAACTCTTCCCCTGCAAAATAACCGACTGAAAAGACAATGGAAACCCATACTAAAATAGTGGTATAAAGGGTTAATGCAAATTTTATAAATGAAAATTTACTAAACCCGAATAAGAATGGAAACAGAACTCGAAAGCCGGGCACGAAATAGCAAAATGCTAATGCAAACGTATTGTATTTTTCAATGATTAACAAAGCACGTTCGATTTTTCTTCGCATTTTATTTTGTTTATTCATGAGGAAGACCATGGCATTTCCAGCGGAGCGTCCTAATACATAGCTTGTGGTAACGGCAGCTAGAATTCCAAAGTATGTTACAAAAAAAATCTTCCAAGGTACAAAAACATCCTCTGCCGCAAAAAAACCGATTGTTGATACAATGACTTCATTTGGAATTGGAATCACAAATGCTCCCACCCACAGCCATAAATAAAGTCCGAGATAACCATGTTCTTGGATTATTGATACTACTTCATTTATCTGCAATTTTATCCCGCCTTCATCGGGTACGTTATTCTAGATACTTACCTTTTTCTATTATAAGATTAAATGGATAATATTAGAAACCATTTTATTTAAGGGAGAGGAAAGTGTGGACAAACCCATAGTAATCATTACCGGGGCATCAAGTGGATTTGGTCTTCTAAGTTCAATTGAGTTTTTAAAAAAAGGATTCTTTGTTGTCGCCACAATGAGAGATCTACAAAAAAAAGAAAACATTCTACGTCAACTAAATAATCCGAATTTAGAGGAAAACCTCCAATTTTGTAGGTTGGATGTGACCGATGCTGATTCTTTACATGCATTTCAAACAACCCTTCAAAAGCTTGGTAAAGTCGATATTTTACTAAATAATGCAGGCTTTGCTACAGGTGGTTTTGCCGAGGAAATTTCAATATCGGAATACAAGACCCAGTTTGACACGAACTTCTTCGGGTTGATTGAAGTGACTAAACTTGTGCTACCATTTATGAGAAAGCAAAAAGCTGGTAAAATCATGAATCTTAGCAGCATAAGTGGACAAATTGGATTTCCAGCCATCTCTCCTTATGTTGCATCTAAATATGCATTAGAAGGCTGGTCTGAATCATTGCAACTTGAGGTAAGATCATTTGGTATCGATGTCGCGATTATTGAGCCAGGTTCATTTCAAACGAATATATGGAGGAGTGGTAAAAAGGTAGCAGAAAAGTCGATGCTTCCGACATCTCCCTATCAAGAATTGATGAAAAAAATTGAAGCAAGACTTGAAAAAAACCAAGCTTCTTACGGTGACCCACTTGAAGTAGCCAAATTCATCGTTAAGCTTGCTACAAAGCCCTCCCTCACTAGACTTCGTTACCCCGTAGGGAAAGGAACAAGATTGACCATTTCCCTTAAAAATTTACTTCCTTGGAAGATGTGGGAAGGAATTGTTCTTAAGATGTTAGGAATTGATAGGAAGTAGGGCTTTACTACCCTTGGAATGCACCCTTATCCCAAAAATTACATATATTGTAAGGGAATTTCGATAAGGGAGGTCTACCGTTGTATCATCATCCGTTTATCTATGGACGTCAAGGACCGCCAAGAACTGTTTTGTATCCAGGATACTACTCAAACCTTACAAGACATTCTGTTTTTCCTGACTCAGTGTCGTATTACCCATACTCATATTATCGTCAATTTCCAGAAGTTGACCCAACTTTATTTAAGGAATCCGCAGAAGAAATGAGAATTCTCATGAAGGATGCAAGCCTGATATTGGCTAAATTAGCTGATTCTAAAGAGTTTGCGAAAAAAGTAATGGCTGCTGCACAGGCATCAAATGACCAGGAAGTAGATCGACTGCTAAAAACAACAGGCATTCAGTCGAAAGTGAAAGCAACCTTTAATCCTGATGGTTTAATTCTTCACTTGGAAGCAAGTGTAAAAGGCTCTAAATCCAGTGTATTAACTATTTCATTAAGATGGCGATAAAGAACAACCAATTTGAACGAAGGTAAAAATTTGCCTATCGTTCTTTCTTGATTACAAGAATGAAATTTAGACGGTTTAGGACATGATAAAACACGAGGAGGTAAAATAAATGGAAGATAGAAATAGAGATACACTAAGATATATACAAAGCAAAGAAGAACAACTCGTGAATCAGCTGGATCCAGAGTTAGACCTTCGTAATATAAATTTCGCAACTGGCGAAAATGAATATTTAAACGAACGCTACGAGGATTATTCTCTCGATCATTAAACGAATTCATGGAGGAAGTTAGATGGCGAAAAAAGAAAGACTTAACGAAGAAGCTGCAGTAAATAACAACTTAACTTCATCTACGTATTCAAAAAACAAAACGGCGAAGAAGAAAAATGGGGCCAAATAGGTTGTGCCCCGTTTCTAGTTTGCTTCAATCGAAATTTCTTTTAACCTGCTATAGGCTTCCTCTTTATTGAACGATGAGTACCATCTAAAATTGGCGTCATCTAGGATACGATAATGTTGACTTATCATATTTTGTTGGAGACGAAACCTGCCTTCCTTTTCGAGATCCTTCCACCATATTTTACCACCCATTGTACGTTCTTTTGCACGATCAATCCCATTTCGTCCAATAATTTCAATAACATCGATAGGGTCACCGCCTAGAGTTGTTTGGATAATCTCACTATCGCGAAATAATGCACATACAGCTACGATAATTGTCCATCCCGCTTCAATTCTTCTTTTTTCAATTTGCACCAACGTCTTTTTTGAAATCCCCAAAATCTCAGCCATTTTATCCTGTGTATATCCTTTTTCTGTTCGAATTAACTTCATTTTTTCAGAGAGTATTTGAGTCAATTGTTCCTTATCCATATATAATCACCTTTTTAATCATTAAGCTTTTCTTTCTAAGAGAAAGCCAAAAACCTTAGTGTAATTTTACACTAAGGTCTACAAATTCGCAATTTTTTGTGTTTCGACTTAATAGATCAATTTCAAACCACTTATAAAAATGATGATCCCTATCACCGTTTGTAGGGGTTTCATCGGAACCTTTGCGGATAAAGAGCTACCAATAATTACTCCAGGGATTGAACCACATAGCAAATTCGTCACTAAAAGAAAGTCAACATTCCCAAAACCCACATGAAAAATGCTGCTTACTGTAACTAAAATAAATGCATGTGCAATGTCTGTTCCAACCAACTCAGAGGCTCGTAATTGATAAAATAACAACATCGCAAGTGCAAAAAGCGAACCAGAACCAACGGATGTTAATCCGACAATAAATCCAAGGATTGCCCCTAATAATATTGTGGCTTTTGCTTTATCTTCAATGGGCTTTATACTGTAGGTGCTTTGTGAAAAACGAGAGCTAAATAATGTCTTTACTACAGTCGCAATAGCAACCATCATAAGGACATAACCGAGGGCATGCTTCACAATTTCTCCTTGCAGGAGTTTATCTCCACCAGCAAAGTGTAATGTAGTAACGGCTATAATTGCACTAGGAACACTACCTAAAGCCAAATATTTCACAAGCTTAAAATTGATTGTTTTCTGCCGAAAATGCTGAACAGATCCAAAGAATTTGGTGATGGAGTTATAGAGAAAATCTGTTCCAACTGCAATTAGTGGATTGATACCAATTAAGATTAAAAATGGGGTCAATAATGCCGCTCCTCCTACGCCTGTTAATCCGACCAAAAACCCGACAAAAAGGCCCATTAATACAATTCCAATACTCATTCCGACCGCTCCCAACATTTTCGGATATGGGCATTATATTTACAGGACTACCTTTTTGACACATTTTTCTTGCAATGGACAAAAAAAATATTTTTTAACTATAACAATTTTTAAAAAGGAGTGGATGTTCATTTAACGGTTTCATATTGAAAAGGAAATCATCTACCACTAGTTTATCAACCATTTTAAATGCATATGACTCATCTTTTTATTTGTTAACTTCATTAAATTTTATGTTGACATATAATCTTTCTTGTTTTACGATTTTGTTAACTATAAATTTACGGAGGTTAACATATAATGACAGCAGTTTCAAAACCACGAATTCGAGCAATAGAAATTACATATGTAGGGATGTTTGCAGCGCTAATGGCAATAGGTGCAAACATTACTTCAATGGTTCCATTTTTACAGGTTGCTGGGGTTCCATTAACCATGCAAACCTTTTTTGCCGTATTAGCTGGACTTCTACTCGGGAGTCGATTAGGAGCCATTTCGATGATTGTCTACATGCTCATTGGGATGGCAGGAGCACCTGTTTTTTCAGGATTTGAGGCAGGAATCGCACCTATCATTGGAAGCACTGGTGGATTTATTTTATCATTTATTCCAACAGCCTATTTTGCTGGTAAAGTAGTTGAACACTCAAAGGCGACCCCAACATTAAAAACATTTATGGTTGCTGCGTTTGTTGGTCTCTTCATGAACTATTTCATCGGCACAAACTATATGTACTTTGCCTTAAATTTTTGGTTAGAGGTTAAAATGAGCTATGGAGCAGCGTGGACAGTTATGGCTTGGTTCATAGTGAAGGATCTCGTATTCACCATTTTTGCCGGAATTATTTCACCAAGAATTTATCGCACAGTAACAAAAAACTCAGTGAATCATCTTTCAACAAAAGCCTCTTAAAAGTGAAAATACCCCCACGATTGTTCGTGGGGGTATAGTTTTATAGGAGAATGGCTGCAATCCAGCCAAAAATAATAAGTGGAATATTATAGTGTAAAAATGTAGGTACACAAGTATCCCAGATATGATTATGCTTACCATCGACATTAAGCCCAGCGGTAGGACCGAGTGTACTATCTGACGCAGGTGAACCCGCATCTCCTAAAGCTGCTGCGGAACCCAGGATGGCAATTGTCGCCATCGGACTAAACCCAAGCTCCATGCATAAAGGAACAAAAATCGTCGCGATAATTGGAATCGTTGAAAAAGATGATCCTATTCCTAATGTGATTAAAAGACCGACGATTAACATCATTAAAGCAGCAAATGCTTGGTTTCCATTCATTAAGGATGCTGACTGCTTAACAAGCTCTTCCACATCCCCTGTTTCATTAATAACAGCAGCAAACCCGGATGCTGTTATCATGACAAAACCAATGAAAGCCATCATTTTCATTCCGCCTGTTATCACTTCGTCAGCTTGATTTACTTTCATAGAGCCACTGAAATAGAGAACGATGATTCCGACCAAAGCTCCAAAAATCATCCCATCTACATCAAATACTTGTGAAAGTGTTAACTGAACGGTTAATGTAGCAAGTACAGAAATGAGAGCGAAAGCAATGCTCTTTTTAGTATAAGTTGCTTTTGAATTCGATTTATTTTCAATTTCAATATTTTTATATATTTTAGGTTTACGATAGGAAAAAAAGATTGCGATTAGTAATCCAACAACCATCCCTGCAGTTGGAATTAACATTGCAACAGGGATATCTTTTTTCGCAACTTCTAGCCCGCTATCGAGCATATATTGCTGTAAGAGTCCGTGGAAAATCTCTCCAAATCCTACTGGGAGTGCAATATACGGTGCTGTTAAACCAAACGTAATAACAGAAGCAATCAATCGACGATCGATTTCAAGCTCATTAAAGACCTTTAATAAAGGTGGAATTAAAATAGGTATAAATGCAATATGAACAGGTACTAGGTTTTGTGATGAAATAGAAATGGCTAAAATGATAAAAATGATTAAAACCTTGGAATAAGTTTTACGTTTACTATCCCCTTGCTGACCAACCATTTTGATGGCTAAAGCTACCATGGCATCTGGTAGGCCAGTTCTTGATATAGCAACTGCAAAACTACCAAGCAAGGCATAGCTCAATGCTACAGTGGCATTACCGCCTAAACCATCTGTAAAGGTAGAAACAGTCGATGCAAGGTCCAGGCCACCTGTAAGTCCCCCAACAATCGCCCCCACTGCAAGAGCAACGACAACATTTATACGAAATAAGCTTAGTATAAGCATAACGAGAACGGCTATAACAACTGCATTCATGATGAAAACTCCTTCTAGTAATAGTTAATTAGTTTTTACTTTAGTCTGGTAAATTGGTAGAGAATTAAAATACCTAGACTACAATATCATATGATGGGAGATAACGTCAATGGTATTTTTTGCGAGAGAAGGTACATTTAGAAGAAAAAAAGAAGCCTACGCTCGGTAGACTTCCTTCCTAATTATGATTCTACAGTTATACCAAATCTTTCTACTAAAGTTGCAAGTGTGCGGACCATAACCCCGGTTGCACCTGCAGGACCTAAGTCATGAGCACTTGTAGTAGTTGCCGTTCCAGCTATATCAAGGTGTACCCAAGGTGTACTCTCTGCGAATTCACCAAGGAATGTGCCTGCAAAAATGGCATGTCCATCTCTTCCTGGTGAATTGTTCAAGTCAGCCACCTGGCTCTCCCGAACACGCTTCTTATGATTTTCTGTAATTGGTAGACGCCAAATTGGCTCGCCGGCTTCTAATGAAGATTCCAACACTTCTTCAAAAAAGGCTTCATTATTTGTCATTGCGCCAGTTATATCATTTCCTAAAGCAACAATTACTCCACCCGTTAAGGTTGCCACATCAACTAAATAAGAGGCACCGTGGAACTTAGCATACGTAATTCCGTCCGCTAACGCTAAACGACCTTCAGCATCTGTGTTTAGGATTTCAATTGTTTTACCATTCATCGATGTCACGACATCATCTGGTTTAAACGCATCACCACTGATCATGTTATCAGTTGATGGGATGACAGCTACAACATTTTTTTCCGGTTTTAGTTCACCAATAATCTCCATTGCTCCTAAAACAGCAGCAGCTCCACCCATGTCTGATTTCATACCAACAATGCCGTCCTTTGGTTTAATGGAATAACCGCCTGTATCAAAGGTAATCCCTTTTCCAACTAGGCCAATGACATCCTCCCAGTTATCGGTTCCCTGATATTTAAGGACAATCATTTTGGGAGGCTCCACAGAACCTTTATTTACGGCTAAAAGAGCACCCATCCCTAACTTTTCCATCTCTTCTTTTTCAAGGATTTCAACTTCAAACCCGTATTTCATTCCAAGTTCAGTTGCATAATTTGCTAAATCTGTAGCCGTTAGCATATTACCTGGTAAATTTACAAGAGTTCTCGCAGAGTTTGTCCCTTGTCCATAAGTAAATCCTACTTTTAAACTTGCTTCGACCTCATCTACTTCATCTTTTGTGTAAACAACTACATCTTCAATTTTCTTTTCTGGTTCATTTGATTTTTGTTTATAATCTGCAAATTTATATGTAGACAATGCAATTGCTTCTCCAAATGCATGTGCAACATCATGAACCTCTAGCTTTTCTGTTACAAAGGAATCTAACTCAACCGCAAAGCTTTCGATTTTTGCTTCATCGATTGCTTTAACAGCCTTTCCAAACGCTTCTCTGAGTGATTCAAAGGATTGGTCATCCTCCTTACCAAGCCCGAGAAAGTACACTCGTTTAATGGGGGCCTTTCCTAATGTATGTACTTTAGATACAATACTTTGCTTCGTTGATATGTCTCCTTCTTTTAACAGTACTGTAATTTGACCGTCCATTAATGTATCAATTTCGTGAGTGAGCCCAGTTGTTTTTTGATTCTTCGCATATAAACCAATGAGTATTGCTTCATGAGTATCTTGTACCTTAATTTCATTTTTTACTGTAAACACATTAACACCTCCAACTTATTTTTACCTTTTTATTATAAACTTCGGGACACTAAATTTCATCTGAAGAAGATTCATTTTGCAGACATTCGCAAATTCTTTTATAATAACAGTAACAATTGGCGAACATGCTGGTTTTTAAAAGATTATCCTATCAACTAAAGAGAAAAAAGTGCATTCTAATGAGAGGACGTAGTTTACATGGAGCTTTTTACTAATTTCCCCCTTTGGGCCGCACTTGCTGCAATTGGATTTGCGCAGTTTGTTAAGGTCCCGCTACATTTTTTTGTGACTAGAAACGTTGATTGGTCCCTAATTACGAGCACTGGTGGTATGCCAAGCTCCCATTCAGCGGCTGTAACAGCTTTAACAACAGGAATTGCCCTTGAGCAAGGAGTCGGTTCTCCTTTTTTCGCAATATCTACTGTTTTTGCCGTAATTGTCATGTTCGATGCTTCCGGTGTTCGCAGACACGCTGGTGAACAGGCTACCGTTCTCAACAAACTTGTTGCAGACTTTCAAAAATTTGCGGAAGATGCAAAGCTATGGCCAAGGCTTGATGAAGAAAGAAAACGAAGTGAGTTAAAAGAATTATTAGGTCATAAACCCATTGAAGTATTTTTTGGTGGTTTGACAGGGATTTTATTAACATTCTTACTTTATGTTTTATAAAACAAAAATGGCTAATCATTGCGATTAGCCTTTAACTTTTTTCACCTAATATTTGTTGTCGAAATACCTGCATGGATTTATCCTCATTCATGGCAGCAATTTCTTCTTCTGATATTTTACCGTCACCCATTTTGATTACATAGACATCGAGGGTTCTTTTCCCCCATTTATTATAAACATCATGAACAGTTTCATAATACAAGTCAATTTTATTTCCTTTAATCGCCCCACCTTTATCGGCAACCACACCATACCCATAATCAGGGATAAACAGGATGGTTCCAATTGGAAAGACATTTAAATCGGCAGCGATGGTAGAATACAGATCACGCTTGACCTTTACACCAGAGTAAGTGATTCCATAGGAAGGGTGATTGGCATCTTTACCTGTCGATTCAACTCCCGCTGTGTATCCAGTTGCAACAACTGTTTTTGTCGGGTATTTTGAAAAATCAATGGCTTCTTCGATTGGTAGTGTACTTTCAACACTCGAAGCCAAGACCACATTATTTCCTTGAATGCGCAACATCAATTTGGAGGCCAATCCGACACTTTTGATTACAACTGTTTGCGATTTCTTTTTCATTTGGTCGCCTGCCCAGTTTGTAAGGTCTTTCGTCTGCACTCCGGAAAAAGATTGGAACGTAGTGAATAGTGCGAATGTAACTAACACCGTCATTACACTTCTTCTTATAATTGTGTTTAGATGAAACACATTTTTCCACTCCTCTCACGACTCTATTTCTTTCCAATTCGGTTAGAAATTATTCGTTTTTAGGTGGAAAATAATTCATGTATAAAAAAGAGACGTAAGGATTTCTATCACAGAATCCTTACGTCTCTTTCAACACAATTATATGGAAATGGTTTTCTAAAACATTCTGTATCCTTTTTTTCGGAGGAGCTTAATGACTACTCCCGATAAAACTGCGCCAGCAAGACCGCTAAGTAAAATCGCAATATCTAAAGGAGCTAAAGTCATAATGCTATTCCCTAAAGAGCGAAAAGCAGTTCCTGGTGATGTAAAATAGTCGAGAAAGGAAACCTCTTGAATAATGGCCAACCCAATTACCGGGTAGATAATAGCCATAATCCACGACATCCGTAAAAGCATGTTAAGAATAAATCCAATTCCAAAAAATAAAACGAAAAACAACAGCATCGAAATTAATAATATCGGTAAAAAACTGAATGACATGGTACCTCTCCTCCAGTAACAAATGCGCAAGCGCCTTGATCAGCCCTGACAAGCACAAGACGAGATGGCTGGAAGGTTGTACTTTGACCTTCTTGACAGATTGGCTTGTGACCTCGAGGGGCTAAGCGCTGGAGCTGGACGCACAAATCCCTTCCTAGTGTACTAAAGGGATGGAACGTAAGTCAATTGATTTTACTCTGATTATATGGACAAATAGTGAAAAAGGAATGCGAGTCTCCCCACATTCCTTTTAGATTACCTTATAAAAATTTCAATTTACCTTTTTTAAGAACGAGTGATGGACCACCAACGATGAAGAGTGCACGATTGTCGATTACTTTCTTCATGAATGCTGCTTTGGATCCCCAAATCTTTCTACCGAATACAACTCCGATTCCATCATGCTCGCCAAGTGAACATACTGTTCCTTTATTATCGAACGTAAATTCACCAAGCTCACCTTGACCACGAACAAGAACTGCAATGTTTTTCGCCACTAATGCACCTTGTTGCATAGCAATTTGTGCAGTTGGTGGGTATGGACGATTAATTTCTTCGTTAATAACTAGTGAGCTATCACCAACAAAGAAGATATTGTCATGTCCTGGTGCGCGAAGCTGCTTATCAACCTTCACACGTCCACGCATTGCTTCAAAACCAGATGCATCGATTACGCTGTTTCCACGAACACCCGCTGCCCAAACGACAGTGCTAGCTTTAATTTCTTCAGTCACATCATCTTTCCCAACGATGATTCCATCAGGTGTTCCTTCTTTGATTGCAGTACCAATCTTGAATTCTACACCTTTTTTCTCTAAGTGGTTAACTGCATATTCAACTAATTCAGGATCGAAGCCTGGTAGCGCAGTTGGAGCAGCCTCCACACAGATGATTCTTACTTTATTTTGATCAACATCATATTCACGGCAAAGCTCAGGAACTCGGTTAACTAGTTCTCCTAAAAACTCAATTCCAGTAAATCCAGCTCCACCAACAACGATTGTAAGACGGCTATCGTTTTTTTCCTCTTCTGTATTATAAGTTGCAAATTGATATTCAATATGCTCTCTAATTTGACGAGCAGTATTTACGTTTGAAATCGTAAATGCATATTCTTTTAAACCTTTAATACCAAATGTTTCAGATTCTCCGCCCAATCCAACAACTAAATAATCGTATTCAACCTGTGAATCATCTTCAAGGATTACACGTTTTCCTTCGGTGTCAATCTTTGCTACAGAGCCTTTTACAAACTTAACTTTATGTCCACTAATTACATCTTCAATTTGATAACGTACACGATCCGCATGTAAAGTTCCCGCAGATGCTTCATGTAACCAAGTGGTTTCATAGTGATAATCATTTTTATTAACAAGTGTAATATCCGCTTCATTTACACCTAATGTTTTTTGTAGGTTAACGATAGTAGTTAATCCACCGTATCCTGCTCCTAAAACGACGATTTTTGGCTTTCTCACTGTAATCACGCCCACCTTTTCTTTTTTTGCAGTAGAAATTTAGCTATTCCTATTTTCAACTGCAAGCTCTGATTTTATTGATAAAATAGTTTGTGATATCTTTCACGTAAGATACCATGACTGGACATAAAAAATTACGACATTTGTCAAAAAGTTTTACTATTTAATATCCATATCCTATAATAGGACTTTTATATTGATATTTCAAGTACTTCAGGGGCATTTTAAAACTTAAGAATATTAAAAAAACAATAGTTTTTGACGTTTGTAAGAAAAAAGTCATTTTATCGACTAAAAATTGCCATATTTGGAATAAAAAAAGCTAGGCTCGAATTAAGCCTAACTTTTTATTTAACAATTTTCAGGTGTTCCAGATACTTTAGCCGTACGGAAGGAAGAACCACATCCACATGATGCAATAGCATTTGGGTTATCAATGGTAAATCCTCCACCCATTAGGGATTGTTTGAAGTCTATTTTTACACCATTTAAAATCGGAGCATCTTCTTTATTGATGAGGATCTTAATTCCATGTTGTTCATCATGAAGGTCTTGTTCGTTTTCTTCTTGTTCAAAGCCCATTCCGTATGAAAGCCCACTACAACCGCCACCTTTAACAGCAACACGTAAGAAGGATCCTTCTTCTTCATTTTGTTTCATCATATCTTTAATTTGGAAAGCTGCTGCCTCGGAAATATTAACGACATGATCTGTCATCCTCGTAACCTCCCTCTTTTTTAAAATCAGGTTATTACTATAAGTATAATGTTAAATTGAATTTGATACAAATAATCCGTTTCGTACAAAATTTTCTTTTTCTTTAAGTTTAAAACAAGAATTTTTTGACCACAATGGGTCTATCCCCCGTTTTTTTAGAAACTCTTCATTATCTAATGAAGGGTTTTCTTTTTGTCAAAAACAAGAAAAAGCAGTATGGTGACTGCTTTTTTCGAAATATATATTTAATGTTAGAACATTGGGTTCTCTTCTAAATAGGTATAAATATTTTTAACTAGCTCTTCTGCTGTTTCACCAGTAACTACATCCCCATTTACAAGAGCATAAAGTGACTCAAAACATTGACCACAATAGCTTAGGCATCCATACTCGATCACATCAAGATTTGGATCTTGTTCGAGGATTTCCTTTGCCTTCTCGGAGCCACTCGCCAAATTACTAACACAAAATTCAATGATAGGATTCACTGGTTTTTTCACCTCACTACAACTACCTATCGTACTCTCTTTTTATCCATACGTCAATTTTGCTGATATCTGTTGTTATTTTGTCACATTTTCGCTATACTTTATGTGTCTTTGAAAAGGATTACAGATTCAAATATATAATGGATGTAAAGTATGAAATCGTTTCAACTAAAGAGAGGAACAAAAGGGGATAATCATCATGAAAAATCTTGTTATACTTGGTGGAGGGTATGGGGGAATGCGAATTTTGCATCGCTTGCTGCCCAATCAATTACCCGATGGATTTAAAATCACCTTAATTGACCGAGCACCTTATCATAGTTTAAAAACGGAATTTTACGCACTTGCCGCAGGTACCATTTCCGATTCACATGTTCGTGTAACATTTCCTGAACACCCACGTTTGCACGTAAAATTCGGGGAAGTTACTGGCATTGATATGAATGATAAACTGGTTCATTTGAGAGATGAAGAACCAATACAGTATGATGACCTAGTCATTGGATTAGGATGTGAGGATAAGTATCATAATGTACCTGGTGCCAAGGAATTCACTTATAGTATTCAATCGATTGACAATGCGAGGGCAACCTATCAAAAACTTAATAATCTTCCCGCTGGTGCAACCGTTTCGATTGTAGGAGCAGGTTTAAGTGGGGTTGAACTAGCAAGTGAACTTTATGAAAGCAGACCGGACTTGCAAATTAAGCTTTTTGATAGAGGACAGCATATTCTCTCGGCTTTCCCGGAAAAATTGAGTGTGTACGTTGAAAACTGGTTTGATAAAAACGAGGTTGAGATCATTAATAACTCAAATATAACGAGAGTTGGAGATAACGTCTTATTTAATAATGACCAGCCTGTTCAAAGTGATGTTGTTGTTTGGACCGCTGGTATTCAGCCAAATAAAGTTGTTCGTGACTTAGATGTTGAAAAAGACGGCAGTGGTCGTGTGGTTTTAACTCCACAACATAACCTGCCGAATGATGAACATGTCTATGTCGTTGGGGACTGTGCAAGTCTACCTCACGCACCAAGTGCCCAGCTTGCTGAAGGCCAGGCAGAGCAAATTGTTCAGGTTCTTTTAAAGCTCTGGAAAGGGGAGGCCCCACCAACGGAGTTTCCTAGAATCAAGCTAAAAGGTGTACTAGGTTCCTTAGGTAAAAAAGAAGGATTCGGTTTAGTAGCAGAACGTGCACTCACAGGACGTGTGCCACGTATGTTGAAATCCGGAGTATTATGGATGTATAAGTATCATAATGGATAATTAATTGTAAAATCGCGGTACCAAATGGTACCGCGATTTTTTGTTTTATTAAACAAAATGTGGTTCTGGGGGTATTTTTTCATTTGAGTTTTGTCTTCGAGAGTACACCTCTGAAACATCTGGGTGTTTTCTTTTCTGTGTTTTGTCTTCGAGAGTACGCTTCAGAGACATTTCAGTACTTTCACTTCAGTATTTTGTCTTCGAGAGTACGCCTCAGAGACATATCAGGTCTTTCGCTTCAATGTTTTGTCTTTGAGAGTACGCCTCAGAGACATTTCAGGTCTTTTGGTTCTGTGTTTTGTCTTCGAGAGTTCGCTTCAGAGACATTTCAGGTCTTTTGCTTCAGTGATTTGTCTTCGAGAGTACACCTCAGAGACATTTCAGGTCTTTTGTTTCAGTGATTTGACTTTAAGAAATCGCCTCAAAGACATTTAGGTGTTTTTGCTTCAATGTTTTGTCTTTGACTACCTGCTTCAGAGACATTTTGGCACTTTCACATCAGTTTTTTGTCTTTGACACCCCGCCTCGGAACAAGTTCTACTCATTGAGCAGTAATTTGTTCTTCAATCATTTTCTACCCTACAAAAAAAGCAAGGAAGATCACTCTCCCTTCCTTTCATTCATCTATTCAGCTGCTTTATACCCGTATTTCTCCATCTCAGCATAAATCGTTTTTAGTTTGGGACTGCCTTCTCCGACAATAGCACCTTCTAAGACAACGACAGGATAAAACATATCCTCCTCAATCACTCGAGTGGCAAATGTTTTTTTCTCTTCGTCCCCTGGTGGATCAAAAATATCTATATGTGTAATGTCGAAGGGTTGGTTTGGAAACTTTCTACTCAATGCTGCTTCGAGCCATTCATACGTCTCCTTCGAAGAAGGAAGATTTACACAGCTAGGGCAAAGTACTTCTGCACCATATACACAGATTTCGACTTTTTGCTTTTCCATCACTTTCACCCTTTCCCGAATCGTATCTTTTTTCATTGTACTAAAAATCTGGTAAAATGGACATAGAAAGTAATTAAGAATTCATCATGGATTTTCTCAATATACGTATGTAATTAAATATTGGAAAAAAAGCATTACTTGGTTTTAATAGATTTTTTCCAGTAAACAGATTATAATAATTATAAAGGTATGAGGAAAGGAGTCAATCAAATGGATATCAAAGAGCAAGTACAAGAAGTATTAGATAAACTTCGTCCTTTTTTACTTCGTGATGGCGGAGACTGCGATTTAGTTGATGTAGAAGACGGTGTTGTTAAGCTTCGTTTATTAGGTGCTTGTGGAAGCTGCCCAAGCTCTACAATTACACTAAAAGCTGGAATTGAACGTGCCTTATTAGAAGAAGTTCCAGGTGTAGTCGAAGTTGAACAAGTTTTTTAATAAATAATTCAATGCGATGCCTCAAATTTTTGAGGCGTTTTTTTATGCTATTAAAGGTTAGCGGTAATAATAATTAAAGAAGCGAAAACCTAGTTAGTTTCGCTTCTTTATTCATGTAGCGACAGTGAAGTTAATTTACTGCCGTTTTTCTCAATCGATACTTCCTCTACCTGATATCCTTCAAATACAAGCGATAGGTCTGCTTTCAACTGCTTTCCTCGTCCACTTTCGGTAAAACAAATCACAGTTGGTCCTGCTCCACTAATGGCAACACCAAATGCCCCTGCTCTCTTAGCAACTCGATGAATGCTGTTGAATTCGGGAATCAGCTTTGCCCGATATGCTTGATGGAATAAATCCAGATCCATCATTTTCCCTATTAACTCAAGGTTCTTTGTTAAAAGGGCTGCGACCATCACATTGCTGATAGAGCTAGCTTTTACGGCATCTTGATAAGATAATTCTGTTGGTAGCACACTACGAGCATCCTTCGTTTTCAACTCATATGGAGGAATGACAACGACCATATCAAAAGATAGATCACTCACATGAATAAGATCGGTGTCCTCGCTTCCACGATGACTTCCAATGACTAATCCCCCATATAGGGAAGCCCCTACATTATCAGGATGTCCTTCAAAATCACAAGCTAATTCAAGCTTTTGTTGATTGGTTAATTGAAGTTGACCAAGCTCATTTACAAGCTCAATTGCCGCGATAATGGCAGCTGCGCTACTCCCAAGGCCTCTTGCTAACGGAATATTGCTGTGTACATGAACCTTGCAGGGAGGTAGCTCACATGAGAAAATGGTAGCCACCTTCGCTGCTATTTGATAAATAAAATTTTCTTTATTTATTGGTGTGTCAGCAATTTCTTCTGTTTGCGGAACAAACTCCCACTGATTGCTTGGTTCGACCTGAAGAGTTAAATAACGATTGACCGCCAATCCTAATGAATCAAATCCAGGTCCGAGATTTGCTGTGCTTGCTGGTACTTTAATTTGAAAGGCTTGATCAAACTTCATGTAAAACGGCTCCTCGTATATGATCATAAACAGCCTTTTCATCATTAGGTAATACAACAGGCTTGATTGAAGTTGCTTCAATGGCGATATTTGGATCCTTTAATCCATTACCTGTTAAGATAGCAACTACCCGGCTACCTTTTTTAATTTCACCACTGCGAACCTGCTTGATGACGCCTGCAATGGATGCACAAGAGCCTGGTTCTGCAAACACGCCTTCTTTTCGTGCTAATAATTGGTAGGCTTCCAGGATTTCTGCATCTGACACTTCATCAATTTTTCCATTCGACTCACTTGCAGCTACAACGGCTTTATCCCAGCTTGCAGGGTTTCCTATTCGAATCGCAGTTGCAACTGTCTCAGGCTCTTCAATGACTTTATTTTTTACAATTGCTGCTGCACCTTCTGCTTCAAAACCTCGCATCTCAGGAAGTCCTGTATTATGACGCTCATGGTATTCTTTAAACCCTTTCCAGTATGCTGTAATATTCCCAGCGTTTCCAACCGGTATTGCCAATACGTCAGGAGCTCCGTCCAACTGTACACAAATTTCAAACGCAGCTGTTTTTTGACCTTCAATTCGATATGGGTTTACAGAGTTTACAAGAGTAATAGGTGCAGTTTCACTGATATTACGAACCATCTTTAAGGCATGGTCGAAATTTCCTTCGATTGAAATAATCTCTGCACCATACATAACTGCCTGGGCTAATTTCCCCATTGCAATTTTCCCTTCAGGAATAACAACGATACAGCGAAGACCAGCACGTGCTGCATATGCCGCCGCTGCTGCCGATGTATTTCCAGTTGATGCACAGATAATGGTATCACTGCCTTCTTCAATCGCTTTTGCAACAGCCATAACCATTCCACGGTCCTTAAAAGAGCCAGTCGGGTTAGCCCCTTCTACTTTTACATATAATTCAACACCAAGCTCTTCTGAAATAGAATGAAGTGGAATTAATGGTGTATTTCCTTCATTTAATGAAAGCATTGGAGTATTTGTATTTACCGGTAAATATTCACGAAATTGTTGTAATAGCCCCTGCCATCTCATGCCTGGTTTCCTCCCTCAACTCGATAAGAGCTTTTCACTTCTTGGATAATTTGTAAATCTCTAAGCTGTACTAAAATTTCCTCGTAGTCTCTTAATGATGCTTCATGAGTAACAAGAACAATTTCAGCTACATTTTTATTCTTTAACGGTAATTGAAGAATTTTCTCAAAGCTTACCCCACGTTCAGAGAATAGGGATGTAATTTTTGCAAATGCTCCAACTTGATCCTTTACGTGAATACGTAAGAAATATTTAGAGAAAATCTCAGAGTCCTCTTTTAATTTTTTCTCATATTGAGGTGATACAGCACTGCGACCATTTACCCCAAGTCGCATATTTTTCATAACCCCTACTAAATCAGAAACAATGGATGTTGCAGTTGGTAAACTACCTGCTCCTGGTCCATAGAACATTGTTTCACCGACTGCTTCTCCATACACATATACCGCATTATATTCATCATTCACTCCAGCAAGTGGGTGTGATTCTGGAAGTAGTGTTGGTTGTACACTTACCTCAACCTTCTCTCCCTTACGATGGGCCGTACCAATTAACTTAAGCACATAGCCTAAACGTTTACTATATTCAATATCCTCGCTTGTTACAGACGAAATTCCTTGAACGCGGACATCTTTAAGTTCAATATTCATTGAGTATCCTAAGGACGCCAGAATTGCCATCTTTCTTGCTGCATCAAGTCCTTCCACATCTGATGTTGGGTCGGCTTCCGCATAGCCAAGTTCCTGTGCTTCTTTCAATACCTCTTCATAGGCACTGCCAAACTTGCTCATCTTTGTTAATATGAAGTTCGTTGTTCCGTTCACGATTCCCATCATTTTAATAATTCGATCAGACGCAAAGCCATCAACTAAACCTCGGAGGATTGGAATCCCACCTGCAACACTAGCTTCATAGAACAAGTCACAACCATTTTCAGTTGCAACCTTTAAAAGTTCTGGGCCATATAACGCCATTAGGTCCTTATTAGCCGTAACAACATGTTTTTTATTACGTAGCGATTGAAGCACTAATTGTCTTGTGTCCTCCACTCCACCCATTACCTCTATAACTACATCAATTTCAGGATCTTCAATCACGTCATTTGGATTTGTAGTCAAAAATGATGGATCAATTTCTACTGATCGGTGTTTATGAAGATCTTGAACTAATACCTTCTTTACTTCTATTGGGCAACCAACTTGGTGCATTAATTTATCTTGATGATTTTTTAAAATCGTTACAACCCCACTACCAACCGTACCTAATCCTAATAGTCCAACCGAAATACTTTTCATTTACTTACCGCCTCACTTGTATTTCCCAGAAATACATTTGTCTTCCTATAAAAGACATTATAGTAGTGATACTTTGTTTTTACAAGTACTTTTTTTCAAGTATTCATTATGAAAACGCTTAACAGACTGATATAAAAGGATATTTTTTTATAATAAAGATTCTTTTCAAAACATTCCATCTATAAAAAAGAACACCTTCATCGCGAAGGTGCCCTTGAAAATCTTTTCATTTTACAGACAGTCCCCACTCTTTGTTAACAAGAGTCTTTGGTTGTTTATTGGATAGAACAAGTTCAATATTCTTACAGCAGAGCACCATCATGGCTACTCGAGTTTCCGTACTTGAAGAGCCAATATGAGGCAATGCTACGACATTTGGTAAAGTCAATAATGGATGACAAGCATCCACAGGTTCCTTTGCGAACACATCTAAACCAGCTGCTGCAATCTCACCATCAACCAATGCTTGATACAGTGCTTCTTCATCAACGACTGGTCCTCTTGAAACGTTTATGAACACAGCAGACTTTTTCATTTTCTTAAAGCTTTCTTGATTAAATAGGCCTCTAGTTTCCTCCGTGAGTGGTGTTAAACATACGATAAAATCCGAGTTCTCAATCACCTCATCAAAGGTTGCATAGGAACAACCAATACGTTCCTCCGCCATTACATTCCTAGAACGATTATGATAAAGTATATCCATCTCAAAACCAGTCGCCCGCTTTGCTACTGCCTCGCCTATTTTGCCCATTCCAACAATCCCAATTGTTTTATGGTGAACATCATGACCAGCAAGTAATAATGGACTCCAGCTTTTCCACTCACCATTTTTTACAAACTCTGCTGCTTCAACGATTCTTCTTGCAGTTGCGAGCAACAAAGCAAAGGTTAAATCAGCTGTTGTGTCGGTTAAAACATCTGGAGTGTTGCATACAGCGATACCCTTTTGATTCGCATATTCTACGTCAATATTGTCAAAACCAACAGCAAGATTTGCAATTACTTTTAACTTTGGTGCTGCATCTAGAAGTTCTTTGTCGATTTTTTCTGATAACATGGTTAACAGAGCATCAGCCTTTTTTACTTCTTCAAGAAGTACCTCTCTTGGAACGGCCTTTTCTTCCTCGTTCCACATATGTACTTCAGCTATGTCCATGAGTGGTTGAATGGCTTCATTGGATAGTTTTCTTGTAATAAAAACATATGGCTTCATCATTTTATACCTCTTATATAGATTATTCGTGTGCTGTTTCTATAGTATCATATATTTTTATTTTGAAGCCAACTGATGTTCGGAATTGTTAGTCTTTTTCGTTCTGCTCCTACACTTGATAAAAAGGTGGCTAAAAAGCGTTCATGATCACTTGAATGCTTTAGCATTGAATCTAATCTTTGTAATTGGATTTCCTTTTTGTTCTCCGATTCTGTCATATAATATCCTTCGATACATTCGAAAAAATGGAGTGGAAACAATAGTCTGGCATATAAAAGTCTCCACGAAAAGGGAGAAAGCGGACTGACTCGCTCATACTCTTTCATAAAATGGAGGATTTGCCCATTTTGTCTTGTTTCACCACTGGCATATTGATCACGGATAAATTCAGCCAAGTCCCTTGTGCAATGATCAAACACCCAGTCTGTTGGGAGCTTCGTAAATGACTCTTTATCCCATGACATTTCTGAAAAACGATGATGACAAATCGTCGCTGAATCAATTGCTGAAGGTGTTTCGTCCATTTCCGTATCAACGAGGTATTGAATTGCATTTTCCGTTAACCCTATATAATATGGGAATGCTTCAACAAATAAGGATTCAAAACGGTTCTGTGGATGTTGTTTCACTTTTTCCTTCCAGAACAACTCCATTTGATCCAATCTTCTCTCCCAAAGGAATTTCCATTGCCCAATTCGATTTACCTTATTGACCCGATATGGGAAGCTCCTGCCCCGTTTATGAAAACGCGCTAATTCATACCCGACTGTATTCGTATTCCGATGGCTATAAACAGGTATTCTGATAAGCACAACCTCTTCATCATGAATGGTTGTGCTTAAATTCCCATCTGTTGTGGGTAAAATGGAGCCTACACGTATATCGCCTTTTTGAATCATATAATCGCTAAGATGTTTGATTTCATACAGTTCTTCTTGTTCCACATATGGTATTGGCACAATACAATATATTATATTTCGATAGATGATCGCATCATAACCAAATGCTTTTATGAACCGGTCCACCTTTATTTTGTATCGTTCATTAAGTATATCCTTCATAAATCATCACCCCTCGCACATACTATGTAACTACGTATTAGTCTTTAAAACATCTATATGAAACAAATCGTTATTACTTGTGGTAAACTAGTAAATATTAGCAAATTATTTTGAAATTCTTAGAAATTAGGTGAATTCAGATGAGCGAAGAAAATAAAATAAACGAAATCGAACGAACTGCTAGAAAATGGTTAGAGGAAAGAGGCGTTACCATTCAGGATATTGCCGAACTCGTATACTTTTTACAAAGCAAATATCACCCAAACTTAAAAATGGAGGAATGTGTGCATAATGTTGATCGCGTTTTAACGAAACGTGAAATTCAAAATGCAATCTTAACAGGAATCCAATTAGATAAACTTGCTGAAAAAGGTTTACTTGAGGAACCTCTACTTTCCACTATTAAGGTTGATGAGGGACTCTACGGTGTTGATGAAATCCTGGCCTTTTCAATTGTAAATGTATATGGCTCAATTGGTTTTACAAATTACGGATACATTGATAAGAAGAAACCAGGTATTTTGGAGCGGCTAAATGACAAATCAACTGGCGAATGTCACACATTTTTAGATGATATTGTGGGAGCAATCGCAGCTGCTGCATCAAGTCGATTAGCACATAGAGCAGCAAATACAAATTAAAGGAAAAGACCAAATTGTAACGATTTGGTCTTTTTATATTGGATAATAATGGTATACTGAATTTACAAATTGTTTTGTTAGAATGAGGTGTGATATGGACCTATTTTTAAAAATTCTAGGCCTTATTTTTATAGCAATTGCGCTAATGATCACCTTTTCATTAAAAAAAGAAGCAAAAAATCTTGAAAGCCAAGTACTACATAGAAGTATAGTGAACCGCTGGACGAGACGCTACAAAACATCAACAATTCTGATGGGGATTGGATGCATTTGTGTCATAACAGGGCTTATTCTTTCCATGTAAAATGCGCTCAACCTGAGTGCTTCAGACTGTTGACAAACGCTCGCATACTTCGTTTCGCGCCTTGTCTGACAAGCGTTTTCAAGACCGTCTTGGGAACGTAATTTATAACTAAATATCCTGTAAAAAATAGAGTAGACAAAGTCAGTACTGACTTTGTCTACTCTTGCTCAACCTGAGCGCTTTTTATATTCGTTCCATCCATTCTTTTAAGCTGTTAATTGCGTAAGTCGGTTGACGGTCATATCCTTTTAAAAGTTCAGCAGTTGTCACACCTGTATGGACAAGAAGTGTATCAATTCCTGCATTCATCCCTGCCATGATGTCAGTGTCATAATAATCACCAATCATCAATGTATCTTCTTTAGCAATTCCTAATTTCTTTTGGGCTTGCTCCATAATCACTTTTTCCGGTTTTCCGATAAATATCGGTTGAACGGTTGTTGAAACAGCAACAACTGAAGTCAAGGAACCGTTGCCTGGTAAAAGTCCTCTTTCAGTTGGAATTGCAATATCACCATTTGTTGATATAAAGGTTGCTCCATTGCGAACCGCTAAACAAGCAAGAGTAAATTTCTCATAAGTAATTGAACGGTCGATTCCGACAACAACAAAGTCTGGATTCTCTTCTTGAATTGTGAATCCTTTTTCCTGTAGTGCTTGGCGAATTCCTTCCTCCCCAATCACATACACCGTTCCACCCTGCTTTAGATCGTACATATAGTTTGCAGTTGCTTGGCTTGTTGTGAATACCTGTTCCTCTGTACAGGCAATATCAAAATCACGAAGCTTTGCTGCAACCTGTTCTGGTGTTCTTGATGAATTATTGGTGACGAATAAATATGGAATTTGTTTTTCATTTAGCGCATTTACAAAATCACATGCTTCTTGAATCCGCTCAGTTCCACGGTACATTGTACCATCTAGGTCGAATAAATATCCTTTGTAAGTTTTCACTACTTCTATCACCTTTTGTTAGTTTTTAAATGCCGAAACAGGCCCTAGTTCATTTTCTAGATAGGATCTAACAGCTTCCGGAAAGCTGTTTAGACTTTGTTTATGGTTTTGGAAACTTGAAATGATCTCTTCATGATTGATTTCAAGGTAGTCTTGAACAATTACTTTGCGGAAACGAATGATTGCTTTTAGATCATTTGCAACCTGAGTTGTAACCACCTTTTCATCTTCAAGGATGTCAATAATATCTTCATAGCTACCAGGGTCACGCATAATGAAACCATCAATCATTGAATTCCCAACATCTAAAATTGCTTCAATTAAAAGCTGGGAAATCCGCTCTAATGCCTTCTTTTCAATTGTGCTTGTCCAATTTGTTTTCGATTCTAATAAATCTACATTTTCTTCGTAAAAAAGAAGGGTCTTCTCAATCTTTTCCCGGTCAACAAAATACACAGTATCACCTTCTATTTATAATCCTTTATTACACCACATATTATTTTACCATAAAGTTCATCATCAAACATGGTATACCAGATTTAATAATTCGTTTTCTAATTGCTATACCTTTGTTATGATAATGTAAACGACTGTTTTTAAAGGAGAATCCATTATGTCTGAACGTTTTTTCTTATATGATGACACGGTTGACACCCAAACACGATTTATAAGCTTTATGGGAGAAAACCAACGTTATGATTTAGCGATTATTCAGTCTGATCGTTATTATGGTAAGCATATTGTATTAAATATTTTAAGTAATCGCTTTGCCATTATCGGCAGAGATGATCTAGATGAACCTGGTTATATTGAACACGCTTTCCAACTCTCAGAGGAAGAAGCGGAGGAATTACGCTCTTTTCTGTATGAAATTGTCTAACATATTTGTGGAATCCCTGAAAACACTATAGATAAAAAGTGAGGTGTTTTACAGGTGGCTGAAAAAGATAAGGAAGAAATAAGGTATACGGACTTTTCGAATGTGGAGACGATGAGAGACTTTCTCACTTCTGAGGAATTTCCTGAAGGTCCTACTGGTGCTCCAGGCGGTGAGGAAGCACCTGTTGAAAACAAAAGTACACCTTGGAAAAAGGGCCAACGATATTATACACCGTTTAATTACGAATTTAAGTCTCTTCACCAAGACTTACCACGCCAATTTCCAGGTGCTCATCCTCCACATGATGACAAGGATGAAAATGCCGAACCCCCTTATGATTAATAAATGCATGAAAAAAGTACAGGTACTATGCCTGTACTTTATTTTTTACCTTTTTTAGAACAAAATAGGCACAACCGAAATTACAATACTCGTATAAATACTCGGAAAGGGTACTGATTTTTGTATCAAAGGATGCTTTTTGGTTTTTATCATCAAAAAATCCTTTTAAACGAAGCTGTTCATAACCCCAGTCTCCGACTATATAATCATATTTCGCAAGGATGTCGCTATATCTTGCCCGGAAGGCCTCTTCATCAAATCCGTTTTTTAGCTCATCCACAAGCTCATATGTACTGTTATTGATACTAATCACTTTTGTTCACACCCCTTATTATATATCCATTATAGCCAATCAACCCATCAATTACTATGCGAAATTTTCGTTGAATTGGTCAACCTACAATTGAGGGGGTGTCAAGATTGAAAAAGTATACAATCATCTCAGGCTTAATTGCCTTATCAGCACTAACAGGCTGTGGTGCTTCTGACGATAATGCAGGAGTGTTCCATGAAAGTGGAAATACCATCAATCGTATTGACCAAAATGAGCTTTATAATAAAAACGGTGTTAAAAACAATGGCAAGGAAATGACGAACTTTGGCTACGTTCGTCACCAAAAAAATCCAGTCCCTGGCAAGGCAAATGTTTACACTAATATGCCAGCAATGGATCGCGAAAAAGTAGCGGATTTGATTAGTAAAATCTGTACCTACATCCCGGATGTTAATGACGTAGCGACACTAGTTACGGATGAAGAGGTTCTTGTTGTGTATGATACCGATTCAAAGGACCGTAACTTAACGGCAGACCAAGTAAAACGTTCTGCTCTTTCCGTTGTCCCACGGTTTTATCATGTATACGTCTCTGATGATCCGGACATGATGAGTCAAATTGAAAGATTCGGAAGACTAGATTCTGACAGTCGTAATGTCGATCAGATTATAACATCTACAATCCAACAAATGATAAAATCTCCACAAGGTTACAAGGTAAGTGATGGAGAAAATGAAAATGGTGAAATGGAAGGTGGATTAAACCCTGAATATGAGCGTAAGGCTAGGGAAAATCAAGACTTCCTAAAAAACCCAAGCACCGGTACTGAAGGTGGAGATATCCACGACACCGGAAATAGAGGGACAACTGGAAATAAAGGAAATGAAGATCAAAAGAGGGATGATGCAAAAGACCTTTTAAGAAAAGGATCCCAGTAGTTTGAAAAATTGATGAAGGACTCGAAGGTTGTACTTCACCAATTTATGACAGACAACAAAAAAAGGGGGGCTCCCCCTTTTTTATGCTTGTTGTTTAAGTTGTTGATTTGCTTTTGCCGCATTTACTTGTTCGTCTGCGTGGTAAGAAGAACGTACAAGTGGACCAGCTTCACAATGGCTGAAGCCTTTACTTAAGGCAATCTCTTTTAATTCAGCAAACTCATCAGGATGGTAGTATTTTTGAACTTTTAAATGTTTCTTTGTTGGTTGTAGGTATTGACCAATTGTCATAATATCTACGTTATTTGCACGAAGGTCGTCCATTGTCTCAATAATTTCTTCCTTCGTTTCACCTAAACCAATCATAATACTTGATTTAGTTGGGATATCTGGATACATTTCTTTTCCACGACGTAAAAATTCGAGTGAACGCTCATATTTTGCTCTTGCTCTAACGCGGTCAGATAAACGTCGAACAGTTTCGATATTATGATTTAGAATGTCCGGCTTTGCATCCATTAATGTTTTTAAGTTATCGTACACCCCACCCAAATCAGATGGCAATACTTCGATTGAAGTAAATGGACTCTTTTTACGAATCGCACGAACGGTTTCAGCAAATACCGCTGCTCCCCCGTCCTTCAAGTCATCACGTGCAACCATTGTAATTACGACATGCTTTAATCCCATTGTAGCGACAGAATCAGCAACGCGCTCAGGTTCTTTCCAGTCCAATTCATTAGGAAGCCCAGTCTTAACCGCACAAAAGCGGCAAGCACGAGTACAAGTATCACCTAAAATCATAAATGTAGCCGTCTTACGAACAGCCCAACATTCATGAATATTTGGACATCTTGCTTCCTCACAAACGGTATGTAATTGCTTTTCTCTCATCATTTTCTTTAAGCCAGTGTAGCTTTCATTCGTATTCAGTTTTATTTTTAGCCATTCAGGCTTTCGAAGATATTCCTCTTTGTTAGACATACTTTATCACTCCATTGCAAAGGCTATCCCTATTATACTCCTAAAGTAATGAAGAATCCAAGGATTAGCATAATTCGTAAAATGTCAAGCTTCCAACAATTAGTTATTATGAAAATAAAATGTTTTACCAAACTAACAAGGAAGAGTTCTTTTGAAAAAATATATTGTCTTAATCGTGAACATAGATGTCTTTAACAATAATATATCCTTGCAATTTTTGAGAAAGGAGATTTGTCTGCGTGAAAAAAGTATTTGGAATAGTTGTTGTTATTTGTTTGTTTTTCACGGGAATCCCGATGGTTGCAAATGCAGCAGAGGGTAATCAAAACGTTTTTCAGGAACGAATGTATCTTTATTCTAAGATGGAAGCTTTAACCCAGATTCCTTGGTATTATTATGCGGCTATTGATCAATATGAACGAAGTATTCGCCGTGCCCGTAAAGATATACCGAAGGAAACAGGTTTGATTGGTATCTATATTAAACCTGAAGTTTGGGCAGGTGCTTTAAATCCAAATTTAAATGATACGAACCCACTCAGTATTCAGCTTTTTGGAGGAATTGGTTTAGATGGAAACGGAGATGGATTTGCGGACCAGACAAATGACGAAGATATCCTCTTCACGATATCAGAGCAAATTTTAGCCTATGGATCAGACCCTGATAATTTTAAAATTGGCTTATGGAATTATTACAAGCGTGATAAATCTGTTTCCCTTATCATGGGAATCGCCAAAATCTTTTCAACATATGGAACCTTAGATTTAGATAAGCATGCTTTTCCGGTTCCGCTCGGCTATAATCACAGCTATAAAAACACGTGGGGAGATGCCCGTGGCTGGGGCGGTCGAAGAATGCATGAAGGTACGGATATTTTCGCAAGCTACGGTACACCGGTTCGTGCAACCTCATATGGTGTGATTGAAATGAAAGGTTGGAACCGCTTCGGCGGGTGGCGGATTGGAATTCGAGATGTCAATAATACGTATCACTACTTTGCACACTTAAACGGATTTGCAAAAGATATTGCAATTGGCCAAGTTGTAGAGCCAGGTCAAATTATCGGTTCAGTTGGTAGCTCTGGATACGGACCACCAGGAACAGCCGGAAAATTCCCACCCCATCTACATTACGGTATGTATAAGGACAATGGTTTTACAGAATGGTCTTTTGACCCCTACCCGCATTTACGTGCATGGGAAAGAGCAGAACGTAAAGCAAGAAAAAGATGAAGTACAAAAGCGCAAGCGCCTTGAATTTGAACGTCGACTAACTGGAGCTGGGCTTGATACCCCCAATAAAAGTTATTCACAATGAAAAGTTTTATAATTTCCTAAACCAAAAGGTAAAGGCTGCGGTACAAATAATACCACAGCCTTTTTTCCGTTCTTATTTTGACCCTCTTTTTATAATCTATTCTGCTTGCTTTGCTTGTTTCGCCTTTATTCCAGCATATGCGATACTTGCTGCAAGACCTCCCCAAAGAATAACCATTCCAATAATCATCATTGCAATTGCTCCACCGGTCATAGTCCTACCCCCTTGTCGCTACTAGAAGAATAATTCTCCTCTAATGTGGCACGACTCCATTTTTTGAGCGATACGATTATTCCGAGTACAATGACTCCAACAGCAATAAATACACCCGGGAAGAGGATGAATGAAGTTACATACCCTTCATAGTTTCCAGAGTCAGTTTCGAATTGTTGAAGAATATTTTGCTTGAATAAGTCAAACATCATATATCCTAATACGACTGGTGTTACAATTCCCAGACAGAACTTCCACCATCCGCCAGCACGCATATCTGAAACGGCATTCGCATGTGCTTGCAATGGATTCATTTGCTTGAAGACCCATGCAATCAGAATAACTTCAACTAATCCTGCGACTGCAATACCGAATTGGTTGATAAAGTAGTCAACAACATCTAGGAAGTATAAGCCCCCATTTGTTGAATACAGGATCGAAATAAGGGATGCTAAACCAGCACCGTATATCACAGATTTATTACGACTAATTTTAAATTTGTCTTGAACTGCGGCAATGAATACCTCACAGATTGAAATAAGGGATGTTAATCCGGCAAATACTAAAGATAAAAAGAATAAAGCTCCGAAAAACTCCCCAAATGGCATTTGGTTAATAATTTGTGGGAAAACTGCAAATGCTAAACCAACACCTGCGGTTGCCACTTTATCTACAGGTACCCCTGACTGTGCTGCCATGAAACCTAGAGCTGCAAATACACCAATACCCGCTAATAATTCAAATCCTGAGTTTGCAAAACCAGTAATAAATGCGTTGTTCACTACATCGGACTTCTTAGGTAAATAACTTGCATAAGTAATCATAATTGCAAAACCAATTGATAAACTAAAGAAAATATGCCCGTATGCGGCAACCCAAACTTTCCCATCCATGATGGCATCCCAGTTAGGTTGGAAGAATGCATTTAAACCTGCACTTGCTCCTTCTAGTGTTACAGCACGGATTACGATGATTGTAAAGATCACCAATAATGTTGGAATAAAGATTTTATTCGCCTTTTCAATTCCTTTTTTAACACCTTTAAATAGAATAAATAGAGTAATTGCCCAAACAACAACCAATGGTCCAAAAACTCCAAGAACTGGAGCACCGACATCTCCAGGTGTTTCCGCTAAATGCAAGTATTTAGAGAATAGGAATCCTCCTGTATCCTCACCCCATGCTTTATTAAAAGAGAAGAATGTATAGGATATTGCCCATGCGATAATGACAGCATAATAGGTTGCAATGACAAAGGATATGAATACTTGCCACCAACCGAGCCATTCCATCTTCTTATTTAAACGGAAAAATGACAAAGGGGCTGATCCTCTAAATTTTTGTCCAATTGTAAATTCGAGAATTAGGATTGGTATTCCTGCTGTTAAAATGGCAAATAAGTATGGTAGAAAGAAAGCACCTCCTCCATTTTCATAAGCAACATATGGAAATCTCCATATATTACCCAGGCCAATCGCAGAACCGATAGCGGCTAATACGAAGCCTGCCCGCGTCCCCCATTGTGGACGATTATCCATAAAACAAACCTCCCCTTTTCCACTTTAGTCCATTACCGTGGTAGCCCTTTAGCACTAGACCGAAGTTGGAAATTTTAATATATTCAGATTATTGTCTATAATCTATCTATTAGTATAGCCAGTCTTTATTCCCGTGTCAAAAGTTATTTTAAAATTCGATTTATTTTTTATAAAAAAGAGACAAAGGTTCTATTTCCCTTGTCTCATACATATTATTTACATTCACTAAGTAAAAATCGAATAGTATTTTTATGCCTTTTTCATGTTTATTATTGTAATTACAAAGATAACAAATAATACGACAGTCGTAAGCAATCCTAACAAGGTATTGCCAGTTAGACCTAATACGACATAACCAATTGCTGCGAAAACAGCAGAAATGATGGCGTATGGAAGTTGCGTTATCACATGATCAATAAGATGACTGCCTGCACCTGTTGATGAAAGAATGGTTGTATCCGAAATTGGTGAACAGTGATCACCAAATACAGAACCAGCTAATACTGCAGCAAGAGCAGGAAGCATTAAATTGAGGTCTGACGCGGCTACGATATCCCCTGCGATTGGGAGCATCATTCCGAAAGTTCCCCAAGATGTTCCTGTAGCAAATGCCATGATACCTGCTACAACAAATAGGATAACAGGTAAAAAGGCAATATTTATATTAGATTTTTCAACAAGACCAGCCAAATATTTTCCTGTTTCAATCTGCCCAATTAAATCAACAATCACCCATGCAAATAATAAAATGTAGACAGCAGGAAGCATTGATTTAATTCCCTCAATGATCCCCTTAGGGAGAAGACTTATACTAACTGCATTTTTTGCATAGACTTGGACAAGGAATAATAGTACGGTGATGATAATTCCAAACAAGCCACCATATAATAGAGATCCAGTTACATCTGTGTTTTCCAAAATTGAAAAAATCGTTACATGACCTTCTGAAGCTTTATAGCCTGTCCAAAATAAGGAACCGACAGTACCAATAACTAATGCCATGATTGGCCATACTAAATCTCCTACAGTGCCTTTTTCACTTTGAGGCAATTCTTGTTTTAATTCTCCAAGTACTGGCTTTTGGGGATCCATAACCTCTCCAGTAGTCATTGCTCGATTTTCATGAACCCTCATACTTCCGATATTAATATTAAATACTGCAACCGCAATGACCATTAACATCGCTGATACTACATATAAATTCATGGGAATGATTTGTATAAAAGCTGATAATGGTGAAACTTCAGATATCCCATGTGTTACTAGAATTGGTGCAATGATTGCAATAATATAAGCACCCCAGCTTGAAATCGGTGAGACCACACATATTGGTGCAGATGTTGAATCAATAATATAGGCTAGTTTTGCACGTGAAACCTTGTTCCGATCTGTAATAGGCCTGCTCACTTGTCCAACAGCCAACGCATTAAAGTAATCATCAATAAAGATAATAATGCCTAAAACAGCAGCTAACAGCTGTGCACCTGTTCTTGTTTTAACCTTTGTTTGAGCCCATTCACCAAAGGCGCGGCTTCCTCCTGAGATTGAAATGAAGGCCGTGATAATTCCTAGTAGGAATAAAAATAAGATAATATATACATTCCATGTATTTAGTGCACCTTCTGAAACAAAGACCGCTTTAAAGCTATTCCAAATGGTGAGAATAATGTTTTGCAGCCACGCACCGATTCCATCATTTAGTAAAATTTTTCCGTGTAGAACGAAGGCAGCCGACACAATTCCGACTCCAAGGGAAAGTAGTACTTTCCGAGTTAAGACAACCATAAGAAGAGCAATGATTGGTGGGATAATTGAATAAATAGTTCCAGACATAATATGATCCTCCAAACTTGATAATTCACAGAGGGCTGTTTGTACGTGGTGATAGAGATATTTTATACAAATAAAAAGAGAGTAATGATAGAAAATAACTATCATTACTCCCAGTAATGTTATGTTATCCTCCATCACGATCAGTAGCCCTCCATTATAGATTCGACTCTATAATGACAGTGTTACCCTTTTTCAAGGCAACCCCAACAAAAATAACATTGACAAGTTTATTTTTGCTTCGGCGAAAAACCCTTTCAACTATGATCCTCGTTGTCATCCTCACATAGTTTACTCATAAATTCCGCACCTCTACCTCATCGATCCGATAAGGTGGTTTATTCATTTTTAATTTCCTTTAGTAGTATAATTCATTACACTCTATAAATCAATTATTCTAATATAGTATTTTTTGTTAATCTGTTGGAATTTCAATAGAAGGTGAAGAATCACTACCATTGTTATAGAATTCAGGTACATCGTGCAAGATATTTTGGTTAATCACAGGAACAATGGTTTCGATTTCAACCTCGCCTGTTGAAAATGGTAAAATAACCTGCATGGTCACAGTGGCTAATACATTGTATTGAAACCATCCATTATTAATTCCCCACTCATCAATTCTTCCTTGTGGCGTTGTTTCTCCAAAACCGACCATATGAAATCGAATTGGAATTTCCGGACCTAAATTACCTAAGATAGCATTGTTTGATGCTTCTCCTAGTGGTACTTTAAAAACAAATCCTGTTTGACCTGTTGCATCATCTTTTTCAAGTTCTAAATTAGGGTACTCAAGTTTTTGAATGTCTCCCTCATTTACATACTTTAAGTATTTTTCAATGTTTCCTAGGGTCTCTGTCGCCATTTTATTAACGATCTGTGTGTTGTAACTAATGACTTTTCCCGTTTCATCTGTCTGGACAATACTTAATTCCTCTTGAACTAATGCTTCCTCATTTATTTGTTGGTTTATCGCATTTTTGATAACAGTAGCAGCAACCTTCTTTGTTTCATTTTCAGCATATGCCATGAGCGCAGGCTCAATTGCTTTATTAATAATAAATAATCCGAGTAACGTCGAGAAGATAAAAAAGACAATGGTTATTAAAAAGACGTAACGAAAAGGCAAGGGCCCTTTCCTTCTTGGTTGTAGGCGACGTCTGTATTTTGCCAAAAGAAAATCCCCCCTTACATGCTATATGTATGCAAGTAAGGGGGGATGTACGATAATTATTTTTTCGACAATATTCTGTTTGTAATTGCTTCTTATTTATATTGAATACCTTCTCAGGTGTTTGGTTTAGATCATTTTTAATAAGGCGTCTTTGCCTTTCATTCCTATTGAAATGCCTCTTTTCTCTGCTTCGTATGTGATTGATTCAAGGGGGGCATCCAGTAATTGCTCGATTGTACGAACACCAACTGCCCTACCAGCAATAATGCCTCGATCTTTAAGTTTTTCATTTAATAGTGCAACGTCGAGAGCACCACACATAATGTAGCCATTTTCATTTGTGACTGCCATAAAATTTGTCTTAGGCAGTTTAACGGTAATGGCTGTAAATTGATGATTATCAATTATGATTGGTGTCATTGAGACCATTCCTAGCACACTCCTTTCCTTACTAATTTATGTATAGAGAAAGGAATTGTGTTAGAAATAGGTACTTGTCATAGACCTATCTTTAACGTACTTCTTTTGGCTAGGATTCTTTAGACCTTTTTACCAATTGATTTTATTTTTTCCGCTAAAAGATCCCTCAAAAATTCTGGCATATAATATTTTTTCTCCTTTGCATCCCTGATGACTGGAAAAAGTAATCCGAATGTAAACATATCAATGGTTGCGATGGAATATGTTTTTTCAGGATTTATCTCTTCACCATTAATTTTTATATTCGTGATATGGTCTACTCCATCTGAGAGCTTTTTAGTTTCGAGTTGAACCCCGTCATACACCATTTTGCCCATTACCTTTCCACGAAAGCCTAGACCTTTAATTCTAAGGTTTTCCATTTCATCTGTATTGGCCTGCAAAATGATTTCCTTCAGTTCATCACCTTTTACCCATACCTTACAAGGATTGATTGGATGTGGGCAGATTCGATGTAGGTCTTCTCTTGTTACTTTTCCGACTGGAAGCGAATCAAGCAATAGGCCCGCATTAACCATTGATAAATCTCCATCACACCATTCACGGAGCACTTCGGCTAATAGTTTAGAAAATGACGTTTCAGCAAACCAATTGCTAAGTAATGGTTCGTCAATGACCGCGATAACATCATCTTTTAAAAGTTGAGTACTTTCCAATAAATAGTCTGAAAGGATTTCATTCGTTTTTTTGCTGTCTGGAAGCGATTTTGTTGGGATTACATTAGCTGTACTTTCAATAAGCTTTTTTTGTTCTGTATCAATTTTAAGTGTGACATGACCGATGTAATTTCCATATTTTTGTGCACAGCATAGTAATGTATTGTTAATTCGTTTTCCGTTTTCTAAAAGGTGATGGGTATGCCCACCAAGTAGAACGTCAACTTCTGGGAAGCGGCTTGCGATTTGTTCATCTTCATTAATCCCTAAATGAGACAATAACAGAATCATATCTGTTTGATCTTTTAGTTCATCAAGTGTTTCCCTTAAAACTACAAGTGCGTCTTTAATATTCCAGCCAAGTAGCTTATATAAACCAATATAATGAACCGTTAAACCAATCATTCCAATTTTAAAACCGCTTGGTAAGACGTAGATATCATAGGGACGAGCCCAATTTGGGAGTCTTCCGTTTTGGTCAAAAAGATTTGCAAGCAATACCTTAAATTCAGCTTTTTCATATAAAGAATCAAGATGTTCATAGGACATTGTAATTCCCTCATTGTTGCCGATGGTTGCATAATCGTATTGTAGCTGGTTTAAAAGCTTAACATTCGTTTTTCCATAGGAAGCCTCTGAAATCGGGTGAAAGCGATCGATATGGTCTCCGATATCCATTAATAACATTTCTTCATTGTTTTGTTGGTGAAGCTGTCTCATTTCTGTTATATATTTTGTGATTTTCGGCCACCGATCAAAATGGCTATGGAGATCGTTTGTATGATAAATATGTACTGTTTCAATCAATCCTCTCACCTCCTTTAAAAACCTGGTTATGTATTAACTAAAAAAGTCTAATTGCCGTGGGGCAAGACCTCGGTATTCGATTCCGAGCATATCAATAAACTGTTTGGCATTGTCAGCTGCATCTCCACCTGAGTTATTATTAAATAACACATAGATGGTTTCACTTTCTTTGTTAAGTTGTTGTATGTGATCAACCCATTCTTCTAGCTCTTTCTTATTATACTTGTATAAGTACCTGACATCACGCCAATTGCCTTCGTTCGGCTTAGTCCATCCGTGAACATTACGACCATGGAAACGCACAAGCGTTTTCTGTTGATTTGTTGGGTGAAGGACCAGTGGAATTGAACCAGAGCCAGCCTGTGGTTCATCACAGATACTATGAATCCAGCCTTCTTGTTCCATAAATAATAAGGTTTGATCTTTTAGTTGTGGCGAAAACCATGATTGATGACGAAATTCAAGGGCAACTGGGATATCTCCCATTTGTTGCTTACACCACCGTAGGTAGTCCACATTTTCACGTTTACAATCATACCATGGTGGAAATTGAAATAAAACCATAGCGAGCTTGTCCGCTTGCTGATACGGTTCAAGTGACAAATGAAAGGCATCAAACATGTCGTTTCTTGATTCAAATGGAATTTCACCACGCTGATGGCCTGTCATTCCCTGATAGGCCTTTACAATAAATTGAAAGGAATCTGGTGTCTCTTTTACCCATTTTTCTATGTTCCGTTTAGGCTGTATAAAGAATTGTACATCTAAATTTTTCGGGATAAAACCATTAAATACTTTATTATCTACAATTGTACATAATTTATCCCAATTTGTTTGGGATAAATATTCTAAAGTAGACTTTAAATCACAAGCTTTTTTGTCATATGATAAAAAAACTTGCGCAGCACAACTAACAAAGTGGATTAGTTGTGCTGCGCAAGAAAAAAGAGCTTAATAGATTTCATAGAATATAAATATTCATCCTTATTAAAATGAGTATCGTTTTTTAGATTAAAAAGAAATCTTTTTTCGAATAATGATAGTAAATAAAATAAATAGGATTACATTAATGCTTACAAAACTATACAAAAAGGTTATGAGTGGCATCTTTGTTAATACAATAATGACTAAGCTGATAAATCCTCCGAATAACAATGAAACTCCACCCCATTGAATAACCTCTTTTGAAAAATGCCTTCTAATCGTTTTTTGATTCCATCCTATGACAAAATACATTTGGAATTCATCTTTTCGTTCTTGAAGTATCGAATGAATGGCATCACTTATACTCATCATCGTCAATCCAATGCTAGCGATAAGGATTCCAACTTGAAAGATTAGTGTAACATTAGCTGCAAATGCTCCTAATGTTGTTTCATTCGATTTACTGAACGTTTCAATAATATTAACCATTTGAGTAACCATAACGATACTTGAAACAATCAAAACGATTCCTGTTGGAATTATTAATGACCAATAATGGTAGATTGCCGAAAATCTTTTATAAGCTTTGATGCGTTTCTTTTTCGTTTTGTCTTTTCTAAAGATAATGAATACAATTACAATAGCAAATAGATAGAGAATCAGTTCAAATAAATAGACGAACGATGAAAAACCAATACCTGTTAATCTAAGAACCACTAAACTACATAAAATCGAAAAGGTAAGGATGATGATTTGCTCTGTGCAATTGCGTATATAAATATTTGATTTGTCCCAACCTAATTTATATAAAATTTCATTCTCTAAAAACAACGCATTCCGCTCATATACCAATCGGGAACTTAACCAAATAAGGCCAAAAAGTGTGAATAATATTGTAGTTATTAACGTCATTTTATTCCATCCCGCTTGTAAGGACTGCGCTATTCCTAATGTGGTCCAGGGGCTAGTAACTAAACCATAACCCTCGACGTCCATGTTAAGTTTTTTAAATGATGATCCCGCTACAATATCTACTTCAAACCCTTGTTTGAATAAATCGGTCGCAACATTCTCAATTTTTTCTTGGGCTTCCTTGTTATAAGAATCAATTCCCGCTACACGAATTCGAATCGCATCAATTGGTTTGTCCCCTTTTATTAATTGTGCAGCTTCTAATGTCGTAACACCAGCGGCCGGAGTAGCGATGAAACTTCCCGGGACGGTAGTAGGGGTAATTTTTGTACCGTCTTGTGTATGTACTTCTTCGGTTGAATAAATTCCAAGTGGACTAGATGCCAAGTTCGTTTCGTTTGATACCGGAGTATACGTTCCCATCTGCCAAAGCATAAATGGTGCCTTTAGGTCTGGATTCTGTAAGTAGCTTTCTCCTTTTTGGTAAACATCTTTATATAAAGGAGGTTGCCCATCTTTCACTTTTTTTACAGTGATTTGATTTTGATCCAACTGATAATTAATCTTCGAAGCTGTGTAAAATAAAGCAGTGTCATTAAATAGATGACCTTCTCCATCTTTTCCTTTTTCCACTTGATAATCTTTAGTAATTTGCACAAAGGTTCCATCAAATGGGCTTTGGTAGGAGCTCAAATCGATTAAAACTGTTTGACTATCTATAATTGGTTCTTGATTTAGCTGTTCTTCCAGCTCAAATATTTTGTCCGGCTCGATAATGAAAATAGGCTCCTCAACAGGTATTCCATACATTTGCTTAAATTCTTCTAAACTATGAGTTAGATTAAGCCTGTCCACTTTTAATTCAAGATTGAGCGGTATATGTAGGTCATTTCTTTTCAAGACGGGGACTAACTCAGCATCTCCTTTAAGTTTTAATAAATCTTCTACAATCATTTGGTCGCTACTATTCTTATCTAATTCTATATATATATTTGAAAAATCAATCCCCGTTAATTTCCCTTCACTTTCTGGGTCTATCCCTGTTAATAAGTAATAGTTTAAAGGCATTTTAATACCCATAAATCCTGTCATATTCGGACTAGTTGAAATTAACTCCCTATAATTTAAAGGTTCACCCTCAAAATAAGTAAGATTTTCTTGATCGGTTAATGGGTACTTATTTAAACCATCAGATGTGTAAAACTGCCAAGTTATTCTGGCTGGATATTCGAGAAGAGGAAGTTCAATCGATGTACGGTTTCCTGAAAAATATCCAATTGAAGCTACGGGAGCTGCTACCTCAATATCGTTTCGATTTTTAATTTCCTCCCATTGTTTCAACGATATTCCGCCAGAACCATCACCAATATAGTTTTCCTCTACAATACCAACTGATTTTTCAATATACGTCCGGGAGTCCTTGGGACGAACAAGGATATCATAGGATCCACGACCATACTGTTCAATTGTTTCATTGAGAGTAACGGTAGATTCTTGGGTGAAATTTATTCCTAGCGGTACAAAGGTAAACATACAAAGCATGGCTAAAAAGATAAATATGGAATTGAGTTTTCTATTCCATAACCTTTTCCAAGCAAATCCCATCATTGAAAAATCACTTCTCCCTTAAAATTCCGGCTTTTAGTTCATATACTTGATCACCTTTTTTAGCCACTTCCAAATCATGGGTAACGACGATAATGGTAATCCCTTGTTTTTTTAACATTGAAAATAATTCTGTGATTTGATCACGATTTTCAATGTCTAGATTTCCGGTCGGTTCATCACATAATAGAAGTTTTGGGTCAGCAATTAAGGCCCTGGCAATAGCCACCCTTTGTCTTTCACCACCAGATAAACTGGAAGGAAGGCGGTCAAATAATTCTTCTTTTATTCCTACATCTAAAAGTAACTGTTTAGCTTTTTTTCTTAACATGATTTTGTCTTGATCGTATAGAAGTGGAAGCATTACATTATCAATTACTGAGTAATGGGGAAGAAGTTTAAAGTCTTGAAAAACAAAACCGATATTTTTTCGACGAAAGTTGCTTAATTCCTTTTCACTAAGTTTATTAAGTTGGATTTCGTCTATTAGAACTTCACCTTGGTCTGCTCTAATTATACCTGAAATACAATTTAGAAATGTTGATTTTCCTGAACCGGAAGGACCAATGATACTACACCATGATTCCTTTTGAATTTCTAGATTTATATTTACTAGTATATTATTTAGACCTTCACCAATTCTGTATTGCTTTGACAAGTTTTTTATTGCCAGCATGTATTGCCTCCTATGAATAATTTACTATTAATATCATATAATATAAAAAGTCAACTTCTCAATAAAAAAATGACAAATAGCAGGTGCTTGGTTGCCTTCCACGGTTCATCCACCGGGCCTCCTCTGGAATAGATTTGCAGGGTTTCGGCCCTAGTTGGTTCTCCCGTTAGGGTCTCCAAACACACTTGCTATTTGCATTTTATTTTTACAATAAATAGTTCATTTCAGACATTCCAATAAAAATTATTAATGATTTATCTTGTTAATTTTATACTTCCGTTCATAGAAAATGTATTGTAAAGTCCACTAACTGTAAAGGAATCAGTCCAAGTAAGTGTTGTTCTAGTCCCTAGGTTATAGTTGGATCCAAGAGTATAAGTTGAATAACTAGTAAAGGCTTGACCTCTAAAATCGTATTCCCCATTACCGTCTCTATACGTTACATAATAACGTGTTGAATCTGAGTCATACCAAGTGAGTTTTTTCTTAAAATTAGTAAGTGATATAGCTTTAACTGAATGGTGTTGTGGAGTCATACCACCCTCAACTGGTAAATACGCTGCTGAGGTATTGGATGCAAAAAAAGTAAATGCTAATCCTGCAACCAATACTCCCGCTGAAAGTTTTTTTAGTAATTTCATTTAAACATACTCCCTTCCTTAAAAGATATGAAAATTTGAAAAAACAGAACAGATACCCCCGCCTAATTTCAATATACAATATTTTACTAGGAAATAAAAGTAAAATATGTCAAAATATAATAAAATTTTGAGAATTTGGTAATTTTATAGAGAAAATCAGAAAAATTTGTAAAGATAGAACAAAATTATATTCGTCCAAATGGTTTAATTGCTCCTAGCAATTCAACTTTTGAAAGTCTAACAGAGTTCCATCCAAATCAAAATCGGCTGCTTTTATCATTTTTTATTCAAATCCTCTATTATCGTTTATATGCTTTGATAATCATTGTTGTGGGAAATCGTCTTGCTTTAGCTATCCGAACTTACTAAATGTAATTAATCCCTCGATTTGGAAGACCCATTTAGAAAATCGACCATTTTTACTTTTAAGGGTAGGTACTAAATCTAGACTTCGACATAATAATTGCAACCTATTTTCAATTGTGATAAAATTTATAGCAAGAAGAGCAGTGGCTCTATAAGTAGAGTTATTGTAAGATCCACTCGGTAGATCCAAACATTGATCTCCTGGGTGGATTTTATTTTGTTCCGAATCTAATCGTTTAGTACAAAGGAACTAACTCAGCAATTCGGCCCTACTACTAGACTAGGGTACTTCAGACCCTCAAGAAAAGTTTTCATCGGTTCTTCTTTAATTTATTAGAAATGTCGTAAAATAATATCCTTCATAATAATCTTTAAAGCTGCTTGTGTTTATGTTTTATTTTTCTTACACTTTATAAATCAATATTTTCACATAATTCTATTGGATATTCCAGAAAACAGTACTGAAATTTTTTATTTCATACATATTCTAAAACCTTCCCTTAAAATCATCTGCTAAAGTTTTCTTTTGTTTATTTCTCCCATCAGTTAGCGACACAACATTCTCCTTTTTAGTTACTTCATTTGTTGATTGTTGCCGGAAAACTTCAAGTTCTGTATAAAAATCCTGTGGATTCCTAAATGCCTCTTCTAAAGCCCTATTAATACGTTTATTTGCATTGTTCATATCAAGTAAGTTCTTTAGTGGAGTTCCATCCTTATCACTGTAATGAAACAATTTAAAAACGCATTCTTTCAAATGTTTAACTCGTTTTCTTAACTCACTATTACCTTCTTTTTCTTGCTTTATTTGTTGTTTCAAAGATTCATTTTTCTGCATTAATTCTCTCTCTTTTTGTATACTTCTTCTTACTTCATTTTCAAGAGGTAGTAAATGTTTAATTAACCTCTCTGGATTATTCGCGTATTTATAAGCTACATCAACCACATTTGGAATGTCTTTTTTATTTTCATTTCCGTCCACAAGAGTTACCGTTCTAATTTCGTTGGCAGTATCAATAGCCTTACGTCCAGGCTGATCTTTTTTTCTCCAAAAATCTTCCGAATAAGTTCTGCTACAAATGTCCGGGCGTTCATTATGTAGCTCTAAATGGTATTTATATAACTGTAAATACTTAATATCTCCTTGTGACTTAACATTTTCTCTATAATGACTTATGATTGCATATAATTCTTCCTCTTCAAATTTTGTTGAGGGTCTACCTCTTCCTTTTTTTCCATCACTCATCGTCATCATCTCCCTTTAATAATGTAAGACGAGCTATCTCTTCTAAATGTTCCTGAATATTTGCAGCATCAGTCTTCATTTTAGTAAAAATATTGGGATGTACTTCGTTTTGTTTTATCATTTCTGTGGTGAGACTTTCATTTAGGTTTTTTAAAAAGTTTCCCATTTCAATTATTTTTTGTTTTCTTTCAAGGATTTTCTTTTCAAATAACGGCTTTACTTCAAGTAATTCTTCAGGATGAATCCACCAATGCTTACATAACATGCACTCTTCACTTTCACACCTTTGTAATTCATCAATGCAAAAACCAATTTCCATTGCTAATCTCGTTTTATTATCTTTAGTGGGAAACTGTATACTTCTTCTTTCTATATCCTCTAATGTAATTTCGTTACCTTCAAAAGTGGTTCCTCTTAGCTCTCCATCCTTTCTTTTGAAACCATCAATCAGTTTTTTAACCTCGATATCTATAAAATATTCCGTATGGTTCGAATAATGATACTGAGCCTCAATTGTTGAATGTCCACCTAATCTAGCTATTTCAATGGGGGATATTCCTTGCATCAATAGGGAACAAAACGCAAAATGTCTAGTATCGTTAGGTCTTACTTCTCTTTCAATAGATTCATTGTAAATTCCATAAACGATATCTCTGTAAAATCTTTTTATTAAGCGCGCAAAGATTGCACTATTAAAATAGTCCATATTCCTCTTTTTCCTAGGAGCATTTTTTTCTTCCAATGTTAAAACTGTTCTATAAGAAATCAAAGTATTGCTTTCCCCATATGGAATAGTTAGCTTGATATAACCATCAATTAAATCAAATATATCTTTAGTGATTTCCAATGTATCAACCACTTGAACTCTACGGTGAGAAGCAGGTTTTTTCTTGCGTGGCAAAGTAATATAATATCTTCCATCAATTTCAGAAATACATTCTCTTCTAATCGTACAAAACTCACTTATACGTATTGGTATTACATTTGTTATCCTCCACCATAGTAAAATTGGTGCGAAAAATAATCTGTCAGGTGAAAACAATCCATTTTCAAAATATTGCTTAATACAATAATCTAATTTTATAACATCTTTTCCTTTGGGTAATCGCCTAATAATAGGTTCAATCTGTAAACCTTTCTTCATGTCTATCAGAGGTTTGTGATAAGTGTGAAAGGAATTCAATTCAGAAAATGTCAAAAAGTTTAAAGAAGTGAGTATTATATTGTAAACTGTTGTTAGCCCTTTCTTATCCTTATTGAGTTCATCCCCGAGATCAGTGCCCTTATTTAATTCATTACTTTCCATGTAATTTATAATTGTCGGTGTATAATTTCGTAAGGATTCTATAAAACCCATTAATTTATTAGGACTAAAAAAGTGGGTCTGTTCAAGTATCCTGATTAACAATCCGAATTTCCCCCTTACTGATTGAGGATAAAACTCGCTCAAAAGTTCGGCAACCCAACATTTAACCAAAATAACATAAGAAAAATCCCCATCGCCACGAAAAATAGTAGCATTTTTGACCATAGAGAAATCAAAAATAGTTGTGGTTCCTTTTGCAGAATGCACCTCAAAAGTCCATATATCTTCGTCAAATTCCCCATGAAAGATTTCTTCCTCATCTTTTAGAAATTCAAGGATTTCTTTTGATTTTTTAATACTATTTTCAATAGAAAATGTTTCTCCTGACAATTCATCCAATTCTATTAACTCTTCCAAATGGTCTAAATACATATTATCCACCTCCTAAGTTAACTGATATCGTTCTTCCAACGAATCTATCTTAGTTTGTTTAGCTTTAAATTCTTCACGAGAATCTGTAATAAACTCATATACATCCATTCCGAACCTCTGAATTGCTTGGGCAAACATTTCTAATTGTATATAAAATAACCTCGCCCGTTTTCTTTGTTCGTAGTATGTAATATTCGCTTCACTTTTTTGAGATTCTACAAAACTGTCCAATCTATCTTGTAGACTTACTCCAAGAGCTGAGAGGGCATAGTAATTTGGTATGGAGTATGCACAATCGAAACAATCAACACCTTGACCTTTCTTCACGCAAGCACTTTCTGCAACCAAACATTGGACATTATCTCGCTTACTGGGTAATTGATTTGTTCCAATCTTATTAACAAAATCTAATGCTTCATCTAATCCCATTGAAAGAATACGGTCTAAGATTGCTTTTCTATCACTTTGTATGACATTTAAGAAATTAGAAATCTCTTCGATTTTATCGACTCCTCCAAAGTAATTGTCTAAGAACTGAATTTCGGTGGTTCTTTTTTCTCTGTCGATTTCAATTCCTTGCAAAACATCCAGAAATGTATCGTATATAAAGCCAAACGAACCTCGTGCAAATAATTGTCGTGTGAGAAAATTTAATTCCTCTGCTGGAATTTCCACATATATATTAGTAGTTTCTTTCTCTAAGTGTCCTCTCATTTTCTGGATTGTCTTTAATCCTGCGTTCCCATTTTTCATCTTACTCAACAATACATAAATATAAGAGAGTAATGATCTATTCATCTTCCTTGAAGAAAAATGAAATTCTTTATCCTCATATAATTCAAAAAAATTTCTACGTCGGGAATTAGAAAACCTTTGATTCTTATTACCAAAATCGATTATTGATTCACGTAAGGGATAAAGTGCGTTAATTCTTAATTGGCAAATTGCAATTGCTGTAGCAAAGGGTTTTTTTAGTTCCTCAGAACAGAAGAAATAATTTTTAACCTGGGTTTTGGAAATAATAAATTCAGCTCTGTATACTTGTTTAATAATGTAATCTGCATCTTCATCACTCAACTCATTTTTCAGCATCCATTTCAAATCGGTAATTTGCGTTCCACTTAAATTCACTTGTGGGAATGTAATAACATCTGAATGCCTCCAAGCATTATTTAAATGCAAAAGAACATATAACCAACTTGTTGCATAATATTTTGAACTACTTCTCTTACCTACTGTAGTAATTTCTTTCAATACATCTTTTATAGATCTGTCTTTATGGAGAGGTATATCTTTTGAGTAGTTATAAATCTTTTTGTACACTTCGTATTCGTATATTGATTTATCCCGATGTTTAGTATCAAACTTGTGGGGGTCATTAATCCTATTAAAATCATAAGCTTTTACTTTCTTAAGATCCAATTGACCATGCACTGCTTTTAAATATAAATATATTATTATACGATATCTTTTTGGAATTTTATTGAATAAAAGATTTATATCATTTGCTTTTAGTGAATATATTTCTTGTTTTTTTGTTGAACTTACCAGAGTAATCAACGTTTCAGTACAATAAACATATTGATTAATGTCTATATCCTTTGTTTGCGGATTTGCTTTAGACTTTCTAAGCTTACTTGAAATATATTGAAACCATGTTTCAGTTGTAAATGGGCCTAATTTATTTATGTCTATCTCTTTAATTTTCAACCGATGTAGAAACGTTTGAAAATCTGATTCCATTGATACAGAAAAAAACTCAATACTAGTTCTTCTTTCTTCTAACCAGTTATTGAAAGTTTCTTTCAAATACATCCTACTCCTCCCTTTAAAAAAAGGACGAACCAAACTATCCACTTGTTCACTTTTAATATAATCTGAGTAAAAGTTAATACCTTCTGAATTAGCTTGTTCTCTTGCATCAGAGAGTGATATATATTTTTCTCTCAAATCTGTTTGAAGGTGTTTTAATTTATCTATATCTTCTTTTTTAAAGTATTTCCGACCATCTTTTGTCATAAAAGATTGGAGTTTGTAATCTTTTATAATCTTGCTGAAATGAATTACACGTTTAACAGATAAAATTTGTTTACTCTCATCGAGAGTATAATATTCAGAAAGATGCTTTCCTAATTTAGAATTACCGGATTGTGATTTTCCATTAGCACTCGCATCATGTGAAGTTATCTTATTGTTGTTGTTGTTGTTAATAAATATTTTTGTTGACTCAAGGAAGTTCACTAATAGTTCATATTCAAGATTTGTTATAAAGCTTTTGTCATATCCTAAAGAGAGGGGATTGATGCCTAATTTTCTAAAATTATCGTACCATCCTTGGTAAGTATAATCATACCTACTCTTTAATTTTTCTAATGGTGTATAATTTTTGAAGAATTTCACTACTGATAATTTACCTATGAAAAAGGTTTGATATTGATTAGCGTATTCCATACATATACATTCAAAAGGTGAGTTTCTTTCCAACTTATTCAATTTCCTTTTCACTTGCCTTATTGAATCCTTGGTAGTTTTGATCCCTAGTAAACTCACAAACTCTCTAATAGAAATATAATTTTCGAAGATATTGGATTCGTATTCTAGATAATCTTTTAACGATTTAATGTCAACTTGGTTTGCATCCCCAATTACCAAACCAAGTTTAATCAATCTTTTAATTTTATATCTTGCTGCTACAACTGTTAAGTCAAGTTCTTGATCAGGAAGGTTCCCGTTCTCTCTCAAATATTTATAAGCTGAGCCGATTTTTATCATTAATGTCACTTCGTAAAAACCTCCCAATTCCATTTGTTACCCAAAACATTCCCCATATCCAAGGTCTCAGTATTCGAGAAAGCATTCATTGCCTCTTGGAAATTAGATAACGAGTTCCTATAGTCGATATATTCTTTTGCTGATAAGGTACTTTTATCTCCTCGAGCAATAGCCATTTGTCTGTCATCTAGCCCCATACTGTATAAATAGTTAGTAAAAACCCCTCGCCCAATATGAGTTCCCCAAATAGCTTCATCAAGCATTCTAAAATCTGAATATCTACCAGAAGTGTTTGCTAATTTATAAATATAAGCATATTTAACTTTTGCAAATTTCTTTTCATATGACCCACCAGAAATAGTTCTACCTTTTTCATCAACAAAGAAAGCATAAGGATTATCTTGCCTAACTTTAGCATTCATTATCATATGGGCATCGTATAATTCTCTTAAGTAAGCACTTGGCAATACAGGTTGCAGACGTGGTCTTTTCACTTGTTCCTTTGTAGTATTCTTTAGATGTTTAAATAAACGGTATTGGTTGTCTAAGACAGCAATATAATTTGAACCATCTAAAAAGTCTGTCGGGATAGTTGCCTTAGTTTGATTCACAATCTCACCCCTGCGTAATCCCGCAAAAAATCCAAGAGCGATGCCAAAAGCGATGTCAGGGGATACCCTTCGTGCTTCTTCAATAAACTCGTAAACTAACTTGTTTCTTTTTACAGGATTGTCCCCAAAGTCTTTTAGTTTGTTCCTAACTGGATCATCGGTAGTTGGGTATTGTGTATTCAAACTTACATGGTCAAAAGGAGTAATAATTACTTCATCTCCCTGTCTATTTACATATGTATCAAATTCTATTTCTTCATCAAGTAATTTCATGTCAGCTAAGTATTCATAAAACCTTATGAGGTATCTTTCAATAGAATGTTTAACATATTTATATGATAGTTTTTTTTCGGCACAGTAAGTAATGTATCGTGCTCCATGAATAAGTTGTAATCCTCTAAAACCCTTTTCAGATATTATTTGAAACTCCGGTATCCCAAGAATTATTTGCTCGTTTAAAAAGTTTAAAAATTTCACTATTTCTCTAGCTGGATTCATTTGAGTACTTAAAGACTTTCCTTGATATTGATACTTTTGTCTAATAAAATGTGTAATAGGATGAGGAACTGGGAGACCTGTGTTCTTATCTTTTACCCCTATAGTAACTACTGTTTTTTCTTCTAACTGGTTGTTATTAAGTAAATGCTCTATTTTTGTTTCTGTTGCAAACCATCTGTAATTCTCTAATCTCATTACAAGTTAACACTCCTCACGATTCATATTCCTTACCACTATGCGACACTAGTATTTCTCCTACAAATTTATATTAATATTATGTGTGTATTTAAGTTAAAGGTCCTCGAACTTCGTTCTGCGGATACGCTATCCTCGCTACGAGGCTTTGTCCTCCTATAGACAATTAATATATCTTAATAAATTTATGTAATTCAGAATTGAATTTAAATCCCATCTTATTATAATGTGGGATAAAAGTAAAACCCTTATATACACTAATATATAAGGGCTTGTTTTATATAAATCTGTTTAATTTGGTTTTTCCCCATAATAAGATGTACAACGCGTAGAAGGACGCATCCACCTCGACGATCGGAAAATGACCAGCATATTCCTTTAGTTTATCCCTTGGCGAGGTCCCTGTAGCATATAGGCTATCATGGTCTCCCCATCCAGTTACACCAATGTAGATCATGGGTTCACCTCCATTATTCTTTTTATAATCAGCAACTATATCATATATTTTAACACTTAGAGGAAGTTTGTTAATACATCTCAGATCGCTTTTGGGGACCATGAGCAACTCTACCAAAATATAAAATGCACCATACGGTTTCGTCCGCATGGTGCATATCAGGCTAATACTTTCATTATATAAAAACCTTAGATTTCATGTAAGAAAAACTAGCGTTGTGTTAAATCAATAGCATTTCCGCTTACTATTAACAGCACAAGTCCTGCTAGTACATGATCTTCCCCACGTTTTACAATCAATTTTTTACCAATTCGTTTAATCCAAGAAAATCCAATGCGTTTTGTCCAAGCATTAATTTTGCATCCGCTTCTGAAATATCCTCAAGGCTGTCAATAACCTTTCCAACCGGCTTTTCACGTAGTAGGAATGGATAATCAGATCCTGCAATAATTTGCTTTGTCCCAAATCGATCAATCATAAGTTTCAAATTATCCGAATCGTAAACGAGTGAATCATAATACAGTTTTTTCGCGTAAAAGCTCGGAGGCTTTTCTGTATTCCGGGTATTCGGCCAGACTTCCCAGCCTTTATCCATTCTTGGAAGGATATAAGGAAGGGAGCCCCCACCATGCGCAAAGCAAATTTTAAGATTTGGAAGCTTATCTAACATCCCACTCATAATAATGCTTCCTGCCGCTAGAGCTGTCTCTGATGGCATTCCTACTGTATACATGGAATTGAAACGTTGCAGCCTTTCTTTCCCTAGCGTTGCCCATGGGTGGACAAAAAGTGGAACATTCAATTCTGCTGCTGCTTCAAAAAAAGGATACAGGGAATTGTCATCTAGATTCTGTCCGTTGACATTCGATCCTATCTGAATTCCTTTCAGTCCTAGTTCATTAATAGCCCTCTCCATCTCGGCTATCGCCTGTTGTACATCTTGTAGTGGGACTGTCCCCATTCCAATAAATCGATCCGGGTATTTCTTTACCACTGAAGCGATGAAATCATTTTGTGACTGGGCAAGCTCTAATCCGGCTTGTGAATCTGACCAGTAGGCGAAGGTAACAGGAATCGGTGACAGTACCTGAATATCCACACCTTCCTTATCCATGTCTTCAATCCGTTTTTCAGGATCCCATGTCTGGTCGGTTATCTTTCTAAACGTTTTACCCTGTATCTTAATTTCAGCACCACAGCTGCAGCTATTGTGTAAAACCGGAAACCGTTCATCTGCATATTTTGCTGCCATGTCAGGGAAATCTTCCGAAATGATGTGGGTATGAAAATCAACTCGTAATTTTTTTTTCAAAGCTACAAAACCTCCTTTCTTAAAATTAAACAAATAATCTTTCTATTTCTTAATTTCCGTACCATAAGTTAAATAGCTTTTCGGTGGTGTGCTTCCCCACATATCAAGTCCAAACTGCCCCGTTCCTGATTGCCATTCAATCGGCTCCCAGTCTGGTGCAAAAATAAGCATTCCACCTGTCCACAGTTCCACTCGATTCCCAGAAGGTTCAAAGGCATAAAGGAATTGTGCTCCACTTGTACCGTGCTTTCCAGGTCCCCACTCGATTTTGATGTCATTTTCAGCCATGATATTCAGTGCACGCAGCAATTCATCTGGGGAATCCAAGAAATAAGCTACGTGATGAAGAAGTGCACCTGTTTGATTACTGTTACGCATGAGTGCAATTTCATGTGCAATATTTGTTTTGCTTAACCATGAGCCTAGGCGAACATCGACTTCATTTTGGATATAGTAACGATGATGGATTCCTAGGAAATTTGTCCACCATTCCTGTTCATTTGCAACATCATTCACCATTACATTCACATGGTCAAAGCGGCGAGGCGCTGCACCTTTTCCAGTGTATTTCATTGGGTGACTTGGCAATTTAGAAGCTGTTAGTGGGTTAGAGTACTTTTCCATTTCCCAGTATAGCTCAACAGGAATACCAGCTGGGCTGTAGAATTTGATAGCATCCCCCTGTCCTAGTTCTGTTCCACCTTCAATCCACTCGTAGTCTGTACCTGATTCTTTTAACGATTTTTCGAATGCATAAAGCGACTTTTCTGAGTTAACTCGCCAACCAAAGTGATCCAACCCTGATTTTTCAGACTTATTAAGAACCAATGTGTGATGATCCCAGTCTTGCCATGCTCGAAGATAAACCTTGTCTTTTTCTTCTGCGGATACATGCAGCCCGAGAACCTCAGTGAAAAACCATGTAGATCTTTCAAGGTTAGTCACATTGATCGATGCATGACCAATGTGTGCAACATTCGATAATTTCAAATCGAGTTCAGTAAGTTCTACCTCTTTTTGTTTTGCATTTGATAAAGTCATAATTTTATACCTCCCATTTTTCTTTTAGATTTTGGATAAATTATCAAAATGGAAATGCTTACATTTTTTCTACCATTATTTAAATAATTTATCAGACAAAAATATGGATTCTTCGGCTTGCAGGATTTTGTTCCTGTTCTAGTTCCTATTATATGACCGTGAAAATGCAAACAAAAGCGCTAGATTCCTCTATGTGGAACAATAGTTAAAAAATTAAAATAACTCAAAAAATTATTACCTTGGTTTAATCATTTGTCTCTCTTTCATATAAAAAGAACAAGTTTCGGTATAAAGCCACCACCGTACCCGTTTCCGTATTTACAAAGTGCTAAATCCCTTTATGTGGAAACAGGGGAGATTTTTTAAAAAAAAGAAAGAAAATTCCATAAAAAAGATGAATGTTACCGTTTTCATGTACACAATCAGATATAAATGATAGAATATTTAGAACATAAACAATTTTTATCTTAGCTAAATTACTCACTTAAAACTTCCACTATATGGAACTACTCACGAAAGGGGAATAGAAAATGTCTAAGGAAAGAAATAATCCACAAATTCTCTCATCCGTCAGTAATGCACTACGTATTCTCAAAAGCTTTTCTACTTTTGAACCAACACAAAAGGTGAGTGATCTTTCAGAATCTCTCGGTCTAGCGAAAAGCACAGTAAGTCGTTTGCTTACTACACTAGCCCATGAAGGTTTTGTAGTAAAAGAAAAAAGCACTGGAAAGTACAAACTTGGATTATCCGTATTAACTTTAGGTGGGATTGTTACGAATCACTTGGAAATTCATAAAGAAGCAGCCCCCCTGCTACATAAATTAGTGAACGATACCGGGGAAACCGCACATTTATCAATTCTGGATGGTACGGATACAATCTATATTCATAAGGAGGAATGCAGTCATCCAGTTCGAATCCTTACCCATCTTGGAAGAAAAAACCCTGCTTACTGCACAAGCTCAGGGAAAGTCCTACTTGCTTATAATGAAAGTAATCTTGTCGAAAAGGTAATCGAACGTGGGCTGCATGCTTATACAAGCAAAAGTATTACAGATCCCGATGAGTTGCGGAAAGAAATGCAGGTAATCCGAGAAAGAGGATATGCAATCAGTACTGAGGAATTAACCGAAGGAACAAGATCCGTTTCAGCACCTATCCGTGATTATACAGGGAAAGTAGTCTCTGCTATAAATGTAGTTGGACCTCTTCAACGTATGCCAGACTATAAGGTACCTGATATTGCAAAAAAAGTTGTGAATGCAAGCAATGAAGCATCTGAACGATTAGGATATGATAAGCGGTTTCTGGAGATCAGGTAGATTTTTAGAACGTCTCTTATCTATATGGGTGCTTTATGGATTTGCTGTTAGTTGGTAATAAAGCGTCTATTCCAGGAGGCAGTGGAGGAATTGGTAAAGCCAGTACTCGCCAATTTTCTATAGAAGATGTTGATTGTAGTATCTATTTAAGTTTTTAGTCGACATTCTCTCCAATATATAAGGATCTATGATTATTTTCTTCAAAAAAATTAGGGATACATTATACAAAAGGTAGACTCAAGATTGAGTCTACCTTTTTTGGAAGCTACGAAACTCCCAAATATTTATGCTGAATGTCCTTATTTTCTAACAATTCATCTGGTGTACCATTCCAAACAATCGTACCCTTGTTCATGATTAAGATCTCATCCGCTACCTGGCAGGCAAGTGAAATATTTTGCTCAACCATTAATATCGAAAGTCCGGTCTCTTTTAGCCTACTCACAATCTCACCCACTTGATCAATAATAACCGGGGCGAGTCCTTCAGATGGCTCATCCATTAAAAGAAACTGCGGATTAGTCATCAATGCCCGTCCAATTGCCAGCATTTGCTGCTGTCCACCGGATAGCTGCGTACCCATATTATTTTCGCGTTCCTTAAGAATTGGGAATAGTTCATAAACCTTATCGATATCCCAGTTTACTGCTTTACTATTTCCTTTTCCTTTGCGAGCAGGCATCGTTAAATTTTCTTTAATGGTGAGGGAAGGAAATATTCTTCTTCCTTGTGGTACTAAGCCAATGCCATGACGAGTAATTTGGTGTGTTGGTAAAGCTTGTACTTGTTTATCTTTAAAAGTGATGGTACCGCGTTTTGATTTAACGAGACCAGATATAGTATGAATCGTTGTTGTTTTTCCTGCTCCATTTCGCCCCAAAAGTGCGACACATTTTCCCTCTGGCACGTTAAATGTAACCCCTTGAAGGATATGACTTGTTCCATAATAGGAATGAACATCTTGTAACTCAAGCATGTTTTTTCGCCCCTCCACCGAAGTAAATTTCCTTTACCATATCGCTATTTCTCACTTCTTCAGGAGCACCAGTTAAAATTGGCTCGCCATGATGAAGTACAGTAATTCGATCTGCAATTGCAAAGACTACGTCCATATCATGTTCAATTACTACTAACGCCATCGAGCGTGGCAGTCTTTGAATCATCTCAGAAGTTTGAGTTGTTTCTGCTGGAGACATTCCTGATGTTGGTTCATCTAATAAAAGAAGCTTTGGTTTACTAGCCATCGCCAATAGTACTTCTAGTAAACGTTGTTCCCCATAGGATAGATTGTTTATTTTCACATCACGGCGATGAGTTATCTTCCATTCTTCTAATATCTCATTTGTTTCTTTTTTTATATCAGAACGACTAGTTAGGGAAAACCATATATCATGACGATATTTTTTCCTGGCTGCCAAGGCAAGATGAATATTCTCTTCCACCGTTAAATCACCAAATAAATTATTCTTTTGAAATGTTCGTGACATCCCCAAATGAACTAATCTATGGGCAGGAAGATTTGTAATATCTTTCCCTTCAAAATGCACCGTTCCTGAAGTAATCGGAAGATGGTTTGTAATAGAATTAAAAAGAGTTGTTTTCCCAGCACCATTTGGACCAATGATAACATGGCGTTCGCCTGGCTCTACTTCCAATGATACATCATGTAGTACTTGTAGGGTTCCAAATGATTTATTGATTTTATCTACTTTTAGTAAGCTCAACTGATAACCTCCTCCTTTTCTGATTGATTAGTAGAGGAAACCTGATTATTTTTGGGTTTTCTTTTAAAAATCATATCGACACCTAATTTCAACCACTGGATGACTCCGCCTTTTCCAAGTAGGACAAGGAAGATGAGAATGGCACCCAAAATCAATGGCCATCTTTCCGTATAGGTACTGATAAAGTTTTGTAGAAAGATGAATACACCTGCTCCAATCGCTGGTCCAAGCAATGTTCCTACGCCCCCAATGATAACCATGATCATTACTTGACCAGAGAACAGCCAACCAGATAACTCTGGAGAAACGAAAACGTTATAGAAGGAATAAAGTGACCCAGCAAACCCTGCTAATGCTCCAGAAAGGGTATAGGCTAATAGTTTATAAACACGAACGTCATAGCCAAGTGCCCTCATACGTCCTTCATTTTCCATGACGCCTTTCGTGATTTTTCCTGCTGGAGATTCAACGAATAATCTTAGTAAAATAAAGACAGCGACAAAAATAATTCCCATCACATAATACATCGTTTGTGGATCAAATATGTCACCAAACCCCAGATTCATAATAGCGGAAACAGTCATCCCATCCGCTCCACCTGTTATATCCTTCATTTGCCAAAATAGAGTAAATATCAATTGGCTAAAGGCAAGCGTAATCATAAGAAAGTAGAATTGAGAAGTACGAATAAATACTGCCCCAGTAATCAATGCAAGCAATCCAGCAATTAGAACCGCGATAATAATGATTAAATACGTATTAGTCACAAACTGCCCGATTAATGCAACAGAATAGGCACCAATTCCAAAAAAGGCAGCATGCCCTAAGGAATCTAGACCAGCATAGCCCATAATTAGTCCTAAGCTCATGGCGAACATGGCCATAATAAAAATTTCAGTTGTTAAATTCGTTCCAAAATCAGAAAGTACTTGCGGCACTATGAAAACGACGAGGAGAAGTAATACAGCATAAAGAATATTTTTCTTCAATTATGCCACCTCTCTTCCAAATAGACCTTGAGGGCGAATGATTAATATAACCATCATGATTAAGAATACAATGAGCATGGATAAGGATGGGAACCAAACTTTTCCAAATATTTCTAATACCCCAATAATTAATGCACCAATAAACGATCCCTTCCATGAACCTAAACCACCTATAACAACAACTATTAAGGATGTGATAAGGATCTCAGCATCCATTCCTGTATACATACCTAAGAGTGGTCCACCTAAAACACCACTAAATCCAGCTAAGGCTGCTCCAAAGATAAATACACCTGTAAATACAACTCCTACATTAATACCAAGAGCACTAACCATTGCGCGGTCATCTACCCCTGCACGAATGACTGCGCCTACACGTGTCTTTGCTTCTAAATACCATAGTAAACCGGCTAATAAAATACCAACAAATACGACAAATAAACGAAATACCGGGAATGCCATATCCCCAATTGGGATGGACAAATTAAGAATTGCAGGTGCTGGAATTAATTGCATTTCTGTTCCCCAAATCCACTTAACTGAGTCTGCAATAACTAGCATTAAACCAAATGTCAGCAACACTTGCTGCAGCACTTTTCCATAAACACGTTTGATTAATACTTTTTCAAGGATATAACCAAATATCCCTACTGAAATAGCGGATAATAGTAGTGCAAACCAAAAGTTAATCCCATTGCTGATAAAGGTAAAGGCCAAATAGGATCCTAGCATAAATAGTGCTCCATGAGATAGATTGACAACATTCATAACGCCTAGAATAATCGTTAGCCCTGCTGCAATCATAAAGTACAGCATTCCATATGCAATACCCGTTATAAGTTGAACTAGAATTATATCCAAGGACTCTCCCCTCTCTTCCTTTAAAAATGTAGTAGAATAATCAGTTTTTTAATGAATAAATGGGGTTGTCTTTTTGGACAGCCCCATTTATTTAGTTTATCGGAATTTTTTAGTAACCATTATTCAAATGGTGATGTTTCCGGCATTGTTACTTTTTCTTTTGTTTCAATTACCTGAGGAACAAGTTTTCCATCTTTCATCACATTTTTCGTAATATAGATATTCTGAATAATGTTATGCGTTTTTTCATCAATTGTACTTGGTCCGCGTGGACTATCATAAGAAATACCTGGTAATTCTTTGATTAACTTTTCTGCTTCTACGCTGCCTGCTGCAGCTAGAGCTTTGTCAATAACTGTTGCTGAGTCATATCCATTAACAGAGAACGTATTTGGAAGCTTTCCGTATTTCTTTTCATAAGCTTCAACAAATTTTTTGTTTAAATCATTCTCCAACCAAGGTGAGTATACGGTTCCAGCAAGATATCCTTCCGAACCATCTCCAGTAGGCTCTAACATTAGTAAATCACCAAACTCTAATGTTCCAGACATTGGTATTTTATCTTTTAAACCAAATTCCTTGTATTGTTGAATATAACGAATACCGTCACTACCAGCAAAGAAGGAATAGATTACATCTGGCTCCAGACTAGATGCTTCCTGTAAATAAGTAGAAAAGTCATTTGTCCCTAATTTCGGATAAAGTTCTTTTATTACTTCACCGCCCGCTTCTTCATAGGCAGCCTTAAAGGATCTTAACACTTCAATACCAGCAGGGAAATCAGAACCCATAATAACCGCTTTTTTACCAACATTTTCTGCTACATACTCCCCAAGAGCGTATCCATTTTGCCAGTTAGACCAAGAAACACGGTATACATAATCACTCTTTTTACCCCAGTTAAGATCGTCTGCTGCTGCGTTTGGTATAATCATTGGAATTTGGTCTTTATTTACTTCATCACGTAATGCAAGAGCGATAGATGAGTTAGTTGTTCCAACTAGAAGGTCTACTTTTTCACTATGAACTAATTGACGATATTTTCTTAAACCAACTTGTGGATTTCCTTCGTCATCTTCAAATTTAAGCTCTACATTTTTACCGCCTAATTTTCCACCATGTTCCTCTAAATATAGTTCGAACCCTTCTTTAATACTGTCGGATAATGGTGCCAATGGACCCGTGAAGGAAAGGACAAAACCAATTTTAATTGTTTCTCCTTCTGCTGATTGAGGTTTCTCCCCAGTTGAGGTAGATTTTTGTTTTTCCCCTCCGCAGCCTGCAACAAAAAGCATCATTGTTACAAGAAGCAGGCAAATTAATTTCCATTTTGACTTCGTTTTCTTTTTCTCCATTTTCAATTCCCCCTTTTGTGATTAAAAATTGGTTACTATTTCAAAACTACCTTTTTAAACGCTTACATATTTGTTTTATGAAATATGACAATACCTCCTTTTCGCTTTCAACACCTTTCTCGAAATGTTCTGATTTTTCTATCTAACTCGATGTTAATCTGACTTTGTTCCTACTGCAACACCCTTGTTCCGCTATACGCAACTTATTAATTTTTTTATAAAAAAATAAAAAACCACCTTGATATAAAGGTGATTTTTCAAATTTCTTTAGCAATTTCCTTGTTCTATCAGTCCGCAACTCTAGCAAAGGCTGGGTAAAATAAAAAACAGGTCAGGTTTACTTACTAGAATAAATGAAACGATAATCCGCAAAAATCAAAAAAATACAATCAATGCGGTTCTTTAATATGTGGTACAAGATCACTCAACTGTAATACCGGATAATAAATCCATGCAGCAAATAAATTTTCCATTCCATAAAAAAATCCACAGTCCAAATGACCGTGGTAGACCCCAAACTTTATACTATCTTACAAAAAGGCAAGGGTTTCCCCTTGCCTTGTAGAACGACAATTTTAAGCTGTTTATTAACCGATAGAACCTTCCATTTCGAACTTGATCAAGCGGTTCATTTCAACTGCGTATTCCATTGGAAGCTCTTTTGTAAATGGCTCGATGAAGCCCATTACAATCATTTCAGTCGCTTCTTGTTCTGAAATACCACGGCTCATTAGATAGAATAATTGTTCTTCAGATACCTTTGATACCTTTGCTTCGTGCTCTAATGAAATATTATCATTTAAAATTTCATTATATGGAATTGTATCAGAAGTAGATTGATTATCCATAATTAATGTATCACATTCGATGTTTGAACGCGCACCTTCTGCTCTTCGACCAAAGTGGACAACACCACGGTAAGTTACTTTACCGCCATGTTTTGCAATTGATTTCGAGACAATCGATGATGTAGTATTTGGCGCAAGATGCAGCATTTTTGCACCAGCATCTTGGTGTTGGCCTTTACCAGCGATCGCGATAGAAAGTGTCATACCACGAGCTCCTTCACCTTTAAGGATACATGCTGGGTATTTCATAGTTAACCTAGAACCGATATTACCATCAATCCATTCCATTGTTCCATTTTCTTCAACAACAGTACGTTTTGTAACTAAGTTGTAAACATTATTTGCCCAGTTTTGAATGGTCGTATAACGGCAATACGCATCTTTTTTAACAATAATCTCAACTACCGCACTGTGAAGTGAGTTTGTTGTGTATACAGGTGCTGTACAACCTTCAACATAGTGTACGCTTGCACCTTCATCAACGATGATCAATGTACGCTCAAATTGACCCATGTTTTCAGAGTTGATACGGAAGTAAGCTTGAAGTGGTGTATCAACTTTGATACCAGGTGGTACGTAGATGAATGAGCCACCAGACCAAACAGCTGAGTTCAATGCAGCGAACTTGTTATCAGTTGGAGGAATTACAGTTGCCCAATGCTCACGGAAAATATCTTCATTTTCTTTAAGAGCTGAATCTGTATCCTTAAATACGATTCCAAGAGCTTCAAGGTCTTCCTTCATGTTATGGTAAACAACCTCTGATTCGTACTGAGCAGAAACACCAGCAAGGTATTTTTGTTCAGCTTCAGGAATACCTAATTTATCAAAAGTAGCTTTGATTTCTTCTGGTACTTCATCCCAAGACTTTTCAGATTTCTCAGATGGTTTTACGTAATACGTAATCTCATCAAAGTTTAAGCTATTTAAGTCTCCACCCCATTGTGGCATTGGTTTGCTGTAGAAATGCTCTAAGGATTTAAGACGGAAGTCTAACATCCATTGTGGCTCTTCCTTCATGCGGGAAATTTCTTCAACAATTTCTTTTGTTAAACCACGTTTTGAACGGAAGATGGAAACGTCTTTATCTGCAAAGCCATATTTATAATCGCCAATTTCAGGCATTTTCTTTGCCATTCTACTTCACTCCATTCTCTGTAAGGGTCTCTCGATATAAAATCTACGAGAGGTTACTTACGATTCATTTTGCTCGTTCTTAAATCCCTTTTCCATTGCTTTCCAAGCTAAGGTTGCACATTTTATACGTGCTGGGAATTTTGAAACGCCCTGAAGTGCTTCAATGTCTCCTAAATCAATGCTATCATCATATTCATTTCCAAGCATCATTTCTGAGAAGATTTGTGACATTTTTAATGCATCTTCAATTTTTTTACCTTTAATCGCTTGAGTCATCATGGATGCGGATGACATAGAGATCGAACAACCCTCACCATCGTATTTTGCGTCTTGAACAATCCCATCATCCACTTTTAAAGTAAGATGAATACGGTCTCCACAGGTTGGGTTGTTCATGTCGATTGTTAATGCACCCTCTTGAATAACTCCACGATTTCTCGGCTTTTTATAATGATCCATTATCACCTGTCGGTACAAGGTATCAAGATTTATGTTAGAATCCATTGCTGAAATACTCCTTTGTTTTTATGAGTCCTTCAACTAGTTTATCAATTTCTTGCTCTGTATTGTAGAGGTAAAAACTTGCACGAGCTGTAGCTGATACCTTCAACCATTTCATTAAAGGCTGCGCACAGTGATGTCCTGCTCTTACCGCGATTCCATCTGCATCTAAGACTGTTGCAACATCATGTGGATGAACATCATCAATATTGAAGGTGACAAGTCCTGCACGATGTTTAGGTCCATAAATCGTTAGACCCTCAACTTGAGACAATCGTTCCATTGCATAATTTGCTAGATTATGCTCATGCTCTAGGATTTGATCAAGACCAATATCCTCTAAAAAGTCAATTGCAGCACCTAATCCAATTGCTCCAGCGATGATTGGTGTTCCAGCTTCAAATTTCCAAGGAAGCTCTTTCCATGTCGATTCGTAAAGGTCAACGAAATCGATCATTTCACCGCCAGTTTCAACTGGCTCCATTTTTTCGAGCAAAGCTTTCTTTCCGTATAAAACACCGATGCCAGTTGGTCCACACATTTTATGACCTGAAAAAGCAAGAAAGTCACAACCCAGATCTCTCACGTCAATTTTCATATGTGGAGCAGCTTGTGCACCATCAACAACCATGATTGCTCCGTTTCGATGTGCAATTTCGGTAATTTCTTTAATAGGATTGATTGCTCCTAGAACGTTCGAAACCATTGTGACTGATACAATCTTCGTTTGATTTGTAACAGTGGCTTCAACATCCTTCAAATCAATTGAGCCATCCTCTTGTAAAGGAATGTATTTCAATTTTGCACCAGTGCGTTTTGCAATTTGCTGCCAAGGAATAATATTGGCATGGTGTTCCATGTAGGTGATGACAATTTCATCGCCCTCTTTAAGATTATCACGCCCATAGCTTTCTGCAATTGTATTCATTGCAGTTGTTGTTCCCCGGGTAAAAATAATCTCTTGAATAGAGGATGCATTGATGAATTTACGAACCTTTTCGCGCGCATTTTCATAAGCATCAGTTGCTTTTGTTCCAAGGGTATGAACCCCGCGGTGTACATTCGAATTATATTCTCGATAGTAGCGATCCATCGTTTCAATAACCTGAACCGGTTTTTGAGATGTAGCAGCACTGTCCAAATAGACAAGTGGCTTTCCATTTACTTCTTGCTCTAAGATAGGGAACATGGAACGAATATCATGGATATTCATTATCTTACTTTCCTTTCGATTACCTCAACTAGTTGTTTTTTAACACCTTCAATAGGAAGTTGATTTACAACTGGTGCAAGGAAACCATGGATAACTAAGCGCTCAGCTTCCTTCTGCGGAATACCACGGCTCATTAAATAATATAATTGTACTGGGTCAACCCTACCAACAGATGCAGCGTGACCTGCTGTTACATCATCTTCGTCAATAAGTAAAATTGGGTTTGCATCTCCACGAGCTTTTTCGCTAAGCATCAATACTCTTGATTCTTGTTCTGCATTTGATTTGGAAGCACCATGTTCAATATGCCCAATACCATTAAAGATCGAGCTGGCGCTGTCTTTCATAACACCATGTTTTAAAATATAACCTTCTGAATTTTTACCATAGTGTGTAATTCTTGTAGTGAAGTTTTGCTTTTGTTCACCACGTCCAACAACTACTGTCTTCGTATCTGCTAACGAACCATCACCAACTAAATTCGTAATGTTTTCTGAGATCGTATCACCATCATTCATGAGCCCAAGAGCCCATTCGATTTTACTATCACGACCGATTACTCCACGACGAGTAACATAAGTTGTATTTCCAGTAGCTAAAGCATCTACGGCACCGTAGGTTACCTTCGCATTTGCACCTGTAATTACCTCAGATACAATATTTACAACTGTATTAGCAGAGTTTGTTGTTGAAATATAGTTTTCGACATAAGTTACGGAACTATTATCTTCTGCCACAACAATTACATGGTTAAAAGTAGCTGCGTCACCATTTTCTTGAATAAATACAGCATGAATTGGAACGGATACTTCAACATTTTTAGGTACGTAAACGAATGCACCACCATTTACTAATGCAGCATGTAATGCAGTAAGGCGATGTTCGTCAACCTTAACAGCTTCTGTCATAAAGTATTTTTGAAGAAGTTCACCGTGTTCACGAGCAGCTGTATGAATATCTGTGAAAATAACGCCACTTGCTTTTACATCTTCAGTAAGAGATAAAAACGCTGGTGTATTGTTACGTTGAATATATATATTCTTTTCTTCTTCAACATGAATTAAAGATTTAATTTCTTCAGGTAATTCGTCAATTGATTGATATGGAGCACTTTCTACAACATGGTTTGCAAATTGAGTAAAGTTCCATTTATCAATTTTTGTTTTATCTGGTCTTGGCATTGGAAGGTCTTCTGCTTTTTCAAGAGCCTGTAAGCGAAGATCCTGTAGCCAACTTGGTTCACCAAGAGAAGACGAAAAACCTCTGACATAATCTTTATCAAATGGTAATTTCGTATCGATTGTCATAATAATCCTCCTAACGCTTACGCTTCTTGATCTACAGTTTCATCTTCAATTCCTAGTTCTTTCTTGATCCAATCATATCCTTCTGCTTCTAGACGTTGTGCAAGCTCTGGACCACCAGATTTTACAATGCGTCCTTGCATCATAACATGTACTTTATCTGGTGTAATATAGTTAAGTAAGCGTTGGTAGTGAGTGATGATTAAGCAACCAAACTCTTCTCCGCGCATTTCATTGATTCCTTTAGAAACAACCTTCAATGCATCAATGTCAAGCCCTGAATCAATCTCATCAAGGATTGCAATTTTAGGCTGTATCATCATTAATTGTAGGATTTCATTACGTTTCTTCTCTCCACCTGAGAAGCCTTCGTTTAGGTAACGTTGAGCCATATCAGGATCCATCTCTAAGAACTCCATGTTTTTATCCATCGTACGGATGAATTTCATTAGTGAGATTTCATCGCCTTCTTCGCGACGTGCATTAATTGCAGAACGAAGGAAGTCAGCATTTGTAACACCACTGATTTCACTTGGATATTGCATGGCTAAGAAAAGACCAGCGCGTGCACGCTCATCAACTTCCATTTCCAATACATCTTCTCCATCTAAAGTAACGCTACCACTTGTAACCTCATATTTAGGATGACCCATGATTGCAGATGATAATGTTGATTTACCTGTACCATTCGGTCCCATGATTGCGTGAATTTCTCCGCCTTTTATTTCAAGGTTTACTCCCTTTAAAATCTCCTTGCCTTCGATTTCGACATGAAGATCTTTTATTACTAAAGTAGATCCTGCCATAACTACTACCTCCATTAGACAAAAAATATTTTGTATAGAATTGACAAATAACGTCAAAACTCTATTCTCATTTTATTCTCATTACAATCTTATAACAAATTCAAAGTGTTATCAACCTTTACACATTGGGAATAAGATTACATTTTTGACAATGAGATGATTGATTATTGATTATGAATTTCAATCATTTTTTGAGAATGATAATAAGACCTTAAGTAAGATGTTTCTTCCTTAAAACTTGTCCATCATTAAGATAACATAAATTAATAAGATATGTAAGGAAGAAGGGGATTACCGCTTTCGCTTTTATCCCTTGGCTTATTTTTCACTCATTTAGTGAATTCATTCTATATAAAAACCCAGTGTTGGGCACTGGGTCTTCGTCCGATTATCTATTTAAAAATGAACTTTTCGGTCATGTTGAGCTACAATCATTCGACCTTGTTTATATTCTTGTTCACGGTTTTTCTCGACCCGTAAACGTTCCTTGAATTTTCGACAGTAGTCCTCATAGCCAATTCCATGTGCCTGATGCATTGCCTTTTCCATTTCGCCCGTATAATTTAAACGGATTCGATTGATAATGAACCAATCCCTTCTTTTTTATCGTGTTATGTTAACACGGTTATAATGGTAACACTACCAACTTTTTATCACAATGGTGAGAAAATGCAGTATTTTAAGCTACCCATTCTTATTTAGCTGTTTGGGATTATGATAAACACGAGATAAAGAATTAAGGCAGATTCCTTTGTATTCCTCCCGAATATTCAAGAATTGAAAAAAGCTTACCAATTGGCAAGCTTTTTTCAAAAATTATTTTACTGTAGTAACCGCACCAGCATATTTTTCTTCAATAAACTTCTGAATTTCATCTGATTTTAATACTTCAACTAATGCCTTAATTTCCTCACGGTCTTCGTCACCTTTGTTAACAACGACTAAGTTTGCAGGAACCACATCGTCCCCTTCAAAGGCAATCCCATCCTCAGCGATATTTACGCCACCCTCAAGTGCATAGTTTGTGTTAATTACAACTGCGTCGCCTTCACCATTTTCAAATGAAGTAGCAAGAAGCTTTGCTTCAATCAATGTTGAGAAATCTAGATTTTTTGGATTTTCGATGATATCTTCCACTCTTGCTTGGTCACCAACACCCTCTTTAAGTTTGATGACACCTTCTTTTTCAAAAATCGGTAAAATACGTCCATGGTCACTAAATGAGTTGCTCATGATGATTTTGGCTCCATCAGGAAGCTCTTTTAAACTACTGTATTTTTTAGAATAGATTCCAATTGGTTCTTTATGAATTTCTCCAACACTTACAAAATCAAAATCTGGATTTTCCTCTAATTGCAAATCTAAATAACCTGGTGTTTGAAAGTAGTTTGCATCAAGTTCTTTTTCATGAAGTGCTACGTTCGGCAAAATATAATCTGTAAACACTTCAATTTTAAGGTCAATTCCCTTTTCTTTTAATAAAGGTTTTGCTTGTTCAAGTACTTCGGCATGTGGAACTGCTGATGCACCAACGACTAATTCTTTATTGCCTTCTGCGTCTTTTGAGTCGCCCTTGTTTGACTCATCACTTGATCCACAAGCAGCTAATGTAAGGGTTAGTAGTCCAATTAATAATACAAAAAATAATTTTTTCATTTGTGTTCCTCCTGTTATCTCTTGTCTGTTTGTTTTGTAAAATAATCACCCACAAATTGAATAATAAATACTAAAATTAATATCGCAATTGTGGCAATAAATGTAATGACTGGTTTGTTACTTTGGAAACCATATAGATAAGCAAAATGACCTAATCCACCAGCACCAATAACACCGGCCATCGCAGTGAAGCCTACTAATGAAATCGCAGTAACTGTAATCCCTGATATTAAGGCTGGTAGGGATTCTGGAATTAACACTTTAAAAATAATAGTCGAGTTAGTTGCTCCCATAGAATGAGAAGCCTCAATTACACCTTTATCTATCTCGCGCAAAGCAATTTCAACCATTCTTGCGTAAAACGGTGCCGAACCTATAATTAAAGATGGTAATGCAGCATTAGGCCCTAGCATTGACCCCATTACAATTTTCGTAAAAGGTATTAATAATACAATAAGAATTATAAATGGTATGGATCGAAAAATATTAACTAGTGCGGATACAATTCGATTTACGACAGAATTTTCCCACGCATTTCCTTTATCTGTTAAAAAGAGAACCAAGCCCAGAAATAGACCTATTATAAAGGTTGCAAGAACTGAAATCCCGGTCATATATAAGGTCTCTTGGGTTGCTTCCCAAAGATTTCCCCAATTCAATGTTTGGTAATCTTTAACCTGTTTTTCCCACTTAAGAAGTTCTTGGAATTGTTCAAGCATTTTCAATCACCTCAGCTTCTACTCGTTGTTCCCGAATAAATTCAATGGCTGAAGTGACTTCGTTCAGTTCACCAGCAAGATGAATAAATAATGTACCATAAGAGCCATTTTGGGTTTGTGAAATCTTTCCTTGTAAAATATTCACTTCAATTTTAAAGTCTCGGATTAAAGAAGTAATCAATGGTTTTTCAGCATCTTCCCCAACAAAAGTGAGCTGAACCACTCTTCCATTTGGATAACGTTCAAGCAAATGCTCAATCATTTCTTTTGTTTCTTCAGGCTCTGTCACTTGTTGCACGAAACGTTTTGTTATAAGAGCTTGTGGCTTTTTAAATACATCCAGAACTCGGCCTTGCTCAACAATCGCTCCATTTTCCATCACGGCAACACGGTGACAGATTTTACGTATAACATGCATTTCATGTGTTATTAACACAATCGTTAATCCTAAACGTTCATTGATATCGACAAGCAAGTCCAATATCGAGTCAGTTGTTTGTGGGTCCAACGCAGATGTTGCTTCATCACAAAGCAAGACCTTAGGGTTGTTTGCAAGTGCTCGTGCGATTCCTACCCTTTGCTTTTGACCACCACTGAGCTGTGAAGGATATGCATCTTCTCTTCCTTCTAAACCTACCAGCTTAATAAGTTCTGTAACTCGTTCTTCCCGTTTGGCTTTTGGAACTTTTGCGATTTCAAGGGGAAATGAAATATTTTCCCTCACGGTTCGTGACCATAAAAGGTTAAAGTGTTGAAAGATCATACTTATTTCTTTACGCGCATCACGTAACGCTTTTCCTTTAACGGAAGTGATATTATGACCGGCAACTGAAACTGATCCCTCAGTTGGGGTTTCAAGTCCGTTCAGCAAACGGATAAGCGAGCTTTTTCCTGCTCCACTATAGCCGATAATACCAAAGATTTCGCCTTCATTAATTTCCAAATCAATATCGTTAACGGCTGTTACAGTATTTGCTTTTGTTTTATATATCTTTGTCACATTTTTTAGTGTTATCACGTAGTCACACCTTCTATCCCAAGAAAACTATGTTTAGTTTATGCGATATAGTAAATAATTAACGGAAATAATTGAAAAAGCCTTTCTGCAACAGCGAGCAGAAAGGCACAATTCAGTAATTCCTTCCTCTCATCTTCCAAAGCTTTTGCTTTGTGTGAATTGGCACCTTTTCAACAAATGTTGACGGTTGCTGGGTTTCATCGGGCACATCCCTCCACCGCTCTAAATAAGAGTCATCATATATTTACTTGTAATATCGTCCTAAATAACACGAAACTTATCTTATCATCTGTCATTTAAGGTGTCAATGAAAAAGTTGTGACTAATGTACCAAAGTAAAACTTAAGCAGTAGGCAATGGTGAAACTGAACTTGTTCCATTTGCTACTTTAATGGCTTGCTCTAAATCTTCTAAAATATCTTCAATATTTTCGATTCCAACAGATAAGCGAACTAAGTCTTCAGACACACCAGACAACTTTAAATCTTCCGGGCTTAATTGCTGGTGTGTTGTGCTTGCTGGATGAATAATTAAACTCTTAGCGTCACCTACGTTTGCAACATGTGACCAAAGCTCAACATTATTAATTAGCTTCTCACCAGCTTCTCTTCCACCTTTGATACCAAATACTACGACTGAACCTGCACCTTTTGGTAAGTATTTATCAGCTAATTGTTTATTCGGGTGATCGTCCTCACCAGGATACAGTACCCATTCAACCCCTGGATGGTTTTTAAGATATGAAACAACTTTTTTCGTATTTGCAATATGCTCTTTCATACGAACGTGTAATGTTTCAAGACCTAGGTTAAATTGGAATGAATTAAAAGGACTTAAAGCTGGACCTAAATCACGAAGAAGTTGGACTCTGGCTTTAATGATATAAGCTACAGGTCCTAAAGCATCAGCAAACACTAAATCATGATAGCTTGGATCTGGTGTTGTAAATCCAGGGAATTTTGGTGAATTCCAATCAAATTTACCACCGTCAACAATAATACCTCCCATTGTTGTTCCATTACCTAGTAACCACTTAGTAGCAGAATGAACAACAATATCAGCTCCATGCTCAATTGGACGACATAGATATGGTGTGGCGAATGTATTGTCAATAATTAATGGAATTCCTGCTTCATGAGCAATATTTGCTACTGCTTCAATATCAAGAATATCCAAGCTTGGATTTCCGATTGTTTCAGCAAAAATCGCCTTTGTATTTGGCGTTATGGCTTGACGGAAGTTTTCTGGATTTGTAGGTTCAACTAAATGCGTCTTAATTCCATATTTAGGTAGCGTATTTGCGAATAAGTTATACGTTCCACCATAAAGTGTAGAAGCAGATACAATCTCATCTCCTGCACCAGCAATATTTAGAATAGCTGTTGTTATCGCGGCCATCCCACTAGAAACAGCTAATGCACCAACTCCACCCTCTAATTGTGCTACTCTTTCTTCAAAAACAGTTGTTGTTGGGTTATGAATACGAGTATAAATATAGCCATTTTCCTTAAGCCCAAATAGATTTGCTGCATGTTCAGTTGTATTAAATTTAAATGCATTTGATTGATAAATTGGTACGGCTCTAGCCCCTGTTACTGGATCTGCTTCAAGACCTCCATGGACAGCGATTGTCTCTGGTCTATAGTTTTTTTGTTTCTCACTCATTTGAATCTCTCCCTCTGTTTTGTTTATAAAAAATATAGGCTTATTTCTAAAAGATTGTTGTTTTTAAAACATAGGGTGATTTCCGCTCCTGGTACTCGCTTTCCGCGGGAGATCCGCAAGCCTCCTCGCTTGGCTCGCTATTCCCGCTGGAGTCTCGTACCATCCGCTGAAATCACATGAAGGCCAATAGTTACTATTTCCCTTCGCACAATCATATCCAAAAACAACAATTTTACGAAAAAGCCAAAATAAAAAACCTCTTCGATAAGAAGAGGTGTATGTACGGTCTCTCTTCTTATCTTTCAGACAAAAAATGTCTGTTGGAATTAGCACCGTGTAAATTACCGGTTGCCGGGCTTCATAGGGCCATTCCCTCCACCACTCTAGATAAGATTTTAAATATGAAATTTATTACTTTAACAAGTTAATATCATGCTAACTCTTATTCTAAAATATGTCAATAAGAATTTTTAGAAAAAATGGGCAATTTGAAATTAGTGTTTTATTTCGACACATATTCGAAACAAATTTATACATACATCGTTCATATACTTCTTTTTTTCCGGGAAATATGACATATTACGATATTTTCGCTACTTGTTTCTCCTCATTACGAAAGGAGCTTCTACTGAAAACTAGTAGGAAATATAACGACCCTATTAAATACAAGACTGACGTAATTGTAAACACGTATGCATAGCCCCAATATGCTCCATGCATCATAACAATTGAAGTCGATACTGGTCCCATTAGTGCCCATCCTAATGAAAACACCATTTGATTCACTGAATTAGCAAGACCCTTCATCGAATCGTTCACTCGTCCCATTACAAGAGATGCTTGAATCGGGTTACCCGCATTCATTAATGCTTGCCTAAATAAAAAGGCAATAGCGGCTATGTAAAGATTTTCGGTATACCCTGTTAACAAAAGAAATGGAAGCGATGATAATTGCAAATACACCACTGCACGAACCTCTCCAACCTTACTTACAATGATAGGACCAATAATCATTGCAATAGCAGTTGCCGCTTGTCCCAATGAGAGAATCAATCCGATTATTGTATTACTTGCTAGAAAGCGATCTGCAAAATACAAATTCAGATAGGGTATGACCAATCCAGAACCGAAGCCAATGATCATTTGTGCGAAGGCAAACATAGCAATTAATTTGATTTGCGATTTATTTGCTTTTAACTTTTGGCCAAAGGATTCTTCTGTTTTCATTTCTGGTTGTTGTCTACGTTGTTCATTCATTTTAATGATTGGTAGAATTCCTGCAACATAGATGACCGTTGCAATTAAAAGCGTGATTCTTACACTCCAAAGTCCGCTCAGATGAAAAACAAATTGGAAGGTGTCGGACAATGCCCCACCTGCAATGTTACCAACAACCTGTGCAATCATCATGATTGCCGAATGAAAGCTAAAAAGATGTACTCTTTGTGAAGAAGATGAGTTTTCGGCTAACCAGGGGACACCGGAAACCTGGATAAAAGCCGTCGACAATCCCGTTAAAAATGCCGTCGCTATCAGTAGCTGTTCAGCATCTAATATACTTCTTGCAAAGAAAGCTATTGTTGAAACAGCAACACCCAGCACCATCACTTTTTTTCTGCCTAATTTATCACTCATTAGACCTGCCGGGACTAGAATAATTGCCGATGCCAAAGCTGTCATAGCGATAATAGTTCCATTTGTTTGCTCAGAATACCCCAGCTCACGCACATAAAAGTTATACATGATGGTGAACATACCCATGCCAAGCTGTGTAAAAATGGTCGCTAAAATAAATAGTTTAATATTTTGATTGTATGATTTGTATTGTGTTTTCCATTCTGTCACTATGTTGCTCATATGCGCTCCCATGTTTGAATATTTCGATTCCCTAAACATCATACAACTTTTCTAAAAAATTGCAATAAAAAACAACGCGGAAAATTACGCGTTGTTCAGTCTTTTGAAACTATTTCAAGCAAATAGGGAACCGAGTGGAATGCATAGTATTTTTCTAGCACTTTCCCATCTTTTATTTGCATTAAACAAGGGACACTCTCGATTTGCCATTCCATTGCTTTTTGAGGTAAATAATTGAGGTCACTTTTTCCGATGGTTACGAGTGGAAGTAATTCATCAACTACCTTTATCATCTTTGATGCCACTTGGCAGGTTCCACACATAGGTGTGTATAAATAAAGCCAAAACTCATCCTTATTGGTGAATTTGAAGTCGATTTCGTGTTCTTGCCATTCTTTCATGTCTACTACAACCTTTATTTTTCTTAATTGTTTCTTATTGTACCATGATCTTTGAAAAGACATATGATGAAAAGCTTTAACTACTTATAATAAGAATTCTGCGTGAACATCAATATTTGCTGAAAGAAGTACGGTTGCAATATGATGTTCGGGTGCTGTCGCAACCTCTCGATACGTTTTATCGATAAACAAATGCCGTGCTTCAGGGAATTCCCGTTTAAACTGTTTCCTTAGCTTATCCCCAGCACTGTCGGCATCCACTAAAATATAAACATCTTTATTAAATAAATGTTCAATCAACTCATCAAGTTTTGAAATACTTATCGTTCCATTTGTACAAATGATTTCAACTGGTTCATTTACAACCGTTTCAATCTTCTTTTTGTCTGTTCTCCCCTCGACAATGATTACTTTTTCTAAATCGTCAAAAGCCACCATTTCATCACCTTATTTCAAGTGTACATTTTTCTGCCTATTACTTCTATTCGATGTATATAACTGCTTTTCCTTCATTTTATCGTGAAGATTCATTTTGGTGATAAATACTGAAAAAGTTGTGGAAAAAAAGACAGTGGGTATCCACTGTCTTCAACACCATCCATTTTCATCGTCACAATCAACATATTTCATATCTGGGGAAGTAGGAACATCTGCATAAGTGAAAATTTTACTCTCTTCTTGCTCATATCCCTGGTTTAACTCAAATTGAGCTCCTTCGTTCGTAAACCAAATTTTACCTATAGGTTCTTTTTCAACAAATAGATTCATTCCGTTATTTCCAAGCTTTCCAATTACTCGATCTGTCACATCAATTCGAGTATGTTTCAATACCATCATAAACACCCTTCCCTTGGTATTTAATTTTAGAATGTCCATTAAGAAGAACTTCATTCGGCTTGGAATTATTCTCAATAAGTTCGTTTCAAAATGAAAAAGAGCCAGGTTAGGAATACTCCTTTACTGGCTCTCTCGTTTTGAATTAGTCTTCTTTTATCATTTCTTCGTACTGCTCAGCTGTCATTAGGTTCTCTACATCTCCAGCATTTGCAGGTTCAATAACAATCATCCATGCTTTCTCATATGGAGATTCGTTTACGAATTCTGGACTATCATCAAGGTCTTCGTTGATTTCAACAACTTTCCCACTAATTGGTGCATAAAGCTCAGATACCGTTTTAACTGACTCAACACTACCGAACGGCTCGTCTGCTTGGATTTCGTCGCCAACCTCTGGTAGTTCAACGAATACGATATCTCCTAATTCAGACTGTGCAAAATCTGTAATTCCGATACGTACTTTATCCCCTTCAACCTTCACCCATTCATGTTCCTCAGAATAACGCAAATCTTTAGGTGTGCTCATTTTGTACCCTCCATTAAATTCGATTTTATGAAATATGTTTTACTCTTTTGTTGAGAATGCTCAACAAAGTGTTTATGTAAAAGTCCTTAAAAAGGCTTTCATCCGATTTAATTTGTCCAATTCGCTTCAAAATTCGTTTCATTAAATCCAACTGTTACCTTATTTCCATCCGTAGTAAGTGGGCGTTTTATAAGCATTCCATCTGATGCAAGCAGGTTTAGCAACTCATCCTCTGATGCAGAACTGATTTTATCCTTCAACCCAAGTTCGCGGTATTTTTGACCACTTGTATTAAAGAATTTCTTTAATTCTAATCCACTGTTTTGGTACATTTCTTTTAATTGCTCTTTTGAAGGTGGATTCTCAACAATATGTATTTCCTCAAAGGCAACCTGATGTTCCTCTAACCATTTTTTTGCTTTACGACAGGTTCCACATTTCGGATACCAATAAAATGTCAATGCCATATTCTCACCACCTTATCCATCCAGAAATATTTTACCATATTAAAATTTGAATTTAAAACCTTTCATTGTTCCATTGATTAATTTCGACTTAATTCCAGTTTATCCTTCAAAAAAAGAAAAACATTCATTATTTAAAAGAAAAAGCCCCTTATGAAAGGAGCTTCTTGGTAATTATTATTACACCGTGTATTTTTCAGCCTCGATTAACGTTGCTGCAATTTCACGTTTCTTTGTAATCACATTTACAGGGGTAAAGCGAGTTAATTTACGCAAAGCAGATGTCATCATGCGTAATACATCACCTTCTTCTGTCGCAACAAGAGTTTCTTTTGCATGTGCTTCAATTTCATTGAATGCTTCTTGTACAAACACTTGTGTATAAAGGATCTTTTGCTGATTCTTATCTTCACCTGATTTATTGATTGCTTTTTCTGTGCGAAGAACGACTGATTCCATCGCATAAACATTTGCTGCGATATCTGCAATATTTGCTAGGATTTCCTGTTCTTTTTCAAGCTTTGGACCGAATTTTTGTGCAGCAAGTCCGGCAATCATTAGGCCTACCTTCTTCGCATTACGAACTAGGTACTTCTCTTGTTCTAGAACGCCTTCGCCCACTTCTTCAGGCATTAACATCATAAGCTCTTCTTGAAGCTGTGTTGCTTTTTCAAGTAATGGTAATTCTCCTTTTAATGCTTTACGAAGGAACGTTCCAGGAACAAGTAAACGATTGATTTCATTTGTACCCTCAAAAATTCGGTTAATACGTGAATCACGGTATGCTCTTTCGATTTCATACTCCTGCATGAATCCATATCCGCCGTGGATTTGAACACCTTCATCGACAACATAATCCAATACTTCTGTATTGAAGAATTTATTGATTGAACACTCAATTGCATACTCCGCAATTGATTTTGCTACTTCCTTCCCATTCTTTACTTCTTCTTCTGATAATTGCCCCATGCGATCTTCAAAATACCCGACTGTACGGTACACACTGGATTCAGCCGCATATATTTTTGTTGCCATGTTTGCCAATTTTTCTTGAATTAATCCAAACTTTGAAATTGGTGTTTTGAATTGCTGGCGTTGGTTTGCATATTTAACTGCAAGCTCGAATGCGCTCTTAGCACCACCAACTGCACCTACACCAAGCTTATAACGACCAATGTTTAGGATGTTAAATGCAATCACGTGTCCTCTTCCAACTTCACCTAAAAGATTTTCTACTGGTACCTGTGCATCTTCAAGAATTAGTGTGCGAGTTGATGAACTCTTGATTCCCATTTTCTTTTCTTCTGCACCAGTTGATACACCAGGAAATTCGCGTTCAACAATAAATGCTGAGAATTTATCACCGTCATTTTTTGCATATACAACGAACACATCCGCAAAACCGGCGTTCGTAATCCATTGTTTTTCACCATTTAGTACATAATGAGTACCTTCTGTATTTAATTTAGCAGTTGTTTTTGCACCTAGCGCATCAGAACCTGACCCTGGCTCTGTTAGAGCGTAAGCTGCAAGTAACTCACCACTTGCTAATTTAGGTAGGTACTTTTGCTTTTGCTCTTCATTTCCAAACAGAACAATCGGTAGAGAGCCAATACCAACATGTGCTCCGTGAGAAATAGAGAATCCTCCAGCTCTTGCCATTTTTTCAGCAATTAATGCAGAGCTTACTTTGTCTAGTCCTAGCCCGCCATACTCTTCTGGTACGTCTACTCCTAAAAGACCAAGCTCACCTGCGCTTTTTAATAATGTTACCGAACGTTCAAACTCATGATTTTCAAGATGTTCAATCTGTGGAAGAACCTCGTTTGCTACATAGTCCTCTGTTGTTTTTGCAATCATTTTATGTTCATCTGTGAAATCTTCAGGTGTAAAGACACGGTCCGCTTCAAGTTCTTCGATTAAAAAGCCTCCACCTAAAACGACTTTATCAGTTGCATTTGACATATTGTTTCCCCCTAAAAAGTATTCATTGGAGGCTAACCATGATATGGTTAGCCACTATCCTTATGCTAATAATTCAAAGACTCCGGCTGCTCCCATTCCGCCACCGATACACATCGTGACAACACCAAATTGTACGTTGCGACGTTTCATTTCATGCATCAATGTAAGTGTTAATTTTGCTCCTGTGCACCCAAGTGGATGCCCAAGTGCAATCGCACCTCCATTTACATTTACGATCTCTTCATTAAGTCCAAGTTCACGAATTACTTGAAGTGATTGTGATGCAAAGGCCTCGTTTAATTCAAATAAGCCAATATCAGAAAGCTCAAGACCTGCCAATTTAAGTGCTTTTGGAATAGCTGCTACTGGACCGATCCCCATTACTTCAGGTGGTACACCTGCTACAGCAAACGATCTAAATTTCACGAATGGAGATAATCCTAAGCTAGTCGCTTTTTCACGATCCATCACCATGACTGCTGCTGCACCATCACTCGTTTGTGATGCATTACCTGCAGTAACTGATCCAGTCACTGAAAATGCTGGTCTTAATTTTGCTAATACTTCAAGATTCGTATCTTCACGTACCCCTTCATCCTGTGAAAATTGAACATGCTTTTCTACCAATTTATGATTGGAATCAACTTGTCGAAGAGTAACGTCCACTGGTACAATCTCATCTACAAATTTACCTGCCTTAATAGCAGCTGCAGCTTTTTGGTGACTTCTTACCGCAAAAGCATCTTGGTCTTCACGGCTAACACCATACTTGACCGCAACTTGTTCAGCAGTGTGACCCATCCCCATATAGTATTCAGGTGCTGTTTCAGCAAGCTTTGCATTAGGGCGAACCACATGCCCCATCATTGGGACTAAACTCATCGACTCTGCTCCACCAGCAATGGCTGTATCGGAGTGACCGAGCATTATTTTTTCTGCAGCATAGGCAATTGATTGGAGTCCTGAGGAACAATAACGATTCACAGTGATTGCTGGAACTGTATGCGGTAGTCCTGCTAATGCTCCAATATTTCGTGCCATATTTAAGCCTTGTTCTGCCTCAGGCATGGCACATCCTATAATTAAATCATCAATATTTCCTTCATAATTCCCTGCACGCTTTAATGTTTCTTTGACAACTAATGCTCCTAAATCATCCGGTCTTACGTTTGCAAGAGTCCCTTTTTTCGCTTTTCCAACCGGGGTTCTCGCTCCGGCAACGATGACTGCTTCTCTCAATATATTCCCTCCTAACTTTTTAACCGCAGCAGGAGATTGAAGATTTCAATCTCCTTCAAGCATGTGGGTTTAGTTACGTAACGGTTTTCCTTTTACTAGCATGTGTTGCATTCTTTGCTGTGTCTTTGGTTCACCAACAAGGCTAAGGAATGCTTCACGTTCTAAGTCAAGTAGGTATTGCTCATCAACCTCGGTACCATATGGAACATTTCCACCTGCTATAACCCATGCAAGCTTCTTCGCAATCTTAAGATCATGGTCTGAAATATAGCCTGAATATTTCATTGCTTGTGCACCTAAAAGGAGGGTTGCATAGCCTGTTTCACCAACCACTGGTACCTTTTTACGCACTGGAGCCTTATAGCCTTGTGCGGAAATTGCCAATACTGATTGTTTTGCATCATAGATAAGGTGATCACTGTTAAAGGTGATACCATCTACTTTTGTTAAGAAGTTATTTGTTCGAGCTTCTTCAGCTGAAGTAGAAACCTTTGCCATTGCAATTGTTTCGAATACTTTATTTGCAACATTTTGAAGGTTAACTTCTACTCCTGTAGGCATTCCTTGAAGATGGTTGATATAAAGCTCCTTGTTACCACCACCACCAGGAATCACACCAACACCTACTTCAACTAGCCCCATGTACGTTTCGCTTGAGGCTTGAATTTTCGCCGCCGGTAAACAGATTTCTGCTCCTCCACCAAGGGTCATACCAAATGGTGCTACCACTACCGGCTTTTCACTATATTTGATATTCATCATCGCTTGTTGGAAATTGCGTACAACAAGGTCAATGTCATAGAAATTGTCATCTTGTGCTTCCATTAAGATCATCGCAAGGTTTGCACCAACACAGAAGTTTTTCGCCTGGTTTCCGATGACTAGGCCTTTATAGTTTTTCGCCACTTCTTCTATGGAGTAATTGATCATCTGAATAATATCGAAACCAATTGCATTATTTGGTGATGTGAATTCTAATAAGGCGACATCGTCACCTAAATCTATCAAACTAGCACCACTGTTTTTCTTAATAACGCCATTCGTTTCTTTTAATGTTTTTATATGAATATTCTTCGGATTTACCTTAATAGCTTTGTATTCCCCATTTTGATAATAAGAAACAGAGCCATTTTCTTTTTTATAGAAAGAGGTATTCCCGTTTGCTAACATCTCTTTTATCCAAGCTGGTACAACAGAGCCTTCTGCTTCCATCTTCTTCACAGAATTTTCAAGACCGATTGCATCCCACATTTCAAATGGCCCCAACTGCCAGCCAAAGCCCCACTTCATTGCCGCATCAATGGCAACAATATCGTCCGCAATTTCACCTAGAAGAGTAGCAGAATAGATAAGTGCTGGGCTTGTAATATTCCATAAAAGTTTTCCAGCGCGATCTTCAGCGTATAAGAGTGTTTTCAGCTTATTCGCAGTCCCTTTTACTTGTTTAATCGACGCAGTAACTGGTGTTTGAAGCTTTTTGCGATCTTGATATTCAAGTGTTTCAGGATTTAATTCAAGGATTTCCTTACCCTGTTTTAAGAAGAAACCTTGACCTGATTTACTTCCTAACCATCCTTTTTCCTGCATTTTCTTCATGAAGTCAGGAACATTGAAAACTTCTTTTTCTTCTCCTTCCACTTGCTCATAAACATTATTTGCAACATGGATAAATGTATCAAGACCCACAACATCAAGGGTACGGAAGGTTGCACTCTTCGGCCGACCAATCATTGGACCCGTAACGGAGTCTACTTCACCAATGCTGTATCCGCCCTTCAGCATTTCACGAACAGTTACAAGCAAACCATATGTTCCAATTCGATTTGCAATGAAATTAGGCGTATCCTTCGCTTCAACAACACCTTTACCAAGTACATCTTCACCAAATGTTTTCATAAAAGAAAGTACTTCTGGGCTTGTGTTTTTTGTCGGAATCACTTCAAGCAACTTCAAATAGCGTGGTGGGTTGAAGAAGTGTGTTCCTAAAAAGTGCTTTTGAAAATCCTCTGAACGTCCTTCAGCCATTGCTTCAACCGAAATTCCAGATGTGTTGGAGCTTACAATGCTGCCTGGTTTTCTAACCTCATCGATTTGGCTAAAAACCTTTTTCTTAACATCAAGGTTTTCAACAACCACCTCAATAATCCAATCCACTTCTGAAAGCTTTGCTAAATCATCTTCAAAGTTTCCGGTTGTGATAAGAGCAATATTCTCCTTAGAAGTAAGTGGCGCCGGCTTTTGTTTTAACAGCTTTTGAACCGCTGTATGACTTAATCGATTTCGGACTTCTTTACCCTCGAGTGTAAGCCCTTTCTTTTTTTCTACTTCTAAAAGTTCACGAGGAACAATATCTAATAGTAAGGTAGGTATTCCGATGTTTGCTAAGTGTGCAGCAATACCTGAGCCCATAACCCCTGAACCAAGAACTGCAGCTCTTTTAATGCTTTGGATCATTCACAGTTTCCCCCTTCGATTCAATTTGAATGAACACTCATTCATTTTTGCTTCAAAAAAAATATCCCTTATCCATTTCAAGCCCATGAATATTGAACATCCAAAAGAATGAGTTCCTTTATATCTAAATATAAATCAATATTTAAATTTTCGCAATATATTCACGAAACAATTTTTCTTTTTTTTGTTAATTCGTTTTTAAACAGGGAAACAGGGAATTCTAAAAAATGGAGGTGACAATCCAAATGGCGAAAGTTGATAAAAACCCATCTAAACGCGCTGTGAGTGCAGCAAGTGTTAAAGGAAATGCTGGGCCAGATTTTAGGAAAAAGTTCGGAAAAACCCAATCCACCAACCAACAATATGGAGCCCATAATACGGGTAACGAAGAATAAGTAGAATTTTTCAAATGCACCTTGGAAGAGAGTTTGTTGAAGGACTATTTGGTGTGATTTTGTAGGCGGAGGGGTCTTCACGACCGCGATGAAGACCTTTTTATACCGAATCCTTCGTGTTTTGGTCTTCATGAACGCGATGAAGACCTTTTTATGCCGAATCCTTTAGTGTTTCGGTCTTCATGACCGCTATGAAGACCTTTTTATGCCGAATCCTTCAGTGTCTAGGTCTTCATGACCGCTATGAAGACCTTTTTATGCCGAATCCTTTAGTGTTTCGGTCTTCATGACCGCTATGAAGACACTTTTATGCCGAATCCTTCAGTGTTTCGGTCTTCATGACCGCTATGAAGACCTTTTTATGCCGAATCCTTCAGTGTCTAGGTCTTCATGACCGCTATGAAGACCTTTTTATACCGAATCCTTCGGTGATTTGGTCTTCATGACCGCGATGAAGACCTTTTTATTCCGAATCCTTTAGTGTTTTGGTCTTCATGACCGCGATGAAGACCTTTTTATGCCCAATCCTTCGGTGTTTCGGTCTTCACGACCGCGATGAAGACCTTTTTATACCGAATCCTTCGGTGATTTGGTCTTCATAGTTTAGTCTCATTTCATTCAAACAAAAAGCAGCGCGAGAATAACATTACTTCCTCGCACTGCTTTACAATTTTTCAAACACTCTATTTCCCAAATACACCCTTCAAAACGAATGCTACATTTGCGGGGCGTTCTGCAAGACGTCTCATGAAATATCCATACCAATCGGTTCCATACGGTACATACACGCGCATCGTATAGCCTTCTTTTACAAGTTCCTCATGGCGTTCTGAACGAATCCCATATAGCATTTGGAACTCAAATTGGTCATGGCTGATATTATGTTCCTTAACTAATTCCTTCGTATATTGAATGATGGCCTCATCGTGAGAAGCAACTGCCGTGTAGTTGCCATTTAGGAGATGCATTTTTATGATTTTCTTAAAGTTCTCATCCACATCCTTCTTCTCAGGGAATGCTACTTCCGGAGATTCCTTATAGGCACCCTTAACAAGGCGAAGATTAGGATGATACTCATTTAAATCTTCAATATCTTTTACAGTCCGATACAGATATGCTTGAATAACCGTTCCTACATTGTCGTAATCTTTACGAAGCTTTTTAAAGATTTCGATTGTCTTCTCACATCTGGAGTAATCCTCCATATCAATCGTCACGAAGACATCGTTTTCTTTTGCAGCATCAAGAATTCTTCGCATATTATTCATCACAACTTCATCTGAAATGTCCAATCCCATAGAGGTCATTTTTAAGGAAAGCTGTGCATTTAATTTTTCCCGGCCAATTGCTTTTATTGCCTCGATGGATCCGTCAGCCATCATATTTGCTTCTTCAATACTATCGACAAATTCACCAAGATAATCAATGGTGACCGCAAGGCCTTTTGCATTAAGCTCTTTAATTTTTTTTACAGCTAAATCAATTGTTTCCCCAGCGACAAATCGTGCAGCCCCAAAACGTAAGCCATATTTTCTCGCAAGTTTTGTAAACGCTTTATTTTTTGATAAAAATAAAAAGAAATTTCGTAAAACTTGTTCCATTCCAGGTTCCCCCTCGAAACGTACTCTAGTTGCAATTCTATAAATCTCTTAATTTCACATATAGTTTATCACGTTTATTTTAACTTGAATATACATCTAAAAAAAATATTAATCGCTTACAGTCGTATTGTATGCATTGCATACAAAAACGTTTTATTGGCATCCTAATAGCGAAAATAGGTTAAGGAGGGTTTTCTTATGCAACAACAGCAATCACAACAGCAGCAGCAACAGCAACCTTTTTATACACCAAAAGGCCCACAAATGTCAGAAACACCAGCAGTTATTACAACAAAGGATCTATTGTATTTAACCGATATGATGTCATGGAACCTTTTGGCATTAAAAAAGGCACACTTTTATGCGGGTCAATGTCAGATGTCTGAAATCTCTCAAGCGCTAGAAAAAGCATGTCAAATGCACGAGCGCCACTATAACCAGATTTTAGATCATATGCAAAAGCATACAGGTCAACAGCCACAGCAACCAAATCAAGGCCAAATTCAAAGCCAGCAAATGCAATAAGGGGGCTACATAAATGAAACAGCAAATGAATCAAAATCAAAACCAAGTAAAAAATCCTAAAACGAGTGTACCAAAAACGCCACAAATGAATGATCGTGATTTTATTAACGACATGTTGGCAACAGAAAAATATATGACAGCTGCTTATAGCACTGCGTTAAATGAAATGAGTCATGACGGATTATATGAGGATATCCGTTCTATTTTTAATGAAACACAGGATTGTCAAAGGGAGCTATATAATCTTATGTTTAAAAATGGCTGGTATAAGCTTGAGGAAGCAGAAACACAAAAAGTACAACAAAAGCTACAACAGTTTTATAACTATACAACGACACAATTCCCGGATCATAACACTGTCCAATAGAAAAAAAGAGATGAAGCCCACGAATTGGTGCTTCATCTCTTACTAGTTTTTTGACGATGTGCTTCATTTAATGTTTTAATTTCTGCAATGATTTCCTTGATGCCTTCTTTTGCATCTGGATACGTTTCGTTCCAGTGCTTAGCAAGTGGTGGCATAGATTTTGAAATATGCATATAGAGCGACCAAAGCTTTACTTTTTCCTTTAGTTCAGGTGAACTTTCACCAAGTAAAAGCTCTGTGTATTTTTCTAGCAATCCATCAACTTGTTCTTCTATTTTTTGATTCATCTTATTTATCTCCTATTTTGCAATTTAACGGACACGTTTTACAGCGGTCTTCGGTAGTGGTTGTCTTATAATAAAGACAGCACGTTTTCCTTGTTCGGATATTTTGGTCGTATTCTGCTCGATATGCCTTTACACCAAAATAACGTGATAACGGGTTGAAAGCAATCGGACCGAATAGTTCCCCTTTTGCCTTCTTCACAAGATACTCAAAATCCTCTTCTATGATCTTTCGTTTATCATCAAACTTTGGTTTTGCCAATACAGATTCATAGAGCCAATACACATAAATGGCGACATTTTCCCATAGAACCTTTTTCGATAATCCCGAATGTTTTGTAAGAATAATTATGACTTCATGGATGTGATCATGAAAAATAGCGCGAATTGTATCGTCTCGCCAATTATCTCGAGAATCGGAAGGTGCTGACATGGTCTGAAGGTCTGTGAAATAGAACTTCGGATTCCAATACCACATTTTCTCTTCTTCACTTGTTTCCAACGAGATGTTGGACAATGACACATTTAATCGTTTGTTTAAAACCGTCATCGCAAACAAATTAAGGACCGCGAAAAATCCATACCGCTTCATGAACATGGAGGCTGCTACACGTTTATCGGGTGCTGAAATCTTTTGCCCGACATTGTCTAAATACTGTTGGATTACTTTTTCATCACAAAGCTCAATTACTCGCCTTGATAAGCTTGATTGAAATCGCCTGTCACTAAAACGGAACTCCTTTAATTGTTCGATTTCCGTTTCCAAAAGGAGGTTTGACATCGTTATACTCCTAGCCTATTTAATATACGCCGCCCCTTGCCGTGTGGAATGCACAAAGGTGTACCGAACAAAGGATCAACGGCAATTTCACAATCCATTCCAAACACATCTTTTACAAGGCTGCTATTCACAACAAGCTCAGGTTTTCCCTGACCATAAATTTGTTTATCTTTTATCGCTACAATATGATGGGCATAGCGGCATGCTAAATTTAAATCATGTAAAACCATGATGATCGTTCGTTTTTCAGTTTCGTTCAGTTCAAATAAAAGGTCGAGAATCTCGATCTGATGCGTCATATCAAGATAGGTGGTTGGTTCATCTAGTAAAATAATATCGGTTTGCTGAGCAAGCGTCATCGCAATCCAAGCACGTTGGCGTTGACCACCCGAGAGAGAATCGACGGTTCTCTCGGCAAAACCTATCATATTGGTAGCTTCTAAAGCATGATTAACTATTTTTTCATCTTCTTCCGTCCATTGCTTGAGCCAGTTTTGATAAGGGTAACGACCTTGTTTAACCAACTGAAGAACAGTCAAACCTTCAGGAGCAGTTGGTCCTTGAGGAAGAATAGCAAGCTTTCGTGCTACTTCTTTTGTCGGAAGCTTTGCAATCGCCTCTCCTTCTAAGAGAACAGCTCCCTGTTTTGGTTTTAGAAGTCTTGCTAAAGAACGTAGCAAGGTTGATTTTCCGCATCCATTTCCACCTATAAAAACAGTGATTTCACCTTTTGGTAACTCAAGATGTAAATCTTCGATGATAATGGAGTCCCCGTACGATAAAGTCAAGTTTTCCGTTTTCAATGCATTCATCAAGTACGCCCCCTTCCAAATCTATGTTAAAAAAGCCGCAGCTGAAAGAACTGGATTATTGCTACGCTAATAACTCTCTACCTATTTCTACTCTTATAGAGTAAATAGATAAAATATGGTGCCCCTATTGCAGCGGTAAATACGCCAGCAGGAACTTCCGTGGGTGAAAATACGGTTCTGCCAATTAAATCTGCCAACATCACAAGGATTCCCCCTAGAAGAGCTGCAGTTGGGATCAATGCGCCAAAGGCTGAACCTACCATTCTGCGCGCCATATGGGGTGCCATTAATCCAACAAAACCGATCCCCCCAGCAAACGCAACCGCACTGCCAGTTAATGCTGTACTTGCTAGTAATAATAGAAATCGTTGCTTCTGAACGTCACTTCCAACACCAGTTGCAAGCTCTTCTCCTAGCTCTTGAATATTTAAGTTTCGTGCGAGCATCATGCAGATGATTACTAAAATGATGACAACAGGACTTAGAATTTGTACATTTGCCCATGTTGACCCATTTACAGTTCCGGTAATCCAGATATTCGCTTGACTTGCTTGATAAATCGGTCCCATTACCATAAATGTAGTTGTCAGAGCTTGTGTGAGGGCTGAAACCCCAATTCCTATTAATACAAGTCGTATAGGTGATACACCATTTTTCCAAGCCAAAATATACACTAAAAAAGCAACAATAGTTGCACCAATAAATGCAGCAACTGGCATCCATTTAATACTTACAGTTAATGCATTACTTGAATTTGAGAAGAACGCTAAAAAAGCAACAACTGCCACAGACGCTCCACCAGTAATTCCTAGAATATCTGGTGAAGCAAGTGGATTTCGAATAATTCCTTGTAAAATACTCCCGGCAACAGCAAGTGCCATTCCTACTAAAAAGGCAATGATAATTCGGGGTAAACGGAAGGATGTAACGACCAATTGCTCCATTCGGGTACCATATCCAAATAGTGTTTTCACAACCGTAATAGGGTCGATCTTCATTTCCCCAAGTCCGGTACTTACCAAAAACAGGATTGTTGCTACTGTTACTAAAATAAAAATCGTGATAAATGCTTTATTGTCAATTAAAAAAGAGATTTTTCCCTTTTTACCAATTCGAAAGGCTCTATATTTATTCATACTTTGCGAAACCCCTTTCTCGCTACATATATAAAGAAAGGTGTTCCAATTAGGGCCGTCATAACACCTACTGGCACTTCTTCTGGCATGACAATATACCGAGCCGAGATATCAGCTAAGAGTAGTAAAACGCCACCAAGAATCCCGCTAAATGGAAGAATCCAACGATGGTCAATACCGACCAAAGCCCGCGCAAGGTGTGGAATGACAATACCGATAAACCCAATTGGCCCTGCCACAGCCACTGCCCCACCAGCTAACAGAATGATGGTTATAGCTGTTAAAAGCTTAACTGTACCTGTTCGCTGTCCGAGTCCTTTCGCTACATCTTCACCCATTGATAGGATATTGATTTTATTCGCTAAGAGCAATGATGCAACCCAAGCAACTCCCAAATATGGAAGAACACTTGTAAGCATTTCCAGCTTTCTTCCTTGAATAGAGCCTGCTAGCCAAAATAATACTTGGTCTAGCGCCATCTCATCAATGACTAGTAACCCTTGTGTAAAGGAAGAAAACATGGCGGCAATTGCCGCACCTGCTAATGTTAATTTCATGGGGGTGAGACCTTCCCGCCCAAGTGAACCGATGAAATAAACGATAAATGCTGCTACCGCAGCCCCTAAAAAGGCAACCCAGGTAAAGGCTTGTAAAGAATTAATAGAAAAAATAGAAACAGATGCAACAATAAAAAAACCCGCTCCCGCATTAACTCCAAAAATTCCTGGTGATGCTAATGGATTCTTCGTTAGGGCTTGCATAAGAGCACCTGCTATTCCCAAGCTTGCACCAACTGCTGAAGCAATGAGAGCACGTGGTAGTCGAATTGTTTCAATGATAATGTGTTCATTTGAACCATTAAAAGCGGTAAATGTTTCATACGCCATTTTCCAAGATGTATCTGTGTATCCATATACAATGCTTGCACATATCAATACAAGCAATATTAAAATACCGATCACAAGTCCTGCAAGTTTCGCTTGATTTGATTTTAAAAACATTTATTTAATACTCCTTGAGTAATTAGAAAAGCGTAAGGCGCCCATATAACTGGTTAGACCAGAGAGCCGATGTCGCCTGGAGCTAGCCGTAGTTAGAAAGACATGTATGACTTTGGTAAAACATGTTTATGTTAATATTAGATGTTTTTAGATAGGCTTAGCTTCTCCTATGCCTTCTTATACATAGCAAAGGACAAGAAAAATTAGTAACTTATTTCTCTTTTAGTCTATTGGAAATGAGAATGATTGTCAACGCAATGAAAATCATTCTCAATTTTGTATTGACTAAAATTTCAAATCACTTTATTATCATAAGTAAATGAAAATCATTATCAATTAACAGGAGGATACATAATGAACTTTAGAAAGAAAACTTATCTTGGATTTCTTACGTTGGCTGTATTTTCACTATTATTGACTGCTTGTGGCGCTGCAGACAATACCGACAAGAATGAGGCAGTTGAAAGTCCTAATACATACACAGTTGAACATGCGATGGGTTCTACACCGATTAACAAAGATCCAAAACGAATTGTTGTTTTAACAAATGAAGGCACAGAAGCTTTACTAGCAATGGGAGTTAAGCCTGTTGGAGCTGTTCGTTCTTGGATTGGGGATCCTTGGTATGCTCATATTGAGGATCAAATGGAAGGTGTAGACGTTGTTGGTGAAGAGAGCAATGTAAATATAGAAGCAATTGCTGCACTTGAGCCTGATTTAATCATCGGTAATAAGATGCGTCAGGAAAAAATTTATGAACAATTAAAAGCAATTGCGCCAACTGTTTTTGCCGAAGACTTGCGTGGCGATTGGCAAAAAAACTTTACCCTCTATTCAAAAGCAATCAATAAAGAGGAAGAAGGAAAGAAAGTTCTCGCTGATTTTGACGATCATTTAAATAAAGTAAAAGAGAACATTAATACGGATACTGAAGTTTCTGTTGTCCGTTTTATGGAAGGTCGAACACGAATATATTATACAGATTCCTTCTCAGGGGTTATTTTTGAACAATTAGGCTTGAAACGTCCACAGCAACAGGTTGATTTGTTTGCTCAAGACCAAAATGATCAATTCGCTCGAGAAGTTGACCAGGAAAAGATTCCACTAATGGATGGAGATGTCATTTTCTATTTTACTTATGAAACAGGTAATGGCGAAGCAACAAAGGTTGAGGAAGAATGGATTAATAATCCGTTATGGAAAGGATTAAATGCGGTGAAGGAAGGCAATGTTCACAAAGTAAGTGATCCTATTTGGAACACTGCAGGTGGTGTCCTAGCAGCTAATCTCATGCTTGATGATATTGAAAAATACATGGCAAAGTAAAAATGGGCTCCCGCCGTCGAATCGGTAGGAGCTTTTCGTTTGTTTATTTATCTCTAAGCTTTTCTAAAATAATCTGCGCCTCATATCCATCCTTAAATGTATATAGGTGACTTTCTTGTCCAGCAATTGCAGCAACCAGATGGTCAATAAGTGTTGACGTTTCTCCCTTATCATTTTCAATCGAATGAATCTCCTCACCTAGCTTACCACCTTCAAGTTTACCCCAATCTATTAGTGAAAGAGTCCCCTCAGTACCATAAGCCGTGTAGGCAATTCGCTCAGTTCCGGCAATCTGACTCATACCATTGATTAAAAATGGCGCTCCATTTGCTAATGCTAATGAGGCAATAACGCCGGTTTCACATCTGGTCGTATCCTTAGGAAGTTCCAAGCGGCTATTTAAATGCGTAATGGAACCAAAAATACGTTGGGTTAATTGAATAAAATGAACCCCTACCTCCAATACAAAACCACCTTGTTCACGACCCGCCACCCAATCATTCTGCTGCCAAAGACGTGGCCAATTAGGGAAATTCATCAACAGTTCAAGTTTTCGTAATTGACCTATGTATCCTTCTTTAATCATCTGATCAAAGGTATTGGCTGGACTACTATAGTTAAGCGGGAAATTCATCGCATGAATGATTCCAGCTTGCTCAGCACCTTCAAACATTTCCTTAGCCTCTTCGACCGAATTCGCGAGAGGTTTTTCACATAACACATGGATCCCTTTTTCAATGACATCCATGGTAACGGCATGATGATATTTTGGCGGAACAGCTACATACACTAGATCTAAATCCTCTTCCGCTAGCATTTTTTTGTGGCTATCATACCAGCTAATCCCACCAAGCTTTTCTGCCATCTTTGCGGCACGCTCTTTATCGGTATCAACGACTGCTTGAACGGTTGTATGTTTATTGGCGTTAAAGCCTTGTATGAGTCTTTCTCCAATGGCCCCAAGACCGATTACTCCTACTCTTACTTGTTCCATTATAGCTCTCCCCCTTTTCTCCATTATAATTCCGTCCCACTGAGTCGTCTATGACGTCCTCATAAAAATAACCCCTTTTAAAGGGGCTTTCGAATTATACAAATGATTTTATATCATAGACATGACCATTGATTAATTCCTGATTTAGAATTAGGTCAAGGATTACTCCAGCAACAAAATCAGGTGATCTTAGCATGCCTTTCTCATTGAATTCAATAAATTGCTCGACCTCTGTGAAATCCTCTTTTTTTGTTTTTCGGATTACTTCTTGCATTTCTGTATCCATGACACCAGGTGAAAAGGAAATCATGGTTACTGGATGCTCAGCGATTTCCTGCTCAAATCCAACTGATTTTGTAAACATATCAATTCCTGCTTTAGACGAAGAATATGCAGTCCATCCATGTCTTGCACGGTTAGCAGCACCTGATGAAATATTCACAATCACTTTTTTAGTCGCGAATGATGCTGTATGTTTAATAAAATAGGAACTTACTATCATTGGCGCCAACAGATTGACATGAATGCTTTCCGTTAGTTCTCTTGGACTTGCCTTTCCAATTGGCTTAATTGGATCAATCGTTCCAGCATTGTTTACTAAGTAGATACCTTCTGCATTTGAAAAATCAATAGATGAAAAAATTCGTTCCATTACTTTTTCAATCTCTTCTGTTTTATGTAGGTCACAAGAAAAGTAATAAAGATTGATTCCTTTTTCAAACGCCATTTCTTTTAATTCATTGTTTTGTTTCCTTGAGATACAAAATAAGGTATGATTCTTGTCCATAATTTGTTTTACAATGGATTCTCCCAATCCCCTAGATGTACCAGTAATAATAAAATATTTCAAATAAGACACTCCCAATAGACTTTTATCTTTTCCACCATTTACAAAAGTATATCATACCCTATTGAACACTTGTTAAGAGGAAAAAAGCAAGCAAATTGTACTTTACCATTTTATTCAGTGATTCCTGTCTCAACTAGTTTTACCTTTGAATGAACGGCAATTTCTATATTCGGATATTCAAGTTGCCATTTTTCAAAATCTAAACCACGAACTGAATGTCTAGCCATATACCCAATCCCTACTGGGTCAATATTTTTTTCCTGAAAATGTTTTAGCATTTCTTCAGATTTTTCCTTAATGATGCTTTCGAGTTGAGTAATAATCTGTTTGGTGATTTCTGGAGTTGCTTTTTGCCCGGAAAACTCACTTAATATCCCCTCAAACTTAATTGTAATGTTTACCTTTGGCTTTCCATGCACATCCTCTACCTTGATTTTCCTTTTTGTTTTAATCCGTTTTACAGACGCATACTCATCCGTATCCTTTAATCGTAATGTATAAGACCCCTCACCGTAATTTTCCACCATCGCTTTAAAAAAGAACAGATTTTCTTCTTTAATTTTCGATATCATCGTTCCATTTTGGAACAAAGCTAAGCCCGTGATTTCCATCTTATCTCCGATTAATTTTAAAGTGGGAAGATAGGGGTCCATCCCCTCCATATAATGCAAATATAAAAAGGTATGAAGATCAGACTTTGGTACATCTTGTTTTTGGATATTATGTTCTAAAATCGTGGCAAGATATTCCCCTGTACCCCTGTTTCCTAATTTTTTTTCTAATACCTCCCTTGTCTTCCCCTCAACAATTCCTAAATACACTTTTGCTCCAACACTGGCATCACGTTGAAGCGCATCAATATACCGTAAAATTCCGTTTTTCGCTAACTCATCTTCATATAGTGCAACTCGAAGTCCACCTGTTACCAATGGATCCGCTGATTGTTTTTGTAATACATTTATAATTTCTTTTGCCAAGACTGACTCGTCAGAAAAACTGGCATTGTCGATACTTTTATCCGCATTAAAAACAGGGATAGCAGCTGTACCTCTAATTTTTTGTCCTTCAGCACGGTCAAACCCAATAGCTGAAACGACATTAACCTCATCAATGATTTCTTCGGATACCCTACCATATACAATCGTTAAGACTAAAACGGCAGCTAAAACAATTCCTGTTAGGATCTTTTTCATTTATTCTTCCTCACTTTACGAATGACTAGTGTGAGTACAAAAAGAATAGGAATATAAACAAAAACAGTATAGAAACCAAAACTTGACATGTATTCGTTAAGCTTATCTATTCCTTGGCGTGTTTTTAAAAAACTGCTTGCCACCCAAACAACTGGTAAAATGAAAAGCAGCACTTTTCGTTGTTGAACGGAAAACACCTTTTTAATGCCTCTGCTTGCACCCCAGATTGAAATACAGATATTAGGAAGGATGATAAAAAACCAAGATGCTACTCCGACATATTCAAACCTCTCCACAAAAGGCATAACAATTGTTTTAAACATGGATAAAGTTGCCCAAATATGTTTATCTAACTGACCAGAACTGTAAAACATAATGGTTGTAATCATCGTAATTAAGTATAGAACTGTCGTAGCTAAGACGCCAAGGTGGGCCCATTTCTGAGAACTTTTAGGGTTTTTAATAAATGGATAAAAGAAGAACAGCGTTTCAAAGCCCAGAATACTCAAGGTCATATCCCTTGTTGCTTGTGCAATTTCTGTAAAGGAATGACTCAAGATGGGTAGTAAGTTTCGTACATGCGCAAATTCTAAAGGAAAAAAAACTAATAGCAGAATGTAGACCGGCAGAACAATGCTAAAAAAGCTAATGCCGGTTACTGTTCTAAAACCACCTAAAATAATATAGTAAGTGAGTGCCAAAGCAAAAAAACTAAAAACCCAGGCATTTAATTCTGGAAACATCCAAACTTGAACAACCTCAATATAGGTGCGTAAAACAGTGATTGATAAAGACATAAGATATACGACAAATAAAAGGCTAAAAAAACCCCCAATCCATTTTCCGAAAACTTCTTTATGAACGTCAATTATGTCCCCTTTTGAATCATTTAATATTTTATACATCATCCACACAATGACGTGTACTGCAGCTCCTGCCAGAATAACGGCAATCCAACTGTCATACCCTGCTGATTTTGCAATGATTCGTTGGAAACCAAGTATCCCTACCCCTATCTGCATGGAATGAATTAAGAAAAATACAAAAAAAGGAGATACTAAAAATGATTCTTTGATCCTTTCCATAGTTGCAACTCCTTGGACTTTCGGCTACTCATCAATGTCTTTTTTCTTCTGTGCATTCTTTTGATTAAAACGGTTTGTGTCTCCTGGACGAACATACATTGGGCGTTTCGAAAGTTGCGAAAATGGCAACCTAACAAATGCATCCTTTAAATCCCTAATCCGCAATGGGAAAAGGGGTTCTAAAAATGGTCGCCCTAAGGAAGTTAATCGAATTAAATGTGTTAATAGAAAACAGAAACAAATCACAATTCCTAATAATCCCCATAGCTGTGCTAACAGGAGAAACGGAAATCGTATTAACCTAATTGTGTTACCCATTGTATAAACAGGTGTTGTAAAAGAAGCTAATGCAGCTAGGGCAATCATAATCAACAACACATTACTCGTAAGTCCAGCTTCAACAGATGCCGTTCCAATCACGATACCACCCACGATACCGATTGTTTGACCAACCTTGGCGGGTAGCCTTGCTCCAGCTTCACGTAGCAACTCAATGGTTATTTCTAAAAACAAAGCCTCTAAAATAGGAGGCAATGGAACCTCACGTCTTGAGATAACCAAGGTTGCCAGTAAATCTCGTGGAATTAATTCATGATGATATGTAAGAACGGCAACATAAATGGGTGTGATTAATATGGAAAAGACGACTGAAAAAAGACGAAGCATCCGAACAAATGACCCAATGTACCAATTCATGAAATAGTCTTCAAACGATGAAAAAAACTCAACAAGGGTAGTCGGGGCTATAATGGCTTGGGGAGATCCCTCGCATAGCACCACTACTTTCCCCTCTACTAATACGGAAGCAGTCCGGTCAGGACGCTCCGTTTCAAGCATTAGTGGAAAAGGAGAATTCGTATTATCAACAATGATTTCCGTAATAAAAGAAGTATCATTAATCGAATCAAACTCGATATCATTGAGTCGCTGTAAAATGGTTTGAACATTCTCTTTTTCCACAATGTCTTCTATATAAAGTACGGCTACCTTTGTCCTTGATAACTTCCCAACCGTTAGTTCTTTCACACGCAATTCAGGTATCGGCAATCGTTTTCGTATTAAATTTAAATTGGTATCCAGTGATTCGACAAATGCCTCTTTTGGACCATTTACACTGAATTCCACTTCAGGTGTACTAACCGATCTTTTTTCAAATTTCACAGCATCTATAAGGGCACAATATCCGTCATGCTTGTGAAATTGAATCATGATACTGCCTTGCAAAATTTTATCTTCTATTTCTTTAACCTTATTTGTAATCACGATCTCCTTATTCGGAAGAACTCCTTTAAGGCTTTGAATGGAATAGATTTTTGTATACAGCAGGTAAGGTAAAATTTGTTCATTGAGGGTTTGTGTATCAATAATATTGCGCTGATAACAAACCCAAAAAGGGCGAATGGCTTGGTTATTAAAGTGACAAACAAAGTCCGATGATTTTCGGAAGGTCTGATAGATATCCTCAGTTAATCGAGGTTTTTTATGTTCTTTTTTAAACCAATTTGCCATAGCTATCCCCCTTGTTTACGTTTCACTTTTTTTCCACATCTTCCCTCCTGTTAATTATTCCTTGAAATGCATGGAATTTATGCATAGAACTTCTATTTACTTTGAAATTATTGGAATGAAATTGAGGCATGAAACTGGGTGTCCAGCAGGATAATAAGAAAAAGTGGGTTTGAGGTGATACTAATGTGGAATAAAAAAAGAATTGCTATCGTGGCATTGGCCATTACAATTGGACTAACACTATTTGTTTCTTTTTCATACTTTAATAATGAGGATAAGACACGGACACAATCGTATTCTTCTCCTAACAGTTCTGTACAATTAAACAATGAAACGATTGATACGTCTCCTCAAATTATGAATGTCGACTCGATTCAACTGTATAATAAAGTTCAAAAACAATTAGATAACCATAAAGAAATTGATGTGATTGATCACAATGGTAAAGACAAAAGCCATTATCATCATCATCAAGTTATTGTTGATTTTAAAAACCATCTAACACAAGCCGAAATTAAAAAAATCGAAAAAGATATTGAAGGAAAACTTCTACGTAAACTTGATTCCTCTTATATTTTTGAATCAACTAACTTGAAAACAGGTGAAATGATTTCGTATTTCGAAAAAAACAAAAACGTTGAGTTTGCTGAGCCAAATTATATTATGATGCAAAACCAGGAGCATCCAAATGACCTTTTATACAATGATTTCCAATGGAATTTACGGATGATTGATTCGGAAAACGGCTGGGGCATTTCGCAAGGATCGGATAAGGTGAAAATTGCAATTGTTGATACGGGAGTAGACCTAGATCATCCTGATCTCGTTAATCGAATTACAGAGGGTTATAACGTTCTAAAGGACAATAATGTTCCAGATGATGATAATGGTCATGGTACACATGTTGCCGGAATTATTGCATCCCAAACAAACAATCATGAAGGAACAGCTGGGATTACATGGTTTAACCCCATCATGCCTGTTAAAGTAATGGGCTCTGATGGATACGGGTCCACCTTCGATATTGCCCGTGGTATCATTTGGGCAACTGACCATGGCGCGGATGTTATCAATCTTAGCCTTGGTAACTATCAGGGCTCAAAGCTATTAAAACAAGCGGTTGAATATGCATACAAACACGATGTTGTAATGGTCGCGGCATCTGGGAATGACAATTCAAGCCAACCAAGCTATCCCTCCGCATACCCACAAGTATTAAGTGTAGCAGCCGTTGACCTAAACGGGGATAAAGCGGATTTTTCTAATTATGGCGATTATATCGATGTGGCTGCACCAGGTGTAACGATACCAAGTACCTACATTGATGAGCAATATGCTGCATTATCAGGTACTTCAATGGCTGCCCCGCATGTTGCTGCTCTTGCAGCTTTAATGCGCTCAATCAACCCAAACCTTTCAAATAAAGAAATTATGGATATGATTAAAGGCACCAGCTTGGATCTCGGAAAAGCTGGGAAGGATATTTATTTTGGCGAAGGGCTGATTGACATTGTCCAAGCTCTCCAACAAGCAAAACAAGGAGCAGAAGCTAAAAGTGGGTAACCCCCACTTTTTCTTTTTACATTCATATTCCAAACGATTTAGGAAAGGATAAAAAAAGAAATAGGCATAGTATTGGAGGAAGGAAGTTGTCTAATACTGGAACTCAACAACGAAGTGAGTATCGTCTCATCATCGCTGCACTTTTACTCATCGTCATTTTTGTATCTCCGTATTTTATTCTTGGAGAGAATGCTCATTTACGAGTCCACGACAATTTAGACTCAAATCTTGCCTGGTATCGGGTTTTAGCTCAAAGCAATCAAATCCTTGGACCAGTTGATGCGAACATCCCACAAATCATCAATGGGGAACTCCAAAGAGGTGCATTTGGAACAGAATTTAGCGGGATTGTATGGTTACATGTTCTTTTTCCACCAATGGTTGCCTATGGACTAAGCCAATTTATCACCAGATTATTTGCATTCATCGGGATGTACTTGTTATTAAAAAAACATTTTTTATCAAAAAAGGAATGGTCATGGATTCGTGTAGGGGTTTCATTAGCTTTTGCACTAACTCCTTTTTGGCCTTCCGGAATGCTAAGTACCCTTGGGATGCCTTTAGCACTTTGGGCACTCCTTAATATTCGTGCAGGTGAGAAATCATGGGTCAATTGGTTGACATTGACCTTACTCCCGTTCTACGCAAGCATCGTCCTTGGTTTTTTCTTTTTTATAAGCGCGATGGGGGTCCTTTGGATTGTTGATTGTGTACGTGGGAAGGGATGGAATCTTCGTTTTTTATGGGCACTCATCTATTTCACCCTCATTTTTATGGTGGTTGAATACCGATTAGTGTACTCCTTTCTTTTTATGGATGAACCAAACAGTCGTGATGAATATTTTCATGCGCGCCTATCATTCCTTCGTGCGTTACGACTTTCCTTAAAAAATTACGTCCTAGGTCATACCCATGTAATGAGTGTTCATGGCTTAATCATTTTGCCAGTAACTCTATTCGCTTTAAATATTGTGTTTTTAAAGAAGAGATGGAAGCAGGAGAAGGTTTTTCTTTTCTTACATATCCTAAATGCTCTTCTATCTGTTTGGTACGCATTTTGGTTTTATAAAGGCTGGGTTCCTTTAACGGAACGATTCCATTTTCTAAACACATTTAATTTTGCAAGATACCATTTTCTTAGACCAATGGTGATCTACATTTTATTTGCCCTTTCGTTAAAAATCTTGTGGGAGTACAAAACGAATTGGAAGCGAGCAAGCTTATTATTCTTGGTTGCCCAATTAGCAGTTGTAGCCTCTTTTAATGAAGAAATTGTCTATAAAAAGAAGCCCTCCTTTCAGCAATTTTTTGCTGAAAAACAATTTGAGGATATCAAAACTTACATAGGTTTGCCACAAGACGATTACCGTGTTGCAAGCATCGGTCTCCATCCTGCCATCGCTCAATTTAACGGATTTTACACCCTTGACACATACAATAACTTTTATCCTCTTTCCTATAAGCATCAATTTCGAGAAATTATTGTGAAAGAGCTAGATAAGGATAAAAAATTACGTCAATATTTCGATGAATGGGGTGGGCGTTGTTATCTCTTTTTGGATGAACTCGGAAAACACTATATGTTCAAAAAGACCTCCAAAAAGGAAATAAAAAAAATGGAACTAAATATGAAAGCATTTTACGACATGGGAGGAAGGTATATTTTTTCATCCTTACCCATCAAAAATGCTTCAAAAAATCATCTCAAACTTGAGCAAACCTTCGATTCACCTGAATCTGCATGGAGAATTTATTTATATCGGGTGTCAGTTAATGAATAAAAACTACTAGGGGGATTCATCATGAAAGCACCAATCCTTACCATTGTTGTCCCTTGCTACAATGAAGAAGAAGTTCTTCCAGAAACGATGAAACAGCTTCGAACCCTTTTAGAGGAACTTATTACAGACAAGCTTGTTTCAGAAAAAAGCAGACTCTTGTTTGTCGATGATGGCAGCAAGGATCAAACTTGGTCCATTATTTATAAAAAAGGACTAGAAGATAGTAAGATTAAAGGGCTTAAATTAGCCCGAAATGTCGGGCACCAAAATGCATTACTAGCGGGTCTGTTTGCTGCAAAACGTCAATCTGATTGTCTTGTTTCAATTGATGCTGATTTACAGGATGATATTGGCGTCATTCACGAGTTTTTGAATCGGTATACTGAAGGATATGAGGTTGTATATGGTGTCCGAAAAGAGCGCAGGACAGACACCTTTTTCAAAAAACATACAGCACAAGGATTCTATAAGTTGATGCAATTCATGGGTGTGAATCTTGTGTACAACCATGCTGATTACCGTTTAATGAGTAAGCGAGCAGTTGAAGTACTTGAACAATTCGATGAGAGCAATCTTTTTTTACGCGGAGTTGTTCCTCTTGTTGGCTTTCAATCAACGTCTGTTTTTTATGATCGGAAGGAACGAATGGCAGGTGAGACGAAATACCCATTACGAAAAATGCTCTCGTTTGCCCTTGATGGGATTACATCCTTTAGCATTACACCGATTCGCTTTATTTCCATGATTGGATTGCTCTCTTTTTTTGTCAGCCTTTTCTTTGGTGGATACTTTTTTTATTTGAAATTTAGTGGCCAAACCCAAACAGGATGGACTTCAATGATTACGTCGATTTGGTTAATTGGTGGGCTACAGTTGATTGCTTTAGGTTTTATTGGGGAATATATCGGAAAAATCTATAAGGAGACGAAACGACGTCCGAAGTTTGTTGTTGATATTGATACGTATAATCTTGCGGTTCCAGATGATGAGCCTCTTGCTCCTGAAGAGGGGGAACTCTTGATTGATTACAACTCACTTTCTAAAACCAACTAATACCTTTGTTCGTTTTTTGCTGGTTGGAGTGATAAATACGCTTGTTGGACTATCAAGTATATTTTTATTGTTACAGGTGGTCAGTCTATCCTATTGGCTTTCAACCTTTGTAGGGAATTCAATTGGAGCCGGAGTCAGCTATATGTTGAACAGACGATTCACTTTCGCTAGCAAAGCAATACATGGTAAGAGTATTCCATTGTTTGTTTTAGTAATTTTAAGCTGCTATTTTCTTTCTTTTTCAATGAGTAAGATGATTTCAGGATTTATTTTTACGCAATATACAAACGAGATTGCTGTGTTTCTGGGGACGGGCCTTTATACCGTTATGAACTATCTTGGGCAGAAATATCTTGTGTTTTCATCATAAAAGCACTTTGACTTTGGGGAGTCCAATCAGAAAGGAACCCCATTGTAGAAGTGCTTTTTTCATGTTTTTTTATTAGCTGTTATCGCGAACTATGTTGTTTGTGACACAATTAATTTTTGCTGCATTTTGAAAATTCTCCCTTGAATTTGCCGCAAGAAGAAAATGAGAATTCATATTCGAGGAGGTGGACGCTTTCCGCGGGCGTGGCTTGAGCTTCCTCTGGCCTACACGATGTTGGTCACGAAGCCGTTGCCACAGGACGTGGCGCTTTTAGGCTTTGTTCCACTGTTCGCTCCTGTGGGGTCTCAAGTCTCACGCTATTCCCGCTGGAGTCGCCACCTTCCGCTTTAATCAATTTGTTTTGTTTTATCAAATAGCAACAGTCTTTTAGAAAAGAGCCTTATTATTTAACGGTAACCCGTCAACTTGACCAAAACACTAAATACACTTCCTATTTTTGGGGAAACCGCCTGAAAATCGACCTCATTTCGGCAAAAACCACAAGAAAATAATGTAAAATATATCTTTAGTCCCTTTACGAACATTCACTACTTTTTTACTATTATCTATAGTGACTAATTTACCCATCTTATTCCCTCATTCGAATCAATCCAAGACAAATTAATCATATAAAAACCATAAAGGAGTGGAGCTTTATGTCGCAAATACATATAAACCCAACTGCGTTGAATGGGAACATATCAGGCTTGGGCCAAACGATTTCAAAACTTTCAAGTATAAGATCAAATGTAAATTCTCTCAAGTTTGGTATCGACAGTAAAATTTCAAGTCGTAGTAGTATCCAAAGCAGACTGTCAAATGCAACGAGTTCAATGCAAGATGTTGAACACGATTTAAACCAATTAAAATCATTTATTACAAATACCGTTCAAAAATATCAAACCGCTGAAGGCAGAGTTTCACAAAAAGGTCAACAACTAGAAGATATGCTAAATGATTTTCGTAAAAACCTTCTTCCAAGTAATTTATATGAATTCTATAACAATACTTGGGGAGTTGTAGATGGATTAATTACTGCAGGTGCTTATTCTGGAAGTGCGTTCCTCTACCAAGCCCTAGGATTTCAATTTGAGAAAATGGATAATGGGCTATACCGATTCATTACGAGCGACAAAACTTTCAAGAAGTTTAATATACCAACTGGTCGCGTAGTTGATTTCATTGAACGGAATAAATATTTAAATGCTGCAGCACGATTCTTAACAAAACCATCTTCCCTTTTCCTCCATAAGGATAAGTCATTATCTGAGTTAATTTACAATAAATTCACGAAACAGTATCCGAAAACCGTCGTGAATTATGCGAACAATGTAAAGGCCATGATGATAGGAGCATCTGATGATGGAGCTAGAGGTGTTATGAATGTGATAAAAAACAACGCAGGTACTATGGCAAAAACTTCCCTTCGGTTCTTAAAAGGTAATGCACTTCTTGCAGGTGGAATTACACTCGCAACAGAGGGAATTGGAGCAACCATTAAAATAACGGAAAACTATGCCTTATACGGGAATGATATTGAAAAATTAAAAACAGAAAACGCAAAAGTTGTAGGTGAAGCAGCTTATAAAACTGTCGTCAATACAGCAGCATCTACAGCGGGTGCCGTTATCCTTGGCGGCGCATTAAGCGTACTCGGTCCGGTAGGTACTGTTGTCGGCGCCAGTGTTGGTGGTTTCCTCGGTAGCCTTGTTGGTGATGCCATTACCAAACACACACCACAATGGGTAACAGACACTGCTGTTAAGTTTAAAGACACCATCCATAAAGGTACGGAGTTTATCGGAAAAGGTGTAGATAAAGTAAAAGAAGGATTTAATGCTGTAAAAGAAAATGCTGCGAACCTGGTTAAAGGTGCTGGTAATTTCTTTAGTAAATTAGGGTTTGGAGGTTAAATGGTGATTATGGAGAAATTTTCACTATCTGTAGAAGAGGTAATCTTCTGTTTTTACAGTGAAGGTTATTTTGAACAAGGAAATGCAATAAGACAAGTGTATTTTGGAGATTTAAGTGATGAAAAACTAGAACTCATGTTAGAAACTGCAAATCGATCGTTACTATCGAAAGACCTATTACTTTATAAAAATCGTAAATTCACATTGGTTGAAGACTTGAAAGAAATTATCATTTTCATTAACTCTGCAGAACAAACTGTTCGCGCATCTAAACATGGTGATCAAAACGAAGAAGAAGCGATCTCCTATCATATTGGGGATAGCCTTGTGGTTAAGCAATTCACGAAATACGATGACCAAGTTCATGTATTTGAAAAAATCACAGATCATGATGTAATTGATAACCTAGTTAACTTCTTTCATGCAAGTAAAGAAGACTCATTGTCGAGTTCAGTCCTCACACTTACACAGGAAGAATTCGAAGGTTTACTAGAGATATTTGATAGCAATGAAAAACAATTTGATCTTCCACACTTCGAAGGTGAAATGGATCAGTTTTTTAACGTGTTATGGGAGTCCAAAGGCAAACTTAACACCCTCATGTTCATCGAATTCGGCAAAAAGAATGAACCAATCGTTGATACTGTGATCCTGTTTACGGATAACAAAGAGAACAACTACGAAATTGAAAAAGTTGGCGATACCTTTAACATTAAGTTATGTACACGAAACTCAATGAAAGAACTTTTAAACAAATACACGAAAGTACCTCAGTGAAACGGAAACGAAGCTCTGGAATAGTCCTTACTTCCTTTTGCTTCCTATTACATTAAGAAAAGACCGTTCACATATTCTATTAAATCGAGGTTCCACATACATTTATTATGAAAGGAACGATGTTTTTTTATGAATAATTATTTGATACCAAATAAAAATGGTGTTGACCTTGTATATAAGAGTGGCGGGGTTGGTTGCCTATATATAGGAGCGGGAATTGGACTTATTGCATCACTTTTCGTCCTAATCATCGGTACTACTCTTGGTACATTCAAAGGGTTTATTGGAGTCATCATAGGCTTAATCGGTGTCCTATTTACAGGTGGTGCCATTTTAAGATTAGTCTCTGTTCTATCGAAAAGTAAAGTCTTAATCAAAGTTGAAGATGGTCATTTGATTAACCGTAAAAATCGTATACCTTTAACTGATATTACGGACGTATATTACGGATGGCATGCTGAAAAGTTAAGCGGTGGCGTGTTCCAAAACCTCGTTGTCACCACAACGAATGAAAAAAAATATTACTATTCTTACTATAATTTAATTCCTGATCATATCATGAAACAACTAGTCGAGGAATATATTCTTCCAAATGCAAACCCTACTTGTAAGATCAAATGGGAGCAAAAACGGAAAAATTCTAGTGAGACACTTAAATTATAGAGGGCTCAAAAGTGACTGCCCCATCTACATTTTATCTAGCAAAAAAAGCACTTTTAGGTTAAGTGCTTTTTTTCATGTTTTTTATCGTTTTCTGAAGAAAGACAACACCAACGCTTAAAAAAACGAGCATAAGGATTGCTGGTAAATGGTTCTTTTTAGATAGGTCAGCCGGATCGATTTCGGCACGAGTGCCCATTGCTTCCTTTGGCATTTCCATTTTAAGTTGCTTCGCCGCAAGTTGCCGGCCATCATCCCCAAGGACCTGAAGCACGCCTTGGTCATTCATTGCCAGTTGAACGTCTTCATTTTTCTTTTGCGTAAATGGAAGTGGTTTTTTGAGATGGTAGCTTTCATTCTGCTCACCGTAAAACTTCTTATTTGCGGCCACCTCTGATACTTCAAAGTTTTCAAAGCCATAATCTAAAAGCGCTACTGTATCCTCATATGCGTCTTCATCACGTTCTGCCTTTAACACGATCGCAATTAAAGATAAATCTCCTTGTTCTGCCGTTGTGGAAAGAGTGCATCGCGATTCTTGTACAAAACCAGTTTTTCCACCAGTAATCCCTTCATAGGGAATTTCACCTCGTAGCAATAAATGATGGCTAAAAAGGGTAGTATCCCATGATTCTCCATCCCATGCTAATTCCTTTGTTCCAAAAATCTCACGGAAAACGGGGTTCTTTAATGCATATTTCGTAATTAAAGCAAGGTCATATGCAGTTGTGTAGTGATTTTCATCAAAGAGACCGTGTGGGTTTGTAAAATGAGTCTGTTCGACTCCAATTTCCTCTTTTAAATATTGATTTAGTGACTTTGCAAAGGACTCTATGTTCCCATTAAGATGTTCCGCGATGGCAACCCCGGCGTCGTTTCCGGAATTGATTAATAAGCCTTGAATAAGGTGTTTTAATGTAACCTGCTCCCCTTCTTCAAGGTATACACGTGTGCCATCCGTTTCATAGGCGTTTGCACTGACAGATACAACATCGTCTAAATTTCCTTTTTCAATCGCGTAAATGGCCGTTGCCATTTTCGTTAAACTCGCAGGGTACATTTGGGTACGACTATTTTTCTCATATAAAATTGAACCAGTATTTGCATCTACTAAAATGACTGCATCACTCTTAATCGCGGGTGCTCCAATTTTCGTAGCACCTTCTGCATGAACTTGAAAAGGCGAAAGAGAAGTCATTAGAAATACTAGAACTAAAACAAAATAAAACTGTTTCATTTCACTTCTCCCCTTGATACAAAGAGACCCTTACTCCCGTGTCTCAGCTATGATTTCTCTCGTTTTTGGGACAAGCTACCTGTACCCTCGTCCCACACGATTTTACAATTACAGGTATTCGTATGTCAAATTGATTTTCTGACGGGTGCTCACAGTTTGGCGACCGCCACAGGAAAGGGATTGACTTGTAGCCTTGAGCCTTTGGCGCCAGGGTCTAGACATAAAAAGACGTTGGCGATATTTTACCAAACGTCTGCTTTTTAAATTATTTATGGTATGTGTAAATGGAACTCCATTCATGGATGATATTTGTTGCCAAAAGTGCTTCTTTTGCAAACTTCTCAGCTTTTTTCATGAGTTCCTTTTCATTTAATTGTCCTTCAAAGTCAGGATTCACTTTATAATACATATAGGTGTTCGTATCATTTTGGCGAAACCGAACAAACGCAACAAAGTCCCTCTCTTTAAAGACCGAATAAAAGTAATCTGTTGACTTTCTAAACAATTCAAAATCGGTCCAATTGTTTATCTTATAACCTTCAGCCTCCGTCATTGGGACAAGGTGTAAGTCTATTGTAACATCTGTAAAAATGTCTGTAACCTGGAAATGTTCCACCACAATGATGGTATCTTCGTTAAGCTCGTAGCCATCATTTTTTAAAGGCTTTTCCCAGCTGAAAATATGGTCCTCGATAAATTCATCCAAAGTGGAATTTTCACCTTTTGCAATTCGCTCTCCCACTTCACCATTCACTTCGCCAAATCGAATTTCATAAAAATCGGTGATTTGGAGGTTTGCTTTATGCTCATTTCGCTTTGTAAAAACCTGAATGATATCGCCTATTTCGCTCTTTTCCTCGTTTGGTAATTGATCATACCAAACCTTTGGAGTACAGGTGACTGTCTTTACACCTCTTAATACCTCTTCTAGAAGTCTTTCATCGTATTCATCTCGACCCCAAAAATCGATTCGTTTCATTCAAATCACCTCTTCCACTATTTGAATTATATAATGGAAAGTTTGAAAGAAACAACCAAAAAACTTGGTAAACTCGATGATTGTACTTAAACAAACCACTTTTGCAATATTAGTTTAATGCATAACTTTGATTATACACTCCGACTTCTCTCTCATTAAATGAAAAAAGTCACACATATTGTATTTTTTACAATGCATGAGGAAAGTCGTTTCTACACAAATTAAGAAAGGATTTTTGAAGGAGTGGTCCTTTAAATTATCCAAAAAATTCGTCTGGGAGGGGTCCACATGCAAAACAACAATCAGCAAATTCCAGCACAGGCTCAAGCCGCTTTAAATCAGATTAAACAAACGGCTAAGCAATTAGCACAAACAGAGCAAATGAATGCTCAACAGTTCCAACAAAGCTCACCACAAGCACAGCAGGCTGCCCCTGGATTTGCAGGACGTGAATTGAATGCTGCTCAACAATTAAATCAGATAGAGCAGACCGCACAACAGCTCCAACAATCTGTTGGGCAACAACAGTTCACTTCATCTGGTTCCTCTTTCAGTACCGAATTTGCTAGCGAAACTGATGTAGCTGAGGTTCGAAAACAGAACCAGCAATCACAAGCTAACAAAAATCGCTAGTCACTCTTTACTATAATACCTCCACACCTTGTGGAGGTATTTTTAAGGCATTACCTAAATTTCCAACACTAGGCACCACATAAAAGGTTCTAAACTACTCATACTACAAAATGAAAAGTTAAGAATGGAGATGAAGGAATTGGGTAGAACGAAGCGTGGAAATGCAAATGCGCAGCGAAATAATAATGTTAAAAAAGGCAATAGAATCAGCGAAGAACTTGTTGAATTTGCATCCTATACAGAAGTAGAAGCAGAAAAACAAAATGTTCAAAAGAAGAAAAAGAAATAAAGTAAGGTCAAGGTGTAGCCTTGACCTTTTATGAACCTAAAAATGAGGTTATAACGCAATTATTATAAATCAAACGCAATTGCTAAAAATAACGCGCATTTCTCGTTTGATAAAGCGCAATTCAAAAAAATAACGCGCAATATGACTAAATTAAAGCGCAATTACTTGAGCTGGTCCAATAAACACCAAATTTTTTTCTCGAATCTTGCAGGATTTGGGCTTTTTTTATTGAACTAATACTCTATTCTAAATAAAAGGAGCTGAACAAATGAAAAAAGAACGAAAAATATCTAAGGAAATTGAAAAGTTAAAAGCTATGCGAATACGCATATCCAAGTCTCATCCTAAATATGAACTTGTTGAGGAACACCTTCGGATAAGGATGAGCGGATATAAGGGTGAAAAATCATTGGATTACTATTTAAAGTTTCTTCCAGAAAAACGATATCGGATTCTAAACGGACTTCGCCTTCCCGATAAATCAACGAACACCCACTTCGAGATTGATACCCTCCTTCTCTCAAATTCCTTAATGCTAGATATTGATGCAAAAAATCATAAAGGTGAGATTTATTTTGATCACCAATTTAACCAAATGTTCCAGACCTATGACAACATAAAAAAAACCTATGCTTGTCCTACTACTCAATTGCACCGTCATCAATTGCAACTCAGGAGACTGTTACAAGCTTATAAATTCCCAATTATCCCAGTTGAATCGCTAGTTGTGTTCACAAATCTTTCGACGACCCTTACGTCCTCACCAAATCATCCTTACGCACATAAAATTATCCACAGTGCCGGTCTCCTTTCAAAAATAGAACAATTTGAGAAAGACCACCGAAAAATAATCCTAGAGAATAAACATATCCAAAGATTAACAAAACTGTTACTACAGCTAGATACCCCATTTGATGGAAATATTCTAGAGAGATTCGGAATTAATAAAAGCGAGCTCTTAAAAGGAGTACATTGTCCTGTATGTGAAACATTACCTATGGAAAGAACTCCTCGCAAATGGAAGTGTAATAACTGTGGACATTCATCCTATGATGCATATCTTGACTCCATATCACATTATTTTCTTCTCAAAGGAAATACAATCACTAACGAAAAACTACGAGACTTTCTCCTCCTGCCCTCTCGTCATGCAGCAAGAAATATATTAAGATCTTGGAATTTACAGCGTGAAGGAAAAACAAAAGGTAGTGTGTATTTTTATCAAGATGAATGAGATTTCCCTGTATGTGTGAACTATAAAAAAACCCAAGAATGTTATTAATATCACTACATTCTTGGGTTCTTGACTAATGTCGTTTTATGTTATAACGCAATTATTAAAAATAAAACGCATTTCCAGAAATTATAGCGCATTTCTCGGTTGCTATCACGCAAATCCAAAAAATAACGCGCAATTCGACTAGGTTAAAACGCAATTGGACTTAAATATCCCTGTTTAGAAATGCTTTTTATACCACTCAGCTGCGGCTGCAACCTCTGTTCCGGTTAACATATGTCCATGATTTTCCCAGTGAACTTCTACATCTGCATGTGCATTTTGTAAAAGGTTTTGAAGGTCAATGGTTTCTTGTGCAGGACAGATTGGGTCATTTTTACCGGCTGCAATGAAGACTGGTATACCTGTTTGGTCTGGTAATTCAATGTCACGTCTTGGCACCATCGGATGATGTAGGATAGCTCCTTTTAACGCATCCTTGTAATGGAACAATAGGCTTCCCGCGATATTGGCTCCATTTGAATATCCAATAGCCACTATGTTATTTCGATCGAATGAATATTTTTTTGCCGCTTCATCGAGAAAATCATTTAATTCTTTTGTTCGGAAAATAAGATCCTCCATATCAAAAACACCCTCGGCTAAGCGACGAAAAAAGCGAGGCATGCCATTTTCTGATACATTTCCACGGACACTTAATACTGACGCATCTTCATCAATATGTGGAGCCAGCGGCAATAAATCAGATTCAGTTCCACCTGTTCCATGTAACAAGAGTAATGTTGGTTTTGTCTTATCTTTACCTTCTCGGAAAATGTGCTTCATTATAATTCCCTCCAAAAAAATGGTCGTTCTAGTATTTCCAACTTGAAATTTAATTAATAGATCAAATTAAAGTATCTTAATTTCAAGATAATATACTCCATTCCATTTGTCAATTGTCATATAACTCGGACAAGTTTCATATTCTTTTATATACGTTTTTAGGAGGGGAAGTATGAGTCGAAAAATCATTTTTCTATTTATTTTACTAACATTTTTAATAGGATGCACTGCAAATTCAAAGACAGCCTCAGAACTGTACAGCACCCTTGATCAAAATCTCTCGAAGAAGGACCTGGCATTATTAAATAGCTTGGAAAGTCATGTGCAAAAATTTATCCAACTTAATGAAGAACTAGATATGCTTTTGGATGAAATGAAAAAAGAGGATGAACTTGAGGCAGCCATTGAAACGATGCAAATCGCGAACGAAGAGGCCATGTATATTTACAACCTAATTGAGCTTGATGATCAGCCCACTAATAAAAATTTGCTTGAACTAAGAAGTCATGTTCAAGCCTCGATTGAACTATACATGAAAGCCATGAATATGCAGCTTGAAGGGATTTCAACTGGTAACCCGAAGAAGACAGATGAAGCTCATGAAGAAATGAAAATAATTAATGAGGAATTAAATAAATTGTATCTTTCAATGAAAGGATAAATTGATGTAGTGCGTCTTCTTCAAAAGAATAGAATCCGATATTTAACCTATACTACCCATAGATAATATTTGGGGAGGTGGCCTCGTGGACAAACATAATGTTCGCTTATCTAGTGCAGAGATTGGTGGTTTGTGGACAACTTACATCCAAGGTAGTATGACCATCTGTTTAATCAAATATTTTCTTCACCATCTGCGAGATGAAGAAATAAAATCTATCTTGAAACAGTCTGATCACATCTATAGTGGGCAAATGAAACAAATAAAAGAAATTTTTCTACAAGAAAATATCCCACTACCTGATACATTTGGTGATGAAGATTTGAACTTGTCCGCCCCACCACTGTTTTACGATCCATTTGCTCTCACATTTGTTTATGCGATGAGTCGTATGAACATAATTAATTTTAGTTTCATTACATCAAATATCGCTAGAGAAGATGTGCGTTCATTTTTTTCTAATTGTCTTTCTGATGCATTAAAACAATATAATGAGGCCACACAGTTAATGCTCGAAAAAGGAATATATGACCGACCACCAATGGTCGTCTATCCTACTGAAAATGAGTATATTGAAAAGAAATCCTATCTAACTAAAGTAATCGGTGAAAAAAGACCGTTAAATGTGATTGAAATAGCCGATATGTTTTTTAATATTGAACGGAATTACTTTGCGATTGTTCTTTGTATGGGATTTCAGCAGGTGGTCCAAGACAAGGAAATCTTGGAATTTATTAAAGAAGGAAGAAAAATTTCTGAGATGCAAATAACCTTTATTAATGACTTATTTAAAGAGGAGAATCTCATGGGTACAACCTCTATCTCTATGGAGGTAACAGGTTCGACCGTTTCTCCGTTTTCCGATAAACTTATTTTGACACTCTTCCATGCTCTTAACGCAATCGATATTACTCTTATTGGACATGCCCAATCATTATCGATGAGGACAGATTTAATAGCTTTTTATACAAAAACAATAGGTAAGATTTTCTTATATGCCGCAAAAGGCTTTAATCTTTTAGTTGAACGAGGATGGATACAGGAACCTCCTTCAAACCTCGATCGAAATAAATTAAGGAACACTCATAAGTAAACGGCGTGCCATTTGAGGCACGTCTTTATTTATGAAAAATTTCAAACCGATCCCACACTTCCTCTAAATCAGTAAGATGTTTTTCAATTTCTCCCCGCTTTTTTCGACCCACTTCCGTTAATAAAGCATTCACTAAACTTAACGGAGCAACAAACGAATCAATATAGGACGGCATTTCGCTAGGTGAGCAAAGAGTAATATCGGCATAGGGAATCAAGGGTGAAAGCATCGTATCTGTAATCGCAATTACATTTGCCCCCCGATCTTTTGCGAAAGACACTGCATCAATTGTATTTTTCGTATACCTCGCAAAGCTTAGTCCGATTACGGTATCCTCATTATTTATTCGAAATAACTTTTCGGAAATACCATTCGGGTTTCTAATTAACTCTGTATTTTCAAACAAGAGGTCCAAATAAAACTCTAAAAAGGAACCAAGTGAAATTGCACTTCGATTCGCAACAATAAAAATTCGTTTTGCATCGATAATGGCTTGAACTGCCTGACGGAACGCAGTTATATCGAATTGGTCTGCCATCTTTTGAATTCGGCCAACTTCCTCCTGAAACATTTCATAAACGGCTTTATCCTCCGAGTCATAAATATCATCAGAGATTTTTAACCTTTCCACTGTGGTAAGTTGCCTTTTAACGGAATCTTGCATCGCTTTTTGCCACTCGGGATATCCACTATATCCAAGAAATGTAGAAAAACGAACAACAGTCGCTTCACTAACTCCTGCCATTTTCGCAAGCTGTCCAACTGTGAAAAATGGAACAGAGTCTGTATGTGCCAATACATACGTTGCAATTTTACGTTGTGATTTACTCATTTCAGTTAATTTATTGGTGATGTTTTGGTATACCTCTTCCATCTTCTTACTCGATTCCTTTCACTCTCCTAATCGCTTTTTCATGCTTACTAATGGTTTCATTTAAATCTTCTTCTGAATGCACAATAGACATTGAGTAGCGATTAAGTGGTTTTGTATAGATTCCAAGCTTTAAAAGCTCATCATCCAGTTTTTTACGGAAATTCATATCTGCCTTAATTAAATCACGGTAATTTCGAATTTGATGATTAGCATGCACAATATTAAAAATACTCCCCATCCCAACAGTCTGCATAGGGATCCCATATGAGTTGTAAAGTTTTTCAAGGCTTGAACGAAGATAATCTGTCTTTTGTATTAAGTCAGGGTACACATTAGCTCCTTCGAGAACTTTGATGGTTGCTAATCCTGCAGCTAAGACAATCGGATGACCATTATACGTTCCACTATGAAATAAAACATCTTCTTTCTGCGCAGCCTTTCCACCTGCTGATAAAATATCTCCCCCATTCGAAGGATCCATTATCTCCATAATGTCTTGAAGTCCACCAACTGCTCCAATTGGAAAACCTCCACCCAACACTTTTCCAAGTGCCGTCAAATCAGGTTTTATACCATAAATTGATTGTGCTCCTCCTAGCGTTAAACGAAATCCCGTCTTAACCTCATCAAAGATTAAAAGGATACAAAGATCTCTTGTTAGTTTCCGAAGCCCATCCATAAAACTCTTTTCGGCTGGGATAAATCCACCTTGAACTGGTTCAATGATCACAGCTGCAACTTCATCTTTATATTTTTGTAATAACTGTGCTGTTGATTCTAAATCGTTAAATGGGAGAATAACTGTATTTTCGACATAGCGCTCCGATATTCCTTTCGATTCTGGTACAGAGTTTGGTCTCTTCTCATGACCAGCCTCATCGATTGTTGGATTTACGCTTAACAAAACTTCATTATAGCCTCCATGATAATGACCTTCAAATTTTGCGAGAGTCGTTTTCCCTGTATAAGCTTGTGCAATCCGAATCGCTAGTAAAGTTGCCTCTAGACCCGAATTGGTATAGCGAACCATTTCAATACCTGGAAAATAATCAATTAGTTTATTTGCCATTTCTACTTCCAACAAATGAGGCGCACCAAATACAGCGGTACCTGCAGTGGCAAATTGATTATTTACAGCAGATGTAATTTCTGGATGGCCATGCCCAAGAAGAAGCGCTCCGTAGCATAATAAATAATCAATATATTCATTTCCATCTACATCAACTAAACGGCTCCCATTTCCTTTTTCCATAAAAATCGGATGAGGTGAAAAGAATTTAATGTTCGCAGAAACTCCACCAGGTATCACGGATTTTGCATTCAAAAAATAGTTTGCTGACCTACTTGTTTTTTCTGAGATAAGCCCTTGGTTAGAATGAAATAATGTCAATCGAATACACCTCTTGAAATTAACATTTCAATTTAATTATTTTTGAAATATTTATTTCATTATAAAATAGGACGGCGTGTAAGTAAATAGGCTTCTCGAATTCATTTTTCATTCTACAAAAACAGTAAAAAACCACCCTTTCTAAAAGGGTGGTAGAGCCTTAGCTTAGTGATACAGTTGGAGATTGAATATTTTCTTTTGGTCGTCGTGATTGGATAAATAAAATGACCAATAAGGCAATTACACCTGCAGCTCCGAAATAAATACTCGGTGAAACAAGTGAAAGACCTGCTGCAAATAGAATAATTCGCTCCCAAATAAAAGTTCTTCTTATGAAGAAGCCTACCATTGCTGTACTTATTCCAATCATGCCAATGATCGCAGTTATCACTGATATGGTTAAGAATGGAATCTCATAGTCTATTAAGAGCATCTGTGGGTTGATTACAAAGATAAATGGAATGATATATGCAGCAGTTGCTAACTTTGTTGCCGTAACTCCCGTCGAAAATGGATTTGCCCTCGCTAAACCTGCTCCAGCATAGGCAGCTAGGCAAACCGGTGGAGTAATGTCTGCTACAATTCCAAAATAAAATACAAACATATGGGCAGCGAGTACCGGAACGTCTAATCCAAGGATTAATGCCGGTGCTGCCATTGTTGCTGTAACAACGTAGTTTGCAGTTGTAGGAAGACCCATTCCAAGAATTAAGCAAGCAATCATGGTAAAGAACAACGTAAGAATGAGGCTACCTCCACCTAATGCAATGATTCCATCTGCAATACGTCCACCAAGTCCTGTTTGAACAACGACTCCAACAATGATTCCAGCTGATGCACAGGCAGCGATTACTGGCAAGGCAACTCTTGCACCTTCCTCAAGTGCTCCAACCATGCTTTTTAAAGACATTCTTGTGTCTTTACGAACAAGACTTACTAAGAATGAAACTAGTATAGCAAGTAAAGCAGCACGCATTGGCGTTTTACCGGTTAACAATGTATAAAAAATAACGATGAGTGGTAGCAATAAGTACCCTCGCTCAAGCATTAATTTCTTTGCTTTTGGTAAAGTCTCCTTTGGAGCCCCAACAATTCCAATCTTTTTAGATTCAAAATGAACTCCCAAGAATACACCTAAAAAATAGAGAATCGCTGGAATGATGGCAATAATCATGATTTGGCTATACGGGATATTTGTATAAGAAGCCATGATAAATGCGGCTGCCCCCATGATTGGCGGCATAATTTGACCACCAGTTGATGCGGAAGCTTCAGTTGCAGCTGCAAACTCAGGCTTATACCCCGCTTTTTTCATCATCGGAATAGTAAAAGATCCAGACCCAACTGTATTTGCCACTGAGCTACCTGAAACCATTCCTTGCAAGGCACTTGCAACGACTGCTGCTTTTGCTTGACCACCCGTAAACCTGCCTGTTATGGCAAAGGCAATGTCATTGAAAAATTGTCCGACACCGGTTCGGATTAACATTACACCAAAAAATAAGAATAAAAAGATAAAAGTCGAAGACACTTGAATTGGTGTACTGTAGATTCCTTTCGTTGTTAAATACAAATCAGTAACTAATGTATCCCAAGAAAATCCACGGTGCGCAAATAGTTTCGTAGGAATCAAGTTTCCATACAATGCATAAAGGATTGCCACACTTGAAACAATTACAATCGGTAATCCAACACATCTTCTTGCTGCTTCAAGAACAAGTAAAACCCCTAATGTTGCCACGATAAAGTCTGGCGTCGTATACCCAAAGACAATTCGCTCCGTTACAAGCTCCTCATAAAATATGACATTATAATAACCGACACCTAATGAAATAATCGCTAAAACTACATCATACCAAGGTATTCCCTTTTGCTTACGATGAAGCCCTTTTTTTACAGGATACAACAAGAAGATTAAGCCAAGCGCCGTTCCTAAATGAATCGGTCCTTGAATACGTGCCTCGAACGCACCACGATAACCTGTGAATAAATGAAAGATTGTAAGACCAACTGCCAAAATGAGAACGACCCACTTCCACTTTCCTAGATTTCGTCGGTACGTACTTTCCCGGTCGTATTTTTCAAGAATTTCCTCTGTCGTTAGTTTTTCATCCTGTTGAGTAAGCCTATTTGAATCGCTCATCTCCTTTTTCTTCCACCAACTCATTATTCTCACCACCTGGTCATAAACTATTGGTAAAAAAAGGGCAAAACACATTGTGTCAAGCCCCTTTTTCTAAGGTTATTAATCTAGTATTCCGACTTCCTTATAATACTTTTCTGCACCTGGATGGATTGGTAAATCTCCTAATCCGCTAAGCGCATTTTCTTTCGTCATATGCGCTGCCTGAGCATGTGTGTTTTCACTTGCTTTCTCAATCATAACCTTTGCAAGTTGATATGCTAGTTCATCATCTACTGTATCGGTGTTTGCAACTAGAACAGCAAATGCGGATACAACATTGGCATCCTCTTTTAACCATTCATATGAGCCTGCTTTAATTGTATAGCCAGAATAACCACTGGTTTCTTCAACCGTTTTTAACTCATCACCTGTTACCTCTAAGAATTTGACATCTCCAACTGAAGCTTGAAGTTCATCTATTCCCGCATCTGGTAATCCTAATAATCCGAATGAAGCATCAATTGTACCATCCTGAAGCTTAGACTTGGCGTCACCAAATCCTTCTTGGTATGCCTCATAATCCCCATCATTAATACCGTAAGCTGCTAATACAGCCTTCGTTGCTGCTTGTGTTCCACTACCTGGAGGTCCAATCGCAATTCTCTTTCCTTTAAGGTCAGCGATTGTTTCCACACCCGTGCTTTCACGAGTAATAATTTGAAGAACCTCTGGATAAATGTGTCCAATAAATGCAAAGTTATCAACCTTCTTACCCTTGAAGTCACCTTCTCCATTAAGTGCATCATAAGCTGGTAGATTAACAGTCATCCCAAGGTCAAATTCCCCATTTGAGATTTTCGCCAGGTTCTCTACAGATGCACCAGACTCTGTTGATGTTACGTTAACGCTTTCAATATTCTTATTCCAAACATTCGCCATTTCTGCACCAAGTGGGAAATAGGTACCACCTTGGCTACCCGTACCCATGAGAAGATCTACTGTGCCGGATTTTCCGCTACCTTCTCCGCCTTCATCCTTGTCCTCACCATTCGTGTTATCACTGCTGCAAGCTGCAATGACTAAAACCAATGCTAATAGCAAAGTAAGAAATGAGTACTTCTTTAGCATTTGCATTCCCCCTATTATTCTTTTTTTATGTAGACCCTCAGGAAAGAGGTCACTACCAAACCACCATTTGGGTTAAAATGGTATTTTTACCAATTCAACACCTATATTTCTAGGGTAACACAAATTGTTTTCGATTTGCAAAATTTTTTTAATATTCTTTTAATAACTTCGAAATAATCCCTTTAATTTCCTATGGGATGATTTTTAATTGGAAATACTATTTTTCACATCTTTTTTGAAACCTTTTTCCGTCTCTTTTCGTAAATAGGTTAATTCCATTTTTGGAGAGGTTTAGGAAAAAGGGATTGCATACTATTTACTGTATAGTACAATCAAAAAGAAACATTTTTTTCGAGGGGGAAACCATCTTATGAAACGTACAGGTGAAATTGTATTAACGATTATTGGAGCTTGTTTTTTTGCATTAATTAGTTTATTTGGGTTTATGTTTCTAGGTCTTAGTGATGATAATGCATTTACTCAGGAAATGGAGAACATGGCTGCTACAGATCCAGCTCTTGAAGGAGTCGATATGGGATTCATGACTGATATGGTAGCTGCTGGAGGCTGGTATTTTATCATCGTTGGAATTGTTGCTATTATTCTTGGAATTGTTTCACTTGTTCTATTAAAAGGAGATAAACATCCAAAGGCGGCTGGTATTATTTTAATTATCGTAGCCGTACTGAGCGCACTTGCAACAGTCCTTATCTCGATTATTTCAAGTATCCTTTATTTAGTCGCAGGTATCCTTTGTCTCGTCCGAAAGCAAAAGGAAACATTTAATCCTGAATATTAACGAATAAAGCTTGAAGGTTTATGCCTTCAAGCTTTTTATATGAACTATTTTTTGAGTGCATCACTAAACCTTTTTAAGCCTTCTTCCAGCAGCACCCTCGGGCAGGCAATGTTGATTCTGGTGAAGCCTTCTCCTTCTTTTCCAAAAATGTACCCTTCATCAAATGCGACTTTCCCTTGTTTTTGGATGACTTCTTCTAATTTTTTTGCATCCAATCCAAGCTCACGGCAATCAAGCCACACAAGGTATGTTGCATCTGGCTTAATTACTTTTACCTCTGGGATGTTCGACTTAATATAATCGTTTAGAAAATCAAGATTCCCTTTTAAATAAACAAGGAGCTGATCCAGCCATTCTTCTCCTTCCTCGTATGCAGCGATTAAGGCAGTTACCCCAAATGTATTGGTCATGCCAATAAAGCGATCTTCAAGAGCTTTATTAAACCTTTCACGAAGTTCTTGGTTCGGAATAATCATATTGGATGTTTGCAAGCCTGCAAGATTAAAGGTTTTGCTTGGTGCAGTGCACGTTATCGAACGCCCGGCAAACTCATCGGATATTGATGCAAATGGAGTATGTACATTTCCTTCATATACAAGGTCAGAGTGAATTTCATCTGAAACAACCAGTATATTGTGCTTTAAACAAATTTCTTCTAGTTTTGTGAGTTCATCTTTCTCCCAAACTCGACCGACAGGATTGTGTGGATTCGAAATTATGATCATTTTTACAGATGGATCAATCTTTTTCTCAAGGTCCTCAAAATCCATGTAATAACGTCCATTTTCAAGTCGTAACGGATTATTGACTATTTCCCGGCCATTCTTTTCAATTACACTCATAAAGGGGTAATAAACGGGTTGCTGAATGATTATCTTATCACCTGGGTTTGTAAAGCTTTGAACAATAATACCAAGTGCGGGTACGACACCTGGTGTAAAGGTAATCCAATCCTTTTCAATCGTCCATTTATGACGACGCTTCATCCACCTCACTGTTGCTTCATAATAGGAGTCAGGTCTTGTTGTATATCCGTAAATTCCGTGATCTGCTCTCTTTTTTAAGGCTTCAATAACAGGCTGTGGTGATTTGAAATCCATATCGGCCACCCACATCGGAAGGATTTCTTTGTCTCCAAACAAGTTTTCTACCTCATCCCATTTCACTGAGTTCGTCTGTAATCGATTAATCGATTCATCAAAGTTATACTTCAAAACCAAACCCCTCCATTTATTTTTAATATAAGCTTTTTATTGTTACATTTTCTGGTAATTTAAATGGATTCTCTTTGTTGATGTGATCGTAAAACATGATGCCGTTCAAATGGTCCATTTCATGTTGAAATACGATGGAGGCATACCCTTTTAAACGAAGCGAAATCTCTTGTCCATGAATATCGAATGCTTTTATCTTAATTTTTTCATATCTTGGAACATAGCCTTCTACTGGACGATCAACGGAAAGACATCCTTCTCCTTCAGGCAAATACGTCATCGATACAGAATGGCTGATAATTTTCGGATTGACGATGTGATACTCATATAATGTATCATCAAAGTCGGTAAAGTAAGTGACAAACATGCGCTTATCGAGACCGACTTGGTTTGCAGATAAACCAACTCCTGGTCGTAAGCCATATTTTTTTGCAAGCTCAGGGTCTTGGCTATTTTTCAAATAATTCATCATGCTAATTAGGGATTCTTTGTCCTCATCTGACAATGGCACAGGAACCTCTTCCGTTTTTTGTGCTAAAATCGGTTGTCCCTCACGGACAATATCCTTCATCGTAATCACATAATCAGATTTATAGTACATTCTTTTCATCTACCTTTTCTCTTTTTCATGTAATCAAATGCGCCTTGGCGTATTTGCGCCCAGATTTTTTAGGCCTACACGAGGTGGGTCACAAAGACGTTGCCACAGGACGTGGCGTTCTTAGTCTTTGATCTTATGCTCGAAAAGTTTCCTTTGAAAATCTGTGGCATCCGCCGGAGGCTTTAACTATATTGAGTCGGGGTTAAAGACCCCACTCAATATAGTTAATCTTAGCTTTCTCTTTCATTTATGTCCATTGATATACAGTGTTTTCACAATACACGAGATGTATTCTACGAGAAAAAGAAAAATGCCTCCGGTACTGGAGACATTTCAAATCGTTGCATTTTTTAATAATGAATGAAAAACTTCATTACTCATTGTTTTATAACCTTTACCTGTCAGATGAATACCATCATCACTTATATAGTCATGTAGATCCCCTGTATGTTTCATAGCTGAACGCACATCAATCTTTAGCACATTTAATTGCTCAGCTAAGCTATTAATACTGCGGTTATAAAGGCCATGCCAGTGCTCAATTCCTCCTTGAAGACTAATCCAATGACTAATGGAGCTTCCATATTTTTCGGCAAGCAGCTTGTAATAGCGAACAGGGTCAAGCGGTGGCAATGTCATCAAAATAGGAGTACTATTCGAATCTTGTATTTTATGAATCAATTGTTTTAGATTTTCTATATATCGGTCAATCGGGACAATTGGTTGATGCTCTGCTTCGGGTTTTTCAGCCACTTCATCCCATTTAAAATTGCAGTCATTGCCGCCAATATTAATAATCACGTAGTCCGGATGTTCGGCAATCACATCCTTCTCAACACGGGACAATAATAAATCAGAGTTATCATTAAAAACACCTTTGTTCATAACAGTGAAATGATCAGATGCGAACTGCTGTAAAAAAGCTGGATAATTCTCTTTTAAAATTCGCATGCGACCTTTCACAAAAGAGACACCTCTCGTTAAACTATCACCAAAGCATATAATTTTCATATTTATCCCCGCTTATCATTATTATTTTCACGTTACCACCACATGTGGTTTCGGATACTACATATAATCATATACATATTATATCATATAGTCAAGATTTACTTCGTGGTGGTTATAAGGTAAACTAAATAACAAATCATTGGAAAAATGAGGTTGTTAAAGTGGAGATTGAGAAGGATTTACTCAACGTGTTAGAAATTGATAAAAATATCTTTTTAGAGGATATTCCACAGATTGATTTATATATGGATCAGGTCATTCAACTCTTTGAAAATACATTTAACACGGCTAAAAGAAATGAGGACGAAAAGATCCTTACGAAGACCATGATCAATAATTACGCAAAAGGAAAACTGCTAATCCCGATTAAAAATAAGAAATATTCAAGGGAGCATTTGATTTTATTAAGCTTGATTTATCAACTTAAAAGTGGAATATCAATCAATGATATAAAAGCGACCCTTAATCCCGTAAATCAACGGGTTATGGATGATGAAGCGTTTAACCTTGAGGATTTTTATAAAAGTTATCTTGCCCTGTTTGGTAAAAATGGGGAGGAATTCAAAAGGGACATTGAGACCAAAATGAAGGATGTAGCAGAAGAGATGGGTTCTGCCGCGGATGAACAATTGAAAAAAGTACTTTTGATTTTATCTTTTATTACAGCTAGTCAATTTTACCGTCGTGCTGCGGAAACATTGGTAGATGAGTTAATAAGTGAACAGGGCGAAAAAAAAGAAAAGTGACAGGCTCACTTTTCTTTTTCCGCTATTTTATACTATTGATTAACCCGTTCATCATTTCTTTATCCATTGGTCCTACAATTTTTTTCCGAACGACGCCTTTAGAATCAATTAAATAACTCGTTGGAATGGCGTAAGCCTGATAGGTTTGTCCGATATCCCCTTTCTCATCGAGCATAACAGGAAAGGTGAGCTCGTATTCGTCTACAAACTTTGCTACATCCGAACTTTTTTTCTCTGCGGTTGTTAAATTAACGGATAAAAGAACTATATTGGAATCTTTATTTTCCACATAAAACTCCTGCATATGTGGCATTTCTGCTTTACAAGGTGGGCACCAGCTCGCCCAAAAGTTTAAAATGACTTTCTTTCCCCTAAACGCCGAAAGCGTCAATTCTTCTCCATTTATTGTTTTCAGTGTAAAATCAGGCGCAAGTTGACCTTCGGAGATCCCCACTTTATTTTCTACTGTTTCGACCTCTTCTTTTGGTGTTGCGAATGAAATATTGCTATTGATTGTCCACACGATAAGCCCTGTTAAACCCACGATGAGTGCTGCCTTTTTAAACAAATGAAACACTTCCTTTTTCTGTGGTCCTCTATAATAGAATGTCAACAATACGAGAAAGAATGCACTCATTGATTTTATAAAATGGAGGACTATGTGTTCCTGTAACCAAAATAATGCAAGTAAATCATAGGTCATCAAGGTTGTGAAGCTCGTAATTAGAATGGAACGAATAAGAAGTATTGAGTGAACAGTACCCTTTTTCAAATGATACAGTAAATAAAGAAGTGTAATTACGAATGCAATCACAAATCCTTTCGTACCACCGGTAAAATACAGTAATGACATTGGACTTTTTATGACGAGTTTTGGTTCTAGAAGGATTAAACTCCCTTTCCACGACAAAAAACCAATGAAAATACCATTAGTGAGTATGTTTAGAACTGCTTTCGTTATTTCTTTCGTTTGAGTTTTTGCTAGGCAGAAACGTGCAATTAATAGTCCTGTAATTATTCCTATTCCAAGTATGATCCATTTTGTCATAATGGCTAACGAGCCAATTTGTATGAAATGCATGCTTGCCCTCCGTCGTGTTTTAGTACAACTATTATACAATGTAAATCATATTTAATTACTTAAAACGTTTTGTGACAGTAAATTTTACATAGTGACAGTATTTCTGGAATAATGACAGTATTATTCAGATAGTGACAGTATTTTTTAAATAGTGACAGTAAACTTAAACGAAGAGTTAAAACTTTCGCCAAAAAACAATGAGGCCCCGCAATCGAAGCCTCATTTTCTTTAATTTGTTGGTCTTTTGAACGGCCACCAGTTGGCAATTCCGAAGTTTTTGACCATAACTGGAATAAATAATGGCAGAATCACAAATGCGTACAACATAAGTCCGACGAGTGTGATCGACGCAATTTGCAGCAACGATAGCATTCCAGAAGGCATCATTGCAGCAAACGTTCCTCCAAGAATAATCGCAGCTGAAATAATAACAGTTCCCATCTTCTTCATGGAAAGAAGCATTGCTTCTGCCCTTGAGATATCACGGAATTCGTTAAAGCGGTCCATTAAGAAGATACTGTAGTCAACCCCGAGTGCGACGAGGATAACAAATCCAAAGAACGGAACTGCCCAGCTAATTCCTGTGTATCCAAGAATATTAACAAAAATCACTTCATTGATCGCCATTGATGTGTAATAGGTTAAAACTAATGAACCGATGATATAGATTGGCATGATTAATGAACGGAATAAGAAAATTAAAATAAGCGCAATCCCGATAAACATCAAGACAATTGTTCGAGAATAGTCCTGCTCAGACATTTTGCTTAAATCCGTATTCGTGCTCGTGATACCGCCAAGTGCAACATCAGCATTTTCAAGCTTTGTACCTTTCGTCGCTCTTTCAACAGCCGCATTGATCTCGTCGATTTGAGCCATTGCTTCGTTCGAATAAGGGTTTGCTTCAAAAATGACATCCAATGTCATGACTTTACGATCCTTAGACATGTATACATCAAGAACCTGAGCGAAATCGTCACTTTCAAGCACTTCTTCTGGCATATAAAAAGCATTTAATTCTTCGGAGTTTGAAAGGTCAGACAAATATTCTTGAGCAGACCCTAAACCATCTGAAACCTGTCCAAGCCCCTCTGCACTTTGCGTGAGTCCATCTGTTAGTTGGGTGATTTGACCACCAAGGCTTCCGAACCCATCAAGGAGTTGCTTCTGACCGTCATTAATGCCTGTTAGACCATTTGTAATTTGTGGCATTCCTTGAACAATTTGACCTTGCCCATTTGCCGCTTGAAGAAGTCCTCCTTTAAGTTGTTCAAGTCCTGCTATTAGTTGTTCAAGACCTGTTGGTAATGCTTCTTGTTCTTTCAACAATTGCTCAAAACCGGCGTTTGCTTTAATTAATCCATCATTTGCCACTGAAAGATGACCATTTAATGTCTTTATGCCACCAGATATTGCAGGGATTCCTTGTTGTAATGTAAGAATGCTTTTTTTCATCCCGCCATAAAATTGATCTTCAGCAACCCCTTGATGCTTACCTTCAAAATCCTCGAAACCTTCTTTATTAAATTGATTTAACTGAGTTGACAGTTGATCTACTTGTAAAGCCACTCCTGAGTACTGTTCAAGTAATGTAGCAATCCCACCTTGAGCATCCTTATACCCAGCTAATAGATTATTATAATAGGTTCCTAATTCTTCCACGCCGGCCTTTGCCTTATCAACCTCGGCAATCATCGTATCGATTCCAGCTGTTCCACTACGGATACCAGACTCGATTTTTGAAAGATTGGTTTGGATTTCGGTAAGGCCTGATTTAACTTGGTTTGTACCTGTGATTAATTCTCCGATTCCATCTGTAGCCGTTTTAAGCTCTGGCTCTGATTTTGCGAGTTCACTACCTGCTTCCTCTAAGCCTTCCTTAATTTGAGTGAGTCCATCTTTTCCTTCACCAAGACCTTCCTCAAGTGTTTTAGCTTGGTTTGCCAGAAATAGATCTTCGATTGGTTCCCCGGTTGGTCGTGTGACAGAGCGAATTGTGTCAACTAAGTCTACCTTTTCAACTTCTTGGCTTATTTTTTCTGCTAGTTCGATATATTCGGTGGAGTCCATCGCCTCATCATTTTTTAAAACGATTTGAGTAGGCATAGATTCACCTGGTCCGAAGCTACCGGCGATGGCGTTGAAGGCTTTGATTGAATTTACATCACCACTTAATTCTTCTAATGAATCATATGAGATGTCTCCGTCATATACAAATAAAAATGGAGCAACGATTGCCGCTACAACTAATAAAGATAGGAGTGGGCGCCCCAACGAAAATCGACCAGCTATTTCCCAAATCTTGCTGTCCCCATGTTCCAAGTTCTTCTTAGATGGCCAGAATAGTTTTTTCCCTAAAACAGCCATAAAGAATGGAACGACAGTAAACAAGGCACCTAATAAAAGTGCTACCCCAACTGCTACAGCGACAGCAGATTGATATAAAATAAATTGTGAAAAACCGATTGCCGCAAAACCAATCATGACCGCAATTCCACTAAATAAAACAGTACGTCCTGCGTTTTTATACGTTTCAATAATGGCTTCAGTTAAGCTCTCCCGCTGGGAAAGCTCCTCTTTAAAACGACTTAAAAGTAAGATACAGTAGTCCGTTCCTATTCCAAATAAAACTGCAACTAAGAAAATCTGAGTGTAGGTTGATATTGGAAAGTCAAATTGATCAACCAGCATTGCAACAATGGATTGTGAAGCAAGATAAGCAAATCCTACTGTCACAAGTGGAATAATAGGTGCAATTAATGATCTAAATACAAGTAAAAGAACGACCAGAATAAAGACAATTGTTATCCCCTCTGTCTTTTTCAAGCCTTCTTGTGCACTCGTCATTAGGTCCTCAGTAATAAGCCATTCACTCGTGTAATAGTGATCAACTTTAACATCTTCAATTGCCTGATATAAAGCCTCGCTAACTTCTTTTGGTTCACGATCATTCCAGCTTACTGTTACAGATGCTAAGATTGATTTTCCATCCTCTGAAACTAGCTGTTCCTTTAGTGTTTCTTCATTAAAATGAGTTAGGATTTCAGTAATACCGATTTCTTCTTTTTTCTCTTCAAGAAGTCGGATTGCCCGTTCAGCTTCCTTAATTTCGTCTTCGGTTAGCTTCTTTTCATCGTGAAACACTAGTGCAACCTGTGTTTCATTTCCTCCACCCTCTTGGGATTGGACATCGCTTAAAATTTTTCCTGCAATGGAGGATGAGTATTCGTCTGGAACGGTGATTTGCCCCTTTTCACGGACAAGATCCGCCATATTTGGAGCTGCAAGAAATAATCCAGCCACGACAACAATCCATGCGATAAGGACAAACCACTTCCGTTTAATGATAAAATTCATGCTTAATCCACCACCCTGTTATTTTTTATTTGTTGTAGGATTCCATTAAGCTTTTCATAGGTTTTTAGAAATCGAACAATTTCCTCTTCTGAAAATTCGCCAATGATGGATTCGACTAGCTTCTGAACCCGCTCCTCTGTCTTGGTAAATAGTTCATTTCCTTTGTTTGACAATGTTAAGTAAACAATTCTTCGATCATTCTCATCCCGCGTTCTTTGAATCAACCCTTTTTCAAAAAGTCGGTTAATAATCGCAGTAATCGCACTCTTTTTCACTTCAAAAACTTCTGCAAGTTCTGTTGATGTACACGAACCTACCTTATTTATGTAGCGAAGTGTATAATGCTGTTCATTTGTAAGGTCACTTCCGATTTGTTCCTTTACAAGCGACTCCGCGGTGGTATTTACTGAGAAAGATACATCTATATAAGAATCCACTAATTCTTTAATGTTTGTTATAGTCATCGTTTGAAAACACCTCACAGTATAAAAAATAGTTAAACTATTTAACTATTAACATTGTTAACTATAATTTGCGCCCTTAAAAAAGTCAATAAAAAACATCCCTCTAAAAGAAGAGTGATGTCAATTCATTTTCCCGCTATTCAATTACTTCAATATCCTTCAATTCAATGTCTGTGTCTTTTTCGAATGAAACATAATACTTTACATATCCGGTATCATCTTTTACATATTCGGCTTTAGAGTCATCAATGATGTTACCGTTAATCGTGACACCTGCATAGGTATAGTTATTGTCATTAAGAACCTTCTGAATGACTTGGGAATCTGTTAAAACATCTTCCTTTGTTGATTGGGTTGAATCCAACACAATATGCATGATGATAGGCTTTTCTAGTTTCATATCCTTACTCCATGTTGTATTCAAGTCATAATCACCTTTTTGAACCTCTAAAGAAACCCCCATTCCTTTGACTGTTGGAACTGATTGCTTCAATAGTTCCGTTATTTCCGTTTGTGCTTCGGCACTTAATTTTTCCATTACTGGCTCATCTAAGTTCTCTGTGTAAATGGAGTCTAGATTCACATATGGCTTTAAAAATCCTATTACCGTAAATTCATATGTTTTTGGACCGTTCTCATTTGGGGCAGTCGCACCAATTTCAATTACATTAAAGTCATAGCTTGAAAACTTAAAGTTATAGAATCCCTTCTCAATCCGGAACTCGCGGTCTGGGTAAGTCTCCTCTAGATAATTTTCAAGAACTTTATTCGAATATAGTTTACTTACCGGATTTCCATTAAAAGCGTTATAAATAAATAGGACGAACAAAACGAGCAAACCAAGCAGAATACTATACATTACTTTTCGTTTCTTCATTTATCCTCACCATTCCTTATTTTTAGATATAAAAATCCAATCAGGCTGCCTATGAAAGCAAATAAATAATGAATCAAGGTTACCAGGATGGATCCCATAAAGGACTGCAATAAAAAATGCCTAAAGGAAATTGTTGAACCCATGTCCCCTTGGATAAAGTCACCTATGTTTCCTCCAAGTGACCAAATAAAGATGGGGATAAAAGAGATGTAAAAGACAATTTTCATATCTTTGTAAAATAGGTAAGTGAGTAATCCAAGGACTGCATACCATAAAATAAATCCAAAGCTTTCATTGAGCATGGATGTTTGAATGGCAAGAAAAAAGGATAGCCCAACAAAAATGAGTTGATAGAGCGCGAGTCTTCTTTTGATGTTTGTGATCATTTTATCGTGCTGAAGAGGAGATTCGATTTCCTCCTTTTCGAGCGGAGTCATTGCTTGGTCCATGAGCTTTTGTAGTTCCTGGTTTTCCTGTATTTGTTCCTCTAGCCATGTGGTCGTTTCTGGACTTAACAGCCCCTCATTGTATAGAGGTAGCAGATCCTCAATGATTGCTTGTTTACGTTTATCCATGATATCCCTCCATTTCCTTATGAAGCTTAAGTTTCGCTCGGTGAAATGTAACTCTGGCAAAGTTTTCACTTTTTCCAAGCAAGCTTCCAATCTCTTTAAACGATAACTCTCCGTAGATTCTTAGTGTCACAACTTCTTTTGATACATCATCTAACCGATTGATATACTCGATTAGATTTTGTTTCACTTCCCTTTTTAGTACTTCCTCCTCCGGTGTAGTTGATTCCCCTTTTTCTTTTTTAAGCAACTCGTTTAACTGTGACTTATATTGATTGGAGCGATAATGCTTTAACAATCGATTTTTTGCAATGGAGAATAACCACGTATGGATTGTTGATTGCTGTGAAAAGGTATGCATGCTTTTAAGTGCTTCATAGAAAACCTCTTGTGTTAAGTCCTCCGCAATCTCTTTGCTAGAGGTTTTGATAAAGAAAAAAGCATATATTCGTGGTTGTACTTCTTTATATAACTCCTCTAGCTCCATTTCCCTCTCCCTATCTACTTGATTTTTGTCGTTCATTGTATTAGTACCTTGGAATCCGTTTTCGTTACAAACTTATTTAAATATTCTAATCTTCCAAAGCTTAATCCAGGGTTTGTCCTATGTAAATGAAAAAATTAGCAAGTTTGTCCGATTTTAGGCATATGTTTTTATTACTTGCTCATTGGAGGACATTTTAAGAAAGTTGGGGGAATGTGAATGTTTTTCGGTCTATTAGTGATTTTAATCCTTGTTTTGTTTTTACCATTTTCAGTTAAGCTGATCGAAAAAAATTTAGAGGTCTTTCTCTTTTTCATGGGGCTTCTTGCTGCGGTTGTCGGTGGTGTATTTAATAGCCAGCTTTTTGTACGAGCATCCGTTGACCCAATTAAGATTACACTAGCTGTTTTAATTGCCGGGCTATTATTTAAATGGTTTCATGCACCCTTGCAAAAATTTATTGTTGGAATGAGTCGCAAAATTCCATTTCGTTTATTTATCGGGTTAGTTGTCATCTTTTTAGGACTGATTTCAAGTGTAATAACGGCCATCATAGCGGCACTTGTACTTGTATTGATTGTAACTTCATTGCGACTTGAGCGGGGTTCTGCCATTCGTTTCGTCGTGATTGCGTGTTTTTCGATTGGTTTAGGTGCAGCGCTGACCCCAATCGGAGAACCCTTATCAACGATTGCCATCAGCAAACTTAACGAGGGTTTTTTCTTTTTAATCGGTTTAATTGGCCCACAAATATTTGCTTCATTTCTTATTTTTGGCTTGTTGGCAACCTTTGTAGTTGAACCTCCAAAACGGAAGAAAGAATCGTTTAAAAAGGAATCGAATAGTGAGACCTATGAGGAAATTTTCGTACGATCCCTAAAGATTTATTTTTTCGTAATGGGATTAACTTTATTAGGATCAGGTTTTGAGCCAATGATCAACCGTTATTTCATTGGACTTGATCCATTGTTACTTTACTGGTTAAATATGATATCAGCGATTCTCGATAACGCCACTTTAGCAGCTGCAGAAATTAGTCCGGCGATGGACCATTTTACGATTCAATCGATTTTGCTTGGTTTAATGATTAGTGGAGGAATGCTGATTCCAGGTAACATTCCGAATATCATTGCCGCAGGAAAACTGGACATTACCAGTAAGGAATGGGCAAAGTTTGGTGTACCAGTCGGGCTTTGTGTCATGCTAGGATATTTCTTAATTATCTATTTAATGTAAAAAATGCCTATCTCTAGGCATTTTTTAATTGACTTCTCGCAGTCCGTTTCCATCGAGAATTTCTTGTACCCCTTCCTCGCAAACGCCATATGCCCGCCACGAACAGGTTTCGCAGACTGTTTGAATATCCAGTGGGACAACATGTTTCTGGATTCGTGATTCTATGTCCTCCCATTTTAGAATTTGTCCAATTCGGATGCCCATTTTTTCTAGAATTTGTGCATCCCTTTCGTAGATGGAATTGTCTTCACAATGGTATTTACCATTGTTTGGATACTTTTCGCATAAATGATCGGGCCCTTTTACAATCTGAACAAGTGTCTTCGGATTCTTTCTAAGTGTTTGATGGACAATCGTCATATTTTCCACGTATTCTTGAGAATAGCCCATTCCTCGGTAGCCCAAAAGGCAAAATAAATGATGGCCGCGCAGTTTGTACATAATAGCCCCCTTTGTTAACTATGGTTATTTTTTAGTTTACATATATTTTATCTTAAAACTTCAAAAATTTGTTCAACTTTTTCTATTTTCTTACCAGCTACTAGAAAAATATGGTACCCTTTTTATTGAGTCCCTGAAAATAATTGTTGTTTGTCACACATGCCAATTGGAATTCAAAACAAGGAGTTATATCCATGCACATCGAAACGAAATTAAATGATAGAATAGATGAATTTTGTCAACAAAGTAATTTCTCAGGAGTTGTTTTAGCAAAACAAAAGGATGCCAAATTAATAGAATTGACATACGGCTATTCAAATAGAGCTGAAGAATTAGCAAACACCATCCATACAAAGTTTGGTATAGCATCTGGGTGTAAGCTTTTTACCGCTATTGCGGTTTGTCAGCTGGTTGAAAAGGGTTTGCTAACATTTGATACAAAATTAACAGATTGCCTTACTATCGATTTTCCAAACTTCGAGGAGAATATTTCCCTCCATCATTTGTTAACTCATACTTCTGGTGTCCCGGATTATTTTGATGAAGAGGTTATGGATGATTTTGAGGAACTATGGAAAGAAAATCCGATGTACCTGATTCGAGGACTGAAGGATTTCCTCCCTTTGTTTCAGAATGGGGATATGATGTTTACACTGGGTGAAAGATTTCATTATAACAATGCCGGTTATATATTATTAGGATTAATCGTTGAAAAGAAGTCAGGGTTGTCCTTTACTGACTATATAGCGAAAAATATTTTTGAACAGTGTGGGATGAAGGATTCCGGGTATTTTTCTCTGGATTGTCTCCCAAAAAATACAGCGCTCGGATATATTGATAACGAAGACGGTTCATGGCGAACAAATATATATTCGATCCCTGTTAAAGGTGGGTCTGATGGAGGAGCATTTGTCACTGCATCGGATATGCTGAAGCTTTGGGATGCGCTCCTAAATTATACATTACTAAGCCAGGAAATGACCGATCTACTATTAACCCCTCACGTACATGCTGAGGATGATGAATATTACGGTTACGGCATTTGGATTAGTAAAAGAGAATCTGAAATTTATAAATTTCATGTTATGGGGTACGACCCAGGAGTGAGTTTTGCTTCCTCCTATTACCCTGAATCTGAAGTTACACTTGTCATTCCATCCAATCAGTCGTATGGACCACATGATGTAACGGATGTATTTGAGGAAAATAAGTAAAAAAATGAGGTCAGGAGTAGTCCTGGCCTCATTTTTATGAAATATTAGTTTTGGTCATCGTCATCTCGGTCATCCATTTCTTTTTTCAAAATCGTCCCGTCTACTGCGGAAATTTCCATTTCAACTTCTTTTCCATCATACTTCATTTCAATTTCATAATAACCGTCATCGTCTAACTCGATTTCTGTGATTGTGCCTGGTGTATCCTTTGTTGCAATTGAAATGGCTTGATTTTTTGAAATTTCCACTGATGAAGTTTTTTGTGATTTATTTACATCGTCATTGCGGTCATCATCGACTTTTACAACTTTACCAGTAGTTGCATGAACTTTAACCTCTGCATCGTCATCATGTGTACCTTCTAGCTCTACTTCGTAAACAAGCTCTCCGTTTTCACGATCTAGTTCAATTTCTTCGACATGTGCACCTTTTACCTGTTGAGTTGCAACTTCTTTAGCTTGTGAATATGAAATCTCAGCTTCCTTTGCAATTGCACCGACTCCGACTGCTCCTCCTAATACAACTGTTCCTACCATTCCTAGTACTACAAGTTTTTTCTTCATTTTTGTTTCCTCCTTTATTTGATCTATCTTTATCATAGACAACGAAAATGAGGAAACTCAGATAATAAAATGAGAAATTGATGAGAAACATATGAGTTTTTCTAAGAATTAGTCCTCTAGAACAATCGTGATGACCTCACCGGAGATTGGATGGATCTGTACAGTTTTATCTACGCCCTGGTTTGTTTCCACTTCTACAAAATAATAATATTGCCCTGCTTCTTCTTCAAATTCAACATCATCAACAAAGCCTTGTACATGTTGTAGGGCAATCTCAATTGCTTGTTGCTCTGTAATTTGTTGTATAGTTTCAGTTGGTGGCTTTGGTGTAGTTGGCATTGTCTCTGGTGGATTTTGTGTTTGTTGCTTATTCTGTACAACATCTACAATCTCACCTGTTTTTGCATGCAATTTATATGTTGATTCTGTATCTCCGTTTATTACGGTTGCAAAATAATAAGTTTCATCTTCCTCGTGTTTCTTTTCAATCGTTTTAATATCTCCGGTCTGTTCTTTTGCTAGTATTTCCTTAATCTCAGCCTCTGTCTTTTCTTGAGGTTCCTGAGTAAGCTTTGTTAAATTGGTGATATCACCTGTTTTCCGGTCAACGTCAATTTGATAAATTCCTGAATCAATTTCAAATTTAATTTTATAAAAGTCGCCTGCTCGACTCACTTCTGTATTTTCCCCGCTATACAATTTTTCGACGAGGTCAATCGCATCAGTTTCTGACAAAGGCTCTGCGGACGTATACGTTTTAGTTAACTGCCAAATGACAATTGCTACAAGTAAAGTGCCTCCTATAGCAAGAAGACTATTTCGAAGGGTTCTTTTTTTCACTGCAACTCACTCCATCATCTTTCATTTGTCTCTACTATACCTTCTTTTCATGAGAAATTAATGAGAATCCTCATCAGAAAGTAGAATATTGGCTGTAGTACCTTCCCCTTCTATACTGTCAAATTGGATGCTCGCACCAATCGCATCTGCCATTTCCTTTGCAAGTGAAAGTCCCAATCCATAGCCTCCCGTTTTTCTTGCCCTTGCCTTATCCACCCGATAAAAACGGTCAAACACCTTATCTAAATCCTTAGCAGGAATCCCAACTCCCTGGTCAATAATTTTAATACTCGGTCTTTTCCTTTCCCGTCCAATTACAACAATCACAGGTTTTTCACTGTACTTCAAGGCATTTTCCATTAGGATATAAAAAAGCTGCTTGAGCTTTTGTTTATCCGTTCCTACAATCATTTCTTCTTCCACAATGATTGAAATTTCGCGTTTATACGCCTCACGAAATGACCCCACTGACTCGTCAACAAGTTGTAGAAGCGGTATCGATTCGTTCTGTAGCTTCCACTGTTCATCATGTTTTGCAAGTAGTAGAAGCTGTTGGGTTAATTCGCGCATATGAACAGCTTCAGACTGAATCGCATCCACCGCTTCATGAAAAAGCTTTGGATCGGACTGACCTCTCCTTTTTAAAAGGCTTGCATATGAGTCAATAACGGTTAATGGTGTTTTTAACTCGTGAGATGCATTCGAGACAAAACTTTCTTGTTTCTCATAGTTTACCTTTAATAAATCCATCATTTCATTGAAGGTTTGTCCCATTTCATACAGTTCATCTTGTGATTCTTTTGATAACTCAATGCGTTTATATTGTCCGCTTCTCCGTATTTCTCTCATCGTCTGTATCATTGTCGTAATGGGCTGAGTGATCACATTACTTAGTAACCTCGTTGACACAAGAACTGGAATTGTGGCTATCAACGTGACTGCAAGTAGAACAAGACTTAATGTTTTTAAGTTATTTGCAGTTGCCGAGAGGTTTTCAATAAGCTGAAGTTCAGCTACCTCCCCGCTCTTCCAAATAATTGGAAATGACACAAAAGCATGTGGAACCCCATTAAAGTCGATAATTTGTCGTTGTTTCGTTTTATGATAGGTTGTTGGAAATTTCTCTAACTCCTGTTGTTCTGGTACAAGCACTTGTGCATCTATACTACCATCCAGTCGTACTACCTGCAGCATACCATCTAAAGGGACATATGTACGGAGTAAATTCCCTGCAGAAACTGAATGATCTGTTTTTGATATCCCGTTCATAGCGCGTTCTGCTTCAGCCTCTGTTCGATCTAATTCACTATTAAACATCATGTGACTGAATGTAAAATAGGATGCAATATTGAGTAGGACAAGCAATAAAATAAATACAACGGCCGTGTACAAATTAATCTTTTTCCGTAGTCTCATTTGGTTTCCTTTATCACATAGCCGACACCACGTACCGTGTGAATCAGTGGTTCGTCATATGGCTTATCCATTTTATTTCGTAAATAACGAATATACACATCAACTATATTTGTATCCCCGTAGTAGTCATAGCCCCAGACCGCATTTAATAATTGCTCCCTATTTAATACCTGTCGTGGATGCTTCATTAAATAGGCAAGCAAATCAAATTCACGAGGTGTAAGCTCAATCTCGTCATTTTTGCGAATGACTTCACGCGTACTTTCATTGAGCATTAAGTCTCCAAATTTCAGCCAATCATCAACTTGAGGTTGGCCAGGCGTTGTCTTACTTTGATTGTTTCTTAATGCTACACGAATACGTGCTAGCAATTCTTCTATTTGAAAGGGCTTTGTCACATAATCGTTTGCGCCTAAGTCAAGACCAGATACTTTGTCCTCAACTGAGTCTTTTGCTGTTAAAAGAATGACAGGTGTAGCAAAGTTTGCTGTCCGAATTCGCCTTAGAACCTCAATTCCGCTAATACCAGGAAGCATAACATCTAATAGGACCAAATCCCACGTCTCCTCTTGGAACTTTGCTAAGCCTGAATTTCCATCATAGGCTTTTCCAGTTTCATAGCCTTCGTACGTCAATTCAAGTTCCAATACCCGCGCAATCTTCTCTTTATCTTCCACAATTAATATTCGCTGTTTCTGCACTCCCAACCCTCATTTCTCTATGTATCTACCTTCTACCCTCATTTTACCCCAATTCGGACATCTCCTACACTAAAAGAAAAGTACCAATCACCAAAGGACGCTTTACCTATGGTGACAGGTACTAATGAAAAGCCTATTCTTCTTCAATTTCTTCCTCTTGAGATCTTGGTCTTCTCCCCCAAAAGAATTCCCATGCATCCATTCGTTGAGATTCCTGCTCTTCAATGGTTTCCTTTTCTTTGTTATCAGCCAAAACCGGCACCTCCCCAATTTAATTCTCGTTTATATCCTATTCAAGGGTTTGGGTTCTGTTTGGGAATATGCCCATAATTATGAAAAATTCATGATGGAAGCGTGGAGATAATCGATGTATAATGAAGATGTAAATATTTTGAAGAGGTGATGAAGATGGCAAAATCAAACGCTCGGAAAAAGCGTGAAAAACTCGTACGTGAAGGAAAGCGAAATCCCGAAAACGGAAGAAGCCCATTTGCATTAATTGATATGCAATCCAGAATGACAAAAACGAAAAAGGATCACTTATATCGAAATAAACATAAGAACCAATCATTCACTGATGGAAATGATGGTTCTTTTTGTTTTTGTGGATGATATTGATTAGCTTGGTTAGGTTCTATCGGTTTTATTTCATTTCTAACAATTTTTTCCTATTCTATCGACTAATCGACATTTTCCTAATTAAAAAACTGACACCAAGGTGTCAGCATTATTTGCATCTTCTATGATAAAATCCGTTTTTCTCCCTCAATTTCTTGAATAGGAGCTATATTTTGAGAGAATTCCATGGTTCCGATATACTCTCCTTCCTCATCTCGTACGGCGAAGTATCGGATATACACGTATTTGCCTTTTGCTGTGATCCAGAAATCCTCCACATCTTTTCTTCCTGATTTGAAGTCTTCAAGTAATTCTTCCACAACGTGAACACTTCTTGGGGGATGACAGTTTTGAACCGTTCTCCCAATAACTGCTTTTGTCCTTGCAAAAATACGTTCTTTTCCTTTAGAGAAATAACGGACAACGTCATCCTTATCGATAAACGTAATATCAACCGGTAAATGGTTTAACAGTAATTCAAGCTGTTTTAAAGATAAAATACCTGTTTCCATCTTAACTAGTCCTTTTGACATCACTTGCTCATCATCAATGACACTTCGCTCAGGCTTCCAATCTTCCGGAGAAATCAAACAAAAACCGATTTCATCACTTTCTTGAGCAATTTTTAACCATTCGTCCTCTGTTAAATTATTTAGCGACATTGGAAAGAGAATATTTTCTTCGCGATAAATCATTTCGTCAACTTGATCGACAAAAAAATTGATAACCTCCACAACTGATTGTTTTTCCCCATCATATTCAGTTAGCATTCTTTTTGCATCTTTTATTGCGTCTACAATAAAATCATCAATTTTCCACATCATATTCGTTGGTCCATATATCCCGTACTTTTCTAAGTATGGAAATAGAAGCTGTTCTTTTCGTTCATAATGCTTCCTGATATCCAGCAAAAGATTACAATCACTGAGTAACTTCAATCTATTTTCATAGTGGTCATCCGCTTCAAATACTTGCAAATGCTTTTTAATTTTACTGACTAACTTCTCAAGTTCTCTATTTTCAAGCTTAAACGTATACACGGGATGTCCAGGTTGTTCTTCTGGTCGACTCGATCTAGTTTCTTCTATAAAATCCTTAAAAATCTCCCGATGCTTTGTACAAATTTCTGTAGCCTCTTGTGCCTGGATATTTTCTTTTTCCATTAACACATGTTGGAGCCTCGATACTTCGCCAATCGTTATATAGCCCACTTTATCCTTTAATCTAGATTTTATCTCTTCAACAGATTTACCATTATGTAAATCTTTAAAACTTTGCTTTATAAGAGCCTCACGCTCTTGGTCACTCATTTTATGTTGTTCACGATTATTTATAAGTTCACTCATACGAAATTCTCCTTTCAATCTATGCTTACTTTCGAAATTAACATAGTTTAAGGAAAAGGTTCGTGATTCGAATCACATCTAAAAATAAAAAGACTCACAAAAGTGAGTCCTAACTGACTTATCTATGGTTTTGGATATTGGTATTCCAATTCATCTTTATCTGGATTATAATCAACGATCAGATTATGACCATTAAAGAACCAGATGTCGTCTTCTTCTACATAGAACATAACCTCATCTACGCTTTGACTTGTATGAATTTGGATGGGCTCGTCATGCGTAGAAAAAGCCAATGAATATTTTTCTTGTACGGGGCTAGTTCCGTAAAACATTGGATAGAAACGAACGGAATCACCTTTTTTGACACTTATATCTTCTTTAAACCATTTTAAAGCTGCATCACTTATAGTCATTTCCAAATGTATTGAACCTCCCTGGCTGTCCTTCTGCTATTTTGTGCAGAAATATGGACTTTATTATCTTATAGTACTAAAGATTTCAAGGATAAGATACCAACTAATTTGTGAAATATTTCTCAAACATTAAAAAGCACGCAATCATTAAGACTGCGTGCAATTTTTCTTATAAGAGGACAAAGGCGATTGTAGCACCTACTATAATGGTTACGCTCACGATTTTACCCCAAACGGGAACTTTGTCCTTCGTATTTTGATTGACCTTCTTCTCTTGATCCTCGACTACCTTTCGATATTCAGGACTACAGCACCCCATTAGGATACCTTCTTGTAGTTAGAAATATCTACTTCTAGTGGCAGATTTGCTGCACGAGCTTTATTAGCTTGACGGAAGAATAATGCGACAAGGATGATTGTTCCTGCAAAACCACCGTACCAAGCAATATTCATCGGTAATCTGAATCCAATTTGAGCATTCAGGATATACGTAATGACCATACAAAGCATGAATGTTCCTGGAATAAGTGAAATCCAGTAATTCTTTTTCGCAATGTATAAGTACATTGCACCTACGAATAATGCAATAACAGCTGTTGCTTGGTTCGCCCAACTAAAGTATCTCCAAAGAATATTAAAATCGATTTGAGTAAGAACAACAGAGATTGCGAATAATGGAACGGCAATCCATAGACGACTTGACATTTTCTTTTGAGCCAAGTTTAGATATTCAGCAATAATCATACGCGCACTACGGAATGCAGTATCACCAGAAGTGATTGGTAATACGATAACTCCTAATACTGCAAGTGTTCCACCAATTGCACCAAGCATTAATGTTGAAACTTCACTTACAATAGCTCCTGGGCCACCTGCTGCAAGAAGCTCTTGTAAGCCACCGTAACCATCAAATAAGCTCATAGCTGCTGCTGCCCAGATCATAGCGATGATACCTTCAGCAATCATCATACCGTAGAAAATTTTACGTCCTTGGCTTTCTTTTTGTGTCGTACGTGAAATAATAGGCGTTTGTGTTGCATGGAATCCAGATAGAGCACCACAAGTAATGGTAAAGAATAATAATGGAAAAATTGGTGCATTATCAGGATGGAAATTTGATAATGAAAGTTCTGGGATTGGTGCACCTTTCACAATTAAACCAACACCGATTCCAACAGCACTGATTAAAAGGATGGCTCCAAAATAAGGATATAGACGACCGATAATTTTATCAACTGGCAATAAAGTAGCCAAGATGTAGTATATGAAAATAACAGCGATAAGAATACCTAAAGCAACTTTTCCGTCTAATAAAAGATTTAAAAGTGAAGCTGGTGTTGAAACGAATACTGTACCAACTAATAATAGTAGTAAAACAGCAAATGCGTTAACCACGTGCTTCATTGCTTTACCTAAAAACTTCGTTGCAAGCTCTGGTAAGTGAGCTCCTTTGTTACGTATGGAGATCATTCCAGTTAAATAATCGTGAACGGCACCTGCGAAAATACATCCAACCACAATCCAAATGAATGCAACTGGTCCGTAAAGCGCTCCCATAATCGGTCCGAAAACAGGTCCAGTACCCGCAATATTCAAAAGCTGGATTAGTGAGTTTTTCTTGGTACTCATTGGAATATAGTCTACACCGTCAGCATTTACATAAGCTGGAGTAGTACGTTCTTCCTTAACACCGAATACTTTTTCAATGTATTTACCATACGTAAAGTATCCAATGATTAACAAAGCGATACTCGCTAAAAATGTAATCATGTTATTTCCCCCTTATTCCCTTTATTAAAATAATGAATGCGTTTACATTTATTATAGTAGATAAATTGAAGTTTAGAAGACTTTGAGATTAAAAGGTAGAAATTTGACGATAACGTGTCAAAATTGTGAACTAAAACGCAAAATTCTACCTTCATCTATTTAAATTTCTAATTGGGCACGCAATGCTTTGACATAATTACGGCTAACTGAAAGCTGTTCTTCTCTTCCTTCAATTTCCAATTGGTAGGCTCCATTAAACCAAGGGGTAAGTCTAGTGACATATTTTAAATTAACGAGGAAGCTTTTATGAATCCGAAAGAACCCGAACGATTCCAGTCTGTTTTCCAATTCTTTCAACTGAGTTTTTGTCTCATACTCTCCCATTTTTGTCACAAGCTTCGTTACTTTCTCATCCTTGGCAATATATAAAATATCCATTGGTTCAAGGTAGATAATCTCCCCACTTGAATCAATCGCCAATTTCCCTGTTTGTTTTCCTTTTTCCTTTTCTTCAGGTGTATGAAGAATTTTTTCAATACGTTTAACTGTCTCCTTAAGCTGTTCCTCATCAAACGGCTTTAATAAATAGTCGATTGCATTAAAACGAAATGCTTCTACGGCAAACTCAGGGTACGCCGTGGCAAACACAATCAGTGGCGGTTTTTTTAATTCCAAAAGAGCTTTTGCAGCGTCCATCCCATTCACTTTAGGCATTTCCACATCTAAAAAGACAACATCCGGTTGGAGCTGAATCGCTTTTAAAATAGCAGACTCTCCTGAATCAGCTTCTCCCACTACTTGAATGGTTGGATAGGCCTCTAATAAATGAGATAGCTCATCACGACTATATAATTCATCATCGACAATAAGAGTTTTGATTTTTGCTTCCATTTTATACAGCCTCCGTTAGTGGAATTGAAAAAGCAATCTCCGTTCCTTTATTTTCTTCACTTTTAATGGCTAATGCTGACTTTTCACCAAATAACATGGTAAGCCTACGATTGACATTATATAAAGCGACTCCACTGCCTTTTTCAGATTTGATTGGGGTGATGCAAATTTCCTTAGCGCGTTCTTCATTCATTCCCATTCCATTATCCTCAACCTGTACATATACACAGTCATTCATTTTTTGGATTGAAATCATGATTTGGAAATCCCCATCTTGATTCTTCATCCCGTGTTTAATTGCATTTTCAACAATCGGCTGGAGGGTAAGTGGTGGGATATACTGATACAACGCAGCTTCCTCAACCTTATAAAATACTTTTAGTTTATCTACAAATCTTGTTCCCTCTATTTCTAAGTAGGCTTTCACTTGCCTAAGCTCCTGTTCCAAGGTTGTTACATTTTGTGTTGTAACGGACAAGTTTTGACGTAAGAAATGAGATAGGGAAACGAGTAGTTTCCTAGCTTTTGTTGGATCTCTTCTTACCAAAGAGAGAATCGTGTTCAGCGTGTTAAAAAGAAAATGCGGACTTATTTGAGCTTGGAGCACTTTAATTTCTGCTTCTTTCGCAAGCTGAAAAGCTTTATCGGCTTCCGCAATTTCAAGCTGATTACTTAAAAGGGAGCTCAAACCTGAAATGAGCTCTGTCACAACAGGTGTAATTTCTTTTTCAGAACGAAAATAGAACTTTAGTGTCCCAATCGTTTCATCTCTCCGTCTTAATGGAGCAATTACAGCCGCACCAAGCGGGCAAGCCTCATCACGGCATTGAATCATCTTTTTGTTGGCGATTACAATTTTTCCATTATGAATAACATCCATAGTAATTTGTGTTTGGATTGGCATTTGGGAACGATGATGGTCATGCCCAAGTCCCACATGTGCCAAAATTTCTTGGGTATTGGTCATCGCCACAGCTGTTGCTTGAATTTCATCCTGAATGATATGACAAACTGCGTGTGCCGTCTCTCGATTCAACCCGTTTCGCAAATGGACAAGCGTCTTGTCTGCAATGCGAAGAGTTTTTTGAGCTTGAACTGCACCAACCCGCTCTCCCTCATTAATTACACTTTTTATGATCATGAGAAATAAGGCACAGCCTAGTCCATTTGCGACAATCATCGGAATCCCAATGATTTCGACTAAAGCCCACGCTTTTTCAAAAGGACGTGAGAATAGCAGGATAACAAGCATTTGAAGTGCTTCTGCGGAGGCCGCGATAATAAATGCCGTACTTAATTTCACGTGCTTATTTTTCTTATAAAAGTAACCTGATATAAAACCTGCGATAATGGATGCAAAACCACAGGAAAAAGCGGTAAACCCACCAAGCGTAAAACGATGGATACCAGCAATAAGCCCCGCACCTAACCCAACCTTGTAACCACCTAGTAAACCAGCGAGTACCACACCAATCACGCGTGAGTTCGCTAACGCTTCATCAGAAGTTAACCCTGATGCCCAGCGATTAAACTGAAGGCTTTCTGTATTAAGGCTAAGACCCGTATACGTACCGATAATTCCAAAGAAACCAAAGAAGACAATTGCCACAAGCTTCTGCCAACGATTCAGCTCATCCTGGTACATCATCCCTCTGAAAAACTTCAATCTCGTTAAAATAAAAGCGATTGCAACAATAATCCCTAACCGCTCTAACATTGTAATTAAAAGTTCGAACATAAGACATGCTCCTTTTTTTAGGACATGATTGGGTCACGGGGACAGGTTCAGTGTCCCTCTGTACCTTTATTGTAACAAGATTTTGAGGGTTTGGGTTAGTTTTTTGAAGGGGAGATGTTGGAAGTTTGGTAGAAAAAAACCTCCATCGTGGATGGAGGACTTAACTCTCTAAAATTTATGGTGTTCAGTGAAATCATTCCCTGGATCCTATAAATCTTCTACCAATACATAAGTCGCCTTCACCGGCCCATGCACCCCAACTACAAGATTCATTTCAATATCTGCCGAATTACTTGGTCCTGTTATAAAATTAATAGCGGAAGGAACTTGCTCACCGTTTTTGACTTTTTTACGGATGAGCTTTGCTGCTTGTGTCATCCTTGGAACAATCGTGCTTTTTGGGACGATTACGATTGAATGAGTTGGTAAGAAGCTGATTGTTCTTCCACGATTAGGGCCACTGTATAGCACAACTGTGCCGGATTCTGCTAATGTAATTTCGCTGATCGTAATTCCAATGTTTGCTTGCTCTGCTTTTGTGATGTTTTCTTTTCCTAGGTCAGGATTCCATTCAAAAACATCTTCTTGTTCAGAAGGTAGTTTTTCCTTTAATAATGGCTGAAGACCAAATCGTTCAAAGCGTTCATCTTTCCAAGTAACGATTGGACCGCTCCCCAATTCTTTGATCTTCTTTTCAACTTCTTCCGATAGCTTGGATTTTGACGTCATGATAAGTTCCGTATGGATTTTTGTGCATTGAAGCTTAAAGACCTCCACTAACTCATCCACGGATGCATCCTTTAACACTTCTTCCTGTGGGTTATGTTTCCACACAGGTGGTGTTAACGTTGTTCTTCTCTCACGACCAAGTTGTTTCGCAATCTGGTCGAGGAAGGTATCGCGGTTTTGGATGGTTCCTTTCATTACTCCTCGCCTCCTTTTTCTCTGTTTTTAAACCAATCTCTAAATCTCTCTTTATTCGGAGCCGGGAAGTCGCGAACATCCGTCCATTCTTTTAACATACCGACACCCTTGGTAATTTTGTCACCATTAGTTATTGGTTTGGTTAAGGTTGGCGCGAGTTTTGACCCCATTTGGTAAAGAGATGGTGATGATGCTCCAAAACCAAATGCCTTCATTAATAGTTTTTCAGAAACGGGTGCACGACCTTCCCGCTCCACGATGACTTCACGATGCTTATGAATCAATTGATGAAGTGGTATTTTGACTGGACAGGCATCTGTACAAGCCCCACAAAGGGTTGATGCATACGGAAGCTCCTTGTGATCATCATAGCCTCCGAGCAGTGGTGTTAACACGACACCAATTGGTCCTGGATAAATTGAACCATAGGAATGACCGCCTACATGACGATATACCGGACAAACATTAATACATGCTGCACAACGAATACATTGTAAAACGGATTGAAATTCCGTACCTAGTATATTGGATCGGCCATTATCAACAATGACAAGGTGGAAGTCCTCTGGTCCATCAACATCACCTTCTTCACAAGGACCTGTTAATGTTGTGATATAACTGGTTAATTTTTGACCGACCGCGCTCCTTGTAAGCATGCCGACAAGTACTTCCATTTCTTCAAAGCTTGGAACAAGACGCTCCATCCCCATAACGACGACCTGTGTCTTCGGAAGTGCTGCAACTAGATCGGCATTTCCTTCATTCGTTACAAGAGTAATCGAACCAGTTTCTGCAACTGCAAAGTTACAGCCTGTAATCCCCATGTCCGCCTGTAAAAACTCTTGTCGCAATGATTCTCTCGCAAATAAAGCGAGTTCCTCTGGTTTTTCAGAGTTCTTATAGTTCATTTTATGCGCAAATACATCGCGAATTTGTTCTTTGTTTTTATGTAAAGCAGGAACTACAATATGGGATGGCGGATCATGGTCATCCATTTGCAGGATGTATTCTCCAAGGTCCGTTTCAATCACACGACACCCCACTTCCTCAAGTTTTTGATTTAAGCTGATTTCCTCTGTTACCATTGATTTTGCTTTGACAATATGTTTAGCTTTTTTCTTTTTCGCCAGGTCACTGATATATGTACTTGCTTCTTCAGCCGTTTGAGCAAAAAATACATGTCCACCTTGCTTTGAGACCTGCTCACTTAATTGATATAGGTAATAATCAAGGTTTTCAAGAACGTGCTGACGAATTTCCTCTCCATGATTGCGCCATTCCTCCCAGTTCCCCAATTCATCTGTAACCGTTTGTTTTCTACCTTGAATCGTTTCTTGGGCTTTTGAGACAGCACCTCTCATGAACGTGTTTTGCACTTCCTTTTGGACACGGGTTTTAAATTTTTCATCACTCGTTTTTAATGCCATTATTGCTCCCCTCCTTTAGTTTCGATGGTTTAATACCTCTGCGATATGTAAAACTTCAATTGGTTTACCAAGTCGGTTAATTCTCCCGCCAATATTCATGAGGCAGCCCGCATCTGCTCCAATTAGGTAGTCTGCTTCTGTCGTTTCAACGCATTGTACTTTTTCATCGACCATTTTTTCCGAAATTTGACCCATTTTTACTGAGAAGGTTCCACCAAATCCACAGCAATTCTCTTTTCCAGGCAGCTCTACATATTCAACACCATCAATATTATTTAATAGTTGAATAGGTGGTTCCTTTACGCCTAATAGTCGCGTCATATGGCAGGATGTATGGTAGGTTACCTTGCCTTTAAAAGTTGAACCGACATCTGTTATGCCTAAAACCTCAACAATGAACTGTGTTAATTCATACGTTTTCTTCCCTAGTTCAATCGCTTTTGGTTCCCAAACAGGGTCACTTTTAAAAATATCTTTGTATTCGTGGAACATGTTTGCACATGAGCCAGAAGGACATACGATGTACTCAGCATTTTCAAAGGTTTCAATCATTTTCTTCATGGCTTTTTTGGTTTCTTCTACATATCCACTATTATAAGCAGGCTGCCCGCAGCAAACCTGCGCTTCTGGAAACTCCACTTCACAGCCGAGGTGCTCCAATAGTTCAACTGTTGCTTTTCCCACATTTGTTTGAAACATATCCACAAGACATGTGGCAAATAAAGTGACTTTCAATATAGTTTTCTCCCTTCATCAAAGCAAGTAAACTGGTCATCTGATGACCTTATTATTAAAAACTATGTTACTCCTTTTTTCTGAATTAATATATATGTAAAAAAGCTAGGAATGTCCCTAGCTTTTTTAAGACTTTAAAGTAATATTATGAATCGCAATCTTCTATTCTAGCTCAATCAATACTTTATTCGTATTGTACATTTTTGCTTCAAAATACTCTGCCGCTTTTTCAAAAGGAATTTTATGGGTGATGTAGGTATCTATATCAACACTACCCTGTTTCATGCAATTCATAACATATTTAAAGTCCTCAATCGTTGCATTTCTACTTCCCATCAACGTTAATTCTTTTGCATGAAAATCTGGGTCACTGAAAGTAATTTGATCCTTCACAAGTCCCACATAAATGAGCTTGCCACCATGTGAGACATAATTGAATGCACTCATCATTGAATGCTTGTTTCCAGTAGCATCCATAACAATTGTAGGAAAGTGGCCATCATTAATGGTCAAAAGATCTTTAACAAGATCACCCTTACTTCCGACTTCCAATACTTGATCACAATCCGTCCAATCCTTAGCAAAAGCTAAGCGTTCTTTACTGATATCCATCATGATTGTTTTTGCCCCTTGCAGTTTTGCAAACCTTGCAGTACCAAGACCAATCGGTCCAGCTCCAATAATCAGTACACTTTCCCCTTTTTGTATTTGAGCTCTTCTTACAGCATGTGCTCCTATACTCAAAGGCTCAATGATAGCTGCAGCATTTAATGATAATCCATTTGCATGTATAACATGACTTTCCGGTAGTACGAGAAACTCCGTCATACCACCATCAATATGGACACCCGTAACTTGCATTTGGGTACAACAATTTGTTTTTCCGTTTTTACAGGCTATGCACTCACCGCAATGTATATAGGGGATGACGGAAACATAATCCCCTACATTAAAACTTTGTACTTCTCCCCCAACCTTTTCCACAATTCCCGAAAGTTCATGGCCAAGAACTCGGGGATATTGAAAGAAGGGCTGGTTGCCTCCAAACGCATGTAAGTCTGTACCGCAAATTCCAATTCTTTTCACACGAATCATGATATCCTTTTCTCCTAAAGTAGTCGGAGACTCTTGTTCAATCATTCTCATATTCCCCGGTTCTTGACAAACAATCGTTTTCATCCTTCGTAACTCCTTTTATCGAATGGAGGTCTATTAAAACATAGGCCCCAATCTGTCTAAAATAGTGTATTTGGTAGCAACATGGAGATGGCTGGTATAAACGCGATTAACAGTGCTACAATTATCAAGAGTAGTAAAAACGGCCAGCTATGCTTAACAAATTCCTCAATCTTTGTTCCTGTAATCGAACAAGTTGCAAACATAATTGTCCCTAAAGGTGGTGTTAAGGTTCCAATACTAATACAAACGATGAAGAAAATTCCAAAGTGAACTGGGTCAATTCCATATTGCATGAGCATAGGCATAAATAACGGAGTTAGGATAATAATAGAAACATTACCTTCAACAAACATCCCTATGACTAAAAGGAATAAAAGGACTACGATAAAGAACAAGATAGTGGAAGAAACATTTCCTACCATAAACTCTGTCATTCTTTGAGGTACCTGCTCCAAAGTAAGTACCCAAGCGAATGCAGAACCTGCTGCAATAATAATTAAAATGGACGCTGCTGTATGGGCTGTTTCTAAAAATGCTTCCATTAACTGTTTGAATTTCATTTCTCGATAGACAATCATTCCGAGAATTAAAGCGTACAATACCGCAAATGCACCCGCCTCCGTAGCACTAAAGATACCAAAGCGAATTCCACCAATAATAATAACAGGGAGAAGAAGAGCTAGTAGGGCATCTTTAAAACTAGCCAAAAATTCTTTAAGGGTAATCTTTTCTTGCTTTTCTGTTTCAAGGTTATGTTTTTTCGCATAGAAGTGAACGTAAATCATAAAAGCTAAACAAAGAACGAGTCCAGGAATAATTCCAGCTAAAAATAATTTACCAATCGAAACATTACCTACATACCCATACATAATTAGGGCAATTCCCGGTGGAATAATCGGGGTGATCAAGGACGTAGATGCTGTTAATACAGTTGAAAATGATTTTGAATAACCCTTTTTGATCATCTCAGGAACTAGGATTTTTGATTGCATGGCTGCGTCTGCAATGTTCGAACCACTCAAACCACCCATAAGTGTGCTAAGAACAACGTTTACTTGAGCAAGACCTCCGGGAAGTGGTCGGGTGATAATTTGTGCAAACCGAAGCATCCTCGAGGTAATACCTGTGTAATTCATAAGAATTCCCGCTGTCATAAAGAAAACAATCGCAAGCAGTGGTACCGATTCTACCCCACCGATCATTCTCTGGATGAGGACCATCATCGAAAAACCATCCGAGAAGAGGAAATAAACGGCCGAAGCAACAATCATGGCAAACGCAATAGGAACATTAATTAAAAATAATACCACTAGTACAATTAACATAAGGGTTAATGCCATATTACGTTCTCTCCTTTTTCTCTGAGTCTATTTGAAAAGAACGAATCAGCTTAATCGTAAAATGAATAGCTGTCAACAATCCTCCAATAGGAACAGCAAGATCAATATAGGTGTAACTTATTCCCAATACAGGAGTTACTTTACTACCAGCTTGAAAAGCCAGTTCGAAACCTAAATAAACAAATATGTATATAAGTACAAAATAAATTGCTCCTGCTCCAATGATCGTACAAACATTACGCATGGATTTAGGCATCTTTTGAATTAAATAATCCACACCGATATGCCCATCCCGTTTCATTGCTGAGCTTATTCCAATAAAAATGAGCCAAATAAAACAGCCGAGTGTAATTTCTTCCGCCCATGAAATCGGGTTATTTAATACGAAGCGAAAAAAAACATTGATAATCGTTAAAAAGGAAATAACCGATATTGCAAGAACGGAAATAATATCATCAATTGGGTTAAACCATTTTTTCAGCATTTTTAAGTCCCTCCTGTTCAACCAAGTTATGTCTAGCAAATATGACATATAAAAATTTCGAGACATCCGTTTATGAAGAATAGATTAGAAATCCATTCTGAGAAAAAGGTAAGATTTTTCTCAGAATGGAATGTTATTAGGAAGGCTTATTTTCTAATAATTCTACAATTCTATCGTATAATCCAGGAGTCCAATCTGAGAACTTTTCATATACACTTTGGACTTTTTCTTTAAACGGTTTTACATCGACCTCGTGTACTTCTACGCCCTGCTCTTTAAATTCATCTAAGACAGACTTTGTTTGTTCTTCTAGTACACCTCTACCGTATTCCCCTGCCTCATCACCAGTTTCTTTTAGAATTTGGACAACGTCCTGAGGCAATGTATCTATGAAGCTTTGTCCAGCAATCCAAGTTGTAATGAACTTTTGATGGCCTGTTAAAGATAGATGTTTTGAGACTTCATGTGCCTTTACGCCTTGAAGCACTGGAAGAGGATTTTCTGCACCATCGATAAGCCCTTGTTGAAGGGAAGTGTATAAATCCCCTAGTGGTGTAGGAGTTGCCGTTGCCCCTAATGCCTCAAATGTAGCAATCGACATTTGGTTGTTCGGCACACGAATTTTCATACCTTTTAAATCCTCAGGTGCTGAAACCGGTTCATTTGTTAACAGATGGCGCTCACCGTATACAGTATTAGTAGTAAGAATATGAATTCCTGCCCCATTTAAAGCTTCATGTAATTCATCGAACCAGTCCGTTGTTGTTAAATATAACAAGTCATCTACACTATCTGTAATATATGGAGCAGTCAAAATTCCTGCATCTGGTACATAGTCCATTAAGAAGTCATATCCAGCCATAACAATTACGTTATTCCCCATGGTTGCTTGTTCAACAACATCTTTTTCAGATCCCAATTGGGAACTTGGGTAAAGCTTTAATTCAATTTTTCCATTACTTTTTTCCTCAGCCAATTCCTTCCACTTCTTCGCTAATAAATCAATGGGCTCCCCAGGCTGATTTCCATAGGCAACATTGATTGAAACTTTTTCATCGCTCCCTTTACCTTCATTTGATCCTTTTTCAGATGATGTGGAACTTGAATCAGATGAACATGCCGAGATAAACACTACTAACATTGCAAATAGAAAAACAGACAACCATTTTGCTCTCTTCTTCATACCATTACCCCTTTTTTTCTTAAAATTTATACTCAAACGGATTCAAGAGTTATCCTTTTGATTCAAGTATTTAAAAAGAATAGATTAGAAGGTTGGACCGATTCTCCAGATGCCAAAATCATGTTGTTTTAATATTTCTGCTTTTGTTAATTTGCCAGAACTAACTAATGAAATCTCTTCAAATATTCTTTTACCAACTTCTTCGACAGTTTCTTTTCCTTCAATAATCGTGCCTGCATTGAGGTCCATATTGTCACTCATTCTTTCAAACATACCAGTATTTGTTGAAATTTTAATGACGGGGGCAATTGGTGAGCCAGTTGGTGTACCTCGTCCACTCGTAAACAGAACGACTTGAGCACCACCCGCAACCATTCCCGTTAATTGTTCAATATCATGTCCTGGTGTATCCATCCAGACTAGACCTTTTTCGGTTGGTTCTTCAGCATAATCGATTAATTCTTTTAGCTCGCTATTCCCAGCCTTATTCGCGGCTCCTAGAGACTTTTCTTCTAAAGAGCTTAATCCACCTGCAATGTTTCCTGGACTAGGGTTTCCAGTTCTGATATCCACTCCCATAAAAATGGAGCGATTTTCCATTGCTTCTATTACCTCGTAAACACGTTTTGCTACTCGATCATTTGCAGCGCGTTTTGCCAGTAAATGTTCTGCCCCAATGAGTTCCGTCGTTTCTGCTAGAATAGAAGTTCCGCCTCTTTCGACAATCATATCGCTAACTGCACCTACAGCAGGATTCGCTGATAAACCTGAACATGCATCAGATCCTCCACATTCTGTACCAATAATTAATTCACTGAAATCACATATTTCCCTTGGTTGAGCAGAGGCGTCTTGTACAAGTTTGGCAGCGGCTTGTGCTCCCTTTGCTATAGTAGTTAATGTGCCACCGTGGTCTTGAATTGAGATGGTTACTACTGGTTTTCCTGACTTCGCAATTTCTGCCGCGACACTTCTTGCCTGATGTGTTTCACAACCTAATCCTAAAACAACAACACCATATACGTTTGGATTTTTCCCTAAACCAACGTAGGTTCTAAATGTTTGTTCATAATCTACTCCTACTTGTGCACATCCATGTTGATGAATGAAGGTAACTGTCCCATGAACAAGTTCCGTGATCCTTTGCGCCGTTTGTGTTGCGCAGGTAATTGTGGGCAAAATCAAAACATGATTTCGTACCCCTACCTTTCCATCTGGACGTCGATATCCCAAAAATTTCCCTTCTTTACTTAGTTCCAATTTGGTCACCTCTTCCTCGTGTTCCTTCAAGATTGTGAACATGAACATGCTCACCTTCCGCTATATCTCGAATGGCTCTGCCAATGACTTCTCCATACTTTAGAATAGTCTCACCCTTCTGGATCGCCTTGACGGCGAATTTATGACCAAAAAGGATTTCGTCTTTTAAAATAATCTTCTTTGATAATTCCCTTGAAACATCTACCTCCACCTCTTCATTTTTGGGAATGTCTTGTAAGGAAACCGCAACACTATCTGTTGGCTGCATAACTAATGTTCGATACTTTTTCTCACTCAATCTCACTCATCCTCCTTTTAGAGGTATTATTGATGTTATAGACTTAAAGTCTTCCATACAAATCCTGCAATTAGCTTGTCATTTTTGAATCAAAAAATAGAAGATTATATTTCACATTGATACTACGGTACTGTGGTAGTACCATAAAAGTAAAAAAATATATCCTTTCATTTAATCCTTTTTCTTCTTGATGGACTTTTTAAGGCAAGGTCGTCATTAAAACGTTTACATTTTTTCTCAAGATTACTGGGTGGTAGTACCAGTAACTAGATGTTAACACTTTATTTTTCTGTTTTCAACAAATTTTCTAACTTTTTAAAATTAAATAGTAAATTAGTCTTATCTATTAAACTATTTATCTACACTCCTTTCTTTTGCCTGTCTTTCTAATCCATCATTAACATCTTGCCATCTTTTTTTCCTAAGCTTTTTTATTCTATTCTTCCTTACTTTATGGTATTTTGGTAGTACCAATAAAAATTCATTCATTAAGGGTGTTGTGCATGGTAAAAATCAATCCAATAAAACGAGTAACTTTAACTGAGCAAGTTTTAGAACAAGTTGCATCATGGATTACTTCAAATGAATTAAAACCTGGGGACAAACTGCCAAATGAACGATTACTCGCAGAAGAATTCGGGGTAAATAGAGGGCGGATACGGGAGTCTTTAAGAGCTCTTGCACTCATTGGTTTGATTACGATCAAACCAGGCGAAGGAAGTTTTGTTAGCGGCAAAGAATCGGTGCTCCCGGCTGAGACAATCCTTTGGATGTACCATAATGAAGTAAATAATTTGGAAGAAGTCTATGCTGCAAGGAAATTAATCGAATCTGAGGTTTATTTAGAAGCTGCTGAACGTATGACTGAAGATGAAATTAAAGTTATAGATGATATTTTGAAGGATTTAAAGAAAGTACCAAAAACGAATGCAGAGGAATTTCAGAGGCTATTAGACGATTTTGATCTGTATATGGGTTCTTGTAGTGGTAATAAAATCTATAACAAATTAATGCAGACGATTGTACACCTTCGTCATCAATCTATGGTGAAAATTTTAAATGTCCCTGGTGCACGGGAAAACAGTATCAAATCTCGCACAAAGTTAGTTAAGGCCGTTAAAGAAAAGAATCTTGAAGAGGTTAAGAAAGCAATTGAATTAAACTTCTCAGGAGCAAAAAGATTTTATAAACAAAACATATGATTGCATATAAATAAGGTCTAAACCAATTGGTTTAGACCTTTCTTAGTTTCTATTAAACTTCTTGTTTAAATGTATTTGTTAACTTTCCAAGTTTCTCAATTTCAACTGTCACTTTATCTCCATCTTTTAACCAAACCCTTTGATCTTCTGGATAACCAAATATAACCCCTTCAGGAGTACCAGTTAAAATGATATCACCAGGGCTTAACGTCATATGGTCTGAAACGTAACTAACGATTTCATTACATTTAAAAATCATATCAGATGTATTCGAATGTTGACGAACTTCACCATTAACTGTTGTTTTTATTTCTAGACTGTTAGGGTCGCCAACTTCATCACTCGTTACAAGATAAGGTCCAAGTGGACTAAATCCGTCTAGACTTTTCCCTAATAGCCATTGATGGGTACGGAATTGTAAATCTCTGGATGACAGGTCATTGCAATTACAATACCCAAATACATAATCCAAAGCATCTTCTTTAGCTACACGTTTTGCCTCTTTTCCAATAACAATTGCAAGCTCTGCCTCATAATCGTTTTCTTTTGAATTAAAAGGAAGATTTATTACATCTCCATGAGCTGATACAGTGTTATCAAATTTATTAAAGAGTAGTGGGTATTCTGGTAATGGCATGTTGGATTCTTCCGCATGCTTTTGATAGTTTATACCTACACAAATGATTTTTCCTGGTTTTGGGACAGCTGGTCCGAAATCGATGCTTTCCTCATCAACAAAAAGCTCTTCGTCTTTTTTCTCTAATGCTTGTTTCAAAAGAGAATCAAGTAGATGAATCGTATTTCCAACGTTATTCAAGACGTCCTCTATCGATTGTGGTACGAGCATTTTATAGGCTTCAGCAGCCTTCTCGATGTCTAAAACACCTAAATCTGTCTTAATACCTAATTTTAATGTATGATTCCTTTTGAATGTTAATAATTTCACTATTCATTACCTCCAATGCTAATCTTTCAGATGTATCATTTCCTCAATAAGATATTAACTAGATTTTCCGTTTATAACCCCGCCATCAATCATAAAAGGGGCACCCATCATAAATTTTGACTCATCGCTTGCTAAATAGAGCGCCGCATATGCCACATCGGTTGGACTTCCTAACTCTCTACTTAACTGTCTCCCCTTAATTTTCTCAATTGCCGCTTCAGGATTCGGGTCCTTTGAGAGATAATCCTCAACAAACGGTGTATAAATCGTACCAGGCATAAGTGCATTAACTCGGATGTTGTAGGGAGCATAATCAACCTGCATTGATTTCGTTAATGATAAGACAGCACCCTTTGTGGCTGCATAGGAAGCCCGATTTGCCAGACCTATTTCGGCAATACAAGAAGACATATTAATAATAGAACCGCCTCTGTTCTCCATCATTACAGGGACAACAGCCTTTGAAACCAAAAAGACACCGGTTACATTTACATCAAACACCTTTTTCCACACATCTAATTCTATATTATGAAGTTCTCCTACCCCACTAATGCCCGCATTATTAAACAAGATATCAATTGTTTCATATTTTGCTAGAACTTCTGCGACCATATTGGTCACACTAATTTCGTTAGTGACATCAGTCTTAATAAAAAGGGCCTTACCATGATTTTTCTCAATTTCAGAAACAGTTTCTCTTCCTCCCGACTCATTTACATCCGCTACAATTACAGTGGCTCCCTCTTTTGCAAACAAATAGGCTGTTTCTTTGCCAATTCCAGAACCTGCACCCGTAATAAGGGCAACTTTATTTTCTAACCTCATAAACTCTCTCCTTTTATGTAACTTATAAAAAGTAAAGGAAAACAGATAAATACGTTATTTTTTTGTTAATCAGGTACTCTGGTACTACCACTTAAAATTTATCATTTATTTCAAAATATTGCAACTAAATAAAGTCTGAAGGTAAGGACTAAGCGTTGCAAAATTAAAGGCTATTTGCACAAACTTTGTTGTTTTTTATCGTTGATTTCCGCTTCAGGTGGACGCTTTCCGCGGGCGTGGCTTGAGCCTCCTCGTCGCTTTCGCTTCTGCGGGGTCTCAAGTCTCACGCTTTTCCCGCAGGACTTTGAATTTCTTCCTTGAAATAACCCACGCACGAAGAAAATAGCGAATGCATTTTCGAGGAGTCGCCACCTTACGCTCCAATCAACTAGGTTTGCACTTAATATCTGAAAACAGCCAAATTAAAAGAACTGAGTTCGGTAGCATACCTAACTCAGTTCTTCAAAGGTTTAAATAATAGCGAGGATCTTACCTCCAATCATTTTATCGAACTGTCTTTAAAGCCTTACCCCAAGAAACAACTTGATTTAATAGCATGTTCATATTATCATCGTGTATATTTTGAGGTTTGAAATCAGTACCATTTTCAAAGTCTAAGAATAGTGATAATGTTGGATGGGTGCGGACATCAGCTAGGTTTAATTCACCACAGATTCCACGTAGATGTTCCGCTGCACGTGCACCACCAGTTGAACCATAGCTGACGATTCCAGCTGATTTGTTGTACCAAGCTTCACGCGCTGAATCCATCGCATTTTTTAATGCTCCCGTTATACTGTGATTGTATTCTGCCACAACAAATATAAATCCATCGAGACTAGCTAATTTCTCATTCCATTTCGCAATTCCTGGAGAATCCGCTGTACCTAAAAACGGTAAGTCATAATCTTTGATATCAACGATTTCGTAATTTGCATTTCCTTTCTTGTCGCCATAACCCTTCACCCATTCGCCAACCTGTGGACTTACGCGTCCTTCACGAGTACTTCCTAAAATAATCCCTATGTTTAATTTTTCATCAGCCATCTGTTGTTCCTCCGTTGCTTTATTTTTGCCAAACAATTTGTCTAAAAACCCCATACCTACCACCACCTATGTAGTTAAGTAAAGCAATACACTATTAATTTTCTAATAACCAACAAAATTTATACGCTTTATTAGGTTGGATTCAAAATTCGTTGTAAAAACTGCTTCGTCCGCTCTTGCTTCGGATTTTTCAGAACTTCATCAGGATTTCCTTGTTCAACAATGTATCCGCCATCCATAAACAGAACTTTATTTGAGACTTCACCTGCAAATTGAATTTCATGGGTAACAATAATCATCGTCCAATTTTCATTGGCTAAATCCTTCATTACCTTTAATACGTCTCCGATTAGTTCAGGGTCTAAGGCTGAAGTGGGTTCATCAAATAAGAGAAGCTCCGGTTTCAGTGCCAATGCTCTTGCAATCCCCACCCGCTGCTGCTGTCCACCTGAAAGTTGATGAGGATATAAATCCATTTTCTCTTTCAACCCTACTTTTTCTAGTAGTTCTACAGCTTCATTTCTTGCTTCAGTATTATTTCTTTTTTGGACAATCACGGGTCCCTCCATTACATTTTGAAGGGCTGTTTTATGCGGAAATAGATTATAGGATTGAAAAACCATCCCTGACTTTCTGCTCAACCTGATGATGTCCTGTTTCCTTACTTTTTCAGCAAAATTAAGCGAAAACCCATCCTGAAACTGGTAGATTCCTTTATCCGGTTGTTCCAAGCCATTAAAACAGCGGAGCATGGTTGTTTTTCCAGAACCGGATGGACCAATAATAGAGACGACTTCTCCTTTTTCTACATCGAAATCGATATTTTTTAACACTTCATTATCACCAAAAGATTTTGCCAAACCCGTTACCGATAAAAACATACCCTCACCTCTCTATCTTGCCACATACCGGCTTAATCTCCGTTCTAGCCCTGCTTGGAAGAGTGATAAAATGAAACAAATTACCCAATAAATTAGGGCAGCTTCTATATACAATAGAAGGAAATCGTATGTCCTAGCTGCAATCTCCTGTGCCTTGCGGAATAATTCAGCGACCAAAACCAATGAAGCAAGGGAAGTGTCTTTAACAAGACTGATAAAGGAATTGGACAACGGGGGTACGGAGACCCTTGCAGCTTGTGGAAGTATAATTCGCCTTAGTGCTGTCCATCTTGTCATACCAATGGTAAATGCAGCTTCCCACTGTCCCTTTGGTATCGATAAAATGGATGCACGAATGATTTCAGATGCATAGGCCCCAACATTTAAAATGAATGCAATCGCTGCACTTGGGAAAGGATCAATATTCACTCCGATATTGGGTAACCCGTAGAAAATAATAAATAATTGCACTAGCAACGGTGTTCCGCGAATCGCTGAAACATAGAAAATAGCTGGAGCTTGAACAAGTTTCGATTTTGACAGTCGCATCATCGCTGTTAGCAACGCAAGGAAAAGTCCGCCGATAAATGAAATAAGTGTAAGTGGAATTGTATATTGAATCGCTCCTGAAAGCATGGAAGGAAGGGAGTTCATGAATAACTCCCATCCCTCCATATTTGCAGTAATTGTTAATATTACGCTATTTTGTAGAAACATCTTCACCAAACCATTCCTGAGAGATTTTTGCTAACGTCCCATCATCCCTCATTGCAGCCAATTGTTCATTAACAGCCTTTACTAAATCTTCATTCCCTTTATTAAAAGTAAACGCCATCTCTGATACGTCATCTGAACTAGCTGCAATTTTGATACTCTCATCGCCTTGTGATTTTATATAATCAAGAACTGCGAGCTTATCATTTACCGTAGCTTCAGCACGTCCTTGCTTGATTAATTCAATCGACTGGGCAAGCCCTTCTACACCTACGATTTCAGCGCCATTTTCTTGTGCGATTGCACCGTAGTTACTCGTCAAGGATTGCGCTGCTTTTCTTCCTTTTAAATCTGCAAATGTTGTTATATCACTATTATCCTTTGGCACGACAAGGACAGCTGAGGAGTAGGTATACGGTTCAGAGAAATCATAATTAGCTTGGCGGTCCTCATTAATCCCTACTTGGTTTGCAATTAAATCAAAGCGCTTTGAGTTAAGACCAGCAAACATCGAGTCCCATTGTGTTTCCATAAATTCCACCTTAAGGTCCATGCGCTTCGCAACCTCCTTAATCACTTCCACGTCATAGCCCGTTAATTGATCCTTTTCATTGTGGAAGGTATAAGGTGCATATGTACCTTCAGTTCCTACTGTTAAAACACCCTTTTCCTTGATGTCATCAAATAGGGAACCAGTTTGTTTCGCATTGTTTTTATCGTTACCTGCATTGTTATCATTATCTGTTCCACCACATCCTGCTAGGACTAAAGCAATGGTAAATATAAAAGAAAAAAGAAAAAGAAATTTCTTCATTATGGATACCCCCAGTTAATATAATTTGTAAATCTAATTAGTAGTAGATTTTACAAGTTTACGGATTCTCATTCACTGGGTTGAAAGCATAAAAAGAGCCGTCACCTTGGACAGCTCTTGCAACTGATTTTTATTGTTCAATATTTCTACCGTAAATTTCGATTTCTGTTAATGCAGGGAAAGGTGATTCATCTTCTGCTTTAATTAAGTTTTTTAGACACACCCATTCCACACTTCGTTTTTCAAATGTAAAAAACTGCCTCTCGAATACTTTTTCTAAATTTACTACTTCCTCTGATCCATCGGAGAATTCTAAAGTAGCTTGTGTCCAGTAGCTATCATGAGGATAATCACTACGTAAAACGATCGCTACTTTATCTACTTGAACAAATCGTCCAAATTCAATTGTTAGAGCCGCATCCTTTTGTTGATTGATTCCCCATGATTGATATGGATAAGAGCCATGTCCTTCGTTTGCAATCATGCCATCTATCGCATTACGAGCAAAGAATGTTGAATCATTACGCGTTTCTACGTTAGCCTCTGCATGTGGGTATGCACCACTCGCTTGCTTTTGGTCGTGAGGGTTTAATGCAAGATTTTGATAGCGATTCACTTCTTCTTCTGTTACATAACGGACTGATAAGTAATGTTTTTTGCCCGTGAAGACTTTTGGAGAGTATGCTCGACGAAGCTCATCACTTATTGGAACCTCATACGTCCAATTTGTTTCTTTTATAAAAACTAAAGAAGGCGCCAGCGCATCATCTAGCTGGACTACTAGATAAGAATTGGCTTTTTCTATTGTTACTTCTATCGTATCTCCCGCTTGGTATTCCTCTAAGAATTCAAGATAGGTGTACTCTGGACCTGCTCTTTCAATCTTAACGCTTCCATTTACATCTTTAATAGCTAAATTAATCATCATTATGTCCCCATTTCTCTCCTATTTCCGGTTCTTATCTACTCCCTTACATCGTATTTTTTTATTTCAGATGTATCAATGAACTTTTTTTACCTTTTTGTGAAGTTATTTAACTTTTTCAGTAAAAGAAGCCAGCAAAAATTTGCTAAGCTTTAAAATAAATTCTTAGTTGTTTAAAAACGGAGTCACTTTATTTAGTGCATCCTGGAGTTTTTCACTATTTTTCTGATACATTTCTTTTGCGGATTGGTTATTGGTTTGTAAGGCAAACAATTCTAAATCCGCCTGGCATTTTTTTATCGTAGCTAGTAGTAATGGTTTTTCCTGTGGCGATGGGACCTTGATCTTATCATCAAATAAATCGACTGTCAGTTGTCCATAAGTGTCCACTTGCCCTAAGAACACATTTTCAATACTGACACCCATTTTATCAAGTTCCGTCTCAAGCCAATTCTGACTGTAGCCAGATGATGATAATGGTTCATGCATGATTTCTCCATCCATAATAACGGTTTGGGGTTCTTTTATTGGAGCAACGGCGAGATTTAGAACTTTTGCGGTTACTGGTTGATTTTCCTTTTTTAATAAGACACTTAAGCTTCCATCTGTTTCTAATACGGCGAACTCGACATCTGCTACCTGAAAGACATTTTTATTTCGGAGTTTTGCTAGTAATTCATCAACGGTATATTTTTCTTTTTTTAGATTATCTTCCATTACCTTTCCATCTTGAATAAAAACGGTTCCTTTTCCTTCAGCAAAATCTCTTACAATTTTACTATTTAATGAAATGATGTCCATGACAAATGGGACAGCGAACCAGACACTCATTCCTATTAATCCATGAACAATATTTCTATCAAGTCCGGTGGAGACTTCTGCAGCAATACTACCAATTGTGATTCCATTTATATATTCAAAAAAGGATAGTTGAGAAATTTGCTTTTTTCCTAACCATTTAGTAAAAAAAAACAAAACCGCAAGTAATACTATCGATCGTATGGCAATTCCTAACCAATCTGGCATAATCTTAACTCCTTACCATTGATTTAAAAACCTTTATATTGATCTTCCTCCCGCTCTATTTCTCTAACTCGAATTTTTAAATCATTTTTTATTTCATCCATGATCATCATGGTTTCGTGAAAAGTTCGTTTCGCCTCTGTGTCTTGCGTGCGCAATGCTAAGCTTGATAGACTCGCTTCAATGCTTTTTATACTAGAAAGACATTGTTTCACCTGAGAGCCAACTGTCATTCTTCATTCTCCTTATCCTTTTGGTTTAAAAAGTAATGCTCCAATCATCCCGAAAATGATGGCAGCTGAAATACCTGCACTTGTCACTTCAAACATCCCAGTTACTACCCCAACCAGTCCATGTTTTTCTGCTTCGTTCATGGCACCATGAAAAAGCGAATTACCGAAACTAGTAATCGGAACAGTTGCCCCGGCACCTGCAAAGTCGATAAATGGTTCATATAAACCGAACGCGTCCAAAAGTGCTCCTAATACTACAAATGTACATAATGTATGAGCTGGAGTAAGTTTAAAAACATCAAACATGATCTGACCAATCACACAAATGAGACCTCCTATGACAAAAGCCCAAAAGAAAATCATGACTGCTCTTCACCTCCATTTTCAATCGATACCGCATGAGCAATACAAGGAATCGATTCTTTTTGCTGAAACGTAAGCGGCGAAAGTAAGGCACCCGTTGCAACGACTAGAACCCGATTTAATTCCCCTTTTTTCATCCGATTTAAAATATGACCGTAAACAACAGTTGCTGAACAACCCGCCCCACTTGCACCTGATAGGACAGGCTGTCCTTCCCGATAAATGATGAGACCACAATCCTGATACTTTTCTTCTTTAATGGGAGTGCCATGCTTTTTAAATAAATCAAGAGATACCTCTCGACCAATATGTCCAAGATCTCCCGTCACGATCAGATCATAATAGGATGGATCAACATTTCTTTCTTTTAGATGAGCCTCGATTGTATCAACTGCGGCAGGGGCCATTGCACCGCCCATATTAAATGGGTCAGTTAACCCCATGTCCACAATTTTGCCGATCGTTGCTGATGTTACTCGTGGTCCTGAGCCCGTTGAACTGACTAATGCCACACCTGCACCAGTAACAGTCCATTGTGCGGTTGGGGGTTTTTGGCCACCATACTCAGTTGGATATCGAAATTGCTTTTCAACAGCCGCATTATGACTTGAAGCACCAGTTAATATGTATTTTGCACCGTTATAATTCACTAAAAATGCGGATAATGCTAATCCTTCCATTGAAGTCGAGCAAGCCCCGAACAATCCTAAGTAAGGACTCCCTAGTGTTCTAGTAGCAAAGCTTGTTGGAGTGATTTGATTGATGAGATCGCCACCAAGAAAAAACTGAATCTGATCCTTTTGTAGATTGGCTTTTTCGATTGCCTTTTGACAGGCTTCTTCTAGCATAACTTGATGTGCTTTTTCAAATGAGTCTTGATTAAGCCATATTTCGCCATGAATTAAGTCAAAATCTTGCGGAATTTTCCCTTTTGCTTCAAATGGCCCAACGACTGTTCCTGTTGAAATAATGACAGGCTTTTGATCAAATATCCATGTCCGATGACCAGTCAGCATTACAGTCCCCCCCACGTAATCAGAATTGTCTTAATGGTAGCGATAATGAAGGCTGAAAAAACGCCAAATAAGATGACTGAACCTGCCAACTTAAACATATTTCCACCAACACCCAGTACAAATCCCTCTGTCCGATGTTCGATAGCTGCAGAAATCACCGCATTTCCAAACCCAGTCACAGGAACCGCGGAACCAGCTCCTCCAAATTGTGCAATTCTGTCATAAACCCCAAATCCCGTGAAGAGCATGGAAATGAAAATGAGCGTAGCAACCGTTGGGTTTCCTGCTGTTTGTTCTGTAAAGTCAAAAAAATATATGTAAAAGGTCTGAATCACTTGTCCAATAAGACATATGATGCCACCCGTTAGAAATGCATTGATACAATTTTTTAATAAGGGGCGTTTTGTTTCCCGTTGTTTTTGAAATGCTTGATATTCTTGTTGAACTGGGGTTAATTTTTTCTTTTTTTTATTTGCCATAAGCTACCCTCACTCATTATCATGCTTCCTCTTTCATAAGACGTTTTATGTTCCCAAATTCTTTTTTTAGCTCTTTTTCCCCAGCCTTCCCTTCTTCAAGCTTTTTCTCCAAAATATCTAATTCTAAAAAGATTTTTTGATCAGTTGATACTTCAATTTTGTAATCTGGGTATTTCTTTTTTAACTCCTTCTTCACATTCTTTTCAATGGTCTTCAGCTGAAATCTATCTATTTGTGGCACTGTAATTGCGATAAGTAGTTCTTTATCTGTATTGACCCCGCGAACCCCGGTGACGTCTTTCCTTTTAATTACTAACTCTTTAGCATGATTCGCCGTTGATTGATTCGTTGACTTTTTTGCACTTATTTGGGTTATCGATGTGCTTTGATTTTTGACAGAATCGATATTTTCCTTACACCCGGTTAATAATCCAAAGACTAAAATGATAAAAACACCATAACGAAAGAAGTACTTTTTCATTTATACCAATCCCATCCCAGTAGCATTCCAATTCGAGAAAAGGTTGGTTCTAATAACCAACCTTGATGTTAAGGCTATTCTTGTTGATATTGTGGTTCTTCCGCATCTAATTCTTGTAAACGCGGGTTAAGACTATCCACAATCATTTGTGTTTGCTGTGCAGCAGTTTGATACATTTGTTTTGCTTGTTGGTTTTGGGTTTGAAGTGAAAATTGTTCTAGGCTTGCTTGTGCACTTTTCAAACCTGCGATTGTTTGTTTGACCTGACTTTTAACTGTCATAACTTTCCCTCCACATTTCTGACTTTTCATAAACACCTATAGTATCTGTAAAATACGGTCATTTTATATAAACCATTTTTTTACAATTAAACATAAGGTTCATAATTTAAAATAATTGTGGGACACAGGACGGTCTCTGCGTCCCTAATAAGATTAAAATAAGACATCAATTTTCCAAGGTGGATCATTGATGTCTTTCGTTTTTTCTATTTCATTGTCAGTGGAATATTTAATATATTTTCTTTTGAACCATCTTTTGCGGAATAAACAAATAGTTCGATTCTTACTTCGTTTTTAGGTTGAGCCACTGTAGTTTTATCAATCTTGATCTCAAAGTCCCCCCAAGAAGGTGCCCCTACTGTTTGATAGTGGTCTTCAAGTAGCTTATCTTCACCATCATATACGGCATAGTCAAAAACACCCTCAAAAACTTGAGCTTTACCAGTTATGATGATTTGATTATCCGTCTCGGAAACTTTTACATCTTTGAATGTTTTGTTCTGGTATACCTTTTCTTCCGAATCCGGTGCTACATCACTTTCCTTATTTTGTTCAGTTTCATCTACACTTTCCTCTTCTTGGGTTGTTTCTTCATTATTATTTTCAGCTGGCTGTTCTGTTTCATTCACCTGCTCATTGTCATCGGGTTGATTTGATTGATTGTTTTGATTACATGAGGCTAAGATAGTGGCAATGCTTAGCACGGTAATAAAGAATAGAATTTTTTTCATATAAAAACCCCTCCTCAACAAATTTTATCTCTCTATCCTATTCTGTGTATTTGAAGGGAAAAAATACCTAACGGGAGTTGAAAACGGACTAATGTCCTATTTAACGTAGCTGTATGGGAAATTAGATTGAAATGGCATTTTTATAATGTTCCGTTTAATTTTTGTTTTTATGAACTAAAAGTTGTCCAGATTGTAACGTTTTTTGCATATAAATAAAAACACGTTACTTAGACAGGAGAGTTCTTACTATATGCCATTTTTTATGAAAGCAGTTGCTATACTTGTAGGTAGCATTACAATTGCGATGGGGATAAATTTATTTTTAATCCCAAACAAAGTTTTAGACGGTGGGATTATTGGTTTAGGTTTGATTATTAGTTATCTATTTCATACAAATGCTGGGTTCTCAATCATGATATTGAGTATTCCTATTTTTGCGATCTCATGGTTTAAATATCGTTCTTATTTTTTTAATAGCTTGCATGGCATGCTTCTATCTTCGTTTTTTATAGATTTATTCCATAACTTCAATCAAATTCGTTTACATATTTCTCCTATACTTAGCTCATTCACTGGCGGGATTTTAATTGGTTTTGGAATTGGTTTTATGCTTCGGTATCAGACAAGCACAGGTGGTACAGATTTATTAGCCCAGTTCCTTTCAGACATTGTGAAAATGAATGTTGGGATCATCATTCTGATTATCGATATCTTTGTCATTTGCCTCGGTGGTTTATTCGTTTCAACAGAAACCTTCTTTCTTTCTGCTTTAACTATTTTAGCTGGAGGTATCACTACTAGCCTGTGTACATGGAATTTGAGTAGTAGCGACTATAGAACGAAATAATATTCCTCCTCTTCACTAATTAATACTTACAATAAATACAATCATATAAAAAACCGATTATGGAAAAATATTATCGTTGTCATTACAACTAGAAAAAATCAGGAGGCAGTAAAATGACAAATCAAATTGACACGAATAAATTAAAACAAGCAGAAGCTCAAGCTTCAATTGCAAAAGACATGATTACATCGGCAATCGAACAATCAGCAGCAAACGAAATTTTAGCTAAGGAAGCTTTAAAATCGGCCTCACAGGAAATTGCCCAAGTTCAAACAATTATAAATCAGGCCCAATCTACACTTCAAACACAAACAAAAGAGGAATCATAATTCAGTATGGACCCTTTTTTTGAAAGGGGTCCTAAACACGTTTGCATAACAAAACAAAGCATAAGCTTTCAGAACGAGGGCTTATGCTTTATCTCCTATTTGTATCAGGTCTTTTTAAAAAGCTAACTAATTTCCATCTGCTTTATAGCTACAATTCGGGCGGCAATGAGTGTACCCATCTCCTACGTATTTACCTTTGTAGCCCCTTCAGTACATGTATCATAATGTTTGTATACTTTCTCCCGCCACATATCGATTACGTCCAGCACCAACACCTGCTATTGTCATCAATATTGAAATCACAATAAAAATGACTAATGGCGTTAACCATGATTGTGTATAATCGAATAGAAATCCAACTAGTGTAGGACCAATGGCAGCTAATAAATATCCGATGGACTGGGCCATACCTGATAAATTTGCGGCTTGTCTTGAGTCTTTTGTTCGTAGTCCAATCATTGTGAGTGCTAAGCTTATACTTGCACCTTGTGCTGCTCCAATACAGATGATAGATAAGATCAGAAGTATGTTTGTTTGCACAAACATAAGCCCCATTATCCCAGTAAGGTAAACGATTCCAATTATACATACCATCATCTTTTGACTTTTTAATCGGTTAGCAATGACAGGTGCTAGAAACGTAGTTGGTAGACCAACTAGTTGCATTAACGAAACCATCCAACCAGCAATCGATAACTGCATTCCATGACTTTCTAAAATTTCCGGTAACCATGCTACTGTACAATAAAATAAAAAAGATTGTAATCCCATGAACAATGTTACTTGCCAAGCAATCGATGAACGCCACATAGCGCCATTTGAGGATGGACCACTATAAGAAGCTGATGTTTTATTGTTGTTACGTAATTGTGGTAACCAAATAATCATAGCGATAACCGCAAGGACTGTCCAAAAGGCCAATGCCCATTTCCAACCTAGGGATTGACCCTTGGCTAAAGGGATACTGACTCCCGATCCGATGGCAGCTAAGGTATTCATGGATGTTGTGTAAATACTTGTAACGATTCCAACTTTTAAAGGGAAGTGAAGCTTTACAATACTTGGTATAAGGACATTGCCAATTGCAACACCAACTCCTACAAGCAATGTGCCTAAAAAGAGCGTCGGCATAAAGCCCAATGATCGCGTGATAATGCCAATGCACAAGACCAATAACCCTAGAAAAATAGTTCTCTCATTTCCTATCATTTGTCCAATTTTAGGAGCAAGAATTGAAAGGATCGCAAAGGAGATTAATGGAAGTGTAGTGATGAAACCCGCTACTCCATTAGAAATACCTAAATCAGAACGAATTAATTCAATAATGGGCCCGACTGATGTGATCGCTGGGCGCAAATTAAAAGCTACGAAAATAATCCCTATTATAAGTAAAGCTTTAGAGATGTTTATATTTTTAGAACCCATCTACACCACCACTCCACTTCTACAACGAAATCTGTATTAAGGATGCTGCTAGAAAAAGAATTTTTCATGTTACCAAGCCCAAAATAATCATAGCCTTTTTATTAAAATATGAAAACTGTTTATTCTGATTCAATAAATATTTACTAAACATAAGAGTATACGTTCTCATTTTTAAGGGGTTGTTTAAAAATTGAAAGAGTGGGAAGCATCTTATATTGTGGGAATAATTGATGGAGAAGGAAGTATTTCATTAACAAGGATGCATGATAAGGAACACCGTAGACCATGTATCTCTATTGCATCAACGGACTTGGAACTACTCCTTTATATTCCAAAAGTAACAAGTGGAGTAATTAATACTAAAAGAAATTACAAACCTGATTGGCACAAGGACTCCTATACGCTAACAATAAAGAAAAAAGAAGATGTTTTTCATACATTGGAAAATATCGCACCATTTTTAAGAGTAAATAAGAAAAGAAATCGTGCTGTTTGGATTCTTGAAAACTATAATAATGTTACCCCACGAAATGGCAAGTACAGTGTAGAAACATTAAAAAAGAAAATTAGATTCGAAGAGTATTTTTTCAAAATGTAAAACGGACTCACCATAATCGGTAAGTCCGTGTCTATTGATGAAACTTTAAGCATAAGTTTTTTTGAATTTAACCATAAGTCTGCCGTCACTGTTATTAAAGGGATTATTATTAATTTCATATTATTTTTAAACATTTCAATCAATATTACTAGAGTTTTTATGGAATTATTACAACTTAATGCAACCTTTTAGTTAAATTTAATACTTAATGCAAACTATTGATTAATTAGAATATTAAGTTTTTAAATACCATAATGTGACATAACCTTTATTTTTGTCATTCCTTAATATATCTAGGCATTAATCCCTTTTTAGGCCAACGTAGCCTGAACCTGAGATTTAACGATCTACAGGATTGCTAAGAAGCAACATAAATTGCATAACATATGACTATGTTTATATCCCCTATTTTATGTTAGAGTCAAAGAAGGGATGTAATCGCCCATTAAATTCCTCTTGTATTTATCCCTTTTTATTTAAGGTAATACCTTCACACAAATCGCTTACATATTTGTAAAGTACATATGATGACTTTATTACTTGCGCCATACTTGGTAAATATAAGAGAAGCTATGAAGAAACAGCTCTGTAAAACATTATCCATTCTAGGCCGAGAATCTTGTTGTTTTCTTTTCGAATAAATGTTAACGGAAAGGATTATCTTCCACTTAGAATGTAATTTTTTATAATTTATTTTTGGGGAATTGATAATTCTTTATAAACTTTTTCCATTGCTTGATATAATTCCTCATAATAAACCGGAAATAATAATCTTTTTTTTACTCTTTCCTCTGAAGGATATTTTCCTTCTGCGGTAATTTCTTTGACCACTCTACTTACTTCTAAATCTATCATTTTAAGTCGTTCTATTTTTTTTTGATTTAAATAGTTCGCTCTATTCTCAGCTAATACTTTACATAAATCACTTGCGTATTTATATAGAGTACTACTTGAGTAATTTAATCTTTTCATTACTTGCTTCACACTTGGAGGTGGTATTTCATTTAGGCTAATAATCATAGATAATTTTTCTCTTATCTCCCCAGGGTTAACATCTCTTTTAATATTTTGTTTTTGAAAAAGACTGTTGGCATGCTTATTAACTTTAGTAATTTTAATTTCCTTTAATTCTATCATTTCTAAAATAGTAATTTCAAAATAGTATAATATCTTTAATAATCTCTCTAGAGATATATAACTTGGTTTCCCATTTACAAAATCTCTTAAGGTGTTTCTACTTACTCCTACTTCTCTAGCAAAAGCCCTCACATTTCCTCCTGTAAAAATATTTATTAATCTCTCCATAAATTTAGGGATTATATTATTTAAGGGAACAATAGAACTATTTTGAAAATATTCTAACAATAGCTTGATATTATTTATTTTCCACTTTTCCCATTCATCTATTTTTGTGGGGGAGAAAACATTGTCACCCAACCATTTTTCACACTTTGAACAAAAACCAGGTCGTAGTTTTGCCGACATTACTGCGTTTTCTCTGTTACAATGAGGACATTTTGACTCTAATTTAGTTCTATGTTCTGGACAGATATTAATCATCTTTATTTGCCAAATAAGTTTCTCATAAGTTTCGTATCCGAAAATTTTAGCTTCATAAAGGCATTGACTACACCAAACTCTCTTATTATTTAATATCGAATGGCCCGAGATTCCTCTCCAGTTTTGACAAGTTAAATTAATTAGATCATTACGGGTTGTTAATTTTTCCAAAGCTTGTACAAAATCGATTGAAACTTCCGAAGTTCCATTGATATATTGAGTATATTTTGTTCTATTTCTTTTTATTGAGTTACTCAAATATTCCTTTATTAATTCTTTTGAAACTTCTAAATCCAGCAATTTACTTAATTTTACAGAATGGCAGTTAGCCAGCCTGGAAAAATAACTTGTTAAACTTTCAACTTCTGCTGTGCCTATCCCAACTGGTTCTAAATTATATAACCTACTACGTTCGAGCAACACTGTATTCACTACTATATATCACTCCCAAATATTATTCGTTTTTACAGTGCCTTCACTATATTCATGGACAAGAACTTAATTCTGAAAATAAAAGATTACTCATTAAAATTCCAAAGCTAACATTATGTGACTCTGCTAGCCTAAATATATAACTACTTAAACTCTCTACATATGGTGTATTAAAACCTTGGGGTTCAATAGAGTGAACTTCTTTCTGGCAAATTATATAAATCAAAATTATTACTTTCATAAGTAAAATTCATTTCTAGATGATTTTTTCATTGAGAGGTTGGGTGTCACAATTATTATCGGATCTCATAAGATATCTCCTCATTTTTTGCCTAAGCTTGATACCTTCTATTCCAAATTTTTATCCTACCTCATCTCTTGTAGGATTTCTTTCTCCTACCTTTCCAGTTTTCTTTTCAGGCTTTTTACCATCATTCTCCTCGGAGTGTTCTTCTGTAACTTGTTTATGATTAACTTCACCAGGTATCCCCAACTTATTCGATACTTCTTCTTGACTTCTACCTATTGCTTTGGCTGTATCTTCGCCTGTCATAGCTTCTTGTGCCAACTGATAAAGTTGTGTATTCGTTAATGCAAATTCTTCAAAATCTTCTAGTAGAAGGGTCTTTAAATTAGGTTGTTCGAGTAGTTTAAATTCTAGTGTCGTTAGAAGTAAATCTTTTAACAATCCAATACAGCCTACACTTAAGCGATAAAAAGTCTTCCAATTTTTCGAGAGCTCTGGTTCTATTTCTAAGGGGAGATGCTTCTGAAGTAGCATGAGAGTTTGTATAAACCACTTTCGTTCTTCTTTATTTCTAACATCGTACCTTTTTAAATGAACGTCTATTCCTCTTTTACATAATTGACCATTAGCATTACGAAATTCTAGAATCTCATATGTTCCAAATAAAAAATGGGGTGTCTTTGAGATTGAAGCAAGAGACTTTATTAAGTTCATCTGGTTATTTGATGTTTTCGCAGAGCCATTGTATGTCATATGTTGAGCCTCATCTATCATAAATGCCAAGGTTTTTCTATACTTTAGTGCATTTTCTAAGGATCTTCTCAATGACCTGTCTACTTCTCTATCACTAAATTCAATATCCTTATTCTTTAGCTTATTAATATCAATTTTGTGGTCAATTAAGGGCTCCTTTATTGCTATTAAAGATCTTATAAAATGATCTTTCCAGTCATACTTACTATTGCTTGGAGCTATAGCTTCAAAACCACAAATAGGAATAAATCCTCTATTTCTTTCCATATCTGAACGAAAGTCTTTATAAATATTTTCATAAACCTTTTTAAATAACTCAGACTTTCCTGATCCAGATGGGCCATAAATAAGAATCACAGTTTTAGTAGAAGGATTTTTAATATGTTTTAATATTTTTTCATATGCTTCTTTAAAATAAGGATGAGCAACCGTATAGTTTTTAAAGTACTCAACTTTTTCCTCATTAGTTGCATTTAACAGCTCAACTGGAAATTTCCTTTTAAGCGACATATTTACAACTCCCCAAAATCCTCAAATTCAATTTCTTCAAAGTCATCATAGCTGTTATCAACTACAAGTTTAAGATTCCCAGGATTTTCATTTTTACTAATCTGGTTATTTTCCCCAGACTTAACTTCATCCTTTTCCACTTTACCTCCTTCAATCAGGTAAATATTTCTAAATGCCCTGTCTTTTAATTGTTGTGTAAGTAGTATTTCTTTTCCTTCAATGGAAACAAGAAAATCGGTAATCATCTTCTGAGTTATCTCACTTTTATCTTCTGCAAGTTTCATTCTTCTTTTTAATTCAATTGTAGCTATTTGTATTTCTTTTTCGGAACGATTTTTCAGTATTTGATATTTCTCAGATCTCAACATTACCCAGTTATGATTAATAAAAGCATATGCAATACCTGCATCAAAGGGGTCATATTTTACAGGAACCTGCTTATTTTCTAATAGACCATTTTTAAACACAATATCCCAATAATAAAATCTATTAATTTTCACCCCATATCCTGGTTGAATTTTTGCAGTTCCCTTTTTGGTGGTTGGCAATACTAAAAATTTAAATGTCTCATCATAAGCGACATGGGTTACCTCCCTATTTCCTCCTTTTTTAACGCTTAATTCATACATTTCTTTTGGAGACACCCCTAAACTACTATGCTCTGTTCGATCATATAACTCGTAGGCCCATTCTTCTAATAACTTGGTGAATTCTTCAAGGGTCCAAATTGAAAGATTTTTAGGATTTGTATTTTTAGTAAGTTTTCTTACATTCTTAGTCAATTGAGTATTTCCAATTAGACTAGATATGAAGGATTTATTCGCAGTTCCAAATAAACGTTCTATAACGCTCCCATATCTTGGTTTAGCACCTGGTCGATATTTTCTCCCACAATTGTTTTTTGAAGTAAATGTTTCAAAATAAATACTTCTAAAATCCCTTCCACCGTCCACAACAACAGTACTTGGAAATCTGCCATGCCTTCTAACACATTCCCTAAGAACCATGAGATTACTCCTGTAACCTGGATTATCGAATGATAAAGAAACTGCAAGCAATCTTCTTGAATATGCATCACTTAAGAAAGTAGCCCATGGACGTCCTAAATTTTTATTTGTAACTGAACATCGCAACTCAATTTCTAATAATGTATGGTCTATATGACAGAATTCAAATATTCTATCTCCATGCCTTGGATTATCTTCTGAAAGATAGAATGTAAAATCACTATGGTCATATGCTGCCTTTTTACTTTTTCTTTTTTCTTCTTGTACACTTAAAGGTGTTTTATTTTTATATTGTGTAAATGTCACATACGAAGGAATGGGGTCATAGCCAAGTTCTTTACATTCTCCTTCAAAAAGTTGGTACACTGACCTAGCAGTCCTTTGACGATAATCCTCGTATTTATTGGTAATATAATCTAGCATTAGGTCTATAACTTTTTGTGGATACCTTGAGAGACGATTTCCTTTTTTATTATGGTTAGGTAATAATCCAACATAACCATATTCAAATTCAGTTTCTGCATTTCTGAATTTTTGCATCCAATCTTGAAGCGTTCTAAGGCTATATTCAGACGAAGTAGCGACATCTTCCGCTCTTAATTCACCCCTTATGATAGGTGAAACCAGCGCAAACCTCTTGTTTGCTTCAAGAAGATCTTCAGGGCTTGCTTGTTTAAACAAGTCTAAATCTTTAGATGAGCTAGTATCTTCCAACTCAATTCCTTTAATCTTCCCTTGTAGAATTAAATAATTAAAAGTATTATGTGGTATATTTACAGTGTTTTTCTCTTCCGACATAAGATAAATATCACTTTTGCCTAGGTTTAAAATCTCCCATACAACCTCATCCCAAATAATGTTTTCTCCAGTTTGAACCTTAAATTTATTTGACGTATTTACTTTAAGATCATATTGCGAATGTATTAAATTTTGATAAGCTTCTTTAATAGCACGATTACTATAAAGACAAGCACTAAAATCGGGAATAACTTCATTATTTATATCTACATAAATAATACCTGTGACTATTAATGAATAGATTAAATCAGCATTAAAATTATTTTCATGTTCAAGTATTTCGTTTATTGATACCCCCTCATTTTTTCTAATCACTGTAAGAATCTCTTCTTCCCCTTTAATTTCCAATTGTTCACTTAAGAGATAGTCTTCAAGAAATCTAATATTTCGAATATATTTTTGGTTTAAATCTTTTGAGGACCTAACTCTAAAAGATAGATTATGTTTTTCAGCAAATTTTTCTTGAGGTGGACATCTCCAAACATTATTTTCATCCAATAAATATCTACTTGAATTTTCAATAGATAATTTTATTAACTCTTCTTCAGTCTTCCATTCTTCCCATCCTATAAAATTTTCACTTATTACAAAAAAATCGGCTGTGTACATACTTCCACCATTTTTACCATTTTTAAATTTATAATTTATCTTAAATGATGGAGGCTGATCATAATATTCATAAACTTCTGGGTCAAATTCTTTTTCATATATACCTGCAAGCTCCAAATGATGACTCTCAAACTGTATAGACTTTCCCATTTTCTTACTTGGATATGTCCCATGAACATTTTTCCCATTACTTCCAACTCTTCTTGCTGGTTCAGAACTTCGAATTGCATGAATATATTTAATTGTTTCCTCACTCATCCCCTTTCGAATTAGGAATGCCACGATATCTTCATTTTGCAAAATTCATCACCTCCCAAACTACTTTTCTGAAAATTTCTACAAAATGTATTAAAATCCTCTATTCTTTCACTTTTTTATTTAATATTCTTTTTTAATGATTGCCACTTTTCCCTCAAATTCTTTTCTTTTAGTATAGGAAATCCGATTCTTTCTTCCAGTTTCCTCCCACTTGGATAAACTGTTTCATTAACTAAATTATTAAAAGCTTCCTCTATAATTTTATATTTTTGGTTCAACCTATTCTTTTTTTGAAGAGCAGTATGGACATCAAAGTTTTTCCGTAAATAGGTACATTCATCCGGATATTTGCTATAAAGTAATTTTCTGTCACAGCCAAATATTTCAGAGATTCGCTTAATAGATATTGGGATTTCATTATTAATAATGAATTTTAAAATTTCATAAATTACTCTATGATCATGTTTATTTAATATTTCACTTTCCAATTTTTTGTTTTGAATTTTTTCTGTACTTTGATAAGGCTCTTTTAACAAAAATTGATTAATATTAATTCTTAATTGAATACAAATATGTAGTATTGACTCTAATGGCGGTTGATTTTCACCTTTAACCCAATATCTAAATGTAGTTTCGGGAAAACCAAATCCCTTAGCTGCTAATGATATATTTTCATCAAAAATTTCACCTATGTAATGTGTTAAGGATACTGAAACTCTGTCTTTTGAATAAATATTGTTTTCTTTAATAGTTGTAACAATAAAATCATTTACAATTTGAGCTTTCTTGTATACTAAGTCATCAAAGGACACTATATTTTTTATTTCTTGAATATTTGTACCTAACCAACTCTTACAGTTATTACAATATCCTGGTACACATTTCCTTGATAAATGAGAATTTGATTTGTTACAGACGATACATTGGTCTATTAACTTTACCCTATGTTTTAAACAAACTTCTACAGAAGAGAGATTCCATATCAACTGGTCATATATAATTAAGTTCTTTTTTTTAGATTCCTCAAAGCATTCCGGACACCACGCTTTTGTTTTTCTAAGAAGTCCTCTTGTCGGAAGTATTTTTGACCATTTAATAAAAGTGTTATTCCTTAAGTCATTTCTAGAGGTTAGTAGTTCAATTACATTTATAAAATCTTCTGCCACAGTACCTATACCATTTATTCCATTTGAAGAATTATAAAATCCATTTCCACCCCTTTTTGCTATTTTTAATAAATAATCCTTATTTAGAATTGGTGCTAAAAATGAAGATACTAGGCTACCAGTCGTTATACAATGTGCATTCGATAACCTAACAATATAGCTAGACAAGGATTCCACCTCCGAAGTTCCAGCTCCCTGAGGTGGAATATTATATAATTTACTCGTAATTGTTTCGTCAACAAAGATATTCATTTTTACATCCTCTAAAATATTTTTTGGTTATTTTAACCACCAAATATTTTCCTATTCACACTCCCCTTTTAATTACTCTTATTGTTTCTTCAGGATTTTTATTAAAAACGCTCCTTGTATTTTCCTTTCCATATCTTATTGAGTTCGTTTGGCACCTCTGTATTCAATATTTTTTAAATTATTTTGTTACATTTACTGATCAGTTTCATAAAGGAACTTTGTCTTGTGATTACAGCCAATGAAATGTACCATCAATGACATATTTTTTACCACTGAATAAAAAAAGTGACCAATGGATGACAGACTGTTAACCACTTCATACCTTCTGGGTGAACAATGATAATGAACCAATAAATAATGTTAAAGTTGATATACAAATTTGATTGATTTGCAATAAGAACAGTCTTCCGCAAATGCGCAATATTATTGAATAATACTTATAAACAAAAATTGTATACTTATATTAAAGTATAGATAAAATCGATTATAAGTAATGACTTCTTTTATTTATGAAAGTATAAATCAAACGAGGAAATGTTTAAGAAGAGTATAATGAAGTTTTATGGATTATTAATAATAATTGCATTAATATTTGCTCCCTACGAAATTTATAATGGGAAAATTGAGGACGAAAATGATAGGAAAATTCAACAAAAAATACAGGAAAAATATGCACCTATACTTATCAATGACAATTATCTCAACACATTTTTAGCAGAAGAAAGAAAATTTTATCCTGATTTACCTGTAGTAAAAGTAAGACAAATTGAATAAAAAAATAATAATGGTGTAAGAATACCAGTTTTAGATATTTATTTATATATGGGGTAGCGTCAGGAAAATGCGGATTTACAACGTTAAGGAAGATCGAATATTAAAAAGCCTAATTCCTCCGTATAAAAATTGAGAAATTGGACTCTTTTCGTTAAAGATCCAGTAACCCCTGTGCGACACTGAATGTCGCGACTTGTTTTGATAGCATATATGATAGGATAATTCTATTCTACATGCTACTAGCTTTAGAGAGGCTATTACTCTCTTTAACTGTAAACCATATTCCCCCTAAAAAAATCTGTAAATATAAAAGCAATTAGATATGTTCAAAAATTTTTTGTGTTTCTGTTTACAAAAAAGCAACCTATATCAAGATCCTGCTTTGCTGGTTTGCCCTCCTTTTGAAACCGGGCGAATGCCTTGTTGTTATCAGTAGGCCATGTACCAAAAGACAGCAACGTAATTTTAAAAATAGCCTGTAACAGGCTATTTTAGTTTCCCTTTCCTCAGAGGGCTTAGAAACATTACTTTGTAGAAACAATTCTATTTAGCACATTCTAGAATGTTGGGCAAGTGGCTGAAACCATATTAGACTAACATAAATAATTCAGACAATGTATATTAGTAAATTCCAAAGAATAGTTTTATATCAATATTTGAATATCCGTAAAGATATATCAAAAAATATTTGGTGGTGGATTGATGCATAATAAACAATACACTAACATGTTTCGTAATCCTGAATGGGTATCAAACCATATCTTTCAGAACCTACATTTTTATTACCCAAGATGCATAAATCAACGTATGGGTGGATATTACCATTGTTTTCTAGATGATGGAACGATCTGTAATTATCAAACACAACATTTAGTGGGAACATCACGTTTTATATATGTATTTAGTATTGGGGCTACCTTAAGTGGAGCTCCTTGGTGTGTTCACGCTGCAGAACAAGGCCTGGCAAAATTACAAAATGATTACCTTGATCGGGAAAAAGGAGGATACTTCTGGAAGCTAAAAGATAATGAGGTATCTGTTAAAAAAAAATATGCTTACGGCCATGCATTTGTTTTATTAGGGGCTTCAAAAGCTTATCAAGCAGGAATACAGTGGGCTATTGATTTAATTGACAATACTTATAATATACTCGAGCAACATTTTTGGGAAGAAGATCATGGATTATACGTTGATGAAATCAGTTCCGATTGGTCAGCTGTTTCCCCATATAGAGGGCAAAATGCCAATATGCACATATGTGAAGCTATGATTGCAGCATATGAAGCAACTTATAACTTGAAATATCTAGAAAAGGCCTATACGGTTGCTTATGCAGTCACAGTTAAATTAGCCTCTCAATCAGGTGGGCAAATATGGGAGCATTATGATTCTAATTGGAATATAGATTGGAATTATATCGAAACAAACGAGGATATGAAGCAATTTCGCCCCCTCGGTTTCATACCAGGACATTCCATTGAGTGGAGTAAATTATTAATCATGTTGGAAAGGTACCAATCAGAACCATGGATGATTCAAAGAGCTTTAGAATTATATAATATTGCTTTAAAGAATAGCTGGGATGCTAAATACGGCGGAATTTTTTACTCATTCAGCACAGAAGGCGATGTACTAGATTCAAACAAATACTACTGGGTCATAGCGGAGGCTATAGGAGCATCCGCCGTGATTGGAACCAGATTAAAAGATGAGACGTATTTATTAAATTACGATGTTATTTTTAGATATGCGTGGACGTATTTTATTGATAAAATCTACGGCGGTTGGTATCAGAAATTGAACAGAAAAAATCAAAAACTTAGCAATGTTAAAAGTCCTATAACAAAAACAGATTATCACCCTGTTGCTAATTGTTTTGAAACCATTCGATCGTTTACAAAGTGATAAAGTCCCTAAATAACAGGATAATATTGTTCATATCTTGGATTACAATAGTAGGGAGGTCTAGGTCCTATTTTGGGCATTGAATAAGGATGTGGGTTACCATTGTATAACACCTGAACTATTTCATTTGATTGATTAATTAACAACAGCTTCACTTCGGGATTGTACTCATAATATTGCATACTGAACCTCCTTTAAGAATTCTTTCTCTTACAATATTCAATTTTTTACAGTATTGAGCCCGTACCTAACCACATTCTTTTTATATGTTTTCAAAAATTAAAAGAATCTTGCACTACATGGGCCTCTGTGACATAACGTAAAATTGAAGTTAGTTTATTAGGAGGATTCCCCATGTCACATGATGATCAAAAAGGTTATCCCATGTATCCCAATTATGGGAAAATAACACGTTATGAAGATACTCCAATTACGGTGCCAGAACAGCGCCAGCTTCGCCAGCCGGGTGTAGAAAAGCTGATGGTTCCAAGACCAATCATTGAAAATCCGAATTATAAAGGAAGTGGAAAACTTTTAGGAAAGGTCGCACTTATTACAGGTGGGGACAGTGGGATTGGTGCAGCAGTCGCTATCGCCTTTGCTAAAGAAGGGGCTGATATTGCCATTTCTTATTTAGACGAACACGAGGATGCAAACCGAACAAAGAGTAGAATTGAAGAACTTGGACAACGTTGTTTATTATTGCCTGGTGACTTAAGAGAAAAACAGCAATGCGTTAATATCGTGGAAGAAACGATGCGAACTTATGGGCAATTGAATGTGCTTTGTAACCATGTAGGGATCCAGTTTCAGGAATTAAGCTTGCTAGATATTACCGATGAGCAATTTGATGATACTTTCAAGGTGAATATCTACTCACACTTCTACACAACCCGAGCAGCACTTCCGTATCTACATGAAGGTAGTTCGATAATAAATACAGCTTCTGTTGTGGCGTATGTTGGAAATAAACAATTGATTGATTATACAGCGACTAAAGCGGCAATCATTGGTTTTACCCGCGCTTTGGCCAATAATCTTATAAATAAGGGCATCCGGGTAAACGCAGTTGCTCCTGGAAGAATATGGACACCGCTTATACCATCGAGTTTCTCTGCGGACCAGGTTACACTTGTTGAAAATCCAATGCAACGTCAAGGTCAACCATTTGAGCTTGCCCCTACTTATGTTTATCTTGCCTCCGATGACTCACGTTTCGTAATGGGTCAAACACTTCATGTTAACGGAGGAGAATGGACGTCATCCTAATTACCATAAATAAAAATTTCAATGGGGTCTGTTTTGAATCTAATAAATATTGTGGTTGCGGTGAATTATACCAAAATGTTCGCTCTAATTAAAAAGAGATTCTATAAATAATGTGGCTCTACATCCGATTTTGGACCCCACTCATTCCTTCCTATTTTTCTGTAAAAGAAGCGAACACGTTCGAGCTAACATATCTACTGTACCCATAAAACGAGCAGGACAACCATTTGAAATCGCCACAAGCTATGTCTTTTTAGCTTCTGATTCCCAAGCTATATGTTATGGAAAACCTTGAATTCAAATCGTGGAGCGATGTGTTAAGTTCATAAATATTTGAATTCCTTGAATCGCATGTCGCATTATACTGCTACTTTCATCAATAAGCTAAGAATAAATGAAACTCCTTGATAGATAAGGAGTTTTTTGTAGAATAACCAACTGTTAAACTTTGTAGGAGGAAAATAATGAATTCAATTCAATTGGTTCTGGATACAAAAGCCGAACTCGGTGAGGGACCTAGTTGGGATTCACGCAGGAAAGTGCTGTACTGGGTAGATAGTACAAGGCAAAAGCTACATTTGTATAATCCAGCAAAGCAGACACATACGGTCTTTGATACCGGGGAGTATATCGGCGCGGTTGTTCCGAGAAAATTGGGTGGTATTGTGATGACACTAAAACATGGGTTTTATGCCTACGATTTTAAAACAGGGAATATGACGTTTATTGGTGCTGCCGAGTTAGATAAGCCGAACAATCGATTCAATGACGGAAAATGTGACGCTGCTGGACGTTTATGGGCGGGTACTACGAGCCATGACTCGATACCGAATGTCGGGGCTCTTTACTGTCTAGATACTGATTGGAGTATCAAAAAGGTGTTGAAGAATGTCAGTGTTTCGAATGGTATCGCCTGGAGTCCAGACAATTCGAAGATGTACTATATCGATTCACCCACAAAGAAAGTGATGACTTACGACTATGATTTAGCAACCGGAACAATCAGAAATCCGCGGGTTGCCGTCTCAATTCCGAACAGCATGGTCCTCCCTGACGGCATGACATCGGATGAAGAAGGAATGATTTGGGTTGCGTTATGGAACGGTAGTGCTGTAACAAGGTGGAATCCGAAAACAGGAAAGCTTCTTGAAATCGTAAATGTGCCTGCAACACTTACGACTTCTTGCGTATTTGGCGGTGATGATTTGCGCGAACTCTATATTACCTCCGCGCGGATCGGTTTAGAAGAGAAAATATTGGCAAAGGAACCTTATGCTGGTGGATTATTTGCTGTCAATACCAGAGCAAGGGGCATTCCAACACATGCTTTTGGAGGTTAATCCTTATTAAACATTCTTAGAACTCATTAGATAAAAAATCTACATTATTCTTTAACTAAACCTAATTCTAGGATCTGTTAACGTTGAGTAAATCTGCATTTTCCTGAACTCTTTAAGTCGACAAATATTAAATCAAAAATAAATCCGATGCTTCCTTAACGTAAAGAAAGTCGACTTTTTTCATCCAGAAATTGTCTAAGCTTATACTTTCTACGTTTTTCTTCATATTGGGATCCCATGTATCACGAAACAACACAACTTTTAAAGTATTTGGTGAGATATTGCAGAGAAACAAAATTAAGTGTAGTAGTACAAACAAAATAGGGGCAATATACTAGTTTCTATCTTAGTTCGCAAGAGATTTTCTATCTATTGCTTCGGGTTGTTTTTCTAACCATTTGTTTTTGATCATGATGGAGAATGCTTTCCTTTCACCTGTATGATTGTGCTCAAATACCTTATTGTATGCTGTTATTTATCTGTTCAGAAGATGAAAGAACTCTTTCACTTAAACGTTTTTAATCAAGGTGGAGATAGTGGAATAATATTTTGTTCCAAGAAAAAATAGAATAAGCCTTACCCAAAAATTCAATTATAGACACTTTTGCTTTCCAATTGGAAATTAACTTCAACGCCCTTTAATGAATCACCAGTTATCGGATAGTTTTTTAAATGGTCGGGATTCACCCTATTATGAAAAAGTGAATTTTTTAGATTATATACGTCAACTTTCTTGTCAATGCCATTTTCATAAGTTGACCAAATTTCTTTTTCAATCTGTTTTGTTACCAATGCTTCAATTTTTTTTAATGAAAGTTGTTCTTCCAAATCTATCAATGTTCCTTTAACTTTAACTTTTATGTTAAAATGAACGTTTTCTCTGTTTATAGCCACATTGACCTTTGAAGAAGGCGCTGTTATTTGGACAGTCCCTTTTATTTTACCGTTATCAATAATATCCACGTTTGTATTTTTTGTTTCGGCTTGTGTCCATCTTAGACCAGATAGCTCTTCATACGATAACCATTCTTTATATTCTCCTTTACTCACCGGAAAGGCGCCATTTATCTTTTGCGTGATTTTGGGTTTTGAGGTTTCAAGCGGTTCCCTCCAGTCATTTTCGTCAATAGAAATAGAAGGAAGCAAAGCTGTTCCCCCTGGTTCTTTGTACTTAGAAATAAATTGATGAAAACGCATTGGTTTAATATACGAATATTGATTATAAGTATCCGTAGGTTTGAACAAAATCGTGTAAATTGGGGGCGTTTGAAAAAAACCAGTGGTGCTAAGGATTTTTTCGATAGGTTCTTTTGTTCCGAACATCCATGGCGTGTAACGAAATTCTCCGTATCTCTTCAAGGATTGTTCAACTTTTTCTATTCCATGTTGTAAAACAGACTCTGAATAGATAATGGCATTTAAATGTGCCCAGTTAATCTTTTGTTGTGAGGTTTGATATAAATTATTGACTGCATCGATTATCGTACGCCCTGACCCTTTGCCGATATATAAAGGTGTAAGCTGTGCGGGTTTTCCGGTCTCCTGTTTTGCAATAGTGCTAAAATCTAACATTTGGACATAAAGTATATATTTTTCATCTCTATAGTCAATTCCCATTATAGTAACAAAATTAAGTTCTTGAATTTCGTGAGCATCCCAGCAGCCAGTTAACGGTAAAAAAAATCCAATCATCAGTAATGTTTTTATTTGTTTCATCTTTTTTTGTCTCCTTGCCGGTCTGTATCGATGGTGTCAAGTATTTTTGGACGTTCATTCTGTTTAATAACTGGATATTTCACTATAGATTTGAGGAAGTCTTTTTTCACAAAAGGTGATACTGGACTTAAATATGGAACGCCAAACGACTCTAGCTTTGCAAGATAACCAAGGGTTAGAAAAACACTAACAAAAAAGCCAAACATTCCTAAAACGGATGAAAGAAAGATCGCAAAAAACCGTATAATTGAAACTGTGCCATAAAGTGCCTGATTTCCCAAAGTAAAAGTTGCAACGGCCGTAATGGAAGAAATAACAAGCATCGTTGGAGACGTTAAGCCTGCTTGAATGGCTGCATTACCTACAATTAAGCCGCCTACTACCGCTACAGTTTGTCCGACTGCTTTTGGCAATCGAATACCCGCCTCTCGAAATAGTTCGAATAACCCAAGCATTAATAAGATTTCTGCCGTTGTATTAAATGGCAGGCCTAGTCTAGAAGAGGCGATTGTAGCAAGTAGTGTAAATGGAATTTGTTCTACATTATATATAGATAAAGCAACCCAAAAAGCCGGTAAAAATATGGACAAAATAAGTCCGATAAGTCTAAGAAAAAGTTCAAACGTAGCATAATAGTATGGCGTATGTTCATCCTCTGAAGTACGAAGAAGTAGACCTAAATTACCTGGTGCCGCTAGCACATTAGGTACATTATCAATAAAAATAACAAATCTTCCTCTTATTAAAGCGCTGACAACACCATCTGGACGTGATACAGCATGCATTAATGGGAACAGAGAGTAAGGAGAATCACCGAGAAGCGCCAATAATTGGTTATCGCTGCTCACAATGTCAATATTAATATTATTCAAACGATTTGTAACCTCATTAATGACCTTTTGATTTTGGATATCTTTTATATAGGCCAATCGAATTTGTGTTTGACTCCTTTTTCCAAGAGTAAAGGATTTGGTTACAAGGCAATTTGATTTTAGTCGTTTCCGAACTAAAGCAACATTTGTGCTTAAATCTTCGACAAAAGCGTCTCTGGGGCCACGTACTGATACTTCAGTATGGGATTCCTCAGGTGAACGTTTGGGTGGTTTCGATGTATTAAAGAAATATATTGTTCTATCTATAAAAATTGCGGTAAAGCCATTAAAAATTTTCTCTGGAAGAATTTTATCAACATTCTCTTCATTCTTATACCAAGTCATACGTTCAGAACAATTTATATTTTCTACCCCCTTTAACCCGTTGTGGTAATATTTTTTTTGAATGACAGGAAGTATACTATCTATTAATAAATTATGTTCAATTAATCCATTACAGTATACGACAAGCATTTGTTCTTTTTTTTTATTGCTGAACAGATATTGTCTCTCGATAGACACGTCTGAAGAATGTCTGAATAGATTCGAAATATATTGTTCTTCGGCATACATATTATTTGGTCTCATTGGTAGATCTCCTATAATCCTTTGAAAATTTAACTAAAAATGCAATGAAGAGTGTGATAAAAACACCAAAAACATTACTTCCTATATAATAAAAACGTGATAAAAACGTGGAAAATGCTTCATTTGAAATTGGTGCTATGATCAATAATAGATAGATAAAACAAATAAATGCTTGAATATAAAATCGATGTTTTTTCTTTTTAATATCCAAGGCTTGAGTAATTAAAAATAAAATAATCGAAATACGGATAAAAGTACCGGATAACCATTGATAAATGGACAAAAAATCAAGGTGATTAAAATGCTCTCCTAGCCCTAAGATACGCCACTCAAAAAAAGCTGGATATCTAATTTTTCCTACTTCCTCTACTCCGAAAATGGCAATACTGCCAAGTAATGGAGCAACGGTAAAAATGGATAAAAATAAAGTAAGAAAAATGAGATGTTTGAACTTTAGCTCTTTTGTGACTTGATGTTGAAGCAGTATCAGAAGTATTAGTTCAATTAACGCCCCAAGTACAAAAAGGGATCCATTAAATACCTCGTGCCATCCATTCTCTATAAGTACGGGAGAAACATTTTTATAGTTTTTATCAGGAATTGTACCAATTGAGACAAAAATATATAAGGCAATAACTAACGGAAGTAGGACACCTGCACATATCGCAATAACCTTTAGTTTCCCAAATGAAATGTAAAAAGAGGCAGCTAAAATGAACAGAGCAATCACAATAGCGGGGGTATTCAACAAGTATGTTTCGTTTGTCCAAATAACGATTTCTTTCAACGTAATCCAGCCCGTTATAACGAGAAAAAGAACCATCAAAATAGCAATGAAACGACTAAGAAAATGAGAATATGTAGATGATAACCATTCAAATAGAGAAACAGATTGAAATTGTCTAGTAACATACAGTAGTAGCAGGGAAAAGGCTAAGATTAATACATAACCAATAATAACGCTGATCCATGCATCACGACCTGCAGCATCAATTAATAGTGGCATGATAATGACATGATTGTTTAATCCCGTACTTAATAGAAAAATTGCAAATAGCTGAGAAATATTGACCTTGGTCATCTGTCACTTTGAACGGTATTTTGCGCATATTTTAAATACTATTTTGCACGAGATGAAATATAAAAATCTATCTTCATGTAAAAGATAGATTTTTATAATTACTTGATTCCGATAACTAAACTGTCTCGTGCAGCTTCAACAACTTCTGTTGTAATGGTTTCAAGATTATTAATTTCAAGTATCCTTTCAATCTGGGTGAAGAGTCTTTGTATAAGCCTGAAGTTTCCTCCAGTAATCTTAATAATACTAGTTATTGCTTCGTAATCAGAAAAATCTTCAAGTTTTATAGAAAGTCCTAACTCTTCCCATTTATACTCCAAAATATGATGAGCTTCATCTTTACTGAGTTTATCAAACTCATGGGCAAATCCAATTCTGGAATAAAGTTGAGGATATCGAGCTAATCTTTTCTCAATTCCAGGCATTCCGATCAATATCATTGCTAAGTCATTTCGATCATATAAATCCCTTAGTTGTTCCAAATTTTGCACTTTTAATCGATCTATTTCGTCAACAATTATAAGATCAATATCTTCATAAGTATCAGTAGAATATTCTTCTTCCCCTCCGTTATTTACCTTATAAATAGCTTTAGTCATACCCATTTTACCACCAATAATACTAATTTCGTCAGTCATTTTAGTAGCACGTATTGCTGGCGCTGTATAAAAAATTGTTCTAGCTTTAAGAATCCTTTCATCTGTATCTAAACCAATTTTTTTCTTATATTTATAATCTATTTGTTTTTCGATATAATCCCAGTTTGAATAATATCTTGAGGATAACGTTTTTCCTACTCCCGGTAGTCCGTAACAAATTCCTATATATTTATATTTGATACAAGCATCACAAAACTCTGCAAATCTTTTATACTCTTTTGTTTCAATAAACTTCTGTGATTTATTCATTGAAATACCTCTTGAGTTTTGACTTTTTAGAATCAGATTTATTCGACTTGTTCTCCAAATCTTTTTGCTGTGATAAAGCAATTTCTTCTGCAACAGTTCTTCTGGTATCAATTTGCTTATTGAGATTTTTACGCACCTTATTTCGTGCGGAAACAATATCTTTTAAATCTACTTGGTAATCAGATATCTCAGGGGAAATAGCAGTACATAAGTATTTGTCTTGATAGAACACTCGAATCTCTGCAATATCCCTTGGATCATAACGAATAATGACTGTTTCACCAATATATGCAGCTAGATTTGTATCTATATACCTTAAACCTTGGAAGTGAATACCATCCGAATGAACCTTCCTCGGTTTTGCTACATTTAACAATAATAAATCTAGGCTTTCCAAACTATCTGGCATATTGGGGAGGAATCCAGAATTATTCCAAGCTTTGATGGGTTCTTTTTTTGTTGTACCGTGAACCCTATGATGATAATTATATATAATGAAATTTGATAATTTATCATCAAGTTCTTTAAGAGTAAGAAGAGCAGGGCTGTGCTGATTTCCAATATATCCAGGTAAATCTTGTAGAAACAACTGATTAATAGTTAAAAAGAATCTTTCAATTTTCCCACGCCCTCTTGGAACTCCTACTGTAGAAAAAACAAGATTAATTTTTAAATCAATTGCTACTTGTTCCAAATGATTGGAGGTAAAGTCACTTCCATGATCTGTATAAAACTTTTCAGGGATACCACATATTTGCCAATCGGGGTTTCTTTTTCTCCATATTGCTTGGTGCAAAACTAAAGATGTTTGTATAGCAGACGGGTCTTGAAAAGTTAAAAAATATCCAGCAACTGCTCGACTATAGTCATCTAAAATAATTGTTAGCCAAGGTCTTTCCGGTTTTCCCTTTTCATTTAAAACAATTATATCTAATGGGGTATGATCAGCTTGCCAAATTTGATTAGGATAACTAGCCTCTCGTCGGTGAATTAAATCATAAGTGTTTTGATATTCTTTTTTTCCTTCATAAGCTAGTTTTTTTAGTCCTTGTGATAAAGACTTTGAAATAGCATAAACCTGATAGTAACTGGGTTGCTTCCAATTATTCTTTTTGCATGTCTCACAAATCTTCCTATGAATAGAAGTGACTGAATTTCTTTTGTGACTAAGTATTAAATTCTTAATCTCTTCTTGTACTTCATTTTCCACTTTAAATATTCCAGAATCTGTTCGACTCTTTCGAATCAATCCAATTAATCCAAATTGCTGATACTTACTAACCCAATAGTGAAGTGTACGTTTTGAAACACCAGATTCCTCAGCAATAGCTTTCAAGTTTTTCTCACGGTTAATATATGGCTCAATTAACCTGTATTTTTCCATAGCTATTTGTCTCTGCTCTTCTGAATACGAAGTCAATGATGGAAGTTCTTTTCCCATATAGAAACAGCTCCTTTTAATTAATGAAGCTAATGCTATTAGTTCCTCTAATTGTTGTCATTGTTTAAATATCGATATAGAGTGGCTCTACTTATACCAGTCATTTCTACAATTTCTTTAACGCTGTATTCTCTAGTATTATAAAGATTAATGGCTTTTGTAATATCTTTAGTTCCTACTTTTGGTCGTCCTCCTTTTCTTCCTCTTGCTCTAGCACTTTTTAGCCCCTCTTTAGTTCGTTCAACAATCAAATCTCGTTCGAACTGGCTAAAAGCTTGAAAAACAGTCATCATTAACCTCCCTTGCGGGGTGGTAGCATCAAAATTTTCTTTCACACTGATTAATTTTACATTTTTCTCTTCAAAGTAATTAACTAGATCGATTAAGTCTTTTGTGCTTCTACCTAATCTTGAAAAACTTTCTACTACAACAATATCCCCAGGTCTCAATTTGTCTTTTAGACGATTTAGCTCTGGTCGGTTTGATTTTGTTCCTGTCATTTTTTCTGTAAGAATTTCATTACAATTATATTTTTCTAATAAATCTAATTGCCGTGCTAAATCTTGCTGACGAGTACTTACTCGAGCATAACCATAAATGTACTGACTCATAAAAAAATACCACCTTTTCAATATAATTATATCATAAAGGGTGGTATATGAAACATAGATTTTGAGCAATCTTTAAAGACAATATTTCTTATGGCTTTAAGCTATTTAATATTCATAGTAAAAACGTCTCAAAAACATTCGTTTTTGAAATGTAGGTCTCTCCAAAAAATATCATTATATAATATTTGTTTAAAATCGGAGAATGCGAATAGTCTTAAGTAATTTAGCCAATATAATATTATAAATAGATTTTATAGGGAGTTTTTTGATGACAAAAATCAACATCATACAGCTTTTTGCGATTTTTTTATTAAGTATGGGGTTAACTAATCATGTCATTGTTATCCCATTTTTAATTAATGCTGCAGGTCGTGATGCATGGATAAGTGTAATTATTGGTTATATATTTACCCTTTTGTTCTCCTTATTATTATTGTATGTTACAAGGAAATTTCAATCAGTATCTATTTTTGAATGGATATCATCTACATATTCCAGACTGCTTAGTCGAACAATTGCTTTTTTATTGTTCATTTATTTGTCTATTACTGGTTTTATTACTTTAAAAGAAACGGTATTGTGGATAAATGAAACTTTTTTGTTTAATACACCCGTAGTAGTGGTATCTTTATTCATTCTAACTGCATCCATTTATATTTCATACGGGAAGATAAATGTAATTGCCATTTGCGCAGGTGTTGTACTTCCATTAGTTATTATATTGGGTTTGTTTGTCGCAATTGGTACCACTCCTGATAAAAACTATACACTTATTACACCTGTATTAGTGGAGAATGGGTGGAAGGAAGTGTTTCATGGTTCGCTTTTTGCATTTGGTTCAGCCATTGAAATAATTTTACTGATATTTTTACAGCATCACGTCGATAGGAAACTGAAGTTTTTACACATTTTACTTCTCATCACTTTTTTATCCATTCTAACTGTCGGACCACTACTTGGCAGTATCTCAACTTTTGGAGTAGAGGAAGCAGGGAAATTGAGATATCCTGCCTTTTTTCAGTGGCGTATCTTAGGGATAGGTAATTATTTCAATCATCTCGATTTTTTTTCCATTTATCAATGGTTATCTGGTGCTTTTATCCATATAAGCATGATTTTATATATGATTACATTGCCCTTTGACATTAAGAAGAAAAAACAGCGTTTTTATATTCAAGCCTTTATTTGTGTTATCTATCTAATTGTCATTACATTACCTATTTCAAATGAAGAATTCTTCACCTTTTTATCACGATTTTATTACATTGGAAGTATCTTTTTTGGTGTTTTTATCACAGTTTTTATTGCCTTTTTAATTAAAACTTCAACGAACAGGGTGTCTACAAATGAAAAGGGATAATTATCAAATAGATGAACGGTATATTAAGAATCTTTTCCGACATTCAACAGATGTATCGGTTGAGAAACAACACCTATATGGAAATAATAATAAGGAACAAATACTTATTATTTACTGCAATGGGTTAATTGAACATAAATTATTAATAAATAGTATACTTCCAGACATTCAAAACAAATATTACCGTGATGGATTAAAAGGTGTTGATAATATAAATTGTTCCGAACGCATTACATTGCGTAAGCATGAAATAAATGTTGATAATACGCTTCAAGAAAAAGTTTTCAATGGCTATACAGCAATACTGATTACTGAAACTTTATATTTCTTTAATACATCCAGTCCACCAAAACGATCACCAGAGGAATCTCATACCGAGGTATCTTTGCGTGGTCCAAGAGACGCTTTTGTTGAAGATTTAAGTACAAACATTGCTTTAGTGCGAAAACGGCTTAAATCGAATTCTTTTGTAACAAAGTCTTTTACCCTTGGTAAAAGAAGTCAAACGCAAGTTCGATTAGTATACATAACGGATATACAAAATAAAAAAGTAATTAAGGAAGTTACACATCGTTTAAAAAATATAGATATAGATATTGTAAACAGCGACAACCAATTACTAGCACTCCTTGGTGGTTCTAATTACTCTCTTTTTCCATTAATGCGATCTGTCTCTCGACCAGATGGTGTTGTCAGTAGTCTAGTTAGAGGCAGATTTGCTATTTTTATTGATAATGTTCCTAATGTTTTAGTTGCACCAGCAAATTTAGGAGTGATTCTCCATACTGCAGAGGATGAACATACACCTTATTTCTATGCTTCTTTTGAGCTTTTACTTAGACTTTTGGGGTTGATGTTGTCCTTATTTTTACCAGCTTTTTGGGTATCGTTATCTGCATTTAATGTAGACCAAATTCCACTTCCGTTACTTGCAACAATATCATCTTCTAGACTAGGTATACCTTTTAATACAGTAGTTGAAGTAATATTAATGATTAGTTTATTCGAATTATTTCGCGAGGCTGGTGTCAGATTGCCAAAAGCGGTGGGGCAAACTGTAGCAGTTGTAGGTGGATTAATCATAGGTGATGCAGCAATTAGAGCAGGTTTAACGTCTCCAACTATGTTGGTTATTACTGCAATTACAGTTATATCAACCTTTACACTAGGTAGTCAGGTTCTTTATGGTACAGTTTCAATCATACGACTCTTTTCAATTCTTCTTTCTTCTGTTCTAGGAATGTTTGGTTTTTTTATTAGTATCTATTTAACACTTGGCTATCTTGCTAAGCTAGAATCTTTTGGTATTCCTTATCTAAGTCCAGTCTCACCATATGTAAAAAACGATTTCTCTAAATCTTTACTGAAATATCCTGTTGACCAACAAAATGAACGCGCAAGAATCCTTGACACAAATGATACTGACCGTCAGGGAGATGAAAAAAAATGAAACAATTAATCGTCCTGCTGATGATAGCATTCGTATTATTGATTTTAACAGGATGCTGGGATGAACACGAAATTGGTGAAGTGAATTACGTCACAACAATAGGAATTGACTATAAAGATGAAAAATATATAATGTATGTTCAATTACTTGATTTTTCCAATGTAGCTAAAACGGAAGGTGGCAAATCGGGACAACCCGTGCCATTATATATAGGCACTGGTTCAGGTCGTACTATTAATGATGCTATCTTCGATTTATATCGAACATCCCAACAAACTATGAACTGGTCACATATAGGAGCAATTATCTATTCAGAGTCTGTTTTGGAAAAAGGTATAAAAAAAGTGGAGGAATCCTTAAAGAAAAATGGAGAATTTCGTTATACACCATGGATGTTCGGAACAAAAGAGTCAATTGAAAAAATACTTAGCTCAACTGGCTTTTATCAACTGCCACCATTATACACGATCTTGTATAAGCCAACAGATACATATTATCAATATTCTTATATAAAACCGATGCGTTTGCATAAATTTATTTCGATTTATAATGAACCAGGAGGAACAGCTTTGCTGCCTTCTATTTCTATTAACGAAACAGATTGGAAGGAATCTGTTACAGAACCAAAAACTAAAAGCACCTTAAAAATAAATGGTGCTTTTCCTGTAAGTGAAGGAAAGTATAAAGAATGGTTGTCATATGAAGAGCTTACTGGTCTCAGATGGACGCAAAAAAACATTAAAAATACACCAGTAGATATTATTGAAGATAATAAAATTAAGGGTGTTGTAAGAATAACGTCACCTTCTGTAAAAATAAATGTAGTTAGGGATGGAGAAAAATTCCATTTCAACATACATGTTGATGCAAAAGGAACATTAACAGATTTGGAAGAACACCTTTCCTCAAAAAAAATAGAAGAATTGGTAACAAAACAGATTGAAGCAGAAATAAGGTCCACTTATCAAAATGGAATTGATAAGGAAATTGACGTATATAGTCTAAAAAATATACTTTTCCATGATAGGGTTAAACCACAACAATTAAAAGATTATACATTATCTGCTAATTCTATAAAAAATGTTACAGTAAATTTTCTCTTAGAAAACAGGGGTTTATATGATTGAAACTGGAGTTAGATAAACTTAGTTGCTAATTCAAATAATTTATTTATAAATATTTAAAACAGTAAGACAAGGAGAATAAATTACTAAACAATGAAAAAGATTAAAATAAAAATGTCTGAGAGGTTAATTCAAAACTTTTGTTAAAACCGTTTTAATTTATCTATTCTCCTTCATAATATCCATGAAGGGAAATATTACTCCGAGTTACAATTGTTTAGTAGTCATATTGAGAAACTAAAGGAAGAAATGCTTCTATGTGAAAATCCTGAACTTTAAAGAATTATTAAGGAGAAAATCACCTTTATAAACAACATAATTAAACATTTAGATAGAGAAACAATATAAAAAATCTCTCTTATCTTGGACTGCCCCTCAATAACAAATGGGGGTGCTTTTTTATGCCAAAATCCTCTCTCACATATTCTGGAATATTTTCCACATACTAAGACTACTAGTTCATTACATAGTGGAGGTTCATATGTGGAAAAGGAAACAGGATAACAAGAAAAAAAACATTCCAAGGGGACATCCACTTTTTCCATGAAATTGGAACAACTAAGGGATTTATATGATCGAAATGACTTAGCAATGATATTGATCGGAATGCCTGGAATTGAGAAAAGATTAGCTCGATATCCTCAACTTTATTCCAGAATTGGATTTGCCCATGAGTTTGATAAACTCAGTAAAGATGAAGCTCATCATATTTTGGAGTATAAATGGGAAGAGTTAGGACTTTCTATAAAACTTGAAGATTTTTCTGATTACGAAGCAATAACTAGTATTATTAAGATTACTGGAGGAAACTTCAGGCTTATACAAAGACTCTTCACCCAGATTGAAAGGATACTTGAAATTAATAATCTTGAAACCATTACAACAGAAGTTGTTGAAGCTGCACGAGACAGTTTAGTTATCGGAATCAAGTAATTATTAAAATCTATCTTTTACATGAAGATAGATTTTTATATTTCATCTCGTGCAAAATAGTATTTAAAATATGCGCAAAATACCGTTCAAAGTGACATAACCATTATTTTATCAGTCTACTACACTTGTATCAATAGAGTACACTCTATTGATATATAATTAAACTAAATAACTGAATAATTACAGAAATGAGATGATACTGTATGAAAATTGCGAGAGGTAGAGAATTGCTTACATCGGAACAGCGACAGGCTCTTATGCAAATTCTTGAAGATGAGTGGGTGCTAGGAACTTACTACACTTTTTCCAGACGAGATTTAGAAATCATAAATAAGCGAAGGAGAGAAGAAAACCGTTTAGGGTTTGCCGTTCAATTAGCTGTTCTTCGGTATCCCAGTTGGCCATACACTCATATCAAAAACATCCCGGATTCAGTCATACATTATATATCGAAACAAATCGGTGCCACTCCATCTTCGATTAGTCTTTATCCTCAAAGAGAAAATACACTTTGGGATCATTTGAAGGAAATTCGAAGTGAATACGACTTTGTAACTTTTACTCTAAGAGAATATCGCATAGCATTTAAGCATCTTCATCAATTAGCTTTGGAAAATGGCGATGCTATGCATCTACTACATGAATGTATAGATTTTCTACGAAAAAACAAAATCATACTGCCTGCTATCACTACAATAGAGAGAATGGTGTGGGAAGCAAGGGAAATGGCTGAAAAGAAGCTATTTAATACGGTTGGTCAATCTCTTACAAATGAGCAAAAGGAAAAGCTTGAGAAAATTATCACTACGTCGGAATCCAATAAAACGATATTAGGGTGGTTAAAGGAACCACCGGGTCATCCTTCACCCGAAACTTTTCTAAAAGTAATAGAGCGACTCGAATACATACGAAGCATGAAATTAGAAACGGTAAAAATTAGTCATTTGCATCGCAATCGCCTATTACGGCTGTCTCGATTAGGTTCAAGATATGATCCTTATGCATTCCGTGACTTTCAAGAAAATAAACGTTATTCGATATTAACCGTCTATTTATTACAACTTACTCAGGAGTTAACAGATAAAGCTTTTGAAATTCATGACAGACAAATACTCAGTCTGTTATCAAAAGGACGTAAGGCTCAAGAAGAAATTCAGAAACAAAACGGTAAAAAGCTGAATGAGAAGGTTATACACTTTACGAACATTGGACAAGCTTTAATCAAAGCAAAAGAGGAAAAATTAGACGTCTTTGAAGTTTTAGAATCCGTTATTGAATGGAATTCTTTTGTTTCTTCGGTGGAAGAGGCTCAGGATCTTGCACGTCCTGCCGACTATGATTATTTGGACTTACTGCAAAAACGGTTTTACTCACTTAGAAAATATACGCCAACGCTATTAAGGGTATTGGAATTTCATTCTACAAAGGCAAATGAGCCACTTTTACAAGCTGTAGAGATTATCCGAGGAATGAACGAATCCGGAAAGCGAAAAGTACCTGATGACTCACCTGTGGATTTTATTTCAAAACGTTGGAAAAAGCATTTATACGAGGATAATGGTACAACAATCAATCGACATTACTATGAAATGGCTGTTTTAACAGAACTTCGGGAACATGTTCGGGCAGGAGATGTTTCCATTGTTGGTAGCAGACAATATAGGGATTTTGAGGAATATTTGTTTTCAGAAGATACATGGAATCAAACGAAAGAGAATACGAGATTATCAGTTAGTTTATCATTCGAAGATTATATAACGGAGAGAACCAGCAGCCTTAATGAAAGGTTAAAGTGGTTAGCTGCCAATTCCAACAAGTTAGACGGAGTTTCTCTTGAAAAAGGAAAGCTGTCAATTGCACGCTTAGAAAAAGATGTTCCAGAAGAAGCAAAGAAATTTAGTGCAAGCCTGTATCAGATGCTACCAAGGATAAATTTAACCGATTTACTCATGGATGTTGCCCATATAACAGGATTTCACGAGCAATTCACCCATGCTTCCAATAACCGAAAGCCAGATAGAGAAGAAACGATTATTATTATGGCTGCCCTTTTAGGAATGGGAATGAATATTGGATTGAGTAAGATGGCTGAAGCAACACCCGGACTTACATATAAGCAATTAGCCAATGTATCTCAGTGGCGCATGTATGAAGATGCGATGAATAAAGCCCAAGCCGTATTAGTAAATTTTCATCACAAATTACAATTGTCCTCCTATTGGGGAGACGGTACAACATCCTCATCAGATGGTATGAGAATGCAGCTAGGTGTTTCATCACTACATGCAGATGCAAACCCACATTACGGAACTGGAAAAGGAGCAACCATCTATCGATTTACGAGTGATCAATTCTCTTCTTACTACACAAAGATTATCCATACTAACTCAAGGGATGCAATTCATGTTTTGGATGGTTTGTTGCACCATGAGACGGATCTAAACATAGAAGAGCATTATACAGATACGGCCGGTTATCAATACCTTTTTGTAAAAAAATTAAAATTATTATGTGTTCTTTCATTGTAGACATGTACTTAACGAAAGATTTAAAAATGACTAACGATTTAAAGTCGTTAGCCATTATCTT
>NZ_QUQV01000006.1 GCF_003400205.1 Bacillus sp. HNG | reverse complement strand
GATTATATTCACTATTACAATCACAAAAGAATGAAGGCAAAATTAAAAGACCTGAGTCCGGTGGAATACCGAACTCAAGTCTTAAAAGTTGCTTAAAATATTTGTCTAACTTTTTTGGGTCAGATCAATTGGCACACGTCTTTTTTATTATTTATTAAGTTTTTTTATTTCTGACATACAATTGACACTCTTATCGGTTGTGGGAATAAGCTAAGCGCCCCGGCCGTTGATTAGACGGACAAATTCCGCCAATAAGTAAAAAGCACTGAAAATAGCCATAATAGACGGAGAGATTCCACTTATTGACTGTAAAAGTACGAAAAAGAAGGATTTTCCTTTGGATAACCGGAAATCCTCCGCTTATATTGGCCTCTCCGAACCTTATTTGGATTTTAAACGGAAAACATCCACTTATTTATTTTCAGCAGTTCCTTATTAATGGCCAAAACAACTCCACAAGTATGTGCTGAATCTACTTGTCCTTTCGGCACTTATTTCAAGAGAAGGACCTCAAAACAGAAGACCTGTCCATTGCCGGACAGGTCTTTTTCGTATCATAAATTCTTTATAAACAATCTCACTACATCTGCTCCGCCAATAAATAAGCCGAGTGATGTACCTAGGTTACATAGAACAATAATCAGTAGGACGCGTGTAACTTTGTTATGCCAGAACCCTTTTACACTATAGACATCGGTTGAAAGTGTTTCAAAGTCCTTCACACTTGGACGGCGTAAAAAGGCTTGAACAAAGCCTGCTATCCATCCAGCTGCAATTAATGGATGCATGACTCCGATTGGAGCTGCAAAAAAAGCAGTCACAATCGTCAGTGGATGTCCTAAAGCAATCGCAGCACCAATTGCTGAAAACGAGCCAGTCCACAAAACTAAGCTTAAGGTTTGCTGTAGGCCTGCTTCTGGATTAGCAATAAAGGTATAAGCAATGATCGCCACAATTAAAATTGGAATTGCCCAACCAATCATCTTCGGCACTTTCGATTTTGGTGGAAGCTGAGTAAGCTTCTTTAAATCATGTTCCTTTTTGATTTCTTCCTTGATTCCCGGAACATGCGCTGCCCCAAGTACGGCTACTATTTTTTCTCCAGGGGCATGTTTGATTTTTTGAGCTAAATATTGATCACGCTCATCGATGAGAGGCGTTTTTAATTTTGGAAAGCTTGTCGAGAATTCAGTTAGCATTGAATTCAGCATATCCTGTGACTTCATTTTTTCGAGCTCTTCCTCGGTGATCGTTTCGTTGCTAAATATACTATAGATAATCGACATTAATAATTTCATTTTACCGGTGAAGCCAACAGCATTCCAAATGCGTGAGAATGTTACTTGAATGTTGCGGTCCGCTAAAACGAGCTCCGCTCCGACCTCTTTTGCCGATTCTATCCCTTGTAACATTTCTTGACCAGCATTAATCCCAAATTGGCTTGCCATACGTTTTTGAAAGGAGGAAATGGCTAAGTTCATGAGAAGCAATGTGGCTTTTTTATCTTTGATGACCTTAAAGATGTCCATTTCCTTCCACTTGTTACCTTCCATCATCGACTGATATCTCTGTTCATCCAGTTCAATACAGACTGAATCCGGTTGCTCTGCTTCAATCACTTCTTTAACCTGTTCAGCACTGTGCTTCGAAACATGTGCTGTACCAATTAATATGTATTCCTTACCATCTAGTTGGATCCTCGTAATATTTTCTTCAGACATAGTAAACCTTCCTTATACATGCTCAATTTGTGTATATGTTCAATTTTAAACCAGAATGGCACAGATTTGAATTCTTTTATCAAATTAAACCGCTCTGAGTGTTGAAAAACGTATATTTCATGCGGAAATGATATACTTAAAATAATTGATAGTTAAAATTGTGAGGGATTTAAAATGATTAAACTTGTAACAGATAGCTCGGCGGATCTCCCAATTGAGCTACTTCAAAAATATGATATTACGGTTGTTCCCATGAATGTTTCGATTGAAGGGAAGGATTTCCGAGAAGGTGTGGATTTAACGCCACAGCAATTCTTTAAGAAGATGTTTGCGTCAGCTGAACTGCCAAAAACTTCTCAGCCATCCCCTGCTACTTTTGCAGAAGCATATTCTAGGCTTCCAGCTGATTCAGACATTCTTTGTTTGACGATCTCATCTGGATTAAGCGGTACCTACCAATCTGCAACCATGGGAAAGGACCTTACAGAAAATACAGTCACTGTTTTTGATACATTAGCAGGCTCTTTAGGACACGGCATGCAAATTTTAAGAGCAGCTGAACTTGCTGAAAAAGGGCATTCGGTGGATGAAATTATCACAAATCTCACTGAATACCGGGAAAACATGAACATTTATATCCTCCTCGATACACTTGAAAATATCGTAAAAGGTGGCCGTTTAAGCAAATTTCAAGGCTCTCTTGCAAAGCTCCTCAATATAAAAGTTTTATTGCAAAGAGGAAATGGTGGCACCGTTGAAATTTTCGAAAAAATCCGTGGGAAGAAAAAATCACAAAAAAGATTATTAGAGGTCATCAAGCAATCAAAACCGGATTTTTCTGAGACCGTTTTTGGCATCACCCATACAGGTAACATCGAAGAAGCGGAGGCACTTAAAAAGGAAATCATTGCTCAATGTCATCCGAAAGATGTTATGCTTAATTATATGGGAGCCACGATGGGAACGTACGCAGGCAAGGGCGGAATGATTATATCATATTAATAAAAAGGGACCGTGACCTTAAGTCGACGGTCCCTTCCCCATTTAACCCGGGAAAGATTTATCCTTATTAGCAAGTGAACCTGATGGATTATCATCGTGTACATAATCATTTACCCAGTAATCCGCGTTTTTAATTCCAAGCTTTTCCGGATCAAAGACTGGATCAACTCCTGCCTTACGTTGTTTTTCATAGTCCTTCAATGTAATCAATGCCGGTTTCGCCAAAATGAGAATGGCAATGACGTTCAGCCAAACCATTAAACCTAATCCAATATCACCGAATGCCCATGCAAGCTTTGCCTCATTCACTGTTCCGTAAGTCATTGATGCTAATAATACAATTTTAAGAATCAACATGGCCACCCGACTGTCCCTGCCCCTTATCAAATAGGCAATATTCGTTTCAGCCATATAGTAGTAAGCCATAATGGTTGTGAAGGCAAAGAAGAATAAAGCAATTGCTGTAAATCCTGCACCAAATCCAGGGAGTGCCGTTTCAACGGCAGCCTGAGTAAACGCTGGTCCCGCCTCAACTGTTTCGCCTAAATTGTTTACAATATAGGACTCATCTTGTGCTTGAACATTGTACATTCCCGTGAATAAAATCATGAAGGCAGTTGCTGAACACACTAATAATGTATCAATATATACAGCTGATGCCTGAACCAATCCTTGCTTAGCCGGATGTGATACTTCAGCCGCAGCTGCTGCATGTGGACCTGTTCCTTGACCTGCTTCATTTGAGTAAATACCACGTTTTACTCCCCATGAAATCGCCATCCCAATAATTCCACCAAATGCCTGCTCTGCCCCAAAAGCACTCTTAAAAATTAAGGCCATGACAGCTGGAAACTGTTCAATATTCATAATCATAATAATGATTGCCATTAAAATATAACCTAATGCCATAAACGGCACTACAAACTGCGCAACATTTGCAATCCTTTTGATACCACCAAAAATAATTCCACCAATTAAAGCCACCAGAATGGCTGCAGTTACCCATTTGTTAATACCGAATGCATTGTCAAGTCCAGCGGCAATGGAGTTCGATTGGATCCCTGGCATTAGGAATGCCATTGCGAGAAGGGTTGCAATCGCAAAAACAATACCATACCACTTCCAACCAATTCCTTTTTCTATGTAATACGCTGGTCCTCCTCGATATTGACCTTCTTGCTTTTCTTTGTATATCTGAGCTAATGTTGATTCAATAAAGGACGTAGATGCGCCGATAAAAGCAATGGCCCACATCCAAAAAACAGCACCAGGACCACCAAACGCAATGGCCGTTGCAGTCCCCGCAATATTCCCTGTTCCAACGCGGCCGGATAAGGAAACAGCCAGTGCCTGGAACGAAGAAACTCCAGCATCAGAACTTTTCCCTTGGAACATCAGGGTTGTCATATCCTTGATGTGCCTTACTTGTAAAAAACGAGTTAAAATTGAAAATAAAAGTCCTACCCCAAGCATTCCATAAATCATCACCGGGCTCCAAAGGATCCCATTTACCCAATCTGTAAACGCTTGCATAAACATTCCTCCTTCTCGTTTTGGAATATTCCGTATATTGAGAATTATAGTCCATTCAAATAGACAACTCAATATTATTGTTGTATAACACCCCACTATCCAGAGATATTAAAAAAGAAATGAGCCCCATTTTAACATATTTGGTCCCACTTCCTATTTAATCGACATTTTTTATTCATTCCCATATATTTTTCGATAATAGTCTAGCTCTAATATTTTCGCAGAGTAATAGAACATTTCCTGAACACGCTGAAGTATGTTCTGGACATCCTCCTCTTTCATAGTTTCTCCTTCATTTGGAGTAAACTCCTTGGTGACAGCATTGTAGCTTCCTTTGCCAGTAATAAAGCTTTGGTTTTGAAAAATGACAAGCGGATCGGCATCTGAGAAAATATCTCTTCCCATTAATAACCTTGAGTCATATTCAAGCCCAAGCAAATTAGAAAGAGTTGGGAGAATATCTAAACTAGAAGCAGGTTTTTCAATAACGACTGGCTTCATTCCTTTTGTATACAGGATAAATGTACTTTTAAAGAGTTCGAAATTTTCCTCAACCTTATGACCTACAAGTTCGTCAATCGTTTCCTTCTCAAGCCCATATGGATAGTGGTCAGCACTTAAGGCAATCAATGTGCGCTCAGCAATCCCCTTCTTCTCAAGTTCAGCCATCAGTGTTTCCAGCGCCCGGTCTAACTCAATTTGTGTTGCCAGGTATGCCTTTGCCTGTTCAGAGTAAGGAAGCTCTTCCACAAGCTGTTTATTTTTATGTGCGATGAAGTTTCCCATAAATGAGTATTGCATATGACCACTAACGGTCATGTAATACGTATGAAAGGGCTCGTTATTTATATAATTTGGAATTGTTTTTTCCATCATCTCAAGGTCTGATTCTGGCCAGGTCTCTTTTATATCCAAACCATTTCCAAGACCATAATAGTCATAACCCATATTCGGATGTGAGATGTCCCTTCCATAATACGTATAGGTATGATTATGATATGCGGTTGTTTTGTATCCTTGTTTCTTCAATTGATTTCCCATAACATACGGTAAGAGATTACTTCCCGAATGTTTAAAGCTCCAAACTCCACTTTTCGGTATCAAACTATTTAAAGCAACATATTCTCCATCTGACGTACTAACTCCCCAAATCGGATTATAAAAATTGGTAAATCGATACCCTTCATTGACTAGCTTATAAAGGGTAGGAGTTACCTCCTTATGAACAGCATATGGTGAAAAGCCTTCAGCAGTAATCAGGATAAGGTTATACCCCTTGTATTTACCGGTGTACGCATTCTTATCAGTGGGTTCAACTGAAGTAAAGTAACGATGCATGTTTCGAATTTCCTCATTTGCTTCGTTTGCAATTAATTCATCAAAGTCTATCACTAGTTTGTTATATTTTATGGGCTTTGGTTCTATTTTTTCTGGCGTTTTTCTTACAATAGACTCCCTTTGTGGTAGTGGTTTATGACTGAAAACTGATTTAGACGTAGTAGGTACCTCGACTTTAGGCGACCACCCTACAAGCAGTCGTTGAAGATCAATGCGCATCTCTGTTAAGATGCCAAACCGCTCAACAGATAGTTTTGGAAGATTGCTATTGTAATATAAATCATACGCTGAATGAGATTCCTTCCCACCTGCGTAAATTGTTGCAATTCCAGTAAGTTGAAAGAGAATGATGCAAAAAACAACAATTAGTCGATTTAACCAGCCAATTCTCACAAATGTAATCCACTTCTTTTTAAAAAAGACCAGACCAAAAACGGGTAGAAAAAATAAAATAAGGAAAATCACGTTTTCAACAATTACATTGAATATATCACTTCTAAATTCCATGATTTGACCTGTATTTCCAAGTGAGTAAATAATGTAATACGTTTTAAAAAACTTATAATAAATAATCTGGGATGAATAAATCAATGAGGCTATACCTAAAAGCAAAATGGCAATTATAAAATTAAATGTACTAATGAAAAAACTGCAAATTAGAAAGAGGACTAAACAAATGGGAAGTAGAAAAACAAGAGACCTTCCATAATCAACAGTAAATAAAACTTCAGCTGTAATAATCCTAAAAATCGTTTCCATAAAGAGAAATGATCCAAAAAAGTAAAATAATAAAGACTCATTTTTCATTAATCGCTTCATTAAAACACCCTTTCGAACAAGGTAGACAATACTACTTTAGTCGTAATACTACCATTATACTGAAGTTTCTTTAAACTTAGATGTGGTTTATTCATGTTTCAACAAAAACATGATATAAATCACAGTAATGATTTTAATCCTACTCTATAATGGGTATAGATAGACGGAGAATATGATTAGGGAGCGATTCAAATGAAAAAGGAAATGCTCGACAATTTTATTGAATATAACGAGGAAAGACTTACAAAACGTATCATTTTTAAAGAAGGCGGCAGTACTGTCTTTGTGTTAAATTTTATGCCAAAACAAATACTACCTGCTCATAAACATCCAGGTTCAAACGTATATCTACATGTTCTTACAGGCACAGGCACCTTTACTATTGATGAGCAAGATGTAAAAGTAAAAAAGAACGACGTCATCGTCATTAATGGTGAAGAGAGCCTAAGTTTTCTAAATGATGGAACTGAAAATGTGAGTCTGTATGTCACACTTACAAAGATTCCGGATGATAAATACGCACAAGACGTTTGATAAGAAAACGGCCAACCCTAATCGGTTAGCCGTTTTTTCGTTAGTTCATCACCCATTTGTCTTTCATAAACATGATTCTACCAACAACAAAGAAGATAATCATACAAGCGATGTAGCTACCAAATGCAAGTAAAATATGTTCATAGTTAATGATTCCGAACATCAATTCTTTTAATAAAGTAAACAAATTCATAATAGGTATAGCGAAATGAAAAGTTGTAAGTTCATTTACTCCAATCCCTACTATCATCATGGCAGGGAACATCGCAATCATCATGACAGGACTGCTATAGCTTCCCGCTTCTTTAATCGTCTTCGCGGCAATACTTGTAATCATGATTAATGATGCAGTGAATGCTGCATAAATAATTGAAAGTAAAATCGCGATTCCGATGATTAAATAAGCGTCATCTCCAAATGATACAGCATTTTTTAGATTTTCAGTAAACAAACTAATCTCCAATGCAACTACACCCAATGTAATAATAGCTATCACTGACCCAATTGTTGCAATCGTTAGCCATTTTGCTAATAGCAAGGTCGATCTTTTAACCGGTGTCATTAAGAGAGCTTCCATTGTTTTCTTCTCTTTTTCCCCTGCAAATAAGTCTGATGCAGAAGGCCCAGAACCAACCCCAATTGCAACTGATAAGATTAAGGGAATTAAAAATGCAAGCATTTCAACATTTGGATCCTCATTTGTAAGCTCAATTTGTTCAACTGCAAATGGCTGCATTACAGACGCATTGACTCCGACTTCCTGAAGATTTTCAGCTACAACTGTTTTTTCAAAAACCGCCAAAGCATTCATGATAATCGCATTTAATTGAGTAGACTTTGTACTGAAGGAATCCCCAACAAGAGTTACTGTTGCTTCTTCCCCATTCTGAGTAGCCTCAATGAAATTTGGTGTTAATTGTAATCCGCCCTGTGCATCCCCGTCTTGAATGGATTGTTCCAGATTGGAAGATTTAATAAGGTCTACATTCTCTACTCCTGATAGTATTCGTTCCGCTTCATCCATGGAAGACTCTTCGATTGCAAGCTGATACGTTTCGCCTTCCCCATCTGACATCATATTTTCATAGAAAAACGTCATTCCTGACATCATAAGAATTGGTAATAGGACAGTAAGTATTAGTGTCCGACGATCTCTAAAGCAATCTTTTAATTCCTTAATATATATTTTACGAAGCATAGGTTTCGTTCCCCCTCACAAGTTTACTCATGAATATATAGTTTAAATCCTGACTTCCTTCTGTTTTATAAAGTTCCTTTAAATCACCATGGTAGACAAGCTCCCCCTTGTGCATCATCGCAACGGAATCACAAAGCAAGGAGACCTCCTCCATGATATGGCTTGAGAAAATGATTGTCTTTCCATCACGTTTGAGTTGGTGAACAAGCTGTCTAAACACATTGGAAGATGTAATGTCCAAGCCTGTCGTTGGTTCATCAAAAAGAATAATTTCTGGATTATGAATGAGTGTTCTAGCAATCGCTACCTTTTGTCTCATCCCTTTAGAAAAACCGCCGACCTTACGATTCAAATAATCTCTCATTCCAAACATTCGCGCTAATTCATCAATCCTAACTTTTGTTTCATGTTTGCTTAACCCATAAAGAGCTGCGAAATACTCTAGGTTCTCACGGGCTGTTAAGCGATCATATAATCCTGTTTCACCGCCGAATAAAACTCCAATTCTCTTTTTTACTTCTTCTGGTTTTTTTTGTGTATCGTAACCAGCCACCTTTACATGCCCTTCAGTCGGAGTTAATAGAGTGGCAATTGTCCGAAGGAGGGTCGTTTTCCCTGCCCCATTTTCTCCTAGTAACCCAACCACTTGCCCTTTTTCAATCGTAAACTCCACATGCTTTAATGCAGTTATAGAAGTCTTTTTATCTTTGAATCTTTTTGTCACTTCATTAATTTCAATCATTTTTTCCACCTCGTCTTGTTCTTATGTCTATATCATAGCCATACGATTCTACAAAATCTCTAGTTATGTCGCGAATATTCCTTTTTTTGTCGTGAATAGGTCAAATTTCCCTATAAAGGTGTTAAAATAGAAAGATACTATATTTGGAAATTACTATTTGCATGTATTCTTTTGTGAGGTCGATTGCGATATGAAGGTTGGTCTTGTAGATGACCGTTTGATTGACTTGGATAAGTTAAAAGCCATTGTGAGCGGCATTCCTGATGTCGAGATTGTCTTCTCTACTTTGTCTGCCGAGGAAGCCTATGAACAAATTAAAAAAGAAGAAATTGATTTGTTGATAGCTGACATCGAGATGCCAAATTTATCTGGATATGAGCTTGCTGATATTATTCATTCGCATGCGCTCAATATGTCCGTGATTTTCGTTACTGGAAATAGTGGCTATGCTGTCCACGCCTTTGAGCTGAATGTTCATGATTATATTATGAAGCCCTATCCGAAGGAACGATTAGTGAAATCCATTGAGCGATTACTTGAAAAAACAAAGTCAGCTGAGATTCATGGAAGACTTTACTTAAAGCAAAAAAATGAAATACATATTCTGCAGAAAAAGGACATTATTTTTATCGAGCGTTCAGGACGGTCGACAACGATTTATACAAAAACAGGACCAATTAAAACCTACCAAACTCTTAATGATCTGGAGGGAGAATTGCGGGAACGCGACTTTATTCGATCACACAGGTCGTTTATCATTAATATTCATTATGTAAAAAACTTTTCGCTCTACGCAAAAAACTCATATATCGTCACATTTGAAGGCATCGAAGAACAAGCAATGATTACAAAAGAAAAAGTAGATTTTTTACAAGAAAATTATTTTTAGTGGTTGTTAAAAAGGAGGGGGAAAGGACCGCGGCGACAAAAACGCCACGTCCTGTGGCATTGTCGACACTAGCACATCCTGTGCGTCGAAAGTTCGAGGCGCAGCAGCTTCGAGTACCGGAGCGTATGCAAGCACTACGTGAGGAACGGAAAAGCAAGCCAACGAGCTTCCACAGGATGTGGTGACTTCGACGTTCGACACAGGAAGTGTCGGTAGTTAGTCGAAGTTCCTCTGCCGATGAGTCATTTTCACCAGACTTTTTAACCTCCCTTAAAGGTGGCGTAATAATGTATTGGGGCATCACATTAGTCTTAGGAATCCTATGCCTTTATTTATTTGTAACGCGATTATCACTTTCAAGAAAAATGAAAATCCTAATGGAAGAGGCAAAGCATTTCGATGAGCAGCGTGCTCAATTTAATGAAACCTTCCGCATCGTTCGAAGTGAACGCCATGACTTTTTAAAACATGTATCAGCTATTCATTTTATGCTTGAAACGAACAAAAGCGAGGAAGCCAAACAATATTTGGATGAATTGGTAGAAGGCTATAAGGAGACAAACCTTTCGATTAAAGGGGAACGTGGCGTGGTGGCAGGTATTCTCCATCAAATGTATCGTAAAGCAAGAGCACTGAATATTGAGGTTGTATATGATATTGATGTGCCTCTTTCGACTTTACCTTTGTCTGACCAACAAATCGTCACGCTAATCGGTAATCTCTTATCAAATAGCATCGATGCTTGTGAAGAATGGCAAAATAACTATCATAAACAAGCCTTTTTGACGATGCAGTTTTATAAGAGAAGTGGTTTATATATTTTACACTGTAAAAATAATTCTCTTCCAATTCCAACGCAGGTCCTTGATCAGCTGTTTGTGAACTTCGGAAAAACGACGAAAGGCGAAGGTCATGAAGGGCTCGGTACAAAACTTATTCAAGATGTCGTCCATGAGGCAAATGGATTTTTAGACTTTGTTCATAAGGACGAGGAATTTACGATTAAAATTAAAATACCAGCTATTAGAGGATAAAAAAGGAGAAATCCATTTTGGTGGATCTCTCCTTTTTTTAATTCTTGGCTAATGTAGGTTTTACGCCTTGTTTCGATTGATTCTTTCCTGTAATATCCTCTTCTTGTTTTGCACGTTTGATAAAGAATGCAAGAATAAGAGCAAGGAAAATAAGGAAGGTTGATACGAAAAATGTGAAATTAATACCATCAAGCATACCTGTTAATTGAATTTCAGCCATTTGTGTTTCAGTTGGTTGACCTTGAACATTCTTCAATAAATTTGCTATAGACGATTCTTCTTTTAGTGACATAAGCGTAATTAAAAAGCCTGTTCCAATTGCTGCGGAAACTTGGTTCAACGTATTGTTTACCGCCGTACCATGTGGATACAGATTACGTGGCAGCTGATTTAATCCATTTGTTGAAACTGGCATGAAGACCATGGACATCCCAAACATTCTCACCGCATGTAAAATCACAAGATTTGTATAGGTCGTTTCAAATGTTAACTGACTGAAAAGATAGGTAGTAACCGTTGTAATCGCTAATCCCACAGTTGCTAATATACGTCCACCAAACTTGTCAAATAAACGCCCATTAATTGGTGACATAAATGCATTTAAGATAGCCCCAGGTAAAAGCATGAGGCCTGTATCCATCGGCGAAATACGTAAAATCGTTTGAGCGTATATCGGTAAAAGTAAAAATCCTGAAAACATCGCCATATTGACAACCATTGTAATCGCCGAAGCCAATGCAAACATCGGATAGCGATAGACCCCAAAGTTTAGCATTGGGATGTCGAGCTTCGATTGACGGATAATAAACCAAGTTAACGAAATAATTCCGATTATAATGGTTCCGTAGACATATGGACTCCCCCAGCCCATATTCCCAGCTGAACTGAATCCATATAATAAACCACCAAAACCAATACTTGATAAAACTAAGGAGAAAAAGTCGAGTCTTAAGGAGATTTTTTCCTTTTTATCCTTTAGCATGATAAATCCAAGGATAAACACGACTGCTGCAATTGGAGTTATAAAATGGAAGAGCATTCTCCAGTCATAATGTTCAATAATCCAACCAGATAATGTTGGCCCGATTGCTGGGGCAAACATCAGGATTAATCCGAATACCCCCATCGCGGTTCCCCTTTTTTCAACCGGGAAACTTACCAACATCACGTTCATTAATAGTGGCATCATAATTGCGGATCCGGATGCTTGGATCATACGCCCGGCAAGCAAGATGGAGAAAACATGAGCCGTACCTGACAATATTGTACCAATTGTAAACAGGCCCATGGCAACTAAAAATAGACGACGAACTGTAAACTTTTCGATTAAAAATGCTGTCGTTGGAATCAGGATTCCGTTGACTAGCATGAAGCCCGTTGTTAACCATTGAACGGTTGAAGGATCAACCTTTAATTCCGTCATAATGGAGGGCAAAGCCACATTTAGTAACGTATTATTTAAAAATGAAATAAAGGCTCCAACCATCAAGACGGTAAGAATACCGTAATTAGGGCGGATATGTTTGTCGGAAAAATCCATTTATATTCCCCCTTTTTTAGACGTACAGTTCATTTTTTATACCAGTGTTTTATGTAGGCATAAGCTATAATATATCATGTGCTTAAAGTTTGCAATGAAATTGTATCCACGATGTTTTCGTTTTAGAACATACTTAGGTTATACGTTTTTGACAGGAGTTCAAGTAGTCTTATTCCAGCAATACTATTTCCTTTATCATCTAATGCTGGACCAAAGATACCGATTCCAAATTTACCAGGCACAGCCCCCATAATCCCACCAGAGACGCCACTCTTTGCGGGTATACCAATTTTTATGGCAAACTCCCCAGAGGCATTGTACATCCCACAGGTCACCATAAAGGTTTTACAAATGCGCGCTATTTTCATGGGCATGATTTGTTTTCCTGTTTGCGGATCAATCCCATCTAATGCAAAAACAAGTCCAATCCTTGATAAATCAAGGCAATTCATTTCGATTGCGCATTGCTTTGTATAGAGGTCAATTAGCTGCTCAACATCACCTTCAATGATATGATGTTGCTTCAAAAAATAACATAGGGCTCGATTGAGATCAGCCGTTTCGAATTCAGAGCGCGCGATTTCTTCATTATATTCAATCGTATCATTGCCCGCCAATTCTCGTATAAATGTTAATAGTCGTTGAAAACGGTCTTCCACTGAATTCCCTTTTATCATATGGGTTACAGCAAGTGCCCCTGCATTAATCATTGGATTCAGTGGCTTTGATGGTGCCATCGTTTCTAGCTTTGCAATCGAATTAAACGGGTCCCCTGTAGGCTCCATTCCAACTCGCGCAAAGACATACTCCTTGCTTCTGTCCATTAAAACGAGAGCAATTGTTATGACTTTCGAGATACTTTGCAAAGAGATTTTCCGTTCAATGTCCCCAGCAGAATAGCAGCGGCCGTCTGGATAGTTGATTGCAATCGACAGGTCATTGGGGTTTGCTTTTCCGAGTGCAGGTATATAGTCCGCTACGCGTCCTTGTTTCGCAATTGGGCGCGCTTCTTTTACCAATTCTTTTAATTCATCACTTGATTGACAAGGCATTTTCATCACCAATTGTAGTATTTACCAAAGGGAATTCTTCTATTTATAAATGTGTTTATTTTGGTGTTGGATGGAAAGAATGTGGCTTCAATTCAGAAAAGACAGTAGAATCGTACCTTCACTCTTCTATATCCAAGTTGGCGAGGGGACGATTATTGCCTAATCGTACCTTCACTCTTCTTTATCCAACTGACCGAGGGAACGATTACTGCCTAATCGTACCTTCACTCTAATACATCCAAACAACTGCGGGTACAATTTCTGTCCAACCACTCGCTTTAATTTTACAGCAATAAAATAGCCCATTCCCGCGAATGGGAAGGGCTAATGTTAGCTGCTTAAGGCTAAATGGTGATACGCGATATCCATATTATTTTTAAGTTCTTCCGGATTGTCGTGATAGACAACTTTCCCCTTACTTAAAATATACACATCATCCGCGATACGTAATGCCGTTGAGATATTTTGTTCAACTAAAAGCATCGACATTCCGGACTCTTTTAATTTTAAAAGAACATCCATTACTTCACCAACCATTAATGGGGACAGTCCCTCTGTCGGTTCATCGAGTAGAAGAATTTTCGGGTTTCTCATCAATGCTCGACCAATGGATAGCATCGACTGTTCCCCACCGCTTAGGGTGCCTGCATGTGATTTTTCACGTTCCTTTAATCGAGGAAAATAGTGAAAAATTTTCTCTAGGTTCCAGTCGCCTTTTTTGGAATCAGCGAAAACGGTTAGATTCTCTGTCACAGTTAGGTTCGGGAAAATTCTTCTGCCCTGCGGGACAATTCCAATTCCCTTCTTCGCAATTTGGTGACTTTGGAGTGAGGCCATATTTTGACCTTCGAATAAGATTTCTCCTTGCACTTTACTAACAAAGCCAATGATGGAATGCATCGTTGTTGTTTTCCCCATGCCATTTCTTCCAAGCAATGTGACAACCTGACCTTCCTTCACCTCGAGGTTTACGCCATGAAGAATGTGACTGGAACCGTAGAAGCTATTAACATTGTTTAGTTTAAGCATGTGCAGCCTCCTCCTGGCCTAAGTAAATTTCCTTAACCTCTTCATTTTCACGAACAGCTTCTGGTGTGCCATCCGCAATTAATTTTCCTGTATGAAGAACAATAACACGGTCCATATTTCCGAACAACACATCGATATCATGTTCAATCATACAGATGGTTACTTCTTTTGGAAGCTTATTAATCAGTGCAATAATTTGGTCGGTTTCCACCTGTGACATTCCTGCGGTTGGCTCATCTAACAGCAGAAGCTTCGGTTTTCCGGCAATCGCCATCACAATTTCAATTTGTCTTTGAACTCCATAAGAGAGCTCTTGTACCTTCATCTCACTGTAAGGCTCAAGGTTCCATTCTTGTAATAGTGCATCTGTTTCTTCATGCAGTGCACGGTAGTTTTTAAGACTCACACTTTTCCACCATTGGGTATGTTCTTTTCTCATTTTTTGTAAGACAAGTAGGACATTCTCTTTTACGGTTAATCCAAACATGAGATTGTTTTTCTGAAAGGTACGTACGATTCCATTTTCCGTTCGTTTATAATTAGGAACCTTCGTAATATCCCGGTCAAAATAAGTAATCGTGCCTCCGCTAGGGTTTAAGTCTCCTGCAATCATGTTAAAAAAGGTTGTCTTTCCGGCACCATTGGGTCCAATTAATCCAACACGTTCACCAACTGAAATATTTAATGTAATATCTTCAATTACCTTCAAACCACCAAAATGCTTTGAAAGATGTTGTATTGAAAGAATCGTCGTCATCACTGTCCCCCCTATCCATTTATTTTTGATTGCTGTTTAATCGGTTCAATTGAATGCTCGATGTACTCTTCCTTTACAGGTTTGGGCTTTGCTTTAAATAGATTCTGCGTAATTCTCGTGAACAACCCAGCAATTCCGGTTGGGGCAAAAATCGTAAACAGGATAAACGCAGCACCAATAATCATCATCCAGCTTTCCGTGTATGAGCTAATAATTGTCTCCAATACAACGATAAATGCTGCTCCAATAACAGGTCCCCAAAGCGTACCTGAGCCACCGACTAGTACCATGATTAATACAGACCCAGAAACAGTCCAGTATACATCGGTCGGGGCAACAAAGCCATTGAAAAACACATAGAGTCCGCCGGCTAAACCACCTAAAGTACCCGCAATCAAAAAGCTAATATTTTTATAGAAGGTTGTGTTATACCCAATCGACTTCATTCGATCTTCATTTTCTTTAATCCCAATGAAAACATACCCTAACGGGGAGTGAAGAAGTCGGTTAATGACGAGAATGACTATTGTAAATACGACTAAAGTAAAATAGTAGATAAACACTTGATTGGAAAGGATGAAATCTCCAAATACACTTGGAGAAGGAATTCCAGATAATCCATTTGATCCGCCTGTTACATCTGTCCATTGATAGATAACAGAATACACCATTTGAGAACATGCAAGTGTTAGCATCAAAAAGTAAAATCCATGAGCCTTCGTTGACACAAAGCCAATCAAAATGGCTAATAGGAATGCAACTACCATTCCGAGCACAAGGGTTAGAAACACATTCGTCGATAGATGACTTGCAGCAAGACCTGTTGCATAAGCACCAGCACCGAAAAACGCCGCATGCCCTAATGAGACCAACCCGGTTTGTCCGACGAGGATATTTAAGCTAATGGCGAAAATCCCAAAAATTAAAATCTCGGTAAAAATGTTTACATAATAGAGAGAGACGAAAAATGGAGCAGCAACCATCAAGAAAAATAATAAACTACCTTTGACCCACTGTTTGCCCATTTATGCCCTCCTTCCTATCAATCCTTGCGGACGGATAATTAATACTGCAGCCATTAATGCAAATGTAATGATTAAACTTAATTCGGGAACAAAGAAGCGACTAAAGGTTTCCACCATTCCTACTAAGAGACTCGCGACAATCGTTCCCGATACTGACCCCAGCCCTCCAACTACGAGGACAACGAGTGATAAAATCAGTATGTTAAATTCCATTCCTGGAGCGACCCCTAGAATTGGCGAACCAAGTACTCCACCAACCCCAGCTAAAAAGCTGCCAAAGAAAAAGACGAGTGTAAAGACAAGGTGAATATTAACGCCTAGCCCACCAACCATCTCTTTATCTGATAATCCCGCACGGATGACGGCACCCCATTTTGTTTTTTCCTGAGTATACCAAAGGACCAACGCAATGATGATTCCGACTACAATTAAGGCAAGTCGATAAGAAGGAATCATATTCCCCATCACTTCAACAGATTGGCTTAGGAAAGCAGGTGGTGTTACGGTCATAATGTTTTTACCCCAAATAATGGAGAAGAGATCATGGAAGATATAAGCAAGACCAAAGGTTAACAATACTTGTGAGAGGTGACCAAGCTTATACGTAGGGCGAAGTAGGACCACTTCTAAAATCAATCCAATGATGGCAATAATAAATGGCACAACTAAGAGAGCAACCCAAAATGGCAGCCCTGATTTTACCACGATTGAATAGCCAATATATGACCCCAATAAATATAGCGAGCCATGTGCTAAATTTAATACCCCTAAAATTCCGAAAACGAGACTAATCCCACATGTAATAATGAAAAGGAGAAACCCGTAGCTAAGTGCATTCATCAATTGCAAAACCAATGTATCCATTACTTTCCCCCTATCAAATGTAAAGAAAGAGGCAACACATGTTACCTTTGCCTCCTTCTTTTTTCATTTCTTATTTTCCTGGGTCTACAACTTCTGGTACTGTGTCAATTACTTTATTTTCCGTCTTATCACCATCTAGATAAGTTTCAACGATATATAGGTTTTGAATAATTTGATGTGTTTCTTTATCGAACTTGATTGGACCTCTTGGGCTATTAAGTTCTACCTTTGAGATTTCCTCTACTAGTTTATCAGGATCTGAAACATCTCCATTTAAAGCTTCAATTGCTTTTGCCATGATCGCAGCTGCATCATATCCTTCTGCAGATTCGATACTTGGTCTAGCATTGTATTTTGCTTCATACGCTTCAACGAACTTTTTATTTTCAGGAGTATCTAAGCTATAATCCCAGAAGATTGAAGCAATAATTCCTTCTGGAGCCGTTCCCTGCTGTGGACGAGTGTCCTCAGCGGTTAGCCATCCAGAACCAATTAAAGGAATCTTTCCTTTTAATCCATATTGCTCATATTGTTGAACAAAGCGGATTGCATCCGTACCAGCAAAGAATGCGTAGATTCCATCAATATCATCACGATTCATTTTTCCTAGATAAGAAGAGTAGTCATTATTTCCAAGTGGCGCAAATACTTCCTCGACGATTTCTCCACCTGCTGCAATATACGCATCTTTAAATGCTGCTGTAGCTTCATGACCAAATGCATAGTCAGCAGCTGTTAAATAGATTTTTTTACCAATATTGTCATAGGCCCATTGACCCATTGAATGACCAATTTGGTAGGATGAAAAAGATGAACGCCAGATATAATCGCTGCGCTTTGATCTTGTTAAATCATTACCACCTGCATGTGATACAAGGAATGGTAATTTGTTTTTATCAACTTCATCACGAATCGCATAAGCAACGGCAGTACTGATTGGACCAGTCAAAATATCGATTTTATCCTGCTCCATTAACTTACGAAGTTTTCGTAGTGAAACTTGAGGATCTGCCTCTGTGTCTTCATGCACAATTTCTATCTTCTTTCCTGCAACTTCCCAACCGATTTCCTCAAAATAGAGTTCCATCCCATTCATCACATTTTCGCCAAGTGATGCGTATACACCTGTTGATGGTAATAGCGCACCAATTTTAATAGGCTCATCACTTGTGGAATCTGTAGTAGTTGGTTTTTCAGTTTCTTCTTTTTTATTGTTATCACTGGTTGTACTAATTGCCCCTGAGCTACATGCCGAAAGTAATAGAACAAATGCTAACATGATCAACCAATTTCTCTTTACTAGTTTCATGGTAAACCTCCCTTTTTTTAAAAAGCATAATCTGACCCTCTTTTGTGGAAATTCACGCAAATTTGTTTATGTAGGATACTTCCCCCTTATCACTTTCTAATATTCCGAATATTATTATAGTTATTACTATTAGAATATTCAATACTTATTTCAAACTTTCAATAAAAAAACATAATAAATTTTTCGTGAATAGACATAAAAAAATGGAGGAGGGATGGAACAATGGCTCGACAAAAGTCGAGTATTCATTCCATCACGACCTCTATTTCATCAGTATATATGGTAAATAGCACCATTTAATCAAGTCATTTTTATGGATTGGTTATGAAAGACTAAGGAAATAAGATACATTATGTTAATTTTACTATCGCATAGGAAACATTTAATTATTGTCTTAATTTAAAACGTTGCATTTTCCCCGAAGCGGTTTTTGGGATTTCATCCATAAACTCTATGATTCTCGGATACTTATAAGGTGCTAGGTTTGCTTTTACATACTCTTTTAATTCGGCTTTTAAGTCTTCAGATGGTGCTACTCCCTCTTTCAAAACAATACAAGCCTTTGGAAGATCCAGATTATCCTCCGTCTTCACACCGATTACCGCAACCTCAAGTACCGAGTCATGCTTAAGTAAAGATGCTTCTACTTCAACAGGTGATACCCAGATTCCACCGACCTTCAGCATGTCATCAGATCGTCCCGAATACCAAAAATAACCCTGTTCATCCTTATAATATTTATCCCCTGTGTACATCCATTCACCGTGAAACTTCCTCTGATTCTCAGCGATATTGGCCCAGTAACCGCCAGTTAGACTCTCTCCCTTAATGACTAAGTCACCCACTTCGTTTGGCCCAACCTCTTTGGCTTCGTCATTGACAATTTTCGCCTCATAACCAGGGACTGGCTTTCCTGTACTGCCAGGGCGAATGTCTCCAACTCGATTTGAAATAAAAATATGTAGGGCCTCTGTTAACCCAATTCCATCTAAAATATCAAGATTAAAGAGTTCCTTCCATTTGTTCACAAATGTATCGGGGAGAGCTTCACCCGCAGATACACAAACTCTTACAGAAGATAGATCGGGAATTTTACCTGTTCGTTCAACATAGTTAATCAAACTACCATAAAGCGTTGGAACGCCAAAAAAGATCGTAGGTTTTGTCTTCTCAAGTGTTTCAAACACTTTATCAGGTGTAGGACGATCCTTTAGTAGAACCGTTGTACCTCCAGCTCCCAATGGGAAATACATCCCGTTTCCAAGCCCGTATGCAAAGAAGAGCTTCGAGGCAGAAAAGGTAATATCATTTTCAGTTATTCCTAAAACTTGTTTCCCATACGTGTTATATGCTGCTTCCATGCTTCGTTGATGGTGAATAACACCTTTTGGATTTCCTGTGCTACCAGAACTATATAACCAAAATGCAGGATCATCCTTCACAGACATGAATGATTCAAGCTCTGTTGACTTATTATGGATAAGTTCATGGAAATCAATTTCATTTGCATCTACGGATGTGTTTTCTGTGACGACGATAACATGTTGAAGAAAGACAAATCGATCTCTATTTGCCTTAATTTTGCTCCAAAGATCCTCGTGTATAACAAGTACCTTAGAGCGACTGTGGTTTAATAGATATTCATAATCCTGAGGCTGTAGCATGGTGTTAGTTGGGATAGGAATTGCACCAATTTTTACTGCACCGAAAAAGGATACGATATTCTCGGCAGTATCATGCAGAACCATTAGCATGCGGTTCTCATTTTGAACACCTAACTCTTTGAGAGCGTTTCCAAATTGGTTAACTCGATTAAGAAGTTCTTGATAGGTGACCTGCTCGTCTCCACTCACAATCGCCACCTTTTCCCCTCGTCCATTTCGTACATTTTCTTCAATAAATCTGTCGGCAGCATTGTACTTCGTTGCGATTCCTCTTAAATCCGAAGCTACTTTTATCACATTCTTCCTCCTTACCTATCTTGTGGATAGTAAAAATTTCAGATAGTGGAGGTAAATGTTTACCTCCACCCTTTTTCGGAGTCAATCGTAGATGATATTTGATATTATCACTGTGTTAATAGTGTAAATTAGCTGCAAAGATGTATGAAAATGATTGATTAAACTTAGTAGTTGATTTGATATTATTCTGAAATTCTAGCAAATAGTAAACTGTCTGTATTTAATATTATTCGCACTATGAATATAGTGTTTTTTAGCTTAATTGTAGGATGGCAGCTTTGCCATCATGAATTCTTTTATCCTACACTAGTATTTATTTACCTTGCCAATTTGGTTCGCGTTTTTCGATGAATGCACTTAAGCCTTCTTGGGCATCCTGTGAACGGAATAATAGATTTTGAAGTTCCCCTTCGTAACGGATTGCAACGTTAAGTGGCATTTCCTTACCATTCATGATTGAAAGCTTAATGTTAGAAGTTGCATAAGTAGCGCTGCTCGCGATTTTCTGTGCATATTCTAACGTCTTTGCTCTTGTTTCTTCCTGAGGGAATACACGATCGACTAGTTTAATAGCTAACGCCTCTTGTGGAGTTAATGTTTCACCAGTGATGTTCAAATCAAGAGCTTTAGAGTGCCCAACTTGACGAGCAAGGCGTTGAGTTCCACCTGTTCCTGCTAATACACCTAGAGAAACTTCTGGAAGTCCGATTTTTCCTGCTTGGTCTCCCATAAAACGCAAGTCACATGCAAGAGCCATTTCTAATCCTCCACCAACAGTATGCCCTTCTAAGCAAGCAATCCAGATTTGTGGAGAACGAGCGATTTTATCTAACGTTTCATTACAGAATAAGCAAAATTGTGTTTTAAAGCGTGGCTCTGCTGATTTTAAGAAATTGATATTTGCACCTGCTGAGAAAAACTTCGGCATATCACTCATTAAAACAACCACTTTAATGTCATTGTCAAAACGGATATCATCAATTGCAGCATTTAACTCTTTGTAATACTCAAGATCATAGGCATTTGTTTTGTTTACATGCATGTGGACTTCAGCAATACCATCCGCTTTTTTCACCGTAAGTGTTTTCGTTTCTAAATTAACAGACATTTTACATTCCTCCAATATTTTTATTTGAAAATTACTTAAATAAACTATATTCTGAAAATGTTTAGTGGACGTTCTCCGTTATAAGAGACAACACTCTTTGTTTCACTGTAAAGATCAAGTGTTTCAACACTTAGCTCTCTTCCAAATCCTGATTGCTTATATCCACCAAATGGTGTTCCTGGAAATGCTGAAATTGGGCAGTTGACCATGACGATACCTGCACGAAGACCTTCTGCTATTCGGTGTGCTCTTCCATGATCTTTTGTCCACACGGCTGAACCAAGTCCAAAAATGGAATCATTGGATAATTTGAGTACCTCGTCTTCATCTTTAAATTTCATGATTACAACGACTGGACCGAAGACCTCTTCTTGCGCAATTCTCATATCATTCGTGACATTTCCGATAACGGTTGGCAAATACCAGTACCCTTTATCAAATTCGCTGCCTTCAGGTCTTATTCCTCCATAAAGAATTTCTCCGCCTTCTTCAATAGCAAGCTTTACATAGCCATCGACAACTTCTTCATGTTCCTTAGAAATCAGGGCTCCCATATGAGTTTCCTTATCGAATGGATCGCCGACCTTTAGCTTTTTAGCCTTTTCAATAAATTTCTCGACAAATTCATCATATATGGCTTCATGTACGAATAACCTGGAACGAGCTTCACAGGATTGACCCGTGTTATAGAAAATTCCATAAATAGACCCTACAACAGCACCTTCAATGTCTGCGTCATCAAAAACGATATTAGGAGACTTCCCACCTAGCTCTAAAGTAACTCGCTTTAAGTTGGTTGAAGCTTTCGCCATAATATCTTTTCCTGTTTCCGTTTCACCTGTAAAAGCAACTTTATCAACACCAGGATGAGTCGTTAAGTATGGACCAATAACAGAGCCACTTCCTGTAATGACATTCACTACACCGGCTGGAACGCCTGCCTCATGACAAATATCTGCAAGCATATAAGCGGTAATCGGCGTATGTGATGCTGGCTTTAAGATAACCGGACATCCCGCTGCGATGGCAGGTGCAATTTTCCATGCAGCCATCATTAATGGATAGTTCCACGGAATAATTTGTGCACAAACTCCAACTGGTTCTTTTACGGTATAGTTAAAAAATCCATTCGGAACTGGGTTGGTACGCCCGCCAAAGGTTGTAATGGCTCCCGCGTAAAATTCAAAGTCTTCAATTGCCTGACCTATTTGGCCCTTTGCAGCCGCAACCGTTTTTCCACTATTTAATACTTCAGCTTCGACCAAATCATTGAAGCGTTCACGCATGATGTCGGCAATTTTATTTAAAACTTTTGCTCTTCTAGCTTGAGGCATCTTCGGCCATTTCCCATTTTCAAATGCGTTCCTAGCTGCGTCAACAGCACGATCCACATCCTCCTTCGTTGCCTTTGCCACTCTCGCTAAAACCTCACCAGTTGCAGGGTTATAGGTTTCAAAAAATTCATTGTTGCTACTATTTGAGTATTCTCCATTAATCAATAGTTGGTACGTCTCTTTTAATTGCACCATAGATGTTGTTTCACTCCCTACATTTTCTCGATAATCGTTGCGATTCCTTGGCCAACGCCGATGCACATGGTTGCTAAACCATATCGCACATCACGTTTTTGCATCTCATGAACAAGTGTTGTAACAATTCGTGAACCGCTACACCCTAGTGGATGCCCTAATGCAATCGCACCACCATTGACATTCACTTTAGCCATATCAAGCTCTAGTTCTTTTATACATGCAACAGATTGTGCTGCAAAAGCTTCATTTATTTCGACTAAATCTAAATCCTTAACGGTTAGACCCGCTCTTTGCAATGCTTTTCTAGTTGCTGGAACTGGACCAATTCCCATATAGTCTGGGTGGACTCCGCTAACAGCAGAAGTAACAACTCTTGCAATTGGTTTCAATCCAAGCTTTTTGGCGAGTTCTTCTTCCATGACGAGAATAGCACTTGAACCATCATTGATCCCCGATGAATTCCCTGCGGTTACAGTTCCATCTTTCCGAAAAACAGGTCTTAGCTTCGCGAGTGTTTCCAATGTCGTTTCAGGTCGTGCATGCTCATCCTCTTTGAAAAGAAGCGGTTCTCCTTTTCGCTGTGGAATTTCAATTGGCACAATCTCATCATTAAATCTTCCACTTTGAATCGCTGTTGCTGCCCTTTGCTGACTTAAAATGGCAAGTTCATCCTGTTCTGCTCTTGAAATCCCATACTTTTCTGCAACATTTTCTGCGGTTTCTCCTAGATTAATAGGAGGATACATTTCATTCATCACAGGATTGATCAATCGCCAGCCTAACATCGTGTCATGTAAGGTTTGGTTCCCTTTCGCATTTGTCACATAGGGTTTCATCATAACGTAAGGTGCACGGGTCATACTTTCGGTTCCTCCTGCAATGAAGACGTCCCCTAAACCTGACTTAATCGCAGCTGCCGCCTGATTTACTGCCTCTAGCCCAGATCCGCAAAGGCGATTAACCGTTACCCCTGGAATGGAAACAGGGAGTCCAGCAAGAAGCAAGCCCATTCTCGCCACATTTCGATTATCTTCCCCAGCCTGGTTCGCACACCCGAAAAACACATCTTCGATTAATGACGGATCAAGGTCTACGCGAGCCATAAGCTGTTTAATGACATGTCCTGCAAGATCATCTGGTCGTACACTTGTGAGTGAACCGTTTAGTTTCCCAATCGGTGTCCGAACAGCGTCAATGATGACAGCTTCTCTCATATTGAAAGCTCCTTGTTTCGGTTTTGATAATGATAAAAGCATTTATCGGTTTCTCCACCAATCCACCCTGCGTACACAAGTTTACGAATAAGTGGGGCTGGTCGATAACGCTCTTCCCCTAATTCTCGATATAATCCACTTAATACGGCATATATGTCATCTAGCCCAATTCTCTCTGCCCACTCAAGCGGACCCTTTGGATAATTGGTGCCTTTTTTCATCGCGACATCAATGGCTTCCGCCTCTGCAGTCTGCTCTGTTAATGCATAAGCCGCCTCATTGACAATCATTGATAAAATTCGTGGGAACACAAAGCCTACTTCGTCCTCCACAAGTTCAACGTCTTGATTAATCAATGAAAAAATGTCTGCAACTGCATGAACATATCTTGGGTCAGCCTGTAAGGGCATTGCCACTTCAATTAGATTACCTTCTTTAAAATTCGCAAATGCCCCAAACCCTACTACTCTATCAGGGTTGTTCAGCCACGAGGCAACCTCAGTGGCTGTCACACCAAGAGTAGTGGATAAAATTAAAGTGGTAGATGAAACACTTGCTTCAATCTCTTGAATTCTACGTTTCTTTTCACCCTTATCAAGGTTGGTCGTTTCAATCACAACATCCACTTGTTCATCCAATAGTTTTGGATCCACCAAACGAATCTGCTCGATTTCTTGAAAAGAATGGGAGAGTTCTTTTGCGAGTAAGTTATCCCCTACAATGACGATTGTTTTAGTTGTCATATTCGAAGAACCCTCCTTTTGTTTTTCTTCCTAAGCTACCTGATTGAACCATTCGCTCCTGATAATAATGAGGACGGAATCTACTTTCTCCGTGAAATCCTTCATAAACCGATTTGGTTGTTGCGAAATTAATATCAATCCCGATCAAATCCTGTAATTCAAAAGGACCCATTTTAAAGTTCCCAGCGCGTTTCATAATTCGATCAATTTGTTCGACCGAAGCGATTTTATCATTCATAATTCGTAAAGCTTCATTGTAAAATGGTCGTGCCACTCGATTCACAATAAAACCTGGTGTATCTTTACACATTACAGGACTTTTACGTATCGTTTTGGCAAATTCCACTAGGGTTTCAACAGTTGAGGAAGCTGTTTTTAAGCCCTTTACGACTTCTACAAGTGGCATAATTGGTGCCGGGTTAAAAAAGTGTAAGCCGACGATTCGTTCTGGATTTGCGCTTTGTCCAGAGATTTCTGTAATCGAAAGTGAGGAAGTATTCGACGCCAAAATCGAATCTTTCGTACAGATTTCTTCCAGTTGTGAAAATATAGAACGTTTAATTTCCAGCTTTTCCGGCGCTGCCTCAATCACCAATTGGCAGTCGGCAAATGAGGTCATATCCGTTGTGGTAGCCAAATTCCTTTTTGCTTGTTCTGAGGTGCTCAGGCTTATTTTTTCTTTGACAACTAATCTATCAAGCTTTGTTTCTATTGATTCTTTTGCACGGGCCACCGTTTCTTCATCAATATCAAAGAGCATGACAGGGTATCCATTTTGAACAAGTAGCTGAGCGATCCCTGCCCCCATGGTTCCAGAACCTATAACACCTATCTTTTTTATTTGCATGTTTTCGACCCCTTTTACTTTGCCGCGTCTTCCTTTTGCCATCGAATGTATTCGAATACGCTTTTACATTCGTTACAATAGTATTGGCGAACTAATTGGGCTGTACCAAAGGATGAAATCTTTTTTACATCATTAGATGAGCAAAATGAACATTGGACGTTCTCTTTACTAGCCGACATTTTGCTTCGCCGCTTCCCTTGATATTTCTTGAATGGTTGCATTGAATTGTTCTACTAATCTCGCATCCTTTTGAATAATGTTTTCAGTGACGAGATACATGTCATTTTCTACTTTAATTAACCATTCCTTAGCTTCCTGAGCCGTTTTATCAATTGCTTCTCGGCATCTTCGCGGAATCGAACCTTTATCAAGTAAAAGTTGTTCACACCAGTTCTCTGAGTAGATGAGATGCTCCTGCTGCTCCTTTAGCATTTTTGTAAAAGGTGGGTTGACATTCGGGTTATTTGCTTCAATCATCGCCTTCATAACTAAATCTACTGCAACATTTGTGACGTAAAGCCCGGCAATGAGTTCAATCCAGTTCCCAATCTTTACATTCTGTTGAAACGCCTTTCCTGTTTGGTCCTTCACTTCCGCCTTCACACCTGTTAGGTCAGAAACCCATCGATAGAGAAGTCTAGAATGACCTAGTTCCTGCTGTGCCATTGCGATTGAAGAAAGTGTTCCTTCTAATGTAGGGCCGCTGATACCAATTTCGACTAAGCGGTCACCTAAAACAAATTTATTATCTGCAATGGTTTCACCTAGTTCTATTAACGAGATATGTTCATTAGTCACCTTTCTCACTCCTTTGCAAATAATGGTTCTGGGCTTCGAACACAAACAAGGTTTTCTTTTTTCACCACATACATTTCAACCCAGTCTTCTTCATCGTAAATATGCTGCGCGTAAATTTTTGCTAAGTCATCATTAACTGCTTTGAATGTCCCCACATGAATAAGTTCATCTCCACGATTGATTCGAGTGAGAAGAAGGTAATCATGTTTCGTCGCTACTTCTACTGTCATGAACTTACCCCCCAGTGCTTTAACTTTTTCTTTCCTTCTTCACTTAGGTTTGCCGTTGTCCAAGGTGGATCCCATACAACCTGTATCTTCACATCTTTAACCTCTTCTTCCTTTAGCAAACGCTCTTTGATATCGTTTTCAATCCACTGCATACAAGCACATCCGGTGGAGGTATACGTCATTTCAACCTCTAAGTCGTTTCCATGTTGGGTGATGTTATAGATTAAACCCATATCTACAACACTGATTGGAAACTCTGGATCCATCACTTCTTTAAGAGCATCCCAGTACTTAGTAGTTGCTTGTTCGCTTTGGGTAATTCCACTCATGTTTATGCCTCCTCTGCTCTCATTTGTTCTAACTCCCAAACTCCCTTTTGGATTCGAGCAACAAACTCTTTATTTTGAGGACCTCTTTGCTTAAAACGTTCGATTGCTCCTTCCCATGTGTCAGGCTGGTCTGTTAACCATTTTTTATTTTCTGCATCAAATTTACATGGGAATGGTACATCAATGACATATTTACCTTGCTCCTCATCGTAGTAAGCTGGAACCTTGATTCCAATCGATTCGCAGAATGGAACAGCTGTCGATAACCACTTTTGTCTTAATTCGTCATTACTTCGGCCTTTTAAGCGATAATCCAATTGTGCCGAACGGCTTTTAAGATTATCGGCAACACCGAAAAATTCAAGTGCCATTAAGAACATCCAATCCACAGCATCTTGTACTTGCTTTGCAGTTTCCGGCTTCTTCATCGCATTTCTCATAATGATTTCCCCGTTTCGGAGGTGGAACAACTCTTCTTTATCAACCTTTACGAGTGCACGCTTCCAAGGTCCATAGGAAGTATGTTCATACGCATCACCCAAAAGCGTATATCCAGATCGGTCAAACAATCCGTTAAAGACTCCTAATTCAACCCAGTTGTCTAATTTAAAATCAAAAGCATATGGATTTTTCCATCGGTTTGCCGGACGGCGATAAAGCATCTCATCAACATCTTCACCGAGGTCTTCCAGCAAGCGATATGCGATATGAGCATGACCGATTTCATCTTGCATCACTGCTAGAGCGGTAATTTTATAGTTTAAATTTGGGGCTTGATTGTAGACTGTTAATAGTGGTGGGACGCTAAGAAGTTCTGTATCTCCAACAATCGCAAGCGTTTGTTTCAGTGCCTTCAAATATTCGTCATTCATATCCTCCATGCGTTCTACTATAAATCCATTTTGTACCTTTTCCAGTAATACCTCAGCTTCCTTTATACTCATCCATGAACACCTCTTTGTATTACGTTTTTTAAACCATCGTTTATAATATGTAATATAGAATATTATAAATTGTTTGTCAATACGTTTATGTTGTTTTTTAGACGTTAATTTTAAAATCATAATGGATGGGTTAGGGAGGTGGTGTAAATACTGGGGTTGTTGGGGTTTTGGTTTTTAGAGGAATGCATGTGGTGCTGGTTCGATTGGAGGTGTGAAGGACTTTTCGTGCTTGGGCCTCAGGCGTTTAGGACTTCATCGGGGTTATGAAGATCTTTTCGCGCGTGGTGCTGGAGCGTTCGGCACTTCATCGGGGTTATGAAGACCTTTTCGCGTGTAGTGTAGGTCCGTTCGGGACTTCATCGGGGTTATGAAGACCTTTTCGCGCGTGGTGCTGGGGCGTTCGGGACTTCATCGGGGTTATGAAGACCTTTTCGCGCGTGGTGCTGGGGCCGTTCGGGACTTCATCGGGGTTATGAAGACCTTTTCGCGCGTGGTGCTGGGGCGTTCGGGACTTCATCGGGGTTATGAGGACCTTTTCGCGTGTAGTGCTGGGGCGTTCGGGACTTCATACAAAAAATGAACCGGATTGCGCCCGAGTTTCCTAACAGCTTTCCTCTTCATCCACCCTATGAAGAGGATTACCTATGATACTCCTCACAGTTTTCCTCTTCATCCACCCCATGAACGGGATTACACGTCAGACCACTCAACGCTTTCCCCTTCATCACAAAAATCAAATTTAAATCTAACCAAACAAAAACCCCAAGATTGCTATTTTCATAACAACCTCGGGGTTCTCGCTCTAGATTAACTTCGACGACTGTTTACATAAACAATCGGATTCTGATCTTGTTTCGTAATCCGTCCCTCACGCTCAAGATAGTTTAAGTGAGCAATGGTTTCTGCGATAGCAAAGCGCCATTGATGAGGGTTTAGCTCCCTATGGGAAAACAATATTTTTGCGATCTCATATGTCGTTTTATCATCTGCCAAGCTTTCGATATACGCAAGCCGCTCGTCATGATGCTGAATTAACTCGTCAATGCGTTCATTTACATTGAGAACAGGTGAGTGATGGGCAGAATATATCTTCTTAATCGGATATTTACTAATTTTACGTAATGAGTCTATATATTCATGCAAGGGATGCTGGCTGGCATCTGGCCAAACACTAATATTCGGTGTAATTTTTTCAAGAATATGATCGCCACCAATTAGGATGCCTTCTTCTTCTTGAAAAAAGCAAACATGCCCCTCACTATGACCAGGGGTATGGATCACGGACCATTGTTTACCGCCAAACTCAATCGTATCACTAATGGGTTTTGCAACAGGCAATGGGAGTACATTTTGACTGAGCTTTTCCATATGTTCGGAGATCCCATCTGCTAAGTCTTCTGGGACTCCATGCTGCAGGACCATTTCTTTCATTAATACAACCTGCTTGCTGCCTTCGCCCCAAACACGATCGATCATCCTTGCATCTATTTCATTCATATAAAGCTCAGCACCTGCTTGCTCTTGCATCCAGCCGGAAAGTCCGGAGTGATCAGGATGAAAATGAGTTAGATAAATCGTATGGATATCACGTGGCGTGATTCCAAGATGAGCAAAAACCTCTTGCCACGCTTCTCTTGCAGCCCGATAATTTAATCCTACATCAATCATGACATAACCATCATTCTGTTTAAAAAGATAACAATAAACATACTTCATCGGAAATGGAACTGGGATTCCAATCCGATAGCCACCAAACTCAATTTTTTCAATATTCATGGCTCACCTCGGTTAGATGTAGATCTCTCCAAATGGATTGAGTGCTTTATCACGTTCGACTTGAATTTCACTATCTGGCGCTTCCTCAAAAACAGACTCAAAGTATCGAATAGAAGGGATTGATAAAAGCTGATGAATATTCCAGAAAAGTTCTCGAGCCTTTATACCAATCCAGCCCTCCGGAAGCAGATCCCTTGGAAAACCTGGATCTTGAAAAAGAAATTTCCGGTATTCATGCACGAGTACAGTTCGCTCTATAAAACATTCCTCATCCTTCAAAGTGTTGTTTAACGCTTTTTCACGCAGTTCTTCAAATTTAGGCGTGAACTTATCTATGAATGTTTGATACTCATCACTTACCATATTTAAGTCCCAGCCGATATCGATAATGCTTTGATTGTCATGCGTTACAATTGAAGACGAGGTGAATAAAAACGCATACTCTTCAATCCCGTACACTCTGATCATTTCTTTGACTTGATCCTCAACGGGATTAGGCGTCACGAGTGTGCTATTTGTGAGGTTACCAAATCCGGTCCAAATTAGTTCTTTACGAATCTTATTGCGGATTTCTCGCTTTTCTTCTGGAAACGAATATGTAAGGATTCTCCACTTTTGATCCCACATGTGATTTTGAGTGGCGTATACCCTGCTAACCCCTTCGTCAACTCTCCCTTGAGAAGTTGCGGAGTAATAGCTCTTCTTCCCTACTTTTCTCACTTCTAGCAGGTTATTTTGGACCATCCGAAAAATCGCCCCCCTCACTGACGATTCAGATACCCCAAACTGCTTCATGAGTTCAATCAAACTACCAACCCAAATTTCTCCTCCATAATATTTAATATATTCACCATATAATGTAAACATTAAGGATCTAGGTTTCATCGAAGTCACCACACTTACAATTTTTTGTTATATTTCAATATTGTTAATTTTTATTATAGAGGATTTTGGAAATTATGCATTAAAAAGAGGTCTTTTTCCTGATTCATTTGTGTGGAGGTCCTCTTGTAGAATGGAGCGAACGTCTTCAGGTATTGGCACCGCTTTAATTTCCGCAGGCGTTTGTTTTACCCACCCACGTATCTCATATCCATGTCCCGTTCTCGTTTCTCCTCTATATACCTCATGCCGTAGCTTGATTGTTTTTGTTTTAATTTCTTCAACCTCTGTTCGAATCGTTATAATGTCATCATATAACAATGTTTTTTCAAAGCTACACCTTGCATCAAGCATTGGAAGGATAATTTGTCTTTCTTCTTCTAATGTGTTTGGTGATAATCCACAACTTCTAAAAAATTGGTGTCCCGCGATGTCAAACCATTTGAAGTAATTAGGATAGTACACAATCCCCGCTTTGTCGGTATCTCCCCAGTTAACGATGACTTGGAATTCATTTGATCTCACACTATATCCTCCTATTGTTGAAAAAGGCTCGAGGAAGTTCGCCGAGCCTTGGCTATTTTAAAATAGCGATATCGGAAGTACCGATATCGCCTTTGATTTAGTTGAATTTATTTTCCACTCCAGTTAGCTTCACGCTTTTCAATAAATGCACTTAAGCCTTCCTGGGCATCCTGCGAACGGAATAAAAGATTTTGAAGCTCCCCTTCGTAACGGATTGCTACGTTAAGTGGCATTTCTTTACCGTTCATGATAGAAAGCTTAATGTTAGACGTTGCGTAAGTAGCGCTGCTCGCAATTTTCTGTGCATATTCTAATGTCTTTGCTCTTGTTTCTTCCTGTGGAAATACACGATCTACTAGATTAATAGCTAATGCTTCTTGAGGAGTTAATGTTTCACCAGTGATGTTTAGATCAAGAGCTTTAGAGTGCCCAACTTGTCGAGCAAGGCGTTGAGTTCCACCTGTTCCTGCTAATACACCTAGAGAAACTTCTGGAAGTCCGATTTTTCCTGCTTGATCTCCCATAAAACGCAAGTCACATGCAAGAGCCATTTCTAATCCGCCACCAACCGTATGCCCTTCTAAGCAAGCAATCCAGATTTGTGGAGAACGAGCAATTTTATCTAGAGTTTCATTACAGAATAAGCAAAATTGTGTTTTAAAGCGTGGCTCTGCTGATTTTAAGAAATTGATATTAGCACCCGCTGAGAAAAACTTCGGCATGTCACTCATAAGTACTGCAACTTTAATGTCATTGTCGAAACGGATATCATCAATTGCCGCATTTAATTCTTTGTAATAGTCAAGGTCATAGGAATTTGTTTTGTTAACATGGATGTGGACTTCTGCGATTCCATTGGCTTTTTTTACTGTTAGGTTTTTTGTTTCGTTTACTGTTGTTGTCATTCTTTATTACCTCCCAAAATTATGTATTATGTTTTTAAAACTTTCGTAATTAATTACAAATATACTGAATCTTTTTTAAATTATCAAATCTGTATTTTTCTCATTTTTTAAAGAAAACAACCTTCTTTCTCTTAAATGCTCAATCATTCTATCTTTTTGGAGGTTTTTTAGACGCTCGTAAAAAATACGTAATTTTTATGTTAAATCTGTGTTATTATGGAACTAATTACATATTAAAAAAAGAATATTAAGAATATTCAAGGAGGGTTCAATGAAGGATAATAGGAGATTCAAAGATCTGAATGAAAATCTAACTATCAATACCGTAAGCTCTGGTATTGTCGCAGCCATTTTCGGATGTACAGGTCCTGCACTTATTATTATTGGAGGTGCATCAAGTGGTGGTTTAACCCATGAGCAAACAATCAGTTGGTTATTTGCCGTGTATTTCTTTGGTGGTTTATTGGGATTATTTTTATCCTTGAAATATAAACAACCCATTGCTGGGGCTTATTCAATCGCCGGTGCCGTGTTAGTTGCAGCTGCTTTGTCGCATTTTTCATTACCAGAAGCAATTGGTGCCTATCTTGTTGCAAATCTAATGGTTCTTATACTTGGTGTTTCCGGATTAATTGATAAAGTGATGAATTGGATACCTGTGCCCATTGTTATGGGGATGATTGTCGGTGTCATGATGCGGTTTGCGATTGAGATGATTACATCTGTTGAAGTTTCTCCCCTATTAGCCGGCTCAGCCATCATCGTTTATCTTTTATCTTCACGATTTACAAAAAAAGTACCGCCTGTGCTATCAGCATTAGTTGTATCTGTACTTCTCGCCCTTGTCATAAATGAATTTAATTTTTCAAATGTCCAAAGTTCGTTTGTGCTGCCCCAACTAGAAATGCCAGCGTTCAGTGTGAATGCGATTATTTCCCTTTCTATACCGCTTGCCATCTTAATTATCTGTACAGAGAATGCACAAACGACTGGAATTTTAATGGCCAAGGGATTTAAGGCGCCAAGTAGTGCGATGGCTATTTATGGCTCTATTTTTGGATTTTTTGCTTCTTTTTTCGGAGCCCATGCCGTTAATACGGCAGGACCAATGACAGCCATTTGTGCCTCTGATGAATCAGGTAAAAAAGAAGGTCGATATGCTGCTTCTGCTCTAAATGGTGTGTTATTTGCTAGCTTTGGTGTGTTTGCAGCTTATGTTGTTCCCGTTGTTATTGCGATGCCAGCAGTGATTGTGAGTACGATTGCAGGTTTAGCAATGATTGGTGTTCTGTTAAGCTCCTTGAAGATTGCTTTTTCGGACAGTAAATTCCAAATGGGTTCCTTTTTCGCGTTTATTATTGGCATGTCAGGTGTCAATTTCTTTAACATCGGTGCGCCATTATGGGCAATTGTTGGAAGTATCTTAGTCTCCCTTTTAATCGAGCGACATGATTTTGAAAAGCAGATCAAAACTAAACAAAACTTGAAACCAGGAGTTTAAGAACTTTGGATGTGTTGTAAATAGATGGACATACTAATCACAACCGAAAATCTCATGAGGGGTGAATCAGCATGAATATTGATATAACATCTATTTATGAAAACATGCCGGATTTTTCGAATCATATGGAAGCGAGAGAATGGTTTAAAAACGAGTTTCAAGACAGGTTTTTCTTAAGGACGCATAGTGATAACGACGGAAAAATGACGTATTATTACCACATTGTAAAGGACCCCGAAACGTATCAAAGATATATGGAGAGCTTTGCAAGTAATGAAAAACGAGATATCACCGAAATGTCGACATTTGAAAGCTATACGACTGTTGAAATTAGTGAAAACGGAGATGTAAATATAACATTATAGAAATAAGGAGGCTCCAAATGGAGCCTCCTTTTCCTTATCTATCCTGGAATCTTTTCCTTAATAAATTCAACCATATCGTCTTTGCTAATCGGTCGGCTGAATAAATAGCCTTGTATTTCATCACAGCCCATATCCATAAGCATTCTACATTCATCCCACGTTTCTACACCCTCTGCAACAACATTGAGCTTGAGCCCGTGTGCAATGTCAAAAATCGCCTTGACCAGTAAAGCTTTTTTCTCATTTTTATCGATATTATGGATGAATTTTCGATCAATTTTAATTTCATCGAGTGGAAGCTTTAATAGTTGGTACAAGGAAGAGTATCCTTTTCCAAAATCATCAATAGAAATCTGAACACCCAGCTCTTTCAGCTTTTGAATCTGTTCAGCAACTTGCATTTGATCCGAAATAAACACACTTTCGGTAATTTCAAGTTTTAAATATTTTGGATCTAATTCGGAAGTCTCCAAAGCCTTCTTAATCATGGACACAAGATAATCTTGTTGGAAGTGCTTTGCCGAAAGATTTACAGAAATCGGGACATGTAGAAGATCTTCAAGCTGCCATTGTTTATTCTGCCTACATGCCTGAACAAGGGACCATTCGTCAATTTGTGAAATTAGACCAATTTCCTCTGCCACTTCAATAAATACCCCAGGAGAAATGGGGCCTAATACAGGATCATTCCAACGAAGTAAGGCTTCAATGCTTGTAATTTCACCAGCAAATGTTTTAGGCTGATAAAATTGTTCAAACCCTTCTTTATCGACTGCAGTGCGCAAGGAATTCTCAATGATAAGACGCTCCTGGAATTTATATTTCATCGATTCATCGAAGAACTGAACAGTGTTTCCACCCTTTTCCTTCGATATATACATCGCAATATCTGCATATTTCACTAATGTATCCAAGTCTTCTCCATCCTCGGGGTACATGCTTACCCCGACACTTGCGGTGATGTAGTGATTTTGGCCGGCAATTGTAAAATAGGATGAAAATTCCTTTACGATTAAGTCTAATGTTTCATTTACTTCTTCTTTCTTTTCAACCGAGTGTACTACCACAAATTCATCCCCACCAAGTCGGAACACCTGTCTGTTATCTGATTGTAGCTTCTTCAGCTTATTCCCAGTTGCTTTTAGAAGCATATCACCTGCATCATGCCCTAATGTATCATTGATCTGCTTAAATTGGTTAAGGTCAATAAAGATAATCGCAATGTCATGATCAACATTAAGACGGATTTGCTCGCGAACGTAGTTTTGGAAAAAATAGCGGTTCGGCAAATAAGTTAAGCTATCATAAAAGGCAAGCTTATGGAGCTTGTCCTCTGATTCCTTCAGCCTTGTCGTTTGCTCCCGTAGAATCAAGTTCATTTCGATACTTTCTTGGAATAGCTCTTTCAGCTTATCCGCCATCTTCTTTAGATTTTTACTTAAAACACGAAGCTCGGAAATCGTGCTTTGAGGCCACTCTATATTTTCTAAGCTACGAAGCTTTTGTGGTAACCCAGTCGTGATTGTTGTAAGCTGCCTTAAGTTGTTCGTTAGAAGTCGGCTAATGAACATCACAAAAAAAATCGCTGACAATGCTAGAATGAATAAGTATTTAAGCTGGTCTAGTGAAGTATTAAAGAGCTGTTGTTGATATTGGGAAATTGGGAATTGCAGCATGATTCGAAATGAATCTGTATCCCTTGTATAAAAATAAAAGGCATCCATCCACCTTGTAATCGGCTGTGCATCGTTTCTAGCAACTGGCAAGGCCTCATAAAGCCTTGGTGAAATCTCCCTAATCTCATACTTTTGAGACTCGAAATCCATCATAGCTGTCGAAGCGATGATTTGATCCGAATGATCAAAGATGATAATATCACTCTCTTTATTTTTATTTCGCCAAATAATATCTTCAATTTGATTCACATCAACAGTACCATTGTTTTTTTCCAATTGGAGAAATTCATTTTCAATGCGATTAACTCTCGTTTCGCCTACAACACTCAAGTCCTTTTTTATAAGATCAAAGGTATTTAAGGCATTTGTAACAACACTTATAAAAAACGGAACAAGTATGGTGAAAATGGTGATCTGGGATAAAAACTGGTGTATTGATACGTTATTTTTATTTAGTCGGTTTTTAACCAATTTATAAAATGGAAAATAGGCCAATAACACATCTGCTACTAATACATTGAATAATCCGTTGGTGATATCCTTACATATTAGAAAGTAAAGGGAAGTACCTGACAATGATTCCCGACCACTAAAAAATAACAGTGCTATTCCAATTAACAACCAGAAAAACACATCAACGAAAAACATTTTTGCTTTTCGACCACGCAAGAAAAATGCACCAACAAAAATGATTTCAACAAGCATTAAGATGGCATAAAATGGACTGTTTGAAAAAAAGATTGTAAAGAAGATTGCAAGCAGCCCTGTTACAATCGCAGCGGAATAGCCAAATATGCGTAGTATCAGGAATAGAAAAATACTTGCAAAAGAAAATGTAATCCCATACAAAAGTGATAATCTGAAATGAGAGGCGAACAGGACCAATCCCATCAGGGCTACTAATAGGATTATGTCGCTATTCAGTTTGCCTTTTAATTGCGTAAATCCTATCATAAAGTCTCCTCTAGTTCATCCTAAATATGTAAAACGACATTTTTCACTATGATTATGATAATAATATCATACATTCGACTGATTATTCCTATATTTTCTCTCATAATTTGGCATTTTCTTATTCAATAGGGCACCTTTTCCTTTTTATTCAGTAGATTACAAAAAAATCGAATGGTTGGCTAAAAATGATAAACTTTGTTACCCTAAAAAGAGCAAATTTTTTAGGAGAGTGGGAAAGATAGTGAATACATACGCACGATAAAGAAAGGATTTTATGATGAAAAAAATATCAAATGTTTTTTGGATCTCAGTTGCAATTACACTCGCAGCTGTCATCTATGGTGTTGCGGCACCAAAAAGTTTCGAAGAAGTAACAAGTAATATTCAAGCATTTATCACTTCCGCTTTTGGGTGGTATTATCTAATCTTAGTTACAATCATAGTCATCTTCTGTATTTTCCTTATTTTTAGCCCTGTTGGCACAATCCGACTCGGAAAACCTGATGAAAAACCCGAGTATTCAAATATCTCCTGGTTTGCTATGTTGTTTAGTGCAGGGATGGGAATTGGACTGATCTTTTGGGGCGCCGCAGAACCACTATCCCATTATCTGACTCCTCCAGTAGCAGAAGGTGCTACAGATGCTGCTCAAAAAGAAGCAATGCGTTATACATTTTTCCATTGGGGGATTCACGCCTGGGGAGTATACGCGCTCGTGGCACTTGCCTTAGCTTATTTTAATTTCCGCAAAGGCGAACCTGGCCTCATTTCAGCAACCTTAAAGCCTGTCTTAGGAAAAAAAGCTATGGAAGGAAAACTAGGTACACTGGTTGATGTGTTAGCTGTGTTTGCAACGGTTGTTGGTGTTGCTACCACATTGGGATTTGGAGCTGCACAAATCAATGGAGGGCTTTCTTTTCTACTTGGAATACCTAATAATTTCTTCGTTCAATTCATCATTATTGCGATTGTTACCGTCTTATTTATGATGTCTGCATGGTCGGGATTAAGTAAAGGTATTAAATATTTAAGTAATGCAAACATGATTTTAGCAGCTGCCCTGCTCATTTTAATGTTCGTAGCAGGTCCTACAATTCTAATTCTTGACATGTTTACAGATTCAATTGGCGGATATATACAAAATATTGTTCACATGAGCTTCCGAATAGCTCCACTTAATGAGGAACACCGCTCTTGGATTAACGGTTGGACGATTTTCTACTGGGCTTGGTGGATTTCATGGTCACCATTTGTAGGAATTTTTATTGCACGTGTATCAAAAGGAAGAACGATTCGACAATTTATGATAGGAGTTTTATTGCTTCCTGCTCTTGTAAGCTTTCTATGGTTTGCGGTATTCGGTACTTCTGCAGTAGAAGTCCAAAAGGAAGGCATTGTTGACCTTTCCCAATTTGCTACAGAAGAGGTTCTTTTCGCAATCTTTAATGAATCTTCACTTTCGGTTATTTTATCAGTGGTGGCTATTATCCTTGTAGCAACATTCTTTATTACGTCTGCTGACTCTGCCACATTTGTTTTAGGGATGCAAACCACATACGGATCACTCACACCGCCAAACAATGTAAAACTAACATGGGGTATTTTACAATCAACCGTTGCTTTAATATTATTATACAGCGGTGGTTTACAAGCCTTACAAAATGCTCTTATTGCAGCAGCTTTTCCATTCTCCATTATAATGGTACTAATGATGATTTCATTGTATCGCTCATTAACAAAAGAGAAGAAGGAACTTGGTTTATATTTGAAACCAAAACATAAGACAAAAACGGCTACTCCGCAGCAACAATAGTTGACTAAAAAACCGGGATCACTTTTGATTCCGGTTTTTGCGTGTTTTATTGTGGAATAAGTCCTTGCGTCCATGTCTTGACTCCGTCATCTTCCACGAATTCGATGATGACGTCAGTCACTCCTTTTATTGACTGGATCTTTTCTTCAATTCGGTCTTTTATTTGAAATGCTTCTTTGACCGTGATATTTGGTTCTATTTCTAATTTCATTTCGATGTGGAAATCCTCCCCCTCTTTCATTGCAAATAAGGTTCGGATATCTTTTATTTCTGGATTTGTAAAAATAAACTCCGCAATTTTGTTTTCTAGATCTTCGTCTGCTTCGCCAAGTACTCCTTTTGCATTGTCTAAAAATACCTTACCTACGACATAAAACATCATTATACCGATTATAATAGAAGCAATTCCTTCTGCAGCATGGAAACCTCCATAATAGGAGAGTAAAATCCCAATGATCGCTATAAGTCCACCAAGGGTTGCTACTAAATCCTCCATAAATACAAGCTTTGTTGCTGGCGTTGCTTTTCCTAAATGACTAAAGCTTTTGCCTACAGCCGCAAAGCCACTTGCCTCCACATGTGCTTCGTGCAAAACTTCTTTCATTGCCTTAAAAAGAACGTATGACTCTAAGAGAGCGGCCAATCCTAATACAGAAAGATTAATGGCAATACCTTTTGATTCGGTTGGATGTTGAATATGAAGAAATCCTTCTTTGATTGTTTCATAACTCATAATTCCAACGATGAGAACAGCACCGAGTAACACGAGATTGACGAGTCGACCAAAACCATTTGGATAGTTTTCAGTCGGCATTTTTTTACTTAAGGCACTTCCTATATACACGAAAAATTGATTGGCGGCATCCCCTAAGGAATGCATCGTTTCTGCAAACATCGCGACATTCCCCGTGAAAAAGAACGCAACTCCTTTTATAATCGCAATAATCGTGTTCACAATGGACGCAATCAAAGAAGACTTGTTTCCATTCTTTAATAAACCTTGTTTTTTCGACATAGTGACCTCCAGTCGCTGTTTCTTGGTAATAATTGTAGTATTTATTACTTTTAATAAATTTATTAGGGGAAGTGCAGGATATAAAAATTGGATAGTGACGCTAATAGGGGATTGCGGACTTTGGGATAGCGGTTAAATCAGTGAAAACCAGTGAATTCAACTAAAAAAGAAGACCTAACATGGTCTTCTTTTAAAAATGGGATATCTTAAAATTTTAAAACAATCTTACATACTTCGGCTTGGTTGTTTTTCAAGAACTCAAAGGCTTCAGCAATTTTTGTAAAATGGAAGGTATGTGTTTTCATTTTTTCTGGTTGAACAGCACCCTTCTCAAAAAGTTCAATAACATGTGGGAAACGATTATTATTTAATCTAGAACCCAAAACATCGATTCCTTTTTTCGTAAATGCTACTTGAGGAACGGAAGAAGGTTTATTTCCTGTTCCAAGTGTCACAATTCGTCCTGATGGAGCAACTAGTTCTAATGCTTCCTCAAGGCTTTGTGGTGAACATACAGAGTCAATTATGACATGTGCTCCATCACCATTCGTAAATTCTTGGAGAGCTTCTGATAAGCTTTCGTTCTTCACATTCACAACTCGGTCTGCTCCCATATCCTTCGCACGGTCTAGTCGTTTATCTACTATGTCCGTCATTATTACGAAAGCCCCACGCGATTTTGCTACTTGCATGACGGCAATCCCAATTGGACCAGAGCCCATAACCAATACTTTATCTCCAGTTGTGGTACGTCCGCGTTCATTTGCTTCAACACCAATTGAATAAGGTTCAACTAATGCCGCACTTTCTCGATCGATTTTTGACTCATCCAATTTATAGGCATTTTTTTCAGTTATTTTCACGTATTCCGCAAAACCACCGTCACGATGGACGCCTGTTACCTCAACAGTTTCACATACATTGTGATGTCCAGTACGACATGCATAGCAGTGTCCACAGCTATTTACATTGTCTACTGCTACAAGGTCACCAACTTTTACGTTCGTCACGCTTGCTCCAACCTCTTCAATGATACCCGCAAATTCATGACCAATAATTCGTGGATACGTAGCTAATGAGTTTGTTCCATTAAAAATACCTACATCGGAACCACAAATTCCTCCAGAAACCACTTTTATTATGACATCATGTTCATCTTCAATGACTGGTTTTGGAACTTCTTTTATTTCAACTTCAAATGGTTTGTTTATGACTACTGCTTTCATGTCAATTCCCCCTGATGTAAGTTATATAATAGTAGTGTTATAGTTTCGTTTTCTTATTGCTTATCCTTCTAGCTATCGTAAATGAAACTGTCGTTTGTTTTTATTCACCTGAGAACCATTCTACTGGGACTGTTACTAGCTCTGGAATAAAGATTAGTAAGAATAGCAATGCAACTTCAACAACGAGAAATGGTATGATCGCTTTTACAAGCCGGGTAATACTAATCTTTCCTGCACCAGCTGCAACATTCAGAACTGTTCCTACTGGTGGTGTTAATAAACCGATTACGTTATTTAGAATAAATAATAATCCAAAGTACACAGGGTCAATACCTGCAGCATTAACAACAGGCATTAATACTGGTGTTAAAATCAAGATAGTTGGGTTAACATCCATTGCCATTCCTACTAAAATGACAATAATATTGATAACGATTAAAAGTAATAATGGATTATCCACTAACGGACTTAAAATATTGGTTACTGTTTCAGGAATGTTTCCAATTGTCATTAACCAAGCAGAAACCATAGCTGCTGCCGCTAAGAACATGATCACACTGGATGTTTTTGCTGAACTAATTAAGCTTTCAAAAATATCCTTTAGTTTTAATTCACGATAAACAAAGACACCAATAAATAGTGCATAAACTACTGCAATTACCCCTGCTTCTGTTGGAGTAAAGAATCCGCCTCGAAGTCCAGTTAAAATACCAATCGGCATTAAAATTGCCCAAATCGCGTCTATACAGGATTTTGCCATTTGTTTAAAGCTTGCTCGTGGAAGTTTTTCTACTTTATCTTTTCTTGCGACAAATGCCCAAACGATACATAATGCAATTGAGATATAAATAGCAGGAGCGATACCTGCAATAAATAATTTTGTAATCGATACTCCCGCTGTAACACCGAATAAAATCATCGGTACAGATGGCGGCATGATAGGTGAAACGATGTTTCCAGCTGCTATCAATGCTGTTGAACGATCACGGTTATAACCTGCTTTTGCCATCATAGGAATCAAAATAGCACCGAGTGCCGCTGTTGAAGCTACGGCTGAACCTACTAAACTAGCAAAAAGTACAATAGCTAAGATTGCAACATAGCCTAATCCACCACGGATGTGCCCAACTAATGAGGTTGCGGCAACAATGATTCGTTTCGTTAAACCACCACGGTTCATTAAGTCTCCACACAAAATAAAGAACGGAATCGCCATCATTGCAAAGCTATCTGAGCCGACCATTAAATTTTGTGCAAGGATTTGAGTATCAAAATCTCCTAAATAGATCATCATAAATACGCCGCTAAGTAGTAAAGCAAACGCGATTGGGATCCCGATTGCCATTGCTCCTAATAATGCGACTAAGAAGATTACCATTGTCATTTGTTCGACCTCCCTTTACTACCTTTTCTCGTTGTCTTCATCGTCATTTTTCATATTATCCAAAACATCATCTTCATCTGATTCATGTAAGGTTATGAGTTTATTAATTGATTCTGGCTCTTTCATAACCTTTACGATGTTTGTCACACAAATAAGCGCAATACAAATTCCAGTTAGCATTCCTACTCCATAGATAATTGATAGCGGAATCCCAGTTGCGGCTGCTCGTGCCTCCACACTTTGTAGTGTCATTGTATATGCTCCGTGAGTTAACATAATCATTATGATAATAATAATAATTTGAGCAATAATATAAGTAACTCGTTTTAAACCTTGTGGTAATTTATGCATCACAGAGTCCATACCCAAATGGACATTCGACCTCATCGCGCCAATTGCACCAATATACGTAATATAAACGAATAGATATCTTGCAATCTCTTCTGACCAGGTTAAGCCTGAATTAAATACCGTACGTAAGACGACATTTAAAAAGACAAAGAAGACAATTAAGGCAAGCATAATGCCGAGTAGGTAATCTATCCCTTTAAAAAGCCTGTCATTAAACTTTGACATGTCTTTTCCCTCCATAAAAATGTTTTCAAAAATAAAAGGTTGCGTTTACATTTTCTACTCTACTGAACGAATCCGATTGATCATATCTTCGGCCCAGTCGTATTTTTCATATAGCATTTCATAGACTGGTTGAACGGCGTCAATCAATTGCTGTCTTTCTTCGTCAGATGGTGTTTCTACAGCAATCCCTTGTTCTTCTAAGAACTTTCGGTCGTCTTCAATACTATTTTCATAGATATCCCATGTTCGATTAGAGGTTTCCAGAGCAACTTCCTGGAATATTTTTTGGTCTTCTTCAGACAATGTATCCCAAAATTCTTTGCTCATCATTAGCTCATTTGATGAAACCATATGGTTTGTCTCGTAAATATAATCTTGAACCTCGAACCAACCCTCTTGTCTAAAAGTAGACATTGGATTATCCTGCCCATCCACTACACCTTGTTCTAAAGCTGTGAATACTTCTCCAAGGTCCATGATGACAACGTTTGCTCCTAAAGATTCAGCTAATTTCACATGGATTGGATTGTTTGGCATTCGCAATTTTTGCCCCTTTAAATCTTCTGGGGATTTAATTGGATAGCTTGAGCTAAATACACGAGCACCGTTTGGATTCCATGCTAAGAATTTAATTGGCTCCTGCTCCTCAAAATTCTTGGCAATATATTCTCCTACTTCTCCTTGATAAACTCTTCTTGCATGTGCAACATCTTTAAATACAAATGGAAAGTCAGGAGTCGCCATCATCGGAACCTCGCTCCACATTACTGTTCCGATTGCCGTCATTTCTACAATTCCACTACGAGTAAAATCATATAATTGTTTTTCTCCACCAAGTTGTCCGGAATCATAAATTTCTACGTTGTACCTACCATTTGTCCGTTTTTCAATTTCTGGTTCAAATACTTCTTTTAAAGCTACATTGACAGGGTTGGAAGGTGACAGAGTTGTACCAACCTTGACCAATATTCCTTTATTTGCGCTCGTTGCTTCAGAGCATCCCGCAAGTATGATAGCAAGCATTGTAAAGACAAGGAATATTATTGTTTTTTTACCAACATTCAGTTTTTTCATTCGATATTACCTCCTCATATCACATAAAGCCCTTTCATTTTGGTTGATGATTATCGTAACGCTTACAATCAGTACACCAGTATACTTGTCGACAAGTTGTTGTTAAAAAAAATTAATGCTTTTAAAATATTGAGTTCGTTACTGTTTCACGCGTATCTTCAAAATGATCATGAACCACGTTTTTTATGAATTCTAGATCTTTTGATACGATTGAATTAATTAAAACTCGGTGTTTTTCTATCAATGAATTAATCTCATTCGATTGTTCAAGGAATCTCTTTTTTGTAGCAACAAGCAACGCCGTAAAAACAATGTCTCGAATATTGTTCCATAAATGAAGCATTCTTTTGTGCTCAGCAGCCTCAATCATTAGTTCATGAAATTTCAAATCCTGGATTGTAAATTCAATATATTGATTGTACTTGGCGGCAATTATCATCTCATCAAGAATTTTGTTTAGTTTTTTGATAAGATCCTCATTCTCCATCTTTGAAAGTCGTTCGATGACAAATGTTTCGATTAGATATCGCACATCGTACAATTCTTCTATATCCTTCCGGGACAAGCCGAGGACGACCGCACCCATACGCTCTAGTCGAATAAGCCCCTCATTTGATAAGGTTTTGAGCGCCTCTCGTACTGGGGATCTGCTAGTCCCAAACTCCTCTGCGATCGAGTTTTCAGACAGTACTGTTCCAGGAGCAATACTTTTATTAATTATTTTCAAACGTAATTCACTTGAAATCATTTCGCCAAGAGAAGTCCCTTTTAAAGCTATAGAAGGAAATTCCATCACCATCAACTCACTTACCTTATAAATAATCCCTACAAAACTAGTATAATAGTAGTTTTTATCTCCCTTTCTCTTACTGTTGTATACTTGTACACAAGTTTGTCATAATTTAATATATACTGAAAATGCCATGTTGTAAAGAGAAAACGTATTCAAATTTCAATTATTTTCGACAATTTTTTAGCGATTTTCACTCCTCTAGAATTAATGAAGGACATTATTAAACATTTATACGAAGTGACCTTCATTTTTTTCGGATAAAAAAATGCCTCCCCCAGTAAGTTACATTTTAACCTACTGGGAGACGCCCTTAATTTTCTTCTCTGACAAGCAATGCCACCGCTTCTACGTGAACTGTATGTGGGAATAAATCCACTGGTTGCACAGCTTTTAATGTATATCCAAACGGTTCGAGTTCTTTAATATCCGTTGCGAAAGTTTCTGGGTTACATGAAACATAGACGATTCTTTCAGGCTGTGAACGACCAATTCTTCTCATCACTTTGCCACCAGCACCAGAACGTGGAGGGTCAAGTAAGAGCAACTCTGGTCTTCCAAAGCTCTCAAGTACCTCATCAATTCCTTTTCTAGCGTCTTTTGCTAAGAAATAGGTGTTTGTTAAACCATTGTCACTTGCATTTCGTTTTGCAGATTCAATTGAACTTTCAACAATTTCAATTCCAGCAAGCTTTTCAACACGGCTTGCGAATGGAAGTGAGAATGTTCCTACCCCACAGAAAAGGTCAATCATTTTTTCTGTTTTCTTTGGCTCACCCATTTCAATCGCTAGGTCGACTAATTTTTGAGCTTGAGTTGGGTTTGTTTGGAAGAATGTATCAAACCAAACACGGAATCGATAGCCATCCATTTCATCGTAAATAAAGTCGCGACCCGCTAATACATGTGTTTTTTCGGATTGGGTACGGTCAGCCCAGTCCGTATTTTCAAGCCATAATAAGCTTTTTACCTCAGGGAATTTTTCTACGATGCGTTTCACTAAATCATCTGCGGCTCCTTGAAGATGCCCTTCAGGTGCTTCGGTTGCAAAAAGGGCTAACATGATTTCACCAGTAGCAAAGGATTGTCTCACCATGAGATGGCGAAGAAGTCCTTCGTGCTCATCTTTGTTATACCCTTCTAACTGATGATCCTTTGCCCACTGCGCAACTTCCATTGCACCTTCAACCATTTTTACACCTGCAATTAAACAAGTTTCAAGTGAAATAATCTTTCGGAAGTTTCCTTGTTCATGTAAGCCAAGCGCCCCTTCAGGTGAGAAGGTAAATTCCATTTTATTGCGGTAATGCCAAGGCTCGTCCATTCCTATGGTGTCATTAACAAGGTCAGGGCTGAAACCTTGTGATTCCACTTGTCGTTTTACATAATTCGTTTTGTACTGAAGTTGACCTTGGTAATCCCAGTGCTGCCATACACAGCCACCACATTTTTCAAAATGAGGACAAGGCGGTGCAAGTCTTTGTTCATTTGATGTTAGGATTTCCTCTACCGGTGTTCTCCAGCGCTTTCTATCTGGCTGGTCAACAGTAACTCGAACTTGCTCCCCAATTAATGTTTGTGGAATGGTGAGTTTTAGTTTCTTTTTATTGCCCTGCTCATTCTCGCGCCATACCGTTGCCCGGCCCGAACCCTTTTCATCTAAACTTTTTATTTCAACAATCATTGTTTCTGGTTTTGCCAATTGCTGTTCCTCCTCTAAAATCTACCTATCTATATGGAAGTGTAACTTTTCACATGTTATTTGGTTAAAAAAAATATAGGCATTGTCCATTTCTATCCTATTTTACAGCATACTAACCAAGTATAAAGCACAAAACGCAAATTTGGAATTCTTATAACCCTAGAAAGTATTAACATTCTATTAGTGTTGGTTTCAACAAAGGGGAAATTATTACCTTGGTGTGGATTTGCGTTTGGATGGGATTGTTCTCGTCGATTTCGTACGGATTTGAGTCTAAATCCCACTTTTTGTGTCAACTCCACCGAATTTGCCTCTGAACCCCATATTTTTTTATTAACGTCAACATCACAAACTTTTGATCTCGTCAGCGAAGTTTATCTGAAACAGCTGGGAGTTAAATGGTGAATATTCCCTTCTTTGTTGTTAAATACTATTTAGAAAGCATTTGGAACTATGCGTATAGGGTTGGGTGGAGGTATGTTTCGAAAAAAGAAAGAAAGAAAACAGTTAGATACAGGTTATGAAACGGTTGAAAAAACGATAGAAGAAGTATTTGAAAAGGCGAAAAAATCGAGTGATTTTTCCACAATTGCACCAATTGAGAATAACGATAAGGTTGTCGTAAATTATTTTCAAACATTAGTTGATAGCAAAATTCTGCAGCAATCATTATTACCATTTTTAAAAGAGAAGGCTGTAGACATAGAGCATCTCTCTAATTTGAAAAATATCATCCCAATAGAGGACTTTACCATTTCAAGAAACCCTCAGCAAATCGAAGAAGCTCTTCATCAAGGGGCCGTTGCCATATCCTTCAAAAATCAAATGGATGAATTCGCCCTACTTAACATTGGTAATGCGAGATTAGGGCAACGGGAAACAAATGATACACAGAATGAATTTAGTGTAATTGGACCTAAGGTTGGGTTCATTGAGGACATTGGGACAAATCTTCATATGCTAAGAGAACATCTCGATTCACCTGATCTTATTTTTGAAGAAATGGTAGTTGGAACAAGGTCCAGGATTAAGGTTGTGATTGCATATTTAGAAGGAGTTACGAATCCAGCGTATGTAAACACTGCAAAACAAAGGGTACGTGCACTCGACGTTGATACGATATTTGACAATACTCAGTTGGAGCAAATGATATCCGATCATTCGACATCACCATTTCCTTTATTTATTTCTACAGAGAGAATAGATCGAACCGTTGGAGGACTTTTAGTAGGGCAGATTGTCCTGATTAGTGATAAGTCCTCCTACGCCTTAATTGGCCCTGTAAATCTAATGGATTTCTTTTCAAATCCAGAGGATTTTTATCTTCCAACGTTGATTGCATCTTTTTTTAAATTAATACGGATTTTTGGCATGATATTTTCTATCTTTGCGACCTCCTTTTATGTAGCCATTTTAACCTACCATTTTGAGGTTATACCGAAGGACTTACTTGGTCCTATTATTAATTCGAGAGCCAATGTTCCATTCCCTCCCGTTATTGAAGTTTTGTTCCTAGAAGTAACGATTGACCTTCTCAGGGAAGCTGGAGCACGACTCCCCACTAAAGTTGGACAAACACTTGGAATTGTTGGAGGCATTGTAATTGGTCAGGCTACTGTTGAAGCAGCATTAACCAGTAATATTTTATTAATTATAGTGGCTCTTTCCGCCTTAGCTTCCTTTACAACGCCTATTTATAAAATGTCTTCTGCCGTAAGAATGTTACGATATCCATTTATCATATGTGCTGCCATTTGGGGAGGTTTAGGTATCTATGTAGGGATTCTTTTTCTAATCGGTCATTTAACTCGACTAAAATCATTGGGGGTTCCATATATGATTCCACTTTATCCATATAGAAAAGGGTGGGCTCTTGGTTCCTTTGTAAGACCTGATTTTACAAATCTAAATTCACGTCCGCAGTACGTTAGGCCATTGAGCAAGGAACGTTATGCTCCTGCTAATGCCCAAGACCCCGATGATGGATTGAATTCAGAATAAATTTTTTAATAAGGAAGCAGAGATAAAATGGGTAAATGGAGAAAAAGTTTAACATTTGTCTTACTTTTTGTTTGTATATCTAGCCTAGTAGGCTGTTCAAGAACGAAAATTGTCGATAAATTGAGCATTGTCCATATTTTTGGGTTTGATATAGATGATAACGGAGAAGTGATTGGCACCGCTTTATTTCCTGAATACACCCATAGTAAGAGTAGCACTAAAATTCATTATTTACAGGAGAAATCGGACGCAGTTGCTCTGTTATCACCCAGGATGGGGACTCATACGAGTACCCCCGTTGAGTTAGCCAAAATAAGGGTTATAGTGATTGGTAATGAATTTGCCAAAACTGGCATTCGCGATGTGGTAGATCGACTTCTTGTGCAACCACAAATAGCTACCAATATACAAATTGCTGTTTCAACACACAGCGCTGAAGAAACCCTTAAGACCTTTAAAAAACAAGGTGACCTGACATTAGCTGATCAGATCAAACATAATATGACGGGACAACTGATCCCACGCATGAACCTTCATGTCTTCTTAAATCACTTTTACGGTGAAGGATTGGATCCGTATGTACCTATGCTAACGATAGATGAGGAAGATAAGCTTCAGGTAGATCAGGTTGGTATTTTCAAAGATGATAAGCTCAAGCTTCACTTAAATGTAAGAGAAACGTTTATTTTCTCCATTCTAGAGGATTTTCGAACTCAGGCAACTTATGAAGTAGACTACGATCATGAAGATCGGAAGGAAAACATCATTATTCAGGGGTTTAGAAGTAAAAAGTCGTGGGAGTGGATCAAAAATAAGGAGCAATTAAATCTCAAATTAGATCTCATCTGGAGTATCACAGATCGTCCTGAACGATTTGATTTGGAGAATCCAGATGATATTAAGGTTATCAAAGAATTAATTGAAAAAAATGTAAAGAATGACACAGATAAACTTTTGGATACTTTCAAAGAAAAAGGAGTCGATCCGATAGGTATTGGAAATATCATTCGATCTCAGGATAGAAACTGGGATGAAAAATCCTTTTATGAGCAATACCCTTCTTTACCCATAAATGTTGACGTGCATTTAGAGATTATACATTCCGGCCTTCAAGGCTAGCTAGACTAGGATGGTTAATAATGAACAGTAAAATGAGCGAAAATAAACTGGTATCACCCTATTTCCTATTCTTTCTAATCCACGCCTCTCAAACTGGAATCACTGTACTAAAGTATCAAGGAAATGTGATTAACGGTGCTGGCCATGATGCATGGATTTCGATACTTGTCCTAGGTTTAAGCCTCCATCTATTGTTTTTCATGATGCTATTTATCCTAAAACAATCTACCGCCGGGGATATTCTTTCATTTCATAAAGATGTTTTTGGAAAGTATGTAGGGGGAGCATTAAACATTGTTTTAGCGGTTTATTTTTCTTTAGCTGGATTAGGAGTTTTGTATTCCTATATTGATGCCCTCCAAATTTGGGTATTCAATGGAATTGCTAGCTGGGAGTATGCTATTCTTCTATGTTGCCTTGTTTACTATCTCGTCTCAGGGGGATTTCGCGTCATAACTGGAATTGCATTTTGGGGTGTGATTATACCTGGTTTCTTGACCTTATCCTTTTTTTATTTAATAGGCTTTGCCGAAGTATCATACCTTTTCCCACTCTTCTACCATAATGTAAAAGACTATTTGATATCTGCTTCTGAATCCGTTCCATTATTTCTAGGGTTTGAAACAGCACTGGTTTATTTTCCTTTTATTAAAAATGGGAAAAAGGCGACCAAATGGGGGCATATTGCTTTATTATACACCACCCTCCTATATGTTGGCGTAACCATTCTTACGTTTATGTTCTTTTCTCAAGGTAAATTGCAGCACCTAACATGGCCAACTTTAACTATGATTAAAATCATTCAACTTCCCTTTTTGGAGCGATTTGAATTTATTTTTATATTCACATGGCTCTTAGTTATTATACCTGTTATCTGTATTTACCTTTGGTCTGCTGTCAGGGCCATTAAACATACCATTCCAAAGATAAAACAGACTTATATCCTAATCGTTTTTCTAGTTGCTTATTTATTCACCAATAGCTTCCTGATTGATATGTATTACACACAGTTAATTTCAAAAATGATTAAATATAATGGAATGTTATTTCTATTCGGCTACATCCCTTTTCTATTCATCATTAGTCTTATTCGTCATCAAATAAAAAAGCAAAAGAATGCTTGAGAGACTCTACACGACCTGTTGCTCCACCTGTTTTTGGTTTTCTTGGTTTTATAGTACTTCAGCAGTAAAATTTCTGGTTATATCCACTCAATAAACACGATATAATGAAGTCGGAGCTATAGTTAAATGAAGGGGGAGTTTTCATGTTAAAAAAATTTGCAGCAGATGCATTAGGTTTATCTGACATTGGAAAAATTATTGGCCCTGAGGATTATGACAAGACGGACGCAAATGATTACATACGTCATGAGGATAATGAGAAGATTTACTTTTTAATCAAAACAAAGGCTGATGAGTATTGTTTCACAAACATTGCATTCATCCATGTTGACGGTGCGAATGCCGTTTCTTCTAAAAGGGTATTAAAGCGCTATCCCTATTCACAGCATAAAATTACAAATGTGTTCCTTGAAACAGCTGGTAGAGTAGACTTAGATATTGAGATCAAATTTAATCTAGGAAACCAGGCCTATAGTATTGATGTGGATAAAAGACAGCTTGATAAATTAAATGATTTATATAAAGCACTCGTGTATATATCTGAGATCATCCATGAAAATAATGTCATGTACGATATGGCGATCAATAGTCTGGATAAAGCCGTTTCAGTGCTGCATAATTCAAGAACTTCAGATGTCGGTCTGGCTGAGGAATATAAACAATTGACAGAATACAGCTTCTCCTGGATGTCCTCAGCACGTGCTCAATACCACAGAAAAGACTTTGGTGAAGTATTCGAAAAGTATATTAATAACTAATAAGTTGTATGTTTTGACGGCGTTCGAAAAGTTGATTTAAGTTGGCTTTAGAATGCCGTTTTGTCATGGGTGTGGGGGCTAGAGGGAGTTTGAAGGAAATTCTGGTTTGGATTTAGATTAGTTTTGTGGATCAGTTAGTGCATGAAAGGGATTTCGCACACGATTCGGTTTGGTTTTCCTCTTCATCTTGCCTGAAGGGGATTCCGCTCTAGACTTCGATTCCTTTTCCTCTTCAACCCACTTATGAAAGAGATTCCGCTCCAGTTTTCGATTCCTCTTCCTCTTCATCTCGCGTATGAAGGGGATTCCGCTCTAGTTTTCGATTCCTTTTCCTCTTCAACCCACTTATGAAAGAGATTCCGCTCTAGTTTTCGATTCCTCTTCCTTTTCATCCAACCTATCCCCCAGCAGGTTAAATCCAAAGCAAAAAATCAGTGCCTGATTCCCAGCGATAGTGCAAGATTTCCAATTCGCTGGGTGCCAGGCACCGATTCCGTTTTACCGTGCAAGGTGTGTATCCACCCCAATTTCAGACCTATTTAGTGTAACGGTTTGCGTAGCTAGAAGCCACAAATGCATTTGGTTTTATTTTAGGTTCCACGCCAATCGCTTCCATTCGTGTAACCATCTCCTTCACAAATTCTCGTGTTTTATTCCTCTTCCCTGCCCCAATATCGATATGCCCTTCCATTGTAAATGAAGCGCCATCGTACACATGTGGCAGTACAATATCGATTAGTTGATTTTTCTTTTCCTCAGTAAATAATGAAACAATTTCCTCCGATAAGGATAATTCATAGGAAATTCGCTCATGCAGATGATCCATTTTTCTTGGAACAACCACTTTTCGAATACATGCCCACACACCTTTTCCTTCATTAAGTATCACAACACCGGTTATAAAGGTGGTTTGCCTTGGATGCACTTGGGAATCTGTACCAATGATGAGCCTATATTTTCCACTAGGTTCAGATCGCATGAACTCTTTTATACGCTCAAAAACTCGCTCAAATGACATTCGTTTTTCCTTTAGATTTTTAAATAAGAAGTGATGGTTTGAATTGTTTTTCATAAATTCATATCACAACTTTCCAGTCTTTTGTCGACCTGCTTTTATACATTTTATGACCGGAAACAGGTTAATGTGTGTTAATTGATAATATGGTACAAAAATTGGATGTCCACGACGCAAAAATATGTCATTTTACCTAGTACTTTATTACCTATTTTTACCTGTAACCAAATTGTATAATATTACCATAAACCTAAATTGGAGCGTGTATGTTCAAAAAATGAAAAAACAATCCATCGACCCATTTGATACCCTTCTGTCAGAAGCCATTACGAATCCGATGAAGCGTTATTATTTTTATAAAGCTTTTATGGATTTAGAGATTGTTGTAATCGGCACAGTGTCTTCAGATAAAAAAACTTCAGAGCCTATACTCCAGTTGAAACATATCGAAGTAAATAATGAACTTGTCCTACCTGTTTACTCCAGTATCGAGAAGTTTAACCAGATTTATAGAGGAAAATATAAGTATATAAAAATCACAACACGTAATCTCTTACAGTTAGTTGAACCTGAGATACCCTGGGTGCTAAATCCTGGTTTTGATATCAGTAAAAAGATCATCCAAGAGGAACTAGAAACATTACGTGATGGAAGAATTCTTCATTACTTTTTTGAGGAGTTAGACCTTGAAGAAAAACAGGATTTCCTAATGAACCAGATGACAGAGACCCCACAGCAATTCCTTGAGGTTATTTCCAGCAAACTTAAAAACTTCCCAACTATCAAAAATGCTTATTTTACACATATCTATAATCCCTCTAGATCAAGCAATCCAATCCCTTTGATTGGACTTACCCTAGATCAAGAAGAGGAAAGTGCCGAGGAACTATTATTACAGGTATATAAAGTGGCTAATGAAAATTCTCAGCAACGAATTGAAATCCTTATCCTGGTTGAGGATCTACCACTAACAAATTCTATCATTAACGGAAACGAGCCCTTTTATATTCGAACAACCATAGATGATTTAAACTCCATGTTCCGATAAGGATTCACGAAAGGAGGTAAAGAAATGGCTCAAATTGACATTAAAGTGAATAGTGTCCGTTCCTCAAACAGTCGGCTAAAAGAAATCACTTCTGATTTGACTGATACACAGAGTCGTCTTTCTAGTCTACGCTATACAATTGACAGTCAAATCACAAGCAGGCAAGGGATTGGTGCAAATTTAAGTTCCATGTCATCCTCCATCCACGCTCTAGAAAAACGTCTCAGCCAACTACATAGTTTCGTGGATACTAGTGTAGCTCGTTATGAACAAGCGGATAAACAAGTAAACTCTAATTCACAAAAATTAACCGAGCCCCCAAAAAAATCATTCTGGGAATCGGTTGGGGATTTTTTTGGAGTCGTGGGCAACTCCGTAAAAGGATTTGCAACTGGTCTTTGGGACGTCGGTGTAGACACAGTTAAAGGAATTTGGAACATCATCACTCATCCTGTTGAAACCTTTAAAGGGCTCGTACATGTCATCCAACACCCGGTCGAAACCGCAAAAGGAATATGGGATGCAATCAAAACATCATGGAACGAAGATGTGATCAACGGTGATGCCGAAAGCCGAGGAAATTGGTTTGGGCGTGCTTTTGGAGAGATTGCCCTCGCAATTGTAGGTACAAAAGGTGTAGATAAAGCGGTAAAATTGACTAAAGGTGTAAAAGTTGTTGACGAGGTCGGTGGGGTTAGGGTTGTTGATGATGTGGAAAAGATTAATAGCGTAGAGAAATCCTCTAAGGTTACTGGTGAAATATTTACTAAAGGATATAAACCTCAACCTCACGAAAGAGATATTACCCGTACAGAGTGGAAGGAACTTCATCGACAGAATCGTATAGAAACAAATTACCCAAAACCAGTAATTAATGAAAAAAATTATGAAATAGTAAAATCAAACCCAAAATACTATTCCTCCGATGGCGAAATCAATTGGCCACCTAATCGTGGTGTATTAGGAAAGACTGAAACTCAAATATTAAAGCCTGGTACAATTATAGATAGATTTGGCTACGAGGGCGGGACTTTTGTCTCGCCGTATGGTGTCCCATATGAAATGCGCGCATTAGCGCCGGAGACATTTTTAAAACCATATAATGTATATGTTGTAACAAAACCAGTAAACGTTCAATCAGGAAAAATCGCTCCGTGGTTTGATGAACCAGGTCATGGGATTCAGTATGAGTTCGACCAGTCTGTAAAAAAATTAATTGAGCAAGGCATGCTCAGAAGGGTGATAAAATATGAATAAAGTTGAATTAAAGCAATTATTAATAAGTTCTGGGGTTCCTAAAGATTTATTTAGTTTGGATGGAGGATTACCAAATGAGTCATTATGTCTAAACAATGCAGATGGAATCTGGGAAGTATATTACAGTGAGCGTGGTATGAAATCACAATTGCAAAAATTCACTTCCGAAGAAGAAGCTTGTAATTATTTTTATAAAAACGTTTTGGAATTATTGAGTTAAGGTAATGCCTATGTCTTTAGAAAGAATGAGCAACTCGTATACCAAAAGCAGGTTGCATTTGATGACATTGTTGCAATAGTAGAAATTAACAAGCCAATCTTAAAGTGGGCGAACCAGCCTGTAATACAAGCAATGCAATTAATCATAGACGAGATTCTCCAATCTTTAACTAGTTTAATAATCACGATATTCGTCCGAACGAAGTGTTAAACAGTCAAAAGGAAATACGGGGAAGGTTTCCACATCAGATGAGCGTTCAAATGGCAATTTTCGAATAAGACTTTGATACCGAGGAAAAAGCATTAGAAATTTTTATCAAACGAGTAAGAGGACTGAACATTTTCATAATTAATCTATCTAAATAAACCAGCTAGATTATTGTTACTAGGTTGCCTCTACTTTGCTTGCAATTGTATTTATATTAGACTTAACCCAATGAGAGGTAGAAAGAATGGAAAAAATACATCGTGGAAATGGATTTGCAATTATCGAGAAAGATGGAGAATATAAAATTTCTTGGGCGCTGGGACCATATAATGAGCCAGTTTTTTATCCAATTTCTAAACGGAATATGGAAAAAGCGATTAAATCAGATCAAGACGCTCATGAAGTAATGATTTACGCAGAAACAGGACAATGGCCATCAGGTGTGGAGGAAGAAGCAGAAATAAACAAGGCTTTTGTACAAAAATCCCCAGAACTACTCTTAAAAGTTCCAGAAAACCAGGAATTATTTACGAAGTCTGAACTGGATGAACTGTTGCCTTTAGCTAAGAAAGCTTCAGGAATCAGATGATTAACTTTTCGATTTATACTAAAAGCAAACCTTGAAATTTTCCTTTGGGGTAAGCAATACAAGAAACGCTGAAGTTAATAATCAGCGTTTTTTTCCTCATTGTTATTAGTTTCTAAATCAAAGAGCAGTTGGGCAGCTGTTATAGTTAGTTGAACCTGATGCACCCTGGGTCCTAAATCCTTTCTTGGATATCAGTAAGAAGAGGGTGAAAAAATGACTAAAGAAGAAGCCTTGAAAATTATTAAGACTGAAAATCTCCAGAATTATAATTGGTTTTCCCAGCGAAATACTTCCCATGATGAAGTTGGAATTATTATGAAAGATAATATATGGATAGTATACTCTGCTGACGAACGTGCCTACATTAGAAATCAAGTCAAATTTCAAAGTGAAAGTGATGCTCTGACCGAATTTATTGAACGTTTAAGAGCTGATAAGATTCTAAAGAGCCTTTAATTAATATCTAAAGTTGCCTACCCCCTAATCTATTGGTTGAACAATTTTTAAATACCGGGAATTTCATCCATGACCCACTAATATTTTAAAATGAATTGGATAAGGCTGAAAAACTCGATAGTGAATTTGAAGAGTAGTTACTTTAAAAATGTGAAAAAATCCCTGACTTCCTAATTAGTCCTTCTTAGAGGAGATATGTTTATAGTGACGAAAGAACAGGCAATAAAAATAATCAAAGACGAGAACCTACAATTCTTTAACTGGTTTAACGATCATGATATTAGTCCGAACGAAGTGTTAATCAGTCAACAGGGTAATACCTGGAAGGTTTCCACAACAGACGAACGCGCCAATGCTATTTCTGAAAAAGATTTCGATTCCGAGGAAAAAGCACTAGAAAATTTTATCAAACGGGTAAGAGGATTGAACAAGTTTCATAATCTATCTAATAGAACAAACTAGTTTTTAAAATTGGGAGAATGACAACTGTTCAACCTAGTAATTTATCTTTTTACTACCACATTAGGAGACAATTAGATGAGCGTACATTGCATTTACAAAAACAAAGTTTATAAGGTTTCAATAAACGGGGATCGATTAAACTTAATTAGTTATGATGAAAACGACAAACTAACGAATGGATTCAAAGAATATGTAGACGTCATAGGCAGGAACCATACAGACATTTTTGAAAAAAACATTGCAATCACAAAAGTAGATTACGTTTACCGTCAAACAGTAAACGCAATCTATAAAGGCAAGGAATTCGAAACATACGGGATTGATTCCTCTACTTTAGAAAAAAAGTACATTCTACTATTTAGCATGGATTACGAAGATGTAAATGACTATGGCTTTATAAAACACGAGCAATTTGTCTACCAAAAGGAAGTTGGACTTGAAGATATCGATGCATTAGTTGAAATTAAAAAGCCCATCTTAAAGTGGGAGAACCAGCCTGAATCAAGAAAAATCATTCCCTACAACATGATAAGAGCGTATTTAAGTCAAATTTAAAAAAGTGCCTAAACTTTAATTGAGGATAGACGTTTTGTAATTGTTGATCCTCTTAGCATTTGACAAGGTGACCTCATTGGTCATATGGATTGGAATACATTACGGAGGCTGTAAAAATGAAAAATGGATTTCTAACGAAAGAACAGGTACTACAAAAAGGTGTAGGGTTTGAAGAGTAATTAGGGTATGGTGGACCTTATGAGTTAGGAATAGTTGAGTATTCTGAGGATGGTGAAGAAAGACTATTTACCGGATTAGCTTATGACTTATATGAAAATGGAAATATAGAAAGTTACTTTTTTGTAGATGATGGTGTAAAACAAGGGGCATATGTTTCATTTTATCCAAATGGGAATATAAAAAGAATAGGGAACATGGATAAAGGTGCCGCAGTAGGATACCAAGTTAAATATTTGGAGAATAGCATTAAAAAATATGAATCTGAATGTATTGCTGGACGTGAGATGACTTATAAAAAATATGATGAATATGGGAATATAAAAGAACAAAAAACAGAAGCAAGCGAGTCTGATTTATTATATGCTAAAAAATTCAAGTAGAATATTGATGTGTGGTCGTGGAGGAATCTTATGAATCATTGTATACCTATTATCAAAACATCCCAAGAATTATTTAGTGACTTACTAAAAATTTTAGTACCACTTAATAATGGTGAATTAAACTACCAAATATCTGAAATCAGGTATGTACTCCAACTAATGGAACACTGTATTGAAAACAAATATGAAGACTCGCAAATTACTTTAGATGAAATTAAAATCGTTCATCAAAAAATATATCCTCCACGAGGCGGCTTATCGGACTTTTTCATTTGGCACCCAGTTTATGAAGAAAGGGTAAGATTGAACGAGCCTTTTGAAAAAATCTCATATGGGTTGTGGAAGTTACTCCAGCAGAATGCATGATTACTTTTCGAAATTTTTAAAGGATTGATAAAATGAATAGAACTCAGTTAATCAAAATAGGTCAATACCTTGGCATCCAAGTAACCACCAATAACAGATTTCTAATGGAAGCAAAGCCGCCTTATGAAGATTATATTCAACTAGAGAATAACGTTGGATCATACGAGTATTCTGAAATTAACTTTGAAAGACGGCCTAGCCCCCAAAAAGAAAACATTGTTGCATTTAATCATGAAACAACAGCTACGAAATATTTTCTAATCAAACTATTAAAGAAATTCTACTTTAAGGATATTTTTCCTGCGGATAACCCTGTCCATACTTTCAACAACATCAATGAACTACTCTCTTTTTTTCAAAAACTTGGGGTACCAAATAGCTTTTATCATTTCCACAACATAAATCCTCAAACGATCCATTACGAGATTGATAGTAACAATAGAATGCGAATTAGTTATGTTAATCGTAACAATCAAAAAACCTTGACCACTATGCCACTAAGTATTGATAAAGGCATTTTTGTAATGTATCGCTTGACGTATTCTTTGTTTTTAATAAAGGAACTTGAACAAAAGTTCAGCGAGAAGGATCTTCTTGATGAAAAGTTTGATGATGAAGATATCGAGTTATTTTTAGAATAGCTGAACCTGCCTAATCAATTTGGCAATTTACTAAGGAAGGCATGAGATGTAAGAGATATTTTCGAACTTCGGTATCGAGATTCATGAAACTGATGGTAGTTTCTATCAGACATATGATATGGGGGAAATTACGGTTCAAATGACAACTATTGAAGTCTCAAAAGTTGATGCTAAAAAAGCGCAATCAAGCGCAGAAGATGCTTATGAAGTAATTAGTAAGCATCAAAATATTGCAAGAAAAACAAAGTCGTAATTTAGTAACATCGAGTACAGGTTGCACCTAAAGTCTTTGAGTGCAGTCACGTTGTCTTTATGAAGGACATTTTGGCATTGATTTCGATTCGTTTGGGCCTTCATCGGGCTTATGAAGGACGTTCCAGCTTCAACTTCGATCCGTTTAGTCCTTCATCGGGCTTATGAAGGACATTCCAGCTTCAACTTCGACTCGTTTAATCCTTCATCGGGCTTATGAAGGACGTTCCGGCTTCAAATTAAATCCGTTTAGTCCTTCATCGGACTTATGAAGGACATTCCAGCTTCAACTTCGATCCGTTTAGTCCTTCATCAAACACAGTACCTGAACATTATCACTGGAACCACAAGAAACCGTCCCTCTGGTCCCCAAACAACCCACTGGAACCACAAGAAACCGTCCCTCTGGTCCCATACATGACAACCGGAACCACGAGAACCGTCCCCGTGGCCCCGTGGCCCTAATCTCCTACTGTTCCCTCTCCCCTTCGATTTCGATGACTCCTTTGAGGTCGTCCTGGACGCTTTGTGGAGCGAGGGGGACTTTGGAGCGGTAGGCGGAGCGGACGATGACATGCGCCGCGACGGGAGCGGTAAGGAATACAAAGAAGATTCCTAGAAATAGGCGAATGCTGAATGTTCCTTCCATGATAAAAAATAGAAACGTCCCGACTAAGGTAAAAAGAACCCCCATCGTCGAGCTCTTTGAGGCTGCATGGGCACGTGAGTATAAATCTGGTAACCGAATCAGTCCAACTGCACTAAAAAAACTAAAGATTGTCCCAACTAAAATAGATATTGCCGCTATGACTTCTAATACTTCAATCGGATTGTTTACGTCGCTCAATGACAACACCTCTTTCAATAAATCTCGCAAAGGCAATTGTTCCAATGAATGAAAGGATCCCAATTAATAAAATCACTTCAAAAAATCCGGTATTCCTTAAAAACACTGAAAAAATGGCAACTCCTGAAATGATATTTATTCCTAACACATCAAGAGCCTGAATTCGGTCAGAGGCAGACGGCCCTTTTACTAAGCGGTATATCGTAACAAAAATAGCAAATGTCAAAAATGCCATTGAAATAATTAAAATTGTTTTAATCATTAGCGCGTCACCCTCTTTATTGCCTCTTCGAATTTTGCTGTTGAACGTATCACAGCATCACTTGATTCCGGGATATCCATTGCATGAATATAAAACTTTTTCTCATCGTGTGAAACTTCCACAACGACTGAACCTGGAGTTAAGGTTAATAACATTGCGAGCAAGGTTATTTCCAAGTCCCCTTCCAATTCTGTCTCTAGGGTAAAAATGCCCGGAGTAATATTTATCTTTGGCCGCATAACCTGCTTTATCACTAACACACTTGAAGTGAATAACTCATGAATAAAGACGAGAAATAACTTAACAATGGCAAGTAAAGTCACCAAATAAAATTGATGAGGAAAATATCTCCTTAAGATAAAAAGTACGATTAAACCAAACAAATAACCACTAAAAAAGGTGAGAATGGTCCAACTATCCTGGAGAAACATCCAAATAAAACCGATAAGCAAATTGATTAGTACTTGCATGGGCATAGATACCACCCCTTCCTATAAAGAAATACCGCATGATTTTAAAAAACACATCTGCTGCTTCCATGCTCTATTCCACAAAAGCTCCACCCAATACCGCGTCAATATAGATGTTTGGATTCATAATGACTTCTACCGCAAGATCAACATACTCACTAATCCCTTCCGCCCCTACGCCAAGCGCAATCGTTAAAGCTGTAAGAATGCCCATTGGTAGTAGCATACCTTTTAACGATTTAGTTTCACTTTCTTCAGGTACGTCTGTATATCCCCAAAATCCGACCATAAAGATTTTCATAATGGAGTATAGAACCATTAAACTACTGAGCAATCCAATTCCACCTAGCCAAAAATAACCGGACGCAAACGTTCCCTCTGTGATAAAGATTTTTCCTAAAAAACCACTAAGGGGTGGTATACCTGAAAGGGATAATGCTGCGATAAAAAATATCCAGCCGAATTTCGGTTGTAGCCGCATGATTCCACTAAATTCTTTTAAATTACTAGTCCCAGTGAAATAAATAATGGTTCCGCCTAATAAAAAGATTAGTGCCTTCACAATCATATCGTGGATTAGATAATAGATAGAACCTGTAATTCCTTCTGCTGTAAGCGAAGCGACCCCAGCTAAAATAAAGCCAACACCCACGACTACATTGTAGGTAATAATCCTTTTTACATCCCAATAGGCGACTGCCCCAAATGCCCCGAGTAGCATCGTAATGGCCGCTAAAATTCCAATTAATAAATGGGTCACCTCTGGCTCATGGTAGAACACAAGCGTAAACACCCTCATGATCGAATAAATTCCTACCTTTGTTAATAGTGCTGCAAAGATAGCTGCAATCGCCGTTGGTGGTGCACTGTATGAACCTGGTAGCCAAAAGAATAAAAACAGACCTGCTTTTAGACTAAATACGATTAAAAATAAAATCGCTACCGTGGTCATGACGCCATCCTGACCAACCTCAGCAATGCGAACAGATAAATGAGCCATATTCAATGTCCCTGTCATCGCATATAAATAGGCAACTGCCACAAGAAATAAAAATGACGATATCAAGTTCACTAAAATATACTTGATGGATTCGCGTAGCTGGATCTTCGTGCCACCTAAGGAAATCAAGACATATGAAGAAACAAGCATGACTTCAAAACAAACAAATAAGTTAAAAATATCCCCCGTCAAAAAGGATCCATTTACACCAGTAATCAAAAACAAAAAGAGTGGATAAAAATAAAATAACTCCCTTTTCTCCCCGATTGTTTTAAACGCATAGATTAGACAACAGAACGCCACAATACTCGTGACCATGACAAGGATTACAGCTAACATGTCGGCAACCATACTTACCCCAAACGGGGCTTCCCAACCGCCTAATTGGAGAACCTGAATTCCGTCTATTTTAATCCGATGCATCAGCACCAGAGAAATGATGAAAATACTGATTACTGCAACAAGACTAAGCACCCTGTGCAGCCTTATATTTTTTCGAAATATAACCATGATCATCCCAACAATAATTGGAATGATGATTGGAAAAATAACTAAATTACCCATCGTTTTTACCTCTCAATTGCTCGGTATCGTCCGTGCCTAAGACCCTGTACGCACGGTAACTTAGCACTAAAAATAATGCTGTTGTTGCAAAGTTGATAACTATTGCTGTTAAAAGAAGTGCCTGTGGCAATGAATCAACATAGGATAATCCCTTTATTCCCAGCAAAGGAGGTCCACCTTTTTCTAGCCCTCCCATTGTAATAATGAGTAAGTTCACACTATGACCGAGTATAGAGGTTCCTAAAATGATTCGTAATAGAGTTTTCGTTAAGATAAGATAAATCCCGATTGCAAATAAAATTCCTACTAGAATTGACATTAAAGTTTCCATTACCTGTCATCACCTATACTCATAATAATTGTGAGCGATGTTCCTATAACTGCCAAGGCGACACCTACATCAAATAAAACAGCTGAAGCGATTTCCGTCTTTCCGAAAACAGGAAGTTCAAAATATCCAAAGGTTTGTGTTAAAAATGGAGCATCAAACAGGATGCTGCCAACTCCTGTACCAACTGCGATTAAGACGCCAATCGCTGCAACCACTTTAAAATCGAGAGGCAGATTCTTTCGAACGGTTTCAATATCATAGGTGAGGAACAGAAGAACCAGTCCGGCCGAAAATGTTAAACCTCCAATGAATCCACCGCCGGGATGGTGGTGGCCCGAAATAAACAAGTTGATGGCAAATGTAAAAATGATAATTACCGCAACCTTCGTTACACTGCGTATAATGACATCATTCGGCTCTTTCATCTGATCCCTCCTTCGCTAAACGTAGTTTAATTAATGAATAAACACCAAGACCTGCAATACTTAAAACAAGAATCTCTAACATCGTATCAATCCCACGGAAATCAACAAGGATGGCATTGACAATATTCTTTGCGCCTGCAAGCTCGTATGCATTTTCATAGTAGCTTGAAATAGAATCAAAAAGTCGATTTCCGTTCACAGATAAAGCCACGATTGTCACAACCGCTCCTGCTCCAATAGAAATAATGGCATTTGTTAACTTAAATGGAATTCGACTAATTTCCTTACGTAATTGCGGTAAGTGATAAAAACATAATAGAAACAGTGCTGTTGTCACGGTTTCCACAACTAGTTGAGTCAACGCCAGATCAGGTGCACGGAATAATACAAAGAATAACGATACAAAAAATCCAAGCGCTCCTACCGCAACAATTGACGTAATTCTTGATTTTGAGAATAACACTGTACCTGCTGAAACAACCGCAACAATCATGACGGCTATTTCGAAAAACGTAGCCGGTGCGTCATTTGAAGAATCAAAGGATACTCCATCCAATAACCAAATAGATCCTCCGACAACTAAAATCAAAAAGCCAATGATATAAACCAGATAGTCCCGAATATAACCTGTCATGTAGAAATTTGTGATTGATCCAGAAATCTGCTCCATTTTATCTAAAGCAAGATTGTAAAGATTATTAATCGTTAGGGACTGTGGATAAGAGTTATAAACTTTGTACCACTTTCTAAGATTGAGATAGAGAATCGTCCCCAATACTACAACCCCGATTGTCATCCATAACTCTGGGCTTAAAAAACCATGCCATGCTTTTATCTTAAGCTCCACTACTTCTGCCTCTGAAAGCACAGGTAATACAGAAGTTAATGCTGGCTTTAATAAATAGTTTGAAAGTAGATTTGGGAAAAAGAAGCCAATAATCACAAGCGAACCTAAAATAATCGGTGAAATCAGCATGCCTAGTGGTGCTTCATGGACAAGACGATCATTGTCGAGTTTATATTTCCCTCTAAAGGTTTTAAATACAAGGATCATACAATAGATGAACGTAAAGACACTTGCAACCCACGCGATAATCGGAATAAGTACCCCAATTGTCCCCATATGGAAAAAATCCATTTTTGCTGCATTATTAACCGCTGCAAAAAACATTTCCTTACTTAAAAAACCATTAAATGGAGGCAATCCTGCCATTGAAAAGCCACCTATTACGGTGAGTGTAAACGAAATAGGCATTAGATGGATGAGCCCACCAAGTCTTCGAATATCACGAGTCCCCGTTTCATGGTCAATAATTCCCACAACCATAAAGAGACTACCCTTAAAGGTTGAGTGATTTACTAAATGAAAAATGGCTGCAAAAACGGCCGTACCATAAATCACAGTCTCGTCTCCTAATCCGAAATACATGGCAGCAGATCCTAGACCTAAAAGGCTCATAATTAAACCTAATTGACTGATGGTCGAATAGGCTAATAGTGCTTTTAAATCCGTCTGTCTCACCGCATTGACAGACCCATAAAGCAACGTGATTAATCCGACACCTGTGACCAACCAAAACCAAACAGTAGAGCCACCAAAAATAGGTGTTAGTCGTGCGACTAAATAGATCCCCGCCTTTACCATTGTGGCTGAATGTAAGTATGCGCTGATAGGTGTTGGAGCTTCCATCGCATCTGGTAGCCAAATACTAAACGGAAACTGAGCTGATTTTGTAAATGCACCGAGAAGGATTAATACCATGGCCGGTACGAATAAATTACTTGTTGTAATGGCATCAACATTTAGTAGCATTTCGCGAATACTGTATGTTCCAGAGCTACTCGCAATCATAACAAGACCAGCAAGCATGGCTAAACCGCCAAAAATCGTGATCAACATTGATTTTTGTGCACCATAGCGCGACTTTTCACGTTCATACCAGTATGCAATTAATAAGAAAGAAGACACACTTGTCATTTCCCAAAAAACATATAACACAAAAACATTATCGGAAAATACTAAACCGAGCATTGCCCCCATAAACATCAATAAATATACATAAAAGTTATGGAGTTCTTCACGTTCCTTCGATAAATAAAAAATGGAATATAAAATGACCAATGCCCCTATACCGGTTATTAACAAACCAAAAATCAAACCTAAACCATCGATATAGGTTGTAAAATTGATATCATAGGATGGCATCCAAGGAATGCTTGAGATGATGGTATTCCCGTTTGCAATAGTGGGAATAAATGTTATAAGATAAGAAAATATCAGAAGTGGCACGAAGAGAACGAACCAGCCTGTATGAATCCTTGGGGTAAATGTTTTATATAATATAGGAACAAACACGGCAAAAATAAATGGTAACATGATTAAAAACTGGAACCAATGCAATGGAATCCCCTCCCTTAATACGGATATTTTTTACAAATCACGTTAATGGATTGACTCATTTTGTAGCATGCGATATAGTCATACATAGTTTATAAATATATAGACATTTTTTTATTTTTTTTAGGTGGTGTGTTAAATGTAAGCCCAGCTAAATTAAGGGGCTGTTCTCTTTAAGGGTTCCTTATTTTCTAGGTATTTATGAAACGGAAATTGGCTAGGCCAATGATTTCACATCAACTCTGAGGTGAGTACAAATGAAATTGATAAAAGAAAGAATGGACGAGAGTATTCTTGTCTGTGTATATTATGGACCAAATGGTGAACGTCTCATCCAACGTGGTTGCAAGATTGCAAATATGCTAGATTGTCCACTCTATATCCTAACCGTAGATCCAAAGCCTTTTGATGACCTCGATCCTGAAAAAGTAAGCTACATTGAAAGATGGAAAGAACTAGCTGACCAACATAGTGCGGATGCGTTTATTATTAAAGACAATGAAAAAAGACCCATTTCAAAAGTGATTGCAGATGTTGCTAGAGAGAAAAATGTTACTCAAATCATACTTGGCCAAACTGCGCAAAGTCGCTGGGAGCAAATCGCAAAAGGGTCTATTATTAACTCGCTATTAAAAGAAATTCCTTTTGTTGACCTCCATATCATTTCAGTTGCACGTTATCTAAAAAATACGGAAGGTCAATTTGAAAAAGGAGTTCGTGCATATTTAGTCAAAGAAGATGAGCAGTATCGTCTTATTTTTAAACATACAAAAGATGTGATCTATGAAGGAATCTTCTTCAAAGAATTTGGCACTGACTTTAATAATGGAATTTTTAAGTTTATGAAGGATCAGAAGACTTTACAGGTCCAAGTGAACGATGATATCGTAACTGACTTTACAAATGTTGATATGAATACAAATATAGATGACGATAACTTTTTATAAAACCTTCACCTCTTTGGTGGAGGTTTTTTTAGGCCCATACGATGTGGGTCACAAAGATGAAGACATCAGGTCGTGGCGTTCTTAGTCTTTAATCCGCTGAATAGAGCTATAGGTTTACATCCACTTTTACAAAATTCTTCTCTTCCTTATTGATTCCGATATACTTGAATGTCTCTGATGGGGAATGATGATTATAAATATCCATTAAGATAGATATCGCAATGCCTTTTAGGTAGGCATGATAACCAAATGTTTTCCGAAGTGTATGTGTCCCAATCTTTCCTGGTATTCCAACCTCTCTAGCGGCATGGTTTATGATCCGATAGGCCTGTTGCCTAGAAATTGGTTGGTTATCCTTTTTTGATTTAAATAAAAAATCACTGCCCCTAAACTCAATCGTGCGTAAATACTCACTCAGTTCATTCTTTATCCTATTATTTAAATAGTAGGCTTTTACTTCCTCACTATCCTTCACATACAGAAAATCCTTCATTCCTGAATCATCCCATACGTCCTCGATACGTAATGAGAGTAAATCACTTATCTTAATTCCTGTATTTATTCCGAATACAAAAAGCAAAAGGTCTCTTTGCGACTGCTTTTTTAATACAGCTTTGATTTCATCAATTTTGTTTACGTCCTTAATTGGATCGACAAACTCCATCCGTTTATCCTCCCGCTAATGTTACATAACTTAAAATTAACATAGCTTAAGTAACATGACAAGATAATTGCTTACAAATTCGTTCAAGAAAGTTTTCCCTGTTTGGTTTGAAATATTAATAGAGCAGTAAAAATCCCCCGTCAAAATCTATCTCAAAAAAGGATTATTTTATTTAAAGCCGGGCAAATTATAAAAAGTTATTTTAGCAATTATCACCATTATCACAATGGAAAGGAGTTTTTAAGCATGAAAAAGTTTGGATGGATCATTCTCGCCTTACTTCTTGTAATCGCTATCGGAGCTGGTGTGATTATTTCAAATAATATTGGCGAAGAAGAACAGGCGGAACAAGGTGTTGAAAACCAAAAGGGAGAAAATCAGAAAGTTGACAAGGACAAGCATTTTTCAGTACAGCACAAGGATTATCCAGGGAAATTAGCCCCTAAATTTTCGGCTGATGATTTAACAGCTGCACCATCAGGTGATTGGATCACTCACGGTGGAAATATCTTTAATGGTAGGTACTCTCCATTAGATAAAATCAATAAATCAAATGTTAAAGGTTTAAAAGCTGAATGGGTCACAAGTTTAGGGTCTGGTTATGAATTTAAGTACTCAGGCGAAGCTACGCCAATCGTTTATGATGGAGTCATGTTCACCATTACTGGAGCAGATGACGTTCAAGCAATTGATGCTAGAACAGGTGAGTTAATCTGGGAATATCGTCCTGAATTAGCAGCAAATTTAGATACCGTCTGCTGTGGTTGGACAAGTAGGGGTGTTGGTTTAGGAGATGGAAAGGTTTATGTTGGACTGTTAGATGCTAGGTTAATTGCCTTAGATCAAAAAACAGGTGAAATTATCTGGGAAACTAAAGTTGAAGATTGGGAAAAAGGATATAACATTACAAGTGCACCACTTTATTATAACGGAATGGTATACACCGGGGTTGCTGGTGGTGAATATGGGATTCGCGGATTTGTTGCTGCCTTTGATGCTGAAAAGGGAAAACAAATTTGGAAGACTCATACCGTCCCAGGACCAGATGAAGTTGGGCATGACACTTGGCCACAGGATAATGATTCCTGGAAAAGAGGTGGAGCAGCTGTATGGCAAACCCCTGCAATCGACCCAGAGCTAGGACTCCTCTATCTTTCTACTGGTAACCCATCTCCAGACCTTGATGGAACCAAACGTGAAGGAGACAATTTATTTGCTGATTCCGTGCTCGCCTTAGATGCAAAAACAGGTGAATACAAATGGCATTTCCAAGAAGTTCACCATGATATATGGGATATGGATGCGCCAAACCCTGTTGTTCTTTTTGATGTTGAAATGGATGGTAAGCAGAGAAAAGGGATTGCACAAGCTGGGAAAACGGGCTGGCTTTATATATTAGACCGAACAAACGGTGAGCCGCTTATCGGAATTGAAGAAAAGCCCGTTCCACAGGATGAAAGACAAAAAACAGCTGCAACACAGCCGTTCCCTATTGGGGATGCTTTTATCCCTCAGGGAGTAACAGAGGAAGATGTCAAAAAGGATTTTCCTAGCGATTGGAAAGGAAAAATCGGAAACATTTTTACACCTTTCTGGGATGAATTCGTTACCCTAAAACCGTCCCCACAAGGTGGGGCAAACTGGCCACCTTCGGCATATAATCCTAATACTGAGCTTTTCTACTTATTGGCAAATGATACGTATTTCTCATACTCACATCGTGAAGATGATGAAGCGAACAATTACAAAGAAGGCGAAGTATGGCTTGGAAGTATATGGCAGCCAGTAAATGGTGCCCCTGGTCGTGGTGTCGTAACTGCCATGGATATTAAAACAAATAAAATAGTATGGCAAAAACATTGGGATCAGATTGCCTATAGTGGATTATTGACTACAAAAGGAGATCTTCTTTTTGCAGGACACAACGATGGAAGAATCATTGCATTCGATGCCACTAATGGGGATGAATTATGGGAATTTAAAATGGATGCGGGAGCAAATGCACCACCAATCACCTATGAAATCGATGGGAAACAATATATCTCGATTTTTGCTGCGGGTAACTCGCTTGCAGGGACTACGCATGGTGACAAAATTTACACCTTCTCACTTGAAGGCGCTTATGCATCCCTAGGAGATATACCTGAAGATAAAATCAACGTATCACCAACAGCCAACGACCCTGCTGCTACTGATAAGAAGCAAGATGCAGAAGAAGGAGACAAATCGTCTGTACATGAGGGCGCGGACATTTACAAAAACAACTGTTTGGCATGTCACGGTGACAATGGTGAAGGCGGTCATAACGGACCAAATTTACAGAAGAGCGAAATGCTGAAGGATCGTGACCTACTGATTAATCAAATTAAAAATGGTAGCGCAGGAATGCCTCCATTTAAGGACACTCTAGACGATAATCAAATTAATGCGCTAGTTGAGTATTTACAGAGTCTCGGGAAATAACAGGAAAGGGAATCGTCATTGAACGATTCCCTTTTTTCTTTTTATTAAGAACCAATAAGGTGAAATATTATTTTATTATAATAAATTACTCCTCCGAATCTTCCACTTTAACGCTTTCATGAAAAAAATTATCAAAAAACATGAAATATTGTAGAAAAATGAAAAAAAGGTGTTATAATGTTCAATATCATTATTAAATTTTCTGACAATAGGGGGCTATAACATGAAAGGGAGAAAACTTTCATGGATGGTACTTTTCCTAGTGTTTGCTTTATTTTTAGCAGCATGTGGTGGTACTGAATCCAGTAAAGAAAGCGACTCATCAGGAGCTGATGGCGCTAAAGACGATGGAAAAACTTACACATTCAAGGCGGGGCATTCTCAAACAGAAGAACACCCTTATCATCTTGCATTACTTGATTTAGCGAAAAACGTGAAAGAACGTACAGATGGAAAAGTGAACATCGAAATTTTCCCACTAAACCAATTAGGTGCAGAGAGAGAATTAACAGAAGCACTTACACTTGGAACTGCAGATATGTCCATTTCTTCAACAGCACCAATTGCAAACTTCTATCCTCAAATCGGAATTGTTGATTTACCTTTCTTATTTGAATCAAGAGAGCATGCATATAAAGTACTTGATGGACAAGTTGGTCAAGATCTTTTAGCTGGTATGGAAGATGTAGGACTTGTAGGTCTTGCTTGGGCTGAAAATGGTTTCCGCCATATCACAAACAGCAAGCATCCTATTACAAAACCTGAAGATTTAAAAGGCTTAAAAATCCGTACTCAAGAAAACCAAATTCACCTTGATGCATTTAATGCACTTGGCGCACAACCAACTCCAATGGCTTGGAACGAAGCATTAACTGCCCTTCAACAAGGCGTTGTTGATGCACAGGAAAATCCATTAATTATTGCTGACACGTACAAGCTTTATGATTCGAACCAAAAATACATGACATTAACTGGACATATTTATTCACCTGCCGTTGTGATGTTTAGTAAATCTGTTTTTGATACACTTCCTGCTGAATACCAAGACATTCTTAAGGAAGAAGCAAAAATTGCTGGTGACAAAGTTCGCGAACTAAGTACACAAGCCGATACAGATTCTTTACAGGTTGTTAAAGACGCGGGCATGGAAGTAATCGAAGATGTTGATGTACAACCATTCCGTGATGCCATTCAGTCTGTATATGAAAAATACGAAAAAGACTTTGGTAAAGAAAACATCGAAGCCATTTTAAACGGAAATTAATCTAAATAAAAAAACTTGGTGAGTGCCTCGCACAATCCAAGTTTTTAACTTTATTCAGGCGGGGTTTGAACCCCTACTGAATAAAGTTAAAAGCCTCCGGCGGATGCCACAGATTTTTAAAGGAAACTTTTCGAGCTTAAGGTCAAAGACTAAGAACGCCACTTCCTGTGGCAACGTCTTTGTGACCCACCTCGTGTGGGCCTAAAAAATCTGGGCGCAAATACGCTAAAGCGCATTTGATTTGAATATAAGGGGAAATACAGGTGATTAAAAAGATAGTAGATTTTATAAATGGAATTTTTAAGTGGATACTAATCGTTCTCTTTTTTGTTTTAGTCGTAGTTGTTTTTTTACAGGTTATCTTCCGATTCGTCCTCGAGCAGCCATTAGCATGGACAGAGGAATTAGGACGTTATTTACTCGTGTGGACCACGTTCCTCGGGGCTGGCTATGGAATGAGTGTAAAGGCACACCCCGGAGTCGAAATTCTTTATGAAGCATTTGGGCCAACTGTAAAGAAAGTTCTAAATGTGGTTATTTCTATTCTTGTTATCTTTTTCTTTTGGCAGGTTATCGTTCACAGCTTCGACTTTATCGGACGTAGCATGATTCAGAAGTCTCCTGTCCTCCAGATACCAATGGGATATATCTATACAGTCATTCCGATATCTAGCATCTTGTTCATTATCAATCTGCTTTATGTCGTCATTTCTGAATGGAATAAGGAGGCGAAGAACTAATGGCTTGGTTACTTTTTGGGATCTTAATCGTTCTTTTCTTTATTAATATACCAATCGCAGTTGCTCTTGGTCTCGCTTCTATGATTGTATTGATGATTCAAGATAACGTACCATTAATGGTTATCGTCCAAAAAATGTTCACAGCAACAGACTCTTTTACATTAATGGCCGTCCCCTTCTTCATCCTTGCAGGTAAGCTTATGGAGGTTGGAGGTATTTCGAAAAGGCTAGTTGATTTTGCGATGACGATTGTGGGTAGAATGCATGGTGGTCTAGCAATTGTTTCCGTTGTAACATGTATGTTCTTTGCTGCTATTTCTGGATCTGGTGCCGCAACTACAGCAGCCGTTGGGGCAATCATGATTCCAGCCATGGTTCAAAAGGGCTATGATAAGAGCTTCTCCACTGCTATACAAGCAGCTGGTGGTACAATCGGTGTTATGATTCCACCAAGTGTTCCAATGATTTTATTTGGTGTAATCGCCGGAGCATCGATTAGTGATTTATTTATTGCTGGTATTCTACCTGGTATTTTTGTTGGGCTCTCATTAATTTTGGTTGCTTACTTTATTTCTAAAAAACGTGGTTATGGGAAGGAAGAAAAGAGTTCTATAGGGGATGTTTTCACATCCTTTAATCGAGCAATCCTTGCGATCCTTATGCCTGTTATCATTCTTGGAGGAATCTACGGTGGGGTCTTTACTCCGACCGAGGCTTCCGTTGTAGCTGTCGTTTATGGGTTAATCGTTGGTCTATTTATTTATCGTGAAATCAAGTGGAAGGATCTACCGGAAATCTTTATCCAATCAGCCGTTACATCAGCCGTTATTATGTTTATCATCGCCTGTGCATCGATTTTTGGATTTATTTTAACAAGGGAACAAATTCCACTTCAAATCACGAATGTGCTACTTGAAATTTCATCAAATCCGATTATCGTACTGATTATTATTAACATCATTCTATTAATTGTAGGTACATTCTTAGAAACATCCGCTGCGATTATCATTATGGCACCAATCCTGCTTCCAGTAACAACAGCCGTTGGAATTGATCCTGTTCACTTTGGGGTTATCATGGTTGTGAACCTAGCAATTGGTTTCATCACACCACCAGTTGGAATTAACTTATTCGTAGCTTCCAATATTGCAAATCTACGATTGGAAAAGGTGGTTCGGGCCATCATCCCGTTCCTCCTTATGTTAATTGTAGACATCATCATCATTAGTTTTGTACCAGAAATTAGTTTATTTTTCTTAGATAAATAAAGGATGTAACAAATGAATAGTGCTTCTTCCATAAGTTCTATGGAATAGAAGCACTTTTTTACGCCTATTTTTCATACCTATCCCCTCCCACTTCCCAAAAATTCGATAATTGATTTTTATCCTTTATAATAATATGTATGAATTGAAGACTTCGAATCGGAACACTAGGAGGAAAACGATGCAACAAGATATTTTATCAACCATGATCATTAAAAATGTAAAATCCATTGCAGAATTGCAGCAGGTTCACAAATTAGAATCGATGGTTTGGAGCCCTGAGGACACGGTTCCAATCAGTCATACAGCCGCTACCATAAAAAATGGTGGTTTTATTTTAGGTGCTTTCTACAAGGATCAATTGATTGGCTTTCAATATAGTTTCCCAGGTTTTGATGGGAAAAGGCCTTACCTGGTTTCTCATAGTCTAGGGATTGACCCTGATTATCGAAAGTTAGGCATCGGGGAAAAGTTAAAACTTGAACAAAGGAAATTGGCCGCTGAAATCGGATATGATTTAATTTCGTGGACCTATGACCCTCTTGAAACGGTAAACGGTAATTTGAACCTACATAAATTAGGCGCAGTCTGTACCTCGTATATCGAAAATGCATATGGAGAAATGACAGATGGCATGAACGATGGGATTTCCACGGATCGTTTCGTAGTAGAATGGTCTGTCGATGAAAAGAAACGCGAGAACAGAAATAGTGATATACGTAAGGCTGCTATCTTAATCCAAACAGGTTTTGCAGATGGATGTTTAACACCTGGTGAAATAAATTTGGAAGAATCCAGTGACGCATTGTTTGTTCCGGTCCCAGGTAATTTTCAAGAAATAAAGAAAACGAACTTTAAAATTGCGTTAAAGTGGAGAGAAAAGACAAAAAAAGTGTTTACTCATTATCTACAACAGGGCTGGATTGTCACAGATTTAGTGAAGGATCCTGAAAGCACTGGGCAATACATGTATCTTCTAGAAAAATAATGTAGACGAGGAGATTCAAGAATGGAAATTAAAAATATTATATTACGGTATATGAGAATGCGATTGCTTCATCCTTTTAAAACAAGTGTTGGAACATTAATAGATAAAGATTTTATTCTAGTGGAAGTGAAATCGAAAAGTGGCTACTCTGGTTGGGCGGAAACCGTCTCTGATGCACTCCCGATTTATCATGAGGAAACGGTCAAGACCAATTGGCATATGCTAAAGGATATTTTAATACCAAAGCTTATGAAAACAGAGATTCAACATCCTGATGATGTATCGAAAGCCTTCAAGGATTTACGTGGAAACTATAATGCGAAGGCTGCTCTAGATGGCGCTATTTGGGACCTCTACGCAAAGGAACAAGGAAAGTCATTGGCTAAAGTCATTGGCGGTGCAAAGGATAGAATTGAAGTGGGAGTAAGTGTTGGCATTCAAAAGTCTGAAAAAGAGCTCCTGCAAAAAATTGATGGGTTTGTATCTAAGGGCTACAAGCGCATTAAAGTAAAAATAATGCCTGGTTGGGATATGAATATTTTGAAAGCCATTCGCCAGGAGTTTCCTGCTATTCCGCTAATGGCGGATGCAAATTGCGCGTATACCATAGATGATATTCCCTACCTTAAACAATTGGACGAGTTCAATCTGATGATGGTCGAGCAGCCATTTGGCTTTGATGACTTGATTGATCATGCAAGACTGCAAAAAGAATTGACTACCCCTATCTGCTTAGATGAATCGATCCATACGGCAGAGGATGTTCGAAAAGCGATTGAAATTGGAAGTGGAAAAATCATTAATCTTAAAATCGGCCGGGTTGGCGGCATCACTGAATCCTTAAAGATTCATGAACTGTGTTCGAAAAACAATATTCCGATGTGGTGTGGTGGTATGCTTGAAGCAGGAATCGGACGAGCACATAATATCGCCATTACGAGTCTAGCAAACTTCACTTTACCTGGAGATACTGCCCCCTCTGCTCATTATTGGAAAGAAGATATTATTACCCCAGAAGTCACGATGAAGAATGGGTATATTGAGGTTCCAAACGGCCCTGGTATTGGCTTTGAACCGAACTTGGATAGAATTGAGGATTTTATGTTGTATAGTGAGACGTTTCATAATCACAGTTGATGGTAACAGAAAAGGGAAGGTTTACTTCTAAAATATGAAGGTACCTTCCCTTTCGTTTTTGAGCATGTCACAGAACTTCATTATTAATGATGCTCTTGTTGTTCAGCTTCCATTTTCGTTCTATGAACTGTGCCGAATGGATGATTTGGCGGTGCATAGATGGAATACAATTTTAATGGAATGTTTCCGGTATTGGTTACATTATGCCACGTACCTGCTGGAACAAAGATGGCTGAGTCCTCATTGACTTCACGTACAAAGTTCAAATGATCTTTCCGATTCCCCATTTGAACAATTCCATGCCCTTGTTCAAGACGCAAGAATTGGTCAACATTTGGATGCACTTCCAGACCAATATCCTCGCCAACTTGAAGACTCATTAAAGTCACCTGCAAGTGTTTCCCTGTCCAAATCGCAGTACGATACGTATTGTTTTGTTTTGAAGCCTCATTGATATTGATCACATATGGCCTTTGCCCATGATCCTTGAAATCAATTGGTTCTCTATACATCGGATATCCCCAATGGTCCCAGTAATGCATCGGTACATTCATATAGTACGGATGATGATGGTGGTGGTGATACATATTAGGTACATAATACATTTTTTATCCCCCTACAGATTGATAAAATATCCTATGCATATACAATCGTGAAGGTAACCTATTTTTTAGTTGGTATGGATGCTCGTCCCACTTTCCTCTCTACTTTTTTGTGAATAAAGTAATTAAGAAGAACGCAATAAAGCTTACGAGAAGGGCAACGCCACCACCAATGTAAACAATGAGGGTTACACCTTCTGGTAGAGGAAATGGTTTTACCATGTATAACCACATACCTACTGTTAATCCAGTTGAACCAATGATGGCAGTCCAGACGTGAATTTTTGTTAAAATCGATTGCTCGACCTGGAATACTTTGTAGAAAACAGCCCAAGCAAACAAGCTCAACCAACCTACGACTAAAATATGTGCATGCACGGGACGAAACGCATATGAACCAGCCCCCGCCATATGTGCTCCGAGTATTGCGCCAATCAGACCAAATATACTTGCGAATCTTACTAATACTAAACTATTGTTATTCATTCTCCATTCCCTCCGTTAATCTCATTTTTTAAAACTTTACTAAATGAATATGAACGGACGATGAATAGGAGATTACATTTCTACTTGACCGGCAATTCTACGATAAAGGTCGTACCTATACCTTCTTTACTAGAAATGGAAATACTGCCACCATGCAGGTCAACAATCATTTTAACAATCGATAAACCCAGTCCTGTGCCTTCAATCGAACGCGTACGTGATTGATCCGCGCGATAAAAGCGATCAAAGGCTCTCTCCACCTCTGAATCGTTCATCCCGATTCCTGAATCCTCAAATCTGATTAATAGAGATTCTCCTTTTTCCTCAGCTGAAATTTCAATAGTGCCATCGGGCTTATTGTATTTAATGGTATTGGATAATAGATTATCCCACACCGTATCTAGTAATGACGGGTCACCGACCATCTCAATATCCGGTAATGTATAGCTCAGCATAATCCCTTTTTCGCCAATCAACCATTGATAATTTCGGATTAACTCCTTGATTTGCTGCCCAAGATTAAATGATTTTTTCTTCACAATATCCTCATTTCGATCAAGTGAGGCGAGCAGTAACAGTTGTTTCGTTAAGCTTGAAAGCCTCTCAATCTCACCATTGATAATCGAAACATATTGGTTTTTTTCTTCCGTTGTAATGGATTCCTTCTCAATCAAGCTTGTGTATCCTTTTATATTGGAAAGGGGTGATTGAATATCGTGTGAAATATTGGAGATGAATTCCTTCCTGATTTCATCCGTCTGCTCTAATTTCCGAGCCATTTGCAAAAAGCTTTTCGAGAGCAAGCCTAGTTCATCATGACGATTTGTATCCACCTTTACATTAAAATCACCGGATTCCAAGGATTTCGTAGCCTTTGTTAAATCAGAAATCGGCTTTACCAAATATCTTGTATTGATCAAAACCATCACAACACTAAGTAAAATCGTTAATCCAACAATCCAGCCAAATAACACATGCATTTCGTTAAAAAGAAACTTAATATCAGGCCTCATAAAAAGAGCAAAACGGCTCCCATTGTGGTTCAACGGAACACCAATTGTATTTTTTAATTCATTCGCAAAAAAACCGGTCACAAAGGTTTCCTGTGGGAACTGAAGAATGCCATGGAAAACCTCCCCATTTAGAACCTTTTGTTCTATAGTGGAAGCAAGAGTTTGATCCCGAAATGGCTCCCCATAAAACGTTTTGTTTCCAGCTTCGTCAATCAGATAAAATTGATAACCTGTGGCAGCAAGGCTCTCCAAATACTCCTTTAGTGCAATCTCAGGATGAGCTTCGGTAAAACTAGCAATATCGAGTGCAACTTGAGTATTTTTTTGATCATTAATTGGCTTCAGCTTTTGTTGATAATAACTATTCGAAACGATGAAAGCTAAGATAAAGCTTATGAACATCATGCCAATCGTGATGACAATGAATTTTACATAGAGTGTTTTCATAATTGGTGAACCTCTACCATATAACCAACCCCACGCACTGTTTTAATTTGGAAGTCATCCGTTACTTTTGAAAAACGTTCCCTCAGTCTTTTGATATGAACATCAACGGTTCGCTCGTCCCCTTGGAAATCGAGCCCCCAAATTTGCTCGATTAAGTAGTCTCTCGAAAATACCTGTCTTGGATTGGAAGCGAGATAAGAGAGAAGCTCAAATTCTTTTAATGGTAAAAGGAAAGTCCTACTGCCAATTTGGACTTCATAACTTTTTTTATTGATAGTGGTCTCTCCAAAACGAAGAATCTCCTCATCACTTTGAGAATCGTATCGTCTTAGCAGAGCCTTAATTCGAAAGCTCAATTCTTTCGGCTCAAACGGCTTCACAAGGTAATCGTCCGTTCCCGCTTGAAACCCCTGTTCCTTATCTTCGATTTGACTCTTCGCCGTTAAAAGGATAATCGGAATATCATATTGCTCACGAATCTCCTTCGTCAGTGCGTAGCCATCCATGTAGGGCATCATCACATCGACAACCGCTAAATCACATGGTTCCTTTTTTAAAATATCCAAGCCTGCCATTCCATCTTTCGCCTCGAGAACGCGGTAGCCTTGTTCCGCTAAATGAATTCGAACAAGCTGTAAAATATTCGGATCATCATCTACTAGTAAAATCGTCGCCATAATTATTCCCCCTATACGTGACGCAGGGACAGGTACTTCGTCCCAGCTGGGCCAATGAACCTGTCCCCTTGTCCCCGAACAAATTAAATCGCATTTTGAATGATCTGTCCATCGCTCATTTTGATAATTCGATCAGCAAATGATAGCATTTCCTCATCATGCGTCACCATTAAGGTTGTGATGTTCAAGGTTTTCGTAATGCTTCGGATGAGCCTCATTACATCCTTCGACCGTTTGGAATCTAGACTTGCGGTTGGCTCATCTGCAAAAAGAATCTTTGGTTTATGAATAATAGCGCGTGCAATCGCTACCCGTTGCTTTTCCCCACCCGATAATGAAGAAGGATAGGCCTTCCTACGGTGGTCCATTTCCACTACTTTTAGTATGGCATCTATTTCCTTTTTTTGCTCATGTTTCGGTAATCCCGTTTCAGATACTTCGAGCATCAGTGCTAGTTGTTCCTCCACTGTAAGAAAAGGCACCAAATGGGCGAATTGAAAGACAAAGCCAAATTTTGTTGCCCGAATTTTTCGGACTTCCTCCGCGCGTAAATTTGCAATATTTTTACCATCAAATACGACCTGTCCATTTGAGGCAGGTTGGAGTCCCGCTGCAATTGTTAACAGTGTACTTTTCCCAGATCCCGATGCCCCAACTAATGCGGTAACTTCCCCTTCATTAAGGGTTAGGTTAACCCCTTTTAGAATTTCTTCCGTGACCTCACCATTTGTAAACGTTTTTCGGACATCATCAATTGTAAATATGGTCACCCTACATCTCTCCTTGTTGGATTGCTTGTAATGGTTCAACTTTTTTGATTTGGACTCCTGAAAGTGTTGCCCCAGCAAAGCCAATGAGTATAAAAATGAACGACAATTGGACAGTTGTTGCTGTTGGTAAATGAAACGGCATGCTAGTTGGTGCAAGGAGATTAAAGGTTTGACTGAGCATCACTGATAGTATTAAGGCAATGAATGTGATGACAGCCATTTGAGTCCACATCATTTTAAATAACGAACTTGTTTTTACACCAATCGCCTTTAGAATTCCGTACAGGCCCATTTTTTGAATGTTCATCAAGTAGAAAAAGATCGCAAACAACATACCACTGATGACTACTAAAAACCAAATAATCATATTCAAGGACATTTGCTCTGCTTTATAGCTTGAAATTGTATTTAGGAATTCCTTTTTAGAAAAGGCCTGTAGATTACTATAGTGTTGCGTTGTATTGGAACCCGGTATAAAAACCAATTGCATTTCTTCGATACGATAGATTTCTTTAAAATCCTCGGGGTTGATATACGCAGCAGGTGCATGACTGTATTTACTTTGTTCAACAAATCCTTTTACAGTGAACTCACCGTTATGTTGATTGTTTGTTAAGATGTCACCCGTCTTTATTCCAGCATCCTTCAGTGATTGATCAAGGATAATTTCTCCGGGGTTCACTGTTTCAAACAATGGGGAATCAGTTGATGTAACAAATGCTACACTTCGTTGCTTTCCATTTTGCTCATTTAGAAACCCCATTTGAATTGAAAAAGTAACCGCCTCTTGATGTTTGTCTAAAATTTCACTTTGAGTGTTGAGATCAATTTTTGATAGATTATACGTTTGGTCTGCATCATTCGCCATGTAAAATTGACCGTCCGGCAGGTTTTTAATTAAGGCAGCATTATCCTGCGACAATCCGTTCGCTAAGCCAGAAATGATAAAAGTTAGGAAACTCACAAGAAACACAATTGAACCTAAAATTAAAAACCGCACTCTATTCTTCTTCATTTCCTTCAATGCCATCTTCATCTTCATTCCTCCTATCATAATTGGGACAAAGGGACAGGTTCATCGTCCCAGATGCAATGAACGTACCCTCCGTCCTCTCTTGATATCCTAAGTTTATATTGGGTATGTGAATAGAAGATGAACAGGCGATTACAATTCCGTCGTATCTCCGAATGGTTAAATCCTGTATACTAATCCCATAAAATACATTGGGGTGAGGCTATGTGGAATCTAACCAAACAAGCGAAAGAGAAGTTTTCAAGATGTAATACTCTACCGATTCACGAATCTGACGAAGACTGGGAATTTTCATTAAGACAAGCCAAAGAAGAAGGAGAAGATCTTATCTCTCGTCTAAAAGAAGAACTTGAGGAAGTTAAAGGGGTACTCCTACAGACTTTGCCAGACCGCTTCCTTCCATATGTAAAGAATGGGACTTTAAATCACCCAACATTGCCGAAATCTGTTCGCGAGGATTACCTACAATGGATGCGTGAAGCGGACAAAGAATTTGAACATATTTTGGATGCTGCCCATGAGCAAACAGCAAATGCTGTTACATTTTTATCAAAGGAAGTCCAGGATGTCTTTGAGGAAAGTTTACACGATTCAACCATTGAGCGCATCGAACAAGAAGGCGATACACTTCACCTGTACATCAATACAGATGGTGGTTTTTCATCAAAAGCACTTATTCAGTTTACGTTTGAAAATGTGATGGCTGAAGAATTTGAAGTACCTTTAGAGGTTGGGCATTGGATTATCTATTACGAGTTACAGAAAACAAATGATGGATTTGCCTTTCGTGTGTTGTTCGAAGGTCCAGATAGCGAATGGACGATTTTCATGAGGAATTTGGAAGCACGCTATTATTATCGTCCGGGTCTATATACTTTATTACATCATGAAGAAAAACTAGAAGAAACACTTTTTGTGGATTATATGGCACAATTAAATCAGGATGATCGCTATTGGCTGCATACTCCACATGTGACATGCGCCTTCCAATCCATCACAGAACCTATCACATTAGAAAACGGCAAACTTGAGGTTACACAAAATGACGTGATTGTGACAGTCGGGAATAAGTCCTATACGTACGATTTAGAAGAGGTCAATCCCATTCAGTTTATTTATACGGATGTATATGAGGACCCATATGCACATTTGGATGAACCATTACCAATGGATGAAATCGAAGGAGCAGCATTATGCGATAATTTGGAGATGCAAGTACGAGCATGGAATACGATGTATGCTAACCCACTTGAATTGGCGGAAATAATTAATCGTGTTTTGACTAAAATGACAATTACCGAAGAAAATGAAATGATAGCAAGTGTTTATGCAAATCATTTTTATAACGAAGGAATCTTAACAAAAGATGTGATTGAAAAATATCGTTCATTGATTGATTAGTTCGGAGGGGAGGTCCCGTCCCAGATTCATGATTCTGGGACATAGACCACCCCGCAATTTTACAATTCTTCCAATCCAACAACATCGCCTGTTGCTGCGTTTACTCCAAACTGGCAATCTATTTTTCCGCAAAGTACATACTGCTTTTGGTCAAAATCATAAACATAACAAGGCGTAAGCTCGTACTTTCCTTTTAGTTTTTCAAAGGCTTCTTCCTTACTAATTACCACTTTCTCAGGTATTTCAAATTCATCGAACATCTTTAACATCATCTGGTTGTCCATATAATTGACAGCTTGAAGGCTCTTGGAATCAATCATTATATTCACTTTCCTTTGAAATACGCGACTATCCTGCTCGGTTGCTCTTAGTATGGCATGAATATAGCCATTTTCACGATGCAGAGTTTTTATAATCCAGATTCCTGAATCATTTGGATATTCCTGACGAAGGAAATCTCGAACCACCCTAACACATTTTTCTTGCTCAGCCTCCGTAATTGGCAGGGAATCTGGAGAAGGCTCATTTGAAAAGGCCTGCTCAGCCGTAACCTCCTCATGCCACTTCATTTCTTTTCGTTCAAACGTAGTCTTAAGAGGCTTATCCCAAGTCAAAGGTTTATCTATTTTCAAATATCCCTTCACATCCACAATTGGCTCAAAAGGGATGGTGGAAGTTTGATCATTTCGAACATAGATTTCTTCCACAGCATATGCCGCCACTAATCGTTGTTGGTCAAAAAATGGAAATTCAAGTAACTTCAATTGCTCCTTTGCTATGTCCTCAATTTTTTCGAAGGATAATGTATAGCGTTCTAACTTAACCCTTTCTTCAGATGGAAAATGACCATGAACTGAAAACAACGTAAGTTTACCCTCTTGATTATAGTTGACCTCAATCATTCCTGAAGGAGAAACATCAACACCGTCAATGCATTCACTAAAGTGCAACTCCCCCTCTTCTTCCTTTCGAAGCTGAAATTGCTGTTCATATCTTAATCCTGTTTCTTGTTCAATCCATTTGATGATGTCATTTTTACTAGCAAAGGTTACCCCATTCTTTGCGAATGTCTGACCCATTACGAAAATAGCACTCTGAAATTTCCGGCTGTGAATATTAATTTCAATTACTGCTGTACCATCTGGATTCTCATCTTCATCAACCGGTTCCAGAACAAGGTTGGGAAACCATTCCATTGATAATGTGTAAACAGTCTCATTGAAGCTATTTACACTACGATTATAACTATATCTTTCTAGGGAATAATCCCACAGGCCAAATTTGTTCTTTGTTAAATCAATTAATTCCTGAGTTCTTTCATCCATCCTTGTCACCCCATTCTTTTATCCTATTAATGATCTATCAAATTCTTGAAATAACATAATAAATGATAATAATAAACATTGCCAAACTGAATACAACACCACCAACAGCAGCGCCAATGTACGATTTCAAAGTATACCCCTTCATATCCGATTCAGATGTTGAACGATCAATCTTCCTAAAATGCAATAACATTACTATGTTAAGTAAAACTAATATCGACACGGTCATAATGAGCATTATAATCGGTTCGAATTGAAAACGATAATCCCCAAAATCCAGACTCATATATAGTTGGAGAAACATGATGGCACTCAGCACAAGACTCCATCCATTGCCTACTTTTCGAGATTTTGTCCACTCTACACCCATTTTTTGTTTTTCATAAATTGCTACTTTTTCAAGAATAGGAATGAATGAATTCGTAGAATCTCCTTTAATAAATCCATAGATAGCTTGAATGAGAATCAAAACGCCGATTGCAAAGAAAAAATGGGTAGATTTAATGGTAAAAATGCTAATGAGAGTGTAAAAGATGACGATTGCTATCAATATCGTTCCATTGGCCAACATAATCTGATTCATCCGCATTTTACGAATCTCATGTGGTTCCACTTGCACCCCTCCTTCCTTGTACGTTATTCCAAACGCCTTCTTAATACTACGAGTGGTGTTATCGTTTGGTTTCAAAAGTTACCGAATTGCACGTAACTTGAGTATAAAAAAACTGCACCAAAACAAGTGCAGTAATTTACTATTTATGTTTTAGTAGATTTTTGAATAGATGACGAAGGAAATAAATACGGTACAGATTAATAGGGCTGTTATGATATTGATAAGTTGGGCTGCGGAAAATACGAAGAATTCGAATTGAAGGCCTATATTAAATACAATTAGATAGAAAATCATCGCAACGAATGAAGCGAACATTCCTTTTTCCCGAATGAGTTTCATACGCTCATCCTTTTGCTTAAACTGTGGATACAAATAAGCCAAGCAAAAGCTCATCACCGCCATTGCTAGTGTCATATAAGCCATTGGCGCAGGTGTAGATTTCGCCATAATTCCAACAAACACCACAAATCCAGTCATCACAGAAAACAAAATTCCTAATACAAGATATGAAATTCTTAAATTGCCCATAATTTTTGCCTCCTTATTTATAATCTTCTTCCTGTAAAATGAAAATGTTCTCCACGTTGGTCTCAAAAACCTCTGCCATTATCAATGCCAAAGGAAGAGAAGGGTTGTATTTTCCCTTTTCAATCGAAATAATCGTTTGTCTCGAAACACCCAATTTTTCAGCTAAGCGATCCTGGGAGTAACCATGTTTCTTTCTAAACTCTGCAACTTTATTTTGCACCCCATTCACCACCTCTTCTATTTTTAGAATAATGTAAAGTTTCCTTTACGTCAAGTTTCCTTTACATTTTTACATAAAAAATAGAGTTAGCTCCATTCTAAAATAGAACTAACTCCACATCATCACACACTCACTACCTTGATAGCACCCGCTCAATTGCTTGGTTCAAGATATCAATTTTCACTGGTCCTACTGGTGAGTCATTCAATTTATATTTCTCTTTTAGTTGTAGAATTCTGCCTACGCTCTCGTCAATCCTCTGCTCAGAAATCTCTCCGTTAATAACTGCCTGTTTGATTGCATTTCGTACAGCGACTACATGCTGATAATTATGTGCCACCATGACAATGTCACTGCCTGCTTTTATAGACTGAACAGCCGCAACACCAATATCATATTCATTGGTGATTGCTTTCATCGTCAAATCATCAGTAATGATAACCCCCTTAAAGCCAAGGTCATTTCGTAAAAGATCCGTCATAATCTTTTTAGACATTGAGGATGGGAAGGTTTGATCGAGACTCGGTACTAAAATATGAGCAATCATCACCATGTCCGCTCCTTCTTTTATCGCCTGACGAAATGGAATAAGCTCAAGACTCTCAAGCTCAGCACGCGTTTTATTCACAGTAGGTAACTCAAGATGGGAATCAGCACGCGTATCCCCGTGCCCTGGAAAATGCTTGACTGCAGAAACAATCGACTGTGATTGCAGCCCTTTCATCGTTTGAATGCCAAGACTGCTCACTATCTCTGGATTGCTGCTAAAAGAACGGTTCCCAATTACCGGGTTATCCGGATTACTATTAACATCAAGCACCGGGGCAAAATCCACATTAAAACCAAATGCCTGTAGCTCTTTACCTAGTAGTGTGCCGATTTCATAAGACAGCGACGGATTATTTCTTTTTCCAATTTCTAAATTAGTTGGAAAATCAAGTAACCCTCCTGGTAGCTTCGAAATTCGTCCACCTTCCTGGTCAACGCCAAAAAACAATGGGATGTCGCCTTCATTCGCCTTCTTGATTTGATTTACATAGGTAACGGTTTGATTTGGACTTACCAAATTGTCACCATTAAAAATGATACCCCCGACATGGTATTTCGAAATTAATTCGTTCATATCCGGATTCATTTTCGTTCCGGTAATTCCTGCAAAAATCATTTGCCCAATTTTTTCATCTAAACTGAGGCTCCCATCCTCATTATCAACTGTTTGAACTTCTGTTACGACAGAAATATGATGTACAGGCGGATTAGGTTCCCGTTCAGTCGGTTTGGGTAAAATCCATTTCAGCTGAAATGTGGGGTTCACGTGATAAATTAAAATAATTTGGTTCACATTCTCATCCTGAAAATACTTCATTTCATCAGGTTCACCTAATGCACTTTTTATATCTTCAAAATGAATATCGCTCAAACCAGGTTCGTAAGAGCGTATATCATATGCAAGTTGATCCTTAATCCCGATTGTCACATCATGGTCCTGATAAACCGCAAAATTTCCGATTTCCGTTTCATCTATTGTTTGGGGTTCACCCCATTGTTCCTGAATATCCTCATATTTCGTCTGACCCGCTATAAAAGGTGTATGTGGAACTTTCCCTGTTTCCGATAAAGAAAAAACCTGCTTAACCTGCTCAAGGATATCCTGATCTTCCTCGGGTTTCTCTTCTGGTTCCTTCTCAATTTGATCACTGCCTTCTGGTTGAGCTAACTCCTCTTCAGGAACTGTCTGTTCACTTTCTTCACTTTGATCTTTATAAAAAATAAAATATCCTAACCCGATCACTAAGACAACGGAAAGTAAACCAATCAACCCTAATTGTAATTTCTTATTGTACATAGGCTACCTCCCTAGTTTTTTCTATATAAAAATAGACTTCGTTTCTCCCTAAAATGTTACATCAGTATGTTCATATTGGAATAGTTTGCGATCTTGTAAGGAACAAAAACATCTCCATTATTCCCTTGGAGATGTTTTTTAAAATTAAATTATTTCTACTAAAAATTGCGGCAATGAAAAACAGCTATCTACAATTTGCTCGTTCACATATTTCGTATTTTTATCGCTAACCTTGCTTGGGTTTGGCTGAATATGCTGCTTGGACCCAATGGTGAAGCTCCAAAGACCGCCAGGATAGGTAGGTACTACGGCCGTATACATTTTAACCTCTTCGAAAAGCTCAGAAATACGCGTATACGACTGTTTCATAACATCCGCATGAAAAATTGGAGATTGGCTTTGGCAAACCATGATTCCATCCTCTTTCAGTGCATCATGCAAACTTTGATAAAAGACTTTTTCAAATAATACCTTCGCAGGTCCAATTGGATCAGATGAGTCTACGATGATTAGATCATACTCATTTTTCTTGCCAGCAGCAAATTTTACTCCATCATCAAAAACAAAATGAACACGCGGATCTGCCAGTCGACCTGATACATCAGGTAAATGCTCGATACTTGCCTTTACAACAAGTTCATCAATTTCGACCATATCAATGTGCTCGACTCCATCGTACTTGCATATTTCCTTCGCGACTCCACAGTCCCCTCCACCAATGATTAACACTTTTTTTGGATCCGGGTGAATCGACATTGGCACATGTGAGATCATTTCATTATAAATATGTCCATCAACCGAAGTCGTTTGGACAATACCATCTAACACAAGCATTCTACCAAAATGATAGGAATCCAGAATCATCACATCCTGGAAAGATGATTGTTGATCAAAAATAACATCTTTAATCCGGTAGCTGACTTTCAGGTTATCGTATTCATCTTCGGTGAGCCACAAATCTCCATTTTTTCTTGATAAATATGGTTTATTAAGTTCCATCATCATCCCCCATTCGGATTTCTATCTTCCATTATAAGAATAAAAAAGAACGGGGTGCCTGTCCAGTGAAAAGGGTCAGAGGGACAGGTTCGTCGTCCCACTAGTGGTGCGTTGAGGAGGGGTATCAATTCGTGATTTATTCTATCATCCTAGAAAAGTGAATCTTTATGTATATTAAATCGTAATAGTAGTATAGTTTCTTTTTTTGGGAGGCGCTTCATATGTATGAGTACAAATTTATAAAGATAGAATTAAAGGGGATCATAGAATCGAAGCCTGAGCAAGATTATCATGAGATTGTTCACGAACATGCAAGGGATGGATGGAGACTTGTACAAGTGTTAACCCCACCTACCGGCCCTTCTGGTGCGGCAACATATTTTGAATTGATATTTGAAAAACAAGTTTAAAAGCATGGTGATACCATGCTTTTTTGCTAATAGCCATAAACGTATTTTATTAGCCGTATTTTTCTATTATTGACCATAAAATTTCTGGAATAGCCGTATTTCCAATTTAATAGCCCTAAAACAAAAAAAAGCCGCTGGTCTAATGATTGCAGCGGTAAAATAAAGCAAAGTCCTGGGAGAGGGAGCCTGTCCCAGCCTAAAATTTCTTCAGATAGACTTTCTCCATTAAGTGATCCTCACCTTTTTTCAAGACGATCTTGGCACGACGGCGAGTTGGTAGGATATTTTCCCGTAAGTTTTTTGCGTTGATTTCTTCCCAGATGTCAGTCGCTTTTTGGACAGCCTCTTCCTTCGACAAGGTCGTGTAACGATGGAAATAAGACATTGGATTCTGAAATGCTGTTTTTTGTAGCATCAAAAATCGTTCAATATACCATTTTTTGATATTCCGTACATCCGCATCAATATAAATGGAGAAATCAAAAAAGTCACTAACGAACACAGAATGGGATTTACTCACTTGTAGAACATTAATCCCTTCTACGATTAAAATATCTGGTCGATCAATCACTTCAACCTTATCTTTCAGCACATCATACGTTAAATGGGAGTACTGTGGTGCTTCTACTTTCGGTTTGCCAGATTTTACTTTCATCATAAACTGAATTAATTTTTGAGTATCATAGCTTTCTGGAAACCCTTTTCGACTCATAAGTCCCTTTCTTTCTAGAGTCGCATTTGGGTATAGGAATCCATCAGTTGTAACTAATCCTACTTTTTTATGGTTATCCCATCGTGATAATAGCGTTTGAAGTACTCTCGCTGCGGTACTTTTACCTACCGCAACACTTCCCGCAATCCCAATAATATATGGAATTTTTTTAGCTTTATAGTCTAAAAAGGAGTTGGTTACCCCTTCTAGCTTTTGCGAAGCTTCCACTTTTAAATTGATTAAACGTGTCAATGGTAGGTAGATTTCTTCTACTTCTCGAAGTGAAATTTCTTCGTTTATCCCTTTAATACTTTCAAGCTCTTCTTCTGATAGTAACAAAGGAGTTTTATTGCGCAGTGTCGCCCACTTTTCTCTATTAAATTCAATATAGTTTGTTAACGGATACATAACATTACCTCAAATTTAGATTCTTGTTCATTTTATCATTTTGTAGCTAGTTTGAGTACACTAAAAAGAAACAGTCGTGTTCGACACCTTCATGATTCTCTTCATTCTATTATTGACAACCTGAATGATTTTACCTAATAATAATGCGATAACTAACGTTCCGAGCCCTACCGGTCCTCCTAAAATAAATCCGATGACAGCACCTGTGCCTTCAATACCCATTCTTACAATGTTAAAGCTCCAACCAAACCTATTGGATATCGCTACCATCATCCCATCAATTGGTGTTTTTGGTAAATTTGCTTCCATATAAATTCCGATTCCTACGCCTGCAAAAATCAGCCCTGCAACAAAACTCCCCCACTGCAACTCCCATGAGGAAGCAAAGTCGACATTCCTTAGGACAAAATAAAACCAAATATCGAGAAAAACACTTCGTATAAGAATGGGAATGACTGACTCAATACGTAATCTCGTTTTTTCAATAATCCAGGTGATCACGGTAAAAATCACCTGCGTGATAATTGACCATGTTCCAATGGTTAATCCTGCATGCATGTTTAATCCAACCGCTACTGTATCCCACGGCCCTGCCCCAATAAGTGATAGAATAATAATCGCAATTCCTAAAGCGGTGAGAGCTAGTCCTCCTAGATAAATGCCTATACGCTTTGACATGATGCACCTCTATATGTAAAATTCAAAATAATTATTTAATTATAGCACTTTTGTAAATAAAAATATGAAAAAAATAAGCATCTGCCCCTAAAGGTCAGACGCCTACAATTCGAAAGTCAACTCTAGACTTTTTAATTACATAACTATTTTTAGTCTACTTCTATCAATATGGCTGCTCCTTGACCTCCACCGCCGCACATGGATGCAATCCCTCTGCCTCCACCACGTCGTTTAAGTTCAAGGGCAAGTGTGAGCACAAGCCGGAAGCCACTTGCACCTAGAGGATGACCAAGAGCTATCGCCCCTCCATTTACGTTCACTACATCAGATGGCAGCCCCAGATCGCGCTGACTTGCGATAACAACACTTGCAAAAGCTTCATTAATTTCGAACAAATCAATATCTGAAAGGCGTAAATTTCTCCGATTCAATAAAGCTTTTATTGCGTTTGCTGGCTGGAGATGCAAGGATGGATCTGGTCCTGCTACAAATGACCAATCGACAATTGTTGCAAGCGGTGACTTTCCTATTTTTTCACATGTATCTAAACTAGAAATTAGACCTGCACTCGCACCATCAGACATCTGACTAGCGTTTCCAGCAGTAATGGTCCCTCCCGCTTCAAATGCTGGTTGAAGATTTTGTAGCTTTTGAAGGGAGGTTTGGGGTCGAATACATTCATCCTCCGTAAGAAGCTTGCCTGAAACATTCACTCCAACTATTTCATCTCTAAAAATTCCAGCACTTTGTGCCTTTGCTGCTCTTAATTGGGACGTTAGGGCATATTCATCTTGTTCTTCTCGGCTAATCTGTAATTCACGATTTGTTTTTTCAGATAATCCTCCCATTGATTGATCAGAAAGCGCACACCACAAACCGTCGTTTAGCGTATCATAGAATTCTACTGCACCCATTTTCACTTCCCGGCGAAGATTAGAGACATGAGGAGCATTTGTCATTGATTCAAATCCTCCTACAACGAATAAGTCTCCTTCTCCTCTCTCAATCCGGCGGGCAGCATCAGATACAGCTGCTAAACTAGCAATACATACGCTGTTTAATGTTAAAGCCGGTGTGTTTATATCAATTCCAGCGTTGACTGCCACTTGACGTGCTGGATTTTGCCCTTGCCCAGCCTGGATCACTTGACCTAGTATAACGCCATCTGCCTGAGTGAATTCAGGATAACGGCGAATAAGTTCTGAAACGGTAGCCGTACCTAGTTCAGTTGCTGTATTCCTGCTAAAACTTCCCTTGAACCGTCCAATAGGAGTACGAACTCCATCGATTAATACAGTTTTATTCAATGAAATCACCCATCCTTTTAGTAGTTTTATAGAAACTAAATTACTGGGTTAGTGAATCACGGTACGTTTCCCGTGCGAATAATGTTGCAATGATGCTTATTACACCAAGTGCGACCAAATATAGAATGATCGGTAAGCTGTGGCCATCATATTTTGCTAATAACCACGTCGCAATTAGAGGGGAAAATCCACCTGCTAAGATAGCCCCGATTTGGTAGCCAATGGAAGCTCCGCTTAACCGAACCTTCGACCCGAAAAGCTCAGAGTAGTACACTGCCTGAGGGCCATAGACAGAATCATGTATAACATTTAATCCAAGCACGATTCCTATTGTGATCCAAAGTACTGATCCTGTGTCCATCAGCAAGAAAAATGGAAAAATGAACAGCGTCGTTGCTATTGTACCGCCCAAATAGACAGGTTTACGACCAATCTTATCTGATAGGTAGGACCATAGTGGCATAGTTACGAAACCAACTGCTGAAGAGATCATAACTGCATTTAGACCAATGGATCGATCGACATTAACCGTCCCAACGAGATACGTCAGGACAAACACAGAATAGATATAAAACGTTGCGTTTTGAACTAATTTCATACCAATCGTTAAGAATAATGGTTTTTTTTGAGTACGTAGAACGGTAAGTACAGGCTTTTCCTCTAACTGTTTTTTTTCTGCCAAATCCTCAAATACAGGCGATTCACTCACTCTTAAGCGAATCCAAAGCCCAATAATGACAAGTACTGCACTGAGTAAAAATGGAATACGCCAGCCCCAGGCAAGGAAAGCTTCATTTGACATACTATTATTTACCATTGAGAATACGAAAGTGGATAAAAGAAGACCAGCCGGAACTCCCATTTGTGGGAAGCTACCGTATAACCCCCGTTTTCCTTTCGGTGCATGTTCAACGGCCATCACCACCGCTGAACCCCACTCACCTCCAACAGCAAATCCCTGTACAATTCTTAGAAGACTAATTAATAGTGGAGCCATCAATCCAATCGTTTGGTAGGATGGAATCAACCCCATTAAAAATGTGGCTACTCCCATTAATAAAAGAGACAGCGTCAGCATTTTTTTACGGCCAACTTTATCGCCGAAATGCCCAAATACCATACTTCCTAATGGTCGTGCGATGAATCCTGCAGCATATGACCCAAAGGCTGCTAGTGTCCCATATAAGGGATCGAATGTTGGAAAAAACAATGCTGGAAATACTAAAGCCGCAGCTGTACCGTATAAGTAGAAATCATACCATTCAATTGTTGTACCAATAAAGCTAGCCAAACCGACCTTGCGATGTTCTTTCGAAAACCCTTTTTTCTCTGTATTTATATCCTCCTGAATTACTGGAGCTGTAGACATCGGCTTTCCTCCCCTTTTACGATGGTGTAATATGTCTTAAGGCCATTTTCATTCCTTACTTTCGAAAAATGGCATCCATACATCATTGCATTTTATATATTTAACTTTCAGTGTCAGGCCAATTTTTAATTCTTGATCAGAATCAACCAATAGTTGTGTCAACATTGATGGACCTTCTTCTAATTCAACAACCCCTAAAACATAAGGTGTAACTGCTGCCCATGCTGGATGACCAGGTCTATGGACGACGCTCCACGTCTTTAACGTTCCTTTTCCAGAAGCAGGTTTCCACTCTAGTTGATTACTCCAGCAATGTGGACAATGGGAACGAGGATAAAAAACCCATTCACCACAATCACAGCATTTCTGCAAAATAAATTCTTTACGAGCCACCGCGTCCCAGAACGGCTTCGTGATTGGTGTTACTGTTGGACCTGGGACCGTTAAATTTTCAAATTTCTCTATCATGATTCCACCCCCAATATCAGAGCAGCAGCCTCACTCAATGTAGCTCCATTCCCGGTTATCAGAGCATGATGTGCATTTGGAATTTGTCGCAAATCTGCTTCATGTCGTAATTGATGAACAGCTTCAATAATATGTGACATTCCGCCAGCGAGATCTGCCTGACCGAATCCTAATTGTCCCCCATGGGTGTTAAGTGGCCATTCGCCATCATGACCGAAAGAGTGCTCCTTCATCCAGGAACCAAATTTTCCAGGAGCACATAGACCTGCATTTTCCAATGTTTGTGCAACTACACTTGTATAGCAATCATATAGAGATAGTAAATCCATATCTTGCACGGAAAGTCCTGCTTGCTCCAACGCTCTTGGGATCGCATAGCTTAGCGGTGCATGTTCCAATGATGGTGCTTGACTAACGGCTCGATGAGTGATTTTTTCACCCGCCCCGAGTAAATAAACGGGCGGACGTCCTCCCCTTGAGGCATTTTTAACGGAGGTGACAATGACCGCTGCCCCACCTGCTACAGGCATCACAATTTCAAACAAATGCAAGGGATCCACAATTAGCGGAGAATTCAACACGTCCTTAACTGAGGCTGGTTTTCCGTATGTAATAGCTTTTGGGTTTAACTGCGCATTTTTTCGTGCCCAGTGAGCAATAAGTGCAAATTCTTCTTGAGTCGATCCATACTCTGCCATATGCCGACGCTTTAACAGCGCATAAGAGGTGTTTGCACCAGAAGCGCCAAATGGAACGTCAAATTCACGAATTGGGTTACGGTTTGGCGAACGTAAGGTTTTCCCTTTTTCATTGATATTTGCTAGCACACATACGACTGTTTCACACATTCCCGCTTCAATCGCAGCCGCAGCTCTCCATATCATTCCCGCACCAGTTGCGCCTCCTAGATCGACTACATTTGACATTGTCGGTTGAAGACCTAGGTATTCTGCGACAGTCGCTGGAACATGCTGAGGAGTCTCGCCTACTTGGGGACCAATTAATAAACCATCTATCTCGTCTTTTTCGATTCCGGCATCTTGAATGGCTAGTCTTACTGACTCGGCAATTAATCCAAGTGTCGTCGCCCCCTCGCTATAACGGACTGGAGTAAGCTCTCCAATTCCTATAATTGCACCTTTTGCAACTCGACGTTTAACCATTTATAAGAAACTCCTTTCAGACAAGCTGCTAAATTCTTCTAGGCATTCTGGATTGGCAAGTGAACCCTTGTTCTTAATTGACTGTCCAAGCACAGTTGAACGAACTGCCCCCTCTACCTTTTTTCCGTTAATTGTATAAGGAATCTCTTTGACACTGTAAATACGTCTTGGCACATGTCGTGGCGAAGCTTTTTTCCTGACTTCCTTACGGATATGTTCTACTAATGTACCGTCAAGTTGCCCATCCTCAGTAACGACACACAGCACAATCTCCTCGTCATTATCAACAGGGAAACCAAAAACGATCGAGTCCTGGACTTGTGGAATTTGCTCCACAACACGATAAATCTCCGCAGTTCCAATCCGCACGCCTCCAGGATTAAGCGTGGTATCAGCTCTTCCGTAAATGATCAACGATTGCTCTATTGTCTGTTCAGCAAAGTCACCATGTGACCATATTCCAGGACGTTCTGCAAAATAGGCGGAATAGTAGCGCTTATCTCCGTCTTCTCCCCAGAATGTAATTGGCATACTTGGAAAAGCCTTCGTACACACTAACTCCCCTTTTTGATGGATGACAGATACACCTCGGTTATCGAGCACATCAACTGCCATTCCAAGTGCTTTACAGGTGATTTCCCCCCGCCTTACTGGATGCACAGGGGAACCCATCACAAAGCATCCGATGATTTCGGTACCACCTGAAATCGAAGCCAACATGATATCCTGCTTGATTTCGTTATAAATCCAGTCATATTGTTCTGCTGCTAACGGTGCTCCACAAGAAAGGACACTTCTCAATCGGGACAGATTATGACTTTTCCCTACCTGATACCCCGACTTCATTAAGGTATCTAAATACTTCGGGCTCGTTCCGAAATGTGTAAGTCCAATTTCTTCAGCTATCTCCCAAAGTATCCCCACATTCGCTTTAGGTATAGGTGACCCATCATAGAGAAGAATCGCTGCACCACTGGCTAATCCTGAAAGAAGCCAAGGGTACATCATCCATGCAGTATTTGTGTACCAGAACATGATATCTCCAGCTTTCACATCACAATGCAACTGGTGTTCCTTCAAGTGTTGAATTAATGTACCACCGACTGAATGAACAATAGCCTTTGGCAGTCCAGTAGTCCCCGATGTATAAAGGATGTAAAGAGGATGATTGAAGGGAACTCGAGTAAACTCTAAATCAGAGGATCCATTTTGACATAGCTCCTGCCAGCTCATTACGTTCGTTGTTTGATTTATGGATAAATTTGCGTCTTCAGATAAGGTTACGATCGTTGAAACATCGTTCAGTACCTTACTTACAGCTGAGATGTTCTCTCGAATATCATAAAACTTTCCATTATATTGATAATCCAAAGTTGCAATTAATACCTTTGGATGAACTTGCCCAACTCGATCAATAATCCCCTTTGAACCAAAATCAGGGGAGCAAGATGTCCAAACAGCGCCTAACGAGGTGGTTGCCAATAAGGCTACGAAACTTTCTATTCCATTTGTTACAACTCCAGCAACACGGTCTCCAGCACTTACTCCTAAACTCTTCAACCCATACTGAGCCCTTGCCACCATATTTCGCAGCTCTCCCATTGTAATCGTTTGAGAGACGCCATTTTCGTTTGCCTCAATAACTGCTTGCTGCCCGTCATCACCACGTAAAATGTTTTCTGCAAAGTTTAATCTAGAATTAGGAAACCATTGGGTACCAAGCATTCCCCCATCGCTTGGTGGAACCATAATTTTCACGCCTTTATCTCCAATAACATCTGAAAAATCCCAAACTGCTGACCAGAATGTTTCAGGCTGAGCGACCGACCAGCGATGAAAGCGTTCATAGGGCAGGAGCGGAATACCCACCTTTTGTGAAAATTTCATCAAATTTGACTGTGAAATCCATGTTTCACTTGGCTCCCATAGAACCTTGGATTCTAGTATATTATGTTGAGTTGTCATTTCTCTTCCTCCCTCATACTAAGAGAAGCTTTATTCTCTCTGCACCTATCCCTTAGTCATCATTCAATAACACCTTTACATTCATCCCCTACCTTTAGAGGTAGGGGATTTGCAAATTAAAGTTAAATTTCACAGGCATACGTTACAATTGCACCTCTAAGACGTTGTGCTTCCTTATAGGTACATCTGTTTTGAACAACCTCAAGACCCGCTTCCTTTGCAACCTCAACTGCCCTTGGAGAAATGACTCCTTCTTGTAGCCAGAAGACCTTAGGCTGTATTTTTGCTGCTTCTACCGCAACGCCAATTGCCGCTTCAGGGCTGCGGAATACTTGAACGATATCAACCTTAACCGGAATAGATGTTAAATCTGGATATGCCAGTTCACCGAGTACTTCAGTTTCCCTTGGATTAACCGGGATAATTTTATAACCTAAACGCTGCATTTTCCGTGCAAGTCTGTAACTTGGGCGAGCTGGATTACCACTTAGACCAACAACCGCAATCGTTTTTGCACGCTGAACTTCCTTTCCATCAACTTCTTCACGGATAAATGTTGATTGAAGTGCCCAGCGAATGACTCCCTCATCGTTAACTGCTGTTTCACCTTTTTGTTCACCTTTTGATGAAATACCTGTCGCTTCATAAAATGCCTGATCCAAGTCATTAACTAAATCACGGTATGATTCAATACCAACAGATAAACGGATTAATTCTTCACTTACTCCTGTTTTTACTAACTCTTCCGCACTTAGCTGCTGATGAGTTGTTGAGGCTGGGTGAATAATAAGTGACTTGGCATCTCCAACATTGGCCACATGTGACCATAACGCAATGTTATTAATTACTTTCTTACCAGTTTCTCTACCACCCTTAATGCCAAAGTTCACGATAGAACCATATCCGGAACGCAAATATTTAGTAGCTAGTTCATGTGCTGGATGCTCTTCTAGACCAGGGTATGAAACCCATTCAACCGCAGGATGGTCTTTTAAGAATTTTGCAACTTTCAATGCATTTTCATTATGCTTTTCGATTCTTAAGTGTAATGTTTCAAGACCCTGTATCAATAGGAATGCACTATGTGGACTTAAAGATGAACCAAAGTCTCTTAATAGCTGCACTCTAAGCTTTGTACTAAATGCTAACGTTCCAAATTCATTCGCATACTTAATCCCGTTATAGCTTTGATCTGGCTCTGTAAATCCTGGGAACTTTTCACTGTTCCAATTAAAACGACCTCCATCAACGACTAACCCACCAATAGTAGTTCCATGACCACCTATCCACTTTGTTGCGGAGTGAACCACTATATCAGCACCAAATTGGATTGGTTTACAAACATATGGAGAAGCAAATGTATTATCAATAATGAGCGGTACTCCATTTTCATGTGCAATCGCTGATACCGCTTCAATATCTAGCACATGCAAGCTTGGGTTTCCAATCGTTTCAGCAAATACGGCCTTTGTTTTCGGCGTAATCGCTTTTCTAAAATTCTCAGGATCTGTTGGATCAACGAAATGAGTCTTGATTCCATATTTCGGAAGGGTAACAGCGAAAAGATTGTAAGTTCCGCCATATAAATTTGAAGCTGCTACAATTTCGTCTCCTGCTTGTGCGACGTTCATAATGGATAGTGCAATTGCGGCCATTCCTGAAGATGTTGCTACAGCTGCGACACCATCTTCCAACAACGCAATCCGTTTCTCAAGCACATCAACAGTCGGGTTACCAATTCGAGAATAAATATTACCTGACTCATCAAGACTAAATAGACTTTGAGCATGATCTGTATTATGAAATACGAAAGAACTAGTTTGATAAATTGGCACTGCACGTGAACCAGTTGTTGGATCTGGAGATTGACCTCCATGTAAAAGTATCGTTTCATCATCATACGTTTCATATTGTTTTGTCATTGTTTAAACCTCCAAGTTAATTTTCAAGAGTTTTCTTGATTAGTTGATTACCCTTTTACTTTATGTAAATAAAAAGCCCCCTCAACATAAGAAGAGGGGGCCTCATCTTATCTTTCAGATGCTTTTGCATCTGCAGGAATTAGCACCTTTTCAAGCTTTAACTTGAAGGTTGCTGGACTTCTACGGGCCTGTTCCCTCAGTCACTCTGGATAAGAATTCTTTATTAATTTGACGTGATAACACGTTAACACTTCAACCATATAAAGTATTATAAAATACATCATTTTTACAGTCAATGTATTTTTTGAAAAATTCATGTTTTCTTATAATTGCCTCTAGTCTTTTTTAACAATAAAAACCCCTTCTATAAGAAAACAGAAGGGGTACAAGAACATACATCAAACATATTCGTTCGTCCACCTTCTCATCTTCGGAATAGAAATACTTCCTCTGAACTTGGCACCGGGCATTCAATACTGGTTGCCGAGGCTTCGCAGGGTCAGTCCCTCCACCTCTCTTGATAAGAAGAATCGCATTATTAAAGGATTTAATAAGAATGTTAAAACATTTTAGACTACTTAGTCAATACCTTTTTTAATAACGATAACTGGAGTTTCGTTTTTACTTCCATGTTTTATAAAAGGATTCTACCTATTTGACTACACCCCCTCTTAGTCTAATCAATAAACAATCATTTAATTTTTATAGATTAAATGATAAAATTGAACTAAAACCTAGTACTTTCGTTTCATAACTTTACAAAGGTAACTGTTAATAGGAATATTTTAATTTACGTCATAAGAAAGGCGACTCCCTATGCTTAAGCAATTAAAAAAATGGAACACATTACGCAATCAAATATTGTTTATCTTTTTATTTGTAATGATTATCGTCCTTTTGATTGTAGGTCTATTAACATTAAGACAGGTTTCCACTCTATTAAAAAATAATGCTGAAAAGCAAATCCACCAGGTTGCAATCGAGGCTAACGGCAGAATTGATTCTTTGTACGAACAAATTAATATGTCTTCAAAACTTGTAATTACAGATGAAAGAGTTCAAGAAATCCTCACAAAAATATACGACGGAAAAGAGATCTCGTTTCATGATCGTCAACAATTAATGGGACAAGTTAATCGCATTATGGGGAACACCGATGGTATCTTTTCGTTTCAGATTTTTTCAAAGGAACAGCAGCGCGTCATTCCTCTTGATGAAGACCTATTAAAAAACCGAATAGATAAAAAGTGGGTTGAAAAGGCAAATGACGCAAAAGGTGGATTAGTTTGGATTGGAGATGATCCCCAGGATAAAAACAATTTCCTTGCCATCCGTAGGGTTAGTTTAATCGAACGGAAATATAAAAATGGCGGATACCTCTTAATAAGCATTAACCGAGATCATTTTCAGTTTGCAAAATCAAACAACCAATACTCCATTCTTTTGGACGAAAATGAAAAGCCAATTGTTCAGAATTACAATGGTGACATCTTAGAAATCATTTCAAATCCTGGAGGAACCATTCACCTTAATGAAGGCGATTACATCGTAAACAAGGAAACCTCCAATCTCACAGGATGGACTGTCCTGATTTTAACTCCTGTAAGTGAACTTACAGAGGGACTTGCGGGAATTCGGACAGGGATTATCTTATCTGGAGTAGTTGGCGCGATTATTTTTATGATTTTTTCATTATTTTTGTCAACAGTTATTACCCGGCCAATTGTCCGACTAACAAAAACAATGCAGTATGCTGGCCAAGGTACCTTAACCCTGAACCCCGAGGTTTCGTCGGTCAATGAAATCAACGAACTAAATAGTACGTACAATCAGTTGGTGAAGGAAACTAACCACCTAATAAGAATGGTCTACCAAAAAGAGATATTACGGAGTCGAAGTGAGTTAAAAGCACTTCAAGCACAAATTAATCCGCATTTTCTCTTCAATACTCTTGATTCTCTCCATTGGTCACTTGAAGAAAAAAATGAAGATGAATTGTCCGAAGTTGTCATTGCCATGTCAGATTTATTTCGTTACACAATAACCAAAGAGACCGACGATGATTGGGTCTTTTTAAAGGATGAAATCAAACACATTGGTGACTATATGGAAATTATGAAAATGCGTTTTGGAGACCGCTTGGATTGGCAAGTCTCAGTGCCACAAGAATTTGAGAAAGTTCGAATTCCAAAGCTAATTATCCAGCCGCTTGTTGAAAACGCAATTCTGCATGGAGCCGGAAACAAAGTTGGGGATAGTCTAGTTACTGTTACAGTCGAACCAGTTAAAACCGATGTGATTAGGATTGCTGTAGAGGATAATGGACCTGGAATGAAGTTAGAGCGTATTCACCAAATTCAAGAATCGATGAATAACGGAGCTGTCGCTTCGTCAAGAGGAAAGGGAATAGCCATCTCTAATGTAAATAAACGTTTAAAACTCTATTACAACGAGAAATTGCATAGTGAACTTTTAATTGAAAGTGAGCCAAATAAAGGAACACGAATTTCATTTGAAATTCCGATTAGGGGGAACTAGTATGTATATCAAAAATATTGTCATTGTTGATGACGAACCAAGAACAAGGCAAGGCTTGCATAGAACGTTGGAAACTTGGAATAGTGGCGAATTTTCAATCCTCACTGCCGAAAGCGGTGAGGAAGTTTTACAAATTGCGGAAAAGCAAAAGATTCATATTTTGTTATCGGATATTCGGATGCCTGAGATGACAGGTCTTCAACTTTTAAAATCAATACAAGAAAAAGGAATGTCCCCTGTAGTCATTGTCATATCTGCATACTCCGAGTTTGAATACGCCCAAGAAGCGCTTCGACTTGGTGTTGTCAATTATCTCTTAAAGCCTATTAGCAAAAGCAAGCTTATTGAGGCGGTTGAAGAAGCAGTACAGGTTTTGGAAAAACAGTTCAGAGTTGGAATGATTGAAAAAGTGGTCGATGAAAAAATTGTTGATGCCACAACCAAAATTGATACAACCTCAGATCCAATTCGTGAAGCCCTAACCTACATAGATCACCATATCAAAGATGAAATCACTCAGAAAGAAGTTGCAGCCCATGTCCATCTAAACCCAAGTTATTTTAGTGTGCTATTCAAAGAGGAAGTCAATGTGAATTTTAGTGAATATATAACAAGACGTCGAATCCAACATGCAAAAGAACTGCTCCTTTCAACCAAGCTTACGATCAATGAAATTGCTGATGAAGTCGGCTACAAAACTGCTAAATATTTCATTAAGATTTTTAAAGAATATGAGGATATGACACCAACTGCATACCGAAAAACCAACAATGAAAGGGCTTTCTAAAAATAGTAGTATTTTTCCCAATCACCGTTCCCTTTTTTGATAGTTTTCAAGAGTGTAGACTTAAAGTGTAAGACAAAGAGGAAAACAAATTAAGGGGGTTTTGAATAATGAAAAAGAAAGCGTTTACTACCGTGTTATCTATGGCACTAGTCGGTGGATTACTTTTAGGAGGTTGTTCTTCATCTGATGATACAGCTAAAGAATCCGGTGGGTCCAGCAGTGACAAAACAGTTGTAAAAATGATGCATTTATGGCCTGAAGGCAGCTCAAATGCACAGTTCACAATCGTAGATGACATTATCAAGGCATACGAAAATGAACACCCTGATGTAGACATCCAAACTGAAATTTTAGGAAACGAGCAATACAAGGAAAAGATCAAGGTTCTATCTGCTTCAAATGAACTTCCTGATGTTGGTATCACATGGGCAGCTGGCTATATGAAGCCTTTCGTTGATGGAAATATGTTCGCACCACTAGACGATATCGTTCAAGCAGATAATTTCGTTGCTGGTACTCTTGATGCTTTTTCAGTTGACGAAAAGACGTACGCTCTACCATTAGAATTAAACATTACTCCAGTTTATTACAATAAAGAAATCTTTGAAAAATACAATCTAGAAGCTCCAAAAACTTATGATGAATTCTTAAACGTGGTTGAAACCCTTGCTGATAACGGTATTACACCAATCACGTTAGGAAACAAAGACCGTTGGACAGGTTCTATGTGGTATATGTACCTTGCAGATAGAATTGGCGGTCCTGATGCATTAAATAATGCAATCAATCGCACAGGAAGCTTTGAGGATCCAGCTTTAGTAAAAGCGGCTGAAGAGGTTAAAAACCTTGTAGATATGGGTGCTTTTGTTAAAGGTTTTAATGGTCTTTCAAATGATGAAGCAAAAGGTTATTTCATGAACGAACAAGCGGCTATGTATTTAATGGCTACTTGGGAATTACCAAACTATACAACTAGCCCTGATGTAGATCAGGAATTCAAAGACAAAATCGGTTATTTCAAGTTCCCTACCTATGAAGGTGGTAAAGGTGACATCGACAGCTATGTAGGTGGTCCTGGTGTTGGTTTATTCGTATCTGAACAATCAAAAGTAAAAGACGAAGCGAAGAAATTTGTTTCTTACTTGGTTGATGAGTGGGGCAAGCGTTCAGTTGTTGATGCGGGTGTTATCCCTGCAACAGTTGTAGATACATCTAACGGCGAACTTGACCAAATGTACATTGACATTCTTAACGACCTAGGGAATGCGACAAACTTAACACTTTATGCGGATGTCCAAATGTCTGCTGGTGTGGCTGATGTGCATTTAAATCAAATTCAAGCATTATTTGGCGGTCAAACAACACCTGAAGATTTCGCAAAAACGCAAGAGGAAGCTCTAGCTGCCGAAAAATAATCATGGCTTAAATGACAGAGGGCATATTGCTTGTAAATATGTCCTCTTCTTTATAGAAAGGAAGGGGCAAAACCATTATGAAAAATGTGATGTCGAATAAATTCGTTATCGCCCTTTATACACTCCCTGCATTACTTCTCATTTTAATCCTTATTTATATCCCTATCGTGTTATCTGGTTACTACGGCCTTATGGATTGGGATGGAATTGGTCAAATGAAGTTTATTGGATTAGACAACTACATTACCTTAATTCAAGATAAATTATTCTGGTCCAGTACATGGCACTCATTTTTATTAGCCATTTTTTCAACCGCTAGCTTGCTTCTTTACTTGAGCATTTCACTCGTTTTAGCTAGCAAAATCAAAGGTTCTGACCTTTTACGGAAGATTTATTTAATTCCAATGCTATTATCATCTGTGGCAATTGCTCAGCTTTGGATGAAAATTTTTGACCCAACAAATGGTATGGCAAACAAGCTGCTTGAGTTCTTTGGCGTTGAAAATACACCAATCTGGTTAGCAGATCCAAAGATTGCACTTTATGCGATCTTTATTCCAATCATTTGGCAGTACGCTGGATTTTATATTTTGATTTACTATGCAGCATTGAAAAATGTACCTGATGAAGTCATTGAAGCTGCAAAAATTGACGGTGCAAGCCCACTCCAAATCGCTTTTAAAATTAAATTACCACTTATTTCAGGCGTGTTTAAAGTAACGATCATGCTTGCTGTAGTGGGGTCATTAAAATATTTCGATCTAATTTATGTAATGACTGGTGGAGGACCAAATGGCGCTAGTGAAGTTATGGCCTCATACATGTACAAGGAAGCATTCAAATTAAACAACTTCGGCTACGGAAGTGCAATTGGATTCGGACTATTAGTGATTTGTCTTGTCATGACATGGTTAACCTCTCAATTAACGAAATCTAAAGACGATGTTCAATTTTAAGGAGGAGTGAGTTAAAAATGAGTGAGGTTCGTACACAACAAGTAAAACCAAACCTTTCCGTACCAAAATCAAAGAAATCCTTCTTGAACAAAATTGGCTTTGGATTTCTTTATCTCTTACTTGGGACGTTTGCAGTTATTCAGATTTATCCATTAATTTGGTTGGTGTTCTTTTCCCTAAAAACCAACAAAGAAGTTTTCGGAATGTCTCCTTTCGCTTTACCACAGAGCCCACAATGGGAGAACTATACGAAAGCTTGGACATCTGGAAATATCGGAGTCTACTTTTTCAACAGTGTATGGATTACCGTACTTTCTGTTGTCCTAACAATCATTCTTGCTAGTTTAGTAACATTTGCAGTAACACGAATGCACTGGAAATTAAGTGGTCCTGTTTTAGGGTTGTTCTTAGTCGCTTATATGATTCCGTTACATTCAACCTTAATTCCACTATTTAAAATGTACAACAGTGCAAACTTAATTGATAACCCATTATCAATTGTATTATCATATACTGCTTTTAACTTACCTTTAACAATCATGATTTTACTAGGTTTTTATAAAACCTTCCCTAGGGAAATCGAAGAAGCGGCAGTTATGGATGGTTGTTCTGTCCACCGAATCTTTTTCCAGATTACACTACCAATGACAGTCCCAGTGCTATCAACAACTGCCATCATCAACATGATCTACAACTGGAACGAGTTCGTGTTTGTAAATACATTTATCAGCTCTGATAAATGGAAAACATTAACGGTTGGTATCAATAATTTCGTTGGTCAGTATTTAACAGATTGGGGCGCTATCGGCGCAACGCTCGTCATCAGTATCGTGCCGATCCTCATTGCATTCTTATTCTTAAGTGACAAGATCGTCGAAGGAATGGCAGCAGGTTCTGTTAAGGGATAAGTCTTTTCGAAAATAAGATAGAATGTATTACAACTACATGCCTTATGCAAAAATAACTACCACAGTCTTTTGAATTGAGGACTGTGGTAGTTTTGTATTATCCCCAAACTTTTATATAATTTTTTCCTGCTTTTAATGATGCGATTGGTCCTATTACACTCTTTTCTTCCCGTTGGTTTCCTAAAAAGTCAGTACTAAGAACGACTTCGCTTCCATCGGAATTTTCAAATTCCGCGTCTACAATACGGACTCTTTCCAACGTAGTCGTAGATTGAATCTCTCCAAGGAATGTCTCGAAATTTTCAGGGAGTTCTAGTGAAAGATATACTTCATTTCCTTCTTCGGTAATTTTCACATTCGGATCAAAAATTGCTTCCATTTTCTCCTTTTCTCTTTCGAAGGATTCTGCACCTTTAAGGTACGCATTATGATTAATATAAACCGGTTGCTCAACTGCATTAAATGCTTGATGATCCCCATCTTGTTGATGTACAGTTTCAATGTATTCCTCCAGGGAAGTCGTGTATCCGTTGTAATGCGCCGTACCAACATTTTCTAAAGTCTCATCACCGATGAAAATATTGTTAAAAAAGCGGTCATCACCACCATAAGTAACAGCAAATCCAGCTATCTCCGTACTATGTGGAACATGATATGGAGTTGCACGATCGAGCATTTTCCGGTGAACCATTTTACCTCGAATTAAATTATTTACATAGGCTCCACCTTGAGCATGATTATCTAAAGCATAGTCCGCTGTTAATATGTTGTGATCGACAATATAAGGACCACTACTTACTTCCACAAATAAGTCTCGACTATTTCGGTAGTACAGATTTCTACTGACTCTAGTTCCTTGTGTCTGCCAATCTAACCAAGTGCCTAAAGAGCAGTCATGAATCCGATTATTGTGGATTTGCACATCAATGGCTGCGTGTAACTTGATGCCTCCAATTTCATGTCCATAGAACTCGCGCTTTATGCCTATATTATAAATATGATTTTGATAGATTTCGCTAAATACACAGCCAAGATGACCTACAACACCATTTTGACCACAATCATAGATTGTATTGTTTCTAATAATATGAGAACCTATTTTTTCCTTGCTCCATCCTCCAGCCTGTTTGGCAAGAAAAACGGATTCAAGCTGGTATTGGTAACCTGGCTTATCCTTCCTTTTCGTACGATAATTATTGCCTGTCGAAGCCTCTTTCCCAATACTAATCCCACTACACTTTGAATCATGGATAATATTATTCTCAATAATCCAACCTTTACTCCAATGAGGTCCAATTAATCCTGGTTGGTCAGCTGTAGGTGGAGTCCACGGTGTCGCCGCTTGACACATTTCAAAACCACGTACGGTAATATAATCTATACCAATTTGATCTGGGTAAAAACAAGCTTTTCGAACATTAATTTCCACCAATTCTTCATTTGGATTCGATTGGTGAAAATTCGCGTAGATGGTTGTATTCTTTTCATCGACTGTTGCATACCAAACGTATTTTGTTTGCTCTGGGTGAAGTACTGGTACAATTGTTTCCGTCCAGTGGTCTAACACTTCCGTTTTTACTTCAGGGTTGTATAATTGTTCGCGATTCTCAGCTTCATAAAAGGACATGCCATTGAGATAAACATCACCTAAATGTCTACCAGGATTATACACAATCCAATCTCCAAAAATTTCTTCTTTATACGGGTTATAGTCTCCGAAAAATTCGTTTGGTAATGTGACTTTCCATACTGTTCCTTCCACTTGTTCCCATTCTTGTATCCGTTCGGAACCTTTAATAACAACCTTCTCACCTTCGGCTGCTTGATATGTAATTCTTCTATATTCACTTAGTCCTGCATTTTTCGGTTTGACCCATTCTCGATACACTCCTTCATGGACAATAATCGTATCACCCGCTACAGCAACGGAAGCTGCCCTATTTATCGTTAAGAATGGATCTTGTTTTGTTCCCTGTGCGTGATCCGAGCCATTTTTAGCTACATGATATTCAAAAGCCATTATACTTCTTCCTCCCTTAGCTATAATATACGTTCATTATAGTTGGAAAAAGCTATACCTTTCTATTCAAAAAATAGTATAATTTAAGACAATATTAGTGTTTTTCTCTACTTGATTTAGGGGGGCGTAGCTTGTGGCTTTTTTTGAACATCATGGAGTAGAAGAAAATGAATTATTTCACACTGCTACACTCTCTAATTTTTCCTTTCCCCTCCACTTTCACCATGCTTATGAACTAATCATTGTAAATGAAGGAGAATTAGTAGTAACGATTGATCAAAAGGAGTATTTGCTACAAAAAAATGATGCAGCCTTTGTTTTTAATAACCAGATGCATGAATTTAAAACAATGAATCATTCTACTATTTCCATCGTAATCTTTTCACCGGAAATGGTCGGGGACTTTTTTATGAATTATAAAGGATACGTTCCACAGAATAATATCATTCACCTAAAAGCTATTCTAACTAAGCTGGATTCTATTTATCGTCAAAAAAGTTTCCTTTATAATGTTTGTGGTATTTTAGTGGATAACACCGAATTTATCCCTGTTGAGTACTCACCAAAAACAAAAGTGTTACATAAAATTCTACTTTATGTAGATAAGAATTATAGTGAAGAGTGTACCCTGAAAGTGATCGCAAAACATCTAAAATATGATTATCCCTATTTATCCAAGCTATTTGTTCAAATGACCAATCTACCCTTTACAGAATATCTAAATCATTATCGAATTACCCAGGCTTGTTATCTATTAAAAAACAGCGAGCAGTCCATTACCGAGATATCCAGTAAATGCGGTTACAATAATCTCAGGTCGTTCAACCGTAATTTCAAAAGGATTACAAAAAATTCACCTAAGAAATATAGAGAATATCATAGGAAGCAACCTTCTATGCTGTAAAAAAACAGCTAAATAACTAAAATTAATATTGATAACTTATTCATAAAAACAGAAAAAATCCATTTTACAAATAGTGTAAAATGGATTTTATTATTATCTTTATTCTTTTTAATAATCGTTTCGATAAAGAGAGTTATTAGTGAAGGCTAAGCTTAGGGAGAACTCACTTTTTAAGTCCTATTCCTTCTTCCCCTGCTTCTTCTCCATCTTTTTGAAAGCCCGGTAGCACACTGCCATGATAATCGCTCCGGCTAAACTACCCCCAAAGAAAAAACCTAAGCCGGGAATGTATTTCACCACAAAAAACACTGTCACAAGGCTCACAATCATCACAAGATTCTCAAGCGGATTAATTAGCATCAGCAAAAATGCGTTTTTAATAATATGTACTATCTTAAGCTCATAGTGGACGAATACCGGAAAAATATAGAGCAGAGTCAACACGGCTAAAAACATAAACAAATAAATAGGGATTTGAATCACACTAAAATTCTTCACAAACACTAAATCGAGGATGATTAGACCGCCTACTATTACAATAATCAATCCAAGTCCATTACTTTTCAAAAATTCCACTTTATATATACTCCAAAAGGTATGAAAAACAGGAATATCAGTCTCGCCCATTAACCATTTGCGAATGACCGCAAACATCGCCATTGTTGCCGGAAAGAATCCTAAGACAATGAGACCGACCAATGAGAATCCAAGCCAAAGTATGTTGATATATGCAAATTTTGATATCCATAATGAAGCAGCATAGGCCCGATTTGCCGTCTTGCTCATCAAATCCCCTCCACCATCATTCCACACACACATGTTTTCTTAAAAAAATTTTATCATAATTACTCTTTAAAATCCTTTAATAGCTCACTTACTGTAACGAAGTGGTAGCCTTGATCCTTCATCCTCTGAACTAGCATTCGAACCGCTTCAACTGTTTGAATGCGATTTCCATATCCGTCATGAAAGATTAGGATACTCCCCTTTTTTACACATTTTAGTGATGCCTCAAAAATGTGTTCAACACCAGGCTGCTCCCAATCACGTGCATCCAAATTCACAGCACCAATCATTGAATAGCCTTTTTTATCAAGAACCCTACAAACTTCATCATTATAATCAAAATAAGGTGGTCGAAAGAGGACTGGCTTTTGACCAACCAATTCCTCTATTACTATCTCATTCCGCTCAATCTCGCCCAAACATTCCTCATTATTTACCTTTGACAAAAATGGGTGTGAGTAAGTATGATTTCCAATTTCGTGACCTTCATTAGCAACTCTTTTAACCAGTTCAGGATGGTTCTCCATTTCTTCACCAACCATAAAAAAGGTTGCACTCCCGCCAACCGATTTAAATATGTCAAGGATTTGCGGTGTGTAAATGGGATGTGGGCCATCATCGAAAGTAAATGCGACTACCTTTTTTGAGATTGAGAGTCCCTGAAACATTTTCATTCGGCTTCCTCCAAAAAAAGAATGAGACCAAGCTCATTCTCTTAATAGGCACCTCTGATATAATCTTTTACATTTTCATGGTAAAAGCGCTGAATCTTTCCCTTTTCTTCAAATGAAAAAGGTTTTGTTTCCAATGTAGTTAAATTGTCTTGAACCTGTTTAACATTTTTGAATCCAGGAATAATACATGTAATCTCTTCGTGGTCTAAAATCCACCGAAGGGCTGCACTTGCCATTGAATTTCTTCCTTCTGCAATCCAGGTTAATTGTTCAGCAAGTTCCACACCCTTTTTAAAACCGAGACCAGCAAACGTTTCACCTACATTGAATGCCTCGCCATTTTCGTTGAAGCGACGGTGATCATCTTCTTCAAAAACATGATTTGCTGTATATTTACCAGTAAGTAAACCGCTTGCAAGTGGCAATCTGACAAGTAGGCCAACACCTTTTTTATAAGCCTCTGGGATTAGAGCTTCCAACGGCTTTTGGCGGAACATATTAAAAATAATCTGCAGGCTCTTCACGTTTGGATTTTCCAGGCAAATTAACCCTTCCTCAACAGTCTCCACACTTACCCCATAGTGACGGATTTTCCCTTCACTTTGCAAGCGATCAAGAACTTCAAATACACTGCCATCCCTTAAAATTTCGGTCGCCGGACAATGAATTTGATACAAATCGATTGCCTCTCGGTTCAATCTACGAAGGCTATCTTCGCAGTAACGATTTACTTGTTCGTAGCTATAATTTTTCGGGTCAAAAATATCTCCTTGACGACAGAATTTTGTCGCGATATGTATACGATCTTCTTTGCCCTTTGTTGCTTTGGCTAACAGTTCTTCACTATGACCGTCGCCATATACGTCTGCCGTGTCAAAAAAGTTAACCCCTTGGTCAATTGCATATTCCAAAGATTTCAACGCTTCTTCATCATTTGTCTTTCCCCACGCGCCTCCAATTGCCCATGTTCCAAAGCTAACTTCACTAATCTCTAACCCAGTGTTCCCTAGTTTACGATAGTTCACAGTTATCTCTCCTTCAAAGAAACCCCACAGTGCTGTGGGGTTCATTTTATTTTCGAAACTCTCTCAATTGCTCATTCATCGCCTTAGTTTGTGCATAGACCTGTTGATAGATTGCAAATACCTTCTGATATGTCTCCACATTTTCTGGAATTGGTTCATATGTTTTGGAGGTTTGTAAGAATACATCGGCACACTCTTTTAATGTGGCGAACCAGCAACAGCCAAATGCAGCAAGCATGGCAGCCCCCATTCCAGGACCTTGTTCAGATGTTAATTTTTCTATTTTCGCATTAAAAATATCAGCCTGCATTTGTAACCAAGTTTCATTTTTCGCACCGCCACCGATTGAAATAATTGTATCAATCGTTTTACCACTGTTTCTAAATATCTCGATCGAGTCATTTAACGAAAATGTGATACCTTCAAGGACTGCCCGTGCAAAGTGCTTTCGTTCATGGGCTGCATCAATGCCTATGAAACTGCCACGAATAGTTGAATCTGCATGTGGAGTCCGCTCGCCAACGATGTAAGGAGTGAATATTAATCCATTGCTACCAGCTGGCACTTCATCGATACCTTCTAAAAATTGATCAAAGGCTTCTTCTTTTGCAAAAGTATCCTTGAACCAGCTTAAGCTATAACCCGCGGCAAGTGTCACACCCATCGTATAATACGTATTTTCTTCCCCATGGTTAAAATAGTGAACCTTTCCTTTAAAATCAAGGTCATTACGTTCTTCATAAGATAGCACAACACCAGATGTTCCAATGCTGCAAAGCGTTTTTCCTTCTGATAAAATCCCTGAACCAATCGCACCACAAGCATTATCCGCTCCGCCAGCAAAGACCTTTGTTTCACTAGAAAGACCAGTTGCCTCGGCAAATTCAGTTGTAATCGTACCTACAAATGCATGTGATTCCACTAATGGAGGACAGTATTCAGTTGAAAGACCAAAGGTCTCTAACACTTCCCGACTCCATTCGCGTTTTGACACGTTCAACATCAATGTTCCAGCTGCATCAGAATACTCCATATTTACGGCACCCGTAATTCGGTAGCGTAAATAATCCTTAGGGAGCACGAACACGCTAGAACGTTCAAAAATTTCTGGTTCATTCTCTTTTACCCACAGAATTTTCGGTAGCGTAAACCCTTCTAGGGCTGGATTCTTTGTTACCTCTAATAATCTTTCTTTGCCGAAAGTGTCATAGATTTCCTTACATTGCTTGGTTGTTCTTGTATCATTCCAAAGAATAGCATTTCGCAATACTTGGTTTTCTTCATCCAGTAGAACAAGTCCGTGCATCTGTCCGGAAAAACTGATACCCTCAATATCCTTGATATCTCCATCAAATTGTTCAACAAGTTCCTTAAGACCGGCTGTTGTTTTTTCGACCCACTCTTCTGGATTTTGTTCACTATAACCAGATTTTTCAATAATAAGAGGATATGACTTCGATACCTCGCCTGCCACTTCTCCATCTTGATTCACAAGTAATATCTTAACCGCACTTGTTCCGAGGTCCACACCGATTACATATTTCATACGAATCATCCTTTTCTATGAAAATGTGCTGGAGCAACATACATCCAGCACATTTTTAAGTCTATGAATTAAAGAGTCTCTAATAGATATTGATTTATTAATCCTTTTAAGCGTTCTGTTCTGCCAGATGTATTTTTGATTTCTGTTAATCCAAGTGCATATGCCTCAAGCTCACGGAAGTTTGTTTTTCCTTCAACGATATCTAAGCCGATACCCTTAGTATAACTGCTATAGCGCTCTTCAACAAAGCTATCAAGAACTTTATCCTCAATTAATTTATTCGCCACTTTTAATCCGATTGCAAATGCATCCATACCTGCGATATGCGCGTGGAATAGGTCGTCAGTATCGAATGAACCTCTTCTTACCTTCGCATCGAAGTTTAAACCACCCTTACCAAGTCCACCATTTTTCAAAATTTCATACATGGCTAATGTGTTCGTGTAAAGGTCTGTTGGGAATTCATCCGTATCCCATCCAAGTAATGTATCCCCTTGGTTTGCGTCAACTGAACCAAGCATACCGTTGATACGTGCTGTTCTTAACTCATGTTCAAATGTATGGCCAGCAAGTGTTGCGTGGTTTGCTTCAATATTAAACTTGAAGTAGTCTGTTAAGTCATATTTTTGCAAGAATGCTAGACCAGTTGCTACGTCAAAATCATATTGATGTTTTGTTGGCTCTTTTGGTTTAGGCTCGATTAAGAACGGTACATTTAAGCCGATTTCCTTCGCATAGTCAACTGCCATGTGGAAGAAACGAGCTAAGTTGTCCATCTCAAGCTTCATATCTGTATTTAATAAAGTTTCGTAGCCTTCACGTCCACCCCAGAACACATAGTTTTCTGCGCCAAGTTCTTTTGCTACTTCTAAACCTTTTTTCACTTTCGCTGCAGAGTAGGCAAACACATCTGCATTAGGAGAAGTTGCAGCACCATGTGTATAACGTGGATTTGTGAACATGTTTGCTGTATTCCAAAGTAATTTAACCTTGCTAGTTTTCATGTAATCTTTAATCATCGCTACAATGACATCAAGATTTTCATTTGTTTCCTTCAATGTGCTTCCTTCTGGTGAAATATCTACATCATGGAACGCAAAGAATGGAACATCTAATTTCTCAAAAAGCTCAAATGACGCTTCAACGCGGGCCTTTGCTAAGTCTAATCCTTTTAAGTGATCCCATGGACGGATTGCAGTTCCGACTCCAAATGGGTCTGAGCCATTTGCAGTAAATGTGTGCCAATACGCTACTGAGAAACGAAGAAGTTCCTCCATTGTCTGACCATTGATTTTTTCTTCTGGATTGTAATATTTAAATGCAAAAGGATTTGTTGATTTTGGTCCTTCATATTGAATTTTGTTCACTGATTCAAAATAAGCCATGGGGTGTTCCTCCTAGTTTTTTATAGTTTTTATTCATGTAAATGCTTTCAAAACAATATCTAAAACTTATAATCTATAAGCTTTTTACACCCCAATTATAGCACCGTGTTTTTAGTTTGTCTATATGATAAACTAAGTACGGGTAAAGTTTTTACTTTGCTTTCTTCAATAAAGGGAATTTTCACCTGATACTCTTAATTACAATAAGTCTACCGTTTGTATATTCATCATACTAAGTTTTGTGATACAATTGAAAAAATACCAAATAAGGAGTTTTAAAATTGGGAACGATGACATGGAATCAACAGGTTGTGAAAAAAAATAATAAAGCACTTGTTTTGCAACTAATTATCGAAAAAGAGCCGATTTCACGAGCAGACATCGCTCAAGTTTCAGGCTTAAATAAAACCACTGTTTCAACATTAGTAACTGAATTATTAGAGGAAGATTTGATTTTCGAATCGGGTCCTGGGGTTTCAAGTGGCGGACGCCGTCCTGTCATTCTCCATTTTAATAAGGATGCGGGGTATGCAATCGGGGTTGATATCGGTGTAAATTATGTGCTATCTGTCCTCACCGATTTAAAAGGCAATATACTAATTGAAAAAAATCAAACTGTAACTCGCACCTCATATGCAACAATCATGAGTGTTGTCCAAGGTATGATCCAGTCGTTAATAGCCGAAATGCCTAAAAGCAGATATGGTATTGTTGGAATCGGGGTTGGTGTACCGGGAATCGTGAACAATGAGGGTGCCATCCTTCTTGCGCCAAACCTTGGTTGGAGCAATATCCAGTTTAAAGAAGATCTCGAAAAACTTTACAATGTTCCTGTTATCATTGAAAACGAAGCAAATGCCGGAGCTGTTGGTGAACAGCAATTTGGTGCCGGACAGGACCAAGACAATATCCTTTATATTAGCGCAGGTATTGGAATCGGTGTAGGAATCATTGTCAACAAAGAACTTTACAAGGGTAAGAATGGATTTTCTGGTGAAATGGGCCATATGATTATTGATATGAACGGGAAACGCTGTAATTGTGGAAGCCGTGGCTGTTGGGAAGCATATGCATCAGAACAGGCTCTACTAGAAATGGCTGACTCAAGAGTTGAATCATTGGATGAGCTCATCCAATTAGCAAAAAACGGCGATAAAAAAGCAAAAGAGCTATTTGAAACGATTGGCAACTATCTAGGATTTGGTATTAATAATATCATTAATACATTTAATCCAGAGCAGGTCATCATCGGAAACCGACTAGCACTAGCAAAAGAATGGATTGAAGCACCGATACGGAATACAGTTGAAAAACACACACTCTCATTCCACCAAAATAACCTGTTGCTCAACTTTTCAAAGCTTGAAAAATACTCTACATCCCTTGGTGTCTCAGCATTTGTGGTTGATAACTTTATCAAAGTATAGACTAGGAGTAGATTTGCCTGCCTCTTCCCCCTGCTTCCCATTATAAGCAGGGCTTTTTTACAAAAAAAATCGACAGGCTGAACCTGCCGATTCCTTCTCTCTTATTTATCACCATACGGATCAATCGTTTGGATCGTTCCATCTTCATTGTATTTTAGCTCTGTGAATTTAACACTACGCTTATGGTTAACCCCATTTGATAAGGAACAATCGTGATAAAAAAGATACCATTTGTCTTTAAATTCGACGATTGAATGGTGAGTAGTCCAACCGATAACAGGTGTCAAAATTGTACCTTTAAATACAAATGGTCCCTGCGGATTCTCGCTGACAGCATATACAATTTTATGAGTGGAACCAGTTGAATATGAGAGATAGTAAAGTCCATTGTATTTATGAACCCATGGTCCTTCAAAATATCGACGGTCCTCGTCACCTGCTAAGATTGGATTTCCCTTATTATCGACGATTTTAATTTCCTTAGGATCATTTTTAAAAGTAAGCATATCGTCAGTTAATTCAGCAACGATTGGTCCCAAAGCTGGTTCTGTTGAAGCTGGTCCTTCAGTAACTTCTGCTTTAAAAGTGCCAGTCTGCCATTTTTCTAACTGGCCGCCCCACAGTCCACCAAAGTACATATAAGCCCGGTTATCATCGTCCACAAAAACAGCAGGATCGATACTGAAGCTCCCTGGAATATAGCTTTTCTCAGGTGTAAAAGGTCCTGCAGGACTAGCACCAGTTGCAACTCCAATTCGGAAAATGCCATCCTTATCGCGTGCCGGGAAGTAAAAATAATATTTGCCGTTTTTATATGCAGCATCTGGTGCCCACATTTGTTTACTTGCCCATGGCACATCTTTTACGTGAAGCACTTCCCCATGATCTACAACAGGTCCGTCTATATCCTCCATGGATAAAACATGGTAGTCTTCCATTTTATATTGGTCCCCATTGTCATTGGACGGTTCATCGTGTTCAAGGTCATGAGAAGGATAAATATAAAGCTTGCCTTCAAAAACATGCGCTGATGGATCTGCCGTAAAGATATGTGTAACGATTGGTTCATTAGGTTTTGTGTTTTTCATCATAACAGCCTCCAATAACTTTTATGATACTTATACCATTATTATAATCATATCGCGTTGACTTTGTATAGTGAAACAACTAACTTTTTTTAAAAACAGAGGCTTTTCTAAAAAAACGTTGAAGCCTGAAACCACTTTTCGAACCCATCGTTTTTACTGTAATCTTTACCAACCAAAAACATTATCCAGTTATTTGGAAATTATGGATACATTTATTATTTCATGTATGGGAATGCTCGTACTGTAGCCATTTTGGGAGGAAGTTTTTTTAAATGGAAATTGCTATTATGGGGGCTGGACTTTCAGGTTTAGCGTGTGCCATTACCCTTGAAAAGAACGGGATAGCTCCAACCATTTTTGAAAATAGAAGCAAAGTGGGAGACAGATTTGTTAATGGAGAAGTCTTACTAGACATCTTTACTCGACCAGTCCAGGATTGCATAGCCTCCTTGTCAGATGATTATGGAATTTACCTTAAACCAACATCAAGCATTCAGAAAATGGAGCTTTTCTCAAAAAGTGAAAAGGCAGTCATCGAAGGGCATCTTGGGTTTACAAATATACGTGGCAGAGATGAGGATTCATTTGAATTTCAATTAAGGCAACAAACGAAATCACCGATTCATTTCAACTCAAAGAAAACATATGAAGAATTGCTTAGTGAATATACCCATGTGGTCATAGCAACTGGAGATGGCGCTTATGCAAAGGAGACTAAAAATTTCAGAATAGATTTATCTGTGTCTATAAAAGGCGCAACTGTTGAAGGTTCTTTTGATCGTTATACAGTCATGGCTTGGATGGATTATGACATGTCTCCCTATGGGTATTGCTTCCTTATCCCATACTCAGAAAAAGAAGCATGCATTTCGATAGCCATTCCGGATTTACCTGAAAATAACGATGTGAACATCGATCAGCTTTGGGAAGTGTTTTACCATAAGGTTCGCTCATATCTCAAACAGGAATTACCCATTACAGATCAGTTTCAAATTACTCATTATCTAATGGGAATCTGTCATTCTCCCCGGATAGGCAATACCTTCTACGTTGGGAATAATTTTGGTACGATGATGCCTTTTATGGGATTTGGTCAGTATGCATCGATAGTAAGTGGAGTATATGCTGCCTATGATTTATGCGGGTTGGGTGATTATCATAAATTAATGGAACCGCTTCGTCAAAGCTACGAAGATGCACTTGTGTTAAGACGAACAATGGAGCATTTGTCCAATGAAGGACTAGACCGAATGATTCGGTCCCTACAAGGATACTGGGGTGAAACTTTATTTCTTACAAAAACAATTAATCCGATAAGAGTAGCAAGCTATTTACTTCGCCCATATATAAAAATAAAAAAAGGGATGATGTCCTAATGAGTGACCCAAAGTCAATACCCTTAACCGCTTCAGAGCTAGGCTATCTTTGGACTGGTTACTCGATTAATGAAATGTCAATGTGGTACTTAACCATATTTCAGGAACATTCGAAAGATGGAGAAATTAAAAATCTATATGAGTATGCTCTTGAGAACACGATTAAAATGCTTCGAACTCGAAATGAGATTCTTAGTAACGCAGGCTATCCAATCCCAGTGGGTTTTTCTAAATCGGACATTGATAAAAACTCACCTTCTTTATTTTCTGATCGCTTCTTGTTAATTTATCTACATAAGGCTACTAGGCTCGGCCTTGAATTTCATTCAAAAGCACTCTCTTTATCCACAAGGGCTGATGTCCGTAAATATAATATGGAATGTTTACAGTCTACCATTGGGCTATATGAAAGAGTGGTTGATCTCCTTCTATCCAAAGGTATATATTGGCGAACACCACATTTACCTACACCAACGTCGCCAGAGCATATCCATAGAAGCAGTTATCTGAATGGCTGGTTTGGAAGTACCCGCCCGATGAACAGTATGGAAATTGCCAATTTATATTCAATCATTGACCTACTCAACATCACGGAAACTCTCTTTACAGGTTTTGCTCAAACCACGGATTCAGTAGAAACGCTTGAACTTCTTTCGAATGGAGTCACGGTTGTTAAAAAACAAAGTCATGCCTTAACTGACTTATTGCAGGAAGAGCACTTACCAACCCCACCTGTTTATTCTGCAGAAGTAACGGATTCTAAGAAAAGAGTTTTCTCTGACCGAATCATTGTTTCCCACATGGCTGGGTTGTTTGGAAGTCTATTATCCCTTTACGGATATTCACTTGGATCGGTTATGAAGCATGATTTACTTGCAGCCTATATTGCACAAATCGCCAAAGCTGGCGCATTTTCAGAAAAGGTTACGAAATTCCTCATTAAAAAGGAATGGTTGGAAAAAGTACCTGGAGCCATTCAGCGAGAACTATAATATAACCTTGTATCAAAGAGCCCAATTCAATTTGGGCCTATTTTTTTACATTTGAATCCTCATTGAACCTCTACTATTAAAATACTTTTCTACAATCCCCTAGTTTTGTAGTATAAAATGATGAATAAACAAAGAGTTCATTTAGGTTTAAATAATGTTAAGAAATTCTTAAGACTTTTTGATATGGAATGTTAAGATTTACCGGTTATGATAGAACCAATGAAAGCGGATTAGAAGGTTGGGTGAACAATGGATCATTATTTTGTGCTAGTTGTTGATGATGAAAAAGAGATTCGGGATGCGATTGAGATTTACTTAAAAAATGAAGGAATCACCGTGTTGAAGGCAAAAGATGGAGTCGAGGCATTGGAGATATTACATGAAAACCAGGTTCATCTGATTATTTTAGACGTGATGATGCCTAAACTGGATGGGATTTCGGCAACTTTTAAAATCCGGGAGACCCAAAATATTCCCATTATCATTTTAAGTGCAAAAAGTGAAGATACGGATAAGATTTTAGGACTCCAGGTTGGCGCTGATGATTATGTTACAAAGCCGTTCAACCCTATGGAGCTAGTCGCACGTGTAAAATCACAGTTGAGACGATATGTCACGTTTGGTACGTATGAAGGTGCCAACAAAGTGATTGACCTTAATGGTTTGACACTCGACAAGAATGCAAAAGAAGTAGCGGTTCACGGCGAGCCTGTGAAACTCACCCCAATCGAATATAAAATCGTTGAATTGCTTATGACCAACGCTGGTCGAGTGTTCTCAATCACTGAAATCTATGAACGGGTATGGAAAGAACCAAGCTATAACGCGGAAAATACGGTAGCAGTTCACATCCGGAAAATCCGTGAAAAAATTGAAATTGACGCAAAAAATCCTAGATATTTAAAGGTGGTATGGGGCATTGGCTACAAAATGGAAAGGTAAAATGACAATTGGTTTGATAGCTCTATTGTATACATTTGGTCTATGTGGTCTCTTGTCCGTAATCGCAAATGGCAATGATTATATCTACCAAGATTATTTTCACACTCCATACTTTCAAGATGAACTAGGTCAGTTCGCCGGTTATGTTAGCATGTATGAGCTTTATGATATGACCGTAGAGGAAGCCAAAGAATCAATAATCGTGACGGAAGAAGAAATCAACGAGCACCGCTATCGCTATGGCGACCTTCCCGAACAAATTGAGAACATTAACTTACAATACGAAGGACGAATTCAAGATGCCTTGAACGCGAACTACCAAGACATAGCTGATACATACATAGCTGAACGCGATCAAAAGATTGAAGACATTACAAAGAATTTCAAAAGCGATGACTATGTAAAAAACAAGATTATAAAGGAAAAAGAAAAAAGCATTGAGGAATTTTACAAAGCAAGAGAAGGTTACAAATCGCAATATGAAACATATAAAAAGAAGTTCATCTATTATTTTACTAATCCTACAACAGGAAAAGTTTATACCAATATTAAACGAACAAATGATGATTCCATTGAAACCGCTATGAGTGAGGAAAATACCTATTTTCTTAAGGATTACCCCATTACGAGGGAGCATTTTATTCATTTTAGTCCCTATCATGATTTCGAATTGCTCGAGTCGATTATTCCTTCTGATATTGGAATCCTTGAAGGTAATATTGCAGTACCAGTAACACTTTCTGCCTCAAACCCATTGATGATTCAATTTGACACCTATAAACGAAGTCAATTGATTTTACTCGTGACTGCAATAGCAAGCATCCTATCGTTCCTTATTTGCTATATTCTCGGTAAAAAGGTGCAAGCCGTCCGAACTGAAATCGAAAAATGGAGACCTTATTACAATAAGCTCCCCATTGATTCACGTGTAATCTTTTTTATTCTTTCAGGCTTAATCTCGATTTTCTGTCTATTTTATGTAGTAAACGAGTTCTATTTTATTCTTGACACTCTTAATCTTTATCGTTCAATTGAACCCGGGATCGTACTCATACTAGGTTCATGTTTTGTAGGTCTGACTTACGTGCAAGGAAAATACCTTTTTACAGAATTAAAGGATTGGCAAAACGTAAAAACTGAATGGGAAAATGGCCTTGTCAGCAAAGCAAAAAAAGAGATTATCGTCCTTTTGAAAAAAGGAAAGCAAAGCCTTAAGGACGCATTTTTAAATCAAAGTACTGGAACACAGTTTTTTGTCGTACTCGTCGTTGTCTTTAGTTTAGGTTTTGGAGTTGTTTTCATTTTTTTAAACCCCGTTTTTATCCTTTTTTATATGCTGTTTCTTGGGGTTGTAGGAATTCCACTTCTCATAACCCTAATAAAAAAGGTGGGATATTTTAATAAAATTGTCGAGAAGACAAATGAACTAGCCGCCGGAAAATTAGGAGAGGACCTACCTGTCAATGGGAAATCCGTGTTTGAAACACTAGCAGGTAATATTAATCTGTTAAAGCATGGCGTAAAAACATCTCAAAATGAACAAGCAAAAAGCGAACGGTTAAAGACGGAACTCATTACGAATGTAAGTCATGACCTCCGAACCCCGTTAACATCGATTATTACGTATACGGAATTAATGAAAACTCAGAATCTAACGGATGATGACCGCGCCGCCTATCTAGAAATCATTGACCGTAAGTCAAAACGCTTAAAGGTGCTTATTGATGATTTATTCGAAGTGTCAAAAATGGCTAGTGGAAATATTGAATTAAACTTGGAAAAGGTTGATCTCGTTCAACTTTTACAACAAGCACTAGCTGAACATGATGATACGATAAACACATCCAACCTACAATTCCGTGTGACAAACAGTGAGAAACCACTCTACGCACTTGTGGATGGACAAAAAATGTGGCGTGTATTTGATAACTTACTAGGAAACATCTTTAAATATTCACTTGAACATTCACGTGTTTATATTTCAACAGACAGAATTGCAGAACAAGCTATCATTACGTTTAAGAATGTATCAAAATATGAACTTAGTGAAAATAGCGACGAGCTTTTCGAACGTTTTAAACGTGGTGACACCTCACGACACACGGACGGTTCTGGTCTGGGTCTCGCCATCGCCCAATCCATCGTCGACCTCCACCACGGAAATCTCGAAATCGAAACAGACGGCGACCTTTTCAAAGTCAAAATCACATTGGCGCTCATGTAATGGGACAGAGGGACAGGTTCATTGACCCACGTTTTGTAGTGAATCTTCCTCTCTATCCTGTACCAAAGGGGGTGAATTTCTATGGAATTTTCAAAGATTTATCACGAATACAATACTCGGCTGTTTCGAATTAGTTATTCGATCACGAGGGATATCCATACAGCAGAAGATGTCGTTCACGAAACATTCATTAAAGCGATCAAAAAAATGGATACACTCGAAGACAAAAGTAAAATGGGAGCCTGGTTGTCTTCCATTGCAACAAGAACAGCAATTGATTTTGTTAGGATGGAGAGAAATAAGAAAGGGACCCCGATGGACCATGAATTAATCGAATGCCTAGGGAAAACAATGAAGCAAAATGTGGAAGAGGAAGTTGAAACGACCATTGTAATGGAGCAAATCCATCAAGCTACCCTGAAGCTGAAACAAGAATACCAGGACGTTCTCACTCTTAAAATATGGCATGGTTTACAAGAAAGCCAAATTGCCCACATCCTCAACCTTAAGCCATGCACGGTTAAAACAAGAATCTACCGGGCTAGGAAGGAATTGAGGGAATTTCTGAGTAAGTTGGAATTGTTCAATGACCCTGCCCCCCTTATAAACGATAGCTGAAAAGAAAATGCCCCTCACACATGGTGAAGGGCTATTTTCAAACTATATATTAATATACGTCACGTAGGTAACGTCCTTGTGTTTTCATGTCTTTTAAATAAGCTTCTGCCGCTTCTCTGTCCATGCCGCCTTCTTGTTCAATGATGGTAAGAAGAGCTTCGTTTACGTCTTTTGCCATATGGTCTTTATCTCCACACACATAGAAATAAGCACCATTGTCAATCCATTCGAATAATTCTTTGCTGTGCTCAAGCATCTTATGCTGTACATATACTTTTTGCTCTGTATCACGAGAGAATGCAGCATCAAGTTTGGTTAAAATTCCGTCTTGTTGGTATTTCTCTAATTCATTTTGATATAAGAAGTCAGTCGCCTCATGCTGATCTCCGAAGAATAACCAAGAACGACCTGTTGCTTTATTGTTAGCAAGTTCTTCGATAAATGAACGGAATGGCGCAATACCAGTTCCAGGTCCAACCATAATCACATCTTTATCAAAAGTCTCAGGTAAATGGAAGTGTTTATTCACTTGAACAAATACTGGAAGAGTATCACCTTCTTGAACACGTTCCGCACATTGAACGGAGCAAACTCCTTTGCGTTCACGTCCATGAGCTGTATAACGAACAGCACCGATTGTTAAATGAACCTCATTTGGATGTGCAGCTAAACTACTTGCAATGGAATAAAGTCTTGGTATCATTTTTCGTAATAAAGCTACGATTTCTTGAGCAGGAGCCTTCCATGGACCAAAATCACGTAACATATCAAGTAAGTCACGACCATCGCAATATTCTTTCACAGCCGCCGCGTCTTCCACAAGCTTTTGGAGCTTCTCGTTGTCTGTGAAGTCTGCTGCAGTTTGTAAAATCTTTCTTGAAAGTAACGTAATATCAAGGTACGTTTCCAGCGCTTCTTTAAGCGGCATGGACTCTCCTTGACGACCAACGGTTACGATTTCTTCTGCTTCCCACTTCATCTCTTCAAGTATGGCTGCAACTAATTCTGGATCATTGGTAGGCGCAATTCCAAGGGTATCGCCAGGAATGTATGAAAATCCTGATCCTTCTAATGATAATTCAATATGTCTGGTTTCCTTATTTGAACCTTCTCCATTTAAGTTTATGTTCTTAAGAACCTTTGCAGGAAATGGATTTGTTCTTGAATATGTTGCAGGAACAGGCTTTTTCGGATTTTTTTCATCATCTATAGTTCGTTGCATTTTTAAAAAACCTCCAACAATGATATATATATTAAGAATAACACATGTACAAGTTATCTAGCGTGTATTTTAGCACACTATTGGCATTTATTTATAATTTAACCATTACATCGCACATCTTTTTACATTACCCAATATATGTTACAACAAAAAAAGAACGAAATCCATTTGTAGGGTCATAGGAGCCACGGGGACGGTTCCTGTGGCTCCAACAGTTGCACGATGGCGGGACACTGTACCTGTCCCTTTGTCCCTTAACTACCTTAATCAGGATGAGAGGGTAGTTTTTTTATCTCTAAATTTAATTCTCTAAATATGGTAAAATAGGAAAAAACTAATAGTTATGGAGCTGATGGAATGACTGAAGCCATTGTGGAGATTGATAATTTACAAAAAAGGTATGGCAGCAAGTCTGTTCTTCAAGGGGTTTCCTTTACAGTAAATAAGGGCGAAATCATCGGATATATCGGACCAAACGGTGCGGGAAAAAGCACGACAGTAAAAATCATATTAGGAATTGAAGAAGACTTTCAGGGTGAAGTAAAGATTTTCAGCCAAAGTATTTTAGATGGCAATATGGAATACAAACAGAAGATTGGGTATGTGCCAGAAATTGCCGATGTCTATGACAGTCTAACCGGGCAAGAGTACCTCACTTTTATTGGTGAATTATATGGTCTTGACTATGATCTAGCTGACTATAAAGCCAAAAACCTAATGGAGTTGTTTGGAATTGGGGAGGTATATCATTCGAGAATCGCTTCCTATTCAAAAGGAATGCGACAAAAGCTCCTGATTATTTCAAGCTTATTACATAATCCTGAACTTCTCTTTTTTGATGAACCGATAAACGGACTTGATGCAAACAGTGTCATGGTTTTTAAAGAAATCATGGCGCAGCTGGCACAGCAGGGAAAAACCATTTTTTATTCTTCACATATCATGGATGTCGTTGAAAAAATAAGCAGTCGGATCATTCTTCTCCATGACGGAAAGATTGCGGCTGACGGAACATTCGAGGAATTAAAGGTACAAAATAAGGAAGGCTCTTTAGAAGGGATTTTCAACCAATTGACGGGATTCAACGAGCATACAGAACTTGCTTCACGTTTTGTATCCATTGTTGGTGAGGTGTGATATGCAGGACTTTCCTTCATTAAAACTACTGGATCGTTTTGAAAAAGTCTTTACTCGTTTTGGTATTGATTATCGAGTGATGCGGAAAATTCTACAGGCGAAACTCGTGATGGACCGACGTCGTGTGCCAACCATTTTCTCACAAAATAATAAAAAGGATAAAAGAGATAAAAATCATTATATGTTATCCTTGTGGATCTATGTTTTGTTCGGGCTCTTTTTAATTCCTTTTACCATTATGGGAGACAATTACCTTTTTCAAATGAGCCTTGTCTTTGGATTGATTATCTTTTTCTTAATGACCTCCATGATTTCTGATTTTTCGTCAGTGCTCCTAGATATTCGTGACAGAAATATTCTTTATCCTAAGCCAATTGATCGAAAGACTATCAGTGCGGCGAAACTCACACATATCGTGATTTATCTATCTTTGATGACGATTGCCTTGACGGGTCCTTCGATTGTTGCAGGACTTTTTAGACATGGTATTGTGTTTTTTCTTATTGCGCTTTTAAATGTCATTTTAATAGATTTATTGATTATTGCATTGACGGCGTTGATATATGTAATCATCCTTCAATTTTTTGATGGAGAAAAACTAAAGGATCTTATCAATTATGTCCAAATCGGCTTGTCCTTTTCGATAATGATTGGCTACCAGCTTCTCATCAGGTCCTTTGAAATTGTCGACCTGTCGATTAGCCTTGAACCAGCATGGTGGCATATCCTTGTTTTTCCTATTTGGTACGGTGTTATTATGGAGCTGTTCTTGAACGGAGGCTCTCAACCTTTTTATTTTTTACTAGCAGGGCTAGGTATCGTAGTTCCATTTGTTTCGATTTGGATATACGCAAAGCTTACTCCTTCATTTGAGAGAAATCTTCAAAAGCTTTCTCAACATAATAAAGGGAGAATAAAAAAACGTCTTAAGTTGGGAGAATCTTTTAGAAAGTTTATTTGTCCAACAAAAGAGGAAAGAGTTTTCTATCAGTTTTCTAGTCTCATGCTTAAAAATGAAAGAGAGTTTAAATTAAGGGTCTATCCTTCTTTAGGATTTTCTATCGTAATCCCTTTTATTTTTTTATTCACATTTATGGATGATTTTAGTTTGCAGTCTTTTAACCTGATTAGAGAAGGCAAATCCTATTTGAATATCTATTTTAGCTTGTTGATGATGCCAACTGTTATCATCACGCTAAAGTACTCAGGAACGCATAAAGGAGCTTGGGTATATAAGCTCACACCTTTAAAAAACCTAAAACCTATTTTTAGTGGAACGATGAAGGCTTTTATTGTAAATCTATATATGCCCATTTATTTCATACTCTGTATTGTGTTTATTCCTATTTACGGAGTAAGGATTATTCCTGACCTGATACTTGTCTTTGTTAGTGCGATGATCTATGCAGTGATTTGCTTTTCCATTTTGGAAAAATCCCTTCCTTTTTCCAGGTCGTTTGAAACCTATAGTTCAGGCAATGGAGCCATTATTTTTATGCTAATGCTTGTAGCCGGTCTCTTTGCTGGACTGCATATAATCAGCATGCTTTTTCCATATGGACTCTATATTTATCTTGCCCTAGCCGTACTGACTTTGCTTTTACTATGGAGAAAAGTTTTCAATGTTTCGTGGGAAAAGGTAGAGTAAAGGTCTAAAGCGACTAATATTAACTTTGTATCATTGATATGTTTTCTCAATTGTAGATGTCATAAAAAGAATACTATAAAGCAGAGGTAATGTTCCTCTGCTTTACTATTTATTGCATCATTTTTAAAACCGAAGAGCGAACTACTCAGAATAGTTATATTGCTTTTTAAAATACCCCCTTCCCTTCACTTTTTAAAGCCCGATTTGTTCAACTGCATATGTCGAATCCTCTTGGCTGTGCCCTTCATACATCAATTGGTCAATTAAACCTTGCCTTGACATTGGCATTGTGTCATTGTAATTTTTGGCATGTCTCACCGCTTGTTCTCTCCAATCTACTTCAATATGATCAACTGCAAAAGTGGCATCCTCTGTGGAATATCCTTCATATTCTAATTGTTCAATAAGACCAGTCTTTGAAAATGGCATTGTCGAAATATAGTTTTCGGCATGACGAATAGCATTTTGTTGTGAAACCGTTAATTGAGGTTCTTCTTTCACTTCTTCTTTAGGTTGTTCGGGTTCTTCTTTTACTGGTTCTTCTTTCTCTTCAACTTCAGGTACTACTTCCTCTTCCGTTGGTTCTTCTTGCTCAACTTCGTCTTTTTCTGTTTCTGTTATTGGGGATTCTGCTTGATCAGTTTCAGACGGCTCACCACTAAATGATAGAGCAGCGATTAACAATACAAAACATACACCTGTTATAATAAAGTTCCTCTTCGTTTTCTTAGACTTCCTAAATGCCCCAACAATACCTAAGATAAGAAATACAATCATTCCTACAAAACTGATTAAGCCGATAAACATAGCCAATACAATCATCTCCATTTGCATAGTTTATTATCTAAAAAGTGGAACACTTATGGATTCCTGTAACTAATTACAGTGGATACCCCTCCTGCATTAGAATGTTCCTTTTTAATTTGAAATACTCACTTTTCACAACAAGGAGAACTCAATACCATTATTATTAGGAACTTTTTCATAATTAATCACTCCTTTAAATGAATCTTTAATCTCTAATAGCCTCGGCAAACTTTTCACTTCTCCTCTAAGTATTTTTTACTATTTATTCTTGATTTCTGGCGAATTAAAGCGAAGATAAATGAATTGTTTCCAAACAAAAAACGCTTAGAAAAAATCTAAACGTTTGTTTGCTAATTACTAAGGTATTACATCCACTAAAGTAGATGGTAAAAATATGTACTTTGATATGTTATTTCCCATTAACCAAACCCGTTACTTTCGACATGAGGGGAGGATTATTGGATAGATTTCCTCTTTTTCAGATATAGTAGAATGAATAGAATGACAAAAGCGGCTACAATTAAAAATAAGGGAAAGTTTAGCTTATCATGATGTTTGACATTTGTTATTTCAAATGTCTTTGTCGGCGTTTCTTTGAGAAATTCTTCGAAAAAAGCATTTTTTTCGTCATCCCGCTCCTCAATTTTTCCGTCCAACACTTCTATCATGCCATTCGGTCCACCTACCGGAAGAAGTAATTTACCATTCTCACTTTCTTCTAAAAATAAAAGAAACACGCCACCCCTATCTTGGAATTCCTCTGCCCAACCTACATCATAAGGATCAATACCTACCGTTAACGGGCTCGTAACATCCCCTTTATACACACTACTAACCTTGAATACTCGCCCTCGAAAAACGGACTCACCACGTTTTGGCTTGCTGGAAAAGTCATACTGCCCCATCACAATTACTTCTGCACGATCGAGTACCTCTTGTAGCTCTAATTCCGCCCAACTTGTGGCCGAAACGCTAGTTACTACTAAAAATAAAAATGAACAGGTTAACAAAATGGCACGAGCTAAAATACGCATGAAGCACCCCTTTTTCTTTTTTAGACGTGATTTTATCTTAATAAGTTTCATTCATAATGGAACCACAAGAACCGTCCCTTTGGTCGCTTTGTGAAAAAGTTCACAAAGTTTTAATACTCTTTTCATTTTTTTCACAAAATGAATGTTATGCTGATATTGTATTTGAGAATCTACTATTCTATTTTTGAAAGGTTGAGGATCATGAAAGCACTTAGATGGTACAAGGCAAAAGATTTACGTTTAGAAAACATTCAAGAACCAAAAGCGAAAAAAGGTGAGGTAAAACTCAAAGTAGAATGGTGCGGAATCTGTGGAAGTGATTTACACGAATATACAGTAGGGCCTATCTTTATTCCAGCTGAAACTCCGCATCCGCTAACCGGCGATAAAGCGCCAATTGTAATGGGACATGAGTTCTCAGGTCAAGTGGTTGAAATTGGTGAAGGCGTTACAAGGGTACAGGTTGGTGACCGTGTTGCAGTTGAGCCAATCTATTCTTGCGGGGAATGTGAGGCTTGTAAACAAGGGAAATATAACCTTTGCGATAAAATGGGATTCTATGGCCTTTCTGGAGGCGGTGGAGGATTTTCTGAATTTGCTTCTGTTCCTGAGCATATGTTACATAAGCTTCCTGAAACAGTATCCTATGAACAAGGAGCACTTGTTGAACCAGCCGCTGTTGCCCTTCATGCGGTGAAACAAAGCAAGCTTCAAGTAGGGGATAAAGCTGCCGTATTCGGAACAGGTCCAATCGGTTTATTAGTAATCGAGGCCCTCAAAGCTGCTGGGGCAACCGAAATCTATGCTGTAGAGCTTTCTGAACAACGAAGACAAAAGGCAGAAGAACTAGGGGCAATTGGAATTAATCCACATAACGGTGATGTGGTAGAGCAAATCCAACAGCTTTCAAACGGTGGAGTTGACGTTGCTTATGAAGTTACCGGGGTACCGCCTGTCTTGGTACAAGCTATAAACTCTACAAAATACAATGGTGAGACCATGATTGTCAGCATTTTTGAAACAGAGGCCTCTATCCACCCACAAAATATCGTAATGAAAGAACGTACAGTAACAGGCATTATCGGATATCGAGATGTATTCCCTGCCGTTATTAGTTTAATGGCTAAAGGATATTTTCCAGCAGAAAAACTAGTAACAAAACGCATTACACTTGATGACGTCGTTACTGAAGGATTCGAAGGTCTTCTTAAAGAAAGAAATCACATTAAAATCCTAGTAAAAGCTGAATAACGCTATGAATGAGCCAATAGATCATGAACCACTGACTATTGGCTCATTCTTTTAGAGCTTAAGATGAATAAAACATGTTACGTTTACATCCCTCTTTTTAATAGAGTATGATAGGCTTAGGAATTATGTTACGATGTTGTCATTCAATAGTCCTAGCGGCACCAGTTAAACTGCCCGTGTACAACGTATTTGGAAAGGGATATTTAATATGGGAGAGCAATTTTATTATTTATTGGAGCATTATGGGTATTTTGGCTTAATTATTGTATTGGCTGCAGGGATCATTGGATTGCCACTCCCTGATGAAATTCTACTTACATATGTGGGATACACTGTTTATCAAGGTAAAATGTCATATTCCCTTTCTTTAGTAAGCGCTTCGATTGGATCAATTATTGGTATCACTATCAGCTATTTTTTAGGAATCAAATTAGGCATTCCGTTTCTGCGGAAATTTGGACCTAAACTTCATCTAACCGAAAAAAGAATTCAAACAACAAGCAAGCTTTTTAATAAATTCGGACCGTATTTATTATTTATCGGTTATTTTATACCTGGTGTTCGTCATATTACAGCTTACCTTGCAGGATTAAACTATTTAAACTTTAAAAGATTTGCCATATTCGCATACTCCGGGGCTATCTTTTGGGGCTTTACATTTATTACATTAGGACATGAATTAGGTAAGAATTGGATGAAGGTTGAAATGATGATGAATCACTACATCATTTACGTAATCGGGTTTGCAATCATTATTGTTCTGGGAGCTGTCTATTTAAACCGAAGGAAGTTGGTAAGATAAAAAGGGACAGATTCCTTGGTCAAGGGACCACAGGAACCGTCCCTGTGGTCCCTAATTTTCATCCAAAAAGTCTTGGACAATCTCATTAAATTTTTCTTCATGCTCCCAAAACATCATATGGCCTCCTAGTACTTTTACTTGAGATTCAGGCGTTAGTTGGTTTGTGTATTTTGCTGCAATATCCGCCCAGTGCTCCGCGACAATCGTTAAAGTAGGGACAGCTTTACTAGCCTTTTTTGCTTCCTCTCGATAATCAGAAAACATACCTGATGCAAATAAATTACCTGCGATGTAGTATGGCGTTTTCAATGATTGCTCTACTAGCCAGGTTAACTCTTCTTTCTCAAGCTCTCTTTGCACCATAACTTGAGTGATATAGCTTGTTATGAACTCGCGATGCCCTGCTGAATTACGTAAATAAGCATTGTAAATGGCTGCAATATCATCTAGCTTCCCTTCCACCCAATCATCATTGACAGATAAGGATTTAGGCGGCATATCTACAAATATTAAAGATTTAATATGATCAAAGCCATTTTGCTTTACATACTCCCAAACCGTAAAACAACCAAACGAACAGCCCACAAGTGTTGCAGTTTTCACATTTAATGCTTGGAGAACCGCAGTTAAATCAGCTCCGTGTGTAACATAATCATTTCCATGAAGAGAGATAGTCGATCTTCCGTGACTTCTTGGATCAATCACAATGACTCGGTTCGTTTTTGAAAAATAGTCAATTTGCTTTGAAAAAACCTCCGTTGTGAATGTGAAGCCAGGGATGAAAACAAGGGGTTCTCCTTCCCCTACATCTTGGACGAATAGTTCGACCCCTGAATCGACTTCAATATATTTCCCATCAATAAAACCCATCAATATCCCCCCTATAGTAAACTGTTAAACACTATATTCATCAATTTATCTATTAATTCCTCTTAAAAGAGACATTTAGAAAAGCCTTCTTTGATGGTGAAGGCTTTTCTAGTTTGTATTACTTTACTGCTAAGGCTGCAGTTTTTGAGTACTGTTTTCCTGGATGATGGGCAGGCAATTGGCTGCCTTGACCAAATAGGCTATCTCTTAATGTGTCGCCCTCGTATTCTTTTCGGACCAGACCTCTTTCTTGTAAAACCGGCACAACGAGTTCTATGAAATCTTTAAATGTACCAGGAGTAATCGCATATGCAATGTTAAATCCATCTACTCCAGTATCTTTTACCCAACTTTCCAAATCATCTGCAACCTGTTCTGGACTTCCAACCGTGACCGGACCCAATCCACCAATTCCCGTGTATTTTTTTATTTCATCGATCGTCCAATTTTTACCCGAATCAATTCTAGTAAAGTTTTCAACTGTCGATTGAATCGCATCATTTTTGACAAACTTAAGATTTTCATGGGGACCATATTCTGAAAAATCAATTCCAGTCCATCCCCCAAGTAGTGCGAGTGCCCCTTCATAGCTCACATGATTTTGATATTCATTGTACTTTTCACGTGCTTCCTCTTCAGTTCGACCCACGATTGGAGTAATACAAGTAAGAATTTTTATTTCCTCTGGTGCCCTACCTGCCTTTATTGCCTCTTCACGGAGTTTTTTTACAGAATGCCTAGCAGCGTTTTTAGTCGGTGCCCCAATAAAGATTAGCTCTGCATTTTGACCAGCAAAAGCGCGACCCTTTGTGGAAGTTCCTGCCTGATAGAGTACCGGCGTTCTTTGTGGAGAAGGCTCACATAGGTGGGAACCTGGGACTTTAAAATATTTGCCCTCATGGTTGATATCATGGACCTTACTTGGGTCTGCAAAAATTCGATTCTGTTTGTCTACTAAAACTGCATCATCCTCCCAGCTACCTTCCCATAACTTATAGCAAACTTGTAAATATTCTTCAGCAATATCGTACCGTTCATCATGTTTAATTTGGTCTTCCAATCCCATATTCACCGCGGCGCTTTTTAAGTAAGAAGTGACAATATTCCAACCGACACGCCCCTTTGTAATATGATCCAGCGTCGACATCCTGCGAGCAAATGTATAAGGATGCTCATGTGTGACAGATGCCGTAACTCCGAATCCTAAATGCTTTGTCACCGCTGACATTAATGGCACAACAAGAGACGGGTCATTTACAGGTGTTTGGGTACCCTGACGGATAGCGGCATCTCTAGAGCCTTGATACACGTCATACGGCCCCAGTACATCTGCTAGAAAAATCGCATCGAATCGACCCTTTTCTAGAAGCTTTGCTAGTTCTATCCAATATTCACTATCTTTATAGCGGTGTGATTGATCCTCTGGATGTGTCCACAGACCTGGAGATTGATGGCCCACACAGTTCATATCAAATGCATTTAAATAAATTCTTTTCTTTGCCATTGTTATTAGCTCCTTTTTTATTAATGTTTTAAAGCAAAAGCTTTATTCTGATTGACTGCTTCAACAAAGTAATAAAGCTCTTTTTTCAATCTTTCTAACACATTTACATCTGTAATAGGGGTAACCACTTGTGTTTTATCGATTTGGCAATCTTGGAAGTAAACTCCCTGCAGGCTTTGCCCCTTTAATGCGGCCAATAATGGTTTGAGGCTGAAGTCAATTGCTAGTAAATGCGCTTGGCTTCCGCCTGTCATAATTGGCAAAACGGTTTTTCTTGCTAACACATCTTGTGGCAGCAAATCTAGTACAGCTTTCAGCACTCCTGTGTACGCTGCCTTGTAAACGGGCGATCCTACAATCACACCTTCTGCCCCTTGGATTAATGAAGTTAGATCCTTAAGGGCTGGACTATCAAACTTCAGATTAAATATGTCATCAGAAGGAATATCTCTCACGGATACATATGTGATTGTAAAACCTTCCTGTTTAAGCTTTTTCCCTACAAACTGTAGAACCAAATCTGTTCTAGAACTTTCTGAAGGACTTCCCGATAAAATAACGATTTCGCTCATTTTGATCTTCCTTTCTCCTTTTTATTGAAATCATTTTCTTATAAGTTTTTGAACATCAACCTCCCCCTTCCAAAGAAAAAAGGAAATAAAAAAGACATCTTTATTCAAAACGTCAATCATGGACGCTTTGAAAATAAAGATGCCTTTAGTGGTCTAATCGGCAAATTACTTTTTCGTGGTTTGTTTTTGGGATGATGTGGGTTTTTGTAATGTAAAACGCTTCTTTTCCGTCGCATCAATTTGCGTGATTTCCCCATTGTGGACGGTAATCACAACAGATCCAAATTCCAGGTTCTCCAAGGTTGATAAAATATGTGTCACTTTGGATTCATCAAGTTTTGCCATGTCACTCCTCCTTGTAAAAGATGTAGATCATTTCATTGCCACTGGTTGACCAGTATGGCAAATATTCATTTTGGCCAAAATAAAAACCCTCTTCTAACAAGAAGAGGGCATACATGCATAGTTCAAATACACTCTTCTTATCTTTCAAGCTTAACGCTTGCTGGAATTGGCACAGTACATAATGTCTGTTGCCGAGGCTTCGTCGGGCCAGTCCCTCCGCCTCTCTGGATAAGAATCAATAGGTAATTAAGTTGTTGTTTGTTGATATTAAATTACATGGAATTTTACATTCTGTCAATCACTTTATCCAAAAATTTTTAAAAGAGGGAACTTTTAGTTATTTAGTCATAGTTCGTTCATGAGTTTGAGTATGATGATAGAACCCTTGGCACATAAACACTTTTTATATTTGGAGTTTTGGAGATTATTGGTAAAACTAACAGTTTATACACTATTTATATGCGGACTATTGGATATTACTGGTAATACCCATTGCTTATACACCATTTATGTATAGACTTTTGGAGATTTCTGGTAATAACCATTGCTTTTACACCATTTTTGCATAGACTTCTGGAGATTACTGGTAATACTCATTGCTTATACACCATTTTCACATAGATTTTTGGAGATTTATGGTAATACTCATTGCTTATACACCATTTTTGTATAGACTTCTGGATACTACTGGTAATAACCATTGCTTATACACCATTTATGTATAGGCTTTTGGAGATTACTGGTAATACTCATTGCTTATACACTCTTTATGTTCAGACCTTTGGAGATTACTGGTAACACTCAATGCTTATACATGCTTTATGTTCAGACTTTTGGAGATTACTGTAGTACTCATAACTTAAGCACAAAAATCTTTTACTTTCTCTAACAAAGTCTATTTACAGTTCAAGTTTTCCTTTCCCATCAATTACTTCAAACGGTATAGATAAACTTATGTATTTCCACTTTAATATGTTTCTATAAAATAGTTCATTTCAATTAATTTAGATTTCCTCTACGAAAAAATAGAGTAAGAATAGCAAAGTCAATTGTTCACGTTTCTCTTCACCCTTACAATCTTTTAACAAGGAATCTAAACATTCTTAACATATACTAAATACTCTTGAAATATTGCTAGGTTACTATTTTTATAACTGTCGAGTTATCTTGGATTTAGGCAGAAATTAAAACGTGGAGGCAAATAGATGAAGAACCATACAAAGCTTAAAATGTTCAGTAAAATTCTTTTAGCCGGGTTTTTAATAAGTTCAGTAAGCCCAATTAACAGTAACCTTGCACATGCAAAAACGGACATTCCTAATTCAAACGGAATTAAAAAAATTGCAGGTTATAGTATGGGTGTAACCAATGAGGATGGCGGGGTTGCTGAAATTGTTAAGTATAATGCTGCCAACCAAAAATTTTACGCGATTAATGGTCATGGACAGACAATTGATATTGTGAGTCTTAAAGAATTAGCATCTACAGGCACTGTACAAGAACTGCAAAAAGAAAAATCTATTAACATTGCAGACGTCGTGAACTCCGATACGTTTACATATGGAGACTTAACAAGCATTGATATTAATAGCCCTCAGAATATAATTGTTGCAGCCGTTCAAGAAGCGGATTATACCAAAAACGGAAAAATTGTTGTCATGAATCAAAATGGGGAAGTTCAAAAAACGTTTGATGCAGGTGTACAACCTGACATGGTTAAAATCACATCAAATGGAAAGTATATTTTATCAGCAAACGAAGGGGAACCCCGTGAAGGTCTTAATGCGAAGGACCCCGAAGGATCGATTACAATTGTTGACACTACTTCTGGGAAAGTTACACAGCTCACTTTTGATGATACAAGTGTGATTGATGATGATGTGCATATTCGTAACAATGGTACAAAAGAAGATGCCCGTAGAGATTTTGAACCTGAATACATCGCTATTTCAAAAGATAACCGAAAAGCATATGTTACCCTACAAGAAAATAATGCCATTGCTACTATTGATATTAAAAAAGGCAAAGTTCTATCTGTTAAATCTCTTGGTTATAAAGACCATTCCATGTCAGGAAATGAATTGGATGCAGTCAGAAATGGTAAAATCGAATTTGAAAGACTTCCAATTTTAGGAGCTTATATGCCAGATGGAATTGCACATGTAACTATTCGTGGCGTCGATTATCTTATTACAGCTAACGAAGGCGATGCCACAGAGTGGCCTGAGGATGACTCAACTTTTATCAATGTCGAAGATTTTAAAGTTGTAAAAAATAATATTACACTTAACACAAGTCTGTTTAAAGGAATGACCGCAGAAGAAGCACAGACTGCATTTGATAGAATGAAAGCTTCAACTGACTATGATAAGCTTGAAGTATTAACAGATCGTGGAAATGATGCCATTTATACATTAGGAGGACGCTCTTTCTCGATTTGGAATGCAGATACAATGGAACTTGTCTACGATAGTGGTAGTGATTTCGAAACGATCACAGCGGAACTTTTACCAGAAGGTTTTAACTGGTCTAACGACGATGACGCGTTTGAGAAGCGCAGTTCCAAAAAGGGACCTGAGCCTGAAGATGTGAAAGTTGGTATGATTGGAAATCAAGTATATGCATTTGTAGGACTTGAAAGAATTGGTGGAGTCATGACCTACAACATTACCGCCCCACAGAATCCGCAGTTTGCAAACTATATTAATACTAGAGATTTTTCGCAAGCGATAGCTGGTGATGTAGCACCTGAAGGACTTGAATTTATTGCCCATAATGAAAGTCCAACTGGAAACCCACTCGTTTTAGTTGGTAACGAAGTAAGCGGCACTGTTTCTGTTAATGAAATTCATGTAAAAAATGAAAAACATAGCAAAACACACCCTGTAAAGAATAGCAACGATGCAAGCAAACTTAAATAAAGAATAGATTTTTCTAAAAGAAGCTTAATTTCTCAATCGGGAAATTAGGCTTTTTAATTGGTTAAATAGTTCTATTCCCTCAAAAAAAAGGGTCTGCCGCTGTGACTGTTTTACTGTCACAAGGATCAGACCCTTTCATTAGCAGTTTAGTATTTGTTCAGCTCTTGTACCGGAGTCTGAAGAATAACAGGATTTTTTGCGGGATCTAACCACTTCAAAAGTTTAATTACATTCGCTTCCGATGTTGCAGTACACCCCAATGTATAACCACTGCCAACATGGAAGAATATCGCACTTCCTTTATAGGGAGTTCTCTCTGTATTGTAGTTGATCACAAATCCATAGGTATATAGACGATGCATCATATTCTCTGCGTTTTTCCACTGACCTTGGGTTGCATTTCTTGACTGCCAGGAGTTGTAAAGTGGGGACTCTGGATCATCTACCCATACATCATCATTTGTTATGTTTCGAAATGGTAACTTTGTACCCGGATTTCCTTTTTGTCCAAAAGCTGTTCCGATCGTATATTTTCCTACAGGTGATTTACCATCGCCTTCTTTTTTGTTGGCTGTGAAGCCATTTTTCCCGATATAGCCAGTTGTGTTCAGGAACAGATTCCACTTTCCACTTTCATCCTTCTCAAACGCTTGAATCGTTGCCCGATTGGTGTTGTATCCATTCGTAGTTACGAGAATAAGCTGTTGGTTTCCATTAACCGTTTTTAATGTATCAGCTATATTCCCACTTTTTTCAGGTTTCGTTACAGTAGTTGTAGATGGGGCCGGTGTAGCACCCACAACGCTTTTTTCACCAACAGGTTTTGTCTCGGATAAGTATTCACTATACACCCAGCCGGTTTTATCATTCATTTTCACTTTGCTCCAAGAATCTGTAACCTCACTAACGATAAGGGCTTGTCCTTGCGTAACAGCTATAACAACTGGATAATGCGTACCTGCCCCGCTACGCATGTTTAAAGAGCTAACATTAACATATTGGGTGACAGGCTTTTCTAAAATAGAAGAAGTGACAATAGTCTCATCCTCTGTCTTTTCTGTATCAACTTTTACCTTATTTTCTTTTTGAATTTCCTCGTTTACCGCTTCCTCACTTTTATTGGTAACTATTTCTTCCTCTTTTATATCCTCATCTATTTCGCCTGTTACTGGAGCAGACGTTGTTTTTTCTTCTTTTACCTTTTTGGTGGTTGCAACTGTATCGTTGCTCCCTATCGCAAATGTAATTGCAATTATTATTACAGCAATTATCAATGTTGTTATAATTCCGATTAGCTGTCTTTTCTTTTTCATGCTGTATCTATCCCCCTAATGAAAAACCACACAAATAATTATATTACGATAATAGCACCTAGAGGAATTGTCAATATTTTTCCAACTAAACATAATAAACCCCACAAAAAAAGAGACCCCGAATATACCACTACTCAAGGTCTCAAATTCATGTTTTTTATTGATTTGCTTTTTTCACCCATTCCGCTACTGTAACGGTACGTTTTGCTTGATGTTTCACTGCTGCTTGTACGTCTTCAATCATTTTTCCATCTTGACCAACTGTAACACTTGTTCCATACGGGTTTCCACCCGCTCCAAACAATACTGGATCTGTATAACCAGGAGCAGCAATAATTGCTCCCCAGTGCATCATACTTGTATATAAAGAAAGGATTGTCGCTTCTTGTCCACCATGTGGATTTTGAGCAGACGTCATCGCACTTACAACTTTATTAACTGTTTTTCCTGTAGCCCAAAGTCCACCTTGAGTATCAAGAAATTGTTTCATTTGTGAAGGCATATTTCCAAAACGTGTCGGAACACTGAAGATGATCGCGTCTGCCCATTCAATATCATCCGATGTGACCACTGGAACGTCCTTTGTTGCTTCAACGGTTGCTTTCCATACTTCATTTCCCTGGACGACAGACTCAGGAGCTAATTCCTGAACCTTTAATACTTTAACTTCAGCCCCAGCTTCTTTAGCTCCTTCTTCTGCCCATTTTGATAACTGATAATTTGTTCCACCCATACTATAAAAAATGACTGCTAATTTTACATTTGACAATTTTACATTCTCCTTTTTCGATGATATTTAATGGTAAAGTAACATCGCATCTCTTACCCATCCTATTATTTCTTATAATTTGCTTTAATATGCGGGACAGAGGGACAGGTTCGTTGTCCCAAAAGGCACAAAATGGGACGCAGTACCTGTCCCTGCGTCCCCTTTATCTTCTTTATACATACTTCATTTGTTGATTTCTTATCCGTATTGCCCTTTCAGGATAATCGGTAATAATTGCTTCGACTTGCAATCTTAGTAATTTTTCTATTTCATTTGGATCATTGACAGTCCAAACTCTTACTTTATCGTAAAGACCTTGCAAGCATGATCCGTAGTCCTCATTTGCCCGATTGTTAAGATAATGAATGACTTCAATTGGTAGATGCACTGGAAATTGTTTGCTTAATTGTAGTAGCTGTTGAAAAATTTCAGTCTTAGGTAAAAGAATGGACTTGTTTAAATGCAGTGCTTCCAGTTCTAACGTATTGATATAATCGTACGGAAGGGAAATACTATTATTGAGTAACCATGCTATTTTGGCACTTGGATTAAGCTGCTTCATTCTTAAAATGGTCGGCAAATGGAACGAAGAATAAATCACCTTCCGATTTTTTGCGTATTGTTCAACGACATTTTGAACTTTCTCTTCAATTCCTTCATAAGGTACTGAACTTGTTTTTAATTCGATATTAAGTTCAATATCATAAGGAGCCAATAGTTCTAGAACCTCTTTTAATGTCGGTACCCGTTCTTTGTCCCAAGCTTCTTCATATTCACCAAAGTGAGTAAACGGTCTTCCGGCACTATATTTTTTGATTTCAGCTAAGGTTAAATTCATAATCCAACCTACTCCACTTGTTGTCCGGTCCATTGTTTCATCATGGATCACTACAACTTCCCCGTCTTGTGTCAAATGGACATCTAATTCCAACCCATCAACACCTTGCTCAATCGCTTTTTTAAAACTAAGTAACGTATTTTCTGGATAAATCCCCTTTGCTCCACGGTGGCCATAAATTTTCGTCATGATAAATCTTCCCTCCCTTATATATTTAATGAAGGCTATTTTCGTAAACTTTGTTGTTATTTATGTCGGTGATTTCCGCTTCAGGCGGACGCTTTCTGCGGGCGTGACTTGAGCCTCCTCGTCGCTGTCGCTCCAATCAACTAGGTTGGTGCTTTTTTTCTAAAAGCAACAATCTTTTAGAAATGAGCCTTAACGAAAAAGCATATTATCCACATTTCTTGCGGTCCTTATTAAAAAATGGTGGGACACGGTACCTGTCCCCGTGTCCCATTTGATTACTTTGCTCTTGCTTTGTTTGCTTGTTCGATTGCTTTATTAAATTGGTCTACCGCTGTTTTATAGGCTTCATCGACAGAGCCGCCATTATAAACGGATTCAAGAGCTGTTTCCATGACTTTTCTTCCTTGTGGAAGCATATCCATTAACGCACCTTGCGTAGCAAATGATGATTTAGTTGCTTGTAATTGTTCAACTGTTACACGTAATTGTGGCTTTTCCTCATGTGCATCCTTTACGAGTTGTTCCTCATATGCATCTGGATTGATGGCAAAATAGCCTGTACCAACGTGCCATTTAGCCTGAACTTCAGGAGTTTGTAAATATTTCATAAATTCCCATGCTGCATTTGTTTCTGCTTCTGGTTTTCCATCGATCATCCAAAGACTTGCTCCCCCAATGACGACCCCTTCACGGTCCTTATTTTCAGGGTGTGGAAGGAAGGCAATCCCTACTTCAAAAGGAGCATTATCGATAACATCTCTTGCACTTGCTGAAGATTGTAAGAACATAGCAACATCTCCTGCTAAAAATCCAGCAACCATGTTATCTCCATTTGTTCCATAATTCGCAAAGGTACCGTTATCTACCATTCGTTTAACCCATTCAAAAATAGACTTTCCTTCTTCTTCTGTCCAGCCAATTTCAGTCGGTGTGTCAGAACGGCCATTGTCATTGTTCAGTAGTAATGCACCTTGGTTTGCTAATAATTGCTCCCATAACCACCCATAAGCTTGTAAAGCGAAACCTTTCATTTCAGGATTCGATTTAACAATTGCTTTACCTGCTGCTTCTACTTCTTCATAAGTTGCTGGAGGTGTTTCTGGGTCTAAACCAGCTGCAGTAAATGCATCCTTGTTGTAATACATAACGGGTGTAGACGAGTTAAACGGCATCGAATAAAACTTTCCATCTAATGAATAGTAATTAATAATGTTTTCTTCTAAACCACTCATATCGTACCCATCAGCATCTACTAATTCCTGAATCGGTTTGATATTTCCACTATTAATCATAGACATCGTTCCAATTTCGAACGTTTGAATCATAGTCGGTGCACTATCAGTGCCAGCAACAGCATTAAATTTTGTTAATGATTCATCGTAGGTACCTTGGTATTCTGCATTTACTTGAATCTCTTCTTGTGAATTATTGAAGTCTTCCACAATACTATTTAATGCTTCTTGTCCGGCTCCACCCATCGAGTGCCAGAATGTGACGGTCTGTTTTTCACTTTTTTCTTCAGTATCCGAGCCATTACCTGAGCCAGTGTTTTGGTCACCTTCTCCCGCTGTGGATTCACCGCCTGCACAAGCTGCTAATAGTAAAACGAAACCTAATGCAAGGATCATCATGATTTTTTTCATTTTTTTTGCTCCTTTTTTATTGGTATATTTTCGAGGAATCTGCTATTTTACAGCGCCCTCTGTTAAACCTGTTTGAAGCTTCTTTTGTCCTAGGAAAAGCAAAATTAATGTCGGGATGATTACAATCACGGCACCTGCCATGATGACGCCCCAATCATTTAATTGTTCCTGTGTCTGCAATTGCTTCAAGCCGATTTGTACCGTACGAACCGTATCATTGGTGGTCGCCAATAGTGGCCATAGATACATATTCCATGAAGTTAAAAATCCATAAATCCCTAATGTGACTAAGCTTGTCTTTGTTACAGGTAATACAACTGTTAAGTAAAATTTGAAATCACCAATTCCAGCTATTTGGCTTGCTTCCCTTAATTCTTTAGGAATTTGTTTAAAGTTCTGTCTGAGCAAAAACGTCCCAAAGGTTGTTGCAAAAAATGGTACAGTTAGTCCCGCATAATGATCTAGCCAACCTAAATCACGGATGATGTGAAAGTTTGGGATAATCGATGCCTCAAAGGGAACCATCATCGTCGCAATAAAAAGATAAAATAAAACATCTCTTCCCTTAAACTCTAAAAATACAAAGGCATAGGCTGCTAGACTGGATAATGCCAATTGTCCTAGCATAATCACAATCGACACTACAAAACTGTTAATCAAGTATTGAACTAAAGGAAATCGTTCAAAAGCAGCAACATAATTATCAGCTGTTAGTGTGGTCGGTAAACTTGCCGTTAAGATATCTTGGTTCGTCATAAGACTCATAACAATCGCCATTACAGCTGGTCCAGCAATTAGAATCGCTGAAACAATCAATAAAAGATAGAAGATCACTTTTCTTCCCGTTGGCATCATCATTGATAGTGAACCCTCCTCTCACCCAGCTTAAACTGCAGTGCCGTCATCAATAAAATAAGAATGAATAACACGATTGCCTGAGCACTAGCTGAGCCGAACTGATAATTCACAAATGCCTCACGGTAAATGGAATACACAATCAAATTCGTTTCATTTGCTGGTCCACCTTGGGTTAAAATATCAATTTGCCCAAATGTTTGGAACGAATTAATAATCGATACGGTAATCACAAAAAATAAGGTCGGTGACAGCATGGGCACTGTGATTCTTCTAAACTTATAAAAATAACCAGACCCTTCAATATCCGCACTTTCATATAAAGATGTGTCGATGGATTGTAATCCACCTAACAAAATTAAAAATGTAAACCCAATATTCATCCAAATCGTAGTAATCGCAATTGCAATCATTGCCCATTTCGGGTCCGTCAACCAGCCGATCGATTCGGCTCCAAATACGGTAAGGATTTGATTTAATAACCCCATTGTCGGGTTGAATAAGTACAGCCAGAATACAGATGCTGCCGCAACCGATACACCCATAGTTGAGGTAAAAATGGTTCTAAAAAAGCCAATCCCTTTTAGCTTCTCATTGGAAATGACGGCTAAAAACAAACTAATCACAACCGTTACAGGTACCGTATAGAGCACAAACAAAAACGTATTTTTAAAGCTTTTTAGAAAAATTGGATCTGAAAACATATACAAATAGTTTTCCAAACCAACAAATACCGTTGTCGCACCCTTCGCATCTGTCAAAAAGAAACTTAAGTACATGGTCTTAAATAAGGGGTAAAACACAAAAACACTAAATAAAACAATTGATGGTAATAAAAATAAAATTCCTTTAAGTAAACTTGAAATCCGTTTTTGCTTTTTTATTTTCTCCATTTGAACAGTATAGGTTTCTTTATTTTCAATGATTGGACTGACCATACTCATATCGCTACAACCTCTTGTTTCTTTCCAAGTTCAGCAGATTTAAGTAACGTGCCTGAATCTCCATCAAAGAATAGGAGGTATTGGGGCATAATTTGCACAGGAACCATTTGTCCAAAATGGATATTCCACTGGCCCGGCCATTTTGCCGTCCATAATTCCGAACCAACATCAAAAGAAACCGATGTTTCATTCCCCAATTGTTCAACATTCACTGCTTCCAAGTATGTAAGATGTTCTTCTTTTTCAAGACCTGAAAATAAATGCTCTGCTCGGATCCCGACCACTAGATTCTGATTTATCGGTATATCCCTTATCATCATTGGATCTATTGGTATATGTATTTGATTTTCAATGATGAGTGTTGTACGGTCCTCTGAAAGAACAGCTTTTCCTAGATTCATTTTTGGGGAGCCAATAAAAGACGCAACAAATAAATTTTCTGGTTCATTATATAAGGTAATGGGTTTACCCACTTGTTGAATCTTCCCCTCATTTAAGACCATAATTCGGTCACCCATCGTCATTGCTTCGACCTGATCATGAGTCACATAGATCATTGTTAGCCCCAAGCGTTTTTGCAATCTTCGAATTTGAACCCGCATATTTGCACGAAGCTTTGCATCTAAATTAGAGAGTGGCTCATCCATTAAACATAAAGGCGCATGACTTACAACTGAACGTCCAAGTGCAACCCGTTGTCTTTGTCCTCCGGAAAGTTCCCTTGGTTTCCGCTTTAATAATTCGCTTAGGCCTAACATTTCCGCTGCTTCGGTAAGCCTTCTTTGCTGCTCGTGTTTATCCACTTTTCTTGCTTTTAATCCAAACAAAATATTTTGCTCAACTGTTAAATGTGGATATAAGGCGTAATTTTGAAAAACCATAGATAAATCCCGGTTTTTTGGTGGGAGATGATTCACGACTTCATTGTTAATCTTTAGGATTCCCCCCGTGATCTCTTCAAGCCCTGCTATCATCCGAAGCAATGTACTCTTTCCAGAACCAGAAGGACCAACAAGAACGAAGAATTCACCTTCCTCAATCGAGACATTGATTCCATTCAAGACATCCTTTTGTTTATCGTATGATTTCGAGATGTCATTCAACTCAACCTGACTCATGCCCAGCCTCCTTTCCAATTTACAAGACCATTTAACCACAATTTCTTCTCAAAAAAAGCGTATTTACTGTTTTTTGACAAACCTTAACATTGTATTGAATAATCAAAATCTATCTTCACAAACTAAACAAATTTTTCATAATAAATAAGGACAATGCACTATTTACTTTGGGACAGAGGGACAGGTTCATTGTCCCGAAGATTATTAATAAAAAAGATGGGACGCAGTACCTGTCCCCGCGTCCTCCTACATCTTAGGCTTATAATAGAAAAGACCCCCACCTGGGAGCCTTTTTGCAAAATAAGTATGGTGAAACTTCTATTTTTCCTCTTGGTCCGCAGCATTATTGGCACCTTCGCCAGCCTTGTTGCCCAGTGCACCTCCAGCAATAGCACCCGCAACTGTGCCAAGTGGCCCTAACACTGATCCAACTACAGCACCTGCAGTGGCACCAGCACCAGTTCCTACTGCTTCAGACGTATTGATATCATCGCGATTTCGTTTGTTATCAGCCAATTATCCCACCTCCTCGTTTAGGAAATGCTTTTGATTATCACACTTCCCTCAAACATAGTTTGCTCAAAGTAGTTACATATTTATCGTGTGTTTATTTCCTCATTTGCCCAATTCATCAATTAAGTTCACGTTTACTCTTACTCTATTTCTGTATCAACAAAGTAGGTATAGTTAGCGTGTTTCATTGCCTTTTTATACTTCATTCTATTTCATGAAGTATTTTAGTCACTCATCCACATTTCAAAAATTTAAACTTTAGATAGATATGTTTGTTGATTAACAAACAAAAATATTATATATTTGTTTTATAACAAACTTTTAATGGATGTGTTTAGACAATGGATATTTCAGATATTTTTTGGAGTGCGACGTTAGAAGAACTTAAACAGGGATATATGGAAGAGTCAGATTCTTATTATTGTCTTTTGTGTGGTGAGAAAATTGAAAAAGGGATCATTTACCCTCATGAAGGAATTTTTTATGAAGCGGAAAGATATATGCGTGTTCATATCGAAAGTTCTCACCAATCCGTATTTGATTATTTAGTTGGACTTGATAAAAAACTGACAGGGCTAACCGATCATCAAAATCAGTTGATTCGTCTTTTTTATCAGGGCAAAAGTGATAAAGATGTTCAGTCTGAGATGGGGATAGGCAGCACTTCTACCATTAGGCACCATCGGTTTGCATTGAAAGAGAAAGAACGTCAAGCAAAGACCTTTTTAACCATAATGGAACTTTTAAAAGAGAAAGATCAGCATGCACCTGCATTTGTTCCACCTCATAAAACAGCGACAATGGTTGATGATCGTTATGCTGTTACGGATGAGGAACAAAAAGAAATCACCAAAAAATTTCTACCTGAAGGAAAAAATGGGCGATTAAAGAAATTTCCACCAAAAGAAAAACAAAGACTAATTATCCTTCGGGAAATCTCAAGGCGATTTGAAAAAGATATGATCTATACAGAAAAAGAAGTCAATCAGATTTTAGAAGACATTTATGATGATTATGTCCTAATTCGAAGATACTTAATTAGTTATGGATTTTTAGAAAGAAAGACGGATGGAAGTCAATACTGGCTGAAAAAATAGTGGAAAACAGCAACTGGTGCATCGTAAAATACCCATTGAAAGGGAGAATTTAAAATGGATCGAAAGAAAGAATTGAAACAACAATACAAAGAAACACCCATTGAGGCCGGTGTTTATCAGATAAAAAACACTCAAACTGGAAAAGTATTTATCGGTAGCACCAGAAATTTTAAAACGTTAAACGGATTAAAATTCAGCTTAGAGGCAGGCACAGCTTCACCTATGAACAGGGAGCTACAAGAAGACTGGAGGCATTATGGAGCAAGTGCATTCAGTATTGATATTTTAGAAACACTCAAGAAGAAAGATGACCCATATTTTAATGAAAAAGAAGCCTTATCAGAACTTGAGAATAAATGGCTAGACCAGCTTCAACCATATGAAGAGCGGGGATACAACAAGAAAAAGACCCGTTAATTAAGGGACAGTGGGATAGGTTCATTTTCCCATTTTTTATCATACTTAATATTATAGAAAACCTTAGATAGAAATAGTGGACACGGGACCTGTCCCCGTGTCCCACTTTTTAATAAACAAACAGCCTACTTTATTAAACCATGTGTTTTCAAATATTCCTTAGCAATGGCAAAAGGCCTTTTTCCCTCTACATTCACTTGATAATTCATTTCTCTCATTTCATCATCTGTTATCTTCCCAGATAATTTGTTCAAAGCTTTTTTAATTTCAGGATACTCTTGGACTGTTTCTTTACGTAATAATGGCGCCCCTTGGTAGGGAGGAAATAACTGTTGATCATCCTCCAACACTTTAAGCTGGTATTGTCGAAGCTCACTATCAGTTGAATAGGCATCAACTAAATTAATCTCACTTGATTCGACTGCCACATAGCGTAATTTCGGCTCCATCGTGACAGGATTCGGAAACTGAATACCGTATAGTGACTGGATACCTTGATAGCCATCTTCACGGTCGGAAAATTCCATTGTAAACCCAGCATGTATTTTATCTTCGATACCCTTCAAATCGGAAATCGTTTCTAGTCCATATTGATCTGCAACCTCGTTCGGTACTGCCAATGCATATGTATTGTTATACTGCATTGGTTTCAGCATAACCATATTATATCGGTCTAACAATCCATCTTTTGCTTGTTGATAAACCTCTTCGCGATCTGTACTGTTTGCCGTTTCTTTTAAAAACTCTGAAATGGCTGTGCCCGTAAACTCCGGATAAATATCGATGTCTCCCGATTTAAGTGCGTTGAAGACAAAAGAGGTTTTTCCCAGACCTGGTTTCAATTCAACTTGCAGATCTGTTTCATCCTCGATTAAGATTTTATACATATTAATTAAAATTTCTGGTTCAGCCCCGAGTTTTCCAGCAATCACCACTTTTTGATCTTGATATCCCCAAAAAGGAGCTACGATAATAGCGAAAGCCAATAGCCCAATTGTTCCAAGTGTTAGCATAACTTTCTTATATGATAGATTCTCAAACTTTTTTAGTAAATAATCAAATAGGATCGCAAGGAGTGCAGCTGGTATTGCCCCAAGCAAAATCAGATTTGTATTATTTCGATCAATACCTAGTAGAATTATATCCCCAAGACCTCCAGCACCAATTAATGCCGCAAGTGTGGCTGTCCCTACGATTAACACCATTGCGGTCCGGATTCCCGCCATGATAACAGGCATTGCAAGTGGGAATTCCACCCTGATTAATCTTTTTCTTGAGTTCATTCCCATTGCACGGGCTGCTTCGATTAATGATGAATCAACTTCTTTAATTCCTGTATAGGTGTTTCTCAATATAGGTAGTAGTGCATAGGCAACTAAAGCGATGATCGCTGGGACTTTTCCAATACCGAATAAAGGAATTAGGATTCCCAACAGAGCTAAAGAAGGAATAGTTTGAATGACAGATGTTATGCCGATTACTCCTTCCGCTACCTTTTTATGCCTTGTTACATAAATTCCGAGTGGAATAGCAATGATTACTGCAAAGAAAAGGGCGATAAAAGAAATCTGGACATGCTCTACCAAAGAACTGACTAATTCATCTTTTCTTTCCAGAAATATTTTAGTAAAATCGTTCATTTGTCAGCCCCCCTTCTCAGTATTGTAGATAGATGTTTCATAACAGTCTTACGATCAATATATCCGATTAGACCCCCATCTTTTTCTATGGCTAGTTGTTCATGTTGGGAAAGGTTTTCCATAATCTCTTGCAATGGGGTTGAGATAGATACTCTAACTGAAGAAGTTTTCTCTATTTCATTTCCATTGATTGGTTGAAGTAAATCTTCTAATTTAATATCAATGACCGACTTTTCACTTTTTCCTCTTACAAATTCTTTTACAAAATCATTGGAAGGACTTGTAATCAGTTGATGCGGTGTTCCGATTTGAACAATTTTACCATCCTTCATGATGCAGATTCGATCTGCTAGTTTTAATGCCTCTTGCATATCATGGGTGACAAAAACAGTCGTCTATCTGAGACTTTTCTTTAAACTTAATAGTTCATCTTGCAGTTTTTCTCGGCTTATTGGATCCAAGGCACTAAATGGCTCATCCATTAATATAATCCCAGGATCGGCAGCAAGTGCCCGAATAACACCAACTCGTTGTTGTTGTCCCCCAGACAGTTCGTTTGGTTTTCTGGTAGCGTATGTTTCATAGTCTAATCCAACCATGTCCATAAGTTCTGAAATACGATGTTTAATTTGATCTCTTCTCCATTTTTTCAGTTCAGGAACAATCGCAATATTTTCCTCAATTGTCATATGTGGAAAAAGAGCAATCTGTTGAAGTACATATCCGATATTCCACCTTAATTCATGAATGTCATATTCGCTTATTTTTTTTCCATCCAAAAAAATAGTGCCATCTGTTAGAGGAATTAACCGATTAATCATTTTTAAGGTCGTTGTTTTTCCACAACCACTTGGACCGATAAGGACTACAAACTCACCTTGTTGAATTTCAAATGTTAATGAATCAACAGCAACTGTTCCATCTGGGTATTTTTTAGATACATTTTCAAATTTAATCATTGAAATAAATCTCCTTGTCATAGGATTACTTTTAACAACTCTCACCAATAGACTTTAGTAAATGAACATACCACAACTACTAGTTAAACCTATACTTCATAACATTAGCATGTATATCACGTTTATCATAAGAACATGCTTCTTTATTTAAGGCTGTTTTCACAAACTTTGTTGTTTTTGGATAAGATTGCGCGAAGGGAAATAGTAATTATTGATCTTCCAGTAATTTAGCGGATGGTACGAGATTCTATAAAATGCAGGCATTTCTTCGTGCGGTGTAGTTTCAAGGAAGCAAATTCAACGTCCTGAGAGAAAAGCGAGACCCCGAAGTGAAACGAGGAGGCTTGCGGATCGCCCGCGGAAAGCGAGTACCAGAAGCGGAAATCACCCATTGTTTTAAAAGCAACAATCCCCTAGAATTGAGCCTTATTAAAATACAACGTAACTTGCACTTGACTTCTTGAATGTACATAAGATATAAAGAAAGAGTAAGTAAAAAAATTCCTTACCTAAAGGAGTATGAGTTTATGTTATCGGTGGTTCTTAACTAATCCATAATTGGATAGGTGGAAGAAGCAATAACGTAGCAAACGCTATGTTTATTTCACTATGGCTTCTTTTAGAAAGTTAAGAACACGCATCATAGCTATGAAAAATAGATCCTGCTATGGCATGTTTGTCATGGTTTTTTTGTGTCAAAAACCAGTCAAACATTTCAAGCACAAGGTCTATCTTCTGCCGTCATGAGCGCTTTGTTCATGACGGCTTTTTGTATATGGCCTCGTGATCAAGTCCTCATGAAATTTTTCACACATAAAAAAGGAGGATTTACCATTGAATACTCAAACAATGGAAGCACTAGGGTATTTCCAAGTTTTAAATGATATCTCACAATTCACTCGAACAATCAGAGGAAAAGAAACACTTCTCTCGTTAAGACCAACAGAAGACAAAAAGAAAATCGAGAATTCTTTACATGAAATTTTAGAAGCGATGAACATCTTAGCAATCAGTGGAAGTATACCTATTCATTCACTGGATCAAATCGGTCATTTCATCACACAAGCGAAAAAAGGCATGGCTCTAAAAGTAGACCAATTCACGCAAATTGTCTCATTCCTAGACCACTGTCAAAAGCTAAAACAATTTATGATAGATAAGGAATATGCTGGTCCGATGGTAAGCATGTACGCTTCATCGATTGGCGATGTATCAGAATTAGAATCGGAAATTAGCCGTTGTTTACGAAATGGCCAAGTAGATGATTATGCATCAAGTGACCTTAACTATTTACGGAGACACCTTGCAACTCTACAGGAAAAACTAAAGGAGAAAGCACAGTCATTAGTGAAAAGCGGAAGAATTTCTCCGTACTTGCAAGAAACAAACGTCTTTGAACGGTCTGGTCGCTATGTACTTGCCGTGAAAAAAGAATATCGGAAGAAAATTCAAGGCTCGGTATTAGATACCTCAGCTTCTGGCTCCACCCTCTTTATCGAGCCTGTTGAATTAAGCTCCCTTCAGGAGGATATCGAACTTATAAAAATTGCGGAAGAAACAGAGGTAGAGCGGATTTTATATGAACTGACTCAGTTGTTTCTTTCATATGAACAAATTATCCAGATTGCCATTGAGACGATGCATCATTATGATGTTCTTTTCGCAAAGGCGAAATACAGTCAAATGATTCAAGCAGAAATCCCCACAATCAACGAAGAGTTCCGGATTGATTTAGTTGAAGCGCGTCATCCTATGCTTGGAAACAAGGCGATTCCGCTCACGATTCCGATTGGAGAAAAGGAACGAGCTCTCGTGATTACTGGTCCAAACACTGGTGGAAAAACAGTTACATTAAAAACGGTTGGGCTCTTAACATTGATGGCGCAATCCGGTCTCCCTATTCCAGCTAAAAAGGGGAGTGAAATTGCCATCTTCCAACATATCTTTGTCGATATTGGAGATGGTCAAAGCATTGAGCAAAACTTAAGCACGTTTAGCTCCCGCATGGTTAATATTATAGACATTTTACAAAATACAAACGATGCCTCACTCGTTTTAATTGATGAACTTGGATCTGGTACTGACCCGAGGGAAGGTATGTCTCTTGCCATTGTTATTTTAGAGCAGCTATATGAAAAAGGCGCTACCTTATTTGCAACTACCCATTATAGTGAAATGAAGAAGTTTGCTGATGAAACGGAAGGTTTTTTAAATGGTTCGATGGAGTTTGATATCGATACATTACAACCAACGTATCGACTATTACTCGGAAAGAGCGGACAAAGTCAAGCATTCGATATAGCAGCAAAACTAGGGATGCATCCTTCACTGCTCGAACGCGCACATCAAAAAGCATACCAAGAGCAAAAGGATTTTCACCAAAACATGTCACAAGAAACATTACTATCTCCTTCCTATCAAAAGCAGGTCATTGTAAATAGATATGCGCGAAGGAATGTAGGAACGAAGAAACAAGAGCAACCTGTAGCTAAAGTAACTCTCTATAATCAAGGAGATAACGTCCTCCTCCCTGCAACAGGTGAAACAGGCATTGTGTACAAAGGACCAAACGATCATGGGGATTACATTGTCCAAATCAAAGGAGAAAAAAGAACCATTAATTATAAAAGAATGGAGCTGAAAATTGCTGCTGAGGAGCTCTATCCACCTGATTATGACTTTGACATCATCTTCAAAAGCAAAGGATACCGTAAACTAAAAAAAGACATGAATCGGAAATACGTTGAAGGTCAATGGCTGGAGGAGTAAGGCATTAGTGGGACACAGGGACAGGTACCGTGTCCCACCATTTTAAACGAAAAAAAGATGTTCATGAAAGAGATCCTTCTCCTTGAACATCTTTTTTATCATATTCTAAATTCCATCTCTTCATCAGCAATATAAAAGCCTTTTGCCTCAATTTCTTTCCTTAATACTCCATCTTTTTGCAATACCGGGTTTGAATGGTTAAGATGTGTAAAATAAATCTTTGTTTCCCCAACTAAGTCTTGAAGCAATTCCATTGTCTCTGTCATGACTGGATGGGGGATTTGACGATAATCGCGACCAATCTTTTCTAGGTCTTGTGGAGAATGAAATGTGCCATCAAGAAAACAAATGTCCGCCTCTTTCGCTGCTTCACGAATATCGATATCCCATTCATCCCAACGGTCAATGTCTGGAATAAATAAAACCTTTTTATTCGGACCTTTGATCCAGAATGCAAAAGTCTCGGAAAACTCGTTTCGATGCGGAACGATAATCGGGGTAACCGTTACTTCCGAAGAAATGCTCACAGGCTGTCGATCAAAGATTTCTTGAACGTTGATGTTTTCAAGCACCGTTAACTGACTCCATGGCGCATTATTTTCCAATACCTTTATCATTTTTGTTCCTGCCATAACGGGCAATTGATGCGAATTAATTGATTCTTTTCCTAAAAACATCAAACCTGGATAATGACCGATATGAGCATGTGATAGAAAAATACTACTCATCAGCTTTGATTCCATCCCATACCTCATTTGTAATCGTGCCATTTGTTCCCGCAAATCAGGGGTAGCCTCAATTAAATGCCATTTATTCTCTTCTGGTAGAACAATCGCTAATGAGGCGGCCATTCTTTTAAACCTCGGATCTGCTAGCGCCCTTTTACAGTTTTCACAGAAACAATTCGCTTGTGGCAATCCTCCATCTTGAGCGGTACCAACCACACTTAAGATAACTTCACTCACTATACAACTTCCCCTTCTACATGTGCCTGTTGTAATTCTTGGCTGTAATCCTTTTTAGCAATTGTCCAGCCTGTAAAACCAAACAACAGATTTACGAGCGGAACAAGATAAATAAAGAACGCATATGGGATAAACTCCCATGCACTAACCCCTAAAATGCTCGTTGCAAACACGGCAGGAACGCTCCATGGGATTAGATTAATTCCGACAGTTCCCATCGACTCAACTGTTCTTGAAAGATTTTTCGTATCAATATTCATATCTTTATATTTTTGAACAAAGGTTCTTGCTGGTAAAATGATCGCCAAAAACTGAGCACCACTTGCTAATGCAACAACAAATGTCGTTAAAAGAGTAGAACCGATAAGCGATCCAGTCGTTCTCACTTTGTTCAACATTTTGCCTGTTAAGACATCGAATGCTCCAGTTTCTTCTAAAATCCCACCGAGGGCAGTAGCAATCATTAGCATTCCCACAGTTCCAAGCATCGAAGCAAGTCCACCACGATTTAACAATGAATCAATTTCACCTACTCCAGTTTCGATACTAAAACCACTCGTCATAAATTGTACAATTGAACTGACCGAGGTTCCTTGAACCACAACAGCTATAACTGCTCCTAGTAACCCTACACCCATTAATGCGGGTAACGCTGGAGCTCGCTTTAGCATTAAAAAGATCGTAAAAACCGGTAGCAATAACAATAATGGATGAATAACAAAAGCATTATCTAAACCAGACATAATGGTTTCGATGGTTCCAGAACTAAAACTCGCGCTTGACTCTTCAAAACTACCAAACACCCAAAACAATAGAAGTGATAGCAAAAATGCAGGGATCGTGTCCCAAAGCATGTGCTTTATGTGACTAAATAAATCCGTATCGACTAGTGCAGCAGCGATATTGGTCGTATCTGATAATGGAGAAAGCTTATCTCCTAAATAAGCACCTGATATAACTGCCCCCGCAACAAGAGCTGGTGAAAATCCTAACCCCTCACCAATGACCATGAATGCCAGACCTACAGTTGCGATCGATGTGAAAGATGTTCCTAGTGTAATTGAAACAATTCCCGTTACAAGTGCAACAATTGGAACAAACCAGGATGGATCAAGAATTGAAATACCATAATAAATCATGGTTGGAATAACACCACTCGCGATCCAAGTTCCGATTATCGTCCCAATGACCAATAAAATAAACACAGCTGGTAAAGCCCTTGTTACTCCATTGACCATCATTTGTTGAATATCATTCCAACTCCATCCACAGCTAATTGCAACGATGGAAGCTAAAATCACACCAACCATTAACGGAAAGTTCATTCCTGCTTTCCATATAAAGATAGAACATGCCGCAGCTATAATTAATCCCAATAATGGAATGATAGATTTCCAAATTGTTAGTTTTGTCTTCACCATTTTCCCCACCAGTCAAATAAAATCATCCTATACTCACTTTACTACTTTAAAGCTTTTATGCTTTTAAGTAAATAATCATTCACTAATAATAATTTATATTGTTTCATTAGTCAATGGGACAGAGGAATGGGACAGAGGGACAGGTTTATTGTCCCAGGTTTTATTAACAAAAAAATGGGACGCGGTACCTGTCCGCGTCCCTAAAAGATCATTTGAACCAAAATCATATATACGATTGTTCCTCCTGCAATAGAGAGGAGCATATTTCTTTTCCAAAAGTGGAGCACGGCAACGACTGCCACTGAAATGAATTCAGGCATACCATGACTTCCTGCTAATAGATTAATATCTTTGAAGCAATAGATGACTAAAAGTCCAATAACCGCTGATGGCAACACTTTCCCGAGATATTGTACATACATCGGTGTAGGTTTGCCAGATGGAAAGACGATGAACGGAAGAAACCTTGTAACCACCGTGCCTAATACAACCATCGCAATAATGATAATCTGTTGTGTTACACTCATTGTCATGCCGCTTTACCCCCCACTTCCTCCAATGACTTTCTAGTTAGGGTAAGCAGTCCTAATATCGCAATCATCGCAGGAATAATGAAGTTGCTCCCCCCAAAAATAAGAAGACAAACAATCGATGCCCCTAGCCCAATTAGTGAGCTTAGATGCTTTTCTTCCTTCATCCACTGCTCTATAAAAATGACAACAAAGAGAGCCGTCATGACAAATTCAAGACCTTCCGTATTGAAGGTAACGAAAGAGCCAAAAACACCGCCAATGGTAGCTCCCAATACCCAATAACAATGGTTGAGAAGTGTGACAAAGAACATCACCCAGCCTTTATCTACATTCTCCGGCACTTTTATCGAACTGTTAATCGCAAAAGATTCATCACACATACCAAAAATTAGGTAATTACTTTTCTTTCCTTTGCCTCTATATTTATCAAGCATCGAAATACCGTAAAACAAGTGTCTGGCATTCACCATCAAAGTTAGAAAAAGAGCACTAAACGGATTAAAGGCTCCAATCAGTAAGCTTGCTGCGACAAACTCCATTGACCCAGCAAAGATGAGCAGACTCATTAAAATCGGATAGATAGCACTAAAGCCTAATGAATTCATATAAATCCCATAAGCGATTCCTAAAAAAGTAAATCCCGCAAAAATAGGGATCGTAAAAGGAAAAGCCGTACGAAATGCACGTAATACTTGATTTCTTTTTTCCATGATGTTCACGTCCTAAATTGTCTATGTTGTCTAATTTTATATCAAAAAATCCACATAATATAAAGAGAATTATTCTAAAATACATATTCCCTTATGGGGCAAATCTCTTGTATTTGTTAAAATAGTAATAATGGAGAGCTATTATCCGCCATCTAGAAAGGGAACCTGTCCTAAATGAGAAGGAGATTCATATGAAAAATCTCTCAAAAGTTTATCTGTTTTATTTTATATCTGCACTCTTATGTGTATTTGTGCTGCTAACCATTCAAAAGAAAGGCAAAGCAGCTAGACCAGTATCCATTTCAGAACACGAGTACTCAATTATTGAAAAACTTAATTATAAACAACCTGTAACTATTGTGGCCTATGGTGATTCCATTACATGGGGTTATGATCGAGATACAAGAGGCAACGTAAGTCAGGTTCAACATCCATATCCAAAAGTTCTAGAAAAGCAGCTCAGGAAAAAGTACGGCTATAATAAAATAAACGTGATCAATAAAGGGCATCCTGGCTGGACCTCTATTCAAGCTCTCGAAAATCTTGAAGAAGAAGTTCTTAACTATCATCCAGACTTAGTCATCTCTATGTTCGGCATAAACGATGCAAGAGGTCATATGAAATATAGCCCAAATGCACTCCCCGTCCCTGTTGATCACTATAAAGAAAACAACCGACAAATCCTGCAAAAGCTCAAAGAAAATGGAATTGAAGTGGTCGTCATCTCCCCAACAACCATAACGAACAACAAAAATAACGGAAAGAAAACACAAGTATACTACATAACGGCGATTAAATCCTTAGCCCAAGAAGAAAAGATCCAATATGTAAATGGTGGGGACATTTCAATCCACGGGAATCTTTATGACGGAATTCATTTTAAAGCAGAAAAGTATCGATTAATTGCGGAAAAATTAATGAGTGACATATTTTAAGGGACAGGTTCACTGTCCCATTTTACATGGGTGGGACGCGGTACCTGTCCCCATGTCCCTTTAACAAGTATTCTGTTTTTTCTTTTTCAAATTGGAGTAATGATTTAATTTGCTGTGGGGATTCGGTTTGAGTAACATCTTTTAGTAGAAGAGTTAAGGCATTATGTGGAAATGTGAGATACAAAATAATAAGTGATACCAGTTGATCGCTTATTGGATTTTCTTGGGTATATGCTTCTAGAATGGATTCGAAAACCGCGTTGTCCCACTTCCCTGTTGCCTTCCCCATTATTTTGATTAATCCATTCAGATCCTTAGCAGGAATATCATATTTTGCTAAATCCCAATCAATGATAAAGAGCCCCGATTCACTTTTTAATAGATTACCCATGTGAAGGTCATTATGGCACAAAAATTGTTCTCCTAGAGGAATGTTTTTCAAAAACGGAAAGAAAGCTGATTTGTCCAATTGACTTACAACCCAGTTCCCAGCATCTAAAAAGAAATCAATCTCCTCCCTGTTAGGTTTCACCAAACGCAACCCTTCTAGAAGTAAAAGAGCTCGCTTCATATTATGTTCCCAATTGATTTCCTTAAAGAAAAGGTGGGCGTTTGGAGAACGATAGTTTAACGTCAACTTGTGAACCCTTCCAATTTGTTTTGTTAGCCCCACCAAGTCTTCTACTGAAACGACTGGTGTTGAGATAGACGGTATCCATTCTTGAAGATAATAGATGTTTCCTTCCCAAGTAACATAATCGTTTTGTTGTATCGTTTTAATTGTTTTCGGAATTAGGACGCCTGCTCCCCTTAAATACTCCGTTGCTTGCAAAAGAAATTGTAGCCTCTCAAAACTTATAAATACTTGTTTCAAAAGGAAAAGTCCTTGATTGGTCGTGCACTTTATCACTAATGAACGCTTTGTGTTACGTATGATTTCATAGCTTCTCAAAGATAGATCATAGTGCTCCATGAGCATCTTGGAAAAATCAATATTCATGACTTCCCTCCTGCTAGATGACCTTTTCTATATAGACGGTATCAACATAATATCTCTTGATGCGAAAACCCCAATACTTGAATAATTTCAACACACGCTCATTCTTTTTATAAACCATTCCTCCAATTGATATAGCCCCTTTGTCTTTCGCATAATCTAGTAAGGTTGGCAAAAAAGACTGTGCGATCCCTCTACCTTGATAGAATGGGTCGAAAGCCACCATATCTATGAAAAACTCACTCTTTTCTTTTAAGCGATAGCTTAAAAAGCCTACTATTTTATCCTGGTCATCACAAACGAGTAACACTTCCTCCGCAAGGTTCAACCTTTTTTCGATCAACCCAGCATCGACCCCAAAAATATCAGAACCCATCGCAATGATCCGCGAATCATCCTTTTCGGGTATTCGAGTACGAACTTTCACACTTTTCCCTCCTATTCTATTTTTGTTTTCACTATATGAATGGAAAAGCTTTTTGTTAAAAAAATGTGCTTTTGCAGTATGGTAAATGGCGTGTACAGTCATTGAACAGAAACGTAAGATAGAGTAATACATTTGAAGGGAGGGAAAATTGTGGATAGAAAAATCAATAGAGAACAAGTGAAGAACTTGGTCGAAGCTTCCGTTTCTTCATTTGCAACAGCATTTGCTGAAGCTTTTTCAAATTCCTTTGCCGAAGGCATTAAAAAAGCAGCAGCAACAGAAAATAGTAATCCAGCATTAGCGCAATTAAATGTGCTTGCACCAGTCATTGCTGAATCCTTTGCCCAAGCTTTTTCAACCGGATTTTCAGAAAGCCTAACGACGCTTTCTCAACAATCAGGTTCTGACAAATTCTCAGATAAATTCTCTGACAAGTTCTCTGACAAATTCTCTGACGATGCGCAGCAGGATTAGTAGATGACTCAGAAGATTCATCTAACTAGTAACAAAATTTTCATAGAAGCAGTAGATTTTGTTAAGCAGACTACTGCTTCTTACCTTAAGGACAAGCTCGTTTTCCTGTACCCAATACTGGTGGGACGCCGTACCTGTCCCCTTGTCCCAAAAAGTCATATTCGTCATTTTTAAGTAATATACGTCATAAAACATCATTGGCTTCAATCCTGTCAATAGGTATATCCGAGTAGTTTTTTCCTATATTGACAAAAAAGAACAACAAATTCATTTCATCAAATCTATTCATTTTCAACTCTCGATTGCTGGTAAAATAGTAGGATTGATTCAGAAGGAAAAGTCTTCCTCAAATATTACAAAAATCACATGCTATGATGTTGTTGTATCTTGGTACACAACAAGGAGGACTAAATATGAAGAAAACAGTACTATCTTTAGCAGTAGCAGGTGCATTATTGGTTACTGGACCATTAGCAAGTTCTGCGGAACAAGTAGATGGCTCCAATAAAAATGTTTATGAAGGTCGTTACGTCGTATCTGTTAACAACTCTACGAATTGGAATGACCTCATTCAAAACTTACTAAAAAAATATTATTCTCAATATGGACAAACTCCGTCGAAAGTAGAGGAACCTACACAACCAGCTAAGAAGCCAGTAGAACAAAAGGCAGAAAAGCCTGTTCAGGAAAGCCCTGTTGCTCAGCAACCTGTGCAACAACAGCCTGTAGATCAAAAGGAAACAACAAATCAAGCTACTTATTCATTAAGCCAATTTGAGCAAGAAGTTGTTACATTAACAAATAAAGAACGTGCAAAAAACGGCTTACAGCCCCTCAAAATTGACTTAAAATTAAGTGAGGTGGCGAGAACAAAATCTTCTGATATGAAGAAGAATGGCTATTTTTCTCATACTAGCCCAACCTACGGATCACCATTTGATATGATGAAACAATTTGGCATTCAATACCGTGCAGCTGGTGAAAATATTGCGATGGGGCAACGTTCACCACAAGAAGTTGTTAATGCTTGGATGAATAGTGAAGGACATCGTAAGAACATTTTAAGCTCAAACTTTACTCACATTGGTGTAGGTCATGTAGAAGGCAACTATTGGACACAGATGTTTATTGGAAAATAAACCCATTTTAATTGAAATGGCACTCAGCGAAGGACGTTGAGTGCTTTTTTTGGATTTCATTCAGTTGTATAAAACCTTACTTATTTATCTTTAATCAGTGATACAGCCGCACGTAAACCAAGATAGTAGCTGTCGATTCCAAACCCACAAATTTGACCTTTTGCAATTTCTGCAAAAACAGAATGATGTCTGAATTCTTCTCGAGAATGAATATTGGACATATGAATCTCAATGATTGGTACTTCGAGAATCTCTAGTGCATCCCTTAATCCATAACTATAATGTGTCCATGCTCCTGCATTTATGATCACAGCGTCTTTTTTTTCAAAATAAGCCCTATGGATTCTTTCGCACATCTCACCTTCATGATTCGTCTGAAAGCTTTCAATCTCGACGCCGAGTTCGTTTGCTAATTCGTTAAGTCCTGCATCAATTTCCTCTAACGTCACCGTACCATATTGAACAGGGTCTCTTTTTCCGAACATGTTATGATTAATTCCATGTAGCATAAGAATTTTTTTCACTTTTTTCTTCCCCTAACCTTTAAATTTAGAGTTCTTAAATACCATTTAAGTATAACTTGTATTAGAATTTTCAGGCAAATAATAAAAGAATTATCTATGTTCATTCTATTATTTCATGTTTGAACTGAAATATTTCTTTTTGAAAAGTAAAAGACATATGATAGTATTTATTAAAATAAACCATTAAAGTATATCAAACTTACAATAGGAAGTGCCGAAGTGAATAATCAAAACATTTCATTAAGAGAAAAGAGTATCGTTTTCATCGGTTTTATGGGCGTTGGAAAAACAACGATTGGTAAACTTGTTGCCAAAAAATTATTTAGAAGTTTTGTAGATATTGATCAAGAGATTGAAAAAGAATACAACATGCCCACTTCACAAATTTTTAAACAAATTGGTGAAAAGGCTTTTCGAGAAAAAGAAAAAGAAGTTATTTCTAACTATTGCACGCAAAAGTTAAAAATTATTTCTCTCGGTGGTGGTGCCTTTTTACAAAAGGAAATCAGAGATATTTGTTTAAAAAACTGTATTGTTTTTTATTTAGACGTTTCCTGGGATTCTTGGAAGGAAAGAATAGACATCCTAATTGATAGCCGACCAGTTTTACAAGGTCGCTCTTTAGAAGAAATTGAGAAACTTTTTATAGAAAGACAAGATATCTATTCATTACACCATTCCAAATTAAATACTGACAACCATGATGTTGAAGAGATTGCAGATTATATTATCGAATCATTAAAGTTAGCTTGGGAATTATACGATTAAAAACGGAAAGAGGGTCGCCCCATCAGGCTCACCCTCTTCCCTCCTATTCCCAGGAGTAACAGCAATGGTTTAAGCTATCTCCCCTACCTTTATTTCTTTACTGCAGTTTCCCTCTACATAGGATTGGAATTTCTTCTACTACCTCATCTCCAGAAACTAAATAGGCGTGATCATAGAGGTTGCAGACTGGACAAATATGATTTGGAATGACTTCAACCTTTTCACCAATTGCAACTTGATTTCTAAATTCCTCATTATAAATGATCGCATGTTCATCGTACACCTGGTCAATATGAACACCGTAGTTTTTAATATAGCCTAAACCTGTAGTTGCACATATTCCTTGACTCCGTGACTGCATCGTAATTCCCTTTGCCCCAACATCAGTAATGACTCGTTCATTTGTTGGTTTGCTGATGACAGTTGTTAGGACACTCGCTGCACATCTATCATATGTACCAATTGCATTTCCTTGTGAGACATCCATGAGGATATACGTTCCGATACGAAGTTCGGTAATCCCCTCCATGACGCCAAAATCATGCATGAGCGGTGGTGTAGAACCAATGCTTACCGTCTCCAGTGTGCAGCCTAATTCTTGCGCAAGATTGGCAAAGTGAAGAGTGCGTTTTTGCGCTGCGTTGTAAAGCTCGCGACATTCCTCTAGGTCTTTAGCTTTGTATGTGTGGCCATCATGCGAAAAGATTCCTTTTAAATTCAGATGGGAGCAATTTTTAATATACTCTACTAACTTAATATAATCGCTTTCTTCAATTACTCCAGAGCGGTTTTCCCCCACTTCAATTTCAATCAGAACTTGCGCTGGTTTTTGGCTGTCACTGAACACCTTTTCTATTGTTTCACATTGTTCAATACTGTCCACGCCAAAGGAAATATCAATGGTTTCTGCAAGCTTCTTGATGCGATTTAGTTTGACCTCACCGACGATTTCATTTGCAATAAAAATATCATTTAGTCCATTTTCAGCCATGACTTCTGCTTCGCCAACCTTTGCAACGGTAATTCCTTTGGCACCTGCATCTACTTGTAGTTTTGCAAGAGCAGGCATTTTATGCGTCTTTGTATGCGGACGAAGGGTAACACCATATTTGTTAGCGTAGGATTGCATTCGTTCAATGTTATCCATCATGATTTCACGGTCAATAAGTAAGGATGGCGTATCTAATTGATTCTTTTTCATCATTATCTCTCCTTAAAAAATCGATTCTCTCATTTTTAAAGTCTAGTTACTTTTAAGACCTGCCCCACATAACGGAAAAACGATTTGTTGGTCTTTTAATTCAGGGTATTTCTTAATATAGTGTAAGTAGCCAGCGTAATTAGCCGCGGAAGTGATCTCCACATAAATTCCTTTTAATGCAAGCTGCTTTCTGGCTTCTATGATACTTTCCTCGGACACACCGATTATATCTCCTTCTGTTGCACGTATTGCTTGTAAGATTTCTGTTCCCCTTGCCGGTGCAGCAATGGCAATGCCCTCAGCCAAGGTCCCTGAATGTTCAATAGGTTCAACCGTATCGCTACCTTCCGCAAAGGCTTTCATTATTGGAGCACAAGCTTCTGCCTGGACGGCAAGGATTCTAGGCATTTTTTCAATTTGCCCATTTGCCAATAACTCTTGAAAAGCAATATACGCTCCCATTAACAAGGTTCCATTCCCTACCGGAATAATGAACGCAACAGGCATTTTGTTATTCATTTGCTCAAACACTTCATACACATACGTTTTCGTACCTTCCCAAAAAATCGGGTTATAAATATGACTTGCATAAAACGAATCTGTGCTTTCAACCATGGCAATCGCTGCGTTCGCTGTATCTTCTCTTGTTCCAGGAACCTTGTGAATGACCGCACCATGTGCTTCAATCTGTGCTATTTTTTTACTTGAAGTAGATGCTGGAACGAAAATATCACATTGGATTCCTGCCCTTGCCCCATATGCCGCAATGGCTGTACCAGCATTACCGCTACTATCTGCAACAACCCTCTTAATGCCCATTTTTTTCGCCATGGCAATTAGAAGAACAGCACCACGATCTTTGAATGATAGCGTAGGCATATAATAGTCAGCCTTTGCGTAGACATGATCAGCTATTTTGATTAGTGGGGTATCCCCTTCTCCAAGCGTAATCTCCTGCCAGACATCTTCCTTTTCAAAAGGGAGTGCATCGATATATTTCCAAAGAGAGTGATTTCGAGAAGTGGCTGTTTCAGTAAAATCAACTGCCTTTTTCTCATATTCAAGGTTTAGTAGACCTCCACAATCACATTTCCATTTATTACTTTCCAACGGATATGTTGAATGACATTCTTTACAAATATAGTTCATCTTCACTCTTCCTTTTCTTAATCAATATAGGCAACTGCCTCAAGCTCAATTGAATATCCATAGTGTAGTTGATTAGTAGGAACAACAGCCCGTGCTGGCTTGTGGTCACCAAAGTACTGCTTATATATGGAATTGACAGTATCCCATAATGAAATATCTGAAATATAAATGGTGACCTTCATGATATCTTCTTTCTTTGCACCTGCAGCTTCTAGTACATGGTCTAAGTTTGACAACACTTGGTTTGTTTCAGCCGTAATATCACCACTTGTCCCTTTACCAGTAAAAGGATCAACCGGAAGCTGTCCTGAAATAAAGAGGAAGTTGCCTTTTTGTGTTGCAGCGGAATAATGACCAGGGTTAGGCTTTGCACCCTTAATTGAAATAAATTTCATACGAATACCTCCTTGGGCTTAGAATTTTTTATATAATAAGTGGAAAGGGATTGATCTATCCTTTATTATTTTTTTCTTTAATTTCCTCTATATAGCTGTAAACTGTGACTTTTGAGATATTTAACTTCTCCGCAACTCTGTCGATTGTTCCACGAATTAAGAAGATTCCTTTTTGCTCCATGAATCGAACCATCTCCACCTTTTCATCACGCCTTAGCTTTTCTACCGGCTTAGTGCCAATAATTTTATCGATTAAATCATGAGCAAACTCTTGTATATGCTCAGTTTCATTCGTTCGATCTTGCTGATAGTTTGGATTTAGAGGCAAATCAGGATTCTGAGGAATGAAGCTACTTAGCCAATTAATATTTTCTGTAATTCTAGTCGTATCAATGTTTATACATAGTGCACCAATCACTTTTTTGTCAGGATTCCTAATTAATAGGGTAGAAGATTTTATTAATCTACCATCATCAGTATGAAAATAGTAATTTGCTGAATAATCATTCGTAAAGTTTTGAGAGAGCAACACATCTGTAATGAGATGGTTAAAACTTTGTCCCACTTGCCTTCCAGTTACATGATTGTTGACGGTGTATACAACAGAGCTCTGGGGAACGGTTAAATCATGCAAAACAACTTCGCAATCGTGCCCAAATGTTTTGGCAATCACCTCTGCTACTGGAATGTATTGTTCATGTATCGAATTCATTAAAAGATTCCCTTCCATAGTAGATTTAATTAAAATATATATAATATTTTATATATAATCAATAACTTTTTATACAACCCATTCCTTATACCTTACTTTTTCATTTATTTCACAAAAGGCTATTGACTATTTCTGTTAATTTATATATAAAAAGATTAAGAAATATATAAATTTTTATATTTTTTTACCTATATTTTTCTGAATCTTTACAAATTTCTATGTTGTGAGAAAGAAGTGTCTTTTCCCGAATAATTTAAAAGGAGGTTCTTATGAAAAAAATTGGTTTGCTTTCACAGATTTTAATTGCATTTATTCTTGCTATTATCGTTGGGGCTATCGTTGGACCTAGTGTTGAGGTTGTTAAACCTCTTGGTGATTTATTTTTACGTATGATTAAGTTCATTATCGTTCCTTTAGTCCTTGCTTCCCTCGTTGTCGGTGTTGCAGGTACTGGGGACATTAAAAAAATTGGACGTATGGGTGGAATTACATTTACTTATTATATTTTAACTACTGCTTTTGCTGTAACCATCGGATTAATTCTTGCAAACATCTTCTCACCCGGTAAGGGCGTCAATATTGATGCAACTGTCGATAAAGTTGAAGCAACAGAGGCTCCAGGAGTAATTGATACCTTACTAAATATCATTCCTACGAATCCAATTGCTTCTTTAGTAAATGGGGATATGTTACAAATCATTTTCTTTGCCATTTTCCTGGGACTTGGAATTACGATTTTAGGCGATAAGGCAAAGACAGTCTATAATTTCTTTGATGAACTTGCTGAAATCATGTATAAAATCACTGCGATTGTGATGAAATTAGCTCCAATTGGGGTTTTCGGTTTAATTGCACCTACTGTTGGAGAATACGGAGTTTCTGTACTTCTTCCACTTTTAAAAGTTATTTTAGTCGTCTATCTCGGATGTATACTTCACGCTGTATTAACATATTCAGTCTCCGTCAAGGTTTTCGCAAAGATGAATCCACTGAAATTTTTCAAAGGAATTGCACCTGCTAGCTTGGTAGCATTCAGCACAACAAGTAGCTCAGGAACTTTGCCAATAACCATTAAAAATTCTGAAGAGAACCTTGGAGTTTCTAGAAAAGTAAGTAGTTTCGTCCTTCCGTTGGGTGCCACCATCAATATGGATGGAACCGCATTATATCAGGGTGTATGTGTTTTATTCATTGCACAATTTTTTGGATATGATCTTTCTTTTGCACAACAGTTAACCATCGTATTAACGGCAACTCTTGCTTCCATTGGTACAGCCGGTGTACCAGGAGCTGGATTGATTATGCTTACGATGGTCGTTACTTCAGTCGGACTTCCAGTAGAAGGTATTGCTCTTATTGCTGGTATCGATAGAATCTTGGATATGATTCGTACATCTGTAAACGTCACAGGCGATGCTTCTGCAGCAGTTGTAGTGAATGCTATAGAAGAGAAACGAGAATTAAAATTATCGAATGAAGTAAGCGTATAAACCTATCTGGTAAAAAAATAAAACGGTTGTTGGAGATTTGAAAGTAAATCTTCAACAACCTGTTTTTATAAGGCGGAGTATAACATGACAAAAACACTAGGTATAATGGGTGGAATGGGACCACTTGCAACAGTCGATTTGATGACAAAAATCATTGGATTAACACCTGCCCAGAATGACCAAGATCATATTCATATGATTGTTGATAATTACCCACAAATACCGGACCGTACTTCGGCAATATTAGGAAAAGGAATAAACCCTCTTCCTTTTATGAGCGAATCCGCAAAAAGATTAGAAACGGCTGGAGCAGATTGGATTGCGATAGCCTGTAATACTGCTCATTATTATTTCGATGAAATCCAAGCTTCGGTCAAGATCCCGCTTATGAATATGCCAAAAGAAACTGTCAGATTTATAGACAAAGTAGGCTTAAAAACAATAGCTTTGTTAGCCACTGATGGCACATTGTATACCAATCTATACCAAGAGTCTCTTCACGAACGAGAAATTGTTGTAATAGAGCCCGATAAAATGACACAAGAAAGTGTTATGGCGGGAATTTATGCAGTAAAAAGTGGAAATCTCGAAAAAGGAAAGAAGTTATTGCTACAAGCATCAAAAACAGTGATCAATCAAGGAGCAGAGGCAATTATCGCAGCATGTACTGAAATCCCACTTGTTTTAAGTGAAGTAGAAGGGTTTAAAGTGATTGATCCCACAGAAATATTAGCGAAAAAGATTGTAGATATGTGTTATGAATCGTAGCGTGTTTTCGTAAGCAAAGAGGTACCTAATCCCTTTAATTAAAAGGGTCAGGTACCTCATTTAGATTTTACACCCTCCTATCCTTTTAAACTGGTAGTCTAATTTTTACTGTTGTTCCTAGGTTTTCTTTGCTTTCGAAGGTTATCGTTCCTTTGTGCTCCTTTATTATTCGAAAACATAGCATAAGACCTAAACCAGTTCCCTTTTCTTTATTACTATAGAAAGGTTCCCCTAGTCTTTTGAGGCGTTCTTCGCTTATCCCTATCCCGTTATCAACTACCTGAATGCATAATTGATTTTTATCCTCTATATGAGCAGAGATAATTAATAATCCTCTCTTGTATCCGTCGGTAGCTTCAATGCTATTTTTACAAAGATTCAATAAGACTTGTTTGATTTGATTCGCATCACACATTACAAGTGGAATACTCACATCACTATCAATTATGATTTGAACATTTTTTAGATAGGCTTCAGGTTTCATCAAGGTGTTAATCTCTTTTAACAAAGAGGGAATACTTACTGACTTAAGCTGAATTTCCTGCGGCTTTGCAAGGGAAAGAAATTCCTTTATGATATCTTCAATTCGATTAAACTCTGAAAGAATCACATTAAAATATTCTTCGTTCCTAACTCCTTGCTGAAATAGCTGAATGAACCCTTTTATTGAAGTCAGGGGATTCCGTATTTCATGTGCAACACCCGCTGCTAACTCCCCAACTAATGATAACTTCTCAGACTTCCATAAAAGTTCTTCCGCTCTTCTTTTCTCAGTAATGTCTTTTGCTACAACCATAATATGCTCAACTTCACCGTCTTCATCCAATACAGGGGTAGCCGTACAGTCAAATAATTTCCAACCATGTTCAGCGTGTAAAAGGCGAAACTCGACCCTTAAAGGAATTTTCGTTTTATTTACCTCTTCAAACCCATTGATGATGAGTGAAGTGTCATTTGGATGAATAAGATGCAATGTATTTTGGCTCAAAAAATATTCAGGTGGATAGCCTAATACAGTTTCATGAGAAGGTGATGCATAGATACACTTTCCTTGTCTATCAAATAAAATGATTAAATCGGTCATGTTTTCAGCAATCAAACGGTATTTATTTTCACTTTCAAGTAAAGCCTTTTCGACCTTCTTTCTGTCGGTAATATCCATACATGAACCAATAACCTCAATAACTTCCCCATTTCGTATAACTGGCCGTAACGCAGCAAAATAATGAATTCCATTTAATTCTGCTTCATAGGTAACGTGGTCTTCCCCATTCCACGCTCTTTCATATAATAAGTGCTTTCTTTTTGTAATCTGTTCCGGAAGAAAGCCTATTAACTGTTTTCCTACTACGTGACTTGGAGTTAGGCCTAAACGATATACTAACTCACCATCACATAAAGTATGGATAAATTGCCCCGCTATTTCTTTGAATTTGAAAATCATGCCCTGGTGCAAACGAATTGTTTCATTTAATTCCTTTCGATCAATACTCACTAATTCATCAGAGCATAATTCTTCATCTAGTAGGCTGATATCTTTGGTTTTTTCTGTAATCGCATATTGTTTCATAAGACGAATTTCCTTTCAATGAAAGTAGAAAATTTTTTTCGAGAAAGTCGAAATAATTTAAATCAGGGCACCTTTTTCATCAATTCTAAAAGTAGGCATTAGACATCTAAATACTCACAATTTTTTGACCATTTGACTAATTTTGTTACTATTATACTATTTTTTAGGATTAAATTTAATTATTTTCATCAGGTTGGTTGTTTAAAAGTGCTATTTTGATGGAGATTTTATACACATGGCAGGTTTAAAACATATCAAAAACCCTATTTTAAGGTAAAATAGAAATATCAATTAATAACGAGGTGTCTATCTGATGGAAAAATTGATGTTTATTGAAACAGGCATGGGGATTGATGTTCACGGTCAAAACATTACGAAGGCAGCCATTCGCGCTGTAAAGAATGCGATCCATTTTAATTCAATGCCTGGAATTCGCTCGGTTCTACCAGGAAATAGCTTAGACAATATGGTAGTTAATGTGAAACTAGCAGTCCCTTGTGATAAAGAACAGCTAGATATCGAAGCGGTTAAAGGAGCGATACCATTCGGTAAAGTCTCTGTAGAGGTCATGGACGGAGGTATGCTAACAACAAGCGGAATCGTCCTTGAAGAAAAAGGCGATCAAAATGATCTAATGTACATCGTTGTAGCATCTGTCGAGGTTGGATACTAAAAGAGAGGAAGTTTATTATCCAAAGGTTGTGGGACACATGCCCGTGTCCCACTTAAGCTCTAAAAATTCTACTAATTTCTGCGTTTAGTCCTTTAAAAATGAAGGATTGTACAGCCTCATTATTCTTATAGGTAGCACTGTTACTGATATTATAATCCTCAAAAAAGTAGACTGTCTGTAGCATTTCTTGTAACGATAATGTCCTCTTGTGCCGCAAGTATCAAATACTTTCCAAAATTATTTTGCAGTTCTTTCGAGTTTACAATCATTTCAGTCCCACCTCACGTTAGCTAATATAGCTAAATTAGCTACCTCGATTATATGGATTTTTTTCCATTTTCAAGTAAGCGAGGGATTGGGCGATAAAAAGAATATCAGACACCTAAACAGCGTCTGATATTCATAATTCCATGTTATTTACTTGTTTCTCTTCGAACAATTGGAGCAACCTCCGTTGCTAATAATTCAATTCCTTTTGCAACGTTTTTAAATGGTTGACCTCCTATATCTAACTGTGCAAGGAAACGCTGGTGTCCAAAGAGTTCGTATTGTTGAAGAATTTTTTCGACGACCTGCTGTGGACTACCCACGAACAAAGCAGTATCCGGACTAGCCATATGCTCAAAGTCAGCCCTTGACATCCTTGTCCCCATTCCGCGCTGACGGTTCACATATTCCCAGTAATTCGAGTAATAAGGGTAAAACTCATCTTTGGCTTGTTGCGTTGTTTCCGCTAGATAGGCATGTCCCGTTACACCAACCTTCAATGTCTCTTGCGAATGTCCAGCATCTACTCCCGCCTGACGATAAAGGTCAACAAGTGGTTTAAAACGTCTTGGTGGGCCACCCAAAATAGCTAAAGCCATTCCTACCCCAAATCTTCCAGCACGAACGGCACTCTCTGGTGTCCCTCCAACTCCAATCCAAACAGGTAATTTTTCCTGTACCGGTCTTGGTGCAATTTGAGCATTACTCAAAGATGAACGGAAGTTCCCTGACCATGTAACCCTTTCATGCTCGGTCAATTGCAAGAGGAGCTCCATATGCTCTTCAAACAATTCATCATAATCATTTGTACTATAGCCGAACAAAGGAAATGATTCGATAAAAGCCCCTCTTCCTGCTAGTATTTCGGCACGACCATCTGAAAGTAAATCTAATGTAGCAAAATCTTCAAACAGGCGAACAGGATCAAGCGTACTTAAAACACTTGTTGTACTTGTTAATCGAATCTGTTTTGTTGCTTGTGCAATAGCTGCTAGTAGAACTGCGGGAGATGAAGAAGCATAATCCAGACGATGATGTTCTCCTACCCCAAATACATCTAGCCCTGCCTCGTCCGCAAGTTTTGCAGCTTGAATCATTTCTTTTATTCTTTCTTTTGCAGTTATTGTCTTTCCTGTAAGAGGGTCCGGACCAATATCTGCAAGTGTGTATATCCCAATTTCAAATCCACTCTTCTTATCATTCATAAAGGTTACCACCTTTTCTTAGTTACTTTATGTAAGTAAGTATATTTTTATAATAAATTTATGTCAAGTAAGTAGATTCCGCTGATGTCCCTTTTGGAAAAGACGTTGAAATTAATCCATATAAAAAGGGCTGTTCCAAAGTCATATGAATAGCTTTTGGAACAACCCTTATTTTTATCAGTTTTTACTTAAAATATCATTTATAACGTTTAATTCCTCACTTGATAAACGAATTTCGTTGGCTTGAATATTCTCAAGGATACGTTCTTTTCGTCTCCCCCCTGGGATGACTGCATCTACCCCTTCTTGAGCAAGCAACCAAGCGAGCGCTAAGTTAGGTAGAGTTGTTTCTTTTTGGGTAGCAAATTCTTTTAGCTTTTCTATTGTTAGAAGGTTTTTTTGAAATAATTCCCCTTGGAATAATGGAACTGAATTACGCCAATCCTGTGCGTCTAAGGTAGATTCCTTTGTGAATCCACCACCTAGTAACCCAAATGCTAAAGGACCATATGGAATAAACGAAATATTATTATCAATACAATATGGTAACAATTCTTCTTCAGCAGAACGATCTAGCATACTATAATGTGATTGTAAGACCGAGATATTGCCATGAACGTTTGCCTCTTTTAAATGCTCAAGGGAAACATTCGAAATACCAATTGCACGTATTTTTCCTTCTTCTTTTAATCTAGCTAATTCCCCAATTGACTCCGATAATGGCGTCTTTTGATCTGGAAAGTGCAAATAATATAAGTCTATATAATCTAGTTGCAATCTTTGTAAACTTTTTTCAACTGCTTCACGCATATATTCAGGACGATTATCCGTTTTTACAGTGCCATCTTCAAACCAATGTTGCGCACCTTTTGTCGCAATCAAATAGTCGTCACGCTTAATTTCCTTCAATACCTCTCCAACCAGCTCCTCTGAACGACCCAGACCATATATATCAGCTGTATCAATAAAGTTCACACCGTTTTTTAGTGCTTCTCTTACAAGGTCTTTTCCATCTTCTTCATTTAAGTTTTGGAATAAATTATGCCCTCCAACCGCATTTGTACCCAGTCCGATTACTGACACTTTGAGATTCGATTTTTTTAATATAGTATATTTCATCTTTTCTCCTCCTATCTTTGATTAGCCATATCATATCTCCTTATATTCAGACTCACAAATTTCTTTGATTAAGTTTCATTTAATGAAACTTACGCCATATATTTTGAATCCAAAAAATAAAGCATCTATACTATCAGGAGACTGAGGTGATGAAAATGGCAAGGAATGAAGTTTCAACATTAAAAAAAGGACTCCTAGTTCTAGAATTAGTAAAACAACACAAAGGCATTACGTTAAAGGAAGTGATGGATTTACTGAATTTAAGTAAATCCACCGCTTTTCGAATTTTAACAACCCTAGAAGAAATGGGCTATATCTATAAACTTCAAACTCAATATTTTATTCATTATAAAATGTTTCTCGAAAGTTTTGAAAAGCGTTCAGAAATGGATTGGGCTTCATTACGATCGATTTACCAAGTGGCGCAAGATTTACAAATGAGCACCTATATTGGAAAAGTGGATGGGACTGATCTTGTTATGACACAAGTATTACACACTCCATATGAAGTTTCCGCAGACGAAGAGATTGGAAACCGGTCTAAATTACATCAATCCGCTTTAGGTAAAGTCATTTTAGCTAATGTAGATGAGGATTCATTCGCATCCATATTTGAAAGATTGTCACTGGAAAAAGCAACAAAAAATACGTTTCAAGATTCGCAACTATTCCGGTATCATTTAAAAGCCATTCAAGAGGATGGGTTTGCCTTTGATGATGAGGAACGGATTATCGGTATCCGTTGTGTTGCTGTCCCAGTTTTTCGAAATAAGAAAGTAATTGCTGCCTTAGCAATCGCTGCACCTGCCGAGGAAATTTCTCGTAGCAATCTCAAACAAATCGCGACAAAGCTACACGCAGGCAGTAAAGCCATAACGAAAGAAATCGAAACCTTAGTAAATATACATTAAACCGGAGGAATTCCATGAATAGTAAATATCAAGATTTATTTCAAGAGTTCACTTTTAAGAGTGGTGTCCATGTAAAAAACCGTCTCATAATGGCACCCATGACGACTTTTTCTGCAGATGAAAATGACTTTGTTTCCGAAGAAGAACTAGCCTATTACGGTGAGCGTGCAAATGGCGTAGGAACAATTATTACAGCTTGCGCTTATGTTTCGAAAAATGGTAAAGGCTTCGATGGTCAAATGGGGATTGATCATGATGGGACTATCCGCGGTCTTTCGAAATTAGCAGATGTGATTCACTCGGGTGGTGCTAAAGGAGTTGTTCAACTTTATCATGGAGGGCGTTTAGCCGTTCCAAGACTTATTCCAAATGGAGAAACTGTGAGTGCAAGTGCTATCGCTCCCCTTGGGGACCGTGGTTTTTATAGTGTAGAAACAACACCTAGAGCTTTAACAACTGAGGAAATCTATGATATTATTGATGACTTTGGCGAAGCAACACGTCGTACAATTGAAGCTGGATTTGACGGCGTAGAATTACACGGTGCAACTGGTTATTTACTTCAACAATTTGTTTCACCGCATTCTAATCACCGAACAGATGAGTTCGAAAACCGCTATCTATTTGCTTTAAAACTAATTCATGAAGTGAAGCGCGTTATCAAAAAACATGCAACAAAACCTTTCTTGATTGGTTATCGTTTTTCACCGGAAGAGCCTGAAACTCCTGGTATCACTATGAAAGAAACGTTTGAGTTACTTGATGAACTAATACAAGCAGATATTGATTATATTCATATTGCCACAACAAATGCATGGGCAAAGCCACGTAGAGGAATTGATAGTAAGAAATCACGTACAGAATTAATCGCAGAATATATTAAAGAGCGTGTGCCTGTTATTGGTGTTGGAAATATTCATACACCAGATGAAGCAGACCTTGTATACGAGAAAGGAAAAACAGATTTTGTCGCACTTGGACGAGCACTTGTAGTCGATCCCCATTGGGTTGAGAAGGTCCAACATAATGAAAGTGAAACAATCAGGCACCAATTAACAATAACCGATCAACATAAAGCAGTTATACCCACTCCATTATGGAAGTTAATTTTAGAAGTTGAAGGATGGTTTCCTGTTGTACGATAGTGAGATGTAGGGGACAGGTTCACTGTCCCCTGTCTAATATTGATGGGACGCGGTACCTGTCCTCTTGTCCCCCACTACATTAACTGCATGGTTGTAATACAAGTATTGTCGCCTTTAAATGTGGAAATTTGGGATTCTGCTGTTTTTCCATCATATTCGATTCTTACTTGGTACGTTTTATCCCGAGGTAACCATAAATCGATAAATCCATTTTCGAACGATGTCATCGTTTCATCAACAATTACATTACCTGCCTCGTCTTCGATGTAAACATCAAATTCTTTTTCTACTAATTCACCCTGACATCCTGTTAAACTATGAATGGCACATTCGTGTGTTTCTTTTACAAATGGTGCAATCGAAACAAAAAATTCATCCTCAGGAAGGTCATAAGCTGTTTCCTTTTTATTACTATCCGTTACAATCAGTTCATGCGATGTAATTGAAGCTGACACATCTTCAAAACTTCCAATACTATAATCGAGTACCATTTCTTTTATATCTTTTACCTCTGTTGCTTCCTTCTCATTTGAAGTGCTATTGTTACAGGCCGCTAATAGAAGGATTAGCAACAATCCAGCTATTCCTATTATCCCTTTTTTCATTCCATGTCCAACTCCTTTTTTATGTAGGCTACATTTATAATCCCCATTAAATGGGTGTTTTTTTTACCCCACTCAACTTTAACAAAAAATTATGAAGAAATTATGGAGAAACTTGTGTAATAGATTTATATCTTATTTTTCCTTTTGATTTTTACTGATATTTCTAATGACGTAGATTAGCCCTACGATAGAAAGGATTGATAAGATGAGTTTTCCTTCTGTTGTCCAATTGGTTACTTGGTGCACTGAATATGCTTCAATAAGCAAGGCTGGTATTTTTCCGATTGAACTTGCAAATAGAAAAACGATTAGACTAACTGTCCCTACTGCAGAGGCAAAGGTGACTAAACCAGATGGAATAAACGGTAATAATCGCAAAGAAAGAATGAGAAAAAAGGCTTCCTTCCCCTTGGTGTCAAGGAGTTTAGATACAAGTGGATATTTATTCAGCTTTTTCCCCACTACCCTTTTAAAACCCTTTCGGTATAACCAAAAAGTTACAATTGCACCTATTGTCTCTCCAAGAAAAGAAAGGAAGGTTCCCTTCCAAAAACCAAAGACTAGTAAGTTTGCAGCTGTGATAAAAACACTAGGAATAACGCCAAAAAGGCTGATCAGAATATTAACCAGCAAACTGACGACAACAGCGAACTCTTTATTATTAACTAGAACCTCCACTAGCCAATCTTGCATACTCTTCCTCCGTGAACAAAGTCTCCAAAAATATGTTAATCCTTTCTCTCTTAAACTTATTTGCAACCATCCAATTCAATCGATACCTTCGTTCCTCGACAAAAAGGGGTGAACAATGAAAAAAGCGAGCCAAAACTTCTGTCAATTGCAATGGCGTTTCGAGGACCTACCTTATCGGTTGCGGGAACAGGCTAAGCACCCAGGCCGGGACGTTGAATAGACGGAAAAATTCCGCCTAATCCGTAAAAAGCACTGAAAATACCCTAAATAGACGGAGAGATTCCGCTTATTGATTCTAAAAATAGAAAAAAGAAGGGTTTTTCTTTGAATAACCACAAATCCTCCTCTTATTTTGGCCAATCCGAACCCCATTTTGAATTTAAACGGAAAACCTCCGCTTATTTATTTTCAGCAGTTCCTCATTAATGGCAAGACCACTCACCAATTGCTAGGACAAGTTTAATGGACAATTATGATGCCGATTCTACTGTCATTTCGGCACTTATTTTAAGAAAAGCACCTCATAACAGAACCCTCTTACATACACAAGCCGACCCTTGTTTCAGTGATTAAATCACATGATAAATTCAATCGTTTTGGCAGTTCTTTCAGCAGTTGATTTCCCCAGGATTTTCTCAACAAGATATAGTGCCATATTAATTCCTGAAGAAACACCACTTGATGATATAACATTACCATCCTGCACTACTTTTCTATCGGATAAAACATCAATTTTAGGATATTTTTCTCGAAGCAATTCCAATGCTAAATGATGGGTAGTTGCCTTCTTTCCGTCCAATAAGCCAGTTTCACCTAATATGTATGCCCCGGTGCAAACTGAACATAAATACTCAACGTTTTTATGTGAAATAATCCAATCTATAATTTTTAGGTTTTTAGCTATACTCTGTACTGCTCTTAAGGGGCCACCTGGAATGATTAGAATATCTAATTCGGGACTAGTATCAATGCTAAAGTCTGGTTTTACTTTTATACCTGAATGGGTTGTAATTTCCATTCCTGTTTCCGAAAGAGTATAAACTTCGAATGGTCTTGTTGGTAGTAAATGTTTTTTGTAAAGGGTTAATGCTTGCTCAGGTTGGGTTTTAGCGGTTAAAGATAAAACCTCAGCAGGGCCTGCAAAATCTAAGATATCTACATAGTCAAACAGTAAGATTCCAACCTTTCGCTTTTTCATTTTCTTATCCCCTTAATAACATAACTATTAATCTAATAAGTTTTATCTTTAACCCCTTGAGCTTAACCATTGAGAAAATTTATAAAACTAACTCTTTTATGTCTTCTAATCCAAACCGAGTGACAAACTTAGCAAATTGTTCCCTTTTCTTACCTTGTTCAGCATAGATCGTAATTAATTGTTCAACAACCTCATAAAGTTGTTCTGGTGTTAGATGCTCCCTCAATAAAGTACCTGTTCGAGCATCTTTTCCTTTCGCTTTTCCACCAATATATAAATCATATCCGTCTTTCACCTTCATGATGCCAATATCATTTACTAACGGTTCCCCACATCCAACCGGACATCCGGTGTAAGCTGGGCGAAGTGTAAACGGAACTTGTTTACCCGCTATTCGCTTATTGAGCTCTATCGCAACAGGCATCCCTTCTTCTTCCGCACCTTTACAAAAATTACAAGTTCTTAAGCTTTTTACAAAATTCCCTACTGGATAACAAGCTAATCCGACTTCCGCAAATTTTTCTTTAACCATTTCAACTTCACTTTCTAGTACTTCAATGTATAGTTGTTGGAAAGTCGTTAACTCCAATTCATCACCATCATTCATGTACTCAGCAATGGTAACCAGTTGTTTGGCATTTAATTTAGCACCGAATGAAATCCCACCATTTATAGCTAATTTAACCTTCATTTCTGTTTGCTCCACAACCATTTTACACCCCTCGGGACTCAAGGGACAGGTTCACTGTCCCGGATTTGAAGTGGGACAAGGTACCTGTCCCCTTGTCCCTTTATTTATTTAATTTTACTCGTTGTAAACGTAATGCGTTTAAGACAACCGACACGGAACTAAACGCCATCGCGGCACCTGCTACCCATGGTGCAAGGAATCCTGCTGCAGCAATTGGAATCCCAATTGTGTTGTACGCGAATGCCCAGAATAAGTTTTGCTTAATATTTCGCATTGTTTTACGGCTCATTAAGATCGCATCGGCAATGCTATTAAGGTCACCACGAATGAGTGTAATGTCGGCAGCTTCCATTGCAACGTCAGTACCTGTTCCAATGGCCATCCCAATATCAGCTGTAGCAAGTGCTGGTGCGTCATTAATGCCGTCACCGACCATCGCCACTTTTTTGCCCTGCTGCTGTAATTTTTTCACTTCCTCTGCTTTACCTTCAGGAAGTACTTCAGCAATAACTGAATCAACGCCAACCTCTTTTCCAATGGATTGTGCTGTTCGTTCGTTATCACCCGTCATCATAATGACTTCAATGCCCATGTCATGTAAGCGACGGATCGCTTCTTTAGATGTTTCTTTAATGGTATCCGCTACGGCAACTAACCCTGCGTACTGTCCATTAATTCCAGCAAGCATCGCTGTCTTACCGTTCGTCTCCAATTTCTCCATCTCTGGTAAAATCGTTTGTATGTCAATTCCATATTGTTGCATAAGTTTCCGTGTACCAATAACGATACCTTGACCTGAAACCGTTGCAATAACACCATGACCCGGTATTGCTTCAAAGAACTGAACATTTCCATGTTCGATACCTTTTTCTTGGATACCTTCAACAATCGCTTGTGCGAGTGGATGCTCAGATTGCTTTTCTGCTGCCCCGATCAGTGATAAAAATTTCTCTTCATCTTGACCATCTGCTACTAAAACATCTGTTAAAACAGGCTTACCATGCGTTACCGTACCAGTTTTGTCGACTACAACTGTATTAATACCTTGGGTTTGTTCTAAATGCTCGCCACCTTTAAATAAAATCCCAAATTCTGCTGCACGACCGCTTCCGGCCATAATGGAGGTCGGTGTTGCTAACCCAAGGGCACATGGACATGCAATCACAAGGATGGCAATTAACACCTCAAGTGCTGGTGTAAATTCTCCCGGGCTTACCCAAATGATCCACACTAAGAATGTAAGGATGGCAATTCCTACTACAATCGGAACAAAAATACCCGAAATTTGGTCCGCCAAACGCTGGATCGGTGCTTTTGAACCTTGTGCATCCTCAACTACTTTAATGATTTGAGCCAATGCTGTGTCGCGCCCCACTTTTGTTGCTTTCATTTTAATGAAACCATTTTTGTTAATCGTTGAGCCATATAAGACGTCACCTGACGTTTTATCAACTGGTAAACTTTCGCCCGTTAACATGGATTCATCAACAGCTGTTGTTCCTTCGACAACTTCACCATCAACCGGAATTTTTTCACCTGGCTTCACTAAAATAGTATCGCCTATAACAACTTCCTCTAACGGAACTTCTTTTTCAACTCCATCACGAACGACGATGGCTGTTTTTGCCTGAAGCCCCATCAATTTTTTAATCGCTTCAGATGAACGCCCTTTTGCTCTTGCTTCAAATAATTTTCCTAATAGAATGAGCGTGATAAGCACTGCACTTGTTTCAAAGTATAGGTGTGGCATGTGGTGTGTTCCGGCTGTAACAATTGCTTGATATACGCTATAAAAGTAAGCTGCTGATGTACCCATGGCGACGAGAACATCCATGTTTGCACTTCCATTGCGAAGCGCTTTATAAGCCCCTACATAAAACTGTTTCCCGATAATAAATTGTACCGGTGTCGCCAAAATCAGTTGAATCCAAGGATTCATTAAGAAGTCTGGGACATATAAAAACGATGTAAATGAAAAGTGCCCGACCATCGTCCATAAAAGTGGTAACGATAAAATGGCTGAAAAGATGAATTTTCGCTGTTGATCTTTAATATGTTTTTCCCGGTAATCTACCTGCTCTTTATCCTCTTGCTTTTGGTGTGCCCCATAACCCAGTTTTTCTACCTTCGCAATGATGTCTGCAATCGCTACTTCAGAAGGATTAAATTCAATCGTTGCTTTTTCGAGCGCTAAGTTGACATTTGCTGTTGCAACACCATCCATCCGATTTAACCCTTTTTCAATGCGCGTTGCACATGCTGCACAAGTCATACCGGTAATATCAAACTCTGCTTTTTGTTTCACAACACCGTAACCTAATGCTTCAATTTTCTTTTCAAAATCGGCTTCACTCAATTTTGAAGGGTCATATTTAATGGAAGACTTTTCAAGTGCTAAGTTAACAGCCGCCTGCTCGACACCTTCCATTTTATTTAGCCCTTTTTCAATACGTGTCGCACACGCAGCACAAGTCATACCGGATATTTGAATGCTTGCTTCTTTCAACTTACTCGCTTCTGATGCTTCGGTACTCATGATTTGTCCTACCTCCCTTATACCTTATAGGGGTATATTTTTGTGAAAATGAGAGAGTGCTATGGAAGCACTCTTACTCTACGTCATATCCTTGGTCTTCAATGGTTTCTTTAATTGTATCAAGAGAAACTTGTGATTCATTAAATGATACTTCAACTAAAGCTTCATCTAATTTTACGTTTACTTGATCAACACCTTCTAATTTACCAACGCTACCTTCTACAGCCTTTACACAATGGCCACATGACATTCCTGTTACGTTTAATGTTACTTTTTGCATATTTTTTCTCTCCTTTTAATGCATTGTTACATACTCCACTGGGGTATATACGACTTAAAAAAATTTTACTTTTTCATTAGTTTTTGGATTGTAACAACTAATTCATCTAAAACCTCGTTGTCACCCTCCGAAAGACGGTCTACGACACATCCTTTTAAATGACCTTCTAAAAGAATTTTAGCAACGCTATTTAATGCGGATTGTGTTGCAGAAATCTGCGTAATCACGTCATCACAGTAAACATCCTTATCGATCATTCCCTTAATGCCTCGAATTTGACCTTCAATACGATTTAAGCGATTTGTTAAATCCTTCTTAACTCGCTCAGGATGATGGCTTTTACGACCGGACGTTTCACACTCTGTGTGACATGCTACTTCTTCAGCTTTGTTTTCCATAGCACAACCTCCTAACTTGATTTTATCTTACCATACCCATGTTAGGTATGTAAAGTAAATAGTTGGAATTTTTTTCAATAATATTTAATTAAAACAATCCATATTCTATTCCTATTTATACCCAAACTGTTTTTAATTGGTTTTCAATCGGAAACCCCGTTTTTCTAAATTTTTCACGTTATTTTGAACATGAGAGTCTACTGTTCGATCCTCAATTAGAATGATACTTTCTTCATTTAAAAATACATCGAGTGGTTATTTTCATAGCTCCTACAAGATCACACGGCTTTTAACATTTTTCTAAGTAATATATGATATTGATAGATAACGGCAAATTCACCATATAAGTTGTTTTTAATAAAGGATGATTTTAAACATGAATATAACTAGAGAAAAGGTCGAGAATAAACAAATTTGGATATATGGGATATCTCTTCTGCTTGGAGGAGTTTTAGGTATCACAAACGAGGATTTAGGAAAAAGCTTAGGTTGGGCTATTTCGCCACTCATCGCCATTCTTATGTATGGCATGTTTACACAAATTCCATTCTTAAAACTACGTGAGGCCATTTCAAATTTCAGATTTATGTTGGCATTGTTAGTTGGAAATTTTATAGCTGTTCCCATCATTGTATGGATATTAACTAAGATATTTCCACAATCACCACCCGTTTTATTAGGGGTTTGTTTGGTTTTACTTACGCCATGTATTGACTACGTAATAGTCTTTACTCAACTTGGAAAGGGAAATGAGAAATTAATGCTAGCTTCCACGCCTATTTTATTTGTAGTTCAAATGATACTACTCCCATTGTATCTATGGCTATTTATTGGTGAAGAAATGGTTGGAGTTGTTCATATTGCGCCTTTCCTAGAAGCTTTTTTATTACTAATAGTTGTGCCTTTACTAGTAGCCATCATCACTCAATTGTGGGCTAAACAGAAAGCACTAGGTGAGACGGTATTAGATATGACAGCATGGCTCCCAGTTCCATTTATGGCTTTAGTATTAATTGTGGTAGTGGCTTCTCAAATTGGTAAGGTATACAGTGATTTTGCGTTGATTGTGCGTGTGATTCCGATCTATATTTTGTTTTTAATCATTACACCACTTGTGTCGCGCTTCATCGCATTTGCGTTCAAATTAGATTCCGGTGCAGGAAGAGCATTAATCTTTAGTACCGGAACAAGGAACTCCCTTGTCGTACTCCCTTTAGCATTAGCGTTACCCAATTCTTGGGGGACTTTAGCTGCGGCTGTAGTCGTTACCCAGACAATTGTCGAATTAGTAGGAGAATTATTTTATATAAGAGTTATTCCAACCATCATCATGAAAGACTAGGTATAATTTTTCTATTATAAAACGAATTATTTATTCAATTTGATCTACATCCCAATTGTTTAATCATACTAACAATTAGGAATGTAGTTTCTTGTTGTAAAAAGAAAGGAGCATCCTAATCAAGTTTTTGAGAGTTGAGCACCTCGCATGTTTAACTCCTCTTTATATAACAAGTCAGGTTTATTCAACCGGTGAAAGTTCGTCTTCGGTTACCCACTTATGATTTGTGATCTTTTCTCCTGTTTTTGTATCCGTGAAATCCACCATATAAACTGTCGTTTGTTTAGCTGTATCGATCGTTGCAGTGGCCCCCTTCATCCCTTCCATATGATCAGCCGTTAATACAACTTCATCACCCGGTTTATACGGTTGGGAACCGGCATTTTCAATTTCTTCATGAATCACCCATTTGTGGTTTTTCACAGGTTCTCCACCAGTTGTTGGAGTATATGTAACGGAATAGACTGTTGTATTAAAAGCTCCAGAAACGGTTGCTTCAGCTCCATTCATACCAGGCATATGATCAGCATGCATAATCACTTTACTACCAACTGGATAGGTTGGATTTTCTGCCTCAGCTAAGCCTTCTGGAACCTCGCCCGAACCTGAGTGTTGCATGCCTGAGTGATCCATCCCCTCCTTCGTATCAGATTCTTCTTCATTCATATCTATATTCTCCTGAGCGCCTGAATCAGTATCTGCATTTTCATTAGATGTTTCATCATTACCACCACATGCTGCCAAAATAAATACCAACAATAAGGTAGCTAGGCTTAACCATATTTTTTTATTTTTCACTATTAACAACCTCCCAAACTTGTTTAAATCCATATTAAATTATCAATAAAATATGCAGATTTTATGCAATAACGCTAGCACTTTTTCCTACTTTTCAAAAGACCCAAACACGACTTTTTACCTTTTTGCAACAACACGCATTAAACGAAAACTTTCCAATAATAAAATACTCATACTTAGCCATAGTCCTCCAAAAACGTAGCCCGCAACAATATCACTCGGTAGTTGAATCTCAAAATAAACTCTACTAATCGCCATAAGAAGAAAAAGGATAACAGCACCAATGGCTACTCCTGTTTGAACCCGAACACTATGTATGTGACGTACGAGAATATATATAAAGAACCCATAAATAACAAACGCCATTAAGGACTGTTCACTAGGAAAGGAATAAGAAATGGGTTCTGTTTGTTTAACATGATTTGGGCTGATTTGATGAAAAAAACGTCTTAAAATCTCTTCATACAACTCACCACCCACAATAGTGATCAATAGAAATAAACTTTCAAGCCATTTATTTCTTCCTTTCCACAGGATAAAAAGGAATGTCACGATTGTTATGGCAATGAGCACTTTCTGCATACCTACATTGAAAAGGATTACCATAAATGGCTCCCAATTTTCATCAAAAATGAGAGGTACTAATAAAACAACGATTTCATTGAAATCAACAAACTCATTTGCTAGAAAGTCTTGTATCATACCAATCATCAATAAAACAAATCCTAAAGTAATCATCAGAATTCCTACTATAAATACTCCAGTACGTCTTTGTGTGTGAAACAAATGGATTCCTTTATTGATCCACACCATCGTACCTTCTTTGATTTGAGCTTTGTATTTTTTTATCACGTAAATAATACCTATCACTATTGCAGCAATTATCCCTGCTATCACGAGATATTTCTTAACAGCTCCATGAAACTGCTCCCACTGTGGCCCTAGTATTTTTCCTAACGAAATAAAAACACTAACCCAAATAAATGCACCACCATATGCAAAAAGTGCATAGCTTCGAAATGGTATTTGTGTGATTCCTGAAAAATAACCCGTAATGTGACGAACCCCAGGAATATAATAGGCAATCATAATCACTTTATTTCCATAGGTTGTAAACCACTGCGATACTTTTTGTAATCTTTCTGGACCTAGATGGATTCGGTGACCATGTTTTTCAAAAAAAGGTGAACCTAATTTAAAACCAATCCAATATGAAATTGTCATCCCAATCGAACTTCCAAGTCCTGCAACTAAAATACTTAAGAACCAATTAAGACGTCCTTGATAGACTAAGTATCCTGCATAACCCATTACCACTTCACCAGGTATAGGCAGTGCCAAAAGCTCTAATAATAATGCAAAAAATAATACCAAATAACCATGTTGATCAAGGTATGTCGTTATAAAGTCCATTTTGTTTTTTTGTCCCCTTTTAAGAGATTATTAACACATATCATAGGTTTCCCCTTTTAAATGAAAGTATATGAATACGTCTACTAAGTGTCCTAAATTTTTCAATCTTTTTTCAGTTTCAGTTGATATGATTAGAGTTACAAGACGTTATAAAAGAAGGTGTAGAAATGAATATCTTATTTGCAGAGGATGATGAAAGTCTAGGAAAATTGATTTTTCATTTACTGCAGAAGGAATTTCACAGGGTTGATTGGGTTAAAGACGGCCAGAGTGCTTATGAATATGCCATGTTGACTGATTATGATGTGATTATACTGGATTGGATGATGCCAAAATTAAATGGAATTGAAGCCTGTGAAAAACTTAGAAAAAAAGGATATAAAGGTGGCATTTTATTTCTGACTGCCAAGGATTCATTTGAGGATGTCGTCACAGGATTGGACTCCGGAGCAGATGATTAAACCGTTTAAATTTGAGGAACTTGCAGCAAGGCTTCGGGCACTATCACGTCGGACAGAGAAGCCTTTTGAAGAGATACTATCCGTAGATGATCTGCAGTTGAATCTTAATACACATGTTGTGCAACGTAATGGACAGGTGATTGAGCTTTCAAAAAAAGAATTTTTGCTGTTAGAATTATTGCTTCGAAACAAACATCAACTTCTAACAAGGGAAATCTTGATTGAAAGAATTTGGGGATTTGACGTGGATATAACAGAAAACGCTTTGGACGCATTGGTTAAGTTGGTTCGAAAAAAAGTGGACCTACCTGGGAAGCCTTCTATCATCAAAAATGTAAGAGGCGTTGGCTATAAATTGAGGAGTAATCATGGAATTTAATCCCGTAAAATCAAAGCTCAACCTCATTTATACAGGTTCACTCCTGATAATTTTAATTATTTTTATCGTGGTATTATATCTTTTTATTTCTGGAGCAATAAAAAATGAGGAAGTCGAACAATTAAATCGATTTTTTGAAAAGGAAAAACACGATTTTGTAGAAGAGATTTATGAACACAGTTATGAGAAAAATAAAGACCATGAACATGAGCAAGAACGTTTAGAATATCAACCAGGAAAGAATATCTTTTACTATATATTTGATAATAGTACTAATCTTGTAGAGGGAGAAGAGACTGTAGAAGGATTAGTTCAATATCTCACCAGAAAAGATCTCGATTCATTACCTTTGAGGTTTACGAAAGAAATGGAAGTGAAGGAGACACATGTGCTTTTAATCCGTTTCCCTCTCCAGGTTCAAGAAAAAAATCTCGGAAGTGTAATCATCGGGATGGATATTACAGATGAAAAGCACTTAATTCAACGTATTATTTGGATACTTCTGTTGCTAACCCTATTGTTCAGTATCCTTTTTGCTTGGGCGGGTAATTTTTTTGCAGGGCAAGCAATGAAGCCTATACAAACAGCTTTTCAAACACAACGAAAATTTGTCTCAGATGCTTCGCACGAACTAAGGACTCCGCTGAGTATCTTTTATAGCTCAATAGATGTTCTTGCCAGGGAGGAACGGGAACATTTAAGTCCATTTGGCAGAGAGATTTTAGAGGATGTCAAAAATGAATCTGAAATGATGAAAAAACTGCTTAATGATTTATTGTTTTTGGCGCGAAATGATCAGAAGAATTTTGAATTAGATTTAGAAGAGTTAGATCTATCCCATCTACTTCACTCTTTATCAAAAAGATTTAGAAGGATTGTCCCACCCCATCTTTCGCTTGAAGAGCATATTCAAAATGGTATATCTATGAAGGCAGACAAGGTTAGGATAGAGCAATTAATCTATATCCTTTTAGACAATGCTATTCGATATACAACAGAAGGCATGATTACGTGTTCATTAGTATCAGATGGAACTGAAATTGTGATACGTATTAGAGATACTGGACCTGGTATACCTCAGTCTGATTTAAATCACATTTTCGACCGTTTTTATCGAGGGGATTCATCAAGAAAAAGAGATGGTTCAGGTCTTGGACTTGCGATTGCAAAAGCCATCGTAGATGCTCACAGAGGAAAAATTGAAGTTAAAAGTGAAATCGATAAAGGAACTGAATTTGTCATAAGCTTTCAAGTAAAATAAACGCCGTTATGTATTACGGCGTTTTTTTCAGTACCTTTCTTTTGTTGTTACCAGTTGACTCAAGGAGACTTTCCACATAACGAAAGACCAGTAACATTATAACCAGTATGGTCCCGCACCCATATATAAAGGCCGCCCAAGGTTGGGTAGAATCTGTCCCCATGATGATGCCATGAAGGACCATTAGAAACCATGCAGGTATGACAAGAAAGTGAATTTTTTTCCACAAAGAACGTCCTAACGCTTTGATGAAAAAATCTGAAGTCCCTAAGGTCACCAAAAATAAATAAAAGGATATTGATCCAATTCCTGAAAAGACTGGGTCATTATCCGCTGAAAACGGAATCAATATTTCAAAGATAGTGTATGGCATATATGAATCTACCAAAAGTAATGTGGCATGAAATACAACCGTCAGCATTCCTATCCATCCACTTAATTTATGCAATTCAAGCATTAGTGGCTTTTGCTTTTTGAAAAGAGATAGACGGTTCATCAAACCGGCTGCAATCGAGAGTGTAAAAAGAAAGTATGCTAAGAAACCGGATATACGGATTAAACTCCAAGTGTTTAGCCAATCAATGTTCATTTTCTCTACTTCCCCCAATCTCTATTTTTCCATTAGCTTTAACAAGAACATAACTAAATTTCCGATTGATTTTAGAGAGCACTGATTTTACAGATGCAACATCGTCCATAAAAAATAGTTTTGCACTGATTTCGGCATCTAGACAATGTTCCGTTACAACCGTTGCCTGGACGATTTCTGATACTGCGGGCATTCCGGTTCTTCCGTCCAAAATATGGTGTTTCTTGGTTTCCCCCTGCAGCCAGCTTCTATAGATGGTATTGGAAGTAGCAACGCCTCCATTACGAATTGAGAAAGACCCGATTTCCTTTCCTTCGTCAAAAGGGTCCATAATCCCAATCGTCCATGCTTTATCGCCTTTTGACCACATCGCCATATCACCGCCACCGTCCACAATTCCATACGTGCTACGTGTGTGATTCTGCAACCATTTTGAGACAGCTTCCACGGCATAGCCTTTCGCAATTCCACCAAGGTCTACTTTTTGATCCGTCTTTTTCATGACCTGACAACCTTCCATAAAAATAAGCGACTGGTCTTCATTTTTATATCTCGGAATCATCTCATGGTGTGGTGCAACCTCAAAAGGAAATGATTGCTTATATCCATGAACCTCTAGCTGTGTCAGCAGATAGGGCGAAAAACGTCCCTCTGTTTTCAACCGATATTCTTCTGCCTTTTTTAAAAGGTCAAAAAGAATTGGCGAAACAACAATGATTGAGTCCCTTTTGACTTCATTCAAGGAGCTTAGCTCATTGTTGCGAAGAAATCTTGAAAATTCCCGTTCCATGTATTGAAGAAAAGAAAGAATGGTCTCTTTCCAATTTGTGTTGTACTCATTCGAAATTGCAATATAAAAGGAAGTATTCATCACATTTACCTGTAAAGAATCAATCTCATCAAGATCTTCTGGTGGTACGTTCACGTTCAACCGCCCCTTGATTGTCATTTACTTGAATGGAAAATTCACTCCAGTCAAGCTGGATTAACTCTTTTTCCCGTTCACTCATTGAATCATTTATTTCCACTGCCATTGCAGTTGAATTCTTTGTATCAACATTGGGATCATTTATTTGTCCAATTACTAAAGCAGAAAATGCCGCCCCTGTGATACCAACAATCCATTTTGCTTTATTGTTCGCTTTCATCCATCATCACCTCTTACATCATTTTATTCATCGTAATCTTACCATTAGCCTCATCCCAGTTCACTCGGTATCCGAAAGCAGTTGCCATCACTGAAATGGGCAGATAGACAGACTTCTCGAAATACTGAGCCCTTGTCGGCATTGGTGTTTTCACCATATTCTCATAGACTACATTGGAACCTGCACGAATAATCAGCTCCACCTGATTAGTTGAAGCTTCGAAGATTCTACTTTCTTGATAGAATGTGTACTCCGCACCAAAAAACTTAGCCATTTTCTCACCAGAAATGAGCAATTGACCGTCCATAGGTACGATATAAAAACGTTCACTTTTTCCATTCAGTTCAACTGTGACTTCTTTTGGCTCTTGAAAAGGAAGATTATCAGCTATTGAAGTGACGGTGTCTCTCGTCCAAATATTCCAATAAGATGGTTGAATCTGATTTTCGTGGAAGTAGTTTCGATTATCATAATCCTCCTCTTCCTCCCATTCTCCATGTTCATCATCTTCCTCTTCATATCTTTCATACCTTTCATGCTCGTCTCGTTCATAATCGTCATCATCGGCCTTTACTATATTGACAGATTGAAAAATGAACAAGAGCAAGACCACCGATAAGATCCATGTAAATTTTCTTGTTTTCATACTTTTCGCCTCCTTGTAAAAACATATTAATCAGCTTTTCTGAAAAAATAATGAAAGACAGATTCATTTTTTAACAATGGCTCTTTTTTAAAAGATTGTTGCTATTGGATAACCATAATATTGGTTGAAGTGGAAGGTGGCGACTCCTCGAAAATGCATTCGCATTTTCTTCGTGCGGTGCAAATTCAAGGGAGAACTTTCAAAATGCAGCGGAAAACATCTGTGTCAATAACAAGAAAGATTGCGAAAACAACCTTAACAAAAAAACACTCAAACAGTTTTTCAGTTATTTTTCATTTTTCGAGTTTAGTCTAGTAACGATAAATCTTAATTTAAGAAGGAGATTTTTATGAAATACATTAAAATGTTACTACTCCCATTTTTTATTGTTTTTACACTTAGTTTCTTAATTATAGGAAATCACCCTGTTTCGGCAGACCATGATTTTGACGAAAGATATGAACATCATGATGACGAGGAAGGAAAATATGAAGATGTAAGTAAAGCAGTTGGCTGGGGTACGGTCATTACACTAGGTGCTGCTGGATTCATTTTTCCGATTAGACGATCCATGAAATGGCTAATCAGTAATTATCCAAAATCGAAAAAGACGTTTATTTCTACTTCCAAGTTTTTTGGAAAATACCATATCTCAATCGGAATCCTTGCCCTGGCTTTAAGTATCATTCATGGGATTACCATGTATGTAAGTGAAGGTGAATTGGAGGGTGATGGTATTATTGGATTGGTAGCCGTTCTATTAATGTTAGTTGCAAGCCTATTCGGATTGATATTATCGAAGAATAAAAAAGGGAAAAGTCTGCGAAATACCCATATGACCTTGATCGCTCTCACTCTATTTATTGTCTTTGTCCATATCATTTTGTAATTGAAAGGACCTGCTCCCAAGTACAGGAACGCTTTTGTACAATGGGGGCAGGCCCTTTTTTCTTTTGTTCTTTAATTCACGACTGCTTCGACCTAGCTCAATATTTTACCGAGAAGTATACCCAGCATCCCCATGGATTGTTGTTCCTTTAATATTTGAAGAAGGCCCAGATGCCAACCATTTCCTTGCTTGATCATTTGTTGTATGACACATCTTTATCTAGTAAAGTCTTTTTGTATAACTTTCATCTAGTCTGTCTTGAATGGATTCAACAGTGCTATTAGGGAGATTAGCATGTTCAAATAGTATTTTGGATGCAGATGGTAATGTGGCTTTATCAGCCCAAGTATTTGGATTCCATAGCCCTGATCGTTTAAAAGCTTTTGCACAATGAATGAAACATTCTTCTACCTCTACACCGATGCCCAAAAGAGGGCGTTTATCCTTTACAGCCATTTTCTCAAGCAATTCTTCATCGTTTATTATTGTTGCATTGCCATTCATTCTTAGCGTCTCTCCAAGCCCTGGGATTAAAAAGAGAAGACCTATCTTGGGATTGGACAAGATATTACGCAAAGAATCTATTCTTTTATTGCCTGGTCTTTCTGGTATGATTAACTGTTTTTCATTTAACACAAGAACAGATCCTGGCTGGTCTCCCCTTGGTGAAACATCACAAAATCCAAATTTATCAGACGTAGATAAAACGACAAACGGTGATTTAGAAATAAACTCTTTACAGTGATGATCAATATATGTAATACCCTTATTTTCTACTAACTCACTTGGAAAACCTATTATCGTACGTAATTCTTCCTCTGTTTCAACTGAATTTTTAAATGCCCCACTTTTTATCAATGAGCTCACTCCTCATATACGGATTACTAACCCCCATTGTACCACGAGGATTCATAATTCTCTTTATATTCGCATTTTTACATAATGTAATGAATATTTTATAAGTAATTAATAAATAACCCTAAAATTTCCAAATTAGGTTTCTTGTAAAAGAAAGGATTGATCGAATGAAAAAAGTCGAACTCATCAATATTTCGAAATCCTATGATAAGACAACAGAAGTCATTTCAAATATCAATGTCACCATAAACCCTGGAGAGTTTTTTGTATTAGTGGGTCCTTCAGGTTGTGGGAAAAGTACGATGCTTCGAATGATCGCTGGATTGGAAGATATAACAGGAGGCGTTTTAAAGATAGGTGATAAAGAAGCAAATCTATTGCCACCAAGTAAAAGAGATATTTCGATGGTATTTCAAAACTATGCTTTGTACCCTCATCTCTCCGTCGAGGAAAATATCGTGTTTGGTCTACATGTTAAAAAAGTTTCAAAGGATGAACGTAAGAATCGCTGTACGCAAGTAGCAGAAATGCTGGGTCTATCAGAACTACTAAAGCGGAAGCCACGAGAACTCTCTGGAGGTCAAAGACAAAGGGTAGCATTAGCAAGAGCAATTGTTAATCAAGCACCGATATGTTTGATGGATGAGCCTTTGTCTAACCTAGATGCAAAATTACGTGCACATATGAGATCTGAAATTCGACAGATCCAGCGAAAGCTTGGTATTACGATGATTTACGTAACACATGACCAAGTTGAAGCCATGACAATGGGTGACAGGATTATGATTTTACACAACGGAAAGATCCAACAAATTGGAGAGCCGATCGAAATCTATAACCAGCCTGCAAATCCTTTTGTAGCAACCTTTATTGGATCTCCCCCAATGAACTTAGCAAGGGGAATTGTACATAAGGAAAAGAGAGAAATTTCGTTTGGAAACAATGTCACCATAAAAGTTCCAGAAAAAGATACACATCTATTAAACTCTGACCAAATCATTGTCGGTATTCGACCAGAACATTTAAAGCCTGCCGTTAAGGAGGTAACAAATATAAATCATATTTTTGCAGAAGTAAAAAATGTAGAGGTCTTAGGAAATGAAACGATCCTTGCTTTTGCTTTGGCGGACAAGGAATGGTTGGCAAAATGGAATGGGCAATGGAAAGTTCAATTAAATCAGGTCATACGGATAGCAGTACACTATGACTCTATTTGTTTGTTTGATGGTGAAACTCATGAATTACTCAAGTCACCTTCAAACATTGAAAATTATGTGATCGATCGTGAGGTGACCATCGAATGAGTTCTGCTTTAAACAGCAAAGAATACAAACCTCCAAAAATGAATTTTTGGAAACGATCACTGAATGCACGAACTGCTCTTTTGTACTTATTACCATCTATTGTCTTATTCAGTGTGTTTGTTTTCTATCCGATGTTTCGAACGATATACTTAAGTTTTTTTCTTACCGATCAACAAGGTCATGCAGCCCTTTTTGTTGGACTAGAAAACTACACCTATTTATTTGAGTCAGATAGCTTTAAACAAAGTACAAAAGCAACCATATTATTTGTCCTTTACACGGTACCAGCAACGATTATTCTTGCATTGTTTCTATCATTATTAGCCAATGAAAAACTGAAAGGGATTGGTTTTTTCAGAACAATCTTCTCATCGACGATGGGGATATCAGTTGCAGCCTCTTCCGTTGTTTGGTTGTTTCTTTTTCATCCTAGTATTGGAATGTTTAATCGTTTCTTAGGAATCTTTGGTTTAAAGGACATTCAATGGTTATTAGACCCCGAATGGGCCTTACTATCCGTCTCCATTTCAACTATTTGGCTTAATCTTGGTTTCTCGTTCTTAATTATTCTTGGGGGATTGCAAAACATCGATGAACATTTGTACGAGAGTTCAAAAATTGATGGTGCTGGTTATTTTTATCGGTTAAGAAGAATTACGATCCCTATGCTCTCTCCTACTTTGTTTTTTATCATCACCATCACGATGATTAATGCCTTTCAAACGTTTGGACAAATTGACATCTTAACAAAAGGTGGTCCTTCAGAATCTACGAATCTTATTGTTTATTCCATCTATAAGGAGGCATTTATCAACTATCAATTTGGAACAGCTAGTGCACAAGCAGTCTTTTTATTCATTACGATTTTAATTGTCACAATTCTTCAGTTTAAGTTTGGTGAAAAGAAGGTGCACTATCAATGAACAAGCCCACAAAAGTTTTATTTTATGTCCTTTTAGTATTAGCTGCTTTCTTAGTGTTTTTCCCTATTTTATATGCTCTCATGATCAGTTTCATGGGCAGTAAGGAAATCTTACAAGGAAGCTTCTTCCCCGAGTCTATTAACTTTGATAACTATGCCAAGGCATTTGACCGATTACCATTGATGAAATATTTATTAAATAGTTTTATCGTCTCTACAACTGTTATGTTAGGCCAATTAATCGTATCGAGTATGGCAGCCTATGCCTTTGTGTTCATTCCATTCAAAGGTAGAAATTTCGTTTTTTTCCTATTCATTTCTACCATGATGATTCCATGGGAAGCCACGATGATTCCAAACTTTTTAACGATTCAAAAGTTGGACTGGATTAACACGTATCAGGGATTAAATGTCCCCTTCTTCGCCCTTGCATTTGGAACGTTCTTACTTCGTCAGCATTTCAAGACCATTCCAAAGGAATTGCATGAAGCTGCACAGGTTGCTGGATTAAGTAGATTTCAATTTTTTATAAGGGTTATCCTTCCTGTTTCTCGAACTAGTTTGGTTACTTTGGGGGCATATGGTTTTTTAACAACATGGAATATGTACCTATGGCCACTTTTGGTCACAAACAACGATTCTGTAAGAACCGTACAAATAGGATTAAAGCAGTTACAAACACAAGAAATGGCGACAGATTGGGGGGTGGTCATGGCAGGAGTTATGGTAGTAATTATCCCAACGTTAATTTTATTATTCTTAGGACAAAAGCAGTTACAGAAAGGTTTATCACAAGGGGCATTAAAATAAGAGGGAGGTTTAAAAGTGTGAAGAAATCTACAAAGTTTTTTGCTGGGTTGTTCATCATTGGCTTACTTTTTACCACTGCTTGCTCAAATAGCGCAAATAAAGATAATAAGCCTAAGGATGAAGGAGCGGAATCAACAGGACCAACAGAAATCGTTTTTTGGCATGCAATGTCTGGTGCTGGCCAAGAAGCGCTCGACGAAATTGTGAATGACTTCAATACATCTCAAGATAAAGTAAAGGTGAACGCTGAATTCCAAGGTACGTACGAAGAATCATTAACAAAATTCCGAGCTGTTGGAGGCACGAATGATGCACCAGCCATTATTCAAACATTTGAAGTAGGAACAAAATATATGATTGACAGTGGTTTCATTGAACCGATGCAATCATTTATTGACAAAGATAATTATGATCTGTCACAGCTTGAAAAAAACATCTTAAACTACTATACGGTTGATGATAAATTGTATTCAATGCCGTTTAACTCGTCTACACCGATTTTGCTGTATAACAAAGATGCTTTTAAAGAAGCTGGTCTAGACCCTGAAAACCCACCAAAAACCTTCAGCGAAATAAAAGCTGCGGCAGAAAAATTAACAAAAAAGAATGGTGATAATACAGAGCAATACGGTTTTTCTATGCTAACGTATGGCTGGTTCTTTGAAGAACTTGTCGCTACACAAGGCGGTCTATATGTAAACAATGATAATGGTCGTTCAGATGATGCGACAAACGCCGTTTTTAATGGTGAAGAAGGATTACGTGTTTTTAAGTTTTTAGATGAGATGAATAAGGCTGGTACATTTGGAAATTTCGGAACGAATTGGGATGACATTCGTGCTGCCTTCCAAACTGGAAAAGTAGCCATGTATATGGATTCCTCTGCCGGAACGACAAACGCCGTTAAAACGGCTCCATTTGAAGTAGGTGCTGCTTTCATTCCACATGCAGATGAAGTTGAGAGCAATGGGGTAATCATTGGTGGAGCTTCCTTATGGATGTCAAAAGGAATTGATGAAGCAAAGCAAGACGCGGCATGGGAGTTTATGAAGTATTTGGCAACTCCAGAAGCACAAGCAAAATGGCATGTGAAGACAGGATATTTCGCCATCAATCCTGCAGCATATGAAGAACAAATCGTAAAAGATCAATGGGAAGAGCTACCACAATTAAAAGTAACGGTCGAACAGCTTCAAGCAACGAAGCCATCTGTTGCCACACAAGGTGCATTGATTTCCGTATTCCCTGAATCAAGACAACAAGTTGTAACGGCATTAGAAAACTTATATCAAGGTCAGGATCCTCAAGAAGTACTTGATAAAGCAGCAGCAGAAACAGACCGTGCGATTGAAATAGCCAATAAAACCAAAAAGAAATAAAAAGGAGGCCCTCCCCTCAGTTCGTAGGGGGCTGGCCTCTTCATATTCATTTTCCAAAAAAGGGACCAGGAGAACCGTCCCCATGGTTCCTATTAAACCAATACGCCTGATAATTTTTTAGCTAAAGCTTCAACTTTTTCTAGTCCTTCAGCTATAATGTTTTCGGCTTGGTCTGGTGCTGCAGCATGACCTTCAATAATGACTTCATCTGTGATTTCCATACCGAATACACCGCCAGCTACATTTTTAATATAAGTAGCAGCCATTTCCATTGGTGCTGTTTCTGGTGTGGAGTAAATACCACCACGCGCACTTAGAATAACAGCTTTTTTATCAGTCAATAGTTGCACTAATTGACCATTTTCATCATATTTGAATGAGTAACCCGCTTGGTACACATAGTCGATGAATGTTTGTAATTTAGCTGGGATTGTTAAATTCCATAATGGGAATACAAAAACAACTACATCTGCTGCTGTTACGGCATCCATTGCTTTTTGCTTTGCCGCTAAAATACGTTTCTCGATGTCTGTCATTTCTTCGCCTGATTGGATTTTACCAAAAGCGTTGAATAAATCTTGACCGAGGTAAGGCATATCTTCTGCGAACACATCGTAAGTTATTACATTTACTCCTTCAATGTTATTCATAAAAGTTTCATACATTTTACTTGAAACAGCTTCAGAAGCTGGACGATTATTTGCTTTTACTACTAAAACGTTCATATATTAACTCCTCCATTTATCTTGGATTTAATTATCTCGAAAGTATTATACTAAGATAATATGAAGGACAATTCAATACAACTTTACTACCAATTTTTTCTGTTGCTTTCTACTAGCAGTGACTTACCCCGGTGCGGAACCGCTCCTGAGGGGTATCATTTACTAAGTGTCAATGTCTGCAACATTTTGAAGATATTACCAATTGGGTTATTCTACGGATCCTTCCCATGCAAGCATTCCGCCCTCCAAGTTGATCACCTTGAACCCCTGATTTTCAAGGAATTGAGATGCTCTTCCACTTCTACCGCCGGAACGACAAACCATTACATATTCTTTTGATTTATCAAGTTCATGCATGCGAAATTCAATTAAACTTAGCGGAATATTGACTGCTCCAGGAATTTTACCTGCTGCAACTTCATCTACTTCACGAACATCAATAATATTTAATGTTTTTCCCTCTGCTAATAATTCTTCAACTTCTTTTGCAGTATATTTTTTCATGTTCCTTCCTCCTAAAACGTTTATCATCACTAGGCACTTATAGTATCCTCTTTACTTATTTAAAGTTATATTCAGTTACGATTTTATCTCTACCTGTTACTAGGTCATTAAAGTATTCATATAGATTAACACCTAAATAGGACCCAGAAATATTGTATACATTGTCATAGCCTAAATGTTGCAAGGCCATTACCATATTATAGCTTCTTTGCCCTGAACGACAGTGAACATAGACAGGTTGATCTGTTGGAATTTCATCAAGTCTATTCCTAAATTCACTTAATGGAATGTTTACCGCATTTTTAAAATGGCCAGCCTTATATTCCCCTTTTTCACGTGCGTCAATAATATACGCATTGTTTTCTACTAATTCTCGAATTTGTGATACTTTCACTTCTTTATATCTACCTTGAAGTAGGTTTAGTCCCACTAATGCCGCATGATTTACAACATCTTTAGCTGTCCCTAACATTGGGGAATAGCTTAATTCAAGGTCTTTTAAGTCTTCTAATGTGCCGTTCATCGTAATCATCGTTGCGATGACATCGATTCGTTTGTCGACATTTCCTTTTCCAATTGCCTGTGCACCTAAAATTCGACCTGTTGGGTATTCATAGATCAATTTAAAATGCATTGGATTACTATTTGGCATAAGTCCCACTTTATCTCCTGGCATTAGATAAACATAATCATGCTGAATTCCAGCTTGCTCAGCTGTTCTTGCATTTAGACCAGTAGACGCTGCATTTAGTTCAAACAGTTGGATGGAAGATGATCCAATTACCCCTAAATTCCTACTCGGAATTCCATACATATGGTCAGCGACCGCTCTTGCTTGTTTTTGGGCCGGACCTGCTAATGCTAGTCTCGTTGGCTTGTGTAATAATCGATGATACACTTCAATGGCATCTCCAACCGCATAAACATCCTTGTCATTTGTTAAATAATTGTGGTCCACCTTAATGGCACCCGTTTCACCAATTTCAAGACCCGCTTCTTTTGCTAAACTCGTTTCAGATCGTACGCCAATGGCCAATACGACAGCCTGCGCATCTATTTTCTTACCTGAGTTTGTTGTAATATGTCCCTCACCAATTTGGGCTAATCCATCATCTAGAACAAGGTTTACACCACGGTCCACCATTTCTTTATGAAGGATTTGTGCCATATCATAATCAAAAGGTGCCATGACTTGCTTAGCAAACTCAACTAAAGTTACCTGATAACCAGCTAACTTCAGGTTTTCCGCAACTTCAACTCCGATAAAGCCACCACCAATAACAGCTATATCTTGAATGTTGCTTTGTTTAATATATGAATTGATTCTCTCAATATCGACTACATTACGTACCGTAAAAACATTAGAATTGTTAATCCCCTCTATGTTTGGACGAATAGGTGTCGCCCCTGGGGAGAGGACTAATTTATCATATTTTTCATCATAGGTTTTATTGGTTAAAACATCTTTAACAGTGATTGTTTTATTACCGCGGTTAATTTGAATGACTTCTTGATGGACCCTTGCTTCAATCTTGTAACGATTTTTAAACACTTCAGGAGACATTAAAACAAGTTTCTCACTATCTTCAACAATCCCACTTAGGTGATAAGGTAAAGAACAATTCGAAAAAGAAACATGAGGACCTTTTTCGAACATGATCACTTCCGCACTTTCATCCAATCTTCTTACCCTTGCAGCAACTGATGCCCCACCAGCTACCCCACCAACAACTAATACTCGTTTTGACACAGATATCCCTCCCAGGAATAAATTTGCTACCTATATCTTTCCTAAAAACAATATGTTTTCATCCGCCTACCCTCAAGGGGTATATTTTTTATATTTTTATACAGTGAGGGAAATCCCCACTGAATATTAGTGTTCTATTTTAATGTCTTTAGAAAGTTAGTGTTGGAGACGCATCTTTTGCGTATTCTAGGAATGTTACGGCTCCCCCAACCTCAATACCATCAACGAAATCTTCTTTAGTAAGCCCCATTACGTCCATTGTCATTTGACATGCAATAAACTTCACACCTAAATCTTGTGCCATTTCAACCAAATCCGGGATATTAGGTACATTCGCTTTTGCAAAACCTTCAGCAAAATGTTCCTTTCCAGCTGGCATTTCCAATGCATGCATTCCTTGTTTATGAATGAGATTTAAACCTTCAAAAGTAAAGAAGATCGCAACTTCTTTATCTGAAGCTGCTGCTGCTGTTGCGATATTAAATACTTTGTAAGCATCAAACATTCCACCATTTGCTGCAATAATTGCTACTTTATTTGACATATTAAATTCCTCCAATATCTATTTTAATATTTTATTTCTACTCAACCCAGTTGAGCTAGGTAGAACTTTGATCTTATTAATAAAGCCACCTAAATACCCACATAGGTATAATTTTAACTAAATTTTTTTCGCAGTGAAATTCACTACACGACTTATAGTATACCCCTATGGGTAAAATGTCAATGTGTTTATTCTCTTTATTTTTTTGTTGGTACTTTATGGTTTTGTTCCTTTTACTTTAAATAGATCAATCCTTTAGTTGTGAAGATATATAGGTTTGAAAAAATGTAATTCAGTAAGTTCAGTATTTTATTACTTTTTATTGACCTATTGTTTGTTTAAAAAACGTCTGTTAAAATTCAAAAATCAACTTCATACGACCCTTATATATCTATGGAAATATGGTCCATAAGTCTCTACCTGGCAGCCGTAAAGTGCCGGACTATAAGGAAAGTAGAACGCAGGTGCATTCTCTTCTTTCTTTATAGATTGAGAGGATGTACTTTTTTTATTCACACATAAGAATTCATACTTATACCGATAATAAAGGTCGTAGTAGAAGCTATTTTAGGAGGTTATTCATGGATATTTTATTCGGTTTATTATCCCTAGTGGGTTTACTATTTATAGCTTGGCTTCTAAGTAAAAATAAAAAGGCCATTAAATGGCGTACGATTATAGTTGGTGTAGTGTTAGAAGGCATTTTTGTATACTTTATGCTTAATGTTCAGCTTGGTCGTTGGGTTCTGACGAATGCTGCCCAAGGCGTGCAGCACGTCCTCAACTATAGCCAAGAAGGCATTAATTTCTTATTTGGTGGTTTATTTGCAGAAGGAACGAACATCGGATTTGTTTTCGCGATACAGGTATTATCTGTTATCATTTTTATCTCTGCACTTGTCTCCGCTCTCTATTATCTGCGAATCATCCCAATTGTCGTACGGGGGCTCGGTTGGGTTGTCGGTAAAGTATTTGGTACCACTCGTGTTGAATCTTTTAATACAGTTGCAAATACAATGTTAGGCGTAGTAGAATCACCGTTACTGATCAAGCCTTATCTTGCTAAATTGACACGTTCAGAATTATTCACCGTTATGGTTGGGGGCACAGCTTCAGCAAGTGGCGCGATTCTCTTATCCTATGCTCAAATGGGGATAGATATTAGGTATTTACTGATCTCCGTATTCTCCGTTCCATTTGTTGCTATTGTTATGTCTAAAATGATGGAACCCGAAACAGAAAAATCTGAAACGAACGAAGATGTTAAAATGGAACAGGCAGGATACACAAATATTTTTGAAGCTATTTCTGAAGGGGCTGTGAGTGGAGTTAAGCTTGCTGCAAGCATTGGTGGTTTACTTATTGCGTTTATCAGTATATTGGCTTTAGCAGATGGCATCTTAGGCATCATCGGAATGGATTTAGCTACGGTATTTGGTTATGTATTCTATCCTTTCGCTTTACTTGTTGGGATTCCTGTTGAAGATGCTTTCCGTGCCGCATCCATTATCGGAACAAAGATTACAGCCAATGAACTGATTGCCTATCAGGACCTACTCAAATTACAAGGTGAACTAAAACCACAAACGATTGCAATTTTAACAGTTGCATTATGTAACTTCGCAAACCTCTCTTCCATTGGACAGTTAATTGTTGGTCTTGGTTCATTAGCACCATCAAAGAAAAAACTAATAGCCTCAATGAGTTTTAAGGCCATCATTGCCGGAACGTTAGCAAGCTTTATTACAGCTATTTTTGTAAATATGTTTATATAAACACAAAAATAGAGACCTGCTCCCATGTAACGCAATAATGTTAATGGCGGCAGGTCTTTTTCTTATTTTTGTTGGACTACATCTATAGCGGATTTGACCGTTTGAGCAAGGGTTTCGGGGTCACCTTTACCTTGGAAATGGAGATAAAGGACCATAGGCTTCTCAAACCAATGATTATGCAATGCTGAAACTTGTATACCCCCTTTTCGAAGTGAATCAATGACAGGATTTACTTCTTGAGGAAGCAATGCAAACTCTCCCAGAACGAGTGTTTCATTTTCAGTCCTTTCAAAATCAGCATTAAGTGAAAGCCCCGCCAGTTCCGGAGAAACCTTTACTCCCTCTACCGAGACGTTCAGGTTTTTACGACTAACCTCCACTTTACAAATTTTTCCCGTCTGCTTTACGTGATCTGCAAACAGATTCTCAAACAAACGACATTCAGAGTCTCCTGCTCCATAAGTTGTATCAACTGGATACCATAAGGACAAGCACAGAACGAAAATTGGAATTATTTTTTTCAAAATCAAACCTCCTATTTTTTTCTTTATTATGTGCTTAACCTGACAATCCATAGCTTTTTTTAAAAGATTTTTCTCTTTTTTGGTGTTATTAATGATTGAGCAGTCAATCTACAAGAGTAAAACAGAACCTACCCCCTATACAATTTCAGGGGCAGGCTCTTTGATTTGATTCATTCTATTCAGTTATTAAACCATATGCAGAAATTTTCTTTATTCTTCGAGACACAAGCATGGAGACCAAGTAGGCTAAAATAAGGATTCCCACACACAGCATAAAAATAGTTGGTAAATGAACGATAAAATCCAAACGTTTAACCCCCGCACTAGATAACAATACCGAAAGCATAGGATTCGTAAAAAAGTACCCAAGTACACCACCGATTGCAACACCCGTAAGGATCACAGGGAGAAAGCTAATCGATATTTGATTCATTAGTTGTATCGTGGTATAACCTATTGCTTTCATGACACCGAACTCTTTCTTTCGCTTAATAATCATCGTTTTGATAACCAGGTATAAAATCATCACAACAACTAGAACGGTAATTGCCAAAACCATTACCATAACAGCATACACTGCAGCCGTATACATACCTGTTTGGGTCTCTATGTTTTCATCGATATCTAACGTATCTGCTATATTGTCCCCATACTGTCCCTCGACCCTTTTGATAAAGTCTTTGTTCGAGATTCCATCTAGGTAGGCATAAAGGGTCGTACCTTGATAATCGGTTTGTAATTGCTGCATTCCTTCCATTGTTAATGCAGCTACCTGTCCTAAATTACCAATTGATTGACTTAGACCCGTTACCAAATATTTTTTTGTTTCAGCTCCGTACTCTACCTCAACTGTATCACCAATTCCTTTATTTATTTGATCGGATACAACCCAGGAAATGGATATTTCATTTTCATATTTTGGTTGACGCCCTTCATAGACGATATTATTCTCTAACCGGTCATAACGATCCGTAATATTTGTATATACGGTTTGACCATCTATTTTTGTTGTCATTAAATCGAATATGTTCACTTTCCTTACATGGTTCATTTGTTCAATATCTCTCAATAATTCACTTGTATCTATATCTGGCTTAACTGCAATCAATACATTCGCAGGTTCTGAGCCAAACAAGTTAACAAATGCAGTCTTATCTGAAGCGATGTTGTAATAAAGGACCATGGAAAAGACGGAAGCAAACGTTAATGCAATAATAATGACAAGAATCATCATATTTTGTTTCGCATTTGCTAGCATCGATTTAATTGCAAGTAAAAAGTGCAGACCACCCTTTGCTTTATCCAAAGGGAAGTGATTTTTTCTAAAACTGTGAGTTTGAATCCCCCCCCGAAGCGCCGCAACAGGTGAAATTTTTCGAACACGGAAGGCGGATAGTATTGTAACAATTACTACACTTAACATAACAAGGAAAATACTGATTAAATTCATGATGCCATCAAAGCTTTGAACCCATACCAAACCAGATAAAGTCGAAAGAATTCCTCCAATAAAAGGCATTAGTCCATATGACAAGGCAACCCCTACTGTACTTGCAATAAGAGCAATTGAGCTAAACTGGAGTATAATAGACGAAAGAATTTGTCCACTTGTATAGCCGATTGCTTTCAGGGTTCCGATATTTGTCATCCCATCTTCAATACTATTCGAAATACGGAAGCGGATGACAATTAACGATACAAGTACGATAATTGCAGCAAAAATAACTAATATGGTCGCTATGATGTTAATCGTCAATGTACTTACGTTTTTCACCAATTCGATATCTAATCCCCATATATAGGAAGTAGATTCTCCTACAATCGATTGCGGGAATTCCTTTGAGAAGTCACTTAGTACCTTCGACGATTGAGTTTTATCCTTCATTACTGCAGATATAATCATCCCTTTTGATTGGCCGTCTAGATTGTCTGTTAATGTATGATAGGATGACTCTGGTAGCATAAACTTCATGATCCCGATGTTGGTTGTACCCATGATTGTAGTTTCTAAAAATCCAGCAATTCGATAATCGTAGTCCATATTTTGATAGGTAATGGTAAAGATATCACCTAATTCATATCCCCCGTTTGTTTTAAAACTATAAGGTAGATAAATATCATTTTCACTTGATGTATTTAGCTTTTCAATTAGCTTGAGCGGTCCAATACTGCGATTGTTCTCAGCATTAAAAATAGCGACAGTACTCGTTAATTCACTGTTACCAAAATGAAAGGTCGCAATATTCATCATGACGATCTCTTCTGTCTCAGTCTCAGTTACTCCAGAATAGCCCGCTAAAAACTCTTCATAAGCCGGATTAAAACCTGCTTCGGCCATCATAATCGTGACATGTGGATCATTTAATTGTTCAACTTTATGATCAAAAAACGGATTGATTTGAGTGATAACCATAAGACCAATATTAAGTAGTAAGGCAGCGACCAAAATAAAGATAAATAATGAGATATGGGCAGATTTACTTTTTTTAATATTCGTCAAAGCTAGATTCATAATGTTCACCTTACCACCCCATTTCAGCAAGGAAGGTCTTCAGCTTTTCATGGCGCTCTACATTCTCATTTTCACTATATGCGCCTAGCTGCAAGTCACCGCAAATCACGCCATCTCGTAAATATAGAATTCGATTTCCACGTAATGCTGTTTTCAAATCATGAGTTACCAAGACAATACTTTGACCACTCCGATTCACATCTGTAAATACATCTAATACACGATCGCTAGATGCCGAGTTTAATGCACCAGTTGGTTCATCTGCAAATAATATTTTCGGGCTATTAATGATTGCTCTCACAATACCTACTCGTTGAGCCTCACCGCCAGAAAGCTGACTCGGAAATTTGGACCAAGAATTTTCAGTGATTCCTACTTGTATTAATCGTTCTTTCACTCTTTTTACAAGTTCACGCTTATTCTTATTTACTAAAAATCCACTTGCTAGTACATTATCAAGTACACTCATATTGTCGAGTAAATAAATTTGTTGGAATACAAAACCACAATTATTTCTTCTAAACACCGCTAGTTGGTCATTATTCAATGTAGCTAAATTTTTTCCAGCAAAATTAATTTCACCTAATGTCGGCTTATCCATGCCACTAATTGCATAAAGTAGGGTAGACTTTCCCGATCCAGAACTGCCCATTATAATCGTGAAATCCCCTTCTCCTAAACTGATATCTAAATTCTTTAAAACATGCTGCTGAATACCACCGCTTGAAAAGGTTTTACACAGCTTCTCCGTTCGAATAATTGTTTTTGTCATGATTGATTGGCATCTCCCTTTATATCATTCATTTTTCAACCAAAGAAAAAAAGACCGCAATAAAGATTACAGTCTTATCATACAAAATGAATTCTTATTAAATCTTTGTGCAATTCTTAACTAATTCTTAAATCTACGCAAGCTTGATTTTCAATACGACTGTGAACCCGTCTTTTCGGTTGTTACAGCTAATATGGCCATCCATATTTTCCATGAAGTATTTTGAAATATACAGACCCAGTCCAGAACCATTCTTACCTTCGATATTTTTGCCTCTAAAATATTTATTAAAAAGTAAAGGTACTTCTTCCTCGCTAATTCCCGGTCCGAAATCTTGAATATTTAGTTCAAGATACCCATAATTAATTTGTGATTTAATCATGACTTTTGTTCCCGCATATTTATATGAATTACTGATAATATTGTCTAGTACTTGCTGCATACGCAACCGATCCATTAAAAGAATACATGGTGGTATTGGATCATAGACAATTTGCTGATCATAATTGACATTTTCAATCATATCAACTAGTACCTCACTTGATTCTTCGGTTACTGTTAATTTTAATTGTTGCAGTTCTTCTAAAGTGGCATGAAACATATCTGTAATAAGCAAATTAATTTGCTCGGCTTTTGAATAAATAGTATTCACTTGTTTCATTACCTTATCATCGGTTGCCTGCAAAAGCATTAACTCACTAACCGCTTTAATTGAAGCGACTGGCGTCTTAATATCATGACTTAATGTAGCTACAAGCTCTTTCTTACTACGGTTGGATTCATATTCCCTTTGACGTGCAGCTTCGAGTTCTTCTCGCAGGATATCAAAACTTTCCGTGAACGCACCAAAGTAATTGTTCTTCTCCATATTTAACGGGATATCTAGATGACCTCTAGCCACATTCGCTGCGAATTGTTGAAGCTGCTGAAATGGTTTCAAAAACGTACTGTAAATATAAAAGATATAAAGAATAAGCACGATCATTAATAGTCCGAATATCAAACTTAAAAGTGTGACTAGTTCACTTTTTTGTTGGTGTACCATTTCTTGTTCATTATTTTGAATAACGATTTTCCCAACAATCTCGTTGTTTTTCTCCAGGTCTATCAATATATCTCTATTTTTAATAGCATTGTATACATCGACAAAATCACTTCCAGGTGTTTGATATATCACGCTTTCTGAGTTATCAATGATGGAAAATGGTTGTTTTAGATCGATATTGAAGAAGGTTTCTTCACTAATCTGTCCCCAATTTTTTTCAGTCGTTTTAACCACATCATTGATGGCGACAAGATCCACTTCTGAAATCTTATTATTCTTAATCACTATAATGGAGAAGACAATGCCCACACTAAAAATGACGAAAATCGAGCCAATTAGTAATTTAATTCTCATTGGCTGGTATCCTCTAGAACATATCCTGTTCCCCATACCGTTTTAATAAATTTCGGGTCCTTTGGATTCCTTTCAATTTTTTCTCGTAAATGACGAATATGTACATTGAGGGTTCCATCCCCTACAAAAGAATCTTCCCATACGTTTTGAAACAATTCATCCTTTGTAATAATTCGATTTTTATTTTTTGCCATATAAAATAAAAGCTTATATTCCATCGCTTTTAATTGAATCTCTACACCATTTACGCGGACACGTTGCAGATTTGTGTCAATTTGTATGTTTCCAAAATCAAAAACTTCTTGTTGATTATTAGAACCATTGCCAAGTCTTTTGAGTACTGCTTTTACTTTTGCGAGTAAGATACTGAGTGTATATGGCTTCTGAATATAATCGTCTCCGCCTATGTTTAGCGCAATGAGTATATCATCATCGCTAGAACGGGCACTGATAAATAAAATCGGAATCTGTGTTGTTTGGCGCAATTTTTTGCATAAATCAAAGCCTGAAGAATCCCCAAGATTGATATCCAGAAGGATCAATGACGGTTCATTGTCTAGCATGAAACGCTCGCACTCCTCAGCACTTGTTACAAATGTCGTTTTGACTTCAAACATATTGAAATATTCACTCGTTGTTTCGGCTAAAGCCATCTCATCATCAACGATCAAACAATCTACTTTCATCACAAATCTCCTAAAAAATTTTTTCCTCATATTGTTAATGGATATATACAGTATATAGTAGATTTTGTTAAGTGGGTGTAAAATTTGGGGGCTTCATATTTACTAGAAAGATGTTATGAAAATGGTGCTGACACTTTTGAGGTAACATATTTGAGCAATTCAAAAAAGCAACCAGAGAAAACTTTACGTTTTCCACTGGTTGCTATGCTATTTTGGATTAAACGTTATATAAAGCACCATCGACAGTAAATGAAGATGAGCTTACATAAGAAGCTTCGTCTGAAAGAAGGAATGTAATGACGTTAGCTACCTCTTCAGGTTCACCATAGCGTTTCATTGGTACTGCATCGTTATAAGCGGCTTGAGCTGCTTCCGCTGCACCTGGTGCCACATTTGCTTCAATTTTACGCATCATTTGTGTATTAATAACACCTGGGTTTACCGTGTTTACACGAACGTTAAATGGTGCTGCTTCTAGAGCCGCAACTTTGTTAATACCCATTACAGCATGTTTAGATGAATTATATAAAATCATGCTCGGTGAGCCAATTAAACCAGCCACTGATGACGTATTAACGATTGCACCTGATTTTTGTTCTTTCATGACTGGTAATACATATTTAAGACCAAAAAGTACACCTTTTACGTTAATTCCATATACGAAATCAAAATCTTTTTCTGTTATTTCTTCAAGTGGCTTAGCTGGACCTTCAACCCCTGCATTATTTACGAAGCCATCAATGCGGCCAAACTTTGAAACAGTTTGATCTACATAATTTTTAACATTTTCTTCATTCGACACATCTGCTTTTACAACTAAGCTATTTTCTTCATTTAAACCAAGCTCAGCTTGTACAGCTTTGATCGCGTCTTCATTTAAATCCACTAACACGACCTTCGCTTTTTCGTTTGCTAACTTACGTACAACTTCTTTTCCAATACCGCCTGCTGCACCTGTAACAATGACTACTTTACCTTCAAAATTCATTTCTTAACCTCTCCTTATTTATTCGGATTAGCTCAAAATAATCTCGAATTTATTTATCTTAATTTCAAGATATTGAATTAATTATATTACTAAAATAAATACAAAACAAGAAATTAGCCTTCTCCCTCTAAATTCATACAAAAAAACCATATGACATTTCCAATAAGGAATGTCATATGGTTTTTTCTTCATTCTATTAATCTATTTCATAATAACTGCAAACAACTTGTCCGACAGCTTTAGCCGCTACGAGAAGCGCATCCTCATCAATATCAAATTTTGGATGGTGATTAAAGTATGGGTTTTCTACTCCTTTTGGCGTGCAAGCGATGTAGAAAAAGCAAGCTGGGAATTTTTCAGCATAATAGGCAAAATCCTCTGACGGAGACATTGCCGGAAATTCTTTTACTTCTTTTATATCCTTATCGTCCATGCTTCGTAAGCTTTCGGCAACCTTTGCTGTTAGCTCAGGATTGTTGTATAAAGGCGGATAATCTGGAGTATAAGTAAGTTCACAGGTTACGCCGAACTCTTCTTCTATTCCTCTTACAATCCGTTTCACTTCTTTTTCAATCGTTTCTTTTGTTTCTACTGTCATATAGCGAATATCACCTTCAAGCTCAACACTATCCTTGATAACATTGAAGGTGCCTTTACCATCAAAAGAGCCAATTGTGATTACACCGATGTCGAATGGGCTTAATCTCCGACTAACAATGGTTTGTGCAGCTGTAACAAAATGAGCAGCAGCCACGATTGCATCGTTAGCTAGATGTGGAGATGAGCCATGTCCACCTCTTCCTTGCACTTTCAACTTCATATAGGCACGTCCATTAAAGGAATACCCAGCATGATATCCGACTGTTCCTGCAGGTCCCATTGGTAATAAATGAATACCATAGATCGCGTCTAAGTCATCAATCAAACCAGATTCTACGATACTTTTCGCTCCACCTGGCGGAACCTCTTCTGCATGTTGGTGAATGATTTTAATAGTACCTGGAATGGAATCCTTTAATTGAATTAAACAATCTGCTAAAACTAATAAATAGGCCGTATGTCCATCATGACCACATGCATGCATAACGCCCTCATTCTTTGATTGAAAGGGTACATCCGTTTCTTCTGTAATTGGAAGAGCATCAAAATCTGCGCGGAGACCAATTGTTTTTCCTGGCTTTCCACCTTTAATCGTTACAACAATCCCATAACCATTTCCAACATTCGTTTGAACCTCAACGTCTTTTCCCTTGTAAAAATCTGCAATAAATTGAGCTGTTTTTTCCTCTTTAAATGAAATCTCAGGATTTTCATGTAAAAAACGACGGATATTAATGATTTCCTCTTTACGTGATTCTAGCATGCTCATTAATTCACTTTTCATCATGTTTGTCTCCTTCTTTGACGGTACAGAATGAAAGGCACTCCATTCTGTACCAAATAATAAAAATGAGCTGAATCCGACTTCTATCTAATTTCTCTTATTTAGTGTTTATGCTGTTTTTTCTAATGACACGTCTGATGTTTTACCAGCATTTTTTGGTACCATGAATGTAATTGAAAGAATAGACAGGATACCAAAGATTACATTTACGATAATTCCTACAGAGGCTGCTAGCTCAACACTTCCAGCTGCTGCTACTGAGCTATACACCGTTGCGGAAATGGCTACACCAATCGCACTTCCTAGTGAACTTGCCATTTTGTAAACCCCTGCAGCCTCCCCCACTTTATCTGATGGAGCATTTGAAACAGATGTATCTGTAGATGGTGTTGCATATACTCCAAGTCCAAGACCGAATAAAACAAAACCAATAAATACGACAACTGTATATGAAAGATCAGGTAAGAAGGTTAGGCCCATCATCGCTACACCAACTGTTGTAATAATCGCGCCCCAAACCATTGGTGATTTCGCTCCTACTTTTTGCAGGATTTTTTCTCCAACCCGAATCATCGCAAGAACAACGATTAAATATCCAATTGATAGCATACCTGATTGGAACGCAGTGAATCCGCGTCCTACTTGAACATACGTATTCGCAACAACAAGTGTCCCAGCTATTGCATTTAGTAAAAAGTTTGAATAAGTAGCACCTGCATATGGTTTATTCTTAAATAATGAGAAATCAATAAGTGCAATAGATTTTCCTTTTTCAACATTGAAGAAGACAATGGCTCCAACAATCGTTACGACAGCAAGAAGTATCGTAATAGGACTTGTCCAACCTAAATCTGCACCAAATGTAATAAAAACGTTTAAGGCGATCATTGTAATGATAAAGATGGCTAAACCACTATAATCAAATTTAAAAGTACCATTTCCTTTTACCTTGCTTTCAGGTGTATCTTTAATTAACCACATTGCAAGAAGAGCAAAAATAATAGAAAAGATAAAGATCCATCTCCATCCCATATACGTTGCGATGGCACCACCAGCGAATGAACAGACACCTGAGCCACCCCAAGACCCGATTGACCAGTAACTAAGAGCGCGCTGTCTATCTTTTCCGTCAAAGTAAGCTTTCATTAAAGCAATTGTTGCTGGCATAATACACGCTGCGGAAATACCTTGAATGATACGTCCGATGATCAATAAAACCGAACCTTGTGCTAACACAAGACATAAAGAACCGATAACACTTAAAATTAATCCAACATACGTAATTTTTTTACGTCCAATTTTATCTGCGAGCCCACCAGCTGCTACGATAAACATACCTGAGAATAAGGCAGTTAAACTAATGGCAATGTTTAACGTTCCATATGAAATCCCTAAATCAGATTGAACAGCTGGAACGACATTGACCATTGCTTGTGCAAAGAGCCAGAACGTAATAACCCCGAACACAATCCCTGTAATTAACTTATCTGTACCTTTATATGTTGTCTCCATTGTAAAACCCCCATATCACCTAGATTTTTGTTTCGTTTCTATACTTTAATTATAGAAATGTAGGCCCTATCAGGAGAGTCAATTATTGTGCAAATCATCATACAACAGAGAGAAAATATTAACCTATGATTTTATCAAGGAAAAAACAGGGGGTAAATTATTGTCATTCACCCACTCAAAAAGGGACCTTAACACATAATCGTGATGGCCCTTTGTCATGATTTATAAATACTCATTTTAGTACACTGTTCGAATTTCAAAAAAGTGGACAGCATTGCTTGTTAAATAAGAATAAAACGACCAATGATCTTCAATCGACTCATCGAAGATTTCTAAGGATGGTCTACTGGAATTGATAATATAGTCAATGATTTCAGCATCCATGCCATACTTACTATTCAAACGCCACCACTTAGTGTACAGCGCGCCATGATTTCTATCAAACACAAGCTTACGTATTTGATAGTCTCCTCTCGGAATTCCAGAAATCGTGAGATGAATTTCTTTATTAAGCTTCTGCAGAAACGTCTCTTCAATAGAAAGATAAGGATTTATAATATTACAGTTCATCAGAATCAACTGATATCCCCGGTCATTCCTTGTCATCACATAATCCTTACCCTGTGCAACAATTTCGCCGCGCAGACGTTTCAAAAACATTAATGCAAAATAGGCTGGACGTTTTCCTTTTAAATAATGGAATAATTCAACCGCATCCATTCGATAGCGCTGATCTTTTCCCGCTTCCTCATGTGCAATGGTGTTAATCCAAAGAGCAACAGATTGCACCTCATTGGAGATATCCAATACATTTTTCAATAGCAGTGCCCCTCGAAAAAACGTGCCATTCGTATACCGAGTATTGCCGGACAAAGTGTTCCATGAAACGAGATGAAGTGGTTTTTCTAGATGATTTCTCTTTAAATAGAGCTTCAGCTTATTTGTTTTTTCTTTAATGTAATTTTCAGCCAAGTCAACTTTCATACCCGCCATATCTTTAAAATCAATGACCTCATTTTGATTCGCGTTATATCCGATAAAATCAATAAACTCACCTTGCTCTAGCTGCCATTCGTGATGAACTCCCGTTTTTTCTTTCCGGAAAGAAAAAGGCATATATACGCCGACCTGAATTGAAGGGAGTAACGCTTTTAACGCCTTATGTAATTTTAAATAAACTCTTTGAAGTTCATTTGCTCGAACTCCTGTATAATAGGGCTCGTGAAAGATCACATGCCAGTGCTTAACAAATGATTCACCATAAAGCTGCAAACAATGTCTGGTGAATTGAATGAGTTTTGTAAAGTAGCGTTCTTCATTTCTTGAAATATCTAGATAATCTGCACGAATAAATAAAGATAAATCATGCCTCTTCATAAATTCCAGCGCACTATCAATATTAAAGTAAGGGGATGTTGTCGGAATCTCCTCATCCGTCTCTACCTCAGGTGGAATAACTGTATTACTCATGAGATGATGAACTCCGATATACTTTAATTGCAAATCCTTTTTGACCTCTACTATTTGAGAGCGAACATCTTCTTTTAACAGCTCAAAAATTTCTCCAACAATTAATGTATGTTCAGGATATTGAAAGTCCACTGGCTTAGCTTCATTCAAAGTTATCGATAGCTTTTCATATCTTGTCTCTGTTTGGTTATAAGGTTTTTGATCATCTTCATTCATTCTGCTTAGTCTGGCAATAATCTCTGAAGATTGGATTAGATTTGAAGCATCTTCCTTCGTATAGTTATGAACCGAATCCTCTTTTTGGACAGAATGGCTCTCTCGATATGCATGAGGTGTCATCCCGTTTTCTTCTTTAAAAAACGTTGTAAACGATTTTGTGTTTGGAAAGCCATTATTCATGGCAATCTGTGAAATAGAGTCATTGGTATAAAGTAAATCCTTCATACAATGCTTTAGCCTAATTCCCGTTAAATAACGACTAAATCCCATTCCCATTTTCTGTTTAAAATAGCGAGAAAGATAGCTTTTTGACAGAAAGTATTTCTGTGCAACGTCATCTAACGTAATCATTTGATCATAATTTCTTTCCATGAAATCGATTATTTGCAAGAGGCGATGATCATCCGTATCTATTTTCTGGATGACACTTCCTTCTTCTTTAAAACTTCGAATCAAAATCAGTAGCATTTGACAAATATAGCTTTTCACTTCTATTCGGTAGCATTCATCTTGTCTGTAATAACTAATCATCACATTAGCCAGAAGCTTGCGAATGGCATGAATCATCTCTTCTCTTCCAAGATCAATTTCCCTTGAATAACATTCAAACCGCTGATTCCGATAGTCAGCATAATGGTGGTCCATGAAACCGTCAGAAATGGATAAGATCATGACCCGATTCCCTTCATCTCCTTGAACCTGATAAAGCTGATTTCGATTCACTACAAGTAAATCGTTTTCTTCCAATTGATAAAAGCGACTAGATGTCTCTATTTTTAATTTTCCACTAATGACTAGAATAAATTGAATTCCTTTGTTTATTCGTGGAACGAGTGATTTTATATGTTGAAATGAAAGTTGAAAATCTGACAATGGATCGTTCAATCCACTCCCCCCTAACTTGTGCGTTCAAATCATGACCCTTAACATTCATAGTATGAATATCTTTTCAAGAATTTAGGTATTGTTTAACAATCATGATGGTAATTACTCATCATTTCTTCCCTGTAATTAGAAAAACACGCTGAATTCCTCAGCGTGTTTCCTTTAATCCTATTATCATACACCTTGATACTTAGGCTGTCATGTTTAACAGCCTCTAAAAATTTCGAATTGCTCTTACACCATGCCCCGAATCATTTATTACCCTGCACGAATAAATCAAGGCTTCGGATTTATACCAACCCAGGATAAGCCGATCATTAAAAATGTAAAAAGTAAAATAAACAAACTAAGCCCGATTCCCCAAAATGCATATAGTCTTGATCTTTTAGATGTGATCAAACCAAGCAACCCAAGGACAAGCCCGACAACGGGTAAGTTGATAAGAACCATTTGAGGGAAGTCATCAAAATCCATCAATAACGCAATATTAACCCCTGCTAATGCGAGTAGCGCGACCAGAAAGGAAAGGAAACCCGAAATGGTGGGTAGCTTTCTATGTTTTCCCTTGTTCTTATTGTTCATTTCTAGTTCCATAGCTTCACTTCCCCCACCTTCATGACTCCGATCATAGGATTATCCTTGAGTTTTCGTAGTTCCGGAATTGGTCCCGTTACTACTGCTCCGTAAACTTGGATCCCATTTTTCTCGATGTACGGGATTCGTTCTTTTAAAACTAAAGATCTTGCCCGCGATATTCTTTCAGCTGTTTTTTCATCCTTCGCGAGGAAATGTAAAATATCTAAAAACACTTCTTCATTTGACTTTTGTCTACCATTAAATGGTGACCATGTTGTTGTGTCAACCTGCAGCGGATAGCCAATTGGCGCAACCGAGTATCCCGCATCATATAAACTCTTATCTTCAAGACCTGTATAAACGGCAACCCATCTTACTTCAACATCTTCCCCAAGCTGTTTTTCAATTTCCCCAGGCTTCATTAATTGGTTCAAAGAAAGATAGATCTCCCCCACTGTTCCATCTGGAAGGTGATCCAGAATATCCCAATCTGATCCAACTGTTTTTCCATATGGTCCACCCGGATGAAAAAGCTTGTTAGTCTCCATGTCTCCCCTAACTGGAAGTGGCCTCTCTAGTTTCATATCCCGTTCAGGAAAGTTGGGTTTATCTAGTGCAAAACTAACCGAATACTCACCCGCTTTATAGTCCTCTTTCCCAATCCGCTTAAACACATCAAAATAAAGATCCATCGTAAAGAATCCGATATCCTCTTCTACTTCCATCTCTTCTAAACTCATATTCGGTTCCGTAACATAAATAGTTTTTGTCGCGATTTCAATTAGATGGTTTGCTTTTCCGCCAATCGCGTAATACAAATAACTACTTAATGTAAGGATTGGCACAATTAATAATAAGACTGCCAGGCTAATCATTATATTTGTTTGTAATGCGTGATTTCTCCCTGCTTTAATCAGTCTTTTTTGTTTTGTTTCTGGTACCTTGTGGCTTTTTTCATAGTCTTGCATCGATTCATTTAAAAAAGATTGATAAATTTCCTCATCATGATGGTTTTGCTCTTTATCCATCGTGCCTCCTCCTTTCCTTAACCCGTTCAACCACCTTTTTCCTTCCTCTTGATAAATGGCTCTTTAGCGTATTTATATTTAATTGAAGAATGTCAGCCGCTTCTTTTAATCGTAACTGGTGCAAATCACAAAGAACCAGTGCATGCATTTCCGTTTCTTTCAATGAATGAATATCGTTCATGAGAGCGGTAAAACCTTCTTTCTCTAAAAGATAACTTTCAGGTGTCTTGATGCTGATTTGATTATGTACTTCATCGGTTATGACCAGCCGACTGTGTTTTCTATTAAAATCGATAAAAGCATGATAGGCCACTTTAAACAGCCATGGCTTAATAGATCGGATGTCATCTTCCGCCAGCTGTAAATACGCTCGGTAAAACGTCTCTTGAACCAAATCCTCCGCCGTATGGTGATTTTTTGAAAGGGAAAATAAGTATCGATATAGATCATTTACATATGCTTCAAACACTTCATCTAAATCCACCGCTTTCCCCCCTCCAATCTATCCACGAAACAGCTATAAAAAAAGTTGCAAAATCTGAATAGTTATTTTCGATTTTTATAAAAGAATATCGAACCATAGTGTTTCCGTATTCAAAACGAAACGAGGGTCTGCCCCCAGTTCGGCAACGTTTTCGCCGAGGGACAGACCCTTTCATTATGACATAAATATAGAAGCAATTAATAACCATCCGTTTATTAACTCACATCTACATGTAATTTTATCTCTTTTATTTGTTCGATGTGTCGTTGTTCATGCAAATAGATTTGTTCAATCCATTGATCAAGCGGTAATTCTCCAAGGGCAGGATGATTTGTTGATTTTAAAGCTAATATCGACTTATCCTCAATTGCACTAAGGAAATTGAGCAGTTTTTTTCTCGAATCAGCTAACATGTCAATGATTGATTGAACTTCAAATGGTTCTACATCTGGTTCAACGATTTTTGGAGCTTTAATCTTTTTCGTTCGATCTAATATAAGTTGTACGTTTTTACGTTTTTTTACAGTATTGTCTACCTCTTTTAATCCCCATTCTATCGCCATTATTGTTGCTTGTTCCACTAATACTAAGTGATGACAAACCTGTGCTATGCTCCATTGGTTAAGAATAGGTCTATCATTAAATTGTGTGAAATTTAATGAAGAGATCTCTTTTACTACGTTATTTCTCGTTTCATACAGATTGTTATATACTTCGTTACTCATGCAAGTCCACCCTTTACGAGAATAATAAATACCTAGATTCCTATTTAAGTATATATTCTTCAAGATGAAAAGTATTCTAGAGTTCGAAATAGGTTCAATACGAATGGAATGATGGAACATCCTACTTAATAATGTTGAAGTCAAAAAAACGGATTCGAATTAAATCAAACCCGGGACGTTTTGGAACCTGCCAAATCCTTAGACCCAGAGGTTCAATAATCCTTCATTGATTCCTAAATTATACATATAATAGACACCAAAAACAGTACTGATTGCCCCCGTTATTAAACCAAATGTCCCACTTACAGTCCTACGTTTTTTGCTTAATACAAATGGAATGCCAATGATGGTGGTAAATAAAAGCATGCCAATGACCGTTCCTACACCAAAAATAAGGATGAAGATAGCCGCTTCCCCCACACTTTTTACAGTCCCCATCGTCAATAGAACCATGGCTCCGCTTCCTGCTAGTCCATGGACAAAGCCTATAAACATGGACCCCAAATACGAAGTGCCTTTATGCTTATTATGATGCTCATGTTCCATACTAGTTTGGTGGTGATGGACATGTTGTTTATGTATAACAGTATTTTTGAAAGAAACAATTGTTTTCACCCCTAGGTAAACTAGCATGATTCCTACTAAAAATTCTAAAGACATGGCCCACTTTTCGGGTATTTCGTTCTTCATTAATATGACGACAAGACCGACTAGAAACAGTGTTACAGTATGTCCAATTCCCCAAAATACTCCCGCCAAAGAAGCGTTCCACAATTTTTTACTTTGGCTCGCAATTGTTGAAACTGCAATAACATGGTCAGGTTCAATCGCATGCCTTATTCCCAAAATGAAACCCAGGGCCAAAACTGAATAAAAAGTAACTTCCATCAAATCTCTCCTCCTCATTTCTTTACTTGCTAATAACCCAGCAATTATGCGAATTGCTGGGTTATTAACATTAATATTTTCTTAGCAAGCTAGGGGTTTTGTTAAACCACTCTTGGCTAATTATATGATGGAATTCAGAAAATATATTTTCAATCGTCTGTGTTTTATAAGCTAACACCCGTACCGTGAATCCTGGGATTGGCAAAGTTGACATTCCCACTTTATATTCCTTAGTATTTGGATCGATAGCCTGATATAAACGGTCAAGGAGAGTATGATTGGCTTTTTCGTCAATCACAAGTAAAGACCCTAGATGTGAATAACCTTCCATCAGACCCAGTTCCTCCATGTTCCTTATAGCCGGATTTAGTTTGATATGATCGTATACCACCAATTCATTTTCCATATAAACTTCATTTAACAGCTGAAGTATATCATAACTAAACCTTTCCCCGCCCGGAGACCATCCTGGAGTAATAATATCAGAGTAAAGAAGAGTGGTTCCTTTCTCCATACGGATAACATTTTTTTGTTTATAACGTGCATCCCGGTAACCTATGAGCGGATCGGGAATATACTCGAGGTAGCTACCTTCTTTCAGGTTAATTTCTGTTTCTTGATAAGCATGGGTCTTTGGTGTCTTATAAATTTTAGTGGCTGACTGTGTGGTTAATGTTAGCTTTGCTTGCTTTTCTAACGAAATCTTGAGTTGATAGCGGTCCCCATCCAGATAGCCACCACCTGGATTTAAAATATAATAACAGACTTGTCCAGAATCATCATGATAGATGGGTCGCATAACTTTAAACGCGCCTTGAAAGTAAACATTCTTTGCGACGGTCTTTCCATTCCGCTCCTCAGCATCTAAACGCAAAACTCCTGTCCAGTCCTGCATTTTTATGCCAACCCTTTTAAAAGTGCGTTCTTCTTGATCCAATCTATCACCTGATCAAGTCCTTCATTGGTTTTTAAATTAGTGAAAAAAAATGGTTTATCACCGCGGAATACTTTTGTATCGGATGCCATAACATCCAGATTCGCCCCAACTAAAGGAGCCAAGTCTGTTTTATTGATGATAAATAGGTCAGACTTAATCATCCCTTGTCCACCTTTACGCGGGATTTTTTCACCTTGAGCCACATCAATAATATAAATGGAAAAATCGACAAGTTCTGGGCTGAATGTAGCAGCCAGATTGTCCCCGCCACTTTCGACAAAAATGAGTTCAACATCAGGATGTCTCTTAATTAATTCTTCGATTGCTGCGGAATTCATGGAAGTATCCTCCCGTATGGCCGTATGCGGACATCCTCCTGTCTCTACACCAATAATTCGATCTTCCGGAAGCACGCCGTTATTCATCAGAAATTTCGCGTCTTCTTTTGTATAGATGTCGTTTGTAATAGCGGCCATACTGATTTCACCTTGTAAATGACGAGTTAACTTTTCAACCAACGCAGTTTTTCCTGCTCCTACTGGTCCCCCTACTCCAATTTTAATAGGTTCCATACCAACACTTCCTTTTATCTATTAATTAGCATTAAGACGCGAAAATTCGGACATTCACACGTTCATGCTGCATTTGCGATAGTTCCAGACCGGGAGAGACGATGCCAAAGTCGTCTTCATCCATTTCCTCTATCTTTGCAACAGCCTCTGTTAAAACATCTTGAAACTCTTGAATCGTTTTCTGACCTGCTGTTTGGCCCAATGGTATAGCCCGAACCGCATTTTGGACAAGGCTTGAAACTGCCGAATATAAATAATACAAAATAGTAGTGAATGCGGGCACACCAAGATGGTGGCCCACAATCGTAAATACAATCCCTGGATGACCGAAAGATTTGTTTTGTTTGATGCGCTCGCCATACTCAGACAGGACCGGAATGTCGTATAGGGATTTTACGAGGATTAGCATCCGGTCGCCTACCCTTTGTGTACCCTCTCTCGTTTCCCGTGGCAAGTTTTGTGCGTTCAACATCCGGTCTACTTTCCAAACTTTTTGGAAGTCTCCCTTTTCTAATGCTTCGTATACGAGACGGCAAGCAAGACCATCTGAATAAATAAGCTGCTCATTTACATACACATGCAACCAGCTATTGAATGATTCTCGATTATGTACTTTGTCTGCTTGTATATAAGTCTCCAGCCCATAGGAATGACTAAACGCTCCTGTCGGGAAATTGGAATCACATAACTGAAATAATGAAAGAGTATTTTTATCCATGGCTGTGCCCGATATGGCGAAAGGCCTTTTTCACTTTCCGCTTTTCTCGTTGATAAGGAATCTGAAGTTCGTTCAGTAATTCTTCAACAAGGTAATCATACTGGACAAGCATCTCGTCCCCTTCAAATTGGGCGGGTAGATGACGATTCCCCAACTGATGGGCAATTGTCCCCATCTCCATCAGGGTACGTGGTTTTATTACAATTAACTCATCGGAGAGGACATCTATGATGATTAAGTTCTTATCATCCATATAGAGAACATCACCAGCAACGAAGTCACGCGGTTCTTTTAATCGAATTCCAATTTCCTTGCCATGGTCGGTCGTCACCCTCTGAATCCGTTTCATCAAATGATCGCTCTCAAGGAACACCTTTTCAATATGGCGCTTTTCAATCTCTTCTTTTTCCATATCATCAATATTTGTTACAATTCTTTCTACTAACAAGATCTTCACCTCAAAATAGGAAATATCGTTGTCCCATCGGTACCTGGTCAACCGGTTCACATGAAATTAATTCGCCGTTTACTTTTACTTCATAGGTTTGCGGATCCACCGTTATTTCGGGAGTTTCGGAATTCAATTTCATGTCTTTCTTCGTCAGTTTCCGAATGCCGCGAACAGGAAGAATCATCTTTTGCAATCCAAGCTTTTCATGCACTTTCTCATCGAAAGCAGCTTGAGAAATAAACGTAATCGATGAGCTAGATAACGCTTTTCCATATTGCGCATACATTGGACGATAAATAACTGGCTGCGGTGTGGGGATAGACGCGTTCGCATCGCCCATCAAGCCCTCAACAACAAATCCATTTTTCAGAATCATTTCTGGTTTCACCCCGAAGAAGGCTGGATTCCAAATCACAAGGTCGGCAATTTTTCCAACTTCGATGGATCCCACATACTCAGAAATTCCATGGGTGATTGCAGGGTTAATTGTATATTTAGCGACATAACGCTTTGCACGATTATTATCAGAAAGCTCCGTGTCACCCTCTAAACTTCCTCTTTGCTTTTTCATTTTGTCAGCCACTTGCCATGTCCGCAAAATCACTTCGGCTATCCGCCCCATCGCCTGTGCATCCGAGCTCGTCATACTAAACACACCCATATCTTGGAGAATATCCTCAGCAGCAATGGTTTCACGTCTAATACGCGAATCGGCAAATGCAAGATCCTCGGGAATAGAAGGATTTAAGTGATGACAAACCATTAGCATGTCCATATGCTCATCCACTGTGTTTATTGTATAAGGCAGGGTCGGATTTGTTGAAGATGGAAGAATGTTCATATAGCTTGCGGATTTGATAAGATCCGGTGCATGCCCGCCGCCTGCTCCTTCTGTGTGGTACATATGAAGGACACGGTCTTTAATCGCTGCCATCGTATTTTCCATAAAACCGCCTTCATTTAACGTATCGGCATGAAGAGCGACCTGCACATCATATTTTTCAGCAACCCTTAATGCATAATCTAGGGCAGAAGGAGTTGCTCCCCAGTCTTCATGAACTTTCAGACCTATAGCACCAGCACGCACTTGCTCTGCCAGTGGCTCTTCAGCAGTCGCTTGTCCTTTTGAAGTGAATCCAACGTTAATTGGCAATCCTTCAGCTGCTTGGAGCATTTTGTGCATATGCCATGCACCAGGAGTAACCGTTGTTGCTTTTGATCCTGCAGCTGGGCCAGTCCCGCCCCCAATCAATGTTGTAAGTCCTGAAGCTAATGCTGTTCGTATTTGTGTCGGGTTAATAAAATGAACGTGGGTATCGATTCCACCAGCTGTTACAATCATTCCTTCACCAGCAATGATTTCCGTTCCGGCCCCAATCACAATATCCACGTTGTCCATGATCAATGGGTTACCAGCTTTTCCGATTCCCGCAATTTTCCCATCGCGGATTCCGATATCCGCTTTATAAATGCCGGTATAGTCTAGAATGACAGCGTTGGTAATGACCACATCGGCAATTCCATCGCCACGTGTTACTAGAGGGTGTTGCCCCATTCCATCACGAATTACCTTTCCTCCACCGAATACCACTTCTTCTCCATAGGTGGTATGGTCCTTCTCAATTTGAATCAGTATATCCGTATCTGCTAAACGGATAGAATCTCCTGTAGTCGGTCCATACATTTGAGCATATTGTTTCCGAGACATCTTGAAACTCATTGGTTACCCCCCTTTTCTAGTGAGCCGTCTACCTTATTATTAAATCCATAGACACGGCGTTCTCCGGCATAATCAATCAGCTCGATTTCCTTTTCATCCCCCGGTTCAAAACGTACAGCTGCTCCAGCTGGGATGTTTAGGCGCTTTCCGTATGCTTGATCTCTATCAAATTGAAGTGCTTCATTAACTTCATAAAAGTGAAAATGAGACCCTACCTGAACAGGACGGTCTCCTGTATTTGTCACAGTCAATTTGGATGCTTCCCTTCCGGCATTACAAATGATGTCTTCTTCTTTTAAAAATAATTGGCCTGGCTGCATGAAATAGCCTCCTGTCACTTTTTATTTAATTGGACTATGTACTGTTACAAGCTTTGTTCCATCTGGAAAGGTAGCTTCTACCTGGATATCATCAAGCATCTCCGGGATTCCTTCCATTACATCATCACTTGTCAAAATCGTGGCGCCATATTCCATCAATTCTGCAACTGTCTTTCCATCCCGTGCACCTTCTAATACTTCATAGGTAAGAAGTGCAACTGCTTCCGGATAGTTTAATTTCAAACCTCTTTCTCTCCTGCGCCTAGCTAGGTCAGCCGCAACAACGATCATGAGCTTGTCTATCTCACGCGGTGATAATTGCATAGTAAATCCTCCTCTTTCATAAGAAAGTACTCTAAACCTTTATGTATGTTCTCCAGATTTTACCTTATTTAAACCAGCGTTTGTTTAGTTTACAAAACCACTGACAAACAACTGGATTTTTTACGTTAAGCTCCCTTCTGAAATAAGTTCTTTTTATTTTATCCTTATTAACAGGGGATACTAGCTAGGTGAAAACAAACAAAGGATAGAATTACTGGCGTGAAGTAGCAGTTTCTGCTTTGGAATCGATTGCGGTTCATTTTTGAAAGGATGGATTTTCGTGCAAAACACTAATCACAAGCCATGGGCAGAAGGAAGACTATTTCCCTTTCTGACGGCGGCACTAAAAGGCGTTTCTCAAGTTATGCTCATTGAAAATGCTCTTTCTGGAATTATCATACTCATAGCGATAACAATCTTTTCCTATACTTTAGGAATCATCGCCTTTTTATCAGCCTTGATTGCTACCATGATGGGGAAAATAGGAGGTGTCGAGGAAGAAACCATTAATCAAGGGCTGTTAGGTTACAACTCTGTTTTAACAGGAATAGCGCTAACCCTATTCCTAACAGGATCTTACGACTGGATAATTGCCCTTGTTGGCGCTGCAGTTACGGCATTATTTACAGCCGCCATGATTCATGTAATGAAGAATACAGGCATCCCCGTTCTTACTTTTCCTTTTATCGTCCTGACATGGTTCACATTGCTCGCTTCTTACCGTTTAAAGGCCATTCACTTAACCTCAAAGTTAGTACCAGAAGATATTGCCTATTGGGGATTGGATACCTCTGGGAGGATAAACTGGTCAGAAGCGGCATTTAACGGAATTGGACAGATTTTCTTCATTCATAGCACTTTATCAGGTATTCTGCTTTTTGTTGCGGTATTTTTGGCTGGATGGAGGCTTGGTCTTTATGCTGTTTTAGGAAACGTGCTTGCTTTATTGACATCGTTTTTACTTGGCGGAGAAGATAATCCGATTTATATGGGGCTTTATGGATACAACGCTATCTTAACCATCTTAGCTGTGTCTGTCGTATTTAAGACGAAGCAAAACCGTTTTGCATTATTCTCAGGCATTATTGCTACTTGTGTTACCGTTCCATTAATAGCAAGTATTACGACTTGGCTTCAGCCATTCGGACTTCCGGCCTTGACCATGCCCTTCGTTCTTAGCACATGGCTTTTCCTTGGTGCCAGAAAAGTCATGCCAAACTTATAGATCGAAATTCCTCTAGATATTTCTCTATCTCTACATAAATAGTAGGCATACACCATCATGTTTAGGGAAAACTTGAAAAAATGACTTCTTAGGAGGAATACATGATGTTTAAAGATATTGAAGTAAGACCAATGTTTGAGGATCAGGTTCATGAACGTCATCAATTCACAATAAGTGTTGATGGATCAGACTATCAAGGACTTATCCACGAAGGAGAGATTCATTGGTTTCATCCCCATCCTAAACATACTTTCGAGGAAAGTCATGTTGAAGCGATAGAATCCCAGGTCCACGAGAAGATTTCGGAACACTTGGAACAACAACAATAAAAAAGTAGCGGATTTATTTGTAAAATCTGTTGGTTTCTTGGTCGGAATGTCCTTCATAACCCCGATGAAGGACTTTTTCGAACGTTTTCTTCGTCGGAATGTCCTTCATAACTTCGATGAAGGACTTTTACGCGTGGGTTCTTCTTCGGAATGTCTTTCATAACCTTGATGAAGGACTTTTCTGTATGGGTTCTTCTTCGGAATGTCCTTCATAACCTTGATGAAGGACTTTTCTGCATGGGTTCTTCTTCAGAATGTCCTTCATAACCTCGATGAAGGACTTTTTCGAACGTTTTCTTCGTCGGAATGTCCTTCATAACCTCAATGAAGGACTTTTACGCGTGGGTTCTTCGTCGGAATGTCCTTCATAACCTCAATGAAGGACTTTTACGCGTGGGTTCTTCGTCGAAATGTCCTTCATAACCTTGATGAAGGACTTTTCCGAACAAATTCATAGACGGAATGCCCTTCATAACTTCGATGAAGGACTTTTCCGCATGGGTTCTTCTTCGGAATGTCCTTCATAACCTCGATGAAGGACTTTTCCGCATGGGTTCTTTTTCGGAATGTCCTTCATAACCTCGATGAAGGACTTTTCCATGTGGTTTCTTCTTCGGAATGCCCTTCATAACTTCGATGAAGGACCTTTCCGCATGGGTTCTTCTTCGGAATGTTCTTCATAACCTCGATGAAGGACTTTTCCGCATGGGTTCTTCTTCGGAATGTACTTCATAACCTTGATGAAGGACTTTTCTGCATGGGTTCTTCTTCAGAATGTCCTTCATAACCTCGATGAAGGACTTTTCCACATGGGTTCTTCTTCAGAAAGTCCTTCATAACCTTGATGAAGGACTTTTCCATGTGGGTTCTTGGTCGGAATGTCCTTCATAACCTCGATGAAGGACTTTTCCGCATGGGTTCTTCTTCGGAATGTCCTTCATAACCCCGATGAAGGACTTTTCCGAACAAATTCATAGACGGAATGTCCTTCATAACCTTGATGAAGTACTTTTCCGAACAAATTCATAGACGGAAAGTCCTTCATACCCTTGATGAAGGACTTTTCCGAAAAAATTCATAGGCGGAATGTCCTTCATCCAAATGTGGTCATAAAAAAAAACCGAGCCAACGCCCGGTCCTTCAATAATCAAATACATTATTTCATTATGTTATGCGTGAACTAAAGTGCGTTTTAGGAATTCCCTCGTACGCTCTTGTGTTGGGTTATTGAAGATGTGCTCTGGTTTTCCTTCTTCTGCAATAACTCCCTTGTCCATAAATACGACTCGGTCCGATACTTCTTTTGCAAATTCCATTTCGTGCGTTACGATTAACATCGTTAGACCAGAGTCAGCAAGCTCTTTCATGACTTTAAGAACTTCTCCTACCATTTCAGGATCAAGAGCTGATGTTGGTTCATCAAACAACATAACATCTGGTTCCATCGATAGTGCTCTTGCAATCGCCACACGCTGCTTTTGCCCACCTGATAATTGCTTTGGCTTGGCGTTAATATATTTATCCATGCCAACAACCTTTAAGTATTTCATCGCTACTCTCTCAGCTTCTTCCTTGGAGCGTTTCAATACTTTTACTTGTCCTACCACACAATTGCTAAGGACATTATGATTATTAAATAAGTTAAATTGTTGGAAAACCATTCCTAAATGTCTACGATAGGTAGCGACATCATGCTTGTTATCCAATATATTTTCACCTTGATAGACAATTTGCCCGCCGCTAGGTCTTTCTAATAGATTAATACAACGAAGAAGAGTTGATTTACCAGATCCGGAGGAACCGATGATGGAGACAACTTCTCCTTTATTCACCGAGAAATCAATATCTTTTAATACTTCATGAGTGCCAAAGGATTTGCTTAAATGTTGAATATCAATAATCTTTTCCATATTCTCTCCTCCTTCTTCCTATTGTTGTTGATTTGCTTGGATAGGTCGATCATTCCCAATCATCGTATAGGTATCAGAGCCATCTAATTTTTTTTCAAAGTATAGTAGTATTCTAGTGACTATGAAGGTCATCACAAAATAGATCATACATGCTACGAAAAATGATTCAAAATATCTAAAGTTATTGCCTGATATCGATTTTGTCACGAAATATAATTCTGTAACTGAAATCACATTTAAAACGGATGTATCTTTAATATTAATCACAAATTGATTACCTGTTGCAGGTAGAATATTACGTATAACCTGTGGTAATACAACATTCCACATCGTTTGAAAATGATTCATTCCAATTGCATGTGCTGCTTCAAACTGTCCCTTATCAATCGATACAATCCCACCGCGAACATACTCAGCCATATAGGCGCCTGTATTGATTGATACAACAATAATCGCTGCAACAAAAACATTCATATCTATACCAAATGCTAACGCAGAACCATAATAAATAACCATCGCTTGTACAATCATCGGTGTTCCACGGAAGAATTCAATATAGATGGAGAGGATGGCATTAATGACTTTTAAAAAAATCTTGTTCACTCTGCGTTCAGGCATCGGAATGGTACGAATTACTCCTGCGATTAATCCAATCACTGCCCCAAAGATTGTCCCAATAAGAGCAATTAATAGTGTTACACCCGCACCACGAAGGAACATTGGCCAGTTTTCTGTGATAATTCGTATGACCCACTCAAAACTCATCTTTCTTCCTCCTTTACTCTTTAAAACCGACTGTAAGTGAGGTACAGCCGGTTTCTAGCATTTTTTTATTGTGCTGCAGGTTGATTTTTAATCGCTGAATCCATAATGCTTGTACGTTCTTCTTCAGAGATACCTGCTAAAATTTCATTGATTTTATCTGTTAAGGCACTGCCCTTTTGAAGTCCAACTGCGATTGCTGTATCATCTGGTGATGTTTTAAATCCATCTTCAAACTCTACCATTACAAAGTTCTCATTTGCAGATGAAGCACTAACACCTTCTGGACGCTCTGAAACGTATCCATCAATCATTCCTGATTCAAGAGCCACTCTCATTGCTGGGAAGTTGTCCATCGCTGTTTTCTTCTCAACGCCTTCAATTTGATTGATCACTGAATAGTGGAACGTATTTAATTGAGCTGTAATTTTTGCTCCAGTGAAATCTTGGATTAAAGTAGCATTTTCATACTTGCTGCCTTTCTTCACTACCATTACTAGATTTGAAGTATAGTAATTTTCCGAAAAGTCGATTGCTTCTTTACGTTCTGCTGTCGGTGACATACCTGCAATAATCGCATCAATTTTCCCTGATGTTAGAGCCGGTACAAGTCCATCCCACTCTGTTTTGACAATCACTAATTCTTTTCCTAATCCTTCAGCCACTTTTTTCGCGATTTCTACATCATATCCGCCTGCATATTCTTGAGACCCTTTAATTTTAACTGCACCGTTAGAATCATCGTTTTGAGTCCAGTTAAATGGCGCATATCCAGCTTCAAGCCCAACCTTAAATGTATTCTCCTCTGAAGTTGATCCAGAATCAGAACTACTGCTTGTCCCACACCCTGCTAATAAAAGAATAGTAGAAGTCAATAAAACTGCGAATAAAAATAGTTTGTTTCTCATGATGTATTTCCTCCTGTTTTTTGTTAGATTTCGACAAAAAAGCGACCTGAGATATACCCAGGTCGCTGTATCGTTTCCCTAAAGTCCTCTCTTTTATCCCAAATGAGATAGCACAACTCAATAAACGGAGGGTTTATTGAGACAGTCCTGCAGCTCTTAACTGCAGACCCAGCATGTAATACTGAGATTATTACACACTTCGGCGACATTTCCTTCTCCTTAGTATCACTGCTTCTCAAACTCCACTAAAGACTGTTAAATATCGCGCCTCTACCTCACTATGAAAAAGTGAGGCCTTATTCGATTGTTTTTTTATACTACAATAATATCTATAAATCCGTCAACCCTTAATTACTAGAAATATCTTGAAATCTATACCATTGTCTACTAATAATTCTTTTTTAGGTTAATTCAATCTGCTTTGTTTCTTTCCCAAAAAAGGCAAGTGTAATGACACCTATTACAATACTTATGCAAAATAGCGTAAAAATGAAACTAATGGATTGACCTTTAGAAACAAGTGAGCCTACGAGGAGTGGTCCAAGAATTCCACCGACTCGCCCAATTGCTGCGGCCATACCAGCACCTGTCCCACGAATGATAGCCGGATATTGTTCTGGTGTGTACGCATATAAAGCCCCCCATGCACCAAGGTTGAAAAATGATAATAAGATACCTGAAACAATGAGAACTGCAGTCGTTTCTGCCTGCCCGAAAACAAGAGCAGACCCTGCGGTTCCTAGCAAATAAGTAACAAGTACAAATTTTCTCCCTACCCGTTCAATGAGCCAAGCAGCTGTAAAATAACCTGGTAGCTGAGCGAGGGTCATGATTAACACATATTCGAAACTTTGAATCATACTAAATCCTTTCATTACCATAACACTTGGTAACCAAAGGAACATTCCATAGTAAGAAAAAACAACTGTAAACCAGACCATCCAAAGAACGAATGTGGAGCGTGCATATTTCTTCGACCACACATCTCGGACGTTTTGGAAAACCGTACGTTTCTCCACTTTCTTTGGTGCAAACGCTGGAGAGTCTGGAAGATTAAGCCGCAAATAAATCGCATAAAGAGCAGGTACCGCACTAATAATAAGGGCAATTCGCCAGCCATATGACGGAATAACAAAATATGAAATAAGTGCTGCAAGGAGCCAACCAAATGCCCAAAAGCTTTCAAGTAGAACAACTATTCTCCCACGCTCTTTCGCCTCTACACTCTCTGAAACGAGTGTTGAAGCAACCGGTAATTCTCCGCCAAGCCCCATCCCAACAAAAAAGCGAAGTACTAAAAATAAAAATAGGGAAGTTGTTAATGCGGAAAATCCACTCGCAAGTGAAAATAATAATAAGGTCATAATAAAGATATTCTTCCTACCAATCTTATCCGCCCAAAGGCCGAATAGAAGAGCGCCGACAGCCATCCCGATTGAGTTGACACTCCCGATCCAGCCCATCTGTTCCGGTGTCAAACCCCAATCTGTGTGCAGTGCTGCAATAATAAAAGAAAGCATCCCGACATCCATGGCATCAAACATCCAGCCGAGCCCTGCAATACCAAGAAGCCTCCTCTTTGAGATTGTTTTTTCTGTCATGATATATCCTCCTAGTGTCTTGACAGTTGTCATTACCACTTTACTATAATCGGCTTCAATCAAAATGACAAGATATTTTTTAAGACATCGTTTTAGTATGTGCCCTTACATCTCAATTTATAATTCGACAAAAATTTTGGTAATTCGACAAAAGCGGTTGACCTTTAATTCATATACAGATAGAATTTTTACATATTTTCAAAAAATGAGGGTTCAGTATGAAAAATGTATTATTCAGAAAAAAAAATCTCGGGGAGCTACTTAAAAATAAGGGAGAAATCCAGCTACCGCAAACGTTAGGAGCCTTTGACTTAATGTTGCTTGGTGTAGGTGCTATTGTCGGAACAGGTATATTCATTCTTCCTGGAACAGTAGCTGCGGGGCACGCTGGACCAGGTATTGTATTTTCCTTTATTATAGCTGCAATTGTTTGTGCATTCGCCGCGATGTGTTATTCAGAATTTTCTTCATCCGTACCAGTAACGGGTAGTGCATATACGTATGTATATATTGTATTTGGAGAACTGGTCGCTTGGTTAGTTGGATGGGCTTTATTATTAGAATATGGTTTAGCTGTTGCAGCAGTTGCAACTGGTTGGTCTGCCTATTTAAGTGCCTTGTTAGAAGGTTTTAATGTTACCCTTCCAAAGGCTATATCTGGTTCTTTTAATCCTGCAGAAGGAACATTTGTAAATGTACCAGCTATCGCTATTATATTTGCCACTGCATTTTTATTAACGCTCGGAATAAGAGAATCTACGAAGGTTAATATGATCATGGTATTTCTTAAAGTGGGGGTTATTCTCTTATTTATTGGAGTAGGTATTTTTTATGTTGAGCCTGCTAATTGGCAACCATTAATGCCGTTCGGAATAAATGGAGTCATAAGTGGTGCAGCCCTTGTTTTCTTTGCTTATCTTGGGTTTGATGCTGTTTCGTCAGCTGCAGAAGAGGTAAAAAACCCGCAGCGAAATATGCCAATTGGGATCATTGGATCATTAATTATTTGTACAATCCTTTACGGAGCTGTTTCCCTAGTTCTAACTGGGATGGTTTCATATACGAAGCTAAATGTAAGTGATCCAGTTAGCTTCGTCATGCAAATCGTTCATCAAGATTGGGTGGCTGGAGTGATTTCACTTGGTGCCGTTGTTGGGATGATGACAGTTATACTAGTCATGTCATATGGCGGAACGAGACTTCTTTACGCGTTTGGCCGTGATGGATTGCTGCCGAAAAGTATGTATGAGCTTAGTAAAAAATATAAAACACCCGTTAAAAACACATGGATATTTGCCGCACTTGTCGCTTTTTGTGCCGGCTTCGTTCCATTGTCTAAGTTGGCAGAACTAGTAAACATGGGAACATTACTTGCATTTACAATCGTTTCAATTGGAGTTATTTATTTAAGAAAAAATAAAAGTATCCCATCCAATGGTTTTAAAGTACCTTTCTTTCCAATTTTACCGATATGTTCATTCTTATTATGTTTATTTTTAATTACCCAGCTCTCTTTCTTTACATGGGTTGCATGCGGTGTTTGGTTTCTATTTGGACTACTATTCTATTTTGCTTATGGCAAAAAGCATAGTGTCATGAATGAAGAATAAGAAATGCATGAAGTGAGCTTACGTTGTCATACAGAGGACAATATAAGCTCACTTTTTTTGATGAAAGAACATGATGCCCATCCTCTTTCTATCTGGCGCTGCTTAGCTTCCATAATTTAATTTTGTGAGATAATCAAAATTCATGTATAGTTAAAGTATTCACAAACGAAATTGGAGGTGAAAATCCTTTGCTGATAGATTTTCTTCTAATAGAGCCGGAAGTTTATACTCAAATGGCGCTTAACGTTAGTGTCTGTATTGGATTAATGCTTCTGTTACTTTCTACACAAAGGGTTCATATTGGTTTTAGTTCACCTTTATCCAATTTTACAGACACGAAAATTAGTGAATGTAAGAAGTTTGATGGTAATCGAAGTCTTTTAATTCAGTACTTTATCACAAGAAGAATTACCAAATCGATTCGAAATAAACGATATACAAGTGATGACTCTGAGAGTTTTGTTTCCTTTTATCTTAACAGTTCAATCTAACTTTTAAGGAGGAAACATGAAAAATTCTCGTTTTTACACCAAACTGATTATTCTTTTATCCGTACTGACTGCACTTCTGTCTGGGTGCGGAATAAATTCAAATAACAATAATGAAGGTTTTTTTAACACTATCTTAGTAAACCCTATCACACAGTTCATAAATTTTATCGCAAATACATTTGACGGTAGTTACGGTATTGCGATTATTGTTGTAACCATATGCATACGATTGATTATGATGCCTTCTATGTTAAAGCAGTATAAAAACCAATCCGTGATGAAAGAAAAGATGGATTTAGTAAAGCCCGAAATGGAAAAGATTCAGAAGAAAATTTCAGCTGAAACGGATCCGAAAAAGAAACAAGAACTTCAACGGGAAATGATGGGCCTTTATCGACAACATGGAATTAACCCACTTAATATGGGGTGCTTGCCATTGCTCATTCAAATGCCTATTTTAACTGGATTATATTATGCGATTCGTGGTTCAGCAGAAATCTCGCAACACACCTTTTTATGGTTTAGTCTAGGGCATCCTGATTTATTGTTAACGATTATTGCGGGGGTTATTTATTACATTCAATTTAGAATCTCGCAATTAAATATGTCCCAAAGCCAACAACAACAAATGAAATTTATGGGGTTATTGTCACCGATTATGATTGTTATCATTTCATATAGAGCTCCAGCTGCACTACCACTTTATTGGGCAGTAGGCGGAATCTTCTTGACACTCCAAACACTGATTGGTCATCGACTTTATCGAAACCAGAAGGTAGGAAAAGTCGTGGAAAATAAACAAATATAAATAAAAAATATGGCCTGATCTCCGGTAATGCTTATTCGCTAGGGGTCAGGCCCTTTAATATTCTATTAGATAACCTTTAAAATCCACTCTTAGTCTCATAATTTGCTCATTTATAAGCTCTGTATTTCATCAATTCCTCTGATTTAGTATTTAAACCAACTATTTGATAAATTACATTTTCATTATGAACTATTCCCTTCACTCAACTATATCTCGAATTGGATTTTTCTCCAATGTAATGTCCTTCGCATTTTGTAAAGTATCATAATCATCCTTACCAATTAAGCCAAGTCCCAATAACTCTCCCTCAGTTGTTGGCTGCGGATATTTCCTTCTCATCGAGGGGCCGAACCTTTTTGTATTATAGTACTTCCACAACCACAGTCCTAAGTAGCATGCAATAAAAATAACGAAAACAGTATAAAGGAAATCTCTGATTTCTACGTTTGTCATTTTAAATGAAGTTTTTATTAAATTGATATAAGTACTATTATTATTGATAAGTGCACTGAAAAAAAAGCAGATCACAACTATACAAAATAGCCATATCAAAATGGAGAAAAGGCCGATCATCACTTCATTTACCCAATTACGCTTTGTTTTAATAATCAAGTCATTCTGTTTCCTCTGTCTGGGCTTGTCCATGTTGCATAACCACCTTTAATCCTAGACTTAATCGCTTTAGGAAACGCAAACACCACAATAACCGCGTTTAACACCCAATAAATAACAGGATACCAAGCTGCCCAAAGATAATATTTTGTAATGTTGTCATAGGGTGAGTCAACTTTAATCGAAATCCATAATTGAACTAGGCTTAAAAAGGTTAGAGTAAAAGAGGAAAATGTTAGCCAAATCAACAGCTCATGTAGATTGCTAGCTGTTAAGAAATAATATAGTGTTACAAAAATCCAAGTGTATGACCAAGTTAGGCTTACCCACTGCTCAAAATAAATGGGCCAAATCCTTCTATGCTTCCAACTACGCAATACATTCCAATGCCTGAGTATAACCTCTTGACCACCTTGTGCCCATCGAATCCGTTGTTTCCATATCCCTTTGATCGTTTCAGGCACAAGCATCCAACATAGTGCACGTGGCTCATAGCGAATATCCCAAAATTTCTCTTGTAGCTTCCAGGAAACCGAAATATCTTCTGTAATCATGTCACGGTCCCATAGTCCAACGTCTACCAATGCCTTTTTTCGAAAAGCCACAACCACACCTGAAACCGTCATAATTTTTCCTAATATACGTTGAGTTCTTTTTATAGATCCAATAATAGAAGCGTACTCAACAATTTGAAGGCGACTTAGTAATGTATCACGATTTCGTATCCGTGGGTTTCCTGTTACAGCACCCAGCCTCTCACCACGATTAAAAAAGTGATGAATTAAATAATGGGGAGCATCAGGGTCTAGAATCGCATCTGAATCAATACAAATTAAATATTCCGATTTAGATGCATGTAAAGCAATATGTAAGGCGTTTGCCTTCCCCCGATTCTCCTTACAATCAATCACTCTTAGTTCTGCATACTTCGGAGCTAACTTATGAAGAATATCAGCAGTCTTATCTGTACTTCCATCATTCACAACAATGATTTCTTTATATGGATAATTCACTTTTGCAATATGTTTGATTGTTTCCTCAATTGTCTCTTCCTCGTTATAACAAGGGATTAAGATACTAACAAAAGGCCATTCAATCTCATCAAAATTAATCTTTTTCTTTCTTTCTCGATATCTAAAAAACAAACTTGCACCCGCTATCCAGAATAAGGACATAACAAGGGGGTACCAAAAGATAAACTGTGAAAGATATCTTACTAGGTGTTCCATGTTATCAACCCTGTTTCTATTGTTTTTAATTTCTAGTGATACCTGAGCCGATAAATAGTATTCATCAACCCATTAAATTTCTATGAAGTTTATGTGGAGTTTTATGGAGAATATATCATTCACAATTTAGTCTGTGTAATTTGCGCTATTTTCATGAAGACGAACGCAGGACTTTAAGAGGAACGTTAATGAACGGAGATGTGGGAAGGCGTTGAAGCATTTATTAGCAGAAAAATGATTATGAACCTTGAGAATTCTACACAACCTATTATCTTTAAACCTTTTCCCAAACCATAAATCAATCAATATAGGCTCCCTTAAAAGAGACTGTCTTCATGGTTCTAAGAATTTTTTTACTTAAGAAATAGACATGAATATTACAATCAGTAAACAAGTATGTTTTAAAAAATTTCTAGAATGCTGTTTATTTGTGGTAAGAATAACAAAAGGTGATTCCCCCTGAATGTATCTTAAAATACTTTGTTTATTGGAACTTTATAAATAATTTTAGAATGTGGTAATACAAAATGGTTAATGACTGAACAAACAAGTAAACTGGAAAAGAATAAATAGACTTCCATTCCTTGAATGTAAAAACACCGAACACGACAGTAATCCATTCGTATGCCACACTAAATATAGAAAACACCACTATATATAAAAAGGAGTATATATGCTTTATTTTAAATTTTTCATATAAATAAAGGTATACATAAGCAAATGGACCGTATAAAAGATAGGAAAAAATATTAAACATCTCAAACTTACCAGTATCCATCAAGTCATATAAATCCAGTGGTGGGCCAGCTAATACATGATCAGCAATTCTTGCTATTGTTGCAGAAAATAAAACAATTAAGATGATCATACTCAAAGAGAATTTTCTTTTGGGTAAAAAGAATACCGAATAAGAAGTTATTAGGGATATGATGACAAACCATTCATTTTTGCTTAATTCATCAGGTAGCGGAAATAAGTTCATGATACAATTCCTTCCTTACGAAGTACCGTTCTAAATCCTTGTTGAGCAAGTATAGTAATGAACAATATAAGAATCCACACCATACCTAACATCACTAGATTCCAAGCATGAAATCGGTATACACCATAAAATCTTAATATATAATCACCTATGTACAAGAGAATAAAAAGACACACTAAAAGGGATCCACCTCTATAGAAATTACGTTTTGTTGCCTGCCAAAGGTCGATTAGCCATAAGATTGCTAGCGGAACATTTATTACTGCGTTTAGACGAAAGGCGATTAGATCCTGTAGCCTCTTACTAACTTCCCACAATTCAAGGTTTACGCTAATGATCGACACAAAACTGGTATAGATAAACACCAAAAGAAAAAATACAAATACCTGTTCTAAAATGTTCAAATGCTTCTTGGTAGAAAAAAACGCGATCACCAATAACATGGTCAAACAAAAAGTAAGTGTTAGGGACACAACAAATACCTCCAACCAGGTTTTATAGCTAAAACACTATACTCTAACTATCACAAACTGAATCTTCGTAATTGCTATTTCGATAACTTTTATATTTATAAAGTTGGTTTGTGATTATGGTTCCCAATAATATGGAAACTATTGTTAGTTACTATGTGTTTTGTAATAGAAACACTTTTAACAGTGATTAGGTTGTTACTTAATAAAGAAGAGATAAAATGGGAATTTTAAAGGAAATGCAGTAAGTAGGAGGAGGTTCAATCATGGAACTATCGTTTATTTGGAAATCATTTTTATTAATTCTTGGTGGTATTCTTTTATTAAGAATTGCAGGAAGAAAATCCATATCACAAATGACTCTTGCTCAAACCATTGTGATGATTTCGATTGGGACGATTATTGTACAGCCTATAGTACAAAAGAGTATCGTCAAGGCACTTGCTGGAGCAGGTATCTTTGTGGCAACTATTCTCATTATTGAATATATGGAATTGAAATTTAACATTGTAGAAAAATTCATTACCGGTAAATCTAAAGTCGTGATTGAGAATGGTTCATTGAATATCAAGAATTTGAAAAAGTTACGTCTCACCGTTGACCAATTGGAAATGAGGTTTCGTAATCAAGGAATAACCACTATTGTGGACATTAAAACAGCGACCATTGAGCCTAATGGATTGCTTGGTTATGAATTAAAGGAAGATGCTAAACCACTTACAGTTGGCGAATTTAAAAAACTTTTAGATGCCTATTTCCCATCCCTTCAAAATGAGGAACAAAATCAATCGACACAAAAAGAAAATATTTTTGATGAGATTAGTAGTAATAAACCGCAGGATCATCCAAAATATTTACAGTAAAGAAATAGTGGCACGGCGATACTCAACATTTAAAGTATCGCCTTGTATGTCTTACACAACCAAGGGACAAATAATCTCTCCACTCTTCTCTTTCTATCTCAGGATAGAATGCTCAACAAGAAAGGTTATCCATCCTTCCTTATAATCTGCATAAATGGAACCATCATGAAGTTCAACAGTTCTTTTTGAGATAGCTAGTCCAAGCCCCGTTCCTTGAGTATCTTTTCTTGCTTTGTCTCCTCTGAAAAACCGATCAAATAATTTATTCATATCACTAACAGGAGGCTTTTCCACTCTGTTTGATACTTTCAAAATGGCTTGGCTGTCTTTTTTTTCAAGGCTAATTTTTAGTTCCGAAGGTTTTTTACTGTATTTTATGGCATTCATGAACAGATTTTCGTAAACACGAACCATTTTATCTACATCCATAGAAATCGGGATTTCTTCATCCGGTATTGATTTTTGAACTGTTAATTGTTCATTTTCAAATACAGGAACGTATTCCCCTACTATTTGCTCCAGTAATCTTACTAAATCTATTTCCGTTAGATTTAACCTCACATCAGGGCTTGATAAACGAGTATATTCGAATAACTCATCAATCAGGTATTTGAGTCTTCTTGTTTTTGAATGAATGGTCTCAATGTATTCTTCTAATTGATTGCTATTATATTGACCTCTCTTTAGCAAGTCTATATACCCCAATACAGATGTCAAAGGTGTTCGCAAATCATGAGAAACATTGGTAATCAGTTCATTTTTTGCAGTTTCTAGCTGTCTTGCATGCTCAAATTTTTTTTCCAATTCGCAGGACATATCATTAATATTCCTAGCAAGTTGAGTCAATTCGTCATTACCCTCAATTCCAATCGTTAAACCCAGTTTTCCATTAGAGATATGATTAACGCTCTCTGAGATGTGCCTTAAATAGATTATTTTTTTCCTTACCATTATTAAAAAAACGAGAATAAAAGTAAGGATTGCTACTGAAAACACTAAAAATGTCATTACGTTATACTTTATTGTGCTAAATCCTGTAGGGTATGTCGTAACGTAAGGATTCAAGATAAATTGGATACAGAGGAGAATCAAAGCAATCGAAACGAATAAACTAATGGCAACTGCAACAAGGAGCTCACCAATAAGCCTATTTCTAATCCCAATCCCTTTCATATTTTATACCCAACTCCCCATACTGTCTTTATGTATATAGGTCGTTTCGGATCCTCTTCGATTTTGTCTCTAATCTTTGTGATATGGACCATGACTGTATTATCGGATTTATAAAAACTCTCTTTCCAAACAGCCTCATAAATTTTTTCTACACTTAGGACAATTCCTTTGTTACGAGAAAGAATTTCTAGTATATCGAACTCTTTTGGAGTTAACCTTATCTCCTTCTTCCCCACCCATACCTGGCGTGTATCTGTGTTTATGGTTAAATCACCAATTTCGATGATGCTTTTATTGTTGTCCGTATGGCTATTATATTTTTTGAACCTTCTTAATTGAGACTTTACCCGTGCAGTCAATTCTAAAGGATTGAACGGTTTAGACAAATAATCATCAGCACCTGCAATTAGACCTTGGATTTTATCCATATCTTCAGACCTTGCTGAGACCATAATAATTGGCAGATTACGTTCTTCCCTAATTTTCAGACACGCTTCAATTCCGTCCATTTTCGGCATCATGATATCCAAAATAATGAGATCAAAGTCCTTTTCTTCCAGCAGTTTTAAAGCCTCAATGGCATCTTCAGCTTTTTGTGCTTGCATACCTTCATTTTCTAAATAAATCGATATAAGATTTCTAATCTCATTATCATCATCAACAATAAGAATTCTGGACTCCATGGTTTTCCTCCACACTTTTCTCTGACATACCACAACTGAAAACATAAGCTGGCGGGAAATTTCTATATTCCCTTTTAACCCTTATCTCTTGGAAGTATTGCTCAATAAATGCCTTTTTAAATTTAGTGTATTGGAAAGTAATAAATTGTCCATCTTTTTTTAAGATCCTTCTAGTATTTTTTAAAATGTTGCTAGAAACCTGTTTTGGTAAACTTGCAAAAGGTAGACCTGAAACAACGTAATCGGCATAAGGAATACCGTAGTCCTTTACATATTGCTCGATGTTTTCAGCTGAACCATTTACTATAATTAAATATCTTTCCCCATTAAATTTTTCTTTCAACTCACCGTAAAATTCATTATTGCTTTCTACTAATAAAATGATTACCTCAGGATTCCGATTCTTTAGCAACTTTTCAGTGAATACTCCTGTACCTGGGCCATACTCAATAATGTATTTGGCTTTTTGAAAATTGATTCCTTCGACCATTCTATCTCCTAGAAACCTTGAGCTAGGGCTAATAGCTCCTACCGTCTTTGGATTACCTATATATTGAAACAAGAAAAGCAACTGTTTCATATTTCATCACTCCAATGGCTTGAATTTATAATCTAACTTTAAAATTCAAACCTTAAGAAATAGGAGCAAAAATCCTTAAGAATTCTTAAGCTTTTATAGTAATGCACGAGCTGAATTTACTTTTATAAATTTCCGTTATAAACCAAAAAAAATATCAGATTTGTTGTCTGATATTCTTGGCTATTTATATTTAGCTGTTTTTTAAAGGTAAGCTCTCCACCCTTTTGAATAACTTAATCAGAAGAGGACCTATAATGATTCCTATTTGTTACCGGGTGCTGCTCGGTCCACACCCTTTACATGGTGCCTGTGTCCATCATTTTCGCTAGTGTAAAAATCATAATAATGAACATGCATCCCATTACCTACCGGAATAGCTGGTCCCGAATAAGCCCGGTAATGATGAGAATGCCCATTTTCAAAGACAACATATCCCTCCGTATAATGGATATGGCTTCCATCCTGAGTAGGAATCGGTGGTGAAGTGACATCTAAACACTGGTGAACGTGGCCATCCTCTACAGAAGTATAATCAACCGAACCATGGTTATGATGCGGAACAAAACCGTTTATGAAATCATCTTTCCCTACCTTTGCCATAAAACCTCTCCTTCCATTTTATCGTCCTTCGCTATAAATGCCGTTCATTCATCTTTTTTGTATTTAATCTTTCTTCTAAAACATGAATCATGTAAAGGAAATGGTCAGCCTCCCTTACAACATGGTCTGCTAATAAAGGATTAATTACGTTCCGAATTTGACAAGATTTGATGAGTTCCAGACCAGCCTGCTTAAAGTCACGTAATTCATGAGCAGCATTCTCACTATCTTTATTCATTTTTCCGATAATTGGATAGGTAGGCTGTTTATGATATAACATTGATTCCACATCCCTAGCTTGATTCAGCAGTGTTTCAAAGTCATCCCCAAACTTCAAGGCAGCCTTCACCAAATTTCTTTCTGACTGATCAAGTAGAGATGCAATAAAACGAGAATGTTCCATCATAATTTTTAACCAAAATACATTTTCACTGATGATCGCATCTTGGATAGGATCCAAGACTCCCTGGTTAAACTTTTTCAGTGTCCTCATAAAATATTCAGCCTCACGAGCAATATGGTCAACGAGCAATGGGAAATTAAAACCACTTATTTTGCAATTGATGATTAAAATCAGGAGGTTCCTTTTAAAGTTGCGAAAACCATGTACCAACTCAATACTTTCCTCGTTTAATTTCCTTACTAACGTTACATTGTTTGGTGTTTGGTGAGCCTTTTTTTCCTGTTGTTCAAAGTAATAGTAAAACCTATCTGTTTGTTGAATGAGATGAATATCTTTTCGGTTAAATCCCTCACCTAGGAACAAGGCATGCTCCTTCATAATCCTTAGCCAAAATCTATTTTCCGTAAGGGAACGCTCAACAAATAATTGCTCTGAAAGAGATTCAGGTTTTGCAGCAAACGATTCAGGTGAAACTAACATTTGATTAAACTGCCCCATACTTACATGACCAGGGAGTTGAGGCTGATTCTGCATGGTACCCCACCTTTGCTCTGACTTTATTACTAAAGATATTTGCTTAGTAATCTATTTATGTACCGGACAAGAGCAAATATTTATCAGCTATATAATGAATAAAAATCAGATAGCTACCTATGCCTTTCTACAAAAGTTTTTCCTTCAGTAAAAACTCTTTCCTACCTAGTTAATTTGTTGCTATTTCACAAAAACGTTGCCATAGACTAACACGAAACCCCTTTGTTACAATAAGATTCAATGTTAATTTTTGGAGGAAGAGAAATGGAGCAGAGGTATCAAGATTTGAAATTAGGGGAACGTGGTGCGATTTTAAGCATTGCCGTATATATCTTGCTATCTTTTTTGAAATTAATCATAGGATACATGGCCGATTCAGAAGCTCTAAAGGCCGATGGTTTAAATAACACAACCGATATCGTTGCTTCAGTTGCAGTTTTAATTGGTTTAAAGTTTTCTCAAAAACCTGCTGATGACGATCATCCTTATGGCCATTGGAAAGCCGAAACCGTTTCGTCCTTAATTGCTTCTTTAATCATGATGGTTGTCGGAGTTCAAGTTTTGTATGGTGCAGCAACCTCTATTTTTAATGGTAACCATGAATCACCTGATATGATAGCAGCTTGGACAGGATTTGTTTCCGCTTTTATTATGTTATTGGTATACCGCTATAATAAAAATCTAGCTAAAAAAGTAAAAAGTCATGCCGTTATGGCCGCCGCTAAAGATAATCTCTCTGATGCATGGGTTAGTATTGGTACAGCAATCGGTATTTTAGGTTCCCAACTCGATATACCTTGGCTTGATCCAGTGACTGCATTTGTTGTGGGATTATTAATCTGTAAAACAGGATGGGACATTTTCCGAGAATCTTCCCATTATTTAACGGATGGCTTTGATATAGAGGATTTAGCAGAATACAAACAGACCATTTTAAATATAAACGGGGTTCTAGAAGTAAAAGACATTAAGGGAAGAACATACGGAAATAGCAATGTTGTGGATGTTGTCATATCTGTTCCGAATCATTTAGATATTACCGAGGCACATGAAATATCAACCAAAGTAGAGGTCGTTTTAATGAAGGAACATAACGTTCAAGATGTTCATGTCCATGTTGAGCCAGTCGGAGATGACAAATATATTATGAGTTGATTAAAAGCAACGTCAAATGACGTTGTCTACACCATATTTCACAGGATATCTAGGATATAAATTACTCTCCCCAGTCTGTCTTGAAAACGCTTGTCAGACAAGGCGCGCAGCCGATTGAAGACGCGAATAGAAGTTGCCTTCATGAGCGGACGAAAGAGGCAAGGAACGCAGTATGCAAGCGTTTGTCAACAGTCTGAAGCAACGTCAAATGACGTTGCTTCTTTAATGACAGGAATTTGGATTCCTCTCAAGCATTTATTTCTTTTAACAGATATTCTTCAAATGCTTGACTATTCAACGGCTTGCTAAAATAGAAACCTTGTCCAAATAATAAACCATCTTTGTTTAGTTCATTGACATGTTCCTGCGTTTCAATTCCTTCTGCAATGACATTTAAACCTAATGTCGTTGCCAGTGTTAATACGGATTTTACAATGGCTTTGCTTTCATCATTCTCATGAATATCTTTAATGAATGACGCATCGACCTTTAGGGTATCTATCGGAAGATGCTTAAGATAACTAAGCGAACTATATCCCGTTCCGAAATCATCAATTGAAATTTGAATTCCCAACTGTCGAATTTCCTCAAGAACGGATGCAGCATCATTCACATCCATAAAAACACTTTCTGTCACTTCAATTTCCAGCCATTTTGGGTCTAAATCTGTTTCTTTTAGGATCTTCTCAACTGTTTTGATGAAATTAGGATCCTCAAGCTGTCGGATGGATACATTAACCGAAATGACCAAAGATCGATAGCCAATTTCTTGCCATTTCTTCATTTGCCTACAGCTTTCCCGAAAAATCCATTCCCCTAATGGTACAATTAATCCCGTTTCTTCAGCTAATGATATAAATTTTCCTGGTGGAATGGTACCTAACTCAGGATGTCTCCATCGAACCAAAGCCTCCATACCAATTAGTTGCTTGGTAGAGATATTTAGTTTGGGCTGGTATTCTAAATAAAATTGTTCTTCTTTTATCGCATTTCTCAATGCATTTTCTAGCAATCTACGTTCCAATGATTCATTTTTAATTTTATTATTAAAGATTAAATAATGATTTTTTCCTGTATTTTTGACGTTATAAAGAGCATCATCTGCATTCTTAATCAGCTCCCTCGAAGAAATACCGTCATTAGGATAAATAGCGATTCCAATACTGCATGTCAAGATATACTCCTGTCCAGAAATGTAAATCGGAGAGTTAAATTTCGTTATGATTTGATTCACATATTTTTTTAAATCCTCTTCATCTTTTATATGCTTTAATAAGGCTATAAATTCATCCCCACCTACGCGACCAACTAGATCGCTAGGGCGAATTGCGTTCTTTATAATTCTTGCGGCTTCGATTAAAACTTGATCGCCTACATCATGGCCCCACTGATCGTTAATCGATTTAAAATTATCAAGGTCAATAAAAAGAACCGACATTTTAGATGGCGTCTTCATCTTTTTTCTGTCGAGAATTTCCCTATTCAATTCATTCATAAAAGAACGTCGATTAGGCAGATTGGTTAATGTATCATGAAAAGCCAGATGGTATATTTTTTGTTCGAAAATCTTTCGAAATCGAATATCACGCATGACAACCAGAATTAAATCATTTTTAGAAAATGATGATTTATCGATGACACTAAAACTCGCCTCAATGTTTATATAATCACCTTTGTTATCGCGGATACGAATCTCAATATGCCGGACCGTTTTCTTCCTCTTGCAAAAAATACTTATTTCCTTGTTAACCATCGATTGATCGTCTGGATGGATCATATCAAAAAAATTTAGATGTCGGATGGTAGATATGTCATAGTTTAATATAGCCTCAAATGAAGGTGACGTATATTGGAATGAGCCGTCTACTTCGATGAGACTAATTAAATCTGTTGTATTTTCAGCTATCAATCGATATTTTTCGTTTTGTTCTTCTACTTGTTTTTGTTTCACACTATCAGAGCTTATGGATTTATCTACATAATTTAGGGTACTATTCATGTTTTCCATTTCATTAAACTCCTTTTGGTTACAATTACCTTGCTTTTGGATTAAGGAATTGTGAGACTTCTATATTGATTTTATAGTAGCATTGAATGATAATTTGGGTCAATTTTAAGACTCTTGAATTCGAGATATTTTGTTTGCGAATAAAAATGAACAAAAATAGAGCACTGTATTACTGCGCCAAACAGCGTATTCTTGTTCATCTCTTTGGGGGGTATTTCACTAATTAACAGCCACACCTTCAAATTCGCTGATTGTTTTTTCGAATCTACTTTTTGTTTCCTTAACACTTTTTTGTAAATTTTCTGTGATATCACCTACTTTTGTAACTTCAAAAATGATGTGATCCACATTATTATTTACTTGATTAATAGATTCCGAAACATTCCCAGCTAATTTACGGACTTCATCAGCAACTACCTTAAATCCTCTTCCATGTACACCTGCGTGTGCCGCTTCAATTGCAGCATTTATTGCTAACATATTCGTTTGTGCCGAGATATTACGTATTAATTTTGAAACCTCTCTTATTAACTCCGTTTGGCTTTTTAATGATTGTAACGCATCTATTTGCTCAATCGAATTAGTGACCACCAATTCAACTAGTTCTTCTGGCATTTCTTTTAGTTTTGTAATAATATCTCCGGTTCTGTTTTCTCGTTCTGTAATATCCGTAGCCATTTTTAATACACCCTCTACTTTCCCTTCTTCATTAAAAATAGGTATATAAGTTGCTTCAAGCCATAAAAGGTTTCCTCTTTTACCTAGCCGTTGAATTTTCTCTTGAAACTTAAATCCTTTATGGAGGCTATCCCAAAATTCTTGATAACCTCTACTATAGACGAATTCAGTTGTACAAAATTGCTTATGTGACATATTAATCATTTCATCTACTGTATAGCCCAAGGTATTGGCAAAGTTATCATTTACCCAAATAACTTCCTTATTTAGATTGAATTCAATCATTGCTAAACTGGTTTCTAACGCAGACAAAACAGCATCACTGTTTAAAACCTGTCTATTATTTTTTATATTTATGTTATTTTCCATTGTTCTCCACCTTATGTAAGTCGGTATGTATATGAGGAGATGGCTTTCCAAATAGATATCCTTGGAATAACTGATATCCCATATTCCTTAGCCAAAGAAAATCTTCTTTTTCCTCAATCCCTTCAGCAAGTGGTATGGCACCTACTTGAATGGCTGCTTTTAAAAAGTGCTTTGCCGTTTCCTGTTTATCTTTATCCTCTGAAACCCCTTGTACATACCGCATATCCAACTTCATATAATTAGGAGCTAGTTCCCTAAGGACTTCTATTGAACTAAATCCTTCCCCAACATCATCCAAAGCATAGTTAAACCCTTTTTCTTTGTAGTACAACAATATTCTTTTTAGATGTTCTAAATCCTCGACTTGCTCTGTTTCAACTACTTCAAAAACAAAATTGGACGGATCAATACCAAGTTGTTGTGCAAGTTGGACCGTAGATTTTAGACAGTGTTCTGGTGAATAGATAGAAGTCGGCACAAAATTTATAAATACCTTCTTATTTAAAAGGCTAGATTGTTGTACGGCATTCATACGGCAAACCCGGTCCAATGAATACATTCTATTTCTACGTTTTGCAGCTTTATATGCTTCTAATGGTGGTATGGGGTTCCCTACTTCATCGAAAAATCTAGATAAAGCTTCATACCCGTATACTTTCCCCTCTACATCAACTATAGGTTGATAATAACAAGTAACTAGTTGTTCACGTATAACCTTATCTATCCATTGCGATTGGATTAACTCTTCGACTTCATGAATAGGTCTCCATTTTTCTTTATCCACTCGAAAACGTATTGAACTTGTATCTAAATGATCTGTAAAAAAATCATATAACTCTACTATTCCTTCCTCTTTAATCAAGAAAGAAGTTTTTTCCTCATGAATGAGCATGTTATTTCTCTTTAGTTGTTTAATGATATCAGGAATATAATTTCGATTACTCTCACCATCAATTACTATTTCATAGCAAATACTCGTTGGAAAGCAGTTCCTGCAATTAATCAAATGGATTTCCCCCCTTAGTAATAATCATATAATTATTTCTTGTATTGTACAATGTTTATTATAGTATATTATACAAACATTGTACAAATAGATAACAACATTCTATCAACCATACTATTTTAGTTTCATGGAATAATAAAAAGGCCTGTCCTATTGGATACACACTTACTCCAATAGGACAGGTCTAATAGTTTTTATTATTCGGGCTAACATTTTTCAAAAGATCGGCATGTTGTCGTTCGTACCAGACTTTTGAATTCTTACATACAGCGGATCTTCAAGGTCCCTACACTCGGAGGACCTTAAATTGTCCGCCACCAAATAATGCCTTGACGTAATCAAGTTTTGTATTTTCAAAATACACTTTGTCTCTTTCGTTTACCAAAAACTGTATTCCATCCTGTTCAGTGATTTCATCACTATCTAAAGCCGACTCTTCCAGAGTCAGACGAAGCTGTGGTCCCCCTCAGCCAATTCCCATTTCTAAGCGAATAAAGGGCTTTTTACCTTCCTCAATAACATCCTTCACTTCATTTTTAATCACCGATATAGCAGCATGCGTAATTTGAAGCATACGGTCACCTCCTTTACCTTGTAATAATAGAATTTGTAATCCGGTATTGTTTATAACACAACGTACTAAATTATTGCTTTACCAATTGCATAACTTTTTCAGGATCAAATCCTAAAACCCACTGGCCATTAATTTCAGTTTGCGGAACTCCCATCTGCCCTGTTGTTTTAACTAAACGATTTGCAGCAATCGGGTCTTGCTGGACGTTTACCTCTTTAAAAGAAAGTCCATTTTCCTTTAAAAAGTTTTTCATCATTACACAGTAAGGACATGTATTTGTTGTATAGACTGTAATTTGGTTCATAATAAAAGCTCCTTTGTAATCGTATTTTTGAAACGTAAGGCAAACTTTAGCTGAATGCTTTTTGAACCTCCAATGACTAAAGTCACAGGATTCCTACGCTATTACTCCTTATGGAGCAAGGTAAGTAGGCTATCCCCGTAGTCCCTACGGTTCTATAGTGTTTATGCTGTTAAGAGACTTTTCCCTTCGGCAAGTAGATTGATACTTGCATTGTGGTCTCGGTCATGTTGTGCATGACAAGATGGGCATACCCACTGACGTACTTGAAGATTTTTCACTTCTTTATGTTGATAGCCACAGCAAGAGCATAACTGACTGCTTGGAAAGTTCTTAGGAACTACAACAAGTTGCTTCCCATACCAGTTGCATTTGTATTTCAACATCGTGCGAAATTCAGCCCATGAGACATCACTAATGGCTTTGGCTAATTTGTGGTTTTTTAGCATATTGGCCACTTGCAAATCTTCTATAACAATCAGGTCGTGGTTGTTGACCAATTGTGTAGAAGTATTGTGCAAGTAATCCTTTCTTCGATTGGAGATTTTTTCATGAAGTCGAGCGACTTTGACCTTTTGTTGTTGCCACTTCGAAGAACCCTCTATTCTACGAGAAAGGGTACGTTGTTCCTTGATTAATTTTTGTTCCATGTTCCGTAGGAAATGGCGATTTTCAATTTTTTCTTTATGAGAAAACACAGCAAAATCCTTCAACCCAAGATCAATACCGACTTCCTTTTGGGTTTTTGGAAGGTGTTTAATGTTTACTTCTGCAACGATGGATACAAAGTATTTGTCCAAAGTGTTGCGTCTAATCGTTGCATTCAGAATTTTACCTTCCACTTCTCTTGATTTGGCAAAACGAACCCAACCCAATTTTGGCAATTTTACTTTATTGCCGGCAATCGCAATATTTCCATTCGTATATTTTGTTGTATAGGATTGCACAGGGTTCTTTTTGCTTTTAAAACGTGGTGAGCCATTCTGTTTCTTGTAATAACGAGTATAAGCATCATTGAGATTTTCAACGGATTTCTGCAAGGCAATACTGTCCACTTCTTTTAAGAAGGAGTAATGCTGTTTTAATTCTTTGACGGCTTTAATCGACTCATTTTTATTAAAAAATGAGCCTTTCCAGTTGTTAGTGGGAAGTTGACCATTTTGAACCATCAGTTCAACTATATACCAATAAGCATCTTTTTCTTTTTGCTTCCCTAGGAAATGATTAAACACGAAACGAGTACAACCAATGGTTTTATTGATTAAAACTGCTTGTTCATTCGTTGGATAGATGCGAAATTTATAGGCTTTATGTCGATTCAAAATGTACACCTCCTTTGGAAAATAGCTACCCTTATTATAGAACATATGTACGGTTAGGACAACAAAAAAGGTTCAATTCATCTTATGACTAAAGTCAAGTGTGTTCTCGAACTACTACATAAATAAGGTAAAAGGCTCTTCCCAGGAGCCAGACCAATGTTCCTGGTCATATAGGGATCTGTTTTCTTACCGGTTTTCCTTCTTCAGATACGTTAGGTCGACTAATTCCTCAGGAACCGGTTGTGGTGCAATCCCTTTTTTGATTCGGTTTATCAGACATGTTAAATCCTCCCTACATCTATTCACTTTAATTAAAGAATTTCTTTTGTACTTCTTTTTATACATTATATACCCTCATGGGTATATAAGCAATACAAAAGGTAGGGTCTGTCCAACAGAATGGTATATCCGATAAATGATTACCGCAGACGGCTTTAACGGTATACCACTCAACCGTAATTCGATAAATGATATACCGCAATCTGCATTAACGGTATACCACTCAACCGTAAAACGATAAATTGTATACCGCAATCTTCTTTAACGGTATATCACACAACCGTAAACGATAAATGATATACCGCAAATGGCTTTAACGGTATACCACTTAACAGTAAATATAACTTTAGAAGGGTGAGGTTCAAACAAAAATCGGCGGGAATGAATTCGGTTCAATACCGTATTCACACCCGCCAATCACTTTACTATAAAAGATAACTTTTTGAAGGTACATCTACTATTCTAAAATCCCATCAACTGTCTCTAATTCAAAGTTATCAAGCAATGCACGAACCTCATCGGTTGACTCTGTGCTCATCAATTGAACTCTTAATTCACTTGCCCCTCGAAAACCTTTGACGTAGATTTTGAAAAAGCGATGAAGAGGCTTGAATGAACGTGGCTCTATTTTTGAATATTTATCATGGAGGTCAAGATGCAATCTTAAGAGATCGAGTAATTCCTGACTACTATGTTCTCTTGGCTCTTTTTCAAAGGCAAATGGATTTTTAAAAATACCACGCCCTATCATAACCCCATCAACACCATATTGATTAGCAAGCTCTAGGCCCTTTTGACGGTCAGGAATATCCCCATTGATTGTTAAAAGAGTATTAGGTGCCACTTGATCACGAAGCTTCTTAATCTCCGGAATCAGCTCCCAATGCGCATCTACTTTACTCATTTCCTTTCTTGTCCTCAAATGAATAGATAGATTCGCAATGTCTTGTTTCAATACATGTGTTAGCCAGTCGCGCCATTCGTCTATATCCGTGTAACCAAGCCTTGTCTTTACACTTACAGGTAATCCTCCTGCTTTTGCTGCTTGGATTAAATCTGCTGCAACTTCCGAACGGAGGATCAGACCCGCTCCCTTCCCTTTCGATGCCACATTTGGTACAGGGCAGCCCATATTGATATCTATTCCCCGAAAGCCAAGTTCCGCCATTCCAATACTCATTTGCCGGAAATATTCGGGCTTATCTCCCCATATATGAGCCACAATGGGCTGTTCATCTTCTGTAAAAGTCAATCGGCCACGCACACTTTGGTTTCCCTCTGGGTGACAATAACTCACCGTGTTTGTAAACTCTGTGAAAAACACATCCGGTCTTGCTGCTTCACTCACAACATGTCGGAAAACAACATCTGTCACATCTTCCATTGGTGCTAGTATAAAAAATGGCCGTGGTAATTCACGCCAAAAATTATCTGTCATGTTCAAACACAAATCCTTTCATAATGGGATACTCTTCCAACTCTTGTCCCAAAATTAAAAAAGCAAAAATGTTTTTTGCTTCTTTTACACTTATACCATGCTTAGGTACTTTTTATCAAATGTACGTTTTGGATGTCACAGAGATGACCTGAATATTCTTGTTTCACCGGTTGTTCCATGGAAAAACAATTTGAGTTGTATGCTACCTTTCGAGGGATTTTTTTGAAATATGCACAAAAAATTGATACAAGTTTCTACAAATCCAAAAATTGGAACATCGGCATAACCTTTACAGATTGTGCAAATAATACACTTAAAACACGCCAAGGAGAACCAATTAATGAAGTTGTTGGGATTATGGAAAAAGAAGGGCCATTTTCGAAATATACAACTGAATGAATCGATAGATACTTTACCGGAAATCCCTCTACATTCGGAGTTAAAGCAAAATATAGAAGTCCTAAAAACAGTATATAAAGATTGCTCCGATGTGGTATTTCGTGAATTTAGTATCGGCAGCAGCATTAATGCGGTTCTTCTTTACATAGATGGTCTTTCAAATACTGAAGAGGTCGATCAGCATGTGCTTATGCCGCTTATTCAGATGAAAAACCATGAACAAGGTGCCATATTTGAAAAAACAAAAAAGGAAATAACGGTTTCCGATCTTAAGGACATTTACTCGATTAATGATATTTTCAAACAAATTTCAATGGGTAACTCGATTATTTTAATTGAAAAAGAAACAAAGGGAATTTCCATTGGGCTGCCGAAGTGGGAACAACGCAGTATTACGGAACCAGAAGCAGAATCAGTCATACGCGGACCAAGAGAAGGGTTTATTGAAACATTAAGAGTAAATACCTCCCTTTTACGCAGAAAAATTCGCCATCCATTATTAAAAATGAAACAAATAAGTATTGGCCGTTACACAGATACACAAGTCATCGTTGCTTATATTGAAGGAATTGCCGATCGCACTTTAGTTGATGAAGTGACTAGCAGGCTAAAGCGAATTAAGATTGATGGCATATTAGAAAGTGGATATATTGAGGAAATGATTGTAGATCACCCGTATTCTCCTTTCCCACAAGTTTTAACAACGGAACGGCCGGATGTAGCAGGTGCCTGCCTTTTGGAAGGGCGTGTTGTGATCTTGATAGACGGCACCCCTATTACACTAATTGCTCCTTGTACGTTCGCAAGTCTGATGCAGGCACCGGAAGATTACTATAATCCGTTTTATATCAGTACCTTGATCCGTTGGCTGCGATATGTGTTCTTTTTTATTGCGTTGCTCGCACCATCAGCATATGTGGCGATCTTAACGTTTCATCAAGAAATGCTTCCAACCACGTTGCTTTTAACCATTGCTCAAAGCCGCGAACAAATCCCTTTTCCTGCATTGATTGAGGCGTTTATCATGGAAGTCACTTTTGAGGCACTAAGGGAAGCAGGTGTAAGATTACCAAAACAGGTTGGCGCTGCTGTTAGTATTGTCGGAGCCCTGGTAATCGGACAAGCGGCGACGGCGTCAGGACTGGTTTCATCACCGATGGTCATGGTAGTTGCCATTACAGGTGTCGCATCGTTTTTAATGCCAAGATATGCGACCGGTATATCGATTCGTATCTTGCGCTTTCCCATCATGATTCTATCTGGAATGTTCGGTTTATTAGGTGTCATGCTCGGCATTACCGCAATTGTCGCACATATGTGTACCATAAAGTCCTTTGGTGTACCCTATTTCAATTCGATAGCACCACTTAAGATTGAAAATTTAAAGGATGTTTTAATTCGAGCTCCGTGGTGGGCCATGGATACACGACCTGAGTTTTTTTCAAAGGATGCAAGTCACCTAGAGCGTCAGTCCAGTAACCTAAAGCCTGATCCAAGCAAAGGTGGCGACGAAAGTTGAGTTGTATAATCAGACCTATTAAGAAGGCTATAACTTTAATACTTCTGCTTTGCTTGAACTCGATTTTCCTAACAGGATGTTGGGACCGCACTGAGGTAAATGATTTAGCTCTCATTTTGGCAGCAGGTATAGATAAGGGCGAAAAAAACAATATTGAATTATCCGCCCAAATTTATATCCCTCAAGGATCACAAGGCGGACAACAATCCGGGATGTCCAGCGGTTCCAGCAGTAATCAGTCATTTGTTAGGTCAGCTGAAGGAGAAACCATTGCTGACGCGATGGCGCGACTCCAGGAAGAACTGACAAGGAAGGTTTTTTGGGGCCAAAATGAGGTGCTCATTATTGGTGAAAAATTAGCAAAGGCAGGGATAAGTGATGAAATTGATTTTTGGTTGCGACACTCGGAACCTCGCATACGCGCTGATGTTTTTGTTTCAAAAGGAAGGGCAAAGACTGTCTTAGGGGCCATACCTGAATTGGAAAGAGACGCAGCAAAACAACTACGTAAAATCGTCAAAACACATATAGGTGTGGAAGTAACAGTAAAGGATTTATCGCAGATGCTATCAGGTGAATCAGCTCCAGCCGTACTTCCTTGGGTCGAAGAACTTCCACCATCACTAATGGATTCAAAGAAAAAAGAAATCCCCATCATTAATGGAGTAGCCATTTTTAAGGAAGGAAAAATGGTAGGAAGATTAGATGACAAGGTAACAAGGGGGATTCTTTGGCCTAGAAATGAGATTAAATCAGGTGTAATTACGATTGCTTTTGATGACGAAGATGGTCACATCTCCTTACATTTATTGAGGAGCCATACTGAATTGACCCCCTCCATAAAAGATGGAAAATGGAGTATGCACATTAATACAAACGTAGATCTTGAGGTTATCCAAAATACGACAAAAGTAAACTTATTCAATCCCAAGGTCATAAAAAAAGCTGAGCAAAAGGTTAGAGATGAGATTGAACAAAGAGAACGCTTAGCTTTCTCGGAAGTTCATAAAAAATTAAATGCTGATATTTTCGGTTTTGCGGATGAATTCCAGAGAAAATATCCACAAATATGGAAGCAAAAGAAAGACGAATGGAATGAAATATTTCCGGAAGTGGCCGTTTCTTTTGAAACCAAGGTAAAGATCGAAAGAACCGGTTTGGCAACTGGACAAGGTCAAAGGGGTGTTGAACATTGAGGATTGGAGGGATAGTAGGCGTAACAGTTATATTGGTGTTTATTTTCTTTTACCAATGGCCCCAGTTGAAGAAAAGTGGAAGAAAAGTAAGAATGGTCTTTTTTTCGTTGATGCTGCTTAACTGGGTTCTTGCAGTTTTGCTTGTGATCTTTCCAGAAATGCCAGGACCTGGGCAATTAATTGATTTCATCTTTAAGCCATTTGAACCCTTTTGGTAAATAGACTCCTTTTAGAAAAGGATTGAACAAACATGATTGAAAAAGGTAGAATTGCCTACTTAGAGTTATCTCTCATTATGTATGCAACAATTGTAGCTACGTCCATACTTTACATTCCATATATCACAGCACAACATGCAAAGCGTGATTTGTGGTTATCTCCCATATGGGGTTCTTTGACCGGCTTTCTCATCGTCATCATTATTGTAAAGCTTTCTAAGCTATATCCAGGGAAAACACTAATCGAATATTGTGAACTTATTCTTGGTCGGACTTTAGGCAAAATCATCGCGGTCATTTACTTGTTTTTTTTATTACACGATACCGCTATCGCTTTTAGGGAATATGGTGAGTTCATAGAGAGTGCTTTTTTGCATAAAACGCCAATCATTTTTGTAACTGGCAGTATTGCCCTTTCTTGCGCGATTGCGGTCCACGGGGGCATTGAAACGATTGGAAGATGTGCCACTATCTTTATGCCGATTGTATTAGCTCTTTATATCCTGATTTATATCTTATTAATTCCTGATTTGAATGTAAAAAATATGTTTCCAATTATGCAAGATGGGGTCATGCCCTCCATTAAAGGTTCCATTGCACCACATGCCTGGTTAAGTCAATTTTCATTGATGTCATTCCTGATTCCGTTTTTAACGAATCAACAAAAGGTTTTGAAATGGGGAATGTTTTCTGTCATTGCCTGCGTCTTAACCATGGTATTTATTAATCTTGGGAATCTTTTATTATTTGGAGGAATTCTTTCTAACCTACATTTCCCTGTGTTTGAGGCTGCAAGATATATAAGTATTGGTTCTTTTTTTGAACATATTGAGTCAATCGTCATCGCCTTTTGGGCTCTTGGCGGATTTGTACAACTTTCTGCCTTTTTTTATATGCTCGTGCTCGGTACTTCACAGTGGTTAACACTGCCAAGTTATAAACCGTTTATATTACCAATTGGTTTTTTAATTATTATCTTTTCAGTCTGGTCAATTCCCTCATTTGAAGAAATGATACGAGGAATGGGGACAACCATGCCATTTTACTTTTTAACCGTTCAGTTACTCATTCCGATTTTACTCTTAGCTGTTGCAGTCATACGTCGGAAGAGATCGAAAACGTCCCAACCGTAATTTTTTAGGTTACCAATCATGCTCTAGATAACCGGAATTGCGTATCGTAACAAGTGATGCGTTATTCAAAGAAAAACTGCCCTCGTTTTTTTGAGGACAGTTCTCTTTTTGCAACACTATTAGATTAATATGCTAATAACAAATCAGGTTCGTGAACCAATTTTTTAAATTCATTTACAGCCTTCTGTGCGGTAGCTCCATCAATTAAGCGGTGATCATAGCTTAAGGATAAAGCCATAACTGGTCTAATTTCAATTGCATCATCGATGACAACGACTTTTTTCTCAATACGACCAAATCCTAGAATACAGGATTGTGGTGCATTAATAATAGGAGTAAACCAAGCTCCTCTTTCAGAGCCGATATTTGAAATGGTGCAAGTACCGCCAGACATTTCATCTGCTTTAATCGAACCTTCCCTCGCCTTCTTGGAAAGTTCTTGAATCTCTTTGGCAATATCAAAAAGTGATTTTTGATCAGCGTTTTTAATAACTGGAACCACTAAGCCACGTTCTGTATCAACCGCAATTCCCATATTATATTGTTTATGAAGAATAATTTTATCATTTTGATCATCTAATGAAGCATTTAACATTGGATATTTTTTAAGAACTTTTGTTAAGGCTTTTACGATGTAAGCAAGATAAGTGAGTTTAACGTCTTCCTCACTGAAATACGCTTTCGTCTTTTGTCGATGATCTACTAAACGAGAGACCTCTGCCTCGTCAAAATGTGTAACATGTGGAATCGTTGTTTTAGAATGGACCATTGCATTCGCGATGACTTTGCGAATGCCTGAAAATGGAATAACTTCATCCACCGTTGATGGAGATTTTGAAACTTCTACATTTGCTTGAAGTGCCCGATCCACATCAATTTTCGTAACTCTTCCATTTGGACTCAATGCTTCGATTTCTTCTAAATTAATATTGTTTTCACGTGCATATTTACGGACTGATGGTGCTGCAATAACTGTTCGAACTTTCTTTTCCACTTTTTCAGTAGGTTGGCTAACCACTTTCTCAATCGTTTCTTCTGCAACTGGTTGATTCAATGCCTCCGCCGCTTCCCGAATATCATCTAAACTAAGTTTTCCGGCTGGGCTTGTTGGTGTGACCTTTTGCCAGTCCACACCAAGTTGTTTCGCAAGTCGTTTCACTCTTGGTGTTGCTCTGACTTCAACCACTGTCTCAACTTCTTGAGAGTTCTCCACTACTTCGACAGTTGTAGCTGTTTCTAATTCTGCATCAGATTCACCCGAGGAATTTGTATCAAGGACAACGAGGACTTCATCCACTTTAACTGTATCTCCTCTTTGTTTTTTAATTTCCTTAATATAACTAGATTCAGGTGCTTCTATTTCAGATACAGCTTTGGCTGTTTGAACTTCTACTAATGTCTGCCCTTTTTCGATATAGTCACCTTCTGATGCATGCCAGAAGGTGATTAAGCTTTCATCATTGTCTTCAGATTGACGAGGTAGTTTTACTTCGATAGCCATGGTGTAATCCTCCTTTACTTCAGTTTTTATTCATTGACTAGTTCCCGAGCTGCTTTATAGATTTTTTCTGCATTAGGCAATACATATTGCTCTAATGGACGACTGTACGGAATTGGAACATCCGGGATTGCCATTCTTTTTACTGGTGCATCCAAGTCATATAAGCCATGTTCTGCAGCTAAAGCAGCAATTTCTGCAGTTAATCCATATGATAAATAATCCTCATCCACAACCATTAAACGATGTGTCTTTTTAATCGAGTTCAAAATGGTTTCTTTATCAAGTGGAACAAGGGAGCGAATATCAATGACTTCTGCACTAATTCCGTCTTCTTCTAATTTTTTCGCGGCTTCAAGTGCTTGGACAGTTGTCATTTGAATACCTACAATCGTTACATCTGTTCCTTCACGTACAACGTTTGCTTTATCAAGTGGAACTGTATATGTTTCTTCTGGAACATGTCCTAGGGAAGCATCGATTTGATCCATCCAGCCTAAACCTTGAAGTGTTTTATGGAACATGAAAACAACTGGATTATCATCACGAATAGCTGAAATCATCATACCTTTTAAGTCATAAGGTGTGGTTGGCGCAACCACTTTCATTCCTGGTAGGTGGGCAAATGTTGCATATAGAGTTTGAGAGTGTTGCGCTGCATCATTATAGCCACCGCCAACACCTGTCATCAGAACCATTGGAAGTTTTACATTTCCACCTGACATGTAAGGTATTTTTGCCATTTGGTTGTAAATTTGGTCCATACAAACACCAAAGAAGTCAACAAACATTAATTCTACGATTGGACGCATACCTTGTGATGCTGCTCCTACAGCTGCTCCGATAAATGCAGTTTCAGATATTGGTGTGTCCATAATTCTTTCTGAACCGAATTTCTCATACAAACCTTCTGTTGAACCAAAAATCCCGCCATATTTACCGACGTCTTCTCCCAAAACAAAAACTTCTGGATCTTTTTCCATTTCTAAACGAATCGCTTCAGAAAGCGCTTTATTTCCAGTTAATAAACGTTTTTTTGTTTGTAACATATTAGACACCCTCTCATGTTAATTTTTCTATCAAATGCGCCTTAGCGTATTTGCGCCCAGATTTTTTAGGTCCACACGAGGTGGGTCACAAAGACGTTGCCACAGGAAGTGGCGTTCTTAGTCTTTGATCTTATGCTCGAAAAATTACCTTTAAAAATCTGTGGCATCCGCCGGAGGCTTTAACTTTATTCAGCATCCTCCTGAATAAAGTTAAATATATAAATCTTCTAATGCTGCTTCTGGCTTAGGATATTCACTTTCTCTAGCAAATTGATAAGCTTCGTCTACTACCTCTGTTGCATGCTTTTCAAGTGCAGCAATTTCCTCTTCAGATACGTTATATTCAGAAACGAGCTGGTTACGTAATTTTACAATCGGATCTTTTGTTTTTAGTTCTGGTACTTCTTTTTTCTCACGATACAATTCTGGATCACCTTGGAAGTGTCCGAGGAAACGATAGGTTTCGATTTCAATAATTGAAGGACCTTCCCCATTACGTGCACGTTCTACAGCTTCTTTAGATGCTTCATACATTGCAAGTGGGTCATTATCTTTTACATAATAGCCTTTAGCACCATATGCTGACGCACGAAGATCATTTGACGCAATCGATGTTGAATCTTCTTTTGCGACAGAAATACCATAATTATTATTTTCAACAACTACAATTAATGGGAGATTCCAAAGGGCAGCTAAATTCAGAGATTCATGGAATGCGCCTTGGTTTGCTGCGCCTTCACCTATGAATGCAATAGCTACATCATTTGTTTGTCTCTTTTTCGCAACTAATGCAGCACCGAGTGCATGAGGAATATTCGCTCCAACAATACCTCCGCAGGAAAAATTAACCTCCGGATCAAAGATGTGCATATGTCCACCTTTTCCTTTGCTTAAGCCTGTCACTTTACCAAACATTTCTGCCGTCATTTTTTTCAAGTGAACACCCTTTGCAATGGCATGGTGATGTGGGCGGTGTGGAGATGAAACTGTATCTGATTTTCTTAAATGTGCACATATCCCCACTGCTGCTGGTTCTTGACCATTGGATAAATGCATTTCACCAGGTACAGGACCTAGTCCAATATTAAAAACGGGATTTTTTCCTTCAGCATAAGCATCCATCATACTTTCTTCAAAATAACGAATCTTGTACATTGTTTCATACATCCATTTAAGTTGATCAATAGAAATCGTCAATTTTATTTCCTCCTTTGCTTTCTCTTATAAATAGTTACATCAACTAATAATGCAAGAATCGTGCCAACTTCTTTAAGTTGATAAAAATTTCTTTCTACGCCTTGTTTGTGAGCCTTTTCACGTATAAATAAAAATTGAATTCTATATAAAAAAGAGGAGTGTCTCATTTTGGGACACTCCTCTTTCATGTAAGCGCTACACTTCGCTACAAAACGCAACACCAATTATTGGATATTGAACTTTTTCATTTGCCGATACAACGTACTTCTTGCAATCCCTAAGTATTTTGCCGCATGTAAAATATTCCCTTTGTTTTTTTTCAATGCATGGATGATGGCTTGCTTTTTTAATTCATTCCGATCTAGAACAATTGTCTCCTCGTGTTTATGTTGATCGGTATTTTCAAAGATTTCATTCGGTAAGTCTTGTGAAGTTAGGCTATCCTTCAAACTTTTATTCATTGTTCTCTCTAAAATATTTTGCAACTCACGGATGTTACCCGGCCAGCTATACTTCATTAAGGCGTGAATAAATCCTGGTTCGATAACAGGCATGGAGCGGTTAAGGTTTTTACTAAACTGACGGATGAAAAACTCAACTAACAGAGGAATATCATCTATTCTGTTTCGAAGAGGTGGCAGTTCTATAGGCATCACATTTAAACGGAAAAATAAATCTTCTCTAAAACTACCTTTCTCTACTTCTTTACGAAGATTACGATTGGTTGCAGCTATAATTCGAACATCTACAGAAATAACCTTTTGTCCGCCAATTCGAATGACTTCCCTATCCTGAAGAACACGCAATAAAAGCACTTGCATCTCCAATGACATTTCCCCAATTTCATCTAAAAATAGAGTTCCTCCATCAGCAAGCTCAAATTTTCCTTGCCTGCCCCCTTTTTTCGCTCCTGTAAAAGCACCTTCCTCATACCCGAAGAGTTCACTACCTAATAAATCACGGGGGATACCCCCACAGTTAATGGAGATAAAAGGTTTATTTTTTCGGTCACTTGCATTATGAATAGCTTGTGCAATCATATCCTTACCTGTCCCGCTTTCTCCTAAAATCAGGACTGTAGAACTTGTTTTGGCTGCTAGTTTTGCTTCTTGCACTTTATCTAAAAATGAACGAGATTCACCAATAATCTCACCAAATGATACTTTGGCACGATGGTCTGTTAAATGGTTCACAAGGTGACGAACCTTCTTCATTTCTTTAAGTGTAATCATCGAACCAAGCCACTTCTTATCTTGATAAATTGGTATTTTACTAACCATACAATGGATACTTGGTTGTAAATCTTGGCGTTTTATATATATTTCTTTATCGAGAAAACGTACTTTATTGGTTGAAGTTAAGATTTGATTTTCAAAAATCGCACTTAACTTTTTATTTTCATGCTGATCCTTGTTAATCCCAAGTAACCGTGTAAACTGTTCATTTGAAATAATAATGTTACCCTGTGTATCTGTAATGACAATAGCGTCATCGATATTATTTGTAGCCGCTTCAAGGAATTTTTGCATCATTAAAATATTTTGCATATTTTCGTGTAATTTTAATTGATACTCAATGGCCTTAACAGTTGACACAACCATTCCTAAAGTATGGGAATGGACTTTCTCCCTTGGTCCAGACATATTCAGAACACCTATAATCTTTCCATCACTATCATGAATCGGGGCTGCCGAACATGTCCAAGATTGACAAACCTTCGCATAATGCTCCTCTGCAACGATTTGAAGCGGAGAATCAATCACAATCGATGTACCAATCGCATTGGTTCCCATTTCTTCCTCGCTCCAATCAGCGCCTTCAATAAAACCCATCGTATTTGCATGATTCAATGGTTCTTTATCACCAATTACTTTTAATAATTGACCTTGCTCATTACAAATAATGACCATAAATCCGGATCCCTCGACAATCGAATAAAGACCTTCCGTTAATGGTGTAGCCAAATTAATTAATTCCTTATATTTTTCAAGATCTAATGATTTCACTTTTCCATATGTACGAAATGGGTCAATTCCCATTTTTTTTGAACGAAGCCATGAAAGCCTAACAGTCGGATTGATAGTTGGTTTTAACTCATCTTCATAAATGAACTGTTCCCAATTTTCCTTATAATCTTTTAAACTTTCCATGCTACCCTCCAGAAAAAATATTTATTAATCTAGACTCTTTTCTAAAAATTTGTTGTTCTTAGCCTAAAGTTTATTGGTGGAACTAGGGTGTTTTCCGCTTCTGGCACTCGCTTTCCGCGGGCGATCCGCAAGCCTCCTCGCTCGTGCCTCACTGCGGGGTCTCGCTTGGCTCGCTATTCCCGCAGGAGTCTCGCGCCATACGCTCCAATCACTAGAGGGAACACCAATGTGTCTAATAATAATTATTAATGGCTATATCAAAAACAACAAAGTATGCAAAAATAACCTAAATCTAACTCAAGTGATTACGGTTTCATCACACTCTTCTATTGTATCATTTAAAACTTTTAAAATAGTGAAAAAAGAGCGAACCTTTAAGGCTCGCTCAATTTAAGTTATCCACCGATTCTTATACTGTTATTCATTCTTTTTAATGTCCCTAGAATACTCATAGCCGCTAAATAGCTTGTCTTTGGATTATCCGGTAGTGGATGATTCGTGATAGAAAACGTCGCTTCCCCAAACTCACCTTTTATGTCCACTTGATGTATGTTTTTTTCAATATGTGGATCAGCCACTAGACACACAGTCGTCTTCTCTATGCCTACCCCAGCCAATGCCAGGACAATGGAGACATTTACGTTTTTCGGAAATTTCTTAATGGCATCAATCGCTTTCCCCTCAAAAACAACCCTCGCCTCGTTGATGCCTTCATCAATGAGCGAGCTGGCAGGTTTCCGAGTTGTTAACGAAACGCTATTCACTTTACCGAGGGCATTTGCATTTTGTAATAAGTCCAAACCGCCAATTGCACCGGACGGCAGGTGTATGGCATTCTTATACTCTTTTACTAGGTTACTTAGTTCTGTCAACAGTGCTTCATCTGCTAAAGCTCCTACACTTATTAACACTACATCCTTCTTCTTAACAACCGATGGCAACATGGTTTTCACTGCATGTATATTCGCTGCCTCCACCACAATATCGATTTCTGAATCAAGAAATGTGTTGAGGTCCGTAAACAACCTTACCCCAAAGTTTGACTCCAGCACCCCGTACTTTTCCTTATTCCGTACCAAAATACTTTTAATCCGTAGATTTTCATGTTGGGATTGATTGATTTCTTTCAACAAAAAAGTAGCTATTGCTCCTGCACCAATTACACCGATATTCATAGTTGCCTCCCCATTTTAATTTATATATGTGATAACTCTACCCCTTAACCATTTCGCTGTTAATGTTTCGGCATTCACCATCTCTTCTGGTGTGCCTTCAAATATAACTTGTCCTCCCTGCTTACCTCCTGATGGACCCAATTCGATTATCCAATCGCTCGCCGCTATAAAGTTTAGATTGTGTTCGATGATAATAACAGAATTACCTCTGTTTACGAGATTTTGAAATACATCTAAAAGTTTCTCATTATCTTCAGCGTGCAGTCCTAAGGATGGCTCGTCTAACAGGTAGATTTGCCCTTCTTTTTGCAGGTGGCTTGCGAGTTTTAGACGCTGGATTTCTCCTCCACTTAGAGAACTTGTCGTCTGCCCTAAGGTTAAATACCCTAATCCTACTTCTTTTAACGTATCCACTCTTTTTATGATTTTTGGTAGTTTAAAATAATGAATAGCCTCGTCTATTGTTAAATCTAAAATTTCTACTATATTTTTATCTTGATAGCGATAGACAAGCGCTTCGTCAGAATATCTCGTACCGCCACATGTCTCACAAGGGATTGTCACTGGATCTGCAAATGCTACATCAGGCTTTATGACTCCTTTTCCTTTGCAGACAGGACATGCTCCTAAGGAGTTAAAGCTGAACAAACCCGCTGGTTGTCCTGTTTCTTTTGAAAATATGGTGCGTATATCATCCATTATTCCCATATATGTAGCTAGGGTCGAGCGGTTAGAGATTCCGATACTGCCTTGTCCTACCCTGATCGTTTCAGGATATTTGTTCGCAAACGCTTCTAACATTAAAGAGCTTTTACCTGATCCTGATACTCCACATACAGAAACTAAGACATTTTTGGGAATTTGTACGCTTATATTTTTTAAGTTATTGATACTTGCTTTATTTAGTGTAAAATATTTTTTTGTCTCCCTTGGATTTTGATTAATTTTTAGCTTGTGGGATAGAGCTGTTGCAGTTGGGGAGTTATTGAGCCCTTCTAATTTTCCTTGATAGACAACTTCTCCTCCATTTACTCCTGCTCCTGGTCCCATTTCTATGATTTGGTCTGCTACTTTTATGACTGCTAGATTATGTTCAATTACGATTACAGTATTATGTTGCTCTTTTAACCTTTTTAGCATCTGTATTAATAAATCTACTTCTTCTGGATGAAGTCCTGCACTTGGTTCGTCAAAAATGTATGTAATGTTATTTAGACTACTCCCTAAATGACGAGCGATTTTTACCCTTTGTGCTTCGCCACTGGACAGCGTCCCCATTTTTCTTGATAGACTCAAATATCCGAGCCCCATATCAACTAGTTGTTTTACATGCGGAATTGCTTGTTGCGCTATCGATTCCCCCATCGGGTCTTTTATGTTCTTGAGTTCCTCTAGTAATTCCGGAAGCTCCAACTGTTCATATTCTGCGATATTCAATCCATTTATTCTACATGCCAATACCTTTGGATTTAGACCTGAGCCTTGGCAGGTTGGGCATAAAGCCTGTGTTGATACTGCTAAAACGTCATCTTGGGATACTTCTTTTAGCTTTGAGATGTCTCTATTAATATAAAGGCGTGTAAATCGAGGCAATAGCCCATCCCACTCATGATCCTGAGGTCCATTTTTTGTATGAAACGGAGCATAGACTTTTTTACCTTCTGGGGGACCATATATTAGCAGGCGGCGTTTTTCTTCTGTGTAGTCCTTTATCGGTTTATCTGGATCGAATAATCCGCCCGTCATCATCCATCTGCCTTGCCAACCCGAAGGAGATAAAGGCTTAAATCTCACCGCATACTCTCGAAGTGACTTATCGAAATCAACCATCTTATTTACGTCCGGTGCAATGACCTCCCCAAATCCACCACATTCTGGACATCTACCAAAGGAACTTTGACTCGAAAAATCAGTGGCAGAACCGATTGATGGCTTTCCTATTCTCGAGAACAAAAGTCTCAGTAGTGGATCTATATCCATATAGGTACCAACTGTCGAACGGGAATTGCCCCCTATTTGCCGTTGTTCCACTACAACAACCGGGCTTAAGTTTTGCATAAGATCAGCGTGGGGTCTTTCGTACCTTGGCATTTGATTTCTAACATAGAGAGGATAATTCAACGTCATTTGTCTTCTACTTTCAGTTGCCAATGTATCAAAAACTACTGAGCTCTTTCCTGAGCCTGAAAGACCCGTAAATACGATGATTTTTTCTTTAGGTATATTTAAATCGATATTTTTTAAATTATGTTCTTTAAGCCCTCTTAATATGATTTCATCTTTTACCTCTGGCATCTTATCACCCTTTCTGATTTTTATTTTTAGTTTCATAGATATATCTAGCTTACCCTATAAATCTCTACATAAGCCAATGTTAGAAAAGAAAAAGAGCCCTCGAGCAAAACCCAAGTAACTCATTTAGTTTATTTTAAATTAAAAGGTAATCAGATCAACGTAAACAATATAGATTGGAGCACAGCAATTGCTTGTTACCCCCTATTATCAAAAAGTAAAAAACTATCCTGACGGCTATGTTTATGGCTTAAAGCAGTCAGGATAGTTCTGTTTATTTGATTTCGATTGAGTCAAAGATTCTTTGTAATTTTAGATAGGAATCTTCTGCTATATCCGTTTCCTTGGCATTTTCAAGATGTTTTTTTGCATCTTGTAAATGTTTTATGGCTTCCACTTGTCTGCCCATATCCTGGTGATGAATAGCTGAAGACAGAGAATTAAACAGCTGCTTGCTTAATGAATTTGTGATTTTGCCACCACTTGTTTGCTTCGTGACAAATTTCCGTGCAGATTCTAATGTTTCTGCTACTTCAATTTTCATTAAATTGGCTTTATCTGCATAATAAATATTTCCATCGTCCCCAATAGTCATCAACTCTGTTTCAGCAAGTGTTTCATGCTCAAATGAATCAGGGTCGATTACTGTTAGTTTACCAGCAAGAGTCGTGTACAATAGTCCGTCTTCACTCCAGCGGATATGGATTGGTCTCCATCTACCGAAATCTTTTACTTCTGGATAAATGTTTTTGCTCTTCACAATTTTCAAGTTTTCTGGATCCATTGCAAAGATTGTTCCTCCCGCTGCTGACCATAATAAACCGTCTGGTCCCAGTTTCATTCCACTAATCATCTTCGGCTGAACTGTAGCACCTGGTATTTCTGGAACAAATTCAGTGATTTTTTCACCTTTTTCCATATCCCATACAAATATTTTGGCTGCCGACTCTGTTGGGTCTATTCCCAAACCACCGGCAACAGTTGTTGACCCATAAAGTTTTCCATTCACTTCTGCTAATCCAGCAATGGCTTGATTATGAACAACGTCTTCATAAACAACTGGATTTTTTACACCGGTTGGATCAAGTACAGTTAATGAACCTCCCAAATGCCCGTAATCAGGGATCGTCCCAATATATAATTGATCGTTGGCTACAGTCATTATAAATGGACGGTCCTGATTAGGAATATCGTAAATTTGTTTAGGTGAGAGTGAAGGATTTGTAACATCCATTTCAAAAATAATCGCACCTGGGTAAACCCCAAAATACATTTTGTTGCCAAGGGAGACCATACCCTCTGCTTGTCCCAAGGTGAAATTCTGGTATTCATTCGTTTCCGTATCAAAAACTGACCCTTTCCCTCCTGGATAACCACTTAAATACAAATGACCTTGAGGGCCTTTCTCCAATGTTTGAATAGGGATTGGATTTCCGACAATTGGATATTGGGTGGTTTTTACTTTTTTAGTTTGTAAGTTCATGTAAGTGACTTGACCACCAAATTGAACGGTAACTAATGATTGACCAGGGAGGTCAGGATCATTTTCTACTTCAACCCAAGTTGTATTTCGCAAAAAGGTTCCAAACACTACTCCTGTATCAACCGCTTGAAGCGTATCTAGGTCCACTTCCTTCAATCTACTTCCTTGTAGAAAATAGACTTTGTTGCTTCCAGGAAGACCGTGAATTAGGCGTATCCCTTTATTGTTTGTATAGTACGTATCACTCCATTCCCCTGTTTCTGTATCATAAAACAAGAGTGTATTACTGCCACCACCAACACCGGCAATGATATATTTGCCTGCCGCATCTAATTGCCAAACACTGCTGCCAGGAACGACATGGTCAGGCACCTTAATTGCTTCATATTCACCTGTTTCTACATTTAGTTTCACTATTCGATTATCAACACCGATACCTAAATAGAGGAACCCATTATGATAAGCAGTAGATCTGGAGTAGCTTTGTCCCGGAGCAATACTACCATAATCCTTCATCTCTCCAGTTTTCGGGTCGTATCGTCCAGCTTTTGCATTCGGATATGAACCGAAATATACTCTCCCCTGCTCATCATAAGATAAACCGTATACCACACTTTCCCCTATACCACCAAGATTTTTTACCTCCTTGGTTACTGGGGAATATTCATATAGATATCCATTTCCACCTATATAGACATTGCCATTTGGTACCGTAATATGTGTCCAAACTGCCCCTGTACCTTCTAAAGGATATGTCCTAACGACTTCCTGACTTTTAAGGTCGATAACCTGAAAAATGGCCGGGTCACCACTGGCAGTCGTGTACATCATATCCCTTCCATCTTCCGTACCATATGTAGAGTCATAGATTGCAATACTTTGAATAGTAGACCCCAAATTTATTGGATCTTTAAACCTTTTTTCTACTTCTGCATGAACTGGAAGACTATAGAGTAAAGAAGAAATAATTAATAGACATACAGCAAAAAGAATTCCAAATAATTTTGTAAACGTTCTCATTTTTTTCTGCTCCTTTCAATTCAAATTATTTTTTATTGGTCGATTCCTGTGTTCCCTCCCTCTTCTAGATATATGTTAAAAATAACAAATCTAAAAATGGATGAAAATGACGATAAATAGCCCATAAATAAAGACAGGTATATAGTCATACATAATATTATTAGTATTCTAATTTAATCAGCAAAAAAACGGTTCTAATGACCTATACTTATAAAATTGAAAGAGTTTTCTAGTAGTAGTGAAATCGATTTTATTAGTTCAAAGTAAGTTATCTTTTACTTCTGTCGGGAATACCTTTAATTTTCGATCGCATTACTGGCTGGATTAACTGGGCAATCCCGTGTAAGTCAGTAATATTAAAAATAAAAAAGGCCTGACTCTCAGTACCCCTAGACGTTGGTACAATAGAGTTAGACCATTTAAATACAAACTTATCACTCTTTAATTCATCAAATTAAAACAATTAAAGAATATACCAATATAATGGACGCTCAATTTTTTTAGTAAATAAGCAATTTCTTTTTGTCTTCCTTACTTTTGTACATATTTTTATCTGCCTGATTGAATATTTCTTCCATTTTCCCCTTGGAGCCATTTGAAATTCCATATCCCATCGACATTTTTACCCTTATATTTGAACCACTCGCATTGTGAGTTTCTACCTCTTTTAAAATATTATTTAAGAGATCCTCTACTTCTTCTACAGTTACTCCAGCAACTATCAACGCAAATTCGTCTCCCCCTAATCTCGCAACAGTTATCTTCTCAGAGGAAAATTGATTAAGCAGTCTTGCCGTTTCCTGTATTAATTCATCTCCTACTTTATGTCCATAATTATCGTTAAAAAGTTTTAGTTCATCTAAATCGCAAATAATGATCGCAACAGGTATATTGATCTGTTGATTGTATTTCTCAAAGATTCTCTCAAAATATCCACGATTATAAAGGTTTGTTAAGTTATCATGATAAAGTCGATATTCTAATTGATTTTGTAATTCAACTTTTTCATCGATGTTTCTTAACACTCCCTGTAAGGCTACTATTTTTCCATTTTCATAGATGGGGGTAGTATATTCCTCAAAACATCTGTAAATACCATTCTTATCCTTCCATCTTTGAACAATACCCTTCTTGTAATCAAGTTCACCGTTTATCTTTTTCATAAGAATATCGTAATCATCTGGATGAATGTCGGTAAAAGCCACATTAGGACTCTGATAAGCCTTTGCAATCGAGCCGTCACCAAAAAAGTATTCGGCGGATGGACTTAAATACTTAAACTTGATTTCAGGGCTTATTTCGCAATAATAAATAAAATCCTTTGTATTTTCAACAACATGTATAAAACGGTCATACTTTTCTTTTAGGGCTTCTTCTTTTACCTTTAATGTTCTATATAAAATAACTACCAAAACTGCCCAAAGAATACTTGAGATTATGAGGCCAAAAATAAACTGTTCATTCATTGGAGGTTACCTTCTCTCATAAATTACCGTTTAAATTCCAGACATCCATCACCAGAGCATAGATCGTTTATTCCAAACTATATTGCTCTGCTATAGCTTTATGTTATTACTTATTAGCAATTACCTTTATCACCCTTTTATTAGGTCTTTGCTCCTATATTATAACATAATTTGGAAATAACTTGTATTACTTTTTGGTATTTATTTACTCCACGAATCTAGTGGTTTGACCTACAATAGTAGTTATTTCAAATAAATTTAATGTAATTTAAACCTGTTAATCATAGTTTGCAACTCTTCAGCCATTTTGGATAACATAGCAGCAGATAAAGAGATTTCTTCCATTGTTGCAGTCTGTTCTTCCGTAGATGCAGACACTTCTTGTACCCCAGAAGCTGTTTCCTCTGAAACACCCGAGATAAACTGCATAGATTGTTCGACTTGTTTTGCGCCTACTGCTAGCTGATTCACGGCTGAAGAAACTCCTTGAATTTGAGCTGTCACTTCATTAATGGAACCTTCAATTTGTGCAAAAGATTCTCCGGCATTATTAACATAGCCGATTCCTGCATCTACTTCTCTTGTCATTTCTTCCATAAATTGAACAACTATAATCGTTTCACTCTGAATCATTGAAACTAATTGAGAGATTTCCTTTGCTGACTCAGCCGACTGTTCTGAAAGTTTACGCACCTCATCAGCAACCACTGCAAATCCTCGTCCATGTTCCCCTGCTCTCGCCGCTTCAATAGCAGCATTTAAAGCAAGCAGATTTGTTTGCTCAGCAATTCCGGTAATAGCCACAATAATTTTACCTATCTCTTCGGACCGTACCCCTAATTCCCCTACTACTTCAGATAAACTAGTAAACTTATGATTAATAAAACTCATTTGTTGTTTAGCCGTATTAACTGATTGACTACCAGCTGAGGCTTTGTTTGAAGAATTGATTGCTAGATTAGATACACTTTCAGCATTATTTGAAATTTGTTGGACCCCTAATGCCATTTTATTAACAGTTTGCGATGCATCTTCGACGTTTTGAACTTGGTTGTCCACACCAATCGCTACTTCATTCATTGTTTCTGCAATTTGTTTTGAAACAGAACTAGACTGCTCAGAACTTGCCGTCAACTGTTCAGCGGATGCTGCTAGTTGATTAGTGGTCAAACTCACTTGCTTAATAAGTACACGAAGATTATTGGCCATTTCATTAAATGCAAAAGCTAAATCACCAATCTCATCGGTATTTCTTACCTTAATGTCTTCAATAGACAAATCCCCTTCAGCGACTTTTTTGGCATTATCAATTAACATTGTAAGAGGCTTTGTTTTTCTCCTAATGACCAGAATAGTAATCACACATGCGATTAACATTGGTAACAGACCAAGTATAAAACTATCTTTTACAGACTCCCATGTTCTTTCATTTACAATTTTTGCGTTAAAATCAATAGCATTTAAAGCTATTATTTCTTTGTTTGGGTCATGATCTTTAAATATAGGCGCATATCCGGTAATACGTTTCATACCACCAAATTCATAAATTTCCGAATAATGGGGGTGCTTCGTTTCTTGTATAGTTTTGAGCACCGACTTATCAATATGAAATTTATCACCAGCCTTAAATCCTTGTTGTTCCATGTTACTATCTTGAGCCAAAATAGTCCCATCTAGTGATAGAATGTATTGACCTTCAAATATTGATTTATGATTTGTCGTCCAATTTAAAATTTCTTTCAAATCGTTAGGATCTTTATTTCCACTAATGATTTCTTCAACGTCATTTGGATCTACTAAACCGGTGGTAATGTTCGCACATCCAACTGCTTCAATTCCTGCTGCTTCATATGTTTTTTCATAACTAACTTTGTAATTAGTTATTGAAGAAATAATCATCGATAGAAATAGGACTACTACAATTATGATTCCTAGCTGTCCCGTAAAAGTTCTTTTCAATTTCTTGTCCTCCTAAATATCCCAAGCCTTTTCCTAGATTAATATATTAGTATTCCATTATTATATAATGAATAATACTTTAGTACTATATAAATTGTGAGAACAGTCATAAAAAGTAGGACTTAGAAAATGTGTGGTAATGGTTTTCTATTTAGAAGAAGGGCACCCAGATTCCAACTACCATCAGCATATTATTGGATTGTCTTAATACAAAAATTAACCGTTTTTCATTCATGTTAAATTGTTTTCCAGCGCCTCCATGCTTTACAGAGCATCTTCTACTAGTCAGATTCTATTTACCCAATTATCACCTATTTGCTATCCCTCCCAATTTACTAAGTAACTATTCTTATCAACTACTACTCCCACAAAAAAAGACCTAGAGGGAATGTATTTTCATTATGAATTTATTACGGATGTCGAAAAAACATATTTGAAAACGCTTTATTTTTTACTCAGTTTAAAATATAATGAATTTTAGTAATATTCATAAAGTTTGTGATGGCATTATTAACAATATACTTACGGTGTCAAAGTTTTTAAAGGGAGGGATCTTAAGATCAAATAACACTTTACGTTTTTAGATTGATAGGTTAAAAAAGGTGGTCTATGATTTTGAGTAGAAAAAAGAAACCTAATTCCCAGGGCCCTAGAATTCACCCCCTATTCCAACCAGATCCTAGTTTTTTTTATTACATCATGCTAATAAAAGTTTAATATTATTCTAAATTACCAGATAGGTGGAGATGTAGTATGGAAAAATCATCAATTCAAACTCACGCATCTAAGGTATTACACAATAAAGGCAAAGCTGAATTATGGCGCTGGTCTGCAACAGATTTAGCACATGGAATTCGAACAAGACTTATTTCATCCCGTGAGGCTGTAGAAAGCTGTTTGGACAGGATTGAGGAAGTAAATCCAGTGCTTAATGCCCTAGTCGAAGTACATGCAGAAGAGGCACTTGCCGCAGCCGATCAGGCAGATCTTGCTGTAAAAAAAGGATTACCACTTGGACCTTTACATGGTGTGCCTGTTTCGACAAAGATTAATGTTGACCAAGCTGGTCATGTAACAACAGACGGTGTTGTCGCTTTTAAAGATAATATTGCAGAAAAAGACAGTCCCCCAGTAGCGAACTTACGAAAGGCAGGGGCTGTAATCGTTGGACGCAGCAATACGCCAGCCTTTAGTTTTCGATGGTTTACAAATAATGATTTACATGGAAGAACCCTGAACCCTTGGGATAAGTCACGTACACCTGGCGGTTCAAGCGGAGGGGCGGCTTCAGCTGTCGCATCTGGAATGATGCCAATTGGACATGGAAATGATATTGGCGGTTCTGTTCGTCATCCAGCCTATGCCTGTGGAATTACTGGAATCCGCCCTACCATGGGAAGAGTACCTGGCTGGGCTGGTCCTCCAAGTGGCGATCAGGCACCTTCTACCCAATTAATGGCAACAGATGGTCCGCTTGCACGTAACGTTGCAGATCTTCGCCTTGCCCTTACAAGCATGAGTGAATTTGATCCACGTGATCCACTCCATACTTCAGTACCTTTATTGGGCGAACCACTTCAAAAGCCTATTCGAGTTGGTCTTTTACGTGATGTAGGTATTTCCACTCCATCATCAGCTTCAATATGGCTTTGACTGATGCAGCTAATCAGTTGACGGAAGCTGGTTATGTTGTCGAAGAAGTAAGCCTACCTCTCTTTGCTGAGGCATATAGACTTTGGTATTTATTAGTACTGGAGGATTTCAGAACTAATATCTCACTTGTAGAGCTGTATGGAGACGAAGGAATGAAAAAGGCAGCTTTTAATTATTTCGCTAACGCAAAAGAATGGTGGGGAGAAGACCCTGGTCTGTCCGATTATATCAAGGGCTACGCTCGTCGTGGAACATTAATTGTTCAACTTCAAGAGTTTTTGCAAAAATATCCACTACTTCTCATGCCGGTCTCAACTGAACAGGCATTTGAACAAGATGCTGATATAAAAAGTGTTGAAAGCATGAGGCGTTGTATGGATGCACAATGGTCTATGATGGCAATCCCAGTGCTCGGATTCCCCGCTATCTCGGTTCCAACTAATGTAGTAGATGGTCTACCAGTTGGCGTTCAGCTATTAGGAAGGCGTTTTCGAGAAGATACTTTATTTGACGCAGCAGAGGTAATTGAAGCTCACGCACAAATCAAAACACCTATTGAACCAAGATAGTTTATTATAAAACCCATTTCTTTCGTCTATATAAAAATTTCCCACGGCTATTTTCGCCGTGGGTTTTCTTGTGTATTCCTAGTAATCACACACCTGTAGTTGAAATCTAGAAAATCCCGTAAAAATTTTAAATTCTTGTGTGCCATTACTTCTTTTCCAATAGTTCCGTTAGAATCTCTTCGCAAATTTCATGGGTTTCCAGTGCATCCCGAGCTGAAATTTTAGGTTTTGAATTTGTGCTGACGGACTGAATAAAATCTTTAACCATTTGCTCAAACCCTCTTTTAACCAAGGTTGGTTCCCAATCACTGCTCCGAACCTCAATATTTTCCATTCCTTTCGAAATGACTAATGCGGAAACATTCGTAACGGTCCGTTTCTCCAACGGACCCATAACCTGGGCCATTTCTTCAGTGGTTCCATTATCCCTATTCATGATGCCAATTGCCGTGCCAGCTTTGGATATAAATTGAATCACAACGTGATATAAGGCACCATTTTCTATTCGGCCGTTCACGATCAAATCTTCAATCGGGTGTGGAAATAAATACTTCATGGTATCCACGACATGGATAAAATCATCAAAAATAAACGTCCTCGGCTCACCAGGAAGATTATTGCGGTTTTTCTGGACAACTACCATATTTGGCTGTTTAACTTCCTTCAAACTTACATAAGAAGGGGCAAATCTGCGATTAAATCCCACCATCAGAATAAGACCTTTTGCCTCCGCAAGCTCAACAAGCCTTTTAGCACCTTCATACTTGTCCGTAATGGGCTTGTCCACAAACACATTGATTCCGCGATGTAGAAGCAGTTCAACAATTTCTTCATGAGAAGATGTCGATGAATGGACAAATGCACCCGTAATACCACTCTCAACCAGGGATTCGAGGTCGGAGTGAATATGTTCAAACCGATACTGGCTAGCAATGGTTCGTAACTTTTCTTGGTTTCGTGTGTAAAAGTGAAACTCAATCTCTTTTAATCCGCTATAAACTGGAAGATACGCTTTTTGTGCAATGTCTCCAAGTCCAATAACTCCAATTTTAATCACTATAAATCCCCCACTCTACTATTCGTACTTCTATTTTATAAAAAAGGTAGAACTTTCGTCTTGAAATCAGCATAACTGTCGAGGTAAAAGTCCGCCTCAATATCCGGATTTTCAAAGGCAACAGTTTTGATTCCTAATTCTCTAGCTGGTATTAAGTCTAATTCGCGGTCGCCAATCACCAAATCAATTGGATAATCCTTGATCACATGTTGATATGACGCTGCATGTGGTTTTCGGGTAAATCCTTCTTCCTCGACCGAAACAATCACCTTAAAATAATGTAATAACTTGAATTTTTCCAAAAGAAACAAGGTCGACTCCTTGTCACGGTGAGTGACGATAAAATTGTCATCTGCCACTTGTAAAACCTCTTCTAAATGCTCAAATGGCTGGCTGTTAAAGGAATACTGATTATATAATTTGATATATTCTTTACGTTGACTTTCATCAATTCCATAATGCTGAAAGGCCACTTTCGAGTTGACCTTAAGCCACTTCAGAACTTCGTCTGGATCCAAATCCTTTCCGCTCAAATGGATAAACCCTTTGACAAGCGCCGGGTACGTGTTAAACAATGTTCCGTCAAAATCCCATAGAATATTCATGCAAATCCCTCTTTCTCTTCCATAATACCTCTCATTATAGAAATGAAACTGCTGAAAATAAAGTTTTTATGTTTAAGCGGTTGACCAAATGTGATATAAAGTCAAAGCGACCACCCAAGCCACCTAAAAAGCAAAAAGCCCGCAGGACTCGGCTTGGATTCGCCGAGCCTACAGGCTCTCTATCTTAATATTGGGCTACTTACGGGATTTTCCCTTACCCTTTTTATCAGCCTTACCGAGTTTGAAGTTCAACGGTACGCTCTTCTCCAGTGGCGTATCTGCCGAGGAACCACCGACATGCACGATGTATTTTCCATCAGCGGTAGCCCACTCACCATCAGCCCAATTCGCCAGGTTGTTCGGTTCTTTCGGAATGAAATAGGAGAACGGGTGGTTAGAGTCAGCAAGGTTAATCCGTAAAGTCACTCGCTTGCTCTCACCGGGCTTAAGATCAACCTTTTCGAAGTTGACGAGCCGCTTGCTCGGCTCTCCCGCCTCGTTCGGCAGGGTCAAATAGACCTGTGCCGCTTCTTTGCCGGCAACTTTACCGGTATTTGTAACAGTGAAGGATACGTCAATACCAGACAACGAGCCTTTGCTGCCGCGGACCCTCATCACCTTGAGGTCGCCATACTTAAAGGTCGTGTACGACAGGCCATACCCGAATGGGAAGACAGGCTTCACCTTGTTAGCCTCATACCAGCGGTAGCCCATCTCAAGGCCCTCTGTGTACTGGGCAATTAACTGGTTGGAACCGTTACCGTATGGACCTGGGCCACCAGGTTTGCCAGTGTCTTGACGGGTTCCAGGATACTGCTTCTCGGTCGCGAAGGCAGCCTCACGCTCAGTGGCACCGAACGTCATAGGCAACTTGCCGGACGGATTAACCTTACCGTAGAGCAAATTGGCGACGGCATTGCCATCCTCCATGCCCGGATACCATGCTTCGAGGACTGCAGGGACCTGATCCAGCCACGGCATAAGCACCGTACCAGAAGTTTTCAGGACCACAACCGTGTTCTTTGCATTGGCCTTCATAACGGCGTCGATCATCGGCTCCTGATCCACCCAGTCCTCTCGGGGCGCGTTCTTGTCGAGGGGAATGGCCGGGAAGCCGAGAGTTTCGCGGTCTATGGTCTCACCCGGGGTGTCGCCGACCATGAGCAGCACGACGTCAGACTCGGCGGCTAGCTTAGCAGCAGCCTCCGGGTCAAGGCCATCGTTGTACGTCACTTTGGTGTTGTAGCCCAGTTCCTTGATGACGTTCTCCAGGCCCTGTTTTGGTGTGACCGTGTAAGGGGTCACGACGTTCTCGTTGTTTATCCCAATGGAGCGCGGGGACATCTTGGCCTTACCAGCGAACCACTCGACGCCAATCAGCGCGATTGACTTCGGCTTTCCGTCCAGCGGCAGGAAGCCGTCTTTGTTCTTCAACAGCACGGAACCTTCCTCTGCCATCTTCCGTGCGCTAGCGCCGTTGACATTCAGATCGACAATCTCTGGCATGAACTTATTAAAAGGCTTATCCATATGGCCGTACTCAATCATCTTGATATACCGCGGACGAAGTAGATTGTCAATGTCGGCCTCGGTCACCTGACCCGAGTCAAGGGCCTTCTTGATCTTCTCCTGGGTGTAGTACTGCGGTGCCCAGTCGAGCTCTACATTCGTACCCGCCTTGATGGCAGCGACCGTGTCGTGAATTGCGCGGCGGTCACTCATCACGTAACCATCGAAGCCCCAGTTCCTCCTTAGTGCATCTTGCAGCAGCTCAGAGCTGTCACATGCATAGGTGCCGTTAACATCCGGGAACGAGCACATCACGGAGGCAGGGTTAGCATTCTTGACGGTCATCTCAAATGGCAGCATGTACAGCTCATTCATCGCCTTTGAGGGAACCTGGACACCCATCGTCCACCGCTCGGTTTCCTGCTCGTTTCCAGCAAGGTGCTTGAGTTGGGCTTGGACTCCCTGTTTTTGGATACCCTTGACCTGCTCGGTTGCCAGGGTACCCGTCAGGTATGGGTCCTCACTGAAGTACTCATAGTTCCTGCCACCGTAAGGGTGACGCACAAGATTCATGCCAGGTCCGAGCATCACGTGGTGCGCGAAGGCACGTGTCTCTTCACCGAGGATTCGACCTGCCTCATAGTTCAGCCCACGGTTGAAGGTCGCGGCCATAGCCACGGTAGATGGCAGGCCTGTCGCCACCGGGTCATTGTGACACGATCCGCCCTTCACACCCGTACCACCGTTGGTCATGCGGACTGTGGGGATACCCAGTTCCTCGATTCCATGAATTTGCCTTCCGGTGTCCTGAAACTCACACCCGGGCAGGGTACCCTCGGGCGGAAATACGCCGCTCTGGTACTTGTTAGTACCGCCCTTTTTGATGACAACCGGCTCACCTTTGTCGTTCTCATTGAAGCGCGAGATGGCGATTTGCTGAATCTTCTGTTCCAACGTCATCGCCTTTAGTAGCAGCTCGGTTCGCTCCTTTGCAGAAAGTTTGGTGTTCATCCAGGGCTTTGCCCCAACATTCTCCGCATTAACAGGAATTTCTAACATAGACATAAAGATCATTGCTGCAAAAAAAATTGAGATCATTCGTCTTATCATTTTAATATCTCCCTTACTTTCTATGTAGTAGATTAGTTTTGATATCATTCGTTTATCATCTTAATCTCTCCTTTGCTTTCTTTGTTGTCTACTAGTATTAAAATCATTCTTTTAACGACTCAATCTCTCCCTCGCTCTTTATGTTGTCTATTCGTTATAGAAATCATTCGTTTACCCTCTTAAAGTCTTCCTTTCTAACTATTGTCTAGTAGACTAAGGGAACGTTAATTAAAGAACCGTAAAAAAACACGCAATTAAGAAAAAATAAAACCCTTAATTCACGGATAATTTTTTGCGAATTCAGGGTCTTATTATTCTGGTGTTACAATTTACACCTTTGCGATCGATTCAACATGGCTTGAGTGGAGATTGCAGACATATTGATGTAGTAGTGTTTACCGATAACTAAAATAGGATCTCTAAGAAGAAATAAAATTAAACTGCAGTTGGGATACAAAAATACTTATATTTTTATTTTTTATCCACTAAAAAAACGAGAAAATTAATTCTCGTTTTTTCAAAAATTATAACCATTCCCCGTATTTTTGTAGACTATCGTTTTGTGTATACTCATCTGTTTTTCGTAAAAGTTCAACAATGGTTGGCATATCCATTTTCTCAATAAATTCTTCAATTGCAAGAACGCCTGATTGAGCTAATTCTTCACGATGTTTTTCAGATGTAATGAGAGGCGTTGGTAGATGATCTGATGCTTTATCAAAGTATGAACCAATTGCCCCTGACTGCAACGCATATTTTCCAAGTGCATTGCCTGGGTTTTTACTCATTCCGTTTATCATACTTTGTACATCATAGGTCACTGAGTTAGATTCCGGAACATTCATCGGAACATCTTCCAATCTACCTAGTATTTTGTATGCTCCAATGCTAATATCATTGAATTTCTCCATAAACGAAAAACTTAAATCTTTAACACTATCCGTTGCCTTAATCATGTCCATATAAAGGATTGGTACTTTAGTTTCCTCAAAGAAGTCACGAACCATTCCGCTTAATGTTAGGTGAGCCGGACCATGACAAGTCACATATACCTGTCTTCTAAAACCTTGTTTTAAAAGGGATTTTGCAATTGTGTCTAAATATCTCATACCTTCTTTGACGCTTACATTAACAGTCCCGCGAGCCATCGCTGTCCCACCAGCGAAGAAATAAGGGAGGTTGTGAAGAACGAGACCATTTGTCGCCTCTGCCATTTTTAACGCGAGCGCTTCAGTAATCACCGTTTCAGTATCAAGCGGTAAGGCTCCGTGCGTTTCTGTTACACCAACAGGTACAAAAATCAGATCATTCTGTTGTAGGTATTCTTCAACTTCGCCGTTTGTGCATTTGGATAGGAACCGAGTTCTCATCAAATAACATCCCCTTTTCTTTTTATAGAATTTATTGTTAGATTTAATTAGTTTTGAGCTCTTCTTTCTTTTAATGTCGCATACATTTCTTGAGCTTTCGTACTATTTAGGTTGAAAATTAACGCAATCCCGATAATCATTAAGAGAAAAGATAAAATCGGTAATCCGTTATACATACGTAAAACACCTTCTGCCACTTCTTGGCTTTGAGAAGTTTGTCCAGAAACAAATCCTACCCAACCTAAAGCATAACTACCAAGTGCAGAACCAATCCCCATGCCTACTTTACGTGAGAAGGAATAAATGGAGTAAAGTGTTCCATCATATCGTTTACCAGTTTGAAGTTCTGTAAAATCTAAACAATCAGTAACAAGTGCCCATACAATCATAACAAAAACCATATTTGCGATTGTAGCGATATTATAGGCCACTATATAAACGTAAACATTCTCAATAATAAAAATGGTTAGAAGTGTAGAAGCAATTAAACTAAAGCTTGCAGTACTAATGACCATATTACGCTTACCAAACTTTTTAACGAGAGTAGGGACAAAAATGAACAATACCAATGTAACTCCCATTTGTAAGAATGAGTTAATCGCAAATGCACTTGGCTTGTTGTAGTATTCTGAGAACACAATTGCAGCTAATTGCTGAACACCATTAATCATAATTAAAGAGCCAACACTTGCTACCATCATCCCTAATAACTGGCGGTTTTTTAAGGCAGCCTTTAATGCATCTGCAAATTTATAATCTGGTTTGGTTCCTACCGGTTTATCATCACGAATACGTTCTGTCGTTAATTTGACAAGTCCTGTATAAGCTAGAACAGAAAGAATACTGAATACGATAGAAATGTAGAAAAACATCTCAGGTACTAGATTCCCAGATTTATCATAGATAAACATAGGGACAAAAGATAAAAATCCGATTCCAACAACCATTCCGCCAACAGAACGAGCACGAGATAATTTCGTACGTTCAATTGGATCATCTGTAATAACAGCTGCTAATGAACCATAAGGAATTGAATCAGCTGTGTATGCGATTCCATAGAATAGATAAACAAATACAACCCATACATGAATAGCCGTTGATGACCAACTTGAGACATCAGCAAATGAAATTAAGATTGATGCTGCAAGTAGCCACTTAGAAATATTAATATATGGTAAAAATTTATCTCCACTCTTACCTAATCTCCATCTATCTGGAATACTTCCCATAATCACGTCTGTTACTGCATCAAATATCCGTGCAACTAAAAATAATGTTCCCATGAAATAAGGACTTACTCCAAGTACAGATGTGGCGAACAAAAGGAAAAACGCGCCGATGTAAAGGTTTGCAAATCCTCCCCCAACATCCCCTAGCATGTATACAAATTGATCACGGAAACCAAATTTTCTAACCTGTTTCTTTTCCATGTTGAAACCCCCAAATGTAAATAAAATAGATTGATATATATTTTTGAATCCTAATAACCAAACTTCCGAAGAGTGATATCTATGAAGCAAACAAATTTTTCCATTATATTTGTTTACTATACAAACTAACGACTTAAAATTGATTAATATAGTATACCTTCTTTCGTCAGCCTCCTCCTCTAAGCATTGAAAGCGTTTAATATTTATCTAATAAAATTTTAACGCAAAATTCCTAACTACTTTTGCAATAAAATAGCTTAATTTTACACTAAAATTGCATGATAATAAAAAAAGCTTTTAATCCAACTTTTTTTAGGTTGATTAAAAGCTTTACTTACTATTATTTCGTTTATATTCCTTTGGGGTTACGCCTTCTTCTTCTTTAAAAACACGTGAAAAGTATTGTTGATTTTTAAAACCGACTATTAAGGTGATTTCGATTAAAGAAAGATTAGAATTGGTTAATAGGTCCTTTGCTTCCTGGATCCTTATCAAATTTCGATAATGACTAATGGTCATCCCTTTTTCCTTTTTGAATGTACGCATTAGGTGGGAAGGATGAACATGTAACTTTCGTGATATTTCCTCAATAGAAATTTCCTCTGAAAAGTTCATCATAATAAAATGCTCAACTTTTTCAGCAATTGTTGCTTTTTCAAGTGTTATGAAACGAATAGAAGGATCTGAGTACTCTTCTAACATTCTTTTATGTATTTCTTCTAGTTCCGATATTGATTTGGCATTCTCAACCATAATCGCGTATTTTTCAGAAAGGTAATGACATTGCCATGCACTTAAGCCACCTTTTTCCGCAGAATAGCTGTATAGCGTATTATGTGATAGTAATATGTTTTTTAATGCACGTAATTCATTCCTTGGAACCCTTTTAATAATATCTAAAGTGTCTGTGTCTCCTCTTAGAAACTCATTCAATACATTTATATAGTTGGCAACAAATTTCTGATCTCCTTTTCGAATCGATTGTAATAATTCTTCCCGAAATTTGTGTGCTGATTCGATTAGTTCATGCTTTGTATTATTTTTCATTACATCACTTTTAATTTGAACTTCCTGACCTTCCATATTCATTTTCCCATCACCTCACTTCAAATAGGTTAGTTGCTTAATCATAATGTATAATCTCAAGAACCTCTATTAAAATGTTGATGTTGAAACATACACATTCTTATTGCATTATGATATTCACCGTCAACAAAAAACTCATCGATTAATTCTCCTTCAAACTGAAAACCTAGCGTTTTATAAATATGAATCGCTTTTTCATTCGTTTTATCTACGATTAAATATAATTTATACATATTTAATACAGAAAACGCATAATCCATTGCGAGAAATGTTGCAGACTTCGCATATCCATTCCCTTGATGATTGGGATCAATAATAATTTGGAATTCTGCCCTACGATGAATATAATCAATCTCTACTAATTCAACCAATCCCACCATTTCATCGCCTTTTTGGACAATAAATCTTCTTTCACCCTGATCGTGAATATGTTTATCATACAGGTCCTGTAATTCAACAAATGACTCATATGGCTCTTCAAACCAATACGACATAATGTTTGCATTAATATTTAATTTATGGACAAATCCTAAGTCAACTCTTTCTAATGGCCTTAATTTTACATCGTTCATTCCTTTTCATCCTCCGAATTCTGCGTACAATCCTCTTACAATAAATTCTTTCCTTTTCTCCCGCTTTTTGTCCACTTTTTCTAAAAAAATCTCGAGTTTTGAGCTTAGTGGCAATCTACCTTTTGCTGTTTGTATAAGATTTGCCGCAGCGTTTAAAGCAAAAAAAGCAAATACAAAAAAGCAGATGGTATAGATATTTTCTATAACAACTGCTTTTCTATTATACCAACTCCAAACGCACCACTTAAACAATAACCAGTTATTCTTCGCATTTAGTGATAGGTGGGAAAATTGTGTCAGTACTCTTATTATCTTTGGGCGAACATCTAAATACGCTTTAACGCCCCATTAGGCTTTGGTATCTCTTGCTCGATTATCTGATTCATTTTACAAAAGTGTTCAAAAAATTGTTGTGCAAGCTCTCGTTCTTTTGGGTCACTTTTCAATGAAACGATATCAAGCAAAATTTGAGCCATCCATAAATTATCAAAATAGCGGTATTTCCCCGTATTCCATGTCATTTTGTGGGGGAATTTTTGATTCACATAATAGTCCCAGAAGAGCATCTGGTCCGATTCCTGTTCTGTCAGTTGGAGTCTGTATTTTGAATGAGCAGGAATATATCCATCTTCAGAAAGCTTACCGATAAAGTCTTCCTTCACCAAATAAACACCTAAGATACGTCTGTCTTTTTCAGGCTTTCCGGATTCTACTGCTGTTAGCAGGACAGCGCTATTTTGGTGCAAGCGGATGGGTTTGTTTGGCTTCCCCTTGTTATTACCACTTTTGATTTCACCTGAAAATACCTTCCACTCTGAGAAGGAACGATTCTGTTCTTCTGGATCACACCAAAAAACCATTTGTGATTCGGGATGAAGTTTATGATTTTTCATCAGTTTTTCATGTTCCAAGCGAAGTTCCAGTCTTTTTCGGTATAGTTTCTTTTCCTCTTCTTTCTTCCTTTCTTCCTGCTTTCGTTCCATTTCTTTTTCCTGTATCATTTTCTCAAGTGAATGAGCAATACTTTTATCATGCAGTTTTAAGTGCTTTCCAAATACATCGGGAAAAACAAACTTTTTATTTTCCGATTCAAAATGTACTTCAATACTAGAATCATTATGATTCACTATACTACCCATGCCAAAACGCTTGTGTGTAACTTTCTTATTGATTAGATTCATTTTCTAAGTCCTCCTTGTAGAATAAAAACCCAGCTACTATTAGATAGTAAAGGGATTATTTTATTCAATTAACTTACCCTTAAAGCTCACACGACTGTTTGAATTTCACCTCATTTTTTAAAAAAGGAGATTGAATTAATAATTGTAAAACTATTATAACATTTTTTTGAATATATCACAATTTTCTTGTTGACAGCATATTTTATTGTGAGGTAAAATAAAGTTTTATTCTCTTGAACTACTAAAAATTTCTATAAAAAAAGCCCTCCAAAAGTCACAAAACTTTTGAAAAGCCTCTATACAATCACCACTTGATTACCCTTCTACGATTAAGCTAACTTAACTAACCCAGCCATCACTATATTAATAAACTACTACCGCATATTTCGTTAAATTATAACTCGCTTCAAATGAACTTGCCTTTACCCAGTATTTCCCGGCTGCTGGGTCTGTTACATGATAATAACCGTCCTTATAGCCAGTTAATGTCATAACGTGTGCATTATCGATACCTGTTCCCCAAAAATATTGACCATATTGTGGTGAACCCCAATTCATGGTTACATAAACAATCACTGGATTTCCGTTTTCTAATTGATTTTTTAGGTTCTCTACTGAACTCCCTGTAATATTGGAAACACTACCATACTTACTTCCCCATTTACTTAAAGGGGCCGGATAAATTGATTGATAAACCCCACTTACTATTTTATAAGGTGTTCCGCCGAATCCATTATTTGGATTACCCTCTTGATCAACAGGCATTTCTTTTAAGAAACTTCCTAGTGAATAATTTTTAGCATATCCTTTGTACTGTAATGCCTGCAATAGGGCCGCCGCTTCACACCCCATAGGAGCATTAGCTAAGTACTGATTTAGATAAGGTACTTTTAACTCCACTATTTTTGAATGGCTGGATGTTGAACTGTTGTTAGACTTTGCAGAAGATTTTTCTGTTTTTTGCTCCGTCCTACTCTCTTTTTCCCTTTTTTGTTTCTCAGCTTCCGCTTTTGCTTTCGCAGCCTCTTCTTCCTCTTTTTCTTTAAGGTAAAGGTCTATTTTTGCTAGTGTTTCAGATAAGAATTTTTTAGCTTTCTGATTCTTCACCTTTTCTACCTCTATTTTAATTGCATTATACTCTTTTCTTGTTACTCCTTCTGCTACTTTCCCATCTTTATAAATTTCTAACGATGTGGTCACTGTTGCAATTTGATTTATTTGTGTTTCTGCTTCTTTTACTAAATTGTTAATAGTAGTTTGCCATTCATTTACATCCCCTGCTTCATCATCAACAAACACCATGTTTTTTATCTCTATTACTTTTTCTGCATCTAAATCATCAGCAATGACTATGTTTTGTGAAACTGTATCGCCATTAATTGCTTTTTCTTCTCCGTTAAACAAAGAATTGACTTTCTCCTGAATCGAAAATTTGTGAGTAATTTCTTCTACCTCTATCTTTAACGACTCTTTCTCCGTATTTACCTTCTCGATTTTCTTCTTTAGATCATTTTCCTTTATATCGAAGTCAAATTTTGGTTTCTTAAATGTATGTAATGAACTTTTTACTTCATCAATTTCCTTTTGTGTTAAATCTGCCTTTAAGAAATCGGGCGTATCTGACTTAAGAAGATTGACCTGATCTTTGATTAGAGTTAATTCTTTATGTAGATCCGATAAATGATCTTCAGCATTTGCTATGTTTTGTTTGTAATTATATTGGTCGTATGCAAATACGCCTCCCGAAAAAACTAAAATAAAGATAATAATTGTTGCTGCGGTAACAAGTGGTTTCTTTAGTAGTTTAAACTTCATTTCTTTCTTCCCCCTACAAGTACATACAATAATATTTTAGGATAGTTATACATAAACATAAAAACGTCTAAAGATACAGAGTTTATTGGAAATTGACATAAAAAAGTCCCGGATTCCTATTGTGGAATAACCGGGATAAAATAAATCTGAGGGAAATAGGAGATGTATTAGAGTCATCAAAAAACATACTCAACTTTACTTGAGTAGTGATGGGGTGTAAAAAGGAAAGAAGTTGATTCTCTAGATATAGTAGGGAATCAACTTCTTTTCTCTTTAAATTGGACTTTTTAGATGGATGGAAAATAGTAAAAGAACGTGAGAACCGTCCCCCTGTTCACGAATCAAAGCATTTTAGTTTCTTACCTTAATAGCTATTCGATTTGTAATTGATGGAGGGAGTTTATTACATACCACCATTAGTAGTAAATCTTCTCACAGCTTTCAAAAGAAAAGTATCAACCATTAATAAAAAAATCGGCCACGGCGAAATCCACGGCGAAAACGAAAGCGAGGACCAAAAACAGGACCTCGACGGAAACGGAAACGAGGACCACCGAAACCACCTACGAAGAATGGCATAATAAAATTCCTCCTTTATCGAATGATAGTATAGGTTATGCCACAAGGGGGCTCGGGGATTGAGACAAACATCTAGAAATTCTACAAAACAAGTAATTTATTTCATATTGAGATACTAAAAGAATCCTTTATAACCAACAAACAATTCTCCACCATACTCCTCAAGCGTAGATTGGATGAATGAAATGAGTTCAGTTTTATCATTTGTATTCATGTATGTTTTTGTAGATTTAACCAGTTTGTCACACATATCTTTATCGAATGATTTAAGGCTTCTAACCATCCACTTTCCTTCACCAAGCCAATTGCCATTTGCCCTTAAAATCAATTCAGTTAACGTATTTACTAACTTATTTAAAATAAATAAACTTTCGGCAAAGTCTTCTGAACTTCTAAAGTCTGACAAAAAATCTGTAATTTCATACCTTGCTGCATTTATTTTGTCTTGATCCCAACGCTGTGGGCCCAGTTCATAAAGGTTTTTTGCCTCTCGTTGGAGTTCCTTTCCATTCCCTTGTTTATCTTTGATAAGTAGACCCTCGGCACACATTTTAATGATGGTGGGCATCCCTCTATATCTAGCTGTTTGAAATTCAAACTCTAAAGATAAAGCCGTATATATAAATGCTTCAATTTTCCACCCAAGAAAGTGATAACATTCAAGTCTTGGTGTTTCTGTTTCATCAATGATAATTAAGTCAATATCAGATTCTGTTGTTAAATTTCCAGAAACTGCACTTCCACCTACCCAGACGATATCTGATTCAGGATAGTGGGAAACGATAAACTGTTGAGCTATTCGCTTGATCGAGTCCCTCATATAAAACACCTCCCATACCAGGATATTCACCTAAAAGATTAGTGTTCTATAACGTAGGAGCTATCTGTAAAATAATTCACGATCATTTGCATTTGCGGCCCTTCCATTTGCTTTGTAAACAACATACAATTTCCACCTTCAAAATTCCAAAATCAACTAAACGAATAAAGGTCAGTCCCTACTTTTTAAAAAAGTGAGGACTGACCTTTTTATTTAACGAAGTGCAACAGGTTCTTCAAGTAACTGCAAATTTCCATCCATCATTTGGTAAACCTTATCGCAATATTTTAATAAACGTTCATCATGGGTGACCATGATTGCGGCTTTGTTTCTTGATTTCACACCCTTTGAAATAAGTTCGACAATTTCAAAGGCACGCTGTGTATCAAGACTTGCGGTAGGTTCGTCAGCAAGTATGATATTTGGATCATTCATGAAAGCACGTGCAATCGCTGTACGTTGCCGTTCTCCCCCTGACAGTTGATCAGGAAACTTTTTCAGTTTATCTCCTAATCCTACTTCCTCTAGCAGCTCTTTAGCAAAAAGCTTATCTTTATTTGTAACAGAGCCTTTCATTTTCTTTACAACTAAAAGTTGGTCAAGAACCGTCAAATATGGAACAAGATTAGAGGTTTGCAAAATAAAACCAATTTGCTCCAACCGTAATTTCGAAAGTTCCGTCGGCTTCAAATCGGATAAACGAAACCCGTTAATGGTGACGTTTCCTTCAGAAGGTTGTAGAAGGGCACCTGCAATTGAAAGGAATGTACTTTTCCCTGATCCTGATGGACCAATTACTGCTACGAATTCACCAGGGTTAACCGAGATGGAGACACTGTTTAAAGCTACAAACGTACTGTCTCCTTCTTTATAATACTTGGATACATTTTCAAACTGAATTCCATTCATTACTCAACCCTCCCAATCGCTTGAAGTGGATCTATCTTTGTTATTTTTCGAACAGAAAGAAGAGTACTCAATACAGACACGACTAATAGTACAAACGCATAGGTGAAGACGAGCATCGGATCAAGCGCAAAAGGCATGGCTTCTGGTAAAATCGCTGCCGTTCCATATGTGAGTAAAACACCTAAACCAATACTTATAACAGCCAAAATGAATACTTGGGAAATGACAGCTCGTCCAAGAAATGAATTACTCGCACCGATCGCTTTCATAATTCCGAACTGATTCGATTTCTGCAACGTGATGACATAGAAGAAAACGGTTATGACAACAGCAGAGATTGCCAAGAGAAAAGTAAGCATCATCATGATTGTCCCATTTTCAGCTGTGTAACCAGGCAGTCCATTAATTGCTTCTTGTTTCGTTGTTGTTTCAATTCCATCCACTGATTGATCTATGTCTTCTTGAATAATATTTTCCCCTTGAAGCATAATCGCATTAACCGGGTTCTTTATCCCCATATCTGAACCTGGTGCAGCAAAATGAATCGTACGCCATAAGTCCATCGTCATAAAAATAGCTGGTAAATGGTTAAAAGATTGATCTTTAACAAAGCCAACAACTTTGATAACTTCAGTTGAACCTTCGATTTCAAGGGTATCACCTAGTTTAATGCCTTTATTCTGCAAAACATTGTTGACAATGACTTCTTTGTCTTTTCCTTTTGTAAGTGGATTCCCCTCAATAACTTCAGGTTCTAAGAATGTTCCAGGATTGATTCCAAGAAGGGAGACATCGATTTTTTCATCATCAGAAGTTGCATTTTCTTTAAGAACCACTGCTGTACGAGAACCCATTGGAGCTACATCATTTACATGTTCCTGATTTTTGAGTTCTTCGGATAAATCTTCTGATATGACCGACCTTAGCATAGAATGACGGGCACCCTCTTCAAAGACAACATAATTCGCATCCATATTTTTGAATGCTGATGCACTTAGTAAAGAAAGGCCGTTTCCTAGTCCCGATAAAATAAAAACAAGCCAAGAGATTAATACTAGAATCATACCAATCATAAAAAAACGTAATTTTGCATGTTTTAATTCTCTTAATGCAAGAAACATATTTTCACCTCTTTGTTTAATTTACTAGATTTTCTAAATGTGCGCTGAAGTCAAAAGTTACAGAAGTGTAACTTTTGATAACAGAAGGACAAATGTGCTACTTGTTCAGTTTAATTAAAAGTAACACAAGTGTCAATTATTTATTATTAAACATTCCACTACATAGAAATTCCATAACTAGATTCTTCCAATCTTGTTCGGGTAACTGAGAATGATTAGGGATATTAACCGTTTGAAAAATAAACCCTAAAATAAGGTGATTGGGAAATTCAGATTTTAAAAATTTGTCTCTTTTTCCCAATTGGACAAAATCATTTAAATAGGAGTACATTTTTTCATGTTGGGTCTCTAACCGTTCAAGAGCCTCATCCACTTTTGCGTGATTGGACCTTTGAATTTGAAAGATCATCGAAAGGATTTGATGGATTCTACTATATTTAAAAATAACCCCAAGTAAATAATCCAATTGATCCTTGAAGAGAGGATACTCCTTAATTTTTTGAAGGTCCAGCAAGAATCGTTCCATTTCATCGACCATATATTCCGTAATCAGTTCATCTTTATTATCAAAGTACTTATATATAGCTGCCCTTGTTACATTCAGTTGTTCAGCCAGCAAGCCAAAATGAAATCCATTATAGCCATATTGCAATAATAGTTGATTGGTTGCCTGATACAAATCACTTTTTGTAAATTTACTTTCACGTCCCATCCTATCACCCCTTTTATCATTATAAGCGAAATAAAGAGAATTTCCGATAAAGATCGTTAACAGAATTTGACTTATAGGGTACTTTTCTTAATGAATTAACGTCTAAATTCACTAAATTTTGTTCACACGCTTCAATAAAATGTAAAGGCAACGTCCCATAAGGGTTAGTTGCCTCTTTTTAAAATCAGTTGCGAGATTATTCCACGTGTATAGAATGTATGCTAAGGGTGTTGATGAGTTTTTTTAGGCTTATTCAACATGGCAATAGTTTTAGCATTATCCCCTGTATTTGATAGCTAGCCCTTTTAAGAAGTTTCTGGCGAAATTATCTCCGCATTCTTTATAATTCTTATGTCCTTCTTTTCGTAATAAAGCACCTAGTTCTCCTTTTGTTACCCTTAACCCGGCATGATCAAAAATATCAAGCATATCCTCAGTCGTTAAAGCCAGTGCGATTTTGACTTTCTTTAAAAGGAGATTATTCACGTTTCCACTTGTCTTTAGAGGTGGTTCTGGTGGATTAGGCTGTCCTAATTTCGGCTCTTGTTTCCCCCTTTTGTAAATAATAAGCCCATTTAAAAATGAGTCTAACATACTGTGAGTACATTTTATTTGGTCTTCATTCTCAAAGTCATCATCATCGTATGTCTTTGTAAGGATTTTTATTACCTCTGGTACGGTTACTTCCACATTACCAAGTTTAAAAATCTCTACCATTTCTTTATTTTTTATTTCCAATGCATATCTCAACCGAATTAATATATCGTTATTATCCATTATTTGAGCTCCCTTTTTTTCAGATAGTAGTCATTTAACTCGAAACTACCTCAGATCGACCCTTTAATTCCCCATAATCAACTTTTGGTCATGAAGCAATTCTTTCGGCAGCCTTATTAGCTTTATTCCCTTTTCCACGATAATTCAAAACAATAATGCCAATCGCAACCATGCCAATAGCCACTAGAATATACAGATTCAATTTTTCACCTGGGATAAAAATGGCGGACAGTATCGTTCCGGAAACCGGTACAATGAACTTATATATTGTAATTTCACCTGCATGATTATATTTTAACAACGAATACCACAAGCCAAACGCAACAGCCGAGAGTACAGCAGAGTAGATTAATAGACCCCATCCAAATGGTGTAAACGTGATTGATCCTGTCTGCATCATCGGTAGACCTATAATAAGCATAACAAGTCCACCAAGACTCAACTGCCATCCCGTAATGGCAAATGGATCAATGCCATTTGCCAGTTCCTTGGCCATAATGGTTGCAATCGCACCAGTGAGTCCTGCTAGAATCATATATCCTTCTCCATCCCACTGAAAACTCATTTTAAGCTCTTGTCCCCAGTTAGCTACCACAATTCCAGAGAAACCAGCAAGTAGCCCAATTGATTTCTTCCAGGTTAATCGATCATTTTTATAATAGTAGTGAGCTAGTATAACAGTGAAAAAAGTGCCAACAGTCGATAAAATGGCCCCCTGCATACCTGACACTTTTGCTAATCCGTTATAGAAGAAAAAGTATTGGAGGGCTGTTTGAATCACACCTAGCAATAGGAGAATGAGAAAACTCCTTTTCGAAACCAATATTCTTTTCGGTTTTATGAATAATAAAAATCCTAAGACGAGCAAGCCCGCAAGCAAAAAGCGTATTCCCGCGAATACAACCTTAGCGATTACATCATCAGGGGACATTTGCAGTTCTTCATAACTCACCTTTAGTACAGGAAATGCACTCCCCCATAAAAGCGAACAAAAAATTGCAATCCCAATAACTGACCATTTCTTCTGAAAAATCCATTTCATGGTGTCAACTCCTAAAAAATCATTCCACAAATAAGTATATCCTATTGCATTGTCAGGGTTTTGGCAATGTATGTTTATGGGAATACCTATGGAACATCGGATTGTAAGAGTGCCCTGCACTCCCCGATTTTTTTGTTTTTCAGAAGGTTCCACAAAAAAGATGCCTGGCAAACAGTGTAGGATATCCTGTTAAACACTGTTTCCAGGCATTTTTAACAATAATAATACACACTCCACATGTGTGGTCACAAGGATATGGATACAAGGAAAATACCTTATCACTTGCTTGTGTACACAAATAATTTATGCAAATGATTTTGATAAAACCTAAAATACACGTCACCTATTCCTTTGGGAAGAGGGACGTGTATGTATTTTGAAAATGCCAGGATGTAATTTAACTAGCAATCGACTGCCCTGTAGCTTTATCCTTCTCTATAAATCTTCCAATTATTGCTCCACCGATGAATCCTATTATTGCTGGAATTAGCCATGCGAACCCATTACTGCTCAATGGAATCATCCCAATTAAACGAGATACAAATGGTATATTTATAGCTGCCGTCATAGCCTCAGCTACGCTAATAATCACTGTTAATAACACGGCACCTTTAAATGAAGCAGCGTTTGGTAAGTGCTTATGGAAAATCCCAACCAATATGACCACGATACAAATCGGATAGATTGCCTCATAAAGTGGTGTTGCTATAAACACGATTCGATCTACACCTAATAATGCAATGGCAATGCCAAGGACGCAAACGATGGCCGCTGTTGTTTTATAACTTAGCTTTCCATTTGTTAAACTATCAAAAAATTGGGCAACAGCTGTAGTCAAGCCAATCGCAGTAGTCAGACATGCTAATGCCACCACGATCCCTAATCCGTAGAGCCCGCCATTACCTAATATCGATTCTACAATCCCTAATAATAGTTCGGCCCTGTCTATGTTTTGAGGATACACCCCACTAACTGAAGCCCCTAAATATAAAAGCCCCGAATAGATGATAGCTAAAAAGATAAAGGCGATGAGCCCAGCAAATGCGGTCATTTTATTTCTTTCCTTTTCAGACCGGTATCCTTTGCCAACAATATGTGAAATAAACACACTTGCAACCATAAAACTTACTAATAAATCTCCTGTTTGATATCCACCAAGAAAGGCATTAACAAAACTGCTTGAAATATCTGTATCCACTGGTTGTCCAACTGGCGTTATGACTCCACTTATGATGATAGCAATTAAAATGACAACTAATGCAGGTGTTAAAAAAGCGCCCACTTTATCGATAACATTGTTCCTGTCATTTACAAAATAAAAAGTTAACGCGAAGAAAATGATAACAATAGGTGCTGCTGGAATCGATGGGAAAACTGCCTGAAAACCTAATTCATGGGTAACAGCCCCCGTTCTCGGTATTGCGATAAAGCTTGAAAATAACATGATGCCTAGGAGTATCCATTGTGAAAATTTAGGATGTACTTTTTTAGTCAATTGATCTACGGTACCACCTGCATAAGCGATAATATAAATCGCTAGTATAGGGAAAATAACCCCTGAAATAATGAATCCGATGCTCCCGCTAAACCAATCTGCACCCGACTGTAGCCCTAAAAATGGTGGAAAAATTAAATTCCCTGCCCCAAAAAATGTAGCAAAAAGCGCAAGCCCAATAATACTACTATCTCTTATAGTTTTTTTCATATGTAATCAGCCCTTCTCTTTTTATGTCAGAATTTGCTTGAATCCTTCCTAAGTAGTAAAAACTATCGTCTTCTAACAATTGATTCCACTATTCCACCTTTTCTGAAAAGTCCAGATACACTTTGCCTGATTGTTTCGCTCACTAAACCCCAGGTAGGGTAGCCTCGCCGTGTTCTCAAGAGGTTTAATTAACCTGTTATACGTTTTTTACTTTTTGGCATTCATACGAATCATGTTTTGTTAGATAAATATTTTTATAATATACCATATATTTTGCAATAGTGAAAATTTTTAGAACAAAAAAGTGTACTGTGGGTCACACTAGTAGATGTAGCAGCACATGGGCGACGGTGATTATAACTCCGTAAAAAAAAAGAAGGAGATGGTTAAAACCCAACCTTCTCCAAATACAACCCCTCAGCATCCGCCATACGACCTGTTTGAATTCTCTCTTTAGATTCAAGAATACTTGGTATTGTAGCAGCATCTTTTTCACCTAATCCAACTTCAATTAACGTTCCTACAATTTTTCTCACCATATTGTAAAGGAAGCCATTACCTCGCACTTTAATTTCGATAAAGCCCGCATTTTTATTTATCTCAAGTGAGTATATTTCACGCACCATGGACTTTTTCTTCGACTTTGCGTTGGAATAAGAAGTAAAGTCGTGCTGACCTAGAAAATAGTGAGATGCTTTTCTCATTTTTTCAATATCAAGCTTTTCCTCCACATGCATACTGTACTTTCGCATGAAGGGATGTGTATATTGCTCGTTCCAAATCTTATACAAATAGGTTTTATCTTTAGCATTATAGCGTGCATGAAAACGATCGTGAACGAACGTAACATCCACAACGCTAATGTCATTGGGAAGATATCTGTTTAAGTAATGCATAACTTCAGCTTCGGTTGCATTTTTACGCATCTTAAAATTAGCAATCTGAGCAAGAGCATGAACACCTGCATCCGTTCTTCCTGATCCAATGATTTCAATCTTTTCTCCTGCCAGCTCTGTTAATACATTTTCAATCTTCCCTTGAATCGTATTGTCGCCATTACCAAGTCGCTGCCACCCCTTGTAACGGCCACCATCATACTGAATGGTTAATTTATAATTGTTCATTGCTTTCTCCTTGTTTAATTACTTTATTTCTATCTTATGTAGAATATAAAACTTACCCTTTATTAATTTGCAAGAGTTGCGATTCAAATTCTTCATATGATATATTTCCTAACGACAAATCCAAAATCTTCATATATATCATTTCCGATTTTGAATGATTTCTTGAGGGAATAAGATCGAGCAATTCATTTTCATTCTTTAGTGGATTCAAAACATGCTGCTTATTAGAAAAGGCTTCATAATAGCGTAAACCAAATTTCCTTTGAGAAATTGCATCAATATGAATACCATCAGGATTAGATGTTAACCCTTCGGCTGTGACAAAATAACAATTATCCTGTTCAAAAGCAAACTTTTGCAACTCTTGATTAATAAGGTTATATTCTGTACAGTTCTTTCCAAATCCCGCTTTGCCTAAAAAATCTCCCAATCCACCGATAATGAGAGGAATATTTGTAGCATTCAATTCCTTTCTAAGAGCCTCAATAATTGAAAGTAATTTTTCGTAATAGACTTTGTAGTTACCATTTATACTATCACTTTCTCCCTGATGCCATAGAATCCCTGTTAATTCACTATTCTGCAAAGCAAATTTCGCTTCAGTTATTGCATGTCTAAAAAGCACTTGATCTACCGCCCATTCATCCAGTGTACTTCCACCTTCTGCACAAGGTATTAAACCAATCGAATCTTCTTGATTTTGACGACACCAAGCATCTGCAAATGAACCGACCAAACTTATTCCTGATACAGGTCGATCATAATTTATCGGCTCCGTCATCATTTGCCATCTACCATTACGCAACATCTGTATTCTTTCATTATAAATCGGGGGTACCTCATGGATAAACCCTCGTCCTGCCATATTTGACTGTCCTAACATTAAAAATGATTTGATCATTTTTTTCACCCTTAAATTTTTATTTAATATGTATATTAAGATGTTCTAGTTCCCATTAAATATAAAGTAGTTACGTAATCCACCATCACGTGATAATGAAAAAGAAAGATCCAACATTAAAACATTTTAGCATCAATTACTCAAGAAAGCTCTGTTGAAAGTAATCTGTTTGTTTTCACCTTACTAGTGGTTACCTATATTATTGCACTTATCTATTTTAGCCCTAGTTTTTTTTCGTCAATCTAAAAAGAATCTACCGAATTTACGGCAGATTCTTTGATTTAATGACCAATGCCCACATCATCGACATGTTTTACATGTGCGATATTTATTAAGATAAATACGACTGAAAGTAGGACAAATCCGGCTCCCACTTTAAATGGAACACTTGGATTATAAATCTCGGCAAGCTTTCCTGCAGTAAATCGAGCAATAGCTCCTCCAATAAAACGAAGAAAGCTATAAGCTGCAGAAGCTGTTGAACGTTCATTTGGGTGAGTATAGTGAAGGAGGAACATTCTTTTCCTCCATTCACAAAATACCAAGGCAAAAATTTTGTTTACCAGTCTAAAACATCAAACTACATCTGTTTTAACAAATATTCACACCATTTACTCGAACTAAGCCGAGCTGCCACATAAGGGGGCTGTATCCCTTTTACGCCTTCGAACAGAAGACCCAGCCACAAAACTTTATCGTCAATAATCACAAATGGAAATGAAAAGTTTTTGTCTAGCCAGACATCACACTTGCCCCACTTTTGATTGGAAATAACAGTTAACTTTATTCGTTTCTCTCTGTTTTCCAATTGCTGATTCCACTCCTCTGATAGCTTAATTCCCTCTGGCAGGCAGATGGTAATCGATGAATTTGCCGATCTCAAATCTTGAAAAATAACGTCTACCTTTCGTGCATGAATCCACCTTAACTTTGGGTGTTGGTTTCGAACCCAAGAACCAATCTCATTCATTGTGACCGTTTGATTGTTCCGAGCCTGATGGTCGACAAGTTGTCTTAACGTTTTTCCTTTAAAAACATGCCCTTCGATAAAGTTTCTGTCACTGACCTGAATGAATTTTCCTTTCGTTCTTGTAATGGCAACATTAATCAAACGCTTGCTGTCCTTGCCCGTGACTAACATACCTGGCTGATTTTGTGGGGCACTGTCAACCGTATCAAATATCATCACATCACGTTCACTCCCCTGGAATCGGTGTACAGTGGCTGCGATAATATCTGCTCCGCTACGTTCCTTCACATAGACCTCTTCAAGAAGCAGTTCCATCAGATTAGCTTGAGCACGGTATGGTGTCACATACCCGATTGATGTAGCGCCGCTTATATAGGCTTCATGGATACATTGAAAAGAAAGTAATAGTTGCCATAGATTGAATCTTGAATTAGTTGTTCTATCGCTCACACCATTCATTCCAGTGAAGCTTGTATCTAAAAGCACAGAAGCTTGCCCTTTAAAAGGGGGAAGGCAAGTGATATGATTTCTGCTTTTATAAACACTTTCGGGATCTTCAACTAGAGAATGATAGATATACCGATTGGTAAACGCTGAAATATCAGGGTGCATCCTGCGCTGTTCTTTTAATAAAAAAAGCTGAGGGTGAAGCTTCCCATTATGTAACCCTTCCACTACACCAGCCTTATGGAAGACATCTTCTTTCAGCCATTCGGCCACGAGTGGATTCCGGCTTGCCGCAATCGGAGGCAATTGCATGAAATCACCACAAATAATAACTCGCTTTCCCATGGATGCGGCAAAAGCAGCTTGGGGTACATAGGCCATACTAGCTTCATCGAGGATAACGATATCGTAATTCGATTCATAAATAGCACTGTCACTAGCTGCCTTTGCAAGTGTCGCACCGACAATGAAGGCATCTTTAACTAATTGAACCTCTTTCCTTCTGATTTTCTCCAGTATCTTAGAAAACTTCGTTTCTAGTTCTAGTAGATGGTCCGAATCTCTTTTACTGAATGAAGTGGCCAGGTCTTGCTTTAAGTGGTACCTTTCTTCAACCAGTCGCTCTCTATCCTTGGCAAGGAGTGGGTCCTGCTTTTCAATAAGCTGATTTGTGGTAATTTCGTGATGGGCAGATAGCGTTTCCCCTATATTTCCACCGTACCGAAGCACATCCCCTTCTCTGAATCTTTTTTTCCTTTTAATAAAATCTGTCATTTCACTCATCAATACATCGACCGCTTGATTACTATGCGATAAAATCAATACCTTTTTCTTTTGAAAATATTTATTGGCTGCAGTTCTGGCTAAGGTGTACGTCTTTCCAGTACCTGGTGGCCCCCAGACGAATGTGGCAGGATTGTATTTTGATCTCAAAATCAATTCATGGACACTACTCTTAATCTTCTCCTTCGGATGTTTCGTTTCCATGGAAGGATTCATTAATCTCTTCACTCGTATCCGCTTTTGTTTGTTTTTTTTGATTTCATCCAAGCGTTCTATTAACTGTTCAAGTAATTCCCAAGGGTCATGGAGAAGATAGGCATCCGGGATGAGGTCGCCAAAATTATGTTCCAATGCAAGAATAATTCCCTTTCCTTCAGAGGAAAGCACCTTCCCACTGCTTTTCATCGCACCCCAGTCTAATTTTATAGAGGAGCCAACCGGTATCCTTAAAGGGAATGCAGTATCAAAATAGTTTTTATAGGGGCTGTCGTTTGATAACAGTCTTCCATTTGTTACAGAATAGCGGCTTCCGCCAAACTTTTTTAAATGATTAATCTCTAGCTGCAGGGCATGCTGCCATTCTTTGATATACATTTTCGTTGTTGTCATTTGCATTCCCTTCATTTTGTAAGGCTCTTTTTACAAGGTTCATGTCAAGTTTTTCCATAATGAGAGGATTGGATCAATCGCAGTGTCCTTTTGGTGATTTAGCCTGAGCGCTTTGTCTTTGAGAGTGAGCCTCAGAGACATTTCGGTGCTTTCGCTTTAGTGTTTTGTCTTTGAGGGTGCGACTCAGGGACATTTCGGCGTTTTCGCTTTAGGGTTTTGTCTTCGAGGGTGCGCCTCAGAGACATTTCAGTGCTTTCGCTTTAGGGTTTTGTCTTTGAGGGTGCGCCTCAGAGACATTTCGGCGTTTTTGCCATAGGGTTTTGTCTTCGAATGAAGTAAACCAAGTTCCAAAAAACAACCTTCTCCAAATACACCCCTTGGCATCCGCCATACGACCTTTTTGACGTGTTTCCCTATTATTTATTACTTATTTTATATTCGCTTCATAATGCTCTTCTTTAAGTCTAACTACTTCAAGATCCTCTATACTCTCATTCAATTTCAATGCTAAACTTTCAATTCCAAAGAATTCTGTAAAAGTATGACTCCCAACGATAAGATTTATCCCTTTAAATTGCGCATATTGAATCGTATACAAATTACATTCACCAGTAATGTACACATCACACTTATTTTCAACTGCTTCCTTAAGGCAAGCTGTTGGTGCCCCGTTTCCACAGACTAAGCCTACTCGCTTCACCTTTTTATCATTAAACCGCCAATATTTAACTGGTTCCTCAAGTAGACTTTCAATAGCTTCCACAAATTCATTTAATTCAATTTCTCCATCATACTCTGCAACTCTACCAAAAAATAAACCTTCCCATTCGTGGGTCCGCTTAACAATTTCTAAATTCAATTTCTTTAATAAACTATCATTTGTTCCAAAGTTACAGTCATCGAGTGGCAAGTGATTATAGTAGTGACTTATACCATACTCTGTTAGTTTTTCTATGCATGCCTCTCTTAATCCATATATTTCATCCCATGCATCGTGGTGTGTCACCATCATATCAACACCATGAATTCTTGCTTCCTCTATCGTTTCAAGCATTAGGTTCACACAATAGCCTATTTTTTTAACTTTTTTATCTGCTTGGTATGTAATCCCCGATTCTCTCGAATAGATTTCCTTATTTGTCACATTAAAAAGAGCATTAATTCGTTCAACAATATATGTTACATCCATGTACGTACCTCCCCTTTGGGTTTGCTTGTTGCCTGAAGGCTTCTATTTTTGTTCTAATTGCAGGATTCTTAGATAGATTTTCATTAACTACTTACTCCTACCCCCATATTATCATACCCATATATTTCCTATGCTTATAAATTCTATCTGCAATCCTATATTTGTGAAAAACTATAATTCTATACGCAGAACTCTAATTTCTTTGTAAAAGCTTAGTCTGAGGGAACATAAATTTATATCGATATTCAACTAAAATACGTATAGCCCAATGATACTAAGATGGTTAAGGTACTTCCACAATTCCTCCCAATATACTCTAAATAAAATTTACATATCCTTTTAATCTTCCTCTTATTAGAGGTCGATTAAATGTAAACTTTTATTTACAATTATTCAACTCCCTCTAAAAATTGAGGCTAATTAGCATAAACACGCTACTAAATACCTGTGTATTTATTCTCAAAATAAATACATTTAGCAAATCGAAAAATAAGCACAATTAATCATTTAAAAGAGAAAATGCTAAAATCACCATTACCTTTTACCTAATGTTAAGAAAATTAACACTATATTAAAATTTATTTTGCTATATTAATCTTTGGGTCTATTAAACTCAAAAATATAGAAGGATGGATGAGTACATTATGAAATTAGAAATGAGAAACAGTAGCAAGAAAATATTGTCCAGTACACTTGCAATCACCTTGTTAGCAGCTCCTTTCTTTTCTAGCAATGCAATGGCTGCAAACCCCTCCAAAGACAAGATTCAATCACAAGTTGAACTTCGCGTCATGGAGACGACTGATATTCATACAAATCTACTGAGCTTTGATTATTACAAAAATAGTTCGGCCCCTAAACTAGGATTGGCTAAAACTGCAACTCTTGTAAAAGAAGCTCGAGAAGAAGTAAAAAACTCTGTACTCGTGGATAATGGTGACCTTATTCAAGGGAATCCTCTTAGTACATACAAAGCAAAAATAGACCCTTTAGAGGATGGAGAAATACATCCAGCTATCAAAGCCATGAACTTAATGGGCTATGATATGGCGACACTTGGAAACCATGAGTTCAACTATGGCCTGGAGTATCTAGACGAAGTATATGATGATGCAAACTTCTCTTTTGTAAATGCAAATGTATATGTAGATGATCATGATAATGATCCAACAAATGATATTAATAAATATACCCCTTATAAAATTGTAAATAAAAAAGTCAAAGATGAATCTGGCAAAACAAATGTCATTAAAATCGGATATATCGGATTCGTTCCTCCTCAAATTAATGAGTGGGATAAGTCGAATTTAGATGGGAAGGTCATAACAAAAGATATCGTAGAAACTGCTAAAAACTATATTCCTATTATGAGAGAAGAAGGAGCAGATGTAATAATCGCATTAGCTCACTCAGGTTTTAGTGGAAATGAAGCAAATACTGAAGATACAGTATATGCTTTAAGTAAAGTACCCGGTATTGATGCCATTACATTTTCACATACTCATAAAACATTCCCAGCAAACAATGTAGCTAGTTTAGATACATTGTTCAAAGGTGCCGACGGACAACCTCTGCCTGGAGTAGATAACGAAAAAGGAACGATTAACGGTGTAGCTGCTGTACAAGCTGGATTTGGTGGCGGAACATTAGGAATTATTGATCTTACCTTACAAAAAATAAAAGGTAAATGGACAATTTCTAATTCACAATCCTCAACAAGACAAGTGGATTCTGTTCAACCAGACCAAGCCATTGTAGATGCTGTTAAAGCCGATCACGAAGCTACCTTAGAATATGTGAATACACCAATTGGAACAACAACAGATGACATCTATAGCTACTTCGCACTTGTACAAGATGATCCATCTATTCAAGTAGTGACAAATGCACAAAAATGGTATGTTGAAAATTACATTGAGCTAAACAAGCCAGAATTAAAAGATCTTCCAATTTTATCAGCAGGAGCTCCTTTTAAAGCAGGTCGCAATGGTGTTGATGAATACACAGAAATCAAAAAAGGTGATTTGACGATTCGTAGTGCAGGTGACTTATATCTTTATGACAACACTTTAAAAGCTATTAAAGTAAAAGGTTCGGTTGTGAAAGAGTGGATTGAAATGTCCGCCGGACAATACAATACCATTGATCCTTCAATTACAACTGAACAACCGTTACTAAATCCAGCATTTCAAGTATTTAACTTTGATGTAATTGATGGCGTAGAATATCAGATTGATGTTACAAAACCTGCTAAATACGCACCGAATGGGACACTTTTAAACCCAGACTCAAGCCGTGTTGTGAATCTTACGTATAATGGAGAACCTTTAAATCCTGAGCAAGAATTCATCGTCGTTACTAATAATTACCGTGCTGGTGGTGGAGGAAATTTCCCTGGATTAAAAGGAAGTGAAATAGTAGTCGATTCAGCCGATGAAAACCGTCAAGTGTTAATGGACTATATTTCTGAGATGAAAGAAATTACTCCAACTGCTGATGGAAACTGGTCTATTGCTCCAATCTCAGGAAATGTAAATGTTACTTTTACGACTTCACCAAAAGCAGAGCAATATATCACGGAAGAAAGCACATTTACTTATACTGGCAAAACCGATCCAAAAGGTTTTGGGATCTTTACTTTCAGCTTTAATAGCGATTCAAATAGCGATCCATTAAAGGTTCAGCTTTTAGGAGTAAATGATTTACATGGACAGTTAGATACGGTTACAAAAGTCGGAGATTTACCAGCTGGGCAAATTGAATACTTAGCAGCTGCATTAAAACAAGAAGAAACAACAAATCTTAATACACTAATTTTACATTCAGGAGATATGATTGGGGGAAGCCCATTAATTTCTGCTCTTTTCCAAGATGAGCCTACCGTTGAAGTAATGGAAAATATCGGTTTTGATGCAGGTACTTTCGGGAATCACGAGTTTGATGAAGGGATTGATGAATTACACCGTATGATGAACGGTGGAGATCATCCAAACGGATCGGTTGGTTATGACGGAATGAACTTCCCTCTTGTTGCAGCAAATGCATATGATACAAGAGACGGAAATTTAATTACGGACCCTTACACCATCTTCACAATTGAAGGTGAAAAAATTGGTGTCATTGGAGTTGTCACTCAAGAAACGCCTTCTATGATTGTTAGAAAAGGAAACGAATCATTAAAGATTACAGACGAAGTTGAAGCCATTAACAAGTATACTGAAGAATTAAAAGGACAAGGAATTGAAGCAATTATCGTCCTTGCACATAACCCTGCTACCCAAACAGGTTATGCAGGTTCATTCGACGCTAGCGGAATTGCAGAACAAATTGATGATGAAGTGGATGTCATCTTTTCTGCCCACAACCATGTAATGGTAAACCGAGTAGTGGATAACAAACTAATTGTTCAAGCTTATTCTTATGGATCCGCTTTTTCGGATGTAGAAGTTGAGATTGACCGCGTTACTGGAGATATCATTACTAAATCAGCGGAGATTAAAACTGTTTATCAAAAGGACTATACTCCAGATCCAGAAGTTGCATCGATTATGAAAAAATATACAGAGAAGGCTGAACCAATTAAAGCAAAAGTCGTTGGGCAATCTTTATCAACCCTTGAAAAAAGTTATCCAACTGTAGCTAATGAATTTGGAGATTTTGCTCTTGGAAATCTGATTGCAGATGGTATGAAAGTTGCAATGGACGCAGACTTTGCCATGATGAATGGTGGCGGTGTTCGCTCACCACTAGAAGCTGGTGAAGTAACATTTGGTGATTTATTTGCCATTCAGCCATTTGGTAATGTGTTAAACAAAGTAAAACTTAGCGGTGCAGATTTAGAGACAGTATTAAACAACCAGATTACAGATAGAGGCCTTGACTTCCATATCGCTGGCTTTAAATACACGTATACCTATGACGACACAGCTAAAACAGGTAAGGTTATAGACATCTTCTTACCAAACGGGAGCAAGATTGATAAAACGAAAGAATACACTGTTGTTATCAACAACTATATGACCGGAAACCTTAAATACGGTATTGGGGCTCTTTCTACTGATTTAGAAGTTGGCCCAGTAGATGTTGACGCAACCGTTGATTTTGTAAAAACATTACCTTCTCCTTTTGAATATAAGTCTGAAGGAAGAATCCAAAGAATTAATTAATAAGGTAACAGAGGACTGTATAGATTCTATACACAAATCCATACAGTCCCAATGTTCTACAATCATTGAGTCGTTTCTAAATATAAAAGCCTGTGAAATTTACTACAAAATTTCACAGGCTTTTTCATTTTAGAGGATTGTTTATCCCAACCTCTACCTCTATAAAGAAAACTTACATTTATTCAAATACAGCTACTAAGCGCCCTTTTACTTCATGATTTTTGAGTTTTTCTAAGCCTTTGTCGATTTCTTCAAATGGGATTGTGACAAGAGTTGGATTCATTTTTCCAGTAGCGAAGCACTCATATACACCTTTCAAGTCTTCTACTGACCCACCATTACTTCCTAAAAGCTTAATTTCTTTTGTAATCATTAAATACGTGTTGATATTTGATTCTAATTTACCCATACCAACAATGACAACTGTTCCTTGTGGTCTTACAGCTTCCAGTGCGTCAGAAGTTGTTTGTCCGAAACCAGCAAAGTCAACAATAACGTCACATTCTGCTTCTTTCATATCTAGAACAGTATCGAATACTTTATGAGCCCCTAGTTCTCCAGCAAGTTTTCGAGCTCCTTCGGAAACATCTGTAGCGTACACTTCACAACCTTTAATTAGTGCCATTTGTAGAGCAAATTGACCAAGTCCACCGATACCGATGATTCCTAATTTTGTACCTTCTTTTGCTTGTCCAATACTGAAAAGAGCACGATACGCTGTGATTCCTGCATCTGTTGAAGCTGCCCCTTCTATAAAGGAAACGCCTTCAGGAATGATTACTAATTGATCTGCTGGAACACGTACTTTTTCTGCATACCCGCCGTCATAGTTATACCCAGCAGTTACTTTTGTTTCTCTATTCATTGGGTTAGCCCCAACACGATCTCCAACTTTAATACCTTCAACACCTTCACCCACTTCAATAACAACCCCAGCAAACTCATGCCCCATAATAACAGGACCATTTGGGAAAAGTGGCATCCAACCTGGATCTTGTAATGCTGCAACGTCTGAATGGCATAGACCAGCAGCTTTCACGTCTATCACAACGTGACCTGGAATCGCTTTCGGATCTTCTTTTTCAATCAATTCTAGTGGTTTATTTGTACCTGAAAATAGCCAACCTCTCATACTATCTCCTCCAAATTGTTCAAATCTTATTTTTTAATAATTCTAGCTACACTTATAGTTTACTAGGTTTCACTTTCTGTAAACCATCCTTAATATTTGCTATAATGTTGAAGAAACCAACATTTTCATCAAATCTGTCTAATAGGAGAGGAATATGATGAAATCCAATTCCACCCAAGCGATGCGGACAAAAAATTTCTTAAAAAAGGCATTTATTGAAATGGTACATAAAAAGGGATTTAGTGCTGTTACCGTGAAGGACATCGTTGATTATGCGCAATATAATCGAACAACCTATTATGTGTATTACCAAAACATAAATGAGCTTGTTGAAGAGTTAATGAATGAAATGTTTGAAGCCATTCAGTATTACAGCATGTCGAAATACCAAAGCGATAGTCAGGTAAAAGTAATAGAGTTAACAACAAACTCCTTCGATTTGTTGTATTATATTTACGATCACCGTGATTACTTTACATTATTACTTTTAGAAGATACCTTGCCACACATTCACCAGCAACTGCCCGAAGCGATATTTAATTTATTGAAGAATAAATTTGATATTCAATACGGCGTGTCTTCTGTTGATGATTACTCCCAAAAACGTTATATGGCATATGGTACGGCGGGGTTAATTACGGACTGGATTGCGCAGAATTTTGATGTGACACCCGGTGAAATGACAGATCGTCTTATACGTATTTTTAATACCTTTGCAAGAGGGTTTGTTATCAAAGAAATCGACACTTAACAAACTTTAGAAATATGTATGTTCATATGGTGCGTGAATAGATAATTATTAATTACGAAATTTCTCCTCTATACAATTTGCCTTTTCATACCAATATCGATAAGGTTACGTGTCAAGTATGATACGGTTTACCGTTGTTATTTGAGGGACAAAAATGAGCATTGGGAACTGTAATTCTCAATGCTCATTTTGAGTTACTTGACATTCGGTAGTAATTGGGAATTGCGTTCATTCTTGATTAGCACACTGGCTCTCTCCATATCCCTCATTAATTAAGCTGTTCAGTTCCGAAGCTTAGCCAGTTACTTATCCATCTATAACCAGAAGATATGGCATTACTTTTTTTCTAACGAGCCTGAAGAAAAAACACCCTTACGTAATACAACAGCACGCTTTGGTAGCCGGGCAACGGTTTCAGCAGAACAGCTCGCTTGAACAAGGACCGCTGTTGCTTCGTCACCAATCTTCGGCCAAATTTGAACTCCGTTTTTATTTAAAGGTGTAATACCTCCTGTTGCGAGAGCCAACGATCGGGATAAATTATACTCATTGCTCCATCCATATAATTGGGCTGCAAGATGTGCTTTCTGAAGGATATCCCCAATCCCAAAAGGTGACCAATGGTCTATGATACTATCATTTCCAAGTAAAACTTCTACTCCTTGCTTTTGAAGTAGTGGGATTGGCATAACGTTTTTACCTATTGGAACAGTTGAAGCAATTGAGATACCTAATGAGGCTAAACGATTTGCAAGCTCAATTCCTTCTACTTCAGCTATTGAAGCAAGTGAAAATGCATGACTGATTGTTACTTTTCCCTCTAAACCAGCCTCCTCCGTAAAATCTGCCAATCTAGTAATAGCTTTTATTCCCGTATCCCCTCCTTCATGGAGATGTATATCAATGCCCACATTGTAGTCAACTGCGATTTGTACCATAGTTTCCAATGATTTTTCCATATTGCCATCAACAATTGTCGGATCAAGTCCACCAACATGAGTGACCCCAAGCTGCATAGCTTCACGCAACAGCCCTTCAACATTGGAACGAAGCAATCCATGTTGTGGGAAAGCCACGATTTCATATGAAACCTTATCTGAATAATTCTCTAAAGCATTCTTTAGTTTTTCGAGATTTTTTAAACCGATTGTTTGGTCAATATTACAGTGACTTCTAATATATGTTGAGCCATAGCTAAGGAGTCGCTCAATGAGTTTTTCAGCTCGTTCCTGAGCGGTAGGAAGTAACTCTGGAAGTAATTCTTCCTCTAAAGCAATCATGTCAAATATTGTTTTTCGGTTTGCACCCGCTCTCCATGGTCCTCCATAATAAGTTTTATCTAAGTGGATATGCATTTCCTTAAAACTAGGGAGAAGAAGCATGCCTTTCGCATCATAAATATCAATATCTCTTTTATAAGGCTCATTTATCCCTTGAATTTTTGTTATTACACCATTCTCAATTTCGATATTTCGCAATTCTGTTTCTGTTGCAACAACCTCACCATTTTCAAATTGATATCCACTTTCTAATCGAACATTTAAGAGTATGTACGTGTTCTTTTTATGAAGTTCTTCATTGAAAATATTTCTTTCTTCCATTTCGGTACTCCCCTTTGTTTGAATCTATTTTTTTCCTAGTAATTTAAGAGAATGTTCTTTGTGCAAATGGTACAGAGAATTAGTAGGATCATATTTAATTGCATTCTCAATTGCTTCAATCGCTTCTTCATGTTTTCCGAGTGACCTTAGGCTGTTAGCTTTGTGAAATGAGAAATCGTACCGATGCGGTAGAAGAGCCAAAAGCTTGTCCATCTCAGCAACGGCCTCCTTATGTCTACCAAGTTCTCTTAAATAATTTGATTTATGGTATCGGTAAAAGGTTTCATTTGGGTCAAGTGCACATGCCTTATCATATTCGGCAAGCGCTTCCTCCTGTTTTTTCATCAACCGTAAGCATTGGGCAGTATAGAAATAAAAGTCTACGTCGTTTGAATCTATTGCTAAGTCCACCTCAAATTGCGTGAGTGCCTCTTTATACCTCTTTGCTTCTTGTAAAAAACACCCTTTATAAAAATATAAATCTACGTTTTCAAAGTCACTTACAAGGCCATGATTTATGGTAGCAATAGCCTCTTCGTACCTATCTTCCTTGTAGAGTGATTTAGCTTTTTTGATATTACAACTTTCTATATATTCCTTGTTTAAGATTTTAGCAACCTTTACTTGATTGAGTTTTACTGCATGCTGAATTGCAGACTTACCGTCTCTATCTGGCAAGTTTACATCCGCTCCCGCTTCAACAAGAAGTTGGATAACTTCAGAAAACAAACGTCCACCATTTCCTAAAATAACTGCTTCTAATAAAGCAGACCAACCCAAATCATTCACATGGTTGACTGGAACTCCGGCATCTAAACAAACTTGAACCGTCTTTAAATACCCTTTTTCACTAGAAGGCAGTAAAGCCGTACCACCAAATCGATTTACACTTTTGAGATCTGCACCGTATTTAAGCATCATGCTTAAAATTTCATGAAATCCGTTTGCACCCGCGCAAATAAACGGAGTTAACTGGGTAATATCTCTTGTATTAACATCACTTCCAGCTTCTAATAACAATTGAACAACTTGAATTTTATTTTTTTGTGTAGCCGCCATTAAGGCCGTTCTACCACTCTGATCCTTATAATGAATGCTTGCTCCTTCTTGCAGAAGGCGCTTTACATCCTCCAATACTCCATTTTCACTTGCAATAATTAGGTCCTTATGTAAGGTTTTTATTTGCATCGGTAACTCCTTCAGTAACTTAATTTTACTCTCTATAATAAGCTTTATATTGATGATAGCCGTTGAAGTATTATCACTATTTCTTTAAATCAGCTAGCCCTTTCTAGCTTATTAAGTACAATGAAATTATCAATAGCTTATGCAGATTTTATCCATTTACTATATGACTGTCTATGTAATTTTATAATAAACTTGATATTGGATATTTAATGAAACCACCAAATTCAATAAATAAAATAATTAACCAATCCTTGCAACCCACAAGTTGATAGACTTATATTACCAAACCCCTGATAAAATAAGAAAGACCCCAAATTCGATAATGAATTCAGGGTCGGCTTTGCAATCATATTCTTTGCTGAATTATTTCATTACCAACTTGGTTACCGCTTCCACATGTCCAGAGTGTATGTGGCAACACATGAGATGTTGGTGATTTTTGTAACATGTAAAAAAGGCTACATAACAAATGACCTAAATCAAAAAACTCCCATTTAGATGTACTAATTAGGAGTTTTTCATTCGAATGCTTAGGAGATTCTTATTTTTGATAAAAAATATTTAAAGTAATCTAGTCATAAAAAATAGTGAAATTAGAAATGCGCCGTCTTTTATTCAGGCTGTTCGAATTGCATAAGAGTGTATTTTTCATAAAACTCTTCTTCTAAATAGTCATTAACAATTTCTTTCTTAATAATTGCTCTTATTGAACTTGGTACCTTGAACTGTAGATTATTATTTTTTTTCAGTTCTCTAAACATTTCTGTAGACATTCTCCCACTTATTTCTCCAATCGAAGTAGTCGAAATTCTAAATTTGTTATAAGAAGTGTTAATTGATGTTAATACGCCTTCAACCTCAACCTCTTCAGAATGTTTCTGACTCTTATCTTTTAGAATTTTATTTAATATTTCTAGTTTACCGTAAGATGCTTTATCAAACTTAACTTCTCTCGGCACAGTCTTAGCTTTAGTATTTGCCTCTAAAGTCAATGAAAAATCATTATCTACAATGTCTTTAAGCATGTTTTTTACACTCTTTATTGTTTCGATTGAATATTCTTCATCAATATCAATTTGCTCTTCTATTTCAATTGGATTTTTATGTTGAATATCATCTATTAATTCAAAAAGATTGTTTAAAGATTTTTCAGGAACTTCAAACAAGTCTGGCTCCATTGGCTCTGTTAACAGCCAAATACCAAATGAAGATGGCTGAAGAGAATCCACTCTCAAGTTAATTGCATGAGTCGGTCCCTGCCCCAATAACTTACTTCCAATATCATAAGCAATATCGTTGATTGATTCCTTTAGATTACTTAAGACATCTAAAAATAAATCTAAGCTAATATCATGGCTGTTCCTTTCGTCTCTTAGCACCATTTTAAATCGTGAACTATCGACTAAATCTTGTTCTACCGGAACTAAATTTTGTTTTGTAACATAATCATACTCTACAAAGAAATCTTCTTCTGGAAAGCTTTCATCATCAAAATTATGTGCTTCTACTAATTCTAGCCCAACCTCATCATTTATGCTGATATAATTTGAATTAACAAAAATATGGTATAAGCGTTTTTTACTTAATAAACGATTTAACAATGTTAAGACTGAAAGCCTATGCTCAATTAAATTTTTTAGTTCTTTGCTCGTTATCCTACTAAAAAGCCATTTATCAACTTTTTCTTCTAATTCTTCTACATAATAATTTAGAAACAATTCATTAGAAGGGGATTTTGAGATGAAGAAGAGAGGGAAATCATAATAATCAAATGTATGTATAACTTCCAACCGTTCTAAATCAATATATTTAATTGGTTTCACCTCGATCTTCCTCTCCTAAGAATACTTTAAGCATATTTACATTTCTATATAACCAAAGATTTAAATGCCCGTTCTCTATATTATGTATACCACAATCAGATGTGATTTTTCCCTCTACAAAGCTTTTCCCTTTTAAATTTTTATACCTCTTCCCAGCACTTTTAGCTGCTCTTGTAGAAGTAAAAAAAGAGATTGCAAGTGCTTCACATGTTTTATCAGAAGGATATTTCTTTTCCCGTTCCTTATGATTTAAAAAATCTATTTCGCCAATTGTATCATTTTCTATAAATCTATATACAGGCTCTACATCATTGGGAGCAGCATTTGATGGAGGACAACTTTCTGGCATGTCAGCTTGACTTTTAAAAACCATTATTATATCCTTTCCTTTCTTTTTTATTCGTATACTTAGCAAATATGTATAAAAAAGTAAAATGATCTATGTCAAATATACCAATCTTTAGTGGAAATGTACTATTTCCGACAAAAAAAGACAAAATATTACATTAATCTTATTAAATTACTTCGGTCCTGCATTAGTACTTAAACAGAGATTTTCGAGGAGTTTTTCTAGAATGATTATAGAAAATTGTCTCATTATCTAATTCAATTTCAAGGCTACAAAAATAGTTAAAACTTGCATTCTATTTGTCAAAAGGTTTTATTAGCTACATAAAGTTAATCCCTTAGGATCAGAGCCACACCCTCTGTCAAAACGCTGTCGTTTTAGTAGAGTCAATATGGAAAACTACTGAAAGGAATAACCGTGGGAATGCCCTTAAGTCACGCTAAAAAGAGGTCAGGTGAGTTGAGCCGATGCAGAAAATCAACGTAGCAATCATTAGGCAAGGTCTTTACTGCTGTTTTCAGACTGGATTGTTAGGCTTAAAGGAGTGGGAACGACTTCTTGCACAAACGGTTTGGATGGAGTTTCGATTGGTTACGGCCAATAGTGCTTGTAACGATATATGCGGGCGAAACTGCGTATGCTTAATAAAGCAAATGACAAGTTGAAGTAATTCAGGTATTAAACAGTAGCATCATCGGGTGCCCAGCTTTACACTAAAAATTGCATTCTCAATGATAAATACTATTTCCTCTGTCCTTGAATCTCTATTGATTCTTGAGACAGGGGTGGGTATTTTTCATAGTCATAACCCGCATAACCTAAAAAGTGTGCATCTCGTAAAATAACCATCTTCCAAGTATATTGCTAATGAAAAGACACCCGATAAGAGTGTCTCAATCAAAAACATATGATAAACCTACATATTTGTAGCCTGTAATTTTGCTTGTTCTAATACATCCTCAACAGCTTTTGGTTCTTTGTTAGGCGGATAGTGTATTTTGCAAGAAAAAAGTGCATAGTTGCGCAAGAAATTTTGCAGAGTTTTGCCACCCAATTATTTCAACTTATTTTGCCCGAGATAAAGCGTTCGATAGTCTATAGCTTCCACCGTTAAATGTT
>NZ_QUQV01000054.1 GCF_003400205.1 Bacillus sp. HNG | reverse complement strand
TGTCGTAACCTACTTGAACCTCTTTTGGTAATCCGATTTATCGTCGCTGTAAATTTACCAGACGAATGTACACTCGGATCAATTCCAGAGAAGGCAACCAGTTTTTTAGGATGATTAAACCTCTCAATCTCACCAATTTCGGAAAGAATCGTTGCAGCGATTTTTTTACCAATCCCAGAGATTGATTGGATAATCTTATATTCTTCTATTTCTCCTGCCAGGGCATCTATTTGATCATCTAACTTCGCTAGATGCTCTTGGTACTGGAGAAGCATCTGAATATACATTTCAAGACTTATCAAATGACTTTGATACAGTGTATTTTTGAATGGATTACGCTGTGCCGCTTCAATCAGTTTCTTCGCCCTTTCATGTGCCCAACGTTCTGAACGAGTTATACATAACCCCGCAATCTTATCTGTTAAATTATGCTCCCCAGCTTGTAACACGGATTCGGATGTTTTAAACTCCAATAAAGTATTTAAAGAGACTTTCGAATACATATCTCCGAATACCCCTTTATATTCAGGGAAAACTTGATCTAATATGGCATGGAACTGTAATTTAGCTTGCACATACAGACCCGTAATTGTTTCGTGTTGTCTAGTTAGATTACGAAGGTTTAAGAGTTGAATACCCCTTTTTTTATAAGGTTCCAAATCCTCTTTGTAATACAACTCGCATAAGTGAAAAGCATCAATCGCATCTGTTTTCACCTTTCGCAAACTCGATTTTTTTGCCTGATAAGACAGTAATGGATTGACCATAATATACAAGTAGTTCTGTTCCTCTAAAAACTGAATTAAAGGAGCGTGATAATGACCCGTTGATTCCAATATTACGGTTGGCTCCAACCCTGATTCATTTTCTACCTCTTTTAAAAATTGAAGTAAGGAATCTAAAGCCTCATTGGTGTGCGATACTTTAAAACTTTTTCTGTAAGGCTTACCCTTATCTAAAAATGCTTGGACTTGACTTTCCCCTCTTGAAACATCCAGACCAACTACTGGAT
>NZ_QUQV01000005.1 GCF_003400205.1 Bacillus sp. HNG | reverse complement strand
AAGCATATCCACCTTCACCTGCTAAATAAGCGTCAACTACATTTTGCTTAAATCCTTCATCATATTTGACCACAAAAAACACCCCAAAAGTTAGAATTATTCGTCTAACTTTTGGGGTGCACATCAATATGGTTGGTCTTTTTTATTTGTTTTTGATTGGATATTAGAGTTGAAGTACGTGGCACTTGTTTGACTGATGTTGAGTGAGGATGGGTAACTTATATTGTAGAATCGTTCCCGTTGTGAGATTGTTTTCAAGTGAATAGTAACGAAAGGTAAAACGTACCACTTTTGTGATTGGGAAGAAGCAAAAGGTAACTCTAGCCAATACACAAGTTTCTTTAGATTGTCATTTTTAATAACGGCAAAAAATTAAGTAGTGATGATCAAGTAAACGTCTTAAAGAGACACTTAATTGTAAAAGATTAGGAAACACTGTTTCGGTAAATGCCGTAAAGAGGTTCGTGATTGTAAAAGATTAGGAAACACTGTTCCGCTAAATGCCGTAAAGAGGTTCGTGATTGTAAAAAATTAGGAAACACCGATCCAGCAAACGTCATAAAGTGGTTCTTATTTGTAAAAAATCAGGGAACGCTAAACCCGCAAACCCCATCATCGGTATATCACCCAATCGTAGTATGATAAATGATATACCGCAAACAACTTAAACGGTATATCACTCACCCGTAAAACAATAAATGGTATATCGTAAACAACAAAAGCGGTATACCCTGTTACCTAAAAATAAAATAACTCTCTATTTGATAGATTACCACATCTAACTTTCTTCCAGATCCATCATTTAACTCTACCTTTCTTAATCAATAATTAATAACGCCCCAAGTAATGGCAAAAGAAGTGCTACAATCCATAACGGTAGGAATAGCTTTCTTGATTTTATTACTTTCTTTGGCGGAAGACTGAATGTATAAATACTTTTATGTAAACAATTCATTACTGCAAAAATTAGGATGGTCCCAATAAAACTATATAGAAGTGAAACAACATAGTATTCCATTTTTTTATCAGTAAATGGAATCTCCCTTATTAAAAATGTCAAAATCAGTGAAATCAACGCAATAAAAAATATGGTTCCGAAGTTTTTTAATAATAGTTTTGGTGATCTTGCAATTGCGTCCCTTACAGTGGTGTCCTCTAGAACAATAATATACGGGGTTAGGGAATAAAATAATACAATTAAAATCCCTAAAAGGGATAATGGCAAAAAAACATTTGAGATAATAAAGAGTATTCCACTGATGAAAAACTCGATTATCGAAAACCTCACCATTCTATCAAAATAATAAGGGGCTATTTTTAGGATGGAATATGTATTATCAGGACCTACTAAAAAGCATTTCATGGAGCCGAGGTATATGCTGAGCGCATAGCTTTTTAATAGCAGAATGATAATGGTAGCTATGCTGGTAAGCAACCAATTTATTGTTAGTCCCTGAAAAGGTAATATAACATCCTTTATTAATGGGATTCCAAATGGTACTGCGTAACTATTGCTAAAATATAATATACTGAAACCTGCATATGCTCCTATTGTTCCAATGAATGTGAGAAATACGTTTACTATAAGTGGAATGATGATTAGTCTTGGATGGTAGATGGTATGGTAAAGTCCTTTCGAAATGTTCAAAATATCACCTCGAGTTATTTCTTTACATAGTTTATCATAAACAAGACACGAAAAAACCTATTCCCAGAATGGAATAGGTTATTTTTTCTTTATTTTACCTGACCACTTTTTAAACCCACCTTGCAGCTGGTAAAGTTCTTTATAGCCTTTTCTACGAAGTAATTGTGCTGCACGGCCACTACGAACAGTGTTTTGGCAGTATAAGTAGACTGGTTTATCAGGTCTGATTTCAGTTAAGCGCATTTTCATTTGTGATAATGGAATATTACGTGCACCTAGAATATGACCCCCGTCAAATTCGTTTGGTTCACGGACATCGATTAGTTGTGCTTTACGATATCCTTCACGAAACTGTTCTTCGTTTAAAACAGTTACTATTTTTCTTTGGTAGAAGAATGTGATAATTCCGTATGCGATGATTGCACCTAAAACAATTAAAAGTATTTCCAAAATCAATCTACTCCTTTTTCTATCTCTCTTTTCTATTATATTCGTGTGTTTAAAAAGAATCAAAGGAATTCTCTGGAGGTTTTGATTTTGAAAAACAATTTTTGTTCTGATAGACTAAAGAATGGCAAACAATATTGAACAAAGAGGGTTTCGTATGGAAAAAGAGGTATGGAGATTTATTGATTCTGGCAATTGTTCGCCAGAATTTAATATGGCTTTAGATGAAGCCTTACTTGATTGGAATAGTGAGGGTAAAATTCCACCGACAATTCGTTTTTATGGTTGGAATCCAGCGACACTATCAATTGGTTATTTTCAAAAGGTAGAAAGAGAAATTGACTTAGCAGCTGTGAAAAAATATGGTCTAGGCTTTGTTCGTCGTCCGACAGGTGGAAGAGGGGTATTACACGATCAGGAGCTTACTTATAGTGTGATTGTGTCAGAGGAACATCCTGAAATGCCTAAAACGGTAACAGAGGCATATCGTGTCATATCTGAGGGCGTTTTGCAAGGCTTTCGCAAACTAGGTCTTGATGCATATTTTGCTGTTCCAAAGACAGCTGAAGAGCGCGAAGGACTAAAAAATCCACGTTCGGCTGTGTGCTTTGATGCACCTTCTTGGTACGAACTTGTTGTTGAAGGAAGGAAAGTAGCGGGTAGTGCACAAACGAGACAAAAGGGTGTCATTCTTCAACATGGTTCGATCCTACTAGATATAGATGAAGATAAATTATTCGATTTATTTAAATATCCAAGTGAGCGTGTCAAAGAAAGGATGCAGCGAAATTTCAAAAATAAAGCAGTTGCTATAAATGCATTAAGGAATATTCCGGTTACGATTGAAGAGGCGAAGAAAGCTTTTAAGGAAGGTTTTGAGGAAGGCCTTAATGTTGTGCTTGAGCCATATCAATTAACTAATGAAGAATTGGATTATGTAAATGAAATTGCAGAAAGACGATACAAAACAGATGAATGGAATTTTAAACGATAAACGACTTTTTTTAGTCGTTTTTTACTAGGTAAAACTTGAAATCTTTGGTATAACTGGGTTTCGTCTATATAGGTAAAAAGCAACCGACAAAATTCTTCAAAATAAGCGAAAAAATTTAGTTTACCTAGTTTTTCCTCCGTTTTTCTTTATATATTATATTATTTTCAGTTTGACAAAATAGATTTTATTTATATAAAAATCAATATGTAGTGGTGTCGAAAATTATTTTAACACTATATATTGATTTTTGTGTTGTCTTTCAAATGGATATATGATACTTTAATTTTATCACAATAAAACAATCACAATTGAATTAATAGATTTAAAGGGAGATGTGGGAATGACTGTTGTGCTAGAAAAAATGAATATTAATGTAGAAAGGTTGAACCAGGACATACGCCTTTTTCCTCAGGTCCATCCAGTTACAGTGGACATGAAGATTACGCATAAGGGCGTATCTAGGCTTGTAATGCTTGACCGGTATACGTTTAAGGATACAGAGAAGCTTACTTTAGCAGAAGGTGACTTTGTTGTCCTAACAATCAAAGAGGATCCAAAGTTTCCTGCACGTGGCTTAGGTTTCATCGTTGACATCGATTGGGAAAAGAAGACAGCCCGGGTATTGGTAGAAGAAGAGTATCGTGGTGTGTTGGACAACCCTGAGGAAGTGGAGACAGGAATTGTGAATCGCTCACTAGATGTTATTGAGAAGCCACTTGAAATTTTCTATGAGCAAATCGCAAAAAGAAATGCTACTGGTTTAGCTTCAGTTGAGAAAACAGAAGAAAAACGAAAGGAATGGTTTGAAAAATTCTATCAAGAGCTTGTAAGCCTAAACTTCATTCCAGCTGGTCGAGTTCTTTACGGAGCAGGTGCGGATACGGATGTTACGTATTTTAACTGTTACGTGATGCCGTTTGTTCAGGACTCTCGCGAAGGGATCTCTGAGCACCGCAAACAAGTAATGGAAATCATGAGCCGTGGAGGCGGTGTAGGGACAAACGGTTCTACATTACGCCCACGTAACACACTAGCACGCGGTGTAAATGGTAAGTCATCTGGTTCTGTTTCATGGTTAGATGACATTGCGAAATTAACACATCTTGTTGAACAGGGTGGGTCACGCAGAGGGGCCCAAATGATCATGCTATCCGATTGGCATCCGGATATCATTGAATTCATCATATCGAAAATGCAAAATCCAAGAATTCTTCGTTATTTAATCGAAAATACAGAAGATGAAACAATTAAAAAATACGCTCAAGAAAAGTTAAAATTCACTCCATTTACAGAGCAGGAAGTTCAAATGTACCAAGGTATTGTGAACTATAAACAAATTCCTGGTTACGGTGGGTTTAGTGAGAAAATTATTAAAGATGCTGAGCAAAAATTAGTAACTGGCGGAACTTACAGTGTTCATAATCCTGAGTTCTTAACAGGTGCAAATATTTCAGTATGTATCACAAAAGATTTTATGCAAGCTGTTGAAGAAGATAGAATGTATGAACTTAAATTCCCGGATGTTGAAAGCTACAATGAAGAAGAAATGAAAATCTATAATGAAGAATGGCACAAGGTTGGAGACGTACGAGAATGGGAAAAGCTTGGTCATAAAGTACGTGAGTACCGTAAGATTAAAGCCAAAGACCTTTGGAACCTAATTAATATCTGTGCAACTTATGCTGCAGAACCAGGAATATTCTTCATTGATAATGCAAATGACATGACAAATGCACAAAGCTATGGTCAAAAAGTCGTTGCAACTAACCCATGTGGAGAGCAACCCCTCGCACCGTACAGTGTTTGTAACCTTGCAGCGGTTAACTTAGCTGAAATGGTTGATAAAGAAACAAGAACTGTTAACTTTGAAAAGCTCAAGCAAACAGTTGAAGTTGGAGTAAGAATGCAAGATAACGTAATCGATGCAACTCCATACTTCTTAGAAGCGAATAAAAACCAAGCATTAGGTGAACGCCGTGTTGGTCTTGGTGTTATGGGATTACACGATCTTCTTATCTACTGTGAAACAGAATACGGTTCAGAGGAAGGAAATAAGTTAGTTGACGAAGTGTTCGAAACAATCGCAACTACTGCTTACCGTGCTTCGATTGAACTGGCAAAAGAAAAAGGAAGTTTCCCATTCTTAGAAGGAAATTCAGCTGAGGATGGCGATCGAATTAGAGAAGCCTTCATAAACACAGGATACATGCAAAAAATGCCAGAGGATATCAAAGAAGGAATCAAAGAACACGGAATTCGTAACTCACACTTACTAACCGTTGCTCCTACGGGTAAACAACTTGCCCCCTATATTCGTAAGAATGTAGCGTAAACTTGGCTGTATGCGGGAAACTCTGAGAATCCTTTTGTACTCGTGCGCCAACACATTAAGAGTAAAAATCAAAAGGTGCAGACAATCCGCAGGGAAGGCGTGGCTGCCCCCTCAACGACTACATGCCGAGCAACCAGTGTCAATTACAGGAATTCGATGGGGATTGGAAATCTGCTAACAAACTTTCAAATTTGGTAAGCTTATGTGAATATCCATGTCATCGAAAGAGACATAGTAAAAAGAATTAACTGGTTGGTGATATAGTCTGACCCATATGGCGACATATGGAGTGGGTAATAATAGTCCCACCCTCTATTGAAAATAGAGAGTAACAAACGTGAGCACAGGAACAATGGTTGGCGTTTCAACAGGTTTAGAACCTTACTTCTCATTCTCATATTTCAGAAGTGGACGCTTAGGTAAGTTTATTGAAGTAAAAGCAGATATCGTTCAAGAATATCTGGATCAACACCCAGAAGCAGATCCAAACAACCTTCCAAAGTGGTTCGTTTCTGCAATGGAACTTTCACCAGAAGCGCATGCTGACGTACAATGTGTCATCCAGCGCTGGATTGATAGTTCTATCAGTAAAACTGTTAATGCACCGAAAGGCTATACTGTATCTCAAGTAGAGGCTGTATACGAGCGTCTTTACAAAGGTGGAGCAAAAGGTGGTACGGTTTACGTTGACGGAAGCCGTGACGCTCAGGTTCTTACTTTAAAAGCTGAAGAGAATACCTTTGAAGATACAGAAGTGACAACACAAGAAGAAGAAAAACCAAAAAGCCGTGTCGTCCTTATGGATACAATCATTGACTTACGTCAAACGGATGTAACCATTGGTTCTGAAGTGGGTGACACTTGCCCAGTATGTCGTCAAGGTACAGTCGAAGACCTTGGTGGATGTAACACATGTACAAACTGCGGTGCACAACTTAAATGTGGATTGTAAAACTAAACACTAAGAGGGAATCAAATCGATTCCTTCTTTTTTTATGCTCCAAAATATTCATTCGTACTAAATCCCTAGCATTGTGATTAAAAATGTATAAAGGCATTGCTGTAACATTTTTAGCAGAACGCCCTTGCTTCAATAGTGGGGGATTGGGAGGGGTTCTATGTTAATCGATGGCGTTTTTTCGGGTGGGGGTATTAAAGGATTTGCCTTAATTGGAGCGTACCAAGCAATCGAAGAAAGAGGATTAGCCTTCGAAAGAATGGCGGGAACGAGTGCAGGTTCCTTAATTGCCGCCTTAATCGCAGCGGGGTATACAAGTGGTGAGATTATTGAACTCATGGAAGAATTAGACCTTGGTGATTTTTTAGATCAACGAAAAGCCTTTTTACCTACACCCTTAGCTAAATGGCTTCTTTTATATTGGCGTCTTGGCTTATATAAAGGTGATATGTTAGAGAAATGGATTTATCAAAAACTCCGTGCCAAGGGTGTTGTCACCTTTCAAAACCTCCCACCAGGCCGATTACGTATTATTGCTTCCGACTTAACCAATGGGAGAATCATGGTGTTGCCCGATGACCTAGAGCGCTATGGCATTCATCCAGCATCCTTTCCCGTTGCTAAAGCGGTTCGGATGAGCTGCAGCCTTCCGTACTTTTTTGAGCCAGTCCGTTTAAAAGATTATCAAGGCAATACAATTGTTGTGGATGGTGGGGTGCTATCAAACTTTCCAATCTGGCTTTTTGATGAGGAAAAAAAGCTAAAAAAGCGACCGGTCCTTGGTATCAAGCTAAGTGGGAGCAGTCAACAGCAAAAACAAAATAAAATTCATAATGCCATCGATATGTTTGGAGCCCTTTTCGAAACCATGAAAAATGCCCATGATGCACGGTATATTTCGCGTCGACATGAAAAAAATATCATTTTTATCCCTATTGAAAGCGGGTTAACGACAGAATTTGGGGTAACGGATGAAAAAAAGCAAGAGCTTATTTTGCAAGGTAAAATCCGTGCCGAATCATTTTTACGTACCTGGTGCTATTGAATTAATAAAACAAAAGAAGAATCAAAAAAACTTTATTCAGTCGGTGCTGAATAAAGTTCAAAATAGTGCTCGGTTCTTCTTTTTTCCCTTTTTTCCTTCAATTACAGTTAGGTGTGTTGTGTTCGTTTTTCGCTTTTTATGAATAGGCGATACAGTCGATCGTTTTGTCGAGGTTGTTGTATGTTTCTTACTACCCATTCCTAATGTCTGTGATTTTCTTTGACTTCCAGATTTAAAACGCTTCCTGGATTGTTTAGCTGCGCGTAAATAAGCGGAATGTTCTTTTCCTCCCATTCGTCGACTAATCACAAATTTATATAGTAGATAGATTATCCCTACGAATAGGAAAATCATGCCTGCTTGCACGAGTAATGAACCTGGACGAGTGAAAAGAGTGTAGACAAATCCAAGTGCACCTAATCCTAGTAAAATCATTACGACTATATTTGATTTACGACGATTCATGAGATACACCTCCTGAAAACTATCCTTATATTGTATTAATTATCAATAACGTTGTTGCCCGTATATTTCAATAATGAAAAGATATTTTTAAAAATACGTCCTTCTTCTATTTATATTCTACAAGATATCCTAATAAACCTCTATGTTAACGACATCATTTATTTAGAAAATTGATAAATTATTCATAAACATTTACTATTGTACCCAGCAATTTCCATTGCTACACATTTTTCCATGAATTTTTTCAAATAGATTAAAAAAGTTATGGACATACTACCAAATGGAGGTGTTGACCTGTGGTAGATGCTGAAAAGAAAAATCCAGAACTTGAACAAAATAAACAAAATGGTGATATGTCTTTAATGGGTAAGGTTGTTGTCATAGGTTTGTTCGGGGGCATATTTTGGAGTTTACTTTCCTATTTTACGTATGTTTTTCATTTTACTGAACTGAGCCCTAATCTTATCCTTAAGCCATGGATCCTTGGTGATTGGAAAAATCATATGTTAGGTCAGTTTATTGGGATTTTTGTAATTGGTATTATCTCAATTGGTGTAGCACTTTTATATTATGCTTTACTAAAAAAATATCAGTCCATATGGGTTGGTGCCTTATTTGGCATTATCTTGTGGCTCATTGTCTTTTATGTGTTTAATCCAATTTTTCCGGATATTAAAACTGTTGCGGAACTAGAGCGTAATACAGTTATTACTACTATATGCGTTTATATTCTATATGGTGTCTTTATTGGTTACTCGATTTCATTTGAGGAAAATGAAATGAGGGGCGAAAGACAAGCGGTTTCAACAAATGAGTAGGTGAATTAGAGAAAATTATGATAGAATGTTCTTGTTCGAACATTCTATTTTTAAGGGAGTTTTACGTATTAGAGTACTGAGGGGGAAATCTAGATGAGTAAATTAGAAAAATTGCGCGAAAGTTTTTCTGGATTTGGAATCGATGGTTTATTAGTTACGAATAGCTACAACAGACGTTACATAACAAATTTCACCGGTACAGCTGGAGTTGCACTCATTTCTGAAAATGCAGCAGTATTTATTACAGATTTTCGCTATGTCGAGCAAGCCAATGAACAGGTAAAGGAATTTGAAATTGTTCAACATTCAGGTCCGATCATTGAAGAGGTTGCAAAACAAGCTGAAAAAATGGGAATTAAGAAGCTTGGATTTGAGCAAGAGGACCTTTCTTTTGCGACATATACAGCATACGACAAAGATGTGAAAGCTGAACTTGTCCCAGTTTCAGGTGCAATTGAAAAGTTACGCTTGATTAAGACAGAGTCAGAGATTAAGATATTAAAGGAAGCAGCGGAGATAGCTGACGCCGCCTTTACACATATCTTAGATGTAATTCGTCCTGGTATCACAGAAATTGAAGTTTCTACTGAGCTAGAATTCTTTATGCGAAAACAAGGAGCTACTTCATCTTCATTCGACACAATCGTTGCATCCGGGTATCGTTCTGCCCTGCCACACGGCGTAGCAAGCGACAAAGTGATTGAGAAAGGTGATTTTGTAACCCTTGATTATGGTGCCTATTATAAAGGATATTGTTCAGATATCACACGTACCGTTGCGGTTGGAACTCCTAGCGATGAATTAAAAAACATATATGATGTTGTTTTAGAAGCTCAACTTCGAGGTATGGCAGGAATCAAGGCTGGCATTACAGGAAAAGAAGCTGATGCTCTAACCCGTGATTATATTGCAGAAAAAGGCTATGGTGAATTCTTTGGTCATTCTACTGGGCACGGATTAGGTATGGAGGTTCATGAGCAGCCAGGACTATCATTCAGATCAGATAATGTACTTGAGCCTGGAATGATTGTAACTTGTGAACCAGGAATTTACATAGCGGGTCTTGGTGGCGTGAGAATTGAAGACGATCTTGTTGTTAGAAAAGACGGCAATGAAGCTCTTACTTTCTCTACTAAGGAATTAATTATTCTATAGACAAAGTTTTGTCGGAATTGGATTAGGAGGAAATAATATATGATTTCAGTAAACGATTTTCGTACAGGTTTAACAATTGAGGTAGACGGTGGAATTTGGAGAGTAATGGATTTCCAACACGTTAAGCCAGGTAAAGGAGCAGCTTTCGTACGTTCAAAGCTTCGTAACCTTCGTACAGGTGCAGTTCAAGAAAAAACATTCCGTGCTGGTGAAAAAGTAGCAAAAGCACAAATCGAAAACCGCAGAATGCAATATCTATATGCGAATGGTGATTCACATGTATTCATGGACAATGAATCTTATGAGCAAATCGAATTACCAGCATCTGCAATTGAGTATGAATTAAAGTTCTTGAAAGAAAATATGGAAGTTCACATCATGATGTTCCAAACTGAAACACTTGGAGTCGAGCTCCCAAATACTGTCGAGCTTAAAGTTGTTGAAACAGAGCCAGGTATCAAAGGGGACACGGCTTCTGGCGGTTCAAAACCTGCTACCCTTGAAACAGGATTAATTGTTCAAGTTCCTTTCTTCATTAATGAAGGAGATGTATTAATCATCAACACAGATGAAGGTTCTTACATATCACGTGCGTAATAAATATTGAGATTTCAGGTAGAACTCACCGTTTGAGGTGGGTTCTTTTTTTATTAATTTGGAAAAAAAGAGGTCGAAGAATCTGAATGTAAAATCCACAAACATAATTCCCTCACCTCCCCACCAACACTCCCACAAAATTTCCTCTTCTGAAAATCACTGAACAAGCATAGGTTGTACAAAAGAAAATTATTGGGTGGGGACTTCAATGAAACGATTATTATCGGTGTTTGATTCAACAGTTTTAACGATGGCTGGACTGAGGATCATATCTGGATGCTTAGAAATTACGGCGGCCATTTTAATGCTAACTTTTAATGATGTGAAAAAAGCACTGGCCGTCAATGCGATGCTCGCGATTGTGGGACCGCTGATTTTGATTGCAACAATGTCGATTGGACTAATTGGATTGGCTGATCAGTTGTCTTATTCAAAGCTTTTATTTATAGGGCTCGGGGTTGCGTTTATTTTGTATGGAATCTTCCGCTAGAAATCACATGTGTAGGCATAATGTGTCCAAGCTAGCATACATTGAATTATGAGAGTTTAGATGAGGAGTTTACCATATGAAAGAGATAGTCGACGTTTTACCGAAAACAATCGCTAATCTAATAGCCAAGTATCCTCCAGAACGCAAAGAAAAAATGGAAGAAATCCGAATTAGGGTATCAAGACCTCTAGAAATTATTGAGAGTGGAATTCCAATTTTCCACAACTATATCGTGACAAGTGAAGATGCCATTCAGCTCCTTAACAAGCTTGGTCAATACTCAATTTATACGCTTGAAGAAGAGCTGAAACGTGGCTATGTGACGATTCAAGGTGGGCATCGAGTGGGACTAGCTGGTAAGGTCATTACAGAAAGTGGAATGGTTAAAGCCATTCGTGATGTTACCTCCTTTAATATTCGGGTGGCCAAACAAAAAATCGGTGTCGCTGAACCACTTGCTCCATATCTCTATGACTCATATTGGAAAAATACCATCCTTATTGGTCCACCGCAAACTGGTAAAACAACATTATTAAGGGACCTTGCACGGATGATTAGCACAGGAATAGAAACAAGACGCATTCCCGCAATGAAGGTGGGAATTGTGGATGAACGTTCAGAGATTGCAGGATGTGTAAAAGGTGTTCCACAAGCGACACTAGGACCAAGGGTTGATGTCCTAGATGCTTGTCCGAAGGCAGAAGGAATGATGATGATGATCAGGTCAATGAGTCCTGATGTATTAATAGTGGACGAGATTGGTAGAGATGAAGACAGTCAGGCAATTATGGAGGCCGTAAATGCCGGTGTAAGTTTGATTGTTACAGCACATGGCCATCAAATTTCAGATCTCATGAAGCGACCGTCTTTAGAAAAAATAATTAACGCAGGGGTAATCGAGAGGTTTGTAGAGCTATCACGCACAAAAGGGCCAGGAACAATTAAAGCGATCCTTGGTCCATCTGGCAAGCAACTTTTACCAAAAGTGAGCGTGACATAAATGATAAAAATGATTGGAGCTATTTTAATATTACTTGCTACAACATGGGCTGGATTTGAGGCAGCACGCAAGTTAAGTGAAAGACCGCGCCAACTGAGAATGCTTAAGACAGCATTGCAATCACTTGAGGCGGAAATCATGTATGGACATGTCCCATTAATAGATGTGGCTACCCATCTTGCAAGACAAATTCCGAAGCCAGTTTCTTATTTTTTTGAGGGATTTGCAAAACGGCTTCAAACTGGAGAGGTCAGTGTAAAAGTAGCCTGGGATGAGAGTCTGAAAGAGGTGTCTAAGTTGACAGCTTTTCACCAAGGAGAAATTGAGATTCTTCAGCAGTTTGGTGAGACGCTTGGACAACATGACAGAACCTCACAACAAAAACACATTTTACTCGCTATTACCCATCTTGAACGAGAAGAAAGCGAAGCAAAAGATAGACAATTGCGTTATGAAAAAATGGTGAAAAGCCTGGGCTTTTTGTCAGGATTATTAGTAGTCATTTTATTGATTTAGGGGGAGAAGAAGCGCATGGGAGTGGATGTAAATATTATTTTTCAAATAGCCGGTGTAGGAATTGTGGTTGCCTTTCTCCATACAATCCTAGATCAGATGGGTAAAAAGGAGTATGCCCAGTGGGTAACGTTATTGGGCTTCATCTATATCCTGTTTATGGTCGCAACAATCGTAGAGGACCTCTTTAAAAAGATTAAAGCTGTATTTCTCTTTCAGGGGTAAGGAGGGGTGAGCGATTGAGATTATACAAATCGTTGGATTAGGTCTAATTGGGACCTTTCTAGCACTCATTGTAAAAGAACAAAAACCAACCTTTGCCTTTATGCTAGTTGTATTTATTGGCTGTGTGATTTTTCTCTTTTTAGTGGGAGAAATTTCCGACATCATTCGGATGCTTGAGAAAGTGGCCATTAATGCAAATGTGAACACCGTTTATGTGGAAACCATACTTAAGATCATCGGGATAGCCTATATTGCTGAGTTTGGAGCACAAATTACAAAGGATGCAGGGCAGGGATCCATTGCCTCAAAGATTGAACTCGGAGGAAAAATATTAATTTTAGCAATGGCGATACCAATTTTAACAGTTTTAATAGAAACAATTATTGGACTAATTCCAAGTTAAATCCGGTTTCCAAGGGGGTGGTTGAGTGACCAGTAGTAAAGTTTTTTCTTTTGGAGTATTATTGCTATTCTTTTTCTCATTACCTCAATTTGTACAAGCATCACCCTCACAGCAAGAAATCATCGACAATCAAATTCAAAATCAGGTTGAGGAACAGTTAGAAACCCTCGGCATCGACGAAATAAAACAATTCTGGGATGAAATAGTAACAGATTATGGTGGATATTTACCTGAAAGTCAAAAGGGTAGTTTACTAGAATTCATCCGTGGCGAGAAGGAGCTCTCATTGAAGGAGTGGTTGCTTGGACTCGTCAAATTCGTGTTTCATGAGTTAATTGCCAATGGAAAGCTTCTAAGTACACTAATCATGCTTACGGTTTTTAGTATGTTTTTACAAACCCTTCAAAATTCATTTGAGAAAAGTGCTGTCAGCAAGGTGGCCTATGCAATTGTATACATGGTGTTAATCATTATCGCATTAAATAGCTTCCGGGTTGCGATTATGTACACCGAGGAAGCCATCCAATCGATGATTAATTTTATCTTAGCTCTTGTGCCTTTGTTGCTAGCATTGGTGGCATCCTCAGGTGGAGTCGCTTCTGCTGCATTGTTCCACCCACTGATTTTATTTTTAATGAATACAAGTGGGCTTTTGATTCAATATATCGTTTTACCATTATTGTTTATGGCAGCGTTATTGAGCATCGTAAGTACTTTAAGTGAACAATACAAGGTAACACAGTTAGCCCAGTTACTAAGAAATGCGAGTATCGGAATCATTGGTGTGTTCTTGACTATTTTTCTTGGGGTTATATCCGTACAGGGTACTACAACAGCGGTTGCCGACGGAATCACAATCAGGACTGCAAAATTTATTACCGGAAATTTTATCCCAGTCATTGGTCGGATGTTCACGGATGCCACCGATACGGTAATAAGTGCCTCGGTCCTTTTAAAAAATACGGTTGGAATTTTTGGGGTGATCATTCTTCTATTAATTGCAGTGTTTCCTGCGATTAAAGTGCTATCTTTAGCGATTATTTATAAATTGGCAGCTGCACTCTTACAACCACTCGGCGGGGGACCTGTTATTGCTTGTTTAGATATCATCAGTAAAAGCGTTGTTTATATTTTTGCAGCATTAGCTATCGTGTCACTGATGTTTTTCCTAAGTATTACGGTGATTGTCGCAGCTGGAAACTTGACATTAATGGTTAGATAAAAAGCGGAATGCTTCTATAAGCTAGACAAATAGACTTGGAGGTGAGGACAATGAGTTTTATAGCTGAATGGATAACAAATATTATTTTATTTATATTACTTGCCACCATTGTGGACATGCTTCTGCCAAGCTCGAGTATGCAAAAATACGTAAAAATGGTAACAGGGCTTTTGTTAATCCTAATCATCCTCACTCCATTGTTCTCACTTTTTAAAACCGATCTTGATCAAGCCTTGTTAAATATGAATCTAAAACCGGTTCAATCAGAAAAAAATCTAGAAAATTTAATAGATTTGAAGAAAAAAGAAATACAAGCCTCACAACGTGCATATATTTTAGAAACGATGGCTGTCCAATTGGAATCTGAAGTAGAAGAGGAGTTGGTGCAAAACGAATATGATTTAACAGTTCAAAAAGTAAATGTATTCCTTTCGAGTGCAGTTGACGTTAAGGAAACTGTTACTTTGGACGACATTCAGTCAATCGAGGTGGTGTTATCAAAAGAGACTGCCGAGCCTGATGATGTCCCAGTTGTCAAACCAGTTGAGATTGATACCTCCAAACAGACTGAACCAGTGTATAAAAAAGTAGATCAAACCAACGTCAAAGCAATCACCAAATCATTATCTACTAGATGGGAAATTGACTCAGATAAAATCGTAGTCACTGTGGAAGGGGGGAAAGAGTCGTAGATGGATAAGAACAAAGGAATTCTGAATACAATCAAAGGGATGTTCTCCGGGTCTAAGGATGGACCACCAGATAAAAAAGGAAACAAAAAAAACCAATATTTTTTACTCTTATTAGCAGTTGGAATAGCCTTTATGTTAATTAGTAATCTATTTTCTGGTGACAAACCTACATCTTCTGTTATGACAGCATCGTCTTCAGACGTAAGTGCAAAAGATGAGCCAGCGTTTGGACAGCAGAAGGATGACCTGACAATGGCAATTTCAAAATATGAGGATCGTTATGAAAACGAGCTCAAGGAGGCACTCGAAGCCATTGCGGGAGTAGAGGATGTAATTGTGTCAGTTAGTGTAGACGCTACTGAAACAAAGATACTTGAAAAAAACACCGTAACCCAAAGCCAAATCACAAGTGAGGAGGACAGGGATGGTGGAAAAAGACAAGTAGAAGATATAACAAGTGATGAACAAGTTGTCATCATCCGGAGTGGTGATTCTGAAACACCGATTATCTTGAAAATTGAAAAGCCTGATATTCGTAGTGTTCTAATCGTCGCTAAGGGTGTTGAGAACGCAAAAATAAAACAAATGGTAGTTGAGGCAGTAACTAAAGGATTTGATGTTCCAAATCATAAGGTAGCTGTTGTACCAAGGAAAACGAAGGGGGATTCATAAAATGTTATTGAAAAAACAAACGGTATGGTTATTAACAATGTTAAGTCTAGTTGTAGTGTTGTCAGTCTATTATATTACAACACCTGAAAACAACAATAATAATGTGGCAATGGAGCAGGATGAGCAAAAGGATAATGAAAAAGATAATGTAGAAACATCAACTGAAAATAAAGATGGTGCGAGTGTTACAGTAGAAGAGGATGAAGATGGCAACGTCATTTCTTCTGTTGCAAGTGATGATATGTTTGCCGCATTACGCTTAGAAATTGACGAGCACCGCAGTAAATTAAGAAGTACTCTTGAGGATCAAACGGCTTCAACTGAGCTTACAGCGGATCAAAAGCTAAAAGCTTATGATGAACTAAAGAAGCTTGATGATATCGAAACAAAAGAAAAAATTATTGAAATGCTGATCAAAGGGAATAATTACGAAGATGCTCTTGTTCGCGTAGAGGGTGACAAAATTAAGATTACAGTTAAAGCAAAGGAAAGCTCTAAAAAGGCAGCGAATGATATTTTACGTCTGGTACGCAGCGAGTTAGGCGACCTTCAAAATCTTGCTGTACAATTCGAAGTAACGGGTGAAAAAGAAAAATAAGTGTTACGAAAGCACGGTATGAATGCCGTGCTTTTTATTTTTTTCATAAATAAATGAAATTTGGGGAAGGTTTTGATATGATTTGTTTACTGATGATAACGTTTTCGATAAAAAATCTCAGCAAAATATTGAAATGCACCTTTTAAGTATCGTATCATATTAGTATGTGGTACTAATACTAGCAATAAAATGCTGACCTACATTTGAAAATATATTTTTATTTAATCACAAGGAGTGTAACCGAAATGTTAAAAATTCAAGAGCTACGTGAGCTTATTAAGTTAGTTGATCATTCAAATATTGATGAGTTTACATTTGAGAGCGAAGGCTCAAAAATCAAAATGAAAAAAAATAAAGAAACAACTATTCAAACAGTAGTTGAAAACAAGGCACAAGCACAGCCAGTTGCGCCGGTTGTAACTGAAGTACCTCAGGCTGCAGCGCAACCTGCACAGCCACAAACACAGCAAGCAGAACCTGTTGCCGCTTCACCAGCAGTAGATGAAAATTTACATAAAATCGTTTCTCCAATGGTTGGTACATTCTATGCTTCTCCATCACCAGATGCTGATGCTTATGTTAAAAAAGGTGATAAAGTAAAAGAAGATTCAGTCGTTTGTATCGTTGAAGCCATGAAGCTATTTAACGAGATCGAAGCAGAAGTGAATGGAGAAATCGTTGAAATATTAGTTGAGAATGGTCAGCTTGTGGAGTATGGCCAACCATTATTTCTAGTAAAAGCATAAAGTCTTGTTCAAAAAGGAGGAGGGTTTAAAAGACTAAATGTCAATTCTATTCGGCCAACTTTTTGAACATCACATAAAGTAAGGAGCTTACCCTATGTTAAAAAAGATATTAATAGCAAATCGTGGAGAAATTGCAGTTCGTATTATTCGTGCTTGTAAAGAACTTGGAATTGAAACGGTAGCCGTTTTTTCAGAGGCAGATCGTGAATCACTCCACGTTCAATTAGCAGATGAGGCCTATTGTATAGGTCCTAAATCTTCAAAAGATAGCTATTTGAATTTTACGAATATCATTAGTGTTGCAAAGCTAACAGAGAGTGAAGGAATTCATCCTGGTTATGGTTTTTTAGCAGAAAATGCCGATTTCGCAGAGCTTTGTCGTGAAGTGAACCTCACTTTCATCGGTCCAAGTCCTGAAGCAATTAACAAAATGGGGACAAAGGATGTAGCGCGTGAAACGATGAGAGAAGCGGGAGTACCAATCGTACCTGGTTCCCAAGGTATCATCAAAGATGCAGATGAAGCAATCGCACTTGCCAATGAAATGGGGTACCCAGTTATTATCAAAGCTACCGCTGGTGGCGGTGGTAAAGGGATCCGAGTGGCCAAGAATGAAGAGGAACTTGTTAAAGGCATTAACATTACTCAACAAGAAGCGGCAACTGCCTTTGGTAACCCAGGCGTATATATTGAAAAATATATTCAAGATTTCCGTCATGTAGAAATTCAAGTATTAGCCGATAACCATGGAAATGTGATACATTTAGGAGAGAGAGATTGCTCAATTCAACGACGTTTGCAAAAGCTTGTTGAGGAAACTCCATCACCTGCTCTAAATGAAACAACGAGACAAAAAATGGGTGAGGCAGCCGTTAAAGCGGCAAAAGCTGTTGATTATTCAGGTGCGGGTACAATTGAATTCATCTATGATCACATTAATGATCAATTTTATTTCATGGAAATGAATACAAGAATTCAAGTTGAGCATCCAGTAACTGAAATGGTAACGGGCGTAGACTTAATTAAAGAAATGATTCGCGTTGCATCTGGAAAAGAGCTTTCAATAACCCAAAGTGATGTAACCTTTAATGGTTGGGCAATTGAATGCCGAATCAATGCAGAGAACCCTGAGAAGAACTTTATGCCTTCTCCTGGAAAAATTGAAATGTATTTACCTCCTGGTGGTTTTGGGGTAAGAGTGGACTCTGCTGCATATCCTGGCTATTCAATACCTCCATATTATGATTCAATGATTGCGAAGCTCATTACATATGGGGCAACAAGAGAAGAAGCGATTGCAAGAATGAAGCGAGCTCTCAGTGAATTTGTCATTGAAGGTGTACACACGACAATTCCATTCCATTTTAAGCTTATGAATCATGAAAAATTTGTAGGTGGGGACTTCAATACAAAATTTCTTGAATTATACGAGGTTATGAAGTAGTACACTAATGTAGGAGGTGCTTGCTGATGGCAGCGGAAACGAATATTTTAGAAATGGATCAAGGTAGTAACAGTCTTGGTAAGGTTGAGATTGCACCAGAGGTAATCGAAGTAATTGCAGGTATCGCTTCTTCAGAGGTTGAAGGGGTAGCACAAATGAGAGGTAACTTTGCTTCTGGAGTGGTTGAAAAGCTAGGCAAGAAAAATCACGGAAAAGGTGTCAAGGTTGAATTAACAGAAACAGGTATTATTGTTGATGTATTCTGTGTGATGAACTTTGGCGTTTCGATTCCAAATGTAGCTCGTCAAATTCAAGACAATGTACGACAAGCTTTATTGAATATGACAGCTTTAGATGCAAATGAGGTAAATATCCACGTTGTTGGTGTCTTATTTGAATCCCAAAAGCAGGAAGCACTAATTGAAGAAGAAATGTAAGGGAAAATTGTCTGATGGCAAACGCTGTCAGGCATTTTTTATTTTCAACTTTAGGGTTGGTTTTTATTTTGAAATTATTTTATGATATTATCATGTTATTAGAATGTAAATGTTAGGTTTACTATACATAAAGGAGAAATAGAATGAAAAGACGTACAGCACGACAAAAGGCTTTACAATCGTTATTTCAGGTAGACGTAAGCGGAAGTGAGCCAAATGAAGCGATTGAAAGTGTATTGGAAGAAGAGTCTTCGAATCCATTCTTAGAGCAACTGGTTCATGGAGTAGTCGAACATAAGGAAGAAATTGATGACTTATTACGAGGGCATCTTGAAAAATGGAATCTTGAAAGGCTTGCAAATGTAGATCGCTCGATTTTGCGAATTGCTGTGTATGAGATGAAATACGTGGAGGAAATCCCGGTAAAGGTCAGTATTGATGAGGCAATCGAGCTTGCTAAAGAATTTGGGGATGATAGCTCTAGTCGTTTCGTCAATGCAATCTTATCAAAAATAAAGGATTCATTAGTGAAGTAACCATTACTTTGTGTTTTGAAAAATAGAATTCCGAAAAAGTCGAATGGATAACAAGGGAGAGTTGAAAATTGGCAGCAGAGATTATTAGTGGGAAAGAATTAGCGCAATCAAAACGTAATGAAATCGCATTAGAAGTACAAAAGTTATCTCAGCAAGGAATTGTTCCAGGCTTAGCTGTATTATTGGTGGGTAATGACCCTGCTTCAAGATCCTATGTAAAAGGGAAAGATAAAGCATGTAAGGAAACAGGTATCCATTCCCTAATGCTCGAATATCCGGAAACAATCACAGAAGAGTTTTTACTTGGGGAAATTGACCGCTTAAATCAAGATCCGTCTATCCATGGAATTCTTGTTCAATTACCATTGCCAAACACAATTAATGAAACAGCTGTTATCGAAAGAATCTTACCTGAAAAAGATGTCGATGGTTTCCACCCGATAAATATTGGTCGAATGATGACTGGACAAGATGCTTTTCTTCCATGCACCCCGTTTGGAATCATTGAAATGGTGAAATCCAAGCAAATTTCAATTGAGGGTAAACATGTTGTAGTGGTTGGAAGAAGTAATATTGTCGGAAAGCCTGTTGGTCAACTCTTCCTTAAAGAAAATGCGACAGTGACTTATTGCCATTCAAGAACAACAAACCTAAAAGAAATGACACTTCAAGCTGATATTTTAGTTGCTGCTGTTGGTAAGGCGAATTTTATTCCTGGTGACTATATTAAAGAAGGCGCAGTTGTAATCGATGTTGGCGTAAATCGTCTTGAATCCACTGGAAAGCTTGTTGGTGACGTTGTGTTCGATGAAGCAAAGGAAAAAGCAAGTTATATTACACCAGTTCCAGGTGGAGTAGGTCCAATGACAATTACTATGCTTCTGCATAATACCGTTCAATCAGCAAAGAATGTTGCCCTTCTTTCAAGGAAGTAGGGATCAGGTATAATGGATCAGAATCGTTATTTAACTGTAACAGCTTTAACCAAGTATATTAAACGGAAATTTGATGCTGACCCTCACCTCCAGGATATTTGGGTGAAGGGAGAAATCTCAAATTTTAAAGCACATAGTCGTGGGCATATGTATTTTACGATTAAGGATGGACAAGCGCGAATTCAAACAGTTATGTTTGCTGGTTATAACCGTGATTTGAAGTTTACTCCAGAAAACGGGATGAAAGTATTACTTCGCGGCGAGGTAACAGTTTTTGAATCGAACGGAAATTATCAGCTCTATGTAAAAGAAATGCAGCCAGACGGCATCGGGAATTTATACTTAGCCTATGAGGAAATGAAAAAGCGACTTGAAGCAGAAGGGCTTTTTTCGCAAAAGTATAAAAAGCCCATCCCTAGAATCCCGCATTATATTGGCATTGTTACATCACCAACTGGTGCAGCAATCCGGGATATAATCACAACAATAAGACGTCGCTTTCCAATTGCAAAAGTTATTGTTTTTCCTGCTTTAGTTCAAGGAGTAAATGCAGGACCATCCGTCGTACAAGCTATTCAAAAAGCAAATGATTTTGGGAAAATTGATGTTCTTATTGTTGGACGTGGTGGTGGCTCGATTGAAGAGCTTTGGGCTTTTAATGAGGAAATTGTAGCACGTGCGATTTTTCAATCAAAGGTTCCGGTGATTTCAGCAGTAGGACATGAAACAGATATTACGATTGCCGATTTTGTTGCAGATTTACGTGCTCCTACACCAACCGGAGCTGCTGAGTTGGCTGTTCCGCACATGGCCGAGCTATCAGAACGTTTACTAGTGAGACATACACGTTTATTACGAGCTATGAAGGAAAAACTGATAAATGACTCAAAACGATTAGATACCTTGAAAAAGTCATATGCTTTTCGTTTTCCAAAAAATCTTTATGAACAAAAAGAGCAACAGCTTGACCGCTTAGTAGAACGTTTAGAAAGAGAAGCGGTTATGGCTATTTCTCGTAAGCAAGAGGCATTTCAAAAGGTAAAGCTTAGGCTGCAACATAACCACCCAAGTGAAAAGCTTATTCAAGCAAGACAAAAGCAGGATCTTAATACGAAAATGCTTGTAAAAGAATTTAAACAAATTCTAAAACAAAAGCAATTTGCTTTTTCAACAAAAGTAGCTAAGCTTGAAGCATTAAGTCCATTAAAAATTATGGATCGTGGCTATAGTCTCGTATATGATCAGGAACAACATTTAGTGAAAAGTGTAAAGCAAGTTGAATCGGGGAAATTAATCAAGGTAAAACTTACGGACGGTACCCTTGACTGTGAAGTAATTGAAATAGAGGAGAGACAATAAATGAGTGAAGAGAAGGTATTAACCTTTGAGGAAGCAATGGAGCAACTTGAACAAATTGTTGAACGACTTGAAGAAGGGGATGTCCCTTTAGAAAAAGCAATCACTTATTTCCAAGATGGAATGAAGCTTTCAAAGCTTTGTCATGACAAGCTTCAGCATGTTGAAAAGCAAATGGAGCAAATTTTGCGTGAAGATGGCGAACTTGAGCCGTTTACGATTCAGGAGGAAGAATAATAGTGGGACTAACTGAGGTAGAGCAATTTTTAGACAATCAAAAGAAAAATATTGAAGAACAGCTCCCAACGTATATTTCACATTTATCAGCTCCGAATATTATCAAGGATGCTATGCACTATTCCCTTGAAGCAGGTGGGAAACGAATTCGCCCGTTACTATTATTAGGCACGCTTCATTCCTTTGGAAAAGATGAGAGTATCGGAATACCGACTGCGTGTGCAATTGAAATGATTCATACATACTCTCTTATACATGATGATCTTCCGAGTATGGATGATGATGATCTTCGCAGGGGAAAGCCTACTAATCATAAAGTGTTTGGAGAGGCAATTGCGATTTTAGCAGGGGACGCTCTATTAACTTATAGTTTTCAGATCGTTTCTGAAACCATGAAAGACCAAATATCCCCTGAAAAAAAGCTATTACTCATTACTGAGTTAGCCAAAGCTTCAGGACCTGAAGGAATGGTAGGGGGACAGGTTGCTGATATGGAAGGTGAAGGAGCTGTCTTGAATCTAGAAGAACTTGAGTACATCCATCGCCATAAAACTGGAAAATTATTAGCCTATAGTGTTATTGCAGGAGCAATTCTTGCAGACGCTACTAGTGAGCAGATTGAGAAGCTTACACAATTTGCGCATCATTTAGGCTTAGCCTTTCAAATTCGAGATGATATTTTAGATATTGAAGGCACAGAAGTAGTTCTTGGGAAACCGGTCGGCAGTGATACAGGTAATCATAAAAATACATATCCTGCTTTATTAACGCTTGAGGGTGCAAAGGAAAAATTAACCTTTCATATAGATGAAGCAAAACGGTTTTTATATAGTGTTGATATGAAACATGATATACTAGACTATATGTGTAATCTAATCGCATCTAGAGATCATTAAATATACTTTATCAAAGTATATGACTGCTGAATAGTAAATGAAAGTGAGTGAAACCTTTGGATCTTCTAAGTATTAAAGACCCTAAGTTCCTTAAAAATATGTCAATAGCTGAATTGGATAAATTAAGTCAGGAAATCCGTCAATTTTTAATAGAGAAACTATCAAAGACTGGTGGACATATTGGCCCTAACCTTGGTGTTGTTGAATTAACAATTGCTTTACATAGGGAGTTTAACAGCCCAAAGGATAAATTGATTTGGGATGTTGGTCACCAGTCCTATGTACATAAAATTTTGACTGGACGGGCTTGTGAATTTGATACATTGCGTCAATATAAAGGGCTATGTGGGTTTCCGAAGCGTATTGAAAGCGAGCATGACGTTTGGGAAACTGGACATAGCTCAACAAGTCTTTCCGCGGCTATGGGAATGGCAGTTGCCCGAGATGTAAAAGGAACTAAGGAATTTGTCATCCCCATTATTGGCGATGGTGCCTTAACTGGTGGAATGGCATTGGAAGCGTTAAATCATATTGGACATGAAAAGAAGGACATGATTGTGATTTTAAATGACAATGAAATGTCAATTGCGCCAAATGTTGGTGCTCTTCACCATGTCCTTGCAAGATTGCGTACTGCAGGTAAATATAATTGGGTAAAAGATGAGCTAGAGCTTTTACTTAAGAGAATTCCAGCTGTAGGTGGAAAGCTAGCTGCAACTGCAGAGCGTGTAAAAGATAGTCTTAAATATCTTCTTGTATCTGGAGTCTTTTTCGAGGAACTAGGATTTACATACTTAGGCCCGATTGATGGACATAACTTTGAGGATTTATTTGAAACCCTTGAATACGCAAAGAAAACAAAGGGCCCAGTATTAGTTCATGTCATTACGAAAAAAGGAAAAGGCTACACCCCGGCTGAAACAGACAAAGTGGGTACTTGGCATGGTACAGGACCTTATAAAATTGAAACAGGTGATTTCGTTAAACCGGAAAATGCACCACCTGCATGGAGTGCAGTCATTAGTGAGACCGTTCGAAAGCTTGCGAAAGATGATAAGCGAATTGTCGCGATTACACCCGCAATGCCTGTAGGTTCTAAGCTCGAAAAATTTGCAAAGGAATTTCCTGAGCGTATGTATGATGTAGGAATTGCCGAACAGCATGCAACTACGATGGCTGCTGGACTAGCTACGCAAGGTATGAAGCCGTTTCTTGCTATATATTCGACCTTTTTACAAAGGGCATATGACCAGGTTGTGCACGATGTGTGCCGTCAAAACTTGAATGTATTCATTGGAATCGATCGTTCTGGTTTAGTAGGAGCTGATGGGGAGACACATCAAGGTGTATTCGATATTGCCTTTTTAAGACATATTCCTAATATGGTTATTATGATGCCAAAGGACGAGAATGAAGGTCAGCATATGGTGAATACGGCAATTCAATATGATGACGGTCCAATTGCCTTAAGATATGCAAGAGGAAATGGTCTTGGAGTCGAAATGGATGAGGATCTTAAGCTTCTTCCAATTGGTTCATGGGAGATACTAAAACCTGGCACAGATGCTGTAATTTTAACGTTTGGGACAACCATACCTATGGCACTGGAGGCTGCAGAGGTACTCGAAAAAGAAGATATTTCAGTAAGAGTTGTAAATGCACGCTTTATAAAACCGCTTGATGATGATATGATGCATCAAATTTTGGGTTCAAATCTTCCTATATTAACTATTGAGGAATCTGTGTTGATGGGCGGATTTGGTAGTGCAGTTCTTGAATTTGCCAATGACCATGAGTATCAAAATGCGAAAATCGATCGTATGGGTATTCCGGATCAATTTATTGAGCATGGCAGCGTGAACGAACTACTTCGTGAAATTGGAATGACAACTGAGAATGTAGTGGAACGTATTCAAAAGCTCGTACCTAAGAAGAAAAGAGTGTAGGCATGGGTACAAAAAAAGAGAGACTCGATGTTTTATTAGTTGAACGTGGCTTAATTGAAACGAGAGAAAAGGCAAAACGCACAATCATGGCTGGTCTCGTGTATTCTAATGAAGAACGACTTGATAAGCCAGGGGAAAAAGTAGAAATTGATATACCACTTACCATTAAAGGAAATGTTATACCTTATGTTAGTCGGGGTGGCTTGAAGCTTGAGAAAGCCATAAAAGATTTTGATTTGAATATAAAAGATAAAATCATGATTGATGTTGGCTCTTCAACTGGTGGCTTTTCGGATTGCGCCCTCCAAAATGGCGTTAAAAAATCATATGCGCTAGACGTAGGGTATAACCAGTTAGCATGGAAGCTACGTCAGGATGAACGCGTAGTCGTCATGGAAAGAACCAACTTCAGGTATGTAACACCAGCTGACCTTCAAAGTGGTTTACCGGAGTTTGCTACAATTGATGTCTCCTTTATTTCGTTGAGGCTGATTTTACCTGTTTTAAAAACACTTCTCGTACCAAATAGTGATGTTGTAGCTCTTGTAAAACCACAATTTGAAGCGGGAAAAGAGCAGGTTGGTAAAAAAGGGATTGTACGTGATCCGAAGACCCATGAGGCGGTGCTAACGCATATTATTGAATTTTCCTTGAAGGAAGGGTATGATTGCATCAATTTATCTTTCTCACCAATCACAGGTGGGGAAGGAAATATCGAATTTTTACTTCATTTACACTGGAATGGATCTGCAGAAATCGGTGAAAACAAACTACCTGTATCTGAACAAGAGGTAGTCGAAAGTGCACATTCTAACTTAAAATCCGATAAATGATAAAAAACGGGATAGCCACTGTGCTGTCCTTTTTCTTCGTGGAGAATATTTAGTCTATCCATAGTGTTAACTCGAAAATTGTTAAAAAAAATGTACAATCTTGTCAGAATCGGCTAACATAGGAGGTAATAATCCACGTTTGTGAAAGTGAGAGGAATTCAGTATGAATAAGGGGCAAAGACATATTAAAATTCGTGAAATTATCACGAGCCATGATATAGAAACACAAGATGAGATTGTAGATATTTTAAAAAGCGAGGGGTACAACATTACCCAAGCGACCGTATCCCGTGACATTAAAGAACTTCATTTAGTAAAAGTGCCAATGATTGATGGTCGTTATAAATACAGTTTACCAGCTGACCAACGATTCAATCCGCTTCAAAAACTTAAACGTTCATTAATGGATGCTTTCGTAAAAATTGATTCGGCAGGGCATATGCTTGTGATGAAAACTTTACCGGGGAATGCAAATGCTATTGGTGCTTTAATTGATCATTTGGATTGGGAAGAAATTTTAGGAACAATATGTGGAGATGATACCATATTAATTATTTGCAAAACGCCAGAGCAAACAGAAACGGTCTCAAATCGATTCCTAGACATGCTATGACGCGAGAAAGTGGAAGAGGAGGTGTAGGAATTGTTAGCAGAACTATCAATAAAGAATTTCGCCATTATTGAATCTCTTTCGATTTCATTAGAAAAAGGTTTAACTGTTTTGACAGGTGAAACAGGAGCGGGGAAATCCATCATCATTGATGCCATTCATTTATTGGTTGGTGGTAGAGGTTCCGTTGAATTTGTACGATATGGAGAAGAACGTGCAGAAATTGAAGGTCTCTTTTTAATTGAAGATGACAATCACCCTTGTTACACAAAAGCTATGGAATTTGGGATTGAAATTAGCGAGGGAATGGTTGTTTTACGGAGAGATATTTCAAAATCTGGAAAAAGTGTCTGTAGAATTAATGGGAAGCTCGTGACCATTTCCATTCTTCGTGAATTTGGAAGAACATTAATCGACATTCATGGACAGCATGAACACCAGGATTTGATGAATCAGGAACAACATATCTATATGCTTGACCAATACGGTGGAGATACGCTTAAACAGGCATTACAGGAATACCTAGCCGTATATAAGGATTTTTTACATGTGAAGCAACGCTTAAAAAGCTTTAATGAAAATGAGCAAGAGTTGGCCCATCGTCTTGATTTAATCCAATTTCAATTAAATGAGATTGGAAAAGCGGATCTGAAGCCTAATGAAGATGTGGAACTAACAGAAGAAAGAAATAAGATTTCAAATTATGAAAAGATTTATAAATCACTTCAAAATAGCTATAACGCTCTATATGGAGACCAAAAAGGTCTTGACTGGGTGGGGCTAGCCATGAATCAAGCTGAAACTGTAATGGATATTGATAAAGAATTAAAGAACATACATGAGACAATCTCTAATAGCTTTTATTTGTTAGAGGAAATTTCTTATAAAATCCGCGACCAATTAGATCAATTAGAGTTTGACCCAGCAAGACTTGATTTTATTGAAGGTCGTTTGAATGAAATTGCACAGTTAAAGCGGAAATATGGACAATCCGTTGAGGAAATTCTCGAATATGCTGCGAAGATTGAGGATGAAATCGACACTATTCAAAATCGTGAGCAACATATTGGAAAGCTAAAAGAAGAACTCGAATCCATTCTAGAAGATGTGAAGCTTGAGTCCGAAAATGTTTCACAGATTCGAAAAAAGCTAGCAAAAGAGCTTATTGGTAAAATAACACAGGAATTGAAAGACCTGTATATGGAAAAAGCGAAATTCGATATTAATTTTTTTGAAGATACACCTATTAAATTCACTCTAAATGGGAAAGATGATATTGAATTTTATATTTCTACAAATCCTGGTGAACCACTCAAGCCTTTGGCAAAAATTGCTTCAGGTGGAGAACTCTCTAGGATTATGCTGGCGATTAAGAGTATATTCTCAAAACATCAAGGTGTTACTTCCATCATATTTGATGAAGTAGATACTGGTGTAAGTGGCCGCGTTGCTCAAGCAATTGCAGAAAAAATTTATGGTATTTCTGTAAACTCCCAGGTACTTTGTATTTCCCACCTTCCACAGGTTGCGGCAATGGCTGATACCCATTTATTTATTACAAAAGAAACAGTACAAGGAAGAACTACAACCTCAGTTACTTCCCTAGATGAAACCGAAAAAATTAAAGAGATTAGCCGTATGATTTCCGGAGTTGAAATCACAGATTTAACGAAAGAGCATGCAAAAGAATTATTAAGCCTTGCAAAAGAAAGCAAACTTGCACGTCAAATGGTAAATCATTGAATAGGTTAGGCCAACTCGAGATGGATGTGAAGAATGAGTAGCTTTATACAAAGTTAAGAGCGATTTTTATTTGTAATGCTATCCAAATTGGGTAGCTTTTTTAATCTCATAGCAGTTATAAATGTTGCTCTGAAAGGTCAAATTATAGAATGTAGCCATAACTTTTATTCAGTCGGGTTTCCAACCCTGTCTGAATAAAAGTTAAGCCTCCGGCGGATGCCACGATTTTTCAAATGAAATTTTTCGGGACGTAAGATCAAAGACTAAGAACGCCACTTCCTGTGGCAACGTCTTTGTGACCCACCTCGTGTGGGCCTAAAAAAATCGGGCGGCAAATACGCTAAGGCGCATTTGATTCATGTTATGGCATGGGATAGGAGCGAGGAGAGTGAAAAATAAATGAAAATAGATAAAATTAGATATATAATTGGTACATTTCTCCTTGTTTCAATAATGGCTTTAGGGTTTTCCAAGCCACTAAAAGATTATATAGAAATTCCTAAACACCTTATTTTGTTTGAAGGCCAAGATTTCACAGTTCAATCTACATTACCAGTCACGACAACGATTCAAGATTCGAGTTATGCCTTTTCATCTGCTACCGATGATCAACAAATCTCTGTTGCTGCAAAAGAAAGCGGTGAAGGAGAGATGATGGTTGAGTTCGCAGGTATTCCAGTCAAAAAAGTAAATGTTAATGTTTTATCAGATTTTAGAGTGATTCCTGGTGGGCAATCAATAGGGGTGAAACTGAATACGCTAGGTGTGCTGGTTGTTGGTCACCACCAAATTGAAACAGATGATGGTAAAAAGTCCCCAGGTGAAATTGCTGGAGTACAGGTGGGTGACATCATTAAAGAAATTAACGGTAAAAAAATTGATAAAATGAGTGATGTTGGACCATTTGTTCAAGAATCTGGTAAGACAGGTGAACCGTTAGACTTAGTAATTGTTCGAGACAACGAGGATATCAAGACAAAGCTTATGCCACTAAAGGATAAAAATGATGAGGCATATCGAATAGGGCTGTATATACGTGATTCAGCTGCTGGTATTGGAACAATGACTTTCTACCACCCTGAAACAAAAAAATATGGGGCGTTAGGCCATGTTATCTCCGATATGGATACGAAAGAACCAATCGTGGTATCAGATGGACAAATTGTAAGATCAACCGTTACCTCCATTGAAAAAGGAAGTAATGGTGATCCAGGTGAAAAGCTAGCACGTTTTTCAGCCGATAAGGAAATCATAGGGAACATTAAACGGAATAGTCCCTTTGGTATCTTTGGTGAATTAAATAAACAAGTGAATAACGGCATTATGGATAAGCCGCTACCAATTGCGCTTTCACATCAAGTTAAGCCGGGACCCGCAAAGATTTTAACAGTCGTGGAAAATGATAAAGTTGAGGAATTTGACATAGAAATTGTAAGTGCTGTTCCTCAAAAAATTCCTGCTACAAAAGGAATGGTTGTTAAAATAACGGATAAACGACTCTTAGAAAAAACAGGTGGTATTGTTCAAGGTATGAGCGGTAGCCCAATCATCCAAGACGGCAAATTGATTGGTGCAGTTACACATGTATTCGTAAATGATCCGACAAGCGGATATGGTGTGCATATTGAATGGATGTTAAGTGAAGCGGGTATTGATATTTATAAGAAGGAACAGAAAAAAGCGAGCTAATAGGCTCGCTTTTCTTTTTGGACTAACATTTTCTATCGCCAAAAGTTAAATGAGATTATATAATGAAATCAAAATAAAGATTTTTCGACAAAACCTAAATTTCATTTATAAATCATGGCGTATTTAGTCGAATATTTAAGTATAATGGAGAATAAATTATTTTTCAATAAATTTTTCCTATTTTTTTAAAAAAATAAAGGAATTCTTATTGCATTGTCGAATTCTTTCTTTAGAATAAGAATATATAGACAAATTTTTGCGGATTTTAGCTTGAGGAGGAAACAGAGTGAAAAAAATAACAGTTTGTGTGGTTGATGATAACAGGGAACTGGTTAATTTACTTGATGAATATTTATCTAGCCAAGATGATATCGAAGTCTTAGGTGTTGCCTATAATGGTCAAGATTGCCTTAATATGCTTCAAGATAAACAGCCAGATGTTCTCGTTTTAGATATTATTATGCCTCACCTAGATGGCTTAGCAGTATTAGAAAAACTACGTGATTCAAATCTTGAAAAACAGCCTAATGTTATTATGTTAACTGCTTTTGGTCAGGAGGATGTGACGAAAAAGGCTGTCGATTTAGGTGCTGCATACTTTATTCTAAAGCCTTTTGATATGGAAAATCTTGCGAGTCGAATCCGTCAAGTTAGCGGAAAGGCTGCTCCGATAATTAAACGTAATCCATCAAATCAGCTTGTTCGTTCTCAGCAGGAAAATAGCCCGAAAAATTTAGACGCGAGCATTACAAGTATTATTCACGAAATTGGCGTTCCAGCACATATAAAAGGATATCTATACTTAAGAGAAGCAATCTCAATGGTATACAATGATATCGAATTATTGGGCTCAATCACAAAGGTTCTGTATCCAGATATTGCGAAGAAATTTAATACCACTGCAAGCCGCGTAGAGCGTGCAATTCGTCATGCCATTGAAGTTGCCTGGAGCCGTGGAAACATTGACTCTATTTCTAATCTTTTTGGTTATACAGTGAGCATGTCGAAAGCAAAGCCTACAAATTCTGAATTCATCGCGATGGTTGCTGATAAACTTCGTCTTGAACACAAAGCCTCTTGAGAGGGTAAGAAGTAAATTAATTCGAACTAATTACTCGTCATATAATCAAAGGCTCTTTTCTAAAAGAATGTTGCTATTGGATAAAACAATACTATTGATTGAAGCGGAAGGTGGCGACTCCTGCGGGAAAAGCGTGAGACTTGAGACCCCACAGGAGCGATTTAGCGACGAGGAGGCTCAAGCCACGCCTGCGGAAAGCGTCTACCTGAAGCGGAAATCATTTGTGTCCAAAAACAACAAAGTTTACGAAAAACAGTCTAATCAAAAAACACCGCTTTCAATGAAGGCGGTGTTTTTTACGATATCCATTTATGAAAATTACTCTATAATGGAAGTATACCAAAAAAAGGAGAATATCAATGATGAGTACGAAAATTTTTGGGCATCGAGGTTCGGCTGGAACACATCCGGAAAACACAATGATCTCATTTAAAGAAGCGGCAAGAGTTGGTGCTGATGGTATTGAATTAGATATTCAAATGACGAAAGACGGTGTTATTGTTGTCATCCACGATGAAACCGTAAACCGAACGACAAATGGAGAAAATAAGGGATGGGTTAAAGATTTTACATTAAACCAACTCAAAAAAATGGATGTAAGCTATAAATTTAAGGATAAGTACGGAACTTGCAGCATTCCAACCCTTGATGAGGTGTTTGATTGGGCAAAATCAAACGAACTGCTTATCAACGTTGAATTTAAGACTGGATTAGTTTCTTATAGAGGCATAGAGGAGAAAACCTTGAAGATGATACATGACTACAGAATAGAAGATCGAATTGTGCTATCTAGCTTTAATCATTACAGTTTAGTAAAATGTAGACGCTTATCGAGGACAATTGATTTGGCTATTCTATATATGGAGGGTCTTTACGAGCCATGGAAATACGCAAAACGTCTGCGTACAAACGGCATCCATCCGTATCATCAAACGATTAATAAAGAAATAATTGAAGAGTCGAAGCGGAATGGTATTGCGGTTCGTCCGTTTACAGTAAATGATGAAAAGAAAATGAAACAATTTATTGATTTCGGATGTTCTGCAATCATCACAGATTATCCAAAAAAGGCGAAAGCTTTGCTAAAATAAGAAGGCTGTTTTCGTAAACTTTGTTGTTTTTGGATAAGATTGTGCGAAGGAAAATAGTAATTATTGACCTTCCTGTGATTTCAGCGGATGGTACGAGATCCTCGAAAATGCACGCATTTTCTTCGAGTGGTGAAATTTCAAGGAAGCAAGCTCAACGTCCTGCGGGAATAGCGATCCAAGCGAGACCCCGCAGTGAAACGAGGAGGCTTGCGGATCGCCCGCGGAAAGCGAGAACCAGAAGCGGAAATCACCCTATGTTTTAAAAGCAACAATCTTTTAGAAATGACCCAATAAGAAAAACGCAAGGCGCCTTCCTATCGGCGACAAGCAAAAGACGAGCGTTGACAGAACGCGCTTTTTGCCTTCTAAAGCGATTGGCTTAGACAATAGAGCCTCTGGCGTCTGGAGCTAGACATCGAATACTAAATAAAAATTTTTATACTTTCTTTTTAAACATAAAATCCTGCTAAATTTAGCAGGATTATTTATTTTGCTCTCCAACAGGGGAGCTTTCTTTTTGAAATTTTTCTTGAACTTTATTACGTTTACGGTCACGGTGAAGAATGAATCCGCCGATAAAGGATAAACCTGCTAAGAAGAAAATAAGACCGATAATAAATTGTACCATTAAGGATGGAATTGGGCTATGTAACACACCGAAAAACATATCCCTCATAAATTTAATTCCAATCCCTGCAATAATGCCAGGTATTAGTAGCACGATTAGAGCCAGTATTCGTTGCATAGTATAAAATCCTTTCGCAAATTGACTTCTATATTAAATGTAAGCTATTCAAAAAATTTGTCAAGATGAAGGTTTAAGGTTATTATAAATGTGTGCATAATTTTGCAAAGGGAATAATAAGAGTATGTAAAAAATTGCAAAACTCTTTACCGTGTGATTGGGGGGTGACTGTGGTTATGGAGAAGGTTATGGTAGATTTGATTTTAGATTCAACCCATGATGGAATGATTGTCATTGATATAAATAGCCAAGTCATCTTACTAAACAATAGCGCATCAAAGATGATTGGTATTTCGAAAAAGGAAGCTATTGGTAAGCATATTTATGAATGCATTCCTGATAGCCGATTGCCAGAGATTCTTTCAACAAGGGCGATTGAAGTTAACCAAGAATTTGTTCTAGAAAATGGACGAAAAATTATTACAACTCGAATTCCAGTGGTCAATGAGTCAGGAATGCTACTTGGTGCATTTGCTGTTTTTAAAGATATTACTGAAGTTGTCAATCTTGCTGAAGAAATTACAAATTTAAAAGAGATTCAAACAATGCTTGAAGCAATCATCCAGTCCTCTGATGAAGCTATATCGGTTGTGGATGAGAACGGGAATGGAATTTTAATAAACCGTGCATACACACGAATCACGGGGCTTGAAAAGGAGCAGGTCATTGGGAAGCCTGCAAATGCAGATATTTCTGAAGGAGAAAGTATGCACATGCAGGTGTTGAAAACGAGAAGACCTGTAAGAGGTGCCCGGATGAAAGTGGGACCTCACGATAAAGATGTAATTGTAAATGTTGCGCCAGTCATTGTTGATGGCAAGCTTAAAGGAAGTGTAGGAGTTATTCACGATGTGTCTGAAATCAGTCAGCTCACATCTGAATTGAACCGAGCAAGGCATATCATACGTTCCCTTGAAGCAAAATATACGTTTGATGATATTATTGGTTCATCAGAAGAAATGGAAATTGCAATTGAACAAGCGAAGCTTGGTGCAAAAACCCCAGCCACTGTATTACTCAGAGGCGAGTCTGGGACGGGCAAAGAATTGTTTGCACATGCGATACATAATGAAAGTAAGCGGAAATATAATAAGTTTGTTCGTGTGAACTGTGCTGCAATCTCAGAATCACTGTTAGAAAGTGAGCTTTTTGGATATGAAGAAGGTGCATTTTCCGGAGCAAAGCGCGGCGGAAAACGTGGCATTTTTGAAGAAGCGAACAATGGCAGTATATTCTTAGATGAAATTGGCGAATTATCCTTAAATACCCAAGCGAAATTATTAAGGGTTTTGCAGGAAAGAGAAATCAGGAGAGTAGGGGGAACGAAGTCCATTCCAATCGATGTAAGAATCATCGCAGCAACAAATGTAAATTTAGAAAAAAGTATTGGAAATGGAACTTTTCGCGAGGATCTCTACTATCGAATTAACAAAATACCCATTCACATCCCTTCACTAAGGATGAGAAAACAAGATATCAAACCACTCGCGGAGCATTTACTAGTTAAGATAAATCAGGATTACGGTCGGACTGTTGAGGGATTAACAGAAGAAGCGATTTATTATTTATATGGTTATGATTGGCCTGGTAATGTGAGAGAGCTTGAAAACGTCTTAGGACGAGCCGTAATCTTTATGAATTATCAGGAAAGACTAATTGATGTAAAGCATATCCAACCCCTACATAATTCAAAAGAAAAAGCCAATTCTAGTCAATCCTTACCTGAAACTGAAATTAAGGATGTCCCTTTATCGGACATAGTGGAGAAGTACGAGGCAAAAGTTATTTCAGAGGTATTGGATTTGAATGGTGGAAATAAGACGGCTGCTGCCAAATCGCTAGGGATATCGCTTAGGAGTCTTTATTATAAGTTGGAAAAATATAATATTGCAAATTAAAGCACGCAATTTTTTGCAAAAAATGCAAGAAGTTGCATACTGGGTTTTATAAAATAGGTCACAAATGAAGCGCTTTCATTTTATTTTGCATTGGCACGATTATTGCATTATATAAAAATGAAAAACGACAGGACTATGATCGAAAAGAAGGTAAAAATGAATGAAGCTGACTAATCTCATCAAAAAAGCTACAGGACGATCTCATGTTACCGTTGCAGTTGCAGCTGCTGAAGATGAAGAAGTACTTGAAGCGATTGTCGAAGCTGTAAATCACAGGCTTGCCCGTTTTTTATTGTTTGGTAATCAAGAAAAAATACTACAAATCCTTTCTGAAAAAGGGGGAAATATTCGAGAGTCTGGTGTACTAGATGTTGTAAATTCATCAACACAAGAAGAAGCAGCAAAGGCTGCTGTAAAAGCGGTTCATACAGGAGCAGCAGATGTATTGATGAAAGGAAATATTCCGACATCAACCATACTAAAAGCCGTTTTGCATAAAGAATATGGACTGCGGACAGGGAATGTTCTGTCGCATGTTGCTGTTTTTGAAGTACCTGATTATGACCGATTTGTAATTGTAACTGATGCGGCTATGAACATAGCTCCAGGTCTACAGGAAAAGATGCAAATTTTAAATAATGCGGTTAAGGTAGCAAACTCAATTGGGATAGACACCCCAAAAGTAGCACCCATTGCTGCTGTGGAAATGGTGAATCCAGCAATGCAAGCAACTTTAGACGCAGCTGCTTTAACCCAAATGAACCACCGTGGCCAAATTCAAAACTGTATTGTTGATGGACCATTAGCGCTTGATAATGCCATTTCGATTCACGCAGCCGAGCACAAAGGAATTACGAGTGCAGTGGCTGGACAGGCCGATATTTTGCTAGTTCCAACAATTGAAGTTGGAAATGCATTATATAAATCATTGGTTTACTTTGCAAAAGCAGAGGTAGGGGCAGTTATCGCGGGTGCTTCTGCACCTATTGTTTTAACTTCGAGGGCTGACTCTGCAAGAAGCAAATTATATTCATTAGCGTTAGCAGTTTGCTCTGCTAACAAATAATCAACTAATCATCATTCTTTGGAGGTACTACAAAATGGAAATCTTTTCTTACATGGAAAAATTTGATTATGAGCAATTAGTATTTTGTCAGGACAAACAATCTGGTTTAAAGGCGATTATTGCGATACATGATACAACATTAGGACCTGCACTTGGTGGTACTCGTATGTGGACATACGCTTCAGAGGAAGATGCGATTGTAGATGCATTAAGACTGGCAAAAGGCATGACCTATAAAAATGCTGCTGCTGGACTTAATCTTGGCGGAGGCAAAACTGTTATTATTGGCGATCCTCGCAAGGATAAGAACGAAGAAATGTTCCGTGCATTTGGACGTTATATCCAAGGTCTTAATGGTCGTTATATTACAGCAGAAGATGTAGGTACGACAGTTGCGGATATGGACATTATCCACGAAGAAACCGATTTTGTAACAGGGATATCACCTGCGTTTGGATCTTCCGGAAACCCCTCTCCAGTAACTGCATTTGGTGTATACCGCGGAATGAAAGCTGCAGCCAAAGAAGCGTTTGGTACTGATTCACTTGAAGGAAAGACAGTTGCGGTTCAAGGAGTTGGAAATGTAGCATACACACTTTGTAAATACCTTCATGAAGAGGGAGCGAATTTAATTGTAACTGACATTAATAAAGATTCTGCTCTCCGGGCAGTAAGAGACTTCGGGGCAAAAGCAGTAGACCCTGACGAGATTTATAGTGTCGAGTGTGACATTTATGCACCTTGCGCACTAGGTGCAACAGTAAATGATGAAACTATTCCGCAATTAAAGGCGAGAGTCATTGCGGGCTCGGCTAACAATCAGCTAAAAGAACCTCGTCATGGAGATATGATCCATGAATTAGGAATTGTTTACGCTCCAGACTATGTGATTAATGCTGGTGGAGTTATTAATGTGGCTGACGAATTATACGGGTACAATCAAGAACGTGCACTGAAGAAGGTTGAATCACTGTACGACACAATTGAAAAAGTAATTGAGATTGCGAAAAGAGATGGGATTCCTACGTATCAGGCTGCTGATCGTTTAGCAGAAGAGCGCATTGAAAGAATGAGAAATTCAAGAAGCCAATTTTTACAAAATGGACACCACATTTTAAGTCGTAGAAAGTAATAGGACTTTTAGATGGGGGAAGGCAGATTACGCTTTTCCTCCTTTTTACCTTTTTGCCATTCATAGTTGCAATAGGAGATAGTAAAACAATCGTAGGACTGCATTTAAGTACTGGAGGTTTCAATCTTGCATGACAAAGAATATCGGATTCTCGTGATCAATCCAGGATCAACATCCACAAAAATCGGCGTCTATGATAATGAACGTTCTGTGTTTGAGAAGACAATTCGGCATGATCGATCAGAATTAACTGCTTATGAGAATATTATCGATCAATATGAATTTCGAAAGACTACGATTCTTGAAACATTAGATAATGAAGGCATAAATTTTTCAAAACTAAACGCAGTTTGCGGTAGGGGTGGATTATTAAAGCCAATACAAGGTGGAACATATAAAGTAAATGATGAGATGCTTCATGATTTGAGAATTGGTTATGCAGGGCAGCATGCATCGAATCTTGGAGGGATTTTAGCTTATGAAATTGCATCTGGGTTAAATATTCCGCCATATATCGTCGATCCTGTTGTTGTTGACGAACTTGAACCCATTGCTAGAATATCAGGTTTTCATTTAATTGAAAGAAGAAGCATTTTTCATGCTTTAAATCAAAAGGCAGTTGCGAGAAGAGTTGCGAAGGACCTCGGTAAAACCTATGAAGAAATGAATTTGATCGTTACCCATATGGGCGGTGGCATTACAGTTGGCGTCCATAAGCAAGGTAAAGTGGTGGACGTTAATAATGGGTTGCATGGTGACGGACCATTTAGCCCAGAACGGGCTGGGACTGTTCCTGCAGGGGATTTAATAGATCTTTGCTTTTCTGGTCAGTACTTCCGTGAAGAAATTATGAAAAAACTGGTTGGTCAAGGTGGTTTAGTTGGATATCTTGGTACCAACGATGCTGTTGAAGTCGAAAGAATGATTGAAAGAGGAGACGAGAGGGCGAGGCTAGTCTACAAGGCAATGGCGTACCAAATCGCTAAAGAAATAGGAGCGGCAAGTGCAGCTCTATCTGGGCGTGTTGATGCGATTATTTTAACCGGTGGATTGGCATTTGGGAATGAATTTATTTCCGAAATTTCCAACCATGTAAACTGGATAGCGGACGTCATCATTCAACCAGGTGAGAACGAATTACAGGCATTAGCAGAGGGTGCATTACGTGTACTCCGTGGGGAAGAGAAGGAAAAAGAATATCCCGGAAAGCAACTCCGGACCCCTGTCTTAAAATAGGAAGGTGAACAGGTTATGTCAAAGGAATATGATTTAGTGATATTAGGTGGCGGCACCGGTGGTTATGTGGCTGCCATTCGTGCCTCACAGCTTGAACTAAAGGTGGCAGTTGTAGAAAAAGGGAAGCTAGGTGGTACCTGTTTGCATGCAGGCTGTATTCCGAGTAAGGCACTTTTAAGAAGTGCAGAAGTATATGCAACTACAAAGAGAAGTGAAGAATTTGGAGTCATCACAAAGGATGTTTCGCTTGATTTTTCAAAAGTCCAGGACCGAAAAAATAAGATCACTGAACAACTATATAAAGGTGTCCAGCATTTAATGAAACAAGGGAAAATTGATGTGATTGAGGGCTATGGACGAATTTTAGGTCCGTCAATCTTTTCACCAATGCCTGGAACCATTTCTGTTGAAATGAACAACGGCGAAGAGAATGAAATGCTCATTCCTAAAAACGTCATTATTGCAACAGGCTCTAGACCAAGGTCATTACCTGGACTCGAAATAGATGGCGAATATGTGTTAACCTCTGATGAAGCTTTACAAATGGATCGTCTTCCAAATTCAATGATCATCGTTGGTGGGGGTGTGATCGGAATAGAATGGGCATCAATGCTTCACGATTTTGGGGTCCAAGTAACAGTGCTTGAATATGCCGATCGTATTCTTCCTACGGAGGATCATGAAATTTCGAAGGAAATGCAGCGGTTGCTTAAGAAAAAAGGTGTAAAAGTTGTAACGGGTGCGAAAGTTTTACCCGAGACACTTGAAAAAGGAGAAGGGATTACGATTAAAGCAGAACTTAAAAGTGAAGCTAAATCTTTTTCTGCGGACAAGGTGCTTGTTTCTGTTGGCCGACAAGCAAATGTTGAAAATATTGGCCTTGATAATACGGAGATTGTTTTGGAAAAAGGATATGTTACAACAAATGAATTCTTCCAAACAAAAGAATCCCATATTTATGCGATTGGCGATGTCATTGGTGGGCTACAACTTGCACATGTAGCTTCTCATGAGGGAATTGTTGCTGTTGAGCATATTGCAGGTGAAAATCCTTCGCCGATGGATTATTCGCTCGTTTCAAAATGTGTATACAGTAATCCCGAGGTTGCTAGTGTTGGATTTACTGAAGCAGAAGCAAAAGAGAAAGGCTTTACTGTTAAAGTAGGTAAATTTCCATTTAGAGCAATCGGAAAAGCACTTGTTTTTGGGGAGTCTGATGGGTTTGTAAAATTGGTTGTTGATGAACTAACAGATGATTTATTAGGAGTTCATATGATTGGTCCACACGTAACAGATATGATATCAGAGGCTGGTCTAGCGAGAGTACTAGATGCAACACCTTGGGAGATTGCCCACACAATCCATCCACACCCAACCTTATCTGAAGCAATTGGAGAGGCAGCTTTAGCTGTTGATGGAAAGGCAATACACGCATAAATTATTCACGCTACTAATATTTTTTAATATGGCGGGCTTGTCCGATTAGTTAATAATGATTTTTTAGGGAGGTATTTTCATGACCGAAAATCGTCATCAAGCATTGGGTTTAAGTGATGATGCAGTTCTTGAAATGTATGAAACCATGCTGTTAGCTAGAAAAATAGATGAAAGAATGTGGTTGTTAAACCGCGCTGGAAAAATTCCATTTGTTATTTCCTGCCAAGGGCAGGAAGCGGCCCAAGTAGGTGCAGCCTTTGCACTTGACCGTGAAAAAGATTATGTATTGCCATATTACCGCGACATGGGAGTGGTTTTGACATTCGGAATGACAGCAAAGGAATTAATGTTATCTGGATTTGCGAAGGCAGAAGACCCGAATTCGGGTGGACGTCAAATGCCAGGTCATTTTGGACAAAAGAAAAATCGAATTGTAACGGGTTCATCTCCTGTAACAACTCAGGTTCCACATGCCGTCGGTGTTGCGCTCGGGGGAAGAATGGAAGGAAAGGATTTAGTTACATTTGTGACATTTGGAGAAGGTTCTTCAAATCAGGGAGATTTCCATGAAGGTGCGAACTTCGCAGCGGTTCATAAGCTTCCAGTCATCTTCATGTGTGAGAACAATAAATACGCCATTTCAGTCCCTTATGAAAAGCAAGTAGCTTGCGAAAAAATTTCTGACCGTGCCATTGGATATGGAATGCCAGGTGTAACGGTGGATGGAAATGACCCACTAGAAGTATACAAAGCAGTTAAAGAAGCAGCGGATAGAGGTCGTCGAGGTGAAGGTCCGACCTTAGTTGAAACTGTCTCATACCGTTTAACTGCACACTCTTCGGATGATGATGATCGTGCATACCGTGAACGGGAAGAAGTGGCAGAAGCGAAAAAGAATGATCCAATCCTTTCTTTTGCAAATTATTTAAAGGAAATCGAAGTTTTAGATGAGGAGAAAGAAAAGGAAATTGGAGAACGTGTTGCAGGACTAGTTAATGAAGCGACCGATTATGCAGAAAATGCACCATATGCAGAGCCGGAATATGCACTTAAACATGTTTACGCGGAACAGTAAGGGGGAAAAAGAATGCCTGTAATTTCATATATTGATGCCGTAACAATGGCAATTCGAGAAGAAATGGAACGAGATCCTAAGGTTTTTATCCTAGGTGAGGATGTAGGGAAAAAAGGCGGAGTATTTAAGGCGACAAATGGACTTTATGAACAATTTGGCGAGCAACGAGTAATGGACACCCCTTTAGCTGAGTCAGCTATTGCAGGGGTTGGTATAGGTGCAGCCATGTATGGAATGAGACCTATTGCAGAAATGCAGTTTGCAGATTTTATTATGCCTGCAGTCAATCAAATTATCTCTGAAGCGGCTAAAATTCGATACCGTTCAAACAATGATTGGAATTGCCCAATCACAATTAGAGCTCCTTATGGTGGAGGTGTACATGGGGCACTTTACCACTCACAATCTGTTGAAGCGGTTTTTGCCAACCAACCAGGATTAAAAATTGTGATGCCTTCTACCCCTTATGATGTAAAAGGCTTGCTGAAGGCGGCAATTCGTGATGAAGATCCAGTGTTATTTTTTGAACATAAGCGTGCTTATCGCTTAATCAAAGGTGAAGTACCTGAAGATGATTATGTATTACCAATTGGTAAAGCAGATGTGAAGCGTGAGGGAGAGGATATCACGGTTATTACGTACGGTTTATGTGTTCACTTTGCTTTACAGGCTGCAGAGCGCCTCGCGAAAGATGGCATTCAGGCACATATCCTTGATTTACGTACAGTTTATCCGCTAGATAAAGAAGCAATCATTGAAGCAGCTTCGAAAACGGGTAAAGTGCTATTGGTAACGGAAGACAATAAAGAAGGAAGCATTATGGGGGAAGTTGCTGCCATCATTGCTGAAAACTGCTTGTTTGATTTAGATGCCCCAATTAAGCGACTTGCCGGACCAGATGTACCTGCAATGCCATATGCACCAACGATGGAAAAATACTTTATGGTCAATCCAGATAAAGTAGAAAAGGCAATGAGAGAGCTTGCAGAATTCTAATTGCTACTATACAGAGGAGGTTTTATGAGTGGCAACTGAAAAAATAACAATGCCCCAGCTTGGTGAGAGTGTTACAGAGGGGACGATTAGTAAATGGCTTGTAGCAGTTGGGGATACCGTAAACAAATATGATCCTTTAGCTGAAGTAATGACAGATAAAGTAAATGCAGAAGTACCTTCCTCTTTTTCAGGAACTATTACAGAGCTTATTGCGGAAGAAGGAGAAACGCTAGCAGTAGGTGAGGTGATTTGCGTCATTGAAACTGTTGGTGCTGGAACTGAACAAACGGCACCTCAACCAACTGTAAAAGAAGAAACTCTTGAAAAGGCTGTAAATGTGTCTGCTGAGCCAAGTGATACGACGAAAAAATTACGATATTCACCTGCTGTTCTAAAGCTTTCACAGGAACATAATATTGATCTTGCGCAGGTACAAGGGACGGGTGCAGGTGGAAGAATTACCCGTAAAGACCTGCAAAAATTAATCGAGTCTGGACAAATTCCAATTGCTGGTCAGAAAGTTGAAAAAGTGACAACTCAAGCTACGGTTCAGCAAGTGACAAGTGAACGAACTACAAAACCAACACCTGCACCAACGGTACCTGTAACAGCTGGCGATGTTGAAATTCCTGTAACAGGTGTTCGAAAGGCAATTGCATCAAACATGCTTCGTAGCAAGCATGAGATTCCTCATGCTTGGACAATGGTTGAAGTCGATGCAACAAAAATGGTTCAATATAGAAATTCAATTAAAAATGATTTTAAACAAAAGGAAGGCTTCAATCTTACATTTTTTGCCTTCTTCGTAAAAGCCGTTGCTCAAGCACTTAAGGAGTTCCCACAAATTAATTCAATGTGGGCGGGAGATAAAATTATTCAGAAAAAAGATATTAATATTTCAATTGCGGTTGCAACAGAGGATGCTCTCTTTGTTCCTGTGATTAAGAATGCGGATGAGAAATCAATTAAGGGAATTGCAAGAGAGATTACTGAGCTAGCTGCTAAAGTACGAGCTGGAAAACTATCAGCAGATGATATGCAGGGTGGTACATTCACAGTAAATAATACAGGTTCGTTTGGTTCTGTTCAGTCGATGGGGATAATCAATTATCCGCAGGCAGCGATTTTACAGGTGGAATCCATCGTGCAACGACCAGTTATCATCGATGGCATGATTGCGGTTCGTCACATGGTGAACCTCTGTATGTCACTTGACCATCGTGTGTTGGATGGCCTAGTTTGCGGCCGCTTCCTTGCACGAGTAAAGGAAATCATCGAGAATACTTCTAAAGAAAATACATCTATTTACTAAAGACATTGCAATGCAGTGTCTTTTTTTTATGTGGAGAAAAATTCTAATGAGGTATAATATGATTTTTTCAACTGGCGAGTATGGTGAAAGGGAACTATCTTTACATGCTAGCATAATAATTGAAGGAAGCATGTGGCGTAAGGCTTTTCTAGAGGTACATTCTAACTCGGAATTTCAAGAAGTATGCACCGTAAGATGGTCCTAGAGGTACACGCTAGGACAAACAAGAAGGAAGTATGCCCCGCAAGACCAATCTAGTGGTACACGCTACCGCGAAATAAGAAGGAGCATGTCCCGCAAAACCAATCTAACGTTACAAACTAGGACAAAAATCGAAGACGCATGCCCCAAGACCTTTTTTAATCTTCCATCTATTCATTGCGACAACCCAATATATATACTAAAATTAAATTATAGTTGAAAACGATTTCGAAAGAGGGGAAAGCCTTGTGACGAAACAATCGAAAGAATTCCAGAATATTATCTTCCCGACCATAGATTACGAGACATGGCAACAGGAAGCTGAAAAATCATTAAAAGGAAAACCCATTGAAAAATTACATAAACAAACCTATGAAAAAATTACACTGAAACCTATTTATACGAAGAAAGATGTTCAGAAAATACCGTTTCTAAACGATATGCCTGGTGAAGGCTCAAGAGTGCGTGGCTCAAAACTCACAGGTTATTTAAATCAACCGTGGCATGTTAGTCAGGAAATAGACTTAAAAACGCCTGAGGAGTTTAACACTGTAATTAGGGAAGCCCTTCAAAACGGTCAAACGATGATTCATTTTACCTTGCAACCGAAAAATGGCTCGTATAAGGGGCTTGCATTACATACAGAAGAAGATATTGAGAAGGCATTCAACGGAATTTCACTGACTAATTCGCCTCTCCTAATCGATGCTCAAACTGACTTGTTAGTATTTTTATCACTTATCCAATCACACGTAAAAACAGAATCTTTAACTGGAACAATCGGTATGGATCCACTTGCAATATTAGTGGAAACGGGGCAGTTATCTATGAAACCAAAAGCTGCCTATGACCAATTAGCAGAATCCGTAGAATGGGTGATGGAAAATCAACCAAAGTTAAGAACGATTCTTGTAAAAGGAGAACCATACCATAATGGTGGTGCAAGTGCAGTTCAAGAACTTGCTTTTACAATGGGTACTGCCATTGAATATATGAGCGAATTACTAGATAGAGGGCTTACTGTTGATCAAATTGCCCCACGAATGACATTTTCTTTTTCAATTGGTTCCAATGTTTTTATGGAAATTGCCAAATTAAGAGCTGCCAAAATTCTTTGGAAGACAATCATTGAAGCATATGGAGGAAATGAAGATTCTTGTAAAATGTATATCCATGCAAGAACATCTGCATTTACGAAAACGATTTATGATCCTTATGTTAATATGCTACGTTCGACAATAGAAGCATTTTCTGCAATTGTAGGCGGAATTGATAGCCTCCATGTTTCAGCGTTTGATGAACCAATCAAAACCTCAGATTCTTTTTCAAGAAGGATTGCTAGAAATACGCAATCTATTCTTCGTGAAGAATCCTTCCTAAATAAGGTGATTGATCCCGCGGGCGGTTCTTGGTATGTGGAAACATTGACCCATGAACTGGCAGAAAAAGCATGGGAGTTGTTAAACGAAATTGAATCAGAGGGTGGAATGCTTGAAGCGTTGAAAGCAGGAACGGTTCAAGAAAGGATCTCATTAGTTTTACAAGAAAGACAAAAAAATGTGAACGATCGAAAAGAAAAAATAGTCGGTACAAATATGTATGCAAATATCCAGGAAAAGCCCATCCCATACACCAAAACAAAATCAATATATGAAAGTAATGAAGCGGTTATATCCATCAACCGTATATCACCGGTAAGAATTTCAGAAAGCTTTGAGCAACTTCGACAAGCATCTGAGCAGTATCTTGAAACTTCTGGTGAGCAACCTAAAGTCGGTTTAATTAATTTAGGTTCTATACCAGAACATAAACCAAGAGCTGATTTTATTACAGGATTTTTTGAAGCGGGTGGCTTCCAGGTCATAAAAAACGATGGATACTTAACAGCAAGAGATGCGATTGAAGGCGCCAAAACAATGAATCTAACAACCTATATTATTTGCGGGAAAGATGACTCTTACAAGGAAATGGCCACTGATATATGCAATGATTTAAAAAAATTGAACCCAGGTGTTTGCATGTTTATCGCGGGGAAACAAGAAAATGAAGAATTCTATCGAAACGTAGGAATAAACGACTTTATCCATATTGGTACGAATTGTTTTGCGTTTTTACACCAATTACAACAAGAAATGGGGGTGCGTTAATTGGCTAAAAGGGTGGATCTTTCCAATATAAAGTTAAAAATATCTGATACGTCACCTACTCCTGAAAAATGGCGTAAAAAAGTAGAAGAAGAGATAAATCAATCTATTGATGATTTGCTATTTGAAACGAACGAACAAATTGCTGTAATACCCGTCTATACAAAGGAAGACATGGATGGGGTGACTCATCTAGATTATATGCCTGGTATTCCCCCGTTTTTACGTGGTCCATATCCAACGATGTATGTAAACAGACCTTGGACCGTTCGACAATATGCTGGTTTTTCCACAGCTGAGGAGAGTAATGCTTTCTACCGCCGCAATCTTGCGATGGGGCAAAAGGGTCTTTCTGTGGCGTTTGACTTAGCTACACACCGTGGCTATGATTCAGACCACCCCCGTGTTGTTGGCGATGTCGGGAAAGCTGGGGTTGCGATTGATTCAATCCTAGATATGAAGACATTATTTGATGGAATTCCACTTGATCAAATGAGTGTGTCGATGACGATGAATGGTGCTGTACTTCCGGTTTTGGCGTTTTATATTGTAACGGCAGAGGAGCAGGGTGTCCCTCCCGAAAAACTGTCAGGAACGATTCAAAATGATATTTTAAAAGAGTACATGGTGAGAAATACTTATATTTACCCACCAGACACCTCAATGCGAATTATTTCGGATATTTTTGAGTACACGTCAAAAAATATGCCAAAATTCAATAGCATTAGTATTTCTGGGTATCATATGCAGGAAGCCGGTGCACCAGCAGATCTAGAACTAGCCTATACGTTAGCAGATGGGTTGGAATATGTACGAACAGGAATTGCGAAGGGGATTGATATTGATTCCTTTGCCCCTAGATTATCCTTTTTCTGGGCAATCGGTATGAACTATTTTATGGAGGTAGCGAAGCTGAGGGCAGCTCGTCTTATTTGGGCACAAATGATGAAAGTCTTCAATCCCAAAAATCCAAAATCACTTGCGTTAAGGACACATTCACAGACTTCAGGTTGGAGCTTGACTGAGCAGGATCCATTCAATAATGTGACAAGAACATGTATCGAAGCACTGGCAGCAGTATCAGGTCATACACAATCCTTGCATACGAATGCACTCGATGAAGCAATTGCCCTTCCGACTGATTTTTCTGCTCGAATCGCTAGAAATACACAGCTGTATTTACAGGATGAAACGGGTATTTGTCATGTAATTGATCCATGGGGCGGCTCATATTATGTAGAGACTTTAACTCATAAGCTCATGGAGCGGGCTTGGAAGCATATCGAGGAAATTGAGGAACTTGGTGGAATGACCAAAGCAATTGAAACTGGCCTTCCGAAAATGCGAATTGAAGAGGCGGCGGCGAGACGTCAGGCAAAAATCGATTCCGGCAAAGAAACAATTATAGGTGTCAATAAATATCGATTACATAAAGAAGATCCAATCGATATTTTAGACATTGACAATACAGCTGTTCGACTCAAACAAATTGAAAGACTTAGTGAATTAAAGGCTTCACGTGATGACGGAAAAGTGGAAGAGGCGTTGGCTGCCATTACGAATGCAGTTGAAACAGGTGAGGGAAATCTGTTGGAACTATCGGTTCAAGCGGCAAGAGCTCGTTCAACGCTAGGAGAGATTTCAAATGCGATTGAAAAAGCTTCCACACGTCATAAAGCTGTCATTCGTTCAATTAGTGGAATTTATAGCTCTGAATATTCAAATGAGGAAGAAATCATGAGTGTGAAGAAGATGACAGATGAGTTTTTGGAAAATGAGGGAAGACGCCCAAGGATCTTGATTGCGAAAATGGGGCAGGATGGCCATGACCGTGGAGCAAAGGTCATTGCTACTGCTTTTGCGGACCTTGGTTTTGATGTTGATATTGGACCATTATTTCAAACGCCAGAAGAAACAGCTCTTCAAGCAGTAGAAAATGATGTTCATGTCGTTGGAATGAGTTCACTCGCGGCAGGTCATAAAACATTACTTCCCCAGTTAATTGAAGAACTGAGGAAATTAGGTCGAGAAGATATACTTGTAATTGTTGGTGGAGTTATCCCCTCTCAGGATTATGATTACTTAAAAGAGCATGGAGCTGCAGCTATTTTTGGACCTGGAACGGTAATCCCAGTGGCTGCACAAAAAGTAATCGAAGAAATTTATCTTCGTCTTGGATATGAGGAAGAAGGCAATGACTGATAATAAAAAGAAACCTGAATGGGTGCCGGAAAATGCCTCTGATGGTTTTACAACAGAAATTGTGAAGGGTATAGATCAAAATAACACTTCTGAAAGTGTCCGTAAATTTGTTAAGAAGAAAGGACGAACAACTGAAGAGTATGTACAGGGCATACGAAATGGTAATCGTACTATTCTTGCCCAAGCCATTACTCTTGTTGAAAGCAACGCAAAACGTCATGAAGACCAGGCGCAAGCTGTAATCAATGAAATACTTCCGTACACCGGAAACTCGATACGTATAGGTATCACTGGAGTCCCGGGTGCTGGTAAAAGTACATTCATAGAGAGCTTTGGTTCTTATTTATGTGAACAAGGGCATCGCGTTGCGGTTTTAGCTGTTGACCCAAGTAGTAGTGTAACAGGTGGCAGTATACTTGGTGATAAAACAAGAATGGAGACCCTTACGAGGAATAAAAATGCATTTATTCGACCATCACCATCAGGGGGAACCCTTGGTGGAGTCAACCGTAAAACGAGGGAGACAATTTTACTTTGTGAAGCCGCGGGGTTTGATGTGATTCTTGTTGAAACGATTGGTGTTGGTCAAAGTGAAGTTGTGGTACGAAGTATGGTAGATTTTTTCCTTCTTCTTGTGTTGACCGGTGCAGGTGATGAATTACAAGGCATGAAAAAAGGAGTAATGGAGCTGGCGGATACCATATTGATTAATAAAGCGGACGGTGATAATCGACAGAGAGCAAAAATTGCTCGCGCTGAATATAATCGGATTCTCCACTATCTTCAGCCTGCAACGAAAGGTTGGTCTACGAAAGCCTATACAGCATCCGCACTTTATCATGAAGGTATAGAAGAAATATGGAAAATCATCCTGCGATTTGTTGAGACTACGAAAGAGTCTGGAGCATTTGCAGAACGAAGGGACTCTCAAACAAAGGATTGGATTCATGCAATGATAAAGGATTATCTTGAAACAAGCTTTTTTACCCATCCATCCATTAAAACGAAGCTCCCAGTCCTTGAAAATAAAGTTATACAGGGTGATTTAAATGTTACAACTGCTGTGAAGGAGTTAATTGAACTATTTGAAGCATAAAAAAAGAAGGAGTGCATTCGCTCTCCTTCCATCTAGGGAGTTTAGGGGTATGATCTAGATGTATTAATAGAATACCCGATTAATTATTTTTTAAACGTTCATTTAAGTTCCTAAGATTTGAAAAAACATGATGGAAATTGATATGATAAAAATAGCAAGATATTTTTCTAAAAGGAGTGCACAAAAATGGAAATAGATTTCAATCTGTTTATGAATGATATAGTACAAACAGCTAGAAAAGAAATTACAGAGGCTGGCTATCAAGAATTAAAAACACCTGAAGAGGTTGATGAAGCATTAAATCGTAAAGGTACAACTTTAGTGATGGTTAATTCTGTTTGTGGTTGCGCAGGTGGAATTGCAAGACCAGCTGCAGCACATTCGATCCATTATGATAAGCGACCAGACCAATTAGTAACAGTATTTGCAGGTCAAGATAAAGCGGCAACAGAAACAGCGAGATCATATTTTGAAGGTTATCCGCCATCATCTCCATCATTTGCATTATTAAAAGATGGGAAAATCGTTAAAATGATTGAACGACATGAAATCGAAGGACACGAGCCAATGGATGTCATCACTAAACTACAGGAAACTTTTGAAGAATATTGTGAAGAAATTTAAGAGGCCTTTTAGGCTTCTTTTTTTTATATAAATTATGCATAATGTGATGAATGTTTTATTACTTTTTCACTTTAATTGTTTATATCAGTAAAGTATTAAAAGAAGATTGCGCCAAAATATACACTAAATTTTTCCTCTAAAATACCTTGTAAGCAGAATAAAATGTAACCATTGCGCGAATGATAGAATTATTAATCAATTATTATTTTTAAAAAACATATTGTATATTTATGCAGATGTGTTAAAATACATTCTATCGAATAATTATAAAAAACCACATAGGGGGAAAACATAATGAAAAAGTTTTTACTAGCATCATTGATTGCTATTTTATCAATTGTATTACTAGCAGCTTGTGGGACAAGCGATGATAATGCAACAGGATCTGATAAAGGTACTGATACAAAGAAAGTATTAACAATGGGAACATCTGCTGACTTCCCACCATTTGAAACAATTGACGAGACAACAGGTGAATACATTGGATTTGATATTGATTTAGCTAAGAAAATTGCGGATAAACTTGGATATGAACTTAAAATCGAAAATATGGATTTCGGTGGTCTTATTAGCGCATTACAAGCAGAACGTATTGATTTTATCATTTCTGGTATGTCAGCAACTGCTGAACGTAAAGAAAGTGTAGATTTTTCAACAGAATATCATAAATCTGGGGAAATGTTTGTTACATTAAAGGATTCTGATGTTAAAACATTAGAGGATTTAGACGGTAAAACAGTTGGGGTTCAATTAGGTTCCATTCAAGAAGAAGGAGCTAAAAAGATTAAAGAAGAAACACTTAAAAGTCTTGAAATCTCAGCTTTAAATAAGGCTCCAGAATTAATTCAAGAGCTAAAAGCGGGAAGAATTGATGCAGTTTATTTAGATAAGACAGTTGCAATAGGCTTCATTGAAGAACTTGACTTAGCAGGCTTTGATGATCCAACAGAAGCTTCACCAGGTATGGCAATTGCATTTGCAAAAGGCAGTGATCTGACTGAAGAATTTAATAAGGTGTTAGATGAAATGAAGGAAAATGGCGAGTTAAAAGAAATAGAGCAAGAATGGATCGAAAAATAAAAATTTTTTAGTAGAAATGAGGTGTAAGGCATGGGTTTGGATATTGATTTTTCCCGAATCGTGCCTTCAATTCCGTTTATACTAGAAGGGATCGGCCTTACGGTATCCTTTGCACTAGTATCGGCAATTTTAGGTTTAATTTTGGGGACAATTTTAGCGGTGTTTAAAATTAGTAAGGTTTCATTTTTTAAGTGGTTTGCGGATATTTATACATCCATATTTAGAGGAACACCACTTATCCTCCAATTGGTTTTAATCTATTTTGCAGTTCCACAGCTTTTTCATTATGATATTGATAAATTTGTAGCTGGGGTGTTAGCATTTGGATTAAACTCAGGTGCGTATATTTCTGAAATCATTAGAGCGGGTATTCAGGCTGTAGATAAAGGCCAACAAGAAGCGGCGGAAGCACTAGGGATCTCGTACCGCCCAATGATGTTGGATATTATCCTTCCACAGGCAGTAAAAAATATTTTACCTGCACTTTTAAATGAATTTATAACCTTAACGAAGGAATCTGCAATTGTAAGTACGATTGGGTTATTGGATATTATGAGAAGAGCTCAAGTTGTCGGATCGAATACATTCCGCTATTTTGAACCATTATTAATTGCTGGTCTAGTTTATTGGATTATTGTTACAATCCTCACATTCCTAGGAGGAAGACTTGAGAGGAGGTTGCGTCGTAGTGAGTAACGATCATATTAAAGTAGAAGGTCTTCATAAATCTTTTGGCAAGCTTGAAGTGTTAAAAGGGATTACGACCACCTTTAAACAAGGTGAGGTTGTTGCCATTATTGGTCCTTCTGGTTCTGGAAAATCTACATTTCTAAGATGTTTAAATCTACTTGAAAGACCAACTCAAGGACAGATTTGGGTTGGGGAAGATGAAGTCACAAATGCAAAGACGAATATTACAAAGGTTCGTCAGCATATTGGAATGGTATTTCAGCATTTTTATCTATTTCCACATAAGACGGTTCTTCAAAATCTTACTTACGCTCCAATGAAGGTAAAAGGGATTTCAAAAAGTGAAGCGGAAAACAAAGCGAGGGAGCTATTAAAGCAGGTTGGATTATCAGAAAAAGAAAATGAATATCCAAATCGCCTTTCTGGAGGACAAAAGCAGAGGGTAGCAATCGCCAGGGCCTTAGCAATGGAACCAGAAATCATGCTTTTTGACGAGCCTACTTCCGCACTTGACCCTGAAATGGTAAAAGAAGTTCTTAATGTTATGAAGGGCTTAGCTAATACTGGAATGACGATGCTCATTGTAACTCATGAAATGGGATTTGCACGTGAAGTGGCAGACAAAGTACTCTTCATGGATGATGGGCTTATAGTTGAACAAACAACACCCGATGAATTTTTCACCAATCCAAGAAGCCAACGTGCGCAAGATTTCTTAGAAAAAGTTCTATAATATAACAGGAATGATCCATGAGATCATTCCTTTTTTCGTGAATTTAGTCATACTAAGATTTGTGTAGGTGTTTTATTTTTCCTATTGATAACAATATAATAAAACCATTATCGATTTTTAGGAGCCGATTTATGTTTAAAATAGGTTATCGCACTTTAAAAACAGCTATAGGTACAACGATTTCTATATCGATCGCAAAACTATTAGGGCTAGATAGTTTTGCTTCTGCTGGAATTCTAACGATTTTATGTATTAAAGTAACAAGAAAAAAGTCGCTTGAGAGTTCGTGGGAGCGATTTATTGCGTGTGTGGTTGGAATCCTATTTTCAATTGTATTCTTTGAGGGAATAGGCTATCATCCATTAACAATTGGGTTGTTACTCCTATTTTTTATTCCTACTGTGGTTGCCGTAAAAGCAAAAGATGGAATTGTAACAAGTACCGTAATTATTTTACATATATTTTCAGCTGGGAAAGTAACAATTGATTTGATTATAAATGAACTTGGTTTAATTGTGATTGGGATTGGTGTTGCACTACTCGTAAATCTATATATGCCGAGTGTTGACAAGCAACTTAGGGTATACCAACAAGAAATTGAAGCCCTGTTTGGAAATATATTAAACGAGATGGTTCACTATCTTCGAACAGGTGAGAGTATTTGGGATGGGCGAGAGATAACAGCTGTTGAAGATTTATTAAAGAAAGCGAAAAGAATTGCATTCAGAGATGTTGAAAATAACCTAATGCGCGATGAAAACTTATATTATACGTATTTTGAAATGAGAGAAAAGCAATTCGAAATTCTTCAGAGGATGTTACCTACTATTACTTCGATTACTCAGTCGGTTGAACAAAGAGAAATGGTTGCCGATTTTATTATGGAGGTGAGCCAGTCCATACATCCTGGTAACACGGCAAGTGTATTTTTGAAAAAACTTGAAGCTATGCGTAAAGTGTTTAGAGAAATGCCATTGCCACAAACTCGAGAGGAGTTTGAGACAAGGGCTGCTCTTCTACAATTTATTAAAGAAATGGAAGAATATTTAATCATAAAAAGATTATTCAAAGGGTTGCCAACCTAATTTTAATAAAGCAAAGCGGCTGGGACAAAAGGTTTTTAAGCAAACATTTTTGATTTTTACACCGTTGATCTGCGCTACAGGCGGACGCTTTCCGCGGGCGTGGCTTGAGCCTCCTCAGGCCTACACGATGTAGGTCACGAAGCCGTTGCCACAGGACGTGGCGTTTTTAGGCTTCGTTCTGATTTGCGCTCCTGTGGGGTCTCAAGTCTCACGCTTTTCCCGCAGGACTTTGAAATTCTTCCTTGAAATAACCCACGCACGAAGAAAATGCGAATGCATTTTCGAGGAGTCGCCGCCTTTCGCTTCAATCAACATAGTTACCATTTTATAAACAAATTCATCGATCTTTAAAAGAAGAATTTTTCTTTTTGTGGTTTTCACAATTTTAATGTTCGGCATTCATTAAGATGATTATCGTAATGTCCCAGCCTCAATTTTAATAAAGCAAAAGGTGACCATTTAGGTCACCTTTTTAGACTGTTAACAAACCTCGTAACACTGTAAATGTTTGACTTAAAACCACATACCTACACCAGCTAACAGAGTAGTAATTAGCATTACAGCGATCATTAAATATACCACAATTTTTTGAGTTTTACGGGACACGTCACATACTCCCTTCTGCTTACATATTTACTCATATTTTACCGCGAAAATGACAGTTGGACAACCATTAAGTCCTCTTCATTAAAACTGAAAATACACAATTTTTGATGAGTTCATGCTAAAATAGACATATATATCTATGAAGCGCTTACAACATTGAGCGAGCGCTCGCTTGAGGAGTGAAAGCATGATTGAAAAGATTGACCATATTGGAATCGCTGTCTCATCGATTGAAAATGCCCTTCCATTCTACACAAACGTTCTAAACCTTAAGTTAGAAGGAATCGAAACAGTAGAATCAGAGAAAGTAAGAGTTGCCTTCATCAAAATTGGAGAATCAAAACTCGAGTTATTGGAGCCACTTTCATCAGAAAGCCCGATTGCTAAATTTATTGAAAAACGAGGCGAAGGAATACACCATATCGCTTTAGGGGTTTCATCCATCGAAGAGAGGATCAAAGAAATAAAAGAACACGGCATTCGAATGCTTGCTGATGAGCCTAAGAAGGGTGCAGGTGGTGCGAAGATTGCCTTCATGCATCCAAAATCTACAGGGAGTATTTTATATGAGCTTTGCGAGAAACCAAGTAAGGGGGAAAATAAATAATGGTAGATATTTATGAGAAAATAAACGAACTATATGATCGTCGTCGTGAGGTAGAGCTAGGCGGAGGTGATGAGAAGATTGATAAACAGCATGAAAAAGGAAAATTAACAGCAAGAGAACGTATTGACCTATTACTTGATAAAGGAACATTTGTCGAGTTAAATCCATTTATTGAACATCGTAGTACGGACTTTGGCTTAGCCGATAAAAAGGGACCTGGCGATGGTGTTGTTACTGGATATGGAAAAATCAACGGTAGACCGGTTTATTTATTTTCACAAGATTTTACTGTTTTTGGTGGAGCACTTGGTGAAATGCATGCGAAAAAAATCGCGAATGTCATGGACTTAGCAGCTAAAAATGGTGCGCCCTTTATTGGCTTAAATGATTCAGGTGGGGCAAGAATTCAAGAAGGAGTCGTCTCCCTTGATGGGTACGGTCATATTTTTTACCGAAATGCGATTTATTCAGGGGTCATTCCGCAAATCTCTGTGATTATGGGACCCTGTGCAGGTGGGGCTGTGTATTCTCCAGCGATTACCGACTTTGTTTTTATGGTGGAAAAGACATCTCAAATGTTTATTACAGGGCCGAAAGTTATTGAAACCGTTACTGGTGAAAAAATAAGCTCAGAGGATTTAGGTGGGGCAAGCGTACATAATTCAATTAGTGGAAACGCGCATTTTTCAGGAGAAACAGAAGAGGAAGTTCTACAACAGGTAAGAGCTTTAGTGAGCTATCTACCTCAAAATAATGAGGAAAAACCACCAATTTTACCCGAAAAAGAAGAGGATGATTATCGACCTGATTTAACTGATATTATTCCTTTTGATGCAGTCAGACCATATGATGTTCGCAAAGTCATTGAACAAGTGGTGGATGAGAAATCATTCATGGAAGTTCATAAAGATTTTGCAAAAAATATCGTTGTTGGTTTTGCAAGAATAAAAGGGGAAGTTGTAGGCTTAGTATGCAACCAGCCGAAATATATGGCCGGTGGGCTTGATATCGATTCATCTGATAAAGCCTCAAGATTCATTCGTTTTTGTGACTCCTTCAATATCCCGCTAATTACGTTTGAGGATGTGACAGGCTTTTTCCCAGGGGTAAAACAGGAACATGGAGGAATTATCCGACATGGGGCCAAAATTTTATATGCGTACTCTGAAGCAACAGTACCAAAGCTAACTGTTATTCTAAGAAAAGCATATGGTGGAGCATATGTCGCTTTAAATAGTAAATCAATTGGGGCTGATTTAGTTTTTGCATGGCCAAATGCAGAAATTGCGGTAATGGGTCCACAAGGTGCAGCCAATATTATTTTTGCACGAGAGATTAATGAAAGTGATGATCCCGAAAAAACACGAGCTCAAAAAATTGAAGAATATCGTGAAAAGTTTGCCAACCCATATGTTGCAGCCAGCCAAGGCATGGTTGATGATGTCATTGATCCGCGCGAAACGCGAATTAAAATTGTTCAAGCATTAGAAATGTTACAGAATAAAAAGGAATCTCGGCCTAATAAAAAACATGGAAATATTCCATTATAATAATTAGAATTTATTTTTTTACTATAGTATGATAGGCTAATTTCATTAACCTATTCATCTTGGAGGTACATACTATGATTAATCAGGATAGACTTGTCAATGAATTTTTAGAGTTAGTGCAAGTAGATTCAGAAACAAAATTCGAAACAGAAATTGCAAAGGTTTTAAAAGAAAAATTCACAGCATTGGGTGTACATGTTGTCGAGGATGACACAACTGGTCAAACCGGTCATGGTGCAGGAAATTTAATTTGTACCCTTGAGGGAACTAAAAATGATGTGGATACCATTTATTTTACATCTCATATGGATACAGTTGTCCCTGGTAAGGGCATTAAGCCTTCAATCAAGGATGGTTATATAGTTTCAGATGGAACAACCATTTTAGGTGCAGATGATAAAGCAGGCTTAGCTGCAATGTTTGAAGCGATTCGTGTTCTGAAGGAAAATCAAATTCCACATGGTAAAATAGAATTTATTATTACAGCTGGAGAAGAATCAGGCCTTATGGGTGCTAAAGCGTTGGACCGCTCCATGATCACAGCAAAATATGGCTATGCGCTTGATAGTGATGGCAAGGTTGGAAACATAATTGTAGCTGCACCAACACAAGCGAAGGTGAAAGCTACAATTATCGGCAAAACAGCACATGCGGGTGTTGCCCCTGAAAAAGGTGTATCTGCGATTACAATGGCTGCAAAAGCAATTTCAAGAATGCCTTTAGGTCGAATTGATGAAGAAACAACTGCAAATATCGGACGTTTCGAAGGTGGAACACAAACCAATATCGTTTGCGATCATGTTGAAATTTTGGCTGAAGCTCGTTCATTAATTACAGAAAAAATGGAAAGCCAAGTTCAAAAAATGAAAGAAGCCTTTGAATCTGTAGCCGCTGAAATGGGTGGTAGAGCAGAAGTTGAGACTACAGTCATGTATCCAGGTTTTAAATTTGCAGATGGAGACCATGTTGTTGAGGTTGCCAAACGTGCAGTTGCACGAATTGGACGTCAAAGTGAACTACAACAAAGCGGTGGAGGCAGTGATGCGAACGTCATCGCAGGACATGGCATTCCAACGGTAAATCTAGCAGTTGGTTATGAAGAAATTCACACGACAAATGAAAAAATGCCAATCGAAGAACTAGTTAAAACTGCTGAACTAATTGTTGCAATTGTCGAAGAGGTTGCAAAATAAATTGATTCTAAATTGCGAAATTCCGATTTGTAGAGGAGTTTCGCTTTTTTTATTTCTTTTCCAGAACGGGTAAAGTATGATAGAAAGAGACTATAGATTGTTGTTACTACGGTAGAGGTGAAAGTAATGATAGAAGACCAAAAAGTTGTTGTTTTTTCAGCAGGTGATGAGGAATATGGTGTCCCTGTTTTAAACGTGATTTCCATAGAAAGAGCACAGGCGCTTAATGCTATACCACAAATGCCAAACTATATGCTAGGCGTGCTAACCATACGAGATGAACTTGTTCCAATTGTGGATACGGGAATTATTTTATTTAATAAATCAATCAATCATACGGACAAAACAAAGATCATCGTGGCCAAAACGGATTCACTATCAGTTGGCTTACTTGTTGATGATGCCAAAGAAATAATTGATATCCCACAAAATCAAGTGAAACCATTGAATGTAACTTACCAGCTTTCCTCATATATTACTGGAGTTGCGACCTTAGAGGGGAGATTGATTACATTACTAGACCCTCACAAACTATTTAATGGTTTAGAAGGATTCAATCAAATAGAGGAACATATTCACAGCCACCATTAGAATAGGTGGCTTTTTCTATGATAAACTAGAGATAGTGGATGATTAGGGAAGTGCATAACATGAAAGAAATGTATCCGAAAAACGGAAAGGTTATCCTACATGTGGATATGAACAGCTTCTATGCATCGGTTGAAATGGCATACGACCCTTCCTTACAGGGTAAACCTTTAGCTATAGCTGGGAATGTAGAGGAGCGTAAAGGCATTATTATCACCTGTAGCTACGAGGCACGTGCCTTTGGTGTGAAAACGACGATGCCCTTATGGGAAGCGAAACGAAAATGTCCAAATCTCATCGTCCGAAAACCAAATTTCGAACGCTACCGGAGAGCGTCACTAGCGATGTTTGATATTCTACGTTCATATACAGACTTAGTTGAACCTGTTTCAATCGATGAGGGTTATCTTGATATTACGGACTGCTTTGAAAAAGGGTCTCCTCTTGAAATTGCGACATCTATTCAAAATACGGTACAAAAGACACTGCTTCTTCCTTGTAGTATTGGAATTGCGCCGAATAAATTTCTAGCAAAGATGGCATCTGATATGAAAAAGCCGTTAGGAATTACAGTTTTACGCAAACGAGATGTTCCTACAGTCCTTTGGCCAATGCCGGTCGGTGAAATGCATGGAGTGGGATCAAGGACCGCGGAGAAGTTATCGACGATCCATATTCATACAATTGGTGATCTTGCGAAAGGGAATGATATTCAATTAAAGCAATTGTTAGGTATTAATGGGGAGAGATTAAAACAAAGGGCAAATGGAATGGATAATCGCCCAGTTGACCCCGATGCCATTTCGGAGTTTAAAAGTATCGGAAATTCAACAACATTACCATACGACTCAACAGATGAAGAGGAGCTTCTCGGTGTCATTAAAAGACTTTCAAATTCCGTAGGGGGACGGATTAGGCGAAAGGACATGTTAACAAATAATGTCCAGTTGATGATTCGCTACGCAGATCGAAAGACAGTAACAAGAAGTAGAAAGCTTGAGAATCCAATTGATCAAGATATTGAAATTTTTCAGGCTGCCAAGCGCCTTTGGAAAAAACATTGGAATGGGGAACCGATTCGATTGCTAGGTGTCACTGCACAGGAATTAGTTGAGAAACATGAGGCATTTAAACAGCTTGATTTGTTTTCCTATGAAAAAGAAGCAAAAAAAGAACCTTTATTAAAAGTAATTGATAAATTGAAAGGCAAGTATGGAAATGATATTCTGTCAAAAGGAATTAAGCTTCCAAAAGATAAGAATCCTCGAAATAATGAACATGGAACCAGCTTCGATAAGGATTTTTTAAGTGATTAGGTGATGCAATATGATTGATATCAGTAAAATTATCCAAGGGAAAAACTTAAGTGAAATAGATGTCCAACTTGTCCAATATATTATTGATAATATCGATACCGTTTTGCAAATGGGTGTCCGGAAAATAGCCAAAGAAAATTTTACATCTCCCGCGACAGTTATTCGTTTGTCCAAAAAATTAGGTTATACCGGTTTTGTCGATATGTATTATCAGATTCTTCCACTTGTCAAAAAAGCGGACATTCCAAAAAGTGATGCAACCGAGGACTTTTTTGAAATTAATCAATGGGATTACATGACCCATAATTCAATGGAAGAGATAGACTTGTTTATTCAGAAAGTGCTAAATTTGCAACAGCGCTATATTTTTATTTATGCGACTGGATTTTCAGCAATCGTTGCAGAGTACTTGTATAAAAAATTATTGGTATTGGGAAGAAAAACAATCTTAGCAAGTGGAACCGATTCGATTGGTGTATTTGAGAATAATCTGGAAGATATAGGTGCATTAGTGGTCATCTCAAAGTCTGGTGAAACACAAATGGTTGTTGAAAAATTACTCGCTGCAAAAGAACACCATATTTTTACTGTATCTTTCACAAAAGAAACACATAATCGGATTGCTGAACTCTCAGATTTAAACTTTAAGATCATCGACCATAATAAACTTGATGATCGTAACATGCTCCCAAACAGCTTCTTTCCTAGACTTACATTGTTGTTTGAATTTATTGTCAAGCAATATCTTGAAACTTTTATTGCGAAAAAAGACAGTGTTGAATGAAACGTGTTTCTATGTGTGAAACACGTTTTTTGTGTTGCTGAATCTATCGACTATAAAACGGTTACATTGTATTCTAAACATGTCAACAAAAGAAAACACTTACAGGAGGGGAAGGCAAAATGAAAACACAGGTCATGGAAGGCATGCAGCGCTTTTCGAAAGCGATGTTTATTCCAGTACTTATTTTGCCAATTGCAGGTATTTTAATTGCCTTAGGAAACTTATTTACAAATCCTAGACTTTTGGAAGTACTTCCATTTTTAGATAATCCAATTACTACTGGATTTGGAACGATCTTAACAGGATCATTGGTTTCCATTCTCGGGAACTTAGGACTCATTTTTTGTGTGGGAATTACAGTCGGTTTAGCAAATAAAGAAAAAGCCGTCGCAGGTTTTACAGCTTTACTAGGCTATTTGGTTTTTGTTAATGCAATGAATAAATTTATGCAGCTTAGTGGGGTTCTTTTCGAAGGAGAATCTTTACAAGGAACTGGACAAACTTTAGTTCTTGGAGTTCAAATCCTGGATATGGGTGTGTTTCTTGGATTGATTCTAGGTATTATTACTGCTATGGTTCATAACAAATTTATTGATACAGAATTTAAAGGTGCATTTCAAATCTATGGCGGGTCACGATTTGTCTTTATCGTATTAATTCCAGTTGTTGTCCTATTATCGATAGCTCTAACATTTATTTGGCCATTTTTCCAAGAAGGGATTAATAAACTTGGTGAGCTAATCAATCATAGTGGAAGCTTTGGTCTTTTCTTATACGGTGCATTGGAACGCTTATTAATTCCAACTGGCTTGCACCACTTAATCTATACACCATTCTTATATACATCATTAGGTGGTGTTGCAGAAGTAGGTGGACAAGTATTCGAAGGCGCTAGAAATATTTACTATGCAGAGATTGCTGACCCTTCGGTTAAGGTTCTTTCTGAAAGTGTAATATGGGACGCTCGTGGTATTTCAAAAATGTTTGGTTTAATAGGGGCTTGTTTAGCCATGTATCACACAGCAAAGCCTGAAAACAAAGGCAAGGCTAAAGCGATTTTAATCCCAGCAGCTGTTACATCTATCATTGCTGGTGTTACTGAACCTATTGAATTCTCCTTCATGTTCGTCGCACCATTGTTATTCGTGGTACACGCTGCATTGAGTGGATTGAGTATGGTTACGTTAAATCTATTAGATGTTAGAGCCATTGGTCCAAATGGTATGATTGACTTCCTATTGTTCAATCTGCCATTGGGTATCGAAAAGACTCACTGGCCAATGTACATTTTAGTAGGTTTACTATACTTTGTTATTTACTATGTAGTCTTCCGCTTCTTAATTGTGAAATTTAACTTTAAGACGATTGGTAGAGAAGATGAGGGCAAAGAAACAAAATTATATTCTAAAAAAGAATATAAAGAGAAGAAAAGTCAAGAAAAGTCAGGTGTTGCCGAGCCTGCTGGAAATGAAGGAATGGCCGGTGTGATTGTAGATGCACTAGGTGGCGCAAGCAATATTAATACAGTTACAAATTGTTATACAAGACTTCGATTAACGCTAGATAACCCAGAAAAGGTTAACGAGGATACATTGAAAAAAGAGACTGGTGCAAGCGGAGTAATCATAAAAGGTAATAATGTGCAGGTTGTATATGGCTTACAAGTGACTAACATTCGAAAAGAAGTCGATAGCTTCTTAGGATTAAGTTCAAATGAGTAAATGTGAGACAAACTCTTTCTACTAACAGAGAAACGACAGATATATAGAAGGGAATGGAGAACATGAAAAAGTTTTCAGTTGTAATTGCGGGTGGAGGAAGTACCTATACACCAGGAATCGTGATGATGTTATTAGATAACCTAGATCGTTTCCCACTACGAAAATTAAAATTATACGATAATGACGGCGAAAGACAAGCTGTTTTAGGGGAAGCAATTGAGATTGTATTAAAAGAAAAAGCACCTGATATTGAATATGGCTACACGACCGATCCAGAAGAGGCATTTACTGATATCGACTTCTGTTTTGCACATATTCGTACGGGAAAATATGAAATGCGCGAAAAAGATGAGAAAATCCCTTTAAAGCATGGTGTCGTTGGTCAAGAAACATGCGGACCTGGCGGAATTGCATATGGGATGAGAAGCATCGGTGATATGATCGAGTTAATTGATATAATGGAAAAGTATTCTCCAGATGCTTGGATGCTAAACTATTCCAATCCTGCTGCCATTGTTGCGGAAGCTTGTCGAGTTCTTCGTCCAGATTCAAAGGTATTGAATATCTGTGATATGCCTGTAGGAACACTACGTAGAATGTCGCATATTATCGGTAAAGAACCAAAAGATCTAGAAGTACGTTATTTTGGGTTAAATCACTTTGGTTGGTGGACAAGTGTAAAAGATAAGGAAGGACATGAATATCTACCTCAAATTCGTGATTATGTAGCGGAAAATGGTTATCTCACAAAAAAAGAAGTGGATACTCAGCATACGGATGCAAGCTGGCAGGACACACATAAAAAAGCGAAGGATCTACTAGCTGTAGATCCACGATTCCTACCAAATACGTATTTAAAATATTATTACTATCCAGATTATGTAGTAGAACATTCGAATCCAGAGTATACAAGAGCAAATGAAGTTATAGATGGACGAGAAAAAACGGTCTTTACAACGGCTAAAACGATCATTGAAAGAGGAACAGCAGAAGGCTGTGAATTCGAGATGGGAGCACACGCAACCTTTGTGGTTGACTTAGCTACTGCAATTGCCTTTAACACGCACGAAAGAATGCTGTTGATCGTAGAAAACAATGGAGCTATTGCTAACTTTGATGATGATGCAATGGTGGAGGTTCCATGTATTGTTGGAAGTGATGGTCCAGAGCCATTAAGTCAAGGCAAGATCCCTGAATTCCAAAGAGCGTTAATGTACCAACAGGTGACTGTCGAAAAATTAGTCGTGCAAGCCTATATTGAAGGCAGCTATCAAAAATTATGGCAGGCTTTAACACTTTCAAAAACAGTTCCTAGTGCAAAAGTAGCAAAAGATATTTTAGACGATTTAATTGAAGCTAATAAAGAGTACTGGCCTGAGTTAAATTAATAAATGGTAAAGAAAAAGGCGAAAAAGCATTTTGATGCTTCTTTCGCCTTTTTATATTGTATAAGTCTTAGTTATTTAATCCTCAACTGGCCACCAGTGGAATCCGTCCTCGGCCAATAATTCATCGGCTGCTTTTGGACCGTTAGAACCAGAAGGGTAATTAGGAAACTCCGTTGCAATTTGATTTTCCCATACCTTTGAAATGGAGTCTACGTAACGCCAAGAAAGGGCAACTTCATCCCAGTGAGCAAAGTTTGTTGTATCACCCATCATACAGTCAAAAATAAGTTTTTCGTAAGCCTCTGGTGTATTAATGCCGTCGATGCAGTTATTACAATAATCAAGCTTAACTGGTAATGTCATTGTATTTTGACCCGGTCTTTTCGCATTTAAATAGAGCGTGATGCCTTCATCTGGTTGAATGTTAATGACAAGAAGGTTAGGGTTTTGACGATCATTTTCCTCTTTATAATATAAATCCATCGGAATGTCCTTAAACTGAACCACAATTTTTGTGGATTTTTCCTTCATTCTCTTCCCTGTACGGATATAGAATGGTACGCCTGCCCATCTGAAATTATCAATTAACAGCTTGCCGGCTACAAATGTTGCAGTATTCGAATTTGGATCTACTTTTTCCTCCTGGCGATAACCAGGTACATTTTTTCCATTGATAGTGCCAGCATCATATTGCCCTCTAACAAAGTACTTTTTAACATCTTCCTCTTCCAATGGTCGAAGGGCGCGTAATACCTTTATTTTTTCACTTCGAATTTCGTCTGTATTTAATTTAATCGGTGGTTCCATGGCTAACAGTGCTACCATTTGAAGCATATGGTTTTGAACCATATCACGAAGTGCCCCTGATTTTTCATAATAGCCGCCACGGTCTTCTACACCAAGGACCTCACTTGAAGTAACCTGGATATTGGATATGTAACGATTGTTCCAAAGTGGTTCGAAAATGGCATTTGCAAAACGGATGACTTCAATGTTTTGAACCATTTCCTTACCTAAATAATGGTCAATTCGGTAGATTTCGTCTTCTGAAAAGGCATGACGAAGCTGTTCATTTAGTTGTTTTGCAGAAGGTAAATTATGTCCAAATGGTTTTTCAATGACAAGTCTTGTATAACCTTCTGTTGAGGTTAATCCTTCTGTTTTCAAATTGACCGCAATTGTGCCGAAAAACTCTGGAGCCATTGCGAGGTAGAAGATTCTATTTCCACCTGTGTTGTAAGTTGAATCTAATTCCTCTGCAATTACCTTTAATTCCCTATAAGAAGCAGTATCATTCACATTAAATGGATGGTAGTAAAAATGCTTTGAGAATTTTTCAATATCATTTCGTTGCTCTTCAAACTGTCCGGCAACTGAATTTCTTACGTTTTCTTGGAACTCTTCATTTTTTAATGGACGTCTTGCTACACCGATTACTGCAAAATCCTCAGAAAGTTTTCCTTTTGTATAAAGGTTATATATAGAAGGATAGAGCTTTCGATTTGCCAAATCACCCGTTGCTCCAAAAATAATCACGATTGATTTTGGTGCTGTATTTGTCATAATAATCCCCCATTTTTTCACGCAATTTGTTATCTATTTAATTTATACTTTTTTGTTTAGTAAATCAACTAATTAAAATTATTTTTTGTTTTCACTTTAAGTATGCCTTAACAAGGAATGGATATGCGATAGAACGACTTAAAGGGCATATATGGAGAAGAAAAGGCAGAATATGATATAGTAAGTAATGGGACAACAGTGGAAAACGTAATAAATTTATCTTTTAATTGGAGGATTTCTCAAGTGGAAGTCGTATTTTTAGGAACGGGTGCAGGGGTGCCTGCAAAAGAGCGGAATGTCACTTCAATTGCTTTACAATTGCTTGATGAGCGGAGGGCCACCTGGTTGTTTGATTGTGGGGAGGCAACGCAGCATCAAATTTTATATACATCCATAAAGCCAGGGAAAGTAGAAAAGGTTTTTATCACTCATTTACATGGTGACCATATCTTTGGATTGCCTGGATTTTTAGGAAGTCGCTCCTTTCAGGGAGGAGAGTCTTTATTAACCGTCTATGGTCCAAAAGGGATAAAAGCATTTATTGACACTTCATTAACAGTAAGTACGACTCATATTCGATATCCGCTAGAAGTGGTTGAAATCGAAGAAGGAGTGGTTTTTGAAGATGATCAATTTAGTGTGATTGCAAAAGAGTTAGACCATGGGATTCAATCCTATGGATATCGCATCGTTGAAAAAGACCTACCTGGAACATTGTTAGTTGACAAGCTATCCAAAGAAGGGATTAAACCTGGTCCCATCTATCAAAAAATTAAAGAAGGTCAAACGGTCGTTCTCGAGGATGGGCGTATGATAAATGGTGAAGAATATATTGGTCCACCTAAACAGGGACGAATTGTAACCATTTTAGGCGATACTCGTTATGTTCAAGAAAGTATTGAACTAGCAAAAAATGCGGATCTTCTTATTCATGAAGCAACTTTTAGCTCGAATGAAGCGGGGTTAGCTCATGATTATTTTCACTCAACGACTACTCAGGCAGCAGAGGTTGCTAAACAGGCTGTAGTTAAAAATTTGATATTGACACATATTAGTTCACGATATCAAGGAGAGGACAGTCAGAAACTCCTTGAAGAAGCGCAGAAGGTGTTTCAACATACATATATATCTAAGGATTTTTTTAGGTTTGATATTAAGCCAAGCCACACCGATTAAGACGACTACGAGGAGGATACATAATCATGAATTCAGTTATTGAAACCATTATGAATCACCGGTCGATTCGTAAATTTGAAGAAAAATTATTAACAGACGAACAAATCCGCACGATTGTTGAATGTGCACAAGCTGCCTCAACTTCTAGCTTTATTCAGGCGTATTCCATTATCGGAGTTAAGGATCCAAATAAAAAGCAAAGGCTTGCTGAAATTGTTGGTAATCAAGCCTATGTTGCGGAAAATGGACATTTCTTCGTGTTTTGTGGTGATCTTCATCGCCACCAAGTTATCAGTGAAATAGAAGAAAAGGACTTATCGACCTCTTTGGAGAGTACAGAAAAGTTCATGGTTGCGACAATTGATGCTGCCTTAGCTGCACAAAATGCTGTACTCGCAGCAGAATCAATGGGATTAGGTGCTTGCTATATTGGAGGCTTACGTAATAATTTAAACGAGGTTTGTGATATTTTAAATATCCCTAGATTTGTGATTCCGCTTTTCGGAATTGCTGTTGGCTACCCGGCACAAATGCCTGATAAAAAGCCACGACTTCCATTCGAGCATATTTATCATGAAGAGGAATACCAGCAAGACAAAGCTATATATAAACAAGAGTTAGCAACCTACAATCAAACAATTTCAGATTATTATACACAACGCACAAAAGGGAAGCGCTCAGATACATGGACCGGTCAGATGGCAAATATGCTTGAAAATCCGAAACGGATGTATATGAAGGAATTTGTAAAAAAACAAGGATTTAATCAACAGTAACCCCTAAATCAAAGAGAAAGGAGCGGAACCATGGATATCAAAATTAATCTTAAAATGATCAAAGAAATGTGTGGGACCGTCTCCTTCAAAAGAGGGGACGCTTTTTATCGAACGAATAAAGTGGCATTTACTGAATACGGACTTGATCAATGTAAAGCCACCGTAAAAGGTACAGAAGACTTCCATGTTAGCATTGAAAAAGACACAAATGGAAAGCTAAAAGCCACATGCACTTGTCCATCACTTGCGAATTTCGATAAGGATTGTCAGCATATTGCAGCAGTTTTAATCGCGATTCATGAACAGCAAAGTCAGGAACCATTCGAATTCTCAATGATCAAGACATCTAAAACTGAAAAACTAACAAGCGATTTCATGACGCTTTTTTTAGATCAACCAACGCGTTCGAGTGGTCACCAGCTTCATTTTGAAAAAAGAGAAGTCCTAGATGCTCGCTTCATATTTCATCCTGTCAAAGTTGCGAATGAAATTTTATTTGGCGTGGAGATTGAAATCGAACAGATAAAAATACATGACATTCGTAACTTTCTAAAGGATTTAAAACAGGGGAAGCAAAGTGAAATATCTTCCAATTTTATATATGACTCTAATCTTCATTGCTTTTTACATGAAGCGGATAACCTTCTTCACCAATTAGTGAAAGTAACCGAGGATGAAAAAATTTTTCTAGACATGATCTCTGGACATTCAAATTATAAAGGGAGTTCTAGAATATTGTTAATTCCTCCATCATCGTGGAAAGGGCTCATTCCTTTGTTTTCAAAATGTCCTTTCATTTTTCTGGAATACAATGATCATTCCTATGAAGGGCTTCAAATTGTTCAGCAGCCACCTCCACTTCATTTTTCATTTGAGGAAGGGGAAGAGAATGACTATCTGTTACGAATTCAGGGGTTCAATCGAATGAGTATTTTAAAACCCTACCACACCGTCCTTAGTGATGGACTTCTTTATCAAATCGAAGAAGAGGATTGTGACCGATTATTGGAGCTTAAACAAATGCTCGCGAGTCCTGGTTCAAACCATATTCCCATTCAAAAGGAGCAAGCGCCATTTTTTCTTAAGAAAATTGTCCCAAGCCTGAAAAAGATTGGTGTTGTTCATATGTCTCAAGCCATTTCCAAAGAGATGATGAAAACACCACTTGTTGCTAAGCTGTATTTGGACCGGCTGAGACATAAGTTGCTTGCAGGTCTTGAATTTCACTATGAAAATATCATCATCCAACCATTAGAAAATCGTGATTTGCCAACTGGTCCCATGATCATCAGAGATGTGGAAAAAGAGGATGAAATTTTACAAATTATGGATGAGAGTGGTCTTTCAAAAACAGAAGGCGGATATTATATGCATAATGAGGAACTTGAGTATGAGTTTTTATATCATATCATTCCAAGACTCCAGCCACTTTGCCAAATTTATGCAACAACAGCTATACGGAATCGTATCATTCCTAAAAATGAACATCCGAAAATAAGGGTGAAGATAAAAAAAGAACGCACAAATTGGCTTGAATTCAAATTTGAGATGAAGGGCATTGCTGACCAGGAAATTCGTGAAATTCTTGTTGCCCTTGAGGAAAAACGAAAGTATTATCGTTTGAAAAATGGTTCACTACTCTCACTTGAAACGAGAGAAATGGAAGAGATACAGCGCTTTTTACATGCTGTTCCGGTCCAGGACGATGATTTTGAATCAACCTTAAATATGCCGATGATTGAGGCTTTACCCCTATTAGGCTCAATTGATGACAGTGATATTTTTACGGCAGAGAAATCATTCCGCCAATTTCTTGACTCTATCCGACATCCGAATGATTTATCTATTGAGGTTCCGAAGCATTTAGAGTCCATCTTACGAGATTATCAGAAGGTGGGCTACAAATGGATGAAGACGTTGGCTAGTTATGGATTTGGCGGCGTTCTAGCCGATGATATGGGACTAGGGAAAACCGTGCAGAGCATTGCTTTTATGGTGTCGGAACTTGCTACTATCCGAGAGAAGAAGCAGCCCGTACTCATTGTTTGCCCATCCTCTTTAACCTATAATTGGCTACATGAGTTATTGAAATTTGCTCCTGAACTTCAAGCGGTTGTGATTGATGGGAATAAGGCAGATCGAAAAGAGTTGCAAAAAGAGAGTGAAGGTATGGATGTTCTTATCACGTCCTATCCGTTATTACGACGTGATATTAAATGGTATGAATCTCAAAGTTTCCATACCGTATTTTTCGATGAGGCTCAAGCCTTTAAAAACCCAGTGACCCAAACAGCGAGGGCAGTCAAACGGATAAAAGCAGATCATCGTTTTGGATTAACCGGGACCCCGATTGAAAATTCGATCGAGGAACTCTGGTCCATTTACCATGTTGTCTTTCCACAGCTGTTTAAGGGCTTAAAGGAATATAGTCATTTGACTAGAAAGGACATCTCAAGAAGGGTTCGACCCTTTTTGCTGCGCCGTGTAAAAGAAGATGTTCTTGCAGAGTTACCTGAAAAAATTGAAATCATGGAATCATCAGAGCTACTACCTGAACAAAAAAAGCTTTATGCTGCCTATCTAGCGAAGCTACGACACGATACATTAAAGCATCTTGATAAGAATACGATTCGAAAAAATCGAATTCGAATTCTTGCAGGGTTAACCCGCTTGAGGCAAATCTGCTGCCACCCGGCTTTGTTCGTGGATGGCTACAAGGGAAGTTCTGCAAAGTTTGAGCAACTTCTTCAAATCCTTGAGGAATCCAAATTGTCTGGAAGGAGAGTTTTGATTTTCTCTCAGTTTACGAAAATGCTTGAGTTGATTGGAAGGGAACTTACGAATCGAAGCTTTGCCTTCTTTTACTTAGACGGACAAACACCTACGGATGAACGTGTGGAATTATGCCAACGGTATAATGCAGGGGAGCGGGAATTGTTTTTAATCTCGTTAAAAGCAGGCGGAACAGGTCTTAACCTGACGGGTGCTGATACGGTTATTTTATATGACCTTTGGTGGAATCCAGCTGTAGAAGAACAAGCTGCAGACCGCGCCCATCGGATTGGTCAGAAAAAGGTTGTCCAAGTGATTAAGCTATTTGCCCGCGGTACCATTGAAGAGAAAATGAATGAGTTACAAGATAAGAAGCGAGATCTAATTACAGACCTTATTGATTCTGAGGAAAAAACAACTCTAACGGAAGAGGATATTCGAGAGCTTCTAATGATATAAACAAGGCACTTTCCATGTAGGAGAGTGCCTTTTATCATACCTAAGAAATTTAAAGCCAACCGCGATCATATTGTTTCGGGCTTTCAATGGATACCCCTAATTCTTTTGCAGCAGTTCTTGGCCAGTAAGGATCACGTAATAATTCACGTGCAATAAATATTAAATCCGCCCGATTGTTTTTTAAAATTTCTTCAGCTTGAACAGCTTTTGTGATTAAACCTACTGCACCAGTAGGGATATTCGCATCATTGCGAATCTTATCTGCAAAACCGACTTGATATCCAGGATATACGTCAATTTTAGCCGGTGCTACGCCACCTGAGCTAACGTCGATTAGGTCAACACCTTGGTCTTTCATGCGTTTTGCATAGTCTACATAATCGTCAGGAGTTAATCCATCGTTTGTATAATCATTTGCTGATATACGAACAATTAATGGACCATCCCAAACTTCCTTAACTGCCTCGATTACCTCTTGCAGGAAACGGTAGCGGTTTTCACTGTTTCCACCATATTCATCCTCACGTTTATTTGAAAGTGGAGATAAAAACTCATTAATTAAATAGCCGTGTGCCCCATGAATTTCGATGATATCAAACCCAGCCTCTTTTGCGCGTCTTGCTCCATCCTTGAATGCTTCGACTGTTTCTTTAATTTCATTAATTGTTAATTCTTTTGGAGTTTTATATCTTTCATTAAATGCAATTGCAGATGGGGCAACAATATCTCCTTCAACAGTTGCTTTTCGACCTGCATGAGCCATTTGGATAGCTGATTTGGCGCCCTGAGCTTTGATCATTTCAACAAGTTTTTTGAAGCCAGGTATATGCTCGTCACTCCATATTCCTAAATCCAGTGGGGAGATTCTTCCTTGTGGTGTAACAGCAGTTGCCTCCACCATGATAAGTCCAACCTGACCGACAGCTCGGCTTACATAATGGGTATAATGCCAATCCTGAAGCATTCCATCCTCATTATGACTGGAATACATACACATCGGTGACATCACAATTCGATTTTTCAAGGTGACATTTTTAATTGTATATGGTGAGAATAATGCTGTTTCCATAAAATTACAGCCTCCTTTGCAGTTTGTTACGTTAAATAGTATATCAAGTTATAACTTGAAGTTCATCGATTCTGCATATCAAATAAAGAAGCATCGACCTTACGTTGTCGATGCTTCTGTTTATTTATAGGGTATTTCCGCTAATTTCTTTCCTGTTTCTGTACTAATGAGTGCCACTTTCGTAGGCACATATTTTTGAATTTGTTTATCAAACACATATCGTGTTTCAAAATACGCAATTACATCATAATGGGCAATACCTGAAACAGCTCGAATTGTCACGATTTCCTGAGGCTTCATTTTTGTTAATTTATCAAAACGATAACTGGAAACCGGGTCAACCCATGTTTCAATCGCTTCAAGTCGTTTTTTTAATTCTTCCTTGTCAGGAAAATCTCGGTAGCGATCCTCTGATAACGGAATAACTGCTTCTAAGTCAGTCTGTTTATCAATAAATTCAACTTGATAATCACCCACGTATTTCATTGAAAAACGCTTTTTCGCTTCGTCAAACCAGCCTGACGTATTAGGGTCTTTGAAAATTTCCTCAACTTTTTCACCTGTATAGCTCAGAACCGTTAACCCGGTGATCCCTCCACTCCCTACAGAATGAAAATAGAGGAGTATATCCTGTTTTCCATTTTGAAGGACATCAGCAAACTTCATGTCTGCCAATTGGTATAAATCTTGTTTATTATGATAGGTACCTAATTGTTCACCATTGATTTTTAAAGACCATTCATTCGCGAGATTGTATTGATTTTTTCTCGCATATAACTCGATAATATCCTTATTACCATCTCCGTCTAAATCAATATATTCCTTTTGGACAATCGTAAAGGGACCATACTCAACATCGGTTTGCTGGGCAAGAGTCACACTGTGAAAGCCGATGAGAAGGCCAAGTAATACTAAAAATCGTACCAGTTTCACAAAATCACCTCTTTGGTAGGATAACCAAAAATTGAGAGGGATATAGGTGAGACTTCTTATTTTGTATAAAAGTTCTCCGTGTAATATGGATGAGATTCCGTATTAAAGGCAACTCCAACCCCTAAATACATATATTCCTTTTTTAAAATATTTTCCCGATGTCCCATGGAGTTCATTAAACCTTCATGGGCGAAAATACTGCTGAACTGTCCATACGCGAGATTTTCTCCTGCAATCGTAAATAATATTTCATCCTCAAGCATACGGTCAAAAGGAGATTGACCTTGTAAATTTGTATGATTGAAATAGTTATTTTCCGCCATGTCTAAACTGTGCTTTCGCGCTGTTTCCTTCACGTGTTCATCCCAAGTTAGTACCCCTAATCCGTGATTTACCCTCGATGCATTTGTAAGATCAAATAATTGATATTCAAAGCCTTCTTTTAATTGTTCACTGGCATTTGTATAAAAATCTTCTCTATTTTGTTCCAGTGCTTCTGAAACGATTTGAATTGAAGTCACCGTATTGTTTTCATGTTTATCATAAAAGAGGGTGACATAAGTGTTATCGATATGGAAGACGTCATAGTCCCGATCTTGTTGAAATTCATAATAGACAAATCCTTTTTGGATTCGAGTCATAGGTTCACCAAGTAGATTGAGAGCATCTTGTTTTGGTGTTCCACGTTTGATTCCTTTCGTTGATGAAATAAGGTCTTGATTTGTGTATAATCCGATAACCTTATCACCAGAGTCATAAGCGACCATCATAAAATTATGGTAGTTTTCATGATACGTATACCAGTTCGTTCCATATTCATTTAATGATGTCCGTTGCGCGGGACCAAGCTTCTTTTCTACACTTTGTTTACTCTCTCCAAGCTCAATGTTGTTTATCGAAAAAGCCTGTTCACTAGGAACATGTAACTCTGGTTTCTCAATTTCATTCTCACCAATAATTGAATTTTCCGGTGCTTTTTCCTCCAATGTTTGCAGTAATGTAGAGATGTAATCTATTCCATCATTTAATTTTGTTTTAATCGATGCAATTTCCTCAGATTCAGAAACTCGGTCGAACTCAGACGTAATAGTATCGAAAACTGATTGATTATCAGATTTTAAAGCGAGTTTATCAAGTACCGTCCAAGCCGCATATAAGAAAAATAAAAAGGATAAAAATAATAGGATTCTCCTCATAACTAACCTCCAATCCCTAAATACATTCTATCCAAATTTCTTTGAAACGATAAGGTATTTTATTTACAAAAAGCGAAAAAGGGGAGAGAATCCCCTTAGACGGAAGTTGAAGTTGTTGTTTTACCAATCCATATGAAATATAACAAAATGGAAATGAGAACAGAGAATGCAGAGGCAATGTAGATTGAATGGTACCCTAATAAGTGAGAAAGTTGACCGAACGTAATTGCACCGATTCCAACTCCTAAATCAAACGATGAAAAAAAGGTTGCATTTGCCATTCCTTTACGGTGTACAGGTGCTGTCTGAACAGCCCATGCTTGGAGGGCTGGTTGCAAGGCACCAAAACCAAGTCCATAAAGAAATGCGGCAATATACAGGACAAGACTACTAGGTAACCAAGCTAATAGAATCATAGCTATAACAATTAAAATAGCACCAGGTGCAAAAATAGCTCGATGACCTTTTAAATCATAAAGGCGACCAGCAAAGGTGCGAGAAATCATTAAAGCGACTGCAAATATAAGAAAATACCACTCAATCCCGGGTATTTCCTTTTGTAAAGTATAGATAGGTAAAAAGGCAGCAATGCCTCCAAATGTAACGGTTATAAAGAATAATAGAATTGAAGGTGGAAGGGCTGTTTCTTCATAAAAGTCCCATTTTCTGGGGTTTTCTTTTACTGGCTCGATTTTTTTGTAGTGGATTCTAGATGAAAGAATGAGTGCCACTAATCCAAGAATGGCACAAATGGAAAAGAGTTTTGTAAAGGATATTGTACCAGCAAGTGTAAGACCTAAAGATGGACCAAACGCAAGGGCAATATTGCCGAATAGACCGAAATAGCCCATTCCTTCTCCACGTCTATTGGCAGGGATTAAATCTGTGGCGATTGTTCCTGATGCTGTTGTTGAAAAGCCCCACCCAACTCCTTGAATGATTCGAAACAGGAACAAAAAGAATAAGCTTGAGATGATTCCATAGGAACCAACAGATAATACGAAGATGGAAAGCCCAAGCAGATAAACAAAACGACGTCCTCTTTTTTCTAATTGATGACCGGCAAACGGTCTGATTAAAAGTGCGGAAAAGGTAAAAAATCCAACGACTAATCCAATGAGTTGGTCATTGCCTCCGAGCTGTTCTACAAAAAGTGGAATGGTTGGTAGTGTCATTTGAAAGCCAAGAAAAATAAAAAAGTTTGAGATGCAAATAAGGGTAAAATCGCGAGTCCAGATTTTCTCTTTCGTCAACCTTAATTGTGGTGGTGTTTCTTTTATAAGCGGTGCACTCATAGAATCTCCCCATATTGTATTATTTCGGTTTTCTAAATAATTTTATCAAAAATGTCAGTAAAATCCTACCCCTCATGCACTATTTTCTCAGATTCGGCAGAATTCCACTGACATATGAAAAATTTTGATTTAATTTTCTTGTGAAACGGATTGTAGCATAGCTTCTCCAAGCTCAGCGGAGCGAATCGTCGCCCGTTTAATACATGCCACCATTGCTTGCTGGTAATTATATTGCTCTAACACTTTTATTCCTGCTTCTGTTGTACCGCCTGGACTTGTTACTTCTTTTCGTAATGTAGCGGGTTGTTTTGATGAATGTTTTAGCATTTCCGCCGCACCAATTATGGTTTGAAGAATTAATTCTTTGGCAATTCCTTTTTCGAGCCCGATATCATCCGCTGCTTTTTCCATTGCTTCAACTAAATAATATACATAGGCTGGACCACTTCCGGACAGGCCTGTGACGGCATGAAGATCTTTTTCCGCTACTGTTGTTACAATTCCAATTGTTTGAAACAATTGGCGCGCTATTAGAAGGTGGTTTTCGTTTGCGTGCATTCCTGCGGACAGGGCAGTGGCTGATTTTCCGATAGTAGCAGATGTGTTTGGCATTGCACGTACGACTGCCACCTCTTTGTTGAGTAAGTCAGTTATGGTTGTTGTTGCTACTCCTGCTAGTACAGAGATGATAAGTTGTTGTTCACTGACATATTCTTTTATGGCTAATACAGCTTCCGCAACATCCTTTGGTTTTATCGCAAGAATGATGATTCCAGCATTTTCAATCGCTTCTTTTTGGTTTGGACTAATTGTTACTCCATAGGTTTTGCTTAGCTCTGCTAATCGTGTATGGTTAGAGCGATTCATTACAGAAATTTGTCTCGGCAAGAAGAGCTCCTTTTGTAGCATCCCAGAAATCATTGCCTCAGCCATTGAGCCAGCTCCAACAAACACAATATTTTGATTCATTTCCATAACGATCCCTCCGGCACAATTGATTTTCGCTGTTGGTGGACGCTTTCCGCGGGCGTGGCTTGAGCCTCCTCGTCGCTAATCGCTCCTGTGGGGTCTCAAGACTCACGCTTTTCCCGCAGGAGTCGCCACCTTCCGCCTTCAATCAATGTTTTCATTTTTATTAAATAGCAACAATCTTTTAGAAAAAATCCAATTAAAAAGTAAAAAGACCTATTCATCCTTGATAAAGGACGGAATAGGTCTGCTATCCGCGGTACCACCTTACTTAACATTTGAAAAAATGAATTTTCAATGTTCCACTTGAACCCGTATCGTGGGAAACGGTTAGGTTTTCCTAACAGCTCATAGGTAGGTTCAATCTAGAAGCGGGTGATGAGATCTTTCAGCCGGTGGATCTCACTCTCTTTTACCATTCCATGATTTACTAGTCCTAATCATTGCCTTAGCGAATTTTATATTATTGGTCATTATGCACTGATTTTAGCGGGATGTCAAGGGCTCGAAAGTAAAAAAAGAGCCCAATTTATTTTACATATTAGAGATATTATTTGAATATAATGACAAAATGAGAATGAAAAGGTAAACTAATATTGGATAAATGTAACAAAATGATATGGATATCGTACAAAGGAGATTTTTATGAATAAACTTACGACTACGAAGGATGTTTTTAAAATTACCTTGCCCACACCTTTTGCTGTCGGGGATGTGAATGTATATGTTGTTAAAGGAGACGCACTAACGTTAATTGATGCGGGTGCAAAAACAGAGGAAGCATGGCAATCCTTTAAGGAGCAGCTTGCTCAGTTAGGCTATTCACCATCTGATATTGAACAAATTGTAATTACCCATCATCACCCAGACCATGTTGGGCTTCTTGACTTTTTTAGTAAGGATGTCCCTATCATTGGTCATCCTAAAAATCAGCCATGGATTAGTCAGGATAAGCAATTCTTTGCACATAATGAGCCGTTTTATAAAGAGCTTTTTACTCAATTAGGTCTTAATCCAGCATTTACAGCTTTAATCGATATGGATGAAGAATTTGAATATTCTTGCCGTAGATCGTTAACTTCAACGATTGGAGAAGGAGATACAATTGAAGGGTTATCTGGCTTTGAGGTATTGGAGACGCCTGGGCATGCACAAAGTCATATTGTTCTGTATCGGGAAGAGGATGGAATGCTTATTGCAGGAGATACCCTTTTAGCAAAAATTTCACCAAATCCATTACTTGAACCACCGCAATTTAGTGAAACTGCTAGACCAAGACCATTAATTCAATATAATAATTCTTTAAAAAAACTACTAACGCTCGACATGTCAAAGGTCGTAACAGGGCATGGAGACGATATTACGAATGCTCACCACTTAATTCAAGAAAGATTCCTCTCACAAAAAGAACGAGCCTATCATGTGCTAAAAATGATCAAGGAAAAGCCGATGACAGCATTTGAAGTATGTACCAGGTTATTCCCGAAAGTCTACTTAAGGCAGCCTCTTTTTACAATTTCTGAAACAGTTGGACAGCTTGACTTCCTTGAGGAATTAGGGGAAATTAAGATAGAAGTAGTGAACGGACAACATATATATCACTCAAATTAACAAATTTCTGAGGTGAAAAAGGTCGTATGAATTCAAGACTTAAAGGAAAAACAATTGTCATTACGGGTGCTTCGAGCGGGATTGGTGAAAAAATTGCCTATCTCGTTGCAGAGCAAGGGGCTACTCCCGTTCTATTGGCCCGTAGTTATGACCAGTTGGAAAAAATAGCACAGAACATTCGAGAAAAATACAAGATAGACAGTTTATTGTATAAGTTAGATGTGCGTGATACCGAAAATGTAAAAGAGGTATTTGACGACATCCTACATCATGTAAAAACGGTTGATGTCCTTGTGAATAACGCGGGGTTTGGTGTGTTTGCCAATGTTGTCGATGCAAAAATAGAGCAAATGAAGGCAATGTTCGAAGTAAATGTTTTCGGGCTTATTTCCTGTACAAAAATGGTATTGTCGACAATGATTGAGCAAAACTCGGGTCATATAATTAATATTGCTTCACAGGCTGGCAAAATTGCGACACCAAAATCAAGTGTCTATTCTGCTTCAAAGCATGCGGTTCTCGGTTTTACAAATAGTTTACGGATGGAGCTATCGAGTACAAATATTCATGTAACAGCCGTTAATCCAGGACCCATTCGAACACGTTTCTTCGATATCGCAGATGAGTCTGGTACCTATGCGAAGAATGTAAATCGTTTTATGCTAGATCCTGATGTAGTTGCGTCTAAAATTGTAAATGCCATGCTAACTCCAAAACGCGAAATTAACCTGCCGGGCTGGATGAATGCAGGTAGTGTTTTTTATACCCTTTTTCCTCGCCTTGTTGAAAAAGTGGGCGGGAAGGCGTTTTTTAAGAAATAGCTTTCAATCATACTCCTTTTTATTAAGGGGTATTTTTTTGCCTTTAAACATATAAAATTAACTGAATCTTATAAGTTTCATTACTTGACGAATGATTTAGATAATGAGTAAATTACATTAAACACATTGAATTACTGTGCATTAAATAGAAGGAACATGAGGGAGAGAATGACGTGTCACAAAATGATCAGACATTAAGCCATAAAATTACCACTGAAGCAAACATTACTTCAACCAATAAGCCTGCAGAAATAAAAGGGGATGGCTCGTTTAATCGTCAAATAAATCGCTTTACAACTCCTTTTGGAAACCAGCCAGATGAGCTTCCCGTTAAGTCCGGCCGCTACCGTTTACTTTGGTCGGCTGCATGTCCATGGGCGCACCGCTCTGTGATCGTTCGCCAGGTGCTTGGATTAGAAAGTGCAATTAGCTTAGGAACAGTAAGTCCACTTAGACCTCGAATTGAGCATGTAGATTGGGAATTTTCTTTAGATGAAAATGGAGTTGATCCTGTTCTTAATGTTCAGTATGTGAGTGAGGTCTATAAGAATGCGGACCCTGACTATACAGGTAGACCTACTGTACCAGTCATGGTTGATCTTGAAACCAAAAAAGCGATTAACAATGATTATTTTAAGCTTACCAACTATTTTGAAACCGTTTGGGCTCCTTTTCATAAGGAAAATGCTCCCGATTTATATCCGGTTAGCTTGCGCGAAGAAATTGATACATTAAATGACGTCATTTTTCATGATGTAAACAATGGCGTGTATAAATGTGGATTCGCTCGTTCTCAGGAGGCCTATGAACAAGCCTATGAGCAATTATTTGCTAGGTTAGATGTATTAGAAGAGCGTTTGTCCAAGCATCGTTTCTTATTTGGAGATTTTATCACGGATTCTGATGTCCGCTTATATACGACATTGGCGCGCTTTGATGCTGCTTATTACTCTGCTTTTCGGACAAATCGAAATTTAATCCGTGAGTTTAACAATTTATGGGGGTATGCCCGTGACTTATACCAGACTCCTGGTTTTGGTGAAACGACTGATTTTGATGCGATTAAGCGACATTATCATCTATCCATCACCATTGATCCTGCAAAAGGAGAAGTGAATATACTTCCTAAAGGACCAGATGAATCTGTATGGCTTTCCGAACATAACCGTGAGCAGTTAAGTGGAAAAAAAGAAAAGTTCTTGATCAAAGGGTAGGTGAAATCAGTAATGAAAATTCGTGATGCAAAACAGGATGAATTGGAGTTTATTCGTGAGCAACGAGTTGCTGCTTATCTTGAGCATTCAAGGGTAATTCCAGCTGCTCATTGGCAAGCTCTTAAGCAGGCCATTTCATCTGAGGCTGATCGCCTCCATGGTTCTGAGCTTATTGTCTGTGAGCTTGATGGAAAAATTATAGGAAGTGTAGTCTTGTTTCCCGCTAATACAGACGCATATGAAGGTCAGTTAGAAGAACTCGAATACCCTGAAATACGAATGCTAGCAGTAAGTCCTGAGGCTCGTGGAAAGGGTGTCGCTTCTGCATTAATTACTGAGTGTATACAGCGTTCACAAGCAAAGAATCATCAATTTATTGGATTACATACTGGTGAATTCATGAAACAGGCAATTAAGCTTTATACAAAACACGGCTTTGAACGTTTGCCACACTATGATTTTGAGCCAGCCAATGATGGGATTATTGTTAAAGCTTTTCGTTTATCTATTTAATACTAAAAAACCAATTCGCAATCTAAGCGTTTTGGTTTTTCTTTTGTTTACGAGGCACTCCATTAGGTAGTTAAGTATTCATTCACAACGTCATTTTGATGTCCTGTGGTTCTGCTTTAAATTTCCATTGAAATCGAACGTATATTCTCCTATTATTAGGAATAGAATACGAACATATATTCCTTTTGGAGATGATGTTAGATGGTGGATTACAGTCAGTTTCCCGTTCAAAAGATTTTATGTGTGGATATAAAAAGCTTTTATGCGAGCTGTGCTGCAGTATTATTAGGCCTTGATCCACTTGAGTGCTATTTAGCGGTTGTTGGAGATACAGAACGCCAGGGAAGTGTAGTGCTCGCAGCTTCGCCAAAGCTAAAACAGGAATTTGGGATAAAAACGGGGTCAAGACTCTTTGAGATTCCAAAAGATCCACGAATTCAAATTGTAAACCCGAAAATGGCAACCTATTTACGAATTTCAACGGAAATTACGAGACTTTTTAACCGGTATGTACCAAAAGATGCAATCCATGTATATAGCGTTGATGAAAGCTTTATCAAGATTGATGGAACTGAAAAATTATGGGGAGATGCGACAACGATCGCTCGCAAAATCAGGAAAGAGATTAAAGCTGAATATGGGCTAACCTGCGCCATTGGGATTGGTCCCAATATGCTGATGGCAAAGCTATGCCTAGATTTAGATGCAAAGAAAAAGGGAATCGCGGAATGGACCTATGATGATATCCCCGAAAAACTATGGCCTGTATCGCCACTACGAGAAATGTGGGGAATTGGGAGAAGGGTTGAGCGAACCTTAAATGGGATGGGAATTACAACCGTTGGTCAGCTTGCCCACTATCCACTTGAATTACTGGAGAAAAAATTTGGAGTGATGGGAAATCAGCTTTATTACCATGCCTGGGGGGTCGATTTATCAGAAATTGGTGCCCCTATTATGCAAGGGCAGGTAAGCTTTGGAAAAAGCCAAATCCTTTTGCGTGATTATCCTGACCCAGAAGAAGTAAAGCATGTCATTCTTGAAATGTGTGAAGAGGTAGCAAGGCGAGCACGTCGACATAAAAAGGCTGGAAGAACGATTAGCCTCGGAATTCATTATAGTCAAGATGAGTTCGGGGGTGGATTTTACCGTTCAAAAACGATTGAAACTCCGACAAATATTACGATGGAAATGTATCGGGTCTGTCTTGAATTATTTGAGAAATTCTATGCGAAAAAGACAGTTCGTAAAATATCAATTGCACTTTCTAATATTGAGGATGACACACAAATGCAGTTGGATTTGTTTTATCTTAATCGAGTCAAGCAGCATAAGCTTGGGTATGTAATGGACGGCATTCGTGGTAAATACGGCTCAGATGCAATCCTACGTGCCGTTTCCTATACAAGTGCCGGAACATCAAGACATCGCAGTAAACTCGTTGGTGGACACAAGGCAGAGTAGAGCGTCTCAAGGGGTTAGGTGCAGGAGATAGACGTAAGAAAGAAGGTAATAAGGATGATACGGGACCGCGGAACGATAAAATGGACAGCAATGATGCTGCCAGAACATGTGAAGTTGCTTAGAGATTGGGCAGAAGAAGATACGTATGAGCAAAAGCCAGAACTAGATGAACAACAAATCGAAGAGATGAACAGTGTTCTTTGTCAGGCGATGGAGGAGGGGAGAGAGTTGGTTATCACGCATTATGAAGCCAAACATCACAAACTCCTTCTTGGTACTATTCACCATTACGATGACTTACAAAATAGACTGCATATCATTGATAAATTTGGGGAAGTCCACTACATCCCTATAAATACATTAGTCGATTTACGCTTTTCAGACTAATTTTAGAAGGATTTTTAGACAAAGAATAGAAGTTAATATGGTAAAAGAATAGAATGGAGTAAAAATGATGTTTGTATACCAAATTGACAAGGAACTGTCCTTGAAATTAACAGAGGTAAACGATGCCGAGCGAATTTTCGAATTAACAGATCAGTCAAGAGCATACTTACGAGAGTGGTTACCTTGGCTCGATATGACAACAAAGGTAGAGGACACAAAAGCATATATCGAATCATGCAGGAAAAGCTATGCGGAAAATAAAGGGCTGCATACCGTTATCGTCTATAAAAATGAAATCGTTGGGGTAGCAGGTTTCAACGAAATCGACTGGACCAATAAAATAGCCTTTATCGGCTACTGGCTTGGTCAGCAATACCAAGGATATGGAATCATGACAAGGGTAGCGAAGGCATTAACTGATTATGCTTTTAACCATTTAAAATTAAATCGAGTGGAAATCCGTGCAGCGGTCGAAAATCATAAGAGCAGATCGATTCCTGAAAGATTAGGATTTGTGAATGAAGGCGAGATTCGGCAATCTGAATGGCTCTACGATCACTATGTTGACCATGTTATATATGGCATGCTAGCAAAGGATTGGAATCCAAAAAATTAAGAAGGAGCCCAAGAGGCTCCTTTTATGTATCTTTCCCCAAATGAAAAAATCGGTACGTCAAAGTAAGTCCAATAAAAAATAAGCATAGTGCGAAATAAGCGGGAAGAAGATGAATAAAGGTCGTATATCCGATTGCAAAATGAATCCAGATTCCTGCAAAAAAAGCTGGTAGTCCCCCTATTAGCAAAGTCCACCAAACCCATTTATTCCCCTGCTGAAATCCCCAGAGAGAAATAGTTAGCACCAAAAATCCAACACTCAGAAGGGCACTTCCAAAGCCCGCGCGGTCATGAGCAATGACCGAAATCAATTTATCATTAAATAAATCCAACATTTCAGGCGGCATACAAATATAGAGAATATCAGTTGGAACAAACACATTCGAAATCCCAATAAATGAAATCGTAATACCGCCTAACACAAATGAAAATCCAAGGATGATAAAAGCTAGTTGTCCAATTAAACTATGTTTCCAAACTCGGTGATTACGAGTGTTAAGTGTTGTTGGCGTCCCTTTCATATGTCTCGTTTTAATAAAACCAGTTAAATAGATTGGGAGTAAAATGAGCCAAAAAATAAGGTGAAGCCAATCGAAATATCCGTATCCAATGAATAAGAATATTCCTAAAAAACCAAGGATGGCTGCAAAATCGATCGTCTGCTTGGTCCAGAGAATCTGCTTTCGAACGCCGAAACGTGCCAATGCCATATAAACGATACCACCAGAAATCATTGTCCCAGCGAGTGTCATCCGATCATGGGCCATAAAATAGAGAATCCGTTCATTAAACAGAAGGATTTCTTCTCTTTGCATTCCAAGAAATTGTTCATCATAAGGAAGAATAATAGTTGTCAAACTAAAAAGAACAGCAATTAATCCACCAATAACGATGGACAAACCAAATAGCCAATACCATATCCATGCTGGATGAAGCGGTGGATGTGGTTGAAGTTGGTGTAAAAGGGCTTCGCTAGTTCTTTTTGTAAGACCTGGTCCAGAAAAAACATATCCTTCTGAAAGCAGCACAAGGTCAGCCCCTGCATCAAAAACTGCAAGAGCATTGGCGGGTTCATAGATACCACCGACTGTAATGATGGGAAGCGTTAACCCACTTTTTCTTAAAAAATGAATAGAATCTAGTAGTTCCCTTAAATAATGATCCTTTGACATATCCACAGGTTCATCAATGACGATACCAGAACAAGTAGACTGAATTCGCTCAAGTGAAAGACTCTTGATCTCATATACTGGAACAGCAAGATAAACAGGACGGTTTGTAGTCCACCGAAGATTTGGAGTAGAAGTTACAAATGCCGTAACATATGGATCTAATTTCGTAATCAAATCCTGTTGTTCTTCACTCGTTCCAGCCAATCTTGCCCAGACAGGCTGTTTTGGCTTCCACTTTTTAAGCTTTTGAACCGTTTTCTCAACTCCGATTGATTCATAGTTTGTAGAAAAGTCGATTTGCTGTTTTTGCCAATCTACAATTGGAAGTGAAGGGTCTTTTGTCGCCACTTTTGTTACCGGACCAATTTCAATAAAACCAAATCCAAGATTAGAAAAAGCGTTTGTACCAGTTAAAAGGGGATCCACTTTTCCGGAAAGTCCAATGGGATTTGGATAGGTTACGCCATGAATTTCCTTTTTTACAAGTTCAGAAGATTCCTCTCTACCAAGAAAATGAATGAAATGCTTTCCTCCTGGAATAGAGGCAACTAGATTCATTCCCCGGTGGATAAATTCCCGGGATCGATAGGGAGATAGACGGGATAAAATAGGTTTAAAGAGTCCATGATATGACCAATCAGGCATGTTTTGTCCTCCATGAAAGGCTTTTACCCGTATTGTAACATAATTGGCAATCCGGATAACGAAAAAACCGAATGCGTAGTGCATTCGGTTTTTCAGAGTGTAACAAAGTCAGTACTGACTTTGTCTACACGATTTTTCAAGGAATATCTGATATTCATTACATTCCCCAGACTGTCTTGAAAACGCTTGTCAGACAAGGCGCGCAGCCGATTGAAGACGCGAATAGAAGTTGCCTTCATGAGCGGACGAGAGAGGCAAGCAACGTGGTATGCGAGCGTTTGTCAACAGTCTGCACCGAATGCGTAGTGCATTCGGTGCAATAAGGATTATTCTTTTGGAGCGCGTACGACTGATTCAAAGTGACCTTTATGAGAACCATCGCAAAATGGTTTATTATTGGATCTACCACATCTGCATAATGAGAAGGTTTGTTTTGTTGGAAACGTATTTCCTTCCGCATCAATCAAATCAACATCACCTGTAATCCTTAATGAACCATTATCATTTACTTTGATGGTAACCTTCGACATCTCCGAAATCCCCCTTAAATTAATCATATTACTATTGATAATAAACCAGCATTTACCAAATTTCAAATTGGTTGGTAAAGTGTAGAGTCATTGTAATGATATGTAGAAGAAGACAAGATATGTTAGAATAGACGTAATATGAAAGAAAAAGGAGAACAAAAATGAACGTCACATTTTCAGAACGGGCAATTGAAAAACTGAATACACAAATTAAAAATAAAGACAAAAAATTAAAACTAAAATATGAAACAGAAGGCTGCGGCTGTGTGGTGAGTGGAGTTACGGCATTGTGGCTAGTAGACTTTGAAGACGATGATGATCTAGTCTTTGAAACAAATTATCAACCATTATTAGTAGAAAAATCTAAAATGGTATTTTTAGATGAAAATATGACAATCGATTTTCTTGAACAGGCAAATTGCTATATGTTAAAGAGCCCAAATGAGATTTTAAATCCGCGTTTACGGCTAGTAGAAGTGAGTGATGTACATGAGTTCCAATCTTAAAACAATCCGAAATATTGCAGAAGATAAAACATGGGTTTCCTTTTTACATGATAACCATCCATATAGCCTCTTACACTGGTCAATTGCAGGGGTAAACCATGATCAAAAGGATGTATGGTTGCTTCAGGATGAGGTGACTTTTGAGGTTCAGGAGTTTGAAACAATTGAACTCGCATTAGCCTGGATCGATAAGCATTTAACAGACATTACAGATGTACTTGGGTAAGGGACTGAATTCAATCAGTCCCTTACATATGTCTCTAAAAAATCGTCAATCACTTTTTCATAGGCTTCCTTGTTATCAGCGAAGGAATAGGCATGCTTGCCTTTTTCCGCGATCAGCATCTGCTTTGGTCCTTCCTTCATTTTATAAAGCTCCATTGTCATTTCAGGTAAAATATAATCATCCTTCGCACTATGAATAAATAAAACTGGATTTTTTATATTTTGAATCACGGAAACAGGAGAAACATCTTTGATGCTATATCCATCGCGAAGCTTTAAAAATACATTAGCAAAAGGAAGAACAAGTGGGGCGGGAACTTTATAATCAACCTTTAATAAATATTTCAGCTGAGCTTCAAAATCGGAAAACGGGCAGTCCACGATATAAAAATTTGCTCCGTCTTCAATCATTCCGGCATATAGTAAAGTCGTTACTGCCCCCATCGATTCCCCGTGAATACCAATCGTACTGTCATCTCCCAATTTTTCTTTTACCCAGGAAACAACCGATTCAAGATCGAATTTTTCATAATGCCCATAGCTTGTTGTCTTTCCCCCGGTTTCTCCATGTCGACGATGATCATACAAAAGGACATTCCAATCACGTTCCAAGAAAAGCTTCATGTATTTAATGGAATTTAGTTTATTTTGAGTCACGCCATGCGAAATGATAATAACTCGTTTTTTATCCGTTCCTTTTACAAACCAGCCTTTAATCATGTATCCAAATCTAGATTGAATGGATACATCCTCTTTTTTCAGAGACTCAACCTCATCTAAAGTAAGGCGCCCTTCCTGTGTTTCTCGTTCAAGAATCTCATCATCGGTTTTCTTCTTCATAAACATAACAATGTTTGTAAAAATCATTCCAATTGTGGTCATATAGCCGACGAGAATTCCAAGCAATATTAATATCTTTTTCATTCTTTTCATGAAAAAACGCTCCTTCTAAAAATCCGATTGGATATGTTAGCTTCTTTTATTATATCTTTTTTTAAACGATTCTCCATAATTTTCCTACGCCTTAGGTCTTAGGTAAAGATATATCTCCGGCTCATTATGCCACTTTCCATAAGCCGATATGATTAATTTATACAAAAGTACTAAATTTTACCTGTTAGAAGAAAGAGGAGATGAACTGTGAATTTATTGAAATTTATTGTCCAACGGAAAATCTTAATTACTTTAATGATTTTCCTAGTAACCGTATTAGGGGGCTATTCTTTATTAAAAGTAGACAAAGAGCTCATGCCCCCTGTAAAACTAGACGGAGCGTTTGTTGAGATTTACGCAGGAGAAATGGCAGCAATTGAAGTTGAAAGAACGATTACCACCCCCATTGAACAACAAATTTTAGCAATAGATGGTGTTGAGAGTGTTGAGTCCACTACCAATATCGGAAGGACAACATTGAATCTTACATTTGAGACGGGGCGAGGCGAAGAGATTTATAAAGAAGTCGAGTCTGTCATTGCATCTGCCAAATCAGAGTATCCGAATATCACCGATATTGCATCAGGTCAGTATGGAGGAAGTCAAAGTTACGAATTTTTTATGGATGTATCTGGTGGCAACATGGAAGAAATGTCTGCATTTTCAAAAGAGATTTTAGAGCCAAGATTAGAAGCTCTGCCTGAGGTAAGAGATGTCTTACTAACAGGGAGCAAGGAACAAGAGGCTGCCATTAAAATAGACCGTGAAAAATTACAAGAACATAATCTTGAGGTTTCCCAAGTGGTTGCAGCGATTCAACAGTCTGAAGGTGAAGCAACCTTAGGAGAATTACAAAATGAGAAGGGTTCACCTTCTTTGAGATGGAGTTCAAAGATAGATAGTGTTCATGATATCGAAAATATTTCACTTCTAACGCAAAATGGATCGATTTTATTAAAGGATGTTGCAACTATAGCAATCCAGCCCATAGAGAATAACTCATATGTATGGAAAAACGGTTCGCAGGACTTTATTCTCGTACAAATTGGGCGTGTATCGAATGTCACGCAAATTGAGATGGCAAAAGCAATACGTGCGGAAGTGAAAAAAATTCAAAGCGATGGCCTTGTAAAGAACTTTGAATTAAACGAGGTTGTTGCCCAAGCAGATTATGTCAGTGAGTCAATCGACGGGGTTAAAGACAATATATTAATTGGTGGAATCATTGCGATTGTCATTTTATTACTGTTTTTACGTAATATTAGAGCAACCTTTATTATTGGTTTGTCGATTCCATCTTCCGTACTTTTAACTTTTACAGCGATGTGGTTATTTGATTATAGCTTTAACATGTTAACCTTACTTGGACTTGGACTGGGAATAGGAATGATGGTGGATTCCTCTATTGTCATCCTAGAAGCTATATATAAAAAGAAGGAACTTGGATTTGGTAGGTTCGAATCTGTCATCGAAGGGACTAAGGAAGTAGCTTCGGCAGTCATTGCATCTATGCTAACAACCATCGTTGTGTTCCTACCAATTGGTTTAATAGGTGGTGAGATGGGTGAATTTGTCATAATGCTTTCCGCTGTTGTGGCAATAACCTTAATAAGTTCCGTTATCATATCTTTCACATTAATTCCGTCACTGTCAGAAGTATTTTTAAAGCTAAGAAAACCATCTAAATTGAAAAAAGACTCGATTTTTATGAAAGGCTATCGCAATGTAGTTACTTGGGTGATTAAAAAGAAAAGAAATAGCTTTGCCATAATAACATTGTTTCTATTGATGTTAGTTGGTTCCTTATTTCTTGTATCGAAAATACCGATGACCATTATGCCTGATATGCTAAATCGCTATGCAGAACTTGGCGTAGACTTAGAACCAGGATTATCTGTGGAAGAAAAGCAGAATGTAGTGAATGAAATAAATCAGAGACTACAAAAAGTAAACGATGTTGAAACAAATTATGTCATGGATAATGGAAGTATGCTTTACATTATTATTAATATGACCAAGGGCGATCATATTACGGTAGAACAAAAGGAAGTAAATGAAAAAATACTAGATACTTTGCGAAATATGCAGGAAGGTCAACCCGTCTTGGGTGTTCAAAGTGCAATGGCAGGCGGGGGAGGGTTTCCTGTCAAAGTAAATATTAAAGGAGATAGTTTTGAACAGCTCCAAATGATTTCAAACAAATTTGCAGATGAGCTACAGAATGTAGATGGGATTTCAGCAATCACAAATTCAGTTGAAAGAACCTCCGAAGAGCAAATCGTTGTTTTAAAAGAAAAAGAAATCGAAAAAGAGGGCTTATTGCCTTCACAAATTAAACAATTTATTGAAGCTTCCTTTATTCAAATGCCGGTCGGTTCGATGCAGAATGATGATGAAACAATACCTTTGCAGCTAAGTTGGACGAAAATACCTGATACAAAAACGGATTTACTTGATATGAAATTACCTGTTAATGGTGTTGAAGTGCCACTTTCTACATTTATTGAACTTGAAACGGTTCAAACGCCAAATGAAATCATTCATTCTGATGGAGAAAGACTTGTGACGATTTCCGCAGATATAAAGGATCGTGATCTCGGTGCAGTAAATCGAGATATTCAGAAAATGATTGATGAATTTGAGATGCCAACAGGCTATACTCTATCAGCAGGTGGAGATTTAGAGCAGCAGCAGGAGCTAATGACGGATATGATATTTGTCTTTGCGATTTCAATCTTCCTTGTTTATTTAGTTATGGCTGTTCAATTTAACCATTTTGGGCATCCATTGCTTGTAATGTCCGTTATTCCGATTACAATCATTGGGGTAATTTTCGGATTGTTTATTACCCAGATGGAATTAAATCTCATGTCAGGAATGGGTATTATCATGCTTGTAGGAATTGTATTGAATAATGCCATATTGCTTATAGACAGAACAAACCAGCTTCGTAAGGAAGGATTTACGATTGAGGAAGCGCTTATCGGAGCAGGCAATGATCGAATTCGCCCGATTTTTATGACGACGCTGACAACGGTTGGCGGTATGCTCCCGCTTGCACTTGAATCCGGAGCCTCCGGGAATTATCAGGCGCCAATGGCAACTGTCATCATTTCAGGGTTGTCGTTTGCAACGCTCATTACATTACTGTTAATTCCTGCTGTCTATCGATTGTTTTCATTCTCTCGGATACCCGCAACTCGTAGAGAAAGAAATAAATTAAAAGCAAGAGCAACGACAAAAGTAGAAACAGCACCGAAAATCTAAAAAAAATCCCCTGGTGTAGGTCACAGTTGACTTTACCAGGGGATTTTTTCATTGCTCTGAATTTTGACGGTTTGTAGGGTGAATGGCTTTTTCCATTTCTTCAGCAGCCATCGTGTTGTTTGACGTATCAGCATTCGGTTTTCCTTTTTGAGCACGACCTTTGTCTCGTTTTGCCAATGGTAACAACTCCATTTCCAAGAGGATGTTTATAATTTCATGGATAGGATGTGGAGTTTTCAAGTGAAATATTCTTATTTTGCTTTTGTCAGCCGGTAAAATTTACTTTCAATCGGTCTTGTCAGGAGAGGATTTATTACATCAACAGCCTCCACAAGCTTTGAAAGATTGATTCCTGTGGAAATCCCCATTTCTTCAAGCATATACACAACATCCTCCGTAGCAACATTACCAGTGGCACCCGGTGCAAACGGGCAACCACCTAAGCCACCAGCAGAGGTATCGAAACGTTCTATTCCGGCTTGAATAGCAGCCAACACATTTGCAAGCGCCATGCCGCGGGTGTCATGAAAATGAGCTGTTAACAAGGTATTTGGTAGCTCTTTTTTTAACATTGAAAAAAGGGAGAAAACCTCTTTTGGATTTGCTCTTCCAATTGTATCGGCGACACTTAATTCATCTACCCCATATTGTACAAAAGTTGAGCATAGCTTTAATACAGCTTCTTCATCTACTTTTCCTTCGAACGGACAGTAAAAAGAAGTAGAAATACATGCACGTACAAAATATCCCTTTTCCTTTAATTCCTTAATAAGAGGTTTTAATTCCTCTAAACTTTCAGCCGTCGTTTTATTGATGTTTTTTTTATTAAAGCTATCACTGGCCCCAACAAAAACAGCAACCGCTTTACAATTTGTTTCATACAGTCTTTCAATTCCTTTACGATTCGGTGCTAATACAATATTTCGAGTGTCATCTAAACAAGCAGTGATAACTTCTTCTGCATCCTTCATCTGTGGTACCCATTTTGGCGAAACAAATGAGGTAAGCTCCATTTCTTGAAGGCCCGCCATTTTTAATTTTTTAATAAAATTAATCTTCGCTTCTGTTGGTATTATGCTTTTTTCATTTTGCAGCCCATCCCTTGGACCGACTTCAATAATTGTGACTTGCTTAGGTAATTGCATGGACAACCCTCCAGCAAAACATAGTCTTATCTCTTATTCTAGTGGAGCTCTTTTCTAAAAATCAAGAATAATAGAAATTTAGACAAAATAAGAGGTATTTCGAAAAAAGCATCGAAATATATATGATAATGAATACATAAAGTCCGTACGTAAAGGAGATGTTGAAATGAGTAATGATGTAGTGGTTGTAAGCGCTGTCAGAACAGCGATTGGTAGTTTTGGAGGGAGTTTGCAGTCTGTTTCAGCTCCAGAACTAGGTGCTGTCGTTATTAAAGCGGCTATTGAAAAAGCAGGGGTGGACCCGGAGCATGTAGATGAAGTGATTATGGGCAATGTTTTGCAGGCAGGTGTAGGCCAAAATCCAGCAAGGCAGGCAGCCTTAAAAGCAGGTTTGCTACAGGAAACTCCAGCGATGACAATAAATAAGGTGTGTGGCTCGGGATTAAAAGCCGTACACTTAGCAACGCAGGCAATCATTGCTGGTGATGCAGACGTAATTGTGGCTGGTGGAATGGAAAATATGAGCCAGGCTCCGTATCTGTTGAAGGGTGCCCGAAATGGATTTAAAATGGGCGACCAAAAGATGATTGATAGCATGATTTCCGATGGGTTATGGTGTGCATTTAATGATTATCATATGGGGATTACAGCCGAAAATTTATGCGATAAATATGAGATTACGAGGGAAGAACAGGATCGTTTTTCAGCTCGTAGCCAGGAGAGAGCAATAGCTGCTATTGAAGCAGGCAAATTTAAGGAAGAAATTGTGCCAGTTGTGATTCCACAACGTAAAAAAGAAAGCATTGTCTTTGATACAGATGAATACCCAAAAGCAGGTACAACAGTTGAGAAACTCGGAAGCCTGCGTCCAGCCTTTAAGAAAGATGGTTCTGTTACAGCGGGTAATGCCTCTGGAATAAATGATGGAGCGGCTGCATTTGTCATTATGAGTAAAAAGAAAGCTGATGAGCTTGGCATAAAAGGTTTAGTTACCATAAAAGCGAATGGAAATGCTGGAGTTGACCCTAGTATTATGGGGATTGGACCGGTCGCAGCTGTCCAAAAGGCAATGAAAAAATGCGGATTAAGTATTAGTGATATGAATTTAATTGAAGCAAATGAGGCCTTTGCAGCTCAGTCTATTGCAGTAGACCGAGAGCTTCATTTTAACCATGATATTTTAAATGTGAATGGTGGTGCAATTGCGTTAGGTCATCCAATAGGCGCAAGTGGAGCAAGAATTCTAGTTACTCTTATTCATGAGCTAAAACGTCGTAATGATCGTTACGGATTAGCAACTTTATGTATTGGCGGCGGCCAAGGTGTAGCGACTATTGTTGAAAATATTGAATAGTGGGGTGTGCAAATGAAACCAATATATTCCTCTTTTCAGGAAGCGGTTAAGGAAATCAAAGACGGTTCCACGATTATGGTGGGTGGATTTGGTTTATGTGGTATCCCAGAAAATTTAATTTTCGCATTGGCCGAGTCTGGGGTAAAGGATCTGACAGTTATTTCAAACAACTGTGGTGTTGATGATTGGGGACTTGGTTTACTTTTACAGAACAAACAAATTTCGAAAATGATCGGTTCATATGTTGGGGAAAACAAGGAATTTGAACGACAAGCATTGTCAGGTGAACTTGAGGTTGAGCTAGTTCCCCAAGGGACATTGGCGGAAAAAATTAGAGCAGGTGGAGCGGGGATTCCGGCATTTTACACACCTGCAGGAGTTGGAACCCCAATTGCTGAAGGAAAAGAAACCCGTGTATTTAATGGGAAGGAATATGTGTTAGAAGAGGCATTTGTGGCTGACTTTAGTCTAGTTCGCGCTGAAAAGGCTGATAAAATGGGGAATTTAATCTATAACAAGACGGCCCGTAATTTTAACCCGATGATTGCTGCAGCAGGCAAGGTAACGATTGCAGAGGTTGAACAACTCTATGAAATTGGCGAACTTGACCCAAATATGATTCATACACCGAGTATTTATGTTCAAGGATTAATTGTAGGTGAACAAAAGAAGCGAATTGAACGATTGACATTATCTAAGTAAGAGGGGAGAAGGCGATGACAAATACACGTGAAAAGATTGCAAAAAGGGCTGAAAAGGAAATTGAGAATGGCTTTTATGTAAATCTTGGAATTGGAATGCCAACCCTTGTTGCCAATTATATATCTTCTAATAAACAAGTTGTTCTCCAATCCGAGAATGGGTTGCTTGGAATTGGTCCATATCCAACTGAAGAAAATGTTGATCCAGATTTAATCAATGCCGGGAAAGAGACGGTCACAGCGATTCCGGGAGCAGCATATTTTGACAGTGCGGAATCATTCGCGATGATCCGCGGTGGACATATCAATATTGCGATTCTTGGTGGAATGGAAGTTTCAGAGAAGGGTGACCTTGCAAATTGGATGATTCCAGGAAAAATGATAAAGGGAATGGGTGGGGCAATGGACCTCGTTCATGGTGCCAGGAAGATCATTGTGATTATGGATCATGTTAATAAAAAAGGAGAGGCGAAAATCTTAACAAAATGTACCCTACCTTTAACCGGAAAGGGAGTCGTAAATCGAATCATTACCGATCGTGCTGTAATTGATGTGACTGAGAACGGATTAAAATTAGTAGAGGTGGCCAAAGGATTTACGGTAGAGGATATTATAGCTTCTACAGAGCCAAATCTACTCATCGAAAATGACGTCGTACTTGATGCATACTAAAGGAGCTTCGGCGAATAACCTACCAAGCGGTTATTCGCTTTTTTTGATATAATAGTAGCCAAATGGTTGATGTATGGAGGGAATACTATGGCTAAGAAGAAGCAAAAGCCATCTGTTAAAAAGCAAAAAGATGAGAAATTAAGCCTTGGAGACTTACTGAATGACGATATTGTTTCAAAGTTAAAAAATACACAACAACAGTTAAAAGAAGAAGTTCAGAAAAAACAAGAAGAAGAGCTTGAAAGACAAAGAGAGGAAAGAAGACAACGAGAAAAAAATAAGTCATTTGAAGAGCTATTCAACGAGAGTAACCTTAAATGGTCCGATTTTAAATAATGTCAAAACCCCACAGGTTCTGTGGGGTTCACTTATAGAATTATCGATGCTGACTATAAACCGAAGCCTTTGAAATGTCTCTGATTCTCTGAATTTCTTCATCTGTTAAAGGCATTGCATTTGCAGCTTCCACATTTTTTTCAATTTGACGGGTTGAACTTGCCCCGGTTACGACAGAAGCAACAACGTCCTCATATAAGCAATATTGTAGTGCGATTTCCGTTAAAGGTCTATTACCTGCCACATCTGATTTTAAGGTAGAAATCACAGACTCAAGCTCCTCAAAAGAATAATCAAGGTATCCATTTTGTTTTATCCTTTGACTTGCATCCTGAGCTTGTCGATTGGTGAGTAAGCCTTTAGCTACGGGGCCACGTGCAACAACACTGACTTCATTTTCTTTTAAAAAGGAAAGCATCTGTTCCTCAGGGCGTCGGTCGAGAATACTGTATTGCATCATCACGCTTACGACGGAAGATTTCTTCACAAATTCCCGGATCACATTTGGACGAATAGAAGAGATTCCATAATAGCGAATGACACCTTCCTCCTTTAACTCCTCGAATGCTTCAATCGTTTCATCGATATGATCTTCAATGGTCCCACCATGGAGTTGGTATAGATCGATATAATCGGTTTGCAGACGTCTGAGACTGTCCTTAACAGCGGACTTTATGTATTTTTTAGATGGGTCCCAGGACCATCCTTCCTTACCTTTTTCAAAACGGTTTCCAACTTTAGTAGCTAAAATAATATTTTGTCTTTTTGATTTAAGAGCTTTACCAACGAATTCTTCATTTAGTCCTTGATCATATAAATCTGCCGTATCTAAATAATTGATTCCCAAATCTATTGCAGCATCAATGATTTGTAAGGCTTCTTTTTCTTCCGTACCAATTGACATACAGCCTAGTCCTAGTTTACTTACATATAAGTCAGAAGCCCCGATCCTTCTTTTGTCCACAGCAATCCCCTCCAGATTTCTCATTCTTCTAACATCTAGATATCATTTTATCTTTTTGATGTCTGAATCACAAATAATTTGAAGGGGCATCACGCCAGCTTATTTTTTCTCCTTTTCCACTCTTCCTTGATTAATCCACTCTTGGACAGTTTGATAGGAACGACTATATTCCTTCAGTTTTGCGCGAATTTCCCATGCCTTGCCGACTAACGCTACCCGATTTTCACCAATCACAATTTTCATCGCAAACCTCCTTGGGGGTTATAAAAAGTGAAAAGAACTATGCTAAAATGTATGAAGTATATATATTTAGTAGAACAAGGAGCTGGCTATAATGGATCATTTGCGAGAAAAGACAATTAGTAGGGACGTTCTTTTTGAAGGAAAGGTTATCGATTTACATATAGAAGAGGTAGAGTTACCAAATGGAAATACGAGTAGACGAGAACTTATCAAACATCCTGGAGCTGTTGCTATACTAGCTATAACTAATGACCGTAAGCTCGTAATGGTGCAACAATATCGAAAAGCATTAGAGAAGGTCATTGTTGAGATTCCGGCTGGAAAGCTAGAAAAAGGAGAAGCCCCAGAAGTAACCGCAAAACGAGAGTTAGAAGAAGAAACGGGTTATGATTGTGAAACATTGACGCCGCTTATTTCCTTTTATACTTCTCCAGGCTTTGCAGATGAATTGGTGCATCTTTTTATTGCGAAAGGTTTAAAAAAGATGGAGAACCCAGCGGGCTTGGATGAAGATGAATTTGTCGATGTGCTCGAGGTTACATTAGAGGAAGCTGTTGATTTGATAAAAGAAAAGAAAATATATGATGCGAAGACGGCTTATGCGGTCCAGTATTTACAATTACAACAAGCATTAGGAGAATAGGCCAAGATGAACAATTACTATGTTGACCTCCATATCCATATCGGAAGAACGAATTCGGGTAAACCAGTAAAAATTACAGGTGCCAAGTCACTTACTATTGGAAACATCCTGCAGGAATCCACTGAAATTAAAGGGATGGACATGATTGGTGTTATAGATTGTCATGTTCCGGAAGTCATCGGGGAGCTTGAAGCCTTAATTGAAATGGGAGAAGTGTATCCCTATGAAGAAGGTGGATTACGTTTTAAGAATGTGACACTCCTTTTAGGGAGTGAGCTTGAAATCTATGATGAAAATTGTAAAGGACCGATACATGTCCTAGCTTTTATACCGACGATTGAAAAAATGAAGCTATTTTCCGCATGGCTATCCGAACGAATGAAAAATATAACATTGAGCTCACAAAGAATTTATGTGGGCGGAAGAGAACTGCAACGAAAGGTTAAAGAGTTATCCGGTATTTTTATTCCTGCCCATGTCTTCACTCCTTACAAAAGTATGTATGGTCGGGGTGTAAAACAATCGTTAACAGAAGTGTTTGATGAGGATTTAATTGATGCAATTGAACTTGGGCTGAGCTCGAATACAAATATGGCAGACCAAATAAAAGAATTGCATTCTTTCACGTTTGTGTCCAATTCAGACGCACATTCCCTTCCGAAAATTGCGAGGGAATATCAAATTATAAAAATGAAAGAGCCCACTTTTGAAGAACTCAGACTTGCACTCCATCAAAAAGCTGGCAGGGAAGTTGTTGCAAATTACGGGTTAGATCCTCTATTAGGAAAGTATCATAAAACAACCTGTGAGAAATGTTTAACAATCATTGAGGATGTGATGGCAGAGACTTGTCCTAGCTGTGGGCATACAGGATTTGTAAAAGGTGTTTTTGACCGACTTCAGCAGTTAAAAGACACGGATATACCAAATTCAAATCGGCCTCCATATGTGCACCAAGTTCCACTTGAATTTATTCCCGGATTAGGGCCAAAAACCTTACAAAAACTGAGGGACTATTTTAAAACAGAAATGGCTATTCTACATGAAATACCTGAAGAGGAATTAAGACGTGTGGTGAAAGGTTCAATCGTCGACATCATCATACAAGCAAGACATGGAAAACTCCGCCTTAAATCAGGTGGTGGCGGTAAATATGGAAAAGTAGACTCCGAATAAAAGGGGTCTTTTTCTATTTAATGAGAGTGGCGAATCACTAGAAATAGTTTTGGCCAAGTTGTCATAGAAATCTATTTTCCCTCATAGAATCTACTAGAAGATTGATAGGAGGAACGATAGATGAGAAAGCAACAACCATATAAAACAATTGTCGTTAACCATTTTCGTGAACATTCATCCATATATTTATTTATTTCCGTACTATTCCTAATGGGTGTCATCTTTGGAGCAATTGTCGTAAACAGCTTAAACCCAAGTCAAAAAGAAGACCTCTTTTTCTATTTAAGTCGATTTTTTGGAGAGGTCTCTGAAGGAACTTATGCCAATTCGACCGATATGTTCAAACAGAGCATCCTTCATAACCTAAAATATGTCGGACTCATGTGGATTCTGGGGATCTCCATTATCGGGCTGCCCATTATCTTAATTCTGTTATTTCTAAAAGGGGTTGTTGTCGGATTTACGGTTGGCTTTCTCGTCAATCAAATGGGCTGGAGCGGGTTTCTCTTATCATTTGTTTCCGTACTTCCACAAAATCTATTAATCATTCCAACATTTATTATCGTCGGAACAGTCGCTGTCGCATTCTCACTAAAAATGATCCGACAGCAATTTATGAAACGAATGAACGAACCTGTTTTACAACTGTTGACTCGATATTCGCTATTGATGATTGGTGTAAGTTTCGTCATTTTAATGGCTTCAGCTATAGAGGCATTCGCTTCTCCAGTTCTAATGAAAGAAATAATTGATGTGGTTAATAAATAAGAATCGTTATTAATTAATAATGGTTACTTCTTATTATTTATAATTATTTTATTTGGACAGTGCCCCTTCTTCTGATATAATAATGAGGTAATGGCGAGGGAGGGAAAGTTTTACATGGAAAATCGGATCGATCGTATAAAAAAACAGTTGCATTCATCAAGTTATAAGCTTACACCACAGCGTGAGGCGACCGTTCGGGTACTGCTTGAACATGAAGAGGACCATTTAAGTGCCGAAGATGTCTACCTCCTTGTAAAAGAAAAGTCGCCTGAAATCGGCTTAGCAACTGTTTATCGAACACTTGAATTACTTACCGAATTAAAAATTGTTGATAAAATAAATTTCGGAGATGGTGTATCCAGGTATGACCTTCGCCAAGAAGGTGCTGCACATTTTCATCATCATCTTGTATGTATCGAATGTGGGGCAGTCGACGAAATTCAAGAAGATTTACTTGAGGATGTTGAAGAAATCGTTGAAAAGAATTGGAATTTTATTATTAAAGACCATCGTTTAACTTTCCATGGTATTTGTCATCGTTGTCATGATAAAGTAGCAAAAGAAGAAACAGATCTTCTTAAATAAACGACCCTTTTCCTTTCGAGAAAAGGGTTTTTTTGATTTTCATAAATTAATAGGGAAATCAAATGCTTCTAGCTTTATCTAATGTAGTAGTGTGCGATAAAGGGAAAGAAATATAAAAAAATGGGATAAGCGTGTATAAAACCATGTGAATTTGGCATATCTTCTAATAACAATGGAATTGGAGGATTACTAGATGGGACAATGGTTTCGCGTTGTATATGATACATTAAAGGTTTTTGTATTGTTTACTGGATGCACAATTCTTTTTTATTATGGTATTATATGGGTTAATGAGGAATATCAAAATTACCACAAATATGATGAACCAGAAGGGTCCTCAGTAAAGGCTACTTCGATGATTGAAGAAAAGGAGAATGGCCTGTTGGACCGATTAGTGTTTTTTTACCGAAATGGGGAGTAGAGTCTAGTGGAAGATCAAGTGAAGGATTATTTGCATTACCTAGTTGTCGAAAGAAGACTAGCTACCAATACAGTAAAGTCCTATGAACGGGATCTCAAAAAATATTATCAATATGTAACCAAGGTTGAAAATATCTCATCCTTTAATGATGTAAACCGTTTACAAGTCATTCATTTTTTGAAGCACTTAAAGGAACAAGGAAATTCATCAAGAACCTTGGCTAGACATATAGCATCAATCCGTTCTTTTCATAAGTTTTTGTTTCGTGAAAAAGTAACTGACCATGATCCTACAGAACAGATCGAGACACCGCAGGCAGAGCGTACTCTACCGAAAGTATTAAATATTTCTGAAGTAGAGGCTTTATTGGATGCACCAAAATTGGACAATCCGTTTGGTATACGTGATAAAGCAATGCTAGAGCTTTTATATGCGACAGGGCTTCGTGTGAGTGAGCTCATTAACTTAAATTTAGCTGATATTCACTTATCAATGGGGTTTATTCGCTGCCTTGGAAAAGGAAATAAGGAACGTATTGTTCCACTCGGCAGTGTTGCGACGAAGGCATTGCAGGCATATTTAGAAAATGGTCGTGGTCAACTAGTGAAGCAAAAGAAAACGGACGCCTTTTTTGTGAATCATCATGGGAATCGTATGACAAGACAAGGATTCTGGAAAAATTTGAAGAAAATCGCAAATGATGCCCGTATTGAAAAGGAATTAACCCCACATACGCTTCGTCATTCATTTGCGACACACCTTTTAGAAAATGGGGCTGACCTTCGAGCCGTGCAGGAAATGCTTGGTCACGCAGACATTTCAACGACACAAATTTATACACATGTCACAAAAACACGCCTGAAGGATGTATATAGAAACTATCATCCTCGCGCCTAATAATGATTAATAGATTGCTAGACAATACGTCTGGCTTTTTTCGTCAAAAAATGTTAACAATTTTTGCTAATACTCTTGTGAATTTACTTGAAAAGAATAAACCACACCCTTATACTCAAAGATGTCAGACTTCTGACCATCAAACATATGTGAAAAATTGAGTAAGTTGCAACTAGAAGGGGAAAATACTTCATAGAATACTTTGGGAGGGAACTACATGTCTACTTATACATACAAACGGATCTTCTTAATTGTTATGGATTCTGTTGGAATCGGAGAAGCACCAGATGCTAAAAAATTTGGTGATGAGGGTTCAGATACATTAGGACATATTGCGGAAGAAATGAATGGTCTACATATGCCGAATATGGCAAAGTTAGGTTTGAGCAACATTCGAGAAATAAAAGGAATTCCTGTTCAAGAACAGCCACTAGCATACTACACGAAAATGCAAGAGGCCTCTAATGGAAAAGACACGATGACAGGACATTGGGAAATCATGGGCTTACATATTGAAACGCCTTTTCAAGTTTTTCCGGATGGATTTCCAAAGGAATTATTAGATGAACTTGAAAGACGAACTGGACGAGGAGTTTTAGGGAATAAGCCAGCATCCGGAACCGCCATTATCGATGAACTTGGCGAAGAACATATGAAAACAGGAAAATTGATCATCTACACATCTGCAGATTCTGTTTTGCAAATCGCAGCACATGAAGAAATTGTACCCTTAGAAGAGCAATATAAAATTTGTGAAATTGCACGTGAGTTAACCCTTGATGAAAAGTATATGGTTGGACGTGTTATTGCTCGTCCATTTGTTGGGGAACCTGGCAATTTTACAAGAACACCAAACAGGCATGACTATGCATTAAAACCATTTGAACCTACAGTTATGAATGAATTAAGTGATCAAGGTTTTGATGTGATTGCAATCGGAAAAATTTCAGATATTTATGATGGAGAAGGCGTTACACAAGCATTGCGTACCAAATCAAATATGGATGGTATGGATAAGTTAGTACAAACCCTAAATATGGATTTTACAGGCTTAAGCTTTGTAAATCTAGTTGATTTTGATGCATTATTTGGACATCGCCGCGATCCAAAAGGGTATGGAAATGCTCTAGAGGAGTATGACGCACGTTTACCTGAGGTATTTGAAAAACTAACCGATGATGATTTATTAATCATTACAGCAGATCACGGTAATGACCCAGTACATACTGGAACCGATCATACAAGAGAATATGTTCCGTTATTGGTATATAACAAAAAAATGAATGGTGGTAAGGAATTACCATTACGAACAACATTTGCAGACATTGGAGCAACAGTCGCGGATAATTTTAATGTAACATTACCTAAACATGGAAAGAGTTTTCTTTCAGAGATTAATGGGGGAATATAGGAATGGATAAATCAATTATAGAAAGAGCTTCACAATTCTTAAAGGAAAAAAGCCCGAGTGCCCCTGAAATTGGTTTGATTTTAGGTTCAGGTTTAGGCGTGTTGGCTGATGAAATTGAAAATCCAATCAAAGTCCCATATGACCAAATTCCAGAGTTTCCTGTATCAACTGTGGAAGGTCATGCCGGACAACTTGTATTTGGTACATTACAAGGAAAATCAGTTGTTGCCATGCAAGGACGATTTCATTTTTATGAGGGATATACTCTCGATAAGGTTACGTTCCCTATTCGTGTGATGAAAGAACTTGGTGTAACGAGTTTAATTGTTACAAACGCAGCGGGTGGAGTGAATGAATCATTCCAACCAGGGGATTTAATGATTATTACCGATCATATTAATTTTGGGCAAAACCCATTGATTGGTCCAAATGATTCAAAGGTCGGAGCAAGATTTCCGGATATGTCAGAAGCGTATACAAAAGAACTTCGTACACTTGCAAGGGACGTAGCGAATGAACTGAATATAACCATTCAAGAAGGGGTATATGTTGGAATGACAGGACCTTCTTACGAAACACCAGCGGAAATTAAAATGCTACGAACATTAGGTGGGGATGCGGTGGGAATGTCTACTGTTCCTGAAGTGATTATCGCTCGCCATGCGAATTTAAAGGTACTTGGCATTTCCTGTATCTCAAATATGGCAGCAGGTATTTTAGATCAGCCTCTTACCCATGATGAAGTAATTGAAACAACAGAAAAAGTAAAAACTGACTTTTTATCTCTTGTTAAACAAATTGTGAAGAAAATGTAAGTCACAAGAAAAAGGTGAAAAATAATGAGAATGGTTGACTTAATTGAAAAAAAACGTGATGGAATGGAATTAACGTCAGAGGAAATTTCATTTGTGGTAGATGGTTATACGAAAGGTGAAATTCCTGACTATCAAATGAGTGCTTTTACGATGGCAGTCTTTTTTACTGGAATGACAAAACAAGAACAAGCAGATTTCACAATGGCAATGGTTCAATCTGGCGATACAATTGACCTCTCAGGGATTGAAGGAGTCAAAGTAGACAAACATAGTACAGGTGGTGTTGGTGATACAACTACATTAGTACTTGCTCCACTAGTTGCATCTGTTGGGGTACCGGTAGCAAAAATGTCAGGTCGTGGCCTTGGTCATACAGGTGGAACGATTGATAAGCTCGAATCTGTTTCTGGCTTTCATGTTGAAATTAATAATGAAGACTTTATTCGTCTCGTCAATCAAAATAAGGTTGCTGTCATAGGGCAAAGTGGGAACCTAACACCTGCAGATAAAAAGCTTTATGCATTGCGGGATGTAACGGCGACTGTAAACAGCATCCCATTAATCGCTAGTTCAATTATGAGTAAGAAAATTGCGGCAGGAGCAGATGCGATTGTCTTAGATGTAAAAACTGGCGCAGGTGCTTTTATGAAGGATTTAGATGATGCAAAAGAATTGGCTAAAACAATGGTTGATATTGGGAATAATGTGGGCAGAAATACGATGGCCATTATTTCAGATATGAGTCAGCCGCTTGGGTTTGCGATTGGTAATGCGCTTGAGGTAAAAGAAGCGATTGACACGTTAAGAGGAGAAGGTCCTGCTGACCTGCAAGAGCTTTGTCTCGTTTTAGGAAGCCAAATGGTCGTACTAGGAAAAAAAGCGAATTCAATTGAAGAAGCAAGAAGTCTGCTTGAGGAATCCATCAAAAATGGAAAAGCATTAGAAACCTTTAAAACATTTTTATCATCACAAGGTGGAGATGCTTCTGTCGTAGATTCACCTGAAATGCTTCCAAAAGCAAAATATCAATTTGAGTTTGAAGCAGAGTCTGATGGATATGTCTCAGGTATTATTGCCGATTCCATCGGTACTGCGGCAATGCTTCTAGGTGCAGGAAGAGCAACAAAGGAATCATCAATTGATTTGGCGGTTGGGCTTGTTCTTAGGAAAAAAATAGGTGATAAGGTTTTAAAAGGAGATAGCCTTGTCACGATTCATAGTAATTTTGAAGATATTGCTGAAATCAAAAAGAAATTATCTGAAAGTATATCGATTTCATCAAATCCAGTAAAACCACCTACATTAATCATTGATAAAATATCGTAAATCACAATCCGAGGATGAAATATTCCTCGGATTTTTTTATGTCCTTTTACCTCAAAGGACCTTTTTTAAATGTATATTTTTTTATTTGTTGGAAAAAATGGGAAAGTATAAAGAATGGAGGGTTTGGGATGAAACGCGTATTTATTAGTCTGTTACTTTCAACAATTATGATTTTTACTATTAGCCCTTTCGCTTCTGCACAGGAATCGTCTGTTGATTTAGCGAATAATGCAAAATCTGCAATTTTAATTGAACGTGATACAGGGAAGATCCTTTACGAAAAAAATAGTGATGAAAAGCTTCCCCCAGCAAGCATGACGAAAATCATGACCATGCTGTTAATCATGGAAGCCCTTGATAAAGGTAGTATCACCTATTCTGAAAAAGTTAGAACAAGTGAGCATGCCGCATCAATGGGAGGATCACAAATATTCCTTGAGCCTGGCGAAGAAATGACAGTCGAGGAAATGTTAAAAGGGATTGCTATTGGTTCGGGCAATGATGCTTCAGTTGCCATGGCAGAAAAGATAGCAGGTTCAGAAGAAGCTTTTGTTGAAATGATGAATAATAAGGTGAAGGAATTAGGTCTTAAAAATACATTATTTCAAAATCCAACTGGCCTTCCTGCAGAAAATCATTACAGTTCTGCCCATGACATGGCAATCATGTCAAAGGAATTACTGAAATATGAAGAAGTGACTAAGTTCACTGGTAAATATGAGGATTATTTACGTCAAGATTCCGAAAATAAATTTTGGCTTGTAAATACCAATCGCCTTGTTCGCTTTTATCCAGGTGTAGATGGATTAAAAACAGGCTTTACAACAGAGGCAAAATATTGTTTAACAGCGACTGCTGAAAAAGAGGATATGCGATTAATATCTGTTATATTTGGAGCCCCAACACCGAAGGAACGCAATGCACAAGTAACAAAAATGCTCGACTTTGGTTTTAGTCAGTATAAGACACATCCTTTATATGAGCGTAATCAGCAAGTTGCTGAAGCGAAATTAAGTAAAGGAAGTGAAAAGAAAATTAAACTTGTTACATCTGAGCCTATTTCACTTTTAACGAAAAAAGGTGAAAAAGTTGATGATGTACAAAAAGAAGTGGTTGTTCATGAAAAGCTAAAAGCTCCGATAAAAAAAGGTGACAAAATTGGAAAACTCGTGATTAAAAAAGATGGAAAGGTTTTAAGTGAAAGCCCCCTTGTCGCAGAGAAAGACATCGATGCAGCGAGTTGGTGGAAATTATTTAAACGGACTATGGGAACGTTTAATAAAACTCCATAATTTTGTAAGGTTCTTGATGTCTAGTTCCAGCGCCGTCGGCCCTATGGTCATAAGCTAATCACCGAGAGACCTGCCCTTTGCGCATTTCAGTATTTTTTGCCGAATGAACACTAGTTTTGTCATCAAGAAGGATTCTTTCATGTGAATATCGAAAAGACTCTCTATACGATTTAAAGGAGGCATTGTAAAGTGAGTCTTGGAATTGAACTTGAGGTAAAACACAATGTGTTATGTATTAGGCTTACTGGTGAGCTAGACCATCATACAGCTGATGAATTGCGATTAAAGGTAACAGATACGATTGAAAGCAATCAAATTAATCACATCTTATTAAATCTTGAAAAGCTGACATTTATGGATAGCTCAGGATTAGGTGTTATTTTAGGAAGATACAAGCAAATCAAGAATCTAGGTGGAGAAATGGTTGTTTGTTCTATTTCCCCACAGGTCGAACGTTTATTTGAAATGTCTGGTCTTTTCAAAATCATTCGGTTAGAGCGTGATGAGTCTTTTGCGCTTCAGTCATTGGGGGTGGCGTAATGAAAAACGAAATGCACCTTCAATTTTCAGCACTTAGCCAAAATGAGTCATTTGCACGAGTTGCAGTAGCAGCGTTTATCACACAACTTGATCCAACCTTAGACGAACTAACTGAAATTAAGACAGTTGTTTCAGAGGCCGTAACAAACTCAATTATTCATGGATATGAAAGTGATCCAAGCGGGATTGTTTACATTTCATGCAAAATTGAAGACAGTACAGTCTATATCACTATAAGAGATGAAGGAATTGGAATTAACAATCTCGAGGAAGCTAGGCAGCCATTGTTTACAACAAAACCAGAGCTTGAGCGATCAGGTATGGGATTTACAATTATGGAAAATTTCATGGATGAGTTTGAAGTGGAAACAGGTTCATGCGTAGGTACAACATTACGGCTAACAAAGCATTTATCAAAGAGTAAAGCGTTATGCAATTAAGGAGACTTGCCAATGGATGTGGAGGTCAAGAACAACAATAGTGAAACGTATTTAAAGGACAACGAGGTTAAGAATTTAATCAAACTCAGCCAAGAAGGTCGACAAGAAGCACGTGATTTAATCGTTCAGAAGAACATGAGGTTAGTTTGGTCTGTTGTACAACGATTTTTAAATCGAGGCTATGAACCAGATGATTTGTTTCAAATAGGCTGCATTGGATTATTGAAGTCTGTCGATAAATTTGATTTATCCTATGATGTTAAATTTTCAACCTATGCTGTACCAATGATAATTGGTGAAATCCAGCGTTTTATTAGAGACGACGGAACGGTGAAGGTGAGTCGTTCATTAAAGGAGACCGGAAATAAAATCCGGAAAGCTAAGGATGAACTGTCAAAGCAGTTCGGTAGAGTTCCAACAATTGCGGAGATTGCGGAATACTTAGAAATCACTCCTGAGGATGTTGTTTTAGCCCAAGAGGCAAGTCGAGCACCTTCATCTATTCACGAAACCGTATATGAAAATGATGGTGATCCGATTACATTGCTTGATCAAATAGCGGATAATAATGAAACAAAGTGGTTTGATAAAATAGCACTAAAGGAAGCGATTCGCGAGTTGGATGAACGTGAGAGATTAATCGTTTTCCTGCGCTATTATAAGGATCAAACCCAATCAGAAGTTGCGACAAGGTTGGGGATATCGCAAGTACAAGTGTCGAGGCTTGAGAAAAAAATATTACAACAAATGAAAGACCGAATGGACGTATGATCCATTCGGTCTTTTTCGTTTACCGTGGTAATTATTGGTGTTTGCACTCCAGTCGCATTAGATAAATGAGATTTAACATACTACTTATATAAGGAAAACAATGTGTGGGGTGTGAAAGTGATGGAAAAATCAATTTATGTTCGAATGCGCCATCGCGTACTGGTACAACCCAATGCAACAATTACTATTGGTGAAATCATACAAATAAGTGCTGAGGACAGCATCGCACAAGCTATTAAAAAGATCATCATACATCAAGTAAGCAAAAAAGATAAAAATATTATTGTCATTGATGTCATGAAGGTGATTGAACAAATTAGAAGGCGATTTCCTCATGTTGACATTCAAACGGTTGGACCCGCACAAACCATCATTGAGGTAGCTATCAAGAAAAAACGGTTTGCACCTGCACTCTTTGTAGCTGTTTGGTTTCTATTATTCACAGGAGCTGCCCTTACAATGATGAATTTCCATGAAGATGTGTCAATGAGAGAGGTTCATCTGCGAATCTATACCATGATAACCGGTGACGTAGTTCCTAAACCATTGTTATTTCAAATTCCATATTCATTGGGTTTAGGTCTAGGGATGATTTTATTTTTCAATCACTTTTTCCGGAAACGTCTCAACGAAGAACCAAGTCCACTTGAAGTTGAAATGTTTAATTACCAGCAGGATTTAGATAATTATTTAATTTTAAATGAGAACAAAGAAAGTATGAAACACATTGATGACAATTAAAGTCCTTTTAATTATGTTTATTGGATTAGGAAGTGGGCTTGCTGTTGGAGGCGGTTTTGTAGCTTTTTTAGCAGTCTTAGGCATTATTCCACGGTTAACACAATTAACAAAAACAATGAAATTCATTCGTTATTATGAGTGGGGGGTTGTATTAGGTGCAGTATTTGGTGGTTGGTTTACTCTAAACGATCATATCTTTAATCTTTGGGAGGTTTTAGTACTTCCCGTTGGATTAGCAAGTGGGATATTCGTCGGCATGTTGGCAGCTGCCCTCACAGAGGTACTAAATGTTTTTCCAATATTAGCTAAACGCATTGGAATCGATAATAAAATCATTATTCTGGTTATGGCGATTGTTTTTGGAAAAATCGCCGGGTCATTATTTCAATGGATGTACTATGTAAAATGATTTTATTAAGGATAATTTTACAACGCAGGGAGTGAACAATGAGTGGCTACTAAGAAAAAGATAAAAGACGATTATAAAAATAGCATCAAAAAGTACCAACCCAAACCTAAGTATTTTATTAATTGCATAAAGGCATTTTTGGTTGGAGGTTTTATCTGCTGTATTGGACAAGGGATACAAAATTTCTATATGACAGTATTTGATTTTACGGAAAAAGATGTAGGAAATCCGACTGTCGCAACTCTTATCCTAATATCCTCCTTATTAACCGGGTTTGGTTTATATGACAAGCTTGGACAATTTGCTGGTGCAGGATCCGCGGTTCCTGTTACAGGATTTGCAAATTCGATGACTAGTGCCGCAATGGAATATAAAAGCGAAGGTGTCGTATTAGGAATTGCCACGAATATGTTTAAGCTCGCAGGCAGTGTTATTGTGTTTGGAGCAGTTTCTGCGTATATTGTTGGGATTATTCGTTATTTCTTTAATCTCACAATATCTTGATTGTAAGGAGTGAATGACATGAGGCTAGTTGGAAAACAAACATGGGTATTTGAAAATCAAATCTTTTTAAATTCAACGGGAACAGCGGTAGGACCAAAAGAAAGTTTAGGTCCTTTAGGTTCAAGTTTCGATATAAAGTATGATGATTTGCATTGTGGCGAAGATTCTTGGGAATCTGCCGAAAGAAGGCTTATGGTGGATTCGATTGATTCTTGTCTACAAAAAGTGAACTTGTCAAATGATGATATTGATTTCTTTTTAGCTGGCGACTTATTAAATCAAAATGTTACGACAAACTATGCTGCTAGACATCATCAAATCCCACTTATCTGTATGTTCGGAGCTTGTTCAACTTCTATGGAGACTCTTGCTGTTGGTTCAGCGCTTGTTGATGCTGGATTTGCAAACAGAATCTTAGCATCAACAAGTAGCCATAACGCCACAGCTGAAAGACAATTCCGATATCCAACCGAATATGGAGGGCAAAAGCCGGATACAGCAACCTTTACAGCAACAGGTGGTGGTACTGCTCTTGTGAGTAAAGAGAAGGGACCGATAAGGATTACTTCAGCGACAATAGGTAAAGTAGTTGACTTAGGAATAACAAATCCTTTTGACCTCGGTTCTGCAATGGCACCAGCAGCTGCTGATACAATTACTAGACATTTTCAGGATTTAAATATAAATCAAGATGAATATGACCTGATTGCTACTGGTGACCTCTCAGGTGTTGGAAGTCCAATTCTAAAGGAAATGGTAAAAGATGAAGGCTATGACCTGGGCAACAAACACAATGATTGTGGACTGATGCTTTACCACTCAGACCAAGAGGTATTTGCTGGGGGGAGTGGATGTGCTTGTTCAGCAATTGTTACGTATGGTCATATTGTTAAAGAACTAATTAGTGGCAATTTAAATAAGGTGTTTATTGTTGCAACAGGTGCACTTCTTAGCCCGACAATGATACAGCAAAAGGAAACCATCCCAACAATCGCACATGGTGTGGTGTTGGAACGTGTTCAAGGTGGTGAGTAGGTAATGGAATATTTATATGCTTTCTTAGTTGGTGGAGCGATATGTGTGGTTGGACAGCTTTTACTAGATTTTGCGAAATTAACACCCGCTCATGTGATGAGTGTTTTTGTCGTAGCAGGTAGTATTTTGGATGGATTTGATCTCTACGACAATTTAATCCGATTTGCAGGTGCTGGAGCAACAGTACCAATTACAAGCTTTGGTCACTCCCTTTTACACGGTGCGATGGAAAGTGCAGAGGAGCATGGATTTATTGGTATTGCAATGGGGATATTTGAATTAACTTCAGCTGGGATATCCTCAGCTATATTGTTCTCCTTCTTAGTTGCACTGATTTTCAGAGCGAAAGGATAAAATATATGGATGAAGCTAGAAGAAAAGTGATTCTAGTAACAGATGGCGATGAATATGCAAAAAAGACATTGGAATACATCGCGAAAGAAGTAGGAGGAAGATGTATTTCCAAATCACAAGGAAACCCAACAACTCTAACAGGAAAAGAAATGGTGGAGTACATTTTAGAGGCCCCTTACGACCCTGTATTTGTTATGTTCGATGATAGTGGATTGTTGGGCGAAGGAATGGGTGAACATGCATTAAAGTATGTCGCAAATCATCCAAAAATTGAAGTGTTAGGTGTTATTGCCGTGGCTTCGAAGACCCATCAAACTGAATGGGCAAAGGTTGACATAAATATTGACAGAGACGGTAATCTTACGGAATACGGGGTCGATAAAAGTGGGCTTCCTGAATATGACGTTGGTCGAATAAACGGAGATACGGTGTATTGTTTAGATTCACTAGATGTTCCAATAATTGTAGGAATGGGCGATATTGGAAAAATGGCACGTAAAGATGATATTAAAATTGGTGCCCCCATTACAAGAAAAGCAGTGGATCTAATACTCGAAAGGAGTGGTTATGATCGGAAAGGAACAGACTTCAACAAAGACTCCAATTTCTCCTGACATAGTTAAAAATGACAAATATTTCGAATCACGCATAGGTTTAGGAACTTCAAATTTTGATGTCGGTGTGAGAAGATTTAAGATTTTAAATAAGGAAGTCCATCTATATTATTTAAATGGTCTGTGCGACACGGCATTTATTATTCAAATTTTAGAGGAATTAGTAAATATCAATGATAATGAAAAGAATTCTTACCAGGCCTTTCAAATCATTGAGAATCGGCTGGTCCATCAGCAAGTAAGTACTATCAAGAATTTAGATGAGGCTGTTGATACGATCCTGTCAGGACTTATCCTCTTTCTAGTTGAAGGGGAGGATTCGGGGCTAGCAGTTGATGTACGTAGTTATCCAGGAAGAACACCTCAAGAGCCTGATACTGAAAAAGTTATTCGGGGTGCTCGAGATGGATATGTAGAAAATATAATCGTGAATTGTGCATTAACAAGAAGGCGGATAAGAGATGAGAGGCTCCGTAACGAGATTATGCAGGTCGGTGAGAGATCAAAAACAGATATTTGTGTCTCTTATATTCAGGATGTGGCCGACCCCGACTTAGTGAGGATCATTAAAAAGGAACTAAGCAAGATTAATGTAGATGGCCTAACAATGGCGGATAAAACAATTGAGGAATTTATCGTTCATCAAGGTTTTAATCCATATCCATTGGTTAGATATACAGAGCGTCCCGATGTTGCAGCAACTCACTTACTTGAGGGGCATGTTGTCATAATGGTAGATACCTCGCCAAGTGTTATTATCACTCCTACAACAATGTTCCATCATGTGCAGCATGCTGAAGAATATCGCCAAGCTCCTGCAGTTGGTACATTACTACGATGGACAAGGTTTATTGGGATAATAGCTTCTATTTTTCTTTTACCCCTTTGGTTTTTATTAGTTTTAGAACCGGATATGATTCCAAAGGCTATTGATTATATTGGACCAAATGAAAAGTCAAATATCCCAATTGTTGTCCAAATTTTCCTCGCGGATATGGGAATTGAGTTTTTAAGGATGGCGGCTATACATACGCCAACACCATTATCAACTGCGATGGGCTTAATTGCTGCAGCATTAATTGGTCAAATTGCAATTGATGTTGGATTGTTTGGACCAGAGGTAATCCTTTATGTAGCTATTGCAGCGGTCGGTACGTTTGCAACACCGAGCTATGAATTAAGTGCTGCTAATAAGATAGCAAGATTATTTTTATTGGTCCTAGTGGCTATATTTAAGGTGCCAGGATTTGTTATTGGCTGCACCATCTATTTCTTGTTCTTGGTAAATATCAGGTCCCTAAATACTCCATATTTGTGGCCGTTTTTACCATTTAACGCAAAAGCGTTATTACAAATTGTGATTCGGACTTCCGTACCAGGAGCAAAGTTAAGACCGAGTATTGTACACCCTCAAAAACCTTTCAAACAATAGTTGCACCATATAAAACGTTGTGTTAATCTATTTTCCATAGCACAGCGTTAAAGATATAATGACAGCTGATGACTATAAGTGATTAGCTGTCATTTTTCTTTGAAAAAGGCGGGAATGCACGTAATACTATTTTATCATAATGAGTACTCTATGAAGGAATGAGGGGAAATCAATGTTTTTGCATGGAACTAGTAAAGTAAATGAAAAAAACCACTTAGAAATTGGTGGGGTAGATACTGTAGAATTAGCAGAACAATATGGCACACCTTTATATGTGTATGATGTTGCACTTATCAGAGAACGTGCTAGAAGCTTTCGTGAAACATTTAAGCGTTTAAATATTCCTGCTCAGGTTGCATACGCGAGTAAAGCCTTTTCAACGATTGCAATGGTACAGTTGGCTCATGAGGAAGGGCTATCTTTAGATGTCGTTTCAGGCGGGGAACTCTTTACTGCCCTACAAGCAGGTTTTCCAGTAGAACGAATTCACTTCCATGGTAATAATAAAAGCTATGAAGAATTAGACATGGCTGTTAAAAATAACATTGGCTGTATTGTAGTTGATAATTTTTATGAACTATCGTTGTTAGAGCAGGTTTGTAATGAAAATAAAACAACGATGAAGATTTTATTAAGGGTAACACCTGGAGTGGAAGCACATACTCATGATTATATTACAACTGGTCAAGATGACTCTAAATTTGGCTTTGGACTCGAAAATGGACAGGCAGACCGAGCCGTCGAGCAGGCGCTTCATTCAGAATACTTAGAGTTATTAGGAATTCATTCTCATATTGGCTCTCAAATTTTTGAAACAACTGGATTTTTAGTGGCTGCTGGAAAAATGTTCGGAAAACTTAAAGACTGGAAGGATCGTTTCGAATTTGCACCTAAAGTATTAAATCTTGGCGGTGGCTTTGGGATTCGCTATACGGAAGAAGACAAGCCACTTCCAGTGTCAAACTATGTAGAAGCGATTATCGGTGAAGTTAAGAAGCATGCGGATGATCTTTCAATCGATATTCCTGAAATATGGATTGAGCCAGGTCGTTCAATTGTAGGTGACGCTGGAACAACGATTTATTCTGTTGGTTCACGAAAAGAAGTACCTAATATCCGTCAATATATCGCAATTGATGGGGGCATGACAGATAATATTAGACCAGCCTTATATCAAGCAAAATATGAAGCAGTATTAGCAAATCGTGTAGAGGATCCTGTTGAAGAGACTGTTTCTATTGCGGGGAAATGCTGTGAATCTGGCGATATGTTAATCTGGGACTTACCATTACCAAAAGCAGACTCAGATGATATGTTAGCTGTTTTCTGTACAGGTGCATATGGATATGCTATGGCCAATAATTATAACCGTATCCCAAGACCTGCAGTTGTATTTGTAGAGAATGGTGAGGCGCAGCTTGTCGTTCAACGTGAAAGTTATGAAGATTTAGTTAGATTAGATATTCCGCTAAAATCTAAGATAGTAGAATAAATTAAATCGTAAAAACCCACGAATATTCGTGGGTTTTTATTGTAATCTTCTTTATTTAAAAAGATTTTTAATGGCATCAATTAGGCTAACAAAAAATTCTTTAAGTTTATCTAAAAAGCCTTGCCCTTCTTCAGATTCTAAAAAGTTTGTTAGCTTCTCCTTAGCTAAATTTAGTTGTTCACCAACTTGATTCCAGTCAATATTAAGATCCATTAGCTTTTTAAAAAGGTCCATGAGGCGATCGATGTCGGCATCTGTTAATGTAATACCTAAGTCATTCGCAGCATTTACAATAATGGTCCGCAGTTCCTCATCGTTTTTCGGTGCGTTTTTTGCTATTTCATCCTTAATTTTTGCCATTAATGCCGCGGCATCTTCTGCACCAATTTTTTCACTTAATTTTGTAGTTTCAACCATTTCTTCATTGGCAATCTGCTTAACATCCTCTGGGATAACTTGATCTGAAGATATCTCGTAAGCTTTAATAATCCCTGTTAAGGCGGCTGTTCCAGAAACATCAAAAGGTCCTGTTACATAGATTTTTGCATCTTTCACACCAGCTGTAATTAATGCATTTGCGTACATTTCCTCTGTAATTAAAGTAATATGTTTTGAAATGGTTACATCCAGCCCAGAACCCTTTTCCCCAATTGTTATCGAAGCTGAGGATAATGCTTTGTTTCCGATTCTAGCTTTTGGTATATAGTTTCCAAGGTACTGATGTTCTTCCGCATTTGTAACAACGACAATCTGTGGATTCTCTGGTGCATTCATTTCTTTTAGAATTGCGTCTTTTTGTGTCTCGGTTAGGTCTTGACCAAGTGTAAGAATCACATCTCCAGGTGTTGCGTCTGCGAAGCTAAGTGATGGAAAAATGAGTGAAAACAAAAGTAAAAAAGAGAGTATACGTTTATATCTCAAACCAATTTCCTCCTTTGATTTTTAAAACAAGGTGAGTCATCGTACATATTATACATTATTCTTTCCCTAAAATATCTTTCTGACGGTGATGAATGAAAAACGCCTCCTCTTTAGATTGGATTATTCCAACCATTTATAGTAAAATGAACTCGTTCAATACATATGGACGAAAGAAATTAAGCGGAGGTTTCAAATGAAAAAAGCTAGCATTGAGTTTGAAAATGGAGAAAAAATTGTTATTGAGTTATATTCAAATGAAGCACCAGGAACTGTAGCGAATTTTGAAAAGCTTGCAAATGAAGGATTTTATAATGGCTTAACATTCCACCGTGTTATTCCTGGATTTGTTGCACAAGGTGGCTGCCCTCGTGGTAATGGAACAGGTGGTCCAGGGTATACAATTAAATGTGAAACAGAAGGTAACCCACATAAACATGTACCTGGAGCATTGTCTATGGCACACGCTGGAAAAGATACTGGTGGAAGCCAATTCTTTATTGTACATGAGTCACAGCCGCATTTAGACGGTGTGCACACTGTTTTCGGTCAAGTGATTGAGGGTTTAGAGTCTGTATACCGTATTAAACAAGGCGATGTCATGAAAGAAGTTAAAGTTTGGGAAGAGTAAGAAATGAGGCACAACAGGTCATTCTTGTTGTGTCTTTTTGTTTGTCCTATAATGAGTCTTGAGGTGACACTAAATGGGTAAAGGAAGATGGACAGTATTTTTTGTATTGCTATTCATTGCAATTGCTTGGGGAGTTATTTTCTGGTTGTTTATCGCGTAGTTTCCTATGTACACTAAAATACATATTTTGCATCGTAAAGCATTAAATTCGACAAACTAAGAGTACTTTATGTTATACTGATTTACATCGCTAAAAGAATAAAATATGTTCCTTCGGGGTTAGGTGAAATTCCTTACCGACGGTGATGAACAATTGTTCTAAGCCCGTGACCCATTTTATTATCAGCATTCTATTGTTGATAGGCTATATGCCATGAGATTTCATTTAAAATGGTGGACTTTGGTGAGAATCCAAGGCCGACAGTTAAAGTCTGGATGGGAGAAGGATGTTAGTACGGTATGTGAAAAAAATTGTCCATTATACCTTTATTTGTGATGGGCAAAAATACATATTCTGTTGCTTGAATAACATCGACCAGGACCCCGGATTGTTTTCCGAGGTCTTTTTTGTTTCGGAAATAAAGTAAGAACCCTTGTAATTTGTACATGATAAATAGAAAGGAGTGTAGATGGGTGAGAGATCAAGATTATATGAATTTAGCGATAAATGTTGCAAAAGCAGGTGTCGGTCAAACTACACCAAATCCTGTTGTAGGAGCAGTTGTTGTGAACGAAGGCAGAGTGGTTGGCATTGGTGCACATTTAAAAGCAGGTGAACCCCATGCGGAAGTCCATGCAATAACGATGGCTGGTGAGAAAGCCAAAAATGCAACGGTGTATGTAACATTGGAGCCTTGTAGTCACCATGGTAAAACTCCACCATGTGCTGATCTTTTAGTAAATAGCAATGTGAAAAGGGTAGTCATTGCAACGACTGATCCAAATCCACTCGTTGCTGGAAAGGGCATCGCTAAATTAAAAGCAGCGGGAATTGAAGTAGAAGTCGGAGTATGTAAGGAACAAGCAGATGCATTAAACGCTGTTTTTTATCATTTTTTAGATAAAAAACTTCCTTATGTAACCTTGAAATCTGCCATCACATTAGATGGAAAAATAGCAACAGTTACTGGTGAAAGTAAATGGATAACCGGTGAGGACGCTAGAAATGATGTCCATCTGTATAGAAGTATTCATGATTCAATTCTTGTTGGTGTTAATACAGTGCTTGTGGATAATCCAAGTTTAACAACAAGGCTTCCGAATGGAACAGGCAAAAATCCAATTCGAATCATCTTAGATTCAACCTTAAGAACACCCCTAGATTCGCAAGTTGTCAATGACGGCAAGGCAGAGACATGGATTATTGTTTCTAACCAAGTCAATGAAGAGCAAATGAATGAATTCTCCGATAAAAAGGGCGTTCGAATCATTCAATTGCAGGAGTCCAAAATTTTAGTTAACTCTATGCTTGCACGTCTAGCTGAAGAAGGGATATCTTCCATTTTTGTTGAAGGTGGAGCAGAAGTGAATGGCAGCTTTTTAAAGGAAAAGGCAATTAACCAAGTCATTGTCTACCTTGCACCCAAATTAGTAGGTGGAAAACTAGCTCCAACTTCTATTGGTGGTACTGGAATTGAATCTATTGATGATGCATTACAATTAACCATTAAATCCGTGGAACAGCTCGGAGAAGATATTAAAATCGTAGCAGAACCGAGATAGAGGTGAAAAAATGTTTACAGGGATTGTAGAAGAAATCGGGAAAGTAAAAGCGATAAATGGTTCACAGGATTCCATTGAAATGGTGATCCAAGCTAAAAAGATTCTCGAGGATGTAAACTTAGGCGATAGTATTTCGGTCAATGGAGTTTGTTTAACTGTAACGGAATTTACTTCTGATGGTTTCACTGTTGATGTGATGCCAGAGACGGTGAAATCAACTTCTTTACGAGATTTAGAGCGAAATCATGCTGTCAATCTAGAAAGAGCAATGACTGCAGGTGGACGTTTTGGAGGGCATATCGTTTCAGGTCATGTAGATGGTATCGGAAAGATCGTTCGAAAAGAACCAAAAGGAAATGCCGTGTACTATGAAATTGAAATACCTGAAGAGCTTGTTGAGTTTATGATATATAAAGGATCGGTTGCAGTAGACGGGACGAGTTTAACGATTTTCGGTCTTACAGGAAATACATTTACGCTCTCTTTGATCCCACATACATTATCAGAAACGATTTTACGTAATAAAGGTGTAGGAGACATTGTTAACATTGAGTGTGACATGCTCGGGAAGTACGTTAGCCAGTTCATGAAACGATCTTTTAATCATGAAAAAGTAACGAAATCAAAGATTACCGCTAGCTTTTTAGAAGAACATGGATTTAAATAAAAAAGGGGGGGACGACAATGTTTGATCCAATTGAAGATGCTCTTGCCGACCTAAAACAAGGAAAAGTAATCATTGTGTGTGACGATGAAGATCGTGAAAATGAAGGAGATTTTATAGCAATTGCTGAAAAAGCAACCCCAGATATCATTAATTTTATGATCACGCATGGCCGTGGACTTGTATGTACGCCTATTTCAAAGTCGTTAGCTAAAAAATTAGATCTTGATCCAATGGTTTTGCATAATACAGACCCACATGGCACTGCCTTTACAGTGAGTATTGATCATAAAACGACAACAACAGGGATAAGTGCTATCGAACGATCAACAACAATAATGGAGCTGCTTAACCCACAATCAAAAGCGTCAGATTTCAAAAGACCTGGTCATGTCTTTCCTTTAATTGCAAAGGAAGGGGGGGTTCTCCGCAGGGCAGGTCATACAGAAGCTGCTGTAGACTTAGCGACTTTATGTGGGTCAGAACCTGCTGGGGTGATCTGTGAAATTGTGAAAGAGGACGGAACCATGGCAAGGGTTCATGATTTGCGAAAAATTGCAGATGAATTCAACCTAAAAATGATTACGATTGAAGAATTAATTCGTTATCGGAATCAAAAGGAAAAGCTTGTAAAAAGAGAAGTTGAGGTTTCATTACCAACTGAATATGGTGATTTCAAAGCAATTGGATACTCAAGTCTTGTTGATGGAAAAGAACATGTTGCACTTGTTAAAGGTGAGATTAAAGAAACAGAACCAATGCTGGTAAGAGTACATTCAGCATGTTTAACTGGAGATGTATTCGGATCAAAACAATGCAAATGCGGATCACAGCTTCATGCGGCATTACAACAAATAAAGCAAGCGGAGTCAGGTGTACTTTTATATATGCGTCAAGAAAGTAAGGACGATGGTTTAATAAACAAAATGCGTGCCTATCAACGTAAAGTAGAAGGGCAAGAAACAGACGAAATAAATAAAAATCCTGGAGTTTTACCTGAATTAAGGGATTATGGAATTGGAGCTCAAATCCTTAGGGATTTAGGGATTAAAAAAATGAAGCTTTTAACGAATAACCCTAGAAAAATAACTGGTCTTGAGGGATATGGATTAGAAGTTGTCGATCGGATTCCATTTGAGTTGGAAGGAAAAAACAGAAATAAAAATGTAGGCCATATACTACATTTTTAAAAAAATGAACAATAACTGATAACATAGGAGGCAAATGATGAATAAAATTTATGAAGGACATTTAGTTGGAACAGGTTTAAGAGTAGGGATTGTAGTTGCGCGTTTTAATGAATTCATCACAGCAAAATTATTAAGCGGCTCACTCGATGCACTCAAGAGACATGGAGTTGCAGATGAGGATGTTGAAATTGCTTGGGTTCCGGGTGCATTTGAAATCCCTTTAATAGCTAAAAAGATGGCTGATTCAAGTAAATATGATGCTGTAATTGCGTTAGGTACTGTCATTAGAGGCTCTACTTCCCACTATGATTTTGTTTGTAACGAAGTCGCAAAAGGATTGGCCGCAACTGCATTAGCGACTGGAAAACCAGTCATGTTTGGCGTTTTAACAACTGATACAATTGAACAAGCAATCGAAAGAGCGGGAACCAAAGCAGGAAATAAAGGATGGGATTCTGCTGTATCTGCAATTGAAATGGCGAATTTAGCACGTTCATTTGAATAATTCACGAAAATTTGTATGGAATTGGAAGGTTTTGGATATAATTTAAATTTAAGGGTATTCCAAAAAGACTATGGAAAAATAACTGGGATAATGGTACTCTTAATAAATGTATTAGGGTTAGTCCAAAAGTAGTAATGGATATACTATTTGGAAAGTTTTTCGATAATGAGGGATTTATATGTTAATTCGTTATAAAAAGAATTATGAGAAAATCGCAATGGGGCTTCTTTCATTTATGCCGACCGAAAAGGACCTAAAGAACCTGCAAGCAACAATGAAGCAATATGAAGAAGATGATACACAGCAGCTATTCTTATGGAAAGAAGAAGATATTGTCGGAATTATCGGAACAACAATCCATGACGGGAATCTTGTAGAAATTCAACATATCTGCGTAAATCCATCCCATCGCTATCAAGGTATTGGAAAAAAGATGGTAAAGGCGCTAAAAGAGCATTTTCCGGATCGTGAGTTACGACCAAATGAACATACTGCAGCATTTTTTGAGAAATGTGATTTTTCAGAGGATGAAAAATGTGAAGAGGGACAGTCATAAGACTGTCCTTTTTAATTTCTGTTTCGATTTTTCTGCTTTAAAAGGAATTGTTTTTCCCGTTCGGTAATTATCTCGCTTCTGTCTCGTAATCTGTGTTTATGGATTATTTCCTTATTTGAAAGATCACTTTCTTTCCCCCATGATTTTCCTGATTTAGTAGCCTGGTATTTACAGGTTGCAAGGAGATTTTTATCGGTTAAAGGTAAGTTTATACTTTCATAGGGAGTGCCGTTTTCAATCTCATAAAATTTCTTTTGTAAAAGTTCAATTAGTTCATCAGCTTGAAATCCTAACTTTACCAACTCGGATTTCTGCTCTTTACAAATCTTTAGTGCACTCTTCATCATTTTGAGGGCACCTGCTCTATTCCCACGGCGATAGTGATAAAATGACACGGCAATTTGAATTAAACCTACCCAATATTTCTTTCTTTCAGGAACATGATCTTCTTTCCAATGTTCTTCCAAAACCTCATGGCATTCAAAATAGTCCCGTTCACAGTGGAAATGAATTAAATATTCAATAAATGCTTGTGGATACAAGGGTAATCACACATCCTTTTAACACTATGTAAGTGTAGTTTAACATATTCATTGTATCCATTACATGGAAAAAATAAAGTGTTCAGCAAAATGCTGAACACTTTATCGTCATTTTCAGTGATTAATTAAAACCAAGCTGCACCAACGATAACTAAAAGAATAAACAATACTACGATTAAGGCAAATCCGCCTCCAAAAAAGTATCCACCACTCATTTAAAATACCTCCTTAAGTTTCTTGGTTACACAGTTATAGTATGACTTTTATGATTACTTGTGTGGGCGGGTGTCCTTATTCACGCTCATTTTTTAAAAATATTTGGTGTAAATATCCAAAATCCAGATATGGCTTGAATGGTTAATATGTTCTATACTAATACTTGTGTTAAAATATAAGAATATGAATATGTCAAGAAGGGTATTTTTGGTGAGATGAGCGTGGACTTACATTACAGCGTAAAAATTGACTCTTTTGAAGGTCCATTAGACCTTCTTTTACATTTAATCAATCGATTAGAAATTGATATTTACGATATACCAGTTGCGGAAATTACAGAACAATACTTAATGTATATACATGCAATGAAAGTGTTACAATTAGATATTGCAAGTGAATACCTTGTTATGGCCGCGACACTATTAGCAATAAAAAGTAAAATGTTGCTTCCAAAACAAGAAGAGGAGCTTTTCGATGGTGACTCAGAGTTTGATTATGAAGAGGATCCGCGTGAAGACCTGATGAACCGACTGATTGAATATCGTAAATATAAAAATGCTGCAGAAGATCTGAAGCATCTAGAAGAAGAGCGTTCCCAATTGTTTACAAAGCCTCCAAGTGATTTAAGTGAATTCACGAAGGATGTCTCCAACAATTATTCGTTAGATGTCAATCTCTATGACATGCTTGGAGCTTTTCAAAAGCTTATGCGTCGTAAAAAATTGCAGAAGCCTTTATCAACAAGAATTACAAGACAAGAAATACCCATCGAAAAAAGGATGGAAGAAATTATTAATGAATTAAAGGGCTACCGTGGAAAAAAGAAATTCACAGAGCTTTTTCCATATCATGATAAAAACCATATTGTTGTGACATTCCTTGCACTTCTTGAATTAATGAAGAAAAATGCTGTATTTATTGAACAGCAGAACAATTTTTCAGAAATTTATATATCGAGTATGGAAAGGGATTTTTAGTAATGAAATTAGTTGATTGGAAAGCCATTGTCGAAGGGTTGCTGTTTGCAGCCGGAGACGAAGGGTTGACATTAAAACAAATGGCAATGGTTTTAGAAATAAGTGAGAGCACTGTTTTGGACATTGTAGGAGAATTAAAAAACGATTATAGTAAAACTGGTCGGGGCATAAATCTAGTTGAGGTTGCTGGTACTTATCAACTAACGACAAAAAAAGAACATGCCGGTTATTTGAAAAAACTAGTAGAATCACCCACTTCGACCTCATTATCACAGGCTGCATTAGAGACACTTGCGATCATTGCTTATCGTCAGCCAATTACTCGTGCAGAAATCGAAGAAATTCGTGGGGTGAAGACGGAAAGACCGATCCATACCTTAATGGCAAAAGTTTTGATTAAAGAGGTCGGGCGTGTTGAAGGTACAGGAAGAGCTATTTTATATGGCACAACGAAAGATTTCTTAGAGTATTTTGGATTAAAGACATTGGAAGAATTGCCTCCACTTCCTGAAAAAATAGATGAACAGTACGTTCAGGAGGAGGCAGACCTCTTCTTTGAAAGATTTCAAGAAACGATAGAAGATTCAAATTAGTTCACCTTCACTATGCTATATATGGTAATATGTAGATAATCTAGTTGGAAAATCGTGGCGAGTGGGGTGGAAATGTGTTAATTAAACAATGTAGTGGATTTGAACTTGAAAAAACGTTAAAAAATACGTTTGAGGACTTTTTTAACCAATCTGAAGTAACATATATGGTAGATGGAGAGGAAAGAACTTTACAGATACTTTATTTGCGTTATTTCGAAGAACAATTTACATCATTTACTCCTTTTACCGAAGACCCAGTTTATAAAATTGATGCAAATGATGTTTACTTCAAAGATCTTGTAGCTCTAGTTTGCTTGCTTAAGAATCCTGAGTATCGTCATCGTAAACGTGTATATTTAAATGAGCAAAACCAATTTGAAGAACATTTTAAAGGGCTTCATTTTGATAGACTAAAAGAAATCTTTACACATCTCCATCACAAAAATGGCTATGAATTAAAATCACCAATAGAATTTATTCAACAAACATAAAAATCGAACCCCAATTGAAGAATTTACGCAATTGGGGTTTTCTTTTATTCTTGAACACGAGGCTTTGTCGGGTCACAATTATGTGGATTGGTCTCTTTTGTGGCTTGCGCTAATTTGATTAAATAATAGCATTCCTCCCTTGCCATATGGTCGGCCATGAGGGGAGTAAGGACCCCTAAAATTTCTTTATTTAATTCCATTTCTTCCAATTCTTCCAAGAAGCCTTTAAAGATTTTCATTTCGATTTCTACATCATTATTAAATCGGGAAAGTGCAGGGAATTCATATTGACTTGTACGTAAAAAACCAACCATTTCAACGGCTTTTAAGTAAAATTCTTCCCATTCCTTTACGAATTTCTCGCTCTTTTGAATTAATTCTTTTTCAACTCTGTCTAGGTTCGATACAATTCCACCTGCATGTCCGGCGGCATCTAAAAGCCAAATAAGGTGGTGATGAAGTGCATGTGTATATGGTACATTTTTACCTTCGACTAAAAAGCTAGATACACGTAACCATTCCTCTAATTCATTGACCATATGATTAATAAAAGAAGGAGAAAGACTGATTTTTACTTTCCCGACTAACTGATTTTTAATAATATCTAATTTTAACTTGCGAAGTTGTTCTGCGGCAGTTCTTCCCTTTTGGATAATGGTAGTCATTTGATTTGGTTGTAAGGGTTCTCTTGTTGAATCCAATAAACGATCAAATACGGTGATAAATTGTTGTGATTTTGTAATTCTTTCTTTTTCACTCGGTGCCAAAGAATCGTGTATAAATCGACTATGGTCACCTAGAACCTGCATCCAAAACTGAGTTTCAAATAAGGCTTCCTCCTGAAATGAACGATTCACTTTTTCATACCTCCCAATATATATCCATACGTAACGAAACAAACGGCTTTCCAATTCAAATAAAAATAGGCATTCGCCAAGTTTTCTACAGTATCTGTATGTAGAAAAGGAATGATGGGTGAATCATCCTGTTTTAATTCTTTATGTGTAAGTCACGAAAATGGGGTAAACGCATACGATATTGACGATTAAAAACGAGGGAGGATTAGGATGGGAACCCCTGAAAAGTATGTGGAAGATGTGAAGAGTTGGTTTTTGGAATTGAAAAGACAATTTGAAAATGAACGGAATGAAAACCTTCAATTGGAACTATTAAAGTTTTCAAATATCCTTGATGCAGTTGGCAAGGGAACGCCAACTAATGTACTAGAATTGCAGGCTGAGGTAGAGAACCTTTATCGTACTAGTTTACGATTTGCAGAACAAGTTGATGAAAATGAGGATTTACAAGAGACAAGAAGAGTGGGAATTGGACAGCATAGATTGCCACCGCTCCCATATGAATATGATGCATTAGAGCCTTATATCTCTAGGGAGATCATGATACTCCATCATGATAAGCATCATAAGAGCTATGTGGACGGTTTAAACAAGGCTGAGAAAATGATGGAAAAGGCTCGTGACACTGGTGATTATGACTTACTGAAGCATTGGGAAAGAGAAGCTGCATTTCATGGTTCAGGACATTATTTGCATACGATTTTTTGGAATGTGATGAAGCCAAAGGGTGGAGGAATGCCAGGTCGCGAATTACTACGCCAGATTAATAGGGATTTTGGCAGCTTTGAAGTCTTTAAGAGACATTTCAGTGAATCTGCAAATAAGGTGGAAGGCGTAGGTTGGGCTATATTAGTATGGTCACCAAGGGCTTGTCACTTAGAAATCCTACAGGCGGAACGTCATCAATTTTTGACCCAGTGGGATACAATTCCACTACTTGTTCTAGATGTTTGGGAACATGCCTATTATCTTCAGTATAAAAATGTTCGTGCAGACTATGTGAAAAATTGGTGGAATATCATAAATTGGGATGAAGTTGAACACCGATTTAATGAAGCATCAAAACTTCAATGGAAGCAATATTAACAACTTTTTTGTGTACTGACCTGGCCTTGGTCAGTTTTTTTGTGACCAGTTTTTGGTGTCTAGTTCCAGGGCCTAGCGTTTTTCGTAGTTTGTACATATTTTATTCATATAGGTGGACATGTTCTGCATACACTTTTACAAAACGGCAAAAGGGACGGGGATCGAATGACATTATTCCGCAAAAGATTTATTACACTTATCATCATTGTTATGATTCTCATAGGCTTCCTTCCTCAAAAAGCGAGTGCACTTACTGTTAGCGCAAAAGGTGCGATCTTAATAGAGCAAGAGTCTGGTAGAATTTTGTTTGAAAAAAATGCCCATCAACGAATGAGAATTGCTAGTATAACAAAAATCATGACGGCCATTATCGCCATTGAATCAGGAAAACTGAATGAAATGGTAAAAGTAAGTAATAAAGCAGTGCGTACAGAAGGTTCTTCTTTATACCTGAAACCAAACGAGCAAATAAAGCTTGAAGATTTGGTCTATGGACTAATGTTACGTTCAGGTAATGATTCTGCAGTAGCTATTGCTGAACATGTAGGTGGTAGTGTAGAAGGCTTTGTTTTTATGATGAATCAAAAGGCAGCAGAAATAGGTATGCAAAATACAGAATTTGCAAACCCCCATGGATTGGATGATCATGAAAATCATTTTTCATCGGCATACGATATGGCGATTTTAACAAGATATGCGATGATGAATGAAAAATATAGGGAGATTGCCGGTACAAAAGTACACCGCGCACCGAATCCGACTGAAAAGTGGGATCGAGTTTGGAGAAATAAAAATAAGCTTTTAACAAAGCTTTATCCATATAGCACAGGAGGGAAAACAGGATATACAAAGCGTGCAAAACGTACCTTAGTCTCAACAGCTTCAAAGGATGGAATTGATTTAATTGCTGTCACAATTAATGCTTCTGATGACTGGAATGATCATATGAATATGTTTAACGGAGCATTTGAAAGGTATGAATTAGTTAAGGTTGTAGAGGAAGGTTATCTGCAAACAGACAGCAGTTTTTATAAAGGTAAAGTGTTTGTCGATCATGATTTTATGTATCCCTTGACCTCAGAAGAGAAAAAAGAGATTAAGATTGATGTTGAATTGCTTGAACCTGAAAATCGGGAATGGCGGAAACCAGAAAATGTCCCTGATATAGTGGGTACACTTACTGTTAATCTTGGTGATAAGACAATAGAGGAAATGCCTATCTATTTTGATAATGGCAATGTAGACAGACCAAAGATAACATTTTGGGAAACAGTGAAAAGTATTTTTTTAGTAATTTTAGGGGTTAAATGACGATGGTAAATATTATATGGGTAGCTATGACAATTATCGGGATTATCTTTGCAATCGTAAACGGAACGATGGACGAGGTAAATGAAGCAATTTTTAAGGGAGCTTCAGAAGCAGTCACTATTTGTATAGGCTTAATAAGTGTGCTTGTTTTCTGGTTAGGACTGATGAGAATTGCACAAGAGGCAGGCTTATTAGAAAAACTGTCCAAATTATTTCGACCTCTTGTTAGTCGCTTGTTTCCTGAGGTGCCAGTCGACCATCCGGCAATGGGGTATATGCTTTCAAACATGATTGCGAATATGTTTGGACTTGGCAATGCTGCTACACCAATGGGAATTAAAGCGATGGAGCAACTAAGAGTGCTAAATGGCGGGAAAACCTCCGCAAGTCGCTCAATGGTTACTTTTCTAGCAATTAATACAGCAAGTGTAACGCTTGTTCCTACTACAGTCATTGCAATTAGGATGACCTATGAATCTACAAACCCAACTGATATAGTAGGTCCAACTCTTATCGTAACCTTAATTTCAGCAATTGGTGCGGTATTAATTGACCGTTATTTTTATCATCGAAGAGTGAAGAAGGGTGGCGTTGAAAAATGAACCTCATTAACACCATTTCACTCTGGCTAATCCCAGTAATCATTGGATTTATTCTCTTATATGGAACTGCAAAACGAATTCCAACTTATGAAACATTTGTAGAAGGTGGTAAGGAAGGAATAAAAATTGCCTTTTCAATTATGCCATTTTTAATAGGAATGTTAGTTTCGATTTCAATTTTCAGGGCATCCGGTGCAATGGATTTCTTCATTAATCTTATTAGACCAGGATTGGAATTCGTTGGATTCCCGGCAGAAATTGCCCCGTTGGCTTTAATAAGGACGCTGTCTGGAACAGCTGCCTTAGGCATGACCACAGATTTAATTGCCACATATGGACCTGACTCCTTTATTGGTAGACTTGCATCCATCATGCAAGGAAGCACTGACACTACCCTTTATGTACTGACCGTCTATTTCGGAGCAGTCGGAATTAAAAAAATGGGTGATGCCCTGAAGGTCGGTCTATTAGCGGATTTACTAGGGATAATTGTTAGTGTCGTTGTAGTTACTTTCATATTTGGAACATAAAACACGTAATTATCGCGTGTTTTTCTTTTTTGAGTTTTTTAGGAAACTTCTCGAATGGACATACTAAAGAATGTTTTTATCTTGTACAAATACTAAGAAACAAGTAAGATGTTTAAGGGGTGAGCATAGATGGAACGTCTACAAAAAGTAATTGCACATGCAGGTGTAGCTTCAAGGAGAAAAGCCGAGGAGCTCATAATTGCAGGCCAAGTTAAGGTAAATGGAAAAGTTGTGAAGGAGCTAGGGATTAAGGTTAGCTCAAATGATAAAATTGAGGTAAGCGGCATTCCATTAGAAAGGGAAGAGCCTGTTTATTTTTTATTTTATAAACCACGTTCAGTGATTTCGAGTGTGAGCGATGATAAAGGGAGAAAGGTTGTAACGGACTTCTTTCCAGAAATTAGAGAACGTATTTATCCAGTTGGAAGACTAGATTACGACACATCTGGATTGCTGTTGTTAACGAATGATGGTGAGTTTGCAAATCTCCTCATGCATCCAAAATATGAGATTGAGAAGGTATACGTGGCAAAGATTAAGGGTATTCCACCTAAGGAAAAACTACGTCAATTAGAAAGAGGCATTAAGCTAGAGGATGGGATGACTGCCCCTGCTAGAGTTAAGCTTATTTCAATGGATAAGCGTAAACGAACGTCTATTATCGAGATTAGCATTCATGAGGGAAGAAATCGACAGGTGAAAAGAATGTTTGAAGCGATTGGACATCAAGTAATGAAGTTGAAAAGAGAAAGATTTGGCTTTTTAACTCTTCAAGGTCTACATACTGGTGAGTTCAGAGAATTGCTTCCACACGAGGTTAAGCAATTAAGAGCTTTAGCCAGCACGAAGGATAATCGGTTGTAGATTTTAAAGCTTACCAATAATGATTCTCAATTGTCACATAACCTTCAAAATGTTTGCAATGTCATAATATTAGAAAGTGCTATAATGGCAAAGAAAGTACATATTTAATCTTATACAAAGGGAGATCTTAAATGGATAAGAAAAAGCGACGATTAGTTATTCGTACGATCATATTGTTACTTCTCGCCGCTGCGCTCGTTTATACATTGTATATCAATTTCTTTACGAGTAAGGAAAAGGTTGCAGTTGGGGATATGGCACCTGATTTTGTCGTTACAGACTTGAATGGGAACGAACACCATTTGTCAGAGTATAGAGGAGAAAAAGGTGTGTTTTTAAACTTCTGGGGAACATGGTGTGAACCATGTCAAAGGGAATTCCCATATATTGATACTTACTATCAGGAATATAAGGATCAAGGAGTTGAGGTAATCGCCATCAATGTTGGTGAACCTAAATTCAGTGTTAATAACTTTATCAAAAAATACGATTTATCATTTCCTGTTGCTATCGATAAGGGAAACCAGTTGCTAAATGCCTATGGAATTGACCCATTGCCAACAACTTTGTTGATTGATAAAGACGGAGAAGTTGTTAAGATAATTACTGGTGAGATGACTAGCAAAATGGTACGAGATTATATGGAGCAAATAAAGCCATAGGGAGTTATTTTTTATGGAAAATGTTAAATGTGAATGTGGGCATGTGAACCCACATGGGACAATTTTTTGTGAGGCTTGTGGAAAACCTGTTCAAAGTGAAGAAATAAACCAGGATGATAAAGAGAAAAAGAAACTACTTGATATGAGGTATGAAGGTAGCGCAAGACGCTCTCAAACCTATAATAAAACCATTGTTGATAAAATTTGGAACTTCTTTTCTTCGGTGAAAGTAGGAATTTGGATCATCGTTGTACTTTTAATTGCTTCAGCACTTGGGACGATTTATCCTCAGGAATTATACATACCGCCAACCATGACGCCGGCTGAGTTCTATGAACAAGAATATGGAATAACCGGAAGATTATATTATCAATTAGGTTTCCATAACCTTTATGGATCATGGTGGTATATGATTCTGATCGCAATGCTCGGTATTTCCTTAATTATTTGTAGTATCGACCGTGTAGTGCCTCTATATAAAGCATTGAAAAAGCAAGGTGTTACACGCCATGAAAGCTTCTTAAAAAGACAGCGTGTATACGGTAAAAACACGGTTGAAAATGTAGATGACGACTTTGAAACTGTTAAGCAAAAATTAAAAAAGAAACATTATTCTGTCCGTGAAGAAAATGGAAACATCTTAGCAGAAAAGGGTCGTTTCTCAAGATGGGGACCATATGTTAACCATTGTGGACTGATTATCTTTCTAATTGGTGCGATGCTTCGCTTTGTACCTGGAATGTATGTAGATGAGGTACTTTGGATTCGCGAAGGTGAAACCGCAAGTGTTCCAGGAACTCATGGAAAATATTATTTAGAGAGCGAACGTTTTATTGTAGAAGTTTACGAGAAAGGTAAAGAAAAAGAAGTTTTTGACAATGCGATTGAGCTTGCAGGGAATGGAATGGTAGTTAAGAATTATCAAACAGATGTTACGTTATATGAACGTACGGATGAGATCATCCCTGGAGTTGAACCAGAGTTAAAAAAAGTTAAATCTCATGAAATTCGCGTGAATGAGCCATTAAAACATGATCATTATGCATTCTATCAAGTTGATTATAAACTAAACGAATTTAGTACAATGTCTTTTGACATGATTGACAAAGGAACGAATGAAGATTTTGGAACAATCACGATTAATTTGAGAGACCCACAGGAAAAATATGATTTAGGAAATGGGTATTCAATTGAGCTGGCAAGCTACTTTCCTGATTTCTATTTTAATGATAAAGGCGAACCTGCTACTAAAACAAAGATTCCTAATAACCCGGCATTTGTATTTAAAATGTATGCTCCAGATAAACCTGAAGGAGAAATTAGCTTTGTTGCGATTCAGCAAAATATAGAACCTATGGGTGATAATAAATACAAGATGGCTTTTGCTGGAATCGAAATGAAGAACGTCTCTGGCTTAACAGTTAGAAGGGATTTTACTCTATGGATCCTTGCTGTTGGAGGAGCGATCTTTATGATCGGAGTTATTCAGGGTTCATACTGGCATCATCGTCGTATCTGGATTCAACGGAAAAATAACGAGGTTATCGTTGCAGGACATACAAATAAAAACTGGTTTGGCCTGAAAAATGAGATACGTTATGTTCTAGCAGACACTGGAATCTCGGAACCTATAGATCAAGTTGATGCAAAAAATAAGGAAAATAAGGAGGGGTAAAAATGGCTGAATTAAGTTCAAATCTTCTATTTGCTGCTTTTATTCTCTATCTTGTAGCAACCTTTGTCTTTGGTGGCGCAATTAGAGACAAGAAAAGCACAAATGGGTATAACCGCTGGTCTCAGCTCGGAATTATTATCACCATTATTGGATTTGCTGCGCAAGTAGGCTATTTTTTTACTCGGTGGATTGCAGCAGGACATGCGCCTGTAAGTAATTTATTTGAATTTATCACGTTTTTTGGAATGATGTTAGTTCTTGCGTTCATCATCATTTACTTTATATATAAAACAAGCATATTAGGTCTTTTTACTCTACCAATTGCATTATTAGTAATTGCATATGGTAGTATGTTTACAAGGGAAATCTCTCCTTTAATTCCGGCTTTGCAAAGTCATTGGCTTCAAATTCATGTTACGACAGCTGCGTTAGGTCAAGCTATTCTTTCTATTAGCTTCGTAGCAGGAATCCTTTATCTGTTAAAGGTTGTTGATCAAACTGTAAGAAGTAAGAAAACATTTTGGCTTGAATTTATTATGTATGTACTTGTTGTTGTTGTAGGCTTCGTAGCAATTACAACTGCTTTTGGAACAATGAAATATGAATCCGTTTTTTCATGGGTAGATAAAGAAGGCATAAATGCCGAAATGGTGTTTAAGTTACCCGCATTGGTCGTACCTAATGAAGGTGAATTATTAACAGACGGAAAGTTTTCAAGTGGTATTGAATTACCTGCATTATTAAGTGCTAGAAAAGTAAACACTCTTCTTTGGTCAATTATTTCAGGTTCGATTCTGTACGGATTAATCCGATTAATTTTACGTAAACGAATTGGTGCGGCTTTACAACCATTAACTAGAAAATTAAATTTAGATTTAGTAGATGAAATTGGGTACCGATCAGTTGCGATCGGATTTCCAATCTTTACTCTAGGAGCGTTAATTTTTGCAATGATTTGGGCACAAATTGCCTGGACGCGTTTCTGGGGCTGGGATCCAAAAGAAGTATGGGCACTTATCACATGGCTCTTTTATGCAGCATTCTTACACTTAAGACTTTCAAAAGGCTGGCATGGAGAAAAATCTGCTTGGCTTGCGGTCGTTGGATTCTTCATTATTATGTTTAATACGATTTTTGTAAACCTAGTTATTGCTGGTTTACATTCATACGCATAACAAATAAAAAGTCTTCATCATCAGATGAAGGCTTTTTACGTATAAAGCCTCTTTTTGTGTCAGAATTTCGACTTTTCGACAGGTTTTGAAGACTAGTGTGATATATGTTATAGCAAATTATGAAAATTTTATGTACGATAGAGATGTATAGAAATATTCTTTCTGAAAGAAAATGGAGGAATAACAAAATGGAAAAAGAAGCAAAAATTTTAATAGTCGATGATGAAGAGAGAATTCGTCGTTTACTTAAAATGTATTTAGAGAGAGAAAATTATGTGATAGAAGAAGCTGACAATGGAGATGTTGCCTTAGAAAAGGCATTAAAAAACGAATATGACCTAATTTTATTAGATCTCATGATGCCAGGAAAAGACGGTATTGAAGTATGTCGGGAGTTGCGAGAAAAGAAATCAACTCCAATCATTATGCTAACTGCAAAAGGCGAAGAAGTGAACCGCGTTCAAGGATTTGAAGTTGGAACAGATGATTATATCGTAAAACCTTTTAGTCCGAGAGAGGTTGTTTTACGTGTGAAAGCTTTATTAAGAAGAGCTTCTCTTACAACCTACTTAGAAACCGAAACAACCGCCAAGGATGTAATCGTATTCCCGCATCTAACAATTGATAATGACGCACATCGTGTCACTGCAGACGGAAAAGAGGTAGGGTTAACACCTAAGGAATATGAACTATTATGTTTCCTAGCAAAATCACCTGACAAAGTATTTGACCGTGAGCAGCTATTAAAGGAAGTATGGCACTACGAATTCTTTGGTGACTTACGTACGGTAGATACTCATGTTAAGCGTTTGCGTGAAAAATTAAATAAAGTGTCTCAGGATGCTGCAAAAATGATTGTCACTGTATGGGGTGTTGGTTATAAATTTGAGGTTGGCCAGGAATGAAATTTTGGCGAAGTGTTGTAGGGAAACTATGGGCAACCATTCTTTTATTGTTTTCCTTTGTACTATTTGTTTTAACCGTATTATTCATGGAGTACTTCGAAAATTATCATATTCAAGAAGCAGAACGAAATTTAACCCAACTAGCAGCAAATATCGCAGTTATAATGGAACAACATGAGGATAAAGATATTGCCCGAAACCTTGCATGGGAGCTTGTGAATGACGAAACAAAGGTCATAATTGTAGCAGATGAAAACACATATTGGGTATCACCCGATCGGAAATCACTCGCAAACATCCCTGTTAGCCTATTAATAGAGGATCCGGATCTTAAACTCGTTATTTCAAAGGATCTAAACAAGAGTAAAAAGCTGATTCTTCCAGAAACGGATAATGTAAATAATCAAAATCGAGAGTTATTTGTTGTTGGGGCCCCACTCCATATCGAAAATGATCAGAAGGGTGCGGTGTTTCTTTATCAATCATTAGATGTTGTGCAACAGACAACCCAACATACAACTCAATTTATTATTTTAGCAGCGGGCATAGGTATTGTTCTTACGACTGTTTTTGCGTTTTTCTTATTGACTCGAATAACAGCGCCTTTACGTAAAATGAGGGAGGCTGCTACTGAAGTTGCGAAAGGAAAATTCGATACGAAGGTTCCTATTCTTACTCATGACGAAATTGGTGCTTTAGGATTGGCGCTTAACCAAATGGGAAGGCAATTAAAATACAATATGAATGCTCTTAATCAAGAAAAGGAGCAGCTTGCAAGTATATTAAATAGTATGGCAGATGGTGTCATCACGTTAAATCGGGATGGAACGATTTTAGTTACAAATCCACCTGCCGAACGCTTCCTTCAGGCTTGGTACTATCAACAAGGGATGTATCAGGATGTTGGTGAGGAGCTTCCGCCAGAAGTTAAAGATCTCTTTCAACGTGCGGTTTCTTTCGAAAAGGAGCAATTTATTGAAATAAGTCTTCAAGGCAGAACCTGGGTTATTTTGATGAGTCCACTCTATAATCAAACATATATTAGGGGGGCAGTTGCGGTACTTCGTGATATGACAGAAGAGAGACGATTGGATAAACTTCGCGAGGACTTTATCGCAAATGTTTCACACGAATTAAGAACACCGATCGCTATGCTACAGGGTTATAGTGAAGCGATTATGGATGATATCGCAAGCTCTGAAGAAGAGAGGAAAGAAATTACCAAGGTTATATACGATGAGTCACTGCGTATGGGCCGACTTGTTAACGAACTATTGGACATAGCGAGGATGCAATCAGGTCATATTACCTTGAATAAAGAAAATGTTGACTTTGATTCCTTTATCAATCGAGTGATTCGAAAATTCCAAGGCTTAGCTAAGGATAATTTTATAACTTTAACTGCAACAAAAGAAGAAGATATCGGTGAAATTTACATGGACCCTGATCGTATTGAGCAGGTATTTACAAATTTAATTGATAACGCGATAAGACATACCGATGAAAATGGTAGGGTCGAGGTACATGTAACAGGACAAGAAACATCCATTAAAGTGGATATCAGGGATACAGGGTCTGGAATTCCTGAAGAAGATCTACCGTTTGTATTTGAACGTTTTTATAAGGCGGATAAAGCAAGAACGAGAGGAAAATCAGGGACAGGTTTAGGACTTGCAATCGTAAAAAATATTATCGGTGCTCACAATGGAAATATTTCTGTCCATAGTAAGCTTGGGGAAGGAACAACTTTTACATTCATTATTCCTCGAAAAAGTGAGTAATATGAAAGATTGTGACGAAGATTCTTGTTCCATAAGAAACATTTTCCTTGTAATCGAAATATCCTTCTAGTAATATAAAGAAGTTAATAAAAATTTAATAAGAAATCAGAATTATAGGTGTCTGAGAATGATGTTATCGTTCTTAAATAATGCTTAAAAAAGAGGATGAAAAGGACCAAGAAGAATTTCGATGTGTCTTTTTCACTGGACTTTTTTACATCAACTCAAAGACTTAAAAGGGAATCTGGTGTGAATCCAGAACTGCCCCCGCAACTGTAAAAGTGGACGAAATGAGAAGAACCACTGTATGAATGGATGGCTGTCAAATGCTGTTCATCATATGGGAAGGGCTCAGAGTAGAAAGAAGCTAAAGTCAGTAGACCTGCCTAATTCGATCGTCTTTAATTCTTCGGGGTGTAGGAATTAACAATAAAGCTTTATGCTTTTTTGTATTTTTCCATATAATTAACAAAGCTCACCCGATGTGGTGAGCTTTTTCTTTTGGTATTTCGTGCTTAGCACATATATAAACTATCTAACACAAAGGGGAGCTAGAAAATGAAAAAAATATTATTTGCATTACTATCATTGGGATTATTATTTGGATGTAGCAATGAACAATCCACGAACGATTCTACAAACAATAACAATGCATCAGAAACAGTTAAAAAAGAAGAAAAAGCTGAAATCGTAACTGTCGTGATCTCGAAAAACAACGGAGAAGAAATCATCAAAGAAAAAGAACTCGAAATTGAGGAAGGAAAAGAAACGACTTTAATGGATATAATGCTAGAAAACTTTGAAATCGAAGCTGATGATGCTGGTTTTATTAGTAGCATTAGTGGAGTTGCAGCAAATAATGAAGAGAAAACCTATTGGCATATTTCCGTAAATGGTGAGGATGCAATGGTAGGAGCAAAAGATATCAAAGTAGAGCCAGAAGATAAGTTTGAATTCGATTTACAAACATGGGAATAATGAATTTATCTGTTAAAAACCTAACGTTCTTATCAATGTTAATCGCATTATCGGTTGTTGGGCGAATTATGTTTACATTCCTCCCAAATGTTCAACCAACGACTGCCATTATCATCATAGCAAGCTTGTTTTTAGGACCAATTTATGGAGTAATTGTTGCTGTATTAAGCTCGGTATTATCCAACCTTGTGATGGGGATGGGCTTATGGACAGTTGGGCAAATCTTTGCATGGGGGATCATTGGTTTAATAAGTGGAGCATTACGTAAATATCGTGACCGAATACCGGTTGCAGTCCTAGTTATTTATGCAGTGTTTTGTGGTTTTCTCTATGGACTTGTAATTTCAATACCCCTTTATTTGTTCTCCGGTAAGTTTTTTGCTTATTACATAGCCGGACTACCTTTTGACATGAGTCATGCAATCGGGAACGGAGTGTTTTTTCTTATCCTGTACCCCATTTTAAGACTATTATTCTTAAAAAATGTAACAATCGCAAAGTAAGGAAGAATATTTCCAAAATATTCTTCCTTTTTTTATGAAAACATACTATATTGGGAGTGTAACTTTTTTAAATAACATTCGACTAATGAAATGAACGGGAGGATTTGCAAAATGGATTCCTTATTTGAGGAACTATATGAAAAGTATCATCACGATGTCTTCTCCTTCTTATTTTATATGGTAAAAAATCGTGAACTGGCTGAAGATCTCGTTCAGGAAGTTTATATAAGAGTTTTAAAATCATATGATAGATTCGAAGGAAAAAGTAGTGAAAAGACATGGCTATTTTCAATTGCAAGACATGTTGCGATTGATTCATTTCGAAAACAAAAAGGCTGGAAACAAAGAATTATGGATTCCTTTGATTGGAGCCGCCAAGAGGTAAAAGATTTTGCTCCACTTCCAGAAGAAATAGCCTTACAAAATGAGCAAGTACAGATGATGTACCGGTGTTTAGAACGCTGTACGACTGATCAACGTATGGTCTTAATTTTACGTTATATTCAATCTCTTTCGATTGCTGAGACCGCTGAAGCTCTAGGATGGACAGAAAGTAAGGTAAAAACAACCCAACATAGAGCACTTAAGGTTTTAAAGACATATATGGAAGAATCCGGTATAAAGGAGGGTGTAGATGATGAAAAAATCAGAGTGGAACGATGAACAACTAGAGCAGATGCTATCGCAAATGCCAAGAGTCAAAGACAATCGAAAACCACAAGAAATTTATCAAAATATAACCCTTAAAATGAATAAGCAAAAGAAAAAGGTTTGGATGGTTCCTACTATTGCATCTGTGGCAGCAGCGCTTCTGTTATTCATCTTAGCTCCTTCTTTCATAGATAATATGAATAGTTCAAGCTCCGACTCTGCTGAAATGGCGCGAGAAAAAAGCAGTATTGCGATGGAGAATAAAGAAGAAACTTCAAATGATGAATCATTCAGCACTTTACAAGAAGCTGACGAGTCAAAACCAGATGATGAGGTGGAGATTTTTTCTTCAGAGGAACAACCTATCCAGAACTATGCAGTAAATAGTGTAGGAGAAAATCAAGTACTATTAACATATGGGGTATATTTAGGTGGTGTCATGTTTCCTACCATCGTATCAATAGTAGTTGAATCAGATGGTCAGGATGTTGTAGAACAATGGCAAAAGAACATTCCACAGGTAAATGAATTTATTCGTCAAAATGCGGGATGGGGCATTGATGGGATACCAGAGTCCTATTTTACGGATTTTTCAGAAGTTGAAACGAAGGATTCTGCAAAAGCCGTAAGGGTAGATGTGAATAACACAGTTCATACAGAGTCATTCTCATCTGCTCAAAGAGTAGAGTTTTTACAAGCAATTAATTCTTTCCGCTATCTGTTAGAAGATTATCAACATGTTGAACTTTTTCAAAATAATCAACAAGGTATTATGATTGGGGAGACCGGTACTACTGAAAATAATATCGATCTCGAAAAAGATACGAAAAAAGCCTATTTATATTTTTTGAATGAGGAATCCGGTAAAAAGCTATTAGCCTTAACTTACGAAGACTTCAAGACCGTTAAGCAGGCGCTGGAAGCTATGAAAAACGATAAAGATCAAGGCGATTATAAACTTTATCCAACCATCATATCTGAAATAAAGGATATTAATGAAGATGGCTCTAATTTAGAGGTTCATTTCAGTGACGATGCAGTTTTAGAAAACACAGATAATTATATCTTAATGTTAGATGCAATCATGCTAACGGCAAAGGAATTTAACTTTAATAAGGTTACATTTTACGGAAATATCGATCAAATTGGAAATGTACGCTTTGGGGAACCCACACCAGTTCCATTAGCACCAAATCCATTACCAATACAATAAAGAGGCACATAGTTGTCTCTTTTTTTGTGTCTCAAAAAATATACATGCATTTATTTACATAATTTAAGAAAATTTTTCAAATAATGAAAGGGTGTTAATCTTCATAGCACGAATTGTTCATTTTTTTGAGGAGGATCATCATGCTTTTTTTTGTTAGACGGATTGTTATTTTTGCAGTAATGGTAATTTGTGTAGGTTTTAGCCATTTAAACTTTCAAAATGTCAGTGCACAGGAATTACCAGCAGAAACAACAGAGGAGTGGGCATGGCCAGTCACAGGAAGAGTCACGGATACATTTGGAACAAGACAAGGGAATCATAAAGGTTTAGATATCGCTGCTCCAATTGGAGAACATATATATGCGGTAGAAGAAGGAATCGTTACCATTTCAAGTTTCAAGGGTTCGTATGGACATGTCGTTTTCATACAACATCCTAATGGTTATGAAACGGTCTATGCGCATCTAAGTAAACGTAGTGTAAAAGAAGGAGAACGAGTTGCAAAGGGCCAAATAATTGGGCAAATAGGGAGTACAGGGAATTCCACTGGACCACACTTACATTTCGAAGTACACAACGGGGAATGGAATCCTTCGAGAAATAATGCTATTGATCCTTTTTATGTATTGACTGATGAGCAGATTCCGGTTCCTGCGATCATGCAAAAAGAGGGGATTGAGGTGTCAAAAGAGCTTGAAACCTACACTGTCAAGGAGGGAGAATCTCTTTCTGTCATTGCAAATAAAGTGGGATTATCTGTCGAAGAAATTAAAGCTTTAAATCAGTTAACAGGCGACTTAATTTTTCCAAATCAAGTCTTAATTGTCGAAAAAACCTAAATAATTTTATGCTTTTTCATTCCCATCAGAAGTCAGTTCATGTATAATGATAAAAACTTCGATGGGGGATTCTTATGCGCACTGATTATCACAATCATTTAGAGCTAGGTACACTTGAATTAGACTATTTAATGAAGTTTATTGATGAAGCTAAGCTTAAGAAGATTGATCATTTTGGGATTTCAGAGCATGCTTATCATTTTTATCAGACAAAAGATATCCTTAGTAATCCTTGGGTAGATGCAAGGAGATATTACGATATGAAGGATTATGTTGATTTATTTAAGCTTGCCTGGAAAAATGATATTGATGTAAAAATGTCAATCGAAATGGATTATACACCTGGAAAGCACAACGAGATGGAAAAATTCATTTCTTCCTATGACTTTGATTATGTAATTGGATCGATTCACTGGGTTGGAGATTTTGGAATTGACCTTGCAGAGTTCCGTGATGAATGGGATAAACGAGATTTACATGATACATATACAAAATACTATGATCAGGTAATTACATTAGCACAATCAAACTTATTTGATATTATCGGTCATATTGATCTTGTCAAAATATTTAAGTATATTCCGGAGGATGAAGAATTCCTCTTGCACCAATTTGATCGGGCGACTACTGCTTTAGCGAATTCCAAAACATGTGTTGAAATTAGTACAGCAGGATTACGAAAGCCGATTGGCAAGCTTTATCCTGATCCAAGGCTACTCCAAATGTGTTTTGACAAAAATATCCCAATTGTCTTGTCATCAGACGCACATCGTCCACAAGATGTGGGTGCCGATTTTGAGCAGGCGATTGATTTAGCAAAAAGTGTTGGCTATAAAACATTGATGACATTTGAAAAAGGAGAACGTAAAGAAGTTCCACTAGGATAAACAAATAAAACAGGCTACCTTAGCCTGTTTTATCTATTAAAAAAGAACCCTTTTTCGGAAAAGGGTTCTTTAGATTGAATAGGACTATTCAAATTTTAGCGGATCACCATCAAATGGCTCGTCTGCAACTTTAATGGAATCAGTTGGACAGCCCTCGAATGCATCGATCATATCTTCTTCTAATATGTCTGGAATTTCAACAATTCCTTGGTTATCATCAAGTGTTACAAATGCAATACCGTCATCATCGTAATCGTAGATGTCTGGTGCAGCCGCACCACATGCACCACAAGCGATACAAGTTTCTTTGTCAACAATGGTATACTTTGCCATGTGTACTTAACCTCCCGAAATCATTACATGTATAAACATATATTTATATTAGTTCCCAATCCTACTTCCTCATAAGATGGAAACAGCTTCCTCATATCTCATTGTAAAGCTGTTCACAAAACTTTTCAATAAAAATATAATGTGAGATTGCTTATCGGAAAAGGGTTTTTCCCTGTCTGACAAGCATGTACATATTTCCACACGAAAACATCCCACTTTTCGTTATTATTTGATAAAATAAAGGTAACATTCATTCGACAATTTTCCATGTATTTCGATTGTGAGGGAAAGACCATGAACCTAACCTATCGTTCAATATTGATATTAACATGCATCGATAAACTGAACGGAGAACGAACCGTTTATGGAATTTATCATTTATTGAATGGTAAAAAATCCTCTCAAACGATCGGGGATGCAAATCTATTTAATCTCACATCATTATTTGGAATTCTTAAACCTTTAGATAGAGAACTGTTTGATAAAGAGATAAAATTGCTCCACCAACTTTCCTTGATAGAAGAAATAAAAACACCAAAAAGCAATAAATTTATCGTGACTGATAGTGGATATTCCTTTTTAAATAGTAATCATAAAAGGAAACCAATTCCTAAACATTTAAATGGTTGGAAATACAATGATCAATCTCTAGTGCTTTGGCGAAGACTTTCCCTTCTAACACAGGTTTTGTCGAATCTCATTGATGGGAACAAACAATACACACCCATTCAACAGGATGAAGCAGTTTTTGAATGGGTTAAAGAATTTTTAATGAAAAACGGACATAACCGGTATGTATTGGCTGAATGCCTATATAAAGAAGTTTTGCTATCCCTTGAAAAGGTTTCAGAACTTGAAGCGACCATTTTCGTCATGAGGCTGACAAGTTCGAACAGAATCGGCAATACAATTGAGCAAATTAGCTCTTTATTAAATGAGGATGAGACATGGAGCCAGCTTCTTTTTCTACATACGCTGCATACGATTGTTAAACAACTTGAAATAAATAGTGAGCAGTTTCCAATCCTTGTTTCAATGACTCAGACAAACCATGACAACAATGTATTATTAACTGCTTCAACGAATACAACATATCAGATGCTAGGGCAGGGAAAGACAATTGACGAAATTGCACTTGTTCGAAATTTGAAACGGAATACAATTGAAGACCATGTTGTAGAAGTCACACACCAAAAACCTGACTTTTCAATTGATCCATTCGTGTCCTCTGAACATCAACAAATGATTTTATCAGCTTTTAAGATGTTGAAAACCAAACAATTAAGACCTATTAAGGCAAAACTTTCAGATGACATATCGTATTTTGAAATTAGACTGGTCCTTGCAAGACATGGTGATATTACATGAATCTAAAAAAAATTTTAAAAGAAAAATTTAATCATACTTCCTTCCGAACAGGGCAACAGGAAATCATCGAGGATATACTTAGTGGGCAAGATGTTATTGCACTTTTACCCACAGGAGGAGGAAAATCCCTTTGCTATCAGTTGCCCGCGCAAATTCTTGATGGGAGTGTTCTGATTATTTCACCACTTGTCGCATTAATGGAAGACCAGGTGCTTCAATTAAAAAAAATGGGAGAGAAAAGGGTAATTGCTCTGAATAGTTTCCTTTCATACGAAAAAAAACGAAAAATTATGCCAAGCCTTCATAAATATAAATATATCTTTGCATCACCTGAAATACTCCAATCGAAATTTTTGATTAATCGATTAAAAGGAATTCACTTTTCGTTATTTGTTGTGGATGAGGCCCATTGTATTTCGCAATGGGGACATGATTTTCGTCCTGACTATTCAAGGTTAGGTTCGATTCGTGAATTTCTAGGGTCTCCACCATGCCTTGCATTAACAGCAACGGCAACAAAAGAAGTTTTTGAAGATATTAAAGGAACTTTAAAATTAACAAATCCGAAAATGCATATACACTCCATAGATCGACCTAATATTGCAATCGCAGTAAAAAAGGTTGATTCCATTGAAGATAAAAAGGAAGAGCTTTTAAAATATGCAAAAGAGTTACAAGGTCCAGGAATTATCTATTTTTCAAGTCGTGTCTTGGCTGAAAATATTGCCCAATTTCTAAAGGATCAAGGTTTTGAACGGGTTGCTTTTTATCACGGTGGAATGGAGCAGGAAAAAAGAATGCTAATCCAGGAGCAATTTATTCATAACCAATTATCCATTATTTGCTGCACAAATGCATTTGGGATGGGTGTGAATAAGCCCGATATTCGATTTGTCATTCATTTTCATTACCCTTCACAAATGGAGTCTTATTTACAAGAAATAGGACGTGCGGGTAGGGACGGAAAACCAAGTGCGGCCATACTACTTTATCATGAAATGGACCATGAAATTCCAGAAGTCTTGATAAAATACGAACTTCCGACAAAAGAACAAACCCAATTGGTCGTTGAATATATTAATCAGGAAATTAAGGATAAGGGCAAATTTTTATTTACAAAAACGGTTGAAGAATATTTTCTAACCGTCTTTAGTGTATCAGAAGTCCAATGGCGATTTATTCAATTTTATTTGTCCTTGGAAGAGATTGTACAAACACAAGTTGAAATGAAAACTTCCATCAATATCGTCGAAGAAGCTGCAAGAAAACGATATGTATATAAGTTTAATAAACTAAAGATAATGGAGAACTGGATAAAGTCACAAAGATGTCGTCGGGAAGAAATTTTAGCTTATTTCGATGAAGAGATTGAAAAAAAGCCATCATCATGCTGTGATCGATGTGAAATAGATTGGGATATGTATAAACGTAAATTTAATGAAGGAAATGAGTGGAAGCCACCTTCTTGGAGACAAGAATTACATCGAATTTTCCATAGAAATGGGTGAAAAAATATGGGTAGGCGCCAAGCTGATATTATCAAACATTTACCGGATAAAGAAATTGTTTTTCACCTTTATTTAACCCAAGGAATTTTATTAGTTGTGTCCTTCGTTCTTGGTTTTTTCTTCTTTGACAATTGGTCATCATTTACAAAGCTATGGAATTGGAAGGATTGGAATATTCTGTTCATTGGTTCTGCTTTTGCATTGGTAGTTGTCATTGTAGATTTTTTGCTAATGAAGTGGCTGCCAGAAGCAATGTATGATGATGGTGGGATAAATGAACGTATTTTCCAAAAAAGAAGCATCCCCCATATTTTTATCCTGTGTTTATTGATTTCATTTTCGGAAGAAATTTTATTTAGAGGTGTCATCCAAACTCAATTTGGACTTTTCATTGCTAGTTTAATTTTTGCAGTATTACACGTTCGTTATTTATATAAATGGGTTTTGTTGACATCGGTTGTCCTTTTAAGCTTCTTATTAGGGTATATTTATGAGCTTTATCAAAATCTTTGGATTACGGTGTATGCTCATTTTTGGATTGATTTTATTTTTGCGGTAAAGATTAGGACCGATTATTTGCGTAGTCTTTAAAATGAGGAGGTATCGTCTTGAAGCAGGCTGAAGGAGAAAAGGAATCAAATGATTTAAAGACAAGTACTTCGACACTACCACCTCGTAGTGAATTTCATAAAACGAAGAAAAAGAAAACAAAAGTGAAGATTAAATATCCAATTATTCGTTTGTTGGCTCTTTTGTTTGTATTACTTCCTGTTGCAATCCTTAGCTATAAGTTTAATTCGAATCCAGACCAACTTGAATCAACGCCAGTAAAAAGGAGCACAAATTTTGAAAGTATCAGCTATGAAGACGAAGATGAGACTGGACAAGCTCCTGAAGCAGATGAGATTAGAGAAGAATCTGAAAATGTTGAACATGAGTCGACAGTAGAGAAAGAGGAACCAAAACAGCCGGAAGTTAAAAAACAAGTGAAAGTACCAACTAATGAAGAACCAAATCAAAACGCTGTCGAAATCACAGATCCACCAACAGCTGAAGAAACAAAGGTAATACAGCCTGTTCAACAGCAGGAAAAACCGAAGGACCGCTATGATGTGAAGTATCATACTGTAAAAGCGGATGAAACACTTTATCGAATTTCCATGCATTATTACAATAGCCGCTCTGGTGAAGAACTAATCAAACGATGGAATAATCTAAATGGTGATACTGTCGTCGAAGGACAGGTTTTGCGAATTCCAATTAAACTAAATTAGTTTTAAAATTTTAAATGACGCGAGGTTTCTCGCGTTATTTTTATGATTAGACAAATACGAGTGTACAAGCTCATTTTTATTTGGAGGTATTCGTTATGTAGATAAGAAGAAAGATGAAGCAGTAGATATGCCATCTGATGTGAAATTGTAGATATGAGTAAGGATTTTTGGAAGGAATCAGCTCAAGGGCGTGAGCGCCAACGATTTTTGAAAGGATGAAGAAGGAATTTGACGTAAATTTATATCATGTAAGTAAATAGCTGAATTTCGCATCCAGCTATTTACGACATTTAAAAATATTTCTTTTTATCACGTTCTTCTTTAAGTATTTCTACTGCTTCTTTAAATCGTTGGGCATGGATAATTTCCCGCTCCCTTAAAAAGCGTAAGCTATCATTTAAATCGGGATCATCACTCATATTGATGATCCATTGATAAGTAGCTCTTGCTTTCTCTTCTGCAGCAATATCCTCATATAAATCAGCAATAGGGTCACCTTTTGCCTGGATATATGTTGCTGTAAATGGTACACCTGCCGCATTGTGGTAAAATAATGCTTTATCGTGATCTACATAGTGTTGATCTAAGCCTGCAGCTTTCAATTGATCTGGGGTTGCGTCTTTTGTCAGTTTATATACCATGGTCGCAATCATTTCTAAATGTGCAAATTCTTCTGTTCCAATATCATTTAACAATCCAATAACCTTTCCGGGGATTGTATAACGTTGATTTAAATAGCGTAATGCAGCGGCTAATTCACCGTCAGCTCCACCATATTGTTCAATTAGTAACTTCGCTAACATTGGATTACACGTACTCACTTTGACTGGATATTGCAGCTTCTTCTCATAAATCCACATTAATGTATATTCCTCCCCCTGTAAAATAACAATTTTTTATTAAACCTGCCACGGCCACGGTTCGTCATCCCAATTCCAAGGGTAGCTGGAATAGCTATACCGACCATATTGAGTTAAGGGACCAAATCTTTCTTCATACTGTTTCGCGACTTTTCTTCGTTGCTGGGAAACTGTATTGAATTGTTGGATCGCTTGATAATCATTAGGATGGGTATCAAGATACAAAGTGAGCTCCACAAGGACAAAATCCAAAGCTTGCAAATCCTCTAATAACGCATAATATTCTGGGGGCATCTGTTTTGGATTCATTCGCTCTTAGCCTCCCTTTTCGGTTCATATGGGCCGAAATACGGATCGTAAAAGAGTTTCCAAAGTGTCCCTGTATATAATGCTTCCTTTGGTGTGAATTGAGGTAAATTTGCTGGCTGAAATGGTATATAAAGATTTGGTGGGGTAACGTATGTTTTAGGTGTGATTGGTTTACAAGGGTCAAATGGGCTTACATAGGGGTAATAGGCCTTCCTTGTTGTAAACATGAAGCAACCTCCTTGATGTCAAAATACAAAACGATGTCATTCTACTGTATGGTTTATGGGGTAAAAAAATGACAGGGAACACGTTTTTTCTGAAGGGTTGGAAATATTTTTTAATATGGATGCTGGAATGGTTTAAGGTTAGCCTTTTCCATAATATATGGTATCATATCCTTATATTATAAAGAACAAGATGCGTGATCGAGGTAGATAGGGCGTGAACTATGATATATTTTTTGGGGATTTTAATTGTAGGAATGTTGCTCCTTCTATTCATGTGGCAGGAAGCAAGACTTGATCGTGTTGTAACAAAGACACTAACATTTTCGGATTTTCCCAAAAGCTTTAAAAATTTAACCATTTTCTTCATTTCAGATATTCATAGAAGAGAGGTATCTGAGAAAATAATTAATGAAGTAAAAGGAAAAGCAGACATTGTGATAATTGGAGGGGATTTAACAGAAAAGGGTGTTCCCTTTGAACGTGTCAAGAAAAACCTTCAATTAATTAATACCGTTGGACCAACCTATTTTGTATGGGGCAATAATGATTACGAAGTGGATTATCATGAACTTGATTCTTTACTTTTAAGTATGGGTATTAAAATTTTAGATAACACCGCGATGTTTTTTGAAACTGAGGACGGCGAGAAGCTTGCTCTGCTTGGGATTGATGATTTGAAGGTAGGGAGAAGCAGGCTAGATCTTGCCCTTTTAGATGCAGGGGATGAGGCGGATTTTAAAATTTTGATTAGCCATAATCCAGAAATAAAAAATGTTCTTAAACCAGACAACAAGATTAATCTCTTATTATCTGGTCATACACATGGTGGACAAATTCGATTTTGGAAGTTTGGGCTATATCCTAAAGGCGGCGTTGAGTATAAAAACGGAATGACCATATTTATCAGTAACGGATACGGTACATCTGGCATACCGTTAAGGTTTGGTGCACCACCTGAAACACATTTGATTACTCTTCAATCATCTGATAGCTAATTCATTGCAAAAAATGTCCCAACAATGCTAAATCCAAGAACATAATTCATTTTCCTTCATAAAATAATGTAACGAGTTGCTGTAGGTGTGATGGTGAGGGAGGGTTTTCAATGCGTCTTGAGCGCTTAACTTATAATAAAATCAAGATTTTTCTAACATTTGATGATCTGGTTGATCGTGGCCTCACTAAAGATGATCTTTTGTCGGATTCGCTTAAGGTCCACCAATTATTTCGTGATATGATCGAGGAAGCAAGTGTCGAATTAGGCTTTGAGGCAGATGGCCCCATTGCTGTAGAAGTTTACTCTTTACAAGCACAAGGTATGGTGATCATTGTTACGAATTCAGTAGGGGACCTTGAAGATGAAGAATTTATGGATGAAGATTATATTGAAATGCAGGTTACTCTTGATGAAAGTAAAGATATATTTTATGAGTTTCATACGTTTGAAGATGTCATTCAGCTTTCAACCAGATTAAATAGTTTATCAATAGATGGTGGCAAATTATATTCATATGAAGACTATTTTTATTTATTACTGGAAGATAACTTGTCTTTTCAAACAGAAAACATCATTGCCATTTTAGCCGAATTTGGAACTCCTGCAACACTAACAAAATATAGAGTTCATGAATATGGGAAAATCCTTTTTAAAGAAAATGCAATGAAAGAGATTTACAATTATTTTATAAAAAAGTAGGAGAGACCTCTAATAAGAATTAGGGGTTTTTCTCTACGACAATAGAGTTCTAAATGTAGAGTCTAACAGCTTTTTTATTTTAATAAATTAAATGAAGATTCTTCATTTTTCATCTTGCATAAACATATGGAAGGTGTATACTAGTGACTGGAAAGGTGGACAATAATACTATCTGGAAAATAGATGTTATTTTTCTGTCTTTGTTTTATACAAATGTGAAATCATATTTTAATAACCGAAAAAACCGAAAACTCGGCATTTCCAGCTTCTTGTTTACACCTTTAAGGAAGAGGAATCGAACTGTGAAAAATCTTGGGAGGTTTACAAATGGTAGCCGAAAACAATAAGGACATTTCAAAACAGAATAACGAAGAGAAAATGGATGTCCTAAAATCTACACAAACAGTCATACATAAAGCATTAGAAAAATTAGGGTACCCTGAGGAAGTATACGAACTTTTAAAAGAACCAATCCGAATGATGACCGTTAAAATTCCAGTACGAATGGACGATGGTTCTGTCAAAATCTTTACAGGCTATCGGGCACAGCATAACGATGCGGTAGGTCCAACAAAAGGTGGAATTCGCTTTCACCCAAATGTAACTGAAAAGGAAGTTAAAGCGCTTTCGATTTGGATGAGCTTAAAATGCGGCATCGTCGATTTACCATACGGTGGAGGAAAAGGCGGAATCATTTGTGACCCTAGAGATATGTCATTCCGTGAACTTGAGCGACTTAGTCGTGGCTATGTTCGTGCAATTAGTCAAATCGTAGGACCTACAAAGGATATCCCGGCACCAGATGTATTTACAAATTCTCAAATTATGGCATGGATGATGGATGAATATAGTCGAATTGACGAATTTAACTCACCTGGATTCATCACTGGAAAACCCCTTGTATTAGGAGGGTCCCATGGCCGTGAGTCTGCAACTGCGAAGGGTGTAACCATTTGTATTCGCGAAGCAGCAAAGAAACGTGGCATTAGTCTAGAAGGTGCTCGTGTAGTTGTACAAGGATTTGGAAATGCAGGTAGCTTTTTATCAAAATTCATGCATGATGCAGGTGCCAAGGTAATCGGTATTTCTGACGCATATGGCGGCTTATACGACCCAAATGGTTTGGATATTGATTACTTATTAGATCGTCGTGATAGCTTTGGAACAGTTACAAAGTTATTTAACGATACTATTACTAACAAGGAGCTATTGGAGCTTGATTGTGATATTCTTGTTCCGGCAGCTATCGAAAACCAAATTACAGAAGAGAACGCTAATAATATTCGTGCAAGTATTGTAGTGGAAGCTGCAAACGGTCCAACAACACTTGAAGCAACACAAATCTTAACCGAAAGAGGAATCCTGCTTGTACCAGACGTTTTAGCAAGTGCAGGTGGTGTGACAGTGTCCTATTTCGAATGGGTTCAAAATAACCAAGGCTATTACTGGTCAGAGGAAGAAGTAGAGGAAAAACTCGAAAAAGTGATGGTCAAATCATTTGAAAACATTTATTCAACAGCACAAAATAGACGTGTTGACATGAGGCTAGCAGCCTACATGGTTGGTGTAAGAAAAATGGCAGAAGCGTCTCGCTTTAGAGGTTGGATTTAATTCTTAAGAAACATTTCATTTGCAAGAATAACGGAAATCTCCTATCATTTTTATGGTAGGAGATTTTTATATTGGGGTACATCCTCGTAGTCTTGAATTATTTAACAATATCTCTTATAAGAAATAAGGAAAAGATAAATCAAAAAACGTCAAATATAAAAAAGAAGGCGTATTGAATATAGTAGGAGTGACAAACATGCAATTGGAAGAAGTTGTTATTATTGGGGGAGGACCCTGTGGCTTAGCAGCAGCTATTGCACTGCAGAATGTCGGAATCGAACCATTGGTAATTGAAAAAGGAAATATTGTAAATGCCATTTACCATTACCCAACTCATCAAACATTTTTTAGTACAAGCGAAAAATTAGAGATCGGAAATGTTCCATTTATTATTGAGGGGAGAAAGCCAAAAAGAAACCAAGCTTTGGCTTATTATCGCGAAGTAGCAAAACGTGAAAAAATTAGAGTGCATGCATTTGAAAAAGTATCGGGTGTCACTCAGCTTGACAATGGTCATTTTAAAATAACAAGTTCTAAAGGTGAGTTTCAAGCAAAATATGTAATTGTTGCGACTGGTTACTATGATAATCCAAACTATATGAATGTTCCAGGTGAAGATCTTCCTAAGGTTTTCCATTATTTTAAAGAACCACATCCATATTTCGATAAAGATGTTGTTGTAATTGGTGGGAAGAACTCGAGTATTGATGCTGCTTTAGAGCTAGTAAATGCTGACGCAAGAGTCACTGTTTTATACCGTGGATCTGAGTACTCCTCAAGCATTAAGCCATGGATCCTACCTGAGTTTGAATCATTGGTTCGTAATGGGATTATTACGATGGAATTTAATGCGAATGTAATCGAGATAACTGAGGACGCCGTGATCTATCAGGTTGGGAACGAAAAAAGGAAGATTAAAAATGATTACGTATTTGCCATGACAGGCTATCATCCAGATCATAGTTTTTTACAGAAAATGAATGTTCAGATTGAGAAGGAAACAGGTAGACCATTGTTTAACCCTGACACGATGGAAACGAATGTTGAGGGGATTTTTATCTCTGGAGTCATTGCAGCGGGGAATAATGCAAATGAAATTTTCATTGAAAACGGGCGCTTTCACGGAGACTTAATTGCAAAAGCGATTATAGATAGAAAATAGGGCGACTCTAAGTCGCCCTGTTTTTTTATTTAAGCTCTTTTCTAAAAAGATTGTTGCTATTGAATAAAACAAAACTATTGATTGAAGCGGAAGGTGGCGACTCCAGCGGGAAAAGCGTGAGACTTGAGACCCCACAGGAGCGAACAGAAGAACGAAGCCTAAAAGCGCCACGTCCTGTGGCAACGGCTTCGTGACCTACATCGTGTAGGCCTGAGGAGGCTCAAGCCACGCCCGCGGAAAGCGTCCACCTGTAGCTGAAATCAATTGATCCAGTAACAACAAAGTTTGCGAAAAACAGCCTTTATTTATAAAACATTTCCTGTATTTCATCATGATCAATTGTGATTTCTAATGTGACCAATAGTTTAAGTCTTGCTTTTTGTCCATTAAGACCATTTGAAAAAATAACGCCAAGCTCTTTTAATCGACGTCCACCGCCTTCGTAATTATACACGTCCTGTACATACCCATTAAAACATCGGGACACTAATACAACAGGTATACCACTGTCCATAAGTTCCTTAAGCTCAGGTACCATCGTTGGTGGCAAATTGCCTTGTCCAAGCGCTTCGATCACTAATCCATCCGGATTTATGGTCCGAATTGCCCGAAGGACCTTACCATCCATCCCTGCATAAGCCTTCAAAAGAACAACATTTTTTGTTATTTCCTCAATGTCATATGTTTCCCTAATCGTAGGCATGTGGTGAAAAGTGATTTCTCGTTTGCTCACAATTCCTAATGGTCCATATTGAGGACTCTGGAAGGTCGCGATATTACTAGTGTGGGTTTTTGTTACGTTTTTAGCTGTATGAATTTCATCATTTAATACAACTAAAACTCCCATTCCAACCGCACTGTCGGAAGCTGCAACACGAACAGCGGAAATTAAATTATATGGACCATCTGCTCCAAGCTCATTGCTCGACCTCATCGCTCCTGTCACGACGATGGGAATATCGGATTGGACGGTTATGTCTAAAAAATATGCCGTTTCTTCAAGTGTGTCCGTTCCATGGGTAATGACAACACCTTCAATTTCATCTTCTATAATACTCGTTTCAATCTTTTTCTTTAGCAAAAGCATTTCTTTTTCCGTGATATGTGGAGATGGTAATTGAAATAATTCTTCCACTTTAACATCCGCAATTGCGCTTAAAGCATCAGTGTGAAGTAAAAGTGGATTTTGTTGATTTTGTTGGACAGCACCAGTTTCTTTGTCCTCCATCATTGCAATCGTTCCACCTGTATGTATAATGAGTATTTTTTTCATCTGAATCGCCTCATTTCAATATAGAAAAATGTTCCATTTAAGGATAGTTCATATTTTCATTTACCACATTACATGTTACGATAAAAGTGTTTGTTACTCAACTTTATACTAATTTACATTCGGGGAGAAGAGGTTTCTTTATGGTGGCGGTCATAACCGCAGGGCTAGCACCTGGACTTGCGTTATTAAGTTATTTTTATTTAAAAGATAAATATGAGGCCGAACCAATTGCAATGGTATTTCGAGTATTCATTTTTGGTGCATTGTTGGTATTTCCTATCATGTTTATTCAATATGTGTTGGAAGTTGAAGAGGTATTTAGGAATAATCTTTTACAAGCCTTCTTATCTGTAGGGTTATTAGAAGAATTTTTCAAATGGTTTATCCTTTATTATACCGTTTACCAACATTTTGAATTTGATGAAGAATATGATGGAATCGTGTATGGCGCATCCTTGTCGTTAGGATTTGCAACGCTGGAAAACATTCTCTATTTATTTGCAAATGGACTCCAGTTTGCAGTTGGCCGCGCTCTTTTACCGGTATCTAGTCACGCGTTATTTGGTGTGATTATGGGATTTTACTTAGGTAAAGCAAAATTTTCCCCTAACGAACAGAAAAAATGGATTCTCATTTCCTTCTTATTCCCGTTTTTATTACATGGTTTTTATGATTACATCCTACTTTCAATGAAGAAATGGATCTATATCATGGTCCCATTCATGTTATTTTTATGGTGGTTTGGATTACATAAAGTAAAAATTGCAAAACCTTAACCTGTCAATTTTGGCAGGTTATTTTTTATTGGATTCATTTTGAAATCATATTGAAAAGTATTGAATCTTAGTTGAAATACTTCTGAATAAAATACCAATCTCTACAGAAAATACTTGTAAGTATATATAGAAAATGGTTAGGGAGGTAATTAACATGAGCTGTAAAAAGTATTTGATGTTCCCCATCGTCCTTATCATGTTTGTTGGTGTGTTCATTGGAGGAACTACTAATAATGTTCAAGCTTTTTCTGATCAGATTATTCAACGTGGTGCAACAGGTGACGATGTAATTGAGCTGCAATCAAGATTACAATATAACGGCTACTACCATGGTGCGATTGATGGAGTTTACGGATGGGGCACATATTGGGCCGTCCGGAATTTCCAGAAGGCATTCGGCCTTGAAGAGGTAGACGGATTAGTCGGTGACAAAACAAAAGCAATGATTAACCGCTTTACTAAGTATAATAAGCAATTTGTATACGACAATTTGCGCAAAGGAAATCGTTTCACCCACTATGGGGGTGTACCTTGGAGTATTCAATCGGCTCCTTCTGAAAAAAATATCCAAAAAGCAAAAACTACGGCAGAGGCAAGACGTGCAGAAATAGAAAAACAATTTACGGCAGAGCAAAAGCAGCCACAGGCTGGACAGGGAGGTGCCCAGCAACAACAACCAAAGGCACCAGCACCAAAGCAACCGCAACAGCAGCCGCAAGCTCAGCCACAGAACCCTCAGGGGCAGCAAGGTCAAACCAAGCAACCACAAAAACCTCAAGCACAACCTAAGCCGCAGGCTAAACAACAACCAAAAGCGAAGGTTGAACAACAAGGAGAGGCTAAATCATTAGGACCAACAGCTGTAAATATGCCGGGTGGGTTTTCGCAAAATGATATTCAACTCCTTGCAAATGCGGTATATGGAGAGGCACGTGGTGAGCCATATATTGGACAAGTAGCAATTGCTGCGGTTATTTTAAATCGTCTTGATAGTCCAACATTTCCAGATACAGTCTCAGGTGTCATTTTTGAACCACTTGCATTTACGGCGGTTGCGGACGGACAAATTTGGTTGACGCCAAATGAACAGGCAAAAAAAGCCGTTATTGATGCGATAAACGGCTGGGATCCAACAGGTGGAGCAACATATTATTTTAATCCAGCAACTGCAACAAGTAAATGGATTTGGGGCAGACCACAAATTAAGAGAATTGGTAAGCACATATTCTGTAGATAGAATGGAAGGTGAGGCAAATTGTTAAGAGGAATATTAATTACTGTACTTACGATTGGTATCATAGGAACAGGTTATTGGGGCTATAAAGAGCACCAAGAGAAAAATGCCATTCTAATACAGGCGGAAAATAACTATCAACGAGCATTTCACAATTTAACGTATCATATTGACCTTTTACACGATAAAATCGGAACAACACTAGCCATGAATTCAAGAAATTCACTTTCTCCTGCACTTGCCGATGTGTGGAGAATCACATCTGAGGCGCATTCAGATGTAGGACAATTACCATTGGCTTTAATGCCTTTTAACAAAACAGAAGAGTTTCTAAGTAACATTGGGGATTTTAGTTATCGAACAGCAGTTCGCGATTTATCTAAAGAACCATTGTCAGAGGAAGAATATAAAACACTTCAGCAGTTATATAAAAATGCAGAGGATATCCAAAAGGAACTCCGAACGGTCCAACATCTTGCAATGGAGAATAATCTCCGTTGGATGGATGTTGAATTAGCACTTGCTTCGGGTGAAAAGCAGGCTGATAACACGATTATCGATGGCTTAAAAACTGTTGAAAAAAATGTTGCTGCCTATTCTGAGAGTGATTTTGGAGTCACCCTTACAACTACAAAAAAAGATGGTGGAGAATTTCCAAATTTAGAGGGTCCGCAAATAAACGAGGAACAAGCGAAAGAAATTGCAAAAAAGTTTCTCGGGTTAAAAGGTAATATTGACATAAAAGTCACTGAGAATGGCGAAGGTTCACCAAATGGTTTTTATAGTCTAGAAATAAATGACCCTAAATCAAAAGTAAATACATTCATGGATATAACAAAAAAAGGTGGAATCCCGATTTGGGTCATTCGTAACCGTGAAGTTGCTAAGAGCTCAATCAGCCTTAATGATGCATATAATCGGGCACAAAAATTCCTAAAAGATAATAAATTTGAAAATCTAGAGCTCTTTGAAAGTGCACAATACGATAATATTGGTGTATTCAATTTCGTTTCTTCAGTTGATGGAATACGAGTCTATTCAGATTCGATTAAAATGAAAGTAGCACTTGATGATGGAAACATTATTGGATTTACGGCAAGAGATTATTTAATGGCTGGTAAAATTAATGCACCAAGTAAACCTAAAATTTCAAAAGAGGAAGCAAGGAAAGAAATTAACCCAAACCTTCAAATCATGGAGGATCGTCTAGCCATTATTACAAACGATCTTGATCAAGATGTCCTCTGTTATGAATTTTTAGGAACAATTGATAATGATACGTATCGAATCTTTATCAATGCCGAGAATGGATTTGAAGAAAAAGTTGAAAAGCTTAAAAATGCTGAACCAGTTTATAAGGGAATGAACAAATCATAATGAAACAAAAGGAAAGCTAGTTTTTGCTTTCCTTTTTTCTGTTCCCACTTCGAAAGATAAAGCTTGTCGTCCATATGTGGGTGTCTTGCGCTTTTCTTGTTATTCATGGTTTAATAAGAATACAGAAGAATTTACAGAATGTTTTAGAAAGAGTGAACGATCGTGTTAAAAATTGGGGATTTGATTTACCTTGAACCCACCATTAATCCGAATGGTGAAAAATATCGGTGTAGGGTAGTTGAAAAAATGGAAAATAGGATTTACATCGACTATCCAGTTAACAACAGTACTGGGAAAACGGTTTTTTTATTAAATGGGACACAGCTAAAGGCTTTTATTGCAGCTGACAGTACTTCAGCATATTTTTTTGACACGACCGTGTTAGGAAGGGTCAAACAAAATATTGCAATGATTGTTCTTTCCTATCCAGGTGAAGACAGTATGTATAAGATTCAGCGACGTGAATATGTACGTGTTGAAACTTCAGTAGATGTTGCTGTACATAGTTTAAATGGGGAATTTCAGCCCTTTGTCTCCATTACCCGTGATATTAGTGCGGGAGGTGCGGCTATCATTTTACCGTCTTCAAAAACACTTATACCGGGGCTAGATATCCTTACACATTTTGTTCTTCCAACTCTTTCTGAGGAATATCATTATGTGACTCTTAGAAGTAATGTGATCCGAATTGTGGATGGCAAAAATGGAGAAAGAAATAGGGCTTCTATTAAATTTGTGGATATAAGTGAATCAGATCGCCAGCTATTAATTAAATTCTGCTTTGAAAGACAATTATTATTGAAGAAAAAAGGGATCCATTCGAGTGAAATTATGAAATAGGATAAACTAATAGAATAAAATTCTCTAAATTTTTGCATACTAGTAGTAAAACTCTCTTATAGGGTAGGTATGCAAAATGAAAAATTTCGAACGGATATTAATAAAGCTAGCTATTATTCAATTTGTATTTTTACTTCTAGCACAGGCTATCATCTTATATACCCCATTAACCCCATATATCACGAGAATGATTGAATATGAGGGTGTTGACAAATCAGACACGACCAAAACCATTGAAACATTACTAAATAACAATTAAAATGAATTGCAGGGATTCCCTGCAATTTTTCGTAGGTAGGAATACTGTTCAAATGAATCAATATAATATAGTTTAGATAGACAAGCTTACTTGTTTATTACTACTATTTTTAATTCCTACCGATTGTTACCTACAGGAGGCATACATAGTTTATGGACAAAAACATTTCAATAGCAATTGACGGACCTGCGGCTGCAGGAAAGAGTACAGTCGCAAAAATTATCGCAAAGGATCTATCTTATATTTATGTTGATACAGGTGCGATGTATCGTGCATTAACATACAAAGCTTTACAATCAAATTTAGATTTAGAAAATGAAGACCAGCTTCTTAAGGCATTACAAAATGCAAATTTAGAGTTAAGACCAAGCGATAACGGCCAGCTTGTCTATATCGATGGCAATGATGTAACTGAAAAAATTCGGGAGCATGATGTGACAAATTCGGTATCGATTGTTTCTAGGCATCGCAAGGTCCGAGAAGACATGGTCAAGCGTCAGCAAGGATTTGCTGAGCATGGTGGAGTTGTAATGGATGGTAGGGACATTGGCACTCATGTTCTCCCAAATGCAGAAGTGAAAATATTTCTACTTGCTTCCGTAGAAGAAAGAGCTTTACGCCGCCACGAAGAAAACCTTTCAAAAGGGTATCAGTCCGATTTAGAGCAATTAAAATTGGAAATTGCGGCACGGGATAAATTAGATTCAGAACGTGAGGTTGCCCCATTGCGAAAAGCGGAAGATGCAATCGAAATTGACACAACATCATTAAGCATCGAAGAGGTTGTAGCAAAAATTATGGATGTCGTAAAGGAAAGGATTTGACTGGCATGAACCTTTATCCCTTTGCACGAGGTTTAGTTGGAGCTATCATAAAACCTCTTTACCGCATTGAAGTTCTGGGCAAGGAGAACATTCCTAAGGAAGGCGGTGTCTTGATTTGTTCAAATCATATTGATAATCTTGACCCACCTGTTGTTGGAGTTACGTCACCTAGACCCATTTATTTTATGGCAAAAGCAGAATTGTTTAAGGTTCCTATCTTAGGTTCGATATTACCGAAAATAAATGCTTTCCCTGTTAAGCGTGGAATGAGTGATCGTGAAGCACTTCGGACAGCATTAAAGGTATTAAAGGATGGGAAAGTATTAGGGATTTTTCCAGAGGGTACAAGAAGTAAGGATGGAACTCTAGGAAAAGGGTTATCAGGTGTTGGCTTCTTTGCATTAAGATCGGAATGTACTGTCGTTCCTTGTGCGATTATAGGTCCTTATAAATTGTTTGGTAAATTAAGGGTTGTGTACGGAAAGCCTGTTCAAATGGAAACATTCCGTGAAGAGAAGACTTCTGCAGAGATTGTAACCAACAAAATTATGGATTCCATAAGAGAAATACTGGAAAAATATAAATAGATTAAGAGTTTATACTTGACAAATAACTCTATTTATTAGAAGTTAATTAAAAGAATATTTTTAACTTTATCTTATACATAAAGAGTTTTTCTGTTGGACATTAAGGAGGTAATTGGAATGGCAGAGGATATGAATCAAGTCGAGTACAAAGAGTTACAGGTTGGTGATGTAATCACTGGCAAGGTAACAAAGGTAGAGGAGAAACAAGTATTTGTTTCAGTTGAGAACAGTAAGCTAGACGGCATTATCCCAATTAGTGAGCTGTCCAGCCTACATGTTGAAAAAGCAAGTGATGTTGTATCAGAAGGAGAAGAACTAGAGCTTGCCGTTACTAAAGTAGAAGAAGAAGCTTTAATTTTATCTAAAAAAGCAGTTCTCGCTTCTAAAGCGTGGGATGAATTAGAGCAAAAATTCAATTCTGGTGAAATATTTGAAGCAGTTGTAAAAGATGTTGTTAAAGGTGGACTGGTTGTTGACCTTGGTGTAAGAGGATTTATTCCAGCATCTTTAGTCGAGAATTATTATGTTGAAGATTTCTCCGACTATAAAGACAAATTGTTAACAGTAAAGGTTGTAGAACTTGACCGTGAGAAAAACAGAGTCATCTTATCTCACCGAGCTGTTGTGGAAGAAGAACAAAAAAATAAGAAGCAACAGGTTCTAGATTCTTTACAGGTTGGAGCTGTACTTGAAGGTACTGTTCAACGATTAACAGATTTTGGAGCGTTCGTTGACATCGGTGGTATTGATGGATTAGTCCATATTTCTCAGCTTTCACACGAGCATGTGTCAAAACCGTCTGATGTTGTTGAAGAAGGACAGGTAATTAAAGTCAAAGTTTTATCTGTTGACCGTGATAATGAAAGAATTTCTTTGTCTGTTAAAGAAACATTGCCTGGACCATGGGAAAACATCACCGAGAAGTTATCGGTTGGTGATGTAGTCGATGGAACTGTGAAAAGACTTGTTTCATTCGGCGCATTTGTTGAGGTATTGCCTGGCGTAGAAGGCCTTGTACATATTTCGCAAATTTCTTCTAAGCATATTGGTACCCCTCATGAAGTATTAAAAGAGGGCCAAGCAGTACAGGTGAAGGTTCTTGAACTAAATGAGTCAGAAAAACGTATTTCTCTAAGCATGAAAGAACTTGAAGAAAATGTTGAAGAAGACTATAGCAAATACCAACAACAAGAGGAAACAACAGGTTTTCAGCTTGGTGAAGTAATTGGCGATCAATTAAATAAATTAAAATAATCAAGAAAAGAAGAAGCTCTCACCCGAATGGGTGAGAGCTTTTTATTTTGGATTCATACGATTCATTTCTCTTGCTTCTTCAGGTGTATCTAATCTTGTTGCACCTTTATGATCAAGAGATTGGTCTCGGTCTGACTCGACTACTCGTGCTTTTTTAAGCTTGCTTTCCTGTCTATCTCTACCCATCTTAATTTCCTCCTTTTTCATCCCTACATAAGTTTACATGTATAGGGAAATTTATGTAGGTATGATCCTTAATGTAAATTCAAATGAAGTTTCACTTTATTGTGTCTTAAAAGGATTTTTGGTATGCAAATGGGTTAAATTTCATAAATTCGAGCCATAATGGGAATAGTAGGAGGTGGAGAAATGGAAGGTGCAGTATTTTATTGGATTTGTTGGATGGCTTGGGTTTGCAGTACTTTTTTTATGAAGAAAAACAGGGAGAGGCTACTTTTATCCATTCTGTTTTTAGTAACAATCATTTTATCACCTTATTATATTGGAATAGGTGGTATTAAAATCAATTGCAGTATTTTTCTTATATTCTTTTTTTGTATGAAAGAAATCTCGAAAAGACCAAAAAAACAAGTGCTTTATATGCTCATCTGTATTCTTACCATCTCTCTAGCCTATTGTAGCTTTTTAATGTTTGAGTTGTATGACCCTGTGTGGCTTCTTTTTAATCGTAATTTGATGCTTGGAGCAGCCTTAATATATGTAACCTTAATGTTATTGAAGGATTTTCGGTTACGACTAGCAGGGGTTTTGATTGGGTCCATACAGGGTGATATTCTTTATGGAATCATCGTAAATAATGTCAATTTTTCATATGAGATTGGTTCATTTGTCTTTTTAGATGTCATTTCAATTTGTTTTTGTTTTATTTTTGTTTGGTCATCTTTAGAAATACTGTTACGTCATGTTGATGTAATGGTCCAAAAAAACACGAAGGAGAAACACGGCTAGCATGAATGAATATACATACCCGATATTGTTTGGGGTCATCTTTGGTGTTGCAGTTCGATTGTATATGTTAAGGACAGATTATCGTCAATATCCAACTTATTTACACGGAAAAATCATCCATATTGCGTTAGGTTTTATAGCGGCAGGATTAGGAACGGTGGCTGTTCCTTCGATTATGGAAGAAGATTTCACTGCGATTACGTTTTTAACGATTGCGGCCTCACAATTTCGTGATGTCCGTAATATGGAGCGCAATACACTTACAGAACTGGATTCCTATGAACTTGTTCCGAGGGGAAAGACGTATATAGAGGGAATTGCGGTTGCGTTTGAAAGTCGTAATTATTTAGTCATTTTCACTTCTTTATTTTCCACATTCGCTTATCTAGCTATTAAATGGTGGGCTGGAATTGTGGTAGGGATAATTTGCCTTCTGATCTGTAAAAAGCTAATGGCTGGTAGTAAACTAAAGGATATTGTTGACATTGAATATGTAGAGCCACATTTTAAAGATGCTGGATTATATGTGGATAATATTTATATTATGAATATTGGACTTCCAGCAAGGCAGCAAGAGATTTTAAATTATGGGATGGGGTTTATCTTAAAACCAAAAACGTTTGATGCAAGAGCTACAATTGCAAATTTAGGTCAAAGGCAAGCCATTTTACATGATGTTTCTACTGCTTTGGGGATTTTTAGAGATTCAGGAACCCCTGCTCTTACTCCATTAGCAAAAAGAGATTTAAACGACGGACGTGTTGGAATTTTTGTATTACCCCAGGATAAAAATATAGATAGAGCGATCGAGGTAATCAGTAATGTGCCAACTTTAGAAAATGCAATTCGAATGCCGACGGAGAGGGAAGGAAAGGAGAAGGGAATGCCAACTAAATGAATATCGAAAAATTTATTTTAGCCGCGATCACAATGGAGCCATCAAAGGTGAATGTTTCAGGAGGTACACCCGTATTTTCTTGTTCTTCAAAGGAAGAACTTGACTCAGTTGCTGCAAGTTTAGAGGCAATCTTAGATGGAATTGCTCATGAAATCAGCAAGAATGTGTACATAATCGTAAAACACTAAACATTTGATTGTTGTGAGTATGTATTTTTGATAGAATAAAAAAGTATGACCCTTCTGATGTAGAAGGGTTTGTTTTATAAATATGGTTGGTTTTCGACATTTTTGATGTGATATATGTAGAAAGAGATCGTTTAGAAGGGAAGAACGCATGTGGTAAAACCAGTTGTGGCAATTGTTGGTCGACCAAACGTTGGGAAATCAACAATTTTTAATCGAATAGTAGGAGAAAGAGTTTCAATCGTAGAAGATATACCAGGAGTAACCAGGGATCGAATCTATAGTTCGGGCGAGTGGCTTAATCAAGAATTCAATATTATTGATACTGGTGGAATTGATATTGGTGACGAGCCGTTTCTTGCTCAAATTAGGCACCAAGCTGAAATTGCGATTGATGAAGCAGATGTCATTATTTTCATGACAAGTGGTCGTGAGGGAGTGACAAGTGCAGACGAAGAGGTCGCGAAAATATTATATCGCTCCAAAACACCTGTTGTTTTAGCTGTCAATAAAGTGGACAACCCTGAGATGCGTGCAGATATTTACGACTTTTATGCACTAGGATTCGGTGAACCAATCCCTATTTCAGGCTCGCATGGGATTGGACTAGGTGACTTACTGGACGAAGTTGTCAAACATTTTCCAGAGGGTGGTAATGGGGAATATGATGAGGAAATCATTAAATTTTCTTTAATTGGACGCCCGAATGTAGGAAAGTCATCACTTGTTAATTCTTTATTAGGTGAGGAAAGAGTAATTGTAAGTGATATCGCTGGTACAACAAGGGACGCGATTGATACAAAATACATAGTGGATGGAAAAGAATACGTTATTATTGATACTGCTGGAATGAGAAAAAAAGGAAAGGTCTATGAAAGCACTGAAAAGTATAGTGTGCTAAGGGCTTTAAAGGCAATCGAACGCTCTGACGTCGTCCTTGTTGTGTTAAACGCAGAAGAAGGGATAATCGAACAGGATAAAAAAATTGCTGGTTACGCCCATGAAGCAGGTAGAGCGGTTGTCATTGTTGTTAATAAATGGGATGCAGTTGAAAAAGACGAGAAAACAATGAAGGAATTCGAAGAGAAAATCCGGGACCATTTCCAATTCCTTGATTATGCTCCAATTGTGTTCTTATCGGCGAAAACAAAACGCCGCATTCATACCTTAATTCCAATGATTGATATGGCGAGTGAAAATCATACGATGCGCGTTCAAACAAATGTCTTAAATGATGTCATCATGGATGCTGTCGCGATGAATCCAACACCTACTGATAAAGGGAATCGTCTGCGGATTTATTATGTTACACAAGTTGCGGTTAAGCCGCCAACATTTGTTGTCTTTGTAAATGAACCGGAGTTAATGCATTTTTCATATGAACGTTTCTTAGAAAATCGGATTAGGGATGCTTTTGGATTCGAAGGTACACCTATAAAGCTCATCGCAAGAGCTAGAAAATAGGAAGGGGATGATGTAATGGAGAAAGTAACGGTTGTTGGAGCAGGTAGCTGGGGAACGGCACTTGCACTTGTTCTTGCTGACAATGATCATGAGGTACGGATCTGGTCTCATCGACAAGAACAAGTTGATGAAATCAATACGAAACATACGAATTCTAAATATGTCCCATCAATTGAGTTACCAGAAACAATCATCGGATATGCGGATTTAAACAAGGCGTTGGAGAACGTAGAGACAATTGTTCTTGCTGTTCCAACAAAAGCAATTCGGGAAGTACTTCAGAAGATAAGTCAGGTGACCTCTACACCATTAACAATCATTCATGTGAGTAAAGGGATTGAACCTGACACATTAAAGCGCATCTCTGAAATGATTGAGGAAGAAATGCCTTCAAGTCTTTTAAAAGATGTTGTTGTTCTTTCTGGACCAAGCCATGCTGAGGAAGTGGTGCTTCGTCATCCAACAACTGTAACGGTTTCATCTAAAAATATGAAATCTGCTGAATATGTTCAAGACTTATTCATTAATCAGCATTTCCGAGTTTACACAAACCCTGATATTGTTGGTGTTGAAATTGGTGGGGCGTTAAAAAATATTATTGCCTTAGCTGCTGGAATCACAGATGGTCTTGGGTATGGAGATAATGCAAAGGCTGCACTTATTACGCGTGGCTTGGCAGAGATTGCACGTTTAGGCAGTAAAATGGGTGCAAACCCCTTAACATTTGCGGGATTAACTGGTATCGGTGATTTAATTGTAACGTGTACAAGTGTGCATTCACGCAACTGGCGTGCGGGAAATCTACTTGGTAAAGGGCAAAGCCTTGAAGAAGTCCTTGAAAATATGGGAATGGTTGTCGAGGGTGTTAGAACGACAAAGGCAGCGTATCAGTTAGCTAAAAAAATGGATGTGTCGATGCCTATCACATTTGCGCTATATGACGTTCTTTTCAATAATCAATCACCAAAAGATGCGGTTGATCAACTAATGGCCAGAGGAAAAACAAACGAAATGGCTGACCTCTTTGACTATCTAGATAATGGAACATTATAAAAAATGCTTACACAAACCCTCTTTTCGTGCATATGATGGAAAGGAGAAAAAAATAGCGGGATTTCCTAAACATTTCGCGCAGCAAAAAAATTTCTAGTGAGTAAAAAGTTTGCACTTTTCTTGCGGAAAATAGGCATCAGACGATACATTTGTTGCTGTTTTCGCATAAAATGCAACGTAGTATACTGTGGGTCTGAGCGACTGGGTAAAAGGGAATATTTAGTTCTACGCTTGCTGAAGTAAAGGCGCCCCTCTTTACTTCAGTTTTTTTGATTTTACAATTAACAATATAGACTTAGTTTAAAGGTTCGTATTATGATATAATATTTGACGGAATGTTAGAGTTGGACAAGGGAGTGAAAAAGGTGACACCAGGATTACTAAAAATGTGGATATCATTTGCAGGAATGGCATTTATGGCGATTGCTGTTATATCTATTTATCTTAGTCGATATAAACTTAAGGGCTTCCTAAAAGGAATAGTAGCCACAATTGCATATCTTTTTATGATTCTAGCAGGAATTATTATTTTCTTTGTTGTGTTTAGCGGACCAGTTAGTGAATAGAGTTACAAACATAAGGATGGTATAAATATGAAAGTTTCATTACAACTGTTGGTTATTGTTTTTTCATTATCATTACTTACTGGGTGTCTTTATCCAAAAGAAAAGCTTGCTCAAAATCAAATTCCTTACGAGGACCAAATTGCAGCTGTCCAGCGGGCGGTTGACCAATTTAAAGAGGATTCAGGGGGGCTTTTGCCAATAAAAAATAGAGATATGGAGACTCCCATTTATCAAAAATATCCAATCGATTTTACCCGGATTTCCCCAAAATACATAGCTGAACCCCCAGGTAATGCGTATGAAACGGGCGGAGTTTATTTATATGTGTTAGTAAATGTAGAAACAAACCCAACGGTTAAACTTCTTGATGTTCGAATTTCAGAAGAAATAAGTGAGCTGAATTTGCGAGTGCAAATGTATCGTTCATCAAATGGTTATGCGCCATTTAAGGAACAGCTTCAAACAAATGTATTTACATTGGATTATAGCAAGCTAGGCTTGAAAGAAGAGCCATATGTTGTGAGTCCATTCACAGGAAAAAACTTGCCACTATTGATTACGAGCACGAATGAGATTGTTGTAGACTATCGTATGGATTTATTTGAGTATTTAACAAAGTATGAACATACATATCAAACCGGTGATGATATTCGGGATCTTTTAGTCGATAACTCGATGTTTGTCCCGACCAATTCCTTGTCATATACGATAAATGACGAAAATGAACCAATTTTTTTAGATAATTAAGTCATGAACCCTTCTTTTAGACATAAACTCTAAAAGAAGGGTTTTCTTTTGTTCAAAAAGTGTAAAAAAATAGCTTGCTAGGGTGTTTATAAGACTGTCTTTTTGAACTCAATTTTGCTGCTACATATTGTGGGGGGAATTTTTTTCTAGAAATAGTCATATTTAATTAGGACAACGTCATACAAATATAATGTCCTAGAATATGTAGTAAACGGATAAAATTATCCCAAGAACTGTAAAATCGGGAGGGATCACACTTGGAAAAGGTAGATATTTTCAAAGATATCGCTGAGCGCACCGGTGGCGATATATATTTAGGAGTCGTTGGTGCAGTAAGAACAGGTAAATCTACTTTTATAAAGAAGTTCATGGAATTAGTAGTCTTACCGAATATCGGTAGTGAAGCTGATAAGGCTCGCGCACAGGATGAATTGCCACAAAGTGCTGCTGGAAGAACAATCATGACAACTGAACCAAAGTTTGTTCCAAATCAAGCTGTTTCTGTCCATGTTGAAGAAGGGCTTGATGTAAACATTCGCCTAGTGGATTGTGTGGGGTACACAGTTCCAGGTGCAAAGGGGTATGAGGATGAAAATGGTCCTCGTATGATTAATACACCTTGGTATGAGGAGCCAATCCCATTCCATGAAGCAGCAGAGATTGGCACGAGAAAAGTTATTCAGGAGCACTCTACAATCGGTGTTGTTGTAACAACAGATGGCTCAATTGGAGAAATTCCTAGAAGAGATTATATTGAAGCAGAAGAGCGTGTCATTGCCGAACTAAAAGAGGTTGGGAAACCATTTATAATGGTGATTAATACAGTCCATCCTCATCACCCTGAAACAGATGCTCTTCGTCAGCAGTTAAATGAGAAATATGATATTCCTGTTTTAGCGATGAGTGTTGAAAGCATGCGTGAAACAGATGTGTTCAATGTTCTACGTGAAGCACTTTATGAGTTCCCGGTATTAGAGGTAAATGTTAATCTTCCAAGCTGGGTAATGGTTTTACGTGAAGATCATTGGTTAAGAGAAAGCTATCAGGATGCTGTCAAGGACACTGTTCAAGATATCAAGCGTTTACGCGATGTTGATCGTGTAGTTGGACAATTTAGTGAGTATGACTTTATTGACCAAGCAAGCTTGGCTGGTATCGAAATGGGGCAGGGTGTAGCTGAAATTGATTTATATGCTCCAGATGATTTATATGACCAAATTCTTAAGGAAGTTGTGGGAGTTGAGATTCGCGGAAAAGATCATCTTTTACAGCTCATGCAAGACTTTGCTCATGCAAAAGCAGAGTACGATCAAGTGGCAGACGCATTAAAAATGGTGAAGCAAACAGGATATGGAATTGCTGCGCCTGCGCTATCTGATATGAGCTTAGATGAGCCAGAAATCATCCGACAAGGTTCAAGATTTGGAGTTCGCTTAAAGGCAGTTGCACCGTCTATCCACATGATTAAGGTGGATGTTGAATCTGAATTTGCGCCAATTATTGGTACAGAAAAACAAAGTGAAGAATTGGTCCGTTATCTAATGCAAGACTTTGAGGATGATCCACTTTCAATCTGGAATTCAGATATCTTCGGTAGATCATTAAGCTCTATTGTACGTGAGGGTATCCAGGCGAAGTTATCACTAATGCCTGAAAATGCACGCTACAAGTTAAAAGAAACACTTGAAAGAATCATTAACGAAGGTTCCGGCGGATTAATTGCCATCATATTATAGGATTTAGGCTCCTTACTAGGGAGTCTTTTTTTTGTGGAAAATGATAACGTACTTTGCGTCCAGCTCCAGCGCCTAGCCCCTCGAGGTCATAAGTCAATCCGTCAAGAAGGATAAACAGCATCCTTCTAGCCGGCTTTTCTTATGCTTGTCGGGGCTAATCAAGGCGCTTGCGCATTTGACATAATTTGCTTAGTAAATACGAATATGATACGCTTTTTACAGAAAAATATAGGTTTTTTGGTGAAATATACATAAAAAGGTAAAATTTCTGTTGAAATATATTGAATTATGTCTAATTATCGTTTATTATAAGGCATGTTAGCATCAAGCCAACGTAAGTACATACTTGATGACATAAGGCTTAAAGAACAATGTAAGATCATTCATATGATTTAAAATCTTCATTTGGGAGGAGGTGAATGTCATGAACAAAACAGAATTAGTTAACGCTGTAGCTGAGAGTGCTGAGCTTTCTAAGAAGGATGCTACAAAAGCTGTTGATGCAGTTTTTGATTCTATCCTTGAAGCTCTTAAAGGTGGAGACAAAGTTCAGTTAATCGGATTTGGTAACTTTGAGGTACGTGAGCGTGCAGCTCGTAAAGGTCGTAACCCTCAAACTGGTGAAGAAATCGAAATCGCTGCAAGCAAGGTTCCTGCATTTAAACCAGGAAAGGCGCTTAAAGATGCAGTAAAATAATTTTACATAGAAACTATGTGAAAGATACAAAAAGAGTCGTCTTGCGACTCTTTTTTGTTTTATAACCATAAATATGCTAGAATCAATGAACTGATAGTATGTGATATAAGGAGGGGTTGGCAAATGACTTCTGTAGATTATAAAAAGATAGAGCAAGCCGTTACGATGATTTTAGAAGCGATTGGGGAAGATCCACAGAGAGAAGGGCTAGTTGATACACCGAAACGTGTTGCTAAAATGTATGCTGAAGTTTTCTCAGGCTTAGAAGATGATCCGAAAGAATACTTTCAAACCGTTTTTGGAGAAGAACATGAAGAATTGGTACTTGTAAAAGACATCCCATTTTTTTCGATGTGTGAGCACCATCTTGTTCCATTTTATGGTCATGCCCATGTTGCCTACATACCTAAAGGAGGTAAAGTAACAGGCTTAAGCAAACTTGCACGAGCTGTTGAAGCTGTAGCTAAAAGACCTCAATTACAAGAAAGAATCACTTCAACCATCGCTGATTCTATTGTTGAAACACTTCAACCTCACGGAGTAATGGTTGTAATTGAAGCAGAGCATATGTGTATGACAATGCGTGGTGTCAAAAAGCCTGGGGCAAAAACCGTGACTTCTGCTGTTCGAGGAATATTACAAAAGGATCCAGCCGCTCGTAGTGAGGTATTATCATTAATTAAGAATTGACATCCGTAAAAAAGTACGAGATAGTAAAAAAGATATCGATTTCACTCATCTTCCAAGCAAGTGTTGGATGAGATGAAATGTTTCCTTTATTGTGAGTGTTCAAAAATTCAACATATATCATTTGGTGAATTTCTGAGCATCCCCTTACATAGCATTCATAGGAGTGAAGAAGGATGAGCAATAATACAAACTCAGAATTTATTGTAATCAAAGCAGTCGAAGATGGAGTGAATGTAATCGGATTAACAAGAGGATCTGACACACGCTTTCATCATTCGGAGAAATTAGATAAAGGTGAAGTCATGATCGCACAATTTACTGAACATACCTCAGCAATCAAAGTACGAGGGCATGCAATCATTCAAACTAGTCACGGAGAAACTGAATCAGATTCTAAAAAATAAGCAGGTAAATCCTGCTTTTTCTTTTGGAATAAATAAAACTAAGAGAAAATCTAAGTGATGTATGTTATAATTAACGTTGTTTTATAAAGACTAACGATAAAGAACTTGAACATAGATAAATGGTTATTTAAATTGGGGAAACAAGGGTGATTGATTTGCAAGACATCAAGGAAATAGTTGCTGATCTTAAGGAGCGTATTGAGAACAAAACAAGACATTCATACCTTCAAAGATATATGGAAACACCTAGTATAGATGAGGATAAACTATTATTGTTATACTCCATATGTGAGGATTTGCTTCTGCCAAAAGAGCAATTAACAAATTATATAGTAACCACTATGCTTGTTCAGCAAGCGTTAGATACCCATGAAACAGTCCCCAATCGACTAACCTATTCAGATGAACGTATGCGCGGTCAACAGTTGGCCGTCTTGGCAGGAGATTATTTTAGTGGATTGTATTATTATCTCCTTGCTCAAGCTACCGATATTGCCTTCATTCGAATACTCGCAGAAGGTATTAAAGACGTAAATGAGGCTAAAATTTATTATTATCAAATGGATCATGAACAAATAGACAAGCTTTTTTCATGTGTGACAGCAGTTGAATCAGCTGTCTTCGGGAAAATCGTGAAAAGCTTTCAAATAAATAAATGGGAACAACTCGTTCAAAATTTTTTATTGTTAAAAAGACTTCTGCTTGAGAGAGACCTCTATTTAGAGAGTGGAAATTCGATTCTTTTTAAGACTCTAAAAAAAATAGTCTCGAGGGGAAAACAAGATCAAAGATCAGAGGTTATGTTTGAATATAACAAGCACCTCTCTCTTGTAAGTAAAAAGCTAGAACAATCCTTAGAGATCAACCCTAGAATAAACAAAATGTTACGAAATCGTATAAATGAAGTACTTCTTAAAGGTACAACACTATCCTTGAAAAGAAGCGTGGAAGAAGGGTAATTATGGAGCAATCTAAAGAACAACGTGTACATCATGTGTTTGAAAAAATATATAAAAACTATGATCAAATGAATTCTGTTATCAGCTTCCAACAACATAAAGCATGGCGTAAGGATACAATGAAGCGAATGGATGTCCAAGAGGGATCATCTGCACTTGACCTTTGCTGTGGCACTGCTGATTGGACCATTGCCCTTGCTGAGAAAGTTGGTCCTCAAGGCAAAGTGATCGGTCTTGATTTTAGTAAAAATATGCTTAAAATAGGTCAAGAAAAAGTAGACAAGTTAAAGTTAAATCAGGCGGAATTAATACATGGTAATGCGATGGATCTCCCGTTCGAGGACAATTCCTTTGATTATGTAACAATTGGATTTGGTCTGCGGAATGTTCCCGATTACATGACTGTCTTAAAAGAAATGCAAAGAGTAGTTAAGCCTGGGGGAAAAGTTGTGTGCTTAGAAACTTCACAGCCAACAATGATTGGTTTTAGACAGTTATACTTTTTCTATTTTCGGTTTATCATGCCGGTTTTTGGGAAGCTTTTTGCAAAAAGCTTTAAGGAATATTCTTGGCTTCAGGAATCTGCTCGTGATTTTCCAGGTATGAAGGAACTCGCAAAAATGTTTCAGGAAGCAGGCTTGACCGACATTGAAGTGAAACCTTACACTTTAGGTGTAGCTGCAATGCATTTAGGTTATAAAAGAAATGGATGAACGCGTCATATTTTTTAGACTAAGGTGAAACTGATGAAATTATCTTTGATGTATTCGTATTTGAATACAGATTTAGCAATTATTGAAAAAGAACTAGAGGCGTCCATCAAAGGGAAGCATCCGGTTCTTCAACAGGCTGGGTTGCATTTATTACAATCTGGTGGCAAACGACTACGCCCTGTTTTTGTCCTTTTAGGAGGAAAATTTGGGGATTACGATATTGATGTAATTAAAAATGTTGCCGTAACACTTGAACTGATTCATACGGCATCGCTTGTGCATGATGATGTGATTGATGACGCGGATCTTCGACGTGGCAAGCCTACCATTAAGGCAAAATGGGATAATAAGATAGCGATGTATGCGGGAGATTATATTCTGGGGAGTTCATTAGAAATTATTACAAAGCTTCCTAATCCCTTATTACATAAACTGCTTGCACACACCATTGTTGAGGTTTGTTTAGGTGAAATCGAACAAATCAAAGATAAATATCGCTTTGACCAAAATTTACGCTGCTATTTACGTAGAATAAAGCGAAAGACGGCTCTTTTAATAGCAAGCAGTTGTCAATTAGGGGCGGTAGCTGCAGATGTCCCTACAGAGGTCCATCAAAAACTGTTTTTATATGGTTATTATGTAGGAATGGCCTTCCAAATCACAGACGATATTTTAGACTTTACGGGTACCGATGAACAATTGGGTAAACCTGCTGGTAGCGATTTAATGCAAGGCAATATTACGCTGCCAGTTTTATATGCGATGAAAAACGAAAGCCTTAAACAACAAATTCTTCAAGTGTCTGAACGTACAACAGCTGCTGAGATTAAACCTTTAATTCATGCTATTAAACAATCAGATGCAATAAAGCAAGCTGAGGCTTTAAGTAATAGATATTTAGAAAAAGCATACAAAATCTTGGGGGAATTGCCTCCTTGTCGTGCTAGAAATACGCTTTTTAATGTCGCAAAATATATCGGAAAAAGAAAATTTTAGGAATAACATTGATAACCAATCAAAATAGTGTTACTATTTTGATTGGTCGCTAAAAAAAGACTATTATACATAATTGTGGTGGGGTGGAGATCTTATGGAAAAAACATTTTTAATGGTTAAGCCGGATGGCGTACAGCGTCAATTAATTGGTGAAATTGTATCACGTTTTGAAAGAAAGGGCTTTCAATTAGTGGGAGCTAAATTGATGGCGGTTTCAGAAGAGCTTGCTAGCGAACATTACGCTGAGCACAAAGAGCGACCGTTCTTTGGAGAACTAGTAGAATTCATCACATCTGGACCAGTTTTTGCAATGGTTTGGCAAGGTGAAAATGTAATTGCAACTGCTCGTCATATGATGGGTGCTACAAATCCTAAGGATGCAGCTCCAGGAACAATCCGTGGTGATTTTGGATTAACAGTTGGAAAGAACGTTATTCATGGTTCTGATTCAACAGCAAGTGCCGAGCGTGAAATTTCATTATTCTTCAAAGAGGAAGAATTAGTAGCATACGATAAGCTAATCAATAAATGGATTTATTAATCTAACCAAACCAGCTCTATTCGGAGCTGGTTTTTCTAAAGAAACTTTCACCCCTATGATGATTTTTTTGAGGAGAAACTATGGACAAGAATTATATGTTATTTGCCGAGCAGGTAAAAAGAAAAACAGGTATTGATTTACTTTTATATAAAGAAGCTCAAATGGTTAGAAGACTGACTTCGTTGTATGAAAAACGAGGTTTTTCAAGCTTTCAGGAATACTTTAGAGGAATTGATAAAGACCAAGAGTTGTTACACGAGTTTTTAGATCGAATGACGATTAATGTATCAGAGTTTTATCGGAATGCGAAACGGTGGGAAGTATTAGAAACAAAGATTCTTCCAAAACTACTTCAACAGAATCGGAAGCTTAAAGTGTGGAGTGCAGCCTGTTCAGCTGGTGAAGAGCCTTATACTCTTGCAATGATTCTTTCAAAATTTTTACCTTTACATCAAATATCTATTTTAGCTACGGATATAGACGAAAATATTCTTGCAAGAGCAAGGATGGGAGTATATCCAGAACGCTCGCTTCAAGAGGTTCCTCCTGACATGAAGAGACGCTATTTCACTCAAGATGGTACTTTTTATAACGTCCATTCGGACTTAAAAAAGGCAGTAAATTTTAAAAAACATAATCTTTTATCTGATTCCTTTGAAACGAATTTCGACTTAATCGTGTGTAGAAATGTATTAATTTATTTTACCGAAGAGGCTAAAGATATGCTGTATAATAAATTTAGTGCTGCTCTTAAAAGGGATGGCATTTTATTTGTTGGAAGCACCGAACAGATTTTCAATCCAGCCTCGTATGAGTTAGAAACAGAAGATACGTTTTTTTATCGAAAGGCTCTTTTCTAAAAGATTGTTATTATTGGATAAAACAATACTATTGATTGAAGCGGAAGGTGGCGACTCCAGCGGGAAAAGCGTGAGACTTGAGACCCCACAGGAGCGACCAGAAGAGCGAAGCCTAAAAGCGCCACGTCCTGTGGCAACGGCTTCGTGACCTACATCGTGTAGGCCTGAGAAGGCTCAAGCCACGCCCGCGGAAAGCGTCCGCCTGCAGCGGAAATGATTTGTGTCAAAAACATCAAAGTTTGGAAAACATAACGAAAAAATTAAAACGTCAGAAAAATGACAAATCTAATATTGTTTGTTAATATAAAGGAATCGAATTTGCCATTTGGTAAATTCGATTCCTTTATATTTGTAGATACTTAATCATAGAAATTTTTGAAAAAATCTATCCTGTTATACAAAGATTATGATATATTGATACATAATCGCTTTAAATTACGAAAGTAAAATTCATTTTTATTTTAACATACAAGGGGGTAACATAAATGAGATATTTAACAGCTGGAGAATCACATGGGCCGCAGCTTACAACAATCATTGAAGGTGTACCTGCAGGTCTTGAACTAACTACTGAGGATATTAATAATGAACTTGCTAGACGCCAAAAAGGGCATGGTCGAGGTAGAAGAATGCAAATTGAAAAAGACCAAGCACAAATTGTTAGTGGGGTAAGACACGGTAAAACATTAGGTTCACCTATTGCGTTAGTCGTTGAGAACAATGACTGGAAGCACTGGACAAAAATTATGGGCATTGAACCAATAACCGATGAGGAATCAGAAGAGATCAAACGTAAAATTACACGTCCACGTCCAGGGCATGCCGATCTCAATGGAGCCTTGAAATATGGTCATCGTGATATGCGAAATGTTCTAGAAAGATCCTCTGCACGTGAAACAACAGTTCGTGTTGCTGCTGGAGCAGTAGCTAAAAAATTCTTAGCTACTTTAGGAATCAAAGTAGCTGGACATGTACTTGAAATTGGCGGTGTACGAGCTAAGAACACAACGTATGCGAGCATTGAAGAATTAAAAACAAAATCAGAAGAATCACCAGTAAGATGTCTTGATGAAGAAGCAGGCGTACAAATGATGAACGCGATTGATGAAGCAAAGAAAAATGGTGACTCGATTGGTGGAATTGTAGAAGTCATTGTTGAAGGTGTACCTGCAGGTGTGGGAAGCTATGTTCATTATGATAGAAAACTTGATTCTAAGATTGCAGCTGCAATGGTAAGTATTAATGCCTTTAAAGGCGTTGAATTTGGTATTGGTTTTGATGCAGCAAGAATCCCTGGAAGTCAAGTACATGATGAAATTATTTGGGATAAAGAGAATGGTTATAAGAGAAGAACAAATAATTTAGGTGGCTTCGAAGGTGGTATGACAAACGGTATGCCAATCGTTGTAAGAGGTGTCATGAAGCCAATTCCAACTTTATATAAGCCACTAAAAAGTGTTGATATTGAGACAAAGGAAGTTTTTGAAGCAAGTATTGAAAGATCCGATAGCTGTGCAGTTCCTGCAGCTTCCGTCGTTGCTGAAGCAGTCGTAGCTTGGGAAGTTGCAAATGCAATTGTTGAACAATTTGGACAAGATAGAATCGATTTAATTCAAGTAAATGTAACGAAGATGCGTGAGTATTCGAGGGAATTTTAATGGACAAATTGACCATTGCTACAAAATCGAAAAAGTATCCGATGTACATTGGGACTGAAATAATAGATCAACTTCCCCAGTTGATACAGGATACATGTAAACAGGTTTCGAAGATACTTGTTATAAGTGATGAGTCTGTTGCGGAACTTTATTTGGATAAAGTGCTCGACATCCTTAAGCAACAATACGACGAGGCTTTATCATTTGTAATTCCTGCTGGGGAGAATGCAAAATCTTTCGAAGTATATTATCAATGCCAGACCTATGCACTTGAAAAAGGACTGGATCGTTCTTCTGTGATCCTTGCATTAGGTGGAGGTGTGGTTGGAGACTTAGCTGGCTTCGTTGCAGCAACTTTTATGCGCGGCATTCCATTTATCCAAATTCCAACAACATTACTTGCCCATGATAGTGCGGTCGGAGGTAAGGTTGCGATTAATCATGAACTAGGAAAGAACATGATAGGCGCATTTCATCAACCGAATGCGGTTCTATATGATATTGATTTAATGAAGACATTACCTGAGGTAGAGCTTCGCTCAGGCTTTGCAGAGGTTATTAAACATGGACTCATTTGGGACCGGGAATTTTATCGGTGGCTTACGGAGGAAATACAATCTCTTGATGACCTAAAAGGTGAAAAGCTCCAATATGCTGTATTAAAGGGTGTAGCTGTAAAAGCTAAAGTTGTTTCCGAGGATGAGCAAGAAAAAGGTCTCCGTGCCATTTTGAACTTTGGTCACACGCTAGGGCATGCAATTGAAGCAGAGTCAGGCTATGGTAAGATTACCCATGGAGACGGAGTTGCAATTGGGATGATTTTTGCATTAAAGGTGAGCGAAAAACTCTTTCATACCAATCTATCGTCTGAAAAGATTAGGGAATGGTTTCGTTTGTTTGAATTCCCTACAGCCATTCCTGAAGGGCTAGACCGAGTAAAACTACTTGAGCGTATGAAACATGATAAAAAAGCTACCTCTGGAAAAGTGAAGATGGTTTTGTTAAAAAATATTGGCGAAACTGTCATTGAGGATATTGGTGATGAACAACTACTTCAATTCTTGAAGGAGTTTCATTAAGTAGGTAGCCAGACGCAAAAGGAGGGGCAGAGTTGATAAGGGGAATACGTGGTGCTACAACAATTGAAAATAATAATAAACAAGAAATTTTAGATGCAACTGAAAAACTTTTACGTGACATGATTTCTGAAAACAAGATTGATGCAGAAGATGTTGCCCAAATAGTATTTTCAGTAACAGATGATATTGATGCGGCTTTTCCTGCAGCCGCTGCAAGACAAATTGATGGTTGGTCATTTGTTCCGGTTATGAGTATGAGAGAGATCCCAGTTCCAGGGTCACTGCCAATGTGCATTCGTGTCATGATGACAGTGAATACAACCGCAAAACAAGAAGAGATCCAACATATTTACCAAGGTGGAGCAGTAGTGCTTCGACCAGATCTTACAACAGTCAAAGAAAATAATTAAAAACAATGCATTGACAAATAGGCAATGCATACGATAAGATAATTAAAACATTTTACTTTATTCAGAATTTAATTACTTTGAATTGTGGGGACAAAAAAACTATTAGTATTAAAGGTTTTTAAGGTTAATATTAATCTGAATAAAGTTAAGCCTCCGGCAGATGCCACAGATTTTCAAAGGTAATTTTTCAAGCAAGCTTGAAAAAATCTGGGCGCAAATACGCCAAGGCGCATTTGATTTAGTTAGAGTTTAGTGAGTTTTCAGTTAAGAATTTAGAGTTGAGTTTAGGGTAGATGAGAATGAGAGAGTTTAGCCGAGGTTAGCAGAGTTTATAATGTTTACTTCTACCCAGAGATACGTACGTGTCTTTGGGTTGTTTATTTTTATCGTTTTTTATAAGGCTCTTTTTTAAAGATTGTTGCTTTTAGAAAAAAACGCAGACCTAGTTGATTGGAGCGGAAAGGGTCCGCCTGAAGCGGAAATCAACGACATAAAGGACAACAAAATTTGCGAAAACAGCCTTTTATAAAAAGCGATTCCAATTTTTATATACCTCCTAAACCTCATTCTCCATATTACATGGAGGAGTGAGCCTATTGAATACGTATAATTTTTCCTCGTTTGAGTCCGATGCTAAGCAATATCGGACGATTCCAATTGTCAAACGTTTCTTAGTTGATACGTTGACACCCATTCAAATTTTTCAAAACTTAAAAAACGAAGCATCCTTTCTTCTTGAAAGTAAGGACCATGAATCTGATTGGTCGCGATATTCATTTATCGGCTTAAAACCATTTCTGTTCATGAATGAAAAGAACGGTCATTATTATGTGAAAAACGAAAATCAACAGAGTTTGGTAAAAAAACAAACAATGAAGGAAGCTTTTAACTGGATCAAGGATTATCTCGTCTTAAAACCACTTGACATCGAAATTCCCTTTTATGGAGGGGCAGTTGGTTATATTGGCTATGATGCAATCTCAACCTTTGAAAAGGTTGAAGAACACCCAAACAATGATTTAAATATGGAGCGCTACCAATTTTTCTTTTGTGAAACGATTTTGGCGTTAGATCATCATTCGCGTGAATTGATTGTCGTTCATTTTATACGACTAAATGGAGGCGAAGATAAACGGATTCAAAAAGCCGTTTTTGAACATGCCAATTCAAAAATCAATATGTATTTATCGCGAATAATTCAAAACAAAGAGCAAAGCGAAATGTTACTGCTCCCAAAACTACATGAAATACCGAATGTGACAGATATAAAAACGAATTTTGAAAAACAGGATTTTCTAGATGCGGTTAATAAAATAAAAGACTATATCAGCGCTGGAGATATTTTTCAGGCAGTTTTATCCCAGCGTTTTGAGATTCCGGTTTCAGTAAGTGGATTCCAGCTCTATCGTGTCTTACGGATGGTAAATCCATCACCTTATTTATTTTATATCAAAATCAATGACATTGAGATTGTCGGGAGCTCTCCTGAACGCTTAATTAAAATTCATAATAAACATCTTGAAATTCACCCGATTGCAGGGACTAGACGGAGAGGGAAGACGAAGGAAGAGGATGAAGCACTTGCAACAGAATTGCTTCAGGATGAAAAAGAAAAGGCAGAGCATTATATGCTAGTTGATTTAGCAAGAAATGATATCGGCAGGGTATCTACATTTGGTTCAGTTAAAACACCTGTACTTATGGAGGTTGGTCGATTCTCACATGTAATGCACATTATCTCAAAGGTAACAGGTGAGTTAGATGAGAAAATCGATCCACTGGATGCATTACTTGCTGCCTTTCCAGCAGGAACAGTATCTGGAGCACCCAAAATTAGAGCAATGCAAATTCTTTCAGAGCTTGAACCAACCGCACGAAACTTGTACGCCGGTGCCATTGCTTATATTGGATTTGATGGAAATATTGATTCGTGTATTACGATTCGAACAGCGATTATTAAAGATGGTGTAGCTTTTGTCCAGGCAGGAGCGGGAATCGTCGCAGATTCGGTGCCTGAACATGAATGGATGGAAACGGTTAATAAAGCAAGTGCATTGATTCAAACAATACAACTAGCTCAAGAGGCTTTTGAGAAGGAGGATATTCATGTTTAAACAACTTTTAAATAAATGCATCAACGGAGAGGTTTTAACGGAAGAGGAAAGCTATCAAGTGATGGATGTAATCATGTCCGGAAAAGCAACAGCTAGTCAAATTGCGAGCTTGCTTTCGATTCTCCGTTTCCGTGGTGAAACAGTTGATGAAATTACAGGCTTTGCTAGAGCAATGAGAGAGCATATGATGCAGCTTGACTATGAAAGTGATCAAGTGATTGATACATGTGGAACAGGCGGGGACGGTGCTTCTACCTTTAATATTTCAACAGCATCAGCAATTGTTGTATCTTCCTTGGGAATAAAGGTTGCGAAGCATGGAAATCGAGCAGTCTCATCTAAAAGTGGTAGTGCCGATGTTTTAGAGTATTTAGGTGTTGAAATACAATCAACTGGGGAAGAAGCAAAAGAGGCATTAAGCAGTCGAAATATGAGCTTCTTGTTTGCTCCTATTTACCATGCTGCAATGAAGCATGCGGTTACTCCGAGGCAGGAAATCGGATTTCGTACCATTTTTAATCTTTTAGGACCGATGGCTAACCCGGCTAGATGTAAAAAACAGGTACTGGGTGTTTATTCAACAGATTATGCTGAAAAAATGGCAAATGCCCTTGGAAAGCTCGGTTCTGAGCATGTTTTATTCGTCTCAGGTCGTGATGGGCTAGATGAATGCAGCATTACAACTGAAACAGACATTGTGGAATTAAAAGATGGAGAGATTACAAGATTTGTCCTGTCCCCTGAAGATGTTGACCTTCCACGTGGAAACATGAAAGATATTCAAGTTTCTTCTGTTGTTGAAAGTGCAAACCTATTACGGGATGTCTTATATAGTAAGGCTAATCAAAGCGCAACGAATATTGTTTTATTAAATGCGGGAGCAGCGATTTATGTTTCAGGTAGAGTAAACAGTATTCGTGAAGGTGTAGAGTTAGCAAGAGAAGCCATTGTAACTGGAATTGCGAGAAATCAATTTGAACAACTAAGAAGTCGAGAGGTGGAGTACTATGCTAAATAAAATACTAGAACAAAAGAAAGTTGAAGTGGAAAACATCAACTACCCTGAAATAGATTGCAAGGTTGATAGAAAGTCATTATACTCCGCACTTTCTAACCCAAATCGTTCACTAGGGATTATTGCTGAGGTGAAAAAGGCATCACCTTCAAAGGGAATCATACGGGAAGATTTTCATCCTGTCGCAATCGCTACTGAATACGAGGAAGCTAGAGCGGATGCGATTTCTGTGTTAACCGATGAGCGATTTTTTCAAGGTTCGATTAATTATTTAATGGACATTAAGAAAAAAGTAAACATCCCCGTGTTACGTAAAGACTTTATTGTTGATGCAAAGCAAATCAAACAAAGTGAAAAAATAGGGGCAGATGTTATTTTGTTGATTGGAGAAGCACTTGCTCCTAGTCAATTACATGAATATTATTGTGAAGCCTATGAAAGGGGCTTAGAGTGTTTAGTTGAAGTCCATTCACGAGAAACGATGGAGCAGGTTTGCAGCATTTTTACCCCGAAAATTCTTGGCATTAATAATCGAAATTTAAAAGTATTTGAAACTTCGATTACCCATACAGAAGAAATCGTGAAGGATGCTCCTTCAGACAGTCTAATCGTTAGTGAAAGTGGAATTTATACTCCACAGGATATTAAAGACGTTATTCGATATGGAGCAAAAGCTGCTTTAATTGGAGAAGCATTTATGAGAGCATCATCTCCTGGAATCGGGATTAAACAAATGTTTGGTGAGGTTCCCGATGCAACAACCTCTCATTAAATATTGCGGGAATAAATCGTTTGAAGATGTACAGGTCGTTGCGAAAAGTAATGCTCATTACATCGGATTTATTTTTGCGAACAGTAAACGCAAAGTAAAGCCTGCGGATGTCAGTGCATGGTTGGGCAAAGTGGATTTACGGGATAAAAAAACGGTAGGGGTCTTTGTCAATGCAGAACTAAAAGAAATCATAGATGTATTGGCAAAAGTCTCATTATCCGTTATTCAATGCCATGGAACGGAGTCAGTTGATTTTGTTAAACAAGTTAAAAACAAAACGGGTTTACACGTATGGAAGGTCATTCATCATGATGAGCTAGGTATTCAGAGGATGAAGGAGTTTGCCGGTGTTGCTGATGGATATGTTGTTGATACAAAGGTTGCAAATATGTGGGGTGGATCAGGGGTTTCGTTTGATTGGAAGTCCATCCCGGTCTATCAACAGGAAGCGAGAGAACAGGGAGTTCCTTGTCTCATAGCGGGTGGAATTGATTCTACTAATATTGAAGAACTTCTTAGCTATGAGATTGATGGATTTGATATCTCCAGTGGAATTGAATGTGATGGTAAAAAAGATGACACGATTATACAAACAATAGAGAAATGGGTGGATACATGTGTTGAAAGTACCTAATAAAAATGGAAGATACGGTGATTTTGGGGGTAAATTTGTACCTGAAACATTGATGATGCCATTGGAAGAAATAGAAAAGGCATTAGAAGAAGCCTATAAGGATAAAGAATTTCATAATGAATATATTCGTATTTTAAAAGAATACTCAGGACGTCCAACAGCACTTACATTTGCTGACAATTTAACAAAAGAATTAGGGGGAGCTAAGATCTATCTAAAGCGTGAGGACTTAAATCATACCGGAGCGCACAAAATTAACAATGCCATTGGTCAAGCTCTCCTTGCCAAAAGAATGGGAAAGAAAAAGATTATTGCTGAGACGGGAGCTGGTCAGCACGGTGTAGCTGCTGCGACAGTTGCTGCAAAGTTTGGGTTAGAATGTAAGGTCTTCATGGGTGTGGAGGACATTGAAAGACAAAAGCTTAATGTATTCCGAATGAGACTTTTAGGTGCTGAAGTGATACCTGCTACTAGTGGTAACCAAACATTGAAGGATGCAACAAATGAGGCCATTCGATATTGGGTCCAGCATTGTGAGGATCATTATTATATGATTGGATCGGTAGTTGGTCCACATCCATATCCAAAAATGGTCCGTGATTTCCAACGAATCATTGGTGATGAAGCGCGAGAACAATTCCTAAAACATGAAAACAAGTTGCCAACTGCAGTAGTTGCGTGCGTTGGTGGTGGCAGTAATGCAATGGGAATGTTCTACCCGTTTTTAGGAGATGATGTACGCTTAGTAGGTGCTGAGGCTGCTGGTAAAGGTGTCGATACCTCCTTACATGCAGCGACTATTACAAAAGGTACAAAAGGTATTATTCACGGCTCACTAACATATCTACTTCAAGATGAGCATGGTCAAATTACCGAACCATATTCGATCTCTGCTGGACTCGATTATCCGGGAGTAGGACCTGAACATGCCTATCTTGCCAGTAGTGGACGAGTTCAATATGAAAGTGTAACAGATAAGGAAGCACTCGATGCCTTACAAATGTTAACTCGTGTTGAAGGGATTATTCCGGCAATTGAATCTGCTCACGCAATTGCAAAAGCTATTCAAATGGCGAAAGAAATGTCACCAGAAGAATCCATTCTCATTTGTTTGTCAGGTCGTGGTGACAAAGATGTCCATTCCCTTATGGCATACCTAGAAGAAGGAGGAGCAACAAATGAACACAACCTTTACGAACCGATTGCCCAAGGCTGAAAAATTATTTATTCCATTTATCGTTGCAGGTGATCCACATCCAGATGTGACGATTGAAATTGCACTTACCTTACAAGAGGCAGGTGCTTCCATCCTTGAACTAGGAATTCCATATTCAGATCCATTAGCAGATGGACCTGTCATTCAAAGAGCCTCTGCTCGTGCTTTGAAAAATGGAGTTACATTGGAAAATTCGATGAATCTTGTTTCGGAAATGAGAAAAAAAGGATTAAAAATTCCTGTAATTATCTTTACCTATTACAATCCTGTGCTACAATTAGGAGAAGAAAGCTTTTTCGCTTTAGCGCGACAAAATGGTATAGACGGATTGCTAGTGCCAGACCTTCCTTTTGAAGAAAGTGAAGACCTCAGAAGTAGGTGTGAAGACGAGGGATTGAAGTTTATTTCTCTAGTGGCCCCAACTTCTTCCAGTCGGATTGAAAAAATCGCCTCACATGCACAAGGTTTCCTATACTGTGTATCTTCTTTAGGGGTTACAGGTGTTCGAAATTCCTTGAACAATGAGGTATACTCATTTTTACAAGAGGTTAAACGATATAGCGATATACCAGTGGCAGTTGGGTTTGGTATCTCGAGTTCTTCCCAAGTAGAAGCACTTAAGGACCATTGCGATGGAGTAATTATGGGAAGTGCCCTTATCCAAAAAATTGAGGAGCATCTACCTGAATTAGTCAATGAGGAAACAAGAGCTACCGCCTTATACCATTTCAAGAATTTTATTAGAGATGTTTTGCAACCTATTAACTTTTTTCAGCAGAAGTCCTAACTTCTCTGAAAAAAGTTGAAGCCTCCGGCGGTTGCCACGATTTTTTAAAGGAAATTTTTCGAGCAGTAAGATCGAAGACTAAAGACGCCACATCCTGTGGCAACGTCTTCATGACCCACATCGTGTGGGCCTAAAAATCGGGCCCAAATACGCCAAGGCGCATTTGATTAAGATAAGAGGTGTAGCTTGAAATGAATATTAAAGAACAATTATTGGATTTAAAACCATATCAACCAGGTAAACCGATTGAGGAAGTGAAGCGGGAATATGGTTTAGAAAAGATTGTGAAACTAGCTTCAAATGAAAATCCATATGGATGCTCAGACAAAGCAAAAGAGGCAGTAAAAAATAGTTTAGATTCATTCGCAATTTACCCGGATGGCTATGCTACAGAGTTAAGAGAAAAGCTTGCAAAACATTTAGATGTTGAAGGCACACAGCTTCTCTTTGGTAATGGATCAGACGATGTCATTCATATTATCACAGCAGCATTACTTGCACCTGGGAAAAATACTGTAATGGCGCATCCATCATTTTCTCAGTATAAGCATAATGCAATTATAGAAGGAGCAGAGGTTCGTGAGGTTGAGCTAATTGATGGCCATCACGATCTTGATGGAATGCTCGCGGAAATCGATGAAAATACGGAAATTGTGTGGGTGTGTTCACCAAATAACCCTACAGGAGTATATGTTAACTCAGAAAAATTGCATGCCTTTTTAAAACAAGTTCCAAGTCATGTTCTCGTAATTATGGATGAAGCTTATTATGAGTTTGCAGTAAATGAGCAGGATTATCCGGATACAGTTTCCTTGTTGAATGACTATCCAAATCTTCTTATTTTAAGAACGTTTTCGAAGGCATATGGACTTGGTGGACTGCGTGTTGGTTATGCAATCGGAAATCGTGATTTTATTAACAAAATTGAACCTGTACGTCAGCCTTTCAATTCCAATCGTGTTGGTCAATTAGCAGCTGCAGCTGCATTAGATGATCAAGATTTCATTACAGCCTATGTTGAAAAAAATAAAAAAGGTCTGCAACAGTTCTATACATTCTGTGAGGAAAATAATTTAACTTATTATCCATCGTTCGGAAATTTCATTTTGATTAATTTTGAACAACCAGGAGATGATGTATTTCACTATTTATTGGAACGAGGCTTTATTGTTCGTTCAGGAAATGCATTAGGCTTTCCAACAAGCGTTCGAATAACAGTTGGCACAGAGGAACAAAATAGTGAACTCATTGCAATACTTACAGAAATGCTTAAAAATCAAAAGAACTAAGACTATGGGGGTTGAGCATAACCCCCATTATGTGTTTCTTATACGGTGGTGACGACAAGATGAATAAAAATGTTTTAGTCATTGGACTTGGATTAATTGGGGGTTCAATTGCACTTGCGATAAAAAAGGAACACCCTAACACTACAATATACGGTTTTGACACTAATACCGAAATACCGTTGCTAGCAAAAACGTTAAAAGTGATTGATGCAGTGGTTCTGAAGTTAGAGGATGTACTACATATATGTGATTTTATTTTTATAGCAGTTCCCGTAAAGCAAACAGTAGATATGATTCATGAACTGAGCTCATTTCCACTAAAAAAAGATGTCATTGTGACAGATGTGGGAAGTACAAAACAACAAATTGTTCAAATTGCAGATTCCACTTTTGAAAATCTTGGTGTCACCTTTGTTGGTGGCCATCCGATGGCAGGCTCCCATAAAAGCGGGGTTGTTGCTGCAAAAGAGCATTTATTTGAAAATGCTTTTTATATTTTTACCCCTCATAATGAGAAACCATCAAGTAAATTTGCTGTGGAACAGTTAAAAGTTTTATTAAACGGAACAAAAGCTAATTTTGTCATTATGACACCAGAAGAGCATGATCGTGTTGCTGGGGTTATTAGTCACTTTCCACATATTGTAGCAGCAAGTCTTGTCCATCAAGCGCAAAAATATGATAAGGTAAATGATCTTGTTCGTCCATTAGCAGCGGGAGGTTTTCGAGATATTACTAGAATTGCATCTAGCAATCCATCAATGTGGCGTGATATATTAATTCAAAATCGCAATGTATTGCTAGACCTTTTTGATAAATGGATTGATGAGATGGAGAAAATCCGAAATTTCGTGGCAAATGGTAAAGCTGATTATATTTATGATTATTTTATGGATGCCAAAAATTTTCGTGATGGACTTCCTACACGTACAAAAGGTGCAATCCCTTCCTTTTATGATTTATATGTTGATATTCCGGACTATCCAGGTATCGTTTCTGAGATTACGGGACTTCTTGCGCAGGAAAGGATAAGCATTACAAATATTAGAATTATTGAGACGAGAGAGGAAATCTATGGAGTGCTAAGAATTAGCTTCCAAAGTGATGAGGATCGTCAGAAGGCTAAAATATGTATTGAAAGCAAGACTAGTTATGATACATATAATGGTTAATGGAAAATGTTTTCTAGGGGTGGTATTTTGGATTTACTAAAACTACGTACAAATATTACTGGTTTAAATGGTTCAATTGGTATTCCCGGTGATAAGTCAATTTCCCATCGTTCAATTATGCTTGGAGCCATTGCACAAGGTAGAACGGTTGTGGATAACTTTTTACTAGGGGATGACTGTCTAAGTACGATTAGCTGCTTTGAAAAGTTAGGTGTTAAGATTACACTGGATCATAATCATGTTGAGATAGAAGGAGCAGGCTTCGATGGGCTACGTGAGCCAGTTGAGGTTCTGGATACTGGTAACTCAGGAACGACGACTAGATTAATGGTTGGTCTTCTTTCCGGTGTGCCGATTCATACCTGCATGATCGGTGATGAGTCGATTGCCAAAAGACCAATGAAACGTGTGACTGAGCCACTCCGTCAAATGGGGGCTAAAATAGACGGTAGAGAAGACGGCAATTTTACCCCGTTAGCGATTCGTGGTGGTTCCATAGAGGGGATAGACTATACTTCTCCTGTAGCAAGTGCACAAGTAAAATCCTCAATTCTATTAGCAGGTTTGAACGCTGTAGGGACAACATCCGTAACGGAGCCTCATAAATCGAGAGACCATACTGAACGCATGCTACGTGCTTTCGGATGTGAGGTTGAAGAAGATGGCCTTACTGTAAAATTAAAAGGTGGTCAAAAGCTAACAGGGACAAATATTGAAGTACCTGGAGATATTTCCTCTGCCGCTTTTTTCCTAGTTGCAGGAGCAATTGTACCAAACAGTCGAATTACGTTAAAAAATGTAGGAATGAATCCAACGCGAACAGGAATTATTGATGTTTTAGTTAAAATGGGAGCTCGTCTTGAGATTGGTAACGAGAGAATCAAGAATAATGAACCTATTGCTGACTTAACCATTCAGACTTCCGAGTTAACAGGGATTGAAATCGGTGGAGACATTATTCCTCGTTTGATTGACGAAATTCCAGTTATCGCTCTATTAGCTAGCCAAGCGCAAGGAAAAACAGTTATCAAAGATGCAGCGGAATTAAAAGTGAAAGAAACAAATCGTATTGATACGGTTGTCGGAGAGCTTTCTAAACTAGGTGCGGTGATTGAACCAACTGACGATGGAATGATTATTTATGGTGATAAAAAACAATTGACTGGTGGCGAGGTACACAGTCATGGTGATCACAGAATTGGAATGATGCTTGCTATTGCTGCATGTATTGCAAATGATGAAGTGTCTCTATCTGATTCAGAATCCATCTCTGTATCATACCCAAGTTTTTTTGAACATCTAAATGGATTAATTGTAGAAAACTAATGCATAGTGCCCCATGGAATTAAAATTCCATGGGTTTTTACATATTTGTAGGAATAAATAACATACATCCTCCGGCTTTCGCATAGCTTGTCTTAAGAAGATTAGTAAACCTAAATGCGAAAGGAGAGGTTTGATGCCATATATATTAGAAAAAGCGAATGTTCTTAAGAATAATAAGGTCATCACATGTTCAATGCTTATAAAAAACCACCGCGTTGATTATATGAAAGAAAACCTCAAAAGACTTTCATTTATGAAAACGAACTTATCTCAATATTTATTAACACCTGGTCATGTCATGATAAACTACTCCTTTACAAAAGAATATTCGTTTCAATCATTTAAGAAAGAAATGACTGAAAACTATTTGCGTAAAGGTTGTACAACCTTACTTGTGATAAGTGACGTAAAGAATGAGCATGAAATAGCGCGTTCACTTACTAACACAAAACATTTTCTATTAAATAGTCCTATTGACTATTATTTAGGTGTCCGTATTCCACTTGATAGCCTTACACCATCTTTCCTCGTGGCATGTAGACGAAAAAAAATCCCGGTTATCATCGTTACGATTGATAAAGTCGATGATTTATATAATGTGCCATGGGGCTGGATTAGGGAATCCTATCATTCTTATCGAATTCCAATTATCCCAGAGTGGAAGATAAAGGAGAAGACCGTTTTTAATAGTAATCGAAAAGAATTGATTTGGAAAGAAATCACCGACGATAATCGAATCCCAACAATTCCTTTCTGCCCAAGCGAGGATGTACCATTGTCCATAGACTTTTTAAAAAAGAGTGGGATCTACCCAGATAAAGGTGATATTCGCGTTGGTGGGGATCTTGATTACAATTTGTATGAGCATGATTCTATAAGCTATTCAGTTGATGAAAAGCCAACTCTCGATTATCATAATCTTATACCAACTATCACCATGCACAAGGGGAATTTTACAAAAGTAGGCACCAAGGTATACTTTCGTTCCGGATTTGGTAATGAATGTAAGGTGAAAAAACCTGGGTATTTTGTATCTTCCTATGATCATGAAGTATTGGTGAATGAGAGATAGATATGAGGAGTTAATCATTTATGCATAAATTAGATAACGCCATTCAGCTAGTTGAAGATGGAAATGTAGAAGAAGGACTTAAGGCCTTAAAACATCTACGAGAGTACTCAAATGATGATGAGAAATACACAATTGCTGAACATTACTTTAAGTGGGGCTTTGTCGAGGATGCGAAAGAAATCGTTGAAGAATTGATATCACGATATCCTGACGAAGGCGAATTATTTGTTTTTTTAGCAGAAATTCTGATTGACCTTGACATGGAAGAAAAAGCAATTGAGATTTTAGAGCAAATTACAGAGGATGACCCCGTATACTTAGAATCCCTTGTTTTACAAGCGGATTTATTCCAAATGCAGGGGTTATTTGAGGTTAGTGAACAAAAGCTTCTGTTAGCGAAGGAAAAGTCCGATGATGAAACAATCATTGACTTTGCTTTAGCTGAATTGTATTCAAGTCATGGCGAATACAACAAAAGTATTCCATACTATGAGAAAGTTTTACAGAATGGTGACGAAATAGCTGGTGTAAATGTTAACGCTCGAATTGCTGAGAGTTATAGTACAACAGGAAAATTTGAAGAAGCACTACCGTATTATGAGGATGCCATCAAAAAACAAGAAGATAGCAATACATTGTTTGGATTTGGTGTTACCGCTTATCAAGCGAAATATTATAAAAAAGCCATTGAAATTCTAGAACGACTAAAGGAGCTTGACCCGGACTATTCTTCTCTTTATTTATACCTGGCAAAGGCATATGAAGAAGAAGCTAACTTTACGGAAAGCTTCAAGGTCTTATTAGAAGGACTTGAGGTGGAATCTTTAAATAAGGAGCTTACTTTCTACGCTGGTAAAATATCTATGTTGCTAGGTGATAAGGAGAATACTGAAAAGTACCTTCGCGCAGCTGTAGGAATTGACCCAGGTTATGTGGAAGCAACCTTACAGCTTTCAAAGTTTTTATTGCGTGAGGAAAGATTTGAGGATGTCGTGGAATGTCTAGAATCTGTCATGAGCTATGGTGAGTATGATGAACAATTTGAGTGGGATCTCGGATTTGCAAAAAATAAATTAGAAAAATATTCGGATGCATTAAACCATTACCGTCATGCATATACTTCTTTTAAAGAAACTCCAGAGTTTTTAGAAGAGTTTGGCTATTTCTTATTGGAGGACGGAAAAAGACAAGAGGCAGTCGAAGTTTTTAAGGAACTCTTAAAGCTTGACCCAATGAAGTATGAAATCGAGGCATTAATTTCTGAACTTGAGTAAGCTAAAGTTTTCACGGTTAAGAAGTGAGTGATAGAAAGGATGTTGAAAAGGACCAAGAAGTTCGAGGCGGCGCAGTTTTGAGTAGCGGAACGTATGTAGTGAATACGTGAGTAACGGAGAAACAAGCCAACGAAGAAATTCGAAGTGTCATTTTTAACCGACTTTTTAACATCTTTGAGAAGGAATTTTTAATGTGATTGTTGAAGTATATCAGTATATTATCATTAGTACTACTCAATACTAGCAGAGGAGGGAAGCGTGCGATGACTACCCCTGTATCTGTCAACGAGAAAAAAGACTTCATACGCTGGTTTCTAAATAATTATCAGCTAAAACGAAGAGAGTGTGTTTGGATTCTAAACTATTTAATGAGTCATGACCAACTCATGAAAAATGTCCACTTTGTTGAGCAGGCTCAATACTGCCCTCGAGGTATTATTATGTCGACGCATTGTGTTGATGATGTACCATTCCGTTTTTATAAGGAAAATGTCATGACAACAGATGCTGAAAAATCATTTCATGATATTCGCCTTAACAGGGAAGAAGAAATTTATATTCAACTTAATTTCAGATCCTCCTTCCATTCTCCAAATTATGTGGCTGTGCTTGAAGAGAATCCATATATGCCAAAGCATCTTCAGGTGAATGAGCAAGACAAAGAACTCGCGAAAAAATTTCTTGAGCAGTCCATCCATATGTTTCAAAAAGAACATTTGTTAAAGCGAATTGATGAGGCGCTTGACAGACAGGATGAAACAGAGTTTAAAAGGCTGACTGAAAAGCTTAAACAATTATAAAACAGAAAAGCATATATTAGAAGGGGCTGACGACGTGTCAGTCTTTTTTATTTATCCTAAATATGGTATGGTATTTTGGGAGTTTGGCTTAAAAATCGTAATAAAGAAATGAAAATGATTTTTGTACAGCAAATGGGAAAGGGAGCAGACAAAATGAAATGGATAACGAAGGATATGGATGTTTATTTACAAGCAAAAGAATATGTTGATACAGCAGTGATTCCATTGATACCAGTATCTCTTGAAGGAAATTTAAAAAATACGGTTTCTATGGGTGAGTTCATTACCATTCTTTCAAATGAAGTGGAGCGACAATTTAAAGGAAGAATTATACTGTTTCCGGCCTTTACGTATTCAAACGGTGAAGTGCTTGATATAGCGACAAACCGCTTAAATCAATGGACAAGTGATTTGATTAGCGGTGGTATGAAACATACCATATTTATTACATCTGATAGTAGCTGGAAGCAAGTAGAAGCAGATTTAAATGGTTCACTTATTTGGCTGCCAACTTTGCCACTTGAATATGTCGAAGAAAAATACAAGCAAACCATGCTTCAGGATCAAATGAAACAGCTTGTTACACTATTTACGAACATCTGGCAAAGGTAATCGTCAACGTTATGTGACTATAACAATAAAAAATTCCTGACTTTTCCTAAGAAAGTCACATAGTTGCCATTGTTTCGGCAAATCCTATTATTGACCTGTACCAAATATTGATATATCATGAGAATGTCCTAGTTTTTAATGTGTACAATTATGTCCGGAGTGGACTTAGCTTAGCATAGAGGGGGGAAAACAATGAGCGAGAATAAACAACGGGTTTCAAGACGTCAATTTCTAAACTATACTCTAACAGGTGTAGGTGGTTTCATGGCAGCTGGGATGTTAATGCCTATGGTCCGCTTTGCAATTGACCCATTACTTCAACCAGAAGCTGAACATGACATGGTACAAGTAGTGAGTGTTGATAAGATTACGAAAGATCCTCAAAAATTTGATTTCAAAATTAATCAAGTTGATGGATGGTATGAATCAGAAGTTCCAAATTCAGCGTGGGTTTATAAAAATGATAAAGGCGACATCATCGCATTATCACCAGTATGTAAACACCTTGGCTGTGCTGTTTCTTGGGCTGAGGATCCAGCTAACCCGAATCGTTTCTTCTGTCCTTGTCACTATGGATTATATGAGAAGGATGGCATGAACGTACCTGGTACACCACCAATGGGCCCATTAGATGTATATGAAAGTCAAGTAAAAGATGGTTATTTATATTTAGGAAAAACAAAACCAAACCCTGTAGGAGGAGCGTAATCAATGTTAAATAAGATTTTTGATTGGGTTGACGAACGACTTGATATTACTCCTCTCTGGGCAGATATTGCAGACCATGAGGTTCCTGAGCATGTAAACCCAGCGCATCACTTTAGCGCATTTGTATACTGCTTTGGAGGACTTACATTTTTTATCGTCGTCATCCAAGTACTATCTGGTATGTTCTTAACAATGTACTATGTTCCAGATATCATCAATGCATGGAATTCTGTTTATTATTTACAAAACGAAGTAGCGTTTGGACAAATTGTTCGCGGAATGCATCACTGGGGAGCGAGTCTGGTTATCGTTATGATGTTCTTACATACCCTACGTGTATTTTTCCAAGGTGCTTATAAGAAGCCTCGTGAGCTAAACTGGATTGTTGGAGTTTTAATTTTCTTTGTTATGCTGGCTCTTGGTTTAACAGGTTACTTATTACCTTGGGATATGAAAGCGTTATTCGCAACAAAAGTTACAATTCAAATTGTGGAATCAGTTCCACTTATAGGGCCTTACTTAAAGACCTTAATTGCAGGACACCCTGAAATTATTGGTGCTCAAACTTTAACCCGTTTCTTTGCGATTCATGTATTCTTCTTACCAGCAGCATTATTCGGTTTACTAGCTGCTCACTTTATCATGATTCGCCGTCAAGGTATTTCTGGTCCGCTGTAGGATACAAGACTTTGCCTTCTAGTTTGAAGTGTAAAGGATTAATATCTAAGCGATTGATTTACTTGAACTATGGGTATGTTCGAAAATCTAAAAATGAATTGAACAATCTCTTTTGAATGAAAATTCTCTAAAAAGGAGGGGGACCGATTATGCATCGTGGAAAAGGAATGAAATTTGTTGGGGACTCACGTGTTCCTGTAAGTAATAAAAAACATATTCCTAAGGATTACTCCGAGTATCCAGGAAAAACAGAAGCATTCTGGCCAAACTTCCTATTAAAAGAATGGTTAGTTGGTTCTGTTTTCTTAGTCGCGTTTTTATGTTTAACAGCAGCACATCCATCACCACTTGAAAAAGTCGCTGACCCTACTGCTGCAGGATATATTCCACTACCAGACTGGTATTTCTTATTCATGTATCAATTGATTAAGTACACATATGCATCTGGTGATTTCAACGTTATTGGTACGCTTGTGATTCCTGGACTTGCATTTGGAGCGCTTTTACTTGCACCGTTCCTAGATCGTGGTCCTGAACGTAGACCATCAAAGCGTCCAGTTGCTACAGGTATGATGCTTTTAGCGTTTGCCTCAGTTGCATACTTAACATGGGAATCTGCATCTCAAGTAGACTGGGAAGCGAGAGCTGAATCTGCGAAAATAGTAGCAGAGGCAGAAATTGATAAGGAATCAGAAGGATACTTATTATATCAAGAAAAAGGTTGTATCGGATGTCACGGTGGTGACCTAGAAGGTGGACCTGCAGGAAAAGCGTTAGTTGATAACGGATTATCTCCTGAAGAAGTTGCCAACATTGCGAAAAATGGTCAAGGGGCTATGCCTCCAGGAATGTTCGAAGGTACTGACGAAGAATTACAGAAGCTCGCTGAATTTATTTCAAGTGTAACTTCTAAGTAAACAAACACAAAAGCTGACTTTTAAAGGTCAGCTTTTTTTATACATTTTTTCTTGACAAGGTAACCGCTTTTAAGAGAATCTTGAGGTAAGAAAATAGGAGAGTTGGTACATAGGATGAAGTGGATTACTTATTTAATGGGACAACGCTGGGTGCTCTGGATTCTATTACTTATAAACATTCCAGGGACCATCTATGGATATATTTGGTATGAGAGTCAACTAAACATTACGCCGTCAAAATTTTTTATCTTTGTTCCCGACAGCCCAACGGCAAGCTTGTTTTTTTGTTTTGTGTTAGTCGCATTTTTGCTAAGAAGGAATTGGCCGCTTATTGAGGCGTTAGCAATTGTCACCCTTTTTAAGTATGGGATTTGGGCAGTGGTGATGAATATTCTTACCTATTTTGTCGATGGTCTGGATATTTACGGGTATATGCTGATTTTTTCTCACCTTGGGATGGCAATTCAGGGACTATTATATGCTCCTTATTATCGCATAAAGCCGATTCATTTGGTGATTGCAGCTGTCTGGACCTTACATAATGATGTAATTGATTATGTTTTCTTCATGATGCCAAGATATAGTGTATTGGATCAATATATTCCCCAGATTGGCTATTTTACATTTTGGTTAAGTATGGTTTCTATCTTAATTACTTATTTACTTTGTATAAAAAAAGATCGTTATCAGTTAGAACTTCAATAAATAATTGGTCTACTCTTGTCCAATCTATCATACATTTTAATAGATGTTTGAGGAGGGACAAGTATGAAAATTTCTAGAATTATATGCATTATTTGTTTTATAGTTATGATTCATCCTATATCCATAAACGCTACCTCCACTGAAGAAAACTGGGATAAGCTTGATCAAATTTCCGATCAAGCCCTACAAATGGTGAAGCAGGAAAGATACAAGGATGCTAAGCAATTGTTAACACATTTTTCAAATGAATTCCTTCGCATGAATCAGCGGGATCAATCCTTTTCAATGGATGAACTTCGGATTATTACCTTAACTCATGAATCAGCCTTTGAAGCAGTTACTTCTAGTTCACTTAGCATGGAAGAAAGAGTCAATCGTGTTACCCAATTTCGTTTAGTGGTGGATGCGATGAGGTCTGAGTATCAGCCGATGTGGACAGAATTGGAAGATTCAATAATGACGACGTTTGGGGAAATGAAGGAAACGATTGAAGAAGGCGATAAGGAAACATTTAATCAATTGTTGACTATCTTTCTATCAAAATATAATATGATTCATCCGAGTATTACTGTGGATATCACACCTCAAGACGTTCAGAAAATAGAATCACATATTGCTTTCTTAGATGCATACCGTAACGAAGACTTGAAAACCGCTACTAGAATACAACAGCTTGAGCAAATGGAGTTAGATCTAAAAAATATGTTCGACCGTATGACGGAGGATGACGCTGATCCGTCTCTAATTTGGGTGATGATATCAACAGGTGGCGCCATTATTCTTACATTAATCTATGTAGGCTGGAGAAAATATAAAGGCGATAAGCAAAAGCGCCAAAAACAGAGAGATTACGAAGACCGCTGACAGTGGGGCATATCCCACTGTTTACTTTTAGAGATTTTGTAAGCAAGTCAATTGACAATGAGGGAGTCTCTAATTAAAATTAAATTATACTATAATTTGGAGGAACAAAAATGATTCTAGTTTATTTCGCTTTGATCATTATCATTCCGATATATGCACAAATTAAAGTGAAGAGTGCATATAAGAAGTATTCACAAATTCCTTCGTCATCAGGTATGACAGGTGCAGAAGTAGCAAGAAGAATACTCGATCAAAATGGATTATATGATGTGAGAATTGAAGAAACACCTGGTTTGCTTTCAGACCATTATGACCCAAGATCAAAAGTTGTGCGACTATCAACTAATAATTATTATGGAAATTCAATCGCTGGTGCAGCAGTTGCGGCCCATGAAGTTGGTCATGCGATTCAAGATCAACAAGATTATGCATTTCTTCGTTTCCGCCATGCACTCGTACCGGTTGCGAACATTGGTTCAAACTTTTCATGGATTTTAATCATTGCTGGTATTATTTTTACAATGTCGAACTTAATTCTAGTAGGAATTATCTTTATGGCAGCAGCTGTGTTATTCCAACTTGTTACATTACCAGTTGAATTTAATGCATCATCAAGAGCAATGAACGAAATCGTTTCTGCAGGTGTCATTCGAAACGATGAAGAACGTGAAACAAAGAAAGTGCTAAACGCAGCAGCCCTTACCTATGTTGCGGCAGCAGCAGTAGCAGTGTTAGAACTTTTGAGATTGATCCTTATATATACAGGTATGACTCGAGAAGAATAAACAACGAAAGCCGGTTAATCAATGTGGATAACCGGCTTTTTTCATGTTAGCTACAAAGGCGTGTGCATCTATTGGGTTTCAAACGAATGAGTTAAAACACGTATACACACGTAAAATCACCGCTCAATCGGCTTTTTATTCTCATCTAACGTAAACCCTTCTCCAAGGACATCATGAACATCACTAACAGAGACAAAAGCATGTGGGTCGACGGAGATAATTACTTGCTTTAAACGACCGATTTCACTTCTTCCGACAACACAATATAAAATATGCTTCTCCTGTTTCGTATACGAACCCATCCCCTTCAAGATAGTCACCCCTCGATCCATCTCATGTAATATCTTTTCAGCAATCTCATCATTCTTCTCTGAAATAATCATTGCGCCTCTAGCGGCATAGGCACCTTCCTGCATGAAATCGATCACTCGTGCCCCAATAAAAACAGCAAGCAAGGTGTACATAGCCTCACGATAAGAAAGATAGAAAATAAGGGAAACCGTTATAACCACCGCATCAAATAAGAACATCGTCCGCCCCATTGGCCAGCCAACATATTTTCGAACAAGCCTTGCAATGATATCAACACCACCAGTTGTACCGCCATATCGAAAAATAATTCCTAGACCAACTCCGATAAACACACCGGCAAATAACGCTGCCAGCATTAGGTCACCATCAAGTGGAATATCAAATTGATAACGTTGAAAGAACCATAAAAATATTGAAACACTTAGAGTACCGATAAGTGTATAATAAAATGCAATACGACCAAGGAGCTTCCACCCTAGAAAAAATAGTGGAACATTTAAGATCAGATTCGAATAGGACGGATCAAATTTAAATAAAAAATAAAGCAAAAGTGTAATTCCTGTAAAACCGCCCTCTGCTAGATTATTTTGCATATTAAAATGCACAATCCCAAACGAGAAAATGGCGGAACCCAACAAAATGAAAATAATATTCTTTATGGAAAACTTCAAAATTAAATACCCCCGAAATAGTAATAATTGCCACTTTATTATAAAGTATGGGTGAAAAACAAACAAATCATGTCGTATAAAAGAATTATTTGTCAAAAAGCTATATTTTAAGCTAACATAAGAATAGAAAAGATAGAGGTGATAGTAATGGCAGATAAAACGATGAAACAGCTGCAACAAGAGGTAGATGCATACATAGGCCAATTCAAAGAAGGCTATTTTAGTCCGCTTGCATTACTAGCTAGATTGACTGAGGAACTTGGAGAACTTGCGAGAGAGGTTAATCACTACTATGGCGAAAAGCCTAAAAAAGATACGGAAACAGAAAAAAGCATGGCTGAAGAAACAGGTGACTTGTTATTTGTTCTGATTTGTCTTGCAAATTCCTTGAACATTGACCTTGAAGACGCACATAATACTGTTATGAACAAATTTAATACAAGAGATAAGGATAGATGGACACGGATTGACACGAATAAATAAGGGGGATTACATACATCATGGATACTATAAAAATCGTAATTGCAGGACCGAGGGGGAGAATGGGGAAAGAAGCGGTTGCCCTTGTCCAGGAAACAGAAAATTTTTCTCTAGTAGGGGTCATCGATCGAAAAAACAATGGCCAATCACTAAGTGATGTAGAAGGCTTTTCGAATGTAAATGCGCCGATCTTTACGGATATTATAGAGTGCTTCTCAGAAACAAAACCAGACGTCTTAATTGATTTAACTACACCTGAAACGGGTAAGTACCACACTGAGGTAGCTATTGAACACGGGGTTCGCCCTGTAGTAGGCACGACAGGTTTTACGAAAGAAGAATTAGATAGACTGTCAAAAATGGCGGAGGAACGTAAGGTAGGCGCCATTATCGCACCTAATTTTGCTGTCGGTGCTGTACTAATGATGAAGTTTTCGCAAATGGCTGCCAAGTACTTTCAAGACGTGGAAATTATTGAGCTTCACCATGACCAAAAGCTTGATGCACCTTCTGGAACAGCTGTTAAAACAGCCGAATTATTGACAACAGTTAGAGAATCAAAACAACAAGGTCATCCTAATGAAAAAGAAACAATCCAAGGAGCACGTGGTGCTGAGTACGATGGAATTCGCATACATAGCGTACGCTTACCGGGACTTGTTGCACATCAAGAAGTAATGTTTGGTGGTAATGGACAAATGCTATCCATACGCCATGATTCATTCAACCGTGCATCCTTCATGTCAGGTGTCAAATTATCAGTAGACACTGTAATGAATCTTGACGTTTTAGTGTATGGATTAGAAAATATCATCGAATAAGGGGATACATAACTATGAAAATTGCTCTAATTGCTCACGATAAAAAGAAAAATGATCTAGTACAGTTTTCAACAGCTTATACATCTATTTTAGAACAACATGAATTATTCGCTACAGGAACAACAGGCTTACGCATATCTGAAGCTACTGGACTGCAAATTCATCGTTTTCAATCAGGACCACTAGGCGGTGACCAAGAAATTGGGGCGATGATTGCAAATAATCAAATGGACATGGTGATCTTTTTTAGAGATCCTCTAACCGCACAGCCACACGAGCCAGATGTATCTGCATTAATTAGACTATGTGATGTGTATGCTGTTCCATTAGCAACAAATATGGGAACGGCAGAGGTACTGATTCATGGACTTGAAAAAGGATTTTTTTCATGGCGTGAAATCATCCGTGAAAGACAAGAGGGAGCTAATCAATAAGCGCTCGAATCTTTAACATGAATCAGTATTTGTAATTAATGTAGAAGTGGGAGAATCTTCAATGAAACTTAAAATCGGGATCACCTGTTACCCTTCAGTCGGTGGATCAGGTATCGTTGCAACAGAGCTAGGGAAGTTGCTTGCAGAGAAAGGACATGAAATCCACTTTATTTCTTCAAGTCTTCCATTCCGTTTAAACAAAATTTATACAAATATTTACTTTCATGAGGTAGAAGTGAATCAATATTCGGTATTTAAATACCCGCCTTATGATTTAGCATTAGCAAGTAAAATGGCAGAGGTTACAAAAAGGGAGAAGCTGGATCTATTACATGTTCATTATGCGATCCCACATGCAGCATGCGCTTATTTAGCAAAGCAAATGGTGGGTGGGGATGTTAAGATAGTGACCACCCTTCACGGTACAGATATTACCGTTCTCGGGTACGATCCGTCTTTAACCGAACTTATTCGGTTTGGAATCGAACAATCCGATGCAGTGACAGCAGTTTCAAAATCGCTTGTCGAACAAACCTACGAATTAATTGAACCAAAAAAAGAGATTAAAACGATTTATAATTTTGTAGACGAGAAAATTTACTACAAAAGAAATGTGAATGATTTACGAAAACAGTATGGGATACAAGAAGATGAAAAAGTGATTATCCATGTATCCAATTTCCGAAAGGTAAAACGCGTTCCTGACGTTGTTCAAGCATTTAACTTGATTCAAAAAGAAGTGAAATCCAAGCTATTATTAGTGGGCGATGGACCTGAATTAACTACTGTTTGCAAGTTAATTAATAAGTTTGGGCTAACTGATAAAGTACTTCTTTTGGGAAAACAAGAAAACCTCCCCGAACTTTATTCAATTAGTGACTTAAAGCTTTTATTATCTGAAAAAGAGAGCTTTGGACTTGTTTTAATTGAAGCAATGGCTTGTGGGGTTCCAACTATTGGGACAAACACTGGAGGTATTCCAGAGGTTATTGATGAAGGTAAAGATGGCTATATTTGTGAAGTCGGGGATATTGAAGACATCGTAAACAAATCAATCGCATTATTAAAGGATCCTGACTTACATAGTAAAATGTCTAATCAGGCAATCCGCTCTGTTCAAGAAAAGTTTAATTCCGAGCGAATTGTGAATGATTATGAGGATTTATATTATTCTATCCTTGAGGATAAACGTTGAGAGGGGCTCTCGATGATGGATGAACCTTTTATAAAAGCAAAAGAAATTCTTACAACTTTACATAATAACGGCTATGAGGCTTATTTTGTTGGTGGTTCAGTCCGTGATTATCTTTTACATCGACCCATTGGTGATATCGATATCGCAACTTCTGCACGACCAGAACAAATTATGGCTATATTTCCAAAAACTATTGATGTTGGTGCGGTTCACGGAACAGTAATTGTGTTACATAAGGGTGAACAATATGAAGTGACGACATTCCGAACAGAGGAGGGGTATGAAGACTACCGGAGACCTTCTCATGTTGAATTTGTCACTTCCCTTCACGAGGACTTAAAAAGAAGAGATTTTACGATGAACGCAATGGCGATGACGAATGATGGTAACATTATTGATCCTTTCGGAGGAAAGAAAGCAATTGAAGAGAAACGAATTCAAACTGTCGGTGACCCCAACGAAAGGTTTTTTGAAGATGCACTTAGGATGATGAGGGCTGTTCGATTTTCAAGCCAATTGTCCTTTTTATTATGTAAGGAAACGGAGTCAGCCATCAAGGAAAATGCAGGATTATTAAAAAAGATTTCAGTTGAGCGGATTTCAATAGAATTTGAAAAATTACTAAATGGCCCGAGTTGCCAAGAATCAATTCCGCTTTTAGTAAACACCAATTTATATCAATATATACCTGGTTTTGCGGATCGAATTCAAAGTTTAGAACGTTTTTCCTACTATAAATGGAATCATCTTCAAGAGAGAGCTGAATATTGGACACTTGCTTGTTATTTATTGAACATAGACGATAGTAAGGCATTTTTACGACAATGGAAATTACCAAATAAAATCATTGAACAGGTTGTAAAAAATAGAGTTTTTCTTGAAAAAGTCATTCAAACTGGCTGGAATAAACGTCTACTATACGATTGTGGAGCAGAATGTATCCAACAGATAGAACGTATTTTAGAAGTTTTAAGGATTCATCAAGACGTGTCACCGTTTCAGGAATTTAATAAATTACCCATTAAACAACGTTCCGATCTAGCTATTACAGGTGAAGATCTTTTACTCTGGTACAAACAAAAGCCAGGGAAATGGATAGCGGACCTATATGAATTAGTTGAAAATGGAATTCTTGAATACAAAGTTGAAAATAACAAGGAAAAGATAAAGGAGTGGCTTCTATCGTGCAATCAGAAATAAGAAAGAAATTGTTAGAAGTCTTCTCTAGTGCCAACGGGGAGTTTATATCTGGACAAAAATTAAGCGAGCAACTTGGGTGTTCGCGGACAGCCGTATGGAAACATATTGAAGATTTACGTAATGAAGGATACGAATTAGAGGCCGTTCGAAAGCTGGGGTATCGTATTATAACGAAGCCAGATAAAATTAGTGGTAATGAAATACAGCTAGGCCTTGAAACTAAAAGTTTAGGGAGAAACATTCATTTTGAGGAATCGGTAACCTCTACCCAGCAAATTGCCCATAAATTAGCGTATGAAGGTGCTGTCGAAGGTACACTTGTTGTGGCAGAAGAACAGACAACTGGACGTGGCAGATTAGATCGCGCATGGTATTCCCCTAAACATACTGGAGTCTGGATGAGTATGATTTTAAGACCACAAATCCCGCCATCACAAGCTCCACAATTAACTTTATTAGCTGCGGTTGGTGTCGTCCAAGCAATCCAAGAAGTGACAGGCTTAGAGCCAGACATTAAATGGCCTAATGATATTTTAATTCATCAAAAAAAAATTGTGGGAATTTTAACGGAGCTCCAAGCTGAAACTGATCGAATTAATTCAGTCATTATTGGGATTGGCATCAATGTGAATCAAGAATTGAGTCAATTTCCTGAGAATCTTCATACCATTGCGAGTTCACTTGCAATTGAAAAAGGCGATAAAATTGACCGTGCCGAATTAATTCAGGTGATTTTATTAAAAATTGAAAAGCTTTACAATGAGTATTTACAGCATGGCTTTAAGGTCGTTAAACTTTTATGGGAAAGCTATGCAACAAGTATAGGAAAGCAGATCATTGCTAGAACTATTTCTGGCTCGATTGAAGGAAAAGCAATTGGCATCAATGAGGAAGGAGTATTACTCCTCGAGGATGCAGAAGGGAAGGTTCATCATATCTATTCCGCAGATATTGAACTTCCTTAAAAAGGTTGTTCAAAAAGTCAGGTAAAAATGACACATCGAATTTCTTCGTTGGCTTGCTTTTGCGTTCCTTGGAAAAGAAAATCGCTTTTCCTGCGTGCGAGAAAATCTGCTCACGTATTAAAAGCATACGTTCCTCTACTCAAAGCAGCGCCGCCTCGAACTTTCGACTTACAGGAAGTGCTAGTGCCGGCGACGCCACAGGACGTGGCGTTATTAGCCGGCGTGGTCTTTTTTAACCTCCTTTTTGAACACGTATTTAAAAATAAAGTGTAGAAAAGAATGAGAATCTTTTATATAATTCAAAGTGATGGGTGGTATCCTTTATGGAACTACACCGAGCTTTAATTTTTACCAATGCAATTCACAATTGTATTCTGCCTTGATCCGTTGGACTGGGACAGAGGGATGAAATTTACCGAACTTATTCATGTTCAATCCTTCTTTCTCTATTTGAAAGAAGGATTTTTTACTATATTTACGCAAAAAACTACCACGAATCGGTCTTTTCATCTCCTCTTTTAGGAAACTCAAGGGATACTTGAGCAAGGCGACTTTAATGAAGGGTTGTTTACTTCTAAAAGCCAAAAGGAGGAAAAAATGATGAAACAAACAACGGAATTTTTGAAAATGAAACAAAGGAAAGAGCCAATCGTCATGTTGACAGCCTATGATTATCCATCTGCTAAGCTTGCAGAAGAAGCCGGTGTGGATATGATCCTTGTCGGTGATTCATTAGGGATGGTTGTATTAGGCTATGATTCTACTATACCAGTAACAGTAGATGATATGATTCATCATACTAAGGCCGTAAAACGTGGGGCAAAGAATACATTTATTGTAACGGATATGCCATTTATGTCTTATCATGTTTCGCGTTCTGAAACGTTGAAAAATGCAGCACGGATTATTCAAGAATCTGGAGCCCATGCTGTTAAAGTTGAGGGAGCAAAGGACGTCATTTATACCATTTCGTCTTTAACAGAAGCAGGAATTCCTGTCGTCGCACATCTTGGTTTAACACCACAGGCAGTAGGAGTATTAGGTGGTTATAAGGTGCAAGGAAAAGATGCAGAAAGCGCAAGACAGTTAATTGAGGATGCAAAAAAAGTCGAGGAAGCAGGAGCAATTGCTTTAGTATTAGAATGCGTGCCGAAACAATTAGGTGAAGAAGTGACAAACAACGTTTCAATTCCTACAATTGGTATTGGTGCTGGTAACCAAACGGATGGTCAAGTTCTAGTATTTCATGATGTGATTTCATATGGGGTTGATCGTGTTCCAAAGTTTGTAAAACAATATGCCTCAGTGAATGAGCCAATTTTACAAGGACTCTCAAATTATGTGGATGAGGTAAAAGCACGTTCTTTCCCAGAAGAAAAAAACACGTACACAATGAAAGAAGAAGAACTTGCTAATCTTTACGGGGGAAAATAAACATGAAAGTCATCACATCGATCCAGGAAATGCAGCAATATATGAAATCATTAAAGCAAGAGGGAAAAACAATCGGATTCGTACCAACAATGGGGTATCTTCATGAAGGACATTTAACCTTAATAAATAAGGCGAGAAGTGAAAATGATGTACTAGCTGTGAGTATTTTTGTGAATCCACTTCAATTCGGTCCAAACGAGGATTTCGATTCCTATCCTCGTGATTTTGAAAAAGATTGTAAATTAGCAGAGAACAATGGTGTGGATGTTCTTTTTCATCCAAGTACTGAAGAAATGTATCCAATAAAGATGTCTCTTACCGCGGTCGTCCATTCAAGAATTAATGTATTATGCGGAAGGAAGCGTAATGGCCATTTTGATGGAGTTGCCACAGTTCTTGTCAAATTATTTAATATCGTACAGCCAGACCGAGCCTATTTTGGTTTAAAAGACGCTCAGCAGGTCGCCGTTGTTGATGGATTGCTCATAGATTTCAATTTTCCAATAACTCTTGTACCAGTGGAAATTGTTCGTGAAGAGGATGGACTTGCGAAAAGCTCTCGTAATATTAATTTAACTGCACAAGAGAGGTTAGAAGCACCAAGACTATATGAAAGCCTTCAAATCGCAAAACGAGAGATAGATAAGGGAGAACGAAATCCAAAAGTGATTGAGGAATTAATAAAAAAACATATTTCAGCACATACATCAGGGGTTATCGATTATGTTGAAATGTATCGTTATCCGGAGCTTGATGAGGTTATTGAGCTAAAGGGAAAAATTATTATTGCACTAGCTGTCAAGTTTACAAAAGCAAGACTTATTGATAATATTACTTTTGATGTATAGAAACTGTTAATACACTTTTTATTGGAAATCCTAAAGATTCAAGGGGGAGCATCATGTTCCGTACAATGATGAACGCAAAAATACACAGAGCACGTGTTACAGAAGCAAACTTAAACTATGTAGGTAGTATTACGATAGATGAAGATATATTAGATGCAGTCGGAATGGTCGCTAATGAAAAAGTTCAAATTGTAAATAATAATAATGGGGCTCGACTTGAAACATATATTATTCCTGGTGAAAGAGGAAGCGGTGTATTTTGTTTAAACGGTGCTGCCGCTCGTCTTGTACAAGAGGGGGATGTCATAATTGTCATCTCATATGCAATTGTACCTGAGGAAAAAATAGAAAATCATAGGCCAAGAGTAGCGATTATGAACGAAAACAACCAAATTAAAGAACTAATCTTTGAAGAACCAGCTGCAACTGTTCTATAAACGGTATACACGCCCCCAATTTGGGGGCGTTTGTGTTAGGAGGTGGCACCAATGAAAAAACGCTTTGTCGTAGTAGACCTAGAAACAACCGGGAACTCTCCAAAAAAAGGCGATAAAATCATACAGTTTGCAGCGGTCGTGATTGAAGATGGAGAAATCGTTGAAAGATTTGCAACCTTCGTCAATCCGAAACAGGACATACCTGTTTTTATTGAACAATTTACGGGTATTTCTAATGAAGTGGTTGCCAATGCACCTGATTTTTCAATCGTTGCACCTGAAATTATTTCAATGTTTCAGGATTCCTATTTTGTAGCTCATAATGTCCCTTTTGATTATTCGTTTCTGCAGGAAGAATTAGCACAGTGTGGGTTTGAAAATTTTCATTGTCTTACCATCGATACGGTTGAACTATCTAGAGTAATGCTACCTTTAGCAGATAGCTACAAACTGGGTCAACTTGCTGAGTCTTTATCATTAACCCATGAAAATCCTCATCAAGCCGATAGTGATGCTGAAGTAACAGCTGAAATTCTTTTGAAAATTTTACATAAGATCGAACGACTACCGCTTGTAACGATTCAAAAGCTATATTCACTGTCAAGCTTTTTCAAAAGTGATATTCGTGAAATTTTAAGTGAGATTCTAGATGAAAAGTCAAAATATGTTGAAAAGAATACGAAATTTGATATCTATCGTGGACTTGCACTTCATAAAATCACCAAACAAAAAGAAAAACGAAAACAAAAAAGCTATACATATACTGAGATATTTCACTCAGTGATTCACGACTTTCCGTTTCGTCAAGGTCAGCTAGAAATGGTACAGACGATACACCATGCAATGGAAACAAACCAGCATGCTATGATTGAAGCGGGTACAGGGATAGGTAAATCCATCGCATATTTACTGCCAGCGATTTATATCTCTAAAATGAAGGGTCGCTGCCTGATAAGTACGAATACTCTACAGCTACAGCATCAGCTTTTAGAAAAAGATATTGTCAAATTGCGTGACATCCTCTCATTTGACTTTGATGCTGCGCTTTTAAAAGGAAGAGGGAATTACCTCTCTTTAAGAAAATTTGAACAAATTCTTTATGAGAACACAGATAATTATGATGAAGTGTTAACAAAAGCACAAATTTTAGTATGGTTAACAGAAACAAAAACAGGGGATATTGACGAAATTAATTTACCGTCAGGTGGCAAGCTATTATGGGAACGAGTGAAATGTACAGTTGAACATCCTGGATTGGAAGATCCCATTTGGGAATCAAGGTGTTTTTATCAAAAAGCAAAGAAAGCGGCTGAAAAAGCGGATATCGTGATTACAAATCACGCATTACTCTTACAGGATTTAGACAATCATTTTGAAATTCTTCCACAGTACGAGTATTTAATACTAGATGAAGCCCATCATTTCGAAGCTTTGGCAAAACGACAGCTTGGCTATCATGTTCATTATTTATCGATCCATTCCGTCCTCATGAGAATTGGACTGCTGGAGACAAATGACTTGCTTGCAAAGACATCGAAGCTTATGGAAAAAAACGGATTTGAAATAGACTCTTTTTTACGAGTGAATCAACTCATTAAGGATATAAAAGCAGCAGCTAATGATTTTTTTCGAATGATACGCAGTCATGTTTTAATGAAACAGCAAGAAGAAAGAGAAAAGAATCGAATTCAATATATTCTTCATCCTATACATGAATATGGTGAATATTGGCGGGAAGCAATTGAGCAACTAACAAAGCTCAACATATTTAAAAAAGAGCTTGTAAATAAAGTCAACTATCAAAAACAGCAGATAATTCAAAATAAGTCCTTATTTACTCCATTACAAATTGGGTTATTTAATGATTATTTATTAACGATCGACTTATTAATGGAAAAGTGCTCGATAATTGAAAATATTATGAGCGTCAATCAGCAACAGCTAAGATGGATTGAAATCGATCCAAAAGGTCCTGTCAACTCGGCAGCTATTCTAGTAGAACCGACAGACATCTCAGAATTTTTAGCTGATCAATTTTTTACTTTTAAGAAAAGTGTTGTCATGACATCAGCAACGTTAACGGTGGATGATTCATTTGCCTACATGATTGAAAAACTTGGGTTAGCTGATTTTCAACCTATTACGTTATCGATACCATCACCATTTGATTTTGAGCGTCAAGCAGCACTAATGGTACCAACAGATATACCACTAATCAATTCTGTTTCTCAGGATGAGTTTGTTGATTCGATTTCAGATCAAATTGCTAAAATAGCGAATAAAACAAATGGTCGCATGCTTGTGTTGTTTACATCTTATGAAATGTTGCAAAAGACATATATGAATTTAAAAAATAGAGTACTGCTTGAACAGTTTGTATTAATTGCTCAAAGTATAAGTGGCGGCAGTCGGGCAAAATTAACAAAAAATTTTCAAGCCTTTGATAAGGCGATTCTTCTTGGAACGAGTAGTTTCTGGGAAGGTGTGGATATTCCTGGAGAGGATTTGAGTGCGCTCGTTATCGTAAGGCTTCCGTTTGCACCGCCAAATGATCCGATGTACACTGCACGTGCCAGGGAGATTGAAGAAAAGGGTGGAGACACCTTTAGAGAGCTCTCGCTACCGGATGCTATCATCCGTTTTAAACAAGGCGTTGGTAGGCTAATTCGGTCCGAAAACGATAAAGGGGTAATTTTTATTCTGGATCGCCGGATTGTCTCAACAAAGTATGGAAAAAAATTTCTCACATCTGTACCAAAGATGAAATTTTTCCACAAATCACTTAATGAGCTTTTAAAGGATGTTGAGGATTGGCTATAGGTATTAAAAAGACCTGTCATATGACAGGTTAAGGCATGGGATTAGGAGTTAATTTTTTATTGAAAACAAATGTGCCTTGGCGTATTTGCGCCCGATTTTTTAGGCCCACACGAGGTGGGGTCACAAAGACGTTGCCACAGGAAGTGGCGTTCTTAGTCTTTGATCTTATGCTCGAATTTCCTTTGAAAAATTCAGGCATCCGCCGGAGGCTGTTTTTTTCAGTCGGGATATATCCCGAACTGAAAAAAACTATATTGTGAATGGTAATACACCTGTTATAATGATGTAAGGCAATAAAACGTAGACAACTTCAACTGTAATGTTGTAGTACTACTATTGTTGCCCGATACGTGGAACGTATGAGTAGTAAAATTTGTGATGAATGAAGGGAGAGCTCTTGCTTGGAAAGTAAGATAGAAGTTCTATCGACCGTTAAAATTCAAAATACACCTGATTTATATAAAATAGTTGACTTATTAAATCGTACATTGAAGCATGAAGATCTCATGTTTGGTCTTGCGCTTGATCGAGATGATCAAAATAAAGCAGTATTTACAATTTATCGTACGTAAAGTAGTGAATAAAATATGAAAAAATGGATCATTGGGATACTCGTCGTCCTCCTTATCTTTATTATTTGGAGAGGAGTTAACATTTATCAATCGGCTCTTGAGCCGCTTAATAACGCTGCAGCAAAAGGAAACAAAATCGCACTTGAAAAGACGCCAATTGAAAAAATAGAAGATAGTTATACATATCTGGGGACAAAAGCATATCAAGTTGTCATCGGAAAAAATAATGAAGATGAAACAATAATTGCTTGGATTCCGCAGAAAAAAGGGGAAATCGTAACACGCTTTAAACGTGATGGAATTACAGAAAATAAAGCACTAGCTATTTTAAAAAGTGAGCGAAATCCACAAGAAATTCGTTCCGTTAAGCTTGGACTCGAAGATAATATTCCAATATGGGAAATTATTTATATTGATAGTGATAATCGTTTGACCTACCATAAGCTGTATTTTGAAAATGGTAAATATCGAAATTCAATAAAACCATAATACGTGGAGGGGAATACCATTGAAATTAGCAAACAGAGTAGCAGCCTTAACACCTTCTTCAACACTTGCTATAACAGCAAAAGCAAAAGAATTGAAAGCTGAAGGTCATGATGTAATTGGCCTTGGTGCTGGTGAGCCGGATTTTAATACACCAGATTATATAATCGAGGCAGCAGTAAAGGCAATGAGAGAAGGGCATACTAAATACACACCTTCGGCGGGATTACCTGCATTAAAACAAGCGATTTGTAAAAAGCTTTTAAATGACCAACAATTAGAATATAAAGCAAATGAAGTGATAGTTGGTTCGGGTGCAAAGTTTGTATTATATGCCTTATTCCAAGTTCTTCTAGATAAAGATGATGAAGTTATTATTCCAACACCTTACTGGGTTAGCTATCCTGAGCAAGTAAAGCTTGCAGAAGGTGTACCTGTATATGTAGAAGGTAAAGAAGAAAATCAATTTAAAGTGACTGTAGACCAGCTTGAAGCTGCAATTACAGATAAAACTGTTGCTCTAATCTTAAATTCACCAAGTAACCCAACTGGTATGCTTTATTCGAAAGAAGAACTGCAAGCTATCGGTGAATTATGTGTGAAGCATAATATTTGGATTGTTTCAGATGAAATATATGAAAAACTTGTATATTTTGGGGCTACACATACATCAATTGCGCAGGTTAGTGAAGAAGTGAAGGCAAAGACAATTATCATCAATGGTCTTTCTAAGTCACATTCAATGACTGGTTGGAGAATCGGTTATGCGGCAGGTCCACAGGAAATTATCAAAAGTATGACAGATCTTTCAAGTCATAGCATTTCGAATCCAACATCAATTGCACAATATGCGGCTCTAGCTGCTTATGAAGGCAATCAAGAACCGGTTGAAATAATGAGACAGGCATTTGAACAGCGTTTAGACGTGATTTACGATAAATTAGTAAGCATACCTGGCATATCATGTATCAAGCCACAGGGAGCTTTTTATCTATTTCCAAATGCGAAAAAGTGTGCCGAATTGACTGGTTATAATAATGTGGATGATTTTGCGAAGGCTTTATTAGAGGAAGCGCTCGTTGCAGTTGTTCCAGGATCCGGTTTTGGTTCACCAGATAATATGCGCTTATCTTATGCAACATCTTTAGACCTATTGGAAGAAGCGATTAAACGTATTCATACATTTGTTGAAGAAAAAATGTAGCATTCTTGATAATGGGGGACGATTCGATTGGTTCTTACGCAACCAAAGGAACGTCCCCATGGTATTTCTTGATTCATGAACTTAACAAATGTATAATGAAGTAGGTAAATTAGGCATTTATACATAAGGTTTACGGTTTTGGAGGGACAATTGTGAAAATAACTATTTCTGATGTTAATAAATATGTGGGTGAAGAGGTTAGAATCGGTGCTTGGTTAGCAAACAAACGATCAAGCGGAAAGATTGCCTTTTTACAGCTTCGAGATGGGACAGGCTTTATCCAGGGAGTCGTTGTAAAAGCAGAAGTGGATGAAGATGTTTTCCAGAAAGCAAAATCAATTACTCAAGAAACTTCTCTATATGTAACGGGTGTTGTAAGAGAAGATGAAAGATCTCCTTTTGGTTATGAGCTTACAGTCACTAATGTAGAAGTAATTCATGAGGCTGTGGATTATCCAATTACACCTAAAGAGCATGGGACAGAATTCTTAATGGACCATCGCCATTTATGGCTTCGTTCAAAGAGACAACATGCGGTTATGAAAATTCGTAATGAAATCATTCGTGCAACTTATGAGTTTTTCAATGACCATGGATTTGTAAAGGTTGATCCACCAATTTTAACAGGAAGTGCACCTGAAGGAACAACTGAGCTTTTTGCTACAAAATACTTTGATGAAGATGCATACCTTTCTCAAAGTGGACAGCTTTATATGGAAGCTGCAGCCATGGCTTTAGGGAAAGTATTCTCTTTCGGACCTACATTCCGTGCTGAAAAATCAAAAACAAGACGGCATTTAATTGAGTTCTGGATGATTGAGCCTGAAATGGCTTTTACTGAGCATGAAGAAAGTCTAAAAGTACAAGAAGAATATGTTTCTCATATTGTGCAATCTGTCTTAAAAAATTGTCAGTTAGAATTAAAAACCTTAGGTCGAGATACATCCAAGCTTGAAAATATAAAAGCTCCATTCCCTCGCATTTCTTATGATGAGGCAATTGAGTTTTTACATGAAAAAGGCTTTGATGATATTAAGTGGGGCGATGATTTTGGGGCTCCACATGAAACGGCTATTGCCGAAAGCTATGACAAACCAGTGTTTATTACAAATTATCCGAAGGGTATTAAGCCATTCTATATGCAGCCAGCACCAGATCGTGATGATGTAGTTTTATGTGCGGACTTAATTGCCCCTGAAGGTTATGGTGAAATCATTGGTGGTTCTGAGAGAATTCATGATTACGACCTTTTAAAACAACAGCTCGAAGCACATGGTTTAACAAGTGGTGCTTATGAGTGGTATTTGGAATTACGTAAATATGGATCTGTTCCACATTCAGGCTTTGGATTAGGGCTAGAAAGAACAGTTGCATGGATTAGTGGCGTAGAACATGTACGTGAAACCATCCCATTCCCACGTCTACTAAACCGTCTATATCCATAATTAAACAACATTTAGGGGACCTTCAAAAGAAGAAGGTCCCATTTATTTTATACAAATAAACCAAACCAAATATTTCTTTCTTAACCCTACTCTCAGGTCTCATGTTATACTAGGTTATGAAGAGGTGTTTGTACATGAAAATGGATAAATTAGTTGATTTATTCGAACAAGGCAGTATTTCAATTCCGAAAATGTTAATGTCCTCGTATCGACATCTACAGTTAAATGAAGAGGAAATGATGGTCCTATTCCATATATTAACCTTTATGGACAGTGGAAATTTCTTTCCTACACCAATTGAAATCTCAAACCGCATGACAATTACAGAAGAAAAGTGCATGGAAATCCTACGTCAGCTTATACAACGAGGATATTTAGAAATAAATGAAGGAAATGACGAGAATCGTGTCATCTATGAGAAATACTCAATACGACCATTATGGGAGAAAATGCTTCAGTATGTAGTTCAGCAAAACGTGAACGAAGAAAAAGAACTCGATAAACAGCATGAAATGGACTTGTATAGCATTTTTGAACAAGAATTTGGACGACCCCTTTCGCCTTTTGAATGTGAATCACTCGCGATGTGGCTCGACCAAGACCACCACGATCCGTCCATCATTAAAGCAGCCTTACGTGAAGCAGTCATGTCGGGTAAGCTTAATTTCCGATATATTGATCGAATTCTATTTGAATGGAAAAAGAATGGCATCCGTACAATTACACAAGCCCAAAACCATTCTCAAAAGTTTCGACAATATCAACAAAAGCAAAAACAAACAGATCAACCGCAGCAAGGAAATTATAAGCGTACAATCCCGTTTTATAATTGGTTAGAAAGTTAATGTATATAAGTTAAGGTGATATTTTATGTTAAACAAACAACAAATACGATTTTGTTTAGACACAATGGGGGAGATGTTCCCAGATGCTCATTGTGAGTTAAACCATAGGAATCCGTTTGAACTTGTGATTGCTGTTTCATTATCCGCCCAATGTACAGATGCATTGGTAAACAAAGTAACAGCCTCACTGTTTGAAAAATACAAAACCCCTGAGGATTATTTGGCGGTTTCCTTAGAAGAACTACAAAACGATATCCGGTCTATCGGACTCTATCGAAACAAGGCAAAAAACATCCGTAAATTATGTCAAATGTTGCTAGAAGACTATGGTGGCATCCTTCCACAAGAACGTGATGAATTAACAAAATTCCCCGGAGTCGGTAGAAAGACGGCTAATGTTGTTGTCTCCGTTGCATTTGGTGTTCCAGCGATTGCTGTTGATACACATGTGGAAAGAGTCAGCAAAAGACTGGGATTTTGTAGATGGAAGGACTCTGTTCTAGAAGTCGAAAAGACGTTAATGAAAAAGGTTCCTAAGGAAGAATGGTCTGCTACCCATCATCGGATGATATTCTTCGGGAGATACCATTGTAAGGCACAGAATCCCCAATGTGAAATTTGTCCGCTCCTTGAGGTTTGTCGAGAAGGCAAAAAGCGTATGAAGGGGAAAGAAAAGATTGGATAATGACAAAATCATCTCTGATATAACAGAAAAGTGGAATGCACGAAAAGAACATTTAACTAGCCTTTTCCGCAACAGAGATAAATCAGCAGTAAAGGTGCCAATGGATGAAGCGATTGATGCCTTTTTAACCTTTTTATTCGTAATGAATGGAAAGAGGCGTCCAGATAAAGAAATCTTTCAAGATGACCTTATTGGCTTGGAGTATAAACCAATTAATCTTGATGAGCGTCTTTCATTTATTTTAAAAAAGCCGAATCAATATCATTCATTTGTTCAATTAAATGAACTTTATCTTGAATTATTAAAGCTTTATGCCAAAATGAAAATACGTAAGTATAAAAAATAACGCACAGTTATGAACTGTGCGTTATTTTTGTTCCTATTCTCTATCTCCGTTAGTTGGTGGTAGTGGAGGGAAGATTGGAACTCCACCGTCACCTTCTCCGTTACCTTCACTTTCGCCACCAGTATCGCCACCGTTTTCGCCACCATTGCCGTTACCATTACCATTTCCCGGATTACCAGGAGGTAGTGGAATTTCGATTTCTTCTTCAGGCGGTTCCGGAACTTCTATCGTTGTGGAAGCTGGGTCACTGCGTTTTTCAGGATTTTCATCATTCACAACGGCTACACTGAATTTGTATATTGCCCCTGGGATCGCATCAGGAACCGTATAGGTTAATTCTTTCGTTGTTGTAAGAACTTTTGCAGGACCTTCGTCAATTGAAACACTAACCTCAAAGCTATTTCCTTCCATTTCACCTTCTGCATAAGCCCATGTTAAATTAATTTGATTTGTAACTTGGTCATACATCACATTAAGGTTTGATGGTGGATTTAGCTTATCGTATTTATCTGACACCTCAGTCGGCTCTGTACCTTTAATGAAATACTCATACACAATTTCATCTTTTGGCGTAAATTCGCTTGGAAGTTTTGCAGGATTAGATCCTTTTTCCACACCGACCTTCACCACTGTCTTCGGCATTACGAAATCCTCTGCTTCTTTACCTTCAGACAGATTAGTGATAATGTCTCTAAATAATTTTAACGCTAAGCTTTGTTCAGCAGGTAGGACTGCTGTTTGGTTATTTCTATATCCTGTCCAAATAGCAACGGTATAGCTTGGTGTGTAACCACTAAACCATATATCTGGAACACCACCAGCAGGAATATTATAGTCTTTCATCTCTTTTGAGGTGTAGTTTGTTGTACCCGTTTTACCGGCAATTTGCAATCCGGAAACATCATATCTTCGACCAGAACCAAAGTCCATAACGGATTTTAGCATGTCTGTCATCATAAAGGCTGTTGCTTCGGACATTGCTGTCTTTGGCTCAGGCGCAAGAACAACTTCTCGATTATCCGGGAAGACAATTTTAGTAACCGCATGTGGTTTAATAAAGTTCCCTTCGTTACCGAATGTTGCATAGGCACCAGCCATTTCAAGAGGGGAAATACCTCCTAACATACCGCCGATTGAATATGCTTCATTAATTCTTTCTTCAAATGTAATGCCAAGGTTGTTTGCAAATTCCGTAGCCTTTGTAACACCAACCTCTTGAAATGCCTTGAGTGCTGGGATATTCCTTGAATGAGCTAAAGCAACTCTTGCTGTAATTTGCCCCATAAATTTTCTGTCGAAGTTGTTTATAGGTCTTTTATCTGAATAGGTGTATGGCTCATCCTTAATTTGATGGTAGGTTGACCATTTTAAATACTCTATTGCAGGACCATAGTCCAAAATAGGCTTAATCGTTGAACCAGGTTGGTTTGAATTATCAAGAGCAAAGTTAACACGAGTATTTTGGGCTTGATTTCTTCCGCCACCTAATGCTCTAATTTCACCTGTTTTTGTATCTACGATTGCAATTCCGGCTTGAAATTGATCATCTGGAAATTGAATATCAGGATTTTCATTTGCCAATAATGAATCAACATGAGCTTGAGCCTCAGGGTCAAATGTTGTGTAAATTTTCACTCCTGCATTATACACATCAATATCGCCATATTCTTTTAGCTCATTTTTTACTTGATCCATGAAAGAATCGATAGGATGTGATTGTTCTTTTGATTCCACAATTGATGATTCAATTGGAACCTTCTTAGCAGCGTCTGCTTTCTCTTTCGTGATAAATTCATGCCTAACCATTAGATTTAAAACGATGTTTCTTCGCTTCTCTGCAGCCTCAGGATGGACGAATGGGTTGTAAATTCCAGGATTTTGTCCAAGCCCTGCAATAAAAGCAGATTCATGAAGCTCAAGTTCATCTAGTGGCTTACCAAAATATAATTCGGCTGCTTTTGCAACACCATATGTGTTACCGACACCGTAATAAATTTTGTTTAAATACATTTCAAGAATTTCGTCTTTCGAATATTTGCGTTCTAATTGGAATGCAAGCCATAGCTCCTGTGCCTTTCTTGTGAGCTTTTTCTCTCCTTCAACGAAAAAGGAATTCTTAATTACCTGTTGTGAAATTGTACTAGCACCTTCTGCACCAAATCCTTCGGTTAGGTTAGCGACAACTGCGCCACCAAGACGAATGACGTCTAAACCATGGTGTTCATAGAATCGAGCATCTTCAACTGCTAATACAGCATTTTTTAAATCATCGGGAATTTGATTAAGAGGGACATAAGTCCGTTTTTCTGCTCCGAATTCATAAATTTTATTTCCATTCATATCGTAAACCTTTGATGATAGTGGATCCTTAAGGAGGGATTCATCCAATTCCGGAGCACCACTTGCCATCACGAAAAATGTGGTAGCCCCAGCTACCATACCGATGATTCCAATTAATAGAATTATTAATACAATTCGTTTAAATAACGAGCCCTTAGACTTTTTTCGCTTTTTTTTCTTTTGATTTGCATGTCGACGCTCTTCACGTGATTGATATTTTTCAGACATACTTTGTTTCCTGCCTTTCAAAATGCTTTCCTATTATATGACGTATGATAGGAAGGATTTGTTTCATTCCTGGCGTATTTGCTATTCTTCCAAGTTAAAATAAAGCTTGTCAATAACCTTAATATAATCAATTCTTGGACGATAGCCAATAGTTAAATGATGACCAAACGTTTCGATTTCGTCTTTCGTAATCGATTTTCTGCCACCCTTCATTTTTCGTTCCCAAAAGGTCAAAAGGTGTTTTGCTTCTAGGTAATAGATTTCATCTAGCGTTGTAAAACGTAAGATCACAAAACAAATTCCATCATGTTTTAAACAATCGGACATATGCTTGATTTGGTGCTCGTGAAAATTTTGGAGCGGGAAGGAGGTTTTATTTTTTGTTTCCTTCGCTTCAAAATCAATATAACGACCTTTGTAAATGCCATTGTAGTCCGTAGTAGAAGCTAGCTTAAAATAAGCTTCCTTGATGACAGCAGCACTTCTTTGTGGATAATCCACATTTACGATTTGAACAGGTGTTGGTTTTTTATGGACAACCGCAATTTCCTGTTCCAAATAAAATTGATTGGTTTCATTTAAATCTTCTTCTAATGTCATCCCACGATTTCCATATATTCGTTGCTTGAGGTGTGGTTTATTTTTTACCTGCTGGGGCTTATATACTTTTCCATTTGGATAACGAAATTCCATACTCCCATCCCCCTTAAGACACCTATTATACCAAAAAAGTTTGTTAAATAGTTTAACGAAATTTAAACAGTTGGGTACAGGCGTATAGAATTACTGTCACTATACCATACTATTCGCCTGAAAATATACTTTTGGGGGCGTGGGGCTCTTCAGGATGGGATACACTAAACTGTAAGAGGTGTGTATGCATGAGCGAGATTGCAGAGATAGAAAAAATGGTAAATGAACGAAGGAATCGGGATATTCAATTAACGATAGAAGAGAAAGAACTTTTTTATAAAATAAATGCAAGGACAGCGAAAGGTAATCTTGACAATATTTCGAGGACCAAAAGTTACGCGAGCTTCTATCGAAGACATAATGAGATAAGATGGTCCTTCTTAGCAAGTCAGGTATCTCGAAATGCTGGTTGGAATATGACGGATCTTGAAGGGGAGTGGTTTCCAAAGATCCTTAGTAAAAAAGAGCGAAAAATTCTGTTTAGTACATATGAACGAGCAAATTGGCTAATTTTCTCCGATGCCTATCCACAGCTCTTAGTATACGAATATTCAAATCAAGTAGGAAAGCCTTACTTTCACATGCTTAAATTATTTTCTGTATCACGATTTATTGAAAGTGAATGGGAATATTACTGGAGGCATCGAGAAGGTAACCGTTTAGTAACTGCTCAAATCATTAATGAACAAAATATCATCCAAAAACCAGTTATTGAGCATCCATACTATAGGAAAAGGGTTTTTCAACGTTTTTTTTATAACCTGCAGGATCTTTTACACTTTAGTTCTGTTATTTTTCCAACACTTGAAGGAAGGTTATACGGTTTTTCAGTTCATCAATTCACAAAGCTGGATGCAAGAATTGAACTTGGTAAAAAGCTTGCATCTTTGTTATTTCATAACAGTTATTATGATCATTTTCTTAGATTTTCAAATAAGGTAGATCATACTGGCTCAAGATTTGATTATGAACAATATGTTTCGGAAAGAAGATTTCGTAATACTCCATTTTTACGCACCACTTATCCGATTATCAGGCATACACAAGATAATAGGATTGATTGGTATAGAGGAAACAGGTATGAGAAATGGTTTGACAAAGTAGAGCTAGATGAGCAGATTGAGCTTACAAATTGGTACTTAAGAAAGCAAAAGCAGATGCAAGTGGGGATTTTAATAGAGGAAATACTACGAAAAAACAAAGGCTGAACTCTTCAGCCTTTGTATGTATATTTATGTGGATGGTCGGTCAGGTCCTTCAAGTTTTTTGTCTCCATAACCAGGTGCTTTCTCTTCATTACGTTCTTGTTTATTTTTCTTTTTATCTTGCTTTGCCATGGAATCTTCACCTCCTACAGGTAGTGTGAGCATCTTTCATGGAAACCATTCTTAAAATGTATGAATCCATTGTCGAAAACAGGGATAAACGATCGGAGATTTCCGCTTTCTTTGACGAATGCAAACTAGTTTTGTCAAGCGTGCAGGAGTAAAAAAATCCACATCGAAATTACTTAAAAAGAGACCGTATAGGAGGGTGGATATGTTGAAGGATGAACTTACGAAAAAGAAGCATGTTCTTGAAAGTATTGATCAATTGCTTTCTACGTTAAACAAAATTGATGTGCAAATTCAGACAGAGGTAGTGAAGCATTTAAATGAAGAAGGAAACCGGAATTTTCTTCAAATGAAGCAGCTTGAAAATGAAATGAAATCATTACGTAATGAGTTTCATCATCAAAAGGATGGGCGAGTATCAGAAACCGATAAGGAGCATTCCTATCACTTAACATTAAGCTATTAAAGCGGTATGATAGATGTTGAGGTGAGAGAATGTATACAGAATTACTCGCGAAAACAAAAATGCTAAAGGATCTCTGTGATCAATCCCTTAAACGTTTAGAGGAAATTAAACAGAGTGAATCATATGAGGTAGATTTCTATAAAGAAGTAAAGCCCTTTGTCGATGATACGATGGCAATGGCGGACAATTGGAGAGAGTTGGCGGTTTCCTGGATTAACAAAGAGTTTCCTAAAAACCTTCACCCAAATCAGATTGATGCGACCCATGAAAACATCCAACATATCTCTATCCAAAGTTTTTATCAGGATACTAAAGTCAAACGCTTTAAAAATATGTACGAATCAGTCCAGTACGTTCTTGAAAATATCCTTGAGAAGGCAGCAACATCAAAATAAATATTTTTTTAAAAGATACCCTTAGCTAAATGGTATCTTTTTTTATGGGGATGAACACCTAACCTTGCTTTTACATAATCTATAAAAAAGAACATCACAGGAGGTTTGTTCCATATGTATCAATCCTTTGGCAGGAACAAAGCTTTAAGACCTTATGGTTATTCGTGGCCATTTTATGACCAGGCGACCTATCAACAGTTTTATGGAGGAGGCAATCAATCCCAATGGAATCCTTATTATCCTCCTTCATACATGCATTATAATATCAACAGTTATCCTGGATTTTCTTCATCTGGGTACCAAACACCCCAAACGCCTTATCCAACACCGTATCCAATTGGGATGGAACAGGGGCAGAAAAAAGGGGGAGGTAGCATCCTCACTCAATTTAAGAAAGATGATGGCACCTATGATATCAACAAAATGATGGACACAGCAGGTCAAATGGTCGGAACGATAAACCAAGTTAATTCAATTGTAAAAGGGTTAACGAAAACATTTAAGGTTTAGAAGTAAAAAAGAAAGCTGTCAAAAGGACTACAGCTTTCTTTTTACATAGTTTATCGCTTTTTCTTTTGTTCATTATATTGTTTTGCTAAAAGCTGTAATGCTTCATTATATGATAACCCAGAATTCGCATTGAGACGTTTGACTTCCTCTACGTCTGTATTTGAATATTGCTTGGTACTAAATCCTTTTACCATCTGCCCCACCTTTTCTAAAGCAATTCATATACTTCATTCAGTTGATTAACACGTGTAAAATCTTTTTCATCCATGGCATAATTGATTTCATCCGGAAGGATCTTGTTCAAAAATTCGATTTCTTCTTCATCTAAATCTCTAACCAATGCTTCCTCTGAGCGGTATTGGTTATTTATCAATTTTGTTAATATAGCACGACTTATTTTATTTTCATCACCATAATTTGAAATCGATTCTATTAAATAGCCTAACGTTTTGTCCATAATTTAATCACCATTTCATCTTTAGGATTCTTCGAAAAAAGAGGAAAATTCCTCATCATCAGATTCAGATTCTTTATAATAAGGGTTTTCATCGGTTGCGTTTTTTGGATCTAGATTCGTTTTAATAACAAGTATGGGCTCATCACTAGCCTCTGCAATAAACCTGTCATTCAGTTCTTTAAAATCCGGTAGATTTTGATTGCCTATCTTCTTCTCCACAATTACACCTCCTAGCCATATGATGCTAATCTTCCATCGAAAGTATGTAAAAAAGAGCATGTAATTTTACATGCTCTCATCAATCACTATTTTACGTCTTCTTTGTTTTGGGATGCGAATTTTGAGGACACCATTTACGTAAGAAGCGTTTAAATTATCTGTATGAATCGGATATGGCAATGCGACAGTTCGACTTGCTTTATTAAATGAATGTTTTTTTACATAATATTGCTTTTTTTCATTGGTTTCTTCTAATTCTTCAACATGATTTACAGTGATTGTCACATATCTTTCTGAATACTCGATATCGATTTGTTCTTTTTTAATTCCAGGTATCTCTGCTGAAATAATAAGTTCTTTATCTGTTTCATACATTTCCACGGGTATGGATGCAAAGGGAAACGGCCTTTCAAAGAAATCATCAAGGGTACCTAACAGACGTTTAATAGGTTGTTGGTTAAAGAATTCATTCATTGATTTCATGAGTGGACCGAATGACTCATTATCATATTTTCGGATTGGTTTATCTGACTTTTCGTCTTTCACACTTTTCTCCTCCCTAGACGGATTATCTACTCACACTATATTCATTTCCTTTTAAAATGTTTTTGTTTTGGGCATGAAAAAAGAACTGAGCGTAAATTGGGCTCAGTTCTGTCTTATAAGAATAATTCATCTTCTAAGGTTTCCGGATCAACAATAATATTCCCTTTTTCATCAATTTCGACAATATCTTTTTTCTTTAATTTTGTTAAGGTTCTGCTGACTGTTTCGCGGGTGGTTCCAATCATATTCGCTAAATCTTTATTCGTGAATTGTGTGGTCATCATGATCCTGCCATCTGAAAGCACTTTTCCATCTGTATTACAAAGGCGCATAATTAATTTAATAATTTGTTCATAAGTATTATTTAAAATTTGAGCCTCCAGCCGATTTTGAAGATCTACGATTTTCTCGCCCATTACGCGGAAAAGCTTAATGCTAACCTGTGGATGCTGTAAAAGAACATTTTCAAAATGGGAGATGGAAATAACCACTGCTTGTGTATCCTCCATAACAAGAGCATAAGCGGGATAATTCCCTTTTCGGAAGAAACCTACATGAGGGAACATGTCGCCATCCTTTTGGACTGTTACAATTTGTTCCTTCCCATTTATATCATTTTTGTATATTTTTACTTTTCCTTTATAGATAAAATAAACATTCTCTAAAGGATCATCCTGCATAAAAACATGTGACCCTTTTTTATATTGGCGGTATTGGGCAATGTTCACGATCTCATTTAATTCATTGCTTGTTAATTCTTTGAAAAGTGGCACCGTTCGTAAAACCTCAGTTATTTCAATCCGATTCATATGTATTCACTCCATATTATCACTAGTACTCTAAGTGTACCAAACTACTAGATTACAGGTAAAGTATTACCAGATCCCAGGCGAGAGAATTTACCAGGCTAAAAGGTCGTTGTATTAAAGTATGAAAGGAAAACTAGTACTTATCACTTAAATAAAAAAGAAATTTACTTCATATGTAATATTTTCTCGTTTTTATTTATAGATTTAATGTAGAAATCAAAATGGTTTCAAAAAATAGTATAGGGGGTCAATTGCTTGAAAAGGAAGCTTTCATTTGGATTGGTCTTATTGCTTTCTATCTTTTTAGCTTTGTCTGGTTGTTTTAGTGGAGAAACGACAACGAATGAACCAGAAAAGCCATCAACTCCTAGTGAGGAAGGAAAAGAGAATGATCAGGAAGCATCAGGACCAAAGATTCTTCGCCTTAATAATAATGAAGAGCCTGGTTCTTTACATCCTGGTACTGCACAAGGAACACATGATTCTTGGATTCTTGAGCATGCATTTGAGGGATTAACAAAAAAGACGCCTGAAGGAGAAATCGTAGCTGGAATGGCTGAATCCTGGGAGCCAAGTGAGGATGGACTCACATGGACTTTCAAGCTTCGTAGTGATGCTAAATGGTCAAATGGTGACCCTGTTACCGCTCATGATTTTGAATATGCTTGGAAATACGCACTAAACCCAGAAACTGCGTCTACATATGCATACCAACTCTATTATTTAGAGGGTGGGGAGGCATATAACTCTGCAGAAGATGGTGCGGATTTAGCTGCACTTGAAGCAGCAGTTGGTGTAAAAGCAGTAGATGATACAACATTAGAAGTTAAGCTTGCGCAACCAACTCCTTATTTCCTAGATTTAACATCATTCTATACGTATTATCCAATTAATAAGTCTGTTCAGGAAGCAAATCCAGAATGGTACCAGGAAGCAGATACGTATGTATCAAATGGTGCATTTAAATTGACTGAGTGGAAGCATAAAGAAAGCATGAAGCTCGCAAAGAACGAAAACTATTATGATAAAGACAAAATCAATCTAGATGAAGTTCATTTTGTCATTATTGATGATGAGAATACAGCATGGCAAATGTACCAATCGGATGAATTGGACTTAGTATATCCGTTACCACAGGATGTCATTGGTCAATTAAAGGATCAGAAAAACCCTGAGTTCGAAATTGGAACGGACCTTGCTGTTTATTACTACAATTTAAACACAGAGAAAAAGCCATTTACTAATGTAAAGATGCGAAAAGCATTATCAATGGCAATTGACCGTGAAACGATTGTGGAGCATGTGGCTCAAGGTGGTCAAAAAGCTGCATATTCAATAGTACCTCCAGGAATTCCTGATGTTTCAGGCGATTACCAAGAAAATACAGGAGAACTATTTGAAGCAAATATTGAAGAAGCGAAAAAGCTGATGGAAGAGGGACTTGCTGAAGAAGGTCTTGATAAGTTTCCTGCTGTAACGTTAACTTACAACACGTCAGACGGGCATAAGATGATAGCAGAGGCTGTTCAAGAAATGTGGCGAAAAAATCTTGGAGTGGAAATTACATTAGAAAACGTTGAGTTCCAAGTTAAACTTGATCGGGAAAAAGCAGGAGATTATGAAATTTCCAGAGCGGGTTGGGTTGGTGACTATGTAGACCCGATGACATTCATGGATCTATGGGTAACAGATGGACCATATAATGATGCAAACTGGGGAAATTCTGAATACGATAAGCTAGTGAACTTAGCGAAAACAACAATGAATCAAGAAGAACGAATGAAAGCCATGCATGATGCAGAAAAAATCTTAATGGATGAAATGCCGGTTATCCCAGTTTATTTCTATACAAAACCATTTACTGTAAAACCACATGTGACTGGCATCTTCACACCAATTAATAGTTATCCACAGTTCATTTATGCAGATATCAAAAACTAGGTATCTAGGAAATCGAGGTATGCTGGAATCCAGCATACCCGATTTTTACTTGCATATGATGTGCTGACGACTACGTTTGCCATAGGACATGGCCATTAGTAGTAGACGATCCATTAAAAAAGGGGGATAACATGCTTAAATATATTGGAAAACGGATAGTCCTTGCAGTTGTTACCCTTTGGGTGATTATCACACTAACATTCATCTTAATGCACAGTATTCCTGGAAACCCATTTGCCCAAGAAGGAACAATGCCTGCGGCTGTCTATAATAATCTTCAAAGCTATTATAATTTGGACAAACCTTTACTCGTACAATATGGTCTTTATTTACTTTCCATTTTACAGTTTGATTTTGGACCTTCTTACAAATCTTCAACCCTGACAGTGAATGACTTGATCGTGAATGGTTTCCCTGTTTCCTTGCATTTAGGAACACAAGCCTTATTGATTGCAATTCCACTAGGATTGCTTTTTGGAATTATTGCAGCACTTTATCGTAATAGATGGCCTGATTATTCCTCGATGATTCTAGCAATTATAGGGATTTCTGTACCAAACTTTATTTTGGCAACGTTTCTTATCAATTACTTAGCAGTTGAATTACGTTGGTTCCCAGTTGCAACTTGGAAATCTTGGTCCCATACTGTGCTGCCGACTCTTTCACTTGCGATGATGCCAATGGCCTTTATCGCGAGGTTAATGAGGTCAAGCATGCTAGAGGTGATGAGTCAGGACTATATTTTAACTGCAAAAGCCAAGGGACTTAAAAAAGGTGCAATTATTTTGAAGCATGCGATTCGAAATGCAATTTTGCCGGTTGTTACAATTGTTGGGATATTAATAGCCAATATTGTAACAGGAAGCTTTATTATTGAAAAAATCTTTGGTATCCCAGGAATGGGAGAAATGTTTGTAACGAGTATTTTTAATCGAGATTATCCAGTCATCCTCGGTTCGACGATTTTTTATTCTGCTATCCTCATTCTTTTTATTCTCATTGTTGATATCGCCTATACGTGGATTGATCCAAGAATTAAAGTAACGGGGGAGAGTAAATGAAAAATCAACCAAATCTTACAGAAGACATGTTTGCACCTGTTGATCAGAAATACGCGGAAGCAGAAAAAATTGCTAGACCTAGTATTTCCTACTGGAGAGATGTGTGGAATCGCCTCAAGGAAAACAAATTAGCCATGCTTGGGCTCATCATCATTATCATTATTGGAATCCTGGCGATTATCGGACCTTATTTAAACGGATACACGTATTATGAACAGGATTTTACAAAAAAGAATCTCCGTCCGAATGCTGAGCATTGGTTTGGGACAGATGCATCTGGAAGAGATTTGTTTACACGTGCATGGTATGGTGCAAGGATTTCGTTATTTATTGGGCTAATGGCAGCTCTCATTGATTTTGTAGCGGGGATTATTTACGGAGGCATTTCCGGTATACGTGGAGGTAGAACCGATAACATAATGATGAGAATTGCGGAAGTGCTCTATGCCATCCCATACTTATTAATGGTTATTTTAGTGATGATTGTCCTTGAAAGAGGAATTTGGGCCATTATTATTGCGATGTCCATAACGGGTTGGATTCCGATGGCAAGGCTAGTACGAGGGCAAGTACTCCAGCTGAAAGAATACGAATATGTTCAAGCCGCAAATGCAATGGGAGCAAAAACCTCGTGGATTTTACGCAGACATATGATACCAAATACGATGGGGCCGATTTTAGTCAATGTGACATTAACTGTTCCAACTGCGATTTTTGCAGAAGCGACACTTAGCTTTTTAGGTCTTGGAATCCCAGCTCCACAGGCAAGCTGGGGAACGATGGCAAATGATGCATTAGGTAGTATATTAATCGGGAATTTCTATCAATTATTTTTCCCAGCGTTTCTCATCTCGCTGACAATGTTTGCCTTTAATGTGTTCGGAGATGGATTAAGAGATGCACTCGATCCGAAATTACGGAAATAGATAGACGAAAGGGATGAGTAGTAGATGGAAAATATATTAGATATTAATGATTTGCATGTTTCATTTGACACAAGTGCTGGGAAGGTAAAGGCGGTTAGAGGTGTTTCGTTTTCAGTGGAAAAAGGGGAAGCAATCGCCATTGTGGGGGAATCTGGCTGTGGAAAAAGTGTGACCGCCAAATCAATCATGCGACTTCTCCCATCCCCACAAGCAAAAATTGAAAAAGGCTCGATCATGTTAAATGGGGAAAATATTGTCCAAAAATCAGAAAAAGCGATGGAAAAAATAAGAGGAAATGAGGTAGGAATGATATTTCAGGATCCGATGACATCGTTAAACCCTACCACAAAGATTGGGATTCAAATCGCGGAAGGCATTATTCGGCATAGGAAGATAACAAAAAAGGAAGCGCTTGAGTATGCGATAAAAATGCTTGAATTAGTTGGAATTCCACAACCTGAGAAGCGCATTCATCAATATCCTCATGAATTTTCTGGTGGGATGAGGCAGCGAGTTATGATTGCAATAGCTCTTGCCTGTAGGCCGAAACTTTTAATAGCGGATGAACCTACTACTGCACTTGACGTTACCATCCAGGCGCAAATTTTGCAGCTAATGAAGGAACTGCAGGAGAAAACAGATACTTCCATTATTTTAATTACGCATGACCTTGGTGTGGTAGCAGAAATGTGTAGTAAGGTTGTTGTCATGTACGCAGGTGAAATCGTGGAAACAGGTAGTGTTGAAGATATCTTCTCAAAACCGACTCATCCCTATACGAAGGGATTGTTAAAATCAGTACCACGTCTAGATATGGATAAGCATGAAAAACTCTCAACCATCACTGGTACTCCTCCGGATTTACTTGACCCACCAAAGGGCTGCTCATTTTATCCAAGATGTGAGATGGCAATGAAAGTTTGTGCAGAACATAAACCGGAATTTGAGGGAGTTAGCCCGACGCAGTACAGCGCTTGTTGGCTAAATCATCCGATGGCTCAAAACCGGATGCATTTCGTCTAAGGAGGAGGTTTGAAAGTGGCCGTAAAAACTCAAAAGTTGCTCGAAGTGAAAAATGTAAAGAAATACTTTCCGATTCAAAAGAAACCGCTAAAGGCGGTAGATGATTTAAATTTAATCATTAATAAAGGGGAAACAGTTGGATTGGTAGGTGAAAGTGGCTGCGGAAAGTCAACTGCTGGAAAGACCATTATACGCTTAATGGAGCCTACAGCAGGTGAGGTCCTTTTTGAAGGGAAAAATATTTATAAGTTTAATCAAAGGCAAATGAAGGAATTACGCAAGGATATGCAAATTATATTCCAAGATCCATATGCTTCATTAAATCCAAGGATGAAAATTGAGGATATTGTTGGGGAGCCACTTGATATTCATCATCTCGCTAAAGGTAAAAAAAGAAAAGAACGGGTACATGAACTTTTAGAGTTAGTCGGACTTCGTTCAGAGCATGCCAATCGATTCCCGCATGAATTTAGTGGTGGCCAAAGGCAGCGAATAGGAATTGCAAGGGCATTGGCGGTTCATCCAAAATTTATTGTTTGTGATGAACCAATTTCGGCTTTAGATGTATCCATTCAGGCTCAAATCGTTAATCTATTAAAGAGCTTACAGGAAAAAATGGAGTTAACCTATTTATTTATTGCCCATGATTTATCAATGGTCAAATATATATCAGACCGAATCCTTGTGATGTACTTAGGAAACATGGTCGAACTTTCTGATAGCGGATCCCTATATGATGAACCACTCCACCCGTACACACAAGCTTTGCTATCCGCGGTTCCAATCCCAGATCCAACCGTAAAACGGGAGCGAATTGTACTGGAAGGAGAAGTTCCTACTCCATTATCTCCACCATCAGGTTGTGTGTTTCGAACAAGATGTAAGTATGCAATGGAACGCTGTGCAATTGAAGTTCCAAAATGGCAGGAAGTCAAGCCGGCTCACTTCACAGCGTGCCATCTATATGATAAATAATACGTCGGTTTTACAAATATAGGCAGAAAGTGGTATAATATTTACCTAAAGAGATAAATTATATAGTAATACTTATTATAAGGAGTTTCTCAGGGAAACCTAGCGCTTCAAATGCGCTCATAGAACTACTTTTTATAATAAGTTTTTTTATTATTTAGCGATTATGTTTTTTGTAACGTTTCGTGCCAACCAAAACAAAGGAGATGATTTGAATGGCTTTTGGAAGAAGACCAGTCGAAGAAATTGTTACTGAGGAAACGAAGGTGTGGGAATGCACATCTGAGGAATGTAATGGATGGGTACGAGATAATTTTAAAAGTACTACTGAACCAAACTGCCCATTGTGTGGTTCTGAAATGGAAACAAATACAAGATTATTACAGGTTGTAAATAACCATAATAAAAGCTTTTTAGCATAAGATTATTACTTTTGTTTTCCTCCATTAAACTTTTTTTAAAAATAGAAACAACTTTTTGGTTATAAAAAGTTTTTTCTATGGACATAATAATTCATGCATTACCTTGCAACAATATTTTTGTTGCATTACATAGGAGGAAACATAATGGCACAAGGAAAAGTAAAATGGTTTAACAGTGAAAAAGGCTTTGGATTTATCGAAGTTGAAGGTGGAGACGATGTATTTGTACACTTTTCAGCAATCCAAGGTGAAGGGTTCAAAACATTAGAAGAAGGTCAAGAAGTTACTTTTGATATCGAAGAAGGTAGCAGAGGACCACAAGCTGCTAATGTTCAAAAAGCGTAATGAACCAAATATAAACCGATTAAAACAGATTCTATTTTAGGATCTGTTTTTTTGTGATGGTTAAGAAGTGACATGAAAAAACCCCCCTGAGCAAAAAGTCAGGGGGAATTTTATTAATTTGTAGTGGCCTTTACTGGAGCTGCTTTTTCAAGCGTTGGCATTCCTTTTCCACTTACATCTACTCGTTTAATAAATAATGCTAAAACTAAAGCAACAATATTAATACCTAATGCCACAAGGAAGGAATAATTGATTCCCGCAAGTAATGCTTGTTGACCAATAAGTGCTTGTGTTGTTTCAGTAATTGTAGTTGGATCCATATTTGCTACTAAACTTTCTCCTTCAGATGTCGCAACACTATTCATAATCGTTACTAAAACTGCAGTTCCAATAGAGCCAGAAACTTGTTGAGCAGTATTGTTGATCGCAGTCCCATGTGGATATAGATGTGCTGGTAGCTGATTTAAACCGTTTGTCATAATCGGCATCATGACCATTGACATTCCAAACATACGAAGAGTGTATGCTGTAATGATGTAGGAGTATGAAGAATCAATCTGTAACTGTGTTAATAAATAGGTGGATACTGCTGTAATGATAAGGCCACAAATTGATAGAACCCGTGGACCAAATTTATCAAATAACTTACCAGTGATCGGTGACATAATTCCCATAACAATGGCGCCAGGGAGCATCATTAACCCAGATTCGAATGGCGATATTCCACGAACACTTTGTACATATGCAGGAGTTAGAATCATTCCAGAGAACATCGCTACCGCGTTCACAATGGCAATCACAGAAGCTAGTGTAAACATTGGGTATTTATAGGCTCTTAAATCGAGAATTGGTTTATCTAATCTTAATTGACGTAAAATAAATAAAATTAACGAAATCCCACCTATAAATAATGATGTCAAAACAAGTGAATCCGTCCATCCATCATTGCTTACAGAACTGAATCCGTATAATAATCCACCAAAACCCAGTGTTGATAGGATAACGGAAAGGTGGTCGATAGTTGCATTTTTATTAATTTCCATCACGTTTTTAGATTTCCAAATTGCAAGTACTAAACTAATTACGGCAAGGGGTAAGATCATTTCAAATAATACGCGCCAATCATAATGTTCGACAATATACCCTGACAAAGTTGGACCAATTGCGGGTGCCGTAATCATAACCAAACCGAAAACACCCATTGCTGTACCACGTTTTTCAAGTGGGAAACTTACCAGCATGATATTCATCAATAGTGGACCCATGACGGAAGAGCCTGCTGCTTGAACCATACGTCCGGCAATTAAAACTCCAAAGTTTGGTGCGAAAGCAGCCATAGCAGTCCCAATTGTAAAAATGAGCATGGATGTAATAAATAAGCTTCGGTTCGAAAACCTTGTAATTAAATAAGCAGATGCTGGAATTAACACACCGCTAACAAGCATATACCCTGTTGCAAGCCATTGTACGGTTGAGTAATTTTCAATATGCAAATCAACCATAATAGATGGTAAAGCAACATTTAATAATGAGTTATTTAAAAATGAAACAAATGCCCCAACAAAAAGTAAAGCTAACATCAAATAAGGAGGCTTTTTTTCTTGTAATGTTGAATCCATAAATTTATCCCCTCGGTTTCATACGTTGAATTGTTACTTGAATGATTTTATACCACAAGTTCAATTTGTGCAATATTTTTATACTTAAGGTATAATGTTCTAGTGAAAGAAAATAAAATGGTTTCATGGAATATAAAGGGAATTGATGGAGGACATATGAATAACCGTAGGCGACGTGTAGCAGATGTAGCTCTAAAATTATTTGTTGAAAAAGGATTTCAACAAACATCAATACAAGATATTATTGAACATGCAAATATTTCAAAAGGTACCTTTTATAATTATTTTTCGAATAAAAATGATTGTATTGCAGAAATATTAGAAGGATTGCGTTATGATGCCAGCCAAATTCGAATGGAGATGCAGGTTGGAAAGGATGAAACAGACCGTGCAGTATTAATAGATCAGATATCGATATTAACTCAATTAAATAAGGAACGGAATCTTAATACTATTTTTGAATCGATATTAAACTCAAACGAAGTTGAGCTTAAAAAAATGGTGATGCATCATCGTATTCATGAATTGGAATGGTTAGCAGGGCGATTTGTAGAAGTCTATGGCGAAGAAGTACGGGAATATGGGTTTGAACTTTCTATTCTTTTTTACGGAATGATGCATTATATCATCTTTACAATCAAAATTACGAATAGTGAACAATCGATTCATCGCATTGTCGAAGTTGTGTTGACGTATTTAGAAGCAATTATTCCAGTAATGAAGGAAAAGGGAAGTTCCTTGCTTGATCCCACATCACTCCGTTTTTTACAAGCGAGAATTGATCGAAAAGTGCTTTCACTTGAAGAGCTTTTAGATTTAGCAAAGAATTTAGAGAAGGAAGCCACATTCACAACAGACCAGCAAGATCTTTATGATACGATTGTGTCAGAATTGCAGCGAGACCGTATTCGCAAGAGTGTGTTGCAGCCCTTAATAAAACCATTTCAGCAGTCTTTTGTACAAACAGAAATGGAAACTCAAGTAAATACATTTACCAATTTTCTTTGGTATTTTATAAGAATGCATTAATACTATGAAGTGAAAAGGGGTGTTTATGATTACGAAAAGAGAATTAGGTTGGAACTTTGATAACAGTTACGTACAGTTGCCAACAGAATTATTTGCAAAGACGACTCCAACACCTGTACGTGATCCGGAGCTCGTTATCTTAAATAAACAATTAGCTCAATCACTCGGTTTAGATGTACAGGGGTTACTTGAAGAAGGGGTCGAAATCTTCGCTGGAAATCAAACTCCTAATGGTTCTATACCTATTGCACAGGCCTATGCTGGTCACCAATTTGGACATTTTACGATGCTAGGAGACGGTCGTGCTGTGTTGCTAGGTGAACAGATTACACCGGATGGGGCTCGCTATGATATACAGCTGAAGGGGGCAGGTCGTACACCCTATTCACGAGGTGGAGATGGTCGTGCCTCCATTGGCCCGATGTTGCGTGAGTATATCATTAGTGAAGCTATGCATGGTTTAAGAATTCCAACCACTAGAAGTTTAGCAGTTGTCACGACAGGTGAGCCGATTTATCGGGAAACAGTTTTACCCGGTGCAATCCTAACTCGTGTTGCATCAAGCCATATTCGGGTAGGCACATTTCAATTTATTGCAGGACTTGGAAAAAAGGATGAACTACGGAAATTGGCGGATTATACGATTGAACGTCATTACCCTGAAAGTAAGGGGGAGAAACACCGTTATCTTGCATTTTTACGTGAAGTGATTAAACGTCAAGCAGCCTTAATTGCGAAATGGCAACTTGTGGGTTTTGTACACGGTGTTATGAATACAGATAATATGGCAATAAGCGGGGAAACCATAGATTATGGACCATGTGCATTTATCGATACATATGATCCAAAAACGGTGTTTAGTTCTATAGACACTGGAGGGCGTTATGCCTATGGAAACCAACCATATATCGGGGGTTGGAATCTTGCACGCTTTGCTGAAAGCTTATTACATTTACTTCATGAAAATGAGGAAGAAGCACTTCAATTAGCACAGGAAGAAATAACGAAATACAACGGAATTTATCGAGAAAATTGGCTAAACGGAATGAGGGCAAAGCTTGGGTTATTCAATCAAGAGGAAGAGGATAAGGAACTTATTGATGAATTCCTAGAATGGATGGACCAAAGCCAAGCAGATTATACAAATACGTTTATTGCTTTAACCTTCGATAAGCTCGATAGCCTTGCAATTTGTAGCACTGACCGTTTTAAAAATTGGCTGCAGAAGTGGAAGAATAGACAAAAAAGGCAGAAGCAAACTGAAGAGGAAATAAAGGATTTAATGCTAACATCAAATCCAGCAGTCATACCAAGAAACTATCGAGTTGAAGAAGCACTTGAGAGGGCTGCAGATGGAGATTACAGTGTCATGGAAAAACTTTTAGAAGTACTAAAAGATCCTTTTGCACACACTGAGGAGCAGATGGAATACGCAAAACTACCGGAACCATCAAATACTCCATATCGTACTTTTTGTGGAACGTAATGAAATTTTGAGCATGCCCTGTAAGGGTGTGCTTTTTTTTAGACTAAAAATACCAAATGCATATTTAAGTGAAATCACTTCAAAAACGAACATTTATTCTGTACAATATAGGTAGAAAATCTGAGGTGATTTTTAATGAAGTTTCGGAAAAATATCCATGAATTAATGGATTTTATAAAAGAAAACCCACAATACGCAAAGAACATCGTCCATTGGCATACGATTGAGGCTACTCCACCTAAAACGATGGACATACCGGAATCTATTGATCATAGATTAAGAGAAGCGTTGGATAAAAGGGGGATCCATCAGTTATATACCCATCAGCATTCTGCCTATGAAACAACACAAAGTGGGCAGAATTTCGTTGCTGTAACCCCGACAGCGTCGGGAAAAACACTCTGTTACAATTTGCCCGTCTTACAAACAATTGTTGAAAATGATCAAGCACGTGCACTCTATTTGTTTCCTACAAAAGCATTAGCTCAGGATCAAAAAAGTGAACTGAATGAAATCATTGAGGAAATGGGAGTGGCGATTAACAGCTATACATATGATGGAGACACACCTGCAAACATCCGTCAAAAGGTAAGAAAAGCTGGCCATATTGTCATTACGAACCCAGATATGTTGCATTCGGCTATTCTACCTCATCATACAAAATGGGTATCATTGTTTGAAAATCTAAAATATGTTGTGATTGATGAGCTTCATACATATCGAGGTGTTTTCGGAAGTCATGTTGCCAATGTCATAAGACGATTGAAGCGAATATGCGAGTTTTATGGAAGTAGCCCGATTTTTATGTGTACATCAGCGACAATTGCGAACCCCAAGGAACTTGCTGAAAATTTGACCGGAACCAAAATGGAATTAATCGAAAACAACGGTGCACCAACAGGTAGAAAGCATTTTGTTTTTTACAATCCACCAATTGTGAATAAACCGCTTAATATTCGTAGAAGTGCGACACTTGAGGTAAGAAAACTAGCTAGTGAATTTTTACAAAATAAAATCCAGACGATTGTCTTTGCGCGAAGCAGGGTGAGAGTGGAAATTATTTTAACCTATTTGCAGGAACTCGTGAAACATAAGCTCGGACCAAAAGCAATCCGGGGTTATCGTGGAGGGTATTTGCCGAAACAACGTCGTGAGATTGAACATGGCCTTCGTAATGGTGATATTTACGGGGTTGTTAGTACAAATGCACTTGAATTAGGTGTTGACATTGGACAACTTCAGGTTTGTATTATGACCGGCTACCCCGGAACAATCGCTAGTGCATGGCAGCAGGCAGGTCGAGCAGGTCGGCGCCAAGGAGAAGCAGTCATCTTCATGGTTGCAAGTTCCAATCCACTTGATCAATATATGATTCAAAACCCAGAATACTTTTTTAGTAGAAATCCAGAAACAGCTCGAATTAACCCTAATAATCTTGTGATTTTAATTGATCATATTAAGTGTGCAGCTTATGAATTGCCATTTAAGGCGGGAGATACATTTGGTGACCTGGATCTTGAAGATATTTTAGAATTTTTAACAGAGGAGAGGGTCCTTCATCAAAATGGGGATAAATGGTACTGGATGAATGATTCCTTCCCTGCCCACAATATTAGCCTGCGCTCAGCTTCACAAGAGAATGTGGTGATTATTGATCAAACGGATGTTGCGGCAGTGAAAGTGATTGGGGAAATGGATCGGTTTAGTGCAATGACATTACTTCATGATGAAGCGATTTACTTGCATCAAGGTGTACAATATCAGGTTGAAAAGTTAGATTGGGAAGAAAAGAAGGCTTTCGTGAGAGAGGTAGATGTCGATTATTTTACAGATGCAAATTTAGCTGTAAATCTTCGGGTTTTAGAAGTAGATAAGGAACGCTCAAATGAATCAATCGAAATTGGCTATGGAGATGTATCTGTTCAAGCAATGGCAACTATATTTAAAAAAATAAAATTTGAAACCCATGAGAACATCGGGGCAGGACCGATTCATCTCCCTGAAGAGGAACTACATACATCCTCTACATGGATAAGTCTAAAAAAATCACAGTTAGAGGGATTGAGTGACGAGCGAATTGAGGAAGGCTTAATAGGTGTTTCGAATGTGTTAAGGCATGTTGCTCCGCTTATGACAATGTGCGACCCATCCGATTTACATGTTGTTCCACAGGTGAAAGCCGTACACAATGAGCAGCCAACAATCTTTTTATACGACCGTTATCCAGGTGGAATTGGCTTAAGTGAAAAAGTCTATGACGCGATGGAAAATCTTCTAAATGAAGCTGAAGAATTAATTCGAAAATGTTCTTGTGAATCAGGATGTCCTTCATGCATTGGGACAGACGTGGTCCAGAATAAAGCAAAAACGGACGCACTAACCTTAATTTCAAAGCTGAAACAGGGAAAGTATGCAATTTAGTAGAGGAGTTTCATTATGTCGATTAAAGGGAAATTAAACCGACTGAAAAATCATATTGTAAAAGAAGATAAAGGTAAATCGGAAATTGTCGAATCTTCAGTTTCTGTGGAAGAGATTCCTTTTCTTGATAAATGGAAGGAATTTGGAGCACAACCCTTTTATTTTGATGGAACATACTGCATGGTTCGGAAAGTGGAATTTCCTTTGAATTATCAGCATGGTTTATATTCGTTCTCTAAATTAAACGATGTAATGGACATGTGGAATTCATCCTCAATAAAGCACCCATTGTCCGCAAAGGGGCATCAGCTCTCCGATTTGTTTTTCTTTGACACGGAGACAACTGGTTTAGGTGGGGGAACAGGCAATACAATCTTCTTATTAGGACATGCAAGGGTTCAGAATGATAAAGTTATTCTCACTCAACATTTTTTACCCAATCCTGGAGCTGAGGTTGCCCTATACCAAAGTTTTCTTTCAAGTGTTGACTATACAACTCTAGTCACATATAACGGGAAATCATTTGATTGGCCACAGGTGAAAACAAGGCATACATTAATTCGAGATGCACTGCCTAACTTACCTGATTTTGGACATTTTGATTTGTATCATGCAGCTAGAAGGCTTTGGAAAGATAAACTTGATTCTGTCAGACTGTCTAATGTTGAGAAGGAAATTCTTGAGATCAAACGTGAAGGTGATGTCCCGGGATATTTAGCACCGATTCTTTATTTTGATTTTGTGGAAAATCAGGTGCCAGATGGAATCTTTGGCGTCATGCGGCACAATGAAATTGATATTTTATCGTTATTGACTCTCTATATTCATTTATCAGGTGCTGTGATTTTGAATGAAAAGAACAAGTATACTTCTGATAAATACGAGGTCGCAAGGTGGCTTGAGGCATTAGGGGAGACCAGTAAGGCACAGGAATTGTATCAACAAGTAGTTGATGTTGATTCTGAAAAAGAAACGAAGGCAAAGCTTGCCCTAGCTTTTCTTTCAAAAAAGGAGAAAAAGCTTGAAGAAGCAATGAGGCTATTTATGGAAGTATATGAAAATGGAGAGGATCAGGATGCGATTACAGCGAGTATAGAGCTTGCGAAATATTATGAGCATCATAATAAAGATTTTGAAACTGCATGGGACTTTGCTAATAGTGGATATTTGAGATGGAAAGAATCAAGAATTTCAGATAATAAGACAAAAAATGCGAAAATAGAGGCTGAGTTTGAGAAGCGAATCTCTAGAATAAGAGGGAAACTTCGGAAAAGTTAAAAAATATTACCCGGGTAAGCGCAAAATTAGCGGTTTTTCGCGTTTTTTATGTCGATTTCATGAAAACTTGAATGCTTCCTTCATTTGTCATTGTAGAACAATGTAATACCATGTAAAATAGTGTTTTGTGTAAAGGAAATATTATTTTAGATGGAGCGAGAATAGAATGTATAAGAAAATCTTATTTCTATACTTTTTTGTTTTAGTATTAATTGTCCTTATATTAACCGGAATTAAAGACGGCTCATATGCCATTTTCTACTAAAAAATAGGTGTTTTGATTAGTACATGACTCTACTTTCTTTCATAGGCTATTACTGTAAGAACAGATGAAGGAAAGGAGATAGATAAAATGTATTGTCCAACAAATGTAATGCAACCTATTGTACACCCAACAAAATGCTGTGTTCAACACCACTGCTGTAAAACAATTGTTCCACACATTCATCCTTCACATACGCAACATATTAATCATCATATGTATCAACATATGCATTATTTTCCACACACAGAATCTGTTGCGACTGAAGTAACAAATCAACACTTCAATTGTGGAGCAATGCCACCTGGACCATTTATTGGCCGGTAAACCATTATCTTAATTTAAAAACGTAACAAATAAAACTTACAAAAACACAACAGGAACTGTAATGGTTCCTGTTTTACATATAATTGTTGGAAATCTGCTGCTAAAATCAATAGAAAAAGGAGTCTTGACATGATAAAGGTTGTTGCAATTACGGGCTATAAACCGTTTGAGCTTGGAATTTTTGGACAAGACCATCCTGGAATCCACTATATCAAACTAGCCCTTAAAAATGCGCTTCTCCCCTTAATTGAGGATGGACTAGAATGGGTCATCATTAGTGGGCAACTAGGTGTCGAACTTTGGGCTGCCGAAATCACATTTGAGCTTCAAGAGGAATACCCAGAGCTCAAGCTTGCAGTTATTACTCCATTCCTGGAGCAAGATGAAAAGTGGAACGAAACAAATAGAGAATACTACCAAATGATATTGTCGCAAGCAGATTACGTAAACAGCATTACAAACCGGAAATATGATAATCCATCACAATTTCGATTGAAAAATGCTTTCTTTCTAGACAAAAGTGATGCTTTCATAATACTATATGATGAGGAAAAGGATGGGAGTCCGCGTTATATTTATGCAGATGCGAAAAAAAAGTGCGAAAATGATGATTATCAGCTAATTTCAATTAACGCTTATGATCTCCAGGTCATCGTTGAAGAAGAACATTACGCTAATAATGAATATTGAAAAATTCTCCTTTTGCAATTTAAATTGACAATACGTGAAATTTTTGAAAAAATAGATATAGGAATAATGGGGAAAGTGTATCGAGGTGAAACGAATGTTATCTGATAAAATAAAATTAACTACAACACAGATACTTGAAAAAGAATTTAAATCAGCCATGAAAGGCTATAAACAAGAAGAAGTTGATAAATTTTTAGATGTGATCATTAAGGATTATGAAACTTTTTATCAAGAAATTGAAGAACTTCAACAAGAAAACCTTCGATTAAAGCGTCAACTAGAGGAGTCCTATAAGAAACAACCACAGGCGCAAACGGGTACAACTAATTTTGATATTCTAAAACGATTATCAAACCTTGAAAAACATGTATTTGGTAGTAAGCTGTATGATTGAGTCTCAATGATGTGGCGTTTTTAAACTATGTTGCTTAAATCCAGCTTTCACGGGTATTTAATCCCCCAAAAAGTGTAAGTTGAAGAAATTACCAATGCGTTATCACTTGCAATTGTAATGTTTTTTTACTATACTATTTTTTGCACACATTAATAACGTTCGGGTAATCGCTGCAGGGAGACCTGCAGAGGAAAGTCCATGCTCGCACGGGCTGAGATGTCCGTAGTGTTCGTGCCTAGCGAAATGATAAGCTAGGGTAGCGAGGAGTTAATCTTTGCTAACGGCAGGAAAAAAACCTAAGTCCATCTGGATATGGTTTGACTACCTATAAAGTGCCACAGTGACGAAGTCTTGTAAGAAATTACAAGAGTGGAACGAGGTAAACCCCACGAGCGAGAAACCCAAATTATGGTAGGGGCACTTTCTCTCTTGGAAATGAACAAGGAGAAGGACAGACACTTTATCGTCTGTAGATAGATGATTACCACCGGAGTACGAGGTATTCGTTTTACCGATTGAAGTACGATGGAACAAAACATGGCTTACAGAACGTTATTAATTAAACGATACTTACATGATGAATAAAGAAGCAAAGCTCTTCATGATGAAGAGCTTTTTGTTTGCACACAAAACCATTTTAGTTGCAAATCTTGCATTACGAGTTGAGATTCTTTATTCTTTTACTATATAAATGATTGTACATAGTTAGGGTGAACGTGAATGGGTAAAGTAACACTTATTGCTACAGCAGCAATGGGGATTGAATCAATTGTTGCAAAAGAAGTACGAGATTTAGGTTATGAATGTACGGTTGAAAACGGGAAGGTTACGTTTGTTGCTGATGAACAAGCCATCTGCCGTAGTAATCTTTGGCTTAGAACAGCAGACCGTATCAAGCTAAAAGTTGGAGAATTTAAAGCAACAACCTTTGATGAGTTATTCGAAAAGACAAAGGCCCTTGATTGGGGAGATTTAATCCCAGAAAATGCAGAGTTTCCGGTTATCGGGAAGTCAGTAAAGTCCAAGCTTTTTAGTGTTTCAGATTGTCAAAGCATTGTAAAAAAAGCAGTTGTTGACAGCCTGAAGAAGCATTACCGCAAAACATCAGGCTGGTTTGAGGAAACCGGTCCATTATTCCGAATAGAGGTAGCCTTACTTAAAGACGTCGCAACACTCACAATCGACTGTTCAGGGGTCGGACTACATAAACGGGGGTATCGGGTCGACCAAGGGGAGGCACCTTTAAAAGAAACACTAGCTGCAACTTTAGTCATGCTGACAAACTGGACGCCGGAAAGACCTTTTGTTGATCCGTTTTGTGGTTCTGGAACGATACCAATAGAAGCTGCTTTAATCGGACAAAATATTGCTCCTGGATTTAACCGTGATTTTGTGTCTGAGGATTGGGAGTGGATCGGTAAAAAGCGTTGGAATGAAGCGCGCCAAGAGGTAGAGGATTTAGCCAAGTATGATCAGCCTCTTGATATTAGCGGCTTTGATCTTGACCACCGAATGATTCAAATAGCAAAGAATAATGCCGAGGAAGCAGGTCTTTCAGATTTGATCCAGTTTAAACAAATGCAGGTTCGGGATTTTACAACAACTAAAGAGTATGGCGTAATCGTTGGAAATCCTCCATATGGGGAAAGATTGGGTGAAAAAAAGGCTGTTGAAGAGATGTATCGTGGTATGGGGGAAGCCCTTCGTCCCTATGATACATGGTCAGTCTATATGCTAACCTCACATCCTGAATTTGAACAATTATACGGGAAGCCAGCTACGAAAAAGCGTAAGCTGTTTAACGGATTTATTAGAACCGACTACTATCAGTATTGGGGTAAGAGACCGCCTAGAGAACGTTAATATCATTACAATTTAGGATTTCATGAATAGTTCAACTCCAAAGGTCATATACTTTATTGGTGTCTACAAATTTTCCAGGAGTGAATGAGTAATGAACTACCTAGATTTCAAAAAAATTCAAGATGCGTTGAATGATACATATCGCACTCTTCAAAATGAGATAGGGGAAGAGCTGGATCCACTTAAATCCATTGTTCAAGCAAAAAATGACCTACTCCATGCAATGTCTCATTCAACTTCCATTGATGTGGATTTTTTACGATATAAAAGTGAATGAACGAATATCACAAGAAAACTCGCTGCGGCGGGTTTTCTTGTTTTCGTGTTGACTTAGCTCCTACACTAGTAGATAATTAAAAATTGGCGCATACCTTGGTTTTGGGGGTTTTACAGATGATTGGAGAAGGGTTACCCTTTCAAATATCCAGAAATGAAAATTTCTTTGATAAATTAAATGAATGGATTGGCGATGTGTTTTATGACATCCTTCCGGAAAAAGGCTTTGATCTTCGTGATGAGCAAATATATATGGCATTTCAGCTTGAAAAAGCATTTAAAGAAAAATCAATTGTATTCGCAGAAGCCGGTGTAGGTACTGGTAAAACAATTGTTTATCTGTTGTATGCCATTTGTTATGCGAGATATATGAGAAAGCCAGCGATTATTTCATGTGCAGATGAGTCGTTAATTGAACAACTTGTGAAGCCTGAAGGAGACATTGCAAAAATCGCTGACGCATTAAACTTGAAAATTGATGTTCGTCTTGCAAAGGCACAGGATCAATATCTTTGTCTGCAAAAGTTAGATCGTGCTACACGTCGAACGACAAATGAGAAAATTTCACAAATTTATAATGAGTTACCAGATTTTGTTCATAGTCATTCGACTATGCAAACATTCCATCATTACGGGGATCGAAAAACATATTCTGAGCTTACGGATGAGGAATGGAAAAGTGTTGCATGGGATAACTTTCAAGATTGTTTTTCATGTGATTTGCGCCATCGTTGTGGTCTCACGTTATCTAGAGACCATTATCGTAAGGCTGTTGATTTAATTATCTGTTCTCATGATTTTTATATGGAGCATGTGTGGACAATGGAAGCCAGAAAAAGAGAAGGGCAGCTTCCCTTTTTACCAGAAAGTAGCTGTGTTGTCTTTGATGAAGGTCATTTACTAGAATTCTCTGCTCAAAAAGCATTAACCTATCGTGTTCAGGAAACGACTTTAGAAGGTTTGTTAACAAGGTTATTAGAAAATGATGTCCGTGAAGAATTTGCTCAATTAATTGAAGATACAATTGAGCAAAATGATCAGTTTTATCGACTTCTTCGAATGAATAGTCAAGAAGTTGAAGGGTCTACACGCATGGATATAGAGCCGGATGTCGATTTACTGGCTAATTCAAATAAACTTCTTCAGATGATTGTTGAGATTGGCAATAATCTTGTGTTTGAGGCAGAGACGTACACGATTGATCAATACGAATTACATATAGTCGATGAATATTTAGATCAAATGGAATTTTCATTAAAACTTTTCGGTGAAGAAAATAATGCTGTTTGTTGGGGAGAAGCAGATGGTGAAAGCTACACATTAGTCATTATGCCACAAGCAGTGGAAACTATTTTAGCTGAAAAAGTGTTTTCGAAAAACATTCCGTTTGTATTTTCTTCAGCTACTTTATCTGAAAATAAATCCTTTGATTATATTGCCAAGAGTTTAGGAATCAGGAACTATCAATCGTTTTCGGTTGAATCACCATTTGATTATGAAAATCAAATGAAGATTCAGATGCCTGTGTTTCACACTCGAGAGAATCTGTTTCGTTCAAAATTTGATTTTGCTTGGGATGAAATTGAAAAGTCAGAGGGTCGGACACTTCTGTTATTTAATTCGACGGAAGAGCTACAAATGTTTAAAGAGAACTGTAACTCGGGAAAATATCTAATTCTATTTGAAGGGGATCAAGAAATCAGTGGACTTGTGTCCACGTTCCAAAATGATGAACACAGCATCCTTTGTTCCACTTCTTTATGGGAAGGGCTTGATATTCCTGGACCTTCCTTATCAAATGTCATCATTTGGTCATTGCCATTCCCACCAAATGATCCTGTTTTTCAATCAAAAAGAAAAAGAGCCGAATCACCATTTGAGAAGATCGACCTTCCATATATGTTATTAAGACTAAGGCAAGGCATTGGTCGCTTGATTCGTTCAAGTGAAGATGCAGGAACTGTCAGTATTTTTGTAGAAGATAATACAAGTAACCTAGTCATTGACAACATAAAAAATGTTCTACCGACAAAGGTTGATACAAAATAGAGGGGGAGAACGAAAAGTGTCAGAACAACTACAACAAACTGAACAAGCGTTTCTTGATTTAGTTAAGAAGATGACAAGCTATAGTGAGGCAATTGGGGTTATGTATTGGGATTTACGTACAGGTGCTCCGAAAAAGGGAGTGGAGCAGCGATCGGAAGTAATCGGTATGCTTTCATCAGAGGTTTTTGCTATGTCAACTTCTGCCGAAATGGAGACCTATTTAAAAGAATTAACGACTCCAGAGGCACAAAAACAGCTTGGTGACATTACGAAAAAAGTCGTGGAAGAATGTAAAAAAGATTTTGAACGAAACAAAAAAATTCCAGCAGATGAATTCCGTGAATATGTCATCTTGCAATCAAAAGCAGAATCCGTTTGGGAAGATGCGAAAGAAAAATCTGATTTTGAAATGTTCCGTCCGTATTTAGAAAAACTTGTCAAATTTACGAAAAAATTTATTGGCTACTGGGGATACGAGGGCAACAAATACAATACATTGCTTGATATGTACGAACCAGGCGTAACAGTGGAGGTAGTGGACCGAGTATTTGCTCAATTACGAGAAAAAATCGTTCCACTTGTTAAAGCCGTCACCGAGTCACAAAACAAGCCGGAAACGTCATTTTTATTTAAGGAATTTCCAAAGGAAAAGCAACGTGACTTTAGCCTTCAGATTCTTAAGAAAATGGGTTATGACTTTGAGGCTGGTCGCCTAGATGAAACAGTTCACCCATTCGCAACCGGATTAAATCCAGGGGATGTACGTGTAACGACAAATTATGTGGAAAATGACTTCAGAACAGCTGTTTTTGGTACCATTCATGAAGGTGGGCATGCCCTTTATGAGCAAAACATTTCTCCGGATTTGGTTGGGACAAACCTTGCAGAAGGAACTTCAATGGGAATCCATGAATCTCAGTCCTTATTCTATGAAAACATTGTCGGTCGTAGTCTACCACTTTGGAAAAATAACTTTGAGTTATTGAAAGAATATGCAAGCGGTCAGTTTGATCAAGTTTCAGTTGAAGACTTTTACCGTGCAATCAATGAATCGAAGCCATCATTTATTCGAATCGAGGCGGATGAATTAACCTATCCATTGCATATCATGGTCCGTTATGAAATTGAAAAAAGCCTTTTTAATGATGAGATTGAAGTAAAGGATCTACCAGAAATTTGGAATGCAAAATATGAAGAGTATTTGGGTATTCGTCCTGAGAATGATGCAAAAGGTGTTTTACAAGATGTCCACTGGGCAGGTGGGAGCTTTGGCTATTTCCCGTCTTATGCACTTGGATACATGTATGCCGCTCAATTTAAGAATGCCATGTTAAAGGATATCCCAAATTTTGATGAACTGGTAGAAGAGGGGAACCTAACTCCAATTAAAGAATGGTTAACAAAACATATTCATCAATATGGAAAGCTTAAGAAACCATTGGAAATCATCCAAGACGTGACAGGTGAGGGATTAAACGCAAACTATTTAATCCAGTACTTAGAAGAAAAATATCGTGCAATTTACAAATTGTAGAATAAAAAAGCTACGCAGCTTAAGTTGCGTAGCTTTTTTGCTTATAGTAAATGTTTGAAAGGTTTAGCTCCAGGTGGTGCATTTTGAATCATATCAACAAATGGAATGGTATAAGCGATTAAGATTAATACGGCTAACACACCAACCCAAAGCTTCCAGTTTTCTAGAATCATAGGTGTTTTTTCTGCTTCTTCTGCCACTTCACCTACAGGGAATTCTGTTTCACCTTTTGGTGCAAAGAAGGCTAAATTAACAAAAATAACAAGGACTAAGATGATACCTATAAAGAGAATAGAGCCACCAATTGCTTGTGCTATTTGATAAGGAACCCATTCTGCTGCTTGCGCTGAACCTCCATAAGTTGAGAAAGCAGAACGTCTAGGAGCTCCTAGTAATCCAGCAAAGTGCATAGCTGTTGACATGAATGCCATACCAATTGTCCAAACAATTGTTTGGATAATCGCAAGTTTATTCATAGCCTTTGTCATCACACGTCCAGTTAAGTGTGGAATGAGCCAATATGCGATTCCAAAGAATGTTAACAGAACAGTTGTTGCAACGGTTAAGTGAAAGTGTCCTGTTACCCAAATTGTATTATGAATAACTTGGTTCAACTGGTGACTTGCATTGATAATACCGCCGGCACCAGCAGGGATAAAGATTAACATACCCATGAATGGTGCGAAGAAACGAGCATCTCCCCAAGGAAGCTTTCTGAACCAGCCAAATAAACCTGTTGCACCTTTTGATCTTCCATACATTTCGAATGAAGCAAACATAGAGAAAGCAGTCATTAATGACGGAATAACAACCATGAATGTTAAAACAACTTGTAAGTACTTCCAGTTTGGATCAATACCAGGTTCTGTTAACTGATGGTGGAATCCAACCGGTATAGAGAATAGTAGGAACAAAATGAATGATAATCTTGCAAGTGCATCAGAGAAAATTTTTCCTCCGATTACTTTAGGGATCACAACGTACCATGCCATGTAAGCTGGTAATAACCAGAAATATACAAGCGGGTGACCAAAATACCAGAATAATGTTCTACTAATTAAGACATCAATTTTATCAACCCACCCAAATGACCATGGAATAAATTGAATAAGAACGGTTGCAGCTACTCCAAGTGTTGCAACTAACCAAAGAATCATTGTCATGACAGCCATGTAGCTTAGTAATGGAGTGACTTTACCAGGATTTGCTTTTTTCCATTTACCAAAGTGTGAAAACATTGCAAACCCACTAATCCAGCTACCAACAACAACAAGCGCAAGTCCAATATAGAAGAAAGGGTGGGCTTGTAATGGAGCATAGAATGTATAAAGAACGGATGCTTCACCCATAAGGATGGTGGTCGCAGTTGACGCAGTACCGATTGTCATCACCCAAAAACCAATCCAACCTGATAGTCGGACTTTGGGAGAAAGTGTACCAGCCGTTTTACTTAAACTTGCAAATAAGAAACCTATAGCAAAAAAAGTTGTAAGTACAAGTGCTAATAATACTCCGTGAACGGTTAATAATTGATAATAGCCAATTCCTGCAGGTAATGTAAATTTACCTGAACGTACAAGTGTCTGAAGTAATCCTGCAGTTCCACCTAAAAATAAAGCGATAAAGGCTACATAAAAGTGTGCCATTGCTAGTTTTGCATCTTTTTTGTCTACCTTGACATTTGAATTTAACATTATTCGGTCACCTCAACTTTTGCCATCATTAAGTGGTGCCCAGCTCCACAATATTCATTACATAACACTAAAAATTCGCCTGTTTTAGAAAATGTTTGTGTATAGCTGCTCACATATCCAGGTTCAACCATCATATTGACGTTTGTACCGGCAATTGCAAATCCGTGAACAACATCTTTTGTTGCTACATTAATTGTTACCTCTGCATCTTTTGGAATTTGGATGGTGTTAGGTGTGTAAGCAAATGCTTCAGCAACAAGGTTTAATTCATATTTGTTTCCTTCAATATGAACGAGTCCAGGATTGTCAAATGGTGCTGTTTCAGAAACCTTTTCTGGATCAATTGTTTTAATGCTACTTGCTGGTTGATGGCCCATTGCGAACGCACCAACACCAACAACTCCTAGAAATACAAATAGGATTCCAATACCAAAAATGAGCCATATTTTTTCATATTTATGCAAATGCATGGCTTCTTCCCCTTTCAAATTTCACATTCTTTTTCTATATTTTTGTTCATAAAATAGTACAAGTCACTCAAATGAAAGACTTGCCTTGCTTTCTTAGTAGAAAGTGTTATTACACTCGATCTAAGAACAAGAAAAAGACAGCTAGCCAAGATAAAATTAAGAAAAGTCCCAGTAATAATACAGATGCCAATGTCCCTTTTAAAGAAGTTTTTTCATCTTCAATTTTAGTTTTTTGGTTTGTCTTCGTAAGCTCTGTCATAGCCATTCATCACGACCCCCTTATGCAACGTTTTACATTTTCATCATACAAAACAATTTGTTAAAATCTAGACGATTTTGAGCTTTTCACAAATTGTTCATTCCTAATCTAATCACTATATTAATAGTGAAAACTTAGTAAAACAGTGATTTTTATCACATTCGGGCAGGAAGATATTTGAATAATTTGTGACAAACGCAATAACAGTCTTGGAAACGCAAACATATTCTATAGGAAAAAGGATGTGTGCAAATGATTAGATACTATTGTTCAAGATGTCATTCCCTTTTACTAAATAACAAAGAAAGATGTTTCAAATGCGGGAATGCTGTAATCACTCAGATCAATATAAATGTACAGAAGAACGACCAGAAATCCACATAATCACTATTTTTGAATAGTGATTTTTTTGCCTGGTAATCAAACAGTCATTATATTGCTAAACTAACTTTTTTGGTGACAAAGTGAAAAAATTTTAGATTTGTAATCACATAGATTGCTCCTTCGCCATAGTCTAAAGATAGGCGAATGTCTACAAGGAGGTAAGCAGTTTATATGGCAAAAATAAAAAATTATTATGCAGGTACCAATTCTAGTGTAGGTTTTTTCTCGTTGTATGATGAAGCATTGAAAGGCTTGGAAACTCTTTATATTTTAAAAGGGGGACCAGGTACAGGTAAATCTACCTTCATGAGAAAAATCGGTCTTATATTCATGGATAAAGGCTATGACCTTGAATACTTACACTGTTCTTCAGACAATCACTCTATAGATGGAATCGTGATTCCAGAACGAAAATTAGGATTTGTAGACGGTACGGCACCACATGTTATTGAGCCTAGATACCCCGGAGTTGTCGAAAAGGTAATTGATCTTGGTCAACACCGTAATGATGAATACTTAATGCAATATAAGAATGAAATCATCGAATTAACGGATGATATCTCGAAGAACTTTGAAAATGCTTATAAGACGTTTGCAGAAGCAAAGAAAGTTCATTTAAAGCGTGAGGATATTTATGTCTCTTCCATGAGTTTTAAAAAGGCGGATGCAGTTCTTCAAAATTTAATTGATACGATTTTTAGCAAGCCTTTTGAAGGGGAGGAAAACCCGACTATTCGGAAGCGATTTTTTGGAGCAGCAACACCAAAGGGTGCAGTGAATTTTATCGATAATATTACAGAAGAATATGAAAAACGTTATATCATCAAAGGAAGACCAGGAAGCGGGAAGTCAACATTGATGAAAAAGGTAGGAAAGCATGCCGAACAACATGGTTTATCGGTGGAGTATTTCCACTGTGCATTTGATCCGAAAAGCATTGACATGATTATTATTCCACAACTAAGCGTGTCAATTGTAGATGGGACGGCTCCGCATGTTATCGACCCATTCCGCGAACAAGATGAAGTGGTCGATATGTTTGCATTATGTATGGATCCAAAAATCGAAAACACGTTCAAACAGGAAATTGAAGAGTTAAACCTCGAATATAAAAATAAGATGACAATTGGTACAAATTTTTTAAGTGAAGCAAAACGACTTCACGACAAGCTTGAGGAATACTACAAAGCGGCAATGGATTTCGAAGCAATTGACAACAAACGAGAGGAACTCGTCAAGACTTTATTATAGATTAAGGCTCAAACAAAGTTTGCGAAACAGCCTAGATTGAAGCCTATTGTAAACCAAAATTTTACTAGTGAATGTTTGAAAAATTTGAGTTATACTATTAATGCACAACAACAAAACAACTCCTTTGAAACGTGAGCTTTCCCGTAAACCGGGAAGGCTTTTTTTACGCCTATTTTTGTTATTGCATACTTATTCTAAAACTGGAAAAAGTAACCTAGAGATGACCTATAGAGAAAGGGTGTGTTCCATGCCTAAAGTGATTTCGATAGGTATATGCAATCCACCAAATAAAATCGATCAAATGAAGACAACTGAATTTATTAGAGACCTCTTTTATGAGCATTTTCCAGATATTGATCGGCTCATTAAGGTATTTGCTAATAGTGAAATTGAGGAGAGATATTTCAGTGAATCATTGGAATGGTATGGGAAAGAGCATAGCTTTGAGGAAAAAAATGATACATATATTGAAAAGGCTATTACATATGGAACAGAAGCGATTCACAACTGTTTATCAAATCAACAGTTACTTGCGAAAAAGATAAATCCTGAAGAAATTGAAGCCATTTTTTTTATTTCAAGCTCAGGCATCTCAACCCCAAGTATTGAAGCGAGGATCATGAATAAGATGGAATTCCTGCCACATACGAAGCGAATTCCGATTTGGGGGCTTGGGTGTGCTGGAGGAGCATCTGGCTTAGCGAGGGCGTTTGATTATTGTAAAGCATATCCTAAAGCAAAAGTACTTGTCCTTGCTGTAGAGCTTTGCAGCTTAACCTTTCAAAAAAATGATTTTTCAAAGAGCAATTTAATCGGCACCTCATTATTTGCGGATGGCACGGCATGTGTTTGTATTGGCGGCGATGAGGTGGAATATCATGGGGCAACTGCTGTTTTTCCGTCCTTTGTATCCTCCCGATCGACCTTAATGGCAAATTCAGAGGATGTAATGGGCTGGGATATTAAAAATTCGGGACTACACGTCATTTTTTCAAAAGATATTCCGAGCATTGTGAAGTCATGGTTGAAGGGAAATGTAGACGAATTTTTACATGGTAATCAGCTTAATATAACTGAAATAAAGCATTTTATTGCCCATCCAGGTGGGAAGAAGGTTTTGGATGCATATGAGGCATCCCTTGATATCCCGAGTTCAATGACTGTCATTGCAAGAGAAGTGTTGCGTAGGCAAGGGAATATGTCTTCTGTTACAGTGCTTTATGTCTTAAAGGAGTTTATGGAGAAACAGCTGGGAAAAGAAGGAGATTATGGGCTAGTTACTGCGCTAGGACCTGGGTTTAGCTCTGAATTAGTCCTGTTACATTGGAGGAAATAAAATGGTATTTTGGATTTTTATTGGACTAGTAATTGCTCAGAGACTGATTGAACTGCGGATTGCGAAACGTAATGAAAAATGGATATTATCACAGGGCGGGTATGAGGTTGGTCACGGTCATTATAAATACATTGTCCTCATCCATGTTTTATTTTTTGGATCTCTAATTGCTGAAGTTGTATATGGAGAAAAAGAATTATCGGTGTTGTATCCGATTTTATTTTTCTTATTTGCATTAACTCAGCTTGGAAGAGTATGGGCGCTTCATTCTCTTGGGATGTTTTGGAATACGAAAATTATGATTTTGCAGGGAAGCCAGGTCCAGTCTAAGGGTCCGTATAAATATGTCAAGCACCCGAATTATATCATTGTCGCCCTTGAGTTTATTTTAATACCGATGTTATTTCAGGCATATTTTACCGGTATGCTCTTTTCGATACTTAACTTTGTGATAATGTCTATTCGCATTCCAGTTGAAGAACGAGCATTAAGTGTCCATGAGGAATATCAACAGATAGGAATAACCCGAAGCAGACTTATTCCAAATGTCTTGAAACCAATAAAAAAAGATTGAAAAGAAAGAAAACTGTTGATACACTAAATTGTAGATGAAAATAATTATCACTATCAGTTGAAAGCTGGTGAAAAGATGCTTACATTATTTGTATCTCTAACAATTGGAATATATGGGTTTATCATGTATCACGTCTTACATCATGTTGCAAACCCGAAGCAAAGCCGACAAAAACATCATAATTCCATTCATGCGACCAGGTGAATACCTGGTTCTTTTTATGCTGAAAAATAGTTTCTTAATATTCTGCTTTGTCAAAAGCCAGAGTGTAGAGTAAAATACATATATATACACTATTATGCATCGCTCAATAAGGGGATTAAAAATGATTCAAACACAACAAACTAATCAGATTACAAAGGAAGACCTAGAAAAACGACTATCTTCCTTATATGATATCTTTGAAAAAAACAATGACCAAGAAAGTAGTTCAAAAATCATTCACCTGCTAAAAAAACTCAATAACAGTGAATATATGATTGGTTTTTCTGGTCATTTCTCAGCCGGGAAATCGAGCATGATTAACGAACTCATTGGGGAGAGTTTATTACCATCAAGCCCAATTCCGACTAGTGCAAACCTTGTAAAAGTAAAGCAGGGGCGTGAATATGCACGCGTCTATTATCGTGACGGAAAAATCATCGAATACCCGCATCCCTACGATTATGACGTAATCAAGTCATATGCGAAAGACGGAGAAGCAATTGTATCGATTGAAATCAGTCATGACATTAAGAAACTGCCAGAGCAAGTCATCATCATGGATACGCCAGGGATTGACTCAACCGATGATGCCCATCGTATATCAACAGAATCAGCATTACATTTAGCAGATATACTCTTTTACGTGATGGACTATAATCATGTTCTTTCCGAGTTGAATTTCCAATTTACAAAGGAATTGACGGATCGAAATAAGACAGTTTACTTAATTGTCAACCAAGTCGATAAACATAAAGAAACTGAATTACCTTTTGCATCCTTTAAACAAGGGGTAGAAGAGGCATTCCAAAACTGGAATGTGGCATACTCAGACATTTTTTTCACAACTTTAAAGGATCCCGACCACGAGCATAATCAGTTCAAACAGGTTCAGCAGCTTCTTCATGAAAAAATGGCTAATAAAGATCAGCTTTTATTAGAAGGTGTTTTCCATTCAGCAAGACAAATTATTCTTGAGCATATTGCATTTTTAGATGATCAAAATGCAGTGGAACTTGAAGATACAAAAGAAAAGCTTCGTTCATTATCAGCGGCTGAGCGGGATATGATTCCTAATCGAGTTGAAGAATTGAACCATCGATTAACTTGTTTTACTAAGGAACGCGAAAGAATTGAAACTGAGTTTATAGAAGAAATCGAAACGATTTTATCAAATGCTATTCTTATGCCTTTCCAAACGCGTGATCTTGCCAAACGCTTTGTTGAATCTGTTCAAGCGGATTTTAAAGTGGGGTTATTATTTTCCAAAAATAAAACGGAAAAAGAACGTGAGGAGCGATTACAAGCTTTCTTACATGATGTTAAAGAGAAAATGTCCACTCAATTAGAATGGCATTTGAAGGACTTTGTTGGGAGATATGTTGAACGTTTACGACTTACGAAACAACCAACTGGCAACGAGCTAGCAACTGAGTTGACTCCCGACGAGCTAAAAAATTTGGTCAAACCAGGTGCACGTGTAACAGGAGAATATATATTAACCTATACAGATGATGTTGGAAATTATATTAAAAGAAAATATAAACAAAAAGCGGTTACACTATTACACGATATTCTCGAACAATTGAAGGCTGGTACTGCCAAAGATGAAACGGATTTAAAAAACGAATTAAAACAATATGAGGTTTATTCGGAGGCATTTGCAACATTAAAGAAATTTGAAATGAAACGTATAGAGGCCCGAACGTTACTTGACAACATCATAGACGGTAAAGTTACAGTCAATAGTTCTGAATCCGTTGAAAACTTACTTTCACGATTTATTGAACATGTAGAGGTTTCCTCCACGGAAGAAATCCTTCATGAGCTAAAGAATCGAAAGGAAGAAGTGTCCCAAGTTGAAAATAAACCGGACCAAGAGCAAAGAGAAAAGAAAGGTTCGTCTGACCAGGCGATTCTTCATTTAGAAAAAGCACATGAACTAATCAAGCCAATCACCGGTCTTTCGGTTCTAGCGAAGGACATTCAGGATAAGGCATATCGTTTAAAGCATAAACATTTTACCGTTGCATTATTTGGTGCGTTTAGTGCTGGGAAGTCGTCATTTGCAAATGCATTAATGGGGAAACACGCGCTTCCCGTTTCACCAAATCCAACGACAGCAACCATTAATAAAATTACGTTCCCAACCGAAGAGCACAAGCATGGGACTGTACTAGTTAAAATTAAATCAACGAAACAATTATTAGACGATATCAACCATTCCTTACACATTTTTGGTGAACAAGCTGAAAATCTAGATCAAAGTTTAGAGAAGATCAACTCATCAATAAGTAATATCGAAAAAATTGATGCGAAAGAAAAACCACATTTTTCATTCTTAAAAGCGGTAGTTGCTGGTTTTGAACATATATCTGTTCATTTAGATCAAATATTAACTACAGACATGGATGGCTTTAATGAGTATGTTGCAAAGGAAGAAAAGGCATGTTTTGTGGAATGGATTGAGCTCTACTATGCTTGTCCATTAACACAGCAAGGTATTACATTGGTAGATACACCAGGGGCTGATTCAATTAACGCACGCCACACTGGGGTTGCTTTTGAATATATCAAAAATGCGGATGCAATTCTATTTGTGACATATTATAACCATGCCTTTTCAAAAGCAGACCGTGAGTTTTTAATTCAGCTTGGGCGTGTCAAGGACACCTTCAGTATGGATAAAATGTTCTTCGTCATCAATGCAGCCGATCTGGCGAATACGATTGATGAGTTAGAAGATGTAAAAGAGTATGTAGGGTCACAGCTTATGAGTTACGGCATTCGTTTTCCGCGACTTTATACGGTATCAAGTCGAGCTGCTTTACTTGAGAAGCTTAATGAAGTTAGTGATAAGGATCTGGGTATCCTTCAAACATCTGGTATTGAACGATTTGAAACGGATTTTCATTCATTTGTCATTGATGAACTAACAGAGGTTGCCGTGAATGAAGGATATGTAGATATCCAGCGTGCAACAGCTATTATTAATTCGTATATTCAGTCCGCGAAGGAAGACAAGGATATTAAGCGTTCTAAGCTAGAGAAAGCGAAAGATCAGCATGCCAAAATGAAGACTGTTGTTACGAGTGTTGATTACAACGATGCATTTGGAGTTGTTGAGCAGGAGATAAAAGAACTGACTTTTTATATAAAGCAAAGAGTCTTTCTTCGTGTTTCGGATATGTTCAAGGAAGCGTTTAATCCGTCATCACTTAGAGAGGATGGACGTGATTTAAAAAATGCCCTACAATCTTGTTTAATGGAATTTTTGGAATCAGTCGGTTTTGATTTGGCCCAAGAAATGCGTGCCACTTCATTAAGAATTGAATCCTTTATTTCAAAGCGACTTCATGGGCAGCTTGGTAGTTTTAATGAACAAATAAAATCAATCAATTCAAATATGAGTATCTCAGAGGCCGTTAAACTCGATTTTGAATCGATAGAATTTAAAAATGGTCTTGCGAATGAAGAACTCTCTCGTTATAAAAGGGCACTTGGATTGTTTAAAAATCCAAAATCATTTTTCGAGAAAAATGAGAAAAAGCAAATGCAGGATGAACTTGAAGTATTGTTGGATGCGCCTTTAAGTTCTTATCTTGAAGAAAATCAGGCAAATCTTGTTGCCTTTTACAAGCAACAATTTAATAATGGGCTGCAAGTACTTCAAGAAAATGCTCTAATGGAAATTCACGAATATTTTGATGGGGTCACAAAGATCTTATCTGAAGATATTGATATCGAAAGTTTAGAACAAGTCCATAAAACGTTAAAAGGCTATTATACAGAACATATGGGGTGATCGATTTTGACTGAATCAAAATCAAAGTATCATGCATGTGCAACCTGTATGAATTTCGCTGCTGAACGAAAAGATGATATAATGACATACAGATGTGTACGCCTAGGCTATGATACAAAACCAGAATATCGATTTAATTGCTGGGAACCTAAACCCCATATTGTAAAACTAATGAAGAGAGAAACATCGGAGGAGAAATAATGTCAAACGTCCATGAAGCAATCACAAAACATTCAAATGCACAGCACGAAATCGTGAAAACCTTTGTCGGTCTTGAGCAAAGAAGAGAACTGTTTATCGACGAGGCAGTTGCTTTAGCGAAGCAAAACAAAGAGTTCACTGTAGATAAGATTAATCAAGTGACACTCGAAATGAATAAACTTGCTCAAAAAGGAATCGTTCCACTACGAAAGTTAGTAACAGTTGATATGGTGAAGGAATATGCGTTCCGAAAATAACACATGCATTCTAGGTTAATACTAACCACAATGCTCTTATAAAGGGGATATGCATGTTGAAAAAGGAAAGACCGCAATCAATGGAGAAAAAAGGGTCGGAAAAAAATGAAACGTCACCGCGTAAATTTCCTTCCTATGCTGAGATAGAAGCTGAAAAAATGAAGAGTTATTAAGGAAAATAAGTCCTCTATTCATAGAGGGCTTTTTCTTTGCTTGGAAGGAAGATACAAACAAATCCATGGTGAATATATGGTATACTTACTTTTATGAGGATTTTTAACAGGGAGGATATGCTGATGAAAAATCAGATTATGTTAATAGATGGAATGGCATTATTGTTTCGATCTTTTTACGCTACTGCAATGAGTGGTTATTTTATGGTAAATAGTAAAGGAATTCCGACTAATGGTATTCATGGTTTCGTAAAACATATGATGACAGCAGTCAATACGTACAAGCCGTCGCATGTCATTTGCTGCTGGGATATGGGAAGCTCCACATTTCGGACTGAAATGTACAGTGAATATAAAGGAAATCGTGGTGCGCCGCCAGAAGAGTTGATTCCCCAATTTGATCTTGTAAAAGATGTAGTTGAATCATTTGACATTCCGAATGTGGGGCTAACTGGTTATGAGGCCGACGATTGCATCGGGACGCTTGCTAAACAATATAGCCAGGACTCTGATGTAATAATTCTGACTGGTGACCAAGACATTCTGCAGCTACTTGATGAGAATATTACAGTTCTTATTATGAAAAAAGGAATCGGAAATTACGCGGAATACACTAGTGAAAACTTTTTAGAGGAAAAAGGTATCCGCCCGCAGCAAATGGTAGATCTTAAAGCTTTAATGGGTGATACAAGCGATAACTATCCTGGTGTTCGAGGAATCGGTGAGAAAACGGCACTAAAACTTCTCCAGCAATTTGAAACCATTGAAGGTATATTGGAAAATGTTGAGACTTTAACAAAAGGTCAAAAGACCAAGATTAAAGAAGATTTGGACATGCTTCATTTATCTCGAAAATTAGCGAGAATCCATTGTGAAGTTCCGATTAATTGCTCACTTGAGGATGCATTAATCCAAATTGATCGTGAAAAAGTATATGAAAAGTTTACCGAGCTTGAATTTAAGGGCTTGGATCAATTTATAAGCTAAGGGTACTCGTGTGAGTGCTCTTTTTTCTATTTAGAGGAGAGTCAAAGACATTTACTGTTGTTAATTTAAAAATATTGTTTTTAATCGGGAGATACGGTTTTTATTTCCGAAACACTGTTTTTAATAGAGTTTTACTGTTTTTGGCAATTTCCATACAAGGATGCCCTGTAATTAACTCACCACAGGACATCCCAGCAAACCATTATATCTTTGTATTTTTTTTCTTTGCTCTGTTTTCTAGCTCGCTTTTTGGTTCCATAGAGAATTCTGTATCTTCATTATAACCTTGTGGATTCACGCCTTTTGGAGCTTTTCCGCGGTTGTTTGCTTTTTTCGCCATGACATGTCACCTCCATTTCGTATTATTTCCATCCTATTTTGGATTATGTCTTTGTATAGAAAAGGGAGAGAACTAGGAAACTAACCATGAGGTGAGAAGCGTGAACAAAGGAATCTTGACCGCATTACTTACAATTGGACTTGCTCAGTTTTTAAAAATACCAATTAAGAAAGTGAAAACGAATAAATGGGATTGGGGCACTTTTTTTGAAACGGGTGGAATGCCAAGTTCACACTCAGCGGGTGTTTCGTCATTAGCTACCTTTATTGCATTAAAAAGAGGGATTCCCACCATTGATTTTGCGTTATCCACGGTATTTGGTTTAATCGTGATGTATGATGCACAAGGAATTCGCCGGCAATCTGGTGAACTAACAATAAAAGTGAACGAACTAGACGAAGAACTGGAACGATTAGCAGGTCAAAAGGACCATCATTACCACGACCAAAAGGAAAAAAAGTTGAAGGAAAGACTTGGTCATCAGCCAGAAGAAGTAATTGGCGGTGCTATTTTTGGAATGATTACAGGAACAATAGCCCATTTTTTAACAAAAAAGTCGTAGAATTTCGACAAAAAATGCGGTACTATTAGATTAGATTAGATTCAGTATTTTTTGTTGGAGATGGAGAATATTGTTTAAATTAGAAAATCGTGTGAAAGAATATTTGCAGTTTTTAGCCCAAAAAGGCTTTAATCTTGGAGAAGACGCAGTGGGGTTTATTTCATTTGGGCAGCATTATACGGGAGCAACGGATGAAATTGTAAATGTTGCAATTGAAATAACATTAAAAGCACAGAAGGAATTTGACGGTAGCTTTTTCATCTCCTTATTAGAGATGTTGAAAGAAAATCAAATTCAAAATCGCAAACAAGCCTATCAATTTGTGGAAGAACGAAATATTATGTCATAAAACCCTTGGAACTATGTAGTCCAAGGGTTTCCTTCACGTTTCGTTTTTCCTGATAGCCTGTCTTGCTAACTCATCAGCAACTTTATTTTGTGCACTTGGAATCCATTTTAGAAAAAAGAGATCTAATTCTTTTGATAATTGTAATGCCTTTTCGAGCAAGGGTACAAATTTTTTATTTTTTACATATTCCTTTTCAATCGCTCGGTCAACGAGCTGGGAATCCGTTCGAAAGGAAACGACTTTGTAGTCATTTTGGATACAAATTTCTAGCCCCTTAAGTAAGGCGTAATACTCAGCTTCGTGGTTAGTCATAATACCAAGTGGAATCGAATGTTTTTCGACAACACCATTTCCTTTAATAAAAATGCCGGCACCAGATGGACCGGGGTCTCCAGCACTTGCACCATCGATATACACTTCAATCATAAGATGCCTCCAAATAAATGAATAAGTAAATAGTATCACTAAAACGGCATTACTGTGAATACGTGAAAAAAGAATGCCTCTCAAGACATCCTTGTTATTTAAACTATGCTTCTTTATTTTTATGAAATGTACGAGCGATATAGATAAAAGGTGTATCTATTAAGGCCACTAACCACTTAATAAAATAAGTCGTTACGAAAATTTGGATCCACACGTCAAATGGATACACTCCAATGAACGCAATACTTGTGAAGATTAATGTATCTAGTAGCTGACTAATCATTGTACTCCCGTTATTTCGAATCCAAAGTTGATTATCCTTTGGAAACCGTGCTTTAATTTTTGAGTAAATAATAACATCGGAATATTGACTAATTAGAAATGCAAGGAGACTTCCCAGTGCAATCCGTGGAAGCAGTCCAAAAAGGGTTTCCAAAGAGCCTTGTGCAAAATCCACTTTATGTGGATCAAAAGCAAGCACAAATTGCATGATAATAGTCATGGTAATCAGTGTAAAAAATCCAAGCCACACACCTTTTTTCGCTTCTTCTTTACCGTATTTTTCATTTAAAATATCGGTAATTAAGAAGCTTGTTCCATACATAATATTACCGAGTGTAGCTGTAAGTCCAAACAACTCAACCGTTTTTACAACCTGTAGATTAGCTGCAACCGTTGAAAAACCAATCCAGACAAATAAACCAGATTTACCAAAAAGTCGGTAAATCGCCAAGACTAAAATAAAATTAACAATCGCAAAAATAAACCACAGTATTTCATTATACATAGTATTCCTCCTATAGTTTTGATAACGCGGGAGTTCACGAACCGCGAAAGGACGCCATTAAATGGCCAAAGTTTTATTATAGTACGATATGAATGATACTGGAAGTACCTTAGCAAATGGAAAAAGTGTATAATGAGTTAAAAATTAGGAAAAATGAAGATACGTTCCACAAGAGAGGATGAGCGTAATGAAGCTTAAGCTAGAATGGACATATAAAACGCCAAAAAATCAAGTCATCACCTTGATGTCTGATGAGGTTTCTGCTGAAGAGGCATTACGATTAGCAGAAGACTTTGAGCGAACAGGACGTACGAAGGATCTTGTTTTTTATGATGAGCGACAAACAAAATGGACGAAGAAAGAACTCATTAAGCTGATTAAAGAAATTGAAACTGAACCTCAGGATATTGTAGCCTATTTTGATGGGGGATATGATATACAATCTGGTAAGGCCGGTTTAGGCGTTGCCATTTATTATACACAAAACAAAAAACCATATCGTGTTAGAGTCAATGAAATGTTTGAAGAGATGGAATCAAATAATGAAGCAGAATATGCTGCATTTTGGTTGATGCTAAATACATTAGAAGAATTAGGCGTGCACCATTCCACAGTGACCTTTAAAGGGGATTCCCATGTTGTGTTAAACCAGCTTTCTGGAGAATGGCCATGCTTTGAGGAAAACCTGAATAGGTGGCTGGATCGAATTGAGGAGAAAATTAAAAAAATGGGGATTCAACCTAATTACCATCCAATTGGACGTAAGCAAAATACAGAAGCAGATCGACTTGCTACACAAGCTTTGGAAGGGACGTTCGTTTCCAGTAAATTTGAAATAAAAGGTTAAGTAATTAAGCCTACCTGTCATACTCATAAAATAAGTGAAACCTGCAGGATAATGATGATTGTTAAAATGAACAGAAGTGAACCTGATTAAAATAGGAGTTGAATGGTATGAAACGGAAAGAACTTATTTTGGAAGTTGGTGAAATGCTTGACACTTATTGCCAAGATTGTTTCGTAAGAGAATATTTTCGGAAGGAATATGGTAAACGGTATGCGCAAAATTTCTGTATAAAAAATTGTACAGTGGGTCAAAAGCTGAAGGAGTATGGGGAAAAATTATCATAATAAAGAAGGGCTCTTTCAGATAAAGAGCCCCAAAAAAGGCTGATAAAAAATCAGCCTTGGTTTCACATTCTTCAAATAAAATGTAAGAATTGAATTATAGCTTTACAACGTTAGCAGCTTGAGGTCCGCGATTTCCTTCTACTACTTCAAATGAAACTTCTTGACCTTCTTCTAGAGATTTGTAACCTTCACCTTGGATAGCTGTGAAGTGTACGAATACATCGTCTCCACCTTCAACTTCGATGAAGCCAAATCCCTTTTCGTTGTTAAACCATTTAACTTTACCGTTTTGCATTATGCTTTTCCTCCTAAACCTTCGGCACAACCGTGCAGCGTGAAAATTTTTATCAGATAGCCACTCATTTATGTATCTTTAACAATACTAATATTATAAAAAAAATACTAAACTTCTAGCTAAATGATGCTTATAATATACAACCAAAATCGTGTTAAGTCAAGGGAATAGAGGGGTTTTTACGTATTCTTGGAAAAAAATTCTGCTAAATATATATGCGCTTACAAAAGTTGGTTAATGTTTTTGTATTTTCAAATAATTATTGTGGTATTTCCAGTTTTTGATATAATAATAGAAACAAGGCTTTAGTTGGGGAGTCATACAAAATGAAGAACGATCAAACAAAAATCACTGTTATTCAGCCTGAAGAATTTGATAGTATTATTGATGGTCTTGATAACGGTTACAATGGTGAACTTTCAATTAAACAACCCGTATCAATCATCACCGGGAAGCTAGAGGAAGCGATTGACCAGGTAGAAGATATTTTTTATTTTGTAAAAAGACATACGAAGCTACCGCTTGCTGAAATTAAACAGACTGTTATCCCAATTATCCAAACTGCGTCCGAAATTCCGCAATTTTTTTATTTGTTTTACCAGCTTCAATCTGCAGACGATTATACATATCGACATAATATCGGAGTGGGTGTCATTGCGACGTTAATAGGAAAATGGCTTTCATTATCCGATGAGGATTTATCAGCACTCACCATCGCAGCGACCTTGCACGACATTGGTAAAACAAAAATCCCCACCGAAATCTTAAATAAACCGGGTAAATTAACGAAAGCTGAATATGAAATTGTAAAAAAACATACGATGTATGGCTATGAAATTTTAAAAAACACGGATGGAATTAGCCATGAAATAAGCCTAGTTGCCCTCCAGCACCATGAAAGGGAGGATGGGAAAGGATATCCTTTCGGCTTAAAGGGTTCCAAAATCAGTTATTTATCCAAAATTGTAGCAGTAGCAGATGTCTTTCATGCTATGTCATCAAATCGGGTCTATCATGATGCAACACCATTCTATCAGGTCATCAAACAAATGAATGACGATATGTTCGGTAAGCTTGATCCGACCATTTTAGTCCCATTTTTACAGCAAATTATGAATGCATTAATTGGTCATCATGTATTGCTAACAGATGGTCAAATAGGAAAAATTAAGTATATTAATCCATATGATTTATTAAATCCATTAGTTGAGGTATCCAATACAATAATCGATTTATCTGTTCAAAAAACAATTCAAATCGAACGCGTTTTAGCAGATTAGATGGAGGTTATTAAAATGTTCCGATACAATTATAATGGTAAAGAACTCATTATCCGGTTTACCTCACAAACAAAAAGTATGAATCTCAATAAAGATGATTTGTATAATAAAATCATTTCCATTTGTGATAAAATTTTGGACGCTGATCATGGAACCTCTTTTATTGTGGAGGATGATGAAGGTCGCTTTGCTGTAGGAACTGTACAGCACGGGGAATTAACGGTCATATCCATCCATCATCTTGTCGAACAAACACAAATGTATTTGCAGAGAAGAGAAGCTAAAAAACCATCATGAATGGTTTTTTAGCTCGTTATCTTCCTCATACCAGCTCCATATTCTCCCACAAAATCTTTATTCCACTATACAATTGAATTTTGATACAATTAAATGATTAGTACTATTGAAAAGAGGATAATTATGAAAGTGATAATCGCGGAAAAACCTGATCAAGCGATGAAGCTTGCTGCTCCTTTCAGGAGTAAGAAATCTCAAGGGTTTATTGAGGTTGCACCCAATCCCCTATTTCCAAATGGGGCTTATTTTACATGGGCAGTAGGCCATATTTGCGAGTTGTTACCCCCAGAAGAATATAATCCTGCGTGGAAAACCTGGCGAATTGAAACCCTTCCTATCATTCCAGACCATTTCTTATATCGGGTCATGAGGTCCAAATCAAAACAATTTACGATTATCAAAAATCTTCTCCGAAAACCAGAAGTTACAGAAATCATTCATGCCGGTGACGCTGGTCGTGAAGGGGAATTGATTATACGAAATATTATTGAGATGGCTAAGGTAACAAAGCCATTGAAGCGTTTATGGATTTCTTCCTTAACGGAAAAGGCAGTGAAGGAAGGTTTTCAAAATCTCTTGTTAGAGCAGGATACAAGAAATCTCTACTATGAAGCAAAAGCACGTGCATGTGCTGATTGGATTGTCGGCATGAATGCTTCAAGAGTTTATACTTTATTGTTAAAACAAAAAGGAATTTCTGACGTATTTTCCGCTGGAAGAGTTCAAACTCCGACGTTGGCGTTAATTGTTAAACGGGAAAAAGAAATTGCGAACTTTAAGTCTCAAGCTTTTTGGGAGGTTTTTGCGGACTTTCAAATCGCTGGCAAACAATTTGAAGGAAAATGGATGAAGGATAACGAGTCACGCGTTTCTACTAAGGAAATGGCAGAGAAAATTGCAGCATTTTGTAGGAATAAGTCTGCTGAAATAGCTGAAGTGAAAATCGAAAAGAAGGAATATCAACCACCTCTATTGTTTAATTTGTCAAGCCTTCAAGCAACTGCAAACAAGGCATTTAAATTTTCGCCGAAGAAAACATTAGATGTGGCACAAAGCCTTTATACGAGAGGAATTATTTCGTATCCGCGTTCCGATTCGAGCTATATTACAAAAGGAGAGGCTCAAACCATTCCTGATATCTTTTCAAAGCTTCAAAAACTAGAAGATTATCAAGCTTATTTTCCAACTCCAATCACATCTATTTATAATAATTTTCGCTATGTGAATGAGAAGAAGGTAACAGATCACTATGCCATAATTCCGACGGAGCAGGTCCCAGATCCTAACAAGCTATCAGGCGATGAGAAGAAGATTTATGACCTCATTGTAAAGAGATTAATTGCTGCCCATTATCAGCCAGCCATTTTTAACTATACATCTGTTAGAACGTTGGTGGACAAGCGTGCTGAATTCATTACAAAGGGAAAGGTGATGCTCCAGGAGGGCTGGAGAAAAGTCCTATTTGAAGAAGATGGAAAGGACAAGGATGTCATTCTGCCTCCACTTGAAAAAGGTGAATCTGGTGTGGTTGAAAAAAGTTACACAAAAGAGGGCAAAACTCAACCACCAAAGCGATATACCGAAGGGCAACTCATTACACTGATGAAAACGGCTGGTAAGCATATTGAGAATGATGAATTGGAGAAGATTTTGGCTAAAACGGAAGGACTTGGCACAGAAGCAACACGTGCTGGCATTATCACCATGCTTAAAGACAGGAATTACATTAAGGTTGAGAAGAACCAAGTATTTGCAACGGAAAAAGGTATTCTTTTAATTGATGTAATTGGTGATAAAATCCTTGCGTCTCCTGAAATGACAGCAAAATGGGAACAGCGCCTCCATGAAATAGGACAAGGACAAGCTTCACCAGCATCCTTTATGCTTCAGACAAAAAAGCTTTCTCAAAAGATTATCAACGATGCGAAGGAACAAAGTGGAGAATGGGACCTTTCCAATGTGAATGTGGAAAGCGTGAGCTCTCCAAAAAGCAAATATAAGAAAAAAGAAATCGGAACAGTGGTAGGAACCTGTAAGAAATGTGGAGGTAATGTGATTAATAAAGGCAAATTTTATGGCTGTGCAAACTATAAAACAAATGGATGCCAATTCACTATTTCAGGGAAGATATTAGGGAAAACGATTTCGAACACAAATGCGGGGAAGCTTCTTTCAGGGAATAAGACAAATCTCATAAAAGGCTTTAAAAAGGACAATAAAACCTTTGATGCATATTTGAAATGGAATGAGCAAACTCAGAAAATAGAATTTGAGTTTCCGGCAAAAGTGCCAAATGGGAACTAAAGAATATTCAGTCGATAAGTTCATGTCGACTGAATGTTTTTAAATTTTCTTGAAATTATATACTCTTGATTATACAATAAAAATGAAATACGGATACGTACACGTACAAGAATGGATGGATGAATGTTGTTATTTGTGACAGAAATGCCAATTGAGGCAAGAGAAAAAATGTTATTTGCGGGATTAAAGCTTTTTACCGAAGCGGGGTACCAAAAGACATCTGTGCTTGAAATTGTGGAAATGGCAAGAGTTTCAAAGACAACCTTCTATCAGCATTTTAAAAGTAAAGAGGATCTTATGGTTGCCTTGTTTGAACAACTGGGCGATGAAATGGCCGAGGAAGTAAAGCATGCCATTTTAAAGGAAGAAAGAATGACATACAAGGCATTTGCAGGGATTAATTGCTATATCCAAATTTGCTTTGAAAACAAAAATGTGGCTCAAATTTTACTAGTGGAATCCGTTGGCGTATCTCGGAATGTGGAATTAGTTAGGCAACGGTCACACCAAGTGTTTGCTACCATCATTTTACAGACTGTAGAAACGGAACTCCCAACAACTGTTACCCAAAAAGAAATGAGAATTGTTGCCCAGGCTATGGTTGGGGCTATCAATGAGGTTATTATGCAGTTCTTTTTTGAAACAACAGAGGAAGAACTTCATTTTGAAGAAATTTCTCGTTTGCTCAACCGCATTGTTATTTCTGCGTTCGTAAATCTAGGATTGCAGGATTAGACTTTTTTTGAATGGCGGATACGATTGCGTACTCGTTTTTCAAATCGTATATTACTAGGTTTTTAGAGGAGGTTAGCAGTATGGTAAATGAAATGGAAAATGTTAGGTTACCAGAATTAATGGAAAAAATTGAAAAAGTTATTAATCAAAACCCAGGTCCAATTGATGGCGTGAATGTTATTTATCAATTCAATATTACTGGGGATGAAGAAGGGACATTTCAACTCCAATTAGCGGAGGGTAAAGCGAAAGTATCTGAAGAGGTGGAGGGTGCAAATTGTACCTTAGTTTTATCGCTCGAAAACTTTAGAAAATTTTTAGCAGGAAAGCTAAATGGGACTGCAGCTTTCATGACAGGAAAACTAAAAATAAAAGGGGATATTGGCAAAGCCATAAAGTTAGAGGGGCTTTTACGCGAATATAATCTAAAAGAATATTTATAAGCATCTACCTTTAGTAGTGCGTCTGGCTTAATTTTGGAAAGGAGTGAAAGTATGAAGCATGTTTTAATGACTGGTTTTCCGGGCTTTTTAGCAACAAGACTGCTACATGCATTGATGCAAAAATACGAAAGTGCTCGTTTTGTATTATTGGTTCATCCAAGCCAATTTGAATTAGCAAATGAGAGAATCAAAGGTTTAGATAAGGTTGAAGTAAAACTAGGGGATATCACCGAAGAATCACTTGGTTTTTCAGAGGAGGATAGTGATCTACTCCGTGAAAAATTAACCCATGTTTTTCATCTAGCTGCTATATATGATTTGGCTGTACCACAACTGATCGCGGAAAAAGTAAATGTCGAGGGGACAAAAAATATTAATCAGTTCGTTCAATCATTACAACATTTGGAAAGATATGTGTATTTTAGTACGGCATATGTATCGGGAAACCGTACTGGCCTGATTAGAGAAACTGAACTTCAAATGGGTCAGCAATTTAAAAATCATTATGAAGAAACAAAATACAAGGCAGAGGTACTTGTTCAGGAGCTTAAGGATGTTCCTTATACCGTTATTCGACCTGGAATTACGGTAGGAAACTCCGAAACCGGTGAGACGTCGAAATTCGATGGACCTTATTTTATCATGCGGATTTTAGACCGGATCCGCTTTATGCCAATTCCTCACTTAGGGAAGGGGGATGTCTTATTTAATGTTGTGCCGTACGACTACCTGATTAATGCTACGGTTTATTTATCAGAGGCAGAAGAAGCAGAAAGGAAAACTTTTCATCTTACAGATCCGAACCCACATCAAGCACGAGATTTATACCGTATGATTTGTGAGGAATTACTGGGTAAAAAGCCAACATGGACGATTTCTCCAACACTAGTAGAACTTGGACTCTCTTTGTCCTTTATGCGGAAATTCTTTGGGGTAGAGAAGGAAGCGGTTGAATATTTTAGATGTCCAACGCAGTATGACGCAAGTGAAGCGAAAAAAGTTCTTGAAAAAGGCGGATTGACATGCCCTGATTTCAAAGATTATGTAAGAAATATCGTAACGTATTATAAGCAGCATCGTCTTGATCAAGATAAAAAAATACATATTACGTAATCACAATGAGGCTGGTGTCTCATTGTTTTTCTTTGTTATAATGATTGGTAGATACTGGGGAGGGCGGATAGGATGACTGATTTCAAATGGCATGAAGAGGCGGAAAAGCAATGGGATGATCGTGCGGATTTTTGGAGCAAACAAAGCCAAGCAATGTGGAATTCGGGGAGCCGTTCCACGATTAATCCGTTTTTTACACAATTCCTTCAGAACGATACTTTACTCTTAGATGCGGGCTGTGGTGACGGTTTCGGGTCATTTTTACTTGCTGAGCGTGGCTATCAGGTGATAGGTACGGACATTTCAACTGAAATGATTGAAAAAGCAAACAAACGAAGCACGTCTAAGGGTCTTTCATTTGTACAAGGCGATTTAAGTGCACTTCCTTTTGAGGATGAAACTTTTTCAGGGGTTATGGCCATTAACTCAATTGAGTGGACTGAGGATCCACTACAGGCGATCAATGAAATCAAGCGAGTGACAAAACCAGGTGGTATCTTTTGTGCGGGGCTGTTGGGTCCAACAGCAGGTCCTCGGCAACATGCTTATTCACGCTTGTACGGTAAAAAAGTCATCCAAAACACGATGATGCCATGGGAATTTGAACAATTGGTTTCAGAAAATGGCTGGACGGTTGTCGATGGTCAACCGGTTTATAAAGATGCTGTAAACAAAGAGATGATAAAGGGGCTGCCAAGGGAGCTAAAACAGGCGTTATCATTTATGTGGGTGTTTATTTTAAAGAAGAATTAAAAAAGGTATCTCGACCGTGAGATACCTCTTTTTTATTCCCAGTCATATGGTGTTTCCTGATAAACATAATAATTGAGCCAGTTCGCAAATAGCAGGTATGAATGCGATCTCCAGCTATGAATAGGTGGATTGGCCGGATCATTATTAGGAAAATAATTAACTGGGATAATTACTTTTCCTTTTGCAAGGTCGCGTTCATATTCCTCTTTTAATGTGTTGACATCATATTCAGGGTGCCCTGTTAGGAAAATTTGCTTGCCATCATTTGAGGTAACTAAACACACTCCTGCCTCATCAGAAACAGACAACAAGGTTAATCCTTCTGTTTTTTTTATTTCTTCAAGTGTAACCTCTGTAAACCGGGAATGTGGGACAAAATAGAAATCATCAAAACCACGAACAAGTTTAACATCCTTATTTACCAAGCGGTGGTGAAATACACCTGTACATTTTTCAGGTAGAGGATATTTCTTAACCCCATAATGATAAAAAAGTCCTGCTTGTGCTCCCCAGCAAATATGTAGGGTCGAAGTCACATTTGTTTTCGTCCATTCCATGATTTCTTTGAGTTCTTCCCAATAATTCACATCCTCAAAAGAAAGGTGCTCGATGGGGGCACCTGTAATGATCATTCCATCAAATTTTTTGTGCTTGATGCTAGAAAATGATGTGTAAAATTTATCAAGATGATTTTTTCCAGTGTTTTTGGCGACATGAGTTTCTGGAAATAAAAGCGTAATATTCAACTGCAATGGAGAATTTCCTAGAAGTCTAAGGAGCTGAGTTTCTGTTCGTTCTTTTTCAGGCATAATGTTTAAGATTACTATATTAAGTGGACGAATATCTTGGCTATAAGCACGGTCTTCATCCATCACAAATATATTTTCAGATTCCAACACTTCTTTCGCTGGAAGGTCTTGAGGTATATTAATTGGCAATCCTATCATCCCCCTATTTATCGTATAATTGAAATTTTACAACAATTCACACATGAATATCAATTAAAATATCTTTATTCGTTTTACGTAATAAAGGAAATCCATTAAATAGAGGTTTTCCTTTATACTTACATACTGAATAATGTAAGATAGAGATGATAAGGTAAGAACTATACGAATAAGTCATGGGGGTAATGTACATGGGATTTTCAACGAAGTATAAGTCTGATATTGAAATTGCTCAAGAGGCTGAGTTAAAGCCGATAAAGGAGATTGTGCAGCAACTTGATTTACTTGATGAAGAAGTGGAACCCTATGGTCATTACAAAGCAAAAATTTCGTTGGATGTGATGAAGCGCCTAGAAAAGAAAAAGGATGGCAAAGTCATTCTCGTAACATCAATTAATCCTACGCCAGCTGGTGAAGGGAAGTCGACAGTTACGGTTGGACTTGGACAAGGTCTTGCAAAGCTTGGTAAAAATGCGATGATCGCAATGCGAGAACCGTCACTCGGGCCAACAATGGGAATTAAAGGTGGAGCAACAGGTGGTGGGTATTCACAGGTAATTCCGATGGAGGAAATTAATCTTCATTTTACCGGTGATTTTCACGCGATTACGACAGCAAATAACACTTTGTCCGCCTTACTTGATAACCATATCCACCAAGGAAATGAGCTTCAAATTGATGTAAGACGTGTTTCTTGGAAACGAGTTGTAGATTTAAATGACCGTGCTTTACGTAACGTGATTGTTGGGCTTGGCGGTCCGACGCAAGGTGTTCCCCGAGAGGACGGATTTGATATTACTGTTGCATCTGAGATTATGGCTATTTTCTGCCTTGCAACAGACTTACAGGATCTGAAGAAGAGGTTATCTAAAATAGTAGTAGGCTATGATATACATAAACAACCGGTCACAGCTAGTGACCTTGGTGCAGAAGGGGCACTTACGCTTTTATTAAAGGATGCAATTAAACCGAATTTAGTTCAAACACTTGAACATACACCTGCATTAATTCATGGTGGACCATTCGCCAATATCGCTCACGGCTGTAATTCCGTTATTGCCACTAAAATGGCGGCAAAATTAGCCGATTATGTATTAACAGAGGGTGGATTTGGTGCAGACCTTGGTGCTGAGAAGTTTCTCGACATTAAAGCAAGATATGCAGATATTAAGCCAGAGGCGGTTGTCATTGTTGCGACAAATCGCGCTTTGAAAATGCACGGTGGTGTTGCAAAGGAAAATCTCAAAGAAGAGAATGTCGAGGCATTATCTAAGGGCTTAGAGAACTTGCAAAAGCATATTGAGACGGTTCAAGCTTTTGGTTTGCCGTTTGTAGTCGCAATCAATCGCTTTGTTACAGATACAGAAAAAGAAGTAGAGAAAATTGAAACGTGGTGTGAGGAACATTCATATCCAGTTGCCCTTACAGAGGTTTGGGAAAAGGGTGGAGAAGGTGGAATTGAGCTTGCAAAGAAAGTTCTTGAAGTCATTGAAACTGGAGAAAATCATTTTGCACCGATCTATGATTTATCTTCTTCTATTGAAGATAAAGTAAAAACGATTGCAAAGACGGTTTATGGGGCGAAGGATGTGGAGTTTTCTTCTAAGGCGAAAAAGCAAATACTCGATTTCGAGAAATTCGGTTGGGGCAATCTCCCAATCTGTATGGCGAAAACTCAGTATTCACTTTCCGATGACCCAACCTTACTAGGCCGTCCAGCTGATTTCACCATTACTATCCGTGAATTCCGACCATCTATTGGGGCTGGCTTTATCGTTGCTTTAACCGGTGATGTCATGACCATGCCAGGACTTCCAAAAAAACCAGCTGCCCTCAACATGGGTGTGACTGAAGACGGAAAGGCAGTCGGGTTGTTTTAACTTTTTGCTTTGGGACGAATCTCTAATGCCGGCTGGAAAAATAGCCAAGTCTTTATTTCAAGGGTTCGTCCCGCTTTTTTCGAAAAAGGAAGGTATGCACATGTTTGATCCAACTGTATTTGAAAACTTAAAGGTCGTCATCGAAGGCGCCCTTTATGATTTAGACTTAGAAGGAAAGATCGTGATTATCGATCGTCAAGACCAGGTCGATTTGGCAAAAATGGGCAGGCACTATCACATTGCCTTCAGAGACAAAACAATTGACCAAATCCAAGCCTATATGGATTTGACAATGGATCTTGATAATCTAGTTGCTGAACTTAGAAATAAGAATCGAAACCCAGGATGTCTCCTTGAAATAGGATTTAATTTTAATTTGGAGTCATTGGACGCTTGTCCTTTGGCCCAACAAGTACTTACCACCATCTGGGGTGAAACAAGAGAGATTCAACAGGAAATTTCGTTCATGTATGGTTCAAAAAATCAATATACGGTCAATAATAAAATTATTTTTCACCGATTAATCCATGAAGACCAAATTGATGACTTACTTGAGATGATTGACTATATCATTGATTCCATTCATCAACTTCATAAAGCGATCATATAAGGGGCGAATCATGCCTTTTTTTTCTACGACTAAAGGATTAAATTTTCAGATAATTTACCCATTTCTATAATATTGTTTTGTGATATATAGTAAAATAGTTATAGCATATTTACAAGGAGGCGAATTTATGGGTAAAATCGCATGGGTTACTGATAGTACAGCATTTTTAGATGAAGAGCTTTCAAATCATGAGGATATATACGTCATCCCAATGACCATCTTCTTTGATGAGGAAGAATACCTTGATGGGGTTACGATTACGCCGACCCAGTTTTTTGAACGGCTAAAAACGGCCAAGACCATTCCAAAGACATCACAGCCTTCCATTGGAAGCTTTGTGGAATTATATAATAGTCTTGAAGATAAATATGATGAAATAATCTCTGTTCATATCTCTGAAAAATTAAGTGGGACTGTTTCGTCTGCAAGACAAGCAGCAGAATTAGTAAATATCCCTGTTACGGTAATCGATTCAAAAATTTTAACCTATCCAATGACAAAATTAATAAAAGAAGGCATGAAGCTTATACAGAATGGTGGGACATCGGCGGAAGTTGAAAAGCTTATTGTCGATTTAGCTCAGAAACTAGAAACATATGTGATCATCGGAAGCTTAGAGCAATTGCATCGAAGTGGGCGAATGAACACAGCCCAATATTTTCTTGGCAGTATGCTGCAAATAAAGCCGGTCATACAGATTATCGATGGGGCTCTGTCAGTTAAAGAAAAAGTACGTTCTGAAAATAAGGCAACGAGTAAAATAGTAGGTTATCTAAAAGATGCAGTCGAGCGTGATCAATTGGATGAGATCTATATTTTATACGGCTTGGACGATTCCAAGACAAAGGAATGGAAAGAAATGATAAGAGAATTTGCACCAGACCATATTTCAATCGAGGCTTACCCACTCGGAGTAGCTATAGGGGTCCATGCTGGTGAAAATACAATTGGAATCAGCTGGATGAATAAGTAATTCTATTTGACAAGTACGTATTGTACCTCGTTATGAGACAGGGTAGCAATGGCAGCAATTTTATAGCCAATGCTTAAAAATTGGGAGATTGTTTCCGCGCAATTTGGATGTGGCGGCTCTGTTGGAGCATGAAGACTCTTATAAAGCTGTAAAAATTGATTGGTAACGGGATTACAATAAACCAATACAACATGACGTCCATACCATGCAGTTCCAATTTCCCGATATCTATTATTTGAATGATACATAAATATTAACCACCTTTCATCTAAAGTTGGAGTTTCTCCAGCTTTTTTATTTTATGCAAAGGTTTATAGGTACGCGACAGATTAGTGGGGGCATTTTATGATACAATGGATACGATATTGATGTCGGTGGAGGATAAAATGAAGCAACAACAAATGATTGAAAAAACGATTACTTTTGTTAAACATATTTTGCAGCATGATAGCAGTGGCCATGACTGGTATCATATTGAACGCGTCAGAAAGGCTGCTATACAACTTGCAGAAAAAGAACAAGCAAATGTATTTATCGTCGAAATGGCGGCATTATTACATGATGTGGCAGACGAAAAATTAAATAATTCAGAGGAAGAAGGACTCTGGAAGGTTCGTGATTGGTTAACTTCCTTACCTCTACCAGAAACTGAACAAGAAGAGATCATTGAAATTATTTCGACTATGTCCTTTAAGGGAGGCAACCGGCCACCAATGAAAACCATTGAGGGACAGGTTGTCCAGGACGCTGATCGTTTGGACGCAATCGGTGCAATAGGGATTGCGCGAACCTTTGCGTACGCAGGAGCACACGGTGATCTTATCTATGATCCTAATCTACCATATCGGGAAGTCATGACAAAGGAAGAATACCGAAATGGAAAATCAACAGCAGTCAATCATTTTTATGAGAAATTATTAAAATTAAAGGATACTCTTAATACGAATGCAGCAAAAGAAGCAGCCCAAGAACGTCATGATTTCATGACTGCGTTTCTTGATCAATTTTATAAAGAATGGAATGGACAGTTATGAGGCTTTTAACCGTTGAAAATTTATCAAAAAGCTATGCCGAAAAAACATTGTTCGAGGATATATCCTTTAGCATTACAGATAATGAACGAATTGGCATCATCGGTGTCAATGGAACAGGTAAATCAACGCTTTTAAAAATCATTGCAGGTGTGGAAGAAGCGGACCGTGGGGAAATTACCCACTCGAAGGGATACACAATCAGCTATTTACCGCAACAGCCTGAATTTTCAATCGGAAATACCGTCCTCGACCAAGTCTTTCAAGGCAATACACCACTCCTTCGGTTATTAAAAGAATATGAAGAAGCGATGATTCGAATCGAAAAGGAACCGATGAGCACAACGAATCAGGAAAGACTATATGATCTCCAGCAAAAAATGGATGCAGCAAATGCGTGGGAAGCCAATTCAAACGCAAAGGCAGTCTTATCAAAGCTAGGTATAATGGACTTTTCTCAAGATGTAATGGAACTTTCAGGGGGACAAAAGAAGCGTGTGGCACTAGCCCAAAGCTTAATTGAGGTACCGGACTTACTGATTCTAGATGAGCCGACAAACCATTTGGATTACGACACGATTAAATGGCTTGAGGATTATCTAGCTAAATACAATGGAGCTTTATTAGTTGTTACCCATGATCGGTACTTTTTAGACCGAGTAACAAACCGAATTATCGAATTAGATGAGGGTAATCTTTATACCTATACAGGGAACTATAGTAGCTTTTTAGAGGCAAAAGCGCTTCGGATGGAGCAGGAGCAGGCCTCTGAATTAAAGCGTCAAAATTTATACAGACGTGAGCTGGCTTGGATTCGTCGTGGGGCTAAGGCCAGAACAACCAAGCAAAAAGCACGAATTCAACGATTTGAAGAAATTGAGAATGGCAAAAAGACAGTGAATACCGAAACACTGGATATTTCAGTTGGCGGCAGTAGGCTCGGTAAAAAGGTCATTGAGCTAAAAAATGTGTCAAAAAGCTTTAATGGGATGAAAATTTTGGAGGATGTGAATTTGCTCGTTAAGCCAGGTGACCGAATTGGAATTGTGGGTCGAAATGGAAGCGGGAAATCCACATTATTAAATATCATTGCGGGTAGAATTCCAGTGGATGAAGGCGAGATTGAGATTGGTCAAACGGTTAAACTTGCTTATTATACACAGGAAAGCATGGATATGGATGTTAATAAACGAATGATTGAATATATCAAAGAAACGGCTGAAATGATTCATACCCTTGATGGAAAAATGATTTCAGCAGCTCAAATGCTAGAGCGTTTCTTATTTCCTATGCACACTCATGGTACGCCCATTCGGAAGCTATCTGGTGGAGAAAGAAGACGGCTGTACTTGTTGAAAATCATTATGGGTGAACCAAATGTATTATTATTGGATGAGCCGACAAATGATTTGGATACTCAAACATTAACCGTGCTAGAGGATTATTTGGAGGAGTTCCCAGGTGTGGTAATCACGGTCTCACATGATCGCTACTTCTTGGATAAGGTAACAGACCAGCTCTTAGTTTTTGGAGAGGGACATAAGATTACAACCTTTTTTGGAGATTACTCGGATTATCTTGAGAAAAATACAGTAGAAGCGGCTCAAGCTGTACAAAAAGTAAAGGTTGAAAAAGCATCATCACAGGAGGCACCGAAGCCAAAGAAAAAGAAGCTTTCCTACAAGGATCAGCTTGAGTGGGATGAGATTGAAGGGAAAATTGAAGCCCAAGAAGAGAAGGTTGCTGCACTGGTGAAAGAAATTGAAGCAGCAGGAAGTGACTACCAAAAAGCTCAGCAGGCAATGGATGAGCATGCGAAGGAATCTGAGGTGCTTGACCGGTTAATGGAAAGATGGGCAGAACTATCAGAAATGGTAAGTGAATAAGAAGAGTGGGCCCGGCATAAACCGGGCCTTTTTGCTTTATAGTCGTTTCGCGCCCAAGTATCGTGATTGCCAGTAGGAAATCGTCATATCATCAATACTCACACCATCCGTCGAATCTGCGTGAATAAATTTATTGTTTCCGAGGTAAATGCCTGCATGTGATGGGCCAGGCTTATACGTTTGAAAAAAGACAATATCACCAACGCTAGGTGCAGACACACTTGCCCCCTGGCTCCAAATGCCTGGAACTGTTCGTGAGAGGTTTACCCCTTTTTGAGCATAAACAAATTGTAAAAAGCCACTGCAATCGAAGCCATTTGGTGAAGTGCCTCCCCAGACATAAGGAACCCCCATATAATTCATTGCTATTGAAATTACACTTGCATCTACAGGTGGAGCTTCAATTGGTTCTGCTGGTGCCTCAGTGGTTTCAGGATTGTTTGACCTTGGCTGAGCCGTCACAACTGTAGCTTTTTTGATGGTGAGACCCCTTACATTTTTATTTTTCATGATATGGTCAATCGTTTCTTCGGTTGCTAACCCATTTGTTTCTAAATTAAACTTCTTTTGGTAAGCCTTCACACTTGCCTCGGTAACTGATTCAAATTTGCCATCAATCAATCCGCTATAAAATCGCAGTCTTTGTAATTTGGTTTGTAGCTGTTTTACGGCAGGACCCTCGTCACCAATTGTGTAGAAAGCTGGCTTTGGCTGTAATATTACTTCGTTCAGTTTTTCTAGTGTTGTTTCTCCGGCAATTCCATCGGTCTTTAAATCATATAATTCTTGAAATCTTTTAACGGCTTCTTGAGTTGATGCACCATAGTGACCATCGATTGTTTCATAGTAAAAATTTAATTTATGTAACTCAAATTGAAGAAAGCGAACTGGATAACCGGTGTGACCGTACCGTAATTCCTGTTTTGTATCAAATTGATAGTTTTTATCTATTAAAGGGTCTAGGTTTTGCTTTTCTGATGCATCTGCTGCAAGTGGGGCGCCAAAGAAAAATCCAGCCGCAAGAGACGTTATGACAATTGCTTCGCGGGTTCCATAGCGTTTTTTCATTGAAGTACCTCCTTGATGTTTGCAAAAAGCAAAAATAATGTAGTTTTCGAAAAGTTTGTTGGATAAAAATGCTATGGAAGAGATGCGTACCTTAACTAAGGAAAAGATGTATTACGATTTCAATCCTTATCCTAACAAAAGCGAAAACAGCTCATACATGAGCACAATTTTAAGATATTTCGGTAAATAAGCTATTATGACAAAAATTCAGATATTTAGTACAAAAGCGCTAAAATAAGACAAGTATGATTAGTAACAAAACACAGTTGTTTCAAGGTGTAAGAGGGTTTTTTACAGAAACATTACAAATTAGCAGCTGGACTGTGGCTATCATAAGCTCCCGTAATGGATTATGGGTAATTGCGTGTGCTACAATTACGGTAGTTGATTTCGTAGGAGAAGGAGCGGTAGATATGAAAATAAAATCAATTGAACCAACACCTAGTCCGAATACAATGAAAATTATATTAGACGAGGAACTACCAAAGGGAAAAAGCAATAATTATAAAAAGGAAAACATAGATCAAGCACCACCACTAATTAAAGAGATTATGGGTATCGAAGGCATTAAAGGTGTTTATCATGTTGCCGACTTTTTAGCAGTTGAAAGAAATGCAAGATATGACTGGCAGGAGCTTTTACCAAATGTACGTAAAGTGTTTGGAGAAGATGTGACAGAAGGGGAAAAAGAAGGACCGAAGCTTGATGAACATTTTGGAGAAGTAAAGGTTTTTGTACAAATGTATAAAGGACTCCCAATGCAGGTTAAGCTTCATGATGGTGAACAAGAGTTCCGTTTTGGATTACCTGACGTGTTCAGGGAAAGCTTGTTACATGCCCAAGAGGTTTCAGGAAACGTTGTGCTGGAACGCGAATGGAAGGAACAAGGCGTGCGCTATGGCAATCATGATGAAATTGGAAAGGAAGTTGTTGAAGAGCTTGCGGCTGCCTATCCGAAAGAACGACTCGATCGTATTGTAAAGCAAATTTCGGAACAAACATCAGCACCAACTATCCAAAAACGTCAATCCTATAAGGTAACATTGGAGATGTTGGATGATCCTGATTGGACAAACCGCTATGCAAGGTTAGAGCAAATGGATCCGGAAGAAGATGATGTTCCTGTACTTGCGAAAGCCTTAAAAGATGAAAAACCGTCAATCCGTCGGTTAGCAACTGTTTATTTAGGTATGATTGAAAAGCCACTCGTATTACCATATTTGTATGAGGCATTAAAGGATAAGTCCGTTACAGTCAGAAGAACAGCAGGAGACTGTTTATCAGATATCGGCGACCCAGCTGCAATTGGTCCGATGTGTGAGGCTTTGAAAGATCCAAGTAAGCTTGTAAGATGGCGTGCTGCTATGTTTTTATATGAGGTTGGCGATGAAACCGCACTTGATGCACTTAAAGCGGCGGAAAACGATCCTGAATTTGAAGTGAAAATGCAAATCAAGCTGGCCATCGAAAGAATCGAAGGTGGCGAGGAAGCAAAGGGCTCCGTTTGGAAGCAAATGACGGAAAGCAGGAATAAATAAAAAGTTATTGAGTACATTTTAATTTAAAGAAATGGGATTAGTTGGTGTTTGAAAATTGATTTTGCAAGTTCAAAATAGTATGCTTGTTTTATGAAATAAGAGGGAGGGATTCAATATGTCAATGGCATATGATGAATATATGAAGCAAATCGTAAAGCCGATGCGCCAGGAGTTAGTAGTAGCGGGCTTTGAAGAGCTTCAATCAGAAGAAGAAGTTGAAAACTTCATGGAGAAAGCGGAAGGTACAACACTTGTTGTTGTGAACTCTGTATGTGGTTGTGCGGCTGGACTTGCAAGACCTGCTGTAACACAAGCAATTCTAAATAACGAGAAAAAGCCGGATCATCTTGTAACTGTATTTGCTGGTCAAGATAAAGATGCAACTGCAAAGATGAGAGAGTATTTTGAGGGCTATGAGCCATCTTCTCCATCAATGGCGTTGTTAAAAGGCAAGGAAGTTGTACATTTCATTCCACGTCATGAAATTGAAACAAATTCAATGGAAGGCATTATGGAAAACATAACTTCTGCATTAAATGAGCATTGCTAAAAGATGTGTTTAAAAGTCTGATGAAAAGATGTCAATATGACATCTTTTTTTGTGCAAATAGGTGATTGATATGATTGTAACAACTGCAGGACGAACGAATGATGAAATGGTGAGATTGGCTAAAAATGTTGCGGCTGAACTTTCAGTTCCTTATATTCAAAGAAATAAACAATCGATCCTTAAACTTCAAGAACAAGCAGAAGACGATATTCTTGTTGTTGGGAAAAATCGAATTGAAATTCATCCTTGGCAGGGAACCGAACCACTATTCTTTCATCCGAATTCAGCAATGTTTCGGATGAAGCGAATAGCAAAAGGAGAACATGATCCATTTATTCAGTCTTCAGGTCTGGCGAATGGAAACACTATTTTAGATTGTACACTAGGCTTGGGATCTGACAGTATTGTGGCAAGCTTTGTCGTTGGTAAGTCTGGAAAAGTTGTGTCTTTAGAAGGAAACAAGTATTTGTATTATCTGTTAAAAGGCGGTTTGAAAAGCTGGGATACCGGTTACTCATTGATGAATGAGGCGATGGCCCGGATTGATGTGCAGCATGTGAAATATGAACGTTTTTTAGCAAACTGTCCTACAAACAGTTTTGATGTCGTCTATTTTGATCCAATGTTTGAAGAATCTATTGAAGAATCGGAAGGGATCAAAGGACTTCGCAATTTCGCAATTTATTCCACTCTAACTCCTAAAGCGATTGAAGCCGCAAAGCGAGTCGCGAAACAAAAAGTGGTACTTAAGGACCACTGGAAAAGCGAGCAATTTGAGAGATATGGATTCACTGTTTTCAAGCGAAAGACAGCAAAATTCCATTTTGGTGTCATTGATGTAGAGGGTTCCTGATATTTTGCTACACCTTTGGAGATTTTATATAACGGAGGTGATGATCATGGCAAAACGTAAAAAAGATCCTTCAACAGTTGGATTAAGTTCAGCAAATGTAGAAGGGCAAGGAACAACGAATCAAGAAACAGGAAGAATGGCAATGGATTCTTCAAGGAAGAAGAAAAAGAATATGTAACCTACTTCTACAAAAAAAGCCCGCTTCGAAAGCGGGTTTTTATTAATCAGCCACACAACAAAAGATAAAATATACTAATGTTACTACGCTAGCGATACCAAAAATCCAATCCATTTCACTTAGTTCCACCTTTCAGATATGTATAGTACCCCTATTTTATCAAATAATGAAGATTTTATGAACTTTATTTTTTCTAAATAATTCCTAATGTCGCTTAAATAGTATGGGCATTTATCCTTATTTTTTTATATTTTGTTATTTTCATAGTAAAATTTTTTTTGAGATTGTGTTAAAATGGGCATATGGTTAAATGTGTTGAAAGGGCGTTTAGGTTATGAAAAAATGGTTGCGGAAAGCATTAGTTGTTTCATTTTCCATTTTAACGCTTGGATTGGTAGCGCCTCCACCTGCTCTCACAATGGAGCAACCAGATGCGGATAAACCAAGTAAGTTAAATGCGATAAATGAACAAAATGCTGAATCAAAGTTATATTCTGAGTTTGAATCGAATTATGGATATGAAAGTAGAAGCTTTGTTACGTACGCGATGACACAGGCAGAAAGTAAGTCTTTCGAGAAATTCGGAAGCAAAATCGGACCTGTTATTGAGGATGAATTTCGTCTTGAAATTTTGCCTAAAATTGAAAGTGTCATTGAATTATTAGCAGAGCAGTACCCAACAGAGCAGCTTGATCAACTTGAAATTTCAGAGCAACCTTCTGGCGGAAATGGGGAAAAGATCTTCCATATTTTTGATAAAACAAGTGGGAAGGATATTGTTCGCTTCCATGTGCGCAAAGATCATCCACCACAGGATGGCTATTGGTTTAATTTCCACTACCACACACATCATGATGGGTTTCAAACACATCATGCGTTAGGCGATATTTATTGGGACAAAAACACTCCGCCGAAATGGCTAAGTTAATAAAAGAAAAAGGTAGTTCAAGGCTGAATTTACGAGCTTTTGGACTGCCTTTTTTGTTTCCTCTTAGTAGAAGTTTCCACTCCTTATCTAGCAGACCCATTATTTAAAATATGTTATACTATTTTTACAATTTGATAGAAGAGTGCACTTTTGCATCTATGAATCTATTGACATTTTTAGGGAGAGCATTCTTATGAAAAAAATAGGTATTCTTACACTTCTATTCGTTCTTGTTGGCTTTACTTATCATCCTGGTGAAGCGTCGCCTCATGGAATTCCACTAAAAGATTATCAATCACTGACACTATATACGGAAACATCTAATTTGAAAAACTATGATTCCTTAAAAGAGATTATTTTATTACCAGAGACAAAGTTTAATGAAGCTGCAGCAGCAAAAATGATTAAACGTGTTAATCATATTGATGAATTTATTTTACAAGGTTTAGTTGATGATGGCGTTGTCCTGAAGCTTTTTACAGGTTTTTTAACGGACGAGCCCACTGCTGCTTATCTGAAGGGGAAAAAGCCCCGTGGGTATAGTCAAAATGGTCCAACATGGGACGATGTACCTGGAATTGGTGGCTCTGAGGTCGTACTCGCAAAGATTGGGTATAGTGAAAAAGGAAAAGGTCATGGGTCTACCAATTTAGAGCTACATGAGCTAGCCCATTCGATTGATAGTTTTGTGTTAGATTCAATCAGTGAGGATCCGACATTTCTATCCATTTGGAAAAACGAAGTGAACCAATTATTCCCGAATCGTGCTTATTTTAGTGACTATCCCGAAGAATATTTCGCTGAAACCTTCGCGATGTACTATCTATCTGAACAGTCAAGAAATCAATTGAAGCTAGCGGCACCGATGACTTACGAACTTTTTGTCGAATTAGGTGAAACTCAGCAATGAAATAGGCTTTTATTTGTAGTAAGATAATAGCATGAAGTTTAGTAGGGAGTGAATCTATTGAAACATGGAGAAAATGCGTATTTAGGTCTCTTAAAGCATGTGCTTGAAAATGGTACGAAAAAAATGGACCGTACTGGGACAGGGACAGTTTCTGTGTTTGGGTACCAAATGCGTTTTAACTTAAGTGAGGGCTTTCCTTTACTTACAACGAAAAGAGTTCCTTTCCGGCTCATTGCGAGCGAACTGCTTTGGTTTATTAAAGGGGATACGAATATTAGGTATCTTCTAAAGAACAACAATAATATTTGGAATGAATGGGCTTTTAAAAATTGGGTTGAGAGCGATGAATATGATGGACCAGACATGACGGATTTCGGTATTCGAAGCCAGAAGGACCCAGATTTTAATGAGTTGTATCAGGGTGAAATGGACAAGTTTAAAGGACGAATTCTAGAGGATGATGAGTTTGCTGCTAAATACGGCGAGCTTGGCCCGGTTTATGGGAAACAGTGGAGAGCGTGGGAATCCTCACGTGGAGAGACCATTGATCAGTTGAAAAATGTCATCAACCAAATTAAAAACAATCCAGATAGCAGACGCCATCTTGTTGTTGGCTACAACCCTGGTGATGTGGAATTCATGGCTTTGCCACCTTGTCATAGCCTGTTCCAGTTTTATGTGGCAGATGGGAAATTGAGTTGCCAGTTGTATCAGCGATCTGGCGATTTATTTTTAGGAATTCCCTTCAACATCGCGAGCTATGCACTTTTAACGCATTTAATTGCTTTTGAATGCGGATTAGAAGTAGGGGATTTCATCCATACGATTGGGGATGCCCATATTTACACTAATCACATCGAGCAAGTAAACTTACAGCTAAGTCGTGAACCTCGTCCGTTTCCGACTCTTAAATTAAATCCGGCTGTAGAATCCGTGTTTGACTTTGAAATGGACGACCTTGAAATTGTGGGATATGAACCACACCCTTCGATTAAGGCACCAGTTGCCGTTTAAAGCATTTCTATTTCTAAGATCCTAAGGTATAATCGACCTTAGGATCTTTTTTAGTGAGGATGATAAATATGATTTCATTACTACTAGCAATGGATAAAAACCAACTAATCGGTAAAGACAATGATCTTCCATGGAGATTACCAGCCGATTTAGCTTATTTTAAAAGGGTTACGATGGGTCACCCTATCATCATGGGGAGAAAAACGTATGATTCAATTGGACGACCTCTACCTGGTCGAGAAAATATCATAGTAACTCGTGACACTTCTTACAAAGCAGAAGGCTGTAAAGTGATTCATTCCATTGATGAAATCGTCAAAATGAGTGAAGAAACCGAACAGGAGCTATTTGTGATCGGTGGGGCCGAGATTTTCAAAGAAATTCTTCCATACTCAGACCGTCTATACATAACCGTAATCGATGAGGAGTTTGAAGGAGACACTTATTTTCCAGCATTCGATAAAGCAGAGTGGCAGGTCATTTCAAAGGAAAAAGGCATTAAAGACGAAAAAAACCCATATGAGTATACGTTTTTGGTATATGAAAAAATCCCGCAGAACTAAATCTGCGGGATTTTTATTTATGAAATAAACGGTACATCGACAACATAAAATAGCACGGAGAAAAACATCGCAGCACTACCCGCCAACACGAATAAATGCCAAATCGCATGGTTAAACGGCAGCTTTCTCCAAACGTAAAACACAGCGCCAACCGTGTAAAGAATTCCACCCGTTAGCAACAGCATAAAGCCGTTAAACCCAATACTTTCATACAATGGCTTAATGCCAATCACGATCAACCAGCCCATGAGGACGTAGCAAACAGTTGAAAGGATCATAAATTTTTCTACAAAAAAGACTTTAAACACGATACCGATGACAGCTAGACCCCACACAATTCCAAAAATCGTCCAGCCTAACCAGCCTCCAATTGAAACTAAAACAAAAGGTGTATAGGTTCCGGCAATCAATAAATAGATCGCTGAATGATCTAAGATTGCAAATACCTTTTTGGCTTTTAAATGTGTGATGCTATGTAAAAGGGTTGAGAATAAATAAAGAAGAAACATCGTTGCCCCGAAGATTGAGAAGCTTACTACGTGCCAGACGTCCCCATATTTCACAGCAAATACGATTAACAATACAAGTGCTGGTATGCTTAATAAAACGCCAAGACCATGTGTAATGGCATTTGCAATTTCTTCCTTAACTGTTTCTTGCCGAAATGTCATAATATTCACCTCATACTTCACTTTTCTTCTTCTCATCATACTGCTAACAAATCCATAACACAAATTATACTTTAAAATAAAAATGGAAGTGTTTTCATTTTAAAAAAGTAATAAAATATTTAGAAAACTTTACAACAGAAAGGCTAATTCATGTTATAATGAACAAATTAAATCTTCAATACTTCACTGTGTTGTTGTGGAAATACGTGAAAGGGGATATGGGGCTCATGGCACACGAGGTAAAACAAAAACTAGATGGAATCCATGTAGAGGATATCATAAAAGCAAATCAAACATTGAAGGATGTTATAATCCATACACCTTTACAAAGAAATGAATTACTATCTGAACGTTACGAATGTAACTTATTGATAAAACGAGAGGATTTACAAATTGTTCGCTCTTTTAAAATCAGAGGAGCGTATAATCGTATTAAAAATTTAACTGAAGATGAGCTTAAAAATGGAGTCGTTTGTGCAAGTGCTGGAAACCACGCACAAGGGGTGGCTTTTTCCTGTTTTGCGTTAAAAATACAAGGCAAAATCTTTATGCCATCGACAACTCCAAGACAAAAGGTCTCTCAGGTAGAAGCTTTTGGCCGTGAGTATGTTGATATTGTGTTAACTGGTGACACATTTGATGATTCCTATGAAGAAGCAGTGGCATGCAGTGAAAGAGAAAATCGGACGTTTATCCACCCATTTGATGATGCAGATGTGATGGCAGGTCAAGGAACTGTTGCGGTTGAAATTTTAAACGATTGTGCTGAGCCTGTAGATTATGTGTTTGCAGCGATTGGTGGAGGTGGACTCATTTCCGGTATCTCAACCTATATGAAGAGCATTTCTCCAGAGACAAAAGTAATTGGTGTTGAGCCAGCAGGTGCAGCAAGCATGAAGACCTCGATTTCGAATGGTGAGGTCACCACCTTGGCGAAAATTGATAAATTCGTTGATGGTGCAGCAGTAAAAACAGTTGGCGAAAAGACATATGAAATCAGTAAAGAGCTTGTGGATGATATTGTTGTAGTCCCTGAGGGGAAGGTTTGTACAACCATTTTGGACTTATATAATGAAAATGCTATCGTTGCGGAACCTGCAGGTGCATTATCACTTGCGGCTCTAGATTTGTACAAAGATAAGTTAAAAGGTAAAACCGTAGTGTGTGTACTTAGTGGAGGAAATAATGACATCAGCCGAATGCAGGAAATCAAAGAACGTTCAATGCTGTATGAAGGCTTACAATGCTATTTTATCGTGAATTTCCCACAAAGAGCAGGCGCATTACGCGAGTTCTTACTTGATGTATTAGGGCCAACCGATGACATTACACGATTTGAATACACGAAGAAAAATAATAAGGAAAATGGTCCTGCACTCGTTGGGATCGAGCTTAAGCAAAAAGATGACTACGACGCATTATTGAACAGAATGATGAAAAAAGGGTTTCCATTCCGTGAACTAAACAAAGAAAATACTTTATTTAATTTGTTGATTTAAAATTCAATGTTTTAACATATTTAGACAAAGACGAAAGGCTTGTTCTCATGTATAATATAAGAAACGGGTGAAAAAGGACTGATAGTTTGCTATTCAAAAGCCTAGAGTTCAAAAATTGTTATGGACAGAAGGTTAAAGTAATTGAAATTCCAGTATTGGAGAAAGGCAACACGTATCACTTTATGCTCGATTTTCGTTTACAGGTATTCTTATCGAAAATCATGACAAAATCAAGTCCAAACCAAATCTATTCGTTTCGTGAATATTTGAAGACGGTTCTAAAATGGACTGATTATGAACGTATTTTTCAACTTGATATGTTAAAACATAACGCATAGTTTTAGAATGGGCTGATTTTAAAACAATAAAATCGGCTCTTTTTTTGCTTTTAAACATAAAATATGAGCAATTTACCCGTTAAAAAAGGACAAGCTATTACTAATAGATGTATGCTAGTAGGAAGTGAACGTATGACAAAAGTGAAAATCGTAACAGATTCAACAGCAGATCTTTCAGAGGAGCTAGTAAGAGAACTTGGTATCTCCGTTGTCCCATTATCCATTACGATTGATGGGGTAACGTTTCTAGATCGTGTGGATATTACTCCTCATGAATTTTTAACAAAAATGAAGCAATCAGCTGAGTTACCAAAGAGCTCTCAGCCTGCGGTTGGACATTTCGTAGAGCTTTACGATCAATTAGGAAGTGATGGGAGTGAAATTATTTCCATCCACATGACAGGTGGGATGAGTGGGACGGTGACGTCTGCTGAGAATGCAGCTAGAATCAGTGAATCGAAAGTGACTGTGATTGATTCTATGTATATCTCTAGAGCCTTAGCATTTCAGGTTGTTGAAGCTGCAAAAATGGCAAAGGCAGGACACTCGAAAGAGGAGATTGTAAAACGGGTTGAGGAAATTAGAGAAAATTCTACTCTGTTTGTAACCGTTGACACATTAGAAAACCTTGTAAAAGGTGGCCGAATTGGCAAAGGCAAGGCATTAATTGGCTCTTTATTGAATATTAAACCAATTGCTTCCTTGCAGGATGGAGTCTATACACCAGTCTCCAAGGTAAGAAGCCATGCGAAAATCGTGAAATACTTAAGCGAAAAATTTGTAGAGGATGTTAGAAATAAAACGATAAAAGGTGTGGCAATCGCTCAAGTGGATGCAGTGGAGCTTGCAACCAATTTAAAGGATGCGATTAAAAAGCTAACTGGATATACTGACGTTGATATCGTCGAAACTACACCGGTCATCAGCACCCACACTGGGCCAGGTGCAATTGGGTTTATGTATTATGTAGAATAGATCGATTATTAGTACCTTGGAGTGATACTCCAGGGTATTTTTTCAATAGGAGAAAAGTGACTATAGATCTTGTAGACATTTTTGATATGATTGTTGTCGAGGACAAAACATGTAAACTATACCAATTAATTATATGTCTTTGATAGATCGCGTCAAGTACAAAACGTACAAGGTTACCGAACGAAATGTCTTTGAGAGATCGCTTTAAGGACAAATCGATTAGGGGTACCGAACAAAATGTCTCTGATAGAGCGCTTTAAGGACAAAATATGCTAAGATACTGGATGAAATGTCTTTGAGTGAAGAATCTCATAGGATTTTTTGAAGGAACTTTGAGCCGTTTACTACAACGCTCCACTCAAATATAATTTGTCGAAAATCTAAAAAATGACGTGTGAGTTTTCACACGTCATTTTTTAGATTTCCGGCATTGGAGTAGGTGTTGGATTAGCGTAACCCTCTTTATAGGTTTCATCAATCATTGCCCGAATTTCACTTGGAGATTTACCATTTGAATATTCTAATACGGCTGTAGCAGCGATTTCTAAACATACCATACATTTAGTGCCGTGATCATCCCAAACGACCGCATCGCCTTTATTATCATGAACAAAGCAATCATAATTATCTCGATGACCTACAGAGTCAGCGCATCCACAGTAGCAAGGCATTGATTCTAAAAGATCCTGATGCATGGCAGCAGCTTTATAAATTGTCACCATTTCCTCTGACTTACCATCTAAAAAAGATGGCATCACATCGATTGAAGCCGTTTCCTCGCGTATATCTCCTATAACATGTTCTTCGCCGTTGGCATCATGAGCATCGTCATTTTGGGAGCATCCAAATAATCCAAACACGAGAATAAGCATGAGAAAGACAACAAGTTTTTTCATAAAAACAAACCTTTCATTTACATTGTAAGCTCATTTTAACATATCCCTTCCTCACACATAATGAATTCACCATTTTGTCAAAATAAGAAATGCATAGCACGACGAATTAGACAACAAAAAAGGATATCGAAACCGATATCCTTACTCACTTTCTGATTCTTCATCCGATAAATCCAGTTTTTCTCCACCAATTGAAATATAAGAGAGAATGTCTAGGTCCGGCTTTGCTTTAGCCATTCCTTGGATGTACGGTGTGATTGTATCTTTGAAATCCTTACTGACACCCATTTCCTCACAATGTCCATAGACATACATTTTTTTATCATCAAAGAAGAATGCAATATAGCCAAGTGCCTTTTTATCTTGATTGACGATATTTAAAATTTGGCATTCTTCCTTGATCAACTCTGGGGAAACAAATATTTGCAAGACAATTCCTCCTTTTTACGTAAACTGCAATTTTTTGAACACAGAATCATTTGTTTCCTTGCTCGGTTTTTTCTTTTTCACCCGAATCAATATCATACATAACAGACCAACGACAAGTGTCAATGAAGCGGTAGTTAAGAACATTCCTGAACGTGACCAGTTCATTAACCAACCGTAAATAGGCGGACCAATTGCCACTCCTAAAAATCGAACTGAGCCATAAAGGGAGGTAACGAAACCTCGCTTTTCAGTTGAAACTGAACCGGTGATAAAACTATTAATACACGGCAGTACAAGTCCGGTTCCGATACTACTGATAGCCAACACTGCAATAAACGGAATCAGGCTTTCAAAAAACACTAACAGTGCAAATGAAACGGTCATGAGCGCTAACCCAATGATGATGAGCTTTTTCATTAATGGCATTTTTTTCCCGATTTTACTCCCGGTAATGTAGGAAGTTGTCGTCATACATAAAAGGGGAATGGCTAAAATCGCTCCTTTAAGAACTCCATCTGTATTATAGGTTTTCTCAAGTACATCAGATAAATAAAAGAGAATACCAAACAGGGTGAATAAACAAGTTGCGCCAGCCAAATAGGCTGTAAATAACCATCTACCTTCGTTTTTAAATACCGAAAACAATCCGTGAACATATTTTTTGAGTGGAGGTGGTTCTTTCTTTTGTTTTTTTTCTTTCACGAAAAAGACCGTGAGAAGCACAGATATTAAACAAAAGATTGGGAAAGCGAAAAAGGCCGCATACCAAAATAACAAGGCGAGTAATGACCCTATTATCGGCGAAATGACTTTTCCAAAGCCATTTGAGGCTTCAACTAGCCCTAAAACGCGGCTTTGTTTGCCACCTTTAAATAAATCACCTGTAAGTGCCATTGCGATAGGTGCAGTACCTGCTGCTCCTATTCCCTGCATAACCCGACCAGCCATGATCCAAAAATATGGATTAGAAAACCATGCGGATGCAGCCCCAGCGAGTAGTCCACCTGTACCGTAAAGAATGAGTGCAGGTATGATCACGGCTTTTCTAGAAAAGCGATCTGAGAAATAACCGAGCAATGGGATTGAAATCGCTGCTGCTACTGAGAAAGTAGTAATGACAAGACTCACCTGAAATTGACTAATATCTAATTCTTTTTGCATTTGAGGTAAGACAGGGATGAGCATTGAATTACCAAGTACAAGGATCAGTGGAATTGAACCAATCGCAACAATTGTCATTGCTGAATTTTTTTTGCTGGACAAGTTTTTGCATCTCCTTATATACGGTGTGAAATTTAAATCAATTAATGCCTTACTATTTTTTCAATTTGTGATGATACCTATTCAGTAAGTAGTTTCCAGTTAAAGGAGCAATAGAAAAGCCCATTCTATACACCATTTACCTATTTTTGAATAACATAGCAACTGTAAGAAGATGGGTGTATGTAACAAAATAGAGTTTAAAACGGATGAATTAGTGCTTGTTGATAAAGGAGGATTTATGCCTATGGACTTTCTAGATGTTCCATTGCGAACAAAGGGAGAACGAAGCTATGGAATTACATCAATTGCTGATTTTGGTACGCCTATTGGCATGTTAGAGGCGTATTTACGTGATTACCATGCTTATATAGATATCGCAAAAATCGGGATTGGCTCCGCTTATGTAACCCCAAACCTACAAGAAAAAATCAATCTTTATAAAAAATATAAGGTCATCCCATATTGTGGCGGAACGCTATTTGAAAAATGCTACGTTCAGGAAAAGCTTGGAGAATATACCGAATGCCTACAAGAGCTTGGAATAGAATGGATTGAAGTATCAAACGGAACAGTGGATATCCCACTTCATAAAAGGCTTTCACTCATCAGAAAATTAAAAAAACATTTTAATGTGATTGCGGAAGTGGGTTCGAAGGATCAAGACAAGGAAATGCCGTTATCTGAATGGGAGCATGAAATTAACTTGCTACTAGCAGCGGGCTGTAGATATGTCATAACGGAAGGAAGAGATTCAGGTACCGCTGGTATCTACAACTCGAAAGGGAATGTTAACACGGAGTTAATTGATCAGATTTCAAAAAATATCGACGTCAATAAGCTTATTTTCGAAGCACCAACACCTAAGCAGCAAATGTTTTTCATCAACCAATTTGGTACAAATGTCAATCTTGGTAACGTCAAAATTAATGATGTACTTGTGTTGGAAGCACAAAGGATGGGACTACGAAGCGAAACCTTTTTCATGGGGGAGAAAACATGGAACTTACCTTAATCAGGCATCTTCCGACCGAATGGAATGAGAAAGGGGTTCTTCAAGGTATTCGTGACATTCCAATACTAGAAATTAGTGAGGCTAACAAAGAGGAAATCGAAAAAAACAAACAACAATTAAAATACCCTTACTCCTTAGTGTTAACCAGTGCTCTACTCCGAACACAACAAACCGCGAAAGCCTATGGGTATAACCATTTTGAGATTGAGCAATTGTTGAATGAGCTTCATTTCGGGAAATTTGAGGGGAAAGAAAAACAGCAACTTATTGAAACACATAAACATAATTGGTATACAAACCCGCGTGAAATTGTGCTAGGGGAAAAGATTGCAGATTTAGAAACACGTATCATCACATTTATTGAGAAATACAAGAACTACGAGTCGATTTTAGTATTTGGGCATGGGTCCTGGATCCGAGCTTGCCTATCCTATCATAGATTTGGCAACATCGATCAAATGAATCAACTCGAGATAAAAAATAATCAGTTGCTAACAATCGAGGTTGGAGAGGAGGAACTCCAGATTGGGCGCCATCACATATGAAAATTGGAATGAGGAAATCGTTTCAGCAGTTGTGAACAATAACAAAGACTATTACGACATTTTAAAGTGGGCATATAGCACATATTCAGCTGAAGATATTGTGTACGCATGTAGTTTTGGGGCGGAGGGAATCGTTTTAATTGACCTCATATCAAAAGTAAATAAAACGGCAAGAATTGTCTTTTTAGATACAGGGCTCCATTTTAAAGAAACATATGAACTCATTGATAAAATAAAAGAAAAATATCCGAATCTCCATATAGAAATGAAGAAACCGGAATTAAATCTAACGGAACAGGCTAGAAAATACGGTGATGAGCTATGGAAGACGAATCCGAATTTATGCTGTCAAATTCGAAAGATTGAACCATTAAATGAGGTGCTTGCTGGTACAAAGGCCTGGATTTCGGGTTTGCGTCGTGAACAGGGACCAACCCGAAAAAATACAGAATATCTAAATAAGGACGAAAAGTTTAAAAACATAAAGATATGTCCGCTTATTCACTGGACGTGGGACGATGTTTGGACCTATATCAAGCTTAATAACCTTCCCTATAATGAATTGCACGACAGAAATTATCCGAGCATTGGCTGTGCACCCTGTACGAACCAAGCGCTAAATGGCGATATGCGTTCAGGCAGATGGGCTAATTCCGATAAAACAGAATGCGGATTACATGTAAATGGAGGTTTTGAAAGTGGTATTAAGTAAACCGCATGGCGGTACACTGGTTAATCGTTATAATCCAACAATTAACCATGAAGAAATCGACAAACAAATTGAACTAAGCAACATGGAGTTAAGTGACTTGGAATTACTTGCGGTAGGAGCCTATAGTCCGCTGGAAGGCTTTGTAGGAAAAGCCGACTACGAATCCATTCTTCAGTCGATGAGACTTGCAAATGGGCTTCCGTGGTCTATTCCCATTACATTAGCAGTAGACAATTCAACAGCAAAGAAGATCGCAATCGGTGAAAAGGTTCGATTGGTTCAAAACAGTGAAGTTTACGGAATTATCGAAGTAACAGAAAAATATATCCCAGACAAAGTAGTGGAAGCTTTTAAGGTATATCGGACAACGGACACCAAACACCCTGGCGTCAATAAATTATATGAAAGACCAAATGTTTATATCGCCGGTCCGATCCATCTTGTCAAACGTCCAAAGAAAAAGAAGTTCGAGACCTTTTATTTGGATCCAATAGAAACTAGAGCGGTGTTTGAGCACTTAGGCTGGAAAAAGGTAGTCGGATTTCAAACAAGGAATCCTGTTCATCGTGCACATGAGTATATTCAAAAATCTGCTTTAGAAGTAGTCGATGGATTGTTTTTAAACCCGTTAGTTGGTGAAACGAAAGAGGATGATATTCCGAGTGATATTCGAATGGAAAGCTACATGGTTCTGCTAGAAAAATATTATCCGAAAAACAGAGTGTTCCTATCTGTATTTCCAGCTGCGATGCGGTATGCAGGCCCAAGGGAAGCGATTTTTCATGCATTAGTTCGGAAAAACTATGGCTGTACACATTTTATCGTAGGACGTGACCATGCAGGGGTTGGAAATTATTATGGCACCTATGATTCACAAAATATTTTTAGTCATTTTTCGGAAGAAGAACTAGGAATTCAACCATTATTTTTTGAGCATAGCTTTTTCTGTAAAAAGTGTGGAAATATGGCGTCCGCCAAGACTTGTCCGCACAATAAGGAAGATCATGTCATCCTATCAGGAACAAAGGTACGAGAAATGCTGAAAGCGGGAAAAAAACCACCAAAGGAATTTAGCAGACCAGAAGTAGTCGAGGTACTCATTCGAGGCATGGCTGAACAATATTCGAAGATATAAGGTGGGGACTATGGGCGAAGAACAACATATTATATGGCACCAATCAACAGTAACGAAACAAGATCGACAACAACAAAATCAACATAAAAGCTGTGTGATTTGGTTTACCGGTCTTTCAGGTTCTGGAAAATCATCATTAGCAAATGCCCTTGACCAGATGCTTTTTTCAAAAAATGTGCAAAGTTATGTCCTTGACGGGGATAATATTCGACACGGCTTAAATGCAGGGCTTGGTTTTAGCAAAGAAGATCGTAAAGAAAATATTCGCCGCATTGGTGAGGTTTCCAAGTTATTTGTGGACAGTGGGCAAATCGTCTCAACAGCATTTATTTCACCGTTTCGTGAAGACCGCGAACAGGTGAGAGCATTGTTTCCTGAAGGGGAATTTATTGAGGTGTATGTGAAATGCCCAATATCTGTTTGTGAAAATCGTGACCCAAAGGGCTTATATAAAAAAGCAAGAAAAGGAGAGATCTCCGATTTTACCGGAATAAGCTCTCCATATGAAGAACCGGACGATCCAGAACTGGTGATCGAAACAGACCAATTAACCATCTCACAATCAGTTGAATCAATTATTCATTATTTAAAACAAAAGGAAATTCTTTAAAGTAAGAAAGTGAACCTAGCTTTCTTACTTTTTACTTTTTTCTCCAACCTAGCTGGTTTGTTGTGATAAAGGTCGGGGCTCTAAGGTGATAAATAAAATCAATGATATTCGTTGATACCGTTTGACAAAGAATGGCATAAAAGACAATTCGAATATCAATGACAGATGCCGTTAATAAAAAAATAAAAAAGTTCATCCAAAGCATAACTTTGCCTGGTGACCAATCATTATATTTGGCAATCATTAACGTCGGGATGACCATCCCTCCACTTGATGAACCACTTCTTATCAAAAGCCCGACTCCGACTCCGAAAATCACAGCGCCGCATAAAAGGTCCAGCCAGAAAAACGGGGTAAGGAATGAGCCAAGGGTTGATACATAACTCACTGTAACAGATGTGATCGTAACAGCTATCATTGTTTTGACAGTCCAAGAAAATCCAAAATATTTTAAAGCTAATATTAAAAAGGAGAAATTGACAATCCAAAGGGACAAGCCTAATGGAAGTTGTACCCAGTGGTTCATTAAAATCGCAAGCCCTGCGGCACCACCGGAAGGAATGTTATGAGGAAACAGGAATAAGGACATACCTAGCCCCTGTAAAAATGCGCCAAAAACAATACAAATATAGGTAATTACAACTTTAGGCATTGATTAACATGACCTTTCTGATAGCAATAATCGAATTTCATAAGCGTAACCTCCTGAAACTCACTCTCCTTGTCCATTTTATGTTGACACGCTATTCAATATGTTCAAAAATTGTTCACAGCTATATTGGTTGTAAGTTTGTCACATATTCTTTAAAATGAGTTATTGAATGGTAAAATGATAATGTAGGTGAAAACGTGAAAAAAATAAAATTTTTAATTGTGATCGCACTTATTTTTGTTTTAGCTGCATGCGGTAGTGGAATTCCAAATGCATTAAATTATGAGGTTTCCGATTTCACTTATGTGGATCAGAATGGCGAAGACTTTAGCTTGAAGGATTTAGAGGGGAAAGTTTGGATTGCGGATATGATTTTCACACAATGTGACACCGTTTGTCCGCCAATGACTGCTCATATGGCCAAGCTTCAAAGCATGGTTAAAGACGAGGGACTAGACGTTGAATTCGTTTCCTTTTCAGTTGACCCAGAAGTGGATACTCCTGAAATGCTAAAAGAATATGCAGAAGGTTACAGTGATGATTTATCAAACTGGCATTTGTTAACCGGCTATGGCATTGATGAGATTACCGTATTTGCAAAAGACAGCTTTAAAGCGTTAGTTGCTAAACCTGAAGGTCAAGATCAAGTTTTACATGTCATCAAATTTTACTTAGTTGACCAAAATGGTACGGTATTGAAAGAATACGATGGGGTTTCAGACACTCCGTATGATGAAATTATAAAGGATATTAAGACAATCCTTTAAGATGGAAAAAGGACTCCTCGTTGGAGTCCTTTTTGCGTGGTTGGGGGAATTTTATTATTTTTATGCAGTAGCTTTTTCCGGAAATATCCAAAATTGGACTAATATCCTGCGTTTATGTTAGGGCCTTTTCCTGAATTATCCAAAAGTCAACGTATATCTAGAGTTTATGCTATGGATTTCCTAAATTATCCAAAAGTCAACGTATATCTAGAGTTTAAGTTATGGGTTTTTCCTGAATTATCCAAAAGTCAACGCATATCTTGAGTTTATAATATGGTTATTTCCTAAATTATCCAAAAGTCAACGTATATCTAGGGTTTATGCTATGGTTATTTCCTAAAATATCCAAAAGTCAACGTATATCTAGAGTTTATGCTATGGTTATTTCCTAAATTATCCGAAAGTCAACGTATATCTAGGGTTTATGCTATGGTTATTTCCTAAAATATCCAAAAGTCATCGTATATCTAGAGTTTAAGTTATGGGTTTTTCCTGAATTATCCAAAAGTCAACGCATATCTTGAGTTTATAATATGGTTATTTCCTGAATTATCCAAAAGTCAACACATATCTTGAGTTTATGTCATGGTTTTTTCCTGAATTATCCAAAAGTCAACGCATATCTTGAGTTTATAATATGGTTATTTCCTGAATTATCCAAAAGCCAACGCATATCTTGAGTTTATGTCATGGTTTTTTCCTAAATTATCCAAAAGTCAATTAAAATCCGCATTTATATCATGAACCTTTCCAAAACTCCCCAAAAGTCTATACATAACAGATTTAATCAGCAAATCCCCAAACTCAATCCTCTGCTAATTCAACCCCATCCACCACAATTGTCTCAAGCTCTCTCCAGAATAGCTCATGGCTAGTGAAGGTATGGCAGCCACTTGAGATTTGCTCCGGGAATTCTTGTTTCGAAACAGATTGATCTTCGCGTTCTTTTTTCATGAGAATAACCTCGTTTCGTTTTATTTTTTGATTATAGTTTATAAAAAGAACCAATCTCTCATCCTACCTTACTTTTCCAAAATAAAATTCACGCCAATTAGAGAAAATGAAAAATGAAATAATTGTAAAAGGGGATGCACTGATGCTCGCTAGGATGAAGCTGTGTGTGATTACCATCTGGACCTTTCTTGATCCACTATATTATGCATTTACAAGGCTTACATATGTAGAGGATAGTGAGATACTGCGGGTGAAAGTAACAAAATACAAAGGTCGGTCGTGTGTTCTTGCAGATGGAACGGAAATTAAGAAAAACGACTTATTAATCAAAATTCACCTTCATAATGTGATACTACTAAGGGAGCTCCTTGGTATGAAAGGAGAAACATCAAAGGCGAGACTCATTTATAAACAAGTGAAGCAAGCATTGCCAGGGGTTGCTGATTATCTCCATAACCATCCCAAGAAAAATGAAATCAAGGGTCTCGTTGGCATTACAGCATTAAACAAGGGGAGCCGGCGATTGGGTTTTGAATCAATTGCGATTTCAAATAAAATTTATCTCTGGTTTAAGTTGATTGTGTTTCTCCCGATGTATTGTATGGCTGTCTCAACTATTTCGGGGCAAAGTATTCGTAGACACCCCATGTATTTATTTATGTCTAAACATACACTTTTTGAATTGTATCGATAGGTATCCATTCATTACCACTAACTTTTCAAATTCTAGTATTTATAATGGAAGGAGAAAAGGTGGTGTTTTTTTATGAAATTTTTTATCTTTTTTATTATAATTATGATGGTTTTCTATTTTTTTAGGAAAGCAAATAAAAACACATACAATGTAAATGTAAATAAAATTAATGTTACGCCAACAAAGGATTTTGTGAATCCAACACAAATTCATGTTCTTCATCTATCAGACTTACATCTTGAAAATCTATCAATTACTCCCGAAGAATTATATAATAAAGTTAAAGCTGAAAAAGTTGATTTAATTGCGATTACGGGTGATTTTTTAGATCGTAAACGTAGTATACCTAAGCTTGTGCCATATCTTGACGCATTAAATAAGCTAGCCCCTACACGTGGAATATATGCAGTGTTTGGTAATCATGATTATTTTTTACGCAAAAAGAATTTTGAAGAATTAAAGCAGCTTTTAGAGGAACACGGAGTTAAAACATTTCAAAATGAAAATGAGACACTCGTCATTCAAGGGCATCGTTTGAATATCATTGGAATCGATGATTCTAGTTCGAACCTAAGTAACCTCGAAAAATCATATGCTTCGTTAAAGGCTGGGTATAATCTTGTGTTAACCCATGATCCAAACCTTGTCCTAGATATGAAGGATTATCATTTTGATTATTTATTATCGGGTCATTTTCATGGTGGACAAATCTGTTATCCAAAGCCCTATCACTTGGTGAAAATGGGGAAACTTGTTAGAATGAAGATGATAAAAGGTCTTCATTCCCATGATGGAAAACCATTTTATATTAATGAAGGACTAGGGCAAACGGGCGTTAATATTCGTGTGCGAAGCAATCCCGAAATTACGATTCATACGCTTACACTAGGAGAAGAAAGTGCAAGTCAAGCCGTTTAAAGCAAAGACGTCCATGTAGGCGTCTTTTTAGCATTTTTTGTGATTTGGTTTAATTTTCAAGCCGAATATAAATATTACAGAGTTTCACAGAAACTGTAATCGTTAAAGGTTTTTTTACGTATGCTATAATACTAAACTTGTAGACAATAGTCACAATGAGAAATGTAGGTGACCAAGATGAGAAATCCATTTTTAGCCATTATTATCACTAGTTTATTGATGAGTGGATGTTCTGGGGGGATACCGGCAACAACAGGTATAGCCACCAGTGACCATGATACAGGACTCACTCCGAAGCAGGAAATTCCGGATGATTTTATCCCAAAGGATCTTCAAATTGCGTCAATCGGTGATTCTCTTACAAAGGGTGTCGGTGATGAGACAAAGCAAGGGGGGTATACTTCCTTACTAGAGGAAAAGCTACTTGGTGAAAAAGAAGTGAAATCCGTGACGCTTGAGAATTTCGGTGTGAAAGGGCATAAAACAACAGATCTTCTTAATCGATTGCAGAATAAGGAAGTTCAAGAAGGGATTGCCGATGCAGACATTATTATCATTACAATCGGTGGTAATGATATAATGAAAATTGTAAAAGAAAATCTTTTTGATTTATCATTAAATGTGTTTCAAAAAGAACAGGCAAAATATGAGGTTCGTCTCCATAAAGTCCTTGAAAATATTCGAAATTATAATAGTGATGCAGAAATTGTACTAGTAGGGCTTTATAATCCGTTCGGTTGGTTTATTGATCTTTCAACTGAAATTAATACGATTGTTGACAATTGGAACGAAGGTAGTAAAAACATTCTTACTGAATTTGAACATACTAAATTTGTAGAAGTGGATGATGTATTTAGCCAGACGAGTGATAATCTATTGGCAGAAGATGAGTTTCATCCAAACGCAAAAGGGTATGAATTAATGAGTGAAAGAATTTTTGAAGCAATCATGGTAGAGTGATTTCCTTCGTAGAGGAGGTCTTTGATGAAGATAAAAAATAAATGGAAGGTCTTATTTCTAACATTACTTTCGATTAATCTGGTATGTGTCCTCATTTTTTTCGGGTTGCTTTTTACACCTAATAAAGAAGTGACCCCGAAGGAAAAAGTGGTTTCGAATGATTATGTGAATCTATCCGTCGAAACAAACAAAGAGGATCTAACAAGGGTTATTAATAACTTTTTGAAAAAAGAGGCAAAGGATAATCCTCTAAACTATAAGGTCTTGTTGACAGAAAGGGTCATGCTGCTCGGGACGATTCAAGTCTTTGGTAAAGAGATTGATATGGTTATGACTTTTAAGCCTAAGGTACTTGAGAACGGAGATTTACTTTTACAGCAGGAGGCTTTTACTGTTGGTCAAGTGAGCCTACCGGTTACGTTTGTTCTACGCTATATTAATGACTATTACAATCTACCTGAGTGGGTTCAGATTGATGCAAAAAATCAAGACATTTATGTTTATTTGTCTGAGATGAAAATGAAGAGCGACACGAAGGTTGAAGTCGATACCTTTGATTTAAGTAAGGACGAGTTAAGGTTTAAGTTGCAGGTTCCAATGGACTAGAGCAAATCATAATTGATTTGCTCTTTTTTAGTATAAATAAAGGAGTAGAACATGTTTTATAGAAACTAATAAGGAATAAATTTAGGTAAAGAGGGTGCTTTTTATGAAAGGGCATTCAGAAAAATGGCTACATACTGTAACCAAAGATGCAGGTTATGAAATCACTGGTAGTGTTGAAAAGGTCAAAGATACTGATTTTTGTTTAGTTGTACGAATTCCTACAAAACGTGGAGTTTTATTTTATAAGGAAAATGGACTGTCCACTAAACATGAAGCTGTAGTAAGTAAGCATTTAGATTTGAGATTACAGGGTAAAACGGCTCATATAGTAGCATTAAACGAATCAGAAGGCTGGTTTCTGATGGAAGATTTGAAGGGAAAACCCCTTCGAAATATAAAGGATAAACAGCTCTATTGGCGAGCCATACAAGAATATGCAGAGTTACAGATTTCTCAAATGGAAGAAGTGGAAAGCCTAATCAAAATGGGTGTTCCTGATCGTAGAATGCCTATTCTTAAACAAGAAATTGAACAGCATTTAAAAGAAATGTGTGGAACAGGTCTAACAGAGGATGAAACGAAGAAGGTGATGTCACTTCAACCTGAACTTCAATCAATGTGTGATCAAATGGACTCAATATTGCCAGCTTCAATTGAACACGGGGATCTCCATTCAAACAATATACGAATCGTTAATGACAACATCGTGTTTTTTGATTGGGGGGATGCATCCGTTTCCCATCCGTTTTTTAGTACGCGAATATTCTGGCATGCGCTTGATGATCTAATCCATGATGAATCCGAATGGCTCGGAATGGTGAATGAATTTCGCCCTTTCTACCTAGAACCTTGGACAAAATTTGCATCCATAACGGAATTAGACAAAGCCTTGCGCATTTCGGATGAATTAGCATGTGTCCAGCGTGCCCTTAGCTGGCACTTATACTTGACACCTCACAGTAAAAATAAAAGTGAATGCTTTGATAGGCCAGCCCAATGGCTAAGGCTTTTTCTTGGGCATCGTTCTTTGGTTGGAAAGTGATATATGAGTGTTAAAGTTCATTGAATCATTAGTAATTTTAAAACGGGTTATGCTAGTATAGAAACATACATATTTTATTGGGGGTATTAAAATGGTTCTACCAAACTTCGAAGAAAATTTACAAAAATATGCAAGGCTTTTGGTAGCTAATGGACTAAATGTGCAAAAAGGTGATTGGGTAAAAGTGACGATTACCGTTGATCAAGCACCACTTGCTCGTCTAGTGACAAAAGAAGCTTATTCATTAGGAGCAGAAAAAGTCATTATAAAATGGTCTGATGATGAAATTACAAAAGAACATTATTTACACCAGCCAGAAGAGGTGTTAACAGATATACCTGAGTACGAAATTCAAGAATCTGAGGATCATGTTCTCAATCACAAGGTTTGTCGTCTATCGATTGTGTCGAGTGATCCAGGCTTCTTAAGTGGAGTAGATCCTGCTAAAATTTCAGCATTTCAAAACAAAGCTGCTAAAGCTTTCAAAGTGCAACGTATTGCAACACAAAATAATGATTTAAAATGGACTGTTGCAGGTGCAGCTGGGGCAGGCTGGGCTGCAACAGTATTTCCGAATCTAGCATCGTCAGAGGAACAGGTGGATGCACTTTGGGATCAAATTTTTAAAACATGCCGAGTGTATGAGGACGACCCAGTAGCAGCATGGGAAGAGCATACAAAAATGTTGAATGAAAAGGCAGCAAAATTAAATGAAATTCAGTTTGACATGCTTCATTACAGAGCACCAGGCACAGATTTTAAACTTGGTTTACCGAAGAATCATATTTGGGAAAGTGCAAGAAGCTATAATCCAAATGAGGAAGAATTTATTGCAAATATGCCGACTGAAGAAGTGTACACGGCACCTGATACACGCCGTATGGACGGAGTGGTTCGCAGCACAAAGCCATTAAGCTATGCTGGGACATTAATCGAAGGGATTGAGGTTCATTTTAAAGATGGCAAAATTGTTGACATCTCTGCAGAAACCGGAGATGAGATCATGAAGAAATTGGTTTTCGATAATGAAGGTGGAACAGGTCTTGGCGAGGTTGCGTTAGTGCCAGACCCATCGCCAATTTCACAATCAGGCATTACCTTCTTCAATACTTTATTTGATGAAAATGCGTCAAATCACCTTGCGATTGGTGCGGCATATCCAACGAACCTACAAGGTGGCACGAAGATGAATGAAGCTGAATTAAAAGAACATGGCTTGAATGTTTCAACCGTTCATGTTGATTTCATGATTGGCTCAAGTGAAATGGATATTGACGGGATTAAAGAAGATGGTACTGTTGTGCCGGTTTTTCGTAAAGGTGATTGGGCAATATAAGAAAAGATGGAGTCCAAGGAAAGGCTTTCGAAAGCTTTTTCTTGGGCTTTTTTTTTGAGAAATTTTGGTTGGGAAAAATCAAGTAGTTACAAACACCGATTTTTCGAGTACAATATTACGGTATTCTAATGAAAAAGGAGTTGAATTTTTATGAGTAGTCATTTGTGTAACGACCCTGATCCCGCGTCGAAAAAAGGGGAGGTCATTAATGAACCAATTTTCGTAAGTTGGAAAACAAATAAGAATTCAACTTTAACTGGTGAAGATTTTTGACTTCCTCGTTGAAAAAGAGGAGGTTATTTTATGTTAAATATTTATCTATCCAATGAGCAGGGAAAGTTACAGGAAACAACGACTATTACAAACGGTTGCTGGATTAACCTAATTGCTCCAACTGAAAAAGAAATCAATGAAATCACATCAACACTCGAAATACCTGTGGAATTTATCAAGGATCCATTGGACGAAGAAGAGCGGTCTAGGATTGAAAAAGACGGGGAAAACATTTTAATCATTGTCAACATTCCGTCGGTTTCCATGGATGAAAATGAGATCCCGATATATGACACCATTCCATTAGGAATCATTATAGCCAAAAATTGTTTTGTGACGGTTTGTTTAAAGGATAATCCGATCTTTCATAGTTTCTCCGAGGGGAAAATCAAAAACTTTTTTACCTTTAAAAGAACAAGGTTTGCTTTTCAAATTCTTTATACGATGGCAACCTTATATCTCAGATATTTAAAGCAAATAAGCAAGAAAACGGATTTAATTGAGAAAGAACTTCATCAATCGATGAAAAACAAGGAGCTTTTTTCACTCTTAAACTTTGAAAAAAGTTTAGTCTATTTTACAACCTCCTTGAAATCGAATAATATTGTCATGCAGAAAATGTTGAAAAGTAATTATTTGAAAATGTATGAAGATGATCAGGAATTGCTTGAAGATGTCATCATTGAAAATCAACAGGCGATTGAAATGGCAGAAACACATACCTCGATTTTAAGTGGAATGATGGATGCCTTTGCATCGGTGATCTCCAACAATGTAAATATTGTCATGAAGTTTTTAACTTCGATTACAATTATTCTATCGTTGCCAACAATGGTCGCAAGCTTTTACGGAATGAACGTATCGATTCCGTTCCAGGAATACCAATATTCCTTTTTAATTGCGATTACGATTTCGTTTATTTTATCAAGTATTACTGCTTATATCTTTTGGAAGAAACGTTTCTTCTAGGGTTTGTGGCGTTGGTCCAGGTAGTGGGATCAACGCTTTTTATTGCTGATTTATCATTTCTTGTTCTACTAATTCGTCTAATCTGGCAATCATTTTCTTCGCTTTGTCCTCCTCAATTTGACGATAATGATGGAGGCCGCCTTTTTCTTCATCCATTTCATCAGCAAGCTTTGTGATGGCCTGCAGAGGTGTTCGCTTGATAAATCCTTCCTCGATATAGGAATCTGTATGGAATAAGATCGCATAGGCAATCTCCTTGGCATACTTTGGATTTTCACCTAAACGAATCAATAATTTATGAGCACGCTCCGCACCTTTAATCGCATGAATATCATTTTCCTTGTACATGCTGTAATCCCATTTTCCGTTTTTATACCACGTGTAGTGTCCCATATCATGAAGCAATGCAGCCTTTGTTGCTAGATCGACTGATACATTTCGCTCCTTCGCCATTTTAAATGCATGATACGCACAAGCAATCGCGTGTGCCTTCCCTGAGCGAGACAGGTACTTTTGAGCAATCCGATGATTAAAAATGTCTTTTAATGTAACATATCTCATTTGTCAGGTCTCCTTTATTGGTAAATTTTTAGAATTTTATCATGTCTGCCAGATATTATCAAGATATAATAATCCAAATGTGATGGAAATGGGTGGAAGATTAGAACTTGCGTGTTAAAATGGTTGTATCAGAATAGTGTGGTGATTAAGCTTGTTTTTACATAGTGTGAAAGTGTTGGCGGAAAAAATGCATAATGTACGTGAGTATCCTTTTTCTATTCCAAGTATTAGGGGCCTGGACCAGCTCGATTTTCATAATCGCGTGACGTTTTTTGTGGGTGAAAATGGGTCTGGTAAGTCGACTTTGCTTGAGGCAATCGCCCATCAGTGTGGGTTTAATACTGGAGGTGGCGGAAGAAATAATTTTTATACATTTGAAGATGCGGCGCCCGCATTAAGTGACTATATTCGGCTTTCATGGATGCCGAAAATTAACCAAGGCTTCTTCTTACGAGCAGAGAGCTTTTTTCAATTTGCGTCATACTTGGACCAATTGGCCGAGGAAGATCCTACTTTTAACTATCAGGGGTATGGTGGTAAGTCGCTACATGAGCAATCACATGGTGAGTCATTTTTGTCTTTATTTTTAAACCGATTTGGCGCTCAAAGTCTCTATCTTTTGGATGAGCCAGAGGCTGCGTTATCTCCGGCACGACAGCTTGCATTTTTGCGAGTGATACACGAACTGGCGAGCAGGGGAGATGCGCAATTTATCATTGCGACACATTCACCGATTTTACTAGGGTACCCAGGTGCTCAGATTTACAATTTTGATGCATCTCCGATTGAGGAGATTGCCTATGAAGAGACCGAGCATTATCAGATCACGATGGGATTCTTAAATCGCCGGGAACGGTATTTGGAGGAGCTGTTTCGTGAGGATGAGGAAGATTAAGTTGATAGAGGTTATTTAGGGGATTTTCGTTCCATTTGAATGCAAATTTTGAAGGGGTGATGGTATGGTTAGGCATTATTCATACCATCAATTTGGTTTTATGGAAGAGTGAGGGTACGATTAGTCGTTATTCGTACCCTCATTTTGCTATTTAAGGAAAGTGAGGGTAAGATTAGACGATATTCGTACCGTCAATTTGGTATTTATGGAGAGTGAGGGTAAGATTAGGTGTTATTTGTACCCTCATTTTGCGATTTTCAAAGAGTGAGACGCTATTCTTGGTTGCATCTATTACTTTTCAACGAAAAGGTATAAAAAAAGACTACCAAACTGGTAGTCTAGAACAAACCTATAATGGCTCCGCCGATGGCTCCTGTTACAACCACAATCCAAGGTGGCAGCTTCCAATAGACAAGCATGCTGAACAAAACGGCAGCAAATGCAAAATCAATAGGCGCAAATACAGTGCTGGTCCATATTGGGTGATAGAAGGCCGAGATCAAAATTCCAACTACTGCCGCGTTTACCCCCATTAAAGCCCCTTTAATTTTAGGATTGCGTCGAAGAGAATCCCAGAAAGGGAGTGTTCCTAAAATAAGTAAAAACGCTGGAAGGAAAATAGCGACTGTTGCAAGTAGTCCACCTTGCCAACCATTCATCACGGCACCAAGATAAGCAGCAAACGTGAAGAGTGGACCCGGAACAGCTTGTGCTGCACCATATCCGGCTAAAAATGCTTCTTCACTAAGCCATCCTGTTGGTACAAATTCACGCTCCAATAACGGTAAAACCACATGACCGCCACCAAAAACAAGTGAGCCAGAACGATAAAAACTGTCAAACATCGCAATCCATTCCAAGGAAGTAACTTCCCTTAAAATCGGTAAAACAATCAGCAAACCAAAAAACAATGTCAAACAAATCGCAGCAAACCCTTTAGATATTGGAAACTGTAGATTTGTAGTTTCGTTGTCTGTTTGATTTTTAAATATGACAAATCCTAGGATTGCCGCAATGAGAATTACTCCTACCTGTGTAAAGGCTGTTTGCCATAATAGTGTTCCTACTAGCGCAAACAGAGCTAATGACTTTCGGGGTAAATCCGGTGTTAGCTTTTGCGCCATACCAAGGATGGCATGTGCCACGACGGCGACAGCAACTAATTTTAAACCATGAATCCAGCCAGCAGTTCCAACATCTAAACCTTGAAGAATGATGGCGAAAACAATCAGCGCAATCACGGATGGTAGGGTGAATCCAAGAAACGAAACAATACCACCGAGTACACCGGCACGCATGACACCTATGCCGATTCCCACCTGACTGCTTGCTGGTCCGGGTAGAAACTGACACAAAGCAACCAGGTCCGCATACGTTTTTTCATCCATCCATTTTCTTCTGCGGATGTATTCTTCGTGGAAATAGCCTAAATGGGCAACAGGTCCTCCGAAGGATGTTAATCCTAGTCTAGTTGAGACGAAAAGAATCTCTAGTAAATTTTTCATTCTATTCTCCTTTCAAATTAATCCTTAATTTCTTTAAAAAGCTCATAGGCTTTATTTCTAGCTTCGATAAGGATGGAACTTCCTTTTTCAGTGGTTGTATAATATTTTCTAATTTTTCCTTCTACATTTTTTTCCTCTTTTCTTAAAAGTCCATCTGATTCCATACTGTGGAGTATTGGGTAGAGCGTTCCAGAGCTAATGTTGTAGCCGTGCTCTCTCAATTCTTCGAGCATCCATGCACCGTAAATGGGGTGCTCCTGTGCATGATGTAAAATATGTATTTGAATGAACCCAAGAAAGAGCTTTCGTAATATCTTTTCTTCCACTTTATGTACCACCAATCAACTTAATATAGAAAGCCAATATCGAAAACCGATATCGGAATTATAGCATTCAAGTTTGATTTTTTAAAGTCACATAGAGGATGTTTACAAAAGCTTTACATAATGAAACCTTTTTACAATTTGAATCGTAAAACAAACTAACGAAAGGATGTGGGTGAAATGAATAAATATTCGATTGCGGAATTCATTAAAAATACGGAGCAAGAGGACAAAGGGGAAGGTCTATTTGAATTAGAAACTCCAAGAATGCTTGAGGTAAATCTTAATGGCATGGTTTGGGCAAAAGCAGGTTCGATGGTTGCGTATAATGGAAAAATTAAGTATGAACGAGAGGGAATTCTTGAGCATGGTCTAGGAAATATGTTTAAAAAAGCATTGACAGGAGAAGGGGCATCTCTGATGAAAGCAAACGGGCAAGGTAAGCTATACCTGGCCGATAGTGGGAAAAAAATCATCATCCTTCAGCTGCAAAATGAAGCAATTTACGTGAATGGAAATGACCTTCTAGCCTTTGAACCATCCTTAAAGCACGAAATCAAGTTAATGAAACGAGTTGCTGGAATGATGGCAGGTGGATTGTTTAATGTTCGTTGTGAGGGAAGTGGAATGTTGGCAATTACAACTCATTACGAGCCACTCACATTGCGTGTAACCCCAGGGAAACCGGTTGTCACCGACCCAAATGCAACAGTTGCATGGTCAGGAAATCTTCAGCCAGAGTTCCAAACCGATATCTCATTTAAAACCTTCGTCGGACGTGGAAGTGGGGAGTCAATCCAAATGAGATTTGAAGGAGATGGCTTTGTTATCGTTCAGCCGTATGAAGAGGTTTACATGCAGCAATCGAATAGTTGAATAGTATAGTGGAAGCATGAGAAAAGAATCTCATGCTTCTATTTTGTTTACAAACTACGGTCCCCACAACACATCGACGAGTTCTCGTTTGAATAGATTGGTGTCAATGTTGCAGCTTTTTGATTCAAGACCATATTGCCAACCCCATGCGAGTGAGCCTGCCGGGGCGGATGGGTTAAACTCTGGTGCTTTTGATTCTGCCGTAACTCCTACGCTCGGTGCGGCTGTCCAAATATAGTTTTGTTCGAGGATAGCACCATTGCTTTTTCCAGCTTCTTGATAGGCTTTAAACAAAGCTTGTTCGGGGTCAAACACTCCATAGATTCCAGATTTGTATTTTGAACCTACGATTGTATCAAACCAGCCATTGATAAACTCTGAATCTACGGGATAGTCCGGTTCAATATCGGCAAAGATGGCGATATTCTCGGGGATGCCTATTTCACCTGCTAGCTTAAGTGCATCCTTTGCATGTGCTACACCATTATCGTAACCGGTAGCGTCATTAAAATGATTGTAGATTGGTAGGATAAAATCTCCTTCAGCATGTATGATTTTCACTTGCTCAGCTGTAAGGCCAACTGAGATTCCATCACGCCCACCGATGTAACGACCAAACACAATAGGGTCACCAAAGTTTTCTTTTACACAAGCATAAAAATCCTTGGTTGTTTCACTGGCTGAATCAATTCCCCATACGACTTCGGGCAGATTATCACTAGGTTTTTTCGTTTCATTCTTGTTTTGATCTTGTTGTTGTTCTTGTTTATTGTTTTCATTATTTTGCTCTGTTTGTTGTGGTTTTTCCTGCTCTTTTTGTTTTTCTTCCTCATGTTTTTGATCTTGGTTTTGTTCTTCTGCTGGAGACTTTTGATTTTGATCTTTGTTTGCAAGAGGGGGAGTCGGTGGTGATTCTGTGGCAGGAGTCGTTGTTGCAGGATTTGGTTTGTCCTCTGTTACATAGAAATACACCCCACAGCATAAAAGGAAGCCGATGACAGCAGCTACAATCAAATTAAATACTTTTTCTGTCATTATATCACCTCACTTCGATACTCCCTGTATCATATGAAAGGTTTATGTGTAGGGTGTGGGTCTGGGCTGGTATGGTTTCATCAACCTATAAAGTCAGGAGCGTGGCAATGAAAGGTATTGCGAAAAATGGAAAAGGTCTTGTCATAAATGCGATATATTAAAAGGGATCTGGATAAAGGTGGAAAAACTCATAACATAAACGTTATATATGAAAAGGGGTCTGGATAAAGGTGGAAAAACTCATAACATAAACGTTATATATGAAAAGGAGTCTGGATAAAGGTGGAAAAACTCATAACATAAACGTTATATATGAAAAGGGGTCTGGATAAAGGTGGAAAAACCCATAACAAAAACACTATATTTGAAAAGGGGTTTGGATAAAGATGGTAAAACCTATAGTATAAACGCTATATATGAAAAGAGATTTGGATAAAGGTGGAAAAACTCATAACATAAACGCTATATATGAAAAGAGTTGGATAAATATAGAAAAACCCATAACATAAACCCATCTATGAAAAGAATTTGGAATACATGCTACGGCAATTATTCAGGTCATACAAAATTTAAACCGTGGCATCTGTGACCGCGGTTTAAATTTATTCCTTAGGTTCTTTGTAAATTGGTCAACTCCATTTAAGTGAGGTGGCTTTTCTTTCCATGGATGTCTCTAAATATCGATGTGAACTCGACTGTTATTCATCCTTTTTATTTATAGCTGTGTTGATACCGTGGATGGTGTTTTTGATAAGGTCTTCGGAGATCATGGTTGCTCCTGTGACAAGAATCGCCTGGACAACGGATTGGATAATAAACCCATAGTATAGAAGACAGGCGAAAATTGCGAAGCTTAACTGAATCCATCTATGTGTCCATTCTGGAATGAAGGGAGTTTCTTTTAAAATGAGGCCAATGAAATAGAGAACAGGAATTAAGATAAACGCATCTTGACGAATATATAATTTTAAGTTGAGATCCATTTTTTCACCTACAAGATTCAAATTCTTTAGGATAAAATATTCGTGAAAGACGGGATTGGTCATTAGGAAATTAAACTTTCTGAAAAATGTTGAATGAGTCTTAAACACACAAAAAACGCTAGGTTGATAGCCTAGCGTAATCGTGTCCATCTATTTATTTCTTTGCAAGGAGCTGTTGTTTTACCGTGCGTTTCCGTTGATCACCATTTAAGTATGCTGTCGCCACTGCAACTAGAAGCAAAGCGCCTGTTACGGTGAATAGGATTTGTGTTGGAAATAAGCCTCCGAGTAAACCACCTAATAGCGGACCAATCATTCCGCCGATTTGGTTTGCTGTTTGGTTTAAACTGAATGCTCTGCCCCGGAAATCTTCTGGTGTTGATTTGACGACTAATCCGTTTAACGCAGGGAAGACCGCACAGAAGAATACGCCATAGACAAAGCGTATGAAAGAAAAGCCCCAGATTTGGGTAAAGACGATTTGAGCTAAAGTACCGATTGCTGCCCCTAAAAGTCCGATAAATAGAACGCGGTGGAAACCAACCTTATCCGCCCATTTACCCCATACAGGTGCAAAAAGTGCACTTGCTAGACCAGGTAAGGAAATGACAAAACCAGTAAGTAAGGTCGCATAGTTTGTGTGGCTTGCGATATCAGCAATGTATAACGGCAAGATCGGATCGATAATCATCGTAGAACAGCTGACCATAAGCGTCAGAATTAATACAAGCAAGAATGGGCGGTTGTTTATCGCAATGCGAAAGTCTTTGATAACAGAGCCTTTTTCCTTGTTTGCTTTGAAATTTTCCTCTTTTACGAAAAAGATAATTAAAATTGTTGCCAGTAGGACTATGATTCCTGCACTGGCAAACGCCCAGCGATTACCCCAAAGCTCTGCCATTCCTCCTCCTAAAAGAGGACCTAGAATCATCCCTGTTGCTGCCGCAGATGAAATCATCGATAGGGCATAACCCACCTTCTTCGTTGGCGTGTTAGTACCTACAAGGGCAATGGAGCCAGGTATAAATCCACTTAGTAAGCCTTGCATTAATCGAAGACCTAATATTTGATACGCGTTTGTGACAAAAGCCATTAACGTGTAAACAAGAAAAAGGGCAAATCCTGCCCGAACGATCATTGGTTTGCGTCCGTATTTGTCGGCAATTCTTCCCCAAAACGGAGTCGCAAATGCACCCGCAAAAAAGGCGGCCCCGTAGATTAGTCCTGACCATAATTCGGTGTGGTCGTGCACCCCGATTTCCAATAGAAAAATTGGTAAAAATGGAATAACCATCGAAAAACCGGAAGCCGTAAAAAAGACACCAATCCAGAGAACCCATAAATTTCGTTGCCAAGTTGGCATATCTTTTTCCATCTCCTAAACTATTCTTCATATACTAGTAGACTAATAATATCACAATTGGAGATTATTTTCATAATCGAAACTTTCGGATTCAGAAATATTCTAATTGAATAATTGGCTGAAAATTACAAAAGTAGTCTTTTTGGGTTTGGAAAAATATGTTACCCTAATTGATGGGAGGTGCAAGCATGACCAAACTTATTCGTACGTTCATTTTGTTTGTATTTGTCACGTTAACTATTACATTGTTTTTGAAAGGATTAGAGCTCTGGTCCCTTGGGACAAATGTGAATGGCGATGGTATTGAGGTTCATTTTTTAGGATTGGAAATTGATGATCGTGTACCGGAAAAAATCATACCGGTATATTCAATCTGTTTTTTTATTGCAAGTTTACTCACATTATTGTTCACCTTCATCCTTGCACCAAAAACATATTTTAGAAGGTTTGGATAGAGTGGGCTCCATTTTGAAGAGGACAATAAGAGTACTAATTTTAATGTTTATTGTGATTTGCTTGTTCGCGGGCGGACAGTATTTTTATATAAAGAATTTATATTTGAACCCTCATCATGTTGTTGAGCAAATACTTGAAGAGGCAAGGAATGACAAAGAAAGCAGTTCGTACATAGTTGAGGAAAGCCAGTGGGATTCGATTAAGGCAGATTCAGTTTTTGAAAGTGTAAGAGAACCCATTAATTGGCATGAATTTAAGGGTTTTGTACAACAATGTAAGTTTGAGTTGACCTATGATAATGGAGAGGCAACTTATGAAATAATGAAGGAACTATACAAAGATAAACATCGTTATGTGGGGGTTGTTTGTTTTAAATATGATCCGGAAAATGGGCAAGAATTAGGAGTAAGGGACTCGTATACACTTCTCGTTGAGTACATTGACCGTTCCTGGACAGTGGTTGGGGTAGGCAAAAAAGCGGAGGAAACAAAATGAGATTTGTAAGAATCTATTTACTGTTATTTATTATTCTCTTATTCACTGGCGCTTGTCATGATCGTTCACCCGGGAGCCCAATAGGGAATCCTACTCCTGCGGATTTATTAGTTAATGAGTATGCAGATATTTTTATGTTGGATGGGATTGTATATTCAAATGGGCAGGATGTTGATTGGATACAAGAACTTGAGTATACAATTGGGGAGCAGGTGGGTGAGATTAAAAAACAGTCAAATAAGACAAATGGTTTTAGTGACGGAACAGCAAATATCCTACCTGTTGGAACGAAAATATATGAAACAGATACACCAGTATATATTGCCATTGTGGATGGGAAAGAAGAAATCTGTTATTTAAAGATGCTAGAAGGATAAAAAGAAATACTCAGCGGACTGATCTGAGTATTTTTTTAATGGGGAAAATAAATTTGAAGGGACTCGCTTTTATTAGTCAGCTGAAAAAAGTCACGAAAATCTGGGAGTATTTCAATTGTTTCATAGTTTGCGAGTGGGACTTTTTGTTTCATGATCTGGTCTTTCATAAAAATCAGTAAACCATCCTCAACTTGTATATAAGAAAAAAAGAACCCGTCACGAGCAATTAATTGCTCGTCCTCGTACCAATTTACGACCACCTGTTGGTTTCCATAGGTTAATAGTTTTTGTACCAATTCTTTATTTTTTCCAGACGCGAAAAACATAGCCACCACACCCACATTGATCAATGAATTTATAGGTCACATCAGAATCAAATTTACGACTTATCGTTTCTGCAAGATAATGAACCGGGTTGCCAAAGCTTGCCGGAGTGACAAGATTGACATAACAGCCACTTACCGTTTCCTCGATTGCCATTAGCCCATCCTCGATCACTAGAGCTCGGTTATGCTGATAATCCCCATGTTCTAAATCTATCGACCAATCCTTTGCCATACCATCACCTCAACTTCATTATAAAGGTGATTATGGCAAAAGAAGATGATATGAATCACAGAGAAAAGTTGTTACAGTTTGTTTCAATTTGGTTAAGATTTTTCAGTATAATTACAAACGGGTCTTAGTCTTTAAAAAGATATTTACAAATCAAAGACATCGGCATAAAATACCTTCTTGCGATGCTATAATACGATAACAATAGTATGGAGGTTTTATGATGGCTACTAAGCGAGAGTATTATTTTGATAACGCAAAGTTTATCCTAATATTCCTTGTTGTCTTTGGACATTTTATCCAGCCTTTTATAGATGATCATAAAATCATCATGACAATTTACCACTTTGTCTATTCCTTTCATATGCCTGCATTCATTTTGGTATCGGGATATTTTGCAAAGGGATTTAAGAAGGAAGGCTACATTAAAAAGACAGCGAAAAAGTTGTTAATTCCGTATTTAATTTTTCAGCTAATTTATACGATTTATTACTACTTCCTATATAATGGGCAGTCGCTCTTATTCGAGCCATTTAATCCGCAATGGTCACTTTGGTTCCTCATTAGTTTATTCTGTTGGAATGTGATGCTTTATGGCTATACGAAGCTACCGATGAAATGGTCGTTAGCACTTGCGGTTATTGTTGGGGTAGGAGTAGGTTATCTTCCATTTGTGGAGAATTATTTAAGTTTATCACGGACATTTGTCTTTTTCCCTTTATTCTTATTAGGGTTCTATTGTAAAAAAGAGCATTTTACTGCGTTAAAACGTCCGGCGGTCCAGGTAGGATCAGCGATACTCCTGTTGGCGATTTTTATTGGATATTATTTTGTTCCAGATTTCAATACTGGTTGGCTGTTGGGGTCAAAGTCGTATGAGACACTTTCACAGGAAAATCTAGGTGGGCTCATAAGACTAGCAGTTTATGCAATATCAATTGTGATGACAATTGCATTTTACTCCTTATTACCGAAAAATAAATATTTCTTCACAAGCTGGGGAACACATACATTGTATGTCTATCTACTTCATGGTTTTGTGATTAAATATTTCCGAAACAGCGAATGGCTTGACGTGATTAATGATACGGGGAATTTTGTAATATTGGTGATCGCATCCCTAATATTAACATTGCTACTATCATCCAAAACAATCCGTGCAATTACCCAGCCACTCATCGAACTCCGAATCTCCATTATCAAGCGATTCTTCAGAGTAAAACAGGAAGGGTATTAAGGAACCATAGGGACGGTTTTCTTGGTCCAGTTTATACTGGTAACCCAAGGGAATGGTCCCTTTTGTGTGTTTTGGGGGAACCACAAGAACCGTCCCTGTGGCACCCGTGGTCACTTATCCTTTATAGTTTTGGGCTCTTTTAACGAAGGATTGTTCGTCTTCGATGAGGCCGCATACGCCGCACTGTACTTTGATTTCTGGACCGCGGTATGGGACATGGAACGGGTCAAGGTTTGCGGTGTATTCTTCCACAATTTCTCCACTTTGCGGGTCCATTTTAACTGACTTTGGCACTTGTTCAATAATATTAAATCTTGAACGATTGGTTTTACAATTAGGACATAAATAAGGACTACTCATTTTTGCACCTCCTATTTTTTACTTTTTCCTTTTCTGGAATAAATATGAGCGTATTTTTTTGAACACGCGCTAGAAGTGATATAATGAAACCAAGAAAAAGGAGAAAGGAAGAGGGCAAATGGAAAATACACATGAAAAAGTAGAAAAAGCAACCTTTGCAGGTGGCTGCTTCTGGTGTATGGTTAAGCCGTTTGATACGCAGCCAGGAATTATTGAGGTTGTTTCAGGTTACACAGGGGGAACGAAAGAGAACCCGACGTATGAAGAAGTATGTTCTGATACAACTGGACACTATGAAGCCGTTCAAATTACATATAATCCAGACATCTTTCCTTATGAAAAGCTAGTTGAACTTTTTTGGCAGCAAATCGACCCAACTGATGCGGGGGGACAATTTTACGATCGTGGAGAATCCTATCGCACAGCGATTTTCTATCATACAGAGGATCAGAAAAAAATTGCAGAAAAATCGAAACAAAAGCTTGGTGAAAGCGGGATTTTCTCAAAACCGATCGTAACTCCAATTCTTCCTGCAAAGGAATTTTACCGTGCGGAAGAGTATCATCAGGATTATTATAAGAAGAAACCAGAACATTACAATCGTTATCGCAAGGGCTCTGGAAGGGATACATTTATTAGAAAGCATTGGGCTGCAAAGGAATTTGAAGAGGCGAAGAAAAATCTGACAGACATGCAGTACTACGTGACACAAGAACAAGGTACAGAGCCGCCGTTTCAAAATGAGTTTTGGAACAATGCTAAAGATGGCATTTATGTCGATATTGTTTCAGGCAAGCCATTGTTCAGTTCGTTGGATCAATATGATGCAGGCTGTGGCTGGCCAAGCTTTACGAAGGCGATTGATGCAAAAGAAATCGTAGAAGAGCTTGATACATCTCATGGTATGATTCGAACCGAGGTTAGAAGCAATACAGCAGACTCACATTTAGGTCATTTGTTTTATGATGGTCCTGGTCCAACTCGTATGCGTTATTGCATCAACTCTGCAGCACTACGTTTTATACCAAAAGAGGATCTTGAAAAAGAAGGCTACGGAGAATACGCGAAACTTTTTCATTAAAAAGCATGTCAATACACCAACTGTGAAAAAATGACTATTTTCATAATTGTTGGTTGACTCTGGTAAGCTAGAATGCTATGATGAAATAGACCATTTTGTTGCGTTATATAAGTTTAAAGAAAGAAAGAACGTTAATTTCGGCTTATCTTCTGAAGTTATATGTGAATTTGTTTTAGATTTATGTAAGTGTACAATGGTTAAATTTTTCGATGCACAAATGGTTTGTGTGTTCATTTTTAGGAGGCATATTTCATGCAAAATGGTAAAGTAAAATGGTTTAACAGCGAAAAAGGATTCGGTTTCATCGAAGTACAAGGTGGAGACGATGTTTTCGTACACTTCTCAGCAATCCAAGGCGATGGCTTCAAAACTTTAGAAGAAGGTCAAGAAGTTTCTTTCGAAATCGTTGAAGGTAACCGTGGACCTCAAGCATCTAACGTAGTTAAATTATAATTTAACCTATAAATAAGAACTCAAAAACAGTCCTACACTTGTGGGGCTGTTTTTTTATTGGGTTTTGGACCGGTAGAACAGGAACGGTGTACCAGATAGGGGGGCATGAGAGGAAGTTTTTGCATGTGTTTCATGAGTGGTTTAGTGATATATGTTCGATGGGGGAAATCTGATCATGTGGTGTAAGACAGGTAGAGGTGTAGGCTACGGCGGGAAAGTATTTGGTTTTCTAACATAAGGGTATTCTACTGGTACATGCTGGGGTAAAAAGATTTTGGGCATATATAGCGCGGGGTGGTATAGAGGGGGATGAAAGACGGATATGTTCCCTCGTTTGATACCCTCATTGGTTGAAATGCAAGTGACTGAAGGTACGAATACTGTCTAATCATCCCCTCACAAGTTGTAATGTAAATGACTGAAGGTACGAATAATGGCTAATCATCCCCTCACAGGCAGTAATGCAAACGACTGAAGGTATGAATAATGGCTAATCATACCCTCACTGATTGTAATGAAATGTCTGAAGGTACGAATACTGGCTAATCATACCCTCACAGGTTGTAATGTAAATGACTAAAGGTATGAATAATGGCTAATCATACCCTTACTGGTAGTAATGTAAATAACTGAAGGTACGAATAAGGGTTAATCATACGATCTTTGGTCTAATAACTAAGATAATTCCTTTTTTACCAACTCAATAAAGTTCTTAGCTGGAGTTGAGACATAGTGATGCTCAAGCCAAATCATTCCTAATGAGGAATACATCGTTGTATCTTTTATCGGAGCAGAATGTAGATCTCCATCTCCATACACATCCAATACGGATTTAGGCACGATCGTTGCTCCCATTCCGCCTTTAACCATTTCCATTAATACATGCATATCTGAGCACTCTGCAATACTCGTAAATTGAAGTTTTTGTTTTGAGAAGGCTTCGTGAATGATGTTATAGCTCCCCAAACCTTCAGTACTCGGAATAATGAGTGGCAATTGTGAGATTGATTCAAGCGAAACCATGTCTGTTTTCGTTTTACTCACAAAAACAAATGGCTCGCTAAGAAGGTGCTCATATATGAAACCTCGATGCTCAAGCGGAAGGCGTACGAATGCCATTTCAATTGCACGTGATTTAACCATTTCCGCTAGATAATAAGAGTCATTCTGAACGACTTTCAATGTCACAAGCGGATATATTTTATGGAAGGCTTGAAGCATGTCTGAAAAGCCTGAAACAGATAGTGTGTTAATTCCGACAGCCAGCACACCTTTCGTTCCTTCTTCTGTTTCGTGAATTTCATGTTTAATTTCCTCAACACTGTTCACGAGATGTAATGCGCGTTGATAAAGAATATCGCCTTTGTCGGTTAACTCCATGCTTTTGCCATTGCGCTCAAACAATTTAACACCAAGCTCTTCTTCCAGCTGTTTTAGTTGCATACTTAATGGGGGTTGTGACATATGAAGCCGGTTCGCCGCTGCTGTTATATTTTTTTCTTCGGCTATGGCGATGAAATATCGTAATTGTTTTATGTCCATTTATTTCTCCTTCTATACGAAAAAAGTATGGTTTCTATATAAATTATATATTTTTCATATGGTGTAAGTCCATGTTATGATAAGAATCGTTTTCACGGATAGAAAGGTGATAAAATATGGAACGATTTTTTAACTTAAAACAACATGGAACTACAATTGGAAAAGAATTCTCTGCAGGGTTCATTTCGTATATAACGGTAGTTTATATTATTATTGTCAATGCAACGATTCTAGCAGCAGCGGGAATTCCGATGGAGGCAGGAATCATTGCAACGATCTTAACTAGTTTTTTTGGATGTGTAATTATCGGGTTATGGAGTAACACTCCAATTCTCCTCATTCCTGGAATGGGTCTAAATGCGATGTTTACTTATACAATCGTGCAATCTGGGGGATTCACTTGGCAGGAAGCGCTGGCGATGGTCTTCGTTTCAGGACTAATCTTTGTGGTGATTGCTTTTACCCCGATGGCAAAGGTAATTACTTCCTCCATCCCCAATTCTTTAAAAGAAGCGATAACGATTGGGATTGGAGTACTATTGATTTTAATCGGGTTTGACAATGCGGGGATTATTACAAGCTCTGAGCACACGTTACTTGCTATAGGGGATTTAAGTAGCCCTTCAGTACTCGTCACCTTTATTGGTTTAATTATCACAGTCTTATTATTTATTAAAAATGTACCTGGAAACCTGTTATTAAGTATTTTAATTACATCGGTGTTATCGATTTTGTTTGGTGGAGCCAAGTATGAAGGGATTTCCTTCTCAACACCAAACTTTCATGAGTACTTGGGGGTCTTTGGCCAATTATCATGGGCAGAAGCAGGGAATCTTGTTTTCTGGTTAACTTCCATTTCTTTAGCAATGGTGCTCGTCTTTGAAAACATTGGTTTGATTCATGGACATACCAATATGCTAAAACGACCGGAAAGTAGTAAAAAGTCTCTTCAAGCAACTGCTGTGTCTGTTTTATCTTCAGGAGTCTTTGGAACAAGTCCCACAGTTGCTTCTGTGGAAACAGCTGCTGGAATCACTGCTGGGGGAAGAACTGGACTAACCAGCATCGTAACGGGGGTTATGTTCTTACTTTCCATGTTATTTATTCCGGTTATTAAAATGGTCCCGGCAAGCGCTGTTTCACCGATTTTAATCTTAATCGGCGTTCTTATGTTGCAAAACATCGTAAACATTTCGATGGATGATTTTACAGAGAGTTTTCCAGCACTTCTTATCATTGTGCTGATTCCATTAACATATAGCATTGCAGATGGTATGGCGATCGGCTTTATTTTATATCCTGTAATGAAGCTGTTAATGGGAAAAGGAAAGGAAATTCATCCTGCACTTTATATGATTGCACTTTTATTTATTAGTAATTTTGTGATTCAGTATATATATTAAAAAAAGCAGTCCTTTGGGGGCTGCTTTCATTTTTAGAACATCCCATTTTCATTCAGTGAGTTCTCTGGGATGGGTTGTCCAATATCCCATAATTCAACAACTTTGTCGTCTTTGAAACGAAAAATATGTACAACAGCTGCTCCAAGGTCATCTGGATTTTGCCTTATATGGGAGTATACGGTAACCATATCACCTTCTTGTATGGCAAGCTTTACCTCAGAAGTTTTGTGAGGGTTTTGGACTTTGTTTTCTTCCATGGCAAGCATGAGACTTTCTGCATCGCCACGAAAAAAGGGATTGTGGTGGAAAAAATCAGCATGTACATATCTCTCATATGCTTCTCGGATTTTTCCTGAAACGATTAGATTTAAAAACGATATGGCTGTTTCTTTGAGTGAAGGGTGTAGTGATTGTTGATCTGTTGTCATTAGTACCATCCTTTTTTCTCCGAAGTCTACTGTATAAAAGAGCATGTGTCAATTGAATGAATCTAAAAGTCTAAATGACTTTGAATATTATTTATTATTTTTTCCGATAATGAAAAAGGTGTTTCAAGACTAAGGTAGAATTTACATAGTGTGGAAAAATTTGTGGATGGGCTGGTGGATAAGATGGGAAGATTAATTCATTTTGAAATTCATGTAGATGACATGGAACGAGCAAAAACGTTTTATGGCGAAGTATTTGGTTGGAAGTTTGAGGATTGGAGCGATTATGCCGGGATGCCTTATTTCGGAGCGGTAACGGGGGATGAAAATGAACTTGGTATAAACGGAGCGTTGATGCAACGTCAAAGTCCTCCTCCAGAAGCGAATCAACCTTTGAATGGCTATGCTTGTACAATGGGTGTAGAAGATTACGATACGACTGAGCAAAAAATTATGGCGCGTGGTGGAAAGGTAGCAATGCCAAAGTACGCGCTTCCTGGAATGGCTTGGCAGGGTTACTTTGTGGATACAGAGGGAAATATCTTTGGGATTCATCAGCCGGATGAGAATGCGAAATAAAGTTTTAAAGTTCTGAGTGAATAATAAGGTCTTTTGTCCCTACAAGGGGTGAAAGGCCTTATATTTGTATTATGATTCCCGTCTAGATATCGATTTACAAAGTTACAAGAAAGACGGTAGATAAGCTCGCATTTATCGGGCTTCTTTTTTTATAGGAATATACTTAATTTTTTATAAATTCGAGCAATATGATTGACAGGTACAAACACTTCTTATTAATATTATGTTATATAAACGAAGGTTAACAAAACATAATGTGTGTTTTTAAATAGGGGGAGTGAGAGGTTTGAGGCTAAGAGCAAAACGTAGTGAGCTAGTGGAAGTAGCAAAAGGGAATTTACCTGCCGATCTATATATTAAAGGTGGGACTGTAATCAATGTGTATTCAGGCGAATTTTTAAAATTAAATGTAGCTGTGTATAAGGATAGTATTGCATATGTTGGAGAAAGTGAAGCGATGGTTGGCGAACACACTAAGGTCATACATGCGGAAGGAAAGTATGTATCACCAGGGTTTATCGAGGCGCATTCCCACCCATGGGTTGTTTATAATCCAATCAGCATCACGAGCAAGGTGTTGCCACTGGGGACAACCACATCAGTTAATGATAATTTGTTTTTCTATTTACATATGGGTGCTAAAGGTTTCAAGGATATGGTTCTTGATTTAAAATCGTTACCTGGAAATTTCCTCTGGCTTGTTCGACTTGTTTCTCAGGCGGATTATCCTGGAGAACGTGACTGGTATAATCATCAGGATATTCAGGAACTACTTGCAATGGAAGAGATTGTTGGCTCAGCAGAAGTCACCCGTTGGCCGCTCCTTTATAATGGTGATCCTTTTTTACTTGATACAATGGATTATGTAAAAGAAATCGGTAAAGTATCTGACGGTCATACATCAGGTTGTTCTTATGAAAAATTAAACGCGATTGTAGCGTCTGGTGTGACAGCTTGCCATGAAGCAATCACAGCAAAAGAGGCACTAGATCGACTACGCTTAGGCATGTGGACGACATTGCGAAACAGTTCACTTCGACCTGACCTTGAAGAAGTCATTAAAATGATTACAGAAGGAAATGTCAACACAAGCCGAATCGTGATGACAACAGATGGGCCACATCCAGGTTTCATTGAAAGGGAAGGCTTTGTCGATGGACTTGTGCGCAAAGCGGTTGAACTCGGTGTGCCTGTAATGGATGCGATTCAGATGGTCACAGTTAATGCAGCGACATATCTACGCTTGGAGGATTATATCGGAGGTATTGCTCCGGGTAGAAAGGCAGATATTCTCTTACTTCCGGATCTAGTTGACTTCCGACCTGAAAGAGTTATCGCAAGCGGTGAAGTCGTGGCAAAGAATGGACAATTACTAGCATCGATGCCAGAGATAGATTGGAGAAAATACGTTGTTCGTGAAGCTTTTGAATTTCCGAAATCAGTTCTAGAGAATCCAGAACTCTATCTATATCCACATCCAGATGATAATAAACCATTACCCGTTTCCTATTTTAAAAGTAATGTAATCACTTCGAGGAAGGATACAATGATTTCTTCGGTTAATGGATTTGCGGATCTGTCTGGTCATGAAGGACTTATGTATTCAGCATTAATTGATCGTAGAGGAAATTGGGTCAGTAAGGCCGTATTAGAACGATTTGCTGTGACGCTCGATGGAATGGCCTCGACCTATAATACGACGACAGAATTGTTAACAGTCGGAAGAAACCCGCAAGCCATGGCAATAGCGGCTACAAGGGTTCATGAGATTGGTGGGGGAATTGTCATTGTTGATGGTGATGAAATCATCCTTGAAATTCCGCTTCCTCTTACAGGTATGATGACAACAAATCCTTCATTTGAAAAAGCTGTAGAGTATCATGATAAACTACTTAAAACCTTACAGGATCGAGGCTTCCCATTCCATGATATTCTGTACACGTTGTTATTCCTAACTTGCGATTTCTTACCGGGATTACGCTTAATTCCATATGGATTGTATGAAGTGAAGCGGGATGAGATTTTATTAAAGGCTGAAGCTTTTGGATTGGGAGTAACGAAGTAGTATTAATAAAGAACCTACAAACACTAAAATAGTGATGGTTGTAGGTTCTTTGTTTTTTGAAAATAAAATTTTTAACCTCAGTAACCAATCTCATGAAATTCCTCACCAAGAAATTGCAGTAAAGCCCTGACCGCAAAGGATCGGTACCTGTCTTTTTTAGTAATGACAACGAGCTCCCACATCGGAGGAGATTCAAGTGGAATCATGTTGATTTTAGTGTCATCCATTTTAGAATAAATGGATTTTGGTAGAAGAGTAATCCCGAGTTGGGCAATAACCAATTCAGTAATCAAGTCCCATTGTGAACTTACATAAGCGATTTTAGGAGAAAATCCGGCGTGTTGACAATGTTGAATAATCAAGTTATGTAAGGCGAATTCTTGATTAAAGAGAATAAAAGATTCATTTTCAAGTTGTTCTAGTTTAACAGTTTTCTCATTTGATAATAAATGTGTGGGATGAGTGAAAAGTGTAAATTCTTCCTTGATGAATGGGTGAACCATAAATTTATTGTGATCTGTTGGGTTTACGACAATGCCCACATCAACTTGCCCCTCATCGACTAAATGTTCAATCCGTTTTGCTCCAAGTTCGATTAATTCTAACGATACCTGAGAATGCTGCATGCCAAATTTTTGTGCAATCGTTGGAAAGAAAAGAGTGCCAATTAAGGGAGGGATCCCTATTTTAATATTTCCAGTTGGCAGGTTCATTAAATCATCTAATAAGGTATGAAGTTCATGGGTGGCACCTAGGATTTTAGATGCTTGCTTATACACAATTTCACCGGCATCCGTTAATATCAGTTTTCTGGTTGAGCGTTCGAATAGTTCAACCTTAAGATCCGTTTCTAATTTTTTGACGGATTTACTCAGGGTAGGTTGCGAAATATAGGTGTTAACCGCTGCTTTGGTAAAACTTCCGTAATCGACAACTTCCATAAAGTAGCGTAAATCTTTTAATTCCATTGGTCCTCCTTATATTCCAATTCGTAATAAAGTTTATTCTTATTATTCATTTTACGGATAAATCGGACTGTTGTAAAATTTTATTTAGAAGATAATGAAAATTTAGAAACGAATAAAGCTAAAGGACAAATTGTCTCATTTTTATATAACAGGAGGGGTAGAAAATGAAAACAATCTATACTAGCTTTGAAGAAGCTGTAAGCGGTATCAAAGATGGAATGACACTGATGGTAGGTGGATTCGGTCTTGTTGGAATTCCAGAAAATCTAATACTTGGCATTCGTAAAACAAACGTAAAAGACTTAACTGTTATTTCCAATAACTGTGGAGTGGATGATTGGGGGCTTGGGATCCTTCTGCAAAATAAGCAAATCAAAAAAATGATCTCCTCATATGTAGGGGAAAACAAAGAGTTTGAAAGACAGGTTTTAAGCGGAGAATTAGAGGTTCAACTCGTACCACAAGGATCTCTAGCGGAGAAAATTCGTGCAGGTGGTGCGGGGATTCCTGCATTCTACACGCCAGCAGGAGTAGGAACTCCAATTGCAGAAGGACGCGAAACAAGAGAGTTTAACGGAAAAGAATATTTACTGGAAGAAGGATTAACAGCGGATTTTAGTCTAGTAAAGGCATGGAAAGCAGATAAACTAGGAAATTTAGTTTATCGTAAAACAGCACAAAACTTTAATCCTATGATGGCAGCTGCGGGGAAGGTCACCATTGCCGAGGTAGAAGAAATTGTTGAGGTTGGCGAACTGGATCCAAATGAAATTCACACACCAAGTATCTATGTTCAAGGACTGATTGTAGGGAAGCATGAAAAGCGAATTGAACGTCTGACTGTTAGAGATTAAGGGAGGTATAACAATGTCAAATAACGTGAGAGTGCAAATTGCACAAAGGGCAGAGCAGGAAATTCAAGACGGTAGTTATGTGAATCTGGGAATTGGAATGCCGACGATGGTAGCAAATTATATTTCTGACAATAAACATGTGGTTTTACAATCGGAAAATGGTTTATTGGGAATTGGTCCATATCCTACGAAAGAAGAGGTCGACCCCGACTTGATTAATGCCGGTAAAGAGACAGTCACAGCGATGACAGGTGCAAGCTTTTTTAGTAGTGCCGAATCCTTTGCGATGATTCGCGGAGGACATATCGACATTGCCATTTTAGGCGGGATGGAAGTAGCTGAGAATGGTGATTTGGCCAACTGGATGATTCCGGGAAAGATGATTAAAGGTATGGGCGGTGCGATGGATTTAGTTCACGGTGCGAAAAAGACGATTGTCATCATGGAACATGTGAATAAGCATGGACAGCCAAAGATTCTTAAAAAATGTAGCCTTCCACTCACGGGTCAAAATGTAGTCGATCGAATTATTACGGACAGAGCTGTTATCGATGTAACGGAGAATGGGTTGAAATTAGTTGAGGTGGCTAAAGGATATAATATTCAAGATGTAGTTGAATCAACTGAAGCGGAATTGAATGTTTCTGAAGACGTGAAGATTGAAGCTTATTGATTTGAAGGTGAAACCTCCAAACATTTTGGTTTGGAGGCTTTTCTGTACAAAAGATTAGAGAATAATAGTTATATATGGTTAAATAATGGTTATGTCCGCTAATTGTCGTGTGAGCCCAACATAAAGTGGGTCATAAACTTGCTACAGAACGAGGCAATAATTTTTAAAATAGCTATTCCACAATCGTTATTATCGGTGGCTTATTTAAGTATTGGAATAGATTTGGACCGTCTGCTTCCGCTTCTCTTGCTTCTGGGCTTGAAAAGGCTTCAGTTAGTTTTTCTATATTCTCAAACTCTAAAACAGTTATTAGATATAGGTTTAAATCCGTATTTTGAGAATCAACTACACGATGAACGGAATCTTTTATAATGTTTGGGATTCTACGACCTAATGGAACATGAACATTATAATAATGTTTGTCAAAAGCCTCCTTGTCCTTTGGTTCCTCATACATGATGATCATTTTCGCCAAATCATTCACTCCTTAAGTTCTATTTCTAGTAAAATATATTCCTTTTTCAGGGGATTATTCTTTGGGTGTTCTTTATTAAGAATTTATATGATGCAAAAAAGGATAAGGGAGAAACCTTATCCTTTACTGTATGGCATCCATATTATACGGTCGGTCATAGCCCGCATATCCTGGAATTGACCAAATCCCAGTCTTGGACGCTTTTGCTTGCTCCATTGCGGCCCTATAGTCATCTAGATATTTTTGATCTTCGTAGATGTACCTGACTGTTAGTAGACCTTCTTCAAGCATTATTTCCTGAATGTTCTCACCAGAGGGAAGGAACCCATATACGAGCAGGCGATCATACTTATCGCGACTATCGCCTTTGCCTAACTCAAGAACAATTTCTTTTCCTTTTACCAATTCATTTAAAAAGTCCCGGGCTTCTTCTGCATACGGCATTGGCCCACCTTTGATTTCGCTAGAATCTACTAATAAAAAACGAAGTGATTCTTTTTGTCCGTTCACAAACGCTTTACAAGTATCACCGTCATAACAAGATTCAATTTGTGCGGTTACAATTTTATCTTCATTCACCTCATCGGGTAACTGTGTGAGCACCTCAGTAAGGTTTTCAATTTCTCCAGCGAATTCAGCAGCATTTCCAACCGCATCACTTATTTGTTCTAGTTCCTGGGAACCAACGATTTCGCTTGCTTGTTCCACTTTGTCAGCCAGTTCCTGAATTCCTTTTACATCAACGGATTCCGCACAAGCTGAAAGAAATGTGATACAAAGTAATAGCAATGTTGTTTTTAATACATTCTTCATTTTTTCTCCTTTACTAACTTATCAATAGTACTAATCAATCATATTTAATCCCACAATAATTTCAAGTGATTTTGTTAAAAATGATTCCATAGTAACAGGCTGGAAGTAATATGTAAAATACATATTTTAAAAGGCTATGAAAATGCTACAATATCAATATTATGAAAATTATGGGGGACAATGATGAGCAAAGTCTTTGAGAAGTTAAAGCCTTTTTTACCCGTAAAAGCATATGAAAAAGCTTCGGATTTTGATGAAGATTGTTTTGACATTTTTGAAGTAGGAACAGATGAACGATTCGGAAGTTATTCATTAAATGAAAATGGGGAACTTTTAGGGTTTTCGTTAATCGGAGATGCGCCTGAGGGTAATCATTCAAAAGAACAAATGGCAGCGAATGCGCAAAAATTCGTTGATACCTTCTATCCAGGTCAGAAGGAATATGAACTCTCGGGAATCTTGGATCTAGATAATCCGTATATGATTACCTATGAAAAAAGGGATGGAAAATACGGTAAGTTTTTGCATAGTACGGGTTTTACAGTGTCCGTTTCGACTTCCGGAAAAATCTCAAGCTTTTATTGTGCAGACGAAGAATACGAGGTTCGTTATACGGATTTCGTTGTTTCGGAAGAGGAGGCTTTGGAAACATACATCGAAGGATTAGACTTTGAGTTGAAAATTCAGCAATTTGATCAGGAAGTGTATAAAAATGGAGATAACCAGTACCATCTGGCTTATAGCGTGATTGAACAAGTGATGGATATTCCTATTGATGGCTCTGACACGTCGAGTATTCATGAAGGACATGACCTGGAATCGGGAATCCAAAAAAGAGATACTCCGATTCAACCCATATATGAATTAGTGGGTGTAACGGCTGAATTCAAGCTTTTGGATAAACAAGTAGCGGAAGGTAGGCGTATTGAAATCTGGTCTACGCTTAAGAAGGTTGCCGAATATTCCTTTAATATAGAAGATACCGATGACCATGTTATGAAGCTTTGTTTTGATGAAAAAACAAATCTGCTTCTAGAGGTTTTAAGTGGTGAGGAGCATAAAAATGATGGAGTGGAAATGGGGTTAAAAACTGCAAGGGAGAGGGCGCTAGACGTTATGTTCAAGCTTATTCCCGACACGCATGAAAGGTTCCGCTTAGAGGTTCCTGAATATGAGAATGAAGATTTGGAGTACAATTTCGATGAGTTCGAAGAAGAAGATTTTGAAGACCATGAATTCATCGAAGAATTTGATGAGGATAATTTTGACGAAAATGAATGGGAAGAAGATTTTGTAGAACAAGAAGATAGTTACACGTTTTATTTCCATTTGCAGCATCAAGGAATTCTTGTTGATCAGCATGTGTCACTTCTTTCAGTAGGGAAGTACTCGGGAAAAATAACACATTTGAGCTTAGACCTTCCACCAGATGAGCACTATGCCAAGCTACCTACGAAAGCCGTTATTTCTAAAAGTGAAGCAAAAGATATCTATAAAAAGCATGTGAAAATGGAGCTAATGTTCATTCGTGAATACTATGAAGAGGGGACGTCCATTTATACACTTGCTTATGTTCCAGAATTTCCTGATACAGTAGGGAGTGTCAGAGCTATTGACGCGGTTACCGGTAAGGCGATGTATGTTGATGTGGGAGATGCGACATTTTTAAAATAATTGGATAGTGTGGGAGATGGACTGCAGTAGCAGTCCATTTTTTGGTTTTTTCACACCCCTTTAGTTCCCAGATAATCCCTTAGCATTCCTACTCATAACTTGGTGAATCTAGTAGTAGGAGGGATTGAATTTGGGAATTCGACTATTGATACTACTAACTCTCATCTTTTGTCATTTTTCAATGATAGCAAATGCAGAAGCTCCACTAACAGCTGCATTTATCCGTGATCATCAGTTGTGGATCAAAACAGGCAATCAAGAAATCCAAATCACAAAGGACCGGTACGTGTATTCTCCAAAGTGGTCATATGATGGTCGTTTTATTGGGTTTATTGATGGTGATGAAAAGGGAGAAAAATCGGATTTATACATTTACGATACAAAGGAAAACGAGATTTACCAACCTTACTTAAGGGTGGTGACATCTGATTTTAAATGGTCCCCAATAAAAAATCAGCTGGCTTACACTGATCACGGGCTTTTAAATGTCACCAAAATGAAAAATGGTCGCCCGCAAGGATTTGAAAATGTCTCACTAGGAGTTGGCGGTTTTGAGTGGTTCCCTAATGGGAAAGAATTTATCGTTTCTTCACAATCTAATTTGCTTCCTACAGGGTGGAGCCCTATCCCACTTTTTAGAATTCCAGTAGATGCAAATCTTGCGAAAGAAAAAATGAAGCATTTATATACGATTCAAACGAAAGAACCTGAATTGTTTGGGATTGATGCTGATTATTTTAAATGGAGTTCAGATGGAAAATGGGTAAGTTTTTTATTGATACCTACAGCTTCCTGGTCCATGGATAGCAACACATTATGTGTCCTATCATCAAAAGGAGAACAGTTTCAGGCAGTAGGAAAAATGTTGGGGTTTAATGATTGGTTTAAGTGGGCTCCAACAAGTGATCGATTAGCCTATATTTCAGGGGAAGGAAGATTTTTTGTTGAGAACAAAAAAATGAAAGTTGCCGATATCCCCATTATGAAACAGCAGAAGGAGTACACGCCTAAAGGATTTGTAGATCTTGATTTGGAATGGTTCTCCAAAGATGTGGTGATAGTGAATCGTGCGAAAGAAAATAAGGAGTGGAAAGAAGGACCTGTGCCAACAATGTTCACTTCACTTTATGCGATTAATATAAAAACAGGAGAGCAGGAGCAAATTTCTTTTCCTAAGGAGAACGAACTTGATGAAAATCCTCAAGTGGTTGACTCTTACCTATCTTGGTTTCGCAAGGTGGCAGAACAAAATACAGGGGATGTATGGGTGAAAAATGGTGTAAATGGCCAAGAGCAAATCTGGCTTAAAAATGTGGATTCTGCTCCAACCTTTTTTTCGCAAAAGTAAAATCCTTAACAAAGGGAGTTCGTGTTATAAACACCCAATCCCTTTTATCGATGGGACAAGGGGACAGGTACATTGACCCAAACTAAAACTGGATAAAACTAACAATTTAACTGTATTCAATGAATCACCTTTCATTTATACTTGATATAAATGAATCTGTATGTGGAAGTGTGATAGAATGAATGATTATTTAATGTCAGATTGTACGAATTGTTTCGGTCTATGTTGTGTAGCTTTACCTTTTGCGAAATCAGCAGATTTTCCATTTAGTAAAGACGGTGGAGAGCCCTGCCGAAATTTATGTTCCGATAATCGCTGTAAGATACATGATCAATTGAGGGAAAAAGGGTTTCGTGGATGTGTTTCCTATGAGTGTTTTGGAGCAGGACAACATGTATCACAGGTGATCTATAACGGGCATGATTGGAGAAATAATTCAGAGCATGCTACCGAAATGTTTGCGGTATTTCCACTCGTTCAACAGCTTCATGAAATGCTTTGGTATCTTGAACAAGCTCTCAGACTTAAGGAAACACATTCATTTCATTCAAGTCTTCAAGACATGTATAAAGAAACGTTGATACTAACAGAAAGAGCGCCTGAAGAAATTTTAGAATTAGATATGGGTGTACATAGGAGTAAGGTTAATCAGTTATTATTGAAAACTAGTGAGGTTTACCGCAACGGCCAACGTAAAAAAAGAAACAAGAGACTAGATTACGTTGGAGCAAATCTAAAAGGTGCAGATTTACAAGGGTTTAGTTTTCGGGGAACACTGATGATTGCAGCTGATTTAAGTCATGCAGATTTAAGAAAAGCGGATTTTATTGGGGCAGATCTCAGAGATGTGGACTTAAGCAATGCGAACTTAACAGGTGCACTTTTTCTAACACAATCACAATTAAATTCAGCAAAAGGAAATGCTCATACAAAAATACCTGACTACTTAAAAAGACCAGATCATTGGGTATAAGTGTGGAACGCGGGGACAGGTACCTGTCCCTTTGACCCAGCTACTATTTGATCACTGGCTTCACTACTGATTCCGCCCGATTATACCTAATAATCTCAAGGAGTTGCTCTGCCATGAAGTGGGGGCTGTACTTAAATCCGCTATTGATCCATTCAATTACCATTCCTAAGATTGCATATGCTTGATAATTGGCATGAATTTCCCTATCAATTTTTGGATCGTTGAGTGTGTTATGTAAATCAGATAAAGCGAGCTCCTTTAATACGGAACAGAACTTATTCTGAAATCCTGTTAAGGTGCTAGTTTTGACGATATGTGAATAAAAGTTTGCGTATTTATAGACATGATCAAATATTTTCACTGCTGACGTAGTGAGCTTTTTAATCTCAAAAATTTCGACACCTTTGTATGGTTCTCGATAGGATTGAATCAAATCATCGATAACCTCATCCATGATTTCATGCAGAATGTCTTCTTTATATTGATAATGCTTATAAAATGTACCCCGATTTAGGTCTGCCTCACGTACAATATCTGAAATCGAAATGTCCTTAAAATCCTTTTCATTCATTAAAGTTAAAAGTGCATCCTTCATGGCTCGCTTCGACTTTACAATTCTCCGATCAAGATAGTTATTATTAATAGACATAATTGTCCTCCGATGTATGATATTTTAATATAATGTACAATTTTATATGCTTTTGTTCATTAATGTACGTTTAAGCTTGTATTTGCTGATTGAAAACGTTCTATTAAGCTAATTATACTAGAGGTAGTTGTTGATTAGTAAACAACTGTTTATTAAAATGCATTCTATCATAATTGGAGGAATGAACATGAAACTTGAGAATAAAGTATCGGTTGTTACGGGTGCTGCTTCTGGTATGGGGAAAGCAATTGCGATTCTTTATGCAAAAGAAGGTGCGAAAGTAGTTGTTTCCGATATCAACATTGAGGCCGCAAAAGCAACAGTTGAAGAAATTAAGGCAATCGGTGGAGACGCTATTGCGGTTATGACGAATGTGGCTAAAGAAGAAGACATTCAAAACTTAATTAATACAGCTGTGAATACGTATGGCACAGTAGATATTTTAGTAAATAATGCAGGAATTATGGACAACTTTGAACCAGCGGGGGAAATCATCGATCAAAACTGGGAAAGAATTTTCGCGGTTAATACAACTAGCGTGATGCGTGCAACTCGTAAAGTGCTGCCAATCTTTTTAGAGAAAAACGCTGGGGTTATTATCAACGTAGCTTCTGCAGGTGGACTTCAAGGTGCAAGAGCGGGTGCTGCTTACACAGCTTCTAAGCATGCGGTAGTTGGATTCACAAAAAACACTGGGTTTATGTATGCGCAAAGTGGTATTCGTTGCAACGCAATCGCACCAGGGGGCGTTGAAACAAACATCAGCGCATCAATGACAGGTCGAAGCGATTTTGGAATGGGTCGCATTATGCCAGGTTTGGCCATAAATCCACGTAATGGGAAACCAGAAGAAATCGCCAAAATTGCTCTATTCTTAGCAACAGACGACGCAAGCTTCGTAAATGGAACAGTTATCACTGGAGATGCTGGGTGGACGGCGTATTAATAGATGAAAAAATGCTTGGGTCAACGTAAAGTGGACCCAGCATTTTTGGTACACGGGGACAGGTACAGTCCCCAGAGATTGCTATTTATTTTTTATTATTCTCATGTACTTCTGCAGTATGTTTCACCATTTTTTTAGAATCTTTTTGGTTAGGTTTTATATGTCCTTTTGCATCTACTTTTGAATCCCTTAACATTTTATCACCCTCCTAAAATCAATGCATATTACCTTTATTTTCCCAAGAAAGGCCTCTATTATTCTAATGAAAGATAGATAAAGCAAACGCCAAAAGATGGGTGTTTAATCTATCTTAAGTCGTAAGAGAACGATTTCAACAATGGGTAATACAAACAAGTCGTCTATTATGTAGTTGGTAAACAGTTTTTGTAAGATAATAATGGAGGGAAGAAGAAAGAGTAGTGTTCTTAAGTTTTTGTGATTGGACTTTTAAATGAGAGAGAGCCGGACGAAAGTGTTGACTCTCTCTCTAATTAAAAAGAAAGAATGTTAACATTTAGTAGTCATTCTTGCTCTTATCTATCTTTTTCCAAAACTCTTTTGCGATGATTTGATATCCTTCGGTACTTAGGTGGATATTCGTTGGATTTGGAAGAAAAGTTTCATAGTCTTTGGCAATAGCTTTACTTGTCGGAATAAATGTATCATTATTCATTACAGCAACCTTTTCGATTACTTGATTTAGTCGATCTAATAAAGGAATTAATGCTTGCTGTTGTTCTTCTGGTAAATGTGGGAATGGGAAGTAATAGCCCATGACATATACTTTAGCACTTGGATTTAATCGTTCAATAGCACCTAAGATACCAAACAAATTCGCACTTACTTCTTCTAATGCCTGTGGAATTTTATCTGGAGTATTCAAGAGTCGTAAAATATCATTCGCACCGATATCAATGGTTACGTATTCTGCTTCACGAATTTTCGTTTGAACATCAAACCTCGTCATATCATGTAAGACATTTGTTGAGGTATAACCGGGAACACCAAAATTTTTAAAACCAACTGTGTATTGGGACTGTTCAAAACGCTCAACTAAAAATTCGGCGTAGCCTTTATCAATTTCATTATATGGTGTTGTACCAGCAGCTAATGAATCCCCTAAAGCTACATAATCAATGTTCTTTTTTACAGGTCCTTTCGCAAAAGCCGAGACTGGTATGGAAAGGAATAATGCAAACAAAATCAGACTAAATAAAATTTTCTTTAGCACTTTATCTCCTCCTCTTTGTTCTTAATTAAGAACTATTTATATTATAACAATTTCACTAATTATTTGTAAATGTGTTAAGGCAAAGACTCTTAATAAGTTTTTATTACCAAAAAGATACTTAACCTTATTAAACGAGAGACAGGGTTATTGGATAACAATATGACCAAATTATCGTATTGCTGTCGCGGTACCTGTCCCTCTGACCCAGTATGCAGTATACTAGTATAGTATTTTTAGGTAGTTAGAGGAGCATGCAGGTATGAATGAGGAATTTCTTTATATTATGATGATTATTGCACTAGGGTATATTTTGAAACGGATTCACGTGTTGAAAGAGGAGGATGGCGGGGTAATATCAAAGATTATTTTTAAAATTACGCTTCCAGCACTTGTGCTTGTGACGTTCGATCGGGTTGAAATCGAAACAAACCTCATTTTAATCCCAATTATTGTACTTATCTATGGGATTGTTGTTTCATTATTAGGCTTGCTTATTTTTAAAAATGAGGAAAGAGAGCTTAAGGGCTCTTTTTTAATGATGTCATCTGGGTTTAATGTCGGTTTGTTCGCATTTCCGCTTGTTTACGCGATTTGGGGAATGAGTGGATTGACATATTTTAGTATGTTTGATGTGGGAACCTCTGTCATTGTCTTTGGGATCGCCTATATTTTGGGAAGCTACTTTTCGAATGAAGGGTTAAGTTTAAAACCTTTGGAGATTGGAAAAAAGCTTTTGAAATCTATCCCGTTAATGTCCTACGTGATTGCAAGTATTTTAAATCTCAATCACATTAAATTACCAGATATGGTGATTGAGGTGGCAAGTACTATTTCAGCAGCAAATATGCCATTAAGCTTACTATTATTGGGTCTTTACTTGAATTTCAAATTTGAAAAACAATTTGTAAAACCGATGCTGAAATTTTTAACATTCCGATACGGTGTAGGCTTGCTTGTTGGAATTACATTATTATTTCTGCTTCCATACGATGATAGGTTTCGCTACACGATCTTACTAGGTCTGTTACTTCCAGTGGCTTCATCGTCAATTCCATTTGCGGTTGAGTTTAAATACAGTAACGAAAGCATTCGACTAATCGCTACTGCAACGAATATTACAATTTTAGTGAGTATAGTAATCTTATATGTGTTTGCGAATTTTATCTAAGAAAAGACCTGACTTTGGGCAAAATGTAAGGACTGAGTTTGTGCAACTCAGTCCTGTTTTTTTGCTTGTTTTTTCATATCAAACATACCTGTTGAAATCTCATTTAGTTTATTAAGGAAACGATTAAAGCCAAATCCAACAAAAAAAGCGACACTGACTTGAGCATATGGACCATCAATATTATCAGCGAAGTCAATCATTAAAATACCACTTTGGATAAGGTTAACGGCGATGACAGCCGTTCCTGTTGCAAACAGCGGAAAGAAAATATACATTATCCAGTGCCTCGGATCAATAAATTGGTCATTCATATAATGGGAACAAAACATATATAGATGCCTTAGCGATCCGCCAATGGCGCCAGCGAAAAAATAATACAAAAAGGGTTCAATTTCTGCTAACTTGGGATATGTTTCTTCAAACACACCAATCCACAATACACCTACAGCTAAAAAACTCCCGAAAAATAAAATGGAAAGGTACGCTAAAATCAGGATCTTAACCCATCTTTTCATATGAACACCTCATTTACACCATTTTATGGGCGTTTATGGAAAATGGTGCATAGATTTTAGGTGGCAGATAGATAGGCAAGTTTGGTGTCGCATGTCTTGATTCAAAAAGATTTAATAGAACAGTATCTGCATGTATAAACGATTAGTAGAAATGAGGATTAAAAGGTTATGATATAAAGAGGAAACCATAGGACAATGTATCAACTGTGTAACTTTTTTAAATTTGGTTCGTACGTATGGGATAGAGTTTTTATGGAGGAGTTTCAAATGAAAAATAAAGATAATGGGTTGAAGCCGTTTTTTCGGTTGATTTTATCGACGAATATACCAAAGACAGCCTTAACGGTTGGGTTAATCGGAAGTATTATCACGACATTTGTAGGACTGTCGATTCCGTTATTAACGCGGGAACTCGTTGATGGGTTTTCGGGGATTTCCGTTAATGCCATACTTGTTGCCGTGATTGCAGCCGTGTTTATTTTACAGGCTGTTATTGACGGGGTATCGACTTACATGCTTGCTGCAGTTGGGCAACGCATTGTAGCACGTCTTCGTGAAAAAATGTGGGAAAAACTTATTCGTTTGCCAGTCAGTTATTTTGATAAGCAACAAAGCGGGGAATCTGTGAGCCGAGTCGTAAATGATACGGGCATTGTAAAGGATTTAATCTCGCAACATTTTCCGCAATTTATCACCGGGGTCATTTCGATTATTGGGGCAATTATTATTCTTCTCATCATGGACTGGAAAATGACGCTTCTTATGCTCATTTCAGTACCACTCACCATGATCATTATGATGCCACTTGGTCAAAAAATGGCGAAAATATCACGAGGGCTACAGGATGAAACTGCGACATTTTCAGGTAAAATTCAACAAACCATTAGTGAAATTCGCTTAATGAAATCATCAACAGCTGAAGGTTTTGAAGAAGAAAAAGGAATAAGCGGGGTTCGAAATCTACTTACATATGGTTTAAAAGAGGCGAGGATTTTCGCGCTAATCGGTCCGATTATGTACACAATTGTCATGATTATTATTGTGGTCATCATCGGGTATGGGGGAATCCGTGTCGCAAATGGGACTATGACAACAGGATCTCTCGTTGCATTCTTACTATATCTGTTTCAAATCATTTTTCCTATCACTTCATTTGCAATGTTCTTCACTCAGCTTCAAAAAGCAAAAGGTGCGACAGAGCGAATTATTGATATCATTGAACTTCCATTAGAGGAAGGGCAAAAAGGAAAAGACATCGACATTTCAAATTTACCAATTCATGTGGAACATGTTTCTTTCGCGTACAGTGAAGAAGAACCGGTTATCCACGATGTTTCATTTGAAGCGAAGCCTGGTCAAATGATCGCATTTGCTGGACCAAGTGGTGGAGGTAAAACGACGATGTTTGGTTTACTGGAACGGTATTACGAGCCTACTTCAGGCGAAATTCGGATTGGGAACACACCAATCCACGAGCTTTCGTTAGAATCATGGCGAAGTCAAATTGGCTATGTCTCCCAGGAAAGTGCGATGATGGCGGGAACCATACGGGAAAATTTATGCTATGGCTTGAAAAATGCGGAACAAATATCAGATGACCGACTATGGGAAGTTGCAAAAATGGCCTATGCCGATGAATTTATTCGTGCATTTTCAAATGGATTAGATACAGAAGTAGGCGAGCGTGGAGTCAAATTATCAGGTGGTCAGAGACAGCGGATCGCAATCGCGAGGGCGTTCCTTCGTGATCCGAAAATTCTCATGATGGACGAAGCGACAGCAAGCCTTGATAGCCAGTCCGAAAGCATTGTTCAAGAGGCGCTATCAAGACTCATGAAAGGACGCACCACCTTTGTTATTGCTCATCGATTATCGACAATCGTTGATGCCGACCAAATCATTTTCATTGAAAAAGGGATGGTGACAGGAAAAGGAACACACCAAGAATTGATTGAGGCGCATGAGTTGTACAGAAGTTTTGCTGAACAGCAACTGACATAAATTGATCCATAAATTCATAAATGATTTAAATAAAAAAGTGAAAAGCAATATTATCAAATGAGATTACAAAGGAATTATGTTAAAGATCCGAATACTAAGCGTAATAAATGCAAGTTGGTAAGTTCCTTCCCTCCATTTAGGAGGGTTTTTTAATTTTAACAAATGAAAGCTTTATACGAAATATAACAGTCTCTTTATAAAAGATTGTTTGGTTCATCAATAATTAGGCAAACTATATTTATCCTAATAAATGAAACATTTTTCTATTGAGCAAAGGAGTGATTTTAATTGAAAGAGAGCGCAGAACAAAGATATTGTACAAAATGCCAAAAGGAGACTACACATAAATTTAGGGAGGATGCTCTAGAAATAGAGTGTATCTGTACAGAATGTAATAAACAAGAAGACATTGTTAAGACCTTTTTCTAAATTAGCCACTTATTGAGTAGTGGCTTTTTTTATATAATTTATTTTAATTTACGATTTCCTCATCTTTATAAGCAAAACCTATTAAAAAGGAAAAAAATATGGCTATACGTATTTTCAAACATGTTCGTATACTATTTAGTCTTTTATATGTATAGACTTTTAATAAGTAGTTATTATAGGAGGGATTGTATGGATGTTCATGAAGCGATAAGGACACGTCGAAGCTTTGGGCTAGTGAAAGATGTAGAAGTGGAAATAGAAAAAATAGAAAAAATCTTAGAAGCAGGAACGTGGGCTCCCTGTCACTTTAGAACTGAACCTTGGCGTTTTTTTGTCTTTCAAGGAGAGGGAAGGAACTACCTAAGTGAGGTGTTACTTAAAATTGCCAAGAAGAATGGTGAAACTGAGGAGAAAAAGCTTGAAAAGATTCAAGCCAAACCATTTCGGGCACCTGTGATTATTGCGGTTGCTGTTGAACCAAGTGAAAATCCAAAGACAATAAAAATAGAAGAATATGGTGCAACATACGCTTGTATTCAAAATATGTTACTGGAAGCACATAGCTTAGGAATCGCTGGATTCTGGCGAACAGGAAAGCCAACCTATGATCCATTAATGAAAGAATTTTTCGGTCTATCCGAGAATGGTGAAGTTCTTGGTTTCCTCTACTTTGGTTATCCATTACGGAGTTTACCAGAAGGAAAGAGAAGGTCATTCGAACCACTTACAAAATGGATAGGATAGATTTTATTTTAAAAGTCGGATAGTACCACATCAAATAATATGCTTTGTTAAAAAGTAGTTTAAAGGTATCTGTTATAAATATAGTTATGGAATAATTTGGACGTTGATAAGATGGAGGTGAGATGCTATTATAAATTTTGTTATTTCGTTTTGAGAAATACGAGATTGACACACATCAATCATTATGTTAATATAGTAAAGATGAGTTTGCGATTTGAAACAAATTGATAAACTTAAAAAGCTATTGACATTAGAATTTAGAAATGATATATTAGTATAACTTCCTTACGAGGAGTTATTAACAAAAGTTCTTTGAAAACTGAACACAATACAAGCGTCAACGTTAATTCTAAGTAACAAACTTATTGAGCAATCAATACTCTTATTGGAGAGTTTGATCCTGGCTCAGGATGAACGCTGGCGGCGTGCCTAATACATGCAAGTCGAGCGAATCTGAGGGAGCTTGCTCC
>NZ_QUQV01000053.1 GCF_003400205.1 Bacillus sp. HNG | reverse complement strand
TGAACTGCCCCGTAAATGTTAGACACTCTACTAACATTTACGGGGTGTTTTTTTATGGCTAAATTTACTTCAAAGGAAAAGATACTAAGTGTTTTGAGATATGTACAGGGAAATGAACCAATGAGTGAAATTGCGAAAGATCTAGGTGTTCACCTCAGTATTTTCAGTACATGGGTTCGCTTATATGAACATCAAGGGGAAAGTGCCTTTATTAAATCCTATACAAGCTATTCTTCACAGTTTAAAATGGATGTAATTAAACATATGAACGAAATGGGTACTTCCTATGTTGAAACAGCTGCCATTTTCAATATTTCCTCACCTGAGATGATTCGAAAATGGCGATTACGGTTTGAAGAAGGTGGAATTTGTGCCCTAGAATCGAAGAAAAAGGGGCGACCATCCATGAAAAAAGAATCAAAGAAACCAGCACCAATTGAAGGATCAGTTGAAGCACTACAAGCGAAAATTGAACGTTTAGAAATGGAGAACGCCTACTTAAAAAAGTTGAATGCTTTAGTTCAAATGCAAGAAAAATTACAAACAAAATCAAAGCGCAAGTAATTTTTGAACTAAAGCATAAGTATGAAGTTGTGGATCTAGTCGAAGTCGCTGACATTAAACGTAGTACATATTATTATTGGGAGAAAAGATTAAATCAACCTGATAAGTATGCGAACGTAAAAGAAAATATTAAAGAGATTTTTCATGAACATAAGGGACGTTATGGACACCGTCGGATCACGAAAGAACTAGAGAAACGAGGGTTTAAACACGATAAAAAAACCATCAATGGTTTAATGAATGATATGGGCTTGCTATGCTTAGTCCGCATGAAAAAGTACCGTTCTTATAAAGGTAATGTGGGAAAAATTGCTCCGAACATCCTAAACCGCGATTTTTCTGCAGAGAAAGTGAATCAAAAATGGGTAACCGATGTGACGGAATTTCACCTATTCGGTGAGAAACGTTACCTCTCTCCAGTACTTGATTTGTGTAATGGTGAAATCATTGCTTATAACATCATGAACCGTCCTGTTTATAAATTAGTCGGAGAAATGTTAGACCAAGCAATAGAACGTCTTCAGCCAGGAGAGCACGTGATTCTTCATTCAGATCAAGGCTGGCATTATCAAATGAGACAATATCAAAAAACATTAGAACAGCACCAAATTACGCAGAGTATGTCCCGAAAGGGAAACTGTTTGGACAATGCGGTCATGGAAAACTTCTTTGGCTTATTAAAGTCCGAACTCCTTTATCTACAGGAATTTGACAGTATAGAGCATTTTGAAAAGGAATTAGCTGATTATATTCACTATTACAATCACAAAAGAATGAAGGCAAAATTAAAAGACCTGAGTCCGGTGGAATACCGAACTCAAGTCTTAAAAGTTGCTTAAAATATTTGTCTAACTTTTTTGGGTCAGATCA
>NZ_QUQV01000052.1 GCF_003400205.1 Bacillus sp. HNG | reverse complement strand
TTGATGTGCACCCCAAAAGTTAGACGAATAATTCTAACTTTTGGGGTGTTTTTTGTGGTCAAATATGATGAAGGATTTAAGCAAAATGTAGTTGACGCTTATTTAGCAGGTGAAGGTGGATATGCTTCCTTGGCTATTAGATTTGGAATTCGAAGTAAAACCAATATAAGAAAATGGGTCAGTGCGTTCCAACAATTTGGCAAACAGGGTTTGGCTCCTAAAAAAGCAATTACGAATTATCCTGTTCAATTTAAAATAGATGTCTTAAACTATAAGGTAAGAACAGGAGATTCCCTTGAAGAAGTTGCTAGAAAATTTGGCATTACTGAACCACCAATGATTCTTAATTGGTTGAGAAAATGGCAAAATGAAGGTATTGAAGGGCTCTCTAAATCAAAGGGGCGTCCATCAATGTCCAATAAGCCGAAGAAGAATAAAAATGAAAAGAAAATGACGAAGGAAGAACAATTATTAAAAGAAATAGAATTACTACGTGCGGAGAATGCCTATTTAAAAAAGCTCCGAGCTTCAGGGATAAATATTCCGAGCCGACTGCTAAAACAGAATCCAGGGTCATCCACGAACTCAGGAAAGAATTCAAATTAGCTGTTATCCTTGAGGCCACAGGTTTTCCAAAGGCAACTTATATGTATTGGCAAAAACGATTTGATGACTCCAATCCAGATGAAGAGATTGAAAAGATTATCCAAGAGATTGTAGACAAACATAATGGAAATTATGGCTATCGTCGAATTGATATGGAATTGCGTAAGAGAGGTTATATCGTAAATCACAAAAAAATCCTACGGATTACCAATAAACTTGGTATTACTTGTATATCATTCACACGTAAATCTCGTAAATACAGTACTTATAAAGGAACTGTAGGCAAGATTTCGAAAAACCTTGTAAACCGTAGATTCCATACAAGTATTCCACATCAAAAATTAACGACCGATACATCTGAATTCAAATACTATACAACCGATTCTGATGGGAAGATAATCATTAGGAAGGCTTATTTAGATCCATTTCTAGATATGTTTAATGGTGAAATTCTATCCTTTCGGTTCTCAGAACGGCCAAACGCTCAAGCAATTATGGATGCTTTAGACGAAGCAATTGAAATAACAAAAGATTGCCCCTATCGAACCACTATACACTCTGATCAAGGCTGGGGTTATCAAATGAAAAGATATGTAAGGAAACTAAAAGATAACGGTATATTTCAAAGTATGTCCCGAAAGGGAAACTGTCTGGATAATTCACCAATGGAAAATTTCTTCGGGATAATGAAACAGGAAATGTATTACGGTAGAGTTTATAAGTCATTTGAAGAGCTTAAACAAGCAGTAACTGATTATATTTTTTACTATAACAATGAACGGATAAAAGCAAAATTGACTGGTATGAGCCCGGTGGAATACCGTCTTCATACCAGTCAACAAGCTGCATAAATATTTTGGTCTAACTTTTAGGGTTCAGCACA
>NZ_QUQV01000051.1 GCF_003400205.1 Bacillus sp. HNG | reverse complement strand
TTTTTTAAAAGATAAGAAAGTATAAAAATTTGGGTCTACCACAGTCATTTAAGCTGTGGTATTTTCATTTTATGGAGACCAATATATTGAGAAGAATATTTTTTGATAAACACCAACATTGGGAAGCTTTCAAAAGAAAACACGGTGCTAAAATCCGCCCTATCGTAATTAAGGAGGTTGAGAAATTTCGAGATTGTGGGGATATCAAAAATGGATTTAAGTTATTTGTGTGTGAAGGTTGTCATGATGTGCGAAAGGTTCCTTACCGATGTAAAGGTCGATTTTGTACCACGTGCTCTGTTGGAGAAAGTGAAGAATGGAGTAGGTTACTTACTGAAGATGTTCTTCAGGTTAATCATCGGCACGTAATTTTTACGATTGATGAAGGACTAAGAGATGTATTTCTCCTTCACCGACATCTATTAAAAGATTTAATGGATGCTTCTGCAAGACTACTTACTGACTTCTTCAAAAAGAAAGCAAAGGTAACACCTGGGATTATTGCTGGACTCCACACTTTTGGTTCAAGGGTCAACTTCAATCCTCACGTACATATGTTAGTTACAATGGGTGGATTAACAGAAAAAGGAGAATGGAAGCAGTATGATTTCTTGCCATTTACGATGCTTCGTAAACAATGGCAAACGGTCGTATTAAAATTAATTAGAAACGGAGTTTCACCAAGAGAAAAGAAAAGAATCCAACCAAGACTTCAAAAGGCGTTCACCAATAATGGCGAAGGCTTCTATGTGTATGCACCTAAACAGAGGGGAAAAATAAAAGAACAACTTCGTTATATTGGCCGTTATATTCGTCGACCAGCGATTGGAATCAATCGGATTGAGGCATATGATGGGCAATTCGTTACGTTCAAATATAAGGATAAAACTGACGGAAAAGACAAATCCGAAACCGTAAGTGTCGAAGAATTTATTTCACGTTTAATTCGCCATATCCCAGACGAGCAATTTAAAACTATTCGGCATTACGGTATGTATTCTAGAAGATCAAAAAACTTGTGTAAAAAAGTGTTGAGTACTTGGCAACAAAAAGCAAGACGTTGGGTTGTAAAAGTTAAGAAAACCTTACGTCGCCAGACGTGGCGTGAAAGAATAGTAGCCAGTGGCAAGAAAGACCCTCTCGTTTGTCAGAGGTGTGAATGTTACTATGAATACAAGGGAGAAGTCTGCCTTGAAAATGGTAAATTAGAAATAAAGGTAGCCTTATGCAAAACTACAAGAGCTTATTTAGAAAGGATGATTAACGATCTCACCGGTATCAAAAACCCGCAAAAAGGGAAAGAAAAAGAAGAAAAACATAAGCCTAAACCAGTCCAAGCAACAGAGCGTCAGCTATGTTTGTTTGGCGTGTCATGAGAAAGAAGAGATTCCTATTAACGTGGTAAGGGATTTCGATTTAATGGATGATGGAGATCCGACAACTCCTCCTATGTTTGCATGTGAAAAATGTGGGGGTGAAATGTATCCTGAGTATTATAAAGGGGTACATGGCATAGAGTACAAATTATCGGATATTCTCTAACCATGAAAAGGACCGGGCTATGCCCGGTTTTTCTTAT
>NZ_QUQV01000050.1 GCF_003400205.1 Bacillus sp. HNG | reverse complement strand
TAAACAAACATACTAAGATTAGTAGTGCAGACCAAGGCATTGGTTCGCACTACTATTTTTTTATATAGTAGAAGTGAAGAATAGGTCGACAAACGTTTTGGGTCTTTGAATCCGCTAAAACAAACTGGCCATCTTCACTTACCTTATTTGAATCAGGTTTAAGTATGTTGGATCCTTGAGATCGTGTATAAGAAATGGGAATCGATAAGTGTAAGATGAAGACTTCAATTTGGAAAGAGAGGTTCAATTATGAAGCATGTAATGGCATTTGATGTGAGTATGGGGAAAAGTTATATGGTAATCTACAACCCTTTAAAACAATGTATTTTTGAGGGTGAAATTCAACACGATAGACCTAGTTTTATCGATGTAAAAAATAAAATAGAACAAATAACTCAAGGCTATGGGAAATGCCCAGACATTGTTTTTGAATCAACAGGAGTTTACTCTAGACCACTCGAACGGTTTATGGCAGAAAACAATTATTCTTATTGTTTATTAAATCCTCTAGAAGCTAAAATTCAATGTGATGCATTACGAATACATAAAACGGATAAAAGTGATGCACATCAACTGGCTCTTACCCACTTTAATACGGAAAGAAAGGTAAAACATTCATCAGATAGAGTATTTGAACAGCTAAAATCCCTTTCTCGCTTTTATAGTGAGTTGGATGATGAATTAACAGTTATTCGCAATAGATTGCATAAGGTTCTACAAGAAACATTTCCTGAACTTGAGACCATATTCAAAGCTAAATCGGAGCTATTTTTAAATATCGTACAAATATTTCCACACCCTGATTTAATACTCAGTCACTCAAAGACAGTGATTAAAAATAAAATAATGGCAAATACAAATAAAAACATTTCTAAGAAGAGAGCAGAAAAGAAAGCCATAGAACTATTAGAAGCAGCGGAAAAATCCTATCCAGCTGTATCTTTAGATGATGTATTATGTGAGCAAGTTAAAGTATATGCCGCAAGGTATCAAGAGTTAATGAACCAGAAGGAATCCTGTATAAAGAAAATGGTGGCTTTAGCTGAGGAGAGATTAGAGTATCAAATATTGATCAGTATTCCTGGGATTGGTCCCAATACTGCCGTAAGATTGATGGCAGAGATCGGTGATATTACAAGATTTAAAAATAATAAACAGCTTAATGCATATGCAGGTATTGATATTCGTAGATATCAGTCAGGTAAAACATTTTATAAAGATAAGATTAATAAACGCGGTAACAAACACTTACGAAAACTGCTTTTCATCATAATACAAAATATGATTAAATTACGCAGAATTGGCAACAATCACATCGTTGATTACTATGACAAATTAAAAACGCAACCTTACAACAAATGTCATAAAGTTGCGTCTATCGCTTGTGTGAATAAACTATTAAAGAATATATTCTTTTTAGTTACCCACAACCTAAACTATGATTACCGGCTAGCCACCACATCATAGTCATACATACATAGTATCACAAATCTAGCCCTATTCAAAAAAATGTAAATGGATAGGTCTATTTGTCATGTTTTCTTTTAATCCCCCAGCCACTAAAATATATATTATAAAACTTTATGGAATAACCACTTGACTAAACGTAAGAAA
>NZ_QUQV01000049.1 GCF_003400205.1 Bacillus sp. HNG | reverse complement strand
TTAATTCTAAGTAACAAACTTATTGAGCAATCAATACTCTTATTGGAGAGTTTGATCCTGGCTCAGGATGAACGCTGGCGGCGTGCCTAATACATGCAAGTCGAGCGAATCTGAGGGAGCTTGCTCCCAAAGATTAGCGGCGGACGGGTGAGTAACACGTGGGCAACCTGCCTGTAAGACTGGGATAACTTCGGGAAACCGGAGCTAATACCGGATAACATATGAGACCACATGGTCTCGTATTAAAAGATGGCTTTTAGCTATCACTTACAGATGGGCCCGCGGCGCATTAGCTAGTTGGTGAGGTAACGGCTCACCAAGGCGACGATGCGTAGCCGACCTGAGAGGGTGATCGGCCACACTGGGACTGAGACACGGCCCAGACTCCTACGGGAGGCAGCAGTAGGGAATCTTCCGCAATGGACGAAAGTCTGACGGAGCAACGCCGCGTGAGCGAAGAAGGTCTTCGGATCGTAAAGCTCTGTTGTTAGGGAAGAACAAGTATCGTTCGAATAGGGCGGTACCTTGACGGTACCTAACCAGAAAGCCACGGCTAACTACGTGCCAGCAGCCGCGGTAATACGTAGGTGGCAAGCGTTATCCGGAATTATTGGGCGTAAAGCGCGCGCAGGCGGTCCTTTAAGTCTGATGTGAAAGCCCACGGCTCAACCGTGGAGGGTCATTGGAAACTGGGGGACTTGAGTGCAGAAGAGGAGAGCGGAATTCCACGTGTAGCGGTGAAATGCGTAGAGATGTGGAGGAACACCAGTGGCGAAGGCGGCTCTCTGGTCTGTAACTGACGCTGAGGCGCGAAAGCGTGGGGAGCGAACAGGATTAGATACCCTGGTAGTCCACGCCGTAAACGATGAGTGCTAAGTGTTAGAGGGTTTCCGCCCTTTAGTGCTGCAGCAAACGCATTAAGCACTCCGCCTGGGGAGTACGGTCGCAAGACTGAAACTCAAAGGAATTGACGGGGGCCCGCACAAGCGGTGGAGCATGTGGTTTAATTCGAAGCAACGCGAAGAACCTTACCAGGTCTTGACATCCTCTGACACTCCTAGAGATAGGATTTTCCCCTTCGGGGGACAGAGTGACAGGTGGTGCATGGTTGTCGTCAGCTCGTGTCGTGAGATGTTGGGTTAAGTCCCGCAACGAGCGCAACCCTTGATCTTAGTTGCCAGCATTCAGTTGGGCACTCTAAGGTGACTGCCGGTGACAAACCGGAGGAAGGTGGGGATGACGTCAAATCATCATGCCCCTTATGACCTGGGCTACACACGTGCTACAATGGATGGTACAAAGGGCAGCAAAACCGCGAGGTTAAGCCAATCCCATAAAACCATTCTCAGTTCGGATTGCAGGCTGCAACTCGCCTGCATGAAGCCGGAATCGCTAGTAATCGCGGATCAGCATGCCGCGGTGAATACGTTCCCGGGCCTTGTACACACCGCCCGTCACACCACGAGAGTTTGTAACACCCGAAGTCGGTGGGGTAACCGTAAGGAGCCAGCCGCCTAAGGTGGGACAGATGATTGGGGTGAAGTCGTAACAAGGTAGCCGTATCGGAAGGTGCGGCTGGATCACCTCCTTTCTAAGGAAACTGAAGTTCTACGAACTTCATAA
>NZ_QUQV01000048.1 GCF_003400205.1 Bacillus sp. HNG | reverse complement strand
AATGATATGCTCCCCTAAAGGTAGACAGATGAAATAAAAAAATCTGTTTCCTTTGGGGGAGTTTTTTGTATGGCTAAAAGTAAGTTTTCTAAGGAAGAAAAATATAAAATTTTAAAAGCTTATGAAAAGGGAGAATTAACCTTAGGGGAGTTTCTCCAGAGACATCAAATCTCTGAGCGAACTCTTTATACTTGGAGAGAAAAGTACGAGCAATTTGGTTTAGACGGGCTTGAAAGATCCAATGGTTGGAAGCGATATTCAAAGGAATTAAAGTTAGCTGCCGTAAGAGATGCCTTGTCTGGAGACTATTCTCTTATTGAGTTAACTCATAAGTACGAAATATCTAGTCACTCTGTACTGCAAGGATGGATTAAGCTTTATAATGGTCATAGAGAATTGAAGGAAACTTCGAAGGGGAGAAACCAGTCTATGACCAAAGGTAGAAAAACAACAGTAGAAGAGAGAATTGAAATAGCGAACTACTGCATTAAAAATCGGAAAGATTATCAGAGGGCAGCCGAAGTCTATAATGTCTCATACCAGCAGGTATATCAATGGGTTAAGAAGTATGAGGATGGCGGAGATGAAGCGCTGAAAGATAAGCGTGGTCATAAGAAAGAAGAAGCTAAGCTAACTCCAGAAGAGAAAATCAAACTTCAAATGAAAAAGTTAGAAAGAGAAAATGAACGGTTACGTGCGGAGAATTTATTCTTAAAAAAGTTAGAGGAGATCGAAAGGAGGCGAAAATAAGCCAAATCCGATTTGAGGATAAGTACGTCGCTATTCAGGAACTTCATAAGAAAGAAAATCTAAGTATTCTCTTACTTTGTAAAATCGCTGGTATTACACGGGGAGCTTACTATAAGTGGCTAAAGCGTACACCTTCTGAACGGGAACTTCAGAATGAAGAAATTATTAAAGAGATGAAAGTTCTTCATGAAGAAGTAGAAGGCATCTATGGTTATCGTAGTATGATGATGACCATTAATCGAAAGCTTGGGCAAAACTTCAATCACAAACGTTATTATAGACTGATGAAAGTCGCTGGTATACAGTCTGTCATTCGTCAAAAGAAGAAACGTTATAAGCACTCAACTCCTCAACATGTGGCAGATAATGTGTTGAATCGAGAATTCACGGCCGAAAAACCAAATCAAAAATGGGTAACTGATGTCACAGAATTTAAATATGGAACCTCAAAGAAAGCCTATTTAAGCGCTATTCGTGATCTATATGATGGATCGATTGTTAGTTACGTATTAGGACATTCAAATAACAATAAACTCGTGTTCAAGACACTTGACCAAGCTACTAAATTATTGGATGGAGAACATCCTCTTATTCATAGTGACCGTGGCTTTCAATACACTTCTCATGGCTTCAAACGTAAAATAGCCAAGGCAGAAATGCCACAAAGCATGTCCAGAGTAGGAAGATGTATAGATAATGGACCAATGGAATCATTTTGGGGAACACTCAAATGCGAGAAGTATTATTTACGTAAGTATGAGACATTTAAAGAATTGTCTAAAGCGATAGATGAGTATATTTATTTCTATAATCACAATAGATATCAAAAACGACTAAACGGCCTCAGCCCTATGGAATATAGAGCTAAAGCCGCTTAGGTCATTTTTTATTATTTCCACTGTCTACTTGACAGGGGGCAGTTCA
>NZ_QUQV01000004.1 GCF_003400205.1 Bacillus sp. HNG | reverse complement strand
GATTATATTCACTATTACAATCACAAAAGAATGAAGGCAAAATTAAAAGACCTGAGTCCGGTGGAATACCGAACTCAAGTCTTAAAAGTTGCTTAAAATATTTGTCTAACTTTTTTGGGTCAGATCACTGATTGGTTTGTATTTTTAGATACTGCATAAACAAATAGGATAATGAATAGTTTGATAACGAATCATTATTGTCCCCCCAATAAAGCAGGGAATGACCATTTTGAATCGAGTTTGAACGATTATAATAATCTAGACGCCCTGACAGCCCAACACCACGATAAACTTGGTGTGCCGCCTCGGCTAAGCCTTCATTTATCCATGACGGCAAATCGCCCCTACCCTCAACTAAAACATTTTGATTAAAGCTAACCATATGTTGAAACTCATGTGCCAAGGTTCCATACGACCTTGTGACATCAAGTGAGGCACCAACCGCTCCCATTGATGGATAAGTATCAATATAAAAAATCTCAGACTGATTAGATTGAGGGAAATAGTATGTACTATATAAATCCCTACCATAAAAATACCCAGAAACATATCCGCCATTTCCGTTATAGCCATCTTTTATATCAAATACTAAAATATGAACCTTTCCATTTCCATCGACATCTGATTCTTGGGCAAAATGGCTCGTCACAGTCCCGTAAATATTCGTATCAAATTCAGTACCTAGCTGGGCAGCTGCCGAGTTTGTTATTTGATTATTGTATACCCACACATTCGACTTAGAACCACTATAGGCTAATTGGGCTTGGATTTGATAATCCTGATTGGTTCCTAAATCTGTTACCCAAAATGCTCTCGAATCACCGACCTTGTAAGTCTGAGCCGTATAAAACTTATTTTTCTCGATTGGATTTCCAATAATTTCTGGAATGTCAAATGGCAAATCCGCATCCATGATGTACGATGACTGGTCTAGATTCGGATCAATCGTACTATTCTTCGTTTGGGTATCAAATTGGAACATCCCTGTTGTTTCCATATATTCACTTATTGATTCATTGCTAATCAGTGCATATGTATTACCTGTCAAGGATTCGTCCCCAGCATAAAATGGATTCTTAATTTTGAAGGTTGCTACACTTGAATAATATTCATCCTCTATAGTAGCTGACGTTCCAACGCGTAAGTAAATAAACGGTTGATTCATATACAAATTTTTATCAATCTCAGTATATAAAAAAGCATCCGTATATCCGGCTGTATCAAAATACACACTTCCATAGAATTTTAATGTGTGGCCCTCTTCATAAAAAAGCTCATATGTTAAAATAGAATCCTTTGTATACGCACTGCCTGAATTATAATAAAAAAGAATTTCTAAATTATCCGCATACACCTCCGTAATATCCGAATAGTAGAGTCTATGGAAGGTACCGAAATCATCATATAAAGTTGTCGCGATTCTCCCTTTTTCCACTAAAGGATATGAAGCTGGATCATAAATATCAGCTTTTGATTCTTGTGATTTTTTTGGTGCTTCCTTATTTAATTCGGTTCCACTTAAACTGATTTTTGTTTGAGGAGTTCCCTCATTTACCTTTGCTGCTTGCGTCATTATTGGTATCCCCAACATTTGCAGCACGATTAGTATAGAAATTATTTTGCGCAAAATCTTTCCCCCTATTATTCTAGTAAAAAAGAACTATTTGTTTATGGTTAATATTTTACCAGAATTATACTGTAGATATACCAACAATTCTATGAATATATGAATAAAAAGGATGTTGAGGATGGTCACTAATGAAACCTCAATTTTTTAACAGTTTAAAAACTAGCATTTTTATTGCTACTATTCTCCTAATTTGATATCATTCCAGTATATGACATTAGGGGGTCAATACATGAAAAAGCTGTTACTATCAATATTTTTTACAATGTTTTTAGTACCTGCGGTTGGGTTTGCTGAAACGAATGCGTCATCAGACCCAAGCGATGCAACAATGAACAGTTCCTCGGACATTTCTGTTGAGCAATCATCAGATGAAAGTCCTGCAACAGACACAGAAAAAACACCTGCTGAAGAACCAGCAACCGGTAATGAAACAGCAACGGAAGATACACCGACTGAAGAACCGGCAACTGCTGGTGAAACAGAAACAGAAGATACACCGACTGAAGAAAATTCAACTACGCCTAATGAAACTGAAAAGGTTCAAGAGGTTAACCAAAATGTCGTACAATCTGAAGTTCCTGCAGCTGGCTGGCAACAAGAAGATGGATATTGGTTTTACTATGATGAGAATGGAAACAAATTAACTGGATGGCTAACTCTCGATGGAAAGAAGTATTACATCGATGAGAATTATGGTCGTTTAACAGGATTTTATGATTTTTATAATGATGTAACAGGACTTTATGATGGATACTTCTTCCATAAGGATGAAGGTTATATGCAAACAGGTTGGATTCAATACGGTGGGGCCTGGTATTATTTCAATCCTAAAAATGACGGGAAAGCCCAAGGCGATTGGCTAACTCTTGATGGTAAAACGTATTATTTTGATAGAGGATATTGGGATAGTTATAGTTATGGAACTCGAGTGACAGGTTGGTTTACCATTTCAAATGAAACAACCGGACTTAATGATTCATATTTCTTTAACACAGACGGCTCAATGAAAACAGGTTGGGTACAATACGGCGGGGCCTGGTATTATTTTAACAGCGATGGTAAACAGTTATTTGAATGGCAAACAATCGGTGGTAAAAAATATTACTTCGATTCTTTTTACTCTGGCCAAATGGTAACTGGTTGGAATTCTATCTATAATGAAACAACCAACCAATGGACGGACCATTACTTTAAACCATCAGGTGAAGTCGGATCTGGCTGGCAGTTCGACGACTATTACGGTGAATGGTATTATTTAGACAACCTCGGTACAAAAAGCATTTCTGGCTGGCTACAAAGTGGTTATAAGTGGTATTATCTTGATTACGGTAGGATGATAACTGGGCAAATTGAAATTAATGGTGTAAATTATTTTATGGATTACTCCAGTGGTGCCATGAAAACTGGATGGTTCAAAGACGGATACTATTGGTACTATGCATCAGGTAGTGGCGCTTTGAAGACTACTTCTTGGTTATATGATGGCGGTGCTTGGTATTACTTTGATGAATATTCAGAGATGGTGGACTACCCTACCTATGTAGGCGGCACTCTTTACTATTTCCATAGCAATGGTAAAATGGCATCTTCAACAGGCTGGCAATATGATGGCTATGACTGGTACTATACAAATGCAAATGGTACAGTTGTTACTGGTTGGAGATGGATAGGTGGCAAATGGTATTATTTTGATTCGTACTACAGCGGTGCAATGGCTACAGGTAGTCATAAAGTTTCAAATACACTCTATTACTTCCATAGTAACGGCGCAATGGCAACAACAAGTGGTTGGGTTTATGACGGGTATTATTGGTATTATACAAATTCAAATGGTACTCTAGCGACTGGTTGGAAATGGACAGGTGGCAAATGGTATTATTTTGACAGATACTATGGTGATATGATTACAGGATACCAAGTAATTGCTGGAAACTATTATTTCTTTAACACAGATGGTTCCATGCACACAGGCTGGCGCTATAATTACTCTAACGGAAATTGGTACTACTACAATAGCAGTGGTGCTCAGCAATTTGGATGGGTACTCATTAGCGGTACATGGTATTACTTTAACTGGTACTATGGTTATTGGGTAGCATAAAATAGAAGATAAAGGTTATGTGGATATAGCTTCCACATAACCTTTTTACATTCTTTTATCCTATGAAACTTCTTTTATTTTCCATTGGAGATTTGCTAGTATTTTTTATATAGTAATCTCATAAACCTTGAAAAGGAGGTTTGTTACACTGAAGAAATTGACGCCCTTTTGTATGTTAGTTTCAATTTTACTTCTTTCATTTTCTCCTCCCGCTTTTGCGAATCAAACCATAGAAAAAGTTTTGATTGTATTTGAGGATAAGATTGACGCATCAATCGTCCAACAGGTAAATGGAGAAATTACACATCTATATGGTCAGTTCCATGCTTTGTCTGCAGAAGTTCCTTCAAGCTCAATTCCATACCTGAAAGAAAGCAAAGGGATTGTTGCTGTTGAAGAAGATACACTCGTGGCAAACCAAGTCCAATTTCAGGATTGGGGTATAGATGCGCTAGACGTTCCAAAGTCCTGGAATTCTTCGTTTACAGGCAGGGGTGTAAAAATTGCAGTCTTAGATACCGGAATAGCGAGTCATCCTGATTTAGAAATTGCAGGTGGTAAAGCGTTTGTCCACTACACCACATCTTATTATGATGATAACGGTCATGGGACACATGTTGCAGGAATCATCGGGGCAAAAAATAATAATCTTGGTACTGTTGGTGTCGCACCAGATGCATCCCTATATGCTGTAAAAGTACTTGATAATAACGGCGAAGGATATGTATCAGATATTGTAGCCGGAATCGATTGGTCGATTCAAAATAAGATAGACATTATTAATATGAGCCTATCGACAATTGAGCATTCTTTTTTATTAAAAACAGCAGTCGACACGGCCTATAAAAATGGAATCTTGGTGGTTGCTGCTGCAGGCAACAACGGTACACCTGATGGTAGTAGTGATACCGTTGAATATCCTGCTCGGTATCAATCGGTCATTGCAGTTTCAGCTGTTGATTCAAGCTTTCAACGCGGATCCTTTTCCGCAAGTGGATTGAATGTGGAGGTAACAGCACCTGGGGTTGGAATCACCAGCACATATTTAAAAAATGACTATGCAAGGTTAAATGGCACTTCTATGGCTACCCCATATGTGACTGGAATATTGGCTCTCATGAAAAATGCATACCCTACCCTCTCTCAAACAAGTCTTCGCGAGCAGCTTCACCAATCTGCAATTGACCTTGGAACACCTGGTAAGGATTCTTTTTATGGTTATGGATTGGTCCAAGCTCCTCTCGAAGAAAAAATAACCGAGAGGCCGGAAGAACCTATTTTCAAAACCGGGTGGCAATATGACAATGGCTCTTGGTTCTATGGAGATTCAACGGGCGAATTCGTGAAAGGCTGGCTGGTCGAAGAGGAACGTTGGTATTATTTTGATCAAACGGGCGCAATGGTGACTGGCTGGCTGTACGATCATGGGACTTGGTACTTTTTATCAGGCGATGGCGCGATGAAAACTGGTTGGCTATACGATGACAGAAGTTGGTATTTCCTTGCTAAGAGTGGAGCCATGGAAACCGGATGGGTCCTTGATAATAACAGATGGTATTATTTTGGTTCAAATGGAGCGATGAAAACTGGCTGGGTATTTGATAACAAGGCATGGTACTTTTTATCTAATAATGGGTCAATGAAAACTGGTTGGCTATTTAAGAACGGCGGCTGGTATTTCCTTGCTAAAAACGGAGCCATGAAAACCGGATGGTTCCAAGATCTCGATAATACCTGGTATTACTTAGACAACAATGGCCTGATGGTGACCGGTTGGGTACTGATCCAAAACAATTGGTATTTTATGAATTCTACGGGCGCGATGGTATCCGGCTGGAAACAGATAAATGGTAGCTGGTATTACTTTTATCCAAGCGGAAAAATGGCAAGCAACACCAGTGTCGGCGGCTATCGCCTTGGGTACAATGGAGTATGGATTCAGTAGGCTGGTGGTTGTCTGCTGAAAAGTGTTTTTTGGCGACTGAGGAAAAGTCCTTCAACGGTTTGATGAAGGACTTTTCTGACTGATTTTTACCTTGTTGTGGGACAGAGGGACAGGTCCCTTGTCCCAGTGGAGGATTGTCACTGCAAGTAAGCCTTAGTTTGTTGAGGAAGCCCATGAAACTACTAGTTGCCAATTGAGGTTTGTTGAAGAAAGCTCTTAAATTACTTGCTTTCACCATAGGTTTGTCGAGTTTACGGCATAAAAAAGCTTCCCGAAAGGTTTTCTCCTCGGGAAGCTTTTTTGTGTTCATTACGGTTTTATTGGATCCATGCTCCATTTGAGCCTAGCTTATAACCATCGATTGTTGTGTTAAAAGCCATTGCTCCGCTTGAGTATAGGTAGTACCACTTACCACCTGTATACACCCAGCCTGTTGCCATTGCACCACTTGACTTTAGGAAGTACCACGTTTTACCGTCTTGTACCCAGCCTGTTGCCATTGCACCGCTTGACTTCAGGAAGTACCACGTTTTACCGTCTTGTACCCAGCCTGTTGCCATTGCACCAGTTGACTTTAGGAAGTACCATGTTTTACCGTCTTGTACCCAGCCTGTTGCCATCTTGCCGCTTGAGTGTAAGTAATACCATGTTTTTCCATCTTGAACCCATCCAGTTGCCATTTTTCCGTCTGATTTTAGGTAGTACCAAGACTTATATGAAGTATCGTAGAACCAGCCTGTTTTCTTCACATCATCCGTATAGTAATACCAAGTACCATTTTCATTTACCCAACCATTTTTAGGAGTTGGTTCTGGCTCAACATCACCACGGAATACTGTTACTTCCTTCGTTGTTTTGTTACCAGCTATGTCATACAATTCTAAGGAGAATGTATTGTCGCCAGGTTGTAATGAAACAACAGTAGTAACTGTTTGGCTAAATGGTTTCAGATCGTATCCTGGTAACTCCTGATAAAACTCTTCATTTCCATCAACGAAATAGCGTAATTCTTCAGCATTGTCAGAAAGAGTTGCTTTTAATTCAACTGTCTCAACATCGCTTGCCACAGTTTCCGGTACATCAACCGTTAATTCCGGAGCTGTAGTATCAACAAAGATTAGACGGCTGTTTGAAAGTGAAGTTTCATTTCCAGCTTCGTCAGTTGCAACAAGTTGAATTGGATGTGCTCCATCCTTTTCAAAAGTTACAGTAGTTTCGAAATCATAGTGACCTTTTTCTTCATTCCAAACTAAATCAACTTCTTCACCTTGAACAGTTAAGCTCTCAACTTTTCCATTGTCTGTTACAGTACCCGCAACTTTTATCTCACGAGTATTGTGAATAGAGAAAGTTTCTGGTGTTGTTACTGTGATAACTGGAGCTTCAGGGTCTACTACAAAAGTAGTGCTATTTCCTGCAAGGTCAGTTGCCACTAAACCAATCGCTGCATTCTTATCAAGACCAGTTACATTTAGTTCAGTTGTATCAGGTGTAACAAGACCTTCTGATTTTCCGTTTACCAATACTTCAATATACGATAATCCAGAACGATCGTCTGCTGCATTAATTGTTACTGTATCTCCATCGCGAGTAGCCTCGATAGTTGGAGCAACTGTATCAACTACTACTGCAACTTTAACGCTTTGAGCATCCTTTCCAGGATAGTCAATTGTTGAAGCAATCTCATAGAAATAATTACCATCAGCTACGACTTTATTTTTAACTTTTCCATCCCAAGCGCTTGCAGATTTAATAGAGTAAGTAGCAGCACTTCCAGCATCGTAGTAATGCTTTCTTACATTTTGCTCGGAACGAATTGTACGTAATACTTTGCCCTCTTCATCAAGAACATTGTATTTTACTTCCTTCGCATTACGTAGGAATGATAACTTTGGAAGAATATTATCTTGCTCACCGTCACCATTTGGGGAAATCGCAATTCGATCCAATGTTCTCTTATAACCGTCTTTTGCAAAAGGATCATGTCCTAAATAATAGAATTTTCCATCCTTTGCTTGGTAAAGCATTGCAGCATCTTCATAGAATGAAGAACCTTCAGCATCATCATAAGCAAACTCATCAAGTACAGGCGGTGCGTTCCAGTCACCTTTGAAACCAACATAAGGAACAGAAAGTTCTGGTTGAGTTTCATTTGATAACGTTACATATCCTTCTACAAAGTATCCGTTAGGGAATACTGTTTCTGGTGCAACATAAGCACTGGCATTACTGTTAAGTACTTTTGCATCAGTTAAATCAACAGATACTTCAAATGTAACTGAATCATTAGCTGGAACCTCAACAGTTGATTCGCCACCGTTAATAGTTACAACTGCATCAACTAGTTCTTGTGCCTCTAATTCATTAGCAGCATACCCAAGTTCACCAAATAGAGCTAGGTCTGTTTGTACATTTGCAGCAACATCATATGTTACAGCTTCGTCAGAGAAGTTAGTAGCTTCTAAAGTAAAGCTAAATTGGTCACCAACTTCTTTAAGCGCAGCTTTAGCAATTCCAGAAGTTGTTTCAGTAACCACTACTGGTGTGCTCAGAGCCGCATGTAATTGCATAAGTCCAGCACCTTGACGGCGAGGAGAATATGGATTTTCAAAACCGAACATTCCTTGAATTGTACCTTTATCAATTACAGGTTTAGCAGTATTCATTAGAAGGTTTTTCGCAAATTCAACTTTTGCTTGTCCAGTTAATTCAGCGAAATCTTCCTTCACACGTTGAAGTACTAGAGCTGATCCACCAGATACATGTGGAGCTGCCATGGATGTACCACTCATTACCCCATATTGATCATCATTAAATGTAGAATAGATATTTCCACCTGGAGCAGTGATTTCAGGTTTGAAATCTAGGTTAGGTGTTACACCCCATGATGTAAAGTCAGACATTTTTCCAGCTAGTGGATTTGGAGCAGTTGTTACATCACCGTTAAAAGTTAGAGTAACAGCTACACCTGAATCTAATTGAGCTTTTAACGCGTCACCATCAACCTTTAGCATAAATAGTTGTGGGATTTTAATTCCTGGATCTGATTGCATGCTTACATATCCATCAGAGTGGTTGTACACAATTACACCTGCAGCACCAGCTTTTTGTGCGTTAAAAGCAGTATCAGTAAATGTATTACCACGTTTAACTAAAACAAATTTACCTGTGTAGTCAGCGTCTTTCCAGTCGTCTCCCACACCAATTCCGCTGCCGCCTACATGTACTAAGTCAAATGTTTTTGTTTCAAGACTATTTGGATGTACAGAGCTTGCTGATAAGAATGGATGTAGGTCGCCCTCAACTCCATCAAATGTAGATTGTGCAGCATCTAAATCCATGAAACTATTATTAAGAGAGGCTACTTGTAATGAATCTGTAGATAAACCTGGTGAACCAACTACACCAATATCAGGGTTAGATGCATATGGATTGTAGAATCCATTACCTAAGTGAGCTGAGTTACCAGCTGAGATTGACATTAATACGCCATTGTCAACCGCATTAGCAATTGCTGTTTGCTCAGGATCATCTGCATTCACAAATGAAGCAGTTGAACCTAAACTCATGTTAATTACATCTGCACCTAAGATGATAGAATCATCAATTGCTTTGATATAAATATCTCCCCAAGTGGATCCCATTTCTGGGTCGTTACCGAATACCTTAAGGGCTAAAATTTGTGCTTCAGGAGCAACACCTTTAATTCCACCATTTTCTTCGTCACCGTTTGCAGCAACAGTACCACCAACGTGCATACCGTGGAAAGATGCGCCAGGTCCAAGGTCCCTAACTTCTGCATTTGTATCCATATAGTTATATCCATAAGGAACTTTTGCAGAGTAGTATTTACCCGGAAGATTGTTTTCTGTTACGAATGCATCTACTTCAGACTTTGTTAAAGCAGCAGATGATTCATCAGTTAAGACCATATCTTTATGTGTTGGATCGATTCCGCTATCGATGATACCGACAATCATTCCTTCACCTTTATAACCATAGTAGTTCCAAGCATTTTGAGCCTCAACAAGTTCCTTACTGTACTTCATATCTGGTTGAGCTTCAGGACGCTTGTACTCATTAGCAATTGTTACTCTTGAAACGCCATCAAGCTTTTCAATAGCAGCAATTTTGCCATATTCAACAACACCTGAGAATCCATTCAAAGTTGTTGTGAATCTTTCTTTGAATTCCATATTAACTTTCTTTGAACTCATTTGAGTTTTAACAGCTTTTTGAGCTGATAAAGCCCTGTTTTGAAGTTCAGCTTGTTTAACTTCTGATAATTCAGTAAATTTTTTACCTTGTTTGGTTGCGTATTCAATTGCCGGTGCACCTTCCACCTCTACGATAACGCGTACCTTTTCATCAAGAGCAAAATTCTCTGCTTCTTCTTCGCTAAATGATTCTTTCACGGTCACGTTTTTATCACGAGCAGGCTTGTTTAATGGACCTGCCGCTGCCATTGCAGTGTTAGCAAATAGCATAAAAAACGCAACAACTAGTAACAAAATCTTTTTCACGCAACATTTCCCCCCATTAGTAGAGTAATAGAATTTTCTGTTATTCTATTTTTCACAAAAAAAAACAAAATAGAATAATAGTAGATAAAATACTACACTCCTTTCCATTTTTTGATATATTACTATTTTAGTTTAGTCAAAATAAAACAAATAGTCAAACAATTATCGCTACTTTTTTCCATTATTTATCAACAAATTTCGCCAAAGGAAATATACTAATATAGCACCCGACTTTACTCTATCGAAAAGTTAATAACCGATTTAGTCTGGATACCTCCTACAAACGTTAGCCACATTGAGAGAGTATAATCTCCACTAGTAAGATTGGCTAGATTTATATCATACGATAATGACTGATTGGCTTCTAATATCTCCTCATGTATGACTTGTAAAAACGATTTCCCATCCGAAAATCTTTTAATAGAACCGTCTGTATTATTTATTACCTCATATTCGTAACGTTGACTTGTTGGAAATTGAATCGTTAAGGTTTCTTGGCCAACATTCTTACTCTCAAACTTAAAATTAGCATTTCCGTTTGTAATAGAGATCAATTGAAGACTTGATTCTAACGGAAAAGTTTGTAATTTGTTTTTCGCTTTCTTTGAAACTGGTTCAAGTTCTTGTCGTTTTTGTGGTTTATTATTTTCCACGATACGTCCTCCTTTGGAATTATCATCAAATTGATTATCTTGTGTAAGGTTATTATTTTCCGGATTCGTATTTGCGAACTGACTATCAGATTCAGAGTTTTTATCGGGTTTATCATTGTTTTGATTAATAAAAAATCCGATACTGGTAACAAACGCTATTGCAATACACATAGTAAGGATTATTTTTTTACTCATGATGTACACCTCCTAATTTAAATAACATTACTATAAGTTCGTGTCTATTTGGTAAATTCCTTTTTCCTTTGGGGTTATGTCGAAATTTTTTGTTTTAAAATATCCCTTTGCAGACCATTCTCTTATAAAAACATAAAGACTATCAGTGGCAGAAACCAATGATAGTCTTCTATAATTATACATATTAATTTTTTATCCAAGCCCCGTTGCTATCTACTTTATAGCCATCTATGATTGTATTTGCAGCCATGGATCCATCATTATAAAGGTAATACCATGTTCCTCTGTCCAGAATCCAACCGGTTTTCATAGCCCCACTATTACTCATATAATACCATTTGCCTTTGTCCAATAACCAGCCAGTTATCATTTGTCCGTTTGATCTTAAGTAATACCATGAGCCATCAACAGACGCCCAGCCCTTGGCCATTGAACCATTCTGGTTTAACCAATACCAGTACCCATTTTCTTTTAGCCAGCCTTTTTGCATAACACCGCTAGCATTTAAATAGTACCATGTCCCATTATCCAATGCCCAGCCAGTTGCTAATGTGCCATTTGAATAGTAATACCAGTTTCCGCCTGAGAATTCCCACCCAGACTTTGCTACACGTTTTGCCCCAACATATCTAGGCTCATAATAACGACTTGATAATGTATCGATGGTTACACCATTTGAAGTCGAAGCATGTATAAACTCATCGTTTCCTAAGTAGATACCAGCATGAGAAACACCTGCTTTATATGTAGTAAAGAATACAATGTCACCCGGAATAAGTTCTCGCCTTGAGACGCTTGTCCCTGCATTATATAAATCCGAGGTTGTTCTCGGTAATGTAATTCCATTTTGTTTAAATACATATCCAATAAATCCGGAACAGTCAAAACCATTTACAGTTGTTCCCCCCCATAAGTAAGGAACACCTATATATTTTTTCGCAATCGAAGGTATAGTTTCGGATGCTGCACTTGTTTTATTTCCATTAAATAGAGTAACAAATATAATAAGAAAGATTAATAGACTTGTAAAAACGACTTTCTTCATAAAGAACCTCCATTTAAATTCCTTACATTATTTTCTATATTATCCCACAATTCAACATAAAGTGATTTTACATGATGATTAAAAATATTACAAAAACATGTCATCGATTGACGGATTTCGAAGGTTTTCTTTACTATAAGAGGAACAATGACAATATTTGTTCATTTTTTCATAAAAAAGCTAATTGAACATACACGACGATTTTTGGAATATTTCCACGGAAATTGTTTTTAATTTCAAAAAAATGCCGAATGATAGGTTTATTTTATTTGATAGACTTCAGAATTCGACACCTTTCTTCAGAATTCACTCATTTTCTTCTATTACATTAGTCCTATTTTTGTTATATTAATAGATATGAATATTTATTATAAATTTTGGAAACTACCATTCATCAATGATTGATGATAAAGCAATGAAGTAAGGATGGGATAAACGTGAGTACTACGAAAAAAATCACAACATTACTGTTATTATGCCTGGTTGTATTCGCTATCTTTGAGACTTCCAATGCTTCCGCATCATATGGCAATTGGAAGTATAGTAATGGGGCTTGGTACTATTATCAAGGAAATACACTTACTACCGGATGGGTGTTTGATGGCAACGAATGGTACCATATGGACAATAATGGTATCATGCAGAAAGGTTGGCTGAAAGAAAATCAGACCTGGTATTACTTGAAGTCAAACGGAGCAATGGCAACTGGTTGGATAAAGGATAAAAACAGTTGGTATTATTTAAATTCGAGTGGGGCGATGGCTACTGGATGGATAAAGGACCAAAACAAGTGGTACCATTTAGCTTCGAATGGGGCTATGGAAACAGGGTGGAAATGGATTCAAAATAAATGGTATTACCTTTATTCAAGTGGGGCGATGGCCACTGGTTGGATAAAGGATAATAATAATTGGTTTTATTTAGATTCGAATGGTGCCATGGCCACTGGATGGATTTCAGATAAGGACTCTAAATATTTCCTCGACTCTAGCGGAGAAATGGTAACAGGATGGCAGACACTGAATGGGAATCGCTATTACTTTAATAGTAGTGGTGCAGCTTCAATCGGTGTAACCGAAATAGATGGACTCAAGTATCTATTTAATAATGAAGGAATTCTTTCTTCGGGATACCAAATCGTAAACGGCTCTAGCTATTATGCAAATAGTGAAGGAGTTATATTTTCTGGCTGGCAAAAAACTGATGGTAAAAAACAGTATTTTGATGAAAATGGTAAAATGGCTGTTGGCGTGACGAATATTGATGGGACCTACTATATATTTAATACAGAAGGCTTTCTAGTAACAGGATGGTATGAAGCGGATGGTAAAAAATATCTTGCCGATGCCAATGGTGTTGCCCTTTCTGGACTGCAGACAATCGATGGCGAAAAGTTTTATTTTCTAGAAAATGGTCAGCTTGCTACAGGGGTATCGACAATTGGTGATAAAAAATACTTGTTTAATAGTATCGGTGAGCTTCTTACGGGTTGGCAGGTTATCAATAATGTAACATATTTTGCTGATAGCAACGGTGTTCTTCAAACAGGATGGATGACGAAGGACGGGAAAAAGTATTATTTTAATCAAGACGGATCAGCCTCCCAAGGCTGGGTTTGGATTGAAAACAAGTGGTTCTATTTTGATCATGATTTATCTATGAAAACCGGATGGTTATTAGATTCGAATAGAAAGTACTACTTAAAGAGCGATGGATCCATGGCGACTGGATGGGCTTTAGATGAAAACAAGTGGTACTATTTTAACTCAGGCGGTGCCATGCAAACAGGATGGGTTCTAGATCGAGGCGCATGGTACTTTCTTGACAGCTCAGGCGTTATGCAAACAGGATGGTTATCCCAATCCAATAAATGGTACTATCTAAAAGCAAATGGTGCCATGGCTACTGGGTGGGCTTTAGACAATAACAAATGGTATTATTTCAACTCTAGTGGTTTCATGCAAACAGGATGGATATTAGATCGTGGTACCTGGTACTATCTAAACGGTTCAGGAGCTATGCAAACAGGTTGGTTATCCCTATCCAGTAAATGGTATTATTTAGATGCAGGCGGTGCCATGAAAGTTGGATGGGTAACCGTCGGCGGCAAAGAATACATGATGGGTATCGATGGCGTTTGGATCCCCGGGGCAATTGCAATCCCAGAGTTAAAAAATAAAGTGATTGTTCTTGACCCAGGACATGGTGGCCGAGATAGTGGCGCCGTTGGTGGTGGATATTACGAAAAAAATATAGTATTAGATGTTGGATTGCAATTAAGAGATTTCCTTACAATGCACGGAGCACTTGTCTATATGACGCGTAATACGGATGTGTATTTAACTCTATCGGAACGAGTAGAAATCTCGAATTCTATTAAGCCTGACGCTTTTATTAGCATCCACACGAATTCAGCAGCAAGTAGTACTGCTTCAGGACTTGAAACATTTTGGAATTCAGTGGGGGGCGCTCTACCAGAGGAAAGCAAACAGCTTGCGACCGCTCTTCAAAACTCATTAATCAATACGACAAGTGCAGTAAACAGAGGTGTCAAGGATGCAAACTTTGCTGTCATTCGAAATAACCAAGCACCTGCTGTATTAGTAGAATTGGGATTCATCTCAAATAGCACGGAACGAGCAAATATGTTGAGCAGTAGCTACCAGGATAAACTTATTAAGGGAATCTATAACGGACTACTAGCGTTTTTCTAAATGGCGTGTGACTGAGTCACACGTTTTTTTCCGCAGATTAGGGTGGGTCAGAGGGGCGAGTCCCTTGTCCCAGACAGAAATAGGTACAAAGGTGCAAGGTGCCTAACTGGACGAAAGTGCCCCCACCAAGGGTTGGTAGGGGCAAATTTTTTAAAGTTTAGTTATATAGTTTATGGCTTCACGTTCATGGTATTGCATTTTTGACTGAATATCGATTTTTAGCTCTTGACAAAGGCAATCCTCTAAGAGTGCTCGGTTTTTGTTAAACTGAATGCTGTGCCAATAGTATTTTGCTTTGTAAATGACTTTTTTCATGCATATTCCCCTTTCGGTTTATCACATAAATCGAAAGAGTCCGTGTTCGGCAACTGGCTAGCATAGTCCAAAAGACCGTAGCCCCTCTAGTTTTGCGTCATCATCTTTCAATGATTTTGCCTTTTCGTACGATTTATGTATGCTTCATATTTACTATAAAATAAGATATAAATAGATTGAAAGGGCCTTTTGTCCTATTTTGTCGATAATTAGTACCTTTAAGCTAGATCAATCATGAGGTGCGCGTAAGACAGCTCCATTCGTTTGCCCAACCTCCACATATCGTAAATGAATTGTTTTGTAGACATATTAAGGAATGCAAAAAGTGCTCCTATTGCAGATAAGTTGAATGTTTGTTTCCATATAACAAACTACCATCTACAATAGGAGCACGTACTGTTTAATCATGTTTAACAGAAATAAAAGCAAGGGACCTGTTCCCTAGTGATGGGTGCGCAGATCTTTGATGAAGCTGTAAATGATGATTCCCATAATGAGTGCTAGTGGGAAGGCCGTGATGATGGCGACCGTCTGTAGCATAGTTAGTGTTGATTCGTTAAATAACAGGGCAATCGGTAAAATAATAAAGATTAATGACCAGAATACTTTTAAAAATTTAGGTGGTTCTTTGCCAATTTCTAATTTTTTCAATGAATATTCAGCTACTACATAAGTTAACGCATCAAACGTACTTGCGTAGAAAGCGATCATCGCAATGGCCAATATCGCAAGTCCAATCATCGGAATCGGAAGTTGGTTGAATATCTGAAGGATGACTTCATCTGGTCCTACTCCTGTTGCTAGCATTCCCGCAGCGTCTACGTTCCCGTGTGTTTGGTGGAAAAGTCCAAAGTTACCGAAAATAATAAATGAAGAAAATGTTCCTAGTAAACCAAAGGAATACCCACCTACAATCGTTTCTTTAATTGTTCTTCCTTCTGACACCTTACCGATAAAGAATGGTGTTGCGACAAACCATGTAATCCAATATGCCCAATAGAAGACTGTCCAGTCCTGCGGGAATCCTGAACCACCTTCTCCAGAAACGCGAAGTGGATCCATCCAGGTTGCCATACTGAAGAAATCATTTATCATTTTTCCTATTCCTGTAACTCCACTTTCAACGATAAACTTCGTTGGTCCTAAGAAAAGGAATACCGCAAGAAGCACAACAAATGTACCCACACATATATTTGCGAGCTTCGAGATCCCCTTCATCCCGATTGTAACAGCAGTAGTATAGATAACAGCAATAATGACTAAAATAAAAATCATTAACCCTACACCCTGAGGAATCCCAAATAAATTCGAAATTACGTTCGAAAGCAATGGGGTTGTTAACGAGAACGTTGTAGCTGTCCCCCCAAGCAAACCAATAATCGAGAAAATATCAATCGCTTTTCCCAAAACGCCATCTGCATGCTTTCCGATTACAGGACGGCATGCCTCTGACAATCTTTGACGAGTCCGTTTTTTAACAAACATCATATACCCATAAGCAGCTGCAGGAAGGATATAAAAGCTCCAGGCGATTGGTCCCCAGTGAAATAGAGGGTAGGCAGAAGCAAAATCCTGTCTCTGCGCTAAGCTTAAATCTTCAATTCCAAACGGGTTGGCACCGAAATAATAGGCCCACTCAATTAATGACCAATATAAAATATCAGCAGCCATCGTTGAGGTAAAAATCAAGATTCCCCAAGTAAGCCCCTTATATCGTGGTTTTTCGAGGGTACCAAGCTTGATTCTACCATAACGAGAAAAAGCAACCCAGACTGATATCAAAAATACAGCCAGTCCAAATACTAAATAAAATGCGCCAAGCTCCCCTACTAAAATACTTCTAAGTATTTCGATTACGTTCCCGCTTGCACTTGGAAAAAGAAAAAGAACAAGTGCTAAGACAATCGTAATAACAAGCGGTGTAAGTGTTAAAAACCAATCAATTTCCTGTTTCTTATTTTGTGGATTCATACTTTCGTTCTCCCATCAATTCCATGCTCTTTTTATAATAGTTTTTTGCATAACGATACATCTTAAGCGTGTAGTCTCCAAACTTCACTCCTAAGGCTTGTTTATATTGAGCCCACATAGACCATAAGAAACCGCTAAGTGATATATACATATAAATTCTGAGACGCTCTTCATCTGTTGGACCATTTTCAAAATAATAGTTTATGATGTTTTCCAGCTGCTCCTGATTGTAATTGCTGTACAGCGCAAACATCGAAAGATCAATCACTGGATCGCACATTGCCGAATATTCCCAGTCAATGAGTTTGAGTTTCCCATCTGGCAAAACTAAGATATTATCCACATGGGCATCAATATGACAAAAAACAGATGGAAGATCCATTTTTTCAAGGACAGATAGAAGGTCATTCATTTTTTCACGAACCTCAGAAAAATCCTCAAAAAGAACTGCTTTATGCGTTTTACAGAGGTCCTCGTAAAATAATATCTGTTGTTTAATGTCGAAATGATGAGGCACAACGATTCCACTTGTATGAAGCTCTCTTAATAGGTTCATACTCTTTCTCAGCTCAATTTCATTTTGTTCATCGGCACTTCTTGATCCTGTTTCGTATTCAGAAATTTTAATACCGGTTTTCGGGTCAATATACACGATGTTTTCTGTAATCCTTAACGGCTGAACCGCTTGGATGCTTTCGTATTCCTCGTTGCGATGGATGAGATTTTCTGTCCCCTGTCCAGGAATGCGACAAACGTATTGTTTTTCACTTATTGAAAAACGGAATGAATTATTGGTCATACCTACTTTGATTGGCTTAATATTCTTAATTTCATCTTCTTTTATATTAAAAATGAACGACAATAATGACATCGTTTCACTTTTCGAATTTTCACGATAGCTTGTATCAAATTCTCTGAGTTCTTCAAGGCTTTCAAATTCATAAACAACATTCGGCCCTTGCGGATTGATGTACATTTCAAAGCTTTCGAGATTGTTCATAAAGACATGTTCCCAATAATCGTCCTCCGTACCAGGTGTGTGGTAGGCCTTTTCCAAAAGAGGAACGAGTGTATCCGAAAAATCTTGTGAGAAAAACACAGATCCATACATATGCCACATATCGGTACCGCCGATTTCCACGTCGACAATACGATTATTATCGTCGATTTGTAAGCACCATTCCGGTGTGTAGCCTTCTGATTTTACAGCACAATACCAAGCTTCAAACTCATATTTGTTATATAGATTTTTCGTAAAATAGTTGTCACTTGTTAAGATGTAAGTATTTTTTAGTAAATGACGAACATGATACACAGTTGCAAGGTTATTTTTAGTGTCATATTCTTCATTATAAACGAGCTTAACCCCATACTTATCGATAAGGTACTCGAATTTCTCCTTCTTATAGCCAACAACGACAGTAATGTCGGTGATTCCTGCTTCCAACAGCTGTTTAATTTGGCGCTCAATCATCCGCTCACCGAAAACCTCTACCAAACCTTTCGGGGTTTCATAAGTGACTGGAACGAAACGTGAACCAAAGCCTGCAGCAAGGATAATCGCGTTATCCACACGGTGTTCCTCAAGTAAATTTTGTCCTGCCTCCGTTACTCCAAAGCCGTTTTCGGCATTTTTTAGCAGCCCTTTTTCTAGCAAGTTGTTCACTAAATTATTTGTTTTTCCAAGTGTAAAATGGCAGTTTTCTGCAAGCTCATGTTGTGTACATTGATTATTTTTATTACATTCTCTTAAGATTTTTAACAGTTCTATATTCAAAATTCGACACCCTTCGATACATTTTTATTTAAATTTACACCATCTCAGGCCCACTTTCAATACTTTTTGTTCAAAAAATGAATGAATTAATTATAGGTCAGGAGGACAGGTTCCTTACCCCACCAAATTTTTCCTGGGACAAGGAACCTGTCCCTCCGTTCTGTTTAGGTCCTTTTGCCTATTAAACTTTCGACAAAATACGACGATATTAATACAGGATTTGAAAAAATTCGTACGAGAATAGCAAAATCACTGAAAAGTGACTACGCAAAGCTATAGGGGCTAAAGTTCTATAACTAGGCCAGCCAGCTACCGAAAACGAGGAGGTTAAACAAATCATGAGTACATGGATAACGCCAGAAGAAATGGAAAGGAAAAGAAAGAGAAACAGAACTCTTTTATATATCTCTCTTCCAGCTCTAGTGATTTTAGGAAGTGCAGCAATAACAATACTTGCAAATCAGATTTAAAATGTAAAAAGGGTCCAATAAGTTTTTTGCTTATTGGACCCTTTCTTATGATATCATCTAGGTCATAGGGTAAGCGACTAGGACACAGACCTCCAAACACCGCTCATATCAAGATAATACCAAGCATTATTATCAAATATCCATCCTGTTTGCATTACGCCAGAAGTTCCAAGGAAATACCAATCTGAGCCAGATTTTAACCATCCCGTTTGCATCACTCCAGATGAGTTTAGAAAATACCAGTATGGGCCGGATTTTAGCCAGCCTGTTTGCATGGCGCCAGAAGAGTCAAAGAAATACCAATCTGAGCCGATTTTTAACCAGCCTGTTTGCATGGCACCAGAAGAGTCTAGGAAATACCAGTCTGCCCCGTTTTTTAGCCAACCTGCTTGCATTACGCCATTCGTATCCAGGTAATACCAATGCTCCTTATCCTTTATCCAACCGATTCGCATTGCACCTGTGCTGTCTAATAAGTACCATTTGCCTCCAACATGAATCCAGCCTGTTTGCATGATTCCATCTTGACCAAGATAATACCAGGTTCCCTTTACATATTTCCAACCAGTTTGCATGGTACCATTATCACTGAGGTAATACCATTTTTTATCGGTTTCGAACCAACCATTTTTCATAGCGCCGCTTTCATCTAAATAATATTTCACTCCATTTTCTTCAATCCATCCAGTTTGCATAATTCCATCCTGACCAAGATAATACCAGGTTCCATTCAAATACTTCCAACCGGTTTGCTTGGTTCCATTTTCATTAAAGTAATACCGTTTTTTGTCAATTTCTAGCCAGCCCGTCTGCATGGCCCCACTTTTATCTAAATAATACTCCACTCCATTCTCTTCAATCCAACCGGTTTGCATCGCTCCATCAGGGGCTAAATAATACCAGTATCCATCATCGAATAACCAACCTTGCCTCTTTATATTCGATTCGAAGTAATACCAGGTATTATCGAGAAACCACCAGCCATTATAATCCTTTGTTTTAAAAGAAAACGTAACAGGTTTCGAAGGGTTTTTCCATGCATCTACTGCTACTAATTCCATTGTGTATGTCGTACCGCTTTCCAAGTTAGAAAGAATAGTAGAGATTTCTCTCGGTAATGTTGTTGGATTCCAAAATTCGGTATACTCCGTTTTTAATGTTTTTTCATCTAAATTAATATAATATCGGTCAACAAGTGTTTCATTGTCTAGTGCAGCGTTCCACGTTAGTTTGACTTGTGTTTCTTTAATATCCTCCACAGTTACATATTCATTTATGAAATAAGGAGGAATTGTATCATCAATCGTTTTTTCAAAAGGGATTTGAATGATGTATGAATCAAGCCATTTATTCTTCGTAAAATCTCTTGTCTTAATTTCAACCTTATTCTCAAAAACATTGACCAATAATCCCTGTGAGAGCCCAAGAGAATATCCCCCATCAGCCCATCCATAAGCAACCGAACCTGCATTAACCATCGTGAACTCATTTTGGTATACAGTTCTTGGATGATTTAATAGATTATGAGAATGACCAGTAAATAAAATGGCCTGTGGATATTGACTTAAAATATCATTTAATTTTTCTAATTCACTCCCCCATTCATCACTTCCATATACAGTTCCATTTATAGCCTGGTGCAGGAAAACAAATATCGGTTTATTAGGGCCTGCATTCTCTTTTAGCTTTTCTTGTAACCAATTGTATTGTGCATCAGAAATAATGGCATCATCTCCATTACTAGGGTTGGTCATTCGCGATTCTTCACCACCTAATACAATGAAATGATACCCCTCAATCCATTTGTCATAATACAAGCCAGGCATTTTTGTTTTATCGATAAATCGATCGATAAAATATTGTTCTGTATGCTCTGGCTTTGGCCAATAACGTCCTTCAAAAAACTCATGATTTCCCATTGTTATAATTTTTTCTGCACTTGGGTGGGAAAAATAATTTAAAATTTGATTAAAGCCATCATATTCGAAGGGTTGTCCACTTTGAGTCAAATCACCAACGATTGCAATAGCTTGATAATTCGGAGCAAGTTGTTTATACGTTTTTAAAGCGTGCTCAAACCCCTTTTCCTGTGCACCATACCCTCCAATGTGGACATCACTTATAACTGGAAACTGTAAAATAGGTTTTTCCATTTCCATTACTTGGTCTTCAGCAAAGGCAGAGTTGATTAGAAAAAGGAATATTGATAAACATAATATTATAGAGCAGGTAATCTTTCTCATTTTTCTCCCTCATATTTCTTAATTTAATAGTTTACAAGTCTTTTTTATACTTAATACATAATCATATATTACAATAACAATAGATGGCCATCAATTTTATTTGGGTGAATAGGATTCTCTTATCCTTTAGATTCCCGGAAACAAACCTAAAAGTAAAAAGCTGTCAAGGTTATCTTGACAGCCTAACATTTCTTATCCGTTTTCCAAATACTATCACACTATAATTGTCATATTCATTCCTTCAGGCATTTTTATCTTAAAACAGACTCAAGGATAGCCTTAACCTTCGGTGTTACATCATAACTTCCGTTTTTTACATCTTCAATCAACATGGCTACTAAAAGGCTTGGATTTTCTGTATTGAATCCAACAAACAAACCGTTTTCCTGGCCATCCTCATCTTTTGTTGCTTTTAACTCAGCTGTACCTGTTTTTCCCGCAAGCCTTATGCCTTCAATTTTCGCATCATTCGCAGTACCATTCGGATCCTCTACAACCTGCACAAGATCATCTAAAATGATTTTTGCGTTTTCAGGTGTTAAAACATTTTCTTTCCAAAACTCAGGTTCAGCCACCGACTCATCAAGTAGTAGCTTCGGCTTTATCAGGTTTCCAGAATTTAATAATGGTGTAAAAGAAACTGCCAAGTGGATTGGACTCATTTCAAGCTGCCCCTGGCCATATCCTGTATCTGCTGTTAATACATCAGAGTTTAAGCCTTCATTTGAAACCTTTGACTCATAGACAGGATATTCGAATGGGAATGGTTCTCCAAATCCGTATTTTGTTAATTCTGATTCAAAGCGTTCTCCACCAATACCTAATGCAGCCTGTGCGAAATAAATATTGTCAGAGTATACAAAGGCATCTCTTAAATTCACCGGTTTTCCAGGATCAGTAACCCTTGTGATAGAATATCCGCCCCATGAGCTATCCTTTTGCCACTGCTTCCCTGTGATGTCAATTGAAGTTTCTGGGGTAATCACTTGGTTCTCAAGTGCAATTCCCGCTGTAAGTGGTTTAAAGGTGGAACCAGGTGCATAGGTTAATATAAAACGGTTGACTAATGGTTTAAGTGGATCTTCATTTAATACGTTCCATGGAGCATTTCCTAACACAAAGGCATTTGGATCAAATGACGGACTACTGACAAGTGCAAGTGCTTCACCAGTTAGTGGGTGGATAGCTGCTGCCGCCCCGGCATTTCCGCCCAGTTGATCATGCGCGACTTGCTGGACATCAATATCAATTGTTAAGCGAATCGTTTCGCCATCCTTTGCTTCTTTTTTCGCTAAGGTGACATTTTCAGTACCATTTGCCTTTTTAATGTAGAGATGTACTCCTTTTTCTCCTCTTAAACGGTCCTCCAATACAAACTCTAGACCCTTTTTCCCTACTATATCATTCGCTGAATATCCTTTACCTTCTAGGTTTTTCAAATCCTCAGCTGTTACTTTTCCAATATAACCAATTAAATGTGCAGCCGCCTCCTTAAACGGATATACACGAGATTCCACCTTTTTTGATAGCACTCCACTCAATTGGGTTAACTCTGTCGCAAGTTCTTGTTCCTCTAATGGTAGTCTTGCAATCGGTACAAAATAATGAGGTTGAACCCAAGAAGCATTTAACTCCTTTTGAATCGACTCGGGTGTCGTATTTAATAATTCTGCGGCTTTTGTAATTGTAGCCTCTTTATTTTCACCAAGGTCTTCTGGGACCATTCCGATTTCATAAACCAGTCCATTTTCCGCTAACTTTACACCATTACGATCAAGAATTTCCCCACGCCTTGGCGATGATTGCTCGAGGCCGATTTCATCCCCTTCCTCCATGTCTGGAAAGAACATCGCATGTTCCCATCTAACAGCCCACTTCTTTTCATCTTTCTCTTCTTCTAAAACGAGTGTTGCTTGTTCCGAGAATTCGACAGGACCCGCAATCGTTTCCATTGACAGGTCATATGTAAAAGCGACTTCACCCTGCTCATTAGGTTCTATTTCTTCTTCTGGAGCTTTGAAATCGATATTAAGGTTATTTATATTGATATCACTGTATATCTTATCAAACCGTTCTACAAATTCATCCTTGTTTACCTTCTCTTTAACATCTTCTGAAAATTGACTATATACTTTTTCAAAATCGTGTTTTTCCCAATCAGAGATAAATGCTTGAAAACGATCTTCCGGTTTCGGATCATTATTACAGCTTGTTAAAAAAGCTATGACCATAATGAGGATGATCCATAACAATACGTTACGATACATGACTATAATTCCTCCCCTCACTTCATTTTCACTTTAAGGTACTATCATCATTATACATTTTTTTGGTTATTTTTGGGTCTGATTTGTTTTTAAGTACATACACCTAAAATTTTTACATTATTTTCAACTACCAATTATTATCCAGAACATGATATTCTCGTAAAGTCATCAATTCAATTTCATCAACAAGGGGGATTCTCATTGAAAAAACTACTTACTACAGTTATGGGTTTGGGTATTCTGGTAGGTTGTCAAGCACAGGAAGAAATCGCAAAAGATAAATCAAAAGCTGACATTGAAGTAATTACTAAGGATAAAAAGCTGACTACACAAGTAAATAAGGAACCAATTGATCCTGTGATTGAAGAAGAAGAAGTTCTCACAGATCAAAGTGTTCAAAATAAAACAATATGTAATCGTGCAAAAGTTGATAACAAAACGATTAAAACAACTGGAAACAAAGAAAACTTTCACACAAATAATCCTTCAAATAATAACACCACTATAAGTAAAGTTGATTCTCAACAAACTACCGAAAAAAAGCAATCCACAACAAAGTCAAAGCCAAAGCCACCAGAGCGACTCGAGTCTTTTTCCTATAAAAATAGATCCGCCGGAGGGGCTACAACGGATTTAAATATTCTAAATCAAACACTGAATCAATTAAAGAAAGAGAAAGCCGACGATAAAGCTTTCCGCGAGAATCGTATTCCTGAATTAGAAAATCTAATTGATAAGGAAACAATTGAACTTGAGGTATTTTATCAACAATCAATTCAGCCCAATTTAGAAGAAAGTCAGCTAACCGTAATAAAGAAACAAATGAAAGAAATACAAGACCGAATGGGTGCTTACCACAAAGAACTACAAAATTTAAGAGAAATTCCAGACGAGATATATAATTTGGACTCTGAAATTGAATTTTACGAAGCATATATTGCTTATTTAAAGGAAAACTTCAGTTACTAGGGACAGAGGGATAGGTTCCTCTCCAACCATAATTTCCCAAAACAAAACATTAACGATCGAAGTTGTTGGTTCTATCCAAGCAAAATTTTGGCAGAAATTAAACAATTACAAATACTCACTATCACAAGATGTCGGTTTATTCTCTAAGGAACCGGCTAGAGGAACTATTCGATCATTTGAAGAAACAACGAACCGTTTTGAACCAAGATATAGAAACCCTAGTAAGAATAAAGTCCACCCCAGAAATACACTATGACACATTGTAGATATTCGAAATTACACTTGTCCAATACGAGCGCATATACAGAAGAAAAACTAGCCAGGTAATCTGACTAACACGATATTAATTTAATACACATACTAAAATGAGCGATTAGTAAAAAATCGCTCATTTTAGTATGTTCCCTTTATATAATAATTGTCTAATCATCCAAAATTAGATACATTTAAAAATAAATCCATTTTACTTAACAATAGATAGACTTGTGTCTCCATTCCCTTAACCTCTCCCAACGTCCACACGAATTGGGAGAACTTACATATGATATTGGGAAGGGAGGAATTATGGTGAGTTACCATATTACAAGAGATTATATTAAATTAGGCAATTCTCGGTCTGGCCAGAAGTTAAATAGAGTTCGATTTATTGTGAGTCATGATACTGGAAATCCTGGGTCGACGGCTTACCAAAATATGAACTATTTTAATAATCAACAGCCATCGGCTTCGGCTCATACCTTTATTGACGATAAATATATTCTGGAAATCATCCCTCTGAATGAAAAAGCTTGGCATGTACGTTACGATATTGCGAAGGATAATCAGATGTTTGGCGATGATGCAAATGATGCTGCAATTGGCGTGGAATTGTGTCATGGGGGTGCCATTAATTTTCAGGAAGCGTATAAGCGTTATGTCTGGTACCATGCTTACCTCTGCAAAACCTTTAATCTAGATCCCCAAAAACATATTGTCTCGCACAGTTATTTAGATCCCGCGAGAAGATCCGATCCACAGAATGCATTAAACAAAAATGGAGTATCTTGGGGCCAATTTTTAAAAGATGTCCGCAATGCGTTTGGTGCAGGTGCGGCGAGCTCCAATAATAGTGGAAAGCAAACTGGATGGGTTTTTACCAACAAGTGGTACTTCTTTAATTCGAACGGAGTCATGCAGACTGGATGGTTAATGGATGAAGGTAAATGGTATTATCTTAACCCTGATGGCAGCATGGCTACTGGGTGGAAATTGGTTAATGGGAAATGGTATTTCCTTGCCAATAATGGCGAAATGAAAACTGGATGGTTAAAAGATGATGGAAAGTGGTACTATTTAAACCCTGATGGTAGTATGGCTACTGGATGGAAGAAGGTGGATGGGGAATGGTATTACCTTGCTGATAATGGCGAAATGAAAACCGGATGGGTTAAAGTAGATGGGAAATGGTACTACTTGAATTCAGATGGAGATATGGCTATCGGATGGAAAAAAGTAAATGACAAATGGTATTACCTTGCTGATAATGGCGAATTGAAAACCGGATGGGTTAAAGTGGATGGAAAGTGGTACTACATGAACCCAGATGGTGATATGGCCATCGGGTGGAAAAAAGTAAATGACAAATGGTATTACCTTGCTGATAACGGAGAAATGAGAACCGGATGGGTTAAAGTGGATGGAAAGTGGTACTACTTGAATCCAGATGGTGATATGGCCATCGGATGGAAAAAGGTTAATGACAAATGGTATTACCTTGCTGATAACGGGGAAATGAAGACTGGCATCATACAAATAGAGGGGACCTATTACGCCCTAAAAAACAATGGAGAAATGCTCGAAAACACAAACATCGAAATCGACTCAGACGGCGCACTACAATTATAGGGACAGGAGGGACAGGTTCTTTGTCCCACCATATTTCCCCAGGGTCAAGGGACCTGTCCCCTCGTCCCACCTCGTTGCACGAGCAACGCTACATGATTTCATGGATTCTTTTTTTCTCACCGTCAGCTGGAGTCCTTGTTTTATTATACTGCTAGCCACTCTGATGGTGAAGGATTTGAAAACAGTAAACCGCGTGGTGATCAAAAATAAGAATAGCCAAACAAGGACGTAAAAGGTATCCACGACAGACCTTACTGGGATACTCTTCACACAATCTCGACGAAGCCTTTTGACCCCACTATTACATGCCTGAATATGATATGTATACAGGCATTTACTCTGACGACGGTGCCACAGTTGAGGATCATGTGATTGAAGAATATTTAGAATAAGTGCTGTTTGAAAAGCATGGAGTTCCAGTCCATGCTTTTTTAGATTAAATAACATCCTTCCTAATACAAAGTCTTGGACTAATAAACCATTGTTTGAAATCTGGACCATTTCTAATGTATAAAATTCTGTTTCATACATCAACCGACATATTGAGCGCATTTCCATCGTATATATTTATGATAGGGTATTCGACTACCCTTAAGAGAGTACACCTGAAATTATTTCGTTTTGGTCAAGGAGCCTGTCCCTTTGTCCCAAAAGAATGGGACTTTTGAGGCACCAGGCGGAAATCCCCGACCCAGCAATGGAGGTTTACATATGAAATCTGAACATGAGTTTATTACGAAAAGGTATTATGAGGCGTTTATTCCTGAAAATGATAAGAGACATCCTGTTGATATTCTTGGCGAGGCATACATGGTTGAGCAGGAAAAGGAAATGTATGATCTGGCAAATATTCGCTTTGCCCAAGGGGAAATTTACTTTCATTCTAAGGATTATGAAGCAGCTATCTATAAATGGGAGAATATCACCAATGATCTCCAACCATGGGCGAAAAAGAATATTGCTGATGCCTATTATGAGCTTGGATTACTCTCAAATGCAGAAGAAATGTATGGCTCGATAATTTCGAAAAATAAAATACTGACAAGTGAGGTTTCATTATGCCTGTTCTCCCTTTATCTTGAGGATAACAAGCTTGATGCAGCTTATCGAGTTTTGCAGGAAGCGATTGACGGAAATCCTGATTATCCCGAACTAACATCAATTGCCAAGCGTTTTTATGAGGAACAGGAAGATTGGAAAAATGCGGTTGAGCTAGCGATTAATGAAGCTAAGCGGACAAAAGACCTTGTTTGGTTTGATGCTTTAATTGATTATTGCGAAGCTGGTCATGGTCATGCATTTACACCTGATACATTCGTTTCGGTGTTGCGGAATTTATATGAACTTGACCAGTCTAGATTTAAACAGCTATTGGCGGCTATTTGGCAAAACTACAAAAATACAGATCACCACCTAGATTGGTTACATTCAGTCATTCAGATTATGAAAGATTTAGAGATCAATCCGTATGAGTCCTGGCATGTGATTTCAAGTTTATTTGAGGAGACATATCTTCAATTAACAACAGGAAATTATTTATTGCGTGACATTGGAAAATTAATGCCGAAATTGCTGATTAATTGGTTGAATACAACCACTGCAACGAATGGATTGAATGCCGCAGCTGCAATCTTAGCGTGGGATGATATTTTTCCTTCAGCGTTCAAAACGGTGATTGTCAAAGAGGCTGAGATTGTTCTAGAAAATGCACAAAGCCGCAAGATATCCATGGATGAGTGTCATCACTTTATGAAGACCATTATCGATTGGGCTCATAAAAATAATATCGAAACAAGTAAACGCCTAGTATGGGGCTTTGACCAACTTTTTGATGTAGCGACAACGAACTTGCTTGTCCTAGGTAAAGGGAAAGGGTCTTTCATTAACTCGATTCTGGAAGAGGAAATTCTGACTCCATCACTCTCTTCTTTTGCGTGCATTCAATATGGAGAAAAGAAGGATTTTGTTGAGGTGTCCGATACTGGTCGCAATCCTCTGACAGTATTCGAGGAGATTACAAATCCAGATTCAATTGTAGAAGCAAGCCTACCTTCCACCCGATTACAACAGTCGGGTCTAAGGTTGAACACCACTGGCTACAACGAGTACTTTATGGAAAAACGGAAAACATTTGGCTATTTGCCTGTCGTAGATGGCGTTCTATTTGTGCATGAAGCCGAGGTACTCACGGAATTGGACTTAGATTATCTTGCCCAAATCAAACATTCCGCCAAGGATACTCCAGTCCATTTTGTACTTCGTAACATGTTTAACGAGGGAAAAATTAAGGAGTACTTCCCAGATGCGGTTATTCATTCTTTTAGCAACGTAAATGTCCTACGTGACATTAAGGCAAGCTACCGTACAGGCAATCGCGTTGAAAAAATCCTATTTTTACTTAGAAAAACGATTTCCAACCTCCTTAAAAAGCGAGTTGACTCTGAAAACAAGCTGATAGAGTTAATCGCCCATAATGAAGAATTTATCACCCGGCTAACTGGATTCGACAACAGTCTGCACGATAAGGAAATAGACCAAAGTAAAGAAATTGTTGATTCATTTGCAACAGTTATATCTGAGGTTAAACATGACATCACTCAAAAAATACCAAAAATCCTTGCCGGCTGCTCGGAGTATATAACAGAAGAAAGTAATCTAAACCAACTTCATATTGAGTTAAACGAAAAAATGAATGAAGAAATTCGAAGCTTGTTTAATCAGGAGATTGTACCAGGTCTTACTGAAAAACTTCAGGAATGGATTGATAGCACAAATCAAAAATTAGTGGCTACTCAGGACTACTTAGACGGCATGACCGAGTCACTCTCCGAGGGGTATCCAGAAAAGGAACTCAAGCTGCAATGTGACTTCAAGGTGGTTGAGGATTGGCGTAGGGACATCAGTCGCATGACCTATCAAATTCAAATTGAAAAGGAAAACATCATGCTTCGTCACAACCCAGCTCAGGTGTTGCTAAAGGGGGCAGGCAAAGTGCTAGGTCTGCTACCCCAAAAGCAGCAAGCTTACATGTTCAACCAGTACAAACGCTATGTTGAAAATGCATCGTACTTGGAAGTTGTCGAATCTATTCAAAGTAAATTTTGGCAGCAATTTGACTTCTTCAATAAATCGCTGCAGCAGGATATCGGACTATTTTACAAAGAATCGTTAAATGTGCTTTCTAAAACGATTGAAGAAACAAAAGGGCAAGTAGAACAAGACAAAGAAACGTTAGCAAAAATGAAATCAAACCCAGAAATCTACTACGACCCGTTGAAACTATTCGAAACAAGACTGGTTCAAAACGAACGGATTTGGAAGAAAAGTCGGGACGCGGGGACAGGTTCCTTGTCCCACACTCACTAAAAATAACACAGGCACAACGAATTGGTTTTTAACCGCGCGTTGTGCCTTTATTTTTATTTTATCGAGATATTGATCTTATTCAATTTCAGGAATCCTTTTTATTTCTTGATCAGTAAAAACGTCGTATTCGTCCGTACTCATCGTAGAAAATTCGGATACCACAGCACCCTCTTCCCCTGCTTGGAACCAGTGCAAGGTATTTGGTTCTAACGTATATTGTTCCCCAGGTTTTAAGATGATTTCATTCCAAACGGTGAAGGTATCTTTTTTATCTTCCGGAACTTTTGCTTTTGGTTGGTCCACTGCAGGACCCGGCACATACAAGTAAACGGTTCCATAACGGCATCTAAAAGTCTCCTCTTTACCAGGAGATTCTCCTACAGGTGGATGCAGATGTTCAGGACAAGTTTGGTTTGGAAGAAGCACTAAGTCCTTCGCACAACAGCGTTCCGTGTTGATGTATACCATCAACTGTAAACCGAGTTCTCTTACTCTATTTAACCCAAAATCTGCAATTTCAAGTCTATCAATCTCTTCCTCTGTCAAAGCAATCTTGCACTTCTTAAAGTATTCCAATGTTTCCTGTTTAATAAGCTCAAACTCTTTACGGGATATCATAGTAAGCCTCCTTGTCATATGTACTCTGATTAAAGTGTATGACATATTTAGGGAATTTGCTATATCTAAAATATACTTTTGCTTGCCAATCCCCTATTTAGTATTTCAGGAAAACATAATCCTATATTCCCTCACTATAACAGCCTAATTTCCTAGTCCAAAATTTCATCCAAACAAACGCTTGTTTGAATTCCAAACTTATTTATATCGCTATTCTTACCCACCAAACAAACATTTGTTTGAAATATAAAACCTTAATTAGGACAGATTATCCTAAAAAATAATTTCATTATATAAAAATAACACCTTAAGATCATTAAGGTGTTCAAAAGAATCTGGGACGAGGGACCTGTCCCTCTGTCCTACTATGGAGTTACACTGAAACATTCCGTTAGTACATATCCTCCATCACTTGGATGCTGTTTTGTCGCAATCATTGCATCCAAATCATTGAAGTGCCACCATTCCGAAGCTAATGGGGTTAGACCTGCATTTGTTAGATATTTTTGAAGTGTAATGGCTGATTCATTCATTGAATCTGCTAATTTTACATTTTTCCAAGCTGTTGGAGAGGTTGATGGAACTGGTTTGGTAAATGTAATAGATGCCAAACTTAGTTCGTGCATTGGAGTTGGCATTGTGTACTCTGAGTAATCGGTGATATCAACAACTAAATACCCACCTACTGCTACCTCTTCTTTAGAATCAATTTTAGCCAGAGTTACATCGATCGCATAACCCATTTGATGATTTGAAACACTTGTAGCGATAAACCAATTTGTACTCCAAGGAGCCGTGTTGATGCCAGCCATCACGCTTTTATCGACGTTTGCTAGTTTCGTCAATCCTGCAACGACTGCTTTTTGAGCTGAATATGGTCGATACCCTTCATAGATGACCAACGTATTCCCATTAGATAATGCTTCTTGCTGAGCGAGAACTATTTTTTGGGACATGGAATACAATACAGGAACAATATATTCCTCTTTTCCAAGTCTCTCGTTAAATGTTTTTCCTTCGTATAAAGTTTGTCCTGTTATTCCAGGAATTGTTTTTCCGGAAGAAACAAATTCGGAAGAATAGGTATTGGTACTATCATATACAATGGAAGGAATCACGTCTGGAAGGTTAATGAAACAGTACGTACTGTCTACCCAACCCTCGGAAGTCGCATTTTGGAAGAACCACCATTTCCCTTCCTCTTTTTCAATCGTAAAAGCTGTACCAGCCTTCAACGTTTCAACCGTTTCAGATTCTAACGTTGGAGATGACATTACGTTTAAATCGATAGATGTGTAACCTGTCGCCCCGTTAATCGGTAATTCCAAATCTCCTTCGTATTTTACTGGAGTTGGGATTGGTTCCAATTCTTCTAGTGGATCTGTTTCCTGTACAGGCGCAATCGCCTCTTCAACAATTGGTTCTTCCACAACTGAAGAGGAACAAGCTGTCAGTACGAATACTAGCGATATAAGTGCAATTAATTTTTTCATACTACCTCCACTAGGTAAAAACAATGTATTTTAACATATATAAAATGATTAAATGTAATGGATAAAAGACGTAAAAACCCCATTTTAACAGGTTTGATTTTTTACCACGTCTGCCTTTGTACATTATCAACAATGGAATGGCCAAGAAGATTCCAAATTGATAGGCATGGCGCCAGCCCAAATTTCTGATTTCAGGTATGATATGCAAAAAAAGCCCTATAAAAATAAAGCTGATTATTTGTTTATTTAATTGTCCGCGAAAAATGCCAAAAAACACAATCCACAAAACGGCAATATAATTCCAATCTGCTGGATATGCAAGCATACAACAAACAAACACAAGGGCTAGTTTCAGGTAAAGCGGCAGTCTTTCACTTTTTACAATGTTCAAAGCAATTAACCCTAATGCTAAACCCCACATGACACTCGTTGCTTTCCACCATGGTAATTTAAAGTATAATACGTACGGAAAGTGAGAGATAGCTGCAAAAATGACCAATCTCTCAATATACTTGGTAATATTGGATGTGTAAAAATATCCCATTGCGATAAAATAACAAAAAATCGGAGCAACAACCCTTCCAGGAATTCGTAAAACAAACCCCGCTACCGTTTCCTGAGGGATAAAACCAGCAAAAAGATGATCAAAAAACATGGCAATAAGGGCAATATATTTTAATGCATTAGAGGATAAGTCCTTTTGATAGGTAGTGGAGTCGGTTATATTTCTTTGAAAAGTTGTGGATTCCATTGTATCCCTCGCCTTTACGTTAAGTGAATTACAACCTTAGTATCTGTGCAAAACCAATTTTTTATTTTTGTTTGTATTTCACAGCTGGCCATCGTCCAGTTATATACGAGAAAAGGCACAAAGAGTTTTTTAACTCAATGTGCCTTCAAAAACGACAAATTCTGTTCCTACAAACCATCTTCCATACTGTCAAAATATTTACCTTTTCGCTCTTATATAAATTAATTTAACCATAGCTTCATTTTTACTTATCAATACGTTCAATCCTCAATTCAATACCCTTACCATCCCTTGTATTTTGAATAAATCCCTCAAAAACTAAGGAATCTCCTTCCTCTATGAAAGGCACCTTTGTATGTTTAAAAATTACGGCCTCAATTTCTTGTTCTCCATCTGAAAGGGTAAGAAATTTCGTGCCACTTTTGGAATCAAAGTAAAATCTATTTACTTTGGCTTCCAACGTGACATATTCATCCACGTTGCTGTCTAAATTCGAAAAACTGTCTAAAACATCAGAATTAGATGATATTTTATTGTCATTTTCTAATATTCCAATACTTCCCTGTTGATTAATAATCACCAGAGTGAATATTATAGCAAGTACGCCTATTATCGGAATTAGGAGAATTCTTAATTTGCCTTTATCCTTCTGATTTGTCTCGCTTTTGTCTTTTTGGATGTTTAGGCGGTAAATTTCCATATCTTCTTTTATTTGCTTTACTTCAGTATTTAATCGTTCCGTTATCTCCTCTTGTTCAAAGATCCTTCTATAAACCTCATCATCATTTTTCTTTATAGCATACAGTTTCACATTATCAGATATCTCTTTGATTAAATCTCTACGTAGAGGAAACTTTGGGTAATGGAATTTGCTCGCTCGTTCTAATATAAAATTCAGGTTACTCCCTAGTTCGTTAAAGAACAGGTGGTTTCTAAAATAGTCATTTTTCTCTTGAGCACTCAAGTTAGAAAGTTGCCTTCCAAATTTATATTCAAATTCTTTTTTTGAAAACCCTTTATGAATTACACAGTATCCAATCATTCTGTAAGGATCATCTATTCCTAGATTAGGGTGACTTGATATCAAATAATTATTAAATGCATCGACATGCTTTTTTACTTGACCTAATGGATTTATTTTCCCATATTTTGTTTTTAGTAAACCATTTGAAAATACTTCCTCGATATACCTTATACTAAAGTTTTTGACTTCAATTATCCTAAATCCAAAACTAGGGGAAATTACCAAAAAGTCTGGTTGCATTTTTCCAATTTCCGGATGTGAAATAACATATGTATCATTAGGTAAATTTTTGCTTAATAAATCACCGACTTCAATTTCGGCATACAATCCTTTTTTATCTTGATCTCTTGTAGCTGCATTAAAATTTTTAATTAATTCGTCTCTACCCTTAAAAATAGCCATTTTTTACTCCTATTTCATCACATCATTTTCCTAATTATAACATCTATAAAAAAACTAAAATGAAAGAATAATCATTTCTAGTTATCATTATATTTGGTATTTAATAATCCATATTTTTGTACGTACCTTTCCTTCTTACCTATCAAAAATTCAGGCGCGGGGGCACGGAACCTGTCCCCGCACCCCCATAAAATATAGGAAACATCAATATTATCGGGAAAAATGGAAACAACCTTGCATTGGTCCTCCAAACACCATAATAGTATTACGGGACAAGATTTGAGGTTGTTGGACATTATCAAGCAATCAAGAAATCACCAGTATTTATAGTAGTACTGAGCTTTGTAAGGTAATCTCGGGTAAAATTAGTGGTTGTTAGAGTTGAGTCCACCAAAAATGCTAAAGAGCACAAAAGAAAAGGCCTGACGGATCAATATTCTCGTCTGGCCTACCCTTTTATACGCACCATAATATCAAAATAATTTTTTTTTGAAAAACCCTTACTATAACAGCCAATTCTTCAGGTCCATAAAACCATCCAAACAAGCGTTTGATTAAATTTCAAAGTTTTTGCCGTTATTAAGCCCAACAGCCAAACAAACGATTGTTTGAAATAATAATTCTCGTTTAGTACAGATTTTCCCGAAATAAAATTTCGCTATTATGTAATAATAACTTTAATCAAGCACCCCGCTTATCAATATGGTTGAGACATACATAAAACTCGGGAATCTCTATCCTTGCTCCGCTTCGCTGAAACAATTAGGTCTGTATGAACGTGCTCCGCTCCAAATTCCTTTAGCAATTCTGAAATGGAAGGAGATGATAATTTTTTTAATTGATTATCCATATCATAAAATTGAATCTCAAAATACTCACTTAAAAAATTCATATAAGACTCTAGGTTAACCCCTGCCTTTTCAAGATAGCGGCTATCAAATTCAACGATTCCTAGGACATCATGGCAATTACTTAAAAGTTTTCGCATTCCTTTCATAACCATAAACTCGTAGCCTTCCACGTCGATTTTAAACAGAAGCCGTTGATCGCCTAATGCTTCTTTGTCAAAGAGGGAATCAACTGTAATCGCAGGCACTTCCGTTTTTTCAATCGAGTTTTTTTCTGAAATTTGCACGCCTGAAGAGGTGCCAGACCAATGTGTATCAATAAAAAAGGCTTGATCCTTTTTTACATGCTCTCCCGCAAAAGCATGAATAATTTTGATTTGATTACCGTTAACATGCAATTGACGCGAACGATCAATATAATCGATTAAATATTTATTTGCTTCAATTCCAACGATTGTCGTATCTCTATCATACTTTGTAGAAAAAATGCACTCTCCATAGTTCACACCAATATCTAAAACGAGTGTCGGCTTGTACGATTCCACGGCATTTCCCCAGAATTCGGTAACGCGCGATTGTGTAATCCCATCACTAATCAATAGGGCCCTTCCTCGATTTTCTGCATTATTAATATAAATTACATTCCGTGAGGGAAGTGTGATCATACTCGGAATTTTAGTCAATTTCAACGTTTTATACTTTAGAAAAATACCAACATCTAAGATTACCTTTGAAAACAGCGGATAATTCTCCCATAATTTCATAAACACAGGCTTGTTCATAACCCCTTTAGGAATAGCCATATCGACAATCTCCCCTTTTGAATGAATGCTTAAAAACTGGTTACCTTCCATTATAGGTGGTGATTATTAAGGGATTGTAAATGTTTAATTAAAATTAAGGAACGAAAATAATGGGAATGAATTTTCTAGCCCACTGTAACTTATAAAGCTTAGGCAGCTTTTACATCTTTAATTCGGTTGTGTGAATTAATTTAATCATGAAATCATTCTTTATATCCATCCAACCCCAGGGAGTCAAAGGGGAACACAAAACAATGCTCCCCACAACTATCCTTTTTAAATTTTATCCCAAGAACTTATTAACAGCTTCAGCTACTGCAAAACGGTCTTCCCCCGATAGGTTAATTACCTTATCCGCTTGTAAACCTGCAGTAGACCCTCCTACGACATATAATTCTTTTGTCACTTTCCCTCCAGGATATGCAGCGCGAGTATAAATAGGTGCTTTTATTCGAGCTGCTAATACCTCTGCTACTGCAAAATCAGGGAAGCCGCCAATAAGGATTGCTTTATCTAACACATCATCTTCCTCCTTCTTTCCAATCAATTCTTTTTTACCATCGTTATTAAATTCTTTTTCAACATCATTAATAAATTTTGACCAGGTGACCCCATACCGGTTAAGTGCACTTTCTGGGTCACTCCTTCTTTGTGGATCTAGCGTTTTGTGTGCAACAATATGCTTTTGGGGTTGTAAATTAAATTTTTTGCAAAGATAAGCGTGATACCACACATAACGTTTATACGCTTCATTAAAATTAATTTTCCCACCATGACAAAGCTCTACACCAATTGCAGCATCGTTTGCATCGGCCCCAAAAAGCTGATTATCTCTCGGTTTATTGTATTGTACATGCCACGCTTTCTCAGTAAGTGGGATAATCTCAAGAATATATTTATCATCAATGAAAGTGTGAGCAGATGCACTAGGTTGTGAGTTGTTAAAATACCTCTGGTTATTATAGGCGGTTGAACCTGGATTCCCAGTATCATGACTCACAATAAAGCGCACTTTGTTTATGCGTTGACCACTTCGAGAATTCCCTTTTCTAATGTAATCTTTTGTGATGTGGTACATGAATCTCCCCTCCTCTTACATTATTTTATGAAAAAAAATTTTTTTCGGTACAGTCACATTTGTTTAGGGACGCTGGGACAGGTTGGTCCCACCACATTTTTACAGTGACCCGTTCTCAGTCACACGAAAACAGACCAGGAGCACTCTCCCTGGTCTGTTAATTCCCATTCTTCTTATCAATGGTTTCGCGTATCTTCTGGTTTCCTTCGTCAACGTACTCACGCCATTCACGGTTGCCGTTGTCAACAGCTTCTCGCCAAAGCCGGTTACCATTGTCAACAGCATAGCGCCATTTGGCATTTCCATAATCGACGATGTCAGAGAAAATTTTCCGTGCTGGATGGTCGTAGTCCTGGAAACGTTCCTTAAGGTAGGATTGCGCTTCTTTCATACGCTCCTTCTCTTGGTAGCTTTTTTCTTTCATGCTTTCTTTCGTTTCGTAAGCTAAATTTTTTTCTCTTCCTTGATTTCGTAGGCTTGCTTCTTCCCGGCTTCTTTCCACTCGTACCATCTCTTTTGAATTTCTTCGTATTGGGCTCTCATGTATTTCTTTAGATCCTGTTCAGAGTTGACGTACGTGAACTCCCCATTTCCGGCATTTGCTACCTCTTTCAACAACTTTTGTCCTTCGTTATCGACATCAAAACCAATGATGTTAACGACTGTTTGGATGTCAGCAGATACAAGGGTTTTCGCCTCTTGAACCGGATCCCCATCACATGTTTCAATTCCGTCACTTACGACATACACCACTACATCGTCTGTACCTTCGGGGATGTCCTCCTTAACCATCTGTAACCCAAGCGCTATTGGCGTCCATCCAACTGGTTTGACTTGTGACAATGCATTTTGAAATCCCGCTGCTTCAAAACTATTATTATATAAAACTTCAGTGCTATCACAGGATAAAGCTTTATCTGCATTACTGTTTGAGCCTTTGTGCCCGTACACACGCAGCGAAATCGTAGCATTCTCTGGGATTTGTTCTGCAAATTCCATTACGGCTTCTTTCGCAGCTTCCATTCTTGTCTTGCCACCTACTTTTGCCGCCATACTCCCGCTGGCATCCACTAAGATTGCATAATGAGCTGTTTTTAAGGTTGGTGCATTTACGGTTTCATCCGGACGATCAATATCGACCTCAATAGTGGAATCAAACGTCAGGAGCGTTTCCAATTCTTCATGGTAATCCTCGGTAAATAAATATTTCAGTTCTTCGACATACTGCTCCTCAGTTAGGTTATCTGGCAACTCGTCGAGTGCTTCCTTCACCTTGGCTTCATCATAGTTATCACTACTAAAAATCCCAGGGTGTCGCAGCATTTCCTGCTCAATCTCTGTTAACTCACGTTCACTCCCCTTAATTTCATAGTAGGACACTTCTTTTGGAGTATATGATTCCGCTGGTTTCTCAGCTTTAGCTTCTTTTTCCGCCTGCTTTGATTCTTCAGTCTTAGGTTCCTTCGGCTCAGCGTTCGCCGGTTGACCCTCATCTTTAGAACAGGCCGTAAGCACCAATGCCAACATAACAAAACTCAATAAAAGCCTCTTCAAATATTATTCCCTCCACGTAAATCAAAAGTCACACCATTTACATATTACTTCAATTTAATCCAGTATTTTCATAATTAATACAAAATGGGATTTTAGTATTATGTGACAATAAACATTTAGGTTTAAAGACGTGGGTCAAATGCACTGTAAAATGAGGAAGAAACACAGGTGTAAGGAATTCGTACAAATCGATCATAATAAAATCCTATAAGCGTTTTTAGTTCTCCCATTTAAAATTTTTTTCATAAATAACGCCCCCTTTTTCCCATTAGCAAACTATAACAAAGGTGAAAGGGGGTTCAAGTTATGCGAAGAATAAAAATAAGCTCTGATAAGGATATTCAGGAATATTCACAGTTTGAAAATTACGAGGAATACAAAGCCAATATGGAAATTTGGCTCATTGATTATCAAATGAAGTTCACGCGAGGGGAAATGTTCGGGTTGAATCAGTTAATTCAATTAGCATCAAAAGTCCCAGGGGTTTGCCATGAATCGATGAAATCAATTGTACGTAGCACAGACATAGGCTTGAACGAACACGCTATCTCCCGCTCTACGTTTAAGCGTATGGTTTGGAAATGTACCGAGTTTAATATCCTGACTGCCTATGAAACAGAAAATAGATACGGATCTCAATGTGGCAATCTATATGTTTTTCATCCATATCCTACTTTCTAAAATAGGATTTAGGCCTGCACAAAATACATAATCGAAAAGGAGTGATTTAATATATGAGTTGGATTCAAGATGCTGGACATGGTGGTAGTGATCCGGGAGCCGTAGCAATTGGAAATATGGAAAAGATGTATACCTTAGAAGCTGCACTCTATGTAGACAGACGTCTATCCGAACTAGGAATTGCTAGTGATACTACTAGAACAAGTGATGTTACACTAAATACCGAACCAAGAACTTCGAAAGTTAAGAAATATAAAAAGTGTATTTCACATCATTTTAACGCAGGCGGTGGAAGTGGGGCTGAAACAATCCATTCCATCTATTCTGACGGCAAGTTTGAGCAATCGCTAGTTGAGGAGTTTAGGAAAGCTGGGTATCCAGTCAGACCACGACCTTTGTACACTCGCAAAAATTCATCCGGTGGGGATTTTTATTATATGCATAGACTCACAGGAACTTGTCGTACCACAATAGTAGAATACGAATTTGTGGATGGGCCACAATCAGAGAAAATCAAAGACAAGACCTATCGAGAAGGTATGTATGAATGTGTGGTGCGTGCTATTTGTCAGGAGGAAGGTGTTAGATATGTAGCCCCTAGGTCTGGACAAACACCTACACCTATATCCCAACCTTCAAATCTACCAAAAGAGAACCTTATAGTTGACGGTTATTTAAACCCAAAAACAATCAGCGCTCTCCAAAGTTATTTTGGAACTCCTGTTGATGGGATCATAAGTAAGCCATCACTCGTCATTAAAGAACTGCAAAGAAGATTAAACAATGGAAATTTAGAATAACGCTTAATTTCTGCAATTTAGAGATATAAATAAGGTGGAACAGGAAATCCAATTTACTAACTTTCCCGTTCCGCTTTCTTATTAATAGCTATCTTTCATAAATTTCTAAAGGTAAATCATCTGGATCTTTAAAAAAGGTGAACTTCTTACCTGTTATTTCATCAATACGTATATCTTCTACTACGATATTCTTTGATGTTAACTCCTTTACCGCTTCTTCAATATCATCTACCTCAAAAGCTAGATGCCGAAGTCCTAATGCCTCTGGATAACTTAATCTATTTGGAGAGTCTATAAAAGAGAACAACTCGATCTGATATGTATCGCCAACAGCTAAATCAAGCTTGTAAGAAGCACGTTCTTCCCGAAATACCTCATTTAAAACGGTAAAACCTAATTTATTCACATAAAAGTCTTTGGACTTCTCGTAATCTGAACAGATAATGGCTATATGATGAATACGGTTAATCTTCATAGTGAACATCCTTACCTAAATTTTTTTCAAGCCAGTATTATTATACTATCAATTGCAATGATTAATGATCTTCTTGGATCAAAAAATTACTATGAAGCAACGTTCGGTCCTAATATCACATATAATAAAGCTCTCCAATTTCCATGGAGAGCAGCTAATACTTTATTCATAAATATCCAAGGTTAATCGCCTTAGATCAAATCCTTATTATTTATTCAAAAAGGTAGTTTAACAAGTACTGAATATTGTTCACCAGGTACAATATCTTTTAGAATTCCATCTTCTATATGCTGCCCATTTACATACACTTCTACCTTTTTAACGTTCTCGTCCCTTTTCATGTCAACATTCAGCTCTGCTCCTCTAAATGTACGTGTAACGGAGGCTTTTTGCCAGCTTGTAGGGAGCTGAGGGTTGATACGAATCCCTTCTAGAGTTCCTTGTATGCCAAACAATCCATCAATCAGGGAGCGATATACCCAAGATACGGTTCCTGTATTGAATAAATGGCTTGAGCGCCCAGCAGTACGTGGAAATTGTCTGTAAGCACCACGATAGTAGTTAGGAATGAACACAGGTAATTGTCCACGTTGAATCACATCATCCAAGTCTGGACCTGGAATCATTTTTCGAAGCAAACGGTAGGCATTTTCCGCTTCACCTGCTTGGTATAAAGCATAAATATAGAAGATGGCAGCATGATTATAGACAGATCCATTTTCTGCAGAGCCTGGATGTTTTTGAGTAACACGTCCCACATCCTCACGCATAGCTGTATAAGCTGGGCCTAGCATTTCAACACCATATGGTGACTCCAGCTGGTCAATAACTGCCTGTAGTAATTTTTGTTTTTTCTGCTCATCAGCTGCTCCACTTAAAAGTGCCCAACCTTGTGAGTTTAAAAAGATCCTACCTTCTGTATCTTTACTGATCCCAAATATCACATTATCATCGGTTATCCCGCGTGCATACCATTCTCCGTCCCAAAGATACTTATTAATTACTTCGTTTGTGTTTTCTGCTTCCAAACGATATTCTTTACTTAGCTCACGACGACCACTTTTTTCACATATTTCTGCCCAGATATTAAAGGCATATGCCGAAGCAGTTGTTAGCCAACCAGATACACCTTTGCCTTTATACCCCACCATATTCATAGGGTCACACCAGTCACCTTGATTAATATAGTTAAGACCACGCGCATCACGATCACGTATTAGCCATTGCATGGCTAGATTCATATGTTCAAATACAGTTGCAGTCTTGTTTCCCCCTTCAAATGGAACAATTTCTTCTAAAATACTATAATCATTTGTCTCATCTAAATAAGCGCTTAAGCAAATCGGTAACCAAACACAATGGTCTGTATGTGGTACTTGGTTGATATATTTTAATTCTGCATCCGGATGCAAAATGATTCCATCTGGCATTGCGCCGCTTTCCTTCTGCTGACTTAACGCTAGTAGAAACGCATCTCTTGTCGTCCCTGGTTTAATATAACTCATCCCCATATTATCTTGAAGATAATTACGAGTTTGTGGATCTGTTGAAAGGCGATTGGTTATACCATGATAATACATTTGACGTGGAAGCCAGTGATTAACAAAATTATCCAAATGAGCATCTGGTGTCTTGATTTGAAGACAGCCTTGTCCTTCTGCAATGTACTTTGCATATTCCTCCTCAGCGATTGCAAAGCCATCTAAACCATCTTCTGATTTTGTCTCAAAGTATTTCTCACGGATCTTAAAAATTTCCTCGTCCGTTCTTGCAGCCCCGAATAGAAAACGATATTCCATTTCGTCTTCAGCATTTAGTTCCAACTTATATTGAAGTACAGCGGTTGGCATTTCATAGCGTGCATCTCCTCTAGAGAGTTCTTCTTGTTGGATGGCCGTTGGAAAAGTAATACCGCCTTCCCCTTCAAACGCTTCCTGATTTACTTCCCAAGAGAAAGGTTTTTGATCCGCTACCAAAAATGTTTTATCATTAAAGTTTTTGATTTTATCATAATCCTGATACTTTTGATATGGTGTGATAGAGGTACAGACAACCCCTTGTAAAGCTTCCTGGTATTCACCCGACTGATTCATCCAAGACATATAACCCACTGAAAAATAAGGATAAATACTTAATTTACGCTTCTTATTTGAAAGGTTTGTGACTTTCACTCGCCATAACTCCATTGCTTCGTCCTTAGGCAAACTCAAGGTCATCTCAATTAAAATATCATTTCTTTGAACCTTCCAAACAATCTTATCTTTCCCTACTAAAAATGAATACTGATCAGGAAGTACACGCATAGGTTCATAGGGTGCTGAAAAAACGTCACCATTTTTTTCATCCTTTATAAAAACAAAACGACCGGGATGATGGGCATAGTAAGGTTGTTCGGGCTGCATAAACGTCTTCGCTTCTAAATTAGGTGCATGTGAATATTTTGCAGGTTCTGGCTGCATAAATTGGGCAACGGCATAGCCACGACAATTCATATGAATCATCATCTTGTCATTCCATAAAAACCCGGAAGCCTTTGGCATACTAGTAGGACTTGTTAATTCATAATATTCATTGTTATCAGTTGCTCTAATCATGTCATTCCCTCTCTTCTAATTCTAGTAATTAAATTTCCCCATATTTATCCTTCAGCTAAAGTAGCCATTAAAGCTGATTTTGCGTCTTCATAAATCCGTAAACTGCCCCTAATAAGTTGGCATTTTGGCGGAGTTCACAGGTGGCAATTCTCGGTTTAATTTTTGCAAGGTCAATCGCCGATACAATATCATCTAGTTTTTTATTAATATTGACGATCAAATCATCTCGCGCACTGATTCCGCCGCCAATCAAGATAATTTCCGGGTCATAGATATAGTGCAGATTATAGATGCCAACAGCAAGCAAGTGATAAAATTCATCAATAGCTTTCATACAATCTTTATCTCCAGCATCAGCCATCGCAAAAATCTCTTCTCCTGATAATACTTCAGGGTCCATTTGTTTTGCTTTTGCCACCTTCCGTACCAGTGCTTTTGTCGATGCGGTTCGAGCCCATACATCATTACTATCGGAAAAGTTTGTACTTAGTAACATGTAACCAAACTCGCCTCCATGAAGGTTTGCACCTTTATGCAGATTGCCATCTTTAAAAATAGATCCACCTATTCCGGTTCCAATGACCATCACCATGACGTCCTTTTTCCCTTGCGCTGCACCTTTCCAGACCTCTGCATAGCCTGCACAGTTTGCATCATTTTCATGGAATACAGGAAGCTTTGCACGTTCTGATACGAGTTTCTTTATATTTGGACCATGGATATAAGGGAGTGCGCTCGAGCCATATACCACCCCATCATAAGAGACCGCACCACAGCTGCTAATCGCAATTCCTTCAGCATCTGAACATGTTTCGCGATATTTTTCAATTAAATCTAGTAAACCATCGAGAGTTTTGGGTGTTTTCTCCTTTGTTGAGTGAAGGATTTGTGCATTTTCATCTACAATTCCGCATTTAACAAAGGTTCCTCCAATATCAAAGGCAATGTATTTTTTCATGTTGTTTCCCTCATTTTTGATAGGACTAGACCCTTGTAATCTTGTAGATTTCAAGGGTCTGACAGTGCTTTTTAACTTATTTATAGAATTCGTCATTCTCCACTTCGAATTCTCTTGATTTGATGAGTTGCTTGTACCAGTACGCAGACTTCTTTAGTGCTCTATTTCGGTTGTCTTCTAAATTAATTTCCACAAGGCCGTATCGATTTTTGAAAGCATTCATTGGAGATACATTGTCAGTGAAGACCCAAAGCATATATCCCTTACAATTTGACCCTTGTTCAATTGCCTTTAAAAGCCATTTTAAGTGTTCACTAATAAATTCAATCCGATAATCATCTTGGATGATTCGCTCTTCATTCTTGAATCTTTCTTCGTTTTCTACACCCATACCGTTTTCAGCAATAAACCATTCAATGTTTCCATACTCTTCCTTCATTCTCATCGCCATGTCAAACATGATTTGTGGGTAGATTTCCCAACCACGGTAAGGATTCATTTTCTTACCTGCAAGCTCGTGTTTTTCATAATAGTATTCTGGATGGAATGGTGTTTCTTCATTCCACGCAGATGCGCGGGCTTTTACACGGTGTGGGAAATAGAGATTAATGCCCACATAATCAACCGTATTTTCCTTTATAAGCAGAAGCTCCTCAGCTGTATGTTCAAACATAATATCGTGTTTGTCCATTAATGCGAATAATTCCTGTGGATACTCTCCTTTAATCGCCGGATCTAAGAATACACGGTTGAAGAATAAGTCATAGATTCTTGCCGCTTTTTGGTCATGTTCCGAGGATGAGCGAGCATAGGTAACCTCTGGATTCAAGATTGTCCCAATTTTGGCACCTAATTTTTCCTTTAAGCCCAATTCCTTGAATAGTTTAACGACCTTCGCAGTAGCAAGACCTTTGTTATAGTTCCATTGCATCCATTTTTTTGTGTTTTGCTCAAAAGGCCAACGGATGGCATCTAAGAACATACGAGTTTGTACAACAACAGGCTCATTAAAAACAAACCAATGTTTCACACGGTCCCCATAGCGTTCAAACACTTTTTCAGCATATTTTATAAACAATTCAACAACATGCTTAGATCCCCAACCACCGTATTTTTCAAATAAGTATGCTGGTTGCTCATAATGCTCAAGGCAAATCATTGGCTCAACACCATTTGCAATCAGTTCGTCAATAACATTTCCTATATAACTTGCATATTCCTCATCAACGATTGTCTCTTCATAATCTGTTAGAAAACGAGACCAGTTGATGGATGTACGATAATGGGTGAGTCCGATTTCCTTCATATAGCCGACATCTTCTTTATACCGATTGTAAAAATCAGTAGCAACAGCAGGACCATAGCCGTTATGCCAAACATTTTTATTGTTTTTATACCATAGGTCTAGGTACGAATCCTGGTATTCCTTTTTCCCGGTCCAGCCTTCTGTTTGCCATGCTGAAGATGCAGCTCCAATGATAAAATCCTCCGGTAGCTTCATTGTTACTTTTTCCATTACTCATCTCTCCCCGGTTTTTTTAGTCTTGTAGGTTCATGAATTTTCGATAGTCCGTCGGAGTCATTCCTGTAAATCTTTTAAAGACCCCTACAAAATACTTATATTCATGAAAGCCTACTTGTTCTGATATTTCACTTACTTTAAAAGGAGTCTCCACAAGTAAGATCTTCGCCTCGTCAACTCTTAATTTGTTAACATATTCATTAAAATTAACACCGGTTTTCTGCTTAAAAAGGGAACTTAAGTAATTTGGCGTTATATTAATGACATCTGCCACTTCGTTCACTTTAATGTTTGTTCGATAATATTCGTGTATATATTCTTTCGCTTTACCAATTAATAAATCTTGTTTGTCTAGGTTTTTAAATTCATATTGTTCTCTTAGAATCGTAGCCAGGTCCTCAAAAAAAAGCTCTTTCAACAGTTTGTATGAGTTGTACTGATGAACATTTATATTCTGTTTCAAATGAAATTCCCATTGAATTGCATTTGTTCCGCCTAGCGACTCAAAGTGACCTACAATTTTAGTTAGTAAGTCCCTACACACTTGGACAACTTCCTCTAAAAAAAATTCATGAGTTGAAAAATAGGAGAACAAATCACTTGTAAAAGAAAATAGGCTGGGTTCTTCCATCTGAAATATGGATTCTAAAATCTTTTTTTCTAATTCAGTTGGGTACGGCTGTTCCGTAGTTCTACTCAACTGGTCTGAAAGGATTATACTATGGTCATCAGCAAAAGGTAGAAACTTAACTGCATGTATAAGCTTTGCAAAAACAACCTTAAGGTTATCAACGGGAATCCACGCATCGTTCCAAACAAATTCAAGTTCAACACCATCAAAGTGAATCGCTTTTTTGTTCATATCTTTTCTATCACTTCCATGAACACAAGTGAGCAAGATATTTTCCTTTATAAAAAACGAGTAAGAGGTATAACCACATTCTTGGAGTGAATTCTCAATCAATTTCTCCCACTCGCTCAAAAAACCTTCAAATTCCCCTTCAGATAGATTGTTCACTTGTTGCATATAATGTTGATGCATACTAATAAATGGGTAGACCTTGATGGGATTGTATTTAGTCAATTGAGCAGAGAAGGCCCCTTGTAATTCTGTTACTTGTTGGATAATAGCATTTCTTAAACCTATTTCGTAGTGTTCCTTTTGTTGATGCTGCTCCTGTTTGATTTCATGTGTAAGACTTTTTACCTTTTCAATAAGTTCTTCAACGTTAACAGGTTTTAACAGATAATCATTTACACCTAATTTAATTGCCTGCTGGGCATACTCAAACTCATCATATCCACTCAAAATAATGGTTCGGATGTGAGGGAAATTATCATGTAAAAAGCTAGCTAATTGTAATCCATCAACCTTTGGCATTCTTACGTCGGTAATGACCACATCAATGTCTCTATATTCCTTGACCTTCAGAATGGCATCTTCTCCGTCATGAGCTGTGTCTACCACTTCTACATTAATCGTCTCCCATGGAATCGTTAACCGTAACCCGCGTGAAATAATAGGCTCATCATCCACTATTAACATTTTAAAAGTCATGATTTTTCACCTTATTTCCCAACATTTTTTGGATTCCATAGAAGTGGAAGTATCAGTCTCACTTTTACACCTTCTTCAGCATCTATCACCTGTAATTCATAAGCTTTACCATGTGCAATCGCTAACCGTTCGTTTAGATTGTTCAAGGCAAACCCAGAATGTTGATCCTCTTTGTTAAATCCCCACCCATTATCAATTACATCAATCCATAGCTCTTCCTCAACCTGATAACAACGAATTGTAATGATTCCTTGTCTTGGCAAATTTGCAAATCCATGCTGGATGCTATTTTCAACCAATGGTTGTAAGAGATGTTTCATTATATAGGTTCGTTTGATTTCCTCATCTACAAAAATGTAGAAGGCCAGTCGCTCCCCTAATCGACTTTTTTGTAATTCTAGATAGGATTTAATATAGGCCATTTCTTCTTCAATGGTGACCCATGTTTTTCCCATATTTAAATTCATTCGGAATATTTTTGAAAGCTGTTCAATTTGTTGACCTGTTTCCATGGCATTTTCAAGCCGAGCTGTCCATCGAATCATGTCTAATGTATTATAGAGAAAATGTGGGTCAATCTGATTTTGAAGTACCTTTAATTCAGATTCCTTTTGTTTAATGGTCAGCTTGTATTCAGTATCAATATGCCGTTGGATGGTTTTGACCATTTTATTAAATTGGGTACCAAGCTGACCAATTTCATCCTTAGATGAGACATCCACATTCGCAGAAAAATTCCCTTTTTCAAGCTGCTGGGTTTGGTCTGTTAATTCAATTACTCGTTTTATATTTGAACGATAAAATCCGTAAAAGGCAATGCCCCCTAAGAGGAGAAGTAGGAAAATCATATACCCAATAGAACCACGAACTGTATATAGTTCCTTCACTAGATCTTCTTCATTAACAATTACAACGGATGTCCAATTTGTTCCACTTACTTTCTTTTTAACAGCCTTATATTTCATGTTGTTAAGGGAAAAATCGTACGCTCGATCTTTTCCTTGATTCACCCAATCAACAAATGATGGATTTGAATATCTTTTACCTAAAAAAGATGGATTTGAATGAAGAATAATTTCACCAGAGGTTGACATGACGAGATACGTACCTTGCTTTATATCTAAGCTTTTCAGCATTTTTTCTTGATCGAGGCGAATTCTTACCATCCCAATTTGGCGCTTTATTTGGTGTAAATCATTTATTGTCCTCGACAGGCTAATTACGAATTTTTCTCCACCCCAACCACTTGTTACCTTATACGTATCACTCCAAATCGGAAAGCCTTTTCCTTCAACAGCAGCCTTATTTAATGGACTTTCATCCCCTGATACAGGTTCTCCGAATGTTAATTCGTTCCCATCCGTTCCTTTTAAATAAATGGAGGAGATATACTCATTTGACATCAACTGAAAGGTAAAATATCCTTTGATTCCTTCTACACTTTGTTTGTAGGGTAAGGAGGTTACCTCAGTTGTTGTAAAAAACGTCCGAAAGTCCTTAGCGTAAATCATATAGGAGGACATACTTTCGACATCTCGAATAATAGACAATAGGTTTTGTTCATCTTTGTCGAGCTTCTCTAGGATGTCCTTTTCCACTTGATTTTTAAGAACTTCCGTCGTTTGGTTATAAATGAGTATCCCAAAAAGTGCCGTTGGAAGAGTAATAAGCACAAGGAATATGATGATGAATTTCTTTTTTAAGCCCCAATTTCGTATCATGTGTATTCAACCTCTAAGTTATTATCCTTTTACTGCCCCAGCTGTCATACCTTTTACAATATTCTTTTCAAAAATGATGTAGAAAATCACAATTGGAATTAATGACATTGTTAATCCAGCCATTTGTGCACCATAATCTGTCGTAAATTGACCAGCGAATTTCGCAAGTCCTAATGGTAGTGTTTGAAGTTCTGGATCATTAATTAACACTAATGCGAATGAAAATTCGTTCCAATTGTAAATAAAATTCAAAATCATAACGGTTGCTAATGCCGGGCGTGACATTGGCAGAATAATGGACCAGAAAATCCGGAAAATCCCACAACCGTCCATAATCGCGGACTCTTCAATATCCTTTGGAAATGCCTTCATAAAGCTTGTTAAAATAAAAATCGTTATTGGCAAATGGAATGCGATATAAGGGAACAGTAGTGTGATTGGTGTATTTAATAAACCTAAGTTTTTCATTAAAATAAACATCGGTACTAATGTCGCATGTATTGGAATTAATAATCCAAATACGAAGAAGCCATATAACCATTTACTCATCTTGAAGTCAAAACGAGATAAGAAATAGGAAGCTAATGCTCCAATAAAAACAGTTAAAGCTGTTGCTGTTACTGTAATAAAAATACTATTTTTAAACAGGGTGCCTAGGTTTGCAATTTCCCATGCATTTGCAAAATTATCTAGCACGAATTCATTAGGAAAACCTAACTGATTAGTCGCAAACTCCTTATCCGATTTAAAGGAGTTAATCGCCATCCACAAAATGGGATATGCATTAATAATAGCAAATAAAAGTAATGTAAGATAAATTAGTGATTTTTTAATACTTCTTTGCTTTGGTGCTTTTTTTGTCTTCTCCACTATGTCCACCTCCTATATCATTTTCTTTCCTAATACTTTGTTCACGATGGCAATTAAGATCAGACTAAAGAAGAAAATAAATACTGATACAGCACTACCATATCCATATTGTAATTTCGAGAAAGTTTCATTAAACATATATAGGGCCATCACATCTGTAGAATGGGCTGGACCACCATTGGTCATCACATAGATTAAATCAAATGTTTTCAAGCTACCTGAAATACATAGAATAATTGCAACTAGAATGGTATCCCAAATCATTGGAACGGTGATTTTCCAAGTGGTTGCCCATTCTGATGCTCCGTCCATTTTGGCTGCTTCTAATACCTCACCAGGTACATTTTGCAATGCCGCTAAGAAGATAATCATGTATAGACCAACAAACTGCCAAATCACAACAACTAAGACAGCAATCATCGTCCATTTTGTATCACCCAACCAGTTTTGTGCCAGAGAATCTAGTCCAACTGCTCGTAACACTTCATTGATTAACCCGTTTCGAGAGTTGTAAATCAAGCTCCATGTTAAAGAAATAACGACTGTTGATAGAACAACAGGTAAAAAGCCGATGGTTCTAAATAGTTTTGCTCCTCTGATTTTGCGATTAAGTAAAAGCGCAATGAATAATGCGATTGGGACTTGCCCTAACACAGATGCTAATACAACATAAATGTTATTTTTTACTGAATTCCAAAAAAGAGGATCCGAGAATAACTTTTTAAAATTATCCAATCCAATAAAAGTCATTTCATTGAATCCGTTCCAGTCCATCACTGAATAATAAAAGGATTGGAGAATTGGATAGATGGCAAACACAACATAGAGGATGAAGGCCGGCAAAATTCCTACTACAATTGCGACCTTATTTGTCTTTGTTAATTTCATGTTCTCCCCCCTAAATGCTCACAGGTTACTTAGAAATCAAGTAACCTGTGATTGAGATATTATTTGCTTTCTACTTCTTTTTGCATATCTTTTGCTAATTCTTCAGGTGTTTTGTCACCTAATGTAATGGATTGAAGACCATTATTGATAATATCATTTAATTCAGGTGTTAATGTCGCATCATATACTGGTGCTAGTCCACCTTTTACATAGCTATTTGCATCTTGGAATACCTGTGGAATGCTATCATCCATTTCAACATCTGCAGGTACAATAATGTTCGCTTTAATTAAACCTTGGTATAGTTCTTCACCATAATAGTATTTTAGGAACGTAAATGCTGCTTCTTGTTCTTTTTCACTTAACTGGCTGCTAACTGCAATACCACCACCAGCTACACCCGCGATTTTAGCTTGATCTCCATTTCCACCTTCAAACGTTGGGAATGGTGCCACACCAATGTTATCGATATTTTCAACACTCTCTAAAATTGGACCAATTGCCCATGAACCCGCAAAGTGCATTGCAGTAGTTCCTTTAATAAATTCATTTCTTGATTGAGCTTCATCAAGGGTATTCATATCTTCATTAAACGCATTCATTTTTGTTAATTCATCAATTATAGATAATGCACTAACAAACTGTGGATCTTCAAATGAACCTTCTCCGTTTAACGTATTCTTTAAGAAATCACTTCCGGTAAAACGATCTGCAATGGTAGAGATGTATACAGATTGTAAAGGCCAGATTGCTTTATTACCTAAAGCAATAGGTGTTGTTCCATTATCATTAAGTGCTTTTACAAGTTCTTTAAACTCTGCATATGTTGTTGGAAAATCATCGTAGCCAACTTCTTTTAGCATTTCTTTATTGTAATAGATTAAGCTTGTAATACTTACGTTACCTGGGATTGCGTAATAATCTCCATCAACTGCATAGTCTTGAAGGATTGAATCTGGGATAACCCCTTCCCAATTATCTACAATTGGGTTAAGTGGAAGAATTGCTCCACCTTCAGCTAAAGGTGCTGTTCTTGCACCAGGCCATACACGCATTAAGTCAGGTAATTGATTTCCTGCTGCCTGTGTTCTTAATTTTGTTTCATATTGGTCATGTGGAATCTCTTCGATTTTCACTTGAATATCTTCATGCTCTTTGTTAAATTTTGCAATAATATCTTTGGAAAGTGTATTTTCTGGACGATCTTCTGTCCAGTCCGTCCAAAGTGTAAGTTCAATTGCGCCATCCTTTGAGGACTGTGCTTCTTTATCATCGTTACCGCCACATGCTGCTAGTGCTAACACTATCAGTAACCCCATTAGGACAAAACCTAATTTCTTCATCGTAATTTCCTCCCTCTATATGTTATAAAGCGCTTACACCTTTATTGTAACGTTTTCATTTTTTTCAACTATCCTATAAAACTACAAAAACATCCAAATTTCTCGGATGGGGTGGTTGAAGATTAATTTATCTAGAGTGACTCCTAGAACATTACACCTAAAACTACTACAAATTGGTGATCAGGTATGTCGTTTTGTAATTGTTTCTCAATAATACAAAAACTCCCCATTATCCATGAGGAGTCACTTATACCTTATTCATTCTAATAATCTCTATTTACCATTCATCCCAAGCACAATGGAACCTGCTAACCCGGCATTATCACCTAGTCCCGGTAGAACGATGTAGTTATCAATATTCTCTGGTGTTAATTCAGGAACAGCGACATAGCCATTTAACAGTTCCAACACCTGTTTCCGAACGAGTGGTAGCAAGTGTTCCTGCTTCATCACACCTCCACCAACAACAATCTTTTTTGGGGATAAAATAAGGATGTAATTCATCAGAGCTTGAGCTAGATAAAACGATTCGATTTCCCACACCTCAGGTTGGTTTGTTAATTCCTGGCCTTTTTTGTTCCATCTTTTCTCAAGGGCCGGACCCGCTGCTAACCCTTCAAGGCAGTCCCCATGATAAGGACAGAATCCTTCGAACATATCATTTGGATGACGCTTAACAAGGATATGACCCATTTCAGGATGGGTTAACCCTTGGAATGGCTCTCCATTTATAACCGCACCAACTCCAATTCCTGTCCCTACTGTCATATACAGACAGCTGTCTAAACCATTCGCTGCACCCCAAGTAGATTCAGCCAGTGCTGCTGCCGTTACATCCGTATGAAACCCTACTGGTACTAGAAAGCGACTCTTCAGTTCACCAACAATATTATAATTCTTCCACTTCACCTTTGGTGTTTGAGTGATATATCCGTACGTTTCGCTCGCCCGATCTACATCAATTGGTCCAAATGATCCGACTCCAATCGCCTCAACCTCTTTATCTTGAAAAAACGAAAAGACCCTTTCCATCGTTTCTTCTGGAGTTGTAGTTGGGAAAGCGATCCTTTCATAAATCTCTCCCAATTCATTCCCTACTCCGCAGACAAATTTTGTTCCACCTGCTTCTATACCACCAATTCGCATAATATCTATCTCTCCCATCTTGTTAAAATGACTAAACATAGAGCATGGAAGATCCTGAACAGTTTTCTTCCCCTTTGCCCTGCTCAAGGATGGAAAAGGCTACAGTGTAGCACCGAGGATTAGCCTAATGCTCTCTTATCCACTTTTAATCATTTTAACAAATTGCCCTACCGTTTGGGATGAATTACTACACGTAATCATTCTAAATTTCAGTAATGTCATTTTTTATTCTTTGAATTTCATTTATACCATCTACTATTTCTATTTCTACTTCAAACGTTCTTATTTCGCCTGGTTTTAAGTATTCGAGTACTCCTTTGTTTTTAGAATCCTCTTTGCCTTCAACAAAACAGTTGCATGGCTCAATTCCTAAAACATACTCTCCTTCCCCCATCTGCTTCCATTGTGTTAGATTAAAAAGTTCATTTTTGTTAAAATGGATTGCAACAGCTAAAGCAAGCTTTTCATTAATAAGCGCTACACTTGTTTTCCCATTGTTTTTTGCTTTCACATCATGATAAAATACTTGTTCTGAGTAACCATGTGTTGGTCCCTGCAACACATCATAATGCCCTATTCCCTTTTCAGCTTCTGCATCTCTAGGAGTTACCTTTATTGAAGGAATTTCTAGGTAGGCATTTTCATCAAGAAGGGGATAACCCAAATTAAAATGGTACAAAAGCATAATTGGTTCGTTTCTAAATCCATTGTTTTCGACAGTGTCTCGGATTTTGATTTTGTTTTCCCCACCTTTAGTAATCATTTCTCGATTAAGTGTTACATTTTCTCCAAATACCTTCGCTTCTCGCATTTTCCCTTTAACCCTCAAGGTAGGAATTCCCTCAATCCATTCCATGTCGTAGCTTACAGCTTCACTAGGAGTATTAGAGATGCGACCATGTAGACCAAGTTGTTCCCCATTTTCTATACCAGGGGACCCAACATTCAATAATCCACATGTTGTAAGAAAACCCGCAGAAAAGCTTCTAAAAAAATGGGTACCGACTTCGTTATAATATACCGGAGACACTATGCCGGTTTTACTAATATAGCTTAGATTACAGCCTTTATATGATAACCAGGCAATATCCATAGCACGATCAGCCAAAACAGTAAATTCTAGCCCCGATCCATTTTTTACATCAATTGCCCTGACACCTTGAGATTTACCACCGTTAAGGGTATAGTCCTTAAAACCCAATATCTGAGAGAAATCCCCAACATGTCTGAGGATCTCTCTTTTATTAAAATCGATTTTACCCATTACGATAACCCCTTATTTTGCCGATGGATATTCATTTCCCAATAGATATAATGGTGCTACATCCTCTTTAATTTCGGAAAATCTACCACCTGATTCATAGAACCTATTGTCCGTAAAATCATCATTCACCATGGAAACTTCCCCAACTAACACTTTACCAGTCCCTTTTTCTCCCCAGAATTTATGATACATACCAACTGGCAATGTGATGCTCTCGCCTGGGGTTAGACAAATAATAGTTCCTGGCTTTTCTGTAATCATTCTTCCGTCAACAGAAACTACTACAGGTGTATCAGAAAACTCCTCTTCTTCCGTTGAATTATATAGTTGAATGAGAAGATTGCCACCTCCACGATTGATAATATCCTCCATTTTATTCCAGTGGAAATGAAACGGAGTGACCTGTTCTTCTTCAACAATAAGAATTTTTTCTGCATAAGACTTGATATATTTATTATTATTTAAATTTCCATTCCTGATTGTAAATAAAAATAGACCAATGTTCCGGAAATCTCCGCTTCCAAAGTCGGTAATATCCCAACCAAGCAGATTATCTCTTATTTCATCATATTCATGACCTTTTTTTTCCCAGTCTTCTGCTGACCAGTATGCAAAAGGAGGGAGTTTAAAATTCATATTTTCAATAAATTCTATAGCATTTACTATTAGTCTGTTAACTTCAGATCGTTTCATTTGACATCTCCTCTATGTAGGCTTGTTGTTTAATTCGAAGTAATAATAACGATACACAGTCAATCATAAGATGACCATATATCGTTATAAAATAGCTTATTTTATAGTATCCTTAGTGATAACAGATACCCCTGTATCCACATCTTTTTCTTCGATTTCTTCACCTTTAATTGCTTTCAATGCAGCATTCATTCCTTCATATCCCATTGTTTCAGGGTTTTGACCCATTACTGCAAGAAGGGAACCATCTTTAACTAAGGAAAGTATTGCATCGGATTTATCAAATCCAATACCAATTACGCCTTGTCCTGAACCTTTAATTGCATTACCAACTCCAACTGTACTACCTTCGTTTGTGCCGTAAATTCCTACAACACCTTCAGTAATATAGTTTTCAGCAATGTCTTGTGATTTTGCAGCGTCACCTTCACCATACTGTGTTTCAAGTAATGTATAATTCGTATCTTTAAATGCATCACGGAATCCTTGTTCACGCTTGATAGCAGTATCAGTTGAGGAGTTGAAGTTAACAATACCAACCTTTCCTTCAGTAATACCTTTTTCTTCTAAAGCTTTAAGTAATTCTTCTCCTGCAAGTCTACCCGCAGCTAGGTTGTCAGTTGTGAATGTTGCGAATGCATCAGTGTTTGCTGGTGAATCGACATATACAATTTTAATACCTTCATTTTTAGCCTCTTCTAATGAAGCTGTAATTGCATCAGGACCATTTGCTGCAATGATGATTGCATCTGCACCATCTGCAATAGCATTATTTACTCGTTCGATTTGTTGAGCATCATCCTTCTTGTCAGGAGCCATCCATTTATATTCAATATCACCAAGTTCATCAGCAGCCTTTTTGGCCCCTTTATCAACCGAAACCCAGTGTTGGTCTGTACTATCCATTGTAATTAAGATGACTTTATGTTTTGAATTACCCTCTTTTTCATCACCTGCAGAATCATTACTACCACATGCTGCTAATAATAGAGATGACATAACAATGAATATTAAAAATACCAAAAGCTTTCTTTTCATTTAAATTCCTCCTTAGATTTAATATGATTTATGATTAAAGTTTTCACTTTAATGCCCTTACATCTGAACTACCTTGTTTTTTCTTGAACTTAAGTGGGTTTCCTGAACGAATAACAACATCTAGTAGTACTGAAATAACTACTATTGCACCAATTATGATGTTACGAATGGCCACTGGTGCGCCAGCGAACTGAAGACCATTCTGGAGCACTCCCCAAATAGAGGCACCAATAACAACGCCAATAAGAAGACCTTGTCCACCTAAAGTTGAAATTCCACCAATAACTGCTGCTGCAACGGCATATAATTCATACATAGTACCCGCATCCATTGTCCCCATTCCTGCAGTTGCAGCTATTATAAGACCAACTACACCAGCACAGAATGCACTGATTATATAAACAATCATTGTCGTTTTAACAGTATTAACTCCAGAAAGCTTAGCTGCTTCTATATTACTACCGACAGCATAAATGTGGCGTCCTGTACGTGTTTTACCTAACAAGAAACTAAAAATCAAAAAAAGTATGAGAGCAATCCAAATGGTATTATAGACTCCTAAAGTTTCTCCATAGTAGAAAAAATTTCTAAATCCATTTGCTTTTTCTCCAATTGCATCCGTATTGTAGTTGTTATTTACAATTTGAGCGATACCCCTAGCAATCGTCATCGTACCTAATGTGGCAATAAACGGAGGAAGTTTACATTGTGCTACTAAAGATCCGTTTAAAACCCCAATTGCTATAGAACAAACAATTGCTATAAAAACCGCAATCCACGGATCAACACCTTTCGTCATAAGTGTTGCAGATATCATCCCGCTCATTCCAACGATAGATCCTATTGATAAATCAATGTTCCCTGTAATTAATACAAATGACTGACCAATTCCAATTAATAATATTGGTGCAATTTGACGCAGTAAGTTTTCAATATTTCTCTCCGAATAAAAAGTAGGGTTTAAGGAGCCGAATACTATACAGAGTACTAAAAGACCCACTGTGACAGTTAAAACTTGGCCCATGCCCCGAATTCCTAGTAGTCTTTGAATCTTATTAGTTAACATTTTTTATTCTCCTAAAAATCATTTTTTTGTAATTATGCATTTGAAACCTGTTGTAACTTTGATTCAAATTTCGTTGCATATTCTAATATCAGATCTTGGGTAGCATCTTTCGTCAAAAATTCGCCGGTAATTTTACCATCACACATGACTAATATACGATCACTGATTCCCAAAACTTCGGGCATCTCAGAGGAGACAAAGAGCACCCCTATACCCTGTTGTTTTAATTGATTCATAAGATTGTAGATTTCTACTTTTGCAGCAATATCAATCCCTCTGGTTGGTTCGTCAAAAATGACAACTCTAGAATTACGAGCTAACCACTTTCCTACTACTACTTTTTGTTGATTTCCACCTGATAGAGTGCCTACAATAGTATTTGAATTTGCTAGTTTTACCTTAAGGTCATCAACAGCTTTTTGTACCATTATTTTTTCTTTCTTTCTATTTACAATACCTAACTTATTACAAAGTAAATCCAGATTGGGTATTGCAATATTTTCCCTAACACTTAGTTTTGTACATAGACCATCTTTTTTTCGGTCTTCCGGGGCAAGCACGATACCGGCCTTAATGGCATCTCTTGGATTCTTTATAACTAATTTTTTTCCATCTAAATAAATTTCTCCAGAGTCGATAGAATCAATTCCAAATATCGCTCTTGTCGTTTCCGTTCTGCCAGCTCCCATGAGTCCTGCAATACCAACAATTTCTCCTTCATATAAATCCAGATTTATATCACGGACGAGTTTTCCTGCATTTAAGTTTTTTACTTCTAGTATTTTTTTGCCCTGTTTACAAGAAACACGTGGGAATTTCTCTTTTATTTCACGTCCAACCATGTGAGATATAATTTCAGGCATATTGGTGTCTGCGAAATTCATGGAAGTAATGTAATTGCTATCTCTCATGATTGTGACACGATCGACAATATGCTGTAATTCCTCTAAACGGTGGGAAATATAAACAATCCCACAGCCTTCTGCCTTCAAAGTGTTAATTACTTTAAATAATTCTTCTACCTCACTTGAGGTTAATGCAGACGTAGGTTCATCCATGATTAATATCTTCGCATTTGTAGATAGCGCTTTCACAATTTCGACCATTTGTTGCTTTGATACCGGCAAATCCCCAACCAAAGTAGTTGGTTCAAAGTCAATATTTAAGCGTTTCAAAATTTTTTTTGTCTCATTATTCATATTTGAATTAGAAATAATTCCTGATTTAGTCTTTTCACGACCTAGGAAAATATTTTCTGCAACAGTGAGATGTGAACATAAATTTAACTCTTGATGGATAATTGCAATACCCAATTCCCTTGCTTTTTTAAGCGTTAAATCCTCAATCACTTTACCGAAAATTTTAATTTCACCACTATCTTTCGTATATACTCCACTTAAAATTTTCATAAGTGTGGACTTGCCCGCGCCATTTTCACCAAGTAAAGCCAGTACTTCCCCAGCTTTAAGGTTAAACTGTACATCATCTAAGGCCTTAACTCCTGGAAAAGATTTATTTATGTGGTTCAATTCCACAATATATTGTTCCATCTCCCTCACCTACCTTTTCTTTTGAACTTGCTATTAGTTTAACATTTAGTAATCCACTATTTAAGGGAGGTAAATTTAGAATTAAGGGGGGTTTTTTTTGTTTTTGAAAGCGCTGTATTACCGAGGCGGAAGAAGTCACAAAAAAACAACTGACTTTTCTAAAGTCAGTCAAGTTAATCCTACATTAATGAGATTCCTTCCGAAGAAAATTTACTAAATTCAGATCTCGTATATTCTGAGCTTAATCGTCCCTTCTCAAAAACAATCAGTTTATCTGCTACGACTAGGGAGTCAGCAATATTCACCGCTAAGATAACTACCGTAATCCCCTTTTTAATCAATTGATTAATTAGATGGATTACATGTAATCGTAAATACATGTCTGCTCCAGCAAACGGTTGGACACAAAAGACAATTTTAGGCTTACATAAATGTATTTTGTAATAGATTAAATTATATAATGACGGTAAGCTTATATGTGAAATATTTGGTTCATAGATTTCTTCGCCGACAATTGGTTCATATTCTTGAATTATGCTTCTTACAACATTTTTTCTTAAAGAAACCGGATTTTCTTTTTTATCTACCATAAAACAAAGATTTTGAAGATAAGTCATTTCTTTAAAAAGCATCGTTTGAGTGGGGTTTTCCAAAATAAATGCCACTCCATATGATATTGCAAACTCCTTCTTTTTTACATTATAGGTTGTTTCCTCTAATAGGATATTTCCTTTTTCCAGCTTTAACTCACCAGTCATAAGATTAAAAATGTCTGTAAGCACTGTATTATCCCTATCCAATAGAACCGTGCATTCACCCTTCTTAATAGTAAAATTTAGAGCATGGAGGTTTTTAGTATAAACATTTTGAAAGGATAGGAGATTTTTATTTAAATTCACACCTGCGTTTAATTCTAGAAGATGTAGGTATTCTCCAATATAAAATGGAGAAATCTTCTCATTATCAAATTCACTTTTATCAAAAATCTTTAATATTCTACCATCCCGCATTAAACACATTCGGTCGCAAATTTTAAATGCTTCTTCATGGTGACTGCATATGTACAAAAAGGAAAAACCCTTCTGTGTGTAGTATCGAAGAAAATCATGGAATTTAGCAAGCTCTACTGAACTAATTAAATTACTAATATCCCTAATAACTATAAGCTTTGTATCCATTATCACAGCCCGTAATAGCTCTACTACAAGTTTGTGAAAGTTACCTAACTTCGCAACCAATTCATTACCTTCTATTTCTATACCTAATTCTTCAGTATAGGAATGCAATAATTTATTATAATTCCATGAATGTTCAGTAAATTTTTTTTGCCTTCTATTAAGAAGAAAAATATTGTCTTTAACCGTCAAGTTTTCGACTAAACTACTGTTCTCTTTTATTTCAACTGCCGCATTTAGAGTCATCGTGCTATGCTGGTAATTGTTTACTAAAGTCTCATTAAAGTATACACGCCCATAATGAATGGGAAGATTCTGCTTAATCACTTCGACTAATGACTCCTTACCAGTTATATTTAGGCATACAAGTCCCATGATTTCAGATTTAAAAATATGTAAGTTGAATTTATTTAAGGAGGTATTCCCTTCCTTTATGGTTGTTACCCTTTCTAGTCTCAATATTTCCGACTTCATTACGATCCCTCATTATTTAGTGATAAGTGGAAGCGTTATTTCTACGTCTGTTCCCACATTTAAAGCACTATACACACAGATACCATACTCTTCACCGAAAAGAAGCTTTATTCGATTATTTACATTTAACATAGCAATACCTCCATTAGATTTGTCATTGGATTGAATATAATCTAAAGAAGTATTGATTAATTTATCATTTAGTTCTTGTAATCGTTCTTCTGGCATACCTATTCCATTATCTGAAATTGTAATAATCAGCCTTTTAGCTGTTTGTTCAATTTTAATGCGTACCATCCCTTTTCCAATGCTCCGTTCTATTCCATGGTGAATCGCATTCTCAACAATAGGCTGAAGGGTCAGTTTAGGGATTGTATACATTAGAATGTTGAATTCATCATACTCAACACTTAAATCAATTCTTTCATTAAATCGATACCTTTGAATTATGTAATAATTATTTATATTAATAATTTCGTCTTCTACTGTTACTAAATTCTCTACGTTAGAAATTGTATAACGGAAAAATGTAGCTAGGGCTTCGGTCATTTTAGCTACGTTTTTCAAACCAGCGTTAAGTGTTTCACCACGGATTCCTTCTAACGTGTTGTATAAGAAATGAGGATTTATTTGATTTTGGAGGGCAAGATACTGTGCCTGTTTTTTTGTAGCGTTTAATAGCTCTCCCTTAGCCAAAAATTCTTCTACTTTCTTTGTAACTTCCTCAGTTTCTGGACTTAAACTTACGCTTTGTTCAAAGAGATCATTAATCGTATATCCATTTACAAAAAGGTGTAATATTTTTGATTGGCGCCTATAAGGATGGATTATCCATTTATAAAGTACGTAAACCATAATTGCCACTGTAACGTAACCAAGAATGACGAAATAGAAAAGAATAGTTTCTTGAAATGCGATAACTGTTAGTGAAATTAAAAACACTAACAGAAAAGTAAACACAAAGAAAAAATACCAACCAACGCGATATGAGACATAACGAAACCTTTGTAATTTATTGGAGATAAAATGTTTAAGAGTATAATTTTCTGAATTCATTTGGCTTCAGCCCTATCTTCTTTTTAAACGTTTTAGTAAAATGCTTTAAATCGTTATATCCTACTTGTTCGCAAATTACAGCAATACTTAAATTAGTCTCTCTTAGAAGTTCTTTGGCTTTATTCATTCGTATTTGAACACAATAATCTACAAAGTTGGAACCGCTTATTTTTTTGAAAAGTGTACTAAAATAAGCTGAATTAAACCCGACTATATGGCTGATTTCTTCCAAGCTGATTTGATGCATATAATTTTGCTGAATATATTGTTTTGCAATTCGAATTGGCTTTGTTTCCTTCTGCTTCTCATCCTCTATAACAATATCTAAGAATTCGCCCATCAGGTTAGACATAAACGTAAATAATTCATCAACTGAACTACAATAACTTACATTTTCTTTAAATGTTTTATTCAATTCGTCAAAGGAAGATATAAATTGATTGTTGCGCATATGCAGTAAATACAAGTTCCACGCCTGTTCAATTATCGAATAAATTGTATCACCATTTATTTCATCTATCTGGGATGTATGCGTTTTTAAATTTGCAATACATTGAAGTACACCCTCTTTATCCAGGACTTCAATTGCTGCTTCCATTGGCTTATTTAACTCTACGAGAAGTTCATTTACCCTTTGAGGTTCTCGTGTATGGGGTGTTTCCTCAATTAGCCTTTGGGTCCCAATAACCAACCTCTCCATTATAGAATATCTTGCCTCTTCAAAAGTAAGCCACATTTGATTAATTTCTTCGAAAGCTGAACCAACTCCCACAGTAAATGTAAATTGTTCAAAAGCAGTTCCCTGTACAATTAACTCGTCTAATATGCTCTTTAGACGATTCCTAATTGTACTCTTTATACTAGAATCGTAATTTATGATGGTATAAAGAAAGCTTCCATTTCGAAAGGTCCACATCTCATTGCAATGACCCTTTAAAAGGCTACTGATAATTTGTGTAGCTTTTTCTTGCAAGATATCAATTGCATGATTCAATTGTTCATTGTAGTTACAATCTATTTTTACTATAAAAATTTGAAAAGTTCCTGGTTGAAAGGAAAACTGATAATTTTCATTAATACTTTCAATTGTAATATTTTTATATCCATGTGTTTTATCTAAAAGTAATTCATTAAATAAATTGTTACGTAATTTAAATGACTCATTTTTCAACTGCATTTTTAAGCGTTCTACATTATCATATTGCTCAGTGCGCTTCCTATAACGATTTTTCATTTTTTCTAGTGCAACCATGAAGTCTTCTTTATTAATAGGTTTTAATAGATAATCACCAACTCCATATTTAATGGCATTTTGTGCATATTGAAAGTGACGGTATCCACTAATAATGATAAAGTCTAAATCCGTTTTTATTTCTTGTGCAAACCGAATCATTTCCAAACCATCATATCCTGGCATTCGTATATCCGTAATGATTAAGTCAGGATCGCACTCTTTTATCTTATCTAATGCTTCTATACCATTATGCGCAATACCAACAATTTGCATATCTAGTGCTTCCCAGTCAATGAGCCCAATAATAAGCTGGCACACTTTTTCCTCATCATCTGCAATTACCACCTTAATCACAGACTCACCCCCCTATTAAAAATAATTTGAGCTTATTATTTCATTTGAATTTTACCAAGTTCACCATGCTTAGCGCTATTAGCTACTATTCATTCAGAAAAAACTTACTGAAAAGAATTTATTTTTGCCGAGAATTTTCGGGTTTTTTGTTACCTCAAAAATAATCGGGTCCACCATACACCAAGGCAGAATTGATTCCATTAACTAGAAGCCCTAGAAGTCATATAAAAAACCCCCAATTATGTATGTAAAAATAATAGAACTTAAAATGGATGGTAAATAAAGGGGATTAAATAAACATCGGAGTTTATAGAAAGAACAATTCTTTCTGATGGGGATTTACATAAATCCACTATACTACAAATTAATACAAATTCCTGCAAAAATTGCAAAAAAATTTAATAAATACACCGTCTATTCACCATTCAGAGGGTCACGTTACTTTTGGTTTTTGTGGATGCTAATAGAAGCCTGTTCCCTTTTTAGGGAACATCTTTCGAAGCTTGAATATCTGCAATCTCTATTTTCTTAATCTCATCTTCTGTCAAAACTATATTACTCTTTTTAATATATCCCCGCGCTTTCTTTTTTTAATTCATACTCCTACTAATCATCGATATACCTCCTAATCATTATAATCAGGGAAAATGTATGAAACATAAGGCGATTTACTTTGACTAAAACGCAACTTTCCTTGTCCAATATTCAGGTCTACCCCTATCTTGATAATTAAAAAGCAATACAAACCCTTGATAATCCCAATCTTTTTCTAGCTATCATTTCCTTGTGTTTTTTTCAATTCTGAGTTTTGGATAAATACAATTGAATTATAGACATAGAATTTCATATACTTCTGAATTATAGTTATTTTATATTGAAAGTGCTTTCAAAGATAATAAAAAACAAAACAAACATGAAGGAGCGATATTGCAAATGGTAACAAAAATGACAGTACCCCCGATGAAATTGGTGGATCATGACGGTCCTGGCACTCAAATGTGTGCAGTTGTAGAGGATGTAGGTAAAATTGAAATAAAACGTGCAGAAATTCCAGAACCTGCTGAAGGGGAAGTAAGGATAAAGGTTAAGTGGGTTGGCATTTGCGGAAGTGATGTAGAAGTCTATCGCGGTGCTCGCGAACCTGAGTTTATATCATATCCTACACGACTTGGTCATGAAGTAGCAGGGGTAATTGACAAAGTAGGTAAGAACGTAATTGGTCTTAAGGAAGGTGACCATGTAGCACTTCGTTATATTTGGGGAGCCTTTGCTGAATATGTTTGCTGTAAGCCTTTTTCTGTAAAAGTATTACCAAAGGAATTACCACTTATTGAGGGTTCTTTAATAGAAGTGATTCCGGCTCTTTTATCTGCTGCGGAGAACGCAAATATTTCACCAAACAAGAATGTATTAATTATGGGGCAAGGAGTAAGTGGTTTAGCGCTAACACAAGTTGTAAGCTTATACAGCCCTAAAAATTTAGTCGTAACTGATTTATTTGACGAAAAATTAGAATTAGCAAAGAAATATGGAGCTACACACACTTATAAAATGCCTTCGCCTGATGCCAAAACAATGGATATCGTTAGAAAAGACTTCCCGGAGGGATTTGATATTGTTATCCCTTGCTTATTAGAAGGGTCTGGAATGGTAGATGCTATTGATGCAGCTGCCCAAAATGGAAGAATTGTCATGTATGGTTGTATCGGAACATGTCATGAACCAATTGACTTCTTTAAAGTGCATAAAAAACGTCTGGATATCTTCTCAACCGAACCAAAAAGAGATATTGATAATCGTAGATATTTTGACGAGGGGCTTAAGCTTGTCCTGGATGGACTTGTGAACACAACTGAAACAATAACTCATATTTATCCACTTGAGAAAGTAGATGAGGCGTTTAAAACTCGGAACACTCATCGCGGTGATACGATTCACGTTATGATTGATTGTGAAGTAAAAGGATCTGACAAAGAAAATGAGTAAAGAATGCTTTTACTGTGAAAAAGATAAGAGATTAAGTGACTTAATGGTGGAAATTTGCGAATTAAGAACTTCTACCTTCTATCTAAATAAGGATCAAACGCATGTTGGGAGGAGCATTGTCACATTTAAACAACATCGTAAAGAAATCTTTGAATTATCAACTGAAGAACTTCATCACTTTATAGAAGACGTTTCAAGTGCTGCAAAATCGTTACAAAAAGCCTTTAATCCAGATAAAATTAATTACGGAATATATGGGGATATCGTGTCCCACCTTCATGTTCATATTGTTCCAAAATATAAAAATGGAACAGATTGGGGAGAGGCATTTGAAAACAATCCTTTATCAAAAAAGATGGAAGCTCCTAATAAATATGAATCTTTAATCGAACAAATAAAAATGTATGTAAACAGGGGGGAAAAATATGAAATTTGTTAAACTGTTTGTTGTCTTATTACTTATGGGACTTACATTAATGGCTTGTTCCTCAGAAAAATCAGATTCTAAAAAAGATAGTGGGGACACTACCAATTCTGGTAAACAAATTGTCCTACGTCTGTCAGAGCCTCAGGTTGATGAATATCCTGATTCAATAGCAGAGAAAGAGTTTGCCAAAAAGGTAGAGGAATTATCAGATGGCAGAATCAAGGTTGATGTATATACCGGTGGTCAGCTTGGAGATGAAACAACTACTATAGAACAAACTCAAGTAGGGATTGTGGATATCGGTAGAGCTAATTCCGGCCCACTAACCCAATTCGCAAAAAGCCTTGGTATATTCAGTTTTCCATTTTTATTCGATAGTAGGGAGCATATGTGGAATACACTGGATTCTTCATTAAGAGACGAACTTTTTGCTGATTTAGAGAAAGCTGATTTAATCGGTCTTGCCTTTTATGATGCAGGTGCTAGAAGCTTCTATTCCATTGACCCTATCGAAAAAGCTGATGATGTAAAAGGGAAAAAGATTCGTGTAATGCAGAATGATATTTTAATTGATGCATTTAAGAAATTAGGAACTTCCCCAACTCCACTTTCTGCATCAGAGGTCTATAGTGCTTTACAAATGGGTGTAATTGATGGTGGAGAAAATAACGTAAGTACCTATGTGGCAGATGGACACTATGAAGTTGCTAAAAACTTCACATTATCAGAGCATTTACGTATTCCAGGAGTTCTATTCATGAGTAAAAAATCATGGGATTCATTATCTGGAGAAGATCAAGAAATAATCAAAGAAGCTGCATTAGAATCCGAAAAAATACAACTAGAGGAATATGATAAGTTTTCACAAAAAGCTATGGATACAGTGAAAGAAGCGGGTAACAATGTATTTGAACTTTCAGATGAAGAACGGAATAAGTTTAGAGAGAGTGTTCAACCTCTATACTCTGATTACGAGGAAACTTATGGAGACCTTTTCAAAGCAATTGATGATGCAAGGTAACCACTGTTCTTGGCAAAGAGTAATACATTACTCTTTGCCTTTATCTAAATAAAGAGTAAACATTCAAGTACTAAACAGGGAGGGAAAATTGTGATTGAAAAATTTCTCTTTAAAGCAAGAAAGTTAACTGAGTCCTTTACATTACTCATGATCGCTGTTATGTCTATCATCATTTGTATACAAGTAATTGCGAGATATATTTTTAATTATACGCCTCCATGGATTCAACCATTATCACTCTTATTAATGGTTTGGATTGGATTTATTGGTATTGCAGTTGGATTTCAGGATGATAGCCATATAAAAATAAACTTATTTGTAGATAAAATGCCTAAAAAGTTTCAAAAATGGGTAATCACATCGCAAAGACTATTAGCATTCCTATTTGGCTTGTTTATGCTTATTGAAGGTAGTAAATTCTCTTATAGCATGAAAGATTCATATATTCCGGGTATTAACACACCTTCTGCTATACTCTATGTCGTTGTTCCAATTGCAGGACTTCTAACTATTTTATACTTATTTTTTGAGTTTTTTGGAAAATGGGAAGGCATCGCTGATGAAGGAGAGGGTGAAGAGTAATGGCTGTTGCTACACTTATAGGATTGTTTTTGTTTTTATTAATTTTTGGTGTTCCAGTTGCGCTTGCAATGGGCCTAACTTCCATCATTGTAGCATTTCAATTAGATATCCCGTTGTCGGTCCTAGTACAAAGAATGGTTGCGGGAATTAATAGTTTCTCACTTTTAGCCATACCTTTCTTTATCCTTGCTGGAGAAATCATGAATTCAGGTGGCATTTCCAAGCGCCTAATCAGACTTTCTGATGTGATTGTTGGAAGATTCCGTGGGGGATTAGGAATTGTTAACGTAAATACGAGTATGCTTTTCGGCGGAATTTCTGGTTCAGCATTAGCTGATGCTTCATCCGTTGGATCAATTATGATACCAATGATGAAGAAAAAAGGATACGATACAGACTATTCGGTTGCTGTAACTGTATCTGGTGCGACACAAGGAATCGTTATACCTCCTAGTCATAATATGATCATTTATGCATTGGCTGCAGGTGGGGGAATTTCGATAAGTTCTTTGTTTTTGGCTGGCATTATACCTGGAATTCTACTTGGCATAGGCTTAATGGTGACTGCCTATATTATTGCAGTTAAAAGAAAGTATCCTGCTGAGAAGCCTTCCTCATTTAAAGAAGTAGGGATTGCTTTAAAAGAAGCTGTTCCGGGATTACTTACCGGTCTCATTATCATTGGCGGGATCATGACTGGTATTTTCACTGTTACAGAATCAGCAGCTATCGCAGTTGCCTATGCCTTTTTAATAAGCTTTGTTTTTAATAAAGAAGTTAAAATTTCAATGATTATTCCTGTACTTTCTCGGACATTTAAGACATTGGCTCTCGTATTATTCCTAATTGCAACTTCAAGTGGCTTCGCTTGGTTACTAGCTTTACTTCGTGTTCCAAAACTAGTATCAGAGAGTCTTTTAAGCTTAACGGATAACCCATTCCTTATTACCTTGATTATTATTGTTATTCTTTTATTCCTAGGAACAATATTAGACGTTGCACCAATCATTCTTATTACAACCCCAATATTGTTACCGATTGCAACAAGTATCGGTATGGATCCAGTTCATTATGGTATTTTAATGATGATCTGTATGGCTATTGGATTGGTTACTCCTCCAGTAGGTGGAGCATTATTCGTTGGAAGCGCGATTGGTAAAGTACCTGTTGAAAATGTGGTTAAGGCATTGCTCCCATTCTACCTGAGTATGATTGTTGTACTTTTATTGGTTGCATTCATACCACATCTATCGATGTTCATACCGAATTTATTCCAATAAGAACCCCCTTTTGAGGGTTCTTATTTATTCAATTTTTGGTTGTTTCTCAAAAGATGGCAAAAACTCATCTTCTAGCAGAATATCTTTACCGACCACAGTCCTGGCTTGTTCTCGGTATTCTGTTGGAGATATTCCCTCCTTCTTACGGAACAACCTTGAAAAGTACGGGGCCGATAAACCGATTAATTCGGCAATTTCGGTAATTGTAAAACTACTAAATTCTAAGTATTCTTTTGACTTTTCGATTCTAATATCTTGAAGGAAATTCATCGGTGTTGTATCGTATATTTTTCTAAATAGCTCAATAATGTAATGAGGATGAAAATTAAAGCGCTGAGCTATATCTTCAAGCGTGATTTTTGATTGTAAATTTTCAGACAAATAATCCATGATTGGAAAATTAGGATGATACTCATTCATTTTGGTATAGATGGAACGATTGATTGAATTTTGGGACGGCATGTTTTCCTGTGCAATAGATAGCAAGAAGTCTTTGAACACAACATCTATTCGATAAAGAAGAATTGGATTAGGCTCCTTTAAATTCATCACGGATAACTTAAACAGTTCCTGTAATTTAGGGGACTCGCCTATGAAATACGGCATCGAAGGACTGTTATCTTTAAGTAAGTCCTCTAATTTTCGATTAATAATATCAAACTTTACATCGATTGTTGACGATATTTTCTCAAAGTGAAAGCTGTGCTCATGCTGTTTTGGAAACAAATAAGCATGTTTTGGAAGAAGATTATAGATTTCACCATTAATCTTTATGTACCCGTCTCCATCTATAATAAAAAGCAATTGATATAAATCATCATGATAGTGACTTTTAACTCCCGTATTTTTTTCATAATCGATTCTAGAAATCCAAAAGACCCTTAATTGTTCGTCTCGTAACATAGTATTCACCTCTATAAATATCGCTTGAGAAAATCAAACAATGAATTTTTTAAATATATAAATAATTATAGATGGATAATTTTTATTTTACACTAAAAAACAACGGGGGATAAACATGAAATATGTTATTGGAATTGACTTAGGTACAAGTGCTGTTAAAGCAATATTGGTTGATCGTGGTGGTGTAGTACATAAATCATTATCAAGGCCCTACCCTCTCATTATAGAAAAGTCCGGTTATAGTGAACAGGATCCTGAACATTGGTATATTAAAACAAAGGAGATTATTTCAGAAATCATCGAGAACTTCGATGGGAAAAAGGAAGATATTGAAGGTATTAGCTTTTCTGGACAAATGCACGGCTTGGTACTTTTAGATAAAAACTATCAAGTTCTAAGAAATGCAATTTTATGGAATGATACCCGCACTACAAAACAGTGCAGGGACATTAATGAAGTACTTAGTGAAAAAAAACTCATAGAAATTACAAAAAACCAAGCACTTGAGGGCTTTACTTTACCAAAGCTCCTTTGGGTTAAAGAACATGAGAAAGAAATATATAATAAAATACGTTATTTCTTACTGCCCAAGGATTACCTTCGCTTTCGAATTAGTGGTACAGTCGAAATGGATTATTCTGACGCTGCAGGTACACTTCTATTAAATATCTCAAAAAAAATGTGGAGTGATCAAATTATTGACAGCTTCAATCTAAATAAAAAGATCTTCCCCCCCTTAGTTGAATCATATGATTGCACAGGTACTGTTTCGGAAGAATTTGCAAAGGCAACTGGATTATCTACATCAACTAGGGTGTTTGCTGGTGCAGCAGATAATGCGGCAGGAGCGATTGGTGCAGGCGTTTTAACGGAAGGAAAAACTATATGCAGTATTGGAACATCCGGGGTTATTCTCTCCTACGAATCATCAAGTAATAAGGATTATCTTGGTAAAGTCCATTATTTTAATCACGGCAAGGAGAATGCATATTATAGTATGGGGGTCACACTTTCAGCAGGCTATAGCTTAAACTGGTTTCAACAAGTCTTTGCAACTGGAGAGTCAATCACATCTCTTTTAGATGGTATAGAATCAATTCCTCCTGGGGCAAATGGACTTTTATTTACCCCTTATCTAGTTGGCGAAAGAACCCCGCATGCTGATGCAATCATACGCGCAAGTTTTATAGGCATGGATGCTTCTCATACTAAAAAACACTTTACTAGATCTGTTATAGAAGGAGTTACGTTCTCTCTAAGAGAATCATTAGACATTATCAGGGAAAAAAATGATGTTTCCAAGATAATCTCAATTGGTGGAGGATCTAAGAATATGGTATGGCTTCAAATGCAAGCTGATATATTTAATACAAAGGTTGTAAAGTTAACTAGTGAACAAGGTCCCGCCTTAGGAGCCGCTATATTAGCTGCTGTAGGATGTGGTTGGTACAGTTCATTAGAAGAATGCTCAAGGGTATTTATCTCATATGAAAAATCCTTTACACCTAATCCATCATCTGTTCAAAAATATAACCAATTATATCAACTTTACAAAGAAGTCTATCAACAAACAAAGAAGTTAAATGAAGGTTTACATAGGTTTAGATAGTATGGTTATGACCTGAACCCACAATAAATACTTAGTGAGGTTCAGGTCATTTTATTGACCGCAGTTTTTTATTCCCTTTGTTCCAGGATGTTTAAAAGGAACGATTAATCCAAGAATATTAAATTCGCCTTCCTTTACCATTTAAGGATGAGAAACGATTAATTCTACTTTCCCTTTGATTTCAAATTCACCTAATCCAGCAGGTAGGATAAAATGTTTGCCTTTTTCAATTGTAAAGCTTCCCTCTTCGGTTACAATCTCCGCTGAGCCTTTCAAAACACTGCAAATTAGAAAGGGATTGTCCTGATAGAAAGCTGCAGAATCCTTAACTTCCCATTTATACACAGAGAAATATTGTTCTTCCACAAAAGTCGTAATTGCAGCACCCGGGATTTGCTCAACACTAGACTTAACCGTAATATCTTCATGTGGAATGGTAGTCACATCAATTGACTTTTGAATATGTAGTTCACGCTTATTCCCCTTTTGATCGACTCGGTCATAGTCATATACACGGTAAGTTGTGTCAGAGCTTTGCTGCGTTTCTAAGATAAGAACTCCTGAACAAAGGGCGTGAATGGTTCCGCTAGGGACATAAAAGAAGTCACCAGGTTTCACCTTTACACGGCTTAATAACTGGTTCCATTCTCCACGCTCAATCATTTGAACAAATTGCTCTTTCGTTTGAGCAGTATGACCATAGATAATTTCTGCATCTTCCTTACAATCAATCACATACCAGCACTCTGTTTTACCAAGTTCACCATTTTCATTTTTATTCGCGTACTCATCATTTGGATGAACTTGAATAGATAAGTCATTATTGGCATCAAGAATTTTGGTGAGGAGCGGAAAAACGTCTCCCTCCATATTTCCGAATAGCTCACGATGCTCTTTCCACAATTCACCCAGACTTTTCCCCTCGTATGGACCCTCACTTACAATACTTTGTCCGTTTGGATGGGCCGATACAGCCCAGCATTCACCTGTTAAGTCAGAATCAATCGTATATCCAAATTCAGTACGCAACTTGGTTCCTCCCCAAATACGTTCCTGAAATAGTGGTGTTAAGAAAATTGGTTGTTTCAAAAATAGCACTTCCTTTATAAAAAATACATTTTTTAAAAGGATGAAAAAATGTAAATTTCGTCATCACCTATTTTTCCATCATTTTACTACTAGTATATACTGCTTTTTTAGTTAATGTAAATTTTCCGTTTACTATAATAAAAAAAGTGCCCACTTTGCAGGCAATAATGCAAAGTTCCGCACCTTTTACACATTAGGTCTAATGGACTTAGAACGTAAAAATGTCTCTACAATAGTCTAAATCTACAAATACATCACTTCCTGTAATTACGCCTGCTTCTGTTCCATAACATTAATAAATTCCCTCATATAGTCGGGTAAATCTGGGGGACGACGGCTTGATACTAGGTGTCCGTCTGTCACAACGGGTTCGTCATACCAAATAGCTCCTGCATTTTCCATGTCATCCTTAATTCCTGGAGTGCTTGTTACTTTTTTTCCTTCCAAGATTTTGGCGGAAATTAATACCCAGCCAGCGTGACAAATTTGTCCAATTGGCTTTTTCGCCTTGTTCATCTTCTGCAGCATAGTTAAGACCTCAGGGAATCTCCGAATTTTATCAGGAGCCCATCCCCCTGGTACCAATATGGCATCATAATTTTCCACCACTATATCTGAATAGGCCAAATCTGAAACTGCAGGAACACCGTACTTTCCAATGTATGTTTCATTCGCTTTTTCACCCACAAGGTCAACAATTGCCCCTTCTTCTCTAAGCCTTAACACTGGATACCATAGTTCAAGATCTTCAAAGTCATGATGAATTAATCCGACAATCCTTTTTCCATTTAATCGCATTTTATATTTCATCCTTTATAAGTTTGTTTCATTCCTAATACTTGTAATCAGACAATGATTGTTCCAAATCACTGATCGATTCAAACGAAGTATCGAAGTTTATCCTTGATAATAGAAGGAATAATGTGTCAATAACTGTTATAGCTGGTACCCTCGAAAAACTAAATTCTTTGAAAAAGAGCTTTTCATTTGTGATACAGGTTAGCTGGATATCCGAAATCCTGGAAAGAGGAGACTTAAAATGATTCGTAATACTAATTGTCGAAGCCTTTCTTTTCCTTGCAATCTCAAATATTTGAAGCAATAGTTTCGAATTTCCCGAATTTGATATTCCAATAACAACATCATTTTCAGTCAAAGATTTCGCTAGACTTACCTGCATTTCAGGAGTGGTATTCACAATGGAACGAATTCCAATTTGATTAAATTTATAGGCCCCATCTAAAGCAGCAGGAATAGAATTTCCAGCTGCAACAAAGTGAACTATGCTACTTTTCCCAATGGTCTCAAGGGTTTTTTGAACAGCTTTAGGATCAAGAAATGAAGCTGTTTGTTTAAGCTCATCAATCTTATACGCAAAAATATTTTGTATAGACTCTTCAATATTATCCAAATTTATAGTTGTTGAATGTGTAGTCTTCTCAGTATTGTTGATTTCTCTTGCCAATGTTATTTTAAAATGATGGAAACCTTTCAGTCCAATTCTTTTGCAAAACCTTACAATTGTTGCTTCACTGACATCACATTGCTCTGAAAGCTCGGAGACATTCATATCAATTACGTTAAAATATTCCTTTATTACATAATCAGCAACTTTTCGTTCTGCCTCATGTAATGTTGGATACATGCTATTGACAGTATTCAATAAATTGTTTTCCTTTACGGTCGACATAATAACCCCCGTAATCATTTTTTCACTATTGTTCTACAAACTTCTTTACCCACTCACCTAATTTTTATGTTGTTTTTACCAATTTATTAAATTGAGTTGGGGCTTCTACTAGTAATCCAGCAGTAAAGGTATCTCCCAAACCTATAGTACTAGTAGTTCTTCCAATATAACTTGGACAAATTGTAATATCCTTACGACCATTCGTGATTTCTTTTAACTTTTCTCCTCTTGGATTTAAGGACGATTGTTTTGAAAATAAATGAATCTCATTCTTATCACATATCTTCCCCGTTAGGGCTCTAGCAAAAGCAAACTGATTACCATTTCGTAATGAAATTGCCCATTGACTCGTATCATATCGAGTCGATTTAACTAGGGAAAACTGTTTTGTATGAAGAATAAAATATGAAACATTTAGTCGCTCATAGACTTCATCAATCGTTTGTATCAACTGATGATCCTCATATTCTAATAATGGTTTGTTTAGTTTAAATAACTCTTGAAATTCATCTTCATTCATTCCAATACTGTCAATATACCCTTGCAGTGTTTTAATAATTTTCCATTGTTCGTCCAATGACCAGATTGAAGCGAGTTCAAGATGAACCTTTGGTCTATTATTCCCCATTAATTTTAAAACATCGACTGTTTCTTTTAAAAAATGTGTAATTTCCTCACTACTATCAAATGAATTATATCCTGAAATCAATAACCAGTTAATGTTATTTTCCACCTTTAATAATTCATTAATAAAGGGCTCCCCAATCATATTCGGTGAGAACTCGTTGTCTTTTCTAAAAATGATCCTATTTGAAGTAATCCCATTATCATATTCTAAAATATAATGTTTAGGGACTTCTCCTGTCTTCTTTGGTACGAGTTTTAGGTTCTCATAATCTGTTACCAAAGAGACTAACTCTTCGGAGATTACAGGTATATTTACAATTGAAAAATATCCTGCACGACTAGCTGCGCATCCAGCTTGTATACCGGTCCCCCCGATAGCCTTTTTCCATTTCAATGATTTCTCCAATCTAGATAATACTGACTGTTCGCTTACAATATACTCCGCACCACTTCCCCTCTCTATATTATATGCTACAGCGGTACAGAACTTTTCCCATGTATCAATTACTGGTTTATGTTCACCATTGGCATTTTCCTTAATTTCTTCATAGAAGGGTTCAGTAACATTGGCTAACAAATCAATATTAGCCGTAAAACCAAATGAAATACTTTTCATACTTATTCGCCCCCATATATTTACATTCCACTTAACATTTGTTTACCTTTTATTTTTTATAGATGTTACCTAGCTTTTAACAGCTCCAGATGTCATCCCTGCAATGAAATATTTTTGGAAGAATAAGAATAGAAGTAATATCGGTAACGATCCAAGTATGCTCATTGCCATCATTTGATTCCACTCGTACGCATGCTGCCCCATTAGTAGGCTAATTCCTACAGGGACAGTTCGAAACTCATTGGTCTTAGTTAAAGCTAAGGCAAATAGATATTCATTCCATGCCAACATAAAGGTATACATTCCTACCGAAACTAATCCTGGAAGCGACACCGGAACCAGGACATTCCAAAGCGCCCTAAATCTTGATCCGCCATCGATCATAACTGCTTCATCTAAGTCTTTTGGCAATGTATTAAAATATCCAGTCATCATTAAGATTGCATAAGGTAGTGTAAATATTAGGTAGGTTAGAATCAATGCCCAATATGTGTTATACAGGCCAATTGTTACAATCAAACCTAAATATGGAATTAATAAAGTAATAGGTGGTACCGCTTGAACACTTATAATAATAGTATTAATCACTTTTTTACCTGGATAATCAAACCTACTAAAGCTATACGCAGCTAGGATACCTACAATTAATGTCAAAATCACTACAGTAAAAGCGATAATATAGCTGTTAATGAAGAATCTAATTTTTTCTGGATCATTGAAAATCTCAAAGTAAGCATCGAATGTGAAATTCTCGGAAATCCAAACTGGTGGCCATGCAAAGATTTCTGAGTTTGGTTTAAAAGAATTCAAAAGCATCCATAAAACCGGAAAACCAGCAAAGGTTGTTCCTATAATTAATAGGATTATAGTTATAACTTTAATATACCACTTTCTATCTCCAACCATATTATTCACTTCCTCTCTGATGTCTTACATAAAAGATCGCAACGATTGTACATACGATTAACAAAATGACTGCACTAGTTGAAGCCAAAGAATATTCATACTGACTAAATCCTTGCTTATAAATAAACGTACTCAGTATCTCCGTTGCATCTATTGGTCCTCCACCAGTGGTCATCCAAATTAGGGCAAACTGTTGTATTGTCCAAACAAAATCTAGCAATATTAAGCTAATTAAAATTGGTTTTAATTGAGGAATGGTAATATGGAAAAAACTCTGCACACTGTTTGCACCGTCAATCGCAGCAGATTCATAGAGTTCGGATTGTATTCCTTGAAGTCCGGCTAAAATACTGATCATAAAGAATGGATATCCAGCCCATATATTAATCGATGTGACAGAAAACAATGCAAAGTCTCGTGAGGCTAACCATTCTATCTGACTACTAGTTAAATTTAATTCTACTAATAGAAAGTTAATAAATCCGTTGGGACTTAATAGCAACTTCCATAGAACTGCTATAACAGCTGCAGTGAACATCCATGGCAAAGAAAATATTACTCTAAATATAGCTTTTGTTTTCGTACCCAGATATTTTGTATTTAATACCATTGCAAAGGTCATACCTAAAATCATATGTAGAATGATACTACCGCCAACAAAAATTGATGTATTCTTTACGGCCACTAAAAATGATTTACTTGTTAAGATTTCTTTAAAGTTTTCAAAACCTACAAATTCGGGATTTTTATTAATAATGACATTGTCATAAAATGAATAACGAATAACCATAAAAATAGGTATTACTAATAATACAACCATTAACAAAATTGTTGGTATAAGATATACATAGGGCTCAGTTTTTTTAAAAAACTGCGGTTTTCTACTTTCCTGTAAACTTCTTATCGTTTCAGTTTTAGCTTCTGTTCTCACCTTCCATTACCACCTTTCTAAACAGGGATGTATGTCTAACATACATCCCATTGGTTAATCGTATTTATTATTCAAACGCTTCTTCCCATATTTTCTGTGTTTCAGCTAACATTTCCTTTGCTGAACTTGTATCTCCATCCAGGTAAAGTTGTAGTTGTTCATCAAAAGTTCTCATTAGCTCTTCAGAAGTTGGAAGTCCAGTAAATTCGTTAATTGCATATGACTCTTGGTATAGTTCATAAGCTTTTCTAAACAACTCATCTGCTTGTGAATAATCAGGTTGTGCTTTTGAGTTTCCTGGGAAGGCATTTGCATAAACAGCAAGTTCTGCATTTACTTCAGGACTCATTAGGTATTCAATAAACTTCATAGCTTCTGCCTTATGTTCGCTATTCTCTGCAATTCCAATACCCCAATTGGCTACATCCATACCACCTTTTCCGCTATAACCATCTTTAACCGGTGATGGAATAAAATCGAAGTTTAAGTCGGGTGCCCCTTTTTTTATGGTCGTTAAGTGAGCTAGTGAATCATGCATAAATGCTATACGACCATTTGTAAACTCTTCTACCATATCTGCTTCTTTCATAGCGTATGCACCCGGAGCTACTACACCAGCATCAAATAATTCTTTAACAAACTCAACAGTAGCAGTTAAATCTGGATTGTCTGTTAAAGCAGGCTTGCCATCATTTAACATGGATCCCCCAGAAGCCCATAGCCAACTCATAAAATTGTTTTGAATTCCACTTGGAGATTCTGTAGACAACGGAATTGCCCAACCTGCCTTCCCTGTTGCCTCAGTAATTTTACTAGTTACTTCACTAAATTCAGACCAAGTTTTAGGCATTTCTTCAATACCAGCCTCTTTTAAAATATCTAAATTTACATACATCGGATATGCAAAATTCACTACTGGAATCATATAGGTATTCCCATCAACCCTAATTTGATCAGATAGCTGACTATCATCATATCCACTTTCTTTCATCAAGGCCGTCAAATCTGCAATTGCTCCCTGTTTAGCAAAATCATATACCCAAGAACCATCAAGTCCAACAACATCTGCCATTGTTCCTGTCGCTGCGCCTGCTGCAATTTGCGTTTTCGTATCAGCATACGGATTACTTAAAAGTTTTACCTTAATACCCGTTTCTTCGGTGAATCCGTCAACAATTTCCTGAAGAAAGCCATCTGGTAGTTCTACACCCCACCACTGTTGAAATTCCAATGTAACTTCCTTACTATCTTTGTCAGAAGTCCCAGTCTGTGAATTACAGCCTACAAGTAAAACCAAAATACTCACAATCGATATAACTGCTACTACACCTTTTTTAAACGCTTTCAAATTGAGCCCCTCCCAATTATCAATTCTTTTAATCACACAATTTGTTACGTTACATACTAAAAATTAAATCGTTATGAATAGGAATTTGGGATAGAGAAGAAGGGAGATTTTCTTTCTATTAAAATTTCCGTCTCTATCCTTTCCCATACCTATATCATTTTGGAATACGAATGATTCTAGGATCTGTAAAAACATCTGAGGCATCATCACTATTTGATGAGAACTCTGAAATAATAGCACCTTCAGAACCCGCTTGAAACCAATGCTTTGTATTTTCAGGTATTGTATACTGCTCGCCTTCATGAAGCACTACTTCATTAAAAACCGTATAGTATTCTTTATCCTTATCAGGTGGTGAAACTAAGGGCTGTTCCTTTGCCTGCCCTTCCACATAAAGATAGACAGTTCCTTTACGACAACGGAATGTCTCTAATTTTCCAGGACTTCCATCCTCACGTGGTGGGTGACAGTGCTCTGGACAGGTTTGTTTTGGAAATAACACTAAATCCTTTGCACAATAACGTTCATTGTTAATATATGTGATTAACTGTAATCCAGTTGTCTCTAAATCATTCAACCCAAAATCTGCAATTTCAATTTTTTCTTTTTCAGATTCTGTTAGAATAATTCCAGCATCCACCAACATATTTGCCACAATTTCCTGATAATCTTTTATTTGAAGTTTTGCCATGTAACATCTCTCTTTCCAATGTTGAAATAGATATATGTTATAAGAAATTATGAAAGGTCTATGAAGTGTAAAATAAAACGACATTTTCTGTAAGGAGTCATATGATGTAGGTCGAATTAAAAATGTCAGTATCGGTTTGCCGAAACTGCACTTTTCTCTGTTTTCTGAGGATTTGGTAATTCTTTGTAAAGACTTGCTTTACCTACTGATTCAAATAAATGCATCTTATGATTTATAACCTTTTGAGCTTCTATAATACATTCAGGGTAGATCACATTTGGATCCCAGTATTCAGTAGTATTTAAGATTTCTCGCGCTTTTTTAAAATAAGCATATTTCATATCACTTGAAATATTGATTTTACCTACTCCAAGTTTTATAGATTGTGAGATTTCATCATCAGGATTTGATGAGCCTCCATGTAAAACCAATGGAATATCTACAAGCCTATTGATTTCCTCTAAAATATCCATCTGCAATTCAGGCTTGATATCTTTTGGGTAGATTCCATGTGCTGTACCAATCGCAACAGCTAAAGAGTCAACCCCTGTTCTATTAACAAAATCTCTTGCTTCTGCTGGCTCTGTGTACGTTATCTTTGATACTCCGCCCTCAACAGAGTTTCCAGTATTTCCAATTGTTCCGAGTTCACCCTCCACTGATACTCCTAAAGTATGTGCAATATCTACTACTTTTTTTGTTATTGCAACATTTTCTTCATATGGTAAAAGGGAACCATCAATCATTACTGATGTAAAACCGCAACGTATTGCTCTTAATACTTCCTCAATCGAACCACCGTGATCCAGATGTAGGACAAATGGAACCCCACTTTCATATACTCGATGTCTTACATATGAGAAAAACTCATCTGTTAAAAATTCAAGTTCAGATGGGTGGATTGCAATAATTGCCGGCGAGTTTAAGCTTTCTGCCTCTTCAACAACTGCTCTTAAAAATGAGCTATCGGCTACATTGAACGCCCCTACAGCAAATTTATTTTCTTTTGCAACTGTTAGTAACTCTTTCATTGTAATTAACATTTTCTTCTCTCCTCGTCATGTTTTTTATGGAATGTGATACACCCAACAAAATTGCAACGCTTTCATTCGTATAAACTCTTTACTATCACCTCTTTGCTTGTGTATGTACGAATTACCCCAAAAGAAACTTTATTTCTCGTCATTTTAGTGAAATTAAATTTTTTTCTATATGTTTTTATGAAATTTAATTTCTTAATACAAATATAAATCATATTGTTATGATTCTCAAGTGTTTTCTGATAGTTTTGAATTTTTGTTGTTAAAAGTGTGAAATTTTAGTCACATTTAATCTAAATATAATAAGAAAGTTTGATCATCATAAAACTTTTCATTTAAAATCAAAAAGTTTACCAAAGTTAATAAGGTGCATAAAAGTAGAAAATAATAATCTTAATTGGGTAAGAGAACAGTTATATCCTCTTCTGAAATAATTTTAAAAAGGGGTACAGTTGTACGTGGTACATCGGTCTACGCGACTAGATAATAGTTGTAAAAAGGGGTTACTAGTTTGGTAGAACGAGATATAGATAAGAAAAAACTTACGAAACACTTTGGTAAGGTGTTACGCGAAACACGAAAAGAAATGGATCTTACTTTAGAAGAGGTTGCGAGAGATTCGTTTATTGATGACAAATACATAGGTAAGATCGAGACTGGAAATAGAGGTCCTGGACTTCTCACTCTTTATAAACTTCGCAAGAGAGCAAATATCAGTGTAGATGAAATTTTTGATAAAATTCCTGAAGACCAAGTATTAGACGATCCCGATGAATAATGACTTCCTCTGTTTTTTCCCCCATAGTTAGTAAAATGACTAACTCCTCGGTATTTTTTATCTTCGGTTACCCCACTTATCCCTCAAAGGAGTGTTAAAAATATGAATACAATTCTCAACGATTATGACATTAATCAGGACACGATGGCGCTATTATCTGTAGCCCATATCGAGTATGCTACAATTGTTCTGGAAAGACTTCAAATGCTCTATGTTAAAAAGACTCCACTACAAATTATTCAGGCAGCCTGCCTTGAAGGCGGAGCCACCTACGAGGGCAGACGAAAAGCCGTCACCTACTTAACCGGTGCGGTGCAAAAGGTACCCATTCCAATCAATCCTCGACGAAAGATCTTCGCATTTCCCACTCACTCACCTACCGCGTTTGAGTGCAGCTGGATTTTCCACCATCACATAAAAACAATTAGACCTTCCGAAAAAACAAATCCAACAACCCAATCGATAATCCAATTTAAGAATAATCAAGAACTACCCATGAATGAATCTCACTACATTCTACAAAAACAATTAACACGTACAGCTATGTGCATCGTTCAATATTCAACTCCAGAATTCCCGCAAACGCATTCACTATTAGGTTTATAAAAAAGGAGCAGTTACCTGTCCCTCCAAACCCAAAATAACTCAAAAAGGATGAAACAGACATGAATGGAAATTTATTATTTGAGGAAAGACCTCTACTTATTATCCCCTCACTCGCTAAACTGATTGGTTTACATGAGAGCATTATTTTGCAGCAAATTCACTATTGGTTAAAGCGTACCAATCATATTCAAATGGACCGAAAATGGGTGTATTTCACCTATGATGACTTCACCGAACAGTTCCCCTTCTTTTCAAAGAGCACCATTCGTAGACTGATTACAAATTTAGAAAACAAAGGCCTTCTCTCTTCTAATCATTTCAACAGGTTAAAAATTGATCGCACGAAATGGTACACCATCAATTACGATAATCTTGAAAACTTGAAAACTAATGAACATCCACATTCCGAGGTTGATATCTTATCATCTAGCCATAATGAACAGACGATGTGTTCAAATCAGACAAACGACCTGCTCAATCTGGACAACCCATGTGTTCAAAATGAACAGACGAGCTGTTCAAATTGGACAGAGGATGTGCTCAACTTGGACCAACCATTACTAGAGAGTACTTCAAAGAGTACAGCAAAGAATACTTCAGAGATTTCTTCTTCTTCAAAAAACACGCCCGAAAAAGTAGACCCGTTCCGATTCTTTGAGCAAAATGGATTTGGAACAATTGGAAGCTTTATCGCTGACAAAATCAAGGTTTGGTGTACAGATTTGTCAGATAGTCTCGTGACCGAGGCTATGAAGCTAGCTGTAGAAAATTCATCAAAGCGTTGGAGCTATGTCGAGGCGATATTGCGAGATTGGGTGGATAAGGGCTATCAAACAATCGAGGATGTACATGCCGCACGACTTATTTATAAAAATCAAATGAACCAACAATCTATGAAAAAGCCAACCAGACAGGAATACATACCAGATTGGTTTCAAGAGCACGTTCAGAACGATAAACCTAAAAATACCTCTACCTTAGGAGAAAAATGGCTAGTTGATAAAAAGTTAAAAAACCTTACGGAACAGGAAAACATGGCCAGACAAGAACTTACAACCGATACTAGCTTTGAAAAGAAAAAAAGATTGTTTGAGGAGCGTTTAATGAAATCTTAGAAACTGCGGGACAATGTACCTGTCCCTTTGACCCACTATTCTAAAATACTAATTTATCACATTTGGCCACTATAACAGCGGTTTTGGTTTTCCCAAAAAGTGTTCCAATCAAGCGTTTGTTTGAATTTGAAAGTGCTTGTTACTGTTACGTTATACAACCAATCTACCGTTTGATTGAAATAAAATTTCGGGATTAGTACAGATGAAAGTAAATGAGTAGTACGCTAATATTCATTTTACGCTGACTGGGACAAGGGACCTGTCCCTTTGTCCCAATTAAAGTTACAATAGCGATAGATCAAACTGCAAGGAGAATAACATGCTATTATTCATGAACTTTTTAAAGACAAAAAAGGAAAAAACAAAACAAGATAATCCAACCAAATTAAAAAGTACGTATGAACAGGTCGCGACTAGAAAAGGGGAAATAGGAGAATACAGGATTGACATACAACTCGATCAGCTTCCCAATGGGTTTCGATACCTTAGCGATCTCCTTGTAAAAAATCAAAAAGCAAAATCAGGGTATTCCCAAATTGATCATGTGGTTTTAACTCCATATGGTATCTTTGCCATTGAAACGAAAAACTATCAGGGTATATATATAGGGGTAAAGATCGTAAGATATGGTTGGTTAATGGAAAGTTTAAAATAATGAACCCTTTTGCACAAAACTATGGCCATATAAAAGCATTGACAGCGAGTATTGATAAAAAATACCATGACTTATTTATCTCTATGGTATCATTCACAAAACGCTGCACATTTAAAGTAGACTTAGAGTACCGTAAAATCACGTCTAACGAAATAATTGTATATGATATCGAGTTGTCAGAGTTCATCCATCGGAAAGTATCGGTATTGAAAATTCACCTCAAAGAACCTCTCCTTACTGAAGGAGACATTTCTGGGATTTATAATGCCTTTACAGAGGCTAATATTACGGATCCAAAGGTTAGAGAACAGCATAAACGTGCATTAAAAACAGATACATCAAATGAAAAAACTAACTCTGATCCTACATTGTACCATTTGTAATAAACCTGTTTCAGAAAAAGTTAAAATTTATTGTTTAACCAATAAAAAATTCAACGGAAAAATCTATTGCTATGACCTTCAAAAAACTATCCGTTAGGCTCTAGCTAAATAACTAAGTACGAAATTAAGATTTCAATTAATACTAAATAAGAGAAGTGACTCATAAGATCACTTCTCTTTAAGGTTTAGGTAGGTTTTTGTTTTATTGCTTTGCAATATAGTTGAGGGCAGCTCTCTCGTGGTATTGCATCTTTGATATTATATCCGACTTTTTATCCTTCTCGTAGCGACAATCCTCAAACAGGGCTTTTTGTTTATTATATTGCATGCTGTGCCAATAGTACTTTAATTTGTAAATTGCTTTTTTCACGCATATTCCCCTTTCGATCCGAACATAAATCGACGGAGCCTCGTGTTCGGGAGCTGGCTGGCATAGTCCAAAAGACTTGTAACCCCTTTAGTTTTGCGTTATCATTTTTCAATGATTTTGCCATTTCGTACGATTTATGAATAATCCTTATTTACTATAAGATAAGAAACAATAAACACAAAAGAGACTTTATACCCATTTTAGTAAATTAAATAGTCACAAAGACCTAGTTTCATTGCAGATAACCAATACTAAACGTTTAGCTAACAAGTAAGTTAATAAAAACATTACTATATACTACTATCTATAAATAAACAATACAATTAAGGATAGGGAATTTACACCTATTCTTTTAAGCTACTACAACGTCTAATTTTTGCAATTTTCCTATTCGTTGATTAGGGTCTGGGTGGGTACAAGCTAAATTTGTCCATAGTCCCTTTGATGTTTGCCCATCAATTTGACTTATTCGGAAAAGGACCTGGACTAACGACGGTTTATAACCTCTTATTTCGTTAAACACAAGGAAAGGTATAAGTGGATTGTTCTATAATATGCTAAAACCTTTTTTCTTCTAATTGCATAAATAAAAAGACTAGCAACCAAATAATTGATTGCTAGTCTAATTGATTAGTTTTTCTTGTTTCCTGCGTTTCCATTATTGCCGTTGTTGCCGATTTTTACGTCGTTTGTTGTAACGTTACCAGCATAGTCGACTGCAACTACTGTTACAGTTTGACCTTTTGTAACTGATTCAGCAAGAATGTGTTGTGTTTCACCGTTTACGTATGGTGCCTCTGTAACTGGTTTCCCATCGACGTATACATCCCAGTATGCTACGCCACTTGTTTTGTCGGAGATGTCAACAGTGACTGTTTTACCGTCTTTATCTAATTTTGTTTTTACCTTCGGTGTTGTTACGTCCAGTTTTACTGGGATTGTTAGAGTTTGTGGTTCGGCACCGTCATAGTCAAGAGTTGCTTCTGCCTGTAAGTAATACTGGCCATCTGGAGCAACCTTGCCATTTTGCACTGTTCCATCCCACGTCCAGTTAGAGATTAGGTAATACATTTGGCCCTGTCCACCGTCATAGTAGTTCTTGCGGACAAATTCCTCGGACGTAATTTCTTTTACAACTTTTCGATCTTCATTTAGAACAGATAGGTTGAATTCTTTTGCATTTCGGAGAAACGAAAGCAGATAGGTTGCACTATCGTTCTTTCCATCGCCGTTTGGTGATATCGCAATTAGATCTGTATCAATATCTCCTGTTACTTGGTTGACACCTAAGTATTCGTAGCTTGTTCCGCCAACATGTGACAATACTCCTGTTGTGCCATAGAAAGTAGCTTCATCCCAAATTGGTGCATCAAAAATTGGTGCTGCATTCCAGTTACCTTTAAAACCTACATAAGGTACAACTAAGTCTGGATTTGTATCGGTTGGGTCAGTTAATTTTACAAAACCTTCTAACCAATAACCATTTGTGAAGTATGATTTTAAATCTTCATCCCACTCACTAACATCTACAGATACTTCAAATGTCTTTGTACCATTTGCAGGTACTTCGATTGTGCTTGTTGCTTGACCATTAACCGTTGCAACTCCGCCTAAATCGATTGCTCCAAACATGTTAGGTGCTGAAACAAATACTCCTCCACCATTAACAGGAGCATCTGTTTGAGCACTTGCAGTTACTTCATAAGATACCGCTTGGTCAGATAGGTTTTCAGCTGTTAACGAGAATGTGACAACATTGTCTTTTACCTCTTTAAGAGCTACCTTTGCTTCACCTGTGTTTGAGTCCGTTACTGTAACAGGTGTTGTTAGTGCTGCATGAAGCTGCATTAACCCTGCACCTTGACGACGCGGCGAAACTGGTGCTCCACCAAAGTCTACCGGACTAGCTGTGTTCATTAAGAATTTTTTTGCAAGCTCAGATCTTGCCGCACCTTCAAGAGCGAATTCAGAATCTACACGTTCTAATACCAACGCTGAACCACCTGATACGTGTGGAGCCGCCATTGATGTACCACTCTTAATCGCATATTTGTTGTCATTGATTGTTGAGTAAATTTGCCCTCCTGGAGCTGTGATTTCTGGTTTGAAATCAAGGTTTGGCGTAATTCCCCAAGATGAGAAGTCACTCATTTTTCCTGCATTTGTGTTTGGAATTGACATTTGGTTTCCATCAAATGAAACGGTAACCGTTTGACCACCTTTAAGTGCCGCAGCAAAGCGATCGCCATCTGCTTTTAGCATGAATAATTGTGGAATTGTAATGGCTGCATCAGACGCCATACTTACTGTACCATCTGTGTTGTTATAGATGAATACACCTGCAGCACCTGCTTTTTGTGCATTTAACGCTTTATCGACAAAACCGATTGAACCACGTTGAACTAATGCGTATTTTCCCTCTAAATTTTTACCAGCAAAATCCTCAGGAGTTCCAAGGCCCGCGTCTACTAGTTCATAGCTTGTCCCACCCACAGGGTTCGCCTGACTTGCAGATAAATACATAACTGGAGATGGTTCACCCTCACCTACTTGTACACTAACAGCGTCAACGATCATGTTCGTGTTTTCAAATGAAGCAACCTGAAGTGAATCATAGGATACACCAGGTGAACCTACTAACCCATAGTCAGGATTTGAAGCATATGGATAGAAATAACCATTTCCAAAATACGTAGAGTTTCCAGCTGAAATGGACATAACAACTCCATTATCAACCGCACGCTTAACCGCTTGTTGCTCAGGAGATTCAGCATCTACAAATCCCGCTGTGGAACCAAGACTCATGTTAAGAACGTCTGCACCTAACTTAATTGCATCGTCGATTGCTTTAATGTAAATATCACCGTAAGTAGTTGCTACATTTTCACCAAATACACGTAATGCAAGTAATTGTGCTTCTGGAGCAACACCTTGGATGCCGCCATTTTCTTCGTCACCGTTTGCCGCAACTGTTCCAGCTACGTGCATACCGTGCATATTTGTATCGGCATTTACATCCACAATGTGATCATTGTTATCCATGTAGTTCCAACCATAAGGAACTTTTTCAGTCCAGAACTTTCCTGGAAGGGTAAACTCAGAAATTGCACTGTTGACGTCAGCTTCTGATAAATCAGCTGAGGAACTATTGGTTAAGACTAGATCATTGTGAGAAGGGTCAATTCCAGAGTCAATGATTCCGACAATCATGCCTTCCCCTTTGTATCCGAAGTCACGCCAAACTTGCTGTGCTTCAACTAACTCTTTACTATACTTCATGTCTGCTTCTTCTTCTGGAAGCTCATACTCAGTTGCGATGTATACATTTTTAACTTCAGGGACTTCTTTAAGTTTTGCGATATCCTCGTATTTCACTTTTCCACTGAAGCCATTTACGATTGCATCGAATTCTTGCTCATACTTGATGTTTACTTTTTTGCCTTTAATTTTATCTTTCGCTGCCTTTTGCTTGTCCTTCGCAGCCTTTTCTAATTGCTTTCTTTCCCCTTTTGAAAGCTGATCGTACTTTTTCCCTTTTTTCGTTGCTACTTCGACCGGAGCATCTCCATCCATTTCGACAACAACACGCACCTCTTGGTCTGGATCAATATTCGGTACATCTGTTGCCTCTCTGTTTACGATGTCGTTCGTTGGTTTCTGTGCATCTAGTTGGTTTGGTGTAAATCCAGTAAACGCAAAAGCGCTACCACTAAATGCAAGTAGTAAAACTAGTAATAATGCCGTAATTCTCTTAGCCATTTTCATCCTCCCTTTTTACTTTGGGACAGAGGGACAGGTTCACTGTCCCAGGTCTGTGGGACGAGGGACCTGTCCCCGTGTCCGAAAATCTATAATTCTACGAAAACAGATAAAAATTTCCCCTTCACGAAAATTTCGACACCAAAACGTTACAAAATTTTCTGGGTATTCACACTATACTAAATTACTATTTCTGGGACTAGCACTAAAAGTCATAGTTAAATTGGGCTAAAAACGGGATTTGGTCTTGTAGGAATTTGTCGATTTAGGAGTATTGGAGGGTTTAAGTATAGGAAAATAGTCTCTTTTAGGGTCAAACACATTGAAAATATAGTAGGGTAAAGGGATGAATTGTTGTGGGTACAAGTCGGGACCAGAGGGACGGTTCTAGTGGTTCCTATTTTGAAATAGTAAATGCCAGTCACCAGCCAAATTACCTTGCTGTGGTGACTGGCATGAGGGAACTTTTTTAATCAGAAGTTTCAATCCACCAACCTGCAATATTGATTCCTTTGTAATGCACTTCTTTTCCGCTGTTATCTTCGTAAGAAAAGTAACCGGTCGCGAAGAGGAGATACCAGTTTGTGTAGTCACTAACTATTGGAACGATTTCCGAAGTTGTAACCAAGTTTTCTTTTTCATCGATATAGGTTGACACCTTTACGCAATCAAAGCCACTCGGGCAATAGAGTTGTTTGTTTTCACTTACCCACTGCTGAAATGAATGAGAATGGGTTGGAACTCGAAACCCACAAAATAGAAATGTCATGAGGATAAAACCGACTACCCATACTCTCAGCTTGTTCTTTTTTTCAGCTAAACCTACTAAAAAGACGAAGAGTATGCCCGCATAGAAAGTGAACCAGAGAAACAGGTCTTCCTTAAAAATAAACCATCCGTAAAAGAAGACCATAAGACTAAACCCAAGGGTATTTAGAAAGTGCTTGAAAACGGATGGATTTATTTCATCTCCGCTTACTTCTTCTTCTTTTTTCAGAAAGACTAAAAAAACTGAAAAGGCTATTGCGAGAACGAAAAAGACGATTTTCATTGTGCACCTCAATCGTTATATTGATAGTTTCAACACTTCATCCTGCTTGATTCCGATATTAATAGATACTGTCCAGAATATTATATATCAGAGGGTAGGATATTAATATTAATTTTTTCCTGCATTTTACATATTTCAAAAGAACCACAGGGACGGTTCCTCTGGTCCCCTGCTCGGACTACGATAATGGATAATTTGCGTCTTTCGTATGATATTTGCGCTTTATTTTGGGGATTTATGTTTTAATGGGGTGGAATTGCGTTTTAATTTGTAGAATTGCGCTTTCGTTTTTTATTTATGCGCTTCTTACAGCACGTCAATTACAAAGAAGACTAGCAATTGCTAGTCTTCAAGTTATCTTAAGGAACAGGGAACCTGCTGTGGCGCATTAGGACAGATCCCTCGTCCCAATTCGCTACCATCTCTCCTATAAACTACTAGCCGTTACAATCCGATTATAGGTTTCGCCTCTTCCCAATGTTACGTTTTCGGGGAATTGTTCTGGGCCATCATATCGAAGGCGTACTTCTTCTAGTTCTTCTAGTTTTGAAATCTCTCCATTCAACCATTGCTCCAAGCGATACTCTGCTGTTTCCATTCGTGTCAGTATACCGCCATATCGAATATCTAAAACTTCCCATCCGAAAGGTTTATTCACGGAAAACCATACATCTCGATGTGCCTTTCTTAATCTATCAATACCTACTTTTAGAATTTCTAGATTTTCAAGACAGACCTTAATTTTCGCTTTATCTCTTTTGTCATAGGCTGACTTTAAATCAATACCAATTTCCGCCTTCATGCATAAGACTCTTGCTAATTGCTCATAAAAACGAAATAATTTCTCCATGCTTTGATTCCGTTCCTTCGCTACCCGTATCTGATCCACTAAACCCCTGTAATGATCTGCAATCGGAAATCCCTTTATATTTTCATCAAACAATCCCAATAATACATCCTGCCAAAGCAAAAATTTAGATGGGTTCGAAGAATATAAGTTATCCTCCATAACCCCTGGTATTTCATCAAATTGATTCAATAAAAGGAAATCATTTAGCTGATAACCTGTGCAGTGGTAGAATCGCTCTTCCAAATGCTCTCTTCTCACTTCTTGATGATACGTATGTTCCGCAAACAATTGTAATCCAGGAAGCGCAGTTTGAATCGGGGTTTCCGCTCCATTATCTCCCCACATGGTTGCAAAGACTTCTTTAATTCCTATTTTTTTACAGGCGTTTAAAGCCGCTTCCGTATTCCTAAATGCTCTGGCGTAGTTCGGTGAAATTCCGTTCCAGGTCCATAATCCTCCTGCAAAAAGAGGATCTGGATCGAGCTTTTTATGGGTCTCTAGCATTCCCTCGTAAAATGCTTCATCTGCATGATAGTAGTCCCAGTAGACCATTTGTACATTCGGAATTGACTGTTTCACTTGTTCCAACAATGACTCATCAAAATCGTAATAATTGCCCTCCCGAGAAGCCAAACGGAAATACATATCACTCCAAATCATTGGGTGCAAGCCGAATTCCTCGGTAATTTTTACGACTTCCTGAAGATGCTGATTCATAATGTCGAATCGATTATTATACCCATTTTTCTCCATGTACTTACCGCGTCCTAGCTGCAAGGCCTCATCCATGCCAATATGAATTCTTTTTGTTCGATATGGCCTCGAAGCAGTCTCAATTAATTTCTTTAAGAGTTCATATGTTTTCGGTTCACCAACTAGCAAAATATCATCGGTATCTTTAACCTCGTTTGCATATCCCCATTTCAACGCCTCTTTTAAATGAGCCAATGTTTGAATGCACGGTATCATCTCGATCCCTAATTGATGGGCATACTCATCAAATTCCCTTATTTCTTCCTCTGTGTATCTTCCACGCATATATCCGAAATAAGGAACCTCCGGAACCTCATACGTATCCTCTGTATAGACCATGACCATGTTTAAGCCCATTACAGCCATTTTACGTAAAAGCATTTTTATTCCATCAACAGTCAGCACTGCGTTTCTCGAAACATCAATCATCGCACCACTTGTTTCAAATTGAGGTACTTCTGTTAGATGGAATTCTTTGTTTATTCCCATGTGTTGCAGCCACAGTCCTAAACCCCTGAAAAAATGGAACTTTTTATCATAGATGATCTGTTTGTTCGTCACAACTAAAGGTCCTTGACGATTTATTACCTCAACTGTGTATCCATTCTCTGCAATTTCTATATTTAAATCTTCACGGAGAATTGAAATCCCCTCTAAAACTTCGGATAATTCACCTGTAAAATGGATCTTCATGTCAAACCTCCTTCACAAAAAACTCCAATAGGTTAGGTAGGTCCCTTTCCCAAACCTTCCATAGATGTTCATCTTCAGACTCGATATATTTTACTTTTACTTTTTTCGATAAAAAGCTTCTATATAATTGACGATTCCTAGTCAAAATAAATAGTTTTTCATTAGATATTGAGGATACAAATTCATCTTCATAAATCCCCACGGTCTGATACACGTTCCACGCAGGTAATTCCAAATCCTCTAGCTGTCCAATATCTCCATCAGAAATAGCCGGAGACTGAAGCAATAAGTGCGTCCACATTTCCGGCTTTTCTAATGCGATATTTAGGCTAATATTTCCCGCTAAGGAGTCCCCTAGAAGACCTCTTCTAGAGATGGTAGCCCCTTGGTTTCTTTCAAACTCCGGGATAAATTCATCATTCATAAAACGAATAAAATGTCTAAAGGAAGATCCATTTCTACTAAATGAATCCCATCTTTCGTGTGAATCTCCAGGGTGGATTAGGACGAACACGAGGCGATTGGCCAGCTCCGGATTTGTACGTACTAAATTTTGAACAGCTTTCTCCAGTCCCCCCAACTCTAAATAGTCCCTGCCATCCTGGACATATAAGATATACGCATCTTCAATGTTTTCGCTTACCGTTAAAACCATGTAATCTATTGTTTTATTTAAGTGGGAACTATAAAATTCACGATTATTTTTTTTCATTATATTTAGCCCCTTTTAGCTAAATTTGTGCAACGAAATTGCCCCATATAGTCCAGCTTTGTTGCCAAACTTGGATCTCAAAATCTTCACACCTGAATAACTATCCATAATGTGTTGCTGAACCTTTTCAGAAACAAGTTTAATAGACAATTCCTGTTCCATAATCCCTCCACCTAAAATGATACAAGGAGGGTTAAAGATATGAATTAAACTGGCAAGACCAAGAGCGATTTCATTTGTCCAATTATCAAGTACTTCATATAACCGTTCATCACCAAGTTGAATCATTTCAAACAACTGTCTTCCGTTTGTACAATCAGGATTTACCTTTTTCGCTTCCCTAATGAGGGCTGTTGTAGAGCCATATTGTTCATAGCATCCTCGTTTTCCACAACCACAAGGGATACCGTTCGGGTAAAGATTCATATGCCCGAATTCTCCTGCACTACCAGTAAAACCTCGATGCAGCTTTGATTCAATTACGATGGCGCCACCAATACCAGTCCCGAAGGTTAAAAAGAGAAAATCGTGATATTCCTTACCAACCCCAAAATACTTTTCGCCAAGAGCTGCTGCATTTACATCATTTTCTACCTTTACAGGTACATGAAACTTTGATTCTAGGAGATTTTTAATTCTGGTACCGGTATAGTTTGGTAGATTGTCATTTGCATAGATAATATAGCCTTCCTCACTATTCACTTGACCAGCTGTACTAATACTGATTGCGTCAATATCTGGGTACTTAGCGATGATATCCTCTAATTTTCGAATAATAGCAGGTCCACCTTTTTTTCTTTCCGTTTCGACCTCATCAAATATCTGAATCTCACCATTCTCATTCGTTACACCAATTTTAATCGATGTCCCACCAATATCCGCAGCAAATATTTTCATCTTTTTCTCACCTCTATATAGGTCAAGAGTGGGTCACGGGGACCCACTACTTTTTTAAAGGGACAAGGAACCTGTCCCCATGTCGCTTATTGCTTGTAAGAATCTTTTTGTAATTTCTTGTGGACGTGTGATTGCAGACCCTACGACCGCTGAGTGAACACCTGTTGCAAAGACTTCCTTCAATTCTTCAGGTGACGAAATTCCACCTTCTGCAATGACTGGTACACTCAAATGCTCGACAAATTGTTTGATCAACTCAATATTGGGTAAGTGTACATTCTTCGTATATTCTGTGTATCCCGATAATGTTGTTCCAACAGCATCAAATCCCAATTTTTCCGCTTGAATGCCCTCTTCTAAGGTCGAGCAATCCGCCATAAACAGTTGATTGGGATATTTACGTCTGATTTCTGGAAAAATCTCTGAGATCGTATGACCATCTGGCCGCACCCTGCTTGTTGCATCCAACGCAATCATATCTACACCTTCAGCCACAAGAAGGTCAATTTCCTTCGTGGTTGGGGTGATAAACACATCGGAATTGTCATAGTCCTGTTTAATGATACCGATTATTGGCAGGTTGGTTACCTTTTTAATTTCATGGATGTCTTCTACACTGTTAGCCCGTATACCACTTGCACCTGCTTCGGTTGCAGCTACCGCCATTTTACTCATGATATAGGAGCTATGAAGAGGCTCATCAGGCAAGGCTTGACAAGACACAACTAACTTTCTATATATTTTGTCAAAAAACGCTTGTTTCTTCTCCATTTTCATACACTCCAGTTGCAATCTAAGATTGATAAATCAAATGCGCCTTGGCGTATTTGAGCCCAGATTTTTTAGGCCCACACGATGTGGGTCACAAAGACGTTGCCACAGGACGTGGCGATCTTAGTCTTTGATCCTTTGCTCGAAAAGTTTCCTTTTAAAATCTGTGGCATCCGCCGGAGGCTCTAACTATATTCAGTTAGGGGGGTTATACCCAAACTGGATAAAGTTAAATGGTCTCCTCTAGCTCATTCCACCACTGATAATCCTCTAAATACACTGTGTCAAACAGCATAACTCCATCCGATTTCCCCTTACAAAGCTGGACGGCTTTCTTAAATTGTTCTACGTTGTTGTCATAATCTTTTAAGAATAGGCTTGCAATCACAGGAATTCGCCCATTAATCGCTTCCTTACTCATTTCAATTGCACCTTCCACACTGTACCAAGTTGCAGGTCTTTCATTCATTAACGCTTCCTCAATCGTAACCTCTGGGTAATAGCAGCCTGTCATGATAAAATCAAATTCCTCTGCATATCCAGATGTGTGGTACGTCTCAGCAGTCCAATCCAATGTTGGCTGATAGGTTTCACTTCCCCAGTTAACGCCTTCGTTATAATACAATGGATACCATGAACCCACATATATCGTAAAAATGAGATCTGAATTCTGTGTTTTAACCACATTTTTTGCTTTCTTTACAAAGTTTTTAATGTTTTTAGCTCTGAACTCTGCCCATTTCGGAAAATGGGGGCCAAAAGCAGGTTTCTTGTCCTCAAGCGTCATAATATCTTCTGGCCAATGTTTAACCTCTGCACCGATATAAGCTTCAAATTTTGAGCGACTTAAGCTACTAAAATCTCCATAAATATTCGGGTAACGACATCTATCTAAAACAACACCATCTATTTCATAGTTACGGACAATTTCTTGAATAATATTTAGTTCATAGGCTTCAACCTCTGGATGAATCGGATTCACAAAAACCGTTGGGTCATTGTGATTTTCCGCAGCTGTCGGCATATTCGAAAGTGCCTCGTTATAATGAACGACCTGCCACTCTGGCTTGTCATATACCATTCCTTCTTTATCGATTCCATTTCCTTCTGCAAATACATCGACATTCGCAATAACCTTCAAGCCTGATCCTTTGGCATGATGAATCATTTCCTGAAGAAAATCTCGACCCTTCCAAGTATGGTACTGTTCATCCTTCAATTCACTCACATGGTATGCAAATTCACTTGGATAGGTAGTAAATCCATATGGAATTTTTGCATCCACGACTAAATGGGTAATTTTACATTTTAGGGCGTGTTGAATAAGCTCTTTCATTTTTTCTGGCTCTAATAAACGAGTAGCATTTGCTAAAAAATCCACCCATAGTATGTTTGGTTGTTCCATTTGGGCTCCTCCTTATAATGGTTGTTCAAAACGTCCGGTGAAAATGACACATCGAATTTCTGCGTTGGCTTGCTTTTCCGTTCCTCACGTATTAACTGCATACGCTCCGGTACTCAAAGCTGCACCGCCTTGAACTTCTTGGTCCTTTTCATCCTCCTTTTTGAACACGTACTTATAGGTCAATATCCGCTGGCCAATGAATCTGAACGCCACGATTTGTTAATAGATTTTGATATTCCTCTAAGTGATTCTGGTCTTCCCTTACCTGATGTGGAGTCACATTGTTTAATAGGGAGTAAGCTACTAAATATCCCGCTGATTCTCCAATATTCCATTCCGTTGGGTGAAGTCTGTAGCATCCATTTGTAATCTGGGTGGTCCCAATATTTTTACAAGCAGGGATCAGATTCTTCACACGTACTGGTAGTAGAGCTCCTAGCGGTATTTCATATGGATAGTTTGGAATATAGAAGCTTCGGTTTGAAACCGTTGTGTGGTGCAAATCTAAATGATAGCTTCCAACTCCGACACTATCGAAATACTCACATATCCCTTTGTCCCCTCTGATTTCTTTACTTACATCCTTTTCGGTAATAGTATAAACCGCTTTAATTCTTCTGGATTCACGAATGTACGGATATTTTGCAAGCCCATCCTCTGTATCCAATACATCTTTACGAAGCCTTAAGCCAGGGAAGCCCTTTCCTCCATCGAGTCTTGGTGCTTCTGTTTGCAGCCAGTATAAAAGGGATAAGCTTTGTTGTTTTGCATTAAATAAGTTTTTTTCGACTTCTTCTTCTGGCACTCCATAGATTGGTCCAAGAAAATAGTCATTTTGTGCCCAATTGATGAGGGAAATATCACCTTCGTATAAATTCCCTTCCAAATTCTCTGTATCTAGTATTCTTCGATAGGTAAATAAGGAAGGGATCCCTTGATCATTAGGGAATAGGGTAAATTGCTTTAACTTTGATGTATCATCAGCATCTGTTGCATACCAACTGAAAAGTGGTAAATGCGAGAAGCTTGGCATATATTCACGCCAAAACTCATATTGTTCTGGCTTATCGATTACAAAATTTCCACCCTCCACATAATCCACTGCAAACACATAGGTAAAGGATTGCATATCAAGTGGATTTGCTTCTTCTAAAGCGTGAGGTTCCCCAGTTTGTTCTCTAGATTCGGCACCTGAAACAAATTCGACACCTGCGATTGGTAAAACATCGCCACATTCGGTAGCATCTAAAAAGTATCGACCGACCAACTCAATTTTTCGAGGCTCAGAGATGTGTGTCACCGTGACGGATTTTACAACATCTTCTTCTGTCTTCGCCTCCAAAGGCTTATAGTTGTATAAGACCTTTATTTTTCCGCTGTTTATATATGGGGCGAGCATATCCTCAATGACTTTTAACGCCACCTTTGGTTCATGTGCCAATCGGCTCACCCAGCCATTACCTGGGTTCAAAATGTCATTTTCCTTTGCTTCCTTTGTGAGCGGATAATTGTCACGGTAATATTGGCGTACGCGATCTCTAAATTCCCGATACGTATCGGTACGACCATATCTTTCAATCCATTTATGTTCATCAGGAGGTACTGCCTGACTTGTAAGTTGTCCACCCAGCCAATCTGTTTCTTCCGTCATAATGACCTTTAAGCCCATTTTGGCAACAGCTAGTGAGGCCATGCAGCCACCTAAACCTCCGCCTATTACCACGACATCTGTAGATTCTTGCTTCATCATTGCAATAACTCCTTTATAAACGACTAGTTATTTACTCTAGGTATATGTTCAACATCCAAACCAACTTCAAACATACGGTTCCAAGGCATGTAGCATTCTTTAATGAGTAGATCGTTTTCTTCACCACTAAGATTTTCCTTGATAAACTCGTTTAATTGTTTTAGGACCATTTCAGAAACCTTGCCGCGTTTCCCGTCCAGAAGGAAATAGTCATAGCCTAATTCAGGTAACACGTTATTTGTGATATTTTTTCTGACGACGCTGCAATATCCAGCATCTTCGACATAGCGTAAGGCAAGAAAATTCTTATGAGTTTGTGAGCTACCATACACATTGTGAATCATTCCTTGTGCAATGCATGTTCCGAGTGTATTTGAACTTGTATTCCAGCCTGCGTATCCAGCTAATCTAAAAAGAAGATTTTTTCTTTTTAATAGCTTTAACAGTCCTAAATCTGAACCATTCGCAAAGGCAACATCGCCCACTACGCATGGAATGTTTCGTTCTTTTACTGTATATTCAAGCTGCTCTACAAAATCGATTAGGTTTCGATTCACCTGATATTTTGTACTTAGCTGATCCTGGTAGGCAGCCTCCATCATTGGCTCGACTGGCGAATTTACAAATAACGCAAAATCAGCTTCAGCGATATTCGAAGTCATGAGTCCACCTGCTGCCAATATTTGATATTTAAGAGTCTCCATTAAGGGACGATCTTCATATAACGGTGTGACAGAAGGGCCTTGATTGCTTGAGAAAACTGGGTATACCAATGGTCTTTTTCCTTTAAAGCTATTGATCATTCTGGCGAGCAACGTACACCCAACCTCATCTGCCCCAGGATACATATACACATCTAGCTCAAGATTATGAGAGGCAATCGCTCCTCTAACCTCCTGCTGATCTATCGCTGTCCATCCGTAAGGTGCGGAATCATCCTGCGGAATGATCATAAAATCAATCGTTCCATTACTCACAAATTCGAGTGCAAGCTTATTTACTTCAACATTGATTTTTCTTCTAGATAGATAATCATCAACAACCTCTTTTGGAATCTGTTGTTTTAGATTTTCGTACTGCTTTTTTTCTTCTTCCGATGCAAGATTGGCAGAAATGAGATGATGCAACTTCCCATATTGGAAAATTTCACTTCCCCAGTCTTCATAATAGTCCGGTTCCTCATCACTGCTTGAATACTTTGGACATCTCATAATTAAATTGAATGCGTATATTTTTACATTTGGATTAATTTCTTTAATTCGTGAAAGCCTGGCGAGTGCATTCCTACACTCATCCAAAGTTAGATGATGCAATCTGGACGGGATAATTCCTCCATATAACAACGTATCTAATGAAAGAATCAGACCATCCGCATCCGTAGCTTCCTCGTAAAGCCATTCCCACATTTTCTCTGTGTTTCCTGGTACCTTTTTATCCCCCATCAGTTCCAAATTGGGTCTTACTAGATTCACTTTCCCATTGGAAGAGGAGTCTTTGTTCCCTGTTAGAAGGTTAGGAAAATCATAGTTACATGGGCGTTCGTCTAATGGGATATAAGCAATTTTGTACATTCGAAATCTCCCTTTTTCTTAGTACTTTTTATTTCAGATGATTTATCCTTTAACCGCACCTGAAATACCTTCCATATAATATTTTTGAGTGAATAAAAAGACGAAGATGATTGGTAATACCGAAATGACCGTGCCGGCAGCAATCCACCCAAAGTTATATGAAAACTGACCATTTAAAAAGCTCAATGCTGAGGCTAATGGGTATTTTTCTGTATTTAACACTATGATTGGCCATAAGAAGCTATTCCAGTTCGCCATAAATTCAAATAATCCAACAACCGCTACAGCTGGTTTGATCATTGGCATCATCAATTGACCCCAAATTCGAAGTTCGGAAGCTCCGTCCATTTTTCCAGAGTCCCTAATATCTGTTGGAATTCCCATGAATGCCTGTCTGAACAGGAATACGTTAAATACGGAAACAAGCGTAGGAAGAACTACTCCAGTAAAGGTATTAATTAATCCCATTTTATTAATCGTTAAATAGTTAACAACTAGGCCTGCAGCTGCAGGAATTATCATCGTAGAAACGAGTAACAAGAAAATAAAGTTTCTTCCTTTAAATTTAAAAATAGCTAATGGATATGCAGTTAACGCACTAAATAGAATACTAAAGGTAACACCTAGGAAGGTGATAATCACCGTATTCCAGATATATTTAAGAAAGTCCATATACTCCCATACTTCCAAATAGTTTTTGAAATCAATAAAGGTTGGAAGTATCGCAGGTGGAAAAGCAAAGATATTTTTCCCTGGCATCAGTGATACACTTAACAGCCATAAGAATGGTCCCATCATAAATAGCGCAAAAATGATTAACAACGCATAAACGAAGGTTTTATTGAGAATTTTTTTTAGTAGGTTCTTTTTTTTCATAGGCCCATCCATATTAATATGGATTTACACCACCCTTCTTGTTAAACACGAAGATGAAAATACTAAAGAACATAATAATGAAACTAACAATCAAGCCTAATGCAGATGAATAACCAAACTCAAATTGTTCGAAACCTTGTTGGTAGATATACACACTGCTCGTTAAGGTTGCATTACCAGGACCACCAGAAGTTAAGACGAAAACTTCATCAAATACACGAATCGCTGCCATTAAGGAAATGAGTGTACAGAAGAACACATATGGCTTTAATAAAGGAATGGTAATCTTACGAATGATTTGGAAGTTACTCGCACCATCAATTTTTGCTGCCTCGATACAATCCGTTGGAACTGCTTGAAGGCCCGCAAGATAGATCATCATGTAATACCCTAGGCCCTTCCATAAGGTTATAAACATTAAAGCCCAAAGTGCTGTGTCTTTATCAGATAGCCAGTTTACTTTTTCACTAATGATCCCAACTGACATTAAGAGGTAGTTTAGAACCCCGTTTGAGCTCATTAACCAGCCCCAGATAATTGCAACTGCAACCATCGATGTTACAACTGGAATATAATAGGCTGTTCTGAAATACTTAATACCCGCTATATTTCGATTCACTAAAATAGCCATTAAGATAGAGATGATTTGGATAAAAGGTACGATAATCATATATAATAGAGAGTTTTTAATCGAAGCAATAAAATCAACGTCAGAAAATGCACGTTTAAAGTTGTCAAGTCCTACGAAACTCGTTTCACCGATAACCGAATAGTTGGTAAACGCCAAAGGAACACTGAAAATAATCGGCCAAAAGGTAAAAAGAGCAAGTAATAGTAACCCTGGTGCCATGAAAAGCCAGGCTGTTTGAACCTCGGTAAATCGGCTATAACCGGAAGCTCTTTTCTTTCCCATGGGTATTTCCCTCCTATTGAAAATGGGCAGAAATTCATCTGCCCATTCAATTTTCATATATTAGCGAGCTAAAATATCATTAATTTCTTTTTCTGCTGCTTCAAGCTCAGCATCAAGATCTTGATCATTGATGTAGATGTTTTGAAGATGCTTATTTAATGTTTTATTCACATCGTTAGCGTTTTCAATTCCAAGATAAAAGTCTGTTGCTTTATCTAAGCTTTCAACAGAAGCAGTTAAAGCTTGTCCCTCTAAAGTGCCATCATTCTTATAGAAGAATTCATTCTTTGCAGCTTCCTTAGTAGATGGAAGTGTGCTTGCTACTTCAGAGAATGCCAATTGGTTTGCATCGTTTGTTACATAATGTGCAAAAGCAGTTGCTGCATCAACATTCTTCGAATCCTTTGGAACAACTAGATTCATAGAGTTTGTAAAACGAATTCCTGCTTTTCCAAGTGGAGCTGGAACTGCGATTGTTTTTTCATATACATCAGGTGAAGCCGTTTTCAATTGGTTAATAAATGAAGAGCTTGAGATAATCATCGCTACTTGCTCACTACCAAATAATTGAACTTGCTTATCGAATGCAGGAATATCTTTAGGAATTACCCCATCACCAATTAAATCAATATTGCTTTGGATATATTCTTTAACTTCGTCGTTATTGAATACAGCTTTATCACCTTCGACAATTTTAAAGCCTTCTTCAAGAATGGAACGAGTTTCCATTGTGAATACGTATCCAAAAGCACCCGTTTTATCTTGAATTTGTTTACCCCAATCTGCTAAGTCTGCTTTTGTTGCTGGTGGAGTATTTATATCAAGGCCAGCTTTTTCCGCTAACTCTGTATTGATATAAAGGACTGGAATACCTGTATACCAAGGAAGCGCATATACACCTTCACCTTGTGCAGTAGAATCATAGATTCCTTCAAAATAGATTCCTTTTTGCTCATCTGTTAATTGTTGGTTGAAGTCAACCAATGCACCTTTTGAAGCCATTTGGTTCGCAAGCTCAGTATTTAAGTTAACTACGTCTGGAGCTTGTTTACTTGCAATACTTGTTAATAATTTGTTTTGAACGGCATCATACGGGAAGTCTTTCCAATCTATCTTTACATTTGGATTTTCTTCCTCATACTTTGCAATAAGATCATTGAAATAGTCATTAAATGTTGGTTGAAGCGAAATTGTCCAAAACTCAACTGTTGCTTTTTCGTCTCCGCCTTTTTTTGAATCTGAGCCTGAATCTTTTGCTCCTGAATCTTCAGAGCCACATGCAGCTAAGACACCTAAAACAAGTAAAAACACCATAGCTACAGATAGTACTTTTTTGAATCTACTCATTTTTCTCACCTCGTTGGATTTTTTGAGTTTCGAGTCCTAATAGTAATTGTTTTTGTGCACCCCCTATTAGACTTCAAAACCAGGATTTATTAAGCGCTTTCATCAGAGAATCAACTCTCTATTAAAAATGTATCACCTTTTGGAGATTTAATCCACCTTTTTTGTAAAAAAATAAAAAAATCTCCATTTTTTATTCTAATCTAACTATTCTCCATTTCATGATCCCGTGCAAACATCAGAAAATAATAGGTGAATGCTAGAAGACTAAAGCCAATAACAAACGGAACAAACCTTAAATAGATAGATAAAATAACGATAAAGCCATTGATAATCGTGATGAGTAAGGGTTTTAGCGGTTTCCTAAAGAAGAGAAAAAAACTCCGGACCACTAACGTTTTAAAATGATGTTCTCCCAAAATAAATAGTTTTGTAAGATAGCTAAATACCCCGAAAAAAACAAGAATCACAATGATATTAAAAGGAAGAAGAAAGTTTTGGAGGACATTTGGCATATAAAAAGCAGCAATGATGTCCCCAATGATGACAACTGATACCAAAAGAAGAGCCAACCAAAGTTTCAACCCTTTTTTTAAATAATTGTAAAATAGCTTGAAAAATAGTTTCCATGCAGGTGTTGGATCCTCTTCTGATGTATATTTGATAGCCCCCACCAGAGCAACAAAGGCAGGATATGCTGTTACTAAAGGAAGTGAACATATAATAAATAAAAAGTTTAATAGAACCAAATCTACGATATATTCTAGAACTTCAAATAGTTTATTATTTGAAGAAACCATGATTACCACCTTTTTCTACTAGTTGTATTAGTACAATTTGTCCAGAACGGATTCTGCAGTATTTTTAATAGCTCTAGATGCTTGTTCTTTATTATTTAAGGCAGCGGTCGTTGCTAGAACATCTAATAGTAAAAGCTGAGCAATCTTGGAAGAAAAAATGCCACCTTCAAATGGAGATTCTTTATTTGCAGCTAGAAGAATTAAATCCGCATATTTAGTGATTGGTGACCTCGCTTGGTTTGTGATACAAATGATATACGCCTTGTTTTCCTTCGCAATTTCAATCGCATCAACAACGTCCTTCGTGCTCCCCGATGAAGAGATCGCAATAATTAAATCCTCTTCTCCTAATAGCGAAGCAGTCATTGACATGATATGCGAATCAGAGACATGCTCCGTATTATAGCCTAGTCTCATTAAGCGATGTTTGCCATCTAAAGCCGTAAAGCCTGATGAACCCACGCCAAAGAAAAAGATTTTCTTAGCATTATTAATCTTTTCTACCGCTAGCTGTAATGTTTTATCTTGAAGAAGTGCCACTGTATCATTTAAAGCACTTACATTTTGGTTGGCAATCTTTTTTGCGATTACATCAACGGAATCATCTTCATCTATTTTCCCGTAAACCTGTTCATCTGCTTCCATGAGATTTTGTGCGACTGCTAATTTAAATTCCTGAAACCCTCGATAGCCTAATTTTCGGCAAAAACGTAAAACCGTTGTCTCGCCAACCCCAACAACTTCCGCTAAATCCGTAACAGAGGAATATACGGCTTCCGCATGATTGACCATTATATAGTCTGCTACCTTTTGTTCTGTTTTCGTAAGTGAGTTATATACAGAGTTGATAATTAATAACGGATTTACTTTCTCTGTTTTTGGCATAAAAATTCTCCTTTTTTGATTAGAAAGGTTTTGAAGAAATATTCCTCCAGTTTGTTTAAAAGAGAATATATCCTCCAACTCTAGAATACAAAACTCTCCGCGTGGGGTCAAGGGGACAGGTCCATTCTTCACCACTTTTTCCAGGAACAGCGAACCTGCCTTAATTAAAAAAGGGGACTTTTTCCTCATTTTTTATAAAAAAGAAGGATATATCCATCGACAATCGAATTGACATAAACATTGAATTCCCATCTCAACCTCCAAAGATGATTAAACAGCCATTATTGGGATTTCAATATAATTGAGAGGAGGAAAAGGAATGAAAATGAAGTCTGCTTTCGTTTTAGGTACTGTTTTATTGGCATTTCTACTGCCAAACCAGACCTCTGCCAATGAAAATTATGTACCTATTGAAACGCTTAAGCCTGCAGTTCACTTGGAAAAACCAGAATTAAAACAAACAGGAGGAAAACTAATACTTAGTGATTCTCCAGAAACATACTCCGACAGTGGTGCGTTTTATCGCGACACTGCTACAGGCGAATTCCGTGTATTTTGGCATCATCAGAATGTGAGTGGAGAGAATCGAAACGTCAGCCTAGCACTAACAAATACTTCAGATGAACCAGTAATGTTATTCTCTAAAGGTGTTGGAGCTTCAGTAAGTATTTATCCTGACGTAGCCGGAAAAGAAGCGTTAGTACAATTCCTTGAAGAAAAAGCTGAAAAAAAATACATTCAGACTTTACTTCCTGGTGAAAGCTATTACTTGGAAACCAATGCAAACGATGGAGAAACGGTAAGTGGAATTGCACAATATGATGTCTATACGAAACATGGTCATGAGCCGGCTACTGTTACTGCTACAACACTTAACTATGCAGAACGTCCAGCTGACCCGCTTTCTGTAGAAATCTTACCGCCTGATTCACATGTACGCGGAAGTTTTCCACATTTTGATCGCGAAGGTACACTTACGTATGATACTGAATTGGGAAATGCCTATATTCGACTTTCATCCGCTGCTTATGGTCAATGGAGCGATAAATTACCAGGAGAATACGAAGAAGGAATTAGTGTCGTTGATGGAAATAAGCCTGTGATTAACAATGGAAATTATGGTGTTTTATATAATTTAGACGTTAACGTGGAAAATAGCTTACATCATCCACTGCAACTCTCCATCTACGATAACCCAGCAGGTGGATTCGGTCATTTTGCTATGGTATGGAACGGTAAACTTAACACGACCGGATTTCTAAGCTATGTCAATGCATGGAAGTTTGCGACTGAAACAATTGGAGCCAACGGGAATCAATATGATTTCGTCACAAGTCTTCCAGGTGGCGCATCTGGTCCATCTGTTATATACTTTGTTCCAGAAAAATAAGTGAAACGTAGGAAGGCTGCCATGGTAATTGGCAGCCTTTTTAATTAGGTTTTTCCCCTTGGCTAAAAAAGGTACAATGCCTTTCGTGATGGTTTTATTTTGGGGAATTGCGTTTTAATGGAGTGGAATTGTGTTTTATTTTAGGGAATTGCGCTTTAACGAGGAGGATTTGCGCATTATTTCGTATAATTGCGCTTTAGCGATTTAGGTCGGTCCTTTTTCGTGTGCCTAACACAAAGAAGACTAGCAATCATAACTAGATTGCTAGTCTTCTAACTTTCAACTGGTACAGGGAAACTTTCTTTTTTAAAAAGGCTATGTTAAAGAAGAATGTTGATAAATATACCATAAAAAAGAACATCCAAAGGAAGTTCCTTTTAGTATATTACTTAAATGATTTCTAAATCATTTAACCAATCTAGTTACCGATTACCCTCTTTTATTTAAATACAGTTTCCAAATAAATAGTAACCAAAGAACAATACATAAAACAGTAAAAGGTATTAAAAAAGTGCCAAAATCAAATTTAAAGATAATAATAGAAAGGTAGACCAAACTGAATAAAATAGGCAAAATTAAGGTTTTAGATGTTCTTGCTTTTTTTACCCAAACAAACTGTAAAATCAAAATTCCAAGAAATATAACAAATAATAAATATGTCACAAGATTCCTCCTTTCCCAAAAGTGCTAAATTTATATCATTGTTCTTACAAACTTTACGTTCTTAGCGACTGATAAGTATCATTGATTGTAACAAACAACTATCTACAAGAATTTTAGTAAAAGATACATTTCACTTCGATGTCTCACAATTCTAAGAACTGAAACCAACTCAAATAGTGGTCAAGGTATTTTGTTGCCACACCATTGAATCGTTGCATCCAACCTTTTAATCGGCTGTGATAGTTATTGATATTTTGTATATGATGCAGCCCTTTGACACACTCTGTACCATCTGATTTAAAACGACAATGTTCTAATCCCTTGCTTTTTGCGTAGGTAGAAAAAGCCCTCCAAGCATCAGTACAAAGAGTGTGTCTGATGATAGTAATCGCAAGAGACCGCCAAAAAGCTACTTATTCAGGCGTGATTGGTAGAGGTCGAATTGTGAAAACCCAAATAGACAAGGCGATTGGCTCTAAAACACAAACTTGACGTGACTAAGGCCACGAAATTTTGAAGCACCTCCATTACCTTTTTCAGAGTAAAGAAAATACGTCTATCTCCTAAGAAGTTGATTGTGAAACAGTCCTTAATGTTTTGAAATTGCTCCCATTCCTTCTAGTACAATTTTAGCATCCTTATTAAAATAAGGAAGTAGATCCTCGCGTAGCAATAGCTGGGAGTTTTCCTTTACAAGCAATTTTAATCCTCTTAAATCGAACTTTGTAGCATAGGCATTAATCGTATTTATTATGGCTAATTCATTTCTTTGTAACGGCTTGTAATCAGAATTATGCATATCGGTTACGACTTTCAATAGTTCCCGAGCATTTTTATTTAAGAAATGCCCTTTAGTATTTAACAAATCAATATTTTCTTCAATGTATTTTCTTGCAGTTACTAAATCTAGTTCATCTACGCTGTTGTTTATTTCCTTACAGACCTGTTCTATATCCATCGTTAAGCTCCTTTGAAATCATGTCGAATATTGTCTAATTTTGTTATCGGTTAAAATCCTAAAATATTTAGATTGCCTAAATAAAATAACCCCATCTCCGAAGAGACAGGGCTATTAATAAGGTAATAATTGGAGCTATTATAGCTTAACCATTATAAGAAAAATCTATGCTCAAACTTTACTTCGACCGCTTCAATGCGTATCCCTGAGACTGCAGTTTCAACGAATTTCCAATTGGAACGGATGTACCAAAGTTAAATTTTAAACTTCTTAACCAACTCTTGTAATTCTTCCGCCATTTTTGTTAATGAAGTTGATGAGGCGGTGATTTCTTCCATCGCAGCGAGTTGTTCTTCAGTTGATGCTGACATGCTTTGAGTACCTTCAGAGGTTACCTGTGTGATGTCAGCTACTAATTCCATACTCTTAACCATTTGTTCTGATCCTGCTGATAATTCATGTACGGCAGATGTAATTTCTTGAATTTGTGAAGTAACTTCTTGTACGGCTTGGCCAATCTGGTTGAATGAACTTCCCACGTCTTGGATAAATTTGATTCCATCAGAAACTTTTGTTGTTGTGTCATCCATTGATTGAACCGTTTCCTCTGTATCTTCTTTGATTCCAGCAATGAGGGATGATATTTGTTGAGCAGAAGCTGATGATTGTTCTGCTAGTTTTCTAACTTCATCCGCAACGACTGAGAATCCTTTTCCATGTTCTCCTGCTCTTGCAGCTTCAATGGCTGCATTTAACGCCAATAGATTTGTCTGTTCGGCAATACCTGTAATGACGCCAATGATTTGGTTAATTTGATTGGAGCTTTCTCCTAATGTTTTCACTTTTTCAGAGAGTTGGTTTACCGTTTGACTGATTTCGTTCATGCGGTTTATAATCCCTGAAACGGAGCGATTGCCATCAATGGCTTTATCGGAAGCCTCAACTGATGTATTTGAAACAATTTCTGAGCTTGTTGCAATTTGGCGTACTAATGAAGTTAAATCTATAATTGTTTGGTTGGTTTCGTCCAAGCTTAGCACCTGTTTATCCGTTCCAGCTGCTACCTCTTGAACAGTTGAAGCAATGACTTCGGTTGCTTTTGTCGTTTCTTCAGAGCTTGCTGATAATTGTTCTGAAGCTGCAGCAACCTGCTCTGCATTAATCGCTACCTGTCTGACTAAATCTCGTAATTTACTTACCATCTGATTAAAAGATGTTGCCATTTCACCTAGTTCATCTTTTGTTTTTATGGATATGGCTTGGGTAAGGTCAGCCTCGCCTTCTGCGATTTCCTTCAAACGCCTATTCATAATCATAATTGGCTTATTAATTGATTTTATGATGAGTGATGAAGTGAAAACCCCACCAACAAGTGAAAGAATCACAACTGCGTATAAAACGATTGAACTTATTTCTTGGGCTTTTTCTAACGTTTTTGTATCACTGTTAATTGTTTCGGTTACTTCATTTATAAGTGATTCAATACTCGGATCCACCACCTGTTTTCTGATGTTTCTTTGTTCCTCCATATGAATCTCAAGGGCCTTTTCCTGCTCCCCGCTTCTGTATGTATCTACCACTTTTTTATTTGTTTCAAAATAAGTTTTTAGGTTATTGTCGATTTCTTCAAGTGCTTTCGCATCTTCTATATCGAGATTTACTTTTTTTACTTCTGAAAAATATTGCTCAATATCTTTTTCTTTATTCGCAATTCCCGCTACCAGTTCTTCATCCCCAGTAAGAAGAAACGCTCGTTCATCATTTGAAATCCCCGTAAAACGGTATTCGATCGACTTCAGTGTAAATTGCAAGTCTTGATGTATCTCTATATTTTTATATACCTTCTCCGTTTCATTTTGTTGATAAATGGATAACCCTCCTGTGACAAGCAAAGCTATCAACAATAAAGAAACGAGCAAACTAAGTTTTGTTTTAATCTTCATAATGACCCTCTTCTCCCTGATGTAACTACAAAATTCTGCATTTTTCGACTAGAACTATTTTACCATAAACGGAACCAGAGGGACGGTTCTTTTGGCCCCCAAAAACACTTTTTATTTTCTTTAGACAAAATTTTTTCACATAAAACCACTTGAGCCCTGTTAAATGATTTTGAGGATGAAATGTGTAAGTACATTAGAATAACTTTTTTATAAAAATGTGGACTGTAACAGGCCTTTTTTGAGGTACCCAATTCCCGCTAATCAAGCGTTTGTTTGAAATTCAAGTTCCCTGTCAATACTTGATTAAAACGCTACACAAACGTTTGTTTGAATTAATAATTCGTGATTAGTACAGATATTTTTAAAATATACTTTTACTATATGAAAATACAAGAATACCTCCATTTAAAATGGAGGTATTTTTACATAACCTTATTTTATTCCCATATTGTGTTTACGTTATTGTTGAGCATAGCTTTTATTTCGTTACTAGCGTTGCTGTTATTTAGGTGTTTTATGAAGTCTTGTAAATGTTTTTTTGCTTGTTGTACATCGCCTTTGTCATAGTGATGTTGTGCTTGATCTAATCGGTTTGTTAGTTGTTTTGTTAGTGAATGGTCAATTTGGTCTGATTCGAAAAGACCCGAAATTTGTTTAGTTAATGTAGCTGTCGTGACTGTAACTGTCACAGTCAGCTTATTTGATGTGAATTCTTCTCCTTGATAAGTAACAATCGCTTGAATATCGGTAGTTCCAGCATTGCTCGCCATTATTTTTCCGTCTTCTACTGTCGCAACCATTGGTGAACTACTTACCCACTCTACAGCATCAATTTCATCTAAATCAACTTGCTCTCCATTTGTAAGAAAGACAGAAAGTTCCGTTCCCATTGCCTCGCCTTGGAGTACCTCCGCACTGTCTGCAGAGAGAACTACTTTATCTAAGACAACTTCTCTTTCATACGTAAGTTTGAAATCGTCGTAATATGCCCCTGATGTTGTAAAGAAATTAGATGCCCCTGCAAATAATTTTGCATATGCGGCATTTTCAGGTGCTTCAACCGTTGCACTTACCGTTTGCCATTGTTTATGTCCGCCCCTAACATGAATGATGTTGACACCATCGACATCATTCCCAACTTGTTTACCAGCTTTATCAAAATAGCGGACAAAGAAACTAGCACTTCCATCTTCTAAATACATTTCAACTGTGGCTGTATACTTAACTCCAGCAGTAACTGGAATTGGATCTGATTGGACAAACACTGTTTCATTTTGGGCCATATCCTTAATCTTCAAGGAATAATTTCCTGTTTTGGCTTTTTCATTGGTTACCCCGTACGAAACATTACCTGAAAGGCCAAATAAAGATGACCAACCCGGAATACGATTATCTTCCCCTACTGGTCCTTCAAATCCTGGATTTTCAAATGATACTGGAACTGTCTCGTATACCGGATCAACAGGTAACTTTCCTCCATCAATGACAGGAATCATTTTTAAATAATGCTTGTCACCGTCGATAAAGTAAATATTTTGATTCCCTTCGGCATCATAAGCTAGTTCCATAAATGTAACTTCTGGTCCGTTATCAATTAAGCTAACATGCTTGAGATCCTCTGAATTTGGATCCACAACCGCTAATTTTCCACCAATATCCGTGTACAATAAACCATCTTCGCCAAACAGGATATGAACTGGTCTCCACATCCCTCTATTTTTGATATTTGGATATAGATTCTTCGATTTTACAATTTCATACGTGTCAGGGTTCATGGCAAATAATATGCCGTCAACTGCTCCCCATAACACCCCATCTTCATCAAAGGTTAACCCGCTTATCATTGGCGGTGAATCCAATTCTGGAAGGTCTAATTCAAATTCCGTGATTTTCTTTTTACCTTTGACATCCCAAACGAACATTTTGGCATTTTTTGCAGTTGGTTCAATATCTAGCCCTCCACGGACGGTAGTCGAGCCATAAATTTTACCATCTTTATAAGCAAGTCCTACGATACTTTGATCTTGAACGATATTTCTGTGTGTCTCTCTTTCTCCTGTAGTAGGGTCATAGATTGTCAGGGTTCCACCTAATTTTTGATAGTAAGGAATCGTACCAATTAATAGTTTATCGTTCTCGAATTTCATAATATATGGACGGTCTTGTTCATACCCATCATATAAATTGAAAAGTGTTTGAACTTCTAGTGTATCTGTATTCATCTTTTGAATAGATGCTCCGGAGTAGATTCCGAAATACATGTCAGAGCCATTTCCAGCAACCATACCTTCCGCTTGCCCTTGAGAATACGTGGTGATTTCACCTGTTTTCGTGTTATATCTTGCCCCTTTTGGACCTCCTGGGTACGTAGTCATGTACAGGTTCCCATCAGGACCAAGCCCAAGACTATGTAAGTCTAATGGCAAATTACCATTCATCGCTAAAGGTAAATCGATGATTTTCTGTGCATCCAAATCAACGGTCATAATCTCTCCGGATCTTTTTACCGTAACGAGACGTAAATCGGATGAATCCTCCCCAAAGTCAACAAATGCGAGTCCCCGCCATCCTGCAGGATAACGGATACCTGTTTCCCTTGTTTCCAGTGTATCTACATCAATCTCCAAAATATGGCGATTGTTAATCACATACGTTTTATTATCATTTACTGCCAATTGAGAGTATCCAAAAGCCCCGTAATCATCTTCAGAACCATCGCCGATTTTACCAATCACAGTATCATCGACCCATTCTTGTGATTCTAAATCATAAAACAAAATAGCACTTACTTCGCTAAATCTGACAACGAGGTACTTTCCAGCAACCTCCATATCATAGGCGAATCCCATTCCTTCAACCGTTGTCCCTAGAATGTCAGGTGCATTTTTTGTGATTTTCTCTTTTTCAAGGGTCTCGGTATTGATTCGGTATACATTTCCTGTAACACCTAATCCTGCGTAAAGGTAACCGTTATGGTAAGTCAACGACCGGACATAACTCGCATCACCCTCTACATCTACTTTTCCAAGATCTACAAATGCTTGTTTTGAAATATCAAATTTAAAAATTTTACCTTCTTTTTCTTTGTATGTTCCGATATAAACATTTCCATCATCGTCTGTTGTGCTGCTCCAAAATTGATGGCTAGCATCGGGAATCCCTAGATTCTTTACGGATTTTGTTTCAGGTGAGTAACTCCAAAGTTCCCCAGCATTTTTATCAGCTAATCCAGCAATATATACGGTTCCATCTGGAGCAATAATATGTGTCCAAACCTGGTTTATTTTTCCTAACTGGGCATTAAAGAGAACCGTATTGTTTTTTACATCAATGACATTAAACAATCCTCCATTTGCCGTTGTATAAACAACATCTTTCCCGTTCTCTTTACCAAATACTGCATCAGTCACAACCGCACCTGTCGCAGGAATGCCCAGATTCTGTACTTCTTTAAAACCGCGACCATTCAATTTTGCAACTACAGTCTCATCTTTATTTGTTTCTGCACTTGCACTGAATTGAAAGAAACTAGTGATTAACACGACAATTAAAAAACTTGAGAGCAGTTTTCGAACCCTTTTTTTCCCCATATTAAATCTCCCTTCACAAAATAATGATAGCGCATTCATTTTAAAAAAACTCTCCAAACCTCCCCTAAAAAATGTAGTCGGCGGCTTAACAATGATGAAAATCACAAATCTTGAACCAATTATATAGTTCAGCTATTTCCGCTAACAAGTCTATAATAAGTCGAGAAGTTGTCTTTATCATGTCTTTAAGGGACCACGGGGACGGTTCCACTAGTTCCTCTTACTCTAGTGATGTGAATTGCGCGATTGTATCAGCAAGTTAAAACAAAAAAGACTAGCACCCCTGATGGTTTGCTAGTCTTCGAGGTGGGTCACGGAACCTGTCCCTGTGACCCAATTTCCCCCTCCAAATACTCAAGCGCCGCCTCTAACTGTTCATCTCTGCCTTCCAATGCAGCCTCCCGCGTTCTTTCTACTATGACATCCGGCTGAACCCCTATCATATGGTGTTGTGACCAGTCTACACTCAGTGCTTGCCAGGCCGTGAACCAAACTCCCATATTTCCTGGTAGTTTTATAAGATTGATCGACCCATTCGTTCCGGCTGTCGGTCCTCCAATCATTGTCGCAAGCCCGTTACCCTTGAATGTACCAGCGTATGTTTCACATGCGCTTATACAACTTCCATCGATTAACGCTACCATTTTACTCGTGAAAATCTCATCCTTTGGAAGGTAGCTTGCCTGATTTTCGTCAAATTCGACTGGAGGTTTGTTTGGGTACATAATACGTGGGACATTCATCGGCATTGTATAAATAATCTCATCAGATAATTTTTCGAATAGCGCACTTAAATCAATAGCTGGATAGGCCCTAAAATCAAAAATAATCCCCTTTGCATGATGAAACTCCTCCAAAGCTACTTCCAACTGGTCTTTTGTAAAATGATCGATATTCACATAATAGATATCATTTCCTAGATATTTGTATCCTTCCTCAGAAGAACGGTTAAACCGATCAACTGATGATGGAAGTTGATAGGTCGCATTAATATTGAGCTGTTGTCCATCCCTTTTTACCGTGAACACTTCCTCTCCTCGCCCATCCAGATCGCGAACAAATCGTTTTAACGCAGCAAATTCTCGATAATGCTTTGTCCCAGACTCGAGTTTGATTATTTCATTGATCCACTCTATAGCTGATTCTCCAGAACGTTCAACAATCACGTCCCCCACTTTAAAAGGAGAATCCTCACTCACAGCGGTTACAACAACCTCTCCATCAAATACATCTGCCCAGAAAGGTAAGTATTTACCTATATGATATTGCCTGTCGATCACATTAATGTGACCGTCATTAAGCGGTCTAAGCATTTTTTCTAACGCCCTTTTAAATTCGACATGACTTACATAATTGGCTGGATGCAACAATTCCTTTAAGCTATCAGCCAACTGCTGATTCATATCCACATCGACGATATCATAATAAGGGTAAAAATATTTCACGATATTCCACACAATGATTGTATTGCTAAGCTGGACAATGGGGTCCATCGTATCTGCAGAGAAAACTTCGATTCTTTTAAGTCGATTCTGCAATGCTGCAAATTCCTGGTTTTCACCATAGATGTTTGTTGACTTTTGGTACGCCACGAGTGTTAGAGGCAATTGAATTTTTAATTCTTGATTAATCGGTTCCTCAATCACGTCTCTTTCGTTAGGAAAATGGTCAAAAAGTGGTAAAGCCCATATTGAGAATTTTTCATAAGCAAATGAATAATAAACTCGTTTACTTTTAAAGCTCGAATTCAGTATAGTTAAAAATAATTTATCTTGTGCTTCCTCTTCTGTTAGCAATGGCAAAAATGATAGGTTTTCTTTAATTTTGAACCCCTCATGCTGCCAAGCAACTAATTCGTACGAAGGGTCTCTTAGCTTCTTGTAATCTGGCAAATACCGGTCATACTCTTCATCGGTAAGGTAGATTTTTAAAGTAGGTGCTATTGGTTGAAAAATCTCCTCTAGGTTCTCTTTTAATTCCTGTTCATTTTTGGAACCAATGATTTTTTCCATTCCATAGAGGGCAAATTGGTTCCAATCGATCTCTTCCACCTCATCACTTGGATGAAAAAAGCGGACATACCCGTACAGATGGGCAAACGCCGTGACATTTGCAAACTGTCTTTCTTTATCTATCCAGCCGTTGGTCCCGCTTACTGGGGTGAAAGCTGGAAGTGTTTGAGAAGAATTACTGATTAAAATAGATAGGCAGACGAGGCTCAACACCATCGGATTTTTTGCTATTTTTATGAGGGGTCCTCTTACATGGTCAAACCACAGGCCCTCAAAAAATAAGTGGGCATGATGGAGGAACCAATTTTGTTGCTTCGCACTTTTCGTGTGAAATTTTAGACGCAAACCTTCCCCTAAGAGCTGAAAAGTAATCATCAGGATAGCAATCGCAAGCGCCGGAAACAATGGAATCCAAAACGCATGTATGATTTCCGTCCTTCCGCTCGCTAAAAACGACAACCAATCAAAGTCCGCACTTTGCCATTCATAATCACCTACGTCCTTTATCACAAGCTTTTGCTTGAAAAAGTAGGAAAACAACGCGAGCTGCCCTGCTAATAAGGTGACACGACCTGCTTCCAAGAAAAAATTTGACATGAAGCTTGGCCATAAATTCGGCAGATAATGTCTTATGTACATTTGAAAAGGATTATTACCCAAGATAAGTCCAGCGTGCATATACTCTTTTTGTGAGAGCTGGACGATTTGCTGCTGAAACAGATATCCCACTCGACCAACCCCGACAATGGCTATGGTGAGAATCATCAGTTCTTTCCGAATCGGCGATGAATCCACATATGGGGTAGAAAGAATCAACACGACTGCTAAGATAGGTGGCAAGCTCGAAAAAAGATAGCTCATCCCTTGTATAATCCAATGCGCAAAACCTCGTTGATTGCTAGATAAAAAAGCAAGCGGAATCGCCATTAAAAAAGTCATCATCGTGATTAGTAAAATAATCCCCACCGTCTCATCCAACCCATGAATGAGGACAGCAAAAATATCAATCCCATCAGCATCAGTACCCAAAGGGTTTTCGGCAGAAGGGGAAAACGGCGCCTTCTCAAATTCCCCACCATCATAAAATCGTAGACGCTCAGGCTGAAGCTCAGTTTCAACAAAATTTGAACCCACTAACATGGTGCCCCCAAGTATAACGGCAAGCAAAACCCCTATCCGCAAATACCAATTTTTCATGTATCTCACCTCCTACGGACAATGGGAGCCACGGGGACAGTTCTCTTGGTCCCGCTCCGATTCTCCCCAATTTTTTAAATGATATATAAAAGAAAGAGTGATACCCCAGCCATTGCTGGAATAATAATGATTAGTTGTCTTGTTACATCCTTAACTAACATCGTGGTTGTATAGAATGGAGAGACAATGCGTAATAAGAACTTGCTGACAAGGATCGATACGAAATAGAGCATCATAAAGCCCAGTGCTAATTCAAGAATCATTCCTGTTTCTATGTTTCTCTCTACGTCTGCTCCTGAAAGTTTTGTCATAACATTTTTCTTATCAACTGTCTTAAACAATCGATAGGCCGCGCCTTTATACTCTGTCAGCCACTCCACAATCAACAAGTTTGATAGAACATAGACCATCATTGACGGTAAATGGCTAATGATTTGGACCATGCTATTACGAAGGATATGCTTGTACGTGACGATTTTTTCGATTAACCCCTTCGACCTTGCGACAGCTACGAACACCTGGTCACTTTCTTCATTCAAAGCTGAGGTCGTCACCTTTGCCACATATAAAAGTGGATACAGGGCAACTAAAACCGAAGGAAGCAGAAAGCTATACCACTCCTCATGCCCAAACCAGGAGATAAACGGCATGTAAAAGAGAATGATCCACTGAAGACAGAGAATCACAAAGAAATCCGGCAACGCTGAAAGGAAGCTAGTTAACCCTTCCCCAACTAGCTTTTGGTATGGTTTCCTCTTTCGAAAATCAAAAATCCCCTTCCAAATTCCAAGTGTAAGTGCAAGGATAAAGGACGTGATTACGATCTTTAGACTTCTAGAAAAATGTTCGATCGCAACAGACTCGATTGGCTCTCCATTTTTTGTCGTTCCCAGACTATGATTCTTCCAGGCTTCTGAAACCGTATGGTGAATCACCTGCTTATACTCGTTCCATGATTTCAATTCGTTCTCCGCCGTATCCGGAACATCCGGCAAAAACAAACGGATTCCGAACACAACTGCAATCACAAACAAAACTGTACAAACATCCCGCACTCTCGCCTCAACATTTCCCATCACGTAATCTCCTTTTGGGACAGAGGAACAGGTCCCTCGTCCCAAATCTCATAAAATTATTATTATTTTGAATTTACCATATTTGTTATTTAGTTCCAATAGAGCAGTTACAAAACCCTGTCCTTTTAAAGACGAAAAAGGTGACCCAAGATTTGAGTCACCCATTTCGTTGCTTATCGATTTGTTCTCTTGCCCCTGTTTTATTCACAACACTCACTCCACCTGACGCCGAAATCACGCTCCCCGTGATGAAATCCGAGTTCTCCTCACAAAGAAAGGCGATGATTCTGGCTATATCCTCACCTGTGCCTGGGCGACCGATTGGGGTTTCGGGGTCCTTTCGTGTTCGGGCTGTGGTGATTGTGGCTTCTTTCATCTCACCGGTTATGTCGCCCGGACACACCATGTTGGCGGTAATTCCGTGTTCGGCTTCCTCAAGGGCAATTGATTTTGTAAGTGACACCAACCCAACCTTTGCCGCACTGAAGGCTGAGCGATACATCCAGCCAGGTGCGCTCTCCGCATCCTGAAAGCCATAGGTGATGATTCTTCCGAATTTTTGCTTCCGCATGACGGGGATGGTTAGCTTGAGAAAGTGAAAGACCGAGCTGAGGTTACCATCAATCATCTCGTTCCATTCGTGATCCTTGTAATCTACTAATTTTTTTCGTTTAAAAATATACGGGCCGGCATTGTTGATGAGGTAGTCGATTCGCCCAAAGCGGTTCATTGCCTGGTTGAATATGTGTGTGATATCGTCTTTTTTTGTGATGTCACCTTGGACGAACTGAATGCATTCTAAATAGGGCTTCCACTCCTTTTTCAACTCTTCGACGCGTGCCTCGTCACTTCTAAAGTTCACTGTGACAGAGCAGCCCATCTTTAAAAATTCCTCAGTCACTTTTCTTCCTAAGCCCTTCGTTCCCGCTGTAATCACTGCATGTCTCACCTACATCACCTGCCTTTTGTTAATTGTGGGACCACGGGGACGGTTCCTTTGGTTCCACGGGACCAGAAGAACCGTCCCTGTGGCACCCTTTAGCCCTTACCTATTTAATAGTGTTAGAAATTCGAGGCGTGTGTCTGCGCGTTCTTCGAATATGCCTCTGACGGCTGTTGTTGTGGTTTCGGAGTTTGTTTTTTTAATTCCACGGCCACACATGCACATGTGTTTTGCTTCGATGACAACCATGGTTCCCTGTGGCTCGAGGATTTCTTCAATGGCCTCCGCGATTTGGTTTGTTAACACTTCTTGGACCTGAAAACGTTTCGCATAGCCTTCTACCATTCTTCCAATCTTGGACAGCCCCGTTACTCTTTTATCCGGGATATAGCCGACATGGGCGATACCAAAGAACGGTGCGAAATGATGCTCGCACATGGAGTGGAACTCGATATGTTTAACCAAAACGAGCTCGCGATGTGTGACGTCAAACACCTTTTTTAAATGGTCCTTCGGATCTTCTTGATAGCCTTCGGTGTATTCAAGAAATGCTTTGACGACGCGCTGTGGTGTTTCGATGAGCCCGTCGCGGTTCGGATCGTCCCCGCATAGTTCGATCAGACTTTTTAACGCATCCGCTACATGTTCAGCTTGTTTGATTTTATCCGGGTTTCCTTCAAATATACGTGGGAATTTTTCAAATATGTTTGCTTCCGTATCTATTAAAGACATCTTGTCGAACCTCTTTTCATCATTGTAAACTTTCCTATTACTTCTCTTTTCACATCGGATTTCCTTCCTACGAAAGGACTATTTACAAGGGATGGAATATTTGGCGTTTGGTAAATTCAGAGACTTTTCATTTGAGTTTCAGCTTCGTTTTGGGACGAGGAACCTGTCCCTCCGTCCCTACTACTTTTGTAGTATTTTTTAAAAATTCCTTCGTTTTCCGTATGTTTTCGTTGCCGTAATGATTCTTCTTTCAGTATGCTTTTTATATATATCAAAAAATTTGAATTTTATAAGTTAGTAGGTAGGAGGCTTTCTTTTTATGGTTCCAAATGATACAGAAAATGAAGGACAAAGGAGAAATACACATTTACGACAGCTTGCCTCTGTTGGACAAGTTGCTGCGGGAATTGCTCATGAGGTACGCAACCCACTTACAGCCGTAAAAGGATTTTTACAGCTTCTACAGCAGGAGGAAGAGCATGAATACCTCGATATTGCACAGAGCGAACTCAATAATGCCCTTCTTACCTTGAACAATTTGCTTCAGGTGTCTAAGCCTGATTTGGAAGACGAGGATGCCCAAGTGATTCATCTAGCGGCCGAATTAGAATCTATTTTGAATCTATTTTTAGACAAATTGTATGACATTGAGCTCGAGTCGGACTTTCAAAATACGGACGCCACCATTGTCGGAAAGAAAAATCAATTCAAGAAAGCCTTTTTTAACTTGATCAAAAATGCGATTGAGTCGATTGAGGGGAACGGCAAAATCAAGATTACGCACCGAGCTAATGACAAGGATGTGATCGTCACCATAAAAGACTCGGGAGTCGGTATCCCAAAGGAAAAAATGAATCTACTCGGAACGCCGTTTTTTTCAACAAAGGATGCTGGTACTGGTATGGGACTCGCCCAGGTTTTCTCTGTTGTCTACCAACATGGCGGAGACATCTCCGTTGACAGTGAATTAAACGTAGGAACAACGTTTACTATTAGATTACCAAAACAATTCAAAACCATTGACCGAGGTGTTCGAAGATTGAATTTAATCTACAAAGATTCTATTAAAGAGTTTTTCCTGGAAAACAAAGTCTATTTTGAAGAAAAATTGCTAGAGGAAGCCATTAATGTGAAGGATAAAATCGAGGAAATTCATACGGTTGGAAACATCAATCTCCTTGATAATGCTCATAAACTCGTACTCTATGTCGTCGAAGAACGTGAACACGAGTTGATTACATTCGCTAAGCGCGAGGGCATCGCATGGGCAAAAAATTCGCTAACACTTGCGTTCAAACTTGAGTGGGTACAAGCCATTCGCCGCACCCTTTGGGACTTCCTGTACAATTATGACCTGTTATTAAATAACGAATCCAGTCGCGACGAATTTTTTGCGCTTGAGAAAAAAATGAATATCTTACTCGACCATTTTTTAACCCACTTTTTCATCAGCTATTCGAAGTTCAAGGACGGACTGCTTGAGTCGCAAAGACAGCTTGTTGAAAATCTATCTGTGCCGATCATTCCGATTAACCAGGATACGTACATAATCCCATTGATTGGTGGCATCGACCAACGTCGCCTCTTGACGATTGAGGATAAAATCCTGTTTACCATTGAAAGTGAACATATCCGCACGCTGATCATGGATCTATCTGGTGTCGCCTTCATGGAGGACGAGGTCATCTACCGCTTCAGGAAGTTGATTGAGGGTATAAAAATGATGGGCTGCCAAACGGTCCTCACCGGAATCCGGGCGGAAATTGTGAAAAAGATGATTGCGCTGGGAATCAGCTTTGCGGATATCGCGGAGTCGAAGGGCACCCTACAGCTCGCATTGAAAGATTATTTGTTTGTTGAAGATGTGGTGGAATAGTGAGCATGGTTAATGCTCCATTGAAACTTTTGGGCCGAGGGATCTGTCCCTACGACCCAAAAAGCTTTCGGAAATCTTATAAACTATTATTTTCGATGACCATTGCGATTCCTTGGCCACCCCCAATGCAAAGACTAACAACTGCGTATCTTTTAGCCCTGCGTCTTAGTTCATATGCTGCAGATAGCAGGATTCGTGCACCACTCGCCCCAACAGGGTGACCAAGCGCAACTGCCCCACCGTTAACATTCGTTATTTCACGATCAAGTCCGAGTTCTTTTTCAACTGCGAGATATTGTGCAGCAAATGCTTCGTTTACTTCAACTAAGTCCATATCGGCCAAGCTAAGTCCCGCTCGTTCAAGTGCCTTTTTTATGGCTGGTACAGGACCAATTCCCATAATAGTTGGGTCAACTCCCGCTACTCCCCACGAAATTACCTTCGCAAGAGGCTTGAGCCCATTTTCACGGACCGCTCTTTCCCCTGCAACTACAACAGATGCTGCCCCATCATTGATACCAGATGCATTTGCGGCGGTAACCGTTCCGTCAGCCAAGAAGGACGGACGCAATTTACTCATCGACTCCAAATTGGCGTTCGGCTTGATATGTTCATCTTTATCTACTAAAATACTTCCTTTTCTCGTTTTCACCTCGACAGCGACGATTTCTTCGGCAAAGGTTCCGTTCCCAGATGCTTTTGCAGCTCTTTGGTTTGATTCAATCGCAAATCTGTCTTGTTCTTCACGGGAAATTGAATGCTTTTCTGCTAGTTTTTCAGCTGTCATGCCCATCCCTTTTCCCGTGTATTGGTCGGTGAGGGTTGTCAGCAACATGTCTTCAAATTGAAGATTGCCCATTTTCGAGCCACCAAACCGCTGGGTAAAATTCGCATACGGGGATTGGGACATGTTCTCCGTTCCTCCGGCGAGTACCAATTTTGCGTCCCCTACTAAAATATGTTGAGCAGCGGAAACGACAGATTGCAACCCAGACCCACATAGGCGGTTCACCATAAACGCAGGTACCTCTTGAGGAACACCGCTATGTAGGGCAATATGCCGCGCCAGATAGGAAGCGTTTTTCTCAGTATGAATGACGTTACCGTAAATGACGTGATCAATTTGTCCGGGATCAACCTTGGATCGCTTCATTGCCTCAACAGCGGTGGCGCGTCCTAACTCCGTTGCACCCGTCCCTGAAAACGAACCTCCAAAACTAGTAAATGCTGTACGAGCTCCATCAACAATAAAAATTGGTTCCATTGGCAAAACCTCCTTTTTTAATTAGTTTACCATGTTGCACGCTACATGTAATGAATATTCTGACTAATAATACAATGGAAGGAGGTGTACATTTCTGTACACCTAACTGGGACTCATTCAGTTGTTTATGTTGAACTTGGCTGTCGATAGTGGAAAAAAACGGGGAATAAAAAGGATTGAAAGCGAGTGGAACACTTCCAATTATAAATATGTATTACAAAATATATGTATATATCTGAGCTGAGTTTCAAACAAGGGAAACCGCTGCCGATTTGCGAACTGTGACTTTCTACCTATAGATTAACCGTTCATTCAACAACATTCTGTTAATTTCATCACATTTTTGTATTTTTTTACAAATTTTTTGAAGTTTTTTTCACTTAGAGGGAAGCATACTTGAAGTTTCTCTATAGCATACGTTACATACGGTCTCCTCCTCTCCCCTTCGTACGTGAAGTTTACCCTTTGGACTCCCCTCCTTCCTAACAAGTAAATTTGAGTTACCGGCGGAATAAAAGAAGAACGCGTTCTTTAAAAGGACCATTTTTGTGGAATTTGAGGAACTTGTTGAACAGTATAAACCATTGATTTTTCGGGTAATTAAAAGGTTACGGTTGTACGGGGACAAGGATACATTTTATCAGATTGGCTTAATCGGACTTTGGGATGCGTCGACTCGCTTTGACCTAGAAAAAGGTGTTGAGTTTTCTACATTTGCTTATTCAACCATTCGTGGAAAGCTTCTTGATCATTTAAAAAAGGAAGCCCGCTACCGGGAGCGTTATCAACCTACGGGTGAGCTGATTTTCTTAAGTCTTACGGATAGCTCGATGGGAAATTCGCTGGATTTAATCGAAGAGTACGGCGAAGGGTTGACGGACAATCAGAAGAAGTGGGTTCAAGGGCGAATTATAGAGGATAAAAGCTATAAGGCAATCGCCGATGAGCATGGAGTTACCGTGGATTCAGTGAAGTCCTGGGGACGACAGGCAGTTAAGAAATTGCGGAAAATCATTATGCTAGAAAGATAACTTTTTTCAACTAAATGTTTGTTTGAATTTTTTCGGGTAATGCATGTGGGCCTCCGTGTTTAAACAAGCGCTTGTTTGAGGGTTGGGTTCTTTTTTTGAGGATAATAAATGATTAGGATTGCGACGTTGGGCAACAATGTATGGTGAGGTGAGAACATGATTAAGAGGTTGCTACTTCTCGCAATCATTGTAGAGCTTGGTGTGTTTTGGTATGTACACCGCGAAAAGACCCCCGTCCAGGTTCAGGTGGAGAATTTCCCACAGCGCGAGCTTTTGTTGGACAAGAAAAAGGTTCCTGCTGACGAACCCGAGCCTGCAATTGAAACAGCCGCAACAACGGATCCCTTAACGGTTATAAAAGACAAATATACGGTTGAATTTGAGAATTTAGAAAAGGAAACAAAAAAGAAGGCGAAGGATCTGCTGGCACGGGCTAAAGAAGATTTCATTGAGGAATCCACCGATGGCATTGCCGCTCTACAGGTCATGAGCAGCTATTATAACGAGTTCAAGACGCTTGAAAATGAAACCGACGAGACCTTCGAGCAAATCTATGCCCAACTCGAGGATGAGCTAGATGCGGGCGGCTATTCAAAAGACGAAGCTATGGTCTTTCGAGAACAATACGAGGAAAAGAAGAAGAAAATGATGAAAAAGGCGTTGGATGTACAGGGAAGTTATGAGTAATTGAGGGTGTGGGATTGCGTGTTAAGGTGAAGGATTTGCGCCTAGGTTGGCGGAAATGCGCTTTAATCTTTGGGAATTGCGCTTTAATCTTTGGGAATTGCGCTTTAATCTTTGGGAATTGCGCTTTAGTTGGGGAAGTTGCTCCTAAAATTGAAGGAATTGTACTTATGTTGATTTTCATACAATTACTCCCTAAGAAGTTGAATTAAGCGTTTTTGATGGTTTATAATAAATTTACAATAAAAAAGATCAGATGCGTCAACACTTGATAAACACAGTTACATGCCGTAAAGTGAGCGGCTAACCAATCTTTAAAGGATTACAAAAAGGAAGTAATCATCCCTTATACCTTGGTCGAGGCGGGGCGGTTACTCTTTTTGTTTGCAACAAAATCATGACAAATGCCGATACTCCGCTAATTCTTCGTCAAAATTAACTTCCACAGAAGTTGAAATACGCGTTTATAATGCTTATAATAAAGATATAATAAAAAAGATCAGATGCGTCAACACCTGATCAACACAATTACATGCCGCAAAGTGAGCGGCTTGCCCATGAAATTAGAAGTGATATCAAATGGAAGTAACTACCTAGACCTAGGCGAGGATAGGCGGTTACTTCTTTTTGTTTGCAACGACCAACATAACTACAATTGTTATGACCCCTAGCAAAACTAAATTAGATTGCAGTGCCACAGACATTGCCTCGTATGACGTCATCTGACCACCTCCCTTCTCAAGGAAGTGGCTAACCGCCCACCCGCATTATGTAACTGTACCCCTATTTTAACATTTCAGATAATAGATTACTAGTAAAAACAGAACATTTGTTCGCATTATTTTTCACACCTATATGATAAAATGTAGAAAAATCTAGTAAAAGGAGCATCCCTATGAATTTTTTCGAAAAATTAATATCAGATTATGATTTTTCATTAGATAAAAACGGCGTCAGTGGAAAGCGTTTGGCGTCACGACTTGCTGCTCTATCTGAAATTGGCCGAACCGCTGATAACGGCTCACACCGAATCGGTTTTTCCCATGAAGAAAAGGCCGCGAAGGATTTGGTGATGCAATGGATGACAGAAGCAGGACTTACCGTAACCGAGGATGGCGCTGGTAATGTTTTCGGACGTCTCAATGGTAAAAATTCTGATCTGCCTGCACTCCTGTCCGGCTCCCATGTTGATAGTGTTCCAAACGGCGGTCATTTCGACGGTCCCCTTGGTGTACTTGCGGCCCTTGAGGTAGTGGACGCTTGGACACAAACAGGCTTTGTACCGGAACGTCCTTTTGAGGTTGTTATTTTTTCTGACGAAGAAGGAGCACGATTTAATGGCGGTTTTAGTGGAAGTTCGTCGATGATTGGCGAAGCGACAAGAGAGGAGCTTCTTCCGAAAAAAGACATTCATGGCCACTCTTTTACAAAGGTTTTAGAGGATATCAGGCTGTCGGTTGACGACTTTTTTAATTCTAAAAGAGATCTCAATCAACTTGAAGCGTTTGTTGAGATACATATTGAACAAGGAAAAAGGTTGGAGCGTGCAGGGGTTCCAGTTGGGATTGTAACTGGAATCGCGGGACCTTGTTGGTTAAAAATGACGTTTACAGGTCGCGCTGGGCATGCGGGCAATACGCCAATGGACGACCGTAGGGATGCACTTGTTGCCGCAAGCCAGTTTATCTACAAAGTTCAATCGTTGCCTGAGCAAGTTAGCTCCTCAGCAGTCGCAACCGTTGGAAAGGTTGATGTACTGCCAAACGGCGTGAATGTCATTCCTGGCGAAGTCCGACTCACTGTTGATATCCGTGATATCCAAAAAGAAACTCGGGATCAGCTCGTTGAACTGGTCATTGAAAAAGCAAAGTCCATTTCCGCGGCACAAGGGATTGAACTTCACTATGAAGAAACATTGCGCGAAGCACCTGTTCCAATCAGCGAGGACATGCAGCAAAAACTCGAAAAGTCTGTAGTCGCACAAGGGATTGAACCGGTGTTTTTATCTAGTGGTGCCGGTCACGACTCCATGATTGTCGGTCATGTTTTACCGGTTGCGATGATTTTCGTCCAAAGCAAAGATGGCATCAGCCATAACCCAGCCGAATGGTCGTCTTTAAGCGACTGCGTCCAATCCGTTCATGTGTTGAAGGATTTTTTGGAGGGGTATGATAATTAAAAGGTAGAAGAATTGCCCATATAAAAAGGATGCACGTCTTTTTTGTGCATCCTTTTCTTTGGGACGCAGGACCTGTCCCCTTGACCCAATCATTTTTCAAACCTCGTCTTTATATGATTGTATCCTTTAATAATATGGTCACGAACGGCTTGTTTGGCGTTATCGATATCTTTTAGTTCGATGTACTTAATGATTGCTTCGTGTTCTTGAATGATTTGTTTTTTTCGTTCTTCACTGTACGATGTCACAATTCGGTTATTGATTACAACGTCCTTAATCTGGTTGTATAAGTTCATCAGAGTTGGGTTGTCGGCGTACTCATAAATCAAATCATGCAATTTCGTGTTTAGTTCGACATATTCGGTATGCGATTCACAAGTCATGGATTTTTTTACACATTCCTTTAATTGCTTAATTCCGTCTTCATCCATTCTAGGAATCGCAAGCTCAACTGCCAACTCCTCTAAGCTTGTTCTACATTGATACACATCTTGTATTTGCTTTGAGGTGAACTCTTGCACAATTGCACCTTTCCATGGAACAATTGTGATTAACCCTTCTGCAGATAATTTTCGAAATGCTTCACGAACCGGTGTACTGCTCACATTTAACTGTTTACTTACGGTCGCTTCGGTGATTCTTGTCCCCGGCTCAATATCTCCATTAACAATGGAACTTTTTAATTTTTCATATACGATTACATTCAGTGGCTGTCTTTCAACAGACTCGAGGCCTGGAAGTTTCATATCATTCCTCCGAGATTATTTATGCTTGCTTTGAAATGTTTTTATTACGGTTTAATAGTTTCGTAATATACGGGTAGACGATAATAACTAAAATTAATATAAGGAACCCTAATGAAATTGGACGGCTTAGGAAAATTCCTAGACCTGATTCAGACATAAGCAGTGATTGTCTTAATGTATTCTCAGCCAGTGGTCCAAGCACCAATGCTAACACAAGTGCTGCCGGTGAATAACCGTATAGCTTCATGAAAAAGCCTATCAGTCCGAAAATCAATAGGAGCCATACATCGATGAAACTTGAATTTAAACAGAATGTTCCGATAGCGCACAGAGTAATAATGATTGGCACCAAGTATCTATATGGCATTTTTACAATATATAGAAATAATGGAATAGAAATGATATTTATTATTAATAATATCATATTTCCAAGGTGCATACTCGTTATAATTCCCCATGAAAACTCTGGATTTTGAGTCATAAGTAATGGTCCTGGCTGCAATCCATACATTAAAAATGCACCTAATAAAATGGCAGTTGATGCAGATCCTGGAATACCTAATGTTAACAGCGGTACCATTGCACCAGCTGTTGCTGCGTTGTTCGCCGCCTCTGGTGCAACAAGTCCCTTACTATGTCCTGTTCCGAACTTTTCAGGTGTTTTAGAAACCTTTTTCTCAACGGAATAAGAGAAAAAGGAAGCGATTGTTGCGCCAGCCCCTGGTAAAACTCCTGTTAAAAATCCGATAACCGAACCTCTGATGTACGCAAACTTATCCGCCCACACTTCCAGCCAAGTTGGCCAGTTCTTTTTATTCTTAATAGATAAATCGATATTGCTACTGTCCACTTCTACACTTTTGTGACCACCTTCATATATCCGGTGAAGCAACTCTCCAACTCCAAATAACCCTATTGCAACTGGAATAAAATTGATTCCGTTAATTAAAAACGGCGAGTTAAAAGTGAAGCGCGGCATCCCTGAAATCACGTCAACCCCAACGGTAGCTACAGCCAGTCCGATGAACGCGGAAATCATTCCTTTCATACGGCTTTCGTCAGTCATCCAAACTAGCGTTAAGAGACCCATAAGCATCAGCATAAAATATTCTGGAGGTCCGAATTTCATTGCGACTCCCGTAAAAAATGGGATGAATGTGTAGATTAAAAATACCCCAATAGCTCCTCCTATAAAGGATGCGATTGCTTGATAAATCATCGCTTTACCCGCTTGCCCCTGTAACGTCATTTTATATCCTTCAAAGGTTGTGACGACAGCTGCTGAATCACCTGGCGTATTAATGAGAATCGAGGTTACAGCACCTCCGTACTGGGAGCCGTAATAAATACCAGCAAGCATGATTATCGCTGTTGTTGGCTCCAGCGAAAACGTAACCGGTAATAAAATCGCGATTCCCGCGGATGCACCAAAACCGGGAATAATTCCAACGATCATACCAATTAATGCACCCAAAAACACAAACAATAGATTTGTCGGGGTGAATGCCACTTCAATCCCTGTCATGACATTTTGTAAAAACTCCATGTTTATTTCCTCCCTTAGGTGCGATTAAATGAATCTTTCAAATAAACCCAACGGTAGATTAGTGCCTAGCAGATATTCAAAAAACACATATATGACCGCTGATCCGATCAAAGAAATCAAGATATTTTGTAAATTTTTGCGTTTGTTTATTAACGTTAACACGATAAACGTAAAGATAATTGTTCCGATGAGTGCACCTAAAACTGATAATAAGATAATATAAATCGCGATAGCAGACGCAATCATAATAAAGTCTTTTAAATAGGTTCGATCTAACTTAGAATCTTTGTTTTCTTTGTAGGATTTGACTAAATCAATAAGTGATAATACTAATAATCCAACAGAGATTAATATCGGTAAGAAGCCGGCTCCGGGACGGCTGTCTTTCATAAACGGAAATTGAAGCGATAAAATTAAATAAACACCTGCAAAAATGACTATAAGTAAGGAAAAAATGTTTTTACCCATGCTCCTTTTCCTTTCTTCTTTATATTTTGAGAAAGGAAGGGAATGGAGATTAGGATGAAGACCTCCATTCCCTTCGTGATTATTTATTGTACTTTTCGATTGAAGTTGAGTATTTTTCGCTTGTTTCATCTAACAGAGCTTTAAACTCTGCGCCTTCAAGATAGCGATCGGAAAGACCCGTCTCTTCAACAAACTGCTTCCACTCATCTGTTTCATATACTTTTTTGATGGTATCAATCCAGTATTGTTGGACACTTTCGTCAACATCACCCGCTAACAAAACTCCACGTGGCTGAGATAGGTTCACCTCATAGCCAAGCTCTGTAAAAGTCGGTACATCCTTTAACGCTGGGAAGCGCTCAACCCCTGAGAATGCAAGTGGTCTCATTAATCCACCTTCAATTTGACCAAGTGCTCTAGTTGGATTCCCTACAATGGCATCCAAGCTATCTGATAAAAGGGCACTCGTTAGCTCGCCTGCACCTTGAAACGGAACGTAATCAAACTCGAATCCCGCAGCTTCCGCAAACATATTTGGAATAATCATTTCATCACTTACCTGTCCAACCCCACCAATTTTAAGTTTTTTCGCTTTCGCTGCTGCGATAAAGTCATCAATGTTCTTGATGTCAGACTCTTCTTTAACTAAAAGGAATAAATCATCTGCTCCCATTAGCGCAACTGGTGTGAACGATTCATACGTAAAGCCAAGATCAGAAACCAGTGGTGTTGTAAAAAGACTGGCACTTGTAGCAGTTAAAATATATGGGTCACCTTTTTTACTGTTTACAAATCCCCAACCAGTTGCCCCGCTTCCACCTTCACGGTTTTCAATTTTAATATCACCGTTATACCAATCATTTTTCTGGATAATTTCAATGATTTTTCGAATATGAAGGTCCGTACCACCACCAGGACCAAACGGAATCACAACATTCAATGTTTCAGCTGGGTACTCATTTTTTGACTTTGAATCCTTAGAGCTTGTAGAATTTGAGCCAGAACAAGCGGCTAAAACGAGTGTAAAACAGATTACTGCAAATAAAAGTACTTTTTTCATATTGACCCTCCGTTTATATATATTTTGATTGGCAGTCCAGGGGAGCTCAGATTTGTTCCCCCTTGCTTCGCCAGTTATGCCAGTGCTTTTTCGTATTCTAAAACAACTTCCCCATCCTTAATGATTGTCACACCATCCACTACCAAAGTGACTCCTGTTTGGATTAAATCATAGTGGCAAGCCGCTTTTATGGTTCCACCTAGAGTAATACTGGATCCGATTCCAATATGTACAGATCCGAAGACACCCTCATCTTCAAGCATGAAGCCGTTAAATTTACAATTAGGGTTTAGACCCACACCGATTTCTGCAATGTTATACACGTTCGGGTCATTTTTTGCCGCAAGGTCTTCTCGTAAAATCTTCGCTTCATGTCCACCCGTAATTTCTGTAATGAAGCCATCTTCAACCTTACAAACCACGTTTTCTTTTAATACACCAATACCAAGGTATGGGATACTTGCATCCGCTACAATTGTTCCAGTTGCTTTGTGCTCAATTGGAGATACATTCGCTTCCACTGTTGGTACAGGTGCAAATTGACCTGGTTCAACCATACAAGTCATCGCGTTACTTTTTCGACCAACAGCCGTTAAACGAAGGTCTGTCCCGTGAATCGTCGTTAAGTGAATGTCTTTCGCATCCTCAAGAACGTTCGCAACTGCCTTACATAATGGGGCAACACTCGGGAAATCCGCATGAACACCACTATTAATTAGCATGTTCTCATCAAATTGTGTGAGCATGATGCCTCTAGAGCCGTTTTTACACGCATCAACAACCGCTTGCGTATGAGTGATCGATGTAAACACTGCGCTGATAAATACGTCGCTTTCCTTCATTGCTGCAGCAACAGTCTTTGGTGGTTCTGTACTATCAGCTTTACGCGGAATGATTGTCATAATTGAAGGCTCTGCTCCAACAGCCGTAACCGCCGCTGCTACACTCTTTGCAATATTCATTGTCTTCGGCTCTGCAACGATGACAACGCTCTCATTTTCCTGCACCTTTGCACACACCTCAACAATTTGTTTCGCACCCTTACTCATCAAGATTTCCATCATGTTAGTCAAACCCTTTCAGTTTTAAATTTTCTTAATACTCCGATTTGTCACCCATTATTCTATATTCTATAGAATCTGTCAATACTATATTCTATAGAATGTAGAATATGTAGTTTGCATTTTCTCGTAATTTCATATATCGAAATAATAAAAGTTTCATAGAATCAAAAACAGAGGTCTCTGTGGGATTATAACTCGTCCATTTACTCAGGTTAAATTTAATAGCCTACAAAAATAATAAAAAAATTTTGAAATGGGACACAGAGCAACTCCATAACCCCATCCCCCCTTTTTCCAACTCCCACCATTTACAAATCCCGCCTCCCATCATATAATACCAACATACCATTTGAATATCGGCATTCACTCATATAATCACGGGGATAAGGCCCGTAAGTTTCTACCAGCGCACCGTAAATGTGCTGACTATGAGTGAGCAATGGGAATGCATTTATGCTTATTCCACTTTCCTTCGTTAAAAGCCTGAAGGTCATTGACTCACTCGTATTGGGGAGTGCAATGATGTTCAGGCTTTTTCATTTATAAGGAGGAAACTCAAATGGAACTTTTACAACAAAAAATACTTAACGAAGGTACCGTCCTCTCCGACCACGTCCTAAAGGTCGACGCCTTTTTGAATCATCAAATAGACCCACAATTAATGGTCGAAGTCGGCAAAGAATTCGCGCGCCGATTCGAAAATGACCGTATCACAAAGGTTTTAACGCTCGAATCCTCAGGGATTGCGCCTTCTATGATGGCAGCGCTCGAGCTTGGAGTGCCGGTGATTTTTGCGCGAAAAAGAAAATCTCTTACACTCGTAAACGACCTACTTACTGCGTCCGTTTATTCTTTTACGAAAAAAGAAACCAATGAAATTTCCGTTTCTCAGAAATTCCTCGAACCAACAGACAATGTGCTGATCATCGATGACTTTTTGGCAAATGGGCAGGCTGCACTTGGTCTTGCTAGCATCGTAGAGTTAGCTGGCGCTAAAACCGCTGGAATCGGTATTGTAATTGAAAAGTCCTTCCAAAACGGGGGTAAACTGCTTCGCGACAATGGTTTCAAGGTTGAATCTCTCGCAAGAATCCAATCTCTCGAAGGTGGAAAAGTTACATTTTTAGAAGAAGTGGGGGTTGGTCGCTAATGAAAGGGAATCTATTTAAAACAGCTTCTCTCGGAATTCAACACGTACTCGCGATGTACGCAGGTGCCGTGATTGTGCCCCTCATCGTCGGTGGCGCCATCGGCTTATCAAGTGAGCAGCTCACGTATCTTGTTTCAATTGACTTGTTAATGTGTGGAATCGCAACGCTTTTACAGGTGTGGAAAAATAAATATTTCGGTATCGGGCTACCCGTTATGCTCGGTTGTACGTTTACAGCAGTCGGACCAATGATTGCAATCGGAGGACAGTATGGGATATCCGCGATTTACGGTTCGATTTTAGCTGGCGGTGTATTCCTTGTTCTCGTTTCTACTATCTTTGGTAAGCTCGTAAAATACTTCCCTCCAGTCGTGACCGGTTCAGTTGTTACCATTATTGGGATTACGCTCATTCCAGTTGCAATGAACGACATGGCGGGCGGAGTTGGAAGCGCAGATTTCGGTTCAGTTCAAAACCTTGCCCTTTCATTCGGAACTTTATTATTCATCTTAGTGTTGTATCGTTTTGCAAAAGGTTTTATGCGTCAAATTGCCATTTTACTTGGTTTAATCGTTGGAACAGCAGTAGCTTATTTCTTAGGCAAGGTTGATTTTTCAGCAGTAGCAGATGCGTCTTGGATGCACATGCCGAAACCATTCTACTTCGGGATGCCAACGTTTGAGCCATCAGCGATTATCATGATGATATTAGTTTTAATCGTGGGGCTTGTGGAAGCATCAGGCGTTTACTTCGCACTGAGTGATATCACTGGTAAAAAACTATCAGAAAAAGAGATATCAAAGGGATACCGCGCAGAAGGAATTGCGACCATTTTAGGCGGAATTTTCAACGCGTTCCCATATACAACGTACTCACAAAACGTTGGACTAATCCAACTTTCAGGTGTAAAAAAGAACACTGTAATCTACGCTGCTGGGGCATTTTTAATTATACTTGGATTCCTTCCAAAAGTTGGCGCGTTCACAACTGTTATTCCAACACCAGTTCTCGGCGGAGCGATGCTTGCGATGTTTGGAATGGTTATTTCTGCGGGAATCAAAATGCTTAGCAAAGTTGACTTTTCATCACAAGAAAATCTATTAATCATGGCATGTTCAATCGGAATGGGACTTGGCATCACAACCGTCCCAACCCTATTCGCAAACCTGCCAAAAGGCGTCCAAATCATAACTAGTAACGGAATCGTCATCGGCAGCCTAACAGCCATCGTGATGAACCTCATCTTCATGAAAAAACCGTCAGAAAAAACGGTCCAGGTGCTGGAAGGTCAGAAGGCATCGTAGGGACACAGGGACAGGTTCACTGTCCCACCGCTATTCTAATAAAATCAAAAAGTAGCTATCTATGTAGCTACTTTTTTCTATGTTTAAGAAGGCTCATTTCTTAAAGATTGTTGCTATTAAAACATAGGGTGATTTCGCTTCTGGTACTCGCTTTCCGCGGGCGATCCGCAAGCCTCCTCGCTTCACTGCGGGGTCTCGCTTGGCTCGCTATTCCCGCAGGAGTCTCGTACCATCCGCCAAAATCACAGGAAGGCAAACAATTACTATTTTCCTTCGCACAATCATATCCAAAAAAAACAAAATTTACGAAAACAGCCTTTAAGAAAGAGACCGCGTGACCCGCGCTGCTAACCTAGTTCCCAGTCCTCTATCTCTTTTATTTTCTTCAAAAACATATGATGAAATTCAAGAATGTACCTATAATTCAAAGCAGATTGAATCATTTATCCAGCAAATGGACAAAGGGGTACAACTGTACCCCCTTGCAAACGGTAGACAAACTCTCGTATACTGCGTTTTTTTCCTCTCTCGTTGTGATCATTCAACAGCCTCTATTCGCGTTTTCAATCGATTGCCCGCTTCGACTAACAAGCGTTTTAAAGACAATCTGGCAAATAATTCAAATCTAGGTATCTTAGGAAAAGTCGTGCAGACAAATCCGGTACTGACCTTCAAACGGGGTACAACTGTACCCCCTTCTTTGGATCTCTATCATCGATAATTTGATTCTATCGGCGATAATCTATTTCTATCGGTGTTATTTCTATTCTATCGACGATAAACCGATTCTATCGGCGTTAGCATTTTCTCCCCCTCAACAACTCGATCCCCACCCAAATTTTCCATATAACAAATGCTCCAACAAAGGTTAGGATACTGGAGATGATCCCGATAACCGAACCCCTCCCATATAACGCTTCATATGCGCCTGAGAAAAGTACGATTAAGCTTATGATGATAGTAAATATGCCCAATGCCTTTGAAAACAAACCTGTTTTTAAAATGAGATTTCCTACTTGAATGAGCCAGATGCTCAGACAGATGCTAGAAAATACAGATATGACGAGTCCTAGTTCAATCAATGGGTGGATGGTCGTGATGGTTTCTTGGATGTTCTGATCTTTATTAACGAGGTCGTGAAGGGCGGCAGTTGGTAGGAGCATGTAAAAGGTGCAGGAAAGTAGATGAAGATAGGCGAATCCGGATACATTTGAGCTCATTTCCGGATATCCTGAACGAAGTCGCGCATCAATCGCCTCAACCGTCCAGAATACTAGAATCATAGCGAATGCGCCGGCCAGCAGTAATACCCAGTTCACAACGGGATAAGTTGCTAGCGAAAGCACAGTTGACTCGTAAACATCCTTCCCCGCTACTGCAACCGTTTGTGAAATAACCATCACAAGTACAAGCATCAACGCAGAAATTATTGCAAAATAACCACCGAGTCGTTGGCGGACCATTTATGGATTCCCCTCCTTACTTTTTTACTACTTTATTCCTAGAGGAATCAGAACATGTCAAGTCGAAGGCAAACAAAAAACGGTGAACCCCAAAACAGGGTTCAACCGTTATTTTCCACAACACTTCTTATATTTCTTTCCGCTGCCACAAGGACAAGGGTCGTTTCTGCCTACTTTATTCTCATTTCTAACCGGGACTGGTTCTTTTATTGCATTTTGGAACTGCATCTCTCTTCCCAGTGCTACCTTCTTCCATTCCAGTAAATCTGGGTGTTTTTCTCTTACAATTGTGTAGAAGCTGTAGGCAACTTGCTCTATCTCGATTAGGGAATATTCATATTCGTATTCCATATGGGCATTGAACTCGGGGAGAGCCTCTTTTGAAAAATGAAAACTAATCGCTTCAATGATGGGCTCCTGCTCATCCAATTCATCCGTTTCACGATAAGCTTTTCGTAACTCCTGAAGTGCGAGATCCGTTTTAATATTCCCTAAGATTGATGCGGCATAAATGACTGATTCTGGCTCTCTTACATAAGGAGCAACCTCTTTTACTACTTGATCCGATCGAAAACGAACTAAGGCTGCCGAAACCTCCTCCAATAAAAAGTCATCATCTCTTATTAACAAACTTGCAAAAAGAGGGATATGTTTTTCAAGATTTAGTAACCCGGCCATGTAGACATTCATGATTCCATTTGAGGAAAACCAATCATTATTGGCTTCCTCGGACAACACAATATCAATTTCTTTCTCTGTGACCCACCCTTTTTTCACAATATACTCAGATAGTTTTTTCGCCGATTGGTAAAAGTCATATCCTCTGGACGATGATTTATCAAGTTTATTCAAAACTTCTCCGTACATTGAATAAACGTCTTCCTCTGATCCATTTTCAATTGTTTCGAAGATCTCCCAGGTTTGTTTAGGAATATATTTTTCAAGCCGCTCTTTATTTTTAAAAGCAAGTGAAGTGTCAATATTATTTAATAAGTTTAGTGCTTGGTGACGATTATCCCGGTCCATTGTTGGAATATTGTCGATTAGAATGTTTAGCGCCTCTTCATTGATTATTTGATTTTCTATGTACATTAAAATGTCGGATTGCTTCTTTTCGTTTCGGAATGCTTCTTTTAGCAACTCGACCGTCCATTCCTCTGGAACAAATGGGTATTCATGAAGCGCATGTAGGACGGTTTGTTGGATTAAGATATCATCTGAGAGTAAATGTGGTTTGATTGTTTCTAAAAATGACATGGGATTGAGTCCTTTCAATTGGTATTCTATTTCAATTAACATTCCATCGGTTTGAATATCCCCATTATAACCATATTTCATTGAAAATAGGGTATTTTTATTATTTGAGCTTGAGCACAAGGTTAGCTATCGGCGATAATTCGATTCTATCGACGTTATTTCATCTCTATCGACGATAATCTATTTCTATCGGCATTATTTTCATTCTATCAACGATAATTAAAATCCTATCGACATTAACTTGATATTCACCAAAAAAAAGCCGCCCCACTCAGTGGAACAGCCTCCGCTCATTTTTCTATTCAAATAAAGGACTCACAGCTCTTTCATTGTGTATGCGGTCGATTGCATTAACTAGCAATTGAGCCACGGAAATGGTTGTGATTTTATCGATTTGTTTTTCTTCTGGTAATTGAATGGTATTTGTGACGACCAATTCCTGAATTGGCGAAGATTCGATTCTTTCAATTGCTGGACCGGATAAGACTGGGTGCGTGCAGCATGCGTATACTCCTTTTGCCCCCATTTCCTTTAAAGCTTTTGCAGCAATGGTTATCGTTCCGGCTGTATCGATTAAGTCGTCGATAATGATCGCATTTTTCCCTTCGATATTCCCCACGATGTTCATGATTTGTGCCACATTTGGCTTCGGGCGACGTTTATCGATAAAGGCAATTGGTACATTTAGTTGACTTGCTAATTTTCTTGCACGCACAACTCCACCTTGGTCAGGCGCAACCACGACGACATCCTCAAGCCCTTTATCAGTAAAATATTGCGCCAGAAGTGGCACACCTAGCAATTGATCCACAGGAATATCAAAGAATCCTTGAATTTGTGGTGCGTGAAGGTCCATTGTCAAGACTCTGGTCGCACCCGCTTTTTCAAGTAAATTCGCAATGAGCTTAGCCGTAATTGGTTCACGTGAGCGCGCCTTACGATCCTGTCGGGCATACCCATAATACGGAATCACAACATTGATGTTTTTGGCAGAAGCTCTTTTAAGCGCATCAATCATGATCAATAATTCCATCACATGCTCGTTTGCGGGTTGTGAAGTTGATTGAATCAAATAAACTTCACTTCCACGTACACTTTCATCTATATTAATATGAATTTCCCCATCACTGAAACGTGAAACTGAACATTTCCCCAACTCACAACCGAGTAACGATGCCATTTCCTCTGCTAGTTCTGGATTTGAATTTAAACTAAACATTTTAAAACACTCATTCAATTGGTAAGCCACTGTTCGTCCTCCATGCAAAATATAGTCTATATATAATATAACCTATCTTTACAATCTTTACATAGTGCCAAGTTACAAATTTCGACAGAAATAAATTGGAAACCCCGATTTTACAGGTTTCAAGTAACCTAGTGGTATTCTCCAAACCCTATTATTTTAAATTCCATTCCTTCTTTTGCGAAAGTATATTGAAATTTTTTTAATTCAGGATATTTACTTTCAAAAATTAACTCATATTGATTATATCGGCGTCTAAAATCAAAAACTTCACCCTGCTCATTAAATTCAATGTTGGGGTAATGTCCTATCATCGAAAAGGAAGCTGCCATTTCCTTCACGACTGCATCTTTCGCTAGGCGGTCACGCTCTTTATTAGTAAGTTCAGGATTCGTAAGTTGACGAAGTACCTCAACCTTTTCAAATCCAACCTTTTTTAAATAATCTTCAGGGTAAAAATAGGGGGTAAATAATTCATATGTAAAGAAAAAAACAATAAAAAGGCTTGCCATTATTCCAATTGAAAGCTTATATCGCAAAGCGGACATCCACTTATTTAACTTTTTAACTACCCATACTATAAACATTATGATGAGAATATAAATGACAAATTCTATGAAGAAGTGGATGAAAAGGAAATTTAGGTAGTGTTCGCTTTTCATAAAAACAACAAACAAAAACACACCAAGTAATGATAAAAATGCTTTCTGAACGAGTTCACGCACCCTATCCCCCCTTTTACTTCCTATAAAAGGTATTCGATAAATAAAAAATTTATCCTTCCCTTCAAAAAAAGGAGCACCACGAGTGGCGCTCCTACTAGTTAAAACACAATTGTCTTATTATGATCCACGATAATTCGGTCCTCAAGATGCCATTTCACTCCACGCGCAAGCACGCTTCGTTCGACGGATTGACCAATTTTCTTCAATCGCGCTACATCGTCACGGTGATCCACACGTGCAATGTCTTGTTCAATAATTGGGCCCTCGTCCAGATCGTTCGTTACATAATGAGAGGTTGCTCCGATTAGTTTTACCCCGCGTGTATAAGCACGCTCATACGGTCTTGCCCCGACAAACGCTGGCAGAAATGAGTGGTGGATGTTAATAATTTGATTTGGATAAGCCGCAACAAAATCGGGTGTTAACACCTGCATGTAACGCGCAAGCACGATCAAATCAATGTCATAGTCTTTTAAAAGCTGTAATTGCTGTTCCTCCACCTGTTTGCGGATATCTTTGTTCGCTGGAATGTAGACAAACGGAATGCCTAGATTTTCAACAACTGGTCTTGCATCTTCATGATTGCTCACGACTAGTGCAATCTCCGTCATTAAGTCGCCACTTTGCCATTCCCACAAAAGTTCGTGCAAACAGTGAAGTTGCTTGGAAACAAAGATCGCCGTTCTTTTCACATTTTGAACGTCAATTAGCTTCCACTTCATTGAAAATTTTTCGGCAACTTCTAAAAATGCAGACTCCATCTCTGACTTTTTCTCCGTTAAGGATGGGCATTCAAATTCAATTCGAAGATAAAATGTTCCTTCTTGATGATGAGTAGAATACTGACTGGACTCAATGATATTGGCATCAAATGAATATAAAAATGCAGAAATGGCCATCACGATCCCCGGTTGGTCCGGACAACTCACCAATAGCCTTCCATGATTTTGGTGTTTGCTTTGAAACTCTTCCTTGTTAAAATACATGATCATTACCTCACAATAATTAATGAGGAATATTATAACAGTATCATGAATAGTTGTCTAAACAATTCGGAAACTTTTTGGGACAGTGGGACAGGTCCCTCGTCCCACACGATTTCCTTGGACACTGGACCTTTCCCCATGTCCCTTACTCATTCGCCAGTTTTTCAATCAATAACGCAACCAACGCACTTCTAACCGGCATTTGTGAGATAAGTAAATGCTCGTTTGAAGCGTGAGCACCGTCACCAACTGGTCCTAACCCATCCAAGGTTGGCGCAAATTGTGAAGCAAAGCTACCGTCACTACCGCCACCACTTGCTTGGTCTTCTAAGTCAAAATCAAGGTATTCCTTCGCTATTTCCTTCGCTGTTTCAAACATTTTAGTGATCTCTGGTGTTTTTACCATAACTGGACGGTTGATGCCACCTGTAACCTCGATGGTTAAGCCTTCCTTAGATGGCGTCAAGCCTTGAATCAACGGAATGATTCGATTAAATTCGGCGGTGTTTTTCACACGCAAATCCAATTCTGCCTCCGCTTCAGCAGCCACCACGTTGGATGCACTTCCGCCTTTTACTAATCCAACATTTAAGGTTGTTCCTTTTTCGAAGTCCGTTAAGCCGTGCAAATAAAGGGTTTGTCGAGCAAGCTCCTCAATTGCACTAATGCCTTTTTCGGGCTCAATGCCGGAGTGTGCTGCACGTCCCTTTACTTGTATCGTGAACATACCGACACCTTTGCGAGAGGTTTTTAGCTTTCCTTTCGTAGATGCTGCCGCGGATTCTAGAACAAGCACATATTTGCTCTTTTTCGCTTCTACTTCGATTAGCTCGCGTGAAGACTCACTTCCAATCTCCTCATCTGTCGTAAACAACATAACAACCTTTGTTTTCAAAGGAACTTGGAGTGTCTTGAGCGCATGTAGTGCAAACAACCCTTGGACGATGCCGCCCTTCATATCGAATGAACCTGGTCCGTAAAGCTTGTCTCCATCAATCCGGAATGGAATTTCTTCAAGCGTGCCCTTTGGCCAAACTGTGTCCATATGCGCTAAAATCAATATTTGCTCATCACCCTCACCAAACTCACAGCGAAAGTGATCCCCGAAATGCTCATTGTTAAACTTCTGAACCGAGCCACCTACATATTTTTTATAAAGGTCCTGAACCTGCTCGCCCACCTGGTCTACCGCTTCCTTATCGTGAGACGGAGATTCCAACTCTACTAAGCCCTTCAAAACCTCCACCATTTCAGACTCTTTCTCTTTTAAAAATGCTACAACCTGCTGTTCCATTACAATGCCACCTTCTATTGGGACGGAGATTTCTCTATCCCATCCATTTGAGACAGAGATTTCGTGTCCCTAAAAAATTTATATATTATAACAATATTACAACAATTGAACCCATGCTACTATTTTTATAGCATGGGTTCAAAAATTCTATTGTGCAGTGGGCACTCTTTTTAAAAAGTGATCTAAAAATGTTGACGCGTCGACCTCGGTGCATACTTGGATTTTTGGATTTCCTTCCGGTACTGGTACTGTTCTGCCATCTTCTTTTCCTTCAGAAATCACGTCAACTGCTATGTACTTCGTCTTCACTAAGCTCGGATCAATCGCTACACCAACTGCCAATGGATCGTGGAGGCCACAACCACCGATTCCTGGGTTAGCGGACTCGTAAAAGTCATGATAAAAGCTGACCATGTCTGCGAAAAAGTCGCCAACCTCTGAACCACGCCATGCATCTACTTTATCTCTTGGCAACAATGTCTGCATCGTCACATCTAAACCAATCAAAGTTATCGGTAAACCCGACGACAACACGATTTTTGCCGCTTCGGGGTCTGTAAAAATATTCGCCTCAGCATGTGGTGTTGCATTTCCCGGTACGAAGACCGCACCACCCATGATCACGACTTCGGAAACGTGTTCGACAATCTCTGGTGCCTTTTGAAGCGCGAGAGCAAGATTTGTCAACGGTCCCACTGCGATAACGGTTATCTCATTGGGAAGCTTTTTGACCTGATCAATAATAAAATTAACAGCAGTCTGAGTTTCAGTGGATGCAGCAGGTTCAAAATCCAACACATTTCCTAGACCATCTTCTCCATGTACCTTTTTCGCAAAACCTTCACGATTCGCACGAGACAGTGGCTTTTCCGAACCCGCAAATACCGGGATTTTTTTTCCTAGCTTCTCTAAAACCGCTAGCGTGTTTCGTGTCGCCTCATCAACCGCAACATTTCCATAGCTTGTAGTTAAGCCAAGAATATCTAGCTCCGGTGAATTAACGGCATAGGCAATCGCCATCGCATCATCTATTCCTGTATCCACATCAAAAATAATTTTCTTCATCGTTTTCCTCCAAAATTTTGCGTTTCTTCTCGTGTTGGCATTGAGGCTTGAGCACCTTTTTTTGTAACGGTTAACGCCCCGACCACATTTGCAAATTCAGTGGCTTCTTGCAGATTTTTCCCGCTCACGAGTGCTGTAGCGAGCGCACCCGCAAATGCATCACCCGCTGCCGTCGTATCAACCACGGACACTGTGTGTGGGTTAACAAAGAATGTTTCGTTATCCCGCAACACAACGACTCCTTTTCCACCTAGCTTTGCAAATACTGTATCAACACCTTTTTTCAATAACTTCGTGCCAGCCATTTTTGCAGATTCCGTATCCAAAATTTTTTCATCTGCGACAACTCCTAACTCACTCTCATTCGGGACGAGATAGGTCACTTTTTTATAAAGCTCATCAGGAAGCGTTCGTGCAGGAGCAGGGTCGAGCACAACTGGAACATTGTATGTATGTGCAATATTTGCAACTTCTATTACTGTTTCCAAAGGAATCTCGAGTTGCATCATAACAAGCTTTGCCTTACTAATGATCTCCTCACGTTTTCTTACATATTCAGGTGTCACATGGTCGTTGGCACCTGGTGAAACAATAATGCTGTTTTCTCCATCTTCATTCACGCTAATCACAGCCACGCCAGACGAAACGTCGGGAATTTTTTCAATAGCAGAAGTGTCCACTCCGACTTCGTTCAATCCTTTTAAAAGCTGCTCGCCAAAAATGTCCTCTCCAACGCAGCCGAGCATTGCAACCGAAGCCCCAAGCCTCGCAGCTGCATACGCTTGGTTACCACCTTTTCCACCATTTCCCGTAAAAAAGCCATGACCGAGAACCGTTTCTCCCCATTCTGGCCGCTGCTTCACATTTACCACCATATCCACATTCAAGCTACCTACAACCACAATATCCGCAGCCATCTGACTTCCCCCAATCTTTGAAAAAACAAGATATTACTAAGGTTTATTATAGACAAACTAATAAACAGTGGCAAAACTGTTGAGCGGTTGATTAAACGTGGGGGTATAAAAGATTGACTCTAACTGTGGAAGTTGTCTTTGGGATCAATTTTCCGGCGGTTTCGTTTTGGTGATTTGAATCTAATTATGCGTCTTCGCCCGCTAGCCCCAGCTTTGCCCTATCCCAACTACAATCAATCCAAAAAAAGACAGGGGTCTCACCCCTGCCTTGTCTTTACTCCCTTTCAAAATCCAACACGACTGCGGTTGCGGCACCTAAGGATTGAGAATAAGGTTCATTATTAAAATAAATTTGTGTTTTGGAATACGGAATTTTGAGGGCGTTTTGCTCAAGATGACTCAATAATGATTCTTGAAAAGCTCCATATTGGTTATAGGGACTATCAATTACAATTGTACCCGGATTAAGCAAATGGATAATATTGATCAGGGAGGTTGCTAAATAAATTCCATACTTTTTAATTTGTTGCTGAAGTTGCTCCCTACCATCGGGTAACTCCTTATCCTCCATTTGATCTAGCCATTCCTGGAAGGCTTTCCGGCTTATCATTTTCTCTAAGCAGCCGCGTTGGCCACAGCCACATAATGGTCCGTTTGGATCAACCGAAATATGACCAATTTCCCCAGAAGTCCAGCTGTCACCATTCCAAATCTGACCCGCTGCCGTAAAAGCTCCGCCTATTCCATCGCCGATCCGAATATAAAACGAGCTGCTGGTACAGGATTCATCCATAATCCCTGCTGAGCACAAGGAAGCCAAATTAACATTATTTTGTATAATAATGGGCACTGGTATCGATTTTTCCAGCTGGTCACTTACCTGGATATTCTTCCAACCCAGATTTGTAGAATGATACACAATGCCTTCACTTGCATTCACAATTCCAGGAATTCCAATGCCAACACCGATAACTTCTGGATGTTCGCTCAGCAGGCTCTCAACTATTTTTAGAATCTCCCCACATACCTTTTCCCAGTCTTTTCCGTCTACCTCACAAAATCCGCTAGTAACGGGTTGTAAATAAAAATCTGTCACCATATATTCAATACCGTCATGGTGAATAGCGATCCCAATCGCTTTGAAGGCATTCTGATTCAATTCAATAACAATTTTTGGACGACCAGCCTTATTTACATCTTTAACTCCGACCTCATTGATGACGCCATCTTTCACATATTGATCGACAATCAGGGAAATGGTATTTTTGCTAACACCCATCGCCTTCGCCAAATCTTTTCTTGAGGTCTGTTTATATTGGCGCAAAAGGGATAAAACCTTTTTCTGATTTTGTTCTCGTAAAACTCCCGGGCCTCTTGTTTTCATTTCTCTGTCCTCATCTCTCTATCCACTAACATACCAATATTATACCAATTGCCCCTTCTAGAGTAACGGGAAACATCCTTATAACTTCTTAATCTTATGTTTGAAACGAGAAATAAATTGGTTGTTCCATTCGTCGCCACCAGTAGCGTTCCCACTTTTCCAGATTGGTGGCTGAATTCCTTGTTCTACTAGTTTGGCCGTCGCTTCCATGGAAATGGAATTGACAATATAGGCATTAACAAAAGTTGAGACGGCTCCCACTTTTTGATCCAGATTTTCAATTTCAATTACAGCATCCCCGACATTGATTTTTGAATCAATGGCAAGGTCGACGACATCATGCAGATTTTGTTTGGATGGATGCCTTGCAGGGTGATCTTTTGGTGTGTCTAGCGCATGCTGTTTTGAGGATATGCCAATTGTTTTTACTCCTACTCGCTTGGCTTCCAAAGCTGCATCGATTGTAGCCGCATTTATCCCGTACGCATTAATAATAATTAATAGATCACCCGATTGTAATCCATAATCATCTAACACGATTTTCCCGTATCCAGGTGTTCGTTCAATCGCCATCGACCTTAGTGCCCCACCACTTAATAAGGTCCCTTCATCTAAAATGGCACTGACATGCATCAGTCCACCCGCACGAAAAAAGAGCTCCTGGGATGCTAGATTTGAATGTCCACCTGGCCCGTAGGCATAGACAATTTTATCTTCCTTAATCTGATTTGCGACTATTTCTGCGGCTTTCATGATATTCTCTGATTCCGTTTCAATCACTTGATCCATATATGTTTTCACTTTTTCATAGTATTCCAGCGCATACTTCATTCCTTTTCACCCCTATACAAAACGTTCCCAGCCTTGATTGTTTCAGTCACTTCCATACCCTTTTTATATAAAATAAGATCGGCGGGAGCCCCTACTTGAAGACCATGCTCGAGCCCCATGATTTTTGCAGGTAAAACAGATGCCTTTTCAATCGCAGTAGGTAAATCAGTGACTCCCATCTCAACGATTCGGTTTACACCCCAGAGGATACTTTGAGCTGAGCCAGCAAGTAATCGTGGCTCCCCTCTTAAATGAAGCCGTCCTTCTTCTGTTAATGTCACTTCCCCACCAACAGCAGCCGTATATTCCCCTGCTGGCAAGCCTGCTAGTGCCACACTATCACTGATGATGACCATTTTTTCCTTTTTCACTTTTTCAATCACTTTTAACACGGAGGTTGGAAGGTGAAATCCGTCTGCAATCACAGTTGCTGCTAACTCATTCTCTGCCAACTGGTCCCACAAATAATTCGGATGTCTTGGAAGCATGACATGTGCTCCGTTACCCAAATGGGTCGACATTTTCGCACCTGCTTTAACCGCTTTTTGAATCTGCACTGAGTTCGCATTTGTATGTCCAATGGAAACAAGGATTCCTGATTCAGATGCTAATTTAATAAACTCCTCCGCATGCTCCCAATCTGGTGATAATGTCACGATTTTGATGAAGCCAGATTCATTTAACTTCTTAAAAAACTCCCAATCAGGAGCTTGAATATATTCCCGGTTGTGAGCCCCCCGCGGTCCATCTTCGACTGATAAAAATGGACCTTCTAAATGAATACCGGCAATCATCTGCCGTGCAAGCTCATTTTTTGAAACGGCATTTGAAATTTCTCCAACCAGTTTCACCATATTTTCAGAGGAATTCGTGATGACTGTTGGATAAAATGACGTCACTCCTTGTTCAAGTAAACTCAAACAAACCTTTTCAATATCGGATTCAGTTAGATCAAGAGAATTAAAATCAACCCCCATATATCCATTTACTTGTAAATCAACAAATCCAGGTGCAATATAGGTTTCACTTTTCACATCAGTCGGTTCAATCGATTCAATGATTCCATCTCTAATTTCAATCCGTATCCCGGTATTATTTTTATAATGAAGTCCTTCAATAATAACCATCCTATTCATCTCCAAATGAGTCTTGATCGACATAAAGATATGCATGCTCATGTGTTCGTAAAATGGAGGCAGGGCATTCTGTGCTAATGGGACCATTTAACGTTTGATAGACTGCTTGTCGTTTCGTGCTTCCTGGAACGATGCAAAACATAGATTTCGCAGATAATAGAGTTGGAATGGTTAGCGTCCACGCATGTGATGGAACTTCTTCCAATGAAGCGAAGCAGCCATCGTTTACTTGCTGTTGCCTGCACATGGCATCCAGTTCTACTTTTTTTATTACCTTTTGATCATGAAAATCCGCAACAGGTGGGTCATTAAATGCGATATGGCCATTTTCACCAATGCCAAGACAAACGATATCAATTGGCTGCTCTTCTAAAAGCTTCGAATAGCGCTCTAGCTCATTTTCATTTGAGCTATCAATGAGGTGAACCTCTTTAAATGGTACTTTATGAAACAATCTTTCTTTTAAAAAGTTCTGAAACAGCTGAGGGGCTTCCTTATCAAGTCCGACATACTCATCCATGTGAAAAGCAATAATCTGATTCCAATGAATTCGGTCGTCACTGATCAAATGTTGTAAAAACTCATTTTGTGATGGAGCAGCAGCAAACACCATACGAATTTCTTCTTGCTTCTGTTGAAGCTTTACAATTTGATTAGCCACATCACGTGCTGCATATTCACCCATTTCATTACGTGTTTCAAAAACGTAGTATGCGAGTTTATCTTTATGTCCACTTCTTTTTACAGTCATTTTCCATTCACCTTCTAGTATGTTTTCAATTGCGTTCTGTATTTCTTTTTCCGTTTTTATATGAAAAGGCGCCGGTAAGCCAAAGTAATAAATGAATTCCTCAGCTTCATAACCGCCTTCCATTAGCTGAATTTGGGTTGGAATATATCCAATCATTCCATTGCTATAACCGAGAGCTAAGACTCGCGGGTCCAGGCTTTTTATATACTCACCGTACCCTTGAACCATTTCACCATTAAAAAAGAGAAAATGAAGTTCAGGGCCTATCTTAAAATATTGAATTTCCAGCAAAGTTTCGCTCTTCCTGCTATGTTTTTTCCAAATCTCAAGTACTTCGGGGTCGATCTCTTCATTCACGGTAAAGTTGGTTTGAAATTGTAAGGGTAGTTTGATAGTTTGGCTATTTAGCTGGTGACAAACGATGGTTTCTTCGGCGCCTCCAGATAAAATATCCTTAGCGAGCTGGTTACCAATCATCTCCATGTCATGAAGACTCCCCCGATAAAATTCATCTTCCTTCATCAAAGCTGGCCTAACGTCACCACAGCACCCCTGTAAAAAACCTATTACTGCCTGGGGATACGTCTCTTTTAACACCGAACAACAAACTCCCGTGTATTCTGCGGAAACAACATTCGTATCTGTTGATGTCGGATGGCAGGAAAAATGAATTAGCATTGCCTTCGTTTCTTGTTTTTCGTTTTTAAACGTGATAATCGTTACCTCTTTGTTGATCGGAACACTCGGATTAGGTCTCATCAGGATTTTATTTTCATGCTTCAATCGGCGGTAAACACCAATATCACTTATTGTTTGTCTTCGTGCGATGGTCACCGGTTCTTTATTGGCGATTGCGTATTCAACGCTTTTGACTATTTTTGCTTCCAATGATTCTAAAAAGCTTGGTTCAGGTTCGCCTAAAAGGCTTGTAAAGGCATTACTTGTTTGAGGTCCAGAATGATTATGTGTGGCGTGAAAACAGATAGATTCCTGTTTTAGAGAATACTCATCCGCTAACCTTCTTCTCCATTTCTGGACAAACCTGTCATCCCACCAAATAACATCTCCAACCATCAGCAAAAATGCATGATTCTCTTTTTCAAAATAATAGGTTTTAAGAAAAAGCGGAGAATGAACCTCCAAAGCACTCCCTTCCCGATGTGCAAATCCTGCCAACGGGATGGGAAGCTCGGGGGTAATATCGATTTCATAGGTACCCAGCAGTAAACTCATGATTCATTCTCCTCAATTAAAATAACTTCAGAATTAAAATAAAGTTTCGCAGGATATGGAACGGATCCTTGACCGGTAGTGCTACGACCTTTTGTAACGGTTTTCCCTGTCTATCCCTAATTTGAATCCACTCTCCGATTTCCTTGTTGTGATTTGGAAAGGTGGTAAAACTATATTCAAAAAACTTTTTATACCATTCTAAAAAGCGTTGTTCCTTCGTTTTTTTATAGAGTAATAGTAAGGTGTAGAGCGCTTCAGAATGTGGCCACCAAAGCTTTGTATCCCACGTATCAAGAATTAATTTTTCATACGGATCGTTGATTCGCCTTCCTTGTGGCTCTGCACCATCTTTATTAACAAACCGAAGCAGTCCTCCGTGTTCATCATCCCAACCTAAGTGAATCGACTGCAGGGTGACTTTGGATAAAAGCTGTAGGACCTTTTCATCCCGCTCATCGAGACTATGAACATGAAACCAAATCGATTCCAAAGCATGACCCGGATTAACATGGTTCGCAAGTAAGGTATCTTCATTACTAGCAGCCTCTGGTTTCAGTTCGACAATTCTACCATCCTCTAAAATGAATTCTTGAATGATTTTTTCACTGATGGATTTCGCCTTTTTCTTGACTGGTTTTGAAAACTTTTCGGCTGTCTCTTCTACCTCTTGTGCCACATTTAACATGATCATTTGAATTGAATGTGAAGAGTAACCAACCGGAATTGGATAAGGCTCTGTTCTAAAATGTCCATGCTTAATTCGTTGATGAATCGATTCATAGACAAGATAGGCTTGATCAAATGCAGCTTCATTTTTAAAGGCATCTGCATATTTATTTACACCTATGACAAAAAAGCAATCGGCAAACACACTGATGTCTTCCTGCACCGGTTTTCCATCATGAGTTACGGTATACAGAACATGGTTATTTTCCATGACAGTATGGTTCACTAAGAACTGATACGTTTTATCTGCCATCTTCTTTAAACGATTTTTATTTAAAGCAATCTTCCCTTGCTCCGCTAACCGATAAAGCTCCGCACATAACCAAAGGAAACGTCCCTGTGACCATGTGTATTTATCCTTGCTTACTAACGTACTTCCATCATTGGAGAAGCAGGTAAAAACGCCACCTGCTTCTTCATCAAACGCCTTTTCCCAAAACGGCCAAAAATTTTCTTCAATTTCTTTTTGATAAAAGCTTACTAGTTTTTGAGTATCCATGACGTATCTCCTTACTTGTTAAAGCGATGGTGTAATGTTCTTCGTATCTTTTGCTAACTCTTCATCAGATTTGCTGATCGCAGACAACATTTCTTCAATTTCTGGCTTAACTGGTTTATTTTTATTGAGTAATCCAAGACCAATGAATACTAAACCAGATGTAAAGATTGGGGCTCCAAGTTCCACATATAGCGCCCAATCAACACCATACTTTGTTAAAGCAAACATCGCTAATCCTGCAAGAATTGAGGAGATCGCCGCTTTTGAATCACTGTATTTAAAGGCAGGTAGTAAACCTAACAGCATCGGAATCGAGACTGGCCCGACCAACGCCGCAAACCAAGAAATCAATAACCCTAAAACTCCACCAAAATTATCTGAGAAAATCCCGATAATAAGAGTTAAGAACGTGAACGTAAAGGTAACTATTCTTGCAATTTTTAAAGATGTCTTTTGGTCCAATCCCTTAAATTTACCTGACATCACAGGTAGGATATCCCTAGTAATAACGGCTGAAATTGTATTTGCATCTGAGGAAGTCATCGACATGGTTGCGGCAAATAAGGAAGCTAGCACAAGACCAATTAATCCTGCAGGTAAAAGCTCCTGGGTGAGTAGTGCATATGATTGTGTAGGGTCTTCAAGATTAGGTAAAATAATTGGCGCCGCCCACATTGGGAAGAATAAAATTAACGGCCACACAAGATAAAGGACTCCTGAAAATATGGCTGATTTCTTTGCTTCCTTCCCTGAAGGTGACGAAATATATCGTGCTGCGAGGTTCCAAGTTCCCCCGTTATAACTAAAGAATACGATGAATACGAAAACTAATACATAGCCTAGCGTATAGGGCTCGTTGAATGGTTGACTATTTGCAGGCGGGAGTTTATCCCAGATTCCTGTAATTGAACCCCATCCCCCCATTTGATTTAATACAACAAAGAACATGACGAAACCTGCAATGATTCCAACAATAAATTGTGCAAAATCTGTCCAAAGGTCTGCCCAAATACCGCCGATCGTAATATAAATTAACGAAACGATTCCAGATAATAAGATTCCATAAACAATAGGGATACCGGTAAATACATTCAGTAAAAGTCCGATTGCTGCCCATTTCGCACCAACATCAAATAGTTTTACGAGTACACCACTCCAGGCCACTAATTGCTGGGTCGGTACATTGTAACGCATGGCTAAATACTCTGTTGGCGATTCGATATCAAGTTTCGTTCTCAATTTTGACCATCTCGGCGCTATAATGTAAGCGCCAATAATTACTGAAACAACAATTGGTAGTGCCCACCACACATACAAACTAAAACCATGTGTATAGGCCAAACCAGCATAGGCGACGAATACCGCACCACTGTATCCCCCAACATGGTGAGAAATACCGCCTAACCACCAAGGCAACTTACCCCCTGCAACGAAAAAATCCCTTGACCCTTGTACTTTATTAAACGACCAAAACCCAATTACCACCATAAGTAAGAAAAATGCAATTACGACTCCCCAATCCAAACCACTCATGTTTCTCCCCCTTTAATTTTACTCCCATTCATCCCCTTGTTGATTGCTGAAAAAAAGAGTTTAATCTCCTGGTCCCGTTCACCTCCTTTAATTAATCCTAATATATGACTAATTGTTTTAAAAATACCATAATCATTTTGATTTGTAAAATAAATTTAGAAAATTTCGTATAGTTTGAGCTACTGCCTCTTTTCACAGTATTGCGCGGTCCAGATTTTTGCATCTAAATTCCTGGATTTGCTTCATCTCACACATTTTTGCGTCTTTGGACCTATATTTGCGCCACCCACAGATTACGATATTTGCATCTCTTCTCCCCATTTCGACAAGTCCCTACCACGATTAGACATCTTTTTCACCAAACCTTGTAACTTTTTCTCTTCTCAAACGTCTAATACTTGTGTACTATTAATTCAACTAGTAATCTACGAAAAGGTGTTGATAAATATGAGTCGAGTTGACCGCCATTCGAAAAAGAATACAAAACGGAAATGGCCAAAAGTTGTTGGAACGATCGCTCTTGTTTTATTGCTAGCCATCGGTGGATACGCCGTTTATTTATATCAATCTGTTGCAAGTACAGTTGGAAAAATGCACAGCGACCGTGGTCCATCTGACAAACGTACAGAAGAAATTGATATCTCGAAAGCAGATCCGATTTCGATCCTGCTCATGGGTGTTGATGAACGCTCGGGCGACAAGGGTCGTACCGATACGTTAATTGTTGTTACCGTTAATCCAAAAACGAATTCCATGCAAATGCTAAGCATTCCGCGTGATACTCGTGTTGAAATTGTTGGAAGGAGTACTCAGGATAAAATCAACCACGCATACGCATTTGGTGGTGTGGATATGACGATTGACACAGTTGAGAACTTCCTAGATATACCAATCGACTACTATGTAAAAGTAAACATGGAGGGCCTCCAGCAAATCGTTGATGCGCTTGGTGGTGTCCAAGTGAACAGTACATTGGCATTCTCTTATGATGGTGCCTCGTTCTCGGAAGGACCGCAGACTTTAAACGGCGAGCAAGCTCTTAAATATGCTCGTATGCGCTATGACGACCCTCGTGGTGACTTTGGTCGACAGGATCGTCAAAAGCAGGTTATCCAAGGGATTATCGATAAAGGAGCAAGCTTCACTTCTGTCACAAAAATTGATGATATTCTTGGTGCGCTTGGCACGAACGTAAAAACCGATATTTCCTTTGATGAAATGAAAACTATCCAATCGAAATATAAGGATGCTCGCCATAACATCGAGCAATACAGCATCGACGGTGTTGGGCAAACCCTTGACGCATGGTACTGGATTGTTTCTGAGGAAGAACGTCAGGCCGTCTCTACACGCTTGAAACAACATTTGGAAATTCAATAAATTACTGAAAGCAACCGGTCACGTTCCGGTTGCTTTTTTACGCCTTACATATTTTCCTCCTTTTTCCACATACTAAGTGGACGACGGACCTGTGTCCCAAAGGAGGTTCTTACGTTGAAACTTAAAATTTTATTATGCATAGCGTTATTATTTCTATTCATTTCGCCAGCGAGTGCTGCAGAAAAATCACCATTTTTTGGAGTGAGTGCGACGGTGGTACAGGTGGAGGATGGTACATTTGAAGTAAAAACGAAAGGTGAAGAGGAAAACGAGGGATTTGTTTTTTCACCAAAAGGGGTTAAGGGTGGCGAAACGATTGTGTTCGAGGTCCAGGTGAAGGGCAACACTGCCGTTTATTTACTTGTGGACGAGACTGATGCACGCGGAACTTTTTTAGCGGAGAGTGTATCCGCAGTGATAGGCTTGCATGATCCGTGGCGAACAATTCAACTTGAGGTTGAGCTTCAGGATACCACTTCGCAAATCGATGCAATGGTACTTACCAACCAGAAAGAGAAAACCACATTCATGTTCCGAAATGTAAAAATGAGTGTAAAAAAATAAGGATGCCCGCGCACAGGCATCCTTTTTCTATCTTAATAACCTCTCGATTTTTTCCCTAATCCCATGTGGCAATGGCTGGTTCAAAGCACGTGCTAGCAACCATGGATGCTTCACACCATTCTTTTTAAAATGTTCCTCAATCAGTTTTGCCTTATCCTGTCTGTTTGGAATGAACATGTAAAGAATATACCAATCCTCAAGTGAACTTAAAGGAATTCCATCAAAACTCCCGACCACCGAGTTTTCGTCAAAAGGCAACCGATAAACCCCTTCTTGATGTTCAATTGCAAATCCTCCCATGCTATCGACATTATTCCCACCAACGATGAATTTCGCAAAATATCTCGTTCTAAAAGGGCGTAAAGCGTTTGCCTCAATCGGTGTTCCAAGCACCTCAAGTTTCTTATTGAACCAAAAAGCGTCCTCTTCATCCACCAACAAATCAATATCATTTGGATGCTGAACAAGTCCGTGAAAACTTAGTAATAACGACCCGCCAACACCCCAAACGATTTTTCGTTCGTCAATAGTAGCCACAATCTCCTTTAATGTTTCAATCACAATGATTCCTCCAAAAAGAAAGACTTGAGATTATCTCCCAAGTCTTACTCAACCTTTTTTGAAATTTCATCTAGCTTTGCTTCCATTCGTTTGACACGCTTTGAAAAACGCATCATATAGATGAGGACGGCAACAAAACTTAGTGGAACGAGAAATGCAAATAACTGAAAAAGAATGTCACCAATATTTACCACGCAGGATTTTCACCTCTCTGGGACAAGGGACCTGTCCCCATGACCCACAAATTACTTCACATTGAATTTCTGGATTAACATGTTGAGTTCACCAGCATTTTCTTCGAGCTGTTTCGCGCTTTTTGAAACTTCTTCCATTGAGCTGCTCGATTGTTGGGCAGTTGCAGATACTTGCTCGACACCCGCTGCCGATTCTTCCGCCACAGCTGCAATCCCTTCGATAGCTCCGCTGATTTCTCTTGTGTCATCAAGTATACCGTAGAGCGAGCTAGACATGGACTCAAACTGGGTACTAATATCATCGATCTTACGTTTTAAATCATTAAATGTTTCGCCAGTTGTCTGGATTTGTGAGGTACCTTCTTCAACAGATTGGTAGCCATCATCCAATGATTGAACGACTTGCTTCGATTCCGTTTGAATATCTTTTACAATCACTGTTATTTCTGCAACAGATTTTCCAACTTGTTCAGCAAGCTTACGAACCTCGTCCGCGACTACTGCGAAGCCTTTTCCGTGTTCACCTGCTCTTGCTGCCTCAATCGCTGCGTTCAATGCTAATAGATTCGTTTGTCCTGCGATTTCCTGGATCACATTCACAAGCTTCGTAATTTCATTCGTTTTGTTATCCAGCCCAACTACCATCGCGTGGGACTGCTTCATTTTTTCATGAATACTGTTCATCTGTTGAATCGATGTTTCCATAAAGGCGCTGCCATCGTTAGTCAGAGTTAACATTCCCTGAGATTGTTCCTTAATGTCCTCACCATTTACTGCAACCTGCATGATCTCCTGCGAGAAATTGGACATTTTCTCAATTAAAAGGGTCGATGAAGATGCCTGGTCCTCAGCACCCCGTGAGAGCTCTTCCATCGTGACCGCGATTTGCTGACTACCTGCCATGACCTCATCCGCATACTGGGTCAATTCCTCACTTTGACCAGTCACATGGTCTGAAACAACAGACATTTGCTTGACCATACCTCTTAAATTCTCATTCATATCATTAACTGCTGTTACCAACTGGCCAATTTCGTCTTTTAGCTTCGTTTTAATAGGCTCAGCGTGAAGCTCACCATTCGAAATCGCCTTCATCCGGTTTGCCACATTTTTCACTGGTCTTGCAATCACTACAGATGTATAAATGGAAATAATCGTTCCTAAAATAATAGCAATTGCAGCCACCACGAGTCCAGCGATATTGGTACTCTCACCGTAACTTACAACGTCGTTACCAGTTGAGACAATTTGCCGTTCTCGTTCTTTTGATAGTTGTTCAACTTGATCCATCAAGCCCCTAGCTCCCGGCTGAACATATGTCTGCAGATTGTGCTTGGCCAGTTCTTTATCACCACTATCATAAGGGATGAACACCTTTTCATTTATCAAATCACGCCATTTTTTTGTTTCGCGTAAAATTTTCTCCACTTCTTTAATCTTCATCGAGCCTAACTTTCGATCGGTTAAATCAAATTCCACGGAATAGATGTCATAATCATCTCTATAGGAAGATTCCCCATACAACACATATCCACGAGCCAACGCAATACTCTGAGCAATATTATATTTCAAACTATCATATTCTAGTAAAACCGTGAGTTCCTCGGATACCATGTCGTCCGTCTTTTGATTCATAGTAGACACAGAAAAATAATTATATGCCGCTAAGCCTATACAAAGGATGATGATGGCAAAAAAGCTGACAAATAACCGCGTACGAATACTTTTCATCTAAAGTACCTCTTTCTTGTTGAATAGTAATAGATCAGGCAAAAAATAAAGCCAATTCTGCTAGATTGGCTCAAACGCTTCATATATTTTGTTACATAGACCCTATGCTCCAGAATCCCGTTTTTTTCAGAGAGTTTGCCCTTTTCTACAAATATATGATTTTCTACCTATAGTATATAAGTTTTCGCACTTTTCAACAATACTCGACACCACAATTCCACTACTTTTTTACTATTAAATCTAACAATAGTTTCAAAAAATCTTCCCTATTAACTGGTAATACCTCTGGCAACTCAACACCTGTTTTCACTAGAATTCCTCCTTACGAACCACAGGGACGGTTCCTTTGGTTCCTATTTTTTATATGTTCTATCACTTGTAATCTAGTATTGCCGAAATTTTGGTAGATATACATTTTTACTAGAAAAAGTTTTGATAGATTTGAGGAAGGAATTTGCTAAGAACAGGAAAGTCGAATTAAAAACAGTATTTTGAGATTAAAAACAGGAAAGTCCATGTTAACGACAGTGTTTTTAAATTAAAAACAGGAAAAAGAGGAAGGAACGAAAAAAGCCAACCCAGGGGTTGGCTTCAGACTGTTGACAAACGCTCACATGACTTTAGTTGCTTGTCTAACAAGCGTTTTCAAGACAGGTTGGGGGGAGGTAATAAATATCTAGATATCTCGAAGACAACCCGAGGGTTGGCTTTTAATTTTTAATTACGAGCAGACGCAAGCGCCTGTTCAATTACACGCATATTTTTCAATGTTTCTTCAATGCTGTACATCGGCTGTTTATCAGAAAGAACACAATCTGCAAAATGCTCTACTTGAAGCTTGTACTGGTCACCTTGAACTGTTTCTTCTCGCTGGCCAGCTTCAGCATTCACGACAAGCGCTCCATTTCCACCTTCATTATCTGGACGGAATGCATGCTTGGCTAAAATAGAGCCCTTTGTGCCAACAACCTCATATGAAGCTTTAAAGTTTTGTTCAAAGCTCACATCGAAATTGGCAATCACACCACTTTCAAACTTCAATGTACCCGCTGCAGTAATATCAACATCATGTGTAGGATGAAGATTCGCTGCTGCTTTCACTTCAATTGGCTCTTCGCCTGTAATCAAGCGACTCGCATGAATGCAGTAACAGCCTACATCGTACAGCACACCGCCTCCAAGCTCTTTTTGCATCTTGATACTTCCAGAATTTAAATCATGTAGAAAGGAGAACGTTGAACGAATCAGTTTCACATCACCAATTTCACCAGAAGCAATGATTTCCTTCACACGGTTATGTTGTGGATGGAACTGATACATAAATGCTTCCATAAAAGTAACATTATTTTCTTTAAAAGCTGCCGACATCTCTTCAACGTCTTTCGATGTCAAAGCAGCTGGCTTTTCACACAACACATGCTTGCCATGCTTCGCTGCTTCAATCGCCCATTGTTTATGTAATTGATTAGGAAGGGGAATGTACACCGCGTCGATTTCAGGATCATTTAATAAATCTGTGTAGGATTCATAATGCTTAGAAATGCCTAGTTCTGTTGCAAAATCCTTCGCTTTTCCGCTCTCACTCGCAACAGCCACAACCTCTGCATTGTGTGCGCGCTCCATCGCTGGAATCAATGTATTTCTCGCAATTTTTGCTGTAGATAAAACACCAAAACGAACCTTTGTCATCGGAGTTCCTCCTATTTGTTTAGATACTCAACAAATCTATATTCTCATATTTTAGGAGATTATGAAAGGGCTTTATTTTATAAATACCGGATTAAAAAAATAGAAAAACGGATCTAGCAAGTGCTAGACCCGTCCTTTTCAAAAGATTATTTTAACGCATCATATGCATCTAAATGTCCGTATCCAAAATATTGTTTATCCTTGCCTTTTACAGGGTCAACTGCCTTTTTATAAAGAAGGTCTTGAAGTTTAGCCGGTGACATTTTTCCATACTTATCAATCAGTAACGCAGCAACTGCTGAAACCTTTGGTGTTGCCATTGATGTACCAATTGACCAGTACCAACCACCGTCGTCACTTGCACTTAAATTGAATTCAGTTTCAAACAGACGTTTTGCAAGGTATTCATTGAATCTACCTTCAGCTGCGTATTGGTCATATAATCTTGCATCGCCCCCAACTGCTGCGATATCAATAAAACCTGGGCCGTAGTTAGAGTAATTAGCAAGCACATCTTTTGGTCCAGTTGCTGAAACAGTTACAACACCTGGAATGGTACCAGGAACTTCAAAGCCTGCCCCCACAAAATAAAGTCCATCTCCTCCATATTCGCTATTTAAGAAATCCATAACTTCTTTCTTGTTTGTTGCATTAATTCCATCATTCCCGGCAGCCACAACAACGAGCGCTCCCTTGTTCGTTGCGTACTCAACAGCACGTTTGTATCCAATAAAATCAGCAACATCGTTTCCTAGGTTTTCCTTCTTACCTGTCACAGGGTCCACATAAAAAGTTTGACCTATGACATCAAAGCCACCTAAGCTCATTGAAATGACATCGACTCCATCATTTGCCGCTGCAATCATCGCATCGTAAATCCACGCTGATTCAGCAGAACTAGTACCGAACACACGATACGCACGAATTCCCGTATCAGGAGCTACTCCAAGCATTGCACCATTTCCTGCAATTGAACCTGCTACATGGCTTCCATGCCCATGAATGTCATCAAACGCTGCCTTATCACCTGTTTCATAAGGCTCTGTTCCTTGGAATCCACCAGCTGGAACAAAGTTCTTAGAACCAGGTAAAAGGTTCTTTACTAAGTCAGGATGATCCCGGTCGATACCAGTATCAACGATTCCAACAACCACATCATGTGAACCCGTTCCTAATTTATAACTTTCACCATCATTCGTGATGCGGTGAATATCCCATTGTTTTTCCCATAAAGCTGCATCAGCAGGATTTACATTATCAGCTTTAATTTGCTGTGATTCCGGAAGATTCCAGGAAATCGAAGGATTGGCTACACTCACCCCTGCCATTCCTTTTAGCTTTGAAAATGAAGCTGTTGAAGCTTTCACCTGTGCGAAGCCAATTTCCGGAACGGTGTAAACGACTTCGCCACCAAATTTGCTAACCTCCTTAGCAAAGCTAGCAGGAATACTGTTTTTCTGAAACAGTACCGAATAATACTCCTGGTGAACATCTTTTCCAGTTGCAGAAACAGCTGGTAGGAAGCTCAGTAAAAGAGCCACACTGAGTAAAACTGCAAATATTTTTTTCATTATACTCCCCCTCATCAATGTTGTTTGGAGATACGGAACCTCCAACATACATATATTTAGACGAGTCTTTTCCCATTCCTCTAACTTTCGTTCATCAAATAATTACAGGAATACCCATAGGCAGTCGAATTGTCGGGGGTTATGTTAGAGAAGCACAAAAAAGCCAGAGATTTCACTCTGGCTCCTGATTTTAGTTTCGGTACTAGGTTTTAAGCGGATTGACACTCTTTCAATCTACCAATAAGGTCTTGCATAACCTCTTCTGTAGTAATCGTAGATGTATCCTCTACTTTTTTCTGGATATCAATCATTATTTTTAAAAGTTGTTCGGCACTCATTCTTTTTACCTACCAATCTTATTTTCCAATTAAAATCCATTTTACACTATTCGCTAAATTTTGCAAAGGAAAATTGTTACAAATTTTCGACAAAAAAACCCCCAACTACTTGTTAGGGGTTAAAACATTGATTTATTCCATTGATTCTCCTTGAAATCCAGAGAATTTTCCATTCGTAAAGCCAGCGAATAATACTTCTCCATTTTCATGAATAAATGGAACTGCGACGATTGTTAAAATGATTCCTTCAAAAGGCATATGGACAACCATTACCTGATCCGCTCCAGCAAATACATAGCCATCTTGGCCTAGGTCTGCCTTCACTTTCTTAAACTCCGTTAATTTCAACGTGTTTGCAACAACCTTGTTGCGCTCTGCCCCTTGTAAATAAGTTACACCACATTCACAATCATCCCCATGTGCAAAAGCGGTTTTTCCAGGCATAACAAGCGTCAACAGTACAACCAATACACCTAAAAATTTGACCATGTTTTTCATTCCAAATCCTCCCTTTCGTAGCTTCATTGTTACAAATTACACAGGAATCTGACAAATTCCTTTATTTTCTGTAAAAATGAGTCGGAAGGCGGAGTGCTAGTTCTTTTTGCTCACAAAAAAAGCAACCCAACAAGTGGGTTGCTTTACTCTTGATTAGCAATTTCATCGCTATTGACAAGTTCCTCGTATTTCACAAGTTCCTCTTGAAGGATTTTCTCGAGTTCCTTGAATTTTGATGAAACGCTGCTTGGTGATACATCATATTCTTCTGCAAGCTCTTCATAAGTAGAAGTGCCTTCATCTGAATAAATTTTTTCAACCATATACACCAATGCTGCTTCATAAATTCCCGTTTTGATTATCCTTGGATTTTTACGCTCACAATATTTATGCCACAATGAAAGTCCTATCCCAATAATGTCTTCCTCGAAATCGTACTCCTTCATCCGAATCTGGAACATTTCGGCGACCTCTTTATGTTTTGGCGTCTTCCATTGATAATCCTCAGCCGTTACATTCGCCTTTCCAAACATAAACACCATGAATACATTGATAAATTCATGTGACATAAAATCAACAGGATTGCTCTCGCCACTCTTTTCAAAGAGTTCAAGAATCATGTTTCGCATATCTCCCGCAAATTCCGTTGGCAACTCAAGAAATGTTGGGAAAAAGATGGAGTTCGCTCCAGCAGGCAACAGCGTTCCGAACACAAAATAACCTACTTCTACTTCCGTCTCTGTTTCATAAATCCGCACGCGGTGTTCATTTTCCGTAAAAATATCACGTACCGTCATATAGGTTCCCCGCTCATCCACCTCAGTTACCGTGTAGGCAGACGGTCGCGCTGCCTTCCATTTCTTTAAATGATCGCGCGTACGTGGGCGGCTACATTTCGGACCATATATATCAACATACTCTTCTAGAATCGTTTTCTCTTCTAACGGAATCGAGCTAACCACCCAAACGCGTGAAAAGAATGAGAATAAATCATACACATCCTCTGGAAGCTTATCAAAAATATTCGCATACTCTTCCAAAACGTCATCTAAAGTCTCTTCGTACATATGAAATGCGTACTGAAACATATCATGCTGGATATCGTTCAGCTCGTTTTCTACGACTTCATCGATTGAAACCACAGCAGACCGGCCACAGCATTTTTTATATTTCTTTCCACTCCCGCATGTACAAAGATCGTTCCGTCCAATAACCTTCAAATCCATTCACCCTTCTCTTCTTCTATGACACTATCATATCATAAAACCTTATTAAATAATGTAATTGGTAACATTTTGCAGAAGGAGAATGAGGTCTAGACACGGGTTCACATCTTCATGCTCGGATTTGCCTGTCGGGCCACGTATTTGAGTCGCACATCAGCACACTCGCAACCCAGCCCAATATAAAAAGAAGACAGACCTAGTAAAGTCTGCCTTCTTTCATAAAATACTCACTTTAATTTAAGTTCTGGCTCTAGTTCGGCTTCAAAGATACGTGGCCAAGGTAATTTGACGTGGACACTTTCTAGCTCAGAGATCGTCTTATAAAAATCCTTGTTTCCTCTGGACCCGATATATACCTCTTTTCCGTCAAAATATTGATACCATTTTTCGGTTTCAAGTGTAAGGTTTTCTTGGACAAAGTGATTGACTTGGTCATATTTTTCTCCAAGGTCCCATTCACTTGCGCCGATAGATTGAATATACGTTCTTGCCGCAGGGTGTACAATGTTTTTATAGCTTTGATCCTTTGTAAAACGATGGAGTAAAAATTCGTAATGGTATTCTGCTGTCTGCTCATATAAAGGAACCCCAAAACCATTTTTTTGAGTTAAGAATGCATAGCGCGCAGCAGCATGACCTACTGTAATACCAAGTGCATTTCCTGCCGTATTCCAACCGCTATATGACAGAATCTTGGTTAAATCCACATTCTCAGCAAGCTCCGTCACAAACGGTTCATCTGCTTTGTTGACAATCCAAACGTCTCCGATTGCCACCTGTTCTCCATTTGCAATAAGATCACTTGTTCTTTCTACAAGACCTGCTATGTCCTTCTCTCTTGTTGAATCTGCAGCTGATGGAGTGTTTAAAAGAAGGTGAATATCAGCATCTGCTTCATTCGTTACGACTTTTCCTCCAGCTGAGACAATATGTTTTTGAACATTATAATCAAAAGTCGTATCTTCAAATGGAGCAATCCAATCTTCCCCGTGGATTCCACCATATTCAACAAAGAATGTTGGTGCTGTCCCGAACAGTTGATTCACAAAGCGTGAAACCATTACGACATCAACCTCGTCTGCTCCAGGGAAAACAGCTACTTGATCCCCGACATTAAGAGTATCCACTTTTTCAAGTAAAAGCTCTCTTTCAGCACGATGAAGGCCATATGGGGCGGCGTCATCCTGTGATAAGATTAAATAGTCAATATACCCTTCTTTCACCCAGTCAATCAACAAATTATTGACTGTGTGATTTCTTGCCCTTGCTTTTTTATAATCTTCTAATACTGCTTCAGGAATAACTCTTTCTAATTCATCAAGTCTTTCCTTTCCTGGCATTCCTAAGTTAACTACCTTATCATAAAGAACCGCCCATTCACTAATTTGTGAATAATACTTTAAATACTCATCACTTATGGCCGTGACGGCTAATCGTTGAATCGTATCATACACATACACAGGTTTTTCAGGATAAAGCTCCTTAAGTTGTTTGATAACCTGAATGTCGGAAAGAGCATCTTCAAGCGACTTTGTCCCTGTTCGCGAGGCAACTAATCCTCCATAAGCAAGCATGCTTGTTGATATGACAAACCCGTCTGCTTTGTCTCCGTTTTCGATTAACCACTGACTTATTTCTTCGCCATTTCCTGGTGTTGTAAACTTTCCGATCATCTCTTTTGGTGGTGTAATAACTTCAACACCAGCTGAATATCCTACTTGGGTAGGGAAGTAGATGTTCGCTGGTCGATCATCAAGTGGAACCATTAATATTGTTGCAAGTTCATTTTTTTCCTTTGCAGCACTTATTACGCTGGCTGAGCTAAATAACAAAAGGACCGCGAGACTAATTGAGAACACTTTTCTCCATCTTTTCATTGGTTTCCTCCTTAACACCTTATAGAACTACCCCGTTCTCTGCTAAAATCGCCTTTAGCTTGTTGATGTCTAGTTCCTTTGGTGCAACATTTTCAGTAATTGAAAGTGCTGCGGCTGTTCCAGCCGCTTGCCCTGTTGCCATTGCACTAGGAGTAAGTCTTGTTGTCGCTAATGCCTCGTGTGTAGTTGAAATACACCTCCCCGCTACCAATAGATTTTTAATTTTCTTAGGTACAAGGCATCTGTATGGAATGCCATAGCTTCCATCTCCTTCGATGTCATTTGCCTGTACGCCTTTACCAGTTGGATCATGTATGTCAATTGGGTAGCCACTAAGAGCAATCGTATCCTCAAATTTTTTGCCCGCTACTACATCCTCAATTGTAAGGGCATATTCTCCATCAATACGGCGGGTTTCTCGGATACCAATTTGGGTACCAACAGCTGAAATAGAGGCCTTTTCAAAACCAGGAATCTTCTTCTGTAAAAATTCAGCCATCATTAGTACTTGTTTTCTACCTTCTTTTTCTCCTTCGGAAAGGTCAAATACATCAGTTCCATCCAAGCCCTGAACACGTGTGCAGTTAACTAGAACCTCATCCTCCTCAGGACCTGCAAAAAAGAGCACTTGATCACGATTAATCGGAACACCGGATTCATTCCATTCCTTATAAAAGCCTTGAACACCTGTTAATGGCAGTTCATCTAATTCGGCAATTGGCGTTTTTTTATAGAAATTACCAGGGTTTGCTTTCATCGCTTCCTTCACCTTTGACAAATCAACGCCCCTCATTCGAAACTTCATTGTCATCGGTTGTGTTTTATGATCACTGTCCCTTCCTTTTAAACACGGGGCTCCCGATAAATAGGCAATATCTGCATCACCAGTTGTATCAACGAATCTCTTTGCCGAAACCGTGATAGGTCCGGACTTAGTTGTTAAATTAATAGATGTAATAATGTTTCCATTAACCTCAACCTTATCTACGAAGCTATGAACAAGGACTTCGACTCCTGCCTCCTCAAGCATTTCGAGTGCTAAAAGCTTATATTTCTCAGGATGATAGGGGGTAAGTGTATTGGTAAAGCCGACCGTATCACGTAAATGACCTGGTGAGCCACCTTGCTCCATAAGTCGATCCACGATTTCTTGTGCAATTCCTTTGATTACTTGCTTTCCAGATGATGTATGAAAGGTCATCCACGGATAGACTAATGCTACTGTAGACATCCCACCCAAAAATCCGTATCTTTCAATGAGAAGTGTTTTAGCTCCTGTCCTACCTGAAGCAATCGCTGCATTAATGCCAGCAGGGCCTCCTCCTGCAACCACAACATCAAACTCTAAGTCTCTCTTCAAAATAGACACATCCTTTGTACATTTTTACTTACCACCTGTCATAGCAACGCCTTCAATAAATTGCTTTTGTGCAAAGAAGAAGACAATAAGCAATGGAACAGTTGCCATAACTGATGCACTCATGAGTAACTCCCATTTCGTTCCAACCTCGTCCGTGAATAGTGCCAATGCGAGCGGCAATGTCATCAACTCTTTTGAATTGATATAAATAAGTGGTTCATAGAATTCATTCCAGCTTGTTAAAAATGTAAAAATGGTTAAAGTGGCAACAGCTGGTTTTGCTAATGGAAGCATGATATTCCAATAAATTCGGAAATATGAGCAGCCATCCAGTTTTGCTGCCTCTTCCAACTCTTTCGGCACTAATAGGAAAAACTGCCTCATCACAAAGACTCCAAATACACCTGCTGGACCTAAAATGGGAATAGCAATTAACGGTACATGTGTGTTGATTAATCCTAAATCCCTCATAAATAAAAATAGCGGTATCGTAATTACCTCAACTGGAATCATCATTGTGCTCAATAAACAAAGGAATAGGAATGAGCTTCCTTTAAACTTTAGTTTTGCAAATGCATAGCCAGCCAATGATCCTAAAAAAATAGTCCCTACTGTAACAAGAATGGCAATATATAAACTATTAAAATAAAAAAGATGAAAGGGCGTAGAATCTAGTACTTTTAAATAATTCCCCCACTTAAATGGTTCAGGGATTAACTGAAAGACAAACACCTTCGTTGAGTCCTTGAAGGATGTATTGACCATCCATAATAATGGGACAATCATAATAAGGGAAATCAGTGACAAAACTCCGTAAAACGAAATTTTCGTAAGTAAACCGTTTTTCTTTTTATTGTTCATGGAATACCCACCTTCTTCTTCCAACCCACTGAATAATGGTAAAGAATAAAATGATAACAAATAAGACGAGGGCGATTGCTGATGCATACCCGAAATCAAAGAGTTTAAATGCATTTTCCCAAATATAATAGACTAGCACTTTTGTAGAATTCCCTGGTCCTCCACCCGTCATCACGTAAATTTGACCAAACACTTTCATCGATCCAATGACCGTTAAAATAATGGTTAAAAAAACGGTTGGCGTGATCATTGGAAGTGTGATATTCCAAAATTGTCTTCCTTTTCCTGCACCGTCTAACACAGCCGCCTCATATAGATTATTATCTACTTGCTGCAATGCGGCTAAAAATAGTACCATATTTAACCCCACGTTCTTCAAAGCACTTACTACAATAACAGCTGCCATTGCAAGGTTTGGAGAATATAACCAAGCTGGGCCATCAATACCAAACACAGCAAGCATTTGATTAATAAATCCTTCATCTGTCCCGAACATATATTTCCAGATAATGGACCATACTACGATTGATGTCATAACTGGAATAAAAATGGCCGTTCTAAAAACCCCAATACCCGGTAGGTTTCGTTGTAAAAGAAGTGCCAAGAATAGTGCAAGGACAATATTAATGGGAACCAGTCCAGCTGCAAAAATTAACGTATTTTTTAGGACCACCCAAAAATCAGGGTCATTCACTAGCCTTTCGTAGTTTTCCGCACCAATAAAGTTTGGGTCCCCAAGAAGCTGCCAATCTGTGAAACTTATATAAATTGAATATACGAGCGGAAATACCATGACTATCAAGAATCCCAATACCATTGGGCTGACAAATAAATACCCGTAAAATGCCTCACTGCCTATGAACTTCCGTCGCCTTTTTTCACCATTCAAAGGTAGGCGATCCGCTGTTTGAACTTTAGATTCCACTTCATCCTACCTCCTTTATAATGAGTCAATTCCCTCTCGAAAAATGGATATCGCTTTCTCAAGACTGTCTTCCGTGTGTCCCGTTACAATGGCCCCAAGCATAACTGCCTTTACGCCCGCTTGATAAAGAACTGGCAAATCATGAGGCACCAGTTTTCTCTGGGAAGGAACAAGGACAGGAACATCGACGCTTTGCACGAGTTTATAATAGGCAAGTACATCTTTAAAAGTTAACGGAGTCCCATACTCCTCCCCACGGACGATGGATGCTTCTAATGCCGTAATTCCAAACTGCTTTACATTCCCGATATTTTCTATTTGATAATCACTGGTTATCGCAAACGTTTTTTCAATCTGATCTAGGCCCAGCATCCAACTTGGTTTATGGTGCGCGTAAATCGAATAAAAACTAAAACCAAGATTGATCAACTTCTCCATTTCAGTTTGTTTTATATCTTCAAATGAGCCACCTGGAACGATGCCGAGTGGTCCAGAAAATTCATCCTTAATACTTCGAAATACTTCAGAGTAAGAGTCTACCTCTTCAAAATGATTTCCTGATGCACGATGGTCAACATTCACATGCATTTTTATCACATCTACGCCAGCACGAACGGCCACCCTCGCTAAGTCTAAACGGTTTTCTGGCAAACTCACGATTAACGTCATTTTCTTTTTTTCTAATACTTGCTTTAATGAAGTACTCAAGCGATTTCACCCCTAGGAAAAGGTATGCGGTTAAGTCTTTTGCATACTTAACCGCATACTTGTCATTCTTTTATTTCAAAAGTGGATTAATTTTTTCTTCCATTGTTTTTAAGATACCTTCAGGCTCTTTTAATTGTCCAAATAACTCATCAAATCCGAATTGGATAGCGTTGTCAATTTTTTGCCACTCAATATGGCCAGCTTGCAGTCTTGCATTGTCCATTTCATCAATGACCGCTCTTTGAATGCTCTCAACTGGCGGATTATTTGGTTGATTCACAAACTCATCAGAGCTTAGAACAGACTCACGTGGCGGTACAAAGAAGGTAGACGTTGCTGTAATTCCCTCTTGGCTTGTAAAGAACTTTAATAGCTCCTTCGCCTCTTCAGGATGCTTTGAACCTTTGAATAAACCATATCCCGCTTGACCTAGCATTGGGAATCTGCCTTCAGGTCCCTCTGGCAGTGGGGCAATGTCCCATTTAAAATCCTGTACATTACGTGCGGCCGACACATAGCTGTATACATCGAAAAACATTCCAATTTTTCCTGATTCAAAGCTTACTTGTTCCCCTGCTTTTGGATGTGAGGCATTTTCAAACATCATCCGTTCAAGCATTTTTAAGGTTTCTACACCTTGCGGACTATTCCATGTAAATTCCGTTTGATCTTCATTAAACAAGTCCCCACCGTTTGCCCATGTATGCGATAATAAGGCAATCCATGTATTCCAATCACGGAAGAAGTTTGCACCATACACTCCGTCGGCTGAAATCGCTTTTGCGGATTTTTCAAATTGTTCCCATGTCCATGTTCCAGCTTCCGCATGCTCGTTTGGTGTCTTTTCACCTGCATTTACGAACAAGTCCTCGTTATAGAACATGACCATTGGAGGCGTAGAGAACGGAATCCCTAATAATTGATCGTCCTTCTTAAATAAATCGAGCGTAGATGGGAAAAAGTCATCCATGTTATATTCAGCATCATCCTTGAAAGAAGATACATCCTCTAATAGATCGTTTTCCATAAATTGAGGCACCATGCGCTCTGCTACCCATCCAACATCCGGTAATTCTCTACCTGCTGCTAAAACGGTTATCTTTTGCTGATAGTCTGGGAATGGTACACTTTCCATTTTCACCTTAATATTTGGATGTGTTTCGTTAAACTTCGCGATTAATTTGTTGTACACTTCTTGATGTGCTTCACTTCCCCACATCATGAAGGTTAGTTCTACTTGTTTATCGCTTTTTTTGTCTCCATCCTCTTTTGATTCGCCGGTATCTGCGTCACTGCTGCACGCCACTGTAAACGTTATCAAAAGAAATGTTAAAAAAATGATTCCAATCTTTTTCATTTTCGTAATCCCTCCCTTTCCTTTTCATTTTAGGAAAAAAGCCCATTTAAAAATATCCTCTCAAAAAGAGAAATAGTTCGTTAATCATAGGTAATGTGAATGTTAGGAATATTTGCGAAACTGTACAGGAGTCATTCCTACTTCTTGCTTAAATACGGTCATAAAATGTTTAGGACTTTTATAACCCGAGAGCTGAGCGACCTCATACACTTTTAAATTGGTGTCTTTCAAAAGCTTTTTGGCACGCTTTAATCGCTCCTCCGTTATATATTCGGTAAATGTTTGATTTAGCTCTGCTTTAAAAAGCTGACCTACATATTGTGGATTCAAAAATACATAATCTGCAATATGCTTTAGCGTTATTTCATGACTTAAATGATCGTCAATGTATTGCAGGATTTTTTGAAATTGTTTTGAGGTTTCCAAGGATTCCTCTTCCTTATCCTTAAAAAGCTTTGAAATCGTTTCAGATAGTTCCACCCTGTTAATCGGCTTTAATAAATAGTCCGTTATTCCATAACGCATTGCCGTACGTGCATATTCAAAATCGCTATGTCCACTTAAAATAAGGATGGGAACCTCATTCGAGATCTGTCTAGCCTTCGAAATAAAGGTCAAACCATCCATTGCTCCCATTCGAATGTCGGTAATAATAAGGTGTGGTAATCGTTGATGTAAAAGCGATAGACCTTCTTCTCCACTTTTCGCTTCACGGACAGAAAATCCACCTATTACTTGTTCAAGCAGTACCTTTAGCCCTGCTCTTATAATCTCTTCATCTTCAACAATAAGAATTTCCTTCATTTTTCTTCCCCCATTCTTTGAATCGGAAATGTTAAGAGAACTGAAAAGCCTTCCTGTTCTCCAGCTTCAATTTGTATTCCATATTGTTTTCCATAAAAAAGCTGAATCCGTTCATGAACATTTGATAAGGCAATCCCGCTATGTTTATCAGAGGATGTATGTTTCTGCTTCTCTATTAATCTTTTAAGTTCTGCTAAACGTTTCTTTGTTATTCCCTTCCCGTTGTCTTCGACCTTAATCTTTATATGATTGCCTTCCCTGCTTACCTTAATAAAAATAGCGCCCCCGTTACTGGATAAACCATGAACGATCGCATTTTCAACTAAGGGCTGAAGTAGTAATTTTGGAAGCAATGCATTATATAGGGAAAGGTCGATTTCTTCTATAAATTGCAGTTTCTCTCCCATCCTTACCTTTTGAATTGAAATGTAGGATTGGATAAATTGTAACTCTTCCTTTAAGGATACAACCTTTGATGAATGATCAATCGTATATCTGAGTAATCTCCCTAGTGAAGACACCATATCTGACACATCCAAATTTCCTTTTGTAATCGCAAGCATATTAATTGATTCAAGTGTGTTATATAGAAAATGGGGATTCATCTGACTTTGCAGGGCTCTAATTTCCGCCTCTTTTTCTCGCAAACCCGTTTTGTATACTTCTGTTACAAGTCTGTCAATCTCACTAATCATGTGATTAAAGCCATTTCCAAGTTGACCAATTTCATCATGAGACGTTATTTCCACCCTTTGTGAGAAGTTTCCCTTCTGAACTTTATCCATTGCCTTTCGCAATTTATGAATGGATTGTACAAGTGGTTTAGAGAGGATAAAACCTAGTAAAAGAGAAATGACAATTCCAATTATCACAACAACCATCATCACTTTTCGCAGATGATTCACTTCACTAAATACAACGGATCGAGGGGTTAACATAATGGTTTTCACTCCAGAATAAGAAGATTCATTGTAAACCATCATGTAATCCTTGCCGCTAATTGGAATACTCGTATAGTTTTTTACGGTCACATCCTCCAATTCTTCTAAAAAGCTTGGCTCAATGATTTTATTTTCTTTATTTGGATAAATAAATTGATTGCCTGAGTCTACGATAAAAATATGGCTTTTTGAATTGGTATTGTCGATAATTTCCTCAATAAGTTCCTGCTTTAAATCTATTTTTATAATTCCAAGCGGCTCATATGTTGAAGGATCCCGAATAAGCCTAGCAACCGAAAATACAGATGTTTCTTTATTTAAATAGTAATTAGGTTGATGAAGGGGGAGTAACACCCACTCCCCATCCGCCTTCTCAATCTTCTTTATCCATTCACTGTTTCTTTCAAAAACCTTAAGCATCACTGAATTCGAATCCAAATTACTAAAAATGGTTCCATCATTTGCTAAAATATGGATCCCTTTAATCTCATTTCTCATATGAATTAAACTTGATATATATCTCCACATTGGGAGTCGTTCGGATGCGGGCGGAAAAGCAGTAGATGTACTTGGCTTTTGATGAACTTTTAAAATATCTAACACTTGCTGGTCATATAAGGGTGAAAGTGAAATAATCTGCATCTCTTTTAAATACCGGTTGATATTTTGATTGATTTGATCGGCCAGTTGAATCTGGTACTCCTCCGTCCGTTCCTGACTTGATTTTGCAAATTGAAAATAGGTGATGCTCCCCAAAATTAGAGCTGTTAAGAGAATTAGAAGTGAAAAAACAAGCATCAGTTTCACACGATAAGGTAAAGATAGCAAATGACTTTTAAGTCGTTGGTACTGTGGCATCCCCATAGATTTCCCCTTATGAATGATTTATTTTTTTATTTCTTTCGACATTTAATGTTTAAATCCTTTGTGTCCTCTAAATGAAAATAGATGATGCAGCGAAACTCTAAAAAATACGACGGCTAAATGGAAATCGCGTTCGAAACCACATAACAAAACCCGAGTGCCACAAAGGCATTCGGGTCCCACTACCTAAACCGGTATCTTTAACGTTTGTCCAATACTTAGGATGTCACTTGTTAAGTTATTTGCCGTCTTTATGTTGGTCACGGTGGTGTTATAGCGTTTAGCAATTCCATATAAGGTATCACCTGAAGCGACGGTATGCACCACAACATTTGTTGGCACTTTTAATACTTGCCCGACGTAGATCATGTCTGACGTTAAGTTGTTTGTATATTTTATCGCCGTCACGGTGGTGCCATTTTTAGTCGCGATTCCCGACAATGTGTCGCCAGCCACAACTGTATAATTCACGGTATACGCAGGTGCTGGCGGAGCCGGCGGTGTTACGACACTCACTGCTTCATCCGTTGGCACCCGCAATACCTGTCCAACATACAACGAATCCGTTGTTAGAGCGTTTGCCTCTTTCAATTCACTTACTGTTGTATCGTTCCGGTTCGCGATTACCCAAAGCGTATCGCCTGCAACAACCGTGTACGTTTTATAGTTCTGAACTGGCCCAGTGTAGACAGGCGATACAACTGGTACGGTGTTAGGCAATGTTGTCGTGTAGCTGTTCCAGACGCTTTTGTTTTCCTGGCCAAGGCTCCAGTTTCCGACGCCACGAAGATTGTATTTGCCAACAAGCCCAAGCTTTGCCTGAATTGATTCATCATTTTCAAACCAAATCGTATAGGTTCCTGGTGAAAGTGCAGCTCCACTTACAAATGTCAACGGATCACCCTCTTTAATCGTGACAATTGCTTTTGGCGTTTTGCTTACCTCATCAAACACAACAGTGCCGTTATAGCGGTCAATCAACGTCTGGACCTGCGTGTTTGATATTCCATATCCACCATAGCTTTGTCCTTCCATCCAATAGCGTCCAAAATGCGCGATTCCAAGGACAATTTTATCCGGTGCGACATTCTGCGCCAGCGCATACTGAATTGATTTTTCCACCCACGAATAGCTCGCAACCGAGCCAGGGTCGCCACCCTGATAGCTCTCGTCATACGCCATGATCATGAGATAGTCTGCGTATTTCGCAAGATTCGTGTAGTCGTACGACCCATGCCACCCTGCATTCCAACCATTTGGATTGGCCGCAACGGCAACGGAAACCTCCTTTGTTGGCGGTATTTTTTCACGCAGCAGCCGAACAAATTCGGTATAGTTGGCGCGGTCCGCATCGGTCACATTTTCAATATCAACATTGACTCCATCCAGGTTATACCGTGCGATGGCATCGGCAATTTGCTGGGCTGCAAGCTCCTTGTTCGCAAGCATCGCCCGGCCCACATCACGGTTCCAGTGATTACTTAAAAATGGAACAACCCGTATTCCTTGTCTATGCATCGTCTCGATAAAATTCGGGTCAACCTGATAGGTGAGCTTCAATGTTCCATCCGCATTGATATCAAAATAGCTTGGTGATGCAATATTCACCGCATGCCCTGTGGAATTTACGGTATTTACATATTGCTTTGTGTTACCAAAGTACATATACCCTAAATTGACAACTTCGCTCGCTGTAATCGGCAGCCTTAATGTTTGGTTCGGCTGAAGTACGTCACTCGTCAAATTATTCAATGTCATCAATGAATCAACTGTTGTGTTATAGCGCTTCGCGACACTATACAAAGTATCACCTTGTGTAACCGCGTACGAACTCATCGAAACATTGGTAACCTCGCTCGTATTTCCAGCGACATCGGTTTGCGTAACAGATGCCGATGCAACGCTGGAAGCCTTATCGACATACACATCGACTGAATAGTATCCATTTTCATCCGCATTTGCGATTCGTGTCACGAGTACATTTTTATCCGCATCAAAAAGGGAAACCTCAACCTTGGCGTTCGCCTCAGCCGTGCCGATCACCGTATAAATGTACTGCAGGTTTTCATAGCGGAATCCATTCTTCGTTGCGACCGCATTTTCAACAACTGTATCCTTCTCAATCGTCAACGCCTCTGCAATACTTTGATTTCCCACACGATCTGTTTGTCGCGCTTCAAAGATCAACGGGCCATCTTTCAGCCCCGACAGATTAAGAGTGGCACCGAACGTACCGTCGACAACCTGGGCAGTTTGCGTCACCGTTGTCGTGCCATCACTGACAATCATCTCAATGGTCGCACCTTCTTCGACGCTTGAGCCCGTAATGGTAAAATTGGACTGGTTGGCGCTGTTCACATACGTTGGCTGATTCGTCACCACCCCAGCCGGTGCTGTTGTATCTTTTTCAAGCGTAAAACTTTGCGCTTCACCCACGTTTCCAGCATTGTCAGTCGCACGAAATGTAGCGGTCATCTTTCCATCCTTCAACATACTCAGGTCAAAAATTTCTTCAAACCTACCGTCGTCATCCGTTTCAACCGTTTTCGTGATAACATTGACACCGTCTGAAATCTCGATCACAACTGTACTATGTGGTTCGATTACACCGCGAATGGGGTAAACCAGCACATTATCCGAAAAAATGGGCAGCGGCGTTTCCAACTGGATCTCGTTCGGTCCGACTGTATCCTTAACCAGAGTCTTTGTAACTGCAGGGCTCACATTTCCCGCGCGGTCGACCTGGGTCAATTCAAACGATACATCTCCATCTGAAAAAGCAGTTAAATCCACTGGAACACGGTATTCGCCATTTTCATTTGTCGTTGCGGTCACAACCTGTTCCTGACCATTTCCGTTAAAAATACGAATTCGGAGATCTGAATTTGCCTCGGCTTTCCCGGTTAGCTCGTAGGTTGCTTGATTTTCACCGGTAATAAAATGATTGTTATTAAAGATCGGTGCGGTAGGTGCTTTTGTGTCTTTTTCAACTGTTATATTACTAACATTACTTGTAATGCCGGCCGCACTCGTTTGAAATGCTGAGATTGTCAGGTTCGTATCCAACAGGGCACTCACATCAATGGCGACAGTGTACTCCCCGTTTTCATTCGATGTTGTCGATGTGATGATATCCGGATTCACCCCGTCAGACACTGTGATATCAACGGTCGTACCCGGTTGCGCCATTCCGAAAACGTGGTAAGTTGTTGCATTCATACTGTTGATGATTTCCGTATTGCTAATGACTGGTGGTGCAAGGGTGGTTTCCTTAATGAGTGTTGCACGCTCGACATCACTTTGATTTCCATGCTCATCGACTGCACTAGCTGTGACAAAAATTTCCCCGTCATTTAAGGCTCGAAGGTCAACATTTGCGCGGAACTCGCCATTTTCGTTCGCCACAGCCTCAACCGTCATTTCCGGATTCACTCCATCTGATAGCACAATTTGGACGGTCGAACCTGGGTCTGCCATTCCAAACAATGTGAAGTTGTTGGCGTTTTGTGTGGTGATGGATTGATTTGTATCTAGGACAGGCTCACCCACGATAGAATCCTTTGTAACGGAAACTTGTACTGGTGTTGAACGGTTTTGAGCATCATCAGTTGTGGTTGCTGTGATGGTAATTGCACCGTCATTCAAACCAGACAGATTAAGAGCAGCCTGGAACGTACCATTTTCATTTGTTGTAATTGTTGTTTCAATCACTTGGTTTAGACCATCTGTTGCGCGTATGGCAATTGTCGCATTTGGCTCAGCCGTTCCTGCGAACGTATAATTTGCTACATTTTTACCGGTGAGGTCTTGTAATTCCTGAAAAATGGGGGCGACCACCGTGGTATCTTTTTTCACCGTCAGCTTCGTCATGCCACTTTCGTTTCCGGACGAAGCAATGGCTTTCGACGTAATCGAAATCGGACCGTCTCGCAATTTGCTGAGATTTATAAATGTGCTAAATTCTCCTTTTTCATTCGCAAGCACTTCCGTCGTAATCGGCGCATTGACTCCATCAAAAAAGACAATTTGCACTCGCGATGCTGGCTCAGCCGTTCCTTTCACCGGATAGGCTCCAGCTGATTGGCTATTGATAATCTGTGTAGTAACCAAAGTTGGGGCTTCTAGGTTACTTGCAGGTGTTTCCTGTGTAGGCTCTTCTGGTGTAGTAGGAGCTACCTGCTCACCAGGAATCGTTAGTACCTGGCCGATAACTAAATTTGTCGTTGTTAAATGATTCGCAGTCTGAATCGCATCGACGGTTGTACCAAACCTTTGCGAAATGCTATATAACGTGTCACCTGCAGCTACTGTATATGTCGATGTGACAGGTGTTGGTTCCGGAGTTGGCGTTGGATTTGTCGGTGCAACCACAACTGGTTCAGCTTCACTGCCGGGAATCTTCAGCACTTGCCCAATGTTTAGCACATTAGACGTTAGGCTGTTGAGCGCTTTTATCTCATCGACTGTCGTGCCAAATCTTGTGGATATCCCATACAACGTATCACCCGCGGCAACTGTATATGTGAATGTTTCTTGTGTTGGAGCTGGTGTTGGCGCGGTTTCCTCCACTGGCTGTGGCGCAGGTGTTGCCTGCAACAGTGGAATCCGTAATTTTTGCCCAATCATAAGCATGTCTGATTTTAATTGGTTGGCTGTACGGATTTGGTCAACCGTTGTGTTATAACGTTTTGCAATATTGTAAAGCGTGTCGCCGGAGGCCACAGTATAGGTGAAAAACGGCAATTTTAGTTGTTGACCCACAAACAGCATATTTGACGTAAGCCCATTCACTTTTTTAATCGAATCTACTGACACATTGTAGCGCATGGCAATCGAGTATAGGGTATCGCCCGCTTTTACCGTGTATATGTCGTTGACAGCTTGGGTTTGACCACTGATGGTTTGCGCTCCAACGTTAGGGGCCGTCGCTCCTAAATAAAAAGTCGTAATCAGCATTGAACCCGCTAGCACCTTCGCAACCCTAATCGGCAGATGTGGGAATTTATGTTTAACGAGATGGCGAATTTGTGTATTCAGGTCCTTTTTTTCGTGTTGAAAATGCCCGCCAAACTCGGATGCAAATTCTGTCATTTGCGAGTCCAGGAAGACCACTAGTGTATACTCATCCTTATTTTTCACAAGCTTATATCCTTGAATTTCCAAAACGGAACACCTCATTATCCAATCTTTGGTCTTAGTTTCTCACCTTCCTTTTTATTCATTCCTTTTTTAGACATGAAAAAGCACCCGACTACACAAGTCAGGTGCCACAATTTTTACGATATGCTTTTCTTTGTCTCGTACGGTGGGTCAGCCTTCATGCTTTGCGGCAGCATTTGAATCGAGTCAATGACACTATCAAGCTTCGTTTCGATCCGATGCAAAAGATAGAATGTCACGACGACAGGAAAGCCAACCTCCTGAATAAAAGGCAAGAACTGTTCCACCAAAACTCCCCCTTCCTATTAATAAAGCCAACTCCCTAGAGAGTTGGCCCTAATTTAAATCAAATGCGCCCTTGGCGTATTTGTGCCCGATTTTTTTCGAGCTTGCTCGAAAAGTTTCCTTTGAAAAATCGTGGCATCCGCCGGAGGCTGTAACTTTATTAAGCGGGATATGAAAGCCCGCTTAATAAAGTTACATTTCTACTGTTGCAACGTTGCGCTCGACAACGCGTGCGCCTTTTTTCTCCACGATCGCACCACCAGGTGTAAGAAATACATTTGTTGATACGATAAGATCCATTGCGGCTGAAACCGATTCTGCATCAACAGGTTCAATTGGATTTTCAATGGAAATTGTTGTTGTCTTTCCATCCTCATTTTTAAATTGCATTTCTAGTGTTTTTGCCACTTTTTAATCCCCCTTTCTATAAAATTTGTTTAAAACTTACTGTCCGTCATTAGCTAGTGAATAGCTGTCATTACGCTCCAGTGTGACAAGCGGTAACGTTTGAAGCTTTTCAATCGAAACAGCTACTGAAAACAAATCTTCAGCTGTTACAAGTGGGTTGATGTTGTTGTAGTTTTTGTTTTTATAAGTCATCTTGCCTTTGTCATCAATCCCGTTTTCAAACACAAAGCGTAACTGTGTACGTTGAATATCCTGTAAAACTGCCATGTCCCTCACCTCCTTTACACCTATGTTATAGAGAGGTAAGGGGCAAAATGGGGCATCTATTTTAAAAAAGGCCCTTTTCTAAAAGATTGTTGCTTTTATATATACAGTGCAAACCTAGTTGATTGGAGCGTAAGGTGGCGACTCCTGCGGGAAAAGCGTGAGACTTGAGACCCCGCAGAAGCGGCAGCGACGAGGAGGCTCAAGCCACGCCCGCGGAAAGCGTCCACCTGAAGCGGAAATCAACGATAAAAAACAACAAAGTTTATGAAAACAGCCTAAAAAAAAGACAAAAAAAATACCTCCAAAAAGGAGGTCCAACAAAAATATATAAACAAAGGGGGGGAATACATTATTCATCCTTGCCAGATCTAAACCATCTTATACGTAAAAAAGAAAAAAATATCTGAGGTTCCAATATTTTCACTACAATGGCTCATACTAAATGTATAAGTTGCATTTGCCGAGGTGTACGTATGATTTCAACCTTTATATTAAAATATACAATCTCCCTTCTCACCTTCCAACATATTAGAGGAATGAGCCTAGTAATCCCAGATGACGGCTTTTTTTCAAGTAGTATTTTTTTGCCTTTCCTTTTATTAAGTATGTTCTTATGCACGTTCGTTGCGATTCTCGGCAATCGGTATCAGCGAAAATTACACAGGCAAGAGCGTTATTTTTGCCCTCTGTACGACCTAAACCCCAGCTCGATTATTATGATTGATCCGAACGGATTCATCATTGATATCAACCCAAGTTCAGAAAAACTAACACAGATGAAAAAAGGAGATATCAGTGGCTTACATTTTACTCATTTTTTACCTGAACATGAACTAGAGGTGACAAAACAACGATTTGAAAGAGTATTGACGGGAGAGGTTGTTGAATATGAGGTTCAAATATATAACTCCAAGGGCGACTTGATTGATGTATTTGTCCGGAATATCCCCATTGTAGTAGAGAATAAGATCCATGGAATCTACGGGATCATTATGGATATCACCAAGGAAAAAAGAAACATGGAAAAAATCCATTTTATGGCCTACCACACGCCTCTCACCAATTTACCAAATAAACGGAAGCTTAGTGAGGATGTCGCCAAAAATATCGCAAATGTAGTTCCTTTTAGTCTCATTTACCTTGATTTGAATGAATTTAAAAAGACCAACGACCGTTATGGACACCTAGCTGGAGATGCAGTTCTAACACAGGTTGCCAAACGTCTCACAGAAGTAGACGACCAAGGAGTTGCATACCATATCGGTGGCGATGAATTTGCCGTGACTCTTCCCGCGGTGCAGCATGATGCAATAGAAAAAATTGCATTGGCCATCGCTAATGAAATCTGCCTCCCTATTACTTATCAAGATTTTAGCTTAGAGGTTTTTGCAAGCATCGGAATTGCGCGTTTTCCGTTTGACGCCAATACCATTGAGGAATTACTACAAAAGGCTGACCTTGCGATGTATGCATCTAAGGAACACGGTCGGGGCCATCTTGTCTTTTATCATGATACACTCTTAAAAAAGGTTGAGGAACGCTTTAAGCTTGAGCAGGATTTAAAGGAAGCACTTGAAAAACGGGAATTTGAAGTCTATTTCCAACCTCAATTTGAAATCTGTTCTGGAAAATTTCGTGGGGCTGAAGCTTTATTACGTTGGAATCATCCTGAAAAAGGATTGCTTGGACCGGACGTTTTTATCCATGTACTTGAAGATACTGGTTTGGTTGTGGATGTCGGTGAATGGGTGATTACAGAAGTTTTGGGATTGATTTATTCGTGGACCGAGTCAGGCTATGAGTTTGAGCATATTTCAGTGAACCTGTCGCCAAAGCATTTTGAAAAACATAGCTTATGTCATTTTATAGAGGAGGTGAATAAAGAACACACCACCTGCCTTCATCGCTTAGACATCGAGATAACCGAAAGTGCCTTAATTAATTTGGAAAAATCGATTGATTCCGTTCGCGAATTGAAGAAACTTGGGATTAGCATTAGCCTTGATGACTTTGGCACCGGCTATAGCTCTTTAAGCGTTCTTCATCAACTACCCATTGACTGTCTAAAAATTGACCGTTCTTTTATTAAGAATTTTAATTCAGACTCCAAAGCTCTCATTCAAATGATTATCCAAATGGCCGATAACCTAAACGTCAAAGTCGTCGCAGAAGGCATCGAAACAAAAGAACAACTCACATTTCTCAACAACCAAGGCTGCACCTACGGCCAAGGCTACTACTTCAGCAAGCCCCTCCCCAAAACCGAATTCGAAGAAAAATGGCTAAAGGGACCATAGGGACGGTTCTCGTGGTCCCTCTATTGGCTGGGACCACAGGCAAAGGGCCACAGGGACGGTTCCTGTGGCCCTCTATTTGAAAATGTCCGCGTTTAATTCCGATTACAAGAAGAGATGTGACAGAAGCTTCAACCAACCAAAAAACGCAATCCAAAGCGGAATACTCAAGGTCGTTCCCCACACCATACCAACCGCTAATTGATTCGGATTCTCTTCCATCACTTCGCCTCCTCACACTTTCTTACCTATATTATAACGAAATAATGACAACGCTTACACATAAACTTACCAACAAATTATGCCAAATTGTATCAAAAAAGGAGCACCTTAGCGTGTTTGTGCCCGATTTTAGGTCTACACAAGGTGAGTCAAAGACGTTGCGATACGATTTGAAAACCGTGGAATCCGCCGGAGTCTTTATCTTTATTCAGCAGAAATAGTTATTCTGCTGATTAAGGTTATACCCAAAGTTCCCTTTTTGAAGTAGTGATGGCAGTAGCACCCGCTTCAAGTGCCTTTTGTACTTCCTCTTTTGTCCGAATCAGACCACCTGCAAGCACCGGAACATTCATTCTTTCTTTCACCTCTTGGATCATCCACGGCATTGCGCCTGGTAGCACCTCAATATAATCAGGTTGATTTTTTTCAATGAGCTTATAGCTTTTTTCAAGGGCATGTGTATCAATCAAAAACATCCGCTGTATCGCGAAAACTCCCTTTTGCTTCGCCTTTTGAATCACACTTGATTTCGTCGAGATTAACCCATACGGCTGAAACTCCTGGCAAATAAATTCCGTCGCATACTCATCACTTTTGATCCCATGTACCATATCCACATGAAAGATCATCTTCTTCCCATATTCATTGGCCAGCCTCTTAATATTTTTCAACTGAGCAATGTGAATTTCCGTAAAAATCCCGATTTCATATTTACTTTTTAAAAAATACTCGAATTCTTTCATCGTCGTCGATGCGGGCAAAATTTGTTGATTCACCTGTCTCCCCTCCATCTCTATAAACTAGTATACACTTTCGATTACAAACAAAAAAAGAGCCCCGCTCACCATGAGCAGGGCAAAAGAGAAAAAAGTCTACAGGTAAAATATATAGTCAAATGTAGAAAACCCCCATTCTCTACATTAACTAACTAGAGTATGACTGGTTATAATACCAATCTAGTAAATTACTATATTTATATAGTACCAATGTATTACAAATTTGTATATTGGGAAAATCGATGTAAAAATATAGCGATTATTAGCACTTTTTGAAGGTAACTTTCCTAAAACAGGGCTTTTTTAGCGGTTTTTGTCTAAAATTGACCAAAATAATTTAATTTTTTTCTACACGATTCCACATTTTTATCTCCATGGACATGCTATTATTTTTTAAATAGATTAAAAAATTCAAAAAATAATATAAATAATCATTTTTTGTCTGGGAGGAGTGCTAAACTTGCCTTATTATACATTTAAAGAAATTTGGACGCCATTAAAGATCGTGGGAATTCGTTTTTATAAAAGACTTGAAGATCGGCTGTATTTTGTAAGTTACGGCAAAGGTCCACGTCGTCCATTTTTAACTCGATTGAGTAAATTTAGCGCTAGGGCATAGGCTCTAGCCTATTTTTTTGCTCGCGGGACAGAGGGACAGGTTCGTTGTCCCACACCAAATCAAGAATTAAATCTTGTACTAGGACAACTTTCCAAAGGCATATCCATAATAGTAAACAAGCTTAAGGGGGCTTTTGTTTACATATGAGAAGACGACGCGGCTTGCCCATTCAGTTGATTTTGATCATAGTTGGAGTCATTCTTTTTGTTATTCTATTACTATCATTGTTTCGTTCTTCGCCGGAGGAAGAAGCCAAAGAGCTTGTTCAATCCTTTTATAAATACGAGCAGGATGCAGATTTCGGAAGCTCCTGGGAATTGTTCCATCCCTTGATGCAGGAGCGATTCGAAAAAGCCGACTACATCCAGCAGCGCAACCATGTGTTTGTTGGACATCTCGGAACCGACACGTTCAAGTTTACGATGGAGGACGCTGAAAAACTGAAATCCTGGCAGATGACAAAAAGCTCCACCATCTTCCACGATGTCTATAAAGTGCCTATCACTCAAACCTACAAAAGTACATATGGCACCTTTACCATCCACCAAGATGTCTTCGCGGTCCAAGAAGATGGTGACTGGACGCTCTTGTGGTCATATCGGTAGGGTGTGACGTGCCTGACAAACACAATGTTTGGGCATTTTAAAAGCCTTCGGAGTTCATCTGGAAGGCTGAAGTTCCGCACCCAACCTGAGGGACCACAGGAACCGTCCCCCCGGTCCCTCCTGACCAGCGAGTGACCAAGCTCACCCCATCTAAAGAAATCTTTGGTTTGTCCTTACGTCTAAACTTTCTCCATTTGCGAATAGACTTATAGAAACCACAAACTTCTTTTTGAAATGGGGTGGCTGTATGTTTTCTGCCGAAGGAATGCAGACGTTTGAGTTGTTTTCCACCTCGCATATCGTGACGCTTTTCCTTTTTCTGCTTCTCACTATTTTGCTCGTGGTCTCCAGAAGGAAACTCAGACCTTATCGCTCGATTATCAAATGGACCTTTTTTGGCATCTTAGTCGCGAGTGAAGTGTCTCATCAGATTTGGCTAATCACTACCAACCAATGGGAAGTTGGCGAACTTCCGCTACATCTTTGTTCCATCAGCACTTTTATCTGTATTTTCTTATTCTTAAAACCTAGTAATAATGCATTTTACCTTGTCTTCTTTACAGGACTCCTCCCACCAATTTTAAGTACGGTGACTCCCGAATTGTTCCATGAGTTTCCTCACTATCGATTTCTAAAATACTTTCTTCATCACGCCACCATCACCTGGTCTGTACTCTATTTCATTCTTTTCGAAGGCTACCGTGTTCCACGAAAAGCTGTTGGGACCACCTTTCTACTCCTTAACATAATCGCCGTACCAATCTTTTTCATCAATCTCCTTCTTGATACAAATTATTTCTACTTAGCGAACCCAACTGAATCGACAACCATCCTGTCCTACTTCGGCTCAGGCATCAAGTATTATGTGACCCTTGAAATTGCCGGCATCATCGTCTTTTTCATCACCTACCTCCCAATGGCTCTCTTGATGAAAAAAGAAAAACGCCATTAAGTCGATTTGACTTAATGGCAGTACGTGGGACGAAGGGACAGGTTCCGTGTCCCACAACTTTGATAGAGCCACAGGAACCGTCCCTCTGGTCCCTCCTCTACTTCATTTCAATTGCCTTCTTCACTGCTGCGTAGGCATCAACATACCCGGCGCCAACTTCCCATTCCTCATAACCCGTCATTGGTACCGCTGTGTCTACAATAATTTGCTTAATATCGTCCGGTGTCAGCTGTGGATTTGCTTCCAATAAGAGCGCTACAATTCCTGCAACATGTGGTGTAGCCATCGATGTCCCGCTCATAATCGTGTAGAACGGCACATGTAATGGATTCAAGGTTTGCAAGTCCTGTAGAGCCGCTAATGATGAAATCGGTGCAATCGCACGTGTAGACACGATATCCACGCCTGGTGCCGTAATAGTTGGTGAGTCCTTCCACGTCCACTCTTTACCATCCAAGGTGAACGTTCCACCCACTCCATTTGTCCCTCGTGAAGAGAAGTCCGCTAATTGGATACTACTGTCACCTGCTGCTACTGAAATCACCCACGGTGCCTTTGCATACGGGTTATGAGTGTTCTCATTCGGACCTTCATTTCCTGCAGCAAAAAGAACCGTTATCCCAGCATCATACGCTTTTTTACTAGCAACATTAATTGGATCATTTGGGTCAAAATCTCCTGATGAACCCCAGGAATTTGTAATCACACGAATATTGTATTTATCCTTATTTTTAATTGCATAATCAAAACCACTAATCCCATCAAGAACAAACAGCGCTGCACCTGAACCATAGCCAATCAAGTCTGCACCTGGTGCTACACCTTCATATTTGCCATCTGACATCGCACCCGTTCCACCAACCGTACCAGCTACATGTGTACCGTGGCCGGAATTCGTATCCGTATTCGGCACATTTTCAAGGTAAGTAATCGGAAGAAGTCCTGGTGCCAAATTCGCCAAATTCACAGATCCGAGCACGTTTTGCACAAGGTTTTTTCCAAAAAGATGGTCGCCATGCGTCCCATCAACTCCACTATCATTGACGACAACCCCAACTCCCTTACCCGTTACAGGCTGGTCGCCATTTGCCAATCTGATCTCCTCATCCGCCCTCACACGGTCGACGCCGGTTATTTCAGTCGATGTTTCATTGAAATACTCTAGCTTTCTATTAAAATAAATCGAGCGTACTTCATTGCTTTGTGCAAGTTTTTCAATTTGGCTCTTCGTCGCAACAATTCCGGCAATCGGGAGATTTTTCATCGAGACGCCAGCATTGACTCCGAGCACTTTCAAAAGATCCAATTGATGCTCTTTTGGGGCACCATCCCCATTGAATGTGACGATCACCTGCAAGGAACTAACCTTGTCCCACACTGCTTCTAAAGCCGGATCAATGATCGCTGAACCCGTCTCAACTGCAAAAACCGTCTTCTTTTCTTGTAAAAATGTCGGGATCACCAGTAAAAACGCAAATAATACAACAGCAAGTTTTCTCATCTTTTTCCCCTTTCAGACCACATATGTAACTTTCTTACCTCCATTATCGCGCCACTACTGAAGGTTTCCTATTCCGCAAAAGACGTAAAACTCCGCTAAAAAAGCAGTATTTCTTGTTATACAAAAGACATATAGATGTAATAATGCAGAAAAACCGTTACATAAGGTTACAGTTTGCAATTCACAAAAAACAAACGTTTCGGATTTAAAAAAGTTTATTAGAATCATTGTGAGAAACGTACTCCAATCTCCATTTTGGGCATAAAAAAACTGCCCCCACAAACGGAAAGCAGTTGTTGACCTTCATATTCAAAAAGCGAAATTGCTGGGGTGGAGGACCTCCAAAGCCCAGACTACTGGGACAACAAACCTGTCCCCGCGACCCAAGGAACCACTAGAACCGTCCCTCTGGCACCCTGAACCCCACGACTAAGGGTCCACTAGAACCGTCCCTACGGCACCCCGGCGCCTACCTACATCGGCACTAACTTGTTTTGCACGGCGTAGATGACGACTTGGGAGCGGCTTTTGACGTCGAATTTTTTGAAGATTTTGCTGACGTGTATCTTAACGGTTTTGTCGCTGATGAAGAGGCGCTCGGCGATTTCCTTGTTGCTAAGGCCTTCCACCAGGCATTGAAGGACTTCCGTTTCCCGCTCGGTTAGTGCATTGTCCTTCGGTTGCTCTTGCTGTTGCTGATGGAAGTTAAGCAGCTTTTTCGTCATCGACGGATGAATCACAGACTCCCCGCGTGCGACTGTTCGAATGGCTTCGACCACCTGTTCAGATGGAGCATCCTTTAACAAATACCCGTCAGCACCCTCGCGAATCGCAGCCATAAAATACTCATCATGGTTGTGCATCGTCAGTACCAAAATTTTAATCGAAGGATATTTTTTCTTTAAAATACCCGTTGTTTCCACACCATTTTTCTGGGGCATGTTGATGTCCATTAAAATAACATCAGGCTCACACATCGGCACCTTCTCAAGTGCATCATCCCCGGAAACCGCCTCGCCGACAACGCGAATATCGTCCTCAAGCTCTAAAATATTCCTCAGTCCGTCACGTAACACAGCATGATCATCCACCAACATAAGCTTGATCAACAGTACTACCTCCTTCAAGTCCCATTTTAGGAACAGTTAATGTAATATCCGTACCTTGGCCCTCTTTTGTATCAATTTGAAGCGTTGCATTAATTTTTTCTGCTGCGTCATTCATATTTAAGATTCCAAAATGAGGATTGTTTTGTGCCTTGACCATTGCCTGGAACAATGAAAACCCTACACCATTATCCTTTATTTTTAAAATAATGTGCTCCTTTTGATAGCTTAACAGAATTTCTATTTTGGTGGCCTGTGCATGCTTAATTGTGTTTTGCAGGCTCTCTTGAAAAATATCAAATAATTCTTTTTCGACCATTGGACTAAGTGGAACCTCTTGGCCTCTAATATCAAACGAAAAATGAATGCTGTATTCGCTCTTTATCATTTCAATTCGCTTTTTAATAGCAACTGACAACCCAACCCGCTCCGTTGGGTATGGGCGTAGCTCGTAAATCGATTCGCGCACCTCCCGTAAGCTAAGCCTTAATTTATCCATACTTTCCCGAATGAGCCTACGCGTTTCATCGGGATGACTTTTAAATTTTCGCTCAGCCGTTTCAAGCTTCATGACGGCACCAGCTAATGTTTGAGCCACACCATCATGGATGCCTCTAGCAATTCGGTTACGCTCCTCAAGGATAATTCGCTTTTCTTGTTCCTCGATTAAAAACCTTGTCTTCACCGCAACCGCAAGCTGATTCGAAAGCGTGGCGATCGAATGAATTTCATCTTCCTCAAAGCTTCGTGACCGACTTTTTGCAACAACCAGCATCCCGATCGTTTCCTCCTCAACGACCATCGGTGAGTACACAAATGCCTTCATATCCTTTTTAAAATACTCATCAATGGGACCAAGCTTTTTTACTCTATCTTGATAGACAATCGGTTGCTTTTTTCCATCAAAACGAGCAAGTGCTTCACCGCTCAATTCATCTTTCGGGGTCACACGCCCGTCAAAGTATAAAATCTTCCACACATCGTTTTCCTTCACCCATAGCATGAGTGCCTGCACATCAACAATTTGCGAGAACGTATTTTTAAATGTATCAATCCACTCAGGTGAGTGGATTTTCTTGTTAACCCCGGTTGTAATCGCAAAAAGAGCATTCAACCTTCTCTTTTCGTTTCTTAGGGTTGAGATGACTGAGTATAATAAAGACACCGCAACCAATGGAGAGAAGAAGAAGAATAGCGAAAACTCGTCAATTGTACGACCCCCAAGGTAAAACATCATCGCTCCATACAATAAGGAAATTCCTACATTGCTTAATTCAGTTAGTGATTTGTTTTTAAATAAATAAAACGTATAGGGTTGCGGACGAACGAGCAAAACAATATCTACGATGAAATTATTTATGATAAAAAAGAAGCATAGAAAAAGTAAATATGTGCTAAATCCTGAAAAAAAGTCACTACTTGATGTAAGAATTTGATCCACATCTGTATGTGATAATATGTATTCCGCTAAAAAGACACTTAAAGTCAACTGTGCGGGATTAAACAGAACAAGTCTCAACGGACGTTGGTGAAGGATATTAATCGCTAATGCAATTACCGCATAAATGATAATGGGATACGATACCCCAAACAGTTCATACATCACAAAAATAAATGGAAATGAGATCGATGTTGAACCTCTCAAAAGCGGAATTGGGTAATACTCTGTGATCGCTAAAAACACTGTGAGCAAGAGTAGAACGGTGATATTATTTGTTGGTTCAAGATGAAAAAGTGCGTTAACCACAGCACCCCAACCTAGCACAGCCATAATAATCATATAAAACTTCGCATAATTTTCCCGTTTATGCGAGGATACTACTGGAAGCTTCAATTTGCTCCCCCCTTATCATAACATTCAGTTAATTGGGTCTGCTTTTATCATAATATATGTATTAACTAAAAATCACAATCCAAGCCCTTGAAAACGAATTCATTTTAAAAAATCCTTCAAACCCAATAAAAACCCAGACTAGTCGAATGGCGTGAAAACCACTGACCAATGCTGGGTAACCACAAACACCGCTAAATGTTTGTGTTGATAATTATGTCAAAAAAACGGGAGGATTTCTATTGCCCAAATTTATTATTTTGATACTCCAAAAGTAGTAAGACTCGTCCTTAAGACCGCTCTACCAAAGGGATTTCCTAAAAATCAAATCCTTATTTAGCAGTCGGCTAAAGGCAAGCCTGTACTACCTAAAATGTGTCGAATACGGCATTTTAGGCATGTCACTATGTTGTAGGAAAGCCTTTAATATCATTTGCTAAGTCTTGAATGAATTGCTTAATATCGATTTCTGCACTTCTTTCGCCCTTCATATAGGCTCGAATTAACGCTCTTCTTACCTTTTTCTCATCAATCGAAATAACCTCATCTGTAGATTTATCATCCAATGTATGTTCACTCCTAGCTGAAAAAGTGCCTTAATTTAAAAATTGCCTGGTGAAGAATGGAGACGCCTTCACCAGGGACAAGAATTCAGTAAGTACCATCACGGCACTTTGGGAGAAAATGATTACTTGGGGAGCTTGGATGGAGAAACCAATTCCGCCAAGTATTTACTATACATGTACGCCAGAGACTTCATTTTTGCGACTGTCTCACTCAAAATATTTCTAAATACAGGTAAAACGCACACTGTTTCAAAGCCGGGAATCCAAATTTGTACGATTCTGCGGTATAATAAAAAGATATGATTTTAGTGGATGTTCAATAAGTACGGTAAGAATGACACATTTAACTATTGCACGTGGGGAGTGAGACCACTTTGCTTCAAAACGATATTCCAAAGGATGCGGTCATGCATTTTTCCGAAAAACTTCGCAGTATGATAACTTTCGAAAACGAAGAAGACCGCAATTTAATCAAAAAAGGACTAAACCTCTACCGACAAGGTAGTGTTTATAATGTACAATACAACGGAAAAACGCTTGAAGGACGTGTACAGGACGTCACCGCGGTTGATGTCACAATCAATCTTGATTTTCTAGAAATGTGTAGCTGTACCTGCCCATCTCCTTCCTTTTGTCGCCACCGGATGGCATTGTTTTTCTATATGTACGCAAGTGTCGATCGCGTCGGGTCTCTACTTGAACAGTGGAAGGCTGGCAGCAAACCGAAGCCTACGCTAGCCTCGATTCCTGTTATCAAAGGAAACGTCCTACAGCGAGTCGAATACAAGGAGAATTCACTTGAGAGCTGGTTAACCCTTTTTAACAGTGAATATCAGCGGTTTGAATCGGGTCAACGTGATAAAAATGTGTATTCATTCGCGACCTTGTACCATTCCCTTTTTCAAACCTTACAAAGGAAAGCACCACGCTCTGAGGAGCTCAAACGCTTGTATTACATCCATGCTGCCCTTTTTTGCATTCGCAAAACAATAGAGCTACTCGGACAAATTGAATTTCGAAATTACCAGGTGGATACGTATATCCGACCTTACTTTCATAATTTCACAGATGTTGTGCTCGACAACTCACTTGAGATGCGGAAGGTATCTCTTTCCTTTTCACTTGATGAAATGCTTGTGGAAAGCCTCGAACTTGTTCGCAACACGCTTTTGACGGACAGCTTATTCCAGTATGAGCGCATGCAAATGTACCGTTTACTTTGGGCCACCTTTTTTAATCGAAAAAAATGGCTAGAACTTGAAGAAAACGCATTGGGCACCGAACAGCAAACAAGCTTAATTGCCTATGCCCATATTCGCTTTTTACAACAGGACGATGCGACTGCTATCGACACAATGAAAAAGCTTGGAAACCAGGGGATCCCCTATAGCTTTTGGTGGATTTCCTATCTGTCTGAATCAAAAAACTGGGACCGAGCTCGCGCTTGGATTGACCATGCATTAGAAGGAATCCGCGGCTATATTTTCGGCATCCAAAGCTATGAAGGGCGCCGCCACATGACGCGGCTGTTTTTACAACACATCATGGCTTACGCAGATGAGCGCGATTCAGCCGTCTATATTAACGCGTTGAAACAGCTTCTTCCGTATAGCTATGTGGAATACAACGACTATTTGCTTGATAATGACCAATACCGGAAATGGGTCGAACTGCAGATCATGGTCGGCTATGATATTGATGAAATGGACCGTTATATTATAAAACAAATTGAAACCCTTGACCGAGCGGCTTTGCTTCCGCTTTACCATCAAGCTGTCGCAAAGGCCATTGAGGGCAAAAACCGCCCAAGCTATAAAAAGGCGGTTAAATATTTGCGCAAGATCCGAACTCATTACAAAAAATTAAAACAAGAAGACCGTTGGGATGACTATATTACGAAGCTTGCTACTATGAATAAGCGACTACGCGCATTTCAGCAGGAGCTGCTTCGGGCTTCCATGATTTCAGAGTAAAGGGGTGAGATGATGATATTTTTAGTTCATGCAGAATGGATCGAGGACAAAGGATGCCATGTTTGGTGCACAACAGAAGATGGCAATGAGGTTGAAGTGCAAGAGTGGAAAAATAATCTCTTTGCTTGGCATGAGGCCAGCTTTTACGGAACCTTTCTCCAAGGGGATGGTCAAGCTGTCCTTCTTTCACCCTGGCAAGCATTAACCTTTTTCGCCGAATTGCCCGTCAATTCTCATATAGAAATCGAGTTAAGTGAAAATGTGGACCATTACCACACGATTGCTAGTAACTTGCTCCCAAACATCGAAAATGGCGAATTTATGCCTGACTTCGACCATTGGCGCAGCTCTGAACGCTTTGGCTGGAAACCGACTGGCACTGAACTAGCCGGATTTTCAGCAGAGTGGTTTTCTGAAGCCATCAGCGACTGGATTCAGTTCGATTCAGCGTTGTCTGACGCCTGGGAAGAGATCGCTCAAACCTTCCCTCTTGTAAAAAGTAGCGCCGGCGCTGAGTCCGTCGTCGATGAAAACAATTGGCTCGAACGTATTGGATGGAAGGAAGATCACACACCCTTTGACGTTATGCTGCAAATCGAAGAACCCGAGGTGGATAACGGAGTCTGGAAGCTCCAAACAGTGCTCCGCAAGAAAGAAAAACCTCATACCATGTATACCACTCTGCCACGAGAATGGAGAGATTTCGAGGGCAAAGTTGAAAACGACCAAGCCATGTGGTGTAAGCTCGTTCCTTGGCTTCGTGATGAAGATGGTATTGTTCACGAGCTAACTGAGCGACAGGCTTGGGACTTTTTAACAGAAGCAAGCACAAGGCTGATTGATGCAGGAGTCGGTATTCTATTACCATCCTGGTGGCAAGCCATTAAGGACGCCCAACTTGCGATCAAGGCAAAGGTCAAAACGTCTTCCGGAAGTGGTCGCCAATCCTTTGTCGGCTTGCAGTCAATCATTAATTTTGATTGGCGCTTTTCAACAAATGGCGTCGAGCTTTCCGAAGAAGAATTCTTGTCGCTTGTAAATGAGCAAAGACGCTTAATTAATATCCGAGGCAAATGGATCAAGCTCGACCCGGCGTTTATCAAACAGGTTCAATCCATCCTGGAGCGTGCAAACAAAGAAGGACTCCATGTCCGAGATGTCCTGGAACAAGAACTCCTTTCACTAACAGAACAAGCAGAGCGTGAGGAACAAGAAGCGGCGAGCGCATTTGCAGGCGTACAAATTGAATTAAACCGCCACCTGTCGCAAATGATTACCCAGCTAACAGATATCAAAGAGATTCCTCAGGCTAGCATACCGGACACATTCAAAGGTGAACTACGTCCATACCAGCAGCAGGGTGTAGACTGGCTCTTATTTTTACGAAAATTTGGATTCGGAGCCTGCCTTGCCGACGATATGGGACTTGGAAAAACGATTCAAATGATTGCTTACTTTTTAGCGGTCAAAGAAAATGGTGCCAAACCTGCGCTCATCATCTGCCCAACTTCCGTCCTTGGAAACTGGCAAAAGGAGCTTGAGAAATTTGGACCGGACTTACGTGTCCACCTTCATTATGGCCCAAACCGCTTGAAGGGGGAGGAGTTTGCGAAAGAAGTCAGTGCCGCCGACATCGTCCTCACCTCCTACGGGTTGTCCCATATGGATGAGGAGGAAATTTCCGCTTTTGACTGGGGTACAATTTGCCTGGATGAGGCGCAAAACATTAAAAATGCCCAAACCAAGCAGTCACGCGCGATTCGCAAGCTAAAAAGCGACCATAATATCGCCTTGACCGGAACACCGATGGAAAACCGCTTAACGGAGCTTTGGTCGATTTTTGACTTTATCAATCGTGGCTATTTAGGCAGCCTCGGCGGCTTCCAAAAACGATTTGTGTCACCGATTGAAAAGGATCATGATGAGGAAACAATCGCTCATCTGCAGCGCTTGATTAAGCCATTTTTACTTAGACGTACGAAAAATGACGAAGCCGTTGCGCTGAACCTACCGGACAAGCTTGAACAGAAGGAATATTGCCCGTTAACGGTTGAGCAGGCATCGATTTATGAGCAGCTTGTAAAGGATACATTGGAGCAAGTCGAACAGCTGGCAGGTATGCAGCGTAAAGGGCTGATTTTAAAAATGTTAGGGCAGCTCAAGCAGGTTTGTGACCATCCAGCGCTTTATTTGAAGGAGCAGAATCCTGTGAATGTGGATGAACGTTCCGTGAAAATGGAGAAGTTGCTTGAACTTGTGGATCACATTCGGGACCAAGATGAGAGCTGTTTGATTTTTACCCAGTATATTCAAATGGGAGAGATGATTCAGGACGTGCTTCAAAAACGCTTTGATGAATCTGTCAAGTTCTTGAACGGAAGTGTTCCGAAAGCACAGAGAGACAAGATGATTGAAGGTTTCCAAAATCGCGAGTTCAATATTCTAATTCTGTCACTGAAGGCAGGCGGAACCGGATTAAACTTGACGGAAGCGAACCACGTCATCCACTATGATCGCTGGTGGAACCCAGCCGTCGAAAACCAAGCAACTGACCGTGCCTACCGCATCGGCCAAAAGCGCTTCGTCCACGTGCACAAGCTTATCGCCACCGGCACACTCGAAGAAAAAATCGACGAAATGCTCGAAAAGAAGCAGTCGCTGAACGACGAAATCATCACCAGCGAAAACTGGATCACCGAACTCTCTACCAACGAACTGAAAGAACTGTTGGGGGCATTCTAGTGGGGCACTGGGCTGCTCTGCTACACGGGACACGGGGACAGGTTCACTGTCCCAACCCGCTCGTTTTGGTGTGGGACACAGGGACAGGTTTATTGTCCCTGCACTCTCGTGATATGTTTGCGGGGCTAGCGGTATACCAGTTGATAAAATCCCATCGGGCGATATACCGGAAATGAGCGTAGCGGTATACCGGGTGCTAAAATCTTATAAGGTGATATACCGGAAATAAGCGTAGCGGTATACCAAGCACACTAATCCCTCTGCGTGATATACCGTAAATCCAAAGGAGCTGATTCATTTGGCAGAAAAAACAACCAAACCTAAAAAAAGAGCGAAAAAATTTGTGCCAAGTGAAAAGCACAAAGATAAAACCGAACCTTGGCAAAAATTCTACCATCTAGTCGAAGAAAAACTGAAAAAATGAAAGAGGGTGGTGACTGTTGTCACCACCCTAATTTGTGTGAAAACCATTTAGACGCAAATAACTCCACACAGACGCATATCCTCGTTCATGGACGCATATTTTCCTATTCCGACGCATTTCCCCGTGCCCACACGCATATTTCCAAAAACCAAGCAATTCCCCGCACCCAAACCCATATTCACCATTTAAAAGAAGCCCCATTACCCATTCAAACTCACAATCCCATCTCTCACTCTATCAAACCGACTCCAAATCCCTCTCAAACTGCTTATACAGCACATACCGCTGCATTCCTCGTGTCTTCTCAAACGCTTTTTGGATTTCAGCGACATACTCCTCGTGATTTCCCGCTTTCTTCGCAATTCCAGCAGCTAAAGCGTGCTTCATCCACTCCGACTTTATCTGTTCCCCAAGTTCAGCTGCTTGTTCCAGTTTACCTTCCTCTACTGCAACTATGGCTTGATAATACGCTTTATACTGAGGGGGTTGGATATCCTCAATATCCTCTTTTACTCGTAAAATATCATCCTCGTATAAAGCATGCAAAGTCTTGAACAATGCCTGACGTGCAGGCTGCTTATACTTTTGAAGCAATGCCTCTGTTGCTTCCTTCACATCCTGATCAATCCGATTGCCCATCCCATAATAAAGCTTGAATAATGGATTTTTCCTTCGCTTTTTAAGATAGGACTCTATCCTTTTTACATTCTTCTCCCCATAGATAGGATAAACAACCAAGTACGTGGAAAGACCAACAATCACAATCATACTTATCATTAAACCAAGCGGCTCACTTACATCAAGAAAAGCCATAATAATTCCTAGAACAAGCGCCACCCCAAACAAAACTACGAATCTCATCCTAATCATCCTCAACAAATTGTCATTATTGGATAATTATACCTCACCCCTCCCCGTTAAAAAAGACCAACCATGTTATCCATGATTGGCCTGCAATTACACAATTACCTTATTATTCTCATATACTTTCTTCAACAAACGTTTCCCTCTAAAGAGCTTGTTTTTCACAAACGAAATATCCTTACTTAGTACATGGCTTATTTCGCTATATGAATAATCATGAAAATAATAAAGAGATAATGTCTGTTTGTAATCCTTCGGCAACGCCTCGATATGTTCGTACAGCCTTTCTCGATCAAACTTTTCCACTATCGCTTTTTCAATATTTTCACTGGTCGTATACCGTAACACTTCAATATCATCCATTAAGACCGTAGCTTTCACAACCTTGCTACGAAGATAGTCAATGCATTGATTTCGGGTAATTTTGTACAACCAGGCTTTTATCTTGGAAGGATCCCTGAAAGAATGGAATTTTAAAAAGATCTTCAAAAAGACTTCTTGCATAATATCATCCACAACCACCCAATTTCGCACATAGCGAAAGGCTGCGTACCGCAACTCAGGTTCATATTCACTTATAATTTGTTCGATTTGATGTTCCTTCATTTTTATCACCCTATTTATTTTGGGACAAGGAACCTGTCCCTCTGTCCCACATTACCGGTCGATGTTTATTTCGTTAACATACAATTGGTATTCGTTTTGAGCGGTTTTTTGATTTTTTACCTTTAGTTTACCTTCGTATAAGGTTTTCCCTGTATTTATGTCTCCGATTAAAAGCTTATGTCCATCATCGGTAGAACTCACGATATAGAGTTTTTCATCTTGTAGTTTTACAAATGGTACATGTTCAGCATCCTTAGATTGTTCGATTGCAAATGTTTGTTTCGTGCTCCATTCCTGAGCTTCTATGTCATATTGAATAACTTCTACTTCATGTTGAGATTGAACAGGTACATAAGCAACGGAATTTAATACAGTTGAATTTGCAATGTCACCTGCGAAGTCATCAGGTAGTTCGCTTTTAACCAACTTATTTTTTTCAATGTCATATATCATGAAATCATTAACTAATTCCTTCGGTTCACCCTCACCTTGCCCATGTTCATAAGCCTCTGCTTTAAATAACAGGTACCTTTGTGGTTCAGGCGAATAATAATCATTGAATATGTTCATGCCCGACCAACCATTTTCAACTCCTGGAGTGGAAAAAACGACTTTATCACTTGTTATTTTCTTACTGTTTAAGTCAATCGTGTAGGCGATCAAATCCTCTCCAATGCCCATACCAGAACCTCTCGCGATTACTTTCAATTCCCTGTCTACTATCTGAATATCCGTAATATCAATCCAATCATATTTCTCACCTTTAGGTAAACTAATCTTCATTGGAGTTGACTCTTCTGTTTTCTTATCTAAAATGTCAATATCAAAAAAGGCATTACTATAAGCAATATTAACTCCTCTTCCTTCAATACTGACATAAACGAGTACCTGTTCATCTTCATAAAAATAGGATGGCAGGAAACTTTTCCCTCTCATAAATTGTTTGTATTTCTCAACCAATTCCAGTGTAGAAGTTTCTGCATAAAGACCGGTCAATTGTTGAACAACGGAACGATTCATTAAATTTTTTGTTCCTCCATTCGAAATCAGTAGGTATTGATGAATGTCTCCTACTACATAATTAGCATTTAAAACCAAATCCTCTACAAGACTCTCATCTCCACTCACTTTTTCAAACTCAATTTGTATATTCTCCGAAGCTAAACTCGATTGTATATAAAAAGTTCCAAGCACGATAACCGTAACGAGACAGACCGTGAGAATTTTCCAATATCGTTTCATGTATGTGACCTCCCATCAAACCCTTATTTTCTTATTTAAAAGATAATTGCCAATCCAGATGGCTGCAGCCCAGGCAACTAAACCTGCCCCAACCACCAGATAAAACAGTTCATTTGGATAAAAATAATTCCCTAACACATATTCATCTACTAGTAGTGGTGACAAAAGGAAAAGAAACGTGATTCCACAATAAAGAATCCCTAAGAAAATTCCTTTTAATCGGTAGGATCGTTCAAATAAAATAGCCGTAAAAACAACGCAAACTCCCGCCAATCCTGTACCATAGTAGAGGATAAAATCCATAAATGATTTAGGGTATAATAGCTGTAAATAATTGATATTCATGATTTCATCTATTGTAAAATCATTACGAAATTCCCCTGGAACCATCCACTGTAACACTCGACTTTCAACAGGCAGTAACACTAATTGCACAGCAATAAGACCTAAAACAAAAAGGAAAATAGTCGTAGCCTTCGCCAAATACACGTTCAATCGAGCTGTTGGCAATACAAGCAGACGATAACTGAAAGTGTTTTTTCCGAGCCAATCACGATACCAAATAAAAAACACATAAATCAGTAAAGTAGCTCCACTCAGCATAATCGGCCCCATAAACCAAAGGGTCTGCACAAAATCGATCATCGAGATTTTCCCATATTGTGAAATAAAATCACTCTTTGAGAGCATATCCTCAACCATTGCTCTCTCTGCTCTACCTAAATATCTTTTTGACGTAAATATAACGCCAATCACCTGAAAAAATACCGTAACCCCAATCAAAACAAGATAGAGTTTTAAAAATCGAGAGAACTCGAAGTTCACTAGTTTTAAATAACGTTTCATCCCTTGTACACCTCTCTCATCACATCGATTACCGATTTCCCTTCATTCTCTCTCACTTCTTCGGTATCGAATTCTTTTAACACAACACCATCATCAAGCAATACGACTTTATCAATTAAGTGTTCAATATCATTAATTTCATGGGTTGTGATAATCACACCACGGTCTTCAATTAAATGACTCGTAAACACTTCAGCAATTTGTTCACGGCTAAAAATATCAATTCCTGAAAACGGCTCATCCATAAGAACATAATCAACATCCAAGGCAAGTCCAAGGATAAGGTTGACCTTTGCCGTATTTCCCTTTGATAACTCTGAGATTCGATCCGTTTCTTTTAGTCTAAAAAATTCAAGCAGTTCATTCGCACGTTTTGGATTCCAGCTGTCATAGAAATCTGCCATAAATGTAAATGCCTCTTTGATTTTCATTTGTGGCAGCATCGTAATTGTATCTGGGATAAACGTTACTTTTTCATAGCTACCTTTATGAATTTTTTCACCATTAATGAGAATTTCTCCACTATTAATTGGGGTCAACGCCATAATCGCCTTCATGACCGTTGTTTTCCCAACACCGTTAATGCCAATCAAACAGGTAATCTTTCCTTTTTCAGCAGTAAAGTTAACACCCTTCAACACTGTCTTCCTGCCAAACTTCTTCGTTACATTCTTTACTTCAATCACTTAAAATCCCCCCTATTCCTTTTCGTACTCTTTTTCAACGAGATGTAAGACTTCTGGTAAAGGTACATTAATGGACCGAACTGATTGAATAAAGGTAGATACTGCATCCAAAATCAATTCCTCGCGAACCATTTTCAACACCTGTTCATCCTTCGTAATGCGACTTGGTAAATTTCCTTCTGTAAAAATCAACCCTTGTTCCTCCATTTCTTTATACGCACGCTGCGCCGTATTCGGATTAATCTTCAACCGATTCGCCAATTCCCTTCTTGACGGGATCTCCTGACCTGGTTCAAAAAAGCCCTTTGCAATTTGCTCCTTGAAATACTGAATGACTTGCACGTATACGGGATCTCGATTGTTAAATTTGATATCCATAGACCCAACTCCTAAAAATTTCATCTCCCTGTATCAAGGGGTTCATACACCACTTATAAAAAAACTGTATTAAACGCATCATACAGCTATGATAAAAAAATACACCGTGTATCAATAGGTTAATACACAATGTATTATATGATTAATACACTACCCCTGTCAACATGAATTTTTTAAATATATCCATTGACAACCAAGAACAAATGTTCTGTATTTTAAATATGAAAAAGCCAACCATGTTGTGACCATGATTGGCAAAAATGAGGAATGGCCGAAGTATCCATCTATCTCTTGAGGAATCATTTTTGAAAAGGCAACCGAGGTTTCTTGTTGCGAGGTGCATGGATAGAGGGTTTACATACATTTTTCATATTCTGAATTTCTTTTTTACATTTTTCATACGATACCTACTTCCCTTCTAACATTCGATTAATTTGTAAAAGTCGTTCATTATAGGTTTGATCCATTTGATCCATCCGTTCACCGATTTGGCCCTGTAACGTTTCCAGATGTAGCGCAATTCCCATCGCAAGCTTATTTAGCTTTTCATTAACAGACTGGATTTCATCCTGTTTCATTATCGTTTCCTCCCAAGTTCTCAGCATCAAGAACCTTAATTTTCAACGAGTTCCCTTGGCTTTCCACCTAGAAATTTCACAGAATCTGCTAACACTTCCGTTACATAAACCCTTTTTCCATCATTATTTTGATAGTTACGCGTTTGGATTCGCCCTGTTACACCTAGAATAGATCCCTTTTTACAATAGTTTGCCGTATTTTCAGCTGTCTTACGCCAAAGTGTACAGTTCACAAAATCGGTGTCAATTTCACCTCCTGCATTCTTAAAATTCCGGCTAACCGCAAGCGTCACATGAGCGATTGCTTTCCCTTCTTGGGTGTAACGCAAGTCCGGATCCCGGGTCAATCTTCCTACCAAAATCACCTGATTAATCATGTATTTTTCCTCCTTGGTTAAATCTAACAAGGCTATCATACTTCAGGATTCGACATAGGTAAAATAAGGAAAAATGGATTATTCCAGGACTTTTTTCTACAAAACTCGAAATTCACCATACAATTTCCATATTTTTTATCGTGAAATTTTCGTAACGAACCATTATCTAAATTTCTACATATTTTTTTCACGGTAGAACTTCTGGTTCATTTCCACGTCTACTCCATATAATAAACAGGTAAATATGCTATAATTTAACTATCTGATATAGTACGAACGAAATATAAGGAGGTCAGGATATTGAAAACGTTTAGATTGGTTTCGCTTATGGTTCTTCACCAGGATGAACAACCTAGTCGTATTGAGGAAATACCGTTGATTGATGGATTGATCATCAATCAAGAGGACGGGGAAAACAGTTGGATTGTGGAAGCTTTTATTGAAAAATCGTATAAATCCATTTTCGAAAAGGCAAAACAAAATGATACAAAGCTGAATCTCCAGGTCACCATTTCCAAAAAATCTAATGATCCTGCCTCTTTAATGGGTGAAGTTAAAATCATCAAAGAAATGGACAATAGCGTAAGTGTTCTTTTGGAGGGAAATTTAGTTCCAAGTCGACTCAACATGGCCGAGATTGTTCTGACCGACCTTATTCAACAAGGCCTACAAGGTGAAGGGCTACTTGCCGAATTCAAAAACCGCCTTCAAGAAAAGAAAAAGCCAATACAAAGTTAAAAAGGCAGGACAAAATCCTGCCTTTTTCAATCGTGTTGACTATTTACCGTTACCAGCGCCGCCTGCTCCACCTGTTCCTCCAGGATTTACTTCGTCGTCTCTCAGATCGTTGTTGTTGTCGTTGTCATCATCGTCATTGTTGATGTCAAGATCGCCGTCATTATTCTCATCTTCAACAACGTCTTGGTCTCCGTTGTTCATACCATTGTTGTCAGGTACAACGTCTTCCTCTGGAGTCACATTGTTATCGAGGTCATTATTATCCATGTTGTTATTATTATTATCATTTAAATCCTCGCCAGGTGTTTCTAGTCCATCATCCTCAGGTGGGGGATTTTGGTCATCATTGTTACAGCCTGTTATTAAAAACACGGCAAGGAGCGACCCGATTAGCTTTAAGAACCATTTGTTGTTCATTGCACATTCTCCTTTCTGCTTTCTTTTAAGTATTGTTGTGACCATCTTGGTCTTCGCTTAGCTTTCCCCGAAGAGTAAAAATGTATCAAAGAAATTACAAATTCATCAAAAGAGAATAAAAAAAAACAGATGGGTTCCCCCATCTGCTTTTTCAAAATAAACTTATTCTGTTTTTTCGCCTAACGCAAACATGATTTCTGTTTCACAAACAAGTTCGCCGTCTACGGTTGCTATTCCTTTTCCTTTACCGATTGACCCTCGAAGACGCGTGATTTCCACTTCTAGACGAAGTTGATCCCCAGGGACTACCTGCTTTTTAAAACGGCAGTTATCAATTCCCGCAAAGAAAGCAAGTCTGCCTTTGTTTTCTTCCTTTTTAAGCATTGCCACTGCACCAACCTGTGCCAAGGCTTCTACGATTAATACGCCAGGCATAACTGGATAGTCAGGAAAATGCCCATTAAAAAACTCCTCATTTGCCGTTACATTTTTAATACCAAGCGCACGTTTTCCTTCTTCCAGTTCAAGAATTCGATCAACCAATAAAAACGGATAGCGATGTGGAATAATTTCTTTTATTTCATTGATATCGTACATATTTAACCATTTCCTCCCTTATGTATCTTCATCAAATACACCTTGGCATATTTGTGCCCAGATTTTAGGCCCACGTGATGTGGGTCACAAAGACGTTGCCACAGGAAGTGGCGTTCTTAGTCTTAGATCCTAAGGTAGAATAACTTCCTTCAAAAATCTGCGGCTCTAACCTGTTCAGTTGAAGTTAATGACTTTTACTGAATAAAGTTAGCTTTTAATGCCTATTATAATACAAGTATTGTGGTAAGTTGTAAACCTCATCTGCAAAGCCTTCAAAAGGCTCCATGTTTAGACATAAAAAAAGAAGGCTTATGCCCCCTTATTTTTCAGCATCTTTATTGACAAGGTCCACGATATGCTGCCATGTTTCTTTTTTCAAGGCATCGCTCGGATCACCATCTCCAATGACTCCATAACCTACAACCACACCAATCATGACGCTGGCTGCAAAAAGAACAACGACAAGCAAAAGTCGTATCCAAATTGGAATTAAGCGAATTCGAAGTTTACCTTCACGCTTCTTTTTCGGCTCTTTATCCGTATTCTTTTCTTCGTCACGCGCCTTTCGAAAGTCTTCGCGCGATTTTACTTGTGTATTGTTAAGTTCACTTGTCACTGAGATTACCCCTTATCTTTAGGTTGTTGCCGAGTTTCTCGATTGTCTGCCTACCTTATAGTATCTACTTTGTTCAATTATCGTATGCCATTTACAAGTCCCATCATTTGATCGGAGATGGAGATTGATTTTGCATTGAATTGATAGGAGCGTTGGGTTAACAGCAAGTCAGACATTTCAGTTGTCAAATCAACATTCGATTGTTCAAGTGCACCTTGCTGCATACTTACTTGGTCCCGCAAAGCTCCCTGAAGGGAAACAAATACATCATCTGCCGCGATCCCGAGTTCCGCCAAGTCCGGTAACGCAAATTGATTTTGTCCAACCGCTTGTAAAAGCTGTGGTTTTTTTACTTCCACAACGGAAAGATTAAATGTTTGAGGCGCACCTGCCTCTGGAACAACGGTTATTTCCCCGTTTGTCGAAATTTTAATCTCCTTAAAATTGTCAACAAACACAATTGGCTCCCCATCTTGATCTAAAACAGGATGTCCACCACTTGTCACAAGGCCAACACGATTCGTTCCATCATTTGCAGGAGACAAATAAAGGGCACCCTCTCTTGTAAAGCGTGGAACCTGAACGCCGTTTTCATCCACCATCACTTGTAAAAACTGATTTTCCTTCGTAAACGCGATATCAAGATCACGGTCTGTTGTTTTGATTGCACCTTGAGTCATCATCATATTTGTATGACCCAGTCGTGCACCAACGCCTACACGAATACCATTTGGGGTTAAGCGACCTTCATCTTGCGCGTTAACGGGTTGATTATTGAATTCTTGGGATAATAGCTCACTAAAGTTGACTTGACGTTTTTTATATCCGGTCGTATCTATATTAGCTAAATTATGCCCAATTGTATCAAGCTGTTTTTGCAGCTGACTCATCGTATTTGTTGCTGTAATCATCGAACGCATTTATCTTCACCCCAAATTTTATTTCTACTAGACACCAAACGCTTTTTCTTATCCTTATCGCCAATAATACTTTTCTTATAATCTTCCAATCTCGTTAACCGCTTTGTCCATACTCTTATCATACGCCTGAAGTACCTTTTGATTGGCCTCAAACGTACGGTATGCTGTCATCATCTCTGTCATCGCCTGTGTCACATCGACATTTGAACCTTCAAGGAATCCCTGTTTTAACGTAAAGGACACTTCAGGATTTGCCGCTGCATTCGGTAGCCCGCCACCATCATTTGTCCGGTACAACCCGTTTCCTTCTTTAATCAAGTTCAATGGATTTTCTGAGAAGGCTACCCCTAAACGTGTTTGTGCCAAACCGCCGACAAGAACACTTCCATCTGCTGTAACTTCGAACTGATCATCTTCAAGTGCAATCCGATTTCCATTTTCATCAAGCACATAGAAGCCTTCATTCGTGGTTAGAAAACCTGCCGGATCAACTGTGAAGTTTCCGTTTCTAGTATAGCGCACATCACCATTTGCATTTTGAACCGTGAAAAACAAGGAACCTGGTTTATTGGTTTCCTCATTGATCGGTAGATTGCCATTTACCAACGCCACATCTGTCGCAAGTCCAGTTTCGCGGATATCACCTTGCTTGAACAGCGGAATCATTTCCTGCATGTATACACCTGTGTTAAGTCCACCAATGCTGCTTGAAGTACGAAGAGTGCCACCGTTTTTTGCCGGGCTTTGGACACCTTCAAGACGTTGCATGAGCAATTCTGGGAACGCACGTAAAGAGCCTTGGTCCACTTTATAGCCAGGTGTGTTGGCATTTGCAATATTGTTCGTAAGCATTTCTGTACGACGCTGCTGCGCAAGCATTCCAGCTGCTGCAGAATAAAATCCACGTAACATGGTCTCACCTCATTTTTATATACATATCCGAACATATACCTAGTTAAAGGAATGTCAAAAAGTCCGGTGAATATGACGCATCGAATTTCTGCGTTGCCTTGCTTCTCCGTTCCTCACGTATTAACTACATACGCTCCGGTACTCAAAGCTGCACCGCCTTGAAATTCTCGGTCCTCTTCATCCTCCTTTTTGAGCACTTATTATTTTTATTATAGTAGGAAATCCCTATTTCTTCATCTGTAAAATTTACCACACTTGCATTTCTTAAGAAAAAGTGGGAAAGGACCTGCCATTTCGGAAAGGTCCTATTTACTGTATTTAGACTAATTTTCTACGTGGAAGCTTGTCCAGGTTTTCAAGCATAATGCCTGTTCCAATAGCTACACACTCCATTGGGTTTTCAGCAATTAATACTGGAACACGTAATTCTTCCGCTAAAAGCTGATCGATTCCGTGCAGCAATGCTCCACCGCCCGTTAAAATCACGCCACGGTCGATGATGTCCGCAGAAAGCTCTGGTGGTGTTCTTTCAAGAACACTTTTCGCAGCTTGTACAATGGCAGAAACCGGCTCACGTAGAGCTTTTTCGATTTCATCTGATTTGATCGTTAGTGTACGTGGTAATCCTGTTACCATGTCACGTCCACGAATATCGATTTCTTCATGACGTGAATCTGGGAATACAGTTGCAACCTGAATTTTAATGTTTTCAGCAGTTCTTTCCCCGATTAATAGCTTGTACTCACGTTTAATATAGCTTAAGATTTCTGCATCAAAAGTGTCCCCAGCCATTTTAATGGAAGAGGCGGTGACGATATCGCCCATTGATAATACAGCAACATCTGTTGTACCACCGCCAATATCTACGACCATGTTTCCGCTTGGTTGGAAGATGTCCATTCCAGCTCCAATTGCAGCCACTTTCGGTTCTTCCTCAAGATAAATTTTCTTCCCACCGCTTTTTTCAGCAGCTTCTTTGATTGCTTTTTGCTCAACAGAGGTAATGTTTGTTGGGCAGCAAATTAAAATTCTTGGTTTTGAAAGAAATCCTTTTACATTTAACTTATTAATAAAATGCTTAAGCATTGCTTCTGTTACGTCAAAATCAGCAATAACTCCATCTTTTAATGGTCGAATCGCCACAATATTTCCAGGTGTACGACCCACCATGCGTCTTGCTTCTTCACCAACAGCTAAAACCTTACCTGAGTTTTTATCTAATGCCACAACTGAAGGCTCATTCAATACAATACCTTTTCCTTTAACATGTATAAGTACGTTCGCAGTTCCAAGATCAATACCGATATCCCTAGCTAACATTTGGGTAACTTTCCTCCTTGCATTTGATTCACAAATGCACATATTTTCCTATGTTGTATTGTATCACAATTTGCCATATATAATAGACTTTTTGTAATTTTTTTGTAGGAAAATGTCGTATAATGCTAACTTTAAGGTGAAAGCGCCTTGGATGGAACGTCGACTAAAACCTGCCAAGTCCCGTGGAAAACGTCAACGTCAGCACATCCTGTGCAAGCACCGACAAGCACAAGACGTCCCACCGAGAAGGTTGCTCATTGACCTTTTTGATGGACTTGCTTGTAATCTTGATGGCCTAGGCGCTGTAGTTAGATATAGGAAGAAAGTCCCTTTCATCTTATTTTACTGGCTCTTCTTGTAATTCTTCCTCTTTTTTGTACTTTAGTTTTGTCGCTTCCCCACCCCGTAAATGCCTTATTGATTTATGGTAATCCAAGATTTCTTTTACTTCATTTGCTAGTTCGGGATTGATTTCAGGTAGCCTTTCGGTTAAATCTTTATGGACAGTACTTTTGGAAACGCCAAATTCTTTCGCAATGACGCGAACTGTTTTTCTTGTCTCCACGATATACTTTCCAATCTTGATAGTTCGTTCTTTGATGTAATCGTGCACACTACTCGCCCTCCCTATGTGGATGTGAGAAGTGTGAAATGAGACGCGTTATTGCTTCAACGAAGAAATTGTCTTGTTTGGATAATATTCGTCATATGAATTGCTAGATCTTTGAAGACGGTATACGCCCCCTCACCTCAAACACTCTCTTTGTTAGGTTTGTAACATTTTATTAGCTTGGTTGAGGGATTATGCTATAAAAGTCAAGAGGGACAAGGCTTTTATCAAAATATTTTTGAAAATCGCTGTTTTTTTCTCCTTGGACAGGTTGTATTGAACCCTGGACAACCCATGTTTCTCAGAAAATCCGTGTCTGATTTTCGGTCGCCTGAAGAAGGTCTCCCCAGGTTCGTTTCCCCCGATCTTTAAAATGTTGGAGGAGTTCAACGAATAAATAAGCAGTTGTTAAAGCGTCACCAGTGGCCGTATGTCTTTCATAGATGCGTGTTCCAAAGTTCTGCGCGTATCTTTGTAAATCTCGCATATCATAGGATGGGGAAATAACACCAATCAAATCCAGTGTATCAATCGTCGGCACCCGTTGTAGGCTGTATTTCTCGCGCTTCAGTTCACTTTTTAAAGTGACAATATCAAACAATACATAATGGCCAATCAGGCAGTTGCTGTTATTCTCCTTTATAAATTTAAAAAGATTTGTAATTCCTTCAATTGCGGTCGGTGCATTTTCGACCATATCATCCGTTATTCCCGTCAATTCGATTATTTCCTGAGAAATTTGTCGGTTTGGATTCACATATGTATGGAATTTTACTTCCTCACAAACCTTCAATCCGTCCACTTGAACAGCTGCAATTTCAATTAATCGATCAACAGCTGCCACCTGAAATCCAGTTGTCTCAGTATCAAAAACTGTAAATCTAATCTCATCAATTGGAGTCGATAACGGAATTTCCTTATGAATTTGAGGACAAAGTGGCTTTTTACCAAATATCACAGATCCGACTCCTCTCATATTTGAAAATGGGCATTTACTAGAGTTTGCATCTCCTTTACTATTTTTACGCTCAAAATCAGTTCTTCCTTTTCCTTTGTTGTTAAATGTGAAAAATGAAGAATAGATGTGAGATTCTCCTTATTTTTAAATTGATGCCACCTGTGGTTCACATAAAAACGCATCACATCTGACACAGCAGCCTTCACATCTCTTCCAAAACTTGCACTAAACGCCTTTTTCTCTACTAATCTATCAATCCGCTGAAATGGTGTTCCTGAGATGATGCCATATTCCAAAGATAGAACTTGCAAACTATGGTGGTAAGGAAATAAGATTTCCTTTTTAATATCTAACTGCTTACGATCTAATTTAAACAAGGCACGAATGGGTTGTTCCAAGGAAGGTATTTGATGTTCCTGTTCATGAAGACGGAACAAAAAAATTTTGGCATGCTTCATTTTTTTAAACAGTTGGGTTTCAAATTCAAGGTTTAATTCTTCATCCCCGTATAAAAAACGGTAGGAAAGGAAATTCTGTGCAAGTAGCATATTTTGATTTGTTGCCTGGCTGATCCAACTCTGAACTCGCCACATCCAAGTTTCTACTGAACCTCGCCAATTGGGATTACTCGCCATCATATCCCCAAGACAGCGTGCGTACCCTGCTGTTTCTAATAAACTTACAATCTCATCTCCTAATTTTGAAAAATAGTCGTTCACCTCTAGTGAACTGTTTTCGAAGACAAGAAAGTGATCCTGGTCTGTTAACAAAAACTGTTCTGCACGACCGGCGCTTCCCATTTGGTAAAAACAGAACTTGGTTGGCGGCAGCAGACCTTCACTATTGGATAATCTTTCAATTGCCAGCTCAATACATCGTTTTACGAGGCGGTCAAACAGTTTTGTGATACTATCTAATACTTTAAAAATCGGAACACCGTCTTGTAAAAGGGCACCAACTACATCATAAATTGCGGTTTTTACAGTTGGTAGAGTTTCATGTGTAGCCATCTCGATTGTCTTAATCGTTCTCATCATGCTATCTGTATTTTGTCGCAACACATCTGATAACGTAATAATCCCCACTACCTCATTTTCTTCAATGACAGGCAAATGCTTCACACCATGTAAAATGAAGGTTGAGAGTGCTTCATAACAATAGGCGTACTTCGAAATCGTCATGGGACTTTTCGTCATAAATTCGGAAGCATTTGTGTTTCCATTTTTCCTTTCATAAATGACTCGTGAAACAAGGTCTCGCTCTGTAATAATTCCAAGAAGTCTTTTATTTTCAACAACAAGAACAGAGCTCGTTCGGCGCTCCGTCATTTGTTGTGCAACGGTACTGCAGACTGTGCTTTGATCAACAGTGACGAGTGAAGTCGTCATGACATCCTGGACCCTTCGGACGAGGGATCCACTATCTTTTGCTTTTCTTGTAATCATCACCTGCTCGGCTAACGAGTTATAGATTTCTTTCAAACGAATCGCAAGTTGAGTGAAAAGATAATGGTGAAAATTGGGGTCGTGGAGGCGTTTTTGAATGACACGATTGTGGATGAACAAACATTGTCCAGCCTCTGTTGCTATGACACCAACTCGGTATTCCATGTCGCGCTTTGGACCCCCGATTAAATCTGCAATACTTGATAGCCCAATTAATTCCCCAGGCTTTATGATTTCAAGAACCTCACGATTATCATTAGGTCCCACAAACACTTCCGCAACGCCAGAAAGCAGCAGAAGTATTCCCTCCCGCTGCTCATTGCCATGAAACAATAGATCTGACTGCTTAAATGTTTTTTGCTGACATAAGGAGAGAAACTCAAAGACATCCGTCTTCGACCATCCTTTAAACAAAGGATGCTCCTTCACCCATTCATAGATCTGTTCCATGTTTTCCCCTCTTTTAAAACGGTCCTATGCAAAAATCGCATAGAACCGTTGAAATTTTTTTCGTGAGTCAGATTTACTTTTAAGCATCCTCTTTAAGCCAAACCTCGCCATCCTTGTAAACCATTTGCTCTGGGTAACGCATATCGACTACCTCGTCTTGTTTTGCTTGTGATGGTGCCTCGGTCATGAGAGAAACAATAATGTTTCCTAAGAAACCTGCTGCTGCCCCAAAGATTCCCGCACCTGTATCAATAATGCCGAGGACTGTGAATCCACCGTATTTTGCTGCAAAAATATACGATAACACGACGACCAATCCGATAAGCATACCTGATATAACACCCTTCGCATTCGAACGCTTCCACCACACTCCGAGAACGAGTGCTGGGAAGAACGTACTAGAAGCAATCGCAAAGGCCCACGCTACAATTTGTGTGATTGCTCCAGGTGGGTTTAACGCAACTAATCCTGCAATCAGTGTGGCAACAACAATTGACCAGCGTGCCACATTCAAGCGATTTTTTTCAGTTGCCTCAGGCTTTAAGACACGATAGTAAATGTCATGCGCAAATGAAGAAGAAAGTGCAATCATTAATCCGCCAGCCGTCGATAATGCTGCCGCCATTGCACCAGCTGCCATTAGTCCAATAACAAACACTCCCAGATTTGCGATTTCCGGGGTTGCCATAACAACGATGTCATTGGCGATTGTCATTTCCTGCCATTGTAAAATCCCGTCACCATTTGTATCCGCAAGCTTTAATAGACCCGTGTCAATCCAGCTTTGCGTCCAATGAGGAAGTTCCGTCATTTTTTGACCAGCAACCTTAGTCATCAGAATGAAACGTGAGAATGCTGCATACGCAGGAGCTGATAAGTATAATAATCCAATGAATAAAAGTGCCCAAGCACCTGACCATCGAGCTGCCTTCATTGTCGAAACCGTATAGAATCGTACAATAACGTGAGGCAATCCAGCCGTACCACACATTAATGTGAACATTAACGCAAGGAACTGCCACTCAGAACCTGTTGCAAACGGTGCAAAGTATTCTGTGAAGCCCAACTGGCGATCAAGCTCTCCAATTTCTGCAACAACTTTTCCATACGATAACCACGGCAACGGATTGCTTGTTAATTGTAAGGAGATAAAAATAACTGGAATCAAGTACGCAACAATTAACACGATATATTGAGCGACCTGTGTCCAAGTGATCCCCTTCATTCCACCCATCGCAGCGTAGAAGGCAATTAGCACTACCCCAATCATTGTTCCGATTCCAGCATCAATTTCAAATAGACGCCCGATTACAACACCAGAACCAGATAACTGACCAATGGAGTACGTAAACGAAATGATGATGGTACAGATTGCCGCGACAATTCGAGCTGTATGGCTATCAAAACGGTCCCCGATAAACTCAGGTACTGTGTAGCGGCCATATTTTCGAAGCTGCGGTGCAAGGAGGAAGGTTAATAATAAATATCCACCTGTCCATCCCATGATATAGGCCAAACCGCCATATCCAAGAGCCATAATCGTTCCCGCCATCCCGATGAACGACGCTGCACTCATCCAGTCTGCTCCGATTGCCATTCCATTATAAATCGGAGGGACACCACGTCCTGCTACATAAAAGTCCGACGTCGCATTTACCCGGTTAAAAATGGCGATCCCGATATAAAGTGCAAAAGACGCTAAAATAATGATTAATGAGACCAGAAATTGTGTATCCAAATTTCCTCCCCCTTTGGGTTCAAATATAGGTACTACTTATTTGTAGGAAAACCTGTCTCTTTTTTCTATCGTTTTGTGTAATTGTTGTAGGATTTGAGTCAAATTGTGTGAGATAAAATGTTTGCTAAGCTGAGACTTGCTTTTTCATCAAGGCACGTCTTAGAAGTAGGGGTTATTTCTGTTACGTAGAACTAGTTTTTCGTGAGTATGATTGTTTGATAGGATAGATTTTTAATGATCAAGTACTTTTCCAGAGCTGATTTGCTCATTTTTCTCTTCGTCGATGCCGTATTTTTGGTCAATTTTATCGCTTACCTTCGCATTAACAAATAGAATAATGATAAAAGTAACAACTGCACCCTGTGCTCCCATGAAGTAATGGAATGGCAATCCATTTACTGAAAACGTGGAAAGTGGCTTTGCAAATAGGACCACTCCAAATGAAACAAGAAAACCGATAATGAGATAGATAATAATATTTCTCGTTTTCTCCCTAAAGTATCCATCGGCAATTTTCTTATCAACTTTTTTCAACTACTAGCACCTCCATAAAAATAAAATTGATGTAAACTTTCGGTAATCCGTATTGTCTTTTATATCACCTCCTTTAGGGTATGTACTGGGTTATTAGCCTAGATCAAAAATAAAACGGAGCGTTTCCCCTAGTGGTGCGGGAAAACGGATGATTTCAAAGACAAAATACGCAAAGATGGACACAAACGGCAGAAGTAAAAAGAGGGGGCGCTTCCGCTTAAACGCCATAAAAAGGCTAAATCCAACAATTATTAGCATTAAATATAAGATCATAGATAACACCCCTTAATTTGAAAGCGTTGTCAAAAATATCATATAATGGACGATTACACTTTCTATATTTACTATGTACATTTTATAATATTACGAAAATTACTAATATTTATATTATCAATTTATTTCCAGGGCTCGTCAAGAAAAGATTTTGGCGAATTTTTGGGGAAAGAAGGACATTGTGAGACCTGCTCAGAGAGGTTGTAATCTTACGAATTAGTTTTGGGGTTTACTTGAAAAAGCAGTAACATAATGACTTTTTAAAAGCTCACTTTTGGATTATATCGGAAGATACTCGATTTATAGTTATGATATTAGTAGACTTTTGGGTTATTAAGGAAAATCCCTTCGCTTAAAACACCTTTATGACCGTAGATTTGGGTTATACTGGAAAAAAATAAGAGATAAAAGCGTGTTATGTCTACACTTTTGGAAATATGAGGAAAAACCCTGATATAAAGCACTTTTATGACCACGCCTTTGGGACCTTCTGGAAAATACTATTATATAAATCTCCTTTTTGTACTGTCATTTGGAAATATCAAGAAAAGGCAGTAGCATAATAGCCTTTTCCGAAGCACTTTCAGGTTAAGCTGGTCTCCTTTTTAAAACCATCTATAACAATACCGCCCCATATACAAGCGACCCGACAATCACATACGCGGGGTGAACCTTCCATTTTTCAAGCAACAAAAAACTGAGCACCACTAAAATAATACTATGGACCAACCCGGCATCCTCATATGATTCCTGAAAAAAGCGATACGCCATTGCTCCCAAAAGAACAGCAATTGTTGGCCGGATATAGTTCGTCATCCGCTTTACTTTCGGAGAGTGCTTAAACTTTTTCAAAATGCTTAGCAAGCCGATCATTAAAATGAGTGATGGAGCAACTGTAGCAAATATGGCAACTGTCGCGCCCAACACACCTGCCTGTTGAAACCCGATATACCCGGCCATTTTCGTTGCAATCGGACCCGGTAACGCGTTCCCAATCGCAATCACTTCACTAAACTCATGAACTGACATCCAGTGATAACGATGGACTACTTCATTTTCAACAAGAGGAATGGAGGCAGGACCGCCTCCATAGCCGAGGATCCCAGGAATAAAAAAAGCAATAAAAAGCTGCACGTATATCATGTTTGTTTCTCCTCCTGCTTATCCTTTTTCACCAAAGCAAGTACAAGTAAGGCACCAACTAAAATACCGGGATGCACGCCGAACACATCCAACACCAGCACACTTACCACCCCTAATAGGATGACCATTGTCCAACCCAGTCCCTTTTTAGCATTGATGAAGAATTCCCAGGTTAATTGGGCTAGCATAACCCCAACTACAGCCAACACAGCCTTTGTCATCCCCTGTACCCAGGCAAGATTTTTAAAGGAGGTCAATGAAGTAAGTAAAATAATCATTAATACGATTGTCGGGACTGAGGTTGCCAAAACGGCATTGATCATCCCAAGCCAGCCGCCAACACGATAGCCAATATAGCCTGCCATTTTCGTTGCAATTGGGCCGGGCAACGTATTCCCAAGGGCAAGGATATCGCCAAAATCATCATCATTTAGCCATTTGTAACGCTCTACTGCTTCCTTATGGACAAGTGGAATGGAGGACGGACCGCCTCCATAGCCAAGTAAACCAACTTTAAAAAACGCAATAAAAATATGAAATTGCTTCATGTTATAAGTCCTTTCGTAAATAAAAAAGAGCAAGCCTCGAATTAGGCTCCCTCTTAGTGTTTTCAAATATTGGTCTTGTATTCAAACAGCTATTTGTGTAACAGCCGTTAATACAATTTTACTCCCCTAGCACCTCAATCATCGCACGAATCGAAGCAGTTAGATCCGCTAATGACCAGCTTGGGATGCCATTTTTCTTAAGTGCAAGTTCATGTGAAGCTGGAATATGAATAAAGCCCGCACGCATCTCAAGATTCTCCTGCTCGATTTTATGCAACACCGAGTACATCACATTGTTGCAAAGATAGGTCCCTGCTGTGTTTGAGATTGTGGCAGGGTATCCTTTTTCAACCGACGCATTGACAAACTCTCGAATTGGCAATGTCGAAAAATAACCCGCAGGGCCCTCCTCTTCAATCGGTGCATCCTGCAATTTCACGCCGCTGTTATCCGCAGCCCCATCACGACAGTTGATTGCAATTCGCTCAGGCGTGACTTTATTTCTTCCTGCAGCAAGCCCTAATGAAATCACAACATCCGGTTTTACCTCATTGATATGTTCGATACATTGTTTAGCTGATTCTGCAAAATCCACTGGTAAAATTCTTCCTATAATTTCATATCCACCGATGGTTTGCCCTTCCAAAGCTCTTACGATTTCCTCTGTTGGATTGATGGGATTATCTAAAAAAGGAACAAATCCTGTTAATAAAAGTTTCATTATTTACACCTCTTTATGCTAGAAAAAACGCGCCATATCCGAGTGCCCCAATGATGACATAGGCGGGGTGAACCTTCAGTTTTTCCATTAATACAAAACTTACCACTATGATGATAATGGTTTGTAGCCAGCCCGCATCCGCATACGATGTTGTAAAAAAGCTGATGGTTAAAGTACCTAGTAAAACTGCAATCGCTGGGCGAACATAGCTGGACATGCGTTTTACCTTTGGCGAATCTTTATGTTTGTATAAAAAGCCCAGTAAAACAATCATCAAAATGAGAGAAGGAGCTACAGTCGCAAAGACTGCAATAATTGAACCTGGTATTCCCGCTACTTCATACCCAATATAGCCTGCCATTTTTGTTGCGATTGGGCCGGGCAAGGAATTTCCGAGAGCGAGCACTTCACTGAATTCGGAAACGGTTAACCAACCATAACGTCCAACAACCTCATTTTCAACAAGAGGAATGGATGATGGTCCCCCACCATATCCAACAATGCCAGGTATAAAAAAGGCTAAGAAAATTTGCCAATAAATCACATGCCAACACCCTTTTCTATTGTTTGCTCGACTTCTTTTGCTTTGTCTCTCTTAACGATTGCAGCAACAAGAAGTACCCCAATGATGATGCCCGGGTGAATTCCCACAAACTCAATTAATATAAAGCTTACGACAACGATTCCTACAGCAACCTTCCAGCCTAAAGAATCCTTTGACTTTTTTAAAAAGTCCCAAGTTAATGTTGCCATCATGACACAGACGACAGGGATTACCGCCTTTACCATCCCGTGCACCCAAGGCTGATCCTTGATTGACGATAAAAAGGTTAATAGAAGAATCATGAGTATAATCGTCGGAACCATCGTTGCAAATAATGCTGTCAAGAGACCTAGGATTCCTGCTACACGATAGCCAATATAGCCTGCCATTTTCGTATTAATCGGTCCCGGTAATGTATTTGCAAGTGCGAGTACATCTGAAAATTCATCATCATTCATCCATTTGAAGGTTCCAACGACCTCTTTATGAACGAGAGGAATGGAAGACGGGCCGCCTCCATATCCCAATATCCCCGAACGAAAAAAGGCGATAAATAGATTAAGGTATTTCATACAATCATCTCATTTCTGTTTTGGTTACCAAGATGCAATACTACCATCTGTTCTCGCTTCCGTACCTCCTGCAAGGACGCCCGTTCTCGGGTCCCTCCAGATAATTTGACCGCGACCAAAGCTGCCGCCATCAAGAGCTACCTGAATTTGGTGACCTCGTCTCGCCAGTGCTTGCGCAACATGCGTTGGGAAGTTCGGTTCCACCACTATTTTTTTACCTTCAATCCATTGCCATCTTGGCGAGTCAAGTGCTGCCTGCGGATTCAAATGGAAATCAATCGTATTCATAATCACCTGCGCATGACCTTGTGGCTGCATGTATCCACCCATAACTCCAAATGGACCGACCGCTTCCCCATCCTTTGTTAAAAATCCAGGGATGATCGTGTGGTACGTCTTTTTGCCTGGTTCCAATGCATTTTCATGTGCAGGGTCTAATGAAAAATCATGGCCACGGTTTTGCAAGGCAATTCCTGTTCCCGGAATCACGATTCCAGAGCCAAAGCCCATGTAGTTACTTTGAATATAGGAAATCATGTTTCCTTCCGAGTCAGCAGCCGCTAAATAGACAGTGCCTCCACGTGGTGGTGTTCCTGGTTCTGGTGTTAGTGCCTCTTCACCAATCAGGCTTCGTCTTTGTGCAGCGAATTCTTCAGATAACAACTGCGCTGCCGTCACTGACATTTTTTCAGGGTCTGTCACATATTTTTTGCCGTCTGAAAATGCGAGTTTCATAGCTTCAATTTGTTTATGGTAGGTTTCAACCGATTCTTTTTCCTTTATGTCAAAACCGTTCAGGATATTAAGCGCCATTAACGCAACAATTCCTTGACCGTTTGGTGGAATCTCCCATACATCATAGCCACGGTAGTTTACCGAAATTGGCTGCACCCACTCAGGCTTATAGTCTGCTAGATCCTCTTTTGAAAGGAAGCCCCCATGTTCCTTGAAGAAAGCATCGATTTTATCTGCTAGCTCGCCTGTATAAAAGCTCTCCGCATTGGTTTCTGCAATGGAACGAAGAGTATTTGCATGGCCCTCCGATCTCCACACCTCTCCAATTTCAGGTGCACGACCTTCAGGTGCAAATGTATCAAACCAGCTTTTATATTCTGGTGTTGTAAATATTTCTTTGTATTTTTTATAGGCACCCTTCCAGTATTTCGCTAGAACAGGTGATAATGGATAGCCTTCCTCCGCATATTGAATTGCAGGCTTTAAAACTTCGGTTAAAGGAAGCTTTCCGAAACGTCGAGACAACTCTGCCCATGCGGAAGGAACACCAGGCACTGTTACTGGTAATAAGCCAAATGTTGGCACTTCTTCGTGACCTTTTGCTTTCACCGCATCAATTGAAATGCTTTTTGGCGCTGGTCCGCTTGCGTTTAGACCATGCAACTCACCCTTCACCCATACAAGTGCAAAGGCGTCCCCACCTATTCCATTCGAGGTCGGCTCAACAACAGTTAAGGTTGCAGCTGTTGCGATGGCTGCATCAATTGCATTTCCGCCCTTTTTTAGAATATCTAACCCTGCTTGGGCCGCTAATGGCTGGGACGTTGCCACCATCCCATTTTTCGCGAAAGTCGCCATTCGTTGTGAAGCATACGGGTAATTCAAATAATCTAAGTTCATTTTTAAAATCCCCCTTCTATGTACCCCATTTTGACAATTGTTAGTTATTTTTCGAAAATTGATTAACAAACGGAATTTTTTGTTTATAATTATGATTATAATTGAAATTTAAAATATATTCTATAATTTTAACGAAATAAGTAAAACTGCGAAGAAGTGGATTATCGACATACACCAAAACGTAAGCATGTCCAATTTGTTGCTGTGTGTTGTTTCAACCGATGGTAAAATAAATGTAAGCAAGTAAACCGTTGAAAAGTGGGGATTCAATGAAAATCGATGAAACGGATAAAAAAATTCTTGAGTTGTTAACCATAAATGGGAGAATGTCCTATGTGGATATTGGAAAAGAACTAGGTCTTTCAAGGGTGTCGATTCGCGAACGCGTCAATCAATTGATTGAAAAAGGCATCATTGAAAAATTTTCAGTCGTGATTAATTCTGAAAAAGTGGGTAAAGGAGTGTCTGCCTTTTTCGAAGTGGAGTGTGAACCCGCTTCACTTGTAAGGGTCGCGGAGACACTCGCGAACAACCCAAGTGTCGCAAGCTGTTATCAAATGACAGGACCAAGCACCCTGCATATGCACGTCCTTGTTGAGGATTTTGCCAAGCTTGAAAAATTTATTAATGAAGAGCTCTATAGTTTGGACGGAATCACAAGAGTGGAGAGTCATATTTTATTAAGAAGATTTAAGAGTCGAACAGGGTTGAAGCTATAAACAAAAATGGTGTCAAGGCAAATGAGCCTGACACCATTTTTCATCCTTATTTGTATAGGAAGTTTGTTCCCGCAAGGTCACTTTGACCCTTGTATGTTGCATAAGCATAGACGTTGTAATAGTTGCCTTTTGGTAATTTGAGTTTTTGACCATTTGCTGCAAGAGTGATTGTTCCATCCCAATCAAAATATTGATATCCTGCCGGAACGTTTTCATAAACAGCAATGTCACCCAAATAACCAAGTGCCTGACCAGCTGAATTTGATAAATACACAAAGAATTCTACTTCCTCTGCCCCACTAGGGAAAAAGCCTCCAACCTGAGTTAGGTTGCCGTTATCATCAATTGTAACAAATGCCGCTTCAGCACGAGGATAATCTGGCTCCTTTACAAATAGGATTGTCGGCACATCGAATGTTTGCTCTCCATCGCTAATTGTAATCGTTCCTTCATAGTATCCTTGGTCAAGCTTTCCAGCATCCACCTGAACATTTAGATTTACCTTTTGTGATTGACCTGCATTTACTTTTAGGTTGTTGCTTGTCGTCACCTTAATGCCTGTAGGGTTTCCAGCGAATGAAACGTCAAAGCTATATGATTTTCGTTCATTCGAAAGATTCTTCAGAGTAAAATGTTGCTTTTCAACTTGTTTTCCTTTGTCCTTATCGAACACACCAAATGAATAGCTACCTGGGGCTGCAAGTGTGTTTGTGTTGATTGCATCTAACGGACGGATACTTCCAGCACCTTGCGTGTTGTGTGGGTATACTTTTCCACTCGCATCTTTTAATTCAACTGCAGTATTCATTAACGCTGCTTTTACATCTTCTACATTCCAATCAGGATGTGCTTGTAAAATCAGTGCAGCTGCACCTGCAACATGCGGAGATGCCATACTTGTTCCTTGCTTCGCACCATAACCACCTGGGATGGTACTTGTAATGTTTACCCCAGGTGCTGATACATCAGGCTTTATCATCCATGTTTGGTTTACTGGACCACGTGAGGAGAAGTCAGCCATCGTTTCACCTACACCGTGTGAGAATTCGATATTAAAGCTTACTTTGTTATTTCCTTTTGCAAGCTCGTCTAATAGCTTGTTCCCGTCCTCTAACGTTGTTTTAATCGTCGGAACAGCCATGCCAGCAACATCAGGAGTTTCCCCGGCAACATTGTTATAAATAATCGCACCCACTGCACCCGCTTCCTTAGCAGCAGTTGCTTTGTCAACGAATGCAATTCCTGCTCCACGGCTAATTAACGCGATTTTACCATTTAAATCTTTTCCAGCAAACTCCTCTGGTGAACCAAATCCTACATGTACAAACTCAAATTCTTTTCCACTCAAAGCGAGTAACTCATCATCACTCGGGAATCCTTGCACCTTCGCAGACGGATATTCAACACCCGCCGTTGTTGAAATAGACGCATTATACACATTAAACGGAAGCTGTGTAGCCCCTACAGAAATGGCATCACGCGATGTACCTGGTGATCCAACTGTCCAATTTGCAGGTCCAGCGTTCCCATTTGAAGTAACCGCGACAACACCTTCTGCCATCGCCCAATCTAAGGCAATGCTTGTTGCATAATCAGGGTCGTTTAATGAGTTACCTAATGAAAGATTCATTACGTCTGCCCCATCTTGAACGGCTTTCTCGATTCCAGCGATAACATTCGCAGATGTCCCGCTACCACCAGGGCCTAATACACGGTAAGCTAAAAGTGCGGCTTCTGGAGCTACACCCTTAATACCACCATTTGCGGCTACTGTGCCAGATACGTGAGTACCATGATCTGTTTTTGCTCCACGTGGGTCGCCAGCTGGTGTTTCCTGTGGATCATCATCATTGTCTACGAAATCCCAGCCTTTGTAGTCTCCAAATGCGTGTTTTAAGTCAGGATGAGTATAATCAGCACCTGTATCAATTACTGCTACTGTAATGCCTTTCCCTGTAAAACCCGCATCCCAAGCGTCATTAGCGCCTATAAATGGAGCACTCGCAGCCATTTGAGGACTGAACGCCTCTTGCGAAATGGTTTCACCAGTATCCTCTGTAATCGTATATTCCACATCAGGATATACCGCTTTTACCCCAGGCACTGCAAGTAATGCCGGAACTTCATTTGCTTTTAATTCGACAGAGAACCCAGAGAATACATAATCGTACTCGCGGTTCACTTTACTAGATTTTGCCGCTTGTTTCACTGCGTCTTTTACCTTCTGACGCTCTTTTGCTAGATTTGCTTTTGTTTGAGATTTTCCAGTCTGTTTTGCTTCGACAATCGATGCTTCGGTAAGTTCCACTATTACGGTTGTAGAATTTGAGGATTTCAGATCTATGTTGCCATATAGTTCTGCTAGTTGTTTCGGAGCAGAGGATTTTTCGTTGTTTATTTGTGCGAATGCTCCCATTCCAAATGAAGAAAATGTTAATAAAAAGACTAATAGAATAAATAAAAATGTAAGTGTTCGTTTTTTACCCATGACCTAAGCTTCATCTCCCTAAACATACTATGGGCAAGTCCTTTCTCTTATAAAACCAATCCCTCCTCCTTTATTTTTTGCAGGACTTTTACCAATACTAAGAGATTCTACGGATTCCCTCCTTTGTCCTTGGGTAATTGTCCTCATTATTCTGACAATAAATCCGATACGATCAGACTTAATTCGAAAATAACTTCGTATTTACTCGAGGTTTGTAGATATGAGTCAATACTTGAAAATACATGACTATGGAAATACGTAAGATTGCATATGAATGGGTTAGATTGGAGCATTGTAGCGTTGTTTTTTCATATTAAGGATAACTTGTAGTGATAATATTTTATGACTTAGAAGAAGCTAATAGGAGAAAGGAGGGATGCAAATGTCTGCGATTAAGAGGTTAACAAGCTTGAGTGTTATACTTGCGTTGTTTTTAGTTGGCGCGATGGGTGTATTTGCCGAAACACAACCATTGGAGCCGATGGCAAAATTTGAGGTCGAAATAAACGATGATTACTTTAACCCGAAAGCCATCACATTACCTCAAGGAAAACCGTTCGTGTTGGTCTTGAAAAACAACGGAGTTAAGGAACACACCTTCACAGTAGAAAAGCTCGGAATTGACTATGAATTGAAACCAAAACAAATTAAAATTGTTACTGTGGGACCAAAAACGCCCGGTACATATGAACTGATATGTCGGTACCATTCCAAGGAAGGAATGACGGGACAAGTCATTGTAAAATAACAGGCATGGCCAATTGGCCATGCCCCGTTTCATTATGCTGCCCGTTCTTTTTTTGCGAAAAGATAGATTGAACTGATTAGCAGAATTACAATAAAAAGAATAGATATCGTTAATGACAGAGCAAAATGTTTGTCTGGGCTACCTGTTAATAGAAGCTTGCTTGCGTGTGTTGAAAGTCTTGCCGGGCTCCATGTCATCCATTTCGATAATAAGGATGTAACGGCTGACAGCCCAATCGCTACTAATAACGAGACAAAAGCTACAATTAAATTGCTTTTAAACAGTGAGCTTAATAGAAGTGTGACCGTCACAAGGAACACAAGCCAAGTTCCATAGACTAGTGAGCCCTTCATTAATTCCCCGAATCCAATATCGCCAATCAAAACTCCGGTATAATACCAAGACACTAAGATTCCTAATAAAAATGAACCTACTGTCATTAAAACGATACTGACCCATTTTGCTGTAATGTAATTGGCAAACGAAACGGGTTTTACGAGAATGATATCGGACACGCCGCTATTCTTTTCAGCCGCTACAATTCCCATGAACGCAAGCACTAACACAAGTATTCCGATTTGAGTGTACTGCCCAAAGGTTTGCACGATGACCTCTTGAGGCGATGGGATTGGAATTTCAAAAACCGACCCCTCTGGCAGTTCACCCGCTGCTTTTATAATTTCCGGCAAATAATACGAGGTGACCGGTTGCATGATTCCTAATAAAATAAACACGAGTGGAATCCACAGAATTTTAAAATTCCGCGTCATCTCAATCCATTCTTTTTTAAACAACACTACCCATTGCCTCATGACTTCACCACCTTCATAAATACATCCTCGAGCGACGATTGCCCAATTTTAAACGTGGAAACTGGTATATTTTTAATCAAGATATCTTGTAAAATAGCATTTCGCGCTGTATCAAGCTGTGTTACCACAATTGTGGCCGTCGTCCGCTCTACGCTCACTTCATGAACCGACTCAATCGCTGTTAAGCCGTTCGCCCAGTCCGAGATATCTATTTCGGCTTCGATAACGATCACATCATGCTGGTGCTTTTTTCGTAGACCTGCCAACGAATCGCTTAATGCCAATTCACCTTTACGAATAATGACAATATCATCACAAACCTCTTCTGCGTCATGCAATACGTGTGTAGAGAAGAGAATCGTTGTTTTCTTTTTCAATTCTCGCATCATTTCAATGACCTCACGGCGACCGACAGGGTCTAGCGCGGACACAGGTTCATCAAGCATGACAAGCTTTGGTTCATGAATCATCGCTTGTGCAATTCCTAAGCGCTGTTTCATTCCGCCCGAAAATCCACCAATTTTCTTTTTCTTTGCGTCAGAGAGTCCTACCAATTCTAGTAATTCTTCCGCTTTTTGCTGGGATTCTTTTTTTGATAAATGTGCAAGCTGTCCGACATATACTAAAAATTCACTTGCTGACATCCAGTTGTAAAAAACCGGGTGTTGTGGCAGATAGCCAATGTATTTTCGATTGTCGCCATTTTCCATACCATCAAATGAAACTTTTCCCGAGGTCGGGTGAAGGAGTCCTGCTAGCATCCTGAGTGTTGTTGTTTTTCCCGCTCCATTTGGCCCAAGCAATGCGGTGCAACTCCCTTTTTTAATCTCAAAAGAAAGATTATTCACCGCTGTCTCCTTCCCAAACCGCTTTACTATATTTTCGATTGAAACTAGAGTCTCCGTCATCCTATCTCTTCCTTCCAATTACAAAATAGAGAATAGGACCAATCATGCTGACTAAAATGATGACAAACACCCATAAAATCTTTGGCCCATTCGTTCCTTCACTTCTTGCAAGGTCAATTAAAGCTGTCACCATTAAAATTAATTGAATCACAATAATCGGTGCGATAAGCGCCCAGTTAATATCTTCAAACCCTGTCATGCTGGATCACGTTCCTTTCAAATGTTTTTCCGAAGATAATACGATTGAGGGTAAGAAAAAGTTCAGTGGAAAATAAAAAAATATTAGATTAATATCTTGGGTCACAGGGACAGGTACACCGTTCCACAAAAAAACAGCGCCTTCTCCTGGTCGCTGTTTTCAAATTTATTAGATGAAATTCTTATGATTTTTTACAAAATAAGATTCTAGTAGTTGCTGGAACTTGTCTTCTAGGTTGTAATATTCCTGGTCGGCTTTTTCAATCACCTGATAAAAAGGCTCCTCATTGCTCTCGCCATTTTCTAAAGTTATGAATGTCTGCCACATTTCTTCACCATATTTTTGTAAAATCACAGCGTAGTCCTGTGCGCCGATTTTTTCTAAAATATGGGTTAGGTCTTTTATGTACGTCACAATGCTGACTTTCTCAATATACGAATGCCACCAGTTTAGTAAAGCCTCATGTCCACCACTTTCTAGCTCTGAATAGTACTGAAAAACAAGATAGGCTTCATTAAGTGTTTGATTGTCGGATGGAAAATCGATTTTGCAAATCACTTGAATCACTTCATTCCAAATTTCATCATTATTTTTCATTTTGGATTGTCCTCTTTTTTACCTCATTATACCAAAAAAACCGACTACTCGGTTTGAGTAATCGGTTTGAATTTTAGCTAAAGTTGCCACCACAGCTAGACTACTGTTTCTCCTAGCTTAAGCTTTCGCCATTCCGATTGAAGCATCAGTTGAGTTTGCATTTTCCTCTTCATCTGAGTCTTCATCGTCAGCAGGAGTGCCTTCTTCATCTGCTGGCTTCTTACTGTCTTCTGGTTTCTCTTCTTCTTTAGGTTGCTTATCTTCTGCAGGTTGCTTGTCTTCTGCAGGTTGCTTGTCTTCTTCGTTACTTGCAGCCTCTTTGTCTTCTGTACCATGCTCACTCTTTTCAAGCTTCGTTACAGATTGTCCAAAGTACTCAAGTGGATTAACAGCTACTCCGTTGTTACGAATTTCAAAGTGTACGTGAATTGCTGCCTCTTTGTCAAATTGATTTTCGCCAGCCATTCCAAGGACTTCACCTTGTTCAACAACGTCACCTTTTGCCACTTTTAAGTCTGCAAGCGATTGATACATTGTGACCACACCGTCAGTGTGCTCGATTTCCACAACATTTCCGTGTAGTGGATCCTTTTCTGCACGTGTTACAGTTCCAGCTAATGATGCAACTACTTCAAATGTCTTACCGTCTTTAGCGACGATGTCAATTCCTTTATTAGGGGAATAAATATTGTTATAGACTACAAGAGCTGCTTCTTGCTTTTCTGCTGAAGCCTCTGCATCATAGAATTCCCTAAACACTTGAATGGCATCTTCGTCAATGACAGGCATCTTAAAGTTTTCTGCCGCTTGGTTTACTGGTAAGCTTGGCTCATCACCTGTAGCTGTTCCCGGTTGATTTTCACCATATTTCAAATCATCCTTCGCTACATCGTTTTGTCCTGTAAACCATAAAACCGCGGTTAGAATGAGTGCTGCACTTACCAAGTAGATTGCTGGAAACACCCAACGCTTTCTAAATAAGCGTTGTAAACTTGATTTTTGAGAAGTACGTTTCTTTTCTTCCTCTCTCATGTTTATCACCTCAGCAACCATTCTGAACACATTCGCGGAATTATATACATATTCAAAAAATTTTTTTCAATTATTTTTCGACAAACCTAAAAATATTATTCATAGAATCGAAAATTTTGTTAAAAAAGGGGGCCAAGGGGACGGTTCTGTTGGTCCCCAATGTTGTTGGCGCAAGGAGCCGCAGGGACGGTTCTTGTGGCTCCGGAGTTGATGAAGGACTTTTCACAACATCTGGGCACGCGTTCGGGACTTCATCAACTCGATGAAGACCATTCCCAAACTGTCTGACGCGCATTCAGGTTTTCATCACCCCGATGAAGACCATTTCCAAACTATCTGACGCGCATTCAGGTTTTCATCACCCCGATGAAGACCATTCCCTAACTGTCTGACGCGCATTCAGGTTTTCATCACCCCGATGAAGACCATTTCCAAACTATCTGACGCGCATTCAGGTCTTCATCATCCCGATGAAGACCTTTTCCAAACTGTCTGACGTGCATTTAGGTGTTCATAACTCTAATGATAACCTTTCCGCGCTAACCCTTAGCTCATTTGAGTCTTCATCACCCTGAATAAAAAGGAGTACCGTCGTTCTATTCCTTCCACGTTCCCCTTTCGCCTACAACTCCGACGAGGTTAAGTCCTCAACATCTTAATCGATACAATACATAAATAGCATCTCCCTCACACTCCCACAAAATGCTATACTATGTAAGTACATTTTAAAAAGGAGACTCATTCATGAAAGTTTTTTTGCGATTACTACTATTAATAGCACCTTTTTTATATATGGTTTTTATTTTCATTTTATCAAGCCTTCCATCTGACGCAATCGTGAATACGCCATTTTCGTGGGATCAGGCTTTTAAAGAATCACTCCATCTAATCGAATTCGGAATTCTTTACGGTCTATGGGTTATGTTTTTTCTCGTACAAGGAAAGTTTACGCCCAAAACAAGTATTCTGGCTGCGGTTCTCTCCATCGCTTATGGGTTCTCTGATGAGCTTCACCAGTACTTTGTCCCTTACCGGTCCGCAACCGTCATTGATCTTGTTAAAGACACAATTGGCGTGCTTGTGCTATTTACGATTGTTAAGGTAAGCTATTTTGGTGAAAAACTACCACGATTCAAAAACCTTCTTCAATGGATAGAAGGTTTGAACAGCAAAAAGGCAGAGGGGAACTAATCCCTCTGCCTTTATTTCTTGACCGTTAATTTATTTAAAAAGTTTTCAGTGGATGAAATTTCTACACCCTGATAGTAGTGCGACACAATCTCCTTGTAGCTCTTTCCATCCTTCGCCATTCCGTCCGCACCATATTGACTCATGCCAACCCCATGGCCGTAGCCTTTCGTCTTAATGACAATATTGTTGCCCTTGCGCTCCCATGAAAAATCTGTTGAGCGTAGTCCTAACGTTTCACGAACTTCCCTGCCTGTAAAACTCTTTCCGCCAATCTCAACCGTTGCAACACGATTGGACTGAGTTCTTGCTGTTACTTTTCCAACATCATTTCCACTGCCGAGCTTAATCCCGAGCTTTTGTTCAAAATCAGCAACTGAGATTTGTACTTGATCGTGAAATTTCTCTGTATTTACATCCCACGGACTTTCCACACTTTTTAAATAGGGGTACTCATTTTTATAGTAATCCTGGGAATTTTCCGTATAGCCATTACTCGTCGAGAAAAATTGGGCATCAATTGGCGCTCCGTCATAGGTAAGAATTTGACCTTGTGTTTCTTTCACGGCCTGCGTTATTTTTTTGATTTTCCAATCATAATCGCCTTTCCATTCCGCTTTTAGCTCCTCAATGCTTTTATATACTTGATGGTTCGTCGTATCAGACACATCAGCACCGTCTGGAACACCGATTTTTTCCTCACTGAGCATATGCCGCACCACATAGGTTCTTGCCGCCAATGCCTGAGCCTTTAATGCCTCTAGTTCAAATTTTGCAGGCATTTCCTTTGCTAGAACACCTACCACATAATCCTCAAGCGGAACATTTTCAATCTTTTGAGCACTGACGCGGTGCACAGCCACCTCCACTGTCGGGCCCGAAGCAATTTGAGGCGGTTCTGGATTCGATTGTCGTTCTTCTGCGAGTTTTACCGCTTCCTTACCGGAAAACGGAATAACAAGCATCGATGGAATCAATAGAATCAGGACAAAAAGGACAGAAACTAGTACAATGATGGGTTTAATCTGTTTCATGAATGCAAGCCTCCACATTAAAATTAATGCATTTCGTTCATGCACCTATATATCAATATTTATGGTGGTGGACAAGCGTTTATGACTCAAAAATATTAAAAAATTCTATATTCTATTTTTTTCCATGCATAGTATAATTTACCTAGTATGTCCCTTTTAAATAAAAGTGGAAACGCGCAAATGAGTAAAAAAGCAGATATGTCTTGCTCTTGCTTTGTTAATTACGGTTTATAATTTTTTATGATCAACCAGACTCTCGAGCAACAGGCGTCATATTAGTTCTCCTCATTATCGAAAACATCACGCCTCTTACAAAAAAGGATTAACTTTATATGTATAAAAATAAAAAAGCTAGAGATATTACCTTGTATGGGTAATGTCCCTAGCTTTTTGTGGTTAGTCAAAAGTTTACTTTAACTTCTTCCACGAGGCTTTCTGTTTCTTCATTTATACGTTCGATGTCAGCACCTAATGCCGCAAGCTTTTGATGGAAGTTCACATAACCACGGTCTAAGTGCTTCAGTTCTGTTACACGAGTGTAGCCATCTGCAACCAATCCGGATAAAATAAGTGCAGCAGCAGCGCGTAAATCAGTTGCGGCTACTTCAGCTCCTTGAAGCTGAGATTCTCCGTTAATAATAACAGAACGGCCTTCAATTTTTATATCACCGTTCATGCGTCGGAATTCTTCGACATGCATGAAGCGATTTTCAAATACAGTTTCTGTGATCATACTTGTGCCCTGTGCACGAAGTAATAATGCCATCATTTGCGATTGCATATCTGTCGGAAAACCAGGATGTGGCATCGTTTTAATATCGACAGCCTTTAATTTTTCTGGGCCAATGACACGTAAACCATCTTGTTCTTCAATGATAGTAACGCCCATTTCTTCCATTTTTGCAATTAGCGAACTAAGGTGTTCTGGTACTGCACCTTGAACAAGCACATTACCACCTGTTATTGCAGCAGCTACCATAAATGTGCCTGCTTCAATGCGATCAGGGATAATATTGTGTGTTGCTCCATGCAATTCTTTTACACCTTCAATGCGAATGGTTCCAGTGCCTGCACCTCTTACCTTTGCTCCCATTGCATTTAGGAAGTTGGCAAGGTCAACAATTTCTGGTTCTTTTGCACAGTTTTCAATGATGGAAACTCCATCAGCAAGTGTAGCAGCCATCATTATATTCTCAGTAGCTCCTACGCTTGGGAAATCCATATATACTTTTGCACCTCGAAGTCTTCCATTGACTTCGGCATCGATATATCCATTTCCAACTTTCACAACTGCACCCATTGCTTCAAATCCTTTTAAATGCTGATCAATCGGTCTTGAACCTATTGCACAGCCGCCAGGAAGAGCAACTCTCGCGTGGCCATTGCGGGCAAGCAATGACCCCATAACAAGTACAGATGCGCGCATTTTTCGAACATATTCAAAAGGTGCTTCTGTTTTTAGCTCTCTTGATGCATCGACAACGATTTGATTGTTTGCAAATGTAACCTCTGCGTTTAAATGGCGCAATACCTCATTAATCGTATACACATCTGAGAGCGTGGGTACTTCATTTATCACACTTTTACCATTACTAGCTAATAAGGATGCAGCGATAACTGGCAAAACGGCGTTTTTTGCGCCTTCTACTTTGACTGTGCCGTTTAACCTATGACCGCCGCGGACGATGATTTTTTCCAAGGTATTCCCCTCCGCGTCCCATTTTCTATATATTCATATTCATTCGTAACAATTGGTGTTCCATCTTGACCGCTGTTTATAGAACCCAATCTTTGCATATTCATTACTTGTAGTGGAAAATTTCGTTCGCACTGATGTAGTATATGCAACCCACCGGGCAAATGTCTCTGTTTTGGGTGTGAAAGCATTGTGTACATCAATCCATAAAAATTGAATGATCACCGCGCTAACACGGCATATTCATGTATAAATTTTACACAAAACCAATTTACATCATATCACTCAGAACCACATTGGCACAAGTGAAATTTGTGGGAATTTCGCAATAATTGTCGACAAATATTTGAATATTTGAAGGAATATTTTTAGGTGAAAACTTTTCATAGTTCACATAGTACAATTAATACGAAAGGAACTTCTTGTTTATGAGGGTTTGTCTTCTTATTTACTACATTTTAAATTATCCTAAAATAGAATTTGATGACATTCATAGGGGGCAAACTTATGCAGAATTATCGCCAATGGAATTAGTCCGTGAAAATCATCAAGTCTAAAAATGAAGTTCCTCGTATTATCACCTTTACCTTCTAAAGGGTCATCCCAATAATATCCATCGTATATTTTCGATGAGTGAAGCATACTAAGAAATGTTTTGATAAAAGCCATGCCCTTTTGGAGCATGAGTTCATGTTTTTTCTGATTTCCTCTCCTTACTTACATTTTTACCAGTGCCCTACTTGAGGATACGTGGAAAGTAGTGGAGAACGTATGCCATAGCTTTAGTTAGGATTACCTTCCATAAACTTCCTGCATAAGGAGCAGACCTTAATCAAGTATAGTTGGTAATTGTTGTGACCAGAGGAGATAATCTAAGAAGAAATTGCTGACCGTTGATCCAATAGCAATTGTCACAAGAACAAGAAGAACGCGCACCTGGAAAACATGATTTGGCTTCACCAAATGCTCATATCGAATGCTTTGCAGGGCCCACCACGTAACGGCTATAAATATCAAATGTGAAATAATACTGATAAGTGCTTGATACCCAAAACCAGATAACATTAAACCACTCCTTTACCTATACATCCGTAGTCCCACCTTCTAAAAGGGACGTTATAACATTCAGCACTGGGTTCAAACCCTGACTGAATATAGTTAAGATTTTTTAGGGATTCCAAAATCACACCACTCCATTTTACCATCTATTCTAATGAAAGTCCCCTAAAAACAAGCATGAAAAAAGGAAGAGGCATCCCCATACCTCTCCCTGTAAAATACACCCCTACTTGTTTGAAACGGACTAGTTATTCTCGAAAGCTACAGCCCTAGTCTTTAACCGATAAAGTCCCCGAAGCTTTCGAACTGTTGAATGAATTCGAAGGCTGCACCTGGGAAAATCCCGAATCCGATTGTTCCGACTACAGCAACAATCACAACAATCAACACACCTAAAGGCAGTTTAATTTTGCTATCATCTTCTGCTGGTCTAAAGAACATTTGTGTAAGGATTCCAAAGTAATAAAAATACGAAACGACGGTTGTTGCAATCATGATTGATGCCAGCACATAATGCGATGGACTTGTGACAAATGCTCCAATGAAAATCTCAAGTTTTCCGATGAAACCCGCTGTTCCCGGAATACCCGCTAACGAAAGAATGAACACACCAAGTCCCACAGCGAGTACAGGTGAGCGCTTATATAATCCTGCAAATTGACTAATGTCCTCTGAGTCCGATTTTTGCGTAATGACTTGAAGAACCGCAAAGAATCCTAGGCTCATGAACAGATAGGCCACCAAATAGAACCAAATCGCATCCATCATAAAATAAGAGAAAGCGACAAATGCTACTAATAAATATCCAGCATGGGCAATACTTGAATAGGCCATCATCCGCTTTACGTTTCGTTGTCTTAGAGCAACAGTGTTACCAATAATCATTGTTGCTCCCGCAATAATCGCTAACAGATCTTGTAAGTGGAACAGGATAAACTGCGTTTCTTCATTACTAGACGGAGCTTGAATGAAGGCTGTTACCACGATTCGCAAAATGATGACAAAGCCGGCTGTCTTTGAAACAACACTTAAAAAAGCTGTAACAGGTGTTGGTGCTCCTTGATACACATCTGGTGCCCACATATGGAATGGAGCAGCTGCGATTTTAAAAGATAAACCGACAACAATCATAAACAGTGCGAGGGCGACTAGATAAATATGCTGCGGATCCTGAAGCCTTGCGAACACCATCATGATTTCTTTTAAATTGGAGGTTCCAGTTAACCCGTATACATAACTGACACCGAATAAAAAGATTGCGGTTGAAACCGTTCCATTAATCACATATTTCATTGCGGATTCATTGGAAAGCTTATTGCGCTTTCGGATTCCAGCTAAAATATAAGATGAAATCGAGAGCAATTCCAATCCTACAAATAATGTGATCAAATCAGCACTAGATGTCATAATCATCGTACCCAAGAGTGCTGCTAGAAGTAGGTAGTAAAATTCACCGCGGTACCCACCGATGCCATCCTTCGGCTCATAGCTCATTGCAAGTAAGATGACAAGACCAGTTCCTACTAATAAAATCAATTTAAACGCAATCGCAAATGAATCAAGTCTAAATGTATCGTACAAAATGGACGTAACGTCATTTCCAATTAAGGAAATCGTAAACCCAATTGCAACAAGAATCCCAACAATCCCAATCCAACCGAGGGGGCGTCGGTCCTTGTCTTTCCCCATAAATAAATCAACTAACGATAGAAGGGTTGCAACACCGAGGATGATAAATTCTGGTGCCATAACTCCCCATTCAAAGCTTAACAAAGTTTCTGTATCCATCGGCTCACCCTCCTAACCCTAGCATGATTGTTTCAAGTGCGACCTGAAGTGGCTGTGTAAGCACGTTAGGATAAACACCAATTAATACGATAAACGCAAGTAGTACAAATACCGGAACTATCTCAATCGGACGTAAATCAACTGCGCCCTCATAGGAATGATTTGTTTTTCCGTATGTCACATTTAACACCGCACGTAATAAATACACAGCTGTCATGATGATACCAATTGCTCCAATTGCAGCAAGTACTGGCATCTCTTTGAACAGTCCAAGGAAGGCCATAAATTCACTAACAAATCCGGACATTCCTGGTAATCCAAGCGAGGCCATTGCCGCTGCTAATAAAAATCCAGCTGTTAGTGGCATCACCTTCGCAAGACCGCCAAGCTTGTCAATATACGATGTTCCAGTCCGCTCATACATGACCCCAATTAAGAAGAACAATAATGCTGAAATTAAACCGTGAGACACAACCTGGAAGACCGCGCCTTGCACTCCTGCCTCATTCGTAGCACCGAGACCAATCAACACTATCCCCATGTGAGAAATACTCGAGTAGGCAAGAACCATTTTGAAGTCCTTTTGGACAAATGCTGGAAAGGCACCATATAAAAGATTGATTACCCCAAGAACAGCAACAATTGGTGCTAGTCTGCTAAACTCATCCGGGAAGAATCCCATTCCGAAGCGGATGATTCCGTAGGCTCCAATTTTTAAAAGGATCCCAGAGTGAATCATAACTATCGACGGTGGTGCTTGTACGTGTACACGTAACATCCATGTGTGCAATGGGAAAATCGGTAATTTGATCCCAAATCCAATAAGGATGGCAATCAACAATCCAAGACGTAAACCTTTCGAAAATTGACCTGGAATTGGTAAACTATCTGCCGGGCTTGCAAAGATTGCGGTTAATGCCGCAATGTTCGTTGTTCCAGACTTTGCAAAAATGATCATAATGACAATCAGCAAAATGGCAGACCCAAGTCCGTTAAAGATTAAGAAGCTAAACGCTGCTTTTTCTTTTTCAAAATAACCCCATTTCCCAATCAGGAAGAACGTCGAAATGAGTGTCATTTCAAAGAAGATAAAGAATAAAATCAAGTTTCCTGCTGTAAACACACCAAGCATGCCAAGTTCGAGTAAAAGGAATAGCATGAAATACCCTTTCCATTCCTTTTTAATATGAACAGAGGCAATTGCCGCAAGAGTCGAAATTACGGTCGTTAACAGGACGAGCACTAAGGTTAGACCATTTAGTGCCATCTCATAATTGACTTCCCACGGATTTCCTTTCGGTAAAAAGCCAAACCAAGAGACCGTTTCCTTCAGCTTTTCAAGGTCGCCACCACCTGTATAAAACCCGTATGCATACAAGGCAAGAACAAGTGAAGGAATTGTTGCCAAGACCCCAACGAGCTTGATTATTTTTTCTTCAGTTTTTGGTACAAAGGCAAGAACGGCAATACCTAAAATCGGGAAGAATACTAAAAGCGAAAGAATTAATGAGCTCATCTTAAGTACCCCCCTGTCAGTGCTACAACAAGAAGTAAAATGGCTAATCCCACAAAGGCAACGGATGTGTACATTTGTACCTGGCCATTTTGAAGCTTAGCTCCAAGTTTCCCGATTCCTTGTGTGGCCTGAGCCACACCCTTTACAATGCCACCTACTAAAAATTCATCAATAAACGCGAGGAATAAACTGAATGCCTTTGTCACATAGACAACGGTCATGTTGTAAAACTCATCAATAAAATATTTGTTGTAAACGATGCTGTACATGATTGGTGCTCGAGAACTGAAAAAATCTCTTGAAATTGATTTTCTTTGATACATCGCATAGGCAAGCAAGATACCAAATAGAGATACGAAAGTTGCAACCGCCATAATCCAACCTGGTCCTTCTATATGACCCGGTCCGTATAGATTCGTCCCTTCCGTTAACCAATCCCCTAAAAACGTTCCAAACCAAGGTGTATTCACATAACCCGCTACAACCGCAAGGACACCTAGAACAATCATTGGAATCGTCATTGAACTTGGTGACTCTTTCACATTTGTTTGGTTTCCTCTTGCCTCACCAGTGAAGACCATGAAGAACAAACGGAACATATAAAATGCTGTAAAGAATGCTGCAAGTACGGCTAACCAGAACAATACGTAATTCCCTTGTACCCAGGTTGCAAGTAAGATTTCATCCTTACTGAAGAATCCTGAGAAAAGTGGAACACCGCTGATTGCTAAGGTTCCAATTAAGAACAACGGACCTGTTATGCGAAGCTTTTTCCATAATCCGCCCATTTCCTCGATGTTCTGAGTATGGACGGCATGAATCACGCTACCCGCCGCTAGGAACAGCAATGCTTTAAAGAAGGCATGTGTCATTAAGTGGAATACCCCTGCAACATAGCCGGCGGATCCTAACGCAAGCATCATGTAGCCTAGTTGACTCACGGTGGAGTATGCAAGAACACGTTTAATGTCCTTTTGCGCTAAGCCGATAGATGCTGCAAAAATTGCGGTAATACCACCAATAACAGCAACTGTCATCATCGCCGCCTGGCTTGCAGCGAATAATGGAAACGTTGTTGCCACCAAATAAACCCCTGCCGCAACCATCGTAGCCGCGTGAATTAAAGCCGAAACAGGTGTCGGACCTTCCATCGCGTCCGGCAACCAAGTGTGAAGTGGGAATTGACCAGATTTACCAACGGCACCCACAAAAATTAAAATCGCGGTTAAGGTAATCATGGTTGATGAAATTTCCCCTGCACCGACTGCGTCAAAAATTTTATCATATTCAAAGCTTCCAACTTGCCAGAATAACAGAATCATCCCGATTAATAGGCCAACATCCCCGATGCGCGTCATAATAAACGCTTTTTTCGCAGCAGCCTTTGCTTCTTCCTTATAAAAGTAGAAGCCAATTAATAAGAAGGAACCGAGTCCAACAAGCTCCCAGAAAATATACGTTTGCAGCAGGTTTGGTGAGATCACCAAGCCTAACATTGCGAAGGTAAATAACCCAAGGTACGCATAAAATACAGGAAAGCGTTCATCCCCATGCATATACCCTTTCGAATACATATGTACTAAAAAGCTAACAAGTGATACCACCACTAACATAAGTGCATTTAATTGATTGACTTCAAACCCCGCTGTTAAGTGAACATCCCCAATTGATAACCACGTGCTCTCATATTTGAATGTCGGATTCCCGAGTCTTGCCACGAGAACCAACACCGAGTAGACGAATGAGACAAACGTTAGCAGAATGCCGATATAGGCACTCGACTCTTTCATTCGTTTACCGAATATAAGAAGGAACAAAAAAGAGATAAGCGGGAAAAGCGGTATGATCCATGCATTTTCCATCATCGTATCACAATCCCCTTCTTTGACTTGCGTTAAAGGCAAGCAGAACCTCCTGAGCCCACCGCCTTTACGTTTTTAATGTTTCATCGAATTCATTTCATCAATGTTAACTGTGCGTTTATTGCGGTACAGTGCCATCAAGATCGCTAGACCTACAGCAAATTCAGCTGCTGCAATGGCGATTGTAAACAGTGCGAAAACTTGCCCAGTAATCCCTGGGGCCATTCCGTATTTACTAAAAGCCACAAAATTAATATTCACTGCATTCAGCATCAACTCAACGGAAATCAAGACAATCACTGTATTTCTTTTTGTGAACGCACCATATAGGCCGATACAAAATAAAATTAGCGCAAGGACTAGGTAGGCTGCTAATGGAATTGAACTCATTCCTCATTCGCCTCCTCTTCATTGTCTTTTTTCGCTAAGATGATGGCCCCTATTAACGCAACAAGCAATACAACAGAGGTTAATTCAAATGGAATGACATACTTTGCAAAAAGCTCAATTCCGATTTTTTCAGTATTGTTCACATGAAGTTCGGTTGCTTGCCCGCCAAAATCCAAGTCGTAAATGCCGAGATAGACAGCAACACCAAATGCAAGAATCCCGAAAACAACAAGCAGGGTTCGACCTCGACTAACCTTTGGCTCGCTTGTGTCATTATGCTTCGTGAGCATAATTCCAAAAAGCATTAAAATGGTAATGGCTCCTGAGTAAATTAAGACCTGCACAGCTGCAACAAATTCCGCATGAAGCATGACGTACAAACCTGCGATACTAATGAAGGTGAATACAAGTGCGATAACCATATGTATGACCTTTTGGAGGTTCAGCATTAATATACCGCCGCCAATCGCACTAATTGCTAGGACAATGAATGCTAAAAATTCTCCGGTCACGCTTTATTCTCCTTCCTTACGTTCGTATCGTTTTCATCTAACCACTCAAGGTTTTTAAACAAATCATCACGGCTATATTCTGCAAGTTCAAAGTTGTTTGTCATGACAATTGCTTCTGTCGGACAAACCTCTGTGCAAAGGTCACATAGAATACAAATTTCAAAGTTGATGTCATACGTATCAATGATTTTCCCTTTTTTGGTTGGATCAGGGTGCTTTTTCCCGGTTAACTGAATACAATCGGTTGGACAAATGTTGGCGCATTGATTACATACGATACATTTTTCCGGATAAAATTTTTGAATACCACGAAAACGATCTGGCAGTGGCAGTGGTTCATTCGGATAATCATATGTGACTTTTTTATAGGTTAATTGATTAAGGGTGTACTTCATCCCTTTTAGTAAGCCAAACATAGTTTGTCACCCCTTTATTAGGTAGTTACTCTAGAAAAACAATTCCTTAATTAAAGCCGATAAGAAAATGTTGGCTAGCGCGATTGGAAGTAAGACCTTCCAGCCGAATTCCATCAGTCTGTCCGCACGTAAACGCGGGAATGTGGAACGGAACCAGATTAAGACGAAGATAACCAAGCTAAATTTCAAGGAGAACCAAACGGCACCTGGTATAAAATCTAGGAATAAAACAGGTTTCCATCCCCCTAAGAATAGGACAGTCGTTAACGCAGCCATCGCAAACATATATACATATTCTGCTAGCATGAAGAAGGCCCATCTAAATCCTGAGTACTCAATATGGAAACCAGCGACAATCTCTGATTCTGCCTCAGGTAAGTCAAACGGTACACGGTTAAGCTCTGCAACAGACGCGATAAAAAAGACAACAAAAGCAATCGGCTGTGCAAAAATAAACCAGACCTTATCTTGGGCTTCGACAATATCAGATAGGTTTAAGCTACCAGATAATAAAATGACTCCAATTACCGACATGACAAGTGGAATCTCATAGGAAATCATTTGTGCAGCTGCACGCATTCCCCCCATAAGGGCATATTTATTATTCGATGCCCATCCACCTGCGGCAATTCCGATTGTGGTAAGCCCCGATACGGCAATGTAATAAAGTAAGCCCACACCAATATCTGCAAACTTATAACTATCCGTAAACGGAAGTACTGCGACAACCATGAAGGCTGGAGTAAATGCAAGAACTGGTGCGATAATAAATAATGGACGATCCGCAACCTTCGGGATGACATCTTCTTTTATAAGAAGTTTTAAGACATCAGCAACTGTTTGTAAAAGTCCCCAGCGACCACCAACCTGATTTGGACCCATACGTGCTTGCATAAATCCCATGACTTTCCGCTCCGCAAGGATTCCATATGTAACGAATCCTAAGATGACAAAAAGTAAGACCGTCGCAAGTAAAAAGAAAATACCAAAATTCAGCCAACTCGGAGGTGAATTTAATAGGTTTTCGATCATTAACCATCAACCTCCCCAAGGACAATGTCTATCGCACCTAAGATTGCAATCAAGTTCGCCATATTTTCACCCTTTAAAAGCTTCGGAAGGATTTGAAGATTATAAAAGGACGGTCGTCTAAATTTCAAACGATAGGGTTCCTTTTTTCCGTCACTTGAAATATAACAGCCAATTTCTCCACGTGGTGATTCAATCCGTACATATGCCTCGCCCTTTGGCGCTTTAATAATTTTCGGAACCTTAGCCATAATTTCTCCCTCTTCAGGGAATTGTTCTACTGCCTGCTCGATAATTTTTAAAGATTCCTCAATTTCTGCCATACGACAGTGATAGCGCGCCCATGCATCTCCGCCATCCCTTGTCGGAACGTCAAAATCGAAACGGTCATAGATGGAATAGGGCTCATCTTTACGGAGATCCCATTTCACTCCTGTACAGCGAAGATTCGTACCACTCAAGGAATAATTCAAAGCATCCTCCTTCGTGTACTTTCCAACGCCAATTACACGGTCACGGAAAATCTCATTACCCGTAACAAGCTGGTGATACCCTGGAAGCTGTGATCTCATATAAGGAACAAATTCTTTTACTTTTTCAATCCATCCTTCAGGCGCATCCCATTTCACTCCACCAACACGCATGTAGTTAAACGTAAGCCTTGCCCCAGACAGTTCATTTAGTAGATTAATAATCATTTCTCTTTCTCTAAACGCATAGAGAAATGGCGTTGTTGCTCCAATATCAAGCAAATATGTCCCCCACCATACAAGGTGACTTGCAACGCGACCCAATTCCATCGCAAGGATGCGTAAATACTCCGCCCGTTCTGGAACCTCAATGTCCATCATCGTTTCAACAGCGTGACAAAGTACATAGTTATTGGTCATCGCCGATAAATAATCCATTCGGTCTGTGTACGGAATAATTTGCGTGTATTGCAAATCCTCTGCAAGCTTTTCAGTACCACGGTGTAGATATCCAATTACAGGTGTAGCTTCCTTGATGATTTCTCCGTCAATTTTAACAACAAGACGGAATACCCCGTGTGTACTTGGATGCTGTGGCCCTACATTGAGGAGCATTTCTTCTGTACGAATCATATGCTACACCTCCACATCATACGGTTCATAATCTTTTCTAAGTGGATACCCCACCCAGTCATCCGGCAAAAGAATTCGTGTTAAATTCGGATGTCCAGTGAATGTGATACCGAGCAAATCATATGCCTCACGCTCCGGCCAATTTGCCCCTTCCCATAATGGTTGCAAGGAAGCAGTTGTTGGCTCATCACGATCAAGCTTTACTTTTAACGCAACGGATTGACGGTTTTTATAAGAGAATAAGTGAACATACACTTCCATATGTGTCTGGAAGTCTGTGCCATGCAGTTCTGATAGGTAATCGAACCCAAGCTGCTCATTAAACTTTAAAAACTGTGCAATCTTAAAATATGTATCTGGCTTTGCAACAAGTGTTGGTACGTCTTTTGATAGTGTATTAATATATGAATCTTCTAAAACGTCTGCCCCAAGGTGTTCCGTGATTACTTTCACGTACTTATCTAAATATTTTTGGTTTGGAGATGGCGCTGCCTCTTCGACTTCTTCTGGCTCTCCGCCTGCTGCGGCCTTTGCCCTCGCTGCTGCGGCTGCCTTCGCCTTTGCCGCCGCGATGGCTTTTGCCTTTTCCTTAGCAAGATCGTCTGCTCCACCGGTACCAGCTGCTACTTTCGCTTTCGCCGCGGCCGCGGCCTTTGCTTTGGCTGCCGCTACCGCCTTCGCTTTTGCTTTTGCCAGCTCGTCATCGTCCGAGCCTGCTCCTGCCTTTTCAGCCGCTTTCTGCTTCGCTAACGCTGCGGCCTTTGCCTTCGCCGCCGCAACTGCTTTCGCTTTTGCCGTTGCTAAGTCGTCATCTCCACCAGAACCGGCTTCTGCCGCTTTCTGCTTCGCTAGTGCTGCAGCCTTCGCTTTGGCCGTTGCTTTGTCATCTGCAACCGATGATTCTTCGGATGCTGCTTCTGCCTCTTTTTGTTTTGCTAGCGCTGCTGCCTTTGCCTTGGCTGCCGCAGCTGCTTTCGCTTTCGCCGTTGCTTTGTCATCTGCCTCCGACGAGTCTTCGGATGCCGCTTCTGCTGCTTTCTGCTTCGCTAGTGCTGCGGCCTTCGCTTTGGCTGCCGCCGCGGCTTTTTGCTTGGCAAGGTCCAAATCGCCCTCTTCTGATGATTCTGAATCTTTTTCGGCTGCTGCTTTTTCTTCGGCCTGCTGTTTCGCCTTTTGCTTGGCTAATGCCGCTGCCTTCGCCTTTGCCGCAGCAGCTGCTTTCGCCTTCGCAATATCTATATTCTCTTCCTTTGATTCATCTTCACTTTTCGCTTCAGCCGCCTGTTTTTCTGCTAGTCGCTTTTTTGCAGCTTCCTTCGCTTTTTCTGCAGCCTCACGCTTAAGTTGTTCAAGGTCTTTTTCTTCGCTCATGCTAAATCACCTTCTTCCCCGTTTTAGCCTCATAGCGAATCTTCTCTCTTAATTTATTAATCCCGTAAATGAGCGCAGCTGGATTTGGAGGACAACCCGGAATGTACACATCAACCGGTACAATTTGGTCAACCCCTTTTACAACCGAATACGATTTCACATAAGGTCCCCCCGCAGTTGCACAAGAACCCATCGCAATCACCCATTTTGGCTCAGGCATTTGATCATACAATCTCTTTAAAACTGGCGCCATTTTCTTCGTTACCGTCCCCGACACAATCATACAATCGGATTGACGTGGAGATGTACGGAAAAAGGAACCAAAACGATCTAAATCATAGTGAGAAGAACCTGTCCCCATCATTTCAATCGCACAACAAGCCAGACCAAATGTAAGTGGCCACAACGAATTACTTCGTGCCCAACCTTTCACCTGCTCCAGCGTCGTCAAAAATACACTTCTCTTTAACTCTTCCATCTCTAAATCTGAAATACCATCCATTTTTAAATCCATTTCAACACGCCCTTCTTCCAAGCATATACTAAGCCGATAACGAGCATAACAACGAAAATAAACATCTCAACTACTGCGAAAATTCCGAGTTTTTCGTAGGCAACAGCCCATGGATATAAAAATACAGTCTCAACATCAAAAATAACAAACAATAGCGCAAAAATATAATAACGTACATTAAACTGTACCCGAGAATCATGGAATGGCTCAATTCCACTCTCATATGTAGTAGCCTTCTCCTCACTCGGAGCATGTGGACGAAGCAACTTCCCCAGAAACAACGCCACAATCGGGAGTAGAATACCCAACAACAAGAAGACAAACACAATCATGTAACTATTCAAATACTGATTCAACAGATCCTCCATGCAGCCCCCTCCGATATCCCCAACATTTTATTAACAAAATATTATAAATGTAACCGAATTCATTATAGCACTTTTCCCAACCAAGTGTCGACCAAACCTGCCACTTATTCTACGAAATTACCATTTCTGACAAATGGGGAAAAAACAGGATAGGAAAGCTCGCTTTCCCTAGACTATTTTTCCCCATTTGCAGTTTCAGCCTTGGCTGAAATGATGAAACTTTAGTTTCATCAAAATGGTAATTTCACAATTTCATAGAACTAAGACCCAGATGGTCGACACTTGGTCCCCCCTTTTTAGCCAAAAAGGCCGCAGGCGTTTTTGGCGTATTCCCCATTTCTTCAACAAAACAAATAACCGTAACGAAGTTACGCCCACAAAAAAATGTTTTTATATTCTTATCATCCCTCATCCGACATATCTTCCCTGATGGTACATTTAGCCCTCTTTCATACCCTTACCCAATCGATTTCCACTCCTGATGGTACAATTAACCCTTTTTCGTACCCTCACCCGATCGATTTCCACTTCCTGAAGGCACGATTAACCCTTTTACATACCCTCACCCAATCGATTTCGATTAAGTCCATATAATTGTGTAAAAAGAAAATGAGTCAAATTATTTCCTCTTGTCTACAATGTTAACAGCGACGAAAACAATGAGGAGGAATTAATTTGACTCAACTTCAGTTTAACCTAAATATTGAAGATTTAAAAGATGCTGTAATAAATTCTGAAATAGACGCGGTTGTCAAAGCTTCAGTGGTCTTGGTATTAAATTCGGTTATGTAAAAAGAACGTGATGATTATCTGAACGCAGGCTCTTATGAACGTACATCTGAACGTCGAGACTATAGAAACGGTTACTATGAACGTGATCTTATTATAAGTATGGGTAAGATTACCCTTAGAGTACCACGTACACGTAATGGGGATTTCTCACCGTCTATTTTTGAAAAATATGCACGTTGCGATCAAGCATTTGTTCTTTCCATGCTTGAAATGGTAGTCAATGGAGTGTCCACCCGAAAAGTAACGAATATTGTAAAAGAGTTATGCGGCGAAGGGGTATCAAAGTCATTTGTTTCCTCATTAACAGAAAAACTGGATCCAATTGTTAATACATGGGCTAATAGGCCGCTAAACACAAAATATTATCCTTATATTTTTGCAGATGCTATGTATATCAAAGTAAGGGAGCATAATCGTGTCGTGTCTAAAGCAGTGTACATTACAACTGCGATTAACGAAAACAATTGCCGAGAAATTCTTGGCTTAAAAGTTGACCATGCTGAGGATTATGAGGCCTGGAAGGGCTTTTTTCAGTACCTAAAATCTCGTGGTCTGCAATCACCCAAATTAGTCATATCTGATGCCCATAAGGGCTTAAAGAAGGCAATTGCTAAGGAATTTGTAGGAACTGCTTGGCAACGCTGTACTGTACACTTCAAACGAAATATCTTTCAACAAATGCCTAAAAAAGGAATGGAAGAACAAAAACTCGGTTTAAAAAGAATCTTTGAAGCAGTAGAAGTTGATGATGCAAGGAAATTCAAAGATGAGTTTATGAATCGTTTTAGCGATAACCCTAAACTAGTAAAAGCTATTGAAGTGTTAGAAGAGGGATTCGAAGATGCTATTCAATACTTAAATGAAAAGAGTAAATATCATCAATATATTCATACAACTAATTCATTAGAGAGATTGAATCAAGAAGTTAGGCGAAGAGAAAGAGTCATTAGGATTTTTCCAAATACACAATCTGCCTTTAGATTAATAGGAGCTGTCTTAATGGACATTGCAGAAGCACAAGAAGGAAAAGTACTCCCAATCGGAAAAGGATAGGCGCGAAGCGCGAGAAATTTTTATGGTATTGAAGGGGGTACCCCCTTCAATACCATAAAAATTCATATAAGCTGTTAACAATGTAACATAAGGAAAAAGAATTTTACACAAAACTAAGGACTTGACTTCGATTTCCACTTCCCGAAGGCACGTTTAACCCTTTTTCATACCCTCACTTGCTCGACTCCAGCCACTCGACGGTAAGATTACACCTCTAGAACCCTAGTAAGCTAATGCATCCAAGCCCTACCCCAAAAACCTATCAGCCTATAATTACAAAATATCATCTATACTAATAACCTATTGTCCAATAACAAAAATTATCAGCCATAATTCAAAATTATTGTCCAAAAACGAAAAAAGGACTACATAAAAGTAGCCCTAACTCACATTTACTCACCCAACTCAATCGTCACCTCTAGCTCCTCCAAAAATTTCGGAGCCTTCTGTTTATAAGTTACAATACGAATGTCTTCCTCTGCCACATCGGCCGCAAACTGAACCTCATATTGATTTAAAGCATTCTCGACTCGCTTTGGTGTTTTTTCCTGATGAAAAGGTTCTCCATTTCTCTTCTCAATTAAAATGCTATTTGCCTGCCAAAATGCATCATCACCCTTTGTTTCCACTATGAGGGTCACTAAGTTATTTTCACTCTTAATGTCTAATACAGTTATTTCTCCTATTCCTCCTTGTGAAAGCGTCAACTTTTCACCCGTCCAGTCTGCTTTTACTTCTTCCACCTTCTCGTTTCCGACAATTAAATAAGGTTTAAACGTTAGTGACCTCGGTATAGTTTCCAGGGGCTCATAGTAATAATTGAAGGTTTGTAGTAACTGACCGTTCTTCATCGGTCCCCCACCGCCACCTCCGCTAAACGGCTGCAGTACATTCCCCTTGTCATCAACGATTTGATAATCTAACCAATCATACTTTTTACTCTCAAATACTTTTTCGTCCATAATCTGACGAAACATAATCTCCGTACTTGTTGGGAAAAATGTCACTTTATCCACATGCATCGTTAAATCCTCAGACTCTACCGTTTCATTGACAAGAAATGCTCTGTTTTCTCCTTGTTTTGTAATTGGCAACTCTACATGTAATGCTTTTTCTTTTTGAGAACGTATGCCAAGAGTAAACTGATCTGGTAATTCGTCATCCACATGAATACTCAATATCCCAGCGTAATCTCCATTTTCTAATACTTCGCCGCGTTCTCCCATCCCATAACTAACACCCTTGCCATCAATGGTTAACTGTAAGTTCGATAAAAAATCAGTAGGATAGGTTGTCTTCTCTTGGGTATAAGATTCAATCAGATACCCAATATGAATCTGTGATCCATCATAAAGACTTTCCGTAAAGGTAATCACTTGCCCATCTATTTCCACCTGTTGCCCTAATAAAGTGGTTAACCCCTCTTGTTCTCCCTTCTGGGTACCGATATCCCCTACCATCTTAAAAATAGACCCGATGACTGGTACAGACCTCAACGTCTCAGCTAAAGTTGGCGACATAAAGGATATCCCAAATAAAAGGAAGCCTACCAAAAACACTGCTGCGACTGGGTAATAGAAGCGTGGATATGTCTTCTTTTTTGGAAGGGAACGGAGTGTTTCGTTCATGCGCTGCTCCACACTTGCAGGAACCTGTGGGTTTACCCTCATCTTTATTTGATTTTCCCATTTATCCATGATGATCCCTCCTCTTTTGTATCCCATAGCTCACGCATTTTTTCACGCGCACGACGTAGTCTTGTTTTAATCGTATTTTCCGGTACCTCATAAATTTGCGCTAGCTCCAAAATTGACATTCCTTCTATATGAAAAAGCTTTAACAATTGAGATTGCTCTTCTGGTAGTTTACCGAGCATTTGTTCAACCTCCACTTCCTCATATCCTTGTTCCGTTATCTGAGGCTCAAACAAATCCTCAAAATTTATGACATTCTTTTTCTTCCTTAACAGTTGGTAACATTCATTTAAAACAATTCGACACAACCAACTTTTAAAATAAGCAGGCTCTTTCAACGTATCCATTTTTTGATAAGCTTTGATGATCGCCTCTTGAATCGCATCCGCACAATCTTCGTCATTCGATAAGATTGTTTTCGCCACACGATACATTAAAAGCTTATGTGCCATAATCAATTTTTCAAAGGAAGACTTACTCCCACGCCTTGCCTTTTTCACCTCTTTTGCGATATCCAAAGTATGCTCTCCTTTCCGAGTCAACCTAATCCTTAGATACAAGAAAAAGCCAAAAGGTTTCAACAAATATAAAAAAATCCCCTATCTAATGGCAAAATACTGTTAAAACCATTATATAAGGGATTAAATTATAGGGATAGCTAGTTTGAATTCTAATTCTATTTACTAATGTTCAGCCTTCCTTCAACGATAATCGGATTCTATCGTCGTTATTTTATTCCTATCAACTTTATTTTGATTCTATCAGTTATATTTTAGTTCTATCGACTTTAATCCGATTCTATCTATTTTAACAAAGTCTACACTCCTGTCAGTGAGTAGCCCCAAATACGAAAAAAACCCCCAGTTCCAAAAGCCTCTGGGGGTTCCCAATACTAAGATTAGTATTTATTTTGTATTACGTTTAATCGATTGATGGCACGTTTTAAAGCGAGCTCTGCTCGTTTAAAATCGACATGTTCTTGTTTCGCCTGCAAGCGTTGTTCAGCACGATGCTTTGCTTGTTGTGCACGGTGAACATCAATGTGCTCTGCTGTTTCAGCAGCTTGAGCAAGAATTGTTACTTGGTCAGGACGAACCTCGAGAAAGCCTCCACTTACAGCCACAAGTTCAGTGTTGCCTTCCTTCTTAAGTCTAACTGCCCCTACTTGAAGAGGAGCAACCATAGGAATATGTCCTGGTAAAATACCGAGCTCACCGCTTTGAGCTTTGGCACTTACCATTTCCACATCAGCTTCATAAACTGGGCCATCAGGAGTCACGACATTGACTTTTACTGTCTTCATTTTATACCCTCCTAGGTCCCGTTAATTATGCTTCAACACCCATGCGCTTTCCAGCTTCTACCGCTTCTTCAATTCGACCAACTAGACGGAACGCATCTTCAGGAAGATAGTCGTATTTACCTTCTAGGATTTCCTTGAATCCACGAACAGTTTCCTTAACTGGAACATATGAACCTGGTTGACCAGTGAACTGCTCCGCAACGTGGAAGTTTTGAGATAAGAAGAATTGGACACGACGCGCACGGTGTACGACTAACTTATCCTCATCACCTAACTCATCCATACCAAGGATCGCGATGATATCTTGTAGTTCACGGTAACGTTGTAATGTTTGTTGTACTTGACGTGCAACATTGTAGTGCTCTTCGCCAACAATCTCAGGAGATAAAGCACGAGAAGTAGATGCTAATGGATCCACCGCTGGGTAAATACCCATCTCAGAAAGCTTACGCTCAAGGTTTGTTGTTGCGTCTAAGTGAGCAAACGTTGTAGCTGGAGCCGGGTCAGTATAGTCATCGGCAGGAACGTAAATCGCTTGGATTGACGTAACAGATCCAACGTTTGTTGATGTAATACGTTCTTGTAATTTACCCATCTCAGTTGCTAGAGTTGGTTGGTAACCAACGGCAGATGGCATACGTCCAAGTAGGGCTGATACCTCAGAACCTGCTTGAGTGAATCGGAAAATGTTATCGATGAAGAATAACACGTCTTGGCCTTGCTCATCACGGAAGTATTCCGCCATTGTAAGACCAGTTAAAGCTACACGCATACGCGCACCTGGTGGTTCGTTCATTTGTCCGAATACCATCGCTGTTTTTGAAATAACTCCAGAGTCTTTCATTTCGTAGTATAAGTCGTTACCTTCACGAGTACGCTCACCTACACCAGCGAATACGGAAATACCACCGTGTTCTTGTGCGATGTTGTTGATAAGCTCTTGGATAAGAACTGTTTTACCAACACCCGCACCACCGAATAGACCGATTTTTCCACCTTTAATGTATGGAGCAAGAAGGTCTACTACCTTAATACCTGTTTCAAGAATTTCAACCTCAGTTGAAAGTTGTTCAAATGTTGGTGCTTCTCTGTGAATTGCATCACGACGTGCATCAGCAGGTACTGGAGCATCAAGGTCAATGTTTTCACCTAAAACGTTAAATACACGTCCAAGTGTTACATCACCAACTGGTACAGAAATTGGCTTACCAGTGTCAGTTACCTCTAATCCACGAACTACACCGTCAGTAGATGACATCGCAACTGTACGTACAGTATCATCACCTAGGTGAAGCGCAACTTCTAATGTTAAGTTGATGTCAACTTCATTTTCGTTACGCGCACTATGTTTAATAGTAAGGGCGTTATAAATCTCAGGAAGATGGCCGCTGTCAAACTGTACGTCTACAACAGGACCCATAACTTGGGTAACGCGTCCTTTTGTCATCGTTTTCCCTCCTAACTTACTTTTGGCGGTCATTCAATTCTTAACGTTCACTTGAATGCCTTTAAATCTATCTAATGTTGTTATATGTTCTATTCGAGTGCTGCTGCTCCACCGACAATTTCCGTAATTTCTTGCGTAATTGCCGCTTGACGAGCACGGTTGTATGAGAGAGTAAGTGAATCGATAAGCTCTTTCGCATTGTCTGTCGCATTTTTCATCGCAGTCATACGAGCAGAGTGTTCACTTGCCTTTCCATCTAAAAGTGCTCCGTAGATGAGACTTTCAGCATACTGAGGAAGCAATACCTCTAAGATCTCTTCTTGTGAAGGTTCGAATTCATAAGAAGTTTGTTTTTTGTTAGCAGCTAAATCCGATAACGGTAATAGCTTTTTCTCCGTTACATCGTGTTGAATCGCACTTACGAAATGGTTATACCACATGTAAAGCTCATCATACGTACCATCTGCAAACATATTTACAGTTGCATTTGCAATATCCTTAATTTCAGCGAAAGAAGGTTGATCAGATAAACCAGCGATTTCTAAGCTAACGGAAATCCCTCTTTTTACAAAGAAGTCACGGCCGACACGACCGATTGCAATAACTGTAAACTCATCAGTGCTCTTATGACGTTTTTGCATCGCCTGGTACGCACCACGAATCACGTTACTGTTATATGCACCAGCTAATCCACGGTCAGATGTGATGACAATATAAGCAGTCTTTTTAACAGGTCTGTGAAGTAGCATTGGATGACTTGCTTCCGAACTGCCCACTGCGATATTCGCAACGACCTCTTGAATTTTTTCCATATATGGAACAAACGATTTTGCATTTGCTTCAGCACGGCTAAATTTAGATGCTGAAACCATCTGCATCGCTTTAGTAATTTGACTTGTTTTCTTTGTTGAAGTGATTCTTGTTTTTATATCACGTAAGGATGCCAAAGGTTCTCACCACCTTTTCCTCGATTATTCGTAAACGCTTTGGAACCGAGTCTTCCTAGCTTTATTCAGATAAGCGACGCACGTATTGAACGTCGCTTACACATTTCGTTTTACTCAGAAACTGCAAATGTCTTTTTGAAATCATTGATTGCAGAAGTAAATACTTCATCTTCTGGAAGCTTACCAGTTGACTTAATGTGATCAAAGATTTCAGCTTTACGGTTATGCTCTAACCATACGAAGTATTCTTCTTCAAAACGAGAGATATCTTCTACTGGAATATCATCAAGGAATCCACGAGTTAATGCATATAGAATCGCAACTTGCTTTTCTACAGCTAGTGGCTTATTTAAACCTTGTTTTAATACTTCTACTGTACGTGCACCACGGTTAAGTTTCGCTTGAGTTGCTTTATCAAGGTCTGAACCGAACTGCGCGAACGCTTCTAGCTCACGGTAAGAAGCAAGGTCAAGACGTAATGTACCTGATACCTTCTTCATCGCACTGATTTGAGCAGATCCACCAACACGTGATACGGATAAACCTGCGTTAACAGCAGGACGTACACCTGAGAAGAATAGGTCAGATTGCAAGAAAATTTGTCCGTCTGTAATCGAGATAACGTTCGTTGGAATGTATGCAGATACGTCACCAGCTTGTGTTTCAATGAACGGTAAAGCTGTAATCGATCCGCCACCTTTTGCGTCAGAAAGCTTCGCAGCACGCTCAAGTAAACGAGAGTGTAGGTAGAAAACATCCCCTGGATATGCTTCACGACCTGGAGGACGACGTAGTAATAATGAAAGTTCACGGTATGCAGAAGCTTGTTTTGTTAAGTCATCATAAATAACTAAAACGTGCTTACCATTGTACATGAACTCTTCACCCATTGTTACACCCGCATATGGAGCTAAGAATAACATTGGAGCTGGTTGAGATGCAGAAGCAGTTACAACGATTGTGTAATCTAATGCACCATTTTTACGTAATGTTTCAACAACACCACGAACTGTTGATTCTTTTTGACCAATAGCAACGTAAATACAGATCATATTTTCGTTCTTTTGGTTAAGGATTGTGTCGATAGCAACAGATGTTTTACCTGTTTGACGGTCACCGATGATCAACTCACGCTGACCACGACCGATTGGAATTAATGCGTCAATCGCTTTGATACCAGTTTGAAGTGGTTCATGAACAGATTTACGGTCCATGATCCCAGGTGCTGGACTTTCGATTGGACGAGTTTTTGTAGTTTCGATTGGACCAAGACCATCAACTGGTTGTCCTAGAGAGTTAACAACACGGCCGATCAATGCTTCACCAACTGGAACCTCCATGATACGTCCTGTACGACGTACTTCGTCACCTTCACGAATATCTGTGAAAGGACCAAGGATGATAATACCAACGTTGTTTTCTTCAAGGTTTTGTGCCATACCCATGACACCGTTTGAAAATTCAACGAGTTCTCCAGCCATGACATTGTCGAGGCCATGAGCACGTGCGATACCGTCACCGACACTGATAACTGTACCAACTTCGCTCACTTGTATTTCAGACTGATAGTTTTCAATTTGCTTTTTTATCAGCGCACTAATTTCTTCAGCTTTGATGCTCATGAATTTCACCCCTATCTTTTCGCAATAAGTTGACGCTCTAAGCGGTCTAACTTACCTTTTACACTTCCATCAAATATACGATTTCCGATTCGAAGCTTCACGCCACCAATCAGACTTGGATCTACAATGTTTTGAATACGTAAAGAAGATTTTCCAACTTTTCTAGCAAATACGCTTGAGATTCCTGCTTCCTCTGAGTCTGTTAATGGACGGACAGAGTAGACAGTTGCATCCGCAATTCCGCGTTTGTCATTTGCAAGTGCAATAAATTCTTCCGCAACATCAGCGATAATATCTTCACGATGACGGTCAATTAATAAATACAACGTATTTAATGTCATCTGTGAAAAACCTTGAAAAGATTGTGTTACAATCGCTTTTTTCTTATCAGCTGTAAGCTTTGGATTTTTTAAGACTGATTGGAAATCACCGCTATTTGAAAACACTTGTTTCACTGTACGAATTTCTTCTTCATACTGATCAAGTGCATTTTGTTCACTTGCTAATTGAAAAAGAGCTACTGCATATCGCTTTGCTACGATTCCTTTGCTCATCGCCCTTCTCCTACCTCTTGAATATATTCGTTAATTAACTTCTCTTGATCTTCAAGGCTAAGTTCCTTTTCGATCACCTTAGAAGCAACTAACACTGAAAGTGATGCAACCTGTTCACGTAAAGCAGCAACGGCTTGTTCTTTTTCTTGAACGATTTCTTGCTTTGCAGCTTCTTTTAAACGGTTGGCTTCGTCACGAGCAGCTTGGATAATTCCTTCTTTCTGCTCTTCACCTAGCTTACGTGCATTTTCGATTAATTCAGCAGCTTCTGTACGTGACTTTTTAAGAAGTTCACGTTGTTCTTCTGCTAATTTTTTCGCTTCTTGGTGATTTTGCTCTGCAGAATCAATTTCATTTGCGATATGTTCTTCACGTTGTTTCATGATATTCATGATTGGACCGAACGCAAATTTACGAAGTAACGCTAATAAAATGATGAATACAACCAATTGGAAAATGATATCTCCAAGGTTAACAGGCAATTTACCAGCGGCAGCGCCTAAGACAAAAAGATCTAACACCTATATTCCCTCCTTTTTCGCGAGTTCCAGGTCGAATGGAAGTCCTTCATTTCATCATCACGTGCAATAATAAGCACGATTAAGTCATTTTTTGGGTAATACAAAGGAATGGCGAAGGTTCTCTTGGAATGATCTTCGCCATTTTGTTAACTAGCCTTCACTTTTTAAGGTTACGAAATAAGGAAAGACCTTAGATGCAACTTCAAGGAAAGCTTCGAAAAATCATCTTATGCGTTAGCGCCGAATACCATGAACGCGATAACTACTGCGATGATAGGAATCGCCTCAACTAACGCAACCCCGATGAACATAGTAGTTTGAAGTTTACCTTGTGCTTCTGGTTGACGAGCAATCCCCTCAACTGTACGAGATACGATAAGACCGTTACCGATACCAGCACCTAGTGCCGCTAAACCAATTGCAATTGCTGCTGCTAATAAACCCATTGAAAAAGTCCTCCTTTAATTGTATAAAAAGTTTTATAATAATTGATTTTGTTTGCCCAAAAAGTCTCATTTTGGACAAGGTTTATTTTTAATGGTCTGTACTTACTTTGTGTGAAATATAAACCATTGTTAACATTGTAAAAATGTATGCCTGGATGGCACCAACAAAGATACTAAATCCTTGCCATGCAATCATCGGAATAAAGGCTCCGATTGTACCTAAGATACCTCCGAGAATGCCACTTTCATAACCACTTACTGCCATACCAGCAATTAATCCAAGTAGGATTTCACCGGCATAAATGTTACCAAATAGACGCAGTCCGAGAGTTAATGTGTTTGCAAATTCTTCGATAATTTTTAACGGGAACATAAATGACATAGGTTTAAAGAAATCCTTACCGTATTCTTTTGCACCCTTCATCTTAATTCCATAGTAATGCGATAATCCAACAACCATAACTGCTAGAGTTAACGTAATCGTTGGATCAGCAGTTGGAGACTTCCACCATAATTCATGGCCCCAAATGATCGCAAACGGCAATCCTAGAAAGTTTGATACAAGGATATACATAATTAATGTAATCCCTAATATTTGGAAACGCCCGCCTGTTTGCCAGTCCATTGAACTTTTAATAATTCCTCGAACAAAGTCCATGACCCATTCCATAAAGTTCTGAGCACCTGTTGGCTTCATTGCAAGGGTACGAGTTCCGAGAACTGCGATAATGAATACAATTACACTCGCAATTGTGATCATCAGCATGTTAGATTTACTAAAATAAAGGCCAAATAATTCTATCGTAGGAGCTTCGTGACCCAACAGTATTCACCTCTCTTCCCATATTGTCCAGCGCACACCTAGGTTTTACGCTTTAGTCTATTTATGAAGTTTTTGAAAAAAGAAATCTATCATAATGACAAAGTAGGCTGTCATTAATCCAATAATCATACTACCTAAGTGAAACTTTTCTGGATATTCCATTACGACTAATACCGCTAAACCTGCAACCGCCATTCTAGACATTGTTCCAAGCGATCGGACTGTCCGACCTTCTTCAAAGGCTTTCGTAAATTGTTTGTTTTTCCTAGCCAATGTAAATAGAATCCACAGACTTCCTAGTGTTCCTAGAATTAATCCTAAGAAGACCGATTTATATGCAGTGAATCCCCAGCCTAGTACATAGATTGCGAGTAAGTAGAATATGTATTTACGATACCTCGTAAACGCTATGGATAGATCCTGCATATCAAGTTAATCTCCCGAGAAAAAATGATTGACTAGACGAAGTGTTGCGTAGACTCCTGTTGCTAGTCCTAATAGAAGGCCAAGAATTAAAAAAAGCGGTTCAGTGGCTAGCATCTGATCAATCCATCTACCGAGGAAAATACCTATTAGAATCGATCCTACTAACTGAGATAGAATACCAGACATTAGCGCATAAGCTCGTAAAGGATGCTTATCATTTTTAGACATTAGCAACCCCCACTTTACGCGTTAGAGGTAGGTTTTGAACGTGTCAGAAAATACTCAATTTTCCAAGTAATACTACGATGAAAACCTTCTCATTCATACCCTTTGTAAGCATACAATAGGCACCTATTAATGTCAATTGTTTGTAAGGAAAAAGTTCACCTTCTCACAAGCGATTTTATCGCATTCCACATCCGCTTACAAAAGCCATATAATCGTGATTTTTGTTAGTCCTATCATCGTAGTATTAATCCAAAAATTCGCTTATCGTTCACAAAAAGTTCATAATTAGACGTAGGCGACCAACGTTTTAGTGGCCGCCTATCATTGTATCCTCAAATGAGATTTCTGTTTCTAGTATATCCTCTTTGCCAGCTTTTCTAACAAAAATGATCGCCTTAAAAATACCACTTAAGTTTCGGTCTTTTCTGTTCACTTCTTTCTCTACTAATCCCCTTGCGACATTTCGGTCCCAATCTAAAAACGTCACAAACCTTAAACTGTCTGGATTATAGAGAACAATCCCATACTCATCCGCTCCACCAGGTAAGTACAATTCATATCGAAACACATCTTCCTTATCCCCTTTTCCAAATTGAAATCCCATAATGCGAGGATAATCGGGTTCTTCGATCACATACATATATGGAATATGATATCGATTTTTTCCTTCGTTTAAAAATAAATTCCCATAGTGGAGCCCAGCACCAATGGTACTTGGCGTAATATCAAGTCCGATTGTAATCTCCTTTTTTTGTTTCGGTTTTACAGTAAAGGGTATGGGCAAATCCCATTGAATTCCTTTTCTGTTTTTTGGAATCTCGAAAGAATATTTCTTTTCTTCTTCAGACTGATTATCTATCGTTATGTTTATCCTTTTTTCTGTGCGTTTATCTTGATGATGTAACAGTCCCGCCGAAAATGAACCAGGATAGATTAGCGTTTCTGAGTGAATTGCTTCATGGAGCTGAATTCTACCCGCTCCTTGTTCATATGGCTTGTACAAGGTTCCATCGTCTTTTTCTAATAGCCGTGCTGTATTCATGAGTGCGGCTTTAATTTGTTCTGGTGTCCAGCCGGGGTGTGCCTGTTTTAAAATCGCACTTGCTCCAGCTACATGCGGTGCAGCCATGCTTGTCCCCTGCATTTCCTCGTATCCATTTGGAATCGTGCTGTCAATTGCGACTCCTGGTGCCACTACATCCGGCTTAATCGCCCATGTGTGCGTAACAGGACCTCGAGAACTAAAGGAAGCAATCGTGTCTTTCACCTCTTGGAACGAGGTTTTCACAACAGCATTTTGAGTCTTCATTTGTTTCTTTAGCCACTCCCCATCTGCTTTCGAAAGGGATGCAACAGGTATTGGAAGTTCCTGTTCTAATGAACCTGAGAAGTTTCCATCTGTATTATTGTAAATTAGAACAGCAATCGCTTCGGCTTTGAGGGCGCGAACTGCTTTTTCGTTAAATGTAATTTGCCCTCTTTCCATTAATACAATTTTGTTTTTTGCCTTTGGGAATGTTTTTTCGGTGCCTATTCCCGCATCAATAATTTCATATTTCTTTATGAGTTTCCACGGTATTGACCCTTGGAGAGGTTGGAGCTCAATTTTTCGATCCGAAAATCCCACTGTAAGATATGGTACAGTCATTGGCGGTGTTGATGCACCAACTGATATCGCCTTTGATGATGTCCCTGGTGAACCAACCGTCCATACCTTTGGCCCTGAATTTCCACTCGAAGTTACCGCCACAATTCCTTTTTCTGTTGCTTTATCCAACGCAAGACTTGTTGGCCAGTCGGGTCCATTGATGGTATTACCAAGTGATAGATTAATGACATCGACTTTATCTTCTATTGCCTTATCTATCGCCGCAATAACTTGTTCAGAGGTTCCCATTCCCCCTGGACCAAGTGCGCGGTAGCCAATGATATCAGCCTCAGGCGCGACTCCTTTGATTTTCCCATTCGCTGCGATAATCCCAGCAACGTGGGTTCCATGTGAGGTGTTTCGCCCTTCAACTCCCCTGGTCTCCATCGGGTCATCATCACCATCAACGAGGTCATAGCCCCCTTTATAATTTCTTCTCAGGTCTGGGTGTGTGTAGTCAACACCGGTATCAATCACACCAACTTTGACGCCTTTTCCGGTTAAGCGATGATCCTTTTTATCAAAGTGACTTCGAATCTCGTCCCCCCCGATAAAAGGAACACTTTCTTTAACAGAAATCTGATAGGTTGTAACCGGAGAACTATGTTGAACGCCGGACTCCATTTTTAATTGTTGAATATCACGCCTTTTTCCCGTTACGGAAAAACCTGAAAATACATGCTTATATATGTGGTTAATTTTTATGGAGGAATAGCTTGTTTTTGTTTTCTCTATTATGGAATTAAATTGATTTTCATCCGTTATGATGATTTCGTGCACCACTTCATCCATATCCTCTTTAGGCAATGGGGGTCTGTCCGGAAAACGGTGCGCTTCGACAGGATTTGTTGAAAATAGGAGGATTATACTTATACAAATGCCCAGTAACATTTTCACAAAAAAACCACCTCTTTGAGATAGCATTTCTCAAAAGGTGGTCGAATATGTGAGTTCTAGTTGCAGCGCCTAGAACCTCGAGAAACTTCAACTCCTCTGCGCAGAGGCAAAATACGCCTCTTTGTCGGATATCGACGCACAGGATGTGCTAATGCCGACGGCGCCACAGGACGTGGCGAATTTAGTCGGCCAGTTTTCTCGTTTCTGTGCAAGGCGCTTCCACTTTTTTCGCTTATTTTGTTCCGAATAGACGGTCTCCAGCGTCCCCAAGACCTGGAACGATATATCCGTGGTCGTTCAACTGCTCATCAAGTGCCGCGATATAGATATCAACATCAGGATGAGTATTTTTCATTGCTTCCACACCCTCAGGTGCTGCAACTAGGCACATAAACTTAATATTTGTAGCGCCACGTTTCTTTAAAGCATTAATGGCTTCAACTGCTGAACCACCAGTTGCAAGCATTGGATCTACCACGATGAATTCACGTTCTTTGATATCAGAAGGCATTTTAAAATAATATTCAACCGGCTGTAAGGTTTCAGGATCTCGATAAAGACCAATATGCCCTACCTTTGCTGCTGGGATCAGACGTAAAATTCCGTCCACCATACCTAAACCAGCACGAAGAATTGGCACAATTCCAATCTTTTTCCCAGATAAAACTTTGGATTTTGCCTGACCAACAGGAGTTGTAACCTCTACTTCCTCAAGCGTCATATCACGCGTAATTTCAAACGCCATTAAGCTTGCTACTTCGTCTACTAATTCACGAAATTCCTTCGTACCAGTGTTTATATCACGTATGTATGTTAGCTTGTGTTGAATAAGTGGGTGATCAAAAACGTACACTTTCCCCATCGTTCATCTCTCCTTTTTTGAGTATGCTTCTTTTAGAATTTCCTTCAGTTGAAAAAATAACACTACGAACTGCGTTTTTTGCACTTCAATAAATTTTACAGAAAAAACAAAGCATGTTCAAGACGAAACTCAAAAATACACAGAATGAATAAATATTAAAATGTTCAGTAAACTAATTTACAATTTTATACAAAAGTGATATCATAATAATATAAAATAAATATCGAAATGAAATGAGGTCGATCCCATGAAAGAAACACAAGTATGGAAACTTAACGGTTTTTTAGGGGTTCTAGTCATTGCTGTATTCATCGCACTAGGAGTCATGATGCTTATCAACACAAAGGTTGTGTTTGGAATTCTATTTGTCGCTGTTGCGGTGATTTTGGCTTCTGGTATTACAATCATTCAACCTAACAAGGCTGGAGTAGTTATCTTTTTCGGAAAATATTTAGGAACTATTCGCGACAGCGGAATGTTTTTAACTGTTCCATTCTCTATTCGCCGAAGCGTGTCCTTACGCGTAAACAACTTTAATAGCAAAAAGTTAAAAGTAAACGATGTTGAGGGGAATCCAATTGAAATTGCGGCAGTTATTGTGTATAAGGTTGTTGATTCAGCAAAAGCCGTATTCGATGTAGACCATTACGAGGAATTCGTAGAAATTCAAAGCGAAACCGCGATTCGACATGTTGCTACTCGCTACCCTTATGACACATTTGAAAATGTTGAACTCACATTGCGTGGAAATTCCGAGGAAATCTCAAATGAATTGGCTGCGGAGCTCCAGGATCGTTTAAAAGTAGCAGGTGTCGAAGTTCTTGAAGCTCGCCTCACTCATCTTGCCTATTCAACTGAAATTGCCCAAGCGATGCTTCAACGTCAGCAAGCCACTGCCATTATTGCAGCTCGCCAAAAAATTGTCGAAGGTGCAGTCGGAATGGCACAAATGGCAATCAAGCAACTCGAGCAGGATAAGACCGTTGACCTTGACGATGAGCGTAAGGTGCAAATGGTGAACAACCTATTAGTCGCGATCGTCTCTGAAAAATCAACTCAACCTGTCATTAACGCAGGTACTCTCTATTGATGAGGGGCAAGCATGTCTAAAAAAAAGAGCTTTCCATTGCGGCTAGATCCTGACCTCTATGAAATTTTACAAAAATGGGCTGCCGATGACTTTCGAAGTGTCAACAGCCATATCGAGTTTCTTTTAAGAGAAGCGGCTAAAAAGGCAGGTAGAATTCCAAAAAATAAACAGTAATTTCAGATTGCGCTTGGACGATATCTAAGCGCTTTGTTTTTGGCGGGGGATGGTTGAGGTTTATCGGACAATGGCTTCGTTTATCGAAAAAAACTCGTTTACACGGAAGACTTTTCGGGGATTGCGCCCCAAGTTCCATAATAGTGCCCTAACCTAAGAGGATTGTTCCCTACCTATAAATTATCACGCCCTATCAAAAAAAGACAGGATCCCCCTAAAAGGATTCCTGCCTTCAACTATCTTAATACTCGTTATAAAGTACGAACTTGCTAGTTAATGCTTCTACACGCTCGCTTGCTTCAGCTAACTTCGCTTCGTCTTCTGAGTTTTTCAATGCAAATGCGATGATTGACGCAATTTCATCCATATCCTCCAAACCGAAGCCTCTGCTTGTTACTGCTGCAGTACCGATACGGATACCGCTTGTTACAAATGGGCTTTCTGGATCGAATGGAATCGTATTTTTGTTTACTGTGATGCCGATATCGTCAAGAACCTTTTCAGCCACTTTACCAGTTAGTCCTAATGAACGAACATCCAATAGTAATAAGTGATTGTCGGTTCCACCAGACACGAGGTCTAGACCTTCTTTTTGTAAAGACTCTGCTAATCTAGCTGCATTAGCCACGATATTTTTAGCATATTGTTTGAATTCGTCTGTTAAAGCTTCCCCGAATGCAACAGCTTTAGCCGCAATTACGTGCATTAAAGGACCACCTTGGATACCAGGGAAGATCGACTTATCGATTTTCTTTGCATATTCTTCTTTACATAGAATCATACCACCACGTGGACCACGTAATGTTTTATGAGTCGTTGTCGTAACGAAATCCGCATATGGAACTGGGTTTTCATGAAGACCAGTAGCAACTAATCCTGCGATATGAGCCATATCCACCATTAAATACGCGCCAACTTCGTCCGCAATTTCTCTGAACTTTTTAAAATCAATTGCACGTGGATATGCACTCGCACCTGCAACGATCAGCTTCGGCTTATGTTCTAGTGCTTTCGCACGTACATCGTCGTAGTTGATCTTATGTGTTTCAGGATCGACTCCGTACTCCACAAAATTATATTGAATTCCACTGAAGTTTACCGGACTACCATGTGTTAAATGTCCACCATGGGAAAGATTCATCCCAAGTACAGTGTCGCCCTGCTCTAGGATTGTAAAGTATACAGCCATATTTGCTTGTGCTCCAGAGTGTGGCTGCACATTCGCATGCTCAGCGCCGAAGATTTCCTTCGCACGGTCTCTTGCAATGTCCTCCACAACATCCACATGCTCACAACCACCATAATAACGACGGCCAGGGTACCCTTCTGCATATTTATTTGTTAATACAGAACCTTGAGCTTCCATAACTGCTTCACTTACAAAGTTTTCAGATGCAATCAGTTCAATTTTTGTACGTTGTCTTTGTAGTTCATCTTGAATCGCACTAAATACTTGTTGATCTTGCTCCGATAAATGTTTCATTTGGAATCCTCCTTTTAATCGATGTATGAATTATTCCGCTAATTTGAAAAATACCTTTCCATTGTAACACTTTTATTCGGTAGTAGGAAGATTAAGTTTTTTATTGATATCCCAACAAAATCGCTTTTAATGGGGTTTAAGAGCTGTTAAAACGTTGCTGTGATTGGTTTTCACGGCAACTTAAAAGACTTAAATTCTTTTTGCAAAACACGAACGTTCAAGTATATTTTTTAAAAATCGTTCACTTATTTGGAATCGCAGGGACGGTTCTATTGGTTCATTTAAAAGAGACAAGGCTCTCCACCCTGTCTCTCCTTCATTCCGTTGTCCAATTCCAATATTCGAATTCACCAACCCGGACATTCCTAAAGTCTGGTTCTTCTTTTAATTTTAAAAGTTCCTTGACTGGACCGCTAACGACGGCACCATACACTAGAAACCCGTTTTCACTTATATATTCGTAGCGCTCTTCCATGTACCAAAGCCCAAGCACGTTTTGGCGATACGTTTCACTCTCATCTTCAATAAGTTCCTTCATATTTTTAAGCATAATTTTCTGGTTTTCTTGAATGGTATTACTATCCAACATCAACATCGACCAACTCTTATAATCCTCATCCATTTCCACAGCTCTAGTTAATCCAAGAGTATCAACAGATACATTCTCCCCACCATCTGTTGAAGTCCAAGCTGGCTTAAATGCTTTTAATTCACCAGCATACAAAGGCATCCACTGAACATCCAAATCATATTTTTCTAATCTTTCAAGTAACTCTTCTGGTTTTAAAAAATTTGAAGTTGAAAATGCTAAATTGGCAACTGTCCCCTCATGCACCATCTCAAGCTTCTGCCACTCCTGTAAATCAGCCCTTTTCGTAACACCAGCTAATTTCTTACCTGTGCGGGGATCTTCCGGCAAGATAAATCCGAACTGTTGGTTACTTGAACGTTGAAAATAAATAGTCTCCTTGGACGATAGTGTATTCAAGAGTCGTTTAGTTACATCCCATTCCCCGACAATCTGCTCTTCCTTCCCAATCGTCCGCGAAATTGGTATCGTAATTGTTTGACTTAAAAAAGGCGTGATTTTTCCACTTAACGGCCTCGCATATTCTCCTTGAAGGCCAGGCTGTGTCCAATCAATAGCTAGATTCACATGATAGGCATTCTTATCATCAAGCTTGGTAGAATCGTATCCAATTGAGAGTAGAATCATATAAACCCCATACAAAAATAAGAGAATAAGGACAACTCTAATTATTCTCGCAGTCAACAAAAAACGATACTTCCATAAAACCCGCTTTTCTTTGTCTTTGCTCCACTCTGTCAAAATGCACTCACTCCTTAGTCCTTTAACTCTCTTTCCACTAATGTTTGCAGCCTTTTCCGCGCCCGATGCAATGTCACCTTTACCTGTGATTCGGTCATCTCCATCGCTTCCTGAATTTCCTCATATGAAAATTCCGCAAATTCCCGTAAATAAATAATCGTGCGATAGTTTTCTGGCAGTAGGTCGAGTAAATCCGTCAGTTCATCTAGATTTTCTTTACTGACCATCTCATCCTCAGGTATCCCGTATGGACTCTTCATATCGCCTTTATCGTAAAAAGGGACCCACTTCCACCGTTGTCTCTTTCTCCATTCATCAAGGTAGGTATTACGGGCCACCTTAAATAGCCATGGTTTGACGTCCTCGTATTTATAAAAGGACAGGGAAACCGTCGCCCGGAAGAACGTTTCCTGAACAAGTTCCTCCGCTAAAGTGGAGGAACCTGACATTCGTAACAAATAATAAAAGAGGGGTTCCGCATAACGACGATAAATATCATCTAACTTTTCATTTCGTTCTTTACTCATCTGTGCCCCCTCTCTCTCGTTACCATCATCATACCTCACCTACAAAACGAACTAACCCCTAAAATGTTACACATAATATCAAAAAGGAAAAAAAGAGCCACAGGAACCGACCCCTTGGTCCCTTGGCTCCTCGTAGCTCTTTTAGCATTTTTTATTTTCATTTTTATCGGGATAAACAGCACGCTCTCCTCCGATGAGTTTTGGTCTGGCTTTGGCCATTGTGACGTGGGCTCCACCAATTTCCTTTACGGAACTCCGAACGGGTACTGCAACATGCTTTAGATGCATCCCAATGAAGGTGTCGCCGATATCAATTCCCGCTTCAGCTTTAATAAACTCAACTACAACTGGATCGTTAAAATGTCCGTATGCGTAGGTTGCCATTGCGCCACCGGCTGTTCGAACTGGCACCACAGTTACTTGCTCAAAATTTTTGTGTAATGCTGTTTCACGCTCTACCACCAATGCGCGGTTTAAATGCTCACAACACTGAAACGCAAGTTCGACGCCAACATTTTTACTAAGAGAATTTAGCTCACTAAAAATCATTTCGGCCACTTCCTCAGACCCTGCCGTTCCAATACGTTCGCCAATAACCTCACTCGTACTGCAACCGACAACGAGTAGTTCTCCTTTTTTCAACGAAGCTTTTTCCGCAAACTCTGAAAGAATCGTCCGAAGCTGACCTCTCCATACTTCAATATCACCAACCATTACCGAACCCCCCAATCAAATACGCCTGATTCAACAAATTCTCAGGCGCAATATCTTCTATTCTTCTGTGCTGTTTTCGTATTCAGTAATTTTATTGATTCTGTTTTCATGGCGACCGCCCAAAAACTCAGTTGTAAGCCATGCTTTTGCAATTTCACGAGCAAGTCCTGGGCCAATCACACGCTCACCCATTGCCAGGATGTTGCTGTTATTATGTTCACGTGTTGCCTTTGCACTAAATACATCATGACAAAGTGCACAACGGATACCATGAACCTTATTCGCAGCAATGCTCATTCCAATTCCTGTTCCGCAAATTAAAATACCACGATCATATTCCCCGTCTGCTACTTTTTTCGCAACTGGTAAGGCATAATCCGGATAATCAACAGAAGTTGAGCATTCACAACCGAAGTCATCATATTCAATCTTAAGTTCGTCCATTAAATGCTTGATTTCTTCACGTAAATTTAGACCGCCATGGTCCGATGCAATTGCAACTTTCATTGTAAATCCCCCTAATATCAAATGCGCTTTTGGTTATTTCAGCACTAAAGACATAAACTTTACCCTTATTATACCTAAAAAAGAACTCCCGAACCAAAACGGGAGCTTTTTTTCAGAAGTTTTATAACGTAAATCGCTGAATGGTTTGCTTTAACTGACTAGCTTGACCAGCAAGCTCCTGGGCTAAACTGTCCACATCACAAATCACACTTGTTTGGTGCTGGGTTGCTGCACTTACTTCCTGTGCACCAGCAGATGTTTCTTCCGCAATCGCCGCAACCTCCTGTGATTGCAAGGATGTCGCTTGAATACGGTCCATTTGTTTTTCAACCAATGTAGCAATTTGCTTAACGGCATCAGCCACCTCATGGACAGACGTTGTCATTTCAGCAATTGCCTCATTTGTAATCGTTCCTTTTTTCGCTTCTTCGTTAGCAACCGCAACTTGTTCGGATATCTGGACAACTACATTTCGCACCTCTTGCTGAATATTTTTAATCAACTCGGAAATGCCTTGTACAGCCTTTGAACTTTCATCTGCTAGCTTTCTCACTTCTTCCGCTACAACCGCAAAACCTTTTCCATGTTCACCCGCGCGTGCCGCTTCGATCGAAGCATTCAAGGCGAGCAAGTTCGTTTGGCCAGCAATATCGCCAACAAGTGAAATGATATGTTCTACTTCCTTCGCATTCGTTTCTAGACGATTTACCGCCTCAAGCGAAGTTTGATTGTTTTCAACAAGCTTATTAATTCCGGAAACGAGCGAATGCACAACATCTTTACTGTCATTTAAGGTATCAACCATTTCAACAGATAATTTCTGTGACGTTTTCGCATTTTGCTGAACCTCTTCGGCAATTTGAATCACATCTTCCACGGATTCAGCCGTTTCTTGAATCGATACTGCCGAGCTGTCTGCACCTTTGGAAATCTCAGATATCGTACGATTAATATTTTCTGCCTGCTCAGAAGCAAGACTGGACGCCTTCGTAATCTCAATCACTTTTTCATTTGTATTTTCAAAGTTTTCCTCGATATTATGGACCATCTCACGTAGATTATGTAGCATTTTATTAAACGCAAGACTTAGGCTACGAATCTCGTCATCTGATTTTAAAACAGGTACATCCTCGCGAATATCACCGTTTGCAGCATGAATTGCCACCTGTTCTAGCTTCTGAAGTGGCTTTGTAATGAAGGATGCCGCAAAATAAGCAAGAATGCCAGACCAGATAATTCCTAAAGCCAGTGTGCTTATCACAAAGACTTGTTGACTCACCATCTCTTCAACAAATGGATACACAAAATAAATGAATAATGCCGATGTTGAATACGTCACAACCGCTAAAATAGTTGTAAATAGTACTAATTTTAATCTTAGACCAAATTTATAGCGCCTTTTTTCCACCCGATTTTCCCCCTGAATTTATCTATTTTAGTTTAGAAAGTACTTTTTCAATTAATGGTTCGAGTTCCGCATACGTTTCTCTATAAATGTCAACCGGTCCACCGAAAGGGTCTGAAACATCCCCATCGCTGTCCACATACTCTTTTAATGTAAACACCTTGTCCTGAGCCTCCGGGAAACTGTGAAGGATTGCCTGTTTATGATGACTGGTCATGGTTAAAATACAAGTCGCCCACTCTATAAGATCTTGCGTTAATAAAGAAGACGAATGCTGACACTCGATTCCCTTTTCCTGTAAAACATGGGCAGTATTCGTTGAAGCAGGACTTCCGTCACTAGCAAAAATCCCCGCCGATTTGACCTCAATGCTTTCGCCTGCCTTTTTTCGTAAAATGGCTTCAGCCATCGGACTTCTACATGTATTTCCTGTGCAAACAAATAAAACACGTTTCATTTCATCACCCTTTTCATCGTTGCCTTCATGCTACTTTCGACCCAAATATTTAGACAAAATTCGATATAATTCCATTATAATCGAGATTCACATGAAAGATATAGCCAATATTTAAAAAAAGAGCACGGATTTTCACCCGCACTCGCAGTTTTGTCATAATTTTACCCTTCTATAAAGGAAATAGTAATTTTACCCCAAAGACGAGGAGAATGCATCCACCTAAAACCTCACTATATGTACCAAGCCAGTTTTGGACCTTTCGACCTAATAGAAGTCCGATCCACGAAAGAACCATACTAACGATCCCAAACATGAGAATCACCATGACTGTTTTTGCACCATATATCCCTAGCGAAAGCCCGACGGAAAAACTATCTAAACTCACACTTAAAGCAAAAATAAATAAGCCGAATCCAACCGGTGTAATCATACGCTGGTGATCATCGTCCTTGAAGGAAGAAATAATCATTTGTAAGCCTAAAAATAAAAGCAATCCGCCGCCTACATAGGTTGCTATAGCTCCAAATGTATCTGATAAAAAATGTCCAATCATCATGCCCGCCAATGGCATCCACATATGAAACAGACCAATGGTGATCCCGATTGAAAAAATTTGCTTGAGCCTCAACCGGATTAATCCCATTCCAAGCCCAACGGAAAATGCGTCCATTCCTAAAGCAAATGCCATGATAAATAAGGTTATAATTTCTCCGAGAAATGCTGTAATATCCATCTTCTACCTCCTTGGACGTGCCTATTTCAACATATGCATGTACAAATCGAAATAGAAGAAGGATTTCCCAATTATTCTGTTATTATTTTATGTCCTGCAGCCTTGGTTAATCGATTCATGATTGCTTGTCCGATGCCTTCACTTGGAAAACTCTCACTAAAAATAACATCGACATCACTTTCATCAAATAAGCGCAACACGTCATAGAGTCTAGTAGCAACTGACTCCAAGTCCTCACGCGAACCACAAGCAATAACTTTATCTGCTTCATACGAATTTTCGCGCTCCTTCGTTGTCAGGACTCCAACCTTTAACCCCTCGTTCTGCTTTTCTTTTACAAGAGACTGGATAAATTCCACTTGGCCATTCACAATCGTAAGAGGTGCAGTTGGCGCATAATGTGTATATTTCATTCCAGGTGATTTCGGTGCTTCGCCTTCTGTTAAAATGGCCCTATCGACCTCGACGATACCACATACTGCCTCAAGCTGTTCCTTTGTCACTCCACCTGGTCGTAGAATCACAGGTACTTCACCCGTGCAATCCAGAACAGTTGACTCCAATCCAACACCCGTAGCTCCGCCATCAAGAATCCCCACAATTTTACCAGTCAAATCATCAGCTACATGCTTTGCCAGTGTCGGACTTGGCTTGCCAGAAGTATTTGCACTCGGCGCAGCAAGTGGTAGACCTGATGCGGAAATCAAAGCTAATGCAACCGGATGACTTGGCATTCGTACCGCTACAGTTTCAAGTCCTGCTGTCACCTTTTTCGAAACTGCATCTTCTTTTCTTTTTAAAACAAGTGTTAGGGGACCTGGCCAAAATTTCGCAATTATCCGCTCCGCCTGCTCAGGAATCTCCTGGACAATTTTATGTAGCTGCCCGATTGTGGAGATGTGGACAATCAGTGGATTATCACTAGGACGACCCTTCGCCTCGTAAATTTTCGAAACAGCTTCATCTGATAAGGCATTTGCCCCAAGCCCATACACTGTTTCTGTCGGGAAAGCCACCACTTCATTTTTCTGTAGAAGACTTGCCGCTTCTATTATTTGTGGATAAGTTTCTAAATTTTGTTGGTTTTTATCCACAACCCATTGCTTTGTTTCCATGTAACGCAACTCCTATGTAAAAATCCTTTAGTAATGTCACTTTTTAATTATTGTAATATAAAAAAGTATAGGTTTATAAGTGGTGGAAAACAAGCGTTATCCACATTTTGTGGATAACAAACTCTAAAATGTGGATAATTATGTGGATATAACCAGTTTTGCCACAACCCACACAAAGAGGAAATATTTCATCCACAGCCCATATTTTTCATCATGTCACATAGATTATCACATTTTTTTGCATTTTAACAACCTATGTTTATCCACATTATCCACAATCTGATGACAAAACCAAAATAAAAACCCCCACTTGCGCACATTCAATCCACATTTGGGAGTTTAAAAATACTATTATTTTTCAATTTGCGAAACCATGAACATCGGATCAGTCTTTTTAAGGAGCTGTGAGATATGATTCGAGCTTTCAATATGGCCAGGAAGCCCATCGATCTCTACTTGCTCGAAGCCAAGCATTGCAAAAAATTGAATCGACGCTTGTTTATTTGTCGCTAAAAACAGACGATTTAACTCCTTATGCTTTGCAAGTGAAATCGCACTTTTAAATAGAGTTAATAAATTCGTTTGATCTACACCCGGAGAAATGACAAGCGATCGAAGCAATCCATCTTGCTCAATTCTTTCAATCCCTAACGTTGCAAGAATTTTTTGCTCATCATCCTCCAATAAAATAAAGTGATCAATAATCGAACCAATACCTTCTGAACTAACTTCAGCTTGTCCTAAAAAGGCAGAGACCATTTCAATATCCTGCTCATTTGCCGTTCTAATTTGCTTCATTTTCGCCACCCCATCTTTCATTATCCTAGTAACTACTCTATGAGGTATCTTAAAAAATAGAACTAAATGCTAGATTTTTAGCTAAATAAAGATGTAAAAAACTCAACTAAGAAAAATTTGACCTCGACTTCTTCCTCGTCATTTTCATCTTTATCTACTTTGTCTTCTTTGTCCTTCTTTTCTTTCTTATCTTCCTTTTCAGTCTTTTGCTCAAGCGCCACATCTTTTCCTTCCTCATCAGAAGCTTCAATAGCATCACCTGTTGAGAAGTCTAAGAAACATAAAGGCGGGAACAACACACACCACCAATTTGCACCTTCAGCTTCACCTAATGAAATCAGAATTGCCTCATACTCACCGGCCGGATATAGGAATTGCCCATAAAGCTTTGTTGGAAACTGAACATTACGTCCGTAATCGACTGTATAGGATTGATTGCTATTTTCTTCTTCTAGTACACTAGCTACGATTTTTTCAATTTCTGGTAGTCCTTCTTGAATTAAATCTCTAGCCGCATCAATCGAAGTTAACTCTGCCACCCACTCCGTAATCTCTGCATTTACCGCGTCACGTACCTTGCGCTTTAAAGCCTGATCTTCATCGGAATCACTATTGGCTAAAATCCGAAGCCGAATTGCTTCATCCGGAATTACCTGTGGCTCCTGTGCACTTGTTTCTTTTATCAATAAATGGCTATTCGCCCCAATTAACAGTAAAAATATAAATGATACAATCGTAATTTGTTTACTCACTTTCTAGCACCATCCCTTCACAACCCATTCTTGCCAAGAATATAGATTCCTAAACTACCAAATTTGAAAAATCTATTAAACTATTTTTTTGCGTATTTTTCATGCTGTTTTCGTATACTTTGTTGTTTCTGAATAAGTTTGTGCAAAGGAAATGGTAATTATTGGCCTTATGTGATTTCCAGCGGATGGTACGAGACTCCTGCGGGAATAGCGAGCCAAGCGAGACCCCGCAGTGAAGCGAGGAGGCTTGCGGATCGCCCGCGGAAGCGAGTACCAGGGCGGAAATCATACTATTTCAAAATCAAAAATCCTTTGGAAATGAGCATTTTCATACTTTTAAAAATAAAATGTCAAGTTGACTTTACAAAATGTATAGTTTACTTTACAATGGGTGTAGAAACAATTGGAGGATATTGTAAATGGAGATTAAAAACCGCGTGAAGGAACTCCGCGCAAAGCACAGTTTGACACAAGGCGCACTAGCTGAAAAGGTCAATGTAACACGGCAAACAATCGTCGCAATGGAAAAAGGAAGCTATATCCCTTCCCTACTACTCGCAATGAACATCGCACAAACGTTTAACTTGCCAATTGAAGAAATATTTTATTTGGAGGATGAGGAAAAATGAGTATTTTTCGTAATGTGGTGTATTCAATTATTTCGATCGCACTTTTGGGTTGGGCATTTTCAACGATGTATTACGCACATTTAGCCTTTGCTGAGATTGTAAAAACCAATCAAGAACCACCTTGGACCGTTGAAATTAACATGTTACCCACGTTCATTGCAATCGTAGTAGGAATTATTTTTTCAGCCATTATGGTTCCACAACTGAAGAAGAAACGCAAATCATGGAAAAGTGCATTTCTTTTACCAGTCGAATTTGAAGAAGGAGATGAGCGTGAAAAGGAACTCACCGGAAAAGCATGTCGGGCTTCTTATATTAGTATGTGGTACACATTTCCAATCATCACTGCCCTATTTTTTGTCTATCCGTTCATCTCAGATTCTGTACCATATTATCCAATTATCTTACTACTGCTATTTCCGTTGATTCAGATGATCGTTTATTTTATTTCGTGGAAGCGGAACTACTAAACCGCTGATGATTCATCTTGGGATCACGTCCTAAGGGGTTCCGTTTTGAGGTGTTTTCTTAAAATAAATGTCGTAGATTCGCGGTCCAGCAATTGGTGAGTTGTCTTGCCATAAATGGGGAAATGCTGAAAAAGCGGAGGATTTCCGGTAATCCAAAGCAAAAACCCTTCTATACCATATTTTTAAAGTCATAAGCGGAATCTCTCCGTCTATTATGGCTATTTTCGGTGATTTTTACAGATTAGGCGAAATTTTTCCGTCTATTCAACTACCTGGGTTCGTAACCTGGTAAAGGTAGATGCTTAGAAGTTTTGACCCATTTTTTTCATTGTTCATTGTTAGGCGTTAATTGTATGTAAGGTTAAAAACAGGAAAATGACGTGTGACAATTCACACGTCATTTATTTAATCAGATCCAAGCCTTTTCTAAAAACCTATTTCCGCAAACACCATTCGGTCTTTGCCGTTGATATCGTTAACGACCTCTACCGTTGCCCTAGGAAAAGTATCTCGCAACATGCTTGCAACAGACTCACCTTGCCCAATCCCGACTTCAAAGGCTACAATTCCTTTTTCTTTCAATACAAGTGGAATTTCCTTCATAAATCTACGATAAAAATCTAGGCCATCCTGACCACCAACTAAAGCACGGAGTGGTTCATGGTCCTTCACTACAATCGACAAAGTCGGAATATCTTCTTCTGGAATATATGGTGGATTCGAAACGACTATATCAACCTTCAATCCTTTATCCATTAACGGTCCTAATAAATCTCCTTCAAAAAACGTTACTTCCGCACCTAATCGGTTCGCATTTTCCTTCGCCACATCTATAGAAGCCTTCGCTATATCAACTGTCATTACGTTAAGGTGCTCATTTTCAAGAGCAAGCGTAATCGAAATCGCGCCACTTCCTGTTCCCACATCCACGACCTTAATTCCTTCGGTTGTACCGAATAAACGCTTAATTTTCGCAAGCAACCCTTGAACCAGCTCTTCAGTCTCAGGTCTCGGAATTAAAACTTCCTCATTTACCGTAAATCTACGCCCGTAAAACTCCTCATAGCCAATAATGTGTTGAACCGGAACCCCACTCACAACCTTATCAACAGCTGCCACAAACTTTTCTTTCACAGCACCATCTAGTTCCTCACGTAGTTCTCCGAGTAGCTTTGCTCTACTCATCCCCAGATAATGACACAACAGCATTTCTGCAATATTTTCGTCCCGACCATTTTCCCGTAAAAAAGAAGAAGCCCATTTGAGGGCTTCGAATATTTTTTGAAATTCCGCCATTATTCAGCTTGCTCCATTTTTCTAGCTTGGTCTTCCATGATTAGTGCATCGATCACTTCATCAAGCTTCCCAGTTAGAATTTGATCAAGCTTTTGAATGGTCAACCCAATGCGGTGGTCAGTTACACGGTTTTGTGGGAAATTGTACGTACGGATACGCTCAGAACGGTCACCTGTTCCTACGGCTTGCTTACGGTTTTGGTCGTATTCTGCTTGTGCTTCTTGTTGAAACTTATCATAAACACGTGCACGCAATACTTTCATTGCTTTTTCCTTATTTTTAATTTGGGATTTCTCATCCTGACAGGAAACCACAGTTCCAGTTGGCAAATGCGTTAAACGAACCGCCGACATTGTGGTGTTAACACTTTGTCCCCCTGGTCCACTGGATGCAAATGTATCCACACGAATATCTTTTTCGTGAATTTCAACTTCAACCTCTTCTGCTTCAGGTAATACCGCTACAGTTGCGGTTGATGTGTGGATACGTCCGCCTGACTCCGTTTCAGGAACACGTTGTACACGATGTGCCCCATTTTCAAATTTCAATTTCGAATAAGCACCTTTTCCGGAAATCATAAAAATGATCTCTTTATATCCACCAACACCTGTTGTGTTGGCATCCATAACTTCAGTCTTCCAACCTTGGTGCTCAGCAAAGCGGCTGTACATGCGATAAAGGTCCCCAGCAAATAACGCAGCCTCATCTCCACCTGCAGCACCGCGTATTTCCATGATAACGTTTTTGTCATCGTTTGGATCCTTCGGCAATAAGAGTACATGAAGACGCTCCTCAAGCTCCTCCATTTGGTCCTCAAGTTCATTAATTTCTTCCTTCACCATTTCACGCATTTCGGCATCGAGCTTTTCTTCAAGCATCGCTTTCGCATCGGTTAACTGTTCTTTAACCTCTTTGTACTCTCTATATTTCTCAACGGTTTCTTGTATATCTGATTGTTCTTTTGAATATTCACGTAGCTTTGTTGTATCACTAACGATATCTGGATCACTTAATAGTTCATTTAATTTTTCATAACGAGCTTCAACAGCCTCTAAACGATCGAACACGCTCTTCACCTCAAAATTTAGTCCATAACAGTATAATTATAGTATAGGGTACCCATATAGGTCAAAGCAAATTACGGAAGTATGAATGTTTGTCGATACTCATTTGAACATTTTAGAAAGTTAGGGTACTTCCGTTTTCTAGACTGTCGCCAGTTTATTTTTTCATGAAAGTCGGTGGCATTCCGGCGTCGTTCGATTTGCACTTACCTTTTAAAACTTAATTCCTTCATATTTCGCTGTCGAATAGCAGGTTTTCTGTAGGTTTGCTTCTTTCTTTGACGAAAAGGTACTAGTTTTGTCTACCCGGCAGGATTTTACATTGAATAGGGAGAATCGTACTACTATACAAAGAATCGGTGAACATTGAAGCTTAGGAGAAGAAGAGGAAAACTAGGGGGAATGATTGGTGTGAATACTGCGGAGTTTGCAAAAAAACTGGGTGTTTCAACTAAAAGCGTCCGGAAGTGGATAAAAAACTTTGAAATACCATGTAAAAAAAATGAATATGGGCACTATGTATTTGAGGAAATCGACCTTCCATTATTCGAAGAGATACGGAATCAAGTGAAATCTGGGGTCCCTTTTGATAAAATCAAACTATCACCACCAGAACCTAGGAAGGGGACTGTACGGAAAATGGTACAAGCTTCAGAAAAAACTCTTTCAGATAAATTAAACACGATCATGGAACGGATTAAAGAGAACGAAAGGCGAATCGAGGAAAAAGCAAGTGATGTAGTATCCTACCAGCTACTGCAGCATCGCAAAGAAATCGATGAGCTACAAAAAAGAATGCAGAAAATGGAAGCCTATATCGAGCAGCTCGAAAGGGAAAAAGAAGAGCTTCAAAAACAAACAGCCATTTCCCTTGAAAAAGTAGAAGGGTCAAGAAAACGTAAAAAAGTACTTGGGTTTCTATTTTAGATCAGGAAGAACAGCCTGGTCTTTTTTCATGCACAAATAGCAAAAAGCACCCACTCGGAGCGCTTTATAACTTCATTGTATCCTTTTGTGCAACTGCCTTTAATAGTGGTTTCCCTGGTACTTCATGATGATGGCGACAACGAGGCTCGTATGACTCAGAAGCACCGACTAAAATTACTGGATCATCATAAGAGGCTGGTTTTCCATTGATTAAACGCTGTGTTCTGCTTGAGGGAGATCCACATACAGAGCAAACAGCCTGTAATTTTGTAACCAACTCAGCTAAAGAAAGTAATTCTGGAACTTTTCCAAACGGTTCACCGCGGAAGTCTTGGTCTAAGCCTGCAACGATGACGCGGTGGCCACGGTTTGCAAGAATTTGGACAACTTCTACGATCTCATCATCGAAAAATTGCACTTCGTCGATCGCGACAACATCTGTATCAGCAGATACTTCTTCTAAAATGTCAGCAGAGCTTACCACTGGAATTGCGACAAAGGATGTCCCATTGTGAGACACAACAGAATTATCACTATATCGATTATCAATTTGAGGCTTAAATACCTGAACAGATTGTCTGGCAAATTCAGTACGACGAACACGTCGAATCAACTCTTCGGATTTTCCTGAAAACATGCTTCCACAAATTACTTCAAGCCAGCCACTTTGCTTCATAATATACATGAAACTTGGTCCTTCCTTTCCTCGGTTGTTACTATTATTGAGTCAACTTTTGACCGTAAGTATGAGGATTATTGATATGAGGTTAAAATAAATGCGAGAAAAATAAGTCTAGTAGCACAAAAAACAGGCAAGAAGAAAAAACTTGCCTGTTTTTGGCTTTTCAAAATCGATATTATTTAATACCGTATTTTTTGTTGAATTTATCTACACGTCCACCTGCATCAGCGAATTTTTGACGGCCTGTATAGAATGGGTGACACTCTGAGCATACCTCAACGCGTATCTCCTCTTTTACAGAACCAGATTCAAATTCATTTCCACAAGCACATTTCACCATAACTTTTTTATAGTTTGGATGAATTCCTGATTTCATTCGTCTCATCTCCTTCCGCCCTGAATCATTGATCGAAACAGAGTTACGTTTTAGCAAAATTGCATGTACAATTTCGAAAACCTAAAACGCACATGTTGAAATTATAACAAGTGAAGCCATGAATTGCAACTTAATCCTGCTGTTAAAAAACGTTAATTTTTCCAGCATGAATTTCAGCGCGGACTCACGTCACCACATACTTCTTATGCCTCAGGTCTACTGCTGCTTCTTCGAGCAATTGCCGCTTTCTTTTCTGCTTCAAGCATTTCAAAGAACTCTGCATTTGTTTTAGTTTGCTTAAGTTTACGTAAAAATTTCTCCGCAAAATCTGGTTGATCTGACATTGCTTTACGGATTGCCCAGATTTTATCGAGGTTTTCTTTTTCGATTAGAAGCTCTTCTTTACGTGTACCAGAGCGACGAATATCGATGGCAGGGAAAATTCGTCTCTCAGCAAGTGAGCGATCCAAGTGGAGCTCCATGTTACCAGTACCCTTGAATTCCTCATAGATGACATCATCCATACGAGAGCCTGTATCAACCAGTGCAGTCGCTAGGATTGTTAAGCTTCCACCCTCTTCGATATTTCTTGCTGCACCGAAGAAACGCTTTGGACGGTGGAATGCGGCAGGGTCTATCCCCCCTGATAGCGTACGCCCACTTGGAGGAATTACAAGGTTATAAGCTCTTGCAAGACGTGTGATACTATCCATTAGAATGATCACGTCACGTTTGTGCTCAACAAGGCGCATCGCTCTTTCAAGCACGAGTTCCGCAACCTTTATATGGTTTTCTGGCACTTCATCGAATGTGGAACTTACCACATCACCTGCTACTGAACGTTCAATATCTGTAACCTCTTCCGGACGCTCATCGATTAATAGAACAATCAATTCAGCCTCTGGATGGTTAGTTGTAATGCTGTTTGCAATTTCCTTTATCAGCATTGTTTTACCAGCCTTTGGAGGCGCCACGATTAGCCCACGCTGACCGAAACCAACTGGTGCTAGAATATCCATAATTCGTGTTGAAATATGGTTTGGCTTTGTCTCTAAGATCACTTGGCGATCTGGATATAGAGGTGTTAAACCAGGAAAGTGAACACGTTCCTTTGCAGATTCTGGGTCATCCCCGTTTACAGCCTCTACGTGTAGAAGACCATAATAGCGCTCATTTTCTTTTGGAGGACGTACCTTACCTGAAACCTTATCCCCATTTCGTAGGTCAAAACGACGGATTTGGGAGGCTGAAATGTAGATATCCTCTGAAGATGGGGAATAGTTGATTGGGCGAAGAAATCCGAATCCTTCTGATTGGATAATCTCAAGGACACCCTCCATAAATAAAAGGCCATCCTGCTCAGCGCGCGCTTTTAAAATCGCAAAAATTAACTCTTTTTTCGTTAATTTGCTGTAGTAGGAAACCTTATATTCACGCGCTAATTCATATAATTCTTTTAGCTTCATGTTTTCCAAGCTTGAAATTGTAATACTCATTCGTACACCACTCTTTGATTTTTAGTTTATTTCGATTTCTCGTAATGCTTTCCAATTGATTCGCTTAACACTTTTTAGCAGATACACCAATTCACATTTGATTGGTTCATTCTCCATCATATAAAAGCGTTTTCGTACTTTCTCCTCTCAGAAATAAAGAGACACTATGAAACATTTTATATGGATAGATATGGATGGAATGATTTAGAAGCATTTTGAGGATTGCATTGAAGTTTTAACCGCGTTGCGGTTGTGCAAAGGAAATCCCTTATTTTGAATTTTTAAGAAGTATAATGACCAGTCTATTCTTCTTTATTTTACCCTATTCTCGTATTTTTAATCAATACCCTTATTTTGATAGAGTTATGACGTTTTCGTGGTAAAGTCCTTGTTTTATAAAGAGAAGCGAGTACAAAGACTCGCCTCTACTCTATTTAATTACTAAATTTGGCTTTTTCTTCAAGCTATGTCTTCCATCTATGAATCTAACAGTTCCAGATTTTGCACGCATAACCAGAGAATGAGTGGTGCCGATTGAGCCTTTAAATTGAACACCGCGTAAAAGCTCTCCGTCTGTGACACCCGTTGCTGCAAAAATGGCATCGTCACCGCTGACTAAATCTTCCATACGAAGAACCTTTGTAACATCTAGTCCCATCTTTATACAACGGGCAATCTCTTCATCGTTTTGCGGAAGAAGTTTTCCTTGAATTTCGCCACCTAAACATTTCAATGCAACCGCTGATAACACACCTTCAGGAGCACCACCTGACCCAAATAAAATGTCTACACCAGTATGATCGAAGGCTGTGTTAATGGCACCTGCAACATCACCGTCATTAATTAATTTAATACGAGCTCCTGCTTCACGTAGCTGTGCGATGATATGCTCATGTCTCGGACGATTTAAGACAGTTGCCACAACGTCTTCAATATCCTTGTTTTTTGCGTTCGCGACTGCTTTTAGGTTATCGATAATCGGTGCGTTGATATCAATTAACCCGACTGCTTCAGGACCCACTGCAATTTTATCCATATACATGTCTGGAGCATGCAGCAAATTCCCATGATCGGCAACCGCCAAAACAGAAAGCGCATTCCATCCGCCGGATGCTAAAATATTGGTTCCTTCAAGCGGATCGACTGCAACGTCCACTCTTGGTCCGTAGCCATTCCCAAGCTTTTCACCTATATAAAGCATTGGGGCTTCATCCATTTCTCCTTCTCCGATAACAACTTGTCCCTTCATTGGGATTGTGTCGAATACATCTCTCATCGCGGATGTTGCTGCACCATCTGCTTCGTCTTTTTTACCTCGACCCATCCAACGAGCTGATGCCAATGCGGCTGCTTCGGTTACACGTACAAGCTCCATTGATAAGCTTCTTTCCATGATCCTTCCCCCTAGCTGGTAGTAGTCTCTTTCTGCCGTATGTTTATCATTCTCATATCATAAAAACGTTTTCTCTTTACTTTCCCATCTGTCTAGCTCCAGCTCGCAGCGACTAGCGAGACTTCCCTCACCCTTCGTACGATAAGCTCAACATCGAACCGCTGTGCGCTTCGTGTTTCCTTTATCTCCTTAAGGAACACAGACTAAAAACACCACGTCCTGTGGCAACGTCTGTGTGACCCACATCGTGTGGGCCTCAGTCCATACGTCGCTAAACGCTCGCTTGCACTTTTCTTCTTAAGGATACATGAAAACTCCCACTTTTTGTAGTGGGAGTTTATATATTATTACTCAATTATGAATTTTGCAGTTGCTCAATTTCATCTTCTGTTAAGCTTTCTCTCCAAATGGTAGCGCCTAATCCTGTTAGTTTTTCTTCTAAATGGCTATATCCACGGTCGATATGCTCTAGACCTGTAATTTCTGTTACACCTTCTGCCATGAGGCCAGCAACAACAAGTGAAGCACCTGCACGTAAGTCACTTGCTTTCACTTTTGCACCTTGGAGTTGAACAGGCCCAGTGACAATGGCTGAACGACCTTCAACTTTAATTTGTGCATTCATCCGACGTAGCTCGTCGATATGCTTAAATCTCGCGCCATAAATTGTATCTGTGACAACACCTGTTCCACTTGCTTTTGTTAGTAGGGATGTAAAAGGCTGTTGAAGATCCGTTGGGAAACCGGGATACACAAGTGTTTTAATATCAACAGCTTTCAAATCTTTATTGCCGGCGACCCAAATTTGATCGTCGCTTGTTTCAACAGTTACACCCATTTCACGGAACTTGGCAATCAAGGATTCTAAGTGAAGTGGGATCACGTTATCAATTAATACTCCTTCACCCATCGCGGCTCCAATAATCATATATGTACCTGCTTCGATACGGTCCGGAATAATGGTATGGCGGCAACCCTGTAAGGAATCAACGCCATCAATACGGATGACATCTGTACCGGCACCTTTAATTTTTGCACCCATACTTGTTAATAATGTCGCAACATCGATAATCTCGGGCTCTTTCGCGGCATTTTCAATAATCGTACGTCCTTTTGCACGCACTGCTGCCAGCATGATATTAATGGTTGCACCAACACTTACAACGTCAAGGTATATACGAGCACCTCTTAGCTCATCTGCACGAAGATATATTGCACCTTGTTCGTTCGTCACTTTTGCACCCAGTGCTTCAAAGCCCTTAATATGTTGGTCAATTGGTCTTGGACCTAAGTGACAACCACCCGGCAAACCAATTACAGCCTTTTTAAAGCGACCGAGCATCGCACCCATTAAGTAGTAGGACGCGCGAAGCTTTTTTACTTTTCCGTTCGGTAATGGCATTGACACAATATTAGTTGGGTCAACATAAATTTCTTCTTTAGTTATCTCGACATGGCCCCCGATTTCTTCAAGCAAATCACCTAAAATTTGCACGTCTGAAATATCAGGAAGACCCTCAATTGTAACTGGCGTTTCTGCAAGGATTGTTGCTGGAATGAGGGCAACTGCACTATTCTTCGCCCCACTGATTTTTACAGATCCTTTCAGTGGATAACCGCCTGCTATTTTAAGTTTTTCCATATGTGGCTCCCTTCTAGCGAAGATGACGGTTAGTAAGGGAAACCTCGAATTGCCACGGGTAGACGCTATCCGACGATTACTCCTGGATGAAATCTAGCTTGTTAGGCAGTTCTATTCCCTTATTTACCTTAAATAAAACATAGGGCACTTCACTCAAGTTGGTATATTTTAACATAAATTTATTGCATGTTTGTACAAGTATTCATTCTATGTTTACACAAAAATATAAAAATCATGTATCATTGTATACCTTTTAACAAAAACAATCAAATAAACCCACTAAAGATATTTCTTTAGGGAAAACTCCATAGGACTTAGGTTATACTTTTTTCTTTTTAGTTTTGAGATATCGTTTTACGTGAAGTTTAGTGCAATTGAAGTGAATCTTGTTGAAGGTCTCTACTATCTACGTTGCTACGTTCATCTAGTTTGAAAATGATTGGGTAAAAGACACAAATCAGCTCCTTCCACTTTTTTATGTGTTGATGATCTGTAATTACCCCTAGACTCCCATTTCATCGGCAAGGATTTTCAAAAAATCGTCTTGCGCTTTTCTTATTATAACGCAAGAAAACCGCTATTTCCAAATCACGTTATACTTAACAGGAAATAAGCGGCTTTTCTATATGGTTTGGAGACAAATCTCCAATCTATTTAATTAGACGTCTGAAATCTAAAAAGGTTTCTTACGCTCTTCCAGAAGAACCGAATTCACGCATTTTGCCTTTAACAGTTTCACGAATTGCATCGCGAGCAGGTCCTAAGTATTTACGAGGATCATACTCATCAGGCTTAGCAGCAAGTGTTTCACGAACTGCTTTCGCTGAAGCAATTTGGTTTTCTGTATTTACGTTGATTTTAGCTGTTCCAAGAGAAATTGACTTTTGGATGTCTTTTGTAGGAATACCAGTTCCACCGTGAAGCACTAGTGGTAAACCAGTTTTGTTTCCGATCTCTTCCATTTCTTTGAAACCAAGGTTTGGTTCACCTTTGTAAGGACCGTGAACTGAACCTAAAGCAGGCGCTAAGCAATCAATGCCAGTGCGATTAACAAGCTCAACGCACTCATTTACATCCGCATAGATAACACCTTCAGCTACTACGTCATCTTCTTGTCCACCAACAGTACCAAGCTCAGCTTCTACAGATACTCCGTGGAAGTGTGCAAGTTCGACAACCTTAGAAGTAATCTCAATGTTCTCTTCAAATGGATGATGAGAAGCATCAATCATAACAGATGTGAATCCAGCGTGAATTGCTTTCGCACAATTCTCGAAAGAAGAACCATGGTCAAGATGGATTGCAACTGGAACAGTAATGTTAGATTCTTCCATGATTGCTTTAACCATTGCAACTACCACTTTGAATCCACCCATATAACGGCCAGCACCTTCAGAAACACCTAAAATAACTGGTGAATTTTCTTCTTGTGCAGCTTGTAAAATTGCTTGTGTGAACTCTAGATTGTTTAGGTTAAACTGACCTACTGCATACCCTTCTGCTTTTGCTTTTTCAAGCATTTCTTTCATTGAAACCAAAGGCATGTGAATTTCCTCCTTTTGTACCGTTTTTATTGTGTAAAATAAGGGTTAGTCCCTATACACATAGAACCACGGCAAAGAAACGCCGGGGTTAATTGTATACCTATTCCAAGAATTTCGTATCACCTAATAGAGTGACCGAAACAAAAACATAATATGTAGACTTAAGATAGAAAATAACAGTCAAAAAGCACACAAAAATGCCCTTTGTGTTAAGGAATAGCAACAATACAGTACTAAGCATATCACAAGATTTTGATTTCGCAAGTAACCATTATTTCCCGAATTTATCATGAAGCGTTTTCATCTTAATAACAATGCGGTTTTGTATTTTTTGTGATTTTTATTCGGATTTTAATGGGATATTTGCTCTAACCGCTTCACGTAATTCATCAATGTCAAAAGGTTTTGCAAAATGGGTAATTGCTCCCAAATCCTTAGCTTCTTGAATCATATCAAGTTCACCATAAGCTGTCATAATAATGACTCGAATGTCCTTATTGATTTTTTTAAGTCTTTTCAAGATTTCAATCCCGTCCATACCAGGGATTTTCATATCTAGTAATACTAAATCTGGAGAGTGTTTTTGAACGATTTCGATTGCTTGTACTCCATTAGCTGCTTGGAATGTCTTATAACCTTCTTTTTGAAAAACTTCGTTTAACAGTATTCGTATTCCGTATTGGTCATCAACAATTAAGATTTTCTCTGACATTCTGTTTAAACCCCCCTTAAAATAGATAAAAAATTATAGAATGATTGCTTTGATTTTTACGACCGCTTTATTACGTTCGTTTTTTCGAATATTATTATATCGTTATTCATTTTTAATTCTACCAAAAGTAACAAATTTCCTTCTTTTTACGCAGAAAACTTTTATTTCCAAGACCGAAACAAGTTTTGCCAACACAAATCGACATGATTTCTTATTTTTTTCATATAACGTTATAATGATACTAGTGGAGATGAGTAATACAATAGAAAGGAATTTTACCCGTATGTTAAAAATTTTTACAACCCAACTTCAGGGACATTTTAATCGGATTATGGAACAAGAAGAAATGAATATGGAGGATGGCGCAAGAATCCTTGCTCAGTCTATCATTAGCGAAGGTTCTATTTTCGTTCATGGCTTCGGTGAAATGGCTGCGGTTGAAACAGAAGCTTTATTTGGTGCTGAACCCTTACTTTCGGCTAAGCCTTTGTTTACGAATGAAAAAATGAATGAGGTTGAGGGTGTTGACTCTGTTTTATTAATCACACGATTTTCAACAGATAAAGAAGCGATCAAACTCGCGGAAGAACTTCATATTAACGGAATTCAAACGGTTGCGATTTCCGCGATTGTAAAAACAGAGGGTGAACGGACTCTGAATGAAGTCGTCGATATCCATATTGATAGTAAGCTAACGAAGCCACTTATTCCAGATGATCTAGGAACCCGCTTCGGTTTCCCAAGCGTGATGACAGCCTTATATGCCTATTTCGGACTAAAATTTACAATCAAAGAAATGGTCGAAGAATTTGAATAGAATGAAAAACTTGCCTACTTAGTGGCAAGTTTTTTTGGTGGTTATTTGATTTTTCGAAACAGCTTATATCTATATCCATTAAAATCAAACGTTTTTTTACCAGATGCCAATTGTATAGCTCCTGTTACATCTTGACGGGAAAGCTCTAGTGTTTTTTGAAAGGTAACTAGTTCTGCCTTTTCATGATTCATGACGAGATAAAAGGCCTCTCTCTTTTCCAATTGTTTCACAGCTGAGTCAAACGAAAATAAACCCTCTAATAAAAAATTTAATACTTTTCCACCATTACTGCGCATTTCACTTTGAAGCAATTCGAATATCTCATCATTTTCCTGAGCCATTTGCATGATTTTTTCATCAAATTTATTCATGATTGTCCTCCAACTCATCCAGTTTTCGGTTGTATCTTCTTATATTGAACTCCTCCCATACATAGGAAATAGTAAAAAACACAACTAAGGAGATTACAAATTCAATGGACAAAGTCACAATAATATTTGAGACTTCACTCATTTGAGGGAACAAAGGAAAGTGTTGCCACTCTTTTTCGATAAAGAAGTTTGTAATGATTGTGAGAATCAACACAACCATTGCAAAGCCCAATGAATCCAGAAAATAATATTTTTTTCTTTTTGATTGAGATTTTTTACTTAATCCCGTATCGATTAGATTACCTGAAATCATTTTAGGAATTGTTAAGCTTTCATCACGACGTGCAAACCAAACAATGGATGCTGGTATCATAACTATGAACACTAACTCCCAAGTAATGCTGGATATATCCTTCGTGCTCACATACTTCCAAATAGCGAAACTAAAAAGAGATATGTACACAATGCCTAAAGTAATCGCCAATCCCTTTGCAATCTGTTGCTGACTTCTTTCATCCATCTCTTATTCCTCCTCATATTGGAATATCTCTTCTATCCGAACATCAAAAACCTGTGCAATGTCCCATGCTAATTTTAGTGAAGGACTGTAGTTTCCACGTTCGAGATGCCCAATCGTTTCTCTTCTAACGCCTACCTTATCTGCCAATGTCTGTTGATTCATGTTATGTTTTGCACGAAATTCCTTTAGTTTTGTCTTTAACAAATAGTGACACCCTCCTCCTTGTTAAAATGTTATGTATTTCTCACATTATGTTATAAATATATAACATGATTGTTTTATCGTCAATTGATATACCATTTATAAAAAAAAGAAAATGGCGAGTGTGTATTTCACTCGCCATTTCTACTATTCCCTTATTACATTTTCTCTGCGTTTGTTAATGATGCTCGAATAAATTCTCTAAACAATGGTTGTGGACGGTTTGGTCGTGATTTAAATTCCGGGTGGAATTGTGAAGCCACGAACCATGGGTGGTCTTTCAACTCGATAATTTCCACAAGACGTCCGTCTGGGCTTGTTCCTGAGAAGACAAATCCAGCAGCTTCCATTGCTTGACGATAATGATTGTTAAATTCATAACGGTGGCGGTGACGCTCGTACACCACTTCATCATTATATGCCTCGTATGCCTTAGTCCCTTCTTCAATTTTACAAGGGAAAAGTCCAAGACGAAGCGTTCCACCTAAATCTTCAACATCCTTTTGTTCTGGTAATAAGTCAATAACTGGATGTGGAGTATCTGGGTCAAGCTCTGCAGAATGTGCTCCTTCTAAACCAAGTACATTGCGGGCAAACTCAACAGAAGCTAATTGCATGCCAAGACATATGCCTAGTAATGGCGTTTTTGTTTCTCTAGCATATTTCAGTGCCGAAATTTTGCCATCTACGCCACGGTCACCAAATCCACCAGGCACGAGAATTCCATCTGCACCAGCAAGAAACTCAGCTACATTTTCATCTGTGACTTCTTCAGAATTCACCCAGTTGATATTGATATCTGAGTCAAATGCATAACCTGCATGCTTTAATGCTTCTGCTACAGAAAGATACGCATCCTGAAGTTCTACATATTTTCCAACCAACGCAATGTTTGTTGTTTTTGTAAGGTTTGTCACTTTCTCAACAAGCTGGACCCAATCTGTCATGTCTGCTTCCTTGCAATCTAGTTGAAGATGCTCGCATGCGATTTGATCAATGCCTTGTTCTTGAAGAGACAACGGGATCGAATATAGAGTTTCCGCATCACGGCTCTCAAAAACGGCTCTTGAATCAATGTCACAGAATAACGCAATTTTATCCTTCATATCTTCTGAAATCGGCATTTCTGTACGGAGAACAATGATGTTTGGCTGAATTCCTAGGCTACGAAGCTCTTTTACGCTGTGCTGTGTTGGTTTTGTTTTCATTTCCCCGGCAGCTTTAATGTAAGGAACAAGTGTACAATGCACATACATTACATTGCGGGAGCCCACGTCACTTTTGATTTGACGAACAGCTTCTAGGAAAGGTAGAGACTCGATATCTCCAACTGTACCACCAATCTCAGTTATGACGACATCTGCATTTGTTTCATGGCCAGCACGGATTACTCTGTCCTTGATTTCATTTGTGATGTGCGGAATAACTTGAACGGTTGCACCTAAATAATCACCACGACGTTCTTTCTTTAAGACAGTTGAATAGATTTTACCTGTCGTTACGTTGCTATATTTGTTTAGGTTAATGTCGATAAAACGCTCATAGTGTCCTAAATCAAGGTCTGTTTCAGCGCCGTCATCGGTAACGAACACTTCACCATGCTGGTATGGACTCATTGTTCCTGGGTCCACGTTAATGTATGGATCGAATTTTTGAATCGTAACATTCAATCCTCGGTTTTTCAATAAACGGCCTAAAGATGCGGCAACAATCCCCTTTCCAAGGGACGATACAACCCCACCTGTTACAAAAATATATTTTGTCATCTTTCTTTTTTCCCCCAATCATGTAATTAGTTAAAGTTTGCTCAAATTTATGAAATTGTATAAAGGAATCTTTCTTAATGCGGGGGTATGTCTTTTCACTTACGTACCTTTTTACCTTATAAAAATAAAAAAGCTCCTCTTACAATAAGTAAGGGAGCGAAACTTGTAATATGGTTTCGTAGATACTCTTTTTTTAGAGCCCAAAAAGTATTCTACCGAGTTAAGATTGAAAAGTCAATATGAAGTTTAAGTGGAATTTAGTTACCAATGATCACTCTAGACGTTAGTCTTCGTCCTCTTCCTCTAGTTCTTCATCTTCTTCATCTAATTCATATTCTTCATCATCGAGAAGTTCTTCCTCATCATCGAAATCTTCGTCTTCCTCATCGTCAATGTCATCGAAGTCTTCCTCTTCCTCTTCCTCTTCGTCGTCGATGTCTACTAGATCTTCGTCTTCTTCATCATAATCTTCATCGAAATCAAGATCATCTTCATCAAGGTCATCGAAGTCGATAAGATCGTCATCTTCATCCTTCTTCTTCTTGCCCTTTTTCTTCTTCTTCGGCTTTTCAGTATGAGTAACCTCTTCATCGATTTGCTCATACGGATACCATGTACGAAGTCCCCAACGGTTATCACCTAATGTAATAAAACGACCATCGATATTAATATCTGTATAAAACTGAGAAATTCTTGCGCGAAGCTCTTCTTCGGAAAGCTCTAATACTTTTGCTACTTCGTCAACTAGCTCGTTAAATGCGATTGCATCTTTTCTCCCTAAGAAAATCTCATACGCTACTTCAAGCATTGACATTTCTTTTATTTGCTCTGGTGAGTATTGATCTAGACTCATCAAGGCACTCCCTTTCTATGTATGTAACTACAAACCTTGGTAAAAAACTAGAGTATAATGTTTAACCATGAACTACAATAAAAATAAGTTCTGTAAAATACATATCATTCATTATAAACAAAATCAACCACTTTATGCCAGTCAATACATTTTTTAAGGCTGAGTCAACCTATTTTGACCCAGCCTCGATCTTTTTCTACATATTTCTACGGTATTGTCCGCCCACTTCATAAAGGGCCTGTGTGATTTGTCCAAGACTTGCAACCTGGACCGTTTCCATTAATTCCGCAAAAATATTTCCATTATTAACTGCAACCTGTTTTAATTTCTTCAATGCTTCTTCTACTTTATCCTTATTTCGGTCCTGAAATTCTTTTAAATTTTTAATCTGAAGTTCTTTTTCTTCCTTTGTTGCGCGAGCAAGCTCAATATTGTTTAATTCCTCTTCTGTCGGTGGATTTGGGTTAAGGTATGTGTTTACCCCAATTATCGGAAGCTCTCCCGTATGCTTTTTCATTTCATAATACATCGACTCATCTTGAATTTTTCCGCGCTGATACTGAGTTTCCATCGCACCAAGAACTCCGCCACGGTCATTCAGTCGGTCGAATTCCTGTAGCACTGCTTCCTCAACTAAATCCGTTAACTCCTCAATGATGAAGGATCCTTGTAACGGATTTTCATTTTTCGTTAAGCCATGCTCTTTCGTAATAATCATTTGAATCGCCATTGCCCGTCTGACAGATTCTTCAGTCGGTGTGGTGATCGCCTCATCATACGCGTTCGTATGGAGGGAATTACAGTTATCATGGAGTGCCATAAGCGCTTGTAAGGTCGTACGGATATCATTAAAATCAATTTCTTGAGCATGCAAGGAGCGACCTGATGTTTGCACATGGTACTTCAATTTTTGACTGCGCTCATTTGCCCCATACTTCTCTCTCATAACAGTTGCCCAAATGCGGCGTGCGACGCGGCCAATGACCGTATACTCCGGGTCCAAACCGTTACTAAAGAAGAAGGACAGGTTTGGCGCAAAATCATCAATCTTCATGCCACGGCTGAGGTAGTATTCCACATACGTAAACCCGTTTGATAATGTAAAAGCAAGCTGAGAAATGGGATTCGCACCCGCTTCAGCGATATGGTAGCCCGAAATTGAAACGGAATAATAGTTACGCACTTTGTTTTCAATGAAATACTCTTGAATATCCCCCATCATTCTAAGGGCAAATTCCGTTGAAAAAATACAAGTATTTTGACCCTGGTCTTCCTTCAAAATATCGGCCTGAACGGTTCCACGAACTGTTTGTAAAGTTTTTGCGCGGACCTCTTGGAATTCGTCCACTGTTAACATGCGACCAAGTTCTTGCTCTCGTCTTTCCACCTGCTGGTGAATCGCTGTATTCATAAACATCGCCAGAATAATCGGCGCTGGGCCATTGATTGTCATTGAAACGGATGTTGAAGGTGCACATAGGTCAAAGCCTCTATACAGCTTTTTCATATCATCAAGCGTACAAACGTTGACACCACTTTCGCCAACCTTCCCATAAATATCAGGGCGATATGCAGGATCCTCTCCATACAAGGTGACAGAGTCAAATGCCGTACTTAACCGTTTCGCATCATCATCCTTGGATAAATAGTGGAAACGGCGGTTGGTTCGTTCAGGAGTCCCTTCACCAGCAAACTGACGCTTCGGATCTTCCCCTTCACGCTTGAACGGAAACACCCCAGCCGTATAGGGAAATGCCCCAGGCACATTTTCTTTATATACCCACCGTAAAATTTCCCCAAAGTCCTTAAAGCCCGGTAGAGAAATTTTAGGAATCGATAAACCAGAAAGGCTCTTTGTCTTGAGAATCGTAATAATTTCTCGATCGCGGATTTTCGTAATGAACTTGTCGCCCTTGTAGGTTTCCTTAGTAGCTTCCCAGTTTGCCAGGATCTTTTTCGATTCATCCGAAAGCTTTGCTTCATATTGAGCTTTTAAGTTTTCAAGGGTTGTAACAACTTCTGTGTTTCCAAGCTCCTTCACACTTTCAATGGTGCCGCTAATTTGGAATAGCTTACGCGCAATTTCGACCTGCTCAGCTGCTTTTTTATGATAATTTCGAACCGTATCTGAAATCTCACGTAAATAATAACGACGATCATTAGGGATAATCACATTTTGTTTTTGAACATCTGCTGTTTTTTCAAAGGACGTTTTCCAACCCGTAACCATTTTTTCGTTAATCGTAGCAACTAAATTCGCAAAAAGGGCGTTCGTTCCCGGATCATTGAATTGACTTGCAATCGTTCCGAACACCGGCATCTCTTCATAGTCTTTTTCAAATAAAAGGTGGCTTCGCTGGTACTGTTTTTGCACCTGACGCTTCGCATCCTCTGATCCCTTGCGCTCGAATTTATTAATAACAATGAGGTCGGCATAGTCAATCATGTCGATTTTTTCAAGCTGTGAAGGTGCACCGAATTCACTTGTCATGACATACATCGAGATGTCACAGACCTCAGTAATCTCAGCGTCCCCTTGCCCAATTCCACTCGTTTCAACGATGATTAAGTCAAAGCCTGCTGCTTTTACAACTGCGATGGCGTCCTTGATCGCTAGGGATAACTCTGTTTTTGATCCCCGGGTTGCAAGGCTTCGCATATACACTCTTGGGTTAAAAATCGCATTCATCCGGATTCGGTCACCAAGTAAGGCTCCACCCGTTTTTTGTTTTGTTGGGTCAACGGACAGGATTGCTACCTTTTTATCCTCCATTTCATTAATAAAACGACGAATTAATTCGTCCGTGAGTGAGCTTTTTCCAGCTCCCCCTGTGCCTGTAATCCCCACAACAGGGACCTTTTTCTCTAGGTCTTTTATTTTTTGAATGATGGTTTCTGCGGCTGCCGCTGTCTCGGCTGTGTTTCCAATGTGATTTTCAGCAATCGTAATCAGCTTTGCAATTGTTTTGTAATCCCCTGTTTGAAGTAACTCAAGCTCATCTGTTAGCTCCGTACTTGTTGGATAATCGCATTCTTGTAACATTTTGTTGATCATCCCTTGAAGTCCCATCACACGGCCGTCCTCAGGTGAAAAAATACCGGCAATTCCGTATTCATGAAGCTCCTTGATTTCACGAGGAATGATAACACCGCCACCACCGCCATAAATGCGGATATGAGAGGCTCCCCGCTCCTTAAGAAGATCATACATGTATTTAAAATATTCCACATGACCACCTTGATAGGAGGAAATCGCAATGCCCTGTGCATCCTCCTGGATGGCTGCATTGACCACTTCCTCCACTGAACGGTTATGCCCAAGGTGAATGACCTCGGCTCCGCTTGCCTGCAGGATGCGGCGCATAATATTAATCGAAGCATCATGCCCATCAAACAAACTTGAAGCCGTCACAAACCGCACATGATGCTTGGGACGATATACTTCTACCGTACTCATTTGCTTCTCCCCCAAACCCTTTTATTTTTCAATCCCCTTTAATAAAAGCTCTGTTTGCATTTCAATGTATTCTTCAAGTGTAAAAAGCTTGCGCATTGCCCAGCGGCGAAAGCCCCACATCTGACCAAGCACGAAAATATTATGGGCTACAAGCTCGACCTGCTTCTTTGGCAATTGAAGTTCCCCTTTTGCAATACAGTCCTCAATTGCTTTTTCAAACATGCCGACCATTTCGACTTCCTTGTTTAGCACATATGGCAGCGCGTCCTTCGAAAGAGACTTGGCCTCCTGATAGAGGACAAGAACCTCATCTTGCATTTCATCCATGACGAGGAAGTAATTACGAATCGCCAGTTTCAAGCTTTCGATACTACCTTCCTTCGTGTTAATCGCTTGCTGGAGTCGTTCTTGAACCTGGTCATAGATACTATCTACAACCAAATAGAGAACATCCTCTTTTTTTCGAATATATTCATACAGCGTACCGATGCTAAAACCGGCAGCTTTTGCAATCTCTCGTGTTGTGGAGCGATGAAACCCTTTTTCCTTAAAAAGCGTCACTGCTCCTTTAATCATCTGGTCTCGCCGTTTCTTAATAAGCCGTTCATCCTTTACCGAGGCCGGCACATCATTCCTACGCATTTTTCCACCCCCTGCTCTACTTTTTCTGCTACACGGGACCTGTCCCCGCGTCCCACTATTTTGTTAACATTCTAGAGATTACTAGGCGTTGAATTTCTTGAGTACCTTCGTAAATTTGGGTGATTTTTGCATCACGCATATAACGCTCCACCGGATAATCCTTTGTATACCCATAGCCACCAAAGATTTGGACTGCGTCTGTTGTGACCTTCATGGCAGTGTCTCCAGCAAATAATTTCGACATTGCGGATTCCTTACCATATGGAAGCCCTTCTGATTCCAGCCATGCCGCTTGATAGGTTAAGAGACGTGCTGCCTCAACACTAGTTGCCATATCCGCAAGCTTAAAACCAACCCCTTGTTGAGCAGCAATTGGTTTGCCGAACTGAACACGTTCCTTCGCATACTCTGTTGCTGCATCAAGTGCTCCCTGAGCAATCCCTACCGCTTGTGCGGCAATTCCGTTTCGACCACCGTCAAGCGTCATCATCGCAATTTTAAAGCCTTCTCCCTCTTCGCCAAGTAGATTTTCCTTAGGTACACGGCATTCTTCAAACATAATTTCAGTTGTCGGTGATGAACGAATTCCCATCTTCTTTTCTTTTTTCCCAACAGAGAAGCCAGGGAAGTCGCTCTCGATAATAAAGGCACTCGTTCCTTTATGCTTTGAGGATGGGTCTGTCAGCGCAAATACAACATAGATGTCAGCAATCCCACCGTTAGTGATGAAGATTTTAGAACCATTTAACACATAATGATCGCCTTCTAATCTCGCAGTTGTTCTCATTCCACCTGCATCTGAGCCTGAGCCAGGCTCTGTTAAACCATAAGCGCCCATTTTTTCACCTTGTGCCATTGGTCGTAAATATTTTTGCTTTTGCTCCTCACTACCAAACTTGTAAATAGGCCAGCCTGCAAGTGATGTATGGGCAGAAAGAGTGACACCTGTTGATGCACAAACTCTTGAAAGTTCCTCGACAGCGATACAATATGCTAAATAGTCACTGCCAATGCCACCATATTCCTCTGGCCACGGAATCCCTGTTAAGCCAAGCTCTGCCATTTTATCGAAAATTTCACGATCAAAGCGCTCCTCTTCATCGCGCTCTGCCGCAGTTGGTGCCACCTCATTTTTAGCAAAATCACGAACCATTTTCCGAATCATTTCATGCTCTTCTGATAATTTAAAGTACATAGCTGGTACCTCCACTTTCATAGAATGTTAGTTTGCTTGTTTGTAGCTAGATTTGCGTTTTTGGGACGGGCTTTTGCGTCGAAATCCGCCAGATTTGCGTCTAATTCGTAATATTTGCGTCAAACCCCTCATATTTGCATCCTAACTGGATTTTTGCGCCAAAACTCACAGCCTTCTCGTACATAACCCGTCACAAATGCTTACTAATCACAATTCTTTGAATCTCGCTGGTGCCCTCATAAATCTCTGTTATTTTTGCATCTCGGAAGAATCGCTCAACTGGATAATCCTTCGTATAGCCATAGCCGCCATAGACCTGAATCGCCTCTGTAGTAACTTCCATCGCTGTTTTAGATGCAAACAGCTTCGCCATCGAGGATTCTTTAGCACATGGCATCCCTTGCTCCTGTAAAAATGCTGCACGATAGACAAGTAGTCTTGCAGCTTCCACTGCCGTCGCCATATCCGCCAGCTTAAAGCCGACACCCTGTAAAGAGGCAATTGGTTTGCCAAATTGATAACGATTCTTCGAATATTCCACGGCGTGTTCTAAGGCTGCCTCCGCAATTCCTAGAGCCTGAGCTGCGATGCCGATTCGACCAATACTTAGATTCGCCATTGCTACCTTAAAGCCCTCACCTTCAACACCTAGAACATTTTCTACTGGCACCCTTACATCCTCTAATGTAATTTGTAGGGTCCGAGAACCATTGAGCCCCATTTTATGTTCATCCTTCCCGAACACAAGGCCAGGGGTATTTTTTTCAACAATAAATGCTGTGATTCCCTTGCTACCAGTTTCGGCAGGGTTTGTGCGAGCAAACACAATATATACATCTGCTTCCCCACCATTTGTGACGAACATCTTTGAACCATTCAACACATAATGGTCATCCTGCTTCACTGCCCTTGTTTTTAAGCCGGCTGCATCTGAGCCAGCGCTCGGTTCGGTGAGACAAAAAGCCCCAAGATACTCTCCACTTGCGAGTTTTGGAATGTATTTCTGCTTTTGCTCCTCTGTTCCGAAATATAAAATCGGGTGCGTACCAACTGAGGTATGGACGGACAATATAACCCCGATTGTCGCGCTCACCTTAGATAGTTCATTGATCGCAATAATGTAGGATGCAAAATCCATCCCGGCGCCGCCGTATTTTTCAGGGGTTGTAATTCCCATTAGTCCAAGAGACCCCATTTTAGAAAGAATTTCTCGTGGAAAGTCTCCATTTTCCATGCATTCTATAAATGGTGTGATTTCTTCTTTAGCAAAATCACGGACCATTTTTCGCATCATTGCTTGTTCATCTGTAAAATGAAAATTCATGCTGCTTCCCTCCAGTGTGGGATCTTGATGATGTGGGTTGTTTGTAAGAGTTGTCACTCAAATTCACCCCTATCCTTCATATGTGTAGAAACCTCGACCCGATTTTTTACCTAACCAACCAGCTTTAACGTATTTGCGAAGCAATGGACATGGTCTATATTTGTCATCACCAAAGCCTTCGTGGAGGGTCTCCATAATATATAGACAAGTATCAAGTCCGATAAAATCAGCTAAAGTTAATGGGCCCATCGGATGGTTCATTCCAAGCTTCATGACTTCGTCAATTGCTTCTTTTGTGGCGACACCTTCATAAAGGGTATAAATCGCTTCGTTAATCATTGGCATTAAAATGCGGTTTGACACAAATCCCGGAAAGTCATTCACTTCAACTGGAACCTTGTTTAACGTTTTTGTCATGTCTTCAATGACTTGATATACCTCATCAGTTGTTGCTAAGCCGCGGATAATCTCAACTAATTTCATAACTGGAACTGGATTCATAAAATGCATGCCGATTACTTTTTCAGGACGTTTTGTTGCCGCCGCAATTTCTGTAATCGGAAGTGAGGAAGTATTTGTTGCTAAAATAGCGTTCTGAGGTGCAATTTCATCTAGTTGTGAGAAAAGCTTTGTTTTGATGTCCATATTTTCTACGGCTGCCTCGATGATTAGGTCAACATCAGATGCATTTTGTAAGTCAAGAGAAGGGGTGAGTCTTCCTAATGTTGCAGCCTTGTCTTCTTCATTCATTCGACCTTTATCCACTTGCCGGGTAAGATTTTTTGTTATCGTCGAAAAGCCACGATCTAGGTACTCCTGCTTTAAATCGTGGAGCTTCACGTCATAGCCTGCCATTGCACAAACCTGTGCAATCCCTGATCCCATTTGCCCAGCACCAATAACCATTACCTTTTGTACATTCATCTAATATACCTCCCGTGTTTTTATACGTGAACCATAATCGCGTCGCCCTGGCCACCACCACTGCAGATGGCTGCAATTCCGATGCCACCGCCACGACGTTTTAATTCATGGATTAGTGTAATAATAATTCTTGCTCCACTTGCCCCGATTGGGTGACCAAGCGCTACTGCTCCTCCGTTAACGTTCACTTTTTCAGGATCAAGATTGGCAATTCTTCCACTAGTTAACGCTACTGCAGCAAAGGCTTCATTGATTTCAAACAAATCAATTTCATCAACGGATTTTCCTGTTTTCTTTAGTAGTTCATTGATGACGAGTCCCGGCGTCTTTGGAAAATCTTTTGCTTCTACGGAGATTGCAGTATGGGCAAGTATCGTTGCAAGAGGCTCTTTTCCTTCTTGCTTTGCCCGCTCCTCACTCATCAGAACAAGGGCAGCTGCACCATCATTCACGCCAGGAGCATTTCCAGCTGTGATTGTGCCGTCTGCATTAAACACAGACTTTAGCTTTGCTAATTTTTCAAGTGTGGTTTCTGCACGAGGTGCCTCATCTGTGTCAATTAGTGTAACTGTACCTTTGCGCCCCTTTACTTCTACTGCTACAATTTCATCAGCAAACTTACCTGACTCTATCGCTGCAACCGCACGCTGGTGACTACGAAGTGCCCACTCGTCCTGTTCCTCGCGTGATATGTGGAGCTCTGATGCTACCTCATTTCCATAGGTACCCATGTGAACACCTTGGAAACTGCATGTTAAGCCATCATGAACCATTAAGTCCTTTAAGCTTGCATCTCCCATTCGAAGTCCGAAGCGTGCTTTCGGTAAAAAGTATGGCGCATTACTCATGGATTCCATGCCCCCTGCCACAATTACATCTTCGTCACCAACACGAATGATTTGGTCAGCGAGTGTGACACTGCGAAGTCCTGATGCACACACTTTATTTATGGTTTCTGTTTTTACTTCCCAAGGAATTCCTGCGTTTCGTGCTGCCTGACGGGAAGGAATTTGGCCTTGACCACCTTGTAAAACCGTTCCAAAGATCACTTCATCCACATTTTCGCCTTCGATACCTGCTCTCAGCAGCGCTTCCTTAATGGCAATTCCACCAAGCTCAGATGCTGTTAACGAACTTAGACTTCCTCCTAATTTTCCAAATGGAGTACGAACACCGCTGACAATCACTGTTTTTCCCATGCTCCAACCTCCTAAATTCTTATTCATATACACAAATCAGAAACCGCTTACATTTTTCGACTGAACGCTCGCTCGGATTATTCGGAAAGAGGGAGGCGTACGAATGTACACCTCTCTCGTTTCTCCTATACTATTAAAAATTCTTTGGAAGTTTCCTATAATTCTATTTTACAACATTAAGAATGGAAGATAAATCATCTTTTTCCATTAAGATGCAATTTCTCTTTGTTCTCCAATAACTGATCTTTCAAGTATTTCAGCAATATCATATGTGCCAATTTGCTCTTCAACTTCCTTCGCCTTCGTACCATCGCTCAGCATGGTTAAGCAGTAAGGACAACCGGAACCAATGGTTGTTGGGCTAACAGCAAGCGCCTGCTCTGTTCTTGCTACGTTTATACGTGTTCCTGTATCCTCTTCCATCCACATTAGACCGCCACCAGCTCCGCAGCACATCCCTTTTTCACGGTTACGTTCCATTTCAACGAGTTTGACACCTGGAATTTGTTTTAAAATTTCACGAGGTGGATCATACACGTCATTGTAACGTCCTAAATAACAGGAATCATGCCAAGTGATGACTTCGTTTACTTCATGCTTAGGAACCAATCTGCCTTCTTTTACAAGGTCATATAAGAGCTCTGTATGGTGGAAGACCTCAACACCCTCAAGCCCCATGTCTGGGTACTCATTTTTGAAAATGTTGTAGGCATGCGGGTCGATTGTCACAATCTTTTTCACTTCTGCCTTTTCAAATTCCGCAATATTGTTTGTCGCAAGCTCTTGGAATAAAAATTCATTTCCAAGTCGACGTGGAGTATCACCAGAGTTTTTCTCCTTGTTTCCTAAAATCGCAAACTTCACGCCTGCTTCATTCATCAATTTTGCAAAAGAGAGCGCGATTTTTTGGCTTCGGTTATCAAATGCACCCATGGAACCAACCCAGAACAGGTATTCAAACTCTTCGCCTGCCTTTTTCATTTCTTTAACAGTTGGAACATGGACATCTTCACGTACTTCACGCCAGTTTTCCTTTTCCTTACGGTTAAGACCCCATGGATTTCCTTGACGTTCAATGTTCGTCATCGCACGCTGAGCATCCGCATCCATTTTTCCATCTGTAAGAACCAAGTAACGACGTAAATCAATGATCTTATCGACATGCTCGTTCATGACTGGACATTGGTCTTCACAGTTTCGGCAAGTTGTACATGCCCAAATTTCTTCCTCTGTGATGACATCCCCAATTAAGCTTGGGCTGTATGCTAATTCAGCTGTTGCAGCTGTTTCATTTGCCCCTTGGCTAGCGGAAGCTAGTGCTAGCTGATTCCCCTTTGTATGATTGAAAGCAACTGCTGGTACCCATGGGACACGTGAAGTCACGACTGCACCCGTTTCCGTTAGGTGATCACGTAGTTTCACAATCAAATCCATTGGGGACAGCATTTTTCCAGTGCCTGTCGCCGGGCACATATTTGTACAGCGGCCACATTCAACACATGCATACAGGTCAACTAATTGTGTTTGCTTAAAGTCTTCAATTTTTCCAACACCAAAGGTTTCTTGTGTTTCATCTTCAAAATCAATTTTTTCAAGCTTCCCTGGGCTTGTTAGTCTGCTTAAATACACATTCGCAGGTCCTGCAATTAAGTGGGCGTGCTTGGATTGCGGCACATAAACAAGGAAACTTAACAGGAAGAGTAAGTGAATCCACCAAGCGATATAGAAAACGACGATCGCAGCTGTTTCATTAAGACCACCCAAAGCAAGCGAAATTAGAGATGCAATTGGCTCAGTCCATGATGGATCATGACCATGCCAAACGATGCCTGCCCCATTTCCAAGTAAAACGGACAGCATCAAGCCACCGATAAATAACAGAACAAGTCCTGATTTAAAGCCTCTTTTTAGACGTACGAGCTTTTCCACGTAACGGCGATGGAATGCCCATACGACAGCAACTAAAATCATAAATGTGACGATCTCTTGAAAAAATGTAAAGCCTGAGTACAATGGTCCCAACGGAAGATGGGATCCTGGCTTTAGGCCCTTCCAAATAAAATCAATCGCCCCAAATTGGACAAGAATAAACCCATAGAAAAACATAACGTGGATGGCTCCACTTTTTTTATCCTTTAAAAGTTTCTTCTGACCGAACACATTAACCCAAATCCGTTCAAGGCGCTCCTTTACTTTCCCATCAAATTCGACTTTTTTGCCAAGCTTGATATAAGCAATTCTTGTTTTAATAAGAAAGACAAATAAATAAATTGCGTAAGCGGTTACAGCTAGAAACGCAAGAAGGTTTATAACTAAGAGGATATCCATGTTTAAGCTCCTTTCTTAACATTTTTAATAGAAATCAATTCGCCGGGGCGAATTGCGCCAAGATTTTTATCGAGGTTTCTCGATAATTTCATCTGAAAAATCTGTGGCATCCGCCGGGGCTAAATTTCATTCAGGCACTATTGCCTGAATGAAATTTATTTTCTGACTATATAGTTCATACCTCCATTATATAATGAATGAGCATTCAGTCAATATTTTTCTTTTGAAATCTCAAATAATCATTCTAATTTTCGTATAAACTAAGTGGACGACACGATAGGAGGGGTAATTTTGTTGCGAACTATCTTCTGGATCGTCCTTATTATCATCATTCTATTACTGTTACTCCGCCTTGATTACAGTCTCGGAAGAAAAAGTCACTTAAAAAAACAAGTGGACGATGAGTACCCATTGCGTAACAGTGATATATCCCTTTATGCCACAGGGGAAACACTCTTTTCAGACCTTTTTACAGACATTCAACATGCGACCGAACATATCCATGTCGAGTTTTATATTTTGAAGGACGATGACATCAGCAAGGATTTTGTTTCCCTTTTAAAGAAAAAAGCGGAGCAAGGTGTCGAGGTACGTTTACTTCTTGATTGGGTTGGTGCACACAGTGTCACGAAGGAAATGGAAAAAGACCTGACCCGCTCAGGCGTTTCATTTGCCTATAGCAACAAACCAAACTTTCCCTATTTATTTTATAAACTTAATGAACGTAACCACCGGAAGATTACCGTCATTGATGGAAAAACGGGATATATTGGCGGCTTCAATATCGGAAAGGAGTATCTCGGTGAGGACCCGAAATTTGGGTTTTGGCGCGATTACCACTTGAGGGTAACCGGTGAAGGAGTCGCAGACCTGCAGACACAGTTTTTGGAGGATTGGTATCATGCAACAAAAGAAACCGTCCAAAACCGCAACGCATATTTTCCACCGCTTCATAAAGGAAAGTCCCAGACGAGGTTTATTGCAACCAACGGGGCATATCTTGAGGATGATTATGTCGGTATGATTAAGCAGGCTGAAAAAGAAATTATTATTGGATCTCCCTACTTTGTACTGAGCGATCAACTCAAGCAGGAATTGATTGCCGCTACGAAACGTAATGTGAAGATTCGGGTACTTTTGCCAAAAAAACCGGACCATCCTTTTGTAAAAGAAGCTGCCATTCCATATTTAGACGAACTATCAAAGATCGGCATTCAGTTCAATATGTATACAAGAGGTTTTTACCACGCAAAGGTGATTTGTATCGACGACAAGCTATGTGACATCGGCACCGCCAATTTTGATAAACGAAGTCTTTATTCGAATTATGAAATCAATTGTTATATACACGACAAAGCAGTCATTCAAGAAATTAAAAAGGTTGTGGAAGAGGACTTTACAACATCAAATAAGCTTACACGTGACCGAATTAATGAGCTGAAAGCAGAGAAAAAGTTCAAAATTAAAATTGCGACCTGGATTTCGCACTTTTTGTAATGGATAGCGCGGGATACTGCCACTATTTTAGATTTACTGCCACTGTCAGAAAAATACTGCCACTATTCCGGATTTACTGCCATTATCCGAAGAATACCACCACTAAACCGAAATTAGGCACCCGAAGCACGGGTGCCTTTCATTTTGGTCCAAATTGAAAAAGCGGCGCTATCCATTGAAATAATTTAAATCCTAAATAAATCCCGATAATTCCAGTAACCCCTGCAAGCGCCGGTGGTGCTGGAATCGGGAGTTTTAATAAAGCAAATAAAAAACCGACAATTAGACCTGAAACAAGTGCCAAGATAACTTCCTTCATGAATGGAATCCTCCCCTTTTCCCTCATTATTCCCAGCAAAAAGGCCCTCTACTCAAAGTAGGGGCCTCAGGCAAAAAGATTACATTTTCTCTGGTGCAGATACACCGATTAATTTTAATGAATTCTGTAACGTAATTTGAACAGCCTTCATTAACGCAAGACGTGCTTTTGTTTTTTCCAAATTGTCTTGGTCAAGCACTTTCTCCGCATTGTAGAAGCTATGAAGTGCCGCTGCTAGTTCATTGACATAATTTGTGATGCGATGTGGAATTCGCTTTTCAGCTGCTTCTGTTACAGCTGCTGGGAACTCACCAAGCTTTTTCAAGAGATCAATTTCTTTTTCAGAATTGATATGTTCAAGCGCATAATTTCCGTCTAGGGAGATATTCATTTCATCTCCAGAGCGAAGCATGCTGCAAATACGAGCATGAGCATACTGTGCATAATACACAGGATTCTCATTTGATTGGGATACTGCTAAATCTAGGTCAAAATCAAGATGTGTATCAGAGCTTCTCATCGCAAAGAAGTAACGAACAGCGTCTAAGCCAACTTCTTCAGTTAGTTCACGCATCGTAACAGCTTTTCCTGTACGCTTACTCATCTTCATTTTTTCGCCATTTTTAAAGAGGTGAACGAGCTGAATGATTTCAACCTCAAGTGTGTCCTTATCATAGCCTAACGCTTGAATCGCAGCCTTCATACGTGGGATATAGCCATGGTGGTCGGCACCCCATACATTGATTAATTTTTCGAAGCCACGCTCAAGCTTGTCCTGATGGTAGGCGATGTCCGGTGTTAAATACGTATAAGAGCCGTCATTTTTAATTAAAACACGGTCTTTGTCATCGCCAAATGTTGTGGAACGGAACCATGTCGCGCCATCCTCTTCATAAATATGACCTGCTTCACGCAGCGCATTTAGAGCACGGTCAATTTTTCCGTTATGGTAAAGAGAAGTCTCAGAATACCATACATCAAAACGCACGCGATACTCTTCTAAATCCTTTTGAAGCTTCTCCATCTCATATTTCAAACCATATTCACGGAAAAAGTCGAAGCGTTCTTTTTCATCCATATGGACATATTTATCGCCAAATTCTTCGGCAAGTCGCTTTCCGATTCCCACGATATCTTGGCCATGATAGCCGTCCTCCGGCATTTCAGCATCCTTGCCAAGTGCTTGCATATAACGCGCCTCAACAGACTTCGCTAAATTATTAATTTGGTTACCAGCATCATTGATGTAATATTCGCGGGACACATCATAGCCCGCTTTTTGTAAAATATTACTTAACGAATCACCCACCGCTGCTCCACGAGCATGTCCAAGGTGCAGGTCACCTGTTGGGTTTGCTGAAACAAACTCCACCTGAACCTTTTGCTTATTGCCTACTGATGTCTCACCGTACGCCTCACCAGCTGTTAAAATGGTCGGAATTAAGTCCGTTAAATAGGAATTGTTCATATAAAAGTTAATAAAGCCTGGTCCTGCGATTTCAATTTTTTCAATCGATGCTTTTGATTTGTCGAAGTTTGCAACGATGTCTTCGGCAATCATACGAGGTGCCTTTTTCGCCACACGTGCAAGCTGCATTGCCATGTTTGTCGCATAGTCTCCGTGCGCCTTATCCTTTGGAAGTTCTAACACAACTTCAGGAATTTGTTCTTCTGTAGCTAGCCCAGCCTTTAAAACTGCGTCTTTAACTTCCTCTTTCAACCGTTCTTTTACTTGATCAACAACATTCATCTAGTTTCGCTCCTTAAATGTTATGGTAATTTTATGTAATCCAGACTTTTCACCGTGAAGTGAAAGTTCATATGCTAAAAACAACATCCCTTTTCGAGAGTTTTTGTACCACTTGTATTCGATATTATTCGTCTTAGCTGTGAGGTTAAATGTTCCGATCTGATTTTGAAAAGAGCCGTTTGTGGTTTCATTCTTTCGGTATACTTGCCTCATTTTCACCTGTCCGGAACGAAGGATGAGAACCTCTTTTTCCGAGATTTTGATGACTGTTTTAACCGTCCCTGTTTCTTGCTTTTCATCAAACTGCAAGTATGTATTGTTGCCCTTTATGTAGTATTGACCATTTGCGTCAAAAGCAACGTTTTCTTTCCGCTTGCCGTCTCTAATTTCGGTTACAAATTTGAGGTCAATAGGTACTCCTGCTTGACTCATTTTTACACATCCCTATAAGTCATTAACTTTACTAGTATACGGCATTTTATGAGGGGATTTCAAATTAAAATAGAAAACTCGGCGGATGCCGAGTAAGGGGTGAGTTTTATGAAGGTATTATTGTTTGGTGACTTTAACGTTCATGAAGATATTAACAGCAAAAAGGATAATTGCGAGGGTTGTAACCGTACCACCGACCGCAATGGCCGGTTCGACCGCTGGGTTGCCGAGTAATAACATCGTGAGTCCGATCATCATCACCGGTAATCCAATGTTATGAAGCCAAAAATGGATCTTTCCAAGCTTTGATTCTCCAGCTTGTGGGAATAAATAATAGACAATTCCTGCAAGCCCCATAGATGCCCAACCAAGTAAGTTAATATGAACATGAACTCCTGTTAGGGTGTACGAGTGTGACATTGACATACCCATCCCGATTAGAACACCAATCACAAAATATACAGCCGCCATCTTTAAAAAGCGAATCCCAACCATTTGAAACTCCTCCTTTTTTAAGTAAACATCTAGTTCAAATGTAGTATATTCACTTAACCAAAAAGAATTGTCATAATTGTTAAAATATATTTCGCGCAGGGTTTTAGTCACGCAAAAGAAAAACGGACAAGCTTAAGGTCGCTTGCCCGTTTCATCTTTAATGTAATACTTTGTAACCAAGTTTTTCAATGGTGTCTGCTATTTGATCTTTTGAAACCTGGTCAGAATTAAATGTTGCCTTCACCTTACTTGAGTTAAATAATACTTTTGCTTCTTCTACACCATCCATTTTTCCAACTTTTGTTTCGATCTTTTTAATACATGATGGACAAGTAAGTGGTTCTAATTGTAGTTTAATGGTTTCCATGTTAATCTCTCCTTTTTTCTTTTTCTATTAGGCTCATTTCTAAAAGATTGTTGCTTTTAAAACATAGGGTGATTTCTGCTTCTGGTACTCGCTTTCCGCGGGCGATCCGCAAGCCTCCTCGCTTCACTGCGGGGTCTCGCTTGGCTCGCTATTCCCGCAGGAGTCTCGTACCATCCGCTGAAATAACAGGAGGTTTAATAATTACTATTTCCTCGCACAAACATATCCAAAAACAACAATGTTTACGAAAACGACCTTCTATTATTATTTTAAAATGATTTTTCATGACCTTCTTTGACCTAGGTCAAATTTAGGCAGTTGCTATTCGCAAGCCATGATCTTTCTTCATTGTTTTGCGGTTGAAGCCCATTAACCTCATTGCATTCAGGATTACAAGCAGGACACTTGCTTCATGAATGAACATTCCAGATGCTAGGTGAACGGTTCCCATAAGTACCCCCGTTAAGAGTACAAAGGCGATGCCGACTGCAAAAAATGTGTTTTGCTTCATATTCCGAATGGTTGCCTTTGATAATGAATAAGCGTGTGAGAATTGCATGAGCTTATCTGCCATTAATACAACGTCTGCCGTCTCCATCGAAATATCTGTGCCGCCTTCCCCCATTGCAAGCCCGATATCCGCAGTTGCGATTGCTGGAGCATCGTTGATCCCGTCTCCTGCCATTGCTACAACATGACCTGCTGCTTTTAGTTTTTTCACGTATTCTACTTTATCCTCAGGGAGCAACTCTGCATGGAATTCATCCAAGCCTAAGGTAGTCGCGACAAGCTCTGCTGTGTGTTTGTTATCACCCGTCAGCATGACGATTTTCTTAATGCCATTTTTTCGCATTTGGGCAAGTGCTCTTTGCGCATCTTCCCGAATTTGGTCGGCGATTGAGAAAATACCTGCGATTTTGCCATCAACACTAGCAAAGATTGCGGTGTTTCCAGCTTTTTCTCGTTCGATCGCATAAGCCCCGACAGTTTCCGGAACTTCGATACCTTCTGCATCCATCAGTTTACGATTTCCTATCACGAGTACATGGCCAGCTACTCTTGCTCGGATTCCATTTCCCTTAATGACTTCACCTTCTACTGGTTCATTCTCTAAAGCTAGTTTTCTCGCCTTTGCTTCTTTTACAATTGTTTGACCTAAATGGTGCTCAGAAATGGTTTCTGCTTGGGCAACGAGCTGTAATATTTCATTTGTTTCAAAGTTTCCGAAATTCTTAATATCTGTTACTTCTGGTTTCCCTTTCGTCAATGTTCCCGTTTTATCGAAAACGAGGGTGTCTACTTTAGAGAATGTATCCATGACTTCTCCACCTTTAACCAAGACACCGTTTTTCGCTCCATTCCCGATTCCAGCAACGTTCGATACCGGAGCTCCAATCACAAGTGCACCTGGACAGGCAATGACAAGGAACGTAATCGCGATATGGATATCTCGAGTGAATAGATAGACAAGTACGGATAATACAACGACAGCCGGTGTATAGACATTCGCAAACTTATTTAGGAATTTTTCGGTTTTTGTTTTAGATTCCTGTGCTTCTTCCACTAGTTCGATGATTTTGGCAAAAGTCGTATCGTCTCCCACTTTTTCTGCAATTAACTCAATATAGCCATTGTCGACGATGGTACCACTGAATACCTTGTCTTCTATTTTCTTTGTAGCTGGTACAGATTCACCAGTAACCGCTGCTTCATTTAAAGAAGCTTGACCTGAAACGATTCTGCCATCCACCGGAACCTTCCCACCAGAGCGGATAATGACACGGTCGCCAACAAGAACCTCTTCAACTGGGATTGTGATTTGGCTGCCCTCTCGGATAACAACTGCTTCTTGTGGCGCCATTTCTACTAAATCCTTTAGTGAAGAACGTGTTTTCTCCAATGTGCGTGCTTCTAAATAATCACCGAATAAAAAGAGAAAGGTAACGACTGCCGACTCGACAAATTCACCGATGAATAATGCACCAATTACAGCAATCATGACGAGCAGTTCAATACTGAATGCCTTCATTCTTAATGCTTGAAAGGCTTTTATGAAGATTGGGATTCCTGCGATGACTGTCACAAGGATAAGCGACGTTGATTTTAACAACTCATATCCTGTTATGTGAAAAATCAATGCAAGAACAAGCAGTGCTCCCGAAATGGCTGTTATTTTCGTTTTTTGTTTATTTATCCAATTGATCATTTTTGATTTTCTCCCCTTTCCTTCTATATCTTTATAATAAAGGGGAGTCAGGCTAAAATATTTGACCCCCGTCAAAATTAGAAGAACTCCCCATTTGAGGAGTTCTTATCAGCAAAAAAGGTCATGAACTCCTATTTGGAATCCATGACCTTTTTGTTTATTTATTTTTCGGGATCCACCCTAAAATCATCTCACGAATTAACTTACTTGCGGTATTCGCGGTTTGTTCAGAAGCATCATAAATTGGCGCAACCTCCACCAAGTCTGACCCAACCACTCGAATATCGGATTTTGCAATCTCGTGAATGGCACCTAATAATTCCTTCGACGTAATTCCGCCAGCATCCACCGTACCTGTTCCAGGCGCGTGTGCAGGATCCAGTACATCAATATCAATCGTTACATATACAGGACGCCCCGCTAGCTTTGGCAGAACTTTTTTTAACGGCTCTAGTACTTCAAATTTTGAAATATGCATGCCGTTTTCTTTCGCCCATTGGAACTCTTCCTTCATCCCTGAACGAATTCCGAATGAAAAAACATTTTCCGGTCCAATCAATTCTGCAATTTTACGAATCGGCGTTGAATGAGAAAGTGCCTCCCCCTCATAATTCTCACGCAAATCAGTGTGAGCATCCATATGGATAATTGCAAGGTCTGGGTATTTTTTATAAACAGCCTTCATTACTGGCCACGATACGAGATGCTCGCCACCCATGCCAAGTGGATACTTTCCGGCAGCTAGTACCTGGTCCACAAAATCCTCAATCATATCAAGGCTGCGCTGTGGATTTCCGAATGGTAATGGAATATCGCCGGCATCATAATATTTCACTTCATCCAGCTCTTTATCAAGGTATGGACTATATTCCTCAAGTCCAATTGATACCTCGCGAATTCGCCCTGGGCCAAAACGTGAACCCGGACGATAGCTTACTGTCCAGTCCATTGGCATGCCATAAATGACGGCTTCGCTCTCCTCAAAATTAGGATGGCTTTTGATAAATACATTTCCAGAATAAGCTTCATCAAATCTCATCAAAAAATCCCCCACTTATTTCGTTAAGTCAGCAACAAATTTAGGCAATACAAACGCTGCTTTATGGATTTCTTTTGTATAGTATTTTGTCTCGATCTCATGGAAGCGGTCGTCGTTTACTTCCAATGGATCGTATTTCTTCGAACCGATTGTGAATGTCCATAGACCACTTGGGTATGTTGGGATATTCGCAAGATAAAGACGTGTGATTGGGAAGATTTCCTTCACATCACGCTGTACGTTACGGATTAAGTCTGGTGTGAACCAAGGGTTATCCGTTTGCGCAACAAATACGCCGTCTTCTTTTAATGCCTTTGAAATTCCTGCATAAAAACCTTTTGTGAACAGATTTACCGCTGGACCTACAGGCTCAGTAGAATCCACCATAATGACGTCATACTCATTTTCACTGTTGGCAATATGCATGAAACCGTCATCCACTTTTACATCCACACGTGGGTCTTCAAGCTTACCAGCAATTTCAGGAAGAAATTTCTTTGAGTACTCAATTACTTTTCCATCAATATCAACTAATGTCGCCTTTTTCACACTTGGGTGCTTTAACACTTCACGGATTACGCCACCGTCTCCGCCACCAACGACAAGGACATTCTCAGGATTCGGGTGAGTAAATAGAGGTACATGCGCTACCATCTCGTGGTAAACAAACTCGTCCACTTGAGTGGTCATCACCATGCCATCAAGAACAAGCATGTTGCCGAATTCCTCAGTTTCGATCATATCGAGCTTTTGAAACTCCGTTTGTTCTGTATGTAAGGTTTGTTTAATTTTTGCTGTGATCCCAAAGCTTTTTGTTTGTTTCTCCGTAAACCATAATTCCATGTTTATAACATCCTTTCGATTGAAAAATTAAGGGATTTATATCCTGTTTTCCTAGAAAATCTTGTTTGATTAACATCTCAGACTGTCTTGAAAACGCTTGTCAGGCAAGTATTTAAAGTCATGCGAGCGTTTGTCAACAGTCTGAGGGATTCTATCCCTTTATCGTTCCCTATTCCTTCAAAAAAATTGATGTTTTTGCCTAATCTTGCTAAAGGCAAAAGTTGATGGATTGCCTTGGCATGTACCTTAGTCCCGTACTTCCGCTGTCTAGCTGCAGCGACTAGAAACTCGAGAAACTTCAACTCCTCCTACAGAAGCAAAATGCGCTTCTTTGTCGGAGTCTCCGACGCACAGGAAGTGCTAGTGCCGACTTCGCCACAGGACGTGGCGTCTTAGTCGGCCAGTTTTCTCGTTTCTGACCAAGTCGCCTCCGCTTTTCTATCTCAACTGAAAAAAGTATAGATGAAACTAGCGAAAATGCAAGAAAATTTTTCATCTTTTAGCAAATAAATGTTTAGAAAGGGGGATTTTTTTTCATACTGATTGATATATGCCTAAGAAAAAGAGAAAAAAGAGAGAGGTGAACCCTGGTGGAGCTTATTACAAATGATCGGTTAAAAATTGCGATAAAGATTTTGCGTGCTTGTCTTTTTATTGGCTTAATTGGTTGTGCCCTTGTAACGGTGGGTATTTTGGGCGTGCTTTCCTATGCAAAAACCCAGGGAGCACCTCCACTTGCGGTTCCTTTATCGACCTTGTTCTATGCGGAGGATGGAACATTAATTGGGGAAGAACGCCATCATGGTGAAACCCGCTATTGGGTGTCGCTCGATGATATGTCAGAGGCTGTCATTGACGCAACGGTTTCGATTGAGGACCGGAACTTTTTTGACCATAATGGTTTTGATTACAAGCGGATTGGTGGAGCGGTCCTTGCTGACATTAAAGCAATGGCAAAAGTACAAGGTGCGAGTACGATTACCCAGCAATACGCCAGAAACCTTTTTTTAGAACATGAAAAAACATGGAATCGAAAACTCACCGAAGCCCTTTATACGATTCGACTTGAGCAAAATTATTCTAAGAAAGAGATTTTAGAAGGGTATTTAAATACGATCTATTATGGACACGGTGTCTATGGTATTGAAGCAGCAGCAAATTACTACTTTGGAAAAAGGGCCAGTGAACTGTCACTCGCTGAAGCATCCATGCTTGCAGGAATACCGAAAGGTCCCACACATTACTCACCTTTAGTAAATGAAGAAAAGGCAAAGCAGCGCCAGAATGTTGTTCTTCATTCTATGGTTGGGAATGGTGTCATTTCAAAAAAGACAGCTGAACAAGCACATACAGAAGAACTCATTTTTACTGGAAGTAAGGTTGTCGGACGTGAAGACATTGCACCTTATTTTCAGGATGTAGTAAAAGAAGAGCTGCACTCTAAATTAAAACTTGACCAAGACACGATTGAAACGGGCGGCTTACGTGTCTACACGACACTCGACCCAGACCTTCAAGAAATTGCGGAGGATAGAGTCGTAAATTTTGTAAAAGAAGAATCCGGGATTCAACTTGGATTTGTTGCGATGGACCCGAAGAATGGTGAAGTGCGAGCGTTAATTGGCGGGCGTGATTACGAGGAGAGCCCTTTTAACCGGGCCATACAGGCAAAACGTCAACCCGGTTCAACCTTTAAGCCCATATTATATTACGCTGCACTGGAGAAAGGTTACACGCCGTCCACCCAAATTCGTAGTGAACTCACGACATTTTCGTATGATGATAATCGATCAACCTATACACCGCGAAATTATAAAAATTACTATGCGAATGACTCGATTACGTTAGCACAGGCAATTGCCTTGTCCGATAATGTATACGCCGTAAAAACGCATCTTTTCCTTGGTGATGGTGAACTAGTCGACACCGCGAAAAAGGTGGGAATCAAAAGCAAACTTAAGGATGTCCCTTCACTTGCGTTAGGGACTTCTGGGGTAAGTGTACTTGAAATGGTCAATGCGTACGCCACATTTGACAATGGTGGTTCACTCCATAAGCCCATTTTTATCACGAGAGTTGAAAATTACAAAGGTGAAGTCATCTATGAAAATAATTCAAAACCAAAAAAGGTGCTTGATGAAGATCTCGCGTTTGTGACGACACAGCTCATGACAGGGATGTTTGATGAAAAATTAAACGATTATACGGCTGTAACGGGAACGACGATTAGCGATAAGCTGACCCGATTTTACGCTGGAAAGTCTGGTTCAACAGAAACGGATAGCTGGATGATTGGATATTCGCCACAGCTTGTCGCCGGCATTTGGACTGGATACGACAATAATGAACCACTTACGATTGTCGAAGAAAGCCAATATGCAAAAAATATTTGGGCCGGGTTCATGGAGGAAGCCCATCAGGATATTGCACCCAAGCCATTCAAACCGACAGAAGGTGTTGTTGGGGTATATGTAAATCCAGATACTGGCTTGCTTCCAACAAAGGATTGCCCTGTTTCAAGGCTGACTTATTATAAAAAAGGAACCGAACCAACAGAGTATTGTTCAAAGAATGTGGAAGATGTGAAAAAGGAAAAACCGAAGAAAAAGAAAGAAAAAGAAAAGAAAGGCTTCTTTAAACGGATGTTTGATTGGTTTTAATGGTGGGACATAGGGACAGGTCCCTTGTCCCACGAGAGATATGCGAAAAAAATTTGATATAAGCAAAAAGTGAAACCCCCAGGATGTGTAGGTCCTGGGGGTTTCTGTGTCCTAGTTTCAATGTGTGTACATTGTAAATTTAGTGTACTTTATTTTATTAAAAAAGCTCAAGCTAAAGTACGTTTGTTCACCAAAATGTCACAATTAGAAGGGTCTTATTCGACCTTTAATCCCTCTTTTAACTCGTCACTTGAGTTTTCCCAAATTTCTTTGTTGTGGTTGATTAAGAAGTCCACTAATAGCTTTTTGGATTTATCGTCCATAAAATCAACCATGATGTGGCGTTTTAATGATTTATCCATTTTGTTCACATGCTCTGGTAACGATTTGTAGCCACGGCGAATTGAGCGGTCAACTGTCATTTCACAAGCTGTGACCCCCGCGTAATAAGGACCCTCTTCCCTTCGGTCAATCGTTACCCAAACCAACCAAAATGGCTTTCCATTTGGTACGTCTTCTTTATTCGGAAGAAATTTAATCCCTTTTTCAACGACACTTCTAGCATGCATTGCGCCGACGTCCACGAAAACATCTTCATTTTCTATATCAATGAATACAGGTGAAATATTTTCAAGGCTTAGTGCCCCAATCCCATATCCTTTGTGCCCATCTGTTGGATCATTTTTAATGATATTAAAAGCAACCTTTTTCTTATTTTGATCCACCATACATCCACCTTTCTCCTTTTAGTAAGTGTTCAAAAAGGAGGATAAAAAGGACCACGCCGGCTATAAGCGCCACGTCCTGTGGCGTAGCCGGCACTAGCACATCCTGTGCGTCGAAAGTTCGAGGCGGCGTAGCTTTGAGTAGCGGAACGTATGCATTTAATACGTGAGCAACGGAAAAGCAAGCCAACGAGCTTCCGCAGGAAGTGGTGACTTCGACGTTTGACACAGGACGTGTCAGTACTTAGTCGAAGTTCCTCTACAGACGTGTCATTTTTACCGGACTTTTTGAACATCCTCTTTTACTCGTTATCAACCATTTTATCATATGAGTGACTTATTTTATAATTGCAGGATTGGTCTGAAAATCGCAACCAAAATACCCGTGATGGCGTAAACTCCTTTATAAAGAAACGGAAACAAAAATCGATCGCCAAGTGGTGTAATGACAAGCACAAGAAATAAAACAATTCCGAGGCCTTCATACTGTGTCAATCTAGGGCGAATCCGTGCTGGTACAAGGTCTTCAATGATACGGTACCCATCAAGTGGCGGGAACGGCAATAGATTAAAAATGAAAAGCACAATGTTTAGGCGTACAAAAAGGTTAAAGAACGTTTCAAAACCTTCTCCTACTGCTTCTGGAATGGCAGCAAACACCCCTACTCGAATAAGGACGATGTAAATGAGTAAAGCTAGAGCTGCAACAACAAGATTACTTAATGGACCTGCTAGCGAGACTAGAATTCCAGCAAGCCGTGGCTTTTTAAAATAAAATCGATTTACAGGGACAGGACGTGCCCAACCAAATCCTGCTAAAAAAATAAGGATCGTTCCAAATGGATCTAAATGAGCAATGGGGTTTAACGTTAATCTCCCCTGCTTTTTTGCCGTATCATCGCCAAACTTGTATGCGACATAGGCATGTGCGAATTCATGCACTGTAAAAGCAACTAAAAGTGAGATGACCACATACGGAATCAAGTTTAAGTCATAATGTAAATATCTGCTTAATTGTTCCACTAAATTTCCCCTTCTTCTAGAAAAGTAATTATTTTCAGTATACAATACTCTTAAAGCATTATAAAACATAGATTGGAGAGATTCATTGTGCCATACGTAACAGTTAAAATGCTAGAAGGACGCACTGAAGAACAAAAAAAGGCGCTCGTTGAAAAAATAACTGCAGCTGTAACTGAAACGACAGGAGCCTCTGTCGATAAAGTTGTTGTTTTCATTGAGGAAATGACTAAAAATCACTACGCAGTAGCCGGCAAACGTTTAAGCGACCAAGAATAGAAAGTGTGAAACCCGTGGTGAGCGAACCACGGGTTTCACTTTTACAAAAAATTATGTTCAATTAACAACACCAGTTATATATAATACAGAATAAGAATTATCTATTAAAAGCCAAGGGGATGCATAAAGTGGAGAACTTTTATCTGTTTGTCTTTATGTGTGTGTTGCTTATTATTTTACCTGGTCCTGATACTGCCATTGCTACGAAAAACACTCTCACTGTTGGAAGAGTTGGGGGGCTTAAAACCGCTTTAGGAACTTGTTGCGCTCTTCTTATCCATACTTCTGCAGCTGTATTCGGATTATCAGCGATCATTGTGAAGTCGGCTTTATTATTTTCTGTCTTCAAATACGTTGGGGCTATCTATTTGATTTACCTAGGGGTTAAAACATTATGGGCTTTGCGGAAAAAGGAAGTAGCTGCAAGCGTGGAGATGAACACAGCAAGCCAGTTTGAAAACAAATCTTGTTTTAAACAAGGATTTTTAACCAATCTCTTAAATCCTAAAGTCGCTGTCTTTTTCTTAACTTTTTTACCTCAATTCGTGGACACTGGGAGCAATACCTTTTTACCGTTTCTTATCATGGGGTTCACCTATACGGTATTGACTGCCATTTGGTTTTTCCTTTATGTCTATTTACTCAACCAGATTAGTACGTTCATGAAAAAACCGAAAACCCAAAATATGATTGAGGGAATCACAGGTGCTATCCTAATTGGTTTTGGTATCAAACTAGCTTTAGAAAAGGCCCATCATTAAAATTGCAAAAAGGAGGATTGTCCAAATCATGAACAATCCTCCTTTTTTTAGACCCTAAGTGAACCCCGAAACCCTCTCGCGGCATAGTAAGAATCTGCCCCATTGTGATATACAAAAACAGTGTCATAACGACGATCACAAAAGATGGCTCCACCAAGTTTTCTTATATTATCTGGGGTTTGAACCCAACTTGATGACTTCAAATCATATTGACCAAGCTCCTGCAATGCACGGTATTGTGCTTCCGTTAACATCTCAATGCCCATTTCGTTTGCCATATCAATTGCACTATTTTCCGGCGGGAATTTCTTTCTAGATTCCAGTGCTGCTCGGTCGTAACATACACTTCTGCGACCTTTAGGGCTTTCTGCTGAACAATCAACAAATATGTATTCGTCATTCTTTTCATCATAACCCACAACATCTGGCTCGCCTTCAGTTCTCTCCATCTCATTGAGCGACCACAGTTTCTCAGGATTAGCCTCTAACTTCGCTTCGATTTTTGCCCATTCAAGCCCTTCATGACGGTGTGAATTTTTCTCAAAACGAGCTTTCAGTACTTTTACTAATTGTTCACGTTGTTCTGATGACAACTCCTGTTTCACGTTTATTTCCTCCTTTTTGCGTTACTTATAAAACATAATATCATTCTGAATAAACTTCTGTTGTATTTTATTGAGTTCTTGAACATATTGTCTATTTATTTCTAGTGTTTCCTCTTTACCATTTTCCAAAATCAAATGGATCCTTTTAACAGGTTCCTCGGTTTCATTGATATAAGCTAGTTCTTTAATTTCATCCCATTTATAAATGTTTTCGGACATTGACTTCTTAATGGTAATCTCGTTATTTGAGATAAGCGTATAGTTTCCAAAACTAGCGTAATACCCCATTGCAATTGAACATACTAAAAATAGTATACCAACATAATTCCATTTTTTATTTTCAAATATCATTCCTATACAAAACAAAATAAAAAAGCCAACAGCAATAAACATGAAGATATTTGAAATGGATGGGGTTAAAACTAAAAAGGTGTCACCGTGTTTAAAGAAAATGTGATGGAATATGGTTGGGCCTATAAAGCCAACTATCACGCCTAAGATTATACTGATGATCATTAGCACTACCCAATATGCTTTATCAATTCTTTGCAACATGCTCTATCCCCCAGTCATATTAGTATTTACGAATAATGATAAAGAAAAGTTTCACTTTTCCAAAAATACAAATACTGACTTGTTTTTGGGAACAATACCTAAGAGGTGGTCCAAAATGTTAAAAAGAGTGTTGCTTCATATCTGTATTTTTCTACTGTTTTCACCAAATACGATGGCCCAAACCCAGGAAATACAAATTTTTGATATCAACCAAGATATGGTTATAAAACATTTACCAATAAGTACAGATATCCAACAAGAAGTTGAGTACATTCTCAAAGGCATAAACGGTGTATATGTTAAATACAATCCGATTCCGAATACAGGATTAATGATAAGAATTCCTTTAGAACCTACTATAATGGTAAGAACTCAATGGTTTGATGACCTTGTAGATGAAGTAACGCTTATTTTTACCGATCATGAGAGTCCCTATTTAATGGTGTTTGACGATGAAAACAAACCCTATTTCTTAACATTTAAGGGTGACACTATAAAATTGTTGACATTATTGAACTTTTACTAGAAGAGAATCAAAAACAATGGCTCTTTTTTAAAAGGTTATTGTATTTAAAACACAGGGTGATTTCCGCTCCTGGTACTCGCTTTCCGCGGGCGATCCGCAAGCCTCCTCGCTTCACTGCGGGGTCTCGCTTGGCTCGCTATTCCCGCTGGACGTTGAGTTTGCTTCCTTGAAATTTCACCGCACGAAGAAAATGCGTGCATTTTCGAGGATCTCGTACCATCCGCTGAAATCACTAGAAGAACAATAATTACTATTCCTTTCGCGCAATCATATCCAAAAACAACAATGTTTACGAAAGCAGCCCTAACAATTTTAAATAGGTCTTGCAGTCTTGAACAAAAACGAATATTATAGAAAAGGATTTTTAAAATCGTTCGCCTTTTGGAGGTACACAACTATGTTTAAGTTATCAGAATTAAATACAACTGTAAAAAAAGAGGTTCTTGCCGGGATTACGACCTTCTTAACAATGGTATATGTTGTTGTCGTAAACCCCGTTATTTTATCAGATGCAGGTGTTCCGTTTGAGCAAGTATTTTTAGCAACCATAATTGCAACTGTTGTTGGAACACTTTGGATGGCACTGTTTGCAAATTATCCAATTGCGATTGCTCCAGGAATGGGCTTGAATGCCTTTTTTGCCTATTCCGTTGTTGGTGCAAATGAAAATATCACCTACCAAACGGCATTTGCCGCTGTATTTGTGGCAGGTATCATTTTTGTCATATTGTCGTTAACGCCGTTTCGCGAAAAATTAATTGAAGCCATTCCACCAAACCTAAAGCACGGAATCACCGCAGGGATCGGGTTATTTATCGCCTTTATCGGTCTTCGGCTTACTGGAATTATTACCGCACATCCAACAAATTTAGTGACTCTAGGTGATTTACACTCTCCATCGGTCATTTTAGCGCTTGTGGGATTAGCGATTACCCTCATACTCATGGCACGTAATATAAATGGCGCGTTATTTTTTGGAATGATCATCACTGCTATTATTGCGTATTTTACTGGTCAGCTTGAATTTAAAGAAGGATTAGTAAACACACCGTCACTTCCTGAAGGTTTAATTATTGCTAATCCTTTATCTGCAATAGGTGATGTGATTCAGTACGGACTATATGCTGTTGTCTTCTCCTTTTTACTCGTTACTATTTTTGATACAACAGGGACGATGATCGGGGTAGCCGAACAAGCTGGTCTTATGAAAGGAAATGTCATGCCACGTGCTAGACAGGCATTACTTGCGGATTCAGTGGGTACAACGGTTGGAGCGATGTTTGGAACAAGCCCTACCAGTGCATATATTGAATCTTCAACAGGGGTGGCTGCAGGTGGAAGAACAGGTTTAACCTCGGTTACCGTTGCAGGACTCTTTATTCTAGCTGCCTTTTTTGGACCGTTAGTGAGTGCCGTTTCTGGAATTGCGGCCATTACAGCCCCTACCTTAATCATTGTAGGATCTTTAATGATGGGGAGCATCAAGGATATTAAGTGGAATGAGATTGATGAAGCCTTTCCCGCATTTTTAATCATCCTAAGCATGCCACTTACATCTAGTATCGCGACTGGGATTGCATTGGGCTTTATTTCTTACCCATTGATGAAGGTTGTCAGAGGAAAGTGGAGAGAAGTACACCCACTCGTTTATCTATTTGCAGTATTGTTCTTCTACCAGCTCGCATTCTTACCACACTAATAAAAAAACTCGGCAGGATTTATACCTGCCGAGTTTTCGTTTAATGCTTTACAAGAGTACGAAGAGAATCAATATATTGATAAGCCTCGTCAATTTCTTCCTCTGCATAACGTTGCTTTGCTTTAAGTGTAAATACCTTTTCTTTGACTTCTTCCTTATCCAGTCCCTCGAAGTATAAAACGGTGGACACCAGCTCTAAAAAGCGTGCAGACTGATTATTTAAGGTTTGCATACAGTCATCTAATGGTGGCATGTCCAACTGATAGTGACCTAAAAACTGCTCACCTTTTTCAGTTAATGAATACCGATACTGATAATAGCCACCCTTTTTCTCTTTCACCTCATCTAAAAACCCAAGGTTACAAAGCTCTTCCACACGTAACGTTAACTCCTCTGAGTATGGTCCGTAAAAGTGGAAGTTGTACTTTTCATAAAACGGATAATCAATCTTTTTCGCGATATAAATCATTTTTTGCAGCTTTTTCCGACCTGTGATTTCCCCTGCAGCAGCGAATGCCTTCATTACTTTTGCATGTTCTGTTAACAAAACCCCTTCATCTCCTCACACAAACTTATATACCTAGTACCTCTTTTATCTTCTCTTTGTATGTTTCTGATAATGTTTCAATCAAATCTTGTGGAAAATAAAGTTTATGATCGGTTCGCCTTTTACCGGAAATGGCGTCCACAATTTCTGACTGCCTTGATAACTCGCGAATCTCGCCATTAGGCATTAGTAGGTTAATTGGAAGTCGTTCCTCTTCCTCACCTGGCCGATAAAAATCATACGGTAGGTCAGAGGATGAATCGACGACCAAATAATAAGTCGGGTCAATCCCCGCTTCCTCAAAAAGCGTTTTGAGCTCCATCATCTTCATCATTTGTGTACTTGGATCAAACTCCACATATTTAAACAGATTGCGATTAAGAAAACGACGGCACAGATCACTTAAAATCGCATCATCCTCGTCCTGCCAAACTTGGAAATAGAAAGAGATTATTCCTTCATCAAGCTTCACATAATCCTTTAGTGTTAGCGTATCTTCGAAAATGGATATAAAATGGACTGGGGCCGTTTGAAATGCGTAGTTTTCCTTATACAGCTGTTTGGCACGATGGAGAATTTTCGATAAAATAACCTCTGCGCTCCTTGTAACTGGATGGAAATAGATCTGCCAATACATTTGGTATCGACTCATGATGTAATCTTCAACCGCATGCATCCCACTGCTTTTAAAAACAACCTGGTCTTCGAGTGGTCGCATCACACGCAAAATCCGCTCCATGTCAAAGTTTCCATAGCTAACGCCTGTATAATACGCGTCACGTAATAAATAATCCATACGGTCAGCGTCAATTTGACTAGAGATGAGGCTCACAACTAATTTATTTTTATATGTTTTTGCAATCACTTCAGCCACTTTTTTCGGAAAATCATCCCCAACTTGCTTAAGGACTCGATTTACCTCAGTATCTCCGACAATGATTGCCTGTGTAAATTCCTCGTGATCATAATGGAATACTTTTTCAAACGAATGTGAAAATGGCCCGTGGCCAAGGTCATGTAAAAGTGCTGCGCAGAGGCACAATAAGCGCTCCTCTTCATTTAAAAAGGATCGATCACGAAACACATCATCAATAATTCTTCTTACAATTTCATATACACCTAATGAGTGGTTGAACCGACTATGCTCCGCCCCGTGAAAGGTAAAATAGGTTGTCCCTAATTGGCGAATTCGTCGTAGTCTTTGAAACTCTGCTGTTGCCACGAGCTCCCAAATCACTCGATCCTGAACATGTACGTAGCTATGTACAGGGTCTTTAAAAACCTTTTCTTCACTTAATTTCCCATTGGAATTTGTCATGTATTCAACCTCTTCCATACTGGCATGCTATTATTATATCTATTTATTTCTGACAAAAAAACCTAAAATTCACCAAAAAACGGCTTAACCAAGTCATATCAATGGTTGGAAAATTTTTCGACATGAATAAAAGTTTCGAGGAAGGATTTGGAATCTCCTGTTTGCAGAGCATAAAAAATCACCTTTTCTCTAAAAGAGAGAAAGGCGATATTAGTCCTTTTTCAGCTTCTTTTCAATCTTTTCGATTAATTCGTCTTCTGTTGGAGCTGATAAAGGGCGATTGTTAACAAATGCGAATGATTTTTTTCTACCTGGACCACAGTATGATTGGCAGCCGATGTCAATCGCTGCTTCTCCATCGACTTCTTTTAAGCGCGGCACTAAGGTTTTGATATTGGTTGCCTGGCAATCATCACAAATGCGAAATTCGTTTGCCATTTTGCGTACAATCCTTTCATCTTGTAAATTCCAAATGGTTCCATATGTGAATCGATCATGTTTATGCATGTCGATTTAGCTATTTTTATACACTAAACGGTATTTTACTCCTCCCCTACAGTATTTGCAAGGGAACAAAATAAGTTTCAAAAAATCTCCACAAGTACGAGTTTGCGATATTGAAATATTTTTAAGTAAATTAATCTATTATCCTTTTTATGATTTTGGTATAAAGTTCGAAACAATTGACCAACATATGTAATAACCTAACGCAAATATAAACATATATATTGGGAGATGAATCAATATGAAGGAAAGACAAGACGCTTGGACAGAGGAAAATGACCTCTTATTAGCTGAGACTGTATTAAAACACGTTAGAGAGGGTAGTACTCAATTAAACGCTTTTGAAGAGGTTGGTGACCGATTAAATCGTACTTCTGCCGCATGCGGTTTCCGCTGGAACGCCGTTGTGCGACATAGCTATGAGAAGGATCTTCAACTTGCGAAAAAGCACCGCAAACAACGCCAACGTGCACTTGGTAAGAATCAACCAGTGAAGAAACAACTTTTGTATACACCACCAACACCAAGTCTAGAAGAATTTGCGGACGAGTTTCCGCTACTTACATCTGAATCTACCAGTGTTCGTCAGGAAGTGAAAATGCCACAATATTCTTCTCCTCGACCAACATTGACATTGGATTCCGTGATTTCCTACCTTCAGTCCTTAGGTAATTCAAGTTTCGGAATTGAAGCACTGAAATCTGAGAATGAGAGATTGAAAAAAGAAAAGAATGAGATACTTCTTAAAAATGAAGAACTACAAAAGAAGATTACTCAACTTGAGCAGAACTCAGCGAACATTCAAGAGGACTACGAAACATTAATGAAAATCATGAATCGCGCACGAAAACTTGTCTTATTCGAAGAGGAAGAACGTCCTGCTACTACTTTTAAAATGGACCGAAATGGCAATTTGGAGAAGCTGGCGGAATAAATTAAAGGAACCCCTGACTGATTGTATAACCAACAGTTCAGGGGTTTGAATCTGTTATCGGTAGCCGACTTCGATTTCGACTTGTTCGACTATCTTTTCCGCAGTTATGTGCATAATAACTGCCAGTTCACCTAAACCATAGTCTTTGTTTATCCATTGATAGCTGTTTTTCAACATGGGACTTGTTACATTATAAATGTATTCACTTTCATTTTTGTGCCATTCATTTTTTATCGTAGCATCAGTTGGCAAATGGTCGAGGATTAACTGGTAGGCTTCCTCCACTGTTGAAACTGGTTCTTTAAATGTAATCATGGGTTTCTCACATCTACCCGTTCCAATTGTCCTACACCTTAGTGTTAATGTGTCCGTCTCAAAATCTCGATCTGTTTTTTTCGCCATTTGGGACTCAAGGAATTCTAGCTTATCAAAATACCCACCTTTTGTTGTGGTTGCTATAGTCTTTGCCTCAAGTGTTTCATTGTAATAGGTATACAGCCCATCACCATATGGGTCATCTTCATTGATTTCCTCTTCCTCTACTACTTCTATCTCTTCTTCAGCTGGGGCATCTGCTTCAGTTGAATGATTTATAGTACCGGTTACAATCATAGCGCTTATAGCTACCACAAACACAACAAGTGCTATTACATTTACCATTTTACTTGCAACCAACGCCTCGCCTACTCGTTCAGCCACTCGGTGCACGACCCTATTTTTCCCACTCGACATCTGCTTTTCAAACAACTTCCTGAACCCTTCACTTAGCAATTGGAATGTTAGAAGGAGTAACGTTAGGGCAATCGCTGGGAATAACGGAATCCACACAGCTTTCATTACCTCATATCGTGCCGCCGACAATAACCCTGGCCAGGTAAACAATCCGGTTAAAGAGTTATATCCAGCTTCATCATGAAAAACCCCACCACCTGGAATAAATTCAATCGCATGCTCAATAAAGTATTGGAATATTGCCAGCTGTCCTAATAATAAAGTGACCCTGGCCAAATCATTAAAAAAGTTGACGACCAAACTCTGGGCAACGGTGGGCAGATAATGCATCAATGATAATTGAAACGGGGTACTCCCCACCGTCATGCTTGCTTGGACAAACTCTTTTTGAGACACCTCGTAAATTTCATGAGCAAAAATATAGCTAACCCTTCCAACTTCGATTAACGCTAATAATAGGACATTCCAATACACAGCGTTTTCAAGCCCGTCTGCCTGGAAAATTTCCAATAGTAAAATCGCTGCGAAAATCGTGGGGATACTTCCAAACAAGGAATACCAACCATTGGAAACCATGTAAGCAATACCTTTTTTCGTGGAGGCCAAAAAAGCCATTGGAATCGCAATAATGTAGCGAATCAAGGTGATTAACACGATAACTTTTAGTGTGTCCTTTGCTCCAAGAATAAGCATGCTTAAGATGTCCCTGGCTTCACGATCTGTTCCAAGTGGATCCTCCTTTGAAGGTGGGAAAGGTGCCCTTCCAAGTTCACCTCCATCGTAAAATCTCATTCGATGCTCGGGAGGAGTGTGCTCAATAAACGAAAACTGTGGTCCAACAAAGCTAATAAATAACATGAGTCCAAAAAGTACGAGACCTGTCCAAAGCGACCAATTTTTCATAAGCGCTCCTCCTTCCTAGTATCCTACCTTCAAGTACGAAATAATAAAAAGCACAAAAATCCATATAAAGGCATATTGAACAATCACTTTTGTGATTCGGATCCAAATGTTACGCTTCTCTATTTCGTATTTGTTTTGCCAAATTACACTAACGATTTGGGTGATTAATAGAAGCAAGACAAAGCAGAAAGAAATTTCTACAATTAAACCTATTTCCGGATAATCTGCATAGGGTTGGCTTAGTGGAATTGATAAATTCAACCGATTAATCGATAGCATCATTCGCCAAGCAGCACCCTTATATGCCATCAGCCACTCAACAATTAATAGATTGGAAACGACATACGTCATGACAACACCAATATGTTGTAAAATCGAGCGCATGCATTTTGTCAGGATATGCTTATGTATAACTAGCCTCTGAGTTAATCCTTTCGCGCGAGCATATTGGATATACATCTCCCCATCCTCACTCGCAAGAGCTGTAAACGTGATTCTAGCAAAATACATCATGGGGTACAGAGATACAAGAATCCCCGGAAAAATAAAGTTAAACCACTGGTCATGACCAAAAACGTCAATAAAATTAAAGTGAATCATAATCACCCATTGTAGAACGATAATCATAAAAAAATCTGGTAAAGAATTGAGAACCGAGGTTACCCCTGTTCCTAAAAAATTCAGGTATGTATAACGATTTCGATAATCAAAAATCCCCTTTGCTATCCCAAAAGAAACCGCTAACAAAAAAGCTGTTGCAATTACTGATAAACTTCGTGGGAAATATTCAAGGACGATCCCTTCATACAGCTCCTTATTTTTTGTTGCACCAAGACTTCCGTCGGTTTGTAAATTGCTAATTAATTGCTTGATTGTGTTCCAGCTCTCAGAAACAGGTAGCATCGTTTTAATCGTTGAATAAAACTTCACAATATCCCCATTCCCTAAAAAATAAGCAATTCCAAGAACAACAAGGCCGAAATAGAGAATCGAAATGAAATCCCGCCCACTAAACACTCTTATTCTTTTAAGCAACCAAATCCCCCCTTACCAGATTACCAACTGTAAAAAATAGGAATACGTACCTATAGACTACCATATATGTTATTTTCAGAAAATACCCATAATATGGGACGTAAAAAAACTATAAGAAGTTTCATGTAAGACTTGTCGAATAGATTACAAACAAAAAAAGCTAGGAAATGAATCTCCTAGCTTCAATCATATTTTCTACTTAATTATCTTTTGGGAGCTAATTCAATTGCTGAATTAATTGCTGCTATCATGCTTTGCTCATCGGCAATGTTTTTGCCTGCAATATCAAAAGCGGTACCGTGGTCCACTGAAGTTCGGATTATTCCACCCTTTAGTCCAACCGTAATGTTTACGCCACTTTCAATTCCCATTACTTTAATTGGAGCGTGTCCTTGGTCATGATAACATGCCACCACGATATCAAAATCCCCTCTGCCTGCTCTAAAGAAGAGAGTATCAGCAGGTAGTGGCCCTGTTACATTTATTCCTTCTGCTTGCGCACGCTCAATACCTGGTTGTAGTTTTTCCTCTTCTTCACCATATCCAAATAAACCATTCTCCCCAGCATGTGGGTTAATTCCACAAACAGCAATCCTCGGATCTTCAAATCCTGCTCTTGAAAGAGTCTCATGTGCTAATTTTACTACTTTATAGGTTCTCTCTGGATTAATACTGTTAATAGCATCAATTAATCCTATATGTGTAGTTAAATGAATTACTTTTAGATTCGGTGTTGTTAACATCATTGAAAAATCCTCTGTACCTGTTAAATCTGCCAAAATTTCTGTATGTCCTGGGTACATATGGCCGCCCTTGTGTAACGCCTCTTTATTCAATGGCGCTGTACAAATAGAATCAATTTTTTTATTTTTTGCAAGTTCAACAGCTTTTGCGATAAATTGAAACGCTGCATCTCCCGCAACTGGTGACACTTGTCCAAATGGTAAATCTTCAGGTATCAGGTCTAAATCAATTACATCGATTGTACCTAATTCAAATTTAGCTTCCTCAGGAACATTAATAAGATTTATTTTTGCATTTGAATGAACAATCGGCTGTACTCGCTCTAAAATTTTTGCATCACCTATGACTATCGGGCGGCAATTTTGATAAATTTCTTCATGAGTTAGGGCCTTTACAATTATTTCTGGTCCAATTCCTGCTGCATCTCCCATTGTAATTCCAATCACTGGTTTCATAATTATAGTTCCCCCTTTAATTTTTTGATGGCATTAATAAATACTTCTGGTGTACCGAACCCGCCAGCCTTTGTAATAACATATAAATTATCATGTCCAAAAAACTTCGATAGTGGAACACCGATTTCCAATTCATCCAATAACTCAAAGCCTTTTACATCCCATAAATAACAAATTTGCTTAGCAGTGTCTCCACCGGTCATCGATACCCCTTTAAAATATCCCTGTTCCAAAAGGACTGAGCATACAGAGCCAATTGCCTTTACAATTTCATTGCTTACCTCGGTATGTGTTAAACCCTTAGTTTCTCCAATATTCCATGCTTTTTCGATATCGTTTACTTCACCTGTGGAATAGATAACAACATCTAATCCCTGCTGTGCTTTTTCCATCGCTAGATTATATACTCTTCTTATCTCTTTTTCACGAACATCCTCATCTGAAACGGAGGTAAATGATTCAAACGCAATTGGATACACATTTGTATTTTCCATTAGAAGCTGTAGCTGTGCCCTTGAATTTTTATTTACACTTCCAACAACAGTAAGTATTGGCCCTTCATTTTGGGGAATAATCAATTCTTTTTGCCTTTTGGGCATATCATAATAATCAGGTAAATAATTTGCGATTCCTGCCGAACCCACCCAAGAGAACTGATAACGTAGCTTTTTAGTATAGTCTAAAATTTGTTCAAGATGATGTTCCTCGGTTGAATCCACCAGTATATACGGGATGTTTTGTTGGAAATACGCATCTACTTTTTCTTGAATCCATGTAAAGCCCTTATCTAAGTCATCGATTGTAATCGTACCAATTTTTTGCTTTGTTTGCTCTTTTAAAAGATCAGGCAAATAGGATTGGGTAACAGGTGTCTTAGGATCCCTTGCAATTTCAGTCTCAGCAAGCGGAATCCCTTTTAAATAGTGGGTTGATTGTAGGATAGTGCGATTGTTTTTAGGATATCCTGGCGCAATCATCATGAAATCTGGTTGCAATACATCAAATACTGCATCAATTTCAGCACCAATATTTCCTCTCATCGTTGAGTCAAGTTTCTTAAATATATATGAAAAGCCTGCACCTTTTAAAAATTGGGCTGCATCTTTTACCTTTTGATAGGCTTCTTCACGATCAATAGATCGGCTATCTGTATCAAATACAATTGCTTCATAAGCATGAATAGATTCTCTATCTATGTCAAACAATACGGAGGTTTTAAGACCATGCTGTGCTAATTGAACCCCGCTATCATTAGCACCCGTTAAATCGTCTGCTATGATTGCTAATTTCATTGTGTAATCCTCCTAAAAAGAAGAGAGCATTTGCGTCCCTCTTCTTTATTTTATAGCTATAAATCTTTTACTATAGACATTTTTCTCTGAGATTGTTGCCATTTGAAACAATATCTTAATTATATTTAGCTAACTGGCCACTTTTCTCTAAGCGTTTTGCTAAGAATCCTATTACAATTGGTAGTAAAATAGCTGTTGTTACAACACTTGCTGCGATTTGAACTGTTGCAAGTTCAGCAAATTGTGCAAAAGATGCATTAGCAGCAACTATAGCCGCCGGAGTTGCAACAGCATTCCCTGCTGTTGTGCCTTCTGCTGCACCAACAAGCGGGTTCCAGCCAATCCATTTAAATACTAGGTAACCAGCGCCACCAGTGAAAATTACTGTAATAACCCCTAGTAAAATACCACTTAATCCACCTTCAATAATCGCTGTGAAGTTGATTCCCATACCTAGTGCAAAAGCGAAAAACGGAATTAACATGTCACTACCTTTGGTTAAAAACTCTTTCATTTCTGGATCTAAATTACCTAAAACCATTCCAATAACGATAGGAAGAAGTACTGCAACGAATGATTGAATAGAAAACATTCCATCAACAAAGCCCATTGTACCAAAAATGGATAATGCAATCATAGTTAAGAATGGTCCATCATTTAGAGCTAATAGTGAATATGCAGCCTTGTCATCTTCTTTTCCGTATTGACCAACTAGAGCCATGTACATTCCACCATTACTATTTGTCATAGCCGCAATAATTGCAAGCGGAGCCATTCCTAAGAATAATCCATTACTATCTGCTAACAAGTATGCTACTAATCCGAAAGCTGCTCCTACTACCCATTTTAATCCAAGTAATGTTGCACCTTTACCTAGTGATACCCCTACGTTTTTCACACTGATTTGCGCACCAGCAATAAATAAGAAAAGTGCAATCAGTGTATTTGCTCCTGTTACGAATAACGATTCGGTAAAACCGCCAATTCTCAGCATATTTGGAAAAAATGTATTAATCGTTGCTGCTAGCAACAACGGAACAACCATCATTCCGCCGGGAATCTTATCTAAAGTTGCTTTAATTTTCATTTTGTTTTCCCCCTTATTCTCGTAAAGCGTTTACACTAGTAATATAGAATAAATCGTTTATAAAAGCAACACTTTTTTTATAAAAAATATACTTAAATATCAAAAGTGTTTAAAAATGCAACACTTAAGCTAATTAAAAAGCGTAAACCTAAAGATTACTCTTTAAGCTTACGCCATAAAGTTGCTCGATTAATTCCTAGCCGTTCCGCTGCTCTTGTTTGGTTATTATTTTCTGCTTTCAAGACTAATTTAATAATTTCCTTTTCAATTTCCTTTAAAGTACCTTGTTGAAAAATCACATCAGCCGGAAGATGCTCATTTGTAGCTACTCTTTCAATTGTTTCTTTTTGAATCACATAGTCCTTTTCATTTAAGGCAACCTGCTTAATAAGATTTTTTAGATTGTCGATATTATTAGGATAGGTAAAATTCTCTAAAAATTGTATTGCCTCACCGTTAATCTTAACTGGTATCGTTCCGTACTTTTGATTGTAATAAGCAATAAAGTATTGAGCAAGAATGCGAATATCCTCTTTTCTTTCAGATAAATCCGGCATTATAATCTTATTCATCTTTACCTCTTGAATAAACTCAGTAGGTAACATACTTTCTGTAAGGATGAAAATACGTATATGATGTGTCAGACACTCTTTTATAAAATGTGATAGCCTTTGATATTCGTCTATATACTCAGGATGTATAAGTCTAATTGTACGAATATTCCTTAGTGGCATTTTATCCAAATAATCATGATCGAACTCTTTAAAATTAATTGTAAGGAGCAAGCCTTCATCCGAATATCTCTGATGAATATAACGAGTAATAAAGTCCTTACTAGTACCTTTTCTACCCTGTAAAAGGATTATTTGATTATTTTTATAGAGGGTTTCTATATGAATTAATATATTCCTAATTACTTCCGACGCTGCTGCAATTGGTTCACTTGTCGTATCGGCATCAATAGAAAGACCCTTTTGTTCCAGAATAGAAACTGTTTTTTCAGTAACAATGACCTTAAAAGACTGTTGGTTCACTTGAATAAAATAGCCAGTTACATCAAACAAATGATCCTGAATCATGAAGCTCCTTGTAACCTTCTGTTTATTTATTTCGAGGTCGGTAATTAATATATATAAATCAGCTTCGGTTAATGGGCTGGTGTGAAAATCATTCCAGCGCTCATAGATAATCTCATTTTTATCGTCCAATATCAGCAAATTTTGGTGGTCTTTTAAGATAAATTGCTCCATGACTTTCATTAGATTATTTTTATCGTTTAAATAATGATGAACCAGTTTCGCATCTTCTAACGCATTCATAATAGACTCTTTACCAGATTGAATTAAAAACCCCTTAAGACCATATGCGTTCGAAGTTTTAACAGTAATTACATCCCCTACAATTTGCTGATATCCGGAGTTTTTAAGTTCTAAGATTAAGGGTGCTACCTCATCAGAATCAGCAACCGTGAAAACTTTTAAGGGCAGATCCAATAAATCTATGATGGACTGAGCACCAGAGGTAATATTCGAAAAGCCAACAATCGCCGTCTTACTCTCCAAATTTGTAGCTAAAGATAGAGACCGAATCATGTCATACCCAGAAAGCTGCATATCGAGCACAGGGACACGGACATTTTTTTTAATTAATTTAGCCGTCCCACCCCTGCTAATAATAATCTCTGCTCCATTCCTCACGGCTTGAATCGCCTGCTTTACCCCTTCGTGTAAGTCACCTATTGAATAACGAATTTCAAATGTAGGAAAATAACCAATGCATTCTTCAATAACTGGAATCATCGATTCATAGGGTGCCACGATGTGTATTTTAATGTTCATCTTCACACTTCAATCCTGCCTTCTAAATTTGTAAACACATACAGAACAAGTACTATTACATCATTTATATTACCATTTTTGAAAAGTGAGGTCATATATAATGTAAAATATGAAATAACCTTGTACCCTCTAAGATTTTTTTCGAATAAAAAAAGGGGCACCACCTAAGTTTTTTTGAAACTCGGGCGGGCCCATTTGTGATTTGTATTTATTTTTGAAACAACTCAATCCATTCTCCGTCTGGCCCATTAAAGAATACATATTTTGCTCCACTTGGAAGGGTTGTGATGTTTTCATCAACAAATGTAACACCGTGCTCCTTCACTCTCGCTATTTCCTCTTCAATGTTTTCGACGGTAAACGCGATATGATGAACCTTTCCTTCTGTTGGAAGGTTTGGATTGTATCCGGAAATCAATTCGATTACCGTTTCATCCGAATCACTAAAACCTAGGAAAGCCAGCTTTAAGTTTGGGTCCACATGATACTGCTTTTCTAGTAATTCCAAGCCCAGTACCCTTGTATAAAACTCAATCGTTGTATCTAAATCCTTTACTTGAATCCCCACATGTTCTAGTTTTTTAAGCGGCATGTTTTTGCTCTCTCCTTTTTCGAATCACCTTTGGTCGATATTTGACTCCAATGTACGTTACAGCTAGTGCCAAAACTAGTACGGAGCCTTTTACAATTTCAAATGCATAGTATGGTAGATTCAGCATTGTTAGTCCATTTAGTAGAACCCCAATAAGTGCTGCCCCAAAAAAGGTTCCGAGTGCATTTGGCTTCCCCGCACCAAGCACGGAAAATCCAACAAACACAGCAGCCACAGATTCCATTAACAACGAAGCACCTGCATCAATTTGCCCTGAGCCAACGCGCGCTGTAAACAAGATCCCTGCCATTGACGCAAACACACCAGATACCGTATAAGCAATCAGCTTCACCTTGTTTGTGTTGATTCCTGATAGCCTTGCCGCTTCAGCATTTCCACCTGTCATGTATAAAATCCGTCCCCATCTTGTATGGTTGAGAATCACATAAGCAAGAAGCACGAAAACAAGCATAATCCAGACTGGAACTGGGAGTCCTAGCATCTCGCCTTGCCCAATCCATAAAAATGCAGAACTAAACTCACCTGGTGCAGTCCCTCCACTAGTCAAGGGCATATGGTTGTAGATAGAGTACCCTTCCGTGTAGGTCCGGTGTAAACCTGACACGATATACATCATTCCAAGTGTCGCGAGTAGATCCGGTATTCCTATTTTTACGATTAAAAACGTATTGACTAGCCCGACAGCAACTCCAACTAAAAGTGGTAGAAGCAGAACCACCCATAGTGGTAATTCATACCACACCATCAATGACGCTGTGATCACGACCGACAACGACATTGTTGACCCAACCGATAAATCAAAGCCATCAACAACCAGTGTAAAGGTCACCCCTAACGCAAGGAGTGTTACGATTGAGATCGACCTTAAGATATCGGATAGATTGCCATATGAAAAAAAGGCATCATTTACAAAACTAAAATAGATTAAGATAAAGCCCATTAATACAATTGCCCCGTATTTAAACAAGAAGCTGATGATATTCCCTTTCATGTACGTCTTCCTTTCCACCGCTAGCATACAAAAGGATTTTATCCTGTGTTGCCTCTTCTCCCGAAAGTTCTTTCACAATTTCTCCGTCATACATGACCAGAATTCGGTCTGAGATTCGGATGATTTCATCAATTTCAGAGGAAAAATAAAGAATCCCCTTCCCCTCATCGGCGAGAGAATAGATAAGCTGGAAAATATCCTGCTTTGCACCGACATCCACCCCTTTTGTCGGCTCATCAAACAAATAGAGATTCGCATTTCGAGATACCCATTTCCCAATCGCAACCTTTTGCTGGTTTCCCCCGCTTAAATGCTCAGCCAACACTTCCGTATTTTTCGCCTTGATTCCAAGCAATTCAATAATGGAGCTGGCATAGCTTTTTTCAGCCTTCCGATCCATGAATAAAAACGGTGAGAATTTTTTCAAATTAGCAAAGGATAGATTCGTAGAGATTGACTCGTGAATGAACAATCCTTCCTTACGACGCTCCTCTGAAACAAGTGCTACCCCCGCTTCAATTGCCTGCTGGGAATGCGTAAAATGTCGTGACTTGCCCTTTACTTTGACTTCACCCTGTTCGTAGGAGCGGAGACCAAATAATGTTTTCGCAAGCTCCGTTTTTCCGGCACCTACCAATCCAACAACCCCAACAATTTCCCCCTCGGAAACCGTAAACGATACATTGGTAAGCTTTTCTCCATCATCAAGACCACCCACCTCTAAAAGAAGGTCACCCCTCACTGTCTTCCGTTTCGTGGATTGTTCTGTATAGGAGTTACCAAGCATCGTTTCAACAACGGTTTTTTGGGTAACTTCTTTCGTCGAAAAAGTAGTAATTGTTTTCCCATCGCGCATAATCGTTAAGCGATCACAGATTTCAAACACTTCTGGAAGCCGGTGTGAAATAAAAATACAGCCGACTCCCTTTTCCTTCAATGTTTTTACGATTTCAAATAGATGCTTCGTTTCTTCAATCGATAAAGGCGCTGTTGGTTCGTCAAAAATAATGACCTTTGCCTCATGGGCGAGAGCTCTTGCGATTAGCACTAATTGTTTTTCAGCTAGTGACAGCTCCAATGCTTGTTTCGTCATTGGAATGTCTGTTACATTCAAAAGCTTTAAAATCGAAGCTGCTTTTTCACGAAGCTTTCGTTTATTGATAAACAGGCTCTTTTCAGTCGAAAACGTATCAAGCAAAATGTTTTCAGCAACGGTGAGCTGCGGTACAATCACAGTGTCTACCTCTTGATAGACACAGTGGATTCCATGTGTTTTCGCATCCTTTGGAGTACGAATGTTGATCGTTTCGCCTTCAAGGGTAATCACCCCTGTATCAAGCTCATAAGCACCCGATAGAATTTTCATCAGCGTGCTCTTTCCCGCTCCATTTGCACCAAGTAAGGCGTGAACCTCACCTGCTTCTAATTCAAAAGAAGCCTGCTCCAACGCAATCACCTTTCCAAAGCTTTTTGTCATTTCCTTCATTTCGAGTAAAGGCATCTACATATCCTCCTTTACAGACGACCTCTGAAGGCCCTCTTTTTTACTCTCCAGCTTCAAGCTTTTTCAACTCGTCTGTGTAGCCTTGTTCGCTTTTACCCCAGCCTTCAATGTACTGGTCAAGCTCGGCGGTTGTAATTTGTTCTCCTGGAAGTGCATCCTTTGTTACGAAAACTGGTTCCAATTTTACGCGTTCAGGTGTTTCATCACCGTTTAATTTTTGGTATGCAAAACGAACTTGGATACGTCCGATATCTTTTGGATCAACCGCTGCTGACGCAACCCATGGGCTATTATCTGCTTGAATCATTTGTAAATCCTCATCGCTCATGTCAATTCCGTACACTTTGATATCTGTACGTCCTGCTTGTTGAATGGCACGAACAGCACCCTTTGCAAACTCATCCCATGCTGCCCAAACCGCTGTAATTTGACCTTCCTCAGGATATTGTTTTAAAAGAGCTTCCATTTGTGCTTGTGTATCTAAAGCCGTGTTTGCCGTAGCGGCACCAAATGTTGCGATCTCTTTTATGCCTGGGTTGTTATCAAGAAACTCTTGGTAGGCCAACTGACGTCTTTCCATTGGTGCGAAGCCCGCAACCCAGATTTTTACGATATTTGCTTCACCACCAGCGTCTTCTGCCAATTTTTCAAGAGTCATTTGTGCCATTTGCTGGTCACCTTGTTCAAGAACGGTTACACCTTCCACTTCCACTTCTGCATCAAAAACAACAACTGGAATTCCTTTGTCGACTGCCTTTTGAACGGAGCTTTGCAGTGCTTCCTTTGTTCCATGGTCAATTAAAATGGCATCGAAGCCTTGGTTTACTGCTGCATCTACGTTTGACGACATTTTTGCAAGGTCTCCGTCAGATGTAAAAACCGTTGTTTCGCCTGCGAACTTTTTTACTTGTTCCTCAACACCCTCAATATATTGCGCTGAGAATGTTCCTAAGTTTTGCTGCATAATTAACGCAACTTTTTTGTTTGCTAATGGATGATCAGAATTCTTTACTTCTGTGCTATCCGTTTTCGTTGTTTCTTCGGCTACTTTCGGTTGGCAGCCAACTAGTACTGCAATAATTAATAATGTCGTAAATAATAGTTTTGATAATTTCATTTGTTTTTCTCCCCTTCTTTTGTATGTAATCTTATTTTTCACATCTGTTTACTCAAGTTGAAAGCCATCACACTCCTGTTTGTTGAGGCTTCTTTTTAGAGATGTAAAAAAGCCTCTTTCTTATCAGAAAGAGGCTTGAAGCATACAAAAGTCTTCGCACCTCTTATCTACCAGAAAGAATCATCCTTCTGTTGGAATTAGCACCGTGCCTTGCGGGTTGTTCACCCGGCGAACTAAGTCGCCCCATTTCACAATGGTATTACGGTCGGTTGCTGGGCGTCATCGGGCCAAATCCCTCAGCCTACTCTTGATAAGAGAAAATACAGCATACTATTCAATTATGCCTTGGCGTAATTGCGCGATTTTAGGCCCACACGAGGTGGGTCACAAAGACGTTGCCACAGGACGTGGCGCTCTTAGTCTTTGATCTTACTGCTCGAAATTTCCTTTGAAAAATCGAGGCATCCGCCGGAGGCTAACTTTATTCAGCCGGGATTGGATCACGGCTGAATAAAGTTTGAATTATCTTACTTGACGAGAATCATATCATGGTCAAAAACAAATTTCAATATTTTTATTATAAAAAATATTTTAATAGTGAGAAGGTAAGTAATTTGCTTTTTTCGTATCATGACGCATATGTCCCCGACTTACGCGCAATTATTACATTTAATACGCATTTCCTTCGAACTAAAGCGCAATTGTCAAAATTAAAGCGCAATTACGAGCCCACCAACCCCTTTTCCAACACAAAAAAAGGACCAGGAGAACCGTCCCCTGGACCCTTATAATACTTTGTTATTCCGTTCAAGCACTCGTAAAAGGTTTTGCTCGAATACTGGCATTTCTTCTTCTGTTAGCTGTGAGGCGAAGATTTTTTCACTTTCGTTTTTTAGGGTTTTAAGTAGCAGTAACATGACGGTTTGTACAGTTAGATTAGGATCAATCAATTCTGCCAAAGACGCCATCGTCTCGGGCTTCACATCTGGATAGACAAATTTCGTCGCTACCCCTTGCAGCCCCACCTCGTAAAATTGGCGAATGATTTCTGCTCGCTCAGATCCACTCCCTGTCACGCCTAAATATATTTGGACTGCCACCCCGTTACGAAGGCGACGCTGGGAGATTCCTGCAAACTTTTTCCCGTCTATACTTAAATCATAGCTTCCTGGACAATATGAACCGACAACCTCACGTGCTACAATGTCGACTTCATAGCCTTCGAACATTTTTCGAATCAACTCAAGCATTGTATCGTAGCCACGGTTGATATCAATGCCTTTTTCCGTTTCAGGAAAGATAAGCGAGATGTTTAGCACTCCCTCATCAAGAACCACTGCTAGTCCGCCCGAATTTCGTACGATTGCACGATAGCCCATTGACTCAAGGAGATTTATCCCCTCCTCAAGAAAGGGAAGTTTCGTATCCTGAATCCCAAGCACAATGGTCTGATGATGAACCCAGGCCCTTGCAGTAGCTGGTGAATCTCCTTTTCCTACAAATGCACAAAGTGTATCATCTATCGCAAACGATTGTAATGCATCAAATTGATAGCCTAAACTCGATTGATCTATAATCCGCCAGCTTGGCTGGTGTAAAAGACTTTCGGTCATACGTCATACTCCTATTACATAAAAAGTGCTTTTTTTAAAATCGTAATTGAACCGTAAAAAACCAGGCATTGCCTGGTTTTAACATTCCCTATTTTACCTTTAATTTACGAAATTTGCTACCTCGTGATGGGAGGTCTTGCTCATTTTGTGCGCAATCATACGATTAATATCTTTCTCAATGGCCTTTACCGTCGTATCCAACGTAATGGCTAACTCTTTAAAAAGTATTTTTTGAATATGAAGGAGAAGTCTACGGTCATGTTCAGACAACTTCTTATCAATTATTTCAAATTCATATTTTTTACTCATTAATGTATTTAAAACGCTCGAAATTTCTTTTCTGTCTCCAGAAGAAACGATTTCGGAATAATTTTTATGACGTTCAGACGCATGATCAATCCACTGAATTCCCGGTAGCTTAAACGAGTCCAATATCTCCTCTGACTCACTTTTTCCAATGATTGCTCGCATTAAATTGCGGTCATTGTCTACTGGATTTTGAATCGTCAAAGTACTATCCTCAATTGGGCTCATAATATAATAATTTCGAGTAATCCCAGAATATGTTTTCTCACAAATATCATCTATTCGACAAATCCCCTGATTTGAATAAATCACCAGATCCCCAATATTAAACATGTACCATGCTCCTATCCAATGGATTGTCAACTTAGTTGACTATACTTATCATACTCCATTTTACGAAAAATGTCAACTTGGTTGACATTTGAGCGTTATCATCTCTACGGGTTGCCATAAAGACAAAATCCCCTTAAAACTACTTTGTCGGTACCCTTTCACTTAATAAGAGCCCAATCTTATATTTAATGTTCCTTTCAACCTCATTTGCTATTTTCTCAAACGTAGTATCCAATGAAATCGCTAACTCTTTGTACAAGATATTTTGAATATGTAAAAGAAGTCTGCGGTCAGGCTCGCCTAACTTTTTATCAGCCATCTCTACTTCATATTTTCTACACATCAAAGTATTTACAATCCCCGCGATTTCCTTCCGATTACCAGACATGACAATTTCGTGATATATTTTTGTTCGTTCATTCCCCTTCTCAATCCAAGCAATGCCAGTGCGTTTAAAGGATTCTAGCATGTCTTCTGCATCCTGACGATTAATGATTCCTAGCATAAGAACTCTATCATTATCTACAGGATTACGAATGGTTAGATCGTTATCCTCAATTGGATGTAAAATATAATATTTTCGGGTCCTACCGTAATATGTTTCATCACAAATGTCATTTATTTTACAAATTCCAAGTGATGAATAGACAACCAAATCCCCAACTTTAAACATTTTTATGACCCCCATCCCACTGATTGTCAACCTAGTTTACAATAATTAATTTACCTTTTCTTTCACACTTTGTCAACTCAGTTGACAATATCTATCGTTTTTTGTATAGTAATGACGATTATAAAAACGGGAGTGGAATGTATGGATCCTGTACTTCAACAATTAGATCTCATTGACCTTATAAGTGAAAGGCATGGTCAACTTCGTGGAATTGCAGAAAAATTATGGAACGAGACTAGCGACATCGCGATTTCAAATTCCGAATGGTACATCATGTCGAGAATATATAAAAAGCAACCAACAATTGCATATGTTTCAAAAAATGTAGACATCTCAAGACAGGCTACTCATAAGTTTATAAAAAACATGAAGGCGAAAGGTCTTGTTAACGTAATGGATGTCGAACACAATAGAAAAGAAAAATCGATTGAACTCACACCATTTGGTGAGGAATGCTATGAGAAAAATGAGGCGCTTAAATCGAAAATTGAAAAGCAGCTCGCTGAAAAAATTGGTGATGAACAAGTCGAACTTCTTAAAAACGTATTAAAAATGGATTGGGAACTCTGATAGTTAGGTTAGAGTCCGAGGATGAGGGTTTACTGCCACTATTTCAGAAATACTGCCACTGTTTCAAAAATACTGCCACTAACTAAATACAACCACAAAAAATGGCCATGTTCCCTGACATGGCCATTTCTCATTCCTATAAAGCTTGTGCTGCTGTGATTAATGCAAGCTTATACACATCTTCATCATTACATCCGCGTGATAGGTCATTTACCGGCTGATTTAAGCCCTGTAAAATTGGACCTACCGCTTCAAAGTTTCCTAGGCGCTGTGCAATTTTGTACCCGATATTACCCGCTTCAAGACTTGGGAATACAAATACATTTGCGTCACCCTTAATCACGGAATCTGGTGCTTTTTTCTTAGCTACAGATGGAACAAATGCCGCATCAAACTGGAATTCTCCGTCCAATACCAATGCCGGATTCATTTCTTTTGCAATCTTAACTGCGTCTACTACCTTTTCCGTTTCAGGAGACTTCGCAGATCCCTTTGTTGAGAAGCTTAGCATTGCCACTCTTGGCTCAATATCGAACATTTCTGCTGTATTGGCACTCTCGATTGCGATTTCAGCTAAATCCTGGCTGTCTGGTGAAATATTGATCGCACAATCAGCAAATACATATTTCTCATCTTCACGAACCATGATAAACACACCAGAAGTCTTCTTCACACCTTGCTTTGTTTTAATAATTTGAAGAGCAGGGCGAACTGTATCTGCTGTAGAATGGGCAGCACCACTTACAAGTCCGTGTGCCTTACCAGTGTAAACAAGCATTGTTCCAAAGTAGTTCTCATCCTTAAGAATTTTACGTGCATCCTCTTCCGTTGCTTTCCCTTTACGTCTTTCAACAAATGATGCCACAAGTTGGTCAAACTCTGGGTAAGAATCAGCATCATAGATTTGCACTCCATCAAGTGAAACGCCTACTTCTTTTGCTTTGCTTTCAACCGCAGACTTCTCACCAATTACGACTGGCACAAGTACCTTTTCGCTTGCTAAACGGCTTACTGCTTTTAAAATACGCTCATCTAGTCCTTCAGGAAACACAATTTTCATGTCCTTTCCTGATACCTTTTCTTTTAATTGAGTAAATAAATCGCTCACATTTATACCTCCTAAATCTCGTGCATTTACATGCTTTTATGTAAATTGGGTCATCATCACCCTGCAAAACTGCCAACCATAAGGATACGGCTTTTTTCACAAAATGAAAACTAAAAAGCCTTAGAATTCTTGTGACAGTATTATGACACTATCTTCAATTTTCCCTACTACCTTACAAATTACTCACTCATGCTTATGTTCACAAAATTGTTCGGAGTTTACTAAGTTGGCTATAGGGGAAACTATGATATAGTAGTGGTTGAATACATAATCAATGTAATACGAGGAGTGATAGTAATGGCTGAAGCAGCACAAACGCTTGATGGCTGGTATTGCCTTCATGATTTCCGTTCGATTGATTGGACATCTTGGAAAACTCTTTCAAGTGACGAGCGCCAAGCAGCGATTCATGAATTTCTTGGTCTAGTGGAGAAGTGGAATAAGACTCAAAGCGAAAGTCAAGGAAGTCATGCATTATACACAATTGTTGGTCAAAAAGCTGATTTCATGATGATGATTCTTCGTCCAACAATGGAAGAGTTGAATGAAATCGAAAACGAATTCAACAAAACAAAGCTTGCTGAATACACAATTCCTACTTATTCATATGTATCTGTTGTTGAATTAAGTAACTATGTGGCAGGCGAAAGCAAAGAGGATCCATACCAAAATCCTTATGTACGCGGACGCTTATACCCTATCCTACCAAAAAACAAATATGTGTGCTTCTATCCAATGGACAAGCGCCGTGAAGGCAATGACAACTGGTACATGCTTTCAATGGAAGAACGCAAGGAGCTTATGAGAAGCCATGGTATGATTGGTCGCCAATATGCTGGTATCGTAAAACAAATCATCACTGGCTCTGTCGGCTTTGATGATTACGAATGGGGCGTAACCCTATTCTCCGACGATGTCCTTCAATTCAAAAAGCTCGTTTATGAAATGCGTTTTGACGAAGTAAGTGCACGCTATGGTGAATTCGGCGCATTCTTTGTAGGAAACATTCTAACCGAAGAAAAAGTTCCACAATTTTTACACATAAATTAAAAAAAAGAGAGGGCTTCCTCTCTTTTTTTTCATCCATATTCATAATCCTTTTTCCTCTCTCATACAATTCAATGATGAATCCACAAAACATATCCACCAGAAATCTAATAAAGTATCCCAAAAATGAATCTAGAAGTAGGAACCCATTTTTCACCTTATCAATAAGTTAATAAAGAGACTTTCGACAAGTCTTCTTTTTTAAGTGAGGTGAAAAAATGGCAGTAGTTGCGCACACGGAGGAAGATGTAAAGCTATTAGCAAGGCTATTGCGTGCTGAGGCTGAAAGTGAAGGCAGGCAAGGCATGCTATTAGTAGGGAATGTTGGGGTAAACCGTACGAGATCTCGTTGTCTGGATTTTAAGGACATTAACACCATTCGAAGAATGGTCTTTCAAAGTCCCGGTGGCTTTGAAGCGACGCAAAAGGGCTATTTTTACCAGGCTGCTCGACCAACTGAGATCGCACTTGCACGAAGGGTACTAAAGGGGGAAAGATTTCACCCTGCCAGGTTTTCATTATGGTTTTTTCAACCATCAGGAAACTGTCCGGCACAATGGTTTAACCAGTGGAACGTAGGACGGTATAAAGCACATTGCTTCTACCAACCTACTCAGGAGGATTGTCCTGGCGTGTTTTAAGGCAATTCGCCTTTTAGAAAAAAAGTAAAACATATTCTGAGGAGGGCTTACATTGAGTAAAGACAATCAACAATCGCAAAATCCATATGAAGCTTACGGGTATAACCCTCAAAGCTATGGACAGTATGGATTCTATATGGATCCACGCCAATTCGGATATACGTATCCGACCCAACAGCAACAAGGGGGCTTTCAGATGCCACAAACGCCAACTTTCCAAACGCCAACTTTCGCTCAAACGGGTGGTATCGCGCAAAATGTACCGGGGATGCTTCCACTTGAAGAATCCTATATCGAAAACATTCTTCGACTGAACAAAGGTAAGGCTGCGACTGTTTACATGGGCTTTGATAACACCAACCAACAAAAAGTATTTAAAGGACTTATTGAAGCTGCAGGACGTGACCACCTGATTTTAAGCGATCCACAAACAGGCATGCGTTACCTATTATTAATGGTCTTCCTACAATATATTACATTTGACGAAGAAATCGAGTATCAATATCCATTTGGCGGTGGAGCCCAACAAGGTCTAGTATCTTACCCACCACGCTAAAAAGAAAGGAGTGTCCGCGGACACTCCTTTTCACATACTATAAATGTTTGACGGCTGCCACCATCAATAAAACCCAGCCTAGTAAAAAGGCTACGCCACCAAGTGGAGTGATGGCACCTAGTATTTTAATTCCAGATACACTTAATACGTACAAGCTTCCTGAGAATAAAATAATCCCGACAAATATGCTCCAACCAGCTGTCGTAATCAGGCTTACCTGTGAAAACTTGTCCGCTAAAAACGCCACAATAAACAAGCCGATGGCATGAAACATTTGATACTGAACCGCTGTGTTCCATGTTTTTAAATATTTTTCAGTGATTTTTCCTTCTAATCCATGCGCACCAAAAGCACCCAGCGCAACCGCTAAAAATGCATTAATCGCTCCCAATATTAAAAATAGTTTCATTTTCGTTCTCCATCCTTTTTTGAAAATTCCTATTTCATTTTAACATATTCAATATAAGATAGTAGTAAGAGGTGTTTTGTTATGGACCTAGACATTTTACCTGTCGGAGACATGGCCTTACAGATTTTTTACAACAGACCGGCTTCAAAAGACTTGCAGAAACAAATCCAGCGAACGACTAAACAAATTGAGAGAATGAGGTTACAAGGGGTCGTTGAGCTTGTCCCTGCTTTTCAATCGATCACGATTTACTATAATCCCATTCTCACTTCCTATAAAAATCTTTCTGAGCAGGTTTCAGAGATTTGCAGAGGAATATCTCCAATCGAGAACGTCACTTTAAAAGAGGTAATCGTTATTCCAACCTGCTATGATGGCGAGGACCTTGAGCATGTTGCGCTTAGTTCAGGACTATCAACGGAAGAAGTCATCTCCTTACATAGCAGTGCTAGCTATCTCGTCTATATGATTGGCTTTTTACCAGGCTTCCCTTATTTAAAAGGGCTTTCAGATAGGCTTGCAACACCGCGTCTATCAAACCCTAGACTTAAAGTTCCCAAAGGGGCAGTTGGCATCGGCGGTGACCAAACTGGCATTTACCCACTCGAATCACCAGGAGGGTGGAATCTCATTGGTCGAACACCGGTACCATTATTTGACCCTAAAAAGAGAGAACCTTTTTTACTGAAAGCAGGGGACTTTCTACGTTTTACACCGATATCGGCTGATGAATATCTGGAAATTGAAAATCTCGTAAACGAAAATCGATACAGGGTCGAGGTGAAAATACTTGAGAACGATTGATTTGAATTGTGATTTAGGAGAAAGCTTTGGCGCTTATAAAATCGGCAACGATGAGCAGGTATTACCACATATCTCAAGTGCCAATATCGCTTGTGGGTTTCACGCTGGCGACCCACATGTAATGAATCAAACCGTCCAGCTTGCGAAAAAGTATGACCTTGCCATCGGGGCCCACCCTGGATTCCAGGACCTTGTTGGGTTTGGCAGAAGATCCATGGCAGTTTCGCCGTCTGACGTCTATGATCTCGTGATCTATCAAATCGGGGCCCTTTCTGCCTTTTGCCAGGTGCATGATGTGAAACTCACGCATGTAAAGCCACATGGAGCTCTCTATAATATGGCTGCAGTCGATACAAGCCTTGCAGAGGCCATTGCAAAGGCCATCGCCAATTTTGACTCTACACTTGCGTTATACGGGCTTGCCGGTAGCAAATTAATCGAAGCAGGGGAAAAATACGGTCTAAATGCCGTTTCTGAAGTATTTGCGGACCGAACCTATCAGCCTGGCGGAACCTTAACCCCAAGAACCGAGCCTAACGCCATCATTCACGACAGCAATCAGGCCATCAAACAAGTTCTGCAAATGGTGAAAGAGCAAACCGTCCAAACGATTCATGGCGAAGTCATTCCCATCAAAGCAGACTCAATTTGTGTTCACGGAGACAACATTCATGCCATTCAATTCGTACAGAAGTTACGTCAAGCATTAACCAATGAAGGCATTACAATTAAGGCAATCAGGTGATTTAAATGGGACAACCACTTTTTACCGTCCTTAAAAAAGGGCTATATACCACTTTTCAAGACTTAGGTCGCTATGGGTATCAACAATTTGGAGTCGTCACAAGCGGAGCAATGGATTCATATTCAAGCCAACTCGCAAATATTCTTGTCGGCAATCCAAGGGGTGAAGCTGTACTTGAAATTACTATGCTTGGACCAACATTACTTGTGGAGGCAGACACAATTTCAATCGCAGTATGTGGTGCTGATTTAAGCATGACCGTTAACGGAAATAAAGCTCCGTTATGGAAGTCCTTTGTCGTGAAAAAAGGGGACATGATCCGGTTTGGCAAACCAGTCTCAGGTACTCGTGCATACTTAGCGGTAGCTGGTGGTTTTCATGCCGATGAAGTACTGGGAAGTAAATCATATTACCCGAAGGCAAAGCTTGGAGCGGAAATAATTGATGGGGATATTCTTTACGGAACTAGGAGTCTTTTCCGAAAAAACACCGGGCTCACGCGTCATTTTATTCCAACATTTGAAAAAGAGGTTACAGTCCGCGCCATTCCGGGACCACATGACAATTATTTTACAAAGGATACGATCGAAAAATTCTTCACAGACCGGTATCGAGTTGTTCAAGGAGACCGAATGGGCTATCGATTACAGGGGACAACGCCGTTACAGCATAAAGACAAAGCTGAAATCCCATCTGACGCCATCCCACTTGGTGGCATTCAAGTCCCAAGTAGCGGAGAACCGATCATCTTATTAGCCGATCGACAAACGACAGGAGGCTATCCACGAATTGCAACCGTCATTTCTGTTGATATTTATAAAATTGCGCAACTGGCACCCGGTGGAACAATTCGCTTTGAGCGCTGCAGGATTGAAACAGCGCATGAACTCTACAAAAAAAGAGAAAAATTTCTTAAAAACCTTCAGGGATAACGTTATCCTGAAGGTTTTTTTATCATTTCTCGTTTTAGGATATCGGACAAAGCCAAAAATCAACTCAAAAAAGGAAACTCTCTACTTAAAAATCAAATAGAGAGTCTCCGTTTGCATCGTCTTCTTCTAATTTCGTTGCGTTTTGAATCGTCGTTGGTTGCATCGTCTGAATGGGCTGCACAACCTTCGGCATTGGCTGCACTGGCACAGTTTCAACCCGTCTTACCTCAGCTGGCGCCTCATCCAAAACAAGGTCACATAATGTTCGAATTGCCATTAACCGCTCTCTCACCTTTTGTTCGCTTGCTTCACTTTTTGCCATCTGTAATTCTTGGTGCATTTTATCTAAAATCTTACCGACAGATATATTCATAAATTTCAACTCCTATGCCCGAATGTCTACGTTGTAGGAAGGCTTCTGCTTCGTCTGTGGCCGCTTTTCTTCAAACTTCATACAATGTGCCCCAGAGGATCGAAATACCGTGATAGAAGGCATCGCCTGCGTTTTAAAGTTGAAGGCACGACATCCACGAGGAAATTTCGGGTCCCATGTCGTGTAAAAGTGTTTGCATTTTAAGCAATTGACTCTCTTTTGCATCCCTTCACTACCTTTTTGTAAAAATCGATACTCTCATTTTCCCATGTAGGAGGATGCGCGTCAAACTTACATTTTGTCAATCTAGTAATTTGGAGTCTAACCGAATGAAAAAACCCCTCAGATCATCTCTGAGGGGCATTTACGCAGATCATTATGTAAAATTACTTACCAGCAACTGCGTCTTTAAGAGCCTTACCTGGTTTGAATGCAGGTACTTTGCTAGCTGCGATTTCGATTTCTTCACCAGTTTGTGGGTTGCGACCTTTACGAGCAGCACGCTCACGAACTTCGAAGTTACCGAATCCGATTAATTGTACTTTATCTCCGTTGCTTAATGCATTTTGAACAGCTTCAAATACTGCATCTACAGCTTTTGTTGCATCCTTTTTAGATAGTTCTGCACTTTCTGCAACTGCACTGATTAGTTCTGTTTTGTTCATTGTTCAATTCTCCTCTCCAAATAAGCACATATTCTTTTTACCACTTTTTTCATAGGTTCGCAAGATATTAAGCGAAATTTCCCTATTAAACTGTTGGTATAAGCTATTACATCACTAGATTAGCCAAAAAACAAGCATTTCAAACTAATTTTCGATAAATATTTTAAAAAATTTCTTGTTACTACCAAGTTTTACCGAAATTCTAGTTTTTATACTTGGAAATACTATTAAAAAATAAAGTATGAAAGGAGGACTCAACATGGCACGAAGAAAACGTCGACCACTTGTTCCAGAAGCAAGAGAAGAACTTGACCAATTAAAAGCAAACGTCATGAAAAAGCAAGGGTATAAAACAGACCCAAGTAATCCCGACAACGTAAAATATGAGGTCGCAAGGGAACTAGGCATTCCACTAAATGATGAGTACAACGGCAACCTTACATCCAAACAAGCCGGAAAAGTAGGCGGAAACATTGGAGGCAATATGGTCAAAGAAATGATCCGTATGGCACAGGAAAACTTAAATAAACGGGGGTAAGGAGGCATTCTTAAATATGGCAAAAACGAAAAATCGTGTCGGTCAATCCAATCACAGTCAGTACAAGGTTGCAAAAGGACCAAAAGCAAGAGAATCTGGCTATGAGGCAAGCTATGAGTACACAACAGGTAATGAAATAGGAAAGAAAGATCAATAATTCTGAAACTGCCCAAAAACACATGGGCAGTTTTTTCTTTTACACCCCAACCAATTATCGCTAAAATGGATATACAAACGCTTTCAAACTGGAGGTGAATTCGCTTTGTCTGCCCTTTCTAAATTTCTATACGGCATTGGGGTGTTATTATTTCTCATTACTTTTTCACTTACTTGCTATTATGCCTATCAAATTTTCCATTTTGGGAACAATGCTGCAAAAGCTACAAGCGAAGCGCCTCGTTATCATTTCGTTCTTGTTCCACAAGAACTAGACAATGATTATTGGCGACTTGTTGAAAATGGAGCAAAAGTAGCTGCTCAGCATTTCAATGTGGTCCTTGAATACACCGGACCTAAACAAGCAAATACAGAAGAGCATCTTAAGACTCTGGAAATGGCCACTGCGTCAAGGGTGGACGGCATTTTAACACAAGGTCTTCAAGAAGATCAATTTACCCCACTGATAAATCAGATCGTTGAAAAGGGGATCCCTGTGATTACCGTTGATACCGATGCAGCAACAAGCAAGCGATACTCCTATGTTGGTACTGATAATTATTATTCGGGCTTTATTGCCGGTCAGGCGCTTATTCAAGATACAGGTGGGAAAGCAAATGTTGCGATTGTCACTGGACATTTCTACGCTTCTCATCAACAACTTCGTGTTCAAGGCTTTAAAGATGCGATTCAGAATGAGGAAGGGATTCAAATTATTGCAATTGAAGAATCAAATATCACTAGGGTTCGAGCCGCGGAGGCCGCTAACAAAATTCTTAAAGAACATCCAGAGATCACGGCTTTTTATGGAACAAGCGCCTTAGATGGAATCGGAATCGCACAGGTTGTTGAACATTATCAGAAACAAGATCAAATCTATATTATTGGATTTGATACCATTGAAGATACCCTTCACTATATGAAAAAAGGCACAATTGACGCTACCGTCATGCAAGAGCCTTATCAAATGGGATATCGTTCCGTTCAATTGATGATCGACTTAATCGAGGGACGAAACGTTCCGGATACGGTACATACAGAAACTAGAGTCATACGGCCCGAAGACCTGCCACTTGATTCAAAGCGTATCATAAGGATGGATCCATCATGATTATTCGAATCCGTACGAAATTACTTCTTTATTTTATGATTGTCTTTATTATTTTGAATGCGGTTGCCTTTTTGTTTTATAAAAGCAGTGAAAAAATCGTTTCTGAATATGATGATAGCTTTGAAAAGTTTCTGTTATTAAATGATATTTCACAGCAGGTTAATCTCGTCCATGAAAAAATGCAATCCTATATCGTCGAAGAGGAAGATACCTTCCTCAAAGACTATTTTCGCGCCAGAAAGAAGCTTTTAACCTATCAGGGGCAGTTGACCAATGAGCTTTCGAATGAAAATAACGCGATTACTCTATCGAATTATAAAAATATCATTAGTAGTTATATTGAAGCCACTGATCTAACGATTGGCATGTTCCAGAACAAAGAAATAAATCGATACTCCACACACCTAAATGAAGCAACGAAATTTGCAGGTTTTATTCAAGAGACAACGTTGTCATTAGTTAATAACGAACTAACCGATTATCAATTATTTTATGAAGAAATCGAAAAGCAGAACCGCTATTTTAATTTAATGGGGATGTCCTTGTTTAGTTCAACATTTCTATTAAGTTTGCTTCTAGCCATGTGGCTATCAGGCGGAATTACAAAACCAATTCGTCAATTATCCAAGGCAGCCACTGAAATTTCAGAAGGTAACTTTTCCGGTGATGAACTCAAGGTAACAACCAATGATGAGTTAAAATTATTAACGAACACATTTAATCAAATGAGGCTTAATATTCGTCAATTGGTAAGTGAGATCAAGGAACAATCAGAGCTTGATAAGCTACTGAAGGAATTGGAATTAAAAAGCCTACAAAACCAGATCAACCCACACTTCCTGTTTAATACGCTTAATACTGTTTCAAAGATGGCTTACTTGGAAGAGGCTCAAAACACCTCTCGGTTAATCGAAGCAATTGCTGCACTGCTTCGCTATAATTTGGGAGACTTACATAAATCTTCGACTCTCTTAAACGAAGTCAAAATTGTTAAAGAGTATTTCTATATCCAACGTACCCGCTTTGGCGAACGGATTGATTTTAAAATGGAGGTTGACCCGGATTGCTTAAACGTCGAAATACCATCGCTATCCCTCCAGCCCATCATCGAAAATGCATTTATTCATGGGATTGAATCGATGGAGGATGGTGGCATCATCAAGCTACATGTGTTTCGGGTGTCTGATCGAATATGTGTAGAGATTACAGACAATGGAGCAGGGATGGATAAAAACACACTAACTAAGCTTAGGCAAATAGCAGATGGAACTTCGCAAGACGATAGTGTCCCTCTTGAAAAATCAACCGGACATTCAACCGGAATTGGGATAAAAAATGTCATCCAAAGACTTCAGTTATTTTATAAGCGAATGGACGTTGTAGAAATAGAATCAATAAAAGATAGTGGAACCACATTTCGACTTTTGCTTCCTTATGATCAAAAAGGGGTGACAGATCATGATTAAAGTGATAATTGCTGATGACGAATTATTTGAACGGAAGGCGATTACAAAAATCATTCAAACCGAATGTACCGATGTTGAAGTCATCGGTGAGGCTCCAAACGGAAGAGTAGCCATTGAGAAAGCTACACAGCTCAAGCCAGACTTGATTCTTATGGATATCAAAATGCCCGGGATCGATGGAGTTGAAGCGGTTAAGCAAATTAAACAATTAGATCCTGACATTAAATTCATTATGGTATCCGCATTTAACACGTTTGAATATGCAAAAGAAGTGATGCAGCAAGGTGTGAAGGAATACATTTTAAAGCCAAGTCGTAAAGCTGATATCTTAGCTGCCATTGATAGAGTGAAAGCGGAGATTGTGCAGGAAAGAAGACAGGCCAATGCGCAAACCGAGCTTAAAAATCGAATGAAGGAATTACTGGTCCTCGCCCAAAAGGAAGGAATCACATCAATCAATGAGGATCATCCCCATTCAACCGAACTATGGAAAAACAATCAACTCCACGGGTTATTGTCAAAGGCCAAAAAATATATTGATTTGCGCTACTATGAATCTCTAACACTCGAGGAAGTAGCGGAATATGTGGAACTAAGTCCGTATCATTTTAGTAAGCTTTTTAAAGAAAAAATTGGAGTTACCTTCATTGACTACCTCACAACTGTGAGAGTTGATCATGCGAAAAAGGAAATGGATGACCCTAGTAAAAGCTTAAAAGAAATCTGTTATTCCGTTGGCTATAAGGACCCCAATTATTTTAGCAGGGTTTTTAAAAAATATACCGGTATGTCACCATCAGAATATCGAAGCATCACATTAAAATAACCTTACGAAATCAGCTTGAGATAAGCTGATTTCAGACTGTTGACAAACGCTCGCATACTGCGTTGCTTGCCTCTCTCGTCCGCTCATGAAGGCAACTTCTATTCGCGTCTTCGATCGGCTGCACGCCTTGTCTGACAAGCGTTTTCAAGTCAGTCTGAGGAAAGTAATGTATTACTAGATATCCTGAAAAAATCGTGTAGACAAAGTCAGTGCTGACTTTGTCTACACTCTGAAATCAGTTTGAGATAGGCTGTTTTTTTGATCAAAGAGTTTATAGTTGTCTAGCTCCAGGCGCCATCAGCTTTATGGTCTAAGCCAATCGCTTCAGAAGGTAAAATACACCTTCTGTCAGCGCTGGTCTTATGCTTGGACTTGCACAGGACAAGAAAGTCTGCGACAGCATAATCATCGCACGAAAAAAATGCATAGCATTTTCGAGGAAGTGCTGGCATTGACGTTCGTCACAAGCCGTAGTGGTTGTTAGTCGATGTTCCGCTAAAAGGGCGCCTTGCTCTTTCCTACCACCACAAAAAAGTGAAGGTATTCGCAAGAAAGTACAGATTGTAGTTTCTCTCCCTCCCTCTTATCCATGTTACATTTAAATTGTTAACGCTTCCAATAAAAACAAGGGGGATATTCGTATGAAAAAAGGTTTTCTTTTGTCACTTTTGTTTGTATTTGTTTTTGCAATGACTGCATGCAGCTCCGAACCCGGTTCAAAGGAAAAGGATGGAGACAAAGCAAAGTTAGATATCTTCAGCTGGTGGACAGGTGCTGGTGAGGAAGATGGATTAAAAGCTTTAATTGCTTTGTTTGAAGAAAAATATCCAGATGTGCCGATTGAAAATGCCGCTGTTGCAGGTGGGGCTGGAACAAACGCAAAGGCTGTTCTTGCTAGCCGGATGCAAGGGGATGATCCACCGGCTACATTCCAGGTTCATGGTGGAGCTGAGCTTAACGAAGGTTGGGTTGCCGCTGGAAAAATGGAACCATTAAACGACCTTTATGAAGCTGAAGGATGGAATGACAAATTCCCACAAGACTTAATTGATATGGTTAGTAAAGACGGTAATATCTACTCAGTCCCAGTGAACATTCATCGTGGAAACGTACTCTGGTACAACAAGCATGTGTTTGAAGAGAATGGTCTTGAGGCACCAACTACTTTTGATGAATTCTTCGAGGTTGCGGATGCGTTAAAAGCAAAAGGAATTACACCATTAGCATTAGGCGATAAAGAGCCTTGGACGGCTACCCACCTCTATGAAACAGTTCTATTAGGGGTTCTTGGTACAGAGGGTTATGGGAAGTTATGGACAGGGGAAATAGCCTTCGATGATGCAAAGGTTGTTAAAGCTACCGAAATTTTCAAGAAGATGCTTGGATATATTAATGAAGACCATGCCTCTCGTAACTGGCAGGATGCTTCTCAGTTAGTAGCTAATGGCGAAGCTGCTATGAACGTCATGGGTGACTGGGCGAAGGGTTATTTCGTTAATGACCTAAAACTAGTAGTCAATGAGGACTTTGGCTATATCCCAACTCCTGAAACGGATGGTATGTTCATGGTTATTACAGATACATTTGGATTACCAAAAGGGCTTTCAAATGCTGAAGACGTGAAGAAATTCTTATCTGTATTAGGTTCAACTGAAGGTCAGGATGAATTCAACCCGCTAAAGGGATCTATCCCTGCACGTGTAGATGCTGACGTTTCCAAATACGACCAATACGGAAAAGATACAATTGAAGATTTCAAATCTGCGAAGCTAGCACCAAGCCTAGCACACGGCTCTGCTGCTGCAGAAGGTTTCCTAACAAAGGTAAACCAAGCTGTTAACATCTTCGTTACACAGCTCGATGTCAACCAATTTACGGATTCACTTACTTCAGCTGCTGCGGAATTGAAATAACATGATGAAGGGGATGAGAGCTCTCTCACCCCTTCTTTTTAAAGGAAGTTCAAAAAGTCATCAAATGATAAGCTTCGAATCTCTGCGTCACTCGGTCTCTCCGGTCCTCGAGTCGCGAGTTCCTTGATTTTCTTGCTTCTGATTCATCAACTTTTTGAACAATTATCTTACTATAAAGAGGAGGATTATCTATGGAACTAGCAAAACAGTCGAATAAATCCACTCAAAAACAAGCAGAAATCCTTCCTAAAAAGAAACGTGTATTCAATAAAGATCAATTACTGGCCATCGCCTTCCTTTTACCTTCTATTCTGTTAATTACCATTTTTGTTTACGGATTTATCGGATGGACTGGATACGTTTCTCTTAGTAATTGGAATTCACTTGTTCCTGATATGTCGTTTGCCGGCCTGAAAAACTATCTTTACTTATTTGGCGACTTCCGTTTCCAAGCTGATTTGCGAAATACTCTGGTCTTTACCGTTTTGTTTATCGGGGTAGTGATCGTAATCGGCCAGCTTTTAGCCATATTACTAGACCAAAGTTTTTTAAAAGGGGAGTCCATCTTCCGAAACATTTTCTTTTTCCCAATGGCCTTATCCTTTGTTGTAACAGGGGTAGTCTGGCAATGGCTGTTAAATCCCTCCACAGGGGTCAACCTATTTTTAGAAAAAATTGGGCTAGATTCAAAGTGGTATACCAATACTGAGATCTTATTTGGATTTAATTGGGGAAAAATTGAGTTTGGAATTCCATTCGCAATCATCGCTGTCATCATTGCCGCCGTCTGGCAAATGACGGGATTCTCACTTGCGATGTATCTTGCGGGGCTCCGCGGAATACCTGAAGAAGTGAGAGAAGCTGCTCGCATGGACGGGGCAAAGGAATTTCAAATTTACACAAAGATCATCCTCCCCATCCTACGTCCAATTACGGTGAGTGTCGTCATTATCATGGCACATATCTCTCTTAAAATATTTGATTTAATCTATGCGATGACGGGTCCAGGGGCTAACTTTGTAACGGACGTTCCGGGAGTATACATGTTTGAAACAACATTCCGTGGTAATTATTATGCAAACGGGGCCGCTATTGCGATTATCATGCTCGTCTCTGTTGCTATTTTTATTGTTCCTTATTTGATTTCAAGTAGAAAGGGTGAAGCATCATGACCATAAAAACAATCACTCGGCCATTGCTTTACCTGGTGCTAATTGGCCTCAGCCTTTTTTATTTAATGCCCATTTACGTGATAATCGTGACAAGCCTAAAGCCACTTGATCAAATTTCATTAAGTGAGATGTGGAAATTACCTGCCACACTTGACTTTAGCAGCTATCAGCTCGCATTTGAAAAGCTTGTCCCAAATTTCCTTAATTCTATTTATTTAGTAATACCTGCAACTTTGTTGTCTGCCTTATTAGGCGCATTGAACGGTTATGTACTATCGAAATGGCATTTTAAAGGCGCTAATACGTTATTTACGTTGATTTTATTCGGGATGTTTATCCCGTATCAAAGCATTTTAATTCCAATGATTCAATTTTTACGAGAAGTCGGACTTTATAACTCAATTACAGGACTTATTTTTGTCCATGTGGTGTATGGGATTCCGATTACCACACTCATGTTTAGAAACTTTTACGCCAATATTCCTGATGAAATGATTGAATCAGCAAAAATAGACGGAGCCGGATTCCTGCGAATTTTTAGATATATTATGGTACCTCTTTCTATTTCTGGTTTTGTTGTTGTTGCCATCTGGCAATTCACAAATATTTGGAATGAGTTCTTATTTGCGGTTACGATTACAACATCAGACCAACAACCTATCATGGTCGCCTTACAAAACTTATCAGGCAGTCAGATTGTCCAATGGAACGTGCAAATGGCAGGAGCCTTACTTGCAGCTCTTCCCACCTTGCTGGTCTATATCTTCCTCGGCAAATACTTTGTCCGTGGCCTTCTTGCAGGTTCTGTGAAGGGGTAGCTTAGCCCATAACAAAAAACCCCTATGTCACTAAACATAGGGGTCTAAAATCACGCTAATCGATACACTCGCGCCTCATACGGTCTTAATTCAATCAAATCAGTTGCCTCATGGGTCTCAACAGGATAATTAGCTAGCATTAGCCCATCGTACGTAAACTCACCCTCAGGCACTCGACAACCCGCACTTTCAGAGGATAGATTCGTTACCACAATCACTTTCTCGTCACCAAGTGTTCGTGTGTACACATACAGTTGTGGATCTTCCTCTAACAATAAATCATACACACCGTAAGTGAACACCTTGTTACTCTTTTTGAGTGCAATCATTTTTTTATAAAAATGTATGACTGAATCGTTATCAGCCAACTGCTTTTCCACATTGATTTCAACAAAATTTGGGTTTACACCCATCCACGGTTTGCCCGTAGTAAAGCCAGCATTTAGATCACTCGACCATTGCATAGGCGTACGTGAGTTATCACGACTTGTCGCCCAGATTCCCTTCATAATTTCATCGTGCGAAACGCCTTCACTGCGCTTTTCCCGATACAGGTTTTTCGTTGCGACATCGTTATACTCGTCAATTGTCTGGAATTGAACATTTGTCATCCCAATTTCTTGACCTTGATAGATGAACGGAGTTCCTTGCATAAAGAAATACATTGTACCAAGAGCTGTTGCGCTTTGCTTCCAAAATTCCTGGTCATTTCCCCATGTTGAAACGACACGAGGTTGATCGTGGTTTTCAATAAACAATGCATTCCAGCCTTTGTTTTCAAGTCCTTTTTGCCATCTTGTAAGAACCTTTTTTAGACTAACGACATCCAGTTCTCTCTTTTCCACATCCCAAAGGCCTAGGTGCTCAAACTGGAAGACCATATTAAATTTACCTTGCTTCTCATCGACCCATTCGTCCGCGTCATCTGCACTTACACCATTTGCTTCCCCAACGGTCATAATGTCATATTTCGCAAAGGTTTCTTCTTTTAATTCCTGTAAAAATTCTTGGATACCCGGGCGGTTCATATGACCATCATAGGACGGAACATATTTTAAACCTTTTGGATTTGGCATATCTGGGAAACCAGGAACTTTTTTAATATGGCTGATGGCATCCACTCGGAATCCGTCAATCCCTTTATCAAGCCACCAGTTGATCATGCTGTATAACTCATGACGAACCTTTTTGTTTTCCCAGTTTAAATCAGGTTGCTTTGTTGAGAAAATATGCATGTAGTATTGCCCAGTTTTCTCGTCAAATTCCCAAGCTGGTCCACTAAAAATGCTTTCCCAGTTATTTGGTTCCTTCCCGTCTTTACCGTCACTCCAAATATACCAATCACGCTTTGGATTATCCTTTGAAGAACGAGATTCAATAAACCAAGGATGTTCATCACTTGTGTGGTTAATCACCAAGTCAATTATTAACTTCATTCCACGCTTATGAGTTTCCTCGAGAAGCTCATCAAAATCGGCCATATTTCCAAAGTCCGCCATTATGTCCTGATAATCACTAATATCATATCCATTATCGTCATTTGGCGATTTATAAACAGGACAAATCCAAATAACATCAATGCCAAGGTCTTTTACATAATCTAGTTTTGAAATAATCCCTTGTAAGTCACCGATTCCATCACCATTCGAATCCATAAAGCTTCTTGGATAGATCTGATAGGCGACAGCTTCCTTCCACCATACCTGCTTCATTTTTTATCCCTCTTCTTTTTGCATTTCTACTCAGATCGTTAACCGATATACTCTTGCCTCGTAAGGCTTTAATTCTATTTTTTCAATTGATTCATTTCGGTCTACTTCATAATTGCTAATCAATAATTCTTGTGTTTTGTAGCTACAATCTTCTGGTAGCTCAAATAATGATTTCTCTTTTGAAAAGTTCGTTACTACAAGTAATTTTTCATTGTCTAGTATTCTAGTATACGCGTAGATTGTTGGATGCTCCGGTAACAGCAAATCATAGGTGCCATACACCATAATCTCATGCTGTTTTCGTAGCTTAATCAATTTTTGATAATAGGTAAAAATAGAGTTCGGATCGCCAACTTGTTTCTCTGCATTAATTTCATGATAATTTGGATTCACAGATAGCCATGGTGTTCCTGTAGTAAACCCAGCATTTTCACTTTCATCCCACTGCATTGGTGTACGCGCATTGTCTCTTCCTTTTGCGTAGATTGACTGCATAATCTGTTCCGGTTCAACACCAGCCTCTACTTTTTCCTTATACATATTAAGAGTTTCGATATCCTTGTAATCGTCAATCGAATCGAACTGAACATTGGTCATCCCAATTTCTTCACCTTGATATATATATGGGGTTCCCTGCAACATATGCAAAAACGTTCCGAGCATTTTCGCTGACTCTGCCCAATATTCACCATCATCTGCGAACCTGGATACCATTCTAGGCTGATCATGATTGTTTAAATACAAGCTGTTCCAGCCAGAACCTTCAAGCCCCTTTTGCCATTTCGTAATATTTTGCTTTAAATCTAGTAAATTCAATGGACGTACATCCCATTTTTCAGTTGGGCCTGAGTCTAAATCCATATGCTCGAATTGGAAGACCATGTTGAGCTCATTCCGGTCTGCTCCTGTGTAAGCTTTGGCCTCATCGACCGTAACACCAGGCATTTCACCAACAGTCATAATGTCATATTTCGATAAAACCTGTTGATTCATTTCTTGTAAAAATTCATGAATGCGTGGTCCATTCATATAATACGGTGCACCAGACGCATATTTTTTCCCTTCTTGAAGCTCACCATCTGGCAATCCAGGTACCTTTGAAATGAAATTGATTACATCCATACGAAAACCATCAATTCCTTTTTCAAGCCAGAACGTCATCAGGTCATAGACTTCCTGACGAACCTTTGGATTCTCCCAATTCAAATCAGGTTGTTTTTTACTAAATAGGTGTAAAAAGTATTCATCGGTTTGTTCATCATATTCCCATGCTGAACCACTAAAGACAGACTCCCAATTATTCGGTTCCTTTCCGTCTTTACCAGGACGCCAAATATAGTAATCCCGATACGGGTTATCCTTGGACTTTCGTGACTGTTGGAACCATTCATGTTCATCGGAGGAATGATTGACAACTAAGTCCATCATTAGCTTCATTCCGCGTTCATGCATCTGTGAAAGCAATTCATCCCAATCGGCCATCATACCAAATTCCTTCATGATTTCGCGATAGTTACTAATGTCATATCCGTTGTCATCATTTGGGGACTCGTAGACAGGGGAGAGCCAGATAACATCAACGCCGAGATCCTTTAAGTAATCAAGCTTTTCCGTTATTCCCTTTAAATCCCCAATTCCGTCACCATTTGTATCGTTAAAGCTTCTTGGATAGATTTGATAAACAACACTTTCTTTCCACCATGCTTTGTTTCCCATTTCCTATTCCCCACTTTCTACTTAATCCGTGCACACGACTTTCGTTCAATTAACTTGGCCGGTATTGTAATCCGTTTCGGTAGGACATTCGGATCTTTTATTTTTTCAAGTAAACAACTTGCACCTTGCATTCCTAGCTGAAAAATATCAATATCCACTGAAGTGAGGGGAGGCTTTGAATATTGTGCAAGTAACACATTGTTGAAGCTTGTGATTGAAACATCCTCTGGCACTCGAATATTCATTTCCTCAAAATGACTCATCAACTCGATTGCGATAAAATCATCTGTACAAACCAATGCAGTAGGGGACTCAACAGATCTTAAAAAGGACTTAATTGCCTCTTTCCCTTTGCTTAGTGAACGTTTATGAACGATATAGTCCTCATTAAAAGGAATCCCTGACTCACTTAGAGCTTGTTTATACCCCTCGAGGCGGTCCAGCATAAACACGAAGTCGCCATCAAAACCAATAAACGCAATTTTCGTATGTCCCAATCCAATCAGATATTCCGTTACAACTTTTGTAATATATATATTGTCATTGTCAACATGGATAATACGTTCTGCTCCAAGCACTGGACGACCAATGACTGTAAAAGGAAAATCAATTTTCTGTAGATAATTAATGACGCGGTCATCCGTCCGAGAATAAAGGAGAATTAAGCCATCCACACGGCGACCTTGAACCATCCCCACAACTTCCTCAAAGATCTCTTCTTCAGTTCCAGCTGTTGAAAGGTACATTCCGTACTTATGCTCGCGGGCTTGAACACTGATTCCTCTAATGACTTCCGGGAAGAAGGGGTCTTGGAGCACATGGGATGCTGAGAATGGCATCACAACCCCAATTGTTGCCGTGCTTTTCACAGCTAAACTACGCGCTGTAAAGTTGGGATGATACCCGAGCTTTTCCATCGCTTCTCGTACGCGTATTTTCGTTTCTTCACTTATTCGAGGGTTATCCGCAATAACCCTTGAAACAGTGGATGGCGATACATTTGCCTCTTTTGCGACATCTTTAATCGTAATAGCCATATATACCCTCCATATCAGAAAAGCGCAAGGCGCCCGCCTATCGGAGAAAAGCATAAGACGAGCGCTGACAGAAGGTGTTTTTTACCTTCCGAAGCGATTGGCTTAGACCATAGAGCCGATGGCGCCTGGAGCTAGACATAGATAAACTCATTAATAATATTTAAACTATATTATCTTTATTTTAAAAAAGGGGGAGTCCCCTTGATTATCCAATTTTACTTTACAGAGCCTTCTGCAATCCCCTTGATAATGTGTTTTTGCATAAAGAAATACACAAGAATCACCGGAATAATCGCTATCGTTAAACCTGCAAGAGCTAAATGCCATTGTTTTGTATATTGACCAAAGAAGAAGAACATCTTCAACGGAATTGTATGCATTCCTTCTTGGTTAATTACAAGGGATGGTAATAAATAGTCATTCCAAATCCAAATGATATTTAAAATGGCTACCGTTACTGAAATTGGCTTTAACATCGGGAAAATGATGTGCCAGAAAATTTGCCATCTGTTTGCGCCGTCAATAGTAGCGGCTTCATCCAAAGATTTTGAAATCCCCTGAAGGGAACCATGATATAAGAAAATTGATAAACTACTACCAAAACCAAGATACATGAAAATAATGCCAAATCGATTTAATAAATCAAATTTACCAAACAGTGATACTAATGGAATCATGACTGATTGGAATGGAATTAGCATGGCCGCGATAAACAGGAAGAAAATCAGACCGCTAATTTTTCCTTTCCGACGGTTTAACGCATATGCTGCCATTGATGAAAAAAGAACAATCACTGCAACACCTAATACCGTGATTAGCACGGAGTTAAAGAAGGTGCGGATAAAATCAAGCTCTTCAAATGCTTGAACATAGTTATCAAATGTAAAAACATCCGGTAGTTTTAATGTATCTGTAAAAATTTCACGTTTTGTTTTAAATGAGTTTACGATCATTAAATAGAAAGGGGAGAGCCAAATGAGGCCAAGAACAATGCCTAATATTTCAAGCAAATATAAATTTCGTTTTTTACTTTTCATTACATTTCGACCTCCCGTTTCTTATTAATGTAAACCTGTGTTAATGAAATAGCTGCTACAATCAGAAAGAAAATAATCGCTTTTGCCTGTCCATATGCGTAATTATTTTCAGAGAATGCTGTTTTGAAAATTTCCATTGCTACCATTTGTGTTGAGTTATATGGACCACCGCCTGTTAAACTTAGGTTTTGGTCATAAAGCTTAAACGTATTTGATAACGTTAAGAACAAACTAACTGTAAACGCTGGTGCAACAAGAGGGAACGTGATATTTCTAAAACGCTGGAAGCTGCTTGCTCCATCGATTTCTGCTGCTTCGAGTAATTCTTGTGGAACACTTTCTAGGTAAGAAATATAGATGATCATGATATAACCTGACATTTGCCAACTCATGAGAATAACCAATGCCCAAAAACCAGTGGTATCCGTAGATAACCAACCTTTGAACGCTGCAATACCAGTTACATCTCCAATACTCGCAAATACCTTCATGAAAATAAATTGCCAAATAAATCCGAGAATTAGTCCACCAATTAAGTTAGGCATGAAAAAGATAGTACGTAAAATATTATTGGTTTTAAGCTTTTGTGTAACAAGTAAAGCTAATGATAGTCCGAAAAAGTTAATTAGGAAGATAGAAACAACAGAGAATTTCACGGTAAACCATAGGGAATCCATAAATTCTTTATCCTGAATTAGCTTTTGATAGTGTTCAAGTCCGACAAACTCGGTAATCTTAATTCCATTCCAGTTTGTAAAAGAGTAATAAGTTCCAAAAATTAATGGTACGATTACAACAACCGCAAGCGCCAATAAGGTTGGTGCTAAAAATAACCAATACCATAGATTCCGGTTTCGCATAATATAATTCCTCCATTTGCTCGAAATCCCGAAACATTTAGTGAGTCAACGTTTTGTTAAAAAGAAAACAAAGCAACGTTGTGCTGCCTTGTTTTCGATTGTAAAGTCTTATTTTCTTGAATCTTCCCAAGCTTTTTGAGATTCCTTCACAAGGTCATCCCAACTCATTTCACCACTGATATATTTTTGAATATTTACACCAAGCTGTTGCTCTCCCCAACCAGTTGGGTAGCCCATGAATACCCAAGGAATTGTTTTTCCTTCTGTTGAATACTCATATACTGCTTTTCCTAGTGGATCAGAAACTTTTGAAGCGTCAAATCCTTCATATGCAGGGATGAATTTAAAGTCTTCTAATACAGCTGTTTTTCCTTCTTCAGAAGTGTATAACCAATCTAAGAAATCTTTTGCTGCCTTCACTTCTGCATCATCTTTGTTACTGTTTACAGCCCAATACATTGGGACACCAACTGGGATTGAATCTTCTTTGTAGCCTTCAACAGGAATTGGGAGAATACTTACACCGTTATTTGCAAGCTCTTCATCAATACCAGCGATTGAACCATATACCCAGTTACCTTGTTGAATCATTGCTACACGACCAGTAGAGAATAGCTCTTCTACTTGCATTGCATAGTCTAAGCTTACTGTTGGTTGAACAGAATACTCATTTTGTAAATCTAATACTTTCTTAAATGCATCGCCATATTCAAACTCTACAGATTTAGAGTCGAAAGTTCCTAATACATTTCCTTCAAATTCAGGAGATAAGAATGTGTTTGATAAATGTAAGCCTGTTACCCATTTTTCTTTACCCGGTAGGGCAAACACTGCATCTAAACCTAATTCATCTTTCTTGCTATCTAATGTTTTAACTGCTTCTTCTAAAGCAGCAAATGTTGTAATCTCATCTGGATTGATTCCAGCTTTTTCGAAAACTGCAGTATTGTAAATTAATCCATATCCTTCTTGGTTAAATGGAAGTCCTAATACTTTACCGTCTTGAGAAACACCTTCAAGAGTTCCTTCTAATGCAGCATCAGCAGCAGCAGTGTCAGAAAGGTCTGCTAGGCTGTCCGCCCAGTCTGCAACGTCTTGAGGTCCACCAATATTATAGATTGTTGGCTCTTCTCCTGAAGCAAATTTTGAACGAAGTGCTGCACCGTAATCTTCTCCACCACCAACAGTTGTGATGTTAATTTTAACTCCATCATGTGATTCCTCGTATTGTTTTGCAACAGTTTCAAATTGATCCTTGAATTCTACTTTGAATTGGAAGATATCAACTGTAGTTGTTGAACCGCTTTCACTTTTGCTTGAGCCTTCTTCTTTTGAAGAACATCCTACAAGTGCAACACTTATTAAAATTAATAGTGCCATTAATGTAGGGATAATTTTCTTTGCCTTCATGGTAAAACCCCCATATGTTCATTTTTGAAAGGAAGGAACCGTTGCACAAATTAAGGAAATCGTTTGCATTAATTTAGATGTATTGTCAACTTTGTGAATCATACACAAAACGACAATACCATATTTCACACTGAAAAAACCTTGATACTACTACACTTACCATGTTATATCACATTTGCGCAACTTTGCGCAAACGGTTGCATTCCCTTTACAAGATTTATATTAGCATGACCAAAATATAATTTCAACAAAAAAGTTTAATCGTTTTCATTTTTTCTATTAAAACTATTATTAACGTGAACAATAAATGGATACTTGCAATGCAATTTTTCATGTGATATATTGTTCGTTGTCAATTAAATGACCAAATTCCTCATTTGGTCACATTACTAAAAATGGGGTGATCAAGGTGGCAATTGATAGAAGACAACTCATCATCGAAGCTGCTACAAAGTCATTCTCTTTATTCGGATACAAAGCGACGACAATGGACCAAGTTGCTAAGCTTGCGAATGTTGGAAAAGGCACGATTTATACCTTTTTTAAAAATAAAGAGGAATTATTCGACGAGATAGTCAGTACTCTAATAAGGGACATGAAGGTTGTAGCCGAAGAAGCGATGGACAAAAATAGTACCTTTTATGAAAATGCACACCGTGTGCTCTTTCGATTGCTAGAATTTCGTAAGTCCCACCAGTTAACAATCAAGCTATTTCAGGAAGAAAGAGATATTGGAACGCAAGCTGTTGTTGAAGTCGTTCAACGCGTCGAGCAAGCCATTATCAACTATATGAAAGGCATTATTCAAGAGGCCATTGACCGTGATGAGATCAAGCCTTGCAACCCTGAAATCACCGCTTTTGTCATGTTAAAGCTTTATGTTTCGTTAATTTTTGATTGGGAACGAAATCACGAGCCACTTGAAAAAGAAGAAATCTCAAATCTATTTAAGCTGTATTTCTTCAATGGATTGGAAAAATAGCCATATATCAAGGGTCCTCAAATTGAGTACCCATCTTATTTGGTTAAAAATGACCATTTGAACAAAATAGTCAATTATTTATTTAGGAGGAATTTTATATGAAGGGATCATCCTTTTCTGCTGAATTAAAAAGCATCCTTTCCAATCGAAAAATCCTTATTCCTATTTTAGCAGTCGCTTTTGTACCGGTTTTATATGCCGGAATGTTCCTTTGGGCATTTTGGGATCCATACGACCACATGGAGGATTTACCGGTAGCGATTGTAAATGAGGATGCAGGAGCTAATTTCGAAGGAAACGATTTACAGCTTGGAAAAGAGCTGACCGATAAGCTTTCGGATAACAACAATTTTAAGTTTCATATTGTGTCTAAGAAAGATGGATATAAAGGACTTGAAAACAGGGACTATTATTTACTAGTTGAGATTCCTGAAGATTTTTCATCGAATGCAACTACTTTGTTAGATAGCCATCCACAAAAATTAGAGCTTAAATATGTACCAAACGAAAGCACAAACTTTTTATCTTCACAGATTGGAGAAACAGCGATCGAAAAAATAAAGGCTGAAATCTCAAAAAACGTAACAGCCACTTACGCTGAAACGATGTTTGACAAGGTTCAGGACTTAGCAGACGGATTAACTCAAGCAAGTGACGGTTCTGAACAACTAGCTGAAGGTGCCGTGAAGGTTAATGACGGTTCAAAAACGCTAGAAGAAAATTTAGCCGTATTAGCCTCAAAATCAATAGAATTCACAGATGGGGTCAAAAAGGCGTCGTCAGGTGCAAGCGATCTTGCAGCTGGAACGGACCAAGTAAAAGCTGGGCTTGGCGAAGTGAATGAAAAACTTCCTTCTTTAGTAGATGGAACAAATCAAGTCCAAGACGGGGTTGCCCTTATGAAGGACGAACTTCCAAAGCAAATTGCTGAAGGCATAACCGCCCAACTTAACGAAAGTGTTGGACAGGTAGATGTTGGTCTTGATGAGCTAGAAACAAAGCTTAGCACTGGTCTTTCCACACAGCTTACAAATGGGATTGCAGCTAATCTGTCTGAAAAATTGGCAGATCAAATGATTGCATCTCAAACGCAACAAATGGGGCAACTAAAAGCTGCACTAATTGAAAATCAAATTATGGATGAGGCACATGCCTCTGCTTTTATCGCCCAAATGACACAAGGACAGCCAACGAGAGGCGAACTCCAAAGCCAACTTGAACAACAATTGGTCGAACAGCTTAAACCAAGCATAACAGCGGGAGTGTCTAATGGATTAGATCAAGGTTTTAGTCAATTCAAAACTGGTTTACACCAACAATTCGGTGCAGCAACAGCTGGCTTAGAAAACCAATTAGCTTCTCAAACCGCTCCTTCCTTTAACCGATTACTAGCAGGGCTACAACAGGTTAATGAAGGTCAAGTCAGCCTACAACAAGGAATTGAAAAATTATTTAACGGCTCGGTCGCTCTTCAAAATGGCGCCCAAGATTTAACAGCTGGTATGGGTCAATTAACAAACGGGGCTGCCCAACTACAAAATGGTGCCGGACAGCTTGCAGAAGGATCGAAGGAATTAGAAGAAGGTACGGTTCAACTAGCTGATGGTTCATCTGAACTTGCAGGGAAACTAGCAGAAGGTGCTGAACAAGCAAACTCTGTTGAAGCGAATGACGAAACCTATGACATGATGGGTGAACCTGTCACTGTCAAAAAACAAGAAATTAACACAGTTCCTAACTATGGAACCGGCTTTGCACCATATTTTATTTCACTCGGTTTATTTGTGGGTGCATTGCTCATGTCAATTGTGTTTAAACTTAAAGAACCTGTTATTCAACCGAAAAATGCATTCCGTTGGTTCTTTAGCAAATTTGGGGTGTTGGCAATTGTCGGCACCATCCAGGCAATTCTAGTGGATGTCATTTTACTAGAAGGATTAAAAATTGAGGTCGCTAGCATTCCATTATTCTTTATTACTTCATTGATCACAAGCTTTGTCTTTTTAACCTTAATTCAAATGCTTGTTACAATGATGGGTGACCCTGGTCGCTTTATTGCGATTGTGATCTTAATTTTACAATTAACAACAAGTGCTGGAACCTTCCCACTTGAATTAATTCCAAATGCACTTCAACCAATTAACGCACTGTTACCGATGACTTATTCGGTTCAGTCGTTTAAGGCGGTTATATCAAGTGGTGACTTTGCCTACATGTGGCATAACAACTTGATTCTCTTAACCTATATGGTTGCTTTCATGGCGATTACAATTGGGTATTTTGCCATTAAGATGAAGAAGGAAAACGTACAGGTTGAAATGAATTAAGGTACATGAAGAAAGCTAGGGATGCTCGGTCCCTAGCTTTTTGATTACGTATAAAAATGTATTTGTCTTATTCGTCAGATTTTAATTTCTTCACTTTTTCAGGTGTCACGTCATTTCCAAGTGGATCAAGCACCTTTAATGATGAGAAAGTATGAGTTACTTGACCGCGAATTTCACGCAAATAATCTTCACGTAGTACTTGTTGTTCCACTTTTTCCGCGGGTGTTAGTCCTTCTTCACGTGCTTTCTTCGCTAACTCATTGATCCGTTTTAAACCCTCAATCATATTATCGCTCCCTCTGATGTGCTTGAAAATTAGTTTCACCTTATTTTTACATAACATCCACGATTGGACTAGTACAATGTGCAGTCAACTTATGGGTCAGTGGGACATTTTAAGAAAAATATATTATGGCATTGAACTCGTAATGAAATGAATACACAACGTAACGAAAACTAAAAACACCATAAACCAATTGGATAGCATCATTAAATTTCTTATTATACTACTCTTATTTTTCAACATCATAATCAAGATAAAACCAATAATAATTGAAATGATCCAAATGATTATTCCTATTTTAGAAAATAAATAACTCGAATTCTTAACCCATAGTATTAAAATTACGGATTGAAATACTATTAATAGTAAAGAGATAAATTTCATTTGAAACGCCCTCAACTTTTCTTAATCTCCATTGAAATTCCATCTGTAATCATATGTTTCACATTCACCCTCGACCAACGGTTTGACCCGTAACAACCCTTGTAGAGTTTTTCCCCTTAACGAGTTTTAACGTCGCTACGATTAGAAAGCTAACAATCACTAATAAAAGCCATGAACTTACCTTTCCAAGATGAACGAGACTCCATGCTTCAGTTTGGTTTGGATATTGCCACGCTCCAAAAAATGTCGCAATATTTTCAGCTATCCATATAAAAAATCCAATAAGTACAAACGAAAGTGCGAGTGGCATACGGTAGCGAGTTCCACCAACCTCGTATGTAACCCATGATTTCCAAAAAACAATAATCACAAGAGCAGATAACCACCAACGGACGTCCACCCAAAAGTGATGGGTAAAAAAGTTTAAATAGATCGCCGCTGCGAGAGGTACCACTATCAAAAACGGTGGCCACTTAACTAGGTCCACCTTAAGCCTCCTCCACGCCTGGCAAAGATAACTTGCTACACTTGCATACATGAATCCGCTATACAAAGGCACTCCAAAAATTTTAAATATCCCTTCCTCTGGATATGACCATGACCCCATATGTGTCTTGAAGATTTCAAGCGCTAAACCAATAAGGTGGAACAAGGTAATAACTTTTAGTTCATCACGTGTTTCAAGCCCAGAGCGCACCATCACCCACTGCATGAAGAGACAAATGATAAGTAGCCAGTCGTACCTAGGTAAGAAGGGGAGTGAGATTACTTGAGTAATCGCCAATGAAGCAAAAATAACAACAGGAAACAAACAGGATAGGGCTTGCTCCCATCCAAAACGTACAAGCTGTCTTAAAGCTCTCATCAATTGTGCCTCCTTTTTTGTAGATGGGCATGGGGACAGGTATTCATTCATCACTCCGGAATTCTAAAATATCTCCGGGCTGACATTTTAATGCCTTACAGATCCCCTCTAAAGTCGAAAACCGAATCGCCTTTGCTTTACCATTTTTCAATATAGAAAGGTTAGCAATTGTTATTCCAACCTCTTGCGAAAGTTCTGTGACGCTCATTTTCCTTTTTGCTAACATCACATCAATATGAATGATAATCGCCATCATCTTCACCTCAGACTGTTAAATCGTTTTCTGATTTAATATTAATTGCTTCTTGTAGTAGCCGTTGGAGCACAGCAGCAAATATGGCAACAACCATTGATGCAAAGATAGGGACTATACCGAACACGACGAGACCTGGTGCATCTTCTAGCTTTGCTATGGGAAAAAGAAATGGCCAGATTACAACATATAATCCACTAAATGTCATCGCACAGAACTTGATTTTCTTTAAGGCCGTGACAGACAACCCTGAGAAGGCATGGTTCTTGTCAATATAGCTTATAAGTTTATAAGCCTGATACAATGCTACGAAAAACGGGATCCCAGATACATATATACCTATTAAAATCGGATAAAGTATATAGGCATCATCTTGATTTACTGGATTATCGACTAGTGAAAGCAACCCAAATATACCCACGGCTAGAACTAGGATTCCTATTATCAATAAAGCTAGCTTTAAAAAGAGCGTTGATCCTCGTTTCATAAAAAAACACCTCTTTAAATCATTTTCATATTGATTCTAATATAAAATTTATCGTTTTGCAATAAAATATTATTGATTATTATAAAAATAAACATTCCTCACAAAAAGGAATGCTCTACCTCGTACATTAGCATTTACCCATAAACAGGAAGCTATCTGAGTATTGATGCACGCGCTTTATTTGATGTTTATTAGAAGACTCTCCTTTAACGAATTCCCGAATTTATAACCGCTTTATGTAAATACTAAGCCTTGTAAATCAAATTTAGGAGGATTCGAATGCCACAAAAACAACCTAAAAAAAGTAATATGCAGACAGATGTTGCGGGAACCAATCCACAGAAAGTAAAACAAGAAATCCAAAAGGATGTCAGTCAAGGACAAGGTGACATAACCTCCCGCGAAGCCGGGGCAATGCGCGATTAACACCATTTTCTACTGTCAGACAAAGCCTGTATCAGTTTACTTAGTAATCAATGATACAGGCTAAAAGTCTTTGTTTAACTGACATGCCGCTAGCACTATCAGATGAAAAGCAATTTCGATATTTTCAATGCAGTCTTCGGGTAAAATAAAATTGTATTCTAATTAAGATAGATACAATTATGGAGGGATTCGTATTAAACTTTTTACAGAAGAGGAAAAGATAAAGATTTTATCTGACATCATAGCGATCAAATCGATTAATGAAAACGAAATTGAAGTGGCAAATTACTTGAAAGATTTATTTGCAGAATACGGCATTGAATCTAAAATCGTTCCAGTTACAGACACTCGTGTTAACTTAGTGGCTGAAGTTGGAAGCGGGAGTCCAGTCATCGGTGTTTCTGGTCATATGGATGTCGTTTCTCCTGGTGATGAAAGTGAGTGGACTTCAGATCCGTTCACATTGACGGAAAGAGACGGAAAATTATACGGACGAGGAACAAATGACATGAAAGCAGGTTTAATAAACCTTGCTTTAGTGATGATTGAACTCAAAGAGAATAATGAACTAAAAAATGGTACTGTCCGTTTTATGGCAACCACTGGTGAAGAAGTCGGTGGCGCAGGTTCAAAAAAATTATATGAAGAAGGCTATATGGATGATGTCGATTATCTATGGGTAGCTGAACCTTCTCATGACACGATTATTTACTCCCACAAAGGATCACTTAACTTGCGTGTAACGTCTATTGGTGAAGCAGCACACAGTTCTATGCCTGACCAAGGGTATAACGCAATTAATCCATTAATGAAATATCTATTAGAGGTAGACGAAAAGTTGAATGGCGATGGTCGAAAAAATGAAGTGCTGGATAAATTGGTTATGAGTACAACTATTTTTAATGCAGGGAATCAAGTAAACTCAGTTCCCGCAAAAGCAGTTGCTGAAATAAACGTGCGAACTATTCCAGAATTTAATAATGATGAAGTGATTGACATCTTCAACACAACCGCTAAAAAATACAATAAAAAGGGCTCTGACATTGGTGTTGAAGTAACAATGTCACTACCAAGCGTCTTCACTTCAGGACACTCTAAAATGGTTGAACTTGCTAAAGAACTCGGTAAAAAACATTTAGGATTAGAAGTTTCTGTTAAAGGTTCGCCTGGGGTGACAGATGCATCAAACTTATTAAGAGGTAAAGATGAAAACTTCCCTTTCATGATGTTTGGTCCAGGCGAAACAAAAATGGCACACAAAACAGATGAATATGTCTATAAAGATTACTACTTTGCATTCTTCGAAATCTATAAAGAGTTAATTTTAGGATTATCGAATGAAAAATGATATTTTTAACGATTAAGAGGTAACTACCATTTTGGGTAATTATCTCTTTTTGCTTTTTATTTAGATTTATTCTACGTATTCGTGTATTTTTCGAATAACTTCTTTATAAAAAGAAACTTGATGTGGAACGAATCTATCCCTATTCACTTTTTCGTTAATTTTTTTCTTTTTCCCATCATTCTTTATTTCAAATCCACTGATTTCGATTTCATCTTTTTCACCAAACCAAAGCTGGGAAAAATCAATAAATGTAGCTTTCACTATTCCAGAAACCTCTTCCACTTGAAGAGTAAAGTCATCAAGGTCATTTTTGCTCTTATATAAAAAAACGTTTGCTAATTCTTTATCAATAAAATCTTCTTGCACAACAGAATAATCAAGAACACCTAATTTTATTAACTCCTCAAAAGCAACATCTATCCCAAGTTCTTCTTTAATTTCTCTTACTCCATCCTCTACTGTTTCATCAGCTAACAAATGTCCAGCAGCAGTAATATCTAATAGATTAGGATAGTCCTTTTTATTTTTACTTCGAAGCTGTAAATAGATATAATCGATTCCCTCTTCATTACGAATAAACCAACAATGAAAAACTTCATGCCAGTATCCAATTCTATGTACATCACTCCGAGAAGCTACACCGATTAGGTTCTTATGATCATCAAAAATCTTTATTCTTTCTTGCTCTCCCATAAATTTCTCCCTTATCACTTATCCGTATTGTCAAAGCTTCTTTACCGGCATAAACAATGACGGACTCAGTTCTTCACTTTCAATGACAATCGCAGTTAATCCGGTATCTGTTTTCGTTTCGTGCCATTCATCCTGTTCCCAAAAAACAGCATCACTAGGCAAAACTTTCACATACTCATCTTTTTCATTTCGGACATATCCTACACCACTAACTATTAAAAGTAGTTGTGGCACTGTAGCTTGGTGGTACCCGACAATCCCCTTTTCCCCAAGATGCATACAACCAATATGGGCAGGTTTACTGGTTTGAATAATACGAGACATAACGAAATCAGAATCAAACTGTGGAATTTGTTTACCGCTACTTTTATCAAATTTATAAAATTCCATGATATGACCTCCTCTACCCGTAATTATTCCTTACAGCACATTGAATACCCTTCTTTTCCCATTAAAAAAGGAGTATGAATTTCTCCATACTCCTCATTTATTCATCCTGCGTTTTTTACAAACTTCATACTTAATTGATCAAGCATATCCTTTGTCATTGTTTCAAGATTGTACCTTGCCTTAAAGCCCCATTCTTCTTTTGCCGCTGTGGCATCAATTGAATTTGGCCAGCTTTCTGCGATGGCTTGGCGAACTGGGTCTACCGCGTATGTCATCTCAAACTTCGGAATATGCTTCTTAATTTCTGCCGCAATTTCCTCTGGCGCAAAGCTCATAGCTGTTACATTAAAGGCATTTCGATGCTTCAGCTTGCACTCATCAGCTTCCATCAAATCAATGATGGCTTGAAGCGCATCTGGCATATACATCATATCCATATATGTTCCTTCTGCAATATAAGAAGTATAGCTTTTGTTTTTCAGAGCTTCATAATATATTTCTACTGCATAATCCGTTGTACCGCCACCAGGTGGGGTTACATATGAGATGAGTCCTGGAAAACGCAAACCTCTCGTATCTACGCCAAACTTATGATTGTAATAATCACAAAGTAATTCACCTGAAACCTTGTTTACACCGTACATTGTCGTGGGACGCTGAATCGTATCCTGCGGGGTTCCATCCTTTGGTGTAGATGGACCAAAAGCGCCGATTGAACTTGGCGTGAAAAATTGGCAACGCAACTCACGAGCAACCTCTAATGCATTGACGAGTCCGCCCATGTTTAAATTCCATGCTAACAGCGGCTTTGCTTCTGCCGTTGCAGACAGCAATGCAGCTAAATGAATCAACGTATCAGCATCGTATTTTCTCGTAATGTCATACATTGCTTTTCCATCTGTTACATCTAAAAGCTCAAATGGACCAGATTGAACAACCTCACAATCCGTTTTTCGAATATCTGTCGCTACAACATTATCAGCACCATACACTTTGCGAAGCTTCGTGACAAGCTCTGACCCAATCTGGCCCAGGGCTCCGGTAACAATAATTTTCTCCATGATTCATTCCCCCGAGTTTGTCGACTTAGATAATGTTCATTTCCTTACCAACTTTTTCGTAGATGGCTACTGCTTGATCGAGCATTTCCTTTGTATGTGCCGCAGTCGGCATATTACGCACCCTTCCTGTTCCTTGTGGGACAGTTGGGAATACGATTGATTTAGCATAGACGCCTTCTTCAATTAATCTCTTACTGAATTCCTGTGTTTTCACTTCTTCCCCAACAATAACAGGTGTAATTGGAGTTTCGCTGTGACCAATATCAAAGCCGCGTTCCTTTAATTGCTGTTTGAAGTAGTTGGCATTATCCCATAGCTTGTCGTGAAGTTCTGTACTGCTCATTAAAATTTCGATTGCTTTTGTAGCAGCAGTAACATCAGCAGGTGTCACAGCAGTAGAAAATAGGAATGGTCTGCTTCGAACCTTCAACCAGTCAATTAACTCCTTTTTACCCGCTACATACCCACCAACAACACCAATGGCTTTTGAGAGAGTTCCAATTTGGAAATCAACTTTGTCGGAAAGACCAAAATGCTTAACCGTACCCGCACCTTTCCCTAATACTCCTGAACCGTGGGCATCGTCTACATATGTAATAAGGTCAAATTCCTCAGCGATTTGTACGATTTCAGGTAGTTTTGCAATATCACCATCCATGGAGAAAACACCATCAGTGATGACCATAACTTTGTTATATAAACCAGATCCAGTTGCCTCTTTTGCTTTTTTGCGTAAATCATCCATGTCGGAGTGGTTAAAACGGATGATTTTTGCTTTAGAAAGACGGCATCCATCGATGATTGACGCGTGATTGAGTTCATCAGAAAGAATCGCATCATTTTTATCCATAACAGCAGAAATAGCTGCCATATTACAATTAAATCCAGACTGATATGAGATAGCTGCTTCCGTGTGCTTAAACTCAGCAAGCTTTTCTTCTAGTTTTAGATGAAGGTCAAGTGTTCCGTTGATGGTCCGAACCGCACCTGCACCAACCCCATACGTATCAATTGCTTCCTTCGCTACCTCTTTTAAGCGCTCATCCGTAGCTAAGCCTAAGTAGTTGTTAGAGGAAAGGTTAATCAGTTCCTTCCCACTGATTTTGATGATAGGTCCGTTTGCACCTTGAAGAGGGTCAATCACATTATAAAGACCTTTCTTCTTTAAATCCTCCAGATTTTCATGCAAAAATGAGTCCAACACCTTCGACATGGAATATCCTCCTTTTGTATGTTTGCAAAACACAAATGTACTCTCTAAAAATACAACGTTGTTTTTACAAACCCTTTTATATCAACATTTATACTTTATACTTTACCACACTATTCATCAAATGTTTATACCCAGTGGACACTTTTTCTAATTATTATTATATTATTTGTTAGTTTTGAAATTGTGATACAAAAGGTCAGTTTTATGTTTCAGAGACAGGTATTATTTGAGTGTGCTTTTGGGGGATTTAAGGAAATGTCGAGGTATATAAGCAGGATTTGGATGGGGTTTTAGGAATTGGGATATGGGAGGGATTTTGGATAATAAAGGGAAACCATATAATATAAAGTTTAATATCACATGGCAATTGGATATTTCAGAAAAAAGCAATGAGATAAAAGTGAGATATGTAAAGACTTTTGGATATTTTTAGTAAAACCAATGATATAAAAGTGTTATATGACCGCACTTTTGGTTTTTTTAGGAAAAAACCTTCACATAAAGGCATGATATGACATAGCTTTTGGAATAAAAAGTAAAATAAGATAGCATAAAGCCTATTGGAATGCCATCAATTGGATTTTTCTAGGAGACCGACTAACCTCCAAGGCCTCTGGAGTGACACTAATTACCTTTTTCTAGGAGACTAACTACTCTCCAAGCCCGCTGGAGTGACACTAATTGGATTTTTCTAGGGAACTGACTACTCTCCACCATCTGGAGTACTTCCCTCAGAAGATTCGCCCCCCGAGCCTCTTCAACCAACAACCCCAAACAAAAAAAGAGACCATCTCTGGTCTCATTTTATTGGGTCATGCAAGATATTGATCATTTCTCGTGTTTCATCTAAATGTCTTACTGTTTGGTCGTACGCCTGAGAAGCGACACTCATAAAAAGAATATCGATCACGTGAAGCTGAGCGATTCTAGATGAAGTGGCACCACTTCGAAATGTTGGTTCCCTGGTAGCTGAAGTGTACAGCCGAATATCTGCCTGCTCAGTTACAAGCGAAGAACCATATTTCGTTAAGCTGATTGTACGGGCACCCTTTTTATTCGCAAGCTCAAGGATCTTTGCAACCTCAAACGTCTCACCTGAAAAAGATATCCCAACAACAGCATCATTTTCACCAGCATTCGCAACCAAAGTTGCGGCCATATGTACATCTGGAAATGCTGTTGCTTTTTTGTTTATTCGCAAAAACTTCTGTTGAGCATCCTGGGCAATGATGCTTGATGCGCCCACACCGAAAAAGTGAATCGTCCCGGCTCTTTTCAGGACTTCTACCGCTCGCTCAAGCTCCTCATTGTTTAGCAACTCGGCTGTTTCCCTTAGGGTTTGAACGCTATTGTCAGTCATTTTTTCAATAATGGACAATGTTGACTCATTCGGCTCAATATCGCGGAAGCCAGTTGCTTTTTTCTTTTGCAGGTCTCCTGCAATGCGCAGTTTCAAATCCTGAAATCCTTTTAAATCGAGTGATTTACAAAGTCGAATAACAGCGGCACTGCTTGTTGAGCTTCTTTTTCCAAGCTCACTGGCCGTTAATGTGATCGTTTCCTGCGGGTTTTCCAATATATATAAAGCTATTTTCTTTTCAGATGGTGGGAGGTTTTCATGCATTTCCTGAAGCATGACGAGTCCCCCGGTCATAAAGGACATTTTCATCAACTCTCTTTATTCATTCTACTATTATTATAACGACTTTTTCATAACATGGAACTTTCGTGTTACCTCGAATCCTGTTTTCTTATAAAGATACCCCGCTGAACTCTTCTCACCTGTCCAGAGGAACCAAGCCCCATGTAATCCTTCAGCACGCATATTTTTCAAGCATTCATTCAGTAAAATCTTGCCTAACCCTTTACCTTGTTGGTCTGGGTCGACTCCGAATGGGCCGAAGCGATCTGGAATTCCTTCATAGCCACCATAGATGCAAAAGCCTACTAAGTTTTCGTTGTCTCTTGCAATCAAAATGCGGTGGAGTGGCAGCCCCTGCAGGATTCCTTCTCGAATCGCACGTCCCCAATCAGGATTAAAAACGTTATTCGCAAATTGGATCACTTCATATAAATCCTTGTCTTCTGCCGTTAAAAAGGTGTAGCCTTCTTTTTCCCGTTTTGCTTTTAGTTCAAGCACATCAGAGGATGGAGTAAAGCCCACTAGGCTTCGATCCATCGCGACAGGTGAATATTGTTTTTCGAAGCCTTCTTTTAAGAGGAAGGAATAGCCTTCTGGATAGGCTTCTTCATCAAGTCCCGGGAGGATGTAATTCGGCGCATATGAAGCAAAGAATGCACTTTTCCGACCATTTGCTGCAAGGAATTCTAAGCCCTCTTTCATCAATTTTTCTCCGACACCTGACCGCCTGAAGTCTGGATGAACGAAAAAGAATGGAATCCAGCCGTTTTCTGGTTCTAGCTCGGTACCAGCCATCGGCAGCAATCTCCGTATTGCATATAAACAGCCAATGATTTTACCACCCTCTATAGCAACGCGTAATCCCAGCGGATCAAAATTTGCATCTAAAAGAACAAGATTTCGAAATCTTTTCTGTGTGAGTGGGTCTCTTAACAAGCACTCATTCCAAAGCTCGACAATCCCTTTTTCATCTCCTGATTGATAATAACGAAATGAAACCATAGGGCCCATCTCCTTCCTTATTTGTACAATAGATAAGGTTCTCTTTGTTTTTTAAAGGCTTCCGTTTCCGCTTCACAAGATTCTATAAAATGACTAGTCTTGCCATTCAAAACGAGTTTCTTAAGCTCTTTTGTCCCCGCTAAAAGATCAAACATATAGGTTTTCTTTTCACCAAATTGAAGAAACTCAAAATCATGAGGGTACATCTCAGCAATGGTTTCCAATAAGGCTAGACCTGTTTTCAGCGAGTGTATTTTTCTTCGATCTGTCACATGAAGCTGAATACCTTCGCATACCTTTTCCTTATGTTTTTGATAAGTTGGAACGAAGGAAATCGGTCGAGCAATCACGCCAGGTAGCTTTTTCTCATTAAAATATTTTGCCAGGCGGTAGCCATCGATATAGGGACTTCCTACATATTCAAAAGGCTTAGTTGTGCCTCTTCCTTCCGACAAATTTGTTCCTTCGACCAAGCAAGTTCCAGGGTACAACGTGCACATGTCCATTCCTGTGGTATTAGGCGAAGGTGGGATCCAAAATAGGTCTGTCTCATCATAAAACATATCACGATGCCAGCCTTCCATTGATATCACCGTTACCTCACAATCGATGCCAAATTCGTGCTTATACATGAGCGCCAGTTCTCCAACGGTCATTCCGTGGCGATTTGGAATCGGATAGAGACCAACGAAGGAGCGTACATCCTTTTCTACTAAATTCCCTTCCATTACGGTGCCAGTTATGGGGTTTGGTCGATCCAAGACAACAAATTGCTTTCCGAACTCAGCACATGCCTCCATGACATATGCCATTGTATAAATAAACGTATAATACCTCGCCCCAATATCTTGAAGGTCAAAGACAATCATGTCCACATTTTCAAGCATTTCCTTTGTTGGCTTTTTCGTTGCTCCATACAGGCTATAGACTGGAATTTTAGTATAAGGGTCTACAAAGGAATCAATCTTTTCTCCTTCCTTGGCACTTCCTCGAATTCCATGTTCCGGACCGTAAAGGGCAGTCACATGAATATCTGGATGCTCATGGAATAAATCAATGGTTGGTGTTAGACGCTGGTTAACCCCAGTCATATTCGTTACTACTCCAACACGTTTTCCTTTACATAGATTCACAGAGTTCTTTAAAAAGCGATCAAGCCCAATCTCCAAAGTCTCTTCCTCCTCTCCTCAAAAAAAGGAGAGATACTCTCTCCTTATTCCTTCACTCCACCGAGTGTTAATCCTTTTACAAAATGTCGTTGGAACAACATAAACACGATAATCATTGGGACGGATGCGATTGCTGCTCCACTCATTAGAAGCTTGAAGCTTGCCAAGTTTGCATCCTGTAATGTTTTTAATCCAACTGGCAATGTATATAGATTTGCATCGTTTAATACGATAATTGGCCATAGGAAGGAGTTCCAGACGTTCATAAATGTAAAGATTCCTAGAGCTGCAAGACCTGGTTTAGCAAGTGGCAGAATGATTTTCCAATACGTCTTCCATTCGCTTGCACCGTCGATTTTGGCCGCATCTATGAGTTCATCAGGAATTGAGTGCATAAATTGTCTCATTAAGAATACCCCGAAAACCATTGCAAGGTCTGGGAAGATAAGCGCCCAATGTGTATCCATAATCCCAAAATTCCGAACCATAATAAACAACGGCACTAGGGTAACCTGACCTGGTATCATCATTGTTGCGATAATTGACCAGAAAATGAGATTCCGTCCCGGGAACCGTTTTTTAGCGAGGACGTACCCCGCCATCGAGTCAAAGAGAAGAATTCCAATTGTTACGACGACTGCAATATAAAAACTATTAAAAAACCAGATGCCTACGTTATTTTTATTAAACAATGTCGTAAATCCTGAAAATGTATCTTTAATGATGTTATCCAAAACTTCTCGGTGATAGGTTGCAGCTTCAGCATCACCAGATTTTTGCGCATCTTTGGCTTTTCCCCAATGCTCAAAGTACTCTGTAATCCCCATCGGGTACATTTTCGGTGGGTTTGAATCAACATACGATACTTGACGTTCTAGTTCTTCATCCTGGTAACTACTTAGCTGCAAAGATGTACTGAAAACCCAATACAATGGTAAAAGGGAAACAATCGCGAAGATGGACAAGAGCACATAAATTATAAGCTTGTTTACTTTTTGAATACCTGTTGTCATTGTGTTTCCCTCCTAGTCATCGTACCGAAGTAAACGGAATTGAATAACAGAAAATAGTAGAATAATAAAGAATAAAATAACTGATTGTGCCGCAGCAAAACCAAATTCAAAGTCCCTAAAACCAGTTTTATAGATTAAGTGAACAAGGGTTTCTGTCGCCGTTCCTGGTCCTCCACCCGTCATCATAATGATTTGCGTAAACACCTGAAACGAACCAATGGTACTCAGTAAAACTAAATATAATGTTGAAGGTTTTAATAATGGCAATGTAATGTGAAACCATTTTTGAAAGCTATTTGCCCCGTCAATGGTAGCTGCCTCATATAAGGTATTTGAAATCGAACCCATTGAAGCAAGGTAAAGAATAATCCCAACTCCGAATGGAATTAAACATTGCATGATGATTAGAGCCCAAAGTGCGGATGAGGATTGACCCAACCAGTTAAGTGGCTCCATGCCAAACCACCCTAACACATAGTTAAATAATCCAAAATCATAGTTATACATCCAGCGCCATACCATCGCTACAATAACCATCGATGTAACGGTTGGTAAATAAAAGGCTCCCCGGAAGAAGCTTTGAGATAATTTTCCAAGAGGATGGATGAGAGAAGCAATGATAAGTGCACTTATTACGTTAAAAGGTACCGTTACAACTGTAAAAAGGAAAGTATTACCTAGCGCATCGTAAAAGGCTTCACTTTTAAACACCTTAATATAGTTGTCGAGACCTGCCCATTCACTCCCAAAAATTTTATATTCCTGGAAGGAGATGATAAACGCCCACACCACCGGGATCGCAATAAATGCAATAAACAGGATAAGTTTTGGAAGTAAAAATAAATATGCGGAATAGTTCTTTTTCATTTCTTTCCATATCTTAGACTTTTTTGTTAGTACTACTGCATTGGCAGCTTGATGAACGGGTTTCACCGCGATTCCCCCAATCTTTCATTTGGCAGTAGGCAGCCCAGCATGGACTGCCTACCTTGCCAATTACTACTCACCCAATAATTCATTAACCTTCTTCTCAGCCGCTTTCATTGCTTCCTCAGCTGTCTTTTCACCATTAAATACTAATTGAAGCTCTGTTTGAATCGCTTCGTCAATTTTCTTCCACTCAGGGTGACGTGGTAGCATCACGACTTGTGAAGACATTTCTTGTGCGCGCTTCATTTCTGGATTGTCCTTATATGGATCCATGTCTGCAGCACTCTTACGTGCAGGGAAAATTCCATACTCAGTTGCCATTGTAAATTGCTCATCAGTTGTTGAGATGAACTTAATAAATTCGCCAACCATTTCCTTCTTACCTGCATCTTCTTGGTGGAACATTGTCCAACCACCAACACCACCGATTGTTACAGGGTCACCTGATTTACCTGTTGGGTAGTTAGCAACTGCAAAGTTTGTTGGATATTTTGTTTGTGCTGAGCTGATTGCCCAAGTAGCCCAAGGTTGCATCGCAACAGTACGTTGCTCTTCGTTTGCCCATGCTTGGAATGTACCACCAACATCTTGACCTCCTAATGTTTCAGGAGCTACATTATGCTCTAATTTTAAATCTGCAAGCTGTTGAATTGCTTCTACTGCTTCCGGCTCTGTAAATGTGAATTTTGACATATCCTCATTCAATGGACTTCCACCATTGATGTAGAAGAATGGCCAAGCTTCATAATATCCAGGAAGGATATACGTTGAGAATCCGTATACATCGGTTTTACCATCGTTATCACGGTCAAATGTTAGCTTCTCTGCTGCTGCAAAGAATTCATCCCATGTCCACTCACCGTTTGCAGGAGGTTCAACTCCACGCTCTTCAAATAAATCTAAGTTTAATAGCATTGCATGTACGGTTAAAGAGTTAGGAACACCATATAATTTTCCATCAAATGTATAAGCATCAAGTGCATTTTCATAGAAGTCCTTTAGCTCATCTTCAGTAAATAAATCATCAACCGACTCAATGACACCTTGTTCTATATGGTCGATACTTACTGCACTACCACTTATGTCAACTGGTGCAACGTCTGGCCAAGATTGCCCTGCAATCGAAACGCCTAATTTATCAGGAAGTTCTGCCCATGGAACTTGAACTAATTCAACTTTTACACCTTCATGAGCTGCTTCGAATTCTTTAATTTTGCTTTCCATCCAGTGGAATTTGTTATCTTTGTCATCTGGCCAACGTGGTCCATCCCACACTGTGATTGTTCCTGTCCAAGCCTTATCACTATCCCCATCGCTGCCTTTTGTTGTGTTCTCTTTCTTGCTACATGCCGCTAACAATCCAATTACTAAAATACTTATAAGAAAAAGACTAAGCCATTTTTTCATTTTACTTTTCCCCCTTACGTATCTTTCATCATTGTTTTCATTGCAGTGCCAACACAAACTTCATTAAGTAGCTCTTGCCCTCGCCTCCCTTCAGATTTTTTTGTTGTTTTTATGCTAGAGCAATTTTCCCCATGATAACAGGGGTACTTGCTCCTGTTGCTGATGGAAGATTATTCGGTCGTTTGTTGATACATTGGTAGCCCAGTAATGCAAATACAATTGCTTCCTTGGCATCGGCTGGGAGTCCCAGTTCATCTGTGCTGCCTAGTTTGATGGATGGAGGCAGATGTTCTTGCAATCTTCTTCGTAGCGTTTGATTATACCAGCCACCACCACTTATAAAAATCTCATTGATTTTATAGGAATCTACATATCTCTTACTTTCGTCTGCGATTGTACGAGCCGTTAACTCCGTAATCGTCGCTATCTTATCCTCTGGTGCCAAATCGGCTTTTGTATTCCACAGGTCCTTTGCATACTCGAGACCGAACAGTTCGCGACCTGTACTTTTAGGTGCTGGCAACCGGTAATAGTCATGAACTAACAGCTCTTCAAGCCATTTTTCATTAACTTTTCCCTTTGCAGCTAGCTCACCATTTTTATCATAGGTTTGCTTTCCTTGTGTTGCCCATGTCGTAAATGCATCAATGAGCATATTCCCTGGGCCTGTATCAAACGCGAGTACTTGTGCATCACTGTCTGAAGGTGGTAAAACGGTTATGTTGGCAATTCCACCAATATTGGCGAGAATTCTACCATTTGATTTTGTCCGAAAAAGAAGATTATCCGCATATGGGACTAATGGTGCACCTTGACCACCAACCGCCATATCACGCGTTCGAAAGTCCCCTACCGTCATCACGCCTGTACGGTCCGCTATTACTGCGATATCCCCAATTTGTAAGGTTGATGTAAGGTTGTAGCCTTCTACAGGTTTACCTTCAGGCTGGTGAAAAATTGTCTGACCATGTGAGCTGATTAGATCCACGTCCTTCATCTCAAGACCCGCTTCAGCAACGACCTTGTTCGTCGCTTTCGCAAACAGTTCACCCAGAAGCATATTGGATAAAGAAATATCCTCGAGCCGCGCTCTATTAGGGTCACACAGCTCTAATATTCTATTTCTCATTGATTCCGAGTAGGGAAGTGTTGAAAAATGAATAAGTTTTACATGGATTTTTTGATTGTCACTTTCGGAAATGTTAACTAAAGCTGCATCAATACCATCAAGTGAAGTTCCTGACATTAATCCCACAACTACCTTTTCACTCACTTCAGCATCTCCCTTACTTTGGAATGGTAACTGGTAATTTCCCTGTTACCTTTTCTAGTCCATAGATTGCTTTTGCTGCCATCTTTAAAGCCGGGTATGGAAACTCATATGTGCAAATATAGGCTTGAACTTCTGGTAAAAATGCAAGATCATACGGACTTCTTGTCGCAACAACGACAACCGGTACGCCTATGTTTGCCAGTTCCTCGACTAGCTTTGTCTGTGCATCTCCTTTTTGAACAGTCAGGGTTCCAACTATAACCGCATCATAATGTTGGGCTTTTGCAGCTACTTCCTGAATTTCTTCGCCTGTCGCCGGGTTTGATAATTCAACAACCTCTGCTGTCTCATCTATCTCTTTAATGGCTTCACCGAGATACATCGAGGAATAGCGCTTATCCTCAACCTGCATCGTATATTTATTTTCAGAGTAAATGACTAGAACACGCTTATCCTTCAATGGCAAAATCTCATTGTATTTTACAATCGTAATTCCTTGCCTATAGATGTCATGTGCCAGCTGTTGATGCTCTTTCCCGCCAACAATTGACGGTACCTGACTTGAGCCAACCTCATCCCAGCTGCAATACTTTTCTTTCAATCTTGTCACTCTCGTAACAGCTGCTTCAATCTGAGCATCATCAACTTCCCCAGATTGCACCGCTGCAACGATAGCATCAATTGTTTCCTTTTGAAGGTGATGGAGATGCGAGACCATAATCAGATCAACACCTGCCTTAATTGCTTCAACCCCGCCTTTTGCCGTACCGATTGTATTAGCTATTGCATTCATTTCCATACAATCAGTTGTTACGACTCCATCAAATCCAAGCTTTTCTCTAAGTAGACCTGTGATTACTTTTCGCGACAATGTTGCAGGGACACCCGGTGTATCTTCAATTGCCGGAAAATATACATGTGCCGACATAATCGTATCTGCACCCGCTTTTATACTGTCGATAAAAGGCTTTAATTCAATTTGTTCCAAACGTTCGATGTTATGTGAAATCACAGGTAGATCTAGATGGGAATCGACATTTGTATCCCCATGTCCAGGAAAGTGCTTTAATGTTGTGATAACACCAGCTTCCTGCATTCCTTTCATGGCCATTCTTCCAAACTCGGAAACCTTATCCGCTGCTTCACCAAAGGATCTTACGCCGATGACTGGATTTTCAGGATTATTATTCACATCCATGACAGGAGCTAGATTCCAGTTGATTCCAAGTGCCTTTAGCTCTTTTCCAGTTGCTACACCTACTTGATAAGCATTTTCTGGCTCTCCTGTTGCTCCTAAAAGCATCGCTCCTGGAAAAATGGTTGTGCCTTCTCCTAGTCTTCGAACCACTCCATTTTCTTGGTCGATACAGATTAAGAGTGGATGCTCATGCCCCGCATCCTTTGCTACCTGTTGGAGTTCCTGGGTTAACGAAAGAATCTCCTGGGGTGTACCAATATTTCGTCCGAAAAGAATGATTCCGCCAACATGATGCTCACGAATCAGTTCTTTTATGTCATCGGAGGCTGTTATTCCTTTAAATCCAACGACCATCAGCTGACCGATTTTTTTTCGCAAATTTGTAATATCCATTGGAATCACCTCCACATCTATAATTCAAAGCCAGGTATACTTGGTCCTTTTCGAACATTTGCACCTACCGGGAACTTAAGGGTTTGTGCGTATGTTGTACGATTCAAGCAACCTCTCATTGTTCCAAGCGCCTTATAATAGTCGTAATATCGGAAATCAGTAGAATTCATAATAAACCAGTATTGAGACAACGCCTCTAAATAGGTTTCAAATTCGTCTGTTACATCTACATAAATATCCGGGACATATCCCTCCATGTCCTCCCAATTCTCACTATGCAGCATTCTTCGAAGGGAGTGTGGTGGAAGCCCTTCCATTTCAAATCCTGGCAAGGCCGCCTTTAACCAGGCTGATTCAACAAGTCGTGGACAAAGGGCATGATCAGGATGCATACTTTTTTCCCAGTGCGTAATAACAAGCGTCGGTTTAAGTCTTCTAAAAATGGTTGCAAGTTCGGTCACCGTTTCCTCATCTTCCTTCAGTTCTGCGTCCTTATAGGAAAGAGTAATGCTCTTGGCTCCCAATATTTCAGCTGCTTTTTCGGCTTCTTCTATTTTCTGAATCCTGTATTCTTCTACGCTAAGATGGGGTGGCGTGCCTTTTTCACCTGCAGTTAGGTGAAGGAAGGTGACCTCATGTCCTGCTTTGGCATATTTATGGGCGATGGCTCCCGCTTGAATTTCTCCGTCGCCACAGTGTGCACCAACAATCATCAAATGGATTTTTTCAGCCATCTTTTTTACCCCCTCGAAAGCTGCGCTTTAATTAAATTATGTAACCTTGGTCTTAACCTTAGAATTGGATCCTTCCTTCCAAAATGAACGCGGTTGGTCAGAAGGATGACATGTAACTGAATCTCTGGGTCAAACCAGATGCTTGTTCCTGTGAACCCAGTATGGCCGTAAGAGGCACTAGAGAATAGGTCGCCACAGCTTGAGAACGTTGGGCTTCTTAATATCCAACCTAAGCCCCTATATTCACGACTAAAAGTGGTGAAATTTTGCCTTGTTATGCGAATGGACTGCTCTGACAGAACCCGTCTCCCTTGAAATACCCCATTATTTTCAATCATCAAAGCATAGTTGGCGACATCGGAAATAGTGGAAAATAATCCAGCATGACCGCTTACGCCCCCCATACTTTCGGTGTTGTCATCATGAACAATCCCATGCTTATAATCCTGTAAGACTTCACTAAATTCAGTTGCCGCAAATCTTTCACGTTCATAGTTTGGTAGAAAACTAGTTTCACTCATATTTAATTTGTCAAATAACTCACGTTTTAGAAAGGTCTGAAAGTCCTCTTCTGTGACTTTTTCGATTATTTTATAGAGAAGAATGAATCCAAGGTCACTATAGATGACCTTTTCGCCCATTCCCGCAGCTAATTTTTCATCAAAAATTCGTTCTATGATTTGGTTAGTAGTTAAAGACTCTTTAAAGTACTCCCGATGTGCAGGTAATCCTGATGAGTGCGTAAGTAAATCTTTAATTGTAATAGGTGCTTTATTGTGTTTTGCAAATTCCGGTAAAAAATAAGCAACTTTATCATCAAGGTGTAGCTTTCCTGCCTCGATAAGCAATAAAATCGAGGGCAGGGTGGCCACCACCTTTGTCAGGGAAGCAAGATCAAAAATGGTATCAAGCTTCATTCGCTCCTTTTTCGGATAAACGACTCTATGTCCAATCGCTTCTTGAAGAATCCATTCTTTTTGATAGGAGATGTGAATGACAGCGCCTGGTATGTGCTGCAGGTCGATTTCCTCTTGTAGGAAAGCCAACACCCTATCCCTCATCCCCATCACTTCCCTTCATTTGCTAACTCGATTGCCTTCCTCGTAAATCCATTTGCTTTATCAATCACTTCATTGGCCTTTTCCAATGAGACACCTGCTAACACCATTACAATTGCCGGCTTTACTTTTTGGTTAGTTTGATTGAGGATTGTTTCGGCTTCCTGATACGTAATGCCCGTCACATCCATCACAATTCTTCTAGCTCGCTCAATTAGCTTCAGATTACTTGCATGGAGGTCGACCATTAAGTTTCCATAGACCTTACCAAGCTTGATCATTGCTGTTGTTGATAGCATATTTAAAATCATTTTTTGTGCTGTTGCTGACTTTAACCTTGTTGATCCTGAGAGAATTTCAGGTCCAACAATCACTTCGATGCTATGATGTGCATATTTACTTATTTCTGCATTCTGATTGCAGGCTAAGGAAACCGTAATTGCACCGAGATTCTGTGCGTACTGTAAGGCTCCGATGACATATGGTGTGCGACCGCTTGCCGCGATTCCTACTAAAATATCGTTTTTCGTAAAGCCTCTTTTTTCTAAGTCCCTTGCGCCACCTTCTAGGTCATCCTCTGCACCTTCAACTGCAGTAAACATCGCCGACTCTCCACCTGCCATAATTGCTTGAACCATTTCCGGAGGCGTACAAAATGTCGGTGGACATTCCGCTGCATCTAAGACTCCAAGTCGACCGCTTGTTCCTGCACCGATATAAAACAGACGTCCATTCTGTTTTAAAGTGGCATAGATGGCTTCAATCGCTTTATCAATTTGAGGAAGAACCATTCTAACGGCCTTTGAAACCGTTTCGTCCTCCTCATTCATTAGCTCAATAATTTGAGATGTCGTGAGTTGGTCGATATTTACGGACCTTTGATTTCGTTGTTCTGTTGTTAATGATGTAATATTAACCTTCAAATTCGCCACGCCTTTCCAACCTGTCTGGGTTCTTTTTCTTTCTTTAGAAAGGACTAAATCTGTTTACTATATTGCTGATATTGTTTCCAAACCTTAAAATCTATCTTTTTATAAAAGTCTAGTAATCCTGTCCAATCAATAATGATCGTGTTTATTTGCCTTTCTCTTAAAAAAGAAATACCTGCCTTTACAATCTCTAGCCCATAACCATTTTTTCTTTCCTCTTTATCAATCCCAAGTGGTCCGACACCGCCCACTCTTTCGTTGAACAGTGGCGCCCAATAAACATTAGGTCCGATTATTGGTGACTCAGGATCATTAATTCGGCAAAAGCCAATGATTTTGTTATTTTTACGAAATACAACAAATTCCCTACCCGTTCCACCATTTTCAAAATATTGTTTTGCTTCATACTCCCATCTTCCAGGAAAGCAACGATGGAGGAAGGAGACAAGTTCATCCTTATTTTCTATTAAGGCAACCTCGATATCCTTAGGTTTTTGAAAAACAAACTTTTCATCGGGGGCAAAGATCCTAATTAAGTCCGATTCAATACCAGAAGCTTGGTAACCTCTTTTTTCAAACCATTCTTTAGTGCCCTCAAATTGGAGTGGAATCCCGGGAAAGTAATGTGCCAGGTCACGACCAAGGAAAATGGTCTTACAACCCTGTTTTTCCAGCGCTTTTTCAGCCCTTTCTAATAAAGCGCTTCCAATTCCGTTTTTACGAAAATGTGAATCAACAAGTAAAGCCTGAATCCAACCGATTTCACGATTAGCAAGTGCTTCCGTTTTTTCCTGAACGTATTTGCTTATAATGAAACCAATGACCTGGTCCTGCTCATTTACAGCAAGGTACGAACCTGACGAAAGTACACTTGGATCTTGAATGCTATTTTGTTTAAAAAGCGTGTCTCTCATTGGGAAATCAGAACTAAGCTCACGATTCCATAGATTTATAACTTGTGATTCCCATTGCACATCCAACTGTAAAAATTTCATCATGGTTCCCCCATTAACATTTACAACCTATTTTCAAACCAATTATAGCAAATATTTATAAGTTTTGAAATAAAAAATCGTGATTAACATAAAATTATTGTACTATTATTTCATTTATATTGTTTTTAAAACTCACACCTAACTTGCCTCCTGCTTGAGCAACCCCGGCAGCAACCGCTCCTCCTACAGGTTCAATATGAGGTGTGACAAGTTTGAGTGGTAGAAAAGCTTCTTGTAAGTAAGTCTCAATGATTGGAATAAACAAATCACTGCGTGTAAATAACCCGCCCACAAGCACCACTTGAACTTCTCTTTCATTGAAAGGAAAAAGCTGATCGTACAAATGATGGATGGAGCTTGCTATCCTTCTTCCGGAGCCTCGGATGAGTTCCTTAGCCACTTCATCTCCTTTGTCAACCGCCTCTGTCACGTACTTACTTAATGGTGCAATTAAATCACGTGGATGTTTGGCACTATATACAATGGATACTAAATCTGTTGGATCCGTGATTTGAAAATGCTGGACGATTTTTTCTGTGAGTCCTGTTTTAGGACCTCTCTTGTCATAAGCCTTAAAAATAGCATGTAATGCTTCCCTACCAAGTTCGTAGCTACTGCCTTCATCATCAATCAAATAACCCCAACCACCAATACGTTTTCGTTCACCTTGATCATTTACACCAAAGGTGATTGAACCGGTTCCACAAATTTGGACAATCCCTGGTGCCCCAAAGGTTCCTGAATATAAAGCATTGACTCCGTCATTATCGATGATGATCGTTGCTTGGGAAGGTGCGAGTTTACCAAGGATGGCCTTAATAATCTCCTTTGCTTCAGGTCGATCTACACCCGCTATTCCAGCAAAAATGGTATGTAGGTTAGTAAAGGCATCTTTATTCTGATTTTCTAAGGACGAAAACAAGGACTCAAATTCTTTTTCAATGCTTTCGAGGTCAGCCCCATTCTGGTTGGTCGCCCCAACCTGAGCCACAGCGTATACATTCCCACACTCATCAGCAATAATTCCTTTCGTCTTCGTTCCTCCCCCATCAATCCCTAAAACATACATATTTTAGCCCCCAACTTTCAATTGGTTGTTAACTTTATTATACGTTATAGAAATTAAATTTCAATATATTTTAATTAATTATAAAATATTATTTCATAAAATAAAAAACTGCCGCCCTTTTGGAACAGCAGTTTCAGATATTTTATTCTTTACTTAAAATAGACGTACTTTCCAACGACATATTTGGATAATAGGAAGTTAAAATCCTATCAAACTCATACCCTAACGTTGTGCCAAGATAATAGGCACCGTATTGACTCATACCGACACCATGGCCATTTCCGCCCCCGTAGAACGTGACGCCGTTCTCTTCATCAAGTTCAAATCCAAAGAAGGCTGAAGGCAGGATGGTGTAGTTATCTAGTGTGCCTGTGTAGTCTGAGCTTCCTGCAGTAGCACGATGCAAGACAACAGTTTCTCCTTTTGTAAATGCATTAGTTGGTCTGATGGTGAAACGAATATTATATTCTTTTATGATTTTGTACGTCCCTGTTGTACCTTCGATGACAAGCTCCATGATGTTTCCACCGTCACCTCGTTTTGCTACATACATATCAACGAACTCCCCAATTCCTTCTGCTGGGATTGGCTGACTGACAAATTCTCCTGCTTCATTTTGCGTTAACACAAACTTAGAATCAGCTGCTTGTCTACTTGCAAGATTTGCATTGATTGTATTCTCTAGTTCTTCTTTAGAAAGGCTTACCTTCCATCTAAACCATGGAGAATTTCCGTCGTATCCTGTATGAGATAAGGTTTTATAGAATTCAAGAATTTCCTCTTCATTTTGTGTATCAATTTCTAGCATTTTACTAGGATCATTCGGATCAAATGTATGGCTTTGTGCAATTAAGTAAGGTAATACCTTACTTGGGAACGTCCCGTCAGCTTCAGCCCATACCTGATGCTTTGATGCACCATAACCCCCTGAAGTTGAATAATATCGTGCATCTACTAAACTACCATCTTCACCTAACATAATAACTCCTGCTGTTTCATTCACAGCCTGAGTTGTTGCAGCATTTTCAGGTGTATTGTTATAAACCTGACTCATCACACTATCCAGTACAAAGAATCCATCCTTCGCAAAACGATCGCTTAAATAGTCTCCTAATGCATAGGTTCTAGCCGCTACAGCCTGTGCTTTTAGTGCATTTAAACCAAAGTATGCAGGCATTTCACTTGGAACCACTTGATATAGATACTGCTCAAAATCAACTTCATTGATTAGATTTAATTTGTCTCCAGTTGCGGATGTCGTAATTTCAAAGAACCCACGATATGAAGGGTCACCACTTGCTCGTGTGATATTGTCAACTTTAATTTTGCTCCCTTCATCAGTAAAGGCATAAAGTCTGTTCGTTGTTGAATATAAAACCTCACCTGTAGCACTTGTTACAGTGATTTCATTTTCAGAAGGTGTGAACGTAATTTTCTCGTTTGCTGGGACTACGAATGTTTCCTCTCCAACTTTATCAACGATTTCAAGCCCCGCTTGAGAGCTTAATACAATTGTATCGTGGTCAACTGTCGCAAAGCCTGATGTCATTATCCCAACACGCATTGTTTCAATCAGAGTAGGTCCATCAATAAAAATTTTTGTGATTTCATCTTTGTGATTCACCCGAATTGTTACATTTTCCGCACCAACTCTTACATCAGCAAGTGATTTTTGGTATACTCGATTCTTTCCTTTTAGTGTTACATCATAATTCTTCGCAAGCTTTTTAGTGCCTTGAAGCTCTAGTTCTAAGGCTCCGTTTTCTGTGTCCTTCGCCATCACTTTTTCTGTGTATTCAACCCATGATCTGTTATCCTCGGCTGCTGAAGCTTGGCCCGTTTGAGAAAAAAGACCAGTAATAAGAACAATCATTACCAAAGCGCTTACAAAGATACGTCCCTTTCTAATCAGCAAAATAATTCCCCCACTCCCCTAATATTGTTTAGAACTAGCAAGCTTTTCCTTAACGCACAATCAGAAAAAATGTACTAGTTTTACTTACATACTCATTTCTTTAAATGATTAAAATTTACCTTCATACTTTTGTACCATTTTATGAAATAAAATTTTAGTTCTTTTGTTTTACTTTTCAAAATCTAGAAACATTCCATTGCCTTTTTAATTGATGTAAAATAATGACATAGAGCTGATTTACGAAAAGGAGGAAACAGCTTTGAACGAAAATATCAAAACTTATCTAAAAGAAAACCGAGAATCACACTTACAGGAGCTTTTTAAGCTACTTTCAATTCCGAGCATTAGTGCATTGCCTGACCACAAGGAGGATGTCAACCGTACTGCAGAATGGGTTGCTGAAGCACTTCGTAAAATTGGGATGGAAAATATCAGTATCCATCCAACGAAAGGACATCCCGTTGTATATGGAGACTGGCTGCATGCTGAAGGCAAACCAACTGTCTTAATTTATGGGCATTATGATGTTCAGCCGGTTGATCCCCTTCATTTATGGGACAGCCCTCCGTTCGAGCCGGAAATTCGCGATGATAAAATTTTCGCACGTGGAGCAAGTGATGATAAAGGGCAAACCTTCATGCATTTGAAGGCGTTAGAGACCATTTTTAAGACGGAAGGAACATTGCCACTCAATTTTAAATTCTGTATCGAAGGTGAGGAAGAAATCGGAAGCCCGAACCTCCCTGCTTTTGTTGAGGAAAATAAAGAGTTACTCGCCGCTGATGTCATTGTTATTTCTGACACAAGCATGAACGAACGTGGAAAACCAACGATTTGCTACGGCGTACGAGGACTGGCAGGTCTTCAAATTGATGTAAAAGGTTCAAACAGCGACTTACACTCCGGTCTATACGGTGGTGGTGTACATAACCCAATTAATGCGCTTGTTCAATTATTGGACACCTTCCATAATGAGGACGGAAAAGTGACTGTTGAAGGGTTCTATGAGGATGTGCAGCCATTAACAGACGAAGAAAAGCAAGCATATGAAGCGTTGAACTTTGATGAGGAAAAACAACGTCAAGAGCTTGGTGTTCCTGCTCTTTATGGTGAAAAGGGTTATAGCTATCTTGAGCGAACATGGGTCCGTCCAACCCTTGATATTAATGGCATTTACGGTGGATTCCAGGGTGATGGTATCAAGACTGTTATTCCATCAGAAGCTCATGCAAAAATCACATGCCGTCTTGTTCCAAATCAGGATCCTGATGTGATCGTTGAACACCTTAAGCAACATATTGAGAAAAACAAACCAGTTGGTGTTGAAGTTACCCTTCAGCTTTTTGATCAGGGTGCACCATATGTGACACCATTTGACCATCCAGCGATTCAAGCAGCAAGCCGCGCTTATGAGGAAGTCTACAAGGTGCCAACATCATTTACTCGTGGCGGTGGATCATTGCCGATTATTGCGACCTTGGACGAAGTTCTACATGCCCCAATTGTATTGATGGGCTTTGGACTTCCAACTGAAAACTTCCATGCACCAAACGAGCACTTCCATCTTGAGAATTTTGACAAAGGCTTGGAGACTTTGTGCACGTACTGGTTTGAGTTAGAGAAATCCTTGTAAGAGAAAAGGTGGATCCCAGAGTTGGGGTCCACCTTTTTTTGAGTTGAAGCATGCTAAAGCACAATTATTAAAATTAACACGCATATACCTAGGATTTTAGCGCAATTCGGATGAGATAATGCGCAATTATCGTTCCTTAATCCACTTGACTGCACCTTATTTTCCTGCTAAAAACGCTTGAACCTGCTCAATCGTTGGCAAGGCGCTCATAGCTCCTTTTTGCGAAACTGCCAGCGCACCAGATACACTGGCAAAAGAAGTGATTTCATTGATTTCGTCTAATGTATAGTCTGTTATCTTTTTATCTCTCTTACTAAACTGGTATAGCAATCCAGACACGAACGCATCTCCCGCACCTGTCGTGTCAACGCTTTTTACTTTCTGGGCTTCCACAAAAATAGCCTCACCCTTGTAGAATGCATGTACTCCATCCTTACCAAGTGTAATGAATAAAAGCGGAATGTCATACTCTGCTAATCTTCCAACACCGCGTTCAATATCCGTTTCACCCGTAATAAACTCTAACTCCACCTCTGATAATTTAACAATATCGGCCTCACTTAGCACTGATACTATTTTCTGTTTCGCTATGTCGAGATTCTTCCACAGCATGGGTCGTAAATTCGGATCATAGGACACAACTAGGCCGTTTTCCTTCGCCAGTTGAAGTGCCTTTTTCGTCGCGGCTTCCGCCGGGTCGTCTATTAACGAAATCGAACCGAAGTGGAACACATTATGCTCATCAAAAAAGGACGCAGGAATCTCCTCAGGAGTTAAAAAGCGGTCCGCACTTTTTTCAATATAAAATGAAAACTCCCGCTCCCCTTCTTCATCAAGTGTTACAAACGTAAGAGCTGTGCGAGCTTCCTTTGAAAGATACATGGCCTCTGTTTGCACGTCGTAATTTTCCAAGGTCTGTTTTAAAAAATTGCCAAGAACATCGTCCCCTACTTTACCTATGAAAGAGGACTTCGCACCAAGCATCGCTGCTCCAACCGCTACATTTGCCGGTGCTCCCCCTGGGCTTTTTAAAAATTTCATATTGTCTTGGTCAAGTGGAATGAAATCAATTAAAGCTTCACCTAAACAAATGACTCCCTGTTTCATCTTCTCACTTCCTTTCGTTATTATTAGACTGCTTAAACCTTGTTACACCCTTGATCATTTTTTGCTTGAGCATGCACTTCGAAACCACTCTTTCGGTACATGCTTGGGACTATTTGCGTTTGAGCATGTACTGTGAAACCTTTCTTACGGTACACGCTTAGATCTTTTTCCCCTGAGCTTGTACCGCGAAACCTCTCTTACGGTACACGCTTGGATCTTTTTCGCCTGAGCATGTACCTTGAAACCTTTCTTACGGTACACGCTTGGATCTTTTTCACCTGAGCATGTACCGCAAAACCTTTCTTACGGTACACGCTTGGATCTTTTTCGCCTGAGCATGTACTGTGAAACCTTTCTTACGGTACACGCTTAGATCTTTTTCCCCTGAGCATGACCGCAAAACCTTTCTTACGGTACATGCTTGGGACTTTTTCACCTTAGCTTGTACCGCGAAACCTCTCTTGCGGTACACGCTTAGATCTTTTTCGCCTGAGCTTGTACCGCGAAACCTCTCTTACGGTACACGCTTAGATCTTTTTCCCCTGAGCTTGTACCGCGAAACCTCTCTTACGGTACACGCTTGGATCTTTTTCGCCTGAGCATGTACCTTGAAACCTTTCTTACGGTACACGCTTGGAT
>NZ_QUQV01000047.1 GCF_003400205.1 Bacillus sp. HNG | reverse complement strand
TCCGCTCTGAAATGCGAGTTTTTATATCTGAAGGTGACGAACATTTCGTAATATATACCAAGGTCTCCGACGGCTTAAGGGAACTATTCCCTTAAGAATCCCCTTAATAGAACCCCCCTACCCCCCAGTTCCTTGGGGGGTTCCCTCGCCGGTAGGCAGGTCAAAAGGTGGACTTTTGACTGAACAAGAGGGTTTTGGTGTAGTGAATTCGTCAACTCCTTAATGCTCCCTACGGTCCGCTTACCGTTGACAAATGATGTTATGCAGCTCTTTAATTTTTAACAGAGGGCACCGCCAGTGACCATAGGGAACGGGCGATGACCTCCAACATTTTTTAAAGTGGCTTGAACCCAGTCTACACAAGCCCTCAGACCGGTTAAGGATGTATTTTCTGCCCCCGTGTTACCTACCGGGGGCTGCACAACATTTCGCCTGGAACCAAACGAATCCCAAAACTGTTTTATATGCCGTAGTCTTTTTATTTAGAGTGACCCCTTAAGTTAAAATTGCCGAAGGTTGCCCCAGAGGGCGAATTTTGCCCTGTGGGGTTGCCTTTGGGGATTTTAAGGGGTGGAGGCTCAAAATCAAAAGGAAACGGAATATCAATCCGAATAAGGATTCTCAAGTGCCCATTTATACAGTCAACTGTGACTGTGGCTCCTGATCATATTCATAAAAGGTATTTTTGTCCGCAGAAGCCATTTGAACAGCTCCGCATCCACAAGTCAATTTAACTGTTACTGTTTCTTTTTGTTCTAAAACTTGAACTGACATTTCTTCGAACTGAAAACATTCAAAACAAAAGCTAGTACCTTTTTCTGGAATGTTTAGTTTATTATTCATTCTTCATACCTCCGTCTATTAAGGTTAAATGATTGATTTCATCACGAATTTTCTTTTGATTTTTCGCTCGACCTTTTACACCAAATGAAGGATCCAGACGGTAAGTCCAGCTAGTACCTACCTTCGGTCCTTTATGTAAAATACCTTGTTCTACAAATTTTTTAAAAGCACTTGAGATATGTGGTCTAGCAATCCCTAAATCTTGGCTTATTTCGCTTTGTGATATCCTTATCCAATTCTCAAAATCTAATTTACCTAGGACATACATTAAAACCTGCATTTCTTGCCCTTTTAAGCCTAATTTAGCTAGATGTATAAAACCTTCTTGCATGGCCATGAAAAACCCCCCTCCTCGATAAGTGCTCCTTGTAAAGATAGGTACGTGAAATATCTCTCCAGTATCCCTATCCACCATTTCTTTTAGTATTACCCCGTTATCTGGCTTGTGACCAATTGTCATGTTGAATCCATCCCCCCTAACTAAAATTGTTACATTCTAATGTTACACTATTATGTAACAATGATACATTATAATGTAACATTGAGCAAGGACAAACTCTTTATTTTATTGACTTTTTTTATTCCCCTTCTGTCTATGGCAATAATACCACTATTAAGCTACTACATGATATTATGATAATAGTACTAGTTTCCATGGATTTCACTTCCGATTTTCGTAAATCTATCTACGAAAAAAAGGCATTTCAGTGCGGTAGCACGTAAAGGGAACCCCTGCCCCTTTACGTACTATCCGCTCTGAAATGCGAGTTTTTATATCTGAAGGTGACGAACATTTCGTAATATATACCAAGGTCTCCGACGGCTTAAGGGAACTATTCCCTTAAGAATCCCCTTAATAGAACCCCCCTACCCCCCA
>NZ_QUQV01000046.1 GCF_003400205.1 Bacillus sp. HNG | reverse complement strand
CTAAGACCATTAAATAAAAATTAACCTATAACATATAAAGCCAAATTCCTTAACGTACAGGTATTTGGCTATTTCTATATCGAATTTTGCTTAGCGTACAAAATTTCCGAAATGTTGGCTGTACCCCTAATACAATCAATTGTATTGTTCCAAAAATAGGAGGAAACATTCTTTAAGGTTTTTTATAATCGGTAAAATTCATAAATGGGAGGAATTCATTAATTTGTGTAGCTGGGGATGATGGCTGCTGCGGTCCTTTTTTCATGTACAAAAAAATGTTCAACCAGATATATCGTAAGTCCGAAATATAAATACAGAATTGAACTTACCAACATTATAAAAATTTCCAGGAACAGTTTAACATTTACCAAATAAACTGTTCCTAATTTTAAGTTTATTTATTATCAAAAGGTCGGAGCAGGAAATTCATCAATTTTGATACGAAGTAAACTATAAGGTTTCTGTCGTAAGTCTTTTCCATAATGAAATCTAGGCTGTCGATGTAATTGGTTCACAATGACATACAAATATTGATCCGGACCAATTGAAAAAGTATCCGGCCACAACATTCTCGGGTCATGTATGATCGTTTCCATTGTGCCATTTGGCAATATCTTGCGGATACAGTTGTGTTCATAATCTCCAGCATAAACAGTTCCCTTTGCATCAGTGATCATTCCATCAGATGCACCTTTTTCTCCCCAATACTCCACATGATAAGGTAATTCCATGTCCGGTATGCTTCTGTCTCTCAGGGCTTCTGTTGTGATCGAGAACAGATGACGACTGGTTAGTGGACAAAAAAATAATACCCTTCCATCAGGCGAAATCGCAATACCGTCAGAAGCCAGTCTAAATGGAGAAGTACTGCCATCTTTATTTCGATTCATTAATACTTTTCCTTCTACTTTCGGTATAAAATAGGGATCGGGTGAAGTTGAATTTGCCCCATTTAACCGTCTGAAGGCGTTTCCATCTGCTAAATCTACGACGATTATAGCTCCTGGTCCTGTTGAAGAAGAATCCGTTATATAAGCATACCCTGCTTTTCCAACACGAAAATCAAAACGGACATCATTCAAATAAGTTGTAGGCAGGACAACATCTTCTGTAAAGGTATATACTTTTCTTATTGTATTCGTTTCTAGATCAACAGCGACTAATTTTGCCCCCCCTTTAATAGGTTCAGAAAAATTGGGTGCAGCTGTATCTAATACCCAAAGTGTTCCCCTTCCATCAGCAACTACACTTTGGACACTGATAAAAGTCCTTGTAAAATTCTCGGGGTTAACCAAATTGGTTTGTAAATTAGGATAAGGCTGCAATTTATCCTCAACAATTTCCGCCACCGTAAATTTAACATCGTCTCCCCATTTCGGGAAGCAAATGAAAATACGACCGGTTTCTGAAACAGTAACACCTGTAGGCATAGCCCCATAAAATGGATAAACCAGTTCAAAATTACCGAAATATTTTTCACTAGGTAACATAGGTATCATCATATCCTCCTTAAGCATCAAACGGGATATCACCTATATATGATTTATATTTTTTCTAGTGCATGTTTCTTAATAAGTTTTTTTCTATAAAACATTAACCTCTATCGATTCAACAACTAAAGTCGGTCGGAATAAGAAAAACCGGGCATAGCCCGGTCCTTTTCATGGTTAGAGAATATCCGATAATTTGTACTCTATGCCATGTACCCCTTTATAATACTCAGGATACATTTCACCCCCACATTTTTCACATGCAA
>NZ_QUQV01000045.1 GCF_003400205.1 Bacillus sp. HNG | reverse complement strand
TAGCATTCCTGTAGATCGTTATATATCAGGTTTGAAAAAAATAAAGCCCCTCAGTAAGATATGAGTATAGACACCACTCTAACTCAGACTCTTAAGGAGGAAGCCCTACTATGAATTTTAAAATGCAAGACAAACAAAATCAACTAATTGAAAGAATATCCGATAAACATTTAATAGTCGGTGTGGATATTGCTCAACAATTTCACGTTGCACGAGCTATAAATTACCGCGGAATTATAGTCGGAGATCCCCTTACATTTGAAAATAGTGAAGTAGGTTTTAAAAGTTTATTAAGTTGGATTCAAAGTTTACAAGAAATGAAGAATTTAAATGCAGCCATTGTAGGTATGGAACCAACTGGTCACTATTGGAAGAATATTTCGAAATGGCTTGATGAACAAAAAATTGAGGTAGTAACAGTAAATCCCCATCTAGTTAAAAGGAACAAGGAGAATCGCGATAATACTCAATCAAAGAGTGATAAGAAAGATGCCTTAGTGATCGCTGATATGGTTAAAAACGGCTATTATTCATTTATTAGTCCATCCTCAGAGTCCTTCGAAATGCTCAGAGTATTAATCTCAAATCGCGATGTTATTGTAAAACGGCTTGTAAGCTCAGCAAATCAGATTCATAGATGGGTAGATATTGTCTTCCCAGAACTCAGACAAGTGTTTAAAGATATAACGTGTAAAGGGGCAATCGCAACCCTTCGATTATTTCCAACTCCAGCTGAAATAGCTTCACTGGAGCCCCTAGATGTCATGAATGGATGGAAGTCATTAATGCAGCGACAACCTGGTCCTAAAAAAGCTCAATTACTGATTCAACTAGCAAAATCATCGATAGGAACAACTCAAGCACTAGGTGCATATAAATTTCATTTAGAACAATTACTAGAAGAATACGACCTTACTATATACCAACTCGCAAGAGTTGAACAACAAATCAAAGAAGAGCTTTATAAAATCCCTTACGTACAGAAACTCCTTATGATTAAGGGGATAAGTGAAATCTCATTGGCTGGTATTTTAGGAGAAGCAGGAGACTTAAGTGGATTTTCTCATGGTAATTCTTTATTACGACATGCAGGACTTCATTTAGCTGAAGCAAGTTCAGGAAAATGGAAAGGACAGATTGTGGTCTCAAAACGGGGTCGTTCTAGGCTACGGCGTTTCCTTTACCTAGCTACCATGAGCCTTGTGATGAACAACGATGAATTTAAAGCACTTCACGCACATAATGTGAAAGTCAAAAAGATGAAGAAAATGAAGTCTATTATGAAGTTAATCGGTAAATTGGCAAGAATTTTTGTAGGAATAGCTAAGCGTAATGAGGAATATTGTCCAAGTAAATTGAAAGAAATAATCCCTTTAGCAGCTTAAGAATAAAAACTTTTAGACTTACAGAAAAGTAGTAATTTTGATTTTGAATGTTGTCTTATTCGTAGGAATTCAAATATGTACGGAGTACCGGGTTTCTTCAACAAAAGGGCATTGTGACCCATCAGTTTAGCATAACTGGCCTCCACCCCTTGGATAGGCATGACGAAGGAATGAGAGGGCGCTTGACCCGTTGAGACATGGGAGGGAAAGCCTCCAGGGGCGGCGTGGAGATGTACATTATATGGTAAAATATGGAGTATTAGCTAACTCCTTTATTTAACTATGCCTTCACGAAGCCAAAATGATCTGAACTCACTTCTAATACCTATAAATCCATTTTAAAGGGGTATGAAATCCTGCGAATAAGTGAGCATTTGAGAGATATTCGTATCAAACTGAGGGAGTTGAA
>NZ_QUQV01000044.1 GCF_003400205.1 Bacillus sp. HNG | reverse complement strand
AGGAGCATTCCTGTAATAAAGAAATTTGAGAGTTGAAACAAAAAGAGCCCTCTTGGTATAGTACGAGGTGTCCGAAGCTGCAGCGCAAGGACCCTTAATTAAGTAACCAAGGAGGACTCACTAATGAATTATACACAAAATCAAAAAATCTCTCAAATTACTCAATCAACCCTTATTATTGGCATTGATGTTGCCAAGGACAAACACGTGGCACGTGCACAAGATGACAGAGGATTGGAGTTCGGGAAACGCTTAATCTTCGAAAATCGCATTCACGGATTCCAAAAACTATTAGATTGGATGGAACGACACAGAAAGCAAAATGGCAAGAACCACGTCATATTTGGTGTAGAACCTACAGGGCATTACTGGTTAAGTTTAGCTTATTTTCTAAGGGCTAAGGGTTATGACTTTGTTTTAGTTAACCCAATGCACGTTAAGAAAAGTAAAGAGCTTGATGATAACTCTCCCACCAAAAATGATACAAAAGATGCCAGAGTAATAGCACAGTTGATTAAGGATGGGCGATACTCCGTACCAAATCTCTTGGATGGCATTTATGCCGAATTAAGAGAAGGCGTCAAATTACGAGATCAGCTCACGAAACAACTGATGATTATTGAAGGGCGAATCCAAAACAATATTCAGCGTTATTTTCCCGAGTTCTTTGATGTCTTTGGAGACTGGGAAGGTAAAGCAGCTTTCTGTACGTTACGAATGTTTCCTTTTCCATCACAAATCAAAGAAATGACACCCGAGGAAGTATTGAAGAGTTGGAAACCATTTGTCCAACGAGGTGTAGGAATCAAACGTGCAACGAAACTTGTAGAAGCTGCGAAAAAAAGTATAGGTATTCAAATCGGCATTAAGTTTGCCAAGCGTGAATTAGAATGTCTACTGGAACAGTATGAGCTTTATAAGCAACAGTTGGAACAGTTAGACACGGAGCTAGAAACATTAGTTGAAAAGCTTCCAGGAGCGAAGCAGATGATGGATATTTCTGGGCTGGGCTCTACAACCATCGCTCTGTTTTTTGCAGAAGTAGGTGATATAACGAAATATAATCATCCTCAGCAATTAGTTAATCTAGCTGGACTCTCATTACGAGAGCACAGTTCAGGTAAATTTAAAGGTCAAACACGAATTACTAAAAGAGGACGAAGTCGTCTACGACGAGCCTTATATTTGGCTATTCGTCCACTTGTAGCTCATAACCCAATCTTTAAAGCTTTGCATAAATATTACACCACGAGATCTGAGCGTCCACTTAAGAAACAACAGTCACTTATTGCCTTGTGTTGTAAGTTATTACGGGTCTTGTTTGTCATTGGACAGAAACAATGTGAATTTGATGGATCAAAATTATTAAAAGGGTTAACACAAAACCTATCATTACAGGCTGCATAAGTCTTGATGAGTATAACTCCGAATCACTTTTAATTTCTCAAACAAACACCAATAGTGCAGAGTTGGAGCTTATTTTTACCATTCGGGCATGAGACCCAGCAAAGGAGCTTATCCAACCTCCACCTCATGGATACGCAGGACGAAGGAATGTATGGATTACAATCCGGAGAGACATGGGAGGGTTAGCGACCGTGATTTGCGTGGAGATTTCCTAGCACGGTTATACACTATCTACCAAATAAAACCAATTTGGTTGGTAGGATGTCCCCCAACCTGTAAATCATTTAAAGAAATACAATTAATATCCATTAATTTTGGTGTGTCAACTATTAGGTGGTTATGAAATTTTGAGAAAAAGAGAGTATTCGTGAGATAAATTAACTTTATAGAGGGAGG
>NZ_QUQV01000043.1 GCF_003400205.1 Bacillus sp. HNG | reverse complement strand
GCTTCCCAATGTTGGTGTTTATCAAAAAATATTCTTCTCAATATATTGGTCTCCATAAAATGAAAATACCACAGCTTAAATGACTGTGGTAGACCCAAATTTTTATACTTTCTTATCTTTTAAAAAAGGCTACCGTCTTAAATAAACTGTACCCTGTGTAGTAGACACATTAAAAAAAGTCTGCTGCACAGGGTCTTTTTATGTACAATAGATTAAAAATAGTGCGGGAGAGATAGTATGAGTAAAAAAATATTCTCGGAAAAAGAGATCGAATTACTAGCTAAAAATCCATATGTAAAATCAGTAAGTCCCAAAGGTATTACCTATTCAGATGAGTTTAAGGAGCACTTTATAACTCAAAATGACCTGGGGAAGTTTCCTAGAGAGATATTTGAGGACTGTGGGTTCGATACTGAGGTATTAGGTATGAAACGGATTGAGTCTTCTGGAAAAAGATGGCGAGAAGCTTATCGTAAGCACGGAATTCTAGGACTTCGTGATACAAGATCAGGAAACTCAGGTAGACCAAGGGAAAGAGAGCTTTCCACTGAAGAAAAATATGCAAGGTTAGAGGCCGAAAATAACCTGTTGAAAGCAGAGAATGAACTATTAAAAAAGATACGATTCGTAGAAAGGGGGATGAAGAAGAAATAAAATTGTCAGCTGACCAGAAATTTAACCTTATTCATTCCGTTATCGAGAAATACAATCTAACAAGGATGGTAACCCACCTCTGTAAAGTAGCTGGAGTGTCCCGCCAGGGATACTATAACTACTTTTCTGCTAAACAAGTTCAGAGAAGGAAGGATCGGGAGAAAAAGGATGAATCCCTTCGGGACCTGGTTTTAAAAGCATACAATTTCAAGAACCGTAAGAAAGGGGCTCGTCAAATTAAGATGGTATTGGCAGGTCAGTTTAGTGTTGTTTTCAATCTTAAGCGAATCAGAAGAATCATGAAGAAATACGGGATTGAGAGCCCTTTTAGGAGAGCGAACCCCTACAAGCGCATCATTAAGGCTACGCAGGAGCACAAGGTCGTCCCGAACTTACTTAACAGGGAATTCAAACAAGGAATCCCACACAAGGTCCTTCTTACGGATATAACCTACCTATATTTCGGAAAAGGTAAAAGGGCTTATTTATCAACCATTATTGACGCTTCCACCAATGAAGTCTTAGCTCATCAGGTCTCTGATCGAATTACTTTAGATATCGCTACGGATACACTTAAGAAGTTAAAGAAAAACAGGAGAATCAAACTGGCTAAAGGAGCTTATATACATTCTGATCAGGGAGGTCACTATACCAGCCCTGTTTATCAAAAGCTGGTGAAAAAATTCAAATTGGAACAATCAATGTCTAGGAGAGGTAACTGTTGGGACAACGCCCCACAGGAATCATTCTTTGGTCATTTTAAGGACCTGGCTGATATAAAATCATGTGAAACTTTAGAAGAACTTAAGCAAGAAGTGAAAGCTGCCATCCACTACTACAATCACTACAGATATCAATGGAATATGAAAAAGATGACCCCTGTTCAATACAGAGATCATCTTCTTAAAGTAGCCTAGCTTTTTTTAAAATGTCCTTTACAAGGGGTACAGATTAAAAAGTCGGTAGCCTTTTTTCTAAAACAAGAAGGGAAGAGACTTCATAGTGAGTTTTAACAATGAAATACCTAAAAAAGTACATAAATACGGTAATACGACAGTTATTATCCATTCACCATTAGTCCTTATGACTCCAGAAGAGCGAAAGCAATGGTTTGATGAAGAGTGGAAAAAAGGGAATCCAATCCTAAAACAAATAGCTGAAGCTGTAGAAGATTGTTATCGGAAGTAAATAATTTAAGGAGCATTCCTGTAATAAAGAAATTTGAGAGTTGAAACAAAAAGAGCCCTCTTGGTATAGTACGAGGTGTCCGAAGCTGCAGCGCAAGGACCCTTAATTAAGTAACCAAGGAGGACTCACTAATG
>NZ_QUQV01000042.1 GCF_003400205.1 Bacillus sp. HNG | reverse complement strand
ATGCCTTCACGAAGCCAAAATGATCTGAACTCACTTCTAATACCTATAAATCCATTTTAAAGGGGTATGAAATCCTGCGAATAAGTGAGCATTTGAGAGATATTCGTATCAAACTGAGGGAGTTGAACAAGCATTTGGTTATTTTGTAATTGAGTAAAGTAAAACGTGCATAGATTCGTTTTTATATAAAAAAGGACACCATAAGAGTTTAAGTCGTTCTCTTTTGAGGTACCCACAGATATAAAAACAAGTATAATAGCAGTGGATTTCACAACTGAAATCACACTTCTTTTTAATGTTAATTAAGGTAATATATGTTAAAGTTATTTGTATATTCCTTTTCAACTAACGGGTGCAGGTTAAGATTGATTAAAACTATACTTATTGAATTGATTGTACTAACGGTGAAGGTTTAATTGAAGAAAAAGACATTAGCATTATGAGGGGGAGCTTTTGTAATGGAAAGATTCAGTATTTGGCTACGCCGAAGTGTATTCGCCGTACTTTTTGTTGCACTAATTTTCACTATTTATCGGCATTACTTTGCAATAGATAAGACTCAAGAAGCAGTAATTGGTGAAGTTACTCCGAATTTTAGATTACAAACTATTAACGACGGAGAACTAGAATTAAAAGATTTACGTGGACAGGCAGTATTAATTAATTTTTGGGGTAGCTGGTGTACCCCTTGTAAAAATGAAATGCCTGCAATTCAAAATGCTTATGAACAATATAAAAATGATGGTTTTGAGGTTGTAGCTGTAAACATATATGAATCTGCAACAACTGTTTCAACTTTTCTGCAAAAAAATAATTTATCAATTCCTGTTGTCTTAGATAAAAATGGAGAAGTCTATAATACTTTCAATGTTCGTTATGTTCCTACATCCTTTTTTATAACCCCTGACGGAACTCTACAAAGTTCCTACGAAGGAGAGTTATCCAAGGAACAACTAGACCAATGGATAAAAGAAATTTTACCTAATTAAATAAAATAGAATATAGTGTTAAGGTGTAATAAGATTCGGATAAGCTGTTCTCCCTGAGCAGATTTTTTTCTATTGAACACACGGACAGGTTAATGGAATAACAAATGTGGATATTATGGTGAAATCAGTTGGTGGAAGGAGTGACCAAAATAAAAACAGTTCTTCAAGCATTTATTAGTTCAGTTGTAATTCACTTAGTCTATATAGTTGGTCAGATATTAGTCGGTTATATAAAAACAAGAAACTACAAACCAGATATTGCAAGTGCGTGGGATAAAGGAGAGACACTTCAAAATGAGGTTGTTTTTGGTAAAGTTAATTCTCCTTTTCTTTACTTATTAACATTTATTGGTGTAACAGTTATCTGCGGAATTATAATATTTTTATATAAAAAGTTGTTGTACTAACGGGTGCGTTGATCTAAGAAGGATTAACCACCTTTTTTGTTGAATTCCTTATTGAACAAACGGTGCAGGTTAGTTCAGTAAGCCAAAGAAGGAAAAGGTGAAAAGTGTAACGAATTAGAACTTAAAAAATAAATAAATTAGGGAGAAAAGGATGATGAAAAAAAAGCGATCAAATAAAATAATAGGTAAAGTTGTACACGGTTCGACACCAGAAGAACGATTTAAGGAAATACACGGTATGACAATAGAGGAATGGAACGAACAACAATTCAAAGTTAAAACTGGAATGACACCCGATGAATGGTATATTAAAGAGGCGAAATCTACAACACCATATGATTTTATTAAAGAACGCTACGGTACTGTTACCGAGGATGATGTGAAGCTTGTTAAGGATTTGCAACTTTTGGGGTTAAAAGATGAAGTTATATATGTGTTACTTGATTATGTTGCAATTGTTAGTGGAATCGGAATGGTACACTCGTGGGTAAGAGAAGTGGGTGAAAATTGGTTTAATGAAAAAATATTTACAATTGAAAAAGCGATCTCTTACGTTAGGGAACAACAGAATAAATATATGTGATAGTTTTATTATATTGGAAAATTTGTGAAGAATTACACTTAAGCTAACGGGTGCGTTCGTATTATAAGGTTAACCAGTTTTTACTGGTTGACCTTTTTTTAATAGATTCTATTATAGCAGTAGCCAGGGTAGGACGTACGGGTGCGTGGGGCATTGATCCCGTCAACTAA
>NZ_QUQV01000041.1 GCF_003400205.1 Bacillus sp. HNG | reverse complement strand
TGTATTTTGCAAGAAAAAAGTGCATAGTTGCGCAAGAAATTTTGCAGAGTTTTGCCACCCAATTATTTCAACTTATTTTGCCCGAGATAAAGCGTTCGATAGTCTATAGCTTCCACCGTTAAATGTTAATACATGGGCATGATGAATTAAACGATCCACTAATGCAGCCGTTAGTCTAGAATCAATGAAAATCCGATTCCATTGGCTGAACTCAAGGTTAGAAGTGATTATCAAGCTTTTCTGTTCATACCAGTCAGCAATAAGCTGAAATAGTAGTTCAGAGCCTTCCTTGCTAAAAGGTAGATAACCCATCTCATCGAGAATGATTAATTCTACCTTTTCAAACTTCTTTCTAAAGGAAGGTAATTTATCCTGTTTCAGCGCCTGTTCCAATTGCTCGATAAGTGTGGATACACGATAAAATCTAACTTCATAACCCATTTCACATGCTTTTCTTCCAAGTCCAGTTGCTAAATGCGATTTTCCAGTCCCAGGAGCTCCAATCAAAACAACGTTTTGTTTTTGCTTGATAAAGTCAAGGCTCATTAAACCATCTTTATCAATCTGTGTAGGAAATCTAATCCTTTCGGTCCATTCATAGTTACTCAAACTCTTCGAGTCTAAGAATTTAGCATTTTTAATTAAGCGCTGTACCTTTGCTTGATCACGTAATCTAAACTCTTCTTTAAATAATTCCTCTAAAAACTGGCTTGGAGATTCAAAGGGAATTGACTCATAAATTTCAGAAACATAAGCCAGCCTTAAAGACTTGCACATAGAACGAATTTGCTCGCTCATGATTGGTCACCCCCAGTGGGTGCCAACGAGTCATACTCGTCCCAATCTAGCCCGAAGGGATTTTCGTTATTTCCAGAAATTAAATCATAAAATTCCTCGTTAATTCTTTTTATATCATGTGTAACTAGTAAGTTTGCTATTTCTACTAATCTTTCTTTCCTAACCACTAGATCTTCAACCATTAAGTAGTCGTTAATGCGGCCAGGTAAGTATTTTTGATATCTTGAATAAGATACCGCTCTTGGTTTTCGAATCCAATCCTTAAAAATGGATAGCCATGGAATAGCTCTCTTCTTGTTCATATAAGGTCTAAAATCTTCAAAGAGAATTTCTCCATCAGGTGATACAGCTTTATATTTATCCCAATTAATTACAAAGTATATAAAAGGGTAATTCGATGCCTTCGGGATATGTATTAATGTATTATCTAACTTTGCTTCATTATATTTATTAACTTTTGCCTCAATCTCTTTAAAGACTGGATAGTCCTCCTCAGGTAACTCAAGCAAATAGTTCCTCTCATCATTCCAAAGATCTTCGATCAAAACTTCTTTCTCATAGTGAAGCCTTTGGCGGTCTTTTTCCAATTGAACACGAAGTGTTTCTGTAAAATCCTCATAACTATTCATAACTGGTGAAGTTGTAAAGAAGTTGTATCGTATATAACCAACCTTATTTTCGACACTGCCTTTTTCATTTCCTTTACGTGGATTACATACCTGCACCTCAAACCCATAATGATTTTGAAATTGGATAAAGGCATCCGTTAGCTGCGCTTCTTCGGTTTTTGATCTGACCTTCTTAACGGCTGGAGTTAAATTATCAATCCGAATTTTCCGTGGAACTCCTCCAGATTGTTTAAATAAAAGTTTCAATCCTTCAAGAAAACATTCCTGATTTTCAGATGGCAATGGTATCGCAAAACCTGCATTACTGTAAGGGTACGACATTACTAACGCATGAGTATCCACAAACTCACCATCTTTAACAACTTCCATAACACCAAAGTCTACTTGTGCTTCACTTGGGGGATGTTCTAGCCGTTCATGGCCTTTATCGTGCTCCTCATTATGGCTATTCTCCCAATCTGTTATAAAGTAACATACTGTTCTGTAGGAACCTTCAAAACCAAGATCCTGAAGATCTTTATGAATCTGTTTTTTTGTTCTACGTAGTTTCTTCTTTAATCTACTATCCTCAAATAGCCAATCTGAAACTATTTCTCCCCATTTTCCAGTATGCATCATACCTTTAGATTTCTTGATCTTTGATTTAGGTAATTGATCCTCATCAGCATACTTCTTAGCTGTTCTCCAATTAATCCCTAAAGTTTCCTTAATTTTTGTTATTGATAATCCTTTTTTGTCTCGTAAGTGTTTGATACAATTAATATCAGACATTGCTAGCATCCTTTCTACCTCCACTACCAAAATTGCTCGACACAATTAATGTAGTGGGACTTGGGGTGACTGGCAAGTCTTTTTTTATGCACTCATTAAATAAAGTGCAGGACTCTGCATTTTTTCGTTGCAAAGCTCTGCACTTTTATTTTGCAATAAACA
>NZ_QUQV01000040.1 GCF_003400205.1 Bacillus sp. HNG | reverse complement strand
CACCTCTGACCTATCAACCTCGTCATCTTCGAGGGATCTTACTAGTTTAACACTATGGGAAATCTCATCTTGAGGGGGGCTTCATGCTTAGATGCTTTCAGCACTTATCCCTTCCACACATAGCTACCCAGCTATGCCCTTGGCAGGACAACTGGTACACCAGCGGTGTGTCCATCCCGGTCCTCTCGTACTAAGGACAGCTCCTCTCAAATTTCCTACGCCCACGACGGATAGGGACCGAACTGTCTCACGACGTTCTGAACCCAGCTCGCGTACCGCTTTAATGGGCGAACAGCCCAACCCTTGGGACCGACTACAGCCCCAGGATGCGATGAGCCGACATCGAGGTGCCAAACCTCCCCGTCGATGTGGACTCTTGGGGGAGATAAGCCTGTTATCCCCGGGGTAGCTTTTATCCGTTGAGCGATGGCCCTTCCATGCGGAACCACCGGATCACTAAGCCCGACTTTCGTCCCTGCTCGACTTGTAGGTCTCGCAGTCAAGCTCCCTTGTGCCTTTACACTCTACGAATGATTTCCAACCATTCTGAGGGAACCTTTGGGCGCCTCCGTTACTTTTTAGGAGGCGACCGCCCCAGTCAAACTGCCCACCTGACACTGTCTCCAAGGCCGATAAGGCCTTCGGGTTAGAATTTCAATACAGCCAGGGTAGTATCCCACCGACGCCTCCACCGAAGCTGGCGCTCCGGCTTCCAAGGCTCCTACCTATCCTGTACAAGCTGTACCAAAATTCAATATCAGGTTGCAGTAAAGCTCCACGGGGTCTTTCCGTCCTGTCGCGGGTAACCTGCATCTTCACAGGTACTATAATTTCACCGAGTCTCTCGTTGAGACAGTGCCCAGATCGTTACACCTTTCGTGCGGGTCAGAACTTACCTGACAAGGAATTTCGCTACCTTAGGACCGTTATAGTTACGGCCGCCGTTTACTGGGGCTTCGATTCAGAGCTTCGCTTGCGCTAACCCCTCCTCTTAACCTTCCAGCACCGGGCAGGTGTCAGCCCCTATACTTCGCCTTGCGGCTTCGCAGAGACCTGTGTTTTTGCTAAACAGTCGCCTGGGCCTATTCACTGCGGCTTTTCAGGGCTATTCACCCTAAAAAGCACCCCTTCTCCCGAAGTTACGGGGTCATTTTGCCGAGTTCCTTAACGAGAGTTCTCTCGATCACCTTAGGATTCTCTCCTCGCCTACCTGTGTCGGTTTGCGGTACGGGCACCTTTTACCTCGCTAGAAGCTTTTCTTGGCAGTGTGGAATCAGGAACTTCGGTACTATATTTCCCTCGCCATCACAGCTCAACCTTACGGTAAGCGGATTTGCCTACTTACCAGTCTAACTGCTTGGACGCGCATATCCAACAGCGCGCTTACCCTATCCTCCTGCGTCCCTCCATTGCTCAAACGGTAATGAGGTGGTACAGGAATTTCAACCTGTTGTCCATCGCCTACGCTTTTCAGCCTCGGCTTAGGTCCCGACTAACCCTGAGCGGACGAGCCTTCCTCAGGAAACCTTAGGCATTCGGTGGAGGGGATTCTCACCCCTCTTTCGCTACTCATACCGGCATTCTCACTTCTAAGCGCTCCACCAGTCCTCTCGGTCTGACTTCGCTGCACTTAGAACGCTCTCCTACCATTGTTCGTAAGAACAATCCACAGCTTCGGTGATACGTTTAGCCCCGGTACATTTTCGGCGCAGAGTCACTCGACCAGTGAGCTATTACGCACTCTTTAAATGGTGGCTGCTTCTAAGCCAACATCCTGGTTGTCTAAGCAACTCCACATCCTTTTCCACTTAACGTATACTTTGGGACCTTAGCTGGTGGTCTGGGCTGTTTCCCTCTTGACTACGGATCTTATCACTCGCAGTCTGACTCCCGAGAATCAAGTCTTTGGCATTCGGAGTTTGACTGAATTCGGTAACCCGATGAGGGCCCCTAGTCCAATCAGTGCTCTACCTCCAAGACTCTATACTCGAGGCTAGCCCTAAAGCTATTTCGGAGAGAACCAGCTATCTCCAAGTTCGATTGGAATTTCTCCGCTACCCACACCTCATCCCCGCACTTTTCAACGTGCGTGGGTTCGGGCCTCCATTCAGTGTTACCTGAACTTCACCCTGGACATGGGTAGATCACCTGGTTTCGGGTCTACGACCACGTACTATGTCGCCCTATTCAGACTCGCTTTCGCTGCGGCTCCGTCTCTTCAACTTAACCTTGCACGGGATCGTAACTCGCCGGTTCATTCTACAAAAGGCACGCCATCACACATGAATGTGCTTTGACTACTTGTAGGCACACGGTTTCAGGTTCTCTTTCACTCCCCTTCCGGGGTGCTTTTCACCTTTCCCTCACGGTACTGGTTCACTATCGGTCACTAGGGAGTATTTAGCCTTGGGAGATGGTCCTCCCAGCTTCCGACGGGATTTCACGTGTCCCGCCGTACTCAGGATCCACTCAAGAGAGAACGAAGTTTCGACTACAGGGTTGTTACCTTCTCTGACGGACCTTTCCAGGTCGCTTCGTCTACTTCGCTCTTTTGTAACTCCGTATAGAGTGTCCTACAACCCCAAGAGGCAAGCCTCTTGGTTTGGGCTATCTTCCGTTTCGCTCGCCGCTACTCAGGAAATCGCGTTTGCTTTCTCTTCCTCCGGGTACTAAGATGTTTCAGTTCCCCGGGTCTACCTTCTCTTACCCTATGTATTCAGGTAAGGATACTGCCCCATTACGAGCAGTGGGTTTCCCCATTCGGAAATCTTCGGATCAATGCTTACTTACAGCTCCCCGAAGCATATCGGTGTTAGTACCGTCCTTCATCGGCTCCTAGTGCCAAGGCATCCACCGTGCGCCCTTCATAACTTAACCTA
>NZ_QUQV01000003.1 GCF_003400205.1 Bacillus sp. HNG | reverse complement strand
GTAGCTATGTGTGGAAGGGATAAGTGCTGAAAGCATCTAAGCATGAAGCCCCCCTCAAGATGAGATTTCCCATAGTGTTAAACTAGTAAGATCCCTCGAAGATGACGAGGTTGATAGGTCAGAGGTGGAAGCATGGTGACATGTGCAGCTGACTGATACTAATCGATCGAGGACTTAACCAAAATAATGGATGTTGAGCGTTATCTAGTTTTGAAGGAATGAAAATTTCTTCTTGAAATTTCTTATGAAGATAGTATAATATATCTTGTCTTTACCTTATCTAGTGACGATGGCGAGAAGGTCACACCCGTTCCCATACCGAACACGGAAGTTAAGCTTCTCAGCGCCGATGGTAGTTGGGACTTTGTCCCTGTGAGAGTAGGACGTCGCTAGGTTGGAGAAGACGGAGGATTAGCTCAGCTGGGAGAGCACCTGCCTTACAAGCAGGGGGTCGGCGGTTCGATCCCGTCATCCTCCACCATTAAACACTTTTGCCGGTGTAGCTCAGTTGGTAGAGCAACTGACTTGTAATCAGTAGGTCGTGGGTTCGACTCCTATCGCCGGCACCATTTACGAGCCATTAGCTCAGTCGGTAGAGCATCTGACTTTTAATCAGAGGGTCGAAGGTTCGAGTCCTTCATGGCTCACCATTAAATAGTTTTGCGGGTGTGGCGGAATTGGCAGACGCGCTAGACTTAGGATCTAGTGTCTTTGACGTGGGGGTTCGAGTCCCTTCACCCGCATTATGCGGAAGTAGTTCAGTGGTAGAACACCACCTTGCCAAGGTGGGGGTCGCGGGTTCGAATCCCGTCTTCCGCTCCAAAGTAAACTTATAGTGCCGGGGTGGCGGAACTGGCAGACGCACAGGACTTAAAATCCTGCGGTAGGTGACTACCGTACCGGTTCGATTCCGGTCCTCGGCACCACTTAATGAATAATGCGCCCGTAGCTCAATTGGATAGAGCGTCTGACTACGGATCAGAAGGTTATGGGTTCGACTCCTTTCGGGCGCGCCATATTACGGGAAGTAGCTCAGCTTGGTAGAGCACTTGGTTTGGGACCAAGGGGTCGCAGGTTCGAATCCTGTCTTCCCGACCATTAAATATTTGGGGCCTTAGCTCAGCTGGGAGAGCGCCTGCTTTGCACGCAGGAGGTCAGCGGTTCGATCCCGCTAGGCTCCACCAATTATTTAAAAATGTAATTATATGATTCATGGCGGTGTAGCTCAGCTGGCTAGAGCGTACGGTTCATACCCGTGAGGTCGGGGGTTCGATCCCCTCCGCCGCTACCATTAAATCTTATAAGTACTAAGGACCTTTAGCTCAGCTGGTTAGAGCAGACGGCTCATAACCGTCCGGTCGTAGGTTCGAGTCCTACAAGGTCCACCATCTACAACTTCTTATATGTGGAGGAATACCCAAGTCCGGCTGAAGGGATCGGTCTTGAAAACCGACAGGGGTGTTAAAGCCCGCGGGGGTTCGAATCCCTCTTCCTCCGCCATATTAAATTATTTAAGAATTTTATATGATTTCTATTATCGCGGGGTGGAGCAACAAGCGTTGCATCATCGAAATACTGCGAGTTGTCCCGACGCACATAGCTTCTAGAATATGCTAGCAGAGGAAGGGACAGTCTTGTGCAGACTAAGCGCATGACAAAAACTATATATATTTTATTATCGCGGGGTGGAGCAGTCTGGTAGCTCGTCGGGCTCATAACCCGAAGGTCGTAGGTTCAAATCCTGCCCCCGCAACCAAAAAAAGTATTGACAAGTTATGAATGTTATCGTAAGATAATGTTTGTGTCTGATTAAACAATGGTCCCGTGGTGTAGCGGTTAACATGCCTGCCTGTCACGCAGGAGATCGCCGGTTCGATCCCGGTCGGGACCGCCATATGTTGTGGCTCAGTAGCTCAGTCGGTAGAGCAAAGGACTGAAAATCCTTGTGTCGGCGGTTCGATTCCGTCCTGAGCCACCTTATTATTTTTAGAAAAATTAATGGCGGTTGTGGCGAAGTGGTTAACGCATCGGATTGTGGTTCCGACATTCGTGGGTTCGATTCCCATCAGCCGCCCCATATAATGCGGGTGTAGTTTAATGGTAAAACCTCAGCCTTCCAAGCTGATGTCGTGAGTTCGATTCTCATCACCCGCTCCAATTTTACCATAATGGGCCTATAGCTCAGCTGGTTAGAGCGCACGCCTGATAAGCGTGAGGTCGATGGTTCGAGTCCATTTAGGCCCACCATGTTGTTATTCCGCAGTAGCTCAGTGGTAGAGCTATCGGCTGTTAACCGATCGGTCGTAGGTTCGAATCCTACCTGCGGAGCCATTTTTGGGGAAGTACTCAAGTGGCTGAAGAGGCGCCCCTGCTAAGGGTGTAGGTCGCGTAAGCGGCGCGAGGGTTCAAATCCCTCCTTCTCCGCCATGACGATTTTAACAATATATTCTGGCCCGTTGGTCAAGCGGTTAAGACACCGCCCTTTCACGGCGGTAACACGGGTTCGAATCCCGTACGGGTCATCAAGCGTTATGAGAATTTCTCATGGCGTTTTTTATTTTTTATAGAGTTCTTCTTTAAAATATAAAAAACACCTGTTGCCAGGTGTACTAATCTTTGGGCATAATATCCTCTTCAATTTTTTGTGCGGGGTTGTCTAGGTCCACATCGGAAAAGATACCAGGAGATACACCACGAAACATATCAAAAGCTAGAATTTTATCATCTGGCGCATCAAATAATGGTGCTTCACCGTTGAAATCTTCAACTTGTTTTTTTCGTCTCATCTCTCTACACCTCCATTTATTATCCTCCCAGTTCTTCACTTTAATTATTCTCTTATTAATCATCCCCATTTAGAAAATTACCTAGCCCTCCTAGAATACTCCCTTCACCTGTGCTGCCACCATTTCTAGGTGCACTCGCAAAGATTCGGTCTGCAAGGCGGCTAAATGGTAGTGATTGTATCCATACCGTACCAGGGCCTCTAACAGTGGCGTAGAATAGACCTTCACCACCAAAAAAGGCTGTTTTGATTTTTCCTACATATTCAATGTTATAATCGACATCCCTTGTCATACCCACTAGGCAGCCTGTATCGATTCTTAGGATTTCACCAGGTTGAAGTTCTTTTTTATGTATGGTACCACCTGCATGTAAAAATGCTAGCCCATCTCCTTCTAATTTTTGCATGATGAAGCCTTCTCCACCAAAGAAGCCAGTCCCTAATTTTCGTTGAAAATCAATGCCAACAGAAACTCCTTTTGCTGCACATAAAAAGGCATCCTTTTGACAAACTATTTTGCCACCTAGTATGCTTAAATCAACAGGAATAATTTTCCCTGGATAGGGTGCAGCAAAGGAAACATGTTTTTTCCCCATGTTGCTATTTGTAAAGACCGTCATAAATAGACTTTCTCCTGTAAGAACCCTTTTTCCTGCTCCTAATAGTTTTCCAAAAAGACCTCCACCTGCTGATCCTGACCCGTCACCAAAAATTGTTTCCATTGAAATGCCATCTTCCATCATCATCATGGCGCCTGCTTCTGCAATGACACTTTCGCTTGGGTCTAATTCGATTTCAACAAACTGCATATCGTCCCCATAAAGTTTATACTCAATCTCATGTGCGTTCATCCGATTCTTCCTTTCTTTTTTACATAAATATACACAAAGAAGTAATTCGTCGTTTACTAGTATTATCCTTTAAAACTGTAAATGAGGTATGAAAAAAATGTTAATTCTACTTGAGGATATCAATGACAAATTCAAATAGGGATACTATAATATATTTAGAATTTTCTTAAAATAATTAAAGCGAAGGGGGATTATATGAGTTCGGAAGTAGTTATAAAAAGACGATTATGGCCAAGAAAGAAGCGTTGGAGAACAGTTTTAATAACAGGAATAGTTATCATACTCCTTCTGATAGCAAGTATTATAGTAGGTTATTTATTTTTGAGAAAAAGTTTACCAACGATTGAAGGAAACCTTCCGGTTGCAGGATTAACCGTTGAGGTTGAAGTATTCCGAGATCAAAATGGGGTTCCCCATATTGTTGCGAAAAATAAGCATGATTTGTATTTTGCTCAAGGTTATGTTACGGCACAGGATCGTTTATTTCAGATGGATTTAAGTAGAAGACAGGCTTCAGGAGAGTTAAGTGAAGTAATTGGTTCTTCTCTTGTTAATCAGGATAAATATTTTAGAACTCTTGGTTTACGTAGAGCTGCGGAAGCTTCATATGAAGGATATTCAGATGAAGCAAAAGATGTACTCCAATCGTATGCTGATGGTGTTAATGCTTTTATTAAGGAAGCAATAGAGAAAAATACATTGCCCGTAGAGTTTTCACTTGCTGGATATGAGCCGTCCATGTGGAGTCCCATCGATTCTCTTACCATTGGAAAATACATGGCCTACGATTTAGGGGGACATTATAAAGGGCAGGCATTTCGCTATTATATGGCTCAGCATGTTTCAGAGGAAAAATTACTAGAATTGTTCCCAACATATCCTGAAGATGGTGCAACTGTTATTCAAGCGATGAAAGATCATCCCGTTGATATTTCAAAAAGTATAGCAACTGCTCCCTTTCCAAATGAGTTTAATGGGAGTAATAACTGGGTTGTTAGTGGTGAGAAATCAGAATCAGGTATGCCAATCTTAGCCGATGATCCACATCTCGCATTAGCTACACCATCAATTTGGTATGAGACGCATTTGCAAAGTGATGAAGTGAACGTTAGTGGTGTGATATTTGCCGGTGTCCCAGGAATCATATTAGGTCGTAATGAACATATTGCTTGGGGAGTTACTAATGTGGGACCTGATGTCCAGGATTTATATATTGAAAAAAGGAATCCTAAAAACCAAAATCAATTTGCGTATATGGGGAAATGGGAAGATGCAACCATCATTGAGGAACCAATAAAAGTAAAGGATGGGGATACAATCCCATATCAAGTTCAGGTTACAAGACACGGTCCAATCATTTCTGAATTTACCCATGATCACAAGGAGGAAACAGCTTTAGCAATAAGATGGACAGCACTTGATGCTTCAACTGAACTAGAGGCAGTGTTGATGTTCAACAAGGCGAAAAATTGGACTGAATTTAAAGAGGCACTTACATATTTTCATACACCTGCTCAAAACTTTGTTTATGCAGCAACCGATGGAACAATCGCTTACCGAGCAAATGGGTTAATCCCAATCCGAAAAAAAGGGGATAGTTCTGTTCCTGTACCTGGATGGACAGATGAATACGAGTGGGAGGGGTATATTCCTTGGGATGAACTCCCGACCATTGTGAACCCTGAAGAAGGTTTTATCTCTACTGCAAACAATAAAATTGCACCGGATGAATATCCTTACCATATAACGAATACGTGGGCTCAGCCTTATCGACAGCAACGAATACAAAATGTGTTATCAAGTAAGAATGTGTTAACGGCAGATGATATGCTAAAACTCCAATTTGATCAACATAATCTGCAGGCAGAAGAGTTTGTTCCGTTTTTAATAGATGTATTATTAAACAGTGAAGACGAGTTAAGAGATATTGATAAAACGGTAATAAAGGAGTTTGAAGATTGGGATTTTGTTGACCGAATAGAAGATGGCGTGCCTTTAGTCTTCCATAAATGGATGGAGGAATTTGCAAATGTACTATTTGAAGAATCCATTCCTAAGGAAATCGATAACTTGTTTGAAGGAAAATCTCAAATTGTAGACCAAATGATTCGAGATTCAAAAATTGGACATGAAGGGATTTGGTTATCTGAGGCAGGTGGAATAGAACAGGTAACAGTTAAATCTTTTAAAAGGGCTGTAGATTTTGCAATTGAAAAGCAAGGGGACCAACCAAGTAAATGGTCTTGGGGTGACTTTCATCAGGTTCCGTTTAAACACCCATTATCGGCCATTTCACCGTTAAACTATTTATTTAATAATAATGAAGCTATACCAATGGGTGGAAGTGGGGTAACAGTTGCAGCTGCTAGCTTTGACCGTTATTCAGGTGCAATTACCCATGGAGCGGCTTGGAGATCAGTCATTGACTTAGCGAATATGGAAGAGAGTTACAATGTAGTTGGTCCAGGCCAATCAGGTCATGTATTAAGTACTTTTTATCATAATCAAATTACGGATTGGACAACAGGGAAGTACCATATCACCTATACCAATAAAGAGAAGTATAAGGAGAATAGTTATAAGCTTGTTTTACATCCAGCTAAGTAGAATAAAAAGCAGTGGGAATTTTTCCACTGCTTTACATTTTTAATCTTCGGCTTCGTCCTTTGTATAAGGTTCTTTTTCATATGGAGGAAGGTCGCCAAACATTGTCATAATTCCTTCTTCCTCTAGCACTTCTTCATATCGTTCATGCTGGCTATTTGGATAGATGATAATTTCTTTTCCTTCAATATCTGTTGCAACAAAATTCTCGTAATCCTCAACATAACCTACATTCTCATCAGATTCAACGAACACCTCATTATAGCTGTCAACGGGGTCTACAAGGTCTGAAGGTGATTCTGATGTTCCGTACCTTGCGACATCCTGCCATGAATCCTCTGCATCATACGCTACATTATCTTCCTCATCCACAAACTTTCCAAATGGTGGCATTAATACGCCTTCCTCAATAGGTCGATTATGAGAGACAACCTGGGTTGGACTGTGCTCAACACAATAAGTTGTTGTTGGAACAGCATCTAATCTTTCAAAAGGGATGTCTTTTCCACATTTTTCACATTTCCCGTATCTTCCTTCTTCAATTGCTTGTAAGGCGTATTCAATATCTTTTAATTCTTTTTCAATATGTTCGTTAAGGGCAATGTCTTTTTCTCGTTCATATAGCTCAGTTCCTTCATCTCCAGGATGGTTATCATAAGAAGAAAGTTCTCCAACCGATCCATGAGGATGCCCACTCTCTAGATCAAAATGATCTCCATCATCTAACTGTTCTTCAACCTCTTTTTTTGCGTTTATCAACTGTGAACGGAAGGTTGATAATTGCTCATTTGATAACATTTTAAGCACTCCTTCCAAAATGAGTTCGTAACGAATCTTGTTATGTATTATTTACAATAACCCGAAAATCATAATTGTAAAAAAGTGATAGGAATAAAAAAAACACGATGTAAAATCGTGTTTTAAAAGAAGTACCCGATAAAGATTCCAATAGATAAAAGGAATCCAAAAATCGTATTTGTTTGGGCGGTCGCTTTCATGGCTGGCATCATTTGAATTGGTTCGGATTTGCCTATAAATCCAGTTACTGCTTTCACAGCTTTTGGAACACTCACTAATACAAGAAGAGTCCAAAACGAAGCAATCCCGATAAATGCCAAAACGATGATCCAAATGTAGGAAATGATTAGCAAGCCAGCAAAGAACTTAATCGCCTTGGTTCTTCCTAATAAAATTGGTAAAGTGCGACGTCCGTTCTTTTTATCGCCATCCAGATCACGGATATTGTTTGACATATTGATAGCACCAACAAGGATCATAATCGGAATCGAGATTAAAACACTTGTAGCCGTAACTGTACCGGTTTGGATGAAAAACGATATTAAAATAATAATCATGCCCATAAAGAAACCAGCTGCTAGCTCTCCAAATGGTGTTGACGAAATGGGTAGTGGACCACCAGTATATAAATAACCAACTGACATACAAATAGTCCCTACTAATGCTAGCCACCAGCTACTATTCATACTAATATAAACACCTAATAATGCAGCAATTCCAAAGAAAGTAAATGCAAGGTTTAAAATAACCTTTGGCTTAACTCCATCTCGAACAATTGTACCGCCAATTCCGACTGATTCAGCAGTATCAAGACCGCGTTTGTAATCGAAATACTCATTTATCATATTCGTTGCTGCTTGGATTAGAAGACAAGCGAGTAACATTGTTAAGAATAGTCCTATATGAATAGATGTTTCTAATAGTGCAAGAACTGTCCCTAAAATGACTGGAACAAATGATGCAGTAAGTGTATGTGGACGCATGAGTCTCCACCATACCTGAAAACCACTAGAAGGCTTTTTAGAAAGCTTCTGATTTGACTGAAGTTCTGATTGCATAAGTCTTCTCCTCTCACGACAAAGCTCATGTATATCCAAAGTACAGTTTAGTGAATTGGACAGGTACTGTCAATGGTTTAAAGTTACAAAAAAGACATATCAATCTTATGTTCCTTTTACCCAGCAGATTAACTTATCGTAAATTACATAATAATAAGGAAGTAAGTGGTCAGTGTATTGCAGGTATGGTAGAATCAAGTTTGTTGACAACTATTATATGTGAGGTATATCGTAAAGGCAGTTTTTAATAATAAGTTATACGAAAATAATATAGAGTGTTTATCAAGGGATTCATTCATTTTAAATGATATACTATAAACAATATCTGTTATTTCTATATAAAATTATGATGGAATATATTTCGGGGGGATAAAAGTTGGTCATGATACAACAAAAAGGTTTGAGTGATTACATAAAGAAAGGTATAAACCTTTCCAAGGAGCTTTCTAGGCCTGTTCTTATAAGTCAGGTAAAAGAAATGAAGAACATAGACCCCCTATTGTTCTTTTCTGCTGGAAAAAGGACACCTTTTGAAACGCGATCTTTCTGGTCAAATCCTACAAATGATACGATCATAGTTGGACTTGGGGAAGCCTATACAATTAGCGATAACGAGTCTACAGAACGTTTTGACGCAATTGAAAAGCAGTGGAAAAGACTCGTTCGACATTCAATCATTATTGATGATTTTGCACCTTATTCTACTGGTCCTATTTTAATGGGAGGTTTTTCATTTGATCCATTAAAAAAGAGAACAGAGCTTTGGGATTATTTTGATGATGCGAAATTTGTCTTACCTGTTATCATGCTTTCCTATTATAAAGGTAGTACTTATATAACAACGAATATTATTTGTGATCCGACCGGGACTTCTTTTGGTGGCTCCGACTTGGAACAATTGGAAGTGCTGCTTGAGGAAAGTTATAAATTTCAAAAGAACAATTCATTTACTAAAGAGGAAGTTCAGCCACAGGAATGGATGGATTCAGTTCGTAATGCAACCCAAAAGGTACAGAACGGTGAAGTTGAAAAGGTTGTTTTGGCAAGAGAAATTAAGCTGCATTTTGACAATCCGATTGAAGCTGACGCAGTGTTGGCGCGTCTAAAAGAAGAGCAGCCGATGAGTTATTTATTTGCAATTGAATATAAAAATTCATGCTTTATCGGAGCATCCCCTGAACGACTTATTAAGAAAAAGGGAGAGGAATTTTTAACTACTTGTCTTGCAGGCTCGATCCGACGTGGTAAAACGCCGTCAGAGGACAAGCAATTAGAAAATGAATTACTACACGACCCGAAAAATCTACATGAACATGATGTCGTTGTTCAAATGATTAAAAATGCAATGAAAGAGTCCTGTACAAGTATTTCATCACCTACACAACCAGGTATCTTAAAAATGCGCGATATTCAGCATTTATACACACCTGTAAAAGGTGTAGCTAAAGATGACGTATCATTGCTTACTGTTGTCAATCGTTTACACCCAACACCAGCTCTAGGGGGCCAACCTAAACAAAAGGCATTTGAAATTATTCGTGACCTTGAAATTCTTGACCGTGGTTGGTATGGAAGCCCTGTAGGTTGGTTTGATATAAATGATAATGGCGAATTTGCCGTTGCCATACGTTCAGGTTTACTGAATGGAAACAATGCTTCCTTGTTTGCTGGTTGTGGGATTGTAGGCGACTCCCAACCAGAAAGTGAATATACAGAAACGATGATAAAGTTTAGACCGATGCTATCTGCATTAGGAGGCTTAGACAATGAATAATCAAGCATTAACGCGTTATGTGGCATCCTTTGTTGATGAATTAGTGCGAGTAGGGGTTACCGAGGCTGTTGTAAGCCCGGGTTCACGCTCCACCCCGATGGCGATTTTAATGGCAGAACACCCTGACATGAAAGTAACCATCAATATTGATGAACGCTCGTCTGCGTTTTATGCGCTAGGAGTAGCTAAAGCAACGAAGAAACCTGTTGCAATTCTATGCACGTCCGGAACAGCTGCAGCGAATTATTTCCCGGCAATTGTCGAGGCCTATTATTCAAGGGTCCCACTTATCGTGTTGACAGCCGATCGACCACATGAGTTACGAGATGTAGGAGCACCGCAAGCTATTAATCAAAATCAGTTATATGGAAATCATGCAAAATGGTTTGTGGAAATGGCACTGCCAGAAGAGTCAGAACAAATGCTATCGTATGTTCGAACAATGGCTGGAAGGGCTGCAGGTACTGCATTAACTGCACCAGCGGGACCGGTTCATTTGAATTTTCCTTTCCGTGAACCGCTTGTACCAAACTTAGGGTTAGAAAACCTATGGGGAACAAATGAATACCTACGTAAAAATGTGAATGTTGTCGTTGGAAAACCGAAAATGGATGAAGAGCAGGCTCAGTATATTAGCGACCTCGTTAGCAGTAAAAAGAAGGGTATTATTGTTTGTGGTTCACATGATGATGAAGAGTTTGGATATGCCGTTGCGAATTTAGCAGAAACACTTCAGTTTCCAGTTTTAGCTGACCCATTATCACAGCTAAGAAGTGGTGAACATCCGAAATCTTATATAGTAGACGGGTATGATGCCTTTTTACGAGATGAAGAATTCCGAGAAGCATTTTCACCAGATATCATAATTCGATTCGGTGCGATGCCTGTCTCAAAGGCACTTCTTCAATATATCCAAAAACATAAGAATACACCTCAAATCATAGTAGATGGAGATGGAGGATGGAGAGACCCCACTTTATCAGCAACTGATATGGTTTATTGCGATGAAATCGAATTTTGTGATGCGATCGTTAGTAGAACAGAGAAACGAAAAGGTTCTAGTTGGGTGAACGATTGGATTAACATCAATAATCTGGTAAAAGAAAATGTAACTAAGGTACATAAGGAAGAAACTTTATTTGAGGGGAAAGTATTTACTGAACTACAAGAAATTCTCCCAGCGGGTTCAACTTTATTTGTTGGAAATAGTATGCCTATCCGTGATCTGGATACTTTCTTTTTGAATAATGAAAAGTCGATACATGTCTTAGGAAACCGTGGTGCCAACGGAATTGATGGGCTTGTTTCAACTGCGATGGGCATCAGTTCACAAAATGAACATACAGTTTTAGTGATTGGTGATCTCTCTCTCTATCATGATTTAAATGGATTATTGGCGGCAAAGCATCACCACTTAAATATTACCATCGTTTTAATCAATAATGACGGTGGGGGTATTTTTTCTTTCTTACCACAATCACAGGAGGAAAAGCATTTTGAAACCCTTTTTGGGACTCCTATTGGTCTGAATTATGAACATGCAGTTAACATGTATGGTGGGAAATTTACAAGTATCAAGGATTGGACAGAGTTCCGTCATGCCATCACTTCTTCGTTTGAAGAAAAAGGATTACATGTTGTTGAGGTAAAAACAGACCGCCATGAGAATGTCATGATTCATCGAAAATTGTGGAATAATGTTTCCCAGGAAATAATCGAAGCACTCAAAAGGAACCAATAAAATGTATATTTCTTCAAATGGATCTACCTATCATGTGAAAGTAATGGGTGAGGGTGTGCCGATTGTATTACTTCATGGTTTTACAGGCAGTATGACAACTTGGACTCAACCAATTGACATCCTGAAACAACAATTTCAATGTGTTCTAATCGATATTATTGGACATGGTAAAACAGATTCTCCACGTGATTTTACAAGATATCAAATTGAAAAAGTCGCTCATGACATCATTCATATATTAGATGTATTGAAGATCCCAATCGCACATATTGCTGGTTATTCAATGGGAGGAAGATTGGCTTTAGCGACTGCCATTCTTTATCCAACCAGAGTTGCCAGCCTTATTTTAGAGAGTAGTTCACCAGGGTTAAAAACAATTGAAGAAAGAGCTGCCCGAAGAAAGTCGGATGAGCAGTTAGCGATTCGCATAGAACAAGAGGGAATTGTTAAGTTTGTTGACTACTGGGAGAACATTCCGCTCTTTTCTACGCAAAAAGCACTATCAAAGGAGAAACAACTAGAAATTCGTAAACAACGTCTAGAAAACTATCCTGTCGGGCTAGCAAACAGCTTGAGAGGAATGGGGACAGGTGCACAACCCTCATACTGGGATCGTTTGACTATGATAAAATGCCCAACATTATTGCTTTGTGGAGAACTTGATCAAAAGTTTTGCGCGATTGCTGAAGAGATGAGCTTAAGCATTCAAAATGCAAGAGTGGAAAAAATAGTAGGAGCGGGACATGCAATTCATGTGGAACAACCGTATTTTTTTGGTAAAATAATAATTGAGTTTGTTTCTGATCATTTTTCTTTATGATCAAATATACATACATAGAAGGAGGACAAGCTAATGGCTACAGTTGAATGGGTTGCAGAACGTAAGTATGATGAAATCTTATATGAAACATACAATGGCATTGCAAAAATCACCATTAACCGTCCACATGTTAGGAATGCATTTACTCCGAAAACAGTGGCAGAAATGATTGATGCTTTTGCCTATGCAAGAGATGATTCAAACATTGGTGTAATCGTTCTTGCCGGTGCAGGAGATGAAGCATTCTGTTCTGGTGGAGACCAAAAGGTAAGAGGACATGGTGGGTATGTTGGAGATGACCAAATTCCACGATTAAATGTTCTTGATTTGCAACGACTAATCCGTGTTATTCCAAAGCCAGTTATCGCAATGGTATCAGGCTATGCAATTGGTGGAGGACATGTGTTACATGTGGTTTGTGACTTAACAATTGCTGCAGATAATGCCATTTTTGGACAAACAGGACCAAAGGTTGGAAGCTTTGATGCAGGTTATGGTTCAGGATATCTAGCACGCATCATTGGTCATAAAAAGGCACGTGAAATCTGGTTCCTATGTCGTCAATATAATGCTCAAGAAGCATTAGATATGGGGCTTGTTAATACAGTTGTTCCTTTAGAACAGCTTGAAGAAGAAACAATTAAGTGGTGTGAAGAAATTCTTGAAAAGAGTCCAACAGCACTTCGTTTCTTGAAAGCAGCAATGAATGCTGATACAGATGGCTTAGCTGGTCTTCAACAAATGGCTGGCGATGCTACACTTCTGTATTACACAACAGATGAAGCGAAGGAAGGCCGTGACGCGTTTAAAGAAAAGCGCAAGCCAGACTTTAAGCAATTCCCGCGTTTCCCTTAATATTTCAATTTCAGCTTGATGAAAACTTCATCAAGCTGTTTTTGCATTTTATTTACGCTAGGAGATTTAACAAAGATGAATTCAACAGAAATACCAAATTGGCTTAAGCAACGTGCATTTTTAACTCCCGATCGGATTGCTATTAAAACTGAATATGAAGAAGTTTCATTTTCAACTTTACATAAAAATGTTGTAAGGAAAGCAAACCAATTAACATTTGCAGGTATTCAAAAGGGAGATGTTGTTTCTGTCCTTATGAAGAATAGTGTGGAGATGGTCGAGGTTATTCACGCAATAAAATATATTGGTGCGATAACGGTTCTCTTAAACATTAAGCTAACGAGTAATGAGTTAGAATTTCAATTAAGCGACTCTGGCACGAAAATGCTACTAACAGAAGATGATTTAATTGAAAAAGTAAATGAAATTGATATCAAAAAAGTTCTGGTTAAGGAACTACAACAGCTCCCCGAAAATGAATGTCATATCCAGGAATACTTTTCGTTGGATCAAGCGGATACCATTATGTATACATCAGGAACGACGGGACGACCAAAAGGAGTAATCCATACATACGGAAATCATTGGTGGAGTGCAGTGGGGTCTAGTTTGAATCTTGGGTTGCACCAGGATGATTGCTGGTTGCTAGCTGTTCCAATGTTTCATATTAGTGGATTATCGATTTTGTACAGAAGTGTGATTTATGGAATTCCTGCTGTCATTCACGAAGGCTTTGATCCCAAAAAGGCGAATGCTGCGATCATGAATCAAGGTGTTACCATCATGTCTAGTGTAAGTGTTATGCTTTCACGAATGCTTGCTGAATTGGGAGATGAACAGTATCCAGTCAGTTTTAGATGTATGCTTCTTGGAGGAGGACCTGCGCCAAAACCTTTATTAGAAAATTGTATGGCACATAATATCCCTGTTTTCCAAACCTATGGGATGACTGAAACGGCTTCACAAGTTGTTACACTAGCTCCTGAGTACAGTATTTCAAAACTTGGATCTGCTGGAAAACCACTCTTTCCGGTACAAATCAAAATTGAAAAAGAGGGAAAAACTGCAAAACCAAATGAAGTTGGCGAAATTGTCGTAAAAGGACCAAATGTAACGAAAGGCTATTTAAATCGAATGGATGCAACGAAAACATCGATTGTTGATGGATGGCTCTATACAGGTGATATCGGATATTTGGATGAGGAAGGCTTTCTCTTTGTGATGGATCGCCGTTCCGATTTAATCATCTCGGGAGGAGAAAATATATATCCAGCTGAACTTGAAGCCGTTTTATTGGCACATCCAAACATTTTGGAAGCAGGAGTCACAGGGGTTGAAGATGAAAAGTGGGGCCAGGTGCCAGTTGCTTTTGTTAAAAAAGAGGAAGGAAGACATATAACCGAAGCAGAGATTATTGCCTTTTGTTATAAAAAGCTAGCACGTTTCAAGGTTCCAAAATCAATCTATTTCGTCGACCGCCTTCCACGAAATGCTTCGAATAAGCTCTTGCGCCGAAAATTAATGGAGTTATTAAAGGATGAAAACAATGATTAAGGTAAAGAAAGCTACGCTTCATCTCATTGAACAAAACCTACTTTCCCCATTTGTAACAAGCATGGGAAAGGTTGACAAAAGGGAGAGTATTCTTGTTGAAGTAGAGGATGTTGATGGTGCTGTAGGGTGGGGAGAAGTTGTTGCTTTTTCGTCCCCATGGTATACCGAAGAGACGATAAAAACATGCTGGCATATGCTTGAAGATTTTTTAGTGCCAAAAATGTTAAAAGAAGAGTATGGACACCCAGAACAGCTACACAATAGCTTTCAATTTGTTAAACGTAACAATATGGCTAAGGCTAGTCTTGATATGGCGATATGGGATTTATTTTCAAAAAAGCAAGGAATCTCACTTTCTAAGGCGTTGGGTGGGACGAAAGACTTTATTGATTCAGGAGTAGTCGTGAGTATTAATTCCATTGACCGAGTATTGGATAAAATGGAGGAGCATGTGAAATCGGGCTATAAGCGAATCAAAATAAAAATCAAGCCAGGACAGGATTATGATTTACTCAAACGAATTAGATATGAGTTTCCAGCCTTGCCATTAATGGTGGATGCTAATTCTGCTTACACATTAAAGGATATTGATCAGCTTCAGGCCTTAGATGAGTTTAGCTTAATGATGATTGAACAGCCACTAGCAGAAGACGATATTTTTGACCATGCAAAGTTGCAGAAAGAACTTTCAACACCGATTTGTTTAGATGAAAGTATTACGTCAGCTGATGATGCAAGAAAGGCAATTGAAATGGGGAGCTGTCAGGTAATCAATATTAAAATCGGGCGTGTAGGTGGAATCACTGAGGCTAAAAGGATTCATGATATTTGTAAAACAAATCATATCCCTGTGTGGTGTGGAGGAATGCTTGAAACCGGCATTTCGAGAGCCCATAATATTGCCTTAGCAAGCCTTCCGAATTTTACGATTCCTGGAGATATATCAGCATCCTCAAGATATTGGAATAAGGATGTCATTATGCCGGAAGTGATGGTTGAGGATGGTTGCATTGCCGTTCCACATAGTCCTGGAATTGGATATCAAGTTGACCAAGAGTGGGTTCATCAAATAACCAAACAAAAATTAGTATTGGAATTATAGAGTGGATTCGGCAATGCACATTTTCAATTATTAGATAAATAATAGTAAACTTAAGGCCATTACAGCCATGCCTGCAATTAAACCGTAAATGGATAAGTGTCCACTGTCATATCGTTTTGATGCTGGAAGTAATTCATCCAGTGAAATAAACACCATAATTCCTGCCACAGCGGCAAAAATCATTCCGAACATCACATCATTTAAAAATGGCATTAATATTAAGAACGCTACGATTGCGCCAATAGGTTCTGCTAAACCGGAAAGGAAAGAGAGCTTAAAGGCTCTTTTTTTATCACCTGTGGCAAAATAGACTGGAACGGCAACAGCAATGCCTTCTGGTATATTATGAATCGCTACAGCCACTGCAATGGCGATTCCAAGCCCCGGGTCTTGGAGGGCAGAGGTAAAGGTGGCTATGCCTTCAGGAAAATTGTGAATTCCGATTGCAAGTGCGGTGAAAGTTCCCATTTTTAATAATGCTGCTTCTTCGACTTCTGATGAGGAGAGATTCATATCCTCCACTTTTTTGACCTCATGGGGATTGCTACTTGCTGGCACAAATTTGTCAATTACCGCAATTAAGAGCATTCCCCCAAAGAAGCCGATCACTGTCATCCAATTTCCCAATTGATCACCTAATTCAGAGGTTAAGGCAACTTTTGCTTTGAAAAAGATTTCAATCATTGACACATAAATCATCACACCTGCTGAGAAACCGAGTGTCAGGGATAGAAATTTTGTATTTGTTCTTGATGTAAACAGGGATATTAAACTACCGATACCGGTTGCTAGACCGGCAAATAAGGTTAAGCCAAAAGCGAGTAATAAATTCTCATACATCGCTTATTCTCCTCTCAAGCTGATATTTTTTAATTGTTTTTTTGTCTGCATGAATAAATGTTTCCTTTGTGCAACTTTTAAAAGTATCATATGTTCAATTTTTTATTTTGTCAATTATTTTATTTCAAAAAATTCGACATGTTCATAAGGATATGCGAACTTTAACTTCAGTGATATAAAAAAAGACAGCTGAGTAATCAGCTGCCTTTAAGTAGTCTTTATCATTTACCCTTCAGGAACGAACGTTTTACAGTCTGTTTCGGTTTGTTCTGATGCAGTTTTACCTGTGTGACTTACAACATATATCGCATCGGCACTACATTTATTACCATTTGCCCAATAATGACAATTTTTCACTTCACATAATACGTCTTGTGCCAATTTACTACACCTCTTTCATTGGAATATGGTCTAGCATCCTTTATTTTCTCCATGTCAAGAGAGTGGATAACAAGCAACATATCCCAAGGGAGGTAGTTAATTTAGTGCTTTTTTTAATGTTTCAAGATTTTGCCTCATTAAGCTAAAATAATCTTCGTTGCTTTCAATTTCTTGTTCCGTTAGGGATTCTAAATTGTGAAGGGTTAAGCTTTCTGTACCTGTTTCTTTTTGAACCGTTTCTGCAATCTTTGATGATATATTTCGTTCGAAAAGAATATATTTAAGATTGTGCTCCTTCACGACATCAATAATATTTTTGAGTTCTTTTTGTGATGGTTCATTCGTTGGTGAGTACCCTGTGATACTAATTTGCTTGATCCCATAGCGTACTTCCCAATAGCCATAGGCAGAATGGGCTACTAAAATTTCTTTTTGTTTAGCGGCATTTGTAACTTCCGTGAAATCTGTGTTTAATGCTTCTAATTGTTCCTTTAATTCTTTAAAATTTCGTTCGTACAAATCTTTATCCGAGGGATTAATTTCGGATAATGCACTTTTTATATTATCGGCAATTTGAATGGAATAAATAGGATCTAACCAAATATGTGGGTCGATATCACCATGATTGTGCTCGTCATCGTGATGGTCATCGTCCTCTGTGTGTAAAAACTCAATCCCAGTCCCCGCTTCAAATAATACAACTTTTTCGTTTTTCAGTGTTTTTTGGGCAGTTTCAACAAAGCCCTCCACACCAACACCTGTATATATAAATGCATCTGCACCTGCAATATCCGTCATATCTCTTGGAGTTGGCTCAAATGAATGAGCATCTGATCCTGGTGGGTATACGCTTTTCACTAAAACATCTTCACCACCAATTTTTTGTGTGAAATCTGTTAAAGGGAATACAGTAGTATAAACCGTAAGTTTACTTTCTTTATTTGTTTGATCTGCTCCGCAAGCCGAAAGTATGCTAATTAACAAAAGGAGCACAAAGTATCCGCTTGTTTTTTTCATATATTGTCTCCTCTCAAGTACCAAAAGGTCTCTGTATTAAGTCCTTTCATATTATATCGTAATTATTACGATTTGAGAACTAGAAACTTTTTTAGAGTAACAATGTCTTTTTTTAGTATCTCTGACTGTTTAGAAATTAATTGAACAATTGCATAAAAAGTTATTAATACAGACTGGTTTTTGATAAAATAAAATGAAATAAAAGAAAAAGGTGATTAAATGTCTCAATTGGATAGTATATTAGAGTTCAACAAATCATTTGTTGAATCAAAGGAATATGAAAAATACCAGACCACTAAGCTTCCAAATAAAAGAATGGTTATCGTAACATGTATGGATACTCGACTTATTGAGCTATTACCAAAAGCAATGAATATGAAAAATGGAGATGTGAAAATCTTAAAGGTTGCTGGTGCGGTTGTTTCACATCCATTCGGAAGTGTAATGAGAAGTATTTTAGTTGCGGTTTATGATTTAAATGCAGACGAAATTTGCATCGTTGGCCACCATGATTGCGGTATGAGTGCACTCGATGCTGATTCGATTTTACATAAAATTAAAGATCGAGGCGTTACTCAAACAAGAATTGATACATTAAAGTATTCAGGAATTGATCTGGAAGAATGGTTTCAAGGTTTCAGCAGTGTAGAGGAAAGTGTCCGTCACAGTGTTGAAATGGTTGAAAATCATCCACTTCTTCCAAAAGAAGTTCCTGTTCACGGTCTCGTTATTAACCCTGAGACAGGTAAATTGGATGTAGTTATTAATGGATATAAGTAAGAGGTCAAGTAATTGACCTCTTTTTGGATTATGCATGTTAAACAAATGCTATTATTGGTTAAAATGAGTAATAGATTGTCATAAAAAAGACACAGGAATAAATGGACTTTTGTTGTACCATGTAGTTGAGGTGAAGGTTATGAGAAAATGGTTCCTTTTTCTTCTTATAGCTGCAATTATAACGCTTGCAGCATGTAATAATGAAACGGAAACGGGAAATACGAATACGGAAGAATTAACTCCTATTGAAGTTGATGTAAAAATTGATCCTGAAAAAATTAACCCAGGCGATGAAGTTACCCTCCATGCATTTGTAACACAGGGAGATGATAAAGTGGAGGATGCGGATGAAGTTCGATTCGAAATTGTTCAAAAGGGCAGTGAAGAAAGCGAATTTTTAGATGGGGAGCATACTTCTGGTGGAGAATATACGGCTGTTAAAACGTTCGATGCGGATGGTGTTTATTTTGTCACTGCACACGTAACAGCTAGGAGCATGCATACAATGCCAAAGGTCGAAGTCGTTATCGGCAATCCAGAAGTTAGCGATGAGCCGACGGATGAAGCAAAAGAAAACAGTGATCATCATGCAGGTGAGAGTCATCACGGAAGTGGCGATGTTACAATCGATTTTCCGTTAGAAGCTGAGTATTCCAAAGGGGAAGCATCTACATTGGAAGTATCTTTTGAACAATCAGGAACTCCATTGACTGAAGCAAGGGTTCGATTTGAAGTTTGGAAGACAGGTGCTGAAAAGCATGATTTTATAGATGCCAACGAAATAAAAGAGGGCGTTTATCAGTCCAATTATACTTTTGCTGAAACTGGGGATTACAATATTCAAGTACATATTGAAAAGGGACAAATCCACGAACATCTTGAAAAAGCAACAAATGTTAAATAAAGGAAGAAAGGTAAGCATCAATGGTGATGCTTACCTTCCTTTTTTTCTGGAACAAAATCAATTCCACCAGGGTGAAGGGGATGACATTTTAACAATCGTTTTATGGTTAACCAGCCACCTTTAATTGCACCGAAGCGTTTGATTGCTTCAAGTCCATATTGCGAACATGTCGGATAAAAACGACAGGTCGGGGGTTTTAATGGAGATATAAATTTTTGATAGAAACGAATGATTCCTATAAATAACGCTTGAAGCAATTTTTTCTACTTCCCTTATCGTTTTTTAGTATTTATACTATACTATATGTAATGGATTAAAGCATCTTATACGTCTAATTCTAATTAAACAGATGAAAAAAATCGGAATTAGCGTTATGATAGATATAAAGAAGAATGAGGGAGTGGAAGAGAATGCCATCAGTAGAAAGCTTTGAACTAGATCATAATGCTGTAAAAGCACCATATGTAAGACACTGTGGTGTCCATAAAGTTGGGACAGATGGAGTAGTAAATAAATTTGATATTCGTTTTTGTCAGCCAAACAAACAAGCAATGAAGCCAGACGTTATTCATACACTTGAGCATTTATTAGCTTTTAATCTTCGTGAGCATTGTGAGAAATATGACCATTTTGATATTATTGATATTTCTCCAATGGGTTGCCAAACAGGCTATTACTTAGTGGTTAGTGGAGAGCCTACTGTTTCTGAAATCATTGATTTACTTGAAGCAACCATGCAAAGTGCTTTAGAAATTACAGAAATTCCAGCCGCAAATGAAACTCAATGTGGGCAAGCGAAGCTTCATGACTTAGAAGGTGCAAAGCGCCTTATGCGTTTTTGGTTATCACAATCAAAAGAAGACCTTCATAAAGTATTCGGATAATAAAAAAAAACCTCAGCCATAGTGGCTGAGGTTTTATAGTTTAGGTGGAATACGATATTTCGTTCCTTGCTCAAAGGAATAGGCTAATTTTATCAATAAGGATTCTGAAAATGCAGTTCCGGTAAACGTAATTCCGACAGGTTCGCCTTCAGGTGTATATCCAGCAGGAACTGTAATTGAAGGATAACCGGCTTTAGCTGGAATTCCAGCTCCAACATTATTAGGAAATACGATTGCATCCAATTGATGCTCTTTTAATACATAATCAATTCCATTGTCCGTCGAATGAAAATGATCATTTTCAAGTGCCTCAAGATACTCTTTTTCACTCAATGTTCCACTCGTCTTTTCTGCCTCTTCTAGAATAATTTGACCGTATTTTAGCATTTTTTCTTCATTTTCCTTATTATATTTGATAAGGTCTGCTAAATTTCGGACTTTTATGGATGGGTCTAATCGGCGTAAATAGGCGTTAAGGTCAACCTTAAATTCATAAGTTAACACATCGTAGCTCCACTTATTCTTGCTAGATGGAATTTTTACATCATCTACGACAGTTGCCCCTAGTTCTTCAAGCTTCTTAACGGCTTTATCCATAACTGTCCGTTTTTCTTCGCTAAGGTAGTCAAAATATACCTCTCTTGCGATACCAATCCGTGCACCTTTTAAACCATCGGCATCTAAATATTCTGTGAAATTAGTAGAAGGCAGCACTCTACTTGTATAAGTAATTGGGTCACGGTCGTCTACTTCAGCAATGACAGATAAAAGGTAAGCAGCATCTTTCACTGAACGAGCCATTGGACCTGCCGTATCCTGCGTATGGGCAATTGGAATAATCCCTGCACGACTTACTAATCCCACTGTAGGCTTAATACCCACAAGTGAGTTTTGACTAGATGGACTTAAAATTGAGCCTGATGTTTCTGTACCAACTGCCACGACTGCAAAATTTGCAGCAATGGCTGAACCTGAACCTGCGCTAGAACCACCAACATCAAATGTACCTGGTCCATAGGGGTTTAATGTTTGACCACCGCGTGAACTATAGCCACTAGGCATTCCTTCTGTCATGAAATTTGCCCATTCCGTCATATTCGTTTTGCCTAATATAATCGCACCAGCTTCTCTTAAAAGATAAGCAACATATGAATCTTCAGGAGCATATGATTCTGCTAAGGCAAGTGAGCCGGCTGATGTGTGCATCTTATCATACGTATCTAAATTATCTTTAAGTAAAACAGGAATACCATGAAGCGGGCCTCGGGGACCGATTTCTTTTCGTTCAGCATCCAACATCATTGCGATTTGAAGGGCATCGGGATTAATCTCAATAATTGACTTTAACTTTGAATCATAGCTTGAAATTCTATGTAAATACATGAGTACCAATTGTTTGGCAGTAAGCTCTTCTTTTTCATATTTTTCTTGAATGGAATCAATTGTAGCCTCAATTAACCAATCATTAGCTAAGTCTTGAAGGATTTTATTTTCCATCTGAATTCTCCTCATTTTCAAGATGATTTAAATGTGGATTTTCTTCTAATTCATCGACTGTATGCTTGTACTGATATGCTTTTGATGTTGTACTAACAGCTAAAAATAAGACTACAAACACAATAATGATTGAAACAATTATTACTGTAAGCATGTCACATAGCAACCCCCTCTTTTTTTCTCCTTTCATTTTAACATGGTACGGAGGATGAAGGTATTGATATTCATTTTAAAGTAAGTAAAGTATGAAATTTATTAAAAAACAATCGAAGAATTTATGTTTCACCGTGTTATAAAGGGGGTATGTTAACAAATAAGGAGGAGATTTTTAATGTCAACACAATTAATCGAAATCGTAAATAAGCAAGTTGCAAACTGGAGTGTACTTTACACGAAGCTACATAATTACCATTGGTATGTAAAGGGACCTCAATTCTTTACGTTACATGTAAAATTTGAAGAGTTGTATAATGAGGCTGCTGTTCACATAGACGAATTAGCAGAACGACTTCTTGCAATTAGTGGTCAACCTGTAGCGACCATGAAAGAAATCCTTGAAATATCTTCTATCCAGGAAGCAAACGGAAATGAAAATGCGGAAGAAATGGTTGCAAACATTTCAAATGATTTTTCCATTCTAACCGGGGAGTTAAAAGAAGGCATGAAGGTAGCTGCAGATGTAGATGATGAAACAACTGGTGATATGCTGCTTGCGATTCACCAAGCTCTTGAAAAGCATATTTGGATGCTTCAATCCTTCCTAGGAAAATAAAAAAGAACATGCCCTTCTTTCTTGTCGAAAGAAGGGTTTTATATTATTTTTAAATATAAAGGGGAGGAGAAAGTATGATCGATTTACGAAGTGATACCGTTACAAAACCAACAGCCGAAATGAGAAAAGCAGCGTACGAAGCTGAGGTTGGTGATGATGTTTATCAAGAAGATCCAACAGTAAAGGAGCTTGAGCACACAGCTGCTGAAATGCTTGGGAAAGAGGCTGCTATGTTTGTAACAAGCGGGACCCAAGGAAATCAAATTGCGGTGCTAACTCACACTAGAAGAGGAAATGAAATTATCGTCGAGCAGGAATCCCATATTTTTAATTACGAAGGGGCTGCCATTTCTGCATTTGCTGGGGTACAACCCCGTACGATTAAAGGAAATAGAGGAGCCATGGACCCAGTGGAAGTCGAGGCAGCTATTCAAGTAGAGGATGTGCATAACCCTGAAACGGGGTTGATTTGTATTGAAAATACTCATAACCGCGCGGGTGGGGCAGTCATCCCACTTGGTAATATGGACGCCATTTATAAAGTTGCATCGGCAAATCATATTCCTGTTCATTTGGACGGTGCACGCTTATTCAATGCAGCGGTGGCACTAGGTTGTCCTGTAAAGGATATTGCTCAATATACAGATTCTGTGCAATTTTGTTTGTCAAAAGGACTAGGTGCTCCAGTTGGCTCGATCATTGCTGGTAGTGAGGAGTTTATAAACCAAGCAAGAAAATGGAGGAAACGCCTCGGTGGTGGGTTAAGACAGGTTGGAATTATTGCAGCACCAGGACTCGTTGCACTCCGGACAATGGTTGAACGTCTTGCAATCGATCATGAGAATGCTTCGTTTTTAGCGCAAGGACTCGGCAATATGAGCGGCTTGAACGTTGTTAACCAGGTTGATACAAATATTATCTTAGTAGAAGTAAGTGAAAGAGGATTAACCTCAAGTCAGTTTGCTGCATTACTAAAAGATCATGGCGTTTTAGTTTCAACATTTGGACCTAAACTCGTACGATTCACGACACATTACGATGTGGATCGAGAGTCAATTGAAAAAGCTTTACAAATTGTTAGTAAACTTTAATACTGATTAATTTAAAGGATTGCTCGTTAGCGGACAATCCTTTTTTTAAGGTGTTTTGAGCTAATGTTGATAGAAACAAAATAACGCCGATAGAAATAAAATAACGTTAATAGAATTCAATTATCGCTGATAGACCCAAACTAATGGATATTCCTCAGTTCATCCACCGTCATCATTTTTGACTGACCGATTCCATCACGGGCCATTTTCGCTTTTAGGTTTTCAATCATATAAAAACCGACTAAATTACGCAATTCTTGGTCGGTTAAATCACTTAAAAGATCAATCAGATCTTCACGGGCAAATTGTTCAAGTACGGAGAAAGCGATGATGTCTGCATCTTCTTCATCCCCTGTTAATTTATTTCGATACATTTCATAAATTTCATCAATGATTTTCATATGTGTTTCCCCTTTATCTGTTTTTTAGAGGGTTTCTTGGAAATTAGTATATGGGGGAACCTAACAAAAGATACTCATGTATTGAAAATAGGCAATAAAACAGTTTTCGGCTAAGTGCATATTTTTTATACCAGAGGAAAAAGCTAAAATAACGGAATGACATTGTTAGGAGTGAACATGTTGGAACAACAGCCAAGGAAAACCTATTATATCTCTGTTGGAAGTGGAGAAATTTCTCAAGTGAAGTCTGGTTCTACATGGGAGTATAAAATTGAAGCAACCGACGAAGAAGTTCGTCAGTTGAGAAACCTGTTTGATGCGAATTATTCGAATGAGGTTGAAAACTTTTTACGTGCACATGTGCCTTTTGTTGAATATCATTATGATTCTTCCAATGACAAATATGACTCTAATATGCTACAGGTTTATCAAATCATCTATCAGTTGGGAGACCAGGAGGCCAGGAACTTCATTGAATCAGAAGGGATCCTAGATATCTTACGAACAATTGATTAAGCCACTTCTACATGAAGCGGCTTGTTTTTATGTTATCATAATAAAAAAGGCTCATTACTAAAAGATTGTTGCTTTTAAAACATAGGGTGATTTCCGCTCATGGTACTTGCTTACCACCGGCGATCCGCGAGCCTCCTCAGGCCTACACGATGTAGGTCACGAAGCCGTTGCCATAGGACGTGGCGCTCTTAGGCTTCGAACATTAATTGGTCTCGCTTGGCTCGCCATTCCCTCAGGACGTTGTGCTTGCTTCCTTGAAGCTACAACGCCCGAAGAAAATGCATGCATTTTCGAGGATCTCGTACCATCCACTGAAATCACATGAAGGCCTATAATTACTATGTCCCTTCGCACAATAATATCCAATAACAAAAAAGTTTACGAAAACAGCCAAAAAAACCAACAATAATGGAGACTAAACAAAATGATTGTTTTTCATGATATGTATCATAATGAAGTGAATTTATCGTTTACACCAGATCCTTTTTCTACTCACCCTAAACATGTTTGGGTAATCTGTCGTTATGATGGCCATTGGCTATTGACTGACCATTCGGAACGTGGGCTTGAATTTCCAGGTGGTAAGGTAGAAGAGGGGGAAACACCGAAAGCTGCTGCTATACGAGAGGTAATGGAGGAGACGGGAGCAGTGGTTTCAGAACTTGCGTACATCGGTCAATATAAGGTTATTGGAAAAGGAAAAACGATTATTAAAAATATATATTTTGCTGAAATTGAAAGGCTCCTTGAGAAGAAGGATTATTTTGAAACGAAAGGTCCTGTTCTGTTAAAGGAAATTCCTTTGGATACGGTTAAGTCTGATCGTCGCTATAGCTTTATCATGAAGGATGATGTGCTCACGCATAGCTTGGACTATGTAGAAAAACACATAACAACGAAGAAAGCTCTCTAGCAATCAACTAGAAGAGCTTTTTATTTGGAGTCTTTTATTAATTTTTTTTCAAGGTACTCGACGCCTTGGTACATAAGTGTCGCACAGATTGCGATTAATAATAAGCTTAGGAAGATCAATGTGAAATTGAACACCTGGAATCCATAGATAATGAGATAGCCTAATCCCTGCTTTGAGACAAGGAATTCCCCAACGATGACCCCAACCCATGATAATCCAACATTTACCTTTAATGTTGAGATAATTGCTGGGAAAGACGAGGGAAGTATGACATTGCGGAATATTTGTTTCCGATTTGCTCCAAACGTTAACAAGACTTTAATATAGTTATAATCGACTTCTTTAAACGAGGTATAGACGACAATCGTGGTGATGATGATGGATATAATTGCACCCATTGCGATGATTGAAATATATCCTGTTCCTAATGCCACAATTAAGATCGGACCAAGTGCAACCTTTGGCATGGCATTGAGAACAACTAAATATGGATCAAGAATGTTTGATAGACGTTCAGACCACCATAAAATTGCCGCAATCAAAGCTCCTAAGAGGGTTCCTAAAATAAACCCAAGAACGGTTTCAAACAATGTCACCGCAAGATTATTAAACAATGTTCCATCATTCATTTTCTCTAAAAAGAGCGTCCAAATTTTAGATGGGCGACTAAAGATTAAAGGGTCAATCCAATGATATCGACTCGCAATCTCCCAAATACCGAAAAAGACGAGAAAAATTAGGGCTTGATAAAAACGAACCACTTTTTTCTCTTTTTGAATGTTCTGTAAGAAATGATTATGGAGTTCTTTAATGTTGAGATTTTGTTTCAAGTTTATCTAACTCCTCCCATATTTGCTGAAAAATGTTCGAATACTCTGGGTGCTGTCTTGCATCAAATGGAGTTTCATTTTGTAAGTTTTCTGGGATATCAAATACTCTTGCAATTTTTCCTGGACTCTTCGATAGGAGATAAATTCGGTCACTCATAGCAATGGCTTCTCCGATATCATGTGTGACTAGGACGGCTGTTTTGCGATATTCCTTGAGGGTATCAGAAACGAGATCTTCTAATTTTAGCTTTGTTTGAAAATCTAATGCGGAGAATGGTTCATCAAGTAGGAGTATTTTTGGATTTGTCGCCAAGGTTCGAACCAAAGCAGCTCTTTGTCTCATTCCACCTGAAAGCTGGTTTGGATACGACTTTTCAACCCCTTTCAACCCAATTTCCTCAAGTAGTGCTAATGTGTTTTTTCTTGATTGATCTGTTTCTTGATTCATAATTTGAAGCCCTACAAGAATGTTCTCCTCAATCGTCTTCCATGGAAACAAGTAATCCTGCTGTAGCATATATCCAATATCAGACTTTGCCTTTTCAATCGTCTTTCCTTCAATTAAAACCTCCCCAAATGTTGGTTTTAATAATCCAGCGATTATGGAGAGTAATGTTGTTTTACCACACCCACTTGGGCCGAGGAGGGAGATGAACTCCCCTTCCTCGATTGTGAGCGAAATGTCTTCGAGTGCAGTCGTTGTAGAATCCTTTGTAAAATAAACATGGTGTAGATCTTTTACTGACAAAAAGTTCATAGTAACACTCCTAATTTGAGATGACTTTTTCGGCAATACTTGTGTTCACAAGTGTGTCATAATCAATTCTCTTTGGTAATTCACCTGCTTCATCCATGATGTCCTGCAAATTATTCCACGCTTCTTCTGATAGGACAGGGTTTGTTGCATAAGAGCCTTGGTTCTTATAACGTTCAATAGAGGATGTGATTAAATCCATAGGTGTATCTGGAAAGAATTCTTGAACGGATTTTGCAATTTCTTCTGGACTATGTGAATCTACCCATTGCTGCGCTTTGTAGACTGCGCGTGTGAATTTTTCAACAGCATCTCCATTCTCATCAATAAAGCTTTGCTTTGTCATAAATGTTGTATAGGGCACCTTCCCAGATTCTTCACCGAAGGAAGCAACAATATATCCACGCCCTTCTTTTTCAAACAAACTAGCAGTCGGTTCAAATAATTGGACAAAGTCACCTGTACCTGATGCAAAAGCGCTAGAAATGTTTGCAAAGTCAATGTTTTGAATTAAATTTAAATCGCCATGTGGGTCAATATCATTCTTCTTTAAGACAAATTCCCCAACCATTTGTGGCATTCCACCTTTACGTTGACCAAGGAATGTACTATCTTTAATTTGGTCCCAGCTAAAGTCTTCAATATTTTCTCTTGCCATTAAAAACGTACCGTCCGTTTGTGTAAGAGCTGCAAAGTTAATAACAGGGTCGGTTGAGCCTTGTGCTTCTACATAAATAGATGTTTCCGAACCAACTAAGGCAACATCAGCACCGCCAGAAATTAACGCAGTCATGGTTTTATCGCCACCTGGAACGGTTGTTAATTCAATTTTTAGACCTTCTTCTTCAAAAAATCCTTCTGAAATGGCTACATACTGAGGTGCGTAAAACACAGAACGCGTTACCTCGGCAATTCGGATTTTTTGAACCTGGTCATTATTACAAGCGGCTAATGGAATAATAAGCAGTAATGCAAAAAGGCTAGCAAAAAAACGACGCATGTCTTCATTCCTCCTTGACAGATGTTCTGTCTGCTTAAGTATTATCTAAGATAGATTATGAAACGTGATAAAATCTGCTATAGACTTATCTAGGATAGATTATGAAACGTGACAAAAATGTGTGATAGCCTATTTTTTGTTTTTATTGAGGAGGGTCTATAAAATTTTTTTCGAAAATAATGTGGTAGAGAGGATGGATAAAATGGTGGATGGCACAATTATCGAAAAGCAAAGATTTCCGTCTCCTAGCCCTAAAATTAATCTTTATTTAATTACATATTTGAGTAAAGGATTGAAAATAAAAGGGTATCTTGCTGAACCAAAGGAAGAAGGGGTTTATGACGGATTTTTATATTTGCGTGGCGGAATTAAAAATGTAGGGAAGGTTCGAATTGGTCGGATTATTCAATTTGCCTCAGAGGGTTTTGTAGTGATGGCACCTTTTTATCGTGGAAATCAAGGGGGAGAGGGAAACGAGGATTTTGCAGGACATGATCGATATGACGCATTTTCTGCGGTTAAAGTGTTGGAAGTACATGAAAAAGTGAATCCAACTCGAATACATGTCTTTGGTTTTTCACGTGGAGGTGTGATGGCCCTACTCACGGCAATCCATCAACCACAAATTTGTTCGATTGTTTCATGGGGAGGCGTAAGTGATTTAAGTCTTACATATGTAGAACGAAATGATTTGAGACGAATGCTGAAACGGGTAATTGGAGGTACACCTACAAAATACCCGGAACGTTATAGGTGGAGAACGCCTTTGTATGAAATTGAAAAGCTTGAAGCCCCATTACTTATTATCCATGGTGAAAAAGATGAAAATGTTTCTGTCGAACACGCATATCGACTTGAAAAAAGAGTAAGAGAGTTAGGAAAACAGGTAGAAAGCTGGTATTTTCCACAATACGATCATTATTTTCCGCCGCATGAAAATAGGGAAACGGTGAGGAGATTAACGGAGTGGATGAAAACAAGGGAGCACAAAACCAAAAAGCTCGAGGTGTGATTTTCCTCGAGCTTTTAAACATTGAAATTATATTCTAGGTCCACCTAATAATTCAATTTCCTTTGCAACATTAGGGAACTTTTTGAAGTTTTCTTTGAATTTAATAGCTAATTCTTTGGCCTTTACATAGTACGTACTTTGGTCTGCCCATGTTTTTGCAGGTTGCAGTACATCATCAGGAACACCTGGAATGTGAATTGGAATTTCTAAACCGAAAATATCATTTTTCACGGTTTCCGCATGAGTAAGTTCACCCTCTAACGCTGCTTGAACCATTGCACGTGTATATGAGAGTTTCATGCGACTGCCTACTCCATACTCTCCACCTGTCCACCCAGTATTCACTAAAAATACCTGAACATTGTGCTCGTCAATTTTTCTTCCAAGCATCTCAGCATACTCAGTTGCTGCAAGTGGAAGGAAAGGAGATCCAAAGCAAGTTGAGAATGTTGCTTCAGGTGCTGTCACCCCTCGCTCTGTTCCTGCAAGCTTACTTGTGTACCCACTTAGGAAATGGTACATGGCTTGTTCTTTAGTTAGCTTACTAATTGGAGGAAGCACACCGAAAGCATCTGCTGTTAGAAAAACAATGGTATTCGGATGACCTGCAATGCTAGGTACAATAATATTATCGATATTGTCGATTTGGTAGGCAGCTCTTGTATTTTCCGTCAATGAATTGTCATCATAATCAGCTATTCTAGATTCTTTATCAACAACAACATTTTCTAAAACTGAGCCAAAACGAATCGCATCAAAAATTTGCGGTTCTTTTTCACGTGAAAGATTGATGCATTTCGCATAGCAGCCACCTTCAATATTAAACACTCCAGAGCTAGACCAACCGTGCTCGTCATCTCCAATAAGTCGACGGTTTGGATCTGCAGATAGAGTTGTTTTTCCTGTTCCGGATAGACCAAAGAAAAGCGCAACGTCCCCTTCTTGACCTACATTAGCAGAGCAGTGCATGGAAAGTATGTTTTGCTCAGGCAATACATAGTTCATCACGGAGAAAATTGATTTTTTAATTTCACCTGCATACTCCGTTCCTCCTATTAAAACTGTCCGTTTTTCAAAGGAAATAATGATGAAGGTTTCAGAACGTGTGCCATCGACTTCAGGATCTGCCTTAAAATTAGGTGCACTAATAACTGTGAATTCAGGTTGATGTGTTTTTAAGTCTTCTTCAGTTGGTCGAACAAACAATTGTTGGGAAAAAAGATTATGCCATGCATATTCGTTTATCACTTGGATAGGCATACGCACTTTTTTATCAGCACCTGCATACCCATTGAATACAAAAATCTCATCTTTTTCTTTCAAATATGAAAGCACCTTTGTGTAAAGGTTTTCAAATGCAGCTTCAGAAATTGGCTTATTTACCTTGCCCCAGTCAATTCTATCTTTCGTAGATGTTTCTTCTACGATGTATTTGTCTTCTGGTGATCTTCCTGTATATTTCCCAGTTGTTGCACATACAGCCCCAGTCGAAGTAAGAATTCCTTCTTGTCTAGCAAGTACTTTCTCAACTAAAATAGGAACAGATAGGTTATGATGTACATTTTTTCCATTCACTAATGCTACTAGCTGCTCATTTGAAACTTCAACTGAATTCATGTAAAACCATCCTTTACCTTTTTTTATATAATCGAAATTTACAATTAGTATAACACATTAACGAAAATAGTCTATACTATTTACGTATTTTACGTAACATATCTATAAAAAGTGCGTACAGATTCAAAAATAGTCCGATATAATTCATGTGTTTGGATATATATCTTTTTCTTGAAAAAAATTGACACATTTCGAACGTGTTTTTTTCCGAATTTGGTTGACATGAAAAGGATGACTACGTTATGATAATTCATTGAACGGATACTCTCTTATCCCGAGCTGGCGGAGGGACAGGCCCGATGAAACCCGGCAACCATCACTTTTTACATATCAAGTGAGTTTTTGAGAATCCTATACATATAAGTAGGTCTCCATTGATAAAGGTGATAAGGTGCTAACCTGAGCAAGGTATGTCCTTGATCGATAAGAGTGAAAGGCGAGATAAATGATAATACCTTTCCTCAAAAAAGTAGGGAAGGTTTTTTATTTCTTTAATAAGAACTATGTTACTTATAGCGGTTATATGTGTTCACCACAGATAACTAGTCTACATATGCTGTATTAATGGTTGTTAATATAGGATAGAAAATCGTGAAGGTAACAATACTAAGGGAATGAGTACCGTATCAATGAATGTCAGAATTTGAGGATACTTGATTCTGAATCCGAAAAAGGAGGAAGCGTTTGTGACAACTAGACGCCGTTTATTTACTTCTGAGTCTGTTACGGAAGGACATCCAGATAAAATCTGTGACCAAATTTCAGATTCTATTTTAGATGCCATCTTAGCAAATGATGCAAATGCACGCGTAGCGTGTGAAACTTCTGTTACAACAGGTCTTGTACTTGTTGCGGGAGAAATTACAACCTCTACATATGTAGATATCCCAAAGATTGTCCGTGAAACGATTAAAGAGATTGGTTATACCCGTGCAAAATACGGATTTGACTATGAAACTTGTGCTGTCTTAACATCAATTGATGAGCAATCTCCAGACATTGCGATGGGGGTTGACCAAGCATTAGAGGCTCGTGAAGGTCAAATGACAGACGAGCAAATCGAAGCAATTGGTGCAGGGGATCAAGGCTTAATGTTTGGTTATGCATGTAATGAAACAAAGGAGTTAATGCCTTTACCAATTTCGTTAGCTCATAAGCTTTCACGCCGTTTAACGAAAGTTCGTAAGGATGAGATTCTTCCATATTTACGTCCAGATGGAAAAACTCAGGTTACCGTAGAGTATGATGAGAATAATAATCCTGTCCGTATCGACACCATTGTTATTTCAACTCAGCACCATCCGGAAATCACATTGGAACAAATTCAGCGAAATCTAAAAGAACATGTAATCAATCCAGTTGTTCCAAGTGAACTAATTGATGAAAATACGAAATACTTTATTAACCCAACTGGCCGCTTTGTAATTGGTGGTCCTCAAGGGGATGCTGGCTTAACAGGTCGTAAAATTATTGTTGATACGTATGGTGGTTATGCACGCCATGGCGGTGGTGCATTCTCAGGTAAGGATCCAACTAAGGTTGACCGTTCTGCTGCATATGCTGCACGTTATGTTGCAAAAAACCTCGTGGCAGCTGGACTAGCGGATAAGTGTGAAGTTCAGCTTGCATACGCAATCGGAGTTGCTCAGCCAGTTTCTATTTCTGTTGATACTTTCGGTACAGGAACTGTATCGGAGGATGTTCTAGTAGAATTGGTTCGCAATAATTTTGATTTGCGTCCAGCGGGTATTATTAAAATGTTGGACCTTCGTCGTCCAATTTATAAACAAACTGCTGCATATGGTCACTTTGGTAGAAATGATCTTGATTTACCATGGGAGCGTACTGACAAAGCAGAAACTCTAAAGACACAAGCTGCAAAATAAGATAGAAAAGCTCGCCGATTTGGCGAGCTTTTTGTTCGTACTTATTTTTCTGTGTCTAGCTCCAGGCGCTTTTCATTTTGTAATTGTTTATAATGCTGTCCTTTTTCAACATATTCACGACGAATTCTAGCCATGTCTTTTTTATCCTCTGCGTTTAATTCACGAATCACCTTAGCGGGTCTACCAAAGGCGAGCGTGTTGGGCGGGATTTTCTTACCTTGTGGAACGAGGCTTCCAGCACCAATAAAAGCACCTTCACCAATTTCAGCACCATCAAGAATAATCGAACCCATTCCAATTAGGGCGTTTTTACGAATAATCGAGCTATGTAGGATAACCTGATGTCCAATTGTGACATCATCTTCAACGATTAAGGGATTGTTGGGGCTCTGATGCAAGGTCGAATTGTCCTGGATGCTCACTCTTTTTCCGATAACTGTTGGTGCAACATCACCTCGAATCACGGTATTAAACCATATATTCGTTTCCTCGCCAATTTTAACGTCACCGGTAACTGTTGCATAGTCCGCAATAAATGCAGATTCCGCAATTTCAGGATATTTCCCTTTGTATGGATAAATCATATTAGGTACCCCCACTTTTGTTTGATATTCGCTGTAATATCATTTAATGTTAGTGTATCAACTTTCACAAGTATCGTAAATCGACATATATTCAATCTATCTAAAATTTGAGGTGATATCTTTGGTACCAACACAACCAATTAGTTTAATGAAGAAAGTGTATCGTGAGGTATTTCCAATTGTACATCGTGAATTAGCTATTTGGAAAAAGAAAGCTGAGGAGATTCCAAATGAGGAGCTTCGGAAGCAGGCTTTGGCTAGTATTCATTCAAAAACATTTCACTGTGAAGGTGGATCCATCCTCGCCTTATTAGCAGAAGAAAAAATGGAGGAATGCATCCGTTTTATCGTAGCTTATCAAACAATTAGTGACTATCTGGATAATCTATGTGATCGAAGTACCTCATTAGACCCTGTCGATTTTCGTTCGCTTCATGATTCCATGCCAGATGCATTGCGACCAGGGCAACCCACAAAAAATTATTATCAGTACCGCGATGAGCAGGATGATGCTGGGTATTTAGAAAGCCTAGTCTTAACTTGTCAGGATGTTCTTCAAAACATCAACCACTATGATAAAATAGATACTTTTTTACAGGAATTAGCAGCCTATTATTGTGATCTGCAAATACATAAACATGTAAAAGTAGAAGAGCGTGTCCCAAGGCTTGAGAACTGGTTTAAAAGCCATCAAGATCAACTTCCACGTATGGAATGGTATGAATTTTCAGCGTGCTCAGGGTCAACACTAGGCATTTTTTGTTTAGTGGCTTATTCGTTTCATGAGAAATTCAACCAGGAAATTGCAGTTAAAGTTAGAAATGGGTATTTTCCTTATATACAAGGGCTCCATATCCTTCTTGATTATTTCATTGACCAAGAAGAGGATCGTCAAGGTGGGGACTTGAATTTTTGTTTTTACTATCCACATGAAAATGAACTTGTGGCTCGTCTTAAGCATTTTATTAATGAAGCGGACAAGCATACAGCAGGATTACCAAATGAAAAATTCCATCGAATGATTAATCGAGGATTATTGGGCCTCTATTTATCAGATGAAAAGGTTCGAACACAACGAAGTGTTTTAAAAATTGCAAAGAAAATCATTAGACTAGGTGGGAAGACATCGTTTTTCTTTTACATGAATGGACGGGCTTACCGTAGATTTCAACAAGTAATTGGATAAAAAAAGATAGAGCGGTGGAGCTCTATCTTAATTTTTATAAGTAAAACTTTGGGCAGAACATTCCAGACTAACTTGAAAACGCTTGTCAGACAAGGCCGCAGTCGATTGAAGACGCGAATAGAAGTTGCCCTCATGAGCGGACGAGAGAGGCAAGCAACGAAGTATGCGAGCGTTTGTCAACAGTCTAGGCTCTATCTTTTTTCAATGGAGATAATAAAAGGCGGATTATTCATTTGATTCATAAAACGATACATTAATACATGAGCGCGTTGTTGGTCAAGTGTTGAACAGTATTCCAGAAGGCGATCTCGCTCGACAGCCCCTTCATCATGACCGTGATACACCACAAGGACAATAATACCCTCAGGCTTCATAAGAGATAATAATTGCTCTATCGCTTCAATCGTAGAATCTGGTTTTGTGACAATTTCCTTATTTCCACCAGGTAAATATCCTAAATTAAAAACGGCACCAGCAATTTTCCCGTGGGCTTCTTTCGGTATTGTCGTTAAAAGTTGATTATGGCTTTTATGAAACAAGCTTACACGATTGAGTAATTCTTGCTCTTTCAGTCGGGAAGTTGTACTTTCGATTGCTTCTCTTTGAATATCGAAGCCAAAAACATGTCCACTATCACCAACTAAGGACGCTAGCATAGCGGTGTCATGTCCATTTCCAATCGTTGCATCAACGGCATAATCTCCTTCGTTAATAGCAAGATTGAGTACTTTCCGGGCGAACGGAAGAATTCGATCTAATTTCATACGCTTTCCGCCACCTTTTGATAATATTTACCTTGATAGCTGTCACGACGATTTAATTCAGCATCAATTGTATTAAGAACCTCCCATTTGTTAACGCTCCACATTGGTCCTACCATTAAATCAATTGGACCATCCCCTGTTATGCGATGAACAATCATTTCTGGGGGTAAAATTTCAAGTTGGTCACAAACTAATTGTACGTATTCATCAAAAGAGAGGAATTCCAAAAGTCCTTTTTCATATTGCTTGACCATCGGGGTTCCTTTTAATAAATGGAGCAAATGAATTTTTATTCCTTGTACATCGAGTTTCGCAACTTCCCTAGCTGTATCCATCATCATCTCTGGCGATTCCTGTGGCAGTCCATTAATAATATGGGAGCATATTCGAATATTGTGCTTGCGAAGTTTATTGACCCCGTCAACATAGCATTGAAAGTCGTGAGCACGATTAATAAGCTGGGCTGTTTTTTCATGAACGGTTTGTAGCCCAAGCTCAACCCAAAGATAAGTCCGTTCATTTAGCTCTGCTAAATATTCAACAACATCATCAGGAAGACAATCAGGCCTTGTTGCAATCGAAATGCCGACAACCCCTTCTTGATTTAAGACTGGCTCGAAACGTTCACGTAATACCTCTACAGGTGCGTGAGTATTTGTGAAGGCTTGGAAATACGCCATGTATTTACCGTCCTTCCATTTTTCATGCATTCTATTTCTTATTGTATGGAACTGTGTGAGGATATCATCTGCACGGTTTCCAGCAAAATCACCTGATCCTGCGACACTACAAAACGTACAGCCACCATGTGCCACTGTACCATCTCGATTAGGGCAATCAAACCCTCCATCAAGCGCTACTTTAAATACCTTATGTCCAAATGTATTTCGTAAGTGATAATTCCATGTATGATATCGTTTATTATCTGTTGAATATGGAAATGGGTTAACCTGAGGCATTTGTTTGCCACTCCTAACTAAGAAAAAATTCCTACAATCAAATCGCCTTGATGTATTTGCGCCAATTTCAGCCCACTCGAGGCGGGTCACAAAGACGTTGCAACACGTTCATAGTCTTCGTTTACTCTATCAGCTTAACTGGCAAATTGCCACCCCATGAGGGGCTAGTGCAGATTCATGCTGAAAAGCTTCTACTAAAAATTGCATGTTTCCCTGAGGCTTTAATTTTTTCAGCAAAATAGAGGCTTCTGCAGAATTAAGTTAATATTAGCATGCAGTCTTTTACGAACTCAAATGGAATTCAAAAGTTCAAAGACTAAGAACGCCACATCCTGTGGCAACGTCTTTGTGACCCACGTCGTGTGGGCCTCATAAATTGGTAATAACTTTTCTGAGAGAAGAAATCAAGGTTGAACACACTATAAAGGAGAAAGCTTTCGTTTTTCTCATTTTGGAATTAGGAGGGGGAAGTATGGCTACTCGACAATCTGTTGAGGCATTTATGCAGCGCTGTGAGGATTCTCTTCGTAATGCCCAAGAACAAATCAACACTGCTAGAAGACAAGAAGCTTATAATGCAACGGAGTATACCGACGCACAAATGCAATTGGAGGATGTCACAAACGAATTGGCAAAGCTTGCACAAAGCTGTAATGACCAGCAGCGTGAGCAGTTGCACCGAATGAGACTACAATTGCAGCAACTCCAAAATGATATGACTTTGGATGCGAATATCATTCAAGAGTATAAATAGGGGATGAAGATCAATGAAAAAGCGTTCAGACCAAAATAATCCTGAGCAAAAGACGAAAAATGGTAGAAATAGCAATGATGTAGAATTTGGACAGGATTTTGACCCTGTGAAAAAGTCAAAGCAAAATTACCTTAAAAAAGGGCAACCGATAAAATCAAAGCAACGCCCTGAATAAACGTTGAACCGACAAGTGTTCTTGCTTGTCGGTTTTTACCTTATGTCCCTTACTTCATCAGTAATTTACCGTTACTCTGTTCTTGCGTACCAGGGGCGTGTTGAAATTCCAAAAGCATGTACCGCAACAAGGCTCTAGCAGTACATGCACGCCAAAAATTCCCTTCAGCATGTACCGTGACCTCGTTCTTGCGTAGCATGCTCATGTTGAAATTCCCCAATCATGTACCGCAACAAGGTTCTTGCAGTACATGCACGCCAAAAATTCCCCTCAGCATGTGCCGTGACCTCGTTCTTGCGGTACATGCTCATGTTGAAATTCTCCAATCATGTACCGCAACAAGGCTCTAGCAGTACATGCACGCCAAAAATTCCCTTCAGCATGTACCGTGACCTCGTTCTAGCGTAGCATGCTCAGGTTGAAACTTCCCCAATCATGTACCGCAACAAGGCTCTTGCAGTACATGCACGCTCAAAATTTGCCTCAGCATGTACCGTGGCCTCGTTCTAGCGTAGCATGATCAAGTTGAAACTTCCCAATCATGTACCGCAAAAAGGTTCTTGCAGTACATGTACGCTCAAAATTCGCCCAATCATGTACCTTGACTTAGTTCTTGCGTAGCATGCTCATGTTGAAACTTGTACCGCAACCTCGTTCTTCCGTACTGCTATAACAAAGCTCTTCATTTTTCTATACTCCCATTTTGGCGTGTACATCCATCCAATTTTCCCTAAAAGTACGTATTTCCAAAGATTATCTTACAACTGTTGCTTGTCCTTTTATCGGAATACTTTTTTAAATTGATTAAAGGTATGGAAAGGAATAAAATTTATTTTGGTATGTGAAGGAAAAAGGGAAAAAAGGAGGTGCCCGTATGCCGAGAGCGCTTTGGATGATCATCATCGGAATGGTAATTAATGTAACTGGTTCATCTTTTTTATGGCCGTTAAATGCGATTTATATTCATGGACATTTAGGAAAGTCTTTATCTGTAGCAGGTCTTGTGTTAATGGTGAATGCGGGTGCGACTGTTATCGGTAATTTAGTGGGTGGCGTCCTATTTGATAAAATTGGTGGCTACAAGTCAATTCTTGCAGGAATCCTCATTTCCTTGGTGGCTCTTACAGGATTGACCTTCTATCATGGGTGGCCACATTATGTTATTTTTCTAACCATCATCGGCCTAGGTACGGGGATGGTGTTTCCAGCCATGTTCGCAATGGCGGGAGCTGTTTGGCCAGAAGGTGGGAGAAGGTCATTTAATGCTGTCTATATCGCGCAGAACCTCGGAGTAGCGATAGGCTCAGGTCTTGGTGGATTTGTAGCATCTTACTCGTTTGATTATATTTTTATGGCAAATACATTGATGTACGTCTTATTCTTCTTGGTAGCATTATTCGGCTATCGTGGAATACATGCTGAAAAAGGAAAACAAACAAGTATGCTTGAACAATCTAAAATAGTCAAAAACCGTTCGAAATTAACTGCCCTATTGATTCTTTGTATCGGTTATGTTTTATGTTGGGTGGCATATGTGCAATGGCAGGCTACAATTTCAAGCTATACACAGGACATTGGCATTACATTAAAACAATATAGTTTATTATGGACAGTGAACGGTGGATTAATTGTTCTCGGACAGCCGTTACTGAACATGGCGATAAAAACCATTGCTAAATCCTTGAAAAAACAAATTATCCTTGGAATTCTTATTTTTATTTGTTCGTTTCTACTAGTCTCGACTGCTGACTCATTTAGTGGATTTTTAGTGGCAATGATTATTTTAACGGTTGGTGAAATGTTTGTTTGGCCGGCTGTCCCAACGATTGCAAATGATCTTGCACCAAAAGGGAGAGAAGGTTTTTATCAAGGGATTGTAAATAGTACGGCTACCGGTGGCAGAATGATTGGACCTGTCCTTGGTGGAATGCTCGTTGATTTATGGGGAATGAGTATGTTATTCACAGTTTTAGCAGTATTGTTGGTTGTTTCCATTTTTACAACTGTTATCTATGATAGAAAACTAAAAGAAAAAAGCAATATTGTACTAAGTGCGAAGGCCTGATACATGATTTGTATCGGGTCTTTATTATTTATCCCCTTTAATGAATTGCGATTCAGATGATATGATGTACCTAGGGGAGAGTGTGGGAAAATGTTTAATCAAGATGATTTGGAATTCAAAAATAAGATTCTAGAAACGATTATTGATACTGCTTATGAATGGATTGTCGTCGTAGATCATCAGGGGAAAATAGTGTATATCAATCACAATTATTGTGAGTTCTTAGAGGTCAATCGAGAAGAAGTCATTGGAACACATGTAACAGAGGTTATTGAAAATAGTAGGATGCATATTGTGGTTCAAACTGGGGAAGAGGAAATTGGGAGCCCTCATTATATTAAAGGAAACTATATGATTGCCAATCGGATTCCGATACATTCAGATAACAAAATTATTGGGGCAGTTGGCGCCGTTATTTTCCGAGATACAAAAGCCTTGAATAAAATGAACACTCATATTAAAAGCCTAATGTCACAGCTCCAAACATATATAGAAGATTGGCAGGAGAATAATGGGGCGAAATATACATTAAATGATATCAAGACGGAATCTAGGCAAATTCTCGAATTAAAGGAGAAGGTTAAAAATATCGCATCAGGGGATATTTCCGTTCTGATTAGAGGAGAAAGCGGGACCGGTAAGGAATTATTCGCCCATAGTATCCATCAATTAAGTGAGAGAAGTAAAAATCCTTTTATCAAAATTAATTGTGGTGCAATCCCAGAGCATTTGTTGGAATCTGAGCTGTTTGGGTACGAGGAAGGTGCATTTACTGGGGCAAAAAAGGGTGGTAAAAAAGGTAAATTTATTCTCGCAGATGGAGGGACCATTTTTTTAGATGAAGTCGGTGATATGCCGTTACATATGCAAATAAAGTTATTGCGCGTACTCCAGGAAAAAGAAGTCGAACCAGTGGGTGCACTAAATCCTATTCCTGTGGATGTTCGAGTGATTGCAGCGACTAATCGACCATTAGAGCAAATGATCGTTGAAAAACGATTTAGGGAGGATTTATTTTATCGCATCAATGTCATTCCATTTACAATCCCTCCACTAAGAGAAAGACCAGAGGATATTATTCCTTTAACAAAGTATTTTATCGAGAGAGCCTCAAAGCGAATGGGAAAGCGTATCACCGCTATTGATGATGAGGTGATGAATATTCTTCAAGTCCATCAATGGCCAGGAAACCTCCGTGAACTCGAAAATGTAATAGAAGCTGCCATTCATTTAACAACTGGAGAAAAAATTGAAATTAGTTCATTACCAGATTATTTGGTGGATGATCCGAAATTATTAATTGGTCAAAAATCATTAAAGGAAATCCTTGAGGATACTGAAAGAAGGGTCCTCTCTAAAACACTGCATAAATACAATAATGATAAGCAATTAGCAGCAAAAGCACTCGGTATTAGTAAGTCTAGCATGTACGAAAAACTTAAAAAGCTAAACCTTGAAATATAGATTCCAGGTTTCCGGAACGTAATTCCGGTTTTCTGGAATCCTTTTTTTTATCCAAAATACAGGCTTTTATACGGAACTTAAAATCTAGCATTCCAGAATTCTGGAATTTATATAAAAATAGAAAGTAAAATATGGCGAATTTCTGAACTTTACAAAGTTGGCACGCCACTTGCAACAAAGTAAATTGAAATTTTTTATAAATGGGTGGTGAAAAATTCTAAAATGCATCAAGCCGGTTGTACATTTATTAAATGATCTATGAAGAGAAATGAAAACGGTTACTATTTTGAGTGAGGGGGAAACACAATGCTTAGTATGATAGGCCTTATTGGCGGTTTATTATTGCTGATTTATTTAACAATGAGGGGGATGAACCTATTAATAGCAGGTCCTTTATGTGCCCTGTTTGTTGCCGTGTTAAGTGGACTACCGTTATTTCCACAGTTGGCAGGTGAGGGGGAAGCCAATTTTGTTGGAGACTATATGGCTGGATTTTCAAGTTTCGTTACTTCCTGGTACCTCATGTTCTTACTTGGTGCCATTTTTGGAAAGGTGATGGAGGACAGTGGTGCTGCAGATAGTGTATCAAGGTGGATTGTTGATAAATTAGGTATGAAATATGCAGTTTTCGCTATAGTACTTGCATGTGCTGTTTTAACGTATGGGGGAGTAAGCTTATTCGTTGTTGCTTTCTCAGTTTATCCGATGGCAATCAGCTTATTTAAAGAAGCGAATTTACCAAGAAGATTTATTCCAGCTACGCTGGCATTCGGTTCTGTTACATTCACAATGACTTCTGCGGGATCTCCAGAAATTCAAAACTGGATTCCAATAGAATATTTAGGTACATCACATTTAGCAGGCTGGGAAGTAAGTGCAATAGTAGCTGTATTTATGATGATTTTCGGCGGCTGGTGGTTAAAACGGATGATTAATAAAGCAGTTGCAAAAGGTGAGACCTTCGTTTCAAGAGAGAATGACCCAACGGTTGAAAATAAAGAACTCCCTCATCCGATTATGGGACTCATTCCATTGGCGGTAGTTCTTATCATTTCATTCATCTTTCATGACAAGCTTGCCCAATCTGCACTTATTATTGCTTTATTAGGTGGGGTTATTTCAACTTACTTATTAAATCGTAAGTATTTTACATCAATAGGAAAGGCTCTTTCAGATGGAACGCTGGGTGCGTTGATTGCAATTGGTAATACCGCAGCAGTTGTTGGATTTGGTGGAGTTGCAAAGGCGGTACCTGCTTTTCAGGTAGCTGTCGATGCAATGACAAGTATCCCTGGAAGTCCTTTAATCGGTGGCGCAATTGCTGTTAGTGTGATTGCTGGGATGACGGGGTCGGCCTCAGGTGGTCAGGTAATCGCACTTCCACTTATAGCCCCACATTACATGGATTTAGGGGTTAATCCAGAAGCACTTCATAGGGTTGCTGCTATATCGTCAGGTGCTTTAGATTCACTTCCACATAATGGATATGTTGTCACAACAGTTCGTTCCATTTGTGGAGAATCACATAAAGATGCATATGGTGCAGTTGGAGCTTTAACAGTTATTGTTCCTACAATAGGGCTTATTTTAGCCATTATTTTGTTTTCATTAGGCTTAGGGATTTAGGAGGACATTTATTTTATGGTTAAAAATCAGGTTATCTTAATTACCGGTGCAGCACGTGGAATCGGATTTGAAATTGGAAAAGTCTTTGCTGAAAATGGCGCACGTGTGGTGTTAACAGATATGGATGAAGCAGAGGTGAAAAATTCTGCATTACAGCTTCAACAATCGGGTTATGAAGCAAGCGGATTAAAATGTAATGTCACGAATGAAACAGAAATTATGAAGATGATCAATGACACTGTTTCAACATATGGAAGAATTGATTGTTTAATTAATAATGCAGGGCTGCAGCATGTGTCACCAATCGAGGATTTTCCAACGGAAAAATTCGAGCTACTATTATCCGTTATGCTAACAGCCCCATTTGTTGCCATTAAGCATGTTTTTCCGATTATGAAACAGCAGAAATTTGGGCGGATCATTAATATGGCATCCATAAATGGGTTAATTGGCTTTGCCGGTAAAGCCGCCTATAATAGTGCAAAACATGGTGTTATCGGTCTAACGAAGGTTGCCGCACTAGAGGGAGCGGAGCATGGGATTACAGTGAATGCCGTATGCCCTGGATATGTGGATACACCACTTGTAAGAAATCAATTAGTTGATTTAGCAAAGACAAGAAATGTGGATTTGGAAAAGGTTTTAGAAGAGGTGATCTATCCGCTTGTACCACAAAAGCGATTGTTAGCGGTGGATGAGATCGCAAATTATGTACTATTTTTAGCAAGTGAGCATGCAAAAGGAATAACAGGTCAGGCTTGTGTAATCGATGGAGGTTATACGGCTCAATAGAAATAGAAAAAGAATCTCAGAATTTGAGATTCTTTTTCTGCTATTTTTCTATTTTTGTGTTAAACTTTATTTAGACTTTTTGTTGACTGTATTAAGAAGTGCCAGTTGTGTGCTTTTTTAATATGGTCTTTTTTAATGCCCAGCTGCTGCACTTCCATCATCTTTCCCATCTGCAGTTACCTTTAACAATGCTGCTGCTCCTTTTTGAACGTGGTTAAATTGATGGGTAACGATTGAGTATGTTCCTTCTTTCATTACAGTGAATTCTACAACTGCACCACCGCTCGCAGGAAGCATAACTGTTTGTAGTCCTTCCATATGATTGTATGGGTTACCGTCGATATACACGTCGTCAAAGATTGTACCAACTACGTGGAAAGAGCTCACTTCGTTTGGACCTACGTTGTTAATGTAAAGTCTAACTTTGTCGCCCACTTTTGCAAGTAGTGGTGTTTCTTTTAATGAGAAAGTATCACCATTTGTGTTTAAGTCGCCTTCTTTAAGAGCTTTTGTTGAAAATACGACTTGGCTAGGTACACCGTTTGTCATGTCATCTAAATCATTGTATTTGTACCATTCGTTTTGGATGATAAGGTATTCTCTGTCAATCTCATTATCTGTTGGATAGCCATTTTTCGGTTTAACAATAATGGTTCCATGCATGCCATTTGCGATGTGTGATAACACAGGTTTTGTACCACAGTGATACATGAACACTCCTGGTTTGTTTGCTGGATAAGAGAATGTTCCACTTTCGTCTGGCATGACATCAATGAAATCCTTCGAAGGTGAAGCATGTACTGCATGGAAGTCCATACTATGTGGAATAGCTGGATCCATATTTTTTAATGTAAAGTTAATAGTGTCACCTTCGTTTACAACTACAACAGGTCCAGGTGCTTCACCATTAAAGGTCCAAGCCTTATAGGTATAGCCTTTGTCAATTTCAATGTCCGTAATCTGTGCAGTCATTTCAACATTTACAACATTTTCTGAAACTCTTTCTACTTTTAAAGGAACTGGTTCTTGGTTAAGGTCTTTGTGTGGGGCAATAATTTCCCCAGTTTTTGTTTCAGTAGCAGTTGTTTGAGCCTCCACCTTTTTTTCTAATGCCACATCTTGCTTTCCACAACCAGATAAAACAATTGAAGTTCCAACCAAAGATGCGAGTAACCATTTCACTTGCTTGTTCATAAAATTTTACCCCCTTGAACTTGGTTATTGATTTGGTTTTTGATTTCCTTCTACACCTTAATCATATTCAGAGAGGGGACCCCAAAGAGTGATTTAAATCACGATATTGATGGTAATCTGTGTACAGTTTGTGAAAAGGTGAACATATAAACAACTTTCCAATAGTGGTAAGGGTTTAAACGCCCTCGAAACATCATTTTTAGTCAAAATTACATCACAATTTAGGGCTGTTTTCACAAAGTACGATTCGTCTTATTTTAGAAGGAAAATGAGCTAATTTGAAAAATAAACCGTCCATGTTTAGTAAAAGATAAATTGGGTATAATGTTGGGGGAAAAGCCCAAATTTTCCTATTTTACTTGCAGTTCTATCACAAATTCTATACAATACTGAATATAATCAAAAATACATGAAGCGTTGAAAAGGAGTAGTAGTGTTCTACACACGTGTTAGAGAGTTGACGGGTGGTGCAAGTCAATCGTTGATGAACATGAACTCGCCTTAGAGCAATAAGCATGAAATGCAGGAGCAAACTAGTGCTTATCGACTGGTCCGCGTTAAGGATAAATGAAGTGAGTGCACAATTTGTCACTAATGTGGGTGGTACCGCGGGAAGAATACATATCCTCTCGTCCCTTTTTGGGATTAGAGGTTTTTTGTTTTTTTTAGAGGTTTTTAGGATTATTAAGGAGGAAGTCTTATGAGTTTTAATCACCAAAAGATCGAAAAAAAGTGGCAGCAGTATTGGGAACAGAACAAAACATTTAAGACAACTGAAGACAAAGGTAAGCGTAAATTTTATGCGCTAGACATGTTTCCATATCCATCTGGTGCTGGACTACATGTAGGTCACCCAGAAGGCTATACTGCTACTGATATTTTATCAAGAATGAAGAGAATGCAAGGGTACAATGTTCTACACCCAATGGGATGGGATGCATTTGGGTTACCTGCTGAGCAATATGCATTAGATACTGGAAATGACCCTGCTGAATTCACTGAAAAAAATATCAATACCTTCCGTCGTCAAATTAAAGAACTCGGATTTTCATATGATTGGGATCGTGAAATTAACACAACAGATCCTAAATATTATAAATGGACTCAATGGATTTTCACAAAGCTTTATGAAAAAGGATTAGCATATGTGGATGAAATTCCTGTTAACTGGTGTCCAGCATTAGGAACAGTACTTGCTAATGAAGAAGTCATTGATGGAAAAAGTGAACGTGGTGGCCATCCTGTAGAAAGACGCCCAATGAGACAATGGGTGTTGCGAATTACGGCATATGCTGAGCGTTTACTAGAAGACTTAGAAGAACTAGACTGGCCGGAAAGCTTAAAAGAAATGCAGCGTAACTGGATCGGTCGTTCTGAAGGAGCACATGTAACTTTCAACATTGATGGACATGATGAAACATTTACTGTTTTCACAACACGTCCCGATACTTTATTTGGTGCTACTTACGCGGTACTTGCTCCTGAGCACCCATTTGTTGATAAAATCACGACACCTGAACAAAAAGAAGCAGTTAATGCTTACTTAAATAAAGTTAAAAGTAAGAGTGATCTTGAGCGTACAGACTTAGCAAAAGATAAAACTGGGGTATTCACAGGTGCATATGCCATCAACCCTGTAAATCAAGAAAAAATGCCAATCTGGATTGCAGATTATGTCTTAATGAGCTATGGGACAGGTGCAATTATGGCAGTTCCTGCCCATGATGAGCGTGACTATGAATTTGCTGTGAAATTTGAATTGCCTATTAAAGAAGTAGTTGCTGGTGGAGATGTTACTAAAGAAGCATACACTGGCGACGGTGAACATGTAAATTCAGATTTTCTTAATGGTTTAAATAAAGAAGAAGCCATTACTAAAATGATTGCATGGCTAGAGGAAAATAAGATTGGTAAAAAGGAAATTACCTACAAACTTCGTGATTGGTTATTTAGCCGTCAGCGTTATTGGGGTGAACCGATTCCAATTATTCAATGGGAAGATGGAACAATGACAACTGTTCCAGAGGAAGAACTTCCACTTATGCTTCCAAAAACGAAGGAAATCAAACCTTCTGGAACAGGCGAGTCACCTCTTGCGAATATCGCTGAATGGGTAAATGTGGTTGATGAGAAGACCGGTAAAAAAGGTCGTCGTGAAACAAACACAATGCCACAGTGGGCAGGTAGCTGTTGGTACTATTTACGTTATATTGATCCACATAATGAAGAAGCTCTAGCAGATCCGGAAAAAATAAAAGAATGGTTACCAGTTGATATTTACATCGGTGGAGCAGAGCATGCGGTGCTGCACTTGCTATATGCAAGATTCTGGCACAAAGTTCTATATGATATTGGCGTTGTTTCAACGAAAGAACCATTCCAAAAGCTTTTCAACCAAGGTATGATTCTTGGTGAAGGTAACGAAAAAATGAGTAAGTCAAAAGGAAATGTTGTAAATCCTGATGATATTATTGAATCACATGGTGCAGATACGCTTCGTTTATATGAAATGTTCATGGGACCATTAGATGCTTCCATTGCTTGGTCAACAAACGGACTTGATGGGTCACGTCGATTCCTAGATCGAATTTGGCGCTTACTCGTTGATGACAATGGAAACATATCATCAAAAGTAAAAGATGATTCTAATGACACTTCCCTTGAACGTGTGTATCACCAAACAGTGAAAAAGGTAACAGAGGATTACGAAGCATTACACTTTAACACTGCGATTTCACAATTAATGGTTTTCATTAATGAAGCATATAAAGCAACTGATTTACCAAAGCCATTCATTGAAGGGTTTGTAAAACTTCTTTCTCCAGTTGCTCCCCATCTTGCTGAAGAGCTTTGGGAGAAGCTTGGTAATACAGGTACAATTGCTTATGAATCTTGGCCAGCATTTGATGAAGCAAAATTAGTGGAAGCTGAAATTGAAATTGTTATTCAAGTGAATGGAAAAGTAAAGGCGAAGCTTCATGTTCCAGCGGATGCTTCAAAAGAAGCACTTGAACAAATTGCAATGGGTGCAGACCCAATCAAAGAACAAATTGAAGGCAAAACTGTCCGTAAGGTAATTGCGGTACCAGGAAAGCTTGTAAATATTGTTGCGAATTAAAAATAAAGCCCTCCACTTGGAGGGCTTTAAACATGTAACAGGATGCCTGATGTTTCATCCTAATACGCTTATTCAACCATTTCAGATTGTAGATAGTGATAAATCAATTTTGTTGTGTTTTCAATCGAATCTTTATGTGTACGTTCAAATGCATGAGAAGAGTCAATTCCAGGACCGATTAATCCGTGGATAATATCATGTCCAGAACGAATCGCTGCAGAAGCATCAGAGCCATAGTAAGGATAGATGTCTAGCTTATAGCCAATTTCATGCTTTTCAGCAAGCTGGACTAGCTTTTTACGGAAAGCATAGTGATATGGACCGCTTGCGTCTTTCACACAAATGGAAACTGTATATTCATCTGTTGATTGACCATCACCCATTGCTCCCATATCCACTGCTAAATATTCGACAGTTTCGGGTGTGATATTGGAATTTCCGCCATAGCCAATTTCCTCGTTATTCGAAATAAGAAAATGGGTTGTATATGGAAGTTCAATGTTTTCGGCTTTGATTTGTTTAATCAATTGAAGCAGAATGCCAACACTCGCTTTATCATCTAAGTGACGAGATTTAATATAGCCTGTGGATGTAACCTCAACTCGTGGATCGAAGGAAACAAAGTCTCCAACCTCAATCCCAAGAGCACGAACCTCTTCTGCATTTTTAACTTTTTCATCAATACGGACTTCCATATTTTCTTGATTACGCTCAGCCTTCCCAGCATCTTTATAGACATGTACAGACTGCTGATGCATCAGGATTGTACCCGTATAGAATTTTCCTGTTGAAGTTTCGATGCGGCAATATTCACCTTCGATAGAGTTATATTTAAACCCACCGATGAGATCAAGCTTTAATCGACCGCTTGGTTTGATTTCTTTTACGATAGCCCCCAAAGTGTCCACATGTGCAGTGAGCATACGGTGTTTTTGTGTGTCCTTTCCAGGAAGTGTAGCGATGAGACCGCCTTTGCGATTTCGATATGTATCCACATTTGCTTCTGTTAAAAGCTTCTCAACGAATGTAATTACTTCATTGGTGTTCCCGGATGGACTTGGAATCGAAACAAGTTCTTTTATGAGTTGAATCGTTTCGTCAGTATTTGGATAAGTCAACTTCATTTCCCCCTTGATGTTCAGCTAGTTTCATCATACTCTTTTTTATATAGAAATTCTAGTTTGACAAAACGTGGAAAATTGAATTCTTTATTTCCACTTTGTTATAATAGTCGAGACGATTTTTGAAAGGATGGGACCTATGATTGAAGAAATCACAACAGAAGAATTAAGACAAAAGCTTGAGAATGGGGAAAAATTAGAGCTTGTCGATGTCCGTGAGGATGAAGAAGTAGCAGAAGGCATGATTCCGGGCGCTAAGCATATCAAAATGGGGGATATTCCAGATAACCTGGGGTATTTTGATAAGGATACAGAATACATTATCATCTGCCGCTCTGGTGGAAGAAGCTTCAACGTCTGTGCATTTCTAGATGACCAAGGCTACAAAGTACGAAACATGGTCGGTGGCATGATGAATTGGACTGGTGAAACAAAACGATAAAACAGATTCTGATACATATCTAGCGTGGATTCTAATATGAATTCGCGCTTTTTATTATAGTTGCAATAATAAACAATAATATTATGTTTAAAATTAATAAAAATTTATTGATAAACAATAAATCATCCTTTAAAATCAAACTAGAAATGTTTTTATTAAGGAGGATAAGAATGACACTATTTTTAATGGTCGGTATATTGTTAATGATTTTAGTAGGGGTAAATCGAAATAAACTGGTAACTAGTATTGGTCTCAATAATGGTCTAGTAAAAAAACTATCAAGCTATGAGTGGTTCCAAAACCCTTGGCTTAGTGGTCTATTTTTATTTGTGTTAAATGCAATTCTATTTGGCTCCACTTTACTAATACTCTTTTTATTAGGCTTTTTAACCATTCCTTATATCCATTTATTGGTTATGTTTGGGGCTGTCATCGTAAGCTTGGTAGCCTGGATTATTCTACTACATGCATGGACTGGAGATAAGAAGGGGCGGATTTTAAGAGGGTTTATCGGTAGTAGCTTTTATTTACTACTCACACTCATATTCACCTATATGATTGTAACACTTGAACCACAATTCCCTGGACACGATACATTCATGGCATTTATCGGTCTTGTTATGGCAATTACAGTAACGTTGGTAGCTTTCATAACCTGCTTTTTATTTACAGGCTTGTTTGAGAGAAAGGAAATGCATTAATTTTAGGGTTAATTAAGGAAGAATCTTCAAGACTTTTTACTAAAATGGAAAAGGTCATAGCACAAATGCCTGATAAGCAATGGCTATTGTATAAAAAAGGAAAAGGCTATAGTATAAATGCCTGATAAGCTGTGAGTATTGTATAAAAAAGGAAAAAGTCATAGTATAAATGCTTGATAAGCTGTGAGTATTGTATAAAAAAGGAAAAACTCATAGTATAAATGCTTGATAAGACAGGACTGTTGTAATAAAAAGGAAAAAGAAATAGCGCAAATGTTTGATAAGCTACGACTATAGTAAAAATTAATAGTTAAAAATGAAAAAATATGATGCGTTCGGATCATTTATGCAACCTTTCACATCCATTTTCGACTATACCTAAAAAGGGGGTCGACGATTTGAAATATTTAAAAGGGTTGCTTGTCCTGCTGTTACTTTTTCTGATTTTTATTAGTCTTTTCCCTCGTCAAGCATCTGCATGTGATTGCGCTCGGCCGGAATCCGTAAATGATGAGTTAAATAGAAAAACAGCGGTTTTTTCTGGAAAAGTGATTGATCTTGTTGATGAAAATAAATTTTCCTACAGCCAATCGAGTGCAGACCCAATAAACGTGTTATTCGAGGTTAAAGAAAGTTGGAAAGGTATTCATACTTCCCAGGTTATCGTAAGCACTGCAAGATCAGGTGCGAGCTGTGGATATGAATTTGAATTAAACAAGGAATATCTTGTATATGCGTACGGGGATAAAGAACAATTAGAAACAGGATTTTGTGAGAGAACGGAATTATTATCTGCAGCGGGTGAGGATCTAGATATTCTTGGAAAAGGGAAGGTTCCAACTGAAAAAGTGGATTTGCAAGGAGAGCTAAGGGAGCCAGGAAAATCAAATCTTGTTTTGTACCTTTCCATAGTCGGAATCTTATTGATTGTAGGGTTCGCAATCTTTAAAAGAGTGAAAAAACCTAGATTATAAGCTTAAGAATCTAAAACTCTGTCAATACTAGTAGTGGAGGTGGAGTTTATGGCATTAAAGGTTAAGGTTTTTGATGAAGAACATGAAGAGGATTTAGAACATAAGATGAATCGTTTTTTTGAAAAAGTGGATGAACATGATATTGTTGAGGTTAAATTCCAAGTTGGGGTATCCTGTGACCAAGAGGATGATCAAATTTTTTGTTTTTCGGCTATGATCATATATAGAGCCTAACCCATTAGTTGCTATTGGAGTTAGGCTCTATTTTAGTTTCGTAAGGCAGTTGCATGCTTTCCTGCGTTTTCACCGGCTAATCTACCTGTCACAAGGGCTGATGTAATGTTATAACCGCCCGTATATCCGTGAATATCAAGGATTTCCCCACAGAAAAAGAGTCCCTTCATTAATTTTGATTCCATTTCCTTTGGATGAATCTCTTTTATTGACACCCCACCACCCGTTACAAATGCTTTTTCAATTGACAGCGTTCCGTTGACTGTAAACTGAAATTGCTTGCAATCTTTTGCAAATGCACGAATACGATCATGCGATAAGTTTGCAAAGGTAACAAGAGGGTCAATTTCATTTTTCTCAAGCAAAAATAGTAGGTATCTTTCTGGTAAAAAGCCTTTTAAGATATTTTTTAAAGATTTCTTTGGGTCCTCTTTTGATTGTTTTAAAATCTGTTGGAAGATTTGTTCCTCATTTAATGATGGCAGTGCATCAATACTCATAACTACACGGTCTACATGAAACTTTTTCATCGTTTTTACAACAAACTGACTACAGCGTAAAACCGCCGGTCCTGAAATACCAAAGTGAGTGAATAGCATGTCCATTTGATGGGTGATAACTGTTTTTCCTTTAGGGTTTAGGACACTCACAGCAACATCCCGTAATGCTAAACCTTGTAAGGTTTTGTTTTTGATGAATTCCTCATCAGATGTAACCGGGACTTCAGTTGGGAAGAGATCTGTAATCGTATGACCGGCTGCTTCTGCCCAAGCATAGCCGTCTCCAGTCGAACCTGTTTGTGGTACCGATTTACCACCGACAGCGACAACGATACATCCAGCTTCTACATATTCACCGTTTTTCAAATGTACACCAGCAACATGTCCATCTTTATAATCAAGCCTAGCAACAGGTGTGTTCGTTTCGATATGGACATCTAATGAATTGAGCCTAGTTAACAATGCATCGACAACAGATTGCGCTTTATTGGTTGTTGGGAACATTCTGCCATGGTCTTCTTCTTTAAGCTGAATTCCTAACTTTTCAAAGAAAGCTATAATATCTTCATTATTAAAAACAGAAAATGCACTATATAAAAACCGACCATTTCCTGGAATGTGCTTAATGATTTCATCGATTGGAAGACGGTTTGTGACATTACAGCGCCCCCCGCCTGAAATCGCAAGCTTTCTCCCAAGCTTATTCCCTTTATCTAAAAGAAGTACCTTCGCGCCTTGCTCACCGGCGGCGATCGCAGCCATTAAGCCAGAAGGTCCTCCTCCAATTACAACAACATCATACTGCAAATGTAAACACTCCTTAATCTAAAAATCGCTTCCGAACGTCTGGAGAAGGAAGCATACAGCTTTCCTGTTTTCCAAACCATTTATAACGATTATTGGCAATTATATGATAAAATATGTCCCTGATGGGGGCCGGTATCACTTTAAAAATATACAGAAAGCGGTATGCACCACTCAGATTACGACAGACTCTAAGAGCTGCACTTGATTTTGTATAATACTGATCGCCTTCAATTAATACGATACTATTAATATCCTCAGGAATGCCATGTTTTTTCAATAATGACTTTCCTGCTTCACTTTGCAGGGACGCAAAATGGTACATTTGTTTCGAATCTTTTTTCAGGATAAATTGCACACTGCTATTGCAAAAATGACAAACTCCATCAAACAAGATAATATGATTCATGGCTTTCCACACTCCCATATTTTCTTATCTACATCATATCATGGGAACAGGGTATAGAATAACGTTGAATTTCAAATTCAATAAGTCTAAACTATACATAAAAAAGCGAAAGAATCCATTATGTCATGAAACTGACAAATAAATATAGGTTATTAATTTTTATAAATATGATAAACTTGATTAGTTAGTCTTCAAAAATAGAGATTGGGGATTTAATATGGCAGATTCAAATTCAAAATTACTGCGTGGGACGTTTGTCTTAACCCTTGCTACATATATTTCTCGAGTACTTGGAATGATTTATGTTTTTCCATTCGTTTATTTAGTTGGAGATATTGGTTCTGCTCTTTATTCCTATGGGTATGCTCAATATACCATCTTTTTATTTATATCAACTGCTGGAATTCCAGCTGCTGTTTCTAAATTTGTTTCGAAATATAATTCCCTTGGCGATTATCATACTGGAATGAGGATGTATAAATCCGGACTTATCGTAATGGGACTTACCGGTATATTAGGCTTTACAATCTTAAATTTACTTGCACCCATTCTTGCACCCATTGTTCTTGGTGGAGAAGATGCAAAAAATACAGTTGAAGATGTTACGTATGTGATTCGAATGGTCAGTTTTGCTCTACTTGTCGTTCCGATTATGAGTATTCAAAGAGGTTTTTTCCAGGGACATCAATCAATGGGACCAACGGCTGTTTCACAGGTGGTGGAACAAATTGTCCGAATTCTTTTCGTCCTGTCAGCAACCTTTATCGTGATGCAGGTAATGGCTGGTGAAAGGGTATTCGCAGTTGGATTAGCTACATTTGGTGCGTTTATTGGAGCATTGGGAGGTTTGGCAGTCCTCATCTGGTATTGGTTTAAGCGAAAACCATATTTAGATGAAATGCTTGCAAAAAGTAGACCACAAACGGATATGACAACAAAAGAAATGTTTAAGGAGCTTTTCTCTTACGCAGGACCTTTTGTCCTTGTGGGACTTTCAATTCCTCTTTATCAATATGTTGACCAACTCACCTTTAACAGGACAATGATCGAAAACGGTTTTGATAAAGATGTATCAGAGGGATTATTCTCATATGTCACATTTATGGTTCCAAAATTAGTCATGATTCCCGTTTCTTTGGCAACGGCGTTTAGTTTGACACTTGTTCCAACGATTACAAATTCATTTACATCAGGTGATTTTAAACTACTTAGAAGCCAAATTGATAAGACATTTCAAATTTGTGTACTGTTGGTTTTACCGGCAGTTGTTGGTTTATCCGTATTAGCGTACCCTACCTTCAATGCGTTATTTGAAATGAATGTGGCTGGTGGCAGAATTTTAAGATGGTATGCACCTGTTGCGATTCTATTTTCATTTTATTCGATTTCAGCTGCTATTTTACAAGGAATAAATAAGCAAAAATTTGCAGTTGTTAGTCTGTTCATGGGGCTTATTCTAAAAATCAGTTTCAATAGTTTGTTTATTACCTGGTTTGGCGAGATAGGTTCGATACTAGCAACAGCTTTAGGTTACACGGTAGCAATTGCGTATTGCTTCTGGATGATTTCAAGACATGCTGGGTATAGTTATTCATTGTTTGCAAGGAGAACGCTTTTAATGGCTATTTTTGCGACAGTGATGGCTTTGACGATAATGTTGATTGAGTGGCTACTATCATTTATTGTCGGATATGAAAATGGCAGATTACAGTCGGTCTTTGTTTTATTAGTAGGGGTTGCAGTTGGCGCTGTTGCGTATCTATATTTAGCATATCGTTCACGCCTATTGGAGGTTCTAATTGGCAATCGATTATCATTTTTATCAAGAAATAGGAAAAAGGCTGTGCAGTAAGTGACAGCCTTTTTTAAGATTCTAATACTACAGTTTGTGTGAGATTAGGTTTTCCCGGGTGTTAGAAGGTTCTCTTTATGAGTTAGCCTTGGAAAGTACCAAAGCCAAGACGGCGCTCTATTCGGTTTACACGGCGGTCTAAACGAACAATCTGATTTTCTAGTCTTTGCATTTGGCGCTCAATCCGGTCGAGACGAAGGTTTACGTTTCCGCCGACGCCTCCGCCTCCTCCAGGGAATCCAGGGAATCCAGGACTGCCTGGGAAGAAACCCTGAGGTTGTTGACGATAATCATAGTCATAATAATACATTGTGGTTTCGCTCCTTTTTCTTTTTAAAAGTACAGTAATAGTGTATGTTAATAGGGCTTTTGTGTAATGAATAAAACGCCTATTCTTAGTTAGATAGGTATTCGCACAGGTAAAGGAGGTTATTGCATTGCGAATTGATAAATTACTTGCAAATCGAGGTTTTGGAAGTAGAAAAGAGGTAAAGAGCTTATTAAAATCAGGAGCCGTTCAAATAAATGGCATACCGGTTAAAGATTCTAGTAAGCATGTAAAAGTCGAAGCAGATCTAGTCACCGTTCATGGAGAAGTGATTGAATACAAAGAATTTATCTATTTAATGTTAAATAAGCCTCAAGGTGTCATTTCCGCAACAGAGGATCATCTTCATGATACAGTCTTAGATTTGTTAGAAATGGAAGATGCAGTCTATAAGCCTTTTCCAGTGGGGCGGTTGGACAAAGATACGGAAGGGTTATTACTTTTAACGAATGATGGTCAGCTTGCACATCAATTGCTTTCCCCCAAAAAACATGTTCCCAAAACGTATGTAGCCATCATTGAGGGAGAGGTAACAGTAGAGGATGTGGAGGCTTTCCGAAACGGAGTTATCCTTGATGATGGATATGAAACGATGCCAGCTGTTCTGACGATTATTAGCAGTGGATTACGTTCTGAGATCGAAGTTGTAATCGAGGAAGGAAAATTCCATCAGGTAAAACGAATGTTTGAAGCAGTAGGAAAACGAGTCGTTTATTTGAAAAGAATGAAGATGGGGCCATTACCACTAGATGAAACACTTGAGCTTGGTGAATACCGAGAGCTCACGGATGAAGAGGTTACATTATTAAAAACGTATACGAAAAAGTAACAAGGGCTGTCTTAGTGACAGCCCCTTTTTTATTAGAATCTAGTTTCTCCATATGTATCTGTATGAAAAGGCCTTCTAGTGTGAAGTTATTTGCTACCTTCTTCATATGCCCCTTATGTTTGTTGCTAAGATATTTTGACTTTCTTCTTTGTGATTGTCCATTTTCCACGGCTAGGGCTTTGAACCAAATCATTATATGCTAACACATTCAAATCGCGCTGAATGGTACGTGAAGTAGTTCCAAATTCATCCACAAGCTCCTGAGTTGTTACAGTCCCTTTTTCGTTAATAAACATGTAGACTGATTTGATACGAGTTAACATACGGTTTGTTGAAGGTTTCAAAAAACCACTCCTTATCATTTTTGTACATGATATACATGCCTCAGTCGTACTCTTAAACTAATTTTCTCAAAATAACGATTCGCAACAGTTTTTCTTATTTTAATAACCCAATCTTATATATATGTCCCATATCACCTCATTTCTTTACAGGTGCGTTTGCTATATATATATAGTTGTATCTGAATAGTATGACTCTTTCTACATAAATTGTCAAAAATCTTCATTTAGTTCTATTATAATCATAAATTATTTCTACTATTCTGTTTTTTACATTTTTATTACAGTTTGGTAAACCTTGGCTAAAATGGGGAACTTTTCTGTTGGATTTTCGTATGTAGTAGCGGAGGGATTGCTAATGGAACGGACTTTATTGGAAGTCTCAATACAGAATTCTGGCTATGAAGAAAATAGTAATATTGTAGAAAATCTTTCTTTTTCAATCAACCGAGGTGAGATTGTTGGGCTCATAGGACCCAATGGTGCTGGAAAAAGTACAACAATAAAAACGATTCTTGGATTATTAGAAAATTCCAATGGGAAAATTGATTTTATCAATAATCATACATATTCGTATATCCCGGAGAGACCGGTTTTTTATGATGAATTGACATTATGGGAGCATCTTGATTTGGCAGCGGGTGTAATGGAGATTGATGATGCTGACTTTAATGAGCGGGCAATGAGGTTAGTTAAACTCTTTCATATGGAAAAAGTGATTCATAAGCTTCCAAGTACATTTTCAAAAGGAATGCAGCAAAAGGTTATGCTTATTACTGCATTTCTCATAAAACCAGATATTTATATTATTGATGAACCATTTGTTGGATTAGATCCGATGGCAATGCAGGATTTTTTAACACTTATTGATTTGGAAAAACAACGTGGTGCTGGGATTTTGATGAGTACACATGTCCTAGATACTGCTGAAAAAGTGTGTGATCGTTTCCTATTGGTGGCGGGTGGTAGACTGAAGGCTCAGGGAAAGCTTGATAATATCCGTGAAAGTGCTAATTTACATGATGGCTCGCTTCTCCGGTGTTTTAACCAAATTGTGCAAGGTGAGTCGTCCGATGAATAAAAGCCTTTTTTTAACCCGACTTCGTACGGAAATAGCGTATCAATGGGGCGTATTTAGAAGTGTTGTAGACTGGACAATTTTTCTATATTTATTCATTCCAGTCATTGTGATTGGCGGTTATTATTATTATACATGGTGGGCAGACATTCCAAGTTGGATAAAGGGTATCCCACTTTCATTTATTATTAGTTTGCTTTATTTGTATTGCTGGCAAGGACGTATTCGGACATTTTTGGAGGAAGCGGACCAATTATTTTTATTACAAAAACGTTCCCTTGTGATCACTTTGAAAAAGTGGACAAGAAATCTATATGTGATTGGACATAGTATTGGCATCCTAGTTTTAATTGCTGTTTTGGCTCCATTTTTATTCAATCATTACACCCTATCCTTGGGTGAGATTTTTGTATTTGCAATTTATTTTATTAGCTTAAAGGCACTCATTCTTGGATGGAAACAGTACTTAGATGGTATTGTTTCAACATGGAAAAAGAGTCTTTATACGATTTTGATTTTCCTTGCATGTGGGATTTTTACTACAACACTAGTCATGTGGACCCTTGATACGTCTATCCTATTTTTATTTATCATCAGTGGTATTCAATGGTTTTTATTTATATGGAATTCCTCTAGAAGGATAAATAGGCTTACAACCTTTTCCAACGATGTTGACATAGAGAAGCAAGCAAAGCTCGTATATGTAAAAAGTATTTTTCTTTTTTCGGAATACGTCGAAAAAGTACCGAGTCAAAAGAAACGGAGCCCACTGTTTTATCGAAACTCAAAACGAATTTTTAAAAACCGAAATCGCAGGAAAAGCTTGCGAGAATTATGTATAAAAGTATTTTTTCGGAACAGGTCTTATTTGTTTCAATGTCTTCAAATCACAAGTATTACAACAGTGGCCTTGTTAATCATTCCACCGATCTGGATCAAATGTTTAATCTTTTTTGGATTTATTATCATTCTTAGAATGTGGGTTAAGATTGTAGTAAATCGAATTATGGCCAATCATTTTATCGTCAACGTAAGAAAAGATGATATTATTCGTATTCAGGCGGAACACTATATTGTGAATTTCATTTCGCTTCCTGTAATATTAATTGTAGGACTGATATTAATTTTAATCAGCTTAAGTAGGATACTTCTATAGTGGTGGGTGAATGTATTAAAAGTAAACCGTTATTATGATGGTTCCCTGGGCTGAATAAAATTAAAGCTTCCGGCGGATGCTACGGTTTTTCAAAGGGAATTTTTCGAGTTTGCTCGAAAATCGAGCGTAAATACGCTATGGTGTATTTGATTTTTATTTTGATCATTTTGTAAGGAGAATTCAGATGGAACAGATTAACTGGCATGAAGAAGTAGAGAAACGTAAAGATCAACTTATTAAAGATACCCAGGATTTCTTGAAAATAAAAAGTGTCCTTGATGAGGAGAATGGAACCCCGACTGCACCATTTGGGGCTGGGATTGATGAGGCACTTCATTATCTATTGGAAAAAGGTAGCGAGGATGGTTTTACCTCGAAAAACCTTGATGGATATGCTGGCCATCTCGAAATGGGCTCTGGAGAGGAATTAATCGGGATTTTATGCCATATTGATGTTGTGCCAGAAGGAGATGGCTGGTCCAGTGATCCATATGGCGCAGAAATTCATGATGGAAAAATGATTGCCAGAGGTTCATTAGACGATAAAGGACCAACAATGGCTGCGTATTACGCGATGAAAATCATTAAGGAATTAAATCTTCCGCTCTCAAAGCGTGTACGAATGATAATTGGAACAGACGAAGAAAGTGATTGGCGTTGTGTTGAGCATTATTTCAAACACGAAGAAATGCCGACAATGGGCTTTGCACCCGATGCAGATTTCCCAATCATTTATGCAGAAAAAGGAATTGCAGATTTTGACCTTGTTCAAAAATCTCAGTCATCTTCAGTTGCTGAGCTTCAATTGGCGTCATTCAACTCAGGTCGTCGTTATAACATGGTTCCGGATTTTGCCGAAGCGAAGCTTGAAGGGAAAGGCAATTTGCAGGAAATGGTGAATGAATTTCAGGCGTTTTTAGACAAAAACTCATTAATGGGACGAGGCCTTTGTGATGAGGACACCGTTGTTTTTGAATTAGAAGGTGTGTCCGCACACGGAATGGAGCCCGACCATGGGAAAAACGCTGGTTTATATTTAGTATCCTTTTTACAAGGGTATTCATTAGATGAACAAGCAAAGCAGTATTTAAGTATGGTGACTGAGTATTTTGTAGGAGATTCCAGGGGAAGAAATTTAGGTGTTGCTTATAGTGACGACATCACAGGTGATTTAACCATCAATGTCGGAAAGCTTGCTTACACGAAAGCAGATGGTGGAAGCCTTGGTTTAAATCTGCGTTATCCAGTAACCAATGATATGGATGGTACGAAAAAGAAAATTGAAGAGGTATGTGAGAAGATTGGGTTCGAACTTGTAAATTACAGCAATTCTTCACCTCATCATGTCGATAAAAATCATCCATTAATTCAAACCCTTCAAAAAGTGTATGAAGAACAGACAGGCGAAGAAGCGACATTAGTTTCAATTGGTGGAGGTACCTATGCAAGATCTTTAGAAGCAGGCGTTGCGTTTGGACCATTGTTCCCAGGACGACCTGATGTTGCCCACCAAAAGGACGAGTTTATTTTAGTAGAAGACTTACTAAAAGCTACCGCTATCTATGCACAGGCCATATATGAACTGGCAAAATAATTGAGGAAGTTAGTGGCCCGCCATGGATGGCGGGCTTTTGTATTTTATTTTTGCTAAAATCGATAGAATCAAATAAAATCGATAGAACCGAAATAAAATCGATAGAATCAAATAAAATCGATAGAACTCAAATAAAGCCGATAGAAATTTTCATGCCTAATTTTTATAGAAAACTTCGTGTGAAATTTAAAGGAGTTTAGCTGTTTATGTAGAAAAAAGAGATATCGATAATAAAGGAGTTTGTTAAATGATCAAAAAAGAATTAGAAATGCCACTTAGATTACGAAAAATGGAGGCGCTTCTAAGAAGAGTCGATGAATTTCATCCCAAATATGCAGAAATTCGTGAGGAATTCAGAAAAAGAATGTCAGGATACCGAGGCGAGCAATCCTTAAAGTATTATTTAAGCTTTTTAAAAGAGAAAGACTATCTAACTCTCCATAATTTACGTCTTCCAGATATCTCCGGTGAGCATTTCTTTGAAATAGACATCCTTCTAATGGGTCCCACGTATATCTTAATCATTGATGCTAAAAATTATCGTGGAGAGCTTTATTTTGACGGGATGTTTGAACAATTGATTCAAACAATTGACGATAGAAAAAAAGCATACTCCTGCCCAATTGCACAAATAAATAGACACCAGTTGCAGTTTAGGCGTTTGTTACAACAATTAAAATTCCCCCCAATCCTAAGCGAAAGTTTAGTTGTTTTTACAAATCCATGTTCTATTATTTCTGCAAGTGAAGGTTACAATCAAATTTACAAGGTCATTAAAAGTACCAGTTTTCTTTCAAGAATAGAACCATTTGAAAAGAGACATAGAAAAATAATTTACGATAAAAAACAACTTCAAAAATTGTCAAAATCACTTTTGAAAAAACATACTCCATTTGATGGAAATATTTTTAAACAATTTGGGATAGATATAAAGGATATAATTAAAGGGGTAGCTTGTCCGAAGTGTGGCAAACTCCCTATGTATAGAACTGAAAGGCAATGGCATTGCAAATACTGTCAACACTCCTCAAATAAAGCTTATCTCCAATCAATAATTGACTATCAATTAATCATTAGCAACACAATTACAAACAGCCAACTAAGAGACTTCTTAAATCTCTCATCTCCAACGGCAGCTAGAAATATTTTGTACTCTCTTCAATTAAAACACACTGGCACTAGACGTCACCGAGTTTATTTCTTCAACGAAATCTAATCCCTCACCTTAAGTTTCCCTTTACCCGTAAGTTTGCTAAAATGATACAATAAATACTGTTAAAAAGGGGCTTTTATATGGAGCAGCAAACCCATTATTTTCTTGCACTCGCACTCCCAGCCGAGACAAAAGAGTTATTACACAAATGGCGAGAAATGCTGGAACCTAGGCTAAAGTTCAAGTCTTGGGTTCATCCTGAGGATTTACATATTACGCTTGCTTTTTTGGGAGGGCAGGCTTCATTTAAACAACTTACTGACATTAAAAAGCAAATGCCCGAAATCGCAAAGAAACATGAACGTTTTACGCTTCAAATAAATGAATTGGGCACCTTTGGAAAGTCAGATTCTCCCCGAATCCTATGGGCAGGAGTAGAGGAGAGCGAGAAATTACGTGCACTAAGGCAAGATGTGTATGGAGCGTGTACAGATTTGGGCTTTTCCCTTGATAAGCGATCATTTACTCCGCATATTACAATGGCACGAAGATGGAAATCGGAAAATCTATTTTTGCCCACACAACTGAAGGGTATCGTACAACCTAAGGAAGAAAAATCAATCTTTGAGGCGGAGCATTTTGTGTTATACCAAACCCATTTGAACCGCTCTCCAAAGTATCAGCCGTTATCTATCTTTTCATTGAAATAAAAGGGGAACTTTCGATGAGATTTGTTAAGATTTTTATTCAGATTGCGATTTTGTATCTGGTTTATTGGCTAGGGACCTTGATTCAAGGGCTTTTACATACAGCCATACCGGGAAGTATTATTGGCATGATTTTGTTGTTTTTATTGTTGCATACAAAAATCGTCAAAGAAAAATGGTTAGGGGATGGAGCACAATTTTTGCTCACCTATTTAGCCCTTCTCTTTGTACCGGCAACCGTTGGGATCATGGATTACTTATCCTTTTTTAATGGTAAGGGCATTATCACGGTAGTCATTGTATTATTGAGTACATTTCTTGTTATGCTGATCTCCAGTGTAGTTGGTGAAAAAATTGCGACTAGGAAAAAGCAAAGCAAGGATCTCGGGGAGGGTTACGGGGCATGAATATCGTTTTAACAATTGCTTCCGTCATTGGTACGATTGTTATTTTCTTATTGATGACAAGGCTGTATAAACGAGTAACTCATCCATTACTAGTACCCATTGCGACGACTACTTTTGTCATCCTTATCTTCTTACTTATTTTCTCCATACCATATGAAACATATATGTTGGGAGGAAAATGGATTGATGAACTGCTTGGACCTGCTGTGGTAGCATTGGCCTATCCTTTATATCAAAATCGAAAATCTTTAAAAGCATTTTTCATGCCCATTATAATAGGTGTCTTTGTAGGCTCTACTACTGGAATTGCTACAGGGCTTTATTTTTCAAAAATAGTAGGAATCGATCCTAAAATCATACTTTCCATTTCTCCAAAATCAGTTACGACACCGGTTGCGATGGATATCGCTAGTGTAACAGGTGGAATCCCTGCACTAGCGGCCGTCTATGTGATGATTGCCGGAATTTCGGGTGCCATGTTTGGTCCAATCCTATTAAAATGGGTCAAGGTCGATCACTTTGTTGGAGTGGGTTTAGGATTTGGGACCGCATCACACGGAATTGGTACATCACGAGCATTGGAAATTGGCACAAATGAAGGAGCAATTAGCTCGATTGCGATGATATTAAGCGCGGTTTATACGTCAATTATATTGCCGATGCTGGTTTCTTTTTTCTTATAATGAGGTGTAATAAAGTTGGGACAATTAATCAAACTGCAAGATTATATTTCACGATATGAGGTGGATATGTTCCGGTATCCCGGACAGTTTATCCGCCTAAAAAAGCAACAATGGGGTAAGACGAAAGATAAAAGTACAGATGCCCTCGATGAGCAGAAGCAACAATTTCTGGACCAGATTTTTGAATTTCAGTTGAAGTGGGCAAGCTCTACCATTCGAGAAAAATCATATGTCGACAGGGAATTTTACCATGATCCGAATTTAAAATATTTTCTTCAAAGGTTTCCAGACACCAACCTGATTCTATATAAACCTATTTTTAAATTAAAAAATGCACCTGTTGAAGTGGAGATTATTATCATCAGCCCCACTACAACCTGGTTAATTACAATCCTAGAAGGTGAAGAAAACAGTGTGTTTTTAGGCTCAAATGAACGGTTTTGGATAGAAAAAAGGGGTCGCCATGATAAAAAAGTGTTATCGCCAATGATTGAACTTGATCGCATGGATGGGATTGTCCGCACGATTTATTCTTTATATGGTATTGAACTACCGATTCGAAAAGTAATCTTGAATCGGACTGGCTTCTTTGATTTTCCACTTGTTCCTTATGACATAGAATTAGTAGAAAAGAGAAATTATGAAGAGTGGTTTACCTCTTTAAGAAAAATGAGTTCTCCATTAAAGCACATGCAATTAAAAGCTGGCAATGCTTTACTGCAATACTGTCAGACAGTTTGTGTTCGTAGAATGGACTAGGGTGCATTAGCATCCTTTTTTCATGGTCTAAGAAATTATAAAATTTATCGTTGTGTATAACTTTTAATGAATGTATCCAAGTCCAGCTCCAGCGCCTAGCCCCTCTCTGGTCTAGCCAATCTGACAAGAAGGATAAAATACATCCTTCTCGCCAGCTTTTCTTATGCTTGTCGGGGCTGATCAAGGCGCTTACGCTTTTATTCTATTGCCTTCTTTAAGGATATAAAATACTATTAAAGCATGTATGTCGAATTTTCTAGAGGATAAACTATGAAACTATTCATTTTTATTGTGAATCAAAAGGCAGGTAATGGAAAGGGATTAAGGGTTTGGAACAAGCTTAAGCAAGAACTTGAAAAGAAAAAAATCGATTACCGATCTTTTTTTACAAAATACCCGAACCATGCAGCGGAATTAGCACGACAAATAGGTTCTATGTTTGAAGACAAGGTCGAGGCTGTAATTGCTGTTGGTGGGGACGGTACGATTAATGAGGTTGTAAATGGGATGGTGTATTATCCTGAGATAAAAGTGGGCTATATCCCTGCAGGATCTGGAAATGATTTTTCAAGAGGATTTAATGTTCCAAAGTCCCCATTAGACGCACTGACCTTCATCGTTCGGAATAAGGCAAGTAAGGGAAAATGGTTTGACATTGGAAAATGTAAGATCCGAGGTAAATCGAATAGCTCTTATTTTGTAAGTAGCTTAGGTACAGGCTTTGATGCAGCCGTTTCAAAGCTAACAAATGAATCGAAAATGAAAAAGTACTTAAACAAAATACATATGGGGTCTATAGCCTATGTTGGCGCTCTAATACGCCTTCTTTTTACCTATCGCCTTACAAATGTCTCGTTACACATTGATGGCAAAGACTATCAATATGAGAATGTTTGGTTTGTAACAGTATCAAACCAACCATTTTATGGAGGGGGTATGAAAATTGCCCCAAAGGCAAATCCAAAGGATGGTTTTTTTGATATAACAGTTGTTCATAATCTTTCAAGAGTAAAGCTGTTATTTGTCTTTGTAACTGTGTTTTTTGGCGCACATACAAAGTTTGAAGAAATTGCTCAACATAAAGGAGCAAACATTAAGGTAGAATCAGATGAGAAAATACTAGTGCATGCAGATGGTGAATTAATTGGACAAACTCCTATACAGGTGGAAGTCCAACATAGGAAACTTTCCTTTATGGTAAAATGATCCTAATTGGTATCATTTACTAGTGTTATATTTCCTATTATTTATAACAGAAACGTTACTTTTTCTTGACTTTAATTGTAATTGAACGCTAAAATTTAGTAAGATAGCTATTGTTATATAGATCGTCAATAGCTGTCATTTTTTTTTAAGATTTTTTAGGAAATGTTGTGTTGAAATTGGAGATAAACTGGCTTACATACGTATTAGGCAACGAGTGGGAATTCTCCCCAGCGGGTGGTTCAACGGGAGACGCGTATTTTGCCCAATTGAATGATAAAAAAATATTTCTAAAAAGAAATTCGTCCCCATTTCTGGCCGTCCTTTCAGCAGAGGGAATTGTTCCAAAGCTAATTTGGACAAAGCGTCTAGAAAATGGCGATGTTGTGACTGCACAACAATGGCTTAGTGGGAGAGAACTAAAACCAGTCGATATGTATGGTGAAAATGTAGCAGGGTTGCTCAAAAAAATTCACCAGTCGAATGAGCTTTTAGATATGCTAAGACGTATAGGGAAGAAGCCTATAGAAGCAAAGGATGTCTTGCAAGATGTTGTACGCAAATTACATCCTGATTTACGAAAAATGAATATTGTGAACAAAGCCATCGAGTTCTTAGAGAAAGAAAAAGATAATGTTAAGACAGACCAAATCGTCGTTTGCCATTCAGATGTCAATCATAATAATTGGTTATTATCAGATGATGATGAACTTTATTTAATTGATTGGGATGGCGCAATGATTGCTGACCCAGCAGTTGATATTGGTATGCTTTTACATTGGTATATAAAAAAAGAAGACTGGCCAAAATGGATCAGTCTTTACGGAATGGAACTAACGGATCATTTACTTCTCCGTATGAAATGGTATGTCGTTGCACAATCCCTACATCTCTTAGGCTGGTATCAGTTGAAAAATAAGGAAAAAGAAGTTCTTCATTGGCTGCAATATTTAGAGAAGTTGTTATGAGTATTGGTCAATATCAGATATCCACTGGCTGATTTGGTTTTGATGCGATTCGATATGGTTATCAAGATGTTGGGTATATTGTCCTTGTTGACTATAAGAATAGACATCGGTTAATACCTGTTTTACGCTCTGGTCAATGTTCGGGTTTGCAATGAGTGATTGAATTAATCGGCCTAATTGCTCACACTCAGCAACTGTACCACAGCAATCCATTTGATGATTAGATAGGATATCCTTTAAAATATCCATTTGATGTGTATAATCTAGAGGCATTAAAAACACTTCCTTTTTGATGTTGTCTATATACTACATTTCCATGAAATGACCTTTTTTATACGATGTAAACTCAAACTCACAATGCATGGGTTTGAGTTTTTTAACGACAAAGTAAGCTTGCACGAATTCTTTGGACATGTTATTCTTTTGTGCGATACAACTAAAGTGGATGTTCAAAAAGTCCGGTAAAAATGACACATCTATATTGGAACTTCGACTAACTGCCGACACGTCCTGTGTCGAACGTCGAAGTCACCACATCCTGTGGAAGCTCGTTGGCTTGCTTTTCCGTTCCTCACGTATTATTTTCATACGCTCCGGTACTCAAAGCTGCACCGCCTCGAACTTTCGACGCACAGGATGTGCTAGTGCCGGCGACGCCACAGGACGTGGCGTTTTTAGCCGGCGTGGTCCTTTTTATCCTCCTTTTTGAACACGTATTTAAATGAGGTGGCAATCATGCGTTTACGCAATAAACCGTGGGCGAAGGAAAAATTAGCATCATACCCACAGTACGTAATCGATAATCCAGTTGAACATAAAGGAAGCTGGAATCAAATTTTTGGAAACAATAATCCGATTCATATAGAAGTAGGTACTGGAAAAGGTAGATTTGTGACAGAAATGGCAAAAGCTCATCCTGATATCAACTATATTGGGATTGAATTATATGAAAGTGTGATCGTTTCTGCGTTAGATCGTGTAATTGAAGCAGAAATTCCGAATATCAAATTGTTGAATCAAAATGCAGCAAACCTTAGGGACTTTTTTGAAAAAGGTGAAATTGACAGGGTATATCTTAACTTTAGTGACCCTTGGCCAAAGACCCGTCATGAAAAGCGTCGCCTAACCTACAAATCATTTTTAAAAATGTATGAGGACATTCTAGTTGATGAGGGAGAAATCCATTTTAAAACGGATAATCGAGGGTTATTTGAATACTCGCTTAGGAGTTTTTCGGAATATGGACTTCTTTTGACATTTGTAAGCCTTGATTTACATAAATCTGATTTTGAAGGAAATATCATGACGGAGTATGAAGAAAAGTTTTCCGAGATGGGGCATCCCATCTATCGTTCGGAAGTTCGATATCAGAATAAATAACCATAACTTATCCCATGAACCATTCGGTTTATGGGTTTTTTATTTTATAATATTCTTAATAATGATAAAATGAAGGCAGCATACCAAGAGGGGTGAGGAAAAGAATGGAGCAGCTAACAATAGGTGATATTACACTTACTTGGCTTAATGGCGGAGTAACAAATTTAGACGGTGGAGCTATGTTTGGTGTTGTCCCAAAACCACTATGGTCCAGAAAATATCCACATAATGATAAAAATCAAATAGAGCTTCGAACCGATCCAATTCTTGTCAAAGTTGGTACAAAAAATATTTTGATTGAATCTGGGATTGGTAATGGGAAGCTATCGGATAAACAAAAGCGGAATTTTGGAGTGCTTGAGGAGTCTTCCATTGATCAATCATTGGCAGAACTTGGGCTATCAACAAGCAATATTGATCTTGTCCTAATGACTCATCTTCACTTTGATCATGCATGCGGCCTTACAAAATGGGATAATGGTAAATTAGTTCCGACTTTTGAGAACGCTATCATTTATGCTTCTAATGTGGAGTGGGAAGAAATGCGAAATCCAAATATCCGTTCAAAAGCGACGTACTGGAAGGAAAATTGGGAAGCAATTCAACACCAAGTAAAGACATTCTCAGGGCAGCTAGAGGTTGTTGATGGAATTACAATGGTACATACAGGTGGGCATAGTGATGGTCATTCCATCATCTTATTTGAAAGCCAAGAGGAAGTGGCGATTCATATGGCTGATATTATGCCAACTCATGCACACCAAAATGTATTATGGGTGTTGGCATATGATGATTACCCAATGAAATCAATTGAGCAAAAACAAAAATGGATGGAAAAAGGTCTTGAAACAGAGGCATGGTATGTTTTTTACCACGATGCTTATTATCGAGCAATCAAATGGAATCAATCGGGAGAAATAATTGATTCTTTGAAAAGAGTCCGTAAATAATAAAAAAGCTTATAAGGTCTTCTTATAAGCTAATCTGTTTTATAGAGGGTTCACCTCTAAAATAGAACCTGTTTTTGCATCCATCACGAATTCATATTGGTGGCTTTCTTGATTTAATTTACGGGAAATGCCACCTTTATACACTTGATACTGAATTCCTGACTTTGAGAAATCTTCAGGATTCATTTGAATCCAGGACCCATCAATGGGACCATTTTTTTTGAAAGCTTCTTTTGCGATTTTTAATGCTTTGTCACCTGGAATCAAGGAGTCACTTAGTGCTTCTTTTAGCAGAAGAGCACTAACAAAACCGACACCAAAGCCAAGTAGAAATTTATTCCAGCTCATTTTTTCCCTCCTAAACGAACTTAATTCTTACCATAAGTATAACTAGATTTTATAAAAATCGCTATGTTCCCTATGGTAACAAAAAAACAATTTCGATATACTAAATAATGTACATAAATAGAATCAAACATAAAAACGCCACGTTTTTAAAACCGGAAGGAGAATAACAGTGAAACAGGATACACTAGAGCTATTTAAAACGTTAACAGAGCTTCCCGGAGCTTCAGGAAATGAACACCAGGTAAGAAAGTTTATGCGCTCTCAGCTAGAAAAATACTCAGATGAGGTTGTACAAGATGGCTTAGGTAGTATTTTTGGAGTACGTCGAAGTGATGCTAATGCTCCAACAGTCATGGTTGCAGGCCACATGGACGAAGTTGGATTCATGATTACTGCCATCACTGAAAATGGGATGCTTCGTTTCCAAACACTTGGTGGTTGGTGGAGCCAAGTGCTTTTAGCACAAAGAGTTCAAATTATTACAGACAATGGTCCTGTTATTGGGGTAATCGGTTCAATCCCACCACATCTTCTAGAAGAAAGTCAACGCAATAAACCAATGGATATTAAGAATATGCTCATTGATATTGGTGCTGACGATCGTGAAGATGCGATTCGTATTGGAATTAAGCCTGGTCAGCAAGTTGTACCGATTTGTCCATTTACACCTATGGCAAATGAAAAGAAAGTTTTAGCTAAGGCATGGGATAACCGTTATGGCTGTGGACTTTCCATTGAGTTATTGAAGGAATTACAAGGCGTAGACCTTCCAAATACACTTTACTCTGGAGCAACTGTACAAGAGGAAGTCGGTTTAAGAGGAGCACGGACTTCTGCAACTATGATCAAACCTGATATTTTCTTTGCACTTGATGCAAGCCCAGCTAATGATATGTCAGGAGATAAAAATGCCTTTGGTAAACTTGGACACGGTGCTTTGCTTCGTATTTTTGATCGGTCCATGATTACACATCGTGGAATGCGTGAATTTGTTTTGGATACTGCTGAATCAAATAACATTAAGTATCAGTACTTTATTTCTCAAGGTGGAACAGATGCTGGCCAAGTTCATCTTGCAAATGAAGGTGTGCCATCGGCCGTTATAGGTATTTGTTCACGTTATATTCATACACATGCTTCAATTATTCATGTTGATGATTATGCAGCTGCAAAAGAATTACTTGTTAATCTAGTAAAGTCATCAGACCGTACAACTATTGATTCCATTCGTCAAAATGGGTAATAATATGTAAACGTGCTCGGCATTTGCCGAGCATTCATTATGGAAATGAGGTGTTTTTTGATGTTACAAGTTGCAATAGGTACGAAAAATCCTGCAAAAGTAGATGCAATTATAAATGGATTTGCTGGTGTTGAAGCAAACTTCTTCCCTACTTCCGTACCCTCAGGTGTATCTGCCCAGCCTTTTTCAGATGAAGAAACCATTCGGGGGGCAATCAATCGTGCAAAATCTGCTCTAGAAAAAGAAGGTACCGGCCTTGGGATTGGACTTGAGGGTGGCGTTGTCGACTCCGAATTTGGGTTATTTTTATGTAATTGGGGTGCAATCACTGACAAGAACAATGAACCAATCATTGCTGGTGGAGCTAGAATTCTTCTGCCTGATGAGATTGCAGAGGAATTAAAAAAAGGCATTGAGCTGGGAGACGTCATGGCGGAATTCACAAAACAAAAAGACATTCGCAGTCATGAAGGTGCAATTGGTATTTTTACCAATCACTATGTTAATCGAAAAGATATGTTTACCCATGTCGTCAAACTCCTAGTCGGCCAATATACATACAGGAAAAATAACTAAAAGTCCTTTCATTAAAAATGGTACTTATTACATATTGATTAAAATTATAAGATTAGTCTTGCAACCTAGAAAATAATAGGTTTATTATAGAAAATAGAGAAATAGAGGTAAGTCTACCTGTTTAAGGGGTGAGAGAAAATTGAAACGAGGAAAGGTCCTTTTTCTAACCTTATTATTATTAGTAGGACTTTTGGCAGGTTGTGCGTCAGTTGAAGATGAATCAAAGGAAACAATTTCAACTGTCGAAACGGCATTTAACGCCCAACCTGAAAAAACAAATAGTGAGAATGGGGATGTATCCTTTTATCTACCTGCTACTATGAAAATAGAAAAGAAGGATGAAAATAACGTAATCCTTCAAAAAGGAAATCAAACCTTTATTTTATTTGTAAATCCAAATGAAGAACGAACCAGCGATGCTCTGTATAAGGAAATCGACGCAGAGAAATTTATGGTCGATCAAACCTTTAAAGACAAAGAACGATATGGATATGTAAAAGCATACAAAATCGAGGACAAGCTTTACATTGTAACTGTTGGCATAGGCGGTATAAAAATGACAACAGAAGTGAAGGTAAGTGAGATCTCGGAAAGTGCTTCAGAGATGATGAAAATTGTTTCATCCGTTCAGTATTAAACGTGCGCTAAAGCCCCACTACTTGGTAGGGGCTTTTATTTGTTTTTAGACAAAGAATATATGATAATAAGTGCATATGGAATTTGGAGGTTATATACATGAAGAAACTTGAAAATATAGATCAATATCAAGAGATTATCCAAAACGGAAAAACCATTCTAATGTTCTCAGCAGATTGGTGTCCAGATTGCCGTTTTATCGACCCATTCTTACCTGAAATTGAAAGTTCATTCCCTGATTATACATTTTACTATGTAGATCGTGATGAATTTATTGATTTGTGTGCAACCTTAAATGTGTTTGGTATTCCTAGCTTTGTGGCGTATGAGAATGGAAAAGAAATGGGCCGATTTGTAAGTAAAGACCGTAAAACGAAGGAAGAAATTGAACAATTCATTAATGAGCTCTCTTAAGAAAATAGAAGAGAGAGGAGAATGTTTCTATGGACTCAAACAATAGAAGGAAAATGGACTCGAAAAAATTAAAGAAAATCATTCAAGATAAACTTGCACAGCATAACTGGCAATTTTCTTTCGATCCTAAAAAGGATACATTACGCATCGAGGATAAGGAAACGAAAAGAGGAACAACTATTACCCTTCCTGGGATTGTAGCAAAATACCAAGAAGAAGGCCAAGCAAGTCTTGATGAGGTTATTTATTATATTGAAGAATCCTTAATGGTTATGAATACTGAGCTTGAGCTTGAAGGAAAAGAAAAAAATATTTTTCCTGTCATTCGCTCCACCTCGTTTCCAACTCAATCAAATGATGGGGAAGATTTAGTGTATGATGATCATACTGCAGAAACAAGAATTTATTATGCACTGGATTTAGGAAAAACATATCGTTTAATTGATCAGGGACTACTTGAAAAAGAAAATTGGAAGGTTGAACGGATTCGTGAAATTGCAAGATTCAATCTTCGTTCACTGGATGTTTCGTATAAAACGGATGAGGTTGCAGGAAATACCTTCTATTTTATCAATAAAAATGATGGGTATGATGCAAGCCGTATTTTGAATGATGCATTTTTACAAAAAATGAGTCAGCAAATAAAAGGTACGATGGCAGTAGCCGTACCACATCAGGATGTTCTGATTATAGTGGATATTCAAAATGAAACGGGATATGACATTCTTGCACAGATGACCATGAGCTTTTTTGCAAGTGGACGTGTACCGATTACAGCACTTTCATTTTTATATGAAGCTGGTGAGCTTGAGCCAATATTTATCCTTGGGAAAAATCGACCAAGAAAATAATCTACTAAATCAAAAGTCGCTAGGAAAACTAGCGGCTTTTTTGTTACAATAAGGAATAGAATTAAAATGGAAGAGTGATAGTTGTGAATTGGATAAAAAGATTACTACATTTTTTTAAGGCGGACGATGAAGATCCAATTGAAATAAATACGACTCAAATCCGACAGAATAAACATATTGAGGCAAGAGTTACATATGAATACCCAAAGGGGAAATTCAGGTTTCCAGTCATTCCTGATCAAGAAATCAGAAAAACTGAAAAGGTGCAGAGAAGGCGGACTCAACAAACTAGTACCTCACAACCAAAAAGGAATACGAATCCTAAACCCGTTGTTAAGGTACAGGAGAAACAACCTTTTCGGCCAACTGAAACGCCTTCCCCAGTATATGGTCTAAGTAAGCCAAAGCCTCATGAAACAATAGAGTTTGAACTTCCTTTAACACCTATCACGGATACAGAATCAATTGCTAGGGCATGGAAAGAAGCACAAGAAGAAGTTGCTCCTACAATTCTACAAACGGAGCAAGTGAAACCTGAACTTCAGATTGTTTCCGATGTAGAAAAGCAGCAAAAGGTTGTCAGCTTTGCGAACCAACTAATAAGGGAAGAAGAAGCTAAGGAAGAACTAGATTATTTGGAGCCATATGTCCAAGATTCTATTAGTGAGGAAACACCAGTACAGGTTTCGACCCGAGATTCTATTAGTGAGGAAACACCGGTACAGGTATCAACCCAGGATTCTATTAGTGAGGAAACTTCAGTACAGGTTCCCACTCATGATTCTATTAGCGAGGAAACACCGTTCCAGGTTTCAACCCGAGATTCTATTAGTGAGGAAACACCAGTACAGGTTTCAACCCAAGATTCTATTAGAGAGGAAACACCGGTACAGGTTTTTACCCAAGATTCTATAAGTGAAGAAACACCGGTACAGGATTCAACCCGAGATTTTATTAGTGAGGAAACACCAGTACAGGTTTCGACCCAAGATTCTAATAGCGAGGAAACCCCAATACTGACTTCTACCACGGAAGTGCCTGATGTTTCTATTGAACCGAATGTGATTGAACAAGATATGGTAGAAACTGAAAGTATGGTAGAAGAACCACAGCAACCTACTGATGATACGGATATTATGGAAGTAAGTACAGAACATAAAGCGGAAGTAAACGAGGATTCCGTTGAAGTGGATGAGGCTGATCCACACGCTGAACAAATACAGAGACAAGAACAGATAAATTCAGAGCCGAGAAGGTCCCATATTCCTTTTAATGTTTTAATGTTTAAAAAGGATAAACAGAAATTGTCGCAAAAGGAAACGAGACAAGTAAGTCAGCCAGATGCTAAAGAGCCTACTGAATCTGATAAAAAACAGGAACAACCGATTCTGCAGGAAACATCTACAGAAATGGAACAAGCCAAACAGCAGGAATTGGAATTACATTCACCAAACGAAGAGCTAATCTCAAGCTACTCGTTTCCGGGGCTTTCTTTTTTAAATGCACCGCCTGCCGAGCAGCACGATGACAGTCAGTGGCTTTTGGAACAGAGAAATATTCTTGACCAAACACTTCGAAATTTCAAAGTGGGAGCAAAAGTCGTGAATGTCACTCAGGGTCCGGCTGTTACTAGATTTGAAGTACATCCTGAACCTGGGGTGAAGGTGAATAAAATAACAAACCTAACAGATGATATAAAATTGAGCTTAGCTGCGAAGGATATTCGAATTGAAGCGCCGATTCCAGGAAAAAACACAATTGGAATTGAAGTCCCGAATAAAAAAAGCAAGCCTGTGCTTTTAAAAGAAATTATCCAAAGCTCGGAATTTACATCGAATAAATCCCCATTAACCGTGGCTATGGGTCTTGATATTTCGGGTAAGCCAATTGTGACGGATTTGCAAAAGATGCCACATGGATTAATCGCCGGTGCGACTGGTTCTGGTAAAAGTGTCTGCATTAATGCGATGCTTGTAAGTTTACTTTATAAGGCTTCTCCAGATGAAGTAAAGCTACTCTTAATTGATCCGAAAATGGTCGAGCTTGCGCCATATAATCATATTCCTCATCTTGTGAGTCCTGTTATTACGGATGTGAAGGCGGCAACGGCTTCTCTTAAGTGGGCAGTTGAGGAAATGGAAAGACGATATGAACTATTTGCTCATACCGGAGTTCGTGATATTGGCAGATATAATGAGATGGTGAAAAAGCATGATGAAAAAAGCGGAAAGCTTCCATACCTTGTTATTATCATTGATGAGTTAGCTGATTTGATGATGGTTGCACCAGGAGATGTCGAAGATTCCATCTGCCGAATTGCTCAGAAAGCAAGAGCGTGTGGAATCCATTTAATTCTTGCGACACAACGACCATCTGTTGATGTCATCACTGGTTTAATTAAGGCAAATATTCCAACACGTATCGCATTTTCAGTTTCTTCCCAGGTGGATTCTAGAACAATTATTGACTCTAGCGGGGCAGAAAAGCTACTTGGTAAAGGGGATATGCTATTCCTTGAGAATGGCTCATCTAAGCCATTTCGTGTCCAAGGAAATTTTGTTTCCGATGATGAAATCGAAGCTGTTGTTGATTTCGTGAAAGCAGAAATGAAACCAAGCTATATGTTTGAGCAAGACGAGCTTTTAAAGAAGGCTTCCATTTCAAATGACGAGGATGAGTTGTTTTTAGAAGCATGTGAGTTTGTATTAGAACATGGGGGAGCGTCTACCTCAAGTGTACAACGACGATTTAGAATAGGCTATAATCGTGCAGCGCGTCTCATCGATATGATGGAGGAGCAGGGGATTATCTCGGAATCTCGTGGTAGTAAACCACGTGATGTGTTAATTACGGAAGAGGAACTTGCTGAGTTTTATGAAGGCTGATAACTTTTGTTATCGGCCTTTCGTTTTTTTAGTTAAAAAAGCCCTAAAACTACATAGCGAAAGGTTATTTCTATGCTCCAACGTTCATAATAAGGGTAACTTATCCCACACTGGTTCTTAGTATGTGGGACAAACTACATATCTTCGACGAATTTCTAGTCATTTTTTCGTAATGGTCTTAACCATTGATTAGTGCTATAATGAAAAAATGTGAGATGATTGTATATTACATAAAATTCATTAGCACCAATCTCAAAATCATGGGTACAATTATCAAAACTAGATGAATTTCATATACTGTCTTACAGATAGACATTGTTGGAGGTTCTTTATATGACAGTTTACCACTTCGTTGGAATCAAAGGTACTGGCATGAGTTCATTGGCACAGATACTTCATGACATGAATTATGAAGTTCAAGGGTCTGACCATGAAAAATTTTATTTCACACAAATGCCCTTAGAGGCACGAGGAATAAAGATATTGCCTTTTAATGAGGACAATATTCATGAAGGTCTGACGGTTATTGCCGGGAATGCCTATCCTGATACACATGAAGAAATAGCAAAAGCAATTGAAATGGGCCTACCTGTTATTCGATACCACCGTTTCCTAGGTGAGTTTATGAAACAATATACGAGCGTTGCTGTAACAGGCTCCCATGGAAAAACTTCTACGACTGGCCTACTTGCACATGTGTTGCAGGGAGCAGAGCCAACTTCTTATTTAATTGGTGATGGAACTGGGGTTGGATCCGAGAATAATAAAAACTTTGTGTTTGAAGCATGTGAATACAGACGACATTTCTTAAGCTATCATCCTGACTATGCGATCATGACAAACATTGATTTTGACCATCCAGATTATTTCGCAAATGTTGATGATGTATTTAATGCTTTTCAAGAAATGGCACTTCAGGTGAAAAAGGGAATTATTGCATGTGGAGATGATGAGTATCTTCAAAGCATCCAAGCGAAGGTTCCAGTTGTTTTCTATGGATTTGGTGAAGAAAATGATTTCCAGGCACGTAATATTAAAAAGAGCACAGAGGGTACGACCTTCGATGTGTTTGTACGTAATACATTTTTTGCTACCTTTTCAATCCATGGATATGGAAACCATAATGTATTAAATGCTTTAGGTGTGATTACACTCTGCCATTATGAAAATATTGATGTGTCCATTATTCAAGAGCGTTTATTAAGCTTCCAGGGTGTGAAGAGAAGATTTTCCGAAAAGCGAGTGGGAGATCAAATCTTAATTGATGACTACGCACATCATCCGACAGAAATCAATGCAACTATTGAGGCGGCACGACAAAAATACCCTGATCGTGAAATAGTGGCGATTTTCCAACCACATACGTTTACAAGAACACAGACATTTTTAGATGACTTTGCGACAAGCTTGGAAAAAGCGGATCAAGTATATCTTTGTGATATTTTTGGCTCAGCTCGCGAGAATAAAGGGGAACTTTCAATTGTTGACTTACAAGGTAAGATTCCTGGGGCTGAATTAATTAAAGAGGATAATACTTCTATACTTAAAAAACACGAGAACAGTGTGTTGATTTTTATGGGAGCAGGAGATATTCAAAAATTTCAAGACGCATACGAAAAGGCTTCTGTTTAATCAAAAAAAGACCTTTGCGATTCATTTCGCAAAGGTCTTTTTTTTCTTATGTCCAGCTCCAGTGCCTAGCCCCTCGAGGTCATAAGCCAATCCGTCAAGAAGGATAAACTGCATCCTTCTCGCGCCGGCTTTTCTTATGTTTGTCGGACTTGCACAGGACAAGGAAGGCTTCGACAGCATAAGCATCGCACGAAGAAAATGCACCGCATTTTCGAGGATGTTCCTCTTTCAAGGCACTTGCGCATTTCAGTATCATTTTAGATTTTCTGGATTTAATGGTTCAAGTTCTGGGATGACGAAACGGCCATCTTTTCGAATGAGCACATCATCGAAATAGATTTCCCCACCGCCATACTCAGGGCGTTGGATATTTACCATATCCCAGTGGATATTCGAGTTATTTCCGTTATAGGCATCATCATAGGCTTGCCCAGGTGTGAAGTGGAAGCTACCATCAATTTTTTCGTCAAATAGAATGTCCTGCATTGGATGTTGGATATATGGATTAACACCGATTGCAAACTCACCGATATAACGTGCCCCTTCATCTGTATCAAGAATTTTATTGATACGCTCTGTATCGTTCGCTGTTGCTTCAACAATTTTTCCATCCTTGAATGTAAGGGAAACATTTTCAAACGTAAAGCCTTGATATGGTGAAGGTGTATTATAAGTTAGGGTACCATTAATTGAATCACGAACAGGTGCCGTATATACCTCGCCATCTGGAATATTCATTTCACCAGCGCATTTGATAGCTTTGATTCCTTTAATGGAGAAAGTAAGGTCAGTACCTGGACCAGTAAGGCGAACCTTATCTGTCTTGTCCATAAGTTCAACAAGTGCATCCATTGCATTGCTCATTTTTCCATAGTCTAGATTACAAACATTGAAATAAAAATCTTCAAAAGCTTCCGTGCTCATTTTTGCAAGCTGAGCCATTGAAGAATTTGGATAACGAAGAACGACCCATTTTGTCTTTGGTACACGAATTTCACGATGCACTTTTTTACCGACTGTATTTCCTTCAATTTTCATTTTATCATCTGGAACATCTGCTAGTTCATTAATGTTATCTCCAGAACGAAGGCCGATATAGGCATCCATCTTACTCATCACTTTTGCTTCAAAATCTGCTTTCATCTCAAATTGTTTTTCCTGTGCTCCCAGTAATAGCGCACGGTCAACTTGATGGTCCTTTAATGATACAAATGGGTAACCACCTGCTTTATATGCTTCGTTAATTAACGCGATTACAAGTTCACGCTGTAGGCCGAAGTTTTCAATTAGTACTTTTTCGCCTTCCTTGAGGCGCACAGAGTAATTAATTAAATTACGAGCGAGTGTTTCAATACGTGGATCTTTCATGTTTATTGCCTCCATATCCTTATGCTTATGTACAATCTTATTGTAACCTAATAGAAGAAAATTGTTTACTAAAATTCCGTGAAGGATTTTAATAGGAAATGTCGAAACTTTAACATTAGGGGTATATGATTAATAATAGGAAAGATGGGTAAGAAAGATATAGGAGGTGCACCAAGATGATTCTTATCGTTTACATAAGTGTTGCAGTAATTGCAGTGGCATTTTTAATTTTAGTTATCTATCTCTCAAAAACACTTCGTTCTCTTCAAACAACATTAGATAATGTGGCGGGAACTTTATCTGGGCTAGAAAAACAAATGGAAGGCGTCACAAGTGAAACGACTGCACTGTTGCATAAAACAAATAAGCTTGCAGAAGATATTCAGCAGAAGTCTGAAAGTCTGAATACAGTCGTTGACGCTGTTAAGGATGTTGGAACTTCATTGCAACGCTTTAATAAATCAATAGGAAATGTGACAGAAGAAGTTGCTGTGCAATTGGATAAAAATAAAGCCAAAATCTCACAGGTTGTTCAAGTAGGGAATGCTGTTATAGAGATGTGGGATAAATGGAAAGATAAGAAACAAAAGCATGATAAACATTTTTCGAATTAAAGAAAGGGGATTCCAATGGGAAAAAATAGTGGTTCAAACTTTATTCTTGGAACAATTGTAGGTGCAGCGGTTGGAGCTGCAACAGCACTATTTCTAGCACCAAAAACAGGACAGGATCTACGCAAACAGATTAATGACCAAGCCTCTGTTGTAAAGGAAAAAACAAATTCACTATCTAAAACGATTTCTGAACAGTCTAATCAAATTTTAACAAAAGTAAAAGATTTTAAGGCTCCTATTGGTCAAAACAGCGAGGAACCAGAAGCAGCTGTAGCTACAACTACAACTTCAGATGAACTGAATCGCAGTGGGGATCATGCTAAAAATGAAGAATTATTCCAAGAAAAGCTAGCTGAAGCACAGCAAGCCCTCACAGAAGCCGAGAAACATACACAAACAAATGAATAGGAGAGATGAAAAGATGGGGAAAACAAAGATTGAATCCATTGAGGAGTTTAACCAAGTCCTTGAAAAAGAAAACCAATTTATATTAATAAAGCACAGTTTAACATGTCCGATAAGCAAAGCCGCGTTTGATGAGTATGAGCAATTTGTGGCAGAACATGAGGATGCACCAACGTATTATCTTTATGTTCAAGAAGCAAGAGAACTCTCTACTTACATTGCGGAACACTTTGAAATTAAACATGAATCACCACAGGCACTTCTATTTGAGGATGGAAAGGTAAAATGGAATGCCTCTCATCGAAGTATTACAAAACAATCATTAGTTGCAGCAGGCGAATAAAAAAAGTCCATGGCTCACATAGCTATGGGTTCTGTTTTAGGGTGCAAAACACGGAAATAAAATTAGGCTCTAATTTATCAACTAAATTAGAGCCTATTAAACGTTAAATTAGATAACGTTTTAGACATTAAAATTTTCTTTGTACAGAAGTTTGATATCTTGTCCTTAATCAAGTAACCAGCAAAGTAAAATAAGCGGATTTTTTCCGGTTAAATGCAGATTGGAGCTTGTTTCTGCTTATATAAGGGGATTTTTTTCGCTTATGCACAGCAAAAAAACCTATTTTCGAATTTTTCAAGCCAATAGGCGGAATCTCTACGTCTATTTTGGTCTTTTTTAACAATAATTACTAATTAAGTGGAATTTTTCCGTCTATTATCAAATCGGGTGCTTAACCTGTCTCCCCAACCGATAGTACGAGCCCCTTGATCTTAGATGCAGGTTTTCTTTATGAAATTGATTTTTCTGACCAAACAATGTCTAAATGATCCCCGGGTGACAGGACATCATAAAATGTGCATTCTTCTTCATTTTTTAAAAGCTTAAACCTTCCAATTGAATCTGTAGGTAATTGGATATCAACAAAGCGAAATAAATCCTGAAATATAAAAGGTTCTGCCTCTTTAGCTCTCATTTGAAGTTTATCACCATGTTTAAGAATATCATCTTCAAGAAGAATTTTTCCATTTCGATAAAACTCATGTAATGGCTTTTTAAGGGATATCATTTTTTCTTTAAAGAATACTTGAATGGTATAGTCCATTTGTATTTTTTGTGTTTCTGCAAATAGGCGTAAGGTTGGGGTTGCCCCCGGTTCTATTTCAAAGGAATCCTCATCCATAAATGGTGAATGTATAGGAATTTTTACTCCGTTTCTTGTTATTTTGCTAGAAAATTGTTCGAGCTGGATGTTTTGCTCGTTTAATGAAATGGTAAACTCATTTATCAATTCATCATATAATGGATAGTTACTTGCCCGGATCATTTCTTCAATCGTCTCAGGAAAATAAAATGATATTTCATCATGATCTTGGACAAAGCTTTCCGGATTAACTAATTGATGATTTTGCTTGATAGTCGCTGTTATCACTACTTCCTCGCCATTCATGAAAATTCTTTTTTGAGGGATATCGTCAATCAGTTCCTTAATCATCACGCTAGCCATTGCACCGTCGTTTCCTTTGCTAACTATGACTTCGTCACCATTTGTAATTTCATCCTCAAATGAACATGGTACCCCATTTTTTAAAAGGATAGGAGATTCTCCATATCCTCCAGGAATGGTGATGGTCTGGTGGTTAACCTTTACAATCATCGCCAATCCAGGTTTTCCATAAAGTTTATGTAGCTTAATTCCAGCTGCTAGTAAGCTATCACCAACAGTTAAACGTTTCATTTCAAAAAGTCTTACTGATTTTTGATTGACTGTTACATTGACATAATGGACAGGTGATTGACTTGATGCAACAGCTATTCCAATTGGTGTTACGAGTTCAGGCCCTTTTTTAATATGCTCCGTCAATTCAATCTGATTAATGGCATCAATACCGCGAATCGCAACACGGTTATCTGGCAATCCAAGTAAGTGCGCAAGCCGTTTTGGAAGTTCAGGAGTTAAGCTGCCTCCACCAACGAGCATGACTGCTTTAGGGGATTTATTTTTATTTAAACTTAATATCTCGCCCTGTATTGATTCTGCTAATCGATCTATCGAATCAGAAATTTTTTCAATCACTTCTTGCCTGCTGATTTCAATTTCAAAACCAAGTATATCGACAACTTGAATGGTGTCATAAGCTAATAAATCACGTTTTGCTTGCTCGGCTAGTGGAAAGTCGAGGAGAAGCTGGTCACTAATTGCTTCCGTAATCTCATCCCCTGCGATTGGTACCATCCCATAAGCGACAACGGTTCCTTCATCCGTAATGGCAATATCAGAAGTCCCTGCACCAATATCAACTAACGCCACGTTTAATCTCCTCATCGATTGTGGAATGAGTACATTAATCGCAGCAATAGGCTCAAGAGTTAGCGCCTGCATATCAAGATCTGCTCGGTGCAAAGCTGATATTAATGATTCAACTACGACTTTAGGTAGGAACGTCGAGATGATTTCAACGCTGGCTTCATTTCCTTGTTGGTCAATTAAGCTCCCTATTTCTTGATTGTCCAAAAAGTAATGGATGACAGAATAACCTACACAGTAGTAATCATGGCTTTTTTCGGATTGATTTTTTTCGGCTAATGCATATTGGGCTTTTTGGACAGCACTTAATTCTAAGTGTAAAATATCTTCCCTTTGAATCAAAGGCATGGAAGAGATCTGTATGGTTTCTCTTGAACGTTCGGTCTTTAAGGATCTCCCTGCAGCAGCAACAGCTGCTTTAGTTAATTTACCATGCTTTACCTCTAGTGTTTCTTTAATGTCACGTATTACATTAGAGACAGCAATAATATCATGAATTTGCCCATCAACCATTGCTCGTTCCTTATGTTCACGTATGACAATATCAATTATTTTATATGAGGAACCCGTTTTTTCAGCAATAAGTCCGACTACAGAACGTGTTCCAATATCAAGTGCAAAAACTGTTGATTTATTTTCCATTATGTATTCACCTATTATATATTAGAGTCATATTATACTTTATTGCTTAAAAGCGTTTAAGTAATAAAAAAATTCGTGACAGTTCGAACGATTTCGTTTATAATGAATTTTAATTACTTGAAATGTACCATATTTTCAATTAGATTGCGACATATAGCTGTGAAGAAAGGAAGAGTGAGATGAGTAAAGCAGAATTGGATAATCTTCGCGATAGAGTGGAAGAAATTAATCTGGAAATTCTAAAACTTATTAGTGAACGTGGTAAATTGGTTCAAGAGATTGGAAAAGTAAAAGAAACACAAGGTGTTAATCGTTATGATCCGGTACGCGAAAGAACAATGTTAAATAATATTTTGGAACATAATGAAGGACCATTTGAAACATCAACCATTCAACATATCTTCAAAGAAATCTTTAAAGCAGGTCTTGAGATACAAGAAGATGATCATCGCAAAGCTCTCCTTGTTTCACGTAAGAAGAAGCCTGAAGATACAATTGTGGATGTAAAAGGTGTTAAAATTGGTAATGGTACACAACAATTTATCGTTGGCCCTTGTGCCGTTGAAAGCTATGAGCAAACAGCTGCAGTTGCAGCAGAGGCGAAAAAATATGGCTTACGTTTACTTCGAGGTGGAGCCTTTAAACCAAGAACATCCCCTTATGACTTCCAGGGATTAGGGCTTGAAGGATTACAAATTTTAAAACGTGTTGCTGATGAGTTTGATATGGCTGTTATCAGTGAAATTGTCAATCCAGCAGATATTGAAGTTGCTTGCGATTACATTGATGTCATTCAAATCGGTGCCCGTAACATGCAGAACTTTGAATTATTAAAGGCAGCAGGTTCAGTCAAGAAGCCTGTATTATTGAAACGTGGATTAGCTGCTACGATCGATGAGTTCGTAAATGCAGCTGAATATATTATTTCTCAAGGAAATGACCAAATCATTCTTTGCGAGAGAGGTATCCGTACTTACGAAAAAGCTACTCGTAATACATTAGATATTTCTGCGGTTCCAATCTTAAAACAGGAAACACACTTACCAGTATTTGTTGACGTAACACATTCAACTGGACGTCGTGATTTATTATTGCCATGTGCTAAAGCAGCTTTAGCAATTGGAGCAGATGGTGTCATGGCGGAGGTACATCCAGATCCAGCAGTTGCTTTATCAGACTCAGCGCAGCAAATGGATTTTGATCAATTTGAAAAATGGATTACAGAACTTAAAGCAACTCAAGCTGTTCGTGTATAGTTTTCATAAAAACCTCCTACTACTATAGTGGGAGGTTTTTTAGAGCTTTTTTAACGAAATTGTTAAAAAGTGCACAAAGTAATTGCCCTAACAAACTAAGTAGCGTATGATAATCTACATAAAGTAAGCAAATATGACATTTGTTTGTATAAAAAAGTTCATACTACATATAAGTGGTAACTTGAAATAAGGAGTGCTGTCAATGAATGTGACAATTTATGATGTAGCAAGGGAAGCCAATGTATCGATGGCAACCGTATCACGTGTTGTAAATGGTAACCCTAATGTAAAACCAACAACCCGAAAAAAAGTACAGGAAGCAATTGATCGTTTAGGCTATCGCCCAAATGCGGTGGCTCGAGGATTAGCAAGTAAAAAAACGACAACAGTCGGAGTAATTATTCCAGATATCTCTAATATTTTTTACTCAGAGCTTGCACGTGGAATCGAAGATATTGCGACAATGTATAAATACAATATTATCCTTAGCAACTCGGACCAAAACAAGGATAAAGAATTTCATCTTTTAAATACAATGCTTGGTAAACAAGTAGACGGTATTGTATTCATGAGTGGAAATATTACAGAAGAACATGTCCAAGAATTCGAAAAATCTCCTGTGCCGATTGTATTAGCTGCCTCAGTTGAAAGTACAAATTCAGTCCCAGCTGTAACAATTGATGTCGAGCAGGCATCCTATGATGCGGTTACTGAATTAACTAAAAGAGGTCATAAGAAAATTGCCTTTATTAGCGGGTTATTAAATGAACCAATTAATGGTGAAAAGAAATTAGCTGGTTATAAACGTGCAATTGAGGATGCTGGTCTTTCTTACAATGAAGAATTTGTAATCGAGGGTGATTACACATATGATTCAGGTATTGAAGGATTCGAGAAAATCCATGAATTAGCTGACAAGCCAACAGCTGTCTTTGTTGGTTCAGATGAAATGGCATTAGGTGTAATCCATAGTGCACAAGACCTAGGTTATTCGATTCCTGATGATTTAGAAGTGATTGGCTTTGATAATACACGCTTAGCAGTGATGGTGCGCCCACAGCTTACATCAGTTGTTCAACCAATGTATGACATTGGTGCAGTAGCTATGCGATTATTAACAAAGTTCATGAACAAAGAAAATGTAGAGGAACAAATCGTAATCTTACCTCACCGTATTGAATTTAGAAAATCAACCAAATAATAAGGTATGAAGAAAACACGGCAACTGCCGTGTTTTCTATTTATTACGAATCGGATAAAGAGTTTTTGTAACGGTTAGTGCATTTTTTTCTTCAATTTCCGATTTTCTAGGGATAGGTGGATATATAGTAGGTTGATCATCCCAGAAAGCAGGAAGAGCTAATTTAGCGCTTGGTTGCCATTTATTAATCCAATCAATTGGTAGCGGTCCTTCTATCTCCGATTTTTCAATCATTTCAAGCCAAATGAGAGACCATGCTCTCGGTACAACTCTCCATATATCATATCCGCCGCCACCTACTGCAATCCAGCGACCATCGCAATATTGGTGTGCAAGCTTGTGGGCAAGCTTGGGAATTTCTCGATAAATTTTCATTGTGGCTGACAAATGGGTTAATGGATCATAATAATGGGAGTCTACACCATTTTGTGTAAAGATGACATCTGGTTTGAAAAATTCGGCTACCTCTGTGAAAGCCGTTGTGTAGGCGTGCAACCATGATTCATCCTCAGTAAAGGCATCTAGTGGGACATTAAAGGAATAGCCATAGCCTTTGCCTGAGCCCCTCTCAGTCACGTTTCCTGTACCAGGAAAGAGATACCGACCTGTCTCATGAATGGAAAGTGTGCATACATCAGGATCATCATAAAATGTCCATTGAACACCATCACCATGATGGGCATCTGTATCAACATAAAGCACTCTTACATTATATTTCTTTTGCATATAGCGAATTGCAACAGCACTGTCATTATATACACAAAATCCGGAAGCTTTCCCCCTGAATCCATGATGTAAACCACCACCAAGATTAAGCGCATGCTTTGACTTTCCAGACATTACATGGTCAACGGCAGAAAGGGTAGCGCCAACCAATAAAGCACTTGCTTCGTGCATCCCCGGAAAAATTGGGGTATCCTCGGTGCCGATTCCATAGCTTTGTCCAACTTCTTCAGAGAGTTTACCTTCTCCAGCTAACTTGACCGCTTCAATAAATCTTGGGTCATGGACAAGCGCCAATTCTTCATCGGTTGCAATTCTAGGAGGTATTATATCCGAGTCATCTAACAAATCTAAACTTTTGAGTAAATCAAATGTAAGCTTTACCCTTGTTTGATTAAAGGGGTGGTCATCACTAAAACGATATTTTAACAATTGATCCGAATAGATAAAAGCTGATTCATTTGCCATGATTAAAGCCCTGGAAAGGATGGCCACATAACAGTGTAGCCCTCATTTTTAAGGTTTGTAATGATTTTATTCGGATTCATTGTTTGAACTCGTAGCACAAGGATTTTATATTGGACATCCTTATCGGGATAAACAAGGACGCTGTGAATATTAACTTTATGATTTTTAATGACATTGACAACCTCTGCTAGTGTACCTGCTTGATTCGGAACCTTAATTTCTAGCTGGGAGCCTGGTTGATTTGCACCAGTTAATTGTGCAAAGGTGTGAAGTAGATCCGTTTCTGTGATGATACCAACTAATTTTCCGTTGGATTCAATGGGTAGACAGCCAATTCGATGCTGGGAAAAGACAGCGGTGACTTCTTCAACAAAATCAAGTGGATGCCCGGTTATCACGTCTTTCACCATGATCTCTTTAATGGGTGATTCAAGGGTTTTTTCCTCGTTTGTAAAGTCCAGAATGGAGGGCTTGGCATCACGAATATCCCGGTCACTTATTAGCCCCATCAGATGTTGCTGTTGATCTACGATAGGAATATGACGGATTTTTTTTTCGTCCATCATTTTGATTGCGGTTGAAATGGTATCGTCAGCTGATAACGTTGATATATTTTTTTTCATAATTTCTTCAATAATCATGTATATCCCCCTAACCTTTGAACATCCTTTAATACATGAATCGATTCATAAAACGTAGCCTGTCGAATCTTTCGATTGTATCCTGATTAACCCGTTTCCCAATTCGAGCCATTAAACAATTGGCAGGATGTGAACTAATTTCAGGGTCGTCTGTTGCAAACCATTCAAGTCCACCAGCACTCATCATTTTTTCCATTACCTTCCGATATTCCCAAACATTAAGGCCAGTGCCTTTTAAGTCCCAGTGCCAATAATATTCAGTAGTTATGATTAGGTAGTCCTCCATGGCATCATCCATCATTGAAACAAATAACAGATTTTTTCCAACCTGACAGCCGCGAAACTTTGGAATAACTTCAATTGCACCTAACTCTATTAAATTATCAATTTTTCCCTCAGACCAACGTTCAAGTGGGTCTGGATATAGATATGTAACATACCCAACGATGGTATTATGCTCTCTTGCGATAATAATCCTTCCTTCAGGTAAATCTGCAATTTCAATCAATGCTTTATGTTGTTGGTTTGGAGTACGAAAAGCTACTAGGTCCTCGTGAAATTCATAGCTTGCAAGTGCCTCTCCAGTTATAGGACCTTCTATAATGAGCGTACCATGAGGGGTCTTTAGTTCCTTAGCGTTATATGTTTTCTTATGCTCCACAATGTCACCACCATTCTAAAGTCACTTTCATTATACATGAATCTAGCAAAAATGAAGCGTTTACAGACTCTTCTACACTAATTATACAATTATATCTAGAAATATTATATATATAAAATTTTAAAAATTGAGAAAAGAGGAGTTTTATTTTATAATAGAATAGTAAATAACTTACATAAAGGGGAAATGTGATGTGAAAGTGGAAGCGCTGCCAGCAACAAAAGGAAATTATAATTTAAAAGATTATGATGAAGCATATGCGAATTTTGATTGGACGGAAGTAGAATCAAACTTTTCTTGGTCTGAAACAGGTAAAGTTAATATTGCCTATGAAGCTATTGACCGCCATGCTGAGGGTGTGAGGAAAAATAAAATTGCCCTTTATTACCGTGATTCAACTCGTGATGAGAAGTATACATTTAAAGAAATGAAAGAATATACAAACCGTGCTGCTAACGTTTTAAAACAAGCTGCCGATGTTGAAAAAGGGGATCGAGTATTTGTGTTTATGCCCCGTTCGCCTGAATTATATTTTGCAATACTAGGGGCTATTAAACTAGGAGCGATTGTTGGTCCGCTATTTGAAGCGTTCATGGAAGGTGCTGTACGTGACCGTTTAGACGATAGCGAAGCGAAAGTGATTGTCACGACTCCAGATTTAGTAGATCGTATTCCTTTCAAAGAATTACCCGCATTAAAGCATATTGTCTTAGTTGGAGAGAATGTAACAGAGGATGGTCCTTTTATTGATTTTAATGGTCGGTTAAAAACGGCAAGTAAAGAGCTAGAAATTGAATGGGTGGAAAGAACGGACGGCATGCTCTTACACTATACTTCTGGTTCTACAGGTAAGCCAAAAGGGGTCTTACATGTTCATAATGCTATGATTCAACAATATCAAACAGCAAAATGGATTCTTGATTTAAAAGAGGATGATATCTATTGGTGCACCGCTGACCCAGGGTGGGTAACAGGGACTTCATATGGGATATTTGGTCCTTGGCTAAATGGAGCATCCAACGTAATCGTAGGAGGACGATTTAGTCCGGAAAACTGGTACCAAACCATTGAGGATTACGGAATAACTGTTTGGTATAGCGCACCAACTGCCTTTAGAATGTTAATGGGTGCAGGAGACGAATTAGTAAAACAATTTGATCTACGTTCATTGCGCCATATATTAAGTGTTGGTGAGCCACTCAACCCTGAAGTTGTTCGTTGGGGAGTTAAGGTCTTCAATTTACGCATTCATGATAACTGGTGGATGACTGAAACAGGCGCCCAGTTGATTAGTAATTATCCTTGTATGGAGATTAAGCCAGGCTCTATGGGTAAACCATTCCCTGGAATAAAGGCAGCCATTGTCGATGACCAGGGCAATGAATTACCTCCAAATCGGATGGGGAACTTAGCCATTAAAAAAGGCTGGCCGTCAATGATGTATCAAATCTGGAACAATCCGTCCAAATATGAGTCCTACTTTATGCCAGGTGATTGGTATGTATCAGGGGATTCAGCATATATGGACGAAGATGGATATTTCTGGTTCCAGGGTCGCGTGGATGACGTAATCATGACCTCCGGAGAGCGGGTTGGCCCATTTGAAGTAGAGAGCAAGCTTGTTGAACACCCTGCAATTGCTGAAGCTGGTGTTATCGGAAAGCCTGACCCTGTACGCGGAGAAATCATTAAAGCTTTCGTTGCATTAGTTGATGGTTATGAAGCGACAGATGAATTAAAAGAAGAAATAAGAGATTTTGTGAAAAAGGGATTAGCTGCACATGCGGCCCCTCGAGAAATTGAGTTTAAGGATAAACTTCCAAAAACGCGTAGTGGAAAAATCATGAGACGTGTTCTTAAGGCGTGGGAGCTTGATTTACCAACAGGCGACCTATCTACAATGGAAAATTAAAACATCAAAAAAGAGGTGATCCAATTGATCACCTCTTTTTCTATCCTTTAATTTCCACCATTATCTTTGCCATTACCATTTCCGTTGTTTCCCTTATTTCCATTTTCACCTTTGTTATCTTTGTCCTTTCCTTCCTCTGCTGGAGGAGTAACGACTTCCACTTCTGGCTCTGGTTTGTAGTCACCGTTCTTAACTAATACTGAATTTGCAAGTGGCGTTTCTTTACCAGTGACATCAACGGCCGTAACATAATAGGCTGCAACGGAACTTCCAACATTAAATTGTAAATCTTTTGTTGCAGGAATACTTCCGATCTTTTTGAAATCTGCTGTAAAATTAGAAGCACCGTAAATTCGATACCCAATCACATCATTGTGTTCATGTTTTGCCCATCTTAGGATCCCAGAAGAAATAGAGGCACCCTGTACTTGGGATGGAACAGATCCATTATCTTTAAGCTCTGCTGTTTCCGTTATGACAAGGTTCTTCCATCGACTGTTTTTTGGAAGTAACTGTTCAATTGCTTTTGCATCCTTTAAGTCGTGTTCCTCTAAAAATTCCTTCTTTATCATAATTCCTTCCTGAACAAATTCCTGTGGAGCACTTGTTGGTACACGATATGCTTTGCCGTTTACTTCAATATACTTACCTTTTACAAGGCTGTCATCTACTTTAGTCGGAACATATTTTGCGTTATAAATGTCTGATTGAACCAGACCAGCTTCTCGACATAAATCAGATGGGAGTAACCCTGAAATACCACAGTAAGAACGTGATACGATTCCGCCAGGCATTTTAAAGTTCTCTTTTGGCTGAACAAGTTCAGGCCTAATATCATATACTGCGTTCATTTGCTGAGCCCATAGAAGAGTACTTCTCCTTGAATAGGATAGTCCCTTATATGATGCAGGTATTGACTTTGGTGTATCATAGCCCATCCAAAGTCCGAATGTTACATTCGGGTTTGTTGCAACAAACCATACGTCTTGAACGAAGTTAGTTGTACCTGTTTTACCTGCCCAGTCCGCTTTAAACTTTAAATAACCATTAAGAGATGAGGCAGTACCACCATTTATAACATCACGCATCATATCAATCGTTAAATATGCAGTTTGTGGTGAAAATACATCAACAGGCTTGCTTTCATGTTCGTATACGACCTCACCATCGTTCGTAACGATCTTTTCAATCATATAAGCATCTATAAACTTACCCTCATTAGCAAATGTCGCAAACGCATTTACATTCTCTTCAACAGAAACACCATATGTCATCCCACCAATGGCAAGTGAAGGTGCGTGGTAATCCTGTTCAACTAAGGAAGTGAAACCCATTTTTTCTAAAAACGTAATTGGACGTTGATCAAACGCTTTTAAATACGTTTTGATAGCTGGTATATTCTTTGAGATTTGTAATGCATGTCGAGCAGACATTAAACCATCAAAGTCGTATGGACCACCAACGTTTTGTGGTTTGTAACTTCCATAGCTGAATTTCACATCGGCTATGACACTTCCTGGTTGTACCAATCCTAATTCCATTGCCGGTGCGTACGCCAAGAGGGGTTTCATTGTCGAACCATTAGGACGGGTACTTATCGCATGGTTTGTTTGTTCACGTTCGAAATCACGACCGGCCACAAAACTAATAATTTTTCCAGTCCTATTTTCAATAAGAACAGAACCCGTTTCTTCCGGTTCCAATACTTTTCCTTTTTCACCGGTTTCTTTATCAATTACCTTGTCTTCGGGTTGATCTGGACCAAAATATTGATAATTTTTGACTACCTCTTGCATAGCATCAAAAATTTCCTTGTCAATCGTAGTATGGATTTTATATCCATTTTGACGAAGACTTTTGTCAGCTATTTCACGGTAGTGACTTCGTAGTTCCTTGTTGTCTTCAAGATCTTTTTCCTCGTATCCATCTTCTTCAGATAATTTTTTCATTAAAATATCAGTGGCACGTTTTTCTACTTCAGCAGTTAACCAAGGATACTTTTCAGTTGGTTCTGACTTTGGTGGAGCAAAATTTGCACGAATATCATATGCAAGAGCTTCCTCATATTGCTGCTGAGTGATGAAGCCACCTGTAAGCATACGCTCCAAGACCGTTTTCATTCGGTTAAGACCGGGTTCAATATTTTCTTTTACCTTTCCACCCTGGTTTGAGAAAGGAGTATAAACATATGGGTTTTGTGGTAGACCGGCGATAAAGGCTGCTTGTGGCAGGTTTAAATCCTTTGCGTCCACTCCGAAAATCCCTTTTGCTGCCGTTTGTACACCGGCAATATTTCGACCTGATGAATTACGGCCATATGGAATAATATTAAGGTATGCTTCTAATATTTCATCTTTATCAAAAAACTTTTCAAGTCGTAATGCAATTAAGATTTCCTTTGCCTTTCGATCAAACGAAACTTCATTTGATAGAATTTGGTTCTTAATCAATTGCTGTGTTAGTGTACTTCCTCCGGTTTGGACAGGTGAACTTGTTACATCCTGTACGATTGCACGTAAAATGGATTTTGGCACAACCCCATCATGCTTATAGAAGTATTGGTCTTCGGTTGCAATTACCGCATCCTTGACATACTGAGAAATTTCATCCAGAGAAACTTCTTCACGTTGGAGGTCTGCCCGCAATTGACCAAGATAGATTTCGTTTGCGAAGTACACCTCTGTATTTTCTTCGTAATTATAAATATCTTTCTGTAAACTTTCGTAGCTTCGAACAGGTTCGTCCTTTACTAGGGATGCAAAGTAACCAGCACCTGCCCCACCTGCAAAGCCAAGACCGAGTATCGCGATGATAAAGAACAGTAAAAATAAATTCCATACAACACCATATGTAACTCTTACACCTTTACGGGTCCTCTTGCCAGTAATTGCTCTTGCTACTTTATTCGATGTGACTCTTTGCCAAAAAGAGTTAATTTTTTCAAATATTTGTGATTTTTTAAAATTCATAATCATCCCCCTAAAAATCCAAGTTTATTATAGCATATACCATAGTGCCTTTAGTATTTTTTTATGAATTTCCATTATTTAATTTGACAATATTAGACATAGTGTGATAGAAAAACCTTATTATAAGGTTAAAAGGAGAATTGAAAATAGAATGGATGTTATTCAGGATTTGACCTATAGGGGTCTTATAAATCAAGTAACCGATCAAGAAGGGTTACAGAATATATTAGCGACTGAAAAAATTAAATTGTATTGTGGATTTGATCCAACAGCAGATAGCTTACATATCGGCCATTTAGTAGGGATCTTGACATTGAGAAGATTCCAGTTGGCTGGACACCAACCGATTGCTTTAGTTGGGGGCGCTACTGGTCTAATCGGTGACCCAAGCGGTAAAAAGGCGGAAAGAACATTAAATCCAAAAGAGGTTGTCGTTCAATATAGCAACAGCATCAAAGAACAGCTTTCTCGCTTTTTAGATTTTGAAGCAGAGGGAAATCCAGCTCAAATTGCGAATAACTATGATTGGATCGGAAGCCTGGACTTAATCACTTTCCTGCGTGATATCGGAAAGAGTTTTGGGCTTAATTACATGCTAGCCAAAGACTCAGTTCAATCACGAATAGATGCAGGGATCTCGTTTACAGAGTTTAGTTATATGATTTTGCAATCCTATGACTTTTTAAAGCTGTATGAAAATGAAGGATGCCGACTACAAATTGGTGGAAGTGACCAATGGGGAAATATCACGGCTGGACTAGAATTAATCCGTAAGACAGTCGAGGACGCCAAAGCTTTTGGTCTAACCATTCCACTTGTAACAAAGGCGGATGGTACAAAGTTTGGTAAAACAGAAGGTGGGACGATTTGGTTAGATAAAGAAAAAACGTCGCCATATGAGTTTTATCAATTCTGGATTAATACAGATGACCGTGATGTTGTTCGTTATTTAAAATATTTTACATTCCTTTCCAAAGAGGAAATTGAAAGTCTGGAAGCGGAAATTCAACATGCACCAGAAAAACGTTTAGCTCAAAAGACGTTGGCAGAAGAGGTAACCAAATTGGTACACGGTGAGGCTGCGCTTGAGCAAGCGGTGAAAATTTCTGCAGCATTGTTCAGTGGTTCAATCATTGAATTAAGTGCGGAAGAGATTAAACAAGGCTTTAAGGATGTACCTTCCCATGAATTTGATGGGGAAGCAGAAGTTAGTTTAGTTGATTTATTGGTCATGAGTAAGATTTCTCCTTCTAAGCGTCAGGCACGTGAGGATATTGGCAATGGTGCCATCTATGTTAATGGTGAGAGAATCCAAGAGGTAGATGCGGTTCTTAACGAACAACATCGTATCGAAGGTCAATTCACAGTCATTCGTCGCGGTAAGAAAAAATACTTCTTAATCAAATATTAATAAGATAAGGTGTTCCTTGAGGGGCACCTTATTTGTATAAAAAAGCTCTTTTTCTAAAAAATTGTTGTTCTTAACCTAAAGTTTATTTGTGGAACTAGGGTGATTTCCGCTTCTGGCACTCGCTTTCCGCGGGCGATCCGCAAGCCTCCTCGCTCGTGCCTCACTACGGGGTCTCGCTTGGCTCGCTATTCCCGCAGGAGTCTCGCGCCATACGCTCCAATCACTAGAGGGAACACCCATGTGTCTAATAATCTACTTATTAATAGGCTAATCAAAAACAACAAAGTTTGCGAAAATAGCCATAAAAAAAGAGGAAAGGGATGTCCCTTTCCTCTTTAGGAAGATTAACGTGAGTAGAACTCAACGATGAATGCTTCGTTAATTTCAGCTGGTAGTTCAGAACGCTCTGGTAAACGAGTATAAGTTCCTTCTAACTTTTCAGCATCAAATGTTAAATATTCTGGTACGAAAGTAGTAGCTTCGATCGCTTCTTTGATTGTAACTAGGTTACGTGACTTTTCACGAACAGTAATAGTTTGACCAGGTTTTACACGGTAAGATGGAATATCAACACGGTTTCCATCAACAAGAATGTGACCATGGTTAACTAATTGACGTGCTGCACGACGAGTGCGAGCAAGACCAAGACGGTAAACTAGGTTATCTAAACGTGATTCAAGAAGAATCATGAAGTTTTCACCAAGAATTCCTTGCATTTTGCTTGCATTTGAAAATGTGTTGCGGAATTGACGCTCATTCACACCATACATATGACGAAGCTTTTGCTTTTCTTGTAATTGTAAACCATATTCAGAAAGCTTCTTGCGTTGGTTTGGACCATGTTGTCCAGGAGCGTAAGGACGCTTTTCTAATTCTTTACCTGTACCACTTAATGAAATGCCAAGACGACGGGATAATTTCCAGCTTGGACCTGTATAACGAGCCATGAATGACTCCTCCTTCAATGTTTTTATTTTGTTGTAAAATAAAAACAGATGTGATTAATGCCCTCGACTATTTTGTTTTCATGTATCTTCGCCCTAGCAGCCAAAGGTTACGTGATACACCATCTATGAGCTAAAGCTCACAAGAGGAACAAAATAGAACAAAAACTACTCACATATGCTGCAATATTTTACACAACGACCATTATATGATTTTTAGATTAGGAAGTCAAGTTTTCATGAAATGATGCAAAAGTCAGCAAGAACCGCATCGTTTTTTGGTGGATTTTGATTTTAAACATGAAAGTTGTAATAAATTTGGATTTTTTGATAGATAATGAGACATTTTCGTGCATTTTCTATTATAATAAATGTATTAAGTACAAATGTCAGATGGGTGATTAATCGTGAAGTTTCCAAATGAAGAATTAAGATACGAGCAACTATTTAGAGTAACCTCGAAGTTTCATTCAACGATGGATATAGATGCTGTGCTTGAAGAGGTTTTAAATACATTACAAGATGTATACCCATCGTTTACATATACCTTATTTCTTGCACATGATAATACGAGACATAATGTTATTCCCATTAAGGAAATTAAAGAATATGAACATGGCGATAACTCGCCTGTCATGCAAGCGTTTGTAACGGGAACTTTGCAGCTTGAAAATTTGGTTGCTGAAAACATGTCCAATATTTATGCTCCGCTAAAAGGGCGGCAGGGAGTTTATGGAGTATTGCAAATCAATGCTCATGATGTAGCGGAATTTCCAACATCAGAAATTCAGTTTATTGAATTATTGGCCAACACTGCTGGACATGCATTTGAAAATGCTCAACTTTACCAACAATCAAAGCAATTAATTGCGGATCTTCAATTAATTAACGAAACTTCACATAAATTAAATTCGAATTTGCGTTTAATAGATACATTGACATTCATGTCATCCCAGATCAGAAATTCTTTTGGTGCCGATGAAGTAGGTTTCTTTTTACAATCAAATGAGCAGATAGAGGTACTTCCTGGAAGTACTACTTTTTTTGAAGAAGGGCATGGGGAACCCTATGTTTTATATAGCCTTGACCGGATTTTATCAGAAAAAGAGCCTCTTTTTATCGGAGATTTACAGGGAGAACCAGCATTTAATGGGTTCTCTTATCGTTCGATGATGTCCGTTCCAATGGTACAGCGTAACGAAATTTTGGGAGTTGCCATTGTCTTACATGAATCACCATATTTCTTTTCTTTTGATAAATTTAAGCTTCTTCAGTCCTTAATTCACCATTCGTCCCTAGCTTTTACAAATTCGATTCTTCGTGAAGAACTTGAAAAGCTTGTGATTACGGATTATTTAACAAAACTTTACTCACGCAATTATTTAGAGGAATGTGTCCAAGAATCATTGGAAACAGACGCTTTTGGTACGTTTATTTTAATCGATATTGATGATTTCAAAAGAATCAATGACACATATGGTCACCAAGTAGGGGATGAAGCGCTCGTTCAAATTGCCAATCTAATCAAGGAAAACATCCGTGATAACGATATTGGAGCAAGATGGGGCGGAGAAGAGTTGGCAATTTATTTGCCTAAAGTTGGTTTAACGTCAGGGATTGCTGTGGCTGAGCGACTTGGCAAAAGGGTAGAACTACAATCAAATCCAAAAGTAACGATTTCATGTGGTGTTGCAACATGGTATAAGGAATCTAAAGAAACATTCCAGGCCCTTTTCCACCGTGCAGACAATGCACTATATGTTGCAAAACAATCAGGAAAAAATCTAGTCATTGCAAGTGAAAATAAAGTGGTTGAAGGACATTCTTAATAGGATGTCCTTCTTTTAAGTAGGCTTCATGGTGAGGTTGCTATTTTGTTTTGGACACCGGACCTGTCCAAAGTTTCAGAAAAACCAAGTATTCCTCTAAGAAATAAGAAAACGCTTTCAAAACAAGCATACTTGTCATATGCTAATGGTAGAATTGAAGGTTTAAAGGGGGAGAAGGGAGCATGAGTGAAAGTAAATCTTTTGATACATTAGCGATACATGGTGGTGGGTCAATTGCCCAAAATGGAAGCTTAGCACCACCGCTTTACCAAACGTCAACCTTTACTTTTGAATCAGCAGAACAAGGAGAAGCTCGTTTTGCAGGTGAAGAGGAAGGGTATATATATTCACGTCTAGGTAATCCGACAGTAAAGCTTTTAGAAGAAAGAATTGCCATCCTTGAAGGCGGGGAAGCAGGACTTTCATTTGGATCAGGGATGGCTGCAGTCTCCGCAGTATTGTTTGCCCTAACAAAATCTGGAGATCATATCCTTTGTTCACAAGGGCTATACGGGTGTACGTTTGGTCTACTTCAAATGATGGAGGAAAAGTTCAATATCAATCATGATTTTAGCGATATGGATGTTGAAGAAGAAATACTGTCAAAAATAACTCCAAATACAAAATTAATCTATATTGAGACACCCATTAATCCAACTATGAAACTCATTGATTTAGAAAAAGTTGTTAAAATGGCCAAACGACATCAAATCCCAGTTGTCGTTGACAATACCTTTTGTTCACCGTATTTGCAACAGCCAATTAAATTAGGGTGTGATATCGTCGTTCACAGTGCGACAAAGTATATCGGAGGACATGGTGATGTGATTGCAGGACTTGTCATCGGGAAGAAGGATTTTATCCAACAAGTTGCAATGACAACGAAAAAAGATATAGGTGGGATTATGTCTCCATTCGATGCTTGGCTTTTACTTCGCGGATTAAAGACGCTACCGGTACGAATGGATCGCCATTGTGACAATGCGGAAAAAATTGCATTTTTACTAAAAGAACATCAAAATGTGGAGCGCATTTTTTATCCCGGAGATAAAGAAAGCTCTGCACATGAGATTATGAAAAAACAAATGCGCAAGCCTGGCGGGTTAATTTCCTTTACTATTAAGGGTACAAAGAAGGATGCCCAAAATATTTTAAACCGCGTGAAATTAATTAAAATTGCAGTGAGTCTTGGTGATACAGAAACCCTTATCCAGCACCCAGCCACTATGACACATGCAGTTGTTCCAGAAGAGGCACGCTTGAAAATGGGAATTACCGATAATTTAATTCGTCTTTCGGTTGGACTAGAAGCATGGGAGGATATTTGGGAAGATTTAAATCAAGCGTTAAATGGATAGCAAAAACCAGTGGCTCCCCCACTGGTTTTATTTTTTATATATGTTTTTCCAAGACTTTCACAAATTCTTCTAAGCAATGCTGGTCTACTTCATCAAAACGTTCTTTGATAGGACTGTCAATATCTAACACACCAAATACTTCACCATTCTTCATAATTGGAACAACAATTTCTGATTGGGATGCAGCGTCGCATGCAATATGCCCTGGGAAAAGATGGACGTCTGCAACTCTTTCAGTCTTTTGGTTTTGTGCAGCAGTACCACAAACTCCACGACCCATCGGAATTCGCACACAGGCAGGTAACCCTTGGAAAGGTCCAAGAATAAGTTCATTTCCTTTTTTTACATAAAAACCAACCCAATTGATGTTGTCTAAAAATTGGTTAAGCAATGCAGATGCATTTGCTAAGTTTGCGATTTGGTCTTGTTCATCTTCTAGTAAAGCTTGGAGTTGTTTTGTTACAAGTTGATAGCCATCTGCTTTATTACCTTTATATTGTTCGACATGAAACATGGTTCTTCCCCTCCGTTTGAGTTATTCCTACATAAATATATCAAATAATAGCTTATCATGCGTTACTTGTCGATAAAATCTTAAAGGAATCTACCTTAGCATAGCGAAATCTATACAATATTAAGGGTAAGGTGGGTTCGTTATGAAAAGCAAAAACATGAAACAGAAAATTATAGATTCATCTGTATTTTTATTTAATACAAAGGGCTTTGATGGTACAACAGTTCGTGAAATTGCGAGAAAAGCAAATTGTAATGTTGCCAATATATCCTATTATTTTGGGAATAAAGAAGGTTTACTTGAACATCTTGTTTCCTCTTATTTAGAAGGATATTTGACATTTGTTGAACATGCCTATATTGAATTGGATAATAGAACTGCCAGAGAATGTTTATTGCTTGCGATCAGAGGCATTATGGAATACCAAAAGGAAAATCGACAGCTATCACGATTTGTCCAAAGGGAAATTTCCTTTGATACCACATTGATTCGTGAAATCATGACTACCTATATGGCAAAAGAAAAATACTATTTTCAAACCATTTTTGAAACTGGAATGAAGCAGCAGGAATTTGCCCTTATACCGATTCCGTATGCCATTATGCAGTTGAAGGGTATGTTATCAATGCCATATTTATATCCTCAATATATGTCAGAGGTTCTTCATTTAATGCCTTATGAACTGTATGTGAATGAGCAATATTGCCATGAAATTGAAAAGTGGGTTAACACGACGATTTGTAAGCAACCACAATCGTTAAGAAATAATGTAACCCCATTCCCTGTTAATATGTAGTCGGCGAAACGAGAACAGCACCTTTATATAAATCATCAAACCCTTGATTTAAATCCTTCCTGCTATGGGCATCGGAACCATAGACAAGAGGGATTTTTCGTTTTATGGCTTCTTTAATGACTTGTTCGTAAGGGTATACCTCCCGACAAAGAGGTTTATTGATACCAGCGCCATTATAGTCCAATGAAAGCCCTTGTTCAGCAATCAAGTCTAGTATCGAATTTATTTTATCGCTGAAATTTTTGGATGTAGGGAATTTTTTTTGAAACTTATGAACAAGCGTCATATGACCAATTCTTTTTGGTTTATACGGACCAAGGTCTGATGTGATTGAAGATAATAATGTATGATAATATGCTTCGTAAACAGCCTCTACTGATGAGTAATCCCCTATCATCGTTTCAAACATATCAGGACTAAAATCAAGACAATAGTAGTGATTTCCCTTTTTTAGAAAATGAACGGATAAAATACTATCATTCAAATATCGACCATATTCGCTTAAAAAGGTTTTTGTATCCTCTTCATACCCCTCAATATAGTCGACCTCTAACCCGATATTAATTTTGATCTCGGATGCAAATTTTTTTTGAAGTTCAGTTAAAACTGTAAAATAGTTTTCTAATTCATTTGGGTCCATTCCACTATCCTTTTGAGGCGTGGGATCAACAAAGCGTGCGGGAAGTGGTGCATGTTCAGTGAACGAAATTTCATCAAATCCTAATTGCTTTGCCTGTGCAATATATTCCTCAAATGCATCCTTTGTACCATGGGGACAAAAGGGTGTATGGACATGACCATCTGCTTTCATCGACAAATCCCTCATTTTTTTATAAAATTTGTAAAAAATTTTAAAAGTTTTAGTCAAAAATTGTCGTTTACATGGTATCATAAATACATTATAAAAACATTTCAATAGCAATTTATATAAAAAAATACATAAATGTTTAGAATAGATTGATTGTGGGAGCAAGGAGGCCAAATTATGGAAATCATAATCGGCATAATCGTAGTAGTAAGTGTAATTGCCATTTTTGGATTTTATTCAAGAAAAAAGATATATAAAGATGTTGATAGGCTAGAAGCCTGGAAGATAGATATGATGAATCGACCAGTCACAGATGAAATTGCAAAAGTTAAAGATCTGAATATGACAGGACAGACTGAGGAATTATTTGAACGTTGGCGAAAACAATGGGATGAGATAGTTACGGTTGCACTTCCTGATGTAGAGGAATTATTATTTGATGCGGAAGACCTTGCAGATAAATATCGATTCGGAAAAGCGAAACGAGTTCTCGCTCAAATTGAAGCCATTCTAAATGATGCTGAAAGCAATATTGCAATCATTTTAGAAGAACTTAAGGATTTAGTTGGCAGTGAAGAAAAAAATCGCGTAGAGGTTGATGAATTAAATCAACTATATCGTGAGCTGAAGAAGATTTTACTTGCACACCGACATACTTTTGGTTGTGCAGAAAAACAGCTTGAAACAAAATTAGAGGGTGTTTACGGGAAATTTAAGGAATTTGAAGAAGCTACCACGAATGGTAACTATTTCGAAGCTAGAGAAATCGTACTCCTCATTAAGGATGCTCTTGCGGTAACAAAACAGCAGATGGATGAAATCCCTCATTTGCTACATGAAAGCCAAATTGCGCTACCGAATCAATTAAATGAAGTTTCAGAAGGATATAGCCAAATGGAACAGGAAGGTTATTCTCTTGAACATCATCAAATTGAAAAAGAAATCGAAAGAATGAAGGAGCAATTAACTCAATATATTGCTTTAATTGAAGAGCTCAAGCTTGAAGAAGCGAAAAAAGGGTTAGATGAAACACGAGAATCACTCGATACCATCTATGACTTACTCGAAGCGGAAGTAAAGGCAAATCAGTTTGTGAAAACCGAGGTTGAAAAAATAGAACAGGATCTTGAAGACTTAATTGAAGGTAGTAAAAGCACAGAGGAAGAAACATCATTTGTTCAACAAAGCTATCATGTAAATGACAAGGATCTTGACCGCCACCGTAATATCGTGAAACAAATCAAACAACTTGTAAAACAATATGTTTCGATTCAAGCAAAGCTCGAGGAAGACCAAATTGCTTATTCATTAATTAGAAATGAACTTGAAGAGATTTACGGTAAAATTCAAGATGTAAAGGAAGAGCATTTACAATACTCTGAAATGCTGAAAACTCTTCGAAAAGATGAACTACATGCACGAGAGCAAATCTTGGAAATGAAGAAACAGCTTGCGGATGCAAAACGTCTTATTTCAAAAAGTAATATTCCAGGTCTGCCGGTTAAGTATTCGGAGCTTATGTCTGAGGCAAAATTATCTTTAACACAAGTTATGTCAACGCTTGAGGAAAAACCACTAAATATGAATACGGTAAATCAAGCCTTACAAATTGCACTTGATTTAATTTCACAGACATATAAGAATACAGAAGAAATGATAGAGCAAGTATATCTTGCAGAAAAAGTCATTCAATATGGCAACCGATACCGTAGCCGAAATCCAAAAATTGCAGTAAGTTTACTAGAAGCTGAAAACTCCTTTAGGAATTTTGAGTATGCACTTGCACTAGAGCAAGCAGCAACTGCAATTGAGGATGTGGATCCGGGAGCACTGAAGAAGATCGAAGTGTTGCTTGATGACGATCGTGAATAAACAAAGGACCTCAAAATGGGGTCCTTTCCTTTTTTCAATCAATCCATTTTATGATATGATTTTGATGCAAATATGCTTATTAGGGGAAATTTGATGATTTACTTAGATAATAGTGCAACAACAAAACCATTTGATGATGTTATTGATTCGTATGTAAAAGTTTCAACTAATTATTTTGGGAATCCTTCTTCTTTACATGGAATAGGTGGACAAGCTGAAAAGCTTTTAAGTCAGTCACGTACACAAATTGCATCCCTCTTGCATGTAAAACCACAGGAGATTATTTTTACATCCGGTGGTTCTGAAGGGAATAATACGGCAATTAAGGGAATTGCTTTACAATATCAAAATCGAGGTAAGCATATCGTTACAACATCAATTGAGCATCCTTCTGTAAGTGAAGCCTGCAATCAGTTGACAGAACTTGGGTTTGAAATAACTTATCTTCCAGTTGATAATAATGGTGTCGTATCGATTGAAAGTTTAAAAAATGCAATCCGTGAAGATACGATATTAGTTTCTATTATTCATGTAAATAACGAGGTTGGAACAATCCAACCGATTGAAGAGATAGGTGAGCTTTTAGAAAAGTATCCGAAGATTATTTATCATGTTGACCATGTACAGGGAATAGGTAAAACATATCTAGATATCAATAAGGCGAAACTTGATTTATGTACGATTTCAGGACACAAGTTTAATGGACTAAAAGGAACTGGAGTTCTTTTCGTTCGCCAAGGTGTTCGAATAAAATCCTTAATCGCTGGTGGGGATCAAGAAATGCAAAAAAGGGCAGGCACAGAAAATGTAGCCGGCTTTGTGTCCCTTGCCAAGGCATTAAGGTTAACAATAGAGAAAAGAGATGCAGCAATTCATCATCTCACCGCTCTAAAAAAAGAGATTATTGAACAATTATCAAAAATGAACGGGGTCAAGATTCATACACCTGAAAAAAGTAGTGCTCCACATATTATAAATTTTTCCATTGATGGGTTAAAGCCTGAGGTTTTTGTACATTTATTGGAGGAAAAGGAAATATACGTTTCGACGACCTCTGCATGTTCATCGAAAAAAAATGAACCAAGTAAAACCTTGCTTGCAATGGGAGTACCAGTAGTCGAAGCAAATAGCTCAATTCGGATCAGTCTATCCCATCAAAATAAATTGGCAGAAGTTCCGATTTTAATAAATGCGATTGAGAATGCAATACAGAAACTACAAAATGTAATGGGGGAAAGAAATGGAATATGATCACATATTAATACGATTTGGCGAAATTACAACAAAAGGTCGAAATCGTAACTTGTTTATAAATAAACTTTCAACTCAAATACAAAGAAAACTGACAAAATACCAAGGACTCACGTTTGAAAAAACGAGAGACCGAATATATATTAAGCTTAATGGAGAACCACATGAGGGAATCGTGGAAATCCTCAAAAATATCATTGGTATTCAATCCTTTAGTTTAGCGTTAAAGGTTATCAGTGAAATTGAACATATTAAAGAAGGTGTTCTTGCAGCTATCAAACAGTTAGAACACAAAGGAAAATCATTCAAAATATCAGCTAGACGATCAGATAAAAGCTTTTCACTTGATTCCAATCAGTTAAATTATGAATTAGGGTCACATATTTTAAAGAATATCCAAGATATCCATGTGGATGTGCATAACCCTGATATCAATATGCGTGTTGAGGTTCGTAAGGAAGCAACGTACATCACCTTTAAGGATGAGAAAGGATTAGGTGGCCTTCCAGTTGGTTCAAGCGGGAAAGCAATGCTCATGCTTTCAGGAGGTCTGGATAGTCCTGTTGCTGGCTTCCTATCTATGAAAAGGGGATTAACGCTTGAAGCAGTGCATTTTCATAGCCCACCATACACAAGTGAACGTGCACGCCAAAAGGTAATTGACCTTGCACAGCAGCTAACTGATTTTTCAGGTACGATTAAGCTGCATATCGTGCCATTTACTGAAATTCAGACCACCATTCAAAGACAAATACCGGAAAACTATACACTGATTTCTACTAGACGGATGATGCTTCGTATCACCGACGAGATTAGAAGAAGGCGCAATGCGCTAGCGATTGTAACTGGAGAAAGCCTTGGACAAGTGGCAAGTCAAACATTGGAAAGTATGCATGTTATAAACAATGTCACAAATACACCGATTATTCGACCACTTGTTACTGTAGATAAGTTTCATATTATTGATATGGCAAAGAAAATCAATACCCATGATATTTCAATTCGACCGTTTGAGGATTGCTGTACTATCTTTACACCTGCTGCACCAAAAACAAGACCAAGACTAGAAAAAGTAACACATTATGAAAGTTATACTGATTTTGAAAGCTTGATTGAAAAAGCAGTTAATGAAACAGAAATTCTTACATTAGATGGTACGAAGAAGGAAGAAATTAAGGACTTATTCTAAAAAAAAGAACTCTTTTGTTGTGAACATTTACCAGTGGTTCAAATGTATTATGCCATGTGATTTTACACATTATATACTCACAAGGAGGTGAAGTCACATGGCAAACAACAACAGTAGTAACCAACTTCTAGTAGCTGGTGCACAACAAGCTATTGATCAAATGAAATATGAAATCGCAACAGAATTTGGTGTAAACCTTGGTGCTGATACAACTTCTCGTGCTAATGGATCAGTTGGTGGAGAAATTACTAAGCGTTTAGTATCTTACGCTCAACAACATATGAGCGGAGGTAACTTCTAAAAAATAAATATATATAAATGGCTACAAGGACGGGATCATACCCGTCCTTTTCTATTGGATTCATTAAAAATGTAATCAAGTATTATAACCTGGTCATAATTTTTTCACAAAACCCCTTCCAAATTGGTTGAAATATTTTATATAATTAGACTATAAAAGTAGAGGAGGAATGATCGTGAAAAAAGAAGATTTAATTGCACCTGCAAAGTATAATCTCGTAAAGGAAATTGAAAAATATGCAAATGATCCAAAAAAGATTGCATTAAAATGGGAAGATGAGCAGGGGAACAAAAAAGAAATAACATACGTAGACCTCTTCAAAAATGTAAACCAAATTGGAAATACCTTGATGAACAAAGGCCTTAAGAAAGGTGACAAAGTATTAGTTATTATTCCTCGTTTAGTCGAAGCATATATGGTTTATTTAGGCGCTTTAAAAGCCGGATTAGTGGTCATCCCAAGTTCTGAAATGCTCCGTACGAAAGACCTTCAATACCGACTCATTCATGGAGATGTGAAAGCGATTATCAGCCACCACCCATATTGTGATCAATTTTTATCCATTGAAAATATCGACCATATTCAAAAGTTTGTAGTTGGGGAAAAAGTAGATGGTTGGGATTCTTTAGAAGAAAATATGAAAATTCAATCAGATCAGCTAAAGGCAGTAGAAACAAATAAGGATGACATGGCCTTCTTATCTTACACATCTGGGACAACTGGAAATCCAAAAGGCGTTGTTCATACACATGGCTGGGCATTTGCTCACTTAAAAACAGCTGCTCCTTATTGGCTAAGTATCAGTGAATCAGATACGGTTTGGGCGACGGCAGGTCCTGGTTGGCAAAAATGGATTTGGAGCCCATTTCTATCGACACTCGGAAGTGGTGCAACAGGATTTGTGTATTTCGGTAAATTTAATCCAAATAAATATTTAGAATTGCTAAGTTCCTATAAGATTAATGTCCTATGTTGTACGCCAACAGAGTATCGTTTGATGGCAAAGGTAGAAAATCTATCTGATTACTCACTTCCGGATTTACATAGTGCTGTTTCAGCGGGGGAACCTTTAAACCGGGAAGTAATCGACACATTCAAAAGAGAATTTAACGTAGAAGTTCGAGATGGTTATGGACAAACAGAAAATACATTATTAGTAGGTGTATTAAAAGGAATGCAAATTAAGCCTGGTTCCATGGGCAAACCAACACCAGGCAATCATGTAGAAATTGTTGATGAGTTTGGTAAGCCTTGTCCGGTAGGAGAAGTAGGCGATATTGGTGTCCATGTCGACACACCAGCTCTTTTTAAAGAATATTACAAGGATCCTGAAAGAACAGCTATGCAATTTAGAGGAGATTACTATATTACAGGAGACAAGGCAAAAAAAGACGAAGATGGCTATTTCTGGTTTGAAGGCCGTGCTGATGATATTATCATTAGTTCAGGCTATACCATTGGACCATTTGAGGTTGAAGATGCACTAGTTAAGCATCCATCTGTAAAGGAATGTGCAGTTGTCGCAAGTCCTGATGAAGTTCGAGGGAATATTGTTAAAGCATTCATTGTATTACGCGAAGGTGTAGCATCCACTGAGGAGCTCGTCAAAGACCTACAGGAACATGTAAAGCAAATGACAGCACCATATAAATATCCAAGAAAAATTGAATTTGTGAATGATCTACCGAAGACAACATCAGGAAAAATTAGAAGAATCGAGCTTAGACAAGCAGAAGCAGCAAAGGCAAATGCATAGTTAGTAGAAAAGCAGATAGTATTTTTATAGAGGTTCTATTTCGGGTGCATTATTAAGAAAAGACGTGTGAATTGGCACACGTCTTTTTCCATATTTGCAAAGGTTTGATCCGATTTTCGTGAAAAAAGGGGTCAAAACTTCTGTCTATTGTCGAGGACCCACCTATCGGTTGTGGAACAGGCTAAACACCCAGGTCTTTAAAATAGACGGAGAGATTTCGCTTATTGACTCTAAATTATAAAAAAAAGAATGGCTTTAGCTTTGGATAACCGGAAATCCTCCGCTTAATTTTTTCAGCAGTTCCACATTAATGGCTAGAAAACCTACCGATTGCGGGGACAAGTTTAAAAAACAATTATGATGCCGAATCTACTGTCATTTTGCCACTTATTTTATGAAAAGCACCATAAAACAGAACCCCTAAATATTTTACTACCTGCTTTTTCGTGTTAAAGTAATCTTATCTTAAATCTAGAACAGTAGGTGTGATGATGGGAACTTTATGGATGGGTGGACAAATCTACACGCTAGAGCGGGAGAATGAGACTGTAGAAGCGGTTTTCGTGGAAAGTGGCACTATTGTTGCCACAGGATTAAAGAAAGATATAGAAAATCGATATCAATCGCGAATTACAAAAATAATGGAATTAAAAGGAAATACGATGTTTCCAGGGTTCGTAGATAGCCATATGCATCTCATTGGTCATGGCGAAAAACTGTTAAAGCTAGATTTTTCGGACATGACATCTTCCGAGGAAATGTATACTTCCATTCAAGAATATTTAAAAGATAAGCCTGCGGGAGAATGGATAATTGGAGAAGGATGGAATGAAAATCAGCTTCCTGACCGAAAAATTTTCCATCGAAATGAACTGGATGAACTTTCACCCAATAATCCGCTCATGTTAAAAAGAATTTGCCGGCACGCTGTTGTTGTGAATACGAAGGCATTAGAATTAGCTGGTATCACGGACGATACGCCAAATCCTGAGGGTGGGGTCATTGTAAGGGATACAAATGGTCATGCAACTGGGTATTTATTAGATCAAGCGCAGGAGCTGGTAAAAACAGTGATTCCAGAAGTGACGGAAGATTACATTCAAAAGGCACTTCAAATATCAGTTAACGATTGTCTGAGCAAAGGACTTGTCGGTGGACATACAGAGGATTTGAATTATTATGGAGGTTTTGCGCGCACATTGCGAGGGTTTCAAAAAATAATTAATGCAGAAAGCATCAAATTTCGGACAAATCTTTTAGTTCATCATGAGGTAGTCGATGATATGCATCGATTAGGCTTTTCCTTTGGAGAATATGGAGATTTTCTTGAATTTGGTGCAATGAAAATATTTGCGGATGGCTCTCTAGGTGGCAGAACCGCATTATTAAGTCATCCATATAATGATTCACCTGATACATCAGGAGTTGCTATTCACACATTAGATGAGTTGAAAAAACTGGTTCAAAAGGCCAGGCGATATAAGATGCCGGTTGCTGTCCATGCGATTGGGGACCTTGCATTTGAATATGTATTAGACGCAATTGAAGAATTTCCACCATTACCAAATCAACGGGATCGCCTAATTCATGCTCAAATTTTACGACAAGAGTTAATCGAGCGAGCAAAACAGTTACCGGTCATCCTCGATATCCAGCCAAGATTTGTCGTATCTGATTTTCCGTGGGTGGTTGAAAGAATTGGTGAAATGAATATGGACTATTATTATGCTTGGAAGACATTATTGACTGTGGGTCTTCCTTGTGCAGGTGGGTCTGATGCACCGATTGAACCGATTAATCCCTTGCTAGGAATTCATGCAGCAGTGACAAGAAAGAAAATAGGAAGAGAAGAGATTTACATGCCCGAACAAAGATTATCCGTATACGAAGCTGTCCAGCTGTTTACAACTGGAAGTGCTTTTGCAATTGGAAAGGAAAATTGCATGGGGAAAATTGTACCGGGATATAAAGCTGATTTCACTGTTCTTGATAAAGACATCTTGCATATTCCTGAAGATGAAATACCAAGTACAAATGTAATGATGACCGTGGTTGATGACACTGTGATGTATGAACAATAACCAAAACAGACCAAGCTTCCATAGCTTGGTCTAGTAACTTTTAGGATCATTCTATAAAAATGTTCGTTTTACCTTCTCCCAGAATGAATTGTCCTTTAATTTCACCGTTTTGATTCTTTTTTCACTTAACTGAATCTCAATTTGTTTTACATTCCGAATGCTAAGAGCTTCATTGTCCATCCCAATTGTAGGAAAGTCGTTTCCATCCTGTACATCTCGCAATGTTAGTTTTCTAGTTCCGCTTAAAATAAACGGAGAATCTAGGGTTCGATATTGGTTTGTGTTTAATGATGCAAGTTCAGTGACTTGCATACAAGGAAGTAGCGGATCCACGACAGCACCTCGAACCGATTTATTATAAGCAGTGCTTCCAGTTGGGGTCGAAATAATCATGCCATCGCCACGGAATGTTTCGAAATGTAAATCATCAATATAGACGTCTAAAACCAAGGTCTTAATGATAGCCGAGCGAATGGAGCATTCATTCAAACAATAAAAGGATGGATTGTTATCCACCTTTACTTCTATGATTGGGTACCTACGAACTTCGACTTTTTCATGTAACATTGCTTCAACCATTTTGTCAGTTTCGTCGGCATGGAAATCACAATAAAGGTTTAAGGATCCGGTTGTAGAGATTCCGACATATAGACAGTCCTGGCGGAAATTCGTTTTACGAACAGCTTGTAGGAAAGTCCCATCTCCTCCTATACTAACAATGATGTTTGCCTTCGCAGCATCATCTACAACTGTAAATTGATGCTCTTTTGCGAGCTGATTTAGTTGTTCAACATATTCGATTAGTTTATCTTCTTTTCTATAAAAGAAATAGAGATTTCGACGTTCCATTTAAATAGCCTCCTATTGGTTTTTTAAAATAGAATGGTAAAAATATTAAAGCTATTATGTTGCTTTATATTAAGTTTATCAATTAAATGAAACTATTTTGGTTCTGATTCGTATTTATTTTTGAACAAATTCTTAACTTTATTCGATTGGGGGAGGGACCCCCAATCGAATAAAGTTAAAGCCTCCGGCGGATGCCACAGATTTTAAAAGGAAACTTTTCGAGCTTAAGATCAAAGACTAAGAACGCCACATCCTGTGGCAACGTCTTTGTGACCCACCTCATGTGGGCCTAAAAAATCTGGGCATAAATACGCCAAGGCGCATTTGATTCAGTACCATCAACATCTATGTAGGAGGAAAATGAAATGAATGGTAAACGGTGGGCAGCATTAGGCATTGCTGCAGTCATATTTGTATTTTCAATCTTTTTTAATTTCGCAACAAATTTAGCTTCGAAAAACTTCAGTAGTCTTTCAGATGATTTACTAGCGACTTCAAATGAAGACTTTCTCGAAAATGTTGTAATGGAAGGTAAAGGAATAGATAAAATTCTCGTATTATCTGTGAATGGAGTAATTCAGGATACAGGTGAGGACGTAACATCTTTCTTCCAAACAGCCGGTTATCAACACCAAACATTCTTAAAAATGATTGAAAAAGCGGAAAAGGATAAAACGGTGAAGGGAATTATTCTTAAAGTGAATTCACCAGGTGGCGGTGTTGTAGAAAGCGCGGAAATACATAAAAAGTTAACAGATCTAAAAGAAAAAACGGATAAACCAATTTATGTTTCAATGGGAGCGATGGCAGCTTCTGGCGGCTACTATATCTCTGCTCCAGCAGACAAAATATTTGCTACTCCTGACACCATGACAGGTTCACTTGGGGTTATTATGCAAGGGATTAATTATAGTGGGCTAGCTGAAAAATATGGCGTGAAATTTGAAACCATTAAAAGTGGTCCTTACAAGGATATCATGTCTCCAAGTAGGGAAATGACAGAAGAAGAACGAAACATTATGCAATCGATGGTCGATAATGCATATCAAGGATTTGTTAATGTAATCGCAGAGGGACGTAATATGTCAGAGCAAGAGGTTCGTCGTATTGCAGACGGACGAATCTATGATGGTAGGCAAGCTAAGGAAAATCATCTAATTGATGAACTAGGGTATTTTGAAGATACGGTTGAAGCTATGAAACAAGATTACGATCTTAAAAATATCAAAGTTGTCGAGTATGAAACTAATTTTGGATTTGGATCTCTATTTTCTATGAGTGCGAAAAAAATGTTTAATGATGACATCGAAATGGCAACGTTGGTTCATCTATTGTCTCAGCCAAATTCACCTAGAATGATGTACTTGTACGCGGAATAGGAGGGACTAACTTGAATATGGATCTAACACATGAAGGAGTTCGGGGCAGTAATCATGTTCACGATCATACAGATCGGCCAATCGTTCAAGAGGTGCCACGTTATGCTGGCTTTTGGATGCGGTTTTGGGCATATTTATTGGACTTAGTTGTAATTGGGAGTATAAATCGCATCTTAATTTATCCTGCCTTTCGAGCACTAGACATACCATTAACTGAAAGTCATATATTTAGTGCAACATCAATTGCAACTGCTGTTGTCTTTTATTTATATTTCGTGTTGATGACCAAATTTTTTAACCAGACATTAGGGAAAATGGTGTTTGGAATAAAAGTTGTACCTCTCGACGGAAAATCACTTAGCTGGATGACGGTTCTCTTTAGGGAGTTTATTGGTCGGTATATTTCAAAACTCTTTTTCATCGGCTATATCATCGTCGCTTTTTTACCAAAAAAACAAGGAATTCATGATCTTTTATCTGATACAACGGTTATACATGCTAAAAAATAAGAGTGTCCTTTGGGCACTCTTTTTATATGGAGACACATTACCAAAGATGCCCTTTTTGTGTATTTTTTGCATGATGGAAGGTGATAATGAAACATTGAAAGGGTGTGAGTGTTGTGAAGTGGATTTTTTTTATTTTATTATTTTTAGTCCTACTTTTCCTTCTTATTCTGATAACAAAACTAACAATATTTATAGAAGCAAATCACTCACAAGACGATGACCATATTAAGATCAGATTCAGCATTTGGTTTGGGCTGATAAGATATACCATTAATGTCCCGATGGTTGCAGTTGACAATGAAACGCCAAGCATCGTGTACAAAAAGGAGAAGAAAGGAAATGTCGCCACAGATGAGAAAAAGAAAAAGGAGAAATTCTCTGTACATAATTTAATGGACAATCTCCATGATACAAAAGTAATTCTTCAACGAGTCATCGATTTGGTACCGGTATTTAAGCGTTTTTTAAAGAAAATTTCAGTTTCACGATTTGAGTGGCATTCACATATAGGGGTGGGTGACGCCGCCCATACTGGAATTATCACTGGACTTGGATGGTCGATTAAAGGCACGATTGTCGGAGTGATGAGCCATTATTTTAACCTAAAAACCCATCCGGAATATTCCATTACTCCCTCATTTCAAGTAGCCGTATCCGAAACTAGGCTAAGATGCATGATTCATTTTCGAATCGGGTATGCTATGGTAGCAGGAATCAAAGCGATTAAAAGATGGCGAGGGGGTCTACCGAAATTTAAATCCCAGACCCTCTCAAAGCTTAATGATGCCGATTCGGATAAAAAATCAGTTTAGATTGTCAGGAGGAATGTATGATGTCTGATCATCCAATACAGGGTTTAATGAAGACCGCAATGGAAAATTTAAAACAAATGATCGATGTGAATACAATCATCGGAGACCCTGTTGAAACGCCTGATGGGAGCGTTATTTTAACGGTCTCAAAAGTTGGCTTTGGATTTGCTGCAGGTGGTAGTGAATTTAAGGGACAAGGTGAGGGTGGAAAAGATAGTGGTGGAAGTGGAGACCAACAACAGCAACAACAACAAGGATCTAATCTCCCATTTGGTGGAGGTAGTGGTGGCGGAGTTTCGATTACACCAATCGCTTTTTTAATTGTTAGTTCAAATGGTGTTAAGATGCTTCATCTTGATGAAGGCACTCATTTATTTGAAAAACTTATTGAACTTGCACCACAGGCTGTTGACAAAATCCAACAAATGATTAAAAAGAATAATCAAGATCAGCAAAATCAACAGAAACAACAAGATTTCGATATCTAAAAAATGGTAGGAGTTAGCTGTCTTACAGTTGACTCTTTTTTAATTCTCTTTGACTCTTTTCTAAAAGTTGTTGATATTGGATAAATCAATTGTATCAAGAACAACAATGTTTGCGAAAACAGCCTTCTCTTTTTCATTCGAATTCATTGCAATCCTTTTGAATTAAAGATATCATTTACACTGTACATAACATTTTAAGGAGGATTTTGGAAAAATGGCAAATATCACATTTAAAAACAATCCAGTCACTTTATTGGGGAATGAAGTAAAAGTTGGGGACAAGGCTCCTGATTTTACTGTATTAGCAAATGATTTAACACCAGTTACACTTGCAGACTCAAAGGGTTCTGTTCGTTTAATAAGTGTTGTACCTTCACTTGATACAGGTGTATGTGATGCACAAACTCGTCGTTTTAACGAAGAAGCTGCTGGTTTAGGTAATGTTAAAATCTTAACAGTAAGTGTTGATTTGCCATTTGCACAAAAGCGTTGGTGTGGTGCAAACGGTATTGAAAATGTTCAAACGGTTTCTGACCACCGTGATCTTTCTTTTGGAGAAGCATATGGTGTAGCTATTCAAGAACTACGATTATTAGCTCGTGCCGTATTCGTTGTTGACAGCAGTGATACAGTAACATATGTAGAATACGTAAGTGAAGCAACAAATCATCCAAATTATGAAGCAGCATTAGAAGCGGCAAAAGCAGCTAAGTAATATTGAAAAGCGCAAGCGCCTAGTGAAGTTACGGGAATCCCAATCTAAATTGGGATTCTTTTTTAACTTTGTTGAACTACTTCATCATTTCTTTTAAAATAAAGGGATATGTTAAGTGTAGGAAAAGGAGAAAAACAATGGCACAAATATCTGCAATTGAAAAACTATTTACTGTTATCGACAATACCGCAACATTACTTAAAGAAGAATTAGCATGTACATACTTAGAGGCAGTTGCCGAAACTGGAGAAAACCTCTTTCAGAACACCATCCTACAGGAAGAATTAAGTGAACTATCCAAAAAGCGTATCGAAAAAGAATATACCCATGTCAAACTAGATCAATACTCAGTTGAAGAAATTCGCAAGGCTTATCAGCTTGCTGCTCTAAAAGGAATGAAAGAAGCAACCCAGGCAAACCATGAAATGACACCAGACGCCATTTCAATCTTTATCGGATACCTTGTTTCAAAATTCACTGAAGGCTGGAAAGGATTCAGCATTTTTGATCCAGCTGTTGGAACAGCAAATCTCTTAACAACTGTACTTAACCAAAATCAATCCAAAGAAATTGAAGCATGTGGGATTGATGTAGATGACCTTTTAATCAAAGTGGCATATGTTAGTGCGAACCTTCAGCAGCATTCCATTCAATTCTATAACCAAGATAGTCTACAGCCACTCTATATAGACCCAATGGACGTAGTTGTCAGTGATTTGCCTGTCGGCTATTATCCGAATGATATAGGAGCAGCTAGTTTTGAACTGCGCGCTAAAAAAGGTCATTCTTACGCCCACCATCTTTTTATTGAACAAAGCCTTAAATATACGAAAGCGGGTGGCTATTTATTTTTCCTTGTTCCAAATCACTTATTTACAAGTGAGTACGCAAAAGAATTAAATGAATTTCTTAAAGAGCACGCTTTTATTCAAGGAATGATTCAGCTTCCACTTTCGTTGTTTAAGAATGAACAGCACGCAAAAAGTATTTTTATTATCCAGAAAAAAGGACTTAATGTGAAAGCACCTAAGCAAGCCTTGCTTGCCAACCTTCCGAAGTTTTCAAATCAGACAGCTATGGCAGGTATTATTAAACAAATCGATGATTGGTTTAAGCAAGAGAAAAATGAATAGTAGAAGTAAGGAGATCCCATTGGGTCTCTTTTTTTGTTATCAATCCCGGAGTTTTCTTGATTAATAGCGCTTTCCATTATCTGAATATAAGAACATTATGGCGAAAACGGTACCAAACCGGCGAACTCCTTGAAAAGTTTTTGTACCGATGTTTAAATGAAAATGGCATCTATGAAACTGTGTCGTTTTGCATAGAATAATGTAGAACAATAATTTACATAGAAAAGTGATTTAAACAAAGGAGCGGACGATATGTCTAAAATCATTGCGATAAATGCAGGAAGCTCTTCACTTAAATTTCAATTATTTGAAATGCCAAGTGAGGAAGTTATTACGAAAGGAATCTTTGAAAGAATTGGACTTGAAACGGGAGTTTTTACAATTTCAGTTAATGACGAAAAAATAACTACAGAAACAGAACTTCCGGATCATGCTGTTGCTGTTAAAATATTACTAGATAAACTAACCGAATTAGGTATTATCAAAACCCTAGATGAAATCGATGGAATCGGACATCGAGTTGTACACGGTGGAGAGTCATTTGCTGATTCGGTTGTCATTACTGATGAGGTATTAGCAGAAATAGACAAGCTATCTGAATTGGCACCATTGCATAACCCTGCCAATGTTACAGGAATCAAAGCATTTCATGAAGTGCTACCAAATGTTCCAGCAGTAGCCGTATTCGACACAGCCTTCCACCAAACAATGCCAGAGAAGTCATTCTTATATAGTCTACCTTATGACTATTATAAAAACTTTGGAATTAGAAAGTATGGATTCCACGGAACGTCTCATAAATATGTTTCACAACGTGCAGCTGAACTTTTAGGCAGACCTTTAGAAGAGCTTCGCCTATTGTCATGTCATCTTGGAAATGGCGCTAGTATCGCTGCTATAGAAGGCGGAAAATCAATTGATACATCTATGGGCTTTACTCCACTTGCTGGTGTAACGATGGGAACACGTTCTGGTAATATTGACCCTGCATTAATTCCATTTATCATGGAGAAAACAGGAAAAACAGCAGATGAAGTGTTAGATGTGTTAAACAAAGAAAGTGGAATGCTTGGTGTTTCTGGATTCTCAAGTGACTTGCGTGATATTCAAGAGCAAGCGGATCAAGGTAACAAACGTGCTGAATTAGCTCTTGAAGTGTTTGCTAGCAGAATTCATAAATACATTGGATCATATGCAGCACGTATGCATGGTGTGGACGCAATCATTTTCACAGCAGGTATTGGAGAAAACAGTGACACTATTCGTGCAAGAGTATTAACTGGTTTAGAATTCATGGGCGTTTATTGGGATCCAATTTTAAATAAGGTACGAGGAAAAGAAGCATTTATAAGCTATCCGCACTCACCGGTAAAGGTTATTATTATTCCTACAGATGAAGAAGTCATGATCGCTCGCGATGTCATGCGTTTAACAAAATAAAGATGGAAGGACAAACTCTTAAAGGGTTTGTCTTTTTTATGACCTATTTTTACATTATGATATAATACACATAGTCAAAGTTGGAAACGGAGGATGATTATGGATTTTACAGAACGGGAACGACAAGTTTTAATGGAAATTGAAAAATGGTCAGGCCAAATGCATCATGAACAAACAGATTTTGAAATGACCTATGACAAATGGCTTGAAAACTCGTTAAGTCTTATTCCTGAGAATATCCGGACCGAGTTCTTTTCAAAACTAGATAATTGGCTGTTTCATTTACATGCGATACTCCAAGGCTCTCAATTTCAAGTGGATGCAAGAGAACGGTTGATTCACTCAGCACGTATCTTTAACCAAGACATTGATGATATATCGGATTTGAAAAATCTCACAATTGACGAGCTTACATACCTAACTGAAAATCAGATAGCGAAGCATCGCCTTTATTCATTTGCCCACGGAGGCTTGTCCGGTACCGGGGGACTATTGTTGCTAGGGACGGATATACCAGCGATTACGATTCTAAATCTTCGGATTGTCCAATTAATTGCGATGACATATGGATATGAAGTAAATACACCATATGAAATGATGACATCATTAAAGGTATTTCATGCAGCTACCTTGCCTAAACGCATGCGCTATCAAGGATGGGAAGCCCTTATTCAGGATGCAGATGGGTACAATCAGAACCAATATTTTTACAATGGATCAGAAGAGTTAACTGATGAAACGTGGCTTGAATTGCCATTGAAGCATATTGTAAAAGCAATCGCGATTTCAGTTTTACGTAAGCGTATGATTCAAGGGATTCCGCTTATTAGCATGGCAATTGGTGCTGGAATGAATTATCAACTAACAAGACAGGTCAGTGACTTTGCCCACAATTATTACCGTTTTCGTTTCTTGAATGAAAAGGAGTCATAAAGATATGAGTGTCCAAGAACATAAGCAAACAACACCAGCCTCTGTCACATGCAAAGTCATTACAATAAGTGATACTAGAACAAAAGAAACAGATAAAAGTGGCCAATTAATGATTACACTTCTTGAAGAAAATGGCTTTAAAGTTCTAGATTATAAAATTGTGAAAGATGAAGAAGCTTCTATTGAAAGAGCCATACGTGAAGGCTGTGAACACGAAGAAATTGATGTGGTTCTAACAAATGGAGGCACTGGCATTGCAAAACGTGATGTGACCATTGAGACGGTTTCAAAATTATTAGATAAAGAAATCGTCGGGTTTGGAGAATTGTTTCGAATGCTTAGCTATACGGAGGATATTGGGTCAGCCGCTATTCTTTCAAGAGCCATAGCAGGCGTTAGTAACGATACGGCAATATTTTCAACACCAGGTTCTTCTGGAGCAGTAAAGCTTGCAATGAAAAAATTAATTTTACCTGAACTTGGTCATGTTGTTAGGGAAATAAAAAAGGATATTAAAAAAGTCTAATCTTTGAGATTAGACTTTTTCTATTGGTGTATTTTCTTTGATATACCTTGATTCATTCTGTACCAAATCCATAAATCATTAATGATGGAGGCACATTCTGAAATTTCGTTGTTTAGTTCACAGGTGCGAACAAAATCAGGTTCATTGCCGAGTTGTTCTTGTTTTTTATTTATAACGAATTCAATTTCTGAAATTCGATCAGGTATATGGCCCCTGATTTTTTCCCATTGGAACAAAATATATTGTTGGATTTCCTCGGAATACTCCTCCCACTCTTTTTCTAAATAAGGAAGAAGAATTCCAAGTCGTTCATCAAAATGAAAATAATCCCCCATCATTACCACTCCTAGTAGGTCTTGCCCCTATTCTACATCACTCGAAGACTATTATCTATGAAAAAAGTTTTTTTATTTTCTTTTGTTTTGCTATTGAAAAAAGTCGAAAGAGTTGCTAAAGTTATACATTATAAATGTATAAATATAAAATCGTATGAATTATTATTCGAAAGGGAGATATATATGAGCAAAAAGAAAGTTGTTTTAGCCTATTCAGGTGGTCTTGATACAAGTGTTGCTGTTAAATGGTTACAGGAGCAAGGTTATGATGTTGTAGCTTGTTGTTTAGATGTGGGTGAAGGGAAGGACTTAGGGTTTATTAAAGAAAAAGCAATTACAGTCGGTGCTGTATCTTCATACGTCATTGATGCAAAGGAAGAATTTGCAAATGAATTTGCGCTTGCAGCTTTACAAGCACATACACTTTACGAAGGAAAATATCCGTTAGTATCTGCATTATCTCGTCCACTAATCGCGAAAAAGCTGGTTGAAGTTGCGCAAGAAGAAAATGCAGTTGCAGTTGCACATGGTTGTACTGGAAAAGGAAATGACCAAGTTCGTTTTGAAGTTTCAATTAAGGCATTAAATCCAGACCTTGAAGTTTTAGCACCTGTTCGTGAATGGAGCTGGTCGCGTGAAGAGGAAATCGAATATGCGAAACAACATAATATTCCGATTCCAATTAACCTAGATAGCCCATTTTCAATTGACCAAAATCTTTGGGGACGCAGTAATGAGTGTGGAATTTTAGAAGATCCATGGGCTGCTCCACCAGAAGAAGCATATGAATTAACAGTGTCTCTCGAAGAATCGCCAAACACACCTGACATTATTGAAATTGGTTTTGAACAAGGTGTACCAAAAACAATCAATGGTCAGCAATATCCATTATCAGAACTAATTCTTGAATTAAACCAAATTGCTGGAAAACACGGGGTAGGTCGTATCGACCATGTGGAAAACCGTCTTGTCGGGATTAAATCTCGTGAAGTATATGAGTGCCCTGGTGCAATGACATTAATTACTGCACATAAGGAACTCGAAGACCTTACCCTTGTAAAAGAAGTAGCACATTTCAAACCAGTTATTGAGCAAAAGCTAACTGAATTAATTTACAACGGACTATGGTTCTCACCACTAAAGGATGCATTACTTGGTTTCTTAAAAGAAACACAAAAAAATGTAAATGGAACAGTTCGTGTAAAACTTTTCAAAGGTCATGCAATTGTTGAAGGACGTAAATCTGATAATTCCTTGTACGATGAAAAGCTTGCGACATATACTTCAGATGATGAATTCGATCATAATGCTGCGGTTGGTTTCATTTCATTATGGGGCTTACCAACAAAGGTGAATAGTATCGTAAATAACAGCAAGAAGGTAGAAGTATGAAAAAGCTTTGGGGTGGAAGATTCACCAAAAGTGCGGAAGGATGGGTAGATGAGTTCGGTGCATCTATCTCCTTCGACCAGGAACTGGTGAAGGAAGATATTGAAGGAAGCATTGCCCATGTTACCATGCTTGGTAAATGTGGAATACTTTCAACGGAAGAAACAGAAACCATTAAGTCAGGGTTACTTACCTTATTGGTAAAAGCTAAAAATGGTGAATTGGAATATTCTGTTGCAAATGAAGATATTCATTTAAATATTGAAAAAATGCTTATTGACGAGATTGGGCAGGTCGGTGGCAAGCTTCATACAGGGCGAAGTAGAAATGACCAGGTTGCCACAGATATGCATTTATACTTACGACAACAAGTCAATGAAATCATCGAGGTCGTTGAAGAACTACAGGACGCAATCGTGGAACAAGCAGAACAACATGTTGAAACAATAGCACCCGGATATACACACTTACAGAGGGCACAGCCGATTTCATTTGCCCATCATTTGTTGGCCTATTATTGGATGCTTGAACGAGATAAAGAGCGTTTAGTGGACTCGTTAAAAAGAATCAATATGTCTCCATTAGGAGCTGGAGCCTTAGCTGGAACTACTTTTCCTATTGACCGTTACTACACTGCAGAGCTATTAGGCTTTGAAAAAATCTATGAGAATAGTATCGATGCCGTGAGTGATCGAGATTTTATCGTTGAATTTTTAAGCAATAGTTCAATGATTATGATGCACCTTTCACGTTTTTGCGAAGAGTTAATTCTATGGTCTTCTCAGGAATTTAATTTTATTGAGATGGATGATACTTTTGCAACGGGAAGCAGCATTATGCCACAAAAGAAAAACCCCGATATGGCAGAACTAATCCGTGGTAAAACAGGAAGGGTTTACGGAAACCTTTTTGGATTATTAACTGTCCTTAAAGGAACACCTCTAGCGTATAACAAAGATATGCAAGAGGACAAAGAAGGCATGTTTGATACTGTGAAGACAGTAAAAGGATCCTTGAAAGTTTTTGCCGGAATGGTGTCAACTATGAAGGTGAAAAAAGAAGTGATGGCAACAGCTGTTAAAAAGGATTTCTCAAATGCTACAGAGCTTGCGGATTACTTAGCTTCGAAGGGATTACCGTTTAGAGAAGCTCATGAAGTGGTTGGGAAGTTAGTGTTAACTTGTATTGAACGTGGCGTCTTCTTAGGAGATTTACCGCTTGAAGTGTTCAAAGAGTCATCTGTACTCTTTGAAGAAGACATTTATGAAGTGTTATTACCTGCAACTGCTGTAGCGCGTCGTAAGAGTGCAGGAGGAACAGGATTTGATGAAGTATACAAGGTTTTACAAAAAATAAAACAAACAAAAAAATCGTGATTGTTCACGATTTTTTTGTTATATCTTAAAGGTCCTTTTCTGTTCGAACAACCATGACATCACATTTTGCATAACGTGTAATGTTTTCAGAAACACTGCCTAATAGGAACCTTTCGACTGCGTTAAGACCAGTCGCACCACAAATGATTAAATCAACTTGATGCTTTGGCGCAATTTCCTTTGCAATTTTTATTTTAGGAGATCCATATTCTAATATTGTGTCTATATCTTCAATACCTGCTTCTTCCGCCATTTGCTCATACCGTTTCAGCAATTCTTTTCCGAATTTTTCAGATTCCTCTGTTAGGTTTAGCTGGTATGCACCGATTGTTGCAAATTGTTTTAAGTCAATCACATGAGTAATAATCAGTTCTGAATGATACCGCTTACAAACATCAATTGCTTTTTTAAAAGCCCATTCAGCTTCCTTTGAACCATCAACAGCAACAAGGACTTTTTTATAGGAAACTAGCATTTAAATGCCCCCCCTAAATATAGATATAGTCTATCTACTATTATTATAGCACTGCATATCATTTAGAAAGGAAAATAAATTGTATAAAAATTGAACTTTTTGGTGGATTATCAGAAAGAAAAAGATAGTTGTGTAAGTGCTTTCAAAATTGTTATAATAGGATTTGTAATTTTAAGGAAAATGGATTTATTGACCATAATTAGAGGAGTGTTTTTACATGCGTATTGGTGTACCTCGGGAGATAAAAAATAACGAAAACCGCGTTGCAATGACGCCGGCTGGTGTTGTAAGTCTTGTAAACTACGGCCATGAAGTCTATATAGAGACCAACGCTGGGGCAGGATCTGGTTTTACAGATCAACAATATGCCGATGCAGGGGCAATGATTGTGAATACACCAAGTGAAGCATGGCAGGCGGAAATGGTCATGAAGGTAAAAGAACCACTGCCAGAGGAGTTTCAATATTTCCGTGACGATTTACTCTTATTTACGTATTTACATTTAGCTGCAGAGCCTGAACTAACAAAGGCTCTTGTTAAGAAAAAAGTAATTGGACTTGCTTATGAGACAGTGCAGTTACCAAACGGTTCCCTTCCATTACTAACTCCAATGAGTGAGGTTGCAGGAAGGATGGCAACACAAATCGGTGCCCAATTTTTAGAGAAGACACATGGTGGCAAAGGTATTTTACTAGCTGGAGTACCTGGAGTACATCGTGGTAATGTGACGATCATCGGAGGAGGAGTTGCAGGAACGAATGCTGCTAAGATGGCAGTGGGTCTTGGAGCACAGGTAACGGTTATCGATTTAAATCCAGACCGTCTTCGCCAGCTCGATGACATTTTTGGCGCAGATGTAACAACACTTATGTCAAACCCACTTACAATTGCAGAAGCTGTGAAGGAATCCGATCTTGTAATCGGTGCAGTACTCATTCCGGGAGCAAAGGCTCCAAAACTTGTAACGGAAGAAATGATTAAATCAATGGCACCAGGTTCTGTAGTCGTAGATATTGCAATAGACCAAGGTGGGATTTTTGAAACGACGGACAAAATTACAACACATGATAATCCAACCTATATCAAACATGATGTTGTCCACTATGCCGTTGCGAACATGCCTGGAGCTGTACCGCGCACTTCAACTTTTGCATTAACAAATGTAACTGTTCCATATGCACTGATGATCGCGAATAAAGGATTCAAGAGAGCTTGTTTGGATAATGATGCTTTGTTCAAAGGAATCAATACACTAGATGGATTTGTAACCTACAAAGCGGTTGCAGAAGCACACGGAACCTCCTATTCAGATGCAAAACCACTTTTTGAAAATAGATAAAAACTCTGAGGGTACCTTTTTAGGTATCCTTTTCCAGTTTCGCCAGTATCTAATCATTGTCACCATTTTTTATGCATAAAAATAAGATAAAGAAAAGTATGTAGTGAGTCATACGTCTACTAAAGGAGTAAAGGAGTGCACAAGTATGGGTTCATCCGTTTTTTATAATGGATCATTAGCACCCTATGTTCACCGACCAACGTCTTCCGAAACAGAAAACCTGAATCAATCGACCTATTATTCGAATTTTGTAACTGAACATATAAAGTTGCAGGAAAAATACAATGAAACCATTAAAGAATATATAAAAAGTAATGAAGAATTAATCAAGAAGTTAGCGGAGGAACAAAAGGGATTTCAACATCAATTTTTTAATCATGAACAGAAGCAAAGGATGAAGGATGAAAAGCTCTCAAAGAATATGAGCGAACAGAAAAATTTATTGGAGGTATTTGTTGGCTTTATGAAGAAACAGGAAAAATACAATGAGACAGCAGCTAAGCAGCAAGTGGACCATAAAGACCAGCTTGAGATTTTAGGACGCATTGTTCAAAATCAAGAAATCTTTAACAAAAAAGTCTCTGAGAATATGAATCTCGTGAAGGATCAATTTGATCAAATCATCGCTGCCTTAAAAAACCATGAGGTGAAAAACGAAACAATTTCAAAACGATTTGAAGAAAAAGATGAGAAAGATCTGGAAATCGTAAATACCATCTCGGAACAAAAGGAATTGTTTTTTAAGGTGTTGAATGGGTTGCAGGATAATAAAGAGCAATATAATATTTTATTTGATTATGTGCGTAATCAGGATAATTTTAACCATAAGCTGTTTGAATACCTTTGTTCAAAATTTGAAGAGGAAGAGAATGCAGTCAATTAAAAGGACCCCAAGGGGTCCTTTCATAGTTATTTCGTAATAAGTTCTTTTGGAAAATTAGTTAATGTTTTAGCACCATCGGAGGTGATGATCATATCATCCTCAATCCGGACACCACCGATTTCCGGAACATAAATTCCTGGTTCAATGGTAAATACCATTCCTTTTTGTAAAAGCATATCATTTGTTTCATTCATGGATGGGAATTCATGAACATCAATTCCAAGCCCGTGACCAATTCGATGTGTGAAATATTCCCCATATCCAGCATTTGAAATAATGGAACGTGCAGCCACGTCAATATCTCCTACTCTTGTTCCAGGTTGACATGCATCAACAGCTGCCAGTTGAGCTTTTAATACGGTGTTATAAACCTCACGTTGTTGATCTGAAATCTCACCAACAGCAACAGTTCTGGTAATGTCTGAACAATATCCATCTAGAACTACACCTAAGTCAAATAGGACAAAATCACCTTTTTTGATCGTTTCAAGACCAGGTTTCCCGTGTGGTGCAGCTGTTTTTAGACCTGTTAATACCATGGTATCGAAAGACATTTGACGGATTCCTTTTTTCTTTAATTCAAATTCGATTGTTGCTAACACATCTAATTCTGTTTTTCCTTCAGCAATGGCTTCTACCCCAACTTCTACTCCATAATCAGCAAGCTTAGCTGCTTCTTGGAGAATAGATACCTCTTGTTCTTCTTTAATCATGCGTAACGTATGTAATTTTTCTTCAGCAGATACGAATGAGGTGGAAGGGAACAATTTTTGAATCTGCTCAAATCGCTCAACGGTTAAATGCTCTTTTTCAAGAGCCAATGTGGATACATTTACATTTCGTTTTGAGAGAGAATTTTGGATGAGCTCCCATGGATTATCTGTATCACTAAATCCGATGATTTCATATTGCCATCCTGCATTACGTGCTTGAGCAAGTTCCATATTAGGACAAATTAAGATAGGCTCTTCATCTTGAAAGACAAATAAACCAAGAAGTCTTTCATGTGGGTCTGTATAAAAATTTGTTAAGTAAAATACATTTGGAGTAGACGTAATGAAACTACACGCAATGTCTTTTTCCTTTAACCAACTAGATAACTGTTGTAATCGTTGATTCATATGTAACACATCCTTTTGAATAATAAAGAATACTGTTCAATTTTAGCACTTTGTTGGTTAAAGCGAAAGGAGAGAACTTCATAGTAAAAATAATTCAGGGTTTGTTTTAATTAGGAAAAGGGTATAAAAAAAGAGGGAAAGTACGCATGAAAAAAGAAGTAATATAATATGGTTTCTACATACAATTCTGGAAGGAGAGATCCATATGAAGGTATCGTATCATGGACATTCTGTCGTAAAAATTGAAACGAGTGGTAAGACAATCATAATTGACCCGTTTATTACAGGTAACCCAAATACAGACTTAAACGCAGCCGAAGAAAAAGTCGATGTCATTTTACTCACACATGGACATGGAGATCATGTTGGGGACACTGTAGACCTTGCTAAGCGTAACTCAAGCTTGGTAGTAGCACCAAATGAACTTGCTGTTTATTTAGGATGGCAGGGATTGAAAGTACATCCAATGCATATTGGTGGTGCGCACCAATTTGATTTTGGAAAGGTGAAGTTTACATTGGCTTTTCACGGCTCAAGCGTAGAAATTCCTGAGAAGAAGGAGTTCGTATATACAGGTATGCCAGGCGGCATCTTGTTTACGGCAGAAGGAAAAACCATTTATCATGCAGGGGACACTGCATTGTTTTATGACATGAAGTTAATCGGTGAACTTAACGACATTGATGTTGCCTTCTTACCAATTGGGGATAATTTTACAATGGGACCAGATGATGCTTTAATCGCAGCGGAGTGGTTAAAGGCAAAAACAATTGTTCCAATTCATTATAATACTTTCCCGGTTATTCAACAGGATGCCAATGATTTTGTCTCAAGACTGACTTCAACTGAAGGAAAAGTTTTATCAGCAGGAGATTTAATTGAATTATAGAGTGAAATTAAGGCGTGAGGATTCACGTCTTTTTTTTATGCTTGCCTCATAGAATGATACAAGCATAGGTAAAGGAGGAAATGGTATGCATAATAGATTAATACTATGTTTACTGCTTTGTGGTGTTTTACTATATTATGGGGTACCACGTTTAGCAATAGGAGCAGAAGGCTTAGAAGGTATTTTTGCGATTTCTTGGCTCGTTTTTGCTTTGATTGTAGTCAGTGGAAATCTAATTGGTTTATTGTATAATCCTAAGATTGCTCAAAAAATGACAAACCCACAAGGTGCGTCAGCAAAACGTCGACAACGAATGCGGAATTACTAACATCAATCAGCTTATGCTGATTGATGTTAGTAATTAACCTCCGGCGGATGCCACGATTTTTCAAAGGAAGATTTTCGACGAGTAAGATCAAAGACTAACAACGCCACATCCTGTGGCAACGTCTTTGTGACCCACCTCGTGTGGGCCTAAAATAGGGCGCAAATACACTAAGGCGTATTTGGTTTCTATATAAAATTGAATAAAACATACTTCACCCGTATAATAAAGATAAGAAAATAACGGAAATAGATAAAAGAATGATTATTAGAGGGTGAAGAGCTTGGCGACAAAGCATGAGCAAATATTACAGTATATTGACACACTTCCGATTGGTGAGAAAATTTCGGTTCGACAAATTGCCAAGGATATGAAGGTGAGCGAGGGGACTGCTTACCGTGCAATCAAGGATGCAGAAAATAAGGGATATGTTAGCACAATCGAACGTGTTGGGACAATTCGAATTGAACGAAAGAAGAAAGAAAACATTGAAAAACTCACCTTCGCTGAAGTTGTGAACATTGTCGATGGACAAGTGCTTGGGGGAAAAGCGGGTCTCCACAAAACATTAAATAAATTTGTCATCGGTGCTATGAAGCTTGAGGCTATGATGCGTTATACGGGTGCTGGAAACCTATTGATTGTAGGTAACCGTACAAAGGCACATGAATATGCGTTAAATGCAGGTGCTGCTGTATTGATTACAGGTGGCTTTGACACGGATGAACAAGTAAAAAAACTTGCTGATGAGCTACAGCTACCTATTATCTCCAGTAGCTATGATACCTTTACGGTTGCCACAATGATTAATCGTGCCATTTATGATCAGCTCATAAAAAAGGAGATTGTATTAGTTGAGGATATCTTAACACCGGAAACGGAGACGGTTAGCCTTCACCTTTCGGATAAAGTTGAGAAATGGTATGAACACAATACTGAAACAGGGCACGGACGCTATCCTGTAATTGATAACCAATCAAAGGTAGTTGGCATGGTGACTGCAAAGGACATTATGGGACAGGACCCACAAATGCCAATTGAAAAAGTGATGACAAAAAACCCAATGACGGTGAATGAAAAAACCTCTGTTGCTTCTGTCTCCCATATGATGGTATGGGAAGGAATTGAAATGCTACCGGTCGTCAATCAGTCAAATCGATTGCAAGGAATTATAAGTCGTCAGGATGTATTAAAAGCCCTTCAGATGATTGGTCGTCAACCACAGGTAGGAGAAACAATTGATGATATTGTCACAAATCAACTCGTGGATATTTCTGCTGATGGAGAGTCTATTTATCAATGCGAGGTAACTCCACAAATGACAAATTACTTGGGGACCATTTCCTACGGTGTGTTTACAACAATTGTCACTGAGGCTGCCAATAGGGTACTTAAATCCTTTAAAAAAGGTGACCTTGTTATTGAAAATATGACGGTTTATTTTATGAAGCCTGTTCAAATTGATAGTATGATGGAAATTCATCCTCGAGTTTTAGAGGTTGGTAGACGATTTGGTAAAGTCGATGTTGAAGTTTTCAATGGTGGAGTCGTTGTTGGAAAGGCAATGATGATGGCACAATTAATTGAAAGATAGATTGTTTATTTAGGTTTAAACTTTGTTGTTATTGAGCACAATTGATTTCCGCTGCTGGTGGACGCTTTCCGCGGGCGTGGCTTGAGCCACCTCAGGCCTACACGATGTAGGTCACGAAGCCGTTGCCACAGGAAGTGGCGCTTTTAGGCTTCGTTCTACTGTTCGCTCCTGTGGGGTCTCAAGTCTCACGCTTTTCCCGCAGGACTTTGAATTTCTTCCTTGAAATAACCCACGCACGAAGAAAATGCGAATGCATTTTCGAGGAGTCGCCACCTTCCGCTTCAATCAAAATAGTTATGTTTTATCCAATAGCAACAATCTTTTAGAAATTTTATGTGAGGAAAAAAAAGAGACGCTAAGGCGTCCTTTTTCTTTCTTACTGTTGTTCTGCTTCTTTTATCACTAATGGCTGATAATGCTTATAGGCACGGAATCCTGCCCATGTGCTTCCGCTACCAACAATGATAAGGATGGTACCAATTACATATGAGATTGTAGAAGGATGAACAAAGTAAGCATTTAAACCGAAAAAGGCAACAAATAGTCCGAGTGCCATACTCGACTTCGCAGAGAGCCATTGTTTTTCAACTGGACGTCTTGTGCGAAAGTATTTTGTTTTATAATAAAAATAAAACATAAGTGCAAATATAATGAAAAAAACAAGTATCTTCATAAAAAACTTCCTCCAATTCTAGATTGCTATTCCTATTGTAACTAGAACGAATCTAAAATGCTAGTGAATAGAATGTGGAAACTTCGTGAAGAAAAAAGAACAAAATGGGTATTCAATAAGGAGAGTTGAAATGATTCAGGAGATTCTAAAAACAATAAGAGAGTTTGAGACTATTATCATTCATCGCCATGTAAGGCCGGATCCGGATGCATATGGGTCACAATGTGGTTTAGCTGAAATCTTGACAGCTTCCTATCCGACTAAAAACGTTTTTGTCGTAGGCGAGGATGAACCCTCTTTACTCTTTCTAAAAGAAATGGATAAGATATCTGATGAAACCTATAAAGACGCTCTAGTGATTGTTTGTGATACTGCAAATCAGGGGCGGATTTCAGATCAGCGCTACAAACAAGGCAGAAAGCTAATTAAAATTGATCATCATCCAAATGAAGACCCATATGGAGACCTTTTATGGGTTGATACAGATGCAAGCTCCTGCAGTGAAATGATTTATGAGCTCTACCTCCAAGGGAAAAATCAAGGTTTTACACTTTCACAGGAGGCTGCGAAGCTTCTATTTGCTGGAATGGTCGGAGACACCGGTCGATTTTTATTTCCAAATACAAATCCAAAAACATTTACATATGCAGGAGAATTACTTGAATATGGCTTTGATTTTCCATTAGTTTACGAAAATTTGTATAAAATAAAGGAAAAAGTCGCTCGTCTAAGTGGGTATGTTTATCAGAATTACAAGGTCACTGAAGATGGTGTGGGCTGGATGACAATTACAAATGATATTTTGAAAAAATACAATGTAACACCTGCTGAAGCATCGCAGCTTGTAAGTAATTTAGGAAATATCGAAAATCTCAAGATGTGGGTGTTTTTCGTAGAGGAAAAGGATCAAATTCGTGTTCGCTTACGCTCAAAAGGACCGGTAATAAACAAAGTTGCCAAAAAGTACAATGGTGGTGGGCATCCCCTCGCATCAGGAGCTACCATCTATTCATGGGATGAGGTAGAGCAGGTAATTGCTGATTTGCAGGAGGTTTGCAGACCAAAAAAAAAAAACCGCTCCATTTGCATGCGACTTTTCTTTTAGTTATCTACCTTTACGGGGATGAACCAAGAGCCTAAATCTGTTACCTCTTCAAAAACATTAAGGTTTAGTGCTTGTATTTCTTTCTTTAGCGCATTGATGATATCTGGGGATTCTGCGTAAGCGGAGTACCCATTTTTTAAATGCGTCATTTTTTCATTTAAAAGTTTTCTGCGGTTAATATACATATTTTCCCTCCTTGTGCGTTTTAATTACATTTTATTTCATTTTCGCTCAAAAATGCTACATATTTTTAAAATTTTCCAAAAATTTTAATGTGTCTGTAACAAAATGTTCACTTGATAACAAATAAAAGCCTCCTAAAATGGAGGCTTCGTTTAAAAATAAGAAAGTATAAAATTTTTTACGTAGTTTTCGTTGTCTAGCTCCAGGCGCCATCGTCTCTCTGGTCTAAGCCAATCGCTTCGGAAGGCAAGAAGCGCCTTCTATCAGCGATTGGCTTATGCTTGTTGCCGATAGGCGAGCGCCTTTTGCTTTTCTTATTTAACTAGTTCGATATTGAGTGTGATTTCGAGTGTAGTATCAAAAAAGACGGTGTGAATTTTGAGTCTATATTTTTTATCGTCCAGTTCATAAACACTATTTTCAATTGTCCTAAAAAGAAGCTCTTTGTTTTGGGATACTGTTTGAATATCCTGTCCAATTAAGGTGTTAAGATCCTCAATGACAGCGGTTTTTATATGATGAAGATTGAGTGAACTAATATCAAACTTCTTTTTATTTGTAAAATCCACCTTAAAGTCCTGAATTTTGAGTTTGTTTTTGTTATCTTCGTTTAATTTTTTCACATCTTCAATAAGAATATCCTTACTTTTTTTTAGCTCTTTAATTTCATCTTCCTGTTGTGTTATCTTTCGAATCTGATTATCCTGCAACACCCCAAACTGAAACAAAAAGATGAACCAACTTAATAAGGCGCCGATTACAATGCCAGCAAAAAATCGTTGCCAACCCGGTTTTTGATGATAAGGTGGTACTCTCATTAGGTGATATGCTCCTGTGTGAACCACTCAATAATTCTCCACCCGAACTGAGCTCCTCCCATTGCTGAAACAATTAGGAGAAATTGCTTAAAGACATCTTTTGTTTGTCCAAGAAAAATTCCCTTTTCAAAGCTATAAAAGGTATCGAAAGTCCCACCAATTGCAGCAACAAGTGCCCAAATTTTCAACTTGCTTGCCACCGAATAGATTTCAGATAAAGGTGCTTGACCTGACATAAAGGCACCGAGCCCTCCGATTAACGATCCACCTAAAAGAACCCCGAGCGCAATAAAAAAACTATGAATAAATGCAGGCATAAAAGCATCTTTTATTTCCATTTGGACACCCTCTTTTTGTTATTGATAATTTTATAATGATTTAATACATGTATATGGACAAACCGTACAAACTATGAGTTTTGTTTTGCTTGTTTCATAAATAGGACTATAATTGAAGTATTCAATAGAACGAATCATGAAAGAGGTGGGATTTCATTGCCTTTTGTTCATCTACAGGTTCAAAGCGCCTACAGCCTTTTATCGAGTGCTGCAAAAATAGAAGCATTGGTTGAAAAAGCGAGCAACCTTGGGCTTAAAGCATTGGCGTTAACCGATGAAAATGTAATGTATGGTGCAATAGCTTTTTATAAAGAATGCAGGAAGCATGGAATCAAGCCAATCATAGGAATGACTGCCTCCGTGTTGTCGGAGGATGAGCACATTGCTTATCCTGTAGTATTACTTGCGAAAAACAACAAAGGATATCAAAATCTATTAAAAATTAGTAGTGCCATCCAGACGAAATCAAAAGAAGGAATCCCTAGAAGATGGTTATCCCAATATCGCGAGGGATTAATTGGTATATCGCCTGGTCTTAAAGGGGACATTGAGCAAAGTTTAAAGAATGGAAATTACGAGGAAGCTATAAAGCGAGCTATTTCTTATAAAAATATTTTTGAACAAGAAAGCTTTTATTTATCTGTACAGGACCATGGTTTGCGAGAAAACGTTGAAATGAACAAACACCTTTTCGCAATAAGTAAAGAACTAAAAATACCATTGGTTGCTACAAATAACGTTCAATACATAGAGCAAGCAGATTCATTTGCTCACGAATGCTTATTATCGATTAAGAATGGAACTAAGCTTTCAGATGAAGATCGAGCCGTTCTACCAAGCAAGGAATATTATTTAAAATCTCCTTCACAAATGAGCGAGCTTTTTTCTGACACTCCAGAGGTTCTTGAAAATACAATACGCATTGCTGGACAGTGTCATGTTGAAATAGAATTTGGTAAATTTGCATTACCTAAATACCCGGTTCCGAATCAAGAGTCGGCGGAGGACTATCTTTCGAGAATCTGTCTTAAAGGCCTAAAAGAAAGGTATCAAAATCCTTCTGATGAACAATTTGAAAGACTCGAATATGAGCTTCAAGTCATCAAAAATATGAATTTTAGTGATTATTTTTTAATTGTTTGGGATTTTATGAAGTATGCTCATGAAAATGGTATTGTGACGGGACCAGGGAGGGGGTCAGCAGCCGGCTCATTAGTCGCGTATGTTCTTTATATTACGGATGTTGATCCATTGGAACACCAGCTATTATTTGAACGATTCTTAAACCCGGAGAGAATATCCATGCCAGATATTGATATTGACTTTCCTGATAACCGACGAGATGAAATGATTGAATATGTATCGAAAAAATACGGAAGCCTTCATGTCGCGCAAATCATTACGTTTGGAACATTGGCGGCAAGAGCTGCACTCCGGGATGTTGGAAGGGTAATGGGAATCTCTCCTAAGGAAGCGGATTTTCTTGCCAAACAAGTTCCTAGTAAGCTTGGAATAACTCTACAACAAGCGTATGAAGAATCCCAAGGGTTACGGGATTATATTCAAAACATTGAAATCGGACGTAAAATCTTTGAAACAGCTAAAAAAATTGAAGGACTGCCAAGACATACTTCTACACATGCTGCTGGGGTTGTTATTAGTGAACTACCGTTGACTGATTTAATCGCTATTCAAGAGGGGCATAATGACGTATATTTGACACAATTTCCGATGGATATACTTGAGGAAATAGGCCTCTTAAAAATGGATTTTCTTGGGCTTCGAAATTTGACACTTCTCGATAATATTAGGTCAATGATCAAGCGCGGGACTGGAAAGAGTATTGATCTATCGACCATTCCATTAGATGATCCGAAAACATTTGCGTTGTTAAGTAAAGGAGATACAACGGGAGTTTTTCAGCTAGAGTCAAGCGGAATGAGGAGTGTTCTAGTGCGACTACAGCCGAATGCCCTGGAAGACATCGTGGCTGTAAATGCTTTGTACAGACCCGGTCCAATGGAAAACATCCCATTGTATATTGCACGTAAACATGGAAAAGAAGCAGTCGAATACCCACACTCCGATTTAAAACCAATCCTACAAATGACATATGGCGTTATTGTGTATCAGGAACAAATTATGCAGATTGCCTCAAAAATGGCTGGATTTAGTTTAGGAGAGGCTGACCTTTTAAGGAGAGCTGTAAGTAAAAAGAAGAAAGAGGTTCTTGATAAGGAGCGGGAGCATTTTATACAAGGCAGTTTAAAGAAAGGCTATACCGAAAAAACAGCAAATGAAATTTATGATTTAATTGTTAGATTTGCTAATTATGGTTTTAACCGAAGCCATGCTGTTGCCTACAGTATGATTGCTTATCAGCTAGCTTATTTAAAAGCAAACTATCCGCTCTATTTTATGGCTGCATTACTTACGAGTGTCATTGGGAATGATGACAAGTTAGGACAATATATTCGTGAATCAAAACAAAAGGGAATTACCGTTCTACCGCCTTCAATTAATAGAAGCTATTATCCATTTATTGTTGAAAAACAGGCGATTCGGTTTAGTTTAGCAGGGATAAAAAGCGTAGGAGTTGCCGCGTTAAAAGATATTATTGAAACTCGGAAGGCTAAGTCATTTTCAGACCTGTTTGATTTCTGTGTGAGGACTTCGATGAGAAGCATAAACCGTCGAACCATAGAAGCGTTAATTTGTTCTGGAGCCTTTGATGAATTTGGGGAACATCGGGCCACTCTGTTAGCTACTTTAGATGTGGCAATCGAACATGCAGAACTCGTTCGACCAAAGGATGATGAAAATCAGTTTGAGATGTCTTTTGATGACGATTTTGGACTTAAACCAAAATATGTTGAAGTTGAACCTTTTAAGGAAATGGAAAAACTCCGTTTTGAAAAAGAAGCACTTGGTTTTTATTTATCAAGTCATCCTATATCAGCCTATGCGACATATTTAAACAAAAACAGAGCAATCGCGATTTCGGATGCTTCCCACTATCTACATCAAAACGTTGTGATAGGTGGATTCATCACAAAAGAGAGAACGATACGCACAAAAAAAGGTGAAGTAATGGCCTTTTTAACAATTAGTGATGAAACAGGTGAATTAGAAGGTGTTGCCTTTCCAAGAACGTATACTCAGTCAGGAAAGCTTTTAAAAAATGAGGCGTTATTATTATTAAAAGGGAAGATTGAAAATCGGAATAATCAACTACAGCTAATCATCAATCAAACCGAGGCCTTACCTGAACAAGGAGATTTACCGGAAGAAGAAAAGAAACTGTTTATAAGGATGGAAAAAAGTCACCAAGTAGATCAAGTTTTTATCAATTTAAAAGAACTGTTAAGAGAATATCCAGGGGAAACTCCTGTTGTTCTATATTACGAGGAATCCCAAAAAACAATTCAACTTCAACAAGAACTTTGGATCAGCCCTAATCCAAAATTTTTAACCGAAATTACGAAATTAATGGGGCCAAAAAATGTGGTGTTCCAATAACAAACTCTTTACAGGAATAGCATATATGTTATATTGTAATAGAAAAGCGAAGTGGTCATACCACTGATCATTCGTGTAAAAGGAAATTCTAATTTACTAGTTTTCATGAAAAAAGTTGGACATGTTTTAACTGCTTTTATGACTTTAACTGGAGCCAATATTTAAGGCTGCCAAGTTTTCTTTATAACAAGGAGTGAAAAAAAGGAAATGACTCTAAGAGAAGAAGCTCTACATATTCATCAAATTCATAAGGGAAAGCTTGAATCAAAATCAAAAATTCCAGTAAGAAATGCAAAGGATTTAAGTTTAGCATACTCACCAGGTGTAGCTGAACCATGTAAGGTTATTTACGATGATAAGTCCAAAGTGTATGAATACACAATGAAGGGGAATATGGTAGCTGTTGTTTCTGACGGGACAGCAGTCCTTGGCTTAGGAAACATTGGTCCGGAAGCTGCACTTCCGGTAATGGAAGGAAAGGCTGTATTGTTTAAGAGCTTTGCAGGTGTAGATGCATTTCCAATTTGTTTGAATACAACAGATGTTGACAAGATTGTGGAAACTGTAAAATTATTAGAGCCAACTTTTGGTGGAGTCAACTTAGAGGATATCGCTGCTCCAAATTGCTTTGTCATTGAGGAGCGTCTTAAAAAAGAAGCCAATATTCCGGTTTTTCATGATGATCAACACGGTACCGCGATTGTTACAGTAGCAGGACTAGTGAATGCATTAAAGCTTGTTGGAAAGAAAATGTCAGAAATAAAAGTGGTTGCAAACGGAGCAGGTGCTGCAGGTATTGCTATTATTAAGCTTTTATACCGCTATGGTGTTCGTGACATTATTATGTGTGACTCTAGAGGTGCGATTTATGAGGGACGTACCTTTGGTATGAATGATGTAAAAGCAGAAGTAGCAAAATATACAAATCGTAATCGCGTCGAAGGCTCTCTTGCAGATGCTCTCCAGGATGCGGATGTCTTTATAGGAGTGTCTGTTGAAGGTGCTTTAACAGCAGATATGGTTAAAACGATGAATCAAGACCCAATTATCTTTGCTATGGCAAATCCTAATCCTGAAATTATGCCGGATGTAGCGTTAGAAGCAGGTGCTAAGGTTGTTGGAACAGGAAGATCTGATTTTCCAAACCAAGTAAACAATGTACTTGCATTCCCAGGGATTTTTAGAGGGGCTTTAGATGCTAGAGCCACACATATAAATGAACAAATGAAAATTGCAGCTGTTGAAGCAATTGCATCATTGATAACTTCCGAGGAACTTCGACCTGAGTACGTCATTCCTGCGCCATTTGACCCGCGTGTTGCTCCCGCAGTTGCAGCAAGTGTGGCAAAGGCAGCAATGGAAACAGGGGTAGCAAGAATCACTGTAAATCCGGAAGAAGTTGCGGAGAAGACAAGGCGTTTAGCCATAATTGAATAATTGAATGGATGATATAAAATGACATCCCAAAGTTCGAAGGTTTATATTGAAATTGTGAAACAAATTAGGTCCATCATTCAAGATGATGGACTTTCCACTGGGGATAAAATCCCTTCCGAACGAGAGCTTTCTGATCGTCTTAAAGTAGGGCGTTCCTCTGTAAGAGAAGCCTTAAGGTCGCTAGAATTATTAGGGCTAATTGAGACAAGAAGGGGTGAAGGTACCTTCTTAAAGGATTTCGGAGATCACCAGTTGATTCATTTACTAGGTACCTTTATCATCCAAGGAGATAAAACAAAAGACGATCTCCTCGAAACGAAACAAACTCTCGAAAAATCCTGTATTGAATTAGCGTGTCAACAAATAAACGATCAAATGATTACAGAATTAAAAAGGACTATATGGGATGTTGAAGATCCCGAGGAATACCTTTTTAAGACAATTGCCGAAGCTACAGGTAATCGACTTTTACTCCGCATTTGGGTCGTTATTAATGAATATGTGAAGTTCATTTATGAGGAACAGACACATGAAATAAACAAAGAAGGTTTTGATGAGTTAGTTGACGCACTAAGTAAAAGAGATGTGGAAAAAGCTTTATCTGCCTACGAAAACATCACTTTGTAGGAATTTGTCGTGCTTTTATTGACATATTCCTACAAAAAATAAAGAAGACATTCAGTAAAGTATAAGTACATGCTTTTTTGGCAACGAAGGAAGATAGAGATTTTCCTTTTTTTCGTTACTCAACTTTTTGTCTTAAAATTATAATCACTAAGGCGATAAATTCCAACGAAGAAGCCATTTCTATTGAAATGTGTGAGGAGGTTTATTTTGTTAAAAGACTTTTTTGTAAAAAAGAAAAAATATGCTTCAATCCCTTCAGAACAGGCAAGACAAGATGTTCCAGAAGGAATTATGAGCAAATGTCCAAACTGTAAAAAAATCATGTATACAAAGGAATTAATGAAAAACGATAAGGTTTGTATGAACTGTGGCTATCATTATCAAATGACCGCTTATGAAAGAGTTGAGAGCTTACTTGATGAAGGATCTTTCGTTGAGCTCGATCATGATATGATATCTGAAAACCCACTTGGGTTTCCGGACTATCTGGAAAAGCTTAAGAAGGACCAAGTTAAAACGGGTATTAATGAAGCCGTTGTTACTGGTGAGGGTACAATCGAAGGTAATCGAGTTATTTTAGCAATTATGGATTCAAGTTTCCGAATGGGAAGTATGGGTTCTGTTGTCGGTGAAAAGATTACGAGAGCGATTGAAAAGGCAATGGAAGAAAAAGTTCCATTTCTGATTTTCACAGCTTCAGGTGGAGCAAGAATGCAAGAAGGTGTACTTAGTTTAATGCAAATGGCAAAAACGAGTTCAGCCTTAAAGCTCTTTAGTGATCAAGGTGGACTGATTATTTCAATTATGACTCACCCAACAACAGGTGGTGTATCTGCAAGCTTTGCTTCCTTAGGAGATTTTAATTTTGCGGAGCCAGGTGCGTTAATAGGTTTTGCTGGAAGAAGGATTATTGAGCAAACCATCCGCGAAGAACTTCCAGATGATTTCCAGACAGCTGAATTTTTATTAAAACATGGTCAATTGGATGCTGTTATCCACCGTCATGATTTAAAAAATACATTGGCAAATATTGTAGACATTCATATGAACGGGGGTGCGGTGAATTGGTAGGAGAACTAGAATTTGAGAAACCAGTTGTGGAATTGAAAAAGAAGATTGCTGAGTTAAAAGAATTTACAAGTGATTCAAATGTGGATCTATCTGATGAAATTTCAAAACTTGAATCAAGACTTCAAAAACTAGAAAATGATATCTATACTCATTTAAAACCATGGGACCGTGTGCAAATCGCGCGTCATCCCGAGAGACCAACAACCCTTGATTATATTGAACGTATTTTTACAAACTTTTTCGAATGTCATGGTGATCGCTTTTACGGTGACGATGCTGCCATTGTCGGTGGCGTGGCTAAATACCATGGATTAGCAGTAACCGTTATTGGCCATCAACGTGGTAAGGACACGAAAGAAAATATTAAAAGAAACTTTGGTATGCCGCATCCTGAAGGATATCGGAAAGCACTTCGTTTAATGAAACAGGCTGAAAAATTTCGACGTCCAATTATTTGCTTCATTGATACGAAGGGGGCATATCCAGGTAAAGCAGCAGAAGAACGTGGACAAAGTGAGGCGATTGCCAAAAATCTTTTTGAAATGGCAAGCTTAACTGTTCCTGTTATTTGTATCGTTATTGGAGAAGGTGGAAGTGGCGGAGCTCTTGCTTTAGGTGTTGGAAATCACATCCATATGCTTGAAAACTCTACGTATTCTGTTATTTCGCCTGAAGGTGCAGCTGCATTGCTTTGGAAAGACGCTGGACTTGCGAAAAAGGCTGCAGAGTCTATGAAGATTACTGCGCCAGACTTAAAAGAACTAGGAATTGTAGATGAAATTATTCCTGAAATTAGAGGCGGTGCTCATAAAGATGTTGCAGAGCAAGCAGCTTCCATTGATACAGTTCTATTAAAATCATTAAAAGAATTGCGTAAATTAAATAACGATGAGTTAATTCAGCACCGCTATCAAAAATATAAAAAGATCGGCCAATTTAAAATAGCTGAAGAAGAGTATATCGGAGTTCAGTAAAAAAGTAGACGTGCATCTTACACAAAGTGTAGGGCACGTTTTACTTTGTCTTATTTTCAAAAAAATGAAAATGTTTTATGCATACATGATTTGCGAATTGCCCCCGCGTAAAATTCCTTTTATATTTTGTTTTTTCGGCAGATTTCACACTTTTTTCTTTATTTAATACGTTTTCATAACTTGTTTTACTTATATATTAGTGTTATTTTATACATATTGCGAAAGAATAGTAAAAGCATATGGAAAAATAAGTTCACGATTATTTTTTACATAGAGGTGGAAAAATGAAAAGAATAGGTGTTTTAACAAGTGGCGGGGATTCACCTGGTATGAACGCTGCAATTCGTGCTGTTGTACGTAAAGCGATTTTTCATGATGTTGAAGTATATGGAATTTATCAGGGATATGCCGGGCTTATTAGTGGACAGATTAAAAAGTTAGAAATTGGGGATGTCGGTGACATCATTCATCGTGGTGGTACAATGCTTTATACGGCACGATGTTTGGAATTTAAGACAGAAGAAGGTCGTAAACAAGGTATTGAACAACTCAATAAATTAGGGATTGAAGGCTTAGTTGTAATAGGCGGTGACGGTTCATACCGTGGTGCCCAAAAATTAACGGAACTTGGTTTCCCATGTGTGGGTGTTCCAGGTACAATTGATAATGACATCCCTGGTACTGATTTTACAATCGGTTTTGACACAGCATTAAATACAGTTATTGATGCAATTGATAAAATTAGGGATACAGCAACTTCTCATGAACGTACATATGTAATTGAAGTAATGGGTAGACATGCTGGTGATCTTGCATTATGGGCAGGATTGGCCGGGGGTGCTGAAACAATCTTAATTCCTGAAGTTGATCATGACATGAATGAAGTTGTTGCAAAGCTTAACCGAGGTCATGAACGTGGTAAGAAACATAGTATTATTGTAGTTGCTGAAGGTGTAGGCAGCGGTGTGGAAATCGGGAAGAAGATCCAAGAAGCGACAAATTTTGAAACGAGAGTAAGTGTACTTGGACATATTCAACGTGGTGGTTCACCAACTGCAACTGACCGTGTATTAGCTAGCCGTCTTGGAGCAAAAGCTGTTGAGCTCTTGCTGGAAGGAAAAGGTGGAAGAGCGGTCGGAATTCAACAGAACCAATTAGTAGACCATGATATTATGGAAATCTTAGATCGTAAACATACAGTTGACGAAAAAATGTATAACCTGTCGCAAGAACTATCAATTTAATAATGATTTCTGTATAATTCACTGAGGAAGTGTTGGTAATCGCTCTAAGGCGATTATAGAGGAGGAAAATGTAATGAGAAAAACAAAAATAGTATGTACGATAGGACCAGCTAGTGAAAGTATTGAAAAGCTTGTAGCTTTAGCAAATGCTGGGATGAATGTAGCAAGACTTAATTTTTCACATGGCGACTTTGAAGAACATGGTGCACGTATCAAAAATATCCGTGAAGCTTCTAAAATAACTGGCAAGAATATTGCAATCTTATTAGATACTAAAGGACCTGAAATTCGTACAAATACAATGGAAAATGGTGCAATTGAATTAGTTGAAGGGTCAAATATAACTATTTCAATGGAAGAAGTTGTTGGTACACCGGAAAAATTCTCAATTACATATCCGGGACTTATTGAGGATGTTCATCCAGGCTCCAGAATTCTACTAGATGATGGTTTAATCGGATTAGAAGTAGTAGAAATTAATCATCAGAAACGTGAAATTCTAACTAAAGTATTAAATAGTGGAACATTAAAAAACAAAAAAGGTGTAAACGTACCGGGTGTTAGTGTGAACCTACCAGGTATTACTGAAAAAGATGCAAAGGATATTGTATTTGGTATCCAACAAGATGTTGATTATATAGCAGCATCCTTCGTTCGTCGTGCATCAGACGTACTAGAAATTAGAGAATTGCTTGAAGAAAATAAAGGAGTAAACATTCAAATCATCCCTAAAATTGAAAACCAAGAGGGAGTCGATAACATTGATGAAATCCTTGAAGTATCGGATGGACTCATGGTAGCTCGTGGTGACCTAGGAGTTGAAATTCCTGCTGAAGAAGTGCCACTCGTTCAAAAGGATTTAATTAAGAAATGTAATGCAGCTGGTAAACCAGTTATTACTGCAACTCAAATGTTAGACTCCATGCAACGTAATCCTAGACCAACTCGTGCAGAAGCTAGTGACGTTGCGAATGCGATCTTTGATGGTACTGATGCAATTATGCTTTCTGGTGAAACTGCTGCGGGATCATATCCAGTTGAGGCTGTTCAAACGATGCATAATATTGCTTCACGCGCTGAAGAGGCTTTAGTACATCGTGAAATCTTATCTCAACGTAGTAAAATCTCTGGTACTACTATTACAGATGCGATTGGTCAGTCGGTTGCCCATACTGCACTTAACCTAGATGTTTCTGCGATTGTCACACCTACTGAAAGTGGACATACAGCAAGAATGATTTCAAAATACCGTCCAAAGGCACCAATTATTGCTGTAACAGCAAGTGAATCAACAACAAGAAAGCTTTCACTTGTTTGGGGCGTATACGCACAAACAGGTAACGTGGCAAAATCAACGGATGAAATGCTCGATAACTCTGTTGATGTAGCATTAGGAACCGGAATTATCAAACCTGGTGATTTAGTTGTGATTACAGCTGGTGTTCCAGTTGGAGAGCGTGGAACAACTAATATAATGAAGATTCATGTTGTTGGCAACATCCTTGCAAATGGACAAGGAATTGGTAGAAAATCAGCTTTTGGCAAGGTAGTTGTAGCACATAATAGTGAAGAAGCTGCAGCAAAGATGTATGATGGAGCAATCCTTGTAACACCTGCAACTGACCGTGATATGGTAAAATACGTGGAGCAAGCTTCAGCGTTAATTACGGAAGAAGGCGGTCTAACTAGCCACGCAGCTGTAGTAGGATTAAGCATCGGAATTCCTGTTATTGTTGGTGTAGATAAGGCAACAACACTATTGAAGGATGGACAAGATATTACTGTTGATTCTGCTCGTGGAGTTATTTATGAAGGACATGCAAATGTTTTATAAGTATAAGTAAGAGAAGGGAAACCTTCTCTTTTTTTTGCCTATAAAGTGAAAAAACGTCTCCCAACGGGATAAAAAAAGGGATACTCTAGCAAATGGTGCTGTGCATTACGAATTGGAAAAATTAGGAGAAGATGAATAAAAACTACTTTTTTGAAGATAGAAAACATATAATATAAGAAAAGCCTTCACTAGGAGGACAATATGAGAATATTACTAGCATTGATTATTGTTGTACCAGCTCTTGAAATAAGTGTTCTAATTTTTTCAGGCAAGACGCTTGGAATTCCATTTACATTACTATTAATCATTCTAACAGGAGTGATTGGTGCATGGCTTGCAAAGAAACAAGGGCTAGAAACGATTAGACGTGCAAGGCAACAGATGGATTACGGTCAAGTGCCACGGGAAGCGATAATGGATGGAATCTGTATCTTAATAGGTGCAGTCTTGCTTTTAACTCCCGGCTACATTAGCGATTTGACAGGATTTCTCCTGCTCATTCCTGTAACCCGAAATTATCTTAAGCCGGTTATAGCAAACTGGATTAGTCGGAGAATTAATAGAGGTCATTTTACAGTTATTCGTCGTTGATAAAGATAAAGAAAAAGCCATTTGGGTGGCTTTTTCTTTATGCTTCTCTTCCGATAATAAAATTCCATACATCTTGAAATACACCTGTTGTATATAAGGTCCTAATGATGACTAAAATGACAGGCCCGATAATCAGTCCGATGAAACCGAATAATTGAAACCCAACGAAAAGGGATATCAAGGTTGCCAAAGGATCTAGTCCAATACTTGATGAGATTACCTTTGGCTCCATTACTTGACGCTGCACAATCACCACAATATATAAAATTCCCAGCCCGATTGCTAGTGAAATTTCCCCACTAAAAGCGGAGTAAATAATCCACGGAACAAACACAAGACCAGTACCTAAATACGGGAGAAGATCCACAAGCCCAATTAACAAGGCAATTGTAATTGCATAATCAACCCGTAATACTAATAATCCAATCAATACGATTCCCGCAGTTATCGAAATCAAAGTTGCTTGAGCTTTAATAAATCCAAATAATGCTTTCTTTAGTTCTACAAAAATTGATTTTCCGCTTGTTCTAGCTTTAACAGGGATGAATTTTCTCCCCATTATGATGAATTTATTCCAATCCTTGCTTATGAAAAACGTAGCTAGCAGTGAAAATACAATAACAGTTGCTGCATTCGGCAACCAACCTAGAAATTTAGGAATGTTTTCTAAGAACGCTTTTAAAAACTCTCCAACATTTGTTGCAATCGTAGTACCTACATTGCTTACATTATCCATTATGGTTTGCTGTTGGTCTTGCTCTAAATTATGGAACATGCTTGTTAATCTCTCATATAAAGGGATAATTTGCCCAACGATTAAATCTTCAAAATAAACTACTAGTTTTTCAAAATGCTGTGGAACCTCTTTTGCTAAATAGTTTGCTCCCGAAATAATTTCAGCTATTAAAAGCGTAAGGAACCCTGTGACAACACCAAATACAATGAAGATTCCTAAAAATACTGATAAACCTCGTGGCATCCTTCCTTTGCGTTCTAAAAAATTGACAAGGGGATTGATGAGGAAAGCGATTAATAAAGCAAAAATAAACGGATAGGTTAGTTTAAATAGAAAATAAAACAAGATAAAGCCAACCACTACTAAAGCAATAACCAAAAGAAACCGAAGAAAACTGTACACATAATGAATGTTCAAACTTTTTCCTCCCTAGGTAATTCTTACATCTTATTTTACAACCACATTGAAAACTTTAAAAGTAAATACGAAGTTATGAATAATAAAGTTTCCAATTATGGAGAAAAAATTGGAAATATGATATTATACGTAAGAGCGAGTGAAAAAAATTTCGTGAACAAACTGCAAAAACACAAAAATAGCTATATCTAATGATATATTGCTTATTTAGGTATTCGACTCTGTTAAATAGTAAAAGAGAAAAATATTTTTGCATGATAATAGTTTATTACGAAAATTAGTCTCTTTTGATTCACAAAAGTCTGATTCTTTATTATAATAGAGTCGAGAGTTACAACTTTTTCTACATAGCACTTGCTAATTCTCGTAATTGTCACAATATTATTTCGATATTTTGTGGCATTGAATGTTTTATTTGAAAATGAAAGCATTTACTTCACGAAATGAAGGGTCTTTATCGCATTCTCAATGTGATGTTTTATTTTGAGCATGCGCTCAATTCACCTCTTAAGGGGTAGGGGAATATGAAAAAAGGAGAGGGTCTTATGACAGCAACAAAGGGACTTGAAGGAATTGTAGCTACTACTTCTTCAGTTAGTTCAATTATTGATGACACATTAACGTATGCAGGATTCGATATTGATGAATTAGCTGAAAATGCTAGTTTTGAAGAGGTTGTCTATCTACTATGGCACCGCAAACTTCCAAATAAAGAGGAGTTAGCTGAATTAAAGCAGCAGCTTGCTGATAATGCAAGTCTACCTCAAGAAGTACTAAATCATTTCAAAACATATCCAATCGATAAAGTTCATCCAATGGCAGCTCTTCGCTCAGCAGTTTCACTATTAGGGCTTTATGATGAAGAAGCGGATGTAATGGATCCAGAAGCAAATTATCGTAAGGCGATTCGTCTACAAGCAAAATTACCTACAATTGTTACCGCTTTTTCACGTGTGCGAAAAGGATTAGAGCCAGTTTCTCCACGCACAGATTTAAGCTTTGCAGGAAACTTCTTGTATATGCTAAGCGGCCAAGAGCCAAGTGAGATTGCAGAAGAAGCATTTAATAAAGCACTCGTTTTACATGCTGACCATGAACTTAATGCATCTACTTTCACGGCTCGTGTTTGCGTTGCAACTCTTTCCGATATTTATTCAGGTGTTACTGCTGCGATTGGGGCGTTAAAAGGTCCTCTTCACGGTGGCGCAAATGAAGCAGTTATGAAAATGCTTACTGAAATCGGAGAAGTTGAAAACGTTGAACATTATATAAAAACAAAATTAGCTAATAAAGAAAAGATAATGGGATTCGGGCATAGAGTATACCGCAAAGGTGACCCACGTGCTAAGCACTTAAAAGCAATGTCTCAAAAGTTAACAACCATCACCGGAGAACCAAAATGGTATGAGATGTCAACGAAAATTGAGAAGATTGTAACAAGTGAAAAACCATTACCACCAAATGTTGACTTCTACTCAGCATCTGTATACCATAGCTTAGGTATTGATCATGATTTATTTACTCCTATCTTTGCAGTAAGCCGTGTTTCAGGGTGGTTAGCTCATATTCTAGAGCAATATGAGAACAACCGTTTAATCCGTCCACGTGCTGAATATACTGGTCCTGGAATGCAAAAATACATTCCAATTGACCAAAGAGGTTAATAAATCTATACAATATATAATAAAAGAGAAGTATTTCAGGAGAAAATTCTTCCTGAGATGCTTCTTAGAATTTTAGGAGGTAATACTAGTGGCAGGAGAAAAAATTACAGTATCAAATGGTGTACTAAACGTACCTAACAACCCAATTATTCCTTTTATTGAAGGTGATGGAACTGGTCCTGATATTTGGGCAGCAGCGTCACGTGTATTAGAAGCAGCAGTTGAAAAAGCCTACAATGGTGAAAAATCAATTGTTTGGAAAGAAGTATTAGCAGGGGAAAAAGCGTTTAATCAAACTGGCGAATGGTTACCAGAAGAAACATTAGATCTTATTCGTGAGTACATAATTGCTATTAAAGGACCTCTTACTACACCGGTTGGTGGTGGTATCCGTTCATTAAACGTTGCATTACGTCAAGAACTAGATTTATTCACATGTCTTCGTCCTGTTCGTTATTTTACAGGTGTACCTTCACCAGTTAAGCGTCCAGAAGATACAGACATGGTTATTTTCCGTGAAAACACAGAAGATATTTATGCTGGTATTGAATATGCACAAGGTTCTGAAGGTGTTCAAAAACTTATTAACTTCCTTCAAAATGAGCTAGGTGTTAATAAAATCCGTTTCCCAGAAACTTCTGGAATTGGAATCAAGCCAGTTTCTGAGGAAGGTACAAAGCGTCTTGTACGTGCTGCGATCAACTATGCGATCGAGCAAGGGCGTAAGTCAGTAACACTTGTTCACAAAGGAAACATCATGAAGTTTACTGAGGGAGCATTCAAAAACTGGGGATACGAGCTTGCTGAACAAGAATTTGGCGATAAAGTATTTACATGGGCTCAATATGACCGCATCGTTGAAGAAGAAGGTAAAGATGCTGCTAATAAAGCTCAAGCTGATGCTGAAGCTGCAGGTAAGATTATTGTTAAAGATTCAATTGCAGATATCTTCTTACAACAGATCTTAACTCGTCCTCGTGAATTTGATGTTGTTGCTACTATGAACTTAAACGGTGATTACATTTCTGATGCATTAGCTGCACAAGTTGGTGGAATTGGAATTGCACCTGGAGCAAATATTAACTATGAAACTGGTCATGCAATTTTCGAAGCTACTCACGGAACTGCACCTAAATATGCTGGCTTAGACAAAGTTAACCCATCCTCTGTTCTATTATCAGGTGTATTAATGCTTGAACACCTAGGTTGGAATGAAGCAGCAAACCTAATCATGAATTCAATGGAAAAAACAATTGAATCTAAAGTTGTAACATACGACTTTGCGCGTCTAATGGAAGGCGCAACAGAAGTAAAATGTTCAGAGTTTGCTGATGAACTAATCAAAAACTTAGGCTAATCATAATTATAAGTAACTACCCTTTTGGGTAGTTACTTACTTACGTATGAATAGGGAGGATATATAATGAGTCAATTCAAACGCAAAAAGATCTCTGTAATAGGTAGTGGATTTACTGGTGCAACAACAGCTTTTCTACTTGCTCAAAAGGAATTAGGAGACGTCGTTTTAGTTGATATTCCACAAATGGAGAACCCGACCAAGGGGAAAGCTCTAGATATGCTAGAAGCAAGTCCTGTTCAAGGGTTTGATGCAAACATTACCGGAACAGCAAATTATGAGGATACAGCTGATTCTGATATTGTTGTGATTACAGCCGGAATTGCTCGTAAACCTGGTATGAGTCGTGATGACCTTGTTCAAACAAACCAAAAAATCATGAAAAGTGTTGCCCAAGAAATTACAAAACATTCTCCAAACAGCTATATCATTGTTTTAACAAATCCAGTTGACGCTATGACATATACAGTGTTTAAAGAATCTGGTTTCCCGAAAAACCGTGTTATTGGCCAATCAGGCGTACTTGACACTGCTAGATTCCGTACATTTATTGCCCAGGAACTAAATTTATCAGTAAAAGATATTACTGGATTTGTCCTAGGTGGTCATGGTGATGACATGGTACCACTTGTTCGTTACTCCTATGCAGGAGGCATCCCACTTGAAACCTTAATTCCAATAGATCGCTTAGACGCTATAGTTGAACGGACACGTAAGGGTGGCGGTGAAATTGTAAACCTATTAGGAAATGGAAGTGCATATTATGCACCAGCTGCTTCCTTAGTAGAAATGGTTGAAGCAATTTTAAAAGACCAGCGTCGTGTCCTACCTGCAATTGCATATCTTGAAGGTGAATATGGCTTTACCGGAATTTACCTTGGAGTTCCAACCATTCTAGGTGCAAATGGCATTGAAAAAATTATAGAACTTGAACTAACAGAGAAGGAAAAAGCAGAACTTGCAAAATCAGCCGATTCCGTAAAAAACGTCATGAATATCCTAGCCTAATCATAAACTTAAAAATACCTGTTCAAAAGGGAGGATGAAAAGGACCGAGAATTTCAAGGCAGTACAGCTTTGAGTACCGGAGCGTATACAGTTAATACGTGAGGAACGGAAAAGCAAGTCAACGCGCTTCCACAGGATGTGGTGACTTCGACGTTCGACACAGGACGTGTCGGTATTTAGTCGAAGTTCCTCTGCTGATGTGTCATTTTCACCGGACTTTTTGAACTTCTATGAAAAGATTCGGGGGTCTCCCCGAATTTTTTATACATAACCTTGTAATCGTTTTCATTTTAATGGAGGTGCATCCTTTTTTATGTTATTAGGGAAAAAGCGAAAACTAGGTAGAATGATTGAAGAAATGAACGTAGGTGAAAAATTAACGTTAACTGAGAAAATAGAAGATAAAGATTTACTTTTATATTTGGGTTTAACAAATGATGCAAATCCTCTTTATATTCAACATGATTATGCATCACAAACTCCGTTTAAGAGACCGATTGTACCAACAGTTATGCTGACTGGTATTATATCTGCGGCTGTATCAAAATATTTACCTGGTCCTGGTAGTCATATTCTTAAGCAAGAAATTGAATTTTTGCAGCCTTTGTACCACTACGACACAGTTCAATTTCTCTTTGAGGTTACGAAGATTCATTTTCACGAACATACTGTTGAAATTACAGTTACCGCATTGGGTGAAGATGAATCAAAGGCAATCGAGGGAAGACTACTCGTCTGTCCTCCACACCGAATTACCCCTATGGAAGGGAAAATATTGGAGAACTTTTAGAGAGCTATGTCTCTCTTTTTTGTTTTTTCATGGCAAGTCAAGAAATGTTAATCTATAATGATTTTATATAGAGATAAAAATAATGATGGGGTTTATCTTTTTTGATGGAGGAAGACAATGAAGAAAAAAGTATTGGTTGTAGAGGATGAACGTTCGATTATTACATTGCTTCAGTACAACCTACAACAGGCTGGCTACGAGGTCATTACGGCTATGGATGGAGAGGAAGGCTTGGAGAAAGCCTTAGCAGAAAGACCTAGTTTAATCGTCCTTGACTTAATGCTGCCAAAATTGGATGGTATTGAAGTGTGCAAACAGCTTCGCCAAAACAAAGTGGATATCCCAATCCTAATGTTAACCGCAAAGGATGACGAATTTGATAAAGTTCTGGGTTTGGAGCTTGGGGCAGATGACTATATGACAAAACCATTTAGTCCAAGAGAAGTAGTTGCCCGGGTGAAGGCAATACTAAGAAGAACAAGTTTAAACGAAGTCAATTCAGAAGACACTACAGCATCTCCTCAAATTATGATTGGGCATCTACGAATTTTACCAGAAAATTTTGAGGCTTATTATAATGAGGAAGCACTTGACCTTACACCAAAAGAATTTGAGTTACTTGCTTATTTAGCAAAGAATAAAGGTAGAGTTCTAACTCGTGATCAACTTTTAAGTGCAGTTTGGAATTATGATTTTGCTGGTGATACAAGAATTGTGGATGTTCATATCAGTCATTTGCGTGAAAAAATCGAAAAAGATTCGAAAAAGCCAAGTATGATTAAAACAGTAAGGGGATTAGGCTATAAGCTTGAGGAGCCAAAACTCTATGAATAAATTTCACTCGAGACTTCTATTTGCGATTATCTTTTTAATTATTATTGTTTTTCTTTGTATGGGTTTTATGTTGGGCCAATTCATTAGTAGTCTTATCACGAATAGTGCGGTACATGGAACTTCCGTTGAAAAAACAGTTCAGCAGGTTTGGATTGCACTTGTGATCTGCCTAGGAATCGCATTGGTTATTATTCTTTCGCTTATCGTTAGAATTACTACCACCTATACAAAGCCAATTGATGCTGCAACTAAAGCAGTTAAAGAGCTTGCAAAGGGAGATTATCGAGCAAGAACCTATGAAGATGATATAAGTGCTGCTGGATTACTTGGACAATCAATCAATATTGTTGCAAGAAATATTGAAGAAATGACTAAATCCTATGAAATGCAGCATGACCGATTACATACGTTGATTGAAAATATGGGGAGCGGTTTATTGTTCATTGATAGCAAAGGATATATTAGTATTTTCAATCGAACGATCAATGAGATATTTAAGACTGACCAGGGCGATTTAATGGGTCAGCTTTATTACGAAGCTTTTACTCATAAAGAAATTGTAAATTTAGTAGAAGAAATTTTTATGACAGAACGGAAGTTACGAAGACAATTCCATCTGATGATAGGAACCGAACAAAAGGACTTTGAGGTGTATGCTACACCAATATTAGGAGCGAACGTGGAATGGAGGGGTGTTGTTCTAGTCTTTCATGATATTTCAGATTTGAAAAGGCTCGAACAGATGCGAAAGGACTTTGTTGCAAATGTTTCCCATGAACTTCGTACACCAATTACTTCCATTAAAGGGTTTGCTGAAACTTTATTAGATGGAGCGATGAATGATAGAGAAGTTCTTGACGAGTTTTTAACAATCATTTTAAATGAAAGTCATCGTCTTCAAGTCCTCATACAAGATTTATTGGACTTATCCAAGATAGAGAATAAAGGGTTTTCGCTTAACCTATCACGTGTAAATGTGAAGGAGCTTTTAGAGAATAGTTTACGAATGCTTAGATCAAAGGCTGAAGATAAAGATATTCATTTAGAGCTTACAGTAGATGACATAACAACAGTAATTGAAGGAGATATGGACAGATTGAAACAGGTTTTTATCAATGTCATTAATAATAGCCTGTCATATTCTCCAAACAAGGCCAAGGTTGCGGTAAAAGCAACAAATCTTACTGACCACGTTGAAATTCAAATTATCGATACAGGTATTGGAATTGAAGAAAAAGAGCTTTCCCGAATTTTTGAAAGATTTTACCGTGTGGACAAAGCTAGAAGCAGAAATTCCGGAGGTACCGGTTTAGGTCTTGCAATTGTAAAACATATTATTGAGGCACATGAAGGGGCAGTGCAAATCACTAGTAAGGTAGGAGAAGGAACAACCGTTACAATTCGTTTGAAAAAAGAACTATCAGCTACTAAAATAGGCTAATTTTACAAAATGTTTACAATATAAACATATTCTCTTAATATCCGAACCTTATGATATTTATGAGAACCCCTTCATTCAGGAGGCCAAACTTTTTTGACAAGGATGTATGATCCTTGTCATTTTTTTGATATTTAAATGAAACCTTTTTACATGATATTCGTATAAGACTATGTAGATATATTGAGGGGGGAAAGCATGGTTAGTTTAAAAAGGATTTATACGATTGTTGGACTAAGTGTGCTCGTTCTGATTTTAGGTGTAGTTGGATTTACATCATGGTATACAGTCGATGAATCAGAGCAAGCCATTATTTTAACCTTTGGGAAAGCAGACGAAGGCATTACAGAGCCAGGACTTCATTTTAAAATGCCATGGCCGATCCAAGACGTAGAGAAACTGCCAAAAACAACGTACAGTTTACAGTTTGGATATAATCAAAAGGATGGCGAAATTACAGATGTACCAAAGGACACGAAAATGATAACCGGTGACGAAAATATTGTTCTTGCCGATATGGTTGTCCAATGGCAAATTACTGATCCTTCGAAGTTCTTATTTAATTCAGCGGATCCAGAGCAAATTTTATATAATGCTACTTCTTCATCATTAAGAAGTATAATTGGAAGTTCTAAAATCGATGATGCCTTAACATCCGGTAAAGCAGAAATTGAAGCTGAGGTAAGAGACTTATTGACAGATCTTTTAAAGAAATATGATATTGGTGTTTCTGTTACGGCTGTTAAATTGCAGGATGTTGAACTACCAAATGATGAAGTTCGAAAGGCATTTACGAATGTAACAGATGCTCGTGAAACGAGAAATACAAAAGTAAATGAAGCTAACAAATACCGGAACCAAAAATTGAACGAAGCAAAAGGGGAAAAGGAAGCCCTTATTTCTCGTGCTAATGGAGATAAAGCAGCACGTATCGAAATTGCACGTGGAGATGTTGCGACATTTAATGCATTATACAATGAATATGTTAAAAATCCTGATATTACTAGAAAACGTCTCGTTCTAGAAACATTGGATCAAGTGTTACCAAATACCGAAATTTATATTATGAAGGATGACGGCAATACGATGAAATACTTGCCAATTCGTCCAGCTGGAAGCCAAGCACAGGTTCCTCCTGTAGAAACAGAAGGGAGTGGGAACCAATGAGTGAAAATGTCGTGGATTTAAACGAAAAAAAGGGTTCCAATAAATTTAGCAAATACACAAAAGGTGGAATCATTTCACTTATTGTTATTATTTTAATAGGTATTGTTTTAGTGAATATATTTATAGTAAGAGAAGGCGAATATAAGGTCGTTCGACAGTTTGGTGAGGTTGTCCGAATTGAAGAAAATCCGGGACTTTCCTATAAAATTCCGTTTATCCAGTCGGTTGAGACCTTACCAAAATATCAAATGATTTATGATGTTGAGGAAGCTGAAATCAATACAAAAGACAAAAAGCGAATGATGATTGATAATTATGCAGTTTGGCGCATTGAAGATCCGAAACAAATGATATCTACAACAAGAACAGTCTTAAATGCAGAAGCGAAGCTTGATGAATTTGTCTATTCTGCAATTCGTACAGAGCTCGGTCAATTAAATTATGATGAGATTATTAATGATGAGAAGTCTGAACGTGGCAGTCTAAATGATCGAATTACAGACATTGTAAATAAAAACCTTGAAGAAGACAAATATGGAATCGTTGTAACAGATATTCGTATGAAGCGTACAGATTTACCAGCTGAAAACGAACAATCCGTATATACGAGAATGATCTCCGAGCGTGAGTCAACTGCTCAAAACTATCTCTCAGAAGGGGATGCTAAGAAGAATGAAATCGAAGCTGAAACGGATAGAGAAGTAAAAGTAATTATTTCAAAAGCTCAAGCTGACGCTGAGGTTATTCGAAGTGAAGGGGAAGGGGAAGCAGCGCGTATTTATAATGAAGCCTTCTCTAAGGATCCAGAGTTTTACAACCTTTTCCGTACGTTAGAATCCTATAAAACTACAATTGATGAAGAAACAGTCATTATTTTACCAGCTGACTCTCCGTATGCGAGATTGTTAATGGGATACACTGACTAACGATAGTGGCAGTTCAAAAAGTCCGTGAAAATGACACTCTATAAGAGGAACTTCGACTAAATGCCGACACGTCCTGTGTCGAACGTCGAAGTCACCACATCCTATGGAAGCTCGTTGGCTTGCTTTTCCGTTGCTCACGTATTAATTGCATACGTTCCTCCGGTACTCAAAGCTGCGCCGCCTCGAACTTTCGACGCACAGGACGTGCTAGTGTCGACAAGACATAAGGATGTGGCGCTCTTGTCGACGCGGTCCTTTTCAACCTCCTTTTTGGACACCTATTAAGTAGTCGTTATTTTCTATTCTGTTCATGACATGCTAAAATGAACAGTAGGAATTGACGGCTATTTTTTATGAGTTTGAATGGTTGTAGTGAATATAATAGGTCCCAAGTTGTCATAGAAAGGAAGGATTTTTCTTGGAAAAAAAGATTGTTTTGGTGGATGGAAATAGTATTGCATACCGGGCATTTTTTGCCTTGCCACTTTTGAATAATGATAAAGGTGTACATACGAATGCTATTTATGGCTTTACAATGATTTTGAACCGAATTCTTGAACAGGAGAAGCCATCACATATTTTAGTAGCATTTGATGCAGGAAAAACAACGTTTAGACATAGCACTTTTAGTGAATATAAAGGCGGTCGACAAAAAACACCACCTGAGCTTTCAGAACAGTTTCCGTTTTTACGAGAGCTCCTTGATGCTTACAAGATTGCCAGATATGAATTAGAAAACTATGAAGCCGATGATATTATCGGAACATTATCGCTTCAAGCTGAAAAAGAAGGTTTTGAGGTTAAAATTATTTCAGGTGATAAAGACCTAACACAGCTTGCCTCCGACCATGTTACAGTTGATATTACCAAAAAAGGGATTACAGATGTTGATTCATATACGCCTGATTTTATTCATGAAAAATATGGAATTACGCCGGAACGAATTATTGATATGAAAGGGCTTATGGGGGATAGCTCTGATAATATCCCCGGTGTCCCAGGTGTAGGTGAGAAAACAGCTTTAAAATTATTACAAGAGTTCAATACATTAGAGGAACTACTAGAATCGATTGATAAGGTAAGCGGAAAGAAGCTGAAAGAGAAGCTTGAAGAACATAAGGACCAAGCCATCATGAGTAAGAATCTTGCTACAATCTATCGTGAAGCACCTATTGAAATTGGGGTTTCTGAACTTGAGTATAATGGCTATGATGGCGACCAGGTGATTAAGCTTTTCAAAGAGCTCGGGTTTAATTCCTTGCTCGATAAAATAGAGGGCAGCGAGAAAACAGAAGACAAGCCTTTAGAAGAAATCTCATATAAGATTGTCGATAGAGTTACTGACGATATGTTATCTGCTGAATCTTCTTTGATTGTGGAAGTGCTTGATGAGAGCTACCATAGAGCAGACATACAAGGGATTGCGATATCAAATGAAAACGGGAATTTTTATATTCCGACAAAACTTGCTCTTGAGTCAGATACGTTTAAGGAATGGGCAAAGGATAACCAAAAAAAGAAAACCGTATTTGATGGAAAAAAGTCACTTGTTGCGTTGAGATGGAAGGGGGTAGACTTACAAGGAATTGATTTTGACTGTTTAATTGCCTCTTATATTTTAAATCCATCTGATTCAACCGATGACGTTGCTGCAATAGCAAAATTAAAAGGAATTACAGATGTACAAACGGATGAAGCTGTGTATGGAAAAGGTGCGAAACAAAGCATACCAGACGAAAAAGAGCTTTCTGAGCATATTGTTAGAAAGGCAATTGCACTCAAGAAGCTACAGGATATTTTCCTTAAAGAATTGCAGGAAAACGAACAATATAAGCTTTTCACTGATTTAGAAATGCCATTATCGCTAATATTAGCCGAAATGGAAGCAACCGGGGTAAAGGTTGATGTTGAGCGATTAAAAGCAATGGGAGAAGAATTAAAGGCACATTTGCAAGAGCTCGAACAAAAGATTTATGAACTAGCTGGAGAAGAATTTAACATTAATTCACCAAAGCAGCTGGGTGTCATTCTTTTTGAAAAGCTTCAACTTACTGTTTACAAGAAGACCAAAACAGGTTATTCAACGTCTGCAGATATTCTTGAAAAACTGGCTAAAGAACATGAGATTATTGAATATATTTTGCATTATCGACAAGTTGGAAAGCTTCAATCAACCTATATTGAAGGGTTATTAAAGGTTGTGCATGAAGATACATGTAAGGTTCATACTAGATTCCAGCAAGCTTTAACACAAACCGGAAGATTAAGTTCGACAGATCCAAACCTGCAAAACATTCCAATTCGCTTAGAGGAAGGACGAAAAATTAGACAAGCTTTTGTACCTTCGAAAAAGGATTGGTTTATGTTTGCAGCTGATTACTCACAAATTGAATTAAGAGTGCTGGCACATATTGCAAACGATGAGAATCTAATTCACGCCTTTACGAATGATCTCGATATTCATACAAAAACGGCAATGGATGTGTTCCATGTAAAGGAAGACGAGGTTACCTCCAATATGCGTCGACAGGCAAAGGCTGTTAACTTCGGAATCGTATACGGAATCAGTGATTTCGGATTATCCCAAAACCTTGGAATTACAAGGAAGGAAGCGGGACAATTTATTGAGCGTTATTTTGCAAGCTTTCCAGGCGTTAAGGAATATATGGAAGATATCGTTGAGGACGTTAGACAAAAAGGGTATGTATCAACTCTTCTTCATAGAAGACGATATATTCCTGAAATTACAGCTCGTAATTTTAATGTTCGTAGCTTTGCAGAAAGAACAGCGATGAATACTCCGATTCAAGGAAGTGCTGCTGATATTATCAAGAAGGCAATGATTGATATGGCGGCTAGATTAAAAGAAGAAAAGCTTCAAGCAAAATTGCTGTTACAAGTACATGACGAATTAATTTTTGAAGCACCAGAAGAAGAAATTGAGATATTGAAAAAAATTGTACCAGAAGTAATGGAAAATGCCATTTCCTTAAAAGTACCATTAAAGGTCGATTATGCATACGGGAAGACATGGTACGATGCTAAATAGTTTAACTTTATTCAGCTGGGTTTTAAACCCAGCTGAATAAAGTTAAAAGCCCGCAGGCGGATGCCACGATTTTTCAAAGGAAGTATTTCGAGCAAGCTCGAAAAAAATCGGGCGCAAATACGCCAAAGCGTATTTGATGTTAAGAAATAAGGAAGTGATCAAATGCCTGAATTACCAGAGGTTGAAACAGTCAGACGAACGTTAACTCAGCTTGTAAATGGAAAAACGATCAATCATGTGAAGGTGCTTTGGCCTAAAATAATCAAGAAACCAGAAGAACCAGAACAATTTTGTGACGCTCTTCGTGGTCAAACCATTCATGATGTGGGGCGAAGAGGAAAGTTTTTAAAGTTTATATTAGATGATTATGTGATGGTTTCCCATTTACGCATGGAGGGCAGATATGGACTCTATGATAAAGACGAGCCATACGATAAACATACCCATGTTTTGTTTACTTTTACAGATGGAACCGAACTCCGCTATCGGGATGTCCGGAAATTTGGAACGATGCATTTATTTAGCAAAGGGGAAGAAGAAGAGAATCTTCCCTTATCCCAATTAGGGCCAGAGCCATTTTCCAAAGAATTTACACTTAAATATTTAGAGGAAAAGCTATCAAAAACCAATCGGAAGATTAAAGTTGCACTACTTGACCAAACAAATGTTGTTGGGCTTGGGAATATTTATGTGGATGAGGCTTTATTTAGAGCGGGGATATATCCTGAACGCGAAGCAAATTCCCTGACTAAGAAGGAAATGAAGAAACTCCACCATGAAATCATTCAAACATTGAATGAAGCTGTAGAAAAGGGTGGAAGCACAATCCGATCCTATGTGAACACACAAGGTGAAATTGGGATGTTCCAATTGCAGTTATTTGTTTATGGTCAAAACGGAAAAGTATGTCAAAGATGCGGAACAGAAATACAAAAAACAGTCGTCGGCGGAAGGGGCACTCACTACTGTCCAAAATGCCAAAAGAATAAAAGAAAATGAACTGTATTCATGGATTGGAAAGTATAGAACTTTTTACATAGTTTTTGGTTCTAGCTCCAGCGCCTAGCCCCTCGAGGTCACAAGTCAATCTGTCAAGAAGGTCAAAGAACAACCTTCTAGCCAGCTCGTCTTGTGCTTGTCGGGGCTGCTCAAGGCGCTTACGCTTTTCAATTATTTCACATGAAATGGGCTCTCTCCATATACTATCTTAGCAATGGATAGGAAGGAGATTCTATGAGATGTCCCAGTTCGCATCACTCATTTTATTAGCATTTGCAGTTAGCTTAGATAGTTTTAGTGTTGGTTTCACATATGGTATGAGAAAAATGAAAATACCATTCAGGTCAATCATAACAATAGCCTGCTGTTCAGCTGTAACCATGGCGGCTGCCATGGGGCTAGGTAAATCAATTGCCCTCTTTGTTTCACCAGAAATGGCGGACCGGCTAGGCGGTATCGTACTCGTAATTATTGGTGCCTGGGTATTGTTTCAGTTTTTTCGTCCATCATCCCAAACAGCAGAGCAGAACGAAGAAAAACTATTAGTGAAGGTTGAAATAAAATCACTTGGACTTGTTATCAATATTTTAAAGAAGCCCATGGTTGCCGACCTTGACAAATCAGGAACCATTACCGGTCTTGAAGCATTTTTACTAGGTCTTGCCCTTTCGCTTGATGCTTTTGGTGCAGGAATTGGTGCTGCTTTATTAGGCTTTTCTCCGTGGGTAATGGCATTGTTGGTGGCCGTGATGAGCTCCCTTTTTGTTTATACAGGTATGAAAAGTGGTTCTGTTTTTTCAAAGAAACGATGGATACAGAAATTTTCATTTTTGCCAGGAATCCTATTGATTTTAATTGGAATCTGGAAATTCTAAAAAACAGCAGAGGAGATAAAATACGTGACATTAACAATCGGATTAACAGGTGGAATCGCAAGTGGAAAAAGTACAGTATCACAGATGTTTAAAGAAGCAGGAATAGTTGTAATAGATGCCGACGTTATTGCACGTAAAGTTGTTGAGATTGGTGAAGAAGCATACGAACAAATTGTTCAATCATTTGGCGAAGACATTTTATTACCAGATAAGACGATTGACCGTCCGAAGTTAGGTTCGATTGTCTTTTTCAGTGAAGACAAACGACTTTTATTGAATTCAATTGTTCATCCAGCTGTTCGGAAACAAATGCTGAAGGAAAAAGAAGAGCATATGAAGAATGGTGAAGAAACAGTTGTATTGGATATCCCATTATTATTTGAAAGTAAACTAACCTCCTTAGTCGATAAAACCCTCCTTGTTTATGTTGATTATGAGACACAGTTATCACGTCTTATGAATCGCAATAGTCTTACCAAGGAAGAGGCAGAGGCTAGGATTCAATCACAAATGCCGCTTAAGGACAAAATTCAACTTGCAGATGCTGTGATTGATAATAATGGCACAATTGAGGATACGAAAGATCAGTTTCGTGTTGTTTGTAAACAATGGGGTATTCAAAGTAAAGTTTCATAGGTTTCAGAACATAACTAAGGTGTCTCGAATGACTGAGATGCCTTTTTCTATGCTTATACATAGACAATGAGCATTCAGAAATTGTATAAATAACCATTTTTATAAAAAATCAGAATAAAAATGTTACATATCTAATCTAATGTGTTATACTAATCATGAAAGTTTCGGTTAAATTGTATAACATATATCCTGGAGGGGTTGTAATGAAGCCAAGAATCGCAATTAATGGATTTGGCCGTATTGGTAGAATGGTATTTAGAAATGCAATCATGGATGATTCATTAGAAATAGTTGCAATCAATGCAAGCTACCCTGCTGAAACACTGGCACATCTCATAAAATATGATACAAATCACGGAAAGTTCAATGCGGAGGTCATTCCTGGGGATGACTCATTGTTGGTAAATGGAAAGCGTGTACAACTTCTAAGCTCCCGTGATCCTTTAGAGCTTCCATGGAAAAGTTTGAATATAGATATTGTGATTGAGGCAACAGGAAAGTTTAACTCAAAAGAAAAAGCAGGCTTACATTTACAAGCTGGTGCGAAAAAGGTTATCTTAACAGCACCTGGTAAAAATGAAGACATTACAATCGTAATGGGTGTTAACGAAGATAAATATGATCATGACAATCATTTGATTATATCAAATGCATCCTGTACAACAAATTGCTTAGCGCCAGTTGTGAAGGTGCTTAATGAACAGTTTGGAATTGTAAACGGTTTAATGACAACCGTTCACGCGTATACAAATGATCAAAAAAATATAGATAATCCACATAAAGATTTGCGAAGAGCAAGGGCTTGTGCACAATCCATTATTCCAACATCAACAGGAGCAGCAAAAGCATTATCACTTGTGTTGCCAGAACTAAAAGGAAAATTGCATGGGATGGCGCTTCGAGTTCCAACTCCAAATGTGTCGTTAGTTGATTTAGTTGTAGATGTCGAGAGAGATGTTACAGTTGAAGAAATAAACGAAGCCTTTATTACTGCTTCTGTGGGAGCATTAAAAGGGGTTTTGGATTTTACAACTGAACCGCTAGTTTCTATTGATTTCAATACAAATCCACATTCATCCATTATTGATGGCTTATCTACGATGGTCATCGGAGATCGTAAGGTAAAGGTATTAGCTTGGTACGATAATGAATGGGGATATTCTTGTAGAGTTGTAGATTTAGCAAAATATGTAGGCGCAAAAATCATCCAAAAAACAGAAGCCAGAGTAGGCTAACTAAGAAAATAAAGAAAACCTTCCCAATTACGGGAAGGTTTTTATTTTTGGCTGTTTTCGCAACCTTTGTTGTTTTTGATATAGCCATTGATAAGTATTATTAGACACATAGATGTTCCCTTTAGTGATTGGAGCGTATGGCACGAGATCCTCGAAAATGCACGCATTTTCTTCGTGCGGTGTAGTTTCAAGGAAGCTTATTCAATGTCCTGCGGGAACAGCGAGCCAAGCGAGACCCCGCAGTGAGAAATTAATGTTCGAAGCCTAAGAGCGCCACTTCCTGTGGCAACGGCTTCGTGACCTACATCGTGTAGGCCTGACGAGGCTTGCGGCTCGCCTGCGGAAAGCGAGTGCCAGAAGCGGAAATCACCCTAGTTCCACCAATGAACTTTAGGTTAAGAACAACAATCTTTTAGAAAAGGGCCTTATTTTTTATTTAATAACTGTTGCTAAAAGTATATAAACAAAGTATACTAAATTTCGTGAACTTCTTAAAAGCTTATGCTTTTGTAACTACTTAAAGGGTTAGGACCTCTCTGGACTAACTTTCCCCCGTGGTAGTTATGCTCATGCTTTACGCGAAGAACTCACCCGAAATTATTGTAAGAGGGGGAACAACTTAATTATGGAAACAATGGGACGTCATGTGATCTCTGAATTATGGGGTTGCGATTTTGAAAAATTAAATGACATACAAGGTATTGAAGAAACGTTTGTTCAGGCAGCACTGAAATCAGGTGCAGAAATTCGTGAAGTAGCATTTCATAAATTTGCTCCACAGGGAGTAAGCGGTGTTGTGATCATTTCGGAATCACATTTAACAATTCACAGTTTTCCTGAGCATGGATACGCAAGTATTGACGTTTACACTTGTGGGGATTTAGATCCGAATATTGCTGCAGACTATATTGCTGAGGCACTTGGTGCACAAACGCGTGAGAATATTGAACTCCCACGTGGCATGGGTCCGGTGCAAATAAAGCCAGCACAAGTTAAAGTACTTTAAAAATAAATATGAATCATCTAAAATAGTAAGAGGTGTAATTAACTACACCTCTTTTTTTACATTTATAACTGCAATATTTATAATATAGATTTTATAAGGAGTGGCAAATATGGGATTGCAAGCGTTTTTTTCTAATCACAGTGAAACAAGAGACAAACATTCGGACGAGCTTTTAAAAAGTCATTATTATAAAACAACAAATAAAAAAGCAATCGAAGCAGTAAAAAAGGTTATTCATAATTTAGATGGTTACCACCTCAACTCTGTATCAGAAGAACGAGGAGAAATAAGTATCTCAATCAAAAAAGGAAGAAAAGCCTTTGTTGTAGCAACAGTCGTTTCCGTTAGACCATTTGAAACAGCCATTGACTTTGCAGTAACGACAGAAACACTTCTGTTACCGATAGATTTTGGCTATAGCCGAAAGGTAATCTTGAATTTGTATCAACACTTAGATAAAGAACTACCGCTAATTGGAAAGGGCGAATTGTAACAACAGTAATTTCCTGAGTAAAAACCCTTGTCCTACAAAAATCTTTCTTATAAGATGAATACATAGAAATCTCCTCGGAAGGGAGTTGTTACCATTGAGATGCCCTACTTGTCACCATAATGGAACAAGAGTTTTGGATTCACGTCCCGTTGATGATAGTCGATCCATCCGTAGAAGACGTGAATGTGAAAAATGTCAATTCCGTTTTACGACATTTGAAAAAGTAGAGGAAATACCTTTAATTGTAGTTAAAAAAGAAGGAACGCGTGAGGAATTTAGCCGGGAGAAGATGCTCCGTGGGCTAATTAAAGCATGTGAAAAACGTCCGGTTTCTTTAAAACAATTAGAGGATATCACCCACGAAGTTGAAAAGGAATTGAGAAGTCAAGGGATTGCAGAAGTAAAAAGCGATACGATTGGTGAGTATGTCATGAATCATCTGGCAAAAGTGGATGAAGTGGCATATGTTCGCTTTGCATCCGTATACCGTCAATTTAAAGATATAAATGTATTTATTGATGAATTAAAGGAATTAATTAAACGGGAACGTTAAGGGCTTAAGAACTTTTAAGCTCTTTTTTTCACTAAAATAAAGAGAAATGGAAGGCCTTGATGAAATGGAGCATTGGAAGGAAATAGTACCAGTTGATCGCTATATTGTTCATGCTGCAGACCTTTTGCATGACTATGATCGGAAAATTGTCTCATTGCTATACCAACCTCTAATTGGCATGAAAGCCTTCAGTCTTTATATGACCCTGTGGAGTGAATTGGAGCAAAACCGACTTTGGAGTGATGAAAGTACCCATTATACATTAATGGCGCTACTTCAAACGAATCTTGAGGAAATTTATCAAGAACGATTAAAGCTTGAAGGCATTGGCCTATTAAAAACATTTGTTAAGACTGATGAAGATTCGAGAAGTTTTATCTATGAACTTCAAGCACCCCTTTCGCCGAGAGCTTTTTTTACGGATGGTGTTCTTAACGTTTACTTATATAACAGGCTTGGTAAGAGTAAATTTTTTAAACTAAAGCAGTTCTTTTCAGATAATGAAATAGATTTAGATTCGTACAAACCCATTACAAAGGCGTTTAGTGAAGTATTTGAATCAGTTAAAGTTTCAAAAATGATTTCAACCATTAGTGATGAAATGAATCATAATCTTGATCAGGATGAAAATACAGAATTCATGGATCGAAATGAAGATAAAAAGCTTTTAATTGAAAATGATAACTTTGATTTTGATTTATTCTTTGCAGGAATTTCCGAAGTAATGATACCAAAAAAATCGATTACCCCTCGAGTAAAAGAGGCGATCACAAAGCTTTCCTTCCTTTACGGAATTGATCCAATTGAAATGCAAGGGATTGTTATGAGCGCTCTAGACCCGAATGAAAAAATTGATATTGAAAAGTTAAGAAAGGCCTCACGAGATTGGTATCAATTTGAAACGGGAAATGAATTACCTACGCTGACTGAAAAAATCCAACCATTAACAAATCAAACGATGATCAATAAAGTTCCCCAAACAAAGGAAGAGGAATTAATACAAAAGCTTGAAAGAATTTCCCCGAAAGAGTTTCTAATTGATGTTTCTGGGGGAGCGCAGCCATCTGTCTCAGAATTAAAAATCATCGAAGAAGTCATGTTCCGACAAAACCTTCTTCCAGGTGTTGTGAATGTACTGTTATATTATGTCATGTTAAAATCAGATATGAGACTAACAAAGTCCTATATTGAAACCATTGCGAGCAACTGGGCACGTTTGAATATTAAGACAGTAAAAGAGGCCATGGAGACGGCTAAAAAGCATAATTGGACCGCTGATAAAAAGACAAATAAATATAAAAGACAACCAATTCGCAAAGAATTATTGCCTGATTGGTTAAAGCAAGAAGAAGGACCGCAAGCAGAAACGCCTAAACAGGAAGAAACACATGATCCATCGTTTGAGGAAAAGAAGCGTCTATTTGAGGAAAGACTGAAAAAAAACAAATAGGATGGGGGTGAGGATATGAAACCGATTCAGGATTCTTTTAAAAAACTATCTAATAACACTGGATTTCAGCAGCGATATGAACAAATCAAGCATGAAGTATTAAATCATCCAGAGGTCAGGAATTTTATAAATGCTCATCAAGACGAGATATCGAATGATACAATCAATAGAAGTCTTGGGAAGTTGTACGAGTATATTAATCAAAGCAAGGAATGTAGTAAATGTGAAAGCCTTGATGCATGTAAAAACATGCTACAGGGATATCATCCTCAACTCGAACTTAAAGGAAATACAATCGATTTAAGCTATGAAAGATGTCCAAAAAAGGTTATGTATGATGAACAGGTTAAATATAAGTCATTAATTAAAAGTATGTATGTTCCAAAGGATATTCTTGATGCATCTCTTGAATCTCTTGATTTTGATGAAGGGCGTTCAGATGCCATTTTATTAATCCAGGAATTTCTTGATCACTATGAACCAGGCAAAAGAATGCAAGGACTATATTTATACGGTTCATTTGGAATTGGGAAAACCTATTTTTTAGGGGCACTTGCAAATGGTTTGGCACAAAAAAAGGTAGCATCCATGCTCGTCTATGTACCGGAATTTATGAGAGAATTAAAGGGTTCCCTACAAGACCAGTCGATCAACTCAAAAATTGATGCAGTTAAAAAGGTTCCAGTTTTAATGCTTGATGATATAGGAGCAGAATCGATGTCAAGTTGGATGCGCGATGATATTCTTGGAAGTATTCTTCAATATCGAATGCTTGAGAACCTACCAACTTTCTTCACTTCAAATTTTGATTTCAAAGGACTTGAACACCACTTATCCTATACACAACGTGGTGAAGAGGAAAAGGTAAAAGCAGCGAGAATTATGGAACGAATTAAATTTTTAGCGAAACCAGTTGAACTAAAAGGAAAAAACCGTCGTTATTAAGCAAAATAGCTATCTCAAAATGGGATAGCTATTTTTTTATTCTAAAGTTGTCCCATTAGCCATATACATGTAACAGGGTAATGGTATTGGCTATTAGGGGGGGACTAGCTTGATTGAAATGCATTTTCAAGAAACAACAGATGCACAAAAAATGTATAAGGGCTTACTAAGAAAGGTAGAAGCTCTTTCAATAGATTACATAGAGGTTGTACATGAAGAAGAAAATGTAGTGTCGGTGTTCGCATCAGAAAAAACACAATATGTTGTACAGGTCGTGATCATTCCGGTTATGACCGAATTTATCATCAAAAATAAAGAAGATCATTGGATTCTTGATTATATCGAAAATTTATTTTACTTTACTGACTACGAAGAGAAAAAACAAATATTAGAAATTGCAAAAGCGTTAATGGACGGGAATAACCCTGATATCCCTACTGTGCAGGATGTCGTTCCACGGGAACAACTGGTAGCTGAAGCACTTTACGATTTCCTACAGGTTCCGATTTCTTTTTCATTTGAATCGTTTTTAAAGTTTCGTATGCGCTCGTATAATGAGGCATTATTACAAATTGTGGAGTCAGCTATTGACGAATACAAACTAGAGCAAGAGTATCAAACGTTTATCCAAGGATTGCGAGAATTTCGGGAAAAGCGGGAACCGAAACTTGAACAATTACATATTTTACATGATGAGCAATTTTATTTTTATAATGATACATTTACTGAAATTAAGCGAGATGAGCTTTTTAAATTTATCGATCGAAAATTAATTTTGCATCAGCCGATGTACATTGATTCTGCGGTCTTGGCACCATTAGTATCGATTGCACCAAGATCTATTTCCATTTACACGGATCAGATGGATAATGGAATGATCCAAACCATTCACAATATCTTTTTAGAGAATGTTAGTATTTACACAAAGAAATCCTTTGAAAATAGACGTCTGAGAGCAAAAAAAATATAAAATATGTGAAGTGCCCTTGATTTAACATTTAAATAAGACTATAATACACACATATTGCAAATCATACATTTTATAGTTTGTGTTTAAAAAGGAGGATGAAGAGGACCGAGAATTTCAAGGCGGCGCAGCTTTGAGTACCGGAGCGTATGCAATTAATACGTCTGGAACGGAAAAGCAAGCCAACGCAGAATTTCGATGTGTCATATTCACCGGATTTTTAAACATCCTATATAATTTAAAAGTTATGATGAGGACACGATGGTATAATTACGGTTTTCAGAGAGGGAAGACGAGGCTGAGAGCTTCCTAACACGAATGTACTATTACCACCTCTAAACTTCAGTAGTGAATCTTTGTTAAGCAAAGCTGTAATTACTGACGGGATAACCGTTATTTATTTCTTGAGCCATGAATGATCAACGGAAAGTCGTTTGTCTGACATGGGAACAAGGGTGGAACCACGATACATATACTCGTCCCTTTTTATAGGGACGGGTATTTTTTATTTTCATTACATTTTTTATATCTAGCTCCAGGCGCCATCGGCTCTCGGGTCATAAGCCAATCGCTTCGGAAGGTAAAATGCACCTTCTGTCAGCGCTCGTCTTATGCTTGTCGCCGATAGGCAGGCGCCTTGCGCTTTTAAATTAAAGGAGTTGAAAACTGATGTCAGATGTAGTAAAAATTACATTTCCAGACGGAGCAGTGAAGGAGTTTCCTAAAGGAACAACAACAGAAGAAATTGCTGGCTCGATCAGCCCAGGACTAAAGAAAAAATCAATTGCCGGTAAATTTAACGGCAAGGAAATTGATTTGCGAACTGAAATCCATGAAGATGGTGAAATAGCAATCATTACCCAAGATACTGATGCAGCATTAGAAATCATGCGACACAGTACAGCTCACTTAATGGCTCAAGCAATTAAGCGTCTATACAAAGACGTTAAGCTTGGTGTGGGACCTGTTATTGAAAATGGCTTCTACTATGATATTGATATGGAAAAGTCATTAACACCTGAAGATCTACCTGAAATTGAAAAAGAAATGAAAAAAATTGTAAATGAAAATCTTGAAATTCACCGTGTTGAGGTTTCACGAGATGAAGCGATTCGTCGATACGAAGAGATTGGTGACGAGCTTAAGCTCGAGCTGATTCAAGATATTCCAGAAGGAGAACCTTTATCCATTTACGAGCAAGGCGAATTCTTTGACCTTTGCCGTGGTGTCCATGTTCCTTCAACAGGAAAAATCAAAGAATTCAAGCTATTAAGCATTGCTGGTGCATACTGGCGTGGGGATAGCGACAACAAGATGCTTCAACGAATTTATGGGACTGCATTCTTCAAAAAAGCAGACCTCGAAGAACATCTTCATTTCCTTGAAGAAGCCAAAGAACGTGACCATCGAAAATTAGGTAAAGAACTAAGTCTCTTTACAAACTCACAAAAAGTTGGTCAAGGCTTGCCATTATGGCTTCCAAAAGGCGCAACTATTCGTCGTGTGATCGAACGATATATTGTGGATAAAGAAGTAAGACTAGGCTATGACCATGTGTATACACCTGTTCTTGCAAATGTTGAGCTATATAAAACTTCAGGTCACTGGGATCATTATCAAGATGACATGTTCCCTGTAATGGAAATGGATAATGAAGAGCTTGTGCTTCGTCCAATGAACTGCCCGCATCACATGATGATCTATAAAAATGGCATTCACAGTTATCGTAAGCTCCCAATCCGTATTGCTGAATTAGGAACTATGCATCGTTATGAGATGAGTGGAGCATTATCAGGTCTACAACGTGTTAGAGGGATGACTCTAAATGATGCTCATATCTTCGTTCGTCCAGACCAAATTCAAGAAGAGTTTAAACGCGTTGTTAATCTAATCTTAGAGGTATATAAAGACTTTGATATTAAAGATTACAGCTTCCGTCTTTCTTATCGCGATCCAGCTGATACTGAAAAATACTTCGATGATGATGCGATGTGGGAAAAAGCACAATCCATGTTAAAAGGTGCAATGGATGACCTTGGTCTTGATTATTTTGAGGCAGAGGGTGAAGCGGCATTCTATGGTCCAAAGCTTGATGTTCAAGTTCGTACAGCACTTGGAAAAGATGAAACACTTTCAACTGTTCAGCTTGATTTCTTATTACCAGAACGCTTTGATTTAACTTATATCGGTGAAGATGGAAAGCAACATCGTCCAGTCGTCATTCACCGTGGTGTTGTATCAACAATGGAACGCTTTGTTGCTTATTTAATTGAAGAATACAAAGGAGCATTTCCAACTTGGTTAGCACCTGTTCAGGTTCAAGTCATACCAGTATCTCCAGACGTTCATTTAGACTATGCGAAGAGTGTTCAAGAGAAGCTTCAGGCAGAAGGCTTACGTGTAGAAATAGATGACCGTGATGAAAAGATTGGCTATAAAATTCGTGAAGCCCAGATGCAAAAAATTCCATTTATGCTTGTTGTCGGAGACAATGAAATGGGCGAAAATGCAGTAAACGTAAGGAAGTATGGCGAGCAGAAATCAGAGACTTTATCCTTTGATACTTTTCTTGCAAATATTTTACAGGAAGTAAAAAAGTAAAAAGTCCTTGTCAAAGATAAAAGTGCATGCTAGAATAAATTTCGTTGTGTTATTCTAGTCATGCACCGTTTGACAGAGACCATCATAGATGTTATACTTTTATAGGTAATTGAATACTTGTTTGAGAAAGTAGAAGCACCCGCTTCTCACCTGATTGACGCAAATTGCAGTTGGTAGGTCTTACGTTCATTAATCATTAATGTGTAAATGAATTGTAATAGTGTGGGTGTGCATACATTCACACTTTTTTATTTGTCTCAAATCTGTAAAATGCGCAAGATTTCAAACGAGGCATTCTTTAAAAAACCTTGGAGGTGGCTAATTATTAGCAAAGACATGATGGTAAACGAAGGCATTCGTGCCCGTGAGGTTCGTTTGATTGGTCAAAATGGTGATCAGCTAGGAATTAAATCCAAAAGTGAAGCATTAGAAATCGCTGCTAGAGCAAATCTTGATCTTGTATTGGTTGCCCCAAATGCGAAACCACCTGTATGTCGTATTATGGACTACGGTAAATTCCGTTTTGAGCAACAGAAGAAGGAAAAAGAAGCTCGTAAAAATCAGAAGGTTATTAACATCAAGGAAGTTAGACTTAGTCCAACGATTGATGAGCATGATTTTAATACAAAGCTTCGCAATGCAATCAAATTCCTTGAAAAAGGTGACAAAGTTAAAGCATCTATTCGCTTTAAAGGTCGTGCGATTACACATAAAGAAATCGGTCAACGTGTTTTAGATCGTTTTTCTAAAGCTTGTGCTGAAGTAGCTACTATTGAATCCCACCCGAAAATGGATGGAAGAAGTATGTTTTTAGTACTAGCACCTAAAATCGAAAAGTAATGAATTGAGGAGGAACTCCCTATGCCAAAAATGAAAACACACCGTGGATCTGCAAAACGTTTTAAGAAAACAGGATCTGGAAAGCTTAAACGTTCACATGCATATACAAGCCACTTATTCGGAAATAAATCTCAAAAGCAAAAGCGTAAGCTTCGCAAAGCTTCACTAGTTAGCAAAGGCGATTTCAAACGTATTCGCCACATGTTAGACAACATTAAATAATCGTTGATTGATTGATATAGATTCTAGGAGGGAAACAAAATGCCAAGAGTAAAAGGCGGAACTGTTACACGCAAACGTCGTAAAAAGGTATTAAAATTAGCTAAAGGTTATTTCGGTTCAAAACACACTTTATATAAAGTTGCAAACCAACAAGTAATGAAATCATTAATGTATGCTTATCGTGACCGTCGTCAAAAGAAACGCGACTTCCGTAAGCTATGGATTACTCGTATCAATGCAGCTGCTCGTATGAACGGTCTTTCTTACAGCCGTTTAATGCACGGACTTAAAGTAGCTGGTATCGAAGTAAACCGTAAAATGCTTGCTGACCTAGCTGTTAGCGATGAAAAAGCATTCGCAGAATTAGCAACTGTAGCTAAAAACAACCTAAAATAAAAAAGCGGAAGCGACTTGACCAGAAATGAGGAAACTGACCGACTAAAATCGCCACGTCCTGTGGCAACGTCGGCACTAGCACTTCCTGTGCGTCGGAGACTTCGACGAAGAGGCGTATTTTGCCTCTGCCGGAGGAGTTGAAGTTTCCCGAATTTCTAGTCGCTGAAGCTAGACTACAAATAAGTCTAGGTAAAAAGGTTACTCCCATTGTAAAATGAGAGTAACCTTTTTTATTAGTTCGTGACATTAAGCTAAAAATCATAGAAGTGAAATAACGACCATAAAATCGAAATATCGACCGCAGAAAGAAAATAAAAACCATAAGCCGCATTTTTGCGCGCTGTAAAAGGTGGATAAACAATGTACGCAATTTTAATCATCTACATCATCCTTAACATATACGGTTTCCTACTCATGTACATCGACAAAAACAGAGCTAAAACCAACAAATGGCGCATCTCTGAAAAACATATTTGGATTGTCTCCATCTTAGGTGGAGCGCTTGGAACGACTTTTGGTATGAGGCAGTTTCGGCATAAGACGAAGCATAAGCAATTTGTCATCCTTCTTCCTGTTCTTACAATACTTTCTATAGCCATATATGTTTATATTTTAGTTAACTTGTCATAACAACTTGTACGAATGTATATGCTTAAATAGCACTTTTCATAGAAACTTACGGAAGAGGTGAGTTGTACATTTGGATGATACAATGACACTGCTATTCGTTTTTATTGAATCGACTGGGCTACTTGCACCCATCATTTTTATTGGAATCCATCTGATCCGTCCTTTCTTTTTCATACCAGTACCTGTTGTATGTATTGTCGGAGGGATTTTATTCGGGTCCGTTTTTGGCACAATCTATTCCATAGTAGGATTATCATTTCTCAGCATTCTTTTCTATTTTTTATATCGACAGGTTCCAAGATTGTCGAAAAAAATTAATACACTCAAGCAAAAATGGTTAGGTGACAAAGTGAATTTTACCGTTGGGCAAATTGCAATTTTACGTATTATTCCTTTCATTAATTTTCATCTTTTATCCTTATGTATCTTGGATGTAACAAGAAATTTTCGAGAATATGCCAAAGCCTCCTTTTATACAAATATCCCAGTAGCCCTTCTTTACACGGTTTTCGGCCAATTTATCCGTGAGTTCTCTACAACCGTCATTCTAGCGATACTCCTTGCACTTACTCTTTTATTCTATCTATTACGAGAAAAACAAGTCATTATCAAATGGCATGAGTTTTTTAATCCAAAAGCAGGTAGGTCTTTTCAATAAAAAAACAGTCGTGTGCTTAACGCTCACGACTGTTTTCCTTTATCAGTTCTTTTATTGGACTTTTCCAATCAATTTTTGCATGTGGATAAATCTCATTAATTCTACGCTCAATGTATTGGAAATCCGTATAGGTTAATCCCTTCAGATTGTCCGTTTTGGCCCATACAAAGATGGACACAACCTCAAATGAATTTTTTGTAGAACCTAAATATTTCTCCCCTTCGAATAATACTCCCTTGTACGTTAATAAAAAGTTTTTATGGACATTTGCCAGGTCATCAAGCCAGAAGAATTCCTTTTTTTCTTGAGCGATCTCAAGCTTCCTCTTTGGATTTAATACGTACTTAAAAATCCGATATAATAAAAAGATGATTAGAAGTAAGATGACAAAACGAATAAGTATGACAAACATAAGAGGACTCCCTCCATTTTCAATCTGCCAACATATACGAATAACCCATACAAAAGGTTTCAAGTTATTTTAAATTTGCTATAATTTTTTTCTAGAGGAGGATTTTCGTATGACATACAACTTAAAAGTAATGCTACTTAATGAGGATGCAAGACTTCCATTGCAAGCAAATCCAGGTGATGCTGGCCTAGATTTATTTTCTGCTGAAGAAAAGGTTATTAAACCAGGGGAAGCTGAATTAATCAAAACAGGAATCAAAATTGAGCTACCACCAGGAACAGAAGCACAAGTGAGACCAAGAAGTGGACTTGCACTCAAACATTCCGTTACTGTTTTAAATAGTCCAGGAACCATTGACGAAGGCTATCGAGGAGAAATTGCTGTCATTTTAATTAATCATGGAAAAAATGATTTTGTAGTGGAAAAACAGATGCGGATTGCACAAATGGTAATTGCAGAAGTAGCTCAAGTACACTTACTACAGGTTGAGGAAGTGACAGCCTCTGAAAGAGGAGAAGGCGGATTTGGTTCGAGTGGTACCAAATAATAAGGAACCAAAATTGCTCAATTACCACTATTTTCTGTATAATGAAATAGTCAAATTAACGAAAGTTAGGTGATTTACGAATGACAAAGCTTGATGAAACATTAACGATGCTAAAAGATCTTACCGACGCAAAAGGTATTCCTGGTAACGAACGAGAGCCTCGTGAAGTCATGAAAAAATACATAACTCCCTATTCAGATGAACTTACTTATGATGGACTAGGAAGTTTAATTGCTAAAAAAGAAGGCAACCCAAACGGCCCGAAAATTATGATTTCAGGGCATTTAGATGAAGTTGGCTTCATGGTAACACAGATTGATGAAAAAGGATTTTTACGTTTCCAGACCGTAGGTGGCTGGTGGTCACAGGTTATGCTTGCACAACGAGTAACCGTTGTCACAAGTAAAGGAGATATTACAGGTGTAATTGGTTCAAAACCGCCACATATCTTATCTGCTGACGCACGTAAGAAGCCTGTTGAAATCAAAGATATGTTTATTGATATTGGTGCAGCAAGTAGGGAGCAAGCTTTTGAATTTGGAGTAAAACCTGGAGACCAGGTTGTTCCATATTTCGAATTTACAGTGATGAATAATGAAAAAATGCTACTTGCCAAGGCATGGGATAACCGAATTGGCTGTGCCATTGCGATCGATGTTTTAAAATATTTAAAGAACGAAGAACATCCAAACGTTGTCTATGGAGTCGGTTCGGTTCAAGAGGAAGTGGGTCTTCGTGGTGCAAAAACAGCAGCAACGATGATCAAGCCAGATATTGCGATTGCCGTTGATGTAGGTATTGCCGGTGACACACCTGGAATTTCAGAAAAAGAAGCAATGAGTAAAATGGGTGAAGGTCCTCAAATCATTTTATATGATGCTTCCATGGTTTCACACAAGGGCTTACGCGATTTTGTTGTTGGAGTTGCGGATGAACTTAGCATCCCATATCAATTTGATGCAATTGCTGGTGGTGGAACAGATGCAGGATCGATTCACATTTCCCTTGAAGGTGTTCCAGCTTTAGCGATTACAATCGCAACACGCTATATTCATTCACATGCCGGTATTCTTCACCGTGATGATTATGAAAATGCAGTAAAACTTATTGCAGAAGTGATTAAACGTCTAGACCAAGAGACAGTTAACAAAATAAAATTTGATTGATAAAAAAAGCCGATGATTTTTGTCATCGGCTTTCCTTATTATTCCTTTAACCCTTGCTCTAATGTTGAGAGCATTTCTTGTTTTTCATCTTGGCTTGCGTTTTGCCAGATCACTTCAAATAATACTCCTAATCCCGGGAGCATTTTTTCTTCGCCACTTTGAATGGCATCTACAATAGTATCTTCTAATTCCGCTTGAGAATTTCCAGAGACATTATGCTTAACAGCATGTCTTAAGTTCAAGTTCATTTACAAGCACACCTTTCGTATGTAACTCTTTTCTTTTGTATCTTTTACGCTATCCGCCTTTTTTATGTATTTACCATAGGATATAATGGAAAAAGAATTAGCTAAAAGGAGCAATTAATACGTTGAAACGAATTGAATCAAATAAAAATCCTCAAATTAAGCAATGGAAAAAACTACATACGAAAAAAGAACGTGACAAGACCGGAACTTTTATGATTGAAGGCTTTCATTTAGTAGAAGAGGCTTTAAAAAGTGATGTTGTCATCAGAGAATTGATCATTAGTGAGACAGTAGACATCCCCTCAAGCTGGAATGTAGATAATCTATCTATCACGATTGTGACAGAAAAAATAATGCAAGAAATAAGTGACACAGATACCTCACAAGGAGTAGCTGCCATTTGTGACCAATATTCTGTAAAAGAAGATGGGCAGTTCTCAAGGTTGCTATTAGTAGATGCCGTTCAGGATCCTGGTAATCTAGGCACAATGATTCGAACTGCAGATGCTGCAGGAATCGACGCAGTGATTATTGGTGAGGGGAGCGTTGATGTCTATAATTCAAAAGTAGTTCGTTCTACACAGGGCTCGATTTTTCATATACCTATTGTGAAGGAAAATTTACTTAATACGATTGATGGGCTAAAACAAAATGGTATTAAAGTCTATGGAACATCTTTAAAGAACGCTGTCGACTATAAACAAGCACCTGTCGTAGATTCTTTTGCATTAATAGTCGGAAATGAAGGGAATGGAGTACAGCCAGCATTACTAGAGAAAACAGATCAAAATCTCTATATTCCAATCTTCGGAAAAAGCGAGTCTTTAAATGTTGCAGTAGCAGCGGGGATTTTACTTTATCATTTGCGGTAAACAGGGGGGAGTAAAATAATCGACTTTTTCGGGGGCTCAATTGTAGGTGAACCGTTCCATTGGTTATCTTTTTCACATGTCGTGATGATGGGCTTGCTTTTAGTCTCGGGTGTTCTGTTATTTCTTTTTAGAACCAGACTTACAAAAGGAAAATCAGTCATTCGATATACATTGGCACTATTTTTATTAATTAGTGAGCTGTCTCTTTATGTTTGGTATGTATATACGGGAGTGTGGGATCCAATCGATTCTCTACCATTCCAGCTATGTTCCATTTCACTTTTTTTGAGTATTATCATGTTACTGACTAAGAGCCACCTATTATTTGAAATAACCTATTTCTTAGGCATAGGTGGTGCCCTACAGGCTATGCTTACACCGGAACTCGTCTATGACTTTCCACATTATCGTTATTTTCACTTTTTCTTAGCTCACATCGCAATAATTCTAGCAAGCCTGTACATGCTTTGGTATGAGGATATTAGACCTACTATCAAATCAGTTTGGAAGGCATTTGCTGCTTTGAATGTCATTGCAATCATTGTCTTTTTTGTCAACAAAGCAACTGGTGGTAACTATATGTTTCTTGCCCGAAAACCAATAAACCCAAGTTTAATTGATTTTCTCGGTCCTTACCCTTGGTATATCTTATCTTTAGAATTTGTCGCACTGATTATGTTTTTTATACTCTATCTCCCATTTATACGAAAAAAGAATTAAAATGGGTTTGATTTGCACCTCGAAGATACGTATAATATAATTTATATGCTTTACATATTATCTGTGATTTAAAAGTCGACGAATCAGAAGCGAGAAGGTCAAGGAACTCGCGGCTTGAGGACCTGAGCGTATGGTATGAATACGTGAGGACCGGAAAGGCCGAGTGACGACGAGATTCGAAGCTTATCATTTGGTGACTTTTTAAACATCATATTGAAAAAACTGTGAAAGAGAAGAGTAACTTTCCACTCACTATTCAGGGAGAAAATGCCGTGACTGCAAGCATTTTTATAGAAGAAGAAAGTGAATTCACCTCTGGAGTTGGCACTTGGACCGTCTGAACAATTGGCGTAAAGGTGTACCGGCATTTGGCCGTTATCGAAATGAAGTGAGCAATTACTTTTTTTGTAGTTGTTAACAAGGGTGGTACCGCGAATCTAAACCTCGTCCCTTTTTTGGGATTGAGGTTTTTTATTTTGTCTTATTGTCTAGCTCCAGGCGCCATCGGCTCGAGATCACAAGTCAATCACTTCGGAAGGCAAAAAGCGCCTTCTGCCAGTGCTTGTCTTGAGCTTGTCGCCGATGAACGGTCGCCTTGCGCTTTTCTAAGAAAAAGGAGGAAAAAACAATGCAAGAAAAATTATTTGAGCTGAAAGAAGAAGCTCTTGCAAAAGTAGAGGCTGCAACGAATCTCAAAGAATTAAATGATATTCGTGTGGCGTATTTAGGTAAAAAAGGACCGATTACGGAAGTACTAAGAGGGATGGGTAAGCTTTCTGCTGAAGAACGTCCAAAAATGGGAGCACTTGTTAATGAAGTCAGAGAGCAAATCACTGAAAAACTAACTGAAAAACAAGAACTACTTGAAAAAGAAGAAGTCGAAAGAAAATTAGCTTCTGAAACAATTGATGTTACACTTCCGGGAAGACCGATTAAAGTAGGAGGACCTCACCCACTTACTAAGGTTATTGAAGAAATTGAAGATTTATTCCTAGGGATGGGTTATTCCATTGCCGAGGGACCTGAAGTTGAAAAGGATTATTACAATTTTGAAGCTTTGAATTTACCGAAAGACCACCCAGCAAGAGATATGCAGGATTCATTTTATATCACGGAGGATATTCTCCTTCGTACCCAAACATCTCCTGTTCAAGCCAGAACAATGGAAAAGCATGAAGGAAAAGGACCTGTAAAAATCATCTGTCCAGGTAAAGTATACCGCCGTGATAATGATGATGCGACCCACTCTCATCAATTTACACAAATCGAAGGATTGGTTGTCGATGAGAACATTCGTATGAGTGATCTTAAAGGAACTCTTAATACTTTTGCGAAAAAGATGTTTGGTGAGGACCGTGAAATTCGTCTACGCCCAAGCTTTTTCCCATTCACTGAGCCTTCAGTAGAAATGGATATCTCATGCTTTAAGTGTGGCGGGGATGGATGTAATGTATGTAAGAAGACAGGATGGATTGAAATTTTAGGTGCTGGTATGGTTCATCCAAATGTCCTTGAAATGTCAGGATTTGATTCAAAGAAATATACTGGATTTGCGTTCGGTATGGGCCCAGAACGTATTGCAATGTTGAAATATGGTATTGATGATATTCGTCATTTATACACAAATGATAATCGTTTCATCAAACAATTCAATCGGGCTTAAGGAGGGAGAAAGAGAATGTTTGTTTCATATAAATGGTTGCAGGAATACGTTGATTTATCAGGAGTAACGGCAGAAGAATTAGCAGAAAAAATTACGAGAAGTGGAATTGAAGTTGAAGGTGTCGATCATTTAGGCGAAGGCATTAGTGGGATTGTGGTTGGTCATGTATTAGAATGTGAACAACATCCCAATGCTGACAAATTAAATAAATGTCTCGTTGATGTTGGTGAAGGTGAGCCTGTTCAAATTATTTGTGGAGCACCAAACGTTGCCAAAGGTCAAAAGGTCGTAGTCGCAAAGGTAGGGGCTGTTTTACCGGGCAATTTTAAAATCAAAAAGGCAAAGCTTCGTGGTGAAGAATCAAATGGAATGATTTGTTCACTTCAAGAGCTTGGTTTTGAATCAAAATTTGTTTCAAAGGAATATGCTGAAGGAATTTTTGTATTCCCACATGAGGTAGAGCCAGGAACAGACGCAATTACTCAATTAAATCTTGATGATAAGGTTCTTGAGCTAGGACTAACACCAAATCGTGCTGATGCTATGAGCATGATGGGGGTTGCATATGAGGTTGCGGCTATTTTAGGAAAAGACGTAAAACTACCACAACCCAATGTGACTACTACATCGGAAAAAGCGGAGGATTACATTTCGATTTCAGTTGAAGCGAAGGAAGATAATCCATTATATGTAGCGCGTGTAGTAAAGAATGTAAAAATTGGTCCATCACCATTATGGCTTCAAACACGCCTGATGGCTGAAGGAATTCGTCCACATAATAATGTAGTCGACATTACAAATTATATTTTATTAGAATATGGTCAACCATTACATGCGTTTGATTATGACCGACTAGGTTCTAAAGAAATTCTCGTTAGACGTGCGAAAAATGGAGAAAAAATTACGACCTTAGATGATACAGAGCGTACATTAACTGATGAACACCTTGTGATTACCAATGGAACTGTTCCAGTAGCACTTGCAGGTGTAATGGGTGGAGCGAATTCTGAAGTTAAAAATGATACAACAACCGTTTTAATCGAGTCTGCATTTTTTACTGGAAGTACAATCCGTAAGTCATCTAAAGATCACGGTTTACGTAGTGAAGCTAGTTCACGCTTTGAGAAGGGGATTGATCCAAACCGTACACGAGAAGCAGCGGACCGTGCAGCTGAACTTATGGTAGAGCTTGCTGGTGGTGAAGTTCTTGACGGTGTTGTGGCTGTTGATACTCTTGATATTCAGCCAGTCAATGTATCTGTATCACTTGATAGAATCAACAAAGTGTTAGGTACTGCTATTTCAAAAGAAAAAGTAGAGGAAATTTTCACAAACCTAAAATTCTCATATAGTGTTGATAACGAGATTTTCCATGTTACTGTTCCTACTCGCAGACCTGACATTACAATTGAAGAGGATCTAATTGAAGAAGTAGCACGACTATTCGGATATGATGAATTGCCAACAACTCTTCCAGTTGGTGAATCAAATCCTGGTAGATTAACGGAATATCAAGCAAAGCGCCGTTTAGTTAGAAGATATTTAGAGGGTGTTGGATTATACCAAAGCACCACATATTCACTTACAAGTGCTGAAAAAGCAAAAAAATATGCATTAGAAATAAGTGAACCAATTCGTTTAGCCATGCCAATGAGTGAAGAACGTGCTCTTTTAAGGTTAAGCCTTCTTCCACATTTATTAGAGGTTGTTTCACATAATCTAGCTCGTCAAATTGATAGCGTGGCGACTTACGAAACTGGCTCTGTATTCATTGCGAGACCGAATCAAGAACTGCCAGATGAAAAGGAACACTTAGCTATTGCTCTGACTGGCTCATGGTTATCACCAACATGGCAAGGTGAGAAAAAAGCGGTAGATTTCTATGTAGTGAAAGGAATTTTAGAAGGGCTTTTTGAAAAGCTAGGTCTTGAAAACAGAACTTCATTCCTACAAGCAAGAGTTGAAGGGATGCATCCTGGACGAACAGCTACCGTGTTATTAGATAACAAAGAAATTGGGTTTGTTGGCCAAGTTCATCCAAATGTCCAAAAAGACTTAGATTTAACGCCAACGTATGTGGTTGAATTATCATTAAAGGATGTTCTAGAAGCGGATGTTGAAGAAATTCTTTATCGACCAATTCCACGATTCCCGTCTATGACTCGTGATATTGCACTTGTTGTCGATCAATCAGTGGCTGCGGGTGACATGAAGCAGGTCATTATTGAAGCGGGTGGTAAGTTACTTCGCGATGTTACAATCTTTGACCTTTATGAAGGAGAGCGTATGGAGCCTGGTAAAAAATCAGTTGCCTATTCAATCAAGTATTTTGATCCAGAACGTACGTTAACTGAAGAAGAAGTAACAAAAGCACATGATAAAGTACTAAAAGCTGTTGCTGAAAAATTCAATGCAACATTGCGTTCATAATAAAAAAATGGAGTGGGTCCAAAGTGACCACTCCATTTTTTATGTCTAGCTTCAGGCGCTTTCGGCTCGATGTCATAAGCCAATCGCTTCGGAAAAGGCACCTTCTGACAGCGCTCGTCTTATACTTTTCTCATACTCCAGCTATTTTCTTTGCTTTTTCTGTATTTGCAAAATGAAGCTTTGTGAAGTTGCGTAGTGAACCTATACCTTGCTTTTTGATCAGTTTAGCAGCCACTACATCAACTTGGGCTCCAGCGCCTTTTTTTAACTCAAGTCCAGCCTTTTCACTTAGCTTATCAAATTCCTTAATGAAAGAATACCTTGCTATGATTGAGGCAGCGGCGACAGATAAATGAACCCCTTCTGCCTTTGTGCTGAAATACACATTGTCTTTTATAATCTCCTTTTGACCGGACAAATGCTTGAAATACACATCAGGAACAGCGAATTGATCGATTAAAATACCGTCTGGTGTAGCCGGAGCAATTTTTCTTAGGACATGCCCAATTGCTTGGTTATGTAGTAATGCCTTCATTTTACCTTGTGTCATGCCTTTTGCTTGGAGTTCATTGTATTTTTCATTATGTAAAATTAATAAGCTATATGGAATCACATGAATAATCGATTCAGCAATCTCACAAATTTGTTTGTCATTTAAATCCTTGGAATCTTTAACCCCAAGTTCCTTTAGCAAAGCAAACTTATCTTTCGAAACATATGCTGCAACAACAGTCATTGGCCCAAAATAGTCACCTGTTCCAACCTCATCAGAGCCGATCATCGATAATGTTCCGATATGGGGGGGCAAGCCACTGTTTTTTGCAACAGTTTTCTTTTTAGTAGAAGTTTCTGAACTTCCCCATTTTTCTGCTTCCACCGTAGCGCCATTTCCTTGAAATAACACTTTGCCAGATTTATATGCTGTAATGGTGCAGCTTGGTAGTTTAGCGACAAATACCCCACCCTGTGGGACCTTATCTTGTAATTGATTTTTATATTGTAATTTCATTTTTTCAATGGTACCGGGGGTACACTTTAGGACAGTATTAGACAAAAATAACTTCCCCTTTACATAATAAGAGATTATTCTTTATAATCTATCATAACGTTTGTTGAGATTTCTTTCCATAAATATCGTGTTCATGGTATTATTATCAGTAGTACGTGTTCAAAAAGGAGGATGAAAAGGACCAAGAAGTTCGAGGCGGTGAAGCTTTGAGCACCGGAACGTATGCTATTTATACGTGAGGAGCGGAAAAGCGAGCCAACGAAGAAATTCGACGAGTCATTTTCACCGGACTTTTTTGAACATCCTTTTGTAGGATTGACTAGAATGGAGGCCAACTACTTGTCACAGCCACAAAAAACAAGAACAACAGTAGATATATATGGACAGCAATATTCGATTATCGGCTCTGAGAGCACAAGCCATATACGCCTTGTGGCCTCAATTGTCGATGATAAAATGAGAGAAATTAGTAGTAAGAATTCCTCACTTGATATTAATAAACTGGCAGTATTAACAGCCGTTAATATAGTCCATGAACATTTAAAGCTAAAAGAAGATTATGAAGAGCTTGAAAAACAGTTAGAACAAGCAAAAAATGAAAAGGATTGACGTGAAATGTTCGATTTAGTCTTAATAATCATCCTTTTAATGGGATTTATAATTGGGTTAAAAAGAGGGTTTATCCTCCAAATCGTTCATCTTACTGGGTTTATTGTTGCATTTATCGTTGCATACCTCTATTATGATGAACTTATGCCAAAATTAGTATTATGGATTCCATATCCAACATTTGGTGATGCCGATACGATGAAGTTTTTATTTGAAAGTACGAATTTAGAAACTTCTTATTATCGTGCAATTGCATTTGCCATTATTTTCTTTGCAACAAAGTTCCTTTGGCAAATCATTGGATCGATGCTAGACTTCCTCGCAAATCTACCACTTCTAAAACAAATCAATGGTTGGGCTGGAGGTTTACTAGGTTTTGTTGAAGTATATTTAATTGTCTTTATCATACTTTATATTGGAGCGCTTCTCCCTGTAGAAATCGTTCAGTCTAATCTCAATGATTCATTCATGGCTAAAATGATTGTCCAACATACCCCATTCTTTACAGGTAAAATTAAGGATATGTGGATTTAACTTCTCTCTAACAGAGAAGTTTTTTTTATGAAAAACAGCTTTTAACCCACAAAAAGTGACTTTTTCACAAAAAATCTGTATCATTTTGGATAGAAGAAATACGCCCTTGCGCCGATTTTATTCGACTTTCTCGAGAAAAATCGTGGCATTCGCCCGGGCTAATATTAATCAGTCGGGATTTAAACCCCAACTGATTAATATAAAACGTATGGAATATAGGTAGGTGGTCACAATGACAATCAATAAAAAAGATGTAATCCGTCTTTTAGAGACAATTGCGATTTATATGGAACTTAAAGGGGACAACCCATTTAAAATATCAGCCTTTCGAAAAGCTGCAGCAGCCCTTGATAATGATGACCGAAGCTTATCGACGATCGATGACTTCACAACATTACCTGGAATTGGTAAAGGAACAGCATCTGTGATTACAGAATATATCGATACCGGAGAATCAACTGTCTTAAAGGAATTGAAAGAAATGGTACCAGAGGGTCTCATTCCTTTACTGGACCTTCCAGGACTTGGTGGAAAAAAAATAGCCAAGCTCTATCAGGAACTTGGCATTGAAGATATGGAAATGCTAAAACAAGCGTGCCTAAATGAAAAAATTCAAAAACTAGCAGGCTTTGGAAAGAAAACAGAAGAAAAAATACTTGCTTCTATTGAGGAATATGGTAAACGACCAGATCGCTTACCGATTGCTTTAATGCTTGCACTAGCTGAAGATATCGAAAAACAGCTAAGTACGATGGAGGGAATCATTACATTTTCCCGAGCAGGCAGCCTTCGTCGGATGAGAGAAACAATTAAAGATCTTGATTTTATAATTGCAACCAATGAACCTGAAAAAGTAAGAGAACAGCTTTTACAGCTAAACGGCATTAATGGCATTATAGCAAGTGGAGATACAAAGGTTTCTGTCCAAATTTCATACAGCTATGATATTTCGGTCGATTTTCGTCTTGTGAAACCACATGAATTTGCAACGACTCTTCATCATTTTACGGGAAGCAAAGATCATAATGTGAGAATGAGGCAACTTGCAAAAGAACGTGGTGAAAAAATAAGTGAGTATGGCGTAGAAAATAGTGAAACAGGTGAAATAAAAACCTTTGAAACAGAAGAAGAATTCTACCAATATTTCGGACTCACCTTTATCCCTCCAGAGCTAAGAGAGGACGGCTCCGAGGTAGATGCTTTCCAAAAGAAAGTGGAACATATTCAGCTTGAAGATATAAAAGGTGATCTCCATATGCATACATCGTGGAGTGATGGTGCCTACACCATCGAAGAAATGGTAGAAGCTTGCAGGAAAAAAGGCTATCGTTATATGGCGATTACAGACCACTCCCAATACTTACGTGTGGCAAATGGGCTAACACCTGAGCGTTTATTAGAACAACACAAAGAAATTAAAAGATTAAATGAAAAATATGACGATTTTACAATCTTTACAGGTGTGGAAATGGATATTCTACCAGATGGTAGCCTTGATTATAACGACGAAATTATCAGGGATGTCGATGTCGTGATCGCATCGATCCATTCAAGCTTTACTCAGCCAAGAGAGAAAATCATGCAGCGCTTAAAAACCGCTCTAGAAAATCTCCATGTAGATATTATCGCACACCCTACTGGTAGGATTATCGGGCGTAGAAAAGGGTATGACGTAGATGTCGATATGTTAATTGAGTTAGCAAAAGAAACGAATACAGCTTTAGAACTAAATGCGAATTTGAATCGTTTAGATCTATCATCAGAATATATTAAAAAGGCACAGGAAAAGGGAGTAAAACTAGTCATTAACACAGATGCACATAATATGGACATGCTAGAGGATATGGGATATGGCGTTTCCGCTGCAATAAAAGGGTGGATTAAAAAGGAGAATGTCATTAATACATGGGATAAGGATGAGCTAATCGCTTATCTAAAACGAAATTTTTAGGATTAAAAGGATCCTTTAGGTTATAGCAGTTGGTGCAGGAAGGGAGTTACAGCATGCAACCACGAGTTTTAAAGGTATTAGAGTTTGATAAAGTGAAGGAGCAGCTCAAACAGCATGTCTCATCCTCATTGGGAAGAGAAAAGGTAGATAAAATGATTCCATCTACAAATGTAGAGGAGGTTATTTTTCTACAGGAGCAAACAGATGAAGCAGCTAAAGTACTGCGTTTAAAAGGGAATGTTCCGCTAGGAGGATTAACAGATATCAGAGCCTCCATAAAACGTGCTAGCATCGGTGGAGCTTTAAATACAATGGAGCTATTAGATATTGCAGGCACGATTTATGCCGGACGTCAAATGAAGAAATTTATAGAAGGCATGATTGAAGACGATATTAGTCTTCCTATATTAAGGGAAGTAGTTACAAGCATTACTCCCTTATTTGAGCTTGAGCAAAAAATAAAGAATTGTATTGATGATAATGGTGTGGTCATGGATGGTGCGAGTGACAAATTACGTGGAATTCGAAGCCAGCTCCGAAGCAGTGAAGCAAGAATTAGGGAAAAGCTTGAACATATTATTCGTTCTTCTTCTGCTCAAAAAACACTTTCGGATGCCATTATTACGATTCGAAATGATCGATATGTAATCCCAGTTAAACAAGAATACCGTGGAACATATGGTGGAATCGTTCATGACCAATCCTCTTCTGGTGCCACATTATTTATCGAACCTCAGTCAGTGGTTGAGCTTAATAATGTATTGCAAGAGGCGAGGGTAAGAGAAAAACAAGAAATCGACCGCATTTTATTTGAATTGTCAAATGAAGTAGCAGCTGATGCAGAATCACTTTATCAAAATGTAGAGACACTTGGTGAACTTGATTTTATGTTCACAAAGGCGCGCTACAGTAAAAAAGTAAAAGGCTCGAAACCAAAAATTAATGGCAATGGCTATGTACTTATTAAAAAGGGGCGCCATCCCTTAATTGATCCACAAGAAGTTGTTCCTAATGATATTGAGCTTGGTAAGGATTATACTTCAATCGTGATAACTGGTCCAAACACAGGTGGTAAAACCGTGACAATAAAAACAATCGGTTTATTAACCATTATGGCACAATCAGGCTTGCAAATCCCGGCACAGGAAGAGTCAGAGATTGCTGTTTTTGAGTCCGTATATGCTGATATCGGAGACGAACAATCGATTGAACAAAGCTTAAGTACGTTTTCATCTCATATGGTAAATATTGTGGATATTTTAAAACGGGTCGATGAAAATAGTCTAGTGCTTTTTGATGAATTGGGAGCCGGAACCGATCCGCAGGAAGGGGCTGCACTTGCAATCTCGATACTTGATGAAGTCTATAACCGTGGTGCGAGGGTAATCGCAACAACGCATTATCCAGAGCTTAAAGCTTATGGTTATAATCGAGAAGGAGTTATTAATGCAAGTGTCGAATTCGATATAGAAACATTGAGCCCGACTTATAAGCTATTAATTGGAGTACCAGGTCGAAGCAATGCATTTGAAATTTCAAAACGTCTTGGACTTTCAGATACAATCATACATGCTGCAAAAAGTCATATTAGCTCTGAAACGAACACTGTTGAAAATATGATCGCGTCTTTGGAAAAAAGTAAAAAGGATGCCGAGCAAGAGCTTGATGTAGCAGAAGAAATCCGTAAACAAGCCGAAAAACTTCATAAGCAACTACAACAACAAATCATCGAATTTAATGAACAGCGTGATAAACTATATGAAAAAGCTGAACAAAAAGCAGCGGAAACGGTTGAAAATGCAAAAGCTGAAGCAGAACATGTCATTCGTGATCTACGTAAAATGAAGCTTGAGCAACAATCGCTTGTCAAAGAACATCAATTGATTGATGCAAAAAAACGTTTGGAAAATGCTGTTCCAAAGCTTACTGAAAAAACAAATAAACAATCTGTTGCAACGAAAACGAAGAGAAAGCTTGTTCCTGGTGACGAAGTGAAGGTAATAAGTTTAAATCAAAAGGGTCATCTAGTTGAAAAGTCAGGAAATAATGAATGGCAGGTCCAAATCGGGATTTTAAAAATGAAAGTAAAAGAAAAAGACCTCGAGTTTGTAAGTAGCCCAAAACCAGTGGAAACAAAGCCGCTTGCAACAGTTAGAGGTAAAGATTATCATGTGAGTCTTGAGCTTGACCTACGTGGTGAACGCTATGAAGATGCACTAGCAAGAGTGGAAAAATACATTGATGATGCTTTATTAGCGGGATATCCACGTGTTTCCATTATTCATGGAAAAGGAACTGGTGCCCTAAGGCAGGGAGTTCAAGAATACCTGAAAAATCACCGCTCTGTAAAATCAACAAGATTCGGGGAAGCCGGAGAAGGTGGAACAGGCGTCACTGTTGTAGAACTCAAATAAACATGAATGAAGTGCAATCTCTAATAGGGAGAGAAGATGATGGAGCAATTTTGGGATAATGAATATGTATTAACAGCCGCTAACTACAGTGTGGTTATACTGTGTATGGTTCTGTTTATGGCCATATTTGAATTAGTCACCAAATATAAAAATTGGGAAGAAATCCAAAAAGGTAACCTGTCAGTTGCAATGGCAACCGGGGGGAAAATCTTCGGAATCGCAAATATCTTTCGCTATTCCATCCAAAACCATGACTCACTATTCGTCATGATCGGCTGGGGCGTATTTGGATTCTTCCTCCTATTAATCGGCTATTTTATTTTTGAATTTTTAACTCCTAAGTTCAATATTGATGTTGAAATCCAACAAGATAATCGCGCAGTAGGGCTCATATCCATGATTATATCCGTGGGTCTCTCTTATGTAATCGGCGCTGGGATCGGAAATGGTGGTTTTTAGATATGGAAAAGCTAGCGAAAATTTTGTTAGTTGTTAGTGGAATCTTTGTGGTGGTTGGAATATTATATCTCTTTTTATAGGCAAAAGGGCTGATTGGAATATCCATCAGCCCTATTTACATGCCATAAGTATGACCTATAAAGTAACAACAATTCATGAATGTAATTGTCACGGAATATTCATTATACTATAATGAATATAAATGGTTTGAAAATTCAAACTGGTCACTGAATACGACTTCGTATTCTTAATAGAATGTAAATAAGGGAGGTTTTTAGATGGAGTTAGAAAGGCCGTGGTTAGCAAATTATCCGGAGGAAATTCCACATACGCTTGAATACGAAAACATTCCGATTCAAACGTATTTGAAACGAACAGCAAAGGAATATCCTCAAAAAACTGCCGTTCATTTTCAAGGAAAAGAATTAACTTTTTCGCAGGTGTACGAAGAGTCTTTGAAGCTTGCAAACTATTTGGTGGAGCAAGGGATCAAAAAAGGAGATCGTATTGCCATCATGTTGCCAAACTGTCCCCAGGGTGTTATTGCCTATTACGGTGTGTTATTTTCTGGTGCAATTGTTGTCCAGACGAATCCTTTGTACACAGAAAGAGAACTTGAATATCATCTAAAGGATTCAGGCTCAAAAGCTATTATAACATTGGATATCCTTTTTCCACGCGTCTCAAAAGTGAAAGCGCTAACACAACTTGAACACATTATTGTGACTGAGATTAAGGATTATCTACCTTTCCCTAAAAATATGATTTATTCTTACATTCAAAAGAAGCAATATGGTATTGTAGTTAAAGTTGAACACGAAGGTACGAACCACTTGTTTAGGGAAATTATGAAAAATTCCGAGGCAAAAGAAATCAATATTGAAATTGATCCAGAAGAAGACCTAGCATTGTTACAGTATACAGGAGGAACAACTGGTTTTCCAAAGGGAGTCATGTTAACTCACCGTAATTTAGTTGCAAATACAGAGATGTGTTCAAAATGGATGTACAAATGTAAAAAAGGTGAAGAATCTGTATTAGCAATACTGCCATTTTTCCATGTATACGGTATGACTACTGTGTTAAATCTTTCGATTATGATGGCTTCCAAAATGATTCTTATGCCAAAATTTGATGTAGGAGATACATTAAAAACAATTCATAAGCTGAGGCCAACTTTATTTCCAGGTGCACCAACAATGTACATTGGGTTATTGAATCATCCTGACCTTAATAAGTATGATTTATCTTCTATTGATTCGTGTATTAGTGGTTCTGCAGCATTGCCACTTGAAGTTCAAGAGCAATTTGAAAAAGTAACAGGTGGAAAGCTTGTAGAAGGCTATGGATTATCGGAAGCCTCTCCTGTAACACATGCAAATTTGCTTTGGGGTCATCGTATAAATGGTAGTATTGGATTACCATGGCCAGACACAGATGCAGCAGTGCTTTCAATGGAAACAGGTGAACCTGTCGGATTTGGAGAAATTGGCGAAATCGCCGTAAAAGGTCCCCAGGTCATGAAAGGATACTGGAATAAACCAGAGGATACGGCAGCCACATTTCGGGATGGCTGGTTATTAACAGGTGACTTGGGCTATATGGATGAGGATGGGTTTTTCTATGTAGTAGATCGTAAAAAGGATATGATTATTGCAGGTGGATTTAATATATACCCAAGAGAAGTGGAGGAAGTCCTATTTGAATATGAAAAGATTCAAGAGGCTGTTGTTGCCGGAATTCCTGATCCATATCGAGGTGAAACAGTAAAGGCATATGTCGTTTTAAAAGACGGCCAACAATGTACAGAAGAAGAGCTTGATAAGCATTGCCGTAAGCATCTAGCTGCCTATAAAGTTCCCAGAGTGTATGAATTTAGAAAGGAATTACCTAAAACAATTGTCGGTAAAGTACTGCGACGAGTATTAGTGGAAGAAGAAAAGGAAAAAAGAACAAAAGTTAATTAAGAATTAGGATCAATCAGCTCTAAAGACATCTATGTATGAACATAAGCTATCGAGCCATGATGTGAGCCTATGGCTCTCTTTTCTTTTAAGAATGAAAAGAAACCAATTAGAAACATGTCAAATTAAATAATATATTCTTGACAGTTGTTGTTTTAAGTTTTATCATAGAAATATGAATGACTATTCATTCATTTTTCTGAAAGGAAGTAAGATCTTGAAAAAAACAACAAAACCAAAATATAAGCAAATCATAGACGCAGCAGTAGTTGTCATCGCGGAAAATGGTTATCATCAATCTCAGGTCTCAAGAATTGCCAAACAAGCAGGCGTGGCAGACGGGACGATTTATCTTTATTTTAAAAATAAAGAAGATATTCTTGTGTCGTTATTCCACGAAAAAATGGGAGAGTTTATTGAAAAAATTGAAGCTGAGATAGCAGGAAAAACGAGCGCAGCAGAGAAGTTATTAACATTAATAGAAAAACATTTTGAGCTTTTATCTGCTGATCATCACCTTGCAATCGTTACACAGCTAGAATTAAGACAATCAAATAAGGAATTAAGACACCGAATTAATGAAGTCCTAAAAGGATATTTACGAACTATCGAAACCATTATCCAATTTGGGGTCGAAAACGGCGAGTTTAATCCAAATCTTGATGTCCGGTTAGCACGACAAATGATATTTGGCTCAATTGATGAAACAGCAACCACATGGGTTATGAACGAACAAAAATATGATTTGTCTGCATTGGCAAAAGATGTTCATGCCTTATTAGTAAATGGTTGTGGAAAGACACACCTCTAGTTATCTTTTAGAGGTGTGTTACATACATATACATAATTAGGAGGGATGCAGATGGAGTTTTTCAAAGTAAAAATTGACGAGTATATCGCTACAATTTCCTTTAATCGTCCTCCAGCAAATGCATTATCAACCGCTGTTTTGAAAGAGCTTACAAGTTTACTAGAGACACTAGAGTCTAATGATGCTGTACGAGTTTTAGTTATACATGGGGAGGGGCGATTCTTCTCAGCTGGAGCAGATATAAAAGAGTTTACAACAATCAGCTCAGGTGAAGAATTTTCGAATCTTGCAAGAAAGGGTCAAACTTTATTTGAAAGAATAGAACGATTCCCAAAACCGATTATTGCAAGTATCCATGGAGCAGCTTTAGGCGGTGGGCTGGAGCTAGCAATGGCCTGCCACTTCCGTCTCGTGAGTGAAAAGGCAAAACTGGGCTTACCAGAACTGCAGCTTGGACTTATCCCTGGATTTGCAGGAACAGCACGCTTACCACGTTACGTTGGAATTGCTAAAGCTGCACAAATGCTGTGGACAAGTGACCCGATTAGTGGCGTTGAGGCAGTCCAGTATGGTTTGGCAAATCAAGCTTTCCCAGAAGAAAAACTTCATGAGGAAACGATGGAGATTGCACAAAAAATTGCACAAAAAAGCCCTTTAGGGATAAAAGCAACTATTGAATTATTAAATTCAATGAAAAATGAACAATATGATGCAACTGTTAAACGTGAAGCTGTTTTATTCGGTGAAATGTTCGTCTCTGAGGATGGACAAGAAGGAATATCTGCCTTTATTGACAAGCGACAGCCAACGTTTAAAGGAAAATAATAGATAACAAGTGTTTACGTAATACACAAAGTTTTTACAAAGATTGTTGCTTTTAGATAATAAAGTCCACACCTAGTTGATTGGAACGAAGGGCGGCGACTCCAGCGGGAAAAGCGTGAGACTTTGAGACCCTGCAGGAGCGTAAGCGTCCAGGATGCTCAAGCCACGCCCGCGAAAAGCGTTCGCCCGTAGCGGAGATCAACGATATAAAAAACAACAAAGTTTGACAAATCTACAAAAAAGCACAGAAAACTTAGGAGGGAAACACATGAACATCTTTGTTATATTGAAAAGAACATTTGATACAGAAGAAAAAATCGTTGTTAACAATGGCAAAATCAGTGAAGATGGGGCTGAATTTATTATAAACCCTTATGACGAGTATGCGGTTGAAGAAGCAATTAGGCTCCGTGATGCAAATGGTGGAGAAGTAACGGTTGTAACAGTTGCTACCACTGATGAAGCCGATAAAGAATTACGTACAGCTTTAGCAATGGGTGCAGATAAAGCCGTAATGATTAATACAGAAGATGATTTGGAAGATGGAGATCAGTACACGACAGCAAAAATATTAGCTGAATACTTAAAAAATAAGGATGCCGATATCATTTTAGGTGGAAATGTTGCAATTGACGGTGGTTCGGGTCAGGTCGGTCCACGTGTTGCAGAAATTTTAGATATTCCTTATGTAACGACCATTACAAAACTTGAAGTTGACGGCTCAAAAGTAACAGTTGTTAGGGACGTTGAAGGGGACTCTGAGGTTATCGAGACATCTTTACCACTACTTGTTACATGTCAACAAGGACTAAATGAGCCTCGTTATCCATCTTTACCTGGAATTATGAAAGCGAAGAAAAAGCCACTTGATGAGCTTGAGTTAGATGATTTAGATTTAGACGAAGATGATGTAGAAGCAAAAACAAAAACAATTGAAATCTATCTTCCACCTAAAAAAGAAGCGGGTCGAGTGCTTGAAGGTGAATTAGGAGATCAGGTCAAGGAACTAGTATCACTTCTTCATAATGAAGCAAAGGTAGTTTAACCGAATCTAAAAAAATGTTTTTTGTACACGTTTACAAAATTTCACTCAACTAATCTAGGGGGTTATGCATAATGTCAAGAAAAGTTTTAGTTCTAGGGGAAGCACGAGATGGTGCATTACGTAACGTATCCTTTGAAGCAATCGCAGCTGGTAAAACAGTGGCTGAAGGTGGCGAAGTCGTTGCAGTATTAGTTGGAGACTCTATAAGTTCATTAGCTAATGAATTAATTCATTACGGGGCAGACAGGGTTGTAACAATAGAAGATGAAAAATTAGGATCCTATACTCCGGACGGTTACTCTCAAGCTTTACTAGCTGTTATTGACGCCGAATCACCAGAAGGATTAGTATTTGGCCATACTGCATTAGGTAAAGACTTATCACCAAAAATTGCAAGTAAACTTAATTCTGGTTTGATTTCAGACGTAACGGCTATTGAAAGTGCTGGTGGAAATATTGTCTTTACTCGTCCTATTTATTCAGGTAAGGCATTTGAAAAGAAAATTGTGACAGATGGATTGATGATCGCAAGTGTTCGCCCAAACAATATTACCCCACTTGAAAAAGACGAATCGCGTACTGGAGAAGTTTCGTCTCTATCCGTTGACATTAAGGATTTACGTACAATTGTGAAGGAAGTAGTTCGCAAGGCAACGGAAGGTGTTGATTTGTCTGAAGCGAAGGTTGTAATTGCAGGTGGACGTGGAGTAAAAAGTGCAGATGGTTTTGAACCATTAAAAGAATTAGCAAATGTACTTGGTGGCGCAGTAGGTGCTTCCCGCGGTGCATGTGATGCTGATTACTGTGACTACTCCCTTCAAATTGGTCAAACGGGTAAGGTGGTTACACCAGACTTGTATATTGCTTGCGGTATTTCGGGAGCAATCCAGCATTTAGCTGGCATGTCAAACTCTAAAGTTATCGTAGCAATCAACAAAGATCCGGAAGCAAACATCTTCAAGGTTGCGGACTACGGTATTGTTGGGGACTTATTCGAAGTAGTGCCGATGCTTACAGAAGAGTTCAAGAAACTAAAGGTAAATGCATAATGCGTAGTGAAGCCAGCTAACTAGCTCGCTCGCTTTATGTATGGGGAATTTTTCTATTTACCTTTTTAAAAAATATGGTATACTAATCAAGCGATGAGCTGAATTGCATAAGTCGAGTGACACGCCTATTGGCAAGCACTATGTGGAGTGCTGTCTCTCGCCGCAATACGCAAAAAGACGTCCTTCTGGGCGTCTTTTTCTATTTGGCATCTTCTGTTTCCATACATATCAGCTTTAAAAGTTGGGGAAGATGATTATGAATGAAGTTTAATTTTCTATTCTTATCATTTCTATAGTTTTTAGTTAACTGTTTTTTTATGAAGCAAATCATTCGTAAAATGACATTTCAGATGTTATACTCTTGGTAGAATTTCAAAGTTGTAACATATTTAGGAGGGGTTTAAATGGCTATTACAAACGTAACGGATCAAAATTTTGACACAGAAACAAAAGAAGGTGTAGTATTAGCAGACTTCTGGGCACCTTGGTGTGGACCTTGTAAGATGATTGCTCCAGTATTAGAAGAATTAGATTCTGAAATTGGAGACAAAGTGAAAATCGTAAAGCTTGATGTAGATGACAACCAAGAAACTGCAGCTAAGTTTGGTGTAATGAGCATTCCAACTTTACTTGTTTTCAAAAACGGTGAAGTTGTGGATAAAGTTGTTGGTTACCAACCAAAAGAGGCACTAGCTGATAGACTTGCTAACCATTATTAATTCAAAAAACAGCCGCCAGGCTGTTTTTTGTTTGCTCTTTTTTAATCAATTTAATTCCTTATTTTTCACATACAACTTCTCCGTAAAAATGATACAATATTAGGTACGGCTTAATTAGTGCAAAGGTACAAAGGTACTTTTTATTTTATTACAGATGGAGTGGTGAAAAATGCACGATCATCTTAAAGAAAAATTAGCGATATTACCGGACCAGCCTGGTTGTTATTTAATGAAAGACAGGCAGGGGACCATTATTTATGTAGGAAAAGCCAAAGTGTTAAAGAACCGTGTTCGGTCTTATTTTACTGGATCGCATGATGGTAAAACGTTGAGACTTGTAAATGAGATTGAGGACTTCGAATATATTGTAACATCTTCAAATATAGAAGCTCTCCTATTAGAAATAAACTTAATTAAAAAACATGATCCAAAGTATAATATCATGCTAAAGGATGACAAGACATATCCTTTTATTAAAATTACTGCTGAAAAACATCCTCGTTTGTTGATAACACGAAAGGTGAAAAAGGACAAAGGTAAATATTTTGGTCCGTATCCGAATGTACAAGCAGCAACTGAAACAAAAAAACTATTAGACCGGATTTATCCATTACGAAAATGTTCAACTCTACCAGATAAGGTTTGCTTGTATTATCATATCGGTCAATGTCTTGCTCCTTGCGTGAACGAAGTTTCTGATGAAACGAATAAAAAAATGGTGGATGACATCATTCGCTTTCTTAATGGTGGCTATAAAGAGATTAAAACGGAATTAACAGAAAAAATGATAAAGGCTTCAGAAGAACTAGATTTTGAGAGAGCGAAAGAATACCGTGATCAAATCGCAAATATTGAAACAACGATGGAAAAACAAAAGATGACCATGACCGATTTTATTGATCGAGATGTATTCGGTTATTCCTATGATAAAGGCTGGATGTGTGTTCAAGTCTTCTTCATTCGTCAAGGTAAATTAATAGAGCGGGATGTTTCTTTATTCCCCTTTTATAATGAGCCAGAACAAGATTTCTTAACCTTCCTTGGTCAATTCTATTTGAAAGAAAATCATTTTAAACCAAAAGAAGTGTTACTTCCTAGTTCTATTGACCGTGAGATTGCAGAGCAATTACTAGAGGTAAATGTTCAACAGCCTAGTCGAGGGAAGAAGAAACAACTAATAGACTTAGCAACGAAAAACGCTAAAATCGCGTTAAAGGAAAAGTTTGCACTTATTGAACGTGATGAAGAAAGGACAATCAAGGCGGTTGAAAACTTAGGGCATCGATTGGGAATATACACACCACATCGAATTGAGGCATTTGATAACTCAAATATCCAAGGAACAGACCCTGTTTCAGCAATGATTGTGTTTACTGATGGAAAACCAGATAAAAAGGAATATAGAAAATATAAAATTAAAACCGTTCAAGGTCCTGATGATTATGAATCAATGCGGGAAGTAGTGAGAAGAAGATATAGTCGCGCACTCAAAGAAAACCTTCCATTGCCTGACTTAATCCTCATTGATGGAGGAAAAGGTCATCTCGCTGCAGTAAGGGATATTCTAGAAAATGAGTTAGGATTAGAAATCCCGTTAGCAGGACTTGCTAAGGATGATAAGCATAGGACTTCAGAGTTGTTAATTGGGGAGCCACCTGTAATTGTAGAATTACCTAGAAATAGCCAGGAGTTTTATCTACTCCAACGGATTCAAGATGAAGTACACCGTTTTGCGATTACCTTTCATCGTCAAGTTCGTGGAAAAAGTGCTTTTCAATCTGTGCTTGATGATATTCCTGGGGTCGGTGAAAAACGAAAGAAAGCAATACTAAAGCATTTTGGCTCAATCAAGAGGTTGAAAGAAGCAAGTATAGAGGAAATTCAACAAGCTAATATTCCTCGTTCTACAGCTGAAGCCATCTTTGAAAAATTAAAGGAATAGTCGTTGCTATTTTAAAAATACTCTGATATAATCCTAACTAATATAATATTACACTTCATTACGTTGAAGTGATGATAGAGGTGCAAGCTTTATCAGTATGCAATAGGAGGGGGATGAGCCCCTTTGATGATTGCTGAAAGGAAAGTTTGCCGAAGTGAAAAAGGACTCATACCCTTTTTTGCTGGTCTTATGTTTAAGAGACGTAAGATTGTCAAGATGAATTCATCTTGGAGAGCTATCTCACGGTGTGACACGTTGTTTTTACGTATATCACAGCAATGAGATAATCTCATTGCTGTTTTTTTATTATTCGAAGGAGAGGGTATAAGCATGGGGATCATCGTTCAAAAGTTTGGAGGCACCTCAGTAGGGTCACCGGATAGAATTAAAAATGTTGCAAATCGCGTTATTCAAGAAGTGCAAGCTGGAAACAAAGTTGTAGTAGTGGTTTCAGCAATGGGCAAAACAACAGATCAGCTTGTGCGCTTAGCAAATGAAATTACAAGCTCGCCAAGTAAGCGTGAGATGGATATGTTGTTAAGTACAGGTGAACAAGTAACAATAGCCCTTTTATCCATGGCATTACAGGAGAAGGGGTATGAATCTGTATCCTATACAGGCTGGCAGGCTGGTATTGAAACGGAGGCTATACATAGCAATGCCCGTATTGAAAATATAGAAGTTTCAAGGGTTAACGATAGCTTAAAAGAAGGCAAAATTGTTGTCGTTGCAGGATTTCAGGGAATCAGCAGTTCGGGAGATATCACAACTCTTGGACGGGGTGGGTCTGATACAACAGCAGTTGCACTTGCATCAGCATTGAGTGCAGACAAATGTGATATCTACACGGATGTAACAGGTGTTTATACGACAGATCCTCGTGTAGTCCCATCTGCACGTAAACTTCATTCAATTTCCTATGATGAAATGCTGGAGCTTGCAAACTTAGGTGCGGGTGTACTTCATCCACGGGCAGTTGAATTTGCAAAAAACTTTGAAATGCCGCTTGAAGTTCGTTCAAGCATAGAGCTAGAAAATGGAACCGTTATTGAGGAGGAAGTTTCAATGGAAAAAAATCTTGTTGTTAGGGGAATTGCTTTTGAAGACCAAATTACAAGGGTAACAGTTTCTGGATTACCGAATGAATTACACACACTTTCAACCATCTTTGGTACACTCGCAAAGAATGGTCTAAACGTAGATATCATCATTCAAAACCAGACAGATGAAAATCATACAAATATTTCATTTTCAGTAAAAACTCAAGATTTACGCGATACACTAGCTGTTTTGGAAAATAATAAGGATTTATTAAAATATGAAAGCATTCAACATGAAGATGGGTTAGCGAAGGTATCTATTGTAGGCTCTGGAATGGTTTCTAATCCAGGGGTTGCGGCTGATATGTTCCAGGTGCTTGCACAAGAAAACATTGAAGTAAAAATGGTAAGTACATCTGAAATCAAAGTTTCAACTGTTGTTGATCAAGCAAGTATGGTTCGTGCTGTTGAAGCTCTACATGATTCATTTAATTTAGCTGCTGTTGAAGAAGAAAAAGCAAAAGTTAAACTATAATTTTTATTTACATAGGGTCGTTCAGAGGAGATTATTAGCCTTTGGGCGCCCTTTTGTGTATAAAAAAAACTGCACGAAATGTGCAGGATTTTATTCTTCGGTCATATCTTTGTGATCCCATTTCACCGTAAAAATGATACTTTGAGCTCGTCTTTTTTGTTGTTCAAAGCTTTCGGTGATTCGATTTTTCTGTTGTTGAATTTGTTGAGCAAGAAAACCAGATTCAAGTTGAAATGTGCAAATATCCTTTCGTTTAAAACGAGAAGACACGATCGAACCATCCAAATGAAATTCAATGGAGTTCTTATCCGAACGCTCTACCTTAAGGTCTCCCCATCCAGCATCATGAAAAAACGAAATAATTTCTTCAATCGTTGGTAAGGGGAATTTACGGGCAAGATTTTTTCCAGCCCAGTATAAAATCTGTGGCGTTTCTTTTCCAAGTAAATCAGGAATTAAAATTTCACGTATGAGTTCATATCCAAAAACAGAAACGGTCTGTTCACTTACATTTACATTTTGTTCATTGATGTTTGTGTTCTTCACTGTATTCCCCTCTTTCTCCATTCATTATTATATAACATGAGGGGATAAGAAACACATGAATTTTTTTGTTTCTTTTTGTCATATGGATTACAAGTCAAGCCTAACAAAAGTGTCTAATTATTATCAGATTCATGAATAAATTGTGGACGTGTTTCCTTGACGCTCTTGCTTTATGGGAGTAAAATGAATTTGTTACATTATACTGATAAAAGAAAATTGTGGCTACATTTGTCTTTTTATCTATGAAAAAAGCATTCTGTAGTTTCCTGCAAAGGTTTTCAATTGTCAGTTTTATTTCGTCCTATTATATAATTACTGCAGGATGAGGAATGAAAATGAGTGCCGAGAAGGTACGGTTTATTATTAAGGGGGGGTAAATTAAAGTATGGCAGGTAATCGTGAATTTTTTAATCGCAGGCTTCATTCGTTATTAGGTGTAATTCCTGTAGGGGTATTCTTATTGGTACACTTAACAGCGAATAACTTTGCGACAAGAGGAGAAGAAGCATTTAACAGTGCTGCTGGTTTTATGGGAAATCTTCCATTTAGAATCTTTCTAGAGGTAGTTATTATTTATCTACCATTAATATTCCATGCGATCTACGGTCTCTATATTGCCTTTACTGCAAAGAACAATGTGAGTAGATACGGTTTCTTCCGTAACTGGATGTTCTTCCTGCAACGCATAACCGGAATCATTACTCTAATTTTTGTAGCATGGCATGTATGGGAAACTCGTATTCAAGCAGCTTTTGGAGCAGAAGTTAACTTTCAAATGATGGAAGATATCTTAAATTCACCAGCGATGCTTATTTTCTATCTTGTTGGTGTAATCTCAACAATTTTCCATTTCTCAAATGGCTTATGGTCATTTGCTGTAAGTTGGGGGCTTACAATAACTCCTCGCTCTCAACAAATTGCAACATATGTTACAATCATTATTTTTATTGCATTAACTTACGTAGGTGTATCTACAATCTTTGCTTTCGTATAAGAATTAAAATATTAGAACGTTCACGGTTACATTTACAAGTTGAACGATCTCTTTATTGGGGAGTGAGTTACTTTGAGTCAAGGAAAGATTATCGTAGTTGGTGGTGGATTAGCTGGTTTAATGGCTACCATCAAGGCTGCTGAAGAGGGAACACAAGTTGATTTATTTTCACTCGTACCTGTAAAACGTTCTCACTCTGTTTGTGCACAAGGTGGGATTAACGGTGCGGTTAATACAAAAGGTGAAGGGGATTCTCCTTGGATTCACTTCGATGATACAGTATATGGTGGAGACTTCTTAGCTAACCAAAAGCCAGTTAAGGCGATGTGTGAGGCGGCACCAGGAATCATTCACTTAATGGACCGTATGGGAGTTATGTTTAACCGTACACCAGAAGGTTTACTTGATTTCCGTCGATTTGGTGGAACTCAACACCACCGTACTGCATTCGCTGGCGCAACTACTGGTCAACAATTACTTTATGCATTAGATGAGCAAGTTCGCCGTCATGAAGTAGCAGGGCTAGTAACGAAGTACGAAGGTTGGGAATTCTTAGGAATTGTACAAGATGATGAAGGGATTTGTCGTGGTATTGTCGCACAGAACCTTCAATCAATGGAAATTAAATCATTCCCTGCTGACGCTGTTATCATGGCTTCAGGTGGACCTGGAATCATCTTTGGAAAAACAACGAACTCAGTTATTAACACTGGTTCTGCTGCATCTATTGTGTACCAACAAGGTGCCTATTATGCAAATGGTGAGTTCATTCAAATTCACCCAACTGCAATCCCTGGAGATGACAAACTTCGTCTAATGAGTGAATCTGCTCGTGGTGAAGGTGGTCGCGTATGGACTTACAAAGATGGTAAACCTTGGTACTTCTTAGAGGAAAAATATCCTGCATACGGAAACTTAGTTCCACGTGATATTGCAACACGTGAAATCTTCCATGTATGTGTAGATATGAAGCTAGGTATCAATGGTGAAAACATGGTTTATCTGGATCTATCACATAAAGATCCAAAGGAACTTGATATTAAATTAGGTGGAATTATTGAAATCTATGAAAAGTTCATGGGTGACGATCCACGTAAAGTTCCAATGAAAATCTTCCCAGCTGTTCACTATTCAATGGGTGGATTATGGGTTGATGATCACCAACAAACAAACATCCCTGGATTATTTGCAGCAGGTGAGTGTGATTTTTCACAGCACGGTGCAAACCGCTTGGGTGCAAACTCACTATTATCAGCTATCTATGGTGGTATGGTTGCAGGTCCTAATGCAGTTCATTATATTAATGGACTTAAAAAAGGTACTGATTCTATATCTTCATCTGTATTCGAAAGCCACGAAAAACAAGAGCAAGAAAAATGGGATGACATTATGTCAATGGATGGTACTGAAAATGCATACCTCCTCCACAAAGAGCTCGGTGAATGGATGACAGATAACGTAACAGTTGTTCGATACAATGACAAGCTCTTAAAGACAGACGAAAAAATTCAAGAGCTTATGGAACGTTACAAGAACATTAATATCAATGACACGTCTAAATGGAGTAACCAAGGTGCTACATTTACGCGTCAATTACAAAATATGCTTCAGCTAGCACGTGTAATTACAATTGGTGCATACAACCGTAATGAAAGCCGTGGAGCACACTATAAACCTGATTTCCCTGATCGTAATGACGAGGATTTCTTAAAAACAACGATGGCTAAATTTACTGGGAAGGATTCTGCGCCTGCATTCCATTATGAAGAAGTAGATACTTCATTAATCGCACCACGTAAACGTGACTATTCAAAGAAGAAGGAGGAAAATTAAGATGAGTGAAAAAACAGTTGAATTTCATGTAACTCGTCAGGATACTCCAGATTCTGAACCATATGTTTTAAAATTTAAGGTTCCATACCGTAAGAATATGAACGTTATTTCCGCTTTAATGGAATTTCGTCGTAATCCGGTAGATATAAATGGTAATAAAGTTGCCCCAATTACTTGGGATATGAACTGTTTAGAAGAGGTTTGCGGAGCTTGTTCAATGGTTATCAATGGTAAACCTCGTCAATCATGTTCAGCACTTATTGATCAACTTGAACAACCAATTAAACTTGAGCCAATGAAGACATTCCCTATTGTACGTGACTTACAAATCGACCGTAGCAGAATGTTTGATTCATTGAAAAAAGTAAAAGCTTGGATTCCGATTGATGGAACGTATGATTTGGGTCCTGGTCCTCGTATGCCGGAGAAGAAACGTCAATGGGCATATGAATTATCAAAATGTATGACATGTGGTGTATGTTTGGAAGCGTGTCCGAACGTAAACAGCAAGTCTGATTTCATCGGTCCAGCTCCATTATCTCAAGTTCGTTTATTTAACGCACACCCAACAGGTGCTATGAATAAGAGTGAACGTTTAGAAGAGATTATGGGAGATGGTGGCCTTGCAAACTGTGGTAACTCACAAAACTGTGTACAGTCTTGTCCAAAAGGTATACCACTAACAACTTCAATTGCTGCTCTAAACAGAGATACATCTATCCAAGCATTCAGAAATATGTTTGGTAGTGACCAAGTCTAATAGAAATACGAAAGCACTCCTTCATGTATATGGAGGAGTGCTTTTTTACGAAAAGATATTTCAAAATACTGTCAATTTAAGAAGTCTCGAAAAAAACTTCTTTTCCGACTAGAAGAAGGCACCACTTTACCGTGAAGTGAATAATCTTATGTAAGGGAGCTATTGGAATGAAACATATTACGTATATCGATGATATTGAGACATGGGAGAATGCATTTGATTTTTTCCAACCGATTCAAGTTCGCTTTTCCGAAACAGATATGTTTGGACATTTAAATAACACTGTACCCTTTACGTATTTTGAGGAAGCCAGAATTCAATATTTTAATAAAATTGGGTTTATGCAAAAATGGACCGACAAATCCAGCGAAGCAATCCCCGTGGTTGCAAGCCAACAATGTGATTATTTGAAACAAGTCTTTTTTGGAGAACAGCTTAAGTTATACGTTAAAATAAATCAGCTTGGCAATTCCTCAATGGATATTCATTATATGGCAAAGGACAAAGAAGGATCCATTTGTTTTGTCGGTAGGAGTACACTCGTTCAAATGTCTAAGCGAACAGGAAAAGGGGAACCATGGTCTGATGAGATGAAGCATATGTTAAAAAAGCACCTAACCTATATCGTATGAGCTAAGTAGAACAAATATACCAATACATTAAAAAATGGACGCGAAAATGTCTACATATCAACCTTTTAACAGTCACAGCAACCCTCTCCTTCTCATACTATATTGTGACTAAATATATACCCATCCAGTAGTTCAGCTCGAACCTTAGCAAGGAGGGTTACAATACTTGAAGGAGAAAGAGTTTCAACCAAAACCGCTACTAACAAAAAGAGAGAGAGAAGTTTTTGAATTACTAGTTCAAGACAAAACAACGAAAGATATCGCAAGTGAACTATTCATTAGCGAAAAAACAGTTCGTAACCACATTTCGAATGCGATGCAGAAGCTGGGAGTAAAGGGGCGTTCTCAAGCAGTTGTAGAGCTCCTTCGTATGGGAGAACTTGAACTTTAAGTATTACCGGCTACACTTTACACATGTAAGGTAGCCGGTTACTTATTTAGAGGAAGTTCATCAAAAGAGGAACTTTGACTAAAAACAGACACGTTTGTGTTAAACGTCGAAGTCACCACAACCTATTGGCGTGATTTGTCTTTTTTTATCTCCTTTTGAACACATTATTTAGAGATCAACTACATATTTCGATATACTGGAACTTGCTTTTTACGCGAAAAAAGTAGAAAATAAGAATAATATAGTTTTTTACTGAAATGAAGGAAGTTCTTACGGATCATACAATTCCACTAACTGTGAAACGAGAGAAAACAGTTGGATTTTACACTAAAAAACCTTACTAGGAGAGGATGTAATGACAGTTCAAGGGAGCAATGAAACTAAAGACTACCAGGTTATTGCAGATATTGAAAAATCACTTCGTTTTATTTCCGGCTTACTTAAACAAAAAGGTCGTGAAATCTTAAGTAACTTTACAATTACAACACCACAATTTATTGCCCTTCAGTGGTTGCTTGAACATGGAGATATGACAATTGGTGAATTATCAAATAAAATGTACTTAGCTTGCAGCACAACAACCGATCTAGTTGATCGAATGGAAAAAAACGAGCTTGTGATGCGTGTAAAAGACCCAAAAGATCGTCGGGTCGTTCGAATTCATTTACTTGAAGAAGGAGAACGTATCATCGAGGAAGTTATTAAAAAAAGACAGGACTACTTACAAGAAATCATGGAAAACTTCTCTGACGATGAAGTAATCCAATTAGAAAAAAGTCTAAGGAAATTACATCAAGAAATGCGAGTAGAATGAGGCGAAACGTTTGAAAAGACCAATCGGAGTTATTGATTCTGGGGTGGGCGGTTTAACCGTTGCTCGGGAAATAATAAGACAATTACCTAATGAAGAAATCATCTATTTAGGTGATAACGCAAGATGCCCGTATGGGCCAAGACCTAAAGAGGAAGTTCGTCAGTTTACGTGGGAGATGACGAACTATTTATTGTCACATGATATTAAAATGCTTGTTATCGCCTGTAATACGGCAACTGCCCTTGTTTTGGATGAAATCCAAGCTGAGCTTTCCATCCCAGTAATCGGCGTAGTCTATCCAGGAGCGAGAACCGCATTAAAGGTCACAAAAAATAACTATGTTGGTGTCATCGGGACAGTCAACACAATCGAAAGTGGAGCTTATGAAGATGCGCTAAAATCAATCAACAATCAAATCATTGTCGAAAGTCTTGCATGTCCTCAATTTGTTCCAATTGTGGAAGCAGGCGAGTTTGTCGGTCAAAAGGCAGAACAAATTGTTGCTGAGTCACTCGAGCCCCTACGTGGTAAGGAGATCGACACCTTGATTCTTGGCTGTACTCATTATCCACTTCTTCGTAATACCATCCAAGCCTATCTTGGAGATAGAATTAAGCTTATCGATTCCGGAGCCGAAACCGCCCGCGAGGTCAGCACGGTATTGTTCTATAGTGGACTATTAAACAAAAAGACGAGGAAAAGGAATCACTTATTCCTCACAACAGGCGAGAAAGAAATCTTTCAACGAATCGCCACTAACTGGTTTGAAAAACCGGTTTACAATGTGAAATCAGTAAAGTTATAAGGAAAGAAAAGTCCCGGGTGGGGCTTTTTTTGTTTATATTACTTAGTTGAGGGTTCAGGACTGTAAGATAGAAGAGCAAGCATGTTTTGTAAACATAGTTTATGGGGTAAAGCTCAAGAGAAAAATGTGTGGGCATGGGTGGCAATACTAGTTTAACGGTACAAGCTGGGCAGGAAAACGGTAGGTTATGTACCGCAAAACGAGTTTAGCGGTACATACTATGTAGAAAAACCGGGTAAGCATGTACCGCAAGACGAGTTTAGCGGTACATGCTAGGCAGAAAACAGGTAGGTTATGTACCGCAAGAAGGGTTTAGCGGTACAAGCTAGGCAGAAAATCGGTAGGGTATGTACCGCAAGAAGGGTTTAGCGGTACAAGCTAGGCAGAAAATCGGTAGGGTATGTACCGCAATACTAGTTTAACGGTACAAGCTAGGCAGAAAACCGGTAGGGTATGTACCGCAAGACGAGTTTAGCGGTACAAGCTAGGCGGAAAAACCGGGTAAGTATGTACCGCAAGAAGAGATATAAGTATATCTTCAAAATCGAAAGAAAAGCATATACTGCAACTAGGTAGAAACCCCGGATTACTCTTTAAACTCATAATATGAATATTTTCCTAATGAAACGTAATTGTAGTTGTTCGCAAGAACTTTTCTGATAGTTCTTTTATCCTTTACCGTATTGCACCAATCAAAAATAGTCTTCGTTGAAATTCTTATATCAGGAAAAAGGATTTTTAATTCCTTTACACTCCTTAAAATTGCTGTCTTAATGTCCTCAACATTACCGCATTTTCTGCATGTTAACTTGTGTTGACTCCCACTCACCATAAACCCACTCCAACACACCGAACATAAAATACCTTTTGCAAACTCATCAAAATTATAAGCAGGTACAATTGAATAAGGTGATTTTTTAATATGTTGAGAAAGTAGGTTTTTCGCCAGGGTATGATGTCTCTCAACCAATCTTGATGGTTGAGCATTCAAAGAACAAATAAAGCGTTTTAGTTGAGATGGAAAAATAATCGGTAGGTTTGGTGATGCTTGGTAGAGGTAAAATTCGGGATTTATGAAAACAAGATGACTTTCGATGGTGAAATCAGAACGGAGCTGTTGTAGTAATTGTCTAAAAAGGGACTCGCTTCGCGTAAGCTGTAAAAGGGGGTTCTTGATCTCTATTCCAGAGGATGAACTTTGCCAGCGATCTCCATTGACAACATAATCACCTTCATAGTTTTTTACTTCAAAAATGTGAATTTTGCGGCGAGAAATTAGGAGTGAATCAATTTGGTAATGAGTGTTATTTGTTTCAAGAAGCAAGTCATTAAGGATGAGGCAATCAAGGGAAAGACTTTCTAATCGCTGGTCAAACCATGTTTCTCCAATAAAACCTTTCTCAAGTGTATGGACTTGATTCTCAATTTTTTCGGAAACTTTCTGCCGTGCACGGATGGATCTTAGGAGCAGTAATTCGATTGGTACAGTACGACTTTTCGTGATCAAACGCATCACTTCCTTTCTGATTTTCAAAATAATTTTAAATCTTCTATTCTATTTTTACAATCTATTAGCTTTTAAAATCAAAACATTTTGTCCATTTTTTTCACTAAAAAGCGGTCTAATTTGAAAATAGGGCTCGTATACATAGTAGTACAAACTGCCTTAGGAGGGAAAAGAATGCGTAAAATAACTAAATCTGCAATAGCTGCCACAGTGGTTACTTCAACAGTATTACTATCAGGATGTGGCTTATTAGGTGGAAAGGAAGAAGCCAAGCAAATGGATCCACCACAAAACGAAGCGGTTGATGAGACAGTCGCAAAAGGAGAAAACCCAGCTACAGAGGCAACTGATCAGGAGGAAGCCGCTACTGAAACAGTAAAACGAGACTTATATCTAATTGATGCAAATGGATTAGTGGTCCCTTACACTGTAGATCTTCCGAAGCAAAATGCGGCAGCAAAACAAGTACTTGAGTATTTAGTTGCAGGTGGACCGTTAAATGAAATTTTACCGGACGGGTTCAGAGCTGTTATTCCACAGGATACTGAAGTGAGTGTAAACCTGAAGGATGGAACAATAACAGCTGATTTTTCAAAGGAATTTCAAACCTATAGTCCAGAGGACGAAGAAAAAATTTTACAAGCCATTACTTGGACATTAACTCAATTTGAAAATGTAAACAACGTTGTCATCAGCGTGAATGGTTATAAATTAGAGGAAATGCCTGTAAACGGTACTCCAATCCCAGCTGATTTAAGTAGAGCTGATGGGATAAATATGGATAACAGCGATGTTGTCGACATTACGAACAGCCGTCCTGTTACCCTTTACTTCTTTGCACAAAACGAAGAAGGTGATTACTATGTACCAGTAACGAAACGTATTGAAAATACTGGTGATGACAGAGTATCTGCCGTAGTAAATGCGTTAATTAACGGACCAAATATGAGTTCAAATTTAATTAGCGATATTCATCAAGATGTAAAACTTTTAAGTGCAAAAATGGATGATGGAAAAGTCACACTAGATTTCAATGAGGCAATTTATGGAGCTTTTAACGAGAAAATGATTTCCAATCACGTCATTAACTCGTTAGTTTTATCCTTAACTGAGCAGCCAGAAGTAAAGAGTGTTTCGATAACGGTTAATGGTAGTGAAGACGTTGTTACTGAAGATGGAAAATCCTTAACTGAGCCAGTAACTCGTCCTTCAAATGTGAATACAGGTAGTTTCTAACGAAAATGGATGTGGACTTTGTTCACATCCATTTTTGTTGTGAGGGTACAATAGTAAAGCAAAATTTTGTTATACTATAAAGGATGCTTGGGCGAATGAGTGGCCACTTTTTTTAGTGAAAGACAGGAGGTTTTATTTTTGAGGGTTGATGGACGATTACATAATCAGCTAAGACCGATTCGGTTTGATATGAACTATATAAAACATCCAGAAGGATCTGTTTTAATAACAGTCGGTGATACAAAGGTCATTTGTAATGCGAGCATTGATGACAGGGTGCCACCGTTTATGAGAGGGTCTGGTAAAGGATGGATCACAGCTGAATATTCCATGCTTCCGAGGGCTACTGAACAGAGAAATATCAGGGAATCGAGCAAGGGGAAAATTTCAGGGAGAACGATGGAAATCCAACGTCTAATTGGAAGAGCTCTTAGATCTGTTGTTAATTTGGAACAGCTCGGTGAAAAAACAATTTGGATAGATTGTGATGTCATCCAAGCGGATGGGGGTACAAGAACGGCATCGATTACTGGGGCTTTTATCGCAATGGTTCTTGCTGTACATAAAATTTATCAAAGTAAAAAGATGAATACCTTTCCAATCACTGATTTTTTGGCAGCCATCTCGGTAGGAATAGACCCCGAAAAAGGAGAAATCCTTGATTTAAATTACATAGAAGATTCAACTGCGAATGTAGATATGAATGTTGTAATGACAGGTGGGGGTCAATTTGTAGAGCTTCAAGGAACAGGAGAAGAATCTACTTTTTCCCGTCAACAACTACAAACATTATTAGAACTTGCCGAAAAAGGGATACATGAGTTGATAGACGCTCAGAAAAATGCACTAGGTGATTTAGCAAATTTCATTGGAAAGAAGGATTCATAAAGTGAAAGAAATCATGATTGCTACTAAAAATAGAGGGAAGGTTAAAGAATTTAGGGACTTATTTGCAAGTCAAGGTGTGGAGGTGAAGTCCTTACTTGATTATCCATATATTGAGGATATTGAGGAGACTGGTGAAACCTTTGCTGCAAATGCACAAATAAAGGCGGAAGCCATTGCAAAAAAACTTCACATACCTGTTATAGCAGATGATTCCGGTCTTTCAATCGACTATCTTGATGGCAGGCCAGGGGTATATTCTGCAAGATATGCGGGTGAGCATAAAAATGATCTTGATAACCTTAATAAAGTGTTAGATGAGTTAAAAGGAGTTCCAGAAGACAAAAGAACGGCTAGGTTTCACTGTGCATTAGCTCTAACTATACCAGGGGAACAAACGAAGATTGTTGAGGGAATTTGTGAAGGTGTTATTACAGAAAAGCCAGTTGGAGAAAATGGGTTTGGTTATGATCCAATCTTTTTTGTACCGGAAAAAGGGAAAACCATGGCTGAACTATCAAAAGATGAGAAAAATCAAATCAGTCATCGTGGTAATGCACTTCGTCAGCTTGACGAGCTTTTAAGAGAACGTGAGGAGTTTCAAAGATGAAAGTGCTAATTATAAGCGATAGTCATGGGCTGACTGAGGAATTATTAGACATAAAGGATCGTCACAAAGATGAAGTGGAATTTATGCTCCATCTTGGGGATTCTGAGCTTTCTTCAAAATCAGAGGAAATGAGTGGATTTTCAGTTGTAAGAGGAAATTGTGACTTTGACTCGAACTTCCCCAATGATATGGTTGTTCTATTGAATGGGGTAAAGGTCTATCTTACACATGGTCATTTGTACAATGTGAAGATGACGTTAATGAATCTTACATATCGTGCACAAGAAGTAGGTGCATCCATAGCTTGTTTTGGACATTCCCATATAGCGGGTGCAGAAATAATTGACGGTATTTTGTTTATTAATCCAGGTAGTTTTCGTTTGCCAAGAATGCGCAGGGAAAAAACATATGTAATTTTAGAGATTGTTGAAAAACAAGCAAATGTTGTTTTTTACGATAGTGAAGGAAATATAGTTGAGGAGTTATCGACGAAGGTAAATTTATGATACAATAGCAAAGGGAGTACTTTCTACTCCCTTTAGTAAATTTTTCTTAAAAAGTTATTGACATCTGATTCCTATCTGGCTATAATAAAAAATGTCGCTAATAAGTTAACGACTAAAAAATATAATATGTCCCAGTAGCTCAGCAGGATAGAGCAACGGCCTTCAAGAATAGGAGCCTCTATAGGGAAACAATAACTTATAGAGTGGACGACACTATATCGGTGAAGCCTTAACAGTTTTAAGCTGATGGTAATACCGAGGAAACTTACGTCTTGATAAAAGACTGAGGGGATTCGAATGATCATGTAATGATGGTAGAAACTCCAAAGAATAATCAATCATGATTATTGTGAGGTTCCGTAGAGACTACACGTGTCGCACCTGAAATGGTGAAGATATAGTCCAGACTACAAACAACAATCGTTGGTGGCGAAAGTCATAGTGGTAAGCTAAGCCGTCGGTCGGGAGTTCGAATCTCTCCTGGGACGCCATATTACATAATAAGTGAGTAGCTAATTATAACCTCTTATATCGAAATGTTAAATTTCGTTATAAGAGGTTTTTTGTATAGCTTTATAAAATAAATTAAGCTAAAATTACAAAAGAAGGGAATATATGTTCTGTTTCGAGTTTTGGATGATTAAAAATTTCATTCTCTATTGGGGGGATAACCATGGAACATCATACTAAGCTAAAAGGAGATTTAGGAGTTTTTAAGGCTCAGGTTGATTTGTACGAAAAGGGTTATATGATTTTAATACCTCATACAGAACATGCCGCTTTTGATTTGGTAATTTATAAAAATCAAGAATTCAAGAGAGTCCAGGTTAAGTATAGGGGGTTGAATCGGAGTGGTGTACTGGAAGTCAGGTTCCGCTCGACTTATTGCAACAGTAAGGGAGTTGTGACTAAAGAAACAAATAAAAAAGAAATAGACATTTACTGTGTATACTGCCCCAACACTGATGAATGTTATTATTTTGATCCAAAAGTATGCAAGAAATCGCTAACATTGAGAGTAAAGACTCCGAAGAATAAACAGGTGGAGAATGTACATTTTGTAAATGAATATCGTCAACTTCCATAGGGCGACCCAAAATGCAACATTGCCATATTACATACTCAATCACAAACACTTCTTTTCATAAAAATGAAATTGAAGTGTTTTTTTATTTCTCTCAAAATTTGTTAGATCCTCACCTAATATATCCAACCATATACTTCCATTAAAAGCTCAGTTTTCGTTCACAAATTTTTCAAGAAATTCTTTTAATTCAGAAATGGCGTCGCATCAAAGTTGTAAGCGGATACAGATTATGTTGCAAATCAAAATAATCTAACAATTCTCTAAAATGGTGTTGACTCTTATAAAAAATGAGAGTAATATAAGCTCTAATATTAAATATTTTCACAAAATAGACTATTGTTTATTTCGTGAATTAACAGCATATGACAGTCCTAACATAAGTACTTCATCATTTTTAAAAGATGAAAGTTCGTGGATTTGGATTATTTTTTAAACCTTAGTTTTCAGCAGTGTAAAGCGTTTAAGTTTTTAGGCATTAAAGACTTAACGAGCGCATAGAACTTTAAAAGATGCAGAATGAAAATTCCTAATATTCATAAACGTTGAAGAGGATAAGTAATCTAACGTTACGATATCGACAGAGAGCCGGCAATGGTGGAACCCGGTGTTATCCCGTTAAGATGAACTCACCTCTGAGTGTTAGCTTGAATTTTTTTAGTAGGGCTAACCGGGTGTTTGGTAACAGCTCACCCGTTATCAAAATGAACAACAAAGTTGTTCCTGAGGCGATCATTTTTTAGATCGCGAACAAGGGTGGTACCGTGGAAAGTGATAAATGCCTTTTCACCCCTTCGACCAAGAAAATTGGTCTAGTGGGTGGATTGGCATTTTATTTTTTTCTTTAATAAGTCGGAGGTCAAACCCCGAATCATTAAAGAAAATAGCCTCCGGCGGATGCCAAGATTTTTCAAAGGAAACAATTCGAGCAGTATGATCAAAGACTAAAAGCGCCACTTCCTGTGGCAACGTCTTTATGACCCACTTCCTGTGGGCCTAAAAATCGGGCGCAAATACGCCAAGGCGTATTTGATTAAAAACCAATTATTTATTATAAGGAAGGGATGTAAGAAAAAATGGGCGTAAATGCAAAAGTGGAAGAACAAACCAAAGCTTCTACAAAAATGAACGGTTCCCAAATGCTAATTGAAGCATTAAAAAGGGAAAACGTAGAAGTCATTTTTGGATATCCTGGCGGTGCTGTACTAAATATTTATGATAGTTTATATGATTCAGGTATTTTTCATGTCCTAACTAGACATGAACAAGGTGGAATACATGCAGCTGAAGGGTATGCGAGAATTTCAGGAAAACCAGGTGTCGTTATTGCTACTTCTGGACCGGGGGCTACAAATATAGTAACTGGATTAGCAGATGCAATGATTGACTCAATTCCACTTGTTGTATTTACAGGTCAGGTTGCTTCAACAGTAATTGGATCTGATGCTTTCCAAGAAGCAGATATACTTGGAATCACAATGCCAATTACAAAACATAGTTATCAGGTTAGGGATGTGAAAGACCTACCAAAGATTATTAAAGAAGCATTTTATATCGCTACATCTGGAAGACCAGGACCTGTATTAATTGATATTCCGAAAGATATGACAACAAAGGAAGCGGATTTTGATTATGAACAAGAAATTCACTTACCAGGTTATCAACCGACCATTCAGCCGAATCACTTACAAATTCGTAAGCTAGTTGAAGCAGTAAGCCAAGCAAAAAAACCAGTTATTCTTGCAGGTGCTGGGGTGATTTTTGCAAAAGCAGCAAACGAGTTAAGAGAATATGTTGAACAACAAAATATCCCTTTAACCCATACACTTTTAGGTTTAGGTGGTTTCCCTGCAGATCATTCACTCTATCTTGGAATGGCTGGAATGCACGGAACATATACAGCGAATATGGCTTTACACGAATGTGACCTTTTAATCAGTATTGGAGCAAGATTCGATGACCGGGTTACTGGAAACTTAGAGCATTTTGCACCAAACGCAACCGTTGCACACATCGATATTGACCCTGCTGAAATAGGGAAAAATGTACCTACCAAAATTCCTGTTGTGGGGGATGCAAAAGAAGTTCTCAAGAGCCTAGTTCACCAAAATGGTAAACCTGGAGACTCACTAGAATGGAGAGAAAAACTAGCTGGATGGAAAGCCGAATATCCACTTGTTTATAAATCATCAGAAGAAGAATTAAAGCCACAAAAATTAATTGAACTTATCTATAAATATACAAAGGGCGAAGCGATTGTAACAACTGACGTTGGTCAGCATCAAATGTGGGCAGCTCAGTACTACCATTTTACAAAGCCAAATCGTTGGGTAACCTCAGGTGGGCTCGGAACAATGGGCTTCGGTTTACCATCAAGTATTGGTGCACAGCTAGCTGATAAATCATCAACAGTTGTTGCGATTCTTGGAGATGGTGGTTTCCAGATGACGTCACAAGAGCTTTCAGTCATTCATGAGTTAAAACTACCAATTAAAATTATCATCCTTAACAATAAAGCGTTAGGAATGGTAAGACAATGGCAGCAGATTTTCTATAAAGAAAGATACTCCCATTCCTTACTTCATAACCAGCCGGATTTTATGAAACTAGCTGATGCATACGGAATCAAGGGATTAAAAGCGAACAGTGAACAAGAAGCAGAGCAAGTGTTGAAAGAAGCACTTGAATATGAGGGACCTGTTCTAATGGACTTTAGTGTGACGCCTTTCGAAAATGTATACCCAATGGTTGCACCAGGAAAGGGTCATCATGAAATGGTAGGTGTTAAGCTGTGAAAAGAATTATTACATTATTAGTAAATAACCGTGCAGGTGTACTTAATCGAATCACCGGCCTGTTAACAAAGCGTCATTACAACATTGAAAGCATCACAGTTGGCCATTCTGAAACTGAGGGGCTCTCAAGGATGACATTTGTCATTCATCTTGATGAGGAAACTGTAGTTGAACAAATTACAAAACAGCTAAATAAGCAAATTGATGTTATTAAGGTCATGGATATTACAAATCAAGCGATTGTCGCAAGAGAGTTAGCTCTTATTAAAGTATCATCCAGTCCATCCAATAGAAATGAGATTTATAGCTTAATAGATCCATTCCGAGCATCTATTATTGATGTAAGTAAGGAAAGCCTTGTTATTCAAGTGACAGGCGAATCAGAAAAAGTAGAAGCGTTAATTGACCTCTTAAAGCCATACGGTATCAAAGAAGTTGCCCGTACTGGCACAACTGCTTTCACAAGAGGAAACCAAAAGACAGCTTCAAATTCAAAGAATTTTTCTATCGTTTAAATATGTGTTCAAAAGGAGGATGAAAAGGACCACGTCGACAAAAACGCCACGTCCTGTGGCATTGTCGACACTAGCACATCATGTGCGTCGAAAGTTCAAGGCGGCGCAGTTTTGAGGAGCGGAGCGTATGTAGTTAATACGTGAGCAGAAGGATTGCTTCTAAGAATTGGCATCGCACGAAGGAAAAGTGGTTTTCTTTTCCGAGGACCAGAAAAACAAGCCAACGAAGAAATTCGAAGTGTCATTTTCACCGGACTTTTTGAACATCAACTTAAGGGTTTAATCACAATACCATATATAATTTAATTCTAATAAGGGAGAGATTTCAAAATGACAAAGGTATATTATAACGGAGATGTTAATGAGTTTGCTTTACAAAATAAGAAGGTTGCAATCATTGGTTATGGTTCACAAGGGCATGCACATGCACTTAACTTACGCGAAAGTGGCGTTGATGTAATTGTTGGTCTTCGTCAAGGAAAGTCTTTTGAGCAAGCGAAAAATGATGGTCTACCTGTATATTCAGTTCGTGAAGCGGCTGAGCAAGCAGATGTTGTAATGGTTTTACTTCCTGATGAAAATCAACCAAAGGTTTATAAAGAAGAAATTGAGCCAGGATTAAAGCCAGGAAATGCATTAGTATTCGCACATGGTTTTAACATCCACTTTAGTCAAATCGTTCCTCCAAGCTTTGTAGATGTATTCCTAGTAGCACCAAAAGGACCAGGACATCTAGTGCGTCGTACGTATACTGAAGGTGCAGGAGTTCCAGCGTTAATTGCGATTGAGCAGGACGTAACTGGAAATGCAAAAGAAGTGGCACTGGCATATGCAAAAGGTATTGGAGCAGCTAGAGCGGGTGTTCTAGAAACTACATTCAAAGAAGAAACTGAAACAGATCTATTCGGTGAACAGGCAGTTTTATGTGGTGGTACTTCTGCATTAGTTAAAGCAGGATTCGAAACATTAGTAGAAGCTGGATACCAGCCAGAAGTTGCATACTTTGAGTGTTTACATGAACTAAAACTTATCGTTGATTTAATGTACGAAGAAGGTTTAGCTGGAATGAGATATTCAATCTCTGATACTGCTCAGTGGGGAGATTTCGTAACTGGACCACGTATTGTTACTGACAGTGTAAAAGCAGAAATGAAAGAAGTATTAAAAGATATCCAAACAGGTAAATTTGCTAAAGGCTGGATCCTCGAAAACCAAGCAAATCGTCCAGAGTTCAATGCAATTAACAAAATTGAAGCAGAACATCAAATCGAAGTTGTTGGTAAGAAGCTTCGTGCAATGATGCCATTCGTGAAGCAAAGACAACAGAAAGAAGTGGTGGGTGCCCGTGCGGAAAATTAATATTTTTGACACTACATTAAGAGATGGAGAACAGTCTGCTGGAGTAAACTTAAACTTACACGAAAAACTTGAAATTGCAAAGCAGCTGGAACGACTCAATGTGGATGTCATGGAGGCCGGATTTCCAGCTGCCTCTGAAGGTGATTTTCAGTCAGTTAAACAAATTGCTGAAACCATCAAAAATGTTTCTGTAACGGGATTAGCAAGAGCAGTACAAGGCGATATCGATGCTGCTTGGGAAGCTTTAAAGGGTGGAGCGGAGCCACGTCTCCATACCTTTATTGCTACATCCCCAATTCATAGAAAATATAAGCTTAGACAGACTAAAGAACAGGTTATTCAGTCGGCAGTAGATAGTGTAAAGTATGCATCTAAATTCTTTCCAATCATCCAGTGGTCTGCAGAGGATGCGAGTCGAACGGAGTTAGACTTCTTAGCAAAAATCATTAAAGAAGTGATCGACGCAGGTGCAAATGTTATTAATCTACCGGATACAGTAGGTTATGGCGCACCCGAAGAATATGGAAAAATGTTTACTTATGTCATAAATAACGTGCCGAATATTGATAAGGTCATCCTTTCTACTCACTGTCATGATGATCTTGGAATGGCAGTTTCCAATTCATTATCAGCTGTTGAGCATGGCGCTTTACAGGTAGAAGGAACAATTAATGGTATTGGTGAAAGAGCAGGTAATGCAGCACTTGAAGAAGTAGCCGTTGCTTTGCATATTCGCCAAGATTTCTATCAAGCAAACACACGTTTAAAGTTGGATGAAATCAAACGTACAAGTGATTTGGTTAGTAAATTAACGGGTATGATTGTTCCATCAAACAAAGCGGTAATCGGTAAAAATGCTTTTGCACATGAATCAGGTATCCACCAAGACGGTGTGCTTAAGGAAAAAACAACGTATGAAATTATCACACCAGAATTAGTCGGAGTTAAATCGAATTCAATGGTACTTGGGAAGCATTCTGGTAGACACGCATTCCGCAATCGTATTGTTGAATTAGGGTATTCATTAGATGACGGGGAAATTAATCGCGTATTTAAGTTATTTAAAGATTTAGCGGATAAAAAGAAAGAAATCACGGATGATGATTTGGTGACATTATTAGTAGATGAAAAAGTAGCTAATGTAGAAGATATGTATCAATTAACTTCGTTGCAAGTACAATACGGTACAAACCAAATCCCTACCGCAACAATTACCTTAACAGATCGCGAAGGTAATCAAATTCAAGAGGCTGCAACAGGATCAGGAAGTGTTGAAGCACTGTATAACACACTTGAGCGTTGCTTCGGTATTTCTATTACTTTAGATGATTACCGAATCCAGTCTGTTGGTGCAGGACGTGATGCACTAGCTGAAGTCTTCGTAAAAGTAAGACATAATAATACAGAAAGCAGTGGTAGAGGTTCTGCACAAGACGTGCTAGAAGCTTCTGCTCGAGCGTATGTAAATGCAGTTAATAGATTACTAGCTGTTGAAAAGAATAAGAAATTACTTGAAAAAGTAGGAGTATAAGTATTAATTACTATTTTCAGTGTGTAAAGGAAATAAAGAGGAGGAGTCAGAATGAAGAAAAGTATTGCCGTACTTCGTGGTGATGGCGTAGGGAAAGAAGTGACTAAAGGGGCAATCGAAGTGTTGAAGGCTATTGCTGACCAATACAATCATGAGTTTACATTTCAACACGCTTTAATAGGTGGTGTGGCTATAGACACTGAAGGCACTCCTCTACCAGCAGAAACACTGGAAGTATGTAAACAAAGTGATGCGGTATTACTAGGGGCAGTTGGAGGTCCGAAGTGGGATAAAAACCCTCCACATTTACGTCCTGAAAAGGGTTTATTACAAATTCGAAAAGCGTTGAATTTATATGCCAATGTAAGACCTGTAACTTGTTTTAATAGCTTGCTAGATGCGTCTCCTCTTAAGCAAGAAGTCATCGTAAATGCTGACTTTGTGATTGTAAGGGAGCTTACTGGTGGACTTTATTTTGGAAAGCCAAGCGGAAGAAGAATAGAGGATGGAGAAGAAGCTGCTGTTGACACTCTATCCTACAAGCGTTCTGAAATGAAACGTATTATTGAAAAAGCATTTGAAATGGCAATGTCAAGAAAGAAGAAAGTAACTTCTGTTGACAAAGCAAATGTATTAGAATCTAGCAGAATGTGGCGTGAGGTTGCGGAAGAGGTAGCTGTTGATTATCCAGAAGTAACGCTAGAGCATATGCTTGTGGATAACGCAGCGATGCAACTAATTCGAAATCCAAGACAATTTGATGTCATCGTCACTGAGAATATGTTTGGGGATATTTTAAGTGATGAAGCGTCAATGCTAACAGGATCGCTTGGAATGCTACCTTCAGCGAGCTTATCAACAGATGGACCAAGTCTATTTGAACCAATCCACGGTTCTGCACCAGATATAGCTGGGAAGGATATTGCCAATCCAATCGCAACCATTTTATCAGCAGCAATGCTTTTACGCTTATCCTTTGGATTAGAAGAAGAAGCGAGAGCTGTAGAAAAAGCGGTAGATGAAGTGTTAGCGGCTGGTTACCGGACTGCAGATATTGCTGATTCTCAACAAAGAGCAATGTCAACAACTGAAATGGTGGAAAAAATTAAAGAGGCCTTAGTTGAAGACGGGGCGATTTCTAATATTATGTCTGCTTATGCATAAGCTTTCTTTTTAGAATTGCATAGCATGACCCACTAGATAGCTCGGTATATACCGAGCTTGTCTTTTCAAATAAGAGAAAAAGGAGGAGGAAGATACGAATGGCACCGAAAACAATTATTGAAAAAATCTGGGATCAACACGTAATCAATCACGAAGAGGGGAAGCCAAGTCTTCTATATATTGACCTACATCTTGTCCATGAAGTAACTTCTCCGCAAGCCTTTGAAGGATTACGTTTGAAGAATAGAAAAGTGAGAAGACCTGATTTAACATTTGCAACAATGGACCATAACGTACCTACAACAAGCGATCGTTTCCAAACAAAGGATGAAATTGCCGCAAAACAAATGAGTGCGTTAGAAAAAAACTGTAAGGAATTCAATGTTCCTCTAGCAGACCTTTACAGCCCTGAACAAGGGATTGTCCACGTAATTGGACCTGAACTTGGATTAACACAACCTGGTAAAACGATTGTATGTGGGGATAGTCATACATCTACACATGGTGCATTTGGAGCTTTAGCGTTTGGTATTGGGACAAGTGAGGTTGAACATGTTCTTGCAACTCAAACTTTATGGCAACAAAAACCTAAAACCATGCAAGTAAATGTTGTAGGAAATCTATCACCAGGTGTTTATGCTAAGGATGTTATTTTATCGATTATCCGCAAATTTGGGATTGATTTTGGAACGGGACATGTAATTGAATATACGGGTGAAGCGATTCGAAAGATGTCCATGGAAGAAAGAATGACCATTTGTAATATGTCCATCGAAGGCGGAGCAAAAGCTGGGTTAATTAGCCCAGATGAAACGACATTCTCATACCTAAAAGGAAGAAAACATAGCCCAGATGGTGCTGAATTCGACGCGGCCGTTGAGAGATGGAAGCAACTTGCAACTGACGAAGGTGCTGTTTTCGATACTGTTCTAGAAATTCATGCGGATGAAATTTTACCAACTGTTACATGGGGTACAAACCCATCAATGAGTGTAACAATTGATGACACAGTTCCATTCCCTGAGGATTTTAAAAGGGACGTTGACAGAAAATCTGCAGAGCGTGCTTATGAATATATGGAACTAGCTCCAGGAACTCCAATTAGCGAAATTGAAATTCAGCATGTATTTATTGGTTCGTGTACGAATTCGCGAATTGGCGATTTACGTGAAGCTGCAGACATTATACGTGGACAAAAAGTATCTCCTAAAGTGCGTGCTTTAGTCGTTCCAGGCTCACAACAAGTAAAACGCCAAGCAGAAAAAGAAGGTCTTGCAGATGTATTTCGTGAAGCTGGCTTTGAATGGCGCGATGCGGGATGTAGCATGTGCTTAAGTATGAACCCTGACGTAGTACCAGCAGGTGAAAGATGTGCTTCTACATCGAATCGTAACTTTGAAGGACGACAAGGTAAGGGTGCCCGGACACACTTGGTAAGTCCAGCAATGGCGGCAGCAGCAGCGATTTATGGAAGATTTGTAGATGTACGTAAACTTCAAAAAGTAGCAACTGGAGAGGAGGCATAAACATGGAACCATTTATCACACATACAGGTAAAGTTGCTGGAATGGATCGAAACAATGTCGATACAGATCAAATCATTCCAAAGCAATTTTTAAAGAGTATTGAAAGAACAGGGTTTGGAAAATATGCCTTTTTCGATTGGCGCTTTGAAGCAGATGGTAGTCCAAATCCCCATTTTGAATTAAACCGAAAAGAAAACGAAGGTGCATCCATTCTTGTAGTAAACGAAAACTTTGGGTGTGGTTCTTCACGTGAGCATGCGCCATGGGCATTACAAGACTATGGATTTAAAGCTATACTAGCTCCTTCTTTTGCAGATATTTTTTATAATAACTGCTTAAAGAACGGAATGCTTCCAATTGTTCTAGAAAAAAGTGTAATCGAGTATCTATTAAAAGAAGCCAATGATGCTAATTTTGAATGTACAATTTCTTTAGAAGAACAAACCATTGTCGATTCAAAAGGCTTCAAAACAGAGTTTACAATTGATTCCTATTGGAAGGAAATGTTGATCAATGGTTGGGATGAAATTGATAAAACACTTTCCTACGAGCAGCAAATTAAGGAACACGAACTTAAAACAGCCAACTAAAATTGTAGACAAAGCCATTTTCGGCTTTGTCTATATTTTTGGAATCTAGCAAGCCACCCTATTGTTTTCTCCTTTTTTCATTGTTAAACTTATAACTCAAGAAAAAAACGAATTTGGGGTTGGAATAACTCTATGGATAAGCAAAACAAAGATAAAAAACAAGAAAAAATTATTCCTTTTCCTAAGCTAAAAGAAAGACTGATGGAAAAAGGACTTGAAGCTTTATCGAGTAAAAAATTTAACGAGGCTCTAGCATTATTGGAACAGGCAAAAGAGCTTGAAAAAGGTAACCACGAAATTGAACTAGGCATTGTCATTTGTCTTTTTGAATTGGGAGAATTGGAGCAGGCAAAAGACAGTTGTTTAATGATGTTAAAAGAGGATGTCGGGGATTATTTTCACGTCCTTCAAATTTATGTAACAATCTTGATCCAGCTTGGACAATATGATGAAGTCAAATCAACGATTGAGGCGGTGCTTGACGAAGATGCAGTTCCACCTGAGTATTTGGACCATTTAACTCAGTTACTCGAGCTAAGTAAACGAATGCTTGTTGCAGATGGGGTGGAAAAAGAAGCTGAATACGTGAACAAGGATGTGGAGGAGGAGCTTCAAAACGTCCTATATAATGAAGGAATAGTCGGAAAACAAATTGCCACTATTCAATCTTTGAAGGAACTAAATATAAGAAAATACCTCGATTTGCTCATTCCATTTCTTGTGATACCTGAGAACCATCCAATTGTAAAAACCATCATCATGCAGTTGCTTGTTACAAATCAGGTGGATCTTGAGGTAGAGGTAGAGAAATTCGGTGAAACAACAAAGGTAAACCCTAAAAACCTTGTTGATCCATCGATGTCTCCATTCACCATTCGGGTTCTTTCCATTTTAGAAGAACAATTGGAAAATGAGAATCCTACCCTTTACGAAATGGCAAAAGAAATTTGGCTAAGACATCTTTTTGTACTCTATCCATTCACATTGGAGGAAGAGGAACCTTCAAAATATGCAGCTACTTTACATTTATATAGTGCAGAATTACATGGAATGGAGATTGAGAATCAAACACTTGAGCAAATCTATGGAGTAAATCTTTTTGAACTAAAACAAACCTTAGACAAGCTAGAAAAGGTAGAACGATTTTCTTATATTGAATAAATAAAAGAATCTCGAAATTTTATAATGTAGCATAGTTGGGTAAACTTTCTAACAATATAATCATTTTCTATATGTTGAAAGGTGACCATTCTGTGTTATAATGTAATGGTTGTAAAATGCTAGTTTACCGACATATGGTAATAGTTAACCCAATTTACATATCGGAAAAAATAGTTAGTAAATAGATAGTTGGAGGGAAAGAATTATGTCTGCAAAGTGGGAAAAATTAGAAGGAAACCAAGGTGTCTTAACTGTAGAAGTTGACGCTGAAACATTTAACAAAGGACTTGACGATGCATTTAAAAAGGTAGTTAAGCAAGTGAACGTACCTGGATTCCGTAAGGGAAAAATGCCTCGTGGAATGTTTGAAAAGCGTTTTGGTGTTGAATCATTATACCAAGATGCATTAGATATCATTCTTCCAGATGCATATGAAAATGCAATCAAAGAAACTGGAATTGAGCCAGTTGACCGTCCAGAAGTTGACGTTGAGCAAATCGAAAAAGGTAAAAACCTTATTTTCACTGCAAAAGTTACAGTTAAACCAGAAGTTAAACTTGGCGACTATAAAGGTCTAGAAGTGGAAAAACTTGATGATACAGTAACTGACGAAGAAGTAGATGCAGAAATCAAGCAATTACAAGAGCGCAATGCAGAACTTGTTGTAAAAGAAGAAGGTACTGTTGAAAATGGTGACACTGTAGTACTTGATTTCGAAGGTTTCGTTGATGGAGAAGCGTTCGAAGGTGGAAAAGCTGAGAACTATTCATTAGAAATTGGTTCTGGTTCATTCATCCCAGGTTTCGAAGAGCAATTAGTTGGAGTTGCTGCTGGAGCTGAAAAAGACGTTGAAGTTACATTCCCTGAAGAGTACCATGCTGAAAATCTAGCAGGAAAGCCAGCTACATTTAAAGTAAAGGTTCATGAAATCAAAGGAAAAGAACTTCCTGAATTAGATGATGAGTTTGCAAAAGATGTTGACGATGAAGTGGAAACATTAGATGAGTTAAAAGCGAAAACAAGAACTCGTTTAGAAGAAACTAAGAAACAAGATGCTGAAAATAGCCTTAAAGACACATTAATCGAAAAAGCATCTGAAAATGCAGAAATCGATATTCCAGAGGCAATGATTAACACTGAATTAGATCGTATGCTTCGTGAATTCGAACAACGTCTACAAATGCAAGGTATGAATCTTGACCTTTACTTCCAATTCTCAGGCCAAGACGAAAATGCATTACGTGAACAAATGAAAGAAGATGCTGGCAAGCGCGTACGTGTTAACTTAACTTTAGAAGCAATTGCAAAAGCTGAAAACATCGAAGTTTCTGAAGAAGAAATTAATGCAGAGCTTGAAAATATGTCTACTATGTACGGAGTATCTGCTGACCAACTTAAGCAAATGCTTGGTGGCATCGATGGAGTTAAAGAAGATTTAAAAATAAGAAAAGCAATCGATTTTCTTGTAGAAAATAGCAAAAGTGTTGCATAATATTAAATAAGGGAATATCAAGGCGCGATATGATCGTGCCTTGTTTTATACCCAAAATATGGAAGTAGTACATACAATAGGCTGTTGGTAGTAGTTTTATTCTAACGAATCTGGGAACACTTAAAAGGAGGGCAAAGTTCACACGTTTCACTAGGCGTTTTCCAACCCAAACATACTTACATAATATGCATGAGAGTTATTTATTACCTATTTGAAGAAGAAATATGGTACAATGTGCAATACATAACGAATTAGAATTATCGAACTGATGGTATGGGGCCTAAGTTCAAGCCAGACTTTTTAAAGATAAAGGTGTACGAGATGCGAGGACGAAGGGATCCGAAGCAAATCGATACCGAAAGAATTTTGGCTTATTGTAGAGAGAAGAAACTAATAAGGGGTGACATAATGTTTAAATTTAACGATGAAAAAGGGCAACTTAAGTGTTCTTTTTGTGGTAAAACACAAGATCAGGTCCGTAAGTTAGTTGCAGGACCTGGTGTTTATATATGCGATGAATGTATCGAACTATGTACTGAAATCGTGGAAGAGGAATTAGGTACTGAAGAAGAAGTTGAATTCAAAGACGTACCGAAACCAAAAGAAATTAGAGAAATTTTAGATGAATATGTGATTGGTCAAGACTCAGCAAAGAAATCCTTAGCGGTTGCTGTGTATAATCACTATAAACGTATCAATTCAAACAGCAAAATTGATGATGTTGAATTGTCAAAGAGTAATATTTGTATGATTGGTCCAACTGGTAGTGGTAAAACATTACTTGCTCAAACATTAGCTCGTATTTTAAATGTGCCATTTGCGATTGCAGATGCTACTTCTTTAACAGAAGCTGGATATGTTGGTGAAGATGTAGAAAACATTCTTTTAAAGCTCATCCAAGCTGCTGATTATGATGTAGAAAAAGCAGAAAAAGGCATTATCTATATCGACGAAATTGATAAGGTAGCACGTAAATCGGAAAACCCATCGATTACAAGGGATGTTTCTGGTGAAGGTGTTCAGCAAGCCCTTTTAAAAATTCTTGAAGGAACAGTGGCAAGTGTACCTCCACAAGGTGGAAGAAAGCATCCGCACCAAGAATTTATTCAAATCGATACGACAAATATCTTGTTTATTTGTGGTGGAGCATTTGATGGAATTGAACAAATCATTAAGCGTCGTCTTGGTAAAAAAGTAATTGGGTTTGGTTCTAACGTTGTGGAAGAAGATTTAGACCAAAAATCATTACTTTCAAGATCTTTACCAGAAGATTTATTAAAATTTGGATTAATTCCTGAATTTATTGGTCGTCTTCCAGTGATTGCAAGCCTCGAGCCACTTGACGAGGATGCATTGGTTGAAATTTTAACAAAGCCTAAAAATGCCCTAGTGAAGCAATATCAAAAAATGCTTGAGTTAGATGAAGTTGAACTAGATTTTGAAGAAGATGCCCTTAAAGAAATTGCGAAAAAAGCAATTGAACGTAAAACAGGAGCACGTGGTTTACGTTCCATTATTGAAGGAATCATGCTTGATGTGATGTTTGATCTACCATCAAGAGACGATATTAAAAAATGTATTATTACAGCAGAAACAGTTTCAAAAAATACAACTCCAAAGCTTCTATTGGATGATGGAACAGTAGTTGAAAATACAGAAATCTCTGCTTAATGTAAAAATTCCGAGGTAACCTACCTCGGGATTTTTTTATGAAATTTATTGTAACGTCGATTGTACCAACCTACGAACATTCCTAACCCCCTCAATTACTTCAATTAATCAAAAGGTCCGTTCAAAAATCCTTCAAAACTGGTTTATTCCACCTTTACTCAGGAGATAATAGCTGATAGTAGTCTATCTTTGCGAGCAGGAGGAATAATATGAGTTGGACAGGTATAGTTTTGTTCGTACAGCTATTTTTTGGAGTGATTATCGGGCTTTATTTTTGGAATCTCCTTAAAAACCAACGAACTCAAAAGGTATCTATAGATAAAGAGTCTAGAAAAGAAATGGAGCAGCTTCGGAAAATGAGATCCATTTCCTTAACAGAGCCTCTAGCTGAGCGAGTAAGACCAACTAGTTTTTCAGATATCGTTGGCCAAGAGGATGGCATTAAGTCATTAAAGGCCGCTCTATGTGGGCCAAATCCTCAGCATGTCATCATTTATGGACCACCTGGAGTAGGGAAAACAGCCGCTGCTCGACTAGTAATGGAGGAAGCAAAACGAAATCCAAAGTCCCCATTTAAGCAGTCAGCTGTTTTTGTAGAATTGGATGCAACAACTGCAAGATTTGATGAACGTGGAATCGCTGATCCTTTAATTGGTTCTGTTCATGACCCGATTTATCAAGGTGCAGGTGCAATGGGGCAAGCCGGTATTCCACAGCCAAAGCCAGGTGCTGTAACACATGCACATGGCGGCGTATTATTTATCGATGAAATTGGAGAGCTTCATCCGATTCAAATGAATAAAATGCTTAAGGTGCTTGAGGATCGAAAGGTATTTCTTGAAAGTGCTTATTACAGTGAGGAAAATACCCAAATCCCCACACATATTCATGATATTTTTAAAAATGGATTGCCAGCTGATTTCCGGATGATTGGTGCAACAACAAGGACACCAAATGAACTCCCACCTGCCATTCGGTCGCGCTGTCTAGAGGTGTTTTTCCGTGAATTGGATCAGGATGAATTAGCTGTTGTAACAAGAAAAGCGCTTGAAAAAGTGAGTATGCAAGCAACGGAGAAAGGGATTGCTACACTTGCATCCTATGCACGAAATGGACGTGAAGTCGTCAACATGGTTCAAATCGCAGCGGGTATTGCGATTTCCGAGGATCGTAATTTTATAAAGGATGAAGATATTGAATGGGTACTTCATTCCAGCCAGTTAACCCCACGTTATGAAAAAAAGATTTATCCAAGTGCGCGAGTTGGACTTGTAAATGGTTTAGCGGTTTATGGACCAAATACGGGTGCCTTGTTAGAAATTGAGGTAACTGTGATTCCCGCTAAAGATAAAGGAACAATTAACATAACGGGTATTGTGGAAGAAGAAAGTATTGGAGACCGCGGAAAATCAGTTCGAAGAAAAAGTATGGCAAAAGGTTCGATTGAAAATGTAATTACAGTCCTTCGTTCGATGGGTGTGCCAGCGCACGATTATGATATTCATGTTAACTTCCCAGGTGGAATTCCAATCGATGGTCCATCTGCAGGTATTGCGATGGCTACAGGAATTTATTCCGCGATACATAAGTTCCCAGTAGATCATAAGGTTGCTATGACTGGGGAAATTAGCATTCATGGGAATGTAAAACCGATTGGTGGCGTTGTGCCGAAGATAAAGGCAGCAAAACAAGCTGGCGCTAAGAAGGTCATCATCCCAGAAGAGAATATGCAATCCATCTTAAAGGACATTGAAGGGATTGAGATTATTCCGGTTACAAATCTTGAAGAGGTGTTTGAAATTGCAATTGAAACACCTGAACGGCAAAAGCAATCAATCATCCCTGCATCAACAAATTATTCAAAGTCAGAATCAGTCTAATACCAAATCAGTTTAAAATAGAAAGACTTCGACATACTAAAAAGGAGCGTCGAAGTCTTTTATATTTCTATTTTGTAAAAGAAAAAACCACTAAAATAGACACTAGCTTTTAAATAAGATAAAATTTACATTTAAGAACTATATTTATTCAATTTTGAGGTGTTAGCAATGACAAGAAAAAAAGAAATCATTGTTCCTCTTTTACCACTTCGCGGATTGCTTGTCTATCCCACAATGGTTTTGCATTTAGATGTTGGCCGTGACAAATCAGTGCAAGCATTGGAGAAAGCAATGGTAGAAGACCATATCATTTTTTTAACTACCCAAAAAGATGTGTCAATTGACGATCCAACTAAGGATGATATTTATAACATAGGAACATTAACACAAGTAAAGCAAATGCTTAAGCTCCCAAATGGCACAATACGTGTATTAGTTGAAGGACTTTACCGTGCTGAAATAAAAGAAATCTATGACAATGATAGCTATTATTCAGTGAGAGTTAAAACATTTGAAGAAGACGAAACAAAGGATGTTGAAACAGAAGCACTCATGCGCATGATGCTAGAGTATTTCGAACAATACATAAAGCTTTCAAAGAAAATCTCAACTGAAACATACACTTCTGTAACTGACATTGAAGAACCAGGAAGAATGGCAGATATCATTGCTTCTCATATTCCTCTTAAACTTCAGGAGAAACAAGATATTCTTGAAACGCTTGATGTGCGTGAAAGAATGAATAAAGTGATTACGATCATTAATAATGAAAAAGAAGTCTTAAGTCTCGAAAAGAAGATTGGGCAACGTGTCAAGCGTTCAATGGAAAGAACTCAAAAAGAATATTACCTTCGTGAGCAAATGAAGGCAATTCAAAAGGAACTAGGGGACAAAGAAGGGAAAACGGGTGAAGTATCCTCTCTTAGAGAAAAAATTGAAGCAGTAGGTATGCCTGACCATGTAAAGGAAGTAGCATTAAAGGAACTTGATCGCTACGAAAAAATTCCCCAAACTTCTGCGGAAAGTGCAGTAATTCGAAATTATATAGAATGGCTTTTAGCTTTGCCATGGACAAATGCGACGGAAGATCGTCTAGATATTCATCGAGCGGAAGAAATTCTTGAGAAGGACCATTTTGGACTTGAAAAGGTGAAAGAAAGAGTTCTTGAATATTTAGCTGTCCAACAGTTAACCAATTCCTTAAAGGGACCAATTTTATGTTTAGCTGGACCTCCTGGGGTCGGGAAAACATCATTAGCTAGATCGGTGGCAAAATCTCTTGGCCGAAATTTCGTACGAATTTCGCTTGGTGGTGTTCGTGATGAATCTGAAATCCGTGGACATCGTAGAACCTATGTCGGTGCAATGCCGGGCCGAATAATTCAAGGGATGAAAAAGGCCGGTACAATCAATCCAGTCTTTTTATTAGATGAAATTGATAAAATGTCGAATGATTTTAGAGGAGATCCATCATCAGCTATGCTTGAAGTATTGGATCCTGAACAAAACTTTAATTTTAGTGATCATTTTATTGAAGAGCCTTATGATTTATCAAAGGTTATGTTTATTGCGACGGCAAATAATTTAGCGACAATTCCTGGACCGCTTCGAGATCGTATGGAAATTATCACAATCGCTGGTTATACGGAGCTTGAAAAGGTCCACATTGCTAAAGATCATTTATTACCTAAGCAGCTTACAGAGCATGGATTAACAAAAGGGAAATTGCAAATGCGAGAAGATGCCCTGTTAAACATCATCCGCTATTACACGAGAGAAGCGGGTGTTCGTGGGCTTGAACGTCAAATTGCAAAAATCTGTCGTAAGGTTGCTAAAATTATTGTTTCCGGTGAAAAGAAACGTGTTGTTATCACGGACAAGAATGTCGTTGACTTTTTAGGGAAACAAGTATTCCGCTATGGTCAAGCAGAAATTGAGGATCAAGTGGGTGTAGCGACTGGGCTTGCCTATACAGTTTTCGGTGGGGACACACTTTCAATCGAGGTATCTTTAGCACCGGGTAAAGGAAAGCTTGTGCTAACTGGTAAGCTTGGAGATGTGATGAAGGAATCTGCTCAAGCGGCATTTAGTTATATTCGTTCTAAAGCTGAAGAATTAAAAATTGATCCGGATTTTAATGAAAAAAATGATATCCATATCCACGTTCCAGAAGGTGCTGTGCCTAAGGATGGACCGTCTGCTGGTATTACCATTGCAACTGCCCTTATCTCGGCTTTAACTGGAAGGGCAGTTCGTAAGGAAGTAGGAATGACGGGCGAAATTACGTTAAGAGGACGTGTTCTTCCAATTGGCGGTTTGAAGGAAAAATCACTTAGTGCCCATCGTGCTGGATTGACGAAAATTTTATTTCCAAAGGAAAACGAAAAGGATCTAGAAGATATTCCAGAGAGTGTAAGAGAAGATGTGGAATTTGTTCCGGTTTCCCATTTAGATGAAGTCTTAAAACATGCGTTAGTAGAGGAGAAAAAATGAAAGTAACAAGTGCAGATATCGTAATTAGTGCAGTCAGACCGGAACAATATCCCGAGGGAGATTTACCTGAATTTGCACTAGCAGGACGTTCAAATGTTGGAAAATCATCATTTATTAATAAAATGATCAATCGAAAAGCATTGGCTCGTACATCATCAAAGCCTGGTAAAACACAAACCTTAAACTTTTTTCTAATAAATGAATTATTGTATTTTGTTGATGTTCCAGGCTATGGGTATGCAAAGGTGTCTAAAAAAGAAAGAGAAGCATGGGGGAAAATGATTGAGACCTATTTAACAACCCGTGAACCACTTAAAGCGGTTGTTCTCATTGTTGATTTACGTCACCCACCAACAAATGATGATGTGCTCATGTATGATTTTGCAAAGCATTATGAAATACCAGTTGTCGTCATTGCGACAAAGGCAGATAAAATTCCAAAAGGAAAATGGGATAAACATCTGAAGGTGGTTCGCGAGACACTGGAGCTTGAACCAGGTGACCATCTCATTAAATTCTCATCAGAAACAGGTTTGGGAAAAGAAGAGGCCTGGACCGTTTTACAATCGTATATGTAATATGAAATACAGCTAAAGCAATCGCTTTGGCTTTTTTTTTTTTGAGTAATAATGAGGCATGACAATTTTTAAGGAATTTTTGGGAAACAAAAAGATTTATTGGTGATTTTACCGATTAGGTTATATGCAAGTGGTTGGACTAATAAAGATATAAGTAAAGACGGGGGACTCTCTACTAAAAAAATTTTAGTAGGATAAAAAGGGGGAAAACAGCAGTGAAAAAAAGAGTTGGTTCTTTATTCGTTTTACTTTTGGTTATTGGTGTTTTAAGTGCTTGTGGCGGTGAAAAATCATCTTCAAACGGGATGAAAGTAGTGGAGGATGGAAAATTTACGTTTGCGTCATCAGGTGAATACAATCCATTTAGTGTGACAGATGGAAATGGTGTTATGACTGGTTTTGATATTGATGTGGCAGAGGCAATTGCTAAGGAGCTCGGTCTAGAACCTAATCAAAAGAGGTTTAAATTTAACAGTATTGTAGAAGGTGTGAAGACTGGAAGATTTGATGCTGCAGTTGCTAGTCATACGATTACAGATGAACGTGCTGAGCATGTTAATTTTTCAACACCTTATTATTATTCAGGACCACAAATTTTTGTCAGACCGGATAGTGATGTTCAAAGCCTAGAAGATCTGAAGGATTTGGAAATTGCCGTTTCAAAGGGATCAACATATGCAAAAACGGCACAAGAGGTTACTGGAAACGTGATCCAATATGACAGTGATGTAACGGCATTAGAAGCTTTGGCGATAGGAAAACATGATGCGGTGATTACGGATTTCTTAACAGGAAAAGAAGGAATTGGCAACGGGCTAGAAATTGAAGGTAGGGACATTCTTGGTTTGAGTGAGCAAGCAATTGCTGTTTCAAAGGAAAATGAAGAACTGCTGAAAAAAATCAATGAAGCATTAGAAAAGCTTACAGAAGATGGAACACTGAAAAAAATAAGCGAAAAATACTTCAAAGAAGATATAACGACGAATCCAGAAAAATAAGAACATCATCGAAACGAATGTGTTTTTCCTACGCATTCGTTTCTTTTTCTAAAGGGAGACAATTTGAAAAAGGAGTTGAGTAAAATTGCCAGAATTAAGTCATATCATTGAGCAATTAATTGAAACCTATCCACTTTTTCTAAAGGGGATGCTTCTAACCTTACAAGTAACGATCGTTGCCGTTTTCATTGCCGTTTTTATCGGTTTGCTTTTTGCATTCTTAAAAATTTCAGCGAAAACCATCTTAGTAAAGATAGCAGATCTGTATATATATTTAGTAAGAGGGACCCCATTAGTCGTACAGATTTTTGTTTTTTATTTTGGTTTATCTGCTTTAGATATATCAATGTTTTGGTCGGTAACATTGGGGTTAGCCTTCCATAACGGTGCATATCTGGCAGAAATTTTTCGAGGTGCTATACAATCGATTGATAGTGGTCAAATGGAGGCTGGACAGTCTTTGGGAATGAGTAGGACCTTAACGATGAGAAGAATTATCCTTCCCCAAGCGTTTCGAAGAGCCTTACCACCTCTTGGAAACCAATTTATTATCGCTTTAAAGGACTCATCCCTAGCAGCATTTATCGGCTTAAATGAGCTATTTAATGTTTCGACAACGTTAGGATCGAATAATTTTGACTATATGACATATTTACTCATAGTTGCTATTTATTATTTAATCCTGGTTCTAATCTTTACAATATTAGTTGGTATGCTTGAGAAAAAATTGGCTGCTACCGACAAATAAGGATGGTGAAATGATATGGGAAAAAAGGAAATGATAAAGGTCGTAAATTTAAATAAATCATTTGGTGACTTACATGTGTTAAAAGATATCAACATGGTCGTTGAAGAAAGTGAAGTGGTTTGTTTAATTGGGGCCAGTGGTTCTGGGAAAAGTACATTACTCCGTTGTTTGAACTTTCTAGAGATAAAGGAAAGTGGAGAAATCATGATTAAAGATGAAAAAATAGAACCAAAAACCCACAATCTAACTGAAATTAGACAAAGAGTTGGAATGGTTTTTCAACATTTTAACCTCTTTCCTCATATGACAGTCCTTGATAATGTCATAGAGGCTCCTACCCAGGTTAAAAAGATTTCAAAACCAGAAGCTGTCAGACAGGCTGAGGAACTACTTGGCAAGGTTGGATTGGCAGATAAGGTCAACGTGTATCCATCTAAATTATCAGGCGGGCAAAAGCAACGTGTGGCTATTGCTAGAGCGTTGGCAATGAAACCTGAAATCATGTTATTTGATGAACCAACATCCGCACTTGATCCAGAATTGGTTGGCGAGGTTCTAAATACCATGAAGCAATTAGCGAATGAAGGAATGACGATGGTCGTTGTAACCCATGAAATGGGGTTTGCAAGGGAGGTTGCAGACCGTGTTATATATATGCATGATGGAAAAATAGTCGAGGTGGGTAAACCAAAGGAAATCTTTGAAAAACCAAAAGAACAACGAACAAAGGATTTTCTAAACTCTATACTATAAGGGAATTTAAGTACCTCAAAGGTCAAACTTTGGGGTGTTTTTTTATGTAGGCTCTTTTCTAAAAGATTGTTGTTAACTTAAAGGTCATTGGTGGAACTAGGGTGATTTCCGCTTCTGGCACTTGCTTTCCGCGGGCGATCCGCAAGCCTCCTCGCTCGTGCCTCACTGCGGGGTCTTGCTTGGCTCGCTATTCCCGCAGGACGTTGTGTTTTCTTCCTTGAAACAACACCGCACGAAGAAAATGCCTGCATTTTCGAGGATCTCGCACCATACGCTCCAATCACTAGAGGGTGCACTTAAGTGTCTAATAATACTTATTAATGGCTTTACGAAAACAGTCTTAAGGTAATAGAAACACCCACGAAGTTTAACCTTCGTGGGTATGATTGGTTTTGGTATAATTTACTTTTTCTTAATGAATAATAAATAAAAGCCGATCCCGACAAGGAGAAGGGGCCAATAGTCTAAAATGAAAGAAAAACTGCCCTCTAAAAATCCTAGCCAACTTAAAAATCGGCCATAATTGAGAAACAACAGTGAAACAAATAAAAGAACGATACTATGGAATAGTCCATTTTTTGTCTTAAAATAGGTAAGCAGCATTCCGAGTCCAACAATGAACAATAAAGTACCTGGCTGTTTCGGCCAAAAGCTAAGTTGATTGATCCCATGGAAATGGAATCCAAAACCAACTAGAATGACACCAGGAAGAATACTGCTTGGGTTGTTTTCGACAGATGCTTGCACGAGAAAAGCAATCCCAACAAGGATGACAAGTGTTTGCCACGAATAGAAGTTAGTAAATACTGGTATACCCAATTGTTGAAGCAAAAGATAGCATCCAATTCCGACAAGGATAATACCAGAAAAGAGATTATTTTTTTTCATATAGTCCCCCATGCTAGTTACTTGATTTGACCATGCTTTTTTGTTATGGTAACGATTGAAGTCAAAACGACTTATTTATTAGTATAAACGCATTTATAAGTTCATTTTTATGTCTAGTTCCAGGCGCCATCGGCTCGAGGTCACAAGCCAATCACTTCTGAAGGCAAAAACCGCCTTCTGTCAGCGCTTGTCTTGTGCTTGTCGCCGATAGACGGGCGCCTTGCACTTTTCTTATTATAAATTCATCTTAGCATAGGTTGTCAAAAACTGTTCACACATTTTTCGACAATCGTTCACATCATACATGGTATAATAGTAGTAGTTTTTTGGAACGAAATCTATTTTATTATTTAAAAGTTGGGGTGAGAGATTATGCATACAATTATGGTCGGACTAAACTATAGAACAGCCCCTGTCGAAATACGTGAAAAATTGACCTTTGATTCAGAGAGCATTGTACAAGCAATGAAAGAATTAAAAGGGAAAAAGAGTATTTTAGAAAATATCATTGTTTCAACATGTAACCGGACAGAAATATATGCTGTTGTCGACCAACTGCATACAGGACGTTATTATATAAAAGATTTCCTTTCACAGTGGTTTGGAATTGATAAAGAAGAATTTGCACCCTATTTGAATATCTTTGAAGAAGAAGGTGCCGTTGAACATCTGTTTCATGTTACATGTGGATTGAATTCGATGGTAGTTGGTGAAACGCAAATTCTTGGACAAGTACGTTCAAGCTTTCTTTCTGCACAAGAATTAGGGACATCAGGAACTGTATTTAACCACCTATTTAAGCAATCCATCACATTAGCAAAACGTGCGCATTCTGAAACGGAAATTGGTTCAAATGCTGTTTCAGTCAGTTATGCTGCCGTTGAACTAGCGAAGAAGATATTTGGTGATCTTTCGAATAAAAATGTCCTCATCTTAGGTGCTGGGAAAATGGGCGAATTAGCTGTACAAAACTTACACGGCTCTGGTGTTGAAAAAGTAACAGTTATGAATCGTACTTTTGAAAAAGCACAAATCCTTGCTGATAAGTTCCAAGGGGAAGCAAAAGCTATCGAGGAACTTCAATGTGCCTTAATTGATGCAGACATCATGATTAGTTCTACTGGTGCAAAAGGCTATGTTGTCACGAAGGATATGATGCAAGATATCGAGCGAATGAGAAAGGGTCGTCCTTTATTTATGGTTGATATTGCTGTACCAAGGGACTTAGATCCGGGACTTGCCGATTTAGAAAGCGTCTTTTTGTATGATATCGATGATTTAGAAGGAATCGTTGAAGCTAATCTTCAGGAACGGAAAGTAGCTGCTGAAGAAATTGAACTTATGATTGAAAATGAAATCATTGAATTCAAGAATTGGTTAAATACTTTAGGTGTAGTTCCTGTCATTTCAGCGTTACGTAATAAGGCATTAGCCATTCAGGCCGAAACAATGGAGAGTATTGAACGTAAAATGCCTAATCTAACTGAACGCGAGCGAAAAGTTTTAAACAAACATACGAAAAGTATTATTAATCAGCTATTGCGTGATCCTATTTTACAAGCGAAGGAACTTGCTGCACAGCCAAACGCAGATGAAACTCTATCATTATTTATGAAGATTTTCGATATTGAGGAAGCAGTTGTTTCAGAGTATGGGATGCAAAAGGAACAAATTAATTCGAACAGGGTAGCAGCCAATAGACAGCAGCCTTCTCTTCAGTCATAATGAGAGGAAAATCGATATGGTAGAGATGAACGTAACGAGATTACATGAGTTTACTGTAATTCTCTATGCCTTAAGTGTCCTACTTTATTTTATAGACTTTCTTCATAATAACCGGAAGGTAAACAAATTTGCCTTCTGGTTACTTGCATTTGTATGGATTATTCAATCGATTTTTCTCCTGACACGAATGCTAAATACAGGTAGGTTACCGATATTGTCCATGTTTGAAGGACTCTATTTTTATGCTTGGGTATTGATTACACTCTCATTAATTTTAAACAAGTTTTTAAGAGTGGACTTCATTGTATTTTTTACCAATTTATTAGGGTTTTTCATTATGGCTTTACATACATTTGCTCCAGGGCAACATGGATCAAGTGCGGTAGAAACTCAGCTTATTTCAGAGTTACTCATGATTCATATCACGATGGCGATCCTTTCATATGGGGCTTTTTCGTTGTCGTTTGTTTTTTCCGTTCTTTATTTACTTCAGTATAATTTATTAAAACAAAAAAAATGGGGGAAACGATTACTCCGACTAGATGATTTAACAAAGCTTGACCATATGTCCTATGTATTGAATCTAATTGGGGTGCCCATGCTTTTATTAGCGCTTATTTTGGGAGTGCTATGGGCCTATATCAAGGTTGAGAATTTTTATTTTTACGATGCAAAGGTGTTAGGTTCCTTTTTTGTTTTAGTTATTTACTTAGTGTACCTTTATAAAAGGGTTGTCCAAAAGCTCCAAGGAAAAACAATTGCCTACTGGAACATAGGAGCATTTTTATTTTTACTTGTTAATTTCTTTTTATTTGGTAGTTTATCGAATTTCCATTTTTGGCTTACATAGATAGGAGGAGCATGTATGAGAAAAATTATTGTTGGTTCTCGAAGAAGTAAATTGGCGATTACACAAACAAACTGGGTAATCCAGCAGCTTAAAAATTTGGGTGTTCCCAATGAGTTTGAGGTAAAGGAAATCGTTACAAAAGGTGATAAAATTCTTGATGTTACGCTATCCAAGGTTGGTGGAAAAGGCCTTTTCGTGAAGGAAATTGAACAAGCTTTATATGATAAGGAAATTGATATGGCTGTCCACAGTATGAAGGATATGCCTGCTGAACTTCCTGCAGGACTTATCATAGGTTGTGTACCGAAGCGTGAAGATCACCGTGATGTCATCATCTCAAAGGGGGATGTATCCTTCGATAATCTTCCTAGTGGGGCAATTGTTGGAACAAGCAGCTTACGCAGAAGTGCGCAGCTTCTTGCAAAAAGAGAAGATATTGAAATTAAATGGATTCGCGGAAACATCGATACAAGACTTTCCAAGCTAGAAAATGAAGACTACGATGCAATCGTTTTAGCTGCTGCAGGCTTAAAGCGTATGGGATGGTCTGATGAAGTCGTATCGGAATTTGTGGAACCAGAGGTTTGTTTACCGGCAGTTGGTCAAGGTGCTCTTGCTATTGAGTGCCGCGAAGATGATACTGAAATATTACTTGCATTATCAAAATTAAATGATGAATATACGCAAAATACAGTAGCTGCAGAGCGTGCTTTTCTTCATAAAATGGAAGGCGGCTGCCAGATTCCAATTGCAGCTTATGCAACGATGTCAGATGATAGAGAAATTGCGTTAACAGCTTTGGTTGGTTCACCTGATGGGAAAACCATTTACAAAGAACAGGTTTATGGGAAAAATCCAATTGACGTTGGACATGAAGCTGCGAAAAAATTATCAGACCTTGGTGCAAAAGAATTAATTGACCAAGTAAAAGAGGAGCTTAATAAGTAATGGAAGGCACACAACCTCTGTTGGGAAAAACGATTTTAAATACAAGAGGTAAAAGTGCGGCTGCTGAGTTTTCAAAGAAAATCTTGGCAGCAGGTGGAACTCCAATTGAAATACCATTACTAACGTTCCAAAAACCAAATGACACAACTTTAATTGAAGATACAATAAAGAATCTACACATGTATGAGTGGTTGATTTTTACGAGTAAGAATGGTGTTGATTTCTTTTTTGATTTTTATGATCAAGTTGTGGAAATAGTAACGAAGAATATTCCAATGCCCAAAATAGCTGTAGTCGGTACAAAAACCGAGAAGGCTTTGTTGGCAAAAGGCTATAGACCAGAGATTGTACCTGATGAATTTATCGCAGAAGGTTTGTTTGAAAGTTTAAGACCTCATGTGATGAAAGGTGTCCGCTTTTTACTAGCTCGTGGGAATTTATCGCGTTCTTATTTAGTGGATGAAATCACGAGACACGGTGCTGTGGCAACAGATTTAATTGTCTATGAGACAACTGGAGATTCTCGTGAAAAGGAACATTTAATCACGCTTTTAAAAGAAAAACAAATTGATATTATCACCTTCACAAGTCCATCTACAGTGAAGCAGTTCTATAATTTGGTGGAACAAACGGATTGGGAAGAATTGACTAAAGATGTACTATTCGCTTGCATCGGACCGGAAACAAAGAAAGCGGCAGATCATTTACATATCCCAATTCATATTTGCCCTAAGAATTACACAACTGACCATTTACTCACGGAAATTATCAATTTTTTACAAGCACAAGGAGGAGAATAAAGATGGAGAAATTACAATTTGCTAGACACCGAAGACTACGTCAATCAGCAAACATGAGAGCTTTAGTCCGTGAAACACACCTACATACAGATGATTTAATTTACCCACTATTCGTTGTGGAAGGAGAAAATAAAAAAGTTGAAGTTTCCTCAATGCCGGGTGTCTATAATATTTCATTAGATTTACTCCAACAAGAACTTGATGAAATTGTAGAATTAGGTATTAAATCAGTCATTTTATTTGGTGTACCTAATGATAAAGATGAGGTAGGTACAGGAGCTTATCATGATCACGGTATTGTTCAGGAGGCAACACGATTAATTAAAGAGAAGCACCCAGAATTAATTGTAATTGCTGATACTTGCCTATGTGAATATACATCACATGGCCACTGTGGAGTGATTGAGAACGGAGAAATACTAAATGACCCGTCGTTAGAGTTATTAGCAAAAACAGCTGTAAGTCAGGCAAAAGCGGGTGCAGACATTATTGCACCATCTAACATGATGGACGGATTTGTGACAGCGATACGTCACGGTCTGGATGAAGCGGGCTTTGAAAATGTGCCAATCATGTCCTATGCGGTTAAGTACTCATCTGCCTTTTATGGTCCATTTCGTGATGCAGCTGGGAGTGCTCCTTCTTTTGGTGACCGTAAAACCTATCAAATGGATTATGCCAACCGCTTAGAAGCATTACGTGAAGCTGAATCTGATATTGAAGAAGGTGCAGATTTCCTTATTGTAAAGCCAGCATTGTCATACTTAGATATCGTTCGCGATGTTAAAAATCATTTTAATGCACCGGTAGTTGCTTATAACGTGAGTGGAGAATATTCAATGATTAAAGCAGCCGCTCAAAATGGTTGGATTAATGAAAAAGAAATTGTCATGGAAATGCTAACCGGAATGAAACGTGCAGGAGCGGATTTGATCATTACGTATCACTCAAAAGATGTAGCACGTTGGTTAAAAGAAAATTAACGAATGAAGTGTAGTGTCTGTCCCTCATTAACGCGACGGGGGCAGGCCCCATTAAAAGAAAGGGGTTAATGAAGATGAGAAGTTATGAAAAGTCAAAAGCGGCATTTTCGGAAAGCATACACCTAATGCCAGGTGGAGTAAATAGTCCAGTACGTGCTTTCAAATCCGTAAATATGGATCCTATCTTCATGGAGCGCGGGAAGGGCTCTAAAATATATGATATCGATGGAAATGAATACATAGATTACGTACTATCATGGGGACCGCTTATTCACGGTCATGCAAATGACCAAGTGGTCGAATCCTTAAAAAAAGCAACAGAAATGGGAACAAGCTTTGGCGCTCCCACATTATCTGAAAATAAGCTTGCTAAACTAGTAATTGAAAGGGTTCCATCCATTGAAATCGTTCGTATGGTAAACTCCGGAACAGAAGCAACTATGAGTGCGTTACGTTTAGCACGAGGTTATACAGGCCGTAATAAAATCTTGAAATTTGAAGGCTGTTATCACGGTCATGGTGACTCATTATTAATAAAAGCAGGCTCAGGTGTTGCAACTCTAGGTTTACCTGATAGTCCAGGTGTACCTGAGGGTATTGCTAAAAATACCATTACAGTGCCTTATAATGATTTAGAAGCGGTAAAATATGCATTTGAACAGTTTGGTGAAGATATTGCTGGCGTAATTGTGGAGCCAGTAGCAGGAAACATGGGGGTTGTTCCTCCACAGCCTGGATTCCTTGAAGGACTTCGTGAAATTACAACAAAGTATGGAACATTGTTAATTTTTGATGAGGTTATGACAGGATTCCGTGTGGATTATCATTGTGCTCAAGGTTATTTTGGCGTTACACCTGATATTACTTGTCTAGGTAAAGTAATCGGTGGTGGTCTACCTGTAGGTGCGTATGGTGGACGTGCAGACATTATGGAAAAAATCGCACCAGCTGGACCGATTTATCAAGCAGGAACACTTTCTGGTAATCCACTAGCAATGACTGCAGGCTATGAGACTTTATCACAGTTAAAACCAGAAGACTATACAGAATTTAGAAAGAAAGCTGATCGACTGGAAGAAGGGCTTACACAAGCAGCAGAAAAATATGATATCCCACATTGTATCAATCGTGCCGGTTCAATGATTGGATTCTTCTTTACTAATGAAAAGGTCATTAACTATGATGTTGCTAAAACATCTAATTTAGAGTATTTTGCAACGTATTATCGTGAAATGGCTAATGAAGGAGTATTTTTACCACCATCTCAATTTGAAGGGATTTTCCTTTCTACCGCTCATTCTGAAGAAGATATCGAAAAGACAATTCAAGCAGCTGAAAAAGCATTTTTAAAAATTAAAGGCTAACTTTATCGTAGCGGATTTGAAGCCGACTCAATAAAGTTAAAAACATATGGCAGACTCAGATAAAATCAACTGGGTCTGCCTTTTTATTTCGAACAACTTCTTGAAGAACTTATCATAAATCGCTTGGAACTATCATAAAAATTGTAATGTCATAATAAATCTGTTTAGAAGGAGACTGAAAGGAGGAGTAGCTGATGTCATCTGAAAACTTACGATTTTCAGTAGAAGAATCAGTCTGGTTTCAAAAGGGACAGGAAGTCTCTGAGCTCATCTCAATATCACTTGACCCTGATATTGTCATTCAAGAGCATGACCAATATGTGTCCATTCGCGGTGCACTACAGCTAACAGGTGAATATCGAATAGATGAAATCAATGCGGAAGAGGGAGAACGTGACTTTGCCTCAGTTCGACTGGTAAACGAAGTTATTACACGTGAGGATGGGATTAGTGAACTAAACCATCGCTTCCCTGTCGACATTACCATTCCACAAGACCGTGTTCAAAGCTTAGATGATGTGTATGTTTTAATTGAGACATTCGACTATGAAATTCCAAAGCGTGGTTGTTTACAGATCGTTGCCGATTTAGCCATAAGTGGTATCCAAGGGGTTACTCAAACATCTAAAGAGGAAGCTTCCCCTGAGGCGATCATTCAAGAAGAACAAACTCCTGTTGCTCTTGAACAACCGGCTGAAGAAGAGTTTGAATTTGTTAGAAGTAGTTTATTTGAAGATGAAGAAGAAACTCAAGTCGTTGCAGAAATAAACAACGAGGACGAAGAAGTTCATGTGGCTGCTAAAGTAACACATGATGGGCAGAAAGAGGTAGTGCTACAAAACGAAGAGGAAGTAGTGCTACATAGTGAGGTAGAGGAACAGGATGTTATTGTTACAAGGGAACAGCAAGAAGATGAAGCGGATGCTGACCTTTTTGTTCCTTTTGAGGTGGAAGCCAGAAAAGAGGTTTATCAGGAACAACACGAGGAACTTGATGTTGTTGAAGCAATCGAAGAAGAAGAGATTCAAGCCGTTTTAACACCTACAATCGAAGTGAAAGCTAGACATGATAATCAATTAAGCTTTGGTTCTGATCAACCGAATAAGAAAAGCTCCACAGCCGTCCAGGAAAAAGAAGTAGTTCAAGAGCATAGAAAAGACCAAACAGAAGAATCTGTAAAACGAAGTGAAAATGATTTATTATTAACCAAAATATTTGGTAGAGATGAAGTGGATGACCATACGACGATGAAAATCTGTATCGTTCAGCATGGAGATTCATTGGAAAAAATTGCTCAGCGTTATGAGATAAGTGTGCAACAATTAGTTCGGGTGAATTCACTAAATACTGATTCCGTTTCTGAAGGACAGTTATTATATATCCCTGTCCAAGCGAATACGTAAAGATGATAGGGTGGGGAGAAAAACCTCGCCCTGTTTTCTTGATGTGTGGACTTTATAAAATTGCTAGGAAAGAGAGTGGTTGGCCCAATGAATAAAAACGATATAAGTAGTATCGGGCCCATCGTAAATAAATATAATTTAAAGCCCTTATCACTTGAACAATTCGGGAAAGTCACAAAAGTCGTTACAGACAAAGGCATTTACGCTCTTAAATCTATTTCACACAAAATCAATCCATCCTTCCCCACTTTCCTTCAACAATTATTTCAACAGGGTTACACGAGGGCTGTCCCCATTTACCCTACCGTCGAAGGAAAATACCTTGTATATCATAACCAAAAATTCCATTACCTGATGCCATGGTTGAAAAGTCATACACTCGAGCACCGTGATGATCATTACCTTGGCTTTTTTAAAGAAATTGCAAGGATTCATCTAACAACGGTAAGTAAACAACAAATTAATGATGAAAATGAGATTACAGGACACTATGAAACAATCATCAAAAAATGGGAAGAGCGAAACCAATTTCTTGAAAGGTTTGTTGTGGAAGCAGAGGCAAAATGGTACATGTCCCCCTTTGAACTACAATTCTGTACGTATTTTTATGAAACAAGTCTTGCTTCGTCATTTGCAAGGACCCAACTCGGAAAATGGCAGGAATTAATGAAAGAGAGGAAGTCATTTCGTAACGCGTTAACGCTAAATAACCTTTCAGATTCCCACTTTTTATATGATGATAGCGGAAAAGGGTATCTATCAAATTTTGAAAAGGCTGGCTATGCTAGTCCAACAAATGATTTAGTGAGTCTCTATTACCGCATCTTGAAAAAATATCCAATATTATGTACGGATTGTCTAGAGTGGTTTGAAGCCTATCAAAGCCGGTTTCCTTTAAGGGAAGAGGAATTTTATCTTTTTTTAAGTCATTTAACATATCCAGAACCGATTTATCGGTGTGTGCGCAATTATACGGATCATAAACAAAAGAAATCCGAGCGGGAGCATGTCCAAGTTTTACAAAGAGCTTATTGGCTCACGAAAAACATTGAATTCGTTTCCGTGAAACTTCTTGAGGCAGAACAAAAAAGAAAAGAGCAGGGAGAAGAAGAATCCCATACGGAATAATGTATGGGATTTTCTAAACCCAATCTAACTGAATGCATACTACAAGGAAAATTAAGATGGCTAAAAAAAATACATCAATCGTGGTTGGAATAAAAATAGTCCGAACAGCTTGAACAACTGTAATCGGAATTATAAATTGTGCACAAAAATCCCGAGTTTGACGCAACCAATGAGGATACGAATATTTTCTAAAACGACGTCCTTTCATGCTGATCTCTCCCTTCAAATATCCTATAATTAAACTATGCTTGGATAAACAGAATAGTTCCAATCAGTCAAATTTGTAACAAAAAGCAACAAAGTGAATAAAGTATAAAAATCTTGGCTACCCTTATTGACAATACCTATTGAAATTCACGAATATTAGTAGTAGAATCTTAAGGTAACTAAAATAAAAGTTTTAAAGTCGACGAATTAGAAACGAGAAGGTCAAGGAAGGACAGTCTTGAGGACCGGAGCGTATGTATTTAATACGCGAGGACCGGAGAGACCGAGTGACGCAGAGATTCGAAATTTATCATTTGGCGACTTTTTAACATCATTATTGCTTACATACGATGAGAGGGAAGAGTACATCGGATACCCCTTCAGAGAGAGAAATCAGTAGCTGTGAGATTTCTTAGGAACGTTACGATGGAAGGTCGCCCTTTAGTAGCTTTTATGAACTTTGAGTAGTAAAAGCCGGTGAAAAGCCGTTATCTTTTCTTGAGAGCATAGATACGTTGCCTTTATACATAGAATAAAGGTAAAGCCTCCGGCGGATGCCTCGATTTTTTAAAGGAAACTTTTCGAGCAAGCTCGAAAAAAATCGGGCACAAATACGCCAAGGCGCATTTGATAGTATCTATGAAAAAAGGTGGTACCGCGAATACACTCCATTCGTCCTTTTATGAGGATGAGTGGAGTTTTTTATTTATTCAGCCAAAGCTGAATAAAAAGCCTCCGGGGGATGCCATAGATTTTTAATGAAACTTTTCAACCAGTCAGTACAAAGACTAATAACGCCACATCCTGTGGGCTTAAAAATCTAGGCGGCAAATACGCCGAGGCGCATTTGAATGAATTTTTGGATATTTTTTAAGGAGGATACTCATGGAAGGTAATGAAAAAACATTGTCAACAAAGTATGACCCGCAATCAATTGAAGCGGGACGCTATCAATATTGGTTGGATGGTAAATTTTTTGAAGCAAAAGATGACGCTTCGAAAAAACCATATACAATTGTCATTCCACCACCAAACGTTACAGGGAAGTTACACCTAGGGCATGCGTGGGATACAACTCTACAGGATATTCTTACACGCATAAAAAGAATGCAAGGCTATGATGTTCTATGGCTACCTGGAATGGATCATGCCGGCATCGCGACTCAAGCTAAAGTGGAAGCCAAGTTACGTGAGGAAGGAAAATCTCGCTATGATTTAGGGCGAGAAAAATTCGTAGAGGAAACGTGGAAGTGGAAAGAAGAATATGCAAGTCATATTCGTGAGCAATGGTCTAAGCTAGGACTTGGTTTAGACTACTCAAGAGAACGATTTACACTTGATGAAGGACTTTCAAAAGCAGTTCGTGAAGTGTTCGTTACCTTGTATAAAAAAGGTCTTATTTATCGTGGGGAATACATTATCAACTGGGACCCTGCAACAAAAACGGCCCTATCTGATATCGAGGTTATTTATAAAGATGTTCAAGGTGCATTTTACCACATGCGCTATCCTTTAGCAGATGGTAGCGGATCGATTGAAATTGCAACAACTCGTCCTGAAACCATGCTTGGCGATACTGCCATTGCGGTTCATCCAGAGGATGAGCGCTTTAAACATCTGATCGGAAAAACTGTTATTCTTCCAATCGTAGGAAGGGAAATTCCGATTGTTGGTGATGATTATGTTGATATGGAATTTGGCTCTGGTGCTGTAAAAATCACACCTGCCCATGACCCAAATGACTTCGAAGTTGGTAATCGTCATAATCTCGAACGCGTTCTCGTCATGAATGAAGACGGAACGATGAATGCGAATGCTGGTAAATACCAAGGTATGGACCGCTTTGAATGCAGAAAGCAGATTGTGAAGGACCTTCAAGAAGAAGGCGTACTTTTCAAAATTGAAGACCATCTTCATTCTGTAGGACATAGTGAGCGAAGTGGGGCAGTTGTTGAACCATATTTGTCCACACAATGGTTTGTAAAAATGCAGCCATTAGCGGATGAAGCGATAAAGCTTCAAAATCAGGAAGATAAGGTCCACTTTGTTCCAGAACGTTTTGAAAAGACGTATCTCCATTGGATGGAAAATATTCGTGATTGGTGTATTTCGCGTCAATTATGGTGGGGGCATAGAATACCTGCTTGGTACCATAAAGAAACAGGTGAAGTATATGTTGATCATGAACCGCCAGCAGATATCGACAACTGGGAACAGGACAAAGACGTATTAGACACATGGTTTAGTTCTGCATTATGGCCATTTTCAACAATGGGCTGGCCAGATGAGGATGCAGCAGACTTTAAACGTTACTACCCAACAGCTGCTCTTGTAACGGGCTACGATATCATCTTCTTCTGGGTATCAAGAATGATATTCCAAGGTCTTGAGTTTACAGGAAAACGTCCATTTAAGGATGTTCTGATTCACGGTCTGGTACGTGATGCGGAAGGTCGAAAAATGAGTAAGTCACTAGGAAATGGTGTTGACCCAATGGATGTCATTGCTAAATACGGTGCCGACTCATTACGATATTTCTTATCAACTGGAAGTTCACCAGGGCAAGACTTACGCTTTAGCATGGAAAAAGTTGAAGCCACTTGGAACTTTGCGAATAAGATTTGGAATGCATCCCGTTTTGCATTAATGAACATGGGTGATTTAAAGTTTGAAGACATCGACTTTAGTGGTGAAAAATCAGTTGCTGATAAGTGGATTTTAACTCGCCTAAACGAAACAATCGCATCCGTAACAAATCTTGCTGATAAATACGAATTCGGTGAAGTAGGAAGAGTATTATACAACTTCATTTGGGATGACTTCTGTGATTGGTATATTGAAATGGCGAAGCTTCCTTTATACGGTGAAGATGAGCAAGCAAAGAAGACAACAAGATCAATTCTTGCATACGTATTAGACAATACAATGAGATTGCTACATCCATTCATGCCGTTTATTACCGAGGAAATATGGCAGAATCTGCCGCATAATGGCGAATCCATTACTGTTGCAAAATGGCCAGAAGTAAACGAGCAACTTTCAGATGATCAAGCAGCACAGGAAATGCGACTATTAGTAGATATTATCCGCTCTGTTCGTAACATCCGTGCAGAGGTGAATACACCAATGAGTAAGCAGATCAAGCTACACATTAAAGCAAAGGATGAAACAATTCTATCTCAACTAGAAAAGAACCGTTCTTACTTAGAGAGATTCTGTAACCCTAGTGAGCTTGTACTTGCAACTGACATTACATCACCTGAAAAGTCAATGACGTCTGTTGTAACAGGTGCGGAATTATTCCTTCCACTAGAAGGACTTATTAACATCGATGAAGAAATAAAGCGACTAGAGAAAGAACTTGATAAGCTTGATAAAGAGGTTGAACGCGTTCAGAAAAAACTTGGCAACGAAGGTTTTGTTAAGAAAGCACCTCAAAAAGTAATCGATGAAGAACGAGCAAAAGAACAAGATTATCTCGAAAAACGAGAAACAGTTCGTGAGCGCATTGCAGAATTAAGAGGCTAAATGAATAAAAGACGAATCTGTTATAGATTCGTCTTTCCTTCATTTTAACTATATTTGGAGGAACGTATATGATACAGACATATGACGAAGCCCTTTGTTGGATTCACGGGAGATTAAGACTCGGCATGAAGCCTGGCCTATCTAGAATGGAATGGATGATGGAACGACTTGGTCATCCGCAAAAAAAAATCAAGGCCATACATGTAGCGGGAACGAACGGGAAGGGATCCACAGTTAGCTACATCCGAAACATGTTACAAGAAGCAGGTTATAAAATTGGAACCTTCACTTCTCCTTATATTGAGACCTTTAATGAACGAATCAGTGTAAATGGACAACCTATTTCAGATGATGAAATTGTCTCTCTATTACAGGTGATAAAACCATTAGCGGATGAGTTGGAGGAGACAGAACTTGGTGGTCCCACTGAATTTGAAGTGATCACAGCAATGGCTTTTTATTATTTTGGGGAAGCTTCCGATATCGACTTTGTGATTATGGAGGTTGGATTAGGAGGGAGACTTGATTCAACAAATGTCATTCATCCTCTAATATCGATTATTACCAGTATCGGCTTTGACCACATGAACATTCTGGGAGACACAATTGAAGAAATTGCAGGCGAAAAAGCGGGAATCATTAAACGAAATGTACCTGTTATTACGGCGGTTGAACAACCGGAAGCGATTGAAGTAATAAGTATGAAAGCAAAAGAGAAAAATAGCCCATTTTATCAACTTGGTCATGATTTCTTTATCCTAGGTCACCAATCAAACGATGGAGAATCTTTTACTGTAAAAACACAGAATAAAACTTTTCATAATCTTCAAATCACGATGAAAGGTGCTCACCAGGTGAGAAATGCAAGCTTAGCCGTATTGGCAGTGCAAATATTACAAGATTGTGGTGCCGTACAAATAGAAGAAAGTCAACTTGCGGCAGGTTTAGAAAAAACGAAATGGATTGGTCGATTTGAAGAAATATCAAAGAATCCACTTGTTATTCTAGATGGTGCCCATAATCCAGAAGGCGTTAACAGTCTTGTGGATACGATAGAATCTCATTTGAAAGGGAAAGACATTCACATTATTTTTAGTGCTTTAAGCGATAAAAAATTAGACACGATGATTAGGCAACTTGAAAAAATCGCAAAATCCTTAACTTTTACAAGCTTTGACTACCCAAGAGCTGCAACCACAGGAGAACTATATGAAAATTCATCTGCAGGTGAATCGATAAATACTGTGGATAATTGGCAGGAGGCAGTGGAAGCAGGAGTAGAGCGAGTATCATCGGTAGAAAATGCAGCCCTAATTATTACAGGTTCCCTATATTTTATTTCAGAGGTTAGGGGATTTTTATTAAACTGAATAGAGACAAGGCCTATGTGAAATAGATAAGAAAGGTTTTCTTATCTATTTTTTTATGAAAAAGACAACATATGACTTGGATTTATGTTTTTTTCTTTTCTAAATTATGAATTCAGCCTATAATGGTGCTAAAGAACTATTCGAGAAGGGGGAGTGGAGGATGAAGAAAAAAAATCAAAGTGGAATCACCTTAATTGAAGTTCTTGCCTCCATTGTCATACTTTCTCTAATCATTGTCTCAATTGTACCGATGTTCATTCAATCATCTAAAGCAAACAATCTTTCTAAGAGTATTACTGAATCCACGTATCTTGCTGAATCAGAGTTGGAAGAAATAATCCAATTAAATACGAAGTCTGATTCACCATCCCTAAATGAATTATCAAATCAAATGATAAATAAAGGATACAGCAACGATCCTTCATGTAGCCATTGTTATGGAATGATGAAAGATGAGCGCTATGTATTTGTACAAATAAAGGATAGTTCAACTGACCTAGGGAAGGTTGTTTTAAAAGTATATAGAGATTCGAGTAAACAAAAGCTCGAGTCCCAGATGGAAACAATCTTAACTTGGGAAAAGAGTGGGTGATCTGGATGACAAAATGTGAGAAGGGTGTAACATTAGTTGAACTTTTAGCTGCCATATCACTTCTGTCAATTATTCTTCTGCTTGCGAGTTCTGTTCACTTATTTGGGCAAAAACAGATGAATACCCAAAAGAATGAAGTACAAATCCAATCACAAGAAAGACTCGCTTCAAGTCTAATTACAAAAGAAATAAGAAAAGCAGCGACGGTTGAAATCAATAACCCCAATGAATTAACCATTAATGGCACGGATGTATACAAACATGAGGGAACGATAATTACGAAAAATAATGAAGAGTTTATAACGAATATAAATGGTTTTACTGTTTCTATGAACGGGAATCAAGTGATTTTAAAAATAGGTGAACTGCCAGAAACCACTATTTATATCCGAGAATAGGCGTGATACTGTGAAAAAACAAACTTCATTTATCCAAAATGAAAAAGGTATTGCTCTTGTCATGGTACTATTAATTCTTACAGTCATGACAATTTTAGGACTAGCTTTAATGGGACTTACATTAAACAATATGAAAATGAGCTCGGGTGAAAGAACCTACCAATCTACCTATTATATAGCTGAATCTGGCATAACCTATACAATGGATATAGTAAATGACAGTATTGTAAATATCTATAATGGCTCCACCACTAAAGGCGCTTTTTTTGAAGAAATTAATAATATGATTACGGACATAAATAATGAACTACCCTACCGTGATTTTGAAGAAGCTTTTGGCCATATACCAGAGGCAAAAGTAACGATTGAAAAGGTTGGGAATAACGATGTGAATGACAGCCATCGAGATTATAAAATAACTTCGATTGGAACAATCGATAATCGGTCCCGGACAGTGGAGAAACAAATCCGCATCTCTTGGGTTGATAAATCAAATATTGAAATTCCTGATACGGCAGTGTTTGTGAAAGAGAAGATTAATTTGTCTGGTGGAGCAAACATTACGGGAGATGTCGGAACCAATTCATCTGCCCCAAGGTCAATCGTTCTTGATGGGGGAGCCAGTATTTCAGGAACAGTATTTGTTGGTCCAAATGCTGGAAATGATGTTATTGATACAAATAATAAGGATGTAAATATTCAAGTAGTAAAACTACCCTATATTAAAATATTCGATTTACCTCAGTTTCCTGCTTTTCCTAGCAGTAATTCAATACCAAATAATGAAAGAATTTATAAAGATAACAATAGCCATGATGTCATATTTAACAAATCATTACTCATTAATAGTTGGATTGCAAATAATTATACATTAAAGATGAATAAGGATATACAATTCAATGAGATTTATATTACTTCAAATAATACGTTAAATATTGATTTAGGTAGTGCTGATCGAAACATCGTTGTAAATCATTTAAATGTTCCAAATGGAAAAATAAATATAATTGGCACAGGCAAGCTTACCCTTTATGTTACAATCAGATAACAATGGGGGCCGGTAGTGTTATTAATACAACAAATGAAATTGAAAATAATAAAGTGAATGAAGAAACAAAGCTGGAACTTATCAAGGGACAAATAAATAAGCTTGATATTTTTTATAAAGGAACTAGTTTAGATATGTCTGGAAACCAAAGAATTTACGGTTCTCTGTACGCGCAAAATGCAAATATCACAATGACTGGAGGTTCTGGTTTTCAAGGACATATTATTACAGGTGGTGGAAAAATAGATATTAGTGGAGGAGCTAATGCTGTAACACAAGTATTTTATGCGCCAAATTCAAATGTGAATATTACTGGTGGTGGAACTATTAAAGGGAATATCATTTCAAAGACACTTACTATTTCAGGGGGAGGTTCGGTAACATATATGAACCTTTCTGGTGAGGATTTACCACCCATTTTAGGTGGTGCAACAGAAACCATTTCACCAAAGGATCTTCTTTCGGCGGAACCTACTCGTGAAAAATAAGTTGATGAAATGCATAGAGGGGCGAATCGCTCCTTTTTTTCTGCCAAAAAAAGCGGTTTGAGTAAAAAAGTGACAAATTGGAACAAAAAAATTGTTTTTATTACAAATAGACCGTTTATTATCTTTAGTATTTTCCTATTTTCATATAAAATGATAGAAAAAGAATAGGTATATTTTACTATCGGATTTTGAGTGTTTATAACGTCTTTTTTAAAATCATGTAATTGAATCTGGAGACAATACAAACTAACCACTTTTAAATAAGGCTCATTTCTAAAAGATTGTTGTTTTTAAACATAGGTGATTTCAGCTCCTGGTACTCGCTTTCCGCGGGCGATCCGCAAGCCTCCTCGTTTCACTGCGGGGTCTCGCTTGGCTCGCTATTCCCGCAGGACGTTGAGTTTGCTGCCTTGAAACTTCACCGCACGAAGAAAATGCTTGCATTTTCGAGGATCTCGTACCTTCCGCTGAAATCACAGGGCGCCAATAATTACTATTCCCTTAGCACGATCATATACAATAACAACAAAATTTACGAAAAAAGCCTTGAATAAAGAAGTCAAAAAGAGTTGAAAGGAGCACAACGATGCAGAAATTACATACAGTTAAAATTTTCAGCTTGCTTTTACTTTGTGTTTTACTCCTATCCCTTTTTTCGACTTTTGGAACGAAAACATACCATGCCTTCTTTGCCGGCGATTCTTTCAAAGAAGGAACAATGATTGGACCAGTTGATGTATCGGGTCTTAGTGAAGAGGATGCAAGAGCAGCCTTACTATCAGAGATTGAAACCTGGTATGGAATGGGTGACATAACGCTAGTTTCGGGTGATATGAAAAATGAAGTAAATAAACGAGAAATGTTTAGTTTCGATATCCTTGAAAGTGTAAATACAGCAGTTGATGGTACTCAAAACCCTTTGTTTACAGGGGTAAAGGATGAAAACTTAGAAAAAGTTCTTACCGAATTTAGCTCAAAAAATATTAACACAGTTGAGCTTAAAAATGAGATGCTCCTTCCTGCCTCGACTTTACATCCCGGTGCAATTGAGATTAATCTTCTGCAATTTGTTAAAGTTGATGAAAATAATGTCGTATCTCAATCAGTGATTCGCAATCTTAACGATGAAAGTGAGATCGTAAAGTGGGTAAAAGAATTTGGTGTTGTATATTTGCCTGCTAATAAGCCATTTTCTTTGCTCTCATTTTTATCGGAAAGCGGAGCAACATCTAACTATTCGAATGAAGCATTAAGTGTGATTGCTAGTGGAATATATTCGACTGTTTTATCTTCCAATTTTGAAATCATTGAAAGACATATTAGTGCTCAGTTGCCTTATTATGCAACATTCGGAAATGAAGCAATGATTGAAAAAGAAAAAAAGGATTTAATGATTTATAATGTTAATCCTTTCGAATATAGACTACTGTTTTCATTAAAAAACCGTGAATTCACCGTACAGCTTATTGGTCCAGAAATGCAGTCTTCGATAAAGGTAAAAATCGAAGATGTAGAATCCCCCGAACCTAAGATTATTAAGCAGTATGATAGTACTCTTCCAAAAGGCGAAATGGTCGTAAAACAAAAAGGGACTGCAGGTCAATTTGGTAAAATCTATCGCATCATTCAAAAAGCAGGTGAGGTAGATGAAAAGGTGAAGGTAGCTGAAGACTATTATCCACCTGTTCACACAATCGAAGTCCATAGTGTTTTATTTCCGGAACCCCCTCAACCTGAAGAGGATGTAACGGATCTAGATGGAAATCCTGAAACAAACAATGGTTCAAACCGAGAAGAAAATAATCTGGAATCTGGAAATGAAACGGATGAAGATAACGAAAAGGAAAAGATAGATTTATGGGAGGATCCTGATCCATTGCATTTACAAAAATCTTAGGGAGGGGAAAATCTATGCTAAGAGGTCGTAAGCGATTAGGTGATTTGCTTATCGAGGCAGGTCTTTTAACAGAGCGACAATTAAAACAAGCCCTTGAAGATCAATCAGAATCACAAAAACTGGGGGATATTCTTCTTCAAAAAGGGTTTATTACGGAGCAACAATTAATCGAGGTTCTTGAGTTCCAATTAGGTATCCCACATGTGAGTCTATTTCGATATCCAATCGACACATCATTAACAACATTGATACCAAAAGAAATGGCAAGAAGACATCATTTAATTGCCCTTCGCAAAGATGGGGACAAGCTATTTGTTGCGATGGCAGACCCAATGGATTATTACGCAATTGAAGATTTACGCCTAACGACTGGGTTTCAGATCGAGCCCGTCATAGCTTCTAAGGATGAGATATTACGGGCGATCAATAAGTTTTATGATTTAGACGAAGGGGTAAAGGAGCTTTTTGCAGAGGCTCCAACGGAAATTGAAGAAGAAAGAATTACAAATGAGGATTCTCCAGTTGTTAAATTAGTAAACCAGATCCTGCAAAATGCTGTTCAACAGCGTGCCAGTGATATTCATGTCGACCCGCATGAAACAAAGGTCTTACTTCGTTATCGAGTGGACGGTGTGCTCCGCACGGAACGGTCGTTACCAAAGAGTATGCAGGGAGTCCTAACAGCACGAATTAAAATTATGGCAAATCTAGATATTACCGAAAGCCGCATCCCTCAGGATGGCCGAATAAAAATAAATCTTGAAGCACATCATATTGACTTACGTGTTTCTACATTGCCAACTGTATTTGGTGAAAAAATTGTAATGAGGGTTCTAGATTTAGGGAGTGCATTAAATAATCTTTCACAATTAGGTTTTAATAATGTGAATCTCAAACGATTTAAAAAACTGATACATAACCCAACTGGCATTGTATTAATTACCGGTCCTACCGGATCAGGAAAATCTTCAACTCTATATGCTGCACTAAATCAGCTTAATTCAGAAGATGTAAATATCATTACAATTGAGGATCCTGTTGAATACCAGTTAGAAGGTATCAATCAAATACAAGTAAATCCGAATATCGGAATGACATTTGCCAAAGGACTTCGGGCCATTTTACGACAAGATCCTAATATCATCATGGTTGGGGAGATTCGTGACCAGGAAACAGCAGATGTAGCTGTTCGAGCATCATTAACAGGTCATCTAGTTTTAAGTACTCTCCATACGAACGATTCACTTGGTACCATTACACGCTTAATTGATATGGGGGTTGAACCATTTCTTGTTGCCTCATCTCTTTCAGGCGTTGTCGCTCAGCGATTGGTTCGCCGTGTATGTCGAGATTGTGGTCGTTTGCTGGAACCAACTGTACGTGAACTAGAAATTTTCGCGAAACGTGGAATTACCATTGAAAAGGTGAACCGAGGAAAAGGCTGTGGAACCTGTAATATGACAGGGTATAAAGGTAGAGTTGCTATCCATGAGTTATTGGTGATCAATGATGTTATGAAAAGAGCAATTATGAATCGAGAGTCTTATACAACTCTCCGTGAACTAGCTATTAAAAACGGAACCATCTTTTTAATAGACGATGGACTATTAAAAGTAAAACAAGGATTAACAACTACAGAGGAAATATTAAGAGTAACAACTGCTGAATAGGTGGGACGCGTAAATGAAGGATAAAATTAATCAAATATTACATTCAGCACATGAGCATAAAGCTTCTGATATTCATATTACAGCTGGTGTTCCTCCGATTTTTCGTATAAATGGGGATTTAAAAAGATACGGAAAAGACATCTTAAAACCACCAGTCATTGAGGAAATAGCGAAAGCGATAGTGCCAGAAGAAATGTGGGATCGTTTTAAACAAAAAGGAGAGCTCGATTTTTCGTATGGCATATCAGGTGTGTCACGATTTCGTGTCAATATCTATATGCAAAGGGGATGTCCAGCCATTGCATTTCGGGTGATTCCTACTTCTATTCCGACAATTGAGGATCTTGCACTACCAGAGGTGTTAAAAAAGATTAGTCAAAAGCCACAGGGCTTAATCCTTGTAACAGGTCCAACGGGTAGCGGGAAGTCTACAACTCTTGCTGCGATGATTCAGTACATTAATCAAACAATGAGCAAGCATGTTGTGACATTAGAGGATCCAATCGAATATCTGCATAAGCATGGAATGAGTATCATTGAGCAAAGAGAGGTTGGGAGTGATACACATAATTTTGCAAATGGTCTAAGAGCGGCCTTACGACAAGACCCGGACGTTATCCTTGTCGGAGAAATGCGGGACTTAGAAACGACGCAAACGGCCATAACAGCTGCAGAGACCGGTCACCTTGTATTAGGAACCTTACATACAGTAAACGCACCTTCTACGATTGACCGTATCATTGATATGTTTCCATATGCACAGCAGCCACAAATCAGAATCCAGCTTGCAAATGTGCTAGTAAGTGTCATATCCCAGAGGTTATTCCCAACGGTTGATAAAAAAGGACGCAAGGCTGCTACTGAGATTTTACTCAATAATTCTGCAGTCGCGAATTTAATTCGAAATGAAAAAAATCACCAGATAAAGAATGTGATGCAAACAAGCCGTGCAGAAGGAATGCATACATTGGAAACTAATCTTTTAGACTTAGTTCGTGCCGGAGTGATTTCAAGAGAAATTGCACAACCTTTTTTGCAGGAGTTAAATACAAATGCCTAGATTCAAATATGAAGGTAGAGATAAATTTGGTAAGAAATCAGGTGCCATTTCAGGAACTTCTAAGCAGGACGCTGTTAGATCTCTTCACGAAAAAGGAATTCGGGTTATTACGATTAATGAAGTACCAGAAACCTTTTTGACAAAGGATATATCGATTGGTCAGCCGGTTAAGCTAAGGGAGTTTGTCATTTTTTTAAGACAATTTGCAACTCTCATTAAAGCGGGTGTAACAATTGTAGATTCGATAAATATCTTGGCGCATCAAACGAGCAGTAAGCCACTTCAGAAAGCTCTACTAGAGGTGGGAGCAGATTTGAGAGAGGGGATCCCTTTATCTACTGCAACAGCCAAGCATAAGAGGATTTTTACTACACTTTTTACGAATATGATTCGCGTAGGCGAAGTTGGCGGAAATCTTGATGATACATTAGAAAATCTTGCCGTTTATTATGAAAAACAGAATAAAACTAGACAAAAGGTGAAGTCAGCAATGGCGTATCCAGCAGTTGTTGGAATTATTGCCGTCGTGGTCGTCATTTTTCTATTAGTTTCAGTTGTTCCAACTTTTGTAGACATGTTTGCAGATTTTGGTGCGGAACTACCCGGTATTACGAAATTTGTTTTAAATTCAAGTGTGTTTATGCAAAAGTTTTGGTGGCTTGTTATCCTTCTTGCCCTGTTTATTTATTTGCTTTTTGTCTTCCTTAAGCAAAAACAAGAAACAAGATTTTATCTAGATTATGCACTATTAAAAATGCCGATTTTTGGGAAGCTAATACAAAAGGCTGTTCTTGCTCGAATGACAAGAACATTAAGCTCGATGTTGAATAGTTCAGTTCCTATCTTACAAGCATTAGCAGTAGTTGAAACAATTGTGGAAAATGAAGTGATTGCGAAAGTGGTAAAACAATCTAGGCAAGCCCTTGAACAAGGTAAGTCAATGACGGAGCCGATGAAAAAGCATTGGGCATTTCCACCTCTAATCACCCATATGATTGCAATTGGTGAAAGCACAGGCTCATTAGATGAAATGCTTGGTAAGGTGGCAAACTTTTATGAAGATGAAGTAGACAATGCAACAGATCAGTTAAAGTCATTGATAGAACCACTAATGATTGTTTTTTTAAGTGGCATTGTCGGGACTATAGTCACAGCTATTTTAGTGCCAATGTTCGATATCTTCAACCAAATTCAATAAAAAGTAAAAAAATCCATCATTTTGTAAAGAAATGTTTAAAACTATGTCATTTCAAACAAAATTCTAGTGTTTTCAACAGCATTTGCTATTATAATAAGTAGTAGAAATGGACTAGTTCCTATGAAGGAGAGGAAATGAATGCTGAAAAAGTATTTGAAGAATCAAAAAGGATTAACATTAATTGAGTTATTAGCGGTAATTGTAATATTGGGGATTATTGCGGCGATTGCAGTTCCAACAATAGGGAATGTGATTAATAAAACTAAGTTAGACGCTGTAAGGGCTGATGCGTTACAAGTATTTGAAGCTTCATCTTTAGCAATTACAAGTGAAGGTGTTCCATCTGACAATCAATTCAACTATTCAACTGGTGATAACGCTGTAAATGATTTACAAGAATATATTGATGATACACAGTTTAGTTCATATGCTGTTCATATTACTAATGGTGTACCTACAACTATAGACTTCGTAGTAACTTTAGACAATAAAACTTATACAGTAACTGGAGCAACAAAAGCTCAACTTCAATCAAAGAATTATTTTGATAATATCACACCAACTACCGGAGATTAAAAATTAATGATAAGTGTAGTCCTATATTTTGAGGACTGCACTTATTATTAGAGGTGAAAACTTTTGATATATTTATACTTGTATATTTTAGTTCTGGGTTTAGTTCTTGGCTCCTTCTTCAACGTCGTAGGCCTACGCATTCCAGTTGGAGAATCAATCGTTCGTCCTCGTTCAGCATGTCCGACTTGTAAGCACCAGCTAACTGCGATTGAACTGATCCCTGTATTTTCGTATCTCATTCAAGGGGGAAAGTGCAGAAATTGTAAAAAACGCATATCACCCATCTATGCTTCGATTGAGCTTGCCACTGCAATTCTTTTCACGATTTCACCAATGCTGGTGGGATGGTCAAAAGAATTGATCATCGCTTGGACCTTGATCTCTTTATTGGTAATTGTTTTTGTTTCCGATCTTACCTACATGATTATCCCAGACAAGGTTTTATTATTCTTTGCTCCAGTATTTCTCATTGAACGGATTTTCGTTCCACTCGACCCGTGGTGGGATATGGTTGTTGGAAGTTTCGTTGGGTTCCTACTTCTTTATCTGATTGCCATCGTTAGCAAAGGTGGAATGGGTGGAGGGGATATAAAGTTATATGCTGTTCTAGGGATTGCATTAGGTTGGAAGCTAGTCCTTCTCTCATTTTTCCTTGCCACTCTCATCGGTACAATCCTAGGATTAATTGGGATTGTCATTGGAAAAGTAAAAAAAGGAAAACCAATGCCCTTTGGTCCTTCCATTGTCATTGGTACGCTTATCGCTTATTTTTTCGGCCATGAGCTTATCGCTTTGTATATCGATTTAATTGGATAGGGGATACATAATGGTTTTGACTCTATTTTCACCAAGTAAAATTGCAAATATTATTATCAAAGATCACGTAATTCGATATGTGGGTGTGAAACGGTCTAACCCTATTACTGTACAAAAGTTTCGCGAAAAATATTTACCTCCGGGTATTATTCAAGATGGGAGAATTCTTGAAAGAGACACATTGCACTTAATACTAGAAGAATGTGTAACAGAATGGGGGATAAAAAACGCACAAGTTCAGTTCGTTATTCCAGATCCGTTTGTGGTGATTCGAAAAATTTCGATTCCAAATGAAGTAAAGGATGATGAGATTTTAGGATATATTTATTTGGAGATGGGGACAACTATACATCTTCCTTTTGATGAGCCTGTCCTCGATTTCAAAGTACTTTCAGAAGATGAAAAGGTAAAAGAGGTTCTTATTTTTGCAGCTCCTGAGGAGGTTGCATTAGAATATTCGTCTATATTGGAAGATGCTTCTTTAAAACCAATTGCAGCCGATATTACACCACTTTGTTTGTATCGACTCTTTCATTTTTGTCAAAAAACAAATGAAGAGGAGCATTTTTTATTGCTTCAATTTGATTTACAATCCGCCAACTTGAGCATTTTTCATCAGGATCTTCCTTTGTTTATGAGGCATCTTAATCTGGATACATCGATTGAGGATTGGGACATCAAAGAAAATTCCTCTCATACTCTAGCGAATATAAAATGGAATAGTCATCGTAGTAAATTAGAGGTTCTCATTGATGAAATCACGAAAGAGATTGAACATGTGATGAATTTTTACAGTTTTAATATGACACAGGGGAAAGAACGAATTACAAAAATTCTTGTTAGCGGGGATCATCCAAATCTTCCGGACATCTCGTCTACACTCATTGAGAGATATGAAATTCCGATACATAAAATTGATACATTTGATAAACTGCCTAGACAATATTTTCTACCATTAGGATTAGCTCTTAAAGAGGTGTGAGTATGCTTGTAAATATTAATTTACTTCCAAGAAAAGAATTTAAAAACCGAGCAAAATTATTACTCCTCATCATTATGATCAGTGTAGCTTTAATGGGCTTTTTATTTTTATTGATTCAGTACAAAAAAGCAACCACGCTCGAAGAACAGCTAACCAAGCATATTACAACTTTACAAGAAACTCGAGTCGCTGAAGAGCAAAAAAATGATTCAGCCAATCAGTCTAATCATGTGATTAACTTAGAAAAAACTGTTGAATGGGCAGACAGTTATTTTGTAGAGACAGTACCGATTTTAAATCATTTAACAACATTGTTACCTGAACGAGGCTTTGTTCAAAACTTTTCATATACGGAGGATGGAATTGTTACTTTAGAGGTTCAGTTTGATACAAATACTGAGAATGCTCAATATTTAGCGTTACTTACTGATTCTCTACTTATCAAATCAGCTCAATTGTTGACCGTTTCGACTACCCCAATTGCCGACGCAGGTAATGGGACAGTTACAACTACCGAGACAACTGATACAAACAATAATGCTAAAGAAAATGAGGCTGCAACCGATAATAAAATAGAATCCGAGCAAAATAATAACATTTTACCGAGGTATTATGCTCAATATGAAATCATTTTTGACAAGAGTGCCATAAAGTCAATGCAGGAGGGGAAATAAACATGACTCTCCATTTTTCACGTAAACAAATCACATATTTAGTACTAGCGATCGTCTTTTTAGTAGGAGTTTTTTATTTGACTTATCTCCTTCTAGTAAAACCCGTAAAGCTAAAAGTTTCGCAACTAGAGAATAGTCTCAAAACAGAACAAAGACTATTAGAGGTCATTTCTGATAAACGGCCAAATGGAATACCGGTTATCAGCTCCACTGAGATTCAAAAGAGAATACCAGTAGTTCCGTTAGTGGAACAAATTGTTATGGATGTGCAACGTGCTGAAACCTTATCAGAAAGTAGAGTGCTCAATATGTCCTATAGTCAGAGTGAGTTTACATTAATCGATGAAACTCAACCTGAAGGGCAACAAGAGGCAACGAATACTGACAATTCGACGGAAACTAACCAAGAAACAATTGATAATGGTACTGATAAGCAGATTGAGGAAGCGGAAATAATAGATCCAGTGCTAATTGATGGGCTCAACCAAATTACAGTCACGATACACGTTCAATCACCAAATTATGAAGAATTGGAAAATTTCCTATCAGCTCTCGAGCATCAAACACGCATAACAAGGGTGAATTCATTGAGTTTTACAGGTACTCCAGAGCTCGTGTCAGTGAGTCAAGTAGCTGAACAGCTTGTGTACGATGTAACCATTTCAACGTTCTATATGCCGAAATATACGGAACTTGCTGAAGAGGCACCCAAACTAACCGTTCCACCTCCTAGCAATAAAAAGAATCCTTTAGCTCCAGGACTGGAAAAGAAAAACGAGAACAATCAGTAATACAATAGAAAGAGGTGAGAACAGCTTGGAATCCTTTGTAATTGCACTTATATCTCTTTTACTTGTTCTACCTATTATTTATTTTTTACCACTTGGTTTTACTAGGAAGGGGAAATTACTTATACTTTTTTGTGCATTTATCGTTTTTGTCATTGGAATCATAGGGAAGACGGTGATGAGCGTATGGCAAATAGGGTTAGTGTTAATACTGCTAGCAATAGGGTTTTCATATTTAATCGGTAAAAGATTTGGACCACAATTGTTTCTTCATCCAGAAAATGCATCAGGAATAGAAGAAAAGGTCATCAAATTTGAAATTGAAGATGAAGTTGAAGAAGAAATACGTAGTCAATTAAAGATTGAAGAAAACAAGGATTCAGTTACTGAACAAAAAGAGGACTCTCCTCCAATGCAAGAGGTTGAGGAGGAAATAGTTGAGGATATTGAAGCAACGGACCATCAAAATGAAGATGATCATGCATTAGAAAATGTATACGTAGAAACTGAAGAACTTGAAAATACATATGAGATTCATACACAAGATGAAAATCCCGATTCTGATTTTGATGATTTACTTAAAGAAATCGAATTGGAATTAAACGATACTAACAATGAAAAACAAGATCATGCTGAAATGGTTGAGGCTACAGAGAAAACAGAAGAAATACAGCCGATGGACCTAGCTGAAAATGAAGATAAAGATGTAAATATAGCCCCATCAGTACATGAAGAAATTCAATTTGATAGTTTACAAGTAACGAATGATGAGGAATCTGATGAGGAACAGAATGAACAAAGTGAAATAGAAGTTCCAATGATTGAATCAACCGATTATGAAGTAGAAGAGATAGAGGTTGACTTAACAGAAGAAGATGATGAACTACAAATAGAAAAAGAACTACAGGATGAAATAGAAGGCATCACTGAGTTAGACTGGATAGAGGACAGTCAGTCAGACACATCTGAGAACGAACAAAACAACGATTTAGATATAGATGATGTAAGTACTAATGTAGTGGATGAAGAGACCGATATTCAAGAAGAGCGTGACAATCAAAATGATTTAAGGCAACAACTTTTTACAACCATGATTTCTCAAATCAAACTATCTCGGAACAAATTAACAACTTCTCAATATGAAAAATTGATAGTAGGCCACCTTCATCCGAAATTATCTGATCATGATTATTATACTTTTGTAAGCTTATTAATTGACCATTATATAAAGACTGAGCAATATGACGGATTGTTTACATTAATTTCTCAAAATAAGAGCAGATTTGAGAAATACCCGGTTATTTTACAGGAAATTAACTTTTTATTAGAAGAATATTGCAAAATATGACGAAAAATAGCGGAAAGCATGGTAAAATGAATGGAAAAAGCCGTTGTTTAAAAATAAATAGGTGTGGTGAATGATTTATGAAAAAAAGTGTTGAGATAGTTGGTTTACCAATCATTAGTATTATAGATGGAATAGAAGTAGGAAAAGTAAAATCATTAGTTATTAACCCCGAAAAAGGCTCAGTTGATTTTCTAACAATTGAACATGAAGATTGGCAGGTAAGTGTTAAAGCCATTCCTTTCAAAAGAGTAGTCGGAATCGGAGAGTACGCTGTTACGATTGAAAGTGAAAGCTCAGTCATTGACCTTAATGAAATTCCAATTGCAAATTCACTAGTAAATAAAAAAATTAAAATAACAAATACAAAAGTAATGACTCGAAAAGGTCAGTTATTAGGAGAAGTCCTTGAATATTATGTTGATGACGAAACAGGAAATTTATTAGGAACATTATTAAATGTTTCTGGTAAGGAAGTTGTCTTAGCATCAGAGTTTGTTCTTACATATGGAAAAGACATTATCATTGTTGGAGAGGATGCTTCTTCTAAATTCCTTGATTCAGTAGAGTCATTAGAAAATCCACAAATAGAGTCTACTGAAAACCAACAAGATGTCGACATTGAAGAATTACTACCTGAATCAACAGAAACACAAAGTCCATTTGATGAAATTAATGCTTCCATTGATCAGCATGAAGAATCTGAAGCAAAGGCATTGCGCTTAAAACAAGTTGATCTACTTTATGGTAAAGTTGTCACAAAAGATATCCTGGACAGTGAAGGAAATGTCATCATTCCAGCAGGAACTCACTTATCTGTTGACGACATTATTAAAGCTCAAGAAGAAGGTCCAAGTGTATTCGTAGAATTATCGATGAATGTTGAAGAATAGAACCCACAATTAAGTGGGTTTTTTCTTTTTATAGAAGTTCCAAAGACACCCTATGTTTTTTATTGTAAGAATTTGACGATAACCTTTAGCAACAAGCCGACAAATGTCTTGTTCTTTTTTTTTCTAGGTATGATAGGATTGACAAAAAAGTAGAGCGTTTCAATCAAATGCGCTTTGGCGTATTTGCGCCAAGATTTTTTCGAGCGAGCTCGAAAAATTTCCTTTGAAAATCTGTGGCATCCGCCGGAGGCTTTAACATTATTCAGTCAAAGAATCATCTGACTGAATTGTTTACCTTTGGCATTCATTCCCCACTTTTTAAAAAGGGGACTACTGCTGAATAATGTTAATAGGTGGTGAAAATATGGACAAGCATAATCGGATTTCAATTAAAATTAATGGTAAGGAGTCAACGATTCAAAAAGAAGAGAAAGAAACAACTGATTTTGTCGAATCTGAAAAACCTCTTATTATCGTAGAGAATGATGAGGTTGCAGCGGCACAAGAGGAAGAGGACGATGATTTTAGCTGGGTTTTACCAGATGAAAACTTGAAAAATCATTCTTCAAAGGAAACAGAAATTCCAGTCATTCCAATTGAAGATTTACGACACGCAAAAGGTCCTAGCAAAATGGAGTATATACCGAAAAAGAAAAAAGGATTTCAACTATTTTCTCTTAAGCAATTCTCCATTTCTATTGTTTTGGCAATTGTCCTTGGCATCGGATTTGGAATCATGATTTTAAAAATAGTGGAAGATGTCAATGCGGGACCTGTAGAAAATGAGTCCCCCTCTCAGCCAACTAATGAAACTCCTCCAACTTCGGGGAAACAGGAGGATACTCCGGATACGCCTGCCAGTAAGCCAGTTTCAATTGATTTAGAGACGCTATCTATGGGTGTCATTCAAGGTGGGAAATTTTCAACTGCTGACTCTGCGAAGACAACTGTAAATGAAATCAAGGACAAGGGCTTTGCGGCGACTGCCGTTGAAATGGAAGGTGCGTATTATGTTATTGCCGGTATTGGGGCTGAACAAAGTTCTGTAAGTGGGATGAAGACGGTTTACAAAGAAGCATTTCCTGAATTTTTCCCAAAGACTTATGAAGTCCCTGGTGGGTCCTATGCAAATGCAGGAAAAGTAGACTCTGAGGCAATCAAAGTAGATCTGCCCGTGTTTAAGGAATTAGCAGCTCTTTCCTCCCAGGCTTTCGGAACGGGAGCAATTGATAATGGACAATGGGAAAATCTTTCGAAACAAATCGCAGCGGTAAAAGAAATCAAGACGGACAACCTAAATGAACAACTTCAGAAATTTCATTCAGACATACAGTCTGCCTTTACACAACTACAGGAATATAAAAATGGTGGCGACCAAAAATCATTATGGCAAACACAGCAATCATTATTAAATGCATATCAAGCTTATGCCGTTTGGATTTCTGAGTTAAGCTAGACAAAATTCAATTTTTTAGTGAAAATGGAAAGGGGATATCTTCTCCTTTTCTTTTTTATGGCTAGATAATCAAAGCTTTTACATAAAAAGGAAAGTCTTCTCAAATAATAAACCATCTGGAAAATTCAATTTTACATAATTGTAGACGGCTGATTTGTTTGTTACGATAAACAGGTATCTTCCATTCTGAAAAAAATGAAAAGGGTGAAATCAAATGCAACACCTCGTTTTAGCCTCAGGTTCTCCACGACGAAAAGAACTTCTTAGAAATGTGAAACTTTCCTTCGATGTTTCCGTCAGTAATATTGATGAATCCATTGACGAAACTCTCACTCCTGAAGATAAGGTCATGACGATTGCCTCTAAAAAAGCAAAGGCAATTGCGAAACAATTTCCGGATTCCTATATTCTTGCAGCAGATACAGCTGTTGTGTTTCAAAACCAATTTTTAGGTAAACCTAAAAACGAACAGGAATCTATACATGTTTTAAAAACTTTATCAAATCAAACACATGAAGTCGTAACAGGAGTTGCGATTCTTTTTAAAGACACTCAAAAATTGTTTTTTGAAAGAACAGAAGTGACGTTTTGGGATCTTACAGATGAGGAAATTCAAGCATATGTTGCTTCAGGCGAACCAATGGATAAAGCAGGTTCATATGGAATTCAAGGACTAGGATCTGCACTCGTAAAACATATAAAAGGTGACTATTTTTCTGTAGTGGGATTGCCTGTATCACGAACCCTCCGTGAACTTAGAGATCTTGGGTTTCGCGGCTAAAAATTATCCATATATGTAGTAAGAATGCAACTCTTTTACTGTGCTAAAAAGTAGGCTAAATACCATAGTAATTAGTGACTTTACCACCGAGTGGGATCCGAGTATCTAATACAATGGATAGGAGGAACCTATTTGAAATCATCAGCACTCATGATTCGAGATTATCCGCAAGACGAAAGACCGCGAGAACGATTGGTATCTGACGGTGCCGATAGCCTCTCAAACCATGAGCTCTTAGCGATTCTTCTGCGAACAGGTTCAAAGGAAGAATCGGTTATTCAATTATCAAACCGCTTACTGCATCATTTTGAAGGACTTCGATTATTAAAGGACGCATCTGTTGAAGAAATTACCTCGATTAAAGGAATCGGAACAGCAAAAGCTGTACAAATCATGGCGGCAATAGAACTTGGCCGAAGAATTGGCAAACTTCAATACGAAGATCGGTATGTGATTCGATCTCCGGAGGATGGTGCTAAATATGTGATGGAGGATATGCGATTTTTAACTCAGGAACATTTTGTTTGTCTTTATCTGAATACGAAAAATCAGGTAATTCATCGTCAAACCATTTTTATCGGAAGTTTAAATGCATCAATTGTGCATCCTAGGGAGGTCTATAAAGAGGCCTTTCGAAGATCAGCAGCATCCATCATTTGCATTCATAATCACCCTTCAGGTGATCCGGCGCCAAGTCGGGAAGATATCGAAGTTACAAAAAGGCTTGTTGAATGTGGCAGGATTATTGGCATAGAGCTATTGGACCATTTAATCATCGGTGAACACAAATACGTCAGTCTCAAAGAAAAAGGTTATGTGTGACATATTATTATTTCAAGGCGGTGCAGCTTCGAGTACCGGAGCGTAAACAGTTAATACGTAAGGAACGCAGAAGCAAGCCAAATAAGAAATTCAATGTGTCATTTTCGACTGACTTTTTGAACATCCTCTATTAATTTTTAATTTTGTACGATATAATATTGGTTATGAGTTTTTCGCATGCTAACCCATTTTATTCGCGTATCAGAAAGGAAGATACATATTATGTTTGGAATAGGTACAAGAGACCTTGGTATAGATTTAGGTACAGCAAATACACTTGTTTTTATTAAAGGAAAAGGCATTGCAGTAAGAGAGCCTTCTGTTGTTGCGATGCAAACAGATACAAAACAGATAGTTGCAGTAGGGAATGACGCAAAAAACATGATCGGGCGTACACCAGGTAATGTTGTTGCACTTCGTCCGATGAAAGACGGTGTCATTGCGGACTATGAAACAACTGCGACAATGATGAAATATTACATTAATCAAGCAGTGAAAACAAAGAGCTTCTTCTCAAGAAAACCATATATTATGGTGTGTGTACCATCTGGTATTACAGCTGTGGAACAGCGTGCAGTAATTGATGCTACTAGGCAGGCTGGTGCAAGAGATGCTTATCCTATTGAAGAACCATTTGCAGCTGCTATTGGAGCAAATCTTCCTGTTTGGGAACCAACGGGCAGTATGATTGTGGATATCGGTGGTGGAACAACAGAAGTCGCAATTATCTCTTTAGGTGGTATTGTAACAAGCCAGTCCATACGCATTGCTGGAGATGAAATGGATGATGCCATTATCCAATATATTCGTAAAACCTATAACCTCATGATCGGCGATCGTACAGCTGAAGCAATCAAGGTAGAGATTGGCTCTGCCGGTGCTCCTGAGGGTGTAGAAAACATGGAAATTCGCGGAAGAGATTTATTAACGGGATTACCAAAAACCATTGAAATTACGGCGGAAGAAATCTCTCGTGCCCTTCATGATACTGTGTATGCGATTGTCGATGCAGTTAAAAATACACTTGAAAAGACACCACCTGAGTTAGCAGCAGATATTATGGATCGCGGGATTGTTTTAGCGGGTGGAGGAGCCCTATTACGCAATTTGGATAAAGTGATAAGTGAAGAAACGAGCATGCCAGTTCTTATTGCTGAAAATCCATTAGATTGTGTAGCGATTGGTACAGGTAAGGCCCTTGACCATATTCATTTATTTAAAGGAAAACAAAGGATTTAAGATAAGAATCTAATATAGTGGGGAATTTTCGTTTCCCCACTATATGTGTTGAAATTTAAAGTTTAGTTAGAGGGTGTAACACATGCCACAATTTTTACTCAATAAGCGATTAATTATTTTACTAGTTTGTATCATCGTTCTAGTGGCATTGATTGGATTTTCCTTAAAAGAGCGTGAAAAATTATCGTGGCCGGAACAGTTTTTAAAAGATTCGGTTGGATGGGTTCAAAGTATCTTTCATCAACCTTCTCAGGCTATTGCTGGATTTTTTGATAATGTCAATCATATTCAAAACACATTTGAAGAGAACAAACTCTTAAAGGAAAAGCTAGATTCCTATGGGCAATTAGAAGCAACAGTACAAGAATTAGAAAAAGAAAACGAAAAATTGCGCGATGTTTTGAAAAAAACGGAATCACTCGATCATTTTAATAAAATACAGGCAACGGTTATTGGACGTAACCCTGATCAGTGGCATGAAATTATCACGGTTAACAGAGGAACCAGGCATGGGGTTAAAGTTGACATGGCTGTAATCACCTCAAAAGGCTTAATTGGAAAAGTTAAACATGCAAATTCATTTACATCCACCATCCAGTTATTGAGCTCCCCAAATCGCATCAATCGGATTTCAGCATATATTCAAGGGGATAACAAGATTATGGGACTAATCGAAGGGTATGACCAAGAAAAAGAAGCTCTTTTATTTAAAATCAATACACCAGACTCGAAAATCGAAAAGGACCAAAAAGTACTTACTTCCGGACTTGGTGGGATTTTCCCAAGTGAGCTTTATATTGGGGAGGTCATGGACGTTGTCCCTGATGATTACGGTTTAACAAAAACAGCATATATTAAGCCTGCAGCTGATTTTTATGAAATTGATCATGTTATAATTGTTGAAAGAACGATGATTGTTCCAAATGAAGAGGAGGAAGAATCGTGAAGCGTTTCGTTCTTCCTTTTATTTTATCCTTCGTTTTTTTATTTGAAAGCAGCTTTGTAGATTTAGTACCGGCAGACATATTTCATAAAGATAATGTGTATGTACCTCGGTTTTTGTTTGTCTTAATTGCTTTTATAACCGTTTATTTTAATAAACCGATGGGGCTTGTTTATGGTGCCATTTTTGGTCTTCTATACGATATTGTATACACTGAAATACTAGGGGTTTATTTATTCCTATACACACTTATTGCCTATCTTATTTCCTGGGCAAGTCGGATTCTTCAGACAAATATTATAGTTATTTCACTTTTAAGTCTGATTGGGATAATAGCTTTGGAATTTTGTGTGTTTGCAGTAAACAAGGCAATCGGAACAGCTTCTCTTTCAATAGAACAATTTCTTCAAATTCGAATTGTACCAACACTTCTTTTAAATAGTATATTTTTACTAGTATTTGCTTACCCATTTAAGAAATTACTAGGAAAGTTACATATAGAAGAGTAAATAAAGTTAAAAATTTTTAAGAATTAACAGGAAAAAAGGAGTCTTTTGTTGAAGTATATTATCGTTGAGGTGAACGGCGTGAAAGGACAAAAACAACAGTATGTTACTATAAAAGGGACAAAAGACGGACTAACGTTACATCTCGATGATTCTTGTTCATTTAAAGAACTGATCTCTGACTTAGAGATTAAGCTTTCGTTGAATCAGAAACGGAATGATGATGTTCCGTTTGTTCCTGTTAAAGTGAAAATTGGTAATCGTTTTTTAACTCAAGATCAAGAAGAAGAAATACGCTCTATCATTCGAAATAAAAAACATTTAGTTGTAGATGTAATTGACAGTAATGTGATTACGAAGCAAGAAGCCGAAGAGATGAAAAAAAAGCATGAAATCGTCTCTGTTACAAAGGTAGTTCGTTCTGGACAAGTCCTAAAAGTAGATGGTGACCTTTTGCTTGTCGGAGATGTAAATCCTGGAGCAACTGTTATTGCAGGTGGTAATATTTTTGTTTTAGGTTCGTTACGTGGAATTGCACATGCTGGTTTCTATGGTAGAAAGGATGCTATCATTGCGGCGTCAGTAATGAAACCTACACAATTACGAATTGGTGATATAATGAATAGAGCACCAGACTCTATTCAAACAGAAACAAATATAATGGAATGTGCATATGTGGACGATAATGAGACAATTGTAGTAGATAGATTGCAACAGTTAACTCATTTAAGACCTAACTTAACAAGGTTAGAAGGGGGAATCTAGCTGTGGGAGAGGCTATAGTTATTACATCAGGAAAAGGTGGAGTCGGTAAGACGACTACTTCTGCTAATGTAGGCACTTCCTTGGCTGTGCTAGGGAAACGTGTGTGTTTAATAGATACAGATATTGGCCTTCGAAATCTAGATGTAGTCATGGGATTAGAGAATCGTATCATCTATGATTTAGTTGACGTTATACAAGGTCGTTGCAAGCTGAAACAAGCTTTAGTAAAGGATAAACGATTCGATGACCATCTCTATTTACTGCCAGCTGCCCAAACCAGTGATAAAACTGCAGTAGAACCTAGCCAAATGAAGACATTGGTCGAAGAGTTAAAACAAGATTTTGATTATATTATTATCGATTGTCCTGCAGGTATAGAGCAAGGTTTTCAAAATGCTGTAGCTGGAGCAGACAAAGCGATTGTTGTAACAACACCTGAAATATCAGCAGTTCGTGATGCTGACCGAATTATTGGTTTACTAGAAAAAGAGGAAGTGGAGCCACCACGCCTCATCGTAAATCGTATACGAAATCATATGATGAAAACTGGCGAAATGCTTGATCTGGATGAAATTGTTACACATCTTTCAATTGATTTGATTGGGATTGTTGCAGATGATGATGAAGTCATTAAAGCTTCCAATAGCGGTGAACCTATCGCATTAAATTCAAACAGTAAAACGGCAATTGCATATCGAAATATTGCACGAAGAATCTTAGGTGAATCAATTCCACTACAGTCTCTTGAAAACGACCAAAAGGGTATGTTTACAAAGATTAAGAAATTCTTTGGCGTCCGTTAAACCACTCTTATTATAGGGTGGTTTTTCTTATGTAGTCGAGAATGAAAAAACAAGATTTTTAGAAAATTATTCTCATTTTATAAGGATTAGGTCCTGTTTATTCTCTAAATGATTTTTTTGCTAGGTGGCATTGCCTATTATGAAAACAAAAAAGAGAGAATAAGTTACCAACTAATGTCTATTCTGCTTATTCGTAAAAATAAAGTAAGGAAAATATAATCATTTTTTAATCATAAATTATCCTTTTGTAACAATTATGCCATTCTACCTATCATGTTAGTTATGAGTAAAATAATTGTAAATATATTGTAAAAACACATTTTATTGGTAAAAACCCCTATAAAAATACAATTCTTTCGAATATATATTACTTCGTTCAAAACTCCTAATTTGTCTATGACAAAATAAGTAAAAAATACCAATTTCTTAATATTCAAAATATTACCTCACCATTCGACACTTTTTCCCATAAAAACAGGCTACAGTTAACGTATACCTGTACTTCTACATAATGCGGTTTCTACTGAAAATCGCGATTTCCAACCAGAGAGAAATGGGGAGTTTCCCAAAGCATTTGGAGTACAGGAATTCAAAAGAAGGAGGTTAATTAATCAATCTCTAAAAAATTTAAAAGGGAGGAAGTTTTATGAGGAGGAACGGAAAACGTAGGTTAACGAAGGTTGCAACAGCATTCATGTGTGCGCTTTTACTTGTTCCAGGTGTAACATCACAGGCATCTGCACAAACAAAAGATTCTTCAATTTCCTATCTAGAAAGTAAAAAAGAAGTAACTTCAAGTAAAATTTCGAAGAGCTTACAAGACCAATTTGCGAATGACAAAATGGTTACATTTTTAATCAAGTTCAAGGATCAGGTTGATTCTAAGAAAATAGCAAACGAGGCCACTAAAAAAGCAAGTTTGCAAAAAGCGACTGTCGCACAAACAAAATCGATAAAGCGAAATGCTATTGTTTCAGAACTTCGAACAACTGCAATTGAATCACAAGGCAATGTAAAGGAGTTTTTGAAAAAAGAAGAAGCTGCTGGTAACGCAAAGGATATTAAATCCTTCTTCATTGTAAATGGAATGGGATTAACTGCTACTAAGGAAGTTATGGAAAAAATCGCATCATTCCCTGAGGTTGAGAAGGTGTTACCAAATGAAATACGCCAATTGCATACTCCAGCTAAAGTGGAGACATCGGTTGCAGTTGAATCAAAAGCAAGCCCTCAAAACATTGAGTGGAATATTGATCGTGTAGGTGCTCCGCAAGTTTGGGAAATGGGAATTGATGGATCAGGTACAGTTGTGGCTAGTATTGATACGGGTGTTCAATGGAATCATCCGGCACTAATGGAACAGTACCGTGGATATAATCCAGCCAATCCAAACAATCCGAATCATCAATACAGCTGGTTTGATGCAACGGCTGGCCGTTCTGCCCCATATGATGATATCGGACATGGAACACACGTTACAGGTACAATGGTTGGAGCTGAGCCAAATGGTGCAAATCAAATTGGGGTTGCTCCAGGTGCAAAGTGGATTGCTGTAAAGGCATTTACGTCTGCTGGTGGATCAGATTTTGACCTATTAGAAGCTGGGGACTGGATCATTGCTCCAGGTGGCAATCCGGATATGGCTCCAGATGTAGTAAATAACTCGTGGGGTGGAGGACGAGGATTAGATGAATGGTATCGTCCAATGGTTCAAAACTGGAGAGCAGCGGAAATTTTCCCAGAGTTCTCTGCAGGTAATACAACATTATCGAATCCGGGTGGCCCTGGATCGATTGCAAATCCAGCAAACTACCCTGAATCATTTGCGACAGGAGCTACGGATATCAATAATCGTTTAGCTAGCTTCTCGTTACAAGGTCCATCACCATATCCAGGAGATATGAAACCTGATATTTCAGCTCCAGGAGTGAACATTCGATCTTCGGTACCGGGGAGTGGTTATGAGGGTGGATGGAATGGAACATCAATGGCTGGACCTCATATTTCTGCTGTAGTAGCCTTATTAAAACAAGCAAATGCGTCATTAACGGTTGAACAAATCGAAGAAATTATCACAACAACTGCAACTCCTTTAACTGACGGTACATTCCCAAGCTCTCCAAACTTTGGTTACGGTTATGGATTAGTTAATGCATATCTAGCTGTATCCTCCGTTGCTACTGGGCTAGGGAAAATTAAAGGTCAGGTTGCAAAAAACGGTGTAGATGAATCAGCCCCAACTTTTGAGCATACAGCGCCGGGCGAAACGTATGCTGGTATGGATTTACCACTTTCTATCTCTGTTCAAGATAATGTAAGCATCACTTCTGTGGTTCTTCAATACCTGAATCAAGATGGTGAATGGGTGAATGTAGCCGCTACTCAAACATCAGGTAATTACAAAGAAGGAACTTACGAGGCAGTTATTCCAGGGGAAGAAATTGCAGTGCCATCAGTTTCTTACCGTTGGCAGGTTGTTGATTTTGGCCAAAACGATGTAACAACAGACGTTTATGAAGTTTCAGTAAAACCAGGAATTTCAGTAGGATATTTCCAAGACTTTGAATCTACTCCTGTAGGTTGGTTCTCCTATGGTGCTGAAAATTCTTGGCAATGGGGAACTCCTACGAGTGGACCAAATGGTGCTTATTCAGGTGAGAAGGTTTATGCTACCAATTTATCAGGTACGTATGCTAGTCGAGCTAATATGACTCTGGTAATGCCTCCAATAGACTTGCCAGCAGAAGGTCCTACGTACCTACAATACATGAACTGGTACAATCTTGAACGTAACTGGGATTTCGGTCATGTATTTGTCTCAACTGATATGGAAAACTGGACACAACTAAGACGTATCACAGATATTTCTTCAGGCTGGCAGTCTGCAGAAGTTGATTTATCTGCGTATGCAGGTCAAAGAATATATATTGGCTTTAACGTAACAACCGATGGAAGTGTAGTTCGTGATGGATGGTACATTGATGATGTGCGTCTATCGAATGAGCAACTTACAGCAGGAAATACAACTCAATTAGGAGTTATGCCTACTAAAGGTGAAAGCTCTGTTGACTCTAAAGAAGGGGAAAAAGTCGATCCTGCAAAAATTAAGCCAGAAGGTTCCCACATTGACATGAAGGAAGTTGATGTTGATAAAGTTAACCCACAGGCATTACCAATATATGCTCAAGTGAGTATTGTTGAATCAGGTAGATCGGTTACAACTAACCCTGCAACTGGAGCATATGAATTCATTCACGGAACAGGAGATTTTACAGTAGTTGCGGAAAGCTATGGATACCATTCAGCACAACAAACTGTAACAGTTGAGGCTGATGGTGAGGCAGTAGCAAACTTTGTGTTAGAAGAAAAAGCAAAAGGCACAGTTTCCGGTACAGTTACAAATTCGGCAACAGGTGAACCAGTTTCAGGTGCCACTTTATTGCTTGTAGAAGATGCAAATGTAACTCCTGTTGAGACAAATGAAAATGGTCAATATTCACTTACAGCTTATGAAGGCACGTATACTGTTCGGGTAATGGCGCCTTCTTATTACAGTGATTCATTTGAAGTTGTCCTTGAAGGAGAAGGATCGTTAGAACAAAACGTTGAGTTAAGACCATTTATCGGATTTCCTGGGGAAATTGGTTATGACGATGGTACTGCGGAAAATGCTCGTGCATTCTATGATGCAGGAAATGGCTGGGCTGTGAAAATGTCCTTAGAAGAAGGTCATGATACAGCTCTCGTAACAGGAGGAATCTTCCGTTTCTGGGATACCACATGGCCAACACCAGGTGGTACTGATTTTAAAGTAGAAGTTTGGGATGCAAGCGGAACAGATGGTGCTCCAGGTAAAAAACTCGCTGGACCAATAGATGCAACAGCACTTCGTACGGGCGAATGGACAAATGTTGACCTAGCTGCTGAAGGTATCATTGTAGAAGGAGACTTCTATATGGTGTACATTCAGACAAACCCAAATCCTAATGCTCCAGGTCTTGCAACTGACGAAGATGGTGAATATTCAGGCCGTAGCTGGCAATTTGTTGGTGGTGGTTGGTCATTATCACCAGAAGCAGAAGGTAACTATATGATTCGTGCTACAGTTAATTATGAAGTAACAGCACCAACTATTACTTCACCAGTAACAGGATCATTTACAAATAATCCGAACGTAACAGTTGAAGGTAAGGCTGCTCCGACTACAACGGTTCATGTATTTAATAATGGTGAAGAGGTTGCGACAACGGATACAACCGCTGAAGGTACGTTCTCTGTAGATGTTGATTTACAAGTAGGTGAGAATTCTTTAACAGCTAAGGCATCAACTGATACGGGTATTACGGACCCATCAGAAGCTGTTGTTGTAGTGCTTGATCAAACAGCGCCTGAACTTGCCATCACTAGTCCAGAAGATGGCTTAAAGACAAATAAAGAAGCTGTAACGGTTACAGGTACTGTTCAAGATGAGAATATCGATACTGTCACAGTGAATGGTGAGAGTGCGACGATTAAAGATGGAAGCTTTTCAAAGCGTATCCTAGTTAATAATGGTGAAAATAAAATTGAAGTAGTTGCAACTGACAAAGCGGGTAATTCAACTAATAATCAAGTGACTGTATTTGCCAAATTTGGTGAATTAACAATAGCAGATCTGAAACCTGCAGAGGATGTACAGTTACAATCTGGTGAGAGTGTGAAGATTGAATTTACTAGTGAACCAGGACTTACTGCTTCCTACGCTATTCGTTTACCGTTAACAAATACAGCAGGTGTTAGCGATGTTACGGAACTACCTCTACAAGAAGTCTCACCTGGTGTCTATGAAGGCTACTGGACAGCAGTTTCTAGTGTAGTTGCTGAAGGTGCTGAGATTGAAGTAATAGTTAGAGATGAGTTTGGTAACGAAGCTCGACAAATAGCAACGGGTAAACTAAACATTAATGTTCAAGAAGATGATGGAAAACCTGGAAAAGGTAAACCAGGCAAACCAGGCAAACCGGGTAAGCCGGATAAACCTGGAAAGAAGTAAACAGGAAACAATAATAGAAAGAAGGATGTGGAGAAAAACCACACCCTTCTTTTTTTATAGATAGTCTTTGCGGGTGTTACTAATATTAAGTTTTGTCTTCCTTAGTTATCAATCATCAAATTTAATCGATAAAAAGCTTCATGCTGTCATATCTAAAGCCCTTCAGTCATAGACTTGTACAAATAATATGGACAAGGAATGATGTGGAAATATGAGTAATCGAGCGAACGAAATTAGAAGGCGGATTGAAAAAAGAAAGCGTGCGAGATACTCCACCTCTGTTACTCCCCGAAAAGCAGTTCCTCCCTTTTTGGCAAGTGATGAGGAGCGATATGGAGGCAGTACATACTCATCTTTCGATGGTGGACCAGGAGAAGGTGGGCATCCACTGTTTCGTAAGGAAGTTTTTCTTTTTAAAGTATTACTTTCAGCAATTCTTGTATTATCGATCGGCATTATATTTAAAAATCAGTCCCCGACATTTGAGAATGTGAGGCATTTTGTAACAAGTACGATGGAGACTGAATTTCAATTTGCAGCTGTTACTGAATGGTATAAAGATACTTTTGGTAGTCCACTTACATTGATCCCAATCAATCAAAATAAAGAAGAAAGTAACACCGCTACTCCAGGTAAATACGCGATTCCTGCAGCAGGAAAAGTGACTGAATCCTTTGAAGCGAATGGTCAAGGCGTTATTGTTGAAACAGATAGCAAGGTTGTTGAATCAATGAATTCAGGTTATGTAAAAGAGGTTTCGGTTAAGGGAGAACTAGGAAAAACAGTTGTCATCAAGCATAGTGATGGGTCCGAAACGTGGTATGGAAATTTAGGATCAGTTGATGTAAGACTTTATGATTATGTGGAAAAAGGGCAGGAAGTTGGTAAGGTTGAAGAACCAGAGGGTGATAACAAAGGAACTTATTATTTTGCAATAAAGCAAGGTGAAACATTTATTGATCCGATACAGGTGATAAAATTTGAATAAATATGTAAAGCTCCTCAGAAAAATTGAAATACATCCATTGCTTTGGCTCATCGTTGGAGTGGCAGTCATTACTGCACATTTCAGAGAGCTATTGATGTTATTTTTTATCATATTGGTCCATGAAATGGGACATGCTGCATGTGCCCATTTTTTTTCATGGAGAATTAAAAAGATACAACTCCTTCCATTTGGTGGTGTGGCGGAGATGGATGAGCACGGTAATCGTCCCCTGAAAGAGGAGCTTCTTGTTATAGTAGCAGGACCTCTTCAGCATATATGGATGGTGGCACTTGCCTATTTTTTAACAGTTGGGTCTGTTATTTCCGAAAAGACCTTTGACCTCTTTTTTTATCATAATGTAGTTATCTTTTTCTTTAATCTCCTTCCAATATGGCCACTAGACGGAGGGAAACTTTTATATTTATTTTTCTCATATAGACATTCTTTTTTTGAAGCTCATAAACGAATGCTTTTTGTATCAAGCATGGTTGCGGTGATCATTTTACTGGGGATGGTCGTCTATAGTCCTACTAATCTTAATCTCTGGGTCATCCTATCCTTCCTTTTCTTTTCGATTGTAATGGAGTGGCGGAAGCGACACTTCGTGTTTATGAGATTCTTGCTGGAGCGTTATTATGGAAAGCAAGACACCTTTACGAAATTAAAGCCATTGGTAGTAGATGAATCAGAGATGGTATACACCGTTCTATCCATGTTTCAACGGGGATGCAAGCATCCGATTGTGATCCAAAAGGATGGAGAAAATCAACAGCCTCTTGATGAAAATGAGCTTTTACATGCCTATTTTAATGATAAAAAGATTACTCAACCGGTTGGTGAGCTTCTCTACTTGTATTGACGTTACTAGTTAGGGTACATTAGAAAAGAAAGTGTAACGTTAAAGCGAGGATTAAAGGTTTGAAAACAATTATCATTAATGTAAAAACAAGTGAAAAGCGTGTCGCAGTGCTAGAGGAAAATAAAGTTTTAGAAATAAATATTCAACAACCCAAACATAAAGAAATCGTCGGAAATGTTTATAAGGGTCGTGTAATTGATGTTCTTCCGGGAATGCAGGCTGCTTTTGTTGATATAGGCTTAGGCCGAAACGGTTATATTGGTCGAGAGCAGCTTGTGTCTTATCATCTAGCCCCCCCTAATGAAAAAGAAAAAAGTATATCCCAATTAGTTAGACAAGGTGAGGAAATTATTGTCCAGGTAACGAAGGAAGGGGCAGATAGGAAAGGCCCTAAATTAACTGGTCTTATTGAATTTCCTAGTTCTTCCCTTGTCTATTTGCCGTTTGGAAATTATGTAGCTGTCTCTCGGAAAATGAAAGAGGAAGAAGAAAGGGATAGATGGCGCAGATTTGGAAAAGCCTATCTTCAAAACGAAGAGGGGCTAATTGTTCGAACAGCATGTGAAAATCAAGATGAAGTGAAAATTTTGAAGGAGCTCGAATTTGGCCGAAGTCGTTACCAATCTTTGCAAAAACAACAAGAACAATTGAAAGCGCCAAGTCTATTATTTGATGCGAATAATCTTGTAGATAAAATTTTACTCGAGCATCGGCTCGAAACGATTAAAGAAATTGTGATAGATGATGCGCAAATGTATCGACAATTAAAGGAACAGCTAGGTGAAGAAAAAGTCTCTTATTATCGTGGAAAAGAAAATATTTTTTCTTTCTATGGGATAGAGAAAGAAATTGAACGAGGTCTCAAATCGATTGTGTGGCTTGAAAATGGTGCCTATTTGTTAATTGAGCAAACGGAAGCTTTAACCATAATTGACGTAAACACCGGTAAATTTCAAGGAAAAGAAAATTTACGAGACACCGTGTTTAAAGTGAATTTAGCTGCAGCAAAAGAAATAGCATATCAGCTAATGCTACGTGATATTAGTGGAATTATCTTAATTGATTTTATTGATATGAAGATAATTGATGAACGTCAAAAAGTAATTCAAGCATTACGCTCTGTATCACAAAAAGACCGAAATCGGGTGACAATTCATGGCTTTACTTCACTTGGTATTTTAGAAATCACTCGTAAGAAAACAAGAAATGATCTTTCCGCTATTATACAGACGAACTGTCCAACTTGTTCTGGTACTGGTCGGATTGATTCTCCTGAAACTGTTGTATTTAAGCTTGAGAGAGAACTATGGGAGCAACAAGGAATGGACCATGATGCTGTATGGATTGAAGCAACTGAAGAAGTGAAACATGTTTTTCTTGGAGAACATAATGTACATAAGAAACGATTAGAAGAAGCATTGTCTATTAAGATTTACATAACAGAACTCGTTTCATCACGACATGATTATACTATTAGACAAATAGGTAGCAATGACGAAATAAGGGCAAGACTTCATCCCTTATCCTAATTCAACATTGATATTTAATATTGACTCCACTTCGGCTTTGTGATAATATTTTCATGTTATTGTTTGTAGCACCCATTGCTACAACCGCACATTCCAGGTATTTAAGTTTCCTTAAGTGGAGCGCCTGTGTAGTGGCGAGTCTTAGTCCAAACTATTAGGAGGTGCAAGTATGTACGCAATTATTGAAACTGGCGGTAAGCAAATTAAAGTTCAAGAAGGCCAAGAAATCTATGTTGAGAAGCTTGACGTAGAACAAGGTGGAACAGTTACATTTGACAAGGTTTTATTCGTAGGTGGCGAAAACGTGAAAGTTGGTAGCCCAACTGTTGAAGGTGCAACTGTTACAGCTAAAGTTGAAAAGCAAGGTCGCGCTAAGAAGATCATTGTTTTCAAATATAAGGCTAAAAAGAACTACCGTAAAAAACAAGGTCATCGTCAACCTTACACTAAAGTTGTAATCGAAAAAATCAACGCATAAGGCTTTCTATCATGATAAAGGTAACTATTAATCGTAATAGTACTGGTAGAATAGATTCATTCACAATGAGTGGACATGCCGAATATGATGTTCCTGGTAAGGATATCGTTTGTGCAGGTGCCTCAGCGGTTGCTTTCGGTACCATTAATTCCATATATGCTTTATGTAAAGTAGAGCCGATATTGGAGCAAGAAAAAAATGGTTTCCTCCGCTGTCAGATTCCTTCTCTTAAGGATGAGACAATTGAGGAAAAAGTACAGCTTCTTCTAGAAGGAATGCTTGTATCCCTACAAACGATTGAACTTGATTATGGACAATATATGAAAATTCAATCATAAAAACTTCATTTACAGGAGGTGGAACAAATGTTCGTAAGATTAGACCTTCAATTCTTCGCTTCTAAAAAAGGGGTAGGTAGTACAAAGAACGGTCGTGATTCAATCGCGAAACGTCTTGGTGCAAAACGTGCTGATGGTCAATTCGTTACTGGTGGATCTATTTTATACCGTCAACGCGGTACTAAAATTTACCCAGGAGTAAACGTTGGCCGTGGTGGTGACGACACTCTATTCGCAAAAGTTGACGGAGTTGTTAAATTTGAGCGTTTAGGCCGTGACCGCAAACAAGTAAGTGTATACCCAGCTGCGCAAGAAGCGTAATCGTTGCACATAAAACTCTAACCACATGGTTAGAGTTTTTATTTTTATGAACAATTGTACGTTTTGAATGTAGTGTTATTTTTCAAGGTTTGATATAATTTTTAGACAAGATTCGAAATCAAAAATGTTGTTTTTAACGACATTTGTATTTTAGGGGAAATGACATGAATAAAAATTGGAGTACGATTGATGTTTTAAAACATACACGTCACGATTGGTTAAATAAAATACAATTGATTAAAGGGAATATCTCACTAAATAAACTTGAACGGGTTAAAACGATTATCGAAGAGATTGTAATCGATGCTCAAAATGAAACGCATCTAACAAATTTACAAATTCCATCCTTTGCTGCACTTATCATGACCTTTAATTGGGAACCACATAAATATCAATTAGACTACGATCTAGTCGGTGACATTCGAAACCTATCAAACCACGATAAGAATTTAGCTGAATGGGCCACACAATTTTTTACCATACTTGAAGAAGCAGTAGACGATTGGGGAGAAAATCATTTATCGCTCACGATAGACTGTTCGACTGAGGAAACTCGATTCTTTTTCGATTTTAGTGGAATACTAAAAAATAAGGAAAATCTAACAAATTGGCTAACAACAATGAGCCAATCAAAAAAATTCCCGAAACTAACGGAATACAAAGTACATAATGAAGAAGTAAGTCTAACATTACATATTGCATAAATTTTAAAGTGCATAAATAAGCGGAGGTAAGACATGTTTGTAGATCAAGTCAAAGTGTATGTAAAAGGTGGTGACGGTGGCAACGGAATGGTTGCATATCGTCGTGAAAAGTATGTTCCAATGGGTGGTCCAGCAGGTGGAGATGGCGGAAAAGGTGCTGACGTCATATTTGAGGTAGAAGAAGGACTTAGAACCTTGATGGATTTCCGTTACCAACGGCATTTTAAGGCAAAGCGTGGAGAACACGGAATGTCTAAAAATCAGCATGGTAAAAATGCGGATCCGATGGTTGTAAAAGTACCACCTGGAACCGTTGTAACAGATGATGATACAGGTGTAGTCATTGCGGATTTAACTCAGCATGGTCAAAGAGCAGTGATTGCGAAAGGTGGTCGTGGTGGAAGAGGTAACTCTCGATTTGCGACACCTGCCAACCCAGCGCCGGAAATCGCTGAAAATGGTGAGCCTGGGCAGGAGCGATATGTAAGACTTGAACTAAAAGTGTTGGCTGATGTTGGTCTTGTTGGGTTTCCAAGTGTTGGAAAATCAACCCTGTTATCCGTTGTGTCAGCAGCCAAACCAAAAATTGCTGAATACCACTTTACTACGATTGTTCCAAACCTTGGAGTTGTGGAAACCGAAGATGGACGTAGCTTTGTGATGGCTGATCTTCCAGGTCTAATTGAAGGTGCACATCAAGGTGTAGGCCTTGGACATCAATTTTTACGGCATATTGAGAGAACAAGAGTCATTGTTCATGTCATTGATATGTCTGCGATGGAAGGTCGAGATCCTTACGAAGACTATTGCACAATCAATCAGGAATTAAAGGAATACAATCTTCGCTTAACTGAACGTCCGCAAATTATTGTGGCAAATAAAATGGATATTCCTGAGGCGGAAGAGAATTTAAAAGTATTTAAAGAGAAACTTCAGGACGATGTGAAAATTTTTCCGATTTCTGCAATTACGAGACAAGGTCTTCGTGATCTTCTATTTACCATTGCCGACTTACTTGAAAACACACCAGAATTTCCGCTTGAGGTGGAGGAAGATACAAGTACTCATCGCGTAATGTACCGTCACGAAAAAGAAGAAGTTGATTTTGTGATCACACGTGAAAGCGATGGCTCATTTGTGATTACTGGGGAACGAATTGAAAAACTCTTTAAAATGACTGATTTTACAAGGGATGAGTCAGTAAAACGATTTGCCCGCCAATTAAGGGGAATGGGAATCGACGACGCCCTTCGTGAAAAAGGTGCAAAACACGGGGATATCGTAAAATTACTCGAATATGAATTTGAATTTATAGAATAAAATACCGTGTTCAAAAAGGGGGATGAATAGGACCCATTCGGCATTTAGTCGAAGGTTCCTATATCACTTTTACCGCATTTTGAACTTCATTAAAAAAGAAGGTAGTAGGGGGAGTAGCTTACATGGATGGCAAATTCTATCTGGTTCGTGAAGATGTTCTTCCAGAAGCGGTTCGAAAAACCTTGGATGCAAAGGAACTATTAGACAGTGGGCAAGCACAGTCAATTGCTGAAGCTACTCAAAAAGTAGACTTGAGTAGAAGTGCTTATTATAAATACAAAGACACTGTCTTTCCTTTTCACACAACGGTTAAAGAAAAAATTATTTCTTTGTTTTTTCATTTGGAAGACCGATCTGGTACACTTTCACAATTACTAAGAACGGTAGCAGACACCGGTTGTAATGTATTAACAATCCACCAAACAATTCCGCTAAGAGGAAAGGCGAATGTAACACTCTCATTAAATACATCAGGCATGCATGGTGAAGTAACTGACCTCCTTGCTAAACTTCGCAAGCTCGAATTTGTTGATAAAGTTGAAATTCTTGGAACAGGGGCATAGGGGGAGACACACGATGACAATAACGAACGTGGGATTTTTAGGTCCCAACGCTACATTTACAGCACAAGCGGTTTCTGCATTATTTCCTGGTAAGAATAACAAACCATACCGTACAATTCCTGCATGTATTGATGCAGTAGAAAATGGGGAAGTCGATGTAGCTGTTGTTCCGATTGAAAACACGATTGAAGGAACTGTTAATTTAACAATTGACTACTTGATTCACGAAAAACAATTGAAAATTGTGGGTGAAGTGATCATCCCGATAAAGCAACATTTAATGGTGCACCCGGAGAATACAAACGATTGGGAAAGAGTCGAAGGCATTTATTCACATCCACATGCAATCGCACAATGTCATAAATTTTTATATAATAGCTTTCCGAATATACAGCCGATTGAAGCTAGTTCAACAGGTGCAGCAGCAAAGTTTGTCAGTGAACATCCAGACCAAAAACTAGCTGCGATTGCAAACTCATTTGCAGCCGAGGAATATGGTTTAACGATTGTTAGACATGATATCCATGATTTTAACAACAATCACACGCGGTTTGTTGTCCTACATAAAGAGATGCTAGACTTAGATATTAAAAGAAACAATACAGGAAATAAAACCACGTTAATGGTTACATTGCCATCAGACCAAGCTGGAGCATTGCATCAAGTATTATCTGTATTTGCATGGAGAAAATTAAATTTATCAAAAATTGAATCAAGACCTATGAAAACAGGGCTTGGTAATTACTTCTTTTTAATTGATATTGAACAAAAAATGGATGAAATTCTAATCCCTAGCGCGATTGCTGAATTAGAGGCTTTGGGAAGTGGTGTCACCGTGTTGGGAAGCTATCCATATTATCGAATGTAAGACTTGACCAATGGTTGAGTCTTTATTTTTTTACGCATGGCCATCATCTTTGCTGTACATAATTTGTGAAGCCTACGCATAAGTTGTGATGAGAAATAGTGGCAATTTGCCTAATTTGTCATAGTATGTATTGACTTATGTATAGGAGGGGAAAATCGCGTGAAGATCCATATCGTTCAAAAAGGCGACACCTTATGGGAAATTGCGAAAAAATATGGTGTCGACTTTCAAGAACTAAAAGCTGTAAATACCCAGTTAAGCAATCCGGATATGATTATGCCAGGTATGAAAATTAAAGTGCCTACCGGAACTGTACATGTAAAAAAAGAAGCACAAATTGGTGGAGTTAAACAAAAGGAAGCACAAATTCATGTAGCACCTAAAAAGGAAGCACAAATTCAGCATCCGTTTGCTAATATTGCTCCACAGCCATTTCCAGTGATGGAAATAGAGGAAGAAGAAGAGGAGGTAAAAGGAGTGGAAACTGGACCGTATATTCCTCAAATGCCACAGATGCCGGTAATGCCACAAATGCCAGCAGCGCCGCCACAAATGCCTATTATGCCACAGATGCCGCAATATCAGCCACTAGAAATTGATATTAATAATTATAATGTGATGCAACAACAAATGTTGCCAACACCACCACAGAATGTTTTACCGGGGATGTACGCACCTGAAGAAGAGGAACTAGAGGAAGATTTTGAAGCACAAATGCCTATAATGCCACAATCACAAATGCCACAAATGCCGTTCCAACAGCCTGCAATGTTTAATAATTGCGTGCCTATGACACCGGTAATGCCTGGTTATGGTTTTAATTACGTTCCAGGATTTCAAGGAGGATTTCCTCCACAGGGGCCTTTTAATCCAATGGGTGGATTCGGTGGATTCCCACGAACTGAAGGTGTAAAAGAGGAAGTTAAAGAAATGGCACCTGTACAAATGGCACCTATTCAAATGCCACCTGTTCAAATGCCGCAGCAGCATCCATTCGAAATTGATATTAACAATTTCAATGTCATGCAGACGCAAATGCAAATGCCACAAATGGTGGCAGGTGTAGCGGAAGAAATGGAAGTACCAGAAATGCCACTGGGGGCTCCGATGCAAGCACCACCAATGCCGATGGGACCTTGTGTGCCAATTTCGCCAGTAATGCCAGGTTCTGGCTTTAATTTTGTACCGGGGTTTCAGGGAGGATTTCCGTCACAGGTTCCATTTAGTCCAATGGGCGGATTTCCACGAACAGAAGGTGTAAAAGAACAAATGGTACCTGTTCAAATGCCACAGCAACATCCATTAGAAATTGATATTAACAATTTAAATGTCATGCAGACGCAAATGCAAATGCCACAAATGGTGGCAGGTGTAGAGGAGGAAATGGGCGAAATGCCTGTAATGCCACAAGTGGGTCCAATGCAAGCACCACCAATGCCGATGGGCCCCTGTGTACCAATTTCACCGGTAATGCCAGGTTCTGGCTTTAATCCAGGATTTCCTGGACCGGGACCAATGCCATATGGAGCCGGTTTCCCCATGCAAGCTGCACCACAAGCTGTAGGTCCAGCGATGGGTTATAATCCATTTGGAACTCAAGCACCAGGTTTTGCGGGACCAATGAATCCTCAAATGATGCCAACACAATTCTATAATCAAAGAGATTGTGGATGTGGTGGACCAAAGCAAACATTTGCTGGACAATTTCCACAACAAGGCTTTCCAGGACAAATTCAACCTCAATTCCAAGGTGGATTCCCAGGATATCAAGGTGCACCATTTGGCGTGAATCCAAATCAACAAATGGCATTTAACCCAATGTTTAACATGCCTGATGTCGATGATGACTTAGACGATTAAAAATATAAATAACTTTGCAAGGGCGAATAAAAAGTTCGTCCTTTTATTTTTTGTCATGTATCATCAAAAAATGTTTGAGAAAAAATAGAAATACATCAAAAATATTTGCCCAAAATCTTTATATCCTGCAAATAAGTAACAGAAATAATCCCCCTATGATGAGCCAAGCTAAAAGATGAACATAAAATTATGTTCAAAAGGTCAAAGGGGGTTATTGTATTGAGGAAAATACTCTATTCAGTTTCAACTGCAGCATTATTGCTTGGGGGCCTAACTGCTTGTAATACTAACCAAGGGGCTGCACCGAATAAGGATTATAATGATAACGCAAGACCAATTGGGTATTACTCAAACGAAAATGATCGTGACCGGAATGGAAATGGTCGTCTACGCGACAACGATGGTCCATTAACAGAGATTATGGATCGTAATGGCAACAATTTCAACGGGAACAATCGCACCGGGGTAATGAACAACAGAAATGACAGAAATAACAGAACCGGTACCATGAACAACCGAACAGGCGGAAATAACGGAATGGGTGTATTAAACAACGACAAAACGATGAAAAACCGTCCTGGAATTATGAACTATCGCGATGAACAGCGCCGAAACGGCATCATGAATCATCGTGATGGCCGTACAATAAACCCTTTTAATGACGGCAACCCAAATACAATTGGTTATAATAAACATGGATATGCTGACCGCAACTATAGCAGCCATCTTAATGACAATAACCATAAAGTACAAACGTATGGATATTACAATGACAAAGGAAATTTAGTCCGTAAGATTTCCGACCGTGCTGCTAAGGTTAAAAATGTCAAAGATGCTCGTGTAATCGTGACAGACGATAATGTATTGGTTGCAGTTAATACAAATGATAATAACAACCGCAATAATGTCCAAAATGCGGTGGAAAAAGCGGTTGCACCACTTGCTGGTAATCGAAATGTTAATGTTGTAACAGATGAAGGTACTTTTACTCGAGTCCGTGATATCGATAATGATATTCGAAATGGAAACCGACGCGAAACAATCGATGCTGACATAAAAGACCTTTTTAACAACATTGGCAATACGATTAAAGCACCATTCACAAATGATAATAGGGGTTAAGCTTAGTATGGTATATGGGATGTCCTTTTGGGCATCCTTTTTTAATGAATAAGAAAAGGTGAAAATTTATTGGATAAACCTGTTAATTTTGGTCACACTAATGGGTGTAGGGCAGTCATTGCATTTTTAAATGGTAAAGTTGTTGGCAACTAATTGTAAGAGGTGATGCCAAAATGAGAACGATAGCAAAAGTGATCGTTTGTCTAGCGGTTGTATTCATATTGCCAAGCTTTTCAGGGAACGGAGCCGAATTAAACGAGGAAAATAATGATCCAGTTCAAGAGGTGGATGGTCCGTTAGAAGTCACGGTTATTCTTGAACGCGTTTATGTGGATGGTGAGGTAAGCGAAGAAATATTGAAAGAAACAATCCTATCAATGGAAGATTTTTGGGCACAATACGAGGATTGGAGTTTAGTTCATCAGGATGAAGATCAAGTTGTTTTCCAACAGCGTATAGATGATATTTCGCCATTACTTAAAACAAATGGCTATTTTGGTTTAACAGAAGATGGGATTTTATCTATTTTTAATGGGAAACCTGATGAATCTGATAAAGTCATTCAATCATTCTTTCAAATCGATGTTGAAAAGCTTGAGAGTTACCAACATGATTTATTAAAAAAAGGCATTAAAATTGGTACAAAGGATGAATATATTAATGTAATTGAAACGTATAAAACATATACATCCTCCCCTTAATAATAAAACATTTGAGAGACTAGGAAAGCTGCTAGTCTCTCTTTTATTTTATTATGAGTTCAAAGAGGAGGATGAAAAGGACGCCGGCTAAAAACGCCACGTCCTATGGCGTCGCCGGCACTAGCACATCCTGTGCGTCGAAAGTTCGAGGCGGCGCAGTTTTGAGTAGCGGAGCGTATGTATTTGATACGTGAGCAACGGAAAAACAAGCAAACGAGCTTCCACAGGATGTGGTGACTTCGACGTTCGACACAGGACGTGTCGGTAGTTAGTCGAAGTTCCTCTACCGAAGTGTCATTTTCACCGGACTTTTTGAACATCCTTTTTAGTCTTTTTTTGATGAATATGATAAAATGATGTACAGCAAAGTAGGGGAGAGAAGACGTTTGATTGAATTTATTAAAGGGACGGTTGATTCTATCAATCCTGAATACATTGTAGTTGAAAACAACGGAGTTGGATATCTCATTTATACACCTAATCCATTTGTTTTTAAAAGGGAGAGTAAGGAAACCGTTTATACATATCAGCACGTTAGAGAGGATATATTGGCTCTCTATGGCTTTAAGACACGTGAAGAACGTGCTTTATTTTTGAAATTGTTAAATGTTACAGGGATTGGTCCAAAAGGTGGGCTAGCGATTCTTGCCTCTGGTGAACCGGAACAGGTTATTCGAGCAATTGAAAATGAGGATGAAAAATATCTAGTAAAATTCCCGGGGGTCGGGAAAAAGACAGCACGCCAAATCATTTTAGATTTAAAAGGAAAACTTCATGACCTGATGCCTTCATTACATCCAGATCTATTTTCAGAAGATCATGAACTTGAGGCAGATATGAGCCATACAGAACTTGATGAAGCTGTGGAAGCTTTGAAAGTATTAGGATATGCAGAAAGAGAAATCAATAAAGTATTGCCAGAATTAAGAAAAGAAAAACTATCAACAGATTTATATATTAAAAAGGCTTTACAAAAGCTATTAAAATAAGGGGGTTGCTTGAATGGAGGACAGAATCGTTTCAGGTAGTACTAATTACGAAGAGTCAGCAATCGAGCAAAGCCTTAGACCACAAACTTTATCCCAATACATCGGACAAGAAAAGGTAAAATCGAATTTATCGATTTTTATTGAAGCTGCAAAAATGAGGCAGGAAACATTGGACCATGTATTATTATATGGACCCCCAGGGCTAGGGAAAACAACGCTTGCTACCATTATTGCAAATGAAATGGGCGTAAATATTCGTACAACCTCAGGACCAGCGATTGAAAGACCTGGAGATCTAGCAGCCATTTTAACAGCCCTTGAACCAGGTGATGTTCTATTTATTGATGAAATTCATCGCCTACAACGCTCAATCGAGGAAGTATTATATCCAGCAATGGAGGATTTTTGTTTAGATATTGTGATAGGAAAAGGAGCTGGGGCACGTTCGGTCCGGCTTGATTTGCCACCCTTTACACTAGTTGGAGCAACAACAAGAGCTGGTTCTTTATCTGCACCACTCCGGGATCGATTCGGCGTCCTTAGTCGACTTGAATATTACAATGAAAATCAACTTGCTGATATCGTAACAAGGACAGCGGAACTATTAGAGGTTGAAATCGAAGACCAGGCATCCCATGAAATTGCCAGGAGGTCAAGAGGAACACCTCGTATTGCCAACCGTTTGCTAAGGCGGGTTAGAGATTTTGCACAGGTACGTGGAGACGGTACAATTACGACTAAAATGGCAAGTACAGCATTAGAATTACTTCAGGTTGACCGTTTAGGACTTGACCATATTGACCATAAATTACTTAAAGGAATCATTGAAAAGTTTCGCGGTGGTCCAGTTGGGTTGGAGACGATTTCAGCGACAATTGGAGAAGAAGCTCATACGATAGAAGATGTATACGAGCCTTACCTTCTTCAAATTGGCTTCTTGCAGAGAACCCCACGTGGTCGTGTCGTAACAGAGCTTGTTTATCGACATTTTCAAATTGAGGTTCCAAAGGAGTAAATGAAACATGGGAAAAATGCTAATGATAATGGGGATTATACTATTGGCTGTTGGGTTTTTTATGCACTTTATTGGGAAGATGCCAGGGGATATTGTTGTGAAAAAAGGAAACACAACCTTTTACTTTCCAATTGTTACATCTATTGTAATTAGCATTATATTATCATTGATTTTTTACGTGTTTGGTCGATTTCGTTAGAAAGCTATTAGGAATAAGGTGAAAACATGAAAGTAGATTTATTTGATTTTGATTTACCAGAGGAATTAATTGCACAAACCCCACTTGAAAATAGAGAGGCATCAAGGTTAATGGTAGTAGACAAGGAGACGGGTGAAATTACTCATACTTATTTTCGCTCCATCCTTTCATACCTCAATAAAGGGGATTGCTTGGTCTTAAACGATACACGTGTGCTTCCAGCAAGACTTTACGGCGTAAAAGAGGATACAGGCGCAAAAGTGGAAGTGCTGCTATTGAAACAAAAAGATGGGGACACATGGGAAACTCTAGTGAAGCCTGCAAAACGGGTGAAGGAAGGTACTATGTTAACCTTTGGTGATGGCCGATTAACAGCAACTTGCACAGACATCGGTGATCATGGAGGTAGAATGCTGGAATTCCACTATGAAGGCATCTTTTACGAGGTTTTGGATGCATTAGGTGAAATGCCGCTGCCACCATATATACATGAACAATTAGATGATAAAGAAAGATATCAAACTGTGTATGCGAAGCATCGTGGTTCTGCTGCTGCACCCACTGCTGGACTTCATTTTACAGAAGAACTTCTTCAGGAAATACGTGAAAAGGGTGTACACACAGCATTTATAACCTTGCATGTTGGTTTAGGAACCTTCCGTCCGGTAAGTTCGGATACAATTGAAGATCATGATATGCATTCGGAATTTTATCAAATGAATGAAGAAACAGCTAAACTATTAAATGATGTGAAGACAAATGGCGGAAAAATTATTTCTGTTGGAACGACCTCAACAAGAACACTTGAAACCATTGTGAAAAAACATGGGAAATTTGTAGAATCAAGTGGTTGGACAAGTATATTCATTTATCCTGGATTTCAATATGAGGCGATTGATGGACTTATCACAAACTTCCATCTTCCAAAGTCTACACTCATCATGCTTGTTAGCGCGTTAGCAGGGCGCGAGAATATCCTTCATGCCTATAACGAAGCAGTAAAAGAACGCTACCGATTCTTTAGTTTCGGAGACGCAATGCTTATTAAATAAATTTGAATTTCGGGTGGTGACATACCACTACCTTTGATAAAGGAGACAGTTATCAGTGACAGCAATAAGATACGAACATATTAAGACCTGTAAGCAAACGGGTGCAAGGCTTGGAATTGTGCATACACCACATGGTTCTTTTGAAACACCTGCCTTCATGCCAGTTGGAACTCTTGCAACGGTAAAAACAATGTCACCTGAAGACCTAAAAGAGATGGGCTCTGGAATTATTTTAAGTAATACCTATCATTTATGGTTAAGACCAGGCCATGACATTATTAAGGAAGCTGGTGGCTTACATAAATTCATGAATTGGGATAGAGCCATTTTAACTGATTCAGGAGGGTTCCAAGTATTTAGCTTAAGTCAATTTCGAGAAATTAAGGAAGAAGGCGTTCATTTTCGAAATCACTTAAATGGTGATAAGTTATTTTTATCTCCTGAAAAAGCGATGGAAATTCAAAATGCACTAGGATCCGATATTATGATGGCATTTGATGAATGTCCTCCATATCCAGCTACCTTCGAATACATGAAAAAATCTGTTGAGCGGACAAGCCGTTGGGCTGAAAGATGTTTAAAAGCTCATAGTCGCCCTCAAGACCAAGGACTTTTTGGAATTGTTCAGGGGGGAGAATATGAAGAACTTCGTAAGCAAAGTGCAAGAGATTTAGTATCCTTAGATTTTCCTGGCTATGCAGTCGGTGGTTTATCTGTTGGTGAGCCTAAAGACGTGATGAATAGAGTTCTTGAATTTACAACACCACATTTACCGTCTGATAAACCGAGATATTTAATGGGTGTAGGTTCACCGGATTCTCTTATTGATGGAGCCATCCGTGGAATCGATATGTTTGACTGTGTTCTTCCGACGAGAATTGCTCGTAATGGAACTCTTATGACAAGTGAAGGTCGATTAGTTGTAAAGAATGCAGAATATGCCCGTGATTTTAGGCCACTTGATGAAAATTGTGATTGCTATACTTGTAAAAATTACAGTCGTGCCTACATTCGACATTTAATAAAGACAAGTGAAACATTTGGAATTCGACTTACTACTTATCATAACCTGCATTTTCTGTTAAAATTAATGGAGCAAGTCAGACAAGCGATTCGAGAAGATCGACTTGGAGACTTCCGTGAAGAATTTTTTGAGCGATATGGTTTCAACAAACCAAACGCGAAAAATTTCTAATAAAGAAAAAATGTAAAAGAAATAAAGTGGGAGGTGAAATGAATGGAAGGTATTTTAGGAACAGTTGGTCCTTTAATTCTAATGTTTGCGATTTTCTATTTCTTGTTAATTCGTCCACAACAAAAGCGTCAAAAAGCTACTGTACAAATGCAGTCAAACCTTGCAAAAGGAGATAAAGTCGTGACTGTTGGTGGTTTACACGGAATTATTGATTCAATCGATGAAAACAAGGTAGTCATTAAATCAGGCAATGCGAATCTTACATACGATAGACAAGCAGTACGTGATGTGATTAAGGACTAATTTTTTTCAGCAAAAAAGAGCGTCTAGAACGCTCTTTTTTTATGCTTCCCTTTTTGTTGGTGTAGTCATATTCACACCGAAAATTCCACCAATGACAGCAGCAGCTAAAAAGCCAACATGGTACATCGTTTGCTCTGCTGTAAAAGTAGTATCATAGCCTAAGAATTGAACAATAAACACAATAATCGAATATAAAACCCCTGTTCCCCCACCAATTAGCCAACCTTTTTCCTTTCCTTTTCCTCCTGATACAAAACCTCCAACAAAAAGTGCAAGGAAGGAAGCACCTAAAATCACCCAAGACATAGATGATTCTTGAAGTGAAGTAAATCGCAGTAATAGTGAAATAAGTAAACTAGATACGATAACAATTACAAAAATTGCCACTACTCCATAAACCATTGCAACACCCATTTTTCTCATTCCGTTTCTCTCCCCCTCTTTTTCATACAGAATTCCCTTAGTACGAGCATATTCATGTCCATTATGAATTAGAATAAAAAGTACAAACTTTTCTTGTCCACTAAAGCGGACTGGAAAAACTTATGAAAAAACTTTTTCTTCAATTTGTGCAAACTAAAATGTACCATGTTTTCTAATCATTTCTCATAGGAGAGGAGGGTTTCACTTGGAGGAATACCTCATCATTATGGGGAGGACTGTTTTACTTTATGTCATTATTCTTTTGATTTTTCGGTTTATGGGTAAGCGTGAAATTGGTGAACTTAGTCTTTTGGATTTAATTGTATCTATGATGATTGCCGAAATGGCTGTCATAGCAATTGAATCCCCAGATGATCCAATATTGCATTCCGTCATACCGATGGGATTACTAATGGTGATCCAATACTCTCTTGCCCTTCTTTCATTAAAAAGTAAGAAAGTAAGGGAAATCATTGATGGTAAACCAACTGTAATTATTAATAGAGGAAAAATCGATGAAGATGCCATGAGAAAGCAACGTTATAATCTTGATGACCTAATGATGCAGCTACGAGAAAAAGATGTGAAAAACTTAGCAGATGTAGAGTTTGCCATATTAGAATCTTCAGGTGATTTGTCTGTTTTAACAAAGGGTCAAAACCAACCTTCTCAATCAACGGATTATTCAATTGATTTACCCCTCATCCTTGATGGTCAAATCCAGGATGAACATTTAAATCAAATCAATAAAACAGAATTTTGGCTGCGTTCTGAAATGAAGAAGCTGGGGCATACCGATATTAAGAAAATTTCCTATTGTAGCTATCATCATGGAAAACTACATGTAGATATCAAGGACGAGAAAAGGTAACCAGTTCGGTTACCTTTTCATCTTTAAAGCAGTAATGCAAGTTTTGGACCAATGAACGGTATTTTATTCACTTCTTCTTTTGTTAACAGCTTAAACACAAACAGGAATACGATATAAATGAATGATGTTACGGTGATTGCTACAAGCGTTCGGGTGGCAAGGGCGCTATCTGTAAGAAATAGTTGATAAAAATAGTGACCACCAACCCCAGCTAAAACCATTGTGATACCACTCTTAAGATAATCTCGAATATAGAAGCTATAAGATATCACTTTTACAATCGTTGAAAAATGCAGCAGGGTTACAAGCATCATTCCAATGACAATGGCAAGTGCAGCGCCCATAATCCCAAGAGAAGGTCTTGTTGCAAGAACAAAGATAGCGGCTGTTTTGATGATATTACCGATAAAACTATTAATCATCGCAGCCTTTGCTAAATCAAGCGCCTGCAGTGTTGCTTGAAGAGGTCCTTGAAAATAATAAAAGATAAAAAACGGTGCCATTACCTTAATATAAATCGCCGAATTACTATTCCCATACATAAGCTCCATAACAGGGGAGGCAAACACATATAATATAACGATGGCCAACCCACCTGACACTAGTGATAAACGTAATGCCTGTTTTAGACGATATTCAATTAATAATGTTTGTTTTTTTGCTGCAGCTTCGCTAATTGAAGGAACTAGTGCTGTTGACAAGGAAGTTGTGATAAAAGATGGAAGCATGAGCAGTGGTAACGCAAATCCTGTTAACTCTCCATATTGCCTTGTTGCGAGGTGAGTAACCACACCAGCGATCGCTAAACTTTGTGCCACAACAATCGGTTCAAAAAACCACGAGATGGACCCAATTAATCTGCTTCCCAATGTGGGGACTGCGATTCGTGTTAAATCATGAAAGGTTTCTTTCCCGTGCTTAGCCGATTTGAAAAAGTTCTTTCGGATTCTAATTCGTTTTTTCATTTTAAACATAAAGAATAAATAGATTAATGACATTAATTCTCCAATAACAGCCGAAAGCATTGCACCTGCTGCGGCGTATTCAATTCCCATCGGTAAAAATGCTTTCGTGAATACATACACTAACGTAATCCTTACGACTTGTTCGATGACTTGTGAATAGGCAGGAGGCTTCATATTTTGACGACCTTGGAAATAGCCACGGAGAACAGACGAAATTGCCACAATTGGAACAATTGGTGAAATGGCTAATAAAGGATAATAGGTCCTTTGATCTGTAAGTAAGGTTTCGGATAAAAGCGGTGCAAGAAAAATCATCAATGGTGTAAAGATAATACTTAGAGTACCTGTTATTAAAAGAGAGACCACTAGGATTTTCTTGATTTTTCTCTTATCACCCTGTGCCTCGGCTTCCGCTACTAACTTCGAAATAGCTACTGGAAGTCCCATCTGGGTTAAGGTAATGGTGAGTACAAATGTGGGGATTGCCATCATATAAAGCCCCACACCTTCTTCACCAATTAATCGAGCGACAACAATTCTATTTACAAATCCTAATATTCTTGTAATGAGTCCTGCGATAATTAAAATTAATGTTCCTTTAAGGAATGTTTGCTTTGACAATTCATTTTCCCTACCTTCTCAAAAAAGGTGATATCATTTACAATTAACTATATGCACGGTATGTGGCCAAGCATGACAAGTATTCGTTAACTTTATTTAGTAGAAGCTCTCACTTCTACTAAATAAAGTTGAGCCTCCGGCGGATTCCTCAGATTTTCAATGGAAACTTTTCGAGAGTAGGATCAAAGACTAAGAACGCCACTTCCTGTGGCAACGTCTTTGTGACCCACCTCGTGTGGGCCTAAAAAATCTGGGCGCAAATACGCCGAGGCGTATTTGATTATTAGGAGAGATGACGAGTGAACCAAGCTGAGACTCACATGTATGACAAGTTTCGAGAAACGGTTCGTCCAGTTTTAAAAAGTAAATTGGAGGAATTTGAACTGTACGGATATGACAGTGTCAAAGAGGATGAACTATGGAAGTTCTTGAAAAATAAAAAATGGAGAAAAGAGAAAGAAGAGAAGCTTTTATATCAAATAGTGAACGATATTTTATCTGTTAAAGTTGGAGATTATATGAATTATGCAACCGTAGAGGCTTTTAAAGCACCAAATTGGTTTGAAGGTGAAGGAAAAGACGTACTAGAAAAGTTACTCTAATCTGTTATATTAAAAAAATATTTATAGTGTGGCGGGGTATTTACAGAAAGCTGTAATTGACATGAAAAAAGCATTGTTTCATAATTGTGATGGAGGGCTTAAAGGACAGGCTCTGTTTTTTAAGCTAGATAAAGGAGGATCTACATACTTATGGTTAAAAAAGGCCGCATCGTGGTGTTTTTCGTAGTGGTACTACTGTTTGGAGCCTTAATCGGGGTTACCGGTACTGACACCGCAAAAAATATTAAATTGGGACTCGATCTTCAAGGTGGTTTTGAGATCCTTTATGAGGTATTGCCAGCAAAAGAGGGCGATGTCATTGATAAGGAAGCTCTAGTAAGTACGGTAAACGCCTTAAATAACCGTGTTGACGTGCTAGGGGTAAACGAGCCAAATATTCAAATTGAAGGTAAAGACCGTGTTCGTGTGCAATTAGCGGGTGTTGAAAATCAGGATAAAATTCGTGAAATTCTATCAACCCAAGCGAAGCTTACCTTTAGGGATGTACATGATAATGTATTACTTGATGGTTCTCAATTAGCTCAAAATGGTGCTAAACAATCATTTGATGAAATGGGCAAACCATCTGTTGCCTTAACAGTTAAAAATTCTGACGATCTAAAAAATGCCACACAAAAAGTTCTTGACCAGGCTCCAAACAATTTAATGGTGATTTGGTTAGACTTTGAAGAAGGTGTAGATTCATTTGAGGCTGAGAGTAAAAAGGAAAATCCTAAGTACCTTTCAGCTGCTGGTGTAAACCAGGTATTCAACACAAAATCGGTATCCATCGAAGGTGGTAATTTTACTGTTGAATCTGCAAATGAACTTGCTTCATTGCTAAACGCTGGGGCACTACCTGTTGATCTGAAAGAAATCTATTCAACATCAGTAGGTGCAAAATTTGGTGAGCAAGCATTAGATAAAACGGTTTTTGCAGGGGCAATTGGAATTTTCTTAGTGCTATTATTTATGCTTGTATTTTACCGTTTCCCTGGTTTAATTGCTGCCGTAACTTTAAGTATTTTTGTTTATTTAAACCTACTTGTTTTTGACTGGATGAATGCGGTGCTCACACTTCCAGGTATTGCAGCCTTAATCCTCGGGGTAGGTATGGCGGTCGATGCCAATATTATTACTTACGAGAGAATTAAGGAAGAGATAAGGTCTGGGAAATCAATCTTATCTGCATACCGTACAGGTAGTAAAAACTCATTCTTAACTATCTTTGATGCAAATATAACCACTATTTTGGCTGGTGTCGTATTATTTATTTTTGGTACAAGTGCTGTAAAAGGTTTTGCAACGATGTTAATCGTTAGTATTTTATTAAGCTTTTTAACTGCAGTATATGGAAGTAGACTTTTACTCGGACTTTGGGTTAATAGTAAATTCTTAAATAAGAGACCTAGCTGGTTTGGTGTAAAACAAAGTCAGATTAGAAATCTAGCCGATGCAGATCCAGAAGGTAATTTTCCAACTCGATTTGATCGATTTGATTTTGCGAAGCATAAGAATAAATTCTTTGTTGCATCGGGCCTAATGGTTGTAGTGGGGATTATAGTATTAATCATTTTTAGACTTAATCTTGGAATTGATTTTGTTGCTGGTACCCGTATGGATGTACTTGCTGATCATCCGATTTCCCAAGAGGAACTTACAGAAGAGCTTAGTAAGCTAAATCTAGAAGCTAAGGAAATCGTTATTTCCGGGGATAATAATGAAATTGGAGTTGCAAGATTCGCTGACGAGCTATCAAAAGATGAAGTGGCTCAAGTGAAGGCACATTTCCATGATCTTTATGGGGCTGATCCTAACGTAAGTACAGTTTCTCCAACTGTCGGAAAAGAATTGGCACGTAACGCATTTTATGCTAGCCTAATCGCGATGCTAGGTATTATTATCTATGTTGCATTCCGTTTCGAATGGCTAATGGGATTAGCAGCAATTGTAGCACTTGTCCATGATGCATTCTTTATGATTGTTCTTTTTAGTGTTACTCGTCTTGAAGTGGATGTTACATTTATCGCGGCTGTTTTAACAATTATTGGTTACTCCATCAACGATACCATTGTAACCTTTGATAGAATACGCGAACTGTTAAAGAAGAAAAAGCGTATTAAAACGTACGAAGATCTTGCAAGTGTTGTAAATAGTGGATTGAGACAAACGTTAGGACGTTCTGTTAATACTGCAATTACCGTAATCTTTACAAGTGTTGCATTATTACTTTTAGGTGGACAGGCAATCACTAATTTTTCATTTGCATTAACAATTGGTTTAGTGGCCGGTATGTATTCATCCATCTTCATTGCTGCACAGCTTTGGTTAATATGGAAGTCTAAACAAATCGCAAAAAAACAATCTGTAAAAGCTGAAACAGAGCCACAAGTGTAAACAGTAAAAGTCGTGAATTTTTCACGGCTTTTTATTTTCTATTTTAGACTTGATGAGTTAATCAGCTTTTGGTTACACTAAAAAGCATGTGTCGTATTCTCAAACGTATATGGGGAGGATGAGGATTTTTTGAAAGAGAATGATCGCTTTAAACAAGCAGAAAAAGCCATCATTATTGGTATTGTGGGGAATATCATCTTAGCTATCATTAAATGGGTCATTGGGGTTCAATCCAATAGCCGAGCGCTTATTGCTGATGCAGTTCACTCAGCATCAGATGTAGCAGGTTCAGTAGCTGTATTCATAGGGGTGAGAGCTGCTAAAAGACCTCCAGACGAAGATCATCCATATGGACATGGGAAAGCTGAGTCAGTTTCTGCTATTATTGTTGCGGTACTGCTTGCACTCGTTGGTTTTGAAATCGGGAAAGCCTCCATTGGGGCATTTTTTAAGCCTATTGAGGTCCCTAAGACAATGGCTATTTATGCCGTCCTTTTTTCAATCATTATTAAAGAAATCATGTTTCGGTATAAATACAATCTTGGAAAAAAGATTAAGAGTGATGCGCTTATTATCAATGCATATGACGATCGTTCCGATGTATTTGCATCAATTGCAACCCTAATAGGGATTGTGGGGGCCATTCTAGGTGGCTATTTAGGGATTGATTGGCTTGTTTACGCCGACCCTGTTGCAGGACTTGTTGTCGCTGTTCTCATTGTCAAAATGGCATGGGAATTTGGAACGGAAGCCATACATAATACGTTAGATCATGTATTACATGATGAAGATACCACGGAATTTAAAAATCTGGTTATGTCTGTTCCGGAAGTAATGAAAATTACCGAACTTCATGCACGTGAACATGGGCATTACGTGATTGTCGATTTAAAAATTTCTGTTGACCCTTATATGACGGTGGAAGAAGGTCATAAAGTCGGTAAAAAAGTTAAAGCAAAGCTTATGGAATATGCACAAGTACAAAATGTGTTTGTCCATATTAATCCATACTCAGACGATGATTAACGCAACTTATGGAAAATGTCAATCATTGTAACGCACCTTAACCTCCTGTATAATAGTGTGGTTAAGGGGTGAAGCTTTTGTTACAATCTAAAACTCGTTGGAAGGTAAATGAATACAACCAGATATATACAAATCTACTAGTCAAAGAACTACAGATTACACCTCTAGTAGCATCCCTACTTGTGAATAGAGGGCTTACAACCGTCGAATCAGCACGTGAATTTTTAGAACCAGAACATCTTGAGTTCCATGATCCATTTTTACTTGATCAAATGGATATTGCGATCGAGAGGATTATGAAAGCCATTGAAAATGACGAACGAATTTTGGTGTTTGGTGATTATGATGCCGATGGTGTTAGCAGTACGACCGTTATGGTTACTGCCTTAAAAGAAAAAGGTGCACATGTTGATTTTTATATTCCAAATCGATTCACTGAAGGCTATGGACCGAATGAAACAGCTTTTCGATGGGCAAAATCAGAAGGATTTTCGCTAATTATTACTGTAGATACAGGAATTTCAGCTCTGCATGAAGCGGAGGTTGCAAAAGAATTAGGAATTGATTTAATTATTACAGATCACCATGAAGTTGGTCCTGAACTACCAGTTGCAACGGCCATTATTCACCCGAAAAAACCTAATAGTCAGTATCCGTTCAAAGAATTGGCAGGGGTTGGGGTTGCTTTTAAAGTTGCACATGCTTTACGTGGTGAAGTCCCTACTGATTTATTAGATGTGGCTGTAATTGGGACAATTGCAGACTTAGTTCCTTTACATGGAGAAAATCGTCTCCTAGCCAAAAAGGGAATAAGAGCCTTACAAAATACTGGGCGACCAGGATTAAAGGCATTATTAAAAAAAGCAAAAATCGAAAACAATGATATTTCTGAGGAAACAGTTGGATTTGCAATTGGACCAAGGATTAATGCAGTTGGTCGTCTGCAGTCAGCTGATCCCGCAGTTGATTTATTAATGACAACTGATCCCGAGGAAGCCTCATATATTGCCGATGAAATTGATGAACTAAATAAAGAAAGACAGCAATTGGTTAATCAAATGACACAAGAAGCCATTCAAGAGGTTGAAGAAAATTTTCCACCTTCTTCAAATTCCGTGTTGGTCATAGCAAAAGAAGGTTGGAACTCCGGTGTTATTGGAATTGTTGCTTCAAGATTAGTTGATCGTTTCTATCGGCCTACGATTGTCTTAAGCATTGATTCTGAAAAAGGATTGGCAAAGGGCTCCGCAAGAAGTATTGCAGGCTTTAACCTTTATGAGAGTCTATCGACATGTCGTGATATTTTACCGCATTTTGGTGGACATCCAATGGCTGCCGGAATGACCCTTAAAGTCGACGATGTAAATGACCTAAGGGATCGTCTGAATGTGATTGCGAATGAAGTATTAACAGCAGAAGACTTTCAACCAGTTACATCCGTTGATGCGATTTGTAGTATTGATGATATTTCAATTGAATCTATTATTGAAATGAACAAATTAGCACCATATGGAATGGGAAATCCAAAACCAATCGTGCAAATTAATGATGTTGGGGTCAATACAATTCGCCGAATTGGTGCAGATCAGAGCCATTTAAAAATCGTTCTTCAGGATGAACCACATACACTTGATGGAGTTGGTTTTGGTTTAGGACATACCTGTGATGGAATTTCACCCTTATCAAAGGTGTCGGTAATTGGAGAACTATCCATAAATGAATGGAACAATAGCCGAAAGCCGCAAATTATGCTTCAGGATATAGCTGTTAATGAATGGCAATTATTTGATATACGGGGCATGCGTGATTTTTCTTCATATATAGAAAAATTAAGGGATGACAAACTCCATTTAATTGCATTCTCTGAATTGACAATAGATAAGCTTCAATTATCAAATCATGAATTTAGTATTGTTTCATCGCTTGTAGAAGCAACTGAGATTCAATTAGATTCAAAGCATGTTGTTCTTCTAGATTTACCTGAGGAAGCTGAATGGATCAAGGTCTTGTTTGAGAATAGCTTTCCAAATCGCATTTATACTTTATTTTTCCATGAGCAGGATCATTTCTTCAGCACAATCCCAACACGAGAGCATTTTAAATGGTTTTATGCATTTCTTGCAAAAAAAGGTCCGTTTGATATGAATCGCTATGCCCATGATTTAGCAAAATATAGAGGATGGTCAACTGAAACAATTGATTTTATGTCACAGGTGTTTTTTGATTTAGATTTTGTTAAAATAAACAATGGATTTATATCTTTATCAAATCAAGCTAAGAAAAGGGATTTGACTGAATCAAGAACATATCAATTGAAAGCAAAGAGAATTGAATTAGAAAAGCAATTATTGTATTCATCATATCAACAATTAAAGCATTGGTTTGATGCAATAAATCAAGGTTCGCATTCGCTTGAGGAGGCAATTAAATAATGGATTTAGAAAAATTTATCGAGATTGTGGATGACTATCCAAAGCCAGGAATTAAATTTAAGGATATTACACCTTTAATGAATGACGGTGAAGCATATAAATATGCTACAGATCAAATTGTAAAATATGCTAGAGAAAAAGAAATTGATCTTGTCGTTGGACCAGAAGCACGTGGCTTCATTATTGGTTGTCCTGTCGCATACTCACATGGTGTCGGCTTTGCTCCCGTTAGAAAAGAAGGCAAGTTACCTAGAGACGTCATTAAAGTAGAATATGGGCTAGAGTACGGAAAAGATGTTCTAACCATTCATAAAGATGCGATCAAACCAGGTCAACGTGTATTAATCACAGATGATCTATTAGCAACTGGTGGAACAATAGAAGCAACCATCAATCTAGTTGAACAACTTGGTGGCATTGTAGCGGGGATTGCATTCCTAATCGAACTAACTTACTTAGATGGACGTAAAAAGTTAGATGGCTATGATGTTTTAACTCTCATGCAGTTTTAATTTTCATTAAAAAGCGCTCAGTTTTGAGTGCTTTTTTTAGTAGAGTTTTTAGTTTTTACTCGTAAAATAAGAATTTTTAAGCTCTATATGCAATATTTCTGTTATTTCCCTTTACAACTTTCGAGATTTTCAAGATAATAGTAACAATAACCTAAATTATATGTAAAAAATGATTCAAAGAATTCTTTCTTTGAATCTTTAATTTCTAAAAAGGTGATAAAATCTATGGCAAACGAACAGGTCCTAACTCCTGAGCAAGTGATAGAAAAGGCAAAAGTATATTTGAACGATAATGATATCGAGTTTATTAAACGTGCATATAAATTTGCAGAGGAAGCTCATAAAGAGCAATTTCGTAAATCAGGTGAACCCTACATCATCCACCCTGTACAAGTAGCGGGTATTTTAGTGGATCTTGAAATGGACCCTTATACAATTGCTGGTGGCTTTTTACACGATGTTGTAGAGGATACGAATGTCACTCTTCAAGAAATTAGCGATGAGTTTACTCCTGAGGTAGCTATGCTCGTTGATGGAGTCACAAAACTGGGGAAAATTAAATACAAGTCGCAGGAAGAGCAACAGGCTGAAAATCATCGAAAAATGTTCGTAGCTATGGCCCAGGACATTCGGGTGATTTTAATCAAGCTAGCAGACCGTTTGCACAACATGCGAACCCTTAAGCATCTCCCACCAGAAAAGCAACGCCGTATTTCGAATGAGACGCTTGAAATTTTTGCTCCATTGGCACACCGACTAGGTATTTCAACGATTAAATGGGAGCTTGAAGATACAGCCTTACGTTATTTAAACCCTCAGCAGTATTATCGTATCGTCAACCTGATGAAAAAGAAACGTGCAGAACGTGAGGAGTATCTTGACGAAGTTATTAGAGAAGTTAAGCAACATGTCGAAGAGGTTTCAATTAAAGCGGAAATCTCGGGGCGACCAAAGCATATTTACAGCATATATCGAAAAATGGTTCTTCAAAATAAGCAATTTAATGAAATCTATGATCTGCTTGCAGTTCGAATTGTCGTAAATAGTATAAAGGACTGTTATGCGGTTCTAGGAATCATTCATACTTGCTGGAAGCCAATGCCAGGTCGATTCAAAGACTATATTGCAATGCCGAAGCCCAATATGTATCAGTCTCTTCATACAACTGTAATTGGTCCGAAGGGGGACCCACTTGAGGTACAAATACGTACAGTTGAGATGCATCAGATTGCAGAATATGGGATTGCAGCGCATTGGGCATATAAAGAAGGCAAACAAGTAAATCAACAGTCTTCTTTTGAAGAAAAATTAACATGGTTCCGTGAAATTTTGGAATGGCAAAACGATGCATCAAATGCAGAAGAATTCATGGAGTCTTTAAAAATTGATTTGTTTTCCGATATGGTCTTTGTCTTTACACCGAAGGGAGACGTTATGGAGCTTCCATCTGGCTCTGTTCCTATTGATTTTGCCTACCGAATTCACTCTGAAATTGGAAATAAAACAATTGGTGCTAAAGTAAATGGAAAAATGGTAACCTTGGATTATAAACTGAAAACAGGGGATATCATAGAAATCTTAACATCGAAGCATTCCTATGGTCCAAGTCAGGACTGGATTAAACTGGCTCAAACATCCCAGGCAAAAAACAAAATTCGTCAGTTCTTTAAAAAGCAACGTCGTGAAGAAAATATTGAAAAAGGTAAAGAACTTGTTGAAAAAGAGATCCGCAACCTTGAATTTGAAGTGAAAGAAATTTTAACACCTGAAAATATCAAAAGGGTTGCTGAGAAATTCAATTTTTCAAACGAAGAAGACATGTATGCCGCGATCGGATATAACGGAATTACTGCAGCGCAAATCGCCAATCGTTTAACCGATAAACTTCGGAAGCAACGAGACCTTGAACAAGTGGCTGAAACAATATCAGAGGTAAAACAAGTTCCAAATCGTTCTAAAAGACGTGATTCTGGTGTACAAGTTCAAGGAATTGACAATTTACTAATCCGCTTATCGAAATGCTGCAACCCGGTACCAGGAGATGAAATTGTCGGTTTTATTACAAAAGGCAGAGGTGTTTCCGTTCATCGTGCAGATTGCCAAAATGTCCATACAAAGGATGCTCAACAGAGATTAATTGAGGTTGAATGGGAAAGTAATCTAAATGATCGTAAAGAGTTTAATGTCGAAATTGAAATAAATGGCTTTGATCGTCGAGGTTTATTGAATGAAGTTCTTCAAGCAGTAAACGAGACAAAGACAAACATTTCGGCTGTTTCAGGAAGATCGGACCGTAATAAAATGGCAACAATAAATATGTCCATTTCAATTCAAAATGTCAGTCATCTTCATAAAGTTGTGGAACGGATTAAACAAATTCGAGACATTTATTCTGTTCGCCGTGTAATGAGTTAAGAAAGGGATTTGTCATGAAAGTCATCGTTCAGCGTGCAAGGGATGCACGTGTAATCGTTCAAAATGAAGAAGTGGGTTCCATCAAAAATGGCTTAATGCTTTTGGTCGGGATCACACATACAGATACAATCGAGGATATAAAATATGTGGCAGACAAGGTAGCCAATCTCCGCATTTTTGAGGATGATAAAGGGAAAATGAATTTATCACTACTAGATGTAAAAGGAGATATTCTTTCCGTATCACAATTTACATTATACGGGGATTGCCGAAAAGGACGACGTCCCAATTTTATGGATGCAGCAAAACCTGAATACGCCGAAAAGATGTACAATCTTTTTAATGCGGAACTTCGTGAAAAAGGTATAAATGTCGAAACTGGTTCATTCGGTGCGATGATGGACGTCCATTTTACAAATGTAGGACCAGTCACATTAATTATTGAGAGTAATAAAAATTAGCGCAAGGCACTTGTGCTGGATAATAGAAATGCCTCAAAAGCTATTTGCTTTTGAGGCATTTTTCTGTGGAAATCTACTTTCCTTTAAAGTATTGAGCAAGTCCATAATAAATTCCATTTGAAACATTTTCTTGGAAAGTATTTGTACTTACGGTATATTCTTCTGTCGGATTACTAATAAACCCTAATTCCAATAAGACTGATGGATTTCGGTTTTCCCGTAAAACTTGATAATTGCCTTGACGATGCTGTCTATTTTTGAAGCCAGTATTCTTAACTAGCTCTGATTGGAGTGTTGAAGCAAGTCCAACATCAATATTTTTATAATAATAAGATGTTACTCCCCGTACATTACGGTCATAAGTACTATCATAGTGGATGCTCACAAAGGCATCTGCATTTCGATAATGAGAGATACTGACCCTTGAACGTAAGCTAACATAATTATCACTGTTACGTGTCATTACGACATTTGCACCAGAAGCATTTAGTTTATCAACAACCATTCTTGCAGTACGCAAGTTTAACGTTTTCTCATAGGTGCCACTTACTCCAATAGCGCCACTATCATTACCACCATGACCAGGATCGATGACGATTGTTTTTCCTTTTAAATATTGATTGACACCTGGTCGTTCTACAATGTTTTCTGTTCCATTCACTGAAACAAGCCAACCAGCGACATAGCCAATTTTATTTCCGGGGAGATTTATTTTATACCAATCCCCTTCCTTAGCCACCATCGTAAAAGAATCGCCTTCGTTCCCCCGAGCAACTACTGAATGTGAAGTAGATGAACCTGAACGAATATTTGTACCATTATAAAGGATTTTTACAGCGGTTTTTCCTGAGCTCGGTTCTTCGGTAGTTGGTGTATCTAACTGAATGTCTAAATACCAGCTGGCAACCCAACCATTCGTACCGTTTGATAATGTAATATGGCTCCAATTATTTACTTCCTCTTCAATTGTTACCTTATTCCCTTGCTTTAGGCTACCGATAACTTTACCTGAAAGGGAACTACTGTCTCGAACATTTAAGCTAGATGCTGTAACAACTCCAATTTTACCCTGGTTTGTTGGAGTTTGTGGTGCAGCAGGTTGAGAGGGTTTTTCCTCTGTTGAAGAAATACCTGCAACGAAATCCCTATGTATCCAAGCAGAGCTTCCTCCAAATACAATTTCTAACCATACTTCTCTCTCATTGGTAATCGTAACATTAGCATTTTGTTTTAGCTTTCCAATGATTCTACCTTGTAAATTAGGTTGATCCCGCACATTTAAGATAGAAGCAGTAATTGTTCCAGTTTTTTTAGTGGTAGTTGAATTTGAACCAGAGTTTGAATTCGAATTCGTTGAACCAGATGACTGCTTTGCAGTGATAAATTGTGAGGAAACCCAACCATTATGTCCATTAAATGAAATTTTAGACCAATTCTCATTTGCCTCAAGAAACTTGGCCTCGTTTCCTTTATTTAACGAGCCAATTACTTGGAAACTTGTTCCTGGACCACTTCTAAATCTAAGTCCATCTACGGTTGATACAACGGTTGATGATGAAGTGGTTGGTGATGAGGTTGATTGGTTTTCTTTTATGAGCCATGATGCAACCCAGCCTGTTTTTCCAGAAGAAAGCTGTAGTTTAACCCATTCATTGTTCCTATCAATGATTGTATACTTTTCTCCTTGTTTGACCTGAGCTGCTCTTCCGTAGGAAAGACCAGGACCTTCTCTTACATTCAAAACAGGAGTATTAATGACTGCGATAGTTTCAGCCTTTGTGAGTTTGCCAGGGGTTGTTGTAACTGAAAAAATAATCGCGAGTAGGAACGCTAGTCCCAATTTTAAAATCTTGTGTAACACTTAAAAGCCTCCTTGAGTAAAAAAACATAGCTTTATAAGAATTCGCCATAAATAAAAATATTCCTGTTTTTTTTAGAAAGAAAATCTAAAAAAAGGGAAAGCTATAACTAGATTCAGTCGGATTAACCCCACTGAACAGTTATAGCCTCCGGCGGATGCCACGATTTTTTAAAAGGAAACTTTTCGAACAGTAAGATCAAAGACTAAAAACGCCACATCTGTGGCAACGTCTTTATGACCCACTTCCTGTGGGCCTAAAAATCGGGCACAAATACGCCAAGGCGTATTTGATTTTATCAAGAAAAAGGGGCGAATAGGATGAGATTTAGCGAAAAAAGCAATAACATTCAAAATACAGGTGGTAATGTATTCGGAGTGGATTTTCACGATTTTATTCAAAAAGAGCAGTCATCAACGTATGTTGAATTAGCGAGTGAATTTGGGGTTTCGGTTAGAGATGTTAGAAACCTAAAAAAACAATTACATCGTTCTTGATATAATTATTATTTTTAAAAAAATGATCGCTAAAACTTGACATGAACTGAGTTCATACGTATGATTATATAAAATTCTACAAAATGAATAGACCAGAACCAGTGATGGGGAAAAGTAGATAGGATTACACATGAATAGAGAGGGAATGTCATAGGCTGAGAGCATTCCTACATGATGACTTATTGAATGAACACCTCGTAGGTTTCTCTCTGAAAAAGCAAATGCTCTAGTAGGAGTTGAACGTTTCAGGCGTTAACTGACAGAGTGAAGACTAAACAATCGTCTCTAAACAAGTAGAGAATAATTAGTCTTAACTAGGGTGGCACCACGGGAATCCAAGCTCTCGTCCCTACAAGAAATTGTAGGGATGGGAGCTTTTTTATTTTATTCAGTTATAACTAAATAAAATAAAAGCCTCCGCGGATGCCACAGATTTTCAAAGGAAACGTTTTGTGTACTAGACCAAAGACTAAGGACGCCACATCCTGTGGCAACGTCTTTGTGACCCACCTCGTGTGGGCCTAAAAAATCTGGGCGCAAATACGCCAAGGCGTATTTGATTTTGTTAAGAGTAAGGAGGAGTAATAAATGGTTAATATTCCTAGAGGAACGCAAGACATTCTTCCAGGTAATGTGGAGAAATGGCAATATATCGAGGAAAAAGCTCGTGATATTTGCAAAAGATTTAATTACAAAGAAATCCGGACACCGATCTTTGAACATACAGAACTATTTTTACGAAGTGTTGGTGAAACAACAGACATCGTGACAAAAGAAATGTACACCTTTGAAGATCGTGGGGAACGTAGCTTAACACTTCGACCAGAGGGCACTGCAGCTGTTGTTCGCTCATATGTGGAAAATAAAATGTATGGGAACCCAGCACAGCCAACAAAGCTATATTATTGTGGACCAATGTTCCGTTATGAACGACCACAAGCTGGACGTTTCCGTCAATTCGTTCAATTTGGTGTCGAGGCATTAGGAAGCAATGACCCTGCTATTGATGCGGAAGTCATCGCACTCGCAATGGAAATCTACAAATCACTTGGATTGCAAAAACTAAAACTTGTAATAAACAGTTTAGGAGATGTATCTAGTAGAAGGGCTCATCGTGATGCACTAATCGCACATTTTTCTCCTAGAATTGATGAATTTTGTTCAGACTGTAAATCAAGACTTGAGAAAAATCCAATGCGTATCCTTGATTGCAAAAAGGACCGTGACCACGAATTAATGCAGACTGCACCATCTATTCTCGAATACTTAAACAAGGACTCAAGTGTGTATTTCGATAAAGTAAAATCCTACTTAACAGATTTACAGATTGATTTCGAAGTCGATTCAGGTCTAGTAAGGGGATTGGATTACTATAACCATACAGCATTTGAAATTATGAGTGATGCAGAAGGATTTGGAGCAATTACGACTCTATGTGGTGGGGGACGCTACAATGGATTAGTAGAAGGACTTGGCGGTCCTGAAACACCAGGTATTGGATTTGCTTTAAGTATTGAAAGACTTTTAGCAGCCTTACAAGCAGAAGGAATCGAATTACCAATTCAAGAGCAAGTGGACTGCTATGTTGCTGCAATCGGGGATGCTGCATCCGCGAAATCTGTTTTATTAGTAAATGAACTAAGAAAAGCTGGCTTAGTCGCTGAGAAAGACTATTTAAATAAAAAAGTAAAAGGTCAATTTAAAGCAGCTGATAGATTACAGGCTAAGTTTGTTGCCATTTTAGGCGATGAAGAATTAGAAAGAAACGTGATTAACGTGAAAAACATGGAAACTGGAAATCAAGAAGAAGTCCAAATTGAACAATTTATTTCGTATATAGTTGAAAAAAGTCACTAGGAGTGGGAAACATGTTTGGAAGAACATATTATTGCGGTGAAGTCACCGAGCAAGCCATTGGCGAAAAAGTAACATTAAAAGGTTGGGTTCAACGAAGAAGAGACCTTGGTGGGCTGATTTTTATAGACCTACGAGACAGAACTGGAATTGTCCAAATTGTATTTAATCCTGAAGAATCAAAAGAAGCATTAGAAATTGCTGAGACTGTAAGAAGTGAATATGTCTTGGATGTTGAAGGAACTGTAGTGGCTCGTGATGAAGCAACTATAAACAATAATATTACAACTGGAAAAATCGAAATCAAAGCGACTGATGTTAAAATCATAAACGAAGCAAAAACACCTCCATTTATGATTGAAGACCGCACAGAAGTTTCAGAGGATTTACGTTTAAAATATCGTTATTTAGATCTTCGCAGACCGGCTATGTTTGAAACGTTTAAAATGCGTCATAATGTCACAAAATCAATTCGTGAATATCTTGACGGCGAAGGGTTCCTAGATATCGAAACTCCAATTTTAACAAAAAGCACACCTGAGGGTGCTCGTGACTATCTTGTACCAAGCCGTGTACATCCAGGTGAGTTTTATGCACTTCCACAATCACCACAAATTTTCAAACAGCTTTTGATGGTGAGTGGATTTGACCGTTATTACCAAATTGCACGCTGTTTTAGAGACGAGGATCTACGTGCTGACAGACAACCAGAATTCACACAAATCGATATTGAAACATCATTTATGAGTCAGGAAGACATCATAGCCATGGCAGAGCAAATGATGAAAAAGCTAATGAAGGATGTAAAAGGAATGGACATCGAGCTTCCATTACCACGTTTAACATACGAAGATGCAATGAACCGTTATGGTTCTGATAAACCTGATACTCGTTTTGAAATGGAATTAATCAGCCTATCCGAAGTTGTCAAAGACAGTGGATTTAAAGTATTCAGCAATGCAGTGGCTACCGGTGGACAAGTAAAAGCAATCAACGCTAAGGGTGCTGCTGATAAATACACGCGTAAAGACATCGATGGTCTCACAGAATATGTGAATCGATACGGTGCTAAAGGTCTTGCATGGTTAAAGGTTGAAGAGAATGAATTAAAAGGTCCTATCGCTAAGTTCTTTGATGTAGAAGAGCAAAAGGCTTTAAGAGCAGTTTTAGATGCTTCAGCGGGAGACCTACTCTTCTTTGTAGCGGATAAACCAAATGTTGTAGCAGATGCATTAGGGGCACTCAGATTAAAACTTGGAAAAGAGCTTGAGTTAATTGATGAATCTAAGTTTAATTTCCTTTGGGTGACTGATTGGCCACTCTTTGAGTTTGATGAGGAAGATGGACGTTATTATGCTGCTCACCACCCGTTTACAATGCCAGCTAGAGAAGATATCGAGCAATTAGAGAGCAAGCCGTGGGAAGTAAAGGCACAAGCATATGACCTTGTATTAAATGGTTATGAGTTAGGTGGAGGCTCGCTTCGTATTTTTGAACGTGACATCCAAGAGAAGATGTTCAAAGTTTTAGGATTTACAGAAGAGGAAGCAAACGAACAATTTGGATTCTTATTAGAAGCTTTTGAATATGGAACACCACCACATGGTGGTATTGCCTTAGGTCTAGACAGACTTGTGATGCTTTTAGCAGGAAGAACCAATCTTCGTGACACGATTGCTTTCCCTAAAACAGCTAGTGCAAGTGATCTCTTAACAGATGCGCCAAGTGAAGTTAGTAAAGCACAATTGAACGACTTGTATTTGTCGTTAAATGTTCGAAAATAGCGAACAAAACCCTTTTTGGTCAACTTGTAAACACGAATTTCGTGTGTTAATATTGTGACATAAAGTTAGTGTTCAAAAAGGAGGATGAAAAGGACCAAGAAGTTCGAGGCGGCGCGGCTTTGAGTACCGGAACGTATGTAGTTAATACGTGAGGAACGCAAGAGCAAGCCAACGAAGAAATTCGATGTGTCATTTTCACCGGACTTTTTGAACATCCTCTAAGTTAGGAGTCCTGATGTGTTTGTCGTATAACCTATTGTTTTGACCGAACAATAGTTTATACGGGAGCCCGGAGTTTTCGAACGTGCGTAAATGCCTCATCTTTCGCTAAAAGAGGACTTACAAAAGTCGAAACAGGGTGCCCACCTGCGGAGAGCGGGTTCAAAACTAAGGCATCGACGGCACGATTGGGACTTCTACAGATTCACCTCATAAATAAACGAATCCCTGTTTACTTATTTGTAAACAGGGTTTTTTTACCTTTTATAAGAAAATTCATTTAAAAAAATACTTAATTTCATATAGAAATTCTTGAATTTAGGCGGAGTATGTTATATTCTTATTCTGGTTAAAATACAGGAAACTTTTATTTTTTGATACCCGATGGAGTTGAAGAGATGTTACACCAATTTTCAAGAAATGAATTAGCAATAGGAAAAACTGGCGTAGAGATCCTTAAGAATAGTACAGTGGCTATTCTTGGAGTCGGTGGCGTTGGTTCCTTCTCAGTCGAGGCGCTTGCGCGTTCAGGAGTAGGACGCTTAATACTTGTTGATAAGGACAATGTTGATATCACAAATATTAATCGACAATTACCTGCTTTACTTTCTACAGTTGGTCAGTCAAAAGTAGACATTATGAAAGAACGAATTGCTGACATAAACCCTGAATGTGAAGTAATTGCACTTAAAATGTTTTATACAGAAGAAACATATGAGGAATTTTTTAGCTATGACTTAGACTTTGTCATTGATGCTTCAGACACCATTATGTATAAAATTCATCTTATGAAAGAATGCCTAAAACGAAATATTCCAATCATCTCAAGTATGGGTGCTGCAAATAAAATGGATCCAACGCGTTTTATGATTGCGGATATTTCCAAAACACATACCGACCCAATCGCAAAGGTGATTCGTACGAAATTACGAAAAGAAGGAATTCGCAAAGGAATCCCTGTCGTATTTTCTGATGAAAGTCCAATTGTGATTCGGGAAGATATTCGTCAGGAAATCACGGATGAAAATGCTAAAATTCGAAAGGCGAAAATGCCGCCGTCTTCAAATGCATTTGTACCATCTGCTTGTGGACTGATTATGGCAAGTTTTGTTGTTCGCGAATTGCTAAAAGACATTAAGATCAAAAGAGTAAAGGACGAATAAAAAAACGTGGCCAGGTGGCCACGTTTTTATTTTGCCAATTGCTCAAGGTTTCCGTTTTTGTCCATCCGAAAAGCAGGAGAGTTACGGTCTTCTGAATCTTCGAACATGACTAGGCGTCTTGCACGATCCATAATTTGCACAAGTGCTTGGTAGTCTTCTTGAATGATAGTCTGTTGGTCAGATAATTTTTCAAGCTTCTTCTCAAGCTCTTTTGTTTGCTGCTTTAAAGATTCATTTTCTCGACGTAGACGATTATTCTCCATCTCCAATTGATTTGAAAGAAGATCATGACTGCGTAAGGACGACAAGAAAGAAATACAATCATCAAGTGTAATGGAGTTTGACGATAGGATTAACTCGGCCGAAACCTCTTCCACGTATTGTGGTGCAGGTGTTTCTTCTTTAAATGTTTCTTTCAGTACTGGTTTTTCAATTGCTTGTTCATTTTCTTTGTTCATTCTTTCAAGTGCTCGTTTTCTTTCTTTTCTTTGCTTTTTCGCAATTGCAATTGCTTGCTCATAATTATTGCGAACTTCTGCATTCCATCGGAACCCACATGCTGCTGATGTACGATTTAATTTATCGCCGACTTCATCGAATGCGGCTAATTGTGTTCCACCTTCACGAATGTAGCGTAAAACTGTTTCTGCTAATAAGAGATCATCCTCATGTGACCATGCATCTTGTCTCACTTTCATAATACCAACTCCCTATTAAATTTAAATGCTAGATTTTTTCTTTATATCTAGCATGACCACGTTAAATTTGTTTTATACATTAATAGTTTTGAGGAAAAAAATTACAGCTAAAGGCGTATTATGACTGAGATTTGCAATGTAAAGAGTATGTGAAGTTTTCTCATAACCTAAAAAAATGGGAACTTTTTCATTTATAATACGTAGGTAGTAATATCGCATAATCCAGAAGATGTGAATGAGATTTTAGCAAATTCAAATCTCACAAACTGTAAGGAGGAGAAAATGTGCAACCAGTTTTACAATTGAAAAATGTTAAAAAGACGATTGGTAGAAAAGATATTATTAAGGGAATCACCTTTGATGTATATCCAGGAGAAGTTTTTGGCTTTTTAGGACCAAATGGTGCCGGAAAAACCACTACTATTCGGATGCTAGTTGGACTCATGTCTATTACAGATGGCGAAGTCATAATAAAAGGGACAAATATTGCAAAGAATTTTGAACAAGCTGTACAGCATATTGGGGGCATTGTTGAAAACCCGGAAATGTATAAGTTTTTAACAGGCTATCAAAACCTTGTTCATTATGCTCGGATGGTAAAAGGGGTAACAAAAGAAAGAATTCTTGAAGTAACAAAATTAGTTGGGCTTGAAAAAAGAATTCATGATAAGGTGAAAACATATTCACTGGGAATGAGACAGCGCTTAGGAGTTGCGCAAGCACTCTTGCATAGCCCGTCCATTTTGATCCTAGATGAACCAACCAATGGGTTGGACCCTGCAGGTATTCGCGAGGTTCGTGATTATGTCAGGAAGCTTGCAAGAGAAGAAGGGCTTGCTGTTATTGTATCCAGTCACTTACTTTCTGAAATGGAAATGATGTGTGACCGTATTGGAATCATTCAAAATGGTAGCTTAGTGGGTGTGCAGAAGGTTACGGAATTCGTGAGTGAAGAAGCTAGCATTCGTGTTCAATTTCAAGTGGATGATGTAGAAAAAGCTTTATCAATTCTATCAACTGAATACCCAGCGCTTGAAGTAATACAAACAGAAAAAGGAATCGAAATTCTAACAGATCAAGAAATGACTCCAAGAATAAATGCTAGTCTTGTAAAAAATGAGATTCAGGTATATGGAATTATGCAGCTTTCGAAATCACTAGAAGATCGATTCTTAGAGGTAACAGGGGGTAGTGGAATTGGGTAATATCTTCAAACTTATTCAGAATGAAAATATGAAAATTTACCGTCGTGTATCAACGTGGATCATGCTAATAATTCTGATTGGAGCAGCACTAGTTGTCGGCATCTTCACGAACGCAACAGCTCCAGATTCTGTGGATGAAAATTGGAAACAGGGTGTACAACAAGACAGCGAAATGTTGAAAGCAAATATTGAGAATGAAGATTATCCAAAGTTAGCAAGGGATACCTTTGAAAAAGAACTTGCCATTAATGAATACCGCCTTGAACATGATATAGCTCCAACCACCAATTCTAAGTCGATTTGGACCTATATGGGATATGCTGCGGAAATTGTTTCGTTAATCACCTTATTTACAATTGTTGTCGGTGCAAGCAGTGTTGCTTCTGAATTTACATGGGGAACGATTAAATTATTGTTAATCCGACCTGTATCAAGATCAAAGATTCTTCTATCAAAATATTTGGCAACTATCTTATTTGCGTTATTTTCCTTGGTTCTACTTTTTGTTACATCATTTTTAATAGGAAGTATATTCTTTGGGTTTGACGGTTCGACTCCACATCTTGTATATAGAGATGGTGCAGTACAAGAAGTTCATATGGTTTCTCATATTTTAGGGATCTTTGGATTAAAATCAATAAACTTAATCATGATGTCAACATTTGCTTTTATGATTTCCACCATTTTTAGAAATAGTGGACTTGCGATTGGATTAGCAATCTTCCTAATGTTTGCAGGTGTAAATGCAACAGCTCTCTTGGCTATGAAGTTCGATTGGGCAAAATATATCCTATTTGCGAACACAGATTTATCTCAATACCTCACTGGATATGTATTAGTTGAGGGAATGACCATGCAATTTTCGATCATCATGTTAATCATCTATTTTGTCATTTTTAATGCACTTACGTGGTTTGTCTTTACGAAACGTGATGTTGCTGCATAAAACAAAAAGGGGGAAGAAATAGTAAAGTCTATTTCTCCCCCTCTTTTTGTAGTTGTTCAAGCCGGTCATATACTTTTGAAAAATATTTTTCTTGTCCATTTTCTTTTGGTTTAAAGTATTTTCTGTTTTTCAAAAGGTCTGGTAAGTATTGCTGCTTTACCCAGCCATTCGGGTAATCGTGTGGGTAAAGATATCCTATCCCATGTCCAAGCACTTTCGCCCCACTATAATGCGCATCACGGAGGTGATCAGGGATCTCCCCGATATTTCCTTTTCGAATATCTTCAATCGCCTTATCAAGAGATTTATACGCACTGTTTGTTTTTGGTGACAAACACTGTTCAATCACGACGTTTGCCAGTGGGATTCGCGCTTCAGGCAGCCCTAGTCGCTCAACCGCCTGACAAGCCGCTACAGTATGCACTCCAACTTCGGGTGCAGCAATTGAAATATCTTCATAGGCAATAACGGTTAATCTTCTACAAATCGATACTAAATCTCCACCTTCAATCAATCTTGCTAAATAATGCAGAGCAGCGTTAACATCGCTACCCCGGATGCTCTTTTGAAGGCAGGATAATAAAGAATAGTGAAGATCCCCGTCTTTGTCGTGGGAGAAACCCTTATTTTCTACACATTCCTTTACGAGCTCTATATCTACTTCAACCTCGTCACTATCTCTGGTTTTAGAAGCTAACACGACATCCTCTAGAACATTCATTGCAGACCTTGCATCACCCTTTGTAGAAGATGAAATCAGGTCAATTGCTTCCTCGCTTATTGAAATTTGCAAATGCCCAAGACCACGTTCTGAATCTTTAAGTGCACGTTGAATTAATTCCTTTATATCCTCTTTGGTTAAAGGACGAAGCTCTTTAATCTGTCCACATCTACTGCGAATCGCTGGGTTTACATCATGAAATGGATTTTCAGTTGTCGCCCCAATTAACGAAACGAGACCTCGCTCCACATGTGGAAGTAGATAATCCTGTTGTGCTTTGTTAAAACGATGGACCTCATCGATAAACAAAATCAATTTCCCTTCCGCCTTAGCAGTCGAAACAGCATCCTCGATATCCTTTTTTCCTGCTGTTGTGGCATTAATTGAGATAAAGGGCATATCAACAGTTCCGGCAATTGCAGTTGCGATCGATGTTTTTCCAATACCTGGTTCCCCATAGAGTAAGATCGAGGGAACATGTCCATTCATAATCATTTTATATAAAGCCGTATCTTTACCGATAATATGCTTTTGTCCAAGAATTTCTTCAATATGTCTCGGGCGCATTCGATACGATAAAGGTGCTTCGATAAGTGATTCAAAAAGCAAATGATTCATCCCCTTATCTAAACAGTCAGAGTCGATACTCCAACTTTATCATACGTTTTGCGATTGATAAATTCAAATACAATGCAATTTATGATATAATGTCGTGAGTTTAGAGTAATTAGAGAGAGATACAGCATGTAGAGACATGAGAGACGGAGTGAGAGAATGCGAGTTCAGACTAGTTTAGACCACCCAATGTTGAAATGGTCAACTTTTTTTATCGGCTTGTTAATTATGTCTTTAGGGATTGTCATGATTATCAAAGCAGATCTTGGGGCATCCCCTTGGGACGTTTTGCATATCGGACTTTATAAACAAATTGGTCTTACCATTGGTACCTGGTCGATCATTGTCGGCTTTTTTATTTTGTTTCTTTCCTCATTTTTATTAAAGCGACTGCCTCAAATCGGTGCTTTTTTAAATATGATATCGGTGGGTATTTTTATAGATATGTTCATGATGGTTCCGTTCCTCGTTACACCTGAAACCTTTATCGGGAAACTGATGATGTTGCTGTTAGGGCTCCTTATTAATGGCTATGGAATGGGAATTTATATCTCCGCAAAGGTGGGCGCAGGTCCAAGGGATAGTTTGATGTTAGCACTAACTGAAATTTCTAAGTGGAAAGTGCAATATATTCGTTTTGGAATGGAAATTATTGTATTAACGATTGGTTGGTTGTTAGGTGGTCCTGTTTTCGTAGGAACTTTAGTATATTGTGTAGGAATTGGGTATATCGCAGGTTTTGCATTGCCACAATGTCAGAAAATGCATGATGGATTAAAACGCAAACTGGATAAAGCACCAGTGATTGAAGCGAATCATTTTAGTAATTAGGGGTGTGATGTAATGAAAATATCAACAAAAGGCAGATATGGTCTGACAATCATGATAGAACTTGCAAAGAATCATGGAAAAGGACCGATCTCATTAAAATCGATTGCAGCAAAACATGAGCTTTCTGAGCATTATTTAGAGCAATTAATTTCTCCTTTACGCAATGCAGGCTTGGTGAAAAGCATTCGCGGAGCTTATGGCGGCTATGTTCTTGGGGACGAACCAACCAAAATTACAGCGGGTGACGTTATTCTTGTTCTAGAGGGGCCTATTAGCCCTGTAGAGGTTTTAGAGGATGAAGAGCCAGCTAAAAGGGAATTATGGATAAGAATAAGAGACGCTGTTAAAGAAGTGTTAGACAATACAACACTTGAAGACCTCGCAAGCTATAGCGATGGCAATGATGCATATATGTTTTATATTTAAGAAAAACATGGCATAATCATAGGTACTTTTTAAAAAAAGGAGGGCGCATTGATGCAACATATTTATTTGGATCATGCAGCTACATCGCCCATGCACCCTGATGTTGTGGAGAGTATGCTCCCATACATGACGGAGATTTTTGGCAATCCATCAAGCATTCATTATTTCGGTCGAAAAGGTCGACATGCCGTTGATGAAGCAAGACAATCAATTGCCGATAGCATTCATGCAAAGCCAAATGAGATTGTTTTTACAAGCGGTGGTACCGAAGCCGATAATTTAGCCATAATGGGAACGGCCTTTGCGATGCATGGAAAAGGCAAACATATTATCACGTCTGCTATTGAACATCACGCTGTCCTTCATACTTGTGAACACCTCGAAAAACAAGGCTACACAGTAACGTATTTGCCGGTTAATGAGGCTGGACTTATTTCTGTTAGTGATGTTGAGGCAGCCCTTACGACAGAAACCATTCTTGTCACAATTATGTTTGGCAACAATGAAGTCGGTGCCATTCAACCGATTAAGGAAATTGGCGAACTTCTTCAAGACCATCAGGCAGTATTTCATACAGATGCCGTCCAAGCATATGGACTGGTTGATATAGATGTAAATGAGTACAAAATTGACCTTCTTTCCGTTTCAGCTCATAAAATCAACGGTCCTAAAGGAACCGGATTTTTATTTATGAGGGAAGGTAATAAAGTGGCGCCACTATTATTTGGAGGCGAACAAGAAAAGAAACGTCGTGCTGGTACGGAAAATGTTGCTGGAATCACCGGGCTACAAACGGCTGTTCAATTAGCAAAACGAAAGATGAGTGAAAAAAATTCGTTATACCAGGAATTTAAACAGACTTTTGTTTCTGTCTTAAAGGAACAAGATGTAAGTTTTGAAGTTAATGGCGATTTATCAAAGTCATTGCCACATGTATTAAATATCTATTTTCCTGGAACGAATGTTGAGTCCATGTTGGTCAACCTTGATTTGGCTGGGATTGCCGCATCAAGCGGGTCTGCTTGTACGGCTGGTTCGATTGACCCATCACATGTACTTGTAGCTATGTTCGGTAAAGATTCTGATCGAATTACTTCGTCAATCCGATTTAGCTTCGGTCTTGGAAACACCCTTGAAGATATAAGAACGGCTGCATTAGAAACAGCAAAAATTGTCAAACGATTAACGAAATAGGAGGTGGAAACATGAAAGAACCAAAAGATACCCGTGTGGTTGTTGGGATGTCTGGTGGAGTAGACTCATCTGTTGCGGCGCTATTATTGAAGGAGCAGGGCTATGATGTCATCGGGATTTTTATGAAAAACTGGGACGATACCGATGAAAATGGCGTATGTACAGCAACAGAAGACTATGAGGATGTAATCCGGGTCTGCAATCAAATCGGTATTCCTTATTATGCGGTCAATTTTGAAAAACAATATTGGGATAAAGTGTTTACTTACTTTTTAGATGAATATAAAGCAGGTAGAACGCCAAATCCGGATGTCATGTGTAACAAAGAAATCAAATTCAAAGCCTTTTTAGAGCATGCCTTAACACTTGGTGCGGATTATTTAGCGACTGGGCATTATGCACGTGTTGAATTTAGAGACGGAGAATATAAAATGCTTCGTGGAGTCGATGAAAATAAGGATCAAACCTATTTTCTAAATCAGCTAACCCAGGAACAGCTATCAAAAGTAATGTTTCCAATCGGTAATATCGAAAAACCAAAAGTGAGAGAGCTTGCAAAAGAAGCAAACCTTGCTACCGCTACAAAAAAAGATAGTACGGGGATTTGTTTTATCGGTGAACGTAATTTCAAAGAATTCTTAGGCAATTATTTGCCTGCTCAACCGGGTGATATGGTGACCTTTTCTGGAGAAGTAAAAGGTAAGCATGACGGTTTGATGTATTATACGATTGGTCAACGTCACGGACTTGGTATTGGTGGAAGCGGCGAACCATGGTTTGCCATTGGGAAAGACCTTAAGAAGAATATTCTTTATGTTGACCAAGGCTTCCATAATGAATACCTCTATTCTGATTCCATCTTAGCTACCAATGTCAGCTGGGTATCAGATAACAAACCAGAGCAAGATGTTAAATGTACAGCGAAATTCCGTTATCGCCAACAGGATAATGCTGTAACAGTACAAAAGGTTGACGAAAATACAGTAAAAGTAATTTTCGACGAGCCAATTCGAGCGGTTACGCCTGGACAAGCTGTTGTCTTCTATAATGGGGATGAATGCCTTGGTGGTGCCACGATTGATAAAGTCTTTAAAAATGGCGAACGTCTAACATATGTTGGATAAAGTGAAACTTCATTCAAACCTCAACTCTATATTTAGGGTTGGGGTTTTCCTGTGTTATAATATGAACTGCACAAAAGTTAATTGGAGTTGAATATCATTGGATTTAAATAAACAAGGTATTGAATATATGCAAGAGGGAAAATACGAGGAAGCAGCAAAATGCTTTGCACAAGCAATCGAAGAAAATCCTAAAGAGCCCATTTACTATATAAATTTCGGTAATCTTTTATCAGCTGTTGGAGATCCCGAAAGAGCTATTGCTTTTTTTACCAAAGCACTAGAGCTTGATGAGGGAATGGGAACTGCTTATTACGGAATTGGTAGCCTTCTTTACAACCAAGATGATTTTATCAAGGCAAAGGATATGTTCGAAAAAGCTCTAAAAGCGGGAGTCGACAATAGTGATACTTATTTTATGCTAGGTATGACTTTGAATCAGTTAGGTCAACCAAAGCTTGCAATGCCTTATATGAAACGAGCAGTTGAGTTAAACGAAAAAGATGTGGATGCTTTATTCCAATACGGACTTTGCTTAGCGGGAGAATCAGTTATTGATGAAGCAATTAAAACATTTAATCGTGTCATCGAACTAGAACCAGAACATTCAGATGCTTATTATAATTTAGGGGTAGCTTATGCTGGCTTTAAAAATGATTATGAAAAAGCACTCAACATGTTTGAAAAAGCATTGGAAATTCAACCAGACCATATGTTGGCTGCAAATGGAAAGAAAATTGTCAGTGAAGCTTTAAGCGAATAAATGATAGGGAGGGAATACTTGTGGAACAACAGGAATCTTTAGATTTATTTAATGAACAACGTAAATACATGAAGGGTACTCATTTAGTTACTATATTTCATAATGAGCAAAATTTATACTCTGTTGTTCGTATTAGGCTTCAAGAGACTAATGAAGATTATCATGAAAAAGAAGCAGTTGTAACGGGGTATTTCCCTCGCATTCATGAAAATGAAACCTACATCTTTTTTGGCCGCTTAAAAGAGCATCCACGATTTGGGATCCAGTTTCACGTCGACCAATTCCAAAAAGAAATTCCCCACACAAAACAAGGCATCGTCCAGTATCTTTCAAGTGATCTTTTTAAAGGAATCGGGAAAAAGACAGCGGAAAAAATTGTTGAAACACTTGGGGAAGGGGCCATATCAAAAATTATTGCGAATCCAGCCATCTTGCAGGAGGTTGATAAGCTCTCAGCGGACAAAGCGAAGGAGATATACGATACCCTTCAAGAACACCAAGGACTTGAACAAATTATGATTGGCCTTTCCCAATATGGATTTGGACCTCAGCTTTCGATGAAAATTTACCAAATGTATAAAGAGCAAACCCTTGAAATTCTTCAACATAGTCCCTATAAATTAGTCGAGGATATAGAAGGAGTCGGGTTTGGAAGAGCCGATGAATTAGGACGTCAATTGGGAATATCTGGAAACCACCCAAATCGAATCAAAGCGGGTTGTTTATACATACTTGAACAAGATTCATTGCAAGATGGACACGTCTATCTATCAGTCGAAGATTTAATCACGCGGGTCCAACAGTTATTAGAGCAAAATTCCCGAGAAGAAGTCATTGCGACCGATATTTCAAAGGAAATGATTAACTTAACAGAAGAAAGCAAACTTGTCATAGAAGAGGACAAGGTCTACCTTCCGTCCCTTTATTTTTCAGAAAAAGGACTCGTCACCAATATTAAGCGGATTATGGAACAAACCGAATACGAAGATATTTTTCCAGAGTCAGAATTTTTATTAGCACTGGGTGCACTTGAAGAAAGAATTAAAGTCCAATATGCACCTTCACAAAAAGATGCGATTCAAAAAGCCTTAATGTCGCCAATGTTACTGCTAACAGGAGGCCCAGGTACAGGAAAAACAACTGTCATTAAAGGAATTGTTGAATTATACGGGGAGTTGCATGGATGCTCTTTGGACCCGAAGGATTATAATTCTGAAAATCCTTTTCCTGTTGTTTTAGTTGCACCAACTGGTCGAGCGGCAAAAAGAATGAGTGAATCAACCGGACTTCCAGCTGTCACCATTCACAGGTTGTTAGGATGGAACGGTGTTGAAGGTTTTAGCCATGATGAAGACAACCCCATTAGTGGTAAATTGTTGATCGTCGATGAAGTTTCAATTGTGGATATTTGGTTAGCCAATCAGTTATTTAAATCACTACCAGAGCATGTTCAAGTCATTTTAGTAGGGGATGAAGACCAGTTGCCATCGGTCGGTCCTGGACAAGTTCTAAAGGATTTATTGGCTTCAGACGTTTTACCAACAGTACGTTTGACAGATATTTATCGACAATCTGAAGGTTCTTCGATAATCGAATTAGCTCACGAAATTAAAAAAGGCAATCTGCCACAAGATATTTCTGCGCCTAAAAAAGACCGGTCCTTTATAAAATGTTATCAAAATCAGGTTCTCGAGGTTGTCAGACAGGTTTCTGACAATGCGAAAAAGAAGGGTTACTCTGTCAGGGACATTCAAGTTTTGGCACCCATGTATCGTGGTGCTGCAGGGATCGACAGTTTAAATGTCATGCTGCAAGAGCTTTTCAATCCACCAGTACATGGGAAGCGCGAACTAAAATATGGAGATATCACATACCGTAGGGGAGATAAGGTACTCCAATTAGTTAATCAGCCTGAAAATAATGTGTTTAATGGAGATATCGGTGAAATTGAATCAATTTTTTATGCAAAAGAAAACACAGAAAAACAGGACATGGTTGTTGTCAATTTTGAAGGAAATGAAGTTACCTATACAAAACAAGACTTAAATCAAATCACACATGCCTATTGTTGTTCGATCCATAAATCACAAGGTAGTGAATTTCCAATCGTCATCTTACCGATTGTTAAAGGGTATTATCGAATGTTACGCCGAAATTTGATCTACACAGCCATTACAAGAGCTAAAAACTTTTTAATCCTTTGTGGTGAAGATGATGCCTTACGCCAAGGTGTTCAACGTGCGAATGATACAAACCGCCAAACTACCTTATGCGAAAAATTAAAAGCAACCTTTGGTATCATGGAAGGTGGCACAGAGTCTGATTCGGAGCCTGAAGAGGCTTTGTCCTATTATGATATGCTTTTTCAAACAGATCCGAATATCGGGATGGCGGGCATATCACCTTATGATTTTTTGGAGGCTGAATAAAAGTCGGGGGACCCCCGGCTTTTTTCTATTGGTAACTCTTGTGCAGTATGACTAAATGCCTGAAAGTAAATGATAAGTAATGTTCGGAAAGGTGGCGATTATCTTTGCGGACATTCTCACTACTCAAGAATTTACCGATTTATGATGAAAATTCTGCCGAGGTAATCGGTCGAGTTGCTGATCTTTGTATCACATCAGATGGTAAGGTAAATGCCTTGATTATGAAAGGAAAAGGACTATTTGAACGAGATCGAGTAGTCCCCATCCAAAGCATCTCTGCCATAGGAGATGATGGTATCATGGTTTCGGATGTGCAGATGCTTGAGCATCTAGATCACGAGGCCGATACACCGACTTATTTTTTACACACCCATCATGGATTATTCCGAAAGCCATTATTGTCTGCTGAAGGACAAAAATTAGGCTTACTTGAAGATGTATATTTTTCAGAAGAAGTGGGCACGATTATAGGGTATGAAGTAACGGATGGCTTTTTTGCTGATATTACTGAAGGAAAAAAGGTTGTTAAAACCGAGAAACCTTTAAAAATTGGCGAAGATGTCATCGTCGTTGATGTTTAACTTAGGAATTCCATGATGTGAGGTGTACCCTGTGAAGTGCCCAAATTGTAAAAGTAAGGATATCGGTAAAATTGGTGTTAACCAATATTACTGCTGGGGATGTTTTATCGAGTTATCTATAAATAAAGGACAAATATTCACACATCAGGTAGAGGAAGATGGCACGCTCAGTTCGTTGGATGATCTGTTTGCTGACGACGATAGAAGGATCAGTATGTAATCCTAAACAAGGAGTGAAGAGGTTATGAATAGAGCTATGACTTCTCTAATCACGATGGGTCTAGGTGCTGCGGCATACGGAATTATGCAAAGAACAGATGTTATGTCTGCCCGCAACATGAAAAAAATGCGTAAACGAATTACGAAAATGTTTTGATATGTAAGGGAAAACCCCACGGTTGTGGGGTTTTTTGATGTCACACGTAAAAATAGCAGGAAAGAGGTGTGAGTTTGATAAAATTAGGAGATGGTGAACCAGGTAAATCAAGAAAGAGGTACGCACTTGGGTGAAATTAGGAGATTGAGAACCAGGTAAGGTAGGAAAGAGGTATGTACCTGGATAAAATCAGGAGATGGTGAACCAGGTAAATCAAGAAAGAGGTACGCACTTGGGTGAAATTAGGAGATTGAGAACCAGGTAAGGTAGGAAAGAGGTATATACCTGGATAAAATTAGGAGATGGTAAACCAGGTAAAGCAAGAAAGAGGTACGCACTTGGGTGAAATTAGGAGATTGCAAACCAGATAAGGCAGTAAAGAGGCATGCACTTGGATAAAATTAGGAGATGACGAACCAGATAAGGCAGGAAAAAGGCATGCGCTTGGATAAAATTAGGAGATTGCAAACTAGGTAAGGCAAGAAAGAAGCATTCATTTGGGTGAAATTAGGAGACAGCGAACCAGGTAAAACGAGAGGGCTTGCTATTAACACTGAAGCCGCCCTCATTCACAATCTTATCTTTTCATTTTATCTACGTAATAAGAACCTCTACCAAACAAAACCAAATCAAAATTCTTGGATAGTAATTTTTGTATTACTTTCTTAGACTTTATTACCTTACACCAATTATAAATAACGTCTACAGTTATTCGCTTTTCAGGAAAAAGAAACCTAAACTCTTCTATACTCCTTAAAATTGCTGACTCTTTGTCCTCAACAAACCCACAGTTTTTACAAATTAAAGTATGTCTATTTGTATCTTCAAGGTCAAGACATCCACACCCTCCCCGACACACAATCCCTTTCTCCAACTCTTCATATGTATAAGCTGGCAACCGGGAATAGGGATTTTTGGTGATATGCAACGAAGCTAATTTTTCCGCAAATCGCATATGACTCCCAGAAATCGTAGAAGCTGAAACGATTTCATCTAAATTTTTCAAAAAACGAACGAGTTGTGCATGAAATACAAATGGTGCTTTAACTGGAGCCTCGTATAGATAAAACTCAGGGTTTATGAATATTACTTGAGATTCAACTGTGATATTAAATCGTAACTCTTGGAGAAGTTGTCTAAATAATGATTCACTGCGGGTTATTTGAATGTGCGGATTTTTGATCTCTTTACCAGAAATCATGTGTAAGCGGTCATTTCTGAAGAAATAATCTCCCTCGTAATTTTTCACTTCAAAAATGTTTATTTTCTTTTGTGTGATTAGCAGGGAGTCGATTTGGAATAAGGTGTTGTTTACTTTTAGGAGAAGGTTGTTCAAAATGAGGCATTCATTTGGAAGACCTAGAAGCAAATTGTCAAATTGTTTTTCACCGAGCCAGCCCTTTTCGAGATAAGCAAAACTGTTTTCGTCCTCAACATCTAATTTCTTGCGAACCCGTAAAAAGCGAAATAGCTCTAATTCATCATTTTCACCACGTGATTTAATAATCAAATAACCACAACCTCTCAACAACATTTTACAAAATAATCAGTATTTTTACAATGCAATCTACCAACACCTCGTCTGTATAAAACCATTTAGAATCCAAAAACTACTAGTGAGGGGAGTGAGAACAGTTGAATGAAAATCGAGTCAAATGGATTTTTAGAATATCACTATTATTAATAGCGTTTTTGACAATTTATATTTTTTTAAAATTGGCTCCGATCTGGCTCCCGATTGTGTCACTCTTAAAAACATTTTTAATTCCTTTTATCATCTCTGTTTTTATCACCTATTTGCTTCATCCGATTATAGACAAACTCAACCATCGAGGGCTTCCGAAATCACTCGCTATCTTACTTATCTATTTCCTTTTTTTCGGCGGAATTGGAATCGGAATATATAAAGGAATACCGGTTATTCTTGGGCAGCTTAGGGATCTTGCCGAAAGTTTTCCTGAATTCAGTAAAACGTACAGGGGTTGGTTAAAAGAAATCGAATCAGGAACATCACAGCTTCCAGCTTTTGTTCACGCGCAGCTTGATGATTTGCTAAATTCAGTTGAAAACTATGTAGATTATCTGCTTTCGAGGACGATTTACTTTTTAAAAGCTCTCCTCAATTCCATTTTTATTATTGCAATCATTCCGTTCATTGTTTTTTATATGTTAAAGGACCATGACCAAATGATAAAAGCGCTTTGGTACATGACTCCTAGAAAGCTAAGAAAAGCGGGGCAGCTTTTTTTTCGAGATGTTGATGAGTCATTGGGGAATTATATAAGGGGGCAACTCATCGTATGTCTGCTTGTCGGTACAACAGCGTCCTTGGCTTTTTGGATATCTGGAATGAAGTATCCGTTGTTATTTGGAAGTATTGTTGGGGTTACAAACATTATCCCTTACTTTGGACCGATTATTGGTGCCATTCCTGCAGTCATAATTGCCGCCACAATATCAATGAAGATGGTGATTATTGTTATCATTGTCGTTTTCGGACTTCAATTTATTGAAGGAAACCTGCTGTCACCCATGATTGTAGGAAAAAGCCTACGACTACATCCCATTGTAATTATTGCGGCACTTTTATTAGGTGGAGAAATAGGTGGGGTTGTAGGACTCATCATCGCCGTACCGGTTGTGGCTATTTTAAAGGTATTTATCATCCATGCCAAGCAGCATTTTACTGTTATTCGTAAGGAATAGCACCAGGATTGACAAACATTTTTGACTTGAATATAATTGACAAGAAATGATGTATTACAAACGAAAACAATGAAGGAATCAGTATGTTACAGGACCATCGAACCAGAGAGGAATTTCCATGGCTGAGAGGAATTTCGGATGAAGGGTAACAGAACGCTACTCCTGAGTGTAGGAAAACCTACCGGTGAATACCGTTATCAATATACGAAGGTGATGGACGTGTCTTATTTTTTGACGTCCATAATCAGGGTGGTACCGCGAGCATACTCTCGTCCCTGTTTTTTAGGGATTAGAGTATTTTTTTATGTCTAAAATGATATTGGAGGTTATAAAATGAAACAATTAACATCAGCTCAAGTACGACAAATGTTTTTAGATTTTTTTAAATCAAAGGGGCATGCTGTTGAACCAAGTGCTTCCTTAGTTCCACATGAAGATCCATCTTTACTTTGGATCAATAGTGGTGTAGCTACATTAAAAAAATACTTCGATGGACGTGTTATTCCCGCAAACCCTAGGATTTGTAATGCACAGAAATCCATTCGTACAAATGATATTGAAAATGTAGGGAAAACAGCAAGACACCACACTTTCTTTGAAATGCTTGGAAACTTTTCAATTGGTGATTATTTCAAAGAAGAAGCAATTGAGTGGGCATGGGAATTCTTAACAAGCAAAGACTGGATTGGATTCGATCCTGAGAAACTTTCCGTTACAATCCACCCGGAAGATGATGAGGCACATAAAATTTGGAATGAAAAAATTGGAATTCCTGAAGAGCGCATTATTCGTTTAGAAGGAAACTTCTGGGATATTGGTGAAGGTCCAAGTGGTCCGAACACAGAAATATTCTTTGACCGCGGTGACGAATTTGGGAATGACCCGAATGATCTTGAATTATATCCAGGTGGAGAAAATGAACGTTATTTAGAAATCTGGAATCTTGTGTTCTCACAATTTAACCATAACCCAGACGGTACATATACTCCACTTCCTAAGAAAAATATTGATACAGGTATGGGTCTTGAAAGAATGTGCTCTGTTATTCAAAATGTGCCTACCAATTTTGATACAGACCTATTCATGCCAATTATTGAGGCAACAGAGTCCATTTCTGGTGAAAAATATGGACAAGAAAACGAAAAAGATGAGGCATTCAAGGTTATTGCTGACCACATCCGAACAGTTACATTTGCGGTAGGTGACGGAGCACTTCCATCCAATGAAGGAAGAGGCTATGTCATTCGAAGATTATTAAGACGTGCTGTTCGTTACGCAAAAAAGATTTCAATTAATCGTCCGTTTATGTACGAACTTGTTCCTGTTGTAGGGGAAATCATGGTTGATTTTTATCCGGAAGTCAAAGAAAAAACAGAATTCATCCAAAAAGTTGTGAAAACAGAAGAGGAACGCTTCCATGAAACATTACATGATGGACTAGCTATTTTATCTACTGTTATTCAAAAGGAAAAAGCAAAAGGTAGTGACACCATTGCTGGTGTTGATGTTTTCCGTTTGTATGATACGTATGGTTTCCCTGTAGAACTTACAGAGGAATATGCTGAAGAAGAAGGCATGAAGGTGGATCACGATGGATTCGAACGCGAAATGGAAAACCAACGTGAAAGAGCTAGATCTGCTCGTCAAGATGTCGATTCCATGCAAGTCCAAAGTGGTGTTCTTGGGGAAATAAAAATAGAAAGTACGTTTGTTGGTTATGATGAACTTGAAGCACAATCAACCGTTCTTGTAATCGTAAAAGATGGAGAAGTAGTTGAGAAGGCAAACGAGGGTGAAGAAATTCAACTTATTTTAGACAAAACACCTTTTTATGCCGAGAGTGGTGGACAAATCGCTGATGAAGGTACCATTGAAAATGAAAAAACAAGGCTGATTGTAAAAGACGTTCAGAAAGCACCAAATGGTCAAAATCTTCACCGTGTTGTGATTGAAAAAGGAAGTCTAGCCAAAGGTGACCAACTACATTCCAAGGTTGACCAAGAAAACCGAGGTGGTGTTATTAAAAACCACACGGCAACACATCTTTTACATCAAGCATTAAAGGATGTCCTTGGAGTTCATGTAAACCAAGCGGGTTCACTCGTAACTTCAAATCGTTTACGCTTTGACTTCTCCCATTTCGGTCAAATCAAGCCTGAAGAGCTTGAGCAAATTGAATCAATTGTGAATGAAAAAATTTGGAGCAGCATCCCTGTAAATATTGATTATAAATCATTAACGGAAGCAAAAGCGATGGGGGCTATGGCACTATTTGGTGAGAAATATGGTGAAATTGTACGTGTCGTTCAGGTTGGCGACTATAGCTTGGAACTTTGTGGTGGATGCCATGTACCGAACACTTCTACAATTGGGTTATTCAAGATTGTTTCTGAAACAGGTATTGGGGCAGGAACACGCCGTATCGAAGCCGTAACTGGTAAAGCAGCATACCATGTTATCAATGACCAAGTTAAAATGCTTCATGAAGCGGCAAATCTTTTTAAGACAAAGCCGGCTGAAGTTTCAAGCAGAATTGAAGCATTACAGCATGAAATTCGTAATTTACATCGTGAAAATGAATCACTTTCAGCGAAGCTTGGCAATATTGAAGCAGGTAGCCTTGTCGACAAAGCCAAAGAAATTAATGGTGCAACAGTTTTATATAGTAAGGTAAATGCCCAAGATATGAATAATCTTCGTGCAATGGTTGATGATTTAAAACAAAAGCTGGGTTCAGCAGTAATTGTTTTAGGTTCTGTAAACGATGATAAAGTAAACATAACGGCAGGAGTAACAAAGGACTTGATTGAAAAAGGATTCCATGCTGGAAAACTAATTAAGGAAGTTGCAACTAGATGTGGCGGTGGTGGTGGTGGCCGCCCGGATATGGCCCAAGCAGGCGGTAAAAATCCAGACCAGCTCGAATCAGCATTGCAATTTGTAGAAGAATGGGTAAAAAATATCTAAAAATCAACAAATTTGTATCATCCTAGTTGTAAGGATGATACAAATTGTCACTTCTTGTTTCTATTTAGTTGTGATTAGTGTACAATGAATGGTAAGATTTACATGCCCGGATTCAAACATCAGAATCTAAAGAGTGAGGTGCAGAACTTGAGCTCATTTGATAAAACAATGAAATTCAACTTTCCAGAGGAACCAGTTGAAACAAATGTAAATGAAGTATTATTCAATGTCTATGATGCTCTTCAAGAAAAAGGATATAATCCAATCAATCAAATTGTTGGATATTTATTATCTGGAGACCCTGCATATATTCCACGTCATAATGATGCGAGGAATATTATCCGCAAGCTTGAACGAGATGAAATAATTGAGGAGCTAGTTAAATCATACTTAAAGATCCATCGTGAGGGGTAAAACGAATGAGGATTCTCGGTTTAGACGTCGGCTCAAAAACAGTCGGTGTCGCCGTCAGTGATGAAATGGGCTGGACTGCTCAAGGCATTGAAACAATTAAGATCAATGAAGAACGTCAGCAGTTTGGTTTAGAACGTCTTGGTGAAATCATCAAGGATTATGAGGTAGAATCGGTTGTTATCGGTTTACCGAAAAATATGAACGGGACAATTGGACCTCGTGGCGAGGCTAGTCAGCATTTTGCTAATATGGTTAATGAGAAATTTGGATTACCGGTTGTTTTATGGGACGAGCGTCTTTCAACAGTAGCAGCCGAACGGGTCTTATTATCCGCAGATGTAAGTCGAAAAAAGCGAAAGCAAGTAATCGATAAAATGGCCGCAGTCATGATTCTTCAGGGGTATCTAGATAGTAAAAATTAATGAGGTGGATTTACATGGAACATGGTGAAAAGCAAATAACGGTAATTGATGAACAAGGAAATGAAATTCTTTGTGAAGTATTATTTACATTCGAGTCAGAAGAATTTGGAAAGTCTTATGTCCTATATTATCCAGTTAGTGATGAAAATGAGGATGAAGAAGATATCGAGATTCACGCTTCAAGCTTTAGCCCATCTGAGGATGGAGAAGATGGAGAACTTCAACCTATTGAGACAGAAGAAGAATGGGATCTTGTTGAAGAAATGTTAAATACATTCCTTGATGAAGAAGGAGAAGAATAAAACAGCCGCGCGCTGTTTTTTCTTTTTCCCAAAAACTTCTCCCCATATAGCCCCCAACTACTTAAAAACAACTAGATTTTTTAGAAAAAACTACAAAATTCTAGTGAATTCTTTCCTAAAATTGACGAATTAGATAAAAAAATGTAGTATAATAATTCGAGTGAGGGGAGGATTTACGATACATGTCAGATAACGATTCGAAAAAAGAGTTATATAAAAAGAATCTACAAGAACGGCATAGTGAAGCCAAAACAATCCGTAAGATCGTATTCATCATTTTTATCATATTACTAGTAGCTATATCTGGAATAATCGGCGGAGGCTATTTATATATAAAATCAGCACTTGAGCCAGTAGACCCTACAAACAAAGAACCTATCGAGGTTACTATCCCAATCGGTTCATCACCAACAGCAATCGCCCGAATTCTTGAGGAACATGATGTTGTAAAAAATGCAAAGGTATTTCGTTACTACACAAAGTTTAAAAATGAATCTGGTTTTCAGGCTGGGGAATATACGCTTAATCAATCTATGAACTTTGATGAAATTATTGAAAGTTTGAAATCCGGAATTTTTATGGGTGAACCAGTTTTTAAAATGGTAATCCCAGAAGGAAAACAGCTTGAGGAAATTGCAATAATTATTGCTGAACAAACAGGCTATACACAAGAGGAAGTCATAAATAAAATGGATGATACTGAGTATGTTCGTAGTCTAATCAGTAAATATCCAAGCATCTTAACGGAAGAAATATTAAACGAGGATATTAAACATCCACTTGAAGGATATTTATTCCCTGCTACCTATCCGTTTTACGAGAAAAAGCCTTCAATTGAATCAATTGTTGAAACAATGCTAGATCAAACGGAAAAAATTCTCGTAAAATATGTAGGGCTTATGGAAGGAAATAAGTATATTGATTCAACTCATAAACTATTAACCATGGCTTCATTAATAGAGGAAGAAGCGACAGCACAAACAGACCGTGAGACAATTTCTAGCGTGTTTTATAATCGTTTAGATACTGATATGCCACTTCAAACAGACCCGACTGTTCTTTATGCATTAGGAGAGCATAAGAAGCGCGTGCTATACGATCATCTTGAAGTGAATTCACCGTTTAACACCTATAAAATTAAAGGTTTAACACCAGGTCCTATTGCCAATGCCGGAGAATCATCTTTATCAGCTGCACTAAACCCTGCTGAAACAGATTTTCTATACTTCCTAGCAGCCCCAACAGGGGAAGTATATTACTCGAAGACATTGGAAGAACATAATGCCAAAAAAGCACAATATATTACAAATCAACAAGAGTAACGTTTCCAGGGAACGCAATATGGCGTTCCCTTTTCTTTTATGATAAAATAAACTTTGCAAAATTATTATCATACAAAAACAAAAGACTATATTATTTCTCACACCACCATATTGAAATGGAGGTTTTTTTCTTGTTATCAAGTAAAATAACCCAATATTTAGAAGCCCTGCTTCCAAAAAGGAACGAAATCGTTGAAGAAATTGAACATTATGCTAAAGAAAATAATGTACCAATTATGGAACTAGTTGGCATTGAAACAATGCTTCAAATACTGCGAATATCTCAACCAAAGCAAATTCTCGAGATTGGTACTGCGATTGGTTATTCTGCAATTCGGATGGCACAGGCACTACCTGGAACTAAAATCGTATCTCTTGAGAGGGACGCAGAACGATATGAAAAATCCCTTGAAAACATTGAACGTACTGGGACAAGCTCCCAAATCGAAGTGATTTTTGGAGATGCTCTAGAAGTTGCAGACGAAATAAAAAAACATGGTGAATTTGATTGTATTTTTATTGATGCAGCAAAAGGCCAATATCGACATTTTTTTGACATCTATGAAAAATGTCTTTCAAAGGATGGCTTAATTGTGACTGATAATGTACTATTTAAAGGGCTTGTGGCGGAGGAAGAAATCGAGAATAAAAGAATTCGAAATCTCGTAACAAAGATTAAATCGTATAACGAGTGGCTTCTCGCACACCCAGATTATCAAACGACCATCTTACCCGTAGGGGATGGGGTTGCATTAAGTAAAAGAAGAGGTGTTAAGGAATGAAGAAACCAGAACTTCTGGTCACGCCTATATGTGTAGAAGATATTGAACCATTGATTCAGGCTGGGGCAACAGCGTTTATAATAGGTGAACAACGATATGGGTTACGTCTTGCAGGGGAATTTAATCGAGAGAAAATCGTTCAAGCGGTTGAAATTGCCCATGCTCATGATGTAAAAATCTATGTTGCGATGAATGCCATTTACCATAATGAAAAAGTGGATGAGTTAGCAGACTATATCGCATTCTTACGGGATAGTAACGTAGATGCAATTGTGTTTGGAGACCCAGCAGTACTAATGACTGTCCGTGAGGTTGCTCCAGAAATGAAGCTTCACTGGAATACTGAAACGACTGCGACAAACTGGTATACATGTAATTACTGGGGAAGAAAAGGTGCAAAGCGTGCCGTGCTTGCTCGTGAATTAAATATGGATGCAATAGTTGAAATAAAAGAAAATGCTGAGGTTGAAATTGAGGTTCAAGTACATGGCATGATGTGTATGTTCCAATCAAAGCGATCACTAGTTGGAAACTATTTTGAATATCAAGGCAATGTGATGGCGATCGAAAACCGCAAAAAAGAAAAAGATATGTTCTTATTTGATAAAGAGCGTAACAATAAATACCCGATTTTTGAAGATGAAAATGGCACACATATTATGAGCCCGAATGATGTTTGTATTATCGATGAATTGGCAGAAATGATTGATGCTGGTGTTGACAGCTTTAAAATTGAAGGGATTTTAAAATCGTCTGAATATCTCCTTGAAGTAACCAAAATTTATCGAAAAGCAATAGACTTATGTGTAGAAAATCGTGATGAATATGAGGACATCAAGGATGATCTATTAGCGCAACTTGAAGAACTTCAACCGATCAATCGCCCACTAGACACAGGTTTCTACTTTAAAGAAACGGTCTACTGATCAGACAAAGAGGAGGAAAATGCATGTCAACAGCAGTTGAAAGAGAACCGATTTCAAAAATAGTAGACGGCAAGCGTGTAATTATCAAGAAGCCAGAATTGCTTGCACCTGCAGGTAACCTGGAAAAATTAAAAATTGCTGTTCACTATGGTGCAGATGCTGTTTTTATTGGTGGTCAAGAATATGGACTACGTTCCAACGCTGATAATTTTACACTAGAAGAAATCGCAGAAGGTGTAGAATTCGCTAACAAATATGGTGCCAAAATCTATGTGACTACAAATATATATGCCCATAACGAAAACATGGATGGAATAGATGAATATCTAATGGGGCTTGAAAAAGCTGGAGTTTCAGGTATCATCGTAGCAGACCCTCTTATTATTGAAACATGTAAACGAGTCGCTCCAAAAATGGAAGTACATCTAAGCACACAGCAATCCCTCTCCAACTGGAAGGCTGTTCAATTTTGGAAGGAAGAAGGGTTAGAACGTGTCGTGCTAGCACGTGAAACGAGTGCTGAAGAGATTAAAGAAATGAAGGAAAAGGTCGATATCGAAATCGAAACATTTGTACATGGTGCTATGTGTATTGCTTATTCTGGTCGTTGTACATTAAGTAATCATATGACAGCTCGCGATTCCAACCGTGGTGGCTGCTGCCAGTCATGCAGATGGGATTACGATTTATTCAAATTAGATGAAAGTGAAAATGAAGTAGCCCTATTTGATGAAAAGGACGCACCTTTTGCGATGAGTCCAAAAGACTTAAAGCTTATTGAATCAATTCCACGAATGATTGAATTGGGAATTGACAGTTTAAAAATCGAAGGACGAATGAAATCGATTCACTATATCGCAACGGTAGTAAGTGTTTATCGAAAAGTAATCGATGCATATAGTGCCGACCCTGACAATTTTGTCATCAATGAAGAGTGGCTTAAAGAGCTTGATAAATGTGCGAATCGTGATACTGCGCCTGCCTTCTTTGAAGGAGTTCCTGGTGTAAAAGAACAAATGTATGGCACTCATAGTAAAAAAACAACTTATGATTTTGCTGGTCTGGTGTTAGACTATGATAAGGAATCAGGGATTGTAACGTTACAGCAGCGAAATTACTTTAAAAAAGGAGACCAGGTTGAGTTTTTCGGCCCTGAAATTGACAACTTTACACAAACAGTTGAGGCGATTTGGGATGAGGACGGAAACAAGATTGATGCTGCAAAACATCCATTGCAAATTGTTTCGTTTAAAGTAGACAAGCCTGTATATCCGAAAAACATGATGCGAAAGGGGAAGTAAGATGAGCAAGAAGCCAATTGTCATTGGCATTGCTGGAGGCTCAGGATCTGGTAAAACAAGTGTATCAAAAGCCATATTTGAGCATTTTACGGGTCACTCAATCTTAATGATCGAGCAAGATTCATATTATAAAGATCAAAGCCATATGCCTTTTCAAGAAAGATTAAATACAAATTATGACCACCCGTTAGCTTTTGATAATGATTTACTCATTGAACATATTAAAAATCTTCTTGATTACAAAGGTATAAGTAAGCCGGTTTATGACTATAAATTTCATACAAGGTCTTCTGAAGTTATTCACGTTGAACCAAAGGATGTTATTATTTTAGAGGGAATTCTCGTTCTTGAAGATGAACGACTGCGAGATTTAATGGATATAAAGCTATTCGTTGACACTGATGCCGATATCCGTATTATCCGGAGAATGCTACGGGATATTAAAGATCGTGGTCGAACGTTGGAATCTGTTATTGAGCAATATGAAACGGTGGTCCGTCCAATGCATAATCAATTCTGTGAACCAACGAAGCGATATGCCGACATCATCATCCCTGAAGGTGGGCAAAATCACGTTGCAATTGACTTAATGGTAACAAAAATTCAAACAATTCTTGAACAAAATGTCATTTTGTAATAACATAACAGAGAAAACGATGTTATGATAGTACAAATTATAAGGAAAGGAATGGTAGAAATTCCCTACCATTCCTTTCCTTACTATACTAAAAAGAAAACAATTCGTACTACATATGTAAAGCAATCACAGGGGGATTGTAACGACTACAAGGAGTGAAGGGATTATGGTAGAGAAAGTATTTCCAATGACATTAGAAGGAAAACAAAAATTAGAGCAGGAATTAGAACATTTAAAAACAGTAAAGCGTAAAGAAGTTGTAGAGCGTATTAAAATAGCAAGAAGTTTTGGAGATCTTTCTGAGAACTCAGAGTATGATTCAGCGAAGGATGAACAAGCATTTGTTGAAGGACGTATTACAACAATTGAAAATATGATTCGAAATGCAAAAATTATTGAAGAAGATGCGGACAGCGCTGGTAAGGTTTCATTAGGAAAAACAGTAACCTTTATTGAGCTTCCGGATGGGGAAGAAGAAACCTACACGATTGTGGGAAGTGCCGAAGCCGATCCGTTTGAAGGTAAAATTTCAAATGACTCTCCAATCGCAAAAAGCCTACTTGGAAAACATGTTGGAGAAAAAGTAACGGTTCAAACTCCAGGTGGAGATATGCTTGTTGAAATAACAAAAATTGACTAATATTGTCACTTTTACAGGGATTTTGAACAATCTCTATAGGTATAAATAGTATGACACCTCGTCGAAACTGTAGACGAGGTGTTTTTCTATGGTAATTAAAAAACGTGCAATTATCATCTTAATCGTTATCCTTTTAACCTTAACAGGGTTAATCGGCAGACTTATGCAATTGCAACTCGTGAGTACTGAATCCTTTACGAATCATGATATAAATTTAATTGAAGCGAGTGTAACGCAGCGAACACAAGAACTTGTAATAGACCAAGGCCGTGGGCGATTTATCGACCGTAATAAAAAAGCATTAACCCATGAATATTATCCAACACTTGTATTGTTTCCTTTTTTAAAAAACATTGAATGGCCAGCTGAGGAAGTCGCAGAAATCGTAAATATTTCCTCAACTTCCTTAAAAAAAGAAATTGAGGATGCTAAAAAACCGGTAATCGTTGGTGGAGACAAGCCCGTAGAATTAACTGAAACGCAGATGAACAAAATTAACAATCTCCAAATTCCAGGTGTCTTTGCAGTCCATCGTCAATATGAACTTGATCATGATATTGCAGAACATTTAATTGGGCTAATAAGAGAAAATAAGGATTTATTCCAAAAGCGTTATCCTGAGAAAACCTATTTACCTCAGAATACAAAACTAGGAATTACTGGTTTGCAATCTACGTTTGATGAATTCCTTTTGCCGGAAGGAGAGGCGAAACTTTTATATCATGTGGCAGGGGACGGTGGACCTTTATTTGGCATTGATGTTAAATACACAGCGCCTGCAAATCCATATTACCCGGTCGCCATTCAAACAACCTTGGATAAAGATTTACAACTTTTGGCGGAAGAAATTCTTGATAAGAATGGTTTGAAAAAAGGCGGAATTGTCCTACTTGATGTAGAATCCAATGACTTACTTGCCATGGTTAGTAAACCAGATATTAATTCGTCTAATCCGTTTGAGGATGGCAGTGCCCAAAATCAAATGATCATGCCACAATTTCCTGGTTCTGTCTTTAAGACGGTAATTGCTGCAGCTGCAATCGAACAACAGCAAATCTCAAATGATAGAATGTTTAATTGCGACAAAGATTTGTATGGGGAAGGGCAAGCCGAATATCCACATGGGATGCTAAATTTCCATAACAGCTTTGCAAAAAGCTGTAATTACACATTTGCTACCCTGGCGCAAGAGATGTTACAGAAGGACCAAGATGTAATTGAACAGTATTCCGAAATGCTGGGCTTACTTGGACCAGTTGGCTGGAATGGCGATGTGTTTCGTTTTCAGGATTTCAAGCAGATTCCAAATGAATATAATGGTCGAATTTGGACGGATGAAAAGGATAAAAATGTTCCGAAGGCGATTGCTCAGACTGCGATTGGGCAAAAGGATGTGAGGGTAACACCATTAGGTATCGCGAATATGATGGCAACCATTGCACGTGGAGGTTCAAAAAAAGAAGTTCGAACTGTTAGTGACGTTTTATATAAAAACGGTACAACCTTATTTTCTTTTTCAAAACAGGATATGGAAGGACCTAAGATTGCACCCTATACAGCTAGCAGACTCCAGGAATTGCTTCGTGGAGTGGTTACATCTGGAACTGGACAACGGTTTGCCGACCTCCCTTATCAAGTGGCCGGTAAATCAGGAACAGCTCAAACAGGAAAAAAACAAGGAGAAGTTGGCCTTGTTAACAGTTGGTTTGCCGGATATTTTCCGTTTGAAAGTCCTAAATACGCACTTGTAGTAGTCGATTTGGAGCAGACAGGCTCTCAGTCTGTGGCCAATTCAATCTTTTATGAAATTGTCAAAGGAATATATCAAATTGAACAGGAAAAAGGTACCAAATCGAACGACTAATAAAGAAATCTCTTCAACCTTTCGTTCACACATGCTAGAATAAGAAGATAGTTGAATGAGTAAGTCGTTTTTAGGAGGTACTGTAAAATGGGGTATGATTTAGACAAACTATATGAAGGGCCTCGATCAGAAAGAAGAGCGAAACGAAAAAAGGTAAATCGAATTTTAAATATTTTAATTGTCCTTGTTGTGGTTTTGATTGTCTTTTTTGGTGGAAAGCTCATTTTTGGAGACAAAAATGTAGATGAATCTGTGTCTTCAAATCAAACGAACCAACCCGCAGACAATGAGGGAAAAGCGGCCTCGGATGATTCACAGGATAAAGAGCAAGAAAAAGAACAAACAATTGACAAATCGGATGATCAAACATCAAAGGAAAAACCAACTGAGGAAACGAACAATGAGCAAAAAGAACCAGAATCTGATGAAGCTGTTGTTGAAACTGAGGGTGACCCGGAATCAAATATCTTGAAATCAATTGTTAATCCAGCGTGGAAACCAATTGGTACTACACAGGCGGAGCCTCATAGTATTGATTATACGAAAGACTCGGTTGACCGAAATGAAATGGAGATGGCCGCAAGTTATGCAACTGGTTTTGATCGTTCAGATATGGTCGTTTGGTGGTTAGGAAGAAATGGAGAAAATTCCATTACTGCAACTGTTTCTTCAAAAACTACAAAACAAGTTCAAAAAGTTTACTTAGATTGGATTCCGAATGAAGGATGGAAACCAACAAAAATTGAAGAATTAAAGGAAAATGACACTCCGACATACAAAGACTATAAAAAATCAGAACCTGATGAAAATGGTAGTGATTAATTAAAACGCAGGTAATCCTGCGTTTTTTTTGTGCCTTTTTTTTAAAGAAGATGAATTGAAAAAATAAGATGAATATGGTAAATTGAGAACAGTTCTTTTTTAAATTCATAGTATACTGATAGGAATAATATATTATGGTGGAGAGTGAGAAAAAATGGGGCGAGAGTTTTTAGAGGTTTTTGAGGGTTGGGCAAACTCATATGATCACACAGTAACTGGAAATGATGTGGAATATCAAGAAGTGTTTTTACGATATGACGATATTCTAAATGATGTTGTACAAAAATCCGGTCTCACCGTTTTGGAGTTTGGAGTGGGCACTGGCAACCTGACTCAAAAACTACTTGACGACAATAAGAAAGTATATGGTGTTGAACCCTCCGTACCCATGCGAGAGATTGCGAAGGAAAAGCTTCAAAACTATTCTTTAACAATTGAAGATGGGGATTTTATCGATTTTAAAAAACCTGATGATAAAATTGATACAATCGTTAGTACGTATGCCTTCCACCACTTGAATGATATCGAGAAAAACCAAGCTTTTTCGCAATATAGAAACATTCTTGAAAAAGGTGGTAAAATAGTGTTTGCGGATACGATGTTCGAAAATAAACAAGAATATACAATGACGATTGAGTCCGCAACACAAAAAGGCTTCTTGAATCTAGCAAATGATTTAGAAACGGAATATTACACAACTATTCCTGTTTTAAAAGAAATTGCAAAACAAAATGGTTTTATCGTTGAATTTAAACGTTTTAATCATTTTGTATGGGTGATGGAGGCGACAAAACAGTAAAAATGAAAGGTGATACGTACTTATGAAAGTAGCAATTATCGGAGCAATGGATGAAGAAGTAACCATTTTACGGGAGAAAATTGAAAATAAACAGGAAACTACAGTTGCTGGAAGTGTGTTCTACACTGGAACACTCAATGGCTATGATGTGATTTTACTTAAGTCTGGGATCGGTAAAGTGAATGCCGCAATTTCAACAACGATTTTATTATTGCAATTCAAACCAGATTATGTGGTGAATACCGGTTCAGCAGGTGGGCACTTAAAAACTCTTAATGTAGGTGACATTGTTATTTCATCAGAGGTTAGACATCATGATGTAGATGTTACTGCTTTTGATTATGAATATGGGCAAGTACCAGGGTTGCCTGCTGCATTTAAAGCTGATAAAAAACTAATTGAGTTAGCCGAAAAAAGTGGAGAAGGAATCACAGATGTTCAGGTTGTAACTGGATTAATTGCAACAGGTGATTCCTTTATGAATGACCCTGAACGTGTTTCGTTTGTTAGTCAAAAATTTGGTGATTTATATGCAGTGGAAATGGAAGCAGCTGCGGTGGCACAGGTATGTCATCAATTTGATGTGCCATTTGTTGTCATTCGTGCCTTATCTGATATTGCAGGTAAAGAATCAGATGTGTCGTTTGAACAGTTCCTGCAAACCGCTGCAGTAAATTCTTCTAAAGTTGTTGAACGAATGGTAGAGGAAATAAATAAATAAATCATTATAACTTTATTCGCCAATGAACCTTGGCGAAATTAAGGAACTCAGACTAATAACGCCACATCCTGTGGCAACATCTGAGTGACCCACTTCGTGTGGGCCCAAGCCTCCGGCGGATGCCACAGATTTTTTAATGGATACTTTCGAGGAATAAGGTTAAAGACTAAAAACGCCACTTCCTGTGGCAATGTCTTTATGACCCACCTCGTGTGGGCCTAAAAATTCGCCAAGGCTAATTTGATTAGGGGGATTTGTCATGCAAGTGTATCGAAATGTTCATGAGCTAATCGGAAATACTCCGATAGTAGAAATTACGAAATTTCCATTACGAAATGGGGTTCGTCTTTTTGCAAAGCTTGAATTCTTTAATCCCGGCGGAAGTATCAAGGATCGATTAGGAGTCGAACTTCTTCAACATGCTTTTGAAACGGGTCAGTTAACCGAAGGAGGAACAGTCATTGAACCTACTGCTGGGAATACTGGGATTGGACTTGCACTTGCAGCCATCAACCGCAATGTTAAAGTGATTCTTTGTGTACCAGAGAAGTTTTCCACTGAAAAACAAGAATTAATGAAGGCATTAAGGGCAACCGTCATCAATACGCCAACAGAGGCCGGGATGACGGGGGCGATTGAGAAGGCAAACGAGCTTCTTAATGAAATACCAAATTCCTATTGTCCACAGCAATTTGCAAACCCAGCTAATCCAGATACTTATTATAAAACGATTGGACCAGAAATTTGGCAACAGCTTGATGGACAAATTGATATGTTTGTAGCTGGTGCTGGGACTGGTGGGACGTTTATGGGGACAGCGAAGTATCTAAAAGAAATGAATCACTCCATAAAAACAGTGATTGTTGAGCCAGTTGGATCCATTTTAAATGGTGGTGAATCTGGACCACATAAAACAGAAGGGATTGGCATGGAATTTCTTCCAGGCTATATGGATACGTCCTATTTCGATTCCATTCACACCATTTCGGATGAGGATGCTTTTAACCGGGTGAAGGAAATGGCACGTTTGGAAGGATTGCTTGTTGGTAGCTCATCTGGTGCTGCCCTTCATGCGGCATTAATAGAAGCAGAACAAGCAAAGCCTGGATCTCACATCCTTGTGATCTTTCCAGATAGCAGTGAGCGTTATTTAAGCAAAAAAATATATGAAGGTGGGATATAGGAATGAAACGTAAAACGCTACTTATCCACGGTGGAGTAGGCGAAGATCCACAGACTGGTGCAGTTAATACACCAATTTACCAAGTTAGTACGTATAAACAAGAAGGAATCGGCGGTCATAAGGGGTTTGAATACTCACGAACTGGAAATCCAACAAGACATGCCCTGGAAGAATTGATAAAGGATATAGAAGGTGGAGAAAGAGGATTTGCATTTGGCTCTGGTATGGCTGCAATCACGGCTGTAATGATGTTGTTTAACAGCGGTGACCATGTCATTTTAACGGATGATGTATACGGTGGAACATATCGGGTGATGACAAAAGTTCTTAATCGCTTAGGCATTGATTCAACTTTTGTTGATACAAGCAACCTTGAAAATATTGAAGGTGAAATTCGTGAAAATACGAGAGCAATTTATATCGAATCACCAACAAATCCGTTATTAAAAATTACAGATATTAAGGGTGCTGCTGAAATTGCCAAAAAGCATAATCTTTTAACCATTGTAGATAACACCTTTAGCACTCCATATTGGCAAAATCCAATTGCACTTGGTGCCGATATCGTACTACACAGTGCAACCAAATATATTGGTGGGCATAGCGATGTAGTCGCAGGTCTTGTTGTTGTAAATTCAGCAAAATTAGGTGAGGACTTACATTTTGTTCAAAACTCAACAGGTGGGGTACTTGGTCCACAGGATTCTTGGTTATTGATTCGTGGGATACGCACACTTGGAGTCCGTATGGAGGAGCATGAAGAAAACACACGAAAAATTGTGGATTTCCTTCAAAACCATCCTGCGGTTAAAAAGGTGTTCTATCCGGGTATAGAGACACATCCAAATCATGCAATCGCTAAGGCTCAAGCAAAAGGGTTTGGTGGAATGGTTTCCTTTGATGTTGGGAGTGCTGAGAATGCTGATAAGCTACTAAGTAAGGTTAAATACTTTACTTTGGCAGAAAGCCTTGGGGCTGTTGAAAGCTTAATCTCTGTTCCTGCAAAAATGACACATGCTTCTATTCCAAAAGATCGTCGAGAAGAACTAGGTATAGGTGATGGACTTGTCCGTATATCAGTAGGTTTAGAAGATGCGGAAGACCTAATTGAAGATCTTGAACAAAGCTTACAATAATAAAGTGTTGCCTCTAGCCTAAATCCAGGTTGGAGGTTTATTTTTTGTTGAATGATACTGCTAAAATTTACATTCTACTCGCACTTTCAATGTATGTTATCATAGGATGGAAGTTTACTAGTTAGGTAGGTGTGATTCAAGATGGATCAAGATAAACAATTTAAAAACCTGCGTAATAAAATCAAAGATTTCACTAACTACGGTTACATCCTTCTTGTGCTAAGTGTATTTTTATATATCGGGGTCATCATACCGGAGGAACGTTCTCCGTTTCAAATTTATATAATGATGGGTTCAACTTTCATTCTTTTATGCTTGTCGTTTACCTTTTTCTTATTAGTTACTAAATATAAAAAACAATTCGAAGAACAATAGTCCTTCACCTAAATTAAGGTGAAGGATTTTTTTTACAAAAAAAGTGTTTACATAAGTAGCGATATTGGTTATAATTACCACAGTAGGAAAAAATTAATTTTAAAAGGAGGTCGAATAAAATGATGAAAGTATCTATTGACATGACAAACACAAAAACTTCATATGTAACAATCTATTCGACCATACCGGTGATTAATTTTTAATTTAAGATACGTTAATCATGCCACAGGTGGAATAGTTCGCCTGTGGCTTTATTATGCCATTTAACGCCACAGGACTAGTATGCCTGTGGCCTTTTTATGTCTTTTTTTCCTACACAGATTTACCCGATTTTTTAATTAAGGAGGTGAAAAATAATGACCATCAATTTATTCTTTTTAACGATCTCGATTTCAAAGCGTGAAAAATCAATTGAAGAGTATCAACGTGAGGAAAGAGTCAATAAGCTTATGGAAGAAATGAAGGAACGTCAATATTCAATGATGCGCTTATTCTAATCAACAAAAAATAAAAGGAAGAGAGGAGAATGAAAATGTTAATGAAAATCTGTCCGATTGTAGCTTGGTTATCTGTGGAGAAGGATTCCACCTAACGAATTTGAATGATAGGAGGAGTTACGAATGCTATCGGTTCACGTACTGATTTTTACCATTTTATTTACAAAGCATAATAAATAGTCAGCAATAGGGGCGCCAACTAGGGCGCCCTTTTGCTTTGTATGAATGCCTTAATTTTGTCAAATTTCTTTAACACAATGTTCAAAAGTGGATAACGTTTACACAGTATGTAAGTGGTAAAGTAAAAGTAAGAAGTACATCTCTTTGATGGAGGATGATAAAGATGTTTATGATCGTTATGGGGCTTGTGATCACGTCTGTTATTGCAATAATTATTGGAACTGAAGTAAGTGTTGATTTATAAAATAAAGCAAAAGGTGGATTGCAAATAAATGTGCAATCCACCTTTTTTAAAAAAACTTTTTTTACGTAGTTTTCGATGTCTAGTTCCATGCGCCATCGGCTCTCTGGTCTAAGCCAATCGCTTCGGAAGGCAAGAAGCGCCTTCTGTCAGCGCTCGTCTTATGCTTGTCGCCTAAGGCTGCGCGCCTTGCGCTTTTCTTATGATCTTCTTTTTTCTTTTTCTGCCCGATAAAACTCATGGAACATTTTCATCAAGGCACGCTTTTCAATGCGTGATACATAGCTTCTTGAGATGCCCAACTCTTTTGCAATCTCACGTTGTGTTTTTTCCTTTGATAAATCAAGTCCAAACCTACCCACAATCACCTCTTTTTCTCTGTCATCAAGAACATCAATATATTCTTTGATTTTCTCAAGTTCCATATTTAGTTGGATTGTTTCAATCACATCTTCTGTTTCTGATTTCAAAACATCAATTAAACTAATTTCATTGCCTTCTTTATCCTGACCAATCGGATCATGCAGAGAAACATCCTTTTTCGTCTTCTTTAAAGCTCTTAGGTGCATTAGGATCTCGATTCTAATGTCAAATGTGTGCATAGTCAAGGACAAGTTTTTCGAAGTTATGCAAATAAATATTACAAAAATGTTACAGAAATATTAAAATTGTGTTAAATCGTATTTATGACGCTTGTCAAGGGATTTTGCGGTTGAATTACGAAGTAGAAGTCGCTTAGATAACGTTAGTATTTCGTTAGTTTCAACGAAACTTCGATACAATACTTCGCTTGATAGTAACCATTCTTTCGGAACTAAAAATCAAGTTCCTCAAGAACGGTGCAAGCAAAGCTTGCTTAACTTTGGAACATAAGTGACAAAGTTAATTAGATAACGACAAAGATATTCGCAATATAGATTCGATAATATTGTCGCAAATTACGAAGTAAACGTTAATACGAAATAGAAGTCAAAGAAGATTAAACGAAAATACATAAAATTAATCCTTGCCGTTTCCGTATGCGGCATTGACATACAATCGGTTATTCCTCTGAGAAAATGCGATTGGTTGCGAGCTTTTTACCGTGACCGTCGCATTTTTTTATACATTCTATCTTGTTTTTTACGAATTTAGTCCAATTGTAACTTACAAGGGACGATTTAGAACAATTGATAATTAGAAGCGGGTTCTTTAACGGGGGAATCCGCTTTTTTACAACTGAATATTGGTTGCCGACCCAAGTTCGATTTGACCTATCGAAGCAGCGTGCAGTAGTGCGATTGCCCGTCTTATTGGCGGGACATTTCTTTTTGGTCAAGAACTTGTTTTTTACTAATTTAAAAGGAGGTTGAACGTATGGAAGGATTTGTTGTCAAAGCATTGCGGACGAATCTTGGACTGAATCAAGGCGATTTTGCCCGTGAAGTTGGCGTATCTCAACAAATGATTTCGCTTATTGAATCAGACAAAATGCCAATTTCCGAACGACTTAAACAACGAATCATTTACCGATTCAACGTTAAGCCAGAAGAAATCGAAGCAATTCGCAATTTGAAAATCATGCGTAGGTTTGAAAGTGAATGAAAAAAATCAAAATTGAACTAAAAATTTAATCGGGACAAAACGTCCCGTATATCAAAGGGGGGAATTGATCTATGTCAAAGCAACAATTGGAAGCGGTCAAGTCTAAAATTCAAGAATTGGAAAACAAGCAAGACGAATTGACGAATCAAGTAATTGAATTAACGCAAGCAATCGAAGATTCAACCGAACAATTACTTCTTGGGATTGTATCAGGATCGGACGTTGAACAAGCAAAGGAATTGTTGAACGAAAAGAAATCTGAACTTGCCGAAACAACCGAACTTCTTCAACGTGCCTATGCAGTCCGCAAAAAATTAGCGGTTGAAAAGTTTGTTCCTTTCGCAAAAGAACACCGTGAAAAACGGTTGAAGGAAATCCAATCCCGATATGATAAAAAGGTTGAATCCGTGATTGCTGCAAGAAATGAATTATTGAAGCAATTAGCCGAACTTGGTCAAATTAAGAACGAAATCGGGAATGTAAATCAAGAATACAACAAAACGCTGTTTGACTTAGGGATTCCTACCGAAAAGTATGGTCGAACTATTAATGAACGAAAAGTCTATTCACCAAAGGATTATACTCCCGAAGAATTTTGTCTTGGATTAAAAACTGAAACGCAAGAAAGAGCATATTCCAGCGGTCGTGTTCCCGCTTGGGTGAAGTAATTATGAATGTTCTTGCAATGATTCATTTTTTGATTGCAGTTTGGTCATTGGTCATAATTGAAAAACATTTTGGTGGTGTATCGAAATGACGGCACTCGAAATGTTAGTGAAACAGACTGAATATGAAGTGAAAACGCTTGATATGATTCTTCGCATGAAACGTGAACGTAAGTCGCTTGAAGATATTGCGAAAGAAGTTGGCGTATCTACAACCGAAGTCCGTATCGCACGACCTAAGGGATTGGAACGGGCAAAGGAACGTCTTGAACGAGATAAAAGGGGGTTGAATTAATATGGCATATTCACAACGTAAAGCATTAGAAGAAATTGCGAAAGGTTATGCGGAAAGTCCGAAGTCAAAGAAGATAGTCGAGGAAGCTAAGAAAAATGAAAAGCATAACGTCGAGCAAATTGAGTATTGGCGTAAATTGCTTAATGAAGGACACAATCTTCCACCAATTTGTTTAATTGCAATTGGAATGTACGACGAGCAGATCCGCCAGCAGAAGGAACGTGAAAAAAGTGGAGAATTAACAACAATCGAATTAAAGATGTAAGGACGTCCTTCGGGGCGTCTTTTTGATTGGTCAAAATGAACACACCAAAACGAACTTGGGATAGGAGGTCATCAATATGTTTGTTGAAGCTGATGGAAATATTAGATTTGAACCAATAAATGAAAACGAGGTCAAATTGTTGAATTATATTAAGAGAAAGAACGGTTTGCACGGTTGTCGCCGATTCAATGACTTCAAGTTCAACGACGACCGAAGTGTCACAATATTCTTGAAGGACGGGCGGGAAACACTAATTTCGAAGCATAGATTGTCGGAAGTATTGCAGAAAGGAAAAGTCGCCGCTTTCTTAGGGAACAATGGAATTTACGCAAATATCGCCGTTGGGAAAGGAATTCGAAGAAAGGAACAATTGCATAGATTCATCATGCGTCAGGAACTTGCCAAATACAACGGATTTTTCGAAGAAACGGGAATGTCAATTCAAGTCAATCATAAAAACGAACAAACTCTTGATAATCGGGACGAAAACCTTGAAGTGGTTACCGACCGTGAGAATTGTTTGAAATATAAATTGAACCATGCAAAAGGATTTACGAAGACGTCAAGCGGTAAATACCAGGTTGGAGTTTGTGGAAAGCATATTGGGACGTTTGAAACAGAATCAGATGCCCGTGCAGCATACGTCAAAGCGGTCAAGGCGGAATTAAAGCGATTGGAACAAATACGAATGAATTGGTTGAAATCGAAAGGTCATTTTTAAATTGAACTTGGGACGACAAGAACGTCGTTCCTAATACATATGAAGTCCGTGTAGATTGATTTCGTAAAATAGCCGCAAACCTGTCGTTATATGTCCGATTATAGAAATCTCGCTTCATTTCTTTACTGTATTAAAGTGTTGGCGCACAAGGGATTGAACGGCTTTTCGCCATGTCACACGAATACCAAAAGTGACATTGCTTTCAATACAAAGTGAACCGAACGAAAGGGATTGATTCCTTCGTAAACATTGCTTTATGCGTTCCGAAATGTCCGAAATTTACACGGGAAGGAATCGGCAAAATACTTTCAGTCGTAATGGATTCAGCCGTTTTTGTAATGATACAAGTGGACATATTCGCATTATACGACGAATGATAAAAATACATTTTTGATATACGACGAATCGAAATCGACAAACCCTTTGTTTATAGGGATTTGTTGAAAACGTCAAAATACGATTGGTCGTGTAATCTGTATTATATGACGAATAGCAATAGGTTTGTCCATAAGATAGTAATTGTAATGACGTGTTGTCTTCCGTATGTTTATACAACGATTGCTATATCTTTGCAAGACCATACATAAGCCTTATGGTCAACGACATTTAATCCCAAGACAATAACTATTCGGAATGAATTCAATCGCTTTACACACAAGCACAGAAAGAAATGGACGGAATATTCGACCCCACCCACGGGGGGACGGGGGGTCTTTTTGGCGGAGGAAGACGCTTTCAGAATATACACAACAATTTTGAAATATCGGGTCACTACACGTCACGGAACGTCCTTCAAACGAGCGACCAATCGTAGATAGGATATGTTATAATATTACAAAAATATGAAAGGGGAGTCCATTATGCCAAAGAACGAATATCTAAATGGAAGAAAAACGGTTGGAAAGGAAGAAATCCAACCCGCAATAATTGAGTTCATGCGGCAGAAAGGCAAAGGTGTGGAAGTATCACACGAAGAAATTTCTGATTACATATATGAGAAATTCGGCATCCGCTTTGGTGAGATCAATCACGTTATGTGGGGATTAAGAAAGGACGACAAAAGGGTCGTCAAGGGGAAACGAGGTTATTCGAAGTTAGTTGAATAACCGTAGGATAGAGTCTAAGTAGAGTTTTTTCACCAGATTAGACATTCTTCTTCAACTAACAGGGCAGTTTAGCTCAAATTGCTGTTTTATGTATAATAAAAGACGGTGAAAAAACACCGCCTATAATAAGCTATTTATTTTGTGTTATTTCTTTGTAATAAAGGTAATCGACTTTATGTTTGGTAGCCATTAACTGCGAAGCTAAAACAGCAGTATAAAGAGTGGTTAGTACAATTGCTCCAACACCAAGACCTGAAAGGTTTAGTTTATTAGAAGTGCTCATTCCATTATTACTTGTGGTTGCTCCTTCCATTTCATAACCCCCTAATTTGTTATAGGGATATTATCTGTAACCGCATTTAAATTTATACCAACAAATAAAGGACGGACGTATAGAAAGGAAACAGGCAGGTGTCTAATAAGGTCTTAAGTTTGTGAATAAATACACTTAAACTAACGGGTGCTTGAGTTCAATAAGAATGAATGAAAACATCTGAATTATCTGAACTTATAAGCGATTGTTAAAAATTGAGAGGTGTCTTTTCAATGCTATACGAAGTAAAAATTTGGGGTAAGGAATTTAAATGTGATTTATGTTCCGATAATCAATGGCATAAAAGCACTCTAAAAATAGAATTTCAAAGCGAAGAAAACGGAAATGAGTATAACGAGGAAATCAGATATATGTTTGAATGTAAAAAATGCGGTAATTGTAGGATATTCGGAATGGTATCTAACGAAAATGACATTGATGATGTGAATATTTCTATTAGACCTATTTCAGATATGTAGGGTTATCTTCAACTAACAGGGGCTATACTTGATTTTTTGAACCGTCGAAAGGCGGTTTTTTGTTCGAAAGAAAAGACGCTCCTCTAATTGGAACGTCCTACAATGAAATGAAGTCAATTTTTCCGTTTGAATATACCCGAATTTCCCGATATAACATTCGAAGTAGTTCTTGCCTTTCTTCAATCGACATAGATTCGGGATTTTCGTTTTCAAAATATCGTTCAACCGCCTTTGCCCGAATTTCGTCATTGACTTCGTTGTTTTTCCGTTCTTCAAGTAAAGCAGCGGTTTCTTCCTTCAACTTCAACAAGTGATCTTCTTTTTCTTTTAACTCTTTCAATTGATTGCGAATATCTTCTTCGTCCACAATATCGGCATTGTTTGTCATGAAGTCAAGAAGACGTTTCCGACCCAATTTAATACGAATGAGTTCGGCTTCAATGCGTTGTAATTCCGATTCTTCGAATGGAATTGAATCTTGGGTTTCGGTTGTTGCGGCGACTTCGGAATATGCCGATTCCCCTTCGGTTGTTATGACATTGACAAAATGATTCCATACATAAGCGTCAAGGTCTTCGCATTTGACCCGATTGCCACAACCCTTATGCTTTGCCCCTGCGGTGTTCTTGGCGTCGGAATATTCAAAGACGTAAGTTCCCCAATTCTTCGCCCGTCGCCCCGTCATGGTATTGCCACAATCGCCACAGCGAACCAATCCCGAAAGAAGATATTTGTTCTTTGAAGTACCAGCCCAACGACGTCGTGATTCCTTCAACAACTTTTGGGCAAACTTGAATGTTTCCTTTTCGATAATCACAGGAACTTCGACGGGAATCCATTCTTCTTTAGGTCGTAAGGTCATTGAAACCTTTTCGTCGTCTGAATCCTTGTATTTGTTGACGAGCATTCCTTCCGTATTCCATTTGTTGTGATAGAATACACCCGTGTAGGTTTCATTCATAAGAATCTGGCGGACTACTTGCCTATGCCAAACGCCTTTTCGTTTTTTGGTCGGAATACCTTTGTCGGTCAAATAGTGGGCGATTCCGTTTATACCCTGTACCCGCCCCCGTGGGTCGGTAAATAGTTCGAAAATCAATCGAACAATCTTTGCTTCGGGTTCATAGATTTCGAGTTCTTGCGATTCCTTGTTGAACTTGTATCCATAAACCTTGACGTCTTTGACTACTTTGTTCTTGCGAGCCTTTGCACGTCTTCCATTAGTCATACGTTCTTTGATTTTCGCCTTTTCAAATTCCGAGAATGCCCCCCGCATTTGGTAGAACAAAATTCCTTCGGGTGTATTCTTGTATTCGGAATTGACAAAGATTAATTTTGCCCGTTTTTCGATTTCTTCCGTAACAATCAATTGATTCGCAAGTTTCCGTGATAGACGGTCGGGATCATAGACAATAACTTTGTCAATTAGTCCTTCCCGAAGGTCATTCCGCAATTTTGAAAGTGCCGGACGTTCAAGGAATCCCCCCGAATAGCCGTCGTCCACGTATTCAATACATTCCGCATTTTTGCCCGCCTTTTCACGGCATTGGCGAATTTGGTCTTGAAGTGAATACCCGCTTTTAGCTTGTTCTTCGGTTGATACCCGTGCGTATAGTGCAATCATTGTTCCGTCGTTCCCTTCTAATTTTTTCTTTAATTGCATTATAGCAATTAGCAATTAGTCGGTCGGTTGCGTCGCTTCTTATGAATTCGGAGTGAAATTTACTTGCGGAGATATAACCTTTTTTACTCATTGGTGTCGTCCCTCCCGTTTTCAATTTCTTGGTTGCTTCACAATTAAATGTGTTGTGTGAAAACGGTTATTGTGACGTTAAGAGGAAATATTTTTGAAATGATTGTTTCGAAGTGATACGCAACACTATTGACTTTACAATTTCGTTTTCTATACAGCGTGCAGCATACGTAGCCAATTTTGTTCCTTTACCTTGAGAATAGCTTTCGATTGCCTTGATTAACCCTATGGTACCAATTGAAATCAGATCCTCTGTGTCCTCACCAGTGTTTTCGAATTTTTTAACTATATGAGCGACTAACCTTAAATTATGTTCAATCAACACATTCCGAGCATGTTCATTCCCCTCGGCCAATAATTGTAAGTATTTCTTCTCATCAGAAGATGATAACGGTTGAGGAAAAGCATTATTTTTCACATAGGATACTAAAAATAATAATTCTTTTACAAAATAACCTAATGCTGCTAACAGTCCAGACATTCGCTCACCTCCACATAAATCGTAGTGTATGTATGTTTAGTACACTACATGATCTAGGCATTTGCCCATTACTTAATGTTATGAGGAAAGGTGCTTGCTTGTGTCTGTCCGATAGAAAAAAGCTGATGATAGTAAAAAAGACCATTTTCCACTACATCATCAGCCTTAATTTATAGGATTATTCTATTTTAAAATCGTAAAAAAAGGTGCAACAGCTACAATCAACGCTAATCCAAAAACAACGATTGAACCGGGTTTGTTCTTAACCTTCCAGAGGGTAATGGAGAACCCGGTCGTATAGGCAAAAATGATTGTCATCATCAGGTAAATAAATTAATTCATCGCTTAATCTCTTATCCTTTCATAACTAGGTAATTTCGATTGTCGCCCAAATTCGTCAAATCTAATATCGACTATTACGCTAATATCTGCAGTCGGATATGCTTTCATCCAATCATAGCTTTCCCACTGTGGAATGGTTAAGAAATGCTTCCTAGCAAATAGTGAAAAGCCAAAAAGATCTGCTTCAAATTCTTCCTGTGTTCGTTTAATTAAATCATTAATTCTCCTTTCAAAGCCATTGGAAATATGCTTCTTTAATTCTTCTCTCTTTTCTTCCTCATCCGCATAATTGACCATGCTGTGGTCTGTTAAAATTGCAGCTTCAATTGGAAGATTAACAATGATTTTTGGTGCCGGTTTCGAAACATCCACCGTGATCTTTGGAGGTTTTATTTGTGTGAAACGTGCCGTTATCCAGTAATTTTTCATAAATGGATCGGGAAGAGTGACTAAAAAGCTAGGTTTTAACATCCATTTATTTAACATTTGGGTTATTCGAGTTTCTTGAACTGAAAGAATTCCAATCATTTGTCCCTCTTTAAAGACTGCAGAACCAAGAAACTGAGCAGGGTTTGTTTTTCCAGTTACCTTCATTTTACCTGCGATTAAATCATCATCCTCATTTCTCTTTGCTGTACTCTTGTCCTGTTCCGTCGTGGCATAGGCAGAAATATAAAGATCAGCATCTGCTTCTGTAATTCTGAAAAAATTGTTGATTTCAGAATTTGGTATAAAGCCGATTTTAGTTGCATTGTTAAAAATCGTTTCAAAATACTCATGTCTTCTTGTTTCAAGCTTAGGTTGATTTCGTTCGATAAATGTACTAGCCTCTTCCTTTGAAACAATAAGTTTTGTATCACGTCTAACATCACGGTCCTTCGTTCCATCATAGATATATCGAATAAAATCCTTATCCCTTGCAAGCTCTTCAGAGACTACAAAGAAGTCTAATATATCATATGTAATCGACTTCGCGATTACGGCATTTGCTAAGTTTTCCGATTGAATAAAACTTGAGGCATTCAACGTGATAATCTCATGTGAGGGTTCATTGCTTCCGCCACCTTGTTGTGTTGATCCAGCCTCTGGATTTGATATTAAATACGTGATTTTTAAAAATCCTTTAACATCGGATTTATCTAGACCTATCCCAAGCACATACGCTTTTTCATCAATTTCCTGTTTATCCCAGCAACCTACCAAAATGAATAGAATTGTAAAAAGGAAGGAAAATTTAATTATTTTGGCTTGTCTTTTCATGTTTCAAATCCCCTTTGATTTTTGCTATTAACCACATAAGGATAGGAAAAAATAGAAACATAGGACTTAGGATGTGTAATAAAGTTTCTCGTATTTTAAAGACAGTAAATGTAGGAGCTTCAGGACCTAACCCTAAAATAACGATAATTGTGGCAATTGTAGGGGGTAAGTATTCAAAGTTTTTGATATTACAAATCCCTCCCAAAAATACGCAAACCAAATATAAGTAAACAGTAAACCGAATAAATGCAGCTATAATCCAAAATGGAAAGAAAAACGTCTCAATATTTGTTAGAAATCCCAATCTAATCAAGCGGATTAACTCCTGGTAAGGATAATCAAGCATTTTTAAACCTTCATAATCAAATACAAATAAATAGATAAGAAATGCTAATGTTATTTCAATCACAATTATGACGAATGCAATCCAAGTCCCTTTTTTAAACGCCTTAGCGGATACAAGATAGGGTGCAATTAATCCCATAAAAAAAAACTCCGTAAACAGGGATACATGTGTAGTGCTCTTTTTTATTACCTCTAAGGAGCCTGGACCTAAAATTGGGAAAATAAAGGCAAGGCTACTTTCTTTCAGTGCTAAAAGTAGGGCGATGATTAATGAAAATTTTATATAGAACAGCACTAACCACGAAATAGTACCGATATGTTCAATGCCCTTTTTGGCGCAATATGCACAAACAAACATTAACACAGTATAAATAATCAAATATGGGGTTTGTGTAAAATACATGGTACCAATGATATCCACATAAATGGCTGAATCATAAGTAAAACTGATAAAAGACGTAAGTAATAGAATACTTGATAAAACTGTTCCAATATATTTACCAAATAGGTGACGGATGACATCATGCAAATTTTTATTCTTATAAGCTGTAATGACTTTGATTGTCAAATAGATTGGAATAATCGACTCCATTCCCATAATAAGAGGAGCCATCCAATACGCGTTGTCTAGGTATCCAACTAAAATGGAGGGTGTGTCATCTGAAAGTTTCACACCAACAACTAATATGACCATAGCTACGTATTCTCTTATCCCAATTTTTCCTCTTGATTGCTCCATAGCCTATTCCTCTGCCTTTTTTATGACGTCCTTTGGTTTTAAATAACCCGGACGAATTCTTTCACTTTTGATCATTTTTCTAATAATTGTATCGTTAGAAGAAATGTATTTAGGTGACATTGGTGATAAGTAAGGAACGCCAAAAGATTTTAGTGATACCATATAAATGATTCCCACGGTAAACAAAGCTGTCATGCCATAAATACCAAATAAACCAGCCGATAGTATAAAAGCAAATCGAATAATTCTAATGGCAAAATTCATGCTTACATCACTTAGTGTAAATGAGCATAGTCCACCTAATGCCACGACGATGACCACAATTGGACTAACAATATTCGCCTGAACTGCTGCTTGTCCTAAAATTAATGCTCCGACAATCCCGATTGTTGGCCCAATTGGATTAGGAACTCGGAGTCCAGCCTCCCTTATTAACTCAAAGGCAATTTCCATCATTAATATTTCAATAAGGGACGGGAAGGGAACTTTTTCCCGTGTTGCAGAAATGGCTAATAAAAGATCAGTCGGAACCATTTCAGAATGGTAGTTGGTAATGGAAACATATATCGCAGATCCAAATACTGTTATAAATAAGGCACATACTCGTAGAATTCGAATGAAATTTCCATATATAAAACGCAAATAGTGGTCCTCAGGGTTATGTATAAAGGACCAAAAAGTAGCGGGGAGTATTAAAGCAGCTGGTGAGTTATTCATTAGTAAAACGACATATCCATCCTCTAAAAAGGAAGAAGCCCGATCAGGTCTTTCGGTATATAAAGTACTAGGAAAGATTGATTTCGGTCTTTCTTCGATGTATTGTTCCAAAAGTGAAAGATTTTGTATGGCGTCGACATCTAATGAACTAACTCTTTCTTTAATGTTTTTTATCATTTTTTCATTGGTAAGATCCTTTATATAAAGGATGAAAAGTTCATTGTTTGAGCGTTTTGAAATCATTGTACTTTCGACAATTAAATTTTCGCTCCTGATTTTTTTTCGAATTAATGAAATGTTAGTATCCGCTTTTTCGTTAAAGGCTTCCTTTGGTCCTTTAACGACAACCTCATTTTCAGCTTTTTCAACTGATCGACTTTGGAACTTAGCCGTTCCTATTACAAAAGCTTTTGTTTCACCATCAATAAGTAAAATTGTGTTTCCTTGATTAGCACCATTCACAATATCTTCCATTAGTTGAACTTCAGTAAATGATTGAACCTGAATGATATTTTGAACTTCTTTTTCTGGATCTTCATTACGTAACAATGGTTCAAGAACATGCTCACTAATCATATCAACATCGGTAATTGTTGAAATAAACAAGACGGCTGCTATTTTATTCAATCCATTTATAATAAAATTATGGATTTTCACATCATTGTTTTCTGGAAGTGAATAAAGTTTCTCTAATGTTGATATGTTCATTTGAAGATCTTGATTAATTTCTTGACTCTTGATTTTAATATCCTCTGCAGCAGATTTTTCAGGATATTGTTCGGGATCTAATTTAGAACTTTTAAATTTGTCGAGATAATTTTGGATAGGGTGCTTTTTCATAACAGACAGCTCCGAGCTTTTTCCTAAGTTTGCCACTAAAAGTGGAATTTAATGCAAATAAAGAAAAAAGACGGGAATTCATTTTGAAATATCTAAAATGATAGAAGTTTTTTTAAAATCCGTTTATAATGAATGATGTGAATTATTTAGTGAGTCTAAATAATTAAGAAGGGGGAAATAAGTGTGAGCACACGTACATATGAGCAACAATGGGATTTAGATGTATTTTTTGAAGGTGGAAGCAGTTCACCAGCTTTTCAGTCCTTTTTGGAGGCATTACAGAAGGAACTAACTGAATTTAATGCATTAGTAGACCAATTTCAAGTTCCTTCAAATGTAAAGGATAAAGAAGGGTTAGCGCACATATTGAATGCATTTCAATCCGCTTTTAAAAAGCTTCGTCAAGCAGGAGCGTTTGTAAGTTGTTTAACAGCTCAGGATACATCTGACCGTGGTGCTAGCCTGTTACAAGGAAAAACAACGCAGTTGAGTAGTGAGCTTCAATCTATTTTAACCGCCTTTGATCAAAAGCTCGTCGCTATCGAGCAATCGGTATGGGATGAACTTTTATCGGAAGAGCCTTTAAATGAATTATCATATGTTTTGGAGGAAAGAAGAACAAGAGCAAAAGGAAAACTATCTCTAGAACAGGAAAGCTTAATAAATGCTTTAGGTGTTGATGGATACCATTCATGGGGTCAGCTCTATAATATGGTCGTTGGTAATATCAAGATACCATTTGAAGAAAATGGTGAAACAAAACAGCTGTCAGTCGGCCAAGCCTTTAACAAGTTTTCAAGCTCTGACCGCAATGTCCGTAAATCAATGTTTGGGCAATGGGAAAAAGCATGGGAGAAGCATTCTGATTATATAGGTGAAGCTTTAAATCATCTTGGTGGGTTCCGTTTAAATGTATATAAAGCACGTGGATGGGAAAATGTTCTCGGGGAGCCGCTTGATATTAATAGAATGTCTAAAGAAACGCTCGACACGATGTGGACTGTTATTACTGAAAATAAAGCTCCGTTTGTGGACTATTTAAACCGCAAAGGAGAGTTATTAGGTCTTGAAGGGCTAAGTTGGTACGACCTTGATGCACCTGTAGGTCAAACGGAAAGCAAGGTAACTTACCAAGAAGGTGCTGAATTTATTTTAGAACAATTTAGTAAGTTTGGTCCTAAGCTTACTACATTTACACAAAAAGCGTTTGAAGATAGTTGGATTGAAGCCGAAGATCGACCTGGAAAACGTCCTGGAGGTTTTTGCACAAGCTTTCCTGAAAGTGATCAATCAAGAATCTTTATGACATTCTCAGGAACACCTTCAAATGTGTCGACTCTTGCTCATGAGCTTGGCCATGCATTCCATCAGCATGCAATGGCTGGGGTTCATACATTAAACCGCAGCTATGCCATGAACGTAGCAGAGACTGCATCGACTTTTGCGGAAATGATTGTCGCGGATGCTTCTGTAAAAAATGCGAAGTCCAAAGAAGAAAAAATTGCTTTATTAGAGGATAAAATTCAAAGAAGTGTTGCCTTTTATATGAATATTCACGCTCGCTTCTTATTTGAGACAAGATTTTATGAGGAGCGGAAGCAAGGCATTGTAAGTACAGAACGTCTCAATGAACTAATGCTCGAAGCACAGAAGGAAGCCTATTGTGGGGCATTAAATGAATATCATCCTCAATTTTGGGCATCCAAAATGCATTTCTATATTACAGGTGTACCTTTTTATAATTTCCCATATACGTTTGGATATTTATTCTCTCTCGGAATTTATGCAAAGGCGTTAGAAGAGGGTACAGACTATGAAGAGAAGTACATCGCACTCCTAAAGGATACAGCAAGCATGAAGGTGGAAGACCTCGCTGCCAAACATTTAGGCGTTGATTTAACAAAACGTGATTTCTGGGAAAAGGCTGTAAAGCTTTCTGTTAAAGATGTAGAAGAATTTTTAGAGTTAACGAAATAAGAAAAGCGCAAGGCGCCCGCCTATCGGCGTCAAGCATAAGACAAGCGCTGACAGAAGGCGCTTCTTGCCTTCCGAAGCGATTGGCTTAGACCAAAGAGCCGATGGCGCCTTGAGCTAGACAACGAAAACTATTTGAAAAATTTTATACTTTCTTGTCTTTTTAAAAAAAACCTATCCACATGAAAAAGAGTGGATAGGTTTTTTTATACTTTCTTTAATTTAAATGTTCCAACCATAAGGAAAGAAAGAATGATGATGAGGTAAATGAAAAATTGTGGAGATACATAAGGGATTGCTAGGAAGCTTAACGTTAATAGACAGCCAGCAGCTGTTATTGGTAAGCCTACAAAGAAGCCTTTATTGTCACTAATATTGAATTTTGCTAAACGAAAAGCTCCACATCCGATATAGAAAACGGTGAAAAACATCCCTGGGGCACCGAACTCATAGATGATCCCTTGGTATAAAAGAAGCGCAGGTGCAACTCCGAATGATATAATATCACACATCGAGTCAAGTTGTTTTCCGAGCTCTGATTCGATTTGAAACTTTCTTGCAACCATTCCATCAAAACGATCGGCAAGGGCAGCTAAAAAGATAAGTAATAAGCTTAAGTTTAATTCATTTTTTAAAACAAATAATATGGAAAAACCACCTAAGCTAAGGTTGATTAATGTAAGTATATTGGCGGTTTGGGTTTTAAGCTTTTTTAGGGTTGAATCTATATAATCTAATAAAAACATTTCTTCACTCCTTTCTTTAGAGTATTTTTAAAAAGTCTTTGTAATAGCTAATAAAAATCAATAAAATAAGATAGTATTGCTTTAATAATCTTATTTTATTCGTTCAAATGTGTATAGTCAAAGAGAAATTGTATTTTTTAGGGGGAATTAGATTTGCAGAAATGGCTCTACCGTTTCTTTATAGAATTAACGAACCATCGCCTTTCTTCGGCGCTTTTAAGAAAATTTTCACAATCAAGAGTTAGTGCTATACTTATTCCGAGTTATGCGAAAATATACAATATTAACCAAGCAGAAATGGAAAAAAACTTATCTGATTTTGTAACCCTTCATGACCTTTTTGTTAGACAGCTGAAAATAGACAGCAGACGCATAGATTCAAACGAAAATACAGTTACCAGCCCTGTCGATGCTGTTATTGAAGAGACCGGTATGATTACCGCAAATAAGGAAATGATTGTAAAAAATAAACATTATTCCATTCAAGAAATGCTTGGAGATGAAGATTCACTCGATAAATATATAGGCGGTACCTTCGTTATTCTATATTTAAGTCCAAGCCATTATCATCGAATTCATAGTCCAATTTCTGGAGTCATCACAAAGCAATGGGAATTGGGATGGAAATCGTATCCGGTCAATCGTCTCGGGTTAAAATATGGAAAAGACCCTTTATCCAAAAATTATCGGAAAATAACAGAAATACGCGCAAATAACTCATATGTTGCTGTGGTCAAGGTGGGAGCAATGTTTGTCAATAGTATAGAAACAACCCATAGAAGTGACTTTGTGAAAAAAGGGGAGGAAATCGCGTATTTCTCATTTGGTTCAACCGTAATTCTATTATTTGAAAAAGATCGTTTTACGATTAGCCCTGAAATTAGTTCATCTATTAATATTAAAATGGGTGAAGTCTTAGGTACACTTAACTAAGAAAGGTGCCTGGAGTTAGACATTAAGAAAAAAAGAGCCTCAAGCGGCTCTTTTACAAATATCATACATTATGATATATTTCTAATCCTATGTCCTAATGATCTTCGTTTAATTTCAGTTTCAATAAGGTGAATAAAATCAGAACTTAACTTTAATTTTATAGCTTTAAAATAAGATTCAATTAACAAGTCATCTGATAATTTTTTCATAGCATTGAGCCAAAAGTTGGCTATTCACCTCCTAAAAATTTATAAGCGTAATTCGTTCTTTTTCATCTTTTGTTGTCATATACTAATACGTTATTCTTAGTTGGTAAGATAACTCTATCACGAAAAAAATAATAGAACAACCGTTCTGTTATCCACAGGGAATAGTGGATAACTTGTGAGTATTTTGTTTATAATTTTTGGAAATCTATGTATATCAATGTGTAAAATGTGTATAAGTTTATCCACAACTGTTGAAATTTACTGACTTTTGTCGAAAACTTTTTTTGTTTTATTAAAACTGCAAAATCTATGACGAAATTTGACGTATTAGATTTTGTGAAAATAGCTTTATTCCGTTATGATAGGATAGGTATAGATAAGGAAGAAGTCCGGTGAGGTGTAAACATATTGTTAAAGAAATTTTTACCAAATGAACATGTGAAATCCGTTTTTGAGATTTCTCCAAGTAAGCTTAAGGAATTAGGAATAAAAGGGGTAATAACTGATTTAGATAATACATTAGTTGAATGGGACCGTCCAAGTGCAACACCTGAGCTTGTAGAATGGTTTAATGACCTTAAGAAAAATGGCATAACTGTTACAATTGTCTCAAATAATCATGAGCCAAGAGTAAAAGAATTTGCTGATCCTTTAGGAATTCCGTTTATTTATGAGGCCAGAAAACCTTTGATACGAGCTTTTGAACGTGCAATAAGGGAAATGAATTTACAAAAGGATGAGGTTGTTGTGATTGGTGACCAGCTCCTTACTGATGTATTAGGTGGTAACCGCTGTGGCTTACATACCATTCTAGTTGTTCCTGTTGCGCAAACAGATGGATTTTTCACAAAGTTTAATCGCTTTGCAGAAAGAAGAATACTGAGTTGGATGAAGCGTCGCGGGATGCTTTATTGGGAGGATAAATAGAGTGGAACAAGAAAAGATTAGCTGTATTGGCTGTGGAGTTGAAATCCAAACGGTAGACAAAACAAAATTAGGATATGCACCACCTTCTTCTTTAGAGAAGGATAAAGTCATTTGTCAACGATGTTTTAAATTAAAACATTATAATGAAGTACAAGATGTTTCGTTAACGGATGATGACTTTTTAAAAATCCTACACGGAATTGGTTCTACAGATGCATTAATAGTGAAAATTGTTGATATATTTGATTTTAATGGTAGTTGGTTACCAGGTCTTCATCGTTTTGTAGGCAACAACAATATATTATTAGTGGGTAATAAAGTCGATTTGCTACCGAAATCCGTGAAGCCTAAGAAACTCATTAACTGGATGAAAGAATCATCCCGCGAACTGGGACTGAAGCCTGTTGATGTCTTTTTAATTAGTGCAGAAAAAGGCACTGGAATTGAAGAGGTAGCAGATGCGATTGAGCATTATCGCGAGGGAAAAGATGTATATGTAGTTGGTTGTACAAATGTGGGAAAATCAACATTTATAAACCGCTTAATTAAGGAATTCAGTGGGGAGAAGGAAGACATCATTACGACTTCACACTTTCCTGGAACAACATTAGATATCATTGATATTCCACTTGATGATGAGCACTCTTTGTTTGATACTCCAGGTATCATTAATCACCATCAAATGGCACATTTTGTTTCAAAACAAGACTTAAAGGTAATCACGCCGAAAAAAGAAATTAAACCAAAAGTCTTTCAATTAAATGAACGACAGACCTTGTTTTTTGGTGGATTAGCCCGATTTGATTTTGTAAGTGGGGACAGGCAGTCATTTGTTTGTCATTTCTCTAATTTATTGAATATCCATCGAACCAAGCTTGAAAATGCGGATGAATTATATGATAACCATAAAGGTGAGTTATTACAGCCACCAGGAAAGAATGAACTAGATGAATTCCCACCTCTAGTTGCCCATGAATATATGATTAAAGAAGCGAAGACAGACGTTGTTTTTTCTGGCTTGGGCTGGGTAACGATTAACGTACCCAATACGAAGGTTGTCGCTCATTTTCCAAAGGGTGTTGGAGTAATTGTAAGAAAGTCGTTAATCTAGTATGACGAAATAGAAAAAAAATGATGTTTACGGGTGAGGAAATGGAAAAGGTTTATGGGGTAATCGGAAGTCCAATCTCCCATTCAATGTCACCAATGATGCATAATGATCTTTTTGAACATTATAAGATTAAGGCTAGATACCATGCATTCCACGTACCGCAAGATGGAGTAAATGCTGCAATTGAAGGGATAAAAGCACTTGGAATAGCAGGTATTAATGTCACAATTCCGCATAAGATTGATGTCATTGAATATTTAGATGAAGTTGAAGAGGTTGCGGCAAATATTGGCGCGGTTAATACGATTGTCAACGAGAATGGAAAATTAATTGGATATAATACAGATGGAACTGGATTTATCCGTTCGTTAAATCGAGTGATTAGTAATAAAGAATTAAGTTCTGCTAAAGTATTGATAATCGGTGCTGGTGGTGCAGCGAGAGGGATCTTTATTTCATTAGCTGCAATGGGTGTGAAAAATATCGATATTGTTAATCGTACGGTTGAGCGAGCGAAATCAATTAAAGATGATTGTAAGTTCCCAGTTGATTCGCAAGCATTAGGATTTGTAGAGGCAGAAGCGGATTTAGGAAAATATCAAGTGATCGTCAATACGACTTCTGTTGGAATGCATCCCAATGTTGATGAGATGCCTCTTTCACTTGAAAATATCACTCCAAAAACGATTGTTAGTGATATTATTTATAATCCATTTGAAACAAAGCTTCTACAGGAAGCCGCTAAACGTGGAGCAATTACCCAAAATGGAATTGGAATGTTTGTTTATCAAGGTGCCCTAGCATTTGAAAAATGGACAGGATTGTTTCCGGATACAGATAGAATGGAAAGGCTTGTAACAAGGCTATTAGGAGGAAAAACATGCTAACAGGAAAACAAAAACGTTTTTTACGCTCGAAAGCTCATCATTTAGACCCGATTTTTCAGGTGGGAAAAGGCGGGGTAAATGATAATATGATTAAACAAATTAGTGACGCACTTGAAGCGCGTGAGTTATTAAAAATCAGTGTCCTGCAAAACTGTGAGGACGACCGTGATACGGTAGCCGAAGAGCTAAGTAAGGGTGCAAAAGCTGAACTCGTTCAGATCATTGGAAATACAATTGTGCTTTACAAAGAATCAAAAGAAAACAAGAAATTAGAGCTTCCAAAATCAAAATAGGCTTTGTTGGAGGGAAATAAATGAACCATATTGGAATCATCGGTGGTACATTTGATCCACCTCATATTGGTCATCTATTCATAGCATCGGAGATATTAACAAGATTAAATCTTTCTGAAGTATGGTTCATGCCTAACCATATCCCTCCACATAAAGAACGTAAAAGTTATGTGACCGATGAGGAGCGGGTTGAAATGCTTTCTCTTGCCATTTCCGATCAGCCAAAATTTAAATTGCAATTGATTGAACTGGAAAGAGAAGGACCCTCTTATACATACGACACCATTAAATTATTACGTGAAAAATATAAAGATACAAAGTTTTATTTTATCATTGGGGGAGATATGGTCGAATATCTGCCACATTGGCATAAAATTGATGAACTTGTTGATATGGTTACATTTGTTGGAGTCAAAAGACCAGGTTATTCATTTCCTACAGAATATCCCATTACAGAAGTGGATATCCCACAATTCGATATCTCGTCTTCGATGATTCGAAAAAGGTTATCAGAAAAGGGAAATACAATGTATTTACTTCCTAAAAAAGTACGAAACTATATAGAGGAGAAGCATTTATATGGAACGTGAAAAGGCTTTAGAGATAGTCAAAGAACAGTTAACAGAGCACCGTTATCAGCACACACTTGGTGTGATGGAGACGGCAATTGAACTATCAAAACGCTATCATGCAGATGTAAAAAAAGCCGAAATTGCAGCCATTTTTCATGATTATGCAAAGTTTAGACCTAAAGATGAAATGAAACAAATCATCATCAACCAACACATGCCTTCCGATTTATTGATTCATAATACAGAGCTTTGGCATGCACCTGTTGGAGCCTATCTTGTAAAGGCCGAAGTAGGAATTGAGGATGAGGAAATTTTAGATGCAATTCGTTTCCATACATCTGGACGTGAAAAAATGACCCTCCTTGAAAAGGTTATTTTTGTAGCTGATTATATAGAGCCAGGAAGACATTTTCCAGGTGTAGAAGAAGGTCGAGAACTCGCAAAACAGGATTTAGACAATGCGCTTATTTATGCACTAAGTAATACAATCATGTTTTTAGCCAAAAAAAGTCAAGCAATCTATCCAGATACATTGAGAACATATAATTCATTAATTTTATCCAGCCAAAATTCACAACGTTTATAGATGGAATATTTGCAATCTGGGTAACCAATTAAGTTGTAGGTTAAGTCATGCTGAATAAAATTAAGCCTCCGGCGGATGCCGCGATTTTTCAAAGGAAATTTTCGAGTCGTAAGATCAAAGACTAAGAACGCCACCTCCTGTGGCAACGTCTTTGTGACCCACGTCTTGTGGGCCTGAAAAAATCGGGCGCAAATACGCCAAGGCGCATTTGATAATTAAAAAAGGGGGAATTCTAGGTGAATGAACGAGATATTTTAACATTTTCAGTTCAAGCAGCTGACGATAAACGCGCAGAAAATATCATTGCTTTAAATATGAAGGGGTTATCATTGGTAGCCGATTATTTTCTTATTTGCCACGGAAATTCTGAAAAACAGGTGCAAGCTATTGCTCGTGAGATAAAAGATAAAGCTGATGAAAATGGTATTCATATTAAGCGTCTTGAGGGATTTGATGAAGCAAGATGGGTTCTTGTCGACCTTGGAGATGTCATTGTCCATGTTTTCCATAAAGACGAACGTAGCTATTATAATTTAGAACGTCTTTGGGGAGATGCGCCTACGGAAACAGTTGAAGATGTGCTAAGTTTATGAGCTATGGTGAATTTGCCTATATCTATGATGAACTGATGCGTGATGTAGATTATGAGCATTGGGTTTCATTTGTAAAGGAAAAAGTAACACAACTTCCTAAAAAGAGTGGCCTGCGGGTTCTTGATATTGGCTGTGGAACGGGAGAAATTGCAATTAGACTTGCCCAAGAAGGTTTTGAGGTTGTCGGGGTCGATCTTTCAGAAGATATGCTGACGGTTGCTAATCACAAGGCAATGGAAGCCGGTGTAAAAGTTGAATTTTACCAGCAAAACATGCTGGATATCTCAGGGTTTGAGCCGTTTGATCTGATTGTGATTTTCTGTGATTCCCTAAACTATCTACAGACCGAAAAAGAGGTTCAGAAAACCTTTGCAAATACATTTCAGCTTTTAAAAGAAGATGGTCTATTTCTATTCGATGTCCATTCCGTGTATAAAATAGATTCCATTTTTATGAACGGACCGTTTGTAAGTGTTGAAGATAAGGTCAGTTTTATTTGGAATTGTTTTAGTGGGGAGCATCCTCATAGTGTCGAGCATGAACTTTCCTTTTTTGTAAAAAATGAACATAATGAAGATTATACAAGGTTTGACGAGTTTCACGAACAGCGTACCTTTCCGATTGAAACATATCGAAATTGGCTAGGACAAACAGGTTTTCGTGTACAAGATATTTGTGCTGATTTTACAGATAATGTTCAGGAGACCTCAGAACGAATTTTAATAACTGCAAAGAAATAAGGGCCAGAAGATGAAATCTCTGCCCTTTTTTGATTTAGAATTACAAATGTCAAACATAGGAACCATTAGCTCGAGGTTACAAGCCAAACGCTTTGGAAGGCAAAAAACGCCTTCTGTCAGGGTTTGGCTTGTGCTTTTATAATCGAAGTGGTATATTTAGCGAGATGGAGTCTCGTTAAATTGTCTAGCTACCTCCGAAATATCCTCATCATATTTTCTATGAGTGCTCCTAAACAATTCTTCAAATAATTCACCAATATGTTCTTCCATTGCATTAATTCCTTCTCCAGTAACACCACCTTTTACACATACCTTTGACTGGAGTGTGGGTAATGTGTACATTTCCTTTTCAAGTAGTTTACCCATACCGATAATCATTTCACTTGCTAAATTTGTTGCTTGCTCCTCCGTGATTTTCGTTTCCCTTACCGCTGCATCTACAAACCTTCTCAGCAAATAAGTAAAAAACGCAGGACCGCAACTAACAATATCCGATGCAACTCTTGTGATCTCATGATTTATGTGAACCGGAGTGGAAATTTGTTCGAAAAGGAATTCTAAATACTCCTTAAACCGGCTGCTAATGCTCCTGCCAAAAGTAAATAAGGAAACACCCGTTAGTGCACGGTTGGTAATACTTGGAATGATCCTAGCGACCTGACAGTTCACAAGTGATTCAAGCTGTTCAACAGAAATAGGACTTGTAATTGAAACAATACATTTATTACTTGTTAAGGAAGAAGATAATTGGTGTAAAAGGGGGTGAATCTCTAAAGGCTTCACACAAATGAATATTAAATCAGAGCCTTTTACAACTTCATCATTTGTAGCTGCTACCGTAATATCTGGTAAAGAGTTCTTAATAGCTATTGCTTTTTCAATTGTACGATTTGTAATGGTTAACTTTGAAGGCGGAACAGCAAGAGATTCTACAAAGGACTCTATTAAAATTTTCCCCATATTTCCTGTACCAATAAACCCTATATTCAAGTTCGTCCCTCCTTTACAGACTATTCTCCTAACACCATATGTGATTCCAACCCAAAATATGATTGCAATTTGCCTAAGCTAAAAAGAAGGAAGGTAAATCATGAATTTAAAAAATAAAAAAATAAAATTAATGTTTATGGTTTGTGGAATTTGTCTTGTTATTTTTATTGCGTTCTATCGCATTTTTGGACATGAAACAAAAGCAGAGCCAAGCATTGAAGAAGAGGAGTTATTACTTGAGTCAGTTGTTGAAGATAAAAATGTTGTAGAAGAGAAAGTTACGGTCATTCTAGTAGATATTAAGGGTGCTGTGTTTAATGAGGGAGTATTTGAGGCGCAAGCGGGTATGAGGATCAAAGATGTCGTCGACATGGCTGGAGGGTTTACTGAAGATGCAAACAAAACACAAGTAAATTTAGCCGAGCGAGTGGAGGATGAAATGGTCATCTATGTTCCGCGTATTGGTGAGAACATCGAATTGGAGATAAGCAGTCAATCACAACAAAATGATGGTAAGGTATCGCTAAATGATGGAACTCAAGCAGAACTAGAAACATTATCAGGCATCGGGCCATCAAAAGCAGCGGCAATTATAGCATTTCGGGAAGAAAATGGACCTTTTAAACAACTTGAGGATCTACTTCAAGTGAGTGGGATTGGTGAAAAATCCTTTGAGAAGATTAAAGACGAACTTAAATTAAATTGACGACTTATGGGAGATACCGATAAAATAATTGTAAGATTTTGTTGAAGGGATGGGGAAGATTTGAATCGAATTAAATGGGATCAGTATTTTATGGCGCAAAGCCATTTACTTGCTTTAAGAAGTACATGTACACGATTAACGGTTGGAGCAACCATTGTTCGTGATAAGCGAATTATTGCAGGGGGTTATAACGGGTCTGTATCAGGCGGAACACATTGCATTGATGAGGGCTGCTATGTGGTAGACAATCATTGCATAAGAACTGTACATGCTGAGATGAATGCGTTATTGCAATGTTCGAAGTTTGGAGTACCAACAGAAAATGCTGAGATCTACGTTACGCATTTTCCTTGTCTCCAATGCACAAAAGCAATTATTCAGGCAGGAATTAAAGTAGTTTATTATGCAGAGGATTATAAAAACCATCCATACGCAATTGAACTGTTGGAGAAATCAAAGGTAAAAGTACAAAAGGTTCCACTTCAAGAAATGGTGATTGACCTAAATTCAAAAGAAAAATTAGAGTTTGTTAATCAATTAATTGAGAAAATAACGGAATCTGGTGCGGATGATAAAGAAATAAGGGCATTGCATGAGCAGGCTGCCACACTTTTTTCAAATATTGGGTAATGTAATCAGGAACTATGGGGATTATGTACAAGGAAGGCTTGTCTATCTTGCTTTCTTTTCAGTTTTGGGTATACTAGTCCCCTATACTTCTTTTTCTTGGCTTAGTATCCTCCTCACACTCCTCTTATTAGGTTTTATCATTTTCCGCCACCATTTCTCGCTCATTGTCCTCAGTTTGTTCACTTTATTTTTCTTCATGTGCTTGTTCATTCTCATTGACTCTACTAATCAAACAACATTAGCCCCTACCACAAAAACAATCAAAGCCGAAATTGTTGATTCCCCTGATATCAATGGAGATAAATTTTCCGTCATTGTAAACACTTCACAGAATGAAAAGCTACTTATGGTTTACTACATCCAAACAGAGTTAGAAAAAATTCAACTTAGCCAATCAGTACAAATGGGGTTAGTATGTACCTTTAACGGGACTCTCAAAAAACCACAGGTGTCAAGAAATCCATATTCATTTGATTATCAGAAGTATTTATATGCTCAACAAATCCATTGGATTTTCGAGGCAAACACGCTAACTCCTGAAAAGTGTTTTTTACAGAAAAAATGGTCGTTAGGTCGCTGGCTACTAAAAATCCGTGAAGCTGGAATTCATCAGATCGATTCTCATTTTGATGGGTCGACTGCAGGGATTATCCAAGCTTTAATTTATGGAGAAAGAACGAATATAGAGAATGAAATTGTAAATTCATATCAATCTTTAGGTTTGATCCACCTTTTAGCCATATCAGGGCTTCATGTAAGCCTTATGACGGGGATGTTTTATTTTTTATGTATTCGATTTGGAGTCACACGCGAGTCTACATCCATTCTCCTCTTATGTTTATTGCCAGCTTATATCGTGATTGCTGGAGGTTCACCTTCTGTTATTCGCTCAGTGCTAATGTGTATGCTTTTATTTGCGTCAATCTTATGGTGGAAAAAGGGTAGTATGTTAGATGTGATTAGTTTTGTGTTCATTTTTATGCTTGCAATTAACCCGTACTTTTTATTTAACATCGGTTTTCAATTATCCTTCATGGTGAGCGCATCCTTGATTCTATCCTCCAAAGCAATATTTAAACACTATTCTAATACGCTTGCTTCCTTATTCGCTGTCTCATTCTTATCACAAATAGCCTCTTTGCTCATTTTACTTTATCACTTTTTTGAGTTTTCATTGTTAAGCTTGCCATTAAATATGCTGTATGTCCCCTTATATTCAATGATAATTTTGCCTTTCGCATTATTCACAGTGGTTTTACTAGGAGTATTTGAACCAATCGGTGAAATGTTTGCTACCATTCTTACGTGGCTTCTGGAATTATTAAATCACGTCACTGTTTGGTTCTCGCAATTTTCTTTCTCCGTATTAACATTAGGGAAGCCAGGGCTCGTCCTTATGATTTTGTATTGTGGTGCTTGTTTTTATTTTTTAATTTGTTGGGAGAGGAAGAAAGTACTTTTTCAACGGGCACTTCTTGCACCAATAGTGGTTTTATTGCTCCATATTATCACACCATACATAAATCCATACGGAGAAGTCACAATGATTGATGTTGGGCAAGGAGACAGCATCTATATTGAACTTCCTTTTAGGAAAGGGGTTTATTTAATTGATACTGGGGGGACGATTCCATTTGAACAAGAACAATGGAAAATTAGAAGGAACCAATTTTCGACTGCACAAAACATCATCATTCCTTTTTTAAAAGCAAAAGGGATAAGAAGTATAGATAAGTTAATCGTTACACATGGCGATCAAGATCATATTGGGGGTGCGCAAGGTCTTCTAGAAGATATAAGGATTAAGGAAATAGTCCTAGGAAAAAACAAAAATGATGCTAGCCAAGAGAAGAATCTGAAGAAATTAGCTGCGAAAAAAGGGATTCCCGTTCATATTGTTGAACATGGCCAAAAGTGGAAGGAAGGCGATAGTATATTTTATATCCTTGCCCCAAAAGGAAATGAATTGAAAGAAAATAACAATTCTGTTGTCATTTATACAAAGCTTGGTGGGCTAAACTGGTTATTTACAGGGGATATTGAAAAAGATGTGGAGCTAAATCTCATTAAAACATATAAAAATTTACGGGTAGATGTGCTAAAGGTGGGTCATCACGGAAGCAAAACATCTTCAACGCAGGAGTTTATTCAGTTCATAAATCCTAAAATAGCTTTAATCCCAGTCGGAGTAAATAATCGATTTAATCACCCGCATCCGGACGTCATTGATCTTTTGAAAAAAGAGAAAATAAAGGTTTATCGAACCGACAAAGATGGTGCAATTCAATTTCGTTATTTTAAAAAATCTGGAACCTTTATGCAAACAATTCCATAAGATACAGTAAAGCAAGGAACGAAAAAGAGACTGCCAACAAAAAGGGCAGTCTCTATTTGACAGTATGTATTCTGTCGGTATTAAGCTCCGATAACCTTAATTAAAGTTGCGATAATGAAAATTGTAGCGAAGAAGCCAAAGGATACAACGAATGCTACTCCAGCATCTACAACGTCATTTCGTGTGTTTTTAATATTCTTTTCAAATTCGTTCACGCCTAACCCCTCCTAAACAGTTATAGTATAGCCTAACTACCCAAAAAAATCTAGATTTCCTTGAAAAATTGGTTTCGTTTTACAAAAATAAAACCGAAAGAAAATGAAAACCCTTTTTCCCCTATTATCCGATACTCTTCCTTTATTAACAACACTTGTCACAAATAGTTCATAAACGAACGCGTAACCTAATAGTACATAAGCAAACGTCTCTGTAATGATTCTAAAAAAGATTATCATTACTCGACAAGTTTCCCGGGGCTTGTTTGGTAATGTTTCATATAGATTGGGAATTGGCAAAGACCAATTCCCTTTTTACTTTTATATACCTGTTGAAAAATATACAATTTCCCGATACGATTAAATAGATAGTTGAAGGCTAACAGTGGAGAGGAATACAAATGAATTTAGAGCTTTGGAAAAAAATTAAGAAAAAACAATTTTCACCAATTTATCTATTGCATGGATCTGAAAATTTTTTAATCCAGGAGACAAAGGAATTACTTATTAAATATAGTATTGAAGAGGAAGAAAAGGATTTTAATTTATCCGTGTTTGATTTAGAGGAAACGCCAGTTGAAATTGCTTTAGCTGATGCGGAAACACTTCCGTTTATGGGAGAGAGACGGATTGTTATTCTACAAAATCCTTCATTCTTAACGACCGAGAAAAACAAGGACAAGGTTGAACACAATGTTTCAGTCCTTGAGCATTATTTAAAAAGCCCTGCACCATTTACAATTCTAGTGTTCACAGCACCTTACGAAAAGCTGGATGAACGGAAAAAAATCGTTAAGCTACTAAAAACGAATGCGGAAGTCTTAACTGTTAATACTTTATCTGAAAAGGATTTACATAATTGGATTACCGATCGAACAAACCAGCATGAGGTCACCATCCGTCCTTCAGCGATACAAGAGCTTCTGCAGGTCGCCGGGACAAATCTCATGAACATTACACAGGAAATAGAAAAAATGTGTTTATATCTTGGGAAGAATGGTGAGATTACAGAGGAAACGGTTCAATTGCTTGTACCACGCTCTTTGGAGCAAAATATTTTTTCGCTTATTGATAAGGTAGTGAATCGTAAACTAGATGAGGCGTTACGTATCTTTTATGATCTCTTGCAAAATAATGAAGAGCCAATCAAAATTTTATCTTTACTGGCTACGCAATTTAGATTGATTTTTCAGGTGAAGGAGCTTTCTAGACAAGGGTATGGTCAGCAGCAAATTGCAGGGAATTTAAAGGTCCATCCATTTCGTGTCAAGCTTGCGGGTGGACAATCCAATTTATTCACACAAGAAGAGCTTCTTCATATTATGAACCAGCTCGCTGAAGCAGATTATGAAATGAAAAACGGAAAAATGGATAAAAAATTAATATTGGAACTATTTATTATGAAATTGGCGAAATAAAAGGGAAAAGCGCAAGGCGCGCAGCCTTAGTCGACAAGCATAAGACGAGCGCTGACAGAAGGCGCTTTTTGCCTTCCAAAGCGATTGGCTTAGACCAGAGAGCCGATGGCGCCTGGTGCTAGAAAATGCTAATAAAAAAAACGACTCAATTCGAGTCGTTTATTTATTATGCGTTAACTTCGTTAAGTTTTTTAGCTAGACGAGATTTTTGACGGTCAGCAACATTCTTATGGATAAGACCTTTACGAGCCGCTTTGTCAAGTTTGCTTGAAGCAGTAAGGAATGCTGCTTTTGCATTTTCTGCGTCGTTGTTAGCAACTGAAGCTTCAAAGTTTTTTACAGCAGTACGCATTGCAGACTTAACAGTTGCGTTATGAGCACGGCTTTCATCATTTGTTTTTACACGTTTGATAGCTGATTTAATATTTGGCATACTTTCACCTCCTGCGAATATCAAGATGATCTACACGTTCAACCATTTGCGATAATGGAAATCCTCTTTCCCTCGCTAAATGAACAGAATACAGTCTTTGATACTCTGATGTTACAACAAAAGTTATTCTATCAAATTGACTGTGATAATGCAATACCAATCTAATTTCCACTTGATAAAAATTGCATGAACCTCATTTTTGCGGGTAAAGCTATACATACTATGTAAAAAATGGAGGTAATAGGATTGGGAGAACAACTAGATTTAACCAAATATTCAGTTCGAACTGATTTAGCTATTGAAGCAAGTGCAATGGCTGTTGAGGAACGCAATAAATCTTTAACAGATGACCAACCTGAAGTTTCAGAAATTGAGGGTGTCATTATAAAAGAAAGACAGGAAGATGGCATTACCATTTCAACTGTTGAAATTACCGATGAAGGTGCAAATGCAATAGGAAAGAAAAAAGGAAACTACCTAACATTAGAAGTTCAGGGAATCCGTCAAAAAGATTCGGAACTCCAACAAAAGGTACAAGCAGTATTTGCAAAAGAGTTTAGTCATTTCCTCTCAAATCTAAATATAGGGAAGGAAGCTAGCTGCCTTGTTGTTGGCTTAGGGAATTGGAATGTTACACCAGATGCACTTGGGCCATTGGCGGTGGAAAATTTAGTTATTACAAGACATCTCTTTCAACTTCAGCCGGAAAATGTTCAGGATGGATTTCGTTCTGTAAGTGCAATTGCCCCTGGAGTGATGGGATTAACCGGAATTGAAACAAGCGACATTATATTTGGTGTAATAGATAAATCAAAACCAGATTTTGTTATCGCGATAGATGCACTGGCAGCTCGTTCGGTAGAGCGTGTGAATTCAACGATTCAAATATCAGACACTGGGATCCATCCAGGTTCAGGTGTTGGAAACAAACGAAAGGAACTGAGTAAAGAGACTCTAGGCATTCCCGTAATCGCCATTGGAATACCAACAGTAGTGGACGCTGTTTCGATTACAAGTGATGCGATTGACTTTATCTTAAAGCATTTTGGAAGAGAGCTGAAGGAAGGAGGTAAGCCTTCACGTGCTTTAGTTCCTGCTGGAATGAGCTTTGGTGAAAAAAAGGTTTTAACTGATGATGACCTTCCAGGGGAACAAGAACGAAATACGTTTTTAGGAATTGTCGGAACTCTACCAGATGATGAAAAAAGAAAGCTCATTCATGAAGTGTTGGCGCCGCTTGGGCATAATTTGATGGTCACTCCAAAAGAGGTCGATGTCTTCATTGAGGATATGGCAAATGTAATCGCGGGGGGACTGAACACCGCATTACATGGTGAAATCGAACAGGATAACTCAGGGGCTTATACACACTAAAAAAAGATAGTGAAATCTATCAAATAAGTTCTACTAACTCAATTTTGTACATATCAATATGATAGACAAACATTGAGGAGGTAGAATATGAAAAGTTTTCGGACCCAAGGAATGATGATCTCCATTCAAGGAACTAGCATAGTAAAAGGGATTCTATTCCTCATTTTTAGTTTTATTTTATTATTTACAATAACGGGAGCGATTGTCTCTCTTAAACCAGAGTATAGAATCAGTTCCTCTTCTATCAATAATGTAGCAACAAATCTTTCTGGAGAAGCTCTTGTCCACTTATTAGGGTATGAAAATCATTATTTCGTTCAAGGTCTACCTGAATCTACAACGAAGCCAGACTACCTGGGCGCCGTTTTTAAAGCTGCAACCAACCTAACATTGGATGACCCCCGTAGTTTTTTAGGTAGAGAACTACCGGGGTTCTCTATATTTGATGGCAAGATTCTAGTAGCGGGTGAGGGAACGAACTATACCAATATGCCAATAGAATCTCCACCGCCTTTGGATGTTTTATTAGATGAAAGGCAAATAGCCACCCAAAATGTTGAGCAAGCTGAAAAGCCTACTGAACCTGTGCCGCCACCAACGATGACGACTGGTGATAAAAAAGTAGCCTTTATCTATCACACACACTCTTCAGAAAGCTATTTTCCACATTTAAAAGGAGTGGATACATCTAATGCAGATAATGCCCGACATCCGACAGTAAATGTTACAAAAGTTGGTGAAATGCTGACTCAGGAGTTAGAGGCAAGAGGAATTGGTACAGATGTTGATCAAAGGAATATGGACCAATATATAAAACAAAAGGGGTACAATTGGTATCAATCATATAAGGCATCTGGAGAATTAGTAACAAGTGCTATGGCAAGTAACCAGGATTTAACATATTTAATTGATATACATCGGGATGCACATCGAAAGGATACAACAACTGTCACAATCAATGGAGAATCGTATGCAAAAATAGCCTTTATTGTAGGGACTGAAAATAAAAAACTACAACAAAATATTAAAATTGCTTCAGACTTACATGAAATGTTGAAGAAAAAATACCCTGGACTAAGCCGCGGGGTTATACAGCAAGGTGGTCCTGGCAATAATGGGGTATATAACCAAGACAAATCAGGAAATGCCATGCTAATTGAATTTGGTGGAGTCGACAATAATTTCGAAGAATTGCGCAGAACGGCAGCAGCCATAGCAGATGTCCTCGCAGAATATTACTGGCAGGCTGAAAAAGTAAATGCAAATGAAACAAATAAAGAATAGGTAAGAGGGAGCAATTCCAATGGTTAAATTCATGATGAAATGTTTCTTGATTGTGACTGTTCTTCTTCTAGGTGTGTTGATCGGCATGCAGCAAGCAAATGAAGGGATGAAGAAAATGAGGGGGTATAATGACCCCTCTCTTCAAGGTGCCTTTCATATTACTGATGATAACGGGGAAGTAGAAGCATCTGTTTTAGGGCGAAAGGTAACCAGTCATGATTTTGAACAAAAACAAAAACAATTAGAGGACGTAGAAGCCTTTAACCTTTTTTCAAGCATAGGTGAAAAGTTAGGTAACGGAATAAGTGCTCTTTTTGAAAAAATCATGATTGTCATTGGAGACGGAATCGGAAGTTTACTTGATAAAATTTAGGGGGAGCTTGCTACGAATATATAAAGCAAGCTCTTTTTTCTTTATATGGTCGTTTATTCTTAATTGAATGTGACAAAAGAGTTCTGTATAATCTAATCTAGTGAATTCTATAAATTTATAGTAAGATAACATGTACGATTAAGTTATATTGTTCAGCTTCAGCGCCTAGACCCTCGAGGTCGCTTCACCCCTCCTGTGGCGGCACAGCCTCCTCATCAGGGTTCCAGGGCTAGTCGGACTTGCACAGGAAGTGCTGGCGTCTACATTTGCCACAGGACGTGGCAGCACTTAGTAGACGATCGCTAATTAGGCGCTTGAGCTTTTCGTATCAGGAGGATTTTGAATGAACCAAGAAGAGAGACGTAACAGACAATCTAGAATCCGGAATTTTTCAATCATTGCTCACATAGACCACGGTAAATCAACATTGGCTGACCGCATTCTTGAAAAAACAAATGCGCTAACCCATCGTGAAATGAAAGAGCAATTGCTAGACTCCATGGACCTAGAAAGAGAACGTGGTATTACAATTAAACTGAATGCTGTGCAGCTAAAATATAAAGCGAAAGATGGGGAGGAATATATTTTCCACCTAATTGATACCCCAGGGCATGTTGACTTTACATACGAAGTTTCTCGTAGTTTAGCGGCATGTGAGGGTGCAGTACTTGTGGTCGACGCTGCACAGGGGATTGAAGCACAAACTTTAGCAAACGTGTACCTAGCTTTAGATAATGACCTGGAAATTTTACCGGTAATTAATAAAATCGATTTGCCAAGTGCGGATCCAGAGCGAGTAAGGCAAGAAATTGAAGATGTAATTGGACTTGATGCCTCAGAAGCAGTTCTTGCATCTGCCAAAGCAGGAATTGGGATAGAAGATATATTGGAACAGGTAGTTGAAAAGGTACCTGCACCGCAGGGTGACCCTGAAGCGCCATTACAGGCACTCATTTTTGACTCTGTATATGACCCATACCGTGGCGTAGTTGCATATATTCGTATCGTCGAAGGTACTGTTAAGCCTGGAGACAAAATTAAAATGATGGCAACGGGTAAGGAATTTGAAGTAATTGAAGTAGGTGTGTTCACACCACGTGCAACTTTACAAGAAGAACTAACAGTTGGGGATGTAGGATTTTTAACAGCATCGATTAAGCATGTTGGTGATACACGTGTAGGTGATACCATTACAAATGCTAAAAATGGTGTAACCACAGCACTACCGGGTTATCGTCGTCTAAATCCAATGGTTTACTGTGGACTATATCCAATCGATACAGCAAAATACAATGATTTACGTGAAGCTTTGGAAAAACTTGAATTAAATGATGCTGCCCTGCAATTCGAACCGGAAACTTCCCAGGCGCTCGGCTTTGGTTTCCGATGTGGATTCTTAGGCCTATTGCATATGGAAATTATTCAAGAAAGAATCGAAAGAGAATTTAAAATCGATTTAATTACAACGGCGCCAAGCGTTATTTATGATGTTTTTCTAACGGATGGAACAGATTTGAAAATTGATAACCCGTCTGATATGCCTGATCCACAAAAAATTGATAGGATTGAAGAGCCTTACGTGAAAGCGACTATGATGGTGCCAAACGATTATGTTGGAGCTGTTATGGAGCTATGCCAAGGTAAACGTGGTATTTTTATCGATATGCAGTACCTTGATGAAAAGCGCGTTAGCATCGTTTATGAAATTCCGCTTGCGGAAATTGTATATGATTTCTTTGACCAATTAAAATCAAGTACAAAGGGCTATGCTTCATTTGACTACGAGTTAATTGGCTATAAGCCATCTAAGCTTGTAAAAATGGATATCCTATTAAATGCTGAAAAAGTAGACGCGCTTTCCTTCATCGTTCATAAGGATACAGCATATGAACGTGGAAAAATAATTGTTGAGAAACTAAAGGAACTTATTCCAAGACAGCAATTTGAGGTGCCTATTCAGGCAGCGGTTGGGCAAAAGATTATAGCACGTTCAACTATTAAAGCAATTCGTAAAAACGTGTTAGCAAAATGTTATGGTGGGGACATTTCCCGTAAGCGTAAGCTTCTTGAAAAACAAAAAGAAGGTAAGAAACGAATGAAGCAAGTAGGCTCAGTCGAAGTACCTCAAGAAGCATTCATGGCAGTATTAAAAATGGACGACAAATAAATTAAAGATACCGCAGATCTTTCTGCGGTTTTCTCTATTTCGAAAGAAGTGATTTTTTGGTACAAGCAGCATACCTTCACATCCCTTTTTGTGAACAGATTTGTCACTATTGTGACTTCAATAAAGTATTTCTAAAAGGACAACCAGTTGATGAATATCTTCAATACATGGATACTGAACTGAAACATACAATTGAAGCGTATCCACCTTCATCTCTTAAATCCATTTTTGTTGGTGGGGGAACGCCTACCGTACTTACTGTTAACCAACTAGAAATATTCCTATCTAGTATTAATAACTATTTAAATCCTCGAAGCAAGACATTCGAATTTACCTTTGAAGCGAATCCGGGTGATCTTACAGAGGATAAATTAAAACTAATGTTAGACTCGGGTGTCAATCGAATTAGTTTTGGTGTTCAAACCTTTGATGATGAGCTCCTTAAAGCAATCGGTAGAACCCATCGCCGTGAAGATGTATTTCATACGATCGAATTGGCAAAACAGGTTGGTTTTAAAAACATAAGCATTGATTTAATGTATGCTCTTCCGAATCAAACAATCGAAAGCTTTCAGGAATCACTCGATATAGCTTTCTCCCTGGATGTAGAGCATGTTTCCGCATACTCACTCATTATTGAACCTAAAACCGTGTTCTATAACTTGATGAGAAAGGGTAAACTCCATTTACCTAGCCAAGAAAACGAGGCAAAAATGTATGAAATTTTAATGGAGGAAATGGAGAAGAATGGGTTCCGCCAATATGAAATTAGTAATTTTTCTAAAGAAGGTTTTGAAAGTCGCCATAATTTAACCTATTGGAATAATGAAGAATATTATGGGATTGGTGCTGGTGCACATAGCTATGTTTCAAGAAAAAGAATATCAAATGCCGGTCCAATAAAAAAATATATGTCAGCAATTGACGAACACGGTTTTCCATATGTCGAAACACATTCAGTAACTGTAGAAGAAAAAATGGAAGAAGAACTATTTTTAGGTCTACGCAAAACAAAAGGAGTTTCGATCTCCCATTTTCAAGAAAAGTTTTCTGTAAGTATTTATGATGTTTTTGCAAGCCAAATTAAGGAACAAAAGGAAAAAGGGCTGCTTGAGGAAAAAGATGATTTTATTCGACTAACAAATAAAGGGAAATTTCTTGGAAATGAAGTGTTTCAAGCATTTTTGATTTAAAATGAATATGTTTAAATCATTGACAATGACACATGTATTTGGTAATTTAATTATAGAATTAGCACTCGTTAAATCAGAGTGCTAACAGAGGTGATGTTCCTTGCTAACAGATCGTCAACTATTGATTCTTCAAGTAATAATTGATGACTTTATTAGATCTGCACAGCCAGTAGGGTCAAGAACATTGTCGAAAAAGGATGGGATTGTGTTTAGCTCAGCAACTATTCGCAATGAGATGGCAGATCTAGAAGAACTAGGATTTATTGAGAAAACCCACAGCTCATCTGGTAGAGTTCCATCCGAACAAGGTTATCGATACTATGTAGATCATTTATTATCTCCAAGCCAGTTAACCTTTAAGGAAAAGCAAGAATTAAAGTCAATTTTTGCAGAGAGGATTTATGAGCTCGAAAAAATTGTACAAAAATCTGCACAGATTTTATCTGATCTAACCAACTATACTGCAATCGTATTAGGTCCAGCCTTTAAAGAAAATAAAGTGAAAAGGCTGCAAATTGTTCCGATTAACAATGAAACAGCTGTTGCTATTATCGTTACGGATAATGGATATGTGGAAAATCGAACCATATCATTTCCTGATTCAATCGACCCAAGCGATATTGAAAAAATGGTCAATATTCTAAACGAACGACTTATTGGTGTTCCGCTAACCGACCTAAAAAACAAAATTTATAAAGAGGTTGCAACCCTTTTAAAAACCAATATTCGAAACTATGATGCAGCCTTAAATGTTTTGGACAAAACACTTACCCTGAAAACGGAAGAAAAAATGTATATTGGTGGAAAAACAAATATGTTAAGTCAACCCGAGTTCCATGACATTGACAAAGTTCGATCATTATTAACAATGATCGAAAGTGAGCATGAATTTTCGAGGTTGTTACGTTCGGATAAAGCAGGAATAAATATTAAGATTGGTCACGAGAACAACAATATTGCGATGAATGATTGTAGCTTAATAACGGCAACTTATTCCATAGGTAATGAACATCTTGGGTCTATTGCTATTTTAGGACCTACAAGAATGGAGTATTCACGTGTTATCACTTTGTTGCAGCATATAAGTCAAGATTTTTCAAAGGTCCTGACGAAACTGTATCAAATTGAATAGCGGTGGTCATATTTAGTAGGGGGAGATATCTTCCCTCTAATACATATACTAAGCTAAGTATTATACGAAGTGAGATTTCACTTTAAGGGAGGTGAGTGTATTGGCTAACGAGAATGAAGTAGTGAAAGAAGAAATTGAAGTAGAAGAAGGAAATGTAGATCATGATGTGGTAGAAACGATTGAACAGGCTGAAGCAGAGTTAGTAGAAGAACAAGAAAATGATGTGAATGCCGAACTTTCGAAAGCCAATGAAAAAATCGCAGAACTTGAGGCTAAGCTAGGAGAGGCAGAAAATCGCATTTTGCGTCAGGTTGCCGACTTTGAAAACTTTAAGAGACGTGCTCGCTTAGATCAAGAAACAGCTGCTACATATAGAGCTCAAAGTCTTGTAAATGATTTGTTGCCGGCTCTTGATAATTTTGAAAGAGCACTTCAAGTAGAAGCAACAAATGAACAAGCAAAATCCATTATGCAAGGCGTAGAAATGGTATACCGTAGTATTATTGATGCCCTGAAAAAAGAAGGCGTTGAAGCAATCGAAGCTGTTGGAAAACCATTTGACCCAAATGTGCATCAAGCAGTAATGCAGGTGAGTGACCCGGATGCAGAATCAAATGTAGTTCTTGAAGAGTTCCAAAAAGGATATAAACTTAAAGATCGAGTTTTACGTCCTTCAATGGTTAAAGTAAACGAGTAATTTTAAAGTTTTGTACAAATTAAGGAGGAATTTCCATGAGTAAAATCATTGGTATAGATTTAGGTACAACAAACTCATGTGTTGCTGTTATGGAGGGCGGAGAAGCAAAAGTTATTCCAAACCCAGAAGGTAACCGCACAACTCCATCAGTTGTTTCATTTAAAAATGGAGAAAGACAAATTGGAGAGGTAGCAAAGCGTCAAGCAATTACAAACCCAAACACAATCATGTCTATCAAACGCCACATGGGAACAGATTATAAGGTTGAAATCGAAGGCAAGCCATATACTCCTCAAGAAGTATCTGCTATTCTTCTTCAATACTTCAAATCCTATGCGGAAGAATATCTTGGCGAAAAAGTAACGAAAGCTGTTATCACAGTTCCAGCATACTTTAATGATGCTGAACGTCAAGCAACAAAAGATGCTGGCCGAATTGCTGGTCTTGAAGTTGAACGTATTATCAACGAACCAACTGCAGCTGCTCTTGCATATGGTTTGGATAAAACGGATGAAGATCAAACAATCCTTGTATATGACCTTGGTGGAGGAACATTCGACGTTTCCATTCTAGAACTTGGCGACGGAGTATTCGAAGTTAAGTCAACTGCTGGTGATAACCGTCTAGGTGGGGATGACTTTGACCAAGTAATTATCGATTACTTAGTAGACCAATTTAAAAAAGAAAATGGCATTGATCTATCTAAAGATAAAATGGCATTACAACGTTTAAAAGATGCTGCTGAAAAAGCGAAGAAAGATTTATCAGGTGTTACTTCAACACAAATTTCACTTCCATTTATCACAGCAGGAGAAGCAGGACCACTTCACTTAGAAGTAAACTTAACTCGTGCAAAATTTGAAGAGCTTTCAGCAGGACTTGTTGAGCGTACAATGGGACCAACTCGTCGTGCCCTTCAAGATGCTGGCCTTTCAGCAAGTGAAATCGATAAGGTAATCCTTGTTGGTGGTTCAACTCGTATCCCAGCTGTTCAAGAAGCAATCAAGAAAGAAACAGGTAAGGAACCACACAAAGGGGTAAACCCTGACGAGGTTGTTGCACTAGGTGCAGCTATTCAAGGTGGAGTATTGACTGGTGATGTGAAAGACGTAGTTCTCTTAGACGTAACACCATTATCACTTGGAATCGAAACAATGGGTGGCGTATTTACTCGATTAATCGACCGTAATACAACGATTCCAACAAGTAAGTCTCAAGTATTCTCTACTGCTGCGGATAATCAAACAGCTGTTGATATCCACGTACTTCAAGGGGAACGTCAAATGGCAGCTGACAACAAAACATTAGGTCGTTTCCAATTAACGGATATTCCACCAGCTCCACGTGGCGTACCACAAATCGAAGTTACATTCGATATCGATAAAAATGGTATTGTAAATGTTCGTGCAAAAGATCTTGGTACTAACAAAGAACAAGCTATTACAATTCAATCATCTTCAGGCTTATCTGACGAAGAGGTTGATCGCATGGTTCGCGAGGCTGAAGAAAATGCAGAAGCCGACAAGAAACGTAAAGAAGAAGTTGAACTTCGTAATGAAGCAGATCAATTAGTGTTCACAACTGAAAAAACACTAAAAGATTTAGAAGGTAAAGTAGATGCTGCTGAAGTTGAAAAAGCAAATGAAGCTAAAGAGGCATTAAAACAAGCGATCGAGAAGAATGATCTTGAAGAAATCAAAGCAAAGAAAGATGCTCTACAAGAAATCGTTCAACAGCTTTCTGTGAAACTATATGAGCAAGCTCAGCAACAAGCACAGGGCGCTCAAGGTGCACAAGGAACAGATGGCGCAAACCAAGGTAAAGACGATAATGTAGTAGACGCTGAATACGAAGAAGTAAACGACGATAAATAGAAAGGCGTATGTGCCTTGCACAGAAACGAAAAAACTGGCCGACTAAAACGCCACTTCCTGTGGCGAAGTCGGCACTAGCACATCCTGTGCGGTCGGAGACTCCGACAAAGAGGCGTAGTTTGCCTCTGTAGGAGGAGTTGAAGTTTCTTGAGTTTCTAGGCACTGGAGCCAGACATCAATAAAAGAATTAAATGTTGAAAAGTCGAAGTCAGGCCTGTCTTGGCTTTGGCTTTTTTACTTTATTCAGCAGAAGTCCACTACTTCTATTTGTGGAGAAGAATGTTTTAAGAGTTATTAACTTAGCCGGGGTTCAAACCTCGGCTGAACAAAGTTAAAGCCTCCGGCGGATGCCACAGATTTTCAAAGGCAATTTTTCGTGTGTAAGGCCAAAGACTAAGAACACCACTTCCTGTGGCAACGTCTTTGTGACCCACCTCGTGAAGGGCCTAAAAAATCTGAGCGCAAATACGCCAAGTCGAATTGATTTGATAACATGTATTATTGCCATTTTATAAAAGGAAATGATACAATATTCTTTATGTGAATGATGCGGGAGTGGATTTAATGAGTAAAAGAGATTATTATGAGGTACTCGGGGTTTCGAAAAGTGCAGGCAAAGATGAAATAAAAAAGGCATATCGAAAATTATCTAAAAAATATCACCCCGATATCAATAAAGAAGCAGATGCTGCTGATAAGTTTAAAGAAATTACAGAAGCTTATGATACGTTAACAGATGATAACAAACGTGCCCATTATGACCAATTCGGACATACAGATCCAAACCAAGGCTTTGGTGGTTTTGGAGGCGGTGCTGATTTTGGCGGTGGTTTTGGTTTCGAAGACATCTTCAGTTCTATTTTTGGTGGGGGAACAAGAAGAAGAGACCCAAATGCACCTCGCCAAGGAGCAGATTTACAATACACGATGACATTACAGTTTGAAGAGGCTGTTTTTGGTAAAGAAACAGACATTGAAATCCCAAGAGAAGAAGAATGTTCAACGTGTCATGGTTCAGGTGCAAAACCTGGAACAAAACCAGAAACTTGTTCACACTGTGGCGGTTCAGGTCAAATCAATGTTGAACAGAACACTGCATTTGGGCGAATTGTAAATAGACGTGTCTGCCATCATTGTAGTGGAACAGGTAAATTTATTAAGGATAAATGTTCAACTTGTAGTGGCTCTGGAAAAGTGAAAAAACGCAAAAAAATCCATGTTAAGATTCCAGCAGGCATTGATGATGGTCAACAACTTCGTGTTGCTGGTCAGGGAGAGCCAGGTGTAAATGGTGGACCTCCAGGGGATTTATATGTTGTGTTCCATGTGCGTTCACATGAATTTTTCGAGCGTGATGGAGACGATATTTACTGTGAAATGCCTTTAACCTTTGCACAAGCTGCATTAGGTGATGAAATTGAAGTACCTACTTTGCACGGAAAAGTAAAATTAAAAATACCTGCGGGTACTCAAACTGGAACGAATTTCCGTCTGCGCGGAAAGGGTGTACCGAATGTACGAGGATATGGTCAAGGGGACCAACATATTCGCGTTCGTGTCATTACCCCAACAAAGCTTACAGAAAAGCAAAAACAATTGCTTCGTGAATTTACAGAAATAAGCGGTAATGAAGCTCCAGATGAGCAGCATGATAATTTTTTTTCGAAAGTAAAACGAGCATTTAAAGGCGAGTAGTAATAAACATTATTCGGTTAAATCCCCGAATAATGTTTAAAGCCTCCGGCGGTTGCCACGATTTTTCATAGGAAGTTTTTCGAGGCGTAAGATTAAAGACTAAGAACGCCACTTGGCAACGTCTTTGTGACCCACCTCGTGTGGGCCTAAAAAAATCGGCGCAAATACGCCAAGGCGTATTTGATAAAATAGGATTGGAGTTGGTAGAATTGAAATGGTCTGAAATTAGCATTCACACAACACAGGAGGCGGTTGAGCCGATATCAAATATTCTTCATGAGGCAGGTGCCAGTGGAGTTGTGATTGAAGATCCATTTGACCTAACAAAGGAACGTGAAAATGTGTTTGGTGAGATCTACCAACTTAATCCTGATGATTATCCTGAAGAAGGTGTTATCGTCAAAGCATACCTTCCTATCAATAGTTTCTTAGGTGAAACGGTGGAAGAAATTAAAGAAGCCATTAACAATCTTTTGCTTTTTGATATTGATTTGGGTCATAATAAAATCACCATTAGTGAAGTTCATGAGGAAGAATGGGCTACAGCATGGAAAAAATATTATCACCCTGTAAAAATCTCGGAGAAATTCACGATTGTACCTACATGGGAAATGTATGAGCCTGTTCATAGCGATGAATTAATTATCGAACTAGACCCTGGAATGGCTTTTGGAACAGGTACACATCCTACAACTGTTATGAGTATTCAAGCCCTAGAACGTACTGTGAAAAAAGGAGATACCATTGTCGATGTTGGGACTGGTTCAGGTGTTTTAAGCATTGCTGCTGCCATGCTTGGTGCAGGATCTATCAGGGCGCTAGATTTAGATACGGTAGCCGTTGAGAGTGCAAAACTCAACATAAAATTAAACAAAGTACATGACGTAGTTACGGTATCACAAAACAATCTGCTTGATGATATAGAAGGACCAGTGGATCTCATTGTGGCAAATATTCTTGCTGAAATCATTGTTCGTTTTACTGACGACGCAGCAAAAATCCTAAAACCAAATGGTGCTTTCATTGTATCTGGAATTATTAATACGAAAAAACAAGAAGTAAAGGATCGTCTTTTAGCATCTGGATTCATTATTGAGGAAGTACTTGTAATGGAAGACTGGGTATCCATGATCGCTAGAAAGAAAAGTGAGTAAAGGATTCTTGCAGGGTGGGAAAATCGATGCAACGATATTTTGTCGATCAAATGAGTGAAACGCAGGCTAAAATTTTGGGTGAGGATGTTCACCATATAACACGAGTCATGAGAATGTCAGTTGGAGACACCATTTATTGTTGCTATAATGGAAGAGTAGCACTTTGTGCAATTACTGAAATTACCAATGATATGGTTTTAGCCAATGTTGTAGAATGGGTAGAGAACTCGAATGAGCTCCCCATTAAGGTTTGTATTGCAAGCGGTTTGCCGAAAGGGGACAAGCTTGAATATGTTATCCAAAAAGGGACGGAGCTTGGAGCATCTGAGTTTGTCCCTTTTGTTGCGGCTCGTTCAATTGTTAAATGGGATGAAAAGAAGGGACAAAAAAAGGTAGAACGCTGGGAGAAAATTGCAAAGGAAGCAGCAGAGCAATCACATCGTGCAATGGTTCCTAACGTGAGTAAACCTATGTCCTTTACAGAATTATTGTCTTTCAGCGGGACCTATACTTATAAAGTAGTAGCTTATGAAGAAGATGCAAAGCGCGGTGAAAACTCAAATCTAGCACGAGTGTTATCACAATTAAATCATGGTGAATCCCTTTTTGTTGTGATTGGACCCGAAGGCGGTCTTACAGAAAAAGAGGTAGATACATTATTAGAGAATGATTTTATTTCCTGTAGCTTTGGTCCTCGGATTTTACGAACTGAGACAGCACCATTATACGTTTTATCAGCTGTATCATATTATTTTGAATTAGCGAGGTGACAATAATGTCATTAGTTGCATTCCATACATTAGGATGTAAAGTAAATCATTATGAAACAGAAGCCATTTGGCAGCTTTTTAAAGAAAATGGCTATGAGCGTACCGAGTTTGAAAGTACTGCTGATGTGTATGTGATTAATACTTGTACTGTTACAAATACAGGAGATAAAAAGAGTAGACAGGTTATACGTAGAGCAATACGTAAAAATCCTGATGCTGTTATTTGTGTTACAGGCTGTTATGCGCAAACATCACCAGCAGAAATCATGGCAATCCCTGGCGTTGATATTGTTGTAGGCACACAGGATCGAAAGAAAATGCTTGAGTATATTGAGCAGTACAAGCAAGAGCGCACTCCGATAAATGGAGTAGGTAATATCATGAAAACACGTGTATATGAAGAACTTGACGTACCTTCATTTACAGACCGTACCCGTGCTTCATTGAAAATTCAAGAAGGCTGTAACAATTTCTGTACCTTCTGTATTATTCCATGGGCTCGTGGTCTAATGCGTTCTCGTGATCCAGAGGAAGTAATTAAACAAGCACAACAGCTTGTAAATGCAGGGTATAAAGAAATTGTCTTAACTGGAATCCATACTGGTGGATATGGTGAGGATATGAAGGATTATAATCTAGCTGCTCTTTTACGTGACCTAGAATCTAAAGTGATTGGTCTTAAGAGAATTCGTATTTCCTCCATCGAGGCTAGCCAAATTACTGATGAAATTATAGAGGTACTTGATCAATCAACAAAAGTAGTAAGACATCTACACGTTCCATTGCAATCTGGTTCAAACACTGTGTTAAAACGTATGAGACGTAAATATACAATGGAATTCTTTGCAGAGCGTTTAACAAAACTTCGTCAGGCATTACCAGGCTTAGCGTTAACATCTGATGTTATTGTTGGATTCCCTGGTGAAACGGAAGAAGAGTTTATGGAAACTTATAATTTTGTTAAGGAACACAAATTCTCAGAATTACACGTTTTCCCATACTCTAAACGTACAGGTACTCCAGCGGCGAGAATGGAAGACCAAATTGATGAGGAAGTAAAAAATGAGCGTGTACACCGTCTTATTTCTCTATCCGACCAATTAGCCAAGGAATATGCATCTAATTACGAAGGAGAAGTTTTAGAAGTTATTCCGGAGGAACTAGACAAGGACAATCCAACTAGTGGTTTATATGTTGGTTTTACGGACAATTATCTAAAAGTGAAATTCGATGCAACTGAAGATATGATTGGTAAAATCGTGAAAGTAAAAATTACGAAGGCTGGCTACCCATATAATGAGGGTCAATTTGTAAAAGTTGAAGACGATTTTCCAATTAAATCAGAAGAAGCAAGAACGACAGCGTAATAAAATAGGATGAAAAGAAGTTAATCATTGGATTAGCTTCTTTTTTTTATCGCATAATAAAACTGTTTAGGTGCTAGTCACCCACTAAAACAAATGTTATGATGTTAGAGGTACGTACAACTAAAAAGTAAAAGGAGACATACATAATGACGAACATTGCTAAACTGATTGATCATACAGCATTAAAAGCAGATACAACGAAAGCTCAAATTGAAAAACTTTGTGCAGAGGCAAAGGAATATGGGTTCATGTCTGTTTGTGTAAACCCAACATGGGTTGAAACAGCGGCTAACCTGTTAAAAGATTCCGAAGTAAAGGTTTGTACGGTTATCGGATTTCCATTAGGCGCTAGTACACCCGAAACTAAAGCATTTGAAACAAAGGATGCTATTGAAAAAGGTGCAACAGAAGTGGATATGGTTATCAATATCGGTGCCCTTAAGGATAAAAATGACGAATTAGTTGAAAAAGACATCCGCGCAGTTGTGGAAGCGGCAAAAGGCAAAGCACTTACAAAAGTTATCATTGAAACATGTTTGCTAACAGATGAGGAGAAATTAAGGGCGTGTGAGCTTGCCGTTAAGGCCGGTGCTGATTTTGTGAAAACATCAACAGGTTTTTCGACCGGTGGAGCAACAGTGGAAGACATTCGTTTAATGCGTAAAACTGTCGGACCAGACATCGGAGTTAAAGCATCTGGCGGAGTTCGTGACGCTAAAGGCACTCAAGATATGATTGATGCAGGAGCTACAAGAATTGGTGCAAGTTCAGGCGTAGCAATTGTTAATGGACTAACAGGATCTTCTGACTATTAATACAGTTAAAAGCAGGATACCTATATATAAAATATTTTCCCCAGACTGACTTGAAAACGCTTGTCATACAAGGCGCGCAGTCGATCGAAGACGCGAATAGAAGTTGCCTTCATGAGCGGACAAGAGAGGCAAGCAACGCAGTATGCGAGCGTTTTTCAACAGTCTGAAGCTGGCTGAAAAGCCAGCTTTTCTTTTATACAGCACGGTGTATCTTCATAATAAATTTCGTCAAGACCCCGGCAAAAGGCAAAAACAGTAGGGAGGTAAGAACATTAAAAATTAAGCTAACATGGGCAATTTGAACATCAGGGTGCGATGTGAGCAGCATTGCAACTTGACCAAGTATATTTATGAATGGAAAAAATAAAATGACACCGAGCACATTGACCCAAATATGGGCATATGCCGCTAATTTTGCTTCATGCCTACTCCCAAGACTCGCAATATAAGCTGTTATACATGTTCCAATATTCGCTCCAAGTAAAACGGCAATCCCCGCATTTAAAGTAAGTAACTGTTCGTTCATAAAACCCATAATGATTCCAGTTGTCGCGGTACTAGATTGGATGATAGACGTTAATATAGTCCCTACACCAACCCCGAAAATACTGCTTTCATTTGTATGTTGAAAAAAAGTATGGATAGACGGGAATTGTGAGATGGGCCTCGCAAGCTGTTCAAATCCATTCATCGCCACAAACATGCATCCTAACCCGAATAAAAAAGCACCAAAGCTGAATATCTGTTGATTACTAATAAGTAAACATAAAAAGCCTAAAATTAATATTGGAACAATCCATTCAAAAATATCAAAGGTTATCATTTCCGCGGTAAAGGTTGTTCCGATATTGGTCCCAAGAATGATTCCAATGGATTGTCTAAAAGTTAAATAACCTGTAGCAATTAACCCTACTACAAGCACCATAACAGCAGAACTACTGTGGATAATGGCTGTAATAATCATCCCAGTTAATAATCCCTTAATTGGATTATCAGTAAAACGAATAAGCCAAACTTTAAGCTTATCTCCTGTAAGATTATAAAGGCCTGTCCTCATCACGGTCATACCGAATAGAAAGATCGCAATAAATACAGCAAATAACGATATAAGTTCAATCATGCGTTTCTCACCCCTATCTCATTGTATGGACAAGGAGATGTGAAAATGACAACTTCAATTTTTTAACTTAGCACGATCTAAATAATTAAAATGTTAATCAGTTAACAAAAAAGAGGATTTAACAGGAATAACAGCAAAAAAAATTATTAAAACTAGTAGTGAAGACATGATTTCTAGTGATACGATTGTGAATTACAGTTGACCAAAAATCGTGCATATATTATAATTGCAAAGTACATGTTTATTTTTTCGACGATTTTTTTCGATCGACACTTAGAAAATGAAATAGAACATGTGTCTTAATTAGAGTTAGTGGTTGTTTTCGGAGGGAGGGAATTAGAATGTCAAAAACGGTCGTTCGTAAAAACGAATCGCTTGAAGATGCTCTTCGCCGCTTCAAAAGAACTGTATCTAAATCAGGTACGATTCAAGAAGCTAGAAAGCGCGAATTCTATGAAAAGCCTAGCGTAAAGCGTAAGAAGAAATCTGAAGCTGCTAGAAAGCGCAAATACTAAAAGAGGGTGTAGTTTTATGAGTCTTCTCGAGCGTTTAAATAATGATATGAAAACAGCGATGAAGAATAAAGAGAAAGATAGGCTATCTGTTATTCGAATGGTAAAGGCTGCTCTTCAAAATGAAGGCATTAAGCTGGGTACCAGTGAACTAACAGAGGAAGCAGAGTTAACAGTTCTTACTCGTGAACTAAAACAACGAAAAGATTCCCTCCGCGAATTTAGTAACGCTGGTCGTGAAGATCTTGTTAATAAAATTCAGACTGAAATTGAGATATTAGAGGTATACCTTCCAGAACAATTATCTGAAGAGGATCTTGTTGAGATTGTCAAAGAAACAGTACAAGAGGTCAATGCTTCTTCAAAGGCTGACATGGGCAAAGTGATGGCTGCTATCATGCCAAAGGTAAAAGGCAAGGCTGACGGTGGTCTCGTCAACAAAATTGTTCAACAGCAATTATCTTAACAAAAGCACCTTACATCGCGTAAGGTGTTTTTTCTTTACGAGGAAATGATAAGTACAATGTAAAGTGTACCCTCATAACAGTCTCCTCACATTAAATACATACACGCAAAAAGGTAACTATTACCAACAAAAAGTTTACATAAAAACATGAAATATATGAAACCTGGTGCACATGTCAAACGTATTACATACTATCATGACGAAAAATGAATAGAGAGGGGGGAATGCCTTGAAAAAGTGGAGAGTCCTTTTATACCTTTCCATTATTCTCTTGCCGTTCATTCTCACACTAATGCCAAATAAGAGCTCTAGTGCTGCAGACCAAGTGGTGTATATCATACCATTAGAAGAAACAGTCGAAAAAGGATTAGGTGCTTTTATCGACCGATCTATTACAGACGCTGAGAATAAAGGAGCAGACGTTATCATTTTTGAAATCAATACCCCTGGTGGGGCAGTTGATGCAGCAACAAAAATCGGTAAACGAATCCAAGAATCAACTATTCCTACAGTAGCATATGTCAATAACGATGCAATCTCAGCAGGTGCTTTTATTGCGTTAAATGCTGATGAAATCTATATGTCTCATAATGGTAGAATGGGAGCAGCTGGGATTATTGACCAAGCAGGGAATACCGCAGATGAAAAAGCTGTTTCCTATTGGCTGTCAGCCATGAAAGGTGCTGCTGAAAACAATGGTCGTGATCCAATATATGCTTTAGCAATGGCAGACAAAGAGATTGATCTCCCAGAGCTAGGTGCAGAAAAAGGGAAATTCCTTACCTTAACAGCCAAACAGGCACTTCAAGTAGGTTATGCTGAAGGCGTCGTAAAGGATAGAGCCGATTTATTAAAGACACTAGGCTTCGAAAAAGCTGCTGTTGAACAAGCTGAACTTAGCCTTGCTGAAAAAATCGCACGTTTTATTACAAATCCAATTGTTGTTTCCATCTTATTAACGATTGGAAGTTTAGGATTAGTAGTTGAACTATACTCTCCTGGTTTTGGTATTCCTGGTATAATGGGGATATCAGCGCTACTGCTTTTTTTCTATGGGCATTTAGTAGCAGGACTAGCAGGTCTGGAGTCCATTATTCTTTTTGTAGTAGGAATTGTTTTAATTTTACTGGAGTTTGTTTTACCTGGGGGGATTATAGGCTTGATTGGATTAGGGGCAATTTTAACGAGCTTTTTCTTAGCAGGAAGCAGTATGATGGTAATTAGCATTTCACTTTTAGTAGCCTTAGTAGCTACAATTATCGTATCGATTATTTTAGTGAAAATATTTGGGAAGAAACTTCATGTATTTAAAAAGATTATCCTTTTTGATTCTACCAATTCTGAGAGTGGGTACGTTTCAAATAAGAATCGTGATGATTTAATTGGAAAACAAGGTATTGCCTTAACAACATTGAGACCTTCTGGTACTGCCATTATCAATGATGAAAGACTAGATGTTGTCACACAAGGTAACTACATTGAGAGAAATACAAGAGTAGAAGTTATTAAAACAGAAGGTTCTCGAATCGTTGTTCGAGAAGTTCCTGATATTAATAAATAAAAACAAGTAGGAGGAAAAAGAATGCCAACAGGTATGATCACCATTTTAATCTTAGTAGCACTTGCTATTATCTTATTAGCTGTATTATTTACATTTGTGCCAGTTGCACTATGGATTTCAGCGCTGGCTGCTGGTGTCCGTGTAAGTATCTTTACATTAATCGGGATGAGGTTACGTCGGGTTATCCCGAACCGTGTCATTATTCCCTTAATTAAGGCTCAAAAAGCAGGATTACAACTTCATACAAACCAGCTGGAGAGTCATTATTTAGCAGGTGGTAATGTTGACCGAGTTGTAAATGCGTTAATCGCAGCACAACGTGCAAACATTGATTTAACATTTGAAAGAGCAGCTGCAATTGACTTAGCTGGGCGTGACGTGTTAGAAGCTGTGCAAATGAGCGTTAACCCTAAGGTTATCGAAACGCCGTTTATTTCAGGTGTTGCGATGGATGGAATTGAAGTAAAAGCAAAAACTCGTATCACCGTTCGTGCCAATATTGATCGTTTAGTCGGGGGTGCAGGGGAAGAAACTGTTATTGCCCGTGTAGGTGAGGGTATTGTAAGTACAATCGGTTCTCAAACGGACCACAAAAAGGTTCTTGAAAATCCTGATATGATTTCTCAAACGGTTTTAGCAAAAGGGTTAGATGCAGGTACTGCATTTGAAATCCTATCTATTGATATTGCAGATATTGATATCGGTAGAAATATAGGTGCTGTGCTTCAAACAGACCAAGCTGAAGCCGACAAGAAAATTGCCCAAGCGAAGGCTGAAGAACGCCGTGCAATGGCGGTTGCTAGTGAACAAGAAATGCGCGCTCGTGTAGAAGAAATGAAAGCGAAGGTTGTGGAAGCCGAGGCTGAAGTACCTTTAGCAATGGCAGAAGCATTACGTTCTGGAAACCTTGGTGTACTTGATTATACAAATCTAAAAAATATCATGGCTGACACTGATATGAGAAATTCTATTGGTAAAAGCACACTTACAGATGATGAAGATCAAAAATAATAATCATGAATAAACCTCAAAACTTGAAAGGAGGTTTACACGTTGGATTCACCTATAAAAGCGTTTATTGACTTTATTATGTCAAATCCCTTGATTTTGATTGTCATATTTGGATTTTTTATTAATGCGTTTAAACGTTTTGCGAGTGGTAATAAAGAGCCTACGACTCAAATACCACTGCCGAAGCAGTTTAATCCATTTGACCAAGAACCAAAACCTGAAAAAGAAGATTATCAGGCTGAGACAAAGTATGATTATATAGAACCTGCTCCTGAGTTGGTTTCTGATTCACATGTTCCAAATACGTTTTATGAACGTTTTCAAGAGCTCCAAGAAAAGGGAATCTACAAAGAAACATCACAGGACGAAGAACAAATTCAAACGGTTATTAAACCATTAGCAGCTACTTCAGAACATAAGGCTGTCAGAAGCTTTTCGAAAAATAAGGTCGTTGAAGGGATTATTTGGTCCGAAATTCTTGGCCCTCCAAGAGCAAAAAGACCGTACCAAACCCGTCGTTAATATTTGTTTTCGGAGATAGTACTCCTATATAAAATATGTTCTATGAACCCCCTTTTACTCATAAACATGAGTTGAAAGGGGGTTCTTTGTTATGCCTAAAAACCTAGGACAACGCATGAAAAGATGGATCACAAACAAGATGGAACTTCCTGCTGACGTCATGATGGATCTTCCAAGAATAACTATGATTGGCCAATTACATATTTACATAGAAAATCATCGTGGATTATTAACCTTTTCTGATAAAGAAGTACGGCTATTACTGAAACAAGGACAACTTCTAATTAGAGGTAAAGCATTTGTCATTAAAACCATATTACCTGAGGAAATAATGCTCGAAGGAAAGATCGAACATGTCCAATATATCGAGAAATGAAACATGAAACACTAGGGGGATAAGCATGAAAAACCATTGGATGCACTTTTTTAGTGGGAGTGTCAAGGCTGTTATTACAGGAAAAGGGACAGAACGTTTTGTAAATGAATGTGTAAGACAAGGGATTGTAGTATGGGAAGTGAAGAAGCCTGGTACCCATAGCCTGAGCTTCTCCATGTATTTAAAAGATATAAAAAAAATTAGACGAGTTGTCCGTAAAAATGATTGTAAACTACGATTCATTGGAAAAAAAGGCTTACCATTCCTCATTCAAAAAGCTCTATACAATAGTGGATTTCTAATTGGAGCTATTTCCTTTTTTATCATTGTGACAATTTTATCAAATATGGTTTGGGGTATAGAGGTGAAAGGAGCTAAACCTGAAACCGAGCATCGCATTATTCAAGAATTGAAAAAACTTGGAGTAGAAAGAGGTAAACTGCAATTTTTCATTGAAGATAATGAATCATTGCAACGTCATTTGGAAGATGCCATTAATGATATTACATGGATAGGTGTGGAATTAAATGGGACGACCTATCATTTTGAGGTTGTTGAAAAAAATCAGCCAGAGCCTCCAGAACAGTATAGTCCAAGGAATCTTGTGGCCAATAAAAAAGCGATTATTAAGAAACTGATTGTGGAAGAAGGTAGGCCTGTTGTAGCTGAAAATGATTTTGTTAAAAAAGGGGATCTACTAGTTAGTGGTAAAATTGGGAAAGAAGGCGAAGAAGTATATGTACCTGCACGTGGAAAAATTTTTGGTGAAACTTGGTACAAGTCTGAGGTTACGGTAGATATTACAACGAAACTTGATGTACTAACTGGGCATAATAAAATAAAACATTATATCTCTTTAGGAAATTTGCGTATTCCGATTTGGGGATTTGGAAAGATTGAATATAAGGAATTTCAATCAGAGTTGGATGAAAGACATATCAAATTCTTTAATTGGGAACTTCCAGTTGCATATGAAAAAGAGACAGTTAGAGAAAGTGAAAAAATCACTAGAACTTACACAGACAATGAGGCTATTGAGGTCGCAAAGGATATCGGGAGAACTACTTTAGAGCAACAATTAGACAGTGATGCTGAAATTAAAGAAGAAAAAGTTTTGCGTCAAACCATTAACAATGGTAAAGTAAAATTGGAAATAAAATATAATGTAATTGAGAATATCGTCACTACGATACCATTAGTTCAAGGAGACTAAAGGATGTCAGAAGATTTAGTAATGAGTAAACATCAACTAGAAAATCCAAACGAGGCAATTGTTTTATTTGGAAACAATGATCTCCATCTTAAAAGAATTGAAGAAGAATTAAATGTTTCAATCATCACAAGAGGTGAGACACTTCATGTCTCAGGCGACCCAACAAATGTCCAGCTTGTTGAGGAAATTATTGAAAAGCTTCTAGGAGTGATTCGAAAAGGCATACGTGTAAGTGAACGGGATGTTATTTACTGTATTCAAATGGCAAAAAGCGGGAAATTGGATTCCTTTGAAGAATTATATGATGAAGAGATTACAAAAACGGCAAAAGGAAAATCCATTCGTGTGAAAACACACGGACAACGTCAATACGTGGCTGCTATTAAGCAGCATGATTTAGTATTTGGCATTGGTCCTGCAGGTACTGGAAAGACTTATTTGGCAGTTGTTATGGCTGTTAACGCCCTAAAAAATGGGCAGGTTAAACGAATTATTTTAACTCGTCCAGCCGTTGAAGCCGGTGAAAGCCTAGGATTTTTACCCGGAGACTTAAAAGAAAAGGTTGATCCATATTTACGACCTCTATATGATGGACTACACGATGTGCTTGGTGCTGAGCATACCGAACGTTTAATGGAACGAGGAATAATTGAAATTGCCCCACTAGCCTATATGAGAGGGCGTACACTTGACGATGCTTTCGTCATCTTGGATGAAGCGCAAAATACAACATTGGCCCAAATGAAGATGTTTTTGACGCGTCTAGGTTTTGGCTCTAAAATGGTCATAACAGGCGATATTTCGCAAATTGACTTACCTAAAGGAGTTAAATCCGGCTTACATGAAGTAATGAATATCCTGAAGGATGTATATGGTTCTGCGTTTATCTTTTTGGAACAGTCTGATGTTGTACGTCACCCTCTTGTAGCACGTATTATTGAAGCGTATGAAAAAGCTGAGGCTAATCAGAAGTAAAAGACCCACATGGAATGGGTCTTTTTTATCATTAAAGGAACTGGTAAAATAAGCCTTAGAAAAGGAGGTTCAAGAAATGGGGAAAACAACAAAAATTAAAAATAAGTTGAGCGTTATTAAAAACATTCAATACCTACATATTTTGATTTATATCCTCCTTGCAGGAATCATGTTTTTGGTTATGTATAGTAATGTTAAACCGGAAGTTTTGCATTTAGAGATTCTGCATCCCTCTGAACAGACAATTCGTTCTCCATTAACAATTGAAGATAAAATTGCCACAAAGGCAAAACAGGATGCAGCAGTAAAGGAAGTAGAGGATGTTTTCACACTCAAATCCGAATATGCAGATAATCAGGTAGATCTGGCCATTTCCATTTTTGACTCCATTGAAGAAACGAATAATGAAGCATCAGATGTGTTTAATTCTAAATTGAAAGAATGGGAAAGTCTCACAGAAGAAGATCGAGGGGAAGAACCTAAACCATTGACAGCTTCAGAAAAGTTACAGATGTTAAAAACAAAGCTGCCACAGGATTTAACAAATCGAATCCCGGACGATGTTTTTACCGCTTTATTAACGGCTTCTCCTGAGCAATTATCCCGTGCAAAAGATGCGGTTATTACAGCTGTTAACAATGTAATGAACACTCGTATTCCTTCATCCGAAGTGGAAAATGCAAAAAATAAAGTGGTGGAGGAATTACGTTATTCTAGTGTCGATGCAGCGCTACGAGAGCCGATGCGTGAAATGGCTCGTTTTGCAGTCGTTCAAAACGTTTATTATGATGTAGAGGCTACAGAAGAAAAACGCCAACAAGCAATAGAAGCAGTAGAGCCAGTAAAAATTCTTCAAGGTCAAATTATCGTAGAGGAAGGACAATTAATCACCAGGGATATTTATCGACAACTAGAGCTTTTAGGTATGACGAACACGAATAACCCAATTCAACCATTTATTGGATTGGCATTAATTATTGTATTAGTCATTGGTGTACTCGTCTATCATTTTTATAATGAAATACCGACTGATCGCCATCGTAATATTTATTTGCTGATCTTTGCGATTATCTTTACTATAACCATTCTATTAATGAAGGGTATAAGTATATTCCAACAAATTGATTATTCTGATATAGGTTATATTGTTCCAGTGGCTATGGGGGCAATGTTATTAAAATTATTGATTAATGAAAAAGTCGCGATCCTTTCAAGCATGATTTTTGCCGTTTGTGGAAGTATTATCTTTAACCAGGGTGTGACAGGTACACTAAATTTCACAGCCGGGATTTACTTCTTATTTGGGTGCTTAGCTGGCGTGTTGTTTTTAAGTAAGCATAATCGTAGAGGGAAAATACTCCAAGCGGGGCTATTTGTTGCTTTGATTAATATTATTGTCATCTTTTCGATCATGCTATTACAAAATGGTAGTTATTCAAGCTTGGATTATGGTTCATCCATCATTATGGCAGTTTTATCTGGCGTTATAGCTGCAGTTTTAACAATAGGGCTACTGCCGTTCTTTGAAGCTGGATTTAATATTCTTTCAACAATGAAATTAATCGAATTATCTAACCCAAATCATCCGTTATTACGAAAAATTTTAACGGAAGCACCAGGTACTTATCATCATAGTGTCATGGTGGCAAATTTGTCAGAGTCTGCCTGTGAAGCAATTGGAGCGAACGGTTTATTAGCAAGAGTTGCATCGTATTATCATGATATTGGAAAAACAAAACGACCACATTTTTTTATTGAAAATCAGATGAATATTGAAAACCCACATGATAAAATTGCACCTCAACTTAGTAAAACTATTATTACAGCACATGCCACAGATGGCGCTGAGACATTGAGAAAATTTAAAATGCCGAAAGAAATTGTCGATATTGCTGAGCAACATCATGGGACAACACTGTTGAAATATTTTTATCATAAAGCAAAGCAACAAAGTGATCGAGAAATTCTTGAATCCGATTTTAGATATGAGGGACCTAAAGCACAAACAAAAGAGGCTTCCGTAATTGGAATTGCAGATAGTGTTGAAGCAGCGGTACGTTCACTATCAAATCCAACTCCACAAAAAATTGAGTCGTTGGTAAATAATATTATTGCCGATCGATTACAGGACGGGCAATTTGATGAATGTGACATCACACTTAAAGAGCTTGATATCGTTGCGAAAACATTATGTGAATCACTCAAGGGAATCTTCCACTCAAGGATAGAATACCCTGCGGAGGCTACAAAACAGAAGGTGAAAGAAGCATGAGATTAGAAATTGATTTTAATGATGAAATTGGAGAAGTAAAGGAAGAAGAATGTAAATTAGTGAGGGAACTACTTTTTTTAGCTGCTGAAAAAGAAGGTGTAAAAGAAGGGACAGAGGTTTCGATTACATTTGTTGACAATGATAGGATTCAAGAAATTAATCGGGAATACCGTGACAAAGATCAACCAACAGATGTTATTTCCTTTGCCATGGAAGAGATGGGTGAGGGAGAAATTGCGATTATCGGTGAAGACATACCAAAACTATTAGGAGATATCATCATTTCAATCCCAAGGGCAAGGGAGCAGGCTGAGGATTATGGGCATTCTTTTGCGAGGGAATTAGGTTTCCTTGCCGTCCATGGTTTCTTGCATTTACTTGGCTATGACCATATGACAAAAGAGGATGAGAGTAAAATGTTTTCAAGACAAAAGGAAATCCTAGAGGCGTATGGACTTGAACGGTAATAGCAAATGGACTCGCTTTATCAAAAGCTTTTCGTTTGCTTTTCAAGGCTTGCGTGAAGCATTTTTTTCAGAACGCAATTTACAAATACATTTATTGTGTTCAATCATTGTCGTGATTTGTGGCTTTCTTTTCCAAATCACAAGGGTGGAATGGATGGTTATTCTTCTTTTAATCGGTGGAATGTTTTCAATTGAATTGATGAATACAGCAGTTGAAAAAGTGGTGGATTTAGTTACAAGTGAATTCCACCCTTTGGCTAAGAAGGCAAAAGATATTGCAGCTGGCTCTGTTCTCATTTATGCGATCATTTCTGTTATTATTGGATTAATCATATTCCTACCCTATGTAAAAAGACTAATTTAGAGAAAATTCTTACAATTGTGTAACAAATAATTTAAGCCATGCATAAATCAAGATTTTTATGTAAAATAAAAATACACTTCCGTACCAAGATACGCAGAAAGGAAGATAGAAGTGAAGACAGAAGAACTAATCAACGAAGCAAAAAAAGCAAGAGAACTAGCATATGTTCCATATTCCAAGTTTAAGGTGGGGGCTGCCCTGCTAACGAAGGATGGCAAAGTGTACCATGGCTGTAATATTGAAAATGCTGCATATAGTGTAACAAATTGTGCAGAGCGAACAGCCCTATTTAAGGCAGTGTCTGAAGGTGATAAGAAGTTTGCAGCAATAGCTGTAGTTGCAGATACAGACCGACCAGTGCCTCCATGTGGCGCCTGTCGTCAAGTTATTTCAGAGCTATGTCAGCCTGATACAAAGGTATATTTATCGAATCTAAAAGGCGATATACAAGAGATAACAATTAATGAATTACTACCAGGAGCTTTTACACCGGAGGATTTACATGGAAAATAAGAATGGCTATAAATCAGGTTTTGTTTCGATAATTGGACGGCCAAATGTTGGAAAGTCCACTTTTTTAAATCACGTTATCGGACAAAAAATTGCTATCATGAGTGATAAACCTCAAACAACACGAAACAAGGTGCAAGGGGTTTATACAGAAGAAGACTCTCAAATTATTTTTATTGACACGCCCGGTATCCATAAACCGAAGCATAAATTGGGCGATTTTATGATGAAGGTAGCCCAGAATACACTTAAGGAAGTCGATCTAGTCTTATTTATGATAAATGCAGAAGAGGGCTATGGTCGAGGTGATGAGTTCATCATTGAACGTCTAAAAAATATTCAGACACCAGTTTTTCTAGTTGTTAATAAGATAGACCAAATACACCCTGATCAATTATTAGAATTAATCGAGCAGTATAAAGGGCTCTACCCATTTAAGGAAATTGTTCCAATCTCAGCACTACAGGGTACGAATACCCCGAGACTAGTTGAACAAATCAAAAATTATTTACCAGAGGGACCTCAATACTATCCTGCTGATCAGGTAACAGACCATCCGGAACGATTTATTATTACAGAATTAATACGCGAAAAAGTGCTACACCTTACAAGAGAAGAAGTACCACATTCAATTGCCGTTGTCATGGATTCACTCGAAAGAAGAGAAGGTGGCAATACTGTATACGTTGGTGCTACTATCATTGTCGAACGTAATTCGCAAAAAGGAATTGTGATTGGAAAACAAGGTAGTATGCTAAAAGAGGTCGGAAAGCGAGCAAGGGCCGATATTGAAGCATTGCTTGGGTCGAAGGTGTTTTTAGAGCTTTGGGTAAAGGTTCAAAAGGACTGGCGTAACAAAATGTCCCAACTACGCGATTATGGGTTCAGAGAAGATGAATATTAAGGCATAAACGTTACAGTATTTGCATTTCTGAAAAAAATACACGGATTAGCAAAATTTATGTAACATGTTTTTTAGGATATTCGGTCAAGATATTCTTACAAGTAAATGTTCAAGAGGACTGCGTCGTAGTTAAACTATTTACAACGTACGTTTTGAACATCTACTAAAAGTGAATGAAATTGGAGCAGTCTGTGCTAGTCTTAATAACTGAAAGGTGGGGTTACTATGTTAGATTTTACCTGGAAGGTGTTTAGTCAAACAGGTAATGTTGATACGTATCTTCTTTTTAAGGAATTGGAACAAGAGAAGACTGAGAGACCCGAAGCACAAAATGAGGAGCTAGCAGAAATAGATTTTCCAATTACTTGACCATCCTATAAAGCGTTCTTGACTTATTAAAGGGCGCGCTATTATAGTAACAATGGTAATTGGTTGCCTTGTTGCCAATGGATGGTGACAGAAGTGCTACAAAAATGTGAAGGTATAATCATAAGAACAAATGATTATGGTGAAACAAATAAAATTGTAACTTTGTATACCCGTGAATGGGGGAAAATTGGGGTAATGGCAAGAGGCGCAAAGAAACCAAGTAGTCGCCTAGCTGCTATTACCCAGGTTTTTACATATGGGCAGTTTTTAATTCAAAAAACGTCAGGTTTAGGTGTTTTACAGCAAGGTGAAACCATAGCAACGTTTCGTTCTGTTAAGGAAGATATTTTCTTAACCGCATATGCATCTTATGTAGTTGAATTAACCGATAAATGTACGGAAGACAAGAAACCAAACCCTTTTCTTTTTGAAATGCTATATCAAACCATTAATTACTTAAATGAAGGATATGACCCTGATATTCTTCTGTATATTTATGAGCTTAAAATGCTGCCTTTACTTGGTTTGTATCCTCGACTTAACGAATGTACAATATGTAAAAGTACGGAGGGCGAATTTGCTTTTTCAATTAAAGAAGGTGGACTTCTTTGTCATCGTTGCTATGAAAAAGAACCGTATCATCTAAAAGTATCACAAGCAACCATTCGCTTACTTCGTTTATTTTATTATTTTGATTTAAATCGGTTAGGGAGTATAGCCGTAAAGGATGAGACGAAGAAAGAAATAAAAAGAGTTATTGACATGTATTACGATGAATATTCAGGCTTGTATCTAAAATCAAAACGATTCTTAGATCAACTTGAAAATTTTCGACTTCCGTAAAGTAGCCTACTTGACATGGCTGTCAAATTGGAATATAGTTCAATTAAAAATATCGCACGTTGAAGGAAAGTAGTACTTATTACAGTGTTTGTTCAAAAAGGAAGATAAAAAGGACCAAGAAGTTCGAGGCGGCGTGGCTTTGAGTAGCGGAACGTATGATCTTAATACGTGAGCAACGGAAAAGCAAGCCAACGAGCTTCCACAGGATGTGGTGACTTCGACGTTCGACACAGGACGTGTCGGCGTTTAGTCGAAGTTCCTCTTGCGATGTGTCATTTTTGTCGGACTTTTTGAACAACATCTAAGTTCATAAAAGCGAACCTAGGACGGTGGGAGCTAGGGTATGAACAAATAAGGAAGGCGTTCCAGAGTGTATCGTTGAAAGAGGCAATAACTTTTTTTTGTTGTTGCAAATAGGGTGGAACCGCGGGTAAACTCTCGTCCCTATGTCTACAATTAGGCATAGAGGAGGGGAGTTTTTTATTTTTTAAATAAGTTTTCCAAATCCAGCTGCAGCGCCTAGAAACTCGAGAAACTTCAACTCCTCCTTCAGAGGCAAAAATCGCCTCTTTGTTGGAGTCTCCAGTTTTCTCGTTTCTGAGAAAGGCGCTTCCGCTTTATAATTCCGGAGGTGCAAGTATGAACATACAAGAAATGATATTAACGTTACAAAAGCATTGGTCAGATCAAGGCTGTATTCTCATGCAAGCCTATGACGTAGAAAAGGGTGCAGGAACAATGAGCCCATATACATTCCTAAGAAGTCTAGGTCCAGAGCCTTGGAATGTTGCATATGTTGAACCGTCAAGACGTCCAGTCGATGGTCGTTACGGAGAAAATCCAAACCGCCTGTACCAACACCATCAATTCCAAGTCATCATGAAGCCATCACCTGATAATATTCAGGAGCTTTACCTAGACTCCTTACGTAAATTAGGAATTGACCCATTAGAGCATGACATCCGCTTTGTTGAAGACAACTGGGAGGCACCAACACTTGGGGCTGCAGGACTTGGTTGGGAAGTGTGGCTTGACGGAATGGAAGTAACTCAATTTACTTATTTCCAACAAGTTGGAGGTATTGAGTGTAAACCTGTTTCAGTCGAAATCACTTACGGAATTGAACGTTTAGCCTCTTATATTCAAGATAAAGAAAATGTTTTTGATCTTGAATGGACGAAGGGATTTACGGTTCGTGATATTTTCCATCAGCCTGAATACGAACATTCAAAATATACATTTGAAACATCTGATACAGAAATGCTATTTAACTTATTTAACATTTATGAAAAAGAAGCACATCGTCAAATGGACGAAGGCCTCGTTCATCCGGCATATGATTATGTATTAAAATGTTCACATACCTTCAACCAGCTAGATGCAAGGGGAGCAATCTCAGTTACGGAAAGAACAGGGTATATTGGCAGAGTGCGTAATTTGGCTCGTAAAGTTGCAAAAACGTTTTATGAAGAGCGGGAAAAACTAGGCTTCCCAATGCTGAAGGCAAAAGGAGACGATCGTCATGAGTAATCGAGATTTATTGATTGAAATAGGCTTAGAGGAGATGCCAGCACGGTTTGTAACAGATGCCATGAATCAGCTTTCTGACAAGGTGACAAACTGGTTGCTTGAACATAATATATCATTTGAACAGGTTGAGCGTTTTTCTTCACCTAGAAGACTAGCAATTCTTGTTCATGATGTTGCTGAAAAACAAAAGGATGTTGAACTCGAAGCGAAAGGTCCTGCGAAAAAAATTGCCCTAGACCAGGATGGTAATTGGACAAAAGCTGCGATGGGCTTTACGAGAGGACAAGGTGCGACAGTTGAAGATATCTTTTTTAAAGAAATAAATGGTGTGGAATACGCACATATCAATAAGTTTATTAAAGGGAAAAATACAGTAGATATCTTAGGTGAGCTTGAAGATGTCATTACACATCTATCTTTCCCTAAAAATATGCGATGGGGAAATCAAGAGCTTCGTTATGTTCGTCCAATAAAATGGATTGTTGCTTTATTCGGTGATGAGATTATTCCTATTACTATCACACACGTTACGGCCAGCAATAAAACGTGGGGACATCGTTTCTTAGGTCACGAGGTTGAAATTACATCCCCAAGAGACTATGAAAGACTACTTATGTCTCAATATGTCATTGCTGACTATCTTGAGCGTAAGGAAGCTATTACAAACCAAATAAAAATTTTAGAAGAAGACAACAATTGGGAAGTTCCAATTGATGCGGATCTGCTTGAAGAAGTAACAAATCTTGTGGAATATCCTACTGCGTTTTACGGAAAATTTGAAGATGAATTTTTAAATTTACCAGAAGAAGTATTAGTTACTAGCATGAGAGAGCATCAACGCTATTTCCCTGTAAAAGATAAAAATGGTGCTCTACTTCCTTACTTTGTAGCGGTTCGAAATGGTGACCACAAGCATCTTGAAACAGTCGCAAGAGGTAATGAAAAGGTACTTCGTGCCCGTTTATCTGATGCAGATTTCTTTTATAAAGAAGATCAAAAATTAAAAATCGATGATTTAATTCAGAAACTGGATAAAATCATTTATCATGAAGAAATCGGCTCAATTGGTGACAAAGTTAGACGAATTCAGCAAATCACCAAGCATTTATCAGTGCTTCTTGATTTAGATAGTGAAACACAAAATAAGGCAAACCGCGCTGCTGAGATTTGTAAATTTGACCTTGTCACAAATATGGTATATGAATTCCCTGAGCTTCAAGGAGTCATGGGTGAACGATATGCACGATTAAGTGGGGAAGCGAAGGAAGTTGCTGTAGCCATTAATGAGCATTATATGCCACGACACGCTGATGACGCTAGTCCTGCGACAACCGTAGGTGCATTGATCAGTCTTGCTGATAAGCTGGATACAATTGTTGGGTGTTTTTCAATTGGCATCATTCCAACTGGTTCACAGGACCCATATGCATTACGTCGTATGGCATCAGGAGTTGTTCAAATATTACTTGATAAAGGCTGGAATATTAGCCTCGAAGAGTTATTCGAGTATGTAATAAGTTTATTTGTTGAAGCGAATGTGGCAAAGCTTGAAAAACAAGAAATTGAAAAAGAACTTGTCCATTTCTTTAAATTACGTATCAAACATGAATTAACCAATCGTAACGTACGCTACGACATTATTGATGCAGTTCTTGGTACAAAGATAGGCATTGTTGGACTACTGATTCAAAAAGCCGAAATTCTTGAAAAAAATAAAGACCATCAAGACTTTAAAGCGACAATTGAATCATTAGGTAGAGTACTCAATATCGCGAAAAAAGGTGAAGAGGCTGAAATTAATCCTAGCCTTTTCGAATCAAATGAAGAAAAACAACTCTTTGAAAAGTTTACAGAGGTTAAACCAAAAATAATCGATAGTCTTCATACAAAGAATGTAGCAGAAGCTTTCCATCTTTTGGCTTCGTTGAGAGAGTTAATTGATCAATATTTTGAACATACAATGGTTATGGCAGATGATGAGGCTGTAAGGAAAAATCGTCTAGCACAAATGGTGCAATTAGCAAACATCATTTATTTAATCGGAGATATGAATGCAATAATTGTAAAGTAAGAACGAATAGCTAGGAGCATGTTGCTCCTAGTCTTTTTTCATACCCTATACGTTATGACACAATTAGTATATAATAATTCTAATTAGTATAACCTTTTTGAATTTGTGTACATAAAGCAATAGATTTTACGATTGGTGGTGAGTACAATAGAACTGAGCAAGAGGCAAGAACAAATTGTACAAATTGTAAAAGACAATGGACCGATAACAGGAGAAGCAATTGCGGACCGGTTAAGTTTGACGAGGGCAACACTTCGTCCGGATCTCGCTATTTTAACAATGGCTGGTTATCTTGAAGCAAGGCCCCGTGTCGGTTATTTTTATACAGGAAAAACAGGACAGCAGTTGCTAGCCGATAAAATCAAAAAAATAAAAGTGATGGATTATCAATCCATACCTGTTGTTGTAAATGAGAGTTTATCTGTATATGATGCAATTGTAACGATGTTTTTAGAAGATGTCGGAACATTATTCGTGGTAGATAAATCCTCCCTACTTGTAGGTGTCTTATCGCGGAAGGATTTATTGCGGGCAAGTCTTGGTAACCAGGACTTGAAATCTATTCCAGTCACAATTATTATGACTCGTATGCCGAATATTACAATGTGTGAAAAAGATGATCTTTTACTTGATGTGGCTCATAAATTAATTGAAAAGCAAATTGATGCATTACCTGTTGTTAAGCACTCTGAACGTGGTATTGAGGTTATTGGAAGAATCACAAAGACAAATATGACGAAAGCCTTAGTGGCCCTCGCTGGGGATGAAATCCTCTAATTTTTGGTAAGGAGATGGGGTAACGAATGAGAAATCGTGTAGTATATGTAGTATCCGATTCGGTTGGGGAAACAGCAGAACTAGTTGTTAAAGCAGCAGTTAGTCAATTTAATGGCTCACATACAGATATTAAACGAATTCCTTATGTAGAAGATACTGCTACATTGTCAGAGGTAGTAGCCCTTGCAAAACTAAATAATGCAATCATTGCTTTTACACTAGTAGTCCCTGAACTAAGAGACTTCCTTGTGAAGGAAGCCGAGAGAGAAGGAGTCATTGTAAATGATATTATTGGACCGCTAATTGACAAAATGTCCGGCCTTTATGAAAGTAATCCAAGATATGAAGCGGGGCTTGTAAGAAAGCTTGACGAAGATTATTTCAAAAAGATCGAGGCAATCGAATTTGCGGTAAAATACGATGATGGTCGAGATCCAAGGGGAATCCTACGTGCAGATATCGTCTTAATCGGTGTATCAAGAACTTCTAAGACACCTTTATCTCAATATCTTGCACATAAGCGCTATAAGGTTGCTAACGTTCCGATTGTTCCCGAGGTTGATCCACCGGAAGAACTGTTTAAAGTGTCACAGAATAAATGCTTTGGGTTAAAAATCAGTCCTGACAAACTTAATCATATTAGGCGCGAGCGATTAAAATCATTAGGTCTAGATGACCAAGCAATTTATGCAAATATTAACCGCATTAAAGAAGAGCTCGATCACTTTGAATCACTCATTACTAAAATCGGTTGTGATGTTATCGATGTCTCAAATAAAGCAGTTGAGGAAACCGCAAATATTATTTTAAATAAAATCAATAAACGAAGAACCAATTAAAAATTTTTAAATGAAGCAAAAACATATCTTAAAAAGATATGTTTTTTTATGGCGCTTGAAAGAATTTTATATTATAATAAAAAATTGTGATAAAAATACATATTTTTAGGTTTAGAGTTCGATTGGATAGAATAAACTATGTATTGAAGGTTGTCAAGGGTAAGATAAGGAAATAGGTGAATTAATTTTCGACATTATTTTCTCATTTCAAATTTTTCTTTCCGAAAATGCTTTAAAATATCCGTTCTTTTTACTCACCTAAAGATTGGACAATCACAGAATTGAAACATCCTATTAAATCTTTTTTTGGAAAAGAAGGATTCTCTGGAGTGATGTAGAATAGAGAAATATGACGAAAAAAAGAATAAAATATTTGTTGATGCGGATGCATGTCCAGTAAAAGAAGAAATAGTTAGTATAGCGGGTACATATAATATCAATGTTGTATTTGTAGCTTCATATGCTCATGTTATGTCAAATCCCATAGGTGGAAAATGGGTGTATGTAGATGCGGACAAAGAGGCTGCAGATCTCTATATTATGAATCATGCAATAAAAAAAGATATCGTCATTACCCAGGATACTGGCTTAGCAAGTATTTTAGTTAATAGAGGTGTAACTGTACTATCGCCCCGTGGCAAAGAATTTAAGGAAGAGGATATGGAACAAATTCTCCATTTTCGTTTTTTATCTGCAAAGGAAAGGCGGAATGGCTCCTACTCGAAAGGACCTAAACCCTTTACAGATGAAGACAAACAACATTTTACTAAAATATTTAAAAAAAGTTTGTCGAATATTGCAGGATTTTAACTCTCAATATAGAATATTTTAGTACTTGGGGATGTTAAACATGGGGTATCGAATTCCCGAAGAAACAATCGAAAAAATTCGGTTATCTGTTGACATTGTTGATGTTATTAGTGAATATGTTCAATTGAAGAAGCAAGGTAGAAATTATTTTGGCTTATGTCCATTTCACGGTGAAAATACCCCTTCATTTTCTGTATCACCTGATAAACAAATCTTTCATTGTTTTGGGTGTGGAGCAGGTGGAAATGTATTTTCTTTTTTAATGGACTTAGAAGGGCATTCCTTCTCAGAAGCTGCAGTTAACTTAGCTAAAAAAGTGAACATAGACTTATCAGATTACGAACACCATACAGCTGTTTCTGATAAAAATAACGATGTATCAAAAATGCAAGAAGCACACGAATTATTAAAGAAATTCTATCATCACCTTTTACTTAATACAAAAGAAGGTCAACCAGCGCTCGACTATTTAACAAATAGGGGCTTTACGAGAGAAATCATCGATAAGTTTGAAATTGGATATGCACTTGATTCCTGGAACTTTGCTACGAAATTTCTCCAAAAAAGAGGTTTTAAGCCTGAGTTGATGGAACGGGCCGGATTACTTGTAAAAAAGGAGGATACCGGGACATTCTTTGATAGATTTCGAAACAGAATAATGTTCCCGATTTGGGACCATCAAGGTAAAACAATTGCTTTTTCTGGTAGGGTGCTTGATAAGGGGCAGGAACCAAAATATTTAAATAGTCCTGAAACGATTATTTTTAATAAGAGTAAAACCCTTTACAATTTCCATCAAGCAAGACTTGATATTCGAAAACAACAGCAAGTAGTCCTTTTTGAGGGATTTGCAGACGTGATTGCGGCTGATCGAGCAGATGTTCCAAACTCAATTGGTACAATGGGTACATCCTTAACGGATGAGCATGTAAAGATAATTAGAAGGAATGTGGAATCTGTTGTCATCTGTTATGACTCTGACAATGCTGGGCTAGATGCCGCTTTACGAGCTTCATCCTTGCTTCTCGAGGCGGGCTGTTATGTGAGAGTTGCGACGATGCCAAATGGTATGGACCCTGATGACTACATTAACAAATATGGCGCGGAGAAGTTTAAAAATGATGTAATAGGGGCAAGTCTTACAATAATGGCATTTAAAATGCAGTACTTAAGAAGAGGAAAAAATCTTCAGGATGAAGGAGAACGCATCCGTTATATAGAAGATGTACTTAAGGAAATTTCCTCTTTAGATAAGGCTGTTGAAAGAGATCATTATTTGCGCCAACTTTCTAATGAATTTTCAATTTCGCTTGAAGCACTTAAGCAACAACAGCTACAGTATTATAAATCTGAACGGAAAAAGAGGGATAATTTCTCTTCGAATAGAAATAATACGAAAGCGAAACCTACCGTATCAAAACATTTATTTAAAGCCTATCATAATGCAGAACGTTTTTTGCTTGCGTATATGCTGCGGGATCGGGATATCGCTGATAAAGTACAAGATCAGCTTCAGGCCGAATTTAATATTGAAGAGCATCGAGCAATTTTAACGTATTTATATGCATATTATGAAGAAGGTCATGAACCAGATATCAGCACATTTTTAACGAGAATACATGATGATAATCTTAAACGGATTGTAACTGATATTGCAATGATGTCAGTAGAAGAAGAAGTATCTGATTCTGTGTTATCTGATTATATGAAACAGGTGTTGAATCACAAAAAAATGTCAATGATAAAAGAAAAAGAAACTGAACAACTTGAGGCTGAACGTAGTAAGGATTATTTGAAGGCTGCTACGATTGCAAATGAGATTATCCAATTGAAGAAAGCACTACATTAAAATAGGTTTTCTAACCTCTATGTCATACTAGTTTTGGAAGGAGGGGAACAAATGGCTGAAAAGTCTAAAGAAGTTGATACAGAATTAACATTAGAGCAAGTAAAAGAAAGATTAACAGCACTTGGTAAAAAACGCGGAGTATTATCCTATGAGGAAATCGCTGAGCGTATGTCTGGTTTTGAAGTTGAATCAGATCACCTTGATGAATACTATGAGTTCCTTGGAGAGCAGGGGATTGAACTAATAGGTGAAGGTGAAGGACATGATGCCGATGCTGATGATGAAGATGATCCTAATATTCAGGAATTATCTAAGGAAGAAGAGTTTGATCTAAACGACCTAAGTGTTCCTCCAGGGGTTAAGATTAATGACCCAGTACGTATGTACTTAAAAGAAATTGGTCGTGTAGACCTACTCTCAGCAGATGATGAAATTCAACTCGCTGAAAGAATTGAACAAGGCGATGAAGAGGCAAAACGCAGACTTGCTGAAGCCAATTTACGACTTGTTGTAAGTATTGCAAAGCGTTACGTTGGTCGTGGGATGCTGTTCCTAGATTTAATCCAGGAAGGGAATATGGGACTTATAAAAGCAGTCGAAAAGTTTGATTATCGCAAAGGCTTCAAGTTCAGTACGTATGCTACATGGTGGATTCGTCAAGCGATTACACGTGCGATTGCAGACCAAGCGAGAACCATTCGTATCCCTGTTCATATGGTTGAAACAATCAATAAATTAATCCGTGTGCAACGTCAATTGCTCCAAGATCTTGGCCGTGAACCAACTCCTGAGGAGATTGCCGAGGATATGGATTTAACACCTGAAAAGGTTAGAGAAATTTTAAAGATTGCTCAAGAACCTGTATCATTAGAAACACCAATTGGTGAAGAAGATGACTCACATCTAGGTGATTTTATCGAAGATCAAGATGCAACATCTCCATCAGAGCATGCTGCATATGAGCTTTTAAAAGAACAGCTAGAAGATGTCCTAGATACCTTAACAGACAGAGAAGAGAATGTATTACGTCTACGTTTCGGGTTAGACGATGGACGCACCCGTACTCTTGAAGAAGTTGGTAAGGTATTTGGTGTTACTCGTGAACGTATTCGCCAAATTGAAGCAAAAGCGCTGCGTAAACTTCGTCACCCAAGCCGTAGCAAGAGGCTGAAAGATTTCTTAGAATAAACATTTTCATTTACATTTCGTAGTTTACTTCATACAATTGAAGTAAACTATTTTTTTTGCCCATACGATGTGGGTCACAAGGACGCTGCCATAAGAAGTGGCGTTATTAGTATTTGAACTTAACTTTAAAAAAAGGTGAACGCTTTCATGAACGAAGATCGAAAAAAAATTGTCATTAACGAAATCCTATACTGGCGTGAAAATAAATTACTGCCAGAAGCATATTGTAATTTCCTTCTCTCACTATATACAGAAGGAGAAGGGGTTGAACCAACGAAAACAACATCTCATTCTAAGAAAAAAACAATCATGTGGATACTTGGAATTGGTTTACTTTTACCAGTTGTGTTTCTTGTCACTTATTTTACTGAACTATCGCCCATATTGCAAATGCTAATAAACTTTATTTTTATAATTATCTGTACTTTAGGCTTGGTTTTAAATCGAAATAATCTTTTTTTCGTACATTTTGGATCCATCATCCTTGCGCTTATTATTCTTCTTCTGACAGTAAACGGAAGTGATCTTTTGTTTAAAGGACATGGATATTATTTGTTCGGAATCATATTATTGAATTGTATTTGTTGGATTATAGTTGGCGTATTCTCAAAGAAAAAATATTTTTTAATTGCCGGCATTCTAGGAAGCATTACTTCGGGTATTCTTTTATTTAATTTTTAAATTGTTTAAAAATTCATAATCACCCCTTATAATAGAGATTGAAAACGTATACAACGGGAGGGGTACTATGAATTTCGATTTAACGACAGAGCAAAAAATGATTCAAAAAACGATTAGAGAATTTTCTGAAGAAGAAGTTGCTCCGGACGCTGAACAACGAGATAAAGACAAACGTTTCCCAATTGAAGTTTTTCACAAGCTTAGTAAATTAGGGATGATGGGTCTACCGTTTCCTGAAGAATATGGTGGTGCGGACTCAGATACCATTAGCTTTGCAATCGTAGTTGAAGAACTTAGCCGAGCCTGTGGGTCTACCGGAATTACATACTCAGCTCATATCTCACTTGGTGGTGCGCCCCTTCATTTATTTGGAACGAAAGAACAAAAACAAAAATACTTAACACCCATCTGTACAGGTGAGTCTCTTGGTGCTTTTGGACTTACTGAACCAAATGCTGGATCAGATGCTGGCGGAACGCAAACAGAGGCAGTAACTAAGAATAATGAGTTTATTATCAATGGAAATAAATGCTTTATTACCAATGCAAGCTTTGCAAAGCATCTCGCTCTAACCGCGATAACAGGTCGAAATGGTGGAGAAAAGGAGATCAGCGCGATCATTGTTCCAACCGATGCAAAAGGGTTTAAGGTGATCGATAATTATGCGAAAATGGGACTTCATGCTTCAAACACGACAGAAATAATTCTTGAGGACGTTCGCGTACCTGAGGAAAATTTACTTGGCAAACGAGGAGAAGGTTTCAGGCAGTTTTTAATCACGCTAGACGGTGGTAGAATTGGGATTGGGGCAATGGCAGTTGGAATTGCACAAGCAGCCTATGAGAAGGCATTGTCGTATGCTAAAGAGCGAAAGCAATTTGGGAGATCGATATCGAGCTTTCAAGCGATTCAATTTAAATTAGCAGACATGGCGATGAAAATTGAGTTGGCTCGAAATATGGTGTACAAAGCCGCATGGTTGAAAGACCAAAACCGTAATTTTTCGAAAGAAGCTTCAATGGCTAAACTATATGCGTCTGAAATTTGCATGGAGGTTACAAACCAGGCTGTTCAGATTCACGGTGGATACGGATATATGAGAGAGTATCATGTTGAAAGATTTATGAGGGATGCAAAACTTTTAGAAATTGGAGAAGGAACATCTGAGATTCAACGAATGGTGATTGCCAGAGCAATTGGATGTTAAAAATACTTTGTAACTGGACACTCCTCTCTCTCTATAAGGAGAGGGGTTTTTATTTGTGTTTGTGACGAATTTGTGACATATTTGTGTAAAATAATTTTACAATAATATGTTACTAGGGTTCTTTGTACAATTAGGACTTTCACTTCTATCGTTTTTCAAGTAAAATAGAGAGTGTTTGTATAGAATATATATAATAACTTCTTAAATGATGTACATAAGTAAGGGAGGTCAGAAAATGAAAAAGAATCCATTAATACCATTTGCTTTAATCGCAGTATTCGGTATTGGACTTATGTTCCTATTAGGTTTTGTTGGACTTGGTAACATGGACGAAATGGCAAACAAAGGTGAAGAGGCACCAGAAACAGCTGCAGCTTCCCCAGAAGAGGTTGTCAAAAGTACATGTGCAGCATGCCATGGACAGGATTTAGCAGGCCAAGGTACTGCTCCTGCATTGAAAGGTACTTCTTTATCAGCTGAAGAGATTCAAGATGTTATCACTAATGGTAGAGGTGCAATGCCAGGCGGCTTAGTTAAGGACCCTGCACAAGTACAAGAAATAGCAAATTGGTTAGTTGAACAAAAATAAATAATAGATTAAAACCCTTTGCATATTATGTAAGGGGTTTTTTTCTGCACTTACCACACCAGATGGAAGTTTCCTCGCATTTCTTGTATAATTAAAACTAATTTCAAAAAATATGATTTTTAAAAGGAAAGTGAAAAGGACCAGAATTTCAAGGGGCGCAGCTTTGAGTACCGGAAACGAGGCAACGGCTTGAGTTAACACCCTTGCACTGAGGAATAGACTTCGTGAATAAGCTAGTAGACGATAGCTCATAACCTAGTTATTCACAATGTACTTGGAGAATTGTTCGAAGAAATTCGATGTGTCATTTTCGCCCGACTTTTTAAACAACCTTAAAAAATGTGGTGTTATTATGAATGAAGAGAAACTATCGAAGCGACTTGAATTAGTTGCATCTTACATACCAGAAGGGGCTATTTTAGCAGATATCGGATCTGACCATGCCTATTTACCGTGCTATGCCTTTTTAAATGGCATGATTACAAAAGGAATCGCTGGAGAAGTGGCAGAAGGTCCCTTGCAATCAGCAAAAAAACAAATCTCCAAAAATCAACTTAATGGCGCATTAGAAGCACGAAAAGGAGATGGCCTAGAAGTCATTCAACCAAATGAAGTAACATGTATCACCATTGCTGGAATGGGTGGCTCGCTGATTCGTTCCATCCTTGACAAAGGTAAAAGCAAACTACTAGGTGTGGAGCGACTAATCCTCCAACCTAATATCGGAGCGTCTACCATTAGAGAATGGTTAATCGAAAACGATTGGGAACTAATTGCTGAGGAAATTTTAGAAGAAGATAAAAAGATTTATGAGGTGTTAGTTGCCGAAAAAGGCAGTCCACAAAAACCCTACCAAAACATAGACCAAGAATTATTGCTTGGACCATTTTTATTAAAAGAAAAAAATCCAATCTTTATTAAAAAGTGGACACATGAACTAAAACATTGGGAGAGAATCTTGAACCAACTCAAAGAAGCAGGGGAAACTCCTGAAAATCGTTTACGCAAAGAGGAGCTTGAGAAAAAAGTCGAGATTGTAAAGGGGGCATTAACTTGAGCAAAATACCTAATGGATTTGAAGTCATTCAAGTATTTGAACAATTTTCTCCAAAATATTTAGCGGTTGAAGGTGACAGGGATAAAATTGGTCTTCAAATTGGAACATTAAATAAGCCTGTAAAAAAAATGATGGTCGTTCTTGATTTATTAGAGGAAGTTGTAGATGAAGCCATTTCAAGTGAAGTCGATTTGATTATCGCTCATCATCCACCAATTTTCCGTCCGTTAAGAGCTGTTCAAACAGATACACCAGCGGGAAGAATCATTGAAAAATGTATTTTACATAATATTGCGGTCTATGCAGCACATACCAATCTAGATGTGGCAGTTGGTGGGGTCAATGATTTATTAGCGAATGCATTAGAGCTAACAGATATTGAATTGCTCGCCCCTACCTATGAGGAAAGACTAAAAAAATTAGCTGTATATGTTCCTAAAGAAGCTGCAGATGAAGTTCGGACAGCATTAGGAACGGCAGGTGCAGGTTTTATCGGGGATTACAGTCATTGTACTTTTAATACCCAGGGGACGGGTACCTTTTTGCCGCATGAAGGAACAAACCCACATATCGGGGTAGTTGGTCAATTAGAAAAAGTAGATGAAATTAAAATCGAAACAGTTTTCCCAAGCAGTCTTCAAAAAAACGTTGTTACAGCTATGCTTAAGGCACATCCATATGAAGAGGTTGCCTATGATATATATCCTCTTGAAAACGAAGGAAATGTACTTGGACTAGGTCGCGTTGGGTATCTTCAACATGAGATGACACTTCAGCAATTTGCAGAGCATGTGAAGGATAAATTAGAGGTAGATGGAATACGTGTTGTGGGTTCACTAGCAGATAAGGTAAAAAAGGTTGCTGTACTCGGTGGTGATGGCAATAAATATGTTTCACATGCTAAAAGAGCTGGGGCAGACGTGTATGTAACCGGGGATATGTATTACCATGTTGCTCATGATGCCATGATGATGGGGCTTAACATTGTAGACCCTGGTCATAATGTGGAGAAGGTTATGAAAAAAGGGGTAGCAACTGTCCTAACTGAGCGTTTTAAAGCAAAGAAATTCGACGTTACCGTTATCGCATCAGAGTTAAATACCGATCCATTCAAATTTTTATAAGCAAAAAAGGTACTCCTATCAGGGGTACCTTTGTTTCATTTATTTTTTAGGGACTTTAACTTTTGGCAACACCTTATAAAGAGGTACTTTACGAACGCGTTCCCAGGTTTCTTCGTTTTCTGGGTCATACTGTTCTAAGAAATTAATGACTTCTTTTGTAATCGGTGTTGGAGTGGAAGCACCTGCTGTTACAGCTACCTTCTCTACTCCTTGAAGCCATTCAAGTTGGATGTCGCTTACATCTGCTACACGATAGGCTGTAGTGCCTGCAATTTCCTCAGAAACCTGTGCAAGGCGGTTCGAGTTATTACTCATTGGATCTCCAACTACGATCGTTAAATCAGCTTCTTTTGCTTGTTCCGAAACTGCTTCTTGACGAACCTGTGTGGCTAGACAAATTTCATTATGGACTTCAGTATGTGGGAATTTTTCCTTAACCTTTTCCATAACATGCTGAACATCCCATTGGCTCATCGTTGTTTGGTTGGTTACAACAAGCTTTTCACTATTTAGTTCAAGGTTTTCAACATCCTCAACCGTTTGAACAAGATGTACGAAACCAGGTGCTTCGCCAATTGCTCCTTCTGGCTCCGGATGGCCTTTTTTACCAATATAAATAATGTGATAGCCTTCTGCTGATTTTTCCTTGATTAAATCATGTGTTCTAGTTACGTCAGGGCATGTCGCATCAAGAGTAACAAGACCTTTTTCCTTCGCTAAGCGTTTCACCTCAGGTGATACACCATGAGCTGTGAAAATAACGGTACCTTCCTTAACCTGATTTAATATATCTAAACGATTCGGTCCATCCAGTGTAATAATACCTTCTTCCTCGAAGGCATCTGTTACGTGTTTATTGTGAACAATCATTCCTAATATATAAATGGGTCTAGGTAATGTTTTATCTAAAGCGGCATTTTTCGCAATTACCATCGCATCCACTACACCATAGCAATAACCGCGCGGTGCAACTTTGATTACTTCCATGCACTTCTCCTCCTCAGTCAATAAATCGGATAGTTTTATACCAATCAAAAGCGCCTTGGCGTATTTACGTTGGTACTCTCGTAATCTCGTATTTATTATATCTGAGTATGAAGGATAATACAAAGTCTTTTAAATGTAAAGCTTTGGTACTGATTCTCCAGAACCCTTTGCTTTCGGCTTTTCTTTTTCATTTTCAGTATTCTCATCGTCTGAGGTCACGTCTGAAAGCGAAATGGTTTCGTTTTCTTCTTTCTCTTCTTTTGCTTCTTCCTCTTCACTTCCTGAATTTTTAAGGGCACTGTACATTTTAATCATGGCCGGAATATTTTTCATTAATGGACCATATTGCTGAACCATTGGAACGACCGATTCGGCCATTTTCAAAGTCTTTTGGACATTACCTAACATTGAACTAAGGTTTGAAGGGTTTGCGAAACTTTGAAGGGTGCCGGGATTCATTGCTTGTGTAGGATTAAAGAGGCCAGACATACCTCCTATTCCACGTGTTGGATTTGACTGCCCCATACCAGGAATTAATCTTCTTAAAAGACCACCTAATCCGCCTCCTCCTTGTCCTTGCATACCACGCATGCCTTGCATACCTTGCATGCCTTGCATTCCACCGAATATTCCTGGTGGTCGGAAACCAGATTGCTGTGGAAACATGGATGGTGGCCTCATCGGTCTCATTTGACTCATTTGACCCATTGGATTTCTTGGAAAAAACATTTACTTATCCTCCTTTCACATTGCAGAGACTAAGAACAGCGTATAGTGATAATACCTTGTTTTTAGGATATGCGAAAAGGTAAATGAATGTTTAAGCAAATCCGCAATTAGGCTTGATTGGTGTTTTTTAATGGTTTCCTTTATAATTAATTGTTAGGTTATAATGATTACTTTTCAATGAACTAAAACCTTACATAAAAATTCATATTTATATAAATGAGGGATCGTAATGACAGTACAAGATTTTGAACGTTTTCAATTTCAGCCGTTTATACTCGAGGCTTTAAAGGAGATAAAATTTACAAAGCCTACTGAAATTCAAGAGCGACTAATACCTAGCATCCAGCGAGGAGAAAGTGCTATTGGTCAATCGCAAACAGGAACAGGTAAAACTCATGCTTATCTGTTACCCATTATTAATAAGATTGATCCGGAAAGACAAGAGGTTCAAGCTGTTATAACAGCACCAACAAGAGAACTTGCAACACAAATTCATCACGAAATTGGCAAGATAACTAAATATAGTGAAGAGAATCCTATTACAGCAAAATTATTTGTAGGTGGAACTGATAAAGCACGTGCGATTGAAAAACTAAAAACGCAGCCACAAATTGTTGTGGGAACTCCCGGAAGAATCCATGATTTAGTCAAGGAGCAGGCCCTTCAGGTATATACGGCTAATCAAATCGTTGTTGATGAAGCAGACTTAATGCTTGATATGGGCTTTATTGAAGATGTTGACCAGATTGCTGCTAGAATGCAGGAAGATCTGCAAATTTTGGTATTTTCAGCAACAATTCCAGAAAAATTAAAGCCCTTTTTAAAAAAATATATGGAAAATCCGCGTTACACTCATGTTGCACCCGAACAGGCAACTGCAGCGAAGGTGGAACATATTCTTGTTCCACTACGCCATCGAAATAAGCAGGGCCTATTAAAATCGATGTTGGAGGCGTATAACCCATACTTAGCCATTATCTTCACAAATACCAAAAAAATGGCTGATGAAGTGGCTGATGGGCTAATTGAAAAAGGAATGAAGGTAGGAAGAATCCACGGAGACCTTCCACCTCGTGAACGTAAAAAAGTCATGAAACAAATAAATTCACTTGAATTTCAATATGTGGTTGCAACAGACCTAGCAGCTAGAGGAATTGATATTGAAGGTGTCAGCCATGTTATCAATTATGAACTTCCAAGTGATCTTGATTTTTACATTCATAGAGTTGGTAGAACTGCAAGAGCTGGATACTCCGGAATTGCTGCAACCATTTATGATCCTTCTGACGAAGATGCAATTGTAAAACTCGAAAAAATGGGTATTACGTTTGTCAATATGGACCTCGAAAAGGATGGGTGGGTAAATATTGGTGAGCGGAATAAACGAAAGGCTCGTAAAAAACAAGTTGATGAAATTGATAAACTTGCGAAAAGCAAGGTGAAAAAGCCTAAAAAGGTGAAGCCGGGGTATAAGAAAAAAATGAACAAGGAAATGGAAGATTTCAAAAAGCGCCAAAAACGATTGAAGAGAAAATAAGCGATGGATATGATAAAATGGTTGTACGAATTGTTTAAGGGAGATTGGAGTGTAAAATATGCTTAAAATAGGTTCGCATGTTTCAATGAGTGGTAAAAAGATGCTTCTAGCTGCAAGTGAGGAAGCCGTATCTTATGGTGCAAATACATTTATGATTTACACTGGCGCACCGCAAAATACAAGAAGAAAAAAAATAGAAGACTTAAATATAGAGGCTGGTCTTGCTCATATGAAGGAAAATGGAATTGACGAAATTGTTGTACATGCTCCTTATATTATTAATATTGGCAACACCTCAAATCCAGCAACTTTTGAATTAGGTGTAAACTTCTTACGTTCCGAAATTGAGAGAACAGATGCACTTGGAGCGAAACAAATCGTCCTTCATCCTGGAGCACATGTTGGTGCTGGAGCTGAAGCGGGTATAAAGAAAATTATTGAGGGTCTAAATGAAGTAGTCACTAAAGACCAAAACGTGCAAATTGCATTAGAAACAATGGCTGGTAAAGGGTCTGAGTGTGGCAGAACCTTTGAAGAAATCGCTCAGATTATTGAAGGTGTTACCCATAATGACAAGCTATCTGTTTGTTTCGATACATGCCATACCCATGATGCGGGTTATGATATTGTAAATGATTTTGATGGGGTACTAGAGCAATTTGATAAAATAATTGGCGTTGATCGCATTAAGGTCCTTCATATTAATGACAGTAAAAATGAAAAAGGTGCGGGAAAAGACCGTCACGAAAATATCGGATTTGGAAAAATTGGATTTGATGCAATAAATTATATTGTCCATCATCCAACCCTTGAAAATGTTCCTAAAATCTTAGAAACACCCTATGTAGGTGAGGATAAAAACAATAAGAAAGCTCCATATAAGTTGGAAATTGATATGATTCGTTCAAAATCATTTGATGAAGGCTTATTAGAGAAAATTATGAATCAATAATAAATAAAAAAAGCTGTCTTTTCGTTGACAGCTTTTTTCAACTCGTAAACTTGATGAACAATTGGTTTAATTTTCTAGCAACCTCAGGACTTGTAATCTGAGCAATTTCTTTTAGTAATTGATTTTTTTCTTCAGGATTAAAAATATTTATATGTTTCTTTTTTCGAATCAATTTTAACACATTTGTTGCTTGAGATTTTGTCACATTTATTTCATATTGTTTTCCATACTTTACTAAGTCATCGGGTGTTAAGGTCTTCAATTTTTGGTTAATGATCTGCTGATAAATATTCATATTGCAAACTTCACCTTCCTCACGTTAGTCTATTTCAATATGAAAAGGAGTGTGCATAAAAATATTCAAGAAAAGCTCATACTTTTTTGAATTGGAGTGATGGGATGAACAGAGAACATAAAAAGGAAAGCGTTTCACATATAATATTCCGGGTGATTATGATTATGATTGGTGCAGCATTTGCTGCTGCTTCGATTGAACTTTTCTTAATTCCTAATAAAATTATTGATGGTGGAATCATTGGTATTTCGTTAATTGTGGATTATTTAACACCGACCTATATTTCATTTGGTTTTCTGGTTGTCGTTTTTAATCTACCATTTATGTATTTTGGGTATATTCAGATCGGTAAGACCTTTATGTGGTCTAGTATCTTAGGAATTGTAGCATTAGCTATTATTGAAACGTTGCTCCACTATGTTCAGCCTTTTGATATTGAACCAATACTAGCTGCCGTATTTGGGGGTCTTCTTCTTGGGACTGGCGTTGGTATCGTCATACGCAATGGTGGATCAATGGATGGTACTGAGATTTTATCGATTATATTAACGAAAAAATTACCATTCTCTGTTGGAGAATTTGTCATGTTTATCAATATCTTTATTTTCGCACTTGCGGGTTTCGTTTTTGGTCTTGAATCTGCCATGTATTCTGTTTTAGCCTATTACATTGCGTTTAAAACCATTGATGCAGTTGTACAAGGGCTAGATGAAACGAAGGCTGCGATTATTATTTCAGATCAATTTAATGAGATATCAGATGCAATCCTACATCGCCTTGGTCGTGGAACAACGAAACTAAAAGGCAGGGGTGGATATACGGACGAAGAAAAGGAAGTTGTTTATGTTGTTGTGACAAGACTTGAAGTAACCAAACTGAAAGTGATCATCCAAGAAATTGACCCTACTGCTTTTATAACCATCATGGATACACATGAGGTAAGAGGTGGCCGATTCAAATCTGCCGTTCACTAAAGGGAATAGATTAACTCTTTTTCAAAAGGTTCTGTTGGTAAACAGGTTTTTTTAAAAAAGGGTTAGTCTTTTTTAGTTATCAATTCACTTTACTTTATAAAATTCATGCTGTATACTTCATAAAGTATAAATCGTAATGATTCTTAATAAGAACGAAATAAATAATAAATAAGGTGATAACTTGATACAGTCAAATTCGGTATTGACGATAAAAGACCTTTCCTTTCGATATGAGGAGCAAACCGTATTAGAAAACATCCATTTAGTTGTCCCCCAAGGCTCGTTTTTGGCGATTGTCGGACCTAATGGCTCCGGGAAAACAACGCTTCTTAAAAGTATCCTTGGGCTTGTAAAACTTCAAAAAGGGTCGATTCAATTATTTGGAACACCGATTTCCAAATTTAAAGACTGGCCGAAAATCGGATTTGTATCTCAAAAAGCAAATAGCTTTAACTCTGGCTTTCCTGCAACTGTATTTGAAGTTGTTTCCAGTGGACTAACCGCAAAGCTTGGATTGTTTCACTTTTTCAAGCAACAGCACAAGAAAAAAGTTCTAGAAGCTCTTCAATCGGTCGAAATGGAGAAATTTCTAGATCGAAACATTGGCGAACTTTCGGGAGGGCAACAACAACGTGTCTTTATCGCAAGGGCTCTTGTAAGTGAACCAGAACTTCTAATCCTTGATGAGCCGACAGTTGGGGTTGATGCTAAGACGGTTCAAGCATTTTACCATATGCTCGAAGATATTAATAAAAATAAGGGAATTACATTGATTTTAGTTACCCATGATGTAGGGACTGTTTCGGAAAAGGTATCCCATGTAGCTTGTTTAAATAAGCATCTTCATTTCCATGGAAGTGCTAAGGAATTTGAACAAGTTCAAGACCAGGATTTATCCCACTATTATGGTCATCCCCTTCATGTAATTACCCATGAACAAACCTGAGGAAGGTGAAACGATGCTTTCAGACATTTTTCAATATGAATTTTTACAAAATGCATTCCTAAGTGGTTTGCTGATTGGGTTGATTGCACCATTGCTCGGTGTTTTTATTGTGGTCAGACGGCTCTCCCTTATTGCAGATGCCTTAAGCCATGTGACATTAGCGGGGATTGCGGCAAGTCTTTTACTTGAAAAGAAGCTAGGACTTAGTCAGCCAATTAATCCCATTTACATGGGAATGACTTTTTCAGTTATTGGGTCACTTTTTATTGAACGATTACGAACCGTATATAAGCATTATCAAGAGCTTGCAATTCCCATCATCCTATCTGGTGGGATTGGTTTAGGCGTTATTTTTATATCACTTGCAGATGGCTTTAATACCGATTTATTTAATTATTTGTTTGGCAGTGTGAGTGCCATTAGCCGTTCTGATCTATGGACCATTCTAGGAATTTCGATGCTTGTTATTTTCATTGTCATTTTTCTATATAAGGAATTATTTCTTTTATCATTTGATGAAGAACATGCTGCAGTTTCAGGGATTAATGCAAAAACGATCCACTTTATCTTTATTGTGACAGTTGCGTTAGTGATTGCTGCTTCGATGAGAATTGTCGGTATTTTATTAGTATCCTCATTAATGACTTTGCCGGTTGCTGCAGCGATCCGCGTTGCTAAGGGCTTTAAACAAACGATTATTCTGTCAGTCGTTTTCGGTGAATTAGCCGTTGTTTTTGGATTAGTGCTTTCTTATTATCTTGATTTGGCCCCCGGAGGAACCATCGTTGTCCTATCAATCATGATTCTTTTAGGTGCAATAGGTTGGAAAAAATGGTGGAAAGGAAGAACGGTATGAATGTAAATGATGCGATGGAATTAATGAAGGAAAAAGGATTTAAACATACTGGGAAAAGACAGGAAATGCTTGAGTTATTTTCTGTTTCTGACAAATATTTAACCGCTAAGGATGTTTTGGATAGCTTAAAGGGAAACTACCCAGGACTAAGTTTTGACACGATTTATAGAAACCTTTCTTTATTTGTTGATCTCGGCATCTTGGAATTGACCGAACTATCAGGTGAAAAACACTTCCGCTTTACCTGCGGTGGTAACCACCATCACCACCATTTTATCTGCTTAGAATGTGGAAAAACAAAAGAAATTGAATCTTGCCCGATGGATAAAATCATCGACAACTTATCAGGTTATGATGTGACGGGTCATAAGTTTGAAATTTATGGATCATGTCCAGAATGTCGTGCATAATAGTTCCTTATTTATGATTCCCTTTATAGTCAATGATTAACAATTATATTTCTCACTTCCTTAACTCATACTATAAATGCTCCTCACCCATAAGGAAAGCGAGGGATAAGCATGGCAGAACAAGACAAAAACGTAAGAAACAATCAAGACAATAATGATTTTGATTACTACGTTGATCCTAACATTGGTGCAAATGCTGACTCAAGCTATAATGAGGAAACGGCGGCAGAGGTTGCCGCTCCAATCAATTATGGAACCACGAGACGCGATGCTAATTACCAAGGAGATAATACGCAAGAAAAAGCAGGCGGAGCAGGTTTAGGTTGGCTAGCTCTTGCTTTATCCATTATTTCCTTGTTTGTAATGCCTGTATTATTAGGAGCAGCAGGTATTATAATTGGATTTATTGCACGCCGACGTGGAGCTACTGGTTTAGGAGCATGGGCAATCGGGATCGGTGCCGTATCGATTATTGTAGGCATCTTCATCCTCCCATTCTTTTAACAAATAATTGTAAGATACAAAATAAGCCCGACACTTTGCGTGTCGGGCTTATTATTATTTTTGTTCTGCAGCTTGTTTTGCGTAGTATTCTTCAGCAAGCTTGTCGATTTCCTTTTTCAATTCTTCGACCATGGATTCCTCAGGTACTTTACGAACAGTTTTACCGTGACGGAAAAGTAATCCTTCTCCTCTTGCACCTGCAATCCCTATATCAGCTTCTTTAGCTTCTCCTGGACCGTTAACGGCACATCCCAATACAGAAACCTTAATTGGTGCTTTAATGTTTGAAATGTACTCTTCAACCTCATTAGCAATTTTAATTAGATCGATTTCAATTCGTCCGCATGTTGGGCATGAAACTAATGTTGCTGCATTAGATATTAAACCAAATGACTTTAATAATTCACGTGCAACCTTAACTTCCTCAACAGGGTCTGCACTTAATGAAACACGTAGTGTATTTCCGATTCCCTTACTTAAAATTGCACCTAAACCAGCCGCACTTTTTACTGTTCCAGAAAACAGTGTTCCAGATTCAGTAATACCTAAGTGTAATGGGTAATCGAATGCCTTTGCAGCTTTTTCATAGGCTTCGATTGCAAGTGTAACTGTAGATGCCTTCATTGACACAATAATGTCATGGAAATCAAGGTCTTCTAAGATTTTAATATGGTGTAATGCACTTTCAACCATACCATCTGCAGTTGGGTATCCATATTTATCAAGGATACGCTTCTCTAGTGATCCTGCGTTTACCCCAATACGAATTGGAATTCCTTTTTCCTTTGCGGCTTTAACAACTGCCTCAACCTTTTCTTTCCGACCGATATTACCGGGGTTAATCCGAATTTTATCGGCTCCTCCCTCAATTGCTTTTAGAGCTAATTTATAATCGAAATGTATATCAACTACGAGAGGAATTGAAATTCTTTTTTTGATTTCTGGAATCGCATTTGCAGCGCGCTCATCAGGACATGCTACACGAACAATTTGACATCCTGCTTCTTCAAGACGTTTGATTTCTGCAACAGTTGCATCTACATCATGTGTCTTTGTAGTGGTCATACTTTGAATAATGACTTCATTATTACCACCAATCGTTAAATTACCAACCTTTACAGGACGTGTTTTTGTACGATGGATGATTTCACTCACGAATATCGCTCCTTTAAAAATCAAATGCGCCTTGGCGTATTTGCGCCCAGATTTTTTCGAGCTTGCTCGAAAAGTTTCCTTTGAAAATCTGTGGTATCCGCCAGAGGCTAACTTCATTCAATAAAAGGTTTTACTAACCATACTGAATAAAGTTTGCTATAAAATTATCACCTATATAAGAGTAATCCTTTATTAGAAAAATATCTAGTCTAAAGAATCATTTACTTGCCTATTTTACAGTTGAATCAAGAAATTGACAAGGAAATACCCTTATTCATCTGTATATAACGGAAATTTATAGGTTTTTCCAATTTTGAGAAGCTCTGCTTGGCTATCAGGGTTAAGCACTTCAAAATCTTTTATTACCGTTTCAATAGAAGAGATCTGCTTTCCTTCATTTATTTTCTCAACGATTGATAATAAGGTATCACCGGCATTTACTTTGATTTCCTTAAATGGGTTATTTGGAGTTTGGGCTACGACCTCCGTTACCTCTATTGTTTCACTTTTTGCAACTGGTAGAGTTCCAAATCTCACATCGTAATAAATAATATAAAGAATAAATGCAATTGCTAGGAATGCGAAGAAACGCTTCATATCCAAAACCTCCAATAGATCAACTTACTACAGAATATGCTCAAGTCTTCTTGATATACCAAAAATTAATAGAAAGGGCGCAATTTTAATAGGAAGGCAGAACATACATACTTTCAATCTGTCGAGTGAAAAATAGAGTAATGATAGAGAATGAATCCGAATGTTACAGGATTGTAAATTTACTTAATATTACCTTTACATAAAAAAAAGACTAAGGTAGTATCTTTTATGGGCTTGCTTAAATATAAAAAAACTATGGGAGTTGGCAATGTGGAATTAGATTTACAAAGCATGATATTTCAGTTTATAGGCGGTCTTGGTATTTTCCTATTTGGTATCAAGTACATGGGAGATGGACTGCAAAAATCTGCAGGTGATAAACTGAGGGACATTTTAGATAAGTTTACAACCAATCCATTTATGGGAGTTCTCGCCGGAGTTTTTGTCACATGTTTAATCCAAAGTAGCTCGGGGACAACGGTTATCGTCGTAGGACTCGTAAGTGCAGGTTTCATGACATTACGTCAAGCGATTGGTGTTATCATGGGTGCAAATATCGGAACAACGATTACTGCATTTATTATTGGTATTAAAATATCCGATTACGCACTTCCAATAATCGCAGTCGGGGCAATCTTACTTTTCTTCTTTAAAAATAAAAGAGTTCACAACTTTGGACAAATTGTTTTTGGATTCGGTGCTCTATTCTTAGGTTTAGAATTAATGGGAGATGGAATGAAGCCCCTAAGATCTCTTGAAACTTTTCATGATTTAACGGTAAATATGAGTTCTAATCCCATTTTAGGTGTTGTAATTGGTACGGTATTTACGGTAATTGTGCAAAGCTCAAGTGCAACGATTGGAATACTGCAGGGATTATTTGGTGAAGGTCTTTTAGAACTTAAGGCGGCTATTCCTGTTTTATTTGGTGATAATATTGGGACAACGATTACAGCTGTTTTAGCTTCAATTGGTGCTTCAGTTGCCGCGAAAAGAGCAGCTTTTACACATGTTCTCTTTAATATTATAGGTACCATTATTTTTATGATTTTGCTTGGTCCGTTTATTAAGTTTATATCGTATTTGCAAACTACATTACATTTAAATCCGGAAATGACGATAGCATTTGCACATGGTACCTTTAACGTGACAAATACGATTATTCAATTTCCTTTTATAGCTGGTTTAGCCTATATTGTGACAAAGCTTATTCCAGGTGAAGATACGTTTATTGAATATAAATCGAAACATCTTGACCCTGTCTTTATTGAACAATCTCCTGCTATTGCTTTGGGGCAGGCGAGAGAAGAAGTCGTTCGAATGGGTGGATTTGCGGTAAAGGGTCTAGAAGAATCAAATACCTATTTAAATGAAAAATCACAAAAATATGCGGACACAGCTTTGCAAATTGAGGACGCAATAAATAATTTAGATAAAAAAATTACAGACTATCTAATAAAAATATCTTCAAGATCACTTTCTGCACAGGAATCTGCGTTACACTCTATGCTTGTAAACACAGTCCGTGATATTGAAAGAATAGGTGACCATTTTGAAAATGTTGTGGAATTAGTTGACTATCAAATTTCCAATAAAGTGAAGTTGACTGACGATGCAATAGAAGATCTTAATGAAATGTTTAAATTAACGGTTTATACAGTAAGTGAGGCTGTTCAAAGTCTTCAAAATAATGACCGTACATTGGCGATTGATGTCGTAAAACAAGAGGAAAAAATCGATTCAATGGAACGATCATTACGTAAAAAGCATATTCTTCGTCTAAATGAAGGTAAATGTTCAGGACAAGCGGGTATCGTATTCGTTGACATCATTAGTAATTTAGAGCGTATCGGTGACCATGCTGTTAATATTGCCGAAGCCGTTCTAGGAGAAAGAAATCTTTAATAGTCTGACAACATGAGATACAAGGCATAAAAAATATGCCTTGTATTTTTTAAAAGATAAGAAAGTATAAAAATTTGGGTCTACCACAGTCATTTAAGCTGTGGTATTTTCATTTTATGGAGACCAATATATTGAGAAGAATATTTTTTGATAAACACCAACATTGGGAAGC
>NZ_QUQV01000039.1 GCF_003400205.1 Bacillus sp. HNG | reverse complement strand
GATACGGCCGGTTATCAATACCTTTTTGTAAAAAAATTAAAATTATTATGTGTTCTTTCATTGTAGACATGTACTTAACGAAAGATTTAAAAATGACTAACGATTTAAAGTCGTTAGCCATTATCTTTCACAATCGCGCTCGATTGTGGAAGATTTTAAAAAATAATAAAGCTTCAAAATTAATCTTTAGTTATTACTAACGCTTCCTTTACTTTTGAGAGCCAAATTTATTCTCTATTTCCTTGAAGTCTTTGCTATCAATATCTGGTGGTTCTTTATCATTTTCTCTTAATGTCCAATTAAAAAATCCAGAAATCAATGCAAATATGAGTGAACCTTGCGAAGCAATCTCAATATTCACCATAAATGTATCGAGTAACTCCATTAACACAAAAGTGAGACCTGTATTCAAAATAAATGACAACCAGCCGTTGCTTGATTGAATAATACCAACAGATCTCAAAGCTTTTGGTATCGCATTTGTAATGAGTGAGAGAGGTATTTCAAGGAATACATACATAACAAAGAAAAATACTAAAGCACTGATTGAATTATATTGTAATCCGAGTAACCTTAAAAATATGTATTCAAAAAAGGTAATACCAAACAAAATTATTAGTACGATAGATGTACAGATAACTATTGTTTTAATTTTATTTATCTTAAACGACTCCTTCCTAAATTTGCCCGTTAATTTAAGTACAACGCTTCACAACCTCTCTTAAATTTTATCATTATATTCAATTTTCTTTAAAGCTATTGTTCCAGAAAATGGCCCGATTGCTGAATACAACTTATCTTTTAACGGCATTGTCATATTACACAGAAAATCAAACAGGGAGGGAAAATCGTAGATCTTAAATTCCCTCATAAATCTTCCCAAATTTAATTTTCATTTGTTCTTTAATTTCTTTATTTTCCTTCTCTAAATCTTTGATTCTCTTCCGTAAGGAAGAAATAATTACATCTTTAGATGCGTCACTCATATTTCTTTTAGCTTGTTTTATTGAAGGGAGACCTTCTTGTTGATTGCGAAGTGTTTCGATTCGTTCTCGGAGTTCTGTATTTCTGTATAGAAATGCTTTTGAAACCCCTGATTCTGCAGAAACAGAGTTAAAATTGATTTTTATTTGTTTTTTTATCATCTTTTTGATCGCTTCTTCAACTTTTTGAATGGTCTTTTCCGTTTTTAACTTTGCATGTTTTATAATACCTTCGGTATTTGGGTTTTCATTAGACATTTTGCATCACCTTCTCACGTTCATCTCCAACATACTCACGCCTGGTTTTATCTAAACCAAAGATACCACCAGTATGTAGTAAACCATTTGCTAATTCTTTATATCTTTTTAATTTGGGCTCAATTAACTCAACGGAACGTAACCTTCCGGATTTTTTGTATACTCCAATATCAGCTTCCATTTTAGATATCTGTTCTTGGTAATAGTCGAGAAACGTCTTGTCAACGTGAAAACTTCGGCAGTTGTTTTTAATACAGGGTGGTTCTAATGTCTGTTCAAGAAAATCACAATGAAGTTTAGGGCTTTTTACACAAAACCCATGATCTAAACGAATGGAGTCCATGTTATGACGTATCCATTCCAGTTCAACTCCGTTTTCTTCAGCCTGTTGAGCTAAATTAGCGACAATAACTTCTCCATGTGTATCTAGTCTTACTGCGCCAATATCGCGAGCCTTTTCCCATTCATCACGGAGTGTTTGATCATGAATTTGGGCATAGACTAACGTCATTTCAGGACTGGCATGAGCCATCAGTTTTTGAACATGAAGAATATTCATTCCGTTATTAATCAAATTAACACCGTAACGGTGTCGGAACGCATGATTTTTAAACCAATAAATTTCTCCATCTTTGTCCTTAATATTACATCTGTTAGCTAGTTTATTAAGGTTCAACTTAATGGAATCTTGCGATATGGGATTACCCATCCTTTTCCCTTTAAGTGTTGGAAACAAATATTTCTTAGGGTTCGTGTCCAAAGTTGATCTCTTTTTTGTAAGTTCTTGCTGCGCTAGGACCACATTTGCAATTTCCTCTGAAATAGGAACTTTATGATTTTTATAACTTACTTTTCTTTGATCTCCGATAATCCACCAGCCATCTTCTTGATTTACTAAGCAGTCAATTTTAAGTGATAAAACGTCACTTATTCGAAAACCTGTAGCTTCCATTAGAAGAATTATAGGTATATGATCTGAGGAAAGTTGGTTAATATGGTAAATTAACTGTTCCCATACTTCATCCGGGATATATTTAATTTCATCAGCTTTTGCTCTTTTCTTTTTAGGGATATCTTCAATTGACAATAGTGAAATTACTGACTTTGTCGGAGCTTCTTCCCATTCGAATTTCTGTATGTATGAGATAAACGTTTTAAGGTCTATTAAAAAACGATTTACATAATTGTGATCTGGATTAATTAAATATTTTCCCTTTTTAATAGTGGAATGTCGCAAGTATTCAATGTACTCCTCAATATCCATTCTGGATAGCTGGTTTAATTCTTTCCACTCAGGATGTTTACCCTTCAAAAAGGTGAAGAAAAACGAAAGTCTATTTAAATAACATATTGCTGTAGAAAAGCTAATGGATTGCTGAACAACTAGGCGAGTCTTTATATATTTTTTAAATAATTGTCTATAAGGTTGTGGAACCTTCGAAAAGTCTAATGAATATCTACTAATTGTATTGTTATAATTAATATTCAATTTTCGTACATCCCAACAATCCTTGTCTGTTTCATCACGTTCATCATAAAGCTGATAATAAAATTCATAAACTTGAAGAAAGAGTCTAATATACAAAGATGGTTGAACTGTTGGTGACAACCATGGTGATGACTTTTTCCGGTGTACAATTTCAACTGATTTTCCATTCTCTACAAGAAATGTTCGATATTCTGTTAGAAACTTTTCCTTCTGTATATCAATAATAGAATCTAAATTGGCATAGTATCGAGAGATGAATTCTGTAAAAATTTTAAGACATGGAGAATAATGCATGAAAGCATAGGTAATCGAAATCCTTGTCTCCTTTAATCCCTTATAAAAATAGTATTTTAATTCATTTTTCAATCTAAGATTGTGTACCTTATCAAAAATCAATTTTCTATTCCAATCATAATGTTTATCCAGGATGGGACATTCTTGTACATTCCATACATCATTTGCCCAATATCCATGTAATGGTTCATTTATCTGTTCCAGATGGTGGGGAAGGGGTTTTATTTTCAATGTACTCTGTGTCATTATTTATCTCTTCTTCCTATTTTTTTGTTTGATTGAGCTTGTTCCCAGCTTCCACGTATGGTTTCATCGGATGCATGGATATAAGTCTGTATCGTTGTTTGAACGTGTGCATGCCCTAATAATCTCTGTATGATGGCAATATCTACTCCTGCTTCATGTAACTCTGTGGCATATGTATGCCGAAGCATATGAGGGGTAAAATCTATTCCTGTTTTTTTCTTCATCCGTTTAATTAAAGAACGTACAGAACCATCAGTCATTGGTTTACCACGATTTGGTCCAGTTAAGGTGATAAACACATAATTGCTATCAATTTCGTAAGAATGAAAGTCTATTAGATAATCTTGAAAGAGATTCATAGTCTCAATAGATACATAGACTTTTCGTTTTTCTCCATCGGATGTTTTGGATCTCCTAACCGAAATAGCATTTTTACCAATATCAAAATCCTCTACCCACAGAGAAAGGGCCTCTCCAATACGTAATCCACCTTCATATAAAATACGGAACAATAATTCATCCCGTATATTGCTGCAAGCATTATGAATTACTTGTAATTGGTTTTTATTTAACGTTTTAACTGTACGCTTTGGCTCCTTAACTTTTAAAATGTTTTTATCATAAGAATTCCCTTTTGTAATGTGATGGAGGAAGGGTTTAAACGTCCTAAAACGCCCTGGGGCCTGCTTTTTTAATTGATTATTTACATTTCCCACGTAATCCTCATTACGAGTCAAATAGTCATAGAATCCTATGACACAAGTTATGATGGTATTGACTGTTCTTTCTGATCGTTTAGCTAAGGTTTCTTCAAAGTAAATGACTTTTGTAGATTGATCGGGAATTCTCAGCCAACCGATGAATTGAGCCAAGATATCAAGGTTCACTTCTTGATATCTTAACCGACTTTCCTCTAGGAATTGAAAATAAAGCTTTAGATGGTAACAGTATGACTTTAGTGTATTTTCAGCTTTTCCAATGTTATCTAAATACTTTATATACTTTGCAACCGGTATGACCGGATAGCCTCTCTTATCAATTAACAGATATCTTTTCTTCTCTTGAATGAGAACTTCTTGTACTTTCAACATTCCACCCCCTAATTCGTAAGATACTATATATTCATAAATTTAATAGTACAAATAATAATTCTTTAATGAAATATAAAAGAAGTAGTTACTATCGCAAGATACGTTAATAACTACTTCTAATACTAGTACAATTAA
>NZ_QUQV01000038.1 GCF_003400205.1 Bacillus sp. HNG | reverse complement strand
AAGATAATGGCTAACGACTTTAAATCGTTAGTCATTTTTAAATCTTTCGTTAAGTACATGTCTACAATGAAAGAACACATAATAATTTTAATTTTTTTACAAAAAGGTATTGATAACCGGCCGTATCAGTGTAATGTTCTTCAATTGTAAGGTCAGATTCATGATGTAATAATCCATCTATTACATGTACGGCATCCCTTGCATTTGTATTAATAACTTTTGCATAAAAGGATGAAAACTGATCACTTGTAAAACGATAAATGGTCGTACCTTTCCCAGTTCCGTAATGAGGATTTGAATCTGCATGTAACGATGATACACCAACAGGAACACGCATACCATCGGAAGATGATGTTGTCCCATCTCCCCAATATGTAGATAAAGATAGACGGTGCTGATAATTTACAAGTGTAGCTTGAGCGCGAATCATAGCATCTTCATGTAATCTCCATTGCATAACATTGGCCATCTGACGATATGAAATATCAGGAGTTGCTTCTGCCATTTTAGTTAATCCAATATTTGTCCCCATCGCCATTAATGAAGCCATCACAATAGACCTTTCCTCACCTTTGGGCGGTTGATTTGAAGAAGCGTGAACAAATGACTCTTCAAATCCAGTCCATTCAGCTACCTCCATTAATAAATCAGTAAGTTTAACTCTTGGAAGCATATTATAAAGCGATAAGCTGAAACTTCTAGCTTCTTCAGGAGTATCAGCTTGAAGTCTCTCAACATGTATCTTTTGTTTTTCAATGTTGATACTTTCAACTTTATCAATATTTTTGGAAATCCATTGAAGTTTCGTATTTAAAGTTTCACATCTTTCCTGTATATACTGTTCAAAACTTACATTAACAGCTATATTAGTCCCTTTAATCTTTGCTTTTCCCCAATCATCTTTTGACACTAAATATTCTTCAAAATCCTTATGTAATCGACTACCTTCAACCCAAACATCACCGGAACGGATATAGTTTTTGAGTTCTGTTAAGGCAGCCATTTCATAATATTGACGGTTAATGTTACCTTCATCATCAAAAACATGTTTTTGCCAACGTTTAGGAACAAAACTCAAAGGTGAGCCATCAGGGATCTTCCTTTTTCCAGAATCATTTAATTCGTGTATGGTATCTAATGCTTTCAATAAAGGCTCTGCTGATTTAGTAGATTTGAACACTAAGGAATCCAACAGGCTTGGAGTATATTTCCTTAAATAGTTATATCGAGTTTTTATTAAATCAAGGTAATCATAATCCATTGGTCTTGATAATAATTTAGCTTCCTCAATCGATTCTACAATTTTCTCCCACGGCATTACTTGCTCTAATGCCACATAGGGATCGATCCCTTCCTCTTTGGCTTTAATTAAAGCCGTTCCTATATCTGCGTAATGCACAACTTTTTCATTTACTGACTTTCCATTTTGTTTTTGCATCTCTTCTTGCGTTTTTCTGCCTTTTGCTTGTAACACCATCATTTGTCTATCATGAATTTCAATGGCATGGTCAGTTAAGTCTTGGGAGAGAGTGATTAAGTGAGCGACCAATAATGCATATCTTTTATCTTCGTTAAATCTTCTAAAAGAATGGGGTTCATATCTAGCCCCAATTCGTGCCAATTGTAAAAGTCTATTGGGGTGTATTAATGCCGTATTGGCTGCAATATTCATTTCTTTAATGTACTTTAATCTTTTTATGACCTTTAAAAAAGAATCTGGTGACGACTGTCCGGGAATTTCCCGAAGCCAAGCTAATTGGGTTTTATTATTATTTACCGTTAAATCGATTAACTTTTCTAGTTCACGCTTATGTCTTTCGGAAAGATTACTTGTTAGTATGGCATATATTCTTTTCTCTGCACGCGTTCTTGCTAACCAAACCATCCTTTCGATTGTTGGGATGGCAGGAAGGATTATTTTTTCCTTTCTTAATAAACCAATTGCTGTGCGTACTAGATACATCGAATTCCCATTTTCCAATGCGGATTTTAAAAGAACATTAGAAATCGTACGATAATCACTGTTATTAAAGTTTCTATATCCATAAACTTGACGTATTTCTTCTAAATGCTCACGTCTAGTTGTATCACGTTGAGCATATGAAGAGTAAACCTCTGGATCTAAATTAATTTGATTAGCAACATATTTAATAAGGTTTTCGGGTATTTCTCACATATTAATTAAAGAACAACCGGGGTTTCTAAGAATGCATAATTGGAGTGCGAACCCTAAGCGATTATGATCTCTTCTATGACGATTTATAACATCAATATCATAGTCAGATAGACTGTAATAAGAAGTAAATTCAAATTCTGATAAATTATTAAGGTTTAAAATTTCCTTGCGCTGTTCTGGTGTCAGTAGTTCTTTTACACTCAAGTTAAATCAATCCTTATTAATAATTTTGGTATGCGCCTAATTTACTTTGTCTAAGTATCTATACAGTGAGGTTTTGCTGATTCCTGTTGCTTCTGTAATTTGGTTGATTGTATAATCCTTGCTTTTATACATTTTAATCGCCATTTCAACTTTGTCCTTTTTCTTCGATGGTCTGCCACCTTTCCTTCCTCTGGATCTTGCTGCTTGAAGCCCTGATTTTGTCCTTTCGCTAATAATATCTCGTTCTAACTCTGCAATATTTGCCATTGTACGAAAGAAAAACTTCCCCATTGCAGTTGAAGTATCAATACTGTCATTAATAGAGACAAAATCTACGCCCAGATCATTGAATAATTCACTAAGTTCAATTAGATGTTTTGTAGAACGTGAAATACGATCCAGTTTATATACAACAATTTTGTCGCCACTGCGTAAGACTTTAAGAAGTTCTTCAAGTTGGGGTCTATCTTTTCTAGTTCCGGTCAATTTTTCTTTATAAATTTTTTCTACCCCAAACTTTGTAAGTGCATCAACTTGCATATCCAAGTTTTGTTCCTCCGTACTTACACGTGCATAACCAAATATCATCATTCATCACCTGCAAAAGTAGTTTATAACCCTATATTAGCACCTAAAACGGTATCATATACTAAAAATGTTACTTTGATTTTGGGAATGAGTTTTGGTTCTATAGATTAATAGAAATAGGTTGTTTTTTTAAAAATATTTATAAGTACCATAAACGGTCGTTTATGGTTCATCAACTCCTTACAATAATTGAATTAAGACATTATGTTATTTTAGATATTGAAATTAAATTATAATAATTGTATATTATGTATATAATGTATATCAAGTACATATACAGTTGAAAAAAGAGGGTTCCTATGAAAATAATTATTAAAAATGGTTCCGAGCAACCGTTATATCAACAAATAAAGGATCAAATTAAAGGTGGAATTCTTCGTCAGGAATTAAAAGAAGGTGAAAAACTTCCGTCCATTCGTTCATTAGCAAATGATTTACATGTTAGTGTTCTTACAACAAAAAGAGTATATGACGAATTAGAAAAGGAAGGATTTATTGTAACAACCGTTGGAAAAGGTTCATTTGTAGCATCCGACAACTTAGAGATGCTGTCGGAATCTAAAAGGCACATGATTGAAAAAAAGCTTTCAGAGGCGTGGCAGATGGCTAAAACTCTAGGAATAAATAAACAAGAACTTTATTTAATGATGGATATCATTTTTGAAGAGGATGATGAGTGATGACAGCTGTTTTAGATGTGAAAAACTTAAAGAAAGAGTTAGATACTTTCAGCTTAGATAAAGTGGACTTTTTATTAAAAGAAGGTTGTATAACTGGTTTTATCGGAATTAATGGTTCCGGAAAAACAACAACTATAAAAACCATACTTGGACTCTATCCGAAGAACGAAGGTAGTATTAAGTTTTTTGGTAAAGAAATAGAAAAAAATGAGTACATAGTAAAGAATCGTATCGGGGTAGTTTTAGATGAAGGCTATTTTTATGAAGAAATGACATTGAAAGAAATGAAAAGTATTATTGCTCCTGCATATACGAACTGGGATGAATCTGTTTTTTTAAAGTATATCAATCGATTTAATTTGAAATTAAACCAAAAAATTGCAACCTTATCAAAAGGTATGCGAATGAAATTTGCCATTACTTTAGCTCTTTCTCATCATGCTGATCTATTGATAATGGATGAGCCAACAAGTGGTCTTGACCCATTAATTCGTAATGAGTTAATGGAGATACTTTTAGATTTCATGGAAGAGGATGGAAAGAGTGTATTCTTTTCTACTCATATAACTTCTGATTTAGATAAAATAGCTGACATGCTTATATTGATTGATAAAGGCAGAATCATATTCAACGAAAGTAAAGATGAACTACTGGATAGGCATGCTTTGGTAAAAGGAGATAATAGTTTAATCAATGAACATACAAGAAGGTTATTTTTAAGTTTGCGTCAAACAGCAGTTGGCTTCGAAGGAATTACAGACAAATTAGACGTAGTACGTGAACAAATGAACGATTGTCTAATAGAGAGGCCTTCCATTGAAAATATAATGTTAGCCTATGTAAAGGAGCATTCCTGTAATAAAGAAATTTGAGAGTTGAAACAAAAAGAGCCCTCTTGGTATAGTACGAGGTGTCCGAAGCTGCAGCGCAAGGACCCTTAATTAAGTAACCAAGGAGGACTCACTAATGA
>NZ_QUQV01000037.1 GCF_003400205.1 Bacillus sp. HNG | reverse complement strand
GTTTAGTTGACGGGATCAATGCCCCACGCACCCGTACGTCCTACCCTGGCTACTGCTATAATAGAATCTATTAAAAAAAGGTCAACCAGTAAAAACTGGTTAACCTTATAATACGAAAGCACCCGTTCGTAATATAAGGTTAGCCAGATTTTTCTGGTTGACCTATTTTTATATGGTCTTATGATAACGGTAGTCGGGGTAGAACGTCGCACCCGTGGGACTAGATCCCGTCAGCTAAACTGTTCACCCCCTACTTGTATAAACATGTTTCAGGCTGGTTGGGACAATGAGATCCCGTTTAACAAGCGAACCTATGACATTACAAGAAGCCTTAGGGGTTACCGACTAATTCAATATTCTAGGAGGAGATAGTGTATGAATCCAGTCATTGGTCTGGATGTTTCAAAAGGGGAAAGTCAGATTCAAGCCTTTTTAGATAAAGGTAAACCTTATCGAATGAGCTTTAGCATTAAGCATGATCTTAAAGGGTTGGGGAATTTTCTAGAATTCCTTCATGAAGTTGAACAAGCGGCTAATGGCAACCGACCTACGGTCGTATTGGAATCAACTGGTCACTATCATTATCCAGTTATTCAATTTTTGGAGGAACAAAAGTACGTTTATATTATTGTTAATCCTCTAATCTCACACCGTGCAAAAAGTTCAAGTCTGCGTAAAGTTAAAACAGATGCAGTAGATGCCTATCACCTTTGTGAGCTGTTTTATAAAGAAGATTTAGAACCCTATAAAAAGCGAGGTGTTCAACTTTTAAACCTTCGTAACCTTACTAGACAGCAAGAAAGTATTGCAGAAATATCAGCCAAAACTAAGATACAGTTGCACTCCTTGTTAGACCAGGTATTCCCTGAATATAGAGGTGTGTTTGGGGATTTATATTCAAAGGTATCTTTACTCACTTTACTAGCATTCCCAACATCTGAGGCAGTATTAAGTGCGAGTGAGAGAGATTTATCAGAAAGGATACGTTCATTATGTAAAAGTCGTTCCGATCTTTGGGCTCAAGAAAGGGCAAAAAAGTTAAAAGAAGCAGCCCTTCGTAATCCGTTCCAGAACAACCTGTATCAGAGTAATATTTTTAATCTTGAAATGTTAGTTAATCTTGTTCTTCAATACCAAGAGCATCTATCTAAGATTGCGACTGAAATAGATGCCCTCGCTAAAGAAATTGAAGAATATCATATTCTCCAATCTATTCCTGGTATCGGTGAGAAAATCGCGGCAACAATTATCTCTGAAATTGGAGAAATAGATCGGTTTAATGATGCCAAGAAACTAGTTGCATTCGCTGGAGTCGATCCTAGCGTTTACTCTTCAGGAAAGTTTACCGCATCAGTTAATCGAATTACAAAACGAGGTTCTTGTAGACTCCGCCACGCACTGTATATGGCTGTTCAAAGTGGTATTCGTGATTCTCGTAAGAAGAAAACGACTGATGAGATAATCGCACGCAATAAGAGATTACGAGAATTTTATGATAAAAAACGTGAAGAAGGCAAACCCTTTAGAGTAGCAGTTATCGCATGTGTTAATAAGCTCTTACACTGGATTTACGCACTACTAAAAAGTAGAACCCCTTTCCAAGATATAGGTTAGAAACTATATCTAACTAAATAAAGCAAAACCTTCCAAAAAGAGAAAAGTGGAAGGTTATTTGGCATGCACATTTTTAGTATATCATGACAAATTTAAATTTTTTATTGAAAAATATTGACAAACTATTAGCTGGTTTAGTAAAATAACAAATTACTTATCTTTTTTACCAATTTGCCCAAATGTATTTAATATCAAGTGAATAATAATTAACGATAATAAGTAAGCAATAACAGGTTCAGTTGTACTCCATATTGAAACTAAAGAGAAAAATAATAACGTAGATACACCAAAAAGAATAATTAAATAAAGAAAAACACTTATGATTGCACTCAACTAAAACACCTCCAATGACACTATACTAACTATCGCTTTTAAACAATCTTGCTTATTATGATGCCTTCTCTTATTCAAGAAAACTGCACCGTAAATTAAATACTTTCAACAAAAAGGTGCCTTAATCCTTCTTGGATCAAAGCACCCGTTAATGAGAAATAATTTATTCTCACCATAAATTTAGTTGATATGAACATTAACTTCAGTTGTTCCTGTACAGAACACTCATTCACAAATTTTTATAAATCGTCCAACGAGGAATTACCACACAGTGGAGAACGGGCAATAACCTACAACGGCCACCTGAAACATGATCGATAGAACGGCAAACGATAACAATAAAGGATAATAGGATACACTTACACTATAGCAATGAAATTAGGATTGTTTTTCTGGTGGTGGAAGGCCTACCCTTGGAGACGGCATATGAGGGAGACCACGGACTTACCTTTAGACTCTATACACTACTGTTTTCAAAACCTCGATTTAATCTTTACTTCTTTATTAGACGGCTTAACCTTGAATAACACTCTAAATGTCTTTACATCATTTTCACGAACTACTACATGTGTTAAATAACGTACAGTATAAGGATTTAAAATATTATCAAATAAGATGATATCCTCCTTGGCACTTCTAAGAGTACTTAATAAACTATCAATATACCCCTTGTCTTTGTCTTGGTACTCAACTTGTCGTATTACCTCTTGAGTAAAACTATTAACAAACTCTAACCGGAACATTAAAACCACTCTCCTATATCTGATTTCTCCACATTCCCAATATACTGAAAGTTATAAAAGTAAATCTGTATAAAAAATCACATTTACCTGACTTTTTAAACGATCTACAGACAAATCAAATTTAATTTAACAAAGGATTAAACTCTTAATTACACCAAGTAAAAAGTGGTTTAGATTATATCTTATTCAGCTCATTACCTCAGTTAGCTTTTTCGCATGACTTTTAAGCAAATAGGTTAAGGATTAATGACAAAAACACTACCTTGGTCGAGGCAGGCCGTTACATCTTTTTGCTTGCTAAAAAAACATTTAAAAATAACAATTTTTTATCAAAATTGACTCCCTCTGAAGTTGAAATAAGCGTTTTCAATGCTTATAATAGAGATATAATAAAAAAATCAGGTGCGCCAACACCTGATCAACACAATTACATGCCGCAAAGTGAGCGGCTAACCAATCTTTAAAGGGTTACAAAATGGAAGTAATCACCCTCAAAACCTTGGTCGAGGCGGGGCGGTTACTTCTTTTTGGTTGCAACAACCTACCATTATAGTGTAAACGCTACTTTAATGAGTTACTACATTTATTCCATTACTATAAAACCAGCTTTATTAGACTGAACTGCACCTTAATAAACTAGGATAACCAACTCTTCTAATCAAATTGAATGAAGCTTTTAAAATTCCTACAGAATGATCTTTCCTTTTATATTTTAAATAATATTTTTTATACTAAATCAAATTAGATTCTTTAAATACCTTTCTTAACGCTTCATTTACTATTTTACTTTTTGCACCCCTGCCACCTTTTTTACCAAGTTTATCTAAAATCGCAGCTAAATCCTTTTCTACATAAATACCTTTCATAACATACTTATCTTCATATTTCTGATTCTTCATAAGGTCGCTTATTATATCCGAATTACTAATATCTTTTTCATCTTTCTTTATATCATTATTCTCGTTAAGTTGATTATTAACATTATTCACAGAAGCATCATCTGGTTTAATTTCACTTTCTAAATTTATATTTACATTTTCTTTAGTAATCTGGTTATTATTCTCTTGTTCATTACTAGTATTAGCAACATCAGCAAAAGAAGCTAAATTTCGATTCTTCCTAGCCAATCAATTCACTACCCTTCTCTGAAATCTCATCTAATAACTCGTGATAACTTAATACAACTTTATTATTTTTATCACTTGAAAGTGTAGCTGGTAAACTTTCATATGCAACTGAACTTGCAAACCTAACAGATCGCGGAATTACAGTTTCAAACATAGAAATATTATTTTCTAAACAATATTTTCGACACTCTTGTAAAACTTGAGCATGCAATGTAGTCCTTGTATCTACTAGAGTTGCAACAACCCCCAAAACGTTTAAATTACTATTATGTTCATTTTTGAAATTGCTAATAGCTTGTAAAATTTTAACTAACGATCTCATACTATAATTTTCTGGTTGAAATGGTATTAACACATTATCCGCAAACGAAAGAACATTTCCAGCTGTTAAACCAAGGTTAGGTGGAGAATCAATAAGTATGTAATCATATTTGTTTTTTAAATGACTAACTGCTTGTCCCAATAAATGAAATGGATCTTTATACATTTCCTGTTGAGTTAAAACATCAAATTCTAAAAATGCCATATCATCATTAGAAGGTAATAAGTCAATCAGACCTTTACTTTTTGAATCAGAATAAACATTAATAATAGCTGCTTCAGCAGCTAAACCCATCAATACATCATAAACTGTATTTTCAAATAGGTCTGGATTTTTACCAAAAGTAAGTGCAACATTTCCTTGGTTATCTGTATCTATAATTAACACTTTATAACCCTTTTCGGCTAAAATTCCACCAAGGTTTGTAGTAATAGACGTTTTCAAAACCCCGCCTTTATTTGTACTAACAGCCCAAACATGGCCCATACAAAAACCTCCCCTAAAAAAATATATATATATATATTACCATAACATTAACATTAACGTTAGCATTAACAGTATCATTAACATTAATAGATCAGTCGTACTAACATTAACATTAACGTTAGCATTAACAGTATCATTAACATTAATAGATCAGTCGTACTAACATTAA
>NZ_QUQV01000036.1 GCF_003400205.1 Bacillus sp. HNG | reverse complement strand
TCATTAGTGAGTCCTCCTTGGTTACTTAATTAAGGGTCCTTGCGCTGCAGCTTCGGACACCTCGTACTATACCAAGAGGGCTCTTTTTGTTTCAACTCTCAAATTTCTTTATTACAGGAATGCTCCTATTATTTAATATATATAAAAAAATAGTAGTCCATTTTTTAACTTGGAAACTACTATTTTTATAAATTAATTTTAGTTTTGCTTTTCGCTAGCAATAATAATTTTATTTCCATCGTATGTTATTGCACCAGAACAACCATAAACTGCAACTCCACCAGATACTCTAGTAAAAGTACCTGAAGCACAGGCACGATATCTTCCTGCTTTTGATGGATACCATGTCTTTTGATTACCTTCTCTTAGACCTTGTCCTCCAGCATAATTAAATCCTTGAGTATAAATTGTGTCCCAAGTAAGGTCATACCACTCTTTTTTATATTGGAGAGTCATTGATAAATTAACCCTTAAAACTGGGGAATTTGTTGTATAAATCCAATTCGCTTCAAGCCCATTTGTGATTCTTGGCGTAAGCGTTACACTGAACTTATTACCAGGAGCTAAAACAAATGGTGATATTTCAGAACTCTCGGCATCAAGATCTTGAGTAATAGAAAAAGGGTCATCACCATTCAATAACGATTCAGGAACTTCAAGTTCTACCGCATCATCTATTTTTTCAAGTGATTCGGCATTAGCGTAATTAAATGGAGTTAACAATAAAAATATTAAACTAAAAACAGAAAAAAATCCTAATAATTTTTTCGACAAAATAATTCCTCCTTTTACATTTTCTTCTATATTTTCTAATAAATTGTTAATGTTGTCTAGTATTTTTTATATTTACCAATATATTAAAAAAATAATAGAGAAACTTTGCTAGGGATACGTATAATTTAATTGTTAGTTAACATAACTTCCATTTTAGCCAGTGTAAAGTGAGTAAACAGTTTTAGGGTTGGAAAAGGAGGATATTAGGTTTATGAGTGCTTTATTATCAAAAGTTGAAGAGTTCGCTAATGAGCATTATGCTGGTCATTTTACAGTAATAAAAACTAATAAAAATTGGCATGCTTGCTTTGGAGTATTGGATGAGAAAGAAGAGATAAAGTATATTCATAGTGGTAAGTCCTTTGAGGATGTTTTACAGAAATTGCTTAACGAACCTTTAGATTCATCTGGTGTACGAGTAGGAGAAGATAATTTTGATTTTCATGGATTTGAGGATGTCTATGCCATAAAAATTAATGATAAGCATTGGTTCCCCGATTATTATCATCCTGAAAAAGAACATGTTTTAGTATTTACTACAGAAAAAAAGGCATTTAAAGAAGTAGAGTTGATAAAAAAAAGACCTAAGTATTCTGAACTTGATTTAAAAGTTGTAAGAGTTGAAGAAGAGACATTAATTCATTTTAAAAAAGGAATACATAGACAGACTATAAGAGAGTTACAGTAGTTTTAATACATAATAATGATTATCTCTATCAAGCCTTAGGAAATTAAATAAATTATATAAAACAAAACGGATAAGCCGGCAAAGGAAGTTTCGTAAGAGAGTGGCGCTTTTTTTGTATTTGCCAAATATTCTATGTCCTACCTAAACCTTTTTAGTGATACAATCGTATAGGTTAAAGGGAGGTGGGGAAAGATGAATAAAAAGCCTATAAAAGAGCAAAAAGCAGAAAAAGAGGATGCTCTAAGAACTTGGATTGAAAAAAAGGTAAATTTAGCACACGAGTGGATCGATAACGAGAAAAAGCAAAAATCACGAGGAATTATCCGCGGTGGGATTTATATGTGCGAATTGGGAGAAAATGTAGGTGCAGAACAAGGTGAGTATCGTCCTGCTCTTGTTGTCTCTAACGACACAATAAATTCGACTTCAGGTAACGTATCGGTGATTCCACTTACAAAAAACCTTAAAAAGAAAGTTATTAAGGATAAACAAGGTAATCTGGTTAAAGTTCTAGATCAACCTCGTTTAAGCAGCCACTACTTTTTGAAAAAAGGTAAATATAGTTTTTTAGACCATGATTCAGCCGTTCTTGGAGAGGAAACCAAGACGATTAGTAAGGTGCGTATAGGTGAACACAAAGGAAATATTGATTCAGGTGACATGGATCGTATAATAACTCGTGTTAAGTGGGTATATGGAATTTGAAACCAACAACTTGACGGGGACAAGCTTTCATCCTATAATGAAATTAACTTACATCGCCTATCTTAGTCATAGGCAAATCACGTGAACGATTCACGGTTTTTCTCAAATAGGGGCCTTTAGGGGCTCCTTTTTACATATTGAGTCATAAAATGGCTATAACTGAGTAAACTTTAAATACATCGCTCGTCCAGTCACGAGCAGATCTGCTCCAGTAGCAGGGAAGTCTCGCCTGTCTCGTCACAGGCAATCCGGCCTCCTTCATTCGTGAAGGGGGTTTTTGTATTTTTAGACACACTAAAAACACCCTCCCATTCGTTCAGGAAAGTGTATTTTTTATTCATTTTCTGGTATGCACTTTTCAAGAGCTCGGGAAGTTAAATAAATTAAAAGTAAAACGAATATACGCTGTATAACAAAATAGAAAGTGTCATACATTGTATTACAGTAAATTTAATTGGCATTCTAAATGGCATTCCCATTGGAATATGCTCGAGAAGCTTCTGAGGTCGAATTAACCGTAGTAATATGAATTAAGTAAATTAAATAAAAAAAACTGAGATGCTGGCACATCTCAGTTGAAGTTTATTACATGGAAAGCCTACCGTTTCTCTTTTACATCCTCCCTTTGTGGAGGATTTTTTCTTGTTAATAAAAATAAAGTAATTAAACCCATTACAAAGGTTGCAGTTCCGAAAAAGATTTCAAATCCAAACTGTGTAATCTGAAGAGCTTCCATTTGGCATCACCTCCTTTAATGGGGTTAGCCTTAAAAATTGCTTTCCACGTAAGTATTAATAGTGTATTAACTCGATATAAACTTTATATCTGAAAATACTTTTAGGAACGTATAAAAAAGCCGTCCAGGTGATGATTGTCACATCGCTAGACGGCTTTTCGTTCTATTCTTTTGTTGGTATGTATTGAACAACGTCCTCAATTTTACAATTAAAACGTGAACAGATTCTCTCCAGAACATCCATCGATACATTTCCACCCTTACCCATTTTTGCAATTGTAGCGGGTGAAATCTTAAGCTCTGTTCGCATTTGCTCTTTGGTCATTTTGCGGTCAATTAATAATTTCCATAAAGGATCGTATGTAAAACCCATATTTTACCCTCGTTTCTATAATTATCTAAAACAATTCTATAATAATATGAAGAAATATTACAACTATTTTAATTTTTTAATTGACAATATTTTCATAAAGTAATAGAATATCTTTAATAAGTTAAAGATTTACATAAATGGAAGGTGAAAAAATGCTGATTATTTATGTATTGTTTGCGATGTTGTGCTCATTTGTAGCGGGTATGTTAGTCATCTACGTTAAGCAAGAAAATTAAAGTGATCATCTTGTCAAAGGCTTGGAATTTTGTTTGTGGGATATTTAATAATATTTAAAGGAGTGAGCGGGCAAAATGAAAAAGCTAAAGATTTACATAAATGGGAGATGATTTCAATTAGCGTAAAAAGGATAATTATCCCTGCAGAGAAATTAGCAGCAGCTGTTATTAAACATTTGCTTCCGGGTGCAATTATTAAATTAAATAATAAATTGGGGGAAATTGATCATGGAAAAGTTAGAAAAACAAAATGAATAGAAGCTAACCATAGATTTAAAATCGCTGTTAACTAAGTTAGTAAAACAGATCGGACCAACAAACAGTACAAAAGAGATAATTGCCGCTTTAGAAAAGCCAACAGTTGATTTAAAAGAGATTATGCTCATTCTTGAAAAAGAAAAAGAAGACAGAGAAAAAGAAAAGGGCCTCCTCGCTGGGAACGAAGAGACCGCAATATAATACGAACTAAATAAATTATATCACAAGAAATAAATTTTAGGCAGAGCCCATTTCGGCTCTGCCCTTTTTTGGGACGCAGGGACAGGTCCCTTGACCCACTTTGTCCATCATTAGAGTCGACAGCTTAGTGTTCGTGTTCAGCTTCCATCGCATCTGCTTTTGTTTTATGGACGGTTCCGAATGGATGATTTGGTGGTGCATAGATTGAATAAAGTTTTAATGGGATATTTCCTGTATTTGTTAGGTTGTGCCAATACCCTGCTGGAACAAAAATGGCTGAGTCGTCAGTAATTTGTCTTACAAAGTCTAACTGATTTCTGTTTTTCCCCATTTGAACAATTCCATCGCCTTGTTCAACACGTAGGAATTGGTCCACATCAGGATGTATTTCTAAACCGATATCTTCCCCAGGTTGCAAACTCATTAATGTTAGCTGTAGGTAAGTTCCTGTCCAAATCGCAGTGCGAAACGTATTGTTTTGCTTTGTAGCTTCATTGATATTGATTACAAATGGCTGCTTACCTTGATCAGTGAACTGGCGTACTTCCCTTTCCATATGTGGGTAATGGTATCCCCAATAGTTCCAGTAAGGCATAGGAACATGCGTGTAATATGGGTGGTGGTGATGATGATGGTGATAATAATGATATGGGGATCCATATGTTACATAATTCATTTTACTCAATCCCTCCTCAAATTGCTAAAATATCCTATGCAAGAGAGATAATGAGCGGAACCCAAATTTTTAGGTGCTGATTCATCTTTCAGTTGGGGCAACGAACCTGTCCCTGTGTCCCGGTTATTTCTTGGTGAACAGGGTGATGAGGAAAAACACTATGAAACTTACAAGTAGGGGTATAGCCAACATTTCGGAAATTTTGTACGCTAAGCAAATTTCAATCTAAAAAAGCCGATATCCTTGATGGATTCGACTTTTTTTATATGGATTTCTATTTGCTCCTAATTTTTTTAATTACAAATACTAA
>NZ_QUQV01000035.1 GCF_003400205.1 Bacillus sp. HNG | reverse complement strand
TCACGAAGCCAAAATGATCTGAACTCACTTCTAATACCTATAAATCCATTTTAAAGGGGTATGAAATCCTGCGAATAAGTGAGCATTTGAGAGATATTCGTATCAAACTGAGGGAGTTGAAGAAGGAATTTAATTAACGGGGCGATGATCCAGAAGGATTATCGCTAATTTTGTTTAAGTTATTAAGTTAAAGGTACAAAAAAGTTAAAACATAACATAATAAAAAAGCCTGTATCAACTTGTTAACGTAGATGCAGGCTTTTATATAATAAGTTTAGCTCTTTTTTACACTATTCAAGTTCATTTGTTTTTTGTTTTTGTTTTAGCCAAAAATCTGGTGGTTGATAACTGATTAGAGCATAATCGAGTTCAGCACCATTCGTTGCTAACTGAACTAATAAAAGCTTATCCTTATTACTAGGATGTATATCGGCTGTTCTAATACTTAAAACTTCAACTCCTGTTCGTTTAGGAGTTCCGACGACAACAACTTGATTTCCTTTCGTATAAACGTCTGTGATGCTTGTTTGAAACACGACTATATATAGGTCAAGGTCTGTTTCATTTGTTGTGGTGGGAAAACTAATACCCATATCACCTTGAAAATTTAATTCCGCTGCAATCCCTATAGCATAGAAAGGGAATATACGGTGGAGAGCATAATGTACTCGAGACGGTACATAGCTCCATCTCCCACCCCAATATGTGCTATGCCAGTGTTCTTCGTATATGGGTCTAACATAGTTAGGTTCGCTTTTTATTATTTTGAAAGGGATTTTTGTTCCTTGTGTTTTCACTTCTGAAATAGGGATAACATCGGTAGGAAAATGAACTTCTGTACCAGTCTCAAAAGGAAAAGGTGAATCGAGGATTGTGGTAGGTTCAGGTGGTTCGAGGTTTCCTAAACGTTGCTCCAATTCCTGAATTTGTTTATGTTCACCTTTTTCACTACTCAATTGGGAAGGTGATAACTTCATTATAGATGATATTGCATCTGTGGATTTACTGTAAAAAATTAAGTTCAAAATTATGGAAAAGCAAATAATATAACCACTTTTAATTTTCAACATACTTTATTCACCTCATCTTATTTTCTACTTCTGTGAGGGAGTTATGCGAAAGATGTTATTAAACTAAAGAAGCAGGATTGTTTAATAAGAGCGATGGCTTTTTACTAAAGTTTCACGATAGGCTTATAAATAAAATCACCTCATTTGTGAAACATACCAATGAGGTGATTGACTTTGAGAGTGAAAAAAATTATAGGCTCTTTACTCATAATCTTATTAATAGGTTCTATTACCGATATTGCACAAGCCAATGAACAGCAATCTAAAGATAATTCTAACGATTTTAATGTTGATTTAACTGGCTATGAAGTATTTTCTTTTGGTGATTTTAATCAAATTGGTTATAAAATCACTCCACTTTCGCAGTTATTTTTAGGAATAATTCAAACAGAACAAGAATGGATTGATGAACCCCGTTTTTATATCAAAGGAAATAAGGGATATTTCCACCTTTGGAAAAAAGATGGGACAAATGTATTGTACACAATTGAAAAGCAAACAAGTGGGGATTTAAAAGGAACTTGGAAAATTGTAGATGGTAAAAGAAAAAAAATCAACAGAATTCCAGTACCTAAGAAATTGCTTAAAGAAGCATTAATTGAACGATTAGTTGACCCGATTTTTAAGGCGGTTGAAAGTTATTATGGTGAGTCTAAACTTTGGTTTAGAGGCGATGAAAAGGTACTTAAAATTAAAAATGATGAAGGTGGTATTAACGTGACAGTGCAAGTGATGACATTTGAAGGAGCCCATAATCCTCCTTATGGTGAAGAAACAATAACCTTCCAGATTTCGAGTGGTGGTAATGTTAAGGTTGTCAATTATAAGCATAGAGACATCCCAGAAAAAGAATGGACTAAGTTGCCATTGCGGTAAAAGAGCAAGAGATTGTGAAAATAATATTTAAAACAAACGGGTGCGTTAATCCAAGAATGATTAATGCACTTTTTTATTGAATCTATAGAACTAACGGTGCAGTTTAGCTTAATAACACAAATCAAGAACCCTTACTAATAAAGGATGGGTTCTTTTTTAATTTTACTTTTAACATTATATTCTAAAAATATTGAATTCAAAATTCGATAAGTATAGAATATAACATAAGTATATATTAGGAAGATGGTGTTATATATGGATGTTATAAATCTTACAAGTAGGAAGAGAGAAACTTACAAAGTTTTACTAGATTACTCTGTTTTGTGGGAATGTGCTCTAGGTATAGCTGCAATCACCAATACCCCGATAATCAATACATTAGACCAACCATTAGATTATTGGGATGATATCAAGAGTTCATTATCAAAAGAATTACTAGATCATTTAGATTATGTAGAAAGGAATAATACCTGGAAAGCATTACTTCAATTATTACATAAGAAGAGATTTCCTGATATTTCGGGTTTCGTATCTTACATACAGGAAGCTCCAGATAATGACCTAAAGTTTATTTGTTTACCTTTTATAGGAATAAAATTTCAAGATCTTCGATATAAAGCTGCAATAGGTGAGGAATCGGCTATAAATAAAATGAAAGTGTTAACATCCGATAATCCGTTTTTCCCTCAGTATATTGAATTTATTGTTAGGTCAGATGTTAAATATCTTAAAAGTCATCTTATAGGTGTGATGGAAGGATGGTATGAGACTGTTATAAAGAAAGATTTAGATAAAATTAATTCAATTCTACGAACTGACTATGAAACGAAAAATGAGATGATGGAAAAATCAACTCCTGAAGAACTGGTTGAATGGGCAACTGGTGGCGTAGTTTATTTACCGGAACCAAGTGTAAACAATGTTCTTTTAATCCCTCAATACATTTATCGGCCTTGGAATATTGAAGCTGATATTGAGGGTACAAAAGTATTTTATTATCCTGTTGCAAACGAAAGTATATCTCCTAATGATAGATACACTCCAAACAACTTTCTAGTCCTGAAATACAAGGCATTAGGAGACGAGATTCGAATGCGAATTGTAAAACTACTATACGAAGAAGATCGTACATTGCAAGATATTACGAATCAATTAAACATTGGTAAGTCTACCATTCACCATCACCTGAAGATCTTAAGAGCAGCAAAATTAGTGGATATTAGTGATTCTAAGTATTCACTTAAAAAGAAAGCTATTGAAATTCTATCAAAGGAGTTAAACCTTTTTTTGAATAGATAATGGTTATTAAGGGGGGATGGATATGAGTAGTAACATTTTAAAGAATCGTTCATTTGTTTTCGTTTGGATCGGAAATGGTATCTCTGAATTGGGAGGTGCCTTTGGAACATTTTGTAACTCAATTCTTATCTATCAACTTACGAATTCTACAATAGCATTAGGAAGTATGTGGTTACTATATTTTATACCTTCACTCATTCTACAATTGTTTATAGGCCCATTTATTGACAAATGGAGTCGAAAGTGGATTATGATATTTTCTCAATGGACAAGAGGGCTAATATTCCTAATACCACTAATTGCACTGATAATTGGCAATCTGGACTCGTGGCATATTTTTGCAGTTCAAATAATAGTCGGGTTAATAACTCCTGTTTATACACCGGCTAATCAAGCAATAACACCAACTATTGTGGAAAAAGATCAATTACGTGCAGCCAACGCTTATATTGATGGAACGGTTAGATTAATGACGTTCATTGCTCCAATATTGGGCGGTTTCGTTGTAGAGTACTTAGGTGTAACACCTACATTAATTTTTGTTAGTGCAGCACTTATCACAAGTGGAACATTATTGCTATTTATAAAAGAGACAAAAGTTCCAAACAATGTACGGAAAACGTGGATGGAACAATTCATAGAAGGTATATCCTATTTTTTCAAACAACCAATAATAGTTTGGCTAGGGGTCTTTTTAGCTTTTGTTCAGTTTGGAGTAGGAGTAACAATGGTGGTTACTCTTCCTTATATAACTGAAGAATTATCTGGGAGTTTTACTGAATATGGTTATTTTATGGCAAGTTTCCCATTGGGCTATGTAATTGGTTCAATGCTAGTTGGAAAAGTTACATATAAAAATCGCAGGGTAATAATGTTAGGATCTTTAGTAATAGGAGGTCTAACATTTATATCGTTAGGTCTTAACAATAGCCTCATTTTTGCACTTTTCACTGAGGCTATTGCTGGAATAGCTATGGCATTTTTTAGTGTGCAAAATATAACTATATTTCAGCAAACTGTGCCAAACAACTTGATGGGTAAGGTTTCCTCGGTTCGTCTATTTATTATAAGAGGAGCAATGCCGTTAGGCGTATTTATAGGTAGTTTCTTAAGTGAAGTCTGGGGAATACGGCCAATGTACTTTTTGATAGGAACCATTATTTGTACAATATCTTTATTGGGAATTTTTCTGCCGTACTTTAAGTTTATAGATTCGAATATTGTTAAAAACAAAGCATCCTAAATTCGAAACCTTTTTGTTGAAGTTATTAAACTAAAGGGCAGTTTAGTGGAAAAAGAATAGTTGGTTGTTGGTTGGTGAAAATATACCTAAATATAATTTAGGGTGATGTAAATGAAGAAAAATTTCTTTTTTTTAATGCTTCTTTTCAGTATCTTATTTTGTGGGATAAATAATGGAAAGGTATATGCAATTACAAAGGAAATATATCCTGGAATTGGTTATAAGACGGTTGAAGAAGCTGTAAAAGAATTTGAGCAACATTTCAAACAAGACTTAAAACTACCTCTTAGGATCCCACCTATAAACTTTACTCATTATTTTGGAAGGTTTAGTGATTTAGATGGCGACATAAACGATTCTTTTGAATTGAAGTTTATAAGTGATGAATCACCTGAAAATCATTACAAAATAAATGTTCGACCTGTTAATCATAAAATTCCAATAAAGGATAAGTACATTTTTAAAGTGTTTAAACTAAAGAACGGAAATGAAGCAAAATATATGGAGTATAGAAGTTTTGGTGCATTAGTCTTTGAAAGAGATAATTGGCAATACATACTTAGTATTGATAAAAGGATTTCTGATAAGGTTACTCCAGAAGTATTAGTTGAAATAGCTAATTCAATTGATTATCCAAGCGAAAAGAAAAATCCATTACAATAACATTAATGTTTATTAAGCTAACGGGTGCGGTAATCCAAGAAGGATTATCGCTTATTTTTGTTGAACTTATTCTACTAACGGGGCAGTTTAGTTCAACTTTTTATGGGGTGTGCGAAATGATGAAAAGGCTTTTAACAGCAGTACTGTCTGTTGTTTTATTTGCAACAATGTTCTCTTGGATTTCTTATGTACCTAGTCCTCAACGTGAGCCTAATGTTTATTATTTTGGTTTTTTTGAAACATTTATTTTTGTCATTATTTATGCTGGACCAATTTATTTTCTTGTTGGATTACCTCTTTCAACTTTTATTGACAAGTTAATTATGAAATCGAGTTTAAAGTCCAAATTGGCAAAGTATTTTGCTGGTTTAGGTTTATATTCGTTATTCGGTATACTTGTTGGTGTTATTTTTCTTATTTTATTTAGTCAAAATAGAAATTTATTTTCACTAGAAATCATCTCTTTTGGAATATATGGCTTTATAGCTTCAATTTTTTATTATCATTTATTAATAGTGGTTTCAAATATAAATAGAAAAAAAGGGTTTCAATCTTGAACTAACGGGTGCGTTGATCCAAGAAGGATTACGCACCTTTTTGTTGAAGTTATTTAACTAACGAAGCTGGTTACTTAAATAAAGATTATTGAATTATTTTTGAAGGTAGGATTGTTAAAATGAGTTTGCAAAATCAGGTCATTATTGAATGGACAATTAGAACATATTATGAAGATGTTTCAATAGCAGAGAGACTTGAACACATAATAAAAGCACAAAAAGAACAACTTCAGGAAGGTGAAGCACTCGAAATTCATCAAATCGTCTATGTAGGTGAAATAAAGCAGAATGAAAAAACATATTTAATTATATTAAATATCGTACCCGAGAAGTGAATAAAAAGGTTTATGCATTAGAGGATACATATACTCAAGATTCAAAAAAATGTTCAATTACCATGAAAGAACGTAATTAACTTTCATTTTCTGTGGTGAAGCTCTGCTTCATGGATGGCTAACGGGGCAGGTTTGTTCAAGAAGTAAATAAAGGATGAGACTTGAAGTATTTATAATAGTTGAAATATAAGGAGTGAAATAAAGGGTAAATATGAAAAGATTAGTGCTACTTATCTTGATTCTATGTGCAATTATTATTGTTGGTGATTTAGTTAATAAAATTGGAGCAGATGATAAGATGACAGTAGAAGGGTACATCCTAAATAAAGAAGGAGTATTATATTTGATTACAGATGAGGAATTTGATGTTAAAACTGCTAAGGAACAATCAAATCAAGAATTCATCCGAAGCTATGGAGGAATTTATAGATTAGATAGCGTTCCATTTTCTTTTTCTCCGTATAAAGACGGTCAAAAAATGAAGGTTTGGTTCAGTGAAGTTTTGGAATCACATCCTGCCAAAATAAAGGTTCTTAAAGCCAAGAGGAAATAAAAGCTATTAATTAGGGTAAGCGGTTAAAGAATGATTTCATGTTCAACTAAAGGGTTCTAAAAATCAAAGCTGAGTATGGCAATTCTTATTGAAGTAAAGGGGCAGGTTAGTTCAATAAGAAATCACAAAAGGAATGAGCATTTACTTTAAAATAAGATTAAACGGAGGTTTGAGATGCGAAAAGTTTATCTAGATAGAACAGAATTAACTGGAGCCATAAATGTAAATTTAAAAGATACTGAGGTTATACCAGCAGGTACAACAATTTATTCTATGAGTGTTTATCATAAAAATGAGGAGTATCAAAAATATGCTAACGATTATGATATTCAATTTATCTTTGACGATGATATTCCACATTTAGAATTTTATACTATTCCATATGTAGATATTATGGCAAAAGATAGTAAAGGTGGATTTATCGGAACTGTTGGTCAACAATGTGATTTGGAAAGTGACGCACCAATTTGTTATATCAATAGGGATTTAGAGTGCTTGATTATTTCTGAAAACGGAGAAGATTTTCTGAGTAATATAGAATCATGGCAAGACAACTTGAAACCCTATGATAAAATTACCGTTTATCGTTCGAAAGCAGAAGCAGAAATGGAACTAGAATTTATCGATTTGTCTGTCTGATAGTCCTCCATCATTATAAATTCATATTGAACAAACGGTGCTTTCCTTAAAGAAGGATTAGTGCCTTTTTTATAGAATTAATTGAATTAACGGGCAGTTTAGCATTCCTGTAGATCGTTATATATCAGGTTTGAAAAAAATAAAGCCCCTCAGTAAGATATGAGTATAGACACCACTCTAACTCAGACTCTTAAGGAGGAAGCCCTACTATGAATTTTAAAA
>NZ_QUQV01000034.1 GCF_003400205.1 Bacillus sp. HNG | reverse complement strand
CCTTCACGAAGCCAAAATGATCTGAACTCACTTCTAATACCTATAAATCCATTTTAAAGGGGTATGAAATCCTGCGAATAAGTGAGCATTTGAGAGATATTCGTATCAAACTGAGGGAGTTGAAGAAGGATTTTAAGAGGGGGGACGAATTATTTACATTCCATGAAAATGAGGTGGTTAAATGAAATTATGACTAAAACGGGATGAAGTAAGATTAGTAGGGTATACCGTTGAATGGCAGCAAGAATTTTTTAAGGTAAAACAGGATATTCTTAATTCAACCCCTATCAAGGAAAATCAAATTGAACATCTAGGAAGCACAGCAATTAAGGATATGTTTGCAAAACCAATATTGGATTTAGTCGTGGGTGTAGATGATATTGAAGATGTTGATAAAGCTCTTTTACAAGGCTAAAGGAGGTTGGTTTTTTAAGACTTCGGGTTCAACGTTCTAATGAAATTGTACTTGCAAAGTTTACTGATGAAACCTACGAAGAAAAGACCCATTTTATCCATTTGGTTCAATTTAATAACGACCTTTGGAAGAATTTAATCTTTTTTAGGGATTACTTAAATTCAAATGAAACAGTACGAGACCAACTCAAAAATTTGAAAATAGAGTTTGAAGAAGGAAATAATGGTGGAATCGACGAATATACCGACTATAAGGAACAATTTGTAAAAGAAATTTACAGGAAAAGAACATAAGATCTTCTCAAAGTTTGCGATAGGTCCAAGAAGGATTATCGCATATTTTTGTTGAAGTTATTGTACTAACGGGGCAGGATAGTAGAAGGCGAAAAACACAGCTTTATAATAAAGTAGAAAGAAAATGCAAACAAAAAAGCAAAGTCAGAATATCTCTTCCTTTGCAAGAATCTAAATAAACTTTTATTTTGGAATTCTATCTCCATATTTACTATTTGATAAAATCTCCTCCGCAGATAATACTGTCCAGTCTCTGACCGGGGTGGTGGGATTCTTTTCTAAAAAGGAATTCACTATTTGGTATCCAATCTTGTAGTTGGTCCAACGGGGGATTCCTTTGTTTGGATTTTCAAAATAATCGCCTTTTATTGTTCGGTCCTTTGACATTAAATTCTCTTTTAAGTGCTCCCACACTTCCTCCTCTTTTTGATTTGATAGAGGTTCTATCCACGGTATATTAATATTGGGGTAAAGACATTTGGCAAAAGTGTCAGCTTTTCCTTCGAGAATAATTGAATCTAATAAAGTGTTTTTCCAGTTTACATTTCCGCTCTCCATATAAATAGTATGGTTATATTCATGTGCAACACTATACTCTAACAAATCCTCATTAAAAGAAGATGGATCAATCCGTATTATGAATGCATCCTTACTAACTGCTACCCCAGAAACGCCACCCATTAAATTGATACCATCCATGTTATCAGGATTAGGAGGAAATAAATACACTCTCTTATTCACGCCTGGAAGGGTATTAGATGATTTAATCAAGGCTTGTTCTATTATTATATTTATTTCATCTTGATTATTAATTAGAGAAAAAACAAATTCCTCTAAAGTTTTAATGTCTTTAGGAGTTGCAAAAGCAAAATGGTCCTTTATCCAATACCCCTCTACTTTACCTAAAGTATCTAATTGAAATGGTTCGACAACTTTTTGATAGTAATGTTCTTCCATCTTCTCGTGTTGTTCAATTTCTGAAACGCTTTCTATGTAATCTAATATTTGACTATAAAAGGGTATAATTCTAAATTCCTGATTGCCATTCTTCACAATCGGAGGGTTCTTAATATTTAAATTTTTAGGTGATTCAACTTCAATTGTTTTATTAGAACAACCGATAAGTAATACAGCACTAACGGAAAATATGAAAAAAGGAACTAGTCTATTAATTTTAATCACCACCAAATTAAAAATTATTTTTAGTATACTCTAAATTTTCCTTTTCTTCCAATTGTTTAACAAGTAGATTATTATTTTATCGCCTACTTACATGCCTGTTACTTTTAACTCATTAGACCACCTTTACTGAAGAAAAGTGTAGACGGGTGGATAAAATTAGCCCATCACTGCATAATTTAACCTTTCCTGTTTATATTTAACTCACTGGAAAAGCAAATAATGAAAAAACGTGTTAAAGTTTGTGAAATGATGTACTTAAACTATTGGGTGCGTTGATCCAAGAAGGATTAATACCCTTTTTTGTTGAATTTACTGACTAACGGTGCAGTTTAGTGAAAGAAGAACAAGATGTAAAAAATAGTTTTATCAACAAAATTTTAGAGATCGATGTTAAACGTATAAACAGGAGGGAATTGGATTATGGGTTGGGGGGGCGAAACGAAAGCCTTTAGGATTATTATAAAAGGAGCCTTCTTGGGCTTTATTGCCATAGCCTTACTCATTATGTTTATGATTGGTAATTTTCTCGTTAAAATATATATTTTAGATTATAGGTTTGATGATGGGGAACTAACGCCACCAATTGAAACTGCTATAAACAATGAATAACTTAATTCAGCTAACGGGTGCGTTGACAAAATAAGGATTAATGCTTTCTCTTATATTACTTTATGGATATTTCTATAATTTGTTATAATGTACTTTGTTAGTAAAGTAATTAGGTGTGCAGAGGGAGTGCTTAAAAATATGGAATACATAACACTTAATAATGGGTTGAAAATGCCAATCGTTGGTACAGGCACAAATACTTATGGAAAAGAAAATAACGAGTATAATGGGGCGTTAACAAATGAAGTTCCTGAACTAGTATCAGCACTTGAGTTGGGTTACCGTTCAATAGACGCAGCCATCATTTATCGAAACGAAGAACTTGTGGGAAGAGTTTTAGCAGAAAGCACAGTGCCTCGAGAAGAGTTATTCATTACGACAAAAATTCCAGGCAACGAAGAATATATTACTTCGAAGGATGCTACTCGAGCAGCTATCGATAACAGTCTAAAAAACTTCCAAACAGACTATCTAGACCTGCTACTTATTCACTTCCCTATCGAAGACAAAGTGCAACTTAAAAACACCTGGGAAGTCTTTGAAGAATATTACGAAGCGGGCAAAATAAAAGCAATCGGCGTTTCAAACTTTGGAAAAAATCATCTAGATGAATTGAAATTATTTGCTAAAGTGAAGCCAGCCGTTAATCAAATACAAGTTAACTTAAAAGAACCTAACAAAGATCTCCTTGCCGTATTAAAAGACGAGGGTATTACACCTGTTGCATGGGGACCTATGAAAGCCGAAGCCCATCAAAAAGAAATTTTGGATGAAATTGGTAATCCTTATAAAAAATCTGGCGCACAAGTCTTATTAAAATACCAAATTCAACGCGGTATAATCGTTATTCCTAAATCTCACAACCGTGAAAATCAAGCATCTAATGTAGATCTTTTCGATTTCGTATTATCTGCAGAAGATATAGAAAAAATTGAAAGTTTATAATTGGTTAGTCCTTAATCCTAGTGATATTAATAATATCGCTAGGATTTTGTGATTTTTTCAAAACAATGAGATTGGAGTAGTAACGTTTTTTATTGAACTAAAGGGGCAGGATAGTTGAATAGGAAAAACTTTCCTTATATGTCGAAGTAGAAAGAAAAAGCGAAAAAAGGACTATACCCTAGAGCATAGTCTAAACTGAAAGAGGTACTGATCGTGAGATTGGCTGGAATCTCATGATGATCATGTTGCAGTGACTACACTAACATATAATTCAACAATAACGGTCGTTGAAAAGGACATTAGTGGAATTGAACAAAAAGTAACGTAGATAAGAAAAGAAACGCAACAATACGTTTCTTTTCGATAGAAGTTTAATTCCAATGTTACAGATTAGGAGGGATTAGTATCCACCGCCCATATATCCAGTACCAACAATGATTAACAGGATGAAAAGCACAACAATTAATGCGAATCCTGCACCCATACCGTGTCCGCCACTCATACCTTACACCTCCTTTGTTTTGAAGTTAATTCAGTATATGTAACGGGATTTACCATGCTTGGACTTGTAACTTAATTATGAATTAAAGGACACCCATAATAATGAATGTCCAGTTGAGGTATAAAACTATGGTGCTGATGGTGGATAATTTAGTTTATGCGTAAAATGCCAAAATGAAATGGACAAGAGTGGATTTAATAGTTCGTAATTCGAAAAAATTATGAAGTAAAAGCACTTTCATTGTTTGACTACCATGAAAGAACGTAATTAACTTTCATTTTCTGTGGAGAAGCTCCGTTTCATGGATGACTAACGGGGCAGGTTAGTTCAATAAGAAATCACAAAGTAATGAGCATTTACTTTAAAGTAAGATTAAACGGAGGCTGAGATGCGAAAAGTTTATGTAGATAGAAAAGAATTACCTGGTGCCATAAATGTGAATATAAAAGATGCAGAGGTTATACCAGCAGGTACAACAATTTATTCTATGAGTGTTTATCATAAAAATGAGGAATATCAAAAATATGTTAACGATTATGATATTTAATTTATCTTTGACGATGATATTCCACATTTAGAATTTTATACGGTTCCATATGTAGATATTATGGCAAAAGATAGTAAAGGTGGATTTATCGGAACTGTTGGTCAACAATGTGATTTGAAAAGTGGCGCACCAATTTGTTATATCAATAGGCATTTAGAGTGCTTGATAATTTCTGAAAACGGAGAAGATTTTCTGAGTAATATAGGATCGTGGCAAGACAACTTGAAACCCTACGATAAAATTACCGTTTATCGTTCGAAAGCAGAAGCAGAAATTGAACTAGAATTTATCGATTTGTCTGTCTGATAGTCCTCCATCATTATAAATTCATATTGAACTAAGAGGTGCTTTGATCCAAAAAGGATTTACGCACCTTTTTGTTGAATTTATAGAACTAACTGAGCAGTAAAGTGGAATAACCGGTGCGTACGGTAAAATAAAAACAAACTTTGTTACGGAGGGACTTTATGACACAAATTAAGTATATTTTAATGGGAATTTTAGTATTTGTAATTGGCTTTATATTAGTAGGTTTTTTATCGGGCTTTACAAGTGGTAATGCAGAGTTTTCATATTATGCGGCTATTTCAAATTCTCTTATATATTTGGCAAGTGTCATTGCTGTATGTACGTTTCTTATCGTAAATAATTTAAAGAAATAATCTATTTCTTTTTAAAGGGTGGCAAGAGTTTAAGATTCAGCAACTATTCTTGGTGGATTATCTTCTTATACTATCAAAGCAGTAGAGTTAAATTAGTATTAAAAATATTGTTCTTACGAAGGAGATAGCAAATGCCTATTATTAAGCATAAGCAATTTATCAAAGCACCTGTGGACGTATGCTTTGATCTTGTAAGAAACGTAGATATACATATTGAAACTGCTGCTAAAACTAAGGAAAAAGCTGTTGGCGGGGTTACGCAAGGGCTATTAGAAATTGGCGATACTGTTACTTGGGAAGCTACTCACTTTGGTATTAAACAAAGGCTAACAGCAAAAGTAACTCATATGGAAAAGCCTACTTTGTTTGTTGATATTATGGTAAAAGGAGCTTTTAGTTCTTTTACACATACCCATCAATTCAAAGAAGTAAAAGGTGGGACTAAAATGATTGATACTTTTGAATATAAGTCCCCTTTTGGACCTTTTGGAATTATTGCGGATAAATTATTTTTGGAAAAGTATATGACTGACTTTATAATTTCTCGTGCAAAAGAACTAAAAAGAATTGCAGAAAACGTAAATTAGTTTGTTCAACTAACGGGCAGTTTAGTTTAACAAGAAAGAACATCCTACTGTACATTTAACACTGTATAAAGCAGTCGGCATTTTTATTTACATATTATTAGAAAAATTAGGGAATATTGTACAAAAAAGGATTGTTTGGTTAGATGGAGGTTTATTATGGAGGAAGGCAATCGTGTACAGCTTACATCAGCAGAGATAACCGCTCTTTGGACATCCTATATTAATGATACTGCCATTGCTTGTAATTTTAAATATTTTTTAACCATAGTTGAGGATGAAAAGATTAAAGCATTAGTCAAACATGCTTTTGAAATTGCTCAAGGAAATCTTAAAACACTAACTGAGATATTTAACAAAGAAAAATATCCAATACCTTATGGATTTAACCTTAATGAGGATGTAAATGAAAATGCTCCTAGGTTGTATTCAGACACATATTTTTTGAATTACCTCCATCAAGCATCACAAATTGCTCTGCAAGGATACAGTATGAATCTGTCAGTATCAGTTAGAGCAGATGTTTACAGTCATTTTAGTGAGTGTATTTCACAATTAATAAATTTTCTTAGGGAGGTAAAGGAGCTTTTATTATTTAAAGGTCTTTATATCAGGTCCCCTTATTTACCTATACCAGATGATATTGATTTTGTTAAAAAACAAAATTTCCTTAAAGGCTTTTTTGGAGAAAAGAGATCATTAGTAGGTACAGAAATATCGAACCTCTATGTTAATTTTCAAAGAAATGCTTTTGGAGTTGCAACCTTAATGGGATTTAGTCAAGTTGCACAGTCAAAAGAGGTAGCTATGTTTTTATTTAGAGGTGTAGAGATTGCAAAAAAGCATTTTGATGTTTTTGGAGCTATCCTTAAAGAAAATTACCTTCCAGTACCTATGACATGGGATTCAGATGTAACTGAGTCTACAGCTTATACTTTTTCTGATAAACTTATGATGTTCTATACTACATCCCTTATTGCCTTAAGTATTGGATTTTATGGTACTAGTATGGCAATGAGTCCTAGAAGGGATATAGGTCTGAATTATGTAAGGCTTACTGCTGAAATAGCTCTGTATGCTGAGGATGGAGCTAATATAATGATTAAAAATGGGTGGCTAGAACAGCCTCCTATGGCTCCTGATAGGGATGAATTAATAAAAAAATAGAATCAATTATAATCCATATTCAAGTCCTTCTGCATAAAAACAGAAAGGGCTTATTTTATTTCATTAGGACTTAAGCAACTTCCTTCTATATATTTTGTAAGTAATTCACCTAGAGTAACGGGTGAGTTGATCCAAGAAGGATTAATGCACTGTTTTGTTGAAGTTATTGAACTAACGAAGCAGAAGGAATCAGCAAAATTAGGAAGAATTATATAATATTCTACATTTATAAATACACCATGCATAAAGTTAACCTTCTAAATACATACATCTCAATAATTAGTTAATGAGTAATTTTAAGGCAAAAACAGTATGAAGTTTTACTAAAACCAAAATGTGAAGGAGAACACATTATGAAAGCGATGGTTTACAATAAGTACGGAACGGCCAACGTTCTTAGCCTAAAAGAAATAGAAAAACCTGCAATAAAGCAAAATGAAGTATTGGTAAAGATTCATGCTGTTTCTGTGAATTCATGGGACTGGGATCTTCTTAGAGGTAAACCATTCTTGGCTCGTCTTGGGGGGCTTCTAAAACCCAAATACAAAATCCTTGGTGCTGATATAGCAGGAAGGGTTGAAGAAATTGGAAGAGAAGTAAATCATATCTCTGTAGGGGATGAGGTATTCGGAGACATATCTTGGTGTGGTTGGGGCGGATTTGCAGAATATGTAAGTGTTAATGCAGAGGCATTGACATTGAAGCCAGCCAATATGACATTTGAAGAGGCTGCTGCGATACCGCAAGCAGGAGTTCTAGCTCTTCAGGGGCTTCGTGATGTAGGACAAATTCATGTAGCCAGTAAGGTATTAATTAATGGTGCTGGTGGAGGTGTTGGGACCTTTGCATTGCAAATTGCCAAATTATACGGGGCTGAAGTTACTTGTGTGGACAGTAAGAAAAAATTAGATACACTTAAGTCCATTGGTGCAGACCATGTTATTGATTATAATGAAGAGGATTTCACACAAAAAGGACAGTTGTATGATTTAATTATCGATGTTGTAGGAACTCGTTCTATCTTTGACTACAAGCGTGTACTAAATTCTAAAGGAACCTATGTTATGATTGGAGGATCGATTTCTCTAATTCTACAACTATTATTGCTCGGACGTATGATTTATAAAAATGAAGGTAAGGAAATGGCCATTCTTGTTCATAAACCAAACAGTAATGACCAAAATTATCTTAAAGAACTTTTTGTTGCAGGTAAACTTGTACCTATTATAGATAGGCGATACTCGTTAAGTCAGGTTCCAGATGCTATCCGTTATCTTGGAGAAGGACATGCAAAGGGAAAAGTGGTCGTCTGCGTGGAAAATAGTTAGTCTTAAACAAGATACTATGAGATTATTAAAAGTGTTGCCACTCTTAGCAAATTAAATTTGTGAACTATTGTTCTTATATTAACGGTTGCAATACTTAAGGATGATGATCACTGCGGCGGTCTTTTTTCTTGTTTCACTAACGGAGCAGGTTAGTTTAATAAGAAAATATATAAATGTTTCAAGTTTGCGGCTAGAAGGAGGGTATTAAAATGGACTTTGTTTTACTATTTATCGCTATATTTGTATTATTATTTGCCCTAAGAAAAGTTTCTAAGGTTAGATATTCTTCTAAGGATTCATCACAAAGGACGCTAAAAATAATGTTATATCGCTTATGTTGGGTGTTTTGATAATTTTTGCAATGATACTTATTCCTTATCAAGTTTGGGTTCTGACAGGGAGCTCGCATTATTTTGATGCAGTATATATTATAGGTGGAACAACTCTTATAACAATAATTGTTAGTTTTACTTTTTACTATTTTAGAGCAAAGAAATTCAACTAACGGGTGCGTTCGTATTATAAGGTTAACCAGTTTTTACTGGTTGACCTTTTTTTAATAGATTCTATTATAGCAGTAGCCAGGGTAGGACGTACGGGTGCGTGGGGCATTGATCCCGTCAACTA
>NZ_QUQV01000060.1 GCF_003400205.1 Bacillus sp. HNG | reverse complement strand
AGGAGCCAGCCGCCTAAGGTGGGACAGATGATTGGGGTGAAGTCGTAACAAGGTAGCCGTATCGGAAGGTGCGGCTGGATCACCTCCTTTCTAAGGAAACTGAAGTTCTACGAACTTCATAAAAAGATGCTTTGTATTATGTTTAGTTTTGAGAGAACTGATTGTTCTCGAATTAAATAGTTGAATGGGCCTATAGCTCAGCTGGTTAGAGCGCACGCCTGATAAGCGTGAGGTCGATGGTTCGAGTCCATTTAGGCCCACCATTCAATTAAATATCTTACGGGGCCTTAGCTCAGCTGGGAGAGCGCCTGCTTTGCACGCAGGAGGTCAGCGGTTCGATCCCGCTAGGCTCCACCAATTTTGCTGATGAAATCTTCATTGATTGAAATCAGTTATTTTGTTCCTTGAAAACTAGATAACGTAACAAAACATTCATTGAAGTAGTAATAGTTCTTTTATAATTAACTTAGGTTAAGTTATGAAGGGCGCACGGTGGATGCCTTGGCACTAGGAGCCGATGAAGGACGGTAC
>NZ_QUQV01000033.1 GCF_003400205.1 Bacillus sp. HNG | reverse complement strand
AACCTGTAAATCATTTAAAGAAATACAATTAATATCCATTAATTTTGGTGTGTCAACTATTAGGTGGTTATGAAATTTTGAGAAAAAGAGAGTATTCGTGAGATAAATTAACTTTATAGAGGGAGGTTCAAATTTTGGACAGTAAAACAGATAAAACAGTCACTTTTTCAATTAGAACTACAGATATAAATTCAACAATTACACAAACTTTTACTTTTGAAGAATTAAAAATTGATGAAAATATGAGCACACAAGAAATTAAAAAGAAAGTTGATGAAATCTTTCAAGTATGGATTTTGGATAATATTAGCTTTTCTTGCATAATAGATGGCATAGAACTTGATGAAAACTAAAAAATAGAAATCTTTCTTACACATAAGATTAGTGTTCGAATAATGACTATTTATAGACCTCCATAGACCCAATAATGTTAAAAATCATTATTGGCTTTTTTATATTGTTAAACTTAAAACGCTAGCTAGATTACTTTACCGAACCTGTGATATTATAATCCTAAGGGCGCACTTATACACCGGATTGGTGTGTGCGGTTGCTTCGCAACAAAAACCATCCTTCCGAATGCTCGGAAGGTCAAAACCTAATTGCCTTCGGCAAGCCAAAACTACGTTTATCCAAACGGCAAAAATACAAAGCATCAAATTCTTCCTTTGGACTGAAAGAACTTGTATCTCTATCAAAATTAGAAGTTGCTTTGCTTTCTATTACTCTGTCCGTTTTTGGATCAAACGCGTCTCCACCAGAACCACGATTTAATTGAAAATCACTCACATAACAAAGTAAAGCTTCTGAAATTGTTTCTGGAATATTTACTCCTCTTGTATGCGACTTTCTAATAATTAAATCTAATTCTTTCCAAAGGAAATATGCTTGAATAGCATCATTAAAACGATCCTTATCAACTGTTACTAAATCCATAAATAGGTGTGTTATCCATTGCCATCGTACCATTTTCGCTTAACTGTGGATAGAACATTTAACTAAACCATCCTTTAGTTTTACCTGCCTTACCATAGAAAGCTTCCAAAATGTTGGCTATGAAGCCTTTATTAAACTTAATACTTTAGAAATAGCTGATGCCGTTTCAATCGTCTACCTACGATACTCCTGTATAGCTCTAATTGACTCCCATTAGCTGTGTGTCACGTCACTTGATGGATTCTTTAATAAATTTTTCTTATTGATTCTTTAGGCCTCTTTATTTTCTACTATGTCCTCCGCTACTAATCCTGGTATAGCACTTTCCTTTTCTTTCTTATCACTATCATCCACCACCATAGCAAATTCATTCGTAAAGTAGCATCCACCTGGTCCGTTTTATCAAATCACATATACAAACACAAAATAAAATAACAGACTAGCACGTTGTTGAAAGCACATCTAAAGTAGCAATGGCTGTAGTTTATCACAATATACAAATAATTAAAGGGCAAATCCTAAGCAAATGATTACCAGTTTTCAAGAAGTATATAACCCTACAAAACAAAAAAAGCGACACTAGGTGATTTTCCCAGTACCTTAATCAACACTAGTGCTTCTAATCGAATTAAAATACCATCTTACTTCGATCGGTTTATAGTTTATAAACCAATCCCACTTGCTGCATTATCATCAAACAGACTGACCTTTTTAATATATCGTTGCAACGAATCGGACCGTTTATGCCTAGTCTGCTTCATAATCTGATGCTCAGCCTTTCCTGCTTTTGCAGCCGTACTACAAAATCCACTTCTCAAACTATGAGCTCCATATCTATTTGGATCCAAGCCCACCTTTTCACTACAACTCTTCACGATCAGCCTCACTGATTGAGGAGTTAACCTTCCGAGTATATTTCCATGACGATCCAATCGACGAAACAATGGTCCTTCTGAAATGCCAGATACGGCCAACCAATCTTCTAAACTACGAACGGGACATGTTAATGGATTGCTTCCGTATGGGAGGGCAACATCCTGTCCTTCTCCTTTTTGGTCCGTTTTACTTTTATTTAAGTTAAGAATTAATCCGTCGCGAGTGATGGAGATATTTTCGATGTCTAACTGGACCAATTCACTTCTTCGTAAAGCCCCGGCCCAACCTATCACTAATAAAGCTCGGTTCCGTACACCAATTCCTTTATTCTGAGGAATCGCTTGGACTACTTGCCGAAGATCCTCAAGCCAAAGCGCATCTTTTCCTTCTTCTTTGATTCCGATCTTTCGCTGGATTCCGTCCCACACTCCTTTTACCAGGGCTGTTTTTGTAGGACTTGGATGTCCAGCTGTTTCATGGCGCTGTGAGATGGCGGTCATTTTCCGTTTGATGGAGGAAGCTTTTAATGTTTTTGCTAAAAACGTAATGTAATAGACAAGCGTTTCTGGGTCAGCTGGCAGTTCCAGAAATCCGTTCTTTTTACACCACTCGGAAAATTGGGTCCAATCGTTTCGATAGGCTCGTTTCGTATTTTCAGCTTTCGAGTTGGCCAAGTGATTTTTTGCTTCTTTCTGAAGCTCCAACATTTCAGTGGAAAGGGATGTTTCTTCCTGGACTTTCAATTCCAAACTCATGGATTTTTCTTCCTTTCTATGTAGTGATAACGTGGGTTATCGATAGTTAGATTACTAGTTTCATTGTACCTTATTCATGCGCAAATGAGTGTGTTTTTTAATATAAATCATAAATTCCCAATCATTATCCATACTTTGCTTGTTACCAGTCCCAAAAATATGATGGATGGATTGTTAAGATAGCAAAGGATGACATGGTTAATATGAGTTGTATTCCTGCCAGTCAGGGAGCGAAATCCTTGCTTATCGCACGCTTTCGCTCATGTGCTATTAACAAGTTTTGAATCTTGACGAAGAATCAGAAAAAACAATAGTGAGTTAATATAATAAGGAAAGTCCTGGTTCTATTTCGGAACTAGAGCTTTTGTCAAACTACGAAACTATATTTAAATAAAAAGTCAGTAATAAAGAGATTCACATTTTTCATCGTCAGCACGATTTCTTAATATTTACATTCTTAAATTTGGCTAAAGCTATCAGTAGCTTGTCCTATATATAAGTTTAATATCTTTTTTTTGTAAGTCCCAACTTTGAGAAAGTAAAGCAAGAACACCTTCATTTTCACGTAGCCCTATGTCTTCTTCAGCAACTCTGTTTTTGTCTATTTCTATCAAGTTTATTGAAACGGGTTTAGAAGATTCTATGGATTGAACTTCCTCCTCAACAATATCAACCAAGGTTACAGAAACATTCATTTCGCCATCCTTGCCAGATATAGCTATGTTATTTATAGCAAGTTTATACTCAGACGCCAGTTCATCAGTCACCTTCTTTTTCATTAAGTCAGTCACTTGTTGAGAAATCATATCGTTTTGAATTTGGTTAATTTTATTCGAATACTCATTAGTTTTTTCATTATATAAAAAATCACTCTCTTTGCTGATGTTAGTTTTAGAGAATAAATTATTGATATCTACCTTAAATATCGTTAGCACAGGTTGCAATAAGACAAGAAGGATAATTACACTAAGGACTGTTTTTACATACTTATTCCATTGCGAACTTGGTAATAGCATCTCTACCACATAAGCAAATAAAATTATTAATATTAACTGTTGAATCCAATTGGTTATTAACTCCATTTTCGCTCCTTTCAAAAACCGGAAAATATTTTTTCGTTTTTAATTTAATGGTTGAAATCTTCTTCTAATATATATGCTTAATATTATGAAGCTTAACCGTTATTCAGTCATTTTTCACATAAAGTTATAGAAAAGAGCCGCGTCAAGGGCGCGGCTCTTTTCTATAACTTTTATACAAAGAAAGCGTAATATCTTCTTTTCTTTTATGCATCTATTGTTTTTCTTCACTGCTCTCCGGACAAATAGCTCCTACACAAATTGGATATACATATCCAGTATATTTTGCCTTATACCCGGTAGAAGTTTTCTCTACAGAGTGCAAAGTTAACCATCCGGCATATTCGCCGTCACTATAGTAGTATTTGCTTGGCGGATAACTACTAAATTGTAGATTAATAAGAACATATTTATTCGAACTTTCGATTTGGCTAAATTCCTCTTTGCCAGTTGTTACTGATTGTGCAAAAGAATCATTAGCCGCAAACCCAAATCCCGAGAGAATTAACATTGTAGATAGCAAGACCTTTTTCATAACTTTCATTACTTATTCCTCCTTATTAACTTTATATTGTTCACTATATAATTCTTCACAAAATATGGAAGTCCTTCCAAAAATTAAAAAACATTTTATTAGTTTTGTAATTTTCCCCCCACTGGTCAGCTAATTCCTCTTTATTTTATAGACCTAGTGAAACTGATGATTATCTGTGATCTCAGCATTATTAGATAAACTAACTTTAGAATCAGAAAGCATTCGATAAACGAGAAATGTTCTTCCTGCTAATGCTTGAGCTTTTAGTGCTTCCACTTCAAATGAAATCGGCATTTCAGAGGCCACAACACCTACAACATGTTTTGATTGAGGAGCATGTGCATTTTGCTATATGGAGACATGAAAAACGATATTTTCCATTTTGGAAAACTTTGTATCTCCTCGTTAACCTTACCGATTTCTGGGGAAGTAGACGAAATTTCGACAACACCAAGTCTGAAGTGAAAAAAAGGTAAGCGAGCAATCGCTTCTCATTGTCCGTGGTACGTTGCTGATGGATGGAGAGCCCTAAAGTCTGTTTTTTCGCTATCTGTCATAAAAACCACTACCACGGACACAAACAAGGTCAAGAGTGGTGGGATTGTTGCTTTTCATTTATCAGGGTAAATGCTACAATATGGTTAACTACAAAAAACTTGGTTAACTTATTGGTAAAACTGTATCTAATGGTTAACCATATATGAGGTGGAGAAATGGCGGATAAAACATTTGGGGTAAAGGTTAGTGAGGAGTTGCATGAAAAAGTAAAGACTATGATTGAAAACAGCGGAGAATCTGCGAAAGAATGGTTTGAGAAAGCTGTCGCTGTTACTGAATTGCAGTCGATTAAACAAGGGGCGACTGATTACAGCCAAGATTTGAACGAGTTGGAAGTACATACTAGTCGAATTTATGAGCTTGTTTCTAATATGGTTCAACGGTCCATCTACATAAAAGACCATGCAGTAAAGGAAATTTCCGATAAGCTAGAGCAAAAAGAAGCGATCGTTGGTGAATGCCAAGAGAAGGTTAAAATGGCGGTAGAGGAAGCAAAACAGACTCAGGAAACGTTGAAGGTGGTAGAACAGGAGAAAAAGGAAGCGTTGAAGCAGCTGGAAGGATTGCGTGCCACTAATGAGAATAATCAGCTCTTAATTGATGAATATAAAGAAAAAAGTGATACATTAAGTGGCTTGGTTACTAAGTACAAAGAATTTGCGGATGAAAATGAAAAGTTAAAAGAGCGATTTTCTAAAGAACGTGAACGTCTACAATCCCAAGTGAAAGAAATTATTGTTCAAAATGATGAGTTACAAGACGAAGTTAAAGACTTAAAACAACAAATCGGGTTACTGAAAAATAGTCATGCTATTGAAATAGAACGTATTAATGAGAAAAAAGACTACGAAAAGGATAAGGCGTTGCTGGAGGTTGAAAGAGAATATCAGCTGAGGTTATTGAAGTCGAACGAAGAGTATAACGAGAAGTTAAAACAAATGTATGAAGAAATAAACTTTCTACGTAAGAAGTATGAGGAGAAAATCGAGCAATTGAAACAAGAAAGTGAAGGGGATAAAAAATAAAGGTAAATCCGGTTATTATCATTAGTAAGAAATAAAGTATTGTTTATTTAGACCGAACCTACAAAACAGGAATTGAATTTTTATGTATTTTTGGTTAACTATAAAATCCTGTTTTTTAAATGGTTAACATGTTTATGATGGTTAACCTGATATGAAAATAAATATATATATCCCCTTGATAGATAAGAGGGAAACATTAAGTGTCCTTTTTTTGCGGTTACTTACTTTGGGGGAGGGTTCAAATTTTGAATCCTCCAGTTGTTTAATGAGCTTATTTTTATGCTTTTAAATCAATATATCAAAATTTGATATAAGACAGAAAAAATAGGATGTTACAAGTATAAGGAGTATTTAGTAATGATCCTTCTATAATTGACGATCAACTAATTGTACAATTAGTGGTCCGATTATGGTCAGTGAATAGTTTTTTACCGAGCTTAATTTATAAAAAGTTGTTGAAAAGAGGTGCTTTTTTATGGATGCCGTTACTAAGTTTCATGTAGTTAAACTAAAACAAAAATTATTGGATATTGTTGTTTTGCTTCAACAAGAAAGTGCATACGGGAAAGAACAAATAGTTGAAGGTTTAGAGAAGGTAATTAGGGAACTTGATGGTTTAGATTTAGAGCTGAACAGAGCAAAAAGAATATCAATAGAACAAAGTTTGACAGAAGATGAAAGGGGAAAATTGAATGAACTCAAACAAAACATGTTAGTAGCTACATCAGAGATTGAAGTAAAATATTACGAAAACCAGATTCATGATTTTATTGATAAAGTACTAAAAGATAGAATTCTATTGGTTTAATTAAAGGCATATTGAGGTATAATTGTGTTGATCTACTGAGAGAAGAGCAGTGGTCCTAAGCGAGAAATAACCCATCATCTAACTGGACATTATTATTAGGCAGGGTGGGTTATTTTTTTGCTGAAATTCCCTGTAAGTAAGTTATTTTCCTCGAGCTACGCTGCTTCAAAAAATATCTGTCGTTCCCCCCTCTTAGTCATTGAATAAGGCCACAAATATAGTTTTATCTAGTAATAAATAGATGATTTTTAAATTAACTTTGGAAATCAATCTTTCTTTTTGATATAATTTAACTATATTTATTTTAACTTCTTTTTTTGTTGCAGTTCCTAGGCAGGAGCTAGCGGTAGTGTGTATTAAGCAAATGCGGCCTTTGGGGTCGATGAATTTTATTAAAAAGGGGCAAGTATGCCTTTTGTGGTTTTTAAACAATGCTAATCGTTACAAACGAGAATGGCAAGAGTGTGTGTAATAATCAATAGAGATTTTTTTCGACGGTTCTTATTGAATGGTCGTTTTTTATCTTATCTCTGTGAGGAATTTTATAATAATCAAAGTCCACGGCTTTGAGAGTGATTGTACAAAGGAAACAGTATCCTTGGTAGCCTCTCATTAGCTGTGGGCTTTTTTATTTAGACTAGAAGTCCGAGGTATTACAAGGGGGAGTGAGCAGATAAGTATATTTGTCGTATTTATCAAGCAGCCAAAAAGGACAAACAGAATGCAGACAGCTGTCAAGAGTCGATCGCCATTGGTAAAGCAGGCGGTTTAGAAAATATGCTACCAAACTAGAAAAAGAGGATTCAATCAATGGAATAATGATTGAACGACTGTAGCTCATGAAGTATAGAGCACCAGTATAAAATCTATTAAAAAGTTCTGTTTATGAAGGTTTAAACAGAGCGACTGAACTGATGGAATAAAATCAGACCAGTATAAAATGCTACCAGCCATTAGTAAGGGGACATCAATGGAATAATCGATGCCCGAAATACGTTCAGGATGAACGAGCCAAAATCTAAAACGTTCTTGTTCATGGAAGTCGAGCAGAACAAAACTGAATCATAGGAATTTAGGAACAGTAAAAACGCTAGAACTCCCAACGAGGCTTAATTGCTCGCCTCGATAAATAACTGAGCGGACTTCAACATGTAAGGTTGAATACTATCACTATCACAAATAAATACCACACCTTATGACGAACTATTTCATCAACACTATAGTTATGGGCTTCTGTTTTAGTCCTTTTGTTTTTCTTATATATCGAAAGGAGATAAATCATGGCAAGAAAAGGACGTAGTAGCATTGTTCACCAGGTATCACAAACAATTACAGCAATCAATCGAATTGGCGAATCAAAACGTGAAGCAAAGAAGAAGGGCACATCAGGTATCCATTCTATTAAACAAATTAAAGGGACCTTATCAGTTGCACAGAACTTTGTAAAATGGGTTAGAAATGAGTTTGGAATTAAAAGTATATATGAGCTAACCGAAGAACACTATACTGCTTATTTACAGTATTTAAAAGATCTAGAACGTTCTGCTGGACATAGGCAAAATGTAGAGACAGCTTTAAAACACATGCAGATGGGGATGAATATTCGTAGTAAAGAACTGGGACGGGAAGAAGTATGGTTTATTCCTAATAAGCGATTAACTGATTGGCGAGAGCTCAAGAAAGCTGAAAACCGCAGTTATTCTCAGAAGGAATACGAGAAATTGCTTCCATTCCTATCACAAAAAGTTCAAGCTGCAACTAAATTGATGAGATACATGGGATTAAGGGTAAGGGAGGCTTGTAACGTTAAGGTGATGCATTTTAAGACCGTCAGCCATGATGGATTAGAGTTGAGAATTTCAGAAGGTGAGGGCCGAGGAATTACAAAGGGCGGGCGATTTCGGAACACACCAGTTCCAAAACTTCTTATAAATGAAATCGAGAAAATGATGACCAATAAAGAACAGGATGAATTACTAATAGGGGTTAAGGAAGCAACTGTAAGAAAAGCTATTAACCAAGCCTGTAAAAAAGCTGGTATGAAGCAAAACGGCCGAGGGACCCATGGATTTAGGCACTTGTATTGTCGTGATAGATTACGAGAATTACTAGCAAAAAAAGGAATCGCAAACGAGGGAGAAGTGATGCTAGAACGTATTATGAATAACAGGGACAAAGGGCGAAAAGCTGATTATAGCATTTTAACAGAACAAGATATCAAAGTTTACAACTTATTAAAATCAGCGATTGACCAGGTGCACGAAGAAATTGGCCATGGTGAAGATCGGTGGGATCTCGCTGAACGATACATGCGATAAAAAGGAGGGATTTTTAGTGATTCAAGAAAAAACACTGGAAGAGCAACTACGTGAAGAGATTGAACGACAAAAGGCACATATTAAAAAACTTCAGGCTGACGTAGGGAAATGGAAGCGAATGGCCCGAGAACAAAAGCCAAAACCCGAATTTATAAGGGAGCAGCATGATGAGCGCGGTCGACATATTATCGAAATACACTTAAACGGTATCCCGGGTGATGTTGGCTACCTAGAGGCACTAGAGCATCTTAAATATGAAGTGTTGCCACATTACTACCCATACTATTATGTAGCTTGTTATCAGTCACAGAAATACGATGGATGGATTGCAAGGTTAGCGAAAGTGGACATTATTGACATGAGCTATATCCCAGCGAATCAAGGGGGTAACTCCAAAGAGATATTAAACAAATTTTATTGGGATCTTTATGAGCAATTAAAACGGTATAACCACTATTTTTCTTCTGTTGAGAATATAACGAAAGAAGATATAGCCAAAGTGGAGGGATTAGTCTTTTTAATTAATAGAATGATGGAAAAAATGCTGGAGACAGAATTTTAAAATTAAGGGATTCAAATTTTGGATTACACGGGTTATCAATTTTTTTATAGAACAGGCCTACTCCGTTTATATTGGCTCTATCGACCGAAAACATGATGTTATGAAAGCCTTTTTATTGTTTTCGCCAATTATTATTCGGCTAACCGTGAAATTCATACCATTTTGTCTATTAATCTAGAAGCTTGTCTGATAAAATAATAGACAAAGAAAAAACTCCCAATGGTTTGGCCGCCGCGGGAGTCTTTAGGCAAGGGATTCGTGTACCCTTTTATTTAATTGATGCTATTAATATAGCATAGGTACACGTCCTTTTCCAGTAGGGAGGAGGATTTTTTTATGGGAAATTTGAAAGAAGCGCAATATCACGCCTGGTTCCATCATCATGATTCGGACGGCTGGATCACTGTCGCAAAGAAATCACTTGGCGGATTCCAGCAAAGGTACTATAAACCTCAAGAACTGGCGAAAAGCCTTTCAGATTGGCTGGGAGAAGACGTTTATTTCAGCCAGAATACATTTTATAAGCCTCAAAGACAAATTCAAAATTTAAGGCAGTTAAAGTCCTTGTACGTGGACCTTGATTTTTATCTTTTTAATTACGATCCTTCCTGGATAATAGGGAAGCTCGAATATGATTTCTTTGGCCAATCTATTCCAGAGCCCAATATTATTATATTTAGTGGACAAGGTGTCGTCCTGATCTGGTTATTGGAGCCGGTTCCCTACCGTGCCCTACCGTTATGGCAAGCGTTACAGGATTACTTCTTAAATCAATTAAAAGACCTGGGCGGTGACTCAAAGGCGTCCGATGCAGCACGTGTATTTAGGCTTGCTGGGACTGTAAACTCTAAAAATGGGGCTGAGGTTCATGCGGAGTATCGTCATGATTACCGTTACGAACTACGTCAGCTGCAGCGTGATTACCTACCAGAACTCGAGGAAAAGAAAAAGACCAAGGGACGTAAGGGTAAGGTCGTGCGTGTGCACGCGGTTCGCTCTCTCCATCATGGGGTACAGCCAACATTTCGGAAATTTTGTACGCTAAGCAAAATTCGATATAGAAATAGCCAAATACCTGTACGTTAAGGAATTTGGCTTTATATGTTATAGGTTAATTTTTATTTAATGGTCTTAGAGAATTTGTGGGTAATCGATGCGAATCAAATTTATATTCTCCAAGAAAATTAATATGTTCCCATCCCAAAGGTGAAATATGTGGAAGCAATTCTTCCCTTAGAATATTATTTTTCTTAAATTCCTTTGTTACTTCACTTAAATACACAGTATTCCATACGCTAATTGCATTGATTAATATATTTAATGCACTAGCTCTTTGTAGTTGATCTTGTATGCCCCGTTCTCTGAATTCACCACGTTTACCAAAAAATAAAGCTCTAGCCAATCCATTCATGGCTTCTCCTTTATTTAGTCCACGATGTATCCTTCTTCTTAATGTTTCATTCGTAATATAGTCAAGAATAAAGATTGTTTTTTCAATTCTTCCAATCTCCCGAAGAGCTGTAGCTATTTTATTTTGTCTTGCATACGAACCTAATTTCCCCATGATTAATGATCCAGAAACTCTTCCTTCTCGAATTGAATGTGCTAGCCTTAATACATCATCAAAATTCTCTTTAATAACGTTTGTGTTAATCTTACCTCGAAGTATGCCTTTTATGTTTGGAAAATCGTTAGGAGAAGAAACGGTATATAATTTAGCATCACTTATATCTCTTAGTCTTGGTGCAAAACGAAACCCTAACAAATGACTTAATCCGAAAACTTGATCCGTGTAACCGGCCTTAATTGTACTAGTATTAGAAGTAGTTATTAACGTATCTTGCGATAGTAACTACTTCTTTTATATTTCATTAAAGAATTATTATTTGTACTATTAAATTTATGAATATATAGTATCTTACGAATTAG
>NZ_QUQV01000032.1 GCF_003400205.1 Bacillus sp. HNG | reverse complement strand
CACCCGTTCCCATACCGAACACGGAAGTTAAGCTCTTCAGCGCCGATGGTAGTTGGGACTTTGTCCCTGTGAGAGTAGGACGTCGCTAGGCACACACAAGATCAGCCAATATGGTTGGTCTTTTTTTGTTGTTTTTTTTGAGAGAAATTAGCAGGACATATCTAATTTGGTAGATGTTATATGGGAAAGAGTAACGCTAGGTGTGGAATCGTTCTACTTTTAGGAATGCAAAGACGGAAGTGGGAACGAAAAAGGATTAAACGTTCCACCTTTGTATTCGTAATGAAGGAATAGGTAAAGCAAGCCCATGAACAAGTTTATTTAGGTATCATTTTTAATAAACGGTAAAGATTTGTAACGATAACCCAACGAACGCCATAAAGAGGCACCCAATTGCAATATAGTAAATGGTATACCGTTCAACCCCAAAATGCCTAAACGGTATACCTCATATCTATCCCAGTTAATTCATTTGTTCAAAACCTAGTGTCTTCTCTGGATTACAACTGCAATATACATACTAAGCTTTCAAACCCCATCAATTTTCTCCTTTAAAAAAAGATAAAGTAGAAAAGGTACTTTGTCTGCTGAAACTGCTAGAAACTGTCTTATAAACGGATAATCATTGCTAGAGTATGAATGAAGCAACTCGCTCCACCACTCTGTTTCATATCTTGATATCATACTTAAATTGTACAGTAATAAATAATGCGTCATGATTTCTGGGAAGAACGTTAATAGTTCACGCTCCTTTGGCAAATAATAGGTGTTTTCATATAAATGATATAAAAGTGGAGAGCTTGCCAGTGGCAAAGGAAAGTTTGTTGTATTTATCTTTAATGAGATAGGATTACGATTTTCTCGATTTGTTTCTTCATTACTTTGAGAAGTTGAAAAGGGTAATGTGTGTGCAATGAAATCCAGGAATCTCCGTGATGTCATGTGATAACTATCTAATGCTTCTGTCGGAATGACAAGCATTTTTCCATCAATTACAGGTGTTTCAAAATAGCAATGTTGTTGAAAGTGTAAACTAAACAAATTTTGTAATTCAGGAATTCTTTTAAATAGCTGTTCCATTGTGAACTTTTCGCCTTCCATCTGTTTCACATGAAACATACGTTCAGAAAAATGTGAAAACAATCCGTTTTTTTGGACCTTCACTTCATCATGGAAAAACTCATAGCTTTGCTTTTTTCGTTTTCTAGTTGAGACTCCATGGGCCAGTACAGAGGTTGATTCTGGATACTGAGGATCAACGGTAAGAAGGCAAGCCTTCAACAACTGTACCATGCCGTAAAAAAGAAGAACGGGCTTAATCGATAGTGGAGCATTTTGAGAAAGTTGATAGTAATTTTGACCATGCTCCAAATAATATATAAATGGATAGCTGTTTTCATAACTTTTTTTCTCAGCATCGGGGACAGCAGCTTTTTCATAGCATTTTTGAAGTACATGTTGAGTAGTATTTGCAGCATGTAGTGCATTAAATGATTGCCAAATAAAACGATAATCCAACAAATTCGAAACCTCCAATAACAAGCAAAAGAAAGTGCAAGACTAAGGGTAAGCTAATAATGAAAAACTCAGAATAATTAAACTTATCATTCCTTTCTTGACAGTAGTTTACCCAGTTGATAATCTACTAATAATATTTTTCAATCGAAGGGGGATTTATTACATGTGGGAAACGAAGTTTGCTAAAGAAGGTTTAACATTTGATGATGTATTACTATTACCGGCGAAGTCAGAAGTATTACCTAAAGATGTAAATCTTGGGGTTAAGTTAACAGAGACGCTCAAATTAAATATCCCTATTATTAGTGCTGGTATGGATACTGTTACTGAGCACGAAATGGCAATTGCAATGGCACGCCAAGGTGGATTAGGAATCATTCATAAGAATATGTCTATCGAGCAACAAGCTGAGCAGGTTGATAAAGTGAAGCGTTCAGAAAGTGGCGTTATTACCGATCCATTTTTCCTTACTCCAAGTCATCAAGTATTTGATGCAGAGCATTTAATGGGGAAATACCGTATCTCTGGTGTCCCAATTGTAAATAATCCACAAGAGCAAATCTTGGTTGGTATTATTACCAATCGTGACCTTCGTTTTATTCAAGATTATTCCATTTTAATTTCCGATGTCATGACAAAGGAAAATCTCGTGACTGCCCCTGTTGGTACGACTTTAGAACAGGCAGAAAAGATTTTACAGAAATATAAAATTGAAAAACTTCCACTTGTTGATGAGAGTGGTGTATTAAAAGGACTTATTACGATTAAGGATATTGAAAAAGTAATTGAATTTCCAAATTCCGCAAAGGATGCACAGGGACGTTTATTAGTTGGAGCAGCTGTTGGCGTATCAAAAGATACGGCGCCTCGTGTTGCTAAGCTTGTAGAAGCTGGAGTTGATGCAATTGTTGTTGATACAGCACATGGTCACTCAGCAGGTGTTCTTGAAACAGTTAAAAAGATTCGAAACGAGTATCCAAACCTAAATATTATTGCGGGTAATGTGGCTACTGCTGAAGCAACTAGAGCTCTAATTGAAGCTGGTGCTAGTGTTGTAAAGGTTGGAATTGGACCGGGTTCTATTTGTACAACACGTGTTGTTGCAGGTGTTGGTGTTCCTCAGATTACAGCTATTTATGATTGTGCAACAGAAGCAAGAAAACATGGTGTTTCGATTATTGCGGATGGTGGTATTAAATTCTCTGGTGACATTGTAAAGGCATTAGCTGCAGGAGGACACGTAGTTATGCTTGGTAGCTTACTTGCAGGTGTATCCGAAAGCCCAGGTGAAACGGAGATCTTCCAAGGTCGTCGTTTTAAGGTATATCGCGGTATGGGTTCTGTTGCTGCAATGGAAAAAGGAAGTAAAGATCGTTACTTCCAAGAGGATGCAAAGAAATTTGTTCCTGAAGGTATTGAAGGACGTCTTCCATACAAAGGACCACTTACAGATACAATCTATCAGTTAATTGGCGGTATTCGTTCAGGTATGGGGTACTGTGGTACAAAGAATCTAGAAGAGCTAAGAGAGAATGCTCAATTTATTAAAATGACAGGTGCAGGATTACGTGAGAGTCATCCACATGATGTTCAAATTACAAAAGAAGCACCAAACTATTCAACATTATAAGCTAAATTCCGACAATATAATCCATTGGTAGGATTTTTATATTAAGGTAGATAGAGTCATGTACTCTGTCTATTTTTTTTGATGCTGATGTGTTAAAATGATTTTTGTGTGTAATACGAAAGTGGAGGTTTAAAACGTGAAAAAACAAACACAAAAAAGATTGATTTTAAGTTTTATAGCAGTCTTTTTGCTATCGCTAATTGTGGGGCAAGTACCTCCGGCAAAGGCGGCTCCTGCTCTTGATATAAATGTAAAAAATGCAATATTGATAGATGCAACTACAGGTAAGATCCTATATGAAAAAAATGCCGGTCAAGCAGCACCAATTGCAAGTATGGTTAAAATGATGACCGAATACTTAGTATTGGAGGCTATTGATGAAGGTAGACTTTCATGGGATCAAACGACTCAAATTAGCCAGTATGCCTATGATATATCTGCGAATAATAACTTTTCAGGTGTTGGCTTACGATTAAATCACGATTATACGGTAGAAGAACTTTATAAAGCAATGGCGATTTACTCTGATAATGCAACAACGATTACATTAGCAGAATTACTAGCTGGTACTGAGGGTGAATTTGTAAAGTTAATGAATAAAAAGGCAGAAGAATTAGGCCTTCCTGACTATGAGTTTGTAAATAGTACGGGGCTATCGAATTCTATGTTAGGCGACAATTATCCTGAAGGAACAAGTCCAGATGGTGATAATATGCTTTCTGCAAGATCTGTAGCATTATTAGCCTATTCATTAATTCGGGATTATCCTCATGTATTGGATATTTCAAGTATCCCACAACTTGATTTCTATGGTGAAAAACTTGATAACTGGAACTGGATGTTAAAGCATGATCCAAGTGTTTCTCCATACCTAGCTCAATTCTATTATGAAGGAATGGATGGGTTAAAAACAGGTACTACACCTGCAGCTGGTTATTGTTTCACTGGAACAGCTGAACGAAATGGGAAAAGATTAATTTCTGTAGTAATGGGTGCTACTAGTGAACCTGAACGTTTCAAAGAAACAAGTAAACTGTTAGATTACGGTTTTAATAATTTTGAGCAAATTGAAGTTTACCCTGAAGGCTACCAATTAAAGGGTAATAAAGATTTAAAGGTTGTTAAAGGAAAAGAAAAAGAAGTAGAAATTTCAACTGAAGCACCTGTGAGAATTATTGTTCCAAAGGGTGTTGATAAGTCAGCATTTAAAGCAAAGTATGTGTTTGATAAAAAGGTTGTTTCAAAAGACAAAGAGATAACAGCACCATTTAAAGAGGGAACAAAGGTCGGGCATATGGCTGTTTCCTATGATGGTGATGATTTAGGATATATCACATCAGGCGGCGGTGATAAATTACAGGTTGCACTTGTAACAGATAAAGGTGTTGAGAAGACAAATTGGTTTGTGCTCATGATGAGAGGAATCGGTGGCTTCTTTGGTGATATTTGGTCAAGTGTAGCGAATACCGTAAAAGGCTGGTTCTAAGCTTAAATTGGTAACATCCTCCTTCTATTTATAGAGGGAGGTTTTTTCAATTTCTTCCACTGTGTACTATTTTGATATAATTACTAGGAAATATAGAAAAATTGCGTTAGAATAATCTTAAGATTTTTTTAATGGGCATTTATATATTATCTATCAAAATATGATATGATAAAGCCTATAAATAATAAGCTAAATTAACATCTAATAGGGGGAATCGTAGTGGCAAATACAGGTACAGAGCGAGTAAAACGAGGAATGGCTGAAATGCAAAAAGGCGGCGTCATTATGGACGTTGTGAATGCAGAGCAAGCTAGAATAGCTGAGGAAGCGGGTGCTGTGGCAGTAATGGCATTAGAACGAGTTCCAGCTGATATTCGTGCAGCAGGTGGAGTAGCTAGAATGGCAGACCCAACAATAGTTGAGCAAGTAATGAATGCTGTTACTATTCCTGTTATGGCAAAAGCTCGTATTGGTCATATCGTAGAAGCAAGGGTATTAGAGGCTATGGGTGTTGACTATATTGATGAGAGTGAAGTATTAACTCCAGCAGATGAGGAGTTCCATTTAAATAAACGTGATTTCACTGTTCCATTTGTATGTGGATGCCGTGATTTAGGTGAAGCAACTCGACGTATTGCTGAAGGTGCATCCATGCTTCGTACAAAGGGTGAGCCTGGAACAGGAAATATCGTCGAAGCAGTACGTCATATGAGAAAAGTAAATGCTCAAATTCGCAAGGTTGTCGGTATGAGCGAAGATGAATTGATGACAGAAGCGAAAAATTTAGGAGCACCATTTGAATTATTACTTCAAATCAAACAAGAAGGACGCCTACCAGTTGTTAACTTTGCAGCAGGTGGTGTTGCAACTCCAGCAGATGCTGCTTTAATGATGCAACTCGGTGCTGATGGTGTGTTTGTAGGTTCTGGTATTTTTAAATCAGACAACCCTGCAAAATTTGCTCGTGCAATTGTTGAAGCAACTACACATTATCAAGATTACGAATTAATTGCCCATCTATCAAAAGGTTTAGGAAATGCTATGAAGGGTATTGAAATTTCATCATTATTACCAGACCAACGCATGCAAGAACGAGGCTGGTAAGATAGAAGGTGTTCAGTCGTGGTTAAAATTGGCGTTTTAGGGCTGCAGGGGGCTGTAAGGGAACATGTTCGTTCAGTAGAAGCCTCTGGAGCAGAAGCAGTGATTGTAAAAAAAATAGAACAGCTTGAAGAAATTGATGGATTGATTATCCCTGGTGGGGAAAGCACTACAATGCGCCGTTTAATTGATAAATATCATTTTATGGAACCACTTCGTACATTTGCAGCACAAGGAAAACCGATGTTTGGTACGTGTGCAGGGTTAATCCTTCTAGCAAAGAAGCTAGTTGATTATAAAGAGCCTCATCTTGGGCTGATGGATGTAGCGGTTGAGCGAAATTCATTTGGTCGTCAACGTGAGAGTTTCGAAGCAGAGTTAATGATTCCTGGAATTGCTGAGGATTTTGTAGGTGTGTTTATTCGTGCACCACATATTGTAGAAGCGGGAGAAAACGTTGAGGTCCTTGCAAAACATGATGGTAGAATTGTGGCAGCGCGCGAAGGGCAATTTTTAGGCTGTTCTTTCCATCCAGAATTAACAGATGATCATCGTTTTACTGCGTATTTTGTAAAGATGGTCGAAGAATCAAAAGCGAAAAACCTTGTATAAACAATCAAAACATGGTAAAACTTAAGATAAATAATAAATGAAAAATCTATGATAGGAAAAAGTAACTTGTTTTTTTTCTTAAGAGAGTCGGTGGCTGGTGTGAACCGATGAAAAAGACTTGTGAATCCATCCTTGAGTGAAATACTGAACCGTATGTTTTTTAGTAGGTATTTTCGGTAAATCCGTTATCTTTTTCAAGAGGGGGATACATGTATCCTCAACTAGGGTGGTAACGCGGGTTAACTCTCGTCCCTTTTTTAGGGGCGGGAGTTTTTTATTTGCCGTTTAGCTGTCGATAAGCAGCGAATTTCTTCGTTGGCTTGATTCTAGACAGTCACTGGGAGGGTTTCGTTTTTACGTTATTTACTACATAGATTTTAGGAGGTTTTAGTGATGTTAGATATTAAATATTTACGAAGCCATTTTAATGAGGTAAAGGAAAGACTTCAATATCGTGGTGAGGATTTAACGGACCTTGGTCGTTTTGAAGAATTGGACCAGACACGCCGTGGGCTTATTACGAGAACTGAAGAGCTAAAGAGCCGTAGGAATGAGGTCTCTGGCCAAATTGCTGCTTTAAAAAAAGAGAAAAAGGATGCTGACGCTCTTATTTTGGAAATGCGTGAGGTAGGAGATCAAATCAAGGAATTGGATACGGAATTAAGGGGTGTCGAGGAACAATTAGAACATCTCATGTTATCTATACCAAACATTCCTCATGAAAGTGTGCCTATTGGTGAATCTGAAGATGACAACGTTGAAATTCGCAAGTGGGGTGAACTCCCCGAATTTGGTTTTGAACCAAAGCCACACTGGGAAGTTGCTGATCAACTTCAGATTTTAGACTTCGAACGTGCAGGAAAGGTAACTGGGAGCCGTTTTGTATTTTATAAGGGGCTTGGAGCTAGATTAGAAAGGGCATTATTTAACTTTATGTTAGACCTACATGTGGAGGAGCATGGGTATGAGGAAGTCATCCCTCCATATTTAGTGAACCGTGCAAGTATGACTGGAACAGGCCAGCTTCCAAAGTTTGAAGAGGATGCATTCCTCATTGAAAGTGAAGACTATTTCTTAATTCCAACTGCAGAGGTTCCGGTTACGAATCTTCACCGTGATGAAATCTTGAGTGGCGCAGAACTACCAATTAAGTATGCAGCATTTAGTGCTTGCTTCCGCTCTGAAGCGGGTTCTGCAGGAAGAGATACAAGAGGCTTGATCCGCCAACATCAATTTAATAAAGTGGAGTTGGTGAAGTTTGTTAAACCAGAAGACTCTTACGCAGAACTTGAAAGCCTAACAGCGAATGCTGAAAAAGTACTTCAACTACTCGGTCTTCCATATCGTGTTTTAAGCATGTGTAGTGCTGATCTAGGATTCACGGCTGCAAAGAAATATGACATTGAAGTATGGATTCCAAGCTATGAAACGTACCGTGAAATTTCTTCTTGTAGTAACTTTGAAGCTTTCCAAGCAAGACGTGCAAATATACGCTTCCGTCGCGACAGAGATTCTAAGCCAGAACATGTTCACACATTAAATGGTTCTGGACTTGCAATTGGTCGAACTGTAGCTGCGATCTTAGAAAATTACCAACAGGAAGACGGTACAGTCATCATTCCTGAAGTATTACGTCCATATATGGGAAATAAGGAAGTAATCGGTCCGAAAAAGTAACAAAAGGAAATGGCCAGGATTTTCCACTATCCTGGCCTATAAAAAAATTATTAAATAATGTTGACATCCACTTTTGAACTATGGTATATTAATTTTTGTCGATACGGAGGAATACCCAAGTCCGGCTGAAGGGATCGGTCTTGAAAACCGACAGGGGTGTTAAAGCCCGCGGGGGTTCGAATCCCTCTTCCTCCGCCATATTATTGAAATTAATACTAGCGCATAAAGTATTGGAGATGAACTCGTTACTATCATGGTAACGAGTTTTTTGCTTTTTATATAAATAAGTATAATCAAAAAAGAACCCCTTTTGAGATTGTCACTCAAAAGGGGTCTTTTTTAGCTTTTTAAAAGTTCCGTTTGTCTAATGAAACTTGATATTTTCGCGATAATCGGTTCAATCGAACTTCCATCCTTCATAATATCGTACTCATTAATGTTTAGACGAAGAACTGGGCAAGCATTAAAATTATTGATCCATTTTTCATATCGACCGTGCATTTCTTCCCAATAGGAAATGGGTGTTTGCTGCTCCATTGGTCTTCCACGTTCATGAATTCGACTAATAATATCATCAAGACTACCTTCAAGATAAATTAATAAATTCGGATGAGGGAAATAAGGTGTCATCACCATTGCATCAAAGAGGTTGGTATAGGTTTCATAGTCTACAGGTGCCATTGTTCCCTTTTCGTAATGCATTCTTGCAAAAATGCCTGTATCTTCATAGATGGAACGATCTTGGATAAATCCTCCGCCATATTCGAAGATTTTCTTTTGCTCTTTAAAACGTTCAGCAAGGAAATAGATTTGAAGGTGGAAGCTCCATCTTTCAAAATCAGCATAGAACCGATCTAAATATGGATTTGTATCTACTTTTTCAAAAGAGGTTCTAAATCCAAGGGCATCGGCCAAGGCCTTTGTCATGGTAGATTTCCCCACGCCAACGGTTCCAGCAACGGTAATTACTGCATTACTAGGGATATCATATTTATTACGCAAATTCATTATGTCTAACTCCTTTTTCAAGAATGATGTCATCTATTTTTGATAGAATTTGATTAAGGTCTTCTTTATTTTGGACAAAGTCAATTTGGTCCCCATTAAATCGAATGACAGGAATGTCTGGATGGGATTTTTCGAACTGTGTCATGAATTCCTCATAATCACGGCTTAATTGACTTAAGTATGCAGGATCTATATTTTTTTCAATGTCCCTACCACGCATTTCAATCCGCTCTAATAAAGTATCAAGACTTGCATGTAAATAGATTACGACATTCGGAACAGGCATATCTGCCGTTAAAATTTTGTAAATCTGAAGATACTTTTGAAACTGATGTGTTTTCAATGTACGTTCAGCGAATATTAGGTTTTTGAATATATGATAATCCGCAACAACCGGTTGATCTTTTTGTAGGAAAAAATGATTAATGTCTTCAAGTTGTTTATATCGGTTACAGAGGAAAAACATTTCTGTTTGAAAGCTCCACTCATCAATATCGGTATAAAATTTCCCCAAAAATGGATTTTCATCGACTATCTCTTTAAGTAAGGCAAATTCAAAGCGTTCTGAAATCGCCTTAGCGAGAGAGGTTTTTCCAACACCGATTGGACCCTCTACAGTAACAAAAGGAATCCTACTACCCATCTCGTGTCCCCCTTTTTATCTAATCAAATGCGCCTTGGCGTATTTGCGCACGATTTTTAGCCCCACAGGATGTGGGTCATAAAGACGTTGCCACAGGAAGTGGCTCTTTTAGTCTCTGAACTTACGTCTCGAAAAGTTTCCTATGAAAAATCGCGGCATCCGCCGGAGGCTTTAACTTTATTCAGTTATAACTTAAATACCGCGCATATTTGTATATATAGTTGCATTCTTATGTCCAAAAGGAACTTGTGTTGAATAAAGTTAAATTGCACAGATAAGGATTATTTTATCATAGGTACGATGAAGATTGTTAGGTATTGTCGAAAAAACAAATTGGGAAAATTTGAGGTTATCACAATGTAGCGCTTAAGTTTTGGCTCCGTTAAATCAAAAAAGGAACTCGAGTAGTCGAGCTCCTTTTAGGGGTTCTATCTTTTTACAACATTAAAATTACTTGTAATCAAAAGCCAGTTTTGTGGGAATGGAAGTCCAAGCTTCCAATAACTAATTCCTCGTAAATTTAATTCCTTAATTAAATCAAACTTTGCTTGGATACTTCTTGCATCTTCAAACCATACTTTATGCTGCTTTCCGGCTGAGTCTGTATAGTCAAAATGAGGTGCTTGTGCTTTTGTGTCATATTGAATTGGAACATTATTTTGCTTTGCGATTTCAATTGCTCGCTGCGGGCTTACTGCCTTGGCGTATTGTCCACCTTGTACAAATGGCAATGTCCAATCATAGCCATAGAGGTTTTGCCCCATCATAATTTTAGATGCTGGCATTTCAGAAATGGCATATTCAAGAACCTCTCGAACAGGGCCAATTGGTGATACCGCCATCGGTGGTCCGCCGCTATATCCCCATTCATACGTCATGATGACGACAAAGTCGACAATTTCACCATGTGCTTTATAGTCATGGGCTTCATACCAATCTCCTTTTTGCTCGGCACTGGTTTTGGGAGCAAGTGCTGTTGAAAGAAGCCAGCCTTCTTGACCAAAGCGCTGCTTCGCTTTTCGTAAAAAGTTGTTATAGGCTTCGCGGTCTTCAGGGCGTAAAAATTCCATATCAAAATGAATATCTCGGAAACCGTATTTCTTTGCCGTTTGTACGATCGTATTTAAGAGCTTATTTTGGATAGCTTCATTATTAAGGACTAGTTTGCCTAATTCATCACTAAATTGACCATTTTCTAAATTTGCAACAACCATCATTAATGTCACATTTTGTCCTTTTGCGATGCTTGGTAAATTGTTCAGTGGTGGTTCCTTTAAAGTGCCGTCTCGTTGTATTTGAAAATTAAAAGGGGCTAAGTATGTTAAATATGGAGCTGCTTGTCGTGCGCTTCTTTCAAGAGCGGGACTTACTGAAGATCCTAATGGTTCAATATAAGCATTGATTTCTGCGTTTCGCTTCGGACGTTCGGGAATATAGATTCTAAGTCCAACTTGTAGTGGTCGATTAGGTGGAATTTGGTTAATTTGTGCTAATTGCTGATAATTAATTCCAAATTTATTGGCAATGGACCAAAGACTATCACCAGGTTGCACCCAGTAAAACTGACCAACAATCGGGATAACCATAGCCTGACCGACCACTAAGTTATTAGGTTCAGGAATTTGATTTGCACGAACAATTTCATCGGCCGTTGTACCATATGCTTGTGCAATTCCTGATATGGATTGTCCCTGTTCTACAACATGAATTTGCATGTTTGACCTCCTCATTCTACAATCTAGATAACACACCTTTATTACTCTATGAGAGAAAAGGGAAGATGATGCTTGGTTAAAGTGCCTAATTGCCATGTAAGGGAGTATTTAATCCGATGAAGTCTGATGAGTATTATATGAAATTAGCGATTGAAGAAGCAAAAAGGGCAGCAGCTATAGATGAAGTACCTATAGGTGCCGTCCTAGTTATAAATGACGAAGTGATTGCCGCAACCCATAATCTTCGTGAAACACAGCAGCGTTCAATTGCACATGCAGAGTTACTTGCAATTGATGCAGCATGTAAACATACCGGTTTTTGGAGATTAGAGAATGCAACTTTGTATGTCACGCTTGAACCATGTGCAATGTGTTCAGGAGCGATTGTATTATCGCGGGTGAAAAGGGTTGTATACGGTGCAAAGGATCCGAAAGGCGGATGTGCAGGAACTTTAATGAATCTTTTACAGGAACAAAGATTTAATCATCAAGCAGAAGTTATTTCAGGTGTCTGTGAAGAAGAGTGCGGACAGCTGTTAAGCGCATTTTTTAAAGAGATCAGAAGGAAGAAGAAAGAAGGAAAGAAAACGTCGACTGGTACAACTTGAAAAAACTTACAGTTGGTATTGATTGATTTTTTTTGGCTAAGCCTTTATACTAAGGATGTGTCACAAAGACACCTAACAATTTGGTATCAATTTTGCCGTGCTAAGCGGGGAGGTAGCGGTGCCCTGTACTCGCAATCCGCTCTAGCGAGGCCGAATCCCTTCATAGAGGGTAGTTATTGTAGGGTCTGACTCAAGTAAGTGGTGTTGACGTCTGGGTCCTACGCAATGGGAACCCGTGAACCCTGTCAGGTCCGGAAGGAAGCAGCAGTAAGCGGACTCTCCCATGTGCCGTAGGGTTGCCTGGACCGAGCTAACTGCTTGAGTAACGCCTGGGGTAACTATTCGACGGAAGGTGCACGGCAGTTATACTACATAAATCAACTCACTCATTCGGGTGGGTTTTTTTATTATTTATTTTTCATAATGGTATAATCACTTTGTACAGAATATTCACTTCCTGTATAATAGGAAATGGACGATAAGAAGGAGGGGCAAAACCAATGGCATATCAAGCATTATATCGTGTCTTTCGACCACAGGCATTTCATGATGTGGTGGGACAAGAACATATTACGAAGACCCTGCAGAATGCCCTTCTTCAAGAGAAGTTTTCACACGCCTATCTTTTTTCAGGACCTAGGGGAACAGGAAAAACAAGTGCTGCGAAAATCTTTGCGAAAGCAGTAAACTGTGAGCACTCTCCTACAGCTGAACCATGTAATGAGTGTGCGGCATGTAAAGGAATTACAGACGGCTCGATTGCTGATGTGATTGAAATCGATGCTGCATCGAATAACGGTGTCGATGAAATCAGGGATATTCGTGATAAAGTGAAGTATGCTCCAAGCGCAGTACGGTATAAGGTTTACATCATTGATGAAGTTCATATGCTTTCAATTGGAGCATTTAATGCCTTGCTGAAAACATTGGAGGAACCTCCACGACATGTTATTTTTATTTTAGCAACGACTGAACCACATAAAATTCCATTAACGATTATTTCTAGATGTCAACGCTTCGATTTTCGTCGCATTACCACACAAGCAATCGTCGGACGAATGAAAACAATTATAGCTGAACAAGATGTAAAAGTTGATGAACAAGCTCTTTATGTAATTGCAAGAGCGGCTGAAGGTGGAATGCGGGATGCCTTAAGCTTACTAGACCAAGCGATTTCGTTTAGTGATGAAGAGGTAAAGCTTGAGGATGTTCTAACGATTACGGGAGCTGTTTCGCAATCCTTTTTAACGAATGTGGTTAGAGCAATTCGCGACCGTGATGTTCGAACGGCTCTAAAGACATTGGATGAAATGATGGACCATGGGAAAGATCCAATGCGCTTTATTGAAGATATCATCTTTTACTATAGGGATATGCTTTTATATCAAACTGCCCCTCAGTTAGAAGAAGTATTGGAGCGGGTCTTAGTCGATGAAGACTTTACTGAACTTGCAAAAAGTATACAAGGGTCTGAAATTTACGAAACCATTGATATTTTAAATCAAGCGCAACAAGAGATGAAGTGGACGAATCATCCTAGAATTTTTCTAGAAGTAGCGATTGTGAAGCTTACCCAAATGGAGCAACAGCAATCTCTAGAGTCATTGCCACAGATTGAAGGCTTGATGAATAAAATAAATAGGTTAGAATCTGAACTTACAGCTATTAAAGAAAAAGGTGTGGTAGCCCATCCACAGGATGCCAAGTTAGCCGAGAAACGTCCTCAAAAGTCATCAAGAAATGGCTATAGGACACCAGTTGGGAGAATTAATGAGGTATTAAAGAGTGCAACAAGACAAAATCTTGACTTATTAAAAGGAAAATGGGGCGATATGCTAGACCAGCTTCGCACTCAAAACAAAGTATCGCACGCAGCCCTTTTAATCGAAAGTGAGCCTGTTGCTGCTTCTACCAATGCTTTTGTGTTAAAATTTAAATACGAAATCCATTGTAAAATGGCATCTGAAAATCCGGAAGTAAAAGAAAATCTCGAAAATATTCTTTCTGGATTAACTGGACATAGATTTGAAATGATTGGTGTACCAGATGATGAATGGGGTAAAATTAGAGAAGAGTTTATCCGTGGGCAACGAACTGATGATGATGATGAAAGACCAGAGGATACTGAAGACCCTCTTATTGCAGAAGCGATGAAAATCGTCGGTTCAGAACTCATTGAAATAAAGGAATAATAAGAGTAATTTTAAGGAGGAAATGAACATGATGCGTGGTGGCGGAATGGGAAATATGCAAAAAATGATGAAACAAATGCAGAAAATGCAAAAGGATATGCAAAAGGCACAAGAGGAACTTGCTGAAAAGGTAATTGAAGGAACTGCTGGTGGTGGCATGGTCACTGTAAAAGCAAACGGCCAAAAAGAAATTATTGATGTCATCATTAAAGAAGAAGTGGTAGACCCAGAAGATATCGAAATGCTTCAGGACCTTGTTTTAGCAGCGACCAATGATGCTTTAAAGAAAATCGAAGACCTTACAAATGAAACAATGGGTCAATTTACAAAAGGAATGAACCTACCGTTCTAATCGTCGGTTTGAAAGGACTTAGATAGATATGCATTATCCTGAACCAATATCTAAGCTAATAGATAGCTTTATGAAATTGCCAGGTATCGGACCTAAAACGGCCGTGCGTCTGGCTTTTTTTGTATTAAATATGAAAGAGGATGTCGTACTTGATTTTGCAAAGGCACTTGTCAATGCGAAACGAAACCTCACATATTGCTCTAATTGTGGGCATATAACAGATAGAGATCCATGTTACATTTGTGAAGATGAACGTCGTGATAAAACCGTTATCTGTGTACTTCAAGATCCAAAAGATGTTATCGCGATGGAAAAGATGAAGGAATATAATGGTTTATACCATGTGTTACATGGAGCTATATCGCCAATGGATGGTATAGGGCCGGAGGATATCAAAATACCTGAATTACTCAAAAGACTTCAGGATGATACAGTACAAGAAATTATTTTAGCGACTAATCCGAACATTGAAGGGGAAGCTACTGCTATGTATATTTCCCGTCTGCTAAAACCAACAGGAATTAAAATTACAAGAATCGCACATGGCTTACCTGTTGGTGGAGATTTAGAGTATGCTGATGAAGTAACACTATCGAAGGCGCTTGAAGGACGTCGTGAACTATAGGAGGTCTTTTATGCTTTTTAAAAAGAAGGGAAAACTTCGAAATGAATTTAACCAAAAGCTCTTTACTCAGTTGGAAATTGCAAAGAAGGAATGGATGAGACAGAAAAACCTCATTGAAAAAAGTATTGAACCTTCTGATGACATTTTAAACGAACTAAAAGTAGCGGAAACAAAATACTTCTTTTTATTAAGGGAAGCAAAAAGGCGAAAAGTATTTCTATAAAATAAATCCTACCAAGGGGAATGTGAGTCCTAAGGTGGGATTTTTTGTTAATAGAGGTTGCTAAATAAAAATAGGACAAGAGGTTCTTAAAACCCTTCACCCACATAGAATAGTAGTACAAGTTGTGCGAAGGAGTGAAGTTTGATTGGAACCAAAGATTGTTATATCTATACTGGGAGGATTGATCGTACTTGTACTTCTAATGGGAGCTCCTCTAAAGCCCATACGACTAGTAGGACAAGTATTTGTTAAAGTTCTAATTGGAGCGTTGTTTTTATTTTTCTTAAATGCATTTGGAGCTTCATTTGATTTGCATGTTCCAATTAATCTAGTTACATCTGCTGTTTCTGGTCTACTCGGTCTTCCAGGTTTAGCTGCACTCGTCATTATAGATTTATTTATTATAGGATAAAAAAACAAATGGGTATCATTTGTTTTTTTATTTGGTAAGGGTACGTAAGTTATTAAGGAAAGAGTAGTTGATTGTTTTTAAAATTATTTTAGTATAATTTATTGACATTCTACTTAAGCGGGTGTATATTTATATTTCTCACAGGGAATACCAAATGAATAAGAAAATATTTTAAAAAATGGTTGACTTATTTTTGTGAGGATGTTATATTAATAAAGTCGCTTCTGAGAGGCGAGTCAAAAAAGTTCTTTGAAAACTGAACACAATACAAGCGTCAACGTTAATTCTAAGTAACAAACTTATTGAGCAATCAATACTCTTATTGGAGAGTTTGATCCTGGCTCAGGATGAACGCTGGCGGCGTG
>NZ_QUQV01000031.1 GCF_003400205.1 Bacillus sp. HNG | reverse complement strand
ACAGCATTAATGTCAAATGGAGAAACAAAAGAAGTAACGGCGGATGAAGGCACGGTATATAAAAGTTATGACTTGAACCGAGCAGTTGTTAGCGAAGATGGTTCAATCCAGGTGCCAATAAATGCTCCATTAGGAGATGTAGGAATACGTGTGACCCATGGAGGGAAGTCGAAGACAGTAACAGTGACAATCCTAAGTGGCCCAACGTTAAATAGTTTAGAGGTGACACCAGAAAAAATAGAACTAGAACGTGGGAAAACATCACAAATAGGTGTAACAGCATTAATGTCAAATGGAGAAACAAAAGAAGTAACGGCGGATGAAGGCACGGTATATAAAAGTTATGACTTGAATCGAGCGGTAGTAAGCGAAGATGGTTTTATCGATGTGCCAATAAATGCCCCTTTAGGAGATGTAGGAATACGTGTAACCCATGGGGGGATATCCAAAATTATTACGATAAAAGTAATTAATCCAATATAAATATTACTAGAAGTAGTTTGTAAGTCTCCCACCAATTAAAAATTCAGCTAGACTCAAAAAAATTGGTAAGAATAATTATTCAAGCCTGTTTCTACAAAGGCTTGAATTATTTTCGTTGTAAAGCTGATTATAAATTAACTCTAAATAATATTTCTATTCTTCCGATATAACTTATAAAGCCCCGTTCGTTTAGGAGGAAACTATATGACCATAGATAAAATCTCTTCTAGTACAACGATGAACTTCAACAATGATTATTTCCAACAAAAAAAGTCTATAGAGACTGAAAGCAAAGGGGAGAACATAAATCCCCCTCAACAAGCAATCAAACAAAATGAAAAGCTAGACTCAAAAGAGAATGTCAAGCAGGTAATTAACAGCCTGAACAAATTTTTAGAGCCGAACAATACTTCTTTAAAATTTGAGCTGCACGAGGAGCTAAATGAATATTACGTCACAATCGTAAACGATGAGACACATGAGGTGGTTCGGGAGATTCCTTCTAAGAAAATACTAGACATATATGCAGCAATGACGGAGTTTCTTGGCTTTGTCGTAGATAAAAAGATTTAAAGGTGGTGAGCACCAATGGTGAGAATTGGTGGATTAGCGAGTGGGATGGATATAGACTCAATTGTTAAAGATTTAATGAAAGCCGAACGTATCCCATTAGATAAGATGCAACAAAAAAAGCAATATCTGGAATGGCAACGTGATGATTATCGGGACATGAACAAGCAATTACTTGATTTTGATACGTTCATTTTTGATAAATTAATGATGAAAACGACTTATACGAAAAAAAACATAACGAGTTCAAATGATGCGGCAGTTTCAGCTCGGAGTATAAGTGCAACTAACGAAATTTCTGGATCTATCACTGTGTCACAGCTTGCGAAAGGTGCTTCGATGCAAAGTGCATCTAATACCGGATTTAAACTAGATCAAAAATTAAGTGACTTAGCTTTAGCTGATAACTCTATTACAATTAAGGCAATAAAAAAGGACGGAACATTTGATGAAGTTGGTTACACTATAACTTTTGACCCTGCACAGGAAACTATTAACTCTCTTATTAGTAAAATAAACTCTAACACAGGAGTTAGTGCGTTTTTTGATAGTGTCACAGGGAAAATTTCCCTCACCACTAAATATACGGGAGATGCTAAGGATGCAACAGGGAATGACCAACCTGAGATTCAGTTAAGTGGTGATTTTTTTACTAAGTTACAGCTGGATACGGATAATATTGTGGCTCAGTCCTTCCTAAGAGGGTCTATCGGTCAGGATGCCAAATTTAATTACAATGGATTAGAAACATCCCGAAGTTCAAATACCTTCCAAATTAATGGTTATGAATATACCTTAAAGCAAGTAACAGGAGATCCTGTAACCTTTTCTTCTTCTCCTGATGTCGATTCAATCCTATCTACAATTGTTACGTTCGTCGATAAATACAATGAATTAATTGGAAATATCAACTCAAAAACAATTGAAAAGCCGAATCGTAATTATCAGCCACTTACGGATGCTCAGAAAGAGGATATGACTGAAGAGCAAATTGAAAAATGGGAAAAAGAAGCACGTAAAGGAACGCTTTATCGTGACTCTATTCTCATATCCAGTACAACTATAATGAGGCAGCAATTATATTCGAATGTTTCTGGTTTAAGCTCTGATTTTAATCAACTATCGGATATCGGTATTACAACTTCTAAAAACTATATGGACAAAGGGAAGTTGATTATTGACGAAGGCAAGCTTCGTGAAGCTATCTCCAATAATCCAAATGGCATTTATGAGCTATTCCAAAAAGATGGAACCACAACAGAAGAAAAAGGACTTGCGAGAAGACTTAGGGATTCAATAAAAGAATCAATGAATGGAATAGAGCTAAAAGCAGGAAAAGCCTATTCAAATAATAATACTTTTACGATTGGTCGAAATCTCGATAATATGGACGATCGTATAGACAGTTTTGAGGCACGATTACTCAAAATTGAGGATCGCTATTGGCGTCAATTTACGGAAATGGAAAAGGCTATTCAGAAGGCTAACTCACAAGCAGCTTACTTAATGCAGCAATTTAGCTATTAAAAGGGAGTGTAAGAAATGGCGATAAGTAACCCATATCAAGCGTACCAATCAAATACCGTCACAACAGCTTCGCCTGGAGAGCTAACTTTAATGCTGTATAACGGTTGTTTGAAATTTATTAAGCTTTCTCGAAAAGCCATTGAAGAAAAAAATCTTCAAGAGAAAAATACAAACCTTCAAAAGGCGCAAAATATCATTAGAGAACTGATGGTTTCACTAGATCCAAATGTTGAAGTATCGAAAACTATGATGACCATGTATGACTATATCAATCGCCGACTAATCGAGGTTAATATTAAAAATGACTTAGAGATTCTATCTGAAGTTGAGGGGCTTGTTACCGAATTCCGAGACACATGGAAGGAAGTTATTCAAATTAACCGACAACGACAACATGCACAAGGCGGAAAAGTATAGTGAGTACACTAGACTCTCTTTTTATGGTTACAGAAGAACTATTAGACCTTCTTTCACTACCAATAGAAAAAGAGAAGCGGGAAGAGGCAATTGAAAGAATTAATTCTTTACTAGATTCAAGGGATAACCTGATTGCAGATATTAAGCCACCATATACAGAAAAAGAAAAACAATTAGGTGCTGAAATAGTCCGTATGAACAAAATCATTGATGCTAAACTAGCAGAAATCAAACTTGAGATCCAGACGGATTTAGCCCTAGTAAAAAAAGGTAAGACAATTTCGAAAAAATATACGAATCCTTATCAAGTAGGACCAGCAGATGGAATGTTTTTTGATAAAAGAAAATAGAGTTGCAACCGAGTAGTGCATTTGCTACTCGGTTTATTTTGTTAGATTTTTCTGTTTAATAAGGATAAATTGACTGCAACTAGTAAAATAGACCTTCTCAAAACGTTAGTAAAATAGTATGATAATAGGTAATGAATAACAAAAAACCAAAGTGAAAAAGGCAAACTATGGGAAATCATAGGACGCAAAGCCAAGGGCCTGACCCACAATCAGTGGATGGTAGCCGGTTGCCACAAGGAATCATAGTCTATGTACCTATGAACCTTGTATGAGGTTCTTTTTCTTTTGGCTTTTTTTAGAAAGGTAGGACTAAAGAATGAAGAAAATCTTGAAGAGAAATGTCACTATTCTTGCATTGCTTATAATGGTTGTTCAATTATTCTTCCCATTCGGCAATGCACTCGCTTATGGTAGCATGCTGCCACCAAGCGATATTTCGTATCAGGAGGTAACTCCAGATGATATTAAACTCAGTTGGAATTCTGTGTATGGCGCAACAGGATACAATATTTACGAAATTACCGAGGGACAACTCATTTTAAAACAAAAGGTAACTACTAATAACTATCTATTGAAGGACCTCGCAGAAGGAACCTATACATTTGTCATTTCAACTTTAAATTCAGATGGTGAGTCTGGACCAAGTGCACCGATTAGTTTTACGGTTACATACCCAGATATGGTCGCGCCATCAAAGCTTTCTTATAAAATTTCGAACGGAAACAATGTTGTCTTATCCTGGGATGCAGTTAAATATGCGGAAGTCTATAATCTCTATCAGGTTTCCGAGAAAGGACAGTTTACGTTACTAGACTCTCCAACAAAGAATACTTACACAATTACGAATGCCGCAGAAGGAACCTATCAATATGCTGTGTCTGCTGCAAACGTATTATATGGAGAATCTCCTGCTTCAGCACCTATCCTTGCTGAGGTGGTTCATCCAATAATGGTAACACCAAGTAATTTCAAATACTCTATTACAAATGGCAATGACGTTACTTTCAGTTGGTCATCCGTTCCTTATTCAACAGAATATAGACTATATGAAATTACCGAAAATGGTAAAGAGCTTGTTGGAACAACAACTAATACGTCTATTAAACTATCAAATGTTGCACCGGGCAGCTATAAGTATGAAGTTCAAGCATTTAGTGATCGCTTTGGTGAATCCACCGGTGGAGATGAATTAACCGTTGTTTTGGATGAAATCACCATGGAGGCTCCAGCAAATTTTTCATATCAATTATTAAACCAAAATGATATAAAGCTAACTTGGGATCCTACTCCAAATGCTAAAGAATATAAAATCTATCAAATCATTGATGGTGAAAAAGTTTTAAAAAGTACAGTTTCAAATACGTCCATCACTTATTCTAAGGTGGAAGCCGGTGAATATGAATTTATAATCCATTCCTACAATGATAGATTTGGAGAGTCATTGGTGGGTGCGAGTGTTTCATTAACGATAGATCATGTTGAAATGCAGGCACCTAGCAAAGTAACCTCCTATGTAAAAAATGGTAATGATGTTGTATTGGAATGGGAACCAACTTCTAATACGACCAATTATTATGTTTACCAAGTAAAAGATGATGGCTCTAAGGTTAGAGTAAGAATATTATCAAATACGTCTACTACGACATCTTTTGTAAACATGGCAGAAGGAAACTACAAATATGTAGTCCACTCCTATTCATCAAGGTTCGGTGAATCAGTGGAGGGAACCGAAACAGCTATTTCAGTTGTTCACCCTGAAATGGCTGCACCAACTAATGTTACAAAGACCATTAAGAGTGAAACATCATTTAGTCTGGAATGGGATACAGTTGAGTATGCAACATCCTATATCATTTATCAGATTGAAAACGGTGAAAAAATTAATAAGATAACTACAACTTCAACAAGCAGAACCTTCTCCAATATGTCTGCTGGAGAATACACCTATGAGATTTACTCTGTTTCTTCTAAATTTGGTGAATCTAAAGTAGGAACTCAAGTAAGTGTCACAGTTGAGGGACTGACAATTAAAGCACCTACAGAGTTAAAGTATGAAATTAAAAACGGAAATGATATTTATCTATCATGGAAAGTCGCAGAATTTGCGACAAATTATAATGTTTATCAGGTTATTGAAGGAGAAAAAATTCTTGTAAGAAATGTAACGTCAAGTTCAATATCTATCTCGAACCAACCTGAGGGCAACTACCATTTCGAGGTTCATTCAAACTCTACGATTCATGGCGAATCTAAGTTTGGAACTGAGATATCTATAACCTTGGTACATCCAGAAATGGAGAACCCAGCAAATCTTAACCATGAAGTTCTGAATGGAAATGATATAAAACTTTCTTGGGAAAAGGCAGATTTTGCTGATTCTTACAATGTGTATGAGGTAATAGGTGACCAAAAGGATTTAGTGAAAAATATCACTTCGAATTCATATCAAATAACCAATGTAACTGAAGGAAAACATTCCTATATTGTCCATTCTGTAAGTAAACGTTTTGGGGAATCTGTAGAGGGTAGCTTTGTTTCTTTAGAAGTGGTATACCCAATTATGCAGGCACCTGAAAACTTATCAACGAATATTTTGAATGGTAATGACATTCAATTAAAGTGGACCTCATCTACTTACGCCAAGTCTTACAATATCTATCAAATTAAAGATGGCGAAAAGGTGTTACAAAGAACCATAACCGGAACTAGTGTAACTTTCTCAAATCAACCTGAAGGTGACTACGAATACGAGGTCCACTCATTTAGTGACCGCTTTGGAGAATCTCCAGAAAGTAGTGAGGTTTCGCTTACTTTGGTTCATCCAATTATGCAGGCACCTGAAAATGTGACAAGCAGTATTTCAAACGGAAATAATATTGTTCTCAAGTGGAATAGTGCAGAGTTTGCATCAGGATACAATGTGTATCAGATGATCGATGGAGAAAAGGTATTCCAACGAAAGGTTAGCGGTACATCATTTACATTTAGTAATATGCCAGAAGGCGACTATGAATATGTTGTACATTCTTATAGTGACCGTTTTGGAGAGTCACAAGAAAGTAATTCAATAAAGCTAACTCTTATCTGGCCAGAGGTACAGCCTACTCAACTAGGGGGAGTAGTTAATGATGTAAACAATATTACGCTAACATGGTCAGCTGCTGAGTGGGCAAATAGATATCGCGTGTACCAAATAACAGATGATAGTCGTAAGCAAATATATGATGGTACAGCAAGAAACTTGAAAGTTTATAATTTAACCGAAGATACTCATTCCTTTGAAGCAGTCGCTTATCATACTACGTTTGGTGAAGCTGTACCATCAAACCAGATTACAGAAAATATCATTTATCCGATCATGCAACCTCCTGTCGCAAGCTTGATGTTATTGAGCGACACAAGTGCAAGAATTACGTGGGATTTTGTAACCTATGCAAATGGTTATAACATTTATGAAATTATTGATGGTGAGCCAATTTTAATAGCTGAAAAGGTTAATAATCTATCTTATACGATCAATAATCTTTCATATGCAAACCATGAATATGTTGTAACTTCTGTTAGTAATTCATTTGGAGAGTCAGATCCTTCAAACGTAGTACTTGCAAAATTAATTATCGATGAAGAAGCACCTGTTACATCAATTGATGCACCGACTGATTGGGTTAATGGCAGTGCTGATGTAACATTAGCAGCTACTGATAATGAAGTAGGGGTTGAAAAAACATTCTATTCTCTAGATAATGGAGTATTCGTTGAGGGAACTTCATTCAAGATCGAAGAGGAAGGGATACACAAGGTTTCCTATTACTCTGTTGATAAGGTCGGTAATACGGAAAAAGTAAAAACAGTTGAAGTGAAAATAGACAAAACAAAACCAACAACATTATCAAATGTAGAAGATGCTTGGAACAATAAGGACTTCCTAGTAGAACTAACAGCTTCCGACAACTTAAGTGGTGTTGCTGAAACTTTCTATTCCTATGACGGTCTTATTTTTGTAGAAGGTTCAGGCTTCATTGTTAAAGAAGAAGCAGTAAACAATATTTATTTCTATAGTATTGACGAAGCTGGAAATAAAGAAGAGGTCCAAACAGTTGAAGTTAAAGTGGACAAAACAGCGCCAGATACAGCATCTAATGTAGAAGATGTATGGTCTAACAAAGACGTCCAGGTTGAGTTCAGTACAACTGACAACTTAAGTGGCGTAGCGCAAACATTCTATTCCATAAATGGATCTGACTTTATAAAGGGTACAAGCTTAACTATAAGTGAAGAAGGAATAAACGAAGTTTCTTACTACAGTGTAGATGTTGCAGGAAACGTTGAAGAAGCTCAAACAGCACAAGTTAAAATCGACAAAACAGCACCAAAAACAACTTCCAATGTAGAAGATGTATGGTCTAACAAAGACGTCCAGGTTGAGTTCAGTACAACTGACAACTTAAGTGGCGTAGCTAAGACATTCTATTCTGTAAATGGTTCTGATTTTGTAGAAGGTACCAACATCACTGTAAGTGAAGAAGGAATAACTGAGGTTTCTTACTACAGTGTAGATGTTGCGGGAAATGTTGAAGATGTTCAAACCGTACAGGTCAAAATCGACAAAACTGCACCAACCATTGAACTAGACGTTGCAGACGAATATTCGTTAGGAACAGATTTAAAATTGGCTTATAAAGCAGCTGATAATCTATCTGGAATCGCACATGAACAAATGACCGTTAACGGGACAGTTGTTCTAAACGGTGGAAATGTTTCATTCGATCAACCAGGCCAATATGTTATTGAGATTGAAGCAACAGATCATGCGGGATGGACAACAAAGGTTACAAAAACAATCCTTGTTTATATTCCAGCATCTGTTGAAGTATTGCCTAAGGTGATGAATGGAAACAAAGGTGATTTCACGGTTCAAGTGTCATTACCAATGGGTTATAGCGCTAAAGATTTTGATTTAGATGAAGTGACACTTAATGGAGTGTCAGCTCTTACATCCAATAAAGGCTATTACCAGCAAGCGAAGAAAGGCCAGTTCAAGTTTGAACGACAAGACTTCTTCTGGGTTCGTGGTCAAATAATGATGAACTTCGAAGGTAAACTTGGAGATTTCGTTGTTAAAGGTCAAGCAGATGTAAAAGTAATTAAATAATTTTTCAGAGGGCATCCCAAAAAAATGGATGCCCTTTTTTAGTGCAAAAGATAAATATCCCTAAATACCCAATATTCCTCCCACATTTTGGACATACTACTATTGAAGAATTCTTCAAGCACTTTCACCTTAGAATCCACACAAGTACCATTCATAACTCACCTTAGACATGCATATATTTTTATTCCTACACATATTGTTTACAAATTTACATTCACAACATAATAATTGGAAAAGCTGGTGACATCATGTGGGATAACCTACCTGTCCCTGTGTCCCAGAACAGCGCGGGACAACGTGTTCTTTCCCGCATCCAACAACGTTAATAAATTCACAATTTCTTCAAATTTCCTTTACAAAAAAGCAGGAATTGGGGAGGTGTTTGTGGAATTAGTTATTATAACCTTAAATCAAATAGGGTTATATTGTTACACAGGTTGGATACCCTAAAAAGGGTCTTGGCTGTGTCCAATGCATTATAAGGACTAGCGAATGCTAGTCGAGTTAAAAGGAGGAGTTCATGTATGAATTACAACGTTCGTGGTGAAAACATTGAGGTAACTCCAGCATTACGAGAGTATGTTGAGAAGAAACTTGGCAAGCTTGAACGGTATTTTGAAAACACTCCGGATGCAAATGTAAATGTTAACTTAAAAGTGAATAATGCAAAGGATCAAAGAATAGAGGTAACGGTTCCGATGCCGCAGCTTGTGCTTCGCGGAGAGGAGTCTCATGAGGATATGTACGCAGCGATTGACCTTGTGACTGACAAGCTTGAGCGTCAAATTCGCAAGTATAAAACAAAAGTCAACCGCAAGCTTCGTGAAAAGGGTTCTACCAAGAGCATGTTTAATGGTGGAACAGGAACTGCAACAGCAGTTCAAGAAGCGGAGGATGAGGATTACGAATTAGTTCGTACGAAGCGTTTTGATTTGAAACCGATGGATAGTGAGGAAGCGATTCTGCAAATGAATATGCTCGGTCACAACTTCTTCGTATTCACAAACGCCGAGACGAATACAACCAATGTCGTGTATCGCCGTAAAGATGGCAAATACGGCATCATCGAACCAAACTAAATTACGATTTCCCAAGAGTGCAGTCTGAATCCAGGCTGCCTCTTTTTTGAAAAAATGTACAACGTTTTACTGACCGGCTCTAGGACGATTGGCTCTCCGACTTGCCAATCATTTCAGGAATTTTCCCAACGTTCGTCCTATAATTCATGCCGATAGACAGATGAATTGTTTTTTTCTTTAAAAATAGTGGGAATCCCCCATAGCCAAAATCTTTCACATCGTAGATAATACAAATGCACAGGTAACTCGTAAGCCACCGATTTTCCCAGGCGGTAAGAACTGTGACTAGATGGGGAATAGTCATTGTCCCACATCAGGTGATGGTCGACGTTACCATTTCTTGTGCGTCAAAAACCTATAATTTGAAGTTTCACTTTATAAAAAAAGCAGGGATATCTATGATTAACATTCTACAACCAACTCTTTCCAATATTGCTGTTATTTTGTTCATGTATTTATGCATCAGCATCCTGGTGACGAATCGAAAATCGATGAATAAGTATCTCTTTTCAGCGGGTGTTCTTATTCTTATCTCGGCATGCGTGATTTCTCTTTTTTATTTGCCAATCCGCTATGATGGGTACAAGTTTGATCTTCGCCTTGTACCTTTGGTGATCTTCTCCATCTTGTTCGGATGGAAGCATGCGATTCCTGCCCTTGTTATTGCGGTTAGCTGGAGGCTCGGTATGGGTGGAGTGGGAGCTTGGCCTGGCGTGGTATTCGGCATGATTCTACCTGTTTTACTGGCCCTTCTTTTTCATAAAAAGGATCGAGCGATGCCAAACCCACTTGCCTTGTTTTTACTAATGACAGCGTGCTGGCTGATCTCAGACTTGCCGATTCTGTTTCTTATTCCAAATGGCGCGGATGTGTTCGGTGAAATCTATCTTATCCGGATATTGGGACTTCAAGTGTCTGCGTTTATACTGTATTTTTTCATTTTTCAACTGGACCGAGAAGTGGTGTTAAAGAGAAGACTCCGGTTTTATGCGGAACGCGACCCTTTGACTGGGCTTTATAATATGCGTTATGTGGAGAATTATATTAAAAATGGGACAAGCTCTCGTCAAACGTATATTGTGATGATTGATGTGGATCATTTTAAGAGAATCAATGATACGTTCGGTCATCTTCATGGTGATTCAGTGTTAAAAAATGTAGCAGCAACCTTAATGAGACTTGTTCCACCACACCATTCCTTACTTGGGCGTTATGGGGGTGAGGAGTTTATTCTGTTTTTAGAGGCTGACTCAAAGGAAAGCCTGATGAGCATTGTTTCTGGGATTCGTAGCGGGATTGAACATACCCCGTTTTATGTGGAGGACCAGAAGCTTCAGGTCACAGTATCGATTGGCGTTTCTGAGCTCAAGGACCCTACAGGACTCTATCAAGCTATTGAAAAAGCAGACAACTCCTTGTATGCGTCAAAGCAAAATGGTCGGAATCAAATTAGTTATGCGATTTAACTGTAAAATAGTTTCCTTTTACAGCTCTTTTTGTTACCATTTTTATAGGAAAATACAATTATACTAATATTCTAATTTCATGTTCTGCCAAGGAGTGTAATGGATGGCATATTTACGTATTAAGGACCCCAAGCAGCTAGCGCAAATTTCACTAACGGGTTTAACGGAAGAGTCGCTAGAATTAATCCATCGTCATAAGGATTTACTACTTCCTTTGGTTGATGAAATTGTAGATGAGCTGTATGACGAAATTTATCGAGTTGACCATTTGAAGAACATTATCGATAACCACTCGAGCCTTGAACGGCTTAAGGCGGCACAGCGTCATTACTTAAAGCAGGTTTTCTCGCCAATCATTGATGATACCTATACACATAATCGCTTTTTAATTGGAAAAGCTCACTCCAAAATTGGATTGGACTTGCCGTGGTTTATTTCAACAAATCGTCGCTATTGCCAAATCATCTCGAAGTTACTTGGCGATTTGCTGCCAGGGGACGAAGCGATACGTTTGTTAAATGCCATTGAGGCAACACTAAATTTTGATATGCAAATGACAGTGGATGCTTATAATGAGGTTGAATTAGATAAAGCCTTATATCCGTTACGCTATGAATTTCGTCATCTCGAAAAAAAGTCAGGATTGACGGACGAGGATTTCGATATTTTGGATGCCTATAGTGGGTTACTGACATTTCGTTTAAATGAAATGATTAATCGTTATAAAAATGTTTTAACAAAAAGGGTTCCGCAGGATAGTACGAAATTTATGGATTCATTTATTCCATACATCAAAAGCTTTCTTAAACAATTTTTCTATGAAAAAATGTACCGGGATGAAGCTGCTTGTTATCGAATCATTCGGGATTGGACGCGAAGTATAAATGAACATCATGTCAATGACCATCTATTAACCTCGCTTGTGGACACAATGAATGAGGTATTTCGAGATGTTTTTCAGGAAAAAATGCAAAGGAATGAAAAAGGTGTTTCTTTGTTTTTAGCTTCCTTTGAAAGGTATTCACGGTTTATCCTTTCAGTTATAAAAGAGTTTCTTAAACCGTATCGCTTTTTGCATACATATAGCTTTCTTAATATTTATTCCTATGAAATTAGTACGTTCGATTTTGGTAAGTTAACTTGGATTGATGAAAAAGCTAGTAAGTTGCTTGAGAATAGAGGAGTAGGTGCTTCAGATAGTATTGGTAAGCGCTGTTATGAAGTGTTTTATGATCGTGTTCTACCCTGTATTGGATGCCCGGCAAAGGTCACCAATATCAATGAATCTGTGTTAACGACACGTGAAAGCGGAGGGGAATCCTCTTATTATAAAACGTGGCGTTTTAAACAGTCTCGACTTGCTGAACTCGATCATCTCTTGCTTGTTAGTCAAGATATAACGGAGGATGCCAAAGTGATATTTGATACGGTTGAAAGTTTACTTGATCTTGCTGAATATCGAGATGACGACACCGGCCAACATGTCAACCGGATTGGTGTGCTAGCGGCTAAGCTTGCGGAATTAGCAGGATGCGATGAGAAATTTATTCAGGATATCGGGGTGGCAGCGAAATTTCATGATATTGGGAAAGTCGGAATCCCTGATTCGATTTTAAATAAGCCTGGAAAATTATCGAGTGAAGAATGGGAATCGATGAAAAAACATGTCCAGATTGGTCATCAAATTTTATCAAAGCTTGAATTGCCTGTGATTCAAATGGCTGCCAGTATTGCAAAAACCCATCATGAGCGCTGGGACGGTACGGGATATCCGAATCAATTAAAGGAAAAAGAAATTCCGTTAGAAGGTCGAATTGTTTCGATTGTGGATGTATTTGATGCGTTGTTATCCAAGCGTGCTTATAAAGAACCGTTCGCTCCGGAGAAAGTGAAGGAAATCATCGTGGAAGGAAAGGGATCCCATTTTGACCCTGAATTAACAGATTTATTTCTTTCGATGTGGGATGAGTTTTTAGAAATGCAACGTGAGAAGACGAATTTAAGTCAGTTTGTTTGATTTGTCGAGGTATCTTGTTGTTGATGACGGGATGCCTTTTTCTTATTTGTCTAGTTCCAGCGCCTAGCCCTTCGAGGTCACAAGCCAACCCAGCAAGAAGGTCAAAGAACAACCTTCATGCCGGCTCGTCTTGTGCTTGTCAGACTTGCACACGATGTGCTGACGTCTACGTTTGCCACAGGACGTGGCAGTATTTAGTAGACGATCAACTAAAAAGGCTTGCACTTTTCGTTTTTGTCGAATCCCATCAAATCGCGAAACCCGATAATATTTTACCCTTGTCTTATTTAGTGGTAAAATAGAAGATATTTATTTCATTAACGTTTTCAACAAAATCATTCAGCTCACAGCTGGTGTGAATTTTTACGATAGAGGAGCGTACATGATGCTTGGAATTTTAAACAAAGTTTTTGATCCAAACAAACGCACAATCAAGCGCTTGGAATCACTTGCCGATAAAATTGAGGCACTTCATCCTGAGATGGAGAAGCTTTCAGATGAGGCCCTTCGCAACAAAACCGAAGAGTTCAAGGAACGATATCAAAAAGGTGAAAAACTCGATGATTTACTAGTTGAAGCTTTCGCTGTTGTTCGTGAGGGAGCAAAGCGTGTGTTGGGTCTGCACCCATACCGCGTGCAGCTCATGGGGGGTATTTCCCTGCATGAAGGAAATATTTCTGAGATGAAGACAGGGGAAGGTAAAACTTTAACCTCCACGATGCCTGTTTATTTAAATGCGATCACAGGTAAAGGGGTTCACGTTGTTACTGTTAACGAATACCTTGCGAGCCGTGATGCGCACGAGATGGGCCAGCTTTATGAGTTTTTAGGATTGTCAGTTGGGTTGAACCTAAATTCCATGTCACGTGAGGAAAAAATAGAAGCGTACCGCGCTGATATTACCTACGGAACGAACAATGAGTTCGGTTTCGACTATCTTCGTGATAACATGGTCCTTTATAAGGAACAAATGGTACAGCGTCCGCTTTATTTTGCCGTAATTGACGAAGTTGACTCGATTTTAATTGATGAGGCGCGTACACCGTTGATTATTTCCGGTTCTGCTCAAAAATCGACTTCTCTTTACGTGCAGGCAAATGGATTTGTAACGACTCTTAAAAAAGAAGAAGACTACACGTACGATGAAAAAACAAAAGGTGTTCAACTTACGGAAGAAGGGATTTCAAAGGCTGAACGAGTGTTTGGCGTTGAGAACCTGTTTGATATTCAAAATGTGGCCTTGATTCACCATATCAACCAAGCGTTAAAAGCGAATGCAAGTATGCACCGTGATATTGACTATGTGGTTGAGGATGGACAAATCGTCATCGTTGACCAGTTCACAGGTCGTTTGATGAAGGGGCGCCGTTATAGTGAAGGCCTTCACCAAGCTATTGAGGCTAAGGAAGGCGTCGAAATTCAAAATGAAAGTATGACGCTTGCGACAATTACATTCCAGAACTATTTCCGTATGTATGAAAAGCTTTCAGGTATGACCGGTACGGCGAAGACTGAGGAAGAGGAATTCCGCAACATCTACAATATGAACGTTGTCGTAATTCCAACGAATCGTCCGATTGCCCGTGATGACCGTCCTGATTTAATTTATAAGTCAATTGAGGGCAAGTTCCGCGCGGTTGCTGAGGATATTGCGGAGCGCCATGCAAAGGGACAACCTGTTCTAGTTGGTACAGTTGCGATTGAAACGTCTGAAATTATTTCGAAGTTTTTATTGAAAAAAGGCGTAAAACATAATGTCTTGAACGCGAAAAACCATGCGCGTGAGGCGGAGATTATTGAGCAGGCTGGTCAACAGGGTGCGGTTACGATCGCTACTAACATGGCTGGTCGTGGTACGGACATCAAGCTTGGCGAAGGTGTGAAGGAGCTTGGCGGTCTTGCCGTTATTGGTACAGAGCGACATGAGAGCCGTCGTATCGACAACCAGCTTCGTGGACGTTCAGGTCGTCAAGGGGACCCTGGTGTGACTCAGTTCTATCTATCCATGGAAGATGAACTCATGCGCCGTTTCGGTTCTGACAATATGAAAAATATGATGGAGCGTCTTGGCATGGATGATTCCCAGCCAATCCAAAGTAAAATGGTCTCAAGAGCGGTTGAGTCTGCTCAAAAACGCGTTGAGGGCAATAACTTTGATGCTCGTAAACAGCTTTTACAATATGACGATGTACTTCGTCAGCAACGTGAGGTTATTTACAAGCAACGTTTCGAGGTTCTGGATTCCGAGAATCTTCGTGCCGTTGTAGAGAATATGATTAAGTCCTCCCTTGACCGCGTGGTTCAAGCTCACACACCAAAGGATGAGGTGGAGGAAGACTGGAACTACAAAGGCATTATTGATCATGTCAATGCGAACCTTTTAAATGAAGGCGACGTAACAGAGAACGACCTTCGTGGTAAAGAGCCAGAGGAAATATCCGAGCTCATTTTTGAAAAGGTGAAGGTGCGCTATGATGAAAAAGAAGCGCAAATCGAACCAGAACAAATGCGTGAGTTCGAACGTGTTGTTGTCCTTCGTGCCGTTGACAGCAAGTGGATGGACCACATCGACCAAATGGATCAGCTTCGTCAAGGTATCCATTTACGTGCGTACGGTCAAACGGACCCACTTCGCGAATACAATTTCGAGGGCTTTGCGATGTTTGAAAACATGGTCGCTTCAATTGAAGACGATGTAGCGAAGTTTGTGATGAAGGCGCAAATACGCAGCAATCTTCAACGTGAAGAAGTGGCGAAGGGCCATGCTGTTCAGCCAAAAGAAGGCGGAGAAGCAGAAAAGCCAAAGAAACGCCCCGTTCAAAAAGCCGTTAACATCGGTCGTAACGACCCTTGCTACTGCGGTAGTGGCTTGAAATTCAAAAATTGTCACGGTAAATAATGGGACATCCCAGCTATGAATAAATTTGGAAAGGGTGAGAGGTGGCTCTCACCTTTTCCTTCGAAATAAACCGGGACTTCTTGTGGGAAAATGAGTAAGATAATCAAGTGCGATTCATTATAATAGAATAGACTACATCTTGGAGGAAATTTTATGGAATTAGTAGATATTAAGCATGAACTTGACAAAATGGCTAAGAAATTAGCGGGCTTCAGGGGGTCTCTTTGACTTAGAGGCCAAACAAGCGCGTATCACTGAACTTGACGAAATTATGTCAATGCCTGATTTCTGGAATGACCAGAATGCCGCGCAAACCATCATCAACGAATCAAATGCCTTAAAAGATCAGGTCGTTGAATTTACAAATCTAAATGATGCTTATGAAAATTTAGAGCTTACCTATCAGCTTGTGAAGGAAGAGCCAGACGAAGATTTACAGGCAGAGCTTGATGAGGAAATTCAAGAATTGTCTAAGAGCGTAAGTGAATTTGAACTGCAGCTTCTTTTAAGCGAGCCTTATGATAAAAATAATGCGATCTTAGAACTACACCCAGGTGCGGGTGGAACGGAATCACAAGACTGGGGCTCCATGCTCCTTCGTATGTACACTCGTTGGGCCGAGAAAAAAGGCTTCAAGGTTGAAACATTGGACTATCTTCCTGGAGATGAGGCGGGGATTAAGAGTGTGACCCTTTTAATCAAAGGCCACAATGCTTATGGCTATTTGAAGGCTGAAAAAGGGGTGCACCGTCTCGTTCGTATTTCACCGTTCGATTCATCAGGTCGCCGTCACACTTCATTCGTGTCTTGTGAGGTTATGCCAGAGTTTAACGATGACATTGAAATTGACATTCGCAGTGAAGATTTAAAAATCGATACGTACCGCGCTAGTGGTGCGGGTGGTCAGCACATTAACACCACCGACTCAGCCGTTCGTATTACACACATCCCAACAAATACCGTTGTAACGTGTCAAACCGAACGTTCACAAATCAAAAACCGTGAGCAAGCGATGAAAATGTTGAAGTCTAAGTTGTATCAATTAGAAATTGAAAAACAACAAGCAGAACTAGACGAAATTCGCGGTGAACAAAAAGAAATCGGTTGGGGCAGTCAAATCCGTTCCTACGTTTTCCACCCATATTCCATGGTCAAAGACCACCGGACGAATGTGGAAGTTGGTAACACCGGAAGCGTCATGGACGGCGAAATTGATATGTTTATTGATGCATACTTGAGATCAAAATTGAATTAATATGATGGAGGGGCAGCCTTGGGGCTGCCCCTTTTGTGTGCTTTTTTGTGAGGAAGTACTATTGGCTGAAAACATGAAATATCAGCCGTAAATGAAATTTATTGTCCATAAAATCATGGATAACAGCCATAAAATTATTTTATTGACCGGTCGAATCCCCTTTGATTTTAAAGGTGGTATCTTTCTTTTGAAGTAGACAACAGGTTATATAATTCATACTCTTTTTCCAGTTCACTCAACGTCAACTCATACAAATGTTTGTCATTTTTTTTATAAATGCCTTGTTTAATTAGCTTGTTAATGAGGTCTTTCTTTTTGGACTGAACAGCATATCGTAAAAGGTTTCCCATTTTTATCACCTCAATTTTTAAAAAAAGCTGTAATTTCTTGATTTCTAGTAATCGATATATCTAGATTCGGTTTTTTGTGTATTTTCGTTGATTCTCGTGTTCGCTTCACTTAAAAGGTTAAAAACTCTATTCATTAGCCAAACAATACAAATGGAACCAAAGATATATGTGCTAAGGTAGCTAAAAATTGTCATCATAAAATATCCTCCATCATTTGTCCTTTTCTGCAAAAGTTGCTAAAAATAGTGAAGTTGGTTAGGGGCTTTATTGGAATTAGTGTTGATATTGGATCTGCTATACCCTTTACTCCTTTCCCTTTGACACTTGTCATTATAGACAAGCCCTTTTTGAAAATTTGTCGATTTATCTGGAAATACCAACTCTTAATTAAATTGTTATCCTTCCTTAATAAACGAAAAACTTGTAATTATCTTTGAAAGGACTTCTTCATTTTCAACAACCGAACATACCCCTTAAACAAGCGTTTGTTTGACCCCCACATCCAAATCAAACAAACGCTTGTTTGAATCTGCAATCCCATGCGCCACTTATACGTAACCGCTAAACAAACATACTAAGATTAGTAGTGCAGACCAAGGCATTGGTTCGCACTACTATTTTTTTATATAGTAGAAGTGAAGAATAGGTCGACAAACGTTTTGGGTCTTTGAATCCGCTAAAACAAACTG
>NZ_QUQV01000030.1 GCF_003400205.1 Bacillus sp. HNG | reverse complement strand
CACTCATTGGTTCATTTCCCTGTACATATCTCAAAACACTTAGTATCTTTTCCTTTGAAGTAAATTTAGCCATAAAAAAACACCCCGTAAATGTTAGTAGAGTGTCTAACATTTACGGGGCAGTTCAAATTCACACGTCTTTTTTAATGTCATTTAGTAATAAAGTACCTGAAATCGGAACACTTTACCACTTTGGACAGGTCTATTTAATATTAGTTAACACCCTTCATGAACTTTTGAATCTTAGGTGAAACGAATAATAGGATTATACCTAAAACGATAGATGCCCCACCAATGATTCCGAAATAAGCCATTTCTGTTTCAGGTGTATAGAACTTAACAAGCTGTGCATTAAGAGCTTGTGCTGCAGCGTTTGAAAGCATCCATAAGCTCATCATCTGTGCAGTAAATGCAGCAGGTGCTAATTTTGTTGTAGCTGAAAGTCCAACCGGTGAAATTAATAATTCCCCAAGAACAACGATGAAATAACTTAGTACTAGCCATAATGGATTTACTAATGCATCCGATCCTGCAAAATAACCTGGTAAAAGAATCACAAGGAATGAAAGACCAGCAAACAGCAAACCTAAAGAGAACTTCTTAGGAACTGAAGGTTGGCGATTTCCAAGCTTCACCCAGAACCATGCGAAAACAGGTGCAAGGACAATAATAAATAATGGGTTTAATGATTGGAACCAAGCTGGTGAAATTTCCATACCTGCAAAGTTTAATTGTGTTCGTGTATCTGCATAGTTGGCAAGAATCGTTGCCCCTTGTTCTTGAATAGACCAGAACATAACGGCAGCTAAGAATAAAGGAATATACGCTAAGATTCTTGAACGCTCAACATCAGTTGTTTTTGCACTACGGTACATTGTAACAAAATAAATAGTAGGAATTAAGAAGCCTAGTATACCAATAAGTGCGATAAATGAATCAAATGTTAGGATACCTGTAGGAATTCCAACTGCAACTAAAATCGCAACAACAATTAATCCTATAGCAATCTGTGTATAAACTTTTTTCTTTTCAGTTGGTGCTAATGGGTTCGGTACGATTGTCCCAGCAAGTCCAAGATTCTTTTTCTTTGTTAAAACAAACATAACTAATCCAACGAACATACCAACAGCGGCAATCGAGAAACCTAAGTGGAAATTATGCTTCATTCCAACTTCTCCAACGATTAATGGAGCAAGGAAGCCACCAAGGTTGATACCCATATAGAAAATACTAAATCCAGCATCACGACGTGAATCTGTTTCGCTATAAATCTCACCGACAACACTAGATACGTTCGGTTTTAATAATCCTGTACCAAGTACAATTAGAACCATTGAGATGAAGAATAAAGTGATGGTCCCAGGAATCGCTAGTGCGATATGACCTAGCATGATTAAAATTCCACCGTAGAACACGGCTTTTGACGTACCGAAAATTCGGTCTGCTAACCAACCACCAATAATACCTGACATATAAACAAGTGATCCATAAATAGACATGATTGCCATAGCGGTATGTTGGCTAAGTCCAAGACCGCCCTCAGTTACTTCGTAATACATGTAGAATAATAGAATAGCTCTCATTCCATAATATGAGAATCGCTCCCAGAATTCTGTGAAGAAAAGAGTGAATAGTCCTTTAGGATGTCCAAAGAATCCCTTTTGAGGAACACTGTCCACAATTTTCTGTCTATTATAGCCTGACATAACATAACCTCCAAAATAGTATGTTGATATAATAATCTAAATAATTTCATTATGTCAAACATAAGAAAATTCCGATTTAACACCATATTTTATAAGGTTTTCAATTTTCGATAGACTGAAAGGGTTTTATATATTATTTTTTCAATAAAATAAGCAGATTGCGCTTACAATCTGCTTGAAGTTTCTATAAAAGGGTATTTTTTCAATCACTTATGGTGTGAATTATATAAAATGTATAATAATACCAGCATTACAATATCTAGTCTTGCTGCAAATGCAAAATGTATGAAGCCTGTATGTAGGATAGGAATTTTTACTAATAGGATGGCTGCGATCATAATAACGAGTAATGGAATCGTTGCTTTTTTCACTTCCTTATTGATTAAAACGAGAATTCCACAAAGGATTTCTAGAATGGCGACAACATACATGACCAATTCTGGTGCAGGTAATGGTAGATTCATAAAGGTTGAGCTTAGTTCATTGCTAAGCAGCTTCATCGCACCAGCTGTAATAAACACATAGCCAACAGCGTATTGTATGAGATTTAAGCTAGAAAACGATTTTTTCATGATTTTTTCCCTCCTTTTCTATAACACTATGCCTGGAGGGACAAACTATTCTTACAACTAGGCTAGGGAAAAATAAATATACAGAAAGTAGTAAGTCGAACCCATTTCCTTTGAATGAATAAAATAGGCAAAAGACATCTTTAGAGAGGATGAGTATTTTGTCTTTTTATAATGGGGTGATTGCCTATACGTCGAGTCGAGGAGGGCAATATGATATTTGTCTATTTAATCTTCAAAATGGATCTCGGGTACAGCTTACGAATGGGTTAGCAGATTCTTTTTCAAAGCCTTTTTGGTCAGGGGATGCTAGTAAGCTTGCCTTTGTTGGGAAAAATCGTATTGTATATGTTATCTACCTTTCAACTGGTAGAATTGCTGCCATCGATCAAATCGGTCCAAATGAGGACCTAACCTTGGATTGGTCCCCAAATCATCGAATACTAGCTTACACAACGCGAAATCACATTATGATGTATGATGTTTTATCACACCGAGCAGTAAGTATTTCGGCTGCGAATGCATCTGATGTACAGTGGTTTCCAAATGGAAGGGAGCTTCTTTTTCAAGGAGTCGACTCTTCAGGCATCCAGCAACTATTCCGTATTCATACAAATGGCTCTGGGAGAAGGCAAATCACAAGAAATACAGATGGGCCGTTACATGAAGTTTCACTATCTCCGGACGGAACATTTGCCCTCTATACGACACCGGGAGCGAGTATTTCACTGATTCGTACAGTCGATTTAATGTCAGGAGAAGTTTACGAAATCAATGGCGGGGGGCAAGCAAAGAATTACTACCCAACATGGTCACCGAATTCACAGCTAATTGCCTTTAGTGCTACAGCCTATACAGAAGGAACTGGCTATTATAATGAAATACGGATTGTTGGAAAACGCGGTGGAAACGAGCGGATACTTACGAAGTCTACATGTTATGCAACACCTGTTACATGGTCCCCTGATAACCGTTTGATTGCTTATTTATCAGGCTGCCCTGAGCAAGGCTTGGCTACCGAAATGTGGATGATAGATATACAGAATCCGTCCCCAGTCCTGCTCACGAGAGAAAATGCAATTGGAAATCTGAGTTGGTCATCAGGGGGGATACTTCCTATAAACGGGGTCTATACGAATGAAGTCTATAAAGTGCGATTCCGATACCCATCAAACTGGAAGCAGGTAGATAAGGAGAGATATGAAGGGACAAATGGATTTTTTCAAATTTCCGCAATCGGTGGTGGGGATGATATTCATGAAGTGTGTAGGGGAGAGGCCTATCACAAGTTGATGCCATATGGTTCATCACCTCGCATTTACGATACAAGAATAAGCGGTCAAGAGGCATGCTTGGTTTATCCGTCTGCAGATCAACCCCCAGAAATGAATCGACAGACAGCCGCCATCGTTAGATATCCTGTCCCTGTAAAAATTGAAGGTTCAACCTATAATTACTTTATTTTATGGGCGGATGAAGTGCATTTGAGTTCAATCGCAAGAACAATTGCGTTTTTATAAAAAAAGAGTTGCAACCTCGAGGCTGCAACTCCTTTTACATTTCACGCAGTTGTTTAGACAATGAACTGATTTCTTCCTCGAGCTCTGCAATTTGACGCTCCAACGGTGAAATATTGCCGTTCACAGAATCTAATTTTTCTAAATCATTTTGAAGGCGGACATAGTCTAATTTTAGCTCGCGCAGTTTGTATTCTATTTCTTTTTTATCCATTAATTGGCCTCTTTCCAGGTTTTTCTTACATTATAACATGCTTTATTTTGCCTGGCTTGGTTCAGGAACACGCGTAAGAATGATAAAACCGATGATGAATAAGATGACTAGGCTAAAGACACCTGTGTTTGATTTACCGGTTATTTGCGCTGTTACCCCAACTAATAGCGGGCCCATAATGGCTGCAAACTTTCCAAAGATATTATAAAAACCAAAGAACTCATTCGCATTTTGTTTTGGTACCAGCTTCGCAAAATAGGAGCGACTTAATGCCTGGATTCCACCTTGTGAAGTTGCGACAAGCATCGCGAGGATCCAGAAATCTAAAGTGGTTTTTAAGAAATACGCATACACGCAAACAATGATGTAAACAAAAATTCCAACATAAAGCATCTTTTTCCCCGTGAACTTTTGTGCCAATCTGCCGTAAAGTATGGCAAATGGAGCTGCCACGACCTGTGTCACAAATAACACAATTAATAGATTTGTAGCATTAATACCAAGATCTGTTCCGTAGGCTGTTGACATTGAAATCACGGTACCAACTCCGTCGATATAAAAGAAGTAGGCTACTAAGAACAAAAACACGGCACGGTATTTTTTGATTTCTTTAAAGGTCTTTCCTAGTCGTTTGAAGCTATTCGCCACTGGGTTTGGTTCACGCTCAATGTAGTAGCGCTGATGAACATTTTTAAAAAGAGGGATTGAGAAAAGCCCCCACCAGATGGCTGTGATGAGAAAGGCAATCTTGCTGGCAACTGTAGCTGAAATCGGTATAATTTCTTTTTGTGCAAGTAAAATAATCGCGATTGCAAGCAGGAATGGAATCGTACTACCGATATAGCCGAGTCCATATCCGCGTGCAGAGACGCGGTCCATTTTTTCCTCAGATGTGACATCAACAAGAAAGGCATCATAGAAAACATTAGCTCCTGTAGAGCCTAGCGCAGCAAATGTATAAACAATCAATAAGAGCAACCAATTATCACTTGGCACAAACGCCAATAAAGCTGTAGCAGACACCCCTAAAGCAAAGAAGAACGTGAAAAATTTCTTTTTGTAGCCTTGGTAATCTGCAATCGTTCCTAAAATAGGACCAAGCATCGCTAAAATAAATGTAAAAATGGCAATGGTGTAACCAAGATAAGCCGTTGAATCTGCAGCATCAACACCCGCATTCGTAGCGGCAGCTTTGTAAAAAATCGGAAAAACAGCTGTTGTAATAATAATCGAATACGCCGAATTGGCCCAATCATAATACATCCAACTCGATTCCTCTCTCGTAAACCCCTTCATCCCAAAACCCCCTTAAAAGTGAACCAGAGGGACGGTTCCACTGGTCCCATATTTTATTAAATTTTTAGACGGAACCAGGAGAACCGTCCCCGTGGCCCCCGTGGTCACCTTGACCCCGGTCTGATAAAAGCTCTTCGATAACACGACCATCGGTTTTTCCGAGGTCGAGGCCAAGTAGGCGGGCAAAGGTTGGGCCTTCGTCTACTAGGTGCATGGCTGGAATTTCGATGTTTGGTCGAATACCTTTTCCAGATGCGATGAGCACAGTTGTGTAGTTCTCTTTTTCCGGTGAGTAGCCGTGACTTGCAAACGTATAGCGCTTTTCGCGGACATCTTCAGCGTTGATTTCATCGATATACTCACCTTCAAGATTCTCCTTGAAATAGAAGCCAAGGCGCGCTTCTATCATAAATGTCGCATTGTCATCAGCGCCTTTGTCCTTAGCTTCACTACTAGAAAGAATGCGTTCAATTCCATTCTCTCCATGTTCGCTTAAATCTGTTAAAAGAGCTCTTACCTGTTCTTTTGTTTTAGTATCATTTATATCTTTTAGATAAATATATGCGGAGCCGTCACAGCTTTTGCAGTAGGCCTTCCAATCTATCACTTTCCCCTCAGGATTGACGGAAATAAGTCCAGCCTTTTTTAATAGAACATTAGGTTTTACTGCCTTGGATTCATCTAATGCACTATGGTCGCCTAATGCGATGATCGTCGTTTCATCGTAGATTCCACTTTCTTTAAGAGCATTCATAATTCTGCCAAGTCTTTCGTCGTGGCGAAGAAGGGCAGCCATTGCTTCTTCCGAGGAGAACCCATGATAATGGCGTTGTGAATCTAAATCGACAAAATGGACAAGCATTAAGTTTGGCTGTTTCGTCTTAATCGTTTCAACCGTCGACTCTAGGACGAAATCATCAAGTTCAGGCTGATTAAGCCCATTTCGTATGTGACCAAATTTACGATTCATCTCCAACTGGTAAAGTGGACTTCCATTAAATAAGGAAACAAAAATTTGGTTTTGCCAAGGACGATTTGCGAAAATCTCTGGCATGTTGTAATCGATATTTGCCTTAGCCGTAACAGGCCACAGAAGAGCTGCTGTCTTCATACCGGCTTTTTTAGCTTCATCATATAAGGTTGTACTTTTTACATGACGACGATGCCAATACCAATCCGGTGAACTCTGACCAGGCTGAAGAAATGTATTGTTCACGATCCCATGATTCCTCGGAAACTTACCTGTGACAATCGTCGCATGGCATGGATATGTAACTGAAGGATAGATTGTTTCAACATTCCGGCAATACGACGCAAGTTCTAATAGTTTCTTAAAATTAGGAAGCTTTTCAATGATTGGAAAATCGAGTGATGATAGACAGTCAAATGAAATGACGAGTAAATGATCTGTAAGTCGAGACATAGGGATGTTCATCCTCCAAAAGTCTTATAATCTACTTTTAATATAACAGAAAATTGGCAATTAAAATATGAAATTAGTGTAAAGGGAAGGTAAAAAAGTATTCATTTCAATGTGAGATAGAATATAATAGTGGTTATGTTCGATTTAATATGAAGGAGAACGTATCATGTACGAAACACACACCATTAGAGAAAAAATAAAATTGATTTTTGTGATGCTGATCCCGATTTTAATTACTCAGCTCAGTATGTTTTCCATGGTCTTTTTTAATACGATCATGACGGGGCGATTTAATTCTTCAGACTTAGCAGGGGTAGCCATCGGTTCTTCGATATGGAATCCGATTTTCACTGGGCTTAGTGCCATTTTACTAGCGGTATCACCCATTGCTGCCCAAAGATTTGGTGAAAAGAGGAGCAATGAGGTATCAACAGTTGTATCGAGTGGAATTTATTTAAGCTTCATCATTGGGGCAGTGGTTATCTTAGCGGGAGTCATCTTTTTAAATCCGTTGTTAAACATGATGAACCTACCAGAAAGTGTTCACCAAACGGCGCATGACTATTTAGTAGGCTTGAGTTTTGGAATCATTCCACTGTTTATTTTTAATGTATTGCGTTCATTTATTTATGCGTTAGGAATTACGAGAGTGGTTATGTTTGTATTATTAGTATCTGTGCCTATTAATCTCCTATTAAATTATGTGTTGATTTTTGGAGCATGGGGCTTTCCAGCGCTCGGCGGTGGGGGAGCTGGGCTTGCAACCTCGATAACGTATTGGGTAGTCGTGGTCATTACAGCTTTTATCGTGATTGCGAAAGAACCGTTTTCATCTTATAAAGTCTTCGTGGGGCTAAGAGGGTTTACTTTTAAAGAAAGCATGGAGATTTTAAAAATTGGTGTCCCCATGGGGCTATCCACCTTTTTTGAAACAAGCATGTTTGCAGTTGTAACCATTTTAATAAGTAAGTTTTCAGTTACAACCGTTGCGGCGTATCAATCTGCCTTAAACATCGTTTCGTTCCTATATATGATTCCAGTGAGCATTTCGATGGCCTTAACGGTTTTAGTTGGATATGAGGTAGGTGCACGCCGTTATAAGGATGCGAAAGTCTACTCATGGCTTGGGATTGCACTTTCCATGATTATCGCACTTGTAACGGGATTATTTGTAATTCTCTTCCGCTTTGAAGTGGCGGGCCTATATTCAACTGAAACGGCGGTTATCACATTAACCGCACAATTCTTGATTTATGCTTTATTTTTCCAAGTGTCAGATGCCATACAAGCTACGGCACAGGCTGCTTTAAGAGGATATAAAGATGTCAATATTGCATTCGTGATGACATTAATTGCCTACTGGCTCATCTGCTTACCAGCCGGTTGGGGGCTTGCCCACTTCACTGATTTAGGGGCAGCCGGTTACTGGCTCGGATTGACGTTTGGTCTACTCGCAGCAGGTGTCGGATTATCTGCGAGACTTATTCATATACAACGCACACGGTTTTCGGAGGAGAAGATGGTGGGATAGGCTTCGATTAGGGCTATAGAATTCTTGGATTTAGTTCTCTAAGACAAATTGGGCGAACTTTCACTTTAAAATGTCTTTGATACTAGCTCTCGTGGACAAAACCAGACCTCGCAAGTTATGAAATGTCTTTGAGACCTGTTCTCAGAGACAAAACCAAACCACACATGTCGTGAAATGTCATTGAGACCTGCTCTCAGAGACAAAACGAAACCACACATGTCATGAAATGTCATTGAGACCTGCTCTCGTGGACAAAACCAGACCTCGCAAGTCGAGAAATGTCATTGAGACCTGCTCTCGGAGACAAAACCAGACCGGACATGTAGAGAAATGTCTTTGATACTCGCTCTCAGAGACAAAACCAAACTACGTAGGTCATGAAATGTCATTGATCCTCATGAATAACTACAAAATAGCAAAAAGGAAGGGGCCACCCTTCCTTTTTTTCATTCTCTCTACACCAAAACTTAACAATTCTTTTACAGTAGCTAAAGAAAATATTCGCAATTTTTCGATAGGATGTAGTAAAAGGCGATGGAGGGGTTAGATGAAAATAACGGTTGCGGGTGCAGGCTATGTTGGATTAGTTACAAGTGTTTGTTTAGCTGAACTCGGTCATGAAGTCATTTGCATTGATATCCAATCTGAAAAAATTGAACAGCTACAAGAAGGGTATTCTCCAATCTATGAACCGGAATTAGAGCCACTTTTACAGAAAAACCTGATAGAAGGCAGACTTTATTTCACGACAAACCCACGCTACGCGTATACACATGCAGATGTCATTTTTATCGCAGTCGGGACTCCACAGCATGTAGATGGTACTGCAAATCTTGATTATGTCTATGACGTCATAGAAACAATCGCTGTACATATTGAAAATGATGTGATTGTTTGTACAAAAAGCACAGTCCCTGTGGGAACGAATGAAAAAATCAAACGAATGATTGATTCAAAAAAGCTCCCTCAACTTCGAGTGGAAATCGTGTCAAACCCTGAATTCTTGCGTGAAGGATCCGCTGTAGTTGATTTCTTTTATGGAGATCGCATTGTCATTGGGGCAGAGAACGAAGAAAGTGCTAGAGTGCTTGAAAACATCTATCAACCTCTCAAAATTCCAATCATTAAAACGGATGTTAAAAGTGCTGAAATGATTAAATACGCCTCAAATGCCTTTCTTGCCACAAAGATAAGCTTTGTGAATGAAATTGCGAGAATGTGTGAAAAAGTAGGGGCTAACATTGATGATGTCACATACGGGATTGGGAAGGACCAACGAATTGGACCCTACTTTTTAAGAGCAGGGCTTGGTTATGGGGGTTCTTGTTTTCCGAAAGATACGAGAGCACTCATGCATACTTCAGGTAGTTTGGGACATCATTTTGAACTACTTGAGGCGGTTATTAAAGTCAACAACCGTCAAAAATCGTTTCCTGTAGTAAAGGCAAAGGAGATTATGCATTCATTAAAAGGTAAGAAGGTTGCCGTATTAGGGCTTTCTTTTAAACCAAATACAGATGACATACGGGAAGCAGCCTCCATCACGGTCATTAAAGAGCTCCTACAGGAGGGGGCAAGTGTCACCGCTTATGACCCGATCGCTATTAAAAATGCAAAAGAAATATTTGGGAATTCCATTGACTATACAGATGAAATCCAAACAGCGATTCATCATGCAGACCTAACAATTATTACAACCGAATGGGAGCAAATTAAGCAATTCCCACTAAATCTCTACAGTGAATATATGAAAGAACCAAAAGTGATTGACGGAAGAAATTGCTACCCACTTGAAGAAGTACAGAAATACCCACTGTTATATGTTTCAATTGGCAGACCAACAGTGGTGAAAACACTAACGAATAAGCTTTAAGGGCAAAGGGGAGACATGGAACATGAAGGTTTTATATTCCATTTATAATGCTGATTGTCGAATCTTTCAAAAAGTGAACCAGCATTATGATATAAAATGGCTACACTTTTTCTTCTCAAGAATCACATTTTTAGGTGGGGCTACCTTTACCATTATCACTTGTCTTGCTTTAGCCCTTTTGACGACAAATCAACTAAGGATGACGGCAATCGCAAGCGCGCTGTCACTTGCGATTAGTCATCTACCTGTCCATGTAATCAAAAAACTGTATCCTAGGAAAAGGCCTTACTTAATAGTGGAAGAATCAAAGTTTCCGTTAAAAGCATTAACAGACCACTCGTTTCCATCAGGACACACAACGGCGATATTTTCAGTTATTATTCCTTTTATTTTATATATGCCATACCTTTCCATCCTCCTACTTCCTATAGGGATCTGTGTGGGACTATCAAGAATCTTTCTAGGCTTGCATTATCCTTCTGACGTGATGGCGGGTGGGATCTTAGGAACCACATCTGGAGTTTTAAGCTTATCTTTGGTCATTCAATTATCGGAGTCTACCTTAAGGGGGATCTTATGAAAATAGCGATTTTTACAGATACTTACTATCCAGAGGTTAACGGTGTAGCACGCACATTAAAAAGGTTTACGGATTATTTAGAGGAACAAAATATGGATGTGAAGGTGTTTGCGCCGATGTCGAATTCGAATGAATATGTATCGAGTCATATTCACCGTTTTAAAAGCTTATCCTTTTTCCTATATCCTGAGTGCAGACTTGCTTTTCCGAATATGTTTCACATTCGAGCTGAACTCGAAAAGTTTTCACCCGATATCATCCATGTTGCAACCCCTTTTAATATTGGATTTTGGGGAAGTTACTATGCGAAAAAGTTAAATATACCGCTTGTAGGATCGTATCATACCGATTTTGATTATTATCTACAGTTTTATGATTTGCAATTTTTATCCAACCCTTTGTGGAAATATATGAAATGGTTTCATCGTCCCTTTCAAAAGCTTTATGTTCCAACCCTTGTGACAAAAAATCAGCTTGAGGAAAAAGGGTTTTCTAACATCGAAATATGGACTCACGGAGTGGATTGCGAACTATTTAATCCTTATTACAATAGGGATGTTGTTCAAGAGAAATATCAGGTTTCAAAAAAGTTTATCCTGACTTATGTGGGTCGGTTAGCGCCGGAAAAAAATGTAGAAGTACTCGTTGACATTGCAAACTCATTGCCACCGGAGTGGAGTGAACAAATTCAATGGCTCATCGTTGGAGACGGTCCATTACGTAGTAAAATGGAGGAAGAAGCACCATCCAATATGACCTTTACTGGATTTTTAAAAGGAACGGATTTGGCAGAGGTATATGCGGCTTCAGATATTTTTGTCTTTCCATCATCATCAGAAACCTTTGGAAATGTCATGCTCGAATCAATGGCAAGCGGTACACCGGTGGTTGGAGTGAAGGCCGGTGGTGTTAAGAATGTTGTTCAAGAAGGAGTTACCGGTTATTTGTGTGAGCCAGGTAACACAAAGGACATAACGGATACCATTCAGCATCTACTCGAAAATGACGGGGTTCGTAACCGAATGGGAATGGAAGGAAGAAAATACGCTTTAACCCAAAAATGGGATGTCATCTTTGAAAACCTGCTTTACAGCTACTCAAATGTATTAAAAGATCCAAGCAAACAAAAATATGCATAATAATAAAAAGGAAGGGGAGCCCCTTCCTTTTTTCATTGTTCTCCGAGAAAGTTCACAAACTCGCTTCCGGTTAATTCAAGATTTTTAGGAACACGGATGATGAGAAAATCATAGTTAAGGGGCTTATCATCATTAAACCTTTCATCAAACTCATCTGTTATCCCACCACCTCTAAATTGGGAAATCACAAAATCATTATGAAAGCTATGAAGTTTTACCTCATTTTCCATTGCAGGATTCGCAATCAAACTATTACCCTGGATTGAGATTGTTGGTGTTGGGATTTCGTCGTAAAAATCGTACCCATTGAATTGTGTATTTGCTACATAATAAATAATCTCGATCGTTTGGTCGTCATTTTCTTTCTGGTCAAAAATGGTATACATGTTAATGTTATCTAAATATTGAATATTAAGTTGCGCTTGGTCAAACGGGATATTCCATCTTTCTTTTTCTTTTATCGCTTCCACGTTTTCAAATGTCTCTTGTTCAATCGCTTGATGAATTTGCTCGAATGACATATTAGGGCTTTCAACTGAATCAATAGTTGAATTTGGGAGGCAATAATAGACAATAACAGCCACTACCAAGATAATAAAATACGTTCCAAGTAATAGTTTTGTAAGTTTAGAGCCCGTGTACTTTTTACCGAAAAATACGGTTAGAAAAACAAGAGCTATAATAAATACCAAGATGATAAAAGGAAGTAAAATACCGATTACTGACATTATTTTCGAACCTCCAATCGGTTAGTTGCCGCAATCACAATCCAAATTAATATCGCAACTGTAACCACTACCTTTATTGTGAAAATAAGTATGGATGTTTCGAATGCAAAAAACGTAAAGCCGCTAAATGTGTCAAAGGTTCTTCCTTCATAAATTGCCCATCCAATGAATAGGGCTGGTATCACGAACCCGAAAAGTTTGTTTATTTGTGTAAACATTCCAATGAAATATCCAAGTGCCGCAAACAAAATTAGGTATAGGGCACCAATATAAATTCCAACTAACAAATCAGAAAATGATAGAAAAAAATGATTGGTGATGATCAACTTGTTGCTTTCTTTGAAGTAAAGAATCACCCTTAACAGAATCCCAACAAAAGTCGAAGTGATACTGGCAAAGAATGAATAGACCACTAGCATTCCAAACGTGGATAGATGGCTACTCATTCGGTTTGTTACAAATGAAAAATCAATATAATGATAGGGTTTTGTCGTTAGTGTGATTGCCGTAATAAAAGCCCAGAAGGCCGTAAACACAAAGATCATGCTCCCGGAGTAGGTGGAAATGGATATTCCACTAAGCCCCATCTGACCAACGCCATTAAAAGAAAACAATAGCGCAATGGCCTGCACGGTTACAAGGCTTGTAAACGCACCATAATAGGAGCGAACCTTAAAAAACAATTGTTTTTTTAGAACATCAAGTAAACTAGCATTAGTTAAAGACATCATTGATACCCCCCTTATTCTTTGCCGTAAGATACACACAAAGATCTTCTGTTGCAACAGGTGATAGTTCAATCCCACGCTTCTTCGCTTCAAGCCAAGTTGCTTCTGGGTAAATATCCTTTACAACGGAATACGTGTAATCATGACCGAAGTCCTCAACATAAATAACTTCCATGCCTTTCGTAACTTGTTCGATCACGTCCGTTTTTCCGCGAAGCCCGACCGCAAACTCCTTCAAATCGTCATTGGGCTCATGAAGCACAACACTGCCATTCCGGATGAGGAGAACATTTTCTAGAATACTATCGATCTCATTTAGAAGGTGGCTTGAAAAGAGGATGGTTCTCGGGTGTGCAATGTAATCTTTCAATAATGCCTTGTAAAAGTCCTTACGTATCGCCGCATCCATTCCGGTTGTCGGTTCATCGAAGATTGTAATTGGGCAGCGGGCTGAGAGACCGATGATCATATTAAAGGTACTTTTCATACCTTTTGAGAGATGATGATGGTGCTGCTTTGGATTTAAATCAAAGTAATCAAATAGACGTTTGGCCAATTGGTCATCCCAATTCGGATAAAAGCCTGCACTTGCTTTTAAAATCTCGGCTAAATTTAACCAAGGCGAAAAGACCATATTGTCATCCACAAAAATAAGATTGGAAGATATTTTTAAATTATTGAACGGATTCTCAGAAAAAACGTGAACCTCTCCAGAAGAAACTGGGTAAAATCCGGCGATAATTTTTAAAAGAGTTGTTTTTCCTGCTCCATTTCTCCCAATGACGCCTGTTATTGTATTTGGCTTGATTGTAAAAGTGAGGTGATCTAAAGCTTTCATATCACCATAGAGTTTTGATACGTTGTTCACATCAATCGCATTCACTTCTGATTCCCCCTTTGCCGTTCCTTTTCTTCCATAATTAGATTGATTAATTCTGTTTCGCTAACCCCTAAACGCTCCGCCTCCAACACTAGTTCGTAAACGAGATTTTTCATTGTTTGACTTTTCCTTTTCTCTAGAATAAATTGCGGGGCATTCGGCGCCACAAACATGCCAAGGCCGCGCTTTTTATAGAGGATATTTTCGTCTGCAAGGAGATTGAGCCCCTTCGCAGCAGTAGCAGGATTAATATTGAACATCTCCGCAAGCTGATACTGGGAAAACACCTTATGATCCTCAGGTATCGCTCCACTCAAAATTTCAGTTTCAATCCATTCAGAAATCTGTACATAAATAGGTTTTGCGCCATCCTGCTTAAACTTCATATAAACACCTCCTTAGGTGAATATGTACATTAGTGCATTAGTGATATAATGTACTATACTACATCCTATGAAGAATTTCCAGATAATTTACTATAATTTTTAAAAATGGACTATAATTAGGGTAGACAATTGTAGGAAGTGCTTTTGTTGAAAATACGCCTCAAGTCTTAGATTCTTGTAATTTCTAGGTCCATAGTTTGAATAAATATCTTATAGTATAGTTAAGTTGAGGAAAAAGAGAATATGAAGGGGAAAAGGTTGCTTTGGTAGTGCGGAAATCCTGTTCATCGGGTAGATGAAGGGGAAGAGGTAGTGGTGGTGGTGAAGTGGGAATCCCGTTCATCGAGAGAATGAAGGGTAAAAGGCCACACTGGTGTCGTGGAAATCCCGTTCATCCAAGACGATGAAATCCAGAAAGAAGCAGTCATCCGGAGAGAAAGTCCTGTAGCCCAGACCCCAGAATTCAGAGCGCCTTACCCAGAACCCAGCACCAGGCAAGCCCTTGATTAGGGCGGCGCATACAATGAATAACACCATTTTTTCCCTCTAAAGTTTTTGAAACCAACGTTCGAGTTGGTTCGTATATAATAGTAAGACTTAAATGTTAGGAGTCGATGGTATGAATTCGTTTCTCGCTTTTATTGTTAAATCGTTTATTTCAGTGCCGACAACGGCTACTGTTTGGTTAGTAAGCTTTTTTGCATTTGATCAAACATTCCTACTTTCGTCTGGATATGCTTTAGTAGGTGGCGGAATTGCCTATTTTGGAACGTCAGCCATAATAAAACAATCCTTTTTGCGAAAACATCGCCTAACGAGGAAGGAATATCAGTATATTGAGAGAAATTTAAAAGAAGCAAAGAAAAAACTTGCTAGACTTAATAAATCCCTTTTTTCCGTTCGTCACATACCGTCATTAAAACAAAGAGTCGACTTACATCGTGTAACCAAGAAAATTTATCGATTATCAAAAAGTGAACCGCGACGCTTTTACCTAGCTGAACGATTCTATTTTTCACATCTAGATTCAGTTGTGGAGTTAACGGAGAAGTATGCTTTTCTTTCATCCCAACCGAAGAAAAATAGTGAACTTGAGCGGTCACTGCACGAAACACGAAGGGTACTTGAAGAATTAACGCAGACGATTGAGAAGGATTTACACAAAATGCTCTCGAATGATATAGAAGACCTACAGTTCGAAATTGATGTAGCAAAGAACTCGAATAAACAAGCAAATGATAATGCATTTCTTGATCAAAACAGGAGGTAAATGAGTATGAGTGAACAGTATTCTCCAAATTATAAAGAGCCGACAAATTTAATGGATGAATTACTTGCCAATCCATTTGATGAGAAGAAAGATGAGCAGGAAAATCCGATTGTTCTCACACAAGAAGAAAAGAAGCCTGTTCGATTAGTCGATGTATTGCCTGAAGAAAATAAGGAAAAAGCTCTACAGCTTGCGAAACAAATTGACCCAACGAATCACCAAGCGATGATTTCGTACGGAACGCCGGCACAAAACAAGCTGCTTTCATTTTCAAACACAATGCTTGAGCATGTTCAAAAAAATGATGTCGGTGAGGTTGGAAAAATTATTTCAGAACTCATGCACCGTCTAGATGACATGAAGCCTGAAGAATTGAGTCCTGAAAAACGATCTGTCATTTCACGGATATTTGGAAAAGTATCTAATTCCGTACAAGAGGTACTATCCAAATACCAAAAAACAGGGGCTCAAATTGATCGAATTAGTGTGAAGCTTGACCGAAGTAAAAATGTCCTGTTATCTGATATTGCGATTTTAGAAAAGCTTTACGATAACAATAAGGATTATTTTGATGCTTTAAACGTATATATTGCTGCAGGTGAACTTAAGCTTGAAGAGATGCATAAACAAGTTATTCCTGAATTAAAGAAACAAGCAGAAACAACTAATGACCAAATGAAAGTTCAAGAAGTGAATGATATGGTTCAATTTGCGGATCGTTTAGAAAAACGTGTTCATGACCTGAAACTTAGTAGAGAAATCACGATTCAAAGTGCGCCACAAATCCGTTTGATCCAAAACACAAACCAAGCACTTGTTGAAAAAATTCAATCATCAATCATGACGGCGATTCCATTATGGAAAAATCAAGTGGCGATTGCGTTAACATTAATCAGACAGCGTAATGCGGTAGAAGCACAAAAACAAGTTGCCAAAACTACAAATGAGCTTTTATTGAAGAATGCTGAAATGCTAAAAAGCAATACGCTTGAAACAGCAAGAGAAAATGAGCGCGGATTAGTTGATGTAGAAACATTGAAGAGAACAAAAGAAAACCTCATTTCTACATTAGAAGAAACGTTAAGGATCCAAGAAGAAGGTCGCAACAAGCGACGCCAAGCCGAGCTTGAACTTGCATCAATGGAAACAGAATTACGTCAAAAACTACTAGACATCAAAACAGATTAAATAAAAGGCTAGGTACCAAAATACGGTACCTAGCCTTACCTATTTTATAATCCAAACAGTTGTGGTAAGAATAATGAAATTTGTGGGACAAAGGCAACGAGTAGTAACACCAAAATAACAACCCCGAAATAAGGTAATAATGTTGGGACCACTTCTTCAATTTTAACCTTCGCAACACTACAACCAACGAATAATGCACTTCCCACTGGCGGAGTCATATTTCCAATACAAAGTCCGAAACAGATGATCATTCCAAAATGAATAGGGTCCATTCCGAAGCTTTGTGCCACTGGTAAAAAGATTGGCGTGAAAATAAGGACGGCTGGTGTAATATCCATAAACGTACCAACGAGTAACAAGATAAAAATGATAATAAGAATAATCCCAATTTGATTATCTGTAATTGATAGTAAAGCAGTACTAATTGCTTCAGGCAATCTCATATAGGACATTACAAGTGAAAATAATGCTGAAGCTGTAATTAAAAAGAGAATCATTCCCGTAATTTCAATCGTTTCAATAAAAATAGCTGGTAAATCCTTAAGTTTAAAGTTTTTATAAATGATTGAAAGAATAACTGAGTAAATAACCGCAACAGCTGCACCCTCAGTAGCTGTAAAAACACCGGCAACAATTCCGCCGATTACAATGACAATCAAGAATAAACTTGGAATAGCACTCAAGATAATATAAAAAATATCTTTTGCACTTGGTAATTGCGAAACAGGGTAGTTTTCTTTCTTTGCCATAAAATAAGCAACAACCATCACGGCAAGACCCCATAAAATCCCTGGAATATATCCAGCCATAAAGAGAGCCGCAACTGAAGTACCACCACTAACTAAAGAGTACACAATTAATACTGAACTTGGCGGTATAATTAATCCAGTTGGAGCGGAGGCGATATTAACGGCTGCCGAATAAGTCAATTTGTAGCCTTGATTCGTTTGCATTGGTGTCATAATACGTCCCATTGCAGCAGCAGAGGCAACGCTCGAACCAGAGATTGAGCCAAATAACATATTACCAACCGCATTCGTGTGGGCTAATGATCCTGGAAGCTTTCCAACCAATACCTTCGCAAAATTGACAAGTCGAAAGGCAATTCCACCATTATTCATTATAATCCCTGATAAAACGAATAAAGGAATCGCTAACATTGTAAAATTATCAATTCCTGTAACCATCCGTTGCGCTGATGTTAAAATGGCCACATCAAAAGGTAATACAAATAAAAATGTAACAACTGAACTCAAGATAATGGCGATCGCAATTGGTGCACCAAATAATAACAAAAAGAAAAAGGTGGCAAAAAGAATAAGACCCGCGATTGTTTCCATTATAGGATCACCTCTCTTTTTCTTTCTTTATAGGACATCAGACTGTGAATTTGATAAATGACGATGCATATGCCGGACACAAGAATGGCAGCATAAACAACTCCCATTGATAGACCGGTTGCTGCTGCAGCTTGAGCAGAAGTTAGTATGACAATTCTAATACCGCCGTAAACCATTAAGATGGCAGCCGTCAAAAGAATAATAATATCGGTTACAAATTCAATTTGAAGCTGTACCTTTGGACTAAACTTTTCTCTTATAAAAAGAATTCCAATATGCTTTTTCGCACCGAATACATAGGCAGCTGACATGAGTCCAAACCAAATTAACATATATCGTGTTAATTCCTCTGTACCTGGAGAGGAAATATTAAAAACATATCTAGATAATACTTGCCAGGACGATAGTACAACCATGGAGACAAGCAGTAAACTTGAGAAGACGATTAATACTTTGTCCAGAATTTGTTTTACCTTATTCATTAGATGATGTCCCCTTCATTAATTTGTAAATATCTTTCGTTTTTTCATCCTTTGCAAAAGCCTCGTGAAGTGGCTTTACAGCATTGATGAAGGAGTCTTTATCTACGTCGATAAAATGAACGCCCATTTTTGTTTTTGCGATTTCGGTCTGTTCTTTAATTGATTTTGCCCAAACATCTTCGTGATAAAGGGTAGCTTCCTTTGCTGCTTCCTGAATGATTCTTTTTTCATCATCTGTAAATTCGTTGTATCGTTTTGCGTTAATGATGAGCATATCTGGTACGATTTGGTGACCGGTATACATATAATATTTGGCAACTTCTCCATGATTGTTACCAACTAGAGCGGTTTCATTATTCTCAGCAGCATCGATAACTCCTGATTGTAGGGCTGTATACACCTCTCCGTAAGCCATTGGAGTAGGAAGACCACCGAATGCCTCGATCATACTTACACTCGTTTGACTTGGTTGAACCCTCGTTTTTAAACCAGACACATCTGCGACCGTTTTTACTTCTCGATCCTTCGTATATAAATTTCGAGAACCTGCATTGAAGTAGGTTAAGGCAATAAAGCCGATATCCTCGGTTTTGTAATAAAGTTGATCGGTGATATTTTTATCATTCATTTTTTTCTCAAATTCATCGTAACTCTCAAACGTGTATGGCAAGCTGAAGATTGAGTAATCGGATTCAAAACCTTCTAAAGCACTTGCACTTACCTTTGCGACGTCAACAGCACCTGATTGTGTTAATTCAAGTACTTCACGTTCACTTCCAAGTTGACCATTTGGATAGATTTCCACCTGGATTTTATTATTTGATTTTTCTTCAACTAATCGGCCAAGTTCCACGAGTGATAGATGAACAGGATGGTCTAACGTTTGGTTGTGGGCAAGCTTTAATTCTTTAACCCCAGCCTCTTGATTGTTACACCCTACAATGAAAAATGCGATTAATCCAACAAGTAGTAATAGGGCAATCTTTCTCATGCTGCTTCCTCCTAAAATAAAAAATAAGCGGTTCCATTTTATATTTTGTGTTGGATAGTAGAACTTATCCTAAAAATTGGAACTATGTAAAATTGATTTGTTTAGAAAACAAACAAATTACAACATTTAAAAAGAGTACCATAAGTACTCTTTTCAATCAATCATTTTTGTGTAACCTTTTATTTCTAGGTCATGTATGGTGACTACCTTTTTACTGAATTGACTCATCACCAGTCCAAGTGCAGTACCAACGAGAGCAGGGACGATCCACTCTAATCCAGCAGATGCAAGTGGAAGCATATTTTTCATATCCTGAACAGGTCCAAGGTCAAGTCCGAATGCATTTAATCCACTGATTAGGGCAAATACACCGGTGAATAACATCGCTGAACCATAAACGGCTTTGACATTTTTAAAATATCGACTAAAGAAGGTTAAGACTACTAACACAATTAATAGTGGGTACGTCATCACTAAGAATGGAACAGAAACTTTTAAAATCTGTGCTAATCCAAGGTTTGAAAGCGTAAATCCAACTAACGTTACAAGAAGTACCACTGTTTTATAGCTTAACTTTGGAAGTAAATTTGAAAAATACTGACCACAAGCAGTTGTTAGTCCAACTACAGTAGTGAAACAAGCTAATGTGAAAATCAGGCCAAGAAGTAGAGTACCGCTTGGTCCAAATAATAAAGTAGCAGCGGAAGATAAGATTTGTGTTCCGTCTGCAAAAGTGCCTTGACCTGCCATCTTAGCGCCGATTAATCCAATCCCTACATAAATGGCAGAAAGCAGAATACCTGCAATCATTCCAGCTTTAAACGTGTATCTTGTTAACTGTGAACGATTTTCAATACCCCTTTTTTGAATGGAGTTTAAGATAACAATTCCGAATGCTAATGAAGCAAGAGCATCCATGGTGTTGTATCCTTCTAGGAATCCTGTGAAAAACGCACCCGATTGATAGCCCTCTGTTGGGTTAAGGAAAGGTGTATCAAGCTTAAATAATCCAACAACGATTAAAATAACAATGGCAACTACCAGGGTTGGAGCAATAAAGCGCCCCATATATTGTTCCATTTTGCTAGGATTTAAGCTGATAAAATAGACAATACCAAAAAAGACAACTGAGAAAAGTAAAAGAATTAGTGCAGTATTGGTTGACTCAGGTAAAAATGGGGTAATTCCCATTTCGAACGCAACATTAGCGTTTCTTGGGATCGCAAGAAATGGTCCGATACATAGATAAACAGCAACCATAAAAGCTGTGCTAAATACAGGGTGAACTCGATCGCCCATTGCCTGAGCGCCACCTTTTACAAGGGAAACTGCGAAGATGACAAGAACAGGTAAACCAACTCCCGTTACGATAAATCCAAGCATACCAGTCCAAAAGTTAGTACCAGCGCCAGCGCCTAAAAACGGTGGAAAAATTAAATTACCAGCACCAAAAAACATTGAAAATAACATAAAACCGATAAATAAAGTGTCTAATTTCTTCATGGGAATTACTCTCCTTATATAGTATTTTTGTGACGGAGGGACAGGTCCGTTGTCCCGACGAAAAAACAAAAACCTCGCCCCTATAATAGGGACGAGGTTAACTCGCGATACCACCCAGATTCCGCAGCCAAAAAGGCGCGACGCTCACTTACGTACTATCATACGTGTTCCTTCGTAACGGCGGACTCCCCGTCAAAGCTTACTATTTTCAGCTTTGCATCTCTGAGATGATTTTCGGATGGCTCTGAACATCGACTTTCAGCAACTGTCGACTCTCTGGGGAACAGAATCTATCGTACTCTTTCTCGTCATCGATTTTTAATATATTGGTATAATAACAGGGATGTGAGAGAAGGTCAATAAGTTTTTTGACGTTTTTTATAATTATGATAGTAGTAAATTATTCAAACTATTATTAAAACCATGTGAATTGTCAGAAGGTAAAGTAATGCCAATTCATTTTAATAAGATTAAAAGATGTAACAAAGTGTTTATTGCAAAATAAAAGTGCAGAGCTTTGCAACGAAAAAATGCAGAGTCCTGCACTTTATTTAATGAGTGCATAAAAAAAGACTTGCCAGTCACCCCAAGTCCCACTACATTAATTGTGTCGAG
>NZ_QUQV01000002.1 GCF_003400205.1 Bacillus sp. HNG | reverse complement strand
ATTAAGTAATACATGAAAAACCTTCCAATATGGATGAGGAGGGTTATTTGGCATGCGCATTTTTAGTATATCATTAACTGTTTAATAATTTTACAGAAAAATATTGACATCCTATTAGCTGGTTTAGCTGAAGAAAATTAGGATATAATTTTGTAGTGAAAACTTTGATGTTGTGGTGGTATATGAGGTGAAAGCATGTATTCCCTTGTTCACCTATTCTTTTGTTTCATCTTATGTAATGTTTGACATTACAATGAGAGATTTAACTATAAATGTTTCTTTTAATAAGATGATTGAACAGTGATTTACAGAAAAGGAAATGTGTTTTAATAAATTCATAGTTTTATGGAACATTTTTGGACTCTGGTACGCCTTTACTATAAAACAAAATAAAGGAGTAAATAGAACTATGAAAATATGGTTGTACTTGTTAACATTCCTGTTTATTTTTACTATTGTTTTTCTTTTGAACGTTGATAGGGCGCGGGCGGAAGGAGGAGTTATCGCCTTCGATAAAACCAACCTACAAGAGCCTGAACATATGCCGAAGTTACCACCTATCAGTGAACCATTAGTCCCCAATGATGGCGCAGCAGAAGAAATAATCATACAAGCAACAGACTATATCAAATCAGCACAAGTGTCCATTTATAATAACGGGAGTTCACTTAAAATTTCCGGACATACCGATAGCTATGTGAATGCTGATAAAATTACAACAACATTGTATTTACAAGTGTGGGATTCCTCAAGATCGAGATGGGTTGATTATAGTAGCGGAAAAGAATTTGTGAAATACGGTACCAATTATTTGTATAATTTTGTAGAATATATTGCCCCAAAGGGATATTATTACCGTACTAGGGGAGTGCATAAGGTTACAATGGGGAGTAAAACGGAAACATTTAGTAGTGTTTCAAGTTCAATTTATTATTTTTAATATAGAATATTAAAAGCTAACTCTAATAGTTCCATGTGACTATTAAAGTTAGCTTTTTCTTATTTCATAGATTCTGCTATCGAGATTAACTCTTCACCGGGTAGACTTCCGCTAATGATTATTCTGGTCTTCAATTGATTAAAGATTAGCCTACTTGTATGATCCTTAAAAGTTAAAAGGGTGGCTTTTTCGCCCTTAATTGTAATCGTTTCTACCTTGGTATCTTCATTATCAATTAGTAAAGTATTCCCCATGTTCTCAGCTCCTCCAATTTGTTGGACCATGAGTTGGTTGCTGTAATTTAATATAATATCATTACTCGCTTCATTCTCCCCATAAACAACATTGACATCTAAAAGTTCGTATCCATCAGGTAAAAAAGTGGGGGTTAATATGTGGAAATTGGCCACTTTTTGTGCTTCAGATAAACTCATGACCTCTTCTTTCGTTATAGTACCTATTTCTTGTAAAGAATCAGTAGAAGGGAGTGGGAGGCTATTTGACTCTCCTGTACTAATTGAATCTCCTATTTGGGTAATAGTCCCATTATCTTGTTGAAAATATTTCGTAATCCAACCAAAGGCATCACCTTGACTATTTTCCAATGCTAATGTTCCAATAATAAATGCTATTAAGATGGAGGCAGCAACCCAGCCAGGTTTAAAAACCACCTTTTTCTTTTTATTTTCTTTTAATCCCTGTTGTATGTTTAACCATGTTTCCTCTTTGGAAGAAGGGGGCAAAGGTGCATTTTTATATTCAGATTTCATTGAATCCCTAAGACCATCATGCTTTAGAGAAACGTGGTTTTTCATAATACTTCACCATCCCTATGTTGGGTAAAATTCTTACCAATTAATATATTTCTTAGCTCTTTTTTGGCGCGAAATATTCTAGATTTCACTGTACCTTCTTTAAGGTTAAGTAACTCTGCTATTTCCTTCTCTTTTAATTCATGTATGTATTTTAAAAGCAGAATCTCTCGATGCTCTACACTAATCTCAGAAAGAACTTCTCCTACTTCTTTCAACATAAGCTTTATTTCAACTTCCATTTCAACGGGATTTGAATGGTTATTTTTATCTTTTTCTAAATAGACGTCTTCTGTAGGGATTCCGTTCCATACTTTTTGTTTACGAATTAAGTCTATAGCTGTTCTGGATGCAATGGTAGATAACCAAGCACCCATTTTTGATCGATCTCTTAAACTATCTAAATCTCTAAATGCTTTCATAAAAGTATCTTGAACAACATCCTGAGCTAAATATGGATCCCGAGTAATAAAATAAGCATCATGGTAGACACGGTCATAAAATAAATCGTAAATTAGTCGGTACTCATCTTCTGAAGGTTTCTTCTTGGTGAAAAGCTTTTTTAACATGCAACCATACCTTCCATTATATATTCGTAAAAACATTGTAAAAATGGGTATATTTTACTTTTTATAATAACATACCTCTAATGGAATTGAGGTATAAACGAAACCTTTTTTTCAAGATTTATCAATTAATAGGGAGATAATTTCTTATGATAAACGTCTATATCACGTACAGGAAGGATTATCGCTGATTAGTGTTGAAGTTACTACTAAAAGGGTATAAGGGAAAATGATATAGTTGGGGTTGATAAAATGAAACGGTCTATCCTTTATCCAGGAATTGTATTAATGGTAAGTTTCATATCTGCATGCTCTAATGATAAATATGACAAGAAATCTTTAACTTTGGAATACGAAACTCAGATTGAAAAGAAAAATGTAGAGATTAATATGTTAAAAGATGAACTAATCCTTGTTAATTACGAATTGGAACAAGAAAAGAAGAACAGAGAGAAATTACAAATCTTTGACCATAAAGCAAGAAACATTATGAACTATATAGCGAAGAACGAATTCGATAAAATAAGAAGTGATTTTGATGTTGAACTTGAGGTTATTGATGGCAAGATCTATTTTGATGAACTTAGTGATTCTCCAATTGAACACTTTCCAACAGAAATTGCTGGATTACCCATGTATTTTAACTTTTATAATCCACAGACTGATTTTACCGAGGTCGGTTATTTTCTTTATGGCTACAACCAATATGGAAGTGAAACAAAGTATGATATCCATTTTCGATTTGGCAAGAAAGATGAATTTATATATGTTGGTACAGAATAGATGAAACAATTTATGGTGTCTGCCGTATCAAAATAAAGCTAGGTTACTAGATAAAGAAAAAATGAAAAGTAGCGGGGTATGGAGTATGGACATTTTGACTGTATTAGGCGTAACGGTAATCACGGGAGTATTAAGTATTATGGCTTTCTACTTTTCGTTTTCTAAGAAAGCAGAAGGGTTTTACGAGGAAACCAATGAAAGTCCAGATGCAACAGGACTTTTTTTAATCGTTGGATGGATTTTAATGGGGCTTCACAAACTATATAAAATAACTTTTCGGACTCATCATACTTTAGCTTTAAGAATTACGTTATTTATTTTCGGAGCTATATTTATGGTGATGAGTGTAGGTATTTGGTTTTTGATTTAATGTTTTGATAGCCGATTTTATAATTTGCACGAATAAAATAGTTAGGAGATACGAGATGAAACCACGAATTTCAGTTATCACATTGGGTGTAGATGATTTGGAAAGGTCTTTGAAATTCTACAAGGAAGGACTTGGACTACCAACACAAGGAATAGTTGGTCAGGAATTTGAGCACGGTGCTGTAGCATTTTTCGATTTACAATCAGGATTGAAACTCGCCATTTGGAATCGTAAGGATGTCGCTCATGATACAAGTATAGAGCAGTCTCCAATAAGTCCAACTGAATTCACGATTGGTCATAATGTGGGGAGTAAAGCAGAGGTCGATATGGTAATGGAGCAGGCAAGGAGGGCTGGTGCAACTATTACAGTTCCAGCACACGATACCTTTTGGGGAGGATACTCTGGTTACTTCCAAGACCCAGACGGACATTTGTGGGAAATAGTTTGGAATCCAGATTGGGAATTTATCGAGTAAAGTAAAAATATCATTTGCTTTTAAGGGGTGCGATTGCTAAACTAGGCAGTCGTTTTTTTTTCTGGGACTGGAGCAGGAAATTCGTCTAGGTATCTGGAATATTATGTTAATGTGGAGTGTGCAATGAGAAGGGACACAAATAAAAAAAGGGGATTACTAGATGAATATGTTTATATTGCTACCCGAAATCGTTTTAATGATCAGTGTATTTTTCATTACAATCGGTTTGTGGGAATTAAGAGTAGGTGTAGATCGGAAAAAATATGTTACATATATGTTTACTGGTTTAGTTCTACTGTTGCTTGCTAAGCTAATTGGTCCATTTATGATGATGTTTTTAAACTAGGTTGCTGGTTTCAGGGGCCTGATCATTGGTATGGTAAAGCCATACCGTATAAAGGATAAGTCCACGTTTTAAGAAATGAATATAGAGAAATAGACTAGCTTTTTGATATAAAGCTAGTCTTTTATACATCTTTTAATATTGGTGTGGATGTGATGGTACTAGTCTGAACATGAATCATCATCGTGTTTATCTTCACAACATTGAGTAAACGACTCATCTGGACACTCACCTTGAATTGGAATGCATGGGTTAAAATTCAGAGCCTGACCCTTTGTACGTAAAACATTGCATTATTGGGGGAAGACGCCATTTTTTTATGGATAAAGTTGCTTGGTAAATAAAGAGACTGCTCACTTTTTTCACATGACACGATGTCATATTTTTATTGACAAATGACACACTGTCATATAATATTTTATCGTAATGTGACACTGTGTCAAGTCGTTGAACAGGGCATCGGATTGAATATGATTTATAGAAATAACAAATAATGTACCTTAAATGAAAAAAAGAGATTCGTTGGGAAAGAGGACTCAAAAATGAGTACAATGGTCAAGCAAAGAAAAATGAATGGACTTAAAAAGGTAACACGCGCAGTAGCAGTTATAATCGGGGCATTTATAACAGCATATGGACTGGAGGCAATACTAATTCCAAACAACGTCTCAGATGGCGGTGTAACTGGTCTGAGTATTGTTGGTTCAGAATTAATGGGGATTCCTCTTGGTATTTTGATTGCTGTTCTAAATATCCCTTTCATATTTTTAGGATATAAACAAATAGGGAAAAGTTTTGCAATTTATTCTGTTATCGGCATTGCTTCATTAGCTTATGGGACAAGCATTATGCACCACATTCCAACCATTATTCAAGGAGATACACTGTTAGTAACCGTTGTTGGTGGTATTATTATCGGATTTGGTATGGGAGTCGCATTACGAAATGGTGGTGCATTGGATGGCATTGATATGTTAGCCGTATTACTATCCCGAAGATTACCTTTTGGAACAAGTGATCTGATTTTATTCTTAAACTTATTTGTTTTTATTGTAGTTTCAACCGTATTTGGACTACAAGGGGCTTTCTTATCAGGCATTGCTTATTTTATAGCTTCTAAGGTGATTCATACTGTGGAGGAAGGTTTAAGTGGTTCTAAAACCTATAAAGTTATTACAAGTCAACCTGAACTAATGGTAGAAACGATACGAGATCGTTTAGGTCGAAGTGCAACATATAATATCGTTGAAGGCGGTTATTCAAATGAGCAATTCAAAGAAATTACTTGTATTATTAACCGTTTAGAGGACAGTAAAATGAAAGAAATTATTTATGAAATTGACAAACAGGCATTTGTTGTTGTGTATGACGTTTCGGAAGTAAAGGGAGGTAGCTTTAAGAAACGAGACATACATTAATGCAATACTTTTCTCCAATTAGGTAATTGGTAGGGGCAGGTCACACCCTGCCCACTTCCAAACAGCAAGCCGTTTCGGTTGTGGGAGCAGGCTAAGCACCCAAGCCATTGAATGGACGGAAAAATTTCGCCTAATCCGTAAAATGCATTTAAAATAGTCAAAATAAACGGAGAGATTCCGTTTATTGACTCTAAAAGTATGGAAAAGAAGGGTTTTTCTTTGGATAACCGGAAATCCACCTCTTATATTGGCCTATTTGAACTTCATTTGGCATTTAAACGGAAACCTTACGCTTATCTAGGTCTTCTATACGAGCCCCATTCGGAATTTAAACGGAAAACCTCCGCTTATATATTTTCAGCAGTTCCACATTAATGGCAAGACAACTCATCAATCGTTGGGACAAGTGTAATAGACAATTATGATGCCGAATCAACTGTCATTTCAGCACTTATTTTAAGAAAAGCACTTCAAACCTGATCCCCTAAATTATAAAAACATTTTCTCTAATTCGAGTGGTTCGACGTATTCGCCGTCTTTGTAGGCGCGCATGTTTCCGCCAGAAATTTCGTCGATGAGAACGATTTGGCTGTTCTCGCCAGTACGTCCGAATTCGAATTTGATATCGTACAGCTCGATACCCTTCTTCGCAAGCTCATCCCTGACAATCCCCGCAATTTGTTGGGTAAGGTCTTTTAATACTTGATATTCTTCTTTAGACAAAATGCCAAGCATGTCCAAAGCGTCTTCACTGATTGGAGGATCTCCACGACCGTCATCTTTTAAGGTCACTTCCACAAAAGCATCCAAGGCTTGTCCATCTTCAGCATATAAGCCATATCGGCGTAGAAAGCTACCGACAGCACGGTATCTACAGATGACTTCAAGCCCTTTACCGAATACTTCAGCCGGTTTGACTGTCATGGTTGCTTGTTCGATATCAGCGTCAATATAGTGAGTAGGAATCCCTTTTTCATTTAAACGTTCGAAAAAGTATTTTGTTAGTTTTAATCCAGCACGTCCTGCACCCTCAATAGTTAAACCAACTGTATTTGCACCTGGATCAAAAACACCATCAACGCCAGTGACGTCGTCTTTAAATTGCAGTAAGTAATTTCCGTCCGGTAATTCATAGACATCTTTTGTTTTACCTGTGTACTTTAACTCCATGTCAATCCCCCTATGCGAATTCAATTACATAATAATCATAAATTTAAAATTATTGAGGGACAAGAGTTAATTCCGAAGTGCAGCGCTTACATCAAAAAATATGTTTGTCGATTTATCCTTTGTCATTTTTTGTTGTTTAATGTATAATTACCTGAATTTTCTAAAAAGATATTAAGTTTAAGAAGGATATAAAGGATATCAATAGAATATATGTGGTAAGGGGAGGGTGATATGATGAATCAATATACAGATGTATTGAATGAAAAAACATTTGCAGGTTATCCGCAGCAACCACATGGTGGCAAATTGGTGAATCGTGTTCTTGCGGGGAAAGAGCAGGAGGAAGCGATGGAAAGGGCCAAGCAGTTACCTATGATTATGGTGGATTTGGAGGCTGTCATAACACTTGAAATGATTGCAACTGGGGTATTGTCTCCTAATGAAGGCTTTATGGATGAGGAAGATTATAAGTCTGTGTTGACGAAAGGCCGTTTGAAAAATGGAGTCGTCTGGCCGGTGCCTCTTAGTTTTGCACCAATTGGTGACCGGAACGCGCAGATTATTAAGACATTATCAGTAGGGGACGAGGTTGCTCTTGCTGATGAAACAAGAGTGCCTGTCGCCATTCTTAAATTGACGGATATTTTTCACTATGATCGTGAGTTCCGTGCAAATCATGTGTTCGGCACAACTGATCGAAACCACCCGGGTGTAGATTCAATCTATCGTCGAATGGGTGATACAGCCTTGGCTGGACCTATCACTTTGCTCCGTCGAGCTCACTGGGGACCATTTGAAGAGATTCGTATGGAGCCAAAGGACACTTGGAAGCTATTTTATGAGACAAAGCAGTTTAAGTCGGTTGGAGGATTTATTACAGGGGCCAATCCTTTACACCGCGGACACGAGTATATTCATCGAAATGCATTAGAAGAGTTGGAAGGTTTATTTGTTCAGCCACTGGTAGAAATGGCTAAGCGTGAATATACTCGACATGAGTTCCGGGTATTGTCCTACCGCAGTGTGCTGGATACATATTATCCAAAGGAAAGAACGATTCTAGCACCATTGCGTGTAACTTATATTTTTGCGGGACCACGTGAGGCTGTCCTTCATGCATTGATTATGAAAAACTACGGATGTACACATGCCCTAATCGGACGAGACCACGCGGGTATTGGGGATTATTATGACAAATATGCGAGCCATACCATTTTTGACGAATTTACACCAGATGAATTAGGAATTGATATTCGTCTGTTCCATGAAGTGTTTTATTGTACACGTTGTAGTGCCCAAGCAACTGAACAAACATGTCCTCACGATGAACAATATCGGATAAATATTTCGGGGACAGGAATTCGCGAGCTGTTGCGTTATGGTGTGTTACCACCAAAGGAAATTGTAAGACCAGAATCAGCGCGAATTGCGATGCAGGGCGTGCAGCCAAAGGGTGTAGATGAGAATCAGATGGCAATCTCACCAGTCGGGAAAACGATAAAAAGTATTTTCCCTTATTATTTAACGAGGTCAGGAATTGGTGGTCCAAAACGTAGAACGCCTCTTGAGGTTGAGGAGCTTACGATTGAAGATTTGGAGAGCGCTATCATGGATGCCCGTGAAAATGCGGATAAGATTTATAAAGATATTTTCAAAGAGTTCAGCTATGTTTCAGATACCCTTCGTTCCGCACAGCCTGATTGGGTGGCATCAGCAAGGGAATCCATTCATCGACAACAAGAGATGGTGGTTGGGTATTTAGAAGAAAAGGTAGATAAAGCACTAGATCAAGCTTCAGACGAATTTATGTACCAGGATAAGTCAGAAGCGGAGCGTGAACTAGAAGTGGCAAGGAAAATCTTTGATGATATTCCGGCACCACTTCGATCCGAAGATCTTCAATACCGGATTTGGAACCCACTTTCATATAAACGATACAGAGGTAGTGATGAGTAGCAAACATACAAAAATCACTCACAAATGTGTGAGTGATTTTTTGTTTGCTTATAAGTAATCTTTACGTAATTGCTCAGGTGATTTAGGAGAAATATAGCTTGGGGCTACATCGAATACTGTTTTCGCACCAAATTGCTTTTCTTGACTTAAGCGGTATGCAGCTCTAGCATATGCAACCAAAACAGCCGAAGTAAACTCAGGATTACTATCTAGTTTTAAAGAGAATTCGTAAATTTGTTTAGTGCCTTCACTTGTTTGTCCACCACGAATCACAAACCCACCATGTGGAGCTTTAGAGTGGTCTCGATTTAATTCTTCTTCAGAAATAAAGTTCACTTCTGTCTCATAATCCGCAAAGTAGTTTGGCATTGTTTTAATTTCATTTTCAATGGCAGCTGTGTCTGCACCTTCTTCTGCAACCACATAGCACACACGACGGTGTTTTTCAGCAGTTGTTAGTTCTGGATTTGAACCACTGCGAACTTTTTCCATTGCATCCTCAGAAGGAATTGTATATTGGACACCGTTTTTAACACCTTCAACACGTCTAATTGCATCAGAGTGACCTTGGCTTAGACCTTTGCCCCAGAATGTATAATTTTCACCATTTGGTAAAATGGCATCCGCCATCACACGGTTGATTGAGAATAGACCTGGGTCCCAACCTACTGAGAGAATAGCTGTTGTATTTTTTGCAGCCTCATTTACAGATTGGTAAAACTCAGGGATTTTTGCGTGTGTATCAAAACTATCTACAGTATTGAACATGCTAGCGAATTGTGGAGTTTGTTCAGGTAGGTCTGTCGCAGAACCACCACAAAGTAGCATAACATCAATTTTACCTTGATAATCACTTGCATTTGAAATATGTTCAGCTTTTACATTTGCATCCTCAAGCTTTAGGCTTTCTGGGGCTCTTCTAGTAAAAACTGCAACTAATTCCATATCAGGAGATTGTTTAATAGCTTTAATTGCGCCTTTTCCAAGATTACCGTAACCTACGATACCTAGTCTAATTTTGTTGCTCATATACATTTCTCCTTTACTTCAATTACTCTCAAAAAAATTCGTTCAAACCTAAAGTTCCCAATTTTTCGGTCGCTCTTTTTATGATTTTTTTGATAATACTTATAATAATAGAAACTGTTCTATATGCCAAATATTTTCTTCGAGATTCGAAAAAGTTTTTCCATCGGTAAACAAAATCATATTTCCTATCTCCAATACTCATATGCCCCGACTACTTACTTTTTAAAAATTCTTTGATATTTCTACCCGCATTTTTTGTAAGAATTTACTCTGTGGATCATCAATGGTTCCTGGTATATCGGATGAAAAACCAACAAGTGTAATGATCCCGATTAGCTCGTTGAGATAGTTCAGAATGGGGAGAGCGACGGAAGACACTTCTGAGATTAAAGGCTCCTTTGCAAAAGCGATTTTTTCCTTCCGTATGATTTGTGCCTCATCTAGATCTTCCGTGATGGTAGATTGGTAATTTTCTTTCCATTTCTTAGTTTTATGCTGCTTGGCAAAAAGGTTGAAAATCTTTCCGGCAGCAGAATAGGGTGGAAGCAGCGTTCCAATCTCTGCACCGATATTTAGGATTTGATTGGAGCGGGTGATTTTTGCAATCACCGGTCCATTAAAGGTTGGAACCGAAAATAGTGCCGTATTGTTTGTATGTTCACTAATCGATTGTAAATAAGGCGAAATGATCGCGAGGACGTCTTGGTTGCCCATCGCTGTCATTCCGTATTGGATTAATTTTGATCCTAAGTGGTATAATCCGCTATTTTGATCGCGAAAAATTAAATCATCTTGGACAAGGGTATTGATGTATTTATATAAATTGCTTTTTGTTATGTTTGTCTCTTCTTGGATTTCGGTAATCTTCAACGGCCTTTTCGCTTTCGCTATTGCATCTAAAATGGAGATTCCAATGCTTAAGGATTGGATGGTGTCTCTACTTTTCTTTGTTGTTTCCATATTTTATTCTCCTTTAATTATCTGTAAAATTAAGCAATTTAAACAATTTAGACATTGACTTTATAAAAAATTCTGACATATAATTATTATATATAGTATAACTGATTATCGCAATGGTGGAAATAGTAATGTTGAGGTAGGTGGTTTTACTGTAAAACACGGTGCATATTTTTCAATATAAATAGCGTGGAAATGTTTATTCGAAAGGATCTGCACAACGAAAATTTGAATGAAAAGGGAGAATACAATGAAACTAATCACTTTTACGGCAAATGGTTTTACGAGAATCGGAGCACTGATAGACGACAATAAAGTCATCGATCTAAATTATGCTTATCAGGCACAATTACAAAGTGAAGGAAAGTATCGCTTTAAGGAAATTGCAGAGGCGTATGTTCCGTCTGAAATGGAAGCGTTTTTACAAGGCGGTAAAGAAAGCGTTGAAATTGCAAAGAAAGCCGTTACTTACGCATTGGAAAATCCAACTACATATAGACATCAACTGATTTTTAATAAGGAAGACGTTAAAATCGAGGCACCATTGAAAAGACCTGGGAAAATCTTTGCGGTTGGACATAACTACCGTGAACATATTTTAGAGATGGGTCGTCAAATTCCAACACATCCCGTTTTGTTTGCCAAGTTTGCAAATACCATTATTGGCCCACAAGATGATATTCCATTTCAGCCGATTTCAGAACAACTGGATTATGAAGCGGAATTCGCATTTGTGATCGGAAAACGCGCGAAAAATGTTTCCGAAGAGGATGCACTCGACTATGTAGCAGGGTATACCGTTGCAAATGATGTAACGTATCGTGATATTCAACGACGCACCCTACAATGGCTTCAAGGTAAAACAGTGGATGGTAGTTTACCACTTGGCCCATGGTTAGTGACAGCAGATGAAATCAAAGATCCACAACGTTTGGAAATGGTTTTAACCGTTAATGGAGAAGAGCGACAACGAACAAACACAGCAAACCAAGTCTTTACAGTAAAACGGCTAGTCTCCTTTTTATCACAATTAGTAACATTAGAGCCGGGTGATCTTGTGATTACGGGAACTCCTGGTGGTGTCGTTCAAGCAATGGAGCCTCAAGTTTGGTTAAAGGACGGCGATGTTGTCCGTGTAGAAATTGAGCAAGTCGGTGTGTTAGAAAACACAGTAAGAAAAACGAGGGAGGAGTAGGAACATGACGCAAAAAAATATCACTTCTGTGAATGAATCGATTGATAGAATCATAGAAACAGTGAATGGTTTATCGGAAGAAGCAATTCGATGGCAGCCATCAAATGATGAATGGTCGATTATGCAAATCATGGCCCATATTGTTGAAGCATTACCTTATTGGATAGAAGAAATTGAGTTGTTAGTCGAAACGCCAGGTAAAGAATGGGGTAGAAACCATCTTCATGAGGGGCGTTTAGAAGCGGTAAAGCCTGAAACAGTTGAGGCAATTTCTGTAGACGAAATGGTGAAGGAGCTTGAAAAGGCTAAACAAACAGTTCAGGCCGGAATTGAAAATTTAACAGAAGAACAGCTCTCGGCAGAAGCAACAAGCGTAAATCCAAACTTCGGAACGAAACCGCTGTCATTTATTATTGAACATTTAATTGACCAGCATGTGAATAAACACGAAGGTCAAATTAACCGTAATCTTTCCAAGTTAAGTAGTAAAAGTTCAAAATAAAAATGAATAGAGGAGAGGTTTAATATGGCTGAAAAAGCAAGTTATCTGAAGGATCAGGATGTAAAGGACTTTACGAAAGATATTCAACAGTACAATCTTGGACCATTATGGGAAGCAATTCCGGAAGTAATGAATAAAACTCCAGAACCTCATGCGCAAGCTTACTTATGGACAGGGGAATTGCTAGAAAAGAAGCTAATGGAAGCTGCAGAAATCTTTACACCAGAACGTGGTGGGGAACGTCGAGCGATCTATTTTCAAAACCCTGGATTAACCTATCGTCAGCCTTGGGGACATGTTTCAACGACTCAAACGTTATATGCGGCTGTTCAGCTTCTATTACCTGGGGAACAAGCACCATCTCATCGTCATACACAAAGTGCGCTTCGTTTTATTACAGAAGGGGAAGGCGCTTATACGATTGTACAAGGTGAACGAATTTTTATGGAAGAAGGTGACTTCCTGATTACGCCAAAAAATCTATGGCATGGGCACGGCCATCTTGGAAGTAAACGTATGATATGGATGGATGCGTTAGATATTCCGACGATTTACAATTTAGGTGGTACATTCTTTGAACCATATGCAGATGGTTTACAACAACCGAATGTTCCTGACAACTTCTCAGAGAAACGATATAGAGGCGGCATGGTACGTCCCGTGGGCGACGAAAAATATGATGTTGCACCACTAGCAAACTATAAATGGAGTCGTACCGTTGATGCGATAAAAGGGTTAATGGAATTTGATCCAGATCCAAACCATGGCTTTGCTGTCGACTATATTAATCCGACCACTGGAAAATCAGCTAATCCAACGATGGGTACACGAATGCAGTTCTTACCAAAAGGATTCAACACAAAATCACTTCGTCATACACATTCAACCATTTATCATGCGTATAAAGGCTCTGGATACACGATTATTAATGGTGTCCGCTTTGATTGGAAAGCAGGCGACTACTTCGTTGTTCCAAACTGGGCATGGTATGAACATGTTTCTGCGGAGGATTCTTATCTTTTCTCGGTTAATGATCTTCCAATTATGGACCGCTTTGAATTAGAAAGAGAAGAACAATATGAGAAAAACAATGGACACCAAACGGTTACAGGAGAATTTAAGCCGGATTTTAGATAGAACATTATAGAGGGGAAACAGCCTAGTTGTTTCCCTAGCTATTTCACTTGAGAGGAGAGGACAAATATGACAAACAGCAAACAAAATCCAATAATCGTCGTTGGTGGCGGAATAGGTGGCTTAGCAACAGCACTTGGACTTGCCCAAGCAGATAAATATGTAAAGGTATTAGAACAAGCTCCGGAATTTGGGGAAGTAGGGGCTGGCATTCAGCTTGCTGCAAATGCAACGAATGTATTACAAAAGCTAGGTGTAATGGACAAAATCAGTGAAAATGCTGTTTTTCCAAAACGCTTGGTATTAATGGATGCGTTTACAGGTAAGGAATTATCTGCACTTGACATTGATCAAGTCTATCGTGAAAGATATGGTGCACCTTATATTGTCTTGCATCGGACGGACCTTCAAAAGGCTCTTCTTGACGCATGTATTGCACATCCAAAAGTAGAACTTCTTACAAATCAAGAAATTAAAACGGCAGCTGATAATGGTGATTCTGTAGAAGTATTTACGGCTGTTGGAGAATCCTTTACAGGTTCTGCTGTAATTGGTGCGGATGGGATTTGGTCGAAGACACGTAAATTATTTGTCGATGATGAGCCAATTTGCTCTGAATATGTAGCGTATCGTGGAGCGATTCCTATGGAAGAAGTAGCGAGTGCAAATGTAGGTGACCCAGAAGATGTGTATATGTTTATTGGACCAAATATGCACGTTGTCCAATATCCGGTAAGACGCGGAGAACTATATAACCAGGTCGTTGTATTTAAGAGTAATCAGTATCGAAAAGAGATTGAACATACGGACCAGTGGGGTACTCCAGAAGAAATGGACGAGGTCTTTAAGGATACATGTGACCGAGTGAAGACAGCGATTTCGTATATCTCAAGACAAAGAAGATGGCCGATGTATGACCGGAATCCAATTGAAAACTGGACGCAAGGAAACATTACCCTGATGGGGGATGCTGCCCATCCAATGCTACAATACTTAGCACAAGGGGCTTGTCAAGCACTAGAAGATGCCGGATATTTAGCCGATATGGTCAGAAAACACGGTGACAACTATTATCAAGCATTTCAAGAGTATCAAAAAGAACGTTTACCGCGCACTGCCTATGTACAAACAAGTGCGAGAAACTGGGGAGAAATTATCCATACCACGAATCCAATCACAACATTGCTCCGCAACAAGCTTCTAGAAAATCGTACAGACAAAGATTATACGTATATTGATCAATACCATGGGTATAAGAAAGTTTTAAAAGAGGTTAATTAACAGGGACAAAAGGACAGGTACGTCGTCCCAAAACGAATAGTAAAGCAAAGATCCTCACAGTGTGAGGATTTTTTATCTTTCATCTGGGTTAACGGAGAAACGTCTGATAACGACTAATTCCTGAGATGGGGAGTGTCGTTATTATTCTAATTTACGCTGAATTAAGAACATTAAAATATAGGGGTTTAATTTTAATTAAATCATAGTATGATAGAGTAGAAGAAAGCGCTTTCCTTTCTTCTGCTTATTCGTGTTTTACGGATTATTTTATAGGGGATGATGGTTTAGGATGACGAACCCTAGATGATTTTCTAACATACCACTACTGGGAAAAAGGAGGATTTCAAGCCAATGAATAACCTGATTATTTGCAGGTGTGAAGAAGTGACTTTAGAAGATATCAACAATACAGTTATGAAGTATGAATGCTCTGCCCGTGAAGTGAAACTGCGTACGAGAGCCGGAATGGGGTACTGTGGTGGACGAGTATGCCGAACTGCAGTCGATGCCGTTTTACATGAGATAAAAGGGGAAAAGCCTGGTAATGAAATTCCATTAAATATTAAACCACCAGTCCGACCAGTATCTCTTTCATCATTAGGAGGTCAATCATGAATCAAAACCGTATCATAGAGCATCCCGTTTTAGGTAATTTAGAAAACAAAAAAACAATCACTTTTACATATGATCAAAAAGTTCTCCAAGGATATGAAGGAGATACGATCGCATCGGCACTTCTTGCGAACGGTATTCGTCTGCTACGTGTGCATGAACAAAGTGGGGCACCACGTGGAATTTATTGTAATATTGGCCATTGCTTTGAATGCCGTATGACTGTCAATGAAATGTCAGGGGTACGTGCATGCTTGACGGAGCTAAAGGAAGATATGGTTATTGAAAGCGGAAAAATACAACCGCTCCCATTTTCGAAAACAACAAGTGTAGATGAATTGCCTCGAACATATGCAGAGTTCACTACAAAATGCCAAAGTCATAAGGAGGAAGGTACACATGTATGATGCTATTGTCATTGGTGCGGGTCCGGCAGGCTTGTCAGCAGCTATCGCTTGCCGTGAATGGGATTTACACGTTCTAGTAATTGATGAATACCCAAAACCAGGTGGCAGATTACTTGGCCAACTTTATCAAGAGTCCAATGGAGAATGGTGGAATGGACTGGAAGAGGCAAAAAAATTGCTACAAAGGGCTACCGAATTGGAAGCTGATATAAGATGTAGCATTTCCGTTCACCATATTGAAAAAATAAGTACAGGCTTTTGTGTACATACAAACAAAGGTAGATTTATTGCAGCCAACCTTCTACTTGCAACTGGTGCCGCAGAAACACCTGCTCCTATACCAGGGTGGACTTTACCTGGGGTCATGTCAATCGGTGCAGCACAAGTTATGACAAATGTACAACGTGTTCGTGTAGGGAAGAAAGGGATTATCGTGGGGATTAATGTTTTGTCAGTAGCCATCGCACGAGAACTTCAATTAGCAGGAATTGAGCTCCATAGTATGGTATTACCTGCTGTAAATTCGGTTACGAAGCAAGCTGGAAATCCGAAGCAGGTAATGGATGGATTAGTCCGTGTAGCACATCTTGCTCCCTCTGCTTTTCTTCGTTATGGAAGTAAGCTTGCAAAGGCTGCTTGGGTACGTGATTTAGCTGTACAATTTTATCCGAAAAATGGCGTGAAAATGTGGGGGATGCCCATAAACATACGTAAAGCAATCGTACAAATAAATGGTAGGGATCAGGTGGAATCAGTAACGTTATGCAATCTTACTCCTGATGGTGATCGCATACAAGGCAGTGAAGAAACCATTGATGTTGATTTTGTTTGTATAGCTGGTGGACTTTATCCACTTGCAGAACTTGCTTCTGTCATCGGTTGCCCATTCCAATATATTGAAGAACTTGGTGGACATGTTCCTGTTCATAATGAACAGATGGAAACTCCGATTGAAGGTTTATTTGTCGCTGGAAATATTACAGGAATCGAAGGTGCAAAAGTTGCTGCAACACAAGGCGCACTCGCGGGACTCTCTATCGCTAAGCGAAAATTGAAGGACGTTGCCGACATAAGCGATAAAGTGATCCAAGCAATGGAAAAGGTAAAATCGACCAGAAGAGACGCAGCTATTCAATTCCATCCCGGAATCAAAGAGGGACGAGCTAAAATAGAAAGAGCTTTTCAGGACTACGAGCAGGTAATGTGAACTTTGTCCAGGGTGTTTGTCTTGGGTGAATAACTACAGGAGGGATCCTAGATATGAATATGAGTAATCGTACAGAGGTAGCCATAATCGGTGGCGGAATTGTTGGTTGCGCGATTGCGTATTATGTTTCAAAAGCTGGAATAGATTGTACCTTAATTGAAAAAGGAGATCTCGTAAGTGGCACATCTTCTAGGTGTGATGGAAATGTCACAATCGTTGATAAGGATCCGGGGTTTGATAGCCAAATGTCATGGGTGAGTCAGGAGCTAATTGTTGATCTGAATAGGGATCTCGATATACCATTTGAATTCCGTGCACTTGGAAGTATACTCGTTTGTGATAATGAAGAAGAAATGGAAGCTGCAAAGAAATGGGTGGAAACGCAACGAAAAGCGGGATTGAAGTTTAATGTTCTAGATTCGTCTGATATACGTCAGGAATCCCCTTTTTTTGCTGATGATATTCCAGGAGGATTGGAATGCGAAACCGATTCACTGATTAACCCATATTTATTTTGCTATTCCTTGATTGATAAAGCTAAGCAATTTGGACTGAAATTGCGTACGCATTCAGAAGTTAAGGCTATTTCAAAACAAGAAGATTTTAAGATCGAAACAACTAACGGAACAATTGTCGCAAAAAAAGTAGTAAATGCTGCTGGTGTATGGGCTCCTTTTATCGGTAAAATGCTAGATATTGAGATTCCGATTATTCCAAGAAAAGGACATATTCTAGTAGGAGCAAGGCAGCAACCAATTATGATGAGAAATGTGATGGAGTTCGGCTATTTAATGAATAAATTTGGACGCGAACGCCAAGTAGACCCACAAACAAAGGAACATGGAGTCGCATTAGTGTTAGAACCAACTGAAAGTCAAAACTTCTTACTTGGTAGTAGTCGTCAATTTGTGGGGTATGATGGCCGTGTTGATATTAATGTTGTGGAAACCATGGCCAAGAGAGCACTCCGATTTTTCCCGAAAATAAACGATTTTAAAATGATTCGAACATATACTGGTTTTAGACCTTGGACAGAAGACCATTTACCAATTATCTCAGCAGTTGAAAAAGTACCTGGATTTTTTATTGCTGCGGGACATGAAGGGGATGGGATCAGTTTAGCAACCGTCACCGGAAAGTTGGTAGAGGAGTTAATTTTGGAAAAAGAGGATACAATCATTCCAATAGATCCATTACGTTACGACCGTTTTGTTAAAATACCTGTAACTTAATATGTGTTGATCAAAATCCTAAAGTCTAAAAAGGGAATAGAGTTGAGTTACTGCTCTATTTCCTTTTTTCAATTCAGACAGTAATTAAAATATTTTTTTATAGTATTAATGAAGTAGAGGGAGTGAGAAAATGAAAGTTATTGTAATAGGAACAGGAATTGTTGGGGCAAGCGCAGCCTATCACTTGGCCAAGAATAATCTAAATGTCATCATGATTGATAAAAAACAAGAAGGTAAGGCAACTTCCGCTGGAGCTGGGATCGTCTGTCCTTGGATGAAAGAGATTGAAAATGAGACTTGGTATAGACTTGCTAAGAATAGTTTTGGTTTCTACCAAACTTTAATCTCTGCCTTGCAAGAAGAAGGCGAAAATGAAGTTGGCTATAAGAAAGTAGGGGCATTATGTGTATCCTCGGACCCTGTTCAGTTGGATGAAATTGAAGAGAGAGTCAAAAACAAACGGGTTGATGCACCTGAAATAGGAGATATTCTTCGTCTCAATGGAGAACAGGCTCGAGAGTTCTTTCCACCACTTAACAAAAACTTGGAAGCTTTGTATGTATCAGGAGGGGCAAGGGTCGATGGCTCTTTACTACGTGATGCTCTAAAACGTGCAGCAGTACGTAACGGTGCTGAGTTTGTGGAAGGTGAGGCAGAACTAGTTCATGAGAACAGGAAGGTCATAGGTGTTACGGTTGATAATAAAACGATTTTTGCAGATAGAGTCCTCATTACGACAGGGGCATGGGCTCCTAAATTATTGGAGCCGTTTGGAATCCAATTAAACGTAAATCCACAGCGTGGTCAGATTGCTCACATAAAATTATCTGAACAGGATACTTCTGATTGGCCAATTATAATACCACAATCCACTCATTATATTGTCCCATTTAATGATGGTAAAATCGTAGCAGGGGCGACTAGAGAAACTGGGTCAGGTTTTGATTATCGATTAACTGCCGGTGGGGTAAATGAGGTACTTACGGAAGCTCTGGAAGTTGCACCTGGTCTAGAAGATGGAACTTTGGAAGAGGTTCGAATCGGATTTCGCCCAATGGCGCCAGATATATTGCCAATTCTAGGAACGGTAGATACTCTCGAAGGAGTTTTACTTGCAACTGGATTAGGGCCATCCGGGCTTACAATGGGTCCATATGTTGGGAGTTTGGTAGCTTCGATGATTCAGGATGAAGAGATTGATCTGGATCTTACACCATGTCGACCAGGCCGTGCGATTGAGATGAAAAAGTATGTTTGACATCTTTTAATATAGATATTACGTTATACTAGTTGAAAAACAATAGAGGAAAACTCCTTTATTGTTTTTTTAGTTTTGCAGAACTCCGGGGGTAAAGGAAATCAGACAGTTTTAATAAGGTATGATATCCTATAGAGCATAAGAATGGGAAAATAAGGAGTGTTTATGTTTTGACACAACAGGATTTCACGCAAGGGTCAATCCGAAAGCAATTGATTTTCTTTGCAGGTCCAATTATGCTAACCAATCTACTTCAAGTATCCTATCAATTTATCGATAGTTTATGGGTTGGAAATTTACTAGGTGCGAATGCTCTCGGAGCGGTTACGATTTCATCGACAGTAGTTGTCACGGTATTGGCGTTCATCATTGGAATTAACAATGCCACATTGACGATTCTTTCCCAACAAAAAGGGATGCATGATGGCGCGGGATTAAAAAGATATGTGAATGCCTTTGTCGTGTTATTATCTGTGCTTTCCATTTTAGTTGGTTTATTTGGTTACTTTTTTGCAGAGACACTATTACTCTTTTTGAATACACCTGTGGAAATGTTGAATGAGGCAAAAGCTTATTTAGAAATAAATTTCATCGGCATTTTGTTTATCATGGGCTATAACTTTATCGGTACTGTGCTTAGGGCATTAGGCGATAGTAAAACGCCATTGCGCTTTGTGTTTATAGCGGTTGTATTGAATGCCATTTTAGACCCAATTTTCATTTCTATTTTTGAGTGGGGTATTCATGGAGCCGCATGGGCAACTGTGTTAGCACAAGGTATTTCATTTTTATTTGCATTGGCATATACCTTTCGACGCAAGCTTGTTCCATATTCAATTCCCTACTTACCAAGCAAAGAGGATATTTGGTTAATTTTAAAATTAGGAATTCCTGCCGGGCTGCAAATGATGGTGATTTTCGCAGGGGTTACGGCGATTTTATCGGTGGTCAATTCATTCGATGGCGCTGTAGTAGCGGGCTTTGGTGCTTCACAACGAATTGATAGTTTAATAACCATTCCTGCAATGGCCTTAGGAACGGCCGTGAATAGCATGGCAGGTCAAAATATTGGAGCCAACCAATGGGAGCGGGTTCATCAGATTGCGATGTACGGTACCATTTTTAATGTGGTCATCATGCTGTCAATTGCATTAATTGTATTTTTGTTCGCAGAAGGATTTACGAAATTGTTTATTCAGGAAAAAGAAGCGGTCACCTTTGGTGCGGATTATTTAAAAATGGTCGCGTTCTTTTATCCATTCATTGGCATTAATTTTATCTTGAATGGAATCGTAAGAGGAGCAGGTGCCATGTATCAAGTATTGGTCCTGAATATCCTATCTTTTTGGCTACTTCGTTATCCACTTACTTATTTCTGTTCAAGTCTTATCGGACAGAACGGAATTGCACTAGGAATAGGAATTAGTTTTATCATCAGTAGCATCTTTGCCTTTTCTTATTATAAATGGGGAGGATGGCAGAAAAAGGACTTGTTTCGTTCTGGAACGAGTTTAGGACAATAAACAATGCTCAATCATTTTTATGGGCATTGTTTTTTATTTTGCCAAATTGGACAACTTTCTGTCGAAATTCATGGTTATTTTGCGAGGCTTATCAACATAAGAATAGCTTGAAAGGGCATAAAATATTTTCCAATGTTACTAAAGGGGGTGAAGAGCGTGTGGATCATTCCTGAGTATGAAGTGATTAATACCGCTGCGGAGGTAACCATGTATTCTTATATCCGCGATTAAGTTGAATAGAAGGGATGGAAGCAAAATTCGAATCAGGGTCTTAGGAGTAGCAGCGGGTGGAGGTTTTCCACAGTGGAATTGTGCATGTCCCAATTGCTGCGGTGTTCGAGCTGGGGATGCTGCATTAAAACCGATGTTACAATCTTCCCTTGCTATAACTGCGAATGAAAAGGACTGGTATCTTATCAATGCGGGCCCGGATGTAAATAGACAGATTGAAACCTTCACTGCCCTTCATGCGGGTCCTGGAATTAGAGAAACACCACTTGCTGGTGTGATTTTAACCGATGCGGAGCTTGATCACTCAATCGGTTTATTGTCGTTAAGGGAAGGTTCCCATTTAACAATTTATGGGACGGAAACAGTGAGAAAATGTTTAAACTCCTCATTTCCGGTTATTCCCATGCTGAAAAACTATTGTTCCTGGGAATGGCAGTTCCTTACTCCAGAAGGTAAGGAACGAATTGGGGATAGTGTCCTCATTGAAACCATTCCTGTTTCTACGAAGCCACCACTCTACGCCCAGTCAAATCATGATGGTCATGAAGAGATTTGGGAGGTGGGTTTACTTTTACAAAATGAAAGGTCTGGAAAATGTGTGGCTTATTTTCCGACATTAGATACGATGACTCCGGAAATTGAGTCTGCTTTACATAAAGCAGATATTTTATTGGTTGACGGCACGTTTTGGTCTGAGGATGAACTGGTGTCATTAGGAGCGACGAAGCGTAATGCAAGAGATATGGGGCACCTGCCAATCAGTGGTCCGTCAGGCATCATTGAGAACTTAGCTTCTTTTTCAGCGGAACGGAAAATTTTAATCCATATAAACAATAGTAATCCGATCTTGAAAAAAGGTTCAAAGGAAGCAGAAATCTTAAAACAACATGGTATTGAGATTGCCTATGAAGGTATGGAATTGGAGGTTTGAGTATGTCGCAACAAGGAGGGATAGCGAGAGTATCTCACGAAGCTGGAAAACCATGGTCACGTGAGGAATTTAAAGAAAGATTAATAAATGTTGGGCGTTCTTCCTATCATGACAAACATCCCTTTCATGTGGCGATGCATGAAGGAACATTAAGTCGGGAGCAAATCCGAGGTTGGGTAGCCAATCGGTATTACTATCAAAAGTCGGTCCCAATCAAGGATGCGGTTATTTTATCCAAACTTCCGACAAGAGAGTTCAGACGAGAATGGATTCAGCGCATTATTGACCATGATGGGAACGATGAGCAAGAGGGTGGAATTGAGGCATGGCTAAGGCTCGGAGAAGTTGTTGGGCTATCGCGCGAAGAGGTATTAAGTGAAGAATATGTGGTTCCAGCTGTTCGTTTTTCAGTAGATGCCTATGTGAACTTTGCGAAGGAAAAACCGTGGCTCGAGGCTATTGCTTCTTCATTAACGGAACTGTTCTCCCCGATATTAATTTCGGAGCGGATTAAAATCCTTGAACGGCTGTATCCGTGGATTGACCATTCCGGACTCGGGTATTTCAGAAATCGTTTAACACAAGCACCGCGTGATACGAAATTTGCTTTACATGTAGTACTGGACCATTGCGAGACATTAAAGGAACAACAGCTTGCCGTGGAGGCATTACAGTTTAAATGTGATGTACTCTGGGCTCAGCTTGATGCGATCGAAAAAGCGTTCCCTAATTAAGTTCAAAAGGATTGGTGGTGGGGATTTTGACTAGTGGTTTTCCAAAACTCGCACAAAAGGGGCGACTCAAATTTGATAAGGTGAGAGAAAAGCATCTCCTTTTGTTACCAGAAAAGGTGGTGGTTTTGAATGAAACTGCCGCATCAATTCTTGCTTTTTGTGACGGAAATGAATCCATTCACACCATCACCGAAAAAATGAGAAGTTCGCTAGAGTCAGAGAAATTGCCGGATTTTGAAATTATGCAGGCGGATATCACGAAGTTTATTTTGAAAATGATGGACGAAGGATGGGTGGTGATGCAAGATGCTAGAGTCAAAGAAACATAGAGTGCAGCCCCCATTTTCGTTACTAGCTGAGCTTACGCATCGTTGTCCATTGCATTGTCCATATTGCTCCAACCCTGTTGAAATGACATTAAAAGAAATGGAATTATCCACTAATGATTGGTGTCGGGTGTTATCGGAAGCGGCAGAACTAGGCGTGGTTGAGGTTCATTTTTCGGGCGGTGAGCCACTTTTGTTGCACGATTTAGATGAGTTGATCGAATATGCAAATTCATTAGAAATGTACACAAATCTGATTACAAGTGGGATAGGATTGACTGAGGAAAAAGCTAAGATGCTGAAGGAAGCCGGATTAGCAAATGTTCAGATCAGCTTTCAAGCAGGGTCGGAGGAGCTGTCCAATCAAATTGGTGGCTTAAAGGCGTTTGAAAAGAAACGAAAGGCTGTTGAAGCCGTAAAACGTACGGGGATGCATTTATCATTAAATGTTGTGTTGCACCGGTTAAATATTGATACATTGGATGAAATCATTACGTTTGCTCACGAAGTGGGAGCAGAACGTCTGGAATTAGCAAATACCCAGTTTTATAATTGGGCACTGCTTAACAGAGAGCGGCTCCTGCCAAGTAAAGAGCAGATAGAGCGGGCAAGTGAGGCTTACGAGGTTGCAAGGGAGCGCCTCGGCAAAGAAATGGAAATCATTTGGGTTATACCTGATTATTATGAGTCGACGCCCAAGCCATGTATGGGCGGTTGGGGAGCCATTGCTCTTACTGTCGCCCCGAATGGGGATGTGTTGCCATGCCCAACGGCTGGGATGATTGAAGGAATCTCTTTTGAAAATGTACGTGAGCAATCGTTGAATGATATTTGGTATGAATCGGACTCGTTTAATCGATTTCGTGGGGATGAATGGTTGCCAGGAACATGTCGGTCATGTGATTTGTTGCACCAAGACGGCGGCGGGTGTCGCTGCCAGGCATTTGCTCTGACTGGGGATGCGGAAGCAACAGACCCTGTCTGTCATTTGGCACCAGATCACCATATCGTTGAAAAAGCAGTACAGGCGGCGAATCGTAAAACGGTTGAGGAACGGGAACCATTGATTTATCGAAAAATGAAATTCTGACGAAGATGCTAGGGGTAATTTTTAAAATTGCCTTTAGTATCTCTTTTTTTGGGGGGCAAAATGGGTAAACAGCTTGATTGGGGTCATGAAAGGGAAAATGAGGTTTGATTCCCGGCCAAGTACTTTTCATCGTGGTTATGAAGGGGAAAACGAGGTTTGGTTCCCTGCCAAATTCCTCTTCATCTACTTTATGAAGAGGAAATTGCGCCCCTGCGAAATCTTCTTCATCGAGTTGATGAAGACCCGAACGCATCCAGTACCTGATCGGAAAGTCCAACATCGAGGTAATGAAGTCCTTAACGCCCCCAGCCCCTCCTCAAAAATGCTCCCCAAATCCCCTGTGAATAATTACCACTCCTAAATGGAAGGCTTTTACTATCAAGTTCCTTACATAAAGTGGTGAAAAGATGCTTATTAAAGAAGACAACACAACTCAAATACATCCAGTCGTTAAAAAGCTGATGTTGGTCAACACGATACGAAGCATTGGACAAGGCATGATGGTTGTAGTTCTCGCTTTATACCTTGACACCATAGGATGGAGCGCTATACAAATCGGAGCTGTGTTAGCGGCAGGTGGGCTACTTGGAGTTTTACTCGCACCACTCATCGGAATTTATAGTGACCGAATCGGCAGGAAACCGTTCGTTCTTTTTTCGGAGCTATTAACAGCCGTGTGTGCATTAATTGGAATCATGACAACCAACCCGATTCTATTATTCATCGCCGTCACATTTTCCGGTTTTGGAAAAGCTGATGCAGGTTCCGCAAGTCCGTTTGCTCCAGCGGAACAGGCTTGGCTGGCAGCCTTTATCAAACCGTCTGAGCGTGGAAAAATCTACAGCTTGAACAATGCGCTTAGTTTTTTCGGAATGGCGGCAGGTGCAATGCTCGTTGGCAATATGAGCATTAGTTCCGGAACTTCTTCCTACCAACTTGCTTTTTATGTTACATTTGCCTTCTCACTTGTGACGGCTTCGATTATTTTAACGACAAAAGGTGAAGCACAGATCAAGCGGAGGCAGACATCAATCAAGAAACAAACCATTGATGATACACAAATGACTAAAGAAGAAAATACGGCCATTTTAAAATTAGCTGGGATTAATGTCTTAAATGGAATTGCAATTGGATTGACAGGGCCAATGATGGCATATTGGTTTTCTGTAAAATTCGGGGTGAGCAGTGGTCAAATTGGTAGCACGTTAGCCCTTACTTTTTTTGCAACTGGGATGACTTCAATCTTTCAGTCAAGAATTTCACACAAATATGGAACCGTTCAATCAATCGTAATGGTCCGTTACATTGCATGTCTCCTTTTACTATTAATGCCATTGTTGTCTTCCTACGCGCTTGTCTCAATACTTTATCTTTTCCGCACAGCTTTAAATCGTGGGTCGCAAGGAGCTCAGCAGGCACTCAGTGTGAGCCTAACTCGAGGTCACCGCAGTGGATTTGCATCAAGCATCCATCTTCTTTCAATGCGTCTTCCCATGTCTATCGGTCCATACCTAGCAGGATACCTTTTTGGATTGGGTGCGTTAGCCTTACCTTTTTATCTAGCTGCAGGTTTACAAGGTAGTTTTGCTTATTTTTACGGTAAACTTTTCAGCGATTATGATACTAAAATGAAACTAAATCCTTCATCCAATTAAAAAAATCGACAAGCCCGCGCTTGTCGATTTTTAAAGCAAACTGAACAGGATGATGAGTGCGAGTGGGATTAAGATAATAAAATATCCGATTGGGTTCCCGAAGTTGATTGTCCACCCAACGCCAAAGCGTTTTTCAACAAAGATGGATGGATCCTGTCTGTTAACATAAAAGAGCCCACCGACCCAATGTGAATCATCGTCATAATCTCTTATTCCTGCATTCGTTTCACCAATGTTTATTCTATCGGAACGCCCCACTTTTATGGCAAAAGCAATGGTAGCGCCTAAAGTCACGATTAGAAAAATGAGTGGAACTGCCATTACAATTGTGCCATTCACGATATCAGGGTGAATGGTTCTTAATTGAAAGAAGCTAAACATTCCTGTTAGTAAAATGGTTGTTAAAAACATAAGCCAACTTGTATATTTACGTAACGTGAGTTGTCTAACTCGTGAAGCATTAGTTGCTGTTGCACTTAGTTTAATGCCTGATTTTTTTGTACTTACAATAATCGTTAAGAACATAGCCTGCATCACTAACAGCATAAGTAGTGATGAAATGGCTGATACTGGTGTTTTTTCAGTAAAGGCATCAGCTTCCCCGTTAACTCCCCAGTGAGTTGGAATCTGGTTTGGAAGAAGATCGTATTGTGCAATGGTGTAACCAATCAAACCAACTGTAATAACCATCGGTACTAAAAAGACATACCATGGCAGCATTTCATCCTTAGCACGAGCGGACAAGTCTGCGATTTGTACCTGCGTCGCATTTTCTCCCCATTTCTTTTCCTTTTTTAACTGAAGTATTTTTCCATGAAAATAAAAATAGAGAGTAAAACTAAACAGGATTATCGCAAATTGAATAATGGTACCGATCAGAACCGTTTGTTCCTCGGAAGGACTGCTCCCAAGCACCCATGCAACATAACTGGCCAAAGCAACAATTGATAAAAGGGAAACTAATAGAGCATATTTCTTTTTATAAGAAGAAAGATTTTCATCCTTGATATGTTTTTCTGGCACCGTAACCCCAAAGATAACTGTGCGCTTCACAATAAAAGGAACAGCGGTTTGAATTCCGGCTAGGATGACTGCGATCACAAGAAAGATTGCTAAAGTCATAATTAAACCTCCTTATTTAATGAGCTTTTAAAACTTTGAATAATAGAAGAAACTAATTCTTGAATTTGTTCACTAGACATACCGACAACAAGCGATTCCGCGATGAGTAATTTATAATCACTTTTTAATCGTTCGAGAGTGGATTCATTAAAATCTCGAGGGGAAGAGATCACTGCACCAGACTTTGGCATGATTCGAATAATCCCTTTTTTCTCTAACTGGTGATAGCTTTTGTTGACTGTGTGCATGTTGATGCCAAGGTCTGCAGCAAAAGTTCTCACGGAAGGTAGGGAATCACCTGGCTGAATGGATCCTCTTGCGATTCCTTCGATGATTTGATTCGTAATCTGTTGGTAAATGGGAATTTCAGATTCAGGTTCGATTTGAATAATCATTTTTGATCCCTCCAATCTGTTCTATTTATATTATAACAAATCTGTTCTATTATGTATAGAACAACTTAAAAATGCTTGACGCAATAGAATATCACTGTTAAACTTTCATAATTATATTAATATAGTAATTTGTATATGTTCGGGAATATGGCCCGATTGTTTCTACCAAGCTACCGTAAAAAGCTTGACTACAAATGTATGCCAAAAGGATATCTTAATAACCTTTTGGCATACATTTGTACATGCTTTGGTAGGATTACACTATCAAGGCTTTTTTTATTTTGAAAAAATAATTCATATCAAAATGGGGAATATAGAAATATGAAAAATTATTTTGATTTCACAACACGTCAAACTACATATAAACAGGAATTTATTGGTGGGCTCACAACATTTCTATCGATGGCCTACATCCTTGTGGTCAATCCTATCGTCCTAGGCGAATCAGGGATGGATAAAGGTGCCGTTTTTACCGCAACTGCGATTACCATTATTCTTGGCTCATTGCTGATCGGTATTCTTTCTAATTATCCAATTGGGATTGCTCCTAGTATGGGCCTTAATTCATTTTTTACGTATTCAGTCGTGATCGGGATGGGAATTCCGTGGCAAACAGCATTAACAGGCGTTTTCGTCGCAGGTATTTTATTTGTGATTTTAAGTGTGTTAAAAGTGCGGGAAAAAATTATTAATGTGATTCCACAGGATTTGAAGTATGCGATTGCGGGTGGGATTGGGTTCTTTGTCGCTTTTATCGGATTAAAAAATGCAAAAATCATTGTTGGGAATGAGGCGACATTTGTATCACTCGGAGATTTCACATCTGGGGCAACTGTACTTGCTTTATTCGGATTCATCATTACCTCCGTAATGTTAGTAAGAGGAATTCGTGGTGGAATTTTCTACGGAATGGTTGTTTCTTCAATTGTAGGGATGCTCTTTGGAATCATTGACAAGCCGACAGCTATCATTGGTAGCATACCAAGTCTTGAACCTACATTTGGTGTTGTTTTTTCCGAGCTTCCAAATGTATTTACACCCGATTTAATTATTGTCATTTTCACATTTTTATTTGTTGGATTTTTCGATACAGCAGGTACATTGATTGCTGTTGCGAGCCAGGCTGGTATTTTAAAGGACAATAAAATTCCAAACGCGGGACCTGCCTTATTATCGGATGCCTCCGCCACTGTTATTGGTTCTGTTTTGGGGACGTCTCCAACTGCATCCTTGATTGAATCAACGGCAGGTATTGCCGCAGGTGCACGTACTGGTTTTTCGTCGATCGTCATCTCAGGGTTTTTCTTTTTAGCTCTCTTTTTCTCGCCATTGTTGTCAGTTGTTACGTCTGAAATAACAGCTCCAGCTCTCATTATCGTGGGTGCGATGATGGTGGCGGAAGTTCGACATATCGATTGGACGAAGCTCGATATTGCGATTCCGGCATTTACAACGATTATTATGATGCCATTAACATTTAGTGTTGCAACAGGGATAGCACTTGGATTCATCATGTATCCTGTTACAATGCTTGCATTGGGAAGACATAAAGAAGTACATCCGATTATGTATGTTCTCTTTGTTACGTTCATTGCTTATTTTATCTATCTGTAAATTTGAGTCCCTGGAAATGTCTTACCACATATCCAGGGGCTTTTGTTTTTGTTAAAATATTCTAGTAACGTTTTTAATAAAAACAATAGGAGGTGTTGGGACGAGGGACCTGTCCCTTTGCCTGAGTCACTATGAAAATATTACTTGTTGAAGATGATAAAACCATAGCATCTGGCTTGGATTATTCGTTAAAGCAGGATGGCTACGAGACAGTTGTTTGTCATCATGCGATGGATGCCAAGAAGGTAATCACGGAAAAAATAAATGGGATTGACCTTTGCCTCTTTGATTTATCATTGCCAGACGGAAGCGGCTATGAATTATGTGAGTTGGTTAAAAAGCAAAGTGATAAACCAGTTATTTTCTTAACGGCACTTGATGATGAAGTGAATGTTGTTATGGGTCTGGATATGGGTGCCGATGATTATATTACAAAGCCATTTCGGATTCGTGAACTTCTGTCACGGATTAAGTCTGTCCTTCGTAGGTATAACAAGCAAACAACAACTCAGCCAAAAACCATCATTGATATCGACAAGATACGGATTAACACGTTAGAAGGGAAGGTATATAAAAATGGCGAGGAAGTCATTCTAACCTCGTTGGAGTACCGGCTATTATTGATTTTTGCAAATCATATTGGTCAAGTTCTAACGAGAACACAGTTGCTTGAACGGATATGGGATGTAGCAGGTGATTTCGTGAATGATAATACATTGACCGTTTATATCAAAAGATTACGAGAGAAGCTTGAGGATGAACCACAAAGCCCAAAAATCATTAAGACGATTCGTGGCATGGGCTATAAGGTTGGTGAGTGAAATGCTACGTAACCGAGAAGTCCAATTCTACCTGTTTATGCAAATCATCATTTCGCTACTTGCGATAGGAGTAGCGTATTTTCTGTTTTCTGGACAAGTTGTATTCTTTGTTTTTGTCGTATCCGTCCTATTAATTGGATGTAGCATGCTGTTTACAAAATGGAGATATCGTGAAATCGAAAAGCTCTCTGGTTATTTACGCAAAATTGCAAGTGGGGCTTATAGTTTAGATGTAAGAGATAACCATGAAGGTGAACTTAGTATTTTAAAAAGTGAAATCTATAAAGTGACATTAATGCTGTCTGAGCATAGTGCGTTATTACAGCAGGATAAGGTTAAATTAACGAATGCGATTTCGGATATCTCTCATCAATTAAAAACACCATTAACCTCGATGATGGTTATGGCCGATTTATTAGGGGATGCAAAATTAGACGATTCAAAGCGTACTGAATTTACAAATAACATTCGTGTTCAATTAGAAAGAATTGAGTGGCTCGTATCGTCATTGTTAAAGCTTTCGAAAATTGATGCAGGTACCGTTCTGTTTAAAAAAGAAACTGTATATGTTTCAGAATTGGTTGAGCGGGCGATTCATCCTATTCTTGTACCAATGGATATTAAACAGCAAAACCTTAAAGTGCATGGAGAAAAAGAGGTTTCTCTTGTGGGTGATTTTAACTGGACAGCAGAGGCACTTATCAATATTTTAAAAAACTGTGTTGAGCATACACAGAATAATGGAGAAATTTCGATCTCATTTTCAGAAAATGCGATGTATACCGAGATTATCGTTTCGGATAACGGGAAGGGGATTGCCAAAAAGGATCTCCCCCATATTTTTAAACGTTTTTATAAGGGGAAAAATGCAAGTGAGGGCAGCGTGGGCATAGGGCTTGCGATGGCTTATAGTATCATTAAAAATCAACAAGGAGATATTGAAGTGAAAAGTACAGAGGGAAAAGGGACAAAGTTTTTTATTAAATTTTATAAACAGATTATCTAAAGTGAATAAATAGTCACTTTAGAGTCACTTAATAGTCATCTTAGGCAGATATACTGAACCCAAGATCGAAAATATGGAGGTTTCAAAATGAATATATTACAAATCGAAAATCTGTCTAAGGTATACGGAAAAGGGGAAACAGCGGTTAAGGCCCTTGATAATGTGTCGTTTACAGTAAAAAAGGGAGAATTTGTGGCAATCATCGGACCGTCGGGTTCAGGAAAATCAACACTTTTACATCTGCTCGGTGGAGTGGATCGTCCAACTAGTGGAAAGGTTCTAATTGATAACACGGATATTTATGACTTAAATGAAACTCAATTAGCAATTTTTAGAAGAAGACAAATCGGATTAATCTATCAGTTTTATAACTTAATCCCGATTTTAACGGTAGAAGAAAACATCACACTGCCAATGTTGCTAGATGAACATAAAGTGGATCCGAAGCAATTATCAGATGTAGTAAAAATACTTGGATTAGAGAATCGTTTAAATCATCTTCCCAATCAGCTATCAGGTGGTCAACAGCAACGGGTTTCAATTGGTCGTGCCTTGATTAGTAACCCAGCCATTATGCTAGCAGATGAACCTACTGGTAATTTAGATAGTAAGAATAGTAGCGAAATCATTGAGCTTTTAAAAATGTTCAATAAAACCTACAATCAAACTCTACTTGTGATTACACATGATGAGCGAATCGCCCTTCAAGCCGACCGCGTTATATCCATTGAGGATGGTAGGATTGCAAAGGATGAGGTGATTCGTCCATGAACATCATCAACAAACTAACAATTCGTCATCTGAGGGAAAACAAACGAAGAACACTTGTAACGATCATTGGGGTAATCATTTCGGTAGCGATGATAACAGCTGTTGCTACGCTAGGCGTTTCGTTTTTAAACTTGCTTATTAGAGATCATATTGCCACAAATGGGGAGTGGCACGTTAAATATAATGACGTTAATGCAGAACAAATACAGGCGATTGAAAATGATGAGCAAACCAAAAAGTTGATCCTCTCAAATGACCTTGGCTATGCAAAACTTGAAGGGTCAGAAAATAAAGGGAAACCCTATTTATATTTTAAAGAATACAACTCAGCTGGACTTCAACAATTTCCAATAGAGATAGCTGAGGGACGACTACCATTCACAGAAAATGAAATTGTCATATCCGAAGAAATTGCAAAGAACGCTAAAGTAGCATATAACATTGGCGACACACTAACGGTGGAAATCGGTCAAAGGATGTTAGCTGGAGAAGAAAAGCCACTCGGTCAAAATTACTCCTTGCAATCAGATGAAAATGGGACGTTGGAAAATCTTAAAATTGATACCAATGGAACATTTACAATCGTGGGAACGATCAAGCGCCCAACTTGGGAGCCAGCTTGGTCTCCGGGATATACGGTTATAAAATACGTTGAAGAAAATGCTTTGAACTCAACTCGTACAGTAGATGCGTTGGTTGTGTTAGAAAAAGTGAATGGCACACTATATAAACACTCTGAAAATATCGCCAAAAAAAATGGTATCGACTCTGTTTCTTATAATAAAGAATTGTTACGCTTTTATGGTGTAACTGATAATGATAGCCTCCGCGCCACATTATTTTCGTTGGCTGGAATTATAATGACAGTGATTATTATTGGTTCGGTTGCGTTAATCTACAATGCTTTTGCAATTAGTGTTTCTGAACGTTCTAGACACTTAGGTATGCTATCAAGTGTAGGAGCAACCAGAAAACAAAAGCGAAATTCAGTCTTTTTTGAAGGAACTGTGATTGGTGCGATTAGTATTCCAATTGGCATTCTTTCTGGCCTAGCTGGAATTGGGGTAACCTTCTCGTTTATTAACTCTTATCTTGAAGGTGCACTAAATATAGATGAGAAATTAAAGCTAATCGTTACACCAGCCTCGCTGTTAGTTGCGTGTGTCATTTCGATAGTGACTATTTTTATTTCAACCTATATACCTGCAAAGAGGGCTTCCAAAGTATCAGCTATTGATGCCATTCGGCAAACGCAGGATATCAAGTTATCTCGAAAAACTGTAAAGACTACAAAAATGGTTCGTAAGTTGTTTGGAATGGAAGCTGAAATTGGTTTAAAGAACCTGAAACGAAATAAAAAAAGATACCAAGCTACTGTTTTCTCACTCGTGATAAGTATTGTCCTCTTTTTAACCGTTTCGTTTTTTACAGAGAATCTTAAAAAGTCCCTTGAACTATCCCAAGAGAACATAAATTTTGATATTCAAGTGATTAATGATCAAATGGACAAAGACGATTTAATGCAGTTTACGAAACTTGACTATGTAACAGAAACAACGATTGTCCAAACAGCGGGTTTAATGGCATGGATAGAGGAGGATCAACTTCCACATGAACTGAAAAAGCAAGTCGAAAATGATCCTTCCATGTTAAAGGATGGTAAATACTTCTATTATGTAAGATTACATGGTCTAGATAAGAAAAGTTTCAAGAAATACGCTGTTAAAGTGGGTACGGATTCATCACAATTTGCAAATACAGAAACACCTACAGCCATCATTGTTGATCATATTTCCTACCAGGATTACGAGTCAGGTAAATTTGTTGAGACGAAATCGATCGAGACTAAGGTTGGGAATACAATTGATTTGGTTAGGCTTAATTATGAAAATGATGAGCAACAGTTTGTAAATACCATTGAAATTGGTGCCTTAACTACACAGCTTCCGATGGGGATATCTTCGAGTGGACCAGGTGGATTAGATATAATTGTTTCAGAGGATGTATTAACTAAAATTGTATCAGATAATGAGACGGTAAAAAATGAAATCCAAGCTGAATTATACATGAATAGCTCAGATCCAATGGCAACACAAGAAGAACTGGATAAAATGACAGACTCCGGCACACATGTGTATAACGTCTATCAAAGAAGACAAGAACAAGAGCAAATGGTAGTCATGATATCAATCTTTACGTATGGGTTTATCGCCTTAATTTCATTAATTTCGGTTGCAAATATCTTTAATACCATCTCAACAAGCATCTCACTTCGTAAACGTGAATTTGCGATGCTGCGCTCAGTGGGGATGACCCCAAAAGGGTTCAACAAAATGATCAATTATGAGAGTATATTTTATGGTGTGATGGCTTTACTATACGGACTTCCGATTAGTCTGGCAGTTATGTATCTAATCTATTGGTCACTTCGAAATACCTTTGAATATGGATTTAATCTTCCTTGGGTGAGCATCTTATTTGTTGTTATCACTATCTTTGTGATTGTGGGTGCAGCCATGCTGTATTCCATTCAAAAAATTAAAAAAGAAAATATCATAGATGGATTGAAACAGGAGAGTATTTAAAGGCTAGATACCACTCTCCCAATAAATTGGACCTGATCACTACTGTGGTTAGGTCTCTTTTTAACTGCGAAGCATAACTGTCGGTGTAGATGCAAATCCTTTGGATACGACGCAAATATTCGTATGTAGACGCAAATCCGTAGCAGATAACGAAAAAATTCGTGAGAAGATGTAAATCCAAGAGAAACGAAGTAAATCCACGTACTAATACGCGATTTTTTTGGACAAACGTAATATATTAGTAAAGAAGACGGCCACAACATTCTGTTATAATAGTAAATATCTCACTACACGCGTATGGAGACAGCCAAATTACATACCATGGAGGGGAAATATGAAGTTTATTAATAGGCGACTTTTAGATTATGGATTGGACCCAACATGGGCGCATTATCTTTCGGGTGTATTGATGATTCTTTTTATTGCGCTCATCTGTATAGTGGCCAATTTTATCACCAAAAAAGTGATCATTAATATCATTACACGAATCGTAACCAAAACCAAATATCAATGGGATAATATGCTTTTAGAAAGAAAGGTATTTCGTAGACTATCCCATATTGTTCCGGCGATTATCATTCACCGCTTTTCTACAACCTTTCCAAATTATGAGCATTTGATTCAAATGGGTGCCAATACATATATCATTATCGTTGGATTAATGGTTCTTAGTAGCATATTAAATGCCATTAATGATATGTATCAAACCTATGAGGTGTCGAAGACTCGTCCGATTAAAGGATATATTCAGGTAGTTAAAATTATTGTCATCACCTTTGGGATTATTTTGATTATCGCAAATCTCATGGGGAAGAGTCCACTTCTTTTGTTAAGTGGGATTGGTGCTTTATCGGCTGTTCTTATGTTGATATTTAAAGATTCCTTATTAGGTCTTGTTGCAGGTGTACAGTTGACGTCCAATGATATGGTTCGGGTTGGTGACTGGATTGAAATGCCTAAATATGGGGCAGATGGGGATGTAATTGATATCTCATTAGTCACAGTTAAAGTGCAAAATTTTGATAAAACGATAACGACAATACCAAGCTATGCTATGATTTCCGATTCATTTATCAATTGGAGAGGAATGCAGTCCTCAGGAGGGAGAAGAATCAAGCGCTCCTTATTTATCGACACAGCTAGTATTTCATTTTGTACGGAAGAAATGATTGAGAAATTTAAACAAATCCAACTACTTTCTGATTACATCACGAACAGGGAACTCGAAATTGAGGAATACAATATCAAGCATGAAATTAACCGGAACAATCCGGTTAATGGAAGAGCTCTTACAAATATTGGAGTATTCCGAGCCTATGTAGGCAATTACCTTAAACAGCATCATGGAATAAATCAGGAAATGACATTGATGGTTAGGCAACTAGCCCCAACAGAGCACGGGTTGCCACTTGAAATATATGCATTTACAAACGACGTAAGATGGGCTGTGTATGAAACCACTCAGGCTGATATTTTTGACCATCTTTTTGCGGTTGCTCAGGAATTCGGGCTTCGCTTATTCCAAAATCCATCTGGACATGATTTGAAAACGATGATGCTCGAAGGCAAAGAAGAAGGAACGGTTCGAGAGCTTGAACATTAATGAGGTAGAACACTCACAAAGTTTTTTTACTAAAGCTTTGTGAGTGTTTTTATTTAAAGTTTTTATTATCCAATATCACAATATCCTCACTAGAGGACTTTGCAGTTTGCTTTGTATGTTCAACCAAGTGCTGAATCGTATCACATGCTTGCTTTGCGCCTATCACAAGAAGAGGAACACCAATAAAGTCAATGTGAATCCCTCTTGAGAAAAATCCACCCATTGTCATGGCAAGCGGAACCGTTGGGGATGTATTCGAAAAAATGATTTTTTCTTTTTGTCCGTATCTTTCTTGAAGGATTGTACTTAATTGTTTAAGAGCGGGTACGAAAAATTTACTCCTTTTACGACCAATCGAATAGACGGGATGACCATCCTCATCAATGCCGTGAAGGAAAAATTTCCCGAAATCCTTCTGGGTTAGTTTATTAAAATAATCTACATGCAAAATTTCATCTTTTGTTAGCTTCCGGTCGGTAGGTAGCTTATTTAAATGATAGGCTGCTGCTAATGCGGTGCTATGTGTCCCAGCATAATCATTATAGATGTAAATCATTGTGGCCCTCCTTATACTATTCAGCTTTATTATCTCCAAAAATTAACAAGCTAACTCTGTGATTTTGTTATAATAAAATAATTTTTGAAATCGCTTAAAAAAGGTATTGCAAAAAAAATAAATAATGCTAGAATACTAATATACTAGTATGTTAACGGTTGCATATTAGTGAAACTAAAAATAATGAATACAGCAAATTCAGTAAAGAGGGTATTGCTTATGAATAAGTCTTTACCAACATTATACGGAGATTTTCCTTTGAAATTAGCACCGGCCAGGGCATGGCGGACTTATGTGGGAGGGAAATTGATAGAAGAGTTACATGGGGTTGCAGATCAAGATGATAACCACTTTCCCGAAGAATGGCTGATGTCAATCGTTTCTGCCAGAAATGTCGGACGTGAACATATCGTTGATGAAGGCTTAAGCAAAGTGGATCTTCCAGATATAGATGTATCCTTAAAAAGTCTCATTAATGAAAACGCTGCCGAGTTTTTGGGGGAAAGTCACTTTGAGAAATTCGGAAACAATACAGGAGTTCTCGCAAAAATTATTGATTCTGCTGAAAGGTTAACGGTTCAGGTACATCCGAATCGGGATAAGGCAAAGGAATTATTTAATTCTGCTTATGGAAAAACAGAGTGCTGGCACATCATAGGAGGAAGAGAAATTAATGGTGAACCTCCATATGTATACCTTGGATTTAAACCTGGTGTTACAAGAGAGCTTTGGGAAAGCTTATTTGAAAACCAGGATATAGAAGGAATGCTAAATTGTCTGCACAAATACGATGTCAAACCCGGAGATACATTTTTAATTGAAGGTGGTACACCACATGCAATTGGTTCAGGATGTCTATTAGTCGAAATTCAAGAGCCGACTGATCTTACAATTCGCATCGAAAAGGTATCGCCAACAGGATTTGAAATTGATGATTTTATGTGTCACCAAGGCATTGGCTTCGAAAAAATGTTTGATTGCTTCAATTATGATACCTATACACAAGAGGAAACTCTTGAAAAATGGTATGTGAGGCCTTTCGTTAGAACAGAAGTCAGGGATAATCGCGAAATTGAATTAATTGGTTATCAACAAACACCTTATTTTAAGATGACACTAGTTGAAGTCGAAAGTGAAATCGATATAACCAATGATGGTGTATTTTCTGGTCTGTATATTCTTTCTGGAAGCGGTTCAATTGGTTCAGAAGGATATCGTCAATCATTTAACATCGGAGATCAATTTTTTATTCCCGCTAAGGTAAGCGGTTTTACGCTTCGAAATGAAGGAGATCAACCTTTAAAGGCATTAAGAATATTTGGTCCTAGAATAACAGATTAGTAGAAATAGGAGATGAGATAATTATGGCAACATTAGATTGGATTGTATTAGGTGCGTTTTTCCTAGTCATGATCGGAATCGGGATTTTTAGTTATAAAGCAAATAATAGTTCAAGTGACTTCTTCGTTGGTGGAGGGAAGGTTCCTTGGTGGCTTTCTGGGGTTTCTCACCACGTATCTGGTCACAGTGGGGTAGTGTTCGTAGCATATGCAGCAATTGCCTATTCATATGGTATTACGATTTATTTCTGGTGGGCAGTTACAATCGGAATTGGGTTAATCGTTGGGGCGAAATTTATCGCACCAAGATGGCCAAGACTCCGTCAAAAGTTAGGAATTCAATCTCCAACTGAGTACATGGCAATTCGTTTCGGATTACCAGCCCAACAAGTAACAGCTTGGACTGGGGTATTAATTAAGCTTCTAGATATCGGTGCAAAATGGGCATCAATGGGTATTTTATTAGCTGGTTTCACTGGCCTTCCAATTTGGTTAGGTATTCTTTTATCAGGTTCAGTTTCTTTAATCTATGTAACAATTGGCGGACTTTGGGCTGACTTAATTACTGACTTTGTTCAATTCCTTGTACAATTAATCGCTGGTATCGTCATTTTTGTGGGCGTTTTCAGCCAACTTGGTGGTCTTGGTTCCGTATTTACTATGTGGGGAGATCTACCAGATGGTCATGCAAGTCCATTTAATGGTTCTTATACTCCACTATGGGTATTCTTGTTCTTATTCGTTAAATTCTTTGATTATAACGGTGGTAACTGGAACCTTGCAGCAAGATTTATCTCAACACCAGATGGTGAAAATTCAAAGAAAGCAGCAAGACTTTCAGCAGTTCTTTACTTTGTATGGCCGTTGTTAATTTTCTTACCAATGGTAGCGGCTCCATTAATTTTTAGTGATTTAAGTGATCCAGCTCAACAATTATATCCAATGTTAACGACAACATTCTTACCTGCTGGTTTAGTTGGACTAGTTTTAGCATCAATGTTTGCAAGTACAATGGGTATGACCGTATCTGATATTAACGCTTTAACAGCAGTTGTTCAACGTGATATCTTACCAGTTCTAAATAAGAAATTTAAAGAAATGAAAGAAAATGTTGATAAAAAATCTCTTTGGGTTGCACGTGGTTTAACGATTATGTTTACCGTTATTACCATGATTGTTGGTATTAACCAACAACATTTTGGTGGTGTACTTGGTCTCGTAATAACTTGGTTCTCAGCATTAGTTGGTCCAATGGCAGTACCTTTACTATTTGGTTTATTCTCTAAGTTTAAATACAGCAATGGAAAAGTAGCCATTTATTCTATCGTAGCGGGTATCGTTGGTTTTGCTATCACTCAATTAACCGATATTATCCCTACTGATGTTGAAACTGCTTTCCCATTAATCGTAACTACAATCGTATTCTTTGCGGGAGGTTACATCAACAAGCGTAGAGGTGTTACCGTATCACCTGAAGTTGAGGAATTATTAAACTTCTTAGACACAGGTAAAGACGAACAAAAGACAGACAATACAAAAAAAGCAATCTAACATGATGAAAGCAGAAGACCTCGTTATTGAGGTCTTCTGTTTTTTGCATTAAAATGGGACGGAGGGACAGGTACATTGTCCCGAATTTTTATTGGGAAAAAGAGTTCCCATGACCTACTAGGAGAAGGATTATGAAGGCAAAGTTTATTTTTATTATTGTGATGCTGATTTTTGGTAGTATTGGATTGTTTGTGAAGAATATTGATTTGTCCTCCAGCGAAATTGCTTTGTTTAGGGGAGCATTTGGTAGTTTGTTTTTAATTGGTGCTAGTTTTCTAGTTAAGCAGAGGTTTTCATTCAAAACGTCAAAGAAGAACCTAATCTTACTCCTTTTATCGGGGGCAGCATTAGGCTTTAATTGGATTTTTTTATTTGAGTCATATCGGTATACAACAATTGCAAACGCCACTCTTAGCTATTATTTTGCCCCGGTGTTTGTGATGATTTTGGCGCCATTTTTATTAAAGGAAAAATGGACTTGGATGAAGGGGCTAGGTATTACACTTGCATTTGTAGGTTTCCTTTTGGTTGTTAATCCAGGGAGTGAAACTGTTGTTGGAGCATATAATCATCCTGTTGGAATTATGTATGGTTTATTAGCTGCGGCTTTGTACACAAGTGTTATTCTTATCAATAAATTTATCAAGGGTCTATCAGATTTTGAAACGACCATTATGCAGCTTTTGACGGCTTCCATTATATTGTTCCCGTATGTTCTGGGAACGCAAAATTTGATTTACTCAGGTTTGGACCTTCAATCTATTAGTCTGTTATTGATTGTAGGAATTGTCCATACTGGAGTCGCATACCTTCTCTATTTTTCGGTGTTAAAAAAATTAAAGGGACAAACAATCGCGGTATTAAGCTATATCGATCCTATTTCCGCTGTAATTATGGCGGCTATCATATTGAATGAAAGTATGAATTTGGTCCAAATGGTGGGGGGAGTATTAATATTGGGGTCGACTTTTATTAGTGAGATGAATTGGAAAAAGAAGCGAAAATCATAGAAAGCGGACGTCAGCCCTCGAATCCGATTCGGTAAAGTGAGGGTTTGACAGCTGCTTTTTTTTCGATGGGTCGAAGGGACAGGTTCCTCGTCCCAAGATTTCATCATTTTGATTTGATTGAAAATTGTGTATTGACAATTTATTTTTTTGAGGTAAAGTTATATCATAATTAAATATTTTGAAATTTTCTTATCCAGAGAGGTGGAGGGACTGGCCCTTTGAAGCCTCGGCAACAGACTAGGTAAAGTACTGTGCCAATTCCAGTAGCAAGAAGCTTGAAGATAAGAAGAGCGGCACTTTCATTTGTCTTTTCAACCCTCTTCTTATTTTCAAGAAGAGGGTTTTTTGCATATCCATTATAAATTGAGGTGATTGTATGTCGACAGTAAGAACTGAAAATGAATTATTAAAGGCATTTAAGATCCTGAAAAGTAAAGAATGGGTTGATCTTACACATACGTTTGGTCCGGATTCTCCCCATTTCTCAGCTTTTAATGATGCTGAATTTAAAACACTTTTTACACATGAGGATGGCTTTTTTGCACAAAGTTTTACTTTTCCAGGACAGTACGGAACGCATATTGATGCACCCATTCATTTTGTTCCTAATCAACGTTATTTAGAGGAATTAGAGTTAAAGGAACTTGTTCTCCCCCTTGTTGTAATTGATAAGTCAAAGGAAGCAGAAGAGAATCATGATTTTAGTTTAAGTGTTGATGACATTCTGAAGTTTGAAGAAGAACATGGAGAAATTGAAGCAGGTACCTTTGTTGCATTGAGAACGGATTGGAGCAAGCGCTGGCCAAACAAAGAGGCATTTGAAAATAAAGATTCTGATGGCAATAGTCACGCTCCAGGTTGGGGAATAGAGGCACTAAAGTTTTTATTTGAGGAAAGAAATATTAAAGCTGTTGGCCATGAAACGTTTGATACAGATGCAGCTATTGATTTTAGGGAAAATGGTTCATTAATTGGTGAATATTATGTTCTCGAACAAGATACATTTCAAGTAGAATTATTAACTAACCTTGATAAAGTGCCGGCAAAAGGGTCAGTCATATTTAATATTTGTCCTAAGCCGGAAAAAGGAACTGGGTTTCCGGTACGTTCATTTGCTATTTTGCCATAGGTAGGACGGTTCTTTGAATAAGGAAACTGCAGCGTCCCTGAGATAATGATAGATTAATAAAAGGAGAGAAATATAAAATGACAACAACATTAGTAAAAGCACCATTTCGCGCAGATCATGTAGGAAGTTTATTACGTCCAGAAAGAATTCATCAGGCTAGAAAGGATTTTCAAGCAGGAACCATTACAGCACAGGAACTTCATGAAATTGAAACAGAAGAAATTAAAAAGATTGTTGATAAACAAATTGAAATTGGCTTACAAGCCGTTACAGATGGGGAATTTCGCCGCAGATTTTGGCATACAGATTTCTTAGAGCACTTAAATGGAGTAGAAGGCTATGTTCCGGAACATGGATTTAAATTCAAGGGGGAAGAAACAGAAGCTTATGACGTGCGTGTGATTGGGAAAATTTCATTTAACCCTGACCACCCACATGTGAAAGACTTTATTGAATTCAAAGAAATCGTGGGTGACCGTGCGATTGCAAAACAAACGATTCCAAGTCCAAATCAACTTTTCAATGCTGGGATTCGCAACAAGGAAATCTATCCGACCCTTGAAGAGTACGCAAATGATATTATTCAAACCTATCGTGATGCAATTAAAGCATTTTACGAGGCAGGCTGCCGTTACCTACAGCTAGATGATGTGTACATAGCAGGCCTGAATGCACCGGAAATTCCTTTTAATGATAGTGGTTCTACTCGTGAAGAATTAATTGAATTAGCGTTAAAAGTAGCAAATGGCGTACTAGAAGGCAAGCCAGAAGATTTAACAATTACAACTCACCTTTGCCGTGGAAATTACCGCTCTAACTGGGCATTCGAAGGTAGCTATGCAAAAATTGCTCCTACCCTGTTTGCGAAAGAAAAAGTAGATGGCTTTTTCCTAGAGTATGATGACGATCGTTCTGGGGACTTCACTCCATTAGAGTTTATCCCAAATGATGGTCCTCGCGTGGTTCTAGGTGTATTTACATCAAAGCGTGGAGAATTAGAATCGAAAGAAAATATCATCGCGCGCGTAAAAGAAGCATCACAATTTGTACCACTTGAAAACTTATGTATCAGCCCACAATGTGGTTTTGCATCCACTCACCATGGTAATATTTTAACGGAAGAAGAGCAGTGGGCAAAATTAAAGTATATCGTAGACATTTCAAAAGAGATTTGGGGATAAGGAACGAAGAATCCTCGACCAATTGATTGAAGGTGTAGGGACAGTGTCTGTCCCTACATCCCTTTTTGAGAATAAAACCAAGTAATTATATGGGAATACTTTTGGGCGCGAGTATGGGGGAATACAGAATGTATTGTATGGATTTAACAGGAAAAGTAGCGATTGTAACGGGTGGTGCTCAAGGAATCGGAAAGGCAATTGTGGACGCTTTTTTGGACTGTGGAGCAAAAGTAGCTGTAGTGGATAGGGAAATCATCTCGGAAATTCCCAATGATCAGTTAGTTTACTTTCAGGCAGACGTTACAAAAAGTGAACAGGTTGAAAAAGCGGTTCAAGAGGTAGCAAAGCATTTTGGACGCTTAGATATTTTAGTGAATAACGCAGGAGTTTCTAAAATGGATTATGCGATTGATATAAAAGAAGAAGACTGGGACCAAGTGATGGACGTTAACGCAAAAGGAGTCTACCTGTTTAGTAAAGCTGTAGCAAGAATCCAAAAAGAACAAGGGCAAGGTGGAAAGATTATCAATATTTCCTCGCAAGCGGGTAAAAATGGGTACCGCTTAATGGGAAGCTATGTTGCTTCCAAACATGCTGTTCTAGGCCTTACCAAAACAATGGCCATTGAATTGGCTCAGGATGGAATCAATGTGAACGCGGTTTGTCCTGGTATTGTAGAAACCGCCATGAAGCATAAAGAAAGAGTAATAGGCGGTGAATTAAGAGGACTTACGGCCGATTTAATCAGGCAGGAGGACCATTCTCAGGTTCCGCTAGGCAGAACGGCGGAACCTCAAGATATCGCCAATGTGGTTGTGTTTTTAGCCTCAACATACTCAGATTATATGACAGGTCAAGGGATTAATGTTACGGGTGGAATGACGATGCACTGATTCATATGAAAGGAAGTGTTAGAATTGACGGATGTTAAAAAAGGAAGCCTCTCTGCGTTGTTTCCATTACTCATTTTTGTTTTATTGTTTGTTGGAACAGGAGTTATTTCCGGCGATTTTTCAAATATGCCATTAAATGTTGCCATTATTATAAGTTCTGCTATTGCATTGGTGATGAATAGGAAGGAAAAATTTTCAACGAAAATTGATATATTTACGAAAGGTGCTGGACACCCCAATATTATGCTAATGGTGGTTATCTTTATTTTAGCTGGGGCATTTGCTGAAACTGCCAAAGGCATGGGGGCTGTAGAGTCTACGGTGAATATGGGGTTAACCTTCATACCTAGTAATTTATTAATGGTTGGGCTATTTATAGTGGGTTGTTTCATTTCCATATCAATGGGAACATCAATGGGAACGGTTGCTGCGCTTGCTCCAATTGGGATTGGTATTGCAGAGCAAACAGGAATACCAATGGCGTTAGCGATGGGAACAGTGATAGGTGGGGCAATGTTTGGTGACAACCTCTCAATGATTTCTGATACGACAATTGCAGCTGTTCGAACTCAACATACGAAAATGAGTGATAAATTTAAAACGAATTTTTTAATTGTTTTACCTGGGGTTATCGTTACTGCTATTATTCTTTGGTTCGTTACTTCTGGGAACAATGCCGAAGCTTTGGGAAATTACTCCTATGATTTTATTAAAGTAGTTCCATATGTTGCCGTCCTACTAGCAGCATTAGTAGGGGTTAATGTACTAATTGTCTTATTAGGTGGGACCATTTTTGCAGGAATCGTAGGTGCTATTGATGGTTCATATACAATGACCGGGTTTATTAAGGCTGTTTCCCAAGGCATCATAGGTATGGAGGATTTGGCGATTGTTGCAGTATTAATTGGTGGGATGATTGGGATTATCCAGCATAATGGTGGTATACAGTGGCTTCTAAACTTTGTAACGAGTAGAATTAAAACGAAAAAAGGTGCTGAGCTCGGCATTGCAGGTTTGGTTAGTGCAACAGATCTAGCTACTGCAAACAACACGATCTCTATTATTATTACGGGTCCGTTAGCTAAGAATATTGTGGATGAATTTCAAATTGATCCACGAAAATCTGCAAGTATCCTTGATATATTCTCTAGTAGTTGGCAGGGACTTGTTCCATATGGAGGTCAAATGCTTGTAGCATCAGGGTTAGCATCCATTTCACCAATTAGCATTCTTCCATATTCCTATTATCCAATTGCTCTATTTGTATGTGGGATTATTGCCATATTAATCGGGTTTCCAAGGTTTAACCATATTAAATCTAAAAACGAAAAAAGTAGCATAATTACTAAGTCTTAAGGGAAAAAGCGAAAACCATTTGAAATGGTTATTCGCTTTTTCAATTTATTAAAGGAAAATTTATTCGTGTAAAAAGGGGTGATTTTCGTTACTTGCATTCTTTTCCATTGCGAAAGCAGAAAAACGGTTATTTAATTATTTCATCAATAATCCCGTATTCCTTTGCTTCTTCAGCACTCATATAATAGTCTCGATCGGTATCTTTTGCTACCTTCTCAACAGGTTGACCGGTACGTTCTGCAATGATTTGATTGGTATGTTCTCGAAGCTTAAGGATGCGTTTTGCGGAAATTTCGATTTCAGTTGCCTGGCCGCGTGCTCCGCCTAGGGGTTGATGGATCATGATTTCACTATTTGGGAGGGCAAACCTTTTCCCTTTTGTTCCGGCTAGCAAAAGCATGGTACCAAAGGATGCAGCCATACCTGTGCAAATGGTCCTAATATCTGGTTTGATATATTGCATTGTATCAAAAATGGCAAAACCAGCAGATGTTGAGCCTCCGGGACTGTTGATATAAAGAGAAATATCTTTTTCTGGATCATCCGCTGCTAAAAACAATAGCTGTGCAACTATACTATTAGCAACAGCATCATTTATTTCATCGCCAATCAAAATAATGCGATCCTTTAATAACCTCGAGTAAATATCATACGATCGTTCCCCACGACTCGATTGTTCAATTACATAAGGTATCGTACTCATATTGTTTTCCTCCTTATTCGCTTGCATCTTATTATGCAGCCATAGAGACAGCGCTTGAAGGAGATTTGAAGAGACGTGATTTTTGCATAGTACAAGTCGGATTTGTATGTTTGGATAAAGAACGGATAGAAGGTATCGTCCTGATTAATATGGTTGGATCTTGAGTGTTTAAAGATTCATGTAGTACTTTTTGAATTTGCTCTCGATCTTCCTCTGTCCAATATTGTTCGATAAGTGGAATCTCTTCTTTCTTCTCCATTTTCTGTTTTGCACGATAAATCGCGGCTTTAACAGCAGTTTCATTTGTATTTAATAGCTTAGCTATTTCAGATAGTTGAAATTGAAACCCTTCTTTTAAAACAAATATCACAGCTTGCTTCGGTGTTAGCTTATTAATAAGCTGTTGTACAGCCTCAAAGCGCTCTTCAATTTGTACGGACTCATCATATCCATCATCAGGAATACCATCAAGTGACTCTTTGCTTCGTTTTCGCACCGTGTCTATCCATACATTTTTGGCAATTTTATTTATTAAGGCTGCAGAGATTGTAGGGTGGTGCCTATAATGCTTCCAAGCCTTAACCAAGGATTCCTGGACGAGATCTTCCCCATCCCAGCTGTTTTGGGATATAAACTGGCAATATCGTCGTAATATCGGATAGACTTCATGAAGCTGTTCCTCAGTAAAAAATTCCTGCTGTTCTCTAAAATCCTGTGAACCATTCCAAAGCTTACTATGCAAAACAATCACTCCTTCAGCGCGTCTCTACTTTATAAACGAATAAAAGGGTATGAAAAGATACGGGGTAAAAAATTTATTAATTATTTTTATTATATGTATGGTAAAGGTCTTGAACAAGTAACGATAAGTAGGGTTTGTTATAATATACAAAAAGCACAAAGGGTGGCCAACCATGTTACAAAAACTTTCTGCACAAAAGCATTGGCAACCATACAAGGGGCCATTTACAATTACACGAATACAGCCGGGTGATATTTTAGAGGAGAATGAAGATTTTACGTTCGGCCCATTAAGTATTATCGATCATGCTGTGATGAAAAAAGGATTAACAATTAAGATGCATGAGCATGTAAACGATGAGATTCTGAGCTATGTATGGCATGGTACAATGCATCACAAGGATTCAGCAGGTTTAGAAGCATCGATTACGTCAGGTCACTTAATGATGATGAACGCGGGTCGGAGCTTTTGGCATGAGGAAAAAGTGAAAAATGATCAAGTCGAAATGCTGCAGATTTTTGTTCGACCTCATGAAACCAATCTTGAACCAATTATTCAATTTCATGAAAAGCCAATACGAAATCGGGGCTGGTATCTGATGGTAGGACCTGAAGAAAGTCAGGCGCCACTGAAAGTTAGACAAAATGTCTATATTCTTGATGCACATCCCAAGCAAGGAGAGCAATTAGATGTCCCTGTCTATCAAGGGTTGCAACCATTCTTATATGTCTTGGATGGTGAGTTAACTGTTGGGGACCTTCAGATTAAAAAAATGGAAGCTATTACGGATTTAGAAGAGCCTCTACCTGCCATAACTCCAGTAGCGGATTCAACAGTTGTTTTATTCTTTGTTGACATGAATGCACCAGTGTCGATGGAGGGAACCATCAGTGGAAAAAGGGCATATTAGTGGGACACGGGGACAGGTCCCTCGTCCCAACATATAAGAATGAGGGACAGTGTACCTGTCCCTCTGTCCCACTCTATTTTTTTACAAAGTATTTTTCACCAAGAAGTTCTTTTTCTTCATAAGTCTCTGGTTTTAATTGCTTATCAACAAAGGCTTGCAGTTCAGATGGTTCTAAATCGTACATAACTTCAATTTCTTTAGCAAAAAGAAGTTCCTTTTCAAGTAATTTAGATAAAGCCGGCTGCTGTTTTGCTTGTGGTTCTTCTTCACCTATCATTTTAGATAGTCCAGATACATAGTAGTCCAACGAACGGCTGCCCACAATTTTAACACCTTTATTTTCTTCATTCACCATGATAATTGTTGGAAAGCCTCTGGCCCCAAGTTTTGTTGAGAGAGCAAAGTCTTCGTGTAATAATTGTTGACCAACTTCAGATTCTGCTTCTTCTACGATTGCTTCTCCGTCTAGCCCTAAGCTATTTACATTTTCAATCATCACGGACTTTTCAGCGATGTTCTTATTAAAAGCAAATAGCTCTTCTCTAGCAATGCGTAAATACTCATTTGCTTTGTCATCACCATGATTTTTTTGAATTACCTTGTATACACGAGATGGCGGAAAGGAAGATTGAACAGGATTGTCAATCATCAATGATCCATCAATTGGCATACGTGAATATTCGCCAACTTCTCTCCAGTGCCCAGCTACGTCTGCAGGTCCAAAGATTCCATTTGCCGGATCAACTGGTCCACCATGCCATTTCTCAAGTAATCCCCCTAAAACAGTGTGGAAATTGAAATAATGTCCATATTGTTCTTTGAACCGGCGGAAAGTAGGTTCAAGTGCCCAGCAATGTGAGCAGATTGGATCTGTTACATAGTAAAGATCGATTGTCTTTGTAGGTTCGTTCAAATCAATTATCTCCATTTCTTCATCTCCTGCTACTCCACATACACCTGTTTCTAAATCACACATTAAATTGTTGTTTGTCATTTGAAATCCCTCACTTTTTATTTTTTTGTGGTGTGACAGGGATCCTTTCCCTGCGTCCCATAAGCATTCTGTTTGCTTTGTACTTTCATTTTAGTGGATAATGGGAAGCATACATACCAATAGATTAGTTGATATGTTGGATATCCAACACATTTGCGAAATTGTTGAAAAAGTAGGAGGGACGAGCGAAATGACAGAAGAAAAAACTGACCCCCGAGTACTGCGAACACGAAAACTTATTATGGATTCTTTTATTGAACTTTCCAGTAAAAAGGAATTTAAGGACATTACGATTAAAGACATTACGACCGAAGCGATGATCAATCGGGCCACATTTTATTATCACTTTGAAGATATTTATGATCTGCTCGATAAAGTTTTATCCGAGGTTCTGTTAATTAATTTGGATAGCGGGTCCTTCCAACAAAGCGTATTGAATGAAGAAACGTTTATTGGCATCTTTAAAGCAATTACGAACTTTCAGCTTTCCTTATCAAATCGATGCCATCGAGGATATGAGGATACAATTGCCCGAATTATTCGGGACCAGCTTGAAGTTATTTTTTATAAAATGTTAAAAGAGCAGCATCCTACAGATGATGAAAATTCTCTAAAAGTAACGGCTATCATGCTGAGTTGGGGAATGTACGGGGCTTCCGCCGAATGGAGAAGAAATCCGGATTCGATTAGCCCAGAGGAAATGATAAAATCAGCCATTCCTTTTATTAAAAATGGAATTAATTTTGGGATAAAGGAACAAATCTGACCTCTTGCATGTATATTTTAAATTTTAATTGTAAAACCTAAAATTACTAAATATAAGAGGAGCGATAATGATGAGTGGATTACAACGTTTTGCGCTTGCTTTAGTAATTATTGGGGCAATTAATTGGGGGCTTATCGGTTTCTTTCAATTTGATCTGGTAGCCGCAATCTTTGGAGGTCAGGATTCAATCTTGTCCAGGATTATTTATAGTTTAGTGGGCTTAAGTGGCTTATACAGCCTAAGTCTTCTATTCAAGCCTGATCGAGAAGTTGTTCCTGAAACAAGCAGAACATAAAAAGCATTTCCACGAATAGACCAAGCCTTATGGTTTGGTCTATTTTACGTTTCGGGAGATAAATGAGAAAATATCTATGGTACATAAATGGAAAAAGGCATTGAAGGGACAAGGAACCTGTCCCTATGTCCCGAGGAGGATTTTATGAAGAGGATATTTGCTGATGTGATTCAGTTTCGGGGAAGTCATTATGATTTTGGTCATATGCAGGGAAAGCTTCTGAAGGATTCTTTTTTGGTGAAGAATCGGGAGCAGCAATGGAAGGTAAGGAGACCTTTATTTCGAATCAATCCTGATGAGACGAAAAAGGTATTTGAACGTTTGTCCCCGTTTATGTGGGAAGAGTTTTTGGGGCTTCAGGATGCTTTGGAATGGTCAATGGAAAAGGTATTGATGGAATTTGGAGGGTATAGGGTTAACATTAAGCCTTCAGGGTGTTCGATTATAGTCGGCGATAATTACATGATCCGTAATTATGATTATCATCCAAAGACCTATGATGGGCGCCTTGTTGTTTTTCAGCCGTCAGACCGAGGGAATGCAACCCTCGGTTTAACTCAAAAGATTACCGGTCGGTCGGATGGGATGAACGATAAGGGGTTATCGATGGGATATACCTTTATGAACCGAAAGCGCCCGGGGAACGGATTCATTTGTCATATGATTGGAAGACTGATTCTCGAACTATGCGCTAATGTTGAAGAAGCTGTTCAGATGTTGAAGGACATTCCACATCGAGGTTCTTTTAGCTATGTTTTATTCGACTCCAGGTGTGAGATGCCCTTTATCGTGGAAACTTCGCCAAGAAGAGTCGAGGTAAGGCAAGGATACACCTGCACCAATCATTTTAAAATCTTAACCGAAGAAAATCGTCGCGTCCTTGATGATTCGAATAAAAGACTGCAGGCGATTGAAGAAAAAATGCATCTAAATGGGTTTGATGCGTTTCGTCTATTAAATGATACAGATAAAGGAGTTTTTTCTAAGCTCTATGGGAGCTGGGCAGGAACCATTCATACATCTGCTTACTTTCCTGATAAGCTAGAAGCCTGGTGTGCGCTTGGCGGAGATCAGGATCCTACTATTTTAAACTTTGGTGAATGGGTAAATGGGACTGACTTCCCGATTACAAAAATCGAAGGGGAAGTGGACACGGATATCCCATTTGTAAATATGGAAAAGGCGGATTGGTTTAAATATGAGAGGTGAAGCTCTGAGCTTCACCTCTCTTTTTAGTGTATTGCAATGATTTTTTTTTGAATCTGACCAGTGCCAATGTATACCAAAAATACTAAAGTTTGTGGTTGCAAAGTAGAAACGATTCTGCTAGTATTTAGTTGCTTAATTGTTAGATATCTAAATATTTAACGATGAACATTATTTTGAAAGGGGTTTCGAATATGGGGAGAGTAACGGATAAAGTTGCGTTAGTAACAGGTGGCGCTTCAGGTATTGGATTATCATCTGCGACATTATTAGCAAAAGAAGGTGCCAAAGTTGTTATTGCTGATTTTAATGTAGATGGAGCAAGGGAAGCAGCACAAGAAATAAAGTCTAATGGTGGTGAGGCTGTCGGGATTTTTCTTGACGCCGGTGATGAAATCTCGATCATGGAGGCTGTTGAATTTACCGTCAAGGAATATGGTACTATCAATGTTCTTTACAACAATGTGGGTTCTACTAATCTAAGAAAAGATTTGGATATTGTGAACATGGATCTTGATGAGTGGGATCGTCTCATGAATTTGAACTTAAAGAGCGTATTGCTTGGAACAAGATTTGCAGTTCCACACATGATTAAAGCTGGTGGTGGCTCTATTATTAATACAGCATCGATGGCTGGGTTTTTCAGCGACTCCATCCGTTCTGCATATGGAGCATCAAAAGCGGGTGTAGTAAATCTTACGAAATACATTGCTACTCAATATGGGAAAAACAAAATTCGCTGTAACGCGGTTGCGCCAGGTTTAATTTTAACACCTGCTGCTAGAAATAACATGTCACCTGAGGTGTTGGATATTTTTGCGAAATTTAATGCGTTGCCATATCACGGAGAGCCGGAAGATATCGGGAACACAGTTGTATTCTTAGCTTCAGATGAAGCAAAGTTTATTACTGGACAAACCATTCAAGTTGAAGGTGGACATTATATAGCAAACCCAAGTATTGCTGATTTTGAGGAATTTATGAAGAAGGCACAAAGCTAAATGATGATTACTCGTTAAGAAAGTTGAGATAAAGGGAGTATGGGAGCTCATGGGAAAAAATAAAAAACGAATCCACTATGCATGGTGGATACTAGTTGCATTATGTATGATTGTGGGGCTTGGAAAAGGTGGGCTAAATAATTCAGCTGGTCTATTTTTATCCCCAATCACAAAAGATCTTGGAATTGGGATGGGGAGTTTATCTTTATATTTTAGTGTTTCAGCTGTGGTCACAATGGTTTTCTTACCGATTGGCGGTAAAATGATGGCGAAATACGATACTCGCCTCCTATTAACGATTGCGATTGTTTTGCAAGCTGGAGCATTTGCCATGTTCGGTTTAATGAAATCGGTTTGGGGATGGTATCTATTTGCGATTCCTTTGGCAGTAGGTGGCGTGTTTATCACAGTAATTGCTGGACCAGTTTTAATTAATCAATGGTTTAAAAAGAGTAATGGGCTTGCACTTGGCATTCTTAGTGCGGCTGGTGGATTACTCGGTGCAATAGCACAACCAATTGTTGGTAGTTTGATTGCCGGACATGGTTGGAGATCTTCCTATATCATTGTTGGTATTGCAGTAATCATTATTGTCGTTCCTATTATCATGTTATTAATTAAAAAGTCACCTCAAGACAAAGGGGTACTTCCATTTGGTATGGGTGAAACAAACCAGAGTGGTCCTGTAAACGAAGGGGAAATAAGTGAAAAAGGCGTAGAATTAAAGGTTGCAAAAAAATCTTCTGCATTCTATGCATTAATCGTATTTTTCTTTCTCGTTACATCCATTGCGAGTTTTTCGATGCATATCCCAACATATTTAATGAATAAGGGATTCGATGTAACATTTGCTGGAAATGTAATGGGGACCTATATGATAGGTGTATTAATAGGTTCACTAATTATTGGATTCTTAACAGATAGAATAGGTTCTAAAAATACAGCCGTATTTGCGATGACTGTGGGTCTAGTAGCAATATGTTTACTATTATTCTCAGGAACGAGCACAGGTATCATTTCGTTGGCAGTTGTCCTATTTGGCTTTATATCTTCTTCAATTGGAACATTAGGACCTGCGCTCGCATCTAGTTTATTTGGAAATAAAGAATATAGTCAAATCTATTCAACCGCATCACTAGGGTTAGCTGTGGCATCAATTCTTGCTTTACCAGCTTATGGGTATGTGTATGACTTTACTGGAAGCTACGCTCCGGTTTTATATGCAATTATTTTTATGTTAATCACAAATATTATTTGTGTAATTGTAGCTTTCAGAGGTAAAAAGAAAATGGAGCAAGATGGTTTTTGGAACTAAGGAATGATCGTGACTAAAGATTTGCAACGAAAAAACACTAATGCCTATTAGTTAAATACACTTTTTGAATATAGGTTTATTTATTTGCGAGTTGTATATGAGTTTGATATAATTTAGATGTAAAACATTTAGATATCTAAATGTATAACGAAAAGAGGTTATGATAATGAAGTTACAAGGTAAAGTTGGGATCATTACTGGTAGTGCTTCAGGTATTGGTAGAGGAATGGCTCTTGCTATGGCAAAAGAAGGTGCTCACATCGCAATAGTTGATGTGAATGAAGAAAAAGGGAGAGAAACACTCGCTGAGATCAATCAATACACAGAAGGTTTACTTTTTATAAAAGATATTTCCATTAAAGAAAATGTAAATGAGATTGTAAATGAAGTTGTAAAAAAGTATGGAAAGCTGGACATTTTAGTTAATAATGCACATGCATCAAGACAAGCATTATTTAGTGAAACAACACAGGAGATGCTCGATTTATCGTTTGGGACAGGCTTTTATCCTACTTTTCACTTTATGCAAGCAGCGTATCCAGAATTAAAGAAATCTAATGGGAAAGTGATTAACTTTGCTTCTGGTGCAGGAATAGATGGACAAATGACACAGACTTCTTATGCAGCTGCAAAGGAGGCTATTCGCGCAATTTCTCGTGTTGCAGCAAATGAGTGGGGACCTGAAGGCATTAACGTTAATCTAATTTCACCCATCGCATTAACAGCAGGTGTTGAACAATGGCGCGACAGTGCACCTGAAATGTATGAAGCAATGGTAAACAAGATTCCATTGCGTAAACTTGGAGATCCAGAACAAGATATTGGCCGAGTTGCAGTGTTCTTGGCAAGTAGTGATTCAGATTATATTACTGGCCAAACAATAATGGTTGATGGCGGTTCAATAAAATTACGATAAGGAGTGAATGAAGATGGGAAGATTGGATAATAAGGTAGCTATTATTACAGGTGGAGCCTCTGGAATTGGTGAAGGGATGGTCAAACTATTCAGCCAAGAAGGTGCTACCGTTATCGCAGCAGATATTAACGAGGCTGCGCTTGAAAAAATTAGTCAACTTGAAAATGTATACGGGATGAAGCTAAACGTTGCTTCCGACGAGGATTGGGCAGCTTTAGCAAAAGAAGTGAATGAACGATTTGGTAAAATCGATATTCTAGTAAATAACGCTGGAATATCATCAGAAAAACCATATACTGATATCAATCTAGATGATTGGCAAAAAATGCTTTCTATCAATGGTTTCGGTCCATTTGCTGGGATGAAACATGTTGCTCCATATATGGAAGCTCAAGGTCAAGGATCTATTATCAATATATCTTCTTACACAGCACAGATTGGCCAAGGCTTTAACCATTATTCAGCTTCTAAGGGAGCAGTTCGTGCAATATCTAAAGCTGCAGCTACAACCTTTGGCCGTAATGGAGTTCGTGTGAATGCCCTATTCCCTGGGATCATTGAAACACCAATGACTCAAGCTTTAAGTGCTTCAAAGGAACTTTTAGGTCATTTAATCCAGGCAACACCACTTAAACGATTAGGAAAACCAAGTGACATTGCAAATGCAGCATTATTCCTTGCTTCAGAAGAATCATCTTATATTACAGGTGCAGAAATCGTGATTGATGGTGGATTCTCTGCCCAATAATGTGTATGCTAAAAAGAGCCCTTACTTTGTTTAAGGGCTCTTATATTTGAAAGCGGGGATTACAATTTATGAAAGAGCAAACGATTTTTGAAATCTTACATAATATGGATAAGGTAACCAATCAGTTAATCATTCAATGGAATAAGCTATTTGAGGGAGATTTAGGAGTCTCTCATATTCTAGTGCTCGGCCACTTGAAAACGCATGGAAAAAGCCGACCTTCCGATATTGCGAAAGCATTGGGACTCACCCCGCCTACTTTAACCCATCTATCAAATAAACTTGTGAAAAGAGAATTAGTGGTTCGAAAACAAGACGAGTCCAACCGTAGAGTCATTTATTTGGAAATTACGGAAAAAGGATATGAAGTTTTAATTGAAGCAAATGAAGAAGGAAAAAAACTTCGCAGGAAGCTTTTCGAAAGTCTAACGGATGAAGAAAGAAACCAATTATTAAACATCTATGAAAAACTATCAAAACTTTCGTGAGCGGTTGTCTCGTTAATTAACAAGATGAAGGCAATCTGGAAAATGAAAATATGAGGGGCGGAGAGATGGACTTCCGACTCCTTTTTTCTTGGTCATTGAAAGGAACATATGCCACCACGTTTAATAAAACAGCCATTACCGGAGCAACTATTCAAAACACGTATGCTATAATATACGATAAAAAAGCGAGATACAGGTGACGAAAATGAGTGAATATACAAGAGTGTTTCATGGAACAGCTTTTACAAGCCGTTCGCCTAAGGAAGTTGAGGTTTTGAAGGACCATCTTTTTTGTGTGAATGAAGATGGGATGATTGAAAAGGTAATAGGTCCAGAACATATTGAGTATCAACCACTTATAGATGCGTATCAACATACAAGCAACTATCACCGGTTAACCGAAGGACAGTATTTTTTACCTGGGTTTATTGATTTACATGTTCATGCTCCACAATGGGCACAAGCGGGAACGGCATTGGATATTCCACTTTATGATTGGTTGAATACATATACATTTCCGATTGAAGCCAAATTTGAGGATATCGAATTTGCGAAAAAGGTGTATAACGAAGTGGTTCAAACGCTGCTCGCAAATGGTACGACAACGGCCCTTTATTTTGCGACAGTACATAAGGAAGCTAGTTTTCTCTTGGCTGAAATTTGTGCAGAAAAAGGTCAGCGTGGGTTAGTAGGAAAAGTGGTGATGGATAATCCTGACCAAACGGAGGATTTTTATCGTGACCATGATACAAAGACAGCACTAACTGAAACCGAGGACTTTATTTTAGCTGTTAGGGAATTAGCAAAATCAACCAAGCAGGGTGTCTATCCAGTGGTTACCCCTCGATTTATCCCGAGTTGTACAGATGAAGCACTACAAGGCTTAGGGGAATTAGCAGCGAAATATGATACTCATATACAATCCCACTGTAGTGAAAGTGATTGGGAACATGGTTATGTCAAGGAACGCTTCGGTAAGAATGATGCGTTTGCCCTTCATGATTTCGGGTTATTACGTGAAAAATCGGTCATGGCGCATTGCAATTTTTTATCAGACAATGACGCAGATTTATTTGCTGAAAAAGGGACTGCGGTTTGTCATTGTCCCATCTCCAATGCGTATTTTGCCAATAGTGTCATTCCAATCGCACGCCTTCAATCAAAAGGAGTTGAAATTGGCTTAGGCTCTGATATTTCAGGAGGATTTTCACCAAGCTTATTTGATAATGTTAAACAGGCTGTGATTTCTTCTAGAATGCTCGAGGATGGAGTCGATTCGACATTACCAGCAAGTAAGCGCGGTGTTCCTGATTCACGAATAACACTTGATGAAGCATTTTATTTAGCTACAGCTGGAGGTGGGGAAAGCTTGAGTTTACCTATTGGTCGTCTTGCCGAAAACTATGTGTGGGATGCGCAAATCATTGATACAACCGTGGAAACAGCAAAGATTCCACTTTACGATCCAGAAGAAAAATTACATGATATCTTTCAAAAAATTATCTATCTCGCGCGACCAGAAAACATACGACAAGTCTGGGTACAAGGGGAGAAGGTATGGGATAGGGGTTCCTCGCCCCACTAGATTTATAAAAGATCTGCATTCTACAAAAAATAGGCAAGTGACGACGCTTGCCTATTTTTTTATTTTATATTTTCGTAGTCTTAAGCAACCTGTTTGAAAAATGGAACAAATTCCTATAATGTGTAGTTATTAATGATTTTTAACTCACATGGGAGGCAAAAGGTATGAACATTGTAACACTCGTAGGCAGTTTAAGAAAAAATTCATTTAATATGCAAGTGGCTAAGACTATGCAGGAACGATACAAGGATAAGCTAAATATGCAAATCCCTGACATTGGTGCTTTACCTCATTTTAATCAAGATGATGAATTGGATCCGCCACAGGTTGTAAAGGATTTCAAAGCAGCGATTGCCAATGCTGACGGTGTGATCATTATTACACCTGAATACAACTGGTCAGTTCCGGGTGTATTAAAAAATGCGTTAGATTGGACATCACGTGTGGAGCAAGTTTTCATTGGTAAGCCTGTCATGACTCTAGGTGCAACTCCTGGAATGATGGGAACAATTCGTGCTCAACTTCATTTACGTGAGATTTTAGTGGCACCAGGTATTCAGGCGAAAGTTCTACCTCCAGGTGCAAATGAGATATTGATAAACTTTGCAAGTCAAAAAATCGATGAACAAACAGGTCAATTGGTTGATGAAACAACACTAAACTTTTTAGATAGTAAAGTTGACGCATTTATTGATTTTGTGAAAACAAAGTAGGGACAGTGGGACAGGTTCACTGTCCCATCGTTTTTTATATGGACACTGTACCTGTCCCTGTGTCCCAATGCGAAAGGAGTATGATGGAAAATGAGATTAAGTGTACTGGACCAAGCGCCAATTACGAAAGGAAATTCTCCAGCAGGTGCATTAAAAAAAGCGGAGGAACTTGCAATCTTGGCAGATGAATTAGGCTATCACCGCATGTGGATGGCTGAGCATCATGGTACCGGTTCATATGCAAGTTCAGCTCCTGAGATTTCAGTTGCCCATTTGGCAGCCAAAACGAAGCGAATTCGAATCGGTACAGGTGGAGTTATGATGATGCATTACTCTCCATTAAAGCTTGCAGAAGTGTTTAAAACACTAAGTTCATATTCTCCAGGAAGAATTGATTTTGGGGTCGGTCGAGCACCTGGTGGAGATCAATATGCAATCTATGCTTTATCTGAAGGGCGCCAACCCATGGTAAATAATATGTACGAGAAATTCGATCTGGCGTTACAAATGTTGAAGGGCGAATTACCCGATCATCCACTCTATAAACATACAATCGCAACACCGTCTCAAGTGGTTTTACCAGAAGCATGGTTGCTTGGTTCAACTGGTAATAGCGCTGTAATGGCAGGACGTATGGGAGTAGGTTATTCCTTTGCGCAGTTTTTCAACGGGGAAATGACGAAGGAGATTCTAGATTTATATAAAGAGCAATTTAAACCAACTGTCTTTATGGAAAAACCGGAGATTACGGTTTCCTATATGGTTACCGTTGCGGAGACAGAGGAGGAAGCTGAGTTTGAAGCATTGCCACATGACATTGCGCGTCTGTGGCTCATGACAGGAAAGCTGGGACAGGTGTTAACTCCAGAGGAAGCACAAAATTATCCATTAACCGAAGTGGAACGAATGAACATTCAAGAAAATCGGAAAAAGCTTCACCTTGTTGGTTCAGCAAAATCAATTGCTGAAAGACTGAGGCAGGAGAAAGAGGAATATGGATTTGATGAAGCGATGATTTGTAGCATCCCGCATTCACAGGAAAAACGCTTGAATGTCTACAGATTGTTGGCAAAGGAATTATTATAAAATGATAGAAGCGTCTGCCCTATGATGATAAAAATTGGGCTGGCGCTTTTTTGTTGGGATGAAGGGGAAAATCCCGCGTCCCAAATTCTCTTTTTCTAGGACAACAAATCCTTTTTTCGGAATAATAAACACCTATTGAATGCAATCTATTAAAGATAACGAGTAAAAGGAGGAATATATAGTGAGATTAGCGGCTCATGAGCTACATGAATTAAATGAGTTAACAATGAGTTGTGTAAATTCGATTACGAATATGGCGTATATGCTACAGCATGTGCAATGTTCGGAATTTAAAAGTATTTTAGAAAGACATTTTCCTTTCCACGTTCGTGACTACAACATGAAGGTTGAATTTTTGAATCAAATGGAAGGGGCAACAAAGGAATTACCATTATTTAAGGAAGACGGGAAGCTAACTGATTTCACCATGACGCCTGCTAATACATATCCGCCAGTTCAGCCAAGAACAGCAATTGACGATTTTAACGACCGCGAAATGGCAACTGCATATTTACTAACGTTGAAACGAGCAGGTCGTGAATATGCCTATTCTGCGATGGAAGCAGCAAATCCAGAATTGCGTTCCTTTTTCCAAACAGCTTTCATGATGAGTTGTGCACACGCTTATGATATGTGGCAGTACATGGTGAAAAAAGGATATTATGCACTAGAGCCGGCTGACCAAGCAATGACAGTAAAGGTAGGGGCCATGTATCAGGTCGTTCCCGAAAATCAAGAAATGATTCAACAGTTTATGAATCAATATCAGAGCCCAACTAAAGGTTCAAGTGACCAGATGTATCAGTAATGAGATAACAGAATAGGTAAGCCTAAATCATTTCCTGATTTGGGCTTTTCTTTGCTATTGAAAGGATGTGGGTCTTTGAAGGACAAAGAGATTGTAGTTGAAGAACTTAATACCCTATTAAGAGGAACATACATGGGGATTCGTGCTTTTGAGCATCATATCCAGAATCTGGACGAGCCTGAATTAAAGCAAAAATTTCAAACGATTCAACAGGAGACCAAGATGAACGCGCAAAAGCTTGCGGAGCGCATTCAAAATTTAAATGGTATACCTGCGGACAGTGAAGGAGTTTCTGGCATGATGCACGGATTCATGCACAAGGTTATGCTTCCAAATCAACCAGAAGAAATTTTGAAAGATGCATTAAAAGGATTAGAAAAATATGGTGTGGAATATTCTGAGGAACTTGTGAAGGGTGACCTAGATCCGGAAAGTAAAATGGTTGCGGAAGATGTGATTGATACAAGTCGTCGGCATGCCGATGAGATAAGAAATCTATTAGAACTTAACGATAAACACACTTGATAGTGTGTTTTTTTGAGTGAAAAAGACAGTCTATTCAAAGACTGTCTTATGGTCAAATGTATTACTGTTTCACTTGTTTCAATTCATCAATACTATCTTGAACAAGAGTAACGGCTTGACTCATAGCTGCTCCTCCGCCAAACGCTGCCGTTACACCGATGGCTTCTAGTATTTCTTCTTCAGAACAACCTTGATCTAAACAGCCTTTTGTATGGTAGATAATACAATATTCATCCTGCGAATATAAACTAATTCCTAACGCAATAAGTTGTTTTTGCTTTTGTGATAAGACGCCTTCTTTAAAGCATTCTTCAGTGAACGCATTATATAGTTCAGCTAATTTTGGCATTTTTTTAGTAAACGTACCTATCCCAGTTTTATAATCAAGAAGCGCAGCCTCTGTTGCATTTCTAGCTTCATATTCCATTATGATGTCACCTCATTTTTCTATTTAGCATTTTTGGCGTTCGGATCCATGCTGTTAGCTCCGTAATCTGGTACATGGCTCGCATGTTCTTCATGGTATCTTGAACCTGAGCCCACTTCGCTGTTTCGTTTATTGTTCTTTTTTTGCTTGGCCATTTTTTTCACCTCTGTCATTTTGTTTGGGACAAGGAACCTGTCCCTATGTCCCACCGTATTGTTACCTTGATTTATGTGAAGTATTCCAGTTTTGCGTGTGGGAAGAATTTTTCCATGTACGCGTACAGGTGTTTTTTGATATCCTCTTCTTCATCTTTTTGATAAATATACTTTCCAATGCCATATTTACCCCATTTGTATCTTCTTTTTTCTTCATCCAATTCTAGTTTGGTCATTGGGTAGTTTTTTTCGATTACTCGCTTTGCTGGTTTTGTAAACCGGTGTTGAATGAATTCAAAGGTGAGGTCCTTTTTTGCTTCTTCAGGTAGCTCTGCATCTAAACGTTCAAACATGTGATAATATCCCTCTTCCCATCCTTCATGAAGATAGATAGGAGCTACGATAAAACCAAGAGGATATCCGGCCCTCGCAACTTTGCCTGCGGCTTCAATTCGTTTTTCTAAAGGAGACGTTCCAGGCTCAAAATTTTTCACAATATAATCCGCATTCACACTAAAGCGAAATCTTGTTTTTCCATTATGCTCGGCGTCCAGCAAGTGATCGACATGATGAAATTTCGTCACAAATCGTAATTTCCCGTATTCCGATTTGCCGAAGTGCTCAATGGCTCGTTTAAGCGTGTGTGTTAAATGGTCGATTCCGACAATATCTGATGTACAGGATGCCTCAAACCTTGTGATTTCTGGGGCACGTTCCGCCATATACTTATCAGCCGCTTCAAGAATTTCATCGACATTCACATATGTACGAATATATGGTTTCGTTCCCATTGTGGTTTGTAAATAGCAATAATGACAATGACCCATACACCCCGTGGCAAAGGGGATGGCGTACTCTGCAGAAGGTTTAGAGGTGTCAAATTTAAGCGTTTTTCTTACCCCCACAACAAGTGTTGATTTCGCAACTCGATATTTTTGGAAATCATTATCACCAGGCAAATTTCTAACCTGGTTGTGTGAAGTCGTATATCGGATTTCAACATCCATTTTTTCAAATTTTTCGAGGAGCTGTTTACCAAGCGGATAATCTAACGCTTGTGGTTCAAAATAGATGAGCTTTGGATTAAACGGCTTCATTCCATTGTCCCCTCAGTTACTTCGCCATAGTAATACTGATAGGCTTGGTTTGCTTCTTCCTCTGAGGAATAAACGGCAACCTCGTCTGATAGTGGATAATACGTTTCGTATAAAAATAGGGCTAACTCATTTGGCTTCTCAGGGTGATTGACAACAGCTGCTGCCTGTATATTGGCTACATCCTGAGTATGGGGATTTCGATAAAATACATAGACAACATCCCCAGCCTGATACATTTGTTCCATGACATCACCTCTTCCATGTTAATAAAAAGCGTTAAACTCCTTATTACTCATTTTTTCAATTCGTCTTTGAAGTTATGTCTACTTGTTTATGGAAAATAGGGTTTCATGTATGTTAAAACGTTTTTTTGAAAATAATACCAATAGTAACTATGTTATATGAGGTGAATAGTGTGATTACGTTAAATTCGGTAATTGACGGGAAAAAGGCTAATTTTGGTGCTGTTCGAGATATTTTTGATTCTCACGGATGTAGCTTTTGCAGTAATTTTGAATATGATCAAGGTAAGTTTGATGCCGTGTTAAATCGTGAAAATGGAGAAACGATTTACTTACGGGTCCCTTTTTTTGTAGTGGAAGGAATGCTAGACCATTCGAGTGCTCTCATTCAATTTGGGACGCCGTATGTTATTAAGCATATCGTGAATTACGGGTTAGACTATGACCAAAACTCTTTTGTTACAGCAACGACTGGGCTCGATCAATTCCAAACACCACTTGATAAGGACGGACAAATATCAGATAAAAGCCGGTGGGAACAAGCGGGTGTGGAAGTAGTAGAACGTATTTACAACTCCATGAGAGACTTAGTATCGTAAAAGGGACGAAGGACTGTCTTTGGGACAATGACTCTTCGTCCCTTTTTCTGTGATGGGCCAATTACTTCATGTAAAATGAAGAGCCATCAATGATTTCCACGTCATCCCTCAATTTGATTTCATCCATTAGTTTAAAGAGTGCAGCGTCTTTTTCCTTTGCTTCAATCATGCAGTCGATTTGTGGAACACTTCCTTTTATTTCTTTTAAAAATGTAAAAAACATCTCAATATCAACATAATCCGAATGATGTCTGAAGGCTTCCGCACTCTTTGGGCTAGAAATATGCATTTTGATCGGGAGTGGGGAATCCTTCCATGTCTTGACCACTCTGTCCCAGTGATTTTCCCAATTCGGGTTTTGATGGTGGGCTAAGTGGTGGTGATAATCAAAGACGAGGGGAATACTTAATTTTTCACATAGGTACAGTGTATCTTCCAGAGTGAAAGATGTATCATCATTTTCGAGCATAATCATGTTTTGAATTTTTGCTGGGACCTCCATCCAATTGGTTACAAAGCGTTCAAGTGAAACATCGGTTTCTTTATAATTGCCCCCAACATGCATCACGCAGCGGTGGATGGGTTTAATCCCCATGCCCTTTAATAGAAGATAATGGAGCTTTAGGGTACGTATTGAGTTTTTTAAAATTTCCACTTGCGGAGAATTGATTAGAACAAAGTGATCCGGATGAAAATCGATCCGAATACCATGCTCCTTTGCAAAATCCCCAATTTCACGAAGACTCGGTTTTAATGGTTTCATATAATTCCAATCAAGAAGCTCTTCATGGTTGGCTAAAGGGATGAGACGTGAGGTTAGTCGGTAAAAATGAATCTCTGACGCTGCATTATGCTTTAATAGCCTTAGGGTATTATGTAGGTTTGTTAAAGCAATACGCTCCAATTTCCGAATCGCTGCTTCACGGTCTTCGATTTTTTGAAATTGTGCAAATGTCATTGTTTTTGAAGGTGAAGCATTCTTTAATTCCATACTCATTGCTACATAGCCAAGACGTACCTTTGTCACAGCAGTTCACCTCACTTATTTTTCATTGAATTCTGGGACAGTGAACCTGTCCCTTTGTCCCTACCATTCGACTGTTGAACTAGATATTCGTTTTACTCCTCTTATTGACGAAATGTCTTCCACAAGTTTGTGCATGGCAAGATTTTTTTGTTTTGCTTCGATCATGATATCAAAGTCCTGATTGTTGTCTTTGGCCAGTTTTAAAAAAGGCATAATAAAGTCTAACGATACAAAATCGGCATGTGATCGGAAGGCTTTATCTGATTTTGGTGATGATATATGCACTTTGGGTACGGTTGGTTTGGCGTCCCATGTTTGAAAAATACGCTCTACATAGAGTGTGAGATCGACTCCTTCTTTGTTTGCCATGTGGTGGTGATAATCAAGTATCATCGGGATGTTTTCTTTTTCACAGGCAAGAAGTGTTTCCTCCACATTGTAGGTCTTATCATCATTTTCTAGTGTCATTTGTTTCTTGATTTCTACTGGAAGTTTTTTTAGATTTTGATGGAAGCGTATGATCGATTTTTCTTTATCGCCATAGGCGCCGCCAATATGTATATTTAGGATTCCTTTTTCTAGTGAATTCAGTGCTTTCAGCATATTATAATGAAATTCCATGTCGATTACCGCATTGGTCGTGACTTCATCCCTGGGACTTGTGAAAAGGGTGAACTGATTAGGATGAAAGCTAACCCTCATTTTATATTGATTTATAAGTTGGCTAAGCTCGTCCCATTCTTTTTTGAAGGGGGTTATAAAGTCCCACATCACTTCAGGATGGGTAGCTAAGGGAACGAGTGAGCTTGACAGCCGATAGACCTCAATTTCATGTGCAATATTATAGTGAAGTATCCTTTTTGTATGATGTAAATTTTGTGCCGTCACGAATTTAAGCTTTTCCAACCGTTCGTCCTTAGGAAGTGCGGCATACCTTGTAAATGTTAAAGATTTAGATGGGCTTGCATCCCACAAACCCAATGCATTAGCTACATAACCAAAACGAATTTTCATTTTAGACCTCTTTAGGCATGGGTATCTCCGTGTCATTTTTCTCTTGTTGTGGGACATTGTACCTGTCCCTTTGACCCATTGTTTTGTTATATTTAATGTAAGGAGAATAAGCTGTTATTATACAGACTTTTTATGGGGAGATGGTGGGGATCGATAAGTACTTTAGGATGATTGTGGTGCTGGCTTTGGCGGGGAGTTTAGTTTTGAATGTTACGTTATTATCAAAGGTGAACAATTTAGAGGAACAATTCGGGTTTGTTGCAGGTTCCCAACAAGACATTACTAATAGGATCGATAATCAAGCAAGTCAAGTGTACAGTGCATTAGAAGAATTTAAAAATGAACAAAGTTGGATGAGTCGTGTTAGCATGGAGATTGATAACAAAGGATTTAATAAGGGTGAAGCGAGTGCGAATTTTAAGTGGCAGGTAAAGGAGCTTCAGAATAATTCAGAAGTAGAGTTTCATTATTCATTTGGTGAAAATCAAGAATTTACATCTATTTCTGCGGAGGAACTTCAGAATGGCCTGTTTCAGGTAAATGTGCCATTTGAATTTAAAAAAGAGCCGCAATGGCAGGTTGGCCTTATTACTTCTGACTCCTACCATAGCCAAGAGGTTTCTGAAAAAGAAGCAATCGATGGACTTCAAGATACAATTAACTTTTATGTAACCGTTTTTTATGATGATATGGTAAAAAGCAGTGAAATCCAACAAGAATCTTTAGGGGATTTGAAGTCCAGCCTTTATGGAGTTATCCAGACAGATGTTCATGTTTTTAACTCAAAATTAGATATTACGTTGATCAACTATCTAATGGATGGAGAATCGAAGTACGTGGAAAAAGCAACCCTTTTAAAATATAAAGGAAATACATTAATCGGGGAGGAAGTGCTTCAACGGGTTAAAGAAAATTCCCCAGATTCTGCGGAGCGTTTCTTCCATCTCAATCAAGTCGATAAATACGAAAATATCAGACTCGTGATGAAAGTCGAATACAACAACAGCGACACATTTGAAAAAGAAATCTATTGAGGAACCAGAGGGACGGTTCTGTTGGTTCCATTTGGAGATTTTTTGAGATCCAGAGGGACGGTTCCACTGGCTCCCTTCGGAGATTTCCGGACATTCAAAAAGGTTACCACAGGAGAGTGATAGTGGAGACGCGCCAATTTGCAAAGGGAACCGCGTGGTCTTGAAGCATAACCACTTGGGACCACAAGAACCGTCCCTGCGGTCCCGCGTGCTTTTTCCTCCTCCTAAACATTCAATAAAACAATAATTGATAGTGCTATAGAAGTTAAGGTCATTGCTACAAGAGGCCGTAATGCTTTTGTCCGCAATTCTTTTAAGCTGACATTCAACCCAAGTCCGACCATCGCTGCTGTTAACAGCCAAGTTGTTAATGAGAAGAGTCCATCCATTACATAATCCGGTACAGGAATTGAATGGCCGAATACATAGCTTCCTAAAATACTAAACAGAATGAATCCTATTAAAAACCAAGGGAATTCAATACTTGAGCCTGTAGCATTTTTGTTTTTGTATCTCATGATACCGATTAAAATAAAGCATAATGGAATTAATAAAAAGACACGCCCTAATTTCGCTAACATTCCGATTGCGATTGCATCGTTTCCTGCTGGGGCCGTTGCTAGTGCCACATGAGCGACTTCGTGAAGGCTAGTTCCTGACCACACCCCATATTGAAGTGCGTCTAACGGTAAGAATGGGCGAAGAATTATATAAATGATAGAAAATACAGTCCCCATTAATGCAATGATTCCGACACTAATTGCTGTATCCTCGTCTTTTGATTTTACAATTGGGGCAACTGCAGCAATGGCTGCGGCACCACAAACTCCAGTTCCAACTCCTAGTAATAAAGATATCTTTTTATCAGCTTTAAATAATTTCGAAAGTCCCATTGTAGTTAAAATAGCAAAAATAATAACTCCGGCATCACGAAGTAAGAGCCAGAATCCATCTTGTAAGACAATCCCAATGTTTAATTTTAATCCATATAAAATAATCGCTACCCGCAGTAAACGTTTCGACGAAAAAGAAATTCCGGATTTTAAAGCTTCGGGATACCCAAATATTTGTCGATACACAACTGCGATAATAATTGCGCATGCTAATTGTCCGACATGATTAAATCCTGGTAACAATGCCAACAGATATCCAAGAAAGGCGATAAGAAATGTAAAAGCAATCCCCGCGCTCCAGCTGATTTTCGTGGTTAATATTAGTTGTATGTTGAATCTTTTTAATTCCATATGAAAACACCTCCTACTTTTACTTTAAGGGGAATTGAAGTATAAGAAAAATAATTATATTTAATGCTCATGATAAGTTAAATGTTATAATAAAATAAAGGAGGAATTGAAGGATGGATCAGCAGTTAGAGGTTTTTCTTTCAGTTGTGGATAACAAGAATTTCTCACGGGCAGCAGATGAGTTACATATGACACAACCCGCAGTAAGCCAATATATACGAACATTAGAAGAAAAACTTGGAGTCAGACTTTTAGAACGAACCAACAAATATGTACGTACGAACAAAGCAGGCGAGATTGTTTATCACCATGCGAAGGAAATTGTCGGCTTATATACTAAAATGGGGAGTCTGCTTGATGATTTAACAAATCAAGTAAAAGGACCGCTTTCGATTGGAGCAAGCTATACATTTGGTGAATATGTTCTTCCCCATTTAATTGCAAAGATGAAAAAACAATACCCCGACATCCAGCCAAAAGTGACGATAGGAAATACAGTAAAAATAGCAGAATTAGTGAAAAGTCATCAAATAGATATTGGAATTATTGAGGGGCCATTAAAAAAAGAAAAACAGATAGAAATCCGAGATTTTGCAGAGGACCATATGGTGATCATTTCCTCATTAACCCATCCATTGGTACGAAAAAATGGAGAGGTTACCATAACAGACCTTGAAGACGAGGCATGGATAATGCGAGAAGAAGGATCTGGCACACGGGAAGCAGGGGAAAGTGTTTTTAAACAATTGCATATTTCGCCGAAAAACATCATGACTTTCGGAAGTACACAGGCAATAAAGGAAGCCGTTGAGGCTGGTCTAGGAATCAGCATATTGTCTCAACTTGCTGTTCAAAAGGAAATTAAACATGGGAACCTAAAAATTGTGGAATTTCCTGGACTACCTTACATAAGGAAATTCTCATTCATTACAAACTCCCCATTCCAAACCAAAGCACTTCAAGAATTTATTACTCTGCTGGGAACCAGAGGGACGGTTCCACTGGTTCCTTTGGAGATTCCTGAAAATTAGATTTAAAAGGGTATCACCAGAAAAAAGAGGGAAGCGCGCCAATTTGCGAAAGGAATCACGTGGCCTTGTTGCTTAACTGCTTGGGACCACAAGAACCGTCTCTGCGGTCCCGCGGTCCCTTGAAAGGAGAAAATAAGTTATGCCATTAGAGATTGTTCGGAATGATATTACACAGATGAAGGTGGATGCGGTTGTGAATGCGGCGAACACGGAGTTAAAGATGGGGGGCGGGGTGTGTGGCGCGATTTTTAGGGCTGCAGGCGCTGAAGAACTCCAAGCTGCATGTGATGAGATTGGTAGCTGTTTGGTCGGTCACGCCGTAATCACGGATGCTTTTAAACTCCCTGCAACATACATCATCCATACTCCCGGGCCAATTTGGCAGGGTGGATCAAAGAATGAAGCTAATCTTTTGCAATCCTCCTACTATCATTCTTTAGAACTAGCAAGGCTCCATAAATGCAAGTCCATTGCCTTTCCGCTCATTTCAACTGGAATCTATGGCTATCCAAAAGAGGATGCCCTACAAATTGCGGTTTCTACGATTAGCTCATTTCTCATGGAGCACGATATGCTTGTCTATTTGGTTGTTTTTGATAAAGCATCTTTTGGTGTCAGCAAGAAATTGTTTACCTCGATTCATCAATATATAGACGAACATTACGTAGATGAATTTGAATCGACATTCAGGCGTGTCAGAAACATAGAATTTAATCATGCTGAACCTTTACTGGACGCTCAGGAAGAACTGTACGAAATTGAAGAAAACCAACAGGTCAAAAACAATTTGGTCGAGCTAGTCAACCAGCTGGATGAATCGTTTTCTGATAGATTACTCCGGTTAATCGATGAAAGAGGAATGAACGATGTAGAGACCTATAAACGAGCAAATATTGACCGTCGTTTGTTTTCAAAAATCCGCAATGAAGCGGGGTATACTCCGAAAAAGAAAACGGCAATCGCTTTTGCAATTGCATTACGATTAAATGTCGATGAAACGATTCATCTATTGTCTGCTGCTGGGTACACATTGACCCATAGCAGCAAATTTGATGTCATCATTGAATTTTTCATCAATAAACAGAATTACAATATTCATGAAATCAATGAAGCCTTATTTATGTTCGACCAGCCGTTATTAGGAGCGTAAAAATGTCGCTTTTAAAGCGACCCAGCCTATTCTAAATCTTGTTATCCTAATCTTGTAAATAAAAATCGAACGGAGGATAACAAGATGAATACAGAATTAGTGTTTATTTTAGATAAGAGTGGGTCAATGGCTGGGCTTGAAACGGACACGATTGGTGGCTTCAATTCAATGCTCAAAAAACAAAAGAAGGCAGAAGGGGAAGCGCGTGTTACCACAGTTTTATTCAATCACCATTATGAAATTTTACATGATCGAATCAATGTAAAGGGGATTTCACCCATTACTGAAGAAGATTATGAGGTTAGTGGAACGACTGCATTATTAGACGCAATCGGTTTTACGATTCAAAAAATAAACAATGTCCAAAAACATACCAGTAAAGCTGAACGAGCTGAAAAAGTGCTGTTTGTGATTACAACAGATGGAATGGAAAATGCGAGTCGTGAATTTACAGCAGCAAAAATTAAAAAGATGGTACAATACCAAAAAGAGAAATACGGTTGGGAATTTATGTTTCTAGGTGCAAATATTGATGCCGTTGCAACTGCTGCCGAATTTGGAATTGACGAGGACTTCGCCGTGGATTACCATGCTGACGAACAAGGAACACAATTAAACTATCAAATGGTTAGTGAGGCTGTCACTAACCTGCGTAGTGGAAAGAAAATTGACCGAAGCTGGAAAGGAGAAATCGAGCAGGACTATAATCGACGATCAAAATAATTTAGGAGGGGTTTATGGAAATCGTAAAAGCCACCGTTAAGGACGTACATGACATTGTGAGTTTAGCATTGCAGTTATGGCCTGAGAATGTTAAAAGTGTATTTACAATGGAGTTTACTGAATTAATTCATGATAAAAAAGCGGTAATCTTCCTAGCAAAAGAAGAGAATGTATCCATTGGATTTGCCCAGTGTCAGCTACGTGTCGACTATGTGGAAGGAACTGAAAGTAGCCCAGTGGGATACCTTGAAGGGATATTTGTAAAAGAAGAGCACAGGAGAAAAGGTGTGGCTAAACAGCTTTTATCCTCTTGCGAAAAGTGGGCGAAAAGTAAAGGTTGTTTAGAATTTGCAAGCGATGTTGAACTTGAGAATGATAAAAGCTTGAACTTTCATTTGAGAAATGGATTTCAAGAGGCGAATCGAATTATTTGTTTAACTAAAAAACTCTAAAAAATAGGCCTGTCCTCCTGAAACTAAAATAAGGGGACAGGCGCATCAAGTTACTGTTTTTGTTTCCAGACTTGCATCGGATCTTCTTGCCCTTCGTCTAATTTCATTTGGGTCATTTGAAGAGTACGATCGTCTCTGTTCTTTTTAAGTTCATGATAAATAAAGGTAGATTTTCCTAAACCTACGGCTGCAGCATCCTCGGTGGACTGGCTATAATACAACGTATCAATCCCAGCAAAATACATGGCTGTCAAGCACATCGAGCAAGGCTCGCCACTGGCATACATCGTATAGCCCGATAATTCATTCGTTTCGAATTTTTCCTGTGCTCTTCGAATCGCAAGCATTTCTGCATGCCCGCTGATATCATGTTTCTTGTGTAATTCGTTTACACCCTCAGATACAATCAGGTTGTCTTTTACGAGCACAGCACCAAATGGTTGCCCGCCTTCATTTACATTTTGTAGGGCTAATTCAACTGCTCTTTTCATGAATAGGTCCATTCTCATCTCTCCAAGTCCTTTTCATTCTATTGTAATAGATCATGTCTTATTTACAAGGACTTGATTGTTCGGTCGGCATACCTGACAAAGAGATAGCCAAGATAGTAGGTGAGAAAGCTTACTGCCGAATCAAGAACAGTGTGCTCAGCTTGTACAACACCGATATATTTCAGTGCGATATCATAAGCGATATAACAAACCATGATAAAAAGAAACCAGCGATACCTTGCATTCACCATACATAAATAGGCAAGAACAATTGCAAAAATAAGACCAGTAATCGTTGTAATCGCTGAACTACCACGTTGTAAATGCTCTATCCATTCTACATGGTAGGTTCTCAATTTAAAAACGGCATGGTGTAAAAAATGGATGGGGATGAAAATAGCATAAAACGATAAAAATAACGAACCGAAGTGAATCCACTTCTTGGTCAATTGATTCCACCATAATCTTGCTACAGGAAAGTAAATGATTAAACCAATTGTTGTATAGCCAGGTTTCCACCAATTGGTTTCAAAAATCCCCCATTTTGTAAAAGTGAGTTCAATGAGTGTGAAAAATATAGCCAACGGGATACTCCAGTACCACTTGCAGCCCATCACAACAAATAAAACAGCAAACGAAGGAAGAACAAGACCATTCACCATTGCACCTAAATGTGAATCTAATTCATTGTGTAACACATTTAGCTTATAAACGTAAGAGTTAGCCCAAAGATAGATGAAATAATCGAATAAAAGGGTTACCCCTGTTACCGTAAAATACAGGATAAAGATTCGGAATGACCGAATTTTCCAATAGGAAAAACATAAAACGACTAGACCTACTATCATTAAAATTAGATAAGCCCACGCACCAAGACTCAATCAAATATACCTCCATATTATTTATAGGTATTTTCGCCTATTTTTGTTCGTTCAATACTTGTCTAAAACGAAAGAGACCATATAAAGTCATATTTTATGCTAAGATTAAAAATGGATACATAATACTAAAAAGTAAGAATATGGGGAATTGTGTAGGGGGAAGTTATGAAAACCTGGATCTGGATATTTGTTTTTGTGATTCTAATAGGTGCCACGACTGGACTTGTGTTTAGTGTATATAAAATGTTTGACAGTGATGGTGGTCAAAAATCTGTCTCTTCGTCAAACCAGGATTCTACTAAAGTGGATGAATTTAAGGAGCAAACTAAGAAAATTGGTGGGGTCACATATGATTTGAAGTTAAGTCAAACACCTGATGAGAGTGAGATCATTGAGGTGATGCATCATATGACCCATCAAAAGGTAAAGGCCGACAAAAAATGGGGAGCAAAACCAATGATTCCGGAAACCATCAACGAAATTTATGAGGTCGTTTCAAAAAGTGATTTTGCTAGAAAAGAAGATCTTTTGGCCATTTTGGAACGCTGGAAAAATGGAGATTTCAGTCAAGCTGATGATGACCATAATTATTTTTGGGATTATCAAAACGGAACCGTTGGAGCAGCATATGGTATCATGAGCGAAGCCGAAGAAAAAAGATTTATTTTAAATAATTTTGGAGAAGAATTCTTACCGGAGTAACAAAGGATAGTTCATCGTGAACTATCCTTTTTATTATTAAAATTAGTACAATTTTCCCTGTCTTTTACCTATAAAAGCGTTCTTTGGAATCAATGAAATAATGGAGCATTCCATTATAATAAAGAGGCTGAATGTTCAAAAAATAAAAGGTGGTGAATCTATAAATCTGCAAAAATGTTTCATTCTGCTAAGTTTCCTTGTACCATTTCTAGCCTATTTAAATCCTGAGTTTTGTAACTGATACCATCCATTATCTACATATACGAAACGGGGGATGATTTTGAAGTTTATTTCAAAGCTCTTGTCAGTTATCCTTATTGCGGTTTTGTTTTCTTCTCTTTTTGCAATTGGAGTGTTCGCTGCTCCAGAACAGGGTGAATCCTCAAACAATAATCTACGTGTATTAATTCAACCACTCAATAAAAACGACAAATCAAAATTAATGTCTACCTATGGTGCTCGTTGGGATTTTGAATCTAAGGGCTTCACAACGAATGTAAATGAACAACAATACACTGCACTATTGAAAAACAAGAATCTAAAAATATCAATTGTTGATACAGTGTCGATTGCAGCAAAACCAAAAGCAGGAGGAGAAGTCGTTCCTTCTGACCGAACTCCTTGGGGAATTGAAGCAATCTATAATGATCCACTAATTGCCTCAACAGATGGTGGGGACAATATTAGAGTAGCAGTCTTAGATACTGGTACAAATATTAATCATACTGATTTACAAGCTAATGTTGAGCAATGCAAGGATTTTAGTCAAAATAAATCGCCATTGATCAATGGTTCATGCGCCGATAAAAACGGTCACGGTACACATGTAGCGGGAACTGTATTAGCAAATGGTGGCAATGGAACTGGTATTTATGGGGTTGCACCTGATGCAAAGCTTTGGGCATATCGTGTATTAGGAAATAGTGGTTTCGGCTATTCTGATGACATTGCTGCGGCCATTCGTCACGCTGCAGACGAAGGTAAGAAAAACGGAGTGAAAGTCGTTATCTCCATGTCATTAGGTTCAAGCTCAAAGGATTCCTTAATTGCGGATGCTGTCACATATGCCGTTAATAGCGGAGCTTTAGTCGTTGCAGCTGCAGGGAATGAGGGACCAGCACCGAATACGATTGGTTTCCCAGGTGGACTTCATGATGCAATTGCAGTAGCTGCCTTAGAGAATGTGCTGCAAAATGGTTCTTACCGAATTGCCGATTTTTCCTCTAGAGGCAATCCGTCAACTGCTGGTGACTTTGTAATCGGAGAAAGGGATGTGGAACTATCAGCACCTGGTCGTGCAATAGAATCTACATGGAGTGATGGTACGTATAATACAATTAGCGGGACATCAATGGCAACACCCCATATTTCAGGCTTAGCGGCAAAAATTTGGGCGGAAAACCCAAGTATGACAAACTACCAAATAAGAGCCGAACTACAAAATCGGGCAAAGAGTAATGATATTAAGGCTGGTCAATATGCTGGAGCTGGTGATGACATCGCTTCTGGATTTGGTTTCCCACTAGTAAAGTAAACAAAAACACGGCTAAAATGGTTACACCGTTTTAGCTGTGCTCTATTAATTATCTTCTTCCCCAATTTTATCAAGAAGAGAAATCGTATCAACAAGATGGTTGTTAAAAATTTGCTTCGCCACCGAGAGAAGCTCAACAATCATAGGATCTCTGAGAGAGTAGATAACCCGATTACCATCCTTTGTTCCATAAACAATATTTTTAGCACGTAGTACAGTTAGTTGCTGGGACACGGCTGACCCTTCGCTGCCAATTAGGGTTTGAATCTCATTCACATTCTTATCGCCCTCAGCTAAAAGCTCTAAGATTCGAATCCTTAATGGATGTGCAAGAGCTTTAAAAAAGTCAGCCTTAAATTTCTGCATTTCTAAATTCACTACCTTACCTCACTTTCTACCTTAACTTAAGGAAACACTTCTCTTTTTGACCACTTTTTCCTCAACTCCGGAAAGAACCTGACACTCTTTAAACGCAAAATGTCTACAGCCCAAACATTTATGGCGATTAATCTGGCTTAGTGCATAATCAATGGCATCACCAGTATGCTCAAAAAAGTTTTCCTCTCCTATTACCTCATATAAACCAGTTTTTTGAAGAACACTATTAGGCTGTGGTTTTATTCCTGATATTAACACAATTCCATGCTTTGAAAAATCCTTAAAAATACTAGCCAGACGCGCTTCTCCTGTTGTATCCATAAACGGAACTCTGCTTAACCGCAACAGTAAAACCTTTGGCCTGTAATTGATCGATTTCATAATTTGTTGTTCAAAAGCCTGGGCAGCTCCGAAAAACAAAGGCCCTTCTACATTATAAATACTAATTTGAGGACAATCATGTGAATCAGTCACAATCTGAGTATCCATTTTTTCATGCTTGGTTTCCGGGTTCGGTAACGCTTTTTCTGTCACTATTATATCACTCATTCGCTTTGTAAAAAGAACAACAGCTAAAATGAGCCCAACTTCAACGGCAACGGTTAAATTCATAAAGACTGTTAATAAAAAGGTGACAACCAATACAAGTGAGTCTTCTGTTTTTGTTTTTAAGACATGATAAAACACGCGACGCTCACTCATGTTCCAGGCAACAAGCATAATAATCGGTGCCATACTTGCTAACGGAATTTTTGAAGCATATGGAGCAAATAAAAGTAAGACAAGTAGAACGACTACCCCGTGTATCACACCCGAAAAAGGTGAAACGGCCCCAGTTTTAATATTGGTTGCCGTTCTTGCAATTGCTCCTGTTGCAGGAATACCACCGAACAAAGGGGTTACCATATTCGCAAGACCTTGGCCGACTAATTCCCGGTTCGAATTATGCTTGCTATTTGTCATTCCGTCAGCAACAACGGCTGAAAGGAGGGACTCAATTGCTCCTAACATCGCAATTACAAACGCTGGTTGAATCAGTTGTTTAATTCGCTCAAATGTGATGTCAGGAAATTGAAAGTTTGGTAGTTTACTAGGTATGTCACCAAATGTTGACCCAATTGTCGCTACCTGGGTTGGATAAAAAATAGTTGCAATACCAGTTGAGATTAGTAAAGCAATTAATGAACCGGGTACTTTTGGAAAGAACTTAGGTGTTAATAGAAGCACCACTAAACAAATGGAAGCAGTTAAAATACTATAAATATTGAAATTGCTAATATGCAGAACAATTTCTCTCATATTATCTAAAAATAATTCATGCTTCTCAATTTGATCGAGTCCAAGAAAATTGGGTACTTGCCCGACAAAAATAATGATCGCGATACCGGATGTAAAACCGATTGTAACTGGACGTGGAATAAATTTGATTAAAGAGCCCAGCTTAAAAATTCCCATTAAAAATAGGATGATACCTGCCATAAAACCCGCAATTAATAGATTTTCAAATCCATAGGTTGCAACAATTCCGAACAGAATCGGAATAAAGGCACCAGTCGGTCCCCCAATTTGATACTTAGAGCCTCCAAAGAGTGAAATAAGAATACCCGCGATGATGGTGGTGTAGATCCCATATTCAGGTTTAACTCCTGAAGCAATCGCGAATGCCATTCCCAGAGGAATCGCAATGATTCCAACAACGACGCCAGAAATAAGATCCTTTTGAAAAGACTGAAACGAATACCCTTTAAATCTCCCTGAAAAAGCCCACTTTTGTAGCATTTTTATCCTTCCTTCTGAATAATAGAATATCTGATTATTTGAATATACATATATAAAATCTACTCCTTTGATCTAATAAAGTCAAAAAAATTTATGAAAATAAAAAGGGGACTCCCGATGAAAACAGGCAGTCCCCTAAAAGTATTATTATTTTAATAAAATCATGTTTTACATTAACCATGTAAACAACGTGCAAATATTTTTAATTTTATTATTGCAATATAATATGTATATGTGTATAATAACTCAAGTAGTCAGATGAAATAATTATCGACAAAAAGTTACAAAACCTCTTGCATTGCATTTACAAACTTGTTATAATATTAACATAATTCTTCTTCGAACTTAATAAATTTTATTATGCGGGTGTAGTTTAATGGTAAAACCTCAGCCACGAGCAATGCTTCAATGAATTTGCTGCGAGTTGCTTCGACGCATTTACTTCATGATTTAACTGGTAGAGGAAGAGGCATGTAAGGCCCATAAGCGTAATTTAATCTTTATAAACTTAATATCAATGTGCGGGTGTAGTTTAATGGTAAAACCTCAGCCTTCCAAGCTGATGTCGTGAGTTCGATTCTCATCACCCGCTCCATACATATATAACGCAGTGTTTCGTTTCTTAGATAAACGAGGTGTTGCGTTTTTTCCTTTTTATACAGTCCTTTATTCCACGATAAAAGACTGTACTGATCCACCATGAACCTGCGTAAACATGGCACCAAGTGACGTAATTAATTTTTCACAACTCTCTTTTTGTAAAGAAGGCTTCAAATAGACGATCTGAATGGCATTTTTTGTTTCAACTGTCACGGCCGTTCTCTCGGAATCCACGTATGGGCTGCCAAATGCTCCCGTATGATCACTGGAAAGTATTTTATCCTTCATCGCAATGTTTCTACCGTTTATCCCCATATATTCATCATCTTGTTGACCTATTCGAATCTCAATATCTCCGTTGATTTTATCAGCGTCATAAATTCCAACTGGAATCTCATATTGAATCGAAAAGAAATTATTAAGGTCCGCAGCCGAATGAATAGAATTTAAAAAGTTTTGCTTTTTGATCCGACGATAGATGGCTTCAACGGATGGACGATAGCGATTTGGGTCTGTTCCCACCTTTTTAAAAATGTCTCTCCACTCAGCTATTCCTCCTACATCTGAAACAGGTTTGTCCTCTAGATCAAAAAAGAGCGACTCCTGGAAGGTTTGCAATCTACCACGAATCATTTGTGGAGAATCTCCCACTTCGATATGATCGTATTGAATTATGCCCACCTTGAAATTAGGGACAAGTTCCTTTAATTGCGGCGAAATTTGAATTTCCATCATTTATCCCTCCAAAAATTATTGTAAATAGTGTACCATAAATCCTAGTGATTCAATAAAAGAACGGCTTACCAATTTGAAGGAAGGAGGTTCCAAGACGTGGATATTTTAGAGTTTCAACAAGAGTTAATTGACTATAGTAAAACAATTGGAATCGATAAAATTGGTTTTGCAAGTGCTTCTCCATTTGACGAGTTAAAATCACGACTCCTACGACAACAGGAGTTAGGCTACGAGTCAGGATTTGAACCAAAGGATATTGAAAAAAGGACAAATCCGGAGCTCTTATTGCCTGGAGCAAAATCAATTATTGCGATTGCCTTAGCCTACCCGGCAAAGCTTAAAGATGCACCGAGAAGTACACGAAGCGAGCGTCGAGGGATGTTTGCACGTGCTTCTTGGGGAGAGGACTACCACCATGTTTTGCGGGATCGGCTCCAAAAGCTTGAGTCGTTTATTTTAGAAAAACTGCCTGATGCAAAACTTCAATCTATGGTAGATACCGGTGAATTGTCTGACCGTGCGGTAGCAGAACGTGCAGGAATTGGCTGGAGTGGAAAGAACTGCGCAATCATTACGCCGGAGTTTGGTTCATATGTGTATTTAGGAGAAATGATCACCAACATCCCATTTGCACCTGATACGCCAATTGAGGATCAATGTGGTACTTGCCGAGCATGTCTAGATGCATGCCCAACGGGAGCGTTAGTGCAGGGTGGACAAATTAATGCACAACGATGTGTCAGCTTTTTAACGCAAACAAAGGATTTTTTACCTGACGAATTCAGAACGAAAATTGGTAACAGACTGTATGGCTGTGATTCCTGTCAGACGGCTTGTCCGAAAAACAAAGGAATCGATTTTCATTTCCATGAAGAAATGGAGCCCGATCCCGAGGTTGTGAAGCCGTTGTTAAAGCCGATTTTATCGATAAGCAATCGTGATTTTAAAGAAACATTTGGATCGTTATCTGGCTCTTGGAGAGGCAAGAAGCCAATTCAGCGAAACGCAATTATTGCTCTTGCCCACTTTAAAGATAGCAGTGCGATTCCTGAGTTGAAGCAGGTGTTAAAAGAGGATCCTAGACCCGTTTTACGGGGAACGGCTGCATGGGCGCTTGGAAGAATTGGCGACGAGAGCGCGATTGAAATTTTAAAAGAAGCAAGTTTAAAAGAAAAGGACGAGCAGGTCCTAGACGAAATCGAAAAAGGTTTGAATATGTTGGAGAACTAAAAGGGATGCGATGGTGCATCCTTTTTTTATGGGGTTTTTGAGGCCTTAATCTGGGTGAAGTTGCCAATCTACCTATGGCGACGCAAATATTGAAAAAACGACGCAAATCCTTTTTGGTCGCCTGGTAAACACAACTACTAAAACGAATCGGCACTTCTGCATATGAAAAATTTCTACTTAAAATCCATATTCATTCATATTGTGTAATATCACAGCTTGAAGGTGGGGTTGGTTGATGAAGTCGACGTTAGCAAAGGTGATTGAGGCAAGAGCCCAATTACTTGTTGGAAATACACGTAGTGCATCTTCTGAAAAAGTGTCGGAAAAGGACCTTGAGTTGATTCAGCGAAAAAGAGAGCTGCTTGGAAAACGCTCAGCGGAAATTGTTAAATGTAAAACAAAGGCTCAAATCCTTGACAAAAACGAAGTGAATGGAAAAATACATCTCAATTATCACGTGCATTACCAATATTTAATTCGTCAAAATAAAAATCTGTACATTGAGGAGCAGTGTGAAGAAAGAAAAGCCATTTTTACCTCAAATCAATTAATAAGAGATGATGAGGTTCCAAAGAAAATAGAAACCCATTATGAAACGATGGACCGGGAAGTCTCAGAGGAAAATACTAGAGATTTTAAATATAACCGACTTGCTGCGGTCCAGTACGCAGAGCGGTGGTGGAATGACTACAACCCCAAATATAAAAAATTCACAGATAATTGTACAAACTTTATTTCGCAATGTCTCCACGCTGGCGGTGCACCGATGTATGGATATCCAAATCGTAGTAAAGGCTGGTGGTATCAAAATAATAATTGGAGCTATAGCTGGTCTGTTGCAAATTCATTGAGATGGTATTTAACTGGCTCACGAAGAGGTCTTCAAGCAAAAGAAGTATCCTCTCCAAAGGAACTGCTTTTGGGCGACATCATCTGCTATGACTTTGAGGGAGATGGACGATTTAATCACAACACGATTGTTGTAGCAAAGGACTATGAAGGCGACCCATTGGTCAATGCTCAGACGCAAAATAGTCGGATGAGGTATTGGTCATACTATGATTCGACAGCTTATACACCAAATATAAAATACAAGTTTTTTCATATCATTAATAACTAACTTTTCCTTTTTGGTATAATAACGATTGAGGTGAAAGAAAGTGGGACTTCATGTCGTATTATACCAGCCAGAATTGCCTGCCAATACTGGGAATATCGCAAGGACTTGTGCGGCAACAGGTACAACTTTACATTTAATTCGGCCACTTGGCTTTTCAACAGATGACAAAAGGCTTAAGCGTGCGGGATTAGATTATTGGGAGTTTGTAAAGATTCATGATTACAATTCTTTAGAGGAGCTTTTTTCAACATATCAGGATGGCGAATTTTATTTCATTACGAAGTTTGGGAAAAAAACATATTCATCCATAGATTATAGTAATATAGAAAAAGACTACTTCCTTATATTTGGAAGGGAGACTACTGGGCTACCTCAGGATCTTATTCAAAACAACCTGGACCGAGCTTTGCGTCTTCCTATGACAGAAAAAGTCGGCGCCCTAAACCTATCCAATACTGCAGCTATACTCATATACGAGGTGTTAAGGCAACAAAATTACCCTGCACTTTCGTAAAATAAAAGTGACCCCTACCATTGGTAGGGGTCATTTTTAATTATTTTTTGTTAACGCTTGGCTTATCTTCATACCCAGAAGTAAAGATAGCAGCTAAAAAGGTAACGCATACACCTAAAATTAGGGCTAATTTCATGTGCTTTTTCCTCCTTTATGTATAAAGCTCAAAAAGTAATGAACCTTCAAGTATTTTCCTAAAAAACACATCTACGTGTATTATAACCTAATTTCAATTTTGTGTGAATGTTATCTATGGACAAATTGTAAACATTTTCGAACCTTTCATCAGTAGGCACATACATTAGAAGGAACCCTTTAACATCATATGCGCTCATTTACTCTAAAACTCAATTTGTCCAATCAAAAATTTAGAAGTTATTTTTGTACTATTCTGAATAGGACATGTTGAATTTTGTAAGATTAAAGCATGTTAAAGGACATCCTCGCATACATTTTAATAAACCGTGCAAGAGACATCAAAGATGGAGGAGGCCCCTTAATGGATATTCTAAAGAAAATAGAGAGGTTTCGTGAAGAAGAACAACGTTTAAAGTGGGAAGGTACCTTCGCTGAATATTTGGAGATCTTAAAGGAAAAGCCATGGGTTGCTCAGTCTGCTCATTCAAGAGTTTATAATATGATCAAAGATGCTGGTTTTGAAGAGGTAGATGGAAAGCGTAAGTATAAATTTTTTGATCATCAATTGTTTGGTCTTGAGGAGGCCCTTGAGCGCTTAGTAGAAGAATATTTTCATCCAGCCGCGAAACGACTCGATGTACGAAAGCGAATTTTATTATTAATGGGTCCTGTTAGTGGTGGTAAATCAACACTCGTTTCCATGTTAAAACGAGGATTAGAAGCGTACTCCCATACGGAGCGGGGAGCGGTGTATGCAATTAAAGGCTGTCCGATGCATGAAGATCCACTGCACCTTATTCCTCATCATTTAAGAGAGGACTTTTTTGATGAGTATGGCATTCGAATTGAAGGCAATTTGTCGCCTTTAAATATGATGAGATTACAGGAAGAATATGGTGGCCGAATTGAAGATGTTCGGGTCGAAAGAGTCTTCTTCTCTGAAGATAGACGTGTCGGAATTGGAACCTTTAGCCCATCTGATCCAAAATCCCAGGACATTGCTGATTTAACAGGTAGTATTGATTTTTCAACGATTGCTGAATTTGGGTCAGAATCAGACCCGCGTGCGTACCGCTTCGATGGAGAACTAAACAAAGCGAACCGTGGAATGATGGAATTCCAGGAGATGTTAAAGTGTGACGAAAAATTCCTTTGGCACTTACTCTCCTTAACACAAGAGGGGAATTTTAAAGCAGGAAGGTTTGCTTTAATCAGTGCCGATGAACTCATTGTTGCGCACACAAACGAAACGGAATATCGTTCTTTTATATCAAATAAGAAAAATGAAGCGTTACACTCACGTATTATCGTGATGCCTGTTCCTTATAATCTTCGCGTTTCCGAGGAAGAGCGTATCTATGAAAAAATGATCAAAGAGAGTGACGTTCGCGATGTGCATATTGCACCACATACGTTTAGAGTGGCAGCAATGTTTACGATTTTAACAAGATTAAAAGCGCCTAAAAAGGGCGATGTCGATATTATTAAAAAGATGAGATTGTATGATGGAGAAAGTGTGGAAGGCTTCAATGCAGTTGATGTGGAGGAGCTTCGCAAAGAATATCAGGATGAGGGGATGAGTGGAATTGACCCGCGTTATGTGATTAACCGGATCTCCTCAACGATTATTCGAAAGGAAAATCCATCCATCAATGCCTTAGATGTATTACGTTCTTTAAAGGATGGACTTGAGCATCATCCATCGATTTCAAATGAAGACCGTGAGCGTTATTTAAACTTCATCTCAATAGCCAGACGTGAGTATGATGATATTGCGAAAAAAGAAGTTCAAAAGGCGTTTGTTTATTCGTACGAAGAGTCTGCGAAGACATTGATGGATAACTATTTAGATAATGTTGAAGCATATTGTAATAAAAATAAGCTTCGAGATCCTTTGACTGGTGAAGAGATGAATCCAGATGAAAAGCTAATGCGTTCAATTGAGGAGCAAATCGGAATCTCAGAAAATGCAAAGAAGGCATTCAGAGAGGAGATCCTTATCCGCATCTCGGCATATGCACGAAAAGGAAGAAGATTTGATTACAATTCACACGAACGTCTACGTGAAGCGATACAAAAGAAATTATTTGCTGACCTAAAAGACGTCGTCAAAATTACAACTTCTACAAAAACACCGGATGAACAACAGCTTAAGAAGGTAAACGAGGTTGTTGCAAGATTGATTGATGAACATGGCTATAATTCAACATCAGCTAATGAACTGCTTCGTTATGTTGGTAGCTTATTGAATCGATAAATGAGAATAAGGGGTTAGACCAGATGAATTGGTCTAATCCCTTGTTTTTCCATAGGACCTTCGTGTAATGGTTGTCCATTATAAAAAAACTCTTTATATGAAAAAATGGTGGGAACTTGTCTATTTTTAAGACATAATGCCTAATTTGCGAAATCTTTTGTCAATAATACGATATTTTTGCATAGTATAGAGTAATCTACTATTGCTCCATTTTGGTTTACGAGCGGTAGAAGTTGGTCTCTTTTTTTATTTCCAAACAGGTTGTTGTTTCATACAGTTTTTTTCGTTTATCGAAATTCTTTCGCAAACCGTCAAGATAATGTATGAAAGTCCGTGTAAAAATGTGAATGGTTTTCAAAAAAAATTAGGGAGGGGAAAGATTATGTCGAAAGGTAACTCAAAGAATTTTGTCATTTCCCAAGAAGATTGGTCCCTCCATCGCAAAGGCCATGATGACCAAACAAGACACCAGGAAAAGGTTCAGGATGCCATAAAAAATAATTTGCCTGATTTGATAACGGAAGAAAGTATCATTATGTCAAACGGAAAAGATGTTGTTAAGATTCCAATTCGATCATTGGACGAATATAAAATCCGTTATAACTATGACAAAAATAAACACGTTGGCCAAGGGGATGGAGATAGCCAGGTAGGTGACGTTATTGCAAGAGATGGCTCAGGGCAAAGCGGGGGACAGTCTGGTCCTGGAAAAGGGCAAGGTGCAGGCGATCAAGCAGGGGAAGACTATTATGAGGCTGAAGTATCCCTCATGGAGCTTGAAGAAGCATTGTTTAAAGAGTTAGAACTTCCAAATCTGAAACGGAAAGAACGGGATCAAAACATTGTAGAAAATATTGAATTTAATGATATCCGTCGTACAGGTTTAATGGGGAATATTGATAAAAAACGGACCATGATGTCAGCTTATAAACGAAATGCGATGGCAGGGAAACCGAGCTTTCATCCTATCTATCGTGAGGATTTGAAATTTAAGACATGGAATGAAGTTGTAAAACCAGATTCAAAGGCTGTTGTACTTGCGATGATGGATACAAGTGGTTCGATGGGAATTTGGGAAAAGTATATGGCAAGGAGCTTCTTCTTCTGGATGACTCGATTCCTACGAACAAAATATGAAACAGTCGAAATTGAATTCATAGCTCACCATACAGAAGCAAAGGTTGTATCCGAGGAAGACTTCTTCTCCAAAGGTGAAAGTGGAGGTACAATTTGTTCATCGGTTTATCGGAAGGCTTTGGAAATCATCGATGATAAGTATCCAGAAACACGCTATAATATTTATCCATTCCATTTTTCAGATGGAGATAATTTAACATCTGATAATGCAAGATGTGTGAAATTAGTGAGCGAGTTAATGAAGGTTTCCAATATGTTCGGCTATGGTGAAGTCAATCAGTATAATCGTCATTCGACCCTCATGTCAGCTTATAAGAATATTGAGGATGAGCGCTTTAAGTACTATATTTTAAAACAAAAAGCAGACGTATTCCATGCGATGAAGAGCTTCTTTAAGAAGGATGAAGAGAATAAGATGTATGCGTGAAAAAAAGAGAGGGGGGACCCTCTCTTTTCCTATGAAGGATAAGTCTAGTTATTTATCTTTTGCAATATCCTGGTACTGGGTAAATTCCTGGTTTTTGATCTTTCTTTGCTTTTGGACCATTACCTGGTTTTTCACATAAAACGATTTCAGTTGGGTCCCAGCCCTTAAGAACGTTTTGAACGGTCCAGTTCACAGCCTCTTCATCGGTAAGTTGTCTTCGTGATTCGTTGATTGCAGCACCTGGTCCAACGTTTTTATATTCAAACAAACGAGCCTCTTCTGGGTTCAAGCCACTCATAGAAGTCCAGCCTTCTTCTTTAATGTGATTGCCAAGTTCGCTATTCATGATGACCACACTACCAATGGCATTTGGATTCCCACCTGCAGGCCAAGGTCTACCCAAATATACAGTTCCAGGAGGAGCATCACTTGTTAGCTTACTATCTTTAATCAGAATACCAAAGGGGTCAGTGATTAAGGTGCTCGCTGCAGTAATATATCCATTATTTGAGTTTGATCCACGGTCAAGTGAATGGATCACTGAATGTTCAAAAACAGCACGTGCAGCACCAAAGATGAAGTCAACATCACCCTCCACATACACATGGGTATAGTACTGACTACCAGAGTGAACATATAAGGTATCCTGATTGCCTATAAATCTTACATTGTTAAAATATTGACGGTCACCGGCTGCATATACGGCAACTGCTTGTTTTCCACTTACATCAGTTGAGCTTTCATCAAATGAGTTTTCGAATGTAACATTTGCTACTCTGAAATCATTTGCACGCAAGTATACACTTGCACTTCCGCTTGTACCAAGAGTACCGCCGACGCCATTGTCTCTGCCTGCGTAGTTATCGTAAGTAAGGATTGTTTTTTCTGGATCTTCCCCAATCATTGTAATGAATGGTTTGTTATTTGGAACAGTAATAACTTCTTTGTATACACCATTCTTAATAAAGATAGTAACCGGAGTCTCATTGTTTGCTGGGATAGCATCAATTGCTGCTTGAACGGTTTCATAGTCACCAGTTCCATCTTTAGCGACAACGATTTCATTTTGGATCTGGTCCATTTTTTCATTTACACTTTTCACTACTTTTATATCACTTTCTTTTAGTGTTCTACCGTTAATGTCCGTAGAGTTCGTACCAACGACCTGTACATATACATTGTTTGTAAAATAACCCGTTTCTTCAGCAATACTTACTAATTTTGTACCCCAATGGCCGCCCCAAGAATAACCATTTCGCCGCTCTTCTTCAATTTCCATGATGTCATATTTGATTACTCCATCACGCCCTGAGAAAATGCCTTTGTTTGTAGCTATTTCATAAAATCTGTACCATGCTGTTGAGTTTGGATCTTCAACAAAATACACATTATTCGGATCACCACTCACATAACGGGTGTTTTCTAGCTTTACTGCATCTACCCATTCTAACGCAGCTCGAACAGATTGTTTGATTTCCTCTGTTTGTGGACGTGACATAAGAAATCTTATGATGCCAATAGATTCTGATCCAGAAATAGAAGGGTGTTCATAGGCGCGTGCTTCACGTGGTTCCAACGTGTATGGATCGTGTTGAGCACACCAAGCAGTTAATTTCCCATCTACTTTTATTTGTGATTTTAAGATATAATCTATACCACTCTCTATGGATTGTTTGATTTTTTGAGTATAAGAATCATCGATTACGTCTGAATCAAATGGATATCTCTTTGCTAACACATCATCCATCATTTCTAGCACATTAATCATTGCTTCATCGTTAAATGTTACATAGTCTGAATAGTTACCACGTCTTGGAAAAACCTGAGCAAAACCACCTGTATCATATTGTAATTTGAACAAGAATTCAAAGCCTTTTTCAATGCTTTCTTTATACCTCACGTCACCAGTTTCACGGTATATCTCAGCCAAGAAAAGAATTTCCTTGATGGTTGCATCATTGTCAATTGTTCCTAGTTCAACTCCATTTGCAATCCATTCAGAGCGTGGCTCTGATCCATTCCAAGGACGTTCGTAGATGTAGGGCCAGTTTTTTGTCCAACCACCATGATCCATTTGCCAGGTTAATAGATTATTAGCTTTTCGAATGGCATCATTAAGATCACCTTTAAACAGAACCTTCTCAGGTTCGACAATATACTGACCGTTTTGATCCAACTCATCCAAGCTATTTAAAACCAGAACAGTTTGTCCAAATTTGTTTATCCCTTTAGCGCCTTTATCAATTTTAAGATTTTTAAAATTAGGGCTTAAAGTTGACCAATTACCAGTGGGGTAAACCACACTTATATCCGAAAAATCAAAATCCTCGAATGTACTATTAAACGTTACAGCGATTAGATTACTAGATATTGCATGAACATCTGCGATTTGAACGGTATTGCTTTGTCCTTCCGTAGGGAGGGAATCCACTAATGTCCTTGCTTCTCCCCAAGTGAGATCTTTATTATTATTTGCTAATGTGGAGGAACCTTTTAGTTTTTCAATAATTTTTACAGCTTCTTTTTTCTTAAGTGTTTTTTCAGGATGAACCTTTCCGTTTTTTACTAGTTCATCCATATATCCAGCTTGCTTAGCTGCAGCTAGAACATAGGAATACCACTCATTTAGGGTGACTTCCCATACACTTAAATCAGAATCTAAGCCATTAAATTGTTCTTCCTTTACTAGTCCCAGTTTGCTATTAATTAAAGCCATGAATTCAAGCCGTGTAATCGAATCGGTGTCTGCAGGTTGTTTGTCAACAATGATACCCAATTCATTTAATTTTTTTAGATAAAGTCCGCTGACAACATCCGTTATTTTCGTATCCTCAATATCGATTGGACCTTCATCAGATCCTGTATCTTTATTATGGATTCGCAGGTGGTCAATATTCGCTCCACCACTATCCCCAACTCCGGTTGCACGAATTTTATTCTCACCAGCTTTTAGGGTTGCTTTCGTAGTAGTATAAACCCATGTGGTCCATGCGCCGGTTGGGTCAAAAGCAAGGGATTCTTCTACAACTTCATCGTTTACTTTAATCTCTGCTGGCCTGGCATCAGTTCCACCGGAAGCATACCTGAAGTCAAGGAAGTATTGCCCATCCGTTGGTACATTTACTGTCCACTCGACCCAACTACCAGGTTGATTTGGTTTAAAATCAATAAATCCTGTTCCCGTAAACCCAGAATGCTGGTTATCGATAATAACACCATTTTCATCTAGTAGGGCATCTTCTGCTTCATAGATTTGATCAACATCCATATAAATTTTTAGATGATCAATATTCGCTCCACCACTATCCCCAACACCTGTAGCAACAATAATATTCTCACCAGCTGTTAATTTGGCTTTCGTTGAAGTGTAAACCCAATTCGCCCAACCACCTGTGGGGTTGAAGGCAAGCTTCGGCTCAACGATTTCTCCATTCACTTTTATTTCGGAGGGACGATCATCGGTCCCGCCATGTGCATAACGAAAATCTAAAGTATACTCTCCATCTACAGGAACATCTATTGTCCATTCAATTACCCCACCAGGTGCATTCGGTACCATATCTACAAAACCAGTACCTGTAAACCCTGGATGTTTGTTGTCGATGATAGCATTGGTTAGTTTCCCGTCTTCAGCCTCATAAACTCCATTTGTACCTGGTTCAGTAGGAGGAGTCGGTTCGCCTGGTTCTTCCGGTTCAACATCTGGTAAATAACCTGAGATTTTAATATCATCAACATAATGACCAAGTGCTTTACTTCCAGGTGTGAATGTTTCAAAATGCTTAATTTTTGTAGTTGGTTGATTTAATGGGGCAGCTTCTAATTTTAATTCTCCATCAATATACACATTTGCTGTTTGGTTGGATAAATCAACTACAACCTTGATGTCATACCACACATTTTCTTCAAGTGTAACCAATGAATCATAGCTGCTTCCAGTACGATATGTAATGCTATTATCTTTTGTTTCAATAATAACAGGAGTCCCGTCTCCTTTTAATCTCATGACTTTAGTAGAGCTAGTGTACTTTGGTTGCATAAACTTCATTTGAACGGTGACAATACCAACTAACTCACTGAATGATTTGCTTAGATTCACATCCGCTGATTCACTAGTATCATTTAAAAATACACTTTTGTTCGTAGAATCTGGCACCTCTGTTACTAGGATCGTTCCACCACCTTCAGATACATCAAATTCTGCTGGATGCTCCCCAGTCATTTCATTATTAAAATCTGCTTCAAAAAGGAAGGTAGATGCATCAGTTTCATCGGCATTAACTAGAGTGTTGGTAGCGGTAGAAAATAAACTAGTTAAAGTTAGCATGACTACCAATGTAAGATATCCAAAACGTTTGAATACATTCATTCAATTGAACTCCTTTCCATATTTAATTCATATAAAGCTTTTAAAACTATGGAAATCTATCCCCCTTCCTAATAGGACTAAAGAACTATCTGAATATTCAGTCTACGATGTCTGCAAAAAAAGTCTACCATAGTAGGGATAATCATAAATGTATATATATTGCTCTAGAAAGGTTCCAATTTTCCCATTTGGTAGAATCTAATCAAATGATTATATGTGTTATGTGAAAAAAATCGACGTATTAATAGAAACTTAATTCTTTATTCATAGTTTGTTCATATTTAGTGGGTATTATAAAGACATGGAAAAGATAAGCTTTTTCATACCCCCCTTTTAAATGATCATATCATTAGTATCCGGCTCTATAGCCGGATGTTTTTTTTGACTATTATTAAAATCCAATTAAAATGAATAGAATCCGCCGATTCAACCAACATAAAAATATGGAAAAAATATAAAAAAGGGGACAATTGCATGAAACACATGGAGCTTTCTCCAAATCAGATAACAGAACTACATGGTTTCAATAATTTAACGAAATCCTTAAGTTTTAACATGTACGATATCTGTTATACAAGATCTCAAGAGGAACGTGATGCGTATTTAGAATATATAGATGATGTGTATAATGCAGATCGTTTAACTGAAATCTTAACCAATGTGGCGGATATTATCGGGGCAAATATTTTGAATGTCGCCAAGCAAGACTACATTCCCCAAGGTGCAAGTGTTACGATTTTAGTATCAGAGGGACCTGTGGATGAATCTCCTGATGAAGCATTTGAAGAGTCCCCAGGACCAATTCCAGGATCTGTTGTTGCGCAAATGGATAAAAGTCATATCACTGTTCATACTTATCCAGAATCCCACCCGGATGATGGAATTAGCACGTTTCGAGCAGACATTGATGTGTCAACGTGCGGGGAAATATCTCCTTTAAAAGCGTTAAATTACTTGATCCAATCGTTCGAGACCGATGTAATGACCATTGATTATCGTGTGCGTGGATTCACAAGAGACGTAACAGGGCATAAGCTGTTTATTGACCATGAAATAAATTCGATCCAAAATTACATACCTGATGATATTCAGGAGATGTATCACATGATTGATGTGAATGTATACCAGGAAAATATTTTCCATACAAAATGTAAACTCAAGGAATTTGATCTAGAGCATTATTTGTTTTTTAGCAATACAAAAGAGAAACTTACTCCCGAAGAGGAACTCATGATTGCTGAAAAATTAATTACAGAAATGGATGAAATTTTTTACGGGAAAAATATTATTTGAAAAAAGGTTGACAATCGCACAAACCCTATGTAAAATTAATTGTATAATAAATATTGTGAATATTGTTCTCCTAAAGGGGAGTAGCTTTTACAGCAAAGTCGTCATTTCAGAGTGTGAACCACTCTCGGCTTTGTTGGCAACTTACACGTTGTTAGCAAGACCTTTACCAGTTTACGGTAGAGGTCTTTATTTATGACCTTTACCACTTAAGGTAAAGGTCATTTTTGTTTTTTAGAAAGAGGTGAGAAGAGGTATGCTTAAAAGAAAAGTTGAAACATCATCATTTGAGGAATTAATTAAAAAGAATAAAGAAGAGATTTTAAAAGATAAAGAAGAACTTGAAAAGATAGAAAAACGATTAGATGAAAAGTATTTGGCATCATTGAAGTAGTTTATTCTAGTGAAAGGCATTATTGTTTTTCCTAATTTAATAGAATAAAAGAATTGAAGGGAGATCTTTGATGGAATTCTTAAGCGTAGAGTTTTTTACCGCACTCTTAGTTATTATTGGAATCGATTTGGTGCTAGCAGGAGATAATGCCATCGTTATCGGTTTAGCAGCAAGAAAATTACCTAAGGAACAACAAAAGAAAGCAATTATCTGGGGGACTGTAGGGGCAATTGTGATTAGGATCGCAGCAACCTTAGCAGTTGTATGGCTTCTCGAAATCACAGGACTACGACTTATCGGTGGTATCCTTCTAATATGGATTGCCTATAATCTATTAGCTGATGACAAAGGTCATGAAATAAAAGCAGTCGGAAGCTTCTGGGCAGCAATTCGAACCATTATTATTGCGGACGCGTTGATGGGTCTAGATAATGTATTAGCGGTTGCTGGTGCTGCGCAAGGTAATTTCTTACTCGTTGTATTAGGACTTATTATTTCAGTTCCGATTATGATTTGGGGAAGTACATTGTTCATTAAGTTAGTTGAACGTTTCCCAATCATCATTACAATTGGTGCAGCGATTTTAGCTTGGACTGCGTCGAAGATGATCGTTGCAGAACCATTCCTAAGCTCTGTATTTAGTAATGGATTTGTGAAATATGGTTTTGAGATCCTTGTCGTTGCTGCCATTGTAGGAATTGGCTACATGAAGCAAAAGAAAGCAGCTAATGTGGCTGAAGAGCAACAAGAACAACAAGTATTAAGCAAAGCTGAATAATAATGAAAACAAGGCGGACTCATGTAAGGGTCCGCTTTTATATTGTATTATTTATTGTATAAAATGTGAATGAATTAGATTGACTTCTGGTTTTATTTGGAATATATTTATTATTGAACAGTGGTTAATAAAAGGAGAGCTTAAATGTCACCAAGAAAACTAGTTCAAGAGGAATTATCACGAGAAAAAATAATGGATGTTGCCCATGAACTCTTTGTTCAGAAAGGCTACCAGCATGTTTCCATGCGTCAGATCGCAAAGGAATTAAATTATAGCCATGGTGCTATTTATTATCATTTTAACAATAAAGCTGATCTATTTTATGCCATGGTTGTTCAAGATTTTGAACTGCTGAACCAGGTTTTGCAGCAAATCATCAATCAGGACATACCGCCAGATGAAAAATTAAAAAAGATTTTGTTAGGGTATATTGAATTCGGGCTTACACACAAAAGCCAATATGAATTAATGTTCTTAATCAATGATGAAGAGGTAAAAAGCTGTATTCAACAGGAACCAATGGAAAGCTACGGAATGTTTGCAAATGTCATTTCGAATTTAAGTAACCAAAAAGCTAGTATTCAGGATATTTGGTCCATTTTCTTATCGATACATGGTTTTGTTACACATTATTGCAGGAGCAATCAAACCTATGACGATGTGAAAAATTTGGCCCGATCTCATGTTGAATATATCTTAAAACCAATATTAAACGGGAAAGTGTAACATACTTTCCCTAGGTGATGAATTATTTTTTTGTGTTATATTGACCACTGGTTAATAAAAAATATAATGGGGAGAGGATATTATGAAAAAGGCTTTAGTTTTAGGTGCTTCAGGTGGAATGGGTTATGCGATTGTTGAGGAATTAGTTGAAAGAGGGATTGAGGTAACTGCTTTTGCAAGAACCAAAGATAAATTAGAACAACTGTTTAGAAACAGAGATAGAGTCCAAATTGTCGCTGGAGATGTATTTAATCAGGAAGAATTAATACATGCGGCCAACGGAATGGATGTTATTTTTCATGCGATTAATATTCCGTATAGTGAATGGTATGAAAAACAGCCAAGCTTAATGAGAAATGTCGTGCAAGCGGCTGAATCAGCCAATTGTAAGTTGGCGATTGTTGATAATATTTATGCGTATGGTCGCGGAAATGGGAGCAAAGTAAATGAAATGTATCCAAAAAATCCACATACGAAGAAGGGGAAAATTCGAGTAGAGCTAGGGAATATCGCTTTCCAGGCAAATATCCCAGTCCTTATTGCACATTTCCCTGATTTTTATGGACCTAATGCAGCAAATGCTATGCTAACGTATACATTTGATAAGGTTATTCAAAACAAAAAGGCGATGTTCGTAGGAAATCAACAAAATGCCAGGGAATATATTTATACACCAGATGGGGCGAAAGCAATTGTAGAGCTTTCCTTACATGATAAGGCATATGGACAAAGTTGGAATATCCCCGCGGCAGGTGTGATCTCCGGTGAAAAAGTTATAAATATAGTACGCAGTCATTTACAGTATCAAAAGTCCGTTTCAACTGTAACAAAGGGGATGATCCGATTTTTGGGCATATTTGATAAGCAAATGAGAGAAGTTGTAGAAATGCTGTACTTAACAGAAGATCCTGTAGTTCTAGATGGGGCAAAATATGAGCGGGAAATAGGTCCACTACCAGCAACACCTTATGAAGAAGGAATTAAAAGAACTTTGGACCAAATGGTGAAAAAAAGCTAAAAAACATTGAAAAAGACAGAACGACATGGTAAGATGTCATTGTTCTGTCTTTTTTTGAATGTGTTAATAAATGCGTTCAATAATCCCTATTATAATTATATAATGAAATTTTGTGGTTGTCAACTATTGAATTTCAAGGGAATAAGACGAAAAGTTCACGTATACGAGGAGTGGTGTTCATGGAGAAGCAAAATGAAGACTGGATTCAGGAACAAGACAGACTTGAAGATGTGTTGAAGGTCATTGAGAGTAAAAAAGCCGCCATCGAATCGAAGGTAGGAAACGTAAAAAGTGAAATTATCGATCTTCGAAACGCGTTTTGGGAAGATGTAACTGTCAATCTTGATGAACCTGATGACGTCATTGAAACATTTCAAAGTATTAAACAGCAGTCCGAACTATTAGGTGAACGTGAAAGAAATCATCGGCAGATTTATAAACAGATTAAAATTCTTGAAAGATTAAAGGATTCGCCCTATTTTGGTCGATTCGATTTTGCTGAAAATGGTGAGACAAGCGAACAAACAATTTACATTGGAATTGCCTCATTATTAGATGAAACCGAAGATGATTTTTTAATTTTTGACTGGCGAGCACCTATTTCCAGTATGTACTATGATTATTATCCTGGCGAGGCAAGGTATGAAACTCATTATGAAACGATCGAAGGGGAAATGACCTTAAAACGTCAATTTATTATAAGAAATGGCAAATTAAAAACGTTGTTTGATACTGGAGTTACAATCGGAGACGAAATGCTACAAGAGGTACTCGGCAATAAGGCTAACACACAAATGAAGAGCATTGTTGCAACGATTCAATTGGAGCAGAATAAAATCATCCGCAATGAAAAAAGTCGTTATTTAATTGTACAGGGTGTGGCTGGTTCGGGGAAAACGTCAGCTGCCCTACAGCGTGTTGCTTATCTACTATATCGCTACCGTGAACAGCTCAGCTCAAATAATATTATGCTCTTTTCACCGAATCCCCTGTTTAATAGCTATGTTGCGACCGTACTTCCTGAGCTTGGCGAAGAAAATATGCAACAATCAACTTTTCAGGAATATGTCGAACATCGATTAGGTAGTCTTTTTGATGTGGAGGATCCATTTTCACAAATGGAATATTTACTAACTGAGATGGATCAACCTGATTTTGATGTAAGACTCCAAGCGATTTACTACAAAGCGAACTTAAGATTTAAAGCACTCATTGAATCATATGTAAAAGAACTTGAAAAACAAGGTCTTCCTTTTAAAGACATAAAGTTTAAAAAGAAAATAATCATTTCAAAGGAATCGATCGGGCAGTATTTCTATTCATTGGATCCGTCTATTTCGATTCCAAATCGACTTGTAATCGTCACAGAATGGTTGATGAAAGAAGTCATTAAATTCGAGCGAAAAGAACGGAAAAAAGACTGGGTTCTTCAGGAAGCTGAATTGATGGATAAGGAGGACCATCTGGAAATCTATAAACAATTACAGAAAAAACAGGAGTTCTCGGAGGGGACCTTTGACGATTATGAACGAGAGGAAAAACTAATTGCGAAGGAAATTGTCAGGAAGTATTTTAAACCAATAAAGGTTGCTATTAAAAAGCTTGAATATCTGAATCGTAGAGCAATTTATAAGCAATTATTTACACATACGAAAGAGCAAAAGGTAACGCAAAATTGGAGTGAAATCTGTTCATATACTCTTGAAAAACTTGAACAAAATCATTTGAACTATGAGGATGCTACACCATTTCTATATTTACAGGATTTGATTGAGGGAAAAAAATCAAATACAGGTATTCGTCATTTGTTCATCGATGAGGCTCAGGATTATTCACCATTCCAATTTGAATATTTGAAGCAGTTGTTCCCAAATTGTCGCATGACCATACTGGGAGACTATAATCAGGCCATCTATGCACACTCCATGAATGCACCAACATTGTTATCTCCTGAGCTTTATGAGGAAGAAAATTATGAAGTCATTGAACTGAAGAAAAGCTATCGTTCTACAAAGGAGATTGTTGAATTTTCAAAAGGAATTGTGGCTGGTGGTCATGAAATTGAAGCCTTTAACCGTTCTGGGGCACTTCCACTATTCAAAGAAGTGGAGACGAAAGAAGATCTTCACAAGGAAATTCTAATGAAAATAAAGGATCTTCAAGATAAGGGACATGAAACGATTGCCGTCATCTGTAAAACAGAAGCAGAAAGTAAGGAAGCTTTTGCCGTGTTGAAGAATGAAGTGCCTGTTCGTTTAATGAATCAGGAAACGTATCATTTTGATAAAGGAATTCTCGTTTTGCCAACCTATTTAGCAAAAGGAATTGAGTTTGATGCTGTTATTATTTATAATGCCTCAAATGAAGTGTACGGAAGAGAATATGAAAGAAAGCTTTTTTATACGGCATGTACACGCGCGATGCATGAACTCCAGCTTTATTCAATTGGGCAACGAAGCTTCTTCTTTAACGGAATTGAGAAGGATAAATATATTGAAGTGTAAAAATTGAGTCAGCAAATGCTGGCTCTTTTTTTGGATATTATTAACGTGAAAAAACTCCCTACGGATAGATAAAAATAAGAAAAAACAATATTCATTTTGGGAGGTAAAAGAATGACGACAAATTGCTTTTATTGCCAAGATACTTTTGAAAATGAGCGATTTCACTATGTCGCGTTTGTAAATATTGAAGGTGAGCGAGAAGAAACTTTATGTAAGGACTGCTATCAGAATTGGCTTGCAGGGATTAAAGAATAAACCGGAATGAAGATAGAGGCTCCTTTATTCTCCGTCCCTTTGTTATAATTTTCTTATCTAGTTTTTAAAAAGGTGGGAGAGTTTTGAAACGATGTGGCTGGGTGAATGAGGACCCTCTATATATTAACTATCATGATTATGAATGGGGCGTACCTGTATACGATGACCGTTTGCTCTTTGAATATCTGAATTTAGAGGGTGCGCAGGCTGGTCTAAGCTGGTACACCATCTTGAAAAAGCGAGAAAATTATCGCATGGCCTTTGATCATTTTGATCCAGCAAAAATCATTACATATGATGAGAAGAAGATAGAAGAACTTTTATCAAATCCAGGAATTGTTCGAAATCGGCTAAAAGTCAACGCCGTTGTCACGAATGCAAAAGCATACTTTCGTGTTGTAGAGGAATTTGGAAGCTTTCATACATACATCTGGTCATTTGTAGATGGTAAACCAATTAAAAATCATTTTACCACCTTAGATGAAGTACCAGCGACAACGGACATTAGTGATCGGTTAAGCAAAGATTTAAAAAAACGTGGATTTAAATTCGTGGGTTCGACGATTTGCTACGCATTTATGCAGGCAACCGGAATGGTTAATGACCATATTGTTAGTTGTCATTGCTATAGCCGTGAATAAAAGGGGGGCTTCCTAATTGGAAGCCCCATACTACTTAGAGGATTGGTTCGTCATCAACTTCCTCATCATACAAATACCCCAGTTCTTGTTCTCTAGATGGCAACGTGTTGGTTAGGTCATGCCAGCCCGTATATCCAAAAACTGTGTCAAGAAGTCTTTCAAATCGCTGCATTTCTTTTCACCTCTTTTTTGGATTAGTTTGTCCGTTCTTTTAAATAGTATGTATTATATATTGGAGTTTCGCTTTATCACTATTATTTCTCTATAATAAACGTGGAGGAGGTTTTACATGAATAAATCGATAGGCTTTATTGGTTGTGGCAAAATGGCTCAAGCAATGATTCAAGGAATGATTGCTTCCAAGGTCACAACTCCACAGCAAATGATCGTGAGTGCCAAAACAGCAGAGACCCTACAATTTGTGGAGAAAACATATGGGATTCGAACAACACGTAATAACAAAGAAGTAGCGGAAAATGCTGATTATTTATTTTTAGCAGTTCAACCAAATTTGTACGCGGAAGTAATCAACGAGGTTAAAGCAGTTGTGAAAGATGAAACCATCATTATTACAATTGCCGCTGGAATAACCCTTGATTTTATCGAAAAGCAATTTGAACGGCCAATGAAGGCTGTACGCTCAATGCCAAATACCCCTTCGTTAGTCGGAGAGGGGATGAGTGCACTTTGTGTTAACTCTTCTATTACCAATGAAGATTTGACTGAAATTGTCCGTCTCTTTGAAGGGTTTGGAAAGGCTGAGGTTATCGAAGAACAACATATGGATGCCATCCCAGCAGTGAGTGGTTCTTCTCCAGCATATGCATATATGTTTATCGAGGCGTTAGCTGACGGAGCGGTTATGCAAGGAATTCCTAGGAAACAAGCGTACAAGCTTGCTGCACAAGCTTTATTAGGTGCAGCCAAAATGGTCCTAGAAACCGAAAGACATCCCGGCGAATTAAAAGACGATGTCTGCACCCCAGGAGGCTCAACTATCCAAGCGGTAGCAACCCTCGAAAAACACGGCTTCCGCGCAAGCATAATCGCAGCCATGGAAAGCTGCACCCAAAAATCAAGGGACCACAGGGACGGTTCTTGTAGCTCCAATTAACGTGAAAATCTGCAATCAAATTCTCGATTGCAGATTTTTTAGTTGATTTGTTCTTTATAAAGAATGTATAATAAAAATATGACAAATATTACAATTTTTTGTAACAAATTCAAGTGCTCCAACGTCTAATAAGGTGAAAAAGGTTACCTTCTTCTATTCGTAAAACTTCTACTTTCACTACAGTTTCGTTTCTTATTCTCCAATCAACCTAGTCTATTTCCCATACGTAAGAAGGCAATGAAGAACTTGCAGCAAATAGGAATATATTCTTTTTTCATTAATAAAATTCCTATGTGAGCCTTTTGTTAATGATTTTTAATATTTGTAACATTGTCCACAAAAAGAAAAAAATGGGAGAGAGTAATTTGAAGAAAACTACATTGCCATTATTATTAGGTGTTTTATTGATGAGTGGATGTAGTCTCATCGAGAAAAAAGAACCAGTTAGTGTGGAACTACATCATGTTTCACCTGTTGAAACAATTGAAACAAAGCAAGTCATCAACACACGTGAAATTTCCATCATCGATCCACGTGATAATAGTGTCGTTGAAGTACTGAACAAAGATGAGTTCCAAACTGAAGAAGATTTAAAAGCGAAAGCAGTACAACTCGCTAGTGATCTAGCTGCCACGATTGACCGCCCTATGAAACCAGTTAAACTTAGTGCTGGTGGGGAATTGCAGGGTGGGCAAAGCCAAATGATTTTAAAAGAAGCCGAGCTTGTCACTAGAATACTAGATAATTCTATTTTTAATAAACAAGTCGTTCTTCCGATTGAAGAAACCAATCCAAATGTTACACAGGACCAGGTACAAGGCATTAATGAAGTTGTCCTTGGAAGCTTTACAACGTATTTCGATCCATCTGTAACTGGAAGAAACTTCAATATTAAAAAGTCAGCAGACGAAGTGAACGATGTTGTGTTAGGACCTGGCGATCGTTTTTCTTTTAACTATGTGGTCGGAAATGGATCAAAGGAAAATGGATATGCGCTTGCCACTGTCATTATCAATAAGGAATTTGTCCCGGGGTATGGGGGAGGTATATGCCAAACATCAAGTACTCTTTATAATGCCGTTGCAAAATCGGGTCTTGAAATCATTGAACTTCACCACCACTCAAAACCTGTAGGCTATGTTCCACTTGGGCATGACGCAACCGTTGCTTATCCATATTTAGACTTTAAGTTTGCCAATAATCGTCCATATCCAGTTGTTTTGAAAACAACTGTAAACGCTAGTTCAATAACTGTTGAAGTTCGCTCTGCAGCAAATTATGTATCCAACTAAAAAGTAGTGAAGGAGGTCAGCGTTGCTGGCCTTTTTTCTGTTATAATATTGATAGTTTCATATTGAAAGGGGTTGCAGGTTTTGAGAATACTAGTTGTAGGAGCAGGGGCAATTGGCGGTTATTTCGGAGGGAGACTACTTGAAAAAGGGGAAGACGTAACCTTCTTAGTTCGTGAAAAAAGACAAAAACAATTACAAGATCATGGACTACAAATTGAGAGCATCCATGGAAATGTGACACTTCAACCGAAGACAATCCAGTCAGGTGATGAAGCGAGCTCATTCGATGTGATCATTCTATCAACAAAACAATATCACCTTGAAGGTGCATTACATAGTATCGAACCATATGTGGGAGAAAACACGATGATTCTACCACTATTAAATGGCTACAGCCATGTGGATGTTTTGAAGTCTACGTTTAATTCAGAAAATGTAATAGGTGGATTATGTTTTATCGAGTCAACATTGGATTCTGAAGGAAAAATCGTTCAAACAAGCCCGAACCATCGCGCGTTATTTGGAGAATTTTCTGGGGAACGAACTGAGCGTATTTCAAAATTAGCGGATGTTATGTCTGGAACAAAAACAAATATTGAATTAAGTGACAATATCATTCGGGAAATCTGGCATAAATACATGTTTATCACTGGATTTTCAGGTGTTACAACTTTAATGAGATCACCGATCGGTCCGATCCGTGAAGAGCAAAATGGTCAAAAACTGATTTTAAACCTATTTAACGAAATTGGTTCTGTGATGCGAGCAATCGGTGCACCAATCGATGCTGATATAGAGGAAAAACATGTAAAAACAACGAATCAAATGACATTCGAAATGAAGTCGTCGATGCAGCGAGATATGGAAAAAGGTTTGGATATTGAGGGGGATCAATTACAAGGCTATTTATATAAAATTGCCCAGGAAAAAGGCATTGAAACGCCTTTATTAGAGGTTATTTATTCTAACCTAAAGGTATATCAAGCACAAAGAGGATAAAGTGAGACGAAGGCAGTGTATGGATGCACTGCCTTTTTATATGGTCATTAACCGGGTGTTTATGGTCGTTATTTGGAGTCTATGGTCATTAGCGAAATTCTGGAAAAAGAACAACTCCACTAGAGGTGAAAAAAAATATTACCCAACCACTTTCACAACAGGTTCAACAATAACTTCAACATTCCCTTTTAGTGTTTGTGAGATGAAACAAGCTTTTTCTGCACGATGAGCAAGTTGAATCAATTTTACTTGTAGTTCATCATCGGCTTGTTTTACAGAAATAAGTAGTTTATGAACAATTTTTTCAAAGACTAAGCGCTTTCCATCCTTGCCAACTATTCCTTCTGTTTCAACCTCAAGATGAGTGTATTCGATATCACGATTTGACAGGATAGCAGCAAGGGTAAGCATATAGCAATTTGTAGCGGCGGCAATTAGTAATTCCTCAGGATTTGCGCCAATTCCAGGTCCATCAAGCTGTTTTGGCGCAGAGACGGCAGTTTGAAAGCCATCTGTCGTAATCGTGCCTTCGCCATTTCGATCTCCGTTCCAAATACCTTTTACTATAAAAGAACTCATTATGTTCATTCCCCTCATCTTTTTTCTAGCAACCTACCTTTATTATATGCACAAAAAATGGAAACACGAAAGGGATTTATCTGAAAATAAAGAATACCTACCTTATATCTGTCATCTAATTTCCAGAATATAATAGACGTAAAAGGAGGATATAGCGATGACGTATACAGATTTTACCTTTTTAACTGATGATGGTGTCACGATTTACTGTAAAAAGTGGGAAAGCACCGAAGAAACTCCAAAAGGAATCGTTCAAATTGCACATGGGATGGCAGAGCACATTGAACGCTATGATTTATTTGCAAATACACTTGCTAAAGAAGGTTATATTGTATATGGAAATGATCATCGCGGACATGGAAAAACCGGTACAAAGGCAGAACTAATTGGTTTTTTTGCAGACGAAAATGGGTTTGATCGTGTGGTCGAGGACATGATTCAGCTAACTGAAATCATTAAAAAGAATCATCCCAACATCCCCACTTTTCTATTCGGACATAGCATGGGTTCCTTTTTATCACGGAGATACATACAAACACATGGTGACGAAATAGCAGGTGTTATTCTTTCAGGAACAGGAGGAGACCCAGGTCTTATTGGTAAAGTTGGACTTGGAATAGCCAAGTTTGAGATGAAGAGAAAAGGAATGAAAACCAAGAGTCTGCTTATGAACAAGCTTACGTTCGGAAGCTACAACATGCATTTTCGTCCGAATCGAACAGAATTTGATTGGCTTTCAAGGGATGAGAAAGAAGTAGATAAGTATATCGCTGATCCTCTTTGTGGTGGAATTTTCACGGCAGGCTTCTTCTATGATCTTGTTAGTGGTGTAGCAAAAGTAAATAGCCATAGCGCAAGTCAACATATACCGAAAGGATTACCGATGTACTTTATAGCTGGAGATAAGGACCCTGTGGGAAACTATTCAAAAGGAGTTCTCCAAGCTGCAGATATGTATAAAAACTTAGAAATGAAGGATGTAACGGTCCAACTATATGAGAATAGCCGACATGAAATCTTAAATGAAATTAACAAAGAGGAAGTTTACAAAGATGTGATCAATTGGTTAAATATGCACATCTAAAAAAAGGTGCCCCAAAGGACTGCCTCTGGAACACCTAAATGAGGAGATATTATGGGATACGTGGTGGATACGCTTAAAACCCCTAGACTAGTAGCTCATAAAAGAAGCTCCTACAATAACTAATAGGATAAATAGAACTACGATTAACACAAAGCTGTTGTTATATCCTCCGCCATAGCTCATATACAGCACCTCCTTTTCTCAGAGTCACTATATATTATGAGGGAGCTGCAAATGTGAAATGGACAGACATGGAGAATATGAAAAAGAGGTTTCAACCTATATAAATAGGGAAGAACCTCTTTTTATAGTCATAAATTTCCTAAACGATAGATTGCGTGTGCGTAAATAGCGGTTGCTTTTAACAAGTCTTCGATTTCGATGTATTCGTTCTTTTGGTGAGCGGTCATTGGTTTACCTGGGAATACAGCCCCAAAGGCAACTCCATTTTTCATAAAACGTGCATATGTAGCGCCACCAGTTGTTAAAAGGGTAGGCTCTTCACCTGTTTCAGCTTCATACACCTCTTGAAGGACTTTGATCAATGGTGAATCCTTAGGAACATGATGGGGTTCCTTTGAAGCAAGAGCTGTGATTTTAAACTCATAAGATTCTACCGTTTTTGTTAATTTTTCGATTGTGTCTTCATAATTCGTCTCTACCGGACATCGAATATTTAAGTGTATTTCAGCAATTTCGTCTTTCTCGAATTTAAAAATACCTGCATTCACAGTCAGTGGACCGGTAACCTCATCTGAAAAATCAATTCCTAAACCTTCACCTTTGAATTGGTAATAGAGCGTTTCGTTTATGAATTGTATGTATGTATTGGCGCTTTCTTCAAATGAATACTGCTGTAGGAATGAAGCTAAAAGCAGTGCAGCATTAACCCCTTTATGAGGTTCCATCCCATGAGCTGAAGTTCCAACTAACTTAAGCATTGTTTGGTCTCCATCCTGTGAATAGGAATATACGACCGCTTTTTCCTTACAATACTTCAAAAAGTTCGGAACGAGTGTATCGTCATGTCCGATCATTTTGGCTTCTGCTACATCTGGCACCATATTCCCTTTTTCACCAGCAATAAAGGAGAGGAGAGATAAATCTCCCTTTTCACTACTTGATACATTTTGAAGTCCTAGCTTAACATTGATTTGTCCTTTTTCAGCATGGATAATAGGAAAGTCAGCATCAGGTGCAAAGCCAGCTAATGGCGCTTTTTCAACTTCAACATATTTTTTCATGCAGCTCATTCCGCTTTCTTCATCGGTTCCAAAGATCAAGCGAATATTATGTTTTAAAGGAAGTCCAAGTTCTTTTACGATTTTCAGTCCATAATATGCAGCAATCGTTGGACCTTTATCATCGATGGCACCTCTTGCATATAATTTTCCATCCCGAATCGTAGGCTCAAATGGTGGGGATACCCAATCGCCAGTTGCAGGGACAACATCTAAGTGACAAAGAATTCCGATGTAATCTTCAGCTTGAGCAGGACTATATTCGGAAAAACCCACCATTCCCACAATATTGGTTGTTTTGAATCCAGCAAACTCTGTAATGGAAAGCATGGTTTCTAGCGCCTCACCAATTTTATCACCCATTGGTCGATTTTTAGTTGCGCTTTCAAAATCCTTTACACTTTTAATCCGTAAAATCGTTTCTAAATCCCTAAGCAGATCGTCTTTTCTCTTCAATACTTCATCATAAAAGTTCATCTTGTCACCTCAAACAGATTTTCATTAGTTTAATTATATACTAAAAAACACCATCCTTTACATAGTAGGGATGGTGTTGTTATCCAACTTCTTTTTCCTTAAGACGAAGTTTAAGAGTATGAAGTACAAAATGTATAAGCATATATAGGCAGTAGATCAATAGAAAGAGCAAACCAATAAAGTCTAAATGAAACAGTTTAAATACGAGACTCAATCCGGTCGCGATATATAGACCTGCGAGGAAATAGCGTACCTGTTTATCTTCATATACATTTGTAACCATTGCGCCAAGCTGACCACCAATAAGTGCACCTATAATAAGGCTTACGATTACCCCGTAATCAAGCTCGACAGTCGACGCATAGGTTGTAAAACCTGCGACAACAATCATGAATACACTAAGCAGGCTTGTACCAACTGCATATTTTGGTTGGAACGCGAGCACGCTCATTAATAATGGAACGATAATAAAGCCACCGCCTACCCCTAATGCTGTCGAAATAAAGCCAGCGAATAGTCCAATTAACACAATTTTTCCATAAGCATATTTTGTTTTCCTAGTTGATTGTTCCTTGCTAGGAGATTTACTAACAAGTATGGATATTGAAAAATATAAGGTGAGTGCTAAATACATCAATGGAATAACAGTATTTTCTAATTGGTACTTTCCAAGAAATAGAACAAATGGGTGCGCGAACTGAGTGGCGATAACTCCACTAATTCCAATAATAATGGAGGTCTCCCATTTAATATGTTTAAGTCGAAAATGTGCTACGACACCGGAAAGGGAGGTAGCAACGGTATATAATAAGCTTGTAGCGATTGCGATCACTGGAGAAAATCCCATAAGGATTAGCGTGGGTGTAAGAATAAAGCCACCGCCAATTCCAAAAAAGCCGGACATTACTCCAATACAAAGACCTAATATGACGTAAATAAGTAAGTCCTGCAATGGCAAACTCCTTTCCTTATTCACTTCTACTTTTTAAGTATATAGGAAGAATGCATTTTCCGCATGTGTACAGACCCAGTATTTGTAAAATTAGACTACTATCTTTTCGAAGATAGGTGGGCTATCTAAAAATGGTGCCTCACACATGATTTTTTCATTGGTAAACGGATGTTCTAAACGTATCCGAGCTGCATGTAGTGCCTGCCTTTGAACAATTAGTTGTCCACCATATAATGAATCTCCCACAAGCGGGTGACCAAAATGGCTCATATGTACACGAATTTGATGAGTACGACCTGTTAATAGCTCAAGCTCTACTAAGGTCATTTTTTTATTTGGCAATGTTTGAAGGACTTTAAATGTCGTAATCGCCTTTTGTCCTGTTGGAGACACTCTTCTACGTGTAGGGTGATGACGGTCCCGACCAATGGCAGCCTCGATTGTTCCCATTTTTTGTTTGATTATTCCATGTACCAAAGCGAGATAGGTTCGTTTTATTTCACGTTTTTCAAGTCGACGGTCTAAAATGGCTGAAGCAAGTTTATGCTTAGCAAAAATAACGGCCCCGGTTGTATCATGATCTAGGCGGTGAATATGGCGTACCTTTGTTTGAACACCGTTCATTTGAAAATGATAGGCAACCGCATTAGCAAGTGTACCGAGCTGTCCCTCCTCGTTGGGATGTGTATCCATACCAGGAGGTTTGTTGACAATTAAAAGATGATCATCCTCGAATAAAATATGGAGGTCTGGAACATATTCTGGTTGAACGCCGAAATCTTCATCTCTAAAAAGATGAACCTGTAGTTTGTCGTTATGTGTAAGAGTTGTGCTCCAGGGCTTGGCTTCACCTTTAAGCTTCACGCCCTGTTCCATACGTAGTTGATGAAGCATTTGTTTTGGCACCGACCAAATATTTTTTAACACATCCTCGATTGTCTTGCCTGCCCAGTCTTTCGGAACCTGGATTTCAAACCATTCTCCTACTCTTTTTGTTAACATATGATAACCTCTTTTACTAGAAATATTGTATGGAGTATCTCGATGAAAAGGACTTTGAATGAAAATCGTACGTGAAATCCTCTTCATTGCGCGAATGAAGGGGAAATTGGTTGGGAAATTCAAGTGTATACCTCTTCATAGCGTGAATGAAAGGTACTCTGAATGAAAATCGTGCGTGAAATCCTCTTCGTACCGATTATGAAGATCACTTTGAGCAAGAACAGAGCACGAAATCCCCTTCATAAATGTTCATGTTAAAAAGTATATCCAATCCGCGAAATGAATGAAAGAGAAAGTGGATATGGAGGAAAGACTTACCGTACCAAAAACAAAGAATCCTATGGTATTCTAATCTTATTACTATGGAGATATAAGGGTGGGTTTTACATTGAAAATTGTAGTAGCATCAACTCAGGAGCAGGAACATCACATTACGGAGCTAATCGATTACATTTATTCTTCCATCTTTCCAATCTATTTCGAAGATGAGTATATTGGAAAGTTTGAAAAATGGAATGTGTTAGAGCCGAAAGAGGAAGACGTCTACTATAACCGAACATTGGATAAGGCTTTTAGAGTCATATCAAGCCTTCAAGCAATTATCGCAGTACTGGAAACGATTCAAGAAGAGGGCTACCAGGAATACTATGGGGAACTATTTGCAAAGAATGTGCGAATATTAAATGAGTACGGTTATTTATTTCCGTTTACAATTGAAGAATTTCAAAGTGTGAACAATCCGCAAGGTATAAGTAAATATTCAAAGCCAGCAAATAAATATTTGGCTTAATACATAAGGCATTATCAGCCTTAACGTACAAAAAATCCCTGCTCAATTTAATGAGCAGGGATTTCCTTTTATTTTGAACTTGCCGATGCACTTTCGAACCACGTTTTATAGTCATTATGATCCTCATGGTATCCGACTAGACGTGAAACTTCCTCACCATTTTCAAAGTGAATTAAGGTTGGGGTATACTCGATTCCGTATTTATTCCAGCCTTCTTCAAATTCTAGGAGGTTGAATTTCTTTAAATCAAGTCCCATTTCATCAACCATTGGCATAATTACCGGAGTGGTGTTTTGACAGTGTACACATGTTGGACTGTAAAAATAAACAGTCATCGTTTCGCCATTTTCTAATTTTGTCTCTAACTCGTCAGGCAGAATTTGGTTTTGGTAGTTTGGATCATCGAGCTGTTTAACTGTCGCAGGATCAAGTTTTTCTTTTCCGTAAGGATTTCCTTCGGATTTTTGCTTGTTTTGAGTAGTTGTTATAAATGCAAGTCCACCAAATAGAACTACGATAACAGCTGTAAAAATGATAATTTTTTTCAAATCTATTTCCCTTCTTTCAACGTTTTTAATGTGATAAAGCTAGTAATTGCAATGATTGTAAAACCTATTAAAGCTAAAAAAGGAATTGTTACAAAACCAAACCAGTTTATATACTGGCCTGTACAAGGTACAACTCCACAAGCAAGTGAGTTTTCACCAACAGCAGGAACCTTTTGAACTAGGTAATGGTAGATCGAGATGGAGCCACCAATAAGAGAAAGAATAAATGTATAGAGTGCGATGGAGTAGTTCTTTTTACCAATAGCAATTCCCAAAATGATAACAAGAGGGTACATAAAAATTCGCTGGTACCAGCATAATTCACATGGGACGAATTTTTGGATTTCCGAAAAATAGAGACTACCAAGCGTGGATATTAATGCGGCGGCAAAGGCAATAAATAAATACGTCTCCAGCATCTTTTCGTTCATTTTAGAGTTCATCGAATCCCTCATTCCACATAAGTATACTCAAAATTATAGTATTACAGCTAGTGATTGTAAAATGTAAAATCTTGAAGTTAAGATGTTATTGTGAACAATATGTGACAAAGTTGACTAAGGAGAAAATGGACTTTACTCTATCTTTCCTTATAATAGAAGATGGATTATAAGGACAGGAGATGATTTTTTTGATAAAAGCAGTTATTTTTGATTTCGATGGACTGATATATGATACAGAAACAAATGAATACAATGTGTTAAATGAAATCTTTCAAGAGCATGGTTCAGAGCTTCCAATGTCCGTATGGGGGAAGGTTATTGGAACTCAAGCTGGATTCAATGCCCTTACATATTTAGAAGAACAAATTGGGAAGAAGATTGACCATGAGGAATTAACCAAGCTAAGGCGGGACCGGTTTGATGAACGAATGAAGAACGAAGGCCCCTTGCCGGGTGTCGAGGAGTATCTATCAGCTGCTAAGAAAGCAGGCTTAAAAATCGGTCTAGCGTCAAGTTCTGATTATGAGTGGGTTTCCACTCATTTAAAAAATCTTTGCTTGTTTGATTACTTTGAGTGTATTCGAACCTCTGATGACGTTGAAAAGGTAAAGCCAGACCCAACTTTATATTTAGAAGCAGCTAAATGCTTGGGTGTAAAACCAGAGGAGTGTCTAGTCTTCGAAGACTCCGCAAATGGAGCATTAGCAGCGAAACGTGCCGGAATGTACTGTGTGATTGTACCGAACGAAGTTACGAAGGATTTGGACTTCTGTGAAGTTGATCATCGATTGGAGTCGATGGCTGCGGTTCAATTACATGAACTTATCGAAAAAATAATAAAGTAAAAATAAAAAAACCACGATTATATCAACAACTGATAACGATCGTGGTTTTTCTATTAGTGTTAGATGAATGTCTCAATCCATTCAAACGCTTCCTCTTCATCCGGGCCGTCAACGCGAACCGTTATGACCTGCCCTTCTCGGATAGCAGCTCCCATTAGCCCTAACAGACTTTTAGCATTATAGGATCTATTTTTCAAAAGAAATTCTACATCACTTGTGAATCTGCTTAAATTCTGTACCAATTCTCCGGCTGGCTTCGCATGTAGTCCTTCCTTAATGGTTACGGTAACTTCTTTTTCAATCAAAGCAACTCCACTCCTTACAAGAGTAATTTTGAAACGACCATTACTACATTTATTCTGGGAAACTATTTTTAGACCTAAAAAATCCTGCTTACCGAGGTAGCCAAATGTATGTAAGCGTGTTAATTTTATCTTAGGAAAAGTTTTAGGGAGGCGAATCAGTTGGAACAATACATACTTTCATTAGACCAAGGTACCACAAGTTCACGGGCCATTTTGTTTAATCAAAAAGGAGAAATCGTGCATGTGGCACAAAAAGAGTTTACACAGATTTTCCCAAAGCCAGGCTGGGTGGAGCATAATGCGAATGAAATTTGGGGATCGATTTTAGCAGTTGTGGCCTCTGTTCTATCAGAAGCAAATGTAAAACCAGAGCAAATAGCTGGAATTGGGATAACAAACCAACGTGAAACCACGGTAGTTTGGGATAAAGAAACAGGTCAGCCTGTTTACAATGCGATCGTTTGGCAATCCCGTCAAACAGCTGATATTTGTGAAGAGCTAAAAACAAAAGGATTAAGTGATACATTTCAAAATAAGACAGGTCTATTAATTGATGCGTATTTTTCAGGTACAAAAGTAAAATGGATATTAGATAACGTAGAAGGTGCACGAGAAAACGCTGAAGCAGGCAAGTTGTTATTTGGAACGATCGACACATGGTTAATTTGGAAGCTCTCCGGCGGAAAAGCTCATGTTACGGACTATTCAAATGCTTCCAGGACATTGATGTACAACATTTATGAATTAAGATGGGACGATGAGCTATTGGAGCACTTAAATGTTCCAAAGTCGATGCTACCTGAAGTTCGTCCATCATCGGAAGTGTATGCGTCGACAGCGCCTTTCCATTTCTTTGGTCAAGAGGTACCGATTGCAGGCGCAGCGGGAGACCAGCAGGCAGCTCTTTTCGGGCAAGCGTGCTATGAAAAAGGCATGGTAAAAAACACATATGGTACAGGCTGCTTTATGCTGATGAATACGGGTGAAAAAGCAGTTCCTTCTAAACATGGATTATTGACAACAATCGCATGGGGAATTAACGGTAAAGTTGAATACGCTTTAGAAGGAAGTATATTTGTCGCAGGTTCAGCGATTCAGTGGCTTCGTGATGGACTCCGAATGTTTAAAGATGCAAAAGAAAGTGAACGCTATGCCCAGAAGGTCGAATCAACCGATGGGGTCTATGTCGTTCCCGCATTTGTAGGACTTGGGGCACCTTACTGGGATAGTGATGTTCGCGGAGCTGTTTTTGGTCTCACCCGTGGGACCTCAAAGGAACATTTTATTCGTGCCACCTTGGAATCATTGGCATACCAAACAAAGGATGTCTTGACAGCAATGGAAGCCGATTCCGGCATTTCTTTGAAGAAACTACGTGTCGATGGTGGGGCCGTAAAAAACAACTTCCTTATGGAATTTCAATGTGGCATTCTAGGAGTGCCTGTGGAGCGACCCGTCATTAATGAAACAACTGCATTGGGTGCTGCTTATTTAGCTGGCCTAGCAGTCGGCTATTGGAAGGATCAATCTGAAATTTCAAGTCAATGGGCAATTGACCAAACCTTCGAACCAAAAATGGGTGAAAATAAGCGTGAAGAATTATATGGCGGCTGGAAAAAAGCAGTACATGCAGCTATGGTATTTAAATAAAGATATGCTATAATAAAGATAAGTTAATCATTCGGTAGGAGATTGGGAGAGACCGCAGAAGCATTGTCACGATTGTGCAATGTCTTTTGTGGTCTCTTTTTTTCTACCTCTTTTAAGGAGTGGAGATTATGACGAAGTTCTCAGGGTTAGATAGAAGTTCTATTTTAGCGGGGATGGAACAAGAGGTTCAGGATTTATTCATTATTGGTGGAGGAATCACGGGTGCTGGAATTGCACTTGATGCTTCAACTCGCGGACTTAAAACGGCTCTAGTTGAAATGCAGGACTTTGCAGCCGGGACATCCAGCCGTTCTACAAAGCTTGTACATGGCGGTCTTCGCTATTTAAAACAATTTGAAGTCGGTTTAGTAGCCGAGGTAGGAAAAGAAAGAGCGATTGTATATGAGAATGGTCCACATGTAACAACACCTGAGTGGATGCTCCTGCCACTCCATAAGGGAGGTACATTTGGAAAATTTTCAACATCCATCGGGCTTCGTGTTTACGATTTTTTAGCAGGAGTAAAGAGGTCAGAAAGAAGATCGATGTTAAATGCAGAGGAAACACTAGTTAAGGAACCACTCATTAAGAAGGAAGGACTGAAAGGCGGCGGATACTATGTTGAGTATCGTACAGATGATGCACGCCTGACAATCGAGGTCATGAAAAAGGCCATTGAAGAAGGGGCAAAAGCGGTCAATTATGCCAAGGTAGAATCCTTTATATATGAAAATGAAAAAGTAAAAGGTGTACACGTAGTTGACCAATTGACTGGTAAAGAATATAAAATTTTTGCAAAGAAAATTGTAAATGCAACAGGGCCATGGGTTGATAAAATGCGTGAAGCGGATAATTCAAAAAAAGGCAAAGTATTAAGGCTCACCAAAGGTGTCCATATAGTAATCGACCAATCCAAGTTCCCATTAAAACAAGCCGTTTACTATGACACTCCAGACGGCCGGATGGTATTTGCGATCCCGCGTGACGGAAAGACATACGTTGGAACTACAGATACATTTTATGACAAAGATACGGCTCATCCCACAGTAACCGCTGAGGACCGTACCTATTTGATTAATACTATTAACTACATGTTTCCAACTGTAAAAGTAAAGGATTCTGATATCGAATCAAGTTGGGCTGGAGTACGTCCACTGATTTATGAAGAAGGAAAGGATCCTTCTGAAATCTCGCGTAAGGATGAAATCTGGGTTTCTGATTCTGGTTTAATTACGATCGCAGGTGGAAAATTAACCGGCTACCGAAAAATGGCTGAAACCGTGGTAGATAAAGTAGGCAAGCTTTTAGCGGAAGAAGGTTTTACGGCTGATTTAAAACTTTGTCAAACAAAGGATATTGCGATATCTGGTGGAAATGTTGGCGGCTCAAAAAAATATCCAGGGTTTGTCTCTGAGAAAGTAGAGCTGTTAGTAAAAGAGTTCCAGTTCACTCACGAGGAAGCCGAAAAACTAACACGATTATATGGTTCAAACATTGATATTATGAAAGAGATCATGGCCGAATCTAAGGAAAAAGCAAATGAAACAGGTCTTCCACTTTCAATCCTTGCATCCCTTGAATATGGACTGCAGTATGAAATGGTTACTAAACCAATTGATTTCCTCATTCGTCGAACCGGTGCCATGTTCTTCAATATCGAGTGGGTGAACCACTGGAAAAAACAGATTGTGGCATACATGGCGGAACGTTTTAACTGGACTGAAAATGAAAAAGAAGGATACGAAGCTGAGGTCGAGTCCTATATTAAAGACGCAACCGAGCCAAGTGGCGAAGATATGTAACAGACGGAGAAATCCGTCTGTTTTTTTCTGGGATGTGCTAGTGAATCGGATTCTTAAATGAGTGAAAATCAATTGGTGGTAGACCGCAACTTATTGTAAATATCTCGTTAAAAGCTAGTCTTTTTCTTCATTTTTAATCGAAATTGTACATTCTATGGTAAAATAAATTGGAAATGAACAGGATTTTATATAGAATAGGTAGAAGATAAAATCAACATTAAGTTTACAACTGAAAACGGGAGGTTCATTGTATATGAGCTGGATGGAAAAATATAACCAATGGCTGAACATGCCGGGGTTAGATCAAGAAATCAAGAATGCATTACTTGAAAAGAAGGACAATCAAAAAGAACTTGAAGATTGCTTTTATAAAAATCTCGAGTTTGGAACTGGTGGAATGCGTGGAGAAATCGGACCAGGAACAAACCGTATGAACATATATACAGTAAGGAAAGCTTCTGCAGGGCTAGCTGCTTTTATCGAATCTTACGGAGAAGAAGCAAAGCGTCGTGGGGTTGCAATTGCATTTGACTCTCGTCATAAATCACCTGAATTTGCAATGGAGGCAGCGAAAACTCTAGCTTCACAAGGAATTCAAACGTATGTCTTTGATGAACTTAGACCAACACCGGAACTTTCATATGCTGTTCGTCATCTAAATGCATTTTCAGGAATCGTAGTGACAGCGAGCCATAATCCACCGGAATATAATGGCTATAAGGTCTACGGTTCAGATGGTGGACAACTACCACCTGAAGCAGCAGATATGGTGATTGAAAAAGTAAATGCCATTAAAAATGAGCTTGAGTTAAAGGTCGGCAGTGAGGAAGAATTAAAGGCTTCTGGACTGATTCAAATCATTGGTACAGAAATCGATAATGCCTATACTGAAAAACTAAAAACAATTTCGCTTCACCCTGAGCTTTCACAAGTAGGCGTAAAAGTTGTGTTTACACCACTTCATGGAACGGCTAACAAACCAGTTCGAAACGGTCTAAAAGCATTTGGCTACGAGAACGTAACAGTTGTGAAAGAACAAGAACTTCCAGATCCAAATTTCTCGACAGTTAAATCACCTAATCCTGAAGAACATGCAGCATTCGAACTTGCGATTAAAGAAGGGAAAAAAATTGATGCTGACATTTTGATCGGAACGGACCCAGATGCGGATCGTTTAGGTGTTGCTGTGAAAGATGACAAAGGTGAATATGTCGTTTTAACGGGGAACCAAACAGGCGCCATTTTACTTCACTACGTTTTGTCTGAAAAGAAAAAGCAAGGAATCCTTCCTGAAAATGGAGTTGTTCTTAAAACAATCGTAACGTCTGAAATTGGACGTGAAATCGCTAAATCATTTGGTCTAAATACAATTGATACTCTTACAGGCTTTAAATTTATCGGTGAAAAAATCAAGGAATATGAAAAAACAGGGGAATACAAATTCCAATTTGGCTATGAAGAAAGCTATGGCTACTTAATTGGGGACTTTGTTCGTGATAAGGACGCTGTCCAAGCTGCTTTATTAGCGATTGAAGTTTGTGCGTATTATAAAAACAAAGGCATGACGATGTATGAAGGCTTAATGGAAATTTTTGAGAAATACGGCTATTATCGTGAAGGCCTTGAATCCTTAACATTGAAAGGAAAAGAAGGTGCCGAACAAATCAATAGTCTCCTTGCTAGTTTCCGTAATCAGCCACCAACCGTTGTTGCTGGTCGTACGGTCATTCGCATTGAGGACTATAAGGAAAGTGTACGCACAAATGTGGAAGAAGGTCAAAAAGAGGAAATTAAGCTTCCTAAATCAAATGTGTTAAAATACTTCCTCGAAGATGGTTCTTGGTTCTGCTTACGCCCATCTGGTACTGAGCCAAAAGTGAAATTTTACTTTGGTGTTAAAGGAAATTCATTAACAGATAGCCAAAATGTGTTAAAAGACATTTCTTCTGATGTCATGGAACAAGTTCATAACACTTTAAAATAAAAACAAGGCCCCATGGGTCTTGTTTTTTTGTAATAAGTGGGGAAAAATACATCCCCACTTACATATGTGCAGCTAATTCTTCCATGCTTTCTGAAGATGCATGGTCGATATAGCGGAGTAAAGAATATAACTGTCGTTCGATGATCGAATAGTCTTTTTCAAAATTATAAGCATGTAAAAAGTGTTCGATTTTTTTTGAAAGGAAATCATCCTTTGTACGAACCATTAAGATAAGAAGGTTGTCCCACTGAGAACGATGCGTGTAGTAAAGTGCTTTGTCGTAGTCTACGGTATTCACTGCTTTTCCCTCCTCTTTAGGAGTTGATTATAGTTTGTGGAGAAAACAAGATTTTTCTCGGTGTAAATCTTGGACAAGCAGCCAAAACAATTATGAATACATAAATGAGAAACCTTTTTATCATGGATAAAAATAAAATGATTAATTTCTTCTAGAAAAGCGCAAAATACAACTGATTTTTACATAGGAGGTAATGTCAGTGATAAAAAAAGTATGGATACCTATTTTTTGTAGTATGTTCCTTTTTGTAGGTGGCGGTTTCGTAAGTGCGCAACAGAAACCACCTCAAAAACCACCACAACAAGAACAACCAATGCCAACAGACTATGAAAAATGGGGTAAGATTGCAGTTGAATTGGCAAAATTAAATTATCCGGACAGTAGAATTAGTGATTATCAATATAAAGGACGAGAAGAAATCACGGATAGGCAATCAAAGGATACGTTTGAATTAAGAATCCAAACAAAAGATCGTACGTTTACTGCGAAAGTCATGATCTTGTTTAATCCGCAAACAGAATCCCTTTTATCCTTAAGTATTGAGGAAGTGAAATAGGAGAAATGGCCACGGGTTTCGTGGCCATTTTACGTTAAAAACATATGACATTGAAATCCCCCATTCATCATTTTGACAGATTCCTCATAAATTGTGATAAGGACGAAAAGGGGGAGATCAACTGTGAGAGATTCGGACCGTCAGGCGCTCGAGTATGCAATTGATGAAATTACAGAGATTGCAGAAGGATTTGGGCTTGATTTTTATCCAATGAGATACGAAATTTGTCCTGCTGATATCATTTACACATTTGGGGCTTACGGAATGCCAACGCGTTTTTCCCATTGGAGTTTTGGAAAGCAATTTTATCGAATGAAGCTACAGTATGATTTAGGTTTAAGTAAAATTTACGAGCTCGTCATCAATTCTGACCCTTGTTATGCGTTTTTACTTGACTCTAATTCCCTCATCCAAAACAAATTAATAGTCGCTCACGTACTAGCTCACTGTGATTTCTTTAAAAATAATTTTCGTTTTAGCAATACAAAACGAGATATGGTCGAAAGCATGGCTGCAACAGCTGAGCGGGTAAAACATTATGAGCATCTATACGGTAAACTTGAGGTGGAGAACTTTTTAGATGCTGTATTGGCGATCCAAGAGCATATCGACCCATCTCTTATGAGACCAAAGCTTGCATGGAGTCTCGAGGATAAGGAAGAGGAAGAAGTAAAACGAAAGTCGTCTCCTTATGATGATTTATGGAACTTGGATAAAAAACCAACAGATGAGAAGCAGATTACTCGAAAGAAAAAGAAATTCCCACCCCACCCTGAAAAGGATCTTCTTTTATTCATTGAACAGTACAGCCGAGAGCTTGAGGATTGGCAACGCGATATCTTAACGATGATGCGTGAGGAAATGCTTTATTTCTGGCCACAACTCGAAACGAAGATCATGAACGAAGGCTGGGCTTCGTATTGGCACCAACGGATTATTCGAGAAATGGATTTAAAGTCCGATGAAGCGATTGAGTTTGCTAAGCTTAATGCAGGTGTTGTGCAGCCATCAAAAACTAGTATTAATCCATATTATTTAGGTTTGAAAATATTTGAGGATATTGAAGAACGCTATGATAATCCAACAAAAGAGATGTTGGAGCGCGGTGTCAAACCAGGATCAGGGCGTGATAAAATCTTCGAAGTCCGCGAAGTTGAGTCCGATATTTCATTCATACGAAATTATTTAACGAAGGATTTAGTGTTTCGTGAAGATATGTATCTGTTCCAAAAACAAGGTCGTGATTATAAAATTATTGATAAGCAGTGGGAGCAGGTTCGCGATCAGCTTGTAAATATGAGGGTAAATGGTGGATTCCCGTATATTACTGTCAATGATGGCGATTATTTAAAAAGTGGGGAGCTCTACCTAAAACACTGGTATGAAGACATTGAGTTGGACTTAAAATATCTAGAAAAAGTACTGCCTTACATTCACCAGCTTTGGGGCAGACCCGTCCACATGGAAACCGTTTTGGAGAATAAAACAGTGGTGTTTACGTATGATGGAAAATCGGTTCATAGGAAATATATCTAAATCAAAAAAGCTACCTTTAGGTGGCTTTTTTGTATGTGAAAATTTTGCAAAAGTGACCTTCTTCACAGATTTAAAGGAAAAATTAAACTACAATAGAATGAAAATCAGGAGGGAATAAAATTGGATAGAAAAAATTCACCTTTAGTGTACTCATGCTCAGGTTGTTCATCGGCTGCACAAACCGCAAATACAATTGCGATAAAAATGGACCGCGACAATGTTGCTGAAATGTCATGCATTGCAGGTGTTGGTGGTGATGTCAAACCCCTTGTTAAAACGGCAAAATCCGGGCGTGATATCATAGCCATTGACGGTTGTCCACTCGCATGCTGTAAGCATATTTTAGCAAGACATGATATTGATGCAAAACATCATTTTGTACTGACAGATTTTGATGTCCCAAAAAGACAACACGTAGATCCAGACCCTCAGCTTACTTTACGTACATATAATCAGATTTTAGAACTAACACTATAATTTATAGCCAATAAGGCAGTTAGACTTTTCACGGAAAAGGACTAACTGCCTTTTGTTTTGGGCAGGAATCTAAAAACTTCCATAAAGGTTTTACGTTAATCATCATGCTATGGTGAAAATAAAAGAAACAAAGAGAATTGAGAAGATAATATAACTTGTTCGCGTTTACACCAATGTTTCACAGAACGGCACCAATCAGTTATACTATGATTTGTTCACAACGGACCCGACTTTCATGAGAGTTGAAAGTCAACAAAAACATAGAAAGAGGTGCTGATTTGAATAAATCAACATTTAAAACTGAATGGTTTGGAAATATACGAGGAGATATTCTTGCAGGGATCGTCGTTGCGCTTGCACTTATCCCAGAGGCAATTGCCTTTTCACTGATTGCAGGAGTTGACCCTATGATTGGGTTATATGCGTCGTTCTGTATTGCAGTAACAATTGCGTTCGTTGGGGGAAGACCTGGTATGATTTCTGCTGCAACCGGCGCAACTGCGTTGTTAATGGTAACATTGGTTGCCGATTACGGTCTCCAATATTTACTGGCTGCAACGATTTTAACGGGGATTATCCAAATAATCATGGGTGTGCTAAAGCTGGGAAGACTCATGAAGTTTGTTCCACGTTCCGTTATGACAGGTTTCGTGAATTCACTTGCGATCCTTATTTTTGCTGCTCAATTGCCGCATTTTGCAGGTGAATCATGGCAAATGTATGCCATGGTAGCAGGAGCATTAGCGATTATTTATATCTTCCCGCGCTTTACAAAAGCTGTTCCATCACCTTTGGTTGCGATTGTAGTTATGACGATTGTTGCAGTCATGACAAATAGTGGAGTACGTACGATTGGGGATATGGGTGAACTCCCATCAACATTACCAATTTTTCTATTGCCTGATATTCCACTGAATTTTGAAACATTAAAAATCATTTTTCCATATTCTCTATCCATCGCCATTGTTGGATTAGTTGAATCTTTATTAACGGCTTCCATTGTTGACGATATGACTGATACGGAAAGCGATAAAAATAAAGAAGCACGTGGGCAAGGGATTGCGAATATTGTCTCTGGTTTCTTTGGAGGAATGGCTGGCTGCGCGATGATTGGACAATCCGTAATCAACGTAAAATCAGGTGGCCGTGGAAGACTTTCTGCGTTTGTTGCCGGTACGTTCTTGATGGTCTTAATCTTAGTATTAAAGGACTTCTTAGTCCAAATTCCAATGGCTGCTCTTGTAGGGGTTATGTTCATGGTTTGTATTGGAACATTTGATTGGTCTTCATTACGGACCATTCACAAAGTTCCTGTTACGGATACAATCGTAATGATTGTAACAGTTATAACAGTGTTACAAACTCACGACCTTTCAAAGGGTGTTTTAGCTGGAGTCATTTTAAGTGCTATTTTCTTTGCTTCTAAAATTTCAAAAGTAAGAGTTACAAGTCTATCTGCAAAGGATTCACATAAAAAGGTGTACCATGTTTCAGGACAATTGTTCTTTGCATCCGTTACGGATTTTGTAAATAGCTTTGATTATAAAGAAGATGTGAAAGAAATTGAATTAGACCTATCAAATGCCCATCTTTGGGATGATTCAGCGGTAGGCGCAATTGATAAGATCGTTATTAAATACCACCAAAATGGTGTAAAAGTAAACATTAAAGGCTTAAATACAGAAAGTAATAAATTAGTTGAGAAACTAGCTGTTTATAAGACGCCAGGCGCTCTTGATAAAGTGGTCAATCAATAAGGTTGAGGACACGTAAAACTAGGTTTTATTAAAAGTTACTGCGGGATAAATGATAAAGGTTGCTTTTTACATAAAGCAACCTTTGTTTATGTATTTACGCCAAAGCGTCTTCTTTACCTAAGGTTAGGATAATCTTTCTTATGAGTAATCCAAGCACAATCCCCGGTATAACACAAATCATTGGAAAAAAGACTGGCCCAAATGTGATTCCGAAAAAGACTGCTTTCGGTGCTACCATTAAACCGACTGTCACACAATAGGCACAGAAGGCAAAGGGTAAGAAGGAATAGGGTGCTTTTCCACCACCAGCTTCCTTAAAAGCATCCCACATGGCGAAGAAGTAAAGACAGGGGTAAAACATGAGCCACCCATAATCAATAGATCCTAGTGCTTGTTGGGTTTCACCTAAGAAGCTAAGCATGATAGCTTCATTAAAATTTGCACAGGAATTGACCAAGAACTCTAAGAAAATAAAGGTAAGTCCTTTCACATATTGTTTATTTAATAATTGTCCGAACCCCGGTAATGCGATACTCCAAAAAATACGTTCTACTGCCTTCACATTCGTTTTATCCACCACACTTCAGTTTCTATATACATATTTTCTTATAATTCCCAGTTAATTATTCATCGAATTTTCCTCAAGAAAAAGCACCTGTAAAATGCAGGTGCTTTTTTGCTCTTTACATATGTTCATTTGGAGGTGCTGGCATACCATGAATATTGGTTCTATCAAAGGAATTGTTTTCAGGTGATTGCTCTTGAAATGATGGTTCTGCCTGTTGATTAACTGGTGCATTCACTTCAGGTTGAACCTGTGTTGGTTCGAATTCTTGTGAATAGGTGTCAACGTTTTGATTGGAATAGTTTTGCTGGTCAATCGGCTGATCCTGGTAATCTTGATACTCATTTTGTTCTATATTTGCTGGGTACGAGTCATTTAGTTGTCCATTTTGATATTGTTGTGGTTGGTTGACGCTCATTTGTTGCTGAGGGTATCCTTGTGATTGCTGAACATGACCTGGATAATGATTTTGTTGTGGTATATTTTGTTGGCTTGAAGATGGCTCATTTTGATTTTGTAGTTGTTCCGCAACTTGTGTAAGGGCTTCTGTTGGTGAATCAGGAATCTTATCGAAAAATCCTCTCCCTTTATCAGGGTTAGAAATAATCCCTAGTGCGGCAAGAAATCCGATAATAGCTGTCACATACGTTTCCCACGTCGTTAAATCGATTTGCATACCTAAATCTTTTAACACCATATATAAAATTGATGCAAGAGAGACCCATAATCCGTAATTTTTCCATTTCATAAGCTGATAACTCCTTTTAGTAGTCTCCTTACATCTTATTCGGATTTTTTTAAAAATGTGCACACTAAGGATAAGGTTGTACTAAAAAGACGCCCTATAAATGGGGCGCCACAGTTGCAGCATCGTTTTGTAATCTCTCTAGGATTCTTCGTTTGCGGTATAACATATTACCAGTCTCGGTTAAATCCTGGATCATTGACCGATTAGAGATAGCTCCGAAAATAATCCCTGCGATGGGTATCATTTGAAGAAGTTTCTTCCAACCAAATTGATCGCGATACGTATACACAACTTCACGCCATCCTTGTAGTTGCGACATCATTTCATTTGAAGAACTTCTGCCGTGATAAAAAGTGGAAAGTTCCTTTAAGATTGCCTGCTTTCCAACAACATCTGCAGAAGAAAATTGTAAACATTTTATAATAAAGATCCGTTCATTTTTTTCGTTAGGATCATATCCGTGAATAATGGCTATTTCTTGAAGTGTTTTTAATGACATCCCAAGCAAGGCGGGGATATCGACTGCAAGTGTAAAAATACCTCCGATTCCTGTCGTTGCTCCTTGAAGTGTTGCCACCTTTGTCCATTTTTCGGCATGCTCTTGACTCGCTTCGATTATGGCTTGAAGCGGAAGTTTCTCAATATCTAAGATACTTTCAACCTGAGAATTGGCTTTCTTTTCAACAAGATTTAAAATCGCTTTTTCTTGAATGAGATATTTACCACCGGTTTGAATATAGCTGCCAATTTCGTCGAGGAGTAGACCTATTTTTTCGTGTATAAACTTTGGGGTTAGTTTATCAAGTATTTTAAAAGGAATTCGACCGATTCGTTCCCAAAACCATAATCCACTTTGGCTTTTTTCCCAAGCTTCTATCTTCGTTAATTCATCTTCAAGTAGTTGTTTGGATTCCATTTACATACCTCTTTCTTATTTAATCCCTATTGTCTATTACGTATTTATGTAAAAATAGTTTCAAATTATCAAGGAACACATTTAAAATGATATAATATTGTAACCATAAACTAAGGGCTGTGATTGGATGAATGTGCTTATTGTCATGATCGGTGGATTTCTTGGGGCGATTTGCCGTTATTTACTTGGTGAATTGGTACCTGTTCCAAATGGTTTTCCGATGGGTACCTTAACCGTCAATTTAATTGGTTGTTTCTTTTTAGGATGGTTATTAACGTTTGTTGCTACTCGTAAAAATGTAAATCCGAAAATATCCCTGTTGTTCGGGACAGGCTTTATTGGATCATTCACCACCTTTTCTACTTTTTCAGTTGAAGTGGTTCACTTATTGGAGAAAGGAAATATCGCGATAGCCTTATTATATGTTATATTAAGCCTGTTTGTAGGACTATTCCTTTCATTTGTTGGCTATCAATTGGCTAAATTACGAAAAATGGGTGAGGAATCTTGATAATACTAGTAGGCATCGGAGGGGCAGTGGGGGCTGCAAGTAGATATTTGGCGGGAATATGGATTGGAAAAAAGACCGGAAACGCGTTCCCATATCCTACCTTATACATAAATATCATGGGATCATTTTTATTAGGAATACTAACAGGGATGAACCAAATCCAAATCCTTCCTAAGTGGTGTTGGTTATTGTTGGGAGTAGGTTTTTGTGGGGCTTTTACGACGTTTTCGACATTTGGATATGAGGCCATTCAATTATTTCTAAGTAAACAATTAAAGAAAGCTTACCTATACATAGTAGCATCAACGATTATATGTACCATTTCTGCCTTTATAGGTATTCTACTATTAACGTAAGAAAGCCAGGTTTCACTCACGAAACCTGGCTATTTTATATGCTTTTATTTTTTTAATACGTCATGGTCAACATAACGTTCGCCATTCATTTCACTGATAATATTAATTGCTACCTTTGCACCGTCACCAGCTGTAATAATGGTATGAACACTTACACCTGCACAAGTACCCGCAGCCCAAATGCCATCGATATTTGTTTTACCGGATGCATCCACATCAAGAACGGTTTTAATACGAGGCTCAGTACCTTCTTTAGTCGCAACGCCAGCTGCTGCAGCAACATCAGTTAAAGCGCCTGTCGCAAAAATAACGTATTTTCCTTCGTGCTCACCATTTTCAGTAACGACCTTAAAACCGTTTTCAGTTTTTTCGACAGAAGTAACGGCTTGTTGAACAACTTCAGCACCAAATTTTGCTGCTTGTTTTTGTCCAGTTTCCACTAAATCTGGACCTTCAATTTCCATCACGCCATAATGGTTTTCAACCCATGCACGTTTAGTCATGCCTTTATCACTATCTAAAAGTAATGTTTTCTTTCCAGCTTTTGCAGTAAATAAAGCTGCACTCGCACCAGCAGGGCCAGCTCCGACAATCACAACATCAAACATTGTACAATCACTCCTTTATGTAAAATAGTATTCAATGATAATTATACCCTTTAGCTGCATGCCAATCTAATTTTTTGCTTAAAAAAGGGATAAAAAGGAATCCCTTTTTATCCTACATTGTTTCTGATGTTTGGTTATAAGTTTGTTTTGTTTGTACAACTGCCTTTGTGTTTCGATCATGAAGAAAATAATAAAGCACAATACCTAATAGCACATAGAAGCCGCTAAAGAAATAAAACGTCCCAAGCCCAATTTTCGCACTTAGAAGGCCGACAACGGATGATCCTAAACCGATACCTGTGTCATAAATGGATAAGAAAGTAGCTGTCGCTGTACCTCTTCGTCTTGGAGCCGCAGCTTGAACTGCAATTGTTTGGAAGCTTGGAAATAACGTTCCCCAGCCTAAGCCGATTAAGGCAGCTGCTACTAAAAACGTAAAGGAAGTTGATGAAGTTCCAAGGAATAGCATTCCAATTGCAAATACCACAATCGAAGGATAGACTATTTTATTTGCGCCATATTGGTCAAACCATTTTCCAGTGAATGGTCTAGAGAGGATAAGTACAACCGCATACACCATGAAAAAGAAACTTGAAACTTCTAACAATCCAATTTCCTGTGCATATACAGAAACGAAAGATAATAGGGAGGAATACACAATCCCTAATAATCCACCGACAATTGAGATTTTTATGGCAGGAACCTCAAAAAGATCTCCGAAAGATAATTTTGTTTTCACTGCTTTTTCTTGTGTTGCTTTTTCTTGCACTCTTGCAGGTACTTTAACAAAATAACCTGTCACTAATGCAAGGATGGCACAAATCGCACCAACGATAAATACGCTATCCATTCCTGATTGGTTCATAAGTGTTAACCCTAAAAATGGACCAATGACCATAGCTAGGTTGTTTGACATGATAAAGTATCCCATACCTTCACCTTTACGTGTATCCGGGATAATGTCTGCGATGATTCCACCAGCAGCTGTTGTTGCCATTCCAAATCCAATTCCATGAAACAAACGTAAGAGTAAAACGGAATAAATGGATGGAGTGAAAAAGTAAAAAAGTGATGAAATCATGAAAATAAGTAAGGAAAGAGAAAGGACTTTCTTTCTTCCGATGGTATTAAGCCATTGTCCCGCAAATGGACGGATGATGATGGCGGAGAATAAAAAGACTGTAATCATGAGGCCGGCCTCTAACTCATTTCCACCTAGATCATTTAATGTGTAAACCGGTAATGTAACCAATAAATAATAAAACGTCAAAAAAACAAAGAAATTACTTAAAGAAAGATTAAGAAAATCTTTCGTCCAAAGCTTTTGTTTCCCCATACTGTCTCCTCCTGTTGTTATTTGGTAATCTGATGGAACCATTGGTTTAAAAGCTCCTGAAGCTGGTCCTGTAATTCTTTTGGGAAGTTTTTAACTAACCTTTCATTCATTTCAATCATGGCTTGCTCCCAATCTGGAAACTCAGTTAATGCCTTTTCAGTTAGTTCAATTTGTTTTGTGCGTTTGTCTATTCCTTGGATTTGCCTTACATATCCAAGCTTAACAAGCTTTTGAATGTTTCTTGTCATTGGTGGTGCTTCAACAGTTAAATAATCACATAGCTCAGATTGTGTTGAGGTCCCTATTGTTTTTAAAACAAATAAAACGGACCATTGTGCGCTAAATAGTCCGAAAGGTTCCAACGTTTCATTCACATGTTTTGTAAGCTGACGTGACAACTGATGCACTGCGTGAAACAGCTCATGACCTGTCTGCATAAAATCACCTCAATGCATATACTTTCACAAATTAGTTACCTAGGTAACTATATCACCTTTTTCATTAAAAAAGCAAGTGGATAGCTTAAAACAATTTTATTGAATAGGATATTTCCCATATAAAAATCAAAAACTAACCGTAACGAATTGAAGTAGGGGGACTATTACGTGATATCTAAAGAAATTGTTTCCATTTTACAAGAGAAAATACAGCTTATTGAAAGAGAAGATAAAGCCATATATTTAGTTGGACCCATCAAGCTTCCTGTAAATTTAGATGGGGAGACTGTCCTTTTCAACTGGTATTGTTGGCTGCTATGTGATGAAGTGACACTTGATGCAAATCGAATCATTGAAAAGCTTTCGTCTACCAACCTTGCTGAGAGGCAGCAATCCAGTGTTTTAATATATGGAGATTTCGAAAATGCAGATGAGGCTTTAATTCGGATGCATAGTATATGCCACACAGGTGATATTTTTGGTAGTAAACGCTGTGATTGTGGATATCAATTAAAACAATCGATGAGAATCATAGTTGATCACGGGGCAGGGGCTTTGTTTTACCTAGCAAATCATGAGGGGCGTGGGATTGGGTTATTTAGTAAGGCGATGGCCTATATTCTTCAGGAGAATGGCTTGGATACAGTTGAAGCCAATATTCAACTAGGGTTCAAGGACGATGCCAGAAATTATGATGATGCCATTCGCGTGCTGAAAACATTAAGGAGCAAACCCGTTTCATTAATAACCAATAATCCGAAAAAAATGAACGCCTTAAAAGATGCCGGAATGAATGTTTCTGAGCGAATGCCAATCTGGGGAGATGTCTCTGATTTTAATCGAAAATATTTGAGGACGAAAATAGAAAAAGCCGGACACCTAGTTGAAATGGCTCAAGATGAACAACCATTCTAAAGTAAAATGAGCTAACCTAAAATAGGCTAGCTCATTTTTAATCATACGGAAAATTTTCCCCTTCCGTATTTCGGAATGGAGGGAGAAATTGAATGACAATGACTACAGGTAACAAATATCCGATCAGTGCCTCAACAATGGCAACAGCCCGTGAAATTCCAAATGGGGTGACATCGCCATATCCAACCGATAAAAGGGTTATGGCACTAAAATACAAGGATCGAGTTACGACATCAAGTGATTGCTCCTGATGAGAATCAGATGCGTAATGGTCATGCACCGCACCAAGATCAAGTAAGTCCAACAAAATATATAGAATGGCGAATGTTAATAACGTATTAAGATACACAACGATAAAAATCAACGCTCGATACAAGGTCTTCCGCCGATGAATAAACGACTTCATCCTACTCACATCCTTAAAGAAAGCCTTTCTACATGTATATTAAAAAAACAGAAGAATAGACTAGCCTCCAGGATACGTCTTCTATCAAAAAATAAAACCCGACAAAATAAGCCTAGTCGGGTTTTAGGTGTTTCTATTCATGGTCAGTTTTGGTGTCTTCAAGATTGCGATTAATAGCCTGTAAAAATGCTTCTTTATCATCAACCGTTACATAAAGTTTCGTCATTTCTTTTTTTAATCCAAAAGGGAGGTTTGCTAAAGCTGGTTCTGTTAATTCAATTTCGAATTGTGGATCCTCTTCAAAAAAGTTTGGCAATGTAATGGAAAAGCTTTGTTTTTCTCGAGTTCTTTCCTTTTTACCCGTAATGGTTGGTTGTATCGATTTAATGGTTTTTAAATCAACGATTATTTCACGTCTAATTCCAACCTGGGCAAAAAGTTTGTGATCGTTGATGACAATTGGTGAAAGGCGCACAGCCTGATAGTCGGCAATAATCCAAAGTAACGCATATAAATCTAACGCGGTAAATATCCAAGCAGCAGTTGGACTCCAGAAATGTGCAATTAAAAAGTGAACCCCAATCACCTCTATTACCATCGCATGGACGAGCATGATAAACAGACCAAAGTAACCTGAATTGGTGTGGATTGTAAATGAATGAAGATGTTTTCTATCTTCCCATTTTTTCTTCCAGGAAAAGAAGCCATAATAGAAGATTGAAAAATCATATACGAGAATATCGATTAATTTTCTCGTTCCAAACGTTTTGTTCATCGCCATACGCATTGCAGGAGGATAATAATAATTGATTTCTTTTTGCGTTTTATAATTTTTATATAATGTAGGAATTTTACGTAATAAAATTGCTGCAAGAAAAAGCTCAATGGCAATAAAGAGACCTTCAAGTGCAAATATTCCGTATTTCACATATTCAAAGATGACTAAATCATGATGGGGAACAATGAAGAATGCAAACCAAAAACCAGCAATTACAACCGGGAGAAGTGTAATGATAGAGAGACGGTTTCGAACGACAAACAAATAAAAAAAGAGCGGTAATAAAATTGTTAAATCAAATAGGGATGCGAGTATCAATGTATCCGTAACAGGCTCAAAAGGCTGAATGACCATTACTGTATAGTTTGAACCAAGAACTAAAAGAGCAAGGATTAGAAAAATATAAATGGACCTGTTCTTTTTTTGTGAATACGCCATATAAAGTCCCCCTTAATCCTGTAAATCGTCATTCGAATTTGTAATAATCGTATGAAGTTTTTTTACGATTGCTTTGAATTGTATCATTTCTTCTTCTGTAAGCTTTGAGTAATATTTCTCCATAATTTTCTGATCAATCTTTTCGCTTTCCTCATATAATTCAATTCCCTTAGAACCGAGAGAAATGAGAATTTCACGACGATTGTTTGGGTTAATCTCCCTTTTAATGTAATGTTCATTTTCTAATTTGTTAAGCAATTGACTGACCGCACTTGCTGATATATTCATAAGCTGTGCTAATTCATTTACTGTAATGGTTCCAGTTTGATGAACATGATGAAGAACGATGGATTGTTTGGTGGTGATGTCATAATGAAAAATCGATTCAAATTCCTTAAGTAAGAGGGAATTAACCTCATCCAGTAGGTTAAACGTTTCCTTCATATATGCTTTAATATCCATGATTAATCATCCTTTAAAGTTAATATATATAAATAGTTAAGTAATCTTAAATATATTATAAACTTAATCATTTATTTTGACAATAAAAAAAGGCAGCTTTTGCCACCTTTTAAAAAAACAAGTTAATAATTTGATAAATAAGGGCCGCCAAAGCTGCTGAAATGGGTAGTGTAATAATCCATGTAAGGACAATTTTTCGAGCTACTCCCCATTTCACTCCTTTTACACGTTGGGCCGAACCAACACCCATAATCGCAGATGAAATAACGTGGGTCGTACTAACTGGTAAATGAATATACGTTGCGCCAAAAATAATCAAGGCAGAAGATAAATCTGCTGCAGCACCATTGATTGGGCGGATTTTCATAATTTTTCCGCCAACGGTTTTAATGATTTTCCAGCCACCAATCGATGTACCAATCCCCATTGCTGTCGCTGCTGCAATTCTTACCCATAATGGAATATCAGTTGAGGTCGTAAAGCCTCCAGCAATCAATGCCATCGTTATAATACCCATTGCCTTTTGGGCATCATTCGTTCCATGGGTAAAGGATTGAAGGGCGGCTGTAAAAATTTGAAAGGTTCGAAAACCTTTATTGGTTTTATAAAGATTCGAATTTCGAAAAAGGACTTTAAATAGGCTCATCATTAAAAAACCAACCGCTAATGCAATAAACGGTGAAAGAATGAGTGCTTCTAGTATTTTTATAAAACCACTGTAGTTTAAAATTCCAAAACCAGCAGCAGAAATGGCTGCACCTGCAATCGAACCAATTAACGCATGTGATGAGCTACTTGGAATTCCGTAATACCAAGTAATTAAATTCCATGCAATTGCTGAGAGAAGTGCTGCAAGAATGACAATTGATCCATTCTCAATGGCAAATGGATCGACAATATCTTTCGTGATGGTTTTGGCTACACCTGTAAAGGTAATAGCACCAAGGAAGTTCATTGATGCTGCCAATGCAATGGCTATTTTTGGCGGAAGTGCCTTCGTTGATACACTTGTAGCAATGGCATTAGCTGTATCATGGAATCCATTAATAAAATCAAATGCTAATGCAAAGAAAACAATTAATATTGTAAAAAAAAGTAAGCTCTCCATGTTAATAAGATTCTCCTTTATGCATTTCTCATAATGATGGTTTCTAGCGTATCCGCAACATCCTCACAGAAGTCAGAAATGCCTTCAAGAATCTCATAAATCTCCTTAACCTGGATAATCTTAATTGGATCTTTTTCCGTTTGGAAAAGCTGTTTGATTGAAACTCGTAAGATTTCATCACATTGTGATTCATAATCATTAATTTTAATGGCATGTTTACGCATATCTAATAGTTTCTTATTCGAAAGAAGTTCGATTGCATGATAAATTTCAATTGTGCTTTTATGAATGAAATCAGCGTAAGAAGTCATATATTCGTCCGTATCCGTTAATGAATACATTTCAAAACGTGCAGCACATTGCTCCATTCCATCTAACACATCATCCATTTTCATTGCTAACTGAAGAATGTCCTCACGCTCAATCGGAGTGATGAATGATTTATTGAGTTCCGTAATTAATCCGTGAATGACATCATCGCCTTTTCTTTCATAATTTTTCATTTCAATGGAAAACTCTTTAAGATCACTTACATTTTTAATTTTAAATTGTACAAAATAGTCCGCGGCTTCCTTAACATTAGCCGAGATTGATGTAAGTGCATCAAAAAATACATCTTTTTTCTTGTTTCCGAACATGAGATTGTTCCTCCAATAATGAATTGATAAGCACACAAAGAATATTTTTATCTAATTTTGTCGAATTTACAATAACAAATTTACAAACTTTACAAAAATGTAATAAAAAGTTTACTAGGTGTTTCTCTGAAAAATACAACTGTATTTATGTGGTGCAAAAATAAACTCGATTATCTTATTATCTATAGAAAATTAAGGAAATATACTTGAAATTAATCTTGAATAGTGTAAAATTACACTAAATAGAAAAGTGTAAAATTACACGTTATGGATTGGCTGGTGAAGATGTATGGCACAAGCATTTAATATGGAAAGATTTTTTACAAAGGATTTACTTATAGAACAGAAAGAAGAAATGATATCGCTATCAAAGCGAGTGTGTAAAGTCAAGGAAGAATATCTTCTTTCAAGATTTGTGATATATGAGCAAGTTATTTGTTTAAGACGTAGGCAGAATCTCTTCGGATTTCAACTTATTCAAACCTTCGAACAGAATGATGAAAAGTTTATATACTTTGGGCCTTTATTTTCGAGAATGAGTTGTTTTCGTGACCTTTTTTTGACTTATCTCCAAGTGATCATGGAAGAGAATCAAGGACGGAAGATCCATCTGCTTGCTGAAATCGAGAATCCGGAGGTGTTGTTCCTTTTTAAAGCCTTATTTGAGGATTATGCTTATCCAAAATTTCACGATGTTCAGGCTCCGGAAGAGATCAAAGATAATGTTCGAATTTATCACAAAAAGCTTTCTCATATTCATAACCTTGATGTTGATAGAATGATTACTTACTCAAAGGAATCACTGTATCAATATCGGCCTACTCATTCCACACTAGAGAAATGGCTCCATTCAAGAAAAATTGATTTTTCGCATGGAATGAATATTGTTTTATATTCTTACGTACCGGCAGAACAAAATCCACGCGATGAGTTTAAACTTCAACTAAAACAGGGAATAAAAAGGATGGCCAATTGGAAGGAAGGAAAAAAAGAAATGCTAAATTTTTTTGAAGGAGGGATTGTAAACGGTGTCTAAACTCTATTTTTCGCAAATTAGAGAGGATAGTTTAGTAGAAAGGGAGATTTCAAAAATAGCAAAACCGAAGAAAATACTAGTGATAGGCTCGGGAGGATGCACGGCATTTTCCATCCTAAATGACTCGGTTGATCAAGTGCTTTGTGTCGATATAAATCCAGCACAGTGTGCGTTAATTGAGCTCAAAAAAGCTGCCATAAACAATTTTCCGTTGAAGGAGTTTCTCGCTTTTATTGGAGAAACCCCTTGCCAAGACCGAATTCAAATGTTTGAAGCAATAGCCAATGATTTACCTGATTATGCAAGGGAATATTGGCAGCAGCATTCTCAAGATATTGAAAAAGGAATGAATTATATTGGTGTAAATGAACGCTTTTATAGATTCATAGGGGAGAATGTTTGTCGGAATATCTATGACGAATCTGTTTGGAGAGAACTGTTTACTTCAAAAAATCTTGAGGAACAGCAAGCGTTTTATGAAAAATATTTGACTACATCTGAATGGAAGACTGCAGCGAAAATACTATTAAGTAAAACAACCCATCTACAATTCTTTCCGAGCTATATGTTTGCCAATGCAAGTGAAAATGATTTTGCCGAATTCTTTTTGAGTCAGTTTGAAAAAGAAGTGAAAACGAAGCCCATTTATAATAATTACTTTTTATCTCAGATTTTGTTTTCTTCCTATCTGTATGAGGAAGACGAGGGAGTTCCATTTTATTTATCTAAGGAAGGGTATGAAGTTGCAAAAAGAAATACCGATAAACTTGCCATACATCCTGTAAGTATTCAAGAGCTTTTACGTAAGGAACGTTCTATTGATGCATTTTATTTGTCCAATGTATTTGATTGGGCGGATGTAAAGGGAAAAGAATTGTTATGCAATGGAATTTTACCGGCCAAATCAGCTAAAGCTATCGTTTTGTTCCGAAATATGCTCAGTACGAGTCAATTGCCGGAAGACTTTATGAAGCAATTTAGTTGTGATGAGGAACTATCGGAGCGTTGTGAAGGGTTAGAGCGTTCAATGCTATATCAAAAAATAACTGTGGGGCAATTTGTATGACCTATGAATTTAGGGAGTTAGATGATTCTTATCACCAGCAATTACTCCAATTATCGAAAGAGACAAATACGGGAAGTGATCTCTTCTACGTTGACCGGTCACCCCATTTTTTTGGCTTATCAGAGGAATTTGGAGTGACAAGGCATTTTGGATTGTTTCGGGAAAAAGAGTTAATTGGTTGTGTCGCGGTGAGTGAGCAAAAGCGGGTACTCAATCAAAGGTGTGAAAAAGTGTATTACGTAAATGATCTAAGGATTCATCCTGACTATCATCGTACCTTTGCTTTTTATCGCTTAGCAGAACATTTATTGACCTTTTATCGAAATGAAGGAACCGTGAAATGGATGTTTTCCACCGTACTTGATAGCAACACAAACAAAATTTCAATGACAAAAGGAAGCGGCCTCCTTCCTGGTGGAGTTGAAATAGCTGGAACCCTTCATATTGGCGTACCGATGTTTCTGAAATATCGCAATAGCAGATTTCATATCAGCGAAATTGACGGGGAAGAAGCATGGGGTGTTTATAAAAAACTGGCAAGGACACAAGCTTTTGCACCTTGTGGAAAACAAATGTTTTTAAGAGAAAATGGAGTGTTTTTAGTGATAAAGGACGATAACAACGAGGAGTGCCTAGCCATTTGCAAGCTTGTGAACCAATCCAATGCACGGAAGCTTAGGCTGTCTAGTAAACTTCCTTTTTCGTTCAGAATCGTAAATTTATTTTGTAGGATCGCAAATTGTCCACCATTCCCAAATCAAGATGAGGCATTTCGGCATGGTTATATGGCGTTTTTCGCTGCGAAGGAAAAACCACAAGACTATCAACGGGAGTTTATTTCCTATATTCAAAACAAGTTTAAGCAAGAGTACAGCTATTTGTTTTTTGGAGTATCGATTGATGAAGCTCAGTATTTTAGAACCAATCCATTTTATATAAAACTGACATCAACGACGTTTGTGTATGGAGATATCCCAGCAAACCTTTCAATGGATTTTCATGAATTAACACTTATTTAGGGGGATTTGATCATGGAGAAATTTGTAGAGTTAAAGAAAGTGACAGATCGTATGTTTCAAGAAAAGAAAATTGAAGAGCATCCGTTGTTTGTGGCTATCAATAACGATGAGTTCTCTAACGAACAACGAAAAGAAATTGCGCTTCAAATTTACCACGTTGTTCTTTATTTTCCGCGTTTTTTATCCGCTATTTTAACAAATATGTCAGATTACCGGATGAGGATGCCGCTGGTTGAAAACTTGTTTGAAGAGCATGGAAAAATGAATGAAAAATATGTTCATAGCCAGACGTATAAAGAGTTTTTAAAAGGGATTGGTGTGTCAGAGGAAGAAATAAAAGAAAGTGAACCATGCATTCCAGTCATTGCCTATAATCGTGGATTGACCGATTTATGTTTACATTACCACTATTTAGAAGGTCTAGCGGCATTAGGTGTGATTGAAGAAATTGTTGCTCGAGTGTCTCCATTGGTTGGTCAATTTGCAAAAAGTAATTATGGAAGTGAAAACAAATCGCTTATACATTTTACTGACCATGAGGTGCTTGATGTTCAGCATGCCAACGAAATTTATGAAGTCGTTGCTCTAAGCTACGAAGGAGACCAAAAGAAAATGATTGAACGTGGTTTACAATTTGGTATGTACTATCATTCAAGAATGTACACCGACATCCTAGAATACGTTCGCTAATCCGCTGTAGTTTAATACATGCACTCTAGCCATTGCCACCCTATAATTATCCGACGATCCAAACTTCCACAGTTTACTGATTAAAAATGGTCTCACATGACCATAAGAATGAGCATATTTTAGGTTAGTATCCTGTGGAGGTGTCGGAATATATGGCAATGTCTGGTAAAGAGTATATTGATAGAATTAATCAACTTCAGTCTGATATATGGATTGAGGGGGAGAAGGTGAGGGGGAATATTTCTGAACATCCTGCTTTCCGTGGAGTCGTAGAGAGTCAAGCAAAGCTTTATGACCTGCAATGCGATCCATCAATCCAAGACATTATGACTTTTACCTCTCCTAAAACAGGTAGCCAAATTGGTACTTCCTATTTAGAACCAAAGACGAAAGAAGATTTAGAAAAAAGACGTCTGATGATTCAAACATGGGCAAAAAGCACACTTGGAATGATGGGGCGTTCCCCTGATTATATGAATACCTCTTTAATGGCGATTAGTGCTGCTGCGGATTTATTTTCTGCTAATAATCCGGAGTTTGTGAAAAATCTCCGCAAGTTTTATGAGGAAGCGTGTGAAAAGGATTATTCATTTACCCACACTTTTATCAATCCACAAACAAACCGTTCTCTTTTCCATACGGATGACGAAGATAATATAATAGCAGCAAAGGTTATTGATGAAAAAGAAGATGGGATTGTTATTCATGGTGCAAGATTGCTAGCTACTCAAGGTGGTATTACAGATGAATTAATCGTCTTTCCATCAGGTGGTCATTTATTTAATGAAGACTATGCTTTTGCTTTTTCGATTCCGAGTAACACGAAGGGACTAACTTTTCTTTGCAGAGAATCATTTGCATATCGAGAGTCGACCTTTGATCACCCCCTTAGTTCAAGGTTTGAAGAAATGGATACGATCATCGTTTTCAATCATGTTCATGTTCCTCGGGAACGGATCTTTATGAATGGATGTATTGATTGTGCCAATAAAATGTATGCGGAAACTAGCTTTTTTCCATTGGTCCTACATCAGGTTATTTCTAGACAGGTTGTAAAAACGGAAAGTTTGCTAGGGGTTGCTCAAGCTTTGGTTGATACAATTGACATTGGTGGATATCAGCATGTTCAAGAAAAAATCAGTGAAATTATAATAGGGCTAGAGACGATGAAAGCATTATTGTTAACATCGGAAATTCAAGCAAAAATGGATAAATGGGGTACAATGGCCCCTGCAATTAATCCTCTATACAGTGCAATTAATTTATACCCTCGTCTATACCCACGTTTTACTGAGATTTTACAGCTACTAGGTGCAAGTGGCCTCGTTTCCATTCCAACAGAAAAAGACTTTGTAAGTGAGAGAAGAGCTGACCTTGATCAATATTTACAGGCTGCTAACGCGAATGCATATGATAGAGTAAAGCTTTTTAGACTTGCATGGGATCTTTGTATCAGTGCATTCGGTTCTAGACAAACCTTATACGAGCGATTTTTCTTCGGTGACCCAATTCGTCTTGCAAGTAATCTATACCGCACCTATGACAGAACCGAATTAACAAACCGAATCAATGAATTCTTAAAAAACTAATTGTACAAAGTGTTTTTTGCTGTTCCCCATTGGTGAATAAAAATCCATTTGTATGCTCATAAAATTTTTTCTTGTTCGTATTAATATATGTAGCGCTATTTTTAATATATTTTTCGTGTCTAGCGCAAGCAGCCTAGCCCCTCGAGGTCATAAGCCAATCCGTCAAGAAGGATAAAATGCATCCTTCTCCGCCGGATTTTCTTATGCTTGTCGGACTTGCACAGGACAAGGAAGGCTTCGACAGCATAAGCATCGCACGAAGAAAATGCACCGCATTTTCGAGGAAGTGCTGACATCGACGTTTGCCACAGGACGTGGCAGTAGTTAGTCGATGTTCCGCTTTCAAGGCGCTTGCGCATTTCTTTTTTTGGAGGGCATTTGAATGGGAAAAAATTTCATCAAGACATTGTCTGAGGTGGGAAGAGTAAAAATCACCTTACTTATAGGGCTACTTTTTATTCTTTTCGTTGCTATTGGACTCAACATGTATATCAATTCTCGGGATGTTAGTGCTTTAAATAATCCGTTACCGGAACCGACCATTATTTATGACAAAAATGGTGAGATTGCAAGCAAGGTACCTGGACCTAAAATTGAAGGTGTCAGATATGAAACCATCCCGCCACATGTGATTCATGCTGTTATCGCCACAGAAGACCGTAGATTTTATAAACATCCTGGTGTCGATTATGTCGGGATATTTCGTGCACTTTTCCGGAATTTAAAAGCGGGTGAGATCGTTGAAGGTGGAAGTACGATTACCCAGCAATTAACAAAGAATGTATTTCTAACGCATGAACAAACATTGAAGCGAAAAATAGAAGAATTCTTCCTTGCCCAAAAAATTGAACGTACTTTTTCAAAAGAAAAAATCATTGAAATGTATTTAAATCAAATTTACTTCGGTGAAGGGGCATGGGGAATTAAAAATGCCGCAAGAACCTATTTTGGCAAAGAGGTTAAGGACTTAACGGTGAGTGAAGGAGCGATTCTTGCCGGTTTGATCAAATCGCCTTCTAAGATGAATCCCTTAATTGATCAAGAAAAATCATTAGACAGAAGGGATCTTGTCCTTTCGTTAATGGAGGAGCAGGGATACCTTACCTCCAATCAAGTCAACGAAGCGAAAGCGCAAGAAATGGTGTTTAAGGGACGCCAACTTGATCCATATGAAGGAAAGTATCCATATTATATAGACCATATTATCGAGGAAGCGATTGAAAAATATGGACTCACCCAAAATGAAGTTATGTCAGGGGGCTTAGAAATTTATACCGAGGTTGATCCTCACATGCAGGCATCCATAGAAAATGTCTATAAAAATGACAGCTTATTTCCTGCGAGCCCTGAAGACCAATTGCTTCAAAGTGGTGCTATATTAGTAGATCCAAAGACTGGTGGTATCAGCGCATTAGTGGGTGGGCGCGGTGAGCATGTATTCCGTGGGTTTAACCATGCTACTCAATTAAGAAGACAGCCAGGTTCCACGATTAAACCACTTGCTGTATATACGCCAGCACTCGAGCATGGCTACAGCATATATGATGTATTACCGGATAAACCGATGAGTTTTAACGGCTATCAACCATCGAATGTTTCCGGAAAATTCAAAGGTAGTGTGACCATGTATGATGCGGTAAGGGATTCAGATAATGTTCCAGCAGTATGGCTCTTAAACAAAATTGGATTAAAAACAGGTATTGATTCTGTAAAGGAATTTGGACTTCCGATCACCGAAAATGATCAAAATTTAAGTTTGGCACTTGGTGGACTTGATAAAGGGGTTGCTCCAATTCATATGGCTGAGGCCTTTACAACTTTTCCAAATGAAGGGAAAAAGACGAAAGCACATGCCATTTCCAAAATTGTCGATGCCAATGGTGAAATCATTGCCGAGTGGAAGGAAGAGCCTGTACAAATTACGACCCCTGAAGTTGCCAAGCGAATGACATTTATGTTGAAGGGTGTAGTGGAAAGCGGGTCTGGTCGTCATGCTACCATTGAAGGAAGAGAAGTGGCAGGAAAGACTGGTTCTACCCAGTTACCTATTGAAGGCGTTAATGGCGTAAAGGACATTTGGATGGTCGGATACACGCCAGAGCTCGTTGGTGCAGTCTGGCTTGGATATGACAAGACCGATAAGAATCATTATTTAACGAATTCAAGTGCTACGGCAGCCACGATATTTAGAGAAATCATCCAGCAGTCATTAAGTAATGTACCACCAAGTTCTTTCAATCTACCAGCCTACCAGCCTCCAGTAAAAAAGAAGGAGAGCGAGTGGAAGGAAAACAACGGGCAGGAAAAGAAAAACGATCAGTGGAAAGAGGATAAAAAGAAGAAAAAGGAAGAAGAGAAGAAGCGTAAAGAAGAAGAGAAGAAACGGAAAAAGGATGAAAAAAAGAAAGACAAAGATAAAGATTAGAGATCAAGCAAGTTCCCTACTAATAAAGGGGGCTTGCTTTTTTATGTCATACAAATACTTCTCAAATCCTATAAAAAAACATTTATTTAGGACCTTTTGTAGAGTATTGTAAGAATAGGGATAATTTGTATGTCTTTATTCCTATTATTCTATGAAAGAGTTGGTGCAAATGAAAAAAGGATTATTATTTGGACTAGCTTATGGCTTGTTTATCCTTTTAGCAGTTGGAATTGGTCTATATTATTCCATTTTTGATGTACCAAGTAATAAAATCGTCAGCGATGTAAGGCAAACGGAGGCTACTCAAAGTTTTGAGGAAGCCCTTAAAGCGGACAAGGAGAGAGTTGAAAAGAAAACAGAAGCCCAAAAAGACAATAGATGGAAGCCATCTCCAACCTTTGTTTTGGTTGCCATCTCTATTGGGGCAATTGCTGATATTGTGATTGTGATTCTTTGGGCACGTCATGAAAATAAAAAAAGGAAATTCGAAGGGAACGAAACTCAACTTCGTAAAAAACGAATCACGGATTACGCTATCTTTTGGTGGATCATAGGGTTAGGAATTGTCCAAAAAAAGAACGAAAAATTGGTGATCTACTGGAGATATATGGTTGCCTATATTGTACTTGGATTCTTACTAAAAGTTTGGATTACAAAAGAGCTCATGTAACCATATCATATCGACAAACTTTTACAAATGTTTGAAAAAATTCATAAAAAAATGAAACCTTTTATAAACGTAATTCGTAAATGAGAATGTAAAGAAAATTACAAAGGTATTCATAAATTTTGGAGGTGAAGCTATGGAACTATTTGGATATGATATTCAAACCATCTATCTAATTGGCTTAGTCATAAGTGGAATTGGTACCCTCACTTTTATCCTGTTTGGTGACTTTCTAGAGGGGATCTTTCCAGACAGTTTTTTGAGCCCAACACTCATTTTTTCATTCCTCACATTTTTAAGCGCATCAGGTTACATTTTTGAAAAATTGCTATCCTTTCATAGTTTCTTAATTCTTGTTATTTCACTCGTATTAGCACTTATTTTAGTCACATTATTGAATGTTTTCGTGTTGATTCCATTGTCTTCTGCAGAAGAATCGATGGTCTACAGAGAAGAGGATTTGAAAGGACGAATTGGCAAGGTCATCACTTCAATTCCAGTAGATGGCTTTGGAGAAGTAGTGATAGAAGGAATCAGTGGAACTATCGCTAAATCGGCTAAAAGCTTTAATAATGAACCAATCCCATATGATGAAAAGGTTCTTATTATAGATATAAAGGAAGGCGTTGTATACGTCTTACCTTACCAAAATATGAAGATAAAAGGGGGAAATGAACTATGACAACAGGAATTTGGATTGTAATCGGAGTTGTCGCATTTTTACTACTTGCACTTATTGGGGTATTTGTTTCAAAGTACAAAACAGCGGGTCCTGACGAAGCCCTAATTGTAACTGGTAGCTATTTAGGTGGAAAAAATGTTCATGTGGATGAGGCAGGAAACCGCATTAAAATTGTTCGTGGTGGCGGTACATTCGTACTTCCAGTCTTCCAACAGGCTGAACCATTAAGTCTCTTATCGAGTAAACTAGATGTTCAAACACCTGAAGTATATACAGAGCAAGGTGTACCTGTTATGGCAGATGGTACGGCAATTATTAAAATCGGCGGTTCTATTTCAGAAATTGCTACAGCTGCAGAACAATTTTTAGGAAAACGTAAAGAAGACCGAGAAAATGAAGCAAGAGAAGTATTAGAGGGTCATCTTCGTTCAATCCTTGGTTCAATGACTGTTGAAGAAATTTATAAGAATCGTGATAAGTTCTCACAAGAAGTGCAACGCGTGGCATCACAGGATTTAGCAAAAATGGGTCTAATGATTGTGTCATTTACAATCAAGGATGTCCGAGATAAGAATGGGTACCTCGATTCTTTAGGTAAACCAAGAATTGCTCAAGTAAAGCGCGATGCTGATATTGCAACGGCAGAGGCTGAAAAAGAAACAAGAATTAAACGTGCTGAGGCCGAGAAAGAAGCGCAGAAGTCTGAGCTAGAGCGTGCTACAGAGGTTGCGGAAGCAGAAAAAATCAATCAGTTGAAAATTGCTGAATTCCGTAGAGAACAAGACATTGCGAAAGCGCGTGCTGACCAAGCCTACCACCTAGAAGAAGCGAGAGCCAAACAAGAAGTTACCGAGCAGCAAATGCAAATTCAGATCATTGAAAGACAGAAGCAAATTGAGCTCGAAGAAAAAGAAATTTTACGTCGTGAAAAGCAATATGATTCAGAGGTTAAGAAGAAGGCGGATGCTGACCGTTATGCGGTTGTTCAAGCGGCAGAGGCAGAAAAAGCAAAGCAATTGGCAGAAGCGGATGCAAATAAATATCGAATCGAAGCAATGGCAAAAGCGGAAGCTGAGAAAATCCGCATCGATGGTCTAGCAAAAGCAGAAGCCCAGCGTGCACAAGGTGAATCTGAGGCTGATATTATTCGCCTAAAAGGTCTTGCTGAAGCGGAAGCAAAACAAAAAATCGCGGAAGCTTTCGAACAATATGGAAAAGCGGCCATCCTCGATATGGTTATTAAAATGCTTCCACAATATGCGAAAGAAGTGGCTGCACCATTATCCAATATTGATAAAATTACGGTCGTGGATACTGGCAGTAATGGAGAAAATAGCGGCGCCAATAAGGTAACCGGCTATGCAACAAATTTAATGTCGACCCTGCAGGAATCATTGAAGGCATCCTCTGGTATCGATGTAAAGGAAATCATTGAAAACCTGTCAGGAAAAGGGAATGTCAGAAACAGCATTGACAATTTAACTGATGAATTAGCTCAATCAAGAAAAACTGCATCAACAGAAAACGAATAATAGATTAAGGAGAAGCCAAACCTAGCTAGGGTTCTGGCTTCTTTTATTGGTTAAACTAGAAAAAAATAAAAGTTTTTTTGATGAAGTGAACTTTTTAATAACCTCATTCGTATTATTAGCGATAAATAAAGATAACCAAATATTCTTGGGGGAGAATTCATTGCATGGATGAAAAGGAACTAATTCGCAGTGCAAAGCGTGGTGATACACTCGCGTTCGCTATGCTTTTTAAGGAGCATTATCCTTTTTTAGTAAAATATTTAATAAAAGTTACAATGAAGCCTGATATTGCCGAAGACCTGGCACAGGAAGCAATGATGAAAAGTATGGAAAAAATCAAATTGTATAATGGCAAAGCAAAATTCTCCTCATGGCTCATCACAATTGCGACGAACTTATACATTGACGATCTTCGAAAAAAGAAACGAGAGCATAACTATCAGCTGCAGGAACAAGCATTACGCAAAATGAAGTGGCAATTTGATAATCAGTCAGAAGATTGGAATGATGTTCTTACTGCACTAGGTAGGCTTTCTGATGAAATTCGGATTCCAATTGTTCTCAAACATTACTATGGGTATTCATATGAGGAAATAGCAGATATGCTTCATATCGCCATCGGAACTGTTAAATCAAGAATACATAACGGAATTCAAACAGTAAGAAGGGAGTTGAGACCCAATGAAGAAAAACAAGCTAGTCCTACTAAAGAACGAACCACAACATGAAGAAGATGTAGAAACGATTCAAGAAATCAATGAAGCATTCACTAAAATAGATCAACAATATTCGGTTTTCACTCCTGATCTTCAAGTGTTTGAACAAATAGTTGCCGCCGAACAACAGAAACAAAAGAAAAAATTCAGACGAGATTTAATCGCTTTTATTTTAATCGCATTATTCATGATGACGGCGTTAATCACAGCATTTTTCCAATTGCCACTTGCTTATATTCTTATTCAAGGTATCGCAACTATTAGCTTCCCGGTTTATAGCTTTTATCGATATCGAAAACGGGTGATGCGTACATGAAAACGTATGACATCAAATTCTGGATATTAATCGTCATCATCCTACTCATTCAAAGCTTTTGGTTATTTTTAGACGCAAGAAAGCGGGGGCATAATTATTGGTTTTGGGGAATATGGGGATTGATCCAAACACCCTTGCCAATTGTATTTTATCTAATTTTTGCTAGAAAAATTTATCGACGTAAAGCAGGTAGGGAATGATGGGGACTATTGCGAAATATATTGTATTGTTGATAGCCGTTATTGGACAAATCGTAGGAATTGTATTTTTGTTTATTGATATTTCAAAGGCACTGACGTTTTATGCATTTTATATGGTTGCCATTGTTTTATTATTTGCTTTATTAGTATGGGAACGAAAACGTGAGAAAGAGGAGGATGACGAGAATGATTATCGTGACTACTGATTTTGTACCTGGTAAAGAAGTAAAAGAACTAAAGGGATTTGTAAGAGGAGGTACGGTTCAGTCAAAGCATATCGGTAAAGATATTATGGCAGGGTTGAAAACAATTGTTGGTGGAGAAATTTCTGATTACACGGAAATGCTGGAAGAAGCACGACAAAAAGCAATTGGGCGACTGGTAGATGATGCGAAGGCAAAAGGAGCAAATGCAGTTATCGGGCTGCGCCTACAAACTTCATCTGTCATGCAAAATGCATCTGAAATTATTGCATACGGAACGGCCGTATATGTAGAATAATCACTTTTTAGCTAGGATAGTCTCTCTATTCTGGCTTTTTCTTTTATCTAAAGGTCTTTCCTATGGTACTATAGCAACAGAACTACATTGGAAGGAAGGAATTTGAGTTGAACGAACGCTACTCTCGGCAAGAGTTATTTACTCCAATTGGAACCAGTGGGCAAAGGAAAATTAGAAATAAACATGTTCTCATAGTAGGTGCTGGTGCGCTTGGTACAGGAAGTGCTGAGGGGCTTGTCCGTGCAGGGATCGGAAAGCTAACAATTGTCGATCGCGATTATGTGGAGTGGACGAACTTACAAAGGCAGCAATTATATAGCGAAGATGATGCAGCCAATCGTTTGCCAAAAGCGATTGCAGCAAAAGAACGCTTAGAAAAAATAAATTCAGATGTTGATATCCAAGTACATGTTATGGATGTATCGGTTCAGGAGATTGAACAAATCATTGATGGAGTAGATTTAATCATCGATGCAACCGACAATTTTGACATAAGAATGCTTTTAAATGATGCATCACAAAAATATAACATCCCATGGATTTATGGGGCATGTGTTGGGAGTTATGGAATTAGTTATGTCATCATGCCAGGAAAGACACCTTGTCTACATTGTCTCCTAGAAACCATACCGATGGGAGGACTGACATGTGATACGGTAGGAATCATAAGTCCAGCCGTTCAAATGGTGGTTGCCTATCAGGTGACGGAAGCACTTAAAATATTGGTTGAAGATTTCGATGCGTTGCGAAATAAATTAGTTTCATTTGATTTATGGAAAAATCAACATACAGCGATAAAAGTTGATCGTGTAAAAAAAGAAGGTTGTCTTTCTTGTGGAACAAATCCATCCTATCCTTTTTTATCCTATGAGAATCAGACAAAATCAGCCGTTTTATGTGGAAGGGACTCCGTTCAAATACGACCAAGCAAACGAATGGAAAGAGACTTAGATTCTCTTGCAGAACGTTTAACAGCTCAAGGTGGTAAAGTAGAAACAAATCCATTCTTATTATCATTTACACAAGGCTCGAACAGAATAGTTGTTTTCAGGGATGGTCGTGTTCTCATTCATGGAACAAAAGACCTTTCAGAAGCAAAGAGTCTGTATCATCGGTATTTAGGATGAACCCAAGTTTCTCCGAACAACGATTCACAAAATGTTCATCTCTTTGACAAAAAACTGCCTTAAAAACGAACCTAATTTTTCCACATTTGATGATACTCTTAAACCATATAAAAGATAATGGGGGAGTAACTATGGACGAATTATCAATTACATTTAATATTGCGGCAGCGTTAGTTTTAATATTCTTTATTGGGACCATAATCATCGAATCATAAAAAAATCCACGAAGTTTTCGTGGATTTTTTTGATGTTTATCTGCAGGCGCCGGGCTCGGGGGCACAAGCCGATAGACGGACACATTTCGCTTTTCTTGTTAATCTGGCGTATTTACCATGATTCCTGCAACTTGTTGTAAACGAGCATAAAAGGCTTCGGCTGCATCACCAGCAAGACCTGTTTCTTCGAATGCTTCTTTCATACAACGCAACCAAGCTCTAGCACGTGTGGGTGTAACCTCAAAAGGCATATGACGATAGCGCATTGCCGGAGGTCCAAATTCATTGCTATATAATGTCGGGCCACCAGTAAATTGTGTTAAAAACATATATTGTTTTCTTTTAATTTCTTCTATATCTCCTTCGAATAAAGGAGCTAAATCAGGATCGGCATATACCTTTGGATAAAAGGTGTTCACTAAATCTTGAATGGCATCTGCACCACCGATTTCTTCATATAAGGTATTGAGTTTAAAGTCCATATTATCACCGCCGCTTAATTTTTCTTATAAGTACTATATCAATACTAAAAATAGCATGGTGTGATTTAAATCACATTCATAGATAATCATTCCCATATAAGAGAATGTTTGCTATTATAAAAATAATCGATATTCTCGTATTAAGATTTTGACTTTATCTCTTTTCATCATAAACAAAAATAAAGTCAATTACAATTTAGGAGTGTGAAATTTACGTGGACGATTTGCCACTGAGTACCATCATTTTGTTAGTCGTTTTAATCATGTTATCAGCGTTTTTTTCTGCAAGTGAAACAGCCTATTCAAGTGTTAATCGAATACGGCTAAAGAATTATGTGGATGAAAAGCGACGTGGAAGTAAGAAGGCATTTTATATTACGGAGCATTTTGATAACGCCCTTTCGACTATTCTTGTTGGGAACAATATTGTAAATATTGCTGCAGCATCAATTGCATCGAAGCTAGCTTCAGATCTTCTTGGAGGAAATACCGGGCTTGTTATTAGTACGTTTGTAATGACGCTACTCATATTAATTTTCGGAGAGGTCCTTCCAAAATCATTTGCAAAAGAAAATGCAGAAAATTTCTCATTACGGGTCTCTGGCGTATTATTTTTATTAATGAAGATACTCACACCAGTTACCTATCTATTTGGATTATTAAAAGCATTAGCAGCCAAGCTTATTAAAAGTAATAATGATACTCCATCCTTTACCGAAGAAGAAATCAAAGTAATGGTTGATTTGAGTGAAGAAGAAGGAGTTATTGATAATAAAGAAAAAGAATTAGTACACCGTTCCCTTGATTTCAACGATATTTTAGTGGGGGAAATATTAACACCGCGCATTGATATGGTTGCTGTTGAGGTGAATGATCCGATAGAAAAGATACGAGATATGTTCTTAGAGGAACGTTATTCACGTGTACCAGTGTACGAAGACAATACCGACAATATCATTGGTATTCTATCAGAACGTGAATTTTTAAGTCTTCTCGTTCAACAAAAGAAAATAAATGTTCGTTCAATAATCCGCAAACCATTTTTTGTAGTTGAATCGATGAAAATCTCAACCTTGCTGCCAGAGCTTCAAAAGAGCAAAACACATTTGGCAATCGTTGTTGATGAATTTGGCGGAACTTCAGGTTTGATTACTTTAGAAGATATCATCGAAGAGATCGTCGGTGAGATTTGGGATGAACATGATGAAAAGATTAAATATATTACACAATTAGATGAAAATACATATGAAATAAATGCGGATATGCCTCTTGACGATTTTGCAGAAATCATTGGAATTGAAGAACCGGAAAGCTCCCATCATTCTGTTGGGGGTTGGATATTTGAATCATTTGAGAAAATTCCAGTTACCGGGGACACCTTTGATTACTTGCATCTCACCTTAACAGTCACAGAAGTGGAAAACCGCCGCATCCGAAAAGTAAATGTAGAAGTAAACCAACAAATATTAGAAATTGAAAAATAAGGATCCAACGTGATCCAGGGGACGGTTCTCATGGTTTTCGAAAAAATGGAAAACTGTGAGAACCGTCCCCCTTTACATTTACTGAATGATGCTAGCCAAAGCTGCCGGGATGGGCACTTTTTCATCCGCTCCATATTTCTTTTCGAAAGAATGGTATTCAAAGAGTGTCCCTTCAGGTGAACACACAGACAAGTCTAGAATGTAATCACCATGATCTCCCTTGGTTTCGAGATAAAAGACAATATCCGAAACTTTAAGGTGGTAAAAATGATACTGAAACCCAAGGAATTCTTTTGTATCGAAACTCGTATCTGGGTGGGCTGAAATATATTGGGCAAGGTCATCTATCGTTGCCATTGGTCTTTGCAAAACAGTATTAATTTTTTCTTTTACAAGTTGGGATGTATTTGATAATGTATCTTTAGCTTTCGTTGTTATATCCCGAATAAATTGCTGTACTTCACTCAATTCGGATCTCTCCTAAAAGGGAATTCATATCTTATGAATAGTAATCCTGGTAACCTTCATTTGAAGATTCTCCATTTTTCGTTTTCGTCTTATTATTGAAAGGGGCTGCAATTTCGCCTTCCATGTAAGAATCACTTACTTGTTCATGGGTTGTAGCAAGTCCTGAGGATAATTGATCGTCCTTTTCGTAATCTCCAGGCTGGTAATGTCTTGCAGCTAAGTCCTCTGTACTGTTTTTAAGTTTATCCTTCAAAGCAAACGCCTCCTATAATCATATCTTCTTGTTTAGTATCCCAATAATATTCTGTAAAAAATCAAGTCAAAAGTTGGGAAGAATATAATCATGAGAAAAATAAGAGACACCCGTTAAGGGTGCCTCTCTAGCCAAAAATATTTAATTGTTATTAAGCTCTTCCACCCATAGATTGTTGAGCAAAAGATACTAAACGCTTTGTAATTTCTCCACCAACTGATCCGTTTGCGCGAGATGTAGTGTCAGCACCTAAGTTAACACCAAATTCTTGAGCAATTTCATACTTCATTTGGTCGATAGCTTGTTCTGCACCTGGTACTAATAATTGGTTACTGTTGTTGTTGTTTGCCATTTTTCCTTCATCTCCTTAAACTGATTTTTTTTGGTGGGTTACTCCGGAATTGCACCAGATATAAGGGTTTCCTTAGCCTCTAGGCTAACCCGTGTGTGTTTAAGTTTTATGTGTTGCTTGGTGAGTTGTGTGTTGCTGTGTTTGTACTAAGTATTATGTGACGAAATGAAGTTTATATTCGAAATTAACTTTGCCAATTAATTCCTACGGAAAAGAAAGCATAACTGCATTGTTTCATCGAAAAACTAGTGATAACTAAATATGAAAATGAGTAGGAGAAGAGATTATGCCGATTTGTCCATTATGTAATGGCTTTAACAAAGCTAGCTTCTCATGTGCACAATGTGGGAATTCTTTAGAGGATTCAGGACGTATTATTGATTACTTTGATGACTACAGTGCATATATGCAAATAGATGACATGAAAAAAATAGATGGCATCCAAACAACCTTACAAAACAATGAATGTGCCCATCTATTCTATTGTACAAACTGCCATAACCAAGAAATAAAATTAATTAAAGAATGAGGATGGAGCAAAGGAGCCAAGGAGTAAAGGAGCCACGGGAACCGTCCCTCTGGTTCCATTAAAATAAATAAGTGAGGATTTCCGTTTAAATTTGAAATGGGGATCTTATAGACCTATATTAGCGGAAGTTTTCCGGTTATCCGAATGAAAAAGCCTTCTTTTTCATTTTTTAGAGTCAATAAGCGGAATCTCTCCGTTTGTTTAGGCTATTTTCAGTGCTTTTTACGAATTAGGCGGAATTTTTCCATCTATTAATCGGTCTCATCGGTCTGGGTGCTTAGCCTATTCCGACAACCGATAAGGTAGGTGCTCGGAACAAATTGCAATTGACAGAAGTTTTGATCCACTTTTTCATTGTTCAACCCTTGTTGTCTGAGTGTCAATTGTATGTCAATAACGAAGAAATAGGTTTAAAACCTTAGCAAATAAGAAAAATGACGTGTGTCAAATCACACGTCATTTTTTAATGTCATTTAGTGATAAAGCACCCGAAATCGAGATCCTTTACAAGATGCAGGCGACTTTTTTCTTTTTGATTAGCGAATTCTCTTTTCAGTTTCTGCGTCAAAGAAATGGCATTTGTTCATGTCAAATGCAAGTTCTACTGTTTCACCTGGTTTTGCTTGAGTACGTGAATCAACACGCGCAACAAAGTCATTACCAGCAAGCTGTGAATAAAGCATTGTTTCAGCACCAGTTAATTCAGACACTTCAATAAGTGCATTGATTTTAGAACCTTGAGCAGATTCAATGAACACAGGCTCGTCATGAATATCCTCTGGACGAATACCAAGGATGACATCTTTGTTTACATAGCCTTGTTCACGAAGAACCTTCATTTTTCCTTCTGGTACAGCAACTTTTACATCACCAATAGTGAAGGTACCATCCTGTAAAGTACCAGGGAAGAAGTTCATCGCTGGAGAACCGATGAAACCAGCAACGAATACGTTTTCTGGATTGTCATAAACATCTTTAGGCGCACCAACCTGTTGGATAATGCCATCTTTCATAACAACAAGACGTGTAGCCATTGTCATCGCTTCTGTTTGGTCATGTGTTACATAAATAGTTGTTGTTTGAAGGCGTTGGTGAAGCTTAGAAATTTCAGCACGCATTTGTACACGAAGCTTTGCATCAAGGTTTGATAATGGTTCGTCCATTAAGAATACCTTTGCGTCACGAACGATTGCACGGCCTAGTGCAACACGCTGACGCTGACCACCTGATAATGCTTTAGGCTTACGAGTTAAATATTCTTCTAGACCAAGAATTTTTGCAGCTTCTTTCACACGGCGATCAATTTCATCTTTCGGGAATTTACGAAGCTTTAATCCGAATGCCATGTTATCATATACACTCATATGTGGGTATAGCGCATAGTTTTGGAATACCATCGCGATGTCACGATCTTTTGGAGCAACATCATTTACACGTTTATCATCAATGTAGAAATCCCCTTGAGAAATCTCTTCTAATCCAGCAATCATACGTAGTGTAGTTGACTTACCGCAACCAGATGGACCTACAAATACGATGAATTCTTTATCTTTAATATGAAGGTTAAAATCTTCTACTGCAGTTACTTTATTGTCGTATACTTTGTAAATATGATCTAAAACTAATTCAGCCATTTTTTCTCCTCCTAGTGTAAACGTTTTCCATAGCTAAAGTTTACTTTAAAGAGAAAAATGCGTAAATGTGTAAATTGCACAAAACATTGAAAGGGTTTTCGTGCATGTCTACCAATTCTAAAAATGTTCAAGATCTAAAATGGCTAGATAAGTTGTTACAGCACCGTGGAAATGTTTAATATCAATCCCTGTCTTTTCAATGAATTTTTCGATTCGGTACTGCAAACTATTCCGGTGCATATATAATCGCTTCGCTGCATTTGAAACATTCAAATCACTTTCGAAGAAAACTTTTATCGTTTCAAGTAATTCATGATCATCTTGTAGTTCTTCCGGAATCACATTTTTCAGTTGGTTCCGAAAATCTTCATCCATTCCTTCAAGTAATAAAAATGGCAGAATATCATGTAATCGATAAACCTTCTGTTTATGTAAAAATTGTATACCCTTTTGAAACCATTCTTTTTCGGTATGAAAAAGAGAGCCAAGATTGTCAGAAAGGGGATGGGTTTGTCCAATAAATAAACGCATGTCTGTGTAAAAATCACTTGTTAACGTCACGGTGATTTCATCATAAAAGACATCCTCAATGATTTCCTCGTTTCTTGTTTCAACGAGAACGCCGCTTGAATCATTTTCCCATAGAAAGATCGTATCTCTTGGTAACAGTGCCTGAATGGCCTCCTGGAATTCAAGATGGTCAGTAATCGGTTGGTCGGCATAAAACTGAATAAACCGACACTGCGAAAAAGAAAATTGTTCAGGTGATACGGTCCCTTGTTGTAAAAACAAAAGGTTATACCAAAATGCCTGTGTATCGTTCATATCATTAACATGAGTGCCATATGGTGTGAAAAGGGAAGATAAAAGGGAAGTCTCTTTTGTAGAAAGACGGTCCTTTTTAATTCCAAAAAAAGTTCCTGTGTCTGTTAAAAACCATGAATATAAATCTGTCTTATATGGTGATTCTGCTGTTATAAAAGCATCCTTATAATGCTTCATTAAATTTTCAATCATGTAAAATACTCCTTCAATTCAATCAAAAAAGTCTCCTTCTATTATAACAGAAGGAGACTGTGTGGCTAACTTGTTATTCAATTACATTCGGTGGTTCTTCTTTCTCAAATTCGCGCGCTTCCTCTATGTTTGTTTTATCATGATAACGGTAGACGCTCCCTCCAGCCATTCCTTCATTTATGAAGCGGTCCACATCCATGAATACTTCATCTTTCCCTTCATATTGAAGGTCTTCACGTTCTTTTCCTTTTTTATCCATAAAAAAACCTCCTTTTTGTGCTTAGTATGTGAAGGAGGTGAAAAAAGATTCGTTATTCGTAAACATGGAAGAGCATTAATTCATGAATTTGTTTTGTAATGTCATTAATGACTTTCAAATCCGGGTGGCTGCCTTGCCAATCAATGCTTCCATCCTTATTATAAATGCCATGATATTTTGTTCCTTGAAAGTAAAAAGAAAAGCTCCAACCGGGAATTTTGCTACTTTTATATAAAGGTTTCCAGTGAAAATGTGAGATCATCTTAAGCTCCCCTTATGTCTTATTTGACGTCCAGCTTAAGCGCCTAGCGAGTTTTCACCTCGAATAGGATTCAGTGAGTATCTTGCGAAAAGCTCTCGGAACAAGCACAGCTTGTTCCTGCGAAGAATATTCAAGAAGCCTTCCTTAGTGCTTTGAGCAGCTCGAGGTCACAAGCCAATCCATCAAGAAGGTCAAAGAGCGACCTTCATGCAGGCTCGGCTTGTGCTTGCCGGACTTGCACAGGACAAGGAAAGCTTCGACAGCATAATCATCGCACGAAGAAAATGCATTGCATTTTCGAGGAAGTGCTGACATCGACGTTTGCCACAGGACGTGGCGGTTTTTAGTCGATGTACCTCATTTAGACGCTTAAGCTTTTGATGCTTTCATTATAAGCAGTTTGGTTAAATTTTCAAGACCTTTTTGTCGAATAGCCCCCTCATCAAACACCATTGGCTTTGAATTGATTTCATAAATAAAAATTGCCCCATCCTTCGAACGACCGAGGTCAATGGAGAACTCTCCAATAAACTCTCCTGTTTCATCCGTAAGCGTTCTTCCAATTTCAAATACAAGCTTTTGTAAAATAACCTCATCAAATCGCGGTCGAACAATGTGATAGGGGATTATTGTTCCACCATTTGGGACATGTGTTGTCACTCCATTTTCACCAGCAACTCTTACCCCGATGCCACTAATAAAATGTCCGTTATCACGATAATGACATAAAACTCTCAAGTCATAACGTTTCCCATCATACGTGTCTGCCTGAATTGCTTCCTGTAATAAATAGTTGTTTGTTTCAAAGACATCCTGATACTCCTCCCAAAATGAGGTGAGGGTTGGGTAGCTTTGTTTTCCCTGGGGTGTTTCTACAATCATTCTATTTTGAGATGTTTTCAGTCTGTAAAGATCAATTCCTTTATGGCCGGTTGAACTCTTTATATAGAGGATTTGATGTTTGGCTACCATTTTTTTGAGGTCGCTTATATTTTTGAGAAGGGTGGTCTCGGGAAGAAACCGTTGAACAAAATCATTCTTCATTAAAATCTGATGTATCTCCCATTTAGAAAAAAAGTGTGGATTAAAAAAAGGGATATCTTCCTTTTTAAAGAAAGAAACAATGTCAATAAAATCCTTCGTTTCCTCCATGTGACGATAAGGAATACGATTATACACAGCATTCGGAAGAGGAGTTTGTAATTTGATCCATTTTTGTAATGGTTGGTAGAAGGTAAAAGCTTCCACTAAATGTCCCTTTATTGACTTTGGCGTAATGACGATTCCTAATGCACCATGATCCTGTAAGGAGGTTAAAATTCTTTTTAGTACCTTAAGATTACCAATAAAAGTGTTGTCTTTTGAGCTGCCAGTTAGAATGCCAATGAGAGGGCCAACCATATTTCCAGCTTTATTAACAAGAAAAGGGAGCGATTGCTCTGGGCAGCTCCCTACATAAGAAATCATGGTGTTTGTCTTTCCAAAGAGAAGTCCATTTGTTTCTTCACATTGATACCATTTCTTTTTTTCAATATGATAATAAATGGTACTCATTTGTAAACTTCCTCTGGCTTCTTAATCGTTGTTTCTGTTAAATAGACGGCATATTGCAGTGGAAGCCTGCTTGAGAGTTTATCATATTTTCTTAGCTTTGGATGTGAAAAAATCGAACGACCTGGCTTGGAATTTGCCTCGAACAGCCACACACTGCCATTTTTATCGACTCCTAAATCAAATCCAAGTTCCCCAATATGTCCTTTTTGTCTAGAATCAATGGCTTCGCTTAGGGATAGTGCTGCCTGTTTTAAAGAATCCGTTACTTTCTTGCATTCTTCTACATCTGGAAAAATTTCAGTGAGTGTACGAACGACACCACCGTTGTTTAGATGTGTTGTCACACTGCCGCGTCCAGCAATTTTACCTGCCATCACACTGACCTGCCAATTGCCTTTTTCATCCTTATTTGTATGGATCCTAAAATCAATTGTTTTATGATCGCTTCGGAGCAAATGAATTCCTTGTTGGACGATATAGTGCTCCAATTGTTTGTGGCGGAAGTGCGTATTGATAAAAGACTCAACCGAAGAAAAACGCTGAAGACGATTTTTTCCATCTTGATCACGATATCGACAATAATAATTTCCTGTTTCTCGGTCAATTAAAACTTGATAAATACCTAAACCAAGACTGCCTTTTGCTGGTTTAATATAAACATGCTGATATTTCGATAGCATACGCTCGATTAAAGTGAAGGTAGGGCTTTTATGGGTTTCAGGTAAATAGGTTGAAACTCGATAATCTCCCTCTAACAACTGGTGAATTTCCCATTTATCGAAAAAGCCAGGATTAAACCAGGGAATTAAGTACTCATGTTGCATTCGTTGTTTAATTTCACGTAAGGCTTTATGTTTTTCGGTTCGGCGGTTTGGAAGGCGGTCATAGACCACATTAGGAAATGGAACCTCAACTGTTTCCCAGCCATTATGGTTATGAAATAGACCATGAATGGTTCCTTTTTCCCAATCAATATGCTTTGCACCAAAAATAAATACATAAGCCCCAACTGCTTTTTCTTGAGCCAAAAGTTTTGCAAAGAATAAGGTTCTCTCTCCAATTGGTCGAATCATGGACTCGCTAAAACCTGCTGTGAAAATTCCAACAAGAGGCCCAATGTAGAGATGGTCGTCATGAATAAAAACCTGTGTCGTACTACTGTATGGAATCTTTAAGGCTACAAATATATCTTCAGACAATTTGATTTCCTGCTTATCTACTTGGATAACCTCACAATCACAGGAGGACGTTCCAAACAAAATATGCTTAATGGGTGTTTTTAATTGAATGGAAGTAGGAATATACACTTTTCCTTGTTCTTCCTGCGCTATTTTAAGTGGTAGCGGTGTTCGCATTTTTTTCAGCTCCTTTTTAAGTCGTTTGTTTTGAATGAAGATGGAGGCAATACTGTAATAGTGTATTGTATAGGGCATCTTCTTTTTCTGGACTGGTTTCTAAAATAACCTTTCTACCTGGCTTTGAATTGGTGTCTAATATCCAGATGGCGCCCTCACTTGTAAGACCTAAATCAACGCCAATTTCAAATAGAGGTTCAAATTGCTCTTCTAACAATTCTGGTAGCCTATTAATAATTGTATGAATATTATCCGAAAGTAATTGCTTTTGATGAAAAGACATATTTTCCGTCCAACTTTCATAAGAGCGAGTTTCTCCGCCACCCCCTAAATTTGAAATGAGGTGATCCGGCATTCCAAGGCGAATCCCTCGACCTTGTTCAATCCATTTTCCTTGGCCGTCTTTTTGAAGTAAAATTCGAATATCAAAAGGACGATTCTCTTCATTGTGTAGTGGCAAATATGGTTGTAATAAGTACGGTTGATTGCTAATTATGGAGTCTAGCCACTTCTTTAAATCTCTTCTTGTTGTAAATTGGTTCTTTTTTAGAAGTTTTTCATCTTTATAGAGAACCTCTACATAATTACGATGAAGAAAAAGTCCAATAATTCCTTTTCCCATTGACCCTCTCTCTGGTTTTAGGATAAGTTGATGCTTTTTCGTTAAAGCTCGTAGGATGGTAGAAGAGGAGAGAGCTTGCTCAGTAGAAGGGACATAGGGTGATAAATCCTTATCTTGACGTAGGGTGTTGTAAATTTCCCATTTGTTTGGTAAACCATGTCCTAGAAAAACATTTGCTGGACGCAACTTTAACCAGTTCATAATTGGCTGACTTTTTTTAGAGACTTCATCACTTGAATAAAAACAACGGTCATACAAAAACATTGGTATTTCAAACGTGCTTTGTTCCCACTTTGTAGTCTTGTGATTATATGTTTCTCCACGAACTAATTCAGAGGTAGGTTCAATCGATGTAGGAGTAAAGCGGTACAGCTGTATCCCAAATTCAGGAGCTCGTTTTGCGAGTTCCGTGGCAAGCCCGAGTTCCTGGTTCGGATAAAGCGTAACAAACCCCAGTGAAATCATAAGACCCTCTCCTTTCTTACATATCGTTTATGAATCGATGTTGGACGAGATAAACACAATGCTGTAAAATCGCTTTTGCACTTGGGCGAATTTTGGTTGATAATTGATCCTGTTCTTGGTTTTTTGATGGCTTTGTGTTGACCTCAATAATCGTTGGTTTCCCATTTTCATCAAGCGCAAGGTCAATTCCTAACTCTGCAAATATTCCGTCGTCCCTCCCATCAATAATGGCGGCAACCTCTAACGCTAACTCTTTCATTAACTTTTTAATATGAGGAATTTGTTTTTCTTCAAAATTTTCAATAAGAACGTGATGGACCTTTTGAATTTCTCCGCCTCTTGCAAGGTTGGAAACGAATTGGTCCTTTGACGATACTCGTGCAATTACGGAAGTTAGCTGCCATTTGTCACTTGATTGCTTTTGGCATAACACACGAAAATCCAGTGGTTGTTCCTTATATAATAGAAGTGAAATACATTCCTGAACAATAAATGTTTGTTGTTTTAATCGTGAAAATAAGGATTGAAACAGGGATAGAAAGCTATAATGCACAGTCTCAATGTCACCTGAGAAGGTTGTATAATCTAATAAATATTTACCTTCGTCTGTTTTATGAATTCGAAAAATGTTTCTACCTTGACTGCCATGAACCGGTTTTACGAAAACACATTTATATTTCTCAAGCATTTCAAAGAGAACATCTCTACCTGTTAATAGTTCGGTATCAGGCATATATGAATGGAGATGCTCATATTCCTTCAATATTTCATGCACTTCCCATTTATTTAAAAAGTGATCATTAAAATATGGAACATTGTTCATCTGCAATTCATTAGTAAAGTCGATAAAACTTCTGGATTGTTCCCGTTTACGGGAGTGAATCCGATTGTGGACTACCTGAGGGTACGGAACAATTGACTTTTTCCACGTTCCATCTAAATAGATATACCCACTATGCTTATAAAAGGTATTTAACGAGAATACATAAAAAAATGCCCCGATTTCGTTTGCATAAAGCGATATTTCCTCGCAAAACTCCTCAATTGAACCAAGTGATATTTGATTGTTTTTTTCGGTTACCTCTGTTAAAAGTCCTACGACTGGACCGATTTCAAGTCTTTCATTTGATTTTTTTAAAAGAGTAATTGAAAAATTTTCTTGAGGGAGCTGCAATTCTTGCAATATAAAGTCACTACATTGGATTACAGGATCGCTTTCATTTAAAGATACGATTTCGACGATGACACTATTCCTGCTGCACGATAATTCAACTTTCTGTTGGTTTTGTAGTCCAAACTCTTTAAAAATCTTGTCACTCATTTGTATTTGCAATGGGGATACCTGATTGTTAGAAACAGGCATCACCTCAATAAGAATTTTTTCCGTCATCTTGAAAACCCCATTTGCGTAACTTGACGTTCAAACACTATAATTGATAAGGTGGTACTTCAATCGAGAAAACGGTTCAGCCATAAAAATAGGCGAATGTCTGATAACGTATCGTATGAGAAAACAAGTAAAACTGTTACTTAATAAAGTTCAATTTTAGAAGGTGATTGTATGAATGTATTTTTAATGATCGTATTTATGATGGTGATTGGAGCCATCATTGGGGGTGTCACGAATTCTCTGGCAATTAAAATGCTGTTTCGGCCCTATAAGGCCATCTACATCGGTGGAAAGCGACTTCCATTTACTCCTGGATTAATCCCAAAACGAAGGGATGAGCTAGCTAGACAGATGGGAAGAACTGTAGTAGAGCATCTTTTAACACCTGAAAGCCTAAAGAATAAACTACGGGATGAAAGCTTCGTTCGTACAATCGAAGGCTGGGCGGAGGAAGAGGTTGCCAAACTACTTGACACAGATAAAACCTTCAACGAGTTTGCTGAACATCTAGGCATACATAATCTTGATGAAGTAGCAGAGCAAAAACTAATTAACGTGATTGAAAAGAAATATGTGAGTCTTTTAGATGAAATGGGTACGAGGGAAATCGGTCATATCATTCCTGAAGAACTTCTTTCAAAAATAGAGTTAAAGTTTCCCGAAGTAGTGGAATATATCACGGAAAAAGGCGTTGAGTATTTTGAGAGTGACGAAGGGAAACATCGCCTAAAAAGAATGATTGATGATTTCCTATCCACCCGAGGCATGCTTGGGAATATGGTGCAAATGTTTTTAGGAAACACAAGCTTAATTGATAAAATTCAACCAGAAATCATAAAGTTTCTAAGAAGCCCAGGAACAAATGAGCTTTTACATTCATTAATTGAAAAAGAGTGGAATAAGGTCAAGGCCTGGGAGGTTAATAGAGTGATCGAACAGGTGGGTTCAGAAAAAATTCTTACCTTCTTAAAGGAACAGACTTTACATGTCTTCCCTGTTAAGAAATATCTTGCAACCCCTGCAAATGTGGTATTACTACCATATAAAGACCGAATCCTCGAGACTTTCGTTCCTAAGGGAATTGAAATGGTGGGCGAATTTGTGGCAAACCGTATTGATAAAATGATGAAAAGCCTCAAGCTAGAGGAAATTGTTAAAGACCAAGTTGGAACGTTTTCTGTGGAGCGTTTGGAGGAAATGGTGTTAGGTATATCAAAACGAGAATTCAAAATGATTACGTATTTAGGAGCACTGCTTGGTGGGATCATCGGCATTTTTCAAGGAATTATAGCCCAGTTTTTTTAACAATAAGTATTGGCAAAATCTGATGTTAAGAATATGTTAAAGAATACCCAGATTTTACAGATAGAGATGAATTACATGGGAATGTTTGTTATAGTGGAAAAGAACCATTTTTCCTCGCATTAAATCTGGAAAAGGAGGTAGGTAAAATGGGTGTGAATTTATATGATGTTGCGTATGGAGTTGAAAAGGCAATTCGTGAGAGTGATGAGTTTAAACAGTTAAAGCAACTATACGATCAAGTCAACAATGACCCAGGTGCAAAGAAATTATTTGAAAGCTTCCGAAACATACAATTATCCCTTCAGCAAAAACAAATGATGGGTGAAGATATTTCACAAGCAGAAGTAGAGCAAGCTCAACGACAAGTAGCGCTTGTTCAACAGCATCCTACTATTGCAAGACTTATGGAAGCTGAGCAACGTATGAGCGTTGTCATCGGTGAACTAAATCAGATCATGTTAAAGCCACTTGAAGAACTATATGGCAGCATGCAACAATAAGGTTTGAGGAACCCTACGCGAATTGGCGGGGGTTCTTTTTGTTTTCGTTCATACATGTGAAACCTAATGTTCTAATCAACTTTATTTTTTCATAACCATAAATATAGGGACAGCAACACCGAGAAGGAGGACCTGCATATGTATAGGTTACTTGCAATAAATGTTGATGGAACATTACTCCGTCCGAATGGTCGGCTTCAAAGTGGAACAAAGGAAGCGATTGATTACGTAAGAGCAAAGGAAGTTTATGTGACTCTCGTAACAAGGCGTCACTTCGCATCGACGAAAAAAATAGCCAAGGCTTTAAAGCTAGACTCATTTTTAATTACGCATAATGGAGGTTTCATTAGCACAAATCTAGATGATCCCATTTTTGTAAAACGAATATCTGAAGAGAAAACTTTTAACATTGTCCAAGTTTTAGAAAACTTTAAGTGTAGCATTCGCCTCCAACATGAAAAGTTTTCAATTGGTAATCGGATGAGGTTCCCTGGTAACCTTATCGCAAAGGCAATGTTTGGCTCAGGCGACCCACTCTTTTATCCAATGCAGTTCGTCGATTCACTGGGTGATTATTTAACAGACAATCCTGTTGCCCCACCTAAAATAGAGGTGTATTCACAAAGCGAAGATGAACTGGTGACGATTAAGGAAACCATTAATGAGCACTTCCGGGATATCCAAGTCGATTTAACTGAACCGCATAAGCTAGAAATTACACCATTAGGAGTTTCTAAACTCAATGGCTTACAAGCGCTAGCCAATCATTTAGAAATTCCATTACATGAAACAGTCGTCATTGGTGATTCAACAGATGATATTGAAATGATTAAATCCGCTGGGTTAGGGGTTGCGATGTGGAACGCACCGAAGGAAGTTAAATTTGCAGCCGACTGGGTAACGCGTTCTAACAATATGAATGGGGTCTCCTACATGATCAAAGAGTATTTCCGAAAGCAGCAGAGAATTGAGTTTTTAAAACAGATTAAGGTTGAAAAATAAAGCTGGTTTTGAGTACCTCCACAGTTTGTGGAGGTTTTTATATGGGCAAAGTTGCAAATGTCGATAGATATGGATTATCGCCGCAGAAATGAAATAACGCCGATAGATCATCATCGCGAAATTTTATTCAACTCAAGGCTCTTTTTTAAAAGATTGTTGCTTTCAGATATAAAGTGCAAACCTAGTTGATTGGAGCGTAAGGTGGCGACCCCGGCGGGAAAAGCCTGAGACTTGAGACCCCGCAGAAGCGACCAGTAGAGCGAAGCCTAAAAGCGCCACATCCTGTGGCAACGGCTTCGTGACCTACATCGTGTAGGCCTGAGGAGGCTCAAGCCACGCCAGTGGAGAGCGTCCATTTGAAGCAGAAATCAACGATAAAAAACAACAAAGTTTACGAAAATAGCCCAACCCAAAATCCAACCCAAATTTCTCATATTGATTTAAAAACGTACATTCTGTACACTTGAATAAGCTAAATTTTTGAAAAGGTGAGGCAAACTATGCGTATTTTGTTCAAGGGGCTTGAGGATGAGCGATTTATTCGTCCGCTTCAGCTCATCACAAATCTATTTTTTGAGGAAAGTGAGCTTTCCATTACAGAATTAGAAAATCCTGAACTAATAATAGAATTTCAATATGAATATCATAATCCTTTCATTACCTCAACTGCGAAACTAATTGAATTGAAGTCTGGTAATGAATACGTTGGAAGATATAATAAGGAATTTCCTCCGTTTGAGAATGAAAAAGAACGATTTAAAAAGATTAAAAATGCAGTTTCACATGTCTATGTCATGGTTATGCAAGACTTCACAGGTATAACTCAGCCATGGGGAATGCTTACAGGTGTGCGTCCAACAAAGCTGTTGCACAAAAAGATCCAAGAAGGTGTATCACCAGAAACGGCTCACAAACAATTAAAAGATGATTATTTAATTACCGATGAAAAACTAGATTTAATGCGGCAAATTGTCGACCGTCAACTCACAATGGTACCAGATTTATACCAACTACAAAATGAAGTGAGTATTTATATTGGGATTCCTTTCTGTCCAACAAAATGTGCATATTGCACATTCCCTGCGTATGCAATAAATGGAAGACAAGGCTCAGTGGATTCATTCCTTGGAGGTCTTCATTATGAGATGCGCGAGATAGGTCGTTGGTTAAAAGAGAACAATATTAAAATAACCACTGTCTATTACGGTGGTGGAACCCCAACAAGCATTACAGCTGAAGAGATGGACATGCTTTATGAAGAAATGTATCAGTCTTTCCCAGATGTTCAACATATTCGAGAAATAACGGTTGAAGCGGGAAGACCTGACACGATTACACCGGAAAAACTCGACGTTCTTAAAAAGTGGAATATTGACCGAATCAGTATTAATCCCCAGTCCTATATTCAAGAAACATTAAAAGCGATTGGCCGCCATCATACAGTAGAAGAAACTATTGAAAAGTTCCATCTCGCAAGAAACATGGGAATGAACAATATCAATATGGACTTAATTATTGGTCTTCCTGGTGAAGGAGTGGAAGAGTTCAACTATACACTTGCAGAAACAGAAAAGCTGATGCCTGAATCATTAACTGTCCATACCTTATCCTTTAAACGTGCTTCCGAAATGACACGGAATAAGAAAAAATATAAGGTTGCAGGTCGTGAAGAAATTACAGATATGATGAACAATGCTTCTACATGGACGAAGGAACATGGTTATGTACCGTACTATTTATATCGAATGAAAAACATTCTAGGAAACCTAGAAAATGTTGGCTATTCACTTCCGGGTCAAGAGAGCATCTACAATATTATGATTATGGAAGAAATGCAAACAATTATTGGCCTAGGCTGTGGTGCAGCAAGTAAATTTGTGGACCCAGTAACAGGAAAAATTACGCAGTTTGCAAACCCAAAGGATCCAAAATCCTACAACGACAATTTTATGGAATATACGAATAAGAAAATCACTATTTTAAATGAGTTATTTGGAGTGGCAGAAGGGGTATAGGAAAATATACCCCTACTTTTTTTGATGAAAAAGAGGATTTTTCTCTTTAATGAGGAATTATTCAAGTATTGGACCTCATAAAGATTAACAAACTCCTTTTTACAAAATGTAAACGCTTACTGAAATTTCACTAGCTTATTAGACTTCGAGTACCTAACACTATTTTTACCCACTATTATGACTAAACCCTTAAATAAGGAGGGATAGCGATGACTGCACGTTATTTGCAAGAAGAGCACCACATTTTTCGAGATGCTTTTCGGAAGTTCCTTGAAAAAGAAGCCTACCCCTTTTATGACGATTGGGAAAAGGACAGGATGATACCACGGTCCTTTTGGACAAAAATGGGAGAGAATGGGTTCCTTTGCCCGTGGGTCGATGAAAAGTATGGAGGTTTTAACGCTGATTTTGCCTATTCAGTCGTTATAAATGAAGAGCTAGAACGAGTCGGGGCAAGTATGATTGGAATAGGTCTTCATAGTGACATTGTGGTTCCTTATTTGAATGAATATGGAACAGAAGACCAAAAACAAAAATGGCTATCAAAATGTATTTCAGGTGAAATCATAACAGCGATTGCAATGACAGAACCGGGTGCTGGATCTGATTTAGCGGGGATTAAAACAACTGCTGTAAAGAAAGGTGACCATTATATTGTCAATGGTCAGAAAACATTTATCACCAACGGCATTCACGCGGATTTGGTTGTAGTGGTTTGTAAAACAGATCGAAATGCAAAACATAAAGGGATTAGTTTGTTAGTAGTCGAGAGGGATACTCCTGGATTTTCTAGAGGGAGAAAGCTTGAAAAGGTTGGGCTTCATGCCCAAGATACGGCAGAACTTATTTTTGAGGATGTAAAAGTTCCTGTTGAAAACCTTATTGGAATGGAAGGAAAGGGTTTTTATTATTTGATGGAGCAACTCCAGCAGGAACGTCTGATAGTTGGGATATCAGCCCAAATCGCAGCGGAGACAATGCTGAAGCTAACCTTGAAATATGTAAAAGATCGTGAGGCATTTGGAAAGTCGATTAGTAAATTTCAACATATTCAATTTAGACTCGCCGAAATGGCAACAGAAATTGAGATTGGCAGAACATTTTTAGATGATTTAATTGAACAACATATTGCTGGAAAGGATGTGGTGACAAAGGTTTCAATGGCAAAATGGTGGTTAACGGATATGGCAAAAAAGGTAGCAGCTGATTGCATGCATCTTCATGGTGGCTATGGATATATGGAGGAATACGAGATTGCTAGAAGGTATCGTGACACACCGGTATCAGCCATTTATGCAGGAACAAATGAAATCATGAAAACCATCATCGTGAAAAATATGGGGCTTTAACTTTTAAAAATATAGAAGTGGGGGAATGTATGATGATGAATATACCATTGCTAGTTTCTTCAATGCTCGAGCGCGCAGAAAGGTATTTTCCAAAGAAAACAGTTGTATCGAGAACTGCATCTGGAATTGTAACCCATACGTATCAGGAAATAGGTGAGCGCACAAGAAGATTATCAAGCGCCTTAGAAAAAGTAGGTGTGAAGAAAGGAGACCGTGTTGGAACACTAGCATGGAATCATCATCGACATCTTGAAGCTTATTTTGCTATACCTGGTATCGGAGCAGTCTTGCATACCATTAATATTCGTCTTTCACCTGCGCATATTGTCTATATTATCAATCATGCAGAGGATAAGGTTTTACTTTTTGACGAAGACTTACTTCCTCTATTAGAAAAAGTAAAGGACCAATTAAAATCAGTTGAAGCCTATGTCGTCATGACGGATAAGGATGAATTACCAGAATCGAGCTTGGAGCCACTTTTTCATTATGAAAAACTTATTAGTGAAGGAGACCCATCATTCGAATTTAAGAAAGATTTAGATGAAAATGATCCGGTTGGCATGTGTTATACATCTGCAACTACAGGAAACCCCAAAGGAGTTGTTTATTCCCACCGTGGAGTCGTGTTGCATAGTATGGCGCTTGGCCTTGCAGATAACGCTGGTTTATCGGAAAGTGATATCGCAATGCCGGTTGTTCCGATGTTCCATGTAAATGCCTGGGGCTTACCATTTGCTTCGGTATGGTTTGGAACAACACTTGTGATGCCAGGCCCATATTTCACACCGAAAATCTTAGCTGAATTAATCGATTCCCAGAAGGTAACAATGACTGCTGGAGTCCCTACAATCTGGCTTGGACTTCTTAATGAATTAGAGCAAGGAAATTACGATACGAGTAGTTTGACCCGCATCCTATGTGGTGGTTCGGCTGCACCAAAAGGGCTTATTAAAGCATTTGAATCAAAATATAAAATCCCGTTTATTCATGCGTATGGGATGACAGAAACGACACCACTTGTTGTTTTATCCCGTCTAAAAAGCTACCAAAATGATTTGCCTGAAGAAGAAAAATTAGAAATCCGTTCAAAACAAGGGTCTCTCGTACCGTTAGTGGAAATGAAAATCGTTGGAGCAAATGGGGAGGTCGCCAATGACGGAAAAGAAATGGGAGAGCTTTTGTTAAGAGGAAATTGGATTGCCGATGAGTATTACAAGGATGAGCGAACCAACGAAGCATTTCGTGATGGATGGCTCTATACTGGGGATGTTGTCACAATCGATGAAGAAGGCGTTGTAAAGATTGTTGATAGAACAAAAGATTTAATCAAGAGCGGTGGGGAATGGATCTCCTCTGTCGATATTGAAAATGCACTTATGGCCCATGAGGCTGTATTCGAAGCGGCAGTTATCGCAGTTCCCCATGAAAGATGGCAAGAACGCCCAGTTGCATGTGTTGTGTTAAAGGATGCTGCAAAGGAGCAAACGACAAAGGAAGAGTTGTATGAGTTTCTAAAGCCACAATTTGCAAAATGGTGGTTACCAGATGATATCATCTTCATGGAAGAAATTCCGAAAACATCGGTAGGAAAGTTTTTAAAGAGAGCACTTAGGGATCAACTAAGGAGCATTTATCACAAGTGAAATAATCATGCAGGATTATAATTTGGATGAAGGGGTAAATGCAGTAAAGTGGTTCGTCTTAGGAAAAGTGAGCACGCAAGGTTTGTAAAGAGGTGTGCAACTGGATAAATTCAGAGGATATCCAACCCGTAATGAACCATCCAATACTTAGTTGGATGGTTTAATTTTTTGAAAACGGTTTCTTTTATATTGTTATAATTGTATAATAAGAGAAACACCACCTAAGGGGGCATATCAATGACAACCGAACAAGTTGAAAAAGTATTTCTACACATGGAAGAGCGAGTGGCATACCTTACTCTCAATCGCCCAGATTCACTAAATTCAATGGATTTTGATATGTTAAATGAGATTTTACATAGTTTAAAGGCTGTAGCTGCCAATGATGAAGTCGATATCCTTGTGTTAGCAGGAAGTGGACGCGCATTTTCGGCAGGCGGCGATATAAAAACAATGTTAAGTTCTACAGATGATCATGCTTTTGAGCATGTGATGGGACTTATTTCTGAAATCATGAAAACACTTTATTTATTACCTAAACTCGTAATCAGTGCAATCCATGGACCAGCGGCAGGACTTGGGTTAAGCTTTGCATTAGGTGCTGACTATGTTATTGCAGATCGACTTTCAAGTATAGCCATGAATTTCATCCGTATTGGTTTGATTCCAGATGGAGGTGCACATTTCTTCCTTGAAAAAAGACTTGGTGAAGCAAAAGCTAAACATGTGATTTGGGAAGGAAAGCAATTGTCGCCTGGGGAAGCTTTACATATTGGGTTAATTGATGAGGTTGCAGAGGAAGAACTGCAAACAGCTGTCCTTCACAAGTTGAAAAAGTGGAAAAAGAGACCAATTCTAGCCATGATTCAAACCAAATCCATCTACAATCAAATGCACTTGCCAGAGCTTGAAAGAATACTAGAATTAGAGAAACAAGGCCAACAAGCAATGAGAAATACAAAGGACCACCGCGAAGGTATTCAAGCCTTTTTAGAAAAAAGAAAACCAACTTTTACTGGTGAATAATGAAGAGTCCCGCTGAAAGATCAGCGGGGCTTTCTCATTAAAAAAGCAACCCACCTGAGATACCTTATTAACGATGGAACAACACTAACTTCCCAGAAGAACTTGTGCACCGGTGAGTAGTCTCTAAATAATTTTTTTCTTTAAGGATCTTCTCTCCCATTTCCTTCGCTTCTTTTTCAGTAGCCGCTTCAAAAGTTTCTTCAAGTAATTTTTCTCCCGTTTTATCAAACACAGTTAACACATAATTCATGTTAGATTCCCCTTCCCCAAAGTAAAAAATCTGCTATTACTTAAAGTGTAGTAGATTGCAAATTTTCCCGCAACAAAAATCAAGTGAACAACTATGGTATGATCATTTGGTGAAACTTTTTTCCTACATAATCGTAGATACTACTGGAAAAGGAGGAGAACAGATGGCATTAGTACTAGAACATGTAACAAAACGATTCGGTAGCTTCACTGCCGTTGACGATCTGTCAATTGAAATTCCAGAGAGCGAGATGTTCGGATTTTTAGGTGCGAATGGAGCTGGGAAGACGACAACATTCCGAATGATCTTAGGATTATTAGATGTCAGTGAAGGACGAATAAGTTGGGATGGAAAGAAAATTAATTATGATACAAGCCATATGATCGGTTACCTGCCAGAAGAAAGAGGTCTGTATCCGAAAATGAAGGTACGCGATCAGCTTGTCTATCTAGCAAGACTGCGTGGTATGCAGAAGCAAGATATTTTAAAACAAATTGATTATTGGCTAGAGCGTTTTAAGGTTCCTGAGTATGCAACAAAAAAAGTTGAGGAACTTTCAAAAGGAAACCAGCAAAAAATACAATTTATCGCATCTGTGATTCATAAACCAAAGCTTCTAATTCTTGATGAGCCATTCAGTGGACTCGACCCTGTGAATGTTGAGCTTCTAAAGGAAGCGGTTGTGGATTTGAAAAATGCTGGAACCTCAATTGTGTTTTCGAGTCATCGAATGGAGCATGTTGAGGAATTATGTGAGCATTTATGTATCATGCACCGCGGAAGACCTGTTGTCCATGGGTCATTAAAGGAAATTAAGCGCTCGTTTGGAAAGAAAAATGTCATTGTACACGCTGACTTTGATATTAGTCATTTAAAAACATTAGCAGGCGTTACAAAGGCTAAGGAAACAGCGGAGGGACTTCATTTACAGGTTGAAAGTGAAGAAATTTCACAAAAAATCCTTGATTCAATTGCAGGAAAAGGTTTTGTTCGAAAGTTTGTATTAGAAGAACCTTCCTTAAATGATATTTTTATCGAAAAGGTAGGTGCTTCCTATGAGTAAGTTTTGGATTATTCTCTTTCACACATATGTGAGTAAATTAAAGACGAAATCTTTTATCATCACTACATTGATAACTGCACTGATTATTTTTGGTCTTGCAAACATTCAAACCATCATTGAAAAATTTGATAAAGATGAAACAAGCCATGTTGCGGTTCTAACGGAGTCAAACGAACTTTATCAGGCATATGAACAGACTTTAACACCTATGGCGAGTGACATTATTATAGAAAAAATGGATGGAACTGAAGCGGAAGCAAAAGAGCGGGTTGTAGCTGAAGAAATTACAGGTTATCTCCTATTAACAGAGACTCCTGATGGGCTTCCCCAAGGGATTTATAAAGCTCCATCGATTACTGACTCAGAAATAACTGGGCAGCTCGAACAGGCTCTTCAGCAATTGAAAGTGACAATCGCAACGACAAAAGCAGGATTATCTGCAGAGCAGATTAATGAGCTATATGCTCCTGTTCTATTTGAAAAACAAGCACTAGAAGAAAATGCAAAATCTGAGGAAGAGCTTAATCAAGCACGTGGACTAGTTTATGTCCTTTTATTTGTCATCTATTTTGCTGTCATCATGTATGCAAATATGATTGCAATGGAGGTTGCGACTGAAAAGTCATCCCGTGTGATGGAAATTCTCATTTCAAGTGTTTCTCCGATTAAACAAATGTTCGGGAAAATTCTTGGAATTGCCCTCCTAAGTTTAACTCAATTCGCAGTTATTTTGGCAGTTGGGTACGGCTCCTTAAAGCAAAGTATGGGTGGAATGGAAGGCGGATTTTTTGAAGTGTTTGGCTTTGGCGACCTACCAATTTCAACCTTTGTTTACGCCGGAGTATTCTTTATTTTAGGTTATTTCCTATTTGCAACACTTGCAGCCTTTTTAGGTTCATTGGTAAGTCGAATTGAAGATGTTCAACAAATGATAACTCCAATGACCTTATTAATTGTTGCTGCTTTTATGATTGCGATGTTTGGTCTAACAAAACCGGAATCATCGGTGATTACGATTACCTCATTTATTCCGTTTTTTGCACCAATGATCATGTTCCTTCGTGTTGGAATGCTTACACTACCAGCATGGGAAATCGCATTATCAATCGGAATCCTAGTACTAACCATTACAGTACTAGCAATTTTCGGAGCGAGAGTCTACCGTGGAGGAGTACTCATGTACGGCAAATCATCCTCCTACAAAGACATTAAGAAAGCTCTGCAACTAACAAAGAATGATAAATAAGGACCAGAGGGACGGTTCTTCTGGCTCCAACTAAAACGAGGGGATTATTCCCTTCGTTTTTTTTGTGAAAAATTCATAAAATAAGAACGTGCATTCGCATCTTGGCGGTGGTAGAATAAAGGTATCAGAATAAAGGGAGCGTTGAAATGAATACGATCACTTTTTTACATATCGCGGATTTGCATTTGGACAGTCCGTTTTCAGGACTAGCAAACATACCATCAGACCTATTTAGACGTGTACAAGAAAGTACCTTTACATCCTTAAAGCGATTAATCAATATTGCAATTGAGAAAAAGGTAGATTTCGTAGTGATTGTTGGTGATTTATTTGACGGAGAAGACCGAAGCCTTCGTGCGCAGTCCCGATTTCGAAAGGAAATGGAGCGCCTACAGGAACATCATATTGAAGTCTTTGTCTCCCATGGGAATCACGACCATCTTGGCGGAAACTGGCCACATTTTGAATGGCCAAGTAATGTCCATGTGTTTCAACATGAAAATGTCGAAGTGAAGCCTTTTATAAAAAATGGGGAAACACTTGCGAACATCTACGGTTTTAGTTATACAAAGAGAGCCGTGCTTGAAAACAAAACCTCATCCTATGAAAAACGAGAAAACGCGCCATTTCATATAGGCATCTTACACGGAAGTAGGGAAGGGGAAAGTGCTCATAGCCGCTATGCGCCATTCTTACTTTCGGATCTCCAGCAAAAAGGATTTGATTATTGGGCTCTTGGACATATTCACACTCGGGAGATTCTTTCTGAGGATCCACCTATTATCTACCCCGGCAATATTCAAGGAAGACATAAAAAAGAAACAGGTGAAAAAGGCGGTTATCTTGTAAACCTTTCGAAAACTGGAGCAGAGCACTTATTTTTCCCAACCTCAGACATTACCTGGGAGAATACGACCATCGATATTTCAGAGGTTGCTAGTTTTGACCAACTTGTGGATCAAACATTTGCCCATATAGATACTCTTCGTAAAGAAGATCAAGGCTTATTTTTAACGATTGAATATACAGGAATAGGGCCACTCCATGATCAACTTCAAGAAAAAGGAATGCAAGAAGATCTAGTATCCCTTTTAAACGATGACATTACAGGAAAGAACGTTGTTTATGTAGTAGAAATAAAACTACACACTCAATTGGAATTTAATCGAGAAAAACTAAGGCAGGATTCTCATTTTATTGGTAATTTGTTAGAAAACATGGAGACCTATGAGGATTTTAATCAAGCGCTACTTCCATTGCGGAACCACCAAAGCTTTCGCAGGTATATCGACGCTTTTACGAGTGAAGAATTGCAGGAAATTCTTGAGGATGCCGAAAAGGTCATTCTTCGGGAACTATACCACTCAAATAGGAGGTGATGATATGAGAATTATTGGCATTCAGATTTATGGATATGGAAAACTAGAAAATGTGGAAATCGGAAATCTCTCACCTACTCTTCAAGTTTTTTATGGCCAAAATGAAGCTGGAAAATCCACGCTTATGTCTTTTATTCATAGCATTTTATTTGGATTTCCAACGAAGCAACAAAATGAACAACGCTATATTCCGAAAACAGGATCAAAATACGGTGGAAAGCTGTTGCTCCAAACCGATGAATATGGAGCGGTTATGATTGAAAGGCTGCCTGGAAAAGCAGCAGGGGATGTATCCGTTTATTTACCCGATGGAACGGTTAAAGGAGAGGACTTTATTTCCGAGCTCTTCCAGGGAATGGATAGAGGCCTTTACCAAAATGTATATTCATTCAATATCCATGGGCTTCAAGGTGTACATAGCTTAAAAAGTGAGGATGTCGGTAGATTTCTATTTTCCGCTGGAACAGTTGGAACAGACGCCTTGCTTGAATTACAAAATAAACTAACAAAGGAAATGGATCTTTTATATAAACCAAAAGGGAAGAATCCGCCCCTTAATATGGAATTGAATCGTCTAAAGGATGAACATGTAAAAGTTTCGAAGTGGCAAGAAAAAAACAATGAATATGAGGGATTGCTAGAAGAACAGCAGCGAATTGAAAATGAACTAAGAAAACTAGACGCTAGAAAGCAATTCCTAAGAGACAAAATTCAGGAGTCGGAAAAACTACAATCGATTCAGCCAATTGTAGAAGAATATCAAACCTTAGAATATCAATTGACAGGTTTACCTGTATATGAGCCCTACCCAGAGGATGGATTGAAGCGTTTTGAACAATTACAGGCACTGATTAAGCCTTATGAAGCACAACTAAAAACGCTACAAACCAAATTAATTGAATTTGAAAAGGAAAAAAGCTCAATCCAAGTTTCCTTACGATATCTTGAAAATGAACAGCAAATTGTGGAATTGGTCGAAAATAAGAGCTTGTTTACTGAAAAACAAAACAGGCTACAGTTAGTATCCAAAGAACTCCTACAAATTGAGGAAGAAACGAAACAATTAAATAGTAGACTCAATCTAGAAATATCAGAAGAAAAGGTACAGGAACTTGACCTAAGTATAGCAGCAAAGGATTTGTTTTCAGACATTGTTTCCGAGACAGCGCGCCATAAACAACAGAAGCATTTCCTAGATGAACACTTTTCTAGAGCAAAGGATGCTTTAGAAAATAGTGAACATAAGCTTAAGGTACTTAATAAGCAAATTCTATCTGATGGGGAAAGAGAAGTTCTTGAGAAAAAGAAAAAACAATTTACAGAGATTGAAAGCCTTGAAAAAGAAAAAGACTTAATTGAAGACGAAGTAAATAGAATCAATCAACAAATCCAAAGAGTGACAGTAAAAGAAAAGGAGAATAAGACCAAACTAACCCGTATATTCTACGGAATTGGTTTCGCGATGCTTCTAGCAGCGGTCTATTTTTATATCTCACAAGAATGGCTAACGGGTGGAATTTTAACGGTTTTAGCTCTTCTCATGCTACCAATTGGAAAAATGGTCACCTCACAGATGTCTTCCTCTATTGTTCATGCGCTTAAGGATGATAGAGAAAGTCTAATGAAAAAGCTAAATGCTGTCCAAGAAAAACTTAAAAACTACAGTCCATTAGATCATGAGGAAAATACGGCAAGGCTTCTGCACGATCAACAGGTTAAACAGCAAATTGAAATTGAAAAGGTTACTCTACATCAAAATGAACGTGCATATGAAAAGGTACTTACAGAGTTTGAAGAATGGGAGAAAGTAGATTTTTCTATTGACGAAAAAGCTACAAACATAAAGACTACATACGGACTTCCACAACAAATATCAAGTGAACGATTAATGGATGCTTTTCAAATCCTCGAGGCAATACGTGACAAGGTTTTAAGTAAAAGAAAGCTATTAGAACAAAAAGATGAACTGCAAAAAGAACTTTCTAGCTTCCATCAAAAAATAAATGAAGTGGCAAAGCAGTTAAATATTCTAGACCAGGATTCTATCAATATCGATCAATTGGCAATTCAATTACAGGAAGAAAAAAGGAAGTATGAACAGCATTTGCAGATTGAAGCGAAATTAAAGGATGCAACTGACCAGATTTCTGAGCTTACTATAGAAATTGATCACCTTCAAAAGGAATGCCGCGTTTTGTGGGACATGGCTGAAGTGTCCAACGAAGAAATGTTTCGGGCAAAGGGACAAGCAAATGAACACGCTAAAGAAATTAAGGATCGAATGAACATTCTTAAATCTCAGCTCGAACGGTTTGGAGAGTTAGTGGACAATTGTAACGTAGAAACTAATTATCAAAATTGGATTGAAGAAATGTCAGCTGAACTCACTCAACTTCATGCCCGTGAAAAAGAGGCGCAACGACAGTTGTCTGCTATTCTTCATCGAGTGCAAGAACTTGAGGAAGGTGGAACCTATGCAGAGTTTCTTCATTCCTATGAGGCAAGTAAATCAATGGTCAAGGAACATGCGAAAAAATGGGCAACACTTGCCATTGCAAAGGATATTCTATCTAAAACAGTGGATCAGTATCGAAAAATACGGCTTCCGAAGGTTATTGAAAATGCTGAGCATTATTTTTCAATATTAACAGAGAAAAGATACAAAAAAATCTATCTAGATAATGAAATAGATGGTTTTATTGTTGAGGATGAAAATGGACTTCGTTATAAACCAAATGAACTGAGCCAGGCGACATCAGAACAATTATATATGGCTCTTCGATTTTCACTTGCTAATACGATGCATCCAAATCAATCTTATCCTTTTATAATTGATGATAGTTTTGTTAATTTTGATTCAAACCGACTTTTAAGTGCTGTTCTCTTAATCAATGAGCTATCAAAGGATAATCAGGTTCTTTTATTTACATGCCATCAACATGTTATGGAAGAATTTACAGGAGTTGAACCTATCAAATTAGGTACCGAAGAACTCAGGGTTAACCACAAAAGTGTGCTATAATTTTGATAGAAACAGAGAAATTTCATTGGGGAATTTTTAGATAAAAATGACAAGCAGGGGGAGAACCTATGGTAAAAGGCATTGTTCATTATGATGTTGGACAGCAGGTTGATGTATTTTTATTTATCAAATCGTCTACTAAAGGAATTGCAAGTAACGGAAAACCCTTTTTAACGCTACTATTTCAAGATAAAAGCGGGGAGATTGAGGCAAAGCTTTGGGATGCAACTCCCGAAGATGAGGTTAACTATGCAGCACAAAAAATGGTAAGACTCGCAGGGGAAATCAATAGTTATCGTGGACGTAACCAGTTGAAAATCCGAAATATTCGCCCTGTAACAGATTTAGATGGAGTTACGATTTCAGATTTCCTTGAAGTTGCACCAGTACCGCAGGATGAAATGGCTTCAAAAATTACACAATATATCTTTGAAATGAAGAATTCAAATATCCAGAGAATTACAAGACATCTATTAAAAAAACATCAAGCTGCCTTTTATGAATATCCAGCTGCAACTAAAAATCATCATGAATTCGTGTCTGGCTTAGCCTATCATGTTGTCTCAATGCTGGATTTAGCGAAGGCAATTGCCACCCTATATCCTTCGCTTGATACGGATTTATTATATGCAGGAATTATTTTACATGACCTAGGTAAGGTAACAGAGCTATCAGGTCCTATTTCAACAACATATACAATGGAAGGAAATTTATTAGGACATATATCCATTATGGTTAACGAAGTTGGGCAGGCAGCAAAAGAGCTTGGTATCGAAGGAGAAGAAGTGACCGTACTTCAACATGTCATTCTCAGCCATCATGGAAAAGCAGAATGGGGAAGTCCAAAGCCTCCTATGATTAAGGAAGCAGAAATTCTTCATTATATAGACAATTTGGATGCGAAAATGAACATGTTAGATCGTGCATTAGAACGGGTGAAGCCAGGGGAATTTACAGAACGCGTCTTTGCATTAGATAATAGAAGCTTTTATAAACCAACCTTTCATAAATAAATGATAAACTCGACTCAATTTTTTTAAAGAGTCGAGTTTTTTTATAAATAGAATCTGATTTTTAATGGAAAGCTATGAAAAAAAGAGGTACTGAAAATGGTAAAGGTGATACTTCTATTTTTTCTGCTAACTTTTTCAAACCAATATTTTGCAGTCGAGGCAACATCAAAGTTTGATGAAAAAGACAGCCCACTGAGCTTTAAAGTTGAAATGGTTCCTTGGGATTTGGTGAATGAAATACTTCCCAGAAAATCCTTTTTTACAATTATTGATGTAGAAACCGGTCTCCAATTTCGTGTGCAAAGAAGGGCAGGAAGCAGGCATGCTGATGTTCAACCCCTTACATTTGAGGACACGAAGATCATGAAAAAAATCTATAGTGGGAAATGGAGCTGGAAGCGAAGAGCGATTATTGTAAAATATGGCGATCAGATGATTGCGGCTTCAATGCACGGAATGCCACATGGGGCAGGTGCATTAAAAAACGGTTTTCCTGGGCATTTTTGTGTGCATTTTTTAGGAAGTACCACCCATAGTTCAAAAGAGCCGGATTTAGCTCACAAGCTTATGTTACTAAAGGCGGGTGGAAAGCTTGATGAATACATAAGCAATGCAGACCCATATCATCTCATTGAAATATTTGCTACGGGAATCAATCAAACAGACCGGAAAATTATTAAGCAAACATTACTCCCTCATTCAAATAATAAGAAGCTATATAAGAAATTGAATGAAATTACTATCTTTTCAATAACAAATATGTCCTATCTACCATTAAGTGATTTAGAAGGACTACTAAGCATCGAGATTCCTGTGGAGGTTGAAATATATCGTGATAACCAAGGGAAAGAGCGGAAACAGATTGTTTTCGTCTTAGTTCGCAACAGTATAGTTGATCGTTGGTATATCCAACAAAAGATATTACAAAGAGAAGTCTGATTTTGTAAAAAATATGAAAATGAAAAAGGATTTTTGCATTTTTTGTGGAATTCTGTAAATGATGGGTTTTTTAAGGAGTGATTAAGATGACGTCAACCAAATCTCTTTTTTATGGATTGTTAATTGGAAGTGTAATCGGTGGTGTTTCTGTCCTTTTAAGTACGCCATCTTCTGGAAAGGAAGTTAGAAGGACTTTAAAAAATAATCAAAGACATCTTTCTGAATCACTGTCTCAGGTAGTTTCGGAAGGGAAGTCTCTTACTGAACAGGTTTCAAAATCAACTAAACAGGCTGTAAGCGCGATAACCGAAATGTCTGCAGATGTTAAAAACTCTTTTGAACATTGGAAAAGAGAAATTGAAGGTAATCAAAAAAATATTCAAAAAGAGCTTTTAGAAATAGAGAGCGCTTTAGAAAAGCTTGAAAAAACGGTTACAACCAAGTGAACTCTAAATTTTTTCGCTTAATTTAAAAATTTTGTAAATTTACATCTTTATTAATTTTTATTTTATTGGCATAATAGTAATAAGAAAAAATAGAAAAGTGGGTGGATCTATGAAACATGAAGAAAAAATGGCCTCCATCAAAGAAGCGCTCCTTTTTAGTCAGAGAATCGCACAACTTAGTAAGGCATTATGGAAGTCTATTGAAAAGGACTGGCAACAATGGATTAAGCCTTATGACCTAAATATTAATGAACATCATATTATTTGGATAGCGTATCATTTAAGAGGTGCTTCTATTTCAGAGATTGCTAAATTTGGAGTTATGCATGTTTCGACTGCATTTAACTTTTCTAAAAAGTTAGAGGAACGTGGACTGCTACAATTTTCAAAGAAGGAAAATGATAAGCGAAACACTTATATCGAGTTAACTCCAAAAGGAGAAGAAATCTTCTTGAAAATTGTGGAAGCCTATAATCCTAGTAAAAATGGGGTGCTAGAAGGCGCAATACCACTTAAAAAACTTTACGGGAAGTTTCCAGAAATCGTTGAAGTAATGAGCATCGTACGCAATATTTACGGTGATGATTATATGGAAATCTTTGAAAAGTCTTTCAAAAATTTCGAAGATGACTTTATTGAGGTAGATGGTAAGCTTTATAAACGAGTTGAAGAGAAATTAGAAATGTAAAGGCTATTTGATTGTATCAATTATTCCTTTAAACTCCTGCATCAACGGGGCATATTTTCTTTCTTGTGCTAGGATGTTGATTGTGGCTTTTGGATCTAAATGCGGATGAAGCATCCCGACAAATTGAGTTAAAAGCGGTGTGAAACCAATAAATCCCTCCGCTTTTTGTTTTTTATATTCTATGCTCATTTCTTCACAAGTTTGTAACAGGGATTCAACGTCTGTTTGCGATAATCCAGCCTCCATAATCATTTTGTAAAAAGTGGGTAACTTATCACCTAAAAGGGGTAGGATTAATGACTGATAATACTCAAGACGTGCTAATCGTTCTTCAATGGTCTCCATATTCCACACTCCAGTTAAATCAATCACCTAACTATCATATATAATGTACCCAAAAAATGCGAAAAAAGTCGAAAAAACTCGTATTTTATCGTTCTTTTGGATACCTATTGCATTTTTGTGAGAAACAAAGTAAAGTAATTTAGTAAGTTTAGAGTATCTAACTAGCATAATGATTTTTATTTATTTTACTTCTTATGATTGCGGATGGTGATTTAGTATGACTTGCTGGAAAACCATTAATCTTTCAAAGGATTATGGATTCCATCGAATTATCTTGATATCCTTGATATCAATGTTCATAGCATTTATTCTTTTTTATTTGCCATTGAATCTTATGTATTCTTCTGTTGAACTTAGAGAAGATGGAGCAATTTATTTTTTATTAGCTTTATTATTGATTTATCCAATACATGCGACTTTGCATGTTTTACCATTCTGGATATCTGGTAAGAAGCTTACAGTAACGTTTAAATGGATGTACGGAATTATTCCAATTGTTACGACTCGTTCAAAACATTCACTTTCTAAACCGTTTATTATTTGCGTAATGGGTACACCATTTTTATTTATTACTGCACTTATGCTTGGTGGATGTGTAGTATTTCCAGGATTTATTCATTATTTTTCCATTATTGCAGCGATCAATTTTGGATTATGTGTTCCTGACTTTATCTATTTAGGACAGTTTGTTAAGGCGCCAAGATCTTGTACGGTTGAAGAAATAGAGGACGGCTATGATATCTTAATACACAATTAAGTTTTCTATTCACAGGGGTGCTAAATACTAAATACGAATAAAAACATAGAGTGAACTAAGATTTTATAAGCTAAGGCGCATTCGAAGATGGGGGGATTAGGAGTGATCTTATTTTATATTCCATTTGCTGCTTTTATTTTGTTCTATATTAATCAAATGACTTACCGGCTTTGTGAGCAAAAAGAAATTCCTGATGACCGCCAGCCAAAAGTTTATCGAACAATCAATATTTTAATTACCATTTTGTTGATCTCATCTTATGTAGAGGTCTTATTTACGTGAAAATGGAAAAAGGATGGCTTATTACTGGGGCCATCCTTTTCTTTTTGTAAATTTTACAATCACCTATTGCAGAGGAGCTCTTAGTAAACCCAAGAAGCGCCAATGATAACTAATAGGATGAATAAAACGACGATTAGCGCAAATCCACCACCGAATCCACCAGCATAACCCATAGTAACACCTCCATTTTCCATAGTACGGTATTTTATGCGAAATTATTTGTGAACGAATAGGCGGTTGTCTCGCCTTTAGTAATTCTTTTTCACAATTACCTATAGTTTTGAACCTTGAAGGCTCTCACCTTTACTCAGTTCACAGTTCACTATATCCTATTCCTCAACAGCCTATCCGATTGTGCGAATGTCCCATATTTTTGGATATCTTTTTAGAAAATGTTTTCTTTCTTTTTTAAAAGTATGTTATAGTAATTTTTGTACCATTGGACAAATCGTATATAAAAATTGTACATAGTAGGAGTGTGTGTAATGAAGAAATCAATAATTGCTCTAACGGCAGCAGTAGGTATTTTTGGATTAAGTGCATGTAACAATGCCGACGATTCAGCAGTGCTTGTCGAAACTAAGGCAGGGAACGTAACAAAGGATGAACTATATAATGCTATGAAGGACCAAGCAGGTGCTGTTATCCTTAAAGATTTAGTTTATACAAAAGTATTATCTGAGAAATATGAAGTGACCGATAAAGAATTAGATGCAAAATATGAGGAAATGCAAGCTGCACTAGGTGCTCAATTTGATGCAATCGTTGAGCAAAACGGGGAAGATTTTGTACGCGAGCTTCTAAAATCTGACATGCTAAAAGAAAAAGCTGCATTGGACGAAGTTGAAGTAAAAGAAGGCGAAGTGGTTAAGGCTAGCCATATCTTAGCAAAATTCTCTGATAATCCAACTGCGGAAGTAACTGACGAACAAAAGGCAGCAGCAAAAAAGAAAATCGAAGAAGTTAAGGCTAAGCTAGACAGCGGTGAAAAATTCGAGGATGTAGCGAAGGAATACTCTGATGATAGTACAGCTCAAAATGGTGGAGACCTAGGCTGGTTCGGAAAAGGTCGAATGGTTCCTGAATTTGAAGAAGCTGCGTTTACTCTTAAAGAAGGCGAAACAAGCGATATTATTGAATCACAGTATGGTTACCATATCATTAAAGTAACAGGAACTACTGAAGGTTTCGATAAGATGGATCAGGAAAAGAAAGATGAAATCCGCCGAGCTTTACTTCAAGCAGATCAAAGCGGTGCTACTCTTCAAAAAGCTTTAGACAAAGCAATTGAAGGTGCAGATGTGAAAGTGAAGGATAAAGAATTTAAAGATTTATTTAAAACTGAAGCAGCTGCAGAATAAGTAGTGGGCAAACAAAGGAAAGGACCGTTTTATGACAAAACGGTCCTTTTTTTGTTGTCCCCAAGTGCCATCGGATCGAGGTCACAAGTCAACGAGGGGGAAGATTAGCGCTATTCCGATTTACATGGCTTCTGGTTTATTGATACGTTTTGAACGTCTTTCTTTTTCATCGTTCATTCGTTCGATATAAACATTGCCTTCCTGCTCAATATAGGAGTCTTCAATCTGCTTTTCCTCTCTTGTAGTTCGAATCACCATATATGCACTGAAAAGGACTCCAAATAATGCTACATATACAAACCATGGTACTGATAACATCGCAATCCACTCCTTGTCCCACTTTTTACTTCTACTATATGATGAAAATTCACTAGATATCACTAAAATTCATAGATTTTTGAAGGGGATAGGAAAGCCTAACGGCGATCATTTGAATTCTATCGACGATAATTCGATTCTATCGGTTTTAATTCGTTTCTATCGATTTTATTTGTGTCTATCGGTTTTATTTCGATTCTATCGATTTTGGCAAAATTCACAAACAGAAAAAGGGTGCCCGACACCTTGTCGGACACCCCGTGAAAGTCTGATTATGCACTTACTGTAAAGTTTGTACGTTTTATAATTTGTTGTGCAACTGGGTGAATAATCGCCATTGCAATTGTACCCATTACAGTTGCTGGGATGACTACACTAATGAACAATCCGATGAATGTTCCAGGTAGACCAGCAATAAACAGTGCGGTAGTCAAGAAAACAGTTCCAGAAACTAAAATTCCTACTGCGGTAACAGTACATACCATTACAAGTGATTGTGTGTGCTTTCTTGCAGCCATGAAAATGCCGTAGAATACGAATGCTGATACAAGCTTATCAACTGGGTTCGCAATTTGACCACCTGGGAAATTCGTTGTTAATGCTGAAATAACACCAGCGACAATCGCAACAAGCAGAACGTATTTTTTTTCAGGAAACAACATAATTCCTAAAAACATCATGACTAACATTAAGTCAGGTTTCATACCTAGGTAGATCGGAGGCATAACTGTATGCAGAACAGCACCCATTCCAACTAATAATGATAAAAATACTAAAACCTTTGTATTCATTTCTCATCTCTCCTCAGCTTTTCTAAGCTATATTTTTTTGGATTCTCCAATAGTGCACTCATTGCCTATTGCAAAAATCTTACCTTTTATTATATCAGACTATAATCCTACTTGAAAGTTCTAATTTTCTGATTTAAAGGTTTTCATAAATGAAGCAAGTGCCTCAACAGACTCAAATGGAACCGCATTATAGATGGATGCACGGCAGCCACCAATGGAACGATGTCCATTCAACCCAACAAAACCTTTTTCATTTGCTTGTGCTAAGAACTTTTTCGTTAATTCTTCACTTGGAAGTGTGTATGACACGTTCATAATGGAACGGCTGCCAACCTTTGCGTGTGCTTTATAGAAACCATCTGATTCGTCAATTGTAGTATATAAAAGTGCTGCTTTTTCCTTGTTTTTTGCTTCAATCGCAGGCACTCCACCTTGTTCCTTCACCCAATTCAGGACAAGTGATAGCATATAAATTGAAAAAGTTGGTGGTGTATTATAAAGAGAATTTGACTTCACATGTGTCTGGTAATCCAACATCGTTGGCAGATTGCCGTTACTTTGTTTTAAAAGGGAATCCTTAATGATTGCAACCGTTACCCCAGAAGGACCAAGATTTTTTTGCGCACCGGCATAAATCATCCCGAACTGCTCCACATTCGTTTCTCTGCATAAAATATCACTAGACATATCTGCAATTAATGAGACATCCGTATAGGTTGGGTATTTCTCCCATTGTGTTCCATAGATTGTGTTGTTAGAGGTAATATGAACATATGCTGAGTTAGCCGAATGGTTGTCCCCATTTACTTCAGGGATATAGTTATATTTTTCGTCTTTGCTTGATGCAATGACATTCGTTTTTCCAAGCTTATTTGCTTCATCAAGTGCTTTTTGCGACCAAGAACCAGTTAGAATGTAGTCTGCTGTTTTACCTGGTGTTAGGAAATTCATTGGAATCATTGAAAATTGAAGACTGGCGCCTCCTTGTAAAAATAACACCTGGTAGTCATCTGGAATCCGCAAAAGGGTACGTAAATCTGAAATTGCTTGTTGGTGAACTTGATCATATTCCTTGCTGCGATGGCTTAATTCCATCACAGACATACCAGTACCTTTGAAATTAACTAGCTCGGCTTGTGCACGATTTAACACTTCAAGTGGCAGAGCAGAAGGACCGGCGTTAAAATTGTAAGCTCGTTGCATGGTTGATTCCTCCTATTTTATCGCTTTAGTTGAATAAAGCTATCTTATCACGTTTTCATGAAAAAAAAAGTGAAATTTTTTGAAAAAAACGAAGAAAACGCTAACATGGCAATAAAAAAGACAAGACCTAAAAAGTCCTGTCTTAAAGATTAATTTTGGATTGCTTTTGATATAGATGAAGCGATATTTTGTAAATCCTCGCCTGTATATTGATTTTCATGAGACTTCCATACGATGCCAAATCCATCGCCTTTTCCGTAACGTGGAATGAGGTGGAGGTGAAAGTGGAAAACAGATTGTCCAGCTTGTTCACCATTATTTTGTAAAAGATTCATTCCAATCGGATTGAATTCTGTTTTGATTGCATTTGCAATGGATGGTACGGCTTCAAAAATGTGTTGGGCAATTTCAGGCGTTAGTTCAAAAACGTTTTCCTTATGTACTTTTGGAACGACAAGTGTATGTCCTTTTGAAACTTGACTGATATCTAAGAATGCATATACGTGTTCGTTTTCAAATACTTTCGCGCTTGGAATATCCCCATTGATAATCTTACAAAAAATACAATCACTCATTTATGTCCATTCCTTTCAAAATTCACTTAATACCTCATATTTTATCATAGGTTCCTTAGATGTAAAAATTTTCATGTCGAATTTCAAAAAAGAAACAGGATGCAATCGCAAAGGATGCATCCTGTTCTCGAAGAAGGCTTTTGTTATAGGTTTACGGTATCTTTGATAAACACCTCATTTTTTTAGGAATGAAAGTCTTTATCTAATGGAGTGAGTCAATTTCGTGGTTCAAGCGGACCATCCCCTTGTCTTTTGTATATAAGTTTTTTTACGACTTATACTTCGACTAGGTAGCCTTTAACAAACACCTCATTTACAAAATAATTGTTATTTTGTTGTTAGTGGTAATTTGTTTCGAACTCACTTTCTCTCACATTTCCCAAAGTAACCATCCCCTTATAACAGGTTTAAAAAGCTGTCGTCTAAAACAAGGATATTGTCTTTAACAAACACCTCATTCCAGGTAGATGATTAACATCAAGGCTTTTTTTCTTGCCCTCTTCAAAAATTAGTATGGCTTTTTCATGGTTATATATACAAACTTTTTAACTATGTAAAAAAGGCAATTTTTGATATGATTAAAAGAAAAGTGCAAGGCGCCTTGGTAGCGGAACATCGACTAACTACCGCCACGACCTGTGGCGAACGTCGATGTCAGCACTTCCTGTGCAAGTCAAGCTTAAGACCTCTTGCCGATGGCGCCTGGAGCTAGACAACGAAAAATACGTAATACGGGTAAGAAGGGAGCTTTCCATGGCACTATTAGAGATAAAAAATCTAACAGGTGGATATACGCAAAATCCAGTTTTAAAAGATGTTTCCTTCCAAGTCAAACAAAATGAGATTGTGGGATTAATTGGATTAAACGGTGCGGGGAAAAGTACGACCATCAAACATATCATTGGTCTGATGGAGCCCAAAAAAGGATCCATCCAAATCAACGGAAACACAATCCAAGAGGATATGGAAGCTTATCGTTCCATGTTTAGTTTTATTCCTGAAACACCGATTCTTTATGATGAATTAACCCTTTACGAACACTTAGAATTAACCGCAATGGCCTATGGGTTAGACAAGAAAGTGTTCGAAGAAAGGGTACAACCTTTATTAAAAGAATTTCGAATGGAAAAAAAGGTAAAGTTCTTCCCATCTCATTTCTCAAAGGGAATGAAGCAAAAGGTGATGATTATGTGTGCCTTTCTGGTGGAACCGGACCTTTACATCATTGATGAACCATTTGTTGGATTGGATCCACTAGGTATTCAATCATTATTAGAATTAATGAACAAAATGAAAAATCAAGGTGCAGGTATTTTAATGTCAACCCATATTCTCGCGACGGCTGAAAGGTACTGTGATTCCTTTATTATTTTACATAACGGGAAGGTAAAGGCCTCTGGAACCCTAGAGGATCTTAGGCAGCAATTTAAAATGGAGAACGCCACACTTGATGATATTTATATCAGCCTAACTAAGGAAGAAGAACATGATTGATATCAAAGAATTATGGAGTAAGCGTCAAACCCAACATTTTAAAGAAATAAGCCGTTACTTACGCTATATGTTAAATGACCATTTATTAATTGCCCTTCTATTTTTAGGTGGGGGAGGAGCGTATTATTATAATTTTTGGCTGCAGGATGTTCCAAAGGATTTTCCATATGCCATCATTATTGCGCTTCTTCTAGGGTTCATTTTAACAAATAGTCGTATCCAAACCTTGGTTAAAGAGCCTGACCTTGTGTTTTTATTGCCCATTGAAAAGAAGCTATCTCCTTATTTTCAGAAGGCATTTTGGTATAGTCTGTTTTCTCAAATGTATTTATTGTTAATTGTATTTGCGGTTGCAGCCCCATTGTATCTTGCTGTAACGGATAAAACCTTTTCGTCTTTAGCAGGGATTTTCGTGATTGTCTTGTTATGTAAAGCATGGAATCTTCTAATGACGTGGTTTACGCAATATTACACGGAAAGCTCAACCTATTATACCGATATCGTGATTCGCCTTATTTTAAATATCGTATTGATGTATTTACTATTTTCCGGTGCGTCGATTCTAGTTATCGCAGGTGTTGCGGTCATCATGATTGGGTTAATCCTTTATTTTCATAAGGCAGTTGAAAATAAAGCGGTAAAATGGAATACATTAATCGAATTAGAATCGAAACGAATGCTATCCTTTTACCGAATTGCGAATTTATTTACTGATGTTCCTAAATTAAAGGAACGAGTGAAAAAGAGACCATGGTTTAACTGGGTGACAGGATTTATTTCGTATTCCAAGAAAAATACGTTTCGTTACCTTTATACACGTACCTTTTTGCGTACAAGTGACTATTTAGGAATGTATGTGAGGCTGACGATTATTGGTGGATTGATCATTTATTTCGTTCCATTTCAATATGGAAAAGCCTTTGCTATGATTTTATTTCTTTATTTAACAGGCTATCAGCTTATCACTTTATGGAGACATCATAGCTTGAAGATTTGGGTGCGCTTATACCCTGTAAGTGAAGCTGCAAAGTTAGCCTCCTATTTACAGCTATTATTCCAGCTACTTGTTGTTCAGTCTATTTTATTTACCATACTTTTGTTTCTAACTGCTGAAATCACAACAGCGTTCACTTTCTTAGTAGTAGGTTTACTGTTTGTTTATCTATTTGTGTTTGTTTATACAAAAGGGAAAGTACGTAAGCTTGATCGCATGTATGGATAAATGAAACCTTTTCCTTTGAAGTCACGTAGAAATAATAAACGAAAAGAAGGGTAGAGGTGCATGAACGATTCGTATATGGTAACGGTAGAAGAGGAATTATTTCAATGGCGCAAAAAGCTGATTAAAAAGTCAAATATGCTCCAACGTGTATCGAAAAAAGCACAAGCTAAAGTAAATGAAATAATACCTGAAAAAGCTCATACGGTCATTACGGAAAGTATTAAAAAAATGGTTCAGGCAACATTAGTTGGTTCCGAATATACAACTAAGGGAAACTATCCTCAAGGGATGACATTACAGGTTAAAGAGAAACTGATTGAAGATAAGCTAACCGTTTATCGACGTACTGCCGCAGCAGAGGGAGCTGGTACTGGTGCAGGAGGATTTCTATTATCGTTAGCTGATTTCCCATTACTATTATCAATAAAAATGAAATTCTTGTTTGAAGTGGCAGCTATTCATGGATTTGATACAAAAAACTATGAGGAACGCCTTTTCTTGTTGCAGGTGTTTCAACTCGCTTTTTCAAGTGATGAGCATAAAAAGAAAACCTTACAAGTGATTGAGAATTGGGAAGACGAAAAACACCGACTAGTGGAGTTGGATTGGCGGGTTTTCCAACAAGAGTATCGGGATTATATTGATTTTGTAAAAATGCTTCAACTACTTCCAGGTATCGGTGCTGTCGTTGGAGCTTATGCCAACTACAATCTTCTGGATCACTTAGGTGAAACCGCGAAAAATTGTTATCGATTGCGAATATTAAAAGAGAGCAACTAAATGAAAACGCAAGAATGCTGTAACAACAACATTCTTGCGTTTTGTTTTTGGATTTTTGACAAGATTGGTATAAGCAGTACATGCCTGATTCGAAAAACAAAAACATGCACCGCAAGAAGTGTCTAGCGATACATGCTTAAGCCGAAAAGCAGAAAGTATGTACCGCAAGAAGTGTTTAGCGATACATGCTTAAGCCGAAAAGCAGAAAGCATGTACCGCAAGAAGTGTCTAGCGATACATGCTTAAGCCGAAAAGCAGAAAGCATGTACCGCAAGAAGTGTCTAGCGATACATGCTTAAGCCGAAAAGCAGAAAGCATGTACCGCAAGAAGCGTTTAGCGGTACATGCTTCAGGCAAAAGTCGCAAGCATTGTTCTGCAAGCCCTTTTTAAACCGTAGCTTCCTCAGATTTTTCTATTGATAAGTAGTTTAAGGTTGCCGTACCCAATGTTTTTGCAGCAATCAGCATCGCCTTTTCATCTATATCAAATTTAGGATGGTGATGTGGATAGGCATTAGATTCATCTACTGGCATTGCCCCTGTAAAGAAAAAGCTTCCTGGAACATGCTGTAAATAATAGGCGAAGTCCTCACCACCCATTTGAGGTGCAGTTTCATTTACTTGCACAACACCTGGAACATTCTCCGCTACTTCCACAAGGAAATCCGTTTGTTCTTTATGATTGACGACGGCAGGGTAGCCTCGGTGATAGGCATATGTGTAAGAGCAATCAGATGCGATACAAGTTCCTTTTACAATTCGTTCAATTTCTGTCTCAATTTGACTTCGTACATCCTCACTAAATGTTCGTACCGTCCCCTCAAGTCTTGCAGAGTCTGCAATCACGTTAAATGGATTTTCTGCAACGAATGAACCAAGGGTTACAACTGCAGATTCTATTGGATCAACACGTCTACTCACAATTTGCTGTAAATTCATGACAAGTTGGGATCCAATCACAATTGCATCCTTTGTTGTATGTGGATGCGCACCGTGTCCACCTGACCCTTGAACTTTAATTTCAAACCGGTCGGCTGCAGCCATAATTGGACCTACACGGTATTCAATTGAACCTGTAGGGGTAGTTGCCCATAAATGGGTTCCAAAAATGACGTCCACACCTTCGAGACAGCCATCCTCAATCATCGCTATCGCACCCCCTGGAGCGAATTCTTCGGCATGTTGGTGAATGAGAACAATATTTCCTGCAAGTTGATCCTTCATTTCATGGAGTGTTTTCGCCAACACAAGCAATGTAGCGGTATGCCCATCATGGCCACACGCATGCATAACACCAGGAACGGTCGATTTATATGGAACATCCTTTTCATCTTGAATCGGAAGTGCATCAAAATCAGCTCGTAGTGCAACAGTAGGACCTGGTTTGTTACCGTGAATCTTTGCAACAACTCCATTGCCTCCAACATTTGTGCGGACCTCTACACCCAGGTTTTTATAGTAATTTGCAATGTATTCAGCTGTTTTATATTCCTTAAAAGAAACCTCTGGGTGTTGATGTAAATAACGACGAATATCAACCATTTCGTTGTAATTATTATCTAAAGCATCATATAGGTTATGTAACATTTTTCGATTCTCCCCTCTTTTTAGTACGAATAAATTATATCATGACTATTTAGATTTTTTTGCATTTCATAAAAAAAAGGAGGCAAATACGCCTCCTTAATAAATGGTTTCTAACAATGCATTTCCATTTTTTGCAACTCTTACCTTTGCATGTTTGGCATCACGTTGAAGGTCTAACCCAGTTCCTTCTTTTACAAAATAGCTTTCAATCCCAAGGATGACCCCGTCATACCCATTATATTTACCCGCAATCAGAACCTCATCTTCAGCAAGTTGATAGTTGTTAGGGTCAATGGAGGTAAGTATTTTCTCACGTTGATAAACGCCATCCTGATCTTTTTTAGCCAGGATGTAAACCCGATTTCCAGAATTGACATTTGTTAGTTCAGGAACTTGGGCAATATCATAACGTAAGATCACATAATCCCCCTGAAGCATGGAACGTGGATCAACTGGTGCCAATTCAAGTGTGATTTCTTTTCCATCTTCAAAAGTGATTCATTGCTTCCAATTTGGTAACCGACAAAACCTAATTGGAGAAGGAGTATAAGTCCAATCAGACCCCACTGCTTCTTCGTAAAGACTATTTCATTATGAATGCCTTTTACACCTGACCTTCGATCAAAGATTTGAGTGATTGCAAAGAAGACAAGCCCGATAACCAGAAGTGATAGTGATTTGTGGACAAGTGACCAAACCAAATCATAATAAGTTGAAATAAATAACGCAATCCAGAATACAAGTGTCATTCGAAACATAAATACATCGTCATTGCGTGAATAGAAAAGAACGAGTGTTGTCGTAATGACGAAGAACACCAGACTATATAAAATCTCCTGCCATAACAAATTATCCAAAAAGGTTAGTGAATAGAAGAAGAGCAAAGTATAGAATGAACTAATTCTTTTTAAATTAGGATTTGAGCGAACGAAATAATAGATTATTCCGTTTAACAGGGCAAAACCTATCAACACATACTCTAAATGGACCCATTGGCCCCATGCATCTAAGCATAGATTCAAGAAACAACCAATGATTGTTGTATAGCTTAAAAATCGAATGATTCCATCCTTCATGATGATGGTGACTACGACCGATACGATTAAAAAGAAAATCGTAATGAATGTTGAGAGGAAAAATGCCTCAAGTAAACCAGAGAAGAAACCGATAAATAGCAATGTGTTCCGGACATAGGGTCCCAGCTTTTTTACAAATAAACCTACACTAATGAATATTACACTCAGAATGACAGTTGGATAAAAACTAGAAAATAACAGGAAAAGGACTCCTCCAAAACTTATCGAAAACATAAAGGACCCTATAAGTGTGACAATTACAATTAAGATACCTTTAATTGCCTGACTGACTGGAGTCTCTGTATGTTTCGCCGATAAATGTCTTGCGAGCAGAACCCCACCAATTATTAAGGCAATTGATGCTATGGATCCGATTATTTGTAATCCAAGATAGCCAATGGCATCTCCAAATAAAAATGGGATTTCAATGATTTTCGTACACACGTATATACTAACCATTGTGAATAAGATGATTGAAATATATTTATCAATTTTTTTTGTAACCAGATAGAAATAAGAAATGGAAGCAAATGCAAGATACAATACATTCGTCCAACCACTATATGGTTCATAAAGTTCAAAAATACTCATTCCAATTAACATAGCATGTGTCATTGTATAGGACATATAACGAATTGAATGATTAGCTAAAAATCGTGTAAAGGTTAGCAAAAATAAGATAAAATTAATAACAGCAATGATGAGATATATGAGCCACTCTTGAAAATCTGTGCGGACGACGAAGTATGATGAGGGATTCATATAGAACCAATAAGCAAGGTGAAAAAGCACAAAGCTTAAAATAGACAAAGGTGCATACCGTGTGCAAATTGCAAGCAAAAACGCAGGTATTAGCCAAATAAGGAATAGTACATAACTATCTGCATGAGAGTTGTAAATTTGACCAATTAATCCAACACATAAGCCAAAGGAAATTGCACCTGCAACCAATAGCCATTTACCTAAAAATACTTGATGTGAAAGGAGTTTTGAGGAAAGGACTGATAACAGATAAAACAAAACAATCGCAGCCACTGCAAGACCTACTTTTTCATAACGTGTAAATTCTGGCCAATTTGCAGCAAAAAAGTAAAGGACACCAGATAAAATTAAAACAATCGAAGCAAAGTAACCAAATGGAATTAACTTCTTCATTTATACTCCCCGTTTCTCCTAGGAAAATAAAACTTTTTCTACTAGTACTATATGTTGTAATAAAGAATCGTTGTAACGATTATAATATATATTTCCAATTATGATACCAATATTTAATGAACAAAATCTTAAAAGATAAATGTAATTTGGGGAAACCTATTTTTGAGGTGAATTACTTATGGAATTGTTTTCAGGAGAGTTTTTTTCAGCTCTACTTGCAATTGTAGTAATTGATCTCGTCTTAGCGGGCGATAATGCGATAGTCATTGGATTAGCCGCAAGAAATTTACCGAAAGAACAACAAAAACGAGCCATAATCTGGGGAACGGTAGGAGCCATTATCATTCGTGCTGCTGCTACCTTAGCTGTAGTATGGCTTCTCGAGATACCTGGATTACACCTTGTTGGAGGAATTCTCCTCATTTGGATAGCTTTTAAGCTCCTCACAGATGAACAAGAGGATCATGAAATAGAGGCCAAAGGCTCTTTTGGAGCCGCGGTTCGTACGATTATTGTAGCCGATGCCTTAATGGGACTTGATAATGTTCTTGGAGTTGCAGGTGCTGCCCATGGAAGTTTTGTTTTGGTCATCTCAGGGCTAATCATATCTGTCCCAATCATGGTTTGGGGAAGTACACTGTTCATTAAATTAATTGATCGTTTTCCAATAATTGTTACAATCGGTGCAGCAATACTTGCCTGGACAGCATCAAAAATGATTGTAGGAGAACCATTTCTACAGGATTTCTTTGATAATCCGTGGTTCAGATATGCATTTGAAGCACTAGTCATTATTGCTGTTGTGTTTATTGGAACAAAGATGAAGAAAACAAAAGCACAATCGATACAAGAAAAGCAAAAAGCATCTTAGACAAAGGTGGCCATTATGGTCACCTTTTTAGATGATGTATAAAAATTGGATATTAATGGATACTAACAACGAGTTTGTACATAACAGAAAGGGAGTATTTACATGAAAAGAATGACTGGTTTTGTATTACTATTAAGTTTCTTTCTTTTAGGAGGAATCCAAGCAAATGCTGAAATGGAGAAGAATGAAGAAAGGCCAAAAGTAGAGCTTACAGATCAGCAGAAACAAGAACTTGATAAGCTTTATCTTGAACTCCTCGAAACAAAGAAAGCGATCATTAATAAATACGTTGAATATGGCGTTCTTTCAAAAGAAAAAGCCGATAAAAAGCTCAATTGGTTGGAAGAACATTACCAAAAAATAAAAGAACATGGATATATCCCAATGCATCATTATAAAAAGCATCGTGATGATGAAGATCAAAACGACAATGATTAATCGAAGAACTAGATAAAACAGTACCTGTTTTGTCTAGTTTTTTTCTTTTAACGTTGAATAATCATGAACTCATGAAGTGTCACATCCTCAGGTTTGCGCATTTATTTTTAATTATTCAAATAGGAATAGTATAATATACGTATTGAATTAGTTAGGATTATTCGAAAAAGGAGAGGTGAAAATGCCCATTTCATTTATAAAAACAGAGAAACAAGAGAATTTATATAAGATGGCTAGCGAATTAGCCGAGAGATTTAATGAGAGAGCACAGGAGTATGATGAATCAGGAGAGTTTCCTATATTAAATATAGAGGATTTAAAAAGCTCAGGATATACAAGTCTGTCTGTACCAAAGGAATATGGTGGGAAAGACGGGCTTTCCTTGTATGACCTTGTATTGCTGCAAGAAACACTTGCTGTTGGGGATGGCTCAACCGCTTTGTCAATCGGATGGCATCTTGGTGCAACCATGGATTTATTTGAGAAGCACCGCTGGGACGAAGAAAAACTTTCATCTTATGCAAACCAGGTTTTACAAGGAGCCCTATACAATCGTGCTGCAACAGAACCCCAGACGGGCAGCCCTACTAGAGGAGGAAAACCTCAAACAACTGCTAAAAAAGAAGGGGAAAAGTGGATTCTTTCCGGAAGAAAATCCTTTACAACCATGGTTCCTGTTCTTGATTACATCGGTGTCATTGCTTCGATAGAAGGGACAGATCAAGTAGGTGAGTTTTTAGTCGAACGCTCAAAAGCTGGAGTTACGATAGAAGAAACATGGAATACCATTTCAATGAGGGGGACAGGCAGCCACGATTTAGTTCTTACGAATGTAGAACTAGAAGAAAATGATTTAGTTGAAATTTTAACCCCCGAATTAAAAGCCATGCCAAGTGGCTGGATGTTACACATCCCAGCATGTTACCTAGGAATTGCAATTGCAGCCAGAAATTATGCAGTAAAATTTGCAAATGAATACTCACCAAATAGTATAAAGGGACCGATAAGAACGATACCTAATGTCGGGCGAGTCGTTGGGGAAATGGAAGCTGAGCTGCTGCAGGCTCGTCATGTACTATACTCAATTGCTGACAAATGGGATCGCACTGTTGACCGCAGTCAACTTGGACCGGAATTAGGTCTTGCCAAATATATTGCTACAAATAGTGCACTTTCTGTCGTTGATAAAGCGATGCGAATTGTCGGTGCAAAAAGTCTGCATAAATCAAATCCACTACAACGGTACTATCGCGATGTGAGAGCAGGGCTTCATAACCCACCAATGGATGATATGACAATTGCTAAGCTAGCAGATTTGGCTTTTAAAGAAATGGAATAATGCATAAAAAGTAGTCACAAATGAACAACTTGTGGCTATTTTTTTATCTTTTAAAAATGAAATTTTTAGACTGGAATAATATTTTCATACGATAAATAAGTAATCACTATCTTACAATCCCATCTCGTAAACACTAATAAACCCTTGTATAATTAGGGTAGCTAAGATTTTGATTATTTACGGAACTTTGAAAGTCAACTAGATTAGGAGGTAATAAAGAATAATTATTGGAGGTTTTAGTTTTGAAGAATAGTAAAAAGAAACTTTTAGGAATGTCCCTTGCATTATTGCTTGGAGTTGGTGGACTTGCTGGCTGCTCAGGCTCTAATGCTTCTAACAAAGTAGATTCAAATGGGAAGCCGAGTTTTACGATTATGGCAAATCTTTATACTCCGGAAATTCCATCTGATAAAATTGAAAAGCTACTTGAAGAAAAGACAGGTGTGGATCTTACAATTCAATGGACACCAGATACGAGCTATGAGGAAAAATTAAACACAGCATTTGCTACAGAAACCTTACCAGAAGCAGTATTTTTAAAGAACCAAACAACTTTTATTCAATTTAAAGAAGCCATTCGCGATGACCAGTTCTGGGAAATTGGACCTTATTTAAGCGAATACCCGAATCTGAGCAAGTTAAATGAACAAATTATTGAAAACACAGCAGTCGATGGCAAAATTTATTCGTTATACCAAGGTAGACCATTATCAAGACAAGGTCTTATATATCGTAAAGATTGGGCGGAGAATTTAGGGTTAGAGGCTCCGACATCAATTGATGATGTCTATGAAATGGCTAGAGCATTTACAGAAGATGATCCCGATGGTAACGGCAAGGATGATACTTTTGGAATTACTGACCGTGCAGACCTTTCTTATGGTGCATTTAAAACGGTAGCATCATGGTTCGGCACTCCAAACGGTTGGGGTGAAAAGGATGGACAACTTCTTCCAGAGTTTATGTTTGAAGAGTATATAGACTCCATGGATTATCTTAAAAAGCTGCGTGATAAAGGATATATCAACCAGGACTTCCCTGTAACAAGTAAAGAAGATCAACAAGCATTCTTCAAGAACGGAACGGCTGGTATGTATATTGGCTCAATGGCTGATGTAGTAAGTCTTCATAAGGATGCGGTAACACTTAATCCAGATATTGAGTTTGATGTACAGAATAAAATCACAGGACCTAATGGTGAATATGGAATTTGGGCGATTCCTGGTTATGGGAATGTCGTATTATTCCCTAAATCTGCTGTCAAATCAGAAGAACAATTAAAAGAAATCCTTGGTTTCTTTGATAAACTGGCAACTCCAGAAATTGCGAACTTAATTTTCTGGGGAATTGAAGGGGAACATTATACGGTTCAAGAGGGTAGAGCACTTGCTTCAGAAGATACTGATTTAACAACAAGAGAAGTTAAACCCTACCAGTCACTAGAAGTCGGGGAACCGAAGACAAATGGTAGATATGAGGGTTTATTCACATTGCCTGCTAAAGAAAAGGCTGAAAAATTAATTGAAGATAATGAAAACTACTTAATACATGACCCAACTGTTCCGCTGGATTCTGCAACATCAGCGGAAAGAGGAGAGCTTTTGAACCAGAAAATAAATGATGCAACCTATCAATATATTCTTGGTGATTTAGATAAAGCTGGTTTCAAAAATGCAATTGAAGATTGGAAGAAGTCTGGCGGTGATGACATCATTAAAGAATTTAATGATGCTTATCAAAAACTAAATAAGTAGAATCAATGATAACGGTGAAGGCATCTAGCTTGCCTTCACCGCTTTCTTAACTGAAAATTATAAAGCTTTAGTAAATATAATAATCATTTTCTTATAAATGTTATTGAAAGCGCTTTTAAATAGTTGAATTAAAAGGATATGTGAGAATTTGATTATTCACATCATCTTATCGTGGAGATAAATTAAAGGTGCACCAAAATTAAATAAATAGGGGGAATATCATTGAAGAAAAGTAAAAAGTTTTTAGGCTTATCCCTTGCCTTAATGATAGGGGTAGGTGGGCTTGCTGCTTGTTCGAATGAAAGCGCTTCAGGCGATAAAAATTCAGACAAGCCAAAAGAACAAAAGGAAGAGAAAGTTAGCTTTACGATTATGGCTAACCTTCACACACCTGAAGTTCCATCTGACAAGATTGAAAAGCTGTTAGAGGAAAAAACAGGTGTTGAACTAACCATTCAGTGGACACCAGATACAAGCTATGAGGAAAAACTGAATACAGCTTTTGCAACAGAAACATTACCAGAAGCGGTATTCTTGAAAAACCAAACAACTTTTATTCAATTTAAAGAAGCTATTCGCGATGAACAGTTCTGGGAAATCGGACCTTATTTAGACGAGTTTCCTAATTTAAGCAAATTGAATGAGCAAATCTTAGCAAACACAGCGGTTGATGGGAAAATCTATTCCTTATACCAAGGTAGACCATTATCTCGTCAAGGTTTAATTTATAGAAAAGACTGGGCAGATAAATTGGGGTTAGGAACTCCTGAAACAACTGAAGATATCTATGAAATGGCTAAAGCCTTTACTGAACAAGATCCAGATGGAAACGGGAAAAATGATACGTTTGGTCTTACTGATCGCGCTGATTTAGCTTATGGTGCATTTGATACAGTAGCATCATGGTTTGGAACTCCAAATCAATGGGGTGAAAAAAATGGGGAATTACAACCAAGATTTATGTTTGACGAGTTTTACGACACAATGGATTTCTTTAAAGAACTTCGTGACAATGGGTATATTAACCAAGACTTCCCAGTAACAAGTAAAGAAGATCAACAAGCGTTCTTCAAGAATGGCACTGCTGGAATGTATATTGGTTCAATGGCTGACGTTGTAAGCCTTCATAAGGATGCAGTTCAATTAAACCCTGATATTGAATATGATGTGCACAATAACATTCATGGACCAAATAATGACTTTGGTGTATGGGCAATCCCAGGTTACGGTAACGTTGTGTTATTCCCGAAATCGGCTGTAAAAACGGAAGAACAGTTAAAAGGCATTCTTGGTTTCTTTGATAAATTAATGACTCCTGAACTGTCTAACCTTATTTTCTGGGGAATAGAAGGCGAGCACTATGAAGTACAAGATGGCAGAGCGTTAGCATCTGAGGATCAAGATTTAACGAATCGTGATGTGAAGCCATATCAGGCACTTGAAATTGGTGAAATCAAAACAAACGGTAGATATGATGGAGTATTTACATTACCTGCCAAGGAAAAAGCAGAAAAATTAATCCTTGATAATGAAAATTACTTAATTCATGACCCAACAGTTGCACTTGACTCTGCGACATTTGCAGAAAAAGGCGAACTTCTTAACCAAAAGATTACAGACGCTACCTATCAATATATCTTAGGCGATCTTGATAAAGCAGGCTTTGAAAAAATAATTAATGATTGGAAAAAGTCTGGTGGAGACGATGTAATTAAGGAATTTAACGAGTCCTATAAGAAGTCTAAATAATCTATTAATCTTTGACTTTAACAAATAAAAGGCTGTACTTTACAGCCTTTTATTTATTCATATCGATCGAAAATAACGAAATTGTATCTCAGGGAAGTGTACGTATGTTACGTATTGAAAAGGAAAAAAGATTAAATCAGCAAGCAGTCATTTCTCTTGTGAATCATGCCATTTACCAATTTGGAAATTCGATGTCACTTATCTTTCTCAATATTTATCTATGGAGATTAACCAATAGTTTGTTTATAAATGCTGTTTTCAATTTGGTAGCTCTTCTTGCACAGGCTATTACAACATTTTCGATTGGTAAATTCGCAAAGCGGAAAGGAAAACTGCTTGCATATCGATTAGGTATCTTTATTACGGCCCTCTTCTATCTCTTTATTTTACTTGCCCAAGAAGAAATCGTGACATTTTATATTGGATTTGCCATCATGAAAGGTATTTCGCAAGCCTTATATTGGTTAGGCTATTTCACCATTGTCCATGAAGTGTCAACAGATCAAAATCGTCTTCGGGTGTTAGGGTTAAATACAATTGTAATGAATGGTACAAATCTATCAGGACCAGCGATTGCTGGATTTATCATCGGTTTATACTCAGGATTCCAAGGTTATATGATTGTTTTCGGTGCTGCTTTCGTGATGTTTGCAATTGCAGCAATTGGAAGCATGAAGTTGAAAAAAGAGGAGAACCATCATACATCCTATTATATGAAGTACCTCCCCTTAATCTTAAAAAGGGAACCAGTGTTTAAGAAGTCAATGGTTGGTTGGTTTATTTTAGGGTTTCCACACGGAATTTTATCGTTTATTCCATCCATTTTATTATATGAAATCTTTCTAAAAGAACAGACAGTGGCTAATTTAAATATTTTATTCCTGTCGTTGTCAATTATTTCAAGCTATTTTATTTCAAGGTTTGCACAGTCGGAAGGGACTGTAAAGTATTTGCTCCTTTCAGCCGCTGGTTTTACATTGTCTAGCGTTTTTTTACTAGCCGATTTATCTGCATTAACGGTTATTTTGTTTATGTCCATTTATTCCATTTTTAAGCCTTTGCAGGGGAATGCATATGAAGCGTTTTACTATAACATGATCGGACAGCTTCCGTTAAAATCGAATTTTAGGACGGAGGCCGTTGTATTACGAGAAACCATTATTAATTTAGGTAGAGGTTTTGGGATAATCATTTTCTTAACTTTTGTAAATGGCATTGAAGCTGAAAGTATTCCATTCGTGCTTTTTGCAATAGCGGTAGTGCAGTGGCTCATCCCGTATTTGGTAGTAAATAAACACTCTTTTATTACGAAAAACAGTAGTGGTAGATATAATCATAATCTAAGATAAGCGGTCAAAGTCGTCTAAACTACCACAATGTAATGAGTATATGAAACTTTGATTATTTACGATATATAAAAAGATTTACAAAATAAAAGTATAAGGTTTTTTTCATATCGGTAACATCAAAAACTCCTATTGTATTTGCTTGCACAAACCTTTAGCAAATACGTAAAAGATTACAAATTAAAGATGAAAGGAAGATGAGGGTGAAATCAGAAATAGTTATTGAACAAAGCAGTCAAACCGAACTAACGGCACAAAAGACAACTGTTAGACCTGATTTGCAACGAAGTTTTAAAGCCGAAATAAAAAGGCGCATATTTAAAAATAAACTATTATATTTGATGATTCTACCAGGTTTGCTGTATTTACTTATTTACAAATATGTTCCTATGTTTGGTCTCGTGATCTCGTTTCAGAATTATAAACCATATCAAGGGATTTTGGGAAGTGAATGGGTAGGGTTTGAACACTTTATCCGTTTGTTCTCAGATTCGGATTTTTGGATGATATTACGAAATACACTTGTCCTTTTTGGATTGCATATTTTTATAGCGTTTCCAATTCCGATTATTCTAGCTTTAATGCTTAATGAGGTTAAAAATCTTTTCTTTAAAAGAACGATTCAGTCACTAATTTATATTCCCCACTTTATGAGCTGGGTCATTATTGTTTCAATCAGCTTTGTTCTATTAACAATGGACGGTGGATTAATCAATGAATTATTAGTGAGTCTAGGGATGGATAAAATAAACTTCTTAATGAACTCGGATTGGTTCAGACCTATTTATATTACTCAAGTTGTATGGCAAAGTGCCGGATGGGGAACAATCATATATTTAGCTGCTATCTCCGGGGTAGATCCTGGATTATATGAAGCTGCGAAAATGGACGGAGCAAGTAAATTACGTCAAATCTGGCATATTACATTACCGGCAATTCGACCAGTTATCATTGTGCTTCTTATCCTAAAAATCGGAGATGTGTTAGAGCTTGGTTTCGAGCATGTTTATCTATTATTAAATGCTTCAAACCGAAACGTTGCTGAAATTTTTGATACGTATGTATATGTAACTGGATTATTACAGGGTCAATATAGCTACAGTACAGCTGTCGGTTTATTTAAAGGGCTAGTTGGTTTAATCCTTGTTGTCTTTGCAAACAGAATGGCAAAGAAATTTGGGGAAGAAGGTATCTATTAGAAAGAGGAAAGGGAGTGAGAGAATGGTCGGAGAAAAACAACTCGGCAGCCGCATTTTCCGTTTAGGAAATAATTTATTACTTGTATTGATAGCACTTACAATGGTTCTACCATTTATTCATGTGATCGCAGCTTCGTTTACTACCAGTGCAGAGTTAGCAGATAAGCGTTTTGTCTTGTTTCCAACTGTATTTAGTTTAGATGCCTATAAATATATATTCTCAACGAATACAATCTTTAAGGCATTATTCGTTTCAATTGGAGTGACACTCATCGGTACATTATGGAGTATGTTTATTTCATTATTAACAGCTTATGGGTTATCACGTAAGGACCTAATCGGTAGAAGACAAATCTTGTTCTTATTCGTATTCACTATGTTATTTAGTGGTGGTATGATTCCGACTTTCTTAATTGTTAAAAACACGGGTTTACTAGATAGCTATGCTGCGTTAATCGTACCAGTCACCATCAACGTTTTTAATATGATTATTTTACGAAGCTTTATCATGGGTTTACCAGAAGGTTTAATCGAGTCAGCTAAAATTGATGGCTGTAACGACTTTGGGGTCCTATTTAGAATTGTTATGCCTATCTCTAAGCCGGCCCTTGCAACCGTGTCTTTATTCTATGCTGTTGCCTACTGGAACACATACATGCATGCAATTCTTTATATCAATGATGCGGCCAAATGGCCAATTCAAGTCTTACTAAGACAGATTGTTGTTCTCGCTAGTGGACTTAGCTATGATAGCTCAGAATTTACAAATATCCCACCGCCAGATATTACAATCAAAATGGCCGTTATTGTTGTAGCAACAATCCCGGTATTAATGGTTTATCCGTTCCTACAAAAATACTTCACAAAAGGAGCTATGCTTGGCTCAATGAAGGAGTAGTTTAATAGGACTATACCAAATCTAAAAATTTAATATAAAGGTGAGCTGTAGATGAATTTTACCAATTCCTTTGAGAAATTAGATTCTCTATTTGATGGATTTTTTGAATGGTTGGCAGGCCAATATGATCCGATTACAGGAGGGTTTTATTATGCAAAAAGTTCTATATCTGATAGCTCCTTTACACCTGATATCGAATCAACTGCCCAAGCCTTAAACATTTTATCGCGAAATGAATTACTGACGAAAATGCCCGTAGAATTACGGGCAAAATTTGTTTCTTTTTTTCAAAATAAACAAGACCCTGAAACAGGTTATTTTCTAGATGAAAACCCACATATGAAAGATGATGAAGTAATGGTGAGCAGAGCCTTCAATTATTCTATTAACTCATTAGATCGTTTAGGTGGTTCACCTTTATATCCATCACCTGTTGAACTTAATCAAGCCCCCCATTATGTAAATTCAGAAGAAGAATACGTAAAAAAGTGGAAGAGTATTAGTTTAGTGAATAGTTGGCGCGGCTGTGATTTATTAGCATCATCATGCATGTACATCGGGCAGATGGAGCAAGAAAAACAGGAAAAAATGATTCAAATTGCTGAAAAGTACTTAGAAAGCATCCAAGATCGACAAACAGGTCTTTGGGGAGAAGGCAGCATGTATGTACGGATCTCAGGGACGTTCAAGCTTCATACATTCTATCATAAGTTCGGATTAACGATGCCAAGGGTTGAGAAAATGTACCAAAGCATCCTTCACTGCTTACGCACGGAAACAGCAAAGGATATGTGCTATATCAGGAATCCTATCGATTTGTTGTCCTATATTAATGTAGAGATACCAGGGCACGAACTTGAAGAAATTGTCCAAATTACAGTTGATAACATTGAAAAACTAAAGCGTCCTGATGGTGGTTTCTCAAGAGAGATTGACGATTCACCATCTGCACCAAATGTTGCTCAGGTTAAAGCGGACGAGTTTTATCCAGATATGCCTGTTGCCGTTCATTTAGGTAAGGGTTTATATGAAGGGGATATGAATGCCGGAACCCAAACGACCTTAATTCGATTGCAATTACACAAACTAGCTGGTAAAAAGGTAATCCCTATTAATGGTTCTGGAAGATTTTATGAACTCGTTGAAAATAGATTACAAGAGAAATAGTAAATCATTGTTGGAGGGAAGAGAATGGCTTTTTTAGACATTACACAATTAGGAGCGATTGGGGATAATCACACAGACCATACAGAGATTTTTGCGCAAGCCATTAATCAGGCTGCCAAAAATGGTGGAGGAACTGTATATGTACCTGCTGGAACTTATTTAACAGGGCCGATCGTCCTTAAAAGTAATATTACCCTTTACTTAGAAGCAGGCGCTACAATCCGTTTTTTTGATGATTTTGATCGCTACCAACCTGTTAAAACCCGTTGGTCAGGCTATGAGTGTTATGGCTATTCTCCATTAATTTATGGAGATCAACTTCACAACGTCACAATTAAAGGGGAAGGTTCCTTCGATGGGCAAGGGAAAGCTTGGTGGTTAATTAATAGACAGCTTCGTAAGAATAGCAGAGCATACTCCTCAGAAACGACAGAACGAATTGCCGGGCTTAATCAAGATTTTATGGAACCGATTGATACGAATTTAGTAGAATGGGATTCACAATTCTTACGTCCACCATTATTGCAATTGATGAATTGTCAGCATGTCACAATAGAAGGTGTCACATTAAAAAATTCACCATTTTGGAATACACATCTCGTTTATTGCGACCATGTTACTGTCCATAATGTAACGTTTGAAAATCCCGCAGACACACCAAATGGTGACGGATTTGACATTGACTCTTGTTCGAATGTACGTGTTTCAGACTGCCACTTTGCTGTGGGTGATGACTGCCTCGTTTTAAAGTCGGGTATAAATGAAGACGGTAGAAGAGTAGGAAAACCAACAGAAAATGTGGTTGTAACGAACTGTACAATGCACCATGGACATGGCGGAATCGTTCTTGGAAGTGAAATGTCCGGTGGAATTAAAAATGTAACCATATCGAACTGCACATTTATTGGAACAGACCGCGGGGTACGGATTAAAACAAATCGTGAACGTGGCGGCTATGTGAAAAACATCCTCGTGAATAATATTTATATGGAGGATGTATTATGTCCAATTGCAATCAATTCATTTTATCGCCATGGTGTGAATGAGAACGACCCGACAGTGAATAGTCTTCAGAAGCAACCAATAACTGAAAAAACACCAGAAATCGAACATATCCAAATTAGTCATATCACAGCTAAAAACTGTCGAGCAGCTGCAGGATTTATTTATGGACTTCCGGAACGACCAGTTAAAGATATATCCATCCATCATTCTACAATTGAAATGACCCTTGACCCAAAAGAAAAAGGTGGAGAGCCAGACATGGTTCAAGAAGAATTGGTGATGGCAGGAGCGGGAATCTTCGGCAAGTATATTTCAAATCTAGATATTCATCATGTACGTGTAGAAACCCGTCAAGGTGCAGGACTGCAAGTCGAGGATAGTGAGCATGTTACGATTGATCATTTTTCAATGAGAAACCAAAATGAGTCCACACCAGTAATCGTTTTAAACCAAGTTGAAAACAAAAATATTAATGGTACCGCAACGCAAATGGCGAGCAAGAATTATGTGAAAGTTAACGAGTCAAATCGTGTTTTAAAACAAGATTTATAATTTTTTTATAGTTGTGTTTTAAAGGAATTGGAGGGATTAACATGTGGGTAATCCATCAATTTTTGGATGAATTATATCAAGATACAGTAAAAAGGAATCCAAAAACCTATGATGAAGATTGGCAATCGTCATTAACTTTAAAATTTCAAGAGTTACTTGGGTCTTTTAAGAGTGATGTATCACTTCAACCCACAATAATCGAACAAAAGGTTTATGACCAATATACAAGATACAGTATAGAAATTACGACACTACCAAGTGTTAGGTTACAGATGTATGTCCTAGTTCCAAACAATCTGAAAGGGAAAAAAGCCCCAGCGATCCTTGCTTTGCATGGTCATGGATACGGAAACAAAGATATTGTCGGTCTAGACCCATCTGGTAATGATCGAAAAGGTGATCCAGGGTTACATAAGGATTTTGCAATCGAACTTGTTAAACGGGGATTTGTTGTGATGGCTCCGGAACTAATCGGTTTTGGAGAACGAACTTATTCGATTGATAAGCGCCAATCACCTTCCGATAATTCCTGTTATTCATTGGCAAGCCAATTGCTCCTTTTTGGTAAGACGCTTGCCGGACTTCGTGTCTTTGAATGTCAAAGAGTATTAGATTTTATGGAAGATTTTAAGGAAGTAGATTCTAGCCGCATTGGCTGTATGGGGATATCTGGAGGGGGACTTATTGCTGCCTTCACAACCATTCTTGATAAACGGATACAGGCAACTGCTATATCAGGCTATACCAACACATTCAAAGGAAGCATCATGAATAGAAGACATTGTTTAGACAATTATATACCAGGAATCCTGCAGTACGCAGAAATGCCTGAGTTAATCGCCTTAATGGTACCTCGTCCGTTATTTATTGAGTCAGGAAAAATGGATCACCTTTTTCCTGTAAAAGAAACAGAAAAGGCCATTAAAGATATTAAAAGCATTTACTCTGAACGTAATGTTGACCACCTTGTAAAATGGCATCTATTTGAAGGTGGTCACGAAATATGTGGAGATCAATCTTTTGAATGGTTATGTTCAACTTTGAATCCAGAAGAACAGTAAACGTACATTTTAATAACTTGTGTGGAGTTGAATCGTACATGACAGAAACTAAGAAGAGTCCTGCTGTTCAAAAAGTGTGGCAAGCCGATTTAGAAAATGGAATGTTTCAAAACCCAATTTTACATGCAGATTACTCAGACCCAGACGTTATTCGTGTTGGCAAAGATTATTATATGGTTTCATCAAGCTTTCATATGACGCCTTGTTTACCCATTTTGCATTCAACTGATCTTGTTAACTGGAAAATTATCAATCATGTTGCGGAAACATTACCTTTTGAAAGCTATGATAAACCACGTCATGGCGATGGGGTGTGGGCGCCCAGTCTTCGATATCACAATGAAAAGTTTTGGGTGTTTTTTGGTGCGCCAGATGAAGGGATTTTTATGAGTACGGCAGATGATCCAGCTGGGGAATGGACGCCCCTACATTTAGTTAAGAAAGTAAAGGGGTGGATTGATACTTGTCCATTTTGGGATGATGATGGTCAGGCTTACCTTGTGAGTGCTTTTGCAAGAAGTAGAATTGGGTTTAAAAGTATTCTTCATATAAGTCGAATGAAGCCGGATGGAACAGCGCTGCTGGACGATGGGGTCCATGTGTTTGATGGTTGTGAAAACCATCCGACGATAGAAGGCCCCAAATTGTACAAACGTAATGGCTATTATTATATTTTTGCACCTGCTGGCGGAGTTGCAACGGGTTGGCAAACTATTCTTCGCTCTAAAAATATCTTCGGTCCTTATGAAGACAAAATTGTGTTACATCAAGGAAATACGAATATAAATGGCCCCCATCAAGGCGGGTGGGTTGAGACAGAAACAGGAGAATCATGGTTTGTTCATTTTCAGGATAAGGGAGCATACGGTCGAATTGTTCATCTCCAGCCAATGGATTGGGAAAATGATTGGCCAGTGATGGGGCAAAATCAAAACAAGGATGGTGTAGGTGAACCTGTTCTTCAATGGAAAAAGCCAGGAACTCTAGTAGATTCAGAGATTACAGTTCCTGACATGAGTGATGATTTTAGTTTGAATCAATTAGGACTTCAATGGCAATGGCAAGCAAATCGTAAATCTCATTGGTATGAATTAAAGGATGGTATGCTGCGATTGCACGCAATCGGACACCCTGGTGAAACAAATCTTTATCATATCCCAAATATCATGACTCAGAAATTTCCTGCTGAAACCTTTAAAGTAACAACAAAACTAAGAGTTGCTCCCGAATCAGAGCAAGACCAAGCGGGCCTACTAATTTTAGGAAGACAATATGCTTCGATTACCATAAAACAGACCGGCGAACAGTTAGGCGTTTTTTATTTGACTGGAGATGAGGAGAAGCTTCAAAGTGAAGTCTATGTTGGGAATTTGGGTGGGAATGAACTATATCTACATGTAGAAGTAAAAGAAGGCGCGATGTGTAGCTTTAGTTATAGTCAGGATGGAGTCACCTATAAGATGATAGAGGATGCATTTGAGGCCACTCCAGGAAAATGGGTAGGTGCTCAAATTGGAATCTACTGTTGTAACAGCGAACATGAATTTAGCAAAGGGTACGTAGATTTCGACTATTTTACTGTTCACAAATAAAGGGGAGAATTTTTTATGTCTACGTTCAAAAACCCAGTTATTCCAGGATTTTACCCGGACCCGTCGATTTGTCGAGTCGGAGATGTGTATTATCTCGTTACATCTACTTTTGAATATTTTCCTGGGATTCCCATTTTCAAAAGTAAGGATTTAGTAAATTGGAGTCAAATCGGGCATGTTCTAACCCGACCAAGCCAACTAAATTTGGATGGAACACCGAATTCAAAAGGCATTTATGCAGCAACAATTCGATATCACAAAGGTATTTTTTATGTCATTACTACTTTTGTCGAAAGTCAGACGGGTGCAAGAAGAAATTTCTTTGTTACAGCTGAGAACCCTGAAGGTCCGTGGTCTGACCCATATTGGTTAGATGACTGTCCTGGTATTGATACATCTTTATTTTTTGATGATGATGGAAAAGTATATGTTACAGCAAATCGGCGCCCGCCAGGTGGTCAGCTATACCCAAAACATATGGAAATTTGGCTGCAGGAATTAGACCTAGAAACGAAGCAATTAACCGGAGAGAAGTATAGTCTTTGGGACGGGGCATTGAAGTATATTCATGCCCAGGAAGCCCCACATATTTATAAAGTGGATGGTAAGTACTATTTATTAATTGCAGAAGGTGGTACAGGCTTTACCCATTCAGTAACGGTTGCCCGAAGTGAATCAATTACAGGACCCTATGAAGGCGCCAAAACAAATCCGATTTTGACACATCGTCATTTAGGAAGAGAATACCCAATCGCGAATGTAGGGCATGGAGATCTAGTTGAAACAACTAATGGTGAATGGTGGATGGTTTGTTTGGGGTCACGTCCATACGGAGGCATGTATCGCAACCTAGGCAGGGAGTCTTTTCTTGTTCCTCTTAAATGGGAAGAGGGGTGGCCCGTTGTCAATCCAGGAAAAGGGATTGTTGAAATGGAAGGGGTCAAACCCAATTTAAAAGAAAAAAGATGGCCAACAGAGCCTGCTTGTGATCATTTTGATCTTCCGGAATTACGGATGCAATGGAATTTTATCCGCACACCAAGAGAGGATTTTTGGTCTTTAGACGAACGCCCGGGCTATTTACGATTACACTTAAAGTCTGAAAGGATAACAGAAGATGTTAACCCGGCTTTTATTGGACGTAGACAATGTCATATCAACTTTGCAGCTCGAACAAAAATGGAATTTACTCCAACCAATAGAAATGAGGTAGCAGGATTAGTTTTACTGCAAAATACTGATTTTCACTACCGGGTTGAATGCACACAATCAGAGATTCGATTAGTGAAGAGAGAAGCAGGGGAGGAAGAACTCCTCGCATTACAACCGTATCAACATCAAAAGGTCTTTTTAAAAGTAGAGGCATATGGACAGTCCTATCATTTTTATTTTGCAGAAGAACAAGAAAAGTGGGAAGTCCTTAAGGAAGACGTTGATGGGAGAATATTAAGTACAGATGTTGCTGGAGGATTTACTGGTGCATATATGGGAATGTATGCAAGTTCCAATGGAACAGATTCATCCAACTATGCTGACTTTGATTATTTCGAATACATCGGTTTAAAGTAATAACTAAAAAAATAAGCTCCCAAATCGGGAGCTTATTTAGGTAACCATGTATCTTTTAAATAGAAAATATTTTCCATTGTGTACTTGGCAACTTGCTCTTCTGTTAATTGTTTAGCCCAACGAACCCTTCCAGAGGATTCACTTCCAGGTCCAGTGCTATCAAATTCAAAATAACGAGCGGTTTTTTCATTTTCTTCATTTCGCCAATTATCCCAACCATCTGGATGGATATGCTCACCCATCCAAGTATTAATAAATACTGTATGAGCATATGGTCGCCATGGACGGCCTAAAAAAACTCCAGTGGCTTCCTTTTCACCTGTTAGCTTACAGTTTTTAAAGCAAAAGCCAAATTCCTTTTCCTCTGGTGTGGAAGCAGCGGTAATATAGCCTTTCCGCAAACTATGAATCGTGCAATCTTCAAAAACAGCAACACTTGACCCAAAGATAAAATCAACATGACCTTCAATATAACAATTAGAAAAATAATGCCGACCCTTCGAGGTGTATAGTGTGTCTTGGTTTGCTAAAAGTCTAACATGGTTAAAGCTACATTTGTCGCCAGCTACATATAACGCAAGTGCTTGGCCGATTTCATCACCGAAACCAGCGACGTTTTGAATCGTTAGCTGTTCCAAGTGGAAGAGGTCTGCAAAGGCATGGAAAACAGCTGTTTCAAATGTACCGATTTCCACGCCATTTTTATTTTTCATACGGGCATATTTACTTCCAGAGATGATTGTTTTGTTTTCTCCTGCACCAACGATAGTGATAGTAGGTTTGTTTTCTGGAACGGTAATGATTTCCTCATATATGCCTTCTTTTACATCAATCCACACTGGTTCCAATGGAAAGACCCGAACGGAATCAATTGCAGCTTGAATGGTTGTAAAATCCCCATCACCATTTTGAGAGACTACCATTTTTTGCATGAGTGTATCTCCTTTTCTAATGTCTAGCTCCAGTGCCTAGCCAGATTTTACTTTGAATAGGTTTTGCGAGTATCTTGCAAGAAGCTTAGCTTTGAGTAGCTAGAGGTCACAATTCCTGGCTAGTCAAGGCTAATTTGCTCTTACGGATTCACGGTATTTACCAGGTGTTGTTCCTTCGATTTTCTTAAACGAGCGAATAAAATTCTGGGAGTTATTAAAGTTTAGTTTATCTGAAATATCTTTGACAGAGATGTCCGTTTCAGCGAGCCATTTTTTCGCCATATTAATTCGATACATGGATAAATATTCACTAAACGAAATGTTCATTTCCTTTCTAAATATACTACTTAAATAGTTCGGGTTATAGTGAAGTCGATTCGCAATCATATCCAGTGTAATGTTAGATTCAAATTCTTCATGGATAATATGAACAATGTTTTCTGAAATAGATTTATATTGTGATTCAGCACGATCCTCAATTTTTTGAAGAAGAGGGTCGATTATTACGTTAATAAACCATTCCTTTACATCTTCCCTTGATTTCAATTCATAGATTTTTTCAAAAATAGAACGGTTGTCTTCTAAATCAAGAACATTGATTGCCAAAGTATGCATTAACTCTATTAAATCACTTAAAAATCGAACTAAAGAAATCTGGTATTGAACATGATTTAAATCCTCGGAAAAGATTTCATCAATTAACTCGTTTAGTAAGCTATATACTTTTTCTTTATCGTTTACCTTAATTGAATCGAATAGTTCATTTTCAACCCGTTTAGGGAAATAGGTGTGTAGCCCTTTTCCGATTTCAAGATTTTCAAAAAAGATAATCGATTCCGTGCCATATTTAAGTGTGTATTTAAGCGCCTCTAGACATTCTTTATAGGCTGTTCTTGTCTCTAAAACATCTTTAAAAGGTTCACTTACTCCGATACTAATTGGAATACTGTATTCTTCTCTTACCCTTTTCTGAATTCTTTCAGCAATATCATTTACATACTGATTAAACTCAATTTTTGATTCAATATTGCTGAGTAATAGGGTGACTTGGGTTTGTTTATTAACAGTTGGTGACATTCGCTCATCGCTTGGGATTAGTTCTTCCACAAGACCATTGATTACAAATAATAATACATCTTCTTCCTTTGATTTGTAGGAAGTACCCTCAAGGCTGTCAATTTGAACTGTTAAAACACTAAGCCATTTAAAATCCAAATTATACCCATAATATTGCATTCTACCCTCAAGTTCTTCTTCATTAACTTTACCGGTTAAAAGCCGGTGCATGAAAAATTGCTTTAGCTGACTAATTTGGTTTTGTAATGATTTTTCCAAGAAATCGTTTTGCTTTAGCATGTCTTTCACATGATTCTCGATAAAGACAAATTCATTCCTGTCTTTGCTTTCTTCTTTATTTGTGAGTGAATGTAAAATGACATTTTGCAGTTGTTTAATAGGTTGATAGATTAGTTTACTTCCAAATAACGCTAATAATAAAGAAATACCTGCAATCAATAATGTGATGGCTAGCGTCAACCATCCAATTGATCTTGATTGCGCAGCTAATTCATTAAGCTCAACAATGGAAACATAAATCCAGCCATTGTAAAACGATTTTCGATAGGTAAATAGATAATCTGTATTGTTTGATGTAATCGTAAATTGACCAGAATCATTTTCAAGAGTTGTGTTTTCAGTAATGACATCACTATATTCGAAGGCTTGTCCAATTTTTTGCAGATCATTGTGAAGGACAACGCTTTCATTTTCATCTAGGATGTAGAATTTTTCTAAAGAATCGTCCTTCTGTAAAATATCACGAAAACTACATGTTGGAATATTTGCGATTATCATCCCTGTTGTATTAGATGAGATAATCGGGATTTTTTTAATTAAATTTAAATTGTAACCGCAGGCACGAGAAGCAACCTTTTTGTACAGTGGCTCTTTTGAATTCTCTTCTAAAAGCCAGACAGAGCTTGTCCTAAGGGAAAGATAGCGATCTGAAATTTCCTGAAGTTGAGGTTCAGAAAGTCGTTGCAACCCATAGTTGTTTACAAGCCAGTCGTTTTCAAGACTAATCAGTGCAACATCTGTTAAACGAGTATCGAATGTTTGTTGATGACTAAGGTCGTCTCTGAGCTGGTTATAAAGTTGGAACTGTCTTGTTGTAAGTGGCTCCCTTAATGATTCAATTATTTTAGATGAGGATGCTAATTGAGTTAAGGACTGATCCACTGACTTAATTACTTGCTCAACATTTGTTTGAATTTGATACACGCTATGCTCTTTTTCTTTTGCAACATAATTTTCTACAACAGAGGTAGAACGAATGAAAGAAAATATTCCAACAACGACGACAGGTATAATGGCTAGTATGCTAGCAAATAAAATCATCCTATGGAAGAAACTTCCGGGTAACTTAAATTTCATGTAATCACTCCAAACTATTCAAATGAGAGGGGAATTAATAAAAATGTAACATCCCTGTAATATTTGAATGTCCTTTTATTATAGATGTACTTTTAAATAAATTGAATAATCATTATGTCACATTGTGTTCATAATATTAGAATGTTTCTACTAAACTCATGGGATTATGGTCTTATTTAAAAGTAAATTAAATGATTATAGTTATTATTTTATAAATATCCTATCATGAAATCAGGAGGTTTGTTACCGTTTACAAATTTTACAAATGATCACTATGAGAAAGGGTGTTGATTCTTGAATAACACAAAAATTGAAAAATCACCTTTATATTTTGCGAAAAAAACATGTGATACACTGATGAAAAAATTCACTCCTGAGGAGCTTCCACCTGGTGGACGTTGGCATTATCACCAAGGTGTATTTTTATGTGGGATGGACTTAGTTTATAACAAAACAGGTGAACAGAAATATTATGATTATTTAAAGTCATATGTTGATCACAATATCGATGACAATGGGAATTTATTATTTGCGAGAGATGAACTAGATTCTATTCAAGCGGGACTCTTATTGTTCCCATTATATAAAGCTACTGGTCTAAAAAAATATGAACTAGCAGCTCGTCGTTTACGTCATATTTTTTCGACATTAAATCTTACGAATGAAGGTGGATTTTGGCATAAGGACAAGTATCCATATCAAATGTGGTTGGATGGTTTATATATGGGTGGACCATTCGCTCTACACTTTGCACAAAATTTCAATGAGCCTGAATTAATCGATATGGTTATTCATCAAGAAAAATTAATGCGTAAGTATACAAAGAGTGAAGCGACTGGCTTATATCATCACGGCTGGGATGAAAAATGCGTTCAACCATGGGCTCGTCCAGATGGAAAAGCTCCAGAAATTTGGGGGCGTGCACTTGGTTGGTATGGATTAGCTGTTATTGACATGATTGACCTTTTACCTGAAGACCATCCACATAAAGAAGAGTGGATTGTATTAATTCAAGATTATGTTCGCGATATCGTGAAATATCAGGATGAAAAAACAGGTCTATGGTACCAAGTCATTGATAAAGGTAACCTTGAAGACAATTGGCTCGAAACTTCTGCTTCTAGTCTATTTGTTTATGTGATTGCAAAAGCTGTTTCGAAAAAATATGTGGGGGAAGAATTTGCTGCACTGGCCACGAAGGCTTACGAAGGATTACTCAAACATAAAATCAAAGAAACAGAAGATGGAAACTTAATCATTGATGATATTGTAATCGGTACTTCAATCGGAGTATATGATTATTATATCAATCGTGAGCGAAGTCATAATGATTTACATGGTGCAGGTGCGTTTATCATGGCTAGTATGGAAATGGAAAAATTACTAACTCAACATGCGGGGGTTACTTTATAAATGAAGAGATATGCTGTTTGTGGATTAAGTAACAGAGCATTAAAAATGTTTATTCCACCATTACTAGAAAAATTCGCAAAGCAAAGTGAGATTGTTGGATTATTAGATAGTGATGAGTACCGTATTGAATTATGTAAGGAAAAATTTCCAGTCTTGGCCCAAACCCCTTCATACCAACCAGATCAAATCGAACAAATGATTAAAGAAACGAAGCCGGACAGTATCATTGTTGTAAGTCGCGATAACACACATATCGATTATATTTTAAAAGCGCTCGAACATGATGTGGATGTAATCACCGAAAAGCCGATGGTTACAACAGCTAACGATGCAGCAAAAGTGATGGAGGCAGAAAAGATAAGTAAAGGTAAAGTGACAGTAGCGTTTAATTATCGCTACAGTCCATACCACCGAAAAATTAAAGAGCTTGTTTTAGAAGGCAAAATTGGAAGAGTAACTTCAGTTGATTTGAATTGGTATATCGACACTTATCATGGAGCAAGTTACTTTAAGCGTTGGAATCGAAAGCGTGAGTTATCTGGTGGGCTTTCCATTCATAAATCTACACATCATTTTGACTTGGTAAATTGGTGGATAGACCAATATCCAGAAGAAGTTTTTGCTCATGGTGCCTTACATTATTATGGACCAAATGGTGAGCTTAACCCAGATCCAACTACAGATAATCGATTTTGTGGTACCTGTGATGTCAGAGACAAATGTGATTATTATGTTAGATGGAATCCTCGTGAATTTTCAGAGGTTGTAGAAGATGATCACTTAAACATGGGTGAACATAAGGATAATACCTATACCAATTATCGGCCTGATGCTTGTATTTTTGATTCAGAGATTAACATTGAGGATACGTATACAGCGACAGTAAAATATAATAAAGGTGCTTTATTAAGCTATTCCATAAATTTCTCAACTCCATTCGAAGGCTATCGTTTAGCTATCAATGGAACAAAGGGGAGGATTGAAACTCAAGAATTCCATGCGCCAAGTAGGGTTCCATTTGAAGTTCCTGAACAAACAATTGATTTTTACCCGTTATTTGGCTCAAAGGAAATCATTCACGTTGTTAAAACAGCTGGTGGTCATGGTGGTGGTGACCCTATATTAATTCACGATTTGTATCAGGGAATTGATCCACGACGCCATTATGAAATTTTAGCAGGTGCTGAGGCAGGCGCCTATTCGATTGCGCTTGGAGAAGCGGTTTGGAAATCCGTACTGGAACATAAACCTATCTCTATTAATCAATTATTAAAAAGCTATCAAGGTCAAATATAAGAAATCAGAAAGGGGACAGACGTATGCTAGGAGGATTGGATAGTCCATTTTATAAATGGTGCGGGGTCATCTCCCGTTTAGTCTATTTAAATTTGCTATGGCTTCTATTTACAGTAGTAGGACTTGTTATTGCTGGCTTTGTACCTGCTACAGTAGCCCTTTTTGCAGTAACTAGAAAATGGATTATGGGAGAAGAGGATATCCCTGTTTTCTCAACATTTTGGAGTGTATACAAAAAGGAATTTTTAAAATCCAACCTCCTAGGACTGACCCTATTCATCGTTGGATATATTTTATATGTCGATCTTGTGTTTCTTCCGACCACGAGCGCTATATACATTGTGATTCGGTACGCATTAATCGCGATTAGTTCGGTTTTTATCGTCATTCTACTTTATATTTTTCCTATTTATGTACACTTTAATGGAACGATAAAAACCTATTTGAAACACGCCGTCATGTATGGCTTATCATATCCTCTTGTTACGTTTTCAATGGTAATCGGAATAATTATACTTTATGTCGGCTTTTCCTATGTTCCATCGCTCATTCCTTTCTTGAGCGCAAGTATCCTAGCCTATCTGATCATGTGGCTGTCTATCAAGGTATTTGCAAGAATAGAAGAAAAAGTAAACGGAAAAACCGAAGTCAAATCAGACAAGAGCGAACCTAGTTTTCGATAGATGAAGGTGACAAGATGAAAAACATTCATATCTATATTGCAGGAGATTCAACTGTATCCGATTGTCCTCCGAACGAAGAACCAAGAGCAGGTTGGGGACAGGTGCTTCATCATTATTTTCTTGACAATGTCATCGTCCACAACCTAGCCATAGGAGGAAGAAGTTCCAAAAGTTTTATTGATGAAAAAAGACTTGAAACAATCCTGAATGAAATCCAACCGAACGACTACCTCTTTATTCAATTCGGACATAATGATCAAAAACAGGACCAGCGAAGAACGGAGCCATATTCATCGTACCAGTCTTATCTTACGCAATATATTCGTGGAGCAAGGGAGAAAAAAGCAATTCCAGTTTTAATTACCTCCATGCATCGAAGGACTTTTCATGAAAATGGAAAAATTATCAACAGTCTTGGAGAGTATCCAAAGGCGATGATGGCTTTGGCGAAGGAGCAACAAGTAAGTCTCATTGATTTATGGAATGAGTCTAAACAACTATATGAATCATTAGGACCCGAAAAGTGTAAAGACCTTTTTATTTGGTTTGATCCTGGTGAACATCCAAACTATCCAGATGGAATCAGTGATGACACGCATTTTCGCGTGGAGGGGGCATATAAGTTTGCCAGTATTATTGCCAAAGAAATAAAAGAAGGAGTTCCAAGTCTAGCAAAATATGTAAAGTAAAGAAGGTGCTCATATGATGAATCTAGGTATTCGAGCTCATGATGTAAAGGCAAGCTCCTTGGATGAACTTGTTCAAACGATAGCCAAAAAGGGATTATCATCTGTGCAATTGGCATTGGCGAAATCGTTTCCAGACCTTAACACGAGCTTGGGGAGTCTTTCTCCGGGCTTTGGTAGATATATAGGGAAGGCTTTTCAACAAAAAAACATCGAAATTGCTGTCCTTGGCTGTTATATTAATATGATTCATCCCGACCTTAAGGAACGACAAAAAGCATTAGACCGTTTTAAGGAACATATCCGTTTTGCGAGAGATTTTGGTTGTAGTGTCGTCGGAACGGAAACAGGTAATGTTCATGCGAAAATGGGATTTACGGTAGATAATTTTCAAGAAAAACCTTTCTCAGATGTAGTAGAAAGTGTGAAAGAGCTTGTTAAAGAAGCGAAGGAATTTGGTGTCATCGTCGGGATAGAGGCGGGAGTTAATCATCCTGTTTATAATCCAAGTCGTTTAAAACGATTATTGGATGAAGTGAATTCACATAATCTTCAAGTCATCTTTGATCCGGTCAATTTATTAACAGTCGAAAATTATCATCTTCAGGATGAAATCTTCGAGGAAGCAATTGAACTTTTTGGGGATCGAATCATTATTGTTCATTGTAAAGATTTTGTGGTCGAAGAAGGTAGGCTGAAATTTGCACCTCCAGGAAAAGGCCTTTTAAACTATGATTTAGTTATGAAATTAATCAAGCCGAAAAAACCTTACATCCAATTTCTCCTTGAAAGTACAACGGAACCATTTATTGATGACAGTATTGCATTTTTACAAGAAAAATATGAAAATGCATAATAACAGGTAAATTTTCCTAGCATACACATCTTGCTTGAAGGGACGTAAGGAATTTGAGGGAAAAAGGAAAGGTCAAAGAATTGTTTGCTGCAATGAGTACTGCAGAAAAGGCTAAGTATATTTGGGAGTATTATAGATATTATTTGTTTGCATTTTTATTAATAGTCGCTGTTACTGTCTTTCTAGTAAGTAACCATTCTCAAAAAAAGGAGCCTGCACTTTCCATTTTCGTTTTAGGGGATTTAGTAGATTCGAATGAGATCAATAAAATCGCTCAAAAGCTAAATGAAGAAATTCTTTCGGATGAAGAAAGAAAAACACATGAAGTATCGATTCAAGTTATCCCATATGCACCGGATGCAGCAGATTTTAATATTGTAATGGCTGCTTTGCAAAAGGTTTCCGCGGAAATTTCCACAGGAGACCTCGATGTTCTGTTCATTGATAAAAAACAATTTGAGATGATGAATCATGATCAATATTTCTATAGTCAAAATGAATTGGTAGATAATACTCTTCCAGTTGATGAAGAATTTTTATATTTTGATAACAAGAATCAAATAACCGGAATTGATAGTTCAGCAGTACCACTATTTAAAGAAGCAATTGATGATTCTGATATGGTAATGGGAGTGCTTGTGAATTCTCAAAAAATAGAAAAAACGAAGAAGCTTTTTAAAGTTTTATTTATGAATTAACCAATTTTTTATTAACAATTCTAGTATATTACGATATTATTTTAATAGAATGGCATTAATTTTAGGAGGCTATATCCATGGAGCAATTAAAACAGCTAGTTGAAGCTTTAAAAAACGAAAGCGTTTTCGAGTATGTGGGTGACGTTAAGGTATATGAAAAATCTCTAACACACCTCGATAATGTAAGCCTTATCATGGTGAGAGATTCACAACAAAAATGGATTCTTGCAACTGGCGAAGGTGCTTTATATGATGAATTAGAGGGGACAGTAGTTGCTGAAAATGGCAAAGCATGTCCATTAACACATGAAAATCGTCTTGTATTAAACCGTTATTTTGAATATACAGTACCAAGAGCTTTCGGTACAAAAATGGCAACTATGGGACTTGGTGACCGTCTAGGGCTCGCTTCTCCAGGACATATTGAAACCGTTCGCAACCATAGCGTAAAGCCAATTCTAGCTCAACAAAGTATTCGTGAATTAACATTGACCAACCGAACAATGAATGATGTGATTGATGCTGCTAGCTTTGCTGTTTTTCAAGAAGGCTATACAGGCGGATTTGGTGCAGATGGCGACCATTTAAAGGAAGAAGAAGATATTAAAATGGCGTTGTCGCTTGGAATGTCAATGCTTACATTAGACTGCTCAGACCATATTCAAAACCGTGTAGAAGGTTTGACAGAAGACGAAATCAGTGCTGAATTTGATAACCTTCCAGAAGAAACAAAGAATCATTATCATGAACTTTATGTAAATAAAGAATTTGATGTTAATGGCATAGATATTGCGTTTGACGAAAAAATCGTCAAGAAATTTGTATTGTTATATGGAAACGCTTTAGATTATATGGTTCATATTCATAACACATATATTGTAAATGCTGGTCGTGATATTGATTTTGAAATTTCGATTGATGAAACGGAAACCGTTACTTCACCGGCAGCACATTTCTTTGTAGCAAATGAACTTCAAAAACGTGGTGTAACTGTAACAAGCCTTGCTCCAAGATTCTGTGGTGAGTTCCAAAAGGGAATTGATTATATCGGGGATATCGAACAATTCGAAAAAGAATTACGTGAGCATGCGTTAATTGCAGAATACTTCGCTTATAAATTAAGTATTCACTCTGGTAGTGATAAATTTACAGCGTTTCCAATTATCGCGAAATATACAAACGGTGTTCTTCACGTAAAAACTGCTGGTACAAACTGGCTTGAAGCGGTTCGTGTGATTGCGAAGGTAAAACCAAACCTTTATCGAAGAATGCACGCATATGCACTAGAACATTTAGATGAAGCACTTAAGTATTATCATATTACACCAGATATGAGTACAATACTTCCACTTGATACGGTTGCGGATGCCGATCTTCCTGAATATATGAATAATGATGCAGCAAGACAGGTTATTCACGTGACATACGGATTATTACTGACAGCAAAAGGTGAAGATGGTAACCATATTTTTAAGGATGAATTCTTCAACACGTTAAATGATAGAGAAGAAGAGTATCGTCAAGGTCTAGTAAAACACATTGGTAAGCACGTTGAATTATTAAACCTATAATTGTTCAAAAACACCTTCCTTTTAGTTATACTAACTAGGGGAAGGTGTTTTATGTATAGATTCATGTTTTTACTCATACTTGGCTTATTTTTAAATGGATGTGGGTCTCCTGAGGTAAATGATGATGTTGAGAGGTTTGAAATTACTGTTTCTGCTGCAGCGAGCATGCAAAATGTACTCGAAGAATTAAAGAAAAATTTTGAAGAGAAACATTCAACAATAGATATCTCCTTTAATTTTGGGGCATCAGGTGCACTTGCTCAACAAATTTCACAGGGTGCACCAGTAGATTTGTTTTTATCCGCGTCACTAGAGAAATTTAATGCTTTAAGGGACGACGGCCTAATTCATGATAAATATGAACAAAACTTAATCGGTAATGAAATTGTCTTAATTACTCCGAAGGAAAACAATAACAATATTAAATCGGTGGAAGATTTGAAAAAGGCAGAGCGAATTTCAATCGGTATACCAGAAATTGTACCTGCAGGAGCATATGCAAAAGAAGCATTAAACAATATGGGGCTGTGGAATACAATTGAAAATCAGCTTATTCTTGCTAAGGATGTTCGGCAAGTACTTACATATGTAGAAACAGAAAATGTTGATGCAGGATTTGTTTATAAAACAGATACGCAAACGTCAGATCAGATTCAAGTTATCACGAGTGTGGACTCTAAATTCCATTCACCCATTATCTATCCAATCGGGGTTATTAAATCTTCGAAGCATGTAGAAGAAGCAACACTACTTTATGAATACTTATCAAGTGAGGAAGCCATAACCTTATTCGAGGAATATGGTTTTACAAGAATCCAATAAAAAAGCAATTGGCGCACATGTCCAATTGCTTTTTCTTATCTTACATATAAGGATGTACGCCCTTTGCTACTTCTTGAACGATGGATGCAAGGGATGATATTTGTTGATCATCTAAATTAAAAGACTCTTTGATTTTCGTTTCAAGGTTGTTTGTAATTCTGCGTTTGCCAACTTCGACAAGAGCAATTAACGCAAAGCTGCAATTTACTGCTTTAGCAAAATCCCGTTGAGTCATGTTGTTCCTTTTGCGTAAAAATTTCACGATCTCTTTGTTAATCCCAGGCATATTTACACACTCCTTACCTATGGCTTTTTACAAGTGAATACATGGATTGAACAATCTATTATTCTATGATATTCACAATATTACCATCATCTTTAAAATTCGTCTAGGCAGGTTTTTGGGATGCACAGTTCCATGCGTACCGGCTCTCAGGTCTAAACCAATCGCTAAGGAAGGTAACAAACACCTTCTGTCATACTTATCCCTTAAGACTCCGCGTTTTGCGCTTTTTCCTTTGCCTAAGATTAGAAAAGCTGTAGAGTTTTTCTACAGCTTAGTTATCACCGTAAAGTCGACGTGCAGCATGATTTGTTGGACCAACATACTCATTTAGCTGGAAGGAATGACGAATGGCAGCTGTAATGAATTTCTTCGCTTCATATATGGCTTCCTTTACATCTAATCCTTTTGCAAGTCCTGCTGCAATCGCAGCGGAAGAAGTGCAGCCTGCGCCGTGGGTATATGTTGTTTCAAAACGGTCGCCTTCAAGGACCTCTATTTCCTTTCCATCATATAAAACATCTACTGCTTTATCGTGTTTTAGCTTTCCGCCACCTTTTACGAGTACATATTTTGCACCAAGGTCATGTATCTTAACTGCAGCTTCTTTCATCTGGTCAATCGTTGTAATAGAACCAATTCCACTTAGTTGGCCAGCTTCAAATAAATTTGGAGTAATGACGGTTGCAAGTGGAGTAAGTATTTCTCTAAGAGCAACGGCATGGTCTGGGAATAGAACTTCGTCTTCGCCCTTACAAACCATTACAGGGTCAACCACAAATTTTTGAAGATTATGTTTCCTTACCGCATCTGCAGCAATTTCAATAATATCAACAGTAGGAAGCATTCCTGTCTTCGCCGCATCAACACCAATGCCATCAAGGATTGTTGCTAATTGTGCCTTAATGATATCATGGTCAACGGGAAACACTTGGTGATTCCAACGATTATTTGGGTCCATTGCAACAATTACAGTTAAGGCGGACATGCCATAAACCCCATTTTCTTGGAATGTCTTTAAGTCGGCTTGAAGTCCTGCTCCACCACTGCTATCAGAACCTGCAATTGTTAATGCTTTTGGTAAACTCATATTTGAAACCCCCATCCAAAAAGTTTGACATGATTATTATATATCAATTGTCAAGAATAGATATATTATTGTAGAAAAAAACCGAATTTACAACTTTACAATATAAGGAAGGTATAAAACGTTGATTTAGTATTAAAAAATTTGATACAATACACTGATGTAAGAGAAAAAAGTGTAATTCGATCCTAAACACATTCATATCTTGCAAATATTAATGATAGGCGGTCGAAAAATAATGACAGAAACAAAACCTTATCGAGTATTACTTTATTACCAGTATGTGACAATTGAAAATCCAGCCGAATTTGCTAAAGAGCATCTTGCTTTCTGTAAGGAAATCGGTTTAAAAGGTCGTATTTTAGTCGCGACTGAAGGGATTAACGGAACGGTTTCCGGTACAGTTGAACAAACTGACAAGTATATGGAAGAAATGCGAAAAGATCCACGCTTCGCCAGCATTGTTTTTAAAATTGATGAAGCAGATGGACATGCATTTAAGAAAATGCATGTTAGACCACGTCCCGAGCTTGTGAACTTAAGTCTCGAGGATGATATTAATCCACTTGAATTAACTGGTAAATACTTAAGTCCAAAAGAATTTTATGAAAAAATGCAGGATCAGAATACTATTATTCTAGATGCACGAAACACGTATGAATATGATTTAGGACATTTCAGAGGTGCAATCAGACCTGACGTCGAAACATTCCGCGATTTACCACAATGGGTACGTGAAAATAAAGATATGCTTGAAGGCAAAAAGATTTTAACTTACTGCACAGGCGGTATTCGTTGTGAAAAATTCTCTGGTTGGTTAGTGCGAGAAGGCTTTGAGGAAGTTGGCCAACTTCATGGTGGTATTGCAACTTACGGAAAAGATCCTGAGGTACAAGGTGACCTTTGGGATGGTCAACTCTATGTTTTTGATGAAAGAATTGCTGTTCCAGTAAATCAAAAAGAACACGTTATTGTTGGTAAAGACCATTTTACTGGTGAACCATGTGAACGATATGTAAACTGTGCAAATCCAGAATGTAATGAACAAATTCTATGTTCAGAAGAAAATGAGCATAAATATTTAAGAGGCTGTACTCATGAATGTCGTGTTCATCCACGTAACCGCTATGTAGAAGAGAACGGTTTATCTGAGGAAGAAGTAGCGGAACGTTTACTAGCTCTTGAAAAAGAATTAGTACAACAATAAGAATGACGACCACAGTGATAATATTTCACTGTGGTTTTTCTATATTGGTTATGGGAGTCCCCGCACATCATTTTCTGGTACAATATAGGAATAGAAAGGAGAGAATCTGTGAAATTTATTGCATCTCATTCGTATATTGTTATACAAAGAAAAATTGAGTGGAATGAACAAAAATATATCGAAACACATCATCAACTACGATTATTCGAAGACAGAATCCTTTCTTCTGCAAATGAATTTCAACTAGAGCATGTGTATGATGTGTCCTTCCGAACAAGCTTTTTATACCTCCATACCAATCAAGGGGTATTCTCCTATCTTATAAAAGAAGATCCAATTGAATTTATTCAAGCTTTTAAAGGCTTAAAACAATAAATATTCGAGGTGAACTATGGAAATCGATAAAATTGTCAATGTCGTCAAAAATCGAACTCCATCCCTATTAGGTCTTGGTGAATTCAAACGCTTTTCCATTCTTCTTCCTTTGATAAAAAAAGAGAATGAAGTCCATATCTTATTTGAGGTTCGTTCAAGCCAACTAAGAAGGCAGCCAGGTGAGATTTGTTTTCCAGGTGGGAAAATGGATTCAACTGATAAAGATGAAAGACATACAGCGATTAGGGAAACAATGGAGGAACTAGGAATAAAAGAGAGTTCGATTACAGATGTAAGTCCATTAGATTATTTTGTATCACCATTTGGTACGATTATTTATCCATTTGTCGGTGTGATAACCAATCCTGATGAGATTCGGCCGAATCCAGCAGAAGTTGGCGAGGTGTTTACGGTACCATTGTCATTTTTTCAGGCAAATCCACCGCAAATTTTTAAAGTGAAATTTCATGTCGAACCAGAAGAAAACTTCCCATTTAACGATATCATTGGTGGCCAGAATTATAAATGGCAGGTAAGAGGAATGGACGAATGCTTTTATTATTATGAAGATCGTGTTATTTGGGGCTTAACAGCCGGAATCTTAAAACATTTTTTAGAAGTTGTTGAAAAAAGCCCTAAATAGAGGGCTTTTTGTTCATTATTTAGTGAATTAGTGTTAGGTTAACTGCTTTATCATTCATACAGTTCTATTATATACCAGATATTAGGAGGGTGGTGTCCCTCGAATGTCCGTGGAGGCACATGTTATACCAAATATTAGGGGGATTGCGTCGCCTGAATCATCGTGGAGGTACACGAAGTACCAGATATTAGGATGATGCTGTCTCCCTAATGTCAGTGGAGGTGCATAGAATACCAAATACTTGTATGTTAACATCACTCCAAATGCCACTATTGGTTTAATTAAAAAGAGTATTGCTCGATTGAACAATACTCATAGCAAATCTAGTTTCCAAGTAATCCCTGTACTTTTTCTTTCACTTTTTGACTAACATCCTTCAAGTCTTTTTTTGCTTCTTCCAGAACTAGCTTCCATTTTGCACTTTCTTCTTTTAAGGCTTCTTCCACTTTTTCAGCCTTTTCTTTGATTTCTTCTTTTGAAATTGTTTTTCGATCCTCTTGTCCGGATAGTTTCGCATTAACCGAGACGACATCAAATGAATCCACTTCCATCGATGGGAGCATTTCCTCCATCATTGCTTTAAAAATAGGAACGATATAATCTGAGCTACTTCCTTGAATATAATGTGTTTTATCTGTTTTGTCATAGCCTAACCAAACAGCACCAACGAAATTAGGTGTATATCCGACAAACCATTGATCCTTTGTACCATTTATATCTTTATAAGGAAGCTGTGTTGAACCCGTTTTTCCGGCTAACTCAACTCCGGGGATTTTTGTTCCCTTACCTGAACCTGTTTCTACTACGTTTAGAAGCATGGACGTCATATCATCGGCTACTTTTTTAGAAGTGACTCGAGTTGTTTTATGCTTGTGTTCAGCAATCACATTCCCGGTTGGTCCAACTATTTTTGAGATAAGATGTCCATCTGGTCGTTTTCCATCATTGGCAAAAACGGAATAGGCTTCCGCAAGTTGTAATGGTGAAGTCCCTTTATGCATACCTCCAAGTCCAATTCCGAGGTATTTATCTTCATCGGTATAAGGAATGCCAAACCTTCGTAAAGCATCAAGCCCTTTATCAATTCCAATTTGGTCTAACAGCCACACGGTCGGTGCATTCAGGGAATCCTCTAATGCTTCATACATCTTTACCTCACCTTGGTAGGTTCTTGAGAAATTCTCTGGAGTGTAATCTCCATATGTTTTCAACTCATCCTTGAGCACTGAAGTTACCTCATATCCTTCTTCAAGTGCAGGAGTATAAACGGCTAGTGGCTTTATCGTTGACCCTGGCTGTGCCTGCAAATGGGTGGCACGATTGAAACCACGGAATACATAGTCACCACGGCCTCCGACTAATCCAAGTACTCCACCTGTTTCAGGATGTAACATAACGGCTCCACTTTGGACGAGCACATCTCTACCTTTTGGGAAGAGGTAGTCTTTTTTATAGACATCTTCAAGTGATGCTTGAATCTGTTGATCCATTTCCGTATATATTCGGTACCCACGAGTAAGGATTTCCTCTTGAGTTAGGCCATATTTTTTAATGGCTTCATCAAGAACAGCATCTACATAATAGGGATAGTTTCTTTGAATATAACTACCGCCGCCATCCTCAAGCTTAATTTCTTCCTTTTTTGCTTGTGCATATTCATCGTCAGAAATCATCTTTAATTCATGCATTTTCAAAAGGACAGTATTTCTTCTCTTGATTGCTCCATCGTAATTTCGATAAGGATCTAGTGCAGAAGGAGCTTGGAGAAGTCCAGCCAACATTGCCGCCTCACTAATCGAAACATGTTCAATATCTTCATTAAAATATTTTTTAGAAGCTTGGCTTATTCCCCATGATCCATTTCCAAAGAATACTTGATTCAAGTACATTTGCAAAATTTCATCTTTGGAATAATGCTTTTCGATTTCTAATGCTAAAAAGAGCTCCTCGATTTTTCGTTTATAGGTCTGTTCAGGAGAGAGAAGTGCATTTTTTGTCAACTGCTGAGTAATGGTACTTCCTCCACCAGTGATTCTTCCTGCAAATAGATTATTAAAAAAGGCGCGCATGATTCCTTTAATATCAAAGCCATTATGGCTATAAAAGCGTTCATCTTCAATTGCAATGACCGCATTTTTTACATGGTCGGGTAGTTCTTCAACCTGAATACCTTCCGTTCGGTTTGTAACAATATTGGTTGCAACCTCACCGTCTTTATCATAAATAACAGTTGCTTGGCGCAAACCGTCCTTCAATGACTGGACATTAGCTTGGCTTGCCATGAAAGCAAAGAAAAGCATGGTCACTAAAATAAAAACTAACATAATCAGCAACAAAATCTTTGTCAGATGCTTTTCACGCCAAAATCGTTTAATAGATTCCCAGACACGTTTTATATATGGCATTATTTTTTCAAATATACCTTTCATATTTGTTTCTCCAATCGTTAGGATGCTTGAACTTATATTTTATAACAGTTATTCGGATATGAGAAATAAAATATGACTTTGTATAGTTTATAGGCGTTTTTATTAGGTTGTATAATTATTAAACTGTAGTTGTAGGAGAGAGGGTAATAGATGGAAAATGGGGATTATGTTGTCATAAATAATGCCTACAGCTATCCTTCATGCTGTAGGCAGACGCGTATTCTATGAAGCTAGTTTGCTTTTCTTTTCTGGCTTAATGGCAAATAAACCACCAAGTAAAAACGTTCCACTGATAAAAAATACGGAGAAAATACCAGCCCATGAACCCACTAAACCAAAGAAGACTGGGGCAATTAACTGAGATAGCCGATTAGAGGCAAGTCGTAATCCCAGTACTTCACCAGTCCTTGATTTTGGTGAAGCATTATAGGTGGTTGTCATTGAAAGAGGTTGACCACATCCCAACCCTAGTCCCATAATGGCACTTAACGCACCTAATAAAATCACATTTCCTGTAAATGGAACTAATAAAAACGAAATTCCAGCCATAAAAACGGAAGCAATTAATACAATGTCTCTTCCTAGTCTTCCTGTTAAAGCAGGTAGTAAGAATCGAACGAGAATAATCGCAAGTCCCTGAATTGAAATAATCCAACCAATCGTTGATGTTGAAATCCCATACTGTTTAGCAAATAGCGGAAAATAAGCGATGAATATATCCTTTGAATAAAGTACAAGGGCACTTGATATTAATGCTTTGCGTAATAAAGGCATTTTTAATAAGCCGACAGAAGCAGTGATGCTCATCTTTTGCTTAGTTTCTTGCTTCCGAAGAACCGGAATAAAAAACGAAATTATAATAGGAACGATATTAATAAAAATTGAAGCAATGAATACGGAAGAATAAGAGATGTGTTCTCCTAAATAACCTCCGATGATGGGACCAATCATCGCTCCCATCGCGGTAGCGATTCCAAACAAACTGTAATACTGATCACGCTTTTCCTCTGTCGCAATATTTCCAAGTATGTTTTGTAAAGATACCGTAATAAAGACTGCTGCTGTTCCTACAATTAATTGTGAAATAATCAAACTCAGCATGGAAGGAAAATAATAAGGGATGACCATCCCAATTGAAATCCCGATTAATCCAAAAAACACAGGTAATCGGTCCCCAATCTTATCAGCAATTCTGCCAGCATGAATGGCGAAAATTAATGGAAAGAAAGCATATGCTGCTGTTAAAATTCCAATATCAAATGTATTCGCTCCCATTTCGGAAGCATATAACGTGATGATGGGTCTAGTTGTGTTTAATATCGTTTGAAAACCAGTACAGATGATGATGACTATCCAAAGAATCATGTTTTTCCCCTCACCTATTAACTCAATCTTTCTTATGTACTGATAAATATAGTATATTGATAGATATAAGTAAAATATCGTATTTGTATTAGCTGCCATAAGATTTCTGAATATCTAAAGGGGGGAATGGAATGCGGAGTCAGGATTGGGAAATCCTTAAAGTCCTTTATGAAAATAAAAATATAACAAAAACGGGTAAACAATTATTTATTTCACAACCGGCCTTAACAAATCGAATTAAACAAATTGAAAAAGAATTTGGGATAAAAATAATTAACAGGGATAGACGTGGTGTCAAATTTACACCTCAGGGAGAATACCTTGCTAAAAGTGCCGAAGAAATGATTTTAAAATTAAGACAAATAAAAGATAATTTGACCAATATGGAAAGCAAAGTGGTCGGAACCATTAATTTAGGTGTTTCAAGCTTTTTCACTAAATATAAGCTTCCGCAATTATTAAGGGCTTTTAAAGACAAATATCCGAATGTGGAATTCAAAGTAACAACAGGGTGGAGCAGAGATCTTTTCCATTCTTTATATAAAAAGGATATTCATATTGCATTTGTTCGCGGTGAATATACATGGATGGAGCAAAAGCGATTATTATTTGAAGACCAGCTTTGTGTTGCCTCAAAAGAGAAAATGGACTTAAAAAACTTACCAGATTTGCCTAGAATAAATTATAAAACTGACAACTTCTTAAAATCTATTATTGACCACTGGTGGATGGAGAATTATACAAAACCTTCGAAGATTACAATGGAGGTAGACCAAGTGGATACTTGTAAAGAGATGGTCGTAAATGGACTTGGATATGCAATAATGCCAAGTATGATTTTAAAAGGAAATGAAGATATCCATAAAGTGTTTATCAAGGATAAGGAAAATAACCCGTTAATACGTAATACATGGATGCTCTATCATAATGAATCATTAGAGGTAAATGTAATTAATGCATTTGTTACATTTATTGAATCATTCGATTTGCATGATTTATAACTCTCGTGAACTTTATGAACAAAATGATGTTTTTATTGTTAAATTCCTTTAAATTGAAAACGATTACATTTATTTAAATTAAAAGTAATATAAGGTTGTGAAAATTAAGAAAGATAAAAGGGGTGGAACAATGAAAAAACTATTTTCATTACTAGCAATTTTAGCATTAGTGTTTGTTGCAACAGCATGCTCTTCAGGCGCTTCAGGGAAAAAAGATTCATTTCCAACAGGAAATATCGAGCTTGTAGCTCCTGCAACTCCGGGGGGAGGTTGGGATGCAACTGCCAGAGCAATCCAAAAGATCCTTAAGGATGAAGGGATTGTAGACCAAAACATCAATGTTGTTAACAAGCCAGGGGGAAGTGGAGAAGTAGGGTGGCAATACCTATCTACAAAGGATGCTCATCATCTTGCAATTAACTCAAGCCTTGTAATTACAAACAATTTACTAGGCCAAAGTGAATTAACGTATAAAGATTTTACTCCACTAGCTATCTTAACAACTGAGTGGATTTCAATTGCAGTAGGAAATGACTCAGAATTTAAAACTGCAAAAGATGTTATGGAACAATTGAAGAAGGATCCTACATCTTTAACAATCGCAGTTGCACCAGGATTAGGTAACAATGATCATCTATCATTTGTACAAGCAGCAAAGACATACGGTGTTGACGTATCAAAATTAAACTTCATGATTTATGAGAGTGGCGGAGATGTAGTAACAGCTCTTCTAGGTGGTCACGTAGATGTAGCTACAATGGCAGTTTCTGAATCTAAGGATCAGCATATTGCTGGTAACTTCAGAGTAATTAGTGTTTCTTCTGATGAAAGAATTGAAGGTTTAGAGGATGTTCCTACTTGGAAGGAACAAGGAGTAGATATGGTATTCCCACACTGGAGAGGAATCATGGGACCTCCTGATATGACTGAAGAAGAAATTGCTTACTGGGATAAAGTAATCGGAGAAATGGTTGAAACAGATGCTTGGAAAGACCTTGTGAAAAATAATGAATGGTCTTCATTCTATAAAAATAGCAGTGAAGCAGCAAAATTCTTAGAGGAACAAACTAAGATGTATGAAACATTAATTAGCGAATCTGGATTAGTTGACTAATGCTAGGGGCCCTATTTCGATAGGGTCCTTCGTTCTTTCATTAATTCAAAGAAGAGAGGGAATATTATGACATGGCTTGTTGAACAGCAAAAAAGTCAAAAAGAATTAGCAGAAGAATTTAAAAGTTATCTATCAGCGGGGCCAATCTTAAAAATTATGGGTGCCCATGATGGAATGGCTGCTTTAATGGCAAAAAAGGTTGGGTTTAAGGCATTGTATTTATCTGGTGGGGCGTACACAGCTAGTAGAGGTTTACCAGACTTAGGTGTTTTACACTCTCAAGAAGTTGCAGAGAGAGCACGCGACATTATTCGTGCATCCAATTTGCCACTATTAGCGGACATTGACACAGGTTTCGGTGGGATCTTAAATGTTGCTCGAACAGCAAAGGAAATGGTTGAAGCAGGTGTTGCGGCCGTACAGATTGAAGATCAAGATTTACCGAAGAAATGTGGTCATTTGAATGGGAAAAAATTAGTTTCTGCAGATGAAATGGCGCAAAAAATTAAGATTATTAAAGAAGTTGCACCATCATTAGTTGTTGTCGCTAGAACCGATGCACTTGCTGTCGAAGGTAGAGAAGCTGCAGTTGAGAGACTAAGAAAATACGTGGAAGCGGGGGCCGATTCGTTATTCCCGGAAGCCCTAATTACAGAGGAAGACTTTAGAGCTTTCAGTAAAGAATTTGATGTTCCTTTATTAGCAAATATGACAGAGTTCGGAAAAACACCCTATTTTTCAGCAGATGAATTTGAATCATTTGGTTACTCCATGGTCATTTACCCAGTTACTTCTTTACGAGCAGCAGCGAAAGCATATGAAATTGTGTTCTCGGAAATAGTTGAAAAAGGAACGCAGCGTGATGTATTAGACAAGATGCAAACACGAAAAGAACTTTATGAAACGATTAAACTTCATGATTATGAGGATTTAGATCAAGAAATCGCCAAGACCATTGTTCCTGAAATGAAGTAAGGAGGTAGAAAAATGTCACAATTCTCTGTTCGGTGTGTTGTGTATAGAGGTGGTACAAGTAGAGGTCTCTTTTTTCATGAAAAGGATCTACCAACAAATAAAGAATTACAGCACAGAATATTTTTAGAAGGAATTGATGCATATAATCCCTCACAAATAAATGGCTTAGGAAGCGGTACATCGCACTCAAGTAAGGTAATGGTCATTTCAGAACCAACTGTGAAAGGTGCAGACCTTGATTATACGTTCTATCAGATTGGGATTGGAGAGGCAGTAGTCGATGATGAAGGAACATGTGGAAATCTAATGGCTGCCGTCGGAGCATTTGCGGTAGATGAAGGTCTAGTTCAAACAAATCCGAATGATGATTTTATTACGGTTTCTGCTTTTAATAAAAACATAAATAAAATGATTAAGATGAGGATACCTTTGTCTAACGGTAATGCAAAGGTTTCCGGTGAATATTTGATGCCAGGAATCGTAACACCTGGAGCAAAAATTATTGTCAACATCCTCTCACCCGGTGGAGGAAAGACTGGAAAAACAATACCGATTGGTCTAAAAACTAACGTAGCTACTCAAAAAAGAAATTATGACACATCATTTGTTGATATTGTTAATCCTTTTGTATATGTAGCTGCAAAAGATTTTGGATTATCAGGTTCTGAGATCAATAGTGTAGTAGGGGCAGACCAAGAACTATTATCTGAACTTGAAGAAATTCGTTTAAAAATGGCAGTTGCAAGTGGCGTGGCAAAAAACGAGAACGAAGCGATAAGTATTCCTTCTATTCCAAAAATAGCACTTGTAGCAAGTCCACATGATTATGTAACTTCTACAGGAAAAAAGATAAAGGCTGATGACATTGATATTGTGGCAAAAATGATTTCAATGAAACGGTTTCATCGAACATTTGCAGGTAGTGGTTTATATAATTTGGCTGCATCAGCATTGCTTGAAGGCACAATTCCGAATCATTTTTCAAGAAAGAGAGATGGAAGCATCGAACAAATCATTCGGATTGGGCATCCAGAAGGAATTGCAGAGGTACGTGTGAATTTAACAGAGGAACTACGAGATGTAGCTTCAGTTGGTTTAGACAGAACAGCACGAAGAATAGTAAAAGGTGAATTATATATTCCTGAAGGATAGTACGTACTTAATAGTCTAGTTTGACATCTACTAGACTATTTTTTCACTTATTAGTACAACAAGGGAGGCAACTAAATGAGTGTATCTGAAGTTTCATCAACGTTAAAAAGAACTTTACATGTTGATGGGAAAGAATACCGTTATTTTCGAATAAATGAATTGGAAACGAATGGCTACCCAGTTTCTACACTTCCATTTTCAATAAAGATGCTACTAGAGGCTGCGATTCGGCATTTAGACGGAAAACATATCACGACTACCCATATTGAACAATTAGCAGACTGGGAACATATGCAATGGGAGAAAAATGAAGTTCCATTCAAGCCAGCAAGAATTGTTTTTCAAGATTTTACGGGGATCCCTGCAATCGTTGATTTAGCCGCCATGAGGAATGCTGTGGAACGAAAAGGCGGAGATATCTCCCGCATTAATCCACAAATTCCTGTTGATTTAGTCATTGATCATTCCATGATTGTCGACCATTTTGGTCATAATGAATCCTTATCAGATAACCTTAAGCTAGAATATGAGAGAAATTTAGAAAGATACCGCTTTGTAAAATGGGCACAAAATAGCTTTTCAAATTTTAGAGCTGTACCACCTTCAAACGGAATTGTTCACCAGGTTAATTTAGAGTATTTGGCTACTTCTATTGTCACAAAAAATGAGAATGGAGAAACCATTGTCTACCCGGACTCTCTTGTAGGAACAGATTCCCATACACCAATGATTAATGGTCTTGGAACAATTGGATGGGGAGTAGGTGGTATTGAAGCAGAGGCAGCGATGCTTGGACAACCTTTATATTTTGTTATTCCCGAAGTAATTGGAATTAAACTAATTGGAAAACTACAGGAGGGTGTAACTGCCACAGATCTTGCCTTAACAATAACAAGCCTTTTACGTAAAAAGGGAGTAGTCGGGAAGTTCGTTGAATTCTTTGGGAAAGGATTAACAAATATATCCCTAACAGACAGGGCAACGATTGCGAATATGGCTCCAGAATATGGAGCAACAATGGGCTACTTCCCAGTTGATGATGTGACATTAGACTATCTCGAACTTACAGGTAGGGGAGATAACAAATCATTAATTAAGGCATATTACGAAGCCCAAGGACTATTTAGAACGGATGAGACACCTGATCCAAAGTTTACCGAAACCATTGTGTTGGATTTAGATTTAATCAAACCGACCATTGCGGGACCAAAAAGACCACAAGACAGTATTGAATTGAGTTCGATGAAGGATGAGTTTACAAGTATCATAACAAGGCCGATTGCTAGTGGTGGATATGGATTGGATGAAGAAGAATTATTTAAGCATGTAGAGTTAAAAGAGGGAGGAAGTATCGGTACTGGTTCGCTTGTACTCGCCGCAATTACCAGCTGTACAAATACTTCAAATCCGAGCGTGATGGTAGCAGCTGGACTTGTTGCCAAGAAGGCAAGGGAACTAGGGTTACAGAAGCCAGCCTATGTAAAAACAAGCATAACACCAGGCTCACGTGTAGTTACAAAATACCTGGAAACGTCTGGCCTTCTACAGGCTTTAGAAGAGATTGGGTTTTATATAGATGGTTATGGGTGTGCAACCTGCTGCGGAAATAGTGGAGCCCTTCTTGAGTCTGTCGAAGAGGCAATTAAGGATAACAATCTCCTTGTCGCTTCTGTTTTAAGTGGAAATCGTAATTTTGAAGGACGGGTACACCCTCTTATAAAAGCAAATTACTTATGTTCACCGCCGTTAGTTGTTGCATATGCGTTAGCTGGGTCAGTAAATATTGATTTGTATTCCGAACCAATTGGTAATGGTAGAGAGGGCAACCCTGTTTATTTAAAAGATATTTGGCCTTCAACTGACGAAATAAATAAGGTTATTTCATCTACTATTAATAAGGAACTTTTTAAAGAGGAATACGACCGGATTTTTGAAAATGAAGTTTGGTCAGCGATTGATGCATCAAAAGGACAAATTTACAGTTGGGATAATAAGTCAACGTACATCCAGGAAGCACCTTATTTCCTGGAAGAGAGTTCAAGTGAAAAGTCTGAAGTAGATTTTAAAAACATGAAGGCTTTATTGATGTTAGGGGATTCTATTACAACTGACCATATCTCTCCAGTAGGACAAATTCCTGTAAAAAGCCCAGCTGGTATCTATTTAACGGAAAAAGGCATTCCAGTTCGACAATTTAATTCATATGGATCAAGACGTGGGAACCATCATGTCATGGTTCGAGGTACATTTGCGAATATCCGGATTCGAAATAAACTGACTGCTGGAAAAGAAGGAGGATATACAAAGTACTTACCTTCAGGTGAAATCATGCCAGTTTATGATGCTGCAATGAAATACAAAGCAGACAATCAGAGCCTGCTTATTATTGCGGGAGAAGAATATGGAACAGGAAGTTCACGGGATTGGGCGGCAAAAGGAACGGCGCTATTGGGTGTTAAAGCAGTTCTTGCTGAAAGCTTTGAGCGAATCCATCGTAGCAATCTAGTAGGTATGGGTGTATTACCGCTTCAATTTTGTGAAGGAGAGAATGCGGAAAACTTGCAATTAGACGGAACGGAAGATTTTGAATTACGAGGCTTAAACGAAAGAATTTCACCAGGTCAAAAAATCCAAGTAATCGCAACGAAACATGACCAATTTGAACCACTCGAATTCACAGTAATCGTAAGGTTAGATAGTGTAGTTGAAATTGAATATTACCAAAAAGGTGGTATTTTACAAACCGTTCTTGAAAATCTTCTATAAAATAGGAAGACCCTTAGCATTGCTGCTAAGGGTCTTATAATGCCTAAATTATAAGGAGCTATTTTCGTTTAAATCTGCCTTTTTCTTTCTTCTGCTGTTCATGAATAATGGGTAAGTAAGTGATAATAAAGTTAAAATTAATAATGTAATTGAGATAGGTGAACTAACAAAGATATCTAGATTACCATGTCCAGCAACAATGCTTTTTCTAAAGTTTTGTTCCATATCTGTTCCAACAATTAATGCTAAAATCATTGGAGCAATTGGAAAGTCGTATAATTTCAAGAATAAACCAATGACTCCGAAAATAATTAGGATATAGAAATCTATTATAGTGTAGTTCATTGTGTAAGCCCCAATAAATGCTAGGACTAAAATAATCGGATAAAGAACTTTTGCAGGTACATCTAAGATCTTAATAAACACACCAACCATAAATATGTTGATTAAAAATAAGAAAATATTACCTAAAAACATACTATCGATTAAGCTCCATACCATATTAGGATCACTTTCGAAGAGAAGAGGTCCTGGTTTAACACCAAGCATGACAAGTGCTCCTAGCATTACGGCAGTTGTTCCAGAACCTGGGATACCCATGGTTAATAGTGGAACGAACGCACCGACCGCTGCGGCGTTGTTTGCTGTTTCAGGGGCAGCTAGCCCTTCAATTGCCCCTTTTCCGAATTTTTCAGGATGTTTTGATAGTTGTTTTTCCGTACTGTAGGCCATTAATGAAGCAATTGCTCCTCCAGCACCAGGTAGAATACCAACGATAAAGCCTAGTGGGGAACTACGAAACATTGGCCACTTTGAACGTTTCCAGTCATCTTTAGTAATCCACACTCGTCCTAATGTATTTTTCTTGCCAAGTGGATTATCAATCGTTAAGTAGTTGTATAAAATTTCCCCAATAGCATAAATACCAATAATGATAACTAAGAAGTTAATCCCATCACTTAAATGAACATTGCCAAATGTAAAACGGTGTACTCCTGTCTGAAGGTCAATACCAACAGTTGCTAATACTAGACCAATTCCCATTGAAATAAACCCTTTAGTCATATTTCCAATGGATAATGAAACGACAGCAGATAATGTGAAAAGCATTAATAAAAAGTATTCGGCCGGTCCAAACTGTAAGGCGAAATTTGATAAAGGCTTTGCTAAAAACATAAAACCTATAACAGCGACAAAACCACCAATAAGTGATCCAATTGCAGTAATTGCAATCGCTGGGCCTGCACGACCTGCTTTTGCCATCTGATAGCCATCAAATGTTGCAGCAACAGCTGATCCGTCACCAGGTGTGTTAATTAAAATGGAACTTAATGATCCGCCATACATGGCACCATAATAAATAGTTGCCATCAAAATCAACGCACTTGTCGGATCCATACCGAAAGTAACCGGGATTAAAACCGCAATTGCTGTTGCCGGTCCTAAGCCTGGAAGCATACCAACAATTGTTCCTAAAAATCCGCCGAATACAACGAATAGTATATTTTCTGGTCTTAGTACCGTTGCAAATCCTTCAAGAATTCCTTGTATATCCATGTTATCCCCCCTTGATCTACGGTAAGCTGACGTCTAGAAGTTGAGAAAAGGCGTACCATGATCCCAAACTAAATAAAACAGCTACACTAATGTTAACCTTCCATTTTTCTTTCCCATTCACAATAAATAAAATTGCCGCCATAAAGAGTATTGTGGAGATTAAGAATCCTACTCTTTCAAAAATGAGAGTATAAATCAATGATATTACCAATGTAGAAATAATTAAAAAGGGAACCCTACCTTTGAACAATAACTTTACTTCATCATTTTTTGGATAGTGATTTCTTAATTCTTTTATGAAATAAATGACACTTACTATAAAAAGAAAAATACTAACTATTAATGGAAAATAGAGAGGACCATTTGGATCTCCCAATTTGGCCTTTGGCAGATTAATAGTTGATATAAAGTAAATAATGCTAATTAGAATTGAAATAATCGGTAGAATTAATCTAGTTGCCCCCATTTTTTTAACCTTCCTTTCTGTAAACATTTTATTGTTGAAAACTTATCTTTCTTTTTTATACACCCCTTAAATGAAATAAAATTGCTAGTTATGCTAATGTGTTTATTTTAAAATTCAGACACAAATTTGTAACCGTTTTCAAAATAAGTTATATAAAAACCGATAAAATCTTATTGTTCATTTTGTTCACAAAAAAGCATCTTGAATCCATTTCAAGATGCTTAAAGACTATTTTAGTTTTGAATATTTTCGTTCTGGCCTACCTACAATCCCATATTCAAGTTCTGCAGTTACCTCATTTGTTGATGCTAGATATTCTAAATAGCGTCTTGCTGTTGTCCTTGATGCTCCCATGCGTTCACCCATTTCTTCAGCTGTAATTCCCGAATCCAATTGGATGATAATTTCTCTCACTTTTTCTAGGGAAAGGGGGTCTATACCTTTTGGGTAGTGAATTTTCTTTTCAACAGATTGCATTAACTTGCCCCCGAAATAATGGTCTGCAAAAGTCTGATCAACTTCATTCATGCTTAGAAGCAATTCTTTCTTTTCAATATACTTTTTTATTGTTTCTGTAAACTTTTCGACTGTAACCGGTTTTATAAGGTAATGAAAAACACCACTTCTGAGCGATTCCTCCAAATGTTTCTTTTCAGTAGCAGCAGTAATCATTATGATATCTACTTCTGGATACAAATTACGAATGATTGGCAAAAGTTCAGTTCCCATTTTATCAGGCATATAAACATCCAATAAGAGTAGATCGATATTGTCATGTTTTTTTAGCATTTCAAGGGTTTCTTTTGCGTTTGATGATTTCCCTATCAAGTTTACATTTTCAATTTTTTGAAGGAATTGTTCATGAATAGATGCTACTCGAAAGTCATCCTCAGCAATAAGTACATTTATCATCAGTCTACCTCCTTATCAATTTGATTTTTCATCGGTAGAAAAACCGAAAAAATCGCTCCACCATTTTTTCCATTTGCTACTTCAATTGATCCGTTTAACTTATCCACAACGGTCTTTACGTTCCAAAGCCCATAGCCTCTGTTTTTTTCAGCTTTGGAGGATATTCCTTTTTCAAAGAGATTAGAAATTTTATCGTTTGGGATTCCTTTACCATTATCACTCACCTCGAATACGATGTCGTTTCCAATATCGGTTACAAAAAAGGTCACAATCCCTTCATCTTGCATAACCTCGTCAATTGCGTTGTCAATTAGGTTTCCAATAATGATGATGCAATCTGTAATTGAAATATGGATCGGTAATTCTGATAGATAGCTATTTTCATCAATTTCCAAACTGACCTTTTTTTCTGAAGCCTTTCCAATCTTTCCAAGTAAAATAGCTTGGAGTTTGGGGTCTTTTATTTGATTAAACAAAATGTCGTTTTGAAAATTAAGTTGATTTGTTTCTTGTTGGATCATGGCGATAGCTTGTTCGTATTGTTCGAGCTGGAGTAATCCAGATAAAACATATAATTTATTCGTAAATTCATGAGTTTGCGCCCTTAAATCTTCGGAATAATTTTTTATCTCCGTTAAGGTATCCACCATTTTCTTAATTTCAGTTTTATCCCTGAAGCTTGAAACAACTCCTACCGTTTTCCCGTTTTCGATGATAGGCATACGGTTCACGATTAACACACGGTTGTTAATAATCATTTCATCATCGGATTCGACCATATTTGAATCCAATACCCGAAGCATTCTTGTATTTGGTAGAATCTCTGCTATTGGTTTGTTAATGCTTTCATTTGAGATTCCAAGCATTTGTTTTGCAGAATTATTCAGTAAGGTAATGAATCCCTTGTTATCAATTGCGATAATTCCTTCTTTTACAGATTTTAAGATTGCATTCCTTTCTCTAAATAAGGAAGCGATTTCATGTGGTTCAAGTCCCATGATGTCATTTCGAATACTTTTTGCTAAAAGAACTCCGCCCAATATCCCAACTATTAAGACAATAATTGCTATAATAAGAGTTTTAAGTAATTTATGATTCATACTTTGTTGAATCTCGTTTTTTAAAAAACCAACACTTGCAACACCTATGATTTGTTGTCCGTTATTTTCGGCAAAAATAGGTGCCTTTCCCCATAAAATGTGACCAAGCTCATTTTTTGTTTCTATTGTGTAATAACCACCAAAAACAATTGCTTTATAGTTTTCTGGATCAAAGGCAGAGTGACCAACTTCGTAAGAAGGATACGAAATATTTAGCCCATCCTTATATTCAATGAGGACATAATTTGCTCCGGCCTGGTTTCCTATTTGTTGAGTAATAGCTTGCATTGACCCTGATTGTACGTCTTCATGGGAAACATCTTTCATAATTGGTATTAAAGACAGTGTGCGTGACGCCTGTATAGCTAGCTTTTGCATTTCTTCATTCGTGTCTTTTGCTTCATAATAAAGAAACATCCCTGTGAGTACCGAAATGACAAAAACGATTAAAGTAAGAATTAATGTAATAATTTTTGTTTGTAAGGTGATGTTAAATAGTTTTAACATGTCTCTCTCCGATTATAAAAATATAGGAAGAATTGTAGAATATATATTATTATATCGAAAAATGTCATAGATTCATAATATTTAATGAATTGAAGTGAATAAAAAATATGGCTCGTTTCTAAAAATTGTTGCTATTTGCTTATTATAGTTAGGAGTGTTGTACATTGGTTGGTGATTTTCGCTTCTGGCACTCGCTTTCCGCGGGCGCCAAAAATTAAAACTCTCTATAAATTAACATAGAAAAAGAAGCTCTCCTAAAACAAGAGCTTCTTTTAAGGGATGGATTATATCAAAAACATTGCGACAATCGTCGTCACAACGAGCCCTATGGTGACTGGAAGTAAGTTCTTTCTGGCAAGCTCAAATGGGTCAACCCCACATATTGCTGCTGCAGGGATTAGCGCCCATGGTACAAGAGTTCCACCTCCGACCCATATGCCGGCAATTTGCCCCAGTGCTGTTAATGTTGCTGCGCCTGCGCCAATTGCGGTTGAGAATAAGGCAGCAAGCGAACCAGCTAACGAAATCCCAGAAAAACCTGATCCATCTAACCCGGTAATAGCACCTACAATCGTTAATGTAATGGCTCCAGTTGGTGCATTTAATGGTACGACAGAGGCAAGACTGACTCCTAGGTCGTTCACGATGCCCTGTGAGTGGTCAGGTAAGAAATCACCAATAATCTTCACAAAACCCGAGTCCCCAAGATAGAAAAAGGCAGCGATTGGAATGACTGGACCAAATACTTTAAATCCAAATTGGAAGCCTTCAATTAAATAGGTTGTCGTTTTTTCTAACCCAGCACTTTTATGGGCAACAAGTGATATGAGAAGAAGAATAAAAATGGATGTGCCTCCGACAAGAGCTGTTGCATCTCCACCAGAAAGATTCAATGCAGACATGGCAGCTACATCTAAGGCAAATAGAATTGGGATTAAAATTGCGAAGAAGCGTTTTGATGTTGGAGATAGCAATGTTCTTAGTTGTTGTTCTTCCTGTTTTGAGAGGTCTTTTGTTAATGGGTTTGTATAATTTGATTCTCCACTAACTGAAAGGGTACCTTTTCGCATATCGCGACGAAGGAATATATAGGCTGCGACTGTTGTCACAATCCCCATTACAAATACTAATGGAATACTCGCCTTTACAACTTCCAGTACTTCGAGACCTGCTGCATCTGCAGTAAGCTTTGGAGCTGCCTGAATGATAAAATCACTGGATAATGCAATACCGTGCCCAAATAAGTTCATTGCCATCGCCACTCCTAATGCAGGTAGACCAACCCGCATGGCAACAGGCAGAAGAACTGCACCGATTAAGGCAACTGCTGGGGAAGGCCAGAAAAACCATGAAATGACCATCATTACGATTCCGATCGTCCAATAAGCAAGTGCGGGGGAACGAATCAGTTTTGCAAACGGAGCAATCATGATATCATTGATACCCGTAACTGTTAACGCCTTACTCATCGAAACAATAATGGCTATGACGAGAATGGTTGAGAGTAATTCGGTAATTGCATAAATAAAGCTATTGAATACCCCACTTATCGAAGCACTTATCGATCCGGTTGCAGTAATGGCTAGTAAAAAGATGCCGATGATACAAATCAGTGATGTGTCTCTCCTCATCACCATAAAACCGATGATTAAGAGGATAAACGAAACATATATCCAATGCAGGGCGGTTAATTCCACTACCATTGTAAAACCCCCATTCAACTATTCCGAATTCAAGCAAAGGTAACTACACATTTACCTATGTTTGTAATACAGAATATGTTGCTGGGGATTAGGTGTGAGAAGTGTGCATGAATTTTTAATCTTCTTGTAAGGAGTGAAACGTTTTTGTATAAGCCGGTCCGGAAAAGACGGTTTTGCTTATCCCGGCTTTTGTTTTTTCAATCACTTGTTCCAGCTCCTCGAAAGCTGGAGAGCGGGTCCAATCCAAATAATAAGATTCCTTCAACCAAAAGCTTGCAATCACATAGGTATCACTTTTTATTGGCCGAAGTATGCGAAAAGCGAGCAATCCCAATGTGTCTTTTAATAGTGAATTCTTTTGGGTGATATTGTATTCAAAAAGTGGCTTGCCTTCATCGGTTACAGGTACATATGTAAATGCAGCGAAACCTACATCCTGTATGTACCCAACACCAAAGAGGACTTCATATTTTCTTGGTGCTGCAAAAATCGATTTCCTAGTCGTTTCATGAAGTAGGATGGCTGTTTCGTTGTTATAAAACAAGGCCATGTTTTCATTTTTATTTTTTACATGGAGCTTATTTAAAAAATCAACTGTTCCAAACGCTATATAAAAATTCACGTAACCACTCCTTTATTTTTACGTAATACATAGTAGGAAACTTTTACAGTTATACTAAAAGATAACATAACCAATTTAGAAAATCAGTTATCATCATTATTCCAAGGAGTGATTTAGTTGAAAAAGAAATTATTTCTCTCATCTTTAGTTATTGTCGGTTCATTTGTCCTTGGATTGTGTGGGTATTTGCTTATCATATATGCAGGTGACTATGTCATTGATGACAAAAAGCTGGTTATGAATTCGGCAACAAAGTTAGTCGATGAAGATGGCCAATTCATTACGAAACTATATTATGAGAATCGTGACATTGTACCAATAAAAGATATTCCGGAATATGTACAACAGGCGTTTATCGCGGTGGAAGACACTCGTTTCTATAAGCATCATGGTATAGACGTTCAGGCGATTGGAAGGGCTATTTATAAAGATATTGTGGCTGGAGGAAAGGTAGAAGGTGGCAGTACCATTACCCAACAGCTAGCAAAGAATGTGTTTCTTACAAACGAAAAAACGTTTCTTCGAAAAACGAAGGAATTAATCATCGCCATTAATTTAGAAGAAGAATACAGCAAGCAGGAACTTCTTGAAATGTATTTAAATCAAATTTACTTTGGACATGGTGCATATGGCATTCAGTCTGCATCAAGGTTTTATTTTAATAAAAATGCAAGTGATTTAACCGTTGAAGAAGGGGCGCTACTCGCAGCAATTCCAAAGGCACCATCAACTTATTCTCCCATTCTTAATCCTAAAAAAAGCAAACAAAGACGGGATTTGGTTATTAATTTAATGGAAAAAAAGGGTTATTTGCAACCCGAGGAGGCTGTAAGGGTCCAAGGAAAGACACTTTCTCTCGATATTCATGAGGTAGAAAGAGATCCAGCGTTATTAACCTATATTGACATGGTGTTTGAAGAGGCGAAGACTCGCTATAAATTATCAAATGAAGAATTACTCAGAGGTGGTTATACCATCACAGTTCCCCTTCATTTAGAAGTTCAAAAAACAGCATACGAGCTTTTTAAAGAGAAAAAGTATTTTCCGGGAGTCGACGATCAAGTCGAAGGGGCTTTCGTATTACTTGATAATGATACAGGTGGTGTCTTAGCAAGTATCGGGGGAAGGCACTATGTTAGCAGGGGCATTAATCGCGTCTTGATTAAACGGCAGCCAGGCTCGACAATTAAACCACTTGCAGTATATGGACCCGCATTGGAAGAAGATGAGTTTGAGCCATATTCGATGCTTGTTGATAAAAAGCTATCCTATGGTGAATATGAACCAAGTAATATATCTGGTATTTATAAAGGGAAAATCTCCATGTATGATGCATTGATTGAATCAGCAAATGCACCTGCTGTTTGGATGCTGGACAGACTTGGAATTGATACGGCTAAAGAATATTTAACAAAAACAGGAATCACCATTCCAGATCAAGGTCTATCGATTGCATTAGGTGGATTAAAAGAAGGAATTTCTCCAATTGCAATGGCAAAGGCATATCGTGCTTTTGCCCGGGACGGAAAAGTCATCGAACCACATGTTATAAGTAAAATCGAAACTCGAGACGGTAAAGTAATCGGAGAGGCATCCACGCACGAGACCGAAGCATTTTCAAAACAAACGGCATGGTATATGACGAGAATGCTTGAAGGGGTTGTTGATAACGGAACAGCAAGAGTCGGGAGCTATTCAGGTGCACTTGCTGGTAAAACGGGGACAACCAATTTACCTAGTGTTGAAAACGGGATAAAGGATGCTTGGTTTGTCGGCTTTACTCCGTCTGTTGTGGGGGCTATATGGATGGGTTATGACTCAACAGATGCTTCTCACTATTTAAAAGGGGGAAGTTCTTCACCAACGAAATTGTTCAAGAAAATTCTTGATCAATCAGAGCTGAAAAAAGCCACAGCTTTTTCGACGCCGAAGGATGTGGAAGAACTAGAGCCACCAATAAGACTTTCCGAAATCGATGATGTGAAAGCTAATTTAACGTTTAAGCCGCTAGGGCTATTTACGGTTTCATTAAATTGGACTCCTTCAGAAGACGAACGGATTGAATATCGGATCTATGAGGAAAATTCGAAATCGGTAAAATATGTGGGTTCTGTAAGAGGGATAGGGGGGTATGAAATTGAAAATGTAAACATTTTTTCAATGCCATCCTATTTTATTGTTCCCTATAATTCACAAACAAAGGAAGAAGGTACACATTCGAAATCTGTTAAGCCTACCTTTTTTTCGAATAAATAATACTAAGAGGGTGGTAATTCCGTTAACCACCCTTAATGTTCGTCAAATTTTTGACATTTGACGCGGTTTTGTATACAAGGATAGTAGAAACAATTATAGTGATAGAGTGAGGATAATTGAAACATATCTTGAACTTTATTAAGAATAAAGTTCAGCCTCCGGCGGATGCCACAGGTTTTCAAAGGAAAATTTTCGAGTATAAGATCAAAGGCTAAGAACGCCACATCCTGTGGCAACGTCTTTGTGACCCACCTCGTATGGGTCTGAAAATCTGGACGCAAATACGCCAAGGGCGCATTTGATTAAGTAAAACTTACTTATGCTATGATGGTAACTATTGTATGAAGATGTTGAAAGGTAGGTAAATACATATGCAAAAGGGTTTTAATGATACATTATTAAGGGCGGCTAGAGGAGAAAAGACTGAACATGTACCTGTCTGGTATATGCGCCAGGCTGGACGCTCCCAACCTGAATACAGAAAAATTAAAGAAAAATATGGCTTATTTGAAATTACTCATCAACCAGAATTATGTGCTTATGTCACTAGACTTCCAGTTGAACAATATGATGTAGATGCTGCAATTCTTTACAAAGACATCATGTCTCCACTTCCAGCACTTGGAGTAGATGTTGAGATCAAAGCTGGTGTTGGTCCAGTTATCAGTAACCCAATTCGTTCGGTAAAGGACGTTGAAAAGCTTGGAGAAATTCATCCAGAAGAGGATGTTCCATATGTACTTGAAACAATTAAGCTTTTAACAACCGAACAGCTTTCAGTACCATTGATTGGGTTTGCTGGAGCACCATTTACGCTAGCAAGCTATATGATTGAAGGCGGACCTTCAAAAAATTATAATAAAACGAAGGCTTTCATGTACGCAGAGCCAGAAGCTTGGTTTGCGCTAATGGATAAATTAGCTGAAATGACGATTACATATGTGAAGTCACAAATAGCTGCAGGTGTAAAAGCTGTACAAATTTTTGACTCTTGGGTAGGGGCATTAAATGTTGCAGACTACCGTCACTTCATTAAACCAGTCATGCATCGTATATTCTCGGCACTTCGTGAGGAAAACGTGCCACTCATTATGTTTGGAGTAGGTGCTAGCCATTTAGCATTAGAATGGAATGACCTACCTTTAGATGTTGTAGGACTTGATTGGCGACTCCCAATAATGAAAGCAAGGGACCTTGGCGTCACAAAACCAGTTCAAGGAAACCTTGATCCAGCTATTCTATTAGCTCCGTGGGAAGTTATTGAAGAAAAAGCAAAAGAAATTTTAGACCAAGGCATGCAGAAACCGGGTTACATCTTCAATCTTGGACATGGTGTATTCCCTGATGTAAAACCTGAGACTCTAAAGCGTCTAACTACATTCATCCACGAATATTCAAAACAAAATTAATCTAGTCTTTTTGAGGTGTATTTAATGACAAAAAAGAAAATGGGTTTACTCGTAATGGCATACGGCACTCCCTACAAAGAAGAAGATATTGAACGGTATTATACGCATATTCGTCATGGCCGCAAGCCATCACCAGAAATGCTTGAAGACTTGCGCAGTCGTTATGAAGCGATTGGTGGAATTTCACCACTTGCAAAAATTACAACTGAACAAGCTAAAGCACTTGAAGAGCATTTAAATCAAATTCAAGACGACATTGAGTTTAAAATGTACCAAGGCTTGAAACATATCGAGCCTTTCATCGAGGATGCTGTTGCACAAATGCATGAAGATGGAATTGAGGAGGCAGTCAGTCTTGTCCTTGCACCTCATTTTTCAACCTTTAGTGTGAAAGCCTATAATGGCCGTGCCAAAGAAGAGGCAGAAAATCTTGGCGGACCGACAATTACATCCGTAGAAAGCTGGTATAAAGAGCCTAAATTTATTGAGTACTGGGCAAACCAGGTGAAACAAACCTTTGCTTCAATGACTGAAGAAGAACGTGAACATGCAGTATTAATTGTTTCAGCACATAGCCTTCCTGAAAAGATCATAGCAGCAGGCGATCCATATCCAAGCCAATTACAAGAAACAGCTGATTTAATTGCAGAAGCAGCTGGTGTGAAAAATGTTGAAATCGGCTGGCAAAGTGCTGGAAATACACCTGAGCCATGGTTAGGTCCTGATGTTCAAGATTTAACGAGAGACCTGTATAATGAAAAAGGCTACAAAGCGTTTGTTTACATCCCAGTAGGTTTCGTTGCAGATCACTTAGAAGTTCTATATGACAATGATTACGAGTGTAAGGTTGTAACAGAGGAGCTAGGTGTAAGCTATTACCGCCCAGAAATGCCAAATGCGAAACCCGAATTTATCGATTGTTTGGCAACTGTCGTTTTAAAAGAACTACACAAATAATATAGAGAGACGTTTATATAAAGTTCAAAAAGAAGGATGAAGAGGACCGCGTCGACAAAAACGCCACATCCTGTGGCATTGTCGACACTAGCACGTCCTGTTCGTCGAAATTTCAAGGCGGCGTAGCTTTGAGGACCGGAGCGTATGCAGTTAATACGTGAGGACCGAAGAAGCAAGCCAACGCAGAAATTCGATGCGTCATATTCACCGAACTTTTTGAACATCCGATTGAAAGAAGGCGATGTTAAGTGAGTAATCAAAAAGTAGTCGTAATAGGTGGTGGGATTACTGGTTTAACAGTAGCTTATTATCTCCAAAAAGAAACAAAGGAGAAGGGCTTAGATATCAATTGTACACTTTTGGAAGCAAGCCATCGATTAGGTGGAAAAGTGCAGACCGTTGAACGTGATGGCTTTGTGATTGAAAGAGGTCCGGATTCCTTTTTAGCAAGGAAAAAAAGTGCCTCACGACTTGTCAATGAGGTCGGTCTAGGGGATAAATTGGTCAATAATACTGCTGGTAAATCATATGTTCTTGTAAATGGAAAGCTCCATCCAATGCCTGGTGGATCGATTATGGGGATCCCAACCCAAATTGGTCCGTTCATAACAACAGGTTTGTTCACTCCGATAGGAAAATTGAGAGCGGCAATGGATTTTGTATTGCCACGAACACCTGGAAAGGGCGATCAATCACTTGGACAATTTTTTAGAAGAAGACTTGGTGATGAGGTCGTTGAGAACCTCATTGAACCATTACTTTCTGGAATTTATGCCGGGGACATTGACCAATTAAGCTTGATGTCGACTTTCCCTCAATTTTATCAAGTTGAGCAAAAATACCGAAGCCTAATCTTAGGAATGAAGCAAACAACACCACCAAAACCAAAGCCTAATGGGGAGGCAAAATCGGCACCAAAAGGACAATTCTTAACGGTTACTACTGGATTACAGTCATTTATTGATGCAATTGAAGCGAAGCTAGAGCCAGGTACCGTGTTTAAAGGAATTAAAGTCGAAGGTATTGAAAAACATAACCATCAGTATCTGATAAAGCTAAATAATGGTGAGGAAATGACAGCTGATAGTGTAGTTGTTGCAACTCCACACCATGTGACGCAGTCCATTTTTAATCAATATTCCTTTTTCGATAGCTTTAAGGATATGCCATCAACATCAGTTGCAACCGTAGCAATGGCATTCCCTGAAGAAGCGATTAAAAAGGACATTGATGGAACTGGCTTTGTTGTATCCCGAAATAATGATTATATTATTACGGCAGTTACTTGGACACATAAAAAGTGGCCACATACAACACCTAAAGGAAAAGTGTTACTCCGCTGCTATGTTGGAAAAGCAGGAGACGAAGCTATTGTAGATCAATCAGACGAGGAAATTATCAAAGTGGTACTCGATGATTTGAACAAAACCATGAACATCACAGATCAACCTGAATTTTCAATCGTAACTAGATGGAAAGATGCAATGCCACAATATACGGTTGGTCATAAAGACCGGGTAGAGTATGTAAAGAAGAATGTTACTGAACATTTACCAGGCGTCTTTTTAGCAGGAAGCTCATACGAGGGTCTAGGGCTACCTGATTGTATTGACCAAGGCGAAGAAGCGGTTAAAAAGGTTCTGGAATACTTAAAAATAAATACTCCTGTATTGGTGTGAACAGAAAAAGGAAGGCCGTAGCCTTCCTTTTTCATTTGATTTCATTACAGTGGTCACATTTGTTACCGTAGCACTCATGCTGCTCCTCGATATCATGGCCACACTCAACGCATTTTTTAGGTGGTAGGTTTTTGAAAAATTCTGTACTTTTAACTAACATTTTAACCCCTCCGTTTCTTATATTGTTTATAGTGTACTATAACAGATAAAAATATGTCAATAACTGTTTTGTAACAAAAGCGTTAAAAAGTGAAATTTTTTTTCGTATCGATTATAGTGGTATTGGATAGGGTAAACCATGGAAGAAGTGTAATGTATAACGATAAAGAGAAGATGAGAAAGGTGATCCTATGAAAGTAACGGTGGTAGGTTTTTGGGGCGGTTTTCCGTCAGCAAATGAAGCCACAACAGGATATTTATTTGAACACGAAGGTTTTCGACTTCTTGTTGACTGCGGAAGCGGTGTACTAGCACAGCTTCAAAACTATATAACAATTGATGAACTGGATGCGATTATTTTATCTCACTATCATCATGACCATGTAGCAGATATCGGTCCAATGCAGTATGCAAGACTAGTGACGAGTGCGATACATAATCAACAAAAGGAACTGCCAATTTATGGACATACAGCTGACGAAGAAGGCTTTTCAAGATTGGAGCACAAAGGTCATACAAAAGCGATAGCTTATCATCCCGATGAAACGATCAAAATTGGTCCGTTTTCGATATCCTTTATGAAAACTAAGCATCCGGTTGTGTGTTATGCGATGAGAATTATAGCTGGTGGACAAACTGTTGTATTTTCAGCGGATTCTAGCTACATAGATGAGTTTATTCCGTTTACGAAGGATGCAGACCTGTTTATATGTGAATGTAACCTCTATGCGAATCAAGATGGATCCAATATGGGGCATATGAATAGTACAGAGGTTGGGAAAATTGCGGCTGCTGCTGATGTTAAAGAACTGTGGATTACACATCTGCCTCATTACGGAAATCATGAAGACCTTGTTAAGCAAGCTTCAGAACAATTTACAGGCAATATCAAATTAGCAAAATCAGGACTAACTTGGGAGTGAAATCACGATGTTATTTATTGACAATAAAGGAATTAATGATCCACAAATTAACTTAGCGATTGAAGAATACGCACTCAAAAATTTAGACATCAATGAAACGTATTTATTATTCTATATTAATGCACCATCAATCATTATTGGAAAAAACCAAAACACAATTGAGGAAATCAATACTCAATATGTGGAAGAAAATGGAATAAAAGTGGTCCGCCGTTTATCAGGCGGTGGAGCTGTATATCATGATTTAGGAAACTTGAATTTTAGTTTTATTACAAAAGACGATGGGGAAAGCTTCCACAATTATAAGAAATTCACTGAACCTGTAATAGAAGCCCTTCATAAGCTTGGGGTTAATGCACAATTAAGTGGTCGAAACGATATCGAGGTTGAAGGAAGAAAGATCTCCGGAAATGCTCAATTTTCAACAAGAGGTAGAATGTTCAGCCATGGAACTCTTATGTTTGATTCAGAAATAGATCACGTCGTTTCAGCTTTAAAAGTGAAAAAAGACAAAATTGAATCAAAAGGAATTAAATCTGTTAGAAGTAGGGTTGCTAATATCAGTGAATTCCTAACGGAAAAAATTACAATTGAAGAATTTAGACAAATGCTGCTTCAATACATTTTTAACACAGAAGGGGAAATTCCAGAATATAAATTAACGGAGAAGGATTGGGAAAAAATCCACGAAATTTCAAAGGAACGTTATCAAAATTGGGATTGGAACTACGGAAAATCACCAAAGTTTAATTACCAACATACACATCGTTTCCCAGTTGGCTCTATAGATGTGCGTCTTGAAGTTCAAAAAGGAACAATTGAAAACTGTAAAATTTATGGTGATTTCTTTGGTGTTGGGGATGTTGAGGAAATCGAAAAACGATTAATTGGAACAAAGTATGAAAAAGCCGAGTTAGAGAAGGCTTTAGAAGGTATGGACATTCAGCATTATTTCGGTAAAATTACCAAAGAAGATTTTATTAATTTAATTTACTAAATTAGGCGGTTGGCGGGTAAGATTTCTTACCCGTCATCATTTAAAAATACATTTTACGTCTTGATAGAAAAACTTTCTTTCAATATAATATATTTAGAATATTATTTTTTGTCATTTAATGAATGATTATTCATTCATTGGTTTGACCATGGGAGGGAAAAATTTGAATCTATCAACTCAACTAGGGGAAACAGCTAAGAAATACTTCGACAAACCAGCGTACATTTTTCAAGAGACTATTAGTACATATGCTGAATTAGATGGTGCAGTTTCAAAGTTTGCAAGTGGTTTAGAAAAGCTCGGAATAAAGAAGGGAGATCACATTGCTCTCGTATTGGGGAATACACCACATTTTGTGATTGGTTTTTACGGTGCACTTCGTTTAGGCGCAACGGTAATTCCGATAAATCCAATCTATACACCAGACGAAATTGGCTATATTGTGAATAACGGAGATGTAAGGGCTGTCATAACGTTAGACTTGCTTGTTCCACTTTTTGAAAAGATGAATCAACACCTTCCGAAAGTAGAACACCTAATTGTGTGCGAAACTCCACAGGGGGCAAATAGTGAAGTAGATGTATCAAAACTTTCGATCTATCCTAAAATGAAATCGTTTACAATGGTGGTGGGTTCGGGTGATATTCCTTTTTTTGGTCCAGTTCTTGAAGATGATGATGTTGCCGTCATTCTATATACATCAGGTACGACCGGTAAACCTAAAGGTGCAATGTTAACCCACCTGAACTTATATAGTAATGCAAGAGACGTTGCGGATTATTTGAAAATTACCGAGGAAGACCGAGTCATCACTACTTTACCGATGTTCCATGTCTTCTGCTTAACAGTAGCGTTAAATGCCCCATTAATGAGTGGTGGAACAATGTTAATTGTACCAAAGTTTAGTCCGAAAGAAATTTTTAAGCTTGCCAGGGACTATGAAGCTACGGTTTTTGCTGGTGTTCCAACAATGTACAATTTCCTTCTTCAGTATCCGGAAGGAAATCCAGACGACTTAAGCTCGTTGCGCTTATGTATTTCAGGCGGGGCAGCAATGCCGGTTGCCCTTTTAAAAGGCTTTGAACAGAAGTTTAATGTTCTTGTATCAGAGGGGTATGGTCTATCTGAAGCATCACCTGTCACATGCTTTAATCCCTTAGATCGTCCACGTAAGCCAGGCTCAATTGGGACAAACATTGTAAACGTCGAGAACAAGATTGTCGATGAAAATGGCGATGAAGTTCCGGTAGGTCAAGTTGGAGAGTTGATTGTTCGAGGACCAAATGTGATGAAGGGCTATTATAAAATGCCTGAAGAAAGTAATGCGGCATTGCGAAATAGTTGGCTCTATACAGGTGATTTAGCACGAATGGACGATGAAGGCTATTTTTATATCGTTGACCGTAAAAAGGACATGATTATTGTTGGCGGATATAATGTTTATCCAAGAGAGGTTGAAGAAGTTCTTTATAATCACCCTGACGTAGTTGAAGCCGCTGTTTTGGGTGTGCCAGACCCAGAGCAGGGAGAAGCAGTCCACTGTTATGTTGTGAAAAAGAATCCTACTTTAACAGAAGATGATCTTCTCGCTTATTGTCGTGAGCATTTAGCTAAATATAAACTTCCTAGTAAGATAGAATTCATAGAAGAGCTTCCTAAAAATACAACTGGAAAAATTCTTCGTCGTGCTTTAAAGGATTTAGTGACAAAATGAGGGGAAGAGCAGGTCAATTTGACCTGTTCTTTTTTAGATTGTTTTTAAATAATTTAGAGGAATTTTTCAGTCTAAAGCGAAATAGGATGTAAGCGATATCAAATTTTATTGAAGAGGTGTATCCATGACCACAGTTTTATACCAAGTTGAAAACCATGTAGCAACTGTCACATTGAATCGCCCGGATGCTTTAAACTGTTTTAATTACGAAATGCTAAAGACACTTGATGAAATCGTCGAGGAAATCCGTACGAATGCTGATGTTCGTGTTGTCATAATTACTGGGTCAGGTGAAAAAGCATTTAGTGTGGGTGCCGATTTAAAGGAGCGAAAGACATTAAATGAAGCACAGGTCAGAAGAAATGTGTATAAAATTGGCCAGGTTTTTGCGAGTATTGGAGATTTGCCACAGCCGACAATAGCGGCAATTAACGGCTATGCATTTGGTGGCGGAATGGAACTTGCACTAGCCTGTGATTTCAGAATTTCAGTTGAAAATACTCAAATGGGACTAACGGAAACGAGTCTAGCCATTATTCCGGGAGCAGGGGGAACCCAACGACTTCCACGTCTCATTGGTGAAACAAAGGCAATGGAGCTTATTTTAACGGCAAAACGAATTAGTGCAACAGAAGCGAAGGAGTATGGTATTGTTTCAAGTGTGGTGCCACATGAAGAATTAATGGAAAGTTCCATGAAGCTTGCAAATGAGATGCTTAAAAATGGTCCACTTGCCTTACAGCAAGCCAAATTTGCAATTAAGCAGGGGATGAATACAGATTTACATACGGGCTTTAAAATTGAACGTAAAGCATATGAAGTGATCATTCCAACTGAGGACCGAGTGGAAGCACTGGCTGCTTTTAATGAAAAACGGAAACCTAATTTTAAAGGGAAATAGATTTTGTGAGGGCGCCCCGTGGTAGGCGCTTTTTTTATATGCGGGGATTTTACTAAAGTCGATAGAAATGGAATAAAATCGATAGAATCAAAATAAAACGGATAGACCGTAAATAAAAAACGAAAGCCCACATTTCTATAAAATTTTCAGACAAAAACATTGAAAAAGTATTCCAAATTTAAGACAATTAGTAATAAAAATCGATTTAAAGGAGAATAACGGGGGAATGACAACTACAGTACTAACAAAAAAACATTCGGAATTCCGTAGTGGTTTTCAAGCAGGCATCAGTATTGCACTTGGCTATGCACCAGTTGCTTTGACATTCGGTTTATTGGCAAAATCGACAGGGCTTACGGTAGCTGAAACAGTGATGATGAGCATAATCGTATTTGCTGGTGCTTCACAATACATAGCATTACAATTAATTGCCGTAGGAACTGGCGTTTTTGAAATTATACTTACGACTTTCATTTTAAATATTCGTCATTTTTTAATGTGTGCTTCTCTTAATGAAAAGGTAGAGGAGGACCATCCAATTAAAAAAGCATTTTATTCCTTTGGGATTACAGATGAAACGTTTTCTGTTGCTGCGGTAAAGGAAGGTACAGTTACTACTGGTTATTTATTTGGTGTAATTTCCATATCCTATGGAAGTTGGGTTGTTTTTTCAGGGATTGGTCATGTCATTGGTGCAAATCTTCCTTATGTGTTGCAGCAAAGCATGTCAGTCGCCTTATATGCGATGTTTATCGGGTTACTTGTACCATCGTTAAAAAAACAGAGAAAAGTAATTGTACTAGCAGGAAGTGCAGCGATTTTGAATGCAATTTTTTCATTTTTCTTAGAGCCTGGTTGGTCGATTGTCGCAGCATCCCTCGTGGCAGCAATAGGCGTTGAAGTGGTTAATAGTTTAATCTGGAACAAGAGGGAGGAGGATGAGCAGCATGGATAAGACAATTCTATTTATGATTATCGGAATGGGGCTTGTTACATATATCCCAAGGATGTTGCCTCTTGTTGTATTTAACTCGGTTAAATTACCTCCATTCCTACAAAATGTGTTAAAAAATGTTCCGTTCGCCATTCTTGGCGCACTGATTATTCCGGGGGTTTTTACGATTAATGAAGATATTTGGTTTGGAATCATTGGTGCAGGAGTCGCTTTTATAGTCGCTTATTTAGGGGCTAATGTCATTGTCGTCGTATTAAGCTCCATTCTTGCACTAAGTATTTATTCATTTTTTATGTAAGGAATAAACAATATGAAACCATTTACTGAAAATGTTATTAGGCTTATTAAGCAGATCCCCCCAGGAAAGGTCATGACGTATGGGCAGATAGCAAAGCTTGCAGGAAGTCCGCGGGGCGCAAGACAGGTTGTGCGAGTTCTCCACTCAATGAGTAAAAAATACAATCTCCCCTGGTTCCGGGTGATTAACTCTAGAGGAGAAATTACAATCCGTGACGAAGAAACTCACGCTGCCCAAATGATCTTTCTTGAGGATGAAGGGATAGAAGTTGTGAACCGTTCAATTGATCTTACAAAATATCAATATCATCCAGAATAAAAGCCTAGGACTAAATCCTAGACTCAGAGTGTAGACAAAGTCAGTACTTACTTTGTCTACACGATATTTTACAGGAAAGCAAGAAATAAATTACTAACCTCAGACTGTCTTGAAAATGCTTGTCAGACAAGGCACGCAGCCAATCGAAGACTCGAATAGAAGTAGCCTTCGCGAGCGTTTGTCAACAGTCTGCTAGGCTTCCTACATTTCCTCCGGCGCTTTAACTCCAAGTAATCGGAGCCCTTCTTCTAAAACAATCGTAACAGAACGGACCAATGCAATCCGAGCGTTCATTTCGTCGTCTTCATGAAGAACCTTCACATGACTGTAATATTTATTAAACTCTTGAGCAAGTTCAATGATATATTTTGCAATAACAGATGGCTCATAAAGCTGCATACTTCTTTTGATGATATCTGGGAATTCGGTGAGAAGCTTTACAACAGCCCAGCTATGAGAATCGGAAAGCCCTACGATTGGTGTGCTTGAAAGTGCTGCTTTTCGTAAAATCGAGCAAGCCCTCGCATGTGTATACTGAACATATGGACCAGTCGTACCTTCAAATTTCAGCATTTCCTCTAGTGAAAATTCGATATTGTTGAGTCGTTCATTTTTTAAATCATGGAAAATAATTGCGCCAACGCCTACCATTTTCGCAATTTCTTCTTTGTTTTTTAGGGATGGATTTTTTTGCTCAATATTTTCCTTTGCGAGTCTAATTGCTTCTTGAATGACCTCTTCCAAAAGAACAATTTTTCCTTTACGAGTGGACATTTTCTTTCCGTCCTTTAAAATAAAGCCGAATGGAACATGAACCATATTGTTAGCCCACTCATATCCCATCTTTTCTAAGACAAGAAAGATTTGTTTAAAATGCAAGCTTTGTTCATGACCAACCACATAGATTGCCTTCTTAAAATGGTAGTTGTCTTGCCGATAAATGGCTGCTGTTACATCTCTTGTTGCATAAAGAGTAGCTCCATCTGATTTCTTAATCAAGCAAGGAGGAAGGTTCTCTTCCGATAAATCAACAACCTCTGCACCATCTGATGCAGATAACAGTTTTTCATCATTCAGCCTTTCGATCGTAGCATCCATTTTATCATTGTAAAATGCCTCACCATTATAGGAGTCAAAATCAACATCAAGTAAGGAATAAATCCGAGAAAATTCCTTTAACGATTCCTCCCTAAACCAATCCCAAAGAGATAACGCTTCTTTGTCTCCATCCTCAAGTTTTTTGAACCATAATCTGGCCTTATCTTCAAGGGCCAGCTTCGTCTCAGCTTCAGAGTGAAAGCGTACATAAAGCTGGAGTAGTTCAGTAATGGGATTCGCTTGAACCGCTTTCTCATTGCCCCAAAGCTTATATGCCACAATGAGTTTTCCAAATTGTGTTCCCCAATCACCAAGATGGTTGATTCGAATTGGCTGATAGCCACATTTCTCCACAATATTGGCAAGGGCATTCCCTATCACGGTTGAGCGCAAATGTCCCATCGAAAAAGGCTTCGCAATATTAGGTGAGGAAAAATCAATTGTAATAGTTTTACCTTCCCCAAGATTATGGCCTCCATATTGAGAACCTTTAGTTAGAATGGTTTGAATGACGTGTTTACTCACTTCCTCTTTGTTAAGAAAACAGTTGACATAAGGGCCTTCAGCAACAATTTTTTCAAAAAGTGGTCCATGTATCGCTGCGGCAATTTCCGGTGCAATAACCGCTGGTGCTTTTCTATATTGCTTTGCAAGTGTAAAGCATGGAAAAGCAAGATCGCCTTGTTCTTGAAATTTTGGTTTTTCAATCAACTTTAAAACTTCGTCGTATGTTAAGGCACCCTTAAGTTGATTCGATATTTCTTTGGCATACGTTTTTATGACATTCATAATTAACCCCCCAATCTAAAATAAAAAAATCCCGTCTCTAAAAAAGAGACGAGATTTACCCGCGGTACCACTCCATTTGTTCATGATGAACCAAGCTTAATAAGTAACGGGTTCCCCCGGCACACCCTACATCATATTCAGGTGAACTTCTCAGAAGTGCGGTTCATCTTGATTTCACCATTGGGCTTCCACCGTCCCCAACTCGCTATTGGCCTACATCATGACTACTCTCTTCATCATTGAATTTCAGATATATTTTAAATAGAATATCTAATTCTCTTAAAAAAATCAACTCGTTTTTCAAGACTTATCTTTGTCTAAAATGGATGATAGTAAAAGTCAATGTTCTAACTAGCATTAAATTAAACTAAAATACAGTAAGAGGGTTGTACATAAAGGGGGACAGCTTAGTGAAAAAAGTAATCGGTTGGTCATTTGGAATTTATCTTGTTTTTGGGCTATTTATAGCATGGTATTTATTTTTTGGAGCAAATACAGACATTCCTGCTCAGCTAAAAGGAAGTCCGGCGGACCCACAGACATTTATGAATGAACGTGAACTATTATTAAGTGAAGAGTATTCACAAATCAGGAACCTGTTGTTTTTCCTGAACATACCATTCGAATGGTTAATTTATATACTGGTACTTGTGATCGGTATTTCTGCAAAGTTTCGTGATTGGTCAAAAGTATCGGCTAAATTTTCGATTCTACAAACGGCGATTTATCTATTTTGGTTATCTTTGCTGGTCGAAGTATTATCCTTTCCACTTTCTTGGATTAGCTACAATGTTTCAAAAACGTATAATATTACCGTTCAATCCACACAAAGCTGGATGAAGGATCTCCTGATTGATTTTTGGGTGAATTATGCATTAATGATTGTAATTGTGGGCGTCTTGTTCTGGTTAATTCGCAGAAATGAAAAAAGATGGTGGTTTCATGCATGGCTGCTGTCGATTCCATTTTCAATGTTTCTGATGTTTGTACAGCCAGTTATTATTGACCCATTGTATAATGACTTTTTCCCATTAACAAATAAAGAATTGGAAACGAAAATTCTTGAGATGGCTGATCGTGCAGATATCCCGGCAGACCATGTATTTGAAGTGAATATGTCTGAAAAGACAAATGCGTTGAATGCATATGTAACAGGAATTGGCTCTAATTCTCGAATTGTGCTTTGGGATACGACTCTTCAGCGACTAAATGAAGATGAAATTTTATTCATTATGGCCCATGAGATGGGACATTACGTGATGAAACATATTTACGTCGGAATTGCGGGGTATTTGCTGTTAACCTTAGTGGGACTCTTTATTATCAGTAAACTCATGACCTTTATGATTCGTAAATGGGGTCATATATTTAAAATTTCAAGTGTCAAAGATATTGCGGTTTTGCCCGTGTTTTTATTATTAATTTCGGTATTAAGTTTTGTATCCGATCCGGTTTCGAACGCAGTTTCAAGACACCAGGAAAAGTCAGCTGATTTATATGCACTTGAAATGACCGAGGATAACAAGGCGGCAGTCTCGTCATTCCAGGAATTATCAAAAGCAGGCCTAAGCCAAGTGAACCCACCATTCCTAGTTAAAATTTTCCGATATGGACACCCAACAATGCTTGAGAGAATTACGTATACAAACGAATTTGAAAAGGGTGAAAAATAAACGAAGGAACCTTGTTTACGGATCTATTTCTGTAAGCAAGGTTTTTTTACTGTAGTGTTGTTATAGTACAGAATTACTAATTTAAAAATTGTTATATAAAAATTTACAGAAATATGTTCCATTTCTGGAAAGTCTGTTATATAATACTTTTAGTATTAAAAAACTGTATTATAACAATACAAGGAAGGTGTGTTTGGGACAAAATGACGATACAAACCTCAGGACTTCAGATTACAGGAAAAATGAATGAGCAGTATGAAGAAATTTTGACACCTCAGGCATTAAACTTCATAGAAAAACTAGAACGGAACTTCGGTGAAAGAAGAAAACAATTATTAGAAAAGAGACAGCAAAGACAGCGGGAAATCGACAAAGGAATCATGCCCACATTTTTATCTGAAACAGAACATATTCGGAATGGGGATTGGACAGTTGCTCCGGTTCCAAAAGACCTACAAGATCGTCGCGTTGAGATTACTGGACCTGTCGACCGAAAAATGATCATTAATGCATTGAACTCAGGAGCTAAAGTTTTTATGGCAGATTTTGAGGATGCTAATGCACCTACTTGGAATAACGTGATCGAGGGGCAGATTCATTTACGGGATGCTGTAAGAAGGACGATTACATTTGAAAATCCAAACGGAAAAACGTATCAATTAAACGATGACATTGCAACACTTTTTGTTCGTCCACGAGGCTGGCATTTAGATGAGAAGCATATTGAACTTGAGGGGAAGAGAATCTCTGCGAGTTTACTAGATTTTGGACTTTATTTTTATCATAATGCGAGTGTGTTAATCGAGAATGGAAGTGGGCCTTATTTCTATCTACCGAAGATGGAAAGCCATCTAGAAGCAAGACTGTGGAATGATGTATTTACCTTTTCGCAAAAGGAGCTACGAATTCCCCAAGGAACGATTAAAGCTACTGTTCTAATTGAAACAATTCTTGCAACCTTTGAAGTGGATGAAATTTTATATGAACTAAAAGAACACTCTGCTGGTCTCAATTGTGGAAGATGGGATTATATTTTTAGCTATTTAAAGAGATTTCGAAATGTAGAGAATGTGATTTTACCAGACCGATCAGAAGTCACGATGACAGTTCCATTTATGAGTGCGTATTCACAGCATGTCATTAAGACCTGTCATAAGCGAGAATGCCATGCGATTGGTGGAATGGCTGCCCAGATACCAGTAAAAAACAATCCACTAGCAAACGAGGAAGCCTTTAATAAAGTACGTGCGGATAAAGAACGTGAAGCAAATAATGGCCATGACGGTACATGGGTTGCTCACCCAGGGCTTGTACACGTTGCTAGGCAGGTCTTTAATACAATGATGCTAGGACCTAACCAAATCGATAAGAAACGTGAGGATGTTCAAGTGACTGCCGAGGATCTTATTGCTGTACCCAAAGGCAGCATAACCGAGCTGGGGGTACGTACGAATATCAATGTGGGGATTCAATATATCGAATCATGGCTTCGCGGATATGGTGCAGCACCGATTCATAACCTCATGGAGGATGCGGCTACAGCAGAAATTTCAAGAGCACAACTATGGCAGTGGATACGCCATCCAAAAGGGATTTTAGAGGATGGCAGAAAGGTCACATTTGAGCTTGTCCAACAACTCCAAGAAGAAGAACTTGAAAAAATAAAACAAGAAATCGGTAGTGAAGCATTTGAAGCAGGCCGTTTCGCGGAAGCAATAAATCTTTTTGAGGAATTAATTACAAATGATGAGTTCGTAGAATTTTTGACTATACCAGGTTATGAAATTTTATAAATTACAAGAATATAAGGAGGAATTTAAAATGACAAACGAAAGAGTTCAAAAATTACAAGAAAGCTGGGAAATGGATTCAAGATGGAAAGGTATTGAAAGACCCTATCATGCAGAGGATGTTATTCGCTTACGCGGTTCAATCGATATTGAGCATACGTTAGCGCGTAGAGGGTCAGAAAAACTATGGTATCTTCTTCATACAGAGGATTATATTCATGCACTAGGAGCATTAACCGGGAATCAAGCTGTTCAGCAAGTTAAAGCGGGTCTTAAGGCCATCTATTTAAGTGGCTGGCAGGTTGCGGCAGATGCGAATTTATCTGGTCATATGTATCCGGACCAAAGCTTATACCCAGCTAACAGTGTGCCAAGTGTTGTAAAGCGAATTAACCAAGCTTTACAGCGTGCTGATCAAATTCAGTATTTAGAGAGTGAAGGGGAAATTGATTGGTTTGCTCCAATTGTGGCCGATGCTGAGGCAGGCTTTGGCGGTCAGTTGAATGTATTTGAGTTAATGAAAGGCATGATTGAAGCTGGAGCTGCCGGCGTGCATTTTGAAGACCAGCTCTCATCAGAAAAGAAATGTGGTCATTTAGGTGGAAAGGTATTATTGCCAACGCAAACTGCCGTACGAAATTTAATTTCTGCACGACTTGCAGCCGACGTTATGGGGGTTCCAACGATTTTAGTGGCAAGAACAGATGCTGATGCAGCAGACCTTATTACAAGCGATGTTGACCCTGTTGATCAGGAATTTATTACAGGTGAACGAACACCAGAAGGCTTCTTCCGGACAAAAGCAGGACTTGATCAAGCCATTGCACGCGGCTTAGCGTATGCACCATATGCTGATTTGATTTGGTGTGAAACATCTGAGCCAGACTTAGAACAGGCCAAGCGCTTTGCAGATGCCATACATGAGAGGTTCCCTGGTAAGATGTTAGCATATAATTGTTCTCCATCATTTAACTGGAAGAAAAAGCTTGATGAAGATACAATTGAGAATTTCCAAAAGGAAATCGGAAAAATGGGGTACAAATTCCAATTTGTTACGTTAGCAGGATTCCATGCTTTAAACCATAGCATGTTTGAATTGGCAAGAGGCTATAAAGAAAGAGGAATGGGGGCATATTCAGAGCTTCAGGAAGCTGAATTTGCAAGTGAAAAGTATGGTTATACAGCTACAAGACATCAACGTGAAGTGGGAACAGGGTACTTTGATGAAGTTGCCCAGGTTATTACAGGTGGAACATCTTCAACAACTGCTTTAAAGGGATCTACAGAAGAAGCGCAATTCACGAAGTAAGATTCATGAAAAAACTGGCTAACATCTTTGTTAGTCAGTTTTTATGTGATTTTAAGAAAAATTCTACAATGTTTTACTAAATAGTTTTCGGTATTCAGCCGATGCTTTCATAAACAAACCTTCATTTCTGGTGTCAATCGCTTCGTTAACCTTCGTTTCCAAAAGCTCTTTTTTTCGTTTGAATAGGCTCTCATCAATAATCATTTGAATATATATGTCTAATACCGATTCCCTAGGTGTTTTAAACTTTTTAGTATCTCGTGACCTCATGATCTCAGAGTATGTTTTTCTATTCTTCATGAAATCTCACCCCTAAATCCTTTTTAATAGTATATTTAGGTAGTGATATAAAATCAACTGAATTTTTGGGCTTTTTAAAAATTTATTTGGAATACTCAAAATGGGAGTATGATTTGTTAAATTTTCATGCATCATAATAATGGAGGTGGAAAAAAATGAAAAATCCAAATGAGCATACAAATCACGATATCCCAATGAATACACCCTTAAATCCAGTTTTCGGGATGTCAAACTCACTTGATACGAATAATCCTTTTCTTTCGGAATCGGTCTATGCAGGTAATTCAATTGATGAACATACGACATTAGAACAAGCAAATGCATATCTTGCTGAAAAGGAACTTGGTCAAATAAATGAGAATTCATGAGAAAAGCGCATACGCGTCTCTGCATCGACAACAAGCATAAGACGAGCACTGACAGAAGGTGTTTTTACCTTTAAGCGTTAGGTTAGACCAGAGCCGATGACGCCTTGAGCTAGACAATTAAAAGGCTTTGTGGAATTCTTTTAAAAATATTCTTTCGTTGTGAAAAGAGCATTTTAAAAAGAAGTCCACTTTTTTTGTGAACTTTTTGTGAACGGTATAGTTATAAATACCTAGAAGTGATATTATGGAAATGCTTACATTAGTTCAAAAATTAAAACAATTTAAAAGGGGATGAATGAATGGAAGTTAAGAATAGCAATTATTTAGTGGAATATGAGATCAACCCTGACACAATGGCAGTCCTTCCAATTGAAATGGGAAATCATACCTGCTCAAGAGTGCTTGAAGTAGAAGGTGAATATGTAGTAGCCATGAAGCCTACTGAGATTGTCGACCGAAGCTGCCGTTATTTTGGAAGCTCACTTAAAGGTCGGCAAGAAGGAACGCGTGAAATTATGGGGGTGACTCATAAGGCTCCGATCATTGTAGAAGCTTCCAATAAGATTTTCCTATTTCCAACCGCTTCTCCAACAAAACAGGAATGTGCTTGGCTGTCTCATCATTATGTCTCAGATTGCAAGTTTAGTCTACATGAGGAAACGACTGTTATTTTTACAAATAAGCAAGCCATTCAACTACAAATCTCGAAGGGCTCCTTCCAAAACCAACTCCATAGAACTGCACAACTGCGTACTATAGTCACAAATCGAATGGATAAACCGAATAAACGCATTAATTTCGTCATAAATCCTCAAATCAACGATAGCTTACCCAATAAATCTGATATCTGATTTTTAAAAATTCCTGCATATATTGCCATTTGCTACTCACTGGTATTTTTTTCAACCAAATAAGATTCGAGCAGCTGTTGAACTTCATTTCGAATCCGTGGGTTAAAGTAGTTATGTTCCTCTTCATAGCCTCGATACATGAATGAAAATAGAGTAAATGCCTCATCTCTTTGTTTTTCCCATACCTTCATATTTTTCTTTTTCATTTGCAGTTTAATTGTGTAGAGGTCCTTTTGAACTTTCTTCATGGTATGTTCAAGTAAATGGAGATAAGGCTTTTTTAATTTAAAGCCAGCTGTTTCTATTGCTGAAAGATCACGATTAAGGATGGTAAGAACCATTGGTAAGAAGATGGCTTTTTCAAAAATATCACGGTCATCCTCAGGAATTCTTGTCATGATTATCCCTCTTTCTAGAACATATGTTTGTGTATATGATAGAACATTTTTTTAAAAGAATCAAGAAACATGAAGGAAAAAGTATTTCTAGTGTCGAAATAATTTAATTTGTAGTGCATAATGGAAGAGAAAGTACTTTAACTACTTTGACAATTCTGTAATAAAGGACGGGAGAAGGATGACAGAGAAAAAACGCAGAGGAATCGTTGCAGAAGATTTATATGAATTAAAAACAGTGAATGATCCACAGTTTTCTCCAGATGGGAAGCGCTATGCGTTTGTGGAAACAGAGATTAATAAGGAAAAGCATGAATATAGCTCACATTTATATGTTGGAACTGTAGATGGGAATGTTACACAGTGGACGTTTGGGGATGTTCGAGATGGGTCGCCACGTTGGTCTCCTGATGGAGAAACAGTCGCGTTTGTATCCAATCGTTCAGGCAAACAGCAAATCTTTGCTATGAGTGTGAACGGTGGTGAACCGAAACAACTTACATATTGCGTGAATGGTGCAAGAAATCCGATCTGGTCTCCAGATGGTTCAAAAATCTTATTTACAACTTCTTTAGCTCCGGATGAAAGCATCACAGATAAGGAAAAGCAGAAAAAGGATGAAGATGAGAAGAAGCTTGAACCAATGGTTGTCGAGCGAATTCGTTACAAATCAGATGCTGCAGGCTTTTTAGATAATAAAAATCAACATCTTGCATTAGTTGATTTCGCTTCTGGTAAAATAGAGCAATTGACAGCAGGAGAATATGATTATGCTGCAGGTGGTTGGTCTCCAGATGGGACGAAAATCACATTTGTTGGCGATGTAAGTGAGGATTCAGATTATAATTTAATCTCTGATGTATATGTAATGTCAGTAGAAGATAAAAGCTACCATAAAATTACGGGTAGTACTGGTAACTTTGGCTTGCCATCTTGGTCACCAGATGGCAAATATATTGCGATTATTGGACATGAACAAGAGTTTGCAGGTGCAACATTGCCGAAAATCTGGCTTTATACAGTTGATAGCTCAGAATTCACTTGTTTAACTAGTGAACTCGATGCATATGTTGGCGATTGTGTTGCTGCCGATTTCCAATTAGGCGGTTCAAATCCTGGTGTTATATGGAACGACGATAGCAGAAGCTTTTATTTTCTATTAACTAACCATGGCAATACGGGAGTCTATTACGGTTCCATTGAAGGAGAAGTGTATCCGTCGTTATTTGAAAATCAACACGTGTTTGCCTTAACGGTAAATAATCATAAGGCAGTGGTAGGAATCAGTAAACCAACAGAGCCTGGCGATCTTTATTACTTAGATTTGAGTACAGGTGAATTGAATCGACTTACACATGTGAATGAAGCATTTTTACAAGAGGTTGAATTGTCCAATGCAGAGCCTTTTACATTCAATGCTCCAGACGGTTGGGAAATTAATGGATGGGTCATGAAGCCATTTGGTTATGAAGAGGGCAAAAAATATCCGACCATTGTCGAAGTACATGGTGGTCCTCATGCGATGTATGCAAATACATATTTCCATGAGTTTCAGGTTTTAACAGGGAAGGGTTTTGTGGTTGTCTTTACGAATCCTCGTGGTAGTCATGGATATGGTCAGCAATTTGTGGATGCTGTCCGAGGCGACTATGGAGGAAAAGACTACTTAGATGTCATGGCAGCAACTGATTATGCTGTCGACCATTTTGATTTTGTTGATGAAACAAAGCTTGGGGTAACAGGTGGAAGCTATGGTGGTTTTATGACAAATTGGATTGTTGGACATACAAATCGATTTAAAGCAGCGGTTACACAACGCTCCATCTCAAATTGGCTCAGCTTTTATGGGGTAAGTGATATCGGATTCTTCTTTACTGAATGGGAGCTCAAAGGTAATCTCCTTGAAGATGCTGAAAAATTATGGGAGCATTCACCATTAAAATATGTGGGAAATGTGGAGACACCACTATTAATTCTCCATGGTGAGCGTGATTTCCGTTGTCCAATCGAACAAGCAGAACAGTTTTACGTGGCATTAAAGCATCAAAAGAAACCAACAAAATTTGTTCGTTTCCCTGGTGCTAACCATGAATTATCACGAAGCGGAAACCCCAAATTACGATTATCACGACTCAACCATATTAAAGACTGGTTTGTTGAATATTTAGGATAGGAATGAAAGGCACTAGTGCTTGCTAGTGTCTTTTTTCTTGGTCTAGGAAATAATAAAATTTATCATTGTGGACAATTTTTATTGGGTGTATCCAAGTCCAGCTCACACTCCTAGCCCTCGAGGTCATAAGTCAATCACTTCGGAAGGCAAGAAGCGCCTTCTGTCAGCGCTCGTCTTATGCTTGTCGGACTTGCACAGGACAAGGAAAACTTCGAGAGCATAATCATCGCACGAAGAAAATGCATAGCATTTTCGAGGATGTTCTATTTCAAGGCGCTTGCGCTTTTGTTCTTGTAATTAAAGTGAATTTTTTTGGTAGGAATGCCCAAATGGGTGTACAATATGAAGTAAGATAATATTTTTGTATCCGCTAAGCTGGAATTGATTTTTGCAAGGAGAGACCTATGGATATTGAAACACTTAAAGAACTTATTACATTGAAAAATATTGAAGACTTGTTAAGTGAATACCGGTCGTTTGGTCCATTGCCTGGAATTGTTCTTCCAATGCTAGAAGCGTTTCTTCCGTTTCTGCCTCTGGTCGCATTTGTTGTCGCCAATGCAAATGCATTTGGACTTTGGCTTGGATTTTTATATTCATGGATAGGAGCTATAGGTGGTTCTTTGCTTGTCTTTTTCCTAGTTCGTAAATATGGTCAAAAACGATTCTTTTCATTTGTCAGTCGCCATAAAAAAATAAAAAGACTTATAACCTGGGTAGAAAAGCACGGATTTGGACCTTTATTTCTCCTATTATGCTTTCCTTTCACCCCGTCTGCAGCAATTAATTTAGTAGCAGGGCTATCAAGGGTAAGTACCCCCCAATTTGTTTTAGCTGTTTTATGTGGAAAATTAGTCATGATATTTACCATTAGCTTCATAGGCTATGATATACGAGCTCTTTTTCAACAACCCGTCCGAACAATTATTGTGGCCATCATAATATTTGTGCTTTGGATTGTCGGAAAAAGAGTGGAAGCATGGTTAAAGGTAAAGCCAAATTCAAATCTTCTTAAGGAGGATGAGGCTTGACACGATAAAACGAAGGGTGGAGTTGCAATGGAGGAAACCCCAGCAAAGAAGAAACATCATTTTTCTTTTGTGAAATCTTTAGGAATCAGTCTTATCATCGTTGTATTTTTACGAACCTTTTTTTTTACGAACTACATAGTCGACGGCGAATCAATGATGCCAACTCTTGAAGATGGTAACCTTTTAATGGTTAACAAGATCGGCATGAAAATAGGGGAGCTTGACCACTTTGATATCATTGTATTTCATAAAAATAAAGAAGAGGATTTTGTAAAACGGGTGATCGGTTTGCCTGGCGACACGCTTGAATACCGGGATGATGTGCTTTATATAAATGGGAAAAGTGTTTCCGAACCATTCTTAGACAAATTTAAAGAAGACATTGTCGCAGGTCAATTAACAGGCGACTTCACCCTTGAAGAAGTGACAGGGGAGTCAATCGTACCAGAAAATCATATTTTCGTTATTGGCGATAATCGCTTAGACAGCTGGGATAGCCGCCATTTTGGATTCATTAGAATGGAACAAGTTGTAGGCAAGGTAAATATAAAATACTGGCCATTCGACAAGATGGAATTATTGAATTAAGGAAAAATTGATCAACATAATAAACAATGTCAAAGAACTCAACCGAATTTCGAGTTCTTTTTTGGCTTGGATATGTTAAAATAGTACCAAAATTATGAATTGATTTTGGCGTAAATATACCGGGGTGCATCTGATACGAAGGGAGGTTATGCAATGGGGATTAAGATACAGGTTTTGCAAACAAAAATTACTCCACCCAATTTAAAGGACATCATTTTACAAAGGCCTTCTTTAATGAAGAAAATGAAAACGATTCCAAAGTATCCGCTTACCATTCTTCACTCGGGAGCAGGTTACGGAAAAACAACTGCACTTGCATCCTTTATTCATGATCAAATAAATACGCCATGCTGGTATAGTGTGGGCACGAATGATGACGATATTATTCCTTTTCTAACATATGTGGTCTATGCCATTCGAAAAAATTACCAAGGATTTGGGACGGAACTTCTTCTTTATGTTGAGAATATTGAAAGATATGTACGGGATGAAGAAATAAGAACACTTTGTTCACTGTTTATCAATGAGATCATTGTACTAGATAAGAACGTCATGCTTATCATTGATGATTATCATTTGATTCAACACTCTTCCTCAATAGACCATTGGATGACATGGTTGATACAACATCTTCCAATGAATTTAAATTTAGTCATCTCAAGTCGGATCAAACCAAGCTGGGATTTCCTAACTTCGATGACTGTGAAGGGAGAACTCCTTGAGCTTAAACAGAGCGACCTCGTGTTTTCGTTTGATGAAGTTGAGGTTCTATTAAGTGATTTATATGAGGGAGATTTGAATGATCAGGATATAAAGAAAATTTTTTCTTTAACAGAAGGATGGATCATTGCGATTGGAATGATTCGAGGGCAGCTTGCTTCTGATGGAGGACTAGAGGCAATTCTCAATAATAAATCGAAAACACTTGATGAATTGTTTCGCTTTCTTGCAATGGAAGTGTTCATGAAACAGCCACCGATGGTACAACAGTTTCTTGAGAATACGTGTATTTTTGATGAATTAAACGGAAAAGTGTGTGATGAAGTTTTAGGAATCAGAAGTTCAGGTGAGATGTTAAAGGAACTATCCGACCATAATCTTTTTTTGCTTTCCATTGGAGAAGGGCAATATCGCTACCATGCATTGTTTAAGGAGTTCCTGGAACAGCGCCTGTATACGACGAATGAACGGCATTTTCATAATCTTCATATTCAAACCGCTCGCTATTTTCAAAGAATAGGAGATTTTAATCAAGCAATCTATCATCTTGAGGCAACCGGGGATTTTGAAAGAATTGCAGAAATCCTCCACCATTATGGAGAAAAGATGATTCAAAATGGACAACTTGAAGGTCTTCTTGATCGGATGAAAAAGATTCCGGAATCACTTATGAACCATTATTATCTATTATGGCTCTATAAGGGAGAAGCGTTAAGATATCGCTGTTCCTATAAGGACGCTGAGGATTGTTACATAAAAGCCATTCACTTTGCTCATTCTGCTAATGACCTAGAGGGGTTAAGTAAAGCCTATGAAGGACAAGCGAAAATTTATCTTGATACAATTCAACCTGGGAAAGCTGAGCGGTATTTATTACAGGCAATTGAAGCACTTGAAGAAAATGAAGCTTCCTCAAGTGAAGATAAAAGTAGGGTCTATCAATTAATGGCTGAAAATCTGGCCAATGCTGGTCATGCAAATAAAGCAAAAAAGTGGTATGAAAAAGGACGAGAGCTCAATATCCCTTTATTGGACGGAAACTTAGAATCAAGATTATTTTTGCGGACTGGAAAACTCGTTGAAGCGAAAAAAATTCTTTCCCAAAAGAAAGTAGTAGAACAGGACCAGAAAACGGTGCATTTACAGCAGTCGCACCGTGAAACTGATTTGTTATTATCCTTAATTGAGTCTTTTATGGGGAATGGGCAAGACGCCAAGGAACTGGCGGAATCAGGTATTAAACAGGGAGTCCAATTCCAAGCACCATTTGTTGAAGCATGTGGCTGGATGCGCATGGGACATGCGGTCCAATTGCTTGATAAATATGACACTTCACTTGCGATCCAATGCTATGAAACGGCGCTTGAAATCATGGATGAATTAAATATTGCTAGGGGTAAAGCAGAACCGTTAATGGGGTTATGTATTCTATTTGGAAATCGAGGCATCTATGATCGTGCCATTGAATTTGGGAATAAGGCTTTGGAGGAAACCGAAAAGGTAAAGGATGCATGGCTTTCCGCACTTATTTTACTTTGTATGGGCATTTCTTCTGTCCACAATGAAAAATGGGAGGATGCAAACAAATATTTAACAAGATGTGAAGCCTTGTTTGGAAATTGTGGTGATCAATATGGGCTTGCTCTAACACAGCTTTGGTTTGCATTTCTTTATTATCACCAGAAAGATAAAGATGCATTTAACGAAGTTATTACTAGTTTTCTTAATAAAGTTCAGGTTGGTGGATACGATTTTATCTTGACGAAGCGCACAACTTTCGGACCTCAAGATTTATATAATGTTGTACCATTGTTACTCGTTGCACAGAAGGAAGGCATTCATCTTCCATACGTAAATCAACTCTTAAATAATTTAGGCTATTCAAATATAACGTCCCATCCTGGCTACACCTTACGTATTCAAACATTAGGTAGATTTCGAGTATGGCTTGGGAGCCAAGAAGTGGAGGAATCTGATTGGCAGCGTGGAAAAGCAAAAGAATTGCTTGAGTTATTTGTGACAATGCGAAATACAATGATTGCGAGGGAAGAAATATTTGCAACCCTTTGGCCGGATCATGACGAGGCGGCGGCAGCAAGAGACTTTAAGGTGGCTTTAAATGCATTAAATAATGCATTAGAACCAAATCGAGTGGCAAGATCAACACCATTTTTTATCCAACGAATTGGCTCATCGTATGGATTAAACCAACAAGCAGGTTATCAGCTTGATATTATTGAGTTTGAAGAATGGATACATGCAGGCCTTCATGAAAAGGATACCGAACAGGTCATTAAATGCTTAAGACGGGCATTGGAGTTATACGAGGGAGATTATTTACCGAATCGTAGATATGAAGATTGGTGTATAAGTGAAAGAGAACGGCTTCAAGTATTATTTTTACGTGGGGCTGAACGGATTGCACAAAGCTTTGTTCAAACAAAAGAGTTTGACGAAGCCATTTATTGGTGTGAACAAATTATAGCCAAGGACCGAACATGGGAGGAAGCATACCGCTTACTGATGTTTTGCTACTATCATAAAAATAACCGACCTCAAGCCATCAAATGGTATAGAAAATGCGTATCAGCATTGGAGGACGAACTAGGAGTCGAGCCAATGCTACCAACAAAACAAATGTACGAAATGATTCTCCAACATCAAACCTAGTTTAATATGACTTGTTTGATAAACCATTACCCTCTGGGAATGGTTTGTTTTTTTATTTTTAAAAACATATTGAAAAGTCAGTTATTATGTATATAATAAAAGTTGAGAGGTGATTCAGGTGTCAGAAACAACAAACTCAGATCAAAAAGTATTGACCCCTAAAGGTTTAGAGACAAGAGAGAAACTACTACGAGCAGCAGAGGAGGTATTTGGACAAAAGGGATACTATGAAACTTCCATTGTAAATATTTCACAAGAAGCAAATGTAGCACAGGGGACCTTCTATAATTATTTCCCATCAAAAAAAGATATTTTTGATGAACTCATTCGTCAATATAGCCGGGAGCTTCGTTTGGCCATTAAAGAAGAAATGGGTAAAGCTAAAACCTTCGAGGAAGCACAACGGCAAGGATTTAAGGCCTTCTTTACTTGGGTCAAAAACCGTAGAAATTTATATAGTATCGTACAACAAGCCGTAGTTGTGGATAAGGATCTTTATCGCTGGTATTACGATAAACTTGCTAATGGATTCTTAAAAAGTTTGTCCGCTGGAATTGGCGTGGGAGAATTTAAAGAGATTGATCAGGAGACGGTTGCCTATTGCTTAATGTCAATTGGTCAGTTTCTTGGGATGAGATGGGTCTATTGGGAACAGCAGGACGTTCCTGAAGAGGCTTTTGAGGCTGCAATGACACTTGTTTTTGAAGGGCTAAAAAAAGGATAGAAGGGAGAGTACATTATGCAGGGCATTGCTTATTGGATTGAAAAAAGAGCTGAATTGCATCCGAAGCGTATTGCCATTATCACAGAAAAGGAACAAATCACCTATAAAACGCTAAGTCAAGATGTAAACAATTTAGCTTCCTACTTAAAACTTAACTTGAGTATAAAAAGAGGAGACCGTATCGCAATCTTGTCTCAAAATAGATATGAATACATTGTATTACTATTTGCAATCGCAAAGCTGGAATGTATTGCGGTCCCACTTAATATTCGTTTAACAGTAAATGAACTTGTTTATCAGATAAATGATAGTGAGACAGAGACCCTTTTTATAGAAGACATCTATCAACAAACATCCAATGCGTTGAAAGAGGAAACTTGCCTGAAAGAAATTATATCCATTGACACAGTTAGATATCTAAAAGGCGGAAATGAGAATGTTTCAGTTGAGACAAGTGAAAGCGCTCCCTATTTAATTTGTTATACTTCCGGAACAACTGGAAAACCGAAGGGAGCGGTTTTGACACAGAATAATATGTTTTGGAATGCGATTAATAATTCGCTCGCAATTGATATCACATCTAGTGATCGTTCCCTTTTATTACTTCCGCTCTTTCATATAGGAGGTATAGGCTTATTTGCATTTCCAACTTTGTATGCTGGTGGGACCATCATTCTACCTGAGGGGAAATTTGATTCTGAGAGAGCCTTAATGATGATTGAACAACACCAAGCATCAATTGTAATGGGGGTTCCTACAATTCATCAGGCGATTTTACATAGTCCATCATTTGATAAAACAAATTTGAAATCTGTTCGCTGGTTTTACAATGGCGGTGCCCCATGCCCACTTGAAATTATCAAGGAGTTTTTTGATAAGGGGTTATTATTTGGCCAAGGTTTTGGGATGACCGAAACATCACCTACCCTCTTTATGCTTTTGAAAGAGGATGCCGAACGAAAAATGGGTTCGATTGGAAAGCCTGCTATGTATTGTGAGTACAAATTAATAGATTCTGAGGGAGATGTCGTAAAAGACGGCGAAGTTGGAGAGCTCATAGTTCGTGGACCAAATGTGATGAAGGAATATTGGAATAGACCTGAAGCAACGGCTGAGGCTCTTCGCGATGGATGGTTATATACAGGAGATTTAGCAAGGGTTGATGAAGAGGGATTTTTGTATATTGTTGGAAGAAAAAAAGAAATGATTATTTCTGGCGGAGAAAATATATATCCACTAGAAGTTGAACAAATCATTGGGAAGCTAGCAGATGTTGAGGAAGTTGCTGTTGTTGGAGTTGTCGATCAGAAATGGGGAGAAGTCCCGGTAGCTTTTGTTGTAAAAACGAAAGAGAGTTTAGTAACAGAAGAAGAAATCATTCAATATTGTAATCAGTTTTTAGCAAAATACAAGATTCCGAAAAAAATAGAATTTATGGATCAACTCCCTAGGAATGCGACTGGAAAAATCCAAAAGAACCTTCTAGTGAATACATAAAAAGGAGGAGAAGTAAAAATGCAGGGCTATTATGTAGGTCAAACTGCATCATGCAGTAAAACAATTACAGAAACCGATATTCATTTATTTGCAGAATTAAGTGGGGATTTTAATCCCATTCATATCGATGATGAATATGCCAAGAAAACGAGGTTTAATAAAAGAATTGCACATGGTCTATTGACATCTAGTTTATTATCTCAGCTGTTAGGAGTACATTTACCTGGAAAAGGGTCGGTCTACATGGAACAAACAATCCGGTTTACGGCACCCGTTTTTATTGGGGACACAATCACAGCTATGGCGACTATTCAAGAATATAACAGAGAAAAGAATAGAGTTAAATTACTAACGGAATGTCACAATCAAAAAGGCGAACTTGTACTAACTGGGACAGCAGTTATGATGGTTCCATCAGAAGGAGTATTTGTATGATAAATATTGGCATTGAAGCGACAAGTGTATATTTTCCAAAAGGAATTGAAACAGCTGCGGACTTGTCTAAAAAAACTGGAATTCCTGAACAGGTTATCATTGAGAAGTTCGGCTTGCATCAAAAGCATGTGTCGGATGATTCGATGCAAGCAACAGACCTTGGAATCGAAGCAGCCAGACAAATCCTATCAAAGATAGATCCTTTATCGATTGATGTCGTGATTTATTTTGGAAGTCCTCATAAGGATTACTTGGTTTGGTCATGTGCACCTAAACTTCAATATGAGCTGGGGACAAAAAATGCCTATGCATTTGAATTAATGAATGTGAGCTCCTGTTTTCCAATTGCTTTAAAAGTAGCAAAGGATATGCTGCGATCAGATGAAAAAATTAAAAATATTTTACTCGTTGGAGGCTGTAAAGAATCTCAAATTATCGATTATGATAATCCTCGTTCTAGGTTTATGTTTAATTTTGGAGATGGCGGGGCGGCGGCATTAATCACGAAAAATTCTACTACAAGTGAAATTCTTGAAAGTTCAATCATCACGGATGGTTCATTCTATGAAGATGTTCGTGTACCGGCCGGAGGTTCCAAATTGTTTCCAAGCTTGGAAACAGTAAAAAATAGACAGCATTATATCGACGTTCTTGATCCGTCTAGCATGAAAGAACGGCTTGACCCTGTATCGATTCCAAATTTCGAAAGAGTTATTCGACAAGCAGTACAAAATAGTGGATATTCACCTCAAGACATAAAAGTTCTTCTCCCACTTCATACGAAACGCTCCATGTTTAGAGAACTACTTCAAACATTACAAATACCAGAAGTAAACACAGTCTATTTAGATCATCATGGCCATATGTCAGCACTTGACCCTTGTATTGGTCTCCATTTTGCGCAGGAACAAGGAAAATTAAAAAATGGGGATATTGCTGTAGCGGTAAGTGCTGGAACAGGTTATACATGGGCTGCCACTGCTATAAAATGGAAGGCTAGCTGAATCTATACAAATGATACTGTAACTAAAATGTAACTATTACCAAGTACGATTGTCGCAGGAGGTTTTACAGTTTTTATGATGAAAAAGGGGGAAGGAAAAATGAAGAAATTCTCATTTCGTAAAATGCTTTTCTTAAGTTTGCTTGCCATGCTTATGGTAGTTGCAGCAGCTTGTAGTTCTGGAACTTCAACTACAGAAGAAGAAAAACCAAGCTCAGGTGATTCAGGCAAATCAGCAGAAGAAACTAAAGCAAAGGATCCGATTAAAATCGGTGTGCTTGCTTCATTAAGTGGTGGACTTGAATCATATGGAAAACAAACAACACAAGGATTTGAACTTGGCCTTGAATACGCTACAGACGGAACAATGGAAGTCAATGGACAAGAAATTCAATTTATTGTTGAGGATACTGAAACAAAACCTGAAGTTGCGATTCAAAAAGCTACTAAATTAATTGAGGAAGACGGAGTCGATTTCCTAGTCGGTTCTTCAAGCTCAGCGGATACATTAGCCGTTCTTCCACTAGCAGAGGAATACGAAAAAATCATGATTGTTGAACCAGCAGCAGCTGACAGTATTACAGGTGCGGACTGGAACGAGTACATTTTTAGAACCGCTCGTAACTCTTCACAGGATGCCGTTGCAGGTGCAGCAGCAATTGCAAAAAAAGGAGTTAAAATTGCAACACTTGCTCCGGATTATGCATTCGGTCGTGATGGAATAGCAGCCTTTAAGGAAGCAGCAGAAAAACTGGGTGCTGAGATTATTCATGAGGAATATGCAGACCCTGCAGCAACTGACTTTACTTCAAATGTTCAAAAGATTATTGAAGCAAAGCCTGATTATTTATATGTTGTATGGGCTGGTGCAAACACACCTTGGAACCAAATCGCAGATATGAAGGTCCAAGAAAATGGTATTAAAATCTCGACAGGTGCTCCAGATATTCCGGCACTTGCGACCATGGATGCTTTAATTGGTATGGAAGGATTCACAGTTTACTATCATCAACTTCCAAAAAATGATATTAACGATTGGTTAGTTGAAAAACATAAAGAAAAGTTCAATGGAGAGGTACCTGACCTATTTACTCCAGGTGGTATGACAGCGGCATTAGCAATTGTGGAAGCAATTAAAAAGACGGATGGCGATACAAATGCAGATAAGCTCATCGAAGCGATGGAAGGCATGAGTTTTGATACGCCTAAAGGAAAAATGACGTTCCGTGAAGATGACCACCAAGCCCTTCAAACTTTATATGCGATTCGCCTAGAAAAAGTTGATGGTGTGGATTATCCAGTACCAGTCTTAATGAGAGAGCTAAGCCCTGAGGAAACAGCTCCACCAGTTCGCAACTAATGAAACATATAGGCTTCGGTAGTATTTTTCTACCGAAGTTTCCTTTTAGAAAAAGGCTGTTTTCGAAAACTTTGTTGTTTTTGGATATGATTGTGCGAAGGGAATAGTAATTATTGACCTTCCTGTGATTTCAGCGGATGGTATGAGATCCTCGAAAATACAAGCATTTTCTTCGTGCGGTGTAGTCTTTAGGAAGCAAACTCAACGTCCAGCGGGAATAGCGAGCCCAGCGAGACCAAGTAATGTTCGAAGCCTAAGAGCGCCACGTCCTGTGGCAACGGCTTCGTGACCTACATCGTGTAGGCCTGAGGAGGCTTGCGGATCGCCCGCGGAAAGTGAGTACCAGGAGCATAAAACACCCTATGTTTTAAAAACAACAATCTTGTAGAAATGACCCAAGAAAAAAGAGGTGAGATGACGTGAAAAATATTATTGAAACGAAGGATCTGACAATTGCATTTGGAGGACATGTTGCAGTTGATAAGGTTAATTTTACCGTTCCTCCTAACCACTTCAAATCCATCATCGGACCAAATGGTGCAGGTAAAACAACTTTTTTCAATTTACTAAGTGGCCAGCTTTCACCAACAAATGGCCAAGTTTTCTTAAAAGGTGAAGATATTACAAAGCTATCTCCAACCGCACGTACAAGAAAAGGAATCGGCCGTTCCTTTCAAATTACAAATGTTTTTCCAAATCTGACTGTATTAGAAAATGTTCGATTAGCTGTTCAATCCGTGGCAGGTGTAAGGTATCAAATGATTAAGCACTTCCGTAAATATCGACAATTCGAAGAAAAAGCTTTACACATTTTATCGCTTGTTCTTCTTGATAATAAAGCAAATGCAATTGCAAAAAATTTGGCACATGGCGAAAAACGAAAGTTAGAAATTGCCATGCTTTTGGCATTGGAGACAGAGGTTCTATTACTAGATGAACCCACTGCTGGAATGTCACTGGAGGAAGTTCCGGCAATCCTTGAGGTCATAAAAAAGATAAAAGCGGAAGGGAATCGTACGATCATTTTAATTGAACATAAAATGGATATGATCCTCGACCTTTCTGATAGTGTAATGGTTTTATTTAATGGGAGATTGCTAGCGGATGGAACGCCGGAAGAAATCATGAACAATGAAACAGTCCAATCAGCCTATTTGGGAGGTTTGTACGATGACACTGCATCTTAAGGTAGAAGGAATTCAAACGTATATAGACCAATTTCATATTTTACAAGGTGTTTCATTTGAAGCAAAAAAAGGAGAAGTAACTGTTCTTTTAGGTAGAAATGGTGCAGGCAAAACAACCACCCTAAGGTCAATTATGGGACTCAATCCTCCTGCTAAAGGAACAATTGAATTTAATGGAGAAAACATTACAGGTCTTGCAACCTACCATATTGCCGCAAAAGGGATCGGCTATGTACCAGAGGATCAAGGAATATTTGGTGAGTTAACAGTAGAAGAAAATATGAAAGTCGCTATCAAAAAGGAAAACGACATAACTAAGGAACGTCTCGATTATATGTTGAACTTATTCCCCGACCTGAAGAAGTTTTGGAAAAGAAGAGGGGGTAACCTAAGCGGTGGGCAAAAGCAAATGCTCTCGATCGCAAGGGCTTATGTCAATAATAATGATTTACTGCTGATAGATGAACCAAGTAAGGGTTTAGCCCCTATTGTGGTAGAAAAAGTGATGGAATCGATCCAAGAGATAAAGTCTAAGACTTCAATTGTACTTGTTGAACAAAACTTTATTATGGCAAGTACAATTGGAGACAGATTTTACATCATTGACGATGGAAGAACCGTTCATCGTGGCGAAATGAAGGAGTTAAAGGAAAATGAACAACTCCGCAAACAATATTTAGGAATTGCCTAACGAGATATTCTAACGGGAGGAGGAGAATTTGTGGATGCAATCATTAATTTAACAATCAATGGACTTGCTACAGGTATGTTGATTTTCCTGCTTGCAGCAGGGTTAACCCTAATTTTTGGACTTATGGATGTCTTAAATTTTGCCCATGGTGGTTTATTCGCATGGGGAGCATATGCTGGTGTTTGGTCTTATGGGCAAACCGGCAGTTTCGTAGTTGGAATTGTTACAGCTTTGATTACCGGATTAATTTTGGGGTTGTTGATTGAAAAATATATTGTTACACCTGTTTACGGAAATCATGTCCAGCAAATTTTGATAACACTTGGGGTCATGATTGTCCTTTCCGAAATGTTAAAGGTCGTTTGGGGACCAAATCAATTAAGTGCGAAAACTCCTGCATTGTTGAGTGGAAGCTGGGAGCTTGGTGGAGTTATCCTCATAAAATATCGGTTATTTATTATTTTAGTTGGGTTCTTAGTTTTCTTCCTTATTTACTACATTTTAAAAAATACAAAGATTGGTTTAATCGTTCGTGCAGGTGTTATCAACAAGGAAATGGTCCAATCGCTTGGAATTAATATTAAAAAGATTTTTATGCTCGTTTTTATGGTAGGTGCAGCAATGGCAGCACTTGGGGGTGTATTACTTGGACCTTATTCCGGACAAATTTATGCAGAGATGGGTATGGAATTTGCGATTCTCGCATTTATCGTTGTTGTCATCGGAGGAATGGGAAGTATTACAGGGTCTCTATTTGCAGCGATTTTAGTAGGTTTATCAGGTGCTTACATGGCATACTATGTCCCAGAATTATCATTAGCAGTCAATATGCTGCTGATGGCCATTGTATTAATTTTTAGACCACAAGGATTATTCGGGGCAAAGGGGTGAGGAAATGAGGCTTCTAACTAATTCTTCAAAAGCGAACATCATTTACATTGCGGCAGCGGTTTTTCTTCTATGTTATCCACTTATTAATGACACTAGAAGCATATTGATTTTGTTTACACAAATATTTATCTTTGCTGTCTTTGCTATGAGTTATGATATTTTACTAGGTTTTACAGGGATTGTTTCATTCGGCCATGCGATGTTTTTTGGAATTGGTGCTTATTCAACAGGTGTACTTTTACATCGATTTGAGCCAACAGTTCCCATTTTTCTACTATCAATCATAGTTGGAATGATTCTTTCAGCCATTTTAAGTTATATTGTGGGTTTGCTCTCACTTCGGTTAAAGAGTCACTTTTATGCCATGCTGACGTTAGCGTTTTCGGGCTTGTTTTTAGTAGCCGCTGAAAAATGGCGATCATTAACGCGAGGGAATGATGGATTTACGTTTCGGATTCCAGATGTATTAAAAGACCGTATGACCCTCTATTTTGTCACACTGCTTCTAATGATTATCGTATTTTTAATGTTAAAGAGATTCACAGAATCTCCTCTTGGCAGGGTTCTCCAAGCCATTCGTGAAAATGAACCCCGCACAGAGTCACTAGGCTACAATGTCATTCATTATAAAATTATTGCAAGTATTGTCGCGGGGGTAATCGCAAGTGTTTCCGGCTCCATGTACGTTGTCACACTAAGGTTTGTCAATACATCGGTATTTGCTCTCGATGTAACCCTCGATGCTCTTCTCATGACGATTATTGGAGGAGTTGGAACACTAGTTGGGGCCATTATTGGAGCGGGACTTATCGAATTTGCCCACCACTGGCTAACTGGACTCGCAAAGGTACACTGGATTTTTGAAAGATGGATGATCTTCTTTGGCATTTTATATATATTAGCTGTTATGTTCTTCCCAATGGGAATCGTGGGAACTGTTAAGTCATGGTTTTATAAAAGAAAAGGGACGAATAAAACGAAAGAATATGAAAAAGAAAAAATAGCCGGCTAAGGAGAGAGGTCCATGAATGATCATCAAACCATTACTTCATTCGTTGTCCGTTGTGCTCTAGTTGATGTAGATAACAAGACAATGAAAAAGCAATGGCGTATAAAGGTTAGTCATGTCCAGGGGGAAGATGAGGTAGTTGTGACAGATTTAGATGATGCCGTAGAGTTTATGAAACGTGTAATAGAGGAGTGACCTACTTTGAAAGCAGTTGGAATATTAAGTACAGGAATATACATTCCGAAAGACTTTTTAACATCGGAAGACATTTCAAAAAAAAGTGGGATACCCAAGGAAATCGTAGAAACCAAGCTAGGTATTTTGAAGAAACCGATTCCTGGACCAGATGACCATACATGTGAAATGGGCATAAAAGCAGCAAGAGAAGCCATCAAGAAGGCAAACATTGACCCATTGGAAATTGATTTAATCATCTATATAGGGGAAGAGCACAAGGAATATCCTTTATGGACAGCAGCCATTAAGATGCAACAGGAGCTCGGCGCCTCGAATGCGTGGGGCTTTGATGTGGCAATGAGATGTGGAACGACAATAATGGCGATAAAGGTAGCAAAGGATTTGATGAAAGCAGATGACTCCATAAAAACGGTATTACTAGCGGGTGGCTACCGAAATGTCGATTTTATTGATTACGAGAATCCTAGAACTCGCTTTATGTATAATTTGGGAGCGGGTGGCGGTGCCATCCTGCTACGAAAAGGTATAACCACGAACAATGTACTTGAAAGTCATGTTATAACAGATGGTGCATTTTCTGAGGATGTCGTAGTAGTTGCAGGTGGTACAAAGAACCCGATGACAAAGGAAGCGTTAGAACAAAAATTAAATATGCTTGATGTTCTTGATCCAGAAGGGATGAAACAGCGACTTGAAGAAAAGTCGATGCAAAACTTTCTTCAGGTAATTCGAACAGCTGTACAAAAAAGCGGGTATACCGAAACAGATATTGACTACTTAGGCATTCTTCACATGAAAAAGTCAGCTCATGATTATGTGTTAAATGAGTTAGGTCTTACCCAGGACCAATCCATTTATCTGAATGAATTCGGACATATAGGTCAGATTGATCAGATACTTTCTATGGAATTGGCGGAAAAAAAAGGTAAAATAAAAGAAGGGGATCTTGTTGTTCTAGTAAGTGCTGGTATTGGATATGCATGGGGTGCCACGACAATTAAATGGGGGGACTGTGAATGTCAGTAATTGAACTGAAAACTGTTAATCTCGCAAATGGGGAAACATTGGGCTACAGGGAACGTGAAGGAGGAGAAAAAATAGTTCTACTCATTCATGGGAACATGTCGTCATCTAAACATTGGGATGTTGTCATCGAAAATCTTGATAGCGATTACAAGGTATATGCGGTGGATATGAGAGGCTTTGGTATTTCAACCTACCATAAACCGGTACAATCGATTAAGGATTTCTCAGATGATATTAAACTATTTGTTGATGAATTAGGATTATCAGATTTTATTATTGCTGGTTGGTCAACAGGTGGAGCCGTAGGAATGCAGTTTGTAGCTGACCATCCGGGACTTTGTTCAAAATTAGTTTTACTCGCATCCGCATCAACAAGAGGTTTTCCAATCTTTGGCTTAGGTGCCGACGGACAATTGGACTTTTCAAACCGTTTGAAGACAATGGAAGATATTCTTAGTGATCTAGCACGAACAATCCCAATTCAAACAGCCTACGACAATCGAGATAAAGAAGTCCTGAAAGCAATCTGGAATGCTGCTATATACACTAAAAATCAGCCTAGAGAGGCTCATTACGATGAGTACCTAGAGGATATGATGACTCAACGGAATCTTGCTGATGTCTATTATTCACTAAATACGTTCAACATCAGCCATCACCACAATGGGTTAACAGAAGGAACAGGACAGGTTGATGATATCACAATCCCAGTCTTAGTATTACGTGGGGATCGAGATTATGTGGTAGTTGAAAGTATGGCAAAGGAAATTATGGAGGATCTAGGAGATAATGCTACATTTATTGAACTTGAAGATTGTGGGCATTCTCCATTAATTGATAACTTAGAGCTATTGTTAACACATATGCATGAATTTATCGGAAAAAAGGAGCCAGCAAAATGAGATTAAAGGATAAGGTGGCAATCATAACAGGAGCAGCAAATGGGCTAGGACTAGAAGCCGCTATCACATTTGTACGTGAAGGTGCGAAGGTTGCTTTAACAGACTATGATACAACAGGAGAAGAGAGAGCAAAAGAACTGAAAGAACAAGGTGCAGATGTTGAATTTTTTCAGGTCGATGTAGCAAACAGAGAGAGCGTTGATGAAATGGTTTCCGCTGTAATGGAGCGATTTGGCAAGATTGATATTTTAATAAATAATGCAGGGATTACTCGGGATGCAATGCTGACAAAGCTTTCTCAGGAGGATTTTCAAAAGGTTATTGACGTAAATTTAACAGGTGTTTTTAATTGTACTCAAGCTGTCGTTCCCCATATGATTGCAAACGGAAAAGGGAAAATTGTCAGTACCTCTTCTGTAACGGGTGTGTATGGGAATGTTGGTCAAACCAATTATGCGGCATCAAAGGCGGCAGTAGTCGGAATGACGAAAACATGGGCGAAAGAACTTGGAAGAAAAGGGATTAATGTCAATGCAGTTGTACCAGGATTTATCGAAACAGGGATGGTTGCATCCGTTCCTGAAAAGGTCATCAATCAAATGAAAATGATGATTCCTCTGCAAAGGCTCGGAAAGCCTTCAGATATTGCCAATGCATATTTATTTTTATCTTCTGATGAATCTGATTATGTAAACGGAACAACCCTACATGTTGATGGTGGAATAATGATGTGATTCGCCTAGGAGCTGATTTTAAGGCTCCTATTTTTTTTGCCTAAAGAAGTTTTCTGTTCAAGGACATAATTAGAAAGATGCATAGGGGAAATGTCGTTGAGGGATTAGATGAGAGACAAAAATAAACGATTTTTGTGGTGAAACATCTTTGATAATCCATTTCAAAGACCAAGTGTAAGGACGTTTTTAACGAACTGTCTCTGATAGCCCATCTCAAAGACAAACCGTACATACTTTTCCCACACCCATATCCTAATGTAACTTCTATGTAACTACTAGCTTCTATAGTAAGAATAGAATTAAGTAGACGTAAGGAGAGATAGTTGTGAGGTGGGAACTGGATTGGATCGCAAATCGGGCTCGACTATCACCTGATTCGATTGCTGTTGTAGATGGAGAGACGGGGAGCCGCTTTACATTTCAAGAATTAAATAAACGTGCGGAAAACATCGCCTATTATTTCAAAACAATTGGAATTAAAAAGGGAGATCGGATTGCACTCCTATCCCCGAATGATATTTGTTATTTCGATTTGCTGTTTGCATGTGGAAAAACCGGGGCAATTTTTGTACCGTTAAATTGGCGTTTATCAAGTGAAGAAATAGATTATATCCTCTCAAATTCATCACCAAAGTTAATAGCATTATCTAGTCATTTGGAAGGCTTATTGCGTGACAAATCATCTAGGAAAATCATAAACATTGATTCAGTGGAATATCATCAAATTGCGAATGGACAAAGTATCTCCTATGTTCAAGGGGAAATGATTGAAGAAGATGACGCATTAGCAATTATTTATACAGGAGGTACAACAGGTAAACCAAAGGGAGTGGTCCTATCCCATCGGTCGATTATGTGGAATGGGTTAAATACAATCGTGAGCTGGAATTTATCAGCAGAAGATGTGACATTGACGTATATGCCAATGTTCCATACAGGAGGGCTAAATGCCTTGTCCATTCCAATTTTAATGATGGGGGGCAAGGTAGTAATTGCGAATAATTTTGAGCCTAATCGAGCGATTCAGATAATCAATCAAGAGGGTTGTACGGTCGTGTTACTTGTTCCAACGATGTATCATATGATGGTTAACACACCATCCTTCAAGGATGTAAAATTCCCAACCATGCATACTTTCTTATCAGGTGGAGCTCCATGCCCGCTAGAAATTTATCAGGCTTTTGAAGAAAAGGGATTATCCTTTAAAGAAGGATATGGCCTAACAGAGGCGGGTCCTAACAATTTCTTTATTGACCCTAAGATTTCAAGATTTCGAAGGGGATCTGTTGGGAAGGCAATGTTTTATAATGATGTGAAAATCATGACTTCAGATGGAAGAGAAGCTAAGGCTGGAGAAGTAGGAGAGCTTTTAATTCGTGGAAAGCATGTATTCCATCATTACTGGAATAATCAAGACGCTACTAAAGAAGCGTATCATGATGGATGGCTCCATACTGGTGATTTAGCAAAATGTGATGAGGAAGGCTATCACTATATTGTTGGTCGAAAGAAAGAAATGATCATTACTGGTGGGGAAAATGTCTATCCTTTAGAGGTAGAACAATGCATTAGTAAGCATCCAGCCATCAACGAAGTTGCTGTGATTGGTGTTCCACATCATAAATGGGGAGAAATGGTAATTGCTGTAGTTTCGTTAATGCCAGACCAACATGTGTCTAATCTGGAATTAAAAGAGTTCTGTCAAGCAAAAATCGGTAAATACAAAGTTCCGAAAGAGTTTATCTTTGTAGAAGAAATACCAAAAACACATGTTGGAAAGATAGATAAGAACCATTTACAAAAAACATATGAAAATTTAGTTGGATGAAAAAATAAAATGCAAAAAAACGACTACTATTTTAATTAGTAGTCGTTTTTTTTGTATAAATCATTTTACATACTAATACAAAATAAATAGTAAAAAAATACTAACGTTAAATCATGACTTTTTACCTATTGTTCGTGTTTTATAGGTAAATTAGGTTGAAGTTTTGTTTATTTTTCGTAAATTATATTGACCTATATTTACTTTGCCATTATCCTGTAGGCGAACCAATTTCTACTAATTAATAAGTGAGGGGAGAACGCTGTGAAAAAAGTCTTAGTGAAAAAATTACTATCGATCTTATTTGTGTTTAGTTTAATAGTACCAACTACACTATTAAACTTTGCACCTGCTGTAAGTGCGGCAGAAGCAACAGCCGAAGATCTATTTATTTCAGAGTATATTGAGGGGAGTAGTTTTAATAAAGCGATTGAGCTTTATAATGGGACAGGCTCTAATGTTGATTTGAGTGAGTATTCGTTTGAATTATATTCAAACGGGAGCAACTCACCGAATTATTCATTACAACTAACTGGAATTCTTCAAAATGGTGATACCTATGTGATCTACCATAGAGATGCAACTGAAGCGATTAAAAATGTTGGAGATTTAGAAAATGCAACCATTATCAATTTCAACGGCGATGATGCGATTGTTCTAAAGCAAGGAGATCAAGTAATTGACTCCTTAGGGCAAGTTGGTCAACGTATTAATAATTTGAGTGATGTTACTCTAGTAAGAAACAGTGACATTACAGCTGGAGATACTAATCCAAGTGATGCTTTTGATCCAACAGTAGAATGGTCTAATTTAGGGAAAGACGTATTTTCAGATCTTGGAAAACATACTTTTGGCAATACTACCCCTAGTGATCCAGACCCAGAACAACCAACCGTAATTAGCATTGCTGAAGCACGTGCTCAAGGTACGGGTTCAGCAACAGTTAAAGGAATTGTAACAGCAACATTAAAAAATACGATTCACATTCAAGATGAAACGGCGGCTATTGCTGTTCGACCAACATCCTTAGATGTTCAACTTGGCGATGAAATCACTGTTAGTGGTTCATTACAAGATTATCGAGGGCTATTACAACTAGATTCAGCAACACTAATTGAAAAAACGGAAGATAAAGGCGAACCTGCACCGATTGAATTGGCAGGGGCAAATGTTAATGAAGAAAATGAATCTAAATTAGCAGTTGTCAAAAATGTTGAACTTGTAAAAGTTAATGAAGGCAGTGGTTGGGCAAATTACACTGCTAAAGCTGAAGATGGTACAGAGTTCATAGTACGTGATGAAAAAGGTACATTGTTACTTTCTGTTGGAACCACATACGATTCGATAACTGGTATCGTTCAACAATTCGACCAAGATTATCAAATCATTCCTCGTGGACAAGCAGATATAATTGAGGATGCATCAAAAGTTCAATCAGTAAATGCATCTCATCCTTCAGGTACCATTCCTACAGGAACGCAAGTAACATTATCTACTACAACTGAAGGTGCAGACATTTACTATACAACAGATGGAACTGAACCAATAGTTGAGAATGGTCGAAAGTACAGCGAACCGATTACTATTGACCAAGATCTAACAATCAAAGCTATTGCTGTTAAAGAAGGCCTAACGGCTAGTGAAGTTAAAGAATTTACTTATAAAGTATACGAACTTGAAAATATCAATATCCATGATATCCAAGGAGAAGCTCACGAATCTCCACTTAAAGGTCAAACTGTTGAAAATGTTGAAGGTATCGTTACGTATACCTACAAAATCGGAAGCGGAAACTACTTTCATATGCAAACTCCAGATGACCAAAAGGATAATAATCCTAAGACATCTGAAGGGATTGTCGTTTATACAGGGAACAAAGCAAATGTAAAAGTTGGTAATTTAGTAAGTGTAACAGGTACAGTTGATGAGTACCATATCGACGGCTACAGTAATACAAAAAGTGATACTGACCTACCAGTCACTCAAATTAATGCAAGAGATGATCGTGGCGGTGTAGTAACACTCATTGAGGAAACAGTTGAATTACCTCAACCAATTGAAATTACAAGCGAAAACTTACCTAACGAAGTAATCGATAATGATAGTTTTGCAAATTTTGATCCAGAAGAAGATGCAATTGATTTCTGGGAAAGCATTGAAGGTATGCTTGTTGAAGTAGGAACTGTGAAGGCTGTTGCCCCTCAGGAACATGGAGATTTAATTACTGTTCTTGAAAACAGACAAACTGATACAATCCATGGTGGCGTTTTATTTACTAAAGACAATGCTAATGCGGATCGTATTCAATTTAAAATGTACGATAATAATGCTGCTCGAGATTTTAAAGTAGCAACAGGAGACAAATTTACTGGACCTATTACAGGTGTCGTAAACTACGGTTTCCAAAATTATAAGATCTATGTTGATTTAGCAGATATGCAATCAAAACATGTTGAAGGCAATACAAAACCTGAGACAACAACAATTGTTAAAGAAGAAGATAAGCTAACGATTGCGTCTTATAATCTAGAAAACTTTTCAAATAATATAAAAGAAACATCAAATGATAAAGCACAGAAACTAGCAAGAGCATTTGTTCAAGATATGGAAAGTCCCGACATAATCGGGGTAACTGAAGTTCAAGATAATAATGGTCAAGATGCAGGTAATTCAGCTGCAAATGAAAGCTATGAACGTCTAATTCAAGCAATTATTGATGCAGGCGGTCCTGTTTATGAATATTTAAATATTGATCCTATTTATAATGCAGATGGTGGAGCACCAAATGCCAATATCCGTGTTGGATTCTTATATAATCCAGAACGTGTTTCTTTACCAGAAGGAATTCCAGCAGGTGATGCTACAACTGCAGTTGGTTATGAAAATGGTAAATTAACACATAACCCTGGACGAATTGATCCTACAAATCCTGCATTTGATAACAGCCGAAAACCATTAGCAGCACAATTTACCTTCCAAGGTGAAGATGTTGTTGTGATTGCAAACCATTGGAACTCAAAATCCGGAGACACTCCTTTATTCGGTTCAACACAACCACCTGTATATGGTAGTGAAGATCAGCGTAAACAAATCGCAAATGTAGTTTATAACTTTGTTGAAGAAATAAAAGCTGAAAATCCGGATGCAAATATCGTATCTGTTGGTGACTATAATGATTTTCAATTCTCTGATTCTATGAAAATATTTGAGGGCGAATTGATGACCAACATGATAAACCATGTTGAACAAAGTGATCGTTACACATACTTGTTCCAAGGTAATTCACAAGTTTTAGACCATATTGTGGTATCAAATAATCTAGTGCCAAGAACTAAGATTGATATTTTACACATCAATGCGGACTTTACCGATATGGCCGGGCGTGCAAGTGACCATGACCCAGTAATGGTACAAGTGGATTTAAAAGACAAGAAAGACAATTTCGACCTAACTGTGATGCATACAAATGATACACACGCAGCCCTAGATAATATGCCTAAAACAGTCACTGCGGTGAAAGAAGAAAGAGCCAAAGATTCAAATGCACTTCTTTTACATGCAGGAGATGCCTTTACAGGAACTTTGTATTTCAACGAATTCCAAGGTGAAGCAGACTTAGCCATGATGAACTTGATGGGCTTTGATGCGATGACTTTTGGTAACCATGAATTTGATTTAGGTTCTTCAGCAGAAGGACATCAAAAATTAGCCGAATTTATCCAAGGTGCCACATTCCCATTTGTGAGTGCCAATGCTGACTTCTCGAAGGATGCTACATTCGCTGGAATTTTCAATGATTCTATCGAAGCAGAATTTAATAATGGCCAAATTTACAATGGAATTATCAAAGAGATAAACGGTGAAAAAGTGGGTATCTTTGGTTTAACAACAGAGGAAACAGCCGATATCTCAAGTCCGGGTTTGATTGAATTTGAAAACTATCTTGAGGAAGCTGAAAAGGCTGTAACAGCTTTTGAAGCACAAGGTGTTAACAAAATAATTGCATTAACCCACATTGGATATGACGATAATGCAGCGGTAGACAACGATTTAATCCTTGCTGAAGAAGTAGAAGGCATTGACGTAATTGTTGGTGGGCACAGCCATACAACATTGTCTGAACCTGTTGTTGTTGCAAAAGACCAAACACCAACAGTAATCGTTCAAACAGGTAATGCGAACAGCAACCTAGGGGTTCTAAATGTTGAATTTGATGAAAATGGTGTAGTAGTAGCCCATGATGGTGGTTTAGTTGCAATCGGCAATCAAGTGGATGATCCTGAAGCTGCCGAGATATTAGCACCATTTAAAGCACGCGTCGATGAGGTAGCTCAGGAGGAAATTGGTGTAGAAGCTCCAATCGAATTAGAAAACCCTCGTACAAATGGTGATAATACAAAACCAAGCGTACGTAAAAACGAAACCATTCTTGGTAACTTGATTACAGATGGTATGCTTACAAAAGCAAGAGAATTCACTGGTGAAAATGTCGTAATGGCGCTACAAAACGGTGGTGGTATCCGTTCAGCTATAAATGCCGGTCCAATCACTGTTGGTGAAGTTATTTCAGTTCTTCCTTTTGGGAATACGTTGGCAACGATGGAATTAACAGGAGCAGAGCTAAAAGAAGCGTTTGAAATTTCTTTAGGTAAATATCCAGGAGAGAATGGTGGTTTTTTACATGTGGCAGGAGGTAAGGTAGAATTTGATTCTTCCAAACCAGCTGGGGAACGTGTAGTTGAAGTTTACATCAAAGATTCCAATAATAAGCTTGTTGCTGTTAATGATGGTACAACGTACATCATTGCAACAAATGCATTCACAGCTAAAGGTGGAGATGGCTATGATGTATTTGCAAAGGCTTATGAAGAAGGTCGTGTAACGGATCTTGGACTTTCCGATTGGGAAAACTTCCGTGACCATTTAATAAACCTTGGTAGTGAAGGAATTCCAACTGAAATTGAAGGTAGAGTTGTTGATATTCTTACAACACCAGGTGAAGAACCAGAAGAACCTCAAGTTGTTGTTGTTACTCCAGAGGTTGAGCGAGGAAACAAGTATGTTGTAACAGCAAATGATTTAGGTGATTTAACAGATGGAGCTACTGTTAGAGTAGAAGTACCTGAAAAGAAAAATACCATTTTTGTATCATTGAGTTCTGAAGCTGTTACAAAGCTTAAAGAAGCAAATGCAACATTAGTAATTTCTATTAACGCTGTTGAACTTCAAGTTCCTGCAGCTGAATTGCCTGATGGTGAAATAGAAATTAAAGTGCAAAAAAACAATCGTAAGGGTGCTTTAGATGCTTATGATTTCGCAATGAAATCCAAAGGTACAGGATTTCAAACGATCAATTAAAAATTACTCAGAGTGTAGACAAAGTCAGTACTGACTTTGTCTACACGTTTTTTTACAGATAACTAGATGTAAATTACTTTCCCTAGACTGTCTTGAAAACGCTTGTCAGACAAGACGCGAATAGAAGTTGCCTTCATGAGCGGACGAGAAGGTAAGCAACGAAGTATGCGAGCGTTTGTCAACAGTCTGGGCCATAGAACTTGTTTCTATGGCTTTTATAATGAGAACTACTCGGGAACATATGAAAATAAAGTAAGTTTGAAAAAGGAAATCGACGCGAACTGTTGAATTACTAAATTAGTCGATAATTAAGGGGTATTTCATATGATTACATACAATCTACTAAAAGGAAAAAAGGTGGAACTTGTAAGATTTAAGGATGATGATGTTCCAACAATTGTGAGTTGGTATGAAGATCAGGAGTTTCTTAGAAATTTAGATACATTACCATCCTTCCCAAAACATCCTTCTGATTTCAAGGAGTGGGTCGAGCAGAAAAATGAAAAAGCATTCGTGTTTGGAATTAAAGAGCTAGATACAGAAAAATTAGTGGGCTTTGTCGACATTGATAGTATTATTTGGCCACATCGAAATGCATGGCTCGCAATTGCAATTGGTGGAGATGGTAACCGAAATAGAGGGCTAGGACATGAAGCGATGCAGCTTGTGTTAGATTTTGCATTTCAGGAATTAAATCTCCACAGAGTACAGTTAACCGTATTTCAATACAATGAAAGAGCCATCGCTTTATATGAAAAACTTGGCTTTGTCAGGGAAGGAACATCTAGGGAGTTCCTAGAGCGAGACGGTAAGCGTTTTGATATGTACTTTTATGGTCTGTTAAAACACGAATGGAAAAAATAAATGGAAATCCCCCCTGATGTTTGGGGGGACTTTCACATTTACTGTTTTTCAAAGTTTAAATCCCAAATAATCCCGAAAGGGTCTTTTACTTTTGCATATTTGGCTCCCCAGAAGGTATCCTGCAACTCCATAAATACTGTTCCTTTTTCCTTCAAATCATTAAACGTTTTCGTAATTTCTTCTTCACTTTCGAATTCGATTACAAGCGAGATGTTGTTTCCAAAATGAACTGTTTGGTCTGGAGAATCGTCGGAAACCATTAATAAGAAGTCATTCTTTTTAAATTTACCATGGATGAGTCTATCGTTCGCCCAATCTTGGTTCTCATAACCTGCTTTAGCATATGTTTGAACATCCAAAATTTCCCCTTCAAATATTTCCTTGTAATAGTCCAAAGCTTCTCTTGCATTTCCGTTAAACATTAAATAAGGTGTTGCTTGTCCTTTCATACACAAAACACTCCTTTTAAAATTTCGTATGCGCTACACTATGTTTTCTATTTCCTAAAGAAGTCATACGTTTTTGTATATTTTTTCCTTAAGTACCATTATAATTAAGTAAAATAAAAAACACAAGAACAAATGTTCTTAGGAGGGGTAATGTGAATATCAGAAAGCTTATACCAGAGGATGCGGAAGGCTATTGGAAGCTACGACTAAAAGGCTTAACAACGGATCCGGATGCCTTTTTAATCACGTATGATGAGGCAATAAAAAAGGAAGACCCAATAGGAGAATACAAGAAAAGTTTTCTATCTGATGAGATCGTAACGATTGGGGCATTTGAAGAAGCAAATTTAGTTGGTATGGTAACGCTAGTAAGGGAAACTCGTCAAAAAATCAGGCATAGGGCTAATATTGTAGCAATGTATGTTGATGATGAAAAAAGAGGGAAGGGAATTGCAAAAGCTTTGCTAACTGAAGCGATTAAGGTGGCTGAAAATATCTCTGAAATTGAGCAACTTTATTTAACGTTGGATGCTGAAAATAAACCAGCAAAGGAACTGTACAAAAAATTAGGGTTTGAAACTTTTGCTGTTAATAAAAAAGCAATGAAATACAATGGACAATATCGTGGCGAAGAGCATATGGTATTATTTCTCGAGAAATAATTTGTCAAAATTTGTCTTGCTAAAAGTGTAGTATTCACTTATTATTAATTTGATAGCATATATTGATAGATTTTTAACTTAAATAACTACATATTGTGTTTTGCCTTGAGAGAAAGATGCCGTGTAGGCTTAATAGGGAATCTGGTGAAAATCCAGAACTGCCCCCGCAACTGTAAATGCTGACGAAATGAACAGACCACTGTATAAGATAGCTTCAAAGTAGGTACTTATATGGGAAGGGTTCAAAGTAGAGGGATGCATAAGTCAGGAGACCTGTCTTTTCTTAAGATGTTTCACCTTCTTCGGGGATTGGGAAGATGAAACGGTGGCGACAGGTGGGCTCTATATTTATGCTCTCTTGATGTTATCGTTTCATCCGCTCAATTCGATCTGAGCGGATTTTTTTTGTTTAACGAGAAAATAGATAAGGGAGAGAAATAAATTGAATATCACAACACAAGGAGAATTGGATACAGTTCTACACTCGCTTGATTATGCTGAAAGGACCTATCAGCTTGATACAACCGAGCTAAGAAATAAACTGCAAGGAATGAATTATGAAGCAAATCAACATGCACTTTTTTATTCCCTAAACCGCATTGCCATGGATCAGCCAAACTGGACGTATTTAGCGGCCCATCTATATTTAAATGAGCTCTATGAAAAAGCTGCAACGAGTCGAAATTACAAAAGTGCCCAAAAATACGGGAGCTTTCATGAGTTAATTGAAGAATTAACGAACAAAGGGATCTACTCTAATGAATTAGTAAACTCTTATTCTAAAGATGAGATTTTTGAACTAGAACAGGTAATAGATCCTACTAAAGATCATCTATTTACATACATCGGGTTATTTTTATTGGCAGACCGATACCTTGCCAGAGACTATGAACGGAATATTTACGAACTTCCACAGGAGCGATTCATGATCATTGCGATGACATTAATGCAGCATGAAAAAAGGGATGTTCGGATCGAGTACGTCAAGGAAGCCTACTGGGCATTAAGTAATTTGTATATGACCGTTGCGACTCCAACTCTATCAAATGCAGGAAAAAGCTTTGGTCAGTTGTCCTCTTGTTTTATTGATACAGTTGAGGACTCACTTGATGGCATTTATTTAAATAACTGGGATATTGCGAGATTATCAAAAGATGGAGGTGGGATCGGTGTCTATTACGGGAAGGTTCGTGCGCTCGGTTCCGATATAAAAAAATTCAAAGGGAATTCTTCTGGGGTTGTGCCATGGATTCGTCTAATTAATGATACAGCAGTAAGTGTTGACCAATTAGGACAACGCCAAGGAGCAATTGCCATCTATCTTGATTTATTCCATAAGGACATTATGAATGGTTTCCTAGATTTAAAAACGAATAATGGGGACGAGCGCCGTAAGGCTCATGATATTTTTACGGGAGTATCCGTCCCAGATCTATTTATGAAAAAGCTACAAGAGATAGATGAAAATGGAAGAAGCATAGGGGAGTGGCACACCTTTTGTCCACATGAAGTAAAGCAAATCATGGGCTGGAAGGATGAGAACGGAAACCCATTAGGACTTGAAGATTTTTATGATGAAGAGGACGAAAAATACTTCACATTAAAATATATGGAAGCCGTCAATCATCCCCTACTACCACGTAAATCCTATCGAGCGATGGATGTCATGGCTCGAATCATGATTGCACAGCTAGAAACAGGAACACCATATATGTTCTACCGTGATGCAGTCAATCGTCAAAATCCGAACAAACATCTGCTCGGAAAAGGTCGAACAGCGATTTTCTGCAGTAATTTATGTACAGAGATTGCTCAAAATATGTCAGCAACAGCAATTACAAAAGAGTATGAAGATGAAGAAGGGAATATTGTGATCATTCGAAAACCGGGTGATTTTGTGGTATGTAATCTTTCATCTATTAATCTACCAAGGGCTGTTCAGGAAAATGTACTTGATCGATTAATCAGCATTCAAGTTAGAATGCTGGATAATGTAGTAGATTTAAATACCATTTCAGTCAAACAAGCAGATATCACTAATAAAAAGTTTCGCGCAGTAGGCCTAGGTACTTTTGGTTGGCATCATCTTTTAGCACAAAAGGGGATTTACTGGGAATCGAATGAAGCGGTTCAATATGCGGATAAGCTATACGAGGACATAGCCTATATTGCCATTCAATCTTCAATGGAGCTTGCAAAAGAAAAAGGTGCCTACCCGAAATTTAAAGGATCCGAGTGGGAAACGGGAGCCTATTTTACCCGCAGAAAGTACACATCTGAACGATGGAACAAGCTTAAAGAGAGTGTTTCTCAGATTGGATTAAGGAATGGCTGGCTGATGGCGGTTGCTCCCAATTCATCGACAGCCAAAATTGGAGGCTCTACCGATGGGATTGATCCTATTTTTGCAGTCGAGTATGCAGAGGAGAAAAAGAATTTTAAGTTTAAAGTCACTGCACCAGATATTAACCATAGAACCTATGAATTTTACCGAAAAGCACGTCATGAAGTGGATCAAATTTGGAGCATCAAACAAAATGCAGCACGTCAGCGTCATATTGACCAGGGGATTAGCTTTAATCTGTATGTCAGACATGATATTAAAGCAAAGGACCTCTTACAGCTCCATTTAGAGGCATGGAGACAAGGGTTAAAAACGACTTATTATGTCAGAAGTACGTCACAAGCAGAAATTGAAGAATGTGAACTATGCCACAGTTAAGGGGGAATAGAACGAATGACAATCAATCAGACGTTAACAAAAGTAAAATTATTTAATCCAGATTTTCCGAATAAATCAACAGGAATCATTAACGGAGAAACCTCGGGTTTATTGAATTGGAATGATATTGCCTATCCGCAAATGTATACTCTATATCAAACCCTGCTTTCGAATTTTTGGAAAGCGCAAGAAATTAATATGCAGGATGATATCAAGCAATGGGACCAATTAAGCCTTACTGAAAAGGATGTATTTTTACGAATAAACACTCAGCTCGCTTCACTAGATAGTTTGCAAACACCTACGATGAACCAGGTCATGGACTATGTAACGGATTCTAGCTTTAAAGCCATTTTCGCGGTGATATCACAGCAGGAAGCTGTTCATAATGAATCCTACTCCTATATTCTGAGTTCACTGGTGCCGTTACAGGAACAGAAGGATCGCTTTAATCAGGCAAAGGAAGATCCGATTGTTCGAAAAAGAAATCAGGTAATCCTTGAGGCTTACGAGGGATTCAGGGAGCATTCAACCCCAGAAAATTTGTTTAAACTGGCGATTAATTCAATTAACCTAGAAGGAATCTATTTTTATGCGGGCTTTGCCTTTTTCTATAATCTTGCGAGACAACAAAAAATGCTAAAAACGAGTACAATGATTAGCTATATTCAAAGGGATGAAATGCAGCATGCTTATTTCATCGCTCAATTTGTACGAATTCTTTTATCGGAAAATCCTGAACTAAACACCGAGGAAAACAAGGATTATGTCTTTAGGGCAATTGGACAGGCAGTGGAGCTAGAAAAAGAATGGGCACGCTATATTTTGAAAGATATTGATGGAATTGATTTAAAAGAATTTGAAGGATATGTTGAATATCTTGCTAATAAAAGGCTTCGCCAGCTTGGGTTCCAAAACTTATATGAAGAGAGGGAGAACCCAATGCCGTGGATTCAGGTGTTTAGTGATGAGATGATGAACGATACCAAATCGGATTTTTTCGAACAAAAATCACGAACCTATACCAAGGTATCTCAATCCAATGGGTTTGATGAACTTTAAATATGAAGATTGCGATTGTATATACATCGATTACTGGGAATACAGAGAAAGCGATGAATATCATTTACAAGTATATGTGTAGATACACTAGCAAGTGCTATGTCTATGAGGTAGAACATTTCCCTTTTTATGAATTGGAATCATATGATGCGATTATTATAGGTACCTATACTTGGGGAAATGGGGATGTTCCGCACGAAATGATTCCTCTTTATCGTTCATTCGAGAACAGTACAAACAAGGATTTAGTAACAGGTGTATTTGGCACTGGTGACCAATGCTATCCCCATTTTTGTGGGGCAGTTGATGAGTTTCGCGATATGCTTTATGTGCATTCAAACTTAGCAGCAACTTTAAAAATTGAATTAATGCCTCAGCATATTGATGAACATCGCTTTGAGCGCTTTGTTGAGGTTGTCATGGAGAGGGTAAAAAGTAAAAAGGTTTCCATATCATTAAAATGAACAGAAGAACACCGAATGCGGTAGCGAAATAAAATTGATTACTGATTTTCGAGAGAAGCTGGCTTTGCTCCTCAGGCAAATCAACAGCTTCTTTGTTATTTTCATCAAAAACCCAGCCTGCTAATTTTTTTGCGTTTGGATCAATGATCCCAATAACAACAATCTGAATAATGATATAAATAATAAGAGAGCCGATAAGCCAAAGATTTAAGAAAGAGCCATAATTTCCAATGATTACAAGAAGTATTCCTGTTAATACGGCAATTGAGCCTCCGATTTTAGGAAAGAAGTTAAGCATTTGACTTAATGCCATCGATTGTCTCAATTGTACGGCATTTTGTTTTTTGCGAAGTAGGACATGGGCAAAAAAGGTTGGACCCACACCAATTATGGCTGACAAAACATGAACAAGGATTAAAAATTTCACTCACTCACCTCCTACTTATAGCTTGTAAGCCGTTACTTTAGTACCATACAGATTATGTTTATGAAACAAATTTATAAAAGTATTCCTACGATTCTACATTTTTAATTTAAAACTCAGAATTATATTTAGGACAAATAATCCAATTAGACTTCTAAGTAAAATCGGAAAATCTAATACTGATGATAGCAGTGCTCCAAAGCTTCCTCCAGTCATTAAAGTAAATGAATATAGCGAAATAGCGGATCCTCTTGCCTCTTCACCAAGCTTACCGATGATCGAAATAAGGGAAGGGTAGAGTAGAGAAATAGCCGCAATAAAAGGGATGGAGAGGATGGCGATCATTGCAGGTGTATTTATAAAAAGGAGGAAACTTAAACTAAATGCTACAAGAAATAGACCAATTAATAATGTTTGACGGTCACCTAAATACCGTACGAATTTCCCTGTTAACAATGAAAAAGATGCACCAATAAGACCAATTGCCCTTATTTTAAATAAAGCTTGTTGGTCAATTGAATACTTTTCATGTAAGTATTGGCCAATTCCGTCATAAAACGAAATAAATGTTAGTAAAATCGAAAAGGTAATTATATAGCAGGTGACTAATGAGGGATTCTTAATCATTTTACATAGGTCTTGAAAAAGTGGTGCGGTAGCTTGTTTGGCGATGGGAACTGTTGGAAGGATAAACATACCGCAGATAAACAGAACAAGATAGATTATGGCAAAGCAAAAAAATACATACTCCCAGCCATAGAAATAAGTAAAGCTTGAACTAATAAGTTGCCCGAGGATTCCCGCAAATAAGAAGCCACAGTTAATAAGGGCTAGCACGAGTGTTCGGTGTCGAAGTGGAAATACATCAAAGATATACGCAAATGCAACCGGGGGGAAACTCCCTAAAGCAAAACCTTGAAGACTCCTGAAAAGATACAGTGAATGTTCATTAAATGAAAATCCCACCAAGCCAGTTGCAAGAAATGAAAGGATTAATCCAAGAAGAATGACTTTTTTTCTCCCTATTTTCTCAGAAACAGGCCCAAAGAATAGCAACCCACACGCATAAGAAAAGGAAAAAATGCTCCCGCCAACCACCACATGTTCAACAGAAATCTGGATTGCATTCGATATACTTTGATAAATGGGAATAAACGTATAAATATTAGATGCAACAAATATTCCTGTAACAATAAGAAATAACGCGGCAAGATATAACCTCTTCAACCTGACCACCACCCTTTTGTAACATATGCTTACCGGCAAGGTCTGGTTTAAAAAATCGAGGTTGTCAGAACGATTTTGAGAAAGAATCATAATAAATAAAGGCTGTTTTCGTAAACTTTGTTATTTTTGGCTAAAATTTTACGAAATTTAGCATGTACATTTTCATTATATAGTCGCACCTGTTCTTTGGAGCGCAGGCGCTTGACTCCTGCGGGAATAGCATGAGCCTTGAGACCCCGCAGGGAGCACTCTTTTTGTTCCCGAGTAGGCTCAAGCCATGCCCGCGGAAAGCGAGCAACGGAACAGAGGAACAGCCAGTTGACAGTATAAGTTCATTAAATCATTCATGACAGAAAATACTTGACTACAGTTAAGATAGCGAGTACCAGGAGCGGAAATCACCCTTTGTTTTAAAGCACCAATCTTTTAGAAATGAGCCTAAATAAAAAAGCGAGAGAAAACCTTGGTTATCTTCTCGCTTTTTTCTATAGTTAAACAGCACCTTCAACTGTAAAATCTATGTTTTATGGAACAATTGTCACTGGGCAAGGAGGTTCTTGTAAAACCTTATAACTAACACTACCAAGTACTGTTCGTTTAATTGCACCTAATCCCCTAAAACCCATGATAATTTGAGTCACCTGATTTTCTCTTGCCTCCGCACAGATTTCGACGCCAGGATCTCCAATTCTTAATTTGGTTTTCACTGGAAAAGAGAAATTCTTTGTTTCAGCTAAAGCTTTCTCAAACGCGACTTTACTTTCTTCATTTTGATAAGCCTGAATTTGTTCTTGCCGAACAAAGCGCTTTACATTCGGTGTGTTATAACTTGGTTGAACATTGAGGAGAATGATTTCTGAATCGGTTTCAACAGCTTGATTTAATGCGAAATGCAATGCTTTAATCGAATGGTCAGAACCGTCAACAGGCACTAGTAATCTAGGCATAATTAAGACCCCCTTCAAATTGACGGGATTGATTTGTGTACAATATCTCATCAATCCCTACTTTCATTATAAAGCTATATTAAAAGTTTGTTATAAAGTTAACTAAATTGTCGAAATAATAAAATATAGTAAAATACTCAAAAGATACGTTTCCATGCCTTCGCAAACTCATTCCCTATAATTGGTATAATGGATAGTCCGAGAATGAGAAGCCAATCATTGATGGTAAGAAAATGAATTCCAAACACATTGTTGAAAAACGGAATGTAGACAAGTCCTACCTGAATAGCAATACCTACACAAATAGCGGCGATTAAATATTTGTTTGTTAAAAGTCCAACCTTAAAAATAGATTTCCTACGACTTCGAAGGTTCAAGGAATGGAACAATTGGGAAACACTTAATGTGATAAAAGCCATTGTTTGAGCATGAACCAAAGCATCTGATGTAATGGTGCCATAATCGATTGAAAAGATGGAGTTTGCGCCGGAATAGAAACGTAAGCCCTCTATAAATGCAAACAATGTGATAAAACCAATTAGCAAACCATTTATTACGGTAAAGCTTCCACTCCCCTTAGCAAAAATACTTTCCTTAGGATCACGCGGTTTTTCCTTCATTACATCTGGATCATCAGGGTCCATCCCTAATGCAATTGCCGGAAGGGTATCTGTAATCAGATTCACCCAAAGAATTTGTACGGCTGTAAGTGGAGCAGGTAAGCCTAGTAAAATGCCAATGAATAAAGCTGTAATTTCCCCTAGATTACAAGAAAGTAAAAATAAAATAGATTTTTTGATATTTTGATAGATATTTCTACCATGCTCTACAGCTGATACAATCGTGGCGAAATTATCATCAGTAAGGATGATATCAGCAGCTCCTTTTGCGACGTCTGTACCTGTAATCCCCATAGCAACTCCGACGTCTGCCTGTTTTAATGATGGAGCATCATTTACACCATCGCCAGTCATGGAGGCAATGTGACCATTATCCTTGAATGCTTTTACAATTCGTACCTTATGTTCAGGAGAAACCCGTGCAAACACACGAACATTTTTCACCTTCTTTTGTAGCTCCGTATCACTAAGTGTATCAAGTGTCTGACCAGTCATTGTTTGTGCCTCATCCTTAGCAATTCCTAGTTCAGAGGCTATTGCCAATGCTGTCTTTTGATGGTCACCCGTAATCATAACCGTCTGAATTCCCGCATCTTTACAATAGGCAATGGATGCTCTGACCTCATCACGGGGAGGATCAATCATACCGATTAGCCCAAGGAATATAAGCTCTGATTCTAAGCTGCTATCGAGGTTGTTGGTATCTGTTACATTTCTCATAGCAACAGCTAGAACACGTAATGCTTTGTCAGACATTTTGCCAGAGGCTTCCTGGATTTTTTTCTCTTCTTCTTCTGTAATCGAAACAATATTCCCATCCTTATAAATAGCTGTAACCCTTGGTAATATGCTTTCCAAAGCTCCTTTAGTAAACGAAACAAAGCTGTCATTTTCCTTGTGAACGGTTGTCATCATTTTTCGATCGGAATCAAAGGGAAGTTCGAAAATTCGTTTGTAGGTCTTTTCAAGCTCTACTTTATGCAATCCACTATTCAACCCTGCTTGCACAAGGGCTATTTCTGTTGGATCTCCCGTACTTTGATCACGAGAAACTTGGGCATCATTACATAATGTAATTCCATGGAAAAATGGATGGCTTTGTGCAAATGCTGGAGCAATGTCACCTATCTCTTGAAAACGCTCATCCGTAAAAATAGCAGTAACCGTCATTTTGTTTTGCGTAAGTGTCCCAGTTTTATCTGAACATATTACACTTACAGCACCAAGGGTTTCCACGGCAGGAAGCTTGCGAACGATCGCATGATGCTTAATCATTCGTCCGACGCCCATGGCAAGCACAATCGTTACAATTGCAAGGAGACCCTCAGGAATAGCTGCAACCGCCAAGCTAACAGCAATAAGGAACATGTCCAACGGTTCTCTACCTTGAAAGAAACCAATCAAAAAGATAACGATTGAAACTAAGATTGCTGCTATTCCTAAAAACTTACCTAGTTCATCTAGTCTCTTTTGAAGAGGTGTGGTTTCTTTTTGTTGCTGTCCGAGCATTCCAGCAATCTTTCCGATTTCTGTATCCATACCAGTATGTACAACAACGCCAATTCCTCTTCCATAGGTTGCAAGAGTTGTCATAAAAGCCATATTCCTTTGATCGCCAATTGAAGCTTCTTGATTGGTTTTGAAAGATCTATCTTTTTCAACTGGCACAGATTCACCCGTTAATGCAGATTCCTCAATTTGTAAATTCGCTGTTTCCACAAGACGTAAATCAGCCGGAACAAACCGTCCAGCGTCTAAAACGACGATATCCCCCGGGACAATTTCTTCAGAGGGAATTTCCCTTAGGAGTCCATTTCTTTTAACAACTGCTTTTGGAGTGGACATCTTTTTTAATTCTTCCAAGGCTTTTTCGGCCTTTGACTCTTGAACAACTCCAATTACAGCATTGAGAAGGATGACTATAAAAATAATGGCAGCATCGGTGATTTCGCCAACGAAAGCAGAAATGACAGCGGCCGCGATTAGGATGTAGATTAACATACTATTAATTTGATCCCAGAACATTTTCAAGATTGAACCTTTTTTATGCTCGTCAAAGGTATTAGGACCAAACTTTTGAAGTCGTTCTTCGGCCTCACTTTCTTTAAGGCCTTTTTCAATATTGGTGGAAAGATCTGTTTCTACCTCGGTTATCGATTTTTTATACCATTGTGACATTTACATCACTTCTTTCTAAAAAATGAATGCATCTATTTTTAAATATATTGGAAGTACCTTACAAAAATTATATCATCCTAAAAATAAAAGATTGTGAGCGTTCTTCGACATTTCTAAAATATGGATAGGATACGATTCACCTGTTCGACAAATTTTTTGATACAATTAGAGGATAACAATGAAACGAATTCGCTCTCTTTAGGAGGTTAAAATATGTCTCTACAATTTATACTGGGACGTGCTGGTACTGGGAAATCATACACATGTCTTGAAGATATTCGGTCAAAGCTTCTTGACGATCCAACAGGTTCTCCGATTGTGTATTTAGTTCCGGACCAAATGACATTTCAATCTGAATACGATTTAATTAGTACCCCTGGAATAGGCGGAATGATGAGAGCTCAAGTATTCAGTTTTACTCGTTTGGCATGGCGGGTTCTGCAGGAAACAGGGGGAATGAGCCGTTATCATGTCAATAATGTTGGGGTGAACATGCTTCTTCGCAAAATCATTGATTCTAAAAAGCAGGATTTAAAGATATTCTCACGTGCTGCTGATAAAAATGGCTTTATTACCCAAATGGAAGAAATGGTTGCAGAGTTTAAAAGATATTGCGTCACTCCTGAAATCCTAGAAGAACAAAAACAAACCATTGCACCTGAAAACAAAGCTCTATCTGATAAATTACATGACTTACAGCTTTTATATGATGAATTAGAAAAACATCTATTTGAGAAATATGTCGATTCCGAGGATTATTTACGACTTCTAGCAGAAAAAATTCCTCAATCTATCTATATAAAAGAGGCGGAAATTTTAATTGATGGGTTCCATAGCTTTACTCCACAGGAGCTTGAAGTATTAGGTCAACTTATGAAGGTCTCAAAAAAAGTAACAATTGCTTTAACGGTTGATCAAGCTTACGATGTTCCACCGCATGATTTAAGTTTATTCCGAATGACTGGCAAAACCTATCAATCTATTAGCCATTATGCGAATGAAAATGGTATTAAGGTCGAAGAGCCGATTTTGTTAACGAAGCAGTATCGGTATGGTTCAGAACCTTCGTTAGCCCATTTGGAACGTTATTTTGATGAAAGACCAACTGTTCCATATCATGGTCGGGCATCGATTACATTAAGCCAAGCGGTGAATCGGCGTGCTGAAATTGAAGGAATAGCGCGTGAGATTCAAAAATTAGCAAGAGATAAAAATTATCGATATCGTGATATCGCGATCATGATACGTAATGCTAGTGATTATCATGAAATCATTGAAACTATTTTTCAGGATTATCACATTCCATTTTTCATTGACCAAAAGCGTTCGATGTTAAATCATCCGTTAATTGAATTGATTCGTTCGAGTCTTGAGGTTGTTAACAGCAATTGGCGCTATGAATCTGTATTTCGTTGTGTCAAAACAGATCTTTTATATCCGTTTGGTGAAGTGATTTCCGCACTCCGAGAAGACATGGACAAGCTTGAAAACTATGTGCTTGAATACGGGATTCAGGGTTATAAATGGACAAATGGCGAGCGTTGGAAGTATAAGCGCATAAGGGGATTAGAAGATTCAGACCTACCACAAACAGATAAAGAACGTGAATACGAGGACAAGCTAAACGAGCTTCGTACGATGATAGTGGAGCCATTATTTGTTCTCGGGAAACGACTTCAAAAGGCGAAGGATGGTAGAACAATGTGTGAAGCGCTCTTCTTATATTTAGAGGAGCTTGAAATCCCAGCGAAAATGGAAGAGATGAAGCTGAATGCTGAACTTGCCGGAAGGCTTTCAGAAGCAAGGGAAAATGACCAAGTGTGGAAAGCAGTTTTAGAACTGCTCGATCAATATGTTGAAATCATCGGTGACGAAAAAGTATCGCTAACCATGTTCAGCAATATGATTGAAACAGGACTAGAAAGCATGCGATTTGCTCTTGTACCACCTGCGATTGATCAGGTGCTTGTGGCAAGTTTGGAACGTTCTCGATTCTCAAATATCAAATGTACCTTTATTATCGGAGCCAATGATGGTGTCCTACCTTCCCGCCCGAATGAAGAAGGTGTATTTTCGGAATCAGACCGTGAGGCCCTAGGTGATGCTGGATTACAATTAGCACCCGGAAGTAGGGAAACATTATTAGATGAAAATTTCCTTATCTATTGTGCGCTAACAAGTTCTGAAGAGGCTTTATATATAAGCTATCCTTTGGCAAATGAAGAAGGAAAATCACTTCTTCCATCACCAATTATTAAGCGCCTAAAGGATCTATTCCCAAATATAGATGAAAAGTTTTACATGAATGAGCCATCAGAGCTCTCAGCGAATGAGCAGTTAGAATATATCGTTAATCCTGATGTCGCCTTATCTTCTTTGGCTACACAATTACAGGCGTGGAAAAAACAATATCCAATTCAAGATTTATGGTGGGATGTTTATAACTATTTCGCCATTCATGATGAAATGAAATACAAGAGTCAGCTAGTATTAAGCAGTTTATTTTATAAAAACAAACCGAAAAAACTATCAAAAGAAATAACAGAGGCTCTATATGGCGACCATATTCAAGGTAGTGTATCACGGATGGAAGTATTCCAAGGCTGTCCGTTCTCTCACTTTGCTAGCTATGGACTGCAGCTAAAAGAGCGTAAAGTATTTCGCTTGGAATCACCAGATATTGGTGATTTATTCCACGCAGCTCTTAAGAAAATTGCTGATTCTTTACGAATCAATGGAATTGACTGGCGTGATCTAACAAAAGAGCAATGTGATAAGCTTGCTGCACAAGCGGTCGAAGAATTAGCACCACGACTACAGAAAGAAATTTTATTGAGCTCAAATCGCTATCACTATATCATGCATAAGCTTCAAAAAATTATTAGCCGTGCATCGAAGATCTTAAGTGATCATGCGAAAGCAAGTGGCTTTGCTCCAGTAGGGATTGAGCTAGGCTTTGGTAAGAAGGGACCACTTCCACCCATTCGATTTGATTTAGATAACGGAAGCACAATGGAGCTTGTGGGTCGAATTGACCGGGTTGATAAAGCAGAAAGCTCGAAGGGTGTACTGTTACGTGTAATCGACTATAAATCAAGTCAAAAGGCACTCAATCTTTCAGAAGTATACTATGGGCTCGCTTTGCAAATGTTGACGTATTTAGATGTCATTATTACACATTCCAAGGATTGGATTGGAACGACCGCAAAGCCAGCAGGTGTTCTTTATTTCCATATCCATGACCCATTAATTCATTCAAATAAAGTACTTCCTGAAGATAAAATAGAAGAGGAAATCTTTAAGAAATTTAAAATGAAGGGACTCTTATTAGGAGAAGAGGAATCCGTTCGTCTAATGGACCAATCGCTTGGAACAGGGTACTCTCAAATTGTCTCAGCTGCAATCAAGAAAGACGGAAGCTTTTATTCTAATTCACAGGTGGCAAGCGAAGAAGAACTTGGTTACCTTCGTAATCATGTGCGTGGCGTCTTTAAAAACACAGGTAACCGGATTACAGATGGTGAAATTGATATTGCCCCATATAAACTTAAGGATAAAACACCTTGTACGTTCTGTCCGTTCAAATCGGTTTGTCAGTTTGACCGAAGTTTAGAAGAAAATAACTATCGTGTTCTAGCAAATGAAAGTAAAGATGTAATCCTCGAGAAAATTCGGAATGGAGGTGTGAAAATTCATGACTAATCTCATACCAAAGCCAGAAGGAAGTCAATGGACAGATGATCAGTGGAAAGCCATTGTCTCAAGTGGACAAGATATTTTAGTTGCAGCAGCGGCTGGATCGGGTAAAACAGCGGTACTTGTTGAACGGATTATCCGTAAAATTTTATCGGATCAACATCCTGTCGATGTGGACCGTTTGCTAGTTGTAACGTTTACAAATGCGTCTGCAGCAGAAATGCGCAATCGAATTGGAGAAGCATTGGAAAAAGCGTTAAAGGAAGATCCAGCTTCACTTCATATTAGACGGCAACTTAGCTTGCTTAACCGAGCTTCTATTTCTACCATTCACTCTTTCTGTTTAGAAGTCATTCGAAAATTTTATTATTTAATCGATATTGACCCGGGCTTTCGAATTGCTGATTCTACAGAGGCTGAACTCTTACGTGATGAAGTAATGGAAGAGTTATTTGAAGAGCATTACAGCAATCTTGAAAACACAAAGTTCTTTGATTTAGTTGACCGTTTTACCAATGATCGAACCGATGTTGAATTACAAAATATGATTCGGAAACTTTATGAGTTTTCACGAGCTCATCCAACACCTAATGAATGGTTGAAACAAATTGTAGAAGATTATCGAGTCGATGATCAGACATTGGATCAAACACCCTATATTCCATATTTATTAGCCGATATTTCACTTCAGCTCGAAGGCGCAAAAGCTAATTTAGAGCAAGCAATGGATTTAATTCGACTGCCTGGAGGACCAGCACCGCGAGCAGAAAATATTGAAGCAGATTTGGAACAAATTAACCGACTTTTACATGCGAAAAATCACTCATGGACAGCGCTCTACCATGAAATGCAAACACTTGTTTTTGGTAGAGCGAAGCCTGTTAAGGGTGATGAGTATGATGAAAATTTAAAGGACCAGGTAACAAAGTTAAGGGATGACTCGAAAAAGCTAGTTGAAAAAATAAAGGAAGATTTGTTCAGTCGAACTCCAGAAAGCTATTTAGACAATATTAAAGAAATGCAGCCTTCAATCGAGATGCTGGTTCAGCTTGTGATTGAATTTGGCGAGAGATTCCAGAAGGTGAAAGAAGAAAAAGGGCTTGTTGACTTTTCAGATTTAGAGCATTATTGTCTAGAAATTCTTCGTAAAGAAAGCTCGTCTGACGAGCTTGTGCCATCCGAAGCAGCTCTTCAATATCGACTTCAGTTTGAAGAAGCTTTTGTAGATGAGTATCAGGATACGAATATGGTACAGGAATCGATCTTAAAGTTAGTAACAAAAGACGGAGAGGCGACCGGAAATATGTTCATGGTTGGAGATGTGAAGCAGTCGATTTATCGCTTCCGTCTCGCTGAACCAATGTTATTTTTAAGTAAATACAAACGGTTTACCCCAGCGGGGGATCATACAGGATTAAGAATTGATTTATCGAAGAACTTCCGGAGTCGTGCTGAGGTCTTGGATGGAACGAATTATTTGTTTAAACAAATAATGGGAGAAGCTGTTGGCGAGATTGAATATGACGATGATGCGGAATTAAAGCTAGGAGCGGATTATCCCGAAAGTAATCAAATGGCTGCAGAATTAGTGTTAATTGATAAAAATGGCCATGAGACCGAAAGCTATAAAGCAGATGAAGAATCAGAAGATGAGGAGAGCATCGTGCTATTTGATGAGGCGGAACTAGAAACAGCCCAGCTTGAAGCCCGAGCGATGGCAAAGCAAATCAAGGATATGATTTCTTCCGGATTCCAAGTGTTTGACCGTAAAGAAAATCGAATGAGAAGCATTACGTATCGCGATATTGTCATTCTGATGCGCTCGATGCCGTGGGCTCCGCAACTTATGGAGGAGTTTAAACAGCAAGGAATTCCGATTTATGCGGATCTTTCAACAGGCTATTTTGATGCAACTGAAGTCGCTATTATGATGTCCTTGTTGAAGGTGATTGATAATCCATTCCAGGATATTCCGCTTGCATCTGTTTTACGTTCACCAATTGTTGGACTTGAAGCGGATGAGTTGGCTAAAATCCGAACCTATGAAAAAAATAGCCCTTACTACGAGGCATTGAAGGTATTCTTGGAGGAAGCATCTTCAGATGATGCTACACATGATAAGGTAGCTGAATTTTATCATAAGTTAGAAAGCTGGCGTACTCGAGCGAGAACAGGTTCCTTATCTGATTTGATTTGGCAACTATACCGCGAGACCTATTTTTATGATTTTGTTGGGGGCATGCCAGGAGGAAAACAACGTCAAGCAAACCTTCGTGCACTCTATGACCGTGCTCGACAGTATGAAGCGACTTCCTTTAGAGGTTTATTCCGTTTCTTGCGTTTCATCGAAAGAATGCAAGATCGCGGTGATGATTTAGGTACGGCAAGGGCACTTGGGGAACAAGAGGATGTTGTCCGCCTCATGACCATTCATAAAAGTAAAGGACTTGAATTCCCAGTTGTGTTTGTTGCGGGGCTTTCAAAGCAATTTAATATGATGGATTTAAATAAAAAGTATTTGTTAGACAAAGAGCTTGGGTTTGGAACAAAATATGTAAATCCAAGACTTCGGGTAACGTATCCAACTCTTCCAATGCTTGCCATTAAGAAAAAAATGCACCTTGAATTGATTTCTGAAGAAATGCGTGTACTATATGTTGCACTGACAAGAGCAAAAGAAAAGCTTTATCTAGTTGGTACTGTAAAGAATTTAGAAAAGCAGCTTGGTAAATGGCAGGCAACTCTTCAAAATAAAGAATGGTTGATTGCAGACCATACAAGAGCCGGCGCTAAATCATATTTGGACTGGATTGGACCTGGCTTAATTAGACACAAGGATGCCGAATTACTACGTGGAGATGAATCAGTGGAACAACTCCCTGCCGACATTGTGAATCACCCAGCAAAATGGGAGATTTGGACAATCCCAGCAGTAGAATTACAAAAAATTGAGGTTGGAGAAGAAAGCAAACATGAACAAATGGAGGCGGCGCTAAAGGAAGGGAAACCAATTCCAGTAAGTAGTGATGCATCTGAACAAATTGAACATCAATTAACATGGCAATATCCTTATAAATCTGCGGCAAATAAGCGTTCAAAACAGTCTGTCTCAGAGATAAAAAGACAGCGAGAGAGCATGGATGAACATAGCGATGTGGCTTTTCTACCTCGGTTCAGAGCTGCAAGTGCAGATCGTCCACGATTTATGCAACAAAAATCATTAACACCTGCAGAACGTGGTACCGCGATGCACATGGTGATGCAGCATATTAATTTCAGTGAACCCATTAAAGAAGACTCCCTTCGCGAGCAAATTCAAAAAATGGTTCATCATGAATTATTAACGCAAGAACAAGCAGATGTTATCGATATAGCAAGTATTCTCGGATTTTTTGAATCAGGGATTGCACAGCGCATGTTAGCTGCTAAAAGTGTCAGACGAGAGGTTCCTTTTAGTGTTGCAATTCCTGCGGATGAAGCCTATGCGGACTGGTCTGATGAACAACAGGAACATGTCCTCATCCAAGGGGTTATTGACTGTATCTTTGAGGATGAAAAAGGAATTGTTCTGATAGATTATAAAACGGACACCATTACTGGTAAGTTTAGAAGCTTTGAAGATGCAAAGTCCGAACTGGAAAACCGCTACCGCGTCCAGCTTGAATTATACAGTAAGGCAATCGAACATATTTGGAGAAAACCACTAAATGAAAGATATTTATACTTTTTCGATGGTGGACATTTGTTAGAGGTGTAAATAAGGAAGTACTGCTCAATTGATAGAGCAGTGCTTTCTTTTTTCGTTTAATTTCCAGTTAACACTATCAATCTCAAACAACTTCCTATGTTAAAATAATAGTACTAGATTTCGGTAAAGGAAGTGGAGTTTCAAATGAGAATTCTTCATACTGCGGATTGGCATTTAGGTCGATCCCTTGAGGGAAGAAGTAGATTAGAAGAACAAGCGCAATTTTTGGACGAGCTTGTAAAAATTGTAGAAGAAGAAAAAATCGATGTTGTTTTAATGGCAGGTGATGCATTTGATACAGTGAATCCACCGGCAGCAGCTGAAAGCTTATTTTACGAAAGTATCGCCCGTTTAGCTAATGGTGGCAAACGACCTGTATCGATTATCGCAGGAAACCATGATAACCCAGACCGCCTGTCTGCAGCCTCACCACTCGCTCAAAAACAAGGCATTCAACTACTTGGCTTGCCGACAATTGATGTCCAAACCATCTATGTTCCTACAACAAATGAAACTCTTAAACTAGCGGCTTTACCATATCCATCTGAGTCACGTTTAGCCGAAGTGTTAACAGATTCTCATGAAGAATTAATGCTCCGCGATAAATATGATCAACGCATTCAAGGGATCTTTGAAGAAATGAGTACAGCTTTTACGCCTGAAACTATTAATATTGCAATGAGCCATATTTATGTAACAGGTGGAAGTAGCTCTGATTCTGAGCGCCCAATTGAAGTTGGGGGAGCATACACGGTTGCTGCTACTAGTCTTCCGGAAGCAGCACAATACGTAGCGTTAGGGCATTTACACCGTCCGCAAATGGTATCAAGGGCAAAAACGATGGCAAGATATTCAGGTTCACCATTAGCCTATAGCTTTTCTGAAGCAGGGTACGCGAAATCTGTAACGATTTTAGACGCGAAACCTAACCAACCAATTGAAATGTCAGAGGTGTTTTTAGCAAGTGGAAAACCGCTTGTAAGATGGAAAGCGAAAGAGGGGCTGGCTCAAGTTTATACTTGGCTCGATGAAGGTAAGGATGCAAATGCATGGATTGACCTTGAAATACATGTGACAAATGCTCTTTCAATTGAAGAGATTCATCGATTACGAAAGCATCATAGTGGTCTCATTCATATTCGACCTGTTTTTGATGAGCTTGAAATAGAAAGAGCAGAACGGATAGTGAATACAAATACCCCAATTGATGAGCTTTTTGTCCGCTTTTATGAAAAACAAACAGGCGGTGCGAAACCAGAACCTGAACTTACGAAATTGTTTTTAGAGCTGATTACGGATGATGTAGACGAGGATGGTGACGAAGCATGAAACCAATCACATTAACAGTAGCGGGACTTCATAGCTTCCGAGAAAAACAAACGGTTGATTTTGGTTCCCTTTGTGAAGGTGGAGTCTTTGGGATTTTTGGACCGACAGGAAGTGGTAAATCGTCCATTCTTGATGCGATGACACTTGCCTTATATGGAAAAGTCGAGCGGGCATCCAATAATACCCACGGTATATTGAATCATGCAGAAAATCTACTTCACGTTTCTTTTACATTTGAGCTTGAAAACGCCAAAGGAGTAAAGCGTTATATGATTGAGCGTAGCTTCAAACGGCAAGATGATTTAAAGGTTAAATCATCTGTAAGTCGAATCATTGAAGTTGGTGAAGAATCAGTTGTCCTTGCCGATAAAATTGGTGAAGTCAATCAATGTGTTCAGGATCTCTTAGGGTTAACGATAGATGACTTTACGAGAGCAGTCGTATTACCACAAGGAAAGTTTGCTGAGTTTTTATCACTAAAGGGTGCAGACCGCAGGCAAATGCTGCAACGCTTATTTAATCTCGAACAATATGGAGACAAGCTAAATAAAAAATTAAAGAACAAGCTAACCACAGCAAAAAATGAGTTGAACGAAGTAACTGCTGAACAAGCAGGCCTTGGAGATGCATCAACGGAAGCAATCCAAATTGCGGAGCAAGAACTAAAAAATACAGAGATACTGCTGGAAAAACGACAAAATGAGGTCAATAAGATTGATGTCGATTTCGAAAAGAGTAAAAGTATTTGGCAATGGCAGTTGGATAAGAGTTTACTATCCAAAAAAATGGTTGAAATCGAACATGAGAAACCACATATCCTTCAGCTAGAGCAAAAAGCGAAGAATGCGGAAACAGCTGCTCTTATCCTTCCATATTTAGAGGAATACGAGTCAGCAAAAGAAGCATTAGACAAAGCAACCATTCGTTATCAAACTTTACAAAATCAATTAAAAACCAAAAAACAAGAAAATGAAGCAAAGGCAAATGATTATCATCATGCCCGTCAGGAAAAGACGGAGAAATTACCGTTTTACTTAACAAAAAAACAGCAGCTGACGGATGCTAAGATCGTTCAGGAAAAAGCAATTGTTCTAGAAGGAGAAGCGAATGAGCTCCAAGCTAAGCTGAATAGCTTACAATCACTAGTACGTGAAAAACAAAAGCAAATTGATGCCATTACTACATCCATTGCGGTAGATACAGAGAAACAAAAGGAGCGAAGAGAAAAGCTTTCGAAATTAACTGTTACAGCAGAAGTACGGGACGAGCTCCAAAAAGCCAATCAACAGAAGCAGACGATCCTGTTTTCTAAGACAAGTATAAACGAGCAAAAAATAGAACTTGAAAATAGTCAAAAGCAGCTTGAACAATTGGAGAAAATGCTGAACTCACAAAATGAGGTGCTCAATCAGGCTAAGCATAGAATGGAAGTTATCTTTTTAGAGAATGCATCCACATATGAAGCGGTTTGTGATCGTGAAAGAGATAGTGAAAAGCTTATTGGTTTTGCTGAGGCTAAACTTGCTATGCTTAAGCGAACGCTGGAGGATAATCGGAAAAAGAATCTTGCTATTCAAATCGCGGACCAGCTTCAATCTGGGGACCCATGTCCAGTTTGTGGTTCTACCCATCATCCGAATCCTGTATCTAGTCCTGAAAATCATGGAGATGAAATCGCGGCACAAATTGAAAAACTCAACAATGATATATCAAATGTAAGGGAGCTAAAACAAGAATTTTCCACACTTAAATTCAAGCTCGAACAAATCTCCAGCGGACTTATAGGGGAGTACCCTGGGGAAATGAATGCCCCTATCCAAGCAAAGAAGACGGTTAGTGATGATGAGTTTGAAGATGTGGATGGAAAGCTTCAAGCCCTTGTTGTTGAACAAAGATCATTGCAACAGGACTATATAAAGCTTCAAGAAATGGGTAGAAAAGCCATTCAAGACCTTCGTGCATCTTTAAAACAAGTGAACCAGCTTGAACAGACAAAGGAAATCAATACAAAATCTTTTAATGAACTTCAGGCTCGAGTTTTAAACTTACAGGAAAAAACGAAAGAACAGTACTTGAACTGGAAGCAATCCTATCCACAGCTTGAATTTGAAACAATCGAATTGAAGCTTGAAAACATCTCAAAGAATGACAAATTGGCGCAAAGTCTAACTGTTGAAATTGAAAATAGCACCACTTTACTTGAACAAAAAGAACAAGAAAAGCAAAAGCATCAACATGAAAGCAATGAGCTTGAACGTCAAATTGTTGAAGCCAATTCTACGTTAAAAGGCAAACTCGAAGCTTTATCTGAGGCACGTGAAAAACTCATAAGAGAAATCGGAAAGAATAATATCCCTCGGTTATTAGTTGAAACGGAACAGATGATAAAACAGCTTGAAGACAACGAATCAACAGCTTATGAAGCATGGCAAAAGGTTCAAGCGGAATGTCAGAAACTCGAAAACGAAACCCATGCTGCCTTACAAGCATTTCAGGACGGGAAAAGTAGAAGTGAAAAAGCAACAAGTAAATGGGCTGGAGTTCTTGAAACAACAAGCTTTTTACAAAGTTCCGATGTAAAGGAATCGGTACTTTCAAAACATGAGCAAGTAGAGCTTGGTTCACAAATTGAACGTTATTGGGATCGCTACAAGCAAGTACAAACTGATTTGGAAAAATTAAATGAACTCCTAAAAGGTGAAGAACTTACCCAAGAAAAATGGGACGAAATCCAAAGGGTTCGAACGGAAATGAAAGAGATGCTTAATCAATCGGTTGAAGCGAAGGGAGCAGCTGTAAAAGCCCTTCAAGTACTCTTAGAAAAACATGGACGTTTCAACGAACTTGAAGAACGACGAAACGAGCTTGAACAGTCGGTAGAGCAATATAACAAGCTGCAGTCCGTTTTTAAAGGGAATAGTTTCGTAGAGTTCATTGCAGAGGAACAGCTTGTTCAAGTAAGTCTTGACGCAACAGAGCGACTTGGAATTCTTACTAGACAGCGCTACGCTGTTGAGGTAGATTCACAGGGTGGATTTATTATGAGAGACGATGCAAATGGTGGGGTTAGACGTCCTGTTACAACGCTTTCTGGTGGAGAAACCTTCTTAACATCATTGGCGTTGGCACTTTCGCTATCTGCTCAAATCCAGTTAAGGGGTGAATACCCGTTACAATTCTTCTTCTTAGACGAGGGATTTGGTACATTAGATGCAGACCTTTTGGATACAGTTGTATCTGCTCTTGAAAAATTACACTCAAAACAATTGGCAGTAGGTGTTATTAGTCACGTCCAGGAATTAAGAGCTAGATTGCCTAAACGTTTAATTGTTGAACCAGCTGAACCATCAGGTAGAGGCACGCTTGTTAGAATAGAAACCTTATAATACGTAAAAAGGCCGTGTTTCGGCCTTTTTATTTTTACGCATTATTTTTTAAGAGTTGATCTGCAAAATCTTCATCATTTGTATTTGTGGAGTTTAATCCATTATTGGTACAAATAAAATCTCCAGTATTAAATGATCCTGACCCTGAGTAGGTCTTCGCTGTATCCTTAGGTGAAACATAGAAGGAGTCACCAAAATTAACGACTCCGCCACCGACATTAACAATTTTTATTGGTCCAACAATAGAGGGCATATAGCGTCATCCTTTAGAAAACATTTTCATGCTATTACTTTATGTGAAAATACATAATTCGGAACTATCTTTCAGTGGGCTGTTTCTCTAATAATTTTCGAATATGTTTTACTTTAGATTTTGACTCTATTTCAACAGTTGAGCCAATCTGTAGTACAGATGAAGAGGAGATACCAAGTATTCTAACAGTATTTACTTTGATAACAGGATTTTGATGGAAGGTATTCATATTTATTTCGTCTTCAATTGTTACTTTTGGTAGCTCCCTTTTAAAAAAAGGAAATGCAGAAAGACTTCCTTCATTTGAAAAAAATAATGGGACTTCTTTTTGAAAAGCAAGTGCTTGCGTAAAAGGAGCGATTCTTCGGGTGTCACCAACCTCCACTATGCTACTAAATAGTACGGCATTTATTCGAATATAGTCTACTACGGATAATCTTTTCAATGTACATCAACTCCCTGGAGCAAGCGGAACAAATGGTCCAATGATTAAAGATTCAGGAGGAGTGTCAAAAGCTGAAGCCATAGAAATGGTTTGTGCATCTCCAATAATAAAAACAGCAGATGTTGAAACACCGACAATATCAATATATCCAACTTGTAATTCCTTATTTACAACGGTAAAGTTCACGTCTCATTCTCCCTTTTCGTGTTTTTGGGCAAATTTTGAATATATCCTGTAACCGAATTTTTGATGTCGTTTTTAATATGGCTGATAATGTTCTGGTACACTTGCGTTTCTCTTGATGGATTTTGTAACTCTCCATGATACTGACCTAAATAATGGACAATTCGGTCAGGAATTTGTTTCTGAATATCCTCAATGATAAAGCCTGAGTGTCCTTCTTCTAAAACCGTTCTTTCCTGATTAGCAATTCCTTCAATAAGTACCGAGCCTTCATTTGATAAATACTCATCTATATTGTCTTGTATCTCATTAAGTAGTTCTTTATGAACATGCCGAATATCTGGAATGTTCATTTTTCCTTGAGCTACGGAGAAGTCTTCAATTGGTTCCCCATTTAATGGATTTAAACCAATGTTTAAAGTTCCTTCTAGAGTTTCAACTTTCAGTTGGTCAAATTTATATTCAACTTTTTCAATATGGGTGGATGGTTGCTTCTTTAATTCCCCTATTTCCGTTTGAAGTTGCTGAAGTGATTGCTCTAATTGGTTTATCCGTAGGTTTTGTTGTTGGATATACTGATAAAGATTCTGAATAGATGAGGAAGATACACAATGATAATATGGATACACAGCATTCACCCTTTCTAAAACTCTGTTATAGATTACTCTATGCAGATAAGAACAATTGGGTGAATGCCCATTATCTTACACCTGTTGCACCGGTTATAGGTGCTACTCCTGCTGTTCCTGAAGATCCTGCTAAAGGTACAGCTGGTGCCTCTAACATACTTTGTGGCTTTCCTGTAATTTGTGGAGCTGGTTCAGTAAAACCACCTGTATTATACAAATGTGCAGATGGCCGAATAATTCCCGCACTTCCAATTTGTAGGACAGATGAATTTGCAACACTCCCGACTCTTAACGTTTGTATACAAATACTTTGATTTATATAAAAATTCATTTGCGTATACCCCCCCTTAGGCGTTTCCGATATTGACACTATCAATTGTATCTACATCATATGAGTTGGTTACACTCTGATTATTAAAGATACGAGTTCCATTCCCGGTATTAAATGAGCCAGCTCCAGCGAATGTTTTGGCAGTAGTAACAGGTGCAATTTGAAAAACATCCCCTACATTCATCACACTGCTATTCCCAATGCTATTTATTTTTATTGCTCCAACAATTGCTGGCATATTGAACACCCTTTTAAAAATCAAATTAAAAAATATACGAAATAGAAAGTTGCTACATGTAGATGCGATTACGATATTCTATGATAAACACCCAGAAGGTGTGATTTCGAGGATGAGGGAATAACGTGTTAATTCGACTTTTGGAATATAATTCTAGAGATTTCTAGACGCTTCTCTTATAATCAAATAGAGGAAAATTAAAGGAGTTATACGAATGAACAATGAAAGGTTAACACCTGTAATGGGAGCGGAGCGAATTCAATCGCTCGATGTGATAAGGGGGCTAGCGATATTCGGTATTTTTTTCGTGAATATGCCTTCGTTTTTTTCACCAGTTTTGTATTTAAACCCAAAAGACTGGTGGAGTGGGGAATTGAATCAATGGACAAATAGTCTTGTTGATATTTTCGCACAAGCAAGCTTTTATACCCTGTTTTCGTTTCTTTTCGGGTTTGGCATGATTCTTTTTAAGGAAAGAGCACTAGCTAAAGGTTATTCTTTTTATCCGTTGATCACAAGAAGATTAATTGTGCTTTTACTGTTTGGGTGTTTACACGCATTTTTTGTGTGGCATGGAGATATTTTAATTACATATGCCATTGTTGGGGCAATTTTTCTATTGTTTCATAAGGCAAAACCAATCACATTACTTATTTGGGCTTTAATTCTTATTTTTGTACCAAATCTATTTCTCGGCGGAATGATGTTTCTAGCTGTCATGTTTGAACCAGAACTAAGTGCCATTATGTTTAATGAACAGCTTGCTCAAAAATCTGCAGAAATTTATACTACAGGCGGATTCTGGGAAATTACGATTCAAAGATTCCAAGATTGGTACTATGTCAATAATGTAGGGAGCATCTTTGTACTGGTCATTACATTGCTACCGATGTTCCTTCTAGGAGCTTTTATTGCAAAGAAGAAGTGGCTGGAAGGCCGTGATGAGGATATAAAGAAAGTAAAGATTTTATGGCTGATTTCACTAGCAATTGGGGTTCCGATGAAATTGCTTCCATACTATACGTCTAAAAATGCTGCAACCGATTATTTACAGGATACGATAGGTGGACCGGGCACAGCTGTATTCTATGCAACATCGATTGTCCTATTGATGAGGTTACCGGTTTGGAAGAGAATACTCTCACCGCTTGCATTTGTTGGACGACTTTCTCTTAGTAATTATTTATTCCAATCGATCCTGTGTACGCTCTTGTTTTATGGCTATGGTTTTGGATTATATGGAAAAATGGAACTGTATACGGGATTCCTTCTCACGATTGTTATTTTCATTATCCAAATCGTGTTAAGCTATCTATGGTTAAAAAAATTCAGATTTGGTCCAATCGAATGGATTTGGAGAACATTAACTTATGCACAAAAGGTGGATATAAGGAAAAAGGCTATTCGCGAATAATGCGAATAGCCTTTTTAGAGGTTGTTCAAAAAGTCCGGTGAAAATGAAACAACCCAAGAGGAACTTCGACAAAACGCCGACAGGTCCTGTGTTGAACGTCGAAGTCACCACATCCTGTGGAAGCCTTGTTGGCTTGTTTTTCCGTTCCTTGGAAAGGAAAAACACCTTTCCGGCGTGGTCCTTTTTCTCCTCATTTTTAAACACTTACTATTAGTTCACCATTTTTAATTTTTTCTCTTTGGTTTTTTGATAAATATTCAATAATTGGTCTAACTCTTGACTACACTTTACTGTCTCCCAAGCAGTAAAGCCGTGCCGATCAGCTAAAACTGTCATTTTACGGCGCTTTAATTCAATAGCAATTTTCAACATGAACATTTTCATTTCTCCATTTTTTTAGTACATTTTCTTTACGATTCATTAGACTAAAGTAGTATATACAAGGCTTGTACTATTATTATACCTGCCTTTACAGAGAATAAAACAAGTTCGCTAAAACATCTTATAATGTTACAAAATAATACAAAGTTTGACAAAATGTTAAAAGAGGAAAAAGGACAGTTTAAGTAGAATTAAGTAAAAGATTAAATAAGAGGTGATGATAATGAGGTTTGTAACTGCTGAAAAGAATGGAAAACAATTTATTGGTATGGTAAACGAAAACCTTAATCAAGTACTCGATCTACAAGCTGTTGAAGCTCAAATGAACATTTCATCAATTATTCCCAAAACAATGATTGAGGCTATTTCACAAGGTGAGCTGTTTCTCGAGAGAGTGTCTCATATTAGGGAGTGGGCACTTCAACATCCTGATGCAGACGGCATATTGCCCATTGAGGATATTACATTAAAGGCACCAATTCCCAAACCTAGTAAGAATATTTTTTGTGTTGGTAAAAATTATGCGGACCATGTGATGGAAATGGGAAGCGCAAAGGATATCCCAGAGCATGTCATGTTGTTCACGAAGGCACCAACGACAGTTGTCGGAACAGATGAACTCGTCATGAATCATAAAAATATCACAGAGCAGCTGGATTACGAAGGGGAATTAGCCGTTGTAATCGGTAAAGAAGGTCGTGGTATTAAAGAAAGTGAAGCATTGGAGTATGTGTTTGGGTATACGATCGTTAACGATATTACGGCTCGCGACATCCAATCGAGACATAAACAATTTTTCCTTGGCAAAAGCTTAGACACCAGTTGTCCAATAGGTCCAATGTTGGTGCATAAATCGTTAATTCCAAATCCAAGTCATTTATCCGTAACAACCAAAGTAAATGGGGAAATACGTCAAGCAGGTAACACAAGCCAGTTTATCTTCCCAATTGAAAACATTATTTCAGTGATCTCACAAGGAATGACATTAGAGCCTGGTGATATTATTGCAACAGGTACTCCAGCAGGAGTAGGGAAAGGCTTTAATCCACCTCGCTTTCTAAAGGCTGGAGACGTGATTGAAATTACCATTGATGGGTTGGGAACGTTGAGAAATAAGATTGAAGAATAAAAAGGTTAACACGTCACAAAAACGACATATTTACTATGTAAATAGTGAAAAAAGGCCGATTGAATCTTTTTATTTTCATTATAAACATGCTATGATTATCCATGAATGAAAAAGAAAAAGGAGGAAGTAGTTCATGACAGTTAATACTCATGCACATATTACTTCTTGGGCAGTTGCTATTATTCTATTTGTTATAGCAGCAACATTCCTGAACAAGGCCGGCAAAGAAAAATCCCAAAAAATTGTTAAAATGATCTTACGTTTATTTTATTTATTCATCTTAGCAACAGGTTTACTACTTTTATTTGGTGGGGTAGAAATCAACGGTGAATACATAGGTAAAGCAATACTAGGGGTACTAACAATCGGATTTATGGAAATGATTTTAGCGCGTTCTAGTAAACAAAAACCAACTGGATTATTCTGGGGATTGTTTATTGTTGTCCTTATCTTAACAATTGCATTAGGAATGAAACTTCCATTAGGTATATGGAGATTCTAAACGTTTTGTGAAAAAGCTACCATTTAGGTGGCTTTTTCTCTTTTTTCTGTGTTTTTCGACAAGAAATTATGCTATCTTTATGAATATATACATACTTCATGAGAGAAAAAAGAGTGGTGAATCTCGTATTGAGAACCTATAGCCTAATTTGTGGAAATTCGAATGAAATAAATGAATTTGTGGAACAACACCATCTTTCAGCCGAAAAACATGTACTACTTCAAATGTTTACATGTTTTGCAGATGAACAATTCATTCAAGATATAAGGAATAAAATAATAGAACAGATACCACAAGCAATTATTATGAACATGCCAATTGATAAGGTGCAAAAAAATGAAGCTGTGATAGCAAACAATGTTATGATCACCTGTACTGTATTTTCTAATGTAAGCCAGATTTCTACGATTTTATCATTATCAGAAAAGGATGAGATGAATTCATTTTTGACATTATCTAATTCAATCTACAAATCCTTACATGATATTGAGGCATTTTATGAAAAAAAAGCCGAGGAAAAAGTTGCATGCATAGCTTATTTTGATGCAGAAACTGGTTTGCCGAATCGATTGCATTTTACCAATCAAGTAGAGGATTTTGTTCAGCGTTTTTCAAAGAAAAAGAAGCATCATAAATTAGCTGTGTTGTTTATCGATCTTGACCGATTTAAAATGATTAATGATACAGTTGGCCATTATGCGGGAGATATTATTCTAAAGCAACTTGCTAAACGAATCCAAGGGCTGCTCCCAAAAAAGAGTTTTCTTGCAAGATTTAGTGGGGATAAATTTACAATCCTGATAACCGAGGATGTCGAAGTTGAAAAGATTGCTGATCTTGGACAGACATTATTACATGATATTGCTAGACCCATTATGTATGAAGCACGTGAATTCTTTTTAACCGGAAGTATTGGAGTTAGTTTCTATCCGAATGATGGGATTACCACTGAGTTATTATTTAAGCATGCCGATACAGCTATGAACCTTGCAAAACAGCAGGGGGGCAACAAAATGAAATTTTACTCAACAGAAATGAATCAGCAAGTATTATATAGGTTGGAGCTTGAAGGCTATTTACGAAAAGCGCTTGAAAAAAATGAATTTCATATATGCTTCCAACCGTTGATTGATTTATCGTCTGGAGAAGTATATGGCAGTGAAGCATTAATTAGATGGGAACATCCAAAGCTCGGACTTGTATCACCAGGTGAATTTATACCTCTTGCAGAGGAAACGGGGCTCATCCATGAGATTGGCAAATGGGTCTTGAAAGAGGCTTGCCAAGAGAATAAGAAATGGCATGATATGGGCTATGATTATTTAACAATTTCTGTTAATGTATCTGCAGACCAGTTCCAGCAAATTAGTTTTATTGATGTGGTCAAGGAGGTTTTAGACGAAACAGGACTTCCTCCGCAATTTTTAACTCTCGAGCTTACCGAAGGCGTAATGCTAAGAAACATTTCCCATAGTGTCATTGTTATGAAGGAACTGCAAAAGCTTGGTGTTAAGGTATCCATTGATGACTTTGGTACAGGCTATTCATCCTTAAGTTATCTGAAGGATTTGCCAATCAATACCTTAAAAATTGACCGGTCATTTATTAATAATCTCAAGGTGAATACCACTGATATCGCGATTGTGAAGGCAATTATTACAATGGGGCACGGACTTGCTGTGAAGGTGGTTGCCGAAGGAGTTGAAACAGATGAGCAAATCGAGTTACTTAAGGAACTGCAATGCCATTATGCTCAAGGTTTCTACATTGACCGGCCGATGAAAAGTGAAGAATTTGAAAAAGGATTAGCAAAGCTTAAAGCATTGTAAAAGCTAGGGGGCTGTTCACGTGTGAACGCCCCCCGTTTCATTTGCATAATGTTGAAAGAATCGCCCTTTTCCCATTTGCAAGTGTGAATTCAAATCGATCCTTCTTTAGTTTTCCACGAGAAAAATGATGGTGAACAGATAAAAGCAGTTCCGTATTATCAAACATGATAAAATTGACTCCTTCATGTTCTCCATTCTCTTCCTGGTACATGAGTTGATTATGACAATGGATACAATCATATAATGAAAACGATAGTTTATTTAAAGTAGCCGTGAAACGTATAAATTGGTCCTCGGTAAACCCTTCTAGCCATTCTCTATACGCCAAGGTTAATTTTTTCCGAAAACGGAGGCAATCTCCATTATCAAGTTTATAAAAATATCCATTCATCTGGATTAAACCGTCCTCCACAAAAATGCCTTTTTCCCATTTATTTAGAGTGAAAACTTCTACTTCTTTCCCAATCATTTCTTCAAGCATTGATGCTTCGTCTGTTTGGGCATCAAAAAAGATCCATTGATCATTGATGCATTCCGTCGTACCTGTAATAAAAGAGCGTTTTTGTTCAGTTATGCTGCCGAGACGTTGTTGTAAATCCAAAGTAAATCCTCCATCCATAGCTGTAAATTTGAAAGTAGTTTGTATCCTCTTTTTTAGACAAAAATAGGGAAATTTATAACAAAGACTTTTTAGTGAGATTTTACCCTGAGTTTAGGAAAAATATTGAAACGAAAAAACAGCCTGAACGATTTCAGGCTGTTACGTTTACATGATCAACTGGTGCAACGAATGATTTTTTCTCCCATGCCCGCGAACGCCAGCGCCACAGCATGACAATGCCACGAACCCATTCATCGACAATAAAAGAAATCCAAACTCCAACTAATCCGAGTTCAAAGTGAATACCAAGGACATATGCAATGGGCACACAAATTCCCCACATCGAGAGGATTCCCATGTATACCGGCAATTTTACATCTCCAGCCGCTCTTAATGCATTTATAAGGACAAGGTTAAATGCTCGCCCAGGTTCAAGAATGATGGTTAAAAGGATAAGGACACCACCTGTTTTTATGATATCTTGATTATCTGTAAAGATCGATAAAAGTGGTTCCTTAAAGAATGAAAAAACAATCGCCATTGCCGCTGAAATAAAAATGGCGAGCTTTAAGCTTTTTAACGCTCTTTTATAAGCATCATTTATTTGACGGGCTCCAATCATTTGCCCAATTAAAATTTGTGTTCCTTGACTTATGGCAATACTAAAAAGGAAGATGAACATCATTAAATTTTGTGCGTATACCTTCGTCGTAAGGGCTTGCGTTCCCATGATTGTAACAAAATACGTAATAATCATCTGGGAGGAATTGTAGGAAAGCTGTTCCCCAGCAGAAGGTATTCCAATTTTAAGCAGATTTTGAAGATGAACTCTTGGTAAGCGAAAAATTTTTTTAAAATGGAGCCCATGTTTTACTCGTTTTATTAATAGATAGGTGATAACCAGTAAGCCTACCAATCTACTAAAAGAGGTAGAGATCGCAACTCCTTCAACACCGAGAACTGGCAAACCAAATGGTCCAAAGATAAAAATGTAATTCCCTATGACATTCAGGATGTTCATACCGATAGTGACGTACATCGTGTCCCGTGTAAAACCGTAGCTTCGGATGACCGCCCCAATGGTCATGATCAAAGCTTGGAGAAACGAGAATAAACCTACGATTCTAAGGTAACTATCCGCTTCGTCTAATAATTCAGCTGGCAAATCCATTAACAGTAGAAGATCCTTGCTCCAAACAAAAACAACAAGGCTTAAAACAAGAGCAAACACAAGGTTGGCAAATATAGAAACGACCGCAACTTCAGCAGCACTTTTTTCATTATTAGCACCAAAATGCTGGGCAACAAGAACGGCCGTACCGGTTGCGATAAAACCAAACATGACAATGATTAATGATAAGATTTGGTTTGAGACACCGACAGCTGCAACTGAATTATCGGAATACATACTCAGCATTAAGGTATCTGCATTCCCCATTAGCATATGTAACAGCAATTCAATAAAAATGGGCCATGTGAGCGCAAACAATGTTAATTTTTTTGTATTTATAGAAGTATCCAAGCTGTCAACCCCTCTAATTCCGTAATGAAAAACTATATTAGTTTATCACAGAATGTGGAAAGAAAGAATAGTCTTTTTTCACGAAAAAGAAAACGGTATAAATATGTACAAAATATGAACAAACTATTGTACTATTTGACTTTTAAGAAGGGATAAGGTTACTTTAAAGTGTGAGATTACTAAGAGGATTGGAGTTACGTGATGAAGAAAAAGATATATATGGTGGCTATACTGATTCCGTTGCTACTGTTGTCAGCCATGCCTGCTTTTGCTGCTGATAATCAAACAACAGAGGAAGAAAGCATTTATTACATAGTGGTTGATCGTTTTAATAATGCGGAAAGTGCAAATGATTTCGCAGTGGACCTATCGAATCCTACATCGTATCATGGGGGAGACATCCAAGGAGTAATGAGTCGGCTTGATTACGTGAAGGATATGGGTTTTACGACGATTTTATTATCACCTATATTTGAAAATGAAACCGATACTTTTTATCCGTATGTGGTAAAAGACAGAACTGTAATCAATAAACATTATGGAACATCTGAAGATTTAAAACAGCTAGTTAAAGTGGCGCATGACAAGGGATTAAAAATTATTCTTGACCTTGGAATCAGTTCAAATGAAAGTTTAAGTGATGAATTTATTGAAGAGGCAAAGATTTGGGTACAAGAAGCAAATATTGATGGGTATAAACTTGACCTTGTTGATGGTGTTTCTGCTAATTTTATCGCTACATTATCAATAGAACTGAAAGCGGTAAAAGCAGATTTTCGATTGATTGGACAACCTGTAGGGGTAGATTACCCAAGTCAGCTTGAAACGAAGGGACTAGATTCCGTTTTTAATATGTTCCCTTATGAAGGAATCACTAGTTTTAGTGTTCCAGACCAAACCTTTAACGATGTTGAAAAAACATGGGAGCAAGCTAAAGAGTTTGAAAATCCGAATTCCTTACTTAATTTCTTCGATAACACAAATACGGTTCGATTCACCTATATGGCTACAGAAGCTAACGAACACCCGGCACCACGCCTTAAGTCGGCATTAACGTATTTGTATACAACACCTGGGATTCCGATCATTTTTTATGGAACAGAAATTGCGTTAAATGGAAGTGAGGCACCGGACAACCTCGGTTTAATGGACTTCCGAACAGACAAAGAGCTAGTTGATTATATTACCTTGCTCGCTAAAATTAGGTCAGGTGTACCAGCTTTATCAAAAGGCTCAATTGAACTAGTCAAAAATGATGAAGGCCTGCTTGTGTTTAAGCGAGAATATGAAGGGGAAATAGCTTTTGTGGCAATTAATAATACAACGAAAACACAGAGCTTTACCCTAACGACTGACCAGGTTGGAGAAAATAAGGAATTAACAGGACTTATTACAGAGGACCTTGTTCGTTCAACTGACGATGAATTTCATCTTGTTGTAAATCGGGATATCTCGGAGGTGTTTGTTGTTCGAGACACAACAAACATTAATTATGCCTTATTCGTTGCCGTATTTATTGTACCCGTATTAATGATTGGTTTCATTTATCTCAATAAAAAAAGACAACGTAATAAGAAGCCTGAATAGAAAAAGCATCATCCTGCTTGGATGATGCTTTTTCTTTACCCATTTACGATTTCTCCACCGTTAATGTGGAGGATTTGGCCAGACATATATGAGGAGTCATCACTTGCAAGGAATACATAGCTTGGTGCGACCTCCTCAGGTTGTCCAGGGCGTTTCATGGGTGTTGTCGAGCCAAATTTCGCAACTTGGTCGCTTGTAAAGGTTGATGGAATAAGTGGTGTCCAAATCGGACCTGGAGCCACTCCATTTACACGAATACCTTTTCCAACTAATTGCATAGATAGTGACCTAGTAAATGAAACGACAGCCCCTTTTGTGGATGAATAATCAACGAGTTGCTCATTTCCTTTATATGCTGTAACAGAAGCTGTATTGATGATGCTACTTCCTTGTTTTAAATGCGGAAGAGCGGCCTTCGTTAAATAAAAATATGAAAAAATATTGGTTCGGAATGTCTTTTCTAGTTGCTCAGCTGTAATGTTGGAGATGCTTTTTTGTGGATGCTGTTCTGCTGCATTATTGACTAAAATATCTAGTTGTCCAAACGTATCAATGGTTTTCTTCACGATCTCTTTACAGAAATCTTCATTTCAGATATCTCCAGATATAAGTAAGCATTTTTGACATTCTTCTTCAATCTGCCGTTTTGTTTCCTTAGCATCCTCATGCTCTTCCAAATAAACGATGACAACATTTGCGCCTTCTTTCGCGTAATGAATCGAAACGGCCTTTCCAATACCACTATCCCCACCGGTGATAATCGCAACCTTATTTTTTAACTTATAGCTGCCCTGATAGGATTGATCCTCGGAAACAGGTCTAGGCACCATTTCCGTCTCAGTTCCAGGCTGGTGAGTTTGATGCTGCGGTGGCAAAATATTTTTCCCTTTAGTATTAGACAAAACAAAACACCTCTTTTATGTATTCATGTACCTTACTTACTTTTTTATAAATGAGCGTTGAATATACCTTTTTTGCTAATTATTAAGTAAAAATAAAAATTCCATGAGCACACCAAATCTTCCTTTATAATGAAACTAGATAGAAAGAGGGGTTATCCATGGAAAAACCTGAAAAAATTCTACTTGTTGAAGATGATAAGGAAATTGCCCGTATTGTTTGTGATCATTTACGGAAAGAAGGATATACCGTGACATGGGCTTCTACGGGAAAAGAAGGCTGGGAGGATTTTAAGGAGGAGCAATACGACCTAGCCCTAATTGATTTAATGCTCCCAGAAATGGATGGGTATACATTATGTAAAACCATCCGATTAGAAAGTGAAATTCCACTACTCATTTTAAGTGCACGAAATGAGGATGAAAGCAAGATTAAAGGATTAAATCTTGGAGCAGATGACTATATCACTAAGCCATTTAGTCTTGAGGAATTGAGTGCGAGAATCAGCTCTCATTTACGAAGATTCAGAAGATATAACAAAAAGACATCAAATGAAAATAGAGTCAACTATATGAATGGATTGACAATTGATTTTACGAATGACCTTGTTTATTTAAACAGCAGCGCTGTCCAAATGAGCTCCAAGGAAAGAGAATTACTGTTTTTGTTAGCAAAAAATCCATTACAAACTTTTTCGAAAAAAGAAATCTATGAGCATATTTGGCAGCAGGAGGATGTGGATGGCAATAATACGGTCACGGTTCATATTAAAAGTCTGAGGTCCAAGCTAGGTGATGAAACGCGCTCTGCAAAGTTTATTCAAACTGTTTGGGGTGTTGGTTATCGCTTTATAGGAGAGCAAAGCGTATGAAAATTAAACAATGGTTAATGGTCAGTTTTTTTATCGTGATGCTGCTTCCAGTTGTGGCACTTTACATCCTTTATGTCAGTTTAAGTAATCTCGATGAAAAGCAGGCATTTGTTGAATACGTTGAGATGACCAATAAAATGGAGGAGATTGAGTCACATCTTTTAAATCCAAATTTATATCAACTTCACCCAAAAGAAAAGTTTGAGTCTGTTCAAGCACTAACTAACGAATCTATCAAAATTACATTATATCGATCAGATGGTGTTGTTGTATTTTCCAGTTTGCCTAGTGTTGGTTCATATGGGTTTTCAACGATAAATATTGAACAAGTATACAGAAATTTAAATGACCTTCAAAAGAATTCTCGTACCTATACATTAAAAAAGCCAGTCGTGGGTGACGGTGATGTTGTTGGGGTTTTTGAAATTTCGATTGCGAGAGAAGATTGGATAGAAGGGGTAACGAATCGCTACATACTTTTAGGTGTGTCCTTCAGTATCTTCATTATCCTACTCTATATCATTGTAGTGATTCTATTAAATCGAAAATTGAATCGACCATTAAGCTATTTGCAGGCGCAAATGACGGCTTTTGCAAATGGAGAGAAGCTGTCAAATCAAACACGGGAATCAAATGATGAAATAGGAGATTTAATCAAACATTTTTGGAAAATGAAAGCTCAGATTGAACAAACACAAGAGGCACTAGCTGTTCAACAAAAGGAAAAAGAATTTATTGTAGCATCCTTATCACATGATTTAAAAACACCATTAACGGTCATTCGTGCTTATACCGAGGCATTACAGAACGATGAAACTCTTTCCGAACAAGAAAGGCTCGAATATAAGGAAATATTATTTGAGAAGCTCGAATACATGAAACGAATGCTTGATGACTTGACCATGTATACCGCATTACAATCCTCGAAACAACGGGCTGAGCTTGTAGAAGTTGAAGGGGAAGAGTATTTTGACATGCTATTATCTGGATATGACGAACCTTGTAACCGAAGAGAGATTTCACTAGTTGTTACACAGACTGTAAAAGAAACCTACAAGGTGGATCCAAAGCAAATGGTGAGAGTTGTAGATAACATTATGGGGAATGCCATTCGACATACGAAAAAAGGGAATCAGATATGGCTTGCTGCGATTTCAAGTGATGTCAAATTGCCAGACTGGGTGTTTAAGGAATTTTATGATGACGTTGAGGTTTGGAGAAAGAACGGTACAGTTATCTTGATACAAAATGAAGGAAAAGGAATCCCAAAAGAACATCTGGAGAAAGTCTTTCAACCCTTTTACCAGGCAGAAGGTGCTAGAAATAATGGGGGTAGTTCTGGGCTAGGATTAAGTATTTCAAAGATGTTAATGGAACAACAAAATGGCAAAATTGGAATCTGGTCAACCGAGAAAGAAGGAACATTACTTGCTTGCTGGATTAAGGAAGGAAGGAAATAAAATGAGGAAAAAATTAATTTTACTAATTGCGATTTTACTAACTGGCCTGTTATCGGCCTGTAAGGGGGATATCGCTGTGTCGTCTGAAGAAATTGTTACAAAAGTCTTAGCAGCAAAAGAAAGTAAGCTATCTTATTATGGTGAGGGTGTCATAAAGTTTACGACAGATGGAGAAGTCACTGAAAATGCGAGTTTCAAAGAATACGCGGCAGAAGACGGTAAACGAAAAATCATTACAACAGGAGATACAAATGGTCTTGAATCATATGTGTTAAACGACGGAAAACAAGTGATTTCCTTTGAAGCGGGAAGTGAAACAGCATTTAGTATCGATCTAACAAAGGATAGTATGCCGTTAGTAGATTCCTCACCTAAAGAACAACTCATGACAATGCTAGAAGCTATAAAAAAAACACATGACTATGATATTGTGGGTGAAGAAAAAATATTGGATTTAAATGTTTATCATATAAAGGCAACGCCAAATACAGATTCTAATTTATTTGGTGAAGTTGAACTTTGGATTGATCAAAAAACATGGTTTGTCGTGAAATCAATCTCAGTTGTTGAAGAAACGAAATCTGAGTTTGAATACAAGTTGCTCGATTTTTCACCAGATTTTAAGGAAGATACCTTCACATTAGATATACCAGAAAATGTGACGATTACCCCAATTGAATCAAATCTTGAGCCAGAATTTGGTACACTTGAAGATGCCCAAACCGAATTAGAGCAACCATTCCTTGTTTTCTCAGGAGAAGACATGACTGTCGAGAATGTTGAAATTGTAAATCTTCAAGGGATAGTCAATCGTCCAGAAATTACTGTTTATTATGTTCATGAAGGGATTCCCTCCGTATTAGTTTCAGTTTTTCCAACTCCAGAAGATGCTGGAACGGAAATTAAACCTGGAGAATGGCAAGTTCATGGTCAAAATGCAGAATATGATGATTTTATTGATGCTTTAAGTTGGGATGAGAATGGTCTGCGCTATACGATCATTATTCAAAATCCAGATCTTGAAATGAAGGCAGTTCTCGACATGACGGAGAATATGATACTGAATAATGAAATGTAGGTGGAAGTTTTGCTACCAAACTGGTATGAAATCGTATCGTATATTTTAGTAGGTGCGGGGATTCAATTAATAGGTCTGACCGTTGAGAAGAACAATAAAAAAGTAGGAACCACAATTGAAATCATCCTTGCCCTACTTGCAGTAGGATTTGTGTTTTATCAACTTCCGTTTATGGATGGTTTTATCTATATTGCGTTTATCTCAAGTGGATATTTCCTTGCAATCTCCTTAACTACCGGTAACGAAAAACGAATGGAGATTGAAAAGGAAATGCGTCAAATTAAAGTAGAAAAAATCCCTTTAGAACGTGATTTGAAACGGATTGCATCTGATTTATTCATAACGGGTTTTGTTGTGATTGGTGCCATTCTGTTTTATATTTTTGGCCCAGAGTATAGCCTATTAAAATATATGATTGTCTTTGGACTTGTAAGCACAGCAACAGAAGTAATAAAGAGAATCGGTACTTATACGACTGTAAAAGTATTTTATGACAATGATGAAAGGTATTTATATCTCACATCACGTTTTGAATCTCGGAAAATTCCAATTGAAGATCTAGAGGAAGTGAAGCTTGAAACAACTGTTGACCTGTTAAAACTTCATCCACTATTAACAATGTTTTCGTCAAATGCAGATTTTACAACAAGCTTTCAGAAGGTATTGCGGTTATCTGTACCAGGTGAGACGCTCTATATAACTATTTGTGAACCAGAAAAATGGAAAAAAACATTTGAGGAAATGATGAATGTCGAAACAAAAGAGATGGAATTACAACAGGTTCTACCGTTTTGGCATCGGAAAAATATCAAGAGATTATTCGGAAAGCTCTATTTCGCATCAACGGTAAAAGGAGTTTCTGCCTATACGGGTTTGCTTTTAATCCTCTTTTATTTTGACGTAGCGCCATGGATCATGGTTGCTGTAGGTTTGGCCTACTGGGTTTTTAATCTATATATTTCTGACAAAGTTTTAAAAGTAGCAATGGATGCAAAGGAAACGCAAAATCCACAATTGATTCAATTATCTCAACGGATTTTTGAAAAGGCTGGCGTTCCGAATGTTCGTGTATACGAGACGGAAAGTTCCGAATATAACGGTCTAGCGACAGGTATGAATATCGGTAAGTCAATGGTGACTCTAACTACTGCTACTTTAAAATTACCGACTGAAGCGATAGAAGGAATCCTTGCTCACGAGGCAATCCATGTGAAAAAGCGAGATGTGCTTTGGGGCCAACTTTGTAGGCTAGGCTATCTAATGATTTTGATTGTAATTGTCTTATTGCTTCAAGAAAATATAACAAATATAGAAGATCATAAGATATCAATCTTTTTAGTAGTATTTTTCTTAACGTTCTTTTATTCTGTTTTTCAGTCTTTTTGTTCACAATGGATGGAGGTTCGTGCGGATCATCTTGGCGCATCCCTTCTTGATGGCGGAAGCAACCAAATGTCAAATAGTTTAATAGCTTTATCAGATAAACAGGATGAAGCGATAAATAAATCACTTTCATATAGTACAGTTCTAAAAGACGAGGAAGAGAAAACAAAGTCGTCGATTGAGCGGGATTCCCTCATATGGAGGTTCATTGAATTTCAGTTCATGCCTCATCCTCCGATGTATTGGAGAGTCCAAACCTTAAAGGAAAATGAAGAAGGTTGGGGGAAAAAGATTCGAAATCGTTGGATGGTTGACAGAGTAAAGGAATCAGTATTGAGTTAAAAGGAGTGAAATTGTGAAAATCGCGAAGGTATTATTTGTTCTTGGAGCCGTAGTTTTTCCATTAGGTATCTATTTGTCGTCGTATAGCCCAGTTGGTGTGGTATTAGCAATTCTAGGTGGACTAACAGTTTTCTTAAGTACTCCTGCTATACAATCATAGATAAAGGAGTTGGGGGAAATGGACTTCTTGAGTGTGAATGATTGGATCACACCGACTAATCCGTATGCATCGCTCTTTTTTGGATGGTTGTTTACGATTGTGGTCGGGGTGGTCGTTTGGTTGCATACAAGGAAAATTAAAACACTTCTTATTGTGCTTTTTACCGGGAGTATCGTATCGATCGTCGGTGTGATTATATTGAAGGTAGTTGGGTTTTACTGAGTTTATATGCAGGAGACTGTCCTTGAGAGGGAGAGTCTTCTTTCGTTTATCTAGGGTTATTTGATGAATGATGTTATTCTCTAAGAGTTTTTCCACATTCATCCAGAAGTTTTAATATAAAAGATGTTTATGCTATGAGTTTTTCCATATTGTCCCATAAGTCCTGTTAAAAAAAATGTATATGCAATGGCTATTTCCACAATCATCCAGAAGTCTTGATATAAAAGATTTTTATAATATGGGTTTTTCCATATTTCCCCAAAAGTCTTGTTATAAAAGATGTATATGCTATGACTATTTCCACTATATTCCAAAAGCCTTTCGATAAAAGGGTTACTTTGTATTTTTCTGATTTTTCAATAGGTTAGATATCATCTTCGCAACGCTTAATGTATATTTGAAGTCCTTGTTACCAAAGCACCCGCTACTAAAAAGGAATTCTTCCACATATAAAGAAATAGATAATAGAAAATAAATTACATTTGGAGGCCACTATGGAGATAAATATTAGACCTGTGAGAAAAGAGGATGCTCCTCAACTTATTGAACATACCAAAATCGTTCTTACCGAGTCTACCTTCATGCTTACCACACCAGAGGAATTTACACTCACCGTTGAGGAAGAGGAAAAATGGATAGAGGACCATACAAAGCCGGGGAATTTAATCGTAGTTGCAGAAATCGAAGGTAAAATTATTGGGAATTTAAATTTTCAAACCTCGAAAAAGAAGCGACTCTCACATTTAGGATACTTTGGGATAAGCATCCAAGAAGCATACTGCAATCATGGGATTGGAAGTAAACTAATGGAATATTTACTTGGGTGGGCACAGAAAGAGCCTGGACTTGAAAAAGTGTGTCTTGAAGTATTCTCTCATAATAAAAGGGCAATCCACTTATATAAAAAATTTGGCTTTAAAGAAGAAGGTAGAAAAGTTAAGTATGTTAAATTCAGTGATACACATTATGAAGATGAAATCATCATGTATAAATTTGTAAAATAATCCTTGTATGTTACGATAGTAGAAATAGGCATAGGAGGGTGAAAAATGCAGTTAACTGTTTATTTAGCTGGACAAATTCATGACAATTGGCGGGAAGAAATTAAGGACAAGGCCAAATCTAAAAATCTACCTTTAACATTTGTAGGACCACAAACGAACCATGATAAATCGGATAACATCGGAGAACAAATTTTAGGTGAACAACCTGGAAACTTGTATAAAGATGATGCGGCTTCAGATATTAATAATTTCAGAACACAGGTTTTGATGCAAAAATCAGATGTTGTTATTGCGTTATTCGGGGAAAAATATAAACAATGGAATACAGCAATGGACGCAAGTGCTGCGATTACAATGAATAAGCCCACAATCATCGTGAGACCAACCTCACTCATTCATCCATTAAAAGAGTTATCGAATAAAGCAAACGTAACCGTCGAAACGGTTGATCAAGCATTAGACGTCCTAAGCTATATTTTTGAATAGAAAAATGCAGCGGGCCAAATAGTCCGCTGCATTCTTCTTAACGATAATTGATAAATTGTACATCAATCGGCAAATCTGCTTCACGAATTAAATTGATAATTTGTTGAAGATCATCTCTACTTTTACCTGTCACACGGACTTGATCGTCCTGAACCTGGCTCTTCACCTTAAGACCGCTGTTTTTAATAATTGTATTAATTTTCTTCGCGTTCTCCTTGTCAATGCCTTGAATAAGTTTCGCACGTTGACGAACAGTTCCGCCAGATGCATTTTCAATTTTCCCGTAATCAATATTACGAGTTGCAACCCCGCGCTTAATCATCTTACTGATAAGGACATCTTTCAATTGCTCAAGTTTGTACTCATCGTCAGATACCAAGACAAGTTCTTCCTTATCAAGTGTTATGTCACTTTTACTACCTTTGAAATCATAGCGGGTCTGAATCTCTTTTTTTGCAATACTAATTGCATTCGTTACTTCAGGTAAATCCACCTTTGACACAATATCGAATGAGCTATCCTTTGCCATTGCAAACCTCCAAAAAAGTATATTTGCCTTGATTATAGACAATCTTAGCAATTTGAACAACTTTTTCCAAAACTATACTAGTAAATTGTGGTCCCAAACGTCTATACTATGTAATGACAAAGAAAGTACAGAAGAAAGAGGTTTAATAAATGAATACATTAGAACCAGGTACGGTAGTTACATTACGTGTTGATAGAGATGCGCCATTTGGCTATTTTTTAACAAACGGTGAAGAAGATGTTTTACTACATACTAATGAAATAATAGACGAGTTTGACCCAGATGGAGACGTAACGGTCTTTCTATTTCAAGATCATCAGGGGAGACTAGCTGCTTCCATGAAAATACCGACTGTTCAAATCGGTTCGTATGATTGGGTTGAAGTAGTTGAAATCAAACATGAACTTGGGGCTTTCGTTAATATCGGTATTAATAAGGATATTCTTGTCTCGAAGGACGATTTACATGAAGTATGGGACCTTTGGCCAGAGCCAGGAGACAAACTGTATGTAACTCTACGAACTGATAAAAATGGTAGACTCTTTGGAAAGCCCGCAACTGAAGATGTTATTCGTTCGATTTCAAAGCCAGCAACAAGAAAGGATTTTAATAAAAATATCACTGGAACCGTATATCGATTATTGATGGTCGGCTCCTTTATGATTTCGGAGGAAGGCTTTCTTGGCTTTATTCATGAGAGTCAACGGACAAGAGAGCCGAGAATGGGAGAGAAGGTACAAGGTCGAATTATTGATGTGAAGGAAGACGGTACTGTAAATGTATCCTTGCTTGGTAGAGGTCATGAAATCATGGGAGACGATGCGGATAAGATTTATCAGTATATGGAAAGTCGTGGAGGAGCGATGCCATTTTGGGATAAAAGCAGTCCTGATGATATTTCAGCCAGATTTGATATGAGTAAAGCAGCTTTTAAACGTGCACTTGGTAAGTTAATGAAAGAAGGAAAAGTATACCAAGAAGACGGCTGGACCTATTTCAAAAAAGAATAGGAACGAAAAACGCATCGGTTGTAATGACCGATGCGTTTTGCATTAGAGATGATCTGTCTTCTTTGAATATTGATGTTTGCCTGCCTGACGATTTTTTTCTCTCATCATATTTTTTTCATGGCGTAACGCATTATTATCTTGTGCCTTTTTATCATTATCACTAGTTTTTGGCATACATGTACACTCCCTTCAATCCTTTAAAGAGGATGTTCAAAAAGTCCGGTAAAAATAACACATCGGTAGAGGAACTTCGACTAACTACCGACACGTCCTGTGTCGAACGTCGAAGTCACCACATCCTGTGGAAGCTCGTTGGCTTGCTTTTCCGTTGCTCACGTATTAACAGCATACGTTCCGCTACTCAAAACTGCGCCGCCTCGAACTTCTTGGTCCTTTTTATCCTTATTTTGAACATTACTTCGAAATTAGGATATCCAGTCGTTTTTCAAACTATGTAAAATTAGCGATTTGGCAGCTCATTTAAAAAGAAAATCGCGATTGTTCCTGGTCCTGCATGTGAACCAATTGCAGCACCAATCACATTCATATAAAAAGATTTACACCCTAATTTTTCTTCAAAAAGTTTTTGTAATTCAAGTGCTTCATTTTCCACATCCCCGTGGCTAATCCCAATTGTCTGGTTTGAAAAATCCACTCCGCGTTCTTCCATAAGCTCAACAATTCGTTTATACACTTTCTTTTTTCCACGGATTTTTTCAAGCGGGATAAGTTTTCCATCTTCGACATTTAATAGAGGCTTAATGTTTAATAATCCTCCGACAAAGGCAGATGCTTTACTAATGCGTCCCCCGCGTGCTAAATATTCAAGATCATCAACCGTGAAAAGATGCTCCATATGGGTGCTGTAAAAATTAGCAAGGTTTACGACTTCTTCCTTTGAAGCGCCTTTGGTCGCTAACTCCGCGGCTGCTCTCACAACAAGACCTTGTCCGAGTGATGCACATTTCGTGTCAATAATTGTTAAATCAAGGTCTGGGTATTCTTCTTTTACTTCTTCACTCATCATGACGGCTGTTTGATAGGTTCCTGACAATTGTGATGAAAAGGCAATGTACACAGCAGATTGCTTTTCTTTTGCAATTTCAGTAAAAACCTCTTTAAAACGGTGTGGCGGAACTTGAGATGTTTTTGGAGCACTCCCATTTCGCATCGCTTCAAATACTTTTACAGGATTAATTGTCGCAATATCTTCGTAATCTTGCCCATCTAGATGAACTCCTAAGGAGAATAAGGTTACATTGTTTTCTTCAAAAAATTGAAGAGGTAGGTCACTACCGCTATCAGTAAGAATTCTAACGGTCAAAAGTCTCACCTTCTTTTATCGTGGTCAAGTTTGAAAGACAAACTTGCCTATTTTAAGTGTAGCGAGAATTGGATAAAAATACAACAAGTGTGGGAAAATTTTGTATGACAACTAAATTGCCAATGCGATTGAAGAATGTTGTTCCAGGAGGACTAATAGCATGGTTTATAGAGAAATGAAAAAAGTAATTATTGTGATAATCGGTGCATTGCTAAATGCAGCTGCCTTAAATCTATTTTTAATTCCAGCTGACGTATACTCTTCAGGATTTACCGGTATATCCCAGCTATTATTTAGAATTCTGGGAGATTATACCCCTTTACATGTTTCAACAGGGGTCATTTTATTACTATTAAACATTCCAGTGGCGATTTTAGGTTGGAAAAAGGTAGGAAAGGCCTTTACCCTATATAGCTTTGTATCTGTGGCTTTAACGACTTTATTTTTATCGATTATACCACTTGAACGAATTTCAGATGATATTTTACTTAATGCTGTATTTGGTGCTGTCATTCAAGCAATAGGAATCGGCTTAACCTTGAAGTGGGGGGCCTCAACAGGTGGTCTTGACATCATCGCGCTTGTGTTATCAAAGTCAAAAGATAAGCCGATTGGTACTTATATTTTTACATTAAACGGACTCATTATTATTACAGCAGGCTTCTTGTTTGGTTGGGAAAAAGCCTTATATACCCTTGTTGCCTTATATGTGCTAACAAGGGTGATTGATACGGTCCATACGAGTCATGTAAAGGTATCGGCGATGATTGTAACGAAAAAAGCAGACGAATTGAAAAAAGCGATTCATTCTAAGTTAGTGAGAGGAATTACGGTGATTCCAGCAAAAGGAGCATTTTCGAGCGAACCAAAGGATATGCTAATGATTGTTTTAACAAGGTATGAATTATATGACTTGGAGCGTATTATAAAGGAAGTTGACCCTCATGCCTTTACTAATATTGTACAAACGGTCGGAGTCTATGGATTATTTCGTAAAGAGTAGTAACTTTTTTAAAGGATCTATCGACATATTAGGTAAAGGGGTGACAAACATGAGAAAATGCCTTTTAGTAGTCTTACTATTTGTAATGAGTTTATTTATCATATCAGGATGTGGTACAACAACAAAAGAAGATGCTCTTCCAGTGAATGCAGGGGGCGATGAAAAAGTAGAATCAGAAACGCCACCAGAACAAGAGGGTGAAGAACCTGGAGGTGATGCGAACGTGGTTGAAAAACTTCAAACAAACCTATCTATTCAAACTGAGGAAAACGAAGCATCTTTTAAAATTTCATTGAAAAATACGAGCGACAATTCCGTGAAAGTGACCATTCCAAGTGGTCAAAAATATGAAATTGTTGTGACGGATCCAAATGGAAAGGAAGTTTACCGCTATTCGATCGATAAAATGTTTATCCAAATGATTGAAGAGATGGAGTTAAAACCGGGTGAAGAAAAAGTCTGGGAAGAACCATGGGATTACACATCAAACGATGGAACCAGACTTGCTCCAGGTGAATATAAAGCAACTATTTTCCTTACTGTTTCACAAGTAAATGGACAAAAAATCGAAGCAAATGCATTACAGTCAGAACAAAGTTTGACAATTCCTGAAGAAGGAAATACGGCATTCCGCAATGTTCAAGTACTTGGAGAAAATGGGGAATACACAGTAACCGGAGAAGTACGAGTGTTTGAAGCGACATTCTTCTATGCTGTCGAGGATGGTCATGATTATGTGGTTCCTGAAACGGTTCAAATGGCATCTGAAGGTGCACCAGCGTGGGCACCATTTGAAATCAAAATTTCCATTCCAAAGGATAAAATCCCTACAAATGGAGCATTGATCCTTCACTTATATGAAAGAAGTGCGAAAGATGGATCGATCACAAACCTATATCATGCAAAACTTCAACAGTTCCAATAAAAAGGAAAAGGGTCAGACGATATGTCTGACCCATTTTTTGAATTAGCACTTATTGTAGTTGGTCTAATTCATTTTGTAATTCGCGGAGTTGCTCTTTTTCGGCTGTTGTAGAGTTAGCATAAGCAGAAGAAAGTGCATTTTTTGCAACTGAAATCGCATCCTGTATGGAAGTATCACTTTGACCCGCGCTTGCTAATTTCGCAACTTCTACAGTTTCACGAGCCTTCTGGAATAAACGGTTCCCCATTTTAGATTCCTCCAAGTGATGAATTTTCGACATTTTGCTTTTTCTTTGCTTCTGCTTCAGCTAGAGTTGAACGGTAAGGAAAGCGCTGAGCATGTTGTTGAACAGCATCTGCACCTTGATGAACAAATCGTTTTGATTTATTACTACCCATCCGTAAATTCCCCCTTTAACAGCTTTAAAAGAAGTGCGCTTTAAAAGGCGCTAATCATATTGTTTGAAGTTTCGGTAGGAATATATAAGGTAATTATTTCTGAATGTTTTGGTTAGAATTAATCAAAAAAAGAAACCGGTTCTTCATACCGGTTCCTTCTTATTTTTCTAATTTTAATACATCCTCTAAATAAAGAGCAATTCCGTCCTCTTCATTAGTCATTGTCACATGGTTTGCAATATTTTTTAATTCATCAATCCCGTTACCCATAGCAATTCCATGACCAGCATATTCAATCATTTCTAAATCATTATCTTCATCACCAAAGGCAATAATTCGGTCTTTTGGAATTTGAAAATAATTGGCTACCTTTTGAATGCCAACCGCTTTATTTAAACCGGATTTAACAATCTCAATGACATGCCAAGGTGCAGCCCACTTTCGGTGATCGACCACTTCTGCATGCATTTCAGAAAGATACTCTCGGATTTTATCTGCAATTTCTTCGTCAGGATGTATTAAAAGTGAAGTAGGGTCACGCTTTAAAATTTTCCGTAAATCGCCTGTTTCGATATTCGGTTTACCCATACCGAAAATATCTAACATCGTATCATCGTGATAATGAAAATACACGTCATCAATCACTTCTGCTAGGATATTCTTGACGCGAAAGGTATCGGCAACCTCAACAATTTCTTTTACGGTTTGTAATTCAAGTGTGTCGTGATAGACACCCCAACTTTGATCAAGAGGGTGATGGACAAAAGCTCCGTTGAAATTAACGATGGGTGTTGTAAGACCTAGTTCTTGATAGTACATGGAACTCGAACGGAAAGGTCTTCCTGTCGCAATCATAACCTGATGACCGGCCTTTTTTGCTTTTATGATAGCCTCTTTTGTTCTTTTTGATATCGTTTTATCATCTTTTAGTAAAGTACCATCTAAGTCTAGTGCAATTAAATGTTGTTTTGTCATAAATATCTCCTCTGCTCTCTTTCTTCTACTTAAACAGATATTAAAAAAATCGTCAATTGAAAAAGCTAAACTTTTTAAGTTAACTACCAATTAGTGGTACACTAGAAGATGTCTCAAAGTTTCTATAAAAGGAGTACATAAAGAATGGTTATTGTTGAAAAGACTAAAATAGCAGATATTCCGGCATTACATATTGTAAAAAATCAGATAAAAGACGAAAAAGCTCCGCTCATTCTGTTCGTTCACGGATTTGGTAGTGCAAAAGAACATAATTTACACTATGCCTATCTTTATGCAGAAGAAGGATTTCGTGTGGTTTTGCCTGAAGCAGACTATCATGGAGAAAGAGACAAGGGTCTTGAAGATCTTGAAATGAATTTTAAATTCTGGGATATTGTCATCAATGAGATCAAAGAACTTCAAAGGATCAAGGATGAACTAGTCGGAAAAGGCTTAGTTGATGAGACAAGAATAGGTGTTGCGGGAACTTCAATGGGAGGAATCGTAACGCTAGGAGCATTGACCCAATATCCATGGATTAAGACTGCGGTAAGCCTCATGGGGAGCCCCTATTACGAAGAATTCTGTCGTGGACAAATTGAGGAATTGAAGCGACATGACATTGAACTTCCTTTCACAGATGCAGAATTAGAAGAAAAATATGCTGAATTAAAGAAATATGATTTAAGCTTGCAACCAGAAAAATTAAATGGAAGACCATTGTTTTTCTGGCATGGCGAAAAAGACAAGATGGTACCATTCAAATATACATATGAATTTTATCAAGAAATTCAACCGCTATATAAAGGGAAAGAGGAGAACCTATCCTTTATTGCAGATAACCGTGCTGATCACAAAGTCACAAGAGAAGGTCTTCTCGCTTCAGTAGACTGGTTTAGAAAGCATCTATAAAAAAAGAGAACGTGTCGAAGTTTAATCGACACGTTCTTTTCAAATCGGTTTATCTAATTCCTAATGCTATTTTTGCGTAACGGCTCATCATATCTTTGTTCCAAGGTGGATTCCAAACGATATTCACGTCTACGTCCTTGACTTCTGGTAATTCTGTGAGTACACGTTTAACGTCCATTGCAATTGTTCCAGCAAGTGGGCATCCCATTGATGTTAGAGTCATTGTAACTTGCGCTACATCTTCGTCATTCATATCCACATCATAAACAAGTCCTAAGTTTACAATATCAATTCCTAATTCAGGGTCCACTACCTGTTCAAGTGCCCCCATTATATTTTCTTTTAAAGCTTCATCCATTTGTTAACTCTCCTTTCGAGAAATAGCTTATTTAAGAGGTGTCTAGCTCCAGGCGTCATCGGCTCGAGGTCATAAGCCAATCGCTTCTGAAGGTAAAAAACACCTTCTGTCAGCGCTCGTCTTATGCTTGACTTGCACAGGAAGTGCTGACATCGACGTTCGCCACAGGACGTGGCGGTAGTTAGTCGATGTTCTGCTACCAAGGCGCCTTGCGCTTTTCTTAAGTATAACGAAACATCGGAAGAAAGTGAAATGCTCTGCATTAATAGCCACGTAATTGCTTCATGGCTTCTTCTGACATGCGATCAGGTGACCAAGCAGGGTGCCAAACCATTAATACCTCGACATCATTTACCTCGTCAAGGTAAGCGACTGCATGCTTTACACCGCTTGTAATACTATCATGGAGGGGACAGCCAGGTGTAGTTAGTGTCATTTCAATATAAACATTCATATTTTCTTTTATATCGATTTTATATATAAGTCCTAAATCAACAACATTAATATTTAATTCAGGGTCAATTACTTGTTTTAATTGTTCAAGGATTTTCTCTTTTAATTCCATCATCTTTCTCCCCTTTATTTAAAAAGTACCTTCATAATGCTATAACTGAAAAATAAAGTTGAAGCAAGTACTAGGCTTTGGCCAATCGAAAAAATAAGCAATTGCCCGAATGCTATCGATAAAACGACGATAAGACAACCAGCAACAAAGCAAGAAAAAATCGGAATTGCCAGTTTTTCATCAATCATTTGTTTTAAAGTCGGTACATCTCTTTTTCCAATAAGCTTACTGTACCTGTGTGTCCACCACAGAAAAGGAATAATTTTATATAAGTAGCCAAGAATGCTGTTTGCAATCCACAAGAAGAGGTAAAGAAAAATAAGTATACCATACATCTGATAATAACCTGGTAGGAATGAAAGGATCGCTCCGAAAAAGTGAATCACTAAGCCAAATCCAATTGCAATTAATGAAAATGTAAATGGTTTATCCAGCTTTTTCTTCAATCTTACCTTGATAATCGTTGTAATGTGGTAAGAAAAAAGAGCGAATCCTGCAAACAGTATGCTCATCCCTGCCTGTAATAACATGTTTTTCTCAGTTATAAAGCTGCTAATAGTAACAATAAGGCCAATGCCATACACGATATAGACCCATCTAGCGGGTTTCATTGAAAAGCCATGTGCTAACGAAAACATAGGGACCATTTTATAGGAAAAACCGAAAATTAAAAATGTAAACCATCCTGCAATTCCAAGTAAAATATGACTTTTTAATACAGCAAGATGATTTAAATCTGCGATTCCAGCTCCTAGATTGACAATTAATAGAATTCCAAGTGTGATTGTGAGTAGTAAGCAAATGAGAGCACTACCAACAAATAAAGTTAAAATATTCTTCTTGGCTTGCTTTTTCATCGTCATAAACATTTGTACGAGAAATAGCAATATACCAGTAACAGCAAGTGACCCTGTAAAAATAGACAAAGTTGGTGAGAAGGAAAGGGTGATTCCAAAACCACCAAACCCTATTGCTGTTACCCAAAATTGAACAAACCCAAACTTTTCACTCCAAATTGGCGTTAAAAAGGCTACTGGCACAAGCTGGTACATGGCTCCCATCGCAACCATTAAGGCCCATCCTAAAATCAATAAATGGGCAGACGAAAGGAGGGGAAAGGTGCGAAAATTCCCATCAATGACCACATGTCCATTAAATAACAGGATTACCTGAGATGTGACCAAGGCCACAACACTAAAGATAATAAAGGAAAGTGGCAGCCTTATATCTGTTTCATTTGATAATTGAGGCATCATTAACAAGCAGCTCCTTACTTCGTAATCTCAATTTGAAAGCCGCCATCAGGATGTGGTTCTGTCGTATGTTTGTAGCCTAATTCATCCAGCTGTTCATACAAGAACATCGGTCGGCGATCATTGATAATCGTCAGAGTGTCGCCTTTATTTAATTTTTCGAGAGCTTTCAATGTCCTCATCATTGGAGTAGGAGGCTCAAGACCTCGATTATCTAATTGCATTACTTGTCACCTCTTTTTGTAAAGGTAACCTTCCAATGTTTTTTATCAATTTGCTCTGCCTCATTTGAAAATCCTTTTACTTTTAAAATTGGAAATAAAGGAGTCGGTTTAAAAGGTGCGTGTAATATGAATATATCTCCATCCTGTAAAGGTTTAATCGCCTCCATAATCTTTTGAAAAGGCTCAATTTTATTTTTAAGATCTTCCCTAACATCTACTTCTACAACTTTTGAATCCATGATTGATATCCCCCTTATATAACGGTTATAACTTAATGATAATCATTTTCAATGAGAAACGATGTGACTTGAATCACAAGTATCAGAAAAAATGAAGTGAAATCACCATTTCCTTTGGGGGGGCTAAAAAATCTCATCATGTAGCTTCATATGATCCAATAGGTAATATCCATCAGGAGTCATGTCTACGATATGTTTCTTCTTCAATACTGAAATTGTCCGGCTTACTGATTCACGTGTTGTACCAATCATGTTAGCAAGTTCACGATTTGTAAATTGAGTAGTTAGCTTAAAGCGATTGTCGATCTTTTCTCCGTTGCTTCTACATAAACGAAGTAAAAGCATGATAATTTGTTCTTGTGTATTTAGTAGGATTTGTTCCTCCAGTCGCTTTTGAAGGTCGATGATTTTTTCACCTAACACTTTAAAAATTTTGATGCAAAGCTCAGGATTTTTTAGTAATATTTCTTCAAATCGATCAATGGGGGTGTAGATAATGTTCGATTCCTCAATTACTTCTGCATGTGCAGGATACCCACCTTTTCGAAAAAATCCAGCATGTGGAAACATTTCTCCTGCTTCAAGTACGGATACAATCTGTTCCTTCCCGTGCATATCAGATTTATAAATTTTTACCTTTCCGGATTGAATGAAAAACACACGATCAAGTGGATCGTCTTGCATAAAAATAAACATCTTTTGTTTATATAAACGAGACTGTGAAATTTCAACAATTGGATCAAGTTCTTCCGAGGTTAATTCCCGAAACAAGGGAACTCCTTTCAATTGTTCACGAATGGATGTTATCCCCATCTTGCTCACTCCTTATTTGATTTACATTACCTTAGGCAACTCTGTATTTAGTGTAGCAATCCTTGTTTTTAAAACTGTGATATACATCATAGGTGATAAGAAACAAAATCAATGTTTAAAAAATAGACACAAAAAAAGCTAGGAGAAATTCTCCTAACTTAGTCAACTTGTTTTTCTTCGGCACAATCAAAGCAAAGTATTCCATTTTTATCATCTAAAACAACACCATTAATAAATCCATCTAAACAATAAATTTCTTTCTCACATTCCTTACATGTACCAACAAATTCTTTCATCTTTTCACCCCGTTAATTCTTTTGGACTCCACAATTCATGAGGTATAACAAGATGTTTACGTGGCGTTTAAAGATTCTCTATCATTATCGCATATTTTTTTAGACATATGATTAAAAACATACGTACATAGTGATAAGTTTCACTACAATTACTGAAGAGACTAGATACAATGGACCCATAAAACAAAAGGAGGAATGTTAATATGGTATTTGCAGCAAAAGTAAATGCACCAGATTACGCACCGAAGGATAAGCACCCTACAATTTTTAGAACATTTGATAGTTTGCAACCAGGTGAAATCATGGAGCTAACAAATGACCATGATCCACGACCACTCCAATATCAATTCATGATGGAACGCGATAATGAATTCACTTGGGAATACCTTGAACAAGGCCCTGATGTATGGCGCGTTGCAATCGGAAAAAAATAAAAATTAATCAGGATACTAATATCGAGAAAGGTGTAGGCAATGTCAATTTACGGCGTAGTCTGCATCTTTTTTTATAATTGGAAAAGTTTTATTTGGAAGACTGTTCCTTTCGTGCTACTATGATGAAAAAAGTAAAAGGAAGTTTCAAGATGGATCAATCAAAAATCGCAGGTATCCTTTTAGCCGGTGGAGAGTCAAGAAGGTTTGGGAGCCATAAAGCGTTTGCCAAACTTCATCGTAAATTCTTTTATGAATATGCTATCGAGGCGTTGGAGGGGAATGTGAGAAAGCTTATTATTGTAAGTCATCCCACATTAGTAAGACAATTTCAACATCAAACCTCAGTAGAGGTAATTCAGGATTTACCTGAATATAAAGGGAATGGGCCGCTTGCTGGTATGCTCACCGCCATGCAAAAAGTACCGTCAGATTGGTTTGTTGTTTTACCTTGTGACACCCCTTTTGTGACTAATGAACTTGTGAAGCAACTAATCACTTATACAAATGACCAAAGGATTGATGCTGTCGTTCCGGTTATCAATGATCGCCAACAGCCCTTAATCGCTGTTTACCACAGTAGGGTTGCAAAGAGAATAGAAAAGTTGCTAAAAATTCAACATTTTAAAATGAGCGATTTATTAGACGCTTGCAATGTTAAATTCGTAACCAACCATGACCTTCAACTTAAAGGAATGGAATTTGAAAATATCAATGACCAAAATGAATATAAAAAAGTACAGCAAAAGCCAATTTAACAACCATAGTCAATTGGCTTTCTTAATTAATTTTACTTAACACAATCATAATTATCAGAAAAGTACGATAAAATAGGAATAAAACTAGATATTTTGAAAAGGAGGGATCATGTTTGAGAGTAGGCTTAGTTTTAGGTATTTTAACCTCTGGACTTCTACTAATCATTGGTTTGTCTACTCGACAATTTGAAACATATTCAGTTATTTCTGGGACACTTGGGATTATTTGTTTCCTGCTTGCGGGAATCGTTTCTGATTCTTTTATCAGTGGAGATCGGGCAAGAGCAAATTACTACACCGAAACCAAACGAGACCGCAAAAAAAGAATTCGATATTCCTATCTATTTTTCCTCTTGGGGGCTCCAAATTTACTTGTAGCCATTGTTTTAACCCTCAATTACATGTAACTTTTCTTCACATTAATTTGAACACCTCATATCATATTTCTAATTGTGAACATTTTCAAACACCTCCTTAACCTGTGATGTACCTCACATTCTTCACTTTTTTATAGTGTTAAAATGTGGACATTAAAAAAGGAGGTTTGCCTCATGTTTGAAAGAGACTATAATAAAGACCCATTTATTGTTATTTGGGAACTTACAAGAGCTTGCCAATTAAAATGTTTACATTGCCGTGCAGAAGCACAATATACGAGAGACCCTAGAGAACTTTCTTTTGAAGAGGGTAAAAAGTTAATTGACCAAATATATGAGATGAATAATCCAATGCTAGTGTTCACAGGTGGGGACCCATTAATGCGCCCTGATGTATATGATATTGCTGATTATGCGATTAAAAAAGGTGTCCGTGTTTCAATGACACCAAGTGCAACACCAAATGTTACAAAGGAAGCCATTCAAAAGGCAAAAGAAGTAGGCTTAGCACGTTGGGCTTTTAGCTTAGATGGACCAACTGCAGAAATTCATGACCATTTTCGGGGAACAAAAGGTTCTTTTGATTTAACAATGAGAGCCATCAAATATTTACACGAACTTGAAATACCAATACAAATCAACACGGTCATCTCAAGATATAATGTCCATGCCTTAGATGAAATGGCAAAATTGGTTGAGGACCTTGACTGTGTGTTATGGAGCGTCTTTTTCCTTGTACCTACGGGTCGTGGTAAAGAAACCGATATGATCTCTCCAGTTGAACACGAAAAGGTTTTCCGTTGGTTATATGATTTAAGTAAACGTGTTAAATTCGATATAAAGACAACAGCAGCGCAGCATTATCGTCGGGTTGTGATTCAATCAAAACTGCGTGAGACGAAGGATACGGAAAAACATATTCGCTATGAAGATGCACTTATGAAGGGGAAAACTGGCCAAATTGATGGACTAGGAAGAGCGCCTCAAGGTGTAAACGATGGTAATGGATTTGTCTTTATTTCTCACATTGGAGATGTGTATCCGAGTGGATTACTTCCTGTAAAAGCCGGAAATGTGCGTGAGACACCAGTAGCAGAAATTTATCGTGAATCCCCAATATTTAAAGATCTGCGTAATCCAGATAAGTATAAAGGGAAGTGTGGGGTATGTGAATTCAGACATGTCTGTGGTGGATCACGTTCTCGTGCATATGCGATGACTGGAGATTACATGGAGAGCGAACCATTCTGTGTATATATCCCAGAAGCACTTCGGAAAAAAGAAAAAACACTTCAATAAAGGTTCGGTAAATAGGAACATGCGGAAAAAAGTCAATCCTTCAAAAGTGATTGGCTTTTGTATTTGAGGACGGTTAGCACCTGTCCTAGAACCCAAAAGACCCATGGGATCCCCATGGGTCTTTGTAGCGACTTTATTCAATGCTACAATACTTTGCTGGACAATCCTCACATTGGATTTCCTTTTTAATAAATGCCAGATCGTGAATCGTAATATAGCCTTTGGTGACAGAAATGACCCCTAGAACACGCAATTCATGCAGCATGCGGTTTACACTTTCTCTTGTGGTAGCGCAAAAATTGGCAAGCTCCTGATTTGTTAAGTGTAAGTCTATCAAGATTCCATTCTCTTTGTGAACACCATAACTATTGGTCATGCGAACTAAGGTGGAATATAAAGCTCCTTTTTTACCTAATAAAACAAGATCTCTAAACTTCGTTTGTGTTTTTCGGAAATGATCACTCATCCATTTCATAAATTCAAATGCAAGATTCGTATTTTCAAAAAGTTTTCGTTCTAAGTCATCCTTTTGAATAACAGCAATATCGCTATCTTCTAAAACTAGACAATCAAATAAATATTTCGGCTGATCGGTGAATAATGTCAACTCTCCAACGATTTCATTTTGGCTACAAACTCGAAGGGATAATTCACTTCCATCAGATGTTCCTTTGCTAACCCTTACACGCCCAGAAAGAATGAGGTAAAGTTCGGAAGCCTTCATACCTTCCCGAAATAAATACGTTCCTTTTTCTATTTGGATGACGTGATTAGCTGATTTCATAAGCTCTGTTAATTCATCTGATATTTTTGCTTTTTGTAATGTCAAATGACTCATAGGTACCACCTTCCTAAGCAGGAATGCTATACTTGGTTAAGAGGATGTTCAAAAAGTCCGGTGAAAATGACACATCGAATAGAGGAACTTCGACTAAATGCCGACACGTCCTGTGTCGAACGTCGAAGTCACCACATCCTGTGGAAGCGCGTTGGCTTGCTTTTCCGTTCCTCACGTATTAACTGCATACGCTCCGGTACTCAAAGCTGCACCGCCTTGAAATTTCGACGCACAGGACGTGCTAGTGTCGACAATGCCACAGGATGTGGCGCTCTTGTCGACGCGGTCCTTTTCATCCTCCTTTTGAACAATTACTTTTAATAAAATAATATAATGTTAGTTATTACTGCGGTGTATAATAAATCACACTTAGTGTAAAAAAGCTTCAAAATGCTTGTAAAATAAGGAATATATCAATTATGAACAATTTTTAACAATTGAGGTCAAAGTCATGGAACAGCTATTTTGGTCACCTATTAAACTTTCAATATCCATTGCTATTACCGCGGGCTGTATTGTCTTACTGCTTGGTTTGGTCACAGGGAAATGGATGTCCCGTAGGAAATTTAAAGGAAAACTCATTCTTGAAACATTATTCATGCTGCCGCTTGTTCTTCCCCCGTCAGTAGTAGGTTTTTTATTAATAGTGATATTTGGAAGAAATAGTTTTGTTGGAACATTTATTGAAAATGTAACGGGTCAACCAATTATGTTCACTTGGTGGGCAGCAGTTATTGCTTCTACAGTCGTGGCGTTCCCGCTCATGTATCAATCTGTGAAAACAGGCTTTCAATCCGTAAACCCAGATATTGAGGATGCTGCTAGGACAGACGGTGCAGATGAATTTCGGATATTCCTTTACGTTTCCATACCATTATCAATTAAAGCAATTGTCACGGGTGGGATCTTAAGCTTTACTCGTGCACTTGGTGAATTTGGTGCAACCCTCATGTTTGCTGGAAATATACCAGGTAAAACACAAACATTGCCAACAGCAATCTATGTTGCAATCGATAGTGGGAATATGGAACTAGCTTGGTTATGGGTCCTAACGACTATCTTTATTTCCTTTCTAATGCTCGCGTCAACCTATTTAATAAAATAAAACAAAGAAAAGATGCATTCTTGACAAGAATGTGTCTTTTTTCGTTTTCCAACCATTTTGTGACAAACTTAACAGATTTAAGGTTGAACAATATGTGAGAATCATGCTGAACAGAGAATTTAGGAGGGGGTTCTTTTGTACCAAACAGCAGCTTGGTATCTTTCTATTATTTTAATGACCTTAATTACCGTTATTTTTATTACCGTTGTCTTAAAAACAAATAGACGAAAAGAGTATGATTCAATCCAGAAAAAATGGTACCGCTTTAGAACGATTTATTTCATTGCTTTACTTGTTGTATTTGGAACTGCAACTTATTTTACACTGCAGGATCTTCCGTTTGAAAGACCAGTATATGGACAGGAAGAAGATCCAGTTATTGTTGATGTGGAAGCTGTTCAATTCGGCTGGAAAATGAGCCAAACTGAATTCAAAGTGGGGGAACCAATCGAATTTGATATCACAAGCACAGATGTTAACCACGGCTTTGGAATCTACGACAAAGACATGAATTTATTAGCACAAACCCAGGCAATGCCAGATTATACAAACACTGTTTTCTACACATTCACGGAGCCTGGTACGTATCAAATTTTATGTATGGAATACTGTGGACTTGGTCACCATCTCATGATTGGTGAAATTGTCGTAACAAATTAAGGAGGGGGTTAACAATGTCTACTAATATTGGAATGGGAGCGACAAATAACTCCCGAAACAAAACGATTGCTCTGTATCTATTAGCAGGTGGGTTAATCATTTTATCAATGATGGTATTTGGAGTTTTGATGCTTCTTGCACAAGGAAAAATGATTGATGTAGACCCAGGATTTTTTTATGAAATCATGACTGTCCATGGAACAGGTATGATTGGTGCAGCTGCATTAGCTGCAGCTGCTGTTATGTGGTACTTCCTTAGTAAATATGTACAATTAAGCAAAAGTATTCTAATCACGAATTTCATCACCTTTATCATCGGAGTCGTCATGGTGTTAGTAGGAATATTCGTGTTTGACTTTGCAGGAGCTTGGACATTCTTATATCCGCTACCATCTATCTCTGCTGGTGGATGGGCAGTTACGGGAGCAGCACTTTATTTGGGCGGTATGCTTGTACTCGGTGTAGGATTTTTATTACTAAATTTAGATGTAGCTAGAGCAATTATTAAACAATATGGAAGCTTAGGCGGAGGGTTAGGCTGGTCAATTGTATTTGGAAAGGAAAAAGGCTATGGTCCGCCAGCGGCTGTCGTAGCTAGTACAATGGTTTCAATTGTAAACACCACTGCATTAATTGCCGGAGCAACAGTACTAATTATGAACCTTATAAATCTATTTATTCCAAGTATCTCAATTGATCCAATGCTTGCGAAAAATCTAACATATGCGTTTGGACACATCTTTGCAAACTCGATCATTTACATGGGTGTTATTGCGGTTTATGAAATTTTAGCAGCCTATACAAATCGTCCATGGAAAGCAAATCGTCCATTTCTAATTGCGTGGAACTTTTCAACATTATTTACAATTACGATTTATTCTCACCACTTGTTAATGGATTTTGCAATGCCAAAGTGGATGATCATTATCGGTCAGGTGCTTTCATATGCAAATGGATTACCAGTATTAGTTGTCACAGCTTATGGTGCGTTAATGATTGTATATCGTTCAGGTATTAAGTGGGACATTGCCTCATCGTTTATGTTTTTATCCATGTTTGGTTGGGTTATTGGTGTCGTACCTGCAATTGTCGATGCAACGATTGTTGTAAACCATGTGATGCATAACACAAAATGGGTACCAGGGCATTTCCATATGTATATGGGATTAGGTGCAACAGCTATGTTATTTGGATTCATGTATTACCTAGCGAAAGTGAATGGAAAAGAAAAAGAAACTGCGCTAGATACGATTAGTTTTTGGGTATACACGATGTTCTTCATTGGATTATGTGGATCGTTCCTTTTCTCTGGAAAAGTAGGAGCGCCAAGAAGATGGGCTGAGCATTTCCCTGAATGGATTCCATATGACCGTATGGGAGTAATCTTTGGTATCTTTATCGTCCTTGCTGTCTTGACATTTGTTATTCGGTTTTGGAATTTTTCAAGGTCAATAGATTATAAGTATCAAGGAAAAGTAGGATCAGAACGCCATGTTGCGTAAAAGTGTTGGAATTCTATTTGCACTTATAGCGGGTATTACTTTACTTTGGATAGGTACAGATGGATTTCGAGCTTTTACAGCAGAGAAAGCAAGAATTATTGAATTAGAAAGGGAGCAGCCAAAGCTCCCTTCTGCAACATTAATCGATTCTAATTCAGAGACTTTCCACTTACAGGAATTAGAGGGGAAATACACACTTTTGACCTTCATGTATACAAGTTGTGGGGATGTTTGTCCAGTTTTGGAACGGAACTTTGCTGAAATATACGAAAACATTCCTAAAGAGGTTCTAGGAAAAGAAGTTGTTCTGGTAAGTATAAGTTTTGACCCTGAGAATGATACTCCATCGGTTTTAAAATCCTATTCAAACCATTTTGGAGCAGATGGGGAACAGTGGAAAATGGCAACGATTCAGGACGGGCAGGAATTACAGGATGTGTTAAAAACACTTGAAGTAATTGTTATTCCGAATGAATACGGAGGGTATGAGCATAATTCAGCATTTTATGTTATCAACCCAGATGGAAAATTAACAAATATCTTTGATTACCAAACACCACAAACTGTGGTGGAATACTTAGATTCTTTTCTATTTTAGAGGTGAAATATGGACCGTTTACGTTATTTATTGATTGGACTACTTTTACTTCTATTCGTTTCTTTCCCATACGTAAGGGTATTGCTAGAAGAGAGCATGGTAGGAACTATGTTCATTCAATATCCATTATTAGTAGGGGGTGGCTATTTTCTTGCTAAAGGGTTTCCTATAAAATGGCGAAGCTTTTTACTTTACTTCAACCAAAATGGGCTTGCGGGGATTATTGTGATATTTTCGATTGGTGGATTTTGGATGTTGCCTCGAGCTATGGATGCCGCATTGAATGACCCATACATGGAAGCTGCAAAATATATAAGTCTTTCATTGATTGTTGGGGTATTATTGTACTATAGCTGGCATCTGCTTGGTCCGATTAGCAAATCCTTTATTTGGGCAAACCTCATTTCTAAGATTTTTGTGATGAGTTGGCTTTATTTAGTGATACCTGCAAGACTTTGTAATAATTATTTAGTGTCTGCTCAGCAGCAGCTTGGAAAAGCATTGTTAATCTTAGGTCTAGTAATCTGTATTCTATTTATTGGGCGTGTTTTTATTGGAAAACCAGTTGTTAAGATTAAAAGTGATAAACGTAAATTATTCAATATAAATTCTACTCCATCGGAACGATCATCTGTTCCAACATTTAAATAAATGTGAAACATACGGTTTTTATATTATTAAAACCCGAAACAAAAGCTTGCCACACAATTGAAGGCAAGCTTTGTTCTACTTTATATGTTCTTAATTAACTTCCTGTAGCTGCTCTTGGAAATAAGATATTGTTTTCTAAATGTATATGCTGAAATAGGTCTGCTTCAAGTGCTTCAAGACGTTGGTAGACTAGGCGATATGTTCCACATGCACCAATTGGTGGTTGGAAGTCATTTGTAATGTCACGGATTTCTTTAATAATAGTTCCAGCCTCGTCATGATCACCTTCTAGATCAGCTACATGTTTTTTCACTAATTCATGATTTTTAGGTGTTGGTTCGTTTTCAAATTTGAGAATAAGAGGGAATGACTCTGCTTCCTCCTTAATGGTATGTTGTTCAAGCTCGACCTTTAATTGATTAAACAGTGAATGCACTTTAGCAAGATGTGGATGATTTCCTCCATGTACTCTCAAAACCTTTGTTACATATGGGCTAAGCTGCGGAAGCTCTTCATTTAAATAGCGGTGATGTTTATTTACGATATGGTCAATTAATTCAGAAAAGCTTGCAGCCTTCCAATCCACTGTTTTTTCATTTAATTCTTTCATTTCTTGATAAAGAGTATTTAATTTTGACAAAACCTCATCTATTGAAAGGTTTCTTTCTTCTATGGCATCTATAAGTGGTCTGTTACCACCACAGCAAAAATCTATTCGAAGTTTTTTGAATAGGTCTCCAGCCTTCGGAAACTCAGTTACAATTTCTCCAATGATATGTTGTTCTGTAAAAGTTTGTTCCATGATCTTACCTCCTATTTTGTAAACTACTTATAGAATAGCTGTTAAAAAGGAAGAATGAGGTGATACGTATCACACATATGTAGAAAACGTCATCAATGATGATAAATGTGATGAGCATCACAGGTTAAAAGGGAGTAAGTTTGGTACGATAATGCCAAATAGAGATTGCTACTTAGGAGATGTCATAACGATGTTTATTCGTAAACAATATATTGTAGGGCTTGAGAAAGAAAACAAACAACTTAAACAGGATATGAAAGTATTAATAGAGGAAACAGAACAACAGAAAGAAAATACATCCTTGTTTTTTAAAAATTTTTACGAAGAGCTAGTAGCAACAATCGAACAGCACGAGCATGTAAATGGTCAGCATCATGTTCTAGGAGAGTTGGTTGGCAACATTAAGTCTAAATTCGACCGAGTTGATGAGCTTAGTCTATTATCCTATCATAACTCTGCTAAATTATATGAAAATGGACAAACATTACTTTTAGCTGCTGAAGACATGGTTGCAAAATCAAGTGAAGGAAAAAAACAAGTATTAGAAGTGGAATCTATTATGAAAGAACTTGGTTCCCAATTAAGTGATACATCTGAAAAAATGAACCATTTAAATAATCGATCAAAGGAAATTGAAAATATCGTACAAGTCATTAAGGAGATTGCTGACCAAACGAATTTATTAGCATTGAATGCATCAATTGAAGCGGCAAGAGCGGGAGAGCAAGGAAAAGGATTTTCAGTCGTTGCGGCTGAGGTAAGAAAGCTTGCAGAGAGTACCGCTTCAAGTACTGAGCATATTAGTGCCCTTACAAAAGCAATCCAAAAAGAAATTGACGAAACCTTACTATCAACAACGAATAGTACAAGCCTTGTACATTCAGGGGTTGATGCAAGCATTTATACAACTGAAAAATTTAATTATATTATGTCTGTCATTCAGACTGTCCAAAAAGAGGTACATTCTGTTTTAGATACGATTGAGGAACAAAAGGTATATTCACAGGATGTTATGCAAGAAATTTCAACAACAAAAGAGTTGTTTGATAATGCCAACGATTTAATTACCCAACATATTACGGACGCCAAAGTTGTCGATGATAAACTTGAAGAAGGAATCGTTCAACTTAATGAAATGACAGCAAGAAAGTAGTGGTTTTTTCTAATATATACTACAATAGGAAAAAAGTAGATAAAAAGTGAGTGAAAATGATGGTCGAAAGAAGAACACCCATACCCGTTCCAGAAGCAGTATCGCGAGTAATGGAATTTGCAGGTACAGGGACAAAGGAAAAAGTATCAATAGAAGCTAGTTATGGACGTTTTTTAGCGGAGGACGTAATTGCTGACCATGATGTTCCACACTTTGATCGTTCACCATATGATGGCTTTGCTGTTCGGGCAATGGATACAACAAATGCGGGACTAGAAAATCCGATAGAATTTGAAGTAATTGAAGAAATTGGAGCTGGGTCTGTTGCAACGAAAAAGGTGGAGGCTTTTCAAGCTGTTCGAATCATGACGGGTGCAGCAATGCCAACAGAATGTGATGCAGTTGTCATGCTTGAATTAACAACTGAATATGAACGTGATGGTAGGAAGTTCATGTCGATAAAGCGACCATTTAAATCTGGCGATAATGTATCGTTTCAAGGTGAAGATACCCAAAAAGGTTCCGTCTTAGTCGAAAAAGGCGTCTTTATTAATCCTGGCGTTAAAGCACTTTTAGCCACCTTTGGCTACCATCAAGTTGAAGTTGCTAAGAAACCAGTTGTTGGTATTTATGCGACTGGAACAGAACTGCTTGATGTCCATGAGGAACTTGTACCTGGAAAAATTCGAAATAGCAATGCTTATATGATAAGTGCACAAATTGAAAGAGCGGGTGCAGAGCCAAAGTATTTCGGAAAACTCCCCGATGATTTTGATCTTTGCTTTGAGGCAATCAAAAATGCAATCGATGAAGTGGATATCTTAATTACGACTGGCGGAGTTTCTGTCGGGGATTATGATTACCTTCCTGCGATTTATGAAAAATTAGGTGCGGAAGTCTTATTTAATAAAATTGCAATGAGACCGGGAAGTGTTACTACAGTTGCTCAATTACATGGTAAGTTATTGTTTGGATTATCTGGAAATCCTTCTGCTTGTTATGTTGGCTTCGAATTATACGTTAGACCGGTAGTCCGAACAAGATTATTTTCTACCAACCCGCATCTTTTAAAACTAAAAGCTGAGCTCGATGCCGACTTTCCAAAACCAAATCCATTTACGAGATTTGTAAGGAGTAAAATCAGTTTTTCGGATGGAAAACTTGTAGTGACACCAAGTGGTCTAGATAAATCAAATGTCGTTTCCTCACTAGCTGGAGCAAATGCGTTTATGGTTTTACCAGGTGGAACGCGAGGATTTAGAAAAGGTGATGAAGTAGACGTATTGTACCTAGAGGACCAGGAAGGAAGTATATGGCCTTGGAAATAAGGTTTCCACTTCTCCAAGTCGTTGGGTATCAAAATAGTGGGAAAACGACACTCGTTGAAAAAATCGTAAAAAAAGGTACTGATTTAGGTTATCAAATTGCTACTATTAAGCATCATGGGCATCAAAGTAGCTTACAAAGTCTTCATCAAGAAAAAGATTCTTCCCGCCACTTTAGAGCAGGAGCGTCTGCAACGATTGTAGAGGGTGGAGGGAGCCTGCAGCTTGAAGCGAAGACTTCCAAATGGCCGCTCGAGAAGCTAATTCAGCTTTACGCTTTTTTTGAAAATGATATGATAGTAATTGAAGGATATAAAAGCGCAGAATATCCCAAAATCGTCTTAATTAAAAGAGAAGAGGATATCGAACTCTTAAATTCGTTAACAAATATTGTTGCGGTTATAAGCTGGATACCGATTCAAATTAAGTTTCCTCTTTTTCTTATCAACGAAGAAGAGAATTATTTAAACTGGATTTATAGTGAGGTACATCAATGAATAATAATGATTTATTTAAAATAACGAATGAGCCGATTCAGGTTGAAGAGGTGACAAATAAGGTCATTCGACGTGAAGCTGGCGCAGTTACGACCTTTATTGGAACAGTTCGCGAATTTACTAGGGGGAGAAGAACCCTTTATTTAGAATATGATGCGTATATTCCAATGGCGGAAAAAAAGCTGGCTCAAATTGGTGAAGAAATTTCGGTAAGATGGCCAGAAGCGAAAACGGCGATTACCCACCGAATTGGGCGTTTGGATATTTCTGAAGCAGCAGTCGTCATTGCAGTTTCCACACCACATCGTAAGGATGCCTATGCAGCAAATGAATATGCAATCGAACGTATAAAACAAATCGTCCCTATTTGGAAAAAAGAACATTGGGAAGACGGGGAAATGTGGATTGGAGATCAGTTAGAAACGAAACAATATGCAACTGGCCGACCTGAAGAGGAGGATTTAAGATGATTACGATATTATTTTTTGCCCATTTACAGGAAATGGCGGGAACTGAAAGGCTCTCGATTCATGCAGATCAGCTAACCATTTCATCTCTTAAAGAGAAGCTTGCTAATGAAAATGGTATAAAAAATCTTGATCAAATCATGTTTGCTATAAATGAAGAGTATGCAATAGATGAAGATATTGTAAAAGCAGGAGATACTGTAGCTTTGATACCACCAGTAAGTGGAGGTTGATTTTAAATCAACTTCACTTACTGTTTTTTTTTGCGCAAAAAAATCAGATATTTTATAAAAATACAATTGATTTAATTTTTATACAGCTTTATAATGATACTTATTCAAATATTAATAAAAACAATGAGGTGGATATTTTGAAAGCGGCAATTATAGGGGTTACTGGTTATGGCGGAATTGAATTACTACGATTATTGGCTAACCACCCATCTATAGACGTGCACTCCATTCATACTTCGTCACAGACAGGGATGAGGCTTTCAGAGGTCTACCCACATGTTACGAATCTTGTAAATCATTCATTAGAAGAAATTGATATTCCGAAGATAGCAAATGAAGTGGACGTTGTTTTTCTTTCAACACCATCAGGAGTTTCCACAACCATTGTGCCTGAGTTGCTGAATGAAAATGTGAAAATTATTGATCTTTCGGGGGATTATCGTTTAAAAAATCCAAGTGTATATGAACAGTGGTATAAAAAGCCAGCTGCTTCACAAGAGGATTTAACCAAAGCTACATATGGTTTACCAGAATGGTATAAGGAAGAGATTCAGAATAGTAGGTTTATTTCAAATCCAGGCTGCTATCCAACGGCAACTGTACTAGGGTTAGCACCGATCGTTAAACATGAATTAATTGATGAAAAATCAATTGTAATTGACGCAAAATCTGGTATTTCTGGAGCTGGAAAAAGTCCTTCAAGAACCACTCATTTTGCTGAAAGCAATGATAACTTTTCAATCTATAAAGTGAATCAACATCAACATATTCCTGAAATTGAACAGGTGATTCAAGGCTGGGACGATTCAATTCCATATATAACATTTAGTACTCATTTGGTCCCAATGACTAGAGGAATCATGTCAACGATGTACATAAATAGTACAGTAGATTCACTTTCATTGGAGCAACTATATGAATTATATAAGGAAAGTTATCAGGATTCACCATTTGTAAGAATCAGAGAAAAGGGTACCTTTCCTGCTACAAAAGAAGTGTATGGCACAAATTATTGTGATATCGGCCTTGCATTTGATAAAAGAACAAACCGGATTACCGTGGTTTCAGTAATCGATAACTTAGTTAAGGGAGCTGCTGGTCAGGCAATCCAAAACGCGAATATCATGTTTGGTTTAAATGAAAAAACAGGATTAAACTACGTCCCATTATTTCCATAGAAAAAGGAGTGACTTTGCATGATAGATATAAAGGAAATTCAAGTTTCGAAAGTAGAAGAGGGGTCTGTTGTAACTCCTAAAGGATTTAAATCAGCGGGTGTGCATGCCGGATTACGTTATTCAAAGAAAGATTTAGGGGCAATTGTTTGTGATGTTCCGGCGAACTGTGCAGCCGTATATACGCAAAGTCATTTTCAAGCTCCTCCATTAAAGGTTACAAAAGAAAGTATCGCTGTAGAAAATAAACTACAAGCAGTTGTGATTAATAGCGCTTGTGCTAATGCATGTACAGGTGAACAGGGTTTACTAGATGCATACGAAATGAGAGCCGAAACGGCTGCTCATTTTGGAATCGAAGATCACTTAGTCGCGGTTGCTTCAACGGGTGTAATTGGTGAGCTCCTGCAGATGGATAAAATTAAAGCAGGTATCAAACAACTTGAGCCGAAAAATACAGCAGAAGCTGCTAGTGACTTTCAAACAGCGATTTTAACAACAGATTTAGTGATGAAAAAAGCATGTTATCAAACAACTATTAATGGAAAGACGATTACAATTGGTGGAGCAGCAAAGGGGTCAGGGATGATCCATCCAAACATGGCTACGATGCTTGGCTTTGTAACAACTGATGCAAGCATTGATTCAGAATCCCTCCAAGCAGCGATGAAAGCTGTGACTGATGTGACATTTAATCAGATCACAGTAGACGGTGAAACCTCAACAAATGACATGGTATTGGTAATGGCGAGTGGGTTAGCAGAAAATAATCAACTTTCACCAGAACACCCTGAATGGGACTCATTTGTGTCGGCCCTTCAGTTTACTTTCGAAGACCTTGCTAAGCAAATTGCAAAGGATGGAGAAGGCGCTACAAAACTTGTAGAGGTCAATGTATCAGGTGCTTTATCTGATGTCGATGCCCGTATTGTAGCTAAAAAGATTGTAGGTTCAAACCTTGTTAAAACAGCAGTCTACGGAGCAGATGCGAACTGGGGAAGAATTATCGGGGCGATTGGTCATAGTGTAGCAACTGTGAATCCGGATGTTGTAGATATCTCAATTGGCTCCATTCAAATGCTAAAAGGAAGCCAACCAGTAGCTTTCTCAGAAGAACTTGCAAAACAGTATCTTGAAGGGACGGATATTGTCATCCATGTTGACCTCCATCTTGGTAATGGTAACGGAACGGCTTGGGGCTGTGACTTAACCTATGATTATGTCAAAATCAATGCAAGCTATCGTACGTGAGGAGACTAGAAATGGAGACAATTGTTATCAAATGTGGAGGAAGCATTTTAGCTCAGCTGTCAGATTCCTTTTTTAATAGTTTAAAAGAATTAAAGGAAAGTGGTTATAGAGTCGTAGTTGTTCATGGGGGTGGACCGGAGATTGCTCAGACTCTCACCTCTTTGAAAATAGAAAGTGAATTTGTGAATGGGTTGAGGAAGACAACAAAGGAAGTCCTTGATGTTGTTGAAATGGTATTATCAGGGACAGTAAATAAAAAAGTAGTCATTGAACTAGAGAAAGCAGGGATCCCTGCAGTAGGTTTATCTGGTTGTGATGCACAACTAATAAAAGCAAAACCTATAAACCTCGGGCAATTAGGGTATGTCGGTGAGGTTGAAGAAGTCAATGTTTCGTTCCTGGAATTTCTTTTATCTCAAAATTATGTTCCCGTCATCTCACCAATCGGGATTGATGAGAAGTTTACAAAATACAATATCAATGCAGATACTGCAGCAGCAAGTGTTGCTACAGCATTAAAAGCAGAGCATTTATTATTTGTTACAGACGTAGATGGAATTAAAAAGGATGGTGAAGTTCTACCTTCACTCTCAACCGATTCCGTACTTTCACTGATCGAAGAGGGAACCATCTACGGTGGAATGATTCCAAAGGTTAAGGCCGCTCTCTCCGCTCTTCATGATGGGGAAATAAACGAAATCATTATCATCAATGGAAAAGGGTCATTGTTAACAATTGACGGAACTTTAAAAGGAACAAAAATTGTAAAAGAACTAGAGGTGGTTTAATGGATGCACTATTTCCAACCTATGCGAGATGGGATTTAACAGTTGAATCAGCAGAGGGTGCAATCATTGTAGATAATACAGGAAAAAAATATTTAGATTTTGTCTCTGGAATCGCAGTTTGTAATCTCGGACATCGCCACCCAGCTGTAATCGAAGCTGTGGAAGAACAACTAAAGAAATATTGGCATGTTTCAAATTTATTTAAATCCGATATTCAACAAGAAGTAGCCGGGAAGCTTGTAGAGAATTCAGAACTGGATGCTGTTTTCTTCTGTAACAGTGGTGCCGAGGCAAATGAAGCAGCATTAAAGCTTGCACGAAAATATACACAAAAGTCAAAGGTCATTACGTTTCTCAAATCTTTCCATGGTAGAACATTCGGAACGATGGCAGCAACTGGGCAAGATAAAATTCATTCAGGGTTTGGACCACTTTTACAGGAATTTATCTATCTTCCTTACAATGATTGTGAAGCATTAGAAGAAGCAATGGATGATTCGGTCGCAGCTGTTATGGTTGAAGTTATTCAAGGAGAAGGTGGAGTCGTTCCTGGCACAGAAACGTTTTTGAAAAAGATTGAAGAACTTTGCGAGAAGTGTGGTTCCCTTTTCATAATTGATGAAGTTCAAACTGGGATTGGTCGAACAGGAAGAGCCTTTGCTCATCAGCATTTCAATCTATCCCCTGATATTATCACATTAGCAAAAGGTTTAGGAAGCGGTCTTCCTGTTGGTGCAATGCTAGGAAAGGAAAAGCTGAAGGAAGCATTTGGACCAGGCTCACACGGTTCTACCTTTGGCGGTAATCCACTTTCATTAGCAGCAGCCAAAGCAACATTATCCATTATTTTTCAAGATGAATTTTTAGCAGAGGTCGAGAAAAAAGGAACTTATTTAAAAGATGAGCTCACTAAAGCTTTGCTCGATCAAGATGTAGTAACTGAGATTCGCGGAAGTGGATTAATGCTAGGAATTGCTTGTCAAATTGAAGTCGCAGCCTACATTACAAAGCTTCGCGAAAATGGATTGTTGGTTCTTCAAGCGGGACCAAATGTGATTCGGTTATTGCCACCATTAACTGTTACTTACGAAGAAATTGATGATGCAGTTAAGTTGATAAAAGATAGTCTAGTTGCGGAGTACATTTCTTAATCTTCCCTTGGAAGTTAGGATTGTTCTATTAACCTGGTCATACTATGCATTTTTTTGAATAAAATTGTATAAAAATACGACTACTCAAATAAAAATACGAGGTGAAACAGATGAAGGGATATCTGCACTTAGCGAATGGTGAAAGCTTTGAAGGTAATATTTTCGAGAATTGCTCAAATACAGCGGCTGAAAGTGGAATCGGATTCTATACAGGAATGACCGGCTATCAGGACGTTATCACCGATCCTTCCAATAAAGATCAAATCATTGTTTTCACATACCCCCTCATCGGTAATTGCGGAATTAATGAGCTTGAATTTAACACGAAGCCCGAAGTAGCAGGGGTCATAGTTTATGAAACGAAGGATACCCATTCTCATTATAATGGGAAATACTCGCTTACACAGTATTTACAGAAGTGGAATATTCCATTGCTCTCACATGTCGATACTCGAGCAGTTGTGAAAAGGATACGAGACAATAAGACAGAAAAGGCAGTCATTAGTAAGCAATCCGTTTTAGCGGGAGTATTGAATTAAGTTATTAAAGGTGAAAGGTACAGATTTTTATACAAACAGAAGGTTAGGGGAGAAAAGTTTATGCCTAAAGATCATTCAATTCAATCAATTTTGGTAATTGGCTCAGGTCCTATTGTTATCGGGCAGGCTGCAGAATTTGATTATTCTGGTACACAAGGCTGTAGGGCATTGCGGGAAGAAGGTTACAAAGTTATTTTGGTGAATAACAATCCTGCAACCATTATGACCGATGAAGTCAATGCAGATGTTGTGTATTTTGAGCCACTTACAGTTGAAAGCATCGAGAAAATCATTGCAAAAGAACGTCCAGATGGATTACTTGCAACCCTGGGTGGTCAAACAGGCTTAAATTTAGCTTTTAGCTTAAATGAACATGGAATTTTAGATAAATATAATGTGAAAGTTCTAGGGACATCGATTGACTCCATTAAAAAGGGTGAGGACCGAGAGGCTTTTCGAAGCTTAATGAATGAATTAAATGAGCCAGTCCCTGACAGTGAAATTGTCACAACAGTTGAGGAAGCTATTGCTTTTGTACAAAGGATAGGATTTCCGGTCATTATTCGTCCAGCATACACATTGGGGGGAACAGGAGGAGGCATTGCGCACGATCAGCAACAATTGATTCAGCTTTCTAAAAATGGCTTGTCCGAAAGCCCAATTACTCAATGTTTGATTGAAAAAAGCATTGCTGGATATAAAGAAATTGAATATGAGGTTATGCGTGACCAAAATGGAACTTGTATTACGATTTGTAATATGGAGAACATTGACCCGGTTGGCATTCATACGGGGGATTCGATCGTTGTAGCACCCTCACAAACCTTAACAGATGATGAATTCAAAATGCTTCAAACATCATCGGCAAAAATTATCACTGCTTTAGGCATTGTTGGTGGATGTAATATTCAATTTGCATTGGACCCGTATAGCAAAAACTACTATCTGATCGAGGTAAATCCGCGCGTAAGTCGTTCTTCAGCACTCGCATCAAAAGCAACCGGCTATCCGATTGCAAAAATAACAGCAAAGCTTGCAGTGGGCTATACATTAGATGAATTAATCAACCCGATTACAGGTAATTCATTTGCAAGCGTCGAACCTGCATTAGATTATGTGGTCGTAAAATTCCCGCGCTTCCCATTTGATAAGTTCATGGATGTTCCAAATGTACTCGGAACACAAATGAAAGCAACTGGGGAGGTCATGTCACTTGACGTGAACCTAGAAGGTGCCATCCAAAAGGCGGTTCATTCCTTAGAGGGGGAAAACGAAAGCTTACGTTCACCTAAACTTGGAAGCCTTTCAGCTGCAGAGCTCAATCATCTCGTTGAAACGGGGAGTGAAAATCGCTTTTTTGCAGTACTAGAACTATTTAGAAGAGGAACTACTGTAGAGGAAATTCATAAAATCTCAAAAATCGATGAATTCTTCCTACACATTTTCAAAAATTTAGTGGAGTATGAGGATAAAATTAGCCGAACATCAGTCCATGAAATTTCAAATGAATTCATGCAAGAAATAAAGGAAAAAGGGTTTACGGACCAATATATTGCCTACCTCAGTGGTGAGGAAGAAAAGGCGATTCGGGCTAAACGTAAGGAACTTGGCATTATCCCTAGCTATAAAAGTGTTGATACATGTGCGGGTGCATTCGCATCCAAGTCGTCTTATTATTATTCAAGCTATTTTGGAGAAAATGAAACTCAAGGTTCTTCCAAACAAAAGGTATTAATTCTCGGCTCAGGACCTATTCGAATTGGTCAGGGAATTGAATTTGACTACAGTTCTGTTCATGGAATTTTCGCCTTACAAGAGGAAGGGTATGAGACCATTTTACTGAATAATAATCCTGAAACAGTTAGTACTGATTATGAAATTGCAGACAAATTGTTCTTTGAACCATTAACTTTTGAACATGTGTTAAATGTCATTGAATCTGAAAAAGTGGATCAGGTGATCGTCCAATTTGGTGGTCAAACAGCCATTAATCTTGCACAAAGATTAGAGGCAGCAGGTGTATCAATTGTGGGAATTACCCACGACATCATTGACCAGCTTGAAGACCGAGACCGTTTTTATAAGCTGTTAGAAAAGGTGAATATCAAACATATTCCTGGAGAGATCGCTGACGATTCACAAGAATTACTAGAAAAATCGTCTGAAATCGGTTATCCTGTGTTAATTCGACCATCATATGTAATTGGTGGGCAAGGAATGGTTGTCATCAATGACGAGGATGAGCTTGTATCCTTTGTAAAAGAAATCTCAAATGAATCATTTCCACTCCTTATTGATGCATATGTCCCTGGTTTAGAGATCGAAGTTGACTTACTTGCTGATGGGAACGAGATTCTCATTCCTACCATTGTTGAGCACATTGAAAAAGCGGGTGTTCACTCAGGCGATAGTCATGCGATTATACCAGCCGTTTCATTATCTGAAGAAAACAAGAAAATTGTTGCAGACTATGCAGAAAAAATTGTTCGTGAACTACAGTTTAAAGGGATCATGAATATCCAATTTGTTGTGAATGACAATCAAATATACGTCCTTGAAGTGAACCCACGCGCTAGTCGTACAGTTCCGGTTATAAGTAAAATAACAGGAATACCAATGGCGCAGCTAGCTTCAAAACTTGTACTTGGAAAGTCACTACAAGAAGTTTCTTCGCAAGTTGGCTTATTACCTGATTTACCTTACTATACTGTTAAGTATCCAGTCTTCTCAACTTATAAACTGCTCGGAGATCCAACGGTTGGGCCGGAAATGAAATCAACAGGGGAAGGAATCAGTATTGCAGAAACGATTGATGAGGCCTTAACAAAAGTGTTCCATAGCTATATTTTATCGAAAAAAGATGCAGACGAAATTGTCTTCGATACAGACCTTATTCCAGCAGAAATCGTGCACATTGCTGAAAAAATAGGTTTAAACGTTTATGCTGCAAATGACATTTCAGAGTGGGTCAAGAGTGATAAAGCTTTAGCATTTGTAAGTCTAAATAAAGATGAAAATTCAAAAGAGAATAAAATAAAGGCAAGTCAACAGCGAATTCATGTATTTACTGAAATAGAGACATTACAGGCATTTTTAAAAGGATTTCAAGATTCCCGCTTTACAGTTATGTCGATTCAAGAACGTAGAGGAATATTCAAAAATGAGAAAGAAGTGATTGTCAAATGACTACTACTTTAAAACATAATCTTAGTAAGTCGTTAAAAGGAAAGGATTTACTTACCCTCCTTGATCTAACGCAGGAAGATATCATCGCATTATTAGATTCAGCCATTGAAATCAAGCAAAAACATAAAAATGGGGAAGAAACGGCTTATTTAAAAGGGAAAACCTTGGCAATGATTTTTGAAAAGCATTCAACCCGCACAAGAGTTTCTTTTGAAGCCGGAATGCTTCAGTTGGGTGGAAATGCAATCTACCTCAATAGTAATGATATGCAGCTAGGTAGAGGGGAATCAATTGCGGATACCGCAATGGTTTTATCTGAGTATGTGGATGCAATCATGATTCGTACATTTGAGCATGAAAAAATTGAAGAACTTGCTGAGTTCGCAAGTATTCCGGTCATTAATGGCTTAACAGAAGATTTTCATCCATGCCAAGCGTTAGCTGATTTACTGACGATATATGAACGAAATAAATCCTTTAAAGGAAGCAAACTCGTCTATGTTGGAGACGGAAACAATGTAGCGCATTCTTTAATGATTGCTGCGGCAAAGGTTGGATTAGACTGTACGGTTGTTTGTCCGTCTCAATATGAGCCAAAAGCATTTATTGTAGAGAAAGCAAAAGAAATTGCAAAAGAGACAAATGCCATCATTGAAGTTAGTCATGATCCAGTCGAGGGTGTAAAGGGTGCGGATTACATCTACACGGATGTTTGGGCAAGCATGGGCCAAGAACAGGAACAGGAAGAGAGAATGCAAGTGTTCATGCCTTATCAAGTTAATTCAGTACTCGTAAGTGCAGCAAATGAAGATTATCTTTTCTTGCACTGTCTACCGGCTCATCGCGGAGAAGAAGTAACCGCTGAAGTGATTGATGGCCCAAACTCTGTCGTATTTGAACAAGCTGGGAATCGTCTACACGCTCAAAAGGCAGTTTTAAAAGCAATAATGGAATAAATACCTTAAGTGGGTCAAGGGGACAGGTCCCTTGTCCCACATTTAATGATACACAAAGCTCGGTAACTGGCCTTTCATCCTACACTTGTGCTTTTTAACATGAATTTAAGTATGAGTGGGAATAGTAATCTTGTAATACTATTCAAAAGGAGGATTAAGATGGGGCAAAGTCATGAATTTCGTGCAGGGCATAAAGCACCGAATAATGGGATTTATGTAGAAATCGGCGAGCAAGGAGATATGGTTAAAAATCCAAAAAGCATAAAATTAAATGCTGGTGACCCATTTCCAGAAAACTCTAACCACAATCGCAAATGGACATATAAAAGAAAGCCGTGATAACCAAAAAAAGACCCATGTTGGGTCTTTTTTTGATGGTCTAGTTCAGGCGCCATCGGCTCGAGGTCATAAGCCAATCGCTTCGGAAGGTAAAAAAGCACTTTCTGTCATCGCTTGTCTTATGCTTGTCGCCGATAAGCGGGCACCTTGCACTTTTCTTAATTAATGATGTGGTTCCTCGACAGGCTCATTTGGAATAACAGAACCTAAAATAATAATTAAGGCTGTCACAATAACAGCTACGATTGAAGCTGTTGAAAATGAATATGTAGCTGCCTGCATTGAGCCAATTACATATGAAGCCATTTGGATTAAAAGGAATGTCCAAAAAAATGTCCAAAAATAACGCAAGATTTTCACCTCATTAAGATATATCTGTAATTAGTTTACCACAATTGACATCTGATAGAAAAGATATTTGTAGGCATTTCCCCCTTTCATCTTTATAACCACAACATACACTAATAATGAAGGACGAAAATCAGGAGTAGGGGAAGGAAACAATGGTACCAAACAAACTTTTTTTCAAACTCGACACGGAGTGGTCTGCTCTTCATTTGCCAAAACGTCCAAATGGCTTCGCTGTTTTAATCATCGGGGATAAAACAAATTTTGTAGAAGAGAACTCAAGCTATTGGATTCAAAACTATGCAAGGTCTCAAATTCTCGAATATCTCAAGGATGAAGGATATACAGTATTTTATTCAAACTTATACGGTGCAAACTGGGGAAATCCAGCTTCCGTTAAATTAGCGACACAGCTCTATCACATTATTATGAAACGAGAAATTCTTAACACCCGTATTCATATTCTGGCGGAAGGTATGGGTGCATTAACAGCAATCCAATTAAGCCAAAAGCTAAATAAAGAAATTCGCTCTATGGCATTCCTTAATCCCTGCATTGATCTAGTGGCACATGTCGATAATGAAAGAAAAAATAAATTTTTTTATAAAAAACTGATAAAAGAAATAGCTCAAGCTTACCAACTTGACGCTAGGGAAGTCGAATCGAATATTGAACAATTAGCACCAAGTAATAAATTACTTCACACAAATATCCCGATCAAAATTTGGCGTAGTACAAATGAAAGAACATACACTCCGGAAATACACAGTAAAAAATACCAAGGCGTAAATGAGATGGTTACTTTAAGTTATAATATTAGTGAAAATACCTATGCATTTAGTCGCTCAATTGGTAGCTTCTTCAAAGAAAATGAAAAGGAATTATAAAAAGTCTCTGTTTCTTTTTGTTAGGATAGGGACTTTTTATTTATCAGCAAGCATACGATACTGTAACAAAATGTATAGGAGATGTTACAAGTGAAGAAGGTCATCTTATTCGACACTTTCTCGTTTGTAGGGTATGGACTCTGCTGCAGAATGATAGACAAGGAAATCCATGTGATTGGAGTAGATGCGAACCCAAAGGGAAATAGCCCAGAAGAGGATAAAATGCTTCGAATTGGGCGTAATGCTTTTTTTGAATTTATTGAGTATCCAAAAGCAATGGTAAACGAAAGGATGTTCATCCAATCTGATGCCGTGATTTACCCATGGTATAACATTGACTCATCGGAACGTAATGAAGAAAAAAAGAAAAGCCTTCAATCGGTGCTTGAATACTGTAAAGAAACAAATACAAAGCTGATCCTAATTTCGGCACATACGTTAGGCAGGAATACAATCGCTGATTTAGAAGACGAACTTGATGATAGCTGGTATGCCAAAATTCATTTTGATAACAGTTTGTTTGACCATCAAAAGGTTCGAACAAAACATATTGAGTTTTTGTTTACGTTTATTGATTTTTCGAATAAAGATATAGGAGAAGCAATCATGAAAAAGAATGATCACGAAGAGTGGATTTTCCAAAACTTTTATGTCTAGTCCTTTTTTTCCTTTCCAATTCCTCATAAGTACAATAAAATATAATTGAATGATTTTGTTGTTGGGGTTTTTGAAGGAGTTGTAATAATGAAAAAGCCGTTCAGGTGGATAACACTCTTATTTCTATTAACCATCCTTGTCTCTTGTGGACAAACAGATGCTACTACAGGGGTAAAAAAAGTAGGCTTACTTGTACCAGATACAATTGATGATCAAGTATGGGGTACGGAAGGATATAAGGGATTATTGCAAATAAAATCAAAATTTCAGGTTGATGTCTTTTATAAAGAAGGAATTACGACGGAAACTGCGACTCGAACAGCAGTGAATGAATTTGTCGATAACGGCGTCAATTTAATATTTGGTCATGGAAGTGAATATGCTGAATTTTTTAATGAGATTGCAGGTGACTACCCTGACGTCCATTTCATTTTTTTTAATGGTGATACAAGAAAAGAAAATGTCACGAGCTTAAACTTTGAGGGGCATGCTATGGGCTTTTTCGGCGGAATGGTTGCTGGAAAGATGACGAACACCAACAAGGTTGGTATAGTTGCCGCTTATGAATGGCAACCAGAAATCAATGGGTTTTATGAAGGTGTTTTATTCCAAAACGATGAAGTTGATGTAGATATTGGCTATGTTCAAAATTGGGATGACGATGAGAAGGCTATTGCAATAGCAGAAAGTATGATAGCTGATGGTGTAGATATTATTTATCCTGCCGGAGATGGGTACAATGTTCCTGTAATAGAAAGGATTAAAGAAGAAGGCCTATATGCAATTGGCTATGTGTCAGACCAATCTGACTTAGGTAAAGAAACAGTGTACACAAGCACGGTCCAGCATGTAGACCAACTTTATCTATTAGTCGCAAATAAATTTAATGAAGGCGAGCTCGCATCTGGAACTCTTTATTTTGATTTTCAGGATGATGTGATCTCCATGGGTACCTTTAGTCCAAAGGTTGATAAAAAGTTTATAGAAGAATTAACAGGGTATATTGAAGAATACAAAAAAACAGGCGATCTTCCTTCAAAATAGGAGAAGCTATCACATAAGGTGATAGCTTCTTCTTATTTTTTTCGAAAAAAATCTAAAAGTGGGGAAAGGTCTTTGATCGCAGGTTTAATTTTACCAATAGATGTCATAATATCATCTAGTTGCCCCATTAGTTGATTAAAATCAACTTCATCTGAATCGTTTGCTTTCGAATTTTTTAATGGTGCTCTGTTTTCATCTCTCCTTGGACGAGGTCCAAACATTAGACGATCAAACCGCTCCCTTTTGGAAACCTCACGTTCACTTTCCTGCTTCACCTTGGTTTCCTCTTGCTTTACATCCAAATCCTCATTTTCTTTATCCATTTTTTATCACCAACTAACATTTTAAATTTTATTACTTTATTCATATGTAGAACGATTAAAAAAGAAATAGGCCTGTATCATGCATAACACTAGGCAAACGTGGAATCTTACAAAAAATAAAACCAAATAGTTGATATCAAGAAAAAAATGAATTAAAATTAGTACCAAGTCATAAGATTTGATAATAAAAACAGAATTTAACATGCTAATTCTATAAACTTAAGTTTTCTCATAAAAAAGGGAGATGTTTGTATGGGTGTAGGAATAATCGGAATCAATCGATTCGTACCAGAAAGAGTGGTAACAAATCAGGATCTTGAAAAAATACTTGACACTTCAGATGAATGGATTCGAACAAGAACAGGGATAGAAGAACGTCGAATTGCAGATGATGATACAAATACATCTGATATGGCCTATGAGGCAGCACGGAAAGCAATTGATGATGCAGGAATTACTGCACTAGATTTGGACTTGATCATCGTAGCTACAGTTACGCCTGACCATCCATTCCCATCTGTATCATGTATGATTCAAGAACGTCTGGGTGCAAAAAACGCAGCTGCAATGGATATTAGTGCAGCATGTGCTGGTTTTATGTACGGAATCATTACAGGTAAACAATTCATTGAAACAGGTACCTATAAGCACGTGTTAGTAGTAGGTGTTGAAAAACTATCAAAAATCGTTGACTGGAGCGACCGTAACACAGCCGTATTATTCGGAGATGGAGCTGGTGCAGCTGTCCTTGGTGAAGTTTCAGAAGGTAGAGGAATCCTTTCATTTGAATTAGGTGCTGACGGTACAGGTGCTAAACATCTTTACCAAGACGAACACATTATTATGAATGGACGCGAGGTTTTTAAATTTGCCGTAAGACAAATGGGTGAATCAAGTGTAAATGTGCTTGAAAAAGCTGGATTAACACGAGAAGATGTCGATTACTTAATCCCACACCAGGCCAATATTCGAATCATGGAAGCTTCGAGGGAAAGACTTGAGCTACCGGTTGAAAAAATGTCAAAAACTGTGGATCAGTTTGGAAATACATCTGCAGCCTCAATTCCGATTTCAATTGTTGAGGATATCCAAGCAGGAAAAATTGAAGACGATGACGTAATAGTTATGGTAGGATTTGGTGGAGGCTTAACTTGGGGTGCCATCTGCATTAAATGGGGTCGCTAAGCAAGTACCTTTACTAGGAAAACACCAATTATTGTAATAAATGATAGAAACTCTGAAATAGGTTGGAAGGAGAAAAGGTATGCAAAAGAAACGTGTAGTAGTTACTGGATTAGGCACAGTATCGCCGTTAGGTAATGATGTGAAAACAACGTGGGAAAACGCAAAAAACGGAGTCTCAGGGGTTGGTCCATTAACAAGAGTTCAAATCGAAGGCTTACCCGCAAAGGTAGCAGCGGAATTAAAGGATTTTAATCCTGAAAATTATATGGACAAAAGAGAAGCACGTCGTATGGACCGCTTTACTCAATATGCAATGGCCGCTTCTTTAATGGCTGTTGAGGATGCTAAATTAACCATCACTGATGAAATCGCTCCACGCGTTGGAGTATGGATCGGTTCAGGAATTGGTGGAATGGAAACACATGAAGAACAGCACAAGATTTTCTTGGAAAAAGGCTATCGTCGTGTAAGCCCATTTTATGTACCAATGATGATTCCAGATATGGCAGCAGGCCAGGTATCAATTGCAATTGGGGCAAAAGGTATTAACACATGTACCGTTACAGCATGTGCGACAGGTACAAACTCAATTGGAGATGCGTTTAAAGTCATCCAGCGCGGAGACGCGGACGTCATGATCACAGGTGGAACAGAAGCCCCATTAACGAATATGTCATTTGCAGGTTTCGTTTCGGCAAGAGCCTTATCGTTAAACCCAGATCCAAAAACAGCAAGCCGTCCATTTGATAAAAATCGGGATGGGTTTGTAATGGGTGAGGGCGCTGGAATTCTTGTTCTTGAAGAACTAGAACATGCATTAGCACGTGGTGCCCATATTTACGCAGAAATCATTGGCTATGGAGCAACTGGTGATGCACACCATATTACCGCTCCAGCACCAGGTGGAGAAGGTGGAGCTCGCGCAATGCGTCAAGCTATTGCGGATGCAGGACTTAATCCAAGTGATGTTGATTATATCAATGCTCACGGAACAAGCACAGATTACAATGATAAGTTCGAAACAGCAGCTATCAAAGAAGTATTCGCTGAACATGCCCATAAAGTAGCAATCAGTTCAACAAAATCAATGACAGGTCATTTACTTGGTGCTGCGGGTGGTGTGGAAGCAATCTTCTCGGTTCTTGCAATTAAAGAAGGAATCATCCCACCAACAATTAACTATGAAACACCAGATCCAGAATGTGACTTAGATTATGTTCCAAACCAGGCAAGAGAGCAGGAAGTAAATGTTGCACTAAGTAATTCTCTAGGCTTCGGTGGACACAACGCGACCATTCTATTTAAAAAATATCAATAATGTATAGATAAGAGTCAGACTCAAAAGGTCTGGCTCTTTTTTCATGAATTTGAATACAATAAAGTGTCTGTGAAAGGATGTGATGAAGTGGGAGTAATACCTACAGATCAATGGCTAAAGGAATCAAAAGCAAGTCCAATTGAAGTGTGTAAAAAACTAACAAGTTTTTTTCCAAGAGGGGCCACTGCACGCGATATTTACGATTATCTAATGATGCACGGTATGTTTAGGTCGTCTTCTGGTAATATACTTGGAAGACTTCCGAAAAACGTATGGGGTTTGGTGGAAAAGGAATATGCTGACTTACAAAAAATTTGGAACGGTCCAGATGTTCCGATTTTCATTTTCCCAGCTGACGCAGGAAACTCTAAAATCAAACGCGAGTTTAATGGAAAATCTGGTCTTGCCTTTAAGGACAAATTATTTCTATTTTTCTCACCACATAATACCCAATCAGAAATAAAAGCCGTTTTAACCCATGAATACAATCATGTATGTCGTTTAAAAAAACTCAAAAAAAATGAAGCTGACTTTACGCTTTTGGATACAGTGATATTAGAGGGGATTGCAGAGAATGCGGTCCGTGAACAATGTGGAAGCGAGAATTTAGTAGGATGGACGAAATATCACTCAGATGTGGAACTCCGAAAAATAGTCAAGCAACTCATCATCCCGAATCGAAATATGAAAAGAAATGAAAGAAAACATAACGATCTCTTGTACGGAAAGGGATTTTACCCAAAAATGGCTGGGTATTGCGCGGGCTATTATCTCGTTCGAAACTATTTGGAATCTAACAAACTACGGATTAAGGACATTTTTGCGATGGATTCAATGGAGTTTGTGAAGGAATATCTGTGATCTTTAACCGCAGGGAAGGAGGACCTGGGGTTTTTTGTTTGTGGTTTTACAGCGGTTTTCGGTTGATTACTTTCAACCTGTTAAAAACAGCAAAGCAGTGTTTATCCGAAAAGGTTGGAGTAGACTCAACCTCCTAGAAACAGGAAACTAACGTCACTCAAGAAGATCCGGAGTCCCCCAACCTCCTAGAAACAGGAAACTGGCGTCACTCAAGAAAATCTGGAGCGCCCCCAACCTCCTAGAAACAGGAAACTGGCGTCGCTCGAAATAACCTGTAGCGCCCCTAACCTCCTAGAAACAGGAAACTGGCGTCGCTCTAGAAGGCCTGTAGCACCTCGAACCTCCTAGAAACAGGAAGCTGGCGTCACTCAAGAGGACTTGTAGCACCCCCAACCTCCTAGAAACAGGAAACTAGCGTCACTCTAGAAGACCTGGAACCCCTCGAACCTCCTAAAAACAGGAAACTGGCGTCACTCGAGAAGACTTGTGGCACCCCTAACCTCCTAGAAACAGGAAACTGGCGTCACTCCAGAAGACCTGGAACACCCTCAACCTCCTAGAAACAGGAAACTGGTGATCTCCAAGAGACCTAGATCCCCACCAACATCCAAGAAAAAGAAAACTCACTCCACCACAAATCAAATCGCTAGATATAATGGTAAATTACCAATCTATAAAATACAAAAACTAAAAGTATCACTCAAAATAAGAGGAATTTCCAAAATGCACATGCTTATAATTTGTCTGAAGTACTTTCCTGATTGTTTTCTTTGATTTTATAACCTTACACCAATCATAAAGTTTATTGGTGGTAATTCTTTGGTCTGGAAACAATAGCGAAAACTCTTGTACACTCCTTAAAATTGCTACTTCCTTATCCTCTACAAAACCACAAGTTTTACATATTATTGTCTTAGTTTGTCCTGAATCGGACATATCTAAGTTTCCACACCTTACACACACAATCCCCTTTTCCATCTCATCGTAGTTATACTCTGGCAACAATGAATAAGGCGAGTCTTTAATATGCGAAGCCAAAAGCTTATTTGCAAGTCCTTGATGTTTTACGTTTAATTTCGAAGACTGTGTATTTAGTTGTTTAATAAAGCGCTCAAGTTGAGTAGGAAAAATAATCGGTAGGTCGGGTGAAGCTTGGTAGAGGTAAAATTCAGGGTTAATGAATACGAGGTGGCCCTCGACTGAAAAGTTCATACGGTGCTGTTGAAGTAATTGCCGAAAGAGAGAGACACTCCGAGATAGTTGAATAAGCGGGTTTTTTATCTCCTTTCCAGATATGAGCCGCAAACAATCGTCATCAAGCAAGTAATCCCCTTCATAATTTTTCACTTCAAAAATATGAATTTTGGGTTGAGTAATAAGGAGCGTATCAATTTGATAATGGGTATGGTTTGTTTCTAGAAGCAAGTCATTGATCATGAGGCAATCGAGGGAGAGATTGATCATGCGTTTGTCAAACCTCTTTTCTCCATCATAACCCTTTTCAAGTGAAATGATTTGATTCTCCGTTTTCTCGGAAACTTTGATTCGAGCTCGGATAAATCGTAAAAGGATCAATTCATCCGGAATGGTACGATCTTTAATAATCATAACAACACATCCTTCCATAGATTCAAGAATAGTGTAAATCCTAACTCCCAAACTTACAATTCGTATTCTTTGAAAGATGTATAGACAACTTATTAGAAAATTCCAATATATTATATATTTATAATATATTAAAATAATTAGAGTTAATAGAAAACTAGTTTGAAACCTTGGTATTACAACGTTTCTCTTATTTTTTACTTTAAATATATAAAATTGTCTTGCAATTTTAACATTATAGTAATATTATTTTATTTACGAAATAAATGTGGCTAATCTAGAAGAATTTGGGGTGTTTTTATGCTACAGCCAAATAATGGAGCACCTTTGCTAGAGGTAAAGGGTTTAAAAACAGGTTTTAACATAGATGGAGAAATCTATCATGCAGTGGATGATGTTTCATTTACAGTTAATCCACGTCAAATTGTCGGAATTGTTGGTGAATCCGGGTGTGGAAAAAGTGTAATGTCAATGTCTGTTATGAAACTACTACCGGTAGGGATCGGAGAGATTACGGACGGAGAAGTGGTTTTTCAAGGAAATAATATTGAAAAACTATCAGAAACTGAAATGAATAAAATTCGTGGAAAAGACATGTCAATGATATTCCAAGAACCAATGACAGCTCTTAATCCAGTTTTCACCATTGGATTTCAATTAGATGAGGTTCTATTAAACCATCAAAATATCTCAAAGCAAAGAGCGAGAGAAATTAGTATTGAACTTTTAACTCAAGTGGGTATATCTCGTCCTGATAGCATTGTAGATGAATATCCACACCAACTTTCTGGTGGGATGAGACAGCGTGTAATGATTGCAATGGCTATTGCATGTCAACCAAAACTATTAATCGCTGACGAACCTACAACCGCTCTTGATGTTACAGTTCAGGCGCAAATACTTGAACTCCTAAAAACGATTCAAGAAAAAAATGACATGTCAGTCATTTTGATCACGCATGACCTAGGTGTTGTAGCCGAGATGTGTGATGAAGTAATTGTAATGTATGCAGGTAAAATTGTTGAAAGAACGGATGTTGATACACTTTTCTACAATCCAAAACATCCATATACAAAACTCTTAATGGAATCTATTCCAAAGCTTCATGAGGAAGTCGAAACATTAGGTTCGATTGAAGGAATTGTACCATCCTTAAAAAATATGCCGAAAATGGGTTGTCGGTTTGCTGACCGCTGTCCAGCAGCAATGCCAGAATGTAAAACAATGACACCGGTATTGGCGGAAGTTGAAGATGGACATGATGTTTCCTGTCTGTTGTATAAGAGTAGTCGACCTGTAGAAGAGGTGAAATAAGAATGGCTAATCCAACACTAGAGAAAAAAGACAATCTTATATTAGAAGTTAAAAATCTAAAAACCTACTATCCAATCAAGGGTGGGTTTATGAGAAAGACCATTGGAAATGTAAAAGCGGTTGATGGTGTTTCATTTGAAATTAAGCAAGGTGAAACATTGGGGCTTGTTGGTGAATCAGGATGTGGTAAATCTACAACGGGAAGAACTATTCTTCGCTTACTTGAACCAACAGATGGTCAAATTCTTTTAGATGGTGAAGATATTACGAACTTAAAAGGGAAACGCTTGAGGGATATCAGGAAGGATTTCCAAATGGTGTTCCAGGACCCATACGCTTCACTAAATCCAATGCAGATGGTTGGCGATATCGTAGCGGAACCAATCATGAACTACACTGGAAAATCATTAAATGCATTGAAAGAAGAAGTAATAGATTTATTAAAAAGAGTTGGCCTTCCTGAGGATGCTTTTTATAAATATGCTCATGAATTCTCTGGAGGACAACGTCAAAGAATCGGAATTGCGCGTGCTTTAGCGCTTAAGCCAAAATTGATTATCGCGGATGAACCAGTTTCAGCGCTCGATGTTTCGGTTCAATCGCAAGTTTTAAACTTATTAAAAGAATTACAAGAAGAGTTCGGATTGACTTTTCTATTCATCGCTCATGACTTAAGTGTTGTAAAACATATGAGTGACAGAATTGGAGTTATGTATCTGGGCGGTATTGTAGAAATTTCAGAGAAGGATGACTTATATGCTGAACCACTTCATCCATATACACAGGCATTGATTTCTGCGATTCCGGAGCCTGATCCAAGAAAGAAAAAGGAAAGAATTGTTCTTCAAGGTGATGTACCAAGTCCAGCAAATCCACCAAGTGGTTGCCCATTCCATCCAAGATGTCCAATGGCAATGGAGGAATGTTCGAAAGTTAAACCACAATTAAAGGAGGTGAAGCCAGGACATAAGGTGGCTTGTCATTTACACAAATAAATGGCAGTAAATTTTTAACACATACTTAAAGGGGGAAAACCTACATGAAAAAGTCAGCATTGTGGACAATCGTACTTTTGCTAGTTATGTCATTATTCCTAGCAGCTTGCGGTGGTAACGAAGAAAAAGCTGGAAAAGACAATGAAAAGACTGGCTCAGAAACATCTGAACCAAAAGAAGGCGGAAAAATCACTTTAGCAGTTGACCAAGCTCCTGAAGGTGTTTTTGAATCTGCTTATTATAGAAGTGTTATTGATGCACAAATTCTAGGTTTTACTGGCGGAAGTATTTACAAAGTAAATGACGACCTAGAATATGTACCAAATCTTGCTGAATGGACAATCAGCGATGACAAATTAACGTATACTTTTAAATTTAAAGAAGGCGTTAAATGGCACAATGGTGAAGAGTTAACAGCTGATGATTATGCGTTTGCTCTAGAAACAATCGCAGACCCTGATTATGACGGTTCTCGTTTCAACTATGTTGAAGGAATCAAAGGTGCTACTGAGAAAAAAGAAGGTAAAGCAGACCATATTGAAGGTGTTAATGTAATTGATAAATACACAGTTGCTGTCACTTTTAAAGAAGTAAAAATCAACAACTTAGAAAATCTATGGTCAGATCCAATGCCTAAGAAACATTATGAAGGTGTTCCTGTTGCTGAACTAGGAGAATCTGATCAAGTTCGTCTAAACCCAGTAGGTCTTGGACCATTTAAAGTGAAAAAAGTTGTACCTGGTGAATATGTTGAATTAGAACGTTTTGATGATTATTGGGAAGGAAAACCACTTCTAGATGGAGTAGTTATCAAAGTTATTGATCCTTCATTAGCAAACGGTGCGTTCCAAAATGGCGAAATTGATATTATGAACATTGCTCCTGCTTCTGTTAAAGAATTAGAAAAAATGGATCATGTTCGCGTAGAGGAAGCTACTGGTACTGTTTATTCTTATATCGGTCTACGTTTTGGTCATCGTGACCAAGCTACACGTACGAACGTAGCAGATTTTGATAAGTTTAAGTCTAAAGAATTACGTCAAGCGTTACTATATGCAATCGATCGTCAAGCAATGATTGATGGTTTCTTATCTGGTAAAGGTAAAGTATTCAACACAGTTATTCCTTCTGCTTTCTGGATGGCTGCTGATGATTCTGAACTAAACCAATATGAATTTAATCAAGACAAAGCAAAAGAACTATTAGCTTCAGCTGGTTATAAAGATGTAGATGGTGACGGATTTGTAGAAGATCCGGAAGGTAAGCCATTCTCTATCAAATTTGGTCACTATGCAGGTAATGCAACATTTGAAGGTCGTTCACAAGCAATCATCCAAAGCTGGAATGATATCGGTGTGAAAACTGAATTAGCAACTGGAAGCCTAATTGAGTTCAACCTTTACAACGAAATGAAAGACAACGACGATAAAGAATTAGAAGCATTCTTCGGTTCTTGGGGAACAGGTTCTGACCCAGATCCATCTGGTCTATGGGCTAATGATGCTGAGTGGAACTATGGTCGTTGGGTAAATGAAGATAGCCAAAGACTTCTTGATGAAGGCTTAAGTGAAAAAGCATTTGATAAAGAATACCGTGGACAAGTTTATGTTGATTGGCAAAAGCTATTCAACGAAGAATTACCAGCACTTCCATTATGGGAGAACATGGACCTTTATGGAATTAATGACCGTCTACAAGGCGTACATGTTAATGCTGTTGGATTCCAAGACAATGTTCATAAGTGGTATGTAACTGACTGATTGTAGATTGGTAGAGTTCAAAAGTCACGATTTGTGGCTTTTGAACTTCAATTTTAAGTATGAATTTTTTAGAATAAGGAGAAATTAACATGCTCCAATACTCAATTCGAAGAATACTAGGCATGATTCCATTATTACTCCTTGCCTCAATTGTGGTTTTTTCCTTGGCGAAAGTGATGCCAGGTGACCCATTTGGAGGAGAAATTGATCCATCCAATACTGACCCAAAATACATTGAAGAAATGCGAGAAAAATTGGGCTACAATGACCCAATATATGTACAGTATTGGAGATGGGTAACTGATTTCGTTCAGGGTGATTTTGGTAAATCTACTACACATAAAATGGATGTTTCAAAGTTAATTGCTCAAAAAATTCCCAATACCTTATTTTTAGCAATTGTATCCCTATTTTTTACGTACATTTTTTCATTCTTAATGGGAATGTATGCAGGCCGAAAACCGTATAAACTTGGAGATAATCTTATTGCAAGTTATAACTATATAGGATTAGCTGTCCCATCGTTTGTTGCCGGTATTGTGGCAATCTATTTCTTTGCGTTTCAGCTTAATTGGTTCCCATTCAGTGGGTCGGTTGAAGTTGGACTTGATGAAGGAACTTTTCAATATTATGTAAGTAAATTTCACCACGTTATGTTACCAGCACTCGTTTTAGGATTAATGGGTACTGCTTCATACACTCAATTTTTACGAAATGATATTATTGAAAACAGTCGTAAAGACTTTGTAAGAACAGCAAGAGCAAAAGGTACGAAAGAATCAACTATCTATAATAAACACATTTTACGAAATTCTATTATTCCGTTAGTAACATTTTTAGGATTCGATATTGCTACCTTAATAGGTGGTGCGGTTATAACTGAAACGATATTCACATACCCAGGAATCGGACAACTTTTCTTAGAATCCGTTAATACAAGGGATTATGCTGTTATGATGACGATCACAATGTTACTTTCATTTTTAACACTTTTCGGAAATCTTATCGCAGATTTACTGTATGGAATTGTGGATCCGCGCATTCGATTGGATTAAGGAGGAGAATAAATGGAAGTAGTTACTAATACAAATGTAGATTCACCAAAAAAAGAAACGAAAAGCCTTTCTCCTTGGGCGATAGCCAGAAGGAAATTCATGAAAAACAAACTAGCTATGGTCAGTTTAGTTTTTCTAATCTGTATTGTTTTAATTGCTATTTTTGGACCTATTTTTAATAAGCAAGATATTGTTCGTGTTGATTTCATGAACATGAGGAAAGAGCCTTCATCAGTGAACTGGCTTGGTACAGATACAAATGGACGCGACGTATTTGCAAGAATGCTACACGGTGCGAGAACATCCTTGATGATTGGATTTTCGTGTACAATCTTTATTACGTTAATCGGAACAATTGTTGGTTCTGTTGCAGGTTATAATGGTGGGAAAATAGACCAAATGTTAATGCGTTTTACAGATTTTGTTTTAGTTTTCCCATTTATGATCTTTGTAATTGTTTTAAACAGTATTCTTACTGGCAAGGTAACTGGAGCATGGACTCTAATCATTGTTATGAGCTTATTAAGCTGGGGTGGAGTTGCTCGTATTGTTCGAAGTAAAGTTTTAGCAGAAAAAGAAAATGAATATATTCTTGCTGCGAAATCGATTGGGACAAGACCATCAAAGATTATTATTAAGCATCTATTACCTAATGTTTCTTCCACAATCATTGTACAATCGACATTAATTTTGGCTGTTATGATTGTTGCTGAATCAGGTCTAAGTTTTCTAGGCTTTGGGGTACCAACGAATACACCAAGCTGGGGAAATATGTTAGCAGAAGCTAGGGATGCTGATGTTTTACGTAATATTACTTGGATGTGGGCTCCTCCTGCAATTGCGATTACATTAACAATATTATCTATTAATTTCATAGGTGAAGGGTTAAAGGATGCACTAAATCCAAAATCAAACCGTTAGCAGATCTATCACAATGTGTGATGGATCTTTTTTTTTGTTGCAAATTTTACTGATTCAACGCTTTTTTGCGATAAAGTATTATATCAAAAAAACAAAAAAACCTCTTTTAAACAAAGATATATTACGAATATTTCTTTTGTAAACCCGATTATATCAATTGATTCAAGAAATAATAATGACAATAATAAAAATTATCTTGCAATTTCGACATAGTTTTAATAGAATTTTAAATAGATTAAGAGAAAATAGAGTTTTCACTCTTTAAAGCAAATTAATTCAATTTTAAAAATTGACTTGTATTTGTAATCTTTCTGTAATAAAATTTAGATGATTCTTTTGTCAGATAATTTAGTACGTTTTTTACTTTAAAGCTTTACTCTGTTAAAATAAGAGAATGCTAGAAATTTTTGGTTGATATTTCAATAAATATATTATATTTTGAATAATGAGTGAACTTGTTTCAAGTTCCGATAAGGAAGGTGAACCTAATTTATGTCTACATTACTAGAAGTAAAAAATCTTAAAACATATTTCTACAAAAAGAAAACAGTAATACCTGCCGTAGATGGCGTTGATTTAAAAATAAATAAAGGTGAAACCTTAGCTATAGTAGGTGAGTCTGGATCAGGGAAGAGTATTACCTCACTTTCAATTATGAAGCTCGTACCTAGTCCAGCTGGAAAAATCGTTGAAGGTGAAATCGTCCTTGATGGTAGAAACCTAGTTGATTTATCTGAAGCTGAAATGTGTAAGGTTCGTGGAAATGAAATATCAATGATTTTCCAAGAACCAATGACGTCTCTAAACCCAGTTCTTACTGTTGGTGAGCAAATAATTGAGGTGCTGATGTATCACCAAAAATTGTCCAAAGTAGAAGCATCTAAAAAAGCAATTGAAATGTTAGAATTGGTTGGGTTCTCAAGGGCAGCTGAATTAATTCATGACTACCCACATCGCCTTTCGGGTGGTATGCGCCAAAGGGTTATGATAGCGATTGCGATGAGCTGTAATCCAAAGCTTTTAATTGCGGATGAGCCTACAACTGCCCTGGATGTTACCATCCAAGCTCAAATTCTTGACTTAATGAAGGATCTTAGTCGCAAATTTGATACTTCGATTCTTTTAATCACACACGATTTGGGCGTTGTGTCGGAGGTAGCTGATAATATCGTAGTTATGTACGGGGGCCAAGTTGTTGAGCAATCACCAGTAGATGAATTATTTGATGAACCATTACATCCATACACAGTTGGACTGATGAACTCAATACCTGCAATAGAAGGTGACATTGAACGCCTTCAATCAATCGAAGGTAACGTACCATCACCAGAAAATATGCCAAAAGGATGCAGGTTTGCTCCGCGCTGTTCCAAAGCTTTTGACCGCTGTTTTGCAGAAGCTCCTCAGCTAAAACAAATGGGGAAAGAACGAGCAGTTCGCTGTTTCCTATATGAAGACGAGGGGGCTAAAGCATGACTACAACAAATATAGATAAGAAAGTTGATTCATCAAAGGAAAATAGTAATATCATTCTTGAGCTTCAAGATGTAAAAAAATATTTTCCAATCAAAGCTGGTCTTCTACAGCGAAATGTAGGTAATGTTAAAGCGGTTGACGGCATTAGCTTACAAATTAAAAAAGGGGAAACAATTGGACTAGTTGGGGAGTCTGGCTGTGGGAAATCTACAACTGGAAGAACCATAATCAGATTGTATGAACCAACCGATGGAAAAATTATCTTTAAGGGAAAAGACATTACACATATGTCCGAAAGTGAGCTAAGAAAATCCGTTAGAAGAGACATTCAAATGGTATTCCAGGATCCTTTCGCAACCCTTAATCCAAGAAAAACTTTACGTTCTATTATCAAAGAACCATTAATTACTCATAAATTATACACCGCAAAAGAACGAGAAGAAAAAGTAAAAGAATTAATGGAAACTGTTGGACTGAACGCGTCATATATCAACAGATATCCACATGAATTCTCGGGAGGGCAGCGTCAAAGGATCGGGATTGCAAGAGCACTCGCATTAAATCCTGAATTGATTATCGCTGATGAACCTGTTTCAGCACTTGACGTGTCGATTCAAGCACAAGTTATAAACTTAATGGAAGATCTTCAAGAAGAATTTGGCCTAACGTATATTTTTATCTCACATGACTTAAGTGTTGTTAGACATATAAGTGATAGAGTAGGAGTTATGTATTTAGGTAGAATGATGGAATTAGCAAATAAAGAGGATTTATATGCTGAACCACTTCATCCATATACACAAGCTTTATTATCTGCGGTTCCTGTTCCTAAAAAAGCTGGGGCAATTAAAAGAGAACGAATTGTACTAAAAGGAGAGCTTCCAAGCCCTTCAAATCCACCAAGTGGGTGTGTGTTCCACACAAGATGTCCAGCTGCAACTGATATTTGTCGCCAGTTGGTACCTGAATTTAAAGAAGTTAAACAAGGGCATTTTGTTGCATGTCACCTTTTCGAGTAAAGGTGGCTGCACAGAAAATATATAGATTCTTTGAAGGGAGGAGATGCCACCTAAGAGGGATCAATCTATGTAGTAAAAACTAAAAATTCTAACAAAATGATAGGGGGAAAAAACGTGAAGTTAAGAAAAAGCTTATGGCTATTTTTAGTCCTAACACTTGTAATGTCACTTTTCTTAGCAGCTTGTTCCGGTGGCGAAAAGGCCGGTACTGACACTGAAAAAGAAGAAACACCTAAGGAAGAAACACCAAAAGAAGAACCAAAGAACACTGATCCTGTAACGGGTGGAGATTTAGTTATTGGTTCTGCTGGTAGTCCAACATTGTTTAACCCATATTTCTCAACTGATACAGCGTCAAGTGATATTGAGGGGTTAATCTATAACGCACTTGTTAAAACAAATAAAAATCTTGAAACTGAGTTAGACTTAGCTGAAAAGATTGACGTTTCTGATGATGGTTTAGTTTATACTGTTAAGCTAAGAGAAGGCGTAAAATGGCATGATGGTGAAGAAATGAATGCTGACGACTTAGTATTTGCTTACAGTATGATGAAAAACCCAGATGTAGTTTCTGAGCGTAAATCAAACTTCGAAAGCCTAGAAAAAATTGAAAAAATTGATGATTACACTGTTAAATTTACTTTGAATAAAGTAGATGTAACTTTCTATCCAACTACATTAGGATCATATGGTCCACTACCTGAGCACATCTTAGGTGATGTTGATCCTGCTACATTACATGAAAATGAATTTAATACTAAAAACCCTATTGGTACAGGTCCATTCAAATTTGTAGAATGGAAAGATGGCGAGTATGTAAAGGTTGAAGCAAACGAAGATTATTTTGAAGGTCGTCCATATTTAGATACAATCACAACTAAATATGTAGCTGATGCTAATGCATTAATCGCAGCGTTACAAGCTGGGGAAATTGATATGTACAATGCATTCCCTGGTACAGAAATTGATACTGTAAAAGCAATCGATGGTGTTAAGATTGAAGAAGATCTAGCATTATCTTATACATTCCTTGCATTCAATCAACAGGATGAAAGATTCCAAGATAAGAAAGTTCGACAAGCGTTCACTCATGCTGTAAACAAAGAAGCAATTGTAGAAAGCATTATGAATGGTGCTGGTCAACCTGCTGAAGCTCCTGATAGCCCATTAATGTGGACATACAATGATGAAGTTCCAAAATTTGAATATGATTTAGAAAAAGCAAAAGCATTACTTGAAGAAGCTGGCTGGAAAGATACAAACGGTAACGGTATCGTTGATAAAGATGGTAAAGAAATGTCCTTCTCTATCAAAACAAACCAAGGTAACAAAGTTCGTGAAGACATTGCTGTAGTGTTACAACAACAATTTAAAGAAATTGGTGTTGAAGCAAAACCAGAAATCGTTGAATGGTCTGCATTTATTGAAGCTATCTCTGCTCCAAACTGGGACTATGAGGCTATGATTCTTGGTTGGTCATTATCAACATTCCCTGACCAATATGATATCTTCCACTCTTCTCAAGCTGCTGAAGGCTTAAACTTCGTATGGTATAAAAACGAAGAAGCTGACAAGTTAATGGAAGAAGCAAGACAAACAACTGATAGAGATCGTTATGTAGAAATTCACAAAGATCTATATCAAATTCTTGTAGAAGACCAAGCTTACACATTCTTGTATTACCCAATTGAGTACCGTGCAATGCCAGAAGAATTACAAGGTTATGAGTTCCATTCGAAAAATCAATTATTCAATGCACACAAATGGTGGTTACAAACTGCTGAATAATAAAAGACAAACATGATTGTTGCAGAGGGAAGGGTAAATTTTCCCTTCCTTCTTTTTAAATACTGAAAATAACTGGATACCTATATCTAGATTGAACATAGAATAAAAATTTACTAAACGTGAAGGAGAAATAGCTATGGTCTCTTATATCATCCGTCGAACATTAATGGCTATTCCCCTATTATTAGGAATTACCATCGTCTCTTTTGCTATCATGCATATGGCCCCAGGTGACCCGACTGCACTCATGATGGATCCTAATATTAGTCCAGCAGATAGAGAATTGGTTATGGAGAAATATGGTTTCAATGACCCAGTCCATGTACAATATTTCAAATGGTTAGGAAATATGCTTCAAGGTGACTTTGGAGATTCCGTTATTAATAAAGGAAGAGATGTTTCTGAATTGATTTGGAATCGATTGCCGAACACCCTGTTGTTGATGGGAGTATCTACGATATTAGCCATCGCAATTGCAGTACCATTTGGTGTAATTTCAGCTGTACGTCCGTATTCTAAAGTAGACTATACTGTTACCGTTTCGTCATTTTTAGGACTTGCTATTCCAAATTTCTGGTTTGGATTAGTTTTAATTATGGTGTTCTCAGTTCATTTACACTGGTTCCCGGCTTCAGGTACACATACCCTAAATGCTCCTTTTAGTATTTGGGATCGAATTCACCATCTAATCTTACCGGCCTTTGTTTTAGCCACCGCAGATATGGCAAGCTTAACAAGATATACTCGTTCAAGTATGATTGAGGTTGTTAACCAAGACTATATGAGGACTGCTAGGGCAAAAGGTTTTAAAGAAGGAAAGGTTATTGCAAAGCATGGATTGCGAAATGGACTAATTCCGGTTATTACAATTTTTGGAATTATGATACCGAGCTTTATTGGTGGTTCAGTAATTGTTGAATCTGTATTTGGATGGCCTGGCCTTGGTAAATTATTCGTTGATTCAGCATTCCAACGTGACTATCCGATTGTAATGGCAATAACAGTAATTTCCTCCGTATTAGTAGTACTAGGAAATCTTATAGCCGATATTCTGTACGCTATCTTTGATCCGAGAATTGAATACTAAAAGGGGGGAAGCAAGATGGCACAACCGAATTTAGCAACTGGAAACGATATAGAGTTACAAGGTTTATCTACAAAAGCAGATACATTGACGAAAATAATGATTCGAAAGTTTTTCAAAAATAAGCTCGCAGTCATCGGTGCAGTGTTATTGATTCTGATTATTGTCTCGGCGATATTTGCACCATTGTTAACGCCACATGACCCGGACAAACAAGACTTGTTTAAGAGACTTGCTGACCCAAGTAAGGAACACCTACTAGGTACAGATACATTTGGCCGTGATATCTTAACACGATTATTGTATGGGGCTAGAATTTCACTATTAGTTGGGTTTGCTTCAGTAGCGGGCGCAATTACGATAGGCACAGCTCTTGGTGCAATTGCAGGATATTTCGGTGGTATTGTTGATGCATTGGTCATGAGATTTGTTGATATCATGCTATCTATTCCACAAATTTTCTTGCTTATTACACTTGTAACACTTTTTAAGCCAGGGGTAGATAAGTTAATTATCATTTTTGCTCTTACAGGGTGGATGACCACTGCCAGATTAGTCCGCGGTGAGTTTTTATCCCTACGTAGTCGAGAATTTGTATTAGCATCAAAAACAATTGGAACAAGAAGCTTTACAATTATCTTCAGAGAAATTCTTCCTAATGCTATGGGTCCAATTATCGTTGCGGCTACACTAGCAGTTGGAGGAGTTATTTTAGCAGAGTCTGCTCTAAGTTATCTTGGATTAGGTATAATGCCACCAACACCAAGTTGGGGGAATATGCTTCAGGGTGCACAAAGTATTACAATCATGCTTAACCAGTGGTGGGTTCCAATGGCTCCAGGTTTAATGATTTTAATTACAGTACTTTGCTTTAACTTTGTAGGTGATGGTTTACGTGATGCACTTGATCCAAAAATAAATGAGTAGAAAAAGCCGAGATGCCATCTTGGCTTTTTCTTTTGCCTCAAAACTATACATTTGACATCTTTTGTGAGCTTTAACCATAGATTATAGAAAGAAAATAGGACGAGCAGGTGATTTCATTGAAAGTGCATTTTGAACGCAGTCTTATTGTATGCTATACAGATGGTTAGGGCTTTTATATTTTTAGTTGGATTTGGGCTTGCGGTATGTGGAGGAATTTCTACGATTGCTTATTTAAATTTAACCACGACAGGTCTAACTTTTTTGGAATACCTACAATTCATAAGTAAAAGGATCGAATGCTATTTAGTTGTTGTGGGCTTTGTGATGATTTGTTTGAGTATTTACTATCCATCAAAAACATCCAAAAGAGATTAAAACGTGTAAGTATTTTCTAACAATACAAGAATAATTTGGAATAAAATTTCCTCATTCTGCCTATACTGTTGACAAACAGCTTTGAAGTGAGGGGTAAAAAATGTTGTTTCTTCATGATATTTGGGTAAATTGGTTTGAAGGTGAAGAAAATGGTTACAACGTTTGTCACTTCCATGAATGGCGCAAGGATGATAGTGTTGAACTGTTAGACCAGGTACCTTTACTAAAAATTGAGTCTCCGTTGTTTAACTACATTGAAAATGATTTAATGGAACTTCCACAACAACTTCTTATGGATGTTCACCAAAAAGCGTATGTTCGTAAAAATCACGAACGGATTCAACTCGATTATTGTTTTGTTGTAACAGACGGTCATGGAATTATGGCGATAGACACAATAGGCTACAACATCCCGATTCGGAAAAGTCGATTGATTCCAAGGCAGGAACAGCTTGTTTATGAAATGGTGAATGGTCATGAAGCGATTCCTTATACCTTTGATAGTAAGGATAGCACAAAGGAAAAGGAATATCATATTTTGTCTCCTTCGCCGATTGAAATGGCTGGCCTTACCCGCAAGGAAAGGCAGCTAAAGCAGCTACTTTTTATGGCTTTAGATCAGTTAGCCTCAACAAAAAATGTAGCGGAGATTAGGTATTGGTATACGGAGTGGAATCCTTCGCGATACCAAGAAATTCAAGAAATGCATTTCGAAGAAGTATGGCAAAATCTCTATGAAGAAACGAGAAATGGTTGGACAAGCAAACATGTTCAATTATGTGAAAACCTAATCAAGGGTCAACCATTTTTTGAAAAGCTTTGGGAAATTGAACATGAATCAAAAGTGTAATGACATGAAAATTAATTGGAAAAAGGATTTGTTCGTGAACAAATCCTTTTTCCTTTTCATTATTTTCTTTTTCTTCCTAGTCCCATTGCATTTTCCATTTTCTTGACAGTTTTACTTGCCACATTATTTGCTTTTGCAGCTCCAGCATCGAGGATATCGTCTAGTTTCGATGAGTTTAGAATCTCGTAATATCTTTCTTGAATTGGGCGAATTTCGTTCAATACAACCTCTGCTAGCTCAGCTTTAAATTCTCCGTATCCTCTTCCTTCATACAAGGATTCGATTTCCTTGATGGATTTGTTACTGAAATTGGAATAGATGGTAAGTAGGTTTGAAATACCAGGTTTGTTTTCCTTATCAAATTTCACAATTCCCTCTGAATCTGTTACAGCACTTTTAATCTTTTTCTCAATTTGCTTAGGATCATCGAGTAACGCAATATAGCTTTTTGGGTTTGGATCGGACTTACTCATTTTCTTTGTAGGATCCTGTAATGACATAATTCTTGCGCCTTCTTTAGGTATTCTGGCATCAGGTATTGTGAAGATTTCGCGATATTTTTTGTTGAATCTTTCAGCAAGGTCACGTGTTAATTCGATGTGCTGCTTTTGGTCTTCACCGACAGGAACAAGATCCGCATTATATAGGAGAATATCCCCTGCCATTAGAGGTGGGTATGTTAATAATCCAGCAACTACCGCTTCTTTTCCTTGTGATTTATCTTTAAATTGAGTCATTCTCTCTAGTTCACCGATATAAGAGACACATTGTAACATCCAGCCTGCTTGAGCATGTGCTGGAACCTCTGACTGAATAAATAGAGTTGCTTTTTCTGGGTCAAGCCCAATTGCGAGATATAAAGCAGCTAAGCTCCTGATATTTTCGCGTAGTTTTTTTGAGTCTTGCGGTACAGTAATCGCGTGTTGGTCCACAATACAATAGAAGCAATTATATTCATTTTGCAATTCGACAAATTGCTTCATTGCTCCGATATAGTTACCCAATGTTACAGAGCCACTTGGTTGAATACCTGAAAAAATAGTTTGCATGTTGATTCTCTCCTTTTAAAAATATGGATGATAAAGAGTAGTTTAAGCCAAAATAAAAAACCACCCGCACCTAACAATTAAATGTTAGGGACGAATGGTTACCGCGTTGCCACCCTAGTTATTTTACTCAAATTGAGTGAGTAAAATCTCTCGTATCCTTGTAACGTAAGGAACACGTCTTCACCTACTCCAATTTCAGCGAAGATGCTCAAAAGTCCATTCCATATGCACCATTACCTGTTCACACCAACCACAGACTCTCTGAAGAGGAAATTCCCTCCCAATGGTTATCATATGTACTACTCTTTATCATAGCCCGTTATTCATATTATTTTTATTATAATCTTTTCAATTCGAATTGCAAGTATTGAAGCAAAAAAATGAAGGAAAACATCTAAGTCCAATACGCATAAGATATTCCGTTTTGAAACAACATAAGTAGCGTATAACTTTCGTAACAAAAAAAGGAAAATACATACTTAGGAGGTCATCTGTTTGAGAAAAATGTCGTTGATATTAAGTATACTCTTAGCAAGTACTCTTGTACTTTCGGCCTGCGGCACTTTTGATAATGGCAAAAAAGAAGGTGGCGGAGCCGAGGGGGAAGGTGCAAAGCAAGAACTAAGAATCAATATTAGTTCTGAACCTCCAACATTACACCCTGGCTTAGCAACGGACTCAACATCTGGAGTAGTATTAAACCATGCTTTTGAAGGTTTAACTCGAATTAATAAAAATGGCGAGCCAGAAGAAGCAATGGCGGAAAAAATTGACGTTTCTGAAGATGGAAAGACGTATACCTTTACAATCCGTGATGCTAAATGGTCGAATGGGGATCCTGTTACTGCCCACGACTTTGAGTATGCATGGAAATGGGTATTGGTGCCAGGAAATCAATCTGACTATGCGTCACAAATATACAATTATGTCGAAGGAGCAAAAGATGCGTATAATACACCCGATATTTCAATTGAAAAAATGGAGAATGTCGGAATTAAAGCAATTGATGATAAAACGCTTGAGGTGAAATTAGTTAACCCAACTGCTTATTTCTTAGAATTAACGGCCTTTTATACTTATTTTCCCGTTAACAGTAAGATTGCGAAGGATAATCCTGATTGGGCAAATCGGGTGGATGAATCTTATGTTTCAAATGGTCCGTTTGTAATTGCAGATAAATCAGCAAGCATTACTCTTAATAAGAATAAAGACTATTGGGATGCTGATTCAGTCAAGCTTGAGAAAATTACGATGGATATGATCAATGATCCGAATACTGAATATCAAAGCTTTAAAAAAGGAGAGTTGGATTGGGCTGGTGCACCTACATCAGCATTGCCGACTGATGTAATCCCTACGTTAGATAAAGAAGGAACTCTTCAAAAAAGCCCTATCGCAGGAACGTATTGGTATAAGTTTAATATTAATAAAGAGCCTTTTCAAAACGAAAATCTTCGAAAAGCCTTATCGTATGCTATTGATCGAAAAGCGATTGTTGAAAATATAACCCAAGGTGGACAAATTCCCGCAATGGCTTTAGTTCCATCCGCAATTCTTAAGGAAAATGAGAAGGGCTATTTTAAAGACAACGATGTAGATGCTGCAAAGGAACATTTACAAAAAGCATTAGATGAACTTGGATTATCAGATGTTTCTCAACTTCCTGAGATTGCTCTTTCCTATAATACTTCTGAAGGACACCAAAAGGTTGCACAAGCTGTTCAAGATATGTGGAGAAAGAATTTAGGGATCAATGTAACCCTTAATAACGCAGAGTGGAACGTGTATCTAGATAATATAGACCAAGGTAATTTCCAAATTGGTCGCGCAGGCTGGTTAGCTGATTTTAACGATCCCGTAAACTTCCTTGAAATTTTTACAGTACCACAAGGAAATAATGATACAGGGTGGACAAATGAGAAGTTTAATAACCTGCTCGCACAAGCAGCTAAAGAAACAGACAAAGATAAGCGACTTAGTTTACTAAAAGAAGCTGAGCAAGTAGTAATCGGAGAAATGCCTATTGCCCCCATTTATTTCTATACTAACAACTGGGTTCAAAATGAGAACTTAAAAGGTGTAGTTATTTCTCCATTAGGAGATGTTCAATATAAGTGGGCTTATTTTGAATAACTCAAACCAAGAAAAAAGTAAGGTATATAGTTGGCCTATATACCTTACTTTTTGAAAAGGTCAAAAGTGCTAGCAATGGGAGGTGTACGAAGTGGCAAAATATATCATTAAGAGATTAATCTACATGCTCGTTTCTCTCATCTTGATTGTAACCGCCACATTTTTCTTAATGCAGGCGGCTCCAGGAGGTCCATTTACGAAAGAAAAGGATGTCCCTCCAGAAATTGAAGCAGCTTTAAATGCCCATTATGGTTTAGACCAACCGTTATATAAACAGTATTTTGACTATTTGTATGATGTGGCTAGATGGGATTTTGGTCCTTCCTTTAAATATAAAGCAATGACCGTGAATGAAATTATCAATAACGGCTTTCCCATTTCCCTTTTTTTAGGGATTGAATCCATCCTGATTGCAATTGCGTTTGGGGTTGTATTAGGTGTGGTTGCCGCCCTTTATCACAATAAGTGGCAGGATTATTCAGCGATGATTGTTGCAGTTTTGGGAATATCCGTTCCAAGTTTTATTTTAGCAACGGTTCTCCAATATGTATTTGCCATTAAGCTAGATCTTTTTCCAGTTGCGAGATGGGAATCGTTTATGCATACAATTTTGCCTGCAATTGCTCTAGCTTCATCACCAATGGCGTTTATCGCACGATTAACTCGTTCAAGTATGCTCGAGGTACTGGCCAATGATTACATAAAAACAGCTCGTGCTAAAGGATTAAAGAAAGGTACGATTACCATTAAGCATGCGATCAGAAATGCAATGCTACCTGTTGTCTCCTATATGGGACCTTTAACAGCAGGAATTTTAACAGGTAGCTTTGTAATTGAAAAAATCTTTGGAATACCTGGATTAGGGGACGAATTTGTAACGAGTATCACAAACCGTGATTATACCGTAATTATGGGAGTCACTGTTTTTTATAGTATCTTACTCTTGATTTCTGTTCTCCTTGTCGATATTTTGTACGGATTTATTGATCCTCGTATCAAGTTATCTGGGGCAAAGAAAGGGGAGTAACGTATGCAGAATATTCCAAAGGAAATGTTTACGCCCGCAACCATAAATGAGAATGAAGCTGAAAAAATTTCAAAACCAAGTTTATCATTTTGGAAGGATGTCACTTCAAGATTTAGGAAAAATAAACTGGCATTAGCTGGAGTCGTACTGTTAATCTTCTTACTAATTATGGCGATTTTTGGGCCAATGATGAATGAATTTGATTATCGAACAACAGATCTTGCCCATGCCAATGAGGCACCATCTAGCGTGCATTGGTTTGGAACAGATGAACTTGGAAGAGATGTCTTTACAAGAACCTGGCAAGGAGCACGAATCTCTTTATTTATTGGACTTGCAGCTGCTGTTATTGACCTCGTTATTGGGGTTTTATGGGGCGGTATATCCGGCTATATGGGTGGAAAAGTCGATGAATTTATGATGAGATTAGCAGATATTTTATATGGAGTACCTTATTTGTTATTAGTTATTCTACTCATGGTTATTCTTGAACAAGGGCTCGGTACTATGATTCTTGCGATGACCATAACCGGTTGGATCAATATGGCTCGGATTGTAAGAGGACAAGTCTTGCAGTTGAAGTACCAGGAATATGTTCTTGCAGCACAAACATTAGGTGCTGACGTTAAGCGCATTATGTTTAAGCACCTGATACCGAATTCCATGGGTCCAATTTTAGTTACCATGACGTTGACGATTCCAAATGCAATTTTTACTGAATCCTTTCTAAGTTATCTTGGCTTAGGTGTACAAGTTCCACTTGCCAGCTGGGGAACAATGGCCTCAGAAGGCTTGCCGGCTTTTGAATATTATCCATGGCGGTTGTTTTTCCCGGCAACGTTAATCTGTATCACGATCTTTGCTTTCAATGTAATAGGCGATGGAATGCGAGACGCATTAGACCCAAGGCTGCGCAAGTAAGGGAGTGAGTAAATGGAAAAGTTATTAGAAGTAAAAGACCTTGAAGTCTCTTTTCAAACTTATGCGGGTGAAGTGAAAGCAGTCCGCGGTGTGAATTTTGATTTATATAAGGGTGAAACACTTGCCATAGTTGGGGAATCAGGGTCAGGTAAAAGTGTAACCTCACAAACAATTATGAAGCTTATTCCGATGCCGCCTGGAAAAATTACAAAAGGACAAATCCTTTTTGATGGTGAAGACCTTGTTCCAAAAACGAATAAGGAAATGGAGAAGATTCGGGGAAAGGATATTGGAATGATCTTTCAGGACCCAATGACCTCCCTTAACCCAACGATGAAGGTTGGCATGCAGATTATGGAGGTTTTAATTAAACATCAAAATATGTCCAAGGGAAATGCAAAAGATCGTGCAATTGAACTTCTTAGACTAGTTGGAATCCCTAGCCCAGAGAAGCGGGTAAATCAATATCCACATGAATTTAGTGGTGGAATGAGACAACGTGCGATGATCGCCATTGCATTGGCTTCAAGTCCTAAATTATTGATTGCTGACGAACCAACTACTGCCTTGGACGTAACGATCCAAGCGCAAATTTTGGAATTAATGAAGGACCTCCAAAAGAAACTGGAAACATCGATTATTTTTATCACCCATGATTTAGGTGTCGTTGCCAATGTTGCAGATCGAGTGGCAGTTATGTATGCTGGGAAAATCGTTGAATATGGTACGGTTGATGAAATATTTTATAACCCAAAGCATCCCTATACATGGGGATTATTGTCGTCAATGCCAAGTCTAGATAATGATAATCAAACTGAGCTTATGGCCATACCGGGGTCACCGCCAGACCTTACAAATCCTCCAAAAGGGGATGCATTTGCACCAAGAAATCGTTTCGCGATGAAAATTGATTATGAAATGGAACCACCAATGTTTAAGGTTTCAGATACACATTATGCAGCTACATGGCTACTTCACCCAGATGCACCAAAAGTGGAGCCACCTGAAGCCGTAAAACGTCGAATGAAAGACTTCTCATCCGAAAAGCAACAAAGAAAGGATGATGAATGAAATGGCTGAAAAGCAAAAATTAGTTAAAATCAAAAATTTAAAGCAATATTTTAATGTTGGAAAACCTAATATGGTCAAAGCGGTGGATGGGATTACCTTTGATATTTACAAAGGAGAAACGCTAGGTCTAGTGGGAGAGTCGGGATGTGGAAAATCAACCACGGGAAGGACCATTATCCGCTTATATAACGCTACCGGCGGAGAAGTTATTTTTAATGGTGAAAATGTTCATGGGAAAAAATCGAAGAAAGAGTTGAAAAAGTTTAACCGGAAAATGCAAATGATTTTTCAAGACCCATATGCTTCTTTAAATCCGAGAATGACAGTAGCGGATATTGTGGCGGAGGGGATTGATATTCATGGACTTGCTAAAAACAATAGTGAACGAATGGAACAAGTTTATTCACTATTGGAGACAGTTGGACTAAACCGTGAGCATGCGAATCGGTATCCACATGAATTTTCAGGAGGACAGCGTCAGCGGATTGGAATTGCGCGTGCACTTGCAGTTAAACCAGACTTTATTATCGCTGATGAGCCTATCTCCGCATTAGACGTTTCTATTCAAGCACAAGTTGTTAATCTGATGAAAAGGCTCCAAAAAGAAAAAGGATTGACGTACTTGTTTATTGCACATGATTTATCAATGGTTAAATACATAAGTGACCGAATTGGAGTTATGTATTTCGGAAAAATCGTTGAGCTTGCAGATGCGAACGACTTATATTCAAACCCCATCCATCCATATACAAAATCATTGTTATCAGCAATTCCATTGCCAGACCCAGATTATGAACGAAATCGAAAAAGACTTATTTACGATCCAAAAGAACATGGATATTCAGAAAATGAAGAGATAAAACTCCGAGAAATTAGACCAGGACATCTTGTCGCTTGCTCGGAAAAAGAATACAAAGAATATAAAGCAAAGTACAGCTAAATGGCCTAAAGGGCCATTTTTTATTTTGATTAGATTTACCATTAATATCAGAGGGGTTTATTAGAAGAATATAAATATAAAGACAAACCCACTCATACAATGGAATAAACAAAAAGATTATGAAAAGTTTGTCTAATTTTGTATGATTTTCTGAAAAATTCATATAAACTGTTAGTAATAAGTGGAAAGGAAGGAGGAAAGCATGAAAAAATTTATTTCTTTTCTATTGTTTATCGCTTTAATCGGATTAGGCATAGTATATGCAAATGATACAGGCTTTGCTGAAAATAAAATTTTCATGATGGAATCACATCCTACAAGTAAATTGGTCATAACAAAAAAAGAGATCCCAGAAATGGTGACCCGGTTTGAATTTGATTCAGGCTATCAATTTGAATATCCTGACGCAATTAGAGGAATTTATGTTTCAGCACATTCTGCGGGTGGAGACCGTTTTCCACGACTCGTCCAATTTATTGATGAGACTGACCTAAATGCAATGGTAATAGATGTTAAGGACGACTTCGGATATTTGACATACGTACCTCCACAGGGCTCGAAATTTCAAGGGATAAGTAAGGATTATATTAAAGATCCAACTGCCTTACTTAAAAAGCTTGAGGAAAAGCAAATCTATCCAATCGCCAGGGTTGTTGTGTTTAAGGATTCAGTATTAGCTAAGCAGAGACCGGATCTATCCTTTAAAGAAGGCGATAAGGTTTGGACGAATGGACGAGGGGAAGCATTTGTGAATCCTTTCTTAAAAGAAGTTTGGGATCACAACGTTGGGATTGCAATTGAAGCGGCAAAGCTTGGATTCCAAGAGATTCAATTTGACTATGTTCGTTTTCCAGAAGGATTTGAGAAGCGTGATGGTTCCTTAACTTATGGCATGGGGGAATACGAAAAAGCAAACCTAGATAGTGTGCAAAAACGTGTTGCTGCTGTGACGGATTTTGTAGCATATGCAAAAGAAAAATTAGAGCCATATAATATCAAAGTTTCAGTTGATATTTTTGGATATACGGCAACATTACCTGAAGCACCTGGAATTGGCCAAAATTTCTCTAAGATATCTGAGCATGTCGATGTGATCTCTTCCATGATTTACCCAAGTCACTGGACATCATATTTTGGTATTGCACGCCCTGACTTAGAACCATATCGTTTAGTTTCTGAATATGCCAAGGTTGAAAACCATAAGCTTAATCAAATCGAAACCAGACCTATATCGAGACCATGGCTTCAGGACTTTACAGCAAGTTGGCTAGGAAAGGGAAACTATACAGTCTATGGAAAGACAGAAATAGAAGCACAAATAAAAGGATTGCAAGACCAAGGGATACATGAGTTTTTACTTTGGAATGCCGCAAACACGTATACAAAAGGTGTGGATTACACGCCATAGTAAGAAAAGCGTTAGGCGCCTTGGTAGCAGAACATCGACTAACTACCGCCACGTCCTGTGGCGAACGTCGATGTCAGCACTTCCTCGAAAATGCTATGCATTTTCTTCGTGCGATGATTATTCTGTCGAAGACTTCCTTGTCCTGTGCAAGTCAAGCATAAGACGAGCGCTGACAGAAGGTGTCTTTTACCTTCCGAAGGGATTGGCTTAGACCAAAGAGCCGATGGCGCGTGAAGTTAGACAAAAAAATGGCTGGCCCAATCGACTTTGGGACCAGCCATTTTTTTATTTTTTTCGTCCGCCTACGTTTTTCCAACCATTTTTCACATGCGAATCACGGTTAACGATATCTGTTCCAGACTTACCGCCAAAAACTCGTTCTCCCACACCATTTGCCATAACACCCATCAAAGCAGTAATTCCAATGACTAAAACAGCAATTAGACCTAGATCCATTATGTAGCTTGCCATGAATATCCCCCTTAATGAAAACGTCTTCCTTACTTCTATTCTATTCCAAGTGAAGTATTATTAAAAGAGGGAATAATGAAAATGGGAACAAACTCTTTTCATTTGCATACACTAAGGATGTCCGATTAAAAATACAAGGAGTAGAGGTATGAATTGGTACGAAAAACTTAATCAGTATTTTCCCATTGAAGAAATGAAATCAAAAGAACATATGGAAACACTATTGAAGGAAAAAGGGGATATTTATTACAAAGATGAAGGTCCTTTCCATGTTCTGATGTATGCAGAGTTAGACAGTTTTATATTTATCGATTACCTTTTTGTTTCAAAAGAATCTCGAGGACAAGGCCTAGGACATAAGCTTATCGAAAAGTTAAAGAAAAAGGGTAAACCAATAATCCTTGAGGTCGAACCCGTTAACTATGAGGACTCAGATACTGAAAAAAGACTAAGGTTCTACAAAAGGGAAGGTTTTGAGCATGCAACCTCAATTGGTTACGAACGCAAATCATTGGCAACAAATGAACGTAACCAAATGGAAATATTGTATTGGTCACCTTCAAATCAATCTGAGGAACTTATTTATGAAGCCATGAAAAAAACATATGAAGAAATCCACAAATATAAAGATAAAGAATTTTATGGGGAATCTTATCAGGATGTTAGTCAAGTATTATCATTTAACGACAAAAATGATAATCGGAACATCTTAAAAAATGTGTGACTTTTGAGACAATAGGGACTAGTCATTCCTATTGCTTTTCTATTTAGAACTATAGATGTATCAAGGTTTTAATGATTTATAAGTTTTCTTCAAAATTGTCTATCTTTCTCAGAAAATTTGAGGTATAATAATTAAAGAAATTACTTAATTAAACTAATTTTAATTTAGTATACACATCCATGACCAATCATGCTGATTGTTAAGTAATAATCTACTTTTTAAGGGAGTGATAAGGTTAATGGTTACTCTTTATACTTCTCCAAGCTGTACTTCATGCCGTAAAGCGAAGTCATGGTTAGAGGAAAATCAAATTCCATATCAAGAAAGAAATATTATTTCAGATTCTCTTTCAATCGAAGAGATCAAAGAAATTTTACGTATGACGGAAGATGGAACAGACGAGATTATTTCAACTCGTTCGAAAGTTTTCCAAAAATTAAATGTAAATCTGGAGACAATGCCTCTTCAGGATTTATACAAATTAATACAAGAAAATCCTGGCCTTCTTCGTCGACCAATTATTATTGATGAGAAGAGACTTCAGGTAGGATATAATGAGGACGAAATCCGCAGGTTTTTACCAAGGAAAGTTCGTACCTTCCAACTGAAAGAAGCACAACGCTTAGTAAACTAACATCGAGAAACTTCTACTGTAAAAACGTAGAAGTTTTTTTGTTTAATAGGACATTTTACTCGTTTTCTGACGCGTTTCATATTATAATGGTACATAAAACAGAAGCTACCCGAAATGACTTAACCTTAATTCATGCTTCTTTTTGCATGGAAAACCGGGCTAAACAACTGTTTTTAAAAAATTAACCTTTTTTATTTCCATTCTCATATCTTTTAACATAAAATAAAAGTACAAGATATAGACTTTTTTCTTATCTGTAGGTTATTCTACAACAATTATGGGAAAAGTGAATAAAAGAGCATCTGGCTCGGGGGTATAACGTCCCTTCAAAATCTGAGCAAGAAGGGAGAGGTTCTGTAATGGAAATCGAACGAATCAACGAATATACAGTAAAATTCTATATTTCATATAATGACATAGAACAGCGCGGGTTTGAACGCGAAGAAATTTGGTATAACCGTGAGCGAAGTGAAGAGCTTTTCTGGGAAATGATGGATGAAATTCATCAGGAAGAAGAATTCACGATTGATGGTCCACTATGGATCCAAGTCCAGGCGTTAGAAAAAGGGCTAGAAGTTCTTGTGACACGAGCACAGCTTTCAAAAGATGGAAATAAATATGAGCTTCCTGTTGGTGACGATAAAATTCCAGTTGATGAAAAGATTGAATCTTTACTGGATCAACAATTTCATTCAAAATACGAGGATAAAGATTTTATTGAAGAATTTGAGGAAGAAACCTTCCAATTTTTAATTCGATTCCAAGATTTTGAGGATGTTATTTCGTTAGCACATCGTATCCAGCTTGAGGGATTAAGTAATTCCTTGTACTCCTTCGAAAATAAGTACTACTTATTTATCGATTTTAACGAGGAAATCTACACTGAAGATGAACTTGAAGATATGCTTAGCATTGTGTTGGAGTACGGGCAAGAGTCGGCAATGTCTATTCATAGAATTGAAGAGTATGGTAAAAAGATTATCCACGAGAATGCGTTAAATGAATTGGTTAAATATTTCTCGCTATAAGCTAAGTCGATTTCAGTTTTGGAATCGGCTTTTTTTGTGGAGAAATGTTCATAAATTTTAAATTGTACAACCTGTTTTTCTATGCTATTTTAAAGAAGCAACTGTTAAATATAAAAAGGAGATGATGCCGTGTTTGTTGCATTACGTGAAAACGGTGAATACCTATCACTGGTGGAAAAATGGGAGCGTTCCGATTTGCTTGAGCTTCGCAGCCATGTGACATTTCATTGTCCGGCATGCCAAAGCAAAGTCCAGCTTAAGGCAGGCTTGAAAAAGACTCCACATTTTGCACATCTAAAAGGAGTAGAATGTACGGTTAAAACAGAACCAGAATCCGAGTACCACCTCGCGGGAAAACGACAGCTTTTCCAATGGTTCCAGACCCAAGGCTACGATGTCAAGCTTGAGCCGTTTTTACCAGAGATTTCACAACGTCCAGACCTCCTAGTAACCACCTCTAACAAACGCTTCGCAATTGAGTACCAATGCTCCCAACTTGATTATCCCTTATTTAAAAAGAGATCCGATTCTTATAAGAAAGAAGGTATTGTGCCTATTTGGATTTTAGGTGCAAAATGGTTTAAGCGTATGTCTACCCACTCTGTAAAACTTTCACCATTTCAATGGCTCTTTGCCACCTCTTTCAATCAACCAATCCAACCGTGTATCCTTTATTACTGCCCAGATACTTCTACATTTCTTAAACTCTCTAACCTTCATTCATTTACAACAGGTGAGGTCTTTTGCTCGATTTGTTTTTATAAAGAAAAAGGGGTTTCCTTCTTAAACCTGTTAGAACCGTACAATCATCCATTTACTTTGCACCATGTATGGGGGAGAAAAAAACAAAAGTGGAGAGCAAGTTACTCCATATACAACTCCAACCATCTTTCCTCATTTTTGACCACACTTTATCAAAAGCGAATACCACCAGCTTATTTACCGGGTGAAGCGGGATTACCTGTTCCATCAAGCTACTGGTTTCACACACCACCAATGATTTGGCAAATGTGGATTTTGCTTGATCTCTTGCTTCAACTTCGTAAAGGGGAACCTTTCTTTTTTTCTACAGTAATGGAGGTCATCTCAAAGCGAATTGATTCAAAAGATATTGTGATTAGACAGTTGCCTTTGGTGTCTCATACTCAGTATTCACTAGCGGTTGAGGAGTACTTACAGGTATTGGTGAAAGCAGGCAGTCTGAAAAAAATATCTAAAACAAAATATGAAAAAACAAAGGATTTTATTATTCCAATGAGTTTGGAGGTAGCAAGTGCCATGGACGAAAAAATGCTGGCAAGTGTTGGTAAGCATGAAGAAAATGGATTGGTACAAGATAATATTGGTAGAGATCTGAACCGAGATTGAATTCAAAAAACTTGAACTTTTTGAATAAAAAAGGAGATAATCATTAGGGTATCGAATACTTTTTAGTGAATAGGAAATAGGAGGTTTTTTAAATGGCAGAACAATCAACTGTAAAGAAACTCCCGAATCGGAATGAAATTGCCGAGCAGGATACATGGAGATTAGAAGATATTTTTGCTTCAGATGCTGAATGGGAAAAGGAATTTACTGAAGTAAAAGAGATGATTTCTGGAATTGAAGAATTCCAAGGAAAGCTTGGTGAATCTGCGGATAAGCTTTATGAGGCATTAGCTTATCAAGATGCCATTTCTTTACGAATGGGGAAACTTTATACATATGCACATATGCGTAATGACCAAGATACTTCAAATTCGTTATATCAAGGTTTATATGATCGCGCAACAAATCTATATACACAAGTAGGAAGTGCACTTTCTTTTATCGTGCCTGAAATCCTTTCTATCGATGAGGAAACAATTAAATCATTCCTATCCGAAAACGAAGAATTGAAGGTTTATGAGCATGCTTTAAACGATATCAACCGTGAACGCCCACATGTTTTATCTGCAAAAGAAGAGGCATTGCTTGCACAAGCCTATGAGGTAATGGACTCTTCAAGCAATACCTTTGGCATGCTAAACAACGCTGATTTAACTTTCCCAACCATCAAAGATGAGAATGGGGAAGAGGTTGAAATTACACATGGTCGTTATATTAACTTCCTTGAAAGTTCAGATCGACGCGTAAGAGAAGAAGCATTTAAATCTGTCTATGACACATATGGCAAATTTAAAAATACGTTTGGCAGTACATTAAGTGGAACGGTTAAAAAGGATAACTTTAATGCGCGTGTTCGCAATTATAAGTCTGCTCGCGAAGCAGCCTTGAGTAGCAATAATATTCCTGAGACCGTTTATGATAATCTTGTGAATACGATCAACGAACATTTGCCGCTGTTACATCGCTATGTCGACCTTCGCAAAAAGGCACTTGGTGTGGATGACCTTCATATGTATGACCTTTATACGCCACTTGTAAAAGATGTAAAAATGGAAGTTTCCTATGAGGAAGCTAAGGATTATATCCTAAAAGGGCTTGCGCCATTAGGTGAGGATTATTTAAATGTTTTAAGAGAAGGTTTTGAGAATCGTTGGGTGGACATTCACGAGAATAAAGGAAAACGAAGTGGTGCATATTCATCAGGAACCTATGGTACAAATCCTTATATCCTCATGAACTGGCAGGACAATGTGAACAATCTATTTACATTAGCCCATGAATTTGGACACTCCGTTCATAGTTACTATACTAGAAATAATCAGCCGTATACGTATGGAAATTATTCTATCTTTGTTGCGGAAGTGGCGTCTACTTGTAATGAAGCACTCTTGGGAGATTATTTATTAAAAACTCTTGATGATGATCAAGAGAGATTATATATTTTAAATCACCAGCTTGAAGGCTTTAGAGGAACAGTATTCCGTCAGACCATGTTTGCTGAATTTGAACATATGATTCATATGAAAGCACAAGAGGGAGTAGCCTTAACACCTGATTTGTTTACCGAAATGTATTATGATCTTAATAAAAAATACTTTGGTCCAAATATTGTCGTAGATGAGGAAATAGGCTTAGAATGGTCACGTATTCCACATTTCTACTACAATTATTACGTCTACCAATACGCAACAGGCTTTAGTGCTGCAACTGCTCTAAGTAAGCAAATCCTAGAAGAGGGTAAGCCTGCTGTTGATCGTTATATTAATAACTTCCTAAAAGCAGGAAGCTCTAACTATCCAATTGAAGTACTGAAAAATGCGGGTGTGGACATGACTTCTGCAGACCCAATTAAAGAAGCATGTAAAGTATTCGAAGCTAAACTAGCTGAAATGGAAAAATTATTGGAAAAGCAATAAACAAACATCCAATTTGGATGCCTCAGAGAGTAGACAAAGTCAGTATTGACTTTGTCTACTCGTTTTTTACAGGATATCTAGAGTAAATTACTTTACCCAGACTGTCTTGAAAACGCTTGTCAGACTAAGCGCGCAGCCGATCGAAGACGCGAATAGAAGTTGCCTTCATGAGCGGACGAGAGAGGCAAGCAACGAAGTATGCGAGCGTTTGTCAACAAGTCTGGGGCATCCGATTTTGATGCCCTTTACTATGAGCGAAACCCCCTGAAACGATTTCGATTATTATAAATAACGAATGTGACAAGTAATGAAAGAAATAAAAGAGGGGTTGTGATATAAAGGGGAATTAATTTCATTAATCCCAATATATTTAGTCCAAACGTGATGATGATCATGAAAGTCCCAATGGTTAGCCCGATTCTCCTCATCTTTACATCCTCCATACAAATGAATGTCATTTCATCGTATTTTGACCTATACTTTATATTTATGTCCAAGCATCTACTTTAAGAATAGGAATTTGACAACTTTGTGAAAAAATGTACAAATAGTTGAAAATGGTTATCAACCTTGCTATTATGTAATCAAGAAGTAATCACACAAACAACACCCCTTTGTTTGAAGTGAAATTTCTCCCATCCCCTTTATTGAAATATATAGAAAAAAGACTTGGACCATTTTGGATTCCAAGTCTTTTTCGTTATTCTATATATCTCCAGAAGGTTCCGTATTTAACAGGAACTTGTTCCACTTTTTGCTTTAATATAAGCTTTTTCATTTCACGTTCGACTTCTGGTATAGGCAAATCGTACAGTACTGAAATTTCCTTCGAGGCAACAAATTTAAAATATTTTAAGAAATCCTCCAATGGCGGGGGAGGAGTGGGTTCTATTTTTTCGCCGAGCATATCGTAAATAATATGAACATACATTTCATATGGATAGCAACCGGTGATTTTCAAACCTTCCTCTTCAATGTTCTCATTAAAGAAAACAAGTGTCGGAATTTCCTCCACTTCCATTTCAGATGTGATTTTTAAATCGCATTGGAATGCTTTTGCAGCACTAGATGAATGAAGATCGCTTTTAAATTCGTTTACATCAAGACCAACCTCATCTGCACATGCATATAATACTTCAGCGTCTGAAATATCCCGTTTTTCAAGAAAAAGATTTTCTTGGAGTTTTCGTAAAAAACGGATTCCTGCTTTTTTTCCTTGTAGTTCTGCAGCTTTAATCGCAATGGAAACAGAATGAGGAGCAGAAATCGGATTTTCAAGCCATAGGGTTCCGTCACAAGACATTCCTGATCGACTAGCAGTGCGTTCCCACACTTGAGCCATATCAGCAGGTTTTTTCCTCTTTTGAATATTCAAGGAAGCAAGGCGGCCACTTAAAATATGGCGAATCGTAAAATACTTTCCATATTCAATTGTTAGCTTTTTTAAAATGGGTTCCAATGCCCAACAATCAGGACATAGTGGATCTACAAACATATAGATTTCCAACGGTCGATTACTAGATGAATGTTTGAATCCCATATTATCAGTTTGTTTCAAGACCTTACCCCCTTTCTACTCGCAAGGAGTGTATATCATATGTTGAATGTATTAACATTTTATCAATGGACGAGATTTAACTCAAATAAAGCGCACTTTTTAGGGGAATGAAATTTATGGAATCGAAATAAAGTTGCTCGAAATGAAAAAGCTCTCCCCTTGATGTGGGAGAACTTTTATTATCCGAGATAGGTTTCTGTTACTTTTCTTACATAGTTTTGTGTTTCTTTAAAGGGTGGGATTCCACCATATTTATCAACATTTCCTGGTCCAGCATTATAAGCAGCTAAAGCAAGAGATACATTACCGTTATAGCGATCTAGCATATTTCGGAGGTATTTTGTTCCTGCTTCAATATTTTGAGTTGGATCTGTGATATCGGTGACGCCCAATCCTCGGGCTGTTGCAGGCATTAACTGCATTAGGCCAGTGGCGCCGGCATGACTTTTTGCATTCGGATTGAAATTGGACTCGTGCTTAATCACAGAACTAATTAAACGTGGATCCACATTATGTTTTTGTGCCGCCTGTTGAATCAAGTCATCATAGTTACTGGATACAGGTGCAACTTGAGAGTTCGATATATTGAGTGGCATATAATGTTTGTTGCTATATAAAGATGAGAGATCAACTTTCGAACGAATACTTTCTGTTGGCGCACCAGATGAATTAGATAGCAGCTGTAACAGCATGTCCTTAAAAATGGACTCATCATTACTCACTGTCGGTGAATTTGTTGTTGAAACATTTCGTAACGCTTGAAGCTCCATTAGTACTTTAAAGTCTATTTTCAACTGTGTTCCTCTCCTAGTAGAATTTGTTTTTTACGATCATAAAACCTACGAATTTTATTATCTGTTTTACGAATTGGTATATTGTGTTGTAATAAAAGTTCATTAAAAATTTCTTTACCGATTACTTCATCCGTTACTTCATATTCTACCTCGAAATCGCAATGGTTTAAATAGTAACTCTTATCCAAGACGAGTAAGCCCTTTTTATATTCTACTTCAGCTCGTTTCGTTTTTAGAGAACCAAAAAATGTAACATCCATTGGATTAATAGAGAGTGTTTTTAAAATGGTAGAAACCTCACCATTGATGATAGGACCACCATCAAGCATTTGCTTGGCTTCTTCTACTGTTAAAACTTGATGCGTCTCTAGTAATCCACGGCGAACGGGCTGTTTTAATGTGAGTGTATATGTTCCATTCTTTTCACGAATTCGGAGGGCAGCCCCCTGGTTTTTTAAGGAAAACTGAGCTGTATCGAAATAAAAATTTTCTTGGATTACTTTTTTCTCATCGTCGATTGAGAAGGCAGAAAGTAATCGATGATATTCGTTTTCTTCTAGCAAATTTTTAAATTCAATTTCAAGCTCTTGTGACATTTTCATCGTCCTTTTCAACAATTTGTTTTTATTATATCATGAGGTGTGACTTTTTTAGGAATTGATTAGCAGTTTCTTTAACGAATCGATGTACATATGATAAAATAGGTGTGGATTTGGAATTGAGAAAAGGAGATTACTGATGCAGAAGCATATCGAAATTAGTCAATTTAATTATTCTAACGGCAGGTTAGAGCTTAAGGCGGAGCATACAGACTTTGACACGGACGGATTGAGTGCCACTGGTCAAATGCTGGTTGATTCCGATTCACTAGCATTCATTTACAAGCTTGAAAATGAGCAGGAATTTATATATGTGAGTTTGCCATCAGCTGTCTGGCCATCATTAAAAAATGTTATTTCCGAAAAACAAAAAGTAATTTTACACCTCGAAGACAACGAACTCGAATTGATTGATATCATTCCTGAATTGGAGTACCTTTTACAAAACATTGAAGGTAATGCCAACTATGGAGATGATATGGTCGAGCTCGTTGAGAAGACATTTTTATCCTAAGTTTAGAAAAACGGGGGACTATCATGAGTAAAGACTGGGATCTTTTTTTGGCTCCATACAAGCAAGCTGTTGACGAGCTAAAAATAAAGCTTAAAGGAATGAGAACCCAATTCGAAATGCAAGGTACCCATTCCCCAATTGAATTTGTAACAGGAAGAGTAAAACCCATCCCTAGTATTTTGGATAAAGCAATGAAGAAAAACATTCCGCTCGATAAAATTGAAGAAGAGATGCAAGACATTGCAGGCTTGCGAATGATGTGTCAATTTGTTGATGATATCAAGCGTGTTGTTGAACTGTTACGGATGCGAAATGATTTGGAAATCATTGAAGAACGTGACTATATTTCACAAAAAAAAGAAAGTGGATATCGCTCATATCATCTCGTGATCCAGTATCCTGTTCAGACCATTGATGGTGAGAAGAAAATTTTAGTAGAAATTCAGGTTCGCACTCTTGCAATGAATTTTTGGGCAACGATCGAACATTCTTTAAACTATAAATATAAAGGCAGATTTCCTGAAGAAATTGAGCATCGCTTACAGCGTGCAGCGGAGGCTGCTTTTCTACTTGATGAGGAAATGTCTAAAATACGTGGCGAAATCCAAGAAGCACAAGCTATTTTTTCTCGAAAAACGGATAACAAGGATTCTGCTAATTCTTAATAGATAGGGTGTAAAACATGAAATTTGCTGTAACTTCGAGAGGTGACTCGAACTCGAATACATTAATGCAAAAAATAAAAACATATTTAATGGACTTCGGGCTCACATATGACGAGGATCAACCGGATATTGTCGTAACTGTCGGAGGAGATGGAACTCTTTTATATGCTTTTCACCGTTACCGTAGCCGTTTAGATAAAACAGCCTTTGTTGGTATACACACAGGTCATCTAGGGTTCTATGCAGACTGGGTTCCAGAAGAAATAGAGAAACTCGTGATTGCCATCGCTAAAACCCCTTATCAGGTAGTCGAATATCCATTACTTGAGGTGTATATTCGCTATATTAACGGGGGACGGGAATCGAGATATCTTGCCTTAAATGAATGTACGGTAAAAAGTGTAGAGGGTTCACTTGTGATGGACCTTGAAATAAAAGGACAGCTTTTTGAGACGTTTCGCGGGGATGGATTATGTATTTCGACACCTTCAGGAAGTACGGCATATAACAAAGCGCTTGGTGGCGCCATTTTACATCCGTCAATTGAGGCTATCCAGGTTGCAGAAATGGCTTCAATTAATAATCGTGTATTTCGAACGGTGGGTTCACCTTTAATTTTACCGAATCATCATACGATTGTCATGAAACCAGTGAATGACGTGGATTTTCACATTACGATTGACCATTTAACCCTATTACACAAGGATGTTAAATCGATTCAATGCCGCGTAGCTCCTGAAAAAGTACGCTTTGCTCGTTTTCGCCCATTCCCATTCTGGAAAAGGGTTCGTGATTCGTTTATTTCGGATTAGTGAAGGGATATAGGACTGTGGATGCTTTTACATTAGAATGGACAATATCATCACAAGATACTGGAAAACTAGTTAGAGAGTTTTTAAAAGAGCAGGCTATTTCAAAAACAGCCCTAACCGATATTAAGTTCGCAGGTGGAGGGATTTTCATAAATGGCGACCCTGTTACGGTTCGCCATCGTTTAATGGAAGACGAGGTTCTGAAAGTGGTTTTTCCTCCTGAAAAACCAAGCCTAGAGCTAAAGCCTGAAAATTTACCTTTACAGATCGTTTATGAGGATCCTTATGTTTTGGTTGTAAACAAACCACCAAACCAGCAATCAATCCCATCCCGGGAGAGCCCTACTCGAAGCTTAGCGAATGCACTTTTGTATTATTATCAATCAATTGGTCTTGATGTGACGGTTCATTTAGTCAATCGCCTTGATCGTGATACATCTGGGTTGCTGCTCGTTGCAAAGCATCGACATATCCACCATCTCTTATCAGAGCAACAAAAAGCTGGAAGTTTAAAGAGGATTTATGAAGCCGTGATACATGGTAAATTAGAAAAGGATTCCGGGACGATAGATGCTCCAATTGGCCGGAAGGATGATAGCATTATTGAGCGGCAAGTGCGTAAGGATGGTCAGAGGGCGGTTACCCATTTTCAAGTGGTGCAGGAGTTTTGTGATTGTACACTTGTGCAACTTACACTTGAAACAGGGAGAACCCATCAGATTCGCGTTCATCTTTCTCATATCGGTCATCCGATTATTGGTGATGATTTGTATGGGGGATTACGCGTTGAGATTGAAAGGCAAGCACTTCATTGCCGAGAGGTACGTTTTTGGCATCCCATGTATCAAAGAGAAGTAGTCTTTTATGCAGAATTGCCGGAAGATATGAGAGAGTTATTGGAAAAAGCGACCCTGTGAGGTCGCTTTTGTGTTAAGGGTGGTATGACATAGGTTTAGAGGTATATCAGCGAGCCGAAAAGAATAGTTGATATACCGCAAACGACATCATCGGTATATCACCAAAAGGAAAAACGATAAATGATATACCACAAACCTGTCCAAATGATACCCAACAAACGAATCGCGTCGTACACTAAGAAACCGAACAAAAGGGGAATAGGAAGCGCTTGGCTTATTATCGTACTCCTAACCTTTTATCTAATTACTCCATATCCCTTACCCAATTTCACGAAACTTCTCTGACACAAGTGGCATAGAGGAAGGCACTGAGACAGTCTCCATCTCAGGATACATTAATGCTGTTAAGCTTCCTCCAAACACGCAACCGGTATCGATATTCACTGTATGATTTACCCACCTCGGTTCCATTACAGGCGTGTGTCCATACACAATCCATGATGAGCCCTTATATTGTTTTGCCCAATCCCGTCTTTCAGGTGTTCCATCAGGGTTGTTTTTGCCAGTAATATCTCCATACAACACAAAGGTTTTAACCTTTTTATCATTGCGTCCGATATAATCCTCACGAATTCCCGCATGGGCAATGACTAATTTTCCTCCATCTAGTCGTTCATGAAGCGGGGCCATTTCATACAATTCAATAAACTGACTTCGAATCGATTCTTGTTTCTTTTTATCCAAGACCTCATATTCTGCCACTGTTGTTTCCAAGCCATGTGTAGCCTGAACCTTATTCCCAAGAAAATATCGATATAGCTTATTACAGTGATTTCCTGGCACATAGTAGGCTTTTTTCTCCTGAACTACTAGCCTGTACACAGTTTCTATCACCTTTAATGATTCTGGACCACGATCTGTTAAGTCTCCCACAAATGCTAGTACGCGGTCATTATGTAACGGAATACCAGTTTCCCACGAATAACCAAGTTTAGTCGTTAATTCTTTTAACTCCTGATAACAACCATGAATGTCACCGATTACATCTATTTTCATCAATAGCACCTCTTTACAAAAAAATCACGTCACTCCTCCATCTATTATAAGAAGAATAACGTGATTTTATTTCAATAAAATCAAATACGCTGTTGGCGTATTTGTGCGATTTTTTGGCCCACAGGAGTGGGTCATAAAGACGTTGCCACAGGATGTGGCGTTTTTAGTCTTTGAACTTACTGTGAGATAAAGTGAAACTTCAATCTGTGGAAGTTTTACCCCACAGATTGATAGTTGAACCAATCAGGCTTTTGCTGGCATTTGCCCTCTATGAGGGCTTAGTGCCAGTTAATGCTGAAAAGTTCCTTTGAAAAATCGTGGCATCCGCCGAAGGCTACAACATCATACAGTTGGGGCTAATCCCAACTGTATGATGTTAGTCAAACATAAACTTCTTCGTTCTCGAACGAACATTCAGCACAATCCCGATTGCGATCATATAGGTGGCAAGGGAACTACCCCCATAACTAATGAACGGTAATGGAAGACCCGTGATTGGTAAGATTCCAACTGTCATTCCGACGTTTTGGAATACTTGGAACGTGATCATTCCGATCACACCTGCACATAAGTAACTGCCATATGGATCGTGACTTTCAAGTGCAATATGAATCATTCGATAGATTAATAAGAAGAATAAGGAAATAATAATACTTGTTCCAATGAAACCAAATTGTTCGGCAACTACCGCAAAAATAAAATCGGTGTGTCCTTCAGGAATCGAAACCTCTGATTCCTGGAATCCTTTACCTTGAAGTTGGCCAGAACCAATCGCTAGTAAGGAGCGGACTAATTGGTGCCCCTCGTTACCAGCAGTTTCAAAAGGAGCGAGCCAGCCATAAAAACGGCTCATCTGGTAATCCTGAATTATATATTTAAAGAAAAAGTCTGGAAAATTGAAGTATAGGAAAACACCTAACGAAATTGCAAAAACAGCTGAAAAAACGGCTGCAAAAATAATTCTCCATTTAATACCGGCTACAAGAATCATTGTTGCAATGATTGACATAAAGACCATGGTCATCCCCATATCCGGTTGTAACACTAAAAATCCAATCGGAGGTGCAGATGCTAGTAAAATCTTTCCAATAAGAAGAAGGTCATCCTTTACTGTATTAATTGGATAATTTTCACGATGATCCGCAATAATTTTACTTAACACAATGATGATAATAATCTTCATTAGTTCGGATGGCTGGAAGCTTGCAAAGCCAAAGTTATACCAGCTTGTTGCACCTTTTACTTTTGAGGCAAAGGGGATGTCAACAATATATTTTTCAACAAAAAGTCCAAATAATAAAATCATCCCAAATCCATATAAGTACCAGGAAATCATTTTAAAACGGTCAAAATCAATAACCATTGTCCCGATAATAGCGACTATTCCAATTACGTACCATTGAAGTTGTTGGGCTGCGAAATTTATATTTTTAAGCTTTTCAGGTAAAAAAGGCTGTGCACTTTGGATTGCAATGGCACTAACGATGGCCATTAGAAATAATATAAACAACAATGTATAATCAATTTTTTGTGGAGTATTTTCTTTATTCATGGATAAAAATCCTTTCTAATCAGGCACGAGTTTTATATCATAGAAAACAGGGTATAAATCATTATCCAATTTTTTAAGTTGAAGTCCGGCTTCATGGGCGCATTGCGCATTTTGATGAGCCAATTCTATCTTAGCTTATTTTTGAGTGATTGCAAATCATTACATCGTGCAAACTAAAAAATTAATGATATACAAATTGCCACAAAAAGTAAATGGTTGGATGTTACATTTTATGAAATGTATGTTAAGATTTTGTTTTTCAAGTTGTAAGGGGGGGGAAGAACATGTTACAACAAGAAGTAACTGAAAAAGAGCAACAGCAATTAGAAACTGAACAATTGCTGGCAGCGTTGGAAAATGAAAGTATTGACGAATTCCGAGAAGTATTCTTAGAAATTCATCCATATGAAAGATCAAAATTCTATGCAAAGTTACCAAAAGATGCTAGAATGCGCGTATATCTTTTTTTATCACCAACTGAAATGGCAGAGGTTTTTGAAAACCTTGAGATTGATGAGAATGAATATGAAGAGCTTTTATCAGAGATGGATCCAACCTTCGTCGCGGATATGCTTTCACAAATGTATGCCGACGATGCAGTTGACGTATTGAATGAATTAAACAAGGAACAGGTTGCAAGCTATTTGACAATTATGGATGATGAAGCTGCGGGGGAAATTAAACAGCTTCTTCATTATGAGGAATATACTGCAGGTAGTATCATGACTACCGAATATATTGCGATACATGCCAATCAAACCGTAAAATCAGCCATGTACATCTTGAAAAAAGAAGCTCCTCGTGCTGAAACAATTTATTATGTGTATGTAATTGATGAAGAAAAACGACTTGTCGGTGTCATTTCTATCCGTGATTTGCTTGTTAGTGATGATGATACCATGATCCTTGAAATCATGAATGACCGTGTTGTATCCGTGTCAGTTAGTGAGGATCAAGAAGAAGTCGCGCGAAAAATGAAAGACTATAATTTCTTAGCGGTTCCGGTTATCGATTTTCAAAATCATTTATTAGGAATCATTACCGTAGATGACATTATTGATGTTATCGATGAAGAGGCGTCTGATGATTACTCGAAGCTTGCGGGTATTTCAGATGTAGATTCAGCTGATAAAAATATTTTTACATCCGCTAAAAAGAGATTGCCATGGTTGATTATTTTATCTTTCCTTGGAATGTTGACAGCAAGCCTTATTGGGCGATTTGAAGCAACATTAGATCAGGTTGCTATTTTAGCTGTTTTTATTCCGTTAATTGCCGGTATGGCAGGGAATACTGGAACACAAGCTTTGGCTGTGGCCGTTCGTCGAATTGCGATTGGTGAGGATGAGGACGAAAATAAATGGCTATTAATCCTGAGGGAAGCTGGCACTGGTGTAATAACTGGGGCCGTTTGTGGAACGGTAATAATGTTCGTTGTTTATTTTTGGAAAGGTGACTTCTTTCTTGGATTATTAGTTGGATTTTCAATTTTAATTACATTGATTGTAGCAACTCTTGCTGGTGCACTTGTACCTTTACTTATGCATCGGTTAAAGGTCGACCCTGCAGTTGCGTCGGGACCTTTTATCACTACAATTAATGACATTATTAGTATTTTAATTTATTTTGGATTAGCAACCTTTTTTATGGGATATCTGGTTTGATAAATTAAAATATGAAATATAAGGGGGTAAAACATGGAACATGGTGCTTCATTAACATCATTAGTAATTGTGATGGTGGTGGCCTTTTTGACACCACTGTTATTACATAGATTTAAACTTCGGGTAATTCCTGTTGTTGTAGCGGAAATTATTATGGGAATTATTATTGGGAAAAGTGGGTTTGACGTGGTTGAACCTGATATGTGGCTTGAAACCTTATCGACATTAGGATTTATCTTTTTAATGTTTTTGAGTGGGGTTGAAATTGACTTTTCTGCGTTTGCAGGAGGCAAAAAGAAACAAACCCTACCGAGTGGTAAGAAGGCACCAAGTACTTTTCTCGTTTCCATCATTGTATTTGCAGGAATTTTTATTTTATCTCTGCTATTATCCTATTTATTTGTTTGGACAGGATTTACGGATAATGCTTTCTTAATGACATTAATAATATCAACGATTTCTTTAGGGGTTGTTGTCCCAACCCTTAAGGATGCCCAAATCATGAAAACAAATATTGGTCAAATTATCCTGCTTGTTGCAGTAGTGGCTGACCTTGTAACAATGATTTTACTTGCTGTTTTTGCCTCTATTTACGGAGGTGGAGAGAGCAATATGTGGCTCTTGTTAATCTTATTTGGTGCAGGAATAGTCCTCTATTTAGTAGGGAAGAGGTTCCAAAATCGATCCTTCCTTGAGACGATGTCCAAGGGAACCATTCAAATTGGAACAAGAGCAATATTTGCACTCATCATGATTCTAGTAGCTCTTTCTGAAACGATTGGTGCTGAAAATATATTAGGTGCGTTTTTAGCCGGTGTATTAGTCTCATTGTTGTCACCCAATCATGATATGGTGCAGCAGCTTGATTCATTTGGCTATGGATTTTTAATTCCGATCTTTTTCGTAATGATTGGGGTGGAACTTGATATTTGGTCGCTTTTCCAAGACCCGAAAATATTAATGCTTATTCCATTATTATTTATTGCTTTAGTTATTTCAAAGATGTTTCCAATTCTTTATATCAAGCGCTGGTATGATTGGCGAACGACAATTGGAGCCGGTGCTTTGTTAACATCAACATTATCTTTGGTCATTGCAGCTGCTACTGTAGGGGAGAAAATGGGGATCATTGATGATCGAATGTCTGGTGCCTTAATCTTAGTTGCGATTATTGCAAGTATTGTTTCACCAATTGGATTTAAAAAGCTTTTTCCGAAGCAAGTGGACGAAGAACCAGTCATTCGCGTTGCCTTTATTGGTGCAAACCAAATGTCCTTACCTGTGATAAGGGAATTAAACTCCAAACTGTATGATACGACGATTTATCATACAACCCAGGATAAGATTGATAAGAAGCATTCTGATTCTGTGTTTGATATTGTAGGTCTTGAAGATTATTCAATTGCAACTTTACAAGATTTAAATGTGTTTGATGTGGATATTTTAGTAACTACAACTGGGTCAGATCAGCAGAATGCTGAAATTGCGAAATTTGCGAAGGAAAATGGAGTGGACCGTGTAATTGCACGAATCGAATCAGGTTCACTTGGTGATGAACTCAAAGATCAAAATATTGAGGTATTTTCTTTACTAATGTCGACTAATACTTTACTTCGTGCGTTGATTGAAGTACCGAGTATCATGACAATCCTAACAAATCAGGAACAGTCCTTATATGAAATTGATATGAACAATACTATATATGATGGAACCATGCTGCGAAATTTCCCGTTTACGGGAGATGTCATCTTTGTTCGGATTTTTAGAGGCAAAGACTCAATTGTTCCGCATGGTGATACAGAGCTTCAGCTTGGGGACCGATTAATTGTGACCGGCTCTAGGGAGTATGTGGATGAGTTAAGGTTTGATTTAGAATTCTAATATGAAGGAAGGGCGAGCCATCAAGTGGTCTCGCCCTCGTTTTTTACCCAACAATATTATAGCCAGAATCAACATAGATTACTTCGCCAGTCACTCCGCGTGACAGATTGCTTAGCATGGCGATGGACATGTTACCGACATCTTCTTTTGTCACATTTCGCTTAAGTGGCGCCTTTTCTTCAATCATTTTCATAATATCATTGAAGCCTGGTACACCTTTAGCAGCTAATGTTCGAATTGGACCAGCTGAAATCGCATTGATTCTAACTCCATCTTTGCCAAGGTCAAATGTAAGATATCTTACACATGCTTCAAGTGAAGCTTTTGCAATTCCCATCACATTATATCCAGGAAGTGCACGTACAGCACCTAGATATGACATTGTTAGGATCGAAGCATCTTCTGCTAAATATGGTCGCGCGGCTTTTGCTGCAGCAACCAATGAATATGCACTCGTATCTTGTGCAAACGCATATCCATCTCTTGATGTATCGATAAAATCACCTTTTAGGTCATCTGCGTTGGCGAATGCCACAGAGTGTACTAATCCGTGGATTGTGCCTACTTTTTCACCAATTTCAGTAAAAGCTTGTGAGATGCTTTCATCGCTATTCACGTCACATCTTACAATCATTTCTGCAGGGTAATTGTATTTCTCTAATAATTTTTCTAATTTTTCACGTGAACGATCAAGACGATACGTATAAATGACTTTAGCACCAGCCTTATAAAGGGACTCAGCAACACCCCAAGCAATGCTTCTTTCATTGGCTACGCCCATAACGACAATATTTTTACCTTCTAATTGAATTAAATCTTCCATTGTTACCTCCATAATGCATCAAAAATGTTTTCCTCTTATCTTATTATACCTGGTTTTAGTATCTGATACTAACTATAACATTTTTTATTAGTTTACCCAAGTAGTTGTGAGGTAATTTGAACAAATTTTTTTGGCTCTATGATATATGAATTGCTTAGACAAGTGTATCAGTCAAAAGTTACTTGTATTTGGCAATTAAGAAATGTTGCTAATGGCAGTATACTTTTCGAATGGAAAATAAGGCTGAATATACAAGTAATGCATAAAATCTTGTATATTCAGCCTTTATTTAATTCATATGCTTACTCTATTAACGCTACCCGTTAGCTTAAGTTTATTTCTTCACAATATGTTCGAAATGCGAAACAAGCTTTTATTAATCCAATGCCATTTATAGGAATAAAAACAAAAATGTTTCGGACATAATATAAGAAATCTTTGAAAGGAGGAGAGATGGTTTGTTGTCTCCTGCTCTAGTTCGAATAGGTCACTTTGTTATTGCTTGGACATCTGTTCTCTTTCTTCCAAAAAAGACTTTTATAAGATATTCATCCTCTGCAATTCTTGCATCCTTACTTGTTTTAATTTTAAGTATTTTAGCTGTCCCCCTAAACTTGTGGAGAGTGAAAGGTGGTATAAAAACAAAAATATTTAATGATTTAAGTTTTATATTCGGACCATTTTTTATCGGCACCTTATGGATTTTTCGCATGACTTACAAAAATTTTAGTTTATATATGTTATAAAATATTCTAATGAATGTATTTCTTTCATACCCTGCTAGTACCATTTACCAAAAGTTAAAGGTATTTAAATTGATCAACTTTAAACCTAAGTTTATACTTCTTACTTACATAACTTTTGAAATTGTTATTTATGGTTATCAGCTGCTTTTAGATAAAGCAGAAAAACGATCTTATTACTACCTATTTTTACCAATTCTTAAAATGTCTTCTTACTGTTAATATTGATAATAGGTAAGGAAAGATAAGTCTTTACCTATTCGCTAGGGAGATACTGTTTCTCTCTAGTTTTTTTTGTCGTATTTTCTTTCATTTAAGGATAATTTTTCTTTAATTTATTCATCTATTTATAGGTATTTTTTATACTCTTTAAGAAAATAATTACATCAATACTATATAAGGAGATGATTTTGATGACAAATAGGAATGCCATTCGAAGTTTATTAGGTATAGATGTTCGTCCTCGATCTTCTAATAAGCACAGTTACGATGTCGATTCCTTTAGTAACCCAATTATTCATAAAAAAATAAATGGGCAAGTTATTGTTCCTCTTGATATTGACAGACTATGGGGAAAATAAATTTACTTCTTTAAGCAGATTAACGAATCAAGCCCCATATTTTTCTTCTTTTAAATATTGTTGGTACATAATTTATGAGATGGAACTAACCTGATTATCAAAATTGTAATGACTCACTATAAGATAGAAGCGCCACTTGGGCGCTTTTATTTTTCTGTTTCTTTTTTCTTGGCAATATATTCGAATTGTGAAATATTTTTTTAAAATTTGACATTTATCCCTGTCGCTTTATCCTTTGTTGAATATACTGTTATTGTTCCAATAACATGAAAGCAGCGTTTGACCATGGTAACCCATTACCTTAGAAGAGTAGTGGATTCCCACCTTAATCACAGTGAAAATCCTCATATAAAGATACCTCTAAGACTGTTACATTTGATGTAATGGTCTCTTTTTGCTTCAATTTTTTTATCGAGCTCCTTTTTAATTAAATCAAATTGTTACATAATACTTTTGTCGTATATTACTGCCAATGTGTTGAAAACGGACAAATTTCTCTATTAAAATAGTAACTAAGAAGTCCTTGGACATTTGTTTATTTAAATAATTAGTCTAGGGACTTTCTTTTTCCACCTTCATTAATGTCGCTATTTTCTTTCAAAGTTCCACTAATGTCAGTGTCAACAAAATTTATTCCTGAATAATATGTTATTGCAGTCACTGCAACATGATCATCATGGGATTCCAGCCAAATCTCACGATCAGTACTTCTTTCATTAGGACTATACCTTAGTGTATAGTCCTTTTTTTCGCTTTTTGTTTCTACTTCGATATAAAAGGAAAGTTTTTTCTTCTTCAACTATCCTCCCTCAATAAAGAAAGCAAAATCTCACGATTTCTCCGTTTTTCTTAGATTTTCATATTAGTTTACCTTCTAGTAATCACTTAATAGTTCGGTGAACATTACTGAAAAGGATAAAACTGGACTCTTTGAGAAAAAAGACTTATAGCCCACTAACCAATTCCTTACAGAAATTGGTGGATGAGTCAAAATATGATCGCACTGGTAGATGTCCACATTTCTCATGGAGGTCAACCCTCCCATGCCTCACAGAGTCTTCGCTCTCAAATTCCTTCGTTCAACCTTTCCATGAGGTGGATGTCAGCCAATGCTGCCCCACAGGGTCCTTTGCCCGTAATTTAGTTGCTTTGCCGACTAATCCGTGCTTCAAATGTACCCAAATCTAACGCTACTACTATTTTTTAAATCTAATCTAAAACAGAACCAAGCTACCATTTCAACCTTTTTAGCTATTGACAAATGAGAAATAACCTTTAACATTTTTTCTTCATTAAATTCAAATTGCTTTTTGCCTATGCTAAAGAAAATTCGGATCAATTTATTACATAAAGCAATAAGGGACTGCATTTTCTTTAATGGATTATCAGAACGTTGAGTATAGTAAACATGTAATGCTTTAAAAGCTGAATTTTTTGCAACGAGAATCATACACACCCTGAACAACAGAGCCCTCAGTTTCTTCCTGCCCCTTTTTGTGATCGTTGTTTTTCCCTTGTGCTTACCAGATGTATTTTCTTTTAAACTTAAGCCAGCTAGCTTAATAATTTGTCGTGGATGAGTATAATCATTGAGATCACCTACTTCCGCAAAGAAACCGGCAACCGTATCCCTTCTAATACCTCTAATGGCTAACATTTGTGGTACCCCTGGTATTTCATCAAGTAAAATATCTATTTTTGAATCTAATTCTTCGAATTTAAGCTGAATTAACTCATATTTATCTAGTAATGTTTTGAGCTCCAGTTTAGCCATATCAGAGCCTTTGCGAAGTCCGATGGACTTACAGGCTGCTTGCACTAACTCTCGAATCTTATTAAGCCCAACACTCCGGGTAACGGCTTTTCTTAAGTGAGTAAGCAGTTCTTGTTCAGAGAAGTTTATTATTTCATGCGGTAAAGCATATAGTTTTAAGAATTGTAATGCTGCCTTTCCTTCCCACTTCTTAAAGACAGTAAGAAATTCTGGAAAGTACCGAACTATCCAGTTATGAACCTGCCCTTGGACCGTTTGGAGGTCATCCGTTAAAAGAGCGCATTTTTTTCGCCACTCGGAGTTAGGCATAAACACCCTGTGGTATTGGAGGTTCGGCGTAGCTTCCAACTTTGACCAGTTGGGCAATTACTCTTGCGTCCTTTACATCATTTTTAGTTGGTGAATTATCACCAATTCCTTGGTTTTCTTTACATGCAAGGGATTTACAGCTACAAATTTAATATCATTTTCTTTTAGAATATGAGCTAGGTTGAACCAATAATGCCTTGTCGGTTCCATCCCAACCACTGCTTTATCCATGCTTTGTTTTTTCTTTATTTCTGAAATCCACTTAAGAAAATGATAGAATCCCTCTATTGTGTTTTCAAAATAGCAAGGTGATCCGAACTCAATTCCTCTAAAGTCCTGAGCACGTGCCACATGCTTGAATTTAGCTATGTCGACCCCTATAATAAGTATTTGAGAAGTAATTTGAGCAAGCTTCTTATTTTGGTTATAATTCATTTTAGGCCTCCTGGTATTTGAGTTTTTGTCCTTTTTGCTGGCCAGCTTCAGGACACCCTCATTCTACCAAGAGGTTATTTTATTGTTCAAATCTCATTTTCACTCATTACAGGAATGCTGCCCCGTTAATGCAATAAGCACTCCTTTGTAAAAATGCATTAATATAAGTTTATATACAGTATAGTGTTTGAATGACTATTCAAAGTCCTTAATAAACATACTGCCAAAACCTACATCAATTAACTGCCAGAAACAAGTTACTCCTACTGTCACTAAAATTGTAGTCTTCTAGGCGATTCAACGATATAATACAATATAATATTCATATAGGGGGGACTTACTTGAAATTAGATGAAATCGAGAAAATGACTAACGCAAAGCTTATAGATACAATTAAAGAGAAGCTAAATAAAGGGGAGGAAGTCCCACTAAAAAAATTGAAAAAAGCCATACAAGAAATATATTCAGAGGATTCAATCGAAAAAGCTTCATTACCCTTATATGAAAGTTTAATAAAAGATGCCCCTAAAATGTATGAGTACCATCGCTTAGAAATACTAGGGTTTGAATCAAGACTTCAACAAAGATGGTTAGACGCTTTATATACATTACAATCCATCATTACTATTGCAGAAGAAGTATCAATGTCCATCTTAGATGAGTATATTGAGGATTTTAAACATGAAGATGGAAAAATTGTAGTTCCTATAGAATTGGATATTTTAGCAAAATTACATGCAAGGGCAATTGTTATTGGTAAGGAAGTTTTTACATTATTAAAATCTGGATTTGCTGATGCTGCTATATCAAGATGGAGGGGTCTTCACGAGATTAATGTAATATTTACAATACTGACAGATACCTTAAAGGAAAATGAATCTTTGGGTAAAGAGCTGGCTTATCGTTTTTTAGATAGTGCTACAATTGAACAGTTTAAAATAATACATAGAGAAAACATTATTTCCAAAGAATTCGGAAAGGATTATAAAGAAATAAAGAGTGAAAAAGAAGATATAGAAAGAAAATATGGGAAAAGTTTCTCTAAGCCTTATGAATGGGCAAGACCACTATTTGAAAATAAAAGAATGGATCAATCCATTTATTTTAGTGATTTAGAACAAACAGCTGAAATAACTAACCTTACTTCATATTATAAACAGGCTAATAGCCAAATCCATTCGACAGCATTTGGGTTATATAGAAGTCTTGGAAGTATCTATAATGAAAAAATTGATACAATCGGAGCAGTTTTTGGTCCCTCAAATTATGGCTTATCAATTCCGGGTCAACTTACAGTAGGGTCTGTAGCGGGTAGTACAATTTCATTTTTATTGGTGAATCCTACTCTAGATAAATTAATCATTTCAAATATTTTACAGTTAATGGTAAAGGATGCTCAAGAAAACTTTGATAGAATACAAAATGAAATTTTGAATGAAGAATTATCACAGTTGGATGAATAAGAAAAAAAGTTGATAGTTTAAGAAAGGCTCTTTTCTAAAAGATTGTTGCTATTAAATAGGATTCTTTCAGTATAATAAAAATGGATAATATTCTAAAACAAGGTGAATTAAGTGTTGAATATTGGCGACATCATTTTTTAGTTATTCACAATTTTAGTACCTATCTTTTTTATAGTGATTACTGTATTTTTTGTTCGTTCATCGAAAAAACGTAAAAAACAATTAGATAGAATAGAAGAAAAGCTAGATAGAGCGTCAGTGCAAATAACAAAAAAATAGGTTTAATAAGCTCGGCTTAAATAGTCGAGCTTTTATGCACTTTCCCTGATGTTACAAACAGTAGTAAAAATCACTCGTTGACAAGAGAAAAGAAGCATTTCCTTAAACGCTTTCCTGAAAAGGCATCTTCTTATTAAGGTCTAGGAAATGAAGCCAGAATAGGAAATTATCAAGATATTTGGTTGCTACGCCTCGAAAAGAAAACTATCCATCCGTTTTTTCAATCGTTTATGATACCCATCGACGTGCTGAATGTGATAAAAACCTTTCCTTTTGTATTCCTTTTTACTTACATTGATGGCTTCGTGTTGCAATCCCTTCATCATCGCAAACTTTTAATAGTTTGTAGCCGTATCTGTGTAGCCCAACACTTCGCCTAAATCAATAGCCAAAATACGACCTTTTCCTGCCTTTTGAGAGAGGAATTGACCGTTTCTATCGTGTGCAACTACAACACATATTTGATCTTTTGAGATTGGTTTGTTGTAGTATCTCTGTCCGTTTCGGAGAGCCAACGAAAGATTTGATTGTGGATTATCTGAGGCTACTAACATAGGTTATGAAATTCTCAGTAGATGGATTAAATATCATGATAAGAATGATCCGCTATAAAAAAACCCAACAGCTTCAAATCGAAAGGCATTAGTTGGCGATTGAAAAAAGATCAATGTCTAGGTCAATTTCGTACTAATTCGTTGTGGACTTTCGGATAACTAGGTTCAAAAATAATGGTTCCCTCTAAAATAAAGAGGGAAATACTCTTCATACAATACATGTTAATCCGGCTCATAACATCCCCTCGTCGTCCAAAAAATCCACAAGGGGTACAATTGGACGTGGTACATTGGTTTTTACAACTAGATAATAGTTGTAAAAAGGGGTAACAAGATTGACAGATCGAGACATAAATAAGGAAAAACTTAAGAAAAATTTCGGTAAGTTACTACGAGAATCTCGCAATGATAAAAATCTTTCCCTGGAGGAACTTGCTAAAGTAACATTTTTAGACGACAAATACATTGGAAAGATCGAGAATGGAAAAAGAGGTCCTGGTCTTCTTACTCTTTATAAACTTCGCAAGAGGGCAAATTTCAGTGTAGATGAAATTTTTGATGAAATTCCTGAAGACTTAGTTGTAGATGATTGTGATGAATAGTTACCTCCTTCTGTTTTCCATCCCAAAATGTTAGTAAAATAGCTAACCCCCGATCGTTTTTATCCTCGGTTACCCTACTTATCCCTCAAAGGAGTGTTAACAATATGTATATGATTCACAACGATTACGAAATTAATCCTGACACGTTGGCGCTGTTATCTATAGCTCATATAGATTATGCTACGATTGTTCTAGAAGGACATCAAATGCTGTACGTAAAAAAGACACCACTCCAACTTATTAAGACAGCTTGCCTTGAAGGTGGATCCACATACGAAGGCAGACGAAAAGCTGTAACCCACTTAACAGGTGCAATTCAAAAGGTGCCCATTCCAATAAACCCTCGAAGGAAAATCTTCGCATTTCCTACTCAATCCCCAAACGCGTTTGAGTGCAATTGGATTATCTACCACCATATAAAAGCAATCGTGTCAACTCAAAATCATCAAACCCAATCCATTATCCAATTCAAAAATCATTATGAACTTCCCATGAACGAATCTCACTATCTACTACAAAAACAATACACACGAACCGCCATGTGCGTCTTGCAATTTTTAACAGATGAAAATTGAAAACGAATTCAAGGATAGAAGTGTAATCTTGGATTGATTCCATGACCCTATTATTCTTGTTGGGGCGACAGACCTGGTCCTCTGCCCCAAACATAATAACTCTCTCAAATTTAATCAAAAAGGATGAAGACAAATGTATGGAAATATTCTACTTAATGAAAGACCGCTTATTATTGTTCCCTCTCTTGCCGTCACACTTGGCATAAATGAAAGCATTATCTTACAGCAGGTTCACTATTGGCTTCAGCGCAGCAAGCATATCCGACTTAATCAAAAATGGGTGTATTTTACCTATGATCAGTTAGTCGAGCAAATTCCCTTCATCTCAAAGAGTACCATTCGCAGAACCATTGCAAGATTAGAAAGCAATGGCTACCTTTCCTCACAAAACTTCAACAAGCTGAAGCTAGACAAAACGAAATGGTACACAATCAATTACGAAAATCTTAGCGAAATACACAATGAAGCGAATGCTGATGACCTTACGATTTTGGCGGACGAGCTACCACCGTCTATGCATCCTGAACATGAGATGTGTTCAGAATGGACAGATGACATGCCTGAAGTGAGCAGCCCACCTGTTCAAGTTGAGCAGACGAGTGGTTCAACATGGCACGTAGAGGAGTTCAGTTTGAACACACCAATACCAGAGATTACTACAAAGATTACTACAAAAATTACATCAGAGATTTCTTCTTCTTCTTCTTCAAAGGACTTAAAACAAAACTACAAAAAAGAAGACCCGTACCAATTTTTCGTGCAAAATGGCTTTGGAACAATCGGAAGCTTCCTCACTGAAAAAATAAAGTCATGGTGTAATGATTTATCTAACGAGCTAGTTATTGAGGCTATGAAGCTTGCTATTGAAAATTCATCCAAGCGCTGGAACTATGTCGAAGCTATTTTAAGAGATTGGGTGGATAAAGATTATCAAACTCTGAATGATGTACAAGCAGCACGTGTGGTGTACAAACACCAATTGAACACTCCTTTTAAGAAAAAGCCAATTAGACAAGAGTATATTCCAAAATGGATTCATAATCGTGATCAGGATGATGAACCTGTTCATGATACCAACTTTAAAAATGATAATTGGATGCTTGAGGAACAAAATAAAAAGCTAAAGGAACGAGGAAACTCACACTCATATGAACCTATACACAATCCTGACTTTGCAGAGAAAAAAAGGCTGTTTGAGGAGCGGCTGAAAAAAAATCAACATTATACAGCTAATTTAACAAGTAAAAACGCTTATTGATACAGATGAAGGAATCTTTCTTTTATAAAATCTGTCTATTATTTAAAAATAGAGATATAATATATAAAATACACATAGTACTTTGGAGGTATTTTTATTGTGTCGAAAGTAGTAGGTATGGTTCTCGTAAAGCCTACAGTATTCATGCAAGATTCTTCGGTGGAAATTAAAGCTGATCAACTCGGTGTTGCAACGAAACATATTTCATTATCTCCTATTCGTCTCAACTTACTTACAGATGAAATGGAACTGAAAATTAAACAATTTAAGCAAAAAGTATTTGAGGATATTGCAGAAACAGCAATTACAATAGAATGGAAAAATGGACTAGATATTGGTTTTGAAGATGATATTGCACTTTTTGGTTTTCCGAAAAAGAGGGAAACTCTTGAAGCAGTTAGTTTTAGTGATTATTTATTCTTAATGACAGAAGAAATGATGCCCGGATTTAAAGCACGTTTTTCTTTGTATGAAGAGCAATTTAATGAAATAATTATTGAAATCGCCGATTCCTATGATGATATGATAAATTCCTCATTTGTAAACATTTTCAAAGTCTTTCCTAGTGTAAAGGCTGTTGAAAGCGATTTGCGAAATGGACTTTTAGATAGAGATACTTTTAGAAACTTTTCAAAAATTAGCTGCGGGATTATTGATGTGGGCTTAAAGGTATCTGGCGTTATATTACAAAGCTGTTTACGGGAGGCTAAGCTTACAGCTTATACCATTGCTACAAGGCTAATAGCCGACCATGACAATAATAATATTGTAAACAAATTTAAAACAGTAGAGAAAGCTATTCAAAGGATGGAAAAGTACAATGTTGTTAAAGATAGTAGTATAAATGAATTAATTGAAAACTTTAAAAAGCTGCTTTCTCTTTATAATCAAACAGAAGTGAAGGAATATGATCAATATAAATTGTTGGAAGAGCTTTTACATGAGTCTAATAATATGCTTATAGGTGGTCAACAAGCCATGATTTAACTCCTAAAGGAATTTAATATGGAAATAAATTTATTAACCCTCAAAAATAAGAAACGGCTAATCAATCTTATCAGATAAGTCGTTTCATGCTTTAGCACTTTTTCGAAATGAATTTACCCAGTTTAAAGATGCATTAAAAACAATAATTAGAAGAATAAACATATATAAATATCTCTTTAACCCATGCCATAACTCAACCCATAAAATTGTTAATGAAACAATTATCAATTCGTTTATCCGAAACGCTATATAGTGACAAATATGCAAAAGTTTCAGTTTTACATTTATGATTGATAGAAAACCTGCATAACTTTCAGAACAAAAAATCCAAATAACAGCTCATTGTTGAAAAAATGCAATGACCATTAACTTGGTAAGGTTTGGGATCAGAGCAAGCGCCATTGAAAAACCCCCATCCAGCTCTACTACCGAAGTAAATACTACTAAAAATTCATCCCCACAACTTATCCTATACAAAAAATATAGTTCACCAACGATAAAATAAATCCATATAACAAAAGGAATACGTTTGAGATATAACGAATTAAAAATCAATCTTTTTCACTTACCGGTACATCTGAAAGAACTTGCTATGTAATCCAAATCAAAAAACTCCCTTTTTTGCATAGTAAGAGGTGTTTAAGGATAGGTTAATCTTGATATAAATAATTAGAATTCCGAAGGAGATAGGCGAAATGCAAAAAACGGAGAAATGGGGAGTGCTCTCACTAGCATCTATCCCATTAGTCATGACCTTAGGTAATTCTATGCTTATTCCCATACTACCGATAATGGAAAAAGAAATTGATATCACACCATTTCAATCAAGTTTAATCATAACGATCTATTCGATTGTAGCCATCATTTTAATCCCAATCGCTGGTTTTCTCTCTGATCGAATCGGAAGAAAGAAAGTCATTATCCCAAGTTTAATAATTGCAGGGGTAGGGGGATTAATTGCTGGACTAGCATCCTGGCTATTTGAAAGTCCATTTTTGATTATTTTAATCGGAAGGTTTTTACAAGGTGTTGGAGCTGCTGGTGCTTCCCCAATTGTTTTACCGCTAGTAGGTGATATGTGCAAAAGTGAGAAAGATGTGAATACAGGACTAGGATTGATCGAAACATCAAACACATTTGGAAAGGTATTAAGTCCAATTTTAGGTGCGATACTTGCAGCGTTGATTTGGTATATGCCTTTTTTTGCTTTTCCTATTTTTTGTTTGATTTCCATTTTCTTGATTCTATTTCTTGTACAAACTCCAAAGAAGAATGAAGTGGATACCACAAGCTTCTCTTTTTTTCTGAAGAAAATTAAGCGCACTCTTAAGGAAGAAGGACGATGGCTGATTTCCATTTTTATCGTCGGAGCGATTTGTTTTTATATTCTTTTTGGGATGCTCTTTTTCTTATCGTCAATTTTGGAGGAAAAGTATGGAATTGATGGGGTTATCAAAGGCTTGATTCTTGCCATTCCGCTTGGAGCGCTTTGCCTTGCATCATTTATTACCGGAAAGAAGCTTGGTGACGATAAAAACGCGATTAAATGGATTATATTTTCTGGGATTTTTGCAGCAACAATTGCTGTTTTTGGGATTTGTTATACAGAAAATCTGTATATTTTTATCGCTGCCCTTGTCATTTGTGGAATAGGTATCGGTATTGCTCTTCCAAGCCTAGATGCGCTTATCACGAATGGTACTGAAAAAGATGAAAGAGGTACGATTACTTCAATTTATAGTAGTGCCCGTTTCATTGGAGTTGCTGTTGGACCACCCGTTTTTGCCATTTTAATGAAGCTTTCACATGATATCTTGTTTTTTTCAGTCGCCGGTATTTCTGCTCTAGCGGCTGTTCTAGTCTTATTCTTTATTAAGCCGCCTAAGCGGGTCAGAACAGATTCATTATTTCAAAAAATGAAGAGATAAAGAGTATGGGGAAAGCACGTAAAATTAAATGGTGACAGCTTTCACTATTTGGAGTTCTATGTACAATTGTTAATGCCAGATAGTATAAACGAGTACATTACAACTGGCGCAGGACTAATTCGTTATCATATATGAGGCACCTCTTCTGTATGGTTATGTGATTCTCGAAAAATCAACTATACCAAAAGATGAGGTGTTTTTTTATACTTTTTTTCCTGTCAATGATCGTACTTCAAGACCTATAAGAATTACAATCGCTTAAACCCATCATATTTTTCTAGGTGCGAAAAGTTGAGTTGCTTATTATTAGATTTAGATAGTTATTTTTCGTTTTGAATGAAATTTGTGTGTAATACCAGATAAAAGAGTCCTGTCAACAAAAGAGCTTATACATAGTATGAAGCATACTTTATAATTTTTACAAAGTAGTATATATTAGCCAATTAACTAGATGGAGGAAAAGGAGGTATTAAAAATTGTCTATCGATGATCGAATCGATAATGGTAGCTTTGAAACTGGTTCTCTTATCCAATGGATTGGAATAAATGGTAAGATTACAAGTGAGTTTTCACATTCCGGTTTCTTTTCCGTAAGATTGTTAGGAGGTAACGCAAATTCTTTCATTTTTCAATTTGTTCCTGTTAAAGCCGGAGAGCAATTTGAGTTTCTTGTTTCACTTTCGAAAAAAGGAACAGCACCTAGTCCGCTTGTAAGTATCTCTGTTGTTTACTATGATGAAGTATTTAATTATTTGGGAAATGGGTTAATTCTAAATTTACCTATGGACAGGCTACCTGATGTAGAAAATGACGATTGGGTGGAGATCTATGGAAATACAACAACTGTGCCCCCAGGAGCAAGCCAGGCACTTGTTATTGTTAACAAGATACCTATGGAAGGTAGTGCAGATGTTCTTGTAGACGATTTGGCATTACTTTCGGCAGAAGTGAATGGGATATCAGGTCCTACGGGAGCTACTGGTGCAACCGGAGCTACTGGAGCAACTGGAGTAACCGGACCTGCAGCTGAAATCTCAGAAATCCTTATCATCCCTACTAGTCAAAGATATTTTTATATCGTAAGTTCAGATATTCAAACACCTCAAGATATTCCAGCAGAGCTATTAAGTGATGATAATGGAGATACCATCACCGGATTTCCTATATTAGGTCAAAATAGCTACACTCACCTTTATATCAATGGAATATTGCAACCAGGCAGTCTGTATAGCGTGAGTTCAGGGGCCTTAAATATAAATGATGAAGGTGAAACTATTTATTCTGGAACACCTATTACATTGGAGTATGTATCATATGTTGCTCAAATTATCATTTAAAATATGCGATATTACCACTAGATTAATCCATTCTTTTTAATTCAACTTGAATAAATTATAGAATGAAAGTGAGGTGATACTAGTATGCCTATTATTAAACCATTTTTAAATGGAATGAGATTTGTTGCTTCAATTGGGGATGGTACTGGTACAGGTCCGACCTTTGCAATTGATGCAACATCATTTCTAGATGACGAGGGGGTAGCCGCTACGGCATTTCCTGGATCCTTTGCATATTTCAACCTTTATCTAAATGGGATGGTCCAAACAGGTGACGTCTCTACAGTTACGACAACATCAATCACTATTCCAGATGGTGACATACTAAGTCCAGGAACTCCAGTTATAATTGAATTTGTTGTAAACTAGACATTTGCATCTGTAGACTTTATACGACGCTATCTCTTGTGTACTCAGATTTTAGTAATGATGGAAGGGTCACAAGGATATTCCTTATGGCTCTTTTTTATAGGTTCACTAAAATTTTTATTCTGGTGCCTGACCCTTAGCGCAGTAATGATTTACTGTGTTGGGGGTCAGGCTCTTTTTATTCATGGAAAACGGTTGAATTACTTGCACGTTGTTTTGATCACGCATCTCTTAAAATGCGTTCCTTTAAAGGTTTTCTTATAAAACTTTGAGTTGGTCAGATGGCTACACATTCATGCCTATTGATATTTCTTTAGTTAGTTCCAAGAAATCCCGGATTAAGGGAATCCCCGAACATATTTATAAACGCATATTCGTCTATAATTGTCGAGAATTTGCCCTACAAACAGAGCCTGAACAAATCCCTGACATGATCAGACGTGCGTTAGCTAGTGGGATAGCAGCCAGTTATGTCCTAATGGATTCTTGGTTTACATTACCTCCACTTTAAAGGACATTGTTGATTAGGGATTAGACGTAATTGGCATGGTCAAAGTAACAAAACAGCGTTATATCATAAATGGGAAAAAGGTTTCTTTAAAAGAACTTTACCGTCTCTCGGGCCCTGTTCAATCAATGAAAGGAATTCTTCGTTCCATCCATACAACTATGGCTAATGCAACACCAGTAAAAGTTGTATACGGAGAACTAATTTAATCAAAAAATGTTGGTGCAATAATTGAATATTTATAGCAATTAAGTTTAATAGAAATAAAATTGTATCAGTAAACCTGACTGTAAATAAAAATAATACTGGTTTCCAATAGATCCATAAATATTGGCATTTCGGTCACTCACTATAGGTCAAGTCAGCAAACACCATCACAATCTAGGGGTTTTTATTAATAAGAAAATAGTAACCAAGTGAGGGAAACATAGAAGGGAAGTTAAAACGCAGGGCTTTTTGTTCAAAATAAACAAAAATAAAAATGAAGAGGGTTCGAAATATATGCTTTTTTTCATTTTCTGGCCCCTTTCTTATAAGGACAAATTCCCCAAGAGTATTATTTGAATAAATTGGAATAACAACAGAAGGGGGGAGACAAGTAAATGATTAAAAAGGCTATTATACCTGCTGCAGGGTTTGGAACAAGGGGATTACCTATTACAAAAGTACTTCCTAAAGAGATGCTCCCAATTGGAGGTCGACCAGCTATTGATTACATTGTTGAAGAAGCAGTTAAAGCTGGAATTGAACAAATTCTAATGATTGTTTCGCGTACAAAAAATATAATTGTTGATTATTATGACAGATCTTTAGAATTGGAAACGTTTTTAGAACAGCAAAATAAACAACATCTGCTCGATACAATAAAGGTTCCAAATATAAAAATCTATTATACGAGGCAATATTATCCAAAGGGATTAGGGCATGCAGTCTCATTGGCCAAGGATTTTGTTGGTAATGAACCTTTTGCTATTTTACTTCCTGATGAGATATACCTCTCTAAAGAGAAGAATCCGCTAGAAGAGTTGATTGACTTCTATAAAAATTACAAAAAAAATGTAATCGCCTTACAAAAGGTTGAAGAGGAGCATCTTAAAAGTTACGGGGTTGTTAAGATAGAGAAACGGGAAAAAGGCAGATTATATAAAATTTATGATATTGTTGAAAAGCCGAAAAAAGATCCGCCATCTAACCTTGCTGTAACAGGAAGATATATTTTAAAGCCCAATATTTTCACCTTCTTAGATAGAACAATACCAGGAGTCGAATCAGAAGTTCAATTAACCGATGCAATCAAACTAATGCTACAAGAAGAACCTGCTTATGGACTTGAGGTTGACAGTGAGCGGTTTGATATAGGTAAAGAAGCTGAATATATAAATCTAGTACAAAAGGTATACACATTACAAACGGAAGAGAAGGTGGAGTAATGTGAATGTTTTAATCGTTGGGACAGGATATGTTGGAACCACCACCGGGTTGGTTTTATGTGAGAAAGGGCATAAGGTTACTGGCCTTGATATTGATGAAAGTAAGGTAAAAGCACTTTCAATGGGGAACCTTCATTTTTACGAAAAAGGGCTACAAGAATTATTAACTAAACATCTTACTCAAAAGAATATTTTATTTACAACAAATGCAAAAAAGGCAATTGAACAAAATGATTTCATTTTTATTTGTGTGGGAACTCCAAAAAACACCGATGGCAGTTCAGACTTACGCGCAGTAAATGCTGTGGCAAAAATAATTGGAAAAAGCATCAATGATTATAAGGTAATTGTTAATAAAAGTACAGTGCCAGTTGGTACTACTATTAAAATAAAAGAATGGATCAAATCTGAAAATAATGAGGTGCCATTTGATATTGTATCAAATCCTGAATTTTTAAGGGAAGGGTCAGCCCTTCACGATGCGTTATTTCCTGACAGAGTGGTGATTGGCTGTTTAACCAAAAAAGCAGTAAATATGATGAGGAAATTATATGAAGGTGAAACAGCCCCCTTAATCGAAACTACGCCAAATGCCGCAGAGTTTATAAAGTACACCTCCAATTCGTTTCTAGCATTGAAAATATCCTTTATTAATGAACTTGCACGGCTTTGTGACAAATTAGAAATTGATATCGATGAGATTTCAAAAGGAATTGGTTTAGACCATCGCATTGGACCATATTTTTTAAATGCAGGGTTAGGATATGGCGGTTCGTGTTTTCCAAAGGACATCAGTTCATTTATTACTATTGCACAAGATCAAGGAATGGACCTAAGCATTCTTAACAAAGTTGAGACAATAAACAAGTCACAACCTCTTTATTTTTTAGATAAGGTAGAGCAAGTTCTTGGTGGTTTGGAAGGAAAAAACATTGCAGTTTTAGGATTAGCTTTCAAACCAGGTACCGATGATACAAGGGAATCACCTAGCTTATTAATAATTAATGAACTTTTGAGTAGAGGATGTTCAGTAAAGGTACATGATCCAATAGTTACATTATCCAATCAAAAGGTGAAGCAATATAAAGATATCCTCGATGTAGTTTCTGACACAGATGCATTGCTGTTATGTACTGAGTGGAAAGAGTATAAACAGTTAGATTGGAGAGAGGTAAAACAGGCTGTAAGACAGCCATATGTATTTGATGGAAGAAATTCCCTAAACAAGTTTGAACTTAAAAAAATTGGCTTCTACTATGAAGGCGTTGGAAAAACTTAAAAAAACAAAAACGGTCATCATGTATCATCCGTGGTGACCATATTTTATATTAAGTAGTAAATGGTGCCAGTTTATAATTTCAATTTTGTCGGTTTCTGAGAGGAAGGAGATATAATGAATGTTTTTGAGTTTGTATTGTTAGGATTAGCAAGTTTTCGTCTAACAAGGCTTATAGTTTTTGATAAAGTTACTGAGATTATTCGTAGACCTTTTCATGAGGTGTTTGAAGAGACGTTGCCAGATGGTACGGTTGAAGAATTTATACACATAAAAGGAACTGGTTTAAAAAAGTGGATCGGAGAGTTGTTAAGTTGCTACTGGTGTACAGGTATTTGGGCTACAGCATTTCTTTATATTCTTTATGAACATTATTTTCCCGTCTCCGAACCTCTAATTCTAATTTTTGGAATCGCAGGGCTCGCATCGATTATCGAGACATGTGTAATAAAAATATTGAATTAGTTGGATAGGATAAATACACATTTTTTTTTTTATACACTCCTGTCCATACAAAATATAGACATATACCATATAGTGGAAATTAGGAACTGTAAAAAAATGATAAAGGAGGAATACAAACTAACCAAAAATTGTATTACATTACCCCATTTTTTATTAAAAGATAACTGAAAAACGATACGAGGTGGATGAATATTGGATAATCAAGTGAATGTAAACTGTCTAGAAATAGAGAACTATGTAATGAACATCAATGTTCAAGCGAATGAAAACTCTGATGTTACGGTTCAAAATGGTACATTGCTTAATCTCATTGGTAAAGGGGTACATGGAGCCGTATTTCAAGTGAATGATAATGTATGTATAAAAGTATATGGTGAGGAAGATGTATGTGCAAGAGAGCTTTATGCGTTATCTCTAGGACAAAATACAAGTGTTTTTCCAAAGGTATTTTGCAGCGGGCCTAAATATATTGCTATGGAAATGATTTATGGAATTGATTTACGAGAATATTTGCAATCACAGCCTTTAACAAAAAATTTAGCAGAAAAGCTAATACACCTACTAATTACATTCAAGAAAATTGGACTTGAAAGAATTGATCATCATAAACGGCATATTTTTGTTCAGGATGATGGGAGTTTAAAGGTCTTGGATGTTGGTACGACGGTATGGAGAAATCGCGTCTACCCATATCCACGAAAATTACTAAATAGTCTTGGAAATGAATATAAAGAAATGTTTTTAGAGTATGTAAGAGAAATGGCACCAGAGTTATTCGAAGACTGGCAGAATTATATAGAGATGGAAAAATATGCATCCTTATTACACGAAAAATACTTTTCGCAGGAAGATATAAACCCAAAGAAATTAAAAAAAGAAGCAAAAATATTATTAACAGGAAAAAAAGAATGGAATTCAAAAATTAGAGATTTAGTTAGAAAGGTTCATAAAGAGCAATGGATTAGGACCTTAATCGCAAGAGGAATGGATCTAGAATATGTTAAAACAAATATAGAAGAGCTTGAACGTGAGTATATATACACTAAGAAAAAGAAAAGTAAAAAAGAAAGTAGCTTACAAAATAAAATAGGTCAGCAAAAAATGAAAGTTTACGCTTCTAAAATGAAAACTGTGAGTTATTGATAAGTTGGTGTATTTATGTAAAGGAGGGTAAATTTGAAGGTATTAGTTATTTGGCGCCTATTAACTGTTGGGGGTGTAAATGCGGGCTGGCGTAACCGCGCAGTCTATTTCAAAAAATACGGAATCCAAACAGATTTTATGTATGTTAAAGATCTTGGTGGAATGCATATTATGGAAGATGTTGCGAATGTTTTTCTTACAAGTGATGAAAAGGAAATTATCGAGATCATACAAAAAAACAATTATGATGTGATCATTGTTTGTGACACGAAAAAGGGCTACAAGTGGATTAGAAAAGCAAAGTTCAAAGGCCCTGTATTAATCGAGGCGAGGACCCCGGAGATTATCAAATTAAATAGACACCTTCCTGATTTTGATTATGTCCAACCTGAACGTATAATAGTTCCCTCCGTTCACCAAAAACGCTTAACGTCGATTTTAATTGACTCAAAGGCACCTTATGAGGTAATTTTTAACGGAATTGATACAGAGTTTTTTAAACCACTGAGTCCTAAAGATACCCATTTAAATATTGAACCTATTCCTTCTGAAGGAAAAAAGGTAGTTGCCTATATTGGAAGATTAGATGGTCGTAAAAACTGGAAGTTACTAATGGAGATTGCCCATTTAATTAAAAATGAAAGAGTAGACATTGAAATTTGGATTATCGGTGGAGCAAACAGTGTTCAACGTGATGAATTTGAAGATTATTGGTATGAAAATAGTCTCACCGATATTGTCAAATGGTATCCGGTTGTCCCATATCACGAGATGCCACATATGTACTCAAAAGTTAAACAATCTGGTGGTTGTACAATTGCTACCACCAAAGGTGAATCTTTTGGAAACACATTTATAGAATCAATGGCTTGCGGAGTACCAGTAGTTGCACCAGGGATCTCCTCAATCCCAGAAATAATAGAGGATGGAAAGACCGGATTATTATATAAGGAGGAAAATGCAAGAGAAGCAGTAAATAAAATTTATCAAATCATGGAAGCACCTGAGTATTATCAAATATTGTCGGATAATGCTAGGGAACGGGTAGAGTCCTGTTTTTCAATTTCTGTATGTGCAGAAACCTATGTCAGATTACTTCAAGAACTGCATGGAGGTGCTCGACATTCAACCAATTAAATATCACCAATTATTTGAAGGGAAATCTAATAATGCTCACCTGTTTTCATTTGATAATGGTAAGAAGTATATTGTGAAATTTATAAAAGAAGGACAGGAAAAGATACTTTTTAATGAATGGATTGGATATTCTATTGCTCGTTATTTACAGTTGCCAGTTCCAGCTAGTAGATTTGTACAAATCCCAGAAAGCCAATTAAGTAAGTTAACCGACGCTAAATTTATAAAATATACAGATACACAATTTGCTATTGAGTATATTCCAAACTGTAAAAATGCACATGAACTAACTTCCCCTAATATCATTAACCTAGAACAACTTGCTGGAATTATTATCATGGATTACTGGCTATATAACCAAGATCGAACAAGGAAAAATGTTCTTTTTAAAGAAGAATTAGAAGGTAAACATAAGCTAATTATTATAGATCATGCTGATTTGTTTGGTTCATTTGCATGGGAAAGTATAAACCTTCCGACTTATTCCAGAAATCTGATGAAAAGTGCAGCACATGAATTAATTGCAAGCTTTATTCAAGACGAAAAGGAATTTTACAACCTGCTTTCCTTAATCCAATCAATTCCAATCCATCTTTTAAACGAGATTGTTGCCTTCACTCCTGACGACTGGGGTATTACAGATGATGATAAAAAACGAGTTGTTGATTATTTAGTATGCCGACGAGATATGGTATTAGCAAAATTAATAAGTGATTTTATTAAGGTAAGATACCGCCCGCTTCATTCGAATTGAGATAGGTGAAAGGATCAACCTCTATTTTCCTCCTCATATTAACTGTACGTATTGTTTTCTTATAGGTGATTCCAACTTGATGAAGTATATAGTGTCTTAGGAACGCGAAAATTTAAACTTTTAAGAAGCTGTTAAAAGTAAAACAGCTTCTTAAAAGTTTATTATAATTTTATTAAAAGAAAAAGTTCCCATTGGAATTTCCTTACAATATACATAACCATCTACAACAACCGATTGACTATTTTTATTCATCGAACAACGAATATCAAATTGTGGGAAGATAATACTTTCACCTGGATTCAGTGAGTCTGAATTAGTAAACTTTATCCAATATTCGCCATTTTCTTTAATTTTCTGTTTCCAGTTTTCATGTAGATAAATCCAATTAATATCCGACTCTAACAAGTTTTTTGAATTATTTATTGCTATTTTTCCACTGAGTGTACCAGCATCATGTGGTGTTATTTTGATGCAAACAATAATATCGTTTAAGTTACAAGTACCAGAATTTCTAATAATGAAATCACCTATAATTGTTACATTTTCATCTTCATTTTTGGGAAAAAGGATTGAATGAGCAAAATAGGCTTGAATGTTCGCAAAGGTTTTAGCAGGTTTTTCCTTTGGTGCTACGTCTAAATGTTTAGCTGAAACGACTTTTTGTTGAAGCTGTGTTGAGCGTTTTTTTTCCTCTTCAAGCTCGACTTCAAGTTGTGTAAGTTTTTCCTTTAATTCATAGATTTCCTTTTGATAAGTCTCCAATTGTTGATCCTCAATTGAATACAATTTTTCCTGTAAAAATTGATTTCGTACCTTTTCTTTTTCAATACTTGCTTGAAGAGATTTCAGTTTGTGCTCGTAGGCTACAATTTCAGATTGATAATGAATAATACGCTGCTTCAGTTGGATCTTATCCTCCTGACGCCCTTGCTGCTGTCTTGGTTTCAAATGGGTTCCCTCCTCTCCATTACAAGGTATGTAAGAAACGTAGAAATTGTGTTTTTGTACGCAACAAAAATAAACTAGACTGCTGATGATTCAACAGTCTAGTTTAACCAGTGCTTATTAATGATGAGCAGGAAAAACTTCTGGACATTGGGGTGGGAATTTTTCTGTTGGACATAATACAACTTCTTCTAGGATTTCTTCACGTGGCTGACAGTGCCTAGCTTCGATTTCTAGTTTCACATCAGCTTCAGTTTGAACTTCTAGGCATAGAGTAAGGTTGATATCTAGTTGGTGGATATCTGACTCACAAATTAAAGTTGCATCACATTCAGCTAATGATACATGGACGTTAAGTTCTGTTCCTTCAGGAGCACATAATAAGAATGTTTGAGTCGTTACGAAAGGAATTGGCTTTTTTGTCATACATACAACATGATCCATTTCATCTAGGATTTCTACTGTTATAAAGCCTCTAATTAGAACTTTTACCCTTTGAAGAGTTACTTGTTCACCATTAGGTAATGTTACAGTAACTGGATGGCGTTGCCCGATCTCTTGAACAGTAACTTGATTATCATTTTGGAAGCCAGCTTCAACTGGATTACCCATTGAATCACTTAAAAAGCAATTAACGGATACGTTGTGAAATTGGTCTAGAAACTCACAAAGTTCCTCTAGTGTGCGCTCTGTTTGACCGTTACATTTGAATTTCACAGGTAAATGTCTTGTGAATGAAAGGTTTACGTCAATCTGGCGAGTGATCCAATCATATATTTTCCTAGTCAGTATACAAACTTGTTCTGTGTCTTTATGATGGTTATGATGCTTTGAATCCACTTGTGTGTTCCTCCTTTTTGTTGTAATAACCCTTTGGGTATTGGGGCTACTGTATAGTATGTTTTAGATAGTCAAGTGTGCTGTGACAATAGCGGAATTTTGCTCATATGATATGTAGATTCAATATTTTATATAGAGTCACGACATATTGAAGGAGGGGTATACAGTGAATCGAAATTCGAGAGATCCAGTAATTTTACAACAAAAAATTATCCATTTACAATCGGAGCTATCAAAATATAAATCCATTAAAAAGGAAAAATTACTATTCGAAAACCAAAAATTAAGGGAACTAATTAACCAACTACGTTCAGAAAATGAGCTGCTAAAACAACAGTTTGTTTCATCTAATATGGATGAAGCAAAACAGAAAAGATCAACTGAACCAATTAAAAAAGTCGAGAAATCACGTACGGAAAGCAAACCAGTAGGCTTGGAAAATGGATGGTTCTTTCACAATCTCATACATGAAAAGAAGAAAAAATAGGCAGAACGTGGAAAACAATATTTGTTAAAGGACATATATTAATACTATATCAATCTATGGAGGAATTAAAATGGATAACAATACTAAGAAAAAACCTTCAGACAGCGTTAGGGTTTTTTCTTCCTCTAATAAAACCAAACAAATTAAGAAAAAATCTGGCGGCTGTGGGTGTAAGAAAGTACGGAAATAATTAAAGCAAAACCTCTCATCAAATTAGGGTTAGGATGAGAGGTTTTATAATTTTGACGAGTGACTGAAGTATCGCTTTGAATGGTTAAATATTGGCACAAACTACGTTTATAGATTGCCTTCCCCTAGTCGAATAACTTGACCTTTGCCATGTAGACCTTTTGTAATATTTCTAGTATCAAAAACAAGCGAACTGTACGTTAAAATATTGGCTAATGGTAGTTCGGAATGGTCAGTTAAAATGACGATACAATCCATTTCGCGTAAAATGTTTTCCGTAAGTTTCGTACTTTTAAAAATATGATTCCCAATTGATATTGAAGGTACATATGGATCATGGTAGTAAACGTTAGCTCCAACCTGTTTAAATCGTTCTATAATTTCAATTGCTGGCGAATCCCGTGTATCTGCTACATCTTTCTTATAGGTGATACCATAAATAAGAATTTTAGCGGAGGTAAGGGATTTAACGGGATTTAAAAGGTTTTTTGTACAATTTACAACATAATCAATCATTCTTTGATTTGTTTTATCTGCTAATGTGATAAATTCACTACTCGTTTCTAATTGGCCAAGTTTCCATTGAAGATAAAAAGGGTCAACAGGGATACAATGCCCACCGATTCCAGGGCCTGGATAAAACGGGGTAAAACCATAAGGTTTAGTTGAAGCCGCTTCAATGACTTCCCATATGTTAACCTTTAATTGGTCACATAGTATGGCTATCTCATTTATAAAAGAAATATTGATAAAACGGAACGTGTTTTCAAGTAGTTTAGTTATCTCAGCAGATTCTGTTGAAGAAACTGGTACTACCGTTTGGTAGACTTCTCTATAGAATGATAAACCTGCATTCAAGCAATTCTTGGTAATTCCCCCAATTACTTTAGGGATATCTTCCACTTTAAATTTATGATTACCTGGGTCAATTCTTTCTGGTGAATTCGCCAAATAGAAATCAGTGCCAACTTGTAATCCGCTTTTCTCCAAAATTGGTAATAATACTTCTTTCGTTGTACCTGGGTATGTTGAACTTTCTAGAATGACTAACTGTCCTTTTTGTAATCTGCTTTGAACTTCAGTTCCCGCACTAATGATATAACTTAAATCAGGTGTCTTTTCTTTTGTTAGTGGGGTGGGTACACAAATGATGATTGAATTTACATCTGCAAGAACATTAAAATTAGCTGTTGCACGAAAACATCCATTATCCACCACTTTTTTTAATCTATTGTCATCTATATCACCAATATAACTTTTAGATTTATGAAGCATGGATATTTTATTTTGATCATTATCCACTCCAATTACATGATACCCTTTTTCTGCAAGCATTACTGACAAAGGTAAACCTACGTAACCCTGACCAATAACTGCAATTTTTTGATTTTTTTTCTGTGGATCGTCTATACTCATTAAATAGCTCACCTCATCTCATAAAATTTACTACATACTTAAAATATGCTTTAAAGACTTGATTGTCAGGGACAAACTACCCAATAACTATAAAAATACGCTTTTTAATCAAAGCGAATTGCCTAATATGATTTCCCATATACTTTCCTTTTAAAGAAAGAAATCTTTTAACTTAAAAAATGTGAAATAAATAATAGTCAGTAGCCGTTCCCCAATTTATATAAAAGTCATAGATTATGAAAGTAAATTATTACGTGAATATAAAATGAGGAGAGAAGAAGAAATGCTTAATCTAGTTGACTTAGGGCGGCAGTTTCAAAGCGTGAAAGAAGAGATTTTACAAGAAATAAATGAAGTTATTAATAGTGGGCATTACATTTTAGGGCCAAAGGTGATGGAACTTGAGGAAAATATTGCAAGAAGAATTGGAGTCGACGAAGCAATAACTGTTGCGAATGGTACAGATGCTCTAGTTCTTACACTTGATGCTTTAGGAATAGGTGAAGGTGATGAAGTAATTACTTCCCCATTTACGTTCTTTGCAAGTGCTGAAGCAATATCACGGGTTGGTGCTAGACCGGTATTTGCAGATATAGACCCTTTTACCTACAATATTGATCCAAAAGAAATTGAAAAAAAGATTACTCCAGCCACCAAGGCAATTATTCCTGTTCATTTGTTCGGGCAACCAGCTGACATGGATGAAATCTCCGAAATATCGAAAAAATACGGTATTTATATAATAGAAGATGCCTGTCAAGCATTTGGAGCCTCCTATAAGAATAGAGAAGTAGGGAGTTTAGGGGATGCGGCATGTTTTTCATTTTTTCCAACAAAAAATCTTGGAACGATGGGAGATGGTGGAGTCATTACAACTTCAGACAAGGACCTAGCAGCAAGAATTAGAAAACTTCGTACTCATGGTACAACAAGAAAGTATTTTCACGACAGAATAGGTTATAACAGTAGACTTGATGAACTACACGCTGCTATTTTACTAGTAATCCTTCCGAGGCTCGATGGGTGGAATCAACAAAGAAGAAAACTCGCGAAGAGGTATTGGGAACATCTGAAGGATGCCCCTTATTTGCAATTACCACTTGAAGCAAGTGATCGAACTCATATTTATCACCTATTTTGCATTAATTCTAAGAATCGAAAGGAACATATGAAAAGGCTTTTAGATGCACAAATTCAGACAGGAGTATACTATCCGCAATGTTTACATTTACAAGAAGTGTACTCATTTCTTAATTATAAAAAAGGCGATTTTCCGGTGGCGGAATCGTTATCTAGGGGACTATTTGCCGTTCCTATGCATCCTTTTTTAACAGAGAATGAGCAAGATAAAATTATTTCAGTCATACTTGAAAAAGGGGAGGAGTAAATGGTAATTAGATTTGGTTTAGTTGGCTGTGGTTATATATCAAAAAAACATTTAAATGCTTTAGCAAGGTGTGAAGATGCTCGTTTAATTGCAATAAGTGATCTAAATGAATCGCGTATGGATGAGGCAAGGAGTTTTTATCAAACACAATCGGGTTATACTCATCGAATAAAATTCTTTAATAACTATGAAGATATGATTGCTGAGCAGCAGATTGATGTTATTATTATCTGCACATTTTCTGGATTGCATTCTGAGATGGCCAAAAAAGCACTTTGTTTTAATAAACATGTAATTTTAGAAAAACCAATGGCACTGTCTATCGAAGAGTCTAACGATTTAATATATTTAGCAGAAATTCAAAAAAGGCAATTAATGATTTGTCATCAACTTCGATTTCGGCCACTGATGCAAAAAATCAAAAGGATTATTGATGAAGGAAAAATAGGAAAAATAAATGTAGGGGTTGCTTCATTAAGGATTAACCGGTCATCTGACTATTTTACTTCTGCTACGTGGAGGGGCAAATGGGAAAGTGATGGGGGAATGTTAATCAATCAAGGAATTCATATTATAGATTTGCTTCAGTGGTTTCTTGGAGAGGTTAAAACAGTTTATGGTGAAACAGGTTACGAATCTACTTTAAAAGAGACGGAGGACGTTGCTTTAGGTATATTGGATTTTAAAACAAGCGCAAAGGGTATTATTGAGGCTAATATTGTTACGAAGCCACATAATATAGGCTACGCTCTATCCATCTTTGGTGAAAAAGGGACTATTTGTATTGAAGGACCAACTCTTAATAACATTAGCCATTGGTATATAGAAGGTGAGGAAACTGATATGTATGAATTGGATACCCTATTACAAGATAAGAATGAACAGATTTATATGTATGAAAACTTTATTGAAGCCTTAAAATCTCAGGATAAGAGCTTACTTATAGACGGAATAGAAGGAAAGAAAGCTCTTGAAATAATATTTGCTATGTATAAAGCGGACCTAACTAAGAAAGTCGTCGAATTGCCAATTTCCTCTTTTTCTACATCAGATATGAAAGAAAGGAAGGGATAAGGTCATGAATTTTGGAAAGGTTCTTGTAACAGGAGGAGCAGGGTTTCTAGGTTCACAATTGGTGAAAAGTCTAATGCCTTTATGTGATCATATCTTTATAATTGATGATTTATCAACAGGAAACATGGCTGCAATTCCAAACTCTGAGAATATAACGTTTTATAAAGATAGTATTACCAATGAAGAAATATTAGAAGAAGTTCTTCCTAATGTTGAATATATTTTCCATTTTGCTTGCAAAAATCTTGTCTTATCAGTCGAAAATCTTAATAATGATTTTGAAACAAACCTATACGGTGGTTATCTACTCCTACAGAAAGCAAAAGAATGCTGCAAGAGTTTAAAGAGGTTTATTTATGCCTCAACGACTTCTATATACAGTGAGGCTCCAATTTTACCAACTCCAGAATCCTACTATAATATAAAACTTCCCTATGCAGCAAGTAAATTTGCCATGGAGCATTACTGCAATGTATTTTATCAATTGTATCAACTACCTATAACGATTCTACGATTTTCAAATGTATATGGGCCTGGTCAACTTGCTGAGAATCCATATTGCGGAGTAGTAGCAAAATTTTTTGAAGCGGTAATGAATCAAAAACCAATGATTATTTATGGTGATGGGAAGCAGACAAGAGATTTTACGTATGTTGAAGATGCAATGAAAGCTGTATATTTAGCAGCTTCGAATAAAAAGGCGATAGGATCTGTATATAATGTTGGAACAGGCAATGAAACAAGTGTTATTCAACTTGCACAAGTAGTTCATAATGCAAGTGGGGAAGAAAAAGTTCACCTTCAATTTATGCCAAAACGAAAAGTCGATGTGGTTCAGAGGAGAAGTATTAATTCTAAAAAAATTCAAACAGAATTAAATTGGACAATTACTCATTCCTTAACAGAGGGAATTGAAAAGACGTATAATTGGCTTAAAACCGGAGGAGAATTATGAAAGTTTTTCACGGGACGACTGAAATTGCTGGTCAAATGGGAATTTTGAGCAGTGCCCTGTATAGAAAGGGGCATTACTCAATTGGTTTTAATACATTTCATTCCTATCTTGATTATAAAGACTATCTTGTGAATATGAATCAAGATGAACTTAGTGGTATGAATAAAGAGATTATTGACTTTTTTGACCTGTTTCATTTTCATTACGGTACCACACTATGTCCTGATTTTACAGATTTGCCAGAAATAAAAAGAAGAAATAAAAAAATGATCATGCATCATTGGGGAAATGATGTAAGGTTTCATGAGCAAGCTAAATCAAGAAATCCTTATGTATATACAGGGGATTCGCCACCAAATGAAGATATCCATGAAAAATTAATAAAAATTACAAAGTATATTAAAGAAGCAATTGTACAAGATTATGAAGTATACGAATATGTAAAAGATTATTATGAAAAGGTACATGTTCTACCAATTGCGATTGACCTTACGAAATTTCAGCCCAAATATCCACCAATCCAAAAGGAAAAGCCATTAATACTTCATGCACCCACGAATCCAGACTTTAAGGGGACGTCTTATATAGAAAGCACTTTAGAAAAACTTAAAGAGAAATACGACTTTGAGTATAGAAGAATTGAGAAAATGAAGCATGAGGACGTCATTGAGGTTTATGAAGAAGCTGATATTATTATTGATCAGGTATTATGTGGATCTTATGGGTTACTTAGTGTAGAATCAATGGCATTAGGTAAACCGGTACTGACATATATTCTTGATGATCTTATTACTACCTTCCCCGCTGAATTACCCATTATTAATAGTAATCCTGATACGTTATACGATCAAGTGAAAATGTTGCTTGATAACCCGAAACTAAGCAGAGAATTTGGAATTAAAGGGCGAAAATACGTAGAGAAGTACCATTCCCATGATGTAGTTGCTGAACAATTGCTTACTATTTATTCAAACCTAATTAAATAAAAAGGAATGTAAAATATTCCATTATTATACGAGGCTGTTTCAAAAGGTTAAATTATTTAAAGTGAAACAGCTCTTTTCTTATGTAAAAAAAACCGATCAAAAGTTCTTGTACTTATGACCGGTTAAAATTCTCTTTATGATGGAAAAGCTGCTGTTGGATAAACGGGTTTATATGTTTTCTTAATAAAAGAGTAAAGGTAAATATATTCGGTTAGATGGTTTTCATATATTTCGCGCATTGTCTGGTTAGGAAATTGAAAGACAAGAAGACTGTTATGCATATATTCGTTAAAGTAACCGAAATTTAAATAGTCTAGTAAATGCCCTTCTTTAAAAAGGATACCTTTCCCAAAAGGAATTTGTATACCAGTATGATAATATTTTGCGAAGACCGTAGTATTGGGGATCCAAGTATAATCTGGTCCTGTTTCTCCATAGTAGTTAGGATGTGTACAAGCTGCATCAAATCCAAATTCTTTCCAGTTAATACACCCCGTTGAGCCATATTGTTGTAGCCAAAGGGAGAGAAGTCCTTTTTCGTGAATAAAGGAAGTTACTCTTTTAACAAGATTTTCATCTTGTTCAGGAATCGATGCACGCTGCCATACGAATCCCTTAAATGCAAGTTTTTCATGAAGATACGTAGCATCATTCCATTTTGATAAAAATTTTGAAATCCACCATTGTATTGCTCTAACTCTATCTTCTTCATTGTTAAAGTTTAATGATCGATCGTCCAGTTCTCCGAAATTTGTCTGGTTGGTATACGGATACGGCATAGTAACCCATATATCTGTTTTTTTTCCTTGAGCTGTGTTTTTTGATACTGCGTCAAGGTTATGGTTGGATTTAAAAAGCCATTTTAATGCTAATTTCCAATCCTTTTTTTGTGGTAAATTTCCAAAATCTGTGTACATAGGAAAAATATAATGATTATCCCTTCCACTTATAGGGTTAAAGATAATACCATTAAACAAAGTATCAACTGCTTCATCATTTACTAGATACTTTAGGTATGGCTTAAGATCTTCAGTTGTCCAATTTTTAACACCATTTCTGTTTTCTTTTCCATATTCCAAGAGGCATATGTGATTTTGTACTCCAAGCTCTTCTGCTGACATGTATTCATTAGTTGTCAAATTTATCCCACCTTCTTTAAAAGTCTTATATAGCATATGAGGACTATATTTATACGGTGAGTCCGCATATCCCCAATTTGAAAAATGTGCATAACCAACTTATCCTTCTTGAATATGCTATAAGGAGAAAGGAGAGATTAGTATGAAAATTGTTCACGCTCAAACTGAAATAGCAGGACAGATGGGAATTATTTGTAAAGAGTTAAGAAAACTAGGTCATTATGCAGCTGGATACAATTGTTTTCACACGTATCTAAATTATAAAGGTGATATCCTAAATACGGACGCATTTGAATTGCTGAAAAATTTTGAATTCCTTATAGAGAATGGTGATGTTTTTCATTTTCATAATGCTAACACGTTTTTACAAGATTTTTCAGACCTTCCTTTTCTAAAGGAAAAAGGAAAGAAGATGGTGATGCATCACTGGGGAAGTGATGTTCGAACAGTCGATTTGGTTAATAGACTTAACCCTTATCCTCTTCCACCAACATATTATTCAGATGAAGAAATTCATAAACAGTTAACAAACCTTTCAGAATATATTGATACAGCAATTGTGCAGGATTATGAAGCTTATCAATATGTAAAAGATTATTATAAAATTGTGTATGTTATCCCTCTAGCATGTAATGTTGAAGATTTTCAAGTTGAATATCCTTCCGTTGAAAACAATGTCCCTCTTATTATTCATGCCCCTACGAATCGTGAGTTTAAAGGGTCTGATTATGTAGAAGACGCAGTTAATAAGCTTCGTGATAAAGGTAGTACATTTACCTATCAATTTCTTGAAAAAATGAGCCATGATAAAGCCCTTTTAGAATATTTGAAATCAGATATAATCGTTGATCAGTTACTATGTGGGACTTACGGAATGTTAAGTGTTGAGGCAATGGCAATGGGGAAACCGGTAGTAGCGTTTATAAGAGAGGATGTTCGTAAACGATTCCCTGAAGATCTTCCGATTATTCAAGCAACCCCAGAAAATCTTGACGAAGTCCTTGAGGAGTTAATTAATGATCCAGTTCGACGCCATGAGATTGGAAAGGCAGGTAGAAAGTATGTAGAAAACTATCATTCAGCAGAGCGGGTAACAAATGAATTATTAAGAATTTATGAACTATTATAGGATATAAAATGGAGCACTAGAGTGCGAAGTGACTCCCTTACAATTTTTACTATGGAAAGGGGAGTATATATGATCCATTCATCTGTGGTTTTAGGTGAAAATGTCATAATTGGTGAGAATGTTGTAATCGAAGAAAATGTAATTATAGGAGACGGTGTATCTATTGGGCATCATGTAGTAATAAAGAAAGATACAAGAATTGGAAACTTTGTTCAAATTGGTGAATTAACGGTTTTAGGAAAACCAACATCATCTAATAAAAAAATGGCTCGTAAGCCTGGTAACGCATTGGAACCTTTAGTTATAAATGACAATGTAGTCATTGGTTGTAACAGTGTATTATATCGAGGTGTAAAGCTTAACCCAGGCGTATTTGTAGGGGATTTAGCAAGTATCCGTGAAAAAGTAGTAATAGGAGAAGATAGTATTATAGGTCGAAATGCAATTGTAGAGACAAATACAAAAATTGGAGATCGAGTAACTATTCAAACGGGGTGTTATATTACAGCCGATATGGTAATTGAGGATGATGTATTTATTGGTCCGTGCTGTTCGTCTTCGAATGATAAGTATATGGGGATGGGAAATTATAAACATCAGGGACCAATTATTAAAAAAGGTGCGAAAATTGGAAATAACGCTACACTTTTACCTGCTATAACAATAGGTGAAAATGCTATTGTTGGTGCAGGGAGTGTTATTACGAAAGACGTTCCCCAAAATAAAACAGTTGTTGGCAATCCAGGTAGAATAATAAACTAATATTTATCCATTAACTTAATAGACTAGAAAACAGGCCATTATTAGCCTGTTTTTTTTAGTTTAATTAAATTTGTGCTTTTTACCAGGTGAAAATGCACTGTCAATTGGACAGATTTTACGTAATATGCATTATACTTCTACATTTAGTAGTTAATGTATGAAGTATTTTAGTAGAAAAACAGGAGGTGAAGAACATGTCTATTATTGACCTAATTGAAAATGGTGGATTTGAAAACGGTACACTCACTCCATGGTTTGGGCTTAATGCGTTTCCCACAAGTGAGTTCTCACATTCTGATTTCTTTTCTGTAAGATTGACCGGTGCAAGTACTGTAGCCTTTATTGGTCAATTTGTTCCAATTCAGGAAGGTGAACAATTTGAGTTTTTCTCTTCATTTGCAAAAGTCGGAAATTTACCAAGTCCTCTAATAAGTATTTCAGTTATATATTACGATTCTTCTTTTACTTTTCTTGGGTATGGATTAATTACTAATATACCAGAAAACAGACTACCTAATGTAGAAAATAATACTTGGTTAGAGATATACGAAAATACTACACCAGCCCCACCAGGAAGTACACAAGCTCTTGTAATAATTACTAAGCTACCTCAAGAAGGAAGTTCTGATGTATTAGTAGATGATGTAGCACTGCTTGATTCTGAGGCTATGGGATTAGTAGGGCCTACAGGACCAACGGGACCAGCAGGAGCGACAGGAGCAACCGGACCAGTAGGAGCGACAGGGGCAACAGGAGCGACAGGAGCAACCGGACCAGCAGGAGTAACCGGAGCAACAGGGGCAACTGGAGCGACAGGGGCAACCGGACCAGCAGGAGCAACAGGGGCAACCGGACCAGCAGGAGCAACAGGAGCAACAGGGGCACCAGGGGCAACAGGAGTGACAGGAGCAACCGGACCAGCAGGAGTGACAGGAGCAACCGGACCAGCAGGAGCGACAGGGGCAACCGGACCAGCAGGAGTGACAGGGGCAACCGGGCCAGCAGGAGCGACAGGGGCAACCGGACCAGCAGGAGTGACAGGGGCAACCGGGCCAGCAGGAGCGACAGGGGCAACCGGACCAGCAGGAGTGACAGGGGCAACCGGACCAGTAGGAGCGACAGGAGCAACCGGACCAGCAGGAGCGACAGGAGCAACCGGACCAGCAGGAGCAACAGGGGCAACAGGAGTGACAGGAGCAACCGGACCAGCAGGAGTAACCGGAGCAACAGGGGCAACAGGAGCGACAGGGGCAACCGGACCAGCAGGAGCAACAGGGGCAACCGGACCGACAGGAGCAACCGGACCAGCAGGAGTGACAGGAGCAACCGGACCAGCAGGAGCAACAGGAGCAACCGGACCAGCAGGAGTAACCGGAGCAACAGGGGCAACTGGAGCGACAGGGGCAACCGGACCAGCAGGAGCAACAGGGGCAACCGGACCGACAGGAGCAACCGGACCAGCAGGAGCAACAGGGGCAACAGGAGTGACAGGAGCAACCGGACCTGCAGGAGCGACAGGGGCAACCGGACCAGCAGGAGCGACAGGGGCAACCGGACCAGCAGGAGTAACCGGAGCAACAGGGGCAACAGGAGCGACAGGGGCAACCGGACCAGCAGGAGCAACAGGGGCAACAGGAGCGACAGGAGCAACCGGACCAGCAGGAGCGACAGGGGCAACCGGACCAGCAGGAGTGACAGGGGCAACCGGGCCAGCAGGAGCGACAGGGGCAACCGGACCAGCAGGAGCAACAGGGGCAACAGGAGTGACAGGAGCAACCGGACCAGCAGGAGCGACAGGAGCAACCGGACCAGCAGGAGCAACAGGGGCAACAGGAGTGACAGGAGCAATCGGACCAGCAGGAGTAACCGGAGCAACAGGGGCAACAGGAGCGACAGGGGCAACCGGACCAGCAGGAGCAACAGGGGCAACCGGACCGACAGGAGCAACCGGACCAGCAGGAGTAACCGGAGCAACAGGGGCAACTGGAGCGACAGGAGCAACCGGACCAACAGGAGCGACAGGAGCAACCGGACCAGCAGGAGTGACAGGAGCAACCGGTCCAGCAGGAGTGACAGGGGCAACCGGACCAGCAGGAGCGACAGGAGCAACCGGACCAGCAGGAGCGACAGGAGCAACCGGACCAGCAGGAGCGACAGGAGCAACCGGACCAGCAGGAGCAACAGGGGCAACCGGACCAACCGGACCAACCGGACCAACCGGACCAACCGGACCAACCGGACCAACTGGACCATAATTTGCGAAACATGAAAGTTGATTACGTTTAAATGATTAGCGATGAAATTTTATAGAGATGCTTTTATAAAAGCATCTCTTTTTTTGAAAGGAGATTCAAAAATGGTCTCAATTAGTTTATGTATGATCGTAAAAAATGAAGAAGAGGTATTAGCGAGGTGCCTTGATACGGTAAAGGATATAGTAGATGAAATTAATATTGTAGATACAGGCTCCACAGATCAGACAGTTGAAATTGCGAAGCAATATACAGACCGAGTGTTCTTTTTTGAATGGATAGGTAACTTTGCTGCAGCAAGAAATGAGTCATTTAAGCATGCCACAAAGGAATATATTCTATATCTTGACGCTGATGATGTATTGCTAGAAGAAGACCGAAGAAAGTTTAAGGAACTTAAAGAAACTTTAGATACATCCGTCGATTCTGTATCTATGTATTATGATGCTGGAACAGATGAATTTGGTAATGTAACTTTGCGTTATCGCCGTAACCGGCTGGTGAAAAGAGAAAAAAATTTCGTCTGGAAAGGAGACTGTCATCAGTATTTAGAGGTATTTGGAAAAATTATTAATTCGGATATCTCGGTGACCCATAAAAAAATTAAACATTCCGTTGGGAGAAACCTTAATATATATCAGAATAAAATTGAACGTGGTGATAGATTTTCTGCGAGAGATTATTTCTACTATGGAAATGAGCTTAGAGAAAATGGACATTATGAAAAGGCTATAGAAGCTTACGATGAAAATATCGCACTAAAAGAAGGATGGATAGAGGATAAAGTATATGCCTGTATTAATAAAGCGGATTGTTACCGTTTTATTGGAGATTTGGAGAATGAATTAAAATCATTATTTCAATCATTTGGGTTTTCAAAGACTCCACGTGCTGAAACGTGTAGTAGGATTGGATATAACTTTCAGACAAAACAAGAATATAATGCAGCAATCTACTGGTATGACCTCGCAACACAATTACATCCGGATTCAGCTAAGTGGAGTTTTAGCTATCCAGCTTACTATACATGGTATCCTCATCTACAAATGAGTGTTTGTTATTATAATTTAGGCAAACTCCAAAAATCCTATTATCATAATGAAGAGGCAGCAAAATATAGACCTCAAGATCCTAGAATTCTTCATAATAAAAATCTGTTAGAAGGAAAACTTGGAATTAGAGTAGGTATTTAAATTACAAAGGTATCTTAAAACTAAATAAATAGACTTCATAATCAGTAGTTGGAAAATATCCAACACTGATTATGAAGAAATCATAATTACTTTTGTAATAAAGAAATGTATAACGAAAGCATTTTTTGACTGTTTTTTACCATATCATGATTCATTTCAACATACAGTCTTCCCTTTACTCCAATTTCCGGAAGTATGTCTATATTCCTAAGGGTGAATTCTATAGTATCTTTTATAGTTTCAGGATTTGCTATAATAATTGGAAGGTTATTTGGATAATGGTCTTTCATAAAATCACTAATCCAACAAATCACTGGTTTACCCATGGCCATAGCCTCTACAGCAAATAACCCATAACTTCCTATATGAAGTTGGTCAATAATTAGGTCTGCAGCTTGATATATTTTGATTGCCTCTTCATGAGACAAGCCCTTTACTAATCGAAAATCAAAATCATAATTATCCTTTAATGATTCAATTGCTTCTAGGATGTATTTGGTCCCTTTGATTGCAGGAGAGGTGGGAGCGTGTACAATAAGGGGCTTTTTATTTGGTATCGAACTTTTTGTAGGTTGGTATTTATTTAAATTGATCATTGAGGGCAAGATATGAACATTTTTATAGAATTCCTTTACATACTGGTATAGCTCCATATCAAACACTACACAATTCTGGATGTTTTCGGAAAGCTTAGAAAGGTTTGTTTTTATTTGGTACTCATTTTTATTTTTAACTAATGCATAAGGGTTTAATTCGGTAGCTTTTGATAATATTCTTACATCACTTCCCCAATGCTGCATAAGAATAGCTTTTCCTGATGACTTATATAAGGGAAGATCTGACCAATCTAGTGTCAGACTTGTTCCAAAGTGAAAGTGAAATAGGTCATAATGGGGAAGGAACTCATTTGTTAATTTTCTAAGTTCCTCATTAATTAAAGGTGTGCTCCGTTGTCCTATTAAGGACCAGGTGTAATTAGAATCATAATTTAAATAATATGGATAATAATTTATTGTATGGGCAATAATCCCTTGTCTATTTAAACCTTCGGATAGTGTATGCATTTGGTTCGCAATCTCCATGCTTCCTAGAAGGACCCGAATTTTAGCATTTGAGTTTCCAACTTCCCCATGAGTCTCATTATCCCCAGAATTTAGATTATCGGTTTGCTTACTTTTCTCTCTCACACTATCTATTTCACATATCTTTTCCATAATTCTTGTTAAAATAGAGTCTTTAGGAAAGTTATTTAGTCCTCTCCACGACCATAACCATGCATTTTGAAGTTTTCCGTTGTGTATGTTTTCACAGGACCGTGTTGCATAATATCTTGGACTATTAGTTTGGAGATTTTTGTCATTTAAAAGTTCGAGTGCTTTTTGAAAGTTCCCAGCCTTAATGTAATTAATTATTTGATTTTCATTATCTTTCATTGTTATCACCACTTTCGAGGTTTTGATTACAGTTAATGTATTTTATTAAATTAAGAATAAACAAACATCATTATTAATGCATATGCTAAAAATAATTTAATTATTTTCTAGGGAAGTGAGAGTTTTTTATGAGGTATAGAAATGAATAAATTTGATAAAGAAATTGAACGCTTTATGACTGACTATTCTAAAGACCATGAAGAAGCGATCGGGAAGTTGGATAAATGGGCAGCAGAAAATGAAAAGGGATTGAACCAACTCGATAAGCAGGCTAGTGGATTTGAAAAAGAACTTGAAACAATGATGGGAAAGCTTGATGGAAGGGTTTTAGAACACGAAAAGGGATTAAACCAGTTAGATACACAGGCTAGTGGATTCGAAAAAGAACTTGAACCCAAAATGGAGAAACTCGATCAATGGTTTTCTAAGAAACAAGGAGAGTTAGAAAAAAGATGGGAGAATAATTATTTTCTTAATTTCCGCAGTTGCCCTGTGCTCCTGTCCTCACAAAAACAACCTGTAAAACATAGTTTATAATGTACTCTTTTATGAGGAGGTGCAAAATATGGGCTACGGATTCGGTGGTTGTGGATACGGCTATGGAGGCTATGGTTACGGCGGATTCTACGGCGGATCAACTTTTGTTTTAATCGTCGTATTATTCATCCTATTAATTATTGTAGGTGCTTCTTTCTATAACTAATCACAGCATTCCAAAAGTAGAAGTACGAGTCGATCGGCTCGTACTTTCTACATTTAAAAAAAAGATAGTTTTTTCCCCAACCTGCGCACCACTTGTAGGCGGGGGTCATACGATATAACACAATGTAAGGAGGCTTCGAAATGGATAATAATTTTTTTAAGAATATCGAAAAGAAAACAGGCGTAGATATGCAGGAGGTATTCAAGCTCGCAAACTCTTTGCAAAATGCAAATTTTAAAGATGAGAATACCGTTCGTAATGTAATTAGAAAGGTCTCTAAAATTGCAAAAAAACCAGTAAATCAACAACTTGAAGACAAAATTGTTAATAGCATCGTTAATGGCAAGGAAAAAATGGACTTTAACACCATTTCAAAAATGATTAACAAAAAATAAGGAAAGGGGTCTGGCAAATGGTCAGACCTTTTCTATATATACCCCTACAAATACAAGGCTAGACTCGAATTTTATAATAAAACATCAAGACGATACATATGTAATAAAAAAGGGAGGAGGGCAAAAAAATGGGCTATATATTACCAATCAACAATGAACAATATACCCAATATGTGCACCGTACCACAACCTATAAAACAAACCAAATGAAACTTCATCAAGTAAATCCGCTTGTCCTGAACGTAAATGAGCGTTCATATGATCTACACCAAGTTGACCGAAAAACATTAACGAAAAAACAAAGCCAATATATTGAAAACATTCGTGCACAATTTACCGGCGAAGGATTACTTTTTAACGAGTCTATATAAAGGAAGGCTAGAATTCTTGAACGTACAAGCCTTCCTCTTCGCGCCATTCTGCGTAAAGTAAATCTTTATACGTAGCTACACCTTGGCTTTTCAATTCCGATTGCAACCAACTTTCCGAAAAACCACTTTCCTTTAAATTCTCTTGAATTAATACACCATCACTTACCAATGTAATCGGGAGTCGAACCTTTTGTTCAGCCATTTTATAATCTTGACGGGTTGGTGGTTCATATGGAGATTTTTTTAGAACGCTGATTGAACCATCTGTTTCTAGGATGGCATACTCAGCCTCCCTAATTGAAAAAACACCCTTCGAACGAAGTAGATGCTGTAATTGGTTAATATCCAGTTTGTTTTTCTTTAAATGGTCTCGAATAATTCTGCCTTTGTGAATAATAATGGAAGGCTTCCCCTCAAGAAATGGCCTTGTTTTACGAACTTTCTGTGTAATCATCTCAATCACATAAATTAAAATCCCCCAAACCAGTATGGCAAAAAGAATTTGAAGGATCCCAACATTTTGGTCGAAAGTGGCATTTCCAACTAATTCACCAAGCACTAATGCAGAGATAAAATCAAAAGCAGTAATTTGGGTTATTTGTGTTTTTCCTAGAATTTTAGTAATAATAAGTAACCCTAGAAGTCCAATTACTAAATCAAAAGCGATTTTGAAAAATTCCAACATGCTCACCTCTCAATGGTAGAATGAGCAGAATTCACTATTTTTATCCAAAAAAAAGGATGCCTCATAGGTGACATCCTGTCTAAACTTATAATTCTTTAATCATCGTGACATGAGGTATACCAGCATCCATGAAAATATCTGATACCGTTTCATATCCTAATTTCTTATAGAAGTTTTCCGCGTGTGTTTGAGCATTGAGCTTTAATTTTGAAATGCCTCGCTCTTTCGAAATGTCCTCCATCTTTTGCATAATCAAATTCCCTGCCCCTTTTTTACGGTGTGAAGCAAGGACACAAATACGCTCTACTTTGCCGTATCCGTCAAGCTCACGGAAACGTCCAGCTCCAACAGGTTCATTATGATCATAAAGGACAATATGCGTAGCTTCATCTTCAAATTGATCAATTTCTTCTTCAAGAGGTACTTTTTGTTCATCGACGAAGACCACTTTTCGGATTGTAAAGGCATCGTCTTGTTCTTTGTTGTTAGTTACGATTCGTGCTTCCATGCTGTGTCTAATTTTCCTTTCCTAAACGAAATGTCTCATAAACGGTCCATGAACCGTTTTCAAGCTGATAAAGAAGGTGAATGCGGTCAATTTGCTCTTCGTGGTCCATTTTTAACATGCGTAATTGACCATACACATCTGAATGCTCATCACACGATAACTTTTGCCCGATTGTAATATGGGGAACAAATGCATACTCGGGTTCACCTGCAAAATAATCAGAGTGAAGGGCGTTGTGTAGTTTTTGTAATTCTTCATTCGGATCTATTTTCAAGTAAATGACATTATTTACAGGGGAAAAGGAGCTAACCTTTAAAACCTTTAATGTAAATGGTTCAACCTGTTTCGAAACCGTTTCTAATTCCCTTGTAATATCCTGGATTTCTTCATCGGATGCTTCAAATGCATTTTTAACCGTAAGATGTGGTGGAATTAATGCATAGTGTGGATCATATCGTTTACGATATGAATTAACCTTGTCTTGAAGTTTTTTGGACGGGAAGATAACAATGCCATATTTCATTTTTATTGCCCTCCTTATGGATTAATAAATCAAAACGAGAAGTACCTAATGTAGAAATACAGAAAATAATAACACAATTATATCAAATATCTGAAAATGATAGAATATAAAATAACATAATAAAATACGCCTTGGCGTATTTGCGCCCGAATTTTTTCGAGTTTGCTCGAAAAATTTCCTTTGAAAAATCGTGGCATCCACCGGAGGCTTGCACATTATTCAGCTGGGGTTTGAACCACCAAACAAAATGATAACTCTTTTTCAATTCTTTCCTCATTATAAAAGTATGGAATTTCTGCTGAATAAAGTTAAGGCAACATTTTTGAAAGGGCTCTTGGCAAATCAGGCTGCCAATACTTCCAAGTGTGGATGCCGTTGAATTCCTCATAAAAATAGGGGAATCCTTTTTTCACAAAGATGTTATGTAATTCACGATTTGGGGTTAAAAAGTCTTCAATATCTCCCTTGGTTGTTTTCACTTCGGTTTCCCCCGTTCCTATCACATGATATAAATCAAGGAGGTGTGGTTCTTCAAAATTTTCAACCTTCTGAAGGACGTGTTCATTCACAAGCGGTGATTGCAACATCACCTTTCCAAAAGTATGAGGGTATTCGAGTGCTGTTAAAAGCGATATAGTCGCCGCCAGTGAATCCCCAATTAGTGCGCGGCCTTGCCCCATTTGATACGTTGGGAACTCCTGATCAAGAAATGGCACCAGTTCCTCTCCTAAGAAGCGCTTATATAAATGATGCTGCTCACCATCTGGATGGTACTTCCTACGTCGGTCTGCAACGCTTTTATAAGGAACCCCAATAATGATGGTATTGCTAATTTCGCCTGTTTCTAACAACTTATCGGCAACCCGTGCAATCCTGCCAAGATTAAAATAATCACGTCCATCCTGGGCGATAAGAATATTGTATTTATAAAGGGGAGAGTAGGATGCTGGTAAATAAACAATCAGCTCAAGTTCTTCATTTAAAATCTTACTATGTATAGTCATTTCCCTAACTGTGCCCTTATTAACCATGATTTTAAATCCTCCAAATCAACTATTTACTCTTTAATTATACCGTTTTAAAAAGGAAAGCGACAGGAAAAATCCCTGTCGCTTCATACTGGATTAAGCTGTCGCTTCATCCATGTGTTTCTTTTCTGATTCTGCTACATAAACCGCACATGCCGCATCGCCTGTGATATTGATAGCGGTACGTGTCATATCGAGTAAGCGGTCAATACCGATAATTAAACCAATACCTTCTGGTGGTAAACCAACTGCAGTTAGTACCATCGCCAGCATGATTAAACCAACGCCTGGAACACCAGCTGTACCAACACTCGCAAGGACAGCGGTTAAGATTACCACTAAAATTTGAGAAAATGAAAGGTCAAATCCATAGACCTGCGCTATGAAAATAGTTGCTACACCTTGCATGATGGCGGTTCCATCCATATTAATTGTTGCACCTAACGGTTGAACAAAGCTACTAATAGGTTCCGGAACCTTAAGATTTTTTTGTGCGGTCTCCATTGAAATTGGAAGTGTGGCATTACTACTTGATGTACTAAATGCAACTGTCATGGCAGGTGCGAATCCTTTAAAAAATTCGATTGGGTTTCGCTTAGCAATTAACGCTATCGTACCACCATATGTGACAACAGCGTGGATGAGTAAGGCAACAAGTACGATCAAGAAATACGCGAGCATTGCTTTAATTGCAGCATATCCTTGGCCTCCAATTGCGGTTGCAATTAATCCAAACGTTCCATATGGAGCCGTCTTCATAACAAGATTAACAAGATACATCAAGATTTCATTTGCCTGTTCAAACAAATTTATAATTCCCTTTGTTTTTTCACCCAAAACAGTTAAAGCAAATCCTATAAAAATAGCAAAAGCTATGATTTGAAGCATATTTCCATCATTCATTGCGGTAAAAGGATTCGTTGGAATAATATTTATTAACGTTTCCATAACAGGAGGAGCTTCAGTTGCGCCATCGTAGGTTGCCCCTTCCGTATTAAATCCTCCACCAACACCTGGTTTGAAAATTGAGGCAAGAGCTATTGCGATTGTAATGGCAATTGTAGTTGTTGCTAAAAAGTAAGTAATTGTTTTTGCTCCAATTCTCCCAAGCTTCTTAGGATCACCAAGTCCTGTAACTCCTAGAGTAATAGATACTAAGACAATAGGAACAACAAGCATTTTAATTAAATTCAAGAAGATCTGACCTAGTGGAACAAAGACATAGGTATTTGCAAAATCAAAAGCGGCCGGTGATGTTACATTTAGAATAAGTCCAACAACCGCACCTAAACCTAAACCTAATAAAATCTTTTTTGTTAATGACATAAAAAACCTCCTCAAAGATGTAGTTGAATGTGAGTTGAAAGCAAAAGGGAATTGTGAATTGCGATGAAAAGCATATTTTTGGGAGACACAAAAGGCCACGAGAGTATGGCTCGTGGCCTGAAAGTTGATTTGCGCAACAATGCTCTCTCCAAATGCTTACGAGGTTAGCTGTCGGATTCGGATGAAGAGTATTTTCCTACCTTTAATAATAAAGGATTCACCCCGAGTGCATTTATTTTTGCACGTTTTGGTTCCCCCGTTTCCCTAAAAATGGGAATTCAGCGAATATTAAGTTAAAATTTGCCTCAATACTATATATATACAGATAAAATGACATTATGTCAATGAAAACGCATTAATTACGTTGTTAACCTTGTTAATAATTTTCAGGTATTAAATTATGAATTAATAGATTCTAATTGACAAACCTTAAATACACATGTATATTATATATTATTCTAATACATTGATTCCGTAGCTCAGCTGGGAGAGCGCTACCTTGACAGGGTAGAGGTCGTTGGTTCGAACCCAATCGGAATCATCATGTAAAGCTCCACCTTCCTTATATTTAAGGGGGTGGAGCTTTTTTATCTTTTCAACATATTAACAAGATTGAATATAAATGAATAATGTAAAAAAGTAATCCAAAGTTTTGGTACAGCCTTTTGAATTCAATCTATTTACATATTGAAATTACCTACATCAAACATGTATTTTCTGAAACTTTGAAAGGAATGTGGTGACAATGGATCAAGTCGAACTAAAAGAATATCTAATAAAACTTAGGGAAGCTGCTCAAACAAACATTTTCAAGCAAACCGAATACAATTTCAATGATCCCACAACTCTAAGTAAAATGAATTTACGGGCCTTTTTTACTTTGCATGGAATGGCTCATCCCAATTTAAACAATATTTTGCGTGAAAAAGGATTCTTGCCACTTTCAAATTGTAGTCCCCATATCATGGATACCTTAAATAAAATCATCCATCACCTTTCTAAAGAAGTTAATACCCCTTATTTGAAACATGAATACATTGACGTACACACTGCGAATTCAATAAAAGAAGAGCGTAAAGATCACTTGTTTGGAAAAACAATCAATCAAAAACATATTATGGTTACCCTTGATCGCAAAATGCTTAATACCCCTGAAGTTTTTAACGATTTGCTGCAATCCGGTATGACAATAGCAAGAATAAACTGTGCGCATGATGATTTGACAGTTTGGAAAAAGATGATCCATACATTAAGAATGGAAGAAGAAACGTTTCATGCAAGTTGTGTTAAAAAGACATCCAAATGTAAAATATTCATTGACCTTCCAGGACCTAAAATTCGAATTGGGCAAATTGTACCTAGTAAAAATAAAAAAGGAATGACAGAGAGTTTTATTAAAATAAAGAAAAATGATATTTTGCGAATTTATAAGAATGATAAATATATTGGAATTCCTAAAACGGATAAAGAGCCAGCAGCGGTTGGCGTTACATTACCTAAAGCTTTACGAAATGTGCGAATCGGTGACAGAGTGTATATCGATGATGGAAAAATATTTGCGAAGGTTATATCGAATACAGAGGAGTATATCGAGACTAAAATCCTTTTAACAAGAAAAAAAGAAGAGGCAATCTATCCGGAAAATGGCATAAATTTTCCTGACTCCCTTGTTCATTTAAACGTACCAACGGTTTCTGAATCAGATTTTAAGATTTTGAAATCCATGTATAAAGACATTGATTTAGTTGGAATTTCCTATATTAATCACCCAAAAGATATTCAAATTGTAAAGCACCAGTTAGAAATGTTGACTGAGGATAAAAAAGGAATTATTGCAAAAATAGAAACAAAAAATGCCATATTATCATTATCCAAAATAATTATGGAAGGATTAAATTACGGTTTGTTTGGAGTCATGATTGCAAGAGGGGATTTAGTAATCGAAATTGGATTGGATCAGTTTTTAAGTGCGCAAGAAGGAATTCTAGAAATCTGTCATGCAGCCCATATTCCTGTTATTTGGGCCACAGGAGTCTTAGAAAATATGAATAAAAAGAATATCCCATCAATACCTGAATTAACAGATGTACATGCTGGTTTAAGAGCAGATTGTATAATGTTTAATAAAGGTCCTTATGTTCCCAATTCAATTGAATTTTTACAAAAGCTGAACGAAATTAACCAAGACCCTCAATTTCATGTAAGAAATTCACTAGTATCATTCGTTCAATATGATTTTTGATTTTTGTAGTGCATGCAACGAGATGATGGTTCGAAAAACTCCTTCATTTGTACTAAAAAAGTTATTAGAAAACAGCCCATTTTAGATAAATGCCCAAGAATTATTACATTCGCGGAATATATTGTAATTGAAAATATGAGGAGGGATAACTTAGTATGAATGTGTATGATCAGCATCTTGTAGGAAGTCCACAAGTTCCAATGATTGATTCAAATGATAGTAGGATTTTTGGAAGACCATTTGGGTTTGGAAGACCGTTTGGCTTTGGAAGACCATTTGGCTGGGGATTTGGGAGACCGTTTGGCTTTGGATTTGGAAGACCATTTGGTTGGGGATTTGGTGCCCCATTCTTAGGAGGCGCGTTATTAGGGGGATTACTAGGAAGTACCTTAGCTGCTCCTTGGGGATATGGATATGGATATGGATATCCTTATGGGTATGGATATGGATATCCTGGGTTCTTTTATTAATATGTATTGGAGTCGGTTACCTATATGGTGACCGATTTTTTTTACAAAAGGCTCTTTTCTATTCTAAAAGATTGTTGCTTTCAGATATAAAGTGCAAACCTAGTTGATTGAAGCGTAAGGTGGCGACTCCTGCGGGAAAAGCGTGAGACTTGAGACCCCGCAGGAGTGACAGCGACGAGGAGGCTCAAGCCACGCCCGCGGAAAGCGTCCACCTGAAGCGGAAATCAACGATAAAAAACAACAAAATTTGCAAAAACAGCCTTATAAAAAAACCACCCAAATTAATGAGTGGTATCAAATATTCAAGAACGATATTTAAGCTGACTTACTCACAGCCTCTTTTCTTTCTTTTCGCTTTTTCGCGTACTCAGCAGTAGCTGTGAAAAGGACATCAGATGATGAGTTAAGGGCAGTTTCACAAGAGTCTTGAAAGACTCCAATAATGAAACCAACACCGACGACTTGCATGGCAACATCGTTTGGAATGCCGAATAAGCTTGCTGCTAATGGAATTAGTAAAAGGGATCCTCCCGCAACACCAGAAGCACCTGCAGCTGAAATCGCTGATAGAACGCTAAGAATTAGCGCTGTTGCAAAGTCAACCTCAATACCAAGAGTGTGAACTGCTGCAAGTGTTAAGACAGAAATGGTTACTGCCGCACCTGCCATGTTAACAGTACCGCCTAATGGGATCGAAACTGAATAAGTATCCTTATTTAACCCAAGCTTTTCACATAAGTTCATGTTCACTGGGATATTTGCAGCTGAACTACGTGTAAAGAATGCAGTCATTCCACTTTCTCTTAAACATTGAAAAACAAGTGGGTATGGATTTTTGCGAATATAGAAATATACAATCAATGGATTCACAACTAGTGCGATAAAGAACATACAGCCGAGCAATAGGGCAAGGAGTTTACCATATTCCATCAATGCTGTAACTCCATTTGTTACTATTGCATCGAACACTAATCCCATGATACCGATAGGAGCTAGACTAATTATCCATTTTACTACTTTTGTGATGGCATCAGACACATTGGATAATAGAGTCTTTGTTGTATCGTTTGCATTTTTTAGTGCAATACCTAGAATGATCGCCCAAGCAAGTATTCCGATGTAATTTGCATTCATTAGTGCGTTGATAGGGTTGTCCACTACATTAAATAGTAATGTTTGGAGTACCTCTAAAATGCCACTTGGAGGAGCGACTTCTCCTGCACCTGTAACGAGTGTTAGTTTAACTGGAAAGATAAAGCTTGCCACAACCGCTACAAGCCCTGCTACGAAAGTTCCTATCGCATATAGTCCAATAATAGATTTGATATTTGTTTGGGTTCCATTTTTATGTTTAGAGATGGCGTCAATAACTAAGAATAAGACCAATACTGGTGCAACTGCTTTTAATGCACCAACAAATAAAGAACCGAAAATGGTAACCCAGGCTGCTCCCTTAGGAACAATCAGGGCTAAGAGAATACCTACAATAATACCAGCAAGTATTCGTTTAACAAGGCTAATTTGATTCCATTTGTGAAACATTTCTTTCATCGTTTTTCCCCCTTCTTCATAGTTGTTCAAAAAGATATTGTAAGAATAATATTTGTAAGTTTAACATGAAAATTGTTAATTGTTAATAAATTTTAAAAAGATGGAAATTATTGTACTAAAAAATACTTTCGTTCACTCGAATCCAAAAGAATACACGTAAAAAGCCTATAGTCCAAGTGTAGTTTGGATATAGGCTTTATTTTAACATAGATTTTTATTATTTATAGACTCTAATCATGATAAATCTTTACTATCTTTCGCTCGTTTTTCGATATGCTAATATAGTGGTTTTTAAGGAAGCATAAGAGCCAATCGCAGCAGAACCATAAAACCAGCCCATGAACAGTCCTGCCGCTAGGTCGTGTCGATGGCTATAAAAAACAGAGAACATTAATCCAATTACAATAGCAAGTGTTGGCACATATTTTTTCGGTATTTTTAAAAGTTTTTTTGTGATTTGTGTGAGAATCATAACGAAAGGCACTGCAAATACAGCATCCCAAAAATTTGTATGTATAGTTGGAAAATCCACGTGATATCCTCCCTAAAGTTTAATAGGTTTGCACAAAAATCCCGTCATCTTCTTGCCATTCAGCTAAAAACACATCTTTATAATCTGTAACGTTTTGTGAATGAAGCTGGTTTCTTAACCATGTTTCATTAAATCCTAAATCTTTGATCTCATCCCATAACACTTTTCCATCTCGGATAAGGGTTACAGGCACATAAACGGGTTTTTCTGGGAGATTGAAATCTTCTACAGTCGTTTTTTGATATTTTGTCTTTTTCAAAATACTAATGGATCCATTGCCTTCAAGATAGCAAAAGGCAACCTCCCGAACGGAAAAGGTCTCGCTTTGGCGGAGCAGGCTTTGCAATTGATTAATATTCATTCTTGCCTTTTTTAGGGCTTGTTTATCAATGGTCCCGTTTTTGATAAGGGCAATCGGTTTTCCCTCAAAAATCCCTCGAAAAAGTAAAACCTTTTGACCAAGGAATTCAATGATGAATAATAATAATCCCCATAAGCACATTGAGAAAACGATATAAATGCCGTTAATGCTTTGGTCGTATAGTGCGTTTCCTAACAATTCACCAAAGACAATTCCTGAGATAAAGGTAAACGGGGTAATTTGGTTAATTATTTTACGTCCAACAATTTTAACAATGACGAATAATAGGAAAAAGCCAAGTATTAGTTCGAATGTTAAATGGGCAAATTTCATTTGAATTTACTCCAATCACTTTGTAAATCATTTTATTTATCTCCAAATAATGGTGGTTTATCCCGTTTAAGTGTGAAAACAAAAAACGACTGAATCCATCTTGGATAACAGTCGTTGTCCTTTAACATATTTTTTGTATGACATTTGGTGAGTTATTTCGAGGCGAGTTCACTAACGATGAGACCTCATAAGCTTCCATCTCTTCTGCAGCCAATGGCTTGAGTAAATCTGAGACTTTTGAAACATCATCCAACAAAGGATTTAGCCACAGCTTTTCATCTTTCTTTCGCAAAATGACAGGCATTCGGTCATGAATATCCTTCATCAGTTCATTTGGAGTTGTCGTAATAATTGAGCAAGAAAACAATGCATTCCCATCGGGAGAGTTCCAACGCTCCCAGATTCCCGCCATAGCAAAAAGCTCGTCCGATTTTAATTTAATCCGCATCGGTGTTTTCGTTTTGTCAGGGCCTTTTTTCCATTCGTAAAAGCTGTCCGCAATAACGAGGCAGCGTCTATGCCTGAATGCTTGGCGAAAACTAGGTTTATCGGCCAATGTTTCTGCACGGGCATTAATCATTTTATAACCAATCTTATCATCCTTTGCCCATGATGGAACGAAGCCCCAACGCAAATAACCAAGGCGATTACGCCTGCCATCATTAATTACAGATAGGACAGAATGAGATGGGGCAATATTAAAACTAGGGATATATAAATCTTGTTCAATTGTTGCTTCAATATCAAACCGATTGAGAATGTCATCGAACTCTGCAAATAAAGTAAATCGTCCACACATTTCTTAACACACCTCATTTTTAAATTATAATGGAGATGGTGGTTGGTATGTTGGTAGCTTTATTATGAAGGTTGTGCCTTGGCCAACGGCACTTTCCACTTCAATTGAGCCTTTTAATTGTTCTATGATTTGGAAACAAATTGTTAGTCCAACACCCGTTCCTTTGTCTTTTGTGGAATAAAAGGGTGTTCCGATTTTTGACAGTTGTTCTTTCGTCATACCCGGACCATTATCCGTTATTTTTACCGTAATATCGTTATCTTTTGAAAAGGCTTCAATCATTAACGATCCATCATTCCCAATCGCTTCAATTGCGTTTTTTATGATATTTATTAGAACCTGCTTAATCTCATCCTTATTCCCGTTGATAAACAAAAGTTTTTCAATAGAAGTTTCGACTTCAATATTTTGGATATTTGTATAGGATGTCATTAGCTCAACGGTTTTTGCAAGTTCTTCACTGATGTTTATTAATTGTGTACTACTATTATTGGGCTTTGCAAGGGATAAATAATCATTAATAATCGATTGAGCACGATTTAATTCAGAAAGGGTAATATCAATATAATTTCGCTGTTTTTCAGTAATATTGTCATCACGAATGATTAATTGTAAAAAGCCATTTACTGTTGTTAACGGATTCCGAACTTCATGGGCAACAGAGGCTGCGAGTTGGCTGATCACATTCATTTTTTCAGAACGTCTTAGTTCCCTTTGTAATTGAATTTGATGGTTTAAGTTTTCAATTAGTAGAACGACCAATAAGAGTGTAATCAAGGTAACAATTGAAAAAATGGACATCTCTAAGATTTGTTCAGTCAGGTTATTTTTTACTAGGGTGATTGCTCTCGTTATAACTATAAAACAGTATATGGTTGAAAGGAGCAGCAGTTTCTTATTTAACAGGATAGAATGATATCTTTTTAATAGGAAATAAAAAATAATTGTAATTACTGCGTAATTCATTAAGGTAATGAAAAGGCTAGAGTTTCCCAACACTTGTGAATAAACTAGCATCAACAAAATAACAGATATCCCTTGGAAAAATCCAATATAAAGAAATGCGACGAATATCGGGATGATTCTGAAATCATACGAAAAACCATTTGCATAGGTTACGGGAAATGACATTGTCAACAGAAGGATAATGACAATCATTCCGAGTAGTTTATTTGAATAATGCTTTGGTGTAGAGCTATTGTCTTGAATGACCAGTAAATAATATAGAAGAATAGGAAAAATGACGATGAGTACATGATAGAGAACATGCCCAATGTGATCAAGCAATTTTCGTGGAACCCCCTTAGTCTAAATCCTCTGAATACTACATCATTAAATTCGACATATTCTCCAATTATCCTTCATCTTCATACAAGGATATTGAACAATATTTCGGAAAAATGTAAAAGTAATTTATTCGATTCATAATTCTTTTTTTCTTGTTCTGGGTATGATACAACTAAACATATCTTTAATTTTGGAGGTTTATTATGTTTAAGAAATTATTTGGTAGTAAAGATAAAAAAAATGAGGAAATGCTAATTGCCCCAGCGACTGGTAGAATTCTGGCTTTAGAAGAGGTACCAGACCCAGTATTTTCTCAAAAAATGATGGGAGATGGGCTTGCAATTGAGCCGTCTGAAGGAAAAATCGTTTCACCTGTTAAAGGAGAAATTATACAAGTTTTCCCAACAAAACACGCAATTGGAATTAAAACAGAAATTGGTTTAGAACTTCTCATACATATTGGTCTTGAGACAGTGAACATGAAGGGGGAAGGATTTACCACTCATGTAAAAGAAGGAGACAAAGTCGAGGTTGGAACTGAATTGGTAACCTTTGACCTTAATTTAGTAAAAGAAAAAGCAGCAAGCACCATTACACCAATGGTCATTACTAATTTTGATGTAGTTGAAACGTTTGAAAAGATCGGAAGCGGGCAGGCAACTGCTGGTTCTACAGAACTTGCAAAAGTAAAGAAAAAATAAGAAGACGGTCCCGAACTGTGGGACCGTTTTTACATATAGTACTAAATGTTTATTTCGTTGCGATTTTACATAACTAGGATATGTGGAGCATAGGATTTTTAAAGAATTGTTTAAAGAATGTTGTCGCCACTTCTGTCGAAACGTCTTTGTGCCCCAAACCAAAAAAATGAGTCTTTTTACCTAATGTTAAAAAGAGGAATTTTACCATTTTTCTAGAAAGAGTATATATGCAGTCAAGCCAATGAGAGGGTATGAAATATGGAGATAGGAAGCAGAATACGTTTCTTTCGAATTCAAAAAAATATGACACAAGAAGAGCTGGCAAACGAGATTATCTCAATTTCTTATCTTTCAAAAATTGAAAACAACCAAACCTCGGCAAGTATTGAGGTTCTTGAATTATTATGTGAACGATTAGGAATCAAGCTGATAGAAAGTGAAGAATATGAGCAATTAAGGGAGCTTCATGATTGGTACCACCTAATGGTTGCACGAAAAAGGGAACCAGTGATTGCTTTTTATGAATCCTATGAAAGTAAGAATACAAATGATTCAAGGGTTGCCATTTTCTTTGTCCTCTTTGAGTTACGATATTTTATTTTTATCAAACAATTAGACAAAGCCGAAGCGCAAATTAAGAAAATTGAATTATATAAGGATATATTTGATATCCGTATGAACTATTTTTATGAAAAAATTGTAGGTCAATTTTATTATTTTAAAAGCCAATTTTCTATTGCAATGGAGCATTTTAAGGTAGCCGAAGAAATTTTAACAAGTAGTGTACATTTTGAAAGCTGGGAAACAGCTGATCTGTATTATTATAAAGGGCTAAATCATAATCGATTGGGAAAATTAGCCTTAAGTATCGTGTATATCCAAAAGGCACTAGCCATCTATCAGTCTCTTTATGATTTAAAAAGAAGTGCTGAATGTCAAATTTTACTGGGTATCAGCTATGAAAAAATAAATGAATTTGAAATGGCCGAAGAAAACTATTTATTAGCAACAAAGGTAGCTGAAGGAATAAATGATCCATCTTTATTAGGATTGATTTACCATAATCAAGCTGTCCTTTATTCTAAACTTGGAAAATCTAGTTTGGCTATCGAACAATATAGAAAAAGCCTCGAGCACAAAGAAGAGCAAATGGTTGCTGGTCGGCTACGTTCAATCCATGGTTTAATCGAAGAATACCATAAAATCGAGGATTATGATCATTGCAAAAAATGGCTTCACGAAGGATTTGCAATTGTGGAGAAGCATCAAGATTTAACTGAATTCAACATTCATTTTATCTATTATGATTATTTACTACAGAATTCTGAAAATCTAGTAAAGTTTATTGAAAAAGATGCATTGACGTATTTTGAAGGCATCGAACATCATCTCTACATAGCTTATTATGCAGAGAAACTAGGGAAAATCTATCAAGAAAATCATAAATATAAGTTAGCAAGCTATTATTTTTCAAAGGCAATCTCGTCTTTGAAAAAACATAGTCACCTATATCAATAAAAATTAAGAGTTAAAAAAGGAGATGGGAAAATGAAAAAATTAATGCTGTTATTCATGCTTGGTCTCGTAACAATTGCAGGTTATCAATTAACAGAAGATACTGCATTGGTGGACAATGACTACCCAGAAGCACAGGAAGTACAGGCATAATGAAAAAGCAGCCCGTTTTTAATATCGGGCTGCTTTCTTCATTTATAAAAAGTGATGATAATTGGAATGGTTGTTCTTGACTTCATCGACTTGCTTTTGTATTTTGCGGGAGTCGGTAGAACGATTCTTTTTTGAAATTCGGTCAGCTACAAAACCTACGAGGAGTAACCCTCCAAAAAAGACTAACAGCCAGCCCCATAATGGCATTTTTTCACCCCCATATTGTAGGGTATGAAGTTCGGACAAATTGATGAAGTAAATAAGTGAATCGTAATCTATTTTTAAAATGAAAAAAGCAACGTTCATAAACGTTACTTTTTTGGAACAAATGTAAAGATTTCATGAGATTCAAAGCTGTCTACTAGCCGGTTGAGCCAGAAATAGTATTCTAATGCTTTATTTAACTTTAAAATATCACTTTCAGCTTCTACTTTAATTTCATTGCTTACTTGCTCGTCCTTTATAAGCTCTTTAAGGTCGGATAATGATTTTTGGATGGCGCTGACATTCATGGAAATACCACTTCTCCACTTTATCGTAAAAAAATCAATAAAGGTTTGATACCAATCTTCCTCAACCTCATATAGATCTTTTCGTATCCCTTTTTTCCACACCTTATCGACCATTTTTAATTCCACTAAGTTTCGAACAGAGGTACTCATACTGGTTTTGCTCATGCCTAACTCTTGTTTCATGTCATCAAGTGTCATCGGCTCATCTTGAAAATACATGAGACCCCAGAGTCGGCCAACAGAAGGAGTTACCCCATATAAATTCATATTTTGAGCGATCGCATCAATTACACGTTCTCGAGCTTTTTCTAGTTTGTCTTCGCCTTGCAAATAGATTCACATCCTACAACAAAGTCTTTTAATATATATAGCCTACATATTTGGAGATGGATTGTAAAGGGGAGCTGCTAAAAGGATTATGGAGGATATTGGAGGAATTTTAAGAATGAAGAATGTAAAGTACGTACAGTTTTAACTTTACAAACTTTACGACCGAATATCCCGTTATATCCCTTTTGTGAAATTTGGATATTATTACTACAATTAATAGGTCATAGTTACTAATTGCTTTCTACAACGGTATTTTATTGGCTTTGTAAGAATATCAAATAATTGTTCGGGTTATATCATCAAGAAAAATTGAGGTGACAGAATGGAAAGTGAAAAACAAGTAAAAATAAAGGTTTCTAATGTAACAAAAATATTTGGACGCTCATCTAAAAAAGCAATCCAACTATTAAAAGAAGGAAAAACCAAGCAAGAAATCTTAAAAAGTACAGGCTCAACAGTGGGTGTGAATCAAGCCAGCTTTGAGGTTTATCCAGGTGAAATTTTTGTCATTATGGGTTTATCAGGTAGTGGAAAATCGACATTGGTTCGTCTTTTAAATAGATTAATAGAACCAACATCAGGCCATGTTTTTATCGATGGAAAAGATGTCGTCTCCATGAATAAAGAAGAAATCCGTGAAGTTCGTCGGAAAAAAATGAGTATGGTTTTTCAGCGCTTCGCATTATTCCCACATAAAACGGTTCTCCAAAACACGGAATATGGCCTAGAAATCCAAGGCGTACCTAAACAAGATCGCTCACAAAAAGCATTGGAAGCTCTTAACCTAGTTGGTCTAGAAGGCTATGAACATCAATATCCTGACCAGCTCAGTGGTGGGATGCAACAACGTGTAGGACTTGCAAGAGCCCTCGCTAATGACCCGGATATTTTATTAATGGACGAAGCATTCAGCGCCCTTGATCCCTTGATTCGTAAGGACATGCAAGATGAATTGATTGAATTACAAGGATCAATGGAAAAAACAATCGTCTTTATTACGCACGACCTTGATGAAGCATTACGAATCGGTGACCGTATTGCCTTAATGAGGGACGGCAATATCGTCCAAATCGGAACCCCTGAAGAAATACTTATGAATCCATCTAATGAATATGTAGAAAGATTTGTCGAGGATGTCGATTTGTCTAAGGTGCTAACAGCTGGACATATCGTCAAACGTGCCGAAACCGTTCAGGTTGATAAAGGTGCAAGACTTGCTCTTAAAATTATGAAGGATAACGGTTTATCAACTGTTTATGTCGTTGACAAGCAGAATAGGCTTTTGGGCGCTGTAAGTGCAGTAGAAGCATCGAAAGCAGTTGAGCAAAATTTAACATTGGCAGATGTCATGGAGAAAAATCTTAAAACCGTTGAAACTAGTACATTGCTTGTTGATTTATTTGATGATGTATCACAAGCGACGATTCCAGTAGCAGTTGTTGATGACCAAAATCGTCTCAAGGGAATTGTCATTCGAGGTGCGGTCATTGGTGCACTTGCAGGAAACAACACATATATAAATGACTTTGGGGCTGAACAACTCCCTCCAAGTGATGAAAGGGAGGTATTATGATGGAAGGTTTATTACCAAAGTTGCCAATAGCTGATTGGATTGACGTTTTTATCGATTGGTTAGTATCAAACTTTGAATTTTTATTTGAAGGAATTGCAACAGGACTTGAAGGATTTGTCGAAGGGATTGTTGGAGGATTAGGATTTGTCCCTTCCATTTTATTGGCACTTATTATAGGTGTAGTAGCTTGGAAAGTTTGTAATTGGAAAATTGCTCTATTTACTTTAGTAGGATTACTCCTCATTGATAATTTAGGATATTGGGACAATATGCTTCAAACAATTGCCCTTGTTTTAACCTCTGTTGGAATATCCGTTATCGTCGGAATCCCATTAGGAATATGGGCATCACAAAGTAAAACAGTGGGCAATATTGTCATACCGATACTGGACTTTATGCAAACAATGCCAGCCTTTGTGTATCTATTACCGGCAATCTTTTTCTTCAATATTGGTGTTGTACCAGGGGTTGTAGCATCTGTCATTTTCGCGATGCCACCTACGATTCGATTAACGATTCTAGGAATCACACAGGTACCAAAGGACTTAATTGAAGCAACTGAAGCCTTTGGGTCAACAACAAAACAAAGGTTATTGAAAGTGCAAATACCACTTGCGAAACCTACAATTATGGCTGGTATTAACCAAAGTATTATGCTTGCTTTATCTATGGTAGTTATTGCCTCAATGGTAGGTGCACCAGGACTAGGAGCAGATGTATACCGTGCAGTAACACAACTACAAACAGGAACTGGTTTTGAAGCTGGTCTAGCAATTGTTATAGTTGCAATCATACTAGACCGGATTACTCAAAATATAGGAAAAAAGAAACAAGGGGGAACGGCATAATGTTTAAAAAAGTAGTAAAAGCATCATTAGCAATTGGATTAACAATAGGGCTTGCCGCATGTGGTGGAGGTTCTGATAAAGCTGGTTCAACACCAGATTCAGTTGGAGAAAGTGTAGATTATAAGATTATTGGGATTGACCCAGGTGCAGGAATCATGAAAGCAACAGGTTCAGCAATTGAAGAGTATGGCCTTGAGGATTGGACATTAGTAGAAGGCTCTGGTGCAGCAATGACTGCGGCACTAAAGAAGGCTTATGACAAAGAAGAACCTATTATCATCACAGGTTGGACCCCACACTGGAAATTTTCTGCTTTTGAGCTAAAGTATCTTGAAGATCCAAAAGGAGTATATGGCGGGGAAGAAAATATTCATAGTATTGCACGCCTAGGGCTAAAAGATGATCTACCAGGGGTTCATAAATTGTTAGAACAATTCAATTGGACTGCAGATGATATGGGGAATGTAATGGTAGATATTAATGGAGGTACTAAACCTGAAGAAGCAGCTACAAAATGGATTGAAGAGAATTCTGAAAAAGTTGCAGAGTGGACTGAGGGTGTACAAGAAGGTAATGGTGAAGAAGTAAAATTAGCTTATGTAGCGTGGGATAGTGAAATCGCAAGTACAAATGTTGTTGCTAAAGTTTTAACAGATTTAGGTTATAAGGTAAAAATGAGTCAAGTAGAAGCTGGTCCAATGTGGACTGGTGTAGCGGATGGCTCAGTTGATGCACATGTCTCTGGTTGGTTACCAGTTACACATGCGGACTATGTAGAAAAATATGACGGCAAATTTGAAGACCTCGGTTCAAACCTAGAAGGCACAAAAATTGGATTAGTCGTACCAGCTTACATGGACATTGACTCAATCGAAGACTTAAAGGAATAACCTTCAGAAATAAGAAACTGTACACTCGTTTTGGGTGTACAGTTTTTTTATGAAATGGGCATAATGGCAATTGTGTTGTACATTTCTAGAAAAGAGGAACGGATCGATGCAAATCAGCAAGTTTTCAATAAAACGACCAACTTTTACATTGGTTTCTATGTTTTTAGTGATTATTTTAGGGATCGTTTCCTTAATGAATATTCCATTAAAATTAATCCCGGATATTAATCCTCCTGTTGGTGTGGTTGTAGCGAACTATTTTGGAGCAAGTCCAAATGAAGTTTCTGAAAAGGTCACCAAACCTCTTGAACAAAGTCTGTCTACATTGCCAGGATTAAAAACAATGTCCTCGACATCCCAAGAAGGTGCATCTTTCATTTTATTACAGTTTTCATGGACAACATCGATTGATGATATTGAAAACGAAATTTTAAGCCGCATCAATCAAACACAAATTACAGATGACGCGGAGTCCCCTCGATTTTTAAAATTTGACCCGTCACAGTTTCCAGTCATTCAATTGTCCTTGAGTATGGAAGGGGATGAAAAAGGCCAACAAGAGATTGCCGAAGGGTTGGTAACTGAGCTCAATAAAGTCGAAGGTGTCGCAAATGTAAATCTGTCTGGTGTTGTGTCAGATGAAATAAAAGTGGAATTAGATCAAGAAAAATTAGAAGAGTATGCTCTCACACAGACCGATATTGTTAACATCCTTCGGGCCAATGCAGTTTCACTTCCAGGAAATACAATTGAATCTGAAGGCAAGGAGCTTACGACAAGAGTTATTAGTAGTTTGAATTCTGTAGACGAATTAGAGGAGCTTGCGATTACAATTGACCCCATCTTAGGTGAAAAAGTGGTTTTAGCGGATTTAGCCGAAATTAAAATTGTCCCTGAATCACAGAATACCATTACACGAGCGAACATGGAGCCCGCCATGCTTGTAAGTGTTCTTCAGGAATCAGATGCCAATACAGCGAAAGTTTCGGAAAGTTTTCAAGTGGAATTAGAAAAAAAGCTTGCTCAGAAAAAGTATAAAAATGTTCAAGCTGATATCTTGTTTGACCAAGGAGAATACGTCAAAATAGCCATTGGCAACATCACCAGTACCCTGTTGCTAGGCGGATTATTTGCAATGATTGTGCTCTTTTTCTTCCTGAGAAATGTAAAGAGTCCACTCATCATCGGTATTGCGATTCCATATTCGGTCATTGTTACCTTTGTGCTCATGTATTTTTCAGATTTCTCATTAAATATTCTCACATTAGGTGGACTTGCCCTTGGGATTGGAATGCTCGTCGATAATTCAATCGTCGTAATCGAAAACATTTACCGCCATTTATCAATGGGGAAGGAGCCAAAGCAGGCTGCTGCAGAGGGAACAAAAGAAATTGGAACCGCAATTATTGCTTCAACCTTAACGACGGTTGCCGTTTTTTTACCTGTGGTCTTTATAACCGGTTTAATTGGAGAGCTGTTTACGGAATTTGCAGTTACCATTGCATTTAGTTTATTTGCATCCCTCATTGTCGCGTTAACTGTGGTGCCGATGCTAGCGAGTCGATTTTTAAAAAGACCAAACGAGAACCTTGAAAAAAGACGTCAGGCATCAAGAGGGATGCGTTTTTTAGAGAATGCAACAAGATGGTCATTGAGGCATCGCTTCATTGTACTGTTGATGACTCTAGTGATGTTTGGGGTAAGTCTATTTGGGCTCTTTACGGTAGGAACGGAATTCATTCCGAAAAGCGATGAGGGCTTTTTTACAATAAAAATGAAGCTTGAAAATGGTACACCACTAAATGAAACGCAAAAAGCAGTCAATGTAATTGAAAAGCAATTAGAAGAGGAACCAGAAGTTGATGTCTATGTTAGTTTAATTGGCTCAACTCAAGAAAAAAGCTTTCGAGGAGGAGGAAGTACCAACGAAGCGGAAATTTATGTGAAAATGGTTGGGTTTGAGGAACGAGAGCGATCAACGTTCAAATTTGTCGATGATACGAAGCAGAAAATCGAGTCTTCGGTAAGCGAGCTACATCCAGAGGCAGTTGTTAAATTCAATTTACAATCTTCGTCAGGTTCAACACCGAACACATTGCAGTTCCATGTAAAGGATACAGATAAGGGACGGCTCGATGAAGCAGTAGATAAAATTGCGGGAGCACTTGTAACGTTGAAGGATGTTACAGAAGTTTCAACAGATGTTTCGAAAACAATTGATGAGCTCCAAATTACGATTGATAAAGAAAAAGCGTTTGAAGAGGGGCTTGCGCCTGTACAAATTGCATCAACGGTCAATGATGTGACAAGAGGTACACGAGCTCTACAGTTAATTGATCAAGAAAAGAATATTTATCCTGTCAATGTCGGCTATAACCGAGAGTTTACCAATCATATTGATGGCCTTCGGAATCTGCTTTTAAAAACACAAGCAAATACATTTGTTCCATTAGATGAGGTGGCTGAAATTGAAATTGGTGAAGGACCATTAACGGTTCGCAGAATTGACCAACAACATGCCGTACAATTTACAGTGAAATATGTGTCGACAACCAATCTGGGCGCGATTTCGAAAAAAATTGATGAAGAGGTGGCGAGGCTGGGTCTATCAGATGAAACGGATATTGTCTACAGTGGTGATAAAGAGCTGTTGGAGTCCTCGATGGATCAAATGCTGATGGCATTTGTTCTAGCCTTAACATTGATTTACTTCGTCATGGCTGCACAATTTGAGTCATTTAAATATCCATTTGTGATTATGTTTACGGTTCCGTTAATGGTGATCGGGGTTGCGATTGGTCTCTTTTTCACAAATACTCCAATCGGAATTACCGCCATCATTGGAATTATTGTCCTAGCGGGTATTGTCGTCAACAATGCGATTGTGATCGTGGATTATATCAATAAGAAGAAAGAAGAAGGTATGGGATCTTACGAGGCTATTGTGGTGGCGGTAAAAGATCGTACACGCCCGGTGATGATGACAGCCTCAACGACAATCTTAGGTTTGTTACCTCTTGCATTTGGCATTGGCGAAGGCTCTGAAATCAACCAACCAATGGGAATAACCGTTATCGGGGGCTTATTAAGTAGCACTTTGTTGACATTATTTGTAATTCCGATCGTGTATAGTTTGTTTGATAAAGAAACGAGGAGGAGGGTTGAAGGGGATTAGGGATATGAGGTTTATGAGTAGACTTTTGGGGATATTTGGAAAATGGTATAGCTTAAAATGGAGATATGAGAGGGTTTTTGGGCATTGTTGGAAAAAGTAGTAACATAAGATGGTGATAAAAGTGGACTTATGGATATTTCTGGAAAACGTCGTAGTATAAGTGGTAGATATAAGTGGGGTTATGGATATGATTGGAAAAAGTTATGACATAAGTGCAAGATATAGGTAGACTTTTGGATGGTTTTGGAAAATGCTAAATCAAATTAGTCAGTTGAAGAGGAAATCAATCCAGAACCAACCGCCAAATCCTTTTCATAAGCCGGATGAAGAGGAAACCAAGCAAGGAACCAATCGCCAAATCCTCTTCATAAGCCGGATGAAGAGGAAACCAAGCAAGGAACCAATCGCCAAATCCTCTTCATAAGCCGGATGAATAGGAAATCAAGCAAGAACCAATCACCAAATCCCCTTCATAAGCCGGATGAAGAGCAATTCAACCAAAAAACAATTACCAAATGCCCTTCATCCAAACCGATTTCTAAAAAAATCCACTCTTACCCGGCAGCCCAGCGTCCAACTTACTTCTGCCGCAAAAACTCCAACACTGGTTCAAATGGCTGTTCATCTTTGGCATCAAAATAATGTGCAAAGGGGCAGCCTTTTTCATTGATTCGCTCAATAATCGACTCCAACGGAAAATCTTCTATGGACAAATCATCTGTTATCTCTTCCCAATAAAGTGGAGTCGCAACATACGCCCCATCATTCCCACGAACTGAATATGGAGCGACAATTGTTTTTCCCTCAGCATGCTGGACATAATCGACATATAGCCGGTTGCCGCGGTTCTTTTTAAGTCTCTCTGTTGTAAAAAGATCGGGTTCCATCGTTGTTAAATAGTTAGCGACAAATTCTGTAAATTGTCTTGTATCATCATATGTAAACTGATTTTCTGGAAGTGGAATATAGATCTGTAATCCCTTATTTCCAGATGTTTTTACAAATGAAATCAATTTAAGACCATCAAAAACTTCTTTTAAAATTGTCGCAGCCCTTTTTGCCAATGGAAAAGCATCTCGAGAAGGAGGATCCAAATCAAAAACGATCTCCGATGGTCCTTTTGAATAAATGGTTTGAAACGGGATATGAAATTCGAAACTCAATTGATTCCCTAACCATGTGAGAGTTTTTAAATCATTACAAACAATATATTCAATCCCTTCGGACATCGAGGTTTGGATAAAATCGGGTGCATAATCAGGACAATTTTTTTGGTAAAACTTTTCACCATACATTCCGTGTGGATAACGAATGACTGTTAATAAACGCTCCTTTAAAAATGGTAGCATATATGGAGAAACCTCCACTAAATAGTGGATGTACTCAAGCTTTGTAATAGATTTATCTTTCCAGAGTGGTTTTTCAGGATGGGTGATTTCGATCTCTTCAGGTAAAAGCGGTGTTTTCCGGACAAGTTTTTCCCATGTGCAGTCCTGCCACTCTACATCAAACCGGAATTTTGAAAAGCTAGGCTGCCGCAGTTGCTCTTTATACAATTCCAAATAAAAAAGCTCGACGCAAATGCCAGGTTCTACTTTAATAAAGCCAGTAGTTTCCTCAATTGCATTCGCTTGAATGACCCCAAGAAGCGCATGTCGTTCATCTGGAGAAAGACCATGTGAAAACAAGCCAATCTCATATATTTCATTCTTTTTCATTACACCAACATGGAAAAAGGCATTCTTTTTGTCGTAGCCCAGAATAAAAAAGGCGCCAACCTGCCAATTTTTTATTTTGTACCAATTTGTTGTACGCTTGCCTTCATCCCATGTACTATGAATCTTTTTTGCAATAATCCCTTCAGCATTAGCTTGAGTTGCTACTGCCCAGATTGAATGGAAATCTTGTTCATATGTAACTAATTGGATGAGTTCTTGATTGGTTGGATCAACAACACTAGGCAGTTTAACATCTGCAAAGAGATCATATAATGTCGTTTTTCGGTCTTGGAAATTTCTTTTCATGAGATTTTCGCTCCCAAACACCAATAAATCAAAAACCAAATAATGAGCGGGTTTGGATGCAGATGCTTGGGCAATTTTAGCTTCACTCTTCAATCGACCTCGTTGCTGAATAAGCTCGAAGCTTGCTTTAAAAGGTGATTCTAATATGCAAAGCTCCCCATCGAAAACAAGTGGTAGGTACGGTTTCATTACATCTGAAAGTCCTTCACATTGTTTAATGATCTCAGGAAACTGTTCATTAAGAAGGTTTCCGTTCCTACTGATCAACTGGATACGATCATTGTCCCAATGCAGCATTGCCCGGAATCCATCATACTTAATTTCGTATACCCAGTTTGGTCCAGTAGGGGCTTCAAAAATAAGAGTTGGAAGCATTGGCTTTAGCATCGTTTCACTCCTTTATTGCTACCCCTTTAGAAAGGAGACCCTATCATGTACCAACTTTTTTACGGGTTGTTCTTGTTTTTGGTTTTACAGTAGTGCTCTTATCAGTACCTGTAGGTGCCTCTTGCTTTGCTTTCGGTTTTGCATTTCCTTTTGGCGCAGCGGCTTTTTTGGATGAAGTTGTTTCTTTTGATTTTGTCCGTTCGATGCTGGCTTGTAAGGCACTCATAAGGTCTACAACATTTGTACGAGGGGCTTCCTTAGATGTCGTTCCTTCATTATTATTAATTTTTGATTCGATAAGCTCCATAAGAGCAGTGCGGTATTCATCTTTATATTTTTCTGGATTGAATTCGGTCGTTAGTTGATCAATCAACATAATAGCCGTATCGAGCTCTTTTTCATTAATTTCGACATTTTCGGGGACGCCAGGAACTTCAGCGACATTGCGAACTTCATCAGGATAATGGATCGTCTCCATCACAAGGCTGTTTTTATAGACACGGATAATCGCCATTTGTTGCTTTGAACGTATCGTAATTTCAGCAATTCCAATCTTTCCTGATGTTTGTAATGCCTCTCGAAGTAGTGCGTATGCTTTACTACCATTTTCACCCGGTCCCATGAAATAAGAGCGGCTAAAATAAATTGGATCTATTTCCTCGAGCTTAACAAAATCAATGATTTCCACGCTTTTATCCTCATGCTCGTCCTTAAGTTCTTTTAGTTCCTCATCACTCAAAATAACAAATTTCCCTTTTACATATTCATAACCCTTTACGATATCGTCATTCCCAACGTCTTTTTCGCAATTCGGACAAGTTTTTTCGTATTGAATGGGGGTATTGCATTCTTTATGAAGATTTCGGAGTTTTACGTCTTTGTCTTCAGTTGCTGAAAAAAGCTTTATCGGTATATTTACTAGTCCAAAACTGATGGAGCCTTTCCACATTGTATGCATAAGTTTTCCTACTCTCCTTTTTGTGAGTATTGTTTCCTTAAACTGGCGCAGCAATGATGGTAATATAAACCTGGGGATATTTACGAAAAAAATAATGAGTAAAAATAATATTTACCCCCTCAAAAAGAAAACCGATGACGTAAACTGTAAATGAGTCAAACATTACAAACGAAACTTGGAATGTAACCGAAAAGAAATATATGTTACAAAGCTTGTCACCTTTCAAATAAAGAGTGGTCTTTGGTATTAGTACTTTTGTAATATTTTTTGTATAAGCCTCATAATGTGAAAAATTGTTATTGAATCTCGCTTTCATCTCTTGCTACTATTAACAGATAGTACAGAGAAATTGAGGTGAAACCAGTGCTGAGTCTATTATTTAAAATTGGAAAGCGAAAAAGCACTCTGGAAGAAACCGTTATTGAGATTCAAAATGGAAATCCAAACCTACAAAATAAACTAATAGAAGACTATAAACCCTTTATTGCAAAAAATGTGTCTGCCGTTTGTAAACGATATATAAATGAATCGGACGATGAATTCAGTATCGGACTTATTGCGTTTAATGAAGCCATTGAAAAATATTCGAGTGAAAAAGGTAGCTCTTTTTTATCGTTTAGTGAACTTCTCGTTAAACGACGGGTGATTGATTTCATCCGTAAAGAAGCACGTGTAAGGAATATTAATTTTATCTCGAATGGTGAAACAGATGAGGAAGGGGCACAATCGAAAATTGAGGCTCACCTTTCTGTCGATGATTACCAAAGGAAAGTGGAGCAAGAACAAAGAAAAGAAGAGATTCTCCATTTTCATCATGTATTGCAGGAATTTGGCTTGTCATTTCACGAGTTGCTTGAAATCTCACCAAAACATGCAGATGCTAGACAAAACGCGATTATGGTATCAAAAGCCGTTGTTGAAAATGAAGAGTTAAGACGAGGGTTGTTTGATAAGAAACAGCTTCCGATTAAGCAGCTTGAATCGAAAGTAAGCGTCAGTCGTAAAACGATTGAGAGAAATCGGAAGTACATTATTGCAATGGCCATCATTTTATCTGGCGACTATGTCTATTTAAAAGATTATCTAAAAGGGGTGCTCGAAAGTTGAAAAAGGGGATCGTTATGGATGTGAACGATGAATATATTACGATGCTAACCCCTGACGGTGAATTCGTAAAAGCCAAACATTTGAAGGAAAGCTATGAAATTGGTGAGGAAATGTCTTTTTTCCCAATCAATGAACGGGTAAGCCATACTTCAAATCGTCGTTTCTTTCAGGTAAAGAAATGGCGTTACGCACTTGCAAGTTCTTTAGTTGCAATTTTATTATTATCTTTATTTATACCTTTTTCATCGAATGATGAAGTGTATGCTTACATGTCCATTGACATCAATCCAAGCTTTGAAGTGGGATTAGATGAAAACCTTCAAGTCGTAAGTCTAGAAGCTTTAAACGACGAGGCAAAGGAACTATTGGAATCCATTCCGGATTGGAAGAATAGCACGCTCGATTCCATTACGGAAAAAATCATTCAACATAGTAAAGATAATGGCTATCTTAACGATGGAAAGCAAGTTTTAATTACAACGGTTGTTGCAGACACACATAACCAAAAGGTGGACCAAGAGCTCCAGCAAGGAATTGAAGAAATTAAAGCAGAATATGAAAAAGAGCAAATTGCAGTTACCTCTGTAACCAGTACGGTTGAAACAAGAAATGCTGCTAAAGAAAAGGGTATGTCTACAGGTAAACTGTTAATTAAAGAAAACAAAGTTCCTAAACCAGTCGAAGAAATGAAGACTAAGCCTGCAGAGACAGATAAAAATACAAATAACCAGCAGGAAGACGCCCAGCAACAAAAAGATCTAAACGAGTTTAAGAATACTCAAAAACAAAGGGCAGAAGAAGTGCAAGAAGAGCTTAAAGAGAAAAAAGAACAGATAAGAGATAAAGTCAAAAACAATATAGAAAACTCCAATATGCCAGAACATATAAAAGAGAAAAAGTTCGAAAAAATGGATCAAAAGTGGGAAGAGAAACAGCGTAAGCAAGAAGAAAGACAGCAGAAACAGGAAGAGAAAAAACAAGGTAAAGAAAACAACAATCGCGGAAATAACGGAAACAATGGCAATAACGGGAATCACAATAATGGCAACAACCATAAAGGAAACGATGATTAAAGCCGAGGGATAACCTCGGCTTTTTTCCATTTTATGAAGTTTTTTATTCGCCTTTTAATTGGGACTGTGCTTGTGCCACTAGGCGTTTTGTAATTTCGCCACCTACTGAACCATTTGCACGAGACACTGTATCTGAACCAAGCTTAACACCAAATTCTTGGGCAATTTCAAACTTTATTTGATCTAAAGCCTGTTCGATTCCAGGAACAAGCAATTTGTTACTGCTTCTAGCCATGACTCTCACTCCTTTTCAATTATAGAACAACGTATAACTCGTTGTATCTTTAGTATAAGGAGATTATTAATTTCAATACTGGAAATGCATACTAAAATTAAAAGCGCAAGCGCCTTGCCCAGCCCCGACAAGCATAAGAAAAGCCGGCGGGAAGGATGCAGTTTAATCCTTCTTGCGGATTTGCTTATGACCTCGAGGGGCTAGGCGCTGGAGCTAGACATCGAAAACTTTGATAATAACCGAAAAAAGTCTTTCAAAATGAGAATGAATTCTTTAATATAAAGGAATAGATTTGACAAAGATGTTAGGGTGAAAGAAAATGTGGAAAAAAATAAATTTGTATATTAATGAGCTGACACCGGCTCAATTAATTTTTGCGTTCTATCTATTAGCCGTTACGATTTCCGTTATTTTATTAAGCCTTCCTATCGCGATTAAGGAGGGTGTTCATGTTTCTTTCATTGATACGTTATTTACAGCGGCAAGTGCAGTTAGTGTAACTGGATTAAGTGTTATATCAATTAAAGATACATACACGGTTGCAGGAATTTTTATTTTAATATTTGTGTTGCAGGTTGGCGGAATTGGAATTATGACAATGGGAACGTTCATCTGGTTATTATTTCGCCGCAAGATTGGTCTACGAGAGAGACGTTTAATAATGGCTGATCAGAACCAATCACAGCTTTCAGGACTGGTAAACCTGCTTAAACAAATTATTATCATAATGGTTGGGATTGAGTTCTTCGGCAGTTTAATTTTAGGTCTTTATTTTATGCAATTTTTTGATACGTGGCAGGAAGCTTTTATCAATGGTATTTTTGCGGCTGTTAGTGCGACCACAAATGCTGGGTTTGACATAACAGGAAGTTCGTTGGTACCGTATGCTAATGATTATTTTATTCAATTTATTACGATTATCTTAATTATTTTAGGAGCAATTGGCTTTCCGGTTTTAGTAGAAATAAAAGATTTTCTGCTTCATAAAAAGGGCAGATATCGTTTTTCGTTATTTGCGAAGTTAACAACAGTTACGTTTCTGTCACTAGTTGTTTTTGGAACCTTAGTGATTTTTCTTATCGAATACAATCATTTCTTTAAAGGAATGGCCTGGCATGAAACCTTCTTCTATTCGTTGTTCCAATCTGTTACAACCAGAAGTGCTGGGCTTGCAACGATGGATGTCAACCAGTTTTCAGAGCCTACTTTACTGTTCTTAGGTGCAATGATGTTTATTGGAGCTTCACCTAGCTCTGTTGGTGGGGGAATCCGAACAACGACATTTGCGATTAATATATTATTTTTATTTAATTTCGCAAGAGGGAATAAATCAATTAAAATCTTTAAACGTGAGATCCATGAAGAAGATATAAAAAAATCACTGATTGTGACGATTTTTGCTTTTTTCACATGCTTTCTCTCGATTTTCATATTAACCATTACGGAGAACTTTACGTTTACTCAAATTTTCTTCGAGGTTGCATCTGCATTTGGTACATGTGGATTATCGATGGGGATCACCCCTGACCTAAGTAACTTTGGAAAGTTTCTTATTATGTTTCTCATGTTTATCGGAAGGGTAGGAATCCTAAACTTTATCTTTATTATTGGAAAGAGAGGCAAGGATGCTAATTATCACTACCCGAAAGAAAGACTGATAATTGGATAATAAAAGAGCACCTATGATGGTGCTCTTTTTCAATCATTACCGTAGCTTGTGTCCTTGGACGGGTGCATGAAGGGTACCCTTTTAGGTTGTTTCTTGCTTTCCAATAGCTCACGGTTTTCAGTTGTGTTCCAGCCGATGTCATTGGTCGGATGGACCCATTCGTCACCAGCCATGATCTCTGGGTCTGTTTCATCACTCCAATTATTAAGTGGAGAATTTGGTGAATTATACAGACTGTCCCCAATTACGACTCCATGTTCATTGACAAATGGTTCTTGCATTTTAATTCCGGTCCCTTTAAAGGATGGGGATGAGATTTGATGGGGCATTGTTTCGTCTAAAATAGGTGATTCGATTTCTTCCGGTTCCTTTTTCTCTTTGGTCATTGATATACACCTCGCACTTTAGGTTTTATGTTAGTGTTAGCCAAGGTAAGACAATTTATAAAGTGGTGGACTTATGCAAATTTTTGGTCAGAGATGAGAGCCTCGACTTAAATATCTCATTTAAGACGGAAGTACCTGGATTGTCCTGAAGCAATTCAACAACTGAAGTTGAAATTTCTCCGTTGAGGTGGATTTTACCATTTATGGAGGACGTATTCATGGTGAAAACTAAAGATTAAAAGGGGGGTAACACATGAAACGGAAAGTAAAATTTGATGCTGCAAGAAAAAGCAATTTTACACCAAAAGAAAGCATGCCTGACACTGAGTTTTCTGCAGAAGCAGATTATGAAAATCCAATGAAGGGCGCAAATCGTAATTCGAAAAAAGGTAATAGTACGGGTGAATAACAAAAAGAGTCAGCTGTGCTGACTCTTTCTTTATAAAACTTTACGAGAAAAGACTTTAGCTTGTCTTTCAATTGGGTCAAAATAAACAAGCAGATACGTATCCTGAAGTGTAACTTCACCCGTTTGTTTATAAGTCTCAAGGTCAAATGGAATTTTTTCAACAACCGTATGCTTGTACAAATCTTTTTCCTGAAGCTGTAATTGTCTAAATTCCTCACCTAATGCATCTGGATTTTCCACAATCTCCTGATAGAAAGTCGCTCGATCTTGTTTGCTAACAAGGTCCTCCCACCATGGTTTACGTGGCTTGTATTTTTGGTTTCTTAAATAATCATATTTCATGATTGCTTCAATTATAGGAAGCTGCTCAATCTTTGTGTCTTGAAGAAAATCGTAGAGACGTTTAAATAAATCCTCCAGCTGGTGCCCAATTCGTGACCAGCCACGTTCATCCCAATAGGTCCCGAAGTCTTGGAAGAAATCAAATGGCGTTTCAAAGATATGGGTTACCAAATATTCCACGGTTTCATTCATTCGATGGTCATTCCAATATTTCTCAAGCACGTCTTCAACCTGTTTAATTCGTGTAATATCAGCAAAGCTCAAGACATTATTTCCAAGAATCTCATATGGTGAATGATCCATATATTTATAATCATGCTCTGCTGCACGAATTCGTACTCCAGTTCCTCGAAGCATTTTTAAAAAGCCAAGCTGTAGCTCCTCAGGTCGCATCTCAAATACATCATTAAAGGTTTTTCGGAAGGATTGGTAATCCTCCTCAGGAAGACCGGCAATTAAGTCTAGATGCTGATCAATTTTTCCACCTTCTTTAACCATCATGACCGTACGCTGTAGCTTTGAGAAGTTTTGCTTCCGTTTCACTAACTCGTTTGTTAGGTCATTTGTTGATTGGACACCGATTTCAAACCGGAATAATCCTGCAGGAGCATTTTTATTTAAAAAGTCGATGACCTCAGGGCGCATAATGTCTGCCGTTATTTCAAATTGGAAAACCGTTCCTGGTCGGTGCTCATCAATTAAAAATTGGAACATGTCCATCGCGTAGCTTCTACTAATATTGAAGGTTCGGTCAACGAATTTGATGGTCTTTGCTCCATGGTCCATTAAAAAGCGAATATCGTCCTTGACTTTTTCACGATCAAAATAGCGGACACCGACCTCGATGGATGATAGGCAAAACTGACAATTAAATGGACAACCGCGGCTTGTCTCAATATATGTTACACGTTTTGACAAATGAGGAAGATCCTCTTCAAATCGAAAAGGTGTTGGCAATTCTTTTAAGTTTAGTTTATTTCGCTGTGGATTGATCTTTAATCGTTCCTCTGTACGGAAAGCAACACCACTTATTTCATCTGTGCTTTCACCATCACGTATAGCCGTAAGTAGATCTTTAAACGTTTCTTCACCCTCACCTATGACTATGAAATCAACCTCTGGAATGCGTTCTAACCAGTCATGCACATCATAGGTCACCTCTGGACCACCTAGAATGATGACTAGCTCCGGATTTATTTTTTTGAGCATTTTAATAACTTTAATCGTTTCTTCAATATTCCAAATGTAACAGCTGAAGCCAATTACATCTGGTTTTTTTCGATACAAATCAGTAACGATGTTCATGGCTGGATCTTTAATGGTGTATTCAGCCAGTGTTACATCAAATTCAGGCGCGGCATATGCCTTTAAATACCGAATCGACAGACTTGTATGGATATACTTTGCATTTAATGTACTTACAACAATGTTCATTCTCTTGCTCCTTAATCATTTATCAAATACGCCTTGGTGTATTTGCGCCCAGATTTTCTAGGCCCACACGAGGTGGGTCACAAAGACGTTGCCACAGGAAGTGGCGTTCTTAGTCTTTGATCTTAAGCTCGAAAATTTCCTTTGAAAATCTGAGGCATCCGCCGGAGGCTTTGACTTTATTCAACTGAGGTTTCAAACTTCAGTTGAATAAAGTCAATAACTAATACATTTTACCACAGGAGGATAGCCGAACCCAATACCGGAAGCTTTTTATCGACAAATTAACAGAATTTATTCCAAAGTGTGACAATTTCTACTATAATAAGAAATAGTGAAAGCGATTTTATTTATCAACACATCAAAAATAGAGAGAGAGTTTACCAAAGGGGGCAGAAGATTGAAGGGGTCAAAAAGAAAAAAAGGGGAAAAAGTAGTGGGTAAAAAGTCATCAATTAAACTAACGGCTTGGTGGCACAACTTAAAGATAGGCTATAAATTTGGTGTTGCGCTTACCTTTACGATTCTATTATTTTGTTTATCAGCCTTCATCATTTTTATTCAACTTTTTAATATTAGCAATGAAATGAAAGAAGTGAAGAAAAGCGGAGAGCAATCAATTCTCATTACTGAGATAGCGAGCGTTTTCAATCAACTAGGAAGTGAGATTAGTATTTACATACAAGACAGCAATGGCAAACATGTGACGGCCTTTCAAGATTTAAGTAAACAATATGACGAATTATCAAAGGAACTAAAACCGTCTCTGACAACAATTGAGCTTCAACTCTATAACAAAGTTGGTGAAAATAAACAAAAGCTCACTACTTTGTTTGACGATAAAGTTTTCCCGGCAGTTGTTTCAGCGAATAAGCTAAGTTCAATTGAATCTAGCCAAGAAGCAGAGCAAATTATTAAGGATACTGTCCGACAATTGGATCAGCTACGGGCTAATATAAAAGTGAAGAGTGATCGTTCGATAACAGCAGCAAATTCAAATGTTTCCGGAACAATTGTTGTATTACTTGTTTCAATTGTGGCATCAACTATCATCGCCATTTTGAGCCTAGTTATGATTGGTCGTAATATTGGCAAACAGCTAAAAAATTTGGTGATCATTTCAAATCGTGTTGCCGATGGGAACCTAAAGGTCGAAGAGATAGAAATTAAAGGACAGGATGAAATCGGATTGTTGAGCAAATCGTTAAATGTAATGAATTCGAGCCTTCGTTCCATGATACGTGAAATAACAACTGTCTCTGACCAAGTGGCTTCAAAGAGTTCAGAATTGATGATTTCATCAAGCGAAGTGAAGGCTGCGAGTCAGCAAATTGCTTCTACTGTCCAAGAACTGTCAACTGGGGCTGAGGAACAAGCGCATTCGTCAACGCAATTAGCAAAAATGATGGAGGAATATGCTGGGAAAATCCAGACAGCTAACCAAAATGGAAGTCAAATTAATGAGTCATCTGAACATGTTTTAGAAATGACGAAAAAGGGTCATGAATTCATGAACGCTTCAACAGAGCAAATGAACAAAATTAACAGCATCATGGAATTCTCTGTGGAAAAGGTAAAAGGACTCGATGAACAAACAAAGCAAATCTCCACTCTTGTTAAGGTCATTCGCGATATTGCGGATCAAACCAATCTTTTGGCTCTTAATGCGGCAATTGAGGCTGCTCGTGCGGGTGAACATGGGAGAGGGTTTGCTGTTGTAGCTGATGAAGTTCGAAAGCTTGCAGAGCAAGTATCTCATTCAGTTAAAGACATCACTGATATTGTTAACAGCATTCAAAAAGAATCGAATTCTGTTGCCCGCGTCTTACTAGATGGATATAGTCAGGTGGATGAAGGGGCTAAACAAATTCGAGTAACAGGTCAAACATTCGAGGATATCCACGATGCAGTTACCGTCATGGTTGAACGCATCCGGAGCATTTCCGAAAACCTCGATATAATCGCAGGAAGTACGGTCGAGATCAATTTATCAATTGATAACATTGCAGCAGTTTCCGAACAATCTGCAGCAGGAATTGAGCAAACCTCTGCCTCTGTTCAGCAAACAAATAGTTCTATGGAAACGATCTCTGATCACTCTGAACTACTGTCAGATTTAGCAAGCAGACTAAACACATTGATTAGTAAGTTCAAGCTGTAGAACAAATAGCCAGTGCTCATAGAAGAGTACTGGTTTTCCTTTTTACAAAAATGTGATAAGGTTTTGTAAAATAAATGAAAGAGAAGGGAGCGTTGCTTGATGTATAAATATAGTGACATGCAAACGGATATTTTCGGAATAATCTATATCCTCGCCGGCGAAACAGAATTGCTTGATATCTCATTATCTGAAGACGACTGGGTACAGGTTAGTAAAAAAATTGATGCAACTTATGCACCTGATGATGAGGTACTTGTTGAAATTAAAAAACAACTAGATGAATATTTTAAAGGTGATCGCAAAACATTTAGTTTTCCAATTAAGTTTAGCGGGACTGCTTTTCAAGAGAAGGTTTGGAATGAACTGTTAAATATTCCTTACGGTGAAACTCGCTGTTACGCGGATATTGCAAATGCGATTGAAAATCCGAAGGCCGTACGTGCAGTAGGGCAGGCCAATCGGAAAAATCCAATCCCCATTGTTGTTCCTTGTCACCGGGTAATTGGAAAGGACAAATCACTAACAGGATATTCTGGCACAAGAACAGACCTAAAAGAAAAGTTGTTGGAATTAGAAGGTGTGTTTTGATCGGGGCAAATTTTAGGATTTTGACTAAAAACGATAGAACTGAAGTAAAGTCGATAGAATCAAAATAAAGTCGATAGAATTCAATTAAAATCGATAGAATCGAAATAAAGTCGATAGACTCAAATTAAAATCGATAGCTCGCGTAATCTGAAAAAATCCAGTGTGCCGCACACTGGATTTCCTTATTAACTCTTTATTATTTAAACAAATTTTTAATCTCGGCCTCAAGATCACCTTGTAGGATTCCTTTTTCCGTAATAATGGCTGTAATAAGTTCATTTGGGGTGACGTCAAACGCTGGATTATACACTTGAACACCTTCTGGAGCGATGCGAACTCCATGCAAATGTGTAACTTCCTCCGGATTTCGTTCCTCAATCGGAATTTCTTCACCACTTTCTAGGGACACATCAAACGTGGATAGAGGTGCAGCAACATAGAATGGAATAGCAAATGTTTTGGCTAATATCGCTAAATTAAAAGTGCCAATTTTATTAGCGGTATCTCCATTTGCTGTTATACGGTCAGCTCCTACGATGATGGCATCAATTCCTTTTTCCACTATTGTATGTGCGGCCATATTGTCCGTAATCAATGTTACATCAACACCTGATTGTAGCAATTCCCATGTGGTTAACCGAGCCCCTTGTAAAACAGGTCGTGTCTCTGAAGCATAGACTTCAAGATTTTTGCCCCGTTGTGCTGCTAAATGGAAGGGCGCAAGTGCAGTGCCGTAACGAGCAGTTGCAATAGAACCTGCATTACAAATTGTTAATACTTTAAAACCATCCTGGAAGAGTCCAAGAGCATGCTCACCGATTTGGCGACAAACCGCTTCATCTTCTGCTTGAATACGAATGGCTTCATGGATGAGTGTAGTTTTTGCTTCATTTACGGATGTTGAATCTTTAATACTAGTAACCAAGCGATTTAATGCCCAAATTAAGTTAACAGCAGTTGGACGTGAGCTCGCTAAATATTCTTTATCTTTAAGGAGTTTTTCCTTAAATTCTTCCAAATTCGTTTCTTCATAGCTCTTTGCGGATAGGGCTAAGCCAAAGGCAGCCGTAATACCAATTGCTGGAGCCCCACGTACTTTTAAAAAAACGATACTTTCCCATACATCCTCAATTGTAACTAGGTCGATAAATACAGTTTCTAACGGAAGCTTTGTTTGATCTAATAGTTTGATAGAAGTTTCATTCCACTGAACCGATTGTGGAACAGTTTTTATGTTTGTCATGATGTCACTCCTTAGCTGTTTTGTCTACATAGTTTCGTAGAATTCGCAGTTCCTTAATAGACTTACGGTCACGGATTAACGCTTTTCCTAAACGAAGGGCATGTTGTTTCGCTGAGATTCTCTCCTCGAAGTTTTCAATTCCATCCAAATCGGCAACATGGGCTAGCCCGATTGTTCTGCGAATTAACTCACAGCCTGCAAATCCGATCGCATCTTCAAATGCTTGCTCAAGAACATATTCCAAATAGCCTTCAGTATCATGGTATTGTTCCACAGCATCCTTTTTCCAAGCTTGTGTAAAGGTTGCCGAAAACACATCCCATGTTTTTTCAATATGCTGATAGAGCGGCTCACGGTTTTCGGAATTCCGTGAAATAGCATTTACTAAAAGATTGGCAATGAATTGTCCAAGGTCAAATCCAAGTGGTCCAAAATAAGCAAATTCCGGATCAATTACTTTTGTCTCTGTCTCGCTTGCAAAAATACTTCCGGTGTGTAAATCTCCGTGTAATAGAGCATCTGCTTGTGTTAAGAACTTTTGCTTTAACTTTGCAACCTCAAGCTTAAGTGATTGGTCTACCCAAATTTGCTCAACATCATTTCGTAGCTCTGCTTCAAAGCTATTCGTATCGATATCAAAAAATGGATCTGTGAAAACAAGATCCTCCGTAATTTTACAAAGGTCAGGGTTAATAAATTTTTGCACTAGCACTTTTTTCTTAAGTGGCTCTAGTCCAAAATCTGATGAATAGAATAGGGTTTTCGCTAAATATGTTCCGATGTGCTCTGATAAAAGAGGGAAGTTTTTACCCTTAATTAGGCCAGCTCTTGCTATTTGTAAACGGGAAAGGTCTTCCATTACTGTAATGGCTAGCTGCTCATCCGTATAATAAACCTTTGGCACAAGTGCTGGTACATAGTCAGCAGCCGTTAATAATGCATTTGCTTCGATGGTTGCCCGTTTAAGGGATAATGGCCAACTCTCTCCAACGACCTTTGCATATGGTAAAGCTTGCTTGATAATGATTCCTTTATCGCTATCTACAGGGGTAATATGGAAAACTAGATTTAGATTTCCATCTCCGATTTCTTTGCATTGCAGTACTGTTCCTTCTTCAAACAAGCGAAGACGTGTGGCCAATGCCACCGCTGTACTTTCTGTTAATCGTTCATAAATGGATTGATGTGAAATTGCCATTTTATATACCTCCAGTAATATATTTTTTATATTATTTTTACAGACTGACTTGAAAACGCTTGTCAGACTAGGCGCGCAGCCGAGAGAAGACGCGAATAGAAGTTGCCTTTATGAGCGGCCGATTGAGGCAAGCAACGACGTATGCGAGCGTTTTTCAACAGTCTGGGAGGCTTTTCTAATAGAAAAGCCTCTTTCACATTGAAAGAGGCTTGAAGACACAGCATCAAACCTCTTATCTGCCAGGAAATCAAATGTTTCCTGTTGGAATTAGCACCGTGCCTTGTGGGTTTTTCCCGGCGCTAAAAAGTTAGCGCCCCATTTTACAATGGAATTACGGTCGGTTGCTGGGCTTCATAGGGCCAAGTCCCTCTGCCTGCTCTTGATAAGAGATCAAGTATAACGATATTTGAATTTTTTATTAATACTGATGAGAATCATAACAACGAATACACATAATTGTCAATATATTTTTAACTTTAATCAGTCGGGTTAAGATTCCGACTGATTAAAGTTAAAGCCTCCGGCGGGTGCCACAGATTTTCAAAGGAAATTTTTCGAGTTTGCTCGAAAAAATCTGGGCGCAAATACGCCAAGGCGTATTTGATTTAATTATATAAATCCGGTCGACGATCCTGGAAAATCGGAATTTGCTTTCTAACTTCTTGCACCTTGCTAAGGTCAATTTCCCCAATTAATGTTGTGCTTTCTGTGCTTGCTTCGGCAATAATTGTTCCCCAAGGATCGATAATCATTGAATGACCGCCAAACACGTTATTAGGGTTACTACCAACACAGTTACAAGCTACAACATAGCATTGATTTTCAATTGCTCGGCTTAGGAGTAAAGTACGCCAATGCTCAAGCCGAGGAAGTGGCCACTCCGCTACCACGAATAGAATTTCAGCGCCACTTGTTGTATGTGCGCGTATCCATTCAGGGAAGCGTATATCATAGCAAATAACGCCGGCGGCTGGTATGTTCTCAATCGTGAAATCACCTTTTGCTTCGCCAGCTTGTAAATACAAATGCTCATCCATGAGTTGGAAGAGATGGAGCTTACTATATTCACTGATTATTTCTCCGTCACGATTAAAGACAAACATTGTGTTTGTAACGCCATGTTCAGTCTTTTTGGCAATCGAGCCTGCTATAATATTAACTGAGTATTGTTTTGCTAAATTTTTTATAAAAACATTTGTTTCATTCCCGTTATCATCGGCAATTTCATTTAATCTTGTTAAGTCATACCCAGTTGTCCAAAGCTCTGGGAGGACGATAATATCGGGTTTATCCTGGTTCATTGTTTTTTCGATCTCTTTAGAGATAAGATCAAAATTTTCTTGCGGTTTTCCAAATTGAATATCATACTGAATACATGCAATTTTTAGATTCATTGGGAACCTCCTGTGAAATGATACTTTACAAGTTAACTCTAACAATATATGATATTAGACTAGTATTTCAAGTATTTTGAAGAAGGTGTATACATGAAAAATTTCGAACAATCTGAAATCCTGCGAAATTTACCGAAGCAGTTTTTTGCTTCACTTGTTGCAAAGGTAAATAACGTTGTTGCCCAGGGATACGATGTCATCAATTTAGGTCAGGGAAATCCAGATCAGCCAACCCCAAAACACATCGTTGAGGCATTAAAAAGGGGCGCTGAACAACCGAAATTTCATAAATATTCTCCGTTTCGTGGACATTCTTTCTTAAAGAAAGCAGCAACAGAATTTTATCAACGTGAATACGGAGTTGAACTTGATCCAGATACAGAAGTTGCGATTCTTTTTGGAGGGAAGGCAGGATTAGTTGAGATTCCACAATGCCTATTAAATCCAGGTGATATTGCGTTAGTTCCGGACCCTGGGTATCCCGATTATTGGTCAGGAGTTGAACTCGCCCGAGCAGAAATGGCATATATGCCACTGAAAGAGGAAAATGCCTTTTTACCTGACTACTCAGAACTTGAATCAGAAACGCTTGAAAAAGCAAAAGTTATGTTTTTAAATTATCCTAATAACCCAACCGGAGCTGTAGCGACAAAGGAATTTTTTGAAGAAACCATTTCTTTTGCAAAAGAACATGATATTTGTGTCGTGCATGATTTTGCATATGGTGCAATTGGATTTGAAGGGAAAAGACCAATCAGTTTCTTAGAAATAGACGGGGCCAAGGATATCGGGATTGAAATTTACACACTTTCAAAGACATATAACATGGCCGGATGGAGAGTTGGTTTTGCGGTTGGAAACCCAAGCGTTATCGAAGCTCTAAATCTCATTCAAGACCATATGTATGTTAGTTTGTTCAGTCCAATTCAAGCAGCGGCAGCAACAGCACTAACCAAGTCACAGGACTGTGTAAAAGAACTAGTGGATAAGTACGAATCAAGACGAAACGCCTTCATCGGTGCCCTTCAGGACATTGGGTGGGATGTTAAAGCGCCTGCAGGTTCTTTCTTCGCATGGCTACCCGTACCTGAAGGATACACATCTATTAGCTTTGCTGATCTCTTACTTGAAAAGGCTCATGTTGCAGTCGCACCTGGAATTGGATTCGGTGAATATGGTGACCGCTATGTTCGGGTTGGTCTTTTAACGGACGAAGATCGACTAGTTGAAGCTGCAAACCGAATCAAAAAGTTGAATTTGTTTAAATAATAAAAAACGTTTGACAAGAAAAATAATTCCTGTCATAATCCTAATTAAATTCAGTTTAATAAAGGTTGAGGTCGTTTTTCAAACGAGGCTCAACATGCTATATAAAATCAATTTTCTTATTAAGAGCAGGCGGAGGGACTAGCCCAATGAAGCCCGGCAACCGACTTACGAAAAGGTAAGCACGGTGCTAATTCTTGCAGCGATACGCTGAGAGATAAGAAGATGTTAGTTTGCTAACCTCTTCTTATGAAGAGGTTTTTTATTTTTAGTACGTTTGAAATGAGGGTTAATCATGAGTGAAGTGATTGCTACATATTTGGTACATGATACGAGTGACAACTTAGAGAAAAAAGCGGAAGGCATCGCACTAGGTTTAACGGTCGGTTCTTGGACGACTTTGCCAAAACTTGAACAGGAACAACTTAAAAAACATAAAGGAAAAGTATTAAGCGTTGAACAATTTGATGTCGACAATCGAGCAAGTCATTATCTAGGAAAACAAGTAAAAAAAGGAATCATCAAAATTGCCTACCCAAGTGCAAATTTTAGTGCTGATTTACCAGCGATTTTAACAACTACCTTTGGGAAGTTATCACTTGATGGAGAAATTAAGTTGCTAGATTTGGAGTTTTCACATGAATTGAAAGCTACCTTTCCTGGTCCAAAGTTTGGATTAAACGGCATCCGCGAAAAACTAGGAGTATTTGATAGACCTCTAGTGATGAGCATTTTTAAAGGCGTAATTGGAAGAGACATTGAGTATCTCAAAGAACAACTTCGTGAGCAAGCACTTGGTGGAGTCCATCTCATTAAGGATGATGAAATCCTCTTTGAGAATCCTTTAACTCCATTTGAATCCCGAATTACAGAAGGCAAAAATGTGCTTGAGGAGGTTTATGCTGAAACCGGACACCGTGCCCTTTATGCCGTGAATTTAACTGGTAGAACCTTTGAATTAAAAGAAAAAGCAAGAAAAGCTGTAGAACTTGGTGCTGATCTGTTATTGTTTAATGTATTTGCATATGGACTTGATGTTCTTCAGGGCTTAGCTGAGGACCCAGAAGTTTCAGTTCCGATTATGGCTCATCCAGCAGTTAGTGGTACGCTAACGCCGTCTGAATTTTACGGATTTTCAAACCAACTACTGCTTGGAAAATTACTACGATATGCTGGTGCGGACCTTGTCTTGTTCCCTTCACCATATGGAAGTGTTGCTCTTGAAAGAGAACAAACATTGGCGATTGCAGCTGAATTAACGAAAACGGATGAATTATTTAAGGCTTCATTTCCAGTACCATCTGCCGGCATTCATCCAGGCTTGGTACCACTACTTATCAATGACTTTGGCAAGGATAGTGTAATTAATGCTGGTGGTGGTGTTCATGGGCATCCGAACGGTGCCATTGGTGGTGGCAAAGCCTTTCATGCTGCAGTCGATGCAGTCTTGACTGGAAAGACACTTGCCGAATTTGCTCAAAATCATTCAGAGCTAAAACAGGCAATTGATTTATGGGGATATAAAGAGGTACAACGATGAACAAACCAATTATCTTCTGTGATTTTGATGGCACAATTACAAATACCGATAACATTGTAGCCATTATGAAAAAATTTGCTCCGTCTGGTTGGGAGGAAATTAAGGATCAAGTTCTCTCGCAGGAAATTCCGATACAAGAGGGTGTGAGTAAAATGTTCTCTCTGTTACCCTCAGCCTGGAGGGGAGAGATCACGAATTACATCCTAAACCATGCGGAAATTCGTGATGGATTCAAAGAGTTTGTTGCATACACGAAAGAACAAGGAATTCAGCTTTACATCGTAAGTGGTGGGATTGACTTTTTTGTTGAGCCATTGCTAGAGGGTCTCATTGCTAAGGAGCAAATTTATTGTAATCAATCTGATTTTTCGAATGATAGAATTAAAATTTTATGGCCATATACGTGTGATGATGAGTGCACAAATGAGTGTGGCTGCTGTAAGCCAAGCTTGATTCGAAAGCTCACAAATCAAAATGATTATAAAATCGTTATTGGCGATTCCATCACCGATCTTCAGGCGGCAAAGCTAGCAGATAAGGTCATTGCAAGAGATTTCTTAATTGAAAAATGTGAAGAATTGGGGATTGAACATTCATCCTTTCATTCCTTTTTTGATGTGATGGAGATTTTGAAAAAGGAGGTTGTGACCAATGCTTAGGATTAAGCAATGGACAGAGCTTGCGGATATCAAGGATGAACTCGCAAATCGCGATTGGTTCATGGGGACCAGTGGAAACCTAGCAATCAAGGTCTCTGATCATCCAATCACCTTCCTTGTAACAGCAAGTGGTAAGGACAAGAAAAAGAGAACTGATGAGGACTTTTTATTAGTGGATGGGTCGGGTTTCCCTGTTACCCCTACTCATTTAAAGCCATCTGCAGAAACACTATTACATGTGGAAATTTATAACAAAACAAATGCAGGCTGCAGCCTTCATGTCCATACAGTTGATAACAATGTCATTTCTGAGCTATATGCTGATAAGGGTGAGGTTGTTTTTAAGGGTCAGGAAATTATTAAGGCACTTGGATTATGGGAGGAAGATGCGGAAATACGCATACCGATTATTAAAAATGATGCGGTTATCCCAACGCTTGCTCGAAATTTTAGTGAGCATGTTAACGGTGACTTTGGTGCTGTCCTGATTAGAAATCACGGTATCACCGTGTGGGCTAAAAATGCTTTCGATGCAAAAAAACATCTTGAGGCATACGAATTCCTTTTTAGCTATCATTTGAAACTACTAGCATTAAACCCCTAACAAATAAGGGTTTAAATAGAACAAATAATATGAAAGAGGTGTAGAAAATGGCTAATATTAAATTACGTAATACAGGTGAAAGAATAGAAGGTCAAGAAAAAGTTGCAGCGTTTTTACAAGAACAAGGAGTCCTTTATGAGCACTGGGATACTAGCAAACTACCAGGAGAATTAAGAGGAAACTGCAAAATTAACGACGAGCAAAAAGAGAAAATCCTCTCCATTTATGAAGAAGAAATCAAATCTCTTGCAGAACGTAATGGCTATCAAAAATGGGACGTCATTGCTTTATCTGATGCAACTCCAAATCTTGATGAACTATTAAAGAAATTTGAACAAGTCCATGTTCACACGGAGGATGAAGTTCGGGCAATTGTAGCTGGTCATGGAATTTTTATTATTAAAGGAAGTGAAGACACTGGTTACTTTGATGTAGAACTAGAAGCAGGTGATGTGATATCTGTGCCTGTTGAGACTCCGCACTTCTTCACTCTCATGGATGATCGTGAAGTGGTTGCCGTACGATTATTTATTGATCCTGCTGGTTGGGTGGCACATCCATTCAAAGACCCAGAATTTGCGCAAAACTAAGAAAGAAAGAGAGGACTTTATGGAGCTTTTCCATAAAGTCTTTTTTGAATCAGAATAGTAAGAATATTCTTTACATAAATGGATAAATATGTTACATTTTTGTTCATTAGATTACGAGCTTTTATATGCATATAATAAAGGTAATGAAGGAATTCTTCTATATGAATGAGGAGTGGAAAAGATGAAAATTCGCTATAATTTTGTTCAGAAACCAGATGTGAAGTATTGTGAAGACAAATTTACGGTTCAACAAGCACTTCAATTATTAAATGATACAGGATTTCGCTCGGTCCCCGTATTATCAAAAGATGGTACTGTATTTGAAGGGTTAATTTATAAAGTAGATATCTTAGAGTATTTATATGAAAAAAATGGAGATGCGAATGCAAATATATCTACACTTGTTGAAAGCAAGGATGCATTCGTTAACGAGGAAGATTCCTTTTTCAAGACGTTTTTAACGATTCGTCGTCTGCCATTTATTGCAGTTTTGAATTCGGAAAAGGAGTTTCAGGGAATCATCACACATGCGAATGTTATGGATGTTCTTGAGGACTCTTTTGGCATGAAAACGGGTGGATACACGTTAACCATCGCTACGATTGAACATAAAGGTGCAATTAAAGAACTTGTATCGCTCATCAGTGATATCAATATAGATGGCATGCTCACGCTAGATAATGGTGAAAAATATCTACGACGCATTATTTTAAATCTACCTGGTTCACTTGGCGAAGAAAAAATTCAGCAGATCAAACGTAAGCTAGAAGCGAAGGAATTTCGCGTTACACATATCGATCGAATTAAATAAAGCAATGTGTAGACCTATAAGTGTAATACTTATAGGTTTTTTCTATTAAAAACTTTGTCGACTATTGTAAAGTTCTTAACGTCGAAAATACGCGAAAAGTGAAGTGTAAGCGATGTCGTACACAATTTTGTAAATTTTTCAAAGAAAAAAATGTCTATTTTTGCGAATCTATTTACATAATTAGTAGATTTTGTAATAATTCATAGAGTAACAACTAAGGAGCATCGACCAAAGGTAGTATTGCTTGGCATACGATAGTTGTATACGGCGTTAGGATCTCCTAACGTGTGAATAAAAGGAGTGGAAACTTTGGAAGCCAGAGGTGTAGATTACAAACAGATACTATTAGACGAAATTAATAGAAAAAGAGAAGAAATGATCACTATTGCTAATAGTACGGGGTTTACAAGTAATGAAACAATCGAATGTAGTCAAGAACTTGATGAACTTATAAATATCTATCAACGAGCAGAAGCAGCAGAACGAAACCATTCACTTTTTCGTCAGTTTTTAAAAAAAGCCATGTTATTTTTCGCACTTCAAAAAGTCAGTTACAAATCATAAATGGTCAGTCTCAAACAATTCATTTACGTGAGTTGTTTATTTTTTTGTCAAAAATGTATGAAAAGGATCCAAGCATTTACTTTAAATCCGAATAAAAAGGACGCCGTGTGAGCGTCCTTCATAATTAAGCATGATTCCATTCATTTAATTTTTGGTCGGTTGGCAATAAGAAGGCCATGAACCCAAGCAATGGAAGGAAGCCCATCATGATGATGGTTGGTGTCAATCCAATCGCATCAATAATCGAACCGATTGCGACTCCCCCGATAGCACCCATACCGAAGGCAAGACCGACGATTAACCCGGACACCATGCCGATTTTTCCAGGCATCAGTTCTTGTGCATATACAACTGTAACTGAAAAGCTTGATAAAAGGATAAATCCAATCACGGTTACGAGCACTATCGCAACATGCGGTCCGACAAACGGCAAGACGAGGGCTAACGGCGCCGTTCCTAATAAGGATGCGATAATGACATTTCGTTTCCCAAATTTATCGGCAAGAGGCCCCCCAAAGAAGGTACCAAGTGCGCCAGTTGCTAAGAATAGGAAAATATAGATCTGTGCTTGTGAAATGGTATATCCATATTTTTCAATGACATAAAATGAGTAAAAGTTCGTGATACTTGACATATACCAAGTACGTGCAAAAACAAATAGTACAAGTATAACTAATGCTAGTTTAATAGCTTTCATGTTTCGTGGTACAGCTGATACAGCTTTCATCACTTTCTTTTGAATCTCCACTGTTTTCAAAGTTCGAGCATACCAGCCTGCGATATACACAAGTAAACCAACTGCAAGTGCTGCAACTAATGAAAACCAAATGGCGCCAAATTGTCCTAACGGGACAAGAATTAATGCCGTAATGACAGGCGCAAGAGCCTGGCCTGAGTTTCCGCCAACCTGATAAATGGATTGCGCCAATCCACGTCTGTTACCAGCTGCCATGTAGGCAACGCGGGAGCCCTCAGGATGGAACACGGCGGATCCAACCCCAATAAAAAGAACGGACAGAATGATAGTTATAAAGTTTGGGGCAAATGCCAATCCAATTACTCCAAAAAAGGTGGATGTTAATCCGATTGGTAAAGCATATGGCATTGGTTTCTTATCTGTATACCACCCAACAACAGGTTGGGCAACTGAAGCAGTCATTTGTAGCGCGAAGGAGATTAATCCAAGCTGTGTAAATGATAACCCCATGGAACGTTCTAAAATTGGAAACATTGCCGGGATAATGGCTTGGATGGAGTCATTCAGCATATGACAAAATCCGATGATAACTAAAATTCCATAAAGCGTTTTGTTTGCATCTGCTTCTGGACGAGTAGCCTGTGTTTTCGCTGCAAGCATGTTATAGATTTCCCCTTTGTTGACTTACCTATTGAAGGTCAATTTAATCCTTTCCTCTATGAAAAACCTTTTTTTCATTTTTGTAAAGTGAAAATTCAAAAATAATCCAGGAAAAACAAGGGAAAAATCTACCCTTTTTATTTTTCGAGTATTGCTTTACCTCGTTTGAAATTTCTGATAAATTTAATGTTAAGACAGTATTCGCGAAGTAAGGAGGAGGCATGACATGAAATATAGAAGGCTAGGTCGTTCGGGGCTTAAGGTGAGTGAAATCAGTTTAGGAAGCTGGTTAACTTTTGGTAAAACAGTAGATGAAAAAATGGCAGCGAAAACAGTTCATAAAGCATATGAACTTGGTATAAATTTTTTCGATTCCGCAAATGTCTATGAGCGTGGTGAAGGGGAACGAATATTAGCAAGTGCATTAAAAGAGTACCGACGGGAATCCTATTGTATAACCACAAAAGCATATGGTGCGATGGGAGATGGACCAAACGACAGAGGGTTGTCGAGAAAACATATCATTGAGCAAGTACATGCAAGCTTAAAACGCATGGACTTAGATTACGTAGATGTGTTTTACTGTCATCGCTATGACGAGGATACCCCAGTTGATGAAACGTTGCGTGCAATTGACGATTTGATTCGGCAGGGGAAGATTCTATATGTTGGTGTAAGTGAGTGGAGTGCTGCTCAAATTCAAGAAGCGATTGCGATTGCCGATAAGTTTTTATTAGATCGCATCATTGTTAACCAACCTCAATACAATATGCTCCATCGTGATATCGAGGATGAAATTATCCCCGTTTGCGAAAAGAATGGAATTTCACAGGTCGTGTATTCTCCGCTTGCCCAAGGTGTATTAACGGGCAAGTATCGAGGCGGTGCCGTTCCTTCAGGTAGTAGGGGGGCAAATTCCCAAGTGAATACATGGGTGAAAAACATTATTAATGGAATTGTATCAACGAAAATAGACCGACTTGAGGAATTTTCAAATGAACTAGGCGTTACCTTGCCTGAATTAGCACTAGCATGGATTTTAAGACAGCATAATGTTGCCAGCACTCTTGTTGGGGCAACAAATCCCGAACAAATCGAGGCAAATGCAAAAGCGTCTGATCTCGTCCTTGGATTTGAAGAGATTAAGAGAATTGAAGCGATTTTAACTGTGTAAAAAATATCTTATAACCACTTTTAAGTGGGTTTAAGACAAAGTCAGTACTGACTTTGTCTACATGATTATTTGCAGGATATCTTCACATAAATTACTTTTTCCAGACTGTCTTGAAAACGCTTGTCAGACAAGGCGCTCAGCCGATCGAAGACGCGAATAGAAGTTCCCTTCATGAGCGGACGAGAGAGGCAAGCAACAAAGTATGCGAGCGTTTGTCAACAGTCTGAAACCCACTTTTAAGTGGGTTTTTTGTATGGGGAAAAATATTGACCAATTCGAAGTTATTGTATAGGGTTAATACGATGAAAAGGAGGAAATAATTGTGAATTGGAATGAAGTATCTCAAATAGCTAAAGAATGGACATATGAAGCGGGTGAAATTCTTCGAAAAGCTACGCAGGAAAGTGTAAATGTAGAGTATAAAACATCTGCTGCTGATTTAGTCACGAATAAGGATAAGGAAATTGAGCAGTTTTTTATTGACCATATTAAGACGAGCTTTCCGAGCCATTTCTTTCTAGGTGAAGAGGGGCTAGCGACAAATCAGGATTTCAATCCTGAAAATGAAATTGTCTGGATTGTTGATCCAATCGATGGAACAACGAATTTCGTTCATCAAAAAAGAAATTTCGCTATTTCAATTGGAATTTATGAAAAGGGCATGCCACGGATTGGCATCGTGTATGACCCAATCGCAGATGAGATGTTCCATGCAGTAGCAGGGCAAGGGGCTTATCTTAATGAACAGCCGTTATCAAAATTGGAAGACAAAGGATTAGAAGAAGCCAATATTAGTATTTGCCAGTATTGGTTAGTCCCAAATGATAGGGTGGATCATACGATTTTTACTGAAATGATTCAAAAAGCAAGAGGAACAAGATATCTTGGCTCAGCTGCACTTGAAATCGTCTATGTTGCTTGTGGAAGATTGGAAACCTACTTTGATTTTCGTTTGTCACCATGGGACATTGCTGGTGGAATGGTCATTTTACAAGAAGTAGGTGGTGTCATGAAGACATTAGATAACCAGTCATTTTCTGTATTTTCACCCCAAATAACAATATTTTCGAATAATAATGTGTTAGATGAGATTTTTGAAACAATAAACCATGAAAATAGATAAATACTAGTATTCTTGTAATATGAATGTTAATAAATTGTAAAAAATTCAAAATATATGTCGAAATCCGTAATATTTTAATATATAATGAATGAGGTTTTACTTTTACATCATGTTTAGGAGGAGAGAAAATGAAAAAGTTATTAGCATTACTTATGGCAATTGGTATGGTTTTTGTTATTGCAGCATGTGGCTCCGATGATAAAGACAACGCCGGAGATGACAATGCAAAAGGCGGAGACGAAGGAAAGACTGAAGAAGTTACTGAATTAACAATGGGATTCATTCCTTCTCAAGAAGCTGATACAATTGCAGACAATGTTAAACCACTAGAAGAATACTTAACTGAACAGCTTGGAGTACCTGTTAAAGCAGAAGTTATGATCGACTTCGTTGGTCTTGTTGAAGGTATGAGAACTGGTAAAGTTGATATTGGCTTCACAAACCCATTTGGTTATGTACAGGCTAAGGAACGTGCGAATGTAGACGTGTTAGTAAAAGCGATTCGTCATGGATCAGATACATATAAAGCACAATACGTTGCTGCTGCAGATTCTAAGTTAACTTCTTTAGACGATGTTGTTGCTACTGAAGGCTTAACTTGGGCATATGGTGACCCACTTTCAACTTCTGGATTCCTATTCCCAGCATCTCAATTAATGGAAATGGGTGTTGAAAATCTTGATACTTTCTATAAACAAGTTGCTGTAGGTGGTCATGATAATGCTGCTCTTGCGGTATTAGATGGTTCTGCAGATTTTGCAACAACTTTCACAGATGTTCGTGACAACTTAGAGAAAGATATTCCAGATGTAAAAGAAAAACTAAAAATTATTGGTTACACGGATGCAATTCCTAATGACGGTGTTTCTGTTCGTAGCGATCTTCCAGAAGACATGAAAGCTAAAATTAAAGAAGCATTTATGTCAATTAACGATAAGCCTGAAGTGTTAAAAGTTATGAATGAAGTTTACACTTGGGACGGAATTGCGGAAGCATCTGATCAAGAATTTGACGTTGTTCGTGAAGTTTACGAGAAATTTAAAGATCAATTAGGAGAGTAATTAAAAAAATTATCCTTATTACCTAATAAAAAGTATAAAGAGAGAGGAGACATCTTCTCTCTTTTTTTAAGAAAATTTTTAATTTGAAGTTTTGTCCAAAATGGTAATGAACATCATACAGGTGAAAGCTATTAGATTTTTAATGAACGTAAAGGAGCAAGACAATGATTGAATTTAAAAATGTTTCATTAACTTATCCAAATGGGCACCAGGGGTTGAAAAATATTAATGTTACCATTAATCCTGGTGAATTTGTGGTTGTGGTTGGTTTATCTGGCGCGGGAAAATCCACTTTTATCAGAAGTATTAACCAATTGGTTAAACCTACTGAGGGAGAGTTAATTATAGATGGCAAGAACACCTTGAAATTTAAGGAAAGAGAACTTAAAAAACTACGTACAAATATTGGAATGATTTTCCAAAACTATAATCTTGTTAATCGTATGTCTGTTCTTCGAAATGTATTGACTGGCAGACTCGGTCATATTGGCACTATTAAAAGTCTATTAGGTCTTTTTTCTCAAGAAGATAAAGAGTTGGCCTTAACCAACTTGAAGCGTGTAGGTATTGAAGAAAAAGCATATTCACGTGCTGACCAACTGAGTGGGGGACAACAACAACGTGTAAGTATTGCACGAGCTCTAACGCAAAAGCCAAATGTTATTTTAGCTGACGAGCCAGTTGCAAGTCTTGACCCTCCTACATCACATGTCGTGATGAGAGACTTAAAAAGAATTAATCAAGAACTAGGAATTACGACCATTGTTAATCTTCACTTTATTGATATGGCCATGGAATATGCTGATCGCATCATCGGGATGAGGGCTGGTGAAATTGTGTTTGATGGTCCTGCATCTACCGTGAATGAAAAAACATTTGAGCAAATATATGGTCGTCCAATTAAGGATGGAGATATGCGCGGGAGTGTTGAAGAATGAGTAAACAAGTAGACTCCTTGAATAAAAAAATTCCTGTTGTTACAACGCGGGCAAAAGCTACTATTGGAAGCATTTTAACGGTAATCATTGCTTTATATATTGTTTCAGCCGTTTTTACAGAGGCTTATCCCGATGAAATTATTAAAGGGATGCCAATCGTTATCGATTTTATCGTAAAGGATTTATTTCCGCCTAATCTAGGTTACGCGGATACTGTGCTAACAAGTTTAATTGAAACATGGAATATGGCCTTTTTAAGTACAACTTTATCAGCCATTGTAGCATTGCCAATTAGCTTTTTGGCTGCGGCAAATATTAATAAAAATAAAGCTTTTTATAAAGCTTTTCGATTCTTTTTAAATATCTTACGTACGATTCCTGAGTTGATTTTGGCTGTTATTTTAGTAGCAATAGTGGGGATCGGAGCATTAGCCGGTGTGTTAGCTCTTTTTATCTTTTCAGTGGGTATTCTTGCGAAATTGATCAGTGAAACCATTGAAGCAATTGATCCGAATCCATTAGAGGCGATTCGGGCAACGGGTGGTAATATTGTTCAAGTCATCTGGTACGGTGTATTACCGCAAATTATGCCACATTTTACATCATATTCATTATATGTATTAGAAATTAATGTTCGTGCGTCTGTTGTTCTTGGATTTGTAGGTGCTGGTGGTATTGGTTTAATCCTTAAAAAACAATTAGCGATGTTTAATTTTGACAATGTATCTACAATTGTCATCATGACTTTTATAGCGGTTACGATTATTGACTTCATCAGTAACCGAGTAAGGGAGCGATTGATGTAATGCAAAAAGGAGCGCAATATTTAAAACCGCCAGCAAAAAAAGGACGATGGAAGATTGTCGTTATTTCACTTGTCTTAATCTATTTATATTATATTGCATTTACGATGACGGATTTATCCTATCGGGGTTCAGTCTTAAGCCCGATGACCATTTTTAAGAGACTTTTCTGGGATCCGTTCTTTATGCCAGAGATTCATGCGAAGATTCCTGAATATGCCTATTACATGTTAGAATCGATTCTGATTGCATATGCAGGTACACTTATTGCAGCTGTTTTAGCTATTCCATTCGGATTTTTAGCTGCGAGAAATATTTCAAAGGTCTCAACCATTGGAAAATGGATTTTAAATGGAATTCGTGCATTCCCAGAAATTATGCTTGCAATTATTTTCGTTGCGGCTGTAGGTATTGGTCCTTATGCAGGTGTATTAGCAGTTGGGATCCATTCCATTGGGATGCTTGGAAAGCTGTATTCCGAAGTAGTTGAATCCATAGATATGAAAGTACTTGAAGCACTAAAAGCAAATGGTGCAAACCGGATTCAAGTGATTTGGTTTGGAGTTATTCCGCAAATCATTCCACAGTTTTCAAACTACGCGATGTATCGTTTTGAAGTCGATGTACGTGCGTCAACAATTCTTGGTATTGTAGGTGCGGGGGGAATTGGTGCCCCATTACTTATTGCATCCATGCAGCGTAACTGGGAGCAGGTTGGTATGATGTTAATCATCATCATAATTGTGGTAACAATCATTGATGCAATCAGTGGAAAAATTCGTAGTAAAATAGTTTAAATGTTGAGCAACAGCACTTCTTGTATGAGGAAGTGCTGTTTTATGTAAAAGTGACGATTTCTTTCACGCTAAGTTGGAAAATTTGTGTATACTAAAAATGGACCCTATAACAAAACGAGGTAACAAAGATGAAATCTATTACAATTACAATCCTTGAAACGAGTGATGTGCACGGCAATATATTTCCGATTAATTATGGAAGTAATGAAACTGCTGGGCTTGGTCTCGCTAAAATTGCAACTGTCATTAAACAAGAGAGAAATCGGAATAGGAACACAATCGTTATCGATAATGGAGATTTAATTCAAGGAACCCCTTTAACCTATCATTATGTACGATCAAATAGTCATAAACAAAATCCAATGATTACATTATTAAATGATTTAAACTACGATGCTGCAGTAATTGGAAATCATGAGTTCAATTATGGAATGAAGGTGTTGCAGCAAGCGATAAGCGAATCTAATTTCCCATGGCTGTCCGCAAATATTTTAGATGAAAGAGGGGAGCCTTTTATTGGCAAGCCCTATATTATCGTAGAACTCGAGGATGGTATTAAGGCTGCGATTCTTGGTGTGACCACTCACTATATCCCAAACTGGGAAAATCCTGAACATATCAAAGGGTTAACATTTGAAGATGCGTTTGAATCCACGAAAAAATGGGTGGAGTACATTCGCAATGAAGAAAATCCAGATCTCATGATCGTTTCCTATCATGGAGGATTTGAGGCTGATCTTGATACCGGTGAACCTACTGAAAAGCTGACGGGTGAAAACCAAGGGTATCGGATTTGTAAGGAAATTGCGGGGATCGACCTTTTATTAACCGGTCACCAACACCGCTCACTTGCCGGTAAGGTAAACGGTGTGCCAATCCTGCAGCCAAGCTTTAATGGTCAAGCAATTGGGAAAGTTACACTCTTACTTACTAAAAATGATGACAGGTGGACGATTTCCGATTCAAACCCTGAACTCATCTCAGTAAAGGAAATAGAAGCAGACGAAAGTTCCCTTCAGTTAGTTAACGAATATGAAACGGAGACACAGCAATGGTTGGATCAACCAATTGGTCAAGTAATAGGTAATATGACAATTGATGATCCACTTAAGGCACGCCTTAAGGACAATGCTCTCGTTGAATTTATTAATAAAGTGCAGATGGATGTTGCCAATGTGTCAATTTCAAATACCGCTCTTTTTAATAATGTGACAAAAGGATTTCCAACAAAGATAACAATGAGAGACGTTGTCTCCAATTATATTTATCCAAACACGTTAACGGTCGTTCGAATCAGTGGTAAGGATATAAAGGAAGCATTAGAAAGAAGTGCAAGCTATTTTATGCTTGAAAATGGTGAAATTACAGTAAATCCTTCGTTCACTACCCCTAAACCACAGCATTACAATTATGATATGTGGGAAGGGATTAATTATATTTTTGATATTTCTAAGCCGATTGGAGAGCGTGTCATCAAGTTAACGTTTAAAGATGAACCCATTCAACCAGATGGAGAATATGATGTTGTCATGAACAACTACCGTGCAGGTGGTGGTGGGGATTATGCGATGTTCAAGGATAAACCCATTATTAAGGATATCCCACTCGATATGTCGGAGTTGATTGCAAATTATATTCTTGAAAGAGGGACAATTGAAGCTACAGTTGATGAAAATTGGAAAGTAATTTGGTAATAAAATGCCCACGGGATGAAAATTCCGTGGGCATTCGTATGTCTGGCTTTGGCCGCCATTATTTTTGCTGGTCGAGATTTGGCTGGATGAGTACTTCAACCCGACGATTAAGTTTTCTTCCTTCAGGTGTTTCGTTGGTCGCAACAGGCTCATATTCACCAAGACCACGAGCACTAAAAAGTCTAGGATCGAGCTTTTTATTTTCTAATAAAAGACTCATAAAATTAACCGCACGCATGACACTTAAATGCCAGTTGCTTTTAAATTCATGATTATTCATTGGAACTGTATCGGTATGCCCACTTACAATGATATTACGAGGAGGGTTCATTACCAACAGCTCCGAAATTTCACGAGCTAGATTAAGATCCTCTGGTCTCACATCAGCGCTACCGGGATCGAAGAATGCACCATCCTGAATCGTAACGAGCAACCCTTCATCGGCTAAGCGGGTTTTAAGACTTAAGTCTAATCCGTTTTCCGTGATATAGCCATTGATTTTTTTTTGTAATTCCTTTAGTTCTTCTTGTTCCTGTTTTTCTTTTTCTTTTTCATTTACAATCTCAGCATTATCAATTTCAACGGGTACAGGACTCTCATATTCTAAAAAAGAAGTACCGCCCTTAAAGACATTATTAAAGGAGCTTGCAAGTTTTTGGAATTTCTGAACATCCACATTACTTGCAGCAAACAGTACAATGAACAGCGCGAGCAATAATGTCAATATATCCGCATAAGGTACCAACCATGATTCATCCATATGCTCATCGTGTTTTGCTTTTCGCCTTTTTCTAGCCATCTATCATTTCACCTTCAGTCAAAACATTCACGCGATCTTTATTTGAAAGATACATTGAAAGCTTTTGTTCGATTGCACGTGGTGATTGGCCTTCAAGAACAGATAATACGCCTTCAATCATGACTTCTTTAATTTTAATTTCTTGCTTTGATTTTTGTTTTAATTTATTTGCGAACGGATGCCATAGTACATATCCTGTGAAAATCCCTAGCATTGTCGCGACGAACGCAGCTGCAATCGCTTCTCCAAGTGCATCTGTGTCGTCCATATGTCCCAATGCAGCAATCAGACCTACAACAGCTCCCAATACCCCAAGTGTTGGTGCATATGTCCCTGCTTGAGAGAAAATCGATGCGCCAGAAGCATGTCGTTCTTCGATTGCCTCTATTTCTTCTGTCATTACATCGCGGATAAATTCAGCACTTTGTCCATCAACTGCCATACTTAGTCCGTTTTTCAAGAATGGATCTTCAACTTCAGCGACTTTTACCTCGAGTGCTAAAAGTCCTTCTTTACGGGCAACAGTAGCCCAGTTAGAGAACATTGGAATCAGTTCTTCAACACTTAACATCTTCTTTTCTTTGAATAGGACCCCGAATAGCTGAGGTATTCTCTTTAATTCACTAGTTGGGAATGCAATTGTAACAGCCGCAATGGTTCCTAAAATAATGATCAAGAACGCAGCAGGATTTATTAAAGCTGAAAGTGGAACACCTTTTAAAACCATACCTACAAATACTGCTATTAGACCAAGAATGACTCCTATTAATGACGATTTATCCAAATTGTATCACCTATGCTTTCATACGTTGTTATGGGTATAGTGGTTAAAGACGCAAATCCGTGTGAATTAACACAAAAATCTGGTCTTAGAAGCGGAACTTCTAAATATCTTTTGAGTCTATAATTCTACTATTCTTATTATCGACAAACAACGTAAAAATTTTAGCGAAACTTATCAAATTCTCTCGAAGGTTTCGTAGTGGAAAAATTATGTAGGAGTGGTTTACAATGAAAGAGTATACATATTTTCTAATCTCTTATTGAAAAGGGGAACCTTCTATGAATTTTAACGATTTTAAGTATGTCCGTCCAAACATGGACGAAGTGGAACAAACATTTAATGTTGCGCTGGAAAAATTCAAAAATGCGGCAACACCTGAGGCACAAGATGAAGCAATGAAAGAAATCATTGCCATCCAACGTACTGTTGATACAGCTTTTAACATTTGCTATATCAGACATACAGTTGATACGAATGATGAATTTTATAAAGAAGAACAAGATTATCTTGATGAAATTCAACCATTGGTACAAGGCTTAACCACTAAGTACTACGATGCTCTTGTGAATTCAAAATTTCGTACAGAGTTAGAAAACAAATGGGGCAGGCAGCTTTTTGATTTTGCAGAAACACAATTAAAAACGTTCTCACCAGAAGTAGTTGAAGAACTCCAATTGGAAAATAAGCTTTCATCCGAATATACGAAGCTTGTTGCTTCAGCAAAAATTATGTTCGAAGGCGAAGAGCGCACATTAGCACAGTTACAACCGTTTACGGAATCAATCGATCGCGATATGCGTAAAAAAGCAAATGAGGTTCGTTTTGCATTTTTCAAGGAACATCAAGAAAAATTTGATGATATTTATGATCAGCTAGTAAAAGTTCGTACAAAAATTGCACATAAACTTGGTTATAAAAACTTCGTTGAACTTGCATATGTAAGACTATCAAGAACCGATTACAATGCAGAAATGGTTGCAAACTTTAGAAACCAAGTGAAGGATCATATTGTTCCATTAGCGGTGAAGCTTCGTGAACGCCAAGCCGAACGAATTGGTGTGGACAGCTTAAAATACTATGATGAATCATTCAGTTTTAAATCAGGTAATGCTGTACCAAAGGGTGACCCAGATTGGATCATCGAAAATGGGAAGAAAATGTATGAAGAACTATCAGAAGAAACAAACGAATTCTTCAATTATATGATTGACACAAATTTAATGGATCTAGTTGCGAAAAAAGGAAAAGCTGGTGGAGGCTACTGCACATACATCAGTGATTACCAGGCGCCATTTATTTTCTCAAACTTTAATGGAACATCAGGGGATATCGATGTGTTAACACATGAGGCAGGGCATGCATTCCAAGTATACTCAAGCAGACATTACGAGGTGCCTGAATACAATTGGCCAACCTATGAGGCTGCTGAAATTCATTCAATGAGTATGGAATTCTTTACATGGCCATGGATGGAATTATTCTTTAAGGAAGATACAGATAAATATAAGTTTTCTCATTTAAGTGAGGCCTTATTATTTTTACCATATGGTGTAGCAGTGGATGAATTCCAACACTTTGTTTATGAAAATCCAGAAGCAACACCTGCTGAACGTAACAAAGCATGGAGAGAGATTGAGAAAAAATACCTACCATTCCGCGATTATGATGGCAATGAGTATTTAGAAGCAGGTGGATTCTGGCAGCGTCAAAGCCACATTTACACAACTGCATTTTATTATATTGACTATACACTCGCGCAAATTTGTGCATTCCAATTCTGGAAAAAATCAAGAGAAAACCATGATAAAGCATGGGCAGATTATGTACACCTATGTAAACAAGGCGGAAGTAAGCCTTTTACTGAGCTAGTGAAGGTTGCAAATCTCCTTTCTCCATTTGAACAAGGAACCGTACAATCTGTCGTAGGTGAAATTGAAGCATGGCTAAATAGTGTCGACGACAAACAACTGTAAAACGTAAGGACTGTGGGGGTTTCCACAGTCCTTTTTGTTGAAATTTTGCAAATAAACTCTAGTTTATGCAAAAATGTTTGAGAAAGGATATAATAAAAACATCAAACTGAAATTGAGGGTGTTTTCATGATTCATTTAAAGACAAAACGAGAAATTGAATTAATGCGCGAAGCGGGACAAATTTTGGCAGCATGCCATAAGGAAATTCGCAAACTGATTCAACCTGGAATTACAAGTCTAGAGATTGACAGCTTTGCTGAGGATTTTATTAAAAAGAATGGTGCTACGCCTGAACAAAAAGGCTATAAGGGCTATAAATATGCAACATGTGCTTCGATTAACGATGAAATTTGCCACGGCTTTCCTAGAAAAACTCCTTTGAAAAGTGGAGATATCGTGACTATCGATATGGTAGTGAACCTTGGCGGGGCACTTGCTGACTCTGCTTGGTCATATGGTGTTGGTGACATTTCACCAAAAGCTGAAAAGCTTCTCGATGTAACAAAAACAGCGATGTATAAGGGAATTGAACAAGCGGTAATCGGAAACCGCCTTGGAGACATCGGTCATGCCATCCAGTCTTATACAGAAGGCGAAGGATTCTCAGTTGTTCGTGATTTTATCGGACATGGAATTGGACCAACGATGCATGAGGAACCACAGGTTTTACACTATGGTCTTCCGAATAAAGGATTACGTTTAAAAGAAGGAATGGTTTTCACAATTGAACCAATGGTGAATGTCGGTAGATATCAGACCACTATGGATAAGAACGGCTGGACAGCTCGTACGATTGATGGAAGTCTTTCTGCACAATATGAACACACAATCGCAATCACACAGGACGGTCCATATATTTTAACGGATCAAGATGCATAATAACGAAAAAGTGTCACACATTTGTGGCACTTTTTTGGTTAAAGGAAAGTTTCAATTAGAATTGGGAAAACAGAGTCCGCAACCCAATGAAAATAAAGTGGAAAAAGAGTGACAAGCCAGTTTCCGTATAAGCAGTATCTACAATAAAACCTCTTCGTTGTACCTGGCTCCTCTGCAATGGATGCAAATACAACTCCTATTAAACTCGTAAAGATAAAAAAGCCATACCCAAATAAAGAGTCAAATCTCACTTCGTACAAGATAAATCCCAATGACGAACCATTAAAAAACAAAATCAAAAAAGACATCAATAAAAAAAATCTTGGTACTATGGACATGTTTTCCACCTCAATAATGTATATGAAGCGGAAGTAGGGTAGATGACAGGAGAATTTTGGTGATGGAACGGAGGGCTTGGCCGATTTGTGATGATTATTGAAAAACTTCAGTGATAAAGAGTGCATTAGAAAAGACTTATGTAAAAATCTTGAAAAAGGTTTGATATAAAAATATTTTAAGTGATGACATCTGGATAATATTTGAAAAAGTCCTGTTTTAAAGTGTGTATATGAAAAGTCTTATGTAAAAATCTTGAAAAAGGTATGATATAAAAATAGTTTAAGTGATGACATCTGGATAATATTTGAAAAAGTCCTATGATAAAATGTGTATATGAATAGGTTTATGTGAAAATCTTGAAAAAGACATCTCAAAAACTCAGTTTATGTGGTGGTTATTGGAAAAGTATTGAAAAGGTCTATAGATAATATAAATGTCTTTAAATAATTCTTGGGAATCTTCCAAAATTACTTGTAGGCACTCTTAAAATATGATTAAATAAATCGACTAAATGACTTCTTTAAGAGGAGGGGATAAATAATGATTACTATAAAAAGACTATCTGAATGTACACTTGAGGATGCAGTAGTAGCATGGAATAAAGGATTTGAAGGTTACTATTTTGATATGACAACAACGGTTGATCTTTTTACAAGACGGATGATTTTGGAAGGGCTTTCTCCCACGCTTTCGGTCATTGCCTATGACGGGGAGCGACCTGTAGGACTTATTTTAAACGGGATTCGCTTTATTAACGGTAAAAAAGTTTCGTGGAATGGTGGAACAGGTGTTGACCCTGAATACCGAGGGAAGGGTGTTGGCAAGAAGTTAATGGAAGCTTCACTAGCAATCTATGAAGCGGAAGGTGTTGAAGTTGCCACACTTGAAGCCGTTAAGGAAAATGATAAAGCCATCACATTATACGAAAAGGTCGGCTATAACATTGTCGATGAATTAATTCATTTACAGCATACAGGTGAATTATCGGGCGATGCCTTTCTATCCGAAAACAACCAATTTACCTTTAAAAAAGGAATTCCGATTGACGCTTCACAAGTTCCCTTTTATAAGGCGATGGTTCCGTGGCAAACACAGTGGAATAATGCACGTGACGGAGAATCACTTCTAGCACTGGATGAGAATGATACGGTTGTTGGATATACAATTTTTAAAAGGTTATTTAATGAGGAAGGAAAGCTTCAATCAATTATTCTAATGCAATGTGAGACCGAACCTTCGCAGGATAAAAAAGAAGACATTGTGAGGGAGCTTTTACAAAGGGTATTTGGTCAAACGAATCTTAATGTTGCAAGAACTGCAGCGAATATGTCGGTGTCGAATAAAATTTTACGTGAATTATTAGAATATGCAGGATTTAAAGTAAAAGCAGAGCAAGTCTTTATGGTAAAATGAATTATTAGAATATTTTTACTAGTCGTGGTACCAAACCAATTGTAAAATGGGGGAGGTAAATGAAAAAAATCATTTTACGCGATGTCACGATGGAAAATTTGCTCGATGTGATTCGGTTAAAATCAGAGGATAAAGAGTTTACTTTATTCGAAAAATGGGTTGCCTCGAATGTCTTTTCATTAGCACAAGCAAAAGTACAGCCAGATTGGGTAACGAAAGCCATATATGATGGAACTCAGTTAATTGGATTTACCATGTTTGGTCTTGAAAATGAACGAAATCGCTTTGAACTTTGCAGGATTATGATTGATTATAAATATCAAGGAAAAGGGTATGGAACCGCCGCTGTGAAAGAAATTATTTCTGAAATGATTCATACATTGCCCTATTGCGATGAGATTTACTTATCAGTTATTCCTACAAACCAAGCTGCTATCCATGTGTATACGAAAGCGGGATTTACGAAAACAGGAGAAATCATCAAAGGTTTTGTTGATGAAGATGTTTATTGTTTTAAGGTCTAGGGGGGAGTATGGATTTTGAAAGCTATTCTAATTGGAATCATCTCGTCACTTTTTTTTGCGGTAACGTTTATTCTAAACCGATCAATGGAGCTTTCAGGTGGAAGCTGGCTGTGGAGTTCTTCATTGCGGTATTTTTTTATGATCCCCTTTTTAATTGGGATTGTTTTTCTTAGAGGTAACCTGAAGGAACTTCTGTATGAGTTAAAAAAGAATCCAATCAAATGGATGCTTTGGAGTACAGTTGGATTTGGGTTGTTTTATGCACCGCTTACCTTTGCGGCTGCTTCTGGTCCAGGTTGGTTGGTTGCAGGAACATGGCAATTTGTCATTATCGCTGGCCTCCTTGTTGTTCCTTTTTTCTATAAAACAGTGGAAATGGACAAAGGGATACAAAAAGTCCGTGAACATATCCCGGTCAAAGGACTTATTTTTTCTAGTTTTATTTTTATAGGAATTGTCTTGATTCAGCTTCAGGAAGCAGATGGAGGAATTGGAATAGAAATGCTCCTAATCGGAATTCTTCCCGTAGTAGTGGCTGCTTTTGCATATCCATTAGGTAATCGAAAAATGATGGAGCATTGTAAAAATGATTTTGACACCTTTCAACGTGTCCTTGGAATGACCCTTGCATCGACTCCGTTTTGGTTCATTATTGCTGGTTTTGGTGTTGCGACTGCTGGACTTCCAGGTAAAGACCAAGTATTTCAATCATTTATCGTAGGGATTTCCTCTGGGATTATCGCAACCGTGCTTTTCTTTTTCGCAACTGAGCTTGTCAAACACGATCAAAGTAAGCTTGCTGCGGTTGAAGCCACCCAGTCAGCCCAGATTATTTTTGTGATCTTTGGGGAGGTTCTCTTATTAAGTGCACCTCTGCCAACTATGTATTCTTTTGTTGGGTTATTGATGATTGCGGGTGGAATGGTATTGCATAGTATGTTTTCAAATCGTAAGTCACCGATAAAGGTAAGTGAATTGGAGTCAAAATCAATATAAAAAAATGCAGAGCTCAAACGTGGCTCTGCATTTTTAATGGTCTAAGAAATTATTTAAAATTTATCATTGTGGATAATTTTTAATGAGTGTATCCAAGTCCAGCTCCAGCGCCTAGCCCCTCGAGGTCATAAGCCAATCTGTCAAGAAGGATAAAATACATCCTTCTCGCCAGATTTTCTTATGCTTATCGGACTTGCACAGGAAGTGCTGACATCGACGTTTTGCCACAGGACGTGGCAGTAGTTAGTCGATGTTCCTCTTGCAAGGCGCTTGCGCTTTTGTTCTGGGTGTATTATTCTACTACAATTTTATTTTCTTCGACTGTTACGTTCAAGCTTGTTTGGTTTTCATTTTCTAAAAGAACATCAGTGATTTGGTCTTCAAGCTGTTCTTGGATGACACGACGTAATGGGCGTGCACCAAATGCTGGGTGGTAACCTAGCTCAGCTAATTTTTGTTTTGCAGCATCATCAACAGTGATGGTTACATCTTGTTCTTTAAGTGTTGCTTCAAGCTCATGTAACATAAGGTCAACAATTTGTAGTAAGTGTTCTTTTTCAAGCTGTTTGAATTCAATGATGGCATCAAATCTGTTCAAGAATTCTGGCTTGAAGAAGGAACCAAGTGAATCAAGGATAGATGTTTCCTTATAAACATCTGTATCAGCTTTTTCAAAGCCAACCGTGATTTTCTTAGGTCCGCCACTTCCTGCGTTACTTGTCATAATAATTACAGTATCTTTGAAGCTTACAGTGCGTCCTTGGCTATCTGTTAAACGACCATCCTCTAAAATTTGAAGGAACATATGCTGAACATCTGGATGTGCCTTTTCAATTTCATCTAAAAGGATGATGCTATAAGGGTTGCGACGAACTTTTTCAGTAAGCTGTCCTGCTTCCTCATGGCCGATATATCCAGGAGGTGAACCGATGATTTTAGAGACAGAGTGTTTCTCCATGTACTCACTCATGTCAAGTCGGATCATAGCATCCTTCGAACCAAATAGTTCTTCAGCAAGTGTTTTCGTTAATTCTGTTTTACCTACACCAGTAGGTCCGACAAACAGGAAGGAACCGATTGGTCGATTTTTAGCCTTCAAACCAGCACGGCTACGACGAACAGCTTTCGCTACCTTTGTAACAGCTTCATCTTGACCAATTACTTTTTTCGCAAGGTTGTCAGCAAGATGTTTCATTTTTTGTTGTTCATTTTCTTGAAGCTTACCAACAGGGATACCGGTTTTCTTCTCGATAATTTGTTGGATATTCGTTACATCAATCACATGCTCTTCTTTGTTTTCCGGATTATTTAATTGTTTTTCTAGCAGAATTTCTTGATGTCTTAGTTTCGCTGCTAATTCGTAGTTTTCTTCCCCAGCAGCTTTTTCCTTTTCAGCAGCGATTTTTGCAAGCTCTGCTTCAATATCCTTTGGATTTGTGCCTCCAGCTGCTAAATTCATTTTTGAACCAGCTTCATCAAGCAAGTCGATTGCTTTATCAGGTAAGAAGCGGTCTTGAATGTAACGATGTGATAATGTTACACAGGCGCGAATCGCTTCATCTGTATATTTTACACCATGGAAATCTTCATATTTTCCTTTAATACCTTCAAGAATCTGAATTGCTTCGTCAACCGTAGGTTCATCCACTATTACAGGTTGAAAACGACGTTCTAGTGCAGCGTCTTTTTCAATTTGTCTGTATTCTTTTAATGTTGTGGCACCGACAACTTGAAGCTCGCCACGAGCAAGAGCTGGTTTTAAGATATTACCAGCATCCATTGAACCTTCAGCAGACCCTGCACCTACTAAAAGGTGAATTTCATCTATAAATAAGATAATATTTTTACGTTTTTGAAGCTCAGCAATGAGTTGCTTCATTCTTTCTTCGAATTGACCTCGAATACCAGTGTTGGCAACGAGTGATGCGACATCTAGTAAATAAACCTGTTTATTTGAAAGCTTACTTGGCGCTTTTCCTTCAGAAATTTGTAGGGCTAATCCTTCTGCAATTGCAGTTTTTCCTACCCCCGGTTCCCCAATTAGAACAGGGTTGTTTTTATTACGGCGGTTTAAGATTTCAATGACACGTTGGATTTCCTCATCACGGCCAATTACTGGATCAATCAGTCCAGCTTTCGCCATTTGAGTTAGGTTTCGACCAAACTTATCGAGTAGACCTCCGCCATTTCCTCCGTGTTTTGGTTGTGTTTGTTGTTGATTCATTCCCATTTGTTGACCGAAGGCATTGCCTTTTAATAGATCATCAAATGTAAAGTTAGGGAAACCGTACATTCCTGAAGGTATTTTCATGTTGTTTTTCTCCTTCGCATAACACTCACTGCAAAGTTGAATTTGTCGCTTATCATTGTTCACTTGTACGTGTAACTGTATCGTAGCTTCATTTTTATTACATGCTTGACAAATCATAAACAACTACCTCCTTGAATTTTGACTATCTTTGACCAATTTAAGATTAAAGACTAAGATCGCCACATCCTGTGACAACGTCTTTGTGACCCACATCGAGTGAGCCTAAATATAATTAGGTCGTTTGTGATGTTTGACCATCTCTGACCTTATGTCTACATTATACTTTGACCATCTTTGACTTTCAAGTGAAAAGCACTAGAAATTTTTGCCACGGACAACGAAGGAATAGCTCGTCTTAATTTAAGAACTTGTACATATACATGAAGTAATACAGACAATTAATGAGGTGGCTATTTGTGCGAGGGAATTGGGGGGCAGCATTTCAAATTGGTGCTGTTTATGTTGGAACAATCGTAGGAGCAGGATTTGCAACAGGACGGGAAATTGTTGAATTTTTTACCCAATATGGTTTATACGGTTTAATCGGAATTGGAATAAGTGGTTTCTTATTTATATGGTTAGGAACTCGAATCATGATCATCGCAAATCTAATTCAAGCTGAATCGTATAAAGAATTTAATGAATATTTGTTTGGACGAAAAGCAGGATTTTTTGTGAACGGATTGATGCTTCTTGTACTGATAGGGGTTACTTCGGTCATGCTTTCGGGAGCAGGTGCAGTCTTTTACGAACAATTAGGTTTGTCCTATCAACATGGAATTTTTGTGACGAGTGCGCTTTCCATATTTGTTTTGATATATGGGGTCAAAGGGTTATTTGGTGTGAACATGTTTGTGGTACCGATTATGATTTTCTTCAGTGTTGTTTTAGCAGTAGAAGTCATTTCTACGGATGTAACAAGTTTATTTAGCAAACCTGACTTAGCTTCACCAAGTTATAAATGGATGATTTCGCCATTTTTATATGCTGCATTTAATCTCACCATGGCTATGCCGGTTTTGGTTCCACTTGCTAAAGAAATAAAACATGAAAAAACATTAAGATGGGGTGGATTGCTAGGTGGGGGCGCATTATGTCTGATTTTATTAACAAGCCATATATCCTTGTCGTCACTCCCAAATATACATACCTTTGAAATTCCAATGGCTGAGGTTATGAAAAACTTCATGGCTGCTTTCTCCTGGCTGTACATCCTTGTGATTTATGGAGAAATCTTTACTTCAGTAATTGGTAATTTATTTGGGCTTGAGCGTCAATTGAAAAATGTCATCAAACTGCCGTCAATCCTAATTGTATTCGGTATTTTGTCCATCGCCTATTGTCTAAGTCAGTTAGGCTACGGCGCATTAATCTCTTTTTTATATCCATTGTTTGGGTATATGAGTTTGATTTTATTAGTTCTATTGGCAAGACCAATGAAACACACCCGGAAAAAATAAAGAGGTTTAAGGTAACCTCTTTATTTTACTTTTCATTAATGAACCTCATCAGAGTATGCAAATGATTCTTTTAAGTGACAGGCTAACTGGATTTTAAGAAAATCTTTTGGATCATTAAAATCTAAATGAAGAATCTCCTCAATTTTTTTTAGGCGTTGATATAATGTATTGATATGAATGTGGAGACTTTTAGCTGTTTCGTTTATCGATTTATTTAATTTTATATAGGTTAGCAATGTCAGTTCTAAGTCATTTTTCCTTGACCTTGTCGTATTTAAGGGTTGAAAAAAGCCATTTATGAATTCTTCTATTTCATTCGTATCCTGATTAATAAATAAACGATTAACCCCAATGCTTTCATAGATAATGATACCTGTTTCCTTTTTATTCACTAGATATGCTACGGATTTCTTTGCTTCTTCATAACTCTTCCCTATGTGATAAGCTCCCTTTTTAGTTGAACCGATACCTACGCATACGAATGAGTCGTTATTATTCGTCCAGTTCTGAATAATGGTTTTCAGTCTTTTTATCAAATCATCAACTAACGAACTGTCAGCTAATGAAACGAGTAAAATGATTTTATTATGAAACCCATAAATGAGCCTCACGTGTAAAATATTCTTTTTAATCAATGAGATGATACTATGAATATCTGCACCAAGCTTATATAAATCCTTATAGTTTACAAGTTCGATGACTACAACAAAAAAGGAGTGGGATGGAATTAAATTGAATTCCTTTCTTTTTGCAATGAGAGCTTCGGGTTCTCTACTTTTAATAACCTCATTAAAAAATTCATGTGTCTTCTTATAATAAATTTCTTCTAATGTATGTTTTTTAACAAGTTCAAGGGCAAGAATGGCTCCACCTTGCTCAATAACAATCCGATCAATAATCGATAAGGTAGTAGAGTAGGGTAAAATAAAACAACCTAGAAAAATGGTACCATTGATGATGGGATATAAATAATACTTTTCTTCTTTAGGTTTTCGTATTTCGACGAAAACAGCATGTCTTCTATTTTTAAATATTCTAGAGATTTCATCAACGCTAAAATCACTTTTTTGATGGACCTGGTTATGATACCAATCATTCTCCAAATAATCATAAAAGGAAACTTTTCTATTTATCATTTTGCCTATTTCTTTTACGATAGTCTCTAAACCTTTATTTTGGAGAGAGAATTTAATAAGGGTATTGTGAACTTCATTTCTTTTTGAAAGCTCTTGTAATTTTTCGTTCACTTCTGTATAAAGGCGTGCATTCTGGATAGCAATTGCTACCTGTGAAGCAAAACCTTGTAATAGTCGTACATCCCCTTCAGTAAATCTCCCTTTCTTATCAAATTGGTGTATGGTCATCACACCGATCCGCTGGTCCCCAATCGAAATCGGTACACTTACAATGGCTTGAATAACTTTTCCTTTTGAAGATGAGTTGATAATTTGTAAGTTTTCTGGGGAAATGGAATGATCGCTCATTTTTTTATAAATCTGGTCTGTCGAATGATAGATTAATGGTTTCCCTTCCTTAAAAACCATTCCAGTTATAGATTCTCCTACGTTCATCCTAAGTTTTCCAATGATTGGTTCAAATCCAACACTTGTTTTCGTAATAATGACCTTTTCACTAGGATCATAAAGTTGGAGATACCCTGCATTTGCAACTGGTATTACGGACAATGCGTTTTTCACAATTTTCTCTAGTAAATCATCAAGAACAAGTGATGAAGAGACAGAGCGGATTCCCTCAATCAAAATATCCAGTTCCGCATCTTTTGCTTGAATCTGGCTTTTAGCGTCCAATAGCTCAAAGCAAATAGATAAATAATCCAAATCTCTTTTATCAAAGGGAGAAGTTATACAGTTGGAGCGAAGGAGTACTTGATGCCCATTCAGGTAAGAAAATGAAATATACAAATTCTCCTCATCCGTAAAGGTCGTGTAAGTGTCATCGAAATTCAATTTTAAAAGGTTAATATTTTCATTTTTTAATTTTCCTTTTTTGTGTAAGAGTTGAAAGGAAGTATCATGTGGTTTTTGAACCCAAATTTCATAAGAAGATTTCTCAAACCCTTTTTCTAAAAAGGAGAGCAGTTGATTTGTTATCATCCTAACCTCCAAAATATATATATATATAGAAAGTTCCGTTTTTTCCGAATTATATATGTAATATAATACATTGTAATAGCTAGTTCAATAAATTACTATAAAAATTAGAAAATAAAGAATTTTCAACCTTAATTATTTTGAATGCGCTTACTTTTTAAAGGGAGGAGTTCAAAAAAGATGTAGGGAAATTTTTTTTACACTTGGAGAAAATCTGAAAAGGAGGATGTTTGATTTGGAAAAAGTATTACAAACCGCAAATAGCTTACCACTTTGGATCTTTGCTTCACTGGTAGTTGGGATCGTCATCTTTCAAGGAATCATTTTTATTCGACTAGCATCAAAAACAAGTCAATCCGTTGGTATGACATCTACAGAAGTAAAGTCAGCGATAAGGGCCGGTGCGATTAGTTCATTAGGGCCATCTTTAGCCATCATTGTTGTTGCTATTTCTATGATTTCACTAATAGGAAGCCCTACAACATTAATGCGAATCTCAATCATTGGAAATGCTGCAATCGAAACAGTGGGTGCAAGTATTGGCTCAAAGGCCGCTGGCGTTGATTTGGGATCTTCTGATTATACGTTACAAGCCTTTACGAACGCTGTATGGGTCATGTGTCTTGGGGGAATGGGATGGTTGTTATTCGTTGCTCTATTTACAAAGTCATTAGGAAAGATACAGAAAAAAGCAGAAGCCAATCCAAAAAATGTAACGATGTTAAGCACCGTTTCTGTTGCTGCAATGATAGGGGCATTTAGTTATCTTGGTGGAGGAGAAATGGTAAAAGGTTTAAGTCATTTCATTGTATTTATTGTGGCGTTTATTACGATGCCCCTCATTATATGGATAGGAGATAAATCCCAATTGAGGTGGTTAAAAGAATGGTCATTAGGATTGGTTATTATAGTCGGGATGATAGCGGGTTATGTCATTTCTTAAAAAGAAAGGGAGGAGAACTAAATGCAAGTAAATAGAGAGGAAAATCTATCTATAAATCAAGCGGTGCCAAGTATGCAAGCACCAGCAATGGATTTTGACACCTTCCAATTAAAATCTCATTTTTGGGGGCGCCTCACAATCTGGTCCGTTATAGCGTTAACATTACTAGTGCCTTCATATCTCTCATTTGTTCTTGGATATCATCCTGGTTGGTCCACGATTATTTCTGGTTTTACAGCCTATGCAGCCATCATTATGTTTGTTTGGGTACTAGAACCGATTAGCTATTACCCTGTGTTAGGTGTGTCTGGTACATATATTGCCTTTCTTACAGGTAACATTGGTAATATGTGTCTTCCATGTGCATCGGTTGCTCAACGTGTCGTTGACGCGGAACCTGGAACGAAAAAGGGTGAAATTACGGCCGCATTGGCCATTTCGACGGCATCCATCATGAACGCGATTATCCTTATTTTAGCTATCTTAAGCGGTTCGTTCATTCTCTCCATATTGCCAGAGTCCGTTATAAATAGCTTGAATTTTGTTCTTCCTGCAATTTTTGGAGGTGTTATAGCCCAATTTGCAATCAAGAAGCCACTATTTGGTGTAATTGGGATTGCATTTGGTTTATTTGTTAATTTAGGTCCTGTTCCTCGTGCGTTCCAAACATTTGTCTGCATACTCGGAACAGTTGTAGTTTGTTTACTTTTAGAGAAGATCAAAAAACAAGAGAAAAATAATTAAGGTGTTGATATTGACTTAGTAGATTTGGAAGGAGTGAGAATCCATTAGTAAATGGATATAACGGATGAATAAACAAAAATTAGTGCAATGGATAAGAAATGACCAGTCCGAATTTACGGAAATGGCGAAAAAGATATGGGAACATCCGCAAGTTGCTTACGAAGAAAGCTATGCTTGTAACTTGCAGATTTCAAAATTAAAAGAAGAAGGATTTCGAATTCAAGCATCGATTGGTGGAATGTCTACAGCTTTTGTAGCTGAATATGGTTCAGGAAAACCAATAATTGGGATACTTGGTGAATATGATGCATTACCCGGACTTTCCCAAGCCGTCAAACCAGTTCAGGAACAAGTAGAAGTGGACGGACCAGGGCATGGCTGTGGCCATAATTTACTTGGAACCGCAGGAGTAGAAGCTGTGGTAGCGTTAAAAAACGCAATGGAGGAATTTAAACTAGCTGGTACGATTCGTTACTATGGTTGTCCCGCAGAAGAGGTTTTGTCTGGAAAAACGTATATGGCAAAGGAAGGCGTCTTTGATGATTTGGATTGCGCTTTAACATGGCATCCATGGACATCAAATATGGTAGTAAATAGGAGCATGCAAGCTATGGTGTCCATTAAGTTTCATTTTAAGGGAATTCCAGCACATGCCGCTTCATCGCCACATGCTGGGAGGAGTGCGCTAGATGCAGTTGAATTGATGAATGTTGGCACTAACTATTTACGAGAACACGTTGTAGACGGTACAAGAATCCATTATGTCATTACAAATGGGGGACTTGCACCAAATATTGTTCCAGAGCATGCGAGTGTTTGGTATTATTTACGGGCTGCTACAAAGGAACAGGTGGAAGACGTACTTAGAAGAGTTCAAAATATTGCTAAAGGGGCAGCTCTCATGACAGAAACAGAGGTGTATTGGGAGATCGAAGCATTTCCTTATAACACTCTGCCTAATGAAACTTTAAATGACCTTATGTACGACAATATGAAATTGGCAGACCCTTTAGTATTTACTGCAGAAGAAGAGGAATTTGCTCAGGAATTAGTAAAGACGATAGATGCTGCCATCGTAAAAATGGCACAACAGGCAAACAATGAAATTCTACCGGTCACCTATCAAAATGATAAACAAACAAAAGGAAAATCTGTCGCTGGTTCTACCGATGTTGGCGATGTTAGTTGGATTACACCTGTTGGGCAAATCATGACAACTTGTGCGCCTGTTGGAGTACAAGTACATTCTTGGCAGGCAACCGCTACTTTCGGATCGTCAATCGGTTTTAAGGGGATGCACTTGGCTGCTCAAACAATGGCATTATCTGCGTATGATTTATTATTAAATAAGGATCATGTACTTGAACAAGCAAAACAGGAGTTTTACTTATCCACAAAAGATAATCCGTATGTAGCGGGGATACCTAACAATGTAGAAAAAGTTATGTTGGGTTAAATGAAAATAGCGGAAAATACATGGATTAGGAAATCGAAGAATGGGCTCATAACGTTCTTCGATTTTCTTTTCGTTTTTAAAAGATGGGGTATAGCACGAGAAAAAATAAGTTGAACACAAGGTGAGAAAGGATTGTTAAAAGGATATTCCGATTCCACATATATAAGGTACCCCAAACCACTCCACCAGCAAATGTCGCTAGCAAGAAAAGTGGGTTAAAGGTATACATATTTGCCGACATATATAAAAGTGAGGAAATGACGATCACGAGTAGCTTATTTTCGAAATGATTCTCAACTTTCTTCTGAATATAGCCTCTCCAAAATAACTCTTCACCTGGAATGATGATGAGAAACAGCACCACATAATGCCAAGTTAGCTGAGGCTGAACTTTCATATACAAATCAGCAACATCTGTTAGTACATTCGGAAATACGAGTTCAGAGCCTATTTTACCGGTAAAAAAGAGTCCGTACATGAGAAGCCCGGAAAGTATAGCAATTGCTGTGTTTGAAATTGAAATGGTTTTGGTATCGAATTTTCCGTATCGGATGGCTGCAATAGATAATAGGAAAAAGGATATTGTAAACATGACCCAAAATGGAAGGTCCGAAAGAAAACTAATAGCGAGTAAAATATGTACAAGTATAAATAATAGTAAAAAGTTTTTGTGCATTTGTTTTTGCCTCTTTTGTTAAGATGTGTCGCTGTTCATTTTATCATGAGTGTGAATTTTTTAGAATAAATATCCGGTGGCGACTCATCCTAATGATGATAATCTGAAAGAAGGAGATGTTCGAGATGACACAATCTAAACGCCAACAAGAGCGCCAATGGACAGTTCGCAAACAATCCCAAAATCCGCATGGTAAAGTAAAATCATTTGAACAGCTTGCTGAAGAAGCAGGGAAGGATACTAAAGAATAGTAAGACTAAGGCACACACCTCTGTTATGAGGTGTGTTTTTTGGGTTTTGGGGTATGTGTTTTTATTGGAAGTGGTGGCTTAATGGAGTCTATGCGAGAGGTATTTCTAAGTATATCCAAAAGTGGTGTGTTAAGAGAGTTTTATGTAAGGGGTAGTTCCAGGTATATCCAGAAGTGATGTGAAAAGAGAGGTTTATGCAAGGGGTATTTCCACATATATCCATAAGTGGTGATATAAAAGAGGTTTATGCAAGGGGTATTTCCAAGTATATCCAGAAGTGATGTGAAAAGAGAGGTTTATGCAAGGGGTATTTCCACATATATCCAGAAGTGGTGATATAAAAGAGGTTTATGCAAGGAGTATCTCCAGAGATATCCATAAGTGGTGTGAAAAGAGAGGTTTATGCAAGGGGTATTTCCACATATATCCAGAAGTGGTGTGAAAAGAGAGGTTTTTGCCAGGGGTATTTCCAGGTATATCCAGAAGTGATGTGAAAAGAGAGGTTTATGTAAGGGGTATTTCCAATCATATCCAGAAGTGAATTTGTATAAGAGCCTGAGCACCATCACCCTCCTAAAAAATGGAGCATAGTGTATCTCCAAAGAGCTTGAAGCACCCCCCAACCTAGTAATAAGTGAAATATGGAACTAACTATAAATCGAAAACTTCATCCTCATCCATCAATCTAAAATTTCCAATTCATTTTCATTGAGAAATATCGGGAACCGAAATATAATTAACCAATGGTATAACTTGAATTGGAAAGAAGGTTCATTATGGAACAAGATGACATGAGGGAATATAAATTAGGTATCCTATACACCACGATTGCCTATATTGCATGGGGGGTACTGCCTCTTTATTGGAAGTTAATCGACTACGTTCCAGCATTCGAAATACTTGCACATCGAATTATTTGGTCCCTTGTTTTTGTGCTTTTAGTTATCCTTGTTTCAAAAAAAGGGAAACAGTTTATAACAAGCCTTAAAGAGATCGTTAAACACAAATTGAAACTAATTGGGATTGTAGGGTCAGGCATCCTCATTACAATCAATTGGGCTACTTACATTTGGGCGGTGAATACGGATCATATTATTGATGCTAGCCTTGGGTATTACATCAACCCATTGGTAAGCGTACTGCTAGGAATCATTGTTCTTAAGGAACGAATCCTGTTTTGGCAGGGGATTTCATTTGGATTAGCCGGTATTGGAGTTCTTATTTTAACCATTCAATATGGAAGTTTTCCTTGGGTTGCGATCACACTTGCACTAAGCTTTGGGTTTTATGGGTTAACAAAGAAACTTGCCAAGCTTGATTCATTGGTAGGTTTAGCGATGGAAACAATGGTGGTTGCACCAATTGCACTCATTTATTTAGCTGTACTCAATAAGGGTGGAGTCGATTCTTTTTCAGGAGCCACCATTGACGTGCAATTATTGCTAATGGGGGCAGGCGTGGTTACAGCATTACCGTTACTTTGGTTTGCTGCTGGAGCAAACAGAATCCCACTATCTGTTGTGGGGATTCTTCAATATATTTCTCCGACTATAAGCCTTTTCTTAGGAGTATTCTTATATCATGAACACTTTACAAAGGTGCATTTAGTAACTTTTATTTTTATCTGGACAGCACTATTAATCTACTCATTCTCAAAATCTAGATTTCTAACTTCGCTCCAACCTAAGTTTGTTAAAAATAAATCATTAGGGGCATAAATACAAAAAGGGAGCTGATTATTAATCAGCTCCTTTTTTCATTAGATTGTTGTGACAATCTTATAGTTTTTGTGATTAACTACAGTACGACTCTCTAATTCTAAATCTCTATAATTGTCCATATATGTTAAGTCTACGATAACCGAATTTTCATTTACCTTTTCGACGATGCCTTTTAGGCCCTCTTTGAACTCAATGATATCCCCAATTTCTGCAATTTTCATTATGTCGCCCTCCATTGCATTCTATGAATCTTCAATATAGTTCATAAAGTGCTTTTATTTACAAAAAAACCATTTTTTTATATTTTGCCTTACTTTTGTTCTTATGTAAAGCGTTTTCATAGATATTTTATTATAAAAATTTGTAAATAATGTGACAACCCTCCATTATTTTTTTATAGTTAGTAAATAAGCCTTTGTTAGAGGGAGAGAATAATAGTGAAAGATGTAGGATTGGTTTTAGAAGGTGGGGGAATGCGTGGTGTATACACAGCGGGCATCCTTGAATATTTTATGGAACAGGATTTATATTTCCCATATGTTGTTGGTGTATCGGCAGGGGCGTGTATGGCAGCGTCTTACCTTTCTAGGCAAATGGGAAGAAATCGCACGGTTAATATTGATTATGTCAATCACCCAAACTATCTATCATTCCGTAACTTTGTACAGCATAAGCAATTATTTGGGATGGATTTTATTTTTGATGAGATCCCAAATAAACATGTCCCGTATGACTATGATACTTTTTATCAATCAAAGGAAGAATTCGTGGTGGGAACAACCGATTGTGAAACAGGGGAACCCATTTATTTTAAAAAAGAGGAGTATGGAAATGACATGCTCAAGGTAATTCGGGCATCTAGCTCATTGCCTTTTGTTGCGCCAATCATCGAATTCAAAGGGAAAAAATTATTGGATGGTGGAATTACGGATCCCATTCCATTGATAAAAGCACAGCAGGATGGAAATTCAAAAAATGTGGTCATTTTAACTCGAAATCGTGGTTATTTGAAAAAGAAATCAAATATGACTTGGGTTGTAAAACGCGCATTTAAGCAATATCCTAATCTGGTAAAAGCCATGGAAACACGCTATAAGCGTTATAATGATACTCTAGCGTATTTGGATCAAGAAGAAAGAGCGGGAAGGATTTTTGTGATTAGTCCAACAGAACCACTTGAGGTGGGACGAGTTGAAAAAAATCCTGTGAAATTAACCAATTTATATGAACTTGGACTGAAGGACGCAAGCGAGCAGTTTGAAAAATTTCAGAAATGGTTAAAGGCTTAATCAAAACGGTGTCCCTAAAAAGAGACACCGTTTTTACTTATTTACCTTGCACATCATGATAGGCAAAGCGCTATTGACCGCAAGTACAACCAGGTCCATGAGGTCCATGTGGTTCCCTAGTGGTTGGTGTCATTCCATAACCTTGAGGAGCCATCATGCCAGGTATACCGGATCCTTGAGGAGAGAAACCACCCATCATAGGTCCAGCACCAGGAGTTTGAGGTCCGAATCCACCCATCATAGGTCCAGCACTAGGTCCTTGAGGTCCGAATCCACCCATCATAGGTCCAGCACTAGGTCCTTGAGGTCCGAATCCACCCATCATAGGTCCAGCACTAGGTCCTTGAGGTCCGAACCCACCCATCATAGGTCCAGCACCAGGAGTTTGAGGTCCGAATCCACCCATCATAGGTCCAGCACCAGGAGTTTGAGGTCCGAACCCACCCATCATAGGTCCAGCGCCGGGAGTCTGAGGATTGAATCCACCCATCATAGGCCCAACATCAGGATCCTGTGGATCAAAATCGCCCATTATTCCAGTTCCACTCATTGGTGCAAGCTGTTGACCGCAAGTACAGCCTGGCCCATGTGGTCCGTGAGGAATCATGATACTTTGTTGCACACCAGGCTGTGCCCCGTACATATTCGGATTCATAAACATTTCTTTTTGATAATTTTTCATAGAATCCACCTCTCTACAGTATGATCCAGATAAAAAAGTCAGCTACTTTGGTAAGTTAACTTTTACCTATTTCATCATAAATGCCTACTAGACACTTTCCCCACATCATATGCCTATTGGCGTAATGTGTGTAGAATCACATGATAAATGGGTATTAGCCTTGTTTCTCTTTCTATGAACTACTATAATTTAAAAGGAAGTTAAAAAAGTCCGGTGAAAATGACACATCGAATTTCTGCGAACGTTGCACTGAGAACATGATGAATACCTGGGGAATGCGCTTGCGTCTACTAGTTTAATCTGGGATGTCAATTCCTCAGCGCAAGGCTGCAAGGATGTTAACTCAAGCAGTTGCCTCGCTCCGGTACTCAAAGCTGCACCGCCTTGAAATTTCGACGCACAGGACGTGCTAGTGTCGACAATGCCACAGGAAGTGGCGCTTTTGTCGACGCGGTCCTTTTCATCCAGCTTTTTGTAACAGTCATTTAAGCTAGAGGTGTTTACTATGAATGAACAATTTGTAAATGAAATTTTAAATAAACTGCGAGATGGAGAACTAAGTGAATATTTGGTGAAAAATGATCAATTTTTAGAGTTTCGAAAGACATTGGTCAAGAGGGAAGATTTTAAGCATTTTCGCGGAATTGCCCAACATGGTGGGGATGTGCTGTATCGATATACGGAAGTCGCGAGAAGTTAATGTGACAAAAGTCACAGACCAAAGGTTGACAAAGTACATCATAATTTAGTAAAATTATCTTGAATTCAAGATAATGAAAAGGGTGGAAAGTATGGAAGCGAATGAAGCAATCAATGTTCCTAACCTCTCCTTAAAATTTTTTGTCATTCTATCTAGAGCATTCCGATCTGTGAATGAGCGAGTTGAAGAGGATGTAAAAGGATACGGACTAAACTTAACAGAATTTGCCGTGTTAGAGCTTCTTTATCATAAAGGGGACCAGCCAATTCAGCATATTGGTAAAAAGGTCTTATTATCGAGTGGAAGTATAACCTATGTTGTCGATAAATTAGAAAAAAAGAATTTCCTTCTCAGAAAACCTTGTCCAAAGGACCGACGTGTTACATGGGCGTCCATTACGGAGGAAGGTAAACAATTCATGGATACGATTTTTCCAAAGCATGAAGAGGCTATTGAAGAAATTGTCGGGGGTCTGACTGATTCCGAAAAAGAAGAAATGATGGTCCTCTTAAAAAAGTTAGGTTTTCATGCTGAAAAATTATAAAAGATAATTGAAGTGTATATTACTTGACCTCCCTTTTATAAAAATACTATACTTTCAGGACAAAGAATAGAGAACTTAAACTAGTTGCCGTAGTAAGAAAGGGAGAATGAATATGGTTTCAAATGAGATAAAGAACCTTCTTTTAAATAAAATGAAAATGATACAAAAACCAGGCGAACAGGATATCTGTTTAGTTGGACCTGTCACATTACCTGTTCAGTTAGATGATCATGTTGTGACATTTAATTGGTATACATGGTTAAAAGTTGAGGATGAAATGAGCACGGAGGAAGTGCTGGATACACTTTCTAAAACGAACCTTGCAGCTATGCAACAATCATCTGTACTTGTATACGGTGATTTTGATACCGAAAACGATGCTCTTATTCGAATGCACAGTATATGTCATACTGGTGATATTTTCGGAAGCAAACGCTGTGATTGTGGGTTCCAATTGCGTGAATCCATGAGAATGATCGTTTCAAATGGTTGTGGTGCACTTTTTTATTTAGCTAATCATGAAGGAAGAGGGATTGGGCTATTTTCAAAATCACTTGCTTACATCCTTCAGCAAGAAGGGCTTGATACCGTGGAAGCCAATCTTGCATTAGGCTTTAAAGATGATACCCGTAATTATGAGGATGCGATTCGTGTACTCACGGATTTACGTGCGAAACCAGTTACGTTAATTACAAACAATCCGAAAAAATTAGCTGCATTACAAGAATATGGACTTTTATCTGATACACATATCCCACTATGGGGGGATATATCTGAATACAACCAAAAGTATTTAGAAACAAAAGTTGAAAAATCAGGTCATATCCGTGTTAAAGAGAAAATGACAGTTATTTAATAATTTTAATCAAATGGTAAGCCTAACCTCTGGGCTTACCTTTTTTATTTGCTGATTGAAGTATTATCTTTGTTTTTTGTAAAAAAATAGAGGAGAATTGCATAGTCTTGTACTATTTATAATGTAGAGTCTCGATGAAATGGGGGAAACGGTAGTGGAAAGCCATGGGGCGCTTATTAAAAAGCAGCAAGAATTCTTTTCGACAGGTAAAACAAAGGAAGTTGCATTTCGGATTGATACTCTTAAAACGCTTCGAAGTTTAATTAAGACACATGAAAAAGAAATCATGGATGCCTTACATACAGATTTAAACAAATCGGAATTTGAGTCCTACACGACGGAGATTGGGTTTGTCTTGGAGGAACTTCGCTATACGTTAAAACATATTGAAAACTGGGCAAAGCCGAGAAAGGTAAAAACAAGCCTAACGGGCTTTGGCAGTAAAAATTATATTTATCCTGAACCATATGGAGTGGTTCTGATTATTTCACCTTGGAATTATCCGTTCCAATTGGCATTCGCACCCTTGATTGGAGCAATTGCAGCTGGGAATTGTGCAATTTTAAAGCCTTCAGAGTTAACACCTAAGACGTCTGAATTACTGACAAAACTGATTCGTGAACATTTCCAAGAGGATTACATCGCAATCGTAGAAGGTGGAGTTGAAACAAGTACAGCCCTTTTGAATGAAAAAACGGATTATATCTTTTTTACAGGAAGTGTTGCTGTTGGAAAGGTGATTATGGAGGCAGCAGCCAAGCACCTAACACCTGTAACCCTTGAACTTGGCGGAAAAAGTCCATGTATCGTCCATAAGGATGCCAACCTTCAGTATGCGGCTAAGCGGATTGCATGGGGGAAGTTTACAAATGCGGGGCAAACCTGTGTTGCGCCAGATTATTTATATGTTCATCATGAGGTGAAGGAAGAATTTTTGAATCTATTAAAAGAGGCTATCCAAGAATTGTATGAAAATGCTTTAAGTGAGGAGAGCCAGTTTACTAAGATTGTCAGTGATCGGCATTTTCAGCGTCTAAAAACATTTATATACAATAGTGGGACCATTTATCATGGAGGAGAATCAAATGCTGAAAAGCTACTGATTGCTCCAACAGTCTTGACTAACATTACATGGGAGGACCCAATCATGGAAGATGAAATTTTTGGGCCGATTTTACCTGTAATTGAGTATGAAGACATTTTAAAAATTATCGATGAAATTAATCAGCAGCCAAAACCACTTGCCTTGTATATTTTTTCAGAGGTTGAACGAGTTCAAAACATGGTCCTTGAGTCGATTTCCTTTGGAGGAGGCTGTGTGAATGACACGGTTTATCATTTTACTTCACCACATTTACCGTTTGGTGGTGTTGGTGAAAGTGGAATTGGGGCTTATCATGGCAAGGGGAGCTTCGATGTATTTTCTCATGAAAAAGGTATCATGAAGCAAACAACACGATTTGATTTACCATTCCGTTATCCAAACACAAAGCATGGGTTAAAGTGGATAAAAATGATTATGAAATAACCGTAAAACGGCTGAGATGTTTGTAAAGTTCAATCCATATTTTTCCGTCACGTCCAATATTTAGGTGAAACTTATCTAAGGATTATTTTTCCATGTATTTTTTCAGACAACGTGTAGCAATGGCTCTCACAATCTACCAAGTATTGGACAATGAATCGAAATATTACAGCTGTTACCCTTCTAGTAGGGACAAAAACGACGACTACTAGGAGGAATAAAAAATGAAAAACCTTAAAAAGATTGGATTTGCAACTGCATTAACATTCTCAATATTAGCAACAAGTGTGAGTGCATCGGCAGCAACTCATACTGTTAAATCAGGTGATACATTTTGGAATCTTGGCATGAAGTATGGTGTGTCTGTACTAAATCTTAAGGAAATGAACAATCGAACAAGTGATATGATTTATCCAGGAGAAGAGCTTAAAATTCCAGAAGCAGTGACGAATGAAGAGAAGGAATTACTTGCACGACTTGTACATGCGGAAGCAAAGGGTGAACCATATGCAGGCAAGGTTGCAGTGGCAACTGTTGTATTAAACCGTGTGGATTCATCTGAATTCCCAAATTCTATTAAAGAAGTTATTTACGAGAAAACAACAGGCGGTTCATATGCATTTAGCCCAGTGGCTGATGGTTCAATCAATCAACCAGCTGATGAAGAATCAAAACGTGCTGTAGATGAAGCTATAACATTTCGTGGACAAGGAAAAGGATCCTTATTCTTCTTTAATCCAGACAAGTCCTCACATCCATTCATGATGGCAAGAGAAGTAACAACTATTATCGGTAACCACCGATTTGCAAAATAATTAATGGTTAAAGCACCTATTTCAACAACAAAGAAATAGGTGTTTTTTTCGTATGCCCTTCATATAGTGAGTATTATACAAAAATATGAAGGGAGCAATAACGATGGCAGCTAAGGTATTATTTTTCGGAGATCCGGGAATAGATGATTCACTTGCAATTATGTACGGATTGCTCCATCCAGAAATTGAGATTGTCGGTATTGTACCGGGCTATGGAAATGTTGAACAAGAACAAGCTGTTCAAAATGTGGCTTATTTATTATCCCTTGCAGGTAAAAGAGATATCCCGATCATTGCAGGGGCGAAGGGACCTCTATCCGGAGAATTCACCCCTTATTATCCTGAAATTCATGGAGAAAAAGGGCTTGGTCCCATTCGTCCACCTGATACATTACAAACGGGAGAGTTATTAAATTTTGATGAGATATTTAAAATCATTCAAAAATATGAAAACGAACTCTATATCGTCGATGTAGGGCGTTCAACCTCTCTTGCTATTGCCTTTCTTCTTGGCGGTGAGGTTATGAATAAAGTAAAAGGAATTTATGTAATGGGCGGTGCTTTTTTTGTTCCTGGTAATGTCACTGCCGAAGCCGAGGCGAATTTTTACGGAGATCCGATTGCCTCAAACCTTGTTTGTGAGCGTGCAAGAAACCTTGCGATTCATCCACTGAATATTACCATCCAGGCTCTCTTGACTTCCGAAATTGTGGATACAATTGTCCGCCATGGAACTCGTAATCCTTACCGCGATTTAATACGACCCATTTTCGATTATTATTATGAATTTTATAAAAAAAGCGTACCTGGAATTAAAGGGACGCCGTTACATGATGTGGTTGCTTTAAGTGCAATTGTGAATCCATCAATTGTACAATATGCACATCGTAGGGTAAATGTTGAATTGTTCGGAATTTTAAAGGGAGTAAGTGTCGCAGACTTTCGAGCGAACCCAGATAAGGAGCCACCTGAAACATTAGACCGAATTGCCTTGCGCTTTGATTATAAAAAATTCATTACCGAATTTATTCAAGTGATGACAATGGGAGATGTAGATAGGTAGGAATATACAGTCCTTTCGATGTCCGAAGCAATTTTACAATAGGAAATAGTGCATTGGTAGTAGAAATATATTTTAAATTTTCGGAAAATATACCCAAGCTTTCTTATCAACATTTGGCATATAATGTGAATAAGGAAGCTTCCATATTTGCCTAAGGTCAAGCATTACTAAATCTGGACTTTAGGGGGTGATGACATGTTGTTACATCTCTTGCTAGCAATCTTTATTGGTGGCTCTATGGGGTTGTTGGGACATGCTAAAAAACAGGGGAAAATCGAAAAACCTCGTGTGACAAAACGCTTCATCTACCTCGGCTTCTTAGAAGAAATGATTATCGGAACCGTTGCGGCAGTTTTAGTCGTAGCATCGAGTGACACAGATTCGATTTTTCGAGTAGTGTTCCTCTCAATTTTGGCAGGTTACGGGGGAGAAAGGATCATGCAAAGAGTTGAATTCGTGAGACGTGCTGAAAGACAAACGGAATTGCCTGTGGAAACAAATCAAGAACAGGAGAGCAATAAGAAGAATGATGCTATTTGATTTAAAACAAGAAACAAAAGAAAAACGCGATGTTTTCTAGGCGACTCTTTTTGCAGGAAACCTGTGAAAAGGGTCATTTTTATGTTAATCTAAGTCCTTAAACTGCTAGAACTAGAGTTGTGTCTATTAAAATGGTATAATCAGTAGCAGTGATATGAAATGGAGGATTTATAATATATGATTACAGTTACAAATGTCAGTTTGCGTTATGGTGATCGCAAGCTTTTTGAAGATGTTAATATAAAGTTTACACCAGGAAATTGTTATGGTCTGATTGGGGCAAATGGTGCCGGAAAATCTACCTTTTTGAAAATCCTTTCTGGTGAAATTGAGCCACAAACTGGTGATGTTCACATGACACCAGGAGAACGCTTAGCGATTTTAAAACAAAACCACTTTGAATATGAAGAACATGAAGTCCTTAAAGTTGTCATCATGGGACATGCTCGTCTTTTTGAAGTGATGCAGGAGAAGGATGCCATTTATATGAAGCCAGATTTCTCTGATGAGGACGGCATGAGAGCAGCTGAACTTGAAGGAGAATTTGCCGAATTAAATGGGTGGGAAGCAGAATCAGAAGCTGCAATCCTTTTAAAAGGACTAGGGATTCCAGAGGAGCTTCACGCGAAGAAAATGGCAGAATTAACCGGTTCTGAGAAAGTAAAAGTGTTATTAGCGCAAGCCTTATTTGGCAAACCAGATGTCCTATTACTGGACGAGCCTACGAATAACTTGGATTTAAAAGCGATCCAGTGGCTAGAAGAATTTTTAATTAACTTTGAAAATACCGTAATTGTCGTTTCCCATGACCGTCATTTCTTAAATAAGGTATGTACCCACATGGCTGACCTTGATTATGGAAAAATTCAAATCTATGTTGGAAACTATGACTTCTGGTATGAATCTAGCCAGCTTGCTTCAAGAATGGCACAGGATGCAAACCGCAAAAAAGAAGAGAAAATTAAAGAACTTCAAGCATTTATTGCGCGCTTTAGTGCAAATGCATCTAAATCAAAACAAGCAACCTCTCGTAAAAAGCTTTTAGATAAAATTTCACTTGATGATATTAAACCATCTTCGCGTCGATATCCGTTCGTCGGATTTACTCCAGAGCGTGAAATCGGTAATGACTTATTACGTGTAGAAGGTCTTACAAAGACAATCGATGGTGTGAAGGTGCTAGATAATGTCAGCTTTATTATGAATAAAGGCGACAAGCTTGCGTTTGTAGGTAAAAGCGAAATAGCAATCACAACATTATTTAAGATTTTGATGGGTGAAATGGAAGCAGATAGTGGTACCTTCAAATGGGGTGTTACAACGTCTCAAGCCTATTTCCCTAAGGACAACTCGAAATATTTCGAGGGGAATGAGCCAACTTTAGTGGACTGGCTTCGTCAGTTCTCGCCAAATGATCAAAGTGAAAGCTTCCTACGTGGATTCTTAGGAAGAATGCTTTTCTCTGGAGAAGAGGTCTTGAAAAAGCCTAGCGTTCTCTCAGGAGGAGAAAAAGTACGCTGTATGCTTTCAAAAATGATGCTAAGCGGCTCAAACGTGTTATTACTTGATGACCCGACAAACCACTTAGACCTTGAGTCCATTACCGCTTTAAACAATGGCTTAATCGCGTTTAAAGGTTCTATTTTATTTACATCACATGACCATCAGTTTGTTCAAACAATTGCAAACCGCATTATTGAAATCACACCAAATGGTCTTGTTGATAAGCAAATGACATATGATGAATATCTTGAAAATACGGAGCTTCAAAAACAAATAGAAGCCATGTATGCGTAATATCAAATGCGTAAGCGCCTTTTTCTGCGGAACGTCGACTAAAATCTGCCACTTCCTGTGGCAAACATCGACGTCAGCACATCCTCGAAAATGCTATGCATTTTCTTCGTGCGATGCTATGCTCTCGAAGCTTTCCTTGTCCTGTGCAAGTCAGACAAGCACAAGACAAGCCAGCGGGAAGGTTGTAAATTGACCTTCTTGATGGATTGGCTTGTGACCTCGAGGGGTTAGGCGCAGAAGCTGGACGTATGTAAAAAAGCCGTCTTCCTCATGGGAGACGGTATTTTATTCTGCTTCCGAAATGGATGAATCTCTGCCATCAGAATCATACGTATTGGATGTACTTCTACCACTATGAATGGTAATATTAACACCCGTATTTAATGAACCAGCACCTGCATATGTTTTTCCTGTTGAGGTGGGAGAAACATTAAATGAGTTCCCGGCAATAATGGTTCCCTCATTCCGGTTAATCTCGATCGGTCCTAAAAAGATTGAAGCCATATACCATGTACCACCTTCCATACCTTTGGTAGTACTAGCATATAGCTTGTTAGAATATTATGAAAGGTACAAACCCCTAAAATTAAAAAGATAAGCCAAAAAGAGGCTTATCATTTACCCAATAAAGCTAAAATCCCCTTAAATATAAGGACGAATGAAAAGACAATGATTGTAAGGACACCTACTAAAATAAATACTGAATGTAAACTTCCTAAAACGGTATCGTATGCAGTTACTTTGATAAGAGCAAAGCCAGCTAAAATACACGCAACAAATAAGAAAACATATTTATCCAAGTGATTTCCCTCCTTTACTACACTATATGTCCAACTGAAAGGAAAGTGAGGAAATCAAAGAATTTTAATCATTTTTTAATATTTAGGAATAAATAAGAAAAGCGTGAATAGAATGGTTTTGTTGGAAAAAAAGGAAATAAATCAGGCATTAAAAAAGATAGGGTGGGAAAGATGGCATTAGTAAAAAATTGTATCATTGTGTTGTTGTTTGCACTTTTGGTTGTGGGGATGATTTTATTTGGAGTAAGAACAATCGAGGCCAAGGAAAAACCAACTGTGATGATGACGCCTGAGAAAATATATGTTGAAAAAACCGTTCACTTCTAAGGAAAGTGGCGGTTTTTTAAGTTATTCGTTGCTTAACAAATAGAGGCCCTTATGTAAGGACCTCTAATAAAGATGGTTATTGTTGTGAACCATTTTTAAGCTGTTGCTGTGCCATGGCAACGAGGCGTTTCGTCATTTCGCCCCCAACGGAGCCGTTAGCACGTGCGGTCGTATCTGCACCAAGCTGAACTCCAAACTCATTGGCGATTTCTTCTTTCATTTGATCTAGAGCATTTTCAGCACCTGGAACCAATAGTTTGTTTCTTGCCATGATACATCACTCCCGACTAGTTTTTTGAGTAACCAAATGATTACTCATTTTTAAGGTGTCACGTCAAGCGGAAATGATGCTTGGGAATTACGACCACTTCCGCCAAAAATGATTATTCAACCTTCATACTTTCCTCCTCAAGTTTCTCCATTTCAGCCTTCATCCATTGTGGAACCAATTTTTCACCAATAAATACCAACGTTGGCTTATAGTTCATTAGCTCTTTTAAGTAAATGGGTGTTCCATAGGAGTATTGGAACAAATAAGTATGATTCGAATGGGTAAACTTTAAATAACCCTTAATCCGGTAAATCGTATCAGGCATTTTTCTTAGCCAATCCTCGAACAAATCAAGGTCAAGTGGATTTGAAAATGTATGTACATATGTTTTTAGCTTCAAATCAAGATGGACATGGGCACGTTCATGTGGTTTTCGCTCGGTCTTTTTTATCGTTCGTAAATCATCAAGTTTCACGGAAGCATACTTCGTCAATAAGCATTTTGCATCACGGTTAATTGACTGAATTTCAAAGATCATTTGTCCTTGTTCCATCTCTGACAACTGGTCGACTTTATTCAGTAACAATACATCTGCGTGGTAAACTTGTTCACGTAAGAGCATTTGCAACTGAGCACTTAATGAGTTTCTTTCCTTCCAACGATTCACATCGATTAGGGTCACTATCGATTGGACAAATAATTGATCTGCAAATAGTGGGGACATACAGGCATCCAGCACTTCAATTGGATGGGCAACCCCTGTTGTTTCAATATAAATTGCATCAAGATCATAGTCCTGTAGAAGTCCTTGTAGATGAACTTCAAGCTGACCTTGAATCGTACAGCAAACACAGCCATTTAATAATTCTTTAAGGGGTGTATTTTCTGTAACGGCATTTGAATCGATTGAAACCTGGCCTAACTCATTCATTACAACCGCTACTTTACGACCTAATTTTTTTTCTTCGTTCAGAATATTTTGCAATAAAGTGGTTTTCCCACTTCCTAAAAATCCAGATAAAATAAAAACCTCAACTTTTTTCATAAAAACTCCTCATTCTTTCAGGCTGTTTTCGCAAAAATTGTTGTTTTTGGCACAATTGATTTCCGCTACAGGTGACGCTTTCCGCGGGCGTGGCTTGAGCCTCCTCAGGCCTACACGATGTAGGTCACGAAGCCGTTGCCACAGGACGTGGCGCTTTTAGGCTTCGTTCTATTGTTCGCTCCTGTGGGGTCTCAAGTCTCACGCTTTTCCCGCAGGACTTTGAATTTCTTCCTTGAAATAACCCACGCACGAAGAAAATGCGAATGCATTTTCGAGGAGTCGCCACCTTCCGCTTCAATCAATAGTTTTGTTTTATCCAATAGCAACAATCTTTTAGAAAAGATCCTTCTTTTATATGATTACTCTTATTATAACGAATTATCTCGAACAGGGAAGAAAAGTCGAATTTGACAGATTTTTTCAATGAACATATACTAGAACTAACAAAATTCGAAAGGAATGGGTAAGGGGCAATGGACAATTAATCTTATTTTCGTACCGATTTTTTATATATCGAGTATCTAGAGAATAGGATTACTATGCCCATTTCCATGTCCATTTGTATACCATACATTTGTACGTTTATTTGTATTGGGAAAAATGTGTCCTCTCTAGGTACTTACTAGGGAGGTTTTTTTATGACGATTTTAAAAATAAGTGGGGTCCACAAAAGCTTCGGAGATAAGATTATTTTAAATCATATTGAATTTGACGTCCAAAGGGGAGCTCGAATCGGGATTGTCGGGAATAACGGAGCTGGGAAGACAACACTGGCAAACATCTTAACGGGAAAAATAGAGATGGATAAAGGGAATGTCGAAATGCCGTCTGGACCGATTTCAATTGGTTATGTAAAGCAGGCTGCAGATATCGCGCTTGGTGACCTTGAGGAAGTAATAATGTCAAAAGATATGTTGAAGCAAACTAGCCAGCTTGGGTTAACGAAAGTCCAAACATGGGATCATCATCGCGGAGCCCACTTAAGTGGGGGCGAGAAGACAAAGCTATCACTGGCAAAGGTTTGGGCATCCCAGACGAATCTTTTATTGCTTGATGAACCGACTAACCATCTTGATTTTAAAGGAGTAGAGTGGCTGATTGAGGAAATGAAGGCTTTTCCGGGCGCCATTATTGTCATTTCGCATGACCGCTATTTCCTTGATCAAACAGTAAGTCAAATTATTGAGATAGAGGACGGAAATTCAATCATTTACGAAGGAAATTATAGCGATTTTTATAAAGAAAAGGAAAGGCAATACCAAAGTCAGCTTCATCGCTATGACATTCAACAAAAACAAAAAGAGAAAATTGAAAACCAGCTAAGCAATTTGCAAAACTGGTCAGACAAAGCGCATCGCCAATCGACGAAGCAGGAGGGCTTTAAAGAATTTTATCGAGTGAAGGCAAAGAAAATGGATAAACAGATAAAGTCAAAAAAGAAGCGTCTTGAAAGAGAACTCGAAAAAAACAAAATTGAAAAGCCAAAGGAAAAAGAGGAACTCCAATTTCATTTTAAACAGAGTAAAAAGCGGGGGAAACGAATTGTTGAAGTGAACAATGGAGGAATGAGATTTGGCGAGAGGCTATTGTTTCAAGAAAGCCATTTTTATGTAAAGTTTGGAGAACGAATTGGTATTCTTGGTGAAAATGGCTGTGGAAAGACGACATTGTTTCGTGTCATTATGGGAGATTCAACACTATCAACGGGGGAGCTTTGGAAAAGTCATTCCTTAAAAATCGGCTATTTGTCTCAGGATGTAACGGACTTGGACGAAACGAAGACAATCCTTGAATACCTTGGACTCACCGTAAAGGATAGAATTAGTGAGACAAGGACTATTTTTGCAAACATTGGGTTTCAAGCAGATAAAATCAATCAGCCCATATCGTCCTTAAGCTTGGGTGAACGAACAAGGGTGAAACTCGTTAAATTGTTATTGGATGAGGTGGATCTATTAATTTTAGATGAACCGACCAACCACCTTGATCTTGCAAGCCGCGAGTCTCTTGAAAATATGCTGCAAACATTTGAGGGAACGATTCTGACCGTTTCCCATGATCATTATTTTCTTGAAAAAATGTGTGACAAACTTCTTGTTTTTGAACATGGTGTTATTAAAAGAGTTGAAATGGGGCTGAGGGCATATCAGCACAAAGACCAGATCGGACCGGTCACTACACAAAACAAGGCAGAAGAAAAGCTGCTTATCGAAAATGAGATTAGTGCGATAATCGGACAATTGTCATTGATATCAAAGGATGATCCAAAATACGATGAGCTAGATAAAAAACTACTGGAATTAATGAAAAAGAAAAGAGAACTATAATTCGAAAAAAGTTCAGTGCTTAACAACACTGAACTTTTCTCTTTGCTTATGCCCCTTTTTGAATAGGGGTGAAAGGGGTCTGACGTTTCTTCTGAAGTATAAAAACGAATGCGAATAAGAAAATACCTATACCACTGAATAGAATATGTGGATAGATGAGCAATAGCCCACTTATGATTAAGAGAATTCGGTCTAGTACGTTTGCTATTGTTTGAAATCTGCCGATGATTCCTGCACTTAACGAAACAACGCCGACTACGGCAGTAAAGAATGCAATCATGATTTCAAGCGGTGAACCTTCAAGCAATAATGCAGGTTCTAGCACGAACATAAATGGCACGATGAAACCGACAATTCCAAGTCGAACGGCTTCTAGTCCCACTTGATTAGGGTTACTATCGGCAATTCCTGCTGCAGCATATGCAGCGACAGCAACAGGTGGTGTAATCGCCGAAAATATGGAGAAATAAACGATAAATAAATGTGCTGACATTAAGGATACACCTAACTCCATTAATGCTGGTGCAGCTAACATGGCTGTTAAAATATACGCAGCCGCAACTGGCATTCCCATTCCTAAAATAATACAAATAACCATAGTTAGTAATAAAGTTGGAATAAGCATACCTTCCGTTAAGCCAAGTACGACACTCGTTAACTTCCCCCCGAGGCCAGTTGACATGATACCTGATATCACTAAACCTGCTGCTGCACATGCGGTTGTGACAGGGATAGAGGATTTAGCACCATCCACCATTGCTTCGAAAATTTGCTTAATACCCATCCGCGTTTTTTTACGAAACCAGCTCACAATCACAATGGCTAATACCCCATAAAAACCAGTTCTTGATGCGCTATACCCATTTAAAAGAAAAACGAGTAAGACAACGAGTGGAATAAAGTAATACCAGCCTGCTTTTAAAACATCCGAAACTTTAGGGATATCCTCTTTTTTTGCCTTTGGTAAATCTAATCGTACAGCCTCAAAATGAACCATGGCAAGTAAGGAAAGATAGTATAAGATTCCCGGAATAATCGCCGCAATGACGATTGAAATATAAGGAATCTGTGTGATTGCTGCCATTAAGAAGGCAGAGGATCCCATAATTGGTGGAAGGATGCTACCTCCTGTTGATGCTGCAGCTTCAACTGCTGCCGCAAATGATGGTTTGTAACCAGAGCGTTTACTTACAGGAATGGTAAATGAGCCTGTCGTGACGACATTTGCTGTTGGACTTCCCGAAATCATCCCAAAAAATGCACTCGCTAGCACGGCCACCTTCGCAGCACCACCACGTGTTCTTCCAGCCAAAGCCGTTGATAACTGAAAGAAAAATTCACCCGCACCGGCTTTTTGTAAAAAGGCTCCAAACAATAAAAACATATATACAAATGATGCAGCAACTGCAATTGGTGAACCCCATAATCCATTAAAGCTGTAAGCTAAATCTTCGACTACCTCTGAGAACGAAAACTCCCGATGCCAGATAAGTCCTCCTAAATGATGACCCCAAAGCGCATAGCCGATTCCAATTAATACAATGATGACAATCGGCATCCCAATCGTCCGGCGTGCTGCTTCAATGCTTAACAAGACAAAAAGGAAGCCAACTAAAATATCCAATGAGGACAATGGGTCGACAATCGGGATTCGTTCTGAGATACGTTCTGCATGGATGTTAAAATAGATTCCCGCACCTAATGCTAAAAATGAACAGATATAGTCTATGACTGTCGGAGAAGTGCTCGTTCCACTCTTTTTTGAAAAACTATAATAAATAAAAGTCAAAAATAGTATGAAAGATAAATGCGTCGCCAACAACTGAATTGGATCTAATTTCCCCCAAATAACGGACCCAACTTGGAATAAAGATAGAATGAATGCGAAACTTATCAATAACTTAAAATGTGATCCAGTTAAGTGGCGCTTTTCACCTTCCGTGAAGACTTTTGTTATGTTATTTTTAAAGCCCATCATGTTGGGATCTCCCTTCTAGAATTCGTGAATGAGTCCTTTTTCTTTTAAAAATTTTTCCGCACCTGGATGAAGCGGGACTTTCCCAACCTTACTAAAGTTTTCTTTTGAAAGATTTTTAAATTCTTTATGAACGGTACTTAAGTATTCAAAGTTCTCATAGATCGCTTTTGTGACACGATATACTTCTTCTTCCGGTACATCTTTATGAACAATCAAAATCGCTGGAGTATATACGGTACTCATATCTTGTTCTAAGAAACGATAGCTCCCACTCGTAATCGTACCTTGTTCCATTCCTAATTTTTCAGCCACAGCTTGTAGGATATTTTGATCCATTGATATAAATTTCAAATCATTCGTTGTGGAAGCCTCTAAAATATCACTAGAAGGAACAGACACGGCATCTCCTGTCATATCGATTCGATTGTCAGACATCAATTCAAAGGTCGTTGACCCACTTAAATGATCCACAGAACCACCCCACGAATCAATGTCTTGATAAGTTACCCCGTATTCTTGTAGTATCGCTCGAGTAATGATTTCACCAGCAGAACCTCTCTGGTCAACAGCAAGTCGTATCGGAGCTTTCTTTTCAATGACCTCATCTAATGAATCAAATTTCACATCTCCTCGCGCAATCAGCTGATAATAGTTAGCAGGGATGACAACACTGATTGCCCGTATATCTGGATAGGCGTTTTTATAGGGTTCTGTTCCACTGAATGCCGCGTATGCTGTCATAGCGTATGAAATTCCGTATGGGACAGTGTTTGTTCCGACACTCGCAGGGTTTTCTACAATTCCGCCCGGTTCTACCGTAATCAGAGATCCTTTATATTCTCGACGAATCGATTCAGCGATTCCTTCTGTAAAAACAGACCATGCACCACCTGTTCGTCCACCGATGATGGTCGTTCGAATATCGTCTGAAGTATCGACAGCAACCGCGCCGACCTTATTCATGCAACCTACCAGTAGTAAACTACTTACTATTAAAATGAAAGATAAAGTCCAATTTCTGTGAGACATTATGTTTACCCCCAATGGGTTATCTTTTTGATTATGAATCTACACTCAATTTTTTAAATCAGAGGGATTTCTTGTTTCCTTCTTTTACCTGTAAGCTAATATCTAGGGCTTTAACCGAATGTGTTAAAAATCCTAATGAAATAAACTTGACACCTGTTCCGGAGTAGGTTGCTAAGTTATCTAAGGTAATTCCTCCAGAGGCTTCGGTGATAATGTCTTTTGGTACTAACTGTGCAAATTCCTTTACCTCTTCTGGGCTACGATTATCAAACATGATGACATCCGCACCGGCATTTACCGCTTCTAAAACTTCTTCTGCGTTTTCCGTTTCAACCTCAATTTTTACCATGTGACCGATTTTTTCCCGTACGGCTTGAACCGCTTTTGTAATGGACCCACAGTAAGCAATATGGTTATCCTTAATCATGACACCATCATAGAGACCAAATCGATGGTTTTTGCCACCGCCGGATACGACTGCATATTTATCCAGCATCCGGAGTCCTGGAATGGTTTTTCTAGTGTCACAAATATGAATGGTAGGATCGTTTAAAGCCTCCACACATCTGTTTGTGACCGTTGCGATTCCACTCATTCTTTGCATGAGATTTAAAATGACTCTTTCACCAGTAAGCAGGTGGGAAGTCGGTCCGCTAACAGTAGCAATGGTATCACCAACAGAAACTCGATCTCCGTCAGAAAAGCGTTGTTCGACTTTGATTGAAGGATCTAACAAATGATATGCTTCTTTAATAATGGACAATCCAGATATAATTCCATTTTCTTTCGCAATGAACACTCCTTGACTTGTTTGCTCAAGCGGAAAAATCGATTGACTAGTGACATCTTGTTCACCAATATCCTCAAGTAAAAATTCCTGTAGCATTTTTCGTAATTTTAATAGATTCATAGTTTGCCTCCTTACCTAAATAAGTTTGATAACAATTTCACAAACTTAGGCATATTTCGTTAAAAAAATCATGTGTACATGAGTGTGGAATTACATCTGTCTTGTCATCTATATTTACATAATACCAACAGAATATCAATAGTATCAATGATAAAAATTTTTGGTGTAATTGCGTGTGGATAGGGTTGATGGAATAAAAAAAGCACCATCGGGAGCTAATCCCTGATGGTGCATCTTTTTTAAAAAGCCCAGTTTCCGTTGCGAAAAACAGGTTCAATTTTGCCATCGGCAGTGATGCCGTCGATGTCCATTTCACCTGAGCCGACCATGAAGTCGACATGTGTGATACTTGAGTTTGCACCTTTCTTTACAAGCTCATCACGTGACATCGTTTTCCCACCTTCAATACAGAACGCATATGCATTACCAATTGCAAAGTGATTGGACGCATTTTCATCAAAAAGCGTGTTGTAGAAAAGAATCTTTGATTGTGAAATAGGTGAGCTATGTGGAACAAGTGCAACCTCACCTAAATAATGGCTACCTTCATCTGTTTCGATCAGACGTTTTAAGGTATCTTCACCTGTTACAGCCTTCACATCAATAATTCGTCCGTTTTCAAAGGTTAATGTAAATTCATCGATCAGGCTTCCACCGTAATTTAGTGGCTTAGTGCTGCTGACAAATCCATTTACACCATCCTTTTTGGGAACTGTAAACACCTCTTCAGTCGGCATATTCGCAACAAACTCAATGTTTTGTTCGTTTTCGCCACCGCCGCCAATCCATACATGGTCTTCAGGTAATTCAACGACTAAGTCAGTTCCAGGTGCTTTATAATGTAATTTTTTATATTTTTTCTTGTTTAAGTATTCAACCTTTGCATGTAAGGTTGCGTTATGTTCCTTCCATGCTTGAACAGGATTGTCAACATCAACACGAGTGGCTTGGAAAATGGCATCCCATAATTTTTCGACTTGCTCCTCTGCTGACAGATCAGGGAAAACTTTTTCAGCCCAGCTTTCAGAAGGGACAGCGATGACAGACCAGCTGATTTTATCAGCCTGAGAATAATTTCGATATTTTTCAAGTGCCTTACCTGCCGTTTTATTGGCATTGGCTATGCGCTCAGGATTGACACCTTTTAATAAGTCTGGATTGGAAGAAATAATCGATAAAAAGGCTGCTCCGTTTTCAGCAAGATCTTCCATTCCTTTTGCCTTCCACATTGGATAGTCAAGAAAGGCTTCATCTGGTGCCAGGTCAAAACGTGTGCGTGTAATTTCGTCGTCATTCCACTCGATATATACATTTCTTGCTCCGGCCTCATAGGCTTTTTTTACAACTTTCCTTACATATTCTACGGCTGAAATAGGTGCATTTATAAGAAGGTTCTGTCCTTTTTGAACATTAACACCAACGCGAACAGCTAAATCAGCATATTTTTCAAGCATTTGTTCGAATTTAGACATATGTATTCTCCTTTTGTGGTGCCATACATAGCACGAATGTAAGTGTTACCTTTCTAGTGTAACAGAACAGATTCGGTGAGCGAAATACAAATTTAACTTTATTCGTAGGAGTCTCTATTTTTAATGGAGGGGCTGCATGCAAGAAGAGTAACTATCCAATTTGGGACTGAATAAAGTTAAATGCCTCCGGCGGATGCCACAGATTTTCAAAGGAAGTTTTTCCAGCAAAGCTCGAAAAAATCTAGGCGCAAATACGCTTTGGCGTATTTGATTTAAAAAATAGGCGAACGTATATTGACAGGATGGTGTATGTGATTTAATGTATTAAGTGTACTATATGATATAATACACATAAAACACAATTGACATAGAACAACTGAAAGGGGTGTTTTGCTTGTATTTTCAGTTAGATGAACGAAGTAACACACCGATTTGGGAACAAATTGTAAACCAAGTCAAGGAACTCATTTTAAAAGGAGTCCTTCAGCCTGATGAAAAATTATTAAGTGTTCGCGAGCTTTCTTCAACCTTGCTTGTAAACCCAAACACGGTCAGCAAAGCCTATCAAGAGCTTGAGCGACAGGGAATTATCGAAACACGAAGGGGAAAGGGTACATTTGTTTCCGAACAGCTTCCAAAGAAGGTGGATGATGAAAAAGTGGAGGAAATCAAACAATCATTAAAGCTTTTACTTGTAGAAGCTTCTTATCTCGGGATAAATAAAGAAACTTTTGTTGAGTGGATTGAAAAGTATGTAGAGGAGTTAGGAGGGAAGGATAGCAATGCTTAATGTACAAAATCTTTCAAAAAGCATTGAAGGAGAAAGAGTTTTACATGATATTTCTTTTTCAATTGGCGAAGGATCAATTGTCGGCTTGGTCGGACGAAATGGAGTCGGAAAAACAACATTGTTAAGAAGCCTTGTTGGCATTTTAGATGCGGATGAAGGGGAGGTTGTGTTTCAAGGGGAAAACATCGTGACAAACCCTGAGGTGAAAGGGGAAATGGTGTTTGTTCCAGATTCAAATGCAACATTTAATGGCTACAGTATCAAAGAGCTTGTGACACTATATGAAGCGATTTATGTGAATTTCGATAAACCCTATTTTTATTCGCTTTTACAACGCTTTAACCTTCCAGAAAAGAGAAAAATTCGGACTTTTTCACGTGGGATGAAGGCTTTGTTATTTATCATTTTGGCTATTTCAACAAAAGCAAAACTGATTATATTAGATGAACCAACAAATGGGCTAGATGCGATTGTAAAAAGGAAAATTCTCCAGTTTTTATTAGAGGAAGTGTCAGAATCAAAGATCTCTCTTTTGATTTCTAGTCATCATTTAGATGAACTCGAGAAAATCGCGGATACCATCATCATGTTAAAGAATGGTGAGGTCGAATCAATCGTCACAATGGAGGATGCAAGACTGCATTATAAAAAGGTTCAGGTGGTCTTCAAAGAAAACGGGATTCCTGAAGAACTAAAGCAACTTTCAAATATTGAAGTCCTATCTCAAATTGGTCGGGTCCACACCCTTTTAATAAAAGGAAACACAGAAGCAGTAGTATCACGATTAAAAGCAGAGCAACCATTGCTATTAGAAGAATTACCTATGTCACTTGAAGACATGTTTGTGTCTGCATTAGGAGGGGATGACATTGTTTAACAAGGCACTTTGGCTAAAGAATTATAAGCAATCAAAGTTTGTGGTATGGGGACTTTGGTTAGTTTGTCTTTACTTTCCATATAAACTGAATAACTATTTAAGCATCGAGGAAAATTCGCTTTTACATTGGGATGAATGGGGAAATTCAGAGCCCTACACATTACATTTTGGAAATTTTTTGGAGGTAGGATTGTTTCAAGTTCTTGCATGCATACTCTTGGCCACAGCCTTAATTGGATTAGAACGAACAAATCAAAGCTTTGATTTTACACTAGCATTACCTTACAAAAGAAGTGATATCTTTTTCTCCAAGTGGATATTTGGCGTATTTCATCTGACCGTAGCAGTGGCAGTAAGTGTGTTAATCTCAATGTTTGTACTTGGTAATTCTTTGTTGAATGAGTATCTTCCATTAGCTGCCCTTGGGTATTATTTTTTGATTGCTCTTGCCACTCTTATTGGAGTCTTTACGTTTAGTCTGTTTATTGGCTTAATTGGAGCAAGTTTTGTTTCGCAATTTGCCTTTAGTTTGATCTTTCTATTCTTGCCATACGGACTATATAACTTAGTAATGCAAGGAATTTCTACTCACTATAGAGCAATTACAGGAGACTACTTTATAAAAGAAAAATACGGAATCCAAGGGTTTGATGTCTATGCTGAAAATCTCTCATTCCCATTACTCTTATTGGATTTTGAACATGGGATAAATGAAATCTTTGTTTGGAAGCAGGCTACATTTTTAAGTGAGTTGTCAGTTATAATCATTCCAATTCTTGTAACGATTCTCTCTTTATACTTGATTAAGCGATTATCAACTCGAATAAAAAGTGAAAACAACGGTAAAATCTTGGCTTATGAAAATCTGCTTCCATACCTAAAAGTAGGTGTGCTCATCTGTTTCTATCTATTTGGTGGAATGGTATTTGGCCAGTCCAATAGGTACAATGAACCGCCAAACCTCCTATCCTATCACCTAGGAGGACTTGGATTCAGTATCATTGCCTACTTTATCCTGACAAAAATAGCAGGAATGAGAATGCAATTCGGAAAGAAATAAAGGATCAGAGGTTGCTAGGAGACCAGGTGGCACCAGAGGGACGGTTCTCTTGGTTCCTAATAGGTATAAATGAAAAGGAGGGACCACAGGAACCGTCCCCGTGGTCCCCAAGTTTTTAATAAGGGGGATGAGAAGTTGAAACTGTTAAGAATTTTATTGTTCGTTCTCATCATGATGTTGCTTGCGGGGTGTAATAAGGAAGAGTTGCAGTGGTATGAAATGGTGGTGTTTCAGCCAGTAGAGACACCAGAAACGATCAATACATGGTCCGCTCAACTACAGTATGTCAATTATAGTGAAATGAAAGAGACGCCTCCAGACATTCTTAAACTTACATACAATGGGGTGGGTTCTCCTGTTCCAAATGAGGTTATGTTTCACATTCAAGGGACTTCGATCTCAGGGGATATTGAATTAAAAAATGATGGCACTGGTGAAGCCATTATTGATCGTGAACAACTATTAGACTATCTCGATACGATTATTTTAGAAGACGGTACGATTACAGGTTCAATCCCTCTAGTTCTTAGTTGGGGTGATCTAACTGAAGAAATAACCTTGCCCTATTTAACCGCCGTTAAAGACTTTGAGAAAACGACATTGGACAAATTGCTAAAATTTCTTTCTTAAAATGAAACCCTTGCCACTCCTTACTCGTATAAACTAGTATGAGGAAGGAGTGCTTTATTATGTCTGAAAAACCAGAGTTAAAGCTGCCGAAAACTTTATTTGAAAAAATAATAGAGTTGCTCTCGATACTATTTTTACTTGGCATGTATGGGTTTGTCATCTTGAATTGGAGTGAGATTCCAGACCGAATCCCGACTCATTTTAATATCATGGGAGAACCTGATAGGTGGGGAGGAAAATGGAGTGTGCTCATTCTTCCAATTATCGCAACCTTTTTATTTAAAATGATGTTTATTCTAAGCAAGTTTCCACATATTCATAATTATCCGGTAAAGGTAACACCAGAAAATGCGGAAAAACTGTATAGAATCTCTAGAAAAATGCTCATTACGATGAATTTTTGGCTTACTCTCTTTTTTGCGATTGGCACGTGGGAAATGGTCAATGTCGGACAGGGCAATGAAGGGTTAGGCATGTGGTATATGATTGGGCTACTCCTGTCTATTTTTGGACCAATGGGTTATTATATTTACAAGATGATCAAATAGTTACCAGAGGGACGGTTCTTGTGGTTCCCTGTTAGGGACCACAAGAACCGTCCCCGTGGTCCAATGAAAGTAGGTAGACATCAATGTTAATAGAAATTATTGTTCAACATGCAGAGGATGCAAAGTTAGCTGAAGAACATGGCGCAAATCGTTTAGAGTTAGTGACCGCAATGACGGAAGGAGGTTTGACACCTTCTTACGGCATCATCAAGGATGTTGTTCAAGCCGTCTCTATTCCCGTCCATGTCATGGTCCGTCCTCACGGCTATTCATTTACATATTCAGAAGATGACAAGCGGGTTATTTTAGAGGATGTTAAAGTGTGTAAGGAACTTGGCGCGACTGGAATTGTGTTTGGTTCTTTAACTGAAAATGGAGAAATAGATGAAGCATTTCTTCAAAAAGTGATTAATGTAGCAGATGGAATGAAGATCACCTTCCACCGTGCGATTGATGAAGCAAAGGATATTATCGAAGCCTATAAAACCCTTCAAAAATACAGTGATTCGATTCAAACAGTGTTAACCTCTGGAGGTGCCCCAAAGGCATTAGATGGTGTAGAAAATCTCAAGGCAATGTTGGCGCTCCACCGTGAAAAACCATCACCAGTCATTATGCCTGGATCTGGACTGTCTCATAATAACATTGTAGAGATTCACCAAAAACTTCAGGCAACCGAATACCATTTTGGATCGGCTGTTCGTATAAATGGGAAGTTTAGCGAACCAATAAATGGGAATACTATTAAAAAGATAAGAGAAATACTAGGATAAAACAACAAGGATGTCTGGATGTATATTTGGACGTCCTTTTATTTTGGAGAAAATGCCTAAAATCGATAGAATGGCTGCTAACATCGATAGAAAAGAAATATCGTCGATAGAATCAAAATAAAATCGATAGAACAAAAATAACGCCGATAAGAAACAAAAAAGACGTGGCAATACACCCAAATTTCACCTAACAGGAGAGTGAAACCAGTGGAAGTTCTCATTAAACACCTCGAAACCATATGTAAACAGCATTTTTTAAATGAAAAAATCTTACTTGTTGATTCATATATGATAGGCGAGCAAATTTTAAGACAATATACTCAACGAAACAATTATGCCCTTAATATAAAAATCAAAACAATCAAGGACCTTGCGCTCGATTCAACATCAAACCAACAAAATCAACTCATGAGCAATGCACTCGGGGTTCATTTGGTGTACAACCTGTTAACTGAACTTAAGCCTGGACTAAACTATTTTCATGAGCTCGAAATTACACCAACCTTAAGCAAAAGTATGTATCTTACCATAAACCAACTTCGTCTTGCAGGATACAAAAGTAGCAACCTTTCAAGTGAACCATTCGTTTCACCCAAAAAAGGAGACGATCTGAAACTCATTTTAGAGGCATACGAACAACTTCTTCATAAACATAAACTGGTGGATGAGGCAGACCTTTATCGGAGTTCACTAGGAAAATATGATTCTCGAAATCAAATCTTCATTCTTCAAAGTAACCTTAAGTTAACATATGAACAGGTTAAATTTTTAGAAGCGCTCCTTCCACCAACCAATTTTTATTTACCAATGGAAGCAGTCCGCGGTGCTGCTATACCTGAAAGTTCACCATTATCAAAAGTCGTGTTTGGAGACGAAACGCCATTAAGCTATTTATCTGATGTGGAGAATTCACCAACAACCGTTCCGACCCTTTCCCTTTTTTCAGCTAAAACGGAGGAAATGGAGCTAAAAGAGGTCATCTATCGAATCAAAGAAAAAGGGATTCGCTTTGATGAGGCAGCCATTTTTTATACATCGAGCGCTCAATATGTAACTGCTATGTATCACGTAGCTGAGCGTTTACAAGTGCCGGTGACCTTTGGGGAGGGGATACGGATTGGGTTTACGAGACCAGGTAAAATGGTGGCTGGAATCTTAGCTTGGATGAAGGATTATTATAGTGTGCAGGCTTTTTTAAAGCTTCTTCAGGAAAACGTGCTCGATTTAGGGGATGATGCACCTTCAAAAAGAACATGGGCGACACTACTTCGTGGTGCCGACATTGGCTGGGGTAAAGAGCGCTATCTTACTCAAATCCAAGCTAAACTGAAAGAATCACTTGGCTCAGAGAACCGAATCCGAGATTATGAGTGGATTTTAAAATGGTTTGCGACTACGTTTAAGCATATGCAAACTGCCGAAAACAATGGAACAATCAATTATAGGGACTTGTTAAAAACGATCCACTATTTTCTGCAGAACTATTGTAAGGTTTCATCAGCATTTGACCAAGCGGCGAAAGAAGCATTGCTTGAGCGAATTGAGAATTTGCTACCATTTTCCAATGAATCTGTAGTAAATGCCCACCAAAAATTCGAGGAGGATTTCCTCACCATTCGCATTGGGCACTCGCGTCCTAAGCCTGGATTTCTACATTTCACTTCGTATAAAAACGGGCTTTATTTGAATCGTGAGCATTTGTTTATTGTTGGTATGGACAACAAGCGGTTTCCAGGGAAAGCAGGGGAAGACCCACTATTGCTTGATACTGAAAGAGGAAAACTAGGGCGGTTTTTGCCATTGGAAAAAGAAAGAACTAAAAACGACCTTTATTCCATGTTGCAGTTGTTTGCTTCAGCAGCAAAGAATGAAATAACCATTAGTTTCTGTAGATTCGACATAAATGAAAATCAAAATATATCACCTGCGTATTTATTTTTACAATGCTATCGAATTCAAACAGGAGATTTTTCTGCAGACTTTAAGACTCTTCAAGAGAATGTTCCGGTTATAAACCGAAGTCATCCACTTGAAATCGAAGACTGGTGGTATGAGAAAATCACAAACTCTCAAACGACCCAGCTTAATGAACCATTTTTAGCCGATTTTCCGAATATTACGAGAGGGCTTCATGCTGAAAAAATGAGGCAGGATCCAGCGTTTACCGTGTACGAAGGTAAAATTGAGAGTGATACGACCAGTTTTGATCCACGCAAAAATCAGGAAATCACTATTTCAGCTGGAAAACTCGAAAAAATCGCGAAATGCCCTTATGCCTATTTTTTAGAAAATGTGTTGCGATTAAACGTAATTGAAGACATTACATATGACCCGACAAAATGGTTAGATGCTAAAACGAGGGGAACCTTGCTGCATGAAATATTTGAGAAATTTTATCAAGAAATGAAAGAACGGCACGAAAAACCTTCCTACTCAAAGCATGTTGGCCTTTTAACTAAGATAGCGAACGAAAGGCTGAATGATGTTAAAAAAATTGTTCCGCCACCTAATCCACGAACGGAGAGACTAGAGTCAGAAGAAATCATCGAATCATGCGAGACCTTTTTAAAAATTGAAGAGGAAAATAGTGAGCAGGGCGAACCTTTGTATTTTGAATATTCGTTTGGCAAAGACGCACCAGCTGTGATTGAACTTCCTACTGGAACGGTTCATGTCAGGGGAATCATTGACCGGGTCGACATACTTCCCGATGGCTCCTACCACATTATTGATTACAAAACGGGAAGCAGCTGGGGGTATCATACGAAGGAATTTTTCAAAGGTGGGAGACAGCTACAGCATCTCCTTTACACTCTCGCAATCGAGGCCCATATGGGGATGGAGGCTGGTGCAGTAAAAATGAGTTCCTATCTTTTTCCAACCCGTAAAGGAGCAGGAAAACGCTTTGTGAGGGAACAAGAAGAAACGACACGAACCAACGGTAAAGATATTTTAGATAAGCTCCTTTCGATTGTGGAGCATGGACATTTTACCATGACAGATGATGAGAATGAATGTACGTTCTGTGAGTTTAAAAAGATTTGCAGACGTTCCACCTATGACAAAGATGCATTAAAACATAAGCAACAGGATGAGACGGCAGAGGGACTAAAAAGCTTTAAGGGAGTGCGCGCTTATGACTAAGGTGATTGTCGATCAAGAGGCGAGAGATAAAATTTCAACCGTTCTGAATCAAAATTTCCTTGTGGAAGCTGGGGCTGGTTCAGGAAAAACAACGAGCCTAGTTGACCGAATGGTGAACCTGATTTATACAGGGACAGCAAAAATGGACGAGATTGTGGCAATTACCTTTACAAAAAAAGCGGCGGATGAACTGAAAACACGCTTCCTAACGGTTCTCGAGAAAAAATGTAAAGTGGAAACAGACCTTGATTTGAAATTTTTGCTCGAGGAGGCCTTACAAAACATTGAACAATCGTTTATTGGAACGGTCCATTCTTTTTGTGCACGTTTATTGCGCGAGCGACCAGTAGAAGCAGGGATTGATGTTCATTTTTCTGAACTTGAGGATACAGAGGATGACAAAATTGCAGAGGCGGCATGGTTAGTCTACACACACAAGCTTGAACAGGATCATCCCCAGAAATCTAGAATTATGAAGGATTTAGGGCTTCGTGAAAAGGATTTAATGGAGCGCTTTTGTCAAATGAAGAACTACCCTGATGTTGAGTGGGCAAGTGAAGTCATTGAAAAGCCAAATCTTGATGACGTGTTTTGTCGTTTCATCACGCTGTTAAAAGAAGCAAGTCGTTGCATCCCGAAGGATATTCCTAAAGGTCCTGACAATCTCCAGGAGGCAATTGATGATGCGCTTCGCCATGTTAAATACAATGACAAAACCGATGCGTTAAAAATTAAAATTTTTCAGTTGTTTGATAAAAAATTGAAGGTTACGCAATACAAATGGACATCAAAAGAGGATGCCAAGGAATACCACGAGAGAATTACCGGTTTTTTCGAGGAACATATTCAGCCTTTACTTGTAAGTTGGAGTGAATATTGCCATCCATTTGTGATCGAATTATTTCAAGAGGCATTCGCAGAGTATGAAAAAATAAAGCAGGAACACTCGTTAATGAATTTTCAGGATCTGTTAATGAGAACCGCAGCTCTTTTAAGGGACAATGCAGAAGTACGATCGTATTTTCAAGGAAAATACAAAAGGCTGCTTGTCGATGAGTTTCAGGATACTGATCCAATCCAAGCAGAAATCATGTTTTATTTAACGGGTGAGGATGTCACGGAACAGAATTGGACCAAGTGCAAACCGCGACCGGGCTCGCTTTTTGTTGTGGGGGATCCGAAGCAAGCGATTTATCGGTTCCGACGAGCAGATATTGATATTTACAATTTAGTGAAGGAACTGATTGAAGCCCATGGCGGAGAAGTTCTTAAACTTATTATGAATTTCAGAACGGTAGACCATGTTACGAACTTACTGAATGAAGTATTTCAGGAGCATTTGCCGAAAGAAAAGACTGTTCACCAGGCTGCTTATCGTCCGCTCTTTTCCTATAAGGAAGCAAGCAAATCTGATTTTTCAGGGATTAAAAGGCTGGTTTTAGCTGATGAATTTGCGAAGAATAAAGCAATTACGGTTGAAGAAGATGCAAATAGTATCACGGCATACGTTCAAAAATTAATAAAAGAGGGTCACGAGCCACGAGAATTTATGATTTTAACAAGGCAAAAAGATGGAATCGATGTGTATGCGTCAAAACTTGAGGAAGCGGGAATTCCAGTGAGCGTAAGTGGTGAAATGGAAATTGGCACCATTCTTGAATTTCAGGATCTTATTTTTCTACTTGAAGCACTTGTGGATCCAGACGATCAGATTGCTTTGGTTGCAGCATTACGAAGTATTTGGTTTGGGATTAGTGATGAAGAGCTATTCCAATGGGGACAAGCAGGAGGAGTCTTTTCCATCTTTGCACCGTCGCCCGATCATTTAAATTCCGACACAAAACATCATATTGAAGGAGCACTTTCAAAGCTCAAACAATATGTAAAGTGGAAGACGTCACCTTCACCAGTTGTGGCCATAAAAAAAATAATGGAAGATATCGGGCTGTACCCATTGTTTCTTATGAAAGGCTATGGAAAAAGGGAAGCGACGAATCTCTTACAAACTCTTGAAGCCCTCCGTTTGAAAGAGGAAGAAGAAGCAACAACCTTCAGTCAAGCTGTCGATTATGTGAAACAGCAAATTGAAGAAAAAACAAAGGTCATCAATCTGGAGGAAGATGAAAACGCAGTACGAATTATGAATGTCCATAAAGCAAAAGGCTTGGAAGCACCGATTGTGTTCTTGGCCCATCCGGGGAAAAAGTCAGAAGTCCGCAATAAAATATGGTCCCATATCAGACGTGAAGAGCAATCATCAACGGGATATTTTATGTTCGAAAGAAAGCAAGGCTTTGCGAGAAAACCTGTTGCACAGCCTCTCCACTGGGAGTCTTATCTCGATGCTGAGGAAGCTTATTTACTTGCGGAGGAAATACGCATTCTGTATGTAGCGGCAACAAGAGCAGAGAAAGCCATGATCATCAGTTCATTTGAAACCAAAAATGATAAAAATCCGTGGAATCTTCTTCTTGATGGTATATCTGGACTTGAGGAGATTGAAAAGCTAGAGCTAACTTATGAGGGAAAAGTGATTCAGAAGCACATCGTTACACGAGATGAATTCGTAGAAGACACACAGGGTTTACTTGATTGGATTGATGATCGAAAGCAACCATCTTTTTCAACATATAGTCCAACTGAAGACAAGCAGGATATCTTCTCGCTTGAGATTGAGCGTGAGGAAGGTGGGGGGCAGACGTGGGGAACTGCTATCCATGAGGTGTTTGAGAAGATTGCCAAAGGAGAAGAAGCTGAAGAAGTAATTGGCTCGACTTTACAAAAGCATGAGATTTCGTTAGGAAGAAGAGATGAAGTTGCTGAAGCGGTAGCCCATTTTAAACAATCGATGATTTGGGCAGAGCTTCAGATTGCTGACCATGTGTTAACAGAAGTTCCGTTTATGATGAAAATCAATGCTCAAGATCCATTGTACGAGTTCGTTGAAAAAGGGGACAATGCTGAGACTGTTTTTGCTAGTGGCATTATTGACCTTGCCTATAAGCTGAATGGTACTTGGAAAATCGTCGATTATAAAACAGACCGTCCAAAGGACATAGCGAAGCTACCAGTCCTTACGAAATATTACCAAAATCAAATTGACCTGTACCAGCAAATTTGGGAACGAATCACGGGCGAAAAAGTGGCGGACAAGCAACTTTACTTTGTTACACCGAATATTATAGTAGGTGTGTAGGAGTGGTGTGTTAGTTTTTAGGGATTTATTCTAAATGAAGACCGGAACTTAAAGGGGCTGTCACTGTAGGGGGCATCATAAGGTGGATGAAGACTTGAACGAGGGGAAGTCTGATTCGAAAATGTCTTCATAAGGTGGATGACGACCCAAACGAAGAGAAGTCGCAATCAAAAAGGTTATCATAAGCCCGATGAAAACTCGAATGAAGTAAAATCAACGTCGAAACGTCCTTCATTGCTGCAAACCTCTTGAGAATGATGTATGATTTCCTAAAAATGACGGACTTTAAACAATGAGACTCGTTAAAAAGGGGAGCACAGCATTGAAAAAGAAGATTGCCATCATCGGTGGGACTGGGCTAATAGGTTCCATCCTTGAAGAAGGACTAAACACCAAATATGAAATCTTCATTCTTGATAAAAAGGTGGACCATCACCCAAACCACATCGAGGTGGATGCAACAAATTTTGAGGATCTGGTAAGTAAGATTCCACCTGATTGTGACGCACTTGTTAACCTGCTTAATGTGAACACAAAGAATGATTTTAAAGATCTTTCCCAATTTCATAAAAAGACCGAAATACATTTTCTAGCTTCATTTTATATTCTAAAAGCAGCGATCGATCTTGGTATCCCGAAGGTGGTCTATGCAAGCAGCAATCATGTGACCGATTTTTATGAGAAGGATGGAATGTCTTCACTCGGACGTGAAATCAAAGTTGAGGATTATCCATACTCAAAGAGTTTGTATGGAACACTTAAATTGGCATCAGAAAACCTCGGACATATTTTAGCCTATGAGGAAGAAAACAATCTATCTGTCATTAACTTGCGAATTGGCAGTGTTAGACGGGATGAAGTGAAGGATTTACAAACAATACCACGGACCCAAAAAACATTATTAAGTCATCAGGATGTGATTCAGTTAGTTGATTTAGCTATCCAATCCACCATCAAATTTGGTACATATTATGGCGTATCAGATAATAAAGATAAACCGTGGTCTACAGAAAACGCCACACGTGAGCTGGGATTTATTTCAAAAACGAATTCAACCGACGTCCTGGAACGGGCTGAAACCGAAATGGACAATTTTCACCCCTACTTCGAGGATTTAGAAAATCAAAATTGGCTTAACTAAAAATCGTGCCCCTCGAAGGGCATGATTTATTTAGCTCGTTGAAACAGAAAGTGACGTTCTAAAAGTTTTCCTTTTTTGACCATTTGATATAATGATAGAATAACCCTAAAGGGGTTGAAACTATTTGAAAAAGAGGAAAATGATGTTACTTTCTACTGGAATTTTACTCATAATAGGTGTTATCTATTTCGGGAGTATTCATTATAAAATAACTCAGTATGTGGATACAGAGCCGCCCAAAAATGCTGACTATTTAATTATTCTTGGGGCAAAGGTGAACAGTGAAACCCCGTCACTTGCATTGCAATATCGTATCGATGCTGCTGCATTATATGCGAAGGAGAACGAGAATACGATTTTGATCGTTTCAGGTGGCCAAGGCCCAGGGGAGGATATTACAGAAGCTGAGGCAATGAGACGTGAACTAGTGGATAAAGGGATTCCTGAAACAAGAATCTTCATGGAAGACCGGTCAACAAGTACATATGAAAACATCAAGTTCTCGAAACAATTTATCCCTGAAGATCCTAAGCTTGGGATTATTGTGACGAATGATTATCACCTTTATCGTTCCGTTCAAATTGCAAGAGACGCCGGTTTAACAGTAAAGGGTCTACCTGCAAAAACACCACAGATAACATTGCTAAAAGCTTATAGTCGCGAGTATTTGTCAATCACGAAATATTATGTAGAAAAGTATTTAATAAAATAAAATACACATCTAATGACGAGAACAGTTCTCGTCATTTTTTTATTCAGGTTTACGTTTAAATAAATATGAAAAAAATCCATAAACTAGCTAGTAAGCCAAATGATAAAAGGAGGAACTTTTGTGGGAAGGTACATCTTATTGATTGTCCTTTTTTTGTCTCTCAATCAAATTCCTGCAATGGCAAAAGAACGCTTTGATTATGAAAAAACGGGGAAAATTACGTGGGAAGTAAAGACGAATGAAAAGATGGTGGCAATCACATTTGATGATGGTCCAAATCCCGTCTACACTCCTGAAATTTTAGATGTGTTATCAAAACATAAAGCAAAGGCAACTTTTTTTGTTGTCGGAAAACATGCAAATAATTACCCTGAGATTATTCGCCGTGAAGTATTAGAGGGTCATGAAATTGCTAATCACACCTTTAATCATTTAAATATCATAAGGGATTCCCAAAAACTTGAGAATGAAATAATTCAAACTTCTGACGCGCTTAAGGAAATAACCGGGTTTAGCCCTACTCTATTTCGGCCAGTTGGTGGAAGTTATAATGATGTTATTATTAATACGGCTGCTGAAAATGGATATCATGTTGTTTTGTGGTCATGGCATCAAGATACGAAGGATTGGAAAAATCCAGGGGTTAACACGATAACAAAACGGGTTATTTCAGGTATAAAGCCAGGAAACATTATCCTTTTTCATGATTCAGGAGGAAACCGCACGCAAACGATTCGAGCACTAGATCGTATCCTGACGAAACTGGAGAAAGAAGGATATGAATTTGTTACTGTTTCAGAAATGCTTTTTAGGACCCATACCACTCAAAATAATTAGGATTGTAAAAAACAAGAATCGCCTTGTAAACAAAGAAGATTCTTGTTTTTTACTCTTCAACCGCTTCAAGCAATAAATCTACAATATGAACGGCACGCATTTTATCGGATAACCCTTCCCGTTCAATGCCAAGTTTCATTTGTAATAAACAGCCTGGATTCGCTGTGACAATGGTTTTAGCCTGTGTCTCTTTTACGTTTTTCATTTTTGAATCCAAAATTTTCATCGACATTTCAGACTCCACGATGTTATAGATTCCAGCTGAGCCACAGCAGCTATCCGCATTTTTCATTTCCATATAAGTGGCGCCGTTAATGGCTTGAAGTAGCTTTCTTGGCTCAGAAGCAGTCTTCATCACATTTCGTAAATGACATGAATCTTGGTAGGTAATGACCTGAGCAGGGAGGGAAAGCTCTTGTTTATGAAACTCTAATTCTACTAAAACAGAAGAGATATCCTTAAGCTTTTTTGAAAAAGCTTTCGCCCGTTCTACCCACTTTGGCTCATCTTTTAGAAGGTGACCATAATCAATTAAAAAGGCTCCACAGCCACCAGCATTTGTAATAATATAATCCGCCTCGATTTCCTCAAACCCGATAATATTTTGTTTTGCTAGCTCTTTAGCTTTATTCTTTTCTCCACTATGTCCATGTAGCGCCCCACAGCACGCCTGAGATTTTGGTATGACAATCTCACAGCCAGCCAATTGAAGCAACTTCATTGTGGCATCATTCGTTTTCATAAACATCGTATCCATCAAGCAACCTGTGAAAAAGGAGACCTTTTTCTTTTGAACACCAATGGGCTCAAGGTGGTATGGTCGGTTCTTGAGTTCTTTCAAAGTAGGCACCTCTGGTAGAACGCGTTCCATCGTCGTTAAGCTATCAGGTAAGAACTTCATTAGCCCACTTTTTTGAACGACTTTTTGCATGCCGGAACGCTGATAGACACCCAGTAATCCAGTTAAGGTACGCATGCGATTTTGATGAGGAAACAGACCTTCAAAAACGGTTTTTCGAACGGTCTTAATCGGTAAAGAATGCTTTTTATTTTGATGAACAATATCCCTTGCTTCTTCTAAAAGATGTCCGTAATTGACGCCAGACGGACAAACCGGTTCACAGGCGCGACATCCTAAGCACATATTTAACGATTTTTCAAAGTCCTCATCGGGCTCAATGAGACCATCGACAACAGCCTTCATTAATGCAATTCTTCCGCGAGGGGAGTGGGATTCCTGATAGCCCGATTCGATATAGGTTGGGCAGGTTGGAAGACAGAACCCACAGCGCATGCAGTTCAATAATTCGTTCTGATCCATCCGAGATTGGAATTCTTCTTTTATTTTTTGTTGTTCGTGTATTGACGTCATCTTGAAACCACCACACGTTTTCTTGAATCTTTTGCAAACATTTTACCAGGATTCATTATGTTATTAGGATCTAGTCCTGTTTTAATGGCTTGCATCGCAGCAATCCCCGCAGTACCTAATTTCATCTCAAGATATGGAGCTTTCATCACGCCAACACCATGTTCGCCTGTGATGGTTCCACCGAGTTCAATTGCTGCTTCAAAAATTTCTTCAAATGCTTTTTCCACTCGTTCAATTTCTTCACGATCCCTGACATCTGTTAAGCAAGTGGGATGGAGGTTACCATCACCTGCGTGACCAAAGGTACAAATTCGGAGTTGATATTTTTTCGCAATTTCTTCAATCGCCTTTACCATCTTGGCAATTTCAGAACGTGGAACAGTTGCATCTTCTAAAATAGTGGTTGGTTTTAACCGTGCAAGTGCGGAAAGAGCTGCGCGTCTTGCTGTCCTTAGTGCATCTGCTTCTTCTTCAGATTGTGCAGATTTCACGGAAACGGCATTTTCTTCCTTGCAAATCTCTATGATTCTCTCAATATCCCGTTTTACAATTTCTGCTGGACCATCCTGCTCAATAAGGAGAATGGCTTTCGCATCAGTTGGAAGCCCGATTTGTGCGAATGCCTCGACTGCTTCAAGAGTAGGCTGGTCTAAGAACTCAAGTGTAATCGGAATTATTTTACTCGCGATAATCTTTGAAACGGTTTTGGCGGCTGCCTCCAAATCCTGATAAAGGGCTAGAATCGTTTCTTTCGTTTCAGGCATGGGGATGAGCTTAAGCGTAGCTTCGGTAATGATGCCAAGTGTACCTTCTGAACCTACAAAAAGCCGCGTCAGGTCATATCCAGCTACATCCTTTGCGAGTTTTCCACCGGTTTTGATGATTTCACCATTCGCTAGAACAACCTCAAGCCCCATCACATAATCACGTGTTACCCCATATTTAAGACCGCGTAATCCACCCGAATTTTCGTTGATATTGCCACCGATTGTGGATATTTTCATCGAACCAGGGTCAGGTGGATAAAACAAACCCTTTGCTTCTACAGCATTTGTGACCTCTTGAGTGATCACGCCAGGTTGGACCGTAATGGTTAAATTTTCCTCATCGATTTCCAAAATTTTATTTAAATGTTTAAAAAGGAGGACAACTCCACCTTCGGTTGGACAGGTACCTGCGCAAAGATTGGTCCCGGAACCACGGGGAACAATTGGAATTTTAAATTCATTGCAAACCTTGACGACACTCGCAATTTCCTCTTTATTTCGTGGAGAAATCACGGCATCTGGCATTGACTGGAACTGTGGGGTTGCATCATAGGAGTACACCAGTCGCCCTGTACTTGAATCATCATAGTTTTCCGCACCGACAATTTTTAAAAAGTGTTGTTTTGCTTGTGCATCAATCATGGTATCGCCTCCAAATTATCTACTTATAATAAGCATAAAAAAAAGCGGAAGAATCCGCTATGTAGAAACCTACAAATATTCGTTTGATTATTCGACTACTTTTATGGATCTATCCAATAAAAGAATTCCAAGATAAAGGGTGGTTAAATCCACAAAATTTCTTGGGTGCAATCCGGTTTTCTCTTCGATTTTATTAAAACGGTATGAAAGAGTATTCACGTGAATATGAAGGGCCTCAGCAGTATCTTTGATAGATTGGTTTTGCCTAGTATATTCAAGAAGGGTTAGGAGCAAATCATAATCACCCAGAAGTTTAGCGATTGTACGCTTCACATATTCGATTTGAACCATCCCACTCGTTTCATGTATGAGCATCTCCAATTTTAAATCATCGTCGAATTGGATTGAGTTCGTCCGTTTCGCAATCTGAAGCGCTCGATCAGCTTCATCGAAAGATTGTCTTAGTAGGTAGTCCTCACTACCAATTCCAAACGATATTTTAACAGAGAAGGAGCTTTCTATTTCCTTTTTTAGTTTTTGAAGAGTTTTTTGGATTTGTTCTTTTGACCGGTCCGTTAACAGGAGGAGAAACTGTTCATTTCCCCATCTAACAAAGATCTCATTTTCGTTTAAAAAGGTGCTTTGCTGAAGTCGATTTGATATAGGTCTGATTGGAACTTCAGTTTCACTTTTAATAGACGCAAAAACAACCTGACGTTTCCTTTCGATATCAATATTTAGATGCTCCGCACGTTTGATAAATTCTCCTGATTCTTCTTTACCTTGAACCCAATCAAAGACAAAGGTTTCAAGTGCTCGGGATTCCATTTCGATTTGTTCAGCATAATAGCTCTCTTGAATGAGCAACTCAGTCATTTTTTTCAAAAGCTCTCCATATGCAGAAACTTGATCAGGATTTCCAGTAATACCAATGACTCCAACAACTTTTTGTTTAAACATAATAGGTAAATTGATACCAGCCTTTACACCTTTTAGGTGATCTTCCATCTCTTTTGTTATGATCATTTTCTTTTCGTCTCGACTAGCGAGAAGTGCACCTTCATGAAAGTTGCCAATTCGGCTCGTGTCCGTACTTGCAATAATGGTTCCTGAAACATCTACAACAATAATATCTTCATCAATTAATCTACGAACTTCGTTAATAATTTTTTTAGCAAGTGATGGTATAAGCATGAAAGATCCTCCGTTCCAACGTATTATACCAATTCTATCATTTCTAAAAATTGTTGTAATTGCATTTTTTAAGCGGATGAAGTTTTTCTGTTTTATAATAGAGAGTGTAAAATGTGGACATAGTGTAGATAGATATGTTTGAAGGGAAGAAAATCAATGTTTCAAGATATATCAGTTGAAGAATTACGGAAGTTGCAGAAGGAAAAGCCACTTGCCATTGTTGATGTGCGCTCACCTTCTGAATTTGCTGAATCCAATATCCCTGGCAGTGTAAATATTCCGATATTTACAGATGAAGAACGGGCTGAAATTGGAACGATCTATAAACAAGTAAGTCCTGATGCGGCAAAGGAAAAAGGACTTGAAATCGTATCTGCCAAGCTTCCGACCTTTATCAAGGAGTTTGCAAAACTCCCTGAGGAAGAGAAGGTTGTTTATTGCTGGCGCGGAGGAATGCGTAGTAAGACATCCGCAACACTCATTGATTTAATGGGAATCAAAGCAAAACGACTGATTGGAGGAATTCGTGGGTTTCGGACGTGGGTTGTGGAAAACTTAGAAGAGCTTGAGAACGATTTTAAGCCTAAGGCTTTAGTGATAAATGGATATACAGGTTCGGGAAAAACAAAAATTTTAACAGAGCTTCAGGAAAAGGGCTATCCGGTCATGGATTTAGAAGGGATGGCCAACCACCGCGGATCCGTGTTTGGGATGATTGGGAAAAAGCCACATAATCAAAAAGTGTTTGACCTAATGTTTGTGGAGCGTGCACTTGAACTAAAAAATTCTCCATATGTCCTATTGGAGGCTGAAAGCAAGCGAGTCGGTAGAGCAACATTACCTGACTTTTTACTGAACATTAAAGAACAAGGGTACCATATTTTTGTTGACCTACCAATGGAAGAGCGGGTTTTAAACATTTTAGAAGATTATCGGCCGTGGGAATTTCCGAATGAATGTATGTCTGCCTTCCAACGAATTAAAAGAAGGATTCATACACCGATTGCAGCACAGATTGAAAAAGATCTTGAAACCGGGGATTATAATTCGGCTGTGAAGTTATTATTGGAATACTACTATGATCCGAGATACCACTATACGGCTGAACAAATACCTGAAGAACGCAGCACAGTCTTACATGTGAAAAATGTGGAAGAAGCCACAAGATTAATCGAAGAACTTATCGCTGAAAAAATAACAAAAGCCCCAACAAATTAATGATAAAACGACTACGACCTAGTGCCATTAGCACTAGGTTTTTTGGTAATTTTTTTGCATTTCATTAGACTTACGAATCATATATTATTTTTCTAGTAAAAGACGGACATATACTTGTCAGCTTTCGTCGAATGCTTTTATCGTAATTCAAATATAGGGGGAACTAATACATGACAAAGCGCAAGTTCAAGAAGTCTATCATTAGCGGTACAGTAGCATCAGCACTTATTCTTTCATTAGCAACACCTGCTGCATTTGCTAACGAAGACGGAACACAAGAAACAGTTGTCGAAGAAATCCCGGTTAATTACGGTACGGCTGAAGATGTCGTAGCTGAGGATGAAGTAGTCGAAGAAAACGTAGAGGCAACTGAAGAAGTAACTGAAGGTGAAGAAGCTACAGAAGAAGTAGTTGAAGACGAAGAGGTAATTGAGGAAGAAGCTTCTGAAGAAGAGGCAACAGAAGATGAAGAAGTTGTAGAAGAAGAGACAACTGAAGAGGAAGTTCAAGCTGAAAAAGCACCTTCTTTAGTACCTGGAGATTTCTTTTATTTTGTAAAACTTATGATCGAAAAAGTACGTCTTGCAGTAACTGTTGATGATTATAAGGAAGCAAAACTATTAGCTGAATTTGCGGCTGAGCGCATCGCGGAAGCAAATGCTTTATTTGCTGAAGGTAAAACAGAAGAAGCTGAAGAACTTCTTCAAAAAGCAATCGAAACTCAAGAAGCTGCAACTGAAAGTTTAACAGAGTCTGAAGAGCCTGCAACTGAAGAAACAGAAGTAAAAGAAGAAGATGCAGTTGAAGAAGAAACATCTGATGCTGAAGAAGTAGTGGCAGAAGATGATGTAGAAGAAACTGTAGTTGAGGGTTCTGTGGAAACAGAAGTAGAAGTAAAGCTTGCAAATAACATTGATGCATTATCTGCTGCTTTAGCACACGTTAAAAATCCAACTGCTCAACAAGCATTAATGAAAAATATTCAAAAATCATTTGCAAAATTAGATAAAAAACTTGCAAAACTAGAGAAAAAAGCAGCAAAATTTGCAGCTAAACAAGAAGAAAAAGCGATTGAAGAAACAACTGAAGAACCAGTTGTAGAGCAAGAAGAAGTAGTTGAGGAAGTAGCGACAGGACCAGTAGTCGAAGAAACAGAAACAACTGAAACAGAAGTTCAACCTGTTGTAGCCGCTCCTGCTCCTGTAGGTGAAAAGAAACAAGAAAAAGTAAATGAAAAGCGTGAACAAGCTCAGCAAAAAGCACAAGAGAAGCAACAACAAGCACAAGCGAAAAAAGCTGAGAAACAACAACAGGCTAAAGAACAAAAGCAAAATCACCAAAATCAAAATGCAGGTAAAAACAATGGCAATGGCCAAGGGAACAAAGGAAACAGCAACGGCCATGGAAACAATGGCAACGGCAATGGTAATGGTAAAAACTAAATTTTAAAGTAACGGATTATTTATTCAAAGGATGAAATCAACTGGATTTCATCCTTTTTTCATTTTGTCAAGCTGGGATTTTCCCTCATGAATTCGCTTTATATTTTTAATGTGTTATGATTAGAGTAGTTACTACCTGAGGAGGTCGGATAAATGATTAATGTAAAAAGTAAGGGTTCTAACCGATTTGCTTTTGAAAATGAGCGAGCTCTATGTTTAACACAGGTAATCAAAAGAACGGAGAATAATGTTACCAAGAAGATGGTGGTACGCGATAAAAAGATGGGCATTGATTTTTCTGTTATCATTCCATTAAAACTGAAAAAAAATGGAGAGGTCCATTACTACCCATCAAAAGAATTTACAGTTAGAGGAAAAAAGGTTGGCACGAAAAATACAATGGCAAAATATTATGATTCCCTAGGTGAGTGGGAATCGTTTAAGAGTGAATTTTTTGATACGTATAGTTTGACAGTAAATAAGTTGATCTATAAGGAAGCGATTGTAAAGTAGTTCCTCGAAATAGAAATTGGAATCTAAAAAAAGAGCGTAGTTTTGAAAATCACTATGAGTGTGATTCAAAACTATCGCTCTTTTTTTACATTATGAGTGGAAAACAGCTTATATCTTTTAACACTCTGTATAATGCAATCATACCTAGAAGAAAGTAAAATAGACACAAAGTTCATATTTTTAGGACAATGTTTATGTTTTCATCATGAATGTTAGAAAAATATGAAAACGCTTACTGTTTGTAAGCTTTTAAAATTGCAAAAAAGTGCCTCTGTCATTTGCAATTTTCACTATAAAAAGGAGGTAAATCTATGAGTCATTCAAACGTAAGAATTTCGTATCAGGATTTAAAAATGAATTTTAATGAAGTGAACCCTGCACTAACGAACCGTGAAGCTATTGAAGAATCCAATCGCTGCCTTTATTGCTATGATGCCCCCTGTATAACTGCATGCCCTACTGGAATAGACATCCCTACCTTTATTAAAAAAATCGCTTCTGGAAATCTAAAAGGATCAGCAAAAACAATTATGACATCTAACCCTATCGGTGCAAGCTGTGCCCGTGTTTGCCCTACAGAGGAGCTTTGTGAGGGGGCTTGTGTCTTAAATCATTCCACCAAACCAATCATGATTGGTGATTTACAAAGATACGCTACAGATTGGGCAATCCGAAATGAACAGATACTATTTGATCCGGGTAAGAAAAATGGGAAATCAGTTGCCATTGTCGGGGGTGGTCCTGCAGGACTTTCAGCTGCCAGAGAACTCGGATTACTTGGCTATGATGTTACCATTTTTGAAGCAGAAGAGAAGGCTGGCGGTTTGAACACATATGGTATCGTTTCGTTTAGACTTCCACAGGGAATTTCATACTGGGAGGTTAAGCAAGTAGAAAGCTTAGATGTGAAAATACGCACAAATACTAGAGTTGGTGGGGATATTTCTGTAGATGAGATCCTTGAAAACTTCGATGCTGTCATTCTAGCAATTGGAATGTCAAAGGTACCTTCCCTTGGCATCGTTGGTGAAGAATTAGAAGGGGTATATGATGCGATTGAGTTTGTAAAAGAAACAAAAACAAAGCCAATATCAGATCGATTTCTAGGCAGTAGGGTTGTTGTTGTAGGTGCTGGGAATACAGCGATTGATGGTGCGACATGCTCAGTCAGGTTAGGGGCAGAAAACGTAAAAATCCTCTATAGAAGAACGATTGAAGAAATGACGGCCTATGATTTTGAATATGAATTTGCCAAACAAGATGGTGTTGAATTTCGATGGTTAACAGCGCCTAAGAAAATCATCGGGGATGAACAAGGACGCGTTAAAGCAATTGAGTGCATCAAAATGGAGCTCGGTGAGCCAGGAGAAGATGGCAGAAGACGTCCTATACCAGTTGAGGGGTCTGAGTTCATTCTAGAGGTTGATGTGGTTATTAAGGCAATTGGGCAAACAAGATATATAGAACTTATTGAACAGTTTGATCTTGAGCATGATGGAGGAGTTGTAAAAATTAATCAAGAGACTCTTCAAACATCTAATAAAAAAGTATTTGCTTGTGGGGATGTGATTTTTGGTAAGGGTCAAGGAGAAGCAATGGTTGTTTCTGCTGCACAGCAAGGCAAGGATGCGGCATATGCAATTCATAAGGCAATGTTTGGTGCAGTATCTGAGATCGCGTAATAATTGATAAGGCAAAAGGAGGTTTATCGATGGCAGATTTACGAATTAATCTAGCAGGGATCGAATCCCCTAATCCGTTTTGGTTAGCATCTGCTCCTCCAACAAATTCCGGTTATCAAGTCCAACGTGCATTTGATGCTGGATGGGGCGGAGCGGTATGGAAGACATTAGGTGACCCGATTTTGAATGTTACCTCACGATTTGGAGCAGTAAGCTTCAATGGGCAAAGAGTGGCGGGCTTTAACAATATTGAGTTAATTTCAGATCGACCTATTGAGGTTAACTTAAAAGAGATCAAAGAAACAAAGAAGCTATTTCCGAATCATACGATTATTGCTTCATTGATGGTTGAACCAAAACAAGAAAAGTGGCACGAAATTGTAAAAAGAGTGGAAGAAGTGGGCGTAGATGGTTTAGAACTCAACTTTGGCTGTCCACATGGCATGGCTGAAAGAGGAATGGGGTCGGCATCTGGCCAGGTACCTTCACTTGTAGAGCAACAAACCTATTGGGTAAAAGAGGTAGCGCAAACGCCCGTCATTGTTAAGCTAACGCCAAATATTACGGATATCACAGCTACTGCGGAGGCTGCTACTCGTGGTGGTGCTGATGCGATTAGCATGATCAACACCATTAATAGTTTAGCAGGAGTTGATTTAGATACATGGAACACGATTCCACATGTCGGAGGTAAGGGTGCGCATGGCGGATATTGTGGTCCTGCTGTAAAGCCGATTGCCCTCAATATGGTCGCTGAATGTGCTAGAAGTCCACATATCAATATCCCGATTTCTGGGATTGGTGGAATTTCAACCTGGCAGGATGCGGTCGAATATATGCTGATGGGTGCCTCTGGAGTTCAAGTGTGTACGGCAGCAATGCATCATGGCTTTAGAATTGTGGAAGACATGATCGAAGGGTTGGATAATTATCTCGATCAAAAAGGGATTGCTTCGGTTATGGATATTGTTGGAAAGACGGTTCCAAAGTATTCTGATTGGGGTGACCTTGATCTTAACTATAAAATAGTAGCCCGTATCAATAACGATATTTGTATAAATTGTAATAAATGTCATATTGCATGTGAAGATACGTCACATCAATGTATTGATATGCTTAAGGATGGAAATGGCTACAACATCCTAAAGGTTAGAGAGGAAGACTGTGTTGGCTGTAACCTATGTTCAATCGTATGTCCGGTTGATGGAGCGATTGAGATGGTTGAAGTCCCAAGTGGGTTACCTCCAATGACATGGAATGAGCGCCAGGCTGCTATTGGTGCGGTAAGTTGTAAAGTAGACTCAGTAAAGTAATTTCTAGGGGAGGGTTATGATGAAGAAGATAATTAGAAATGGAACCATTGTAACAGCAACAGATACGTATCAAGCAGAAATTCTTGTGGAGAATGGCGTAATCAGCCAAATCGGGATGAATCTTTCGACTGAAGGTGGTGAAGTAATTGATGCAAATGGGTGCTATATATTTCCAGGTGGAATCGATCCTCATACCCATCTAGAAATGCCTTTCGGAGGTACAGTCACAAAAGATGATTTTGAAACCGGAACAATTGCCGCTGCCTTTGGAGGAACAACGACAATTATTGATTTTTGTTTATCCAATAAAGGTGAACCTTTAAAAGATGCGATTGATACATGGCACGGGAAATCAAAGGGCAAAGCAGTTATTGATTATGGCTTTCACCTTTCAATTGGAGAAGTAAATGATGCAGTATTAAATGAACTTCCATCCGTGATTGAAAATGAAGGGATCACATCCTTCAAAGTATTTATGGCCTATAAAAATGTCCTTCAGGCGGATGACGAAACCTTATTTAAAACACTACTTGCTGCTAAAGAATTAGGTGCCCTCGTCATGGTTCACGCTGAAAATGGAGATGTCATCGACTATCTTGTGAAAAAGTCTCTGAGTGAAGGAAAGACAGATCCAATCTATCATGCATTAACAAGACCTCAAGAGATAGAAGGAGAGGCAACAGAAAGAGCTGCAACCTTCGCAGGACTTGCGAATTCTCAGCTTTACGTCGTTCATGTTACATGTGCAGACGCTGTTAAAGCCATTACTGAAGCAAGAGAAAAAGGCTTTGATGTGTGGGGAGAAACATGTCCACAATATTTAGTTCTCGATCAATCGTATCTGGAAAAGCCCAATTTTGAAGGGGCTAAGTATGTCTGGTCACCACCATTACGTGAAAAATGGAATCAAGATGTACTGTGGAATGCACTAAGAACAGGGCAGCTTCAGACATTTGGTTCAGATCAGTGTTCGTTTGATTTTAAAGGTCAAAAGGAGCTTGGTTTAGGTGATTTCTCGAAAATTCCTAATGGGGGACCAATGATTGAAGAGCGATTAACGGTTCTATTCTCAGAAGGTGTCAAAAAAGGAAGAATTACCTTAAATCAGTTTGTAGACTTAACATCTACTAGAGTTGCGAAATTATTTGGACTGTATCCAAAGAAGGGTACAATCGCGGTTGGAGCGGATGCCGATATTGTGATTTTTGATCCAAATATCGAGCGTACCATATCTGCTGAAACTCACCATATGGCAGTTGATTACAGCGCCTTTGAAGGGATGAAGTTTACCGGCGAACCCGTATCTGTTTTATCTAGAGGGGAATTTGTTGTTCGTGATAAACAATTTGTTGGAAAACTAGGTGCAGGTCAATTCATTAAACGTGCAAAATACGGTGAGAATTTTGAAATGGCAAAGGATAAAACAGCCACAGTGTAATGTTAGTGAAAGGAGGGAGTTGATGCTCCTTCCTTCATTTAAGAAAAGGAAATGAGGTGAGTTCCGGTTTTATAATTCAGAATATTCAAAATAAAATCCAGAAAGGGTGTTGTCATGAAAAAAAACAGTAGTTATCTGAAATCTCCAGACTTGTTTCCTATAGGCCATGGGGCTAGAAAGATAAGTGCGCTTGGTTTCTCCTTGATTTGGGTTGGTATGGCAATTTTACTAGCGGCTTTTGCGATCGGGGGAGACGGGGTTAGACATTTACCTCTTGGATGGGTGATTGTTGCTACCATCATAGGCTCAGTGTTAATAGGTGTTTTTATGACGTTTATCGGTGATATTGGAGTAGAGCATGGGCTTTCCTTTCCAGTCTATATGAGAGCTCCTTTCGGTACGATTGGAACTCATATACCATCAGTAGTGCGTGGTGTAACAGCCTCTTGTTGGTTTGGAATTAATACCTATTTTGGTGCAACCGCCATGAATGCAATTTTAAAAACTCTCGTGGGATTTGATAACTGGTTTATCTGTTTTTTATTGTTTGCTGCCTTTCAGTTAGTTAACACAGCTCTTGGAATGAAAGCCATTGAGAGATTTGCAGATTTAGCTGCCCCTATCATTTTACTTATCTCGTTTTGGATGTTTATTTCCCTATCTGGAAAAGCGGCTGACCAAGGCAGAGATATTTGGACATGGGTTGAAAGTCCAGTTAATGGAACTGCTGCAATAACTGCATTTATGGTGGTTGTTATGGCAAACATGGGCTTTTGGGCAACACTTGCTGCTGATATGCCATCGTTATCCAGATTCTTTAAAGCTCCACGGTATGAAAGAAACTGGTTTAAACGAAACAAAGCCCAAATTGCGGGCAATGTTGTCGTTATGCCACTTGTCAATTTATTAATGATTATCATTGGTGCGGTGGCGTACGTTGCAGTCTTAAATTATGATCCTGTTGTTGCCTTACAAGAAGCAGCTAGTGGAATTGTATTAGTTATCCTTTTATTAATGATTGTTCTTGCTCAATGGTCAACAAATACTGCTGCTAACGTAATACCTGCAGCAACTATCTTTTCCAATGTGGGAGGACCAAAATATCCATTTTGGGCAGGCGTTATTACGGCCGGAATCATAGGGGTTATCATACAGCCTTGGAAATTATTTGGAGTCATCATTCCAGCACTACTTATTATTGGGGGAGTTCTATCAGCTATTGTAGGAATTTTATTTACTGATTATTACATCCTTAGAAAGAGACGTGTTAACGTTCCAGAGCTTTATGAGAGTGAGGGACAGTTTAGATATTCTAATGGAGTCAATTGGGCAGGTATGATGGCTTGGATCATTGGAGGTACTGCATCTTATTTCTTCTCCGCATATTCATTCTTTGTCGGATTTGGTGTGGGAGCGGTTATTTATTATGTACTCGCAAAATATTGGTATTTCAAAAAGTTTACCCAGGCAGAAATTGTTGATCCTGATGATGAAAAGTATTTAGGTATCACAGTGGGGCGTGACTGGGAAATCTCAGAAAATGAGGAAGTTGTAATTGCATCAGAAACGACGGTAGATTCAAAGATTTAGTTTTCTCAAAAGAGACGTAAACACAGTATTGGTTAAGTAATTATAGAAAAAAGCGAAAGTAAAGGGGGAAGAGGAATGAGCGGTGTAGATTCAAAAAAGGTTGTTTTAGGGATAAATGAGACACCACCTCCAGGGAAGTTTTTAGTATTAAGCATTCAGCACTTGTTTGCGATGTTCGGAGCAACAATCTTAGTTCCGTATCTTGTTGGGTTATCCCCAGGTGTAGCCCTTATTTCAAGTGGAATTGGAACGTTGACTTTTCTCATTATTACAAAGGGGCAGGTTCCTGCCTATGTTGGTTCCTCATTTGCATTTATCGCGCCAATCATAGCTGCAACCGCAGCGGATGGTCCAGGTGCCGCAATGATTGGTAGTTTTTTAGCAGGTCTTGTATACGGGATTGTTGCTCTCATTATTAAAGGAACGGGCCATAAATGGCTAGTTAAATTACTTCCACCAGTTGTTGTTGGACCCGTTATCATTGTAATCGGTCTTAGCCTTGCACCAACTGCAGTCGGTATGGCAATGAATGACGCAAATGGTGAATATAGTCTACTTCACTTTTCGGTTGCACTAGTTACACTGCTTATTGTAATTTTAAGCTCCATCTTCCTAAGAGGTTTTTTAAATTTAATTCCCGTTTTGATTGGGATTGTTGGCGGTTATATATTTGGTGCCATCGTTGGATTGGTAGATCTATCAGGTGTTAAGTCTGCTAAAATTTTTGAAATGCCAGATTTTCTTTTTCCTTTTGTCCATTATTCCCCCACAGTGACATTAAGTATTATTGCGTTAATGGTACCCGTTTCGATTGTTACATTATCTGAACATATCGGTCATCAAATGGTATTAAGTAAAGTTGTTAGTAAAGATTTGATCCAGAGACCTGGTTTACATCGCTCAATTATGGGAGACGGTCTTGCTACCATGCTTGCAGCCTTAATGGGTGGTCCTCCAAATACGACGTACGGAGAAAATATTGGTGTATTAGCGATTACGAGAGTATTTAGCGTTTTTGTTATCGGCGGTGCAGCAGTGTTTGCGATATTGTTTGGGTTTATCGGAAAAATTACGGCACTCATTAGTTCGATTCCAACTGCAGTAATGGGTGGAATTTCCCTATTATTATTTGGAATCATTGCTGCTTCTGGATTACGGATGCTTGTTGATAGTAAAGTAGATTTAGACGATAAACGTAACCTAATCATTTCATCCGTCATTTTAGTGGTTGGGATTGGTGGAGCTATCATGAAGTTTACAGCAAACTTTGAAATTCATGGGATGGCTCTGGCAGCTATTTTAGGGGTTCTATTAAATTGGGCTCTACCTGGAGGCGTAACTGGTGAAGAAGTTAATATGTATGAGGTTGAGTTAGATCAGAAAACAACTGCACAATAAAAGTATGATTCAAAGGAGTGTCCATACATGTCAGAATACCAAATCTTTTTACAAGAGAGAGACAAAATAGATTTTTTACTTCAAAAAGGCTATAAAATGACGAGTGTCATCGAAAATCTAAGTGGGGCATTCGTAGATTTTGAGAATAACGTTCAAAAAGAGACTTTACACATTATTACACCAGAAGGGCGTAAATATTTTGCGGTAATGCTTATCAAGCAACAACAGGAAGGTGCTTAAGAGTCTGTATCAAGATCAACATGTCAAAGCCGGTGTCTTTACTTAAAAGAGACTGGCTTTTTTAGCTGGTAAAAATTATTGGGAAAAACCCCCCTTTTATTCACCAATATCGTATATACTATAGGTAGTCTGAAAATTCAGTATAGGGGAGCTGTAGATTGAAATCATCTATTACCGTTGAAGATATTTTAAGTCGAAGGCATTTTGAAAACAGTAAAGTGATTGCTGGTAAAGAAGGACTCGGGCGACAAGTAAAATGGGTCCACGTTGTTGAAGTAACAAATATCAGGAATCTTTTAAATGGAAATGAATTAATTCTATCAACAGGAGTTGCTTGGAGGGATAATAAGGAAAAATTCATCTCAGTCATTGAACAGTTAATTGATTCACAGGCAGCAGGAATCTGTATTGAAATAGGAACATATACCTCATCGATCCCACCCGAAATTATTGATATTGCAAATAAGTCCCACTTTCCAATTATCCTTTTTTTACAAGAAGTCCCGTTTGTTGAAATTACCCAAGACATCCATGGACTTCTTATTAATCGCCAATACCAAGTGATTTCAAACCTTGAAAGTTACTCACAAGCATTAAATAAAAGATTATTAACAATCGATCATTATGTTGACATTCTAAAATTTATTAGAGGCTACCTCCATGTTCAAGTAATCATCCTCTTTAATAACAATGAATCTCTATTTATTCCAGAAGCTACCGAACAAAAACGTATGAACCTATTAGAATGTATAAAATCTCAGTCTGAAGATTCTACCTGTGTGGCGAAAAGCACCATCCATTTATTAGGTGAACGCTATGCCGAATTGGCGATCATCACTGAGGACAGAGAATTAACCGAATTTGATCACCTGATTTTAGATCGAACAGCAACAGCTCTTGCTCAGCTTTTTCTTCGAAACCTCTATGTCGAGGAAAAGCAAAAAGTAGAAGCAACTGAATGGATCAATGATTGGTTAGAAGGTGAACAAAGCCAAGAGTCAATCAATGAATATTTAGCATTGAATTCAACAAGTAAACCAAAAGGAGCCGTTGTTTGTATTTGTAAATTGGATGCAATTGGCGAGTACACAACAAGTGATTTAACCTATTTCAAAATGTTTAGCCGGGCTATTTTTGAACAGCGGGGTTTTACACTTTTTGTGGCTGAAAAAAGAAACAACATCGTTTTAATTATGCTCAATGAGCGAACAACTACGACATGGAAAGAAAGAGTTCAAGAGGGTATCCAAAGGCTTTTAAGCTCTGACATACATCGTGTAAAAGCAAAGCTTCAACCGGTACTTGGTATTGGAAAATTTGTAGAAGAGTTAACAGATGTGCATAAAAGCTATCAAACGGCTTTTGAAACAATTCGAATTCAAAACCGGATGTCTGTTCCAGCACAGAGTTATTTTTATGATGATTTACATATTTTTCGACTAATTTCATTGCTTCACAGACATATTGATTTACAGGAGGTGGTTCTGGAATATTTAGAACCAGTCATCGCATATGATAAAAAATATAATGGAAAGCTAATGGAAACACTTAAAACCTATTTATCATGTAACGGCTCTAAACAAGAAACAGCAAAGCGCTTATTTATTGTGAGGCAAACACTATATCACCGTATTCAAAAGCTAGAAAAACTACTAGGCTCAGACTTTATGAATCATGAAAAACGACTTGCTATTGAGTTTATGATTTTATCGTACGAGTTTTTAGTTTCATCCAAGCAGTTAAAAGAGAAAAAGGAAGTTCTTTAGCCCACTTTGTGAGTGGGTTTTTTAGTGCAAAGGTATTATTCATAATGTGGAAAAATTACAAGCAGTTATTTTACAGAATGTCTAATGAAAGCACTTTCAAATTAAAGGATAATGAACCCATAGGGTAAGGGCTAGGAATCGTTCGATTACGAAAAGGAGGAAATGCAAAATATGACTGTAGTTAAACGTGAAACAGATGTACTAAAAAACTATATAAATGGAGAATGGGTAGATGCTCTTGGAACAGAGACACTTGAGGTGCCGAATCCTGCAACAAAAGAAACATTAGTACGTGTGCCGCTTTCTTCAAAGGAAGATGTAGAACTCGCTGTAAAAGCTGCTAGAGAAGCATTCAAAACCTGGAAAAATACCCCGGTTCCAAAACGGGCAAGGATCTTATACAAATATCACTATTTACTTTCTGAGAACCATGAAAGGTTGGCAAGACTGGTTGTTCAAGAAAACGGTAAAGCATATAAGGAAGCACATGGTGAAGTGTTACGAGGAATTGAGTGTGTGGAATTTGCAGCAGGTGCTCCTACGTTAATGATGGGTGAGACATTATCCAACATTGCGGAGGATATTGACTCTGAAATGTTCCGCTACCCATTGGGGGTAGTAGGCGGAATTACCCCATTTAACTTCCCAATGATGGTTCCAATGTGGATGTTCCCTTTAGCCATTGCATGTGGAAATACGTTTGTATTAAAGCCATCTGAACGGACACCTATGCTTGCGAATGAGCTTGCACGCTTATTTACGGAAGCGGGGGCACCAAATGGAGTGTTAAACGTTGTTCATGGGGCACACGATGTTGTAAATGGTTTGCTAGATCATCCGAATGTAAGTGCCATATCATTTGTTGGCTCACAGCCTGTTGCCAAATATGTATATGAGCGTGCAGCTGCGCAAGGCAAGCGAGTTCAAGCCTTATCTGGTGCGAAAAACCACCATATTGTCATGCCAGATGCAGATATGGAAAAAGCGGTAGCTAATATTATCAGCTCTACTTTTGGTAGTGCAGGACAACGTTGTATGGCTTGTAGTGCAGTTGTCGTTGTGGGAGACGGTGAAAAATTTGTTTCAGCGTTAAAGGATGCTGCAGATCAACTAACAATAGGGAATGGAATGGATGATGAGGTGTTACTAACTCCCGTTATTCGCGAGTCACACTTGAATAAAGTTCTGGGCTACGTGGAAAAAGGGCTTGAGGAAGGTGCGGAACTCATAAGGGATGGAAGAAAAGAAATGGATGAGATGCCAGAAGGAAACTTTTTTGGACCTACTATTTTTGACCATGTGACTCCAGATATGACGATTGCTAAGGAGGAAATCTTTGCACCTGTTCTAAGTCTGTTACGTGCTAAGGATTTAGATGAAGGTCTTGACTATATTCGAAAGTCACGTTTTGGAAATGGCGCCACCATCTATACAAAGGATGCAAGGGCAGTCAGACAGTTTAGAGAAGAGGCAGAAGCAGGAATGCTTGGTATCAATGTTGGTGTACCAGCAACAATGGCGTTTTTCCCATTCTCGGGTTGGAAGGATTCCTTTTACGGTGACCTCCATGTAAATGGGAAGGATGGAGTGAATTTCTATACACGTAAAAAGATGATAACGTCCCGTTTCGACTATTAAAAAAGGAGGGAAGGCGGTATGACAAAGGTTACACACGGGGAAGACCTGTTAACAAAGGATAAGGATTATGTATGGCATTCGATGAAGCCATATAATCCGAATTCAACTCTTGTGATACAGAAAGCAGAAGGGTCATGGTTAACAGATCATAATGGGAAGCGGTATCTCGATGGAATGTCAGGGCTTTGGTGTGTGAATGTGGGGTATGGAAGAAAAGAGCTTGCGGATGCTGCTCATGAACAGCTTAAAGAAATGGCCTATTATCCACTAACACATAGCCATGAACCTGCGATAAAACTTGCTGAAAAGTTAAATGAAATGCTTGGAGACGAGTATGTCATCTTCTTTTCCAATAGTGGTTCGGAAGCAAATGAAACGGCTTTTAAATTAGTAAGGCAATATCATCAACAAAAAGGGGAGCACTCCCGTTACAAATTTATCTCACGTTATCGGGCCTACCATGGAAATTCAATGGGGTCGCTTGCCGCAACTGGTCAAGCGCAGCGTAAATATAAATATGAACCACTCGCACCAGGTTTTCTCCATGTTGCACCACCTGATTTATATCGATCAGAAGAAAAAGCAGATGCAAAAGCATCGGACCTACAGTCAGTAAAAGATATTGATCGTATGATGACGTGGGAGCTTAGTGAAACAATCGCAGGGGTGATTATGGAACCAATCATTACTGGTGGAGGTGTCATTGTTCCACCTGACCAGTACATGGCGGGGGTAAAGGAAGTATGTGAAAAACATGGTGCACTTTTAATTGTGGATGAGGTCATATGTGGGTTCGGTCGTACCGGTAAAGCATTTGGTTATATGAATTACGGGGTGAAACCAGATATTATTACAATGGCGAAGGGCATTACAAGTGCGTATCTGCCATTATCTGCAACGGCCGTCAAAAAGGAAATTTATGAAGTATTTAAAGGCTCAGAGGAATATGATTATTTCCGCCATGTGAATACATTCGGTGGAAACCCAGCGGCTTGTGCCTTAGCCCTTAAAAATCTAGAAATTATGGAAAATGAAAAACTCTTTGAGCGATCACAAGATCTTGGGATTCGATTAAAAGACGGTCTTTCGGCAGCTTTAGCGGACCATCCGTATGTGGGTGACATAAGAGGGAAAGGGTTATTGATTGGACTTGAATTAGTCAAGGACAAACAAACGAAAGAACCTCTTGAAGTTAATCAAGTGAATAAAGTCATAGCGGGCTGTCTGCAAAAGGGTCTTATTATCGGGAAAAATGGAGCCACTGTGGCAGGATATAATAATGTGCTAACCCTCGCTCCACCACTTGCGATTTCTGAGGAAGACTTAGAATTTGTCCAACAAACTTTGGTAGAAGAAATAATGGACTTGTAAAGAGAAATGCAACCAACACTCGTAATCTATTTGTTATTCTCATAGATTACGGGTGTGTTTGTCCTAAGAAAATGGAATGAGAAAGGTGGATGGGGATGAGGATTGGAGTACCTAAGGAAATAAAGAATAATGAAAATCGTGTAGCCCTGACTCCTGCTGGTGTCTCACAACTGGTTCAACATAATCACGCGGTTTTTATCGAAACAGGCGCGGGCAAGAACTCTGGATTCTTCGATGAGCTCTATATGGAAGCTGGAGCAACGATTGTCCAATCGGCTGCTGACGCATGGGCTTGCGATATGGTAATAAAGGTAAAAGAACCAATTCAAGAGGAATATCCATACTTTTATGACGGACTCATTTTATTTACGTATTTGCATCTGGCTGCTGATCGAGAACTGACACAAGCCTTGATGCAAAAGAATGTTGTGGCCATTGCCTATGAAACCGTTCAATTAGAGGATCGAAGTCTTCCTTTACTTACCCCAATGAGTGAGGTAGCGGGTCGAATGGCTACACAAATCGGTGCTTCCTTTCTTGAAAAAACAAAAGGCGGTAAAGGAGTTCTTCTTGGTGGCGTTCCTGGAGTAAGCCGAGGGAAAGTAACTATTATCGGTGGTGGGGTCGTTGGAATGAACGCTGCAAAAATAGCAGTAGGACTTGGTGCACAAGTTTCGATTTTGGATGTCAGTCCAACAAGATTACGAGAATTAGATGATATTTTTGGAAATTCGATTACGACCCTCATGTCTAATCCTTATACGATTGGCCAAGCGGTAGCTGAATCAGACCTTGTGATTGGTGCTGTATTGATCCCAGGTGCTAAAGCACCAAAGCTAGTGACTACTGAAATGGTTCGCTTAATGGAGGAAGGCTCAGTCATTGTGGATGTTGCTATTGATCAGGGAGGAATATTTGAAACAGCAACACATGTGACAACACATGCAAATCCTACATATACGAAACATGGAATCGTTCATTACGCAGTTGGAAATATGCCTGGCGCTGTCCCAAGAACGTCCACAATGGCACTCACGAATGTAACAGTTCCTTATATCCTACAGATTGCGAATAAAGGCTATGAGCGGGCTTTCGCAGAAAATAGATCCTTACAAAAGGGTCTAAATGTGATTGCAGGAAAGATCGTTTACGAAGGAGTTGCCAAAGCACATAATCTACCGTATGTAACTATTTAAAAATAGGAGGCTGATGCTATGAATGTCCAAACACTAACCATTAATAAGGAACGGCTTGAAGAAAGAATAACAGCTTTATCGAAAATAGGGAAAATTGGTGAAACAGGAGTGTGCCGCCTCACACTTTCTAAGGAAGACCGTCAAGCCGTCGAAACGGTGAAAGGTTGGATGGAGGAAGCGGGGTTAAGTGCTAGAATCGATCATTTTGGAAACTTAATTGGTCGATTGGAAGGGAAAAATCCAGACGAACCCATTTTAATGCTAGGGTCTCATATTGATTCCCAGCCCTATGGTGGAAGGTTTGACGGAGCGATAGGTGTATTAGGTGCCATTGAGGTTATTCAAACGATGAAAGAAAATCAGATTGTTCCAAACCAACCCATGGAGGTCATTGCTTTTTCTGACGAGGAGGGATGCCGTTTTAATAAAGGGTTATTTGGAGTTAGGGGAATCCTAGGGCAGCTTGAAGAAGGGGAGTTAGAACGGAAGGATAAAGATGGTGTAACCAGAAGAGAGGCTCTTATTGAGTTTGGATGTGATCCATCAAAATTTAAAGAATCAGAATACCCAAAAGGAAGTATTGGGGCATTCCTTGAGATGCATATTGAGCAAGGACCCGTTTTAGAAAGCATGAATAAACCGATTGGAATTGTAAGTGGGATTTCAGGTCCATTGTGGTTAACTGTTGAGTTTGAGGGCTTTGCAGGGCATGCTGGATCCGTTCCGATGCCGATGAGGAAGGATGCACTTGTTGGTGCAGCTAAGATTATCGTTGCTCTAAATGAAATCGCAAGCCAAGAACCTGGTGCTCCAACTGTTGGTACCGTTGGAAGCTTGCGAGTTTTCCCAGATTCACGAAACATCATCCCTGAAAAAGTAAGCTTTACGGTGGACTTGAGAGATATTGACATAAATAGACGTCACCGGCTTGAAGCCCAATTACGTAGTAAAATTAAAGAAATTACCGAGGAACATCAACTCCTTTGTAAAATTACCGAGGATACGAATAGTGAACCTCGTTATTGCGCGGAGTGGATTAAAGAAATCATGCGTAATGAGATGCAGAATATCGGATTGGAGCCAATGGAGCTCATGAGTGGTCCTTTTCATGATTCACTAGCGATGTCCTATGAATGTGATTACGGGATGATTTTTGTTCGATGTAAGGATGGAATCAGCCATAATCCAAAGGAATTTTCAACTTTTGAGGATATCTCACTTGGAACTGAACTTTTGTATCGCACTACCGTAAAAATGGCACAAGAATAAAAATAAAAAACGAATGTAGAACCTAGCTCTACATTCGTTTTTCTTCATTATTTATTTGTAAAAAAGTCTTTAAATGCCTGGGTTATTTCAATTCCTTGGAAAATGAATAGGCTTGTCACCGTTAACGAACATAATCCAATCATAATAAATCGAAACCACATATTTTTTCTCCTCCTTGATTTTTAAAGTTTAAAAAATCAAAGGGCCTTCACCACATAATTCGATTGATAAAAAATGGGCGTCATCCATGTGAGTTTTCGAATCGATTGGTTCACATCGATATTCTTTAACATCCCTTGAAGGACGAGTAATATGGATGTGATCGAAAAAAGCACCCAAGAAATCTTTAGTTTACCATCATCATTAAAAGTAAGATTATCATACGAAACTCCACTAATCGTTACCGTATTCTCTTGAATGTCTGATGATTTAAACGCATGGGAGTGTGCAATTGTAGCTGAAAAAGACATAATGGCTACAAACATAATGATGGCAAAGACTAATTGCTTCCTCATTTTTACCATCTCCCCATTGTTAATGTTACTATCATACATCGGATGAAATGAAAAATCCACAAAAAACTTTTTACAAAAACTGCGTAAAATTTTTTCTGAGAAATTGAAAAATGTGGTAATTGTGTTACCCTTAAGGAGGGGTGATGGAATGAGTAAAAGTAGGAGAAATCTCCTCATTGCCATTATTGGCAGTCTTCTAATAGTAACTTTTGGGGTTTTGAGGATACTAGAAATCAGGGATAACCATAAAATAAACATGAATCTAGCAGAAGCATGTATGGATAACGGTGGAACAGTCGTATTTGAAACAAAACATATTTTTAGTCTAACAGATGTTAGTTGTGAGTAAATATAAGTAGACTTTTGAATAATTACATATATTGGAGTTGTAGAATTATGGCAATCGAGAGAATGACAGAAGATCGATTTATGGATTCCGTTCGTTTATCGGAGTACGCCTTTCAGTATAAAGTCTCTGAAGAACAGCAAGAAGCTATCTTCAAGAAGCTTAAAAAGCATCAAATATATGGAATCTATGAAAATACATTGTTAGCTGCAAAGTTTCATCTCATTCCACTTACTACATATGTGGGAGAACAGTCTTTTAAAATGGGCGGAATTGCAGGTGTAGCGACATATCCGGAATACCGCAGGAGAGGCTATGTAAAGGAATTACTTACATATGCGCTTGACACAATGAAGAAACAAGGGTTTACCGTGTCGATGCTGCATCCATTTGATGTTTCTTTTTATCGAAAATATGGGTGGGAGCTTTTCAGTAATCGCTTAAAAACGGTTTTCCAGCGATCTGATTTAGTTATGCTTAAGCCAGTAGAGGGTTCGGTGAAGCGGTATCTCTTTGAAAATGTGAATTTAGATGAACTTAAGATGATATATCGTCAATATGGGTCACAGTTTTCTGGAATGCTAGTTCGTGAGGATGAATGGTGGAAGAGTGTGGTTGATGACCTACATATTGCGATTTACTATGATGCCTCTGAACAGCCAATTGGGTATATCCTATATGAATCCAAGGACAACAAGATGACTGTTGAGGAGTTTGTTGCCATCGATTTTGAAGCACGTCGTGGCTTGTGGAATTTTATATGTCAACATGACTCCATGATATCTGAACTCGAAATGATTACGTATGAAAAAGAACCATTGTTTTTTGCATTGAAGAAACAAAAAACAGTAAAACGAGAGGTTTTACCATATTTTATGGTTCGCATTGTCGATGTTGAGTCATTTTTAAAAGAATATAAATTTGCTGGAAACGAGACATTGAGGCTTCAGATTTCTGACCCTTTTGCATCTTGGAATGAAAAAACATTCCTTGTAAAAGAGGGTGAGGTTCGTGTTGTGAATGCAACAGAAGGTGCACTAAAGTTGTCTATCAATGCATTATCAGTGGCACTTTTTGGTCACAAGCGTCCAACTGAATTATTAGCGGCTGGAATGATTGAGGGAGCTGACCAGGATATAGAAGCTTTTGAAAAAATGATTCCGAACCGCGATGCCTACATGTACGATTTCTTTTAAGGAGGAAATCCATGTTTTTAGAGCAAGCTAGGAAACTAGATAGGGAAGATCCGCTCGCCAAGTTTCGAGAAGAATTTTATCTACAAGCAAATACCAATTATATGGACGGGAACTCGCTCGGTCTATTATCAAAGCGGGCGGAACAATCTTTGCTAGATTCATTGGAAGACTGGAAAGAATTTGGGATCGATGGCTGGACACAAGGGAGGCAGCCGTGGTTTTATATGTCAGAAAAAGCAAGTGAACTACTGGCTCCGCTTGTTGGCGCTTCACCTGAGGAAGTAATTATCACGGGCTCAACGACTGTTAATCTGCATCAATTAGTTTCTACTTTTTATCAGCCAAAAGGGAAACGAGCAAAGATTGTAGCGGATGAATTGAATTTTCCTTCCGATATTTATGCCTTGCAAAGCCAGGTTCGGATTCACGGATTTAATCCAGAAGAACAATTAGTTCGTGTTAAAAGCCGTGACGGTCGTTATTTGGCTGAAGAGGATATCATAGATGCAATGACGGACGAAGTTGCCTTAGTAGTTTTACCATCAATCTTGTATCGCAGTGGTCAAATCTTAGATATGGAGCGCTTAACGAATGAAGCCCATAAACGCGGAATATTAATCGGGTTTGATGGCTGCCATTCAGTCGGTGCAATCCCTCATTCTTTTTCCGAATGGGATGTGGACTTTGCGTTTTGGTGCAATTACAAGCATCTCAATGGAGGGCCAGGGGCAGTTGCCGGTTTGTATGTGAATCGCAAACATTTTGGAGTACGACCAGGTCTTGCGGGTTGGTTTGGGTCCAATAAAGAAAAGCAATTTGACATGGAGCATACGTTTACCCCTGCGGAAAGTGCTGGTGCGTTTCAAATCGGAACACCACATGTGCTGAGTTTGGCTCCGCTCCTTGGTTCACTTAACATGTTTGCTGAGGCAGGGATTGAACATATCCGAACGAAATCTCTTTTATTGACGAATTTTTTAATAGAGCTAATCGATACAGAACTTGTTGGCATGGGATTTACGATCGGCACACCACGTGAGGAATCTGTAAGGGGAGGCCATGTAGGTCTAGAGCATAATGAAGCAGCACGAATTTGCAAGGCTTTAAAAGAAAATGGAATCATTCCTGACTTTCGCGCTCCAAATATGATTCGACTTGCACCCGTTCCTCTCTATAATTCTTTTGAGGATGTTTGGAATGTCGTTCAAATGTTAAAAACTATAATGGAAGAAAAGCAATACGAAAAATATAAAAATGAACGGGACGTAGTAGCTTAAGGTATACCAATTTCGGTATACCTTTTACATCTTAAGGGAGGGAATTCTGTGGCAATCGCACCTTATTCAAAATTTGATACATATAAAAATAAAATATTGTCATTGCCAGTGGACTATATAGAAGAGGACTTGAAAAATGAGACATTTTTGTTGGAAAGGGACGAAAAGAAAAACCTAGAAATCTATTTTGCTCCGTTTGAATACGTGAATGAAGCCGCGAAGGTTTTGATTGTCGGTATCACACCAGGCATGCATCAGATGAAACGCTCCTATTCAACGATTCTCGATCCAACCAATAAGGGTCTAACCGATGAACAACTTCTTCATCAGGTCAAGAAAAACTCGAGTTTTGAAGGACCGATGAGGAAGAACTTAATTCAAATGTTGGACGAGCTGGGGTTGCACTCCCATTTAGACATTGCATCTACAAGTGAGCTGTTTTCAACGGCAAGTCATCTCGTTCAAACAAGTTCTGTGATTACATATCCTGTGTTTTATAAAGGAAAAAATTACAGTGGTTCGACGCCGAAAATGTTAAAAACAGATGTATTAAAGAAGTATGTGGTGGAATGTTTTGTAGAAGAATTAAAGAGTCTTCAAAATCCACTCATTATCCCTTTAGGGGTGAATGTGACCGCTGTGTTGGACTTTCTTGTGGAAAATGGCTATGTATCACCCGATTCCGTATTATATGGTTTCCCCCATACATCAGGAGGAAACGGACATCGTCATCGTCAATTTGCTGAGAATAAAGAACAAATGAAACAGAAATTGGTGACCTATTTTTCATGAAAAACTGCACCCTCAGATGGGGTGCAGTTTTGGTTACTCTTCAATTTTAATCGCAATTTTTCCGAACTGTTCTGCCTCATCAATCCGTTGCAATGCTTTGGCCGCATCTTCGAGAGGGAACACTTTATCGAGGACTGGTTTGATTTTATGTTCATTCACAAAGTGAAGCATTTCATTGAATTCTTCTGTGCTCGCCATCGTGGACCCAAGTAACGTATACTGGCCATAGAAAAATTCACGTAGATTGAAGTCCACCGTATCACCTGCAGAAGCCCCAAATGTGATCATTTTTCCACCTTTTCGGAGTTGTCCAAGGGATTTATGGAAGGTAGCTGCTCCAACTGTTTCAACTACAATATCCACTTTTTCACCATTAAGTGCTTCATTCCAGTCACTATTACTGTCAATCGCAACATCCGCACCTAATTCGAGTGCACGCTTAAGCTTAGCTTCTGAGCGTGAGGTAACAATGACCCGAGCCCCAACAGCCTTTGCAAAAAGTAAGAGGAACGTAACTGCGCCACTGCCGATTCCTGGTAAAAGCACGGTATCGGTTTCTGTTATTTGTGCTCGAGTGAATAACGCACGATAAGCAGTCATAGCCGCAAGTGAAAGTACGCCAGCTTCATCCCATGATAAATGTGTAGGCTTTGGACCGACATTTTCTGCAGAAATTGTAATTTTTTCAGCGAATGTTCCGTGGTCAGGTAATCCAAGAATCTCATGACCTTCAGGAGGTGCGTCACTTTTTTCTTTCCAGCCTAATGAAGGATTGATAATCACTTCATCCCCAACCTTAACGCTCTCGACACCAGGACCCACTTTCTCAACAACCCCAGCTCCATCTGATCCAATTACTAGAGGTGGCTCAGTCTCTTTATGTCTATGTAAAATAAATAAATCCCGGTGATTGAGGCCTGCACTTTTTAGTTTGACCTTCACTTCTCCGGCTTTTGGTTCTACTTCCTCAATATCTGAATAGGATGTTCCATCCATTCCAGGCACTTTATAATGTACAAACGCTTTCATATTTAGTTGTCCCTCCTCATTTGTAAGTATGATAGTTTTATTTTAATTGACCTTTACAGAAGATTTCAACTTATTGGATTGGGGAGGGGTGTTTGTTTGGATAAAACTAGAAGGTGCAGATCCGGAAAGTGTTTTAAACAAAGTTTTGCAACACCCCAAAACAAAAATCTTTTCTTTAAATTAACAAATATTCTCCCAACTTATACTCAACCTCATTTATCTAGCCTATACTTATAACAAACACCAAATCAGAAAGGGCTTATCAAACATGCAAAAAAGATTACGAGATTATGGGATTCAAATCGGCACCTTACCAACGGGGCCATTAAATAAAATCACAGATGTACAAGGTGTCAAAGTGGGGCACTCTACGGTTTCAAACGGAGACATCCAAACCGGAGTTACGGCCATCATACCCCATGAACAAAATATTTTTAACAATAAAGTGGTTGCTGCTTCATATGCTATGAATGGGTTCGGTAAGACGATGGGCACTCTTCAAATCGATGAGCTAGGGACAATTGAAACACCCATTTTGCTGACAAATACAATGAGTGTGGGGGTGGCTGCTAATCATCTCATCGGCTATAGCTTGGCGCAAAATAAAGAAATTGGTGACACCACCGGAACTGTTAATCCTGTAATCGGGGAATGTAATGATATGTTTTTAAATAATATTCGTAAGCAGTCTATCACGGTAGAACATGTTAGAGAAGCTATCGAAACCGCCGATACCCATTTTGAAGAAGGTAGCATTGGTGCTGGAACGGGTATGAAATGTTTTGGATTAAAAGGAGGCATCGGGTCGTCATCACGCATTCTTACATACCCGCACGGGACGTATACTCTAGGCATACTAGTGCTCTCAAACTTTGGGGAAATTGATCAGTTCCGATTAAATGGAATCCATGTCGGACCCTTAATCAAAACCAAGCTTCCTGTAAAAAGTCCAGATGGCGACAAAGGCTCCATCATGATAATAATCGCAACCGATTTACCTGTGACATCACGCCAATTAAAACGTATCATCAAGCGAGCTTCAGTGGGATTAAGCAGAACTGGTTCATTTATTGGAAACGGAAGTGGGGATGTCTTCATTGGTTTTTCAACTGCAAATGAAGTCAGTCATGAGAACAATGGCACATTACAGAAAATTGAAGCAGTGCATGAAGATGACTTGGATCAAGCGTTTTTAGCAACGGCTGATGCGACAGAGGAAGCCATTTTACAATCTTTAGTTACGGCAAAAACAACTACAGGTCGTAATGGAAACACACTTTATTCATTAGCTGAATTTATGGATGAAGTACTATAAAGAGTCGACGCAAATCAGCGGATTTGGACGTGAAAATGCTTGAACGGATGCAAATCCGCAAATCGAGAAGTAAAAAATGAGGAGGAGTCCAGATGAATAAACCAATTATTGGTGTGACATCTCATGTTGAGTTGGATTCTAAGCATACTCTCTCAAATGATTACATTCAAGCCGTCATTCAAGCGGGTGGCATTCCGGTTATTTTGCCAATCGGGATTGACGAGGATGTTTCACAGCTTGTTACTAATTTGGATGGATTGCTTTTAACAGGTGGGGGAGATATTGATCCTTTTCTTTTCGGAGAGGAACCGCATCCAAAGCTTGGAGCGATTTCGCCTGGACGGGATGATTTGGAACCGGCCATTATTAAAGAAATGATTGCCGCGGATAAGCCAATCCTTGCGATTTGTCGAGGGATTCAAATCTTGAATATTGCCCTTGGAGGAGACATGTATCAGGATATTTATTCGCAGCATGAGACCCAACTGCTTCAGCATTCTCAAAAAGCACCGAGGTATCATTTTGCCCATTTTGTAAAAGCGAAGGAAGGTAGTTTACTAGCATCGATTGCAGGGACTACCGAGTTTAAGGTAAACACAGATCACCATCAATCAGTCCGCCATGTTCCATATCCTCTTGATGTGTCCGGGGTTGCATCGGATGGAATAATCGAGGCAATTGAAAGCACCGGTCATTCATTTGTTTTAGGTGTTCAGTGGCATCCGGAAGGCTTGGCGGTTCGAGGGGATCAGATTTCAAAGCGTATTTTTAGTAGATTTGTAGAAAGTTGTTCAGAAAAAGGAGTTTAGCTTGGCTAAACTCCTATCTCCAGTACTCCAAATACTCATAATTGTCAGTGGGCACCTTTTTAATGACTTCGTTTGCTTCATTGCGATAAACCTCATACTCCCGGTAGATTTCAACTTTATTTCCGTTCACAATTTCCGTATCGAAGAACTGCATTTCTAATTCAGGAATTAATCCTTTGATTGCGTTTTCCTCATCCGAATTTGCGGTTACTTCTTCATCAGGAGAAAGACCAGAAACAGAAATGGCATTTTTGTATTCGAAGACATCATCTGCTTCAATTACACCGGTCACAAAAATGATAAAAACAATGCCAATTGCAGCCAAAAATTTATTCAATGTTACCAAACTCCTTTTTCAAAGTCTACTACTCATCTATATGCATCCTGAAAAAAGATTAGGACAACTAATCCCACAAGAGCCATAGGTAGTTTGGTAAATAAGACAAGGAGCCAGGAGAACCGTCCCTGTGGTCCTAGCGGATGTTGGATTTGCGGAATCCGTCAAAGATGCTGATGGCTGCAGAGACGATGAATGAAATGAGTACGGTTGCGATGAACCATGTTGTAAATTGGTGATCCTGAGTGTCAAATATGTTTGTCATATGCTTGATAAAGTCTTGGTTTAAGATATTGGGATTTATGAAGATTACGATGAATACAATGGCTGAAAATACTTGAAGGCCCGTATTGTAAATGGCCATTCTTTTCGTCCATTGCCCTTTGATAAATTTATATAGGGTCAATCCGATTTCCAAACCAATCACAACTAGAATAATCGGCCAAAATCCAAGCAACGCCTCTTGATTTAAAGCGGGGGTTACAAATTCGAGACCATCCTTACCGCCCTCATAGATACCTAGAAGTTGATTGGCATAAAAATATAGGGTTGCCCAGATTGCAGTCCATAATAGAGCACCAAATACTTCACATTTTGAGATAGCCTTCTTCTTTGGGATATAGGTGATATTTTTTAAATCATCTGGAGTCCATTTTTTCAGACTGGTGGTTAGTGGCTGATCATCTTTACCTTTATCCATTCTTTCAATAATGGCGAACACTAGTGTAAACCAAAGGAATGTTTGCATCGAAACGTCAATCATTCTCCAAATCCCCAAACCAATTAAGTCCAATACCACATTAATGATGGCTTCTTCCGCTTGATACCCGATAAAAAATTCGGCAACCACGGAGATGAGAGCAACTACTGCGGCAATCGGTACAATCATTTTCAGTAAGCTAACGTACACGTCAAAATAACGTGGACCAATAAGGTGCATGGGGCGGTCGAGATAATTATTCGCCAATTTTACAGGGCTTCCTAATTTCTCGAGTACGGTTTTTGTATCTTCTTCGTTGTAATCGTCAGGCAACATATCCTCAATGGTCGATCGTAGTTCAAGTGCGATATCGTCACGCATTTTTTCAGGCAGTCTTCTTGTAACCTCCTGAATGTAGATATCAATCAGATTCATAATCTTCCTCTCCCTCTAAAAGGCTGTATAGCTCTTTTGAATTTTGTATCCATTCCTTTTTTAACTGTAAAAAGATCTCGAGCCCGTATTCACTTAATACATAGTACTTACGGGGTCTGCTTTCAGTTGTATCCCAGCTGCTCGTCACCAATTCTTGTTTTTCTAGGCGGCGTAGCAGGGGATATAAGGTACTTTGGTCAATGGCAATTCCGGAGCCCTCTAACAATTGAACAAGTGAATATCCATATTGAGGGGTTCGTAATTGACTTAAAACCGCTAGTGTCAACGTTCCTCTTCTAAGCTCTGTCATTAATGAGTTTAATAAGTTACTCATTCACCCACCTCATTCTTTATTACTATATGTCATACAGTATTTAGTTTATACTATGTATCGTACACTATTGTTGTTCCGAAAGCAATGACCCAATTTAAAATAATGACAGAATTTTTTCGTATGGTATAATAAAGACAATTAAATATGAGTAGGGGAGCTCACACATGTGGGCTGAGAGTAAGCGAAATGTAGCTTAGACCCTTTAAGTGAGTGTTCAAAAAGGTAACAAATCAGAAGCAAGAAGATCAAGGAACTCGTGACTCGAGGACCGTAGCGTATGTTGTTGATACGTGAGGACCGGAGAGGTCGAGTGACGCAGAGATTCGCTGCTTATCATTTGGTGACTTTTTGAACATCCGCTTTAACCTGATTTGGATAATGCCAACGTAGGGAATTTATGAAAGTATGTGCGTTCATGCGGTATATCTATTTTAGGTATACCGCATTTTTATTTTGGATAGGAGGATGAAGGATGTTTGAACAGATTTTAGCTAATGTTAGGAATAAAACACCGCTTGTACATAATATTACAAACTATGTGACGGTAAATGACGTTGCAAATATGGTCCTTGCTTGTGGGGGTTCACCAATTATGGCGGATGATCCTAAGGAAGTAGCAGATATTACGAGCATTTGTAACGCTCTTGTCATTAATATTGGAACATTAAACGAGCGTACGATTGAATCCATGATTTTAGCAGGAAAAGCTGCAAATAAAATTGGGAACCCGGTTATTTTAGACCCAGTTGGGGCGGGTGCATCTAGCCTAAGAACAAACACCGTCTACCGTCTATTAAACGAAGTTCAGTTTTCAGTAATCCGAGGGAATCTTTCTGAAATAAAAACCGTTCATGCTGGCAGTGGTAATACTAAAGGTGTAGATGCCGCCGCTGAAGATGTCATCAATGAAGGAAATCTTGATGAAATGGTTCAATTTGCAAAAATGGTAAGTGAGCAAACACATGCTGTTATCGCAATTACGGGTGCGATTGATATTGTGGCAAATAAGGATGAAGCTTATGTAATCAGAAATGGTCATCCAATGATGTCAAAAATCACAGGAACTGGTTGCATGCTAACATCAGTTGTAGCTGCTTATTGTGGGGCGAATCCTCAGGAAGTTTTAAAAAGCACGGCCGCTGCGGTGAGTGCGATGGGATATTGCGGAGAACTAGCTCACCAAAAAGTAGAAGAATTAAACGGTGGAACTTCATCATTTAGAACGTACTTGATTGATTGGATGAGCAAGCTAGACTATACATTACTCCAAGGTGGGATGAACATTGAAAATCGATAAAAATGCAATGCTTTTATATGCAGTAACCGACCGTGCTTGGACAGGCAGTCAGACTTTAGTCGAGCAGGTAGAAGCTGCACTAGTGGGTGGAATTACCTTTCTTCAGCTCAGAGAAAAAAATCTCGGGTATGATGAATTTTTACAGGAAGCAAATGAACTTAAAAAGCTAACGGCTTTCTATCAAGTTCCATTTGTTATTAACGATAATGTCGAGATTGCGCTAGCATGTGATGCAGATGGGATGCATGTTGGACAAGAGGATATGGCAGTTGAAAAAGTTCGGGAATTGATTGGACCAGATAAAATTCTTGGAGTCTCCGCTCAAAATGTAGAACAAGCCATTGCCGCTGAAAAAGCGGGGGCGGATTACCTTGGTATTGGCTCTGTATTTCCAACGAACACCAAGTCAGATGCAAAGCCGATGACATTTGAAACTGTCCAAGAAATTTGCCGAAGTGTTTCGATTCCAATCGTTGCAATTGGCGGTATTACAAAAACCAATATCATGGAATTGAGTGGAAGTGGGGTAGACGGCGTTGCTGTTGTATCCGCACTCTTTGCACAGTCTGATATCACCGCAGCGACTAAGGAATTACGAAAACTTTCAACTGAGATGGTAGGGAGAGATTGACATGAAAAAGGTACTGACGATTGCTGGCTCTGACTGTAGTGGGGGAGCAGGAATTCAAGCCGATATTAAAACAATCACCGCTCATAAAATGTATGCAATGAGTGCAATCACGGCTCTGACTGCTCAAAATACAACAGGGGTATACGGGGTGCTTGATTCGACTCCAGAATTTGTTGGTCAGCAGTTAGATTGCATTATGACTGATATTTTTCCGGATAGTGTAAAAATAGGGATGGTGTCCTCACCTGAAATTATCGATAAAATCGTGGAAAAGCTAGAAGAATATCAACCTTCGAATATTGTCGTGGACCCTGTTATGATTTCTACAAGTGGTAGTAGACTATTGAGTGAGTCAGCGATGGATGCCCTCATTACGAGATTGATTCCACTTGCTACGATTATTACCCCTAATATACATGAGGCTGAAGCGCTTTGTGGCATGGAGATTCACTCGAAAGAAGACATGCAAGTGGCAGCCCAAAAATTATCTAACATGTATAAGGGTGCGATTTTGATCAAAGGGGGTCATCTTGAGGATACAGCAGATGATCTCTTATATAGCGATGGGGAACTCACATTGTTCCCAGGAGGTCGTATCGATAACCCAAATTCCCATGGTACAGGGTGTACGCTATCCTCAGCGATTGCTTGTAATTTAGCAAATGGCTTGGATATAAAATCAAGTATTCAAGAGGCAAAAGGGTATATTACGGGAGCTTTAGAAGCGGGACTTGACCTTGGAAAGGGAAGCGGACCGCTTAATCATTGCTATGCCTTAAAGAACTAAAAAAAATAGAAGCAGTGGATTTTAAGTAAAATTCACTGCTTCACTATTTTACTTTTTACATCGGAAATGATGGATTCTATTAACGTTTTAACACTTTGATTTTTGGATAACCGTGGACTTTGTCCAGACCAAAGGGACATGTAATCCTTGTTATTTTGTGAACCTGAAGCTTTTCGAATATCCTGTGTAAGTGAATTTTGAACCGGGAACTCAGGCAGATCTTTTTCGTATTCCCTCATGTTTAAAATAAAGGGGTTTATGAGTCCGCGTGCCGGCTTGCCCGAGAATGAACGGGTCACGACTGTTTCGTCTTCGAAAGCGTGAAGAATCGCCTCTTTATGTACTTGATGTGCTCCACTTTCAATACAAGTCAAAAATGCAGTTCCCATTTGAACAGCCTGTGCGCCTAAGCAAATGGAAGCCATTAAACCTCTTCCATCCATTATTCCCCCAGCGGCAATAACGGGAATATTTACATTGTCAGCAACCTGTGGGATAAGAGACATTAAGCCTATTAGGTTTTCCTGCTCCTCATTCATAAAGCTCCCACGATGTCCGCCTGCTTCACTACCTTGAGCAACCACAATATCCATTCCTGATTTTTCAACTTCAATGGCTTCTTTAACAGTCGTTGCTGTCCCGATTAACATAATATTATGTTGCTTTAATTCCGCGACCACACTTTTGGAAGGAAGTCCAAACGTAAAAGAACAAATCGGTACCTTTTCCTCAATGACAATTTTGATTTGTTCAACATATTTTTCATATGCATCGTGAAAAGAAGGAAGTTCAACATGATCCGTTGGAGGTAAATTTAATTTTTCTCGAATCGGGTTGAGTAAATGATTAGTTGATTTGACCTCCTCTTCTTTAGCGTTAAATTCGTTTGGAACAAATAAATTAATTCCGAAAGGCATGGAAGTTAATTGTTTGATTTCACTAATTTGTTCGCGAATTTGAGCGGGCGTCATATATCCTGCTCCAATCATACCTAAGCCTCCGGAATTTGAAACTGCAGCCACTAAATCCGAAGTTGTAATGCCACCCGCCATTGGAGCTTGAATAATGGGGTGTTCAATTTTTAACAGATTGGTAACTTGATTCATCAACAAACCGAACGCCTCCTCATGAAGATAAAGTGGAGGAATTCCTCCACTCTACTCCTAAAGTTTTGTTCCTTTTAATACTACGGCTTCTCCTTGGAAGGAAATGATTTTATTATTCTCAATTTGAATACGAAATTTTTGTTTTATTTTACTGGAAGCATGTAGCATATAGTCGGTTAATTCTGTTTTCTCAAGATCTGACAAATGCATCCGGTTACACCAACTCTCAAATTCAAAAGTCTTTTCAAAACGATAGAGTTCTTGGATTTCAAAACCTTCATTTTCTAGCATTTGGAGCCATTCACTCTTTTTCCAAGCACGGAAATGACTGTAGTCACGCTTTTTTTCTACCGTATTATAAAACTCATCAAATTCATCATTTTCTGGAGCAACATTATCATCTAACAAGAACTGACCACCTGGTTTTAATACTCGTGATACTTCACTTACGAAGCTAGTAATGTTAGGAAAATGGTGAGGTGCAATTCGGCAAGATACGATATCAAATGTTTCATCGGAGAATGGTAGATTTTCAGCATCCCCTTCAACAAATTCAACATTTAGATGACCATTTCCTTTAATGAATTTTTCCGCAGCCGCTAACATTTCGGGTGTTAAATCAAACGCTGTAACCTGCCCTACGAGAGGGGCGAGAGCATTTGCAGTATGTCCACCACCAGTAGCAATATCCAGAGCCAGTTCTGTGCCTTTGGCATCTGCCATTGATACTAATGTTTGTAAATCTCCACCTTTACGATGTCCTTCACTTGTTACGTAAGATGCAGCGCTTCGACCAAATTGTTTTTTTACGTCACTTTTTATGTCCATTCTGTTGCCTCCATTCGCTTAATACCTTCATTTTATAGGAAAACCTTACATAAGGATATTATTAAAAGATTATATAATGAGATAAGAAAATGTTATGGAAAGGAGGATTGAAATAGCCCCAATCTTACTCATGGGGCTCAGTTAAGGTAAGGGCAGAAGGGAATTGGAAGGTAAATTCGGTTCCTTCCCCAACAGTGCTTGTAACACGAAGTGTCCCTTTCATGGCTTTGACTATTCCGTAGACAACCATCATGCCTAGACCTGTTCCTTTTGATCCTTTAGTAGAATAATAGGGCTCACCAAGTCGATCAATTTGTTCCTTTGTCATCCCGATTCCTGTATCTCGAATGATAATGCTTACATTTTGCCGGTCGTAGCGGGTTTCTATGTATAGTTGTCCTCCACCGGGCATTGCCTCGATGGCGTTTTTCATCACATTGATAAAACATTGGTGAAACTTCTGACGATCTCCTTGAATCGTGCCTACCAAAGAAAAATTCGTAATCACTTCCACGGAGTGCTGATTTGCAGTGGGCCTTAAAATTGAAATAACCTGTTGCAATTCCCGTTTAATTTGAAGAGTTTCCACCGTATCTAATGCAGGTTTTGAGAATGTCAAATAATCTTGAATAACCCTTTCAGCGGATCTTAATTCATCTTTAATAATTAATAGGTACTCCTTTTGTTTGTGTCGGGGGAGGCTATTTGACATTAATAACTGTACAAATCCCATTGCAGCGGTTAAAGGATTTCTAATTTCATGGGAAATCGCTGCACCCAATTGTTCGACGGCATGAAGTTTTTCAGATTTTACAATCGTTTGCCGCATGAGGATATTGTTTCGAAAAAATTCAGTTAAATAAGCCATAATGCCTAATCCAATCGCTGGTATAACTAAATAAGCAAACCACGCATCGTAAATATTGATATGTGGTCTTGAAACTATAAGCGATGAAGCAGTTAAGAAGGATAAAACAAATGTCACAAGAACCGAAACACATATCCGTTTCATTGAATGCTGTTTCCAAAACCAAGGATATAATTTCCACAAAATAATAGCGGATGGTAAGTAAAGGGTAATCGTCGCATAAAACCCAAAGTTTATGCCGTAAATTCCTCTTATCACAATCACCGTTAAGCATAAAATCGGACCAATCCCAAGATAAAGACCACCTATTAAAACAGGAATCAGTCGAAGGTCAAAAAAGTGTGTAGGGGTTGGTCGATAAGAAAATATAAAGCAAACCAAGATAAGCACAACTAATCCGATGTAAGCTTCCCATTTTGAAAGGGTAAGGTTTCTTTTTCGTTCAAACCATATTAAGCCTATAAATGAAAGAATAATTAATAATGAAAGGTTAACCAAAATGTGCTTCGTAATTTCCATAACTCACCTTCCAAAATAGTATTAAAGTTTTATAAAATATAAAATAGTTCGACATTATAAGATGATTATAATATAGATTTAACTTTTTTGGTTAATATAAGCAAAATTTTTGGCGAATAACAGAAAAATGATCAATAAAAATAGTACATATTGCCCATCTTTCATACGCTAGTAAACAATTTTTTTTACAAAATGTAATTCAATAGATAATCAAACATGCATATTTTTTAATATTGGTTATACTTGTGAGAGAATCGTTTTCGTGAAGGGAAGTTGGCAAAGTGGAAGGGAAAACAGCATTAATCGCAGGGGCGACAGGGTTAATCGGAAATGAACTACTTCGGCTTTTGCTGGAGGCGTCTGAATATAAAAAGGTGTATGCCTTAGTTCGAAGACCCCTTGAAATACATCATTCGAAATTAATAGAGGTTGTTGTTGATTTTGATCGTCTTGACGAAGATAAGCAGTATTTTGCGGTTGAAGATGTGTTTGTCTGTTTAGGAACAACCATAAAAAAGGCAAAGACACAAGATGCGATGTATAAAATAGATGTCGATTACCCTGTTGAGATAGGGCGAATTGCGAAGGAGAGTGGTGCAAAGCATTATTTAGTGGTCAGTGCCATGAACGCAGACATCCAATCTAAAATATTTTACCCAAGGATGAAAGGTGAACTTGAGGAAATTGTTCAAAAACTAGGCTTCGAAAAGCTATCTATCTTTCGACCTTCTCTACTTCTTGGAAACAGGGACGAATTTCGCCTTGGGGAAGAATTGGCTGCGGTATTGATGAAGGGATTAAAGTTTCTATTTGTGGGTCCCCTCCGAAAATATCGAGCTGTTGAGGGGAAAACGGTGGCAAATGCGATGTACAAAGTAGCCCTTGAAAAAGAACAAGGGAAAATATTTTTTACTTCCCAGGAGATACAAGCAATTGGAAAGTGAGAAAAGGCGGAGATTTTCTTAGAAAAATAAGCTTGAAAAAAACTGCTCAGTTTTGATCTGAGCAGTTTTACATTTATACCAATTGATGTTCTTTTACATACCGGTTGTGTGGGTGGTCCTTGCATTCTTGGCTGCAGGCTCTGTAATGTTCGTGCTCACAGTCCTCGCAAAGAAGAAGATGCTTGTTACACTCTGGGTTTCCGCATTTCACGTAACGTTCTTCCGGTTTTCCACAATGATGGCATTTCCCAACGATCGTTTCCTCACCAGTACGGTTAACAGGTACTGAAATTCGTTCGTCAAAAACATAGCATTTTCCGTCCCATAAAGCACCTTTAGCCTCTGGGTCATATCCGTAAGTGATGATGCCGCCTTCAAGCTGTGAAACATCTTTGAAACCTTCCTTTACCAGAAAGCCTGAAAACTTTTCACAACGAATGCCGCCTGTACAATAGGTTAAGATTTTCTTATCCTTGTACTCACTTAAGTTTTCCTCGACCCATTTTGGCAGTTCGCGAAAGGTTTCGATGTCGGGGCGAATCGCTCCTCTAAAATGGCCAAGATCGTATTCATACGTATTACGCGCATCAAGAATAATAACATCCTCCTGTTGCATCGTTTCAAGAAATTCCTTTGGAGGGAGATGCTTGCCAGTGATTTGATTGGGGTTTAGGTCCTTTTCAAGACTCAAATTGACAATCTCAGGCTTCACCTTCACTTTTAACTTTTTAAAAGCATGTCCTTCACTTTTCTCTATTTTGAAGATCATGTCTGAAAAACGAGAATCGCTTCGCATGAACTCCATGTATGTTTCTGTTTGCTCCACAGTACCCGAAACCGTACCATTGATTCCTTCAGTTGCAACAAGGATTCTACCTTTTAATCCTAGTTCAGTGCAAAATTCAAAATGTGCATCTCTAAAAGCTTGCAGGTCATCGATTTCGATGTATTTGTAATAAAGTAAAACTTGATATTCCAATTTTTTTCACCTGTTTCATTTAATGCTTTTTGCTTTTTCTTTAAGTATGATATCAAAAATAGGGGTTCATGTTAAAGTACTTTTTATTTCCTGGTAACAACGATGTGTATTTAACACGAGTTGTTCTCGTATTTTATGTTCATTGATTCCATACAGAGTGGCAAGTTGACTACTTATTTTTCCTAAAAATAATGGGGAAGTGGGTTGATTTTTAAACTCATCCTCGAACGGCCACGGGCCATCGGTTTCGATTAAAAGTTGTTGAAGTGGAACCTGTTTTGCAAGCTTTTGATCGCGGACCCTGTAGCAAATTTCAGGTGTAACGGAAATATAATAGCCAGCATCAACTATTTTTTTCACCACATTCTCAGGGGCCTTTAGCCAATGGAAATGTGCAATTGGAACTTGTTTTTGCTGCAATAGGTCAAAAACAAGTTCTGTTTTATCATGAACGGCATGCAGAGCAACAGGTAGCTGATGTTGTACAGCAACCTCAAGACAGCGAGATAAAAAATCAAAATAATGCTCCAGAGAAAAGGAAAGTATTTCAAGATTGTAATGAGGTAGCCCAATTTCACCGATTGCCACGATCTTCTCCCTTTCAGCTTGTACTAATCCCCTCCACTCTAAAAAATCTTGTTCAACTGGTAGTGGTTGTTCAGGATGAAATCCAATAGCAGCATGGACAAAGTCTGGAAATTTATCTCGTAATTCAAGCGTCCGATAGGAGGAGGGGAGATCATTGGAAACAGCAATGACTCCTTTAACTCCGGATTCCTGCCATTTTTCTATTTGTGTCGGAAGCTTTTTTACATCATATTGTTCAAGATGAATATGAGCATCAATCATAAGTTTCTCCTTTTAGCGCGCTAATCTTATGAAAGGTTTCCTTACTTAATTCTTTAAAAGGAGAATCAGGCAGATGATCAAATAAATCAACTGCTTTTTTAGCTGCTAATAATGACTCATCTATTTTTCCAAGTTCAACTAGACATTGCGCCGTATAGGTTTCTTTTAAATAGAATTGTGACAAGTCAAAAGGATGGTGATGATAGGATGGAATGGCCACTTTTTCAAAAAAATGAATGGCTTCCTCATAACGTCTTAATCCCTGTAATGCTTTTCCTTTTTCAAGATAGAACCAATCCCTTAATCGCTGTTGGTTAAATTCAGGGTTATCTAAAAATTGATCCACCATCGTAAGTGCTTCATGATAATTGTGCTTCACCGCATTAAGAGATTCAACTTGAAAAAGTTTTGCAGTGATTTTTGCCATCTGGTCATCTGAAAAAACGGCATACTGATTCAATTTGGTTAGGTAATAATCATATTGCTCCCATTTCTTAGACATCATCGAATCAGCAGCTGCAAGCCGATACAAATCATCAATTCGATAAAATATTTTATTTTTTTGGGAGAAGGAAATGGCATCTTCCATGACCTTTTTTGCAGCTTCGGTATTGCCAACAGCAAAATAGAAAATGGCCTCATTATAATCAAGGTCTAATCTTGACATGGGATCGATATATGCATGATTTTTTTCTATTTCATATCGTTCCTGTAAGATAGTTTCTAATGCTTTTTCATAATCATGGTCAATAAAATAAGCGAGGCAGCGAAAAGATGCAATGCTCACTCTTTTTGTTGTAATATTCATTTGATCGTACAGATTTGCTGCTTGTTCAAGTGGTTGTTTCTCGTCGCCTTTCTTTTCAAAATAGCAACTGTATCCGTATAGCTCCAGCAATCTAGCAGCTTCGTACCCCTGGTTTAATTGGGAAACAAAAGGCTCAATTAGAGTTAACAATTTTTTATATTTTTCAGGGTATTCTTCGGAATCAACCATATATAGTTTTTCGGCCTCATCTAACACTTTTCTTAATTCATCCAAATTATCCTCATTTAAAAGCTGCGATAACTCAATCTCAAGTCTTTCTGCAATATAGTTTAAGCTCTCCATTGAAGGATTTGCTTTGTTATTTTCAATAAGGCTCAGCATGCCCTTTGTCAATTTTGTTCCAGCAAGCTCTTCTAATGTTAGTTTCTTTTGTTTGCGTAATTTACGAATGCGTTCACCAAGCATGATAAATAGGCACTCTCCCTATTTTTTATATTTTTGTTTAATTATATTAAACTTTTTGTTGAAAAGAAAGTATAATGGTGATATGATTTGTTTAATTAAATTAAACTTTTCCATTAATGGAGGAATTTGCATGAATGAACAACAAAAGCTTAAAAGAGCAACCTATCATTTATTTACCTTCACGATTAGTAAAATTATTTCCTCATTCGGCGCACAAGTTTACGCATTCGCAATAAGTTTTTATATACTTCAATTGACAGGCTCTGCAACAAGCTTTGCAACGAATCTCATTTGTAATTTATTACCGAGGGCGCTTGTGGCACCGCTTGCTGGTTATGCGGCAGACAAATATTCTCGGAAAAAAATCGTGATCATCTCACAACTCGTGACGACGTTAGCGATAGTCGGGCTACTTATTGTGAGTTTGACCTATGGTTTATCACTGATAGCGATTTATACGACAACGGTTGTGCTATCCATTGCCACCTCATTTACAGGTGTAACCTTTACATCATCGGTAACTGGCTTGGTTGATGAAGATCGTATCCAAAGAGCGATGTCGCTTAATCAGATTTCAATGTCATTTGCAGCGATTGGAAGTCCAGCAGTTGGCGGACTATTATATGGGACTGTCTCAATGGAAGTATTTTTAGAAATGTATATTGCAGCTTCCGTGCTTGCTGTTCTTCTTGAATCAACAATGAACTTTAACCTATTCTCAAAACGAAAGGCGAAGGAAGAGCAAGATCAAAAAGAAACCATGTGGCAAAGTATGAAAGCAGGAATCGGCTATTTAAAGACAAAACAAGTTCTGATGACAATGATCTGGATTTCTTTAATTATTAACTTCTTATTTGGGGCATTTGAGGTCGGTTATTCTTTCATTTTAATTGAAAAATTGAAGTTAGCTTCTCAGCATTTCGGTTTCACTCAAGGAGCATTTGCAGTTGGAATGCTACTATTTTCGATTTACTTCTCAATTCGAAAAGAAGTGAAGTTCCCGTTCCTTGTATCAAAGCGCGGAATTATTGGATTAGGGGTCATTATGGGCGCAATGGCAATTCCGTTAATGATTTCGCTATCCTATTGGTCCATTTTTACGTACTATTTTATCGCCATGTTTACATTCGGAGCTACGATTATTGTTGTGAATACACCAATCCAAGTGATGATGCAAAAAATGATTGATGATGATTTCAAAGGTCGAGTGTTCTCTATTCTTGAATCAATGGCTGTTGCATTAATGCCGCTTGGCATGATTATTTTCGGTTATTTGTATGATGTAATGCCAGGTCAATATATTCTAATTACTTCAGCGGTGGTATTAATTGGGGTAGTATTAGTCCTCGCAAGACCAAGTGTTGTCAGAGATGCACACCCTGAATTAAAGGAAAAAAATACTGTCGTTGAAAAAACAAGTACAGCACTGTAGACCTTTGGCCTTTCTCTAGAAATGGGGAAGGCTTTTTTTTGTGAAAGTAATGTGACAATGTGTCATTTTTGATTGACTAGTGACACCGTGTCATCTAAAATTTAGATAGTGAGGTGACACGATGCTATGTTAAAAACTGAATCTAAAAATGATCTAAACAGATTGAAGTTACGAAAGCTTGTTAAAAGGCTGCAAAAAATAGGTGTCAAAGCGTCAATCATAAAGAAACCAATTACATCTCATTAAGGAGACGAATGATGTCTGTAGGTATTAGAATGGACCAGCTAAAAGATATCAAGGTTGAGCTACTACGATTTATGATGTCGTATAAGTTTGCCCTTGAAGAAATGATGACCAAAATCAATATTTTAAAACAGGAATTTAAATACATCCATGATTACAACCCAATCGAACACGTTTCATCGCGATTAAAGTCGCCTGAAAGTATTTTAAGTAAAATCGACCGCAAAGGGTATGACTATACAATCGAGTCAATAAAAGAAAACATCCGTGATATTGCAGGAATTCGCATCACATGCTCGTACATCTCAGATATTTATAAAATCAGTGAAATGCTGCACCAACAAAAGGATGTAACGTTAATTGAATGTAAGGATTATATTAAACATCCAAAGCCAAACGGGTATCAAAGCCTGCATTTAATTGTCCAAATCCCAATCTTTATGTCTGACCGTGAGGACCATGTTTTCGTAGAAATTCAAATTCGAGCGATTGCAATGGATTTTTGGGCAAGCTTAGAACATAAAATTTATTACAAATATAATAAAGAAATTCCTCAGCATATGAAGGATGAATTAAAAGAAGCGGCCATCACTGCATCTCAATTAGATAAAAAAATGGAAAAGCTTCAGCAAGAAATGAACAAGCTAAAAGAATCAGCAAAAAGCGGAAGAGCTTTATAAAAATGATGAACGAATCCTTCTTCCATATGACTTTCTATCGTTAGTCAAATAACAGCAAAAAGGGAGAGGTGGAAGTGCCAAAACTTACATTTTTTAATTTACCTGAGGATAAAAAACAAACGTTAATTGACGCGGCTAAAAAGGAATTCTCCAGTGCCCCTTTGTTTGACGCTTCGATCTCAAATATTATCAAATCAGCTGGAATCTCACGTGGGAGTTTTTATCAATATTTTGAAGACAAGGAGGATGCTTTTTTCTTTTTATTAGGTGAGTTTGCGAAAGAGAAGAAGGCAGCGTTTCTTTCCATGCTCGAAAAGCATGAGGGTGACTTGTTTCAAACCTTTATTGACTTTTTTGAGTTGTTCTTACATGAAGATGAAAACCTGACATTTTTAAAAAATGCACTGCTCAATATGACCCATAAAATTGAGCGTACGTTTGATCGAATGATTAGTGAACATGAAGTAAACGAAAACTTTAAAATGCTTTGCTTACGAATTGACATCCGTAAAATGAATGTTTCAGACGAGGTAGAGTTATTCCATGCTATGCAAATCATTACATCCGTCTTGTTACGCAATTTAATCCATGCATTTGCCCATGACTTACCACGTAATGTGGCTATGAAAAATTTTATGACAGAAATGAATTTATTGAAAAAAGGACTTGTCCGGTAGGAGCCCAACTTGTGCTCCTTTCGGACATTTTATTTTTTTCGAGCCATTTTTCAATAGAAATGAAGTATAATAGATTGCATTAAGTATGGACTTCAGATTGGATGGGTGTGTGTGCAGAAACATTATTTATATGGCATTCTGTTGTTTGTGATGATGGCATGGGGGCTAAATATTGTTGCGATTAAAATATTGGTCCAAAACTTTCCTCCGTTCACCATTACTGGTTTACGAATTCTTGCTGCTGGTCTCGTCATTTTTGTCTTTTTATATGTAAAAAAGGATCTCCAGAAAATGAATCTACATGAGTTCGGCTATGTCGCACTAAGTGCAGTAACGGGAATTCTAGGTCACCAAGCCTTACTCTCCATTGGGTTGGTCAACACAAGTGCTACAAACGGCGCATCCATTCTAGCCTTAATACCGCTTGTCACCAATATTTTAGCGGTACTTTTCTTAAAGGCGAAGATGACATTTTTAAAGATATGCGGTGTACTCTTTGGTATGATTGGCATTTATTTTATACTGGTCCTTGGTGGGGGCTCTTTTACGGAGCTTTCAAGCGGCGATTTATTTGTGTTTCTATCAGTCATTGCGCAAGCGTTAAGCTTCATTTTTATCCGGAAAGCCTCTTACACATTAAATCCTAAAACGATTACTTGTTATGCGCTATTAATGGGGGCAGGGTTTTTGGTGATGTTAAGCTTTGCGGTAGAGGGTCAGTACATCCAACAGATTGGAACAGCCCCAGCTTATGTGTGGTGGGTTTTCATTGCATCAGCGATTATCTCGACCGGAATTGGAAACCTATGCTACAACTTTGCCATTTCGCAGCTCGGTGCGGGTGAGACGGCCATTTTCTTAAACCTTTCGCCGTTCTTTTCATTAATTGGATCGGTACTATTTTTAAATGAAGCCTTCAAATGGATCCAGTTAGTTGGATTTATTTTAATTGTGATCGGTGTTTTATTGGGGACAGAATTATTTGAACGAAAACAGCGGGTTGAAAGACAAGTCGGGGTTTCCGTGTCAAAATAGATAAGTAGGGTCAGCTCGTATTAGACGGGGCTGGCCTTTTTTTGGGGAGCATAGGTTGAGGGGGAGTGCACATAGGTAACAATTTATTAGTAATGGGGGAGAATTTTCCAGAGATTAACACAAAACGAAAAAAGTGAGCTAAAATTGAAGAATAGACTAATCTAAAGGAGTGACATACATATGGATTTGAATTTAGATGGAAAAACGGCCATTGTGGTGGCATCAAGTCAAGGACTTGGCAAAGCAATTGCAACACAGCTTGTACAAGAAGGCGCAAATGTCATGCTCGCAAGCCGCAACGAGGATAAATTAAAAAACGTCCAATCAGAGCTTTCAGCATTCAACAAGGGGAGAGTCTCTTATCTTCAAACAGACATCACAAACAAAGAAGATATCGAAGCATTTATAAAACATACTGTAGATACGTTCGGTACAATCGATATTCTTATTAACAATGCAGGAGGACCTCCTGCAGGAACATTTGAACAATTAGATGATGAAGCCTGGCAGGGGGCATTTGAATTAAATCTGTTAAGCTATATTCGAATGATTCGTGGAGCACTACCCTATATGCAAAAAAATGGTGGAAAAATCATCAATATTGCTTCTTCTTCCATCAAGATGCCTCTTCCTGGATTGATTCTGTCTAATACGTTTCGCTTAGGTATTGTCGGTTTAGCGAAGACATTAGCCGACGAATTAGCTCCATATAATATCTTAATTAATACGATCGCGCCTGGACGGATTGCGACAGATCGAGTGGCGCATTTGGACCAAGTAAATGCCGAGAAACTCGGAAAGCCGATTGAAGAAGTGGAGCAAATGTTCAAAGAAACCATTCCGTTAAAACGCTATGGCACGCCTGAAGAATTCGCAAACTTTGTTACATTTTTAGTATCTGATGTTAATACATATTTGACTGGTCAAGCCTACTTGGTTGACGGAGGTATGGTGAAGGCGATTTAGAGGAAGGAACCTGTTTCCCGAGAATAAAAGGGAGGCGGGTTTTTTGTTTCGACATATAAGATGGAGAAGCAAATCAGCCTCATGAGCGAGGACGCAAATCCTCCATATTTAATGATGAAAAAATGAAGGGGATTTCGGGAGGACTATCTTGTGGTTTTCCTCTTCATCATCGTTATGAAGGGGATTCCGAGCGAGCATCTTCGCTTTTATCCCCTTCATCAACGCTATGAAGAGGAATCCATGCGTGAATTCCCTCAGCTTTCCTCTTCATCTAGATAAGTAATAAAAAAGGTATCATATTCTCAACTATAGTGAGAGATGATACCTTCTTTCCCAAAGGGACAGTTTCAGTGCACTAGTGGTGCTCGACCGTTATTTAATTTCTCTCCAGCAAGGATGCTCCCGAAATCCCGGGTTCTGTCATTTCGTAAGGATTCAAAATAAGATCTAATTCCTCTTCGGTTAACACATCGTATTGCAAGCAAAGTTCACGTACTTGTTTACCATTAATAATCGCTTCTCTTGCGATACGAGCTGCGACTTCATAGCCGATATGTGGATTTACAGCCGTAATAATTCCAACGCTTTTTTCTACATATTCCTTCATACGGTCCTCATTTGCTTTGATACCTGTTAGACAGTATTCAGTAAATACATGAAATGCATTCTTCATAATGCTGAGTGATTGAATTAAATTAAATGCTAATACTGGCTCCATCACGTTTAACTCTAATTGTCCAGCTTCTGTAGCTAAGCAGATGGTATGATCATTTCCAATCACCTGGAATGCGACTTGGTTAATCATTTCAGGCATAACAGGGTTTACTTTTCCTGGCATGATGGAAGAACCCGGTTGTCTTGCTGGTAGGATGATTTCCCCAAGTCCAGCACGAGGACCTGATGCCATTAACCGCAAATCATTGGCGATTTTAGACATATTCATCATACTTATTTTTAATGCAGCGGAAACTTCCGCATAGGCATCGATATTTTGAGTGGCATCGACTAGATGTTCAGCACCAACTAAAGGAAGCCCACTAATATCTGCTAAATGTTTGACGACATTTTCAATATAACGAGGTGAAGCATTTAGCCCCGTTCCAACGGCAGTTGCCCCCATGTTCACCTCATACAAATGCTGGCGAGATTGTTGAATACGTTTTATATCACGTTCGACAACGCGAGCATATGAAGCGAACTCTTGTCCAAGACGAATTGGTACGGCATCCTGGAGATGGGTTCTACCCATTTTGATAATATGGTCAAATTCCGTTGCTTTTTGCTGAAAAACATCTTTCATATGTTCCATGGTTTTAACTAATTTATCAACTAAATTGAGTGTGGCAATATGAAGTGCTGTTGGAAACGCATCATTTGTAGATTGGGACATATTTACATGGCTGTTTGGGCTTAATTCATAATATTTTCCTTTTTCATGTCCAAGTATCTCAAGTGCACGATTAGCAATGACTTCATTTGCATTCATGTTAATCGATGTCCCTGCACCACCTTGGATTGGATCTACGATAAATTGGTCATGCAGTTTTCCATTTATAATTTCATCAGCGGCTTGTACGATTGGATTGCCCAGACCTTCATATAAATGCTGTACATCCATGTTTGCCAATGCCGCGGCTTTCTTAACCATAGCTAATGCGATAATTAAATCCTCATGAATCCGGTAACCAGTTAGCGGGAAATTTTCTACTGCCCGAATGGTTTGAACACCATAATAGGCATCAACCGGAACCTCTTTTTCTCCAAGAAAATCTTTTTCAATACGATATTGACCCATGACGTTCTCTCCCTTGTCCATATGCATGTCATCTATAATTTTTAAAAAGATGGATACAAATCATCCATCCCATTATATCATTTATTTTTTCTTTTTCACTAAAACGCTTTCATTATATTGAAATTCTATTATTTGGAAGTAAGCTATGCTCTGTTTTTGTCCGGACTAAGAGACGAAAAAGATGAATATGATTATTCTGAATCTCTTTTATGTAAATAATGGTATCCTTTGGGGGAATACCTATGACACTTATAACATCCAGCAAGACCATTGATGATTGGAGGATTTTATATGGAAGACATTCGAAAAGTGATTATACAGAGTAGAACCCTGACCGGACCTTTTCCCTCATTTGATGTGAATGATACACCCGACTATCCTCATGAACTATTCTTTGAATGGTTTAAAGAAGCTGTAAAGAATGGGGAACACGAACCTCATGCAATGATACTCTCAACAACAGACAATCATGGTTTTCCAGATGCCCGCGTTCTTATTGTGAAAGATGTAGATCAGCATGGCTGGTATTTTGCATCGAGCTCTCAAAGTGAAAAGGGTAAACAAATGAGGATTAATCCAAATGTAGCTTTAACTTTTTATTGGTCCCTGATAGGAAGACAAGTCAGAATACGTGGCAAAGTAGTTGAAATGGATAAAGAACGAAGTGCCAAGGATTTTTTAAAGCGTGGTACTCGAGCACGAGCAATTGCTTTACTTGGAAAACAAAGTTCGATACTTAATAATCAAAATGAGTTAGAAGAAGCAATATATAATGAAATGAAAAAGATACAACAGCATCCAAATATCATATATCCTTATTGGACTTTGTATAGAGTAAATCCAATAGAAGTAGAGTTTTGGCAAGCGGATGAAGAGCGGAAGCATACAAGAGTAAAATATAGGATAGAAGGGGACAAGTGGAGAAAGAACCTTTTATGGGCTTAGTTTTTACTCAATTTATTTGAAGGACCAATGTGATGCCTTGGGGAGTAGCTCTTGGACTTGCTACTATTTCCTACTATTATCGTCGTCGTGGGAAATGTAAATATTGCTATAGAGATGAAAAAATGTAAACATAGGTCAGGCCATTTTCACGTCAGGACTAAATGATTAAAATGCGGAATAGGATGATACTAAGTATTCTGAAACTTTTCTCGCGCTCATTCGTAAGTAATGGTATCAGCAGTTTGAGAAAGGAGGTTGAAAAAATGGTACGATACATGACATATGCGCTTCTGATTACTGCCGTAGAGGTAGCAGTTCTGTTTGGGATTTCCCTTTACTTCGATGCAAACATGTTAACTACCATGTTTTTCGGCTCTTGTTTCTTTATTCTAGTTGCATTCCTAATGGGCTCCTCGGGCGATATTTTCACAAAGAACTCAGAGGTTGCCGTTTTCAATTCATTTCTAGGAAGCTATAAACCAAGACATGAAAAAGCAAAACTAACCATCAGTCCATTTTTAACAGGATCACTTCTATGTCTTGTTGTGTATTTTGTAGCGGACTATATTCTATAAAAGCTAGATAAGTTTTGGCACCTTTCCGTTTGGAGGGGTGCTTTTTTGCGTGAACCCAAACAGCACCATTGCAACCTCTCCATTCTAAATAGATAATTTAAGCAGAAAACTTTTTACAGAATTTAAATCCTTTTAAAAATCTTTTCGTCTTAGTAATTGAGGTGATAAAAATGCCCGAGGATCAGGAACTGATCGAGGAAATCTTGCAAGGTAGCCAGGCGGCGATGGAGGTACTAACTAGGAAGTACTACAAACCCATCTATGCGTTTGTTTATCGAAAAGTAGGAAACAAGGAAATGGCCTATGATTTGACACAGGAAATCTTTATAAAAATGATGCAGCGAATCAAATCGTATTCAAATAAGGGAAGTTTTAAAAGTTGGCTCTACACTATCGCCGTGAATCATTGTCGGGATTACTGGAGAAGTGCCGCCTACAAACAAACATCTAAGCAAACAGAGCTTCAAGAAACAATTAAGAGTGAATACAGTAATATTCCTTACATATTTGAACGAAAGGAAACGAGGGAGCAGGTGAAGGCAGCGATTAATAGTCTACCAGATATACAGCGGGAGGCCGTGATTCTGAAATACTATCATGACATGAAAATACAAGAGATCGCAGATATCACGAATGCAAATGTATCGACTGTCAAATCAAGGCTGAAGCAAGGACTCGGAAAAATTGCAACAGCTTTAGAAAGAGGTGAAGGATATGGACAACAACAGACAAAAAGATAAATTCGATGATGAAATCTTTGAGTTGGAACAGGAACTAGAGATGTCACTTGATGAATTTGATGTGGAATTTCCAAGTGAATCTGAACTTATGATGACCATTGATGCTATGAGACCTTATGTCCCTTCGAAAGAAAGTAAATGGGAAGCTCTTGTTGCCAGTGTATCAAATGTCCTCATGCATTCAACAAGGGAAGTCTTTTATTTTTCAGCATTGTTTTGGGGTTTAAATCTTTTGTTTTTAGTATTCGGTGTATTATCAGTCTTTATTTACAAAATAGATCCCTATCTCATCATGTTGTATGTTGCACCACTTCCAACAATTGTCGGGTTTATAGAGGTGTTTAAAAGTAGTAATACCGAAATGGTGGAATTAGAGTTGTCTTTTAAATTTAGCCTGCAGGAGATTATTTTTTCAAGAATGCTAGTCGTGGGCGTTTTTAATGTCGCTTTAAATGTTCTTTTAACGATAAGCTTCACCATCCTGTTACCCGAGCTTATGCTTGGAAAGTTAATTCTTTATTGGGCAACGCCTTTAACCATCATTGCAGCCATTATGTTAGTAGTATCCTCAAAGTATCGCAGTGCACACACGTTTAGCGGTGGAATTGTCCTTTGGACTGTAGCGGCACTAGCGCTCACGCATCAAGATGTCATCGAACGAATCGAAACGATCTCGGCATTGGCTTATATTTTGGTAACAGTTGTGGCATTGATTTTTATCGTTGTTAAAATGATGACTATTTATAAAAGGGGAATTTCATATGAATTTAACGATTGAAAATGTGTCAAAAGTCTTTGATGATAAAAAGGCTTTGGACTCCATAAATTTAGAATTTACAACCGGTGTGTACGGGATTTTAGGTGCGAATGGTTCAGGGAAGACGACATTGATGCGTATTCTCGCGAGTGTGATGAAACCTTGCTCCGGAAGAGTTTTACTAGATGGTGAGGACATTGCTGTAATGGACTACCGATATCGAGATGTGATCGGGTACTTGCCACAGCATGTTGGCCTTTATAAAAATTTCACGGCTGAAAAATTTCTACTTTATATTGCGACCCTGAAAGGGCTAACGAAAGAAGAGGCAAAGGTTAAGGTTGCGGATACATTAGAGTTGGTTGGGCTAGCCGATCAAGCGAAGAAAAAAGTAGGAAAGTTTTCAGGTGGGATGAAGCGCCGTGTTGGCATCGCACAGGCTCTACTAAACGACCCGAAAATTATAATCGTGGATGAGCCGACAGCAGGTCTTGATCCTAAAGAAAGAATCCGGTTTCGAAATCTTTTATCGCAAATCTCAACAAATCGAATCGTTTTGTTATCCACACATATTGTGTCAGATATTGAGTTCATTGCGAAGGAAGTGCTGATTTTAAAAGCAGGAAAACTGGTTCAAAAGCAAACACCTCAAGATTTGTTAAGAGGAATCGAAAACAAGGTGTGGTCGGTTACTGTAAAAAATGAATCTGAAATCACGAGATTCCAATCGATTTACAAGGTGGGCAATATTGCACGTGTCGGCGACAGCTTTCAGCTTCGGATTTTGAGTGATGTCAAACCTCATCTAAGTGCTACACATGAACATCCTAATTTAGAGGATTTATATCTTTACTACTTTGATGAGGAGGTGGCATAAATGGAGTTGTTGAAATTTGAGTTATATAAAATTTTTAAACAAAAAGTGGTTTATATTGCGTTTTTGCTATTGATTGTGTTCTCGACGGGCTTTACATATTATCCTGGTGCTCACCAAGAGAGAGAATTGTATAAGCCGTGGGAAGGGACGCTTACGGAGGAAAAGGTAGAGCTTGCAGCAAAGGAAAATGATGCTTTCAATAAAAAAATGGAAGATATGGATGAATTCGCTGTGTTGTCTGATGAGGAATGGACCAAGAGTGGAATATACGAAACCATCGCATGGGGTAAACAGGTAGAAAGCAATGCGGTGCAAAAAATAAAATATCTTGCAAAGGAAAGTAACTATAATACTAAGCTTGAAATAGCCATGCTAAAAGACATTGATACAACCTATTTTGCTTATAACAAAGGACCGAAACAAATTATTGATTATGCGAGTATATTTTCGCTAATGATAACAGGAGGTATGCTGCTAGTTGGGCTTTCTACCATTTACACACAGGAATATAGCTCTGGGGTTGATAACTACATTCTTAGCTCAAGAAATGGGAGAAGGGCGCTTTTATGGTCAAAACTAGGTGCCGCCTTAATCTACACAATTGTGGTTGTCATTGGATGGGAGATCTTCAATCTCGCGTGGAATCTTATTCAATATGGAAATGGTGGTTGGGAGACGTCGCTACAGTATTACTTTAAATACTACTTCTCACCTTATAGCTTTACGATGCTAGAATTCCATCTTCTTCAACTAGGTTTCCATTTACTTGGGGCATGTAGTTTTGCCATCATGATTGTGCTTGTATCGGCTATATGTAAAAATGCGTTGATTTCTCTTATCATTAATGGGGCAATTTTTGCGATACCATACTTTCTAGTCGAGTTGGCTAGATTACCTGGATGGGTAGAGGATATTTTCCAATTTTCCTTCCTTTACTTTATGAATGTCGAGCCATTCTTTGATGATTTTAAAACAATCAATCTGTTTGGGTTACCCGTTCTTTACTCAATCGTTGCGGTAGTTGTGATGATTGTTGTCGTAATTGTGGTTCCTTTCGTAACATCACTAGTCGTGAAACATAAAGAAGTTACGTCTTGAATGTAATCACCTGCTCCGAGGAGTGGGTGATTTTTTTAAAAAAGCCCCAGTGCATACTGGGGTAGAAGGTTAACTTATTCTTCGTAGCTTTGGATTAGATTGGCTAGGTGGGCATAAGCACCGCCTGCCCGAAGTGCTGCAGTTACCAAAATTGCCTCGGCAAGCTCCTCACTCGTTGCCCCTAGCTTTTCTGCATTCTTTGAATGAACATCAATGCAGTATGGACATTGAGTGGCGTGTGCAACGGCAACAGCAATAATTTCTTTAAACTTTCTACTCAATTTTCCTTCTTTTGTGGCTGTCGCACTAAATGCACCATACGCTTTGAAGCCATCTGGGGCAAACTTTCCTAATTGGCCAAGATGTTTTAAATTTGATCGAGCGTAAAGTGTATCGGGAGCATCTTGATTTTTTGCATTATGTACATGTGTACTATGGGTTACAGCACCACCGGCTTCAATCGCAGCTACAACAAAGACGGCTTCAGTTAACTCTTCTAAAGATGCACCGGCTTTTTTCGCACCTTTTGTATGCGCATCAATACAATAAGGACACTCTGTAACATGTGCAATCGAAACCGCAATAATTTCCTTTTCTTTCTTAGATAATGCTCCTTCTTTCATAACTGCCTCGTCAAATGCATTCATCGCTTTTAATTGTTCTGGCGCAAGGTCCTTAATTTTCGTAAAGTGTTTTACATTTTCTTTCGGATAAAAGCTCGAAGCCATATGGAAACCTCCTTTTCGATTCAAGATAGTTTTACCATTCTTTTTGAATAGCATTCGGTGAGTCGTTCTTGTTATAGGTGGCGGGTGATTGGTTCCGAACGGTGGCTTGTTAAACCAGGAAAGTTCTTCATAATCCGGATAAAGACCCGAACGAAAGCCGAACGAATCAGGAAGTGCCTTCATAATCCGGATGAAGACCTGAACGGAGGCAGAATGAGTCAGGAAGTGCCTTCATAATCCGGATGAAGACCTGAACGGAGGAGAGATGAGATAGGAAGTGCCTTCATAATCCGGATGAAGACCTGAACGGAGGAGAGATGAGATAGGAAGTGCCTTCATAAGCCAGATGAAGACCCGAACGGAGGCAGAATGAGTTAGGGAGTGCCTTCATAACCCGGATGAAGACCTAATTGAATGCCGAATGAGTTAGAATAATCCTTCATTCCACGGACCATTTTTCAATGGGCTCTATTTTATACATAGCCCTATTCTCTCCCCCCATGTATGATACCCAAATTACTGGAAAACCTAATGGCAAAATTACTTTTTTAGGAAATGAGGGTTTATTGTGGCAAATGAGAAGAAGCTTCCTGAAACACCTGAGCCATTATGGAGGGTCGATGTTGACATTCCAACTTTTCCTTCGCTTGAGGAGGATCTTGAAGTCGATGTAGTGATTGTGGGTGGGGGGATAGCCGGCCTAACCTCTGCTTATGTATTAGTAAATGAGGGACTGAAAGTTGCCGTATTGGAGGCTGATCAAATACTCAATGGTACCACTGGACACACGACTGCGAAGGTAACCGCACAGCATGATCTCATCTATGATGAATTCATCACGAACTTCGGGAAGAGCACAGCAAGGCTTTACTATGAAGCAAACACTGAAGCCATTCAATTCATCGAAAAAACAGTAAACGAGCATCAAATTGATTGTGATTTTAGCAAGCAAGATGCCATCATCTACTCAACAACCGATGAATATGCACAAAAGCTTGAAAAAGAAGCACAAGCGTATGAAAAGATTGGAATTGATGGTGAACTTGTTGGTAGTGTTCCTTTTAAAATTGAAGTGAAAAACGCACTAATCATGAAAAATCAAGCACAGTTCCATCCAGTCAAATATTTAGCACATCTCGTTAACATCATAAAAGAAAAAGGTGGACTCATTTTTGAACATACAGTTGCCGTGAATGTTGAAACGGGAGAAAAGCCAGTAGTCCTTACACGTAATGATAAGCGGGTTAAAGCTGGTTTCGTTCTGGCTTGTTCTCATTTCCCTTTTTACGAGGGGGCGGGTCTCTATTCTGCAAGAATGAAAGCAACACGTTCATACATAGTCGCTGTGAAAGCAAAGGAACATTATCCAGGTGGCATGTATATTAGTGCGGATAAACCTACACGTTCGCTTCGTTCTGCTTCAAAAAATGGGGAAGATTATATTTTAATTGCTGGAGGTAACCATCAGACTGGTGAAAGAAATGACACATTGGAAGACTATAATGCATTAGGTTCGTTTGGTGAACAGGTATTTGACTTAGAAGATATTCAATACCGCTGGTCGGCGCAAGATCTTCAAACATTGGACAAAATCCCGTATATCGGGGAAATCACAACGGGTGAACCTAATATTTTGGTTGCAACAGGGTTTCGCAAATGGGGCATGACAAATAGTACAGCAGCTGCTCTATTATTTAGAGATATCATCCTTAAAAGAAATAACCCGTATCGTGATTTGTATTCACCGGCTCGTTTCTATGCACATCCTTCTCTGAAAAATTTCTTTGTTAACAATGCGAAAGTCGTCAAGCATTTAATCCAAGGGAAGATGGAAATGCCGCAAAAAAATGTGGCGGATATTCCGAATGGGGAAGGTGCGGTCATTTCTATCGAAGGGCATCGAAAGGGAGCCTATAAAGACGAGAACGGAAAACTCTACATTGTAGACACAACATGTACACATGTAGGCTGTGAAGTACATTGGAACAATGGTGAAAAATCATGGGATTGCCCTTGCCATGGTTCTCGATTCTCCTACACGGGTGAAGTCCTAGAAGGTCCAGCAGAAAAGCCATTACAGCAATACGATTATACCATGCTCGATAACCTCACATCAGAGGATTCGGGGTATTAGAGCCATAGGGACGGTTCCTGTGGTCCCCAAAAAATGGGGACCACGAGAACCGTCCCCGTGGTCTCTTTTAACGCATAACAGCGTTGATTCCCTATGAAAGACTATTATACTACCTTTTTTGGATATTTTGGCTTGTATAGATTTGTAGTGAGAATAACTTTGTGGTAACAAATAACTGAATATTGCAAATGGTATTGACGTCTGCGATTGAAAAATTGTAGTGTAATGGAGGGCAGAGTCCATTTCACTTTTCTATCCACGAAATTCAACTAATCTCTTAAAATAAAACTTTCCCATTACATAATTCACGGCAGTCAAAGTAAAAAAGCTACAGATGTCTTTTTTACTTTTTAACTGTAGATATGATACATAGAAGGGAGCGTGCCATTTACAATACCATACTCTTTCTTTGACCAAAACTAAAAAATGGAGGTATGTGAATGAAGAAATTAGTTAGTTTTTCGATTGTTCTTTTACTCATGTTATCGATGTTTGCAGGGGTATCCTTTGCCGATCAGCCAGACAATGTAGGGAAAGGAAATCTAGATTTTGTTGAAGGTGAACTCATCGTTTCGGTTGAACCGAAACAAAAGGGGAATGCTGATCTTACGATTCAAAGTGCAGATAGTTTAAAGGGACAGGAAGACGTGCTAAAAGCGAAAGGATTCTCAATCATTGACACTCTCCACGTAGAAGATACTTCAGTCAAACCACTTCTTAGTAAAAACTTTAACAAAAAAGTCGTCGACAAAATGGGCTTGGTCTACTTAGTAAAATACTCTCCGGACAATTTCAAATCTAGCACTCTTGCAAAAAATGAATTACGCAAAGAGCTAATGAATCTTGGTTTCAAGGTAAGATATATTTCAGAAAACTATAAGATGATGGCCATAGAAGGAACAGCGACAATTCAAGCTGTTCACCAAAATCAAAAATGGCAATACGACATGATTAAGGCGCCACAGGCTTGGACGATCACGAATGGTTCGAGTGCGGTTAAGGTTGCTGTATTGGATACAGGGATTGACCATAATCACCCTAGTCTAGCAAACTTTGTTAATACTAGCTTAGGTAGGAGTTTTGTAGGTGGAACGACGATGGATGTTCAAGGCCATGGCACCCATGTGGCAGGAACGATTGCCAGCTATGGCTCAGTTTCAGGAGTGATGCAAAATGCAACTCTTATCCCTGTGAAGGTTTTAGGTGATGATGGCTCTGGTTCCTTATACGGAATCACACAGGGAATTTTATATGCTGCTGATATTGATGCAGATGTCATTAATATGTCTTTAGGTGGCGGCGGGTATAACCAAAGCATGGATGAGGCAGTTCAAACTGCCACTGCTCAGGGAACAATTGTCGTTGCAGCTTCTGGTAATGATGGTGCATCAAGTATTTCCTATCCAGCAGCATATAGTAGTGTAATTGCGGTTGGGTCTGTAACTTCAAGCGGAACTCGCTCAAGCTTTTCAAACTATGGATCTGGTCTAGAGTTAATGGCACCTGGCTCAAGTATCTATAGCACCTATCCAAATAGTCGATATGCCACTTTATCAGGAACATCGATGGCGACACCGCATGTTGCTGGGGTAGCGGGGTTAATACGAGCGGCTAATCCGAACATTTCAGTATCACAAGCTAGACAAATTTTACGTGATACAGCTCAAGCAACTGGAAGCTTTACGCAATACGGGTATGGAATAGTCGACGCTCATGCAGCAGTTGTTGCCGCATCTGGAGGCGGTGGAACCCCACCACCACCATCCTCAACGGAAACAGTCACAACAGTGTCAACGAATTACAGCTACTATTATCGTGGGGAAACAGTTTATGTCACAAGTACGGTAAAAGATTCCAATGGGGCAGCAGTTGCAAATGCAACCGTTAACTTCAAAATCACACGTCCAAATGGAACAACTGTTACATCTTCCGCAACAACAAACTCATCAGGTGTAGCCACGTGGTCAATCGGAACGAACTATTCAACTGCAACGGGAACATATCGCCTAGATGCAACCGCATCAAAAAGCGGATATTCGAGCAGCACCGCATCAACTACGTTTAGAATTTACTAGGTAGCACAAGGGCATAGGGACGGTTCTTCGTGGCACCTTAAAATTGGGAGCCACAAGAACCGTTACCAAAGTTTAAAATTATTATTTGCTATTTCTAATCATATCTGTTATTCTTAAGAAGAATTATCTTTGTTCTTTTTCAGATTAAGAATGTATTTTTGTTTTTCGTCTAAGGTATTTGAACACTGATAGTAACACATGTGTGGATCGACACACTAGGAGGCAAATTAATATGGAACAAGGTAAAGTTAAATGGTTTAATGCAGAAAAAGGTTTTGGATTCATCGAGCGTGAAGGTGGAGACGACGTATTCGTACACTTCTCAGCAATCCAAGGCGAAGGTTTCAAATCTTTAGACGAAGGTCAAAGTGTAACATTTGATGTAGAACAAGGACAACGTGGTCCTCAAGCATCTAACGTTAGAAAAGCGTAATAATAACCTTTAACAACCAAGAGGTGTACCGATTTCGGTATACCTCTTTTTTGATTTTAGAAACCAAAAGGACGGTTCCTGTGGTTCCTAGGGCACCACAAGAATCGTCCCCGTGGTCCTACAGTTCAATCCATTTTCCACAATTTCACTGTTTGCGCAGGTGCCATTCTAGATTCCATTGAAATGGTCAGTTCATATTTTACCCCATCAATCAGTAGTTCTGAGACTTTGTTGCTCGTTACATGTTTCACAATGGATAGGGTCTCTACTTCTTTTCCTTCCTCTGTTAGGTATTCAACAACTGCATAATGAAACTTCTCTGGTTCTTCATACCATTTATACCAATCTTCTAATTCAAGTTGAATCACATTGCCCTTTTCAAAAAATGATTTAATGAACCTCTTAAACAAGTAAAATCTCCCCATTCCAAAAACTGGTTTTCTATATGTATCTAATTTTAATATAATGGAAGTTGATAAAAATGAAAAGGAAACCAGAGGGACGGTTCCTGTGGTTCCATTGGGAAACACAAGAACCGTCCCCGCGGTCCAAAAGGAAGTTATATATGAAAAGAAAAATTGTGGTTAGTGGTCTCGTCATTTTGTTTTTGTTTCTGATGTTATTTGGAACATATAGGTTAATGAATTCTAGGTCATTCCAGTTATTTGGGGGGCTTACACAGCAAGTTGAAACAGATCGAAAGGTGGTTGCCCTCACATTCGATGATGGTCCATCTGAAAATGTGAACGAAATCTTACCGTTATTGGAGAAGTATGATGTGAAGGCAACGTTCTTTTTAATTGGTCAAGATATGGAGAAATTTCCGGAAGAAGCAAAGAGAGTTGTGGAAGCGGGGCATCAGGTTGGGAATCATACGTATTCTCATAACCGAATGGTGTTCAAATCACCTTCCTACATAAAAGAAGAAATCAATAAGACCAATCAACTTATCCGCGAAGCAGGATATGAAGGTGAGATTGATTTTCGCCCACCAAACGGCAAGAAGCTCGTCGGTTTACCTTATTATCTGCATAAACAAAATATAGATACCATCACATGGAATCTTGAGCCTGATAGCTATTTCACAACTCCGGGAGAAAAAATAAAGTATGTAAAGGAAAAAACTTCACCTGGATCCATTATTTTGCTTCATCCAATGTACGATGATATTGATAAAGTGCTAGCGGAAATTGAAGGTGTCATTCATGTATTAGTTGCAGAGGGATATTCGTTCGTAACTGTTAATGAGCTTCAAGAGTTGTGACCAGTTTGAAAAACCGGACAAATCCAGTTGCATACAAAAAAAGAACCTATTCATACAAATGGGTTCTTTTTCCTTTTTATGTTGTTAAGTATGAGTACGTGCATCAGATTGCTTATTAAACACCCATTTTTCTGCGAGTATTGCTTGGTTTCTTCGTTTGTTGGCTTTTCATCTTTTTGGTTGATAGATCAGCATTCATTTTTCCTTTACCACTAGAGGACTGGTTCTTTTTATTTGCAAGCTGCTGCTTCATTGCTTCTTGCAGGCTGATTTTCTTTTTTGGTGCTTCGGATTGATTATTCTCGGTCATAGGAATGACCTCCTTTTTATAAAAATGGTAGTTATTCCAGTATAATCTATTTTCGTTTAATAAGAAAGAAGGTACTGAGTGAAACCAATCTCTACGTTTTGGTAAAAAAATCCTCAATCCCGAAATATGAAACCTTTCCCGTTTTCTATCGTATATAGAGTATGCTTACAAAACGGAGGGGATTATTTGAAGAAAGGTTTTATAGTGTTTTCTCTACTCGGGTTGCTTTTTCTTGGGGCTTGTTCCGTCCTAGAGGATGTTAATAATACAGTAACGTATGTGAATGAGGCGACAGATTATGTCAATGAGGTGAGTACCTTTATTAATGAGGCACCAACGCTGGCAGAGCAGGCGGTTACTGATGAACAGGCTAGAGACGATCTGGAGACAAGGCTAACTGAAATTCAGGCTGATATGGTAGCATTCAACGAACTACAGCCACCAGAAATGGCTGCAGACCTTCATCAACAAATCGTTGATTATAACCAACAAGCAGAAGAAGGGATTACTCTTTATTTAGATAATATTGAGAGTGGACAAATTGATCCAGCTCTTTTTGAAAATAGTGAAGTATTTCAAACGTTACAGAACGTAACCAATACAATTGATCAAATTAAAAATTTAGGTGAATAAAACGAGGCGCATCCTTCATATAGGGTGCGCCTGTATGTTTACATTAAAAAGGGTATTTCCGGTCCGTTGTTTGAACTGAAACCCATTTTGTGACGGTAAATTCATCGACCATCCAAGGATTTCCGAATCTACCTAAACCACTTGCTTTATTTCCTCCGAATGGGATGTTTGGTGCATCGTTAACTGTTTGGTCATTCAGATGTGTCATGCCACTGTCAATTTGCAAGGCTAATTCTTCTCCACGTGCAAGGTCACTTGTGAAGATTGCTGAGCTAAGTCCGTATTCGGTATCATTTGCGATTTCAATGGCCACTTCATCGCTTTCGGCCTTAATAATGGTGGCTATTGGGGCAAATAATTCAGTTTGTGCTAGTTTGCTAGAACGATCCACATCTACAAACACATATGGTGTTAAGACATTGCCGATTCGCTGCCCCTCTAAGGCTAATGTGGCTCCATCCTTTTTAGCATCTTCAATAAATGCAACCGCCTTTTCAAGCTGACGTTCATTAATGAGTGGGCCAATAATCGTCTTCGGATCACGTTGATCCCCATAAGGAACAGCCTTAGCTCTTTCTACAAACTTTTCAACAAATTCATCATAGACATCCTTATGGACAATCATTCGGTTGATAATCATACAAATTTGACCTTGATGTATAAACTTTCCGAAGATGGCAGCATGAACTGCTTGGTCAACATCTGCATCAGAAAGTACCACAAAAGGGCTGTTTCCACCCAGTTCAAGGGCAACTCGCTTTAAGTGCTGTCCCGCAATTCCACCTATATGACGACCTACTGCAGACGACCCAGTAAAACTAATAAGCTTTGCGTGCTTGTTTGTTAGCATGGCATCGCCGATTTCATTAATATCCGTCAACACCACATTTAATACACCCTTCGGAAGACCAGCATATTCAAATGCCTTGGCAATGATGGAACCACCTGAAAGACCAACCTGAATATCCGGTTTGTGTACGACACTGTTTCCAAGTGCAATAGCAGGTACAATCGACCTTAATGATAGATTCAAAGGAAAATTAAAAGGGGAAATAGATGAAATAACTCCTAATGGTAACCTATAGATATGGTTCATCTTTTCTGCTGAACCTGGAATTTCTTTTACCTGATAGATTTCATCCGCATACTTAATCGATTCCTCTAGTATTTCCAACGCAAGATGATGTTCAATATTGCTTTTTAAAATACTTCCACCTGTTTCGAGATTAAGGATTTCTACGATTTCTTCACGATTATTTTTAAGAAAATCTGCAACCTTTTGAAGCACCTCTCTTCGTTGGTTAACAGTAGATTTAGCCCATTCTTTTTGAGCGTTGCTGGCTATTTCAAATGCCTCTTCTACCTGGTCTTTCGTCGCCAACTTGACACTTGTAATAACGGAACGATCGAAAGGATTAAGGATATCATAGGTCACGTCACTATTTCCATTTACCCACTCGCCATTAATATAGCTTTTACTTGTTTCTGCATTGATCAAATGATTTGTCACTTCTTTAAATTGCTGCATGTAAAAACCCCTTCCTCTTAAAAGTTTGGTAGCGCTTACAAAAAAGTATAACAACTGAATAAAATATGGAAAGCTAGTTGTTACTCTATGTGGAACACTTTGGACTTTTTTCGGAAAAATACCCAAAGAGAAGCTACGATGATCAGCCGTAGCCTCTCGTTACAGATTAATACACAAAATAAATCAAAATCGATGTCACAATCCCAATCCACACACTTAGTAGAATACAATATCCCATGATATGACGGATATGGAGTCCTACAATACTTAAAATCGGTAACGCCCAGAACGGTTGAATGAGATTCGTCCATGCATCTCCCCAGCCGACAGCCATGGCAACAACCGCTGGGTCAGCACCAAGCTCAATCCCGGCAGGAACTTGAAGTGGTCCCTGAAGTGCCCATTGGCCACCGCCAGATGGTGCAAGGATGTTGACGAGTCCGGCGGTCCAGTAAGTGAACACACCGAATGAATCGGCGCTCGAAATCGAAGTCATACCGGTAATAATCGCATCTGCAAGCCCAGAGCTACCTAGTAGTGCAATAATTCCCGCATAGAATGGAAATTGTAGAATAATAGGGGAGATAGATCCAGCTGCTTCTTTAAAAGCCTTCCCGTATTGCCCAAGTGAACGATGGAAAATCAATCCTAGTGATAAGAATAGAATATTAATAAGGTTCAAGTTTAAATCCACACTTTTTGAGAACTGAAGCAATACATAAATGATTCCAACTAAACCAATTAATATTCCCAAAACAGGTGTGTTTTCTAACCGTATGGCAGGCGAATTCTTTTCATCATTGGATACCATCTCTAGCTGTGGCTGTTCTGGTTTTGCCGTATACGGGATGATATTCTTTTTCGGAGCCATGAGTAGGATAAAAATAGGAATGGTAATAAGTAGTGCAAAGAAAATGATAATCGTACCTGGGTGGAAGATCGTTTCAGAGGTTGGGATAACACCCATTACATCAGCTAGAAAGTGATTTTCTGTAGCGATTGTTAGAAGGATGGAACTGGAAAGTCCTGCAGTATAAAGTACGGTAGGTGCGTATGCACATGCGACCAACAGGGGGAAGTGGGCATTTTTATTCCTTTTTCCGACCTCACGAGCGACGATAGCACCAACAACCACCGCAAGTCCCCAGTTAATGTAATACGCGGCAGCAGAAATCAAAAATGTAAATAAATAGGCCTTTGTTGCCGTATTGGCTTTAGCTGAAATTGCCTCTAAGCCTTTTCGGACAAACGGAACCGAAGCAAGAACCATCCCTGTCATAAGCAAGAGCACCATCTGCATCGTAAAAGCTAAATAAGTCCAAAATCCATCCCCATACGACTGAAACAAATTCAACGGATCGGCAGGCGCCGTAAAAAAGGCCAAGACAAATACAAACAACGTCATCAACACAGCAATAACAAATGCATCAGGCAAATACCGCTGAATCACACGTGAAAAGCGTTCTGACACCCTGTTTAACATGTTTTCCCCTCCTTTTACTACAAAAGTATGATGGTAAGGATTTTTATATGTCTGATTAAAATCGAGAAAACACGTTGTCCGTTAAATGTCTCGAATTGCTTATTAATGATGGAATTTACGATTATTCCTTACATACTTTTTCTCATTCAAGAAGAAAATACATTAGGTGGGAAAATTAGGAAGGGATGTAAAGACATATGGATGACTTATTTATAGCACGTTCCTTATTCGGTACGACAATGGCATTTCATATCATATTTGCAACAATTGGAGTTGGGTTACCATTCATGATTCTTATTGCAGAGCTAATATACCAGAAAACGAAGAACTATGAATATGTTGTGATGGCAAAGCGTTGGACTAAAGCTTTTGCGGTTCTACTTGGAGTTGGTATTCCGACAGGCACCATAGCAGGTGTACAGCTGTCCTTACTATGGCCGGGTTTCATGGAGGTTGTTGGACGTGTTATGCCACTTCCTTTTCAAATTGAAATTTACGCTTTCTTTGTTGAAGCTCTTTTTATGTCAATATATGTGTATGCTGCAGAAAGAATAGCCCCATGGATGAGGATTGTCAGTTTAACCTTAGTGGCTTTAGGTGCACTTGCATCTGCAGTATTAATTACAAATGTTCATGCTTTTCAAGGAACCCCAGCAGGCTTTCGCTATGAAAACGGACAATTTGTAGATATTGATCCATGGGCTGCCTTTTTTAATCCAAGCTTTTTTGTCACTGCCTTACATGTTGCATTATCAGCCTATGTCGTCGGTGCATTTGTAGTTGGTTCTGTCTCTGCATACAAAATGTTAAGAAATAAATATGGATCAAGACTTTATTTATTCCATCAAAAAGCATTAATGATCAGTCTTGTCATTGGCGGTATTTTTTCTTTTCTAACGGCTATAAATGGGCATGAATCAGCTCAATATTTACATAGATATCAACCTGAAAAACTTGCTGCTGCTGAAGGTCTGTTTGAAACTCAATCACGTGCTCCTTTAGCAATTGGGGGTTTTACAGATAGGGAAACAGAAGAAGTGAAATGGGCCATAGAAATACCTTGGGCTTTAAGCTTTCTAGCTGGGAATAGCTTTGATACAGTCGTTGTCGGATTAAATGATTTTCCTGAAGAGCTATGGCCGCCATTATTTATACACACTCTTTTTAATGTAATGGTTGGAATTGGTTCTCTACTTATTCTTATTTCTTTATTCGGACTGATTTGGAAAAAAACATTAAAGAAAAAACAATTTCCAAAAATCTATCTTTGGTTCATGGTTCTTTCCGGTCCACTAGCAATTGTTGCAATAGAGAGCGGATGGATTTTCGCTTGTACTGGCCGTCAACCGTGGGTTATTTATCACGTATTAAAAACGGCCGATGCTGCAACTACGGCTCCAAACTTAGGAATTCTATCCTTATTATTCTTTAGTGTTTACCTTATTTTAGGGATATCGGTTGTTTCCGTACTTTTGTATTATTTTAAAAAGAATACAGTGTTTGATGATTTCAATAGAGCTGAAAAAAAAGGTATTCCTTTATTCGGTTCAAATTCTTAGGAGGAAGTCAACATGGCTGATGCTCTTATTGCGATTACTGTTCTGTGGGGATTTGTGTTTATCTATGCTGTCATGGCAACAATGGATTTTGGAGCAGGTTTTTGGTCGATGATTTATTTAAATCGAGACAATGTAAGTGCTACTAACATTGCAAACCGTTATCTATCCCCAACTTGGGAAGTAACAAACACATTTATCGTTGCATTAGTAGTAGCTATATATAGCCTTTTCCCAAACGCAACTTATACATTAGGGACAATTCTTTTACTACCAGGAAGTCTGATTTTACTCTTATTAGCATTAAGAAGTGCTTTTTTGGTTTTTTCGAATATTGCTACGGAGTACCGGAAACCATTAACTTATATATCGGGGATTACTGGTATTATAATACCCGGAATATTAATTAGCGTCCTACCTATCACTCATGGGCATTACATTGAATATGAGAATGGAACGGCTATTTTAAACCTAAAAACCCTTTTTACAAGCCCTAATGAGTATGCTTTTATAGGGTTTGCGATTACCAGTACATTGTTCTTATCTTCATTATTATTAGCTGACTATTCGAAGGTATCAAAGGAAATGAAAGCATATAAGGTGTACTTAAGAGGTGGACAAATATTAGGACCTTTATCGCTAGTAATGGCTTTCTTCATTATGTTCACGTTAAAAGATGAGGCACCCTGGGTATATACTCGGATGATCGAGGACCTACCTTTACTACTTTTATCAGTAGGATTATTTTTAATTGGAGGATTAGGGTTATTTCTTCCATCTTTTTTCGAAAAAGGAGTAAGAGGAATGCCAAGAATATCTGTAATAGCCATAACCATTCAATATTTGGTTGCTAGTTACGTTTACGGTAAAGCACACTTGCCATATATCATCTATCCAGATATTACGATCGAATCAGCTTTTACCGATCCAAATTCTTTCCGAGCTGTTTTTACAACATATATTATTGGATTCGCCATTCTCTTTCCAGGATTCATCTACTTCTGGACTATATTTATGAAAGATAAAAAGTACTTACAGCAAGCTAAAGATGCAGAAAAATAACCAAAGGGACGGTTCTTTTGCTCCTAGAAACCACAAGAACTGTCCCCTGTACGGAGTTACTTGAATCCAGTGTCGGGCAGGCACCTTTTTGAGATAAGAGACCTTAATACGACCATAAAATATAAGGTGGACGAATTAATTGAATTTGGGACTTCCTTCATGCAATTGTAGGGGAAGAGGCTTCAATTTAATAGATAATGGCGTAAACAGAGATGATGAAATATCATTCACTAATTAGCAGGGGTCGTAAAAAAAAGGGACAAGACCAACACAAACAACGTCATCAACACAGAAATAGCAAACGCATCAGGCAAATACCGCTGAATCACACGAGATAACGGCTCTGACACTTTGTTTAACATTTTTCCCTCCTTTTTAGAGGTATGAGGGGGGGAGGTTAATCGTTACCTAACAAGCAGGGCCAAATGACCCTGCTCGTTGTTTATTGAGTAATCTTATTTTAATGGTTGCTCATGATATAACTCAGGGTCTGCTTTAACTTTATGTCCTTTTTTAGGTTTTGGTCCCATATTGTCAAAACGAGCTTGATCATAGATGGCAGAACCTACGATTTCAGCAACATCTTGGAGTTTTTCTTTGCTAATTTTGTCTAATGAGTCTTCTGGGGTATGATACCAAGGCTCTGATGGACTATGAATGAATAAGGCAGCTGGGATTCCAGCTTCTGCAAATGGAACATGGTCACTTCTACCACCAGCATAAAACGGAGTAGGCTCCCCATTCAGTCTTGTACTTGATGCTTGGGCAAGTTCAGTTACTAGATTTGGTTGACCATCAAGTGTAGCCATTGTTAAATTACCTGCATCCCGACTTCCTACCATATCTAAATTAAAGTTTGCAATAATACGGTTGAGGTCGTCTTCTGGTAAGTTTGCCACATAATGTGCAGAACCAATTAGCCCAAGCTCCTCAGCACCAAACGTGATGAAACGAATTTCTGTATCTGTAGGAATGTCTTTAAATACACGGGCTAACTCAAGTGTCATAGCTGTGCCCGATGCATCGTCATTTGCTCCAGGTGCACCTGCCACGGAATCATGGTGCGCACCAACGACAATTACATCATTTGTATCTTTCTTCTTATTAGTTGGCTTCTTTGTTGCAATGACATTATGGGAAATACTTTCACCAGTTCTTGCACCTTCAACCTGAAGGGAGGTAGGAAGAACCTCTCCACTTACTAGTGCATCATAAAGTGCATCACCTTCTGCTTTCGTTAAAGCAACAGCAGGCACATACTTATCATTCGCTTCTCCAAGAGTCCCATTTAAAGCCCCTGAAGTATTGTTGAAAATAATGACTCCTAAAGCTCCTTTTTCTGCAGCATTTAACACTTTCTCTGCAAACGAGATTTCGCCACGCTTAATAAGAGCAATTTTTCCAGTAAGGTCAGTGTTTTGAAGTTCTGCAACTGTCCCTAATCCTGCATAGACAAGTTCTCCTGATACATCCCCGTTGACTGTGTATGTGAAGGAACTTGGGTGGAGGGAACCATCATAGCCATTTACCGAAAGTTCGATTGAGCTTGGAGGTGTATAGCCATAGAAGGTAAACGGTTGAATTTCAGTTTCATATCCGTAGGATTCGAATTGTTCTTTTATGTATTGAACAGCGTTGTGTTCTGCTTCCGTCCCTGCGACACGTGGTGTTTCAGAAAGGTGAGCAATGTTGTTATAAATATTGTCTACATTAAGTTGATTAATCACCTTGTGATCAAAGAACTTCTCCTTCTGAGATTGTGTCACTTCGATTGGTTTCGCGAATACTGCAGGTGTTGCAATTGCCCCAAATGCGAGAGTTGTGGTAAGTCCAAACGATATCACTAGTTTTTTCATGAAATGCCTCCTCTTACTAGATTAATAGTATACGATAAAATTTTATATCATTTGGAAAATTCTGATAAGAGAACTTGTCCTTAGAAACATTTAGGTCGAAACTCATATTTCCAATAAATAACGATACAACCGGGACAATTCTCCCGTGAGGAAAATACTTCCAAAATGGAAGAGGATATATGGAGGCGTGGGTATTATCCACAAAAGGCTGCCTACCCAATGTGCTAAAGCGTGGGGAAGGCAGCCTTTCTTGTACTCTATTTTGTTTTATGATTTATTTTTATATCATGTTTTTTCACATATTCATAGATTTGTTGATTTGTTTTATCATCATATTTTTTCACCCATTCTTTATTAGATAAATCAACAATTTCATTTCGTAGGGAATGATATTCATCTTTCGCTTTTTCTTTTAGATCAAAGGTGAATTTTGAAGTGAAGTATAACACTGCCCCGAAAAATACGTCCCTAGCTATATTTTTATTAGAAAACATCATATCGAAAAATGCAGTATTTCCAAACGCAAATGGGGTGTATATGAAATACTTAATAATTGTGTAGAAGGCATATCCAATTAACGTATACAAGAAGAATCTATGCATGGATTTTTTTCTATTATGCTTTTCGTTAAAATCAAGTAAGCGATCCAGTGAATCTCCATCAGCCCTTGATATACTAGTTCCTTCCTGATGCCAAGGTGCTGAAAAACTATTATCTGACATTGTACTCCTCCTAACATGAACTTTTATTCATCCACAATTCTATTCGTTTGGTACATTTTATTTTAGGTTCAGTAGGATTATGACAAGCTTCCTGTGAAGTGATTGTATAAGCAAGACTTTTTGATGGGAATATGGAAATTTTTCAGTTCCTCGAAATCTACTTTAATCTTTATATTGCTAGTTAATGCCATTTATAGGTAATATAAAATTACAACAAGCTTTTTTTAGGAAACGGGATAATACATAGAGAACAAAGAAAGGAGATAACTATGGAGGATTTACGCAGCTACATACCTTTAATTAAGTTTTTCGGTCAATTTCTTGGTACGGATGCAGAATTGATCCTGTATGATACCAAAAAAGAAATGATTGAATTTGTTTATAATCCATTCAATTCACAAATAACGGAAGGAAGCCCAATTCCTGAAATGGAAAAAAGGTTTATTTCACAAGAATTATTTAAGCAAGAAGAATTTATTGTGAATTATCGGGCCTTTTCTTCTGATCGAAATAAATTAAGGTCTGCCTCATATTTTATTAAAAATTCTGAGGATGAGTTAATTGGAATTTTGACCATTAATTATAAGGTGGATGAATTAATTGAACTTCGATCTACATTAAATCGATTAATTAGTGGTTCCGAGCAGTTTACCTTTAAAGGTGAAAACTTTTATGAAAGCTTTAATTTATCATTCGAAGACTTAATGAATAATACGATTCAAGACGCATTGAAAAAATATAATGTACCACCTGATCGCTTATCCCATGATGAAAAAATGGATTTAATTCGTACACTAGATGAGAAGGGGACTTTTTTACTTAAAGGATCAGTAGCAGAATTAGCAAAGGTTTTGCAAACATCTGAAACTTCGATTTATCGATATATAAATAAGCTTTAAATATAATTTTTAGAATCTCTTTTCTGTTCATTTACAGAAAAGAGATTTTTTTTACTAAATTTTAATTTTTTTGACTCTTGTAAACGTTTTCTCAACGTGTTAAAATATTTACAGGATGAAAAAATATTACCATTCGTAGAAAGGATGAATCCCAGATGAAGTTTATGACTGCAGAACCTTTTAGAATTAAAATGGTAGAAAGAGTGAAAAAAACGACAAAACAAGAAAGACAGCAATGGTTAAAAGAAGCTGGTTTTAATGTTTTTAAGATTAAAGCAGAAAATGTATATATTGATTGTTTAACAGACAGTGGTACCTCAGCAATGAGTAGTGAACAATGGTCCGCACTTATGCTTGGTGATGAATCATATGCGGGATCAAAAAGCTTTTATAAATTACAAGAATCTGTAGAAGATATATTTGGTATGCCGTATGTTCAACCGACACACCAGGGAAGAGCAGCGGATTATATAATGGCTAAACTGTATGCTAGAGAAGGAAGATATGCGATTGGAAATATGCACTTTGATACATTTAGAGGAAATGCTGAAGTGTTAGGTGCCTTGGCAGTTGATTATGTTATTGATGATGGGAAGGATACGGCAAGCCCTGCTCATCCGTTTAAAGGAAATATAGATGTTCAAAAAATGAAACGATTAATCGAAGAAAAAGGCTCTGATCAGATTTCTGTCGTTATTATAACGGTTACTTGTAATAACAACGGTGGGCAACCCGTTTCCATGCAAAATATCAGGGAAGTAAGTCAATTGGCAAAAGAATATAATATCCCTGTTGTCCTCGATAGTGCTCGTTTAGCTGAAAATGCTTACTTCATTCAACAAAGGGAAGAAGGATATCGTAATAAGTCTATTAAAGAGATTACAAGGGAAATGTTCTCCTATTGTGAGACTGCGACGATGAGTTCTAAAAAGGACGGAATGGTTAACATTGGCGGACTTTTTGTAACACGAAATAAAGAAGTTTTTGAACAGGCTCAACAACTTGCCATCGTACATGAAGGATTTATAACATATGGTGGATTAGCCGGCCGAGATTTGGAAGCTCTTGCTGTGGGGCTTCAAGAAGGCTGTGACGAACAGTACTTAGAATATCGAATAAACCAGGCAAAATATTTAGGTGATAGATTACTAGAAAACGGTGTTCCAATTGTCGAACCTACAGGTGGTCATGGAGTATATGTAGATGGAAGAAGATTTTTCCCACATATACCTCAATCAGAATTTCCTTCACAAAGATTAGTAGTTGCACTATACGAAGAAGCTGGGGTTAGAGCAGTTGAGATTGGAGCGTGTGCGTTTGGTTCCAAGGATCCAGTAACTGGTGAGCCAATCTGGCCAGATATTGAAACTATGAGGATTGCATTATCACGAAGAGTATATACAAACAGTCATATGGATGTAATTGCAAATGCACTTGGTGAAATTTATAAAAATCGTGACCAATATAAAGGAATGAAACTTGTATATGAGGCTCCGATAACATCATTAAGACACTTCACAGCAGGTTTCGAGCTATTGTAAAAAAGTAATAGATTGAGAAAAGACACAACTAGTTATACTTAGGAGGAATCTTAAATGAAAAAATATATTAAAATCGCAGCAGGACTCGCTCACGTAAACTACGGGCATATTGCAGCAATTGTAAAAGAAGCATCAGATGCCGGAGCTGATTATATTCATTCAGATGCAGCTGATATGTACGATTTGAGAAACATGCAGCTAATGGGAGGGCACCAAATTATTGAAGGTATTCGTCCAGTAACGGATAAACCTATCGAATGTCACATCTATACGCGTGAATGTGATCGCTTGTTTATTGAAAAAATTGCTGCAGCTGGGGCAAATATGCTCATCATCCCTGCAGAGCAATTCCTTGGTGCTCCTTTAGCGTATATAATCAACTATTGCAGAGAATTCGGAATGAAAGTTGGATTAACGATAGGATGTTACACGCCACTGTCATTTGTTGAAGAGGCAATTTATGATATTGATCGTCTACATATCGTCGTTCATGGTGTAGACGAAACAGATGGCAAGGATAATTGGGGGTGGAGAAGATCCTCACTTGATTTAGTAAAAAGAGCGAGAAAACTAATCAATGAAAAAAATCCGAAATGTGAGCTTGCAGTTGATGGCGGTTTAAGAGCCGATAATTTAGCAGAAATGGTTGGTGCGGAACCTGACGTTATTATTCTATCATCTGGAATTTTTAAATATCCAGAGGGGATAACTGCTGGAGTAAAAGCTTGTAGAGAGGCGATTGATAAGGCAAGTATTGAGTATTTCGGCGAATAATGATTGGGGGAGACGGTATGAAGTTTTCATTTTATTCACCTGTACGAATTCATTTCGGTCGTGGTTCACGAAAGGTCATAGGAAAGCGTGCAAAATGCTATGGAACAAAGGGCCTTATCATTCGAACGCCGATTCGTAACTCAGATCGGGAGAAGTACTTTACTGAGATTACTGAGAGTTTAGTTGAAAATGGTGTCCAATATATCGTCTTTGATCAAGTCAAACCGAATCCGACTACTAGTATCGTAGATGATGCTAAACAGCTTGCAATTGAAGAAAAGGTAGATTTCATTCTTGCGTATGGTGGCGGTTCTTCCATGGACACAGCAAAAGCGGTTGCCCTAAGGGGATATAATCAAGAGTTTAGCTGGGATTATTGTTTCAGCGAATGTTCTGATCCGTTTCAAGATAAGGATGAAACAATTAAGGCACTACCTCTCTTAGCGGTTACCACTACATCAGGAACAGGTTCCCATGTAACACAAGCAGCTGTTATATCCGATATCGAAAACGATGATAAATTAACCATTTTTCATTCTTGTTTATTTCCAAAAGAGAGTTTCGTAGATCCCGAGTTAATGGTATCTGTACCTAAACATATCACGGCAGTAACAGGGTTTGATGCCTTAAGTCACGCACTAGAAAGTTATTTAAATCCGCGTGCCTCTTTATATACAGAAACGCTCTCATTGCAGTCAATATCCTTGATTACGCAAGTGTTACCGAATGTCATACATGATCTCGGTAACCTTGAGTATCGAGAAAAACTTGCATATGCAGATACATTATCAGGAATTTGCCTTTCCAATGCAGGTGCAGAAGCTCCGCATCCAATAGGGGAAATAATAAATGGGTATTATCCTGACTTAGCTCATGGTGAAACATTGGCGTATGTTTATCCATCTTTTATGAAGCATGTAAGTCATGCTAAACAAGAAAAGGTAGAAACTTTACTTACAATTTTAAAGGATTTTGTACCTACAGGTGACCTTTCATTGGGAGAGAAAGCATATGAAACCATGAAAAACTTCCTCTCAGCAATTGAACTGACGGATGTGTTGTCAAAGATTGAAATCGAAGAAGAAAAACTTGCCAAAATGAAAGAGAAACTTGTCTTTAATTTGCCCTTAACAAATTCGAAACAGCTTCAAGAAATACTGGTTAGCAGCTTGTAGGTTCTACTTTTACAATTCTATGGAATTGAGGGGAAATCGATGAAGTACCTTATTGATTCAGCGAATCAAGTAGAAATTGACGAGTCATTAGAGATGGGTATTTGCGGGATCACCGCAAATCCATCCCTTTATGTAAAAGATAATGTCAATTTTTATGAGTTTTTAACAAGAAACAGTAAAAGAGGCTGTTTATTGACAGGGGAAGTACTTGGAGATAGCGTGGAAGAAATGCTGGAGCAAGCTGAAAAAATCACACAAATCTCTGATGATATTATTATCAAACTAAATTATTCTCCACAGAGTTTAAAGGTGGCGAATGTATTAAAGAATAAAGGGATCAAGACCGCAATGACACTTGTATTTGATGTCAACCAAGCACTTTTATCAGTAACTGCGGGCGTATCCTACCTATTCCTCTTTGTAGCGAGGAATGAAGAATTAGGAGTAGACGGGTTGGAATTTGTTAGAGATGTTTCAACCATTATAAAAAAGAAAGACTATGAGGTAAAAATCGTTGCTGCAAGTATTCGTACGAAATATCAGCTTCAGCGCGTAGCACAAGATGCAGATTATATTGCGGCTCCTTTTAAACTAATTAAGGAAAGTTTCCTGCATCCTTCTACACTTGCTGGTGCAAAACAGTTTGAAACAGATATGAAGGGTTGTTTTGTATGAATATGGAGGTGATGTCTGCAAACAGTATTGTCTACTCTTATTATGAAAAACTACAGCAGTATGAAGAAGAATTGTTTAAGGATTTGGCTGATTTAGTTGCAATTCGATCCGTTTTAGATGAAAAGACAGCAAGTACAAATTCACCATTCGGAAAAGGCATACGTGATGTATTTGATAAAATGCAGGAAATTGCAAGAAGAGATTCTTTCCGGGTCTCAGATTTTGATGGCTACGCAATGCATATTGAACAAGGTAGTGGTGAAGAGATTGTTGGAGTATTGGCACATTTAGACGTTGTGCCTGAAGGAAATCGGGAAGACTGGATCTTTGACCCATTCATTCTAACCGAATTTAATGGAGAATTGTACGGAAGAGGAGTTAATGATGATAAAGCACCAGCACTTGCTGCTTACTATGCGATGAAAATTTTAAGAGACTTAGGTATCTCTTTTAACCGAAAGATTCGCCTTATCTTAGGAGGTGCTGAAGAAACGAGCTGGGAGTGTATGAATCACTATTTTAAACACAACCCACAACCTACAATGGCTTTTTCACCTGATGGAGACTTCCCAATCGTGAATGGGGAAAAAGGAGTTGTACAGGGATCGTTTTTTTTAGATAGTGACAAATCTTCGACCGAAACAGGGACTCATGAGTTAGTATTCATTGATTCGGAAAAACAATGGGGTTTCATTTGTGAGAGAATACGAGTCGTTTTTAGAAGTAGTAATCCCGAAAAATTAGCATCTTCTCTAACAGGAGCATCAAAAATAGAGATAAATGACAAAAATGTAACCGCTTACTACATTGGTGAAAAACAGTTGTCAAGGAATCCCTATAAAGGAGAGAATGTTTTCTTTGCGTTTGCAGAAGATTTACTTTCCTTGGGTAATGAGATTACAAACAGTAGCGATTTTCAAAGATTTATAGAATACAAGTTATTGGATGATGTTTATGGCAAAAAACTAGGTCTCTTTTATGAAACGGAAGAAATGGGTCATTCAACCTTTGGAATCACTTTTATTACGTTTGATGGCAATGAATATGAGCTCGGATTTGACTACAGATATCCGAAACTGAATTCAAAAATAGATTTGAGTGAACAGTTTAAGGAAATTGGGAGTATTCACGGTTTATCTGTAATCATTCATAAAAAAATAGCTCCTTTGTATGTGGACCCTAACTCGACCTTAATAAGAAATCTAAGTGAAGCTTACCGGAATGTTACGGGAAAGAAAGCTGAAGTAATGACTAAAGGGGGGATCTCGTACTCAAGAGCACTAACCAATTGTGTTGCCTTCGGTCCAACCTTCGAAGGGGATAATCCAAACACGCATAAACCTAATGAAAAAATCAAGATTGAAACATTGTATAAAGCAATCATTATTTATTGCGAGGCAATCCGACTATTAGCAACAAGTTAACTCATCATGACATTTCCACTCTATTTTATAAAACGGGGAGAGATTAAGATGAAGGAAAGAATACAAGTATTCGCTGGTTCAATGATGATTCCGATTATACTTCTAGTTGTTGCGGGGATATTTATCGGGGTCGGTGCTGCTTTTGCAAATATAGAAAACGTAAATGCGCTTCATCTAGGTTGGTTAATAAAAGAAGGGAATTTCCTACATGATTTCTTTACAATCATTAATAGCTTAGGGTTCATGGTAATGAGATTCTTACCTGTATTCTTTGCGGTAGGAATAGCCTACGGATTAGCGAAAAAGGAAAAAGGATGGGCTGCAATGGCAGGCGTTGTCCTTTTCCTCGGAATTAATACAATTATTAATACGATGTTAACAATCAATAATCTAACACCAGAAACAACTACAATTGATGCTTTAATACAATCAGGTTATTCAGAGCAGGATGCTAAAAACTACAATTCATTATTTGGTCATGTTTTAGGTATCTTCAGCTATAATATGGGAATATTTTCAGGAATAATTGCAGGTATTGTTGCGAGTCTTATCCATAATAGATATTGTGAAAAACAATTGCCAAATGCATTATCATTCTTCGCAGGCCCAAGATACGTTCAGATTATGGCATTTATTGTAGTCTTGCCAGTTGGGATTATCATGTATTATGTATGGCCAATAGTCGGAATGGGGCTTTCCAGCTTAAGTAATTTTATTACTACAAGCGGATTAATTGGTACATTTGTTTTTGGTGCAGCAGATAGGGCACTCCTTCCACTCGGAATCCACCATCTCATTGCGTTTCCAATCGAATATACAAAGGTTGGGGGAACAATGATGATAGATGGAACGGTATATGAAGGAGTACGTAACATTATGCTTGCACAAATGGGATCGCCAAATGAATCTGAATATATTGTCCGTAACTTTACGACAGGTAGAATTCTATTCCATTTCGGTGGACTTCCAGGTGCAGCTTTGGCTATGTATATGACTGCAAAGAAGGAAAATCGTAAGAAGGTAGCAAGTTTATTAATCCCTGCTGTAGCGACAGCCGTATTAATTGGTGTTACTGAACCGATTGAGTATACTTTCTTATTTGTGCAACCATTGCTTTATTTCTTGATTCATGTTCCTTTATCTGGACTATCTTATGTGATTACAGAAGCCCTAAACGTTTCAATTATAGGTACGGCAGTTCGCGATATGTTCCCTAACCTGTTACAAACTGAAAAGGTGAACGCATTATCCTTGCTATTCCTAATACCAGCTTATTTTGCTGCGTACTATTTTAGCTTCCGTTGGGCAATTTTGAAATTTAATATAAAAACACCTGGTCGTGAAGATAAAGAAAGCATGATTAAACTGTTTACGAAAAAGGACTATAAAGAATTAAAAGATCTAGAGAAAGATGATCAAATCTCAGGAATCGTTAACGCACTTGGTGGTATCGAAAATATTGACAATATCACAAATTGTGCAACGCGACTACGAGTTGAAGTAAAAGATGCTAAGCTAGTAGATACCGACGAAAAGTGGGTGAATGAACTTGGGGCACAAGGGGTTGTGCGGAATGGAAACTCCCTACAGATTATTTACGGTACCCAAGTTATCACTTTAGCGGGTCAAGTGAAAACGGCAATCGGTATGGAATAATAAATAGTGAGAATACTAACCTTTGAAGGTGTGCCAATTTGGTGCACCTTCAACGTTTGGTGGTTATTAATTATTCACGGAGTATTATTCCTCATTACTGTGAGAGGAGACTTTATTATGCCAATTCATCTTTTACTGAAATCCCTCATGCTTCAATTACTTCTAATATTGATTTACGTAATTTCAACTTTATACCGCAATACCGCACTCTTATCTTTAGGGATCAGAGGGACGGTTCTTCTGTTCCCTATGAACCACTAGAACCGTCCCTGTGGATTATGAGAAAACATCAATGCCTAATGAAAGAAGGAGAAAAACGGTCATTATACAACCAGCTAAAATGGCTTTTCCCTTGTGTGCAGGATCGGAAGCTTGGAGTAAGTGTCTGAAATAAAGAATAGCCCCAGCTGTAATCAAGAGAAGTTCGAATAGGAAGCTTACAAAAAAAGAATTCCATAAACCTAAACCAAGAAGAGGGAGGTCGCCTGCGTTTCCCGGGAGAATGGGTAGATCGGGACGATGAACGATTAAATCCAAAACCCAGTGGCTAAAAGCTACAACTCCAATTATCACCCCTGATCTTTTACCCCAATAACGACCCGCAAGAAACTCTGCTAGAATGGATAGCAACATGGCTCCTATGAAAGAATGCGTATAAAATGCAAAAATCATCATCTTTGCATAGCCACCCTCGCCGATTGGTTCCATTGACTCTATCCCGCCTAAATTAAATGGAATAAAGGCAATATCAAGTAACTGAGTGCTGACTAATAGCGACCAAAGTGGCAGTTCTGGGGTTTTACTTTTTACTGCAGCAGCAACTCCAAAATGTCCAGCGAACATCTCAACCATCTCCTAATAATAGAAATAAGAATGAATAATCCATGTAATTATAATTAACTTTAATATTTTTCGTTTGTGATAATTGTGAAATTTGTGTAATTTTTGTGGTTAGGGTTTTTAACAAAAAACTGGCGCTCCTTTCGAAAATTGCTAGTCTAATTCCTCGGTTACACTCTAGAGGTTTTAGACTTTTTTCTCTCAAAGTCCTTAATGTTGCTAATTAATTTTTCCTTGATATGAGTCCATTTGTTAATATGTGGGCAACAAGTGATAAAACTTGTGACAATCGCTTGTGAAAAAATAGCAGAAGTAGTACATTCTTATGACCGTAATCAATTGGTTTAAATTTTAATTCAATACAAGCCTTCCCAGACAGGTTGATGGTAGATTAAGGTGTAAAACACGCAATCAAGGTGATGACAGAACCCAACCTAGTAGTCTTTAATCATAATTGTTGAATAAAATGATTAATAGGTGAAATATTGGTTAAATCAAATCGAAAGAAAAAAGGACGTTGCAACTCGTCCAATTATTCTTAGCAACCAAAACTAGGGGGAAGGTATGAATTCAATATCAAGTGTCTATATGCCTAAAGCTATTTTTTATGGCAATGGTTCCTTTAAACAATTAGGGGCTGAAACTAGAAAACTAGGAACCAGCGCTCTTATCATCAGTGACAAGGTTATGGAGAAACTGGGTTATGTTGATGACTGCAAAAAGATGTTAAATGAAGAAGGGATTCTTTGTTCAACCTATTTAGGAATTGATTCCGAACCCACTGATCTATTTGTATATGAAGCCCTCGAAATATGTATACAAAATACTGTGATGTCATTATTGCATTAGGTGGGGGTAGCTGTATTGACACTGGAAAAGCTGTTGCTGTATTGGCTACGAATGGTGGAGATATCAGTGATTTTATGGGGAATAAAAAAATGGCTGATAATAAGGCTATTCCTCTAATTGCCATTCCAACCACTGCAGGTACTGGATCAGAAGCAACAGATGTTACAGTCATAATAAATACAAGTAATGATGTAAAAATGATGATTAAACAACCGGCGTTTTTACCAGAAGTCGCGATTGTTGACCCTAAACTCACACTATCTTCTCCTACACATATCACTTCAGCAACTGGGGTAGATGCCCTAACTCACGCCATAGAAGCATACATTTCAAGACGTTCACATCCATTTATAGCCACCCTTGCCTTATCTGCAATAAAATTGATTTACGACAATATTGAAGAAGCATATAAGAATGGGAATAATATAGGCGCAAGAGAAAAAATGTCATTAGGCGCCTTAAAGGCTGGTATCGCATTTTCAAATGCATCTGTTTGTTTAGTTCATGGAATGTCTAGACCAATCGGAGCCATATTTCATGTCCCGCATGGAGTTTCAAATGCCATGTTGCTACCAGCCATTTTGGAATATAGTAAACCAGCTTGCATTAATAGGTTAGCTGATATTGGACGGTTTATTAAGCCAGAGTTAAGCCGTTATTCTAACGAAGAAATGGCAAATATTGTTGTACAAGAAATAAAGAAACTTTGTTTGAATTTGAACATCCCCAACATGAAGGAATGGGGGATTGAAAAACAAGAATTGGATAAAGTTGTTGGAAAAATGGCGAAAGATGCTATTGCAAGTGGGAGCCCTTCGAACAATCCAAGAATTCCAACTGAAGAAGAAATTATTGAATTATACCGACTTTGTTTTGATTTTAAAAATGAATAGATGAATCCATATTGTAAATCCCAAAAACTAGTTCACAGCTTCTGAACTAGTTTTTTATTTTTCATATGACTACCTTCATATCACTTTTAGGCAAAAAGAAGGATTTTTCGACACAGTAATGGAAAGTATTTAACAAGAGGTAGAGCTTTGTCGATATGGACATGATTGCTGAAGCAAAGATAATATAATGAAATTGACGTTAAAGTAAGAAAAGCAGTATCGGTTAAGTTCGCAATAAATTAAAAAGATACTTAAAGCATAAATAAAAAAGGAGTAAGGACAAGTGGCTGTTGAGGATACAATATTAATCAAAATTGGCAAATCGTATAGAGAGGGAATGTCAACTGAAGATTTATATAATGCAACAAGTGTTAGTTGGAAAATTAGTAGAGAAAAACTTCAATCGGGCGATTATAAATTCTATTGTGCAATATATAATAACAAAATTAAAGAAGTCTATGAGTTCATTGGATATGAAAAAGATGAAAGACCAGAAAAAGAAGGACGTTGTATCTTAAAAGGAAAAATAGCAGAAATGCAAATTCGTAATACCCTTTTAGACTTAGATGTGAGCAATTTGCACAAAGGTTTAGGTAATCCAATTAAGTATGAAAACATGGAAAAATTATTGAAAATCGCTAAAAAGGAAAATGAACCAACAGAGGATCCCTATACAGTTGAAGCAGAAATTAGAGAGTTTTATATGGAACCTGTTTTAATAAACCTTTCAAAAAAGGTAACAGAAATTAAAACAATTAGTACTCAAAAATCTAATTGGATTACTAGAGTAGATGAAGAAGGAATTTATGTTGAAACTGAATCATCTAGAGAAAAACATCAAAATGGTGAAAAGGAATCACCATGGGAGTACATCACTTTTGAATTTATTATGCAGGGATGGAAGGAATTTATTAAAGTTAGAACTGCTACACAATCTGACTTTATCAAAACTAAAGGTAGATCTTCATTTCTAATGGCCTTTTTTAGTCAACTACCTTTTGTAGGAGTAACCACAAAGGATACGAAGGTGGCAATAACCCTTAAGGAGTTTACAACCGACCAATTACCTGAAGGTAATATTGAACTTACTTTATCCTTTTTGGATGAAATCATTAAAGATAATGTAGACCCGAGAAAAATTAATTCTATTTTTAAAGAAGAGAAAATTATTAGGTTAAAATCCAGGGCACGACAGGGATTGAAGCTCTTAGGGTTTTTAAATGAAAAGCATGAACTCAATAAAGCTTTAATTAATGAATACCAGACAAAATCAGATAGTAAAGTCATCTTAAGAAATCAAATAACAAAACTGGACTATTTCAACCTTGTAAGAAGGCTACTTCCTTTAACTGAGAATTTACAAAAACAAGATAAACTTAAATGTTTCAAAGGGATTGGGATGCTTATTGTTCGTAGTTCCCTAAAAGATAATTTAATGAAAGAGTCTGTTGCAGAATATCGGACAAGAAATATACTAAGTTGGTTACAGGAATTAGATATTGTAGATGAGGAATGGGATTTAATTAATCAAGAAAATGAAATTGAGTATGTAATAAATTCGGGTGCAAGTATTGCACAAGAGGATGGTCAGAAATTGCTTTCAGCAAATGAAGTGGTTACACATATTGACAAATATATAAAAAGTAAAGGTTTCTATTATGAAAAAGAAGAAATAATAAATCTATTTTTAGCCTTAAAAACAAAGCCATTTGTTATACTGTCCGGTATATCTGGTACCGGTAAAACTAAAATTGTTCAATGGTTTTCAGAAAGTATTGGTGCTACTGAATCAAATGGACAATTTAAACTAATCCCTGTTCGCCCGGATTGGAACGATGGATCAGATTTATTAGGATACCGTGATATCAAAGGGGATTTTGTTGAAGGTCCATTAACTAAAGTAATAAAAGAAGCAATGGTCAATCCAACTCTGCCGTATATCGTTTTATTAGACGAAATGAATTTGGCACGTGTAGAATATTATTTCAGTGATATTTTAAGTGTTATGGAGAGTAGACGCTGGGAAGATGGAGAATTAGTGACTTCGATCTTAATATCTGATGAAATTGCGGAAACAAATATTAGTTTGCCGTTAAATTTATATATAATAGGCACGGTGAATATGGATGAAACCACCCATCCATTTAGCAAAAAGGTTTTAGATCGTGCAAATACAATAGAGTTTAATGAAATACATTTAGACTTTCTTGACTTTTTAAATGAACTACCAGAAATATCTCCGATTAAAATTGGTAATCGGACATTGCTTGGAGAGTATCTGCATTTAAAGGATGTTTATGTGGAAAATCCAGAATTAATAGAAAAAACAACAAAGGAATTGGTTCGACTTAATGAAATATTGAAACCAATAGGTGCTCAGGTAGGTTACCGTGTTCGCGATGAAATATGTTTCTATATAGCATATAGTCAAGCTGCAAATTTGTTTTCGTTTGAACAAGCATTGGATAGATGTATCCTTCAAAAAATTTTACCAAGAGTCGCTGGTAGTGATACAAGGGTGGAGGAAGTTTTAAATAACCTATATAAATTCTGTACAAATAGATTATTTGATGAAGATGGTTTATTAGATATGGGAGATTTACGCAATGTTAAATTTCCAAAGAGTGCAAGAAAAGTAATTGAGATGAGAAGGAGGCTGTATGATGGCTTTACTTCCTTCTGGCTTGGCTCCTAATGATGTAGAACTTGTATACGTTGATACCGCCCATTTCACTCTTGTTATAAAAGGGAAACCTTATCATGAAAAATATCATGGATTATTACAATATAAACAACTAGATTTTCATGATGTAATGAACTTTGATGTCAGGGGTAAACATATTAACGCCAAAAAAGTATTTGATGTGGAAACTCAAGTACTAGTCGAACCAACAAATCAGAGACCAATATTTTTTGAAAACGGAAGTTATCAAATAGTTGTTTCACCAAAAGATAAGAACGATCTTTCGTTCTATCATGAACATCCTTTACTGAGAAGAGCAGTAGGAAGAGTTGATATTGGAGATAATTATTTTTTAATGGGGAGCTTACAGTTTCAAAATGAAGTTGGTTTATCAACATTTGAAATTCGAAGTGGGGAAGAAGTACTTTTAGAGGTAACTATTGAAATATTTCCGTCGAAGCTAGATTACAAAGCTGATTATAAAAAACTTCTTAATGAGGTAAATGATGAGATTTATAACTTAGCTTTTCATTTTATTAAGAAAACATATTTTGGAGCTAAAGTAAATGTTGAAGGAAAACCATCAAGAAGCGAATTTTATCGGTTACTTGACTTTCATTTTGAAGGATTAATAAAAGCAATACAACACATAGAGTCACAACCCAATCGTAAATTAATTACTACTCACATTCACGCTAGGGGAGATCAGCTCGGTAAATTAGATCAAAGAGGCAGACAATATATTAGGAAGCGTCCACATTTGCTTATTGATGTTAAATCAGGAATTGAGATTGGAAATAGAGTGGTTTTGCCTAAATCTGGGTTGAAAATCAAAAAAGACCATACCACCGATACACTTGAAAATCAATTTATTAAATGGATAATGAGTAGGCTACAGAACAAAATTTCTGATTTATTCGAGAAGGTAACAAGTAAAAATAAAAGGTATGAAGTAGAGCCTGATCCAGATTTAGTTGGAAAAATTCAAACAATGCTTTCAGGCTTAGATAAAAAATTGAAGAATTCATTTTGGAATAAGATAGGAAAACTAGATAGGTCGGTAATGAGTCTTGTAATTCAAATGGCACCAGGATATCGGGATGTATTTCAAACCTATTTAATTCTTTCAAAAGGACTTACATTACAAGGAACTCTTTACCAAATGTCTGTAAAAGATGTTGCTACAATGTATGAATATTGGACTTTTATCAAGCTGGGGCAAATCCTGAATAAAAATTATGAACAAATAGATCAAGATATAATTAAGGTAAATCGGGAAGGTATGTTTGTTAATCTGGATACGAAATCTACTGCAAAACGAGTATTTCAACATCCCGTAACAAAGGAACAAATCATATTAACATATCAAAAAGCTGAACGTAATTTACCTACTTTATCTCAAAAACCAGATACAACACTAAGTATCGAGAAAAAGGGTAAAGACTTTAAATACAATTATATTTTTGATGCTAAATATCGTATTGATTTTGCTGTCGAAGGTAGCTACTACCAAAGGCTTTACGGAGACCCTGGACCAATGGAAGATGATATAAATACAATGCATAGGTACAGAGATTCTTTAGTTGTTCAACAAAATGGTCCATTTGAAAGAACTGCGTTTGGTGCATATGTATTATTTCCTTGGAATGATGAGGATTTATACGAAAACCATCATTTTTATCAGAGTATTGGTAAGGTGAATATTGGTGGTTTGCCTTTTCTACCAAATGCTACACGATTGGTTGAGCAATTTATAGAGCATTTAATTGAAAAAAGTCCAGAGGAAATTCAGAAGGAAGGAATTTTACCGAGGGGTTCTAAAGAAGAGTGGATTTCCACTTTTGATGAATGGGTACTTGTAGGGACGGTAACATCAAAGGTAAATTATGAAAGATGTATCAATAATCTTTTTTACTATATTCCTTCAAGAAACTTAAAAAGAGGCTGGCAGGAAGCAAAGTATGTTGCATTATATTTAGTTAATGGTATAGCATCTAAAAATGGCATAGTTTGTTATGGGAAAATAACTGAAGTGAAATTTGTTAAAGGATTTGAAATCAATGAACTCCTTATCAACGATTCTACTGAATATGTAAAATTTGAAATAGAGGTTTGGAATTCACTATCTCAACCAATTAATCCTGTTGGTTATGGTATCTCAATTTATTCAATTACCACATTATCAACATTAAAAGCTGCAAAAGAGCTACCGGAGATATTCATGAAATCAAAGGAAGAAAGAACAATTTGGCGAATGTTAAGGAGAATTTCAGATCAGGTTACTGTTGATTTGGATGCGAAAAATTTAGATAAAGCGTCAAAAATTAAAAGATTTCAATTTAAAAATGTTGTGGTGAACTTGGATAACGAGGTTAGACAAATGAATATCATTTATGATCACGGTAATAAGGTAATTGGTTATGAAGAATTAATTAAAAAGCCTTCAAGTGTGTTTAAACAAATAATTGGAATAATAGAAGCTGGGGAATAGTTAGCTCAAAAGTAAGAAGAGTCTTAATGGCTCTTCTTTTTTAGTAATATTTACCTACTGATTATCAAAAAATGTAATATTTTGTGGTATAATTTAGAAAAATATAGAAATTACATTTTTTTAATGGAAAACATTGCCATGGTCAGGAGGAAAAGAATTGGAGCTACTATTAGGTTTAGTTATATTTGCCATTCTTGTAAGTCTTGGATTACCTAAAGTTAAGGGATTCCTCGGAGAAGCATCAGTTCGCCTTTATTTAAACAAGCTTGATAAAGAGAAATATCAAGTTTTTAATGATGTTTTAGTACCATTAAAAAATAGAAAAGCTTCTCAAATTGACCATGTTGTCGTGTCACCTTATGGAATTTTTGTAATTGAGACAAAGTATTATAAAGGGTGGATTTACGGTGATTCCAAGAGTAAATATTGGACGCAAGTAATCTATAAGCGCAAAGAAAAGCTTTATAATCCAATATGGCAAAACTATGGTCACATAAAAGCATTGCAGGAATACCTGGGGATAGAGAACGAAGAATTCTATTATTCTATTGTTTCCTTTAGCAACCGCGCTACCTTAAAGAAAGTTGAAACAAGTGGCTTAAATACTAGTGTTACTTATTCATCACGTCTTGTAAGTACAATTTATGCCTATAAAAAGGTTTTATTAACAGCTGGACAAGTTCGCCATATTGCAGAAAAGCTAGAAAAGATATTAAATGCCGGTGGTGAACAGAAAAAGCAGCATATTAAAAAAATAAAAGACTCACAACGTTTTTATCAATATAAAATTAATGCTAACATATGCCCTAAATGTGGTTCAAGCCTTGTTGAACGAAAAGGTAAGTATGGTGCTTTTTGGGGTTGCAGTAACTATCCAAAGTGTAGATTTGTTTTGAATAATAAACAGGCAAATATTTAGTTAGAGATGCTTTTGGTTTAGTTGATTTTTATTATTAACATTAAACCTAAGCATCTCCTCAACAATCCTTTCTTCGTTTTAAACCCAACGCAAATACAGGTTTGTTAGGTTGTTAGGTATCAAGGAGCCAATCTAAAATGAAGTGGTACTGGATTTGTTTTCATAATGATTTGCTGCTGCTTTTGTCTTTTATAGGAAAGGCCGACCCACCGTATGAGACGAAGAAAAGTATATTTTAGAAATGAGGCCTCTGAAATACCAAAGCATAGGTGTTCCGTTAATGGATTACTCGTACAGAGTCCTTGCAATGATGCTGCAGAACTCTGTGCTTTTTTGTGTGGTTCCATTATTTTACTAGTTTTTCAACAGGTTGGAAGCCCTTAGTCTTTAAAAACTTCATGTTGTGCTCAAAGTTGTTGAGCGAATCGGAACAATCTATGGCTTCAAGATTTAAACTCTTAAAAGTTTCCTTATCTATTTTGACCGATACTATTGTTTCCTTTTCAGTATGCCCGGTAACAGTATTGAGCCGTTCGTCGTTCGCATGAATATATACATAATCGATTGGTAATAAGGCAAATAGATCACCAGCAATCCGAAGAACACAGCTACACACATAGTCCTGCTCAATGTCTAGCTTTTTGGTTTTTGGCATGGCCTTTCTTGAAAGCTTACCTGTTTTCGTTAAGGATAAGATTTCATCTGGAACGACAGAGGAAGAATGGACGTCAAATTCAACCTAAAGATAGGATGGATCCTCCATGATAAATTCAAATCCACTTCCAAATTCGGCTATGTCATCGAGAGGGGCAAATTCATCTAAAACTTGGAAATAGGTATCAGGGTCACCTTCCAACACCTTGGATGCAACTTGTACTAAATGTTCCCATTCTTCGTATTCCTCTTGATCCTTTTTCTTTGCAGTCTCTATGGCAGACAGTAGCGCTGCCTTTTTCTTCACGTCTTGCTTAAATAATTTTTCGAAAAAACCAGGCTTATAGTCGTTTGCTGCTTTTCTTGCAGTAGTCTCATTCGGTCCTGGATGTCCAGGTAGATAGGGTGGAGGAGCCTGTCTTAGTTCTTCCCAATCGACAGGTGTATCGCATTCCTTATGAATTGATTTAATCATTTCAAGCTTATTCTCGAAGAGTTCCACCTGATACTGATTGTATTCCAGCTCCTGCAGTTTTTGAGCTTCACGTTGCTGTCTTTTCAGTTCATTATGTTGTTTATAAGCGTTAGATCGGTAATTTCGTCCCGAACTCGAAGTGGTTGTGTAAGAAATACCACTACCTGGAATGCCAGCAGTTACTCTTCTTTGACCCCTCGAATTCACGGAATAACGTAGACCTTTCACTCCAAAGCTAGCACCAACCCCACGTTTCGATACATTTACTCGCACACCGGGTGCGATCTTAAAGCTTTTGCGAAAGCTAAGTCCCATATTTCTTCACCCCGCAATTTATTTTTACCTATTATATCAAGTATTAATGAGAGGAAGGAATATACCACGAGTGTTACTCTTCTTGGAAGCAGAAGGAGAGAAAAAAACAGGAAAACTCACCATTAAGGGTGAGTTTTAAGTGTTATTCTACCTTATTTTTTAAAACGCTCATCGTTCTTTCGCGCAAACGCCCCGCCTTCACGAAGAGTTTCAGCTAGAGCGCGTTCAGCAAGCATTTCCATACTAACTTCTTCTTTATACTGATTTTGAGTAGAATCGTTTTTCGATTTATTTTGAATGTTTTTCTTATCTGTCACGGTTGCTCCTCCTTTCTTTTGTTAGTATGTCTCTATATGTAGCTATCATGATTTTTCCAATTTATTTAATAAACGATTATGTAATTTACTGAAAATAAGTAATGCAAGAATTGCTCCTATAAAGCTTAATGACATATCCCATTGAGTATCCCAAATATCACCCTGAGTACCTAAGAAGTCTCTTGCCGCCTTTCCTCCATGTGCTATTTTAGAAACTAGCCACTCAATAATTTCATATAGGGCTGCAATTGCTAAGGTAGCACTTAAAACAAAAGTATTTATCCAAAAACCTTTCTTCAACTCGGTTTTTCTTATTATGATTTCTCTAATGACAATTGCTAAAAGCCCTTTTAGGAAATGTCCAAACCGATCATAGTGATTCCGGTTTAGATGGAATTCCTCTTTGATCCAATTAAAAAGAGGCACTTTTGCATATGTATAATGACCGCCAACAAACGTAAGAATGCAAAGAATTGCAATAATCACATAGGCTAAAGTTGTAAAACGAAATTTTTTGTATGTGGATAGTAGAATAACTAGACCAAGAACTGCTGGAAATACTTCTAATGCCCAATCACGATATGTGTCAGGTTTTATTCCTGACCAAATCAGTATAGAAATGACGATGATTAGAAGGAAAATATGTATACGTGTACTTTTTTTATCTTTCTTCAATGGTTTCACTCCGGATAAAAGGGATTTTAATTAGTAGTATTTCAATACAAAGATCATACAATTCCTTGCAGAGTTAGATGTAGCTAAAAAACATTTTCTGATATGAATTACAAAGACACCTGACGAATTACGTCAATTGTTTTTTTCTGGGCAATCATTCTTTAATCTCGATTTTTCGATTTTTGAATGAGCCGGAGTGTTCAAGTGTGATATGCGCTTCAATCGACTTTAAGCTGTCTTCTTGAAGTAAGCCATCCTGGCTTTTTAGCTTTTTCCATTCAGCAGGATGCTTTCTGTATAGCTGATGCTCTAAGTTCAAGAAATCAACATTATGCTCTCGACCTAATTGATACAATTGTCTTATTTCAGAAATAACTCCCTTTTTAACGAACTTCTCCATCGCGTTTACATTAATCGTATTGTTCGTTATGCGATTACTTACTTGTCCATCCGCCATGAAGAGGATGGTAAAACGGAATCTTCCGTCTTGTTTTTCAGGATGAACTTTTACCATTTCATGATCAAGGACGGTAATAAATTCAGGGTGTGTTTCGTCCGGTACTAGTATGGATGCGCGTACTGTTTCTGGTGTCAGCCAGCGTATGCCTTTTATTTTCTCATATGGAAAATAGCCTTTGTATTTTTGGTTACCTAGAAAAAAGGCCCCATCAATAGCTAGTTTCCCCTCATTTTTTTTATTTTTCTTCCACTGAGTATCATCAATTGAAAGCGAAGGGATATACGTAGTTCGACCTGGGTCAAAAAATTCACGTACAAATTGATTTAATTTTACAGGCTTGATGGTCGAGCTTTGCTCGTAAGAACTTTTTGGACTATGAAGAATCGTATTTAATGAATTTTGATTGAAAAATCCAGTTGTTGACAAAACATCAAGTATGGAATCCTTTGTCCCAAAAATCCATGGAGTTGGGCGGAATTCGTAGTATCGTGTCAAGCCATCAAATATACTATCCAATCCTTGTTTGAGTGCATTTTCGCTTAAAACAATTGCGGTGACATGTGCCCAGAGAAATCGTTCTTGGGCAGTATGATAGGCTTTGAAAAAAGCATCGATAAAGGTTTTTCCAGTCGTTTCGGAAACATATACTTCAGGTGGTCCTTTGTCACCACCCTCTCTTTTTGCAACAGACGTTAGTCCAATCATTTGAATCGAGACAAAATATTTCCCATCTCGGTAATCGACGCCGATAGCGGTGGCGAAGTTTTGATTTTCAATTTCACCGATGTCATTGCAAGCACTAACAAGGACAAGACATAAGACAAGAGTAATTGAACAGGTTATTTTTCGCTTCATCCTACTTTCTCCGCTTCTGTATAAATGATATTCCAAATTTTTTCCGTTTAAAGGGATCCACAAACAGGGCCGCTAGATATTCTTTAAATGTTAATGATGCGGCTGGTTCAAGATAAGCCACCCCAAAGGACTCCAATTTAGATAGATAAATAAGAACACTAAAGAATCCAACAAAAAGCCCATATACTCCTAAAAAAATAGACAGTAATATCGTATAAACTCGAAGGATACTAACTGTTCCTACTAATGATTGATTGACAAGTGTGTAGCTTGCAACAGCGGTTAATGCAATGACAACAATCATCGTCGGGGATGCAAGACCTGCCCGAATTGCTGCATCACCAATAATGATACCGCCGACAATGGATACCGTTTGACCAAGAATAGTGGGCATGCGGACGCCAGCTTCTCTTAACAATTCGAACAAACCAAGTATAAAGATGGCTTCGAGACCAATAGGTAATGGCAATCCTTCACGAGAGACAACGACAGTGGCTAATAAGGCAAACGGAAGCTGGTCAATATTGACAGAAGATAGCGAAACCCAAAATCCTGGTAGGAAAATGGCGATTAGCAATCCGACAAGTCGAATAAACCGTCCAAACAGAACAAAATAGTAAGGAAAATGAACATCCTCTGGCGATTTAATGAGCTCAAAAACATTAATTGGTCCTATTAACACAGAGGGTGAGCCATTGACAATGATGATAAATCTTCCGCGTACCATGCATTCAATGATATAGTCCGGGCGTGTCACATAATCAAATAAGGGAAACAACGAAAATGTACGATCGGAAATCCATTGTTCCAATTGACCACTGCTTACAACGCTTTCCGATTGAAAGGTAGCGAGTCGTTTCCTCGCTTCCTCAATGATGTCCTTATTGGCTTTATCATGTAAATAAAGCAATGAGACCTCTGTTTTACTCAACGTTCCTAAGGTGAATTTCTCGGAATAGAGTTGTGCAGATTTCATTCTTTTTCGAATTAAGGATATGTTTACATTCATTTCTTCGGTAAAACTATCCTTTGGTCCCTTAATCGAAACCTCTGTCGTTGATTCTTGAGGGTTTCGTTGTGGCACTTTACTAATATTGAACACATGAAAGAATGGGGTTCCTTCTCTAAAAAAAATCAGGGAACCAGAAAACACAAGATTCACCATTTCTTGCATGCTTTTTATATGCTGGACAGGTGGGAGCTCTTGGGAAAACTTGCGTGGTTCTTCATGCCCAATACTTAGGACGATTCGGTTGAAATACTCGTTTAACTGTGATGAATCAAGCATTCCTTTGCAATAAAAAGCTTGGAGAAACTCATCGTTTTCAATCGGTATAAATTCAATATCGGCATAATGTCGAAAAAAATCTTTGATTTCATCACATGTTAAGTTTTCGTTTTCTAATAAATGATCGAATTCTTTCATGTTCATAGACTTTGGGTTCCTTTCTTCATTGGCAAGTAGCAAAAAATCAATAAAGCCAACGAAAGTAACACAGCACTTATAAATGCAGCTGGATAAAAGTATCTCCCAATCAGTGTTTGTACCCACATGTCACTTAATGGAAGGACCGTCAATAATGCTAAGAGAAGGGAGGTGACAATAAACATCTTCTTTTTTTTAGAGGGCGAGGTATGGCATTTAACCATATCTGCCAATAAGTAAAGACCCAATGAAACCCGGATAAGTTCGCCACTTAATAATTGAAACACCGCCAAAAAGTCAACATGTGAAATATAATTTCCCAACGTTATGAGTCTCCATTGTTCAAAAGCTGGGAACCTCATATCAGAGGAAACCGCTGGACCAAAGGATGCCAAGGAACCCGTTGTTGGACCTAGGATTAGACCAGCTAAAATCGTAATCAGTATGAAAAGGTTAAAAAACGTAAACGATTTTTTTAAGTGATGCTGAAGAAGTAACAATACAAGGAAATCTGCACCTCCACCAAGAACGATAATGGCCCCTTTTACAACGGGTTGATAACCTTCGACAAGAACAGGAAATAAATAGGAATAATCTTTTTCGTTAAAAGTAAACGTAGCTACAAAAATTCCAAGTACCCAAACAATCGGCAATAATATCGTGGACACATAGACAATCGATTTTAAGCCACTATAGGCTGACCAAATACAAATCAAAAGGAAAGGAAGCATCACAACAAAGGATGGTGTATGCGGTAAAAAATAAATATTGACGGATTGAATCAAATCATAAAATGAAATAGCACTAATCGTAAAAACATAAACCACAAGGATGGCGATGACTACGCGAGAAACCGTGACTCCGGCTCGTGTTGAAATCCAGTCATAAAGACATAGTCGCTGTTGATTTTTTTTCATGATTAAATAAAGGATGAATCCCCATAACAGGAGGATCGCATAGGCAAACAATACAGATACCCATGCATCACGTTTTCCTGCTGAAAGCAAATGGGGCATGATGAGCACATGATTGGAAATCCCAATAAAAAGTATGAGAACAAAAATTAACTGAGTACGCGAGAAATGCATTCCACCACCACCAAATAAGTTCCACTCCTGTTAGGATTTGATTGTGTTACCAAATTATGCATAACGAGAGGGTGATGGTTAAATTTAATGTTGGGGAGGGTGACTTTTTATAAGGTAGACATGTAAACAAGCCACTCGCAATATGAAGTGGCTTGTTTTACATATTAGGTAACCTAGATAGTGAATTTTCAGAGATGATGAATTCGGCATGATGTAGTAAATGACTCATTCCTTAAGCTGCCGTATATAAAAGAGGAGCTCTCCAGCTTCCGTTTCAGCTATAAATACTCCCGTATCATTTGTAGAATACACAGCTGTTCCTTTTGGTAATTTTGTTGCAGAAAAATTCCATCTGAAGAGTAACGCTTTATTTGTTTCGCCCATTTTCTCTCCTTTTTGGAAACTCTCCTTTTTCTTTTGAAACCATTCCAGGTCGGTTGCATTTGAGTACACATTTCCGTGATATAGGAGGATATCTCTATCCTTATTCTTAACACTGATAATCGTAGCTCCTAAAACAAGCACTAGGAAAATCGTTAGGAGTAGAAGTATCATTTTCCTCATAAACATCCCACCCTTTTAAATTGAGAAAAAACAATTAAGGTAACTGATAGATTAAGAGTAACAGTTAAAATGAGTATATGAAAGTGGGTATTTGGTAAAAAATCGTGATAGATCGGTCAAAAAACGATTGGTATTTAAAAGATAAGTAACATGGAACCACAAGAACCGTCCCCCTGGCCCATTAGTACTTTCTTCATGCTAAAAACTTACAACTAATTCCCTGTGTCGATTCTTGTAAAATATAGTAGAATGATAGGTGGAGATAAAAGATATCGATTAGGGAAGAGGAATTACATTGAAGAAAGTAATCATCGGGTTGGTACTTGTATTGGTGGCGTCCTCTCTATTTTTTACGAGGGAAGCTTTTTCTGATATTTTACAAGAAAGCTATACTTCGATTAAGGAAGTCGTGATTGGAAAAATCGCCTTAAGCAAAGAGAGCAATGGGGAAGCATTGCCGGAAAAAGTGGACGCACCTGAGACCCAAACGGCAGGTGAACAGACAGAAGTGGCTCCTGAAGATGCGAAGCCAGTTATTGATCCTAATGATCCATTTTTATTGTTAGTAAATAAAGAGGTTGGGGTATTGGATGAAACCTATGTACCACAAAATCTTTCGGTTCCTAATGTAGCATTTTCCACGTCCGTATCGGAACGTAAATATATGGTAAAAGAGGCTGCTGATGCTCTTGAACAATTATTTGCCGGGGCAAGTAATGATGGAATTACACTACATGCACAATCTGGCTACCGTTCTTATGGTACACAGAATATGCTTTATGATTCTTATGTGCGTGCACATGGGGAAGAAGAAGCAAGTACATTTAGTGCAAAACCAGGGCAAAGTGAACATCAAACGGGTCTTGCGATGGATGTGACTAGTGATAGTGTTGACAACCAGCTTGTACAAGAGTTTGGAGAAACCGTGGAAGGCAAGTGGGTTGCCGAGCACGCGGCTGAATTTGGATTTATCATTCGCTTTCAACAAGGTAAAGAAGATATCACAGGCTATATGTACGAGCCATGGCATCTTCGCTATGTAGGTGTAGAACATGCGAAATATATGACAGAACATGGACTAACATTAGAGGAATATCTTGGTGTAGTAGAAAAATAGACTAGAAGAGCTCCTAAACAGGGCTCTTTTTCTTTTGTGCATTGATTTACATGATCAACAACCTTTACAATAATTGTAATCATAAAGAGTGCGATTCATTAATATCTACAAATGGGGGTGTTTAAAATGAACATCGAACGCCAAGTTGAGATTTTTAATAAGCAAGCGGGTAAGTATTATAAACGAGCCAAACAAAAAAATATAGATTTTCGACTGAGGAGTAAGCTTCTACAGTCCGCCACAGGAAATATCTTGGAATTATCGGTTGGAGCGGGAATGAACTTTCAATTTTATCCAAAGTCATCGAGAATCACTGCGGTTGATTTTAGTCCTAATATGCTTGAACAAGCAAGAATCGTGGCAGCGGAACAAGGGCGTCAGGTTGATTTTCGACTTGGAAATGTGGAAGAGATCGCTCTGCCTGAGAATAACTATGACACGGTGATCTCAACATTGTCTCTTTGCTCATACCCTCATCCTGATAAAGTACTTACGCAAATGGCTTCCTGGTGTAAGGAGGACGGGAAGATTCTTCTCTATGAACATGGGATTAGCACAAACTCATTCGTTGCCTGGCTTCAACATAAAACAAACTCTTTTTATATGAAAAAGGTAGGGTGTCATATGAATCGCGACATTCTGAAGCTTGTGCAAGAATCTCCACTATCCATCGTTAAATCAGAGCATTACATGTTACATGCTGTACATCTTATTTGGGCAAAGCCAGTTCGGTAAAACAACCGTTTTATTTCCCATTAAAAGACTCCTTAATCGAAACAAATTCGTTTATATTCTCCAAAAAGAGGTCGACTAGTTGAGGATCAAAATGTTTTCCTTTTTGGTCCTTGAAGTATTCCATTATCCTTTTCATTTCCCATGCCTTTTTATAAACTCGATCGGTGCTTAAGGCATCAAATACATCTGAAATAGCAGCAATTCTTCCGTATAAGGGGATTTCTTCACCTTTCAAGCCTTCTGGATAACCACTACCATCATATTTTTCATGATGGGTCAAAGCGATTATCGCTGCAGCATCCAAGATTCTCCGGTTCGAATGTTTTAACATTTGATATCCAATGGTGGTATGAGTTTTCATGATTTCGTATTCTTCTTTTGTTAATTTTTGAGGTTTGTTTAGGATTGAATCTGGAATGCCAATTTTCCCAACATCGTGTAGGGGAGAAGCACTTTTTAGTAGTTCTGCCTCTTCTTTGGACAAACCGTATTTTAATGCCAATAATTTAGAGTACTCGGCTACCCGTCTAACATGGTTACCGGTTTCTTTTGAACGGGTTTCTGTTATTTCCCCAAGTGTAAATAAAATTTCCTTTTGGGTGGCTTCAAGTTCACTTGATAGCATTTCATTCTCAGAAAACGACTCAGCATATCTTTTTGTTATGATAATGGATTGAGCTCCAATAAAGGCAACAATTCCAAGTGGTGACAAAATGGTGGTATTAATCATTTGGGCGTCAAACATAAGATCATTGATCGCTGTTCCAATCAATATTAAAAGCGATAGACCAATCACATATGCGCCAACCTGCTTTAATTTGATGCCTTTCATGATTAGGTACAGGATGTAAGAGAACGTGATAAGTAATATAACATAGAGAATATAAACTAAGTTCGTAAAAATAACTGATTCAGTAACCAGAACGATTACGATACAAATTACTGAAAGAATCATCACAATCTGAACTGGGATTTTCTTTTGCCCAGTAGGAAATTTTAACGAAAAATACTTTATAAAGAGGAGTACACTACAAAAAATAGTAAGGAAATTTAATTTAAGTACAACATTCCAGCTTAAATCAGGAAAAAAATATAAAATGGATGTTTGTCCTACTAATAAGATACTAAATCCATAAACGAGACAAAATAGTCCAAAATAGAGAGGCACACGGTCTTTTCTTCGATTAAAAAATATATTTAGATGATTAAAACTGATAATAAGAAAAGCACCAATACTAAACCATTCAATAAACGTATCACGTTTCGCTTTATGTTCAATTTCAGAAGGGTTTCCTAAATAAACGGGTCCCATAATTCCAGTATCACGAAAATGAAAATTGGATACTTGTAATAGAACTTGTGTATTCTCCTGAGAAACATTGAAAAAGATTACTTTTGGAGTCCCTTTAGGTACCATTTGGTCTTTTGTTTTTGCAACCTTTCCGTTTTCTATAACTAGATGATTATTAATCCATAGTGTATAAGCACTAAAAACTTGAGGTATATAGATTGCCTTTGTTTGCCCAAGCGAATTTATAGGAAAATGAATATCCAATTGATAGGTTCCGTAGCCTTTATGGGTACCCCAATAACCTGGAACTTTCATAGAGTGTTTTGGAGGATATTTTTGAGATTCTAAATCACTAGGACTTAACAAATGGTAAGGATAAAAATTCCAGTATCCTGCTAAATTTAATATCTCATCTTTTGGTTGAATCACGATTTCTCCATTTTTAATTAGTGTTTCTTGTTGGTTTTGACACCCAGCCATAAAAAATATAAAAAGGGAAATGAATAAAATTAGGGATCTTTTATGTTGCATAACCTACTCCATCTATCTCAGTTAGTTGATTTACATATTGGCCATTACTTCTTCATTTTTTCCTTCTATTCAAAAAACATACAAAGTGCCAGGAACCTTTGGGGTACCTGGCACTTCTATACATCTATGATTCTATACTGATGCTTCCTGTATATTTGAGCTTTCTGCTGTTTTCACATATATGATTTGCCTTCGCAGGATGAATACATATGCAAAAAATGCGAAAATGATACTTAATGCGCTATATAAAAAGACCGCTTTGAAGCCAGCATGAAGGGAAATAAATCCTAAGCATATAGCTCCGATACCACTACCCAAATCTTTGGCAGTGAAAAAAGTTGAGTTCCCTGCGCCTCTTCGATTAGGTGGGCAAAGCTTAATCATCACAGCATTTAACGCTGGCTCTACAAAACCTAATCCTAATCCGTAAAGGATGCCTGATAGGATGAAATAACTTAAGGAATGGGCATAGGCTAAAACCACAAATGAGAGCGTCATAATGATTAATCCAGGGATAATGACTAATGAACTTCCATATTTATCGGCCAATTTTCCTCCAGCAACTCTCGTGAATAATAGGGCAATTGAATAAACCGTATAATATAAACCGATGTCTTCGATTCCTAAAGATAGAGCGAAGGTTGGAATAAAGGTTAACGCTACACCCATCCCAACATAAACAAAAGCAGTTACTAAAGCTGTTGGAAGAGCTGTTTTTTCATAAAGCAGTTCTGAGATTTTTCTTTTTCGAGTTGATGATTTGCGTTCAACGTTTGTTTTTCCTTTTTCATATGTAATAAATAGGCTACAAAGAATTGAAATTAAGCCAATCAAACCAGCAACGATGAAAAGTACTTGATAATTAAACTGTTGAATAAGATAAATGCTTAAAGCTGGTCCCACTGCCGTTGCAAGTGTATTAGATAACCCAAAATAACCAACACCTTCAGCCAACCTACGTTTTGGCACAATATCCGAAATAACGGTCCCGGATGCATTGGTGGTTGCACTGAATCCTATTCCATGTAGACTTCTCAATACTAACAGAAGACTAATTGAAAATGCAACAACGTATGAAAGAGTGATAAATGCAGTTACCACAGCCCCAATAATTAGCACAATTCTACGACTCTTTTCATCTATTATTTTGCCGAAAAGAGGTCTGAAAATGATTGCTACAAACATGAAGAAACCAAACAGCATACCTGAAATCGAATTATCGCCACCTAGATGGATTGCATATAAGGGGAGCCCCGTCATTAACATATTATTGGCAATTTGTGTAGACATAGCATAAAAAAACGTTAGAAAATAATATTTCGTCCATAATTTTTCTGTATTCTTATTCGTTCCGTGCAAATGAAGTCCTCTTTTCATGAGTGATGTTGTAATGATTATATCAATTATCAATATGGCAGTCTCTATTTGAATTTATATTGCTAAAAATATTCCCATTACTTTACAATTAGTATAATCTTAACAGTTCTAGAAAAGAGGTTTAAAATATGGAATTCGCAAGTTCGAAACATGATATCTGGCGCCACTGCTTCCAAGAGGCTTGGAGGTCCTTTCAGGAGGGATCACGCCCAATCGGTGCGGTTGTTGTAAATGGCGATGGTGAAATTGTTGCAAGGGGGAAAAGTGCGGTATTTGGTGAGTTGTCAGATTCCGTGGTTTTTCATAATGAGCTTGCCCATGCTGAAATCAATGCATTGCTAAAAATTGATAATCGTGTCCATACCAAAGTAAATCATTATACACTCTATACCACAATGGAACCATGCCCACTTTGCTTTGGTGCGTTATACATGAGTGGGATTAAAAATCTTGCTTATGCTGCAAAGGATAAATATGGAGGAAGTACAAATTTGCTGGGGACAACCCCATATTTGAGTCGGAAACGAATTCAAGTCGAGGGGCCGATTCCATTTTTAGAGGATCTATCTATATTATTAAATGTCTATTTTGACCTGAAAATGGGTTATGAAAAGGGACTAGCTGTGATTGAAAAAATGAAAGACGACTACCCAACAGCGGTGGCGTTAGCAAGTGAATGGTGGAAAGAAGATCGATTGAAAGATTATCAGAATCTACAAATGGAAGAAGTTTACGAGATGATGCTTTCATCGGTGAAGGTTTCACCTAAACTTTCATAATCTTGTTATAATAGTAGTAATTCGAACAAATGAGGTGACAGCATTGAAAATCACACTCTCACAGAAAATGAACGAGTTTGGGGAATCGGTTTTTACCGAACTAGCAAACTATAAAAAGCAAAAAATGCGTGAGGGACAAGATATTATTGACTTAAGCGTGGGCAGTCCGGATTTGCCGCCACCTCCTTATGTCATTGAGGCATTGGCTACTCATGTTCAAAACCCTTCATTATATGGGTATTCATTAACTGGAATAGATGAATTGCATGATGCCATTTCTGATTACTACAAAAGAAGATTTGTTGTTCCTGTTAAAAAGGAAAGTGAAGTATTAATGGTTATGGGCTCTCAGGATGGACTTGTTCACTTTCCAATGGCATTTGCCAACCCAGGGGACTTGGTTCTTGTTCCAGATCCTGGCTATACAGCATATGCAGCTGGTATTGCATTAGCCGGTGCCAAGCCATATGGCATGCCATTGAAAGAGGAAAATCAGTTTTTACCGGATTTGGATGCCATTCCTGAGGATATTTGTCAAAAGGCAAAAATGATGATTTTAAACTTCCCTGGTAACCCTGTGCCAGCACTTGCAACACAAAGCTTTTTCGAAAAAGTTATCCAGTTTGCGAAAAAATATCAGATTGTGGTCCTTCATGATTTTGCCTATTCGGAGTTGTACTTTGAGGAAAAACCGATTAGCTTTTTATCGATAGAAGGTGCAAAGGAAGTTGGGGTTGAATTCAACTCTCTTTCAAAAAGCTTTAATATGGCAGGGTGTCGGATTGGATATATGGTGGGTAATCCTGATATCATTGCTGCCATAAACCGACTCAAATCAAATCTCGACTATGGTGTATTTTTGCCCATACAAAAAGCTGCAATTGCTGCATTAAGGGACACCTCAAGCTTCAGTGAAAACTTGAGAGAAACGTATAAAAAACGACGTGACCTGTTAGTGAATGGGCTAGCTGATGTGGGCTGGCAAGTGGAATCTCCAAAAGCATCGATGTTTATCTGGGCAAAGGTTCCAAGGGGCTTTACATCCACTGAATTTACGTATCGCTTAATTGATGAAGCGGGAATTGTGGTAACTCCAGGTAATGCCTTTGGTCCGAGTGGAGAGGGCTATGTACGAATTGGTCTTGTTCAAAATGAAGAGACTCTTAAAAATGTTGTCAAACGATTAAAAGATATCCCGTTATTAAATTAGAATTACGACCTAACTTTGGGTACATTGCTTGGAAGATACCTTTCATTTTTTACATAAAACAGACGAATCAAATATTAGATTCGTCTTATTTTATTGTAAATATCTGGGTATTATAAAAGTACTACTTGTTCAGGAGTGTAACCAATGCACCTAATCTATAATGCCTTATTCCTTTTGGCCGCGGTAAAATGGGGCGATTGGAGAAGGTGGCGTGAATATTACCCAACTATTTTGTTCTTTTTAATAGGGGATCTTTTAAAAAACGTATTTTACCATGATTACTGGATTTGGACGTATCAGGAAACGATATTTGCAAAAGACATTCTCAGCAATCATACATTTATTACTTTATTAATTATGTTTGTGGCTTATCCCGCAACAACTCTCATCTATCTAGGGCACTTTCCTGAAAAAAGATGGAATAAGGTACTCTGGATTGGCCTGTGGGTGTCTATATACGTTATAGTGGAATACATCAATTTGAAATATTTGCACCTCATCAAACACCACCATGGTTGGACGATCCATTGGTCGTTTCTTTTTAATCTCGTTATGTTTCCGATGCTTAGACTTCATCAGAAACAACCCCTGATTGCGTGGGGCTTATCTATTATTTGGATTATATTTTTATTAAATATGTTTCCAATTCCAATGAAATACATAAAGTAAAATTTATATGGAAAATGGCATTGAAATAGGATATAGTTATTCATGATAAAGGGAACTCATGTTTGGAGTTCCTTAATTTGTGATGGGAGAGAATGTATGAATACAACAAATGAACGAGATTTTAACCATTGGAAAAAGAATATTATTCTTTTTCTGGGAAGCCAAACGATTTCTCTGTTTGGATCGGCATTAGTTCAATATGCGATTATGTGGTATATCACCCTTACCACACAGTCAGGTATTATGATGACCATCTCGATTATCTGTGGATTTTTACCGACGTTTTTCCTTTCACCTTTCGCAGGCGTTTGGGCTGACCGATTTAATCGTAAAGTGTTAATCATTCTGGCTGACGGAATGATTGCTGTTTCTACATTGATATTAGCCATCTTGTTCTTAATGGGATATGACTCCATTTGGCTCCTTTTTGTCATATCAGCGATCCGGGGACTAGGAACAGGAATCCAAACACCAGCGGTTGGCGCGATTTTACCTCAAATTGTTCCACAGGATAAATTAACGAAAACAAATGGAGCAAATGGTAGCATTCAAGCTGTGATTATGCTGATTGCACCTATGGTCAGTGCAGCATTGTTAACAGTAGCTTCACTAGAAATAATATTCTTTATTGATGTTATTACGGCAGCGATTGCGATTACGACCTTGCTTGTCTTTCTTAAGATTCCTTCCCATGCGAAAGCAAACGAACAGCAACATGTCAGCTATCTTGAAGATTTTAAGTTAGGTGTAAACTATATTAAACAAAGTGAATTTTTGAAGCCATTTTTTCTTTTCTTTGCAATCTTTTTTGTGGCTATGGCACCAGCAGCATTCCTTACACCTCTCCAGGTTGCGCGGAGTTTCGGGGACGATGTGTGGCGGTTAACGGCCATTGAAATTGCCTTTTCAATCGGGATGATGGTCGGTGGAGGAGTGATTGCCACTTGGGGTGGCTTCAAAAATAAGATTCATACGATGACATTGGCGAGTGTCCTATTTGGTCTAACAACAATTGGCCTAGGTATTGTGCCGGTTTTCTGGTTGTATTTAGGTGTTATGCTGATTTGCGGTATAGCGATGCCAATCTTTAATACACCAGCAACCGTATTATTGCAGGAAAAAATTGAGGAAAACTTTCTAGGAAGGGTTTTTGGGGTATTCAGTATGATTTCCACCTCGATGATGCCTCTTGGAATGTTAATTTTCGGACCAATTGCGGATATAGTAAAAATCGAATGGCTCCTCATTGGCACGGGAATCTTCATGGTTGCACTGTCCTTCTTCCTTATGGGAAGTAAAGCGCTTGTGAAAGCAGGGGCACCAGTGCCGGTTCAAGAATAGCAAAAAGGGAGAAGCATCCATTAGCTTCTCCCTTTACAATACTTACGTCCACCACATTTCACCTATAGATTCCTTCACCATTACGGGTTTAAGCGTTTGAATAGCTTTTGTAAATCCTTCATCAATGGACATTAATCCGTCTTCATGTTCGATGCTCACGACATAATCATAGCCATACAGACGAAGGGTACTAATGATATCAGCCCAAACTTTAGAATCATGACCAAATCCAACTGTCCGGAAATACCATGATCGATTTTGCATATCGTTATAAGGAGTCATATCTGTGAGCCCATTTCGATTCGTGTTCGGTTGATCAATGATTGTATCCTTTGCATGGAAATGGTGGATTGCATTTTCACGTCCAAGTATTTTAATAGATTCAACAGGGTCAATTCCTTGCCACCACATATGACTTGGGTCAAGATTTGCCCCAATTGCTGGACCACAAGCTTCTCGTAAACGTAATAGGGTAGCAGGTGTATGTACGGAAAATCCGCCATGTAATTCGAGACCAATCTTCACATTATGCTTTTGAGCGAAGGCTGCTTTTTCCTTCCAATAAGGGATGATTTTTTCTTCCCATTGCCATTTTACTATTTCTTGATATTCATTTGGCCATGGAGAAACAGGCCAGTTTGGATATTTTGCGTTTTCATGGTCACCCGGACAGCCAGAAAATGTATTTACAACAGGGACACCAAGCTGTTTTGCTAATTTAACCGTTTTCAAAAATACAGAATCTGCTTCTGAAGCGATGTGTTTTTGAGGGTGAAGAGGGTTGCTGTGACAACTTAAGGCGCTAATTGATAATCCTCTTTTAGAGATTTTCTCCATAAAATCCTTTTGTTTTTGTTCATTATCTAATAATTCATCAACCTTACAGTGGGCATCACCCGGATAACCCCCTGTACCTAATTCTATCCCTTCAATTCCTTTTGCAGCCACATGATCCAGCATATCGTCAAGACTTTTTTCAGAGAATAAAACTGTAAAAACCCCTAACTTCATAAAGTGTCCTCCCCAAAATGGTGTTTTGTAATCCGTTACATTATATTATAGCAAAAAATATATAAAAACAATATTCAAAATTGTTGAATTATAGGTTAGTGGTTACATCTTGACATAAATATTCAGAAAACTTACAATTATAATTGTAATCGATTACAAATATTTATCATAGAATTGAAAGTGGGGACCAACAATGGCGAATATTCAACAGGTAGCTCAAAAAGCAGGTGTATCCGTTGCAACGGTTTCAAGGGTCCTTAATAATGCTACGTCTGTTAGTCCTAAAACAAGACTTAAAGTTGAAAATGCAATTAAAGATCTTAATTATGAACCTAGTATGTTGGGAAGAAATCTTCGAAACTCTGAAAGTCGCCAGTTATTAGTGTTACTTCCGAGTATATCCAATCCATTTTACACCGAAATCATAAATGGGATTCAAAATACCGCAATTGCCAATAGCTATAATATACTTCTTTGTGAAACAGACTCAATTCCACAACGAGAAAATATTTATTTTAATATGGTTAAGAATAAATTGGCTGATGGAGTTATTTCGATGGATCCAACAGTCAATATGCATAAGCTTAATGAATTAGCAGAAAATTACTCCGTAATTCTTTGTAGTGAATATGATGAAGGCGGAAGTATCCCTTACGTTACCATTGATAATGAATTGGCAGCCTATCAGGCTGTAAAGCATCTGATCAAATTAGGTCATGAAAAAATTTCGCTCATTAATTCTGACGAAAAGTTCTTGTATGCTCGACAACGTCGGAATGGATATGAAAGAGCATTAAGGGAGTTTAACATTCCAATCCGAGATGAATGGATTTACCACTCAAAAGAACTAGAATTTCAAAATGGCGTTCAAGCAATGAGGATTTTGTTTCAATCGGAGGAAAAGCCAACTGCTGTCTTTGCAGTATCTGACACTTTGGCTATAGGCGCTCTAAAAGGAATTAATGGATTTGGCTTACACGTGCCAAATGATGTTGCAATCGTTGGTTTTGATAATATTAGCTTTTCAAACATGACAAATCCAACATTAACAACGATTTCACAGCCAATGTATAAAATGGGCTGCATTGCAGCAGAAATGCTGATTAATAGCATTCAGGGGGAGAAAGTTGAGAGTGTTGTTTTAGACCATGAACTAATTATTCGTGAATCAACGATGGGCTAGGATATCCTGCCTCACCTTAAAATTAAATGACTAGGGAGGTTTTTATACGTGGGTATAAAAGTAGGCATTATCGGTTGTGGTTCGATAACACGACATAGGCACGCACCTGAGTATAAGGCAAATCCACATGTTGATGAAATCATCTTTTATGACCGAAATCCAGAAAGAGCTAAGAGTCTAGCAAAGGAATTTGGTGGGCGAGCTGTGGAAACAGTAGAAGAATTGTTAAATGACCCCTCTATCATAGCGATTAGTGATTGTTCATCCAATGATGCCCACCATATTAACACAACTAATGCATTGTTAAGTGGAAAGCATGTTTTATGTGAAAAACCATTAGCCATTAGTGTAAAGCATGCTGAGGAAATCCTCGAAGCAGAACGGAAATCTGGAAAAAAATTAATGGTTGATCATAACCAACGATTTACCCAAGCTCACCAAAAAGCAAAAGAAATTTTAGTCAATAAAGAATTAGGTGAGGTTTTAACCTTCAAAACAACCTTTGGTCATCACGGACCAGAAAGCTGGGGTGTAAATAAATCAAATTCCACTTGGTTTTTTAAAAAAGAACGTTCACACTCAGGTGTTGCCGGTGATTTAGGAATTCATAAAATAGATTTAATCCATTACCTCTTAGACGACGAAATTGAAGAAGTTCATTCTTTCTTTGGTACATTGGATAAAGTTGATGAAAATCGATTGCCGATTGAGGTTTGCGATAATGTTGTATGTGCATTAAAGACGAGGAAAGGGCGTCTAGGAACGGCTTCGTTTTCGTGGACGTATTACGGTTCAGAAGATAATTCGACGATCATCTACTGTCAAAAAGGAATCTTGAAAATCTATCATGACCCTGAAGCCCCGCTACTGGTAGAAAAGAAGGATGGCTCGATTAAGAAGTATGAATTAGGGGCAATACAGACGAATGATAACCAAACAAATACAGGAGTGATTGATGCATTCATCGATTCAATCATTCGTGACGTCAAACCTGCTGTTACAGGTGAACAAGCAATTGCTTCACTTAGAGTTGTTGAAAAAATATTAGGCTCACAAGTTTCATACACTTAAAATATGTGAGAATTAAGGAGTATGCCGGTTTTGGTAAAAATGATAATTTATACCTAAAAACAATTGACTGAATATTGTTTATCTTATACTATAAATGTAACGGATTACATTTGCAGTTATTACTTTCCGATTGGTGGCAATATTAGGCTTGTACAGGTTAATTGTAATCAATTACAAGTTTGTCAGGAGGGTTGACATGTTGCAACAACTTGCAATTAACTGTGGAAATCATCCATTTAAAGGATAGGTTGGGTGCATAAAATGAATGGAAATTTCCAGCAATTGGAGATGTTGATTTTTCAAATAAATTTAAAGCGCTTTCTATTGCGAGCTTTAGAGGTCCTTTAAGTGTAGAAATCGAATTTACATCTTCAGATCCAGCAAATCTTAAGGAATAAGACGATTCTGTGAGAAAATCCTTTGAATATCTTTCAAGATTAATAGGATAAGAGGAGAGAAGATGAGTAATATTGGGCTTGTTGGTTTGGGATTCATAGGAAAAACGCATTTAGAGGCATACCAACAACTTGAAAATTGTAGAGTAACTGACATTTGTTCACGAAATGAAGGTAAGGACAAAGATATTATTCAAAACTATAACGGGTCATTTGTTTCGGATTACGATGAATTATTAAGTAATAAGGAAATTGATATTATTGATCTTTGCGTTCCTACATTTTTGCATGAAGAATATATTATCAAGGCTGCTAGAGCAGGAAAACATATCATTTGTGAAAAACCATTAACCTTGACAATAGAATCAGCCAATCGAATTATGAATGAAGTAAATAAAAATGGTGTCAAGCTATTTGTCTGTCATGTACTTCGATTTTGGCCAGCATATAAGGCGATTAAATCTTTATCTGAAACTGACAAATTAAAAGATATTCAAATTATTCATGCGAAGAGATTAGGTCAGGTACCTAAATGGAGCGATTGGTTTTTGTATCCTGAAAAAAGTGGCGGAGCCCTATTCGACCTTCATATACATGATATTGATTTCGTCTATTATTTATCGGGCGAGGTTGAGTCAGTGTATGCAGTAGGAAATAAGAATAAGTATGGTGCGTGGGATCATGTCATGACCACCCTTACCTTTACCAATAAAAGTAAAGCTTATGTTGAGGCATCCCAGCGAATGCCAAAAGGATATCCTTTTACAATGTCATTACGAGCACAAGCGATCCAAGGGACTCTAGAATTTAATTTGATTGCTGGTGAAAATATTGAAAATATAGAGGAAGCTACAAATCAATTAATTTATTATAACCACGAGGAAAGATTAGCTCTTCCCATTGAAAAAAAGGACGCCTTTCAAAATGAACTATCGTATTTTGTGAATTGTGTCGCAAAGGACCAAGAAAATCTTATAGTTCCTTTACATGATGTGCTTTATACTTTAAAACTTCTAAATGCTATTGAAGTGTCCTTAGAAACAGGGAAACAAGTTTCAATTGCGTACTAATACCCTACATACAACAAGAATCCTCAAAAAAACTACAACATGATGTTAACTCCTAGATGAAAACAATTATATTTACTAGTAGGAAATTAATAATTATTTGGTTTCACTTTCTATTTTGAAATAGATTGCTAGTTAAAAAACGAGGGGGTTATTTTTTATGAAAAAAGCTTTACGTTTATTCTCGTTGTTGGTTTTACTTCTAATTCCTGTACTGAGTGCGTGTAGTGATTCAGAAAAAACAGGGGACACGACAACTGGGGGTTCTGGAGAAGGTTCAGGTAAAAAGTACAAGGTTGGTATTTTAGCTCCAGCGGTAACACATGGATGGGTTGCTGCGGTTGCTTATCATGCGGAAGCTCGTGCTAAAGAACTTTCCGGTGAGATTGAGTACCAGATTCAAACAAGTAGCAATGCAGCTGAAATGACTTCACAATTAGATGATTTAATGACCTGGGGTGCAGAAGCGATTGTAGCGTTCCCACAATGGGAAGGGATGGAAGTACCTATTCAACGTGCCTTAGATGAAGGAATCAAAATTGTTAACTTTGATATTGTCATTGATGCTGAAGGTGTTTATCGTGTAGCAGGAGACAACGAGGATATGGGCGTTCAGGGTGCAAATTACATTGTTGAAAAAATCGGTAAAGAAGGGAATGTTGTTATTCTCGAGGTTCCATCCTCAGGCTCAGTTTCAGAGCTACGTAAGAAGGGATTTGTTGAAACAATTGAAGAAATCGCTCCAGATATTAAGCTTCATACTTATGCAACTCAGTTTACAAGGGAAGATGGTTTGAAAGACTTTGCGGATATTTTAACAAGCCTTGATAAAATTGATGCTGTCTACTCATTGGATGATGAAACCTCTATTGGTGTATTACAAGCAATCAATGAAGCGGGAAGATCAGATATAAAAGTAGTAACTGGTGGCGGTGGAATGCAGGAATATTTTAAAATGATGCCAGAGAATGAAGATATCTGGATTCAATCTGCACTATACAGTCCAGCTATGGTTAAGGATGCTGTTGATGTGGCACTTAAGGTTTTAAAGGGTGAAAATGTTGACATGGAAACCATTATTCCTACAACCGTTGTTGATAGAGAGAATTATGAAGAATTCCTTGACGAGGGTTCACCTTATTAAAAAATAGAGCTCGCTAAACTTGAGGGCTATGGCAATGCTGCTATAGCCTATCTCTTTTACTTGCTTTTTGAGTGTTGTAATGATTTTAAAGGTTTGGAAGTGATGACATGATAATTGAGATGAAACATATTCGAAAATCCTTTGGAAGCAATGATGTACTTAAGGATGTATCCTTTTCCTTAAAAGGCGGTGAAATCTGCGCATTGCTTGGAGAAAATGGGGCTGGTAAGTCCACGCTAATGAACATATTGGGTGGAGTCTTGCAAATGGATTCTGGTTCAATCCATATTGATGGGAACCAAGTGGAATTTGCTAAACCAGCAGAATCTCAGGAAGCAGGAATTGCTTTCATTCATCAGGAACTGAACTTAATCAACGATTTACCAATCTATGAAAATATGTTCCTTGGTCGTGAGCTAAAAACAAAAAGAGGCAGTCTGGATTTAGAAAAAATGTATCAAGATACGAAAGAAATGTTTAAAAAAATGAATGTTGAACTAGATCCAAATAAATTGGTGCGTGACCTTGATGCTTCCTATAAACAAATTATTGAAATATGTCGGGCTATGATGACAAAAGCATCTATTATTATTATGGATGAACCGACCACTTCCTTAACTGACCAGGAAATTGAGCGAGTATTTGCGATGATGAGAACACTTAAGGAGCATAATGTCGGTATTATTTTTATCTCCCATAAATTAAATGAAGTGATGGAAATTTGTAATCGTTATCTCGTGCTGCGTGATGGAAAAGTGGTGTCCGAAGGAAATGTAACTGAAGTAACGACAAATGATTTGGCGCGATACATGGTAGGACATGAAGTGAGAACAGAACCTTTATCTAGGGAGAAGAATCTTGGAAATGAGATTCTGCGTGTAGAAGGGTTAACTACAGGTCATATTTTTAGAGATATTAGTTTTTCAATCCGAGCAGGTGAAATAGTAGGTTTTACTGGACTACTTGGAGATGGTCGAAGTGAACTTTTTCAATCTGTTTTTGGAGCTTATCCAATCTCATTTGGAAAAATTATCTTAAATGGGAAAGAGGTTAAAATCACGAGTACGACTAAAGCAATCAAAGAAGGAATTGCGTACCTGCCACGAAATCGTAAAGAAAATGCGATTATCAAGGATATGAACATTTTAGAAAATGCATCAATTGTTACGTGGCCTACATTTTCAAAACGGGGTACAATCAATACGAAAATGCATCAGGCGATTTTTGAAGAGCAGAGGATAGCATTACGATTAAAAATGGGGGAACTTACAGATGGCATCACGAGTCTATCTGGAGGCAACCAACAAAAGGTCGTCCTAGCAAAATGGTTAGCGGCTAACCCAAAACTTCTTATCTTGGACAATCCTACCCAAGGTGTTGACGTAGGGGCAAAGGAAGATATATATGACATTATCTTGAAACTTGCTGAAGAAAACATAGCTGTTGTTGTTCTTTCCAGTGAAGCACAGGAAATCATTCGTGTCTGTGACCGAGCAATCGTCATGTACCATGGAACCATTCAAGGAGAAGTCGCTGGAGAAGCTATGAATGAGCATGCCATCATGAGTCTTGCTACGGGTGGGGACTTAAGTGAGGGAGAGGTAAGCTAATATGAAGCCAAGTATAGAGCATACAACGATAAAAAATAAAAAAAACTTCTTTGATTGGTTTAAATATAAATGGTCAAATGATCCACTATTCAGTATCGCAATTGCATTAATTATTATGATTATTTTACAAACCTTGGTTTTAGGTTTTGATTACAATTCTTTTGGGGAATGGTCTCAATCATGGATTAACAACTGGATTAATATTTTACGAAATAATGCAGGTACAGCTATTGTTGCTTTAGGAATGACGTTTGTTATTATGACAGGCGGTATTGATTTAGCAGTTGGTTCAACCTTGGTTGTTACAGGTGCCTTTTCAATGATGCTTTTAGATACGGGTACAAAAGGATTTCTAGGAATAATGGGAATTACAGGCGTACCTGCAATGATGATCACGATCGTATTCGTATTACTAGCAGGATATCTTTTAGGTTCACTTATTGGAGTTAGTATAACAAAGGGGAATGTACCCCCATTTATTGCTACATTAGGAGCAATGATGATTTTTAGAAGTGTTACACAGCATTTTATGCAAGGGTATAATCCTACTGTACCAGTAGAATTTTTACAGATTGCTAGCTTTAAAATCGGAAATTACATGATTATGCCAATTGTTTATTGGGCGGTCATTGCGTATATTCTCTACTATGTATCGAAAAGAACAACCTTTGGAAGGCATATCATTGCGGTCGGATCAAATGAAAGGGCTGCTAAGCTTTCTGGTATTAATGTAGAGAAAGTGAAGCTCCGTGTATACGCTCTAATGGGGTTGCTAGTGTCAATTGCTGCAATTATCCAGGTTTCACGAATTGGATCAATGGACTTTTCTAATGCAGGTAGAGGAATGGAAATGGATGCTATCGCAGCAGCGGTTGTTGGGGGAACAAATATGATGGGTGGAAGAGGTTTCATCCTGGGAACTGTTTACGGTATGTTAATTATTGCTGTTATGAATAACTTACTTAATCTTTTCGGTGTGCCACCGTTTTTAAGGGAAGCATTTAAAGGGGTAATCGTAATTGCGGCTGTTTTATTGCAGAAAAAAGAGAAAGCTTCATAATGCATTTATTAACTATAGCGAAAATCTGAGTACATCACTTACATATAAGTGGTGTATTTTTTTACCGCACCGTTTCTGTCTAAAAAAAGGAAAACTCCTTATTTTTGATAAGGAGTTTTACCTATGATTTATCCAAGTAACGAAACGACACCCTGTTGATACTTTTCCTCAGGTGGCCATACAGCAAGGTCAAAGGGATAATCTGAACCAGGTACGACTCTGTTATGTCCAACTGTTTTACAGAGGAATTCGAGACTTTCTTGGTTCCACAAAACGGTGTCATACCAGAAGCGTTTTATGTACTCAGATGGTGGGGCTTGAAGGTTTGTGGATACTAGTTTCCATTGCTCATACCCCTTATCCAATCTCCCAATTTGATATGGAAGGAATCCACCTCCATGGGCAAATAAAATTTTCACATTAGGATATCGATCAATCAGTCCACTTAATAAAATATCAGTTGCACAAATGGTCGTTTCCCACGGAACACCGATAAGGTTTGGCATCATTCTTCTTTGAAGTCGTGGATCTTCCGCTAAAAGTGGATGGATAAAAACGATGGCATTAAGCCGGTTTGCTTCTTCAAAAAATGGAGTGAAAAATTCATCAGATAACATTCGACCTGGTAAGCCAGGACCGATGATGACTCCCTTTAGTCCAAGATTCATTCCTTCTTGTAAAATTTGAGCTGCTTTGTCAGGATTCGTAAGAGGGACAGTTCCGAGTGCTGAAATTTTCTGTGGTGCTGTTTTTGTCCATTGTGCTAACGAATGATTGTATACATGAGAAATATCAGATGAAATGTCATCAGGAAAATCATACAAGAAAAGCTGTGGAATGGGTGAAACAAGGGAATGGGTGACGCCTGCTTTCTCTTGTTCTTTTACATAAAGATGACTGTCAATGAAAGCTTGTTTGAGTTCAAAGCCCCATTTTTCATTCACCACTAAAAATTCATCCTTGTTCGCTTCTTTTTTTACCCATTTTGCGTTTACTGTTTGTTGATGATCCTTTAGCCATGTAATGACATCAGGTGGGATAAAATGTGTGTGAAAATCATGCATTGCCTCTACCTCCTAGTTAGTAACGTTGTTCATAGTACGTAATATAGCAAAGAAGTATGTACTTGAAAAGGTAGAATCAAAAATATTTCGACTTGTTAGACAACTATATTTTTCGGAAAATGAAATTTATTTTGTAGTTGTTCCACATAGAGAAACAACAGTGTTGTTTATGACATCGATAGAGGGTACGATACAGTCATAAATTATCAAAAAATTTTGTTAATAAAAGGAGGAATTGTTTCATGCAAGTAGAAACAAGAGTACAAGCAATAAATTGTTTACATTTTATTAACGGACAATTTGTTGAATCACAGAATCAAAAAACATTTACCAATATCAATCCTGCTACCGAAGAGGTACTGGGAACTGTTGCAGAGGGTGGGAAAGAAGAGGTCGACTTTGCTGTAGCTGCTGCCAGAAGAGCTTTAAATGGAAAGTGGAAAAACACAACAGTTGAGGAGCGTTCGAAAATACTTCGTCGGATTGGAGATTTAATCCTTGAAAGACAAGAGGAGCTCGCACGCCTAGAATCTTTAGATACTGGAAAGCCATTCTGGTTAGCAAATAGTGTTGATATTCCACGTGCAGCATATAACTTCCACTTTTTTGCTGATTATATGGTCTCAGTAAATACGGATGCGAATTTACAAGACGATAAAGCCTTACATTATACCCATCGTCGTCCGGTTGGGGTGGTTGGGATTATTAAGCCATGGAACCTACCGTTACTGCTGCTAACTTGGAAATTAGCACCATGTCTAGCAATGGGGAACACAGCGGTCATCAAACCAGCTGAATGGACACCCATGACTGCAACAGTCTTGATGGAGATTTGTAAAGAAGCCGGAGTTCCGGACGGGGTTGTCAATTTAGTTCATGGATTTGGTACCAACTCTGCAGGAAGTGCAATCTCTGAGCATCCAGATGTGGATGCAATTTCCTTTATCGGTGAACCGGGAACGGGATCAGCGATTATGAGAGCGGCTTCTAACTCATTGAAAAAATTATCCTTTGAGCTTGGTGGAAAAAATCCAAATATTATTTTCGCGGATTCCGACCTTGATGAGGTTGTTGAAACGACGATTAAATCAAGCTTTATTAATCAAGGTGAAGTGTGTCTATGTGGTTCGAGAATTTATGTGGAACGTCCAGTATACGAAGAGTTCTTAAACAAGTTCTCTGAGAAAGTGAAGGCATTAAAAGTAGGTCAACCGGAAAATGCAGATACCAATGTCGGGGCATTAATCAGTAAAGAACATTATGATCGTGTGAATAGCTATCTTGAAATTGCTCGCAATGATGGTGGGAATTTTGTAACAGGTGGAAATCGTCCCGAGGGACTAGACAAAGGCTATTTTTTAGAGCCTACGATTATTACAGGGCTGGATCGAAATTCTCGTTGTGTGCGTGAAGAGATCTTTGGACCGGTTGTGACGGTTACTCCATTTGATATTGAAGAAGAAGTCATCATGCAGGCAAATGATACGCATTACGGTTTAAGTGCGACCATTTGGACGAATGATCTCCGCCGTGCTCACCGTGTAGCCCACCAAATTGAAGCCGGAATAATTTGGGTCAACACATGGTTTTTGCGTGACCTTCGTACACCATTTGGTGGCATGAAGCATAGTGGTATCGGCAGAACCGGTGGAATGCATAGTCTTGATTTTTACTCAGAATTATCCAATATCACAATCAAACTTTAAGGAAGGGTGTGTGACCGTGTCAAATAAAATCGAACAATTTGCCTTGCAATTGGCTGAAGCAGAGTCTACTCGCATTGGAATTGAAGCGCCAACTTCAGTAGATTCAGAGCTAACAGTCAAGGACGCTTATTATATTCAGCTTGAAAATATTAAAAAAAGGGTAGCGGAAGGACAGAAGATCGTCGGGAAAAAAATCGGGTTAACCTCTTTAGCGATGCAGAATCTATTAGGGGTAGATGAACCGGATTACGGCCACTTATTGGACAGCATGGTGGTCGAAAATGGTGGAAAGATTTCGATTGACAAAGTACTGCAGCCTAAGATGGAAGGTGAGATTGCATTTATTTTAAAGAAGGATTTACGTGGTCCGAATGTGACTGCGCTTGATGTACTTCAAGCAACCGAGTATATCGTTCCAGCATTAGAAATCGTCGATAGTAGAGTGAAAGATTGGAAGATTAAGCTTGCAGACACGGTTGCCGATAATGCATCTTCTGGGTTTTATGTACTTGGTGGAAAACCAACTAAAGTAGAAGATATTGATCTCGAGTTAATCGGGATGACTCTATCAAAGAACGGCGAGTTGGTTAATACAGGTGTCGGTGCAGCAGCATTGGGAAATCCCGCAAACTGTGTCGCATGGCTAGCGAATAAACTTTCTGAATTTGATATACCGCTTCGCGCAGGAGAGGTTATTTTATCGGGTGCCTTATCAGCGGCAATAGAAGCACATGAAGGTGATTCATTCACTGCACGATTTGCCCACATAGGTCAAGTGAGTGTTCGTTTTTAAAAATAGGGAGGGGAGAAATAGATGTCAAAAGTAAAAGTTGCCATTCTTGGCTCAGGAAATATTGGCACAGATCTTATGCTAAAACTTCGTAGGTCTAACATACTTGAATTAACGACCGTTATTGGAATTGAACCAGAGTCAGATGGATTAAGAAAAGCTCGAGAGTACGGGTTTGAAACGATTGATACTGGAATAAACGGATTTTTAGAAAGACCCGAACTGGCTGATATTGTGTTTGATGCAACAAGTGCGAAAGCACATATCCGTCATGCCAAACTTTTAAAAGACGCTGGAAAGCAGGTGCTCGATTTAACGCCAGCTGCAGTAGGGCCATTCGTTGTACCCTCTGTGAATCTAGGGGAGCATGTGGAAGCAGAGAATATTAACCTCATAACTTGTGGAGGTCAAGCAACGATTCCGATGGTTCATGCGATTAACCGCGTCCAACAGGTTGAGTATGCGGAAATTGTCGCAACGATTTCAAGTAAGAGTGCAGGACCAGGAACGAGAGCTAATATTGATGAATTTACGCAAACAACTGCCCGTGGAATTGAAAGGATTGGCGGCGCAAGAAGAGGAAAAGCGATTATCATTTTAAATCCAGCAGAACCTCCTATTATCATGCGAGACACCATTCATGTCATTGTCGAGGGTGAATCTGTTCAGCAGGAAGAAATTACAGCTTCAATCAAGGAAATGGAAAAGCAGGTTCAAGCCTATGTACCAGGATATCGTCTGAGACAAGAGCCAATCTTCGATGACAACCGAATTACCGTCTTTATTGAAGTAGAAGGGGCTGGCGATTATCTACCGAAGTATTCCGGAAACTTAGATATTATGACTGCAGCCGCCGTGAAAGTCGCCGAAGAATGGGCACAGCATAAAGTTTCGAAAGTCAATGTTTAAGGGAGGGGGAATAAGAGATGACCAATGATAGAGATGTATTAATTACGGAAGTTGCATTGCGAGATGGTAGTCATGCGATTAGGCATCAATTTACCGTTGAACAAGTCACAAATATCGCCAAGGCTTTAGATGAAGCAAATGTTCCTTATATCGAAGTATCCCATGGTGATGGGCTGGGAGGCTCGTCCTTGCAATACGGACTATCCCTAACAAATGAATTGGAGTTAATAGAAGCGGCAGCATCAGTTGTAAACAATGCGAAAATTGCTGTCCTTCTCTTACCAGGGATTGGAACAATGCCAGAGTTAAAGCAAGCGGCCCAGTTAGGAGCGAAAATGGCTCGAATTGCAACACACGTCACGGAGGCTGATGTTTCACCGCAGCATATCGCCACAGCAAAGGATCTTGGACTTGAAACAGTTGGGTTTCTTATGATGTCCCATATGGCACCAACTGCAAAATTAGTCGAACAAGCCAAATTAATGGAAAGCTATGGTGCCGATACCGTTTATGTCGTTGATTCGGCTGGAGCCCTCTTGCCACATCAAGTATCAGAAAGAATTCGTGCTCTCAAAGATACGTTGACGGTTAATGTTGGTTTCCATGCCCATAATAATCTTTCCTTAGCCATGGCCAATACACTTGCGGCCATTCAGGAAGGAGCTACTAGAATTGATGGTAGTATTCGCTGTTTAGGTGCAGGGGCTGGGAATACACAAACGGAAGTACTTGTTTCCGTCCTCGATAAAATGGGGATAAAAACGGGAGTCGATCTTTTTAAAATGATGGATATTGCAGAAGAATTGGTTGCACCAATTTTAGAGAAACCACAGGAAATTACAAGAGATAGTCTTGTCCTTGGCTATGCAGGTGTCTATTCAAGCTTCCTGCTTTTTGCTCAGCGTGCTGCGAAAAAATTCAACATTGACTCGCGCGAGATCTTAATCGAACTTGGAAGAAGACAAGTTGTGGGTGGTCAAGAAGATATGATCATGGATGTAGCAGCAGAATTGGCAGCAAAAAAGCATGCTGTCGTTTAAGGAGGATATCGAATGAGCCAATATAAAGAAATTGCCCAATACCTCGTTTCAGCAGAAGTTGAAAGACGCGAAGTTCCAAGAGTTACAGCGAACTTAAAGCCAGATTTAACGGTTGAAGAGGCATATCTTGTTCAGGAAGAAATCGTCAACATGAAAGTAAATGAAGGGAAACGTATTGTGGGTCCTAAGATGGGTTTAACAAGTCCGGCAAAAATGAAGCAGATGGGAATTACAGATCCGATTTACGGCTATGTGTTTGATTATATGTTGATTGAAAATGGAGGAAAGGCTCGCCTAAGCGACCAAATTCATCCTAAAGTTGAGGCGGAAATTGCGTTTGTAATTGGCGAGGATATAGAAGGTCCTGGTATTACAGGGGCACAGGTTTTAGCAAAAACGGAATATGTATTACCGGCACTTGAGTTGATTGATAGCCGTTATGAAAATTTCCATTTTACCTTACCGGATGTAATTGCCGATAACGCTTCTACGTCACGCGTTGTGTTAGGGACAACACTGAAGAAGCCTGAACAATTTGAGCTTGACCTTGTAGGTGCCACTTTGTCCATTAATGGTGAAATAAAAGAACTGGGTGCAGGAGCTGCAGTTCTTGGTCACCCGGCAAATTCAATCGCGATGCTTGCGAATATGCTTGCAGCTAAAGGTGGAAAGATACACAAAGGTGACATTATTTTATCTGGCGGGATTACGAGTGCCGTAATGTTGCAACATGGTGATGTCGTAAGTGGTAAATTCGATGGATTTGGTGAAGTTAGTTTCACTGTAACAGATTAAGAGAGGAAGGGTCTTCATGCCAATTATACACGTGCAAATGATGGAAGGCAGACCGAAGGAGAAAGTCGCTGAATTAATTCGTAATGTAACAAACACGGTCTCTGAAACTTTAGGTTCGGATAAGGAAACCATTCGAGTACTCGTTACTGAAATTCCAAAAACACATTGGGGTAAAGCGGGAGAACCCGTTGGAAAATAGAGTAATCACAAAGGGGAAGCAAGATTGATAGCTCTTGCTTCCCATATTCACATTTTAATTGAGGGCGTTTTCCAAAGAGCTTGATAGATTCGAATAATCTTATTTTAGGAGGGAATTAGGATGACAATTGAATGTAGCATGCTTGTACCACATGTTCCATCTATGTGTCATGCAGATCAAGTACCTGAGTTCCAACAGGATATGGCTTCTGCGATGAATGAAATAGGGAAGAGACTAAAGGAGATCAAACCGGATGTCATCGTCTTAGTTTCTTGTCACTGGCCGTCAACCTTTTTTCATTATGTTGATTGTACGTCAGTTCATAAAGGGATCTTAACTGCGATTGAAGCACCTGATTTAATTAAGGATGTTCCATATCACTATCCTGGTGATGAAGATTTGGCGAAAGAATTGGTAAAAGCGGGTGAAGAGGCAGGTCTTCAGGTTCAAGGGGTAAATGATCCCTATTATGTATGGGATTATGGCAGTGTAGTTCCATTGCGCTACTTAGTTCCAGACGAAGATATTCCCGTCATCAATTTATCAGTTACGTTGGCTGCATCTATAGAAGAGACCTATAGGTGGGGGCAAGTTATTGGTAAGGTTCTGCGGGAAAGTGATAAAAAGGTAGTCTTTATTTCAAGTGGTGCCCTCTCTCATAACCTAGTAAGGGGTAGACATAATAAGCCAACCGTTACAGAACATGCGATGGATAAACAATTTATTGAATTTATCATGAATAAAGATTATCAGTCAGCTTATGACATGCTTCCGGAGTATGCACGGTTTGCGAGGGTAGAATCTGGTGGGCGTCATCTTGCAATGTTATTAAGCATTATTGATGAAAATGCAGAACCTACTTATCTAGCAGATGGTCAATCATCTGGAAGTTGGAATGCTCTCATTACATTTGGTTTAAGAAAATTATCTGACATGGCTAATTTAGAAGAAAGCGAATATGCAAAGTAATCGATTAAACCAAATATAAAGGGGGGAGATCATGAAAACGAAAGTGGGGATCATAGGGGCAGGTCCAGCAGGACTCATGCTTTCCCATTTACTACACCTACAAGGAATCGAGTCAATTATCCTTGAGTCACGTTCCCGTGAGGCTATTGAAGGAACCGTTCGTGCTGGAGTGTTGGAGCAAGGTACTATTGACCTTTTGAATGCGACAGGTGTCGGAGAGCGGATGATGAGAGAAGGACATGTCCACGAAGGAATTGAATTGCAATTTAAAGATAAAAGGCATCGCATTGATTTCAAAGAGCTTACTGGTGGAAAGAAAATTATGGTGTACGCCCAGCACGAAGTTATAAAAGACTTAGTAGCTGCACGCCTAGAAGCGGGTGGACAAATATATTTCAACGTCAGTGATGTGAGCTTACATCAGTTAGAAACCGACACACCGAAAATCAAGTTCCGTAGTGAGGCTGGAAAAGAACTTGAGGATATGGAATGTGATTTTATTGCGGGATGTGACGGTTTTCATGGTCCAAGTCGAAAAGCCATACCTGACCGTGTAAAGGTCGAAAAGCAAAAGATCTATCCATTTGGATGGCTTGGAATTTTAGCGGAAGCACCGCCGGCAAACCCAGAATTAATCTATTCCAATCATGAACGAGGCTTTGCTTTAATTAGTACGAGGTCTCCTGAGATTCAACGTTATTATATCCAGGTAAATCCTAACGACGATATTAAAAACTGGTCTGATGACCGAATTTGGGCAGAACTTCATGCAAGAGTGGACATGGATGGATGGAGTTTAAAAGATGGTCCGATTATTCAAAAAAATATTGTTTCAATGAGAAGCTTTGTTTGTGAAACAATGAGATATGGTCGCCTTTTCTTAGCTGGTGATGCTGCCCATATTGTTCCGCCAACTGGCGCGAAAGGATTAAATCTAGCACTTGCTGATATCCAAGTCCTGGCCAAGGGGATTAGTGAATTCTATCAAGTTGGTAAAGACGAAACTCTTGATCAGTATTCAGAAATTTGTCTGCGACGGGTTTGGAAAGCCCAACGATTCTCATATTGGATGACGACGATGCTCCATCGAGATTTTGAACATAGTAGCTTTGAACATGGCATCCAGCTAGCAGAATTAGAGTATCTGACTTCATCAAGGGCTGCCATGACAAGTCTATCCGAAAACTATGTAGGATTACCTTTAGAAATACCGTCCAATGTCGAAAAACTACAAATATAAAGACACCTAAAAGCATTTCTTTTTTAAAGGAGAAATGCTTTTTATATTGAAATATTTCTAATAGGAACGTTTGGGGAAATGAGTGAATGCTAAATGAAGACGAGAAATAAGATTGTTCGAATGTCCAAAGTCCTTTCAATGGCTTTTGTGATTTTTATTAAAATCTATTGGTTTAAGTTTCGTAAAAAGCCACAGAAGGAATGGGATAAACTATGGGCGGATATTGGTACAAGGTTTCGTAAGACACTTTTTGAATTGGAAGGTCTACTCATTAAGGTTGGTCAAATCTTAAGCACGAGGGCCGATTTGCTACCCGAACCTTTTATTAAGCAAATCCAAGACCTTACCGATAAAGTGCCTTCGTCAGATTGGAAGGTTATTGAAGAAATTCTTAAAGAGGAGTGGGGGAGCTCCCTTTATGAGATTTTACAATCAATCGAAAAAGAGGCAATTGCTTCTGCGTCGATTGGAGAAGTATATAAGGGAATCTTATCAAATGGAGAAAAAATTGCCGTTAAAGTCCAAAGACCACAAATCCAATCAATACTTAAAACAGATTTCCGAACATTGGCTATTATCATTTGGTTTGCTGATCATTTTGTACCTGTTCCAAAGGGGTTTATCAACTTTAAGGTTCTGTTTAAAGAAATAAAACAAGTGATTGAGCGCGAGTTGGATTATTCAATGGAGCTACATACCCTTGAAATTTTTAAAGAACGTTTTAAGAATCAAGATGGAGTTATTATCCCTAAGGTCTACCCTGAGTATAGTACATCAAAGGTTCTCGTGATGGAATGGGTAGACGGAATCAAGATTTCAGACATCGTCGATGTGCAATCGTTGGATCGAAAACGTCTTGCCCAGAATTTAATTGAACTCTTCCTTCCTCAATGGCTCGAACCTGGTTTGTTTCACGCAGACCCGCATCCGGGGAATGTCCTTTTAACAAAGGAAGGTCAAATTATTTTACTAGATTTCGGTATGGTTGGAGAAATCTCGAAAAAAGATGCTACGAACTTTCAAAGGTTGGTTGAAAGCTTTCTTACCAAGAATTATACAAAGGCAGTCGAGTGTTTATCGCAGTTGGGATTCTTATTACCTGAATCTGACCATAGAACGATGGAGAAACTACTAGAGGAATGGATGTCGTTTGATTTGTCCCAATTAAAGGAAATTGACCTAATCGCATTAAAACGTGAAATGAATGACATTGTTCAGGCACTCCCCATTCAGGTCCCAACACGATTTGTCTTTTTAGGTCGCTCCTTCGTCGCAATTGAAGGGATTTTACTCCATTTAATCCCTGAGGAAGAGGCTTTAGATATCGTTAAGCCTGTATTTATGAATTGGCTACATAAAAGTGGTAATCGGAAATGGACATTTGTCTTGAATTGGATTCAAGCTCTACCGGTGTTTAAGATCTTTCATTCAGTTCAGGACTTCTTACAGTTACCTCAAACATTAGAAAATTTGAAGGAAGTTGAACAGCGAAGAAAATTTCAATTTACGATTTATGAAAATAATAAAAAGCATTTATTCCTGCTATCTTTATTTGGTTTTTCTGGAATTGCAGCCGGCATGATTGCTTCGCAATCATTGTTCCTATACATTTCTGCCGGGATCGCGGTTATATCGGGGATAGGGTATTTTATGATGAGTAATAGACAGAAAAAGTGGATGAAGTATATGCATGAAAAAAGAAAAAGATAAAAGGGGAAAATATGATGGCTGAAATAGATGAATTAAAATTAAGCAAACCAGCATTACGTGCCTTGCATGGAGCGGGATACGTCATGCTAGAGCAGTACACGAAGCTAACCGAAAAAGAAGTGTTGGCCCTACACGGAGTCGGCCCAACTGCCATAAGGGAGCTCCGAAAAGCTCTCGAAGAAAAGGGGCTTTCTTTTAAAGTTGAAGAATAAACGAAAATCGCGAGGATCATTCCCCGCGATTTTCTTGTTCATTACGCTTTTTATTTTGATTATAAATATACTGGATCATCTTCATTGTTCGACTACCTTGAATCATAATCACAATGGTATAGATGGTTGTTAAAATAACTCCAAGGATCGCAATCCAGAACAGTGTTGTGATTTTCGTAGCTCTACTTAACATATCAATCCCCCAATTCTTAAATCTATTTGTAGTTTTTGCCACGATGAGGAGATTATCCATGCATTTTTAACGGAATGTATTTTTCCACCGGAGAAAAAGTTTGTATGATACACTATTTAAACTAGGTAAAAGGGGAGTACATCATGTCTGATACTATAAAAAAACCAACATTATTCATCATTGCGATTGCATTGGGGGCCATTTTAAATCCACTTAACACCACGATGATTACGGTCGCTTTACCGTCGATACAACAGGATTTCGAGCTTTCATCAACTGATACTTCATGGTTAATCGCCTCTTACTTCATAGTAAGTGCAATTTTTTTACCAATTATCGGAAGACTTAGTGATTATTATGGAAGGAAACGAATTTTTCTAATCGGATTATTGCTCGTCTTGATATCATCTGTCCTTGCGCCAATGTCGAAAAGCATGATGATGCTTCTAAGCATGAGATTGATTCAAGCGCTTGGCACATCAGCACTTTATCCAGCAGGGATAGGGATGGTCCGCTTGTATATTAAACAAAATCAAAATCGAGTGATAGGTACGTTAGCGGTTTTTGCAACTACTTCCGCTGCGTTTGGACCAACGATTAGTGGTTTACTGATTCAATATGGAGGCTGGTCTGTTATTTTCTATGTCAATTTTCCGGTCATTTTTCTGTCTGCACTTTTAACGTGGCTCTATATCCCGAAAGATGAGCCAATTAAAGGGAACGCTTTTAAATGGGATATTGTCGGAATGATTCTATTCAGTGCTCTTATCACAAGTTGTATGGTCTTTTTGCTATCATTGGAAGGCGGCTTTAATGGGTGGTCTTTGATTGTTTCGATTGGTTTGTCGATTCTTTTTTATACGTATGAAAAAAAGAAAGCAGATCCTTTGATCAATGTCGTCTTTTTGCAAAGGAATCCTACGATTTCTATTATTTATGCACAGTACATCTTAGCAACGTTGATATTCTTCTCAATCCTTTTGTTTGCGCCGATCTATTTACAGGAGGTTATCGAGCTGGGTTCAGAATACACTGGATTGATGATGTTGGCGTTATCCGTATTTGCGATGATCACAACACCAATTGCCACCAGATGGGCAGAAAGAGTGGGATACCGCGTTCCGTTACTTGTTGGCGCGGGAATTGGAATTGTGGGAGTCGCATTCCTTTATATGACTACCAACAATTCCTCGTTGACGTGGATTGTCCTGGTTTTGGCGGTGTTTGGAATTAGTAACGGTCTGATGAATATTAGCCTGCAAAACCTGTTATACACATTTATTGGTGTCGCTCAAACAGGAATTGCGTCGGGTTTGTTGATGACTTCAAGATTCATCGGAAACATCCTAGCATCAAGCATATATGGTGTCGTTTTTGCGATTGGGCTAAATGATATGAGTAAAAATTCGATGGCGATCGTTTTGTTGGCTGTTTCACTGGTCATCATTCCGGGCATGTTTTACGTAACGAATCAAAAAATGAAGACAGAACAATGGTAAAGGAACAAGCCATAATGCATCGAGGGCATTATGGCTTGTTTTTTATCAAAGCTAAAACATATTGATTTGGGTGTTGCAAAATGTCTATGCGGGAAGGTCTCGGAGACAAAACTAGTTCAAATTTTAATTAAAATGTCTCTGATAAGCCGTTTCAAGGACAAATCCGATTAAATAACTGGATGAATTGTCCGTGAGAAGTCTTCTCGAAGACAAACCTAGAGCAAATGCTTTACAAAATGTCCTTGAGTAACAACCATGTCCCTTTAATAAACAAAATATTCCTAGATTAAGAAGGATTCTTCCTTTTTCTCTCGAACTATTTAGGTAGATTTTTTTTCAATTTTATAAACGTTTCAACCGACTCATCAAGCAATCTTTCACGATTCATGTCTTCGTTGACATCAGTATCAACTTCCATCTCTGATTTGAAAACACCATATGTATCATCTGGATCAAAAAGATTATTGTTGTCTTTTTTCATACGGTTGCTCACACTCCTCGTATAGTAGTGTTAGCAACCGTATGAAAATCTACTCTATCTTTTAATAGGTCTTTCGAGCGTTAAAATTTCATCGTCAAGAGAAGCGAATTGTTGATCCACAACCGCTTTTACATCATGGACGGCAGCATTGTAGATATGTGGTGCCAGTTTTTCTTTTACAAAATGTAATACCTGTTCTGCTGCAAACTCACTGATTTCTTCGTCTCTTTCAAGTGAGAAAAATTCCTGTATATCGGAAATCATGAATTGCTGTTGTTCTTTTGTAAGCTTAATAAACAATAAAAACACTCCTTACATTTGAAAGGTGGATTTCGCAATGAAATTGAAAACCATTTTGATCGTCATTCCACTACTTCTTGTCCTACTATACAGTTTTACATACGTACCTCACAAGTTATTTGATATTAATCCTTCCGATGTTTCAAAAATAAATATAGTCGATGGGAATTCGGGATTTAGATTTGATATTACTTCAGAGGAGGAGATCCACCGAATCATCAAGAATTTAAACGAGGTTACGTTTAAAAAGGGGAAGCCCTCGGCAGGCTATATGGGATATCGCTTTGACACAACCATTTACAACAAAAAAGGAGATCCAATGAAAGAACTAATCATTAACTCTAGTGACACCCTTCGATACAAACGATTCTTCTATACAACAACAGACATCCCACTTGAATATGAGTTCATCGATGAAGTAGAGAACCAGAGGGACGGTTCTGTTGGCTCTCATTAGTTAATTAAGGAAAAAAAGGGAACCCCCGGAACAGACTAACGGTTACACTTCAGAGGTACAAACAAGTAAAACGCGTAGCAAAAACGCATTTGAATTCACAGTAAAATGATATGCTCCCCTAAAGGTAGACAGATGAAATAAAAAAATCTGTTTCCTTTGGGGGAGTTTTTTGTATGGCTAAAAGTAAGTTTTCTAAGGAAGAAAAATATAAAATTTTAAAAGCTTATGAAA
>NZ_QUQV01000029.1 GCF_003400205.1 Bacillus sp. HNG | reverse complement strand
GCGATAGCGAAGAGGTCACACCCGTTCCCATACCGAACACGGAAGTTAAGCTCTTCAGCGCCGATGGTAGTTGGGACTTTGTCCCTGTGAGAGTAGGACGTCGCTAGGCACACACAAGATCAGCCAAAATGGTTGGTCTTTTTCCGTTTTTCATAAAAAAACATCCTGCCTTTACAACAGGATGATTGAATATAAGGGAAAGTATATTATTTATTTGTAAAAACATTCTTGGATTTCGAACCCAATATCAAGAAAATAATGCAGGTTCCTCATTTAAGATATGAGTCAGCAATTCAGTCATTTTGACAGTATCACAAACTCGTACAGTAGCATCGCCAAAATGGCCTTTGTACATCACCTGATTATTTAGAAAAACGTCGTCTACTCGTTCGTATTTTTCAGAGGTGTGACCAATATGCCTTCTTTGAGGTACGGAGATTTCAATATTATCTGGTGATACTGTGTAAAGTTGTTCATGATGATTGGTCAAACGATCTGGTATATCAAGCCATTCCTCAACTCCATGAATATATGTACATCTTCGTAAATCGACCCCGATTAATAAAATGCTCGCCTTTTTATCCAGTAATTTTCCCCAACTCGATTCCCTTGCACAGGGCGTGTCAAATTTTTCATTTCCCTCAACAAATTCACGTGCGCCTTTACCCAATGCTGCTACTGAATGAGTAGGATGCCATGAGCGGACAACACCGGGACGTTTGCGGAAAAGCTCTGTTAATAGACCAACACAAGAAGGGGACTCATCTACATAAAACCGAGGATTCTCAGCATTTATATATGACCAAGTATGGGTTGGAAAAACTAAAAGGCCATTTTTCATGTATTCAGACAAAGCATCAAGGACGGTATCTGCGCCACCCTCAACTTGACCAATACTTTTCATCGATGAATGAACAAGTAAGGTTCCATTTACATCAATGTTTAATTTTCTCAGATGATCTAATAAGTCTTGTTTTGTGTACATCACATTCTACCTTTCTATCATTATAGCAATAGAATACCACATATACTTGGTAAGTCTAATGAAAGGGTAGGCTCGATTGTAATTTTATAATTTCTCCAATTTTTAAAGTACCACACCTTTCCAGTATTAACGGTAAGTAGGGACAGGTCCTTTGATGCAATTGGGTCAATGAACCTGTCCCTCTGACCCACTTAAACCCCTGGAAACCAGCCAGGTGTGTGAATGATTGCGTTCCATAGTGGGTCTGGAATCACTAATTCTTTTTGTTTGGTTTTGTCAATTTTTGTGACGATTTCGTTTTCTTTACCTTCTGCTACTTTTTGTACCCAATCTGGTTCAATGATTAGACCTCTACCTATGGCAATTAAAGGGACACCGGTTTTAAAGGCATTCCGCGCATCTTCTGCTGTATAAATAGATCCAACTCCAATCAATGGAACACGGTTATCAATGGTTTCGAGCAAGTACTCGATACGAGTTTTGGTAGTATCCTCAACACCTCTTCTGGCTGTTGAAAAGAAATCTGCTAAAGACACATGAAGATAATCTAGACCTATATCAGCTAGAGTATCAACCAGTTTGAGTGTATCACCCATTGTAATTCCAGGTGTTTCTGGTTCTTCTGGTGAAAAACGGTATCCAACAATAAACTCAGGAGTCGCATGTTCTTTTACAACTCTTTGCACTTCTTCCACAATCGCGAGAGGGAAGGTCATTCGTTTTTCTAGACTTCCGCCGAACCGATCCTCACGACGATTTGAATGTGGAGAGAAGAATTGCTGAATTAAATAGCCGTTTGCCCCATGTATTTCAACACCATCATAACCTGCTTCAATCGCACGGCGAGTAGTTTCACCGAATGCTTTTATGATTTCTTCTACCTCATGTTCCGTTAATGCTCTTGGTTTTACATCGGGCTCCTCTGTTGATCTACCGCCTCTTTCTGCAGGCACATCACTAGCGCTGACGATTTCTCCATTTGGAACTAATTCGGGAGGACACATTCTTCCGCCATGAAAGATTTGTAAGATTGCTTTTGCACCTTTTTCTTTAATCGCTTTCGCTAATCGCGTTAAACTAGGTATCATCTCATCTTTGTCACCAGCAAATTCACCGTGGAATCCTTTACCATTTGGAGTAACATATGTACAAGCTGTGATTACCATACTGACTCCACTAGCACGGCGTGCATAGTAATTGACCTCAGCATCTGAAACCGTTCCATCTGGGTTAGAAGAGAAGTTTGTCATAGGTGCCATGACGAGTCTGTTTTTTAATTCAACCCCGTTAGGGAGATTAAAAGATGTTAACATAAATTGATTGTCTGGATTCATTGTTTGTAACCTCCATAAACGTTCGATTTTTATAAGAAAGGGAAAAAAACCAGTACCATTTTATACTTAGCTTATCGGTGGTACTTTATTAGCGTGCAAAAATAATGATACATGGAATCGGAAACGATAGGAAGTATTCTGCTTATTCATGGGTGGGAGGAGAAGGGGGCGAATCACGTATTTAGATGATTCTCCAAGTAAAATGGTTATAAAAAAGCGAGTTGACCCAAAATGTCAACTCGCCCTATTAATGCCCCTGCCAAGGAATTTTATTTTATCACAAACAAGGGGCATGTGTGAAAATAATACTATTTAAATATACGGTCAATCGCCTGAATTTCATCTGGTGTTAAAACTACATCTAACGTCTTAAGGTTGTCTAACACTTGTTCTGCTCGTTTCGCACCAGGGATGACAGCATCAATCTCATCTCGTGTTAAACACCATGCTAATACGAGGTGAGCGACTTCCACTTGTTTGCCATTTGCAATGTCTCGAAGTTGTTCCACTTTATCTAGGTTCTGATGGAATGCTTCACCTTGTAAATGAGGCATCCTTGTGCGCAAGTCATTGAAGGTAGTGTTTTTATTGTATTTTCCAGCTAACAAACCAGATGCAAGAGGAAAGTAGGGAACAAATGAAATCTTATGTTCGGCAACATATGGTAGCAATGTTTCTTCTGCGGAACGATTTATCAAGTTATAACCACCTTGATAGACATCCACATATCCATCTTTGTTGGCTTCTTTTATTTGATCCACAGAAAAATTAGAAATACCTATTGCGCGAATGATACCTTTTTCTTTTAATCGTTGTAATGCACCAACCGCTTCATCTTTAGGTGTTATCTCATCAGGAAAATGGATATAGAATAGATCGATATAATCTGTTTGGAGTCGTTTCAAGCTTTCTTCAACAGCTTGGAGCAAGAATGTAGGTGAATTATCCAGTACAGTTTCACCACCATTTTTTCGATGCGCAGCTTTTGTAGCAATAATAATATCACTACGCCTTCCAGATTCTTTCACGACTTCGCCAATTAATTCCTCAGAACGTCCATTTCCATATCGATAAGCAGTGTCGATGAAGTTAATTCCGTTATTAATGGCAACACGAACTAGCTCTTTTCCTGCTTCTTCATCTAGATTAGGGTATAGATTATGTCCTCCAACCGCATTCGTACCAAGACCAATTGGGTTTATGTAAAGTTCTGTTTTACCAAGTTGTACTTTTTGAGTCATTGACAAAACCTCCTTTATTTTTTTATTTTACCATTTCCTTCATAGCATTCTGAATGACTTTTCATGCGGTAAATAGAATTAGGTCTTATCAACAAGTGAACCTCTTGTGTAAACAGGGTTTGAAAGATCATTGTTGAATATAGGTAAAGAGAGGAACTTTGTGGAAACTTTTGTACATGATAGTGATGCATGTTTTGGCAGTTTGTTTTTCGTCAGTTTGAATCTGACAAATGCTTATGGATGCCAAGCAGGAAGGCGCTGTCAAGGGTGTACTTGCTTCTAGCCAAAAGGGCATCCTGTATATGTAAAATTAGGTTATCGAGTTGTTTCAAAAATGTGGGTGTGTTAAAAAGCATTTTTAAAGGATTAGGGTTTTCAAATTGCTGGTTTTACAAACCCACTTTATAACGGGAGGTAGAAAAATGCGATTAAGAAGAGTTGTTTTAGATTTAGCTGTAACTTTAGATGGATTTATTGAGGGACCAAAAGGGGAAGTTGACTGGTGTGTAATGGACTCAGATATGGGGTTTTTAGATTTCTTAAATAATATCGATGCTATTTTTTACGGAAGAAAAAGCTACGATTTGTGGGGGCAATATACTCCAAAAACGGAAGATCCAGATACGGAAAAGGAAATGTGGAATATCGTCCATAGTAAAGAAAAATATGTGTTTTCTCGAACGCAAAAGGGTAGTGATCATCATGTGAAATACGTAAACGATGATATTTTCAAAGAAGTAAATGAATTAAAGAAAAAGGACGGTAAAGACATTTGGCTATATGGAGGAGCGAGTCTGATCACCACTTTTATCAATTTAGGACTTGTTGATGAATTTAGATTGTCTGTTCACCCTGTTGTATTGGGAGAAGGAAAACCTTTATTTAGCGACATAAAGCAGAGGGTGAATTTGAAATTGGTTCAAACAAATAGATTTTCATCTGGCGTTGTTCAATTGATCTATCATTTGAACTAGTTATAAGCAAAGTTTACGAAAAGAGACTGATTCCGAGAACTAGTCCCTCAGTTCCATTAAGAATATCCGTGAGCGCGATGTCATATTCATATACAAGAAAACCATGATTAAGAGACTGATATGACAACTATGAGGGGGATAGTCATGGATCAAAAATATCCAGTTTATCCATACATCGGAACAACACAACGCGTAGTCAGAACTCCGATTACTTTTCCGCCACAACACCAGAATAGGCAACCGGGTCTTGAGTGGGTTATGCATCCCAGACCGATTTTTGATTATCCTGGCTATATCGGTAGCAACAAACTTAAGGGACGAGTAGCAATCATCACCGGTGGTGACAGTGGAATCGGACGTGCAGTGGCAGCAGCTTTCGCAAAGGAAGGCGCGAATTTAACGATTATGTACCTTGATGAGCATAGAGATGCAAATGAGACAAAACAATATGTAGAGGCATTGGGTGCCCGTTGCCTACTGTTATCGGGGGATTTGAAAAACCCCAACACTTCATCAGAAGCAGTAGAACAGACGATAAAAACGTATGGACGATTAGATATAATCGTCAATAATGCGGCTGTGCAACCTTACACAAACAGCATCGTAGAGATTTCGAATGAACAGCTCGAAGATACATTCCGAACAAACGTCTTTCCTCTATTTTATATGACAAAAGCCGCTTTGCCCTATTTACGGCAGGGGAGCAGTATTATTAACACTGCATCTCGAGTGGCTTATGAAGGAGAAAAAAGCGTGATTGATTACGCCGCCTCCAAAGGAGCCGTTGTCTCTTTCACTCGTACCATGGCCATGTCACTTGTAGATAAAGGCATACGGGTTAATGGAGTAGCACCAGGACCTGCATGGACTCCACTAACAGTAAGTACATATCCTGCCGAGCACCAGCTCACCTTTGGCGCTGACCTTCCCATGGGTCGTGCAGCACAGCCATTTGAAATTGCTCCAGCCTACGTATATCTAGCATCAAATGAATCAGCTTATGTAACAGGTCAAGTTCTCCATGTTAATGGAGGTAAAATTCGATATACATAAGGACACTTAGGTCAGGTTCATTAACCCACTTGGGACAATGAACCTGTCCCTTTGTCCCAGCACCTGTTTCCTCTCTCAATCTTCTATGATAAGATGTACAAGCCGCTACATAAAGTACGTAACTAATAAAAAAGGAGATGAAGATGAGTGAAACAAGACTTTATTGAAGTTGTTAATGGTAGAGAGAACAATTTGAAGAATGTGCATGTACAGGTTCCAAAGGGGAAAATCACGATTTTCACAGGGGTCTCTGGTTCAGGTAAGTCATCGATTGTTTTTGATACGATTGCACAGGAAGCAGGTCGCCAGTTGAATGAGACTTACAGTAGTTTTGCTCGTCAGTTTTTGCCGAAATACAGTCGGCCTGAAGCTGATGAGATTAATAACTTATCTACTGCGATCATTGTTGATCAAAAACGACTTGGTGGAAACGCGAGATCCACACTCGGTACGGTTACTGATATTCATCCACTGTTCAGACTTCTCTTTTCACGCTTTGCCCAACCAAGTATTGGTTGGAGTAATGCCTATTCCTTCAATGATCCGATCGGGATGTGCCCACAATGTGAAGGAATTGGAAGAACGATAACGTTAAATCTTGATGCTGCACTAGATAAGGAGAAGTCCTTAAATGAAGGTGCGATTTTACTTCCAGGGTTTGGACCAGGTACATGGCAATGGAAAGCATACGCAGAATCTGGTTTCTTCGACAAGGATAAAAAAATCAAGGATTATACAAAAGAAGAATTTGATAAACTCATGTATGCCGAAGAGGAAAAAGTCACAATTAGTTATATGAATGGTGAAATCAATACCACTTATGTTGGCCTGGCTTTAAGATTTATGCGTCAAAATGTGAATCGTGACAAAGATACATCGAAAGCTGCCGAAAAGAAGCTCAAGGAATTTGCCACAACTGGTACATGTCCTAGCTGTCACGGGACACGTTACAATGAGAAGGTAATGTCTTCTAAAATCAAAGGTTATTCCATTTATGACCTGACAGCCATGCAATTGGATGAGTTAATTGAGGTTCTACCTCAGTTTGACGAACCAAGTGCGAAGCCAATGGTGGATGGAATTTTAGAGCGGGTTAAGAATCTTTGTGATATTGGATTAAGCTATTTAACCTTAACACGTGAAACGCCGACCTTATCTGGCGGTGAGTCTCAACGGGTTAAAATGGTGAAATACTTATCTAGTAACTTAACAGGATTAATGTACATATTTGATGAACCAAGTACTGGACTTCATCCTCGCGATGTCTATCGATTAAATGATTTACTTGTCAAATTACGTGATAAGGGAAATACCGTATTAGTCGTGGAGCATGACCCAGACGTTATACAGATTGCAGACCATGTCATCGATGTGGGTCCAAATGCTGGTACTAACGGTGGCAACATTATGTATAGTGGAAGTTACCAGGGATTATTGTCTTCTGATACACTTACTGCTCAGTATTTAAACAAGAAGATGGAAATCAAAGAAAACCCAAAACCAGTTAATGAGTTTTTAGAAAGTAGAAAAAGTAGCCTTCATAATTTAAAAAATGTCAGCCTTCGCGTACCTATTGGTGTATTTACAGCTGTTACGGGTGTAGCGGGTTCTGGGAAAAGTACACTTGTTAATGAGGTGTTTGCAAAAGATTTTCCAGAGTCCATCCGTATTGACCAAAGCCAGGTGCATGGTAACATCCGTTCTAATCCGGCAACCTTCTCAGGTATTATGAATTCGATTCGAAAAGCTTTTTCTGAAGCGAATGATGTGGAGAGTGGGTTATTTAGCTATAACTCTAAAGGGGCCTGCGAAACATGTGGTGGTACTGGAACGGTAGAGCTTAATCTTTCTTTCATGGATAAAATGGAAATGGAATGCAGCGAATGTCATGGTGATCGTTACAAACAGGAAGTCCTTCAATACCTCTATAAAGGAAAAAATATTGTAGACATTATGGAGATGACTGTCGCGGAGGCCGTAGAATTTTTTGATGCAAAAGACATCCAGCGTCAGCTAAAAAGCATGGAAACAGTTGGACTAGGCTATCTATCATTAGGACAACCCTTAAACACATTGTCCGGTGGAGAAAGTCAACGATTGAAACTTGCAAAGGAGCTAAATAAGAAGGGCAACATCTATATTCTAGATGAACCAACAACCGGGTTGCATCTTTCAGACGTTTCAAATATTCTATTGATTATTGAAAAATTAGTTGAAAAGGGCAATACAGTGATTGTGATCGAACATAACCTAGACGTCATTCGAAACAGTGATTGGATTATAGACTTAGGTCCTGATGGCGGGACCGGTGGTGGAGAAATACTATACGAAGGACCACCAGCAGGACTTAAGAATTATGAGCGGTCGATAACTGCGAAATACATTTAAAAGTATAGGTGACTGTTCTGGTTTATGAAAATGCTCCCCGGCACAGAAGCATTGTTTTTGTTAGTAGTCCTAGTTAATTAGGGCTACTTTTTTCTATTTATAAAATCTGTATTTAATATTCATAGGTAAAACCATATTTCCTTACTGAATATAAGCATAAGCGAAACTTATTTAAGATTTAATCGTAAATCATTATAAGTAATCTACTTGAATATATGTAAAACGGCATGCAGTTGAGCAAATTTAACTCGACATAATTGCTTGCTTCTCAAAAGTTAGATCGAATAACGAATATAAAATATAACTCAATCGGCATTTTATGACTTCTAATTATTTTAAAGGGGGTGCTACGTTGGAAAAACAAGCAGATGAATTATTAGCCACTATAAGAAAGGTGAAGAGCGCCGTAAGCAAAGAAAGTTGTAAAAAACTTAATTTAAATAAGTGTGAACGAGTGGTTCAAAGACTCGCTTCGTTTTCAGAAGACTGTGCGGATTGTCAGCGATATTTGCTTGAATTGAAGAATCATTTTATTCAACTAGAAGCGAATATAGACCGGGTTGATACGGTTATAAACCAACATAAAAAATTGATTAATGAACTTGTGTCTCATCTTCAAAAAAAGCATAAGTTGGTACCTGAGGGAATGTACTTAACATTATATATGTCAATAGGAATGAGTTTGGGAATTGTGTTTGGATTAACAATATTTGAAAATATTGGGTTAGGAATACCGATTGGAATGAGTCTGGGAATCGCAATAGGTGCTGGTTTGGATGCGGATGCTAAGAAAAAGGGAAATACCATTTAGTCTCATGAGTAAGATAGTTTTCTTTTTTAACATGGTGAAACAGGAAGGGTAAAAAAAGAGAGACCAGTCGCTCTCTCCTTTTTATGTTTGCTTTTCTGAACCTTTTGCCAACGATTTTCTATCAATTGCTTCTGGTTGTTTTTCTAACCATCCGTGTTTCACCATGATATTGAAAGAAAATGCACCTGCCTCCATGGCATGGGTAAATACTTTAGAATAGTTAAGGATGATATCTGACCTAAAGCTGGAGCCTAATGAAGCCCCGTAGTAAGAAAGAGCGGCATTGACTAAAAAGCCTGCGTGAAACATAATCAATTTGTCAGAGAATGGACTGATTGTTGAGTCGGTAACCTCAGCATCCCATTTCTCAGGGATTGGTAAATGATCCTGTTGTAAGATTAGATCAAAACTTTCGGCATCTTTTCCTGCTAATTTAACGTTTTTCACCATAAAAGCTCGAACTTCCTCTGACTTAGCTACCTGACTAAAAGCTAAACTTAATGATTTGATAAATCCAGTTTTCGTTGAATTAAAGAAAAGGGTGCTAATTTCCGAGCTATTAAGTGGCCGTTTGTCTCCAATTAAATTTGAAACAAACCCTGGTGATTCGAAAAACTCGGTCTCTTTTGGTGAAGGAATGGTTGGAACACTTGTGAATTTTGGCTCGTTCTTAGCTAATTCCACTATATTTTGAAACAGTTCCTTAGAAGATTCCGTGCACTCAAAGAAGTGATTTTGAATGTCTTTTCGTTCCGTGTTTGTGATCGCCAAACTATAAGCGGTTAATCCATGGATCGTCATAATATAGGAATAAAATAGTAAAAATTGATCAGAGAACAGTCGAGGTGCGTTAACATTTACGTCACTTTTGGTAAATCCAATTGGAAGTTTGAAATTAGCACTTTTTAAGAATTTGCTAATTTTCGTAATATGGCTTTCAGCTAACTGTAAGGAACGTTCTAAAATAGGTTTAATCTCTTTGTTTTCAACAATGTTAAGAAAATATTTGTATACACATATAGCCATACTATCACCCATATACTGAAGCCACAGTGCGGATACTTCGGCAGCGGTTAAACTGTTGGTCTTGTTTTTACTTTCCTTAAAGATACCCAAAGAATATACCTCCGATTTTATCAATTAATATATTTGTGTTATTTTATGGAATGTAGCTACGAATTAAACACTGATAATCGAATTAGTATTTTAAGAAGGAACGAATTTTGCATTTTACAATGAAAACCGACCTTTCTCCATCGTGGGATCTATTAGCTAATTAATTGGTCTATTTTCAGTGGGGATCGGCATTCTAACAATTATTATGGCTATGATTGCCATATGAAAAAAATTAATGCGATTAATAACCAGACATTCCGTACACCCAAAACCACGGCTTACCCCTGGGATTTTTGTCATAACGATCGCAGTCGTCTTCGGAATTTACTTTGTGTTTTTGTAAGGACTAACTGGGTATAACAAACTTTTCTAAAGTACCTCTGTTCTCGGTCTCTATGCTATAATTTGGAGGGAAATCATAATTAGGAGTGACCATTCTTGGCAATACATGTAGTACTTTATCAACCAGATATTCCGGCTAATACCGGAAATATTGCACGTACTTGTGCGGCAACGGATACAGCCTTACATTTAATCCGACCACTTGGTTTTTCAACAGATGAAGAAATGATAAAACGAGCGGGATTCGATTTCTGGCATTCTGTAAATATCACGTACTATGATTCATTAGATGACTTTTTTTCGAAAAATCAAGGTGAGTTTTACTATATTGAAACGTTTGGCGAAAAAACACATTCAGCCTTTGATTTCAGTGATGTTTCAAAAGAACATTATTTTATGTTTGGAAAAGAAACCACTGGATTACCAAAAGATTTACTGGAAAAACATAAAAATCACTTTTTGAGAATTCCTATGAATCAACATGTTCGATCCCTTAACCTTTCAAATACAGCTGCGATATTGGTATATGAGGCATTACGACAACAAGGATATCCGAATTTGAAATAAGAAGTTTTCCGTCTTGGAGGATTTTTTGTTTGCTTGCGCATAGAAAGGCTGGTAATCTTTCGAACATTTGCTTATTTTCACTGGCTATGTTTAACTAATAGATAGTAACTTAATAATCTAACAATTCGACTAGGGGAGCATGTATTTGCTGAGAGATAGAAATATCGACCCTTTGAACCTGATCTAGGTAACACTAGCGTAGGGAAGTGGAGTTGGTATTTGTCGTGTATACGATGATATATTGCCGAACCCATTCCTAGTCACTAGTGATGGGTTTTGTTTTTTTATCTCCCCTGATGTCAAAAGTAGAGAGGGGAAATGAAAATGAGTAATTTATTTACAGATCGTTTATGGAATCGTGTAGAACCTATTTGGAATTCGTATTTGGCACATCCTTTCGTCAAAGGGATAGGCGAGGGCTGGTTGGAAAAGGAAAAATTCAAGCATTATATGAAACAAGATTATGTGTACTTAATTGAGTATAGCCGTCTATTTGCGATAGGAAGTGCAAAAGCTCCCGATTTAAAAACAATGTCCATTTTTGCAAATCTTTTACATGGTACGCTTGAGGTGGAGATGGATCTTCATCGTCAATATGCTGCGAAGTTTGGTATCTCACATGAAGAACTTGAGGCCACCAAGCCCGCAGCAACTACGACTTCCTACACAAGCTACATGCTAAACGTCGCCCATCTTGGCGGTGTTGAAAATGTTGTCGCAGCCGTCCTTACTTGTGCATGGAGTTATAATTTTATTGGGAAAGAGCTCGTAAAATGGCCAGGAGCCATCGAGCATGAATTTTATGGAGAATGGGTTAAAATGTATGCATCCGATGAATTTACGAAGTTATCCGATGATTGTAAAACGCTTCTCAATGAAATGGCAAGTGGAAAATCTGAACAGGAACTAGCAAGACTTGAAGAAATTGTCGTCAAAACAAGCATTTTCGAATACATGTTTTGGGATATGGCGGAACATTTAGAGGAGTGGCCTATTAATCTATAAGTGGTAAAACTCGATAGAGAGATATGTTTTCAAAATAATCCAATATTTCTGTTGACAAGCTTTTGACCATTCATGTAAGGTAGGAAGTAATAAATTCCTAAATTAAATACGATTTTCTCTTATCAAGAGTCGGGGGAGGAACCTGGTCCGTTGATCCCGCAGCAACCGTTACGATGAATGTATCAAGGTGCTAATTCCAGCAAGCAAATGCTTGAAAGATGAGTGTGGACGTACATAATGCCTCTTCCTCATCGGAAGGGGCTTTTTGAATTTTATATGTTTCACTTAACGAACATTAGGCATCCACATTTTACAAAACTAAGTAAGTTGATGTGAAAAATCGTATTTTAATTGTGGAAAATACCCAAGGGAGAGATGCAAAATGACAGTAACAAAAACAGATAGCTTGTACAAAAAGGAATACTTCGGAAGACTTCCAGAATTAAAACAGTATGCTTCAGAGGTCTTTCAATCTTTCATCAAGTTTGATAGCCAAGCTTTAGCAGCGGGTCGACTTTCAGTGAAACAAAAAGAACTGATAGCCGTGGCGGTCGCACATATCACAGGTTGTCCATATTGCATTGATTTACATGTCGGTAATGCGAAAAAGAATGACTCAACGAAAGAGGAAGTGGCAGAAGCTATTTTTGTTGCGACTGCATTAAAGGCTGGTTCATCTTTAGCCCATGGAGTGAATGCACTCAACGCTTATGATGGGAATGGCGATGAAGAGCTGTATAAGGCATCCTATTTTGCTAGACTGAAAGAATTTGCGGAATTGAGTGGAGAGGCATTTAAAGCATTTATTGATTTTGACAGTAAGTCGCTCAAAGCGCAAAACTTAACAGAAAAGGACAAAGAGTTGATTGCCGTTGCTTGTGCACATACGACAGGTTGTCCGTACTGCATCGATCTTCATACGAAGAATGCTAAAAAAGCAGGAGCCGATTTGGAAGAAATTTCAGAAGCCATCTTCGTTGCCGTTGCATTAAAAGCAGGATCCGCGCTGGCGCACAGTGTGAACGCACTTAACGCATATGATGAGAAGTAATTAGAAACATTATTGTAAAAGAAGGCTCTTTTCTAAAAGATTGTTGCTATTGGAATAAACCGAAGCTATTAATTTAAGCGAAAGGTGGCGACTCCAGCGGGAAAAGCGTGAGACTTGAGACCCCACAGGAGCGATTAGCGACGAGGAGGCTCAAGCCACGCCCGCGGAAAGCGTCCACCTCCTCGAAAATGCATTCGCATTTTCTTCGTGCGGTGCAAATTCAAGGAAGAATTTTCAAAATGCAGCGAAAGCCAATTATGTCAAAAACCACAAAGTTTGGCGAAAACAGCCGAAGAGAAAAATAAAAACCTATTGACAAAAAAATGAATAAAATTTACACTTAAAACAACTATTTTGTATAACAAGATAGTTGTTTTTTATAACCACTATCTTGTTAAACCAACTACCTAAGGATAACTTCATTTTTTTTGTTCACTACCTTGTATAACAAACTAGAGGAGGGAGTAAGATGAAATGTCAATAAGAAGCCAATTGTTAAAGGGAGTATTGGATGGATGTGTGTTGTCTGTCATTGAAAAAGAGCCAGTCTACGGGTATGAGCTTTCACAAAAACTGTTGAATATTGGGTTAGCTGATGTAAGTGAAGGAACCATTTACCCCATTTTATTGAGACTCCAGAAGAATGGACTAATTCGGGGAGAAATGCGCCCTTCCGAATCAGGACCAAATCGGAAATATTATTTTTTGACAGAAAAGGGGCATGAGGCTTTAGAAGTTATTATCGAAGAATGGGAGCAAATTACAAAACCAGTAAACCATTTACTGAAAGGGAGGTAAGAATATGCTATCAACAAAAAGTGAGGCATTTATCGACAATCTCAGAATGTACTTAATGATGTCAGGAAAAAACGATCAAGAAATAAATGAATTAATTGAAGAATTAAAGGATCATCTTATTGAAGTCGAAAAGAGTGGCAGAAGCTTAAATGATATTATTGATCAAACACCAGAACAATATATGGCTTCATTAAAACAAGAAATGAAGACAGATTATAAAAGTCTATTAAAATTCCTTCCACCCTTTTTTCTCGGGGTTATTGCCTATTTCCTCATAGGACCCGCGATAAGAGGAGAGTTTGCACTAAACATTATACAAGTCGTTGGGATGCCCATATTAGCTGTGTTAATGCTAGCGGTTTACGTTTATTTTTTACAGAATGCTGGTCGGAAGCAATACTCCAAGAAGAAGTTTTTTATTGGGAGTGTAATTGCCAGTATGATTGTCACAACCTTAGCAATTCTATTAATCGTGGTAAGTACTCTATTTGTGGATCCTTTTTTTGTAGGTGGTACAACTGCAGATATAGTTGTGATCGTGATTTGCAGTTGCATTTTTGTAGGAACAGCGATTTGGAGTAAGATGTGGTTTCCCATTTGGATACCAGCTTTTCTGATTATCCCTGATATTTTCACCCGTTTTACAGACTGGAGTGTTGAAACAATTCTTATGATTAGCATGGCATCATTTGTATTGATGTTTGTGGTTATCATTTTGAATATCTTGATTCAAGAAAAAAGGAAAAAAAGGTTTGTCTGATCAAGCATAGAAATGAAACGAATATATTAGTCTATGGAAGTCTTATGACAAGATGACAAATTTTACGTTATTTTAATGCGTGTAACATAAATCCATTATAAAAACTATATTTCTTAAAGCGATTTTAACAGCCCCTTAATATTCACTTACTACAATGGTAAAAAGGTAAGTGGATAGAAAGGGGCTTTACATGTTTCCTTGTGATGGAGTTGAGATCTTATTATGGCAAACAAAAGGTAAAATGCTAAAAAGGGGGAGACCAAATTGGATACTGCTACGCATGTTATGACAGGAGTGGGTTTAGCGGGTTTGTCCTTTCTAGACCCAACTATGGCCAATCATCCAGAACTACTTTCATCTATGTTGTTTTGTACAATTGTAGGATCTAATGCTCCTGATATAGATATCATTCATAAGTGGAAAGGGAATGACATTTATGTTCAAAAGCATCGAGGCTTTAGTCATTCGATCCCTGCTCAAGCGATGCTGATTTTTTGTATCGCAGGTAGTGCCACGATGGTCAATGGTGGATTATACTTTTCTACCTTTTTGCTTTGGACCTGTTTAGCAGTACTTCTCCATGTGATATCGGACATTTTTAACATTTATGGAACACAAGCACTTCGACCGTTGCGTAATACCTGGATTGCCTTAAATATCCTGCCAATCTTTGATCCGTTTATTATGTCACTGCATCTACTTGGTACTTTTTTATGGTTAAGTGGTTTATCATCCGGCATTGTGTTTTCTTATATGTATATTCTTATTTTCATCTATGTTTTGCTCCGATATGTCATACAACGCAAGATAAAAAGAAAGCTGCTTTCCAAACGAGATTCAGGAGTAACCTACACGTTAATCCCAATGTTCCGCGTCGATCACTGGGGAATTATTGCCAGTTTAGATGATCGATATAAGCTTGGAAAATATGAAAATGGTTGTATCATTTGGTCAAAAGACATAATGAAAGCAGATGAAAAAAGTAACATTATCCGAGCATCAAAGAAAAATACCTTTGTGCATTTTATAAAAAAACAATCGGATTGCATACATGCCAAGATTATCGAAAAAATGGACGGTTATGAGGTGCATTGGTATGATCTTCGCTATCAATCTAGAATCGATGAACCGTATGTGGCCATTATTAAATTAGATCAAAAGCTTAATTTTGTTAATAGTGAAATAAAACGTGGTTTCATTAGACCCACAGAAAGTGCGGAATAAGGAATGAAGTGGCTACAGTTCACTCTTTACATCTATGAATATACTTTTCAATGCACCGCAATATGTGGTGCTTTTGTATATAAAAATCCTAAGCTATAATTTGTGTTTATGCAAATAATTTTATTTCCCTGAATGTCTTTTTCCTTTTTTATATTCGTCATATTCTCCCCAAGACAAATAGCATAATCCAGCTAATAATGAGAGTAAACTCTAGGTGCTAATGGTGTTTCCAACTGTTGCACCACTTATGGCTTCACTTAAATACTTAACTGCAATTAAAATCGTTGAAGTCGCTATAAATGATATGCCCACGCTTCTTTTAACCAAACTAAATCCCCCAGTGAATTGGTTTTAAACGATCCAATAGATCGTTCATTCGTTTATCCATATTTTAACATATATACCTAGAAAATACAGTAAAATTCAAATTGCATTTTTGGTTGTCCTAAAGATGTGTATACAATTAGACAAATTTGGAGTTCCACACGGATGTCGAGTGATTCGGAGCATACGTACATCTAAACGAGGATGTTTGCCTATCCTCCAAGTCAGCAGCCCAGAGCATACATAATCCCAAAATATCCTGAAATATCCAAAAATATGAGATTTGAGCAATTATTCTAAAAAGATATACAATTTTATTATGTCTTTTGTCTTTTCGTGAATTCAAAAAAGCATCAACAATTAGCAATTTTGCTAGTTTAATAAACTTTTGGGGGTATGTAGATTAATGAAGAAACGATTATCCATTATATTTTTAGTACTAGTCTTTGGAATCATGACAGCTTGTGGCACAGGAGAGGAAGCGGGTGGAACAACTAAGGGGGCCACATCAGGGGGATCTAGTCTAGATGAGTTGAAAGAAAAAGGCACCGTTACGATTGGCTTTGCGAATGAAGCACCATATGCCTATCAAGATCCTAAAACAGGTGAATTAAAAGGGGCAGCTGTGGAGATTGCGACAAAGGTTTTTCACAATATGGGTATTGAAAATGTAGAAGGCCAAATTGCCGAGTGGAATCAGTTGATTCCGGGGGTAAAAGCAGGCAAATTCGATGTCATTACAGCAGGGATGGCGATTTTACCAGAACGTGCTGAACAAGTGGCTTTTGGTGAACCAGAAATTCAATATGGTGAAGGTTTAATTGTTGAAAAAGGAAATCCCTTAGATCTTCACAGCTACACAGATATTGCAGACAATCCGGATGTGATTGTAGCGGTCATGTCTGGTGCAACAGAAATCGAGTTCTTGAAAGAAATGGGTGTGAGCGAAGACCAAATCCTTGAAGTTGCTGATATTCCAGCGACATTCTCTGCTGTCCAATCAGGTCGAGCTCAAGCAACAACTGGTACTGAAATGACAGTGAAAATGGCTTTAGAATCTTCTGATCAAAACGCACTAGAATTTGTTGAAGATTTTGAGCAACCAGATATCAAAGGTGTACCAAGCTATGGTGCAGCAGCATTTGCGACAGGTAACGAAGAATTGAGGGAAGCGTATAACGCAGAACTTCAGAAACTTAAAGATAATGGAGAGATTCTTGATCTCATTACCCCATCTGGATTTGGTGAAGGAAACCTTGTTCCAAATGATTTAACGACGGAACAAGTAGTGGAAAGTTTAAAATAACACGGGGAAAGATGGATTGGTCTCCCAGTATGGGAGATCTTTTTTCATAACAAATGAGGTGAGTCCAATTAGTCAAATAGGTGAAATCTTTTCAATATTACTTCAAGGTCTTAATATCACGATTCTTATTTTAGTTACGTCTGCTTTTTTCTCTTTTTTAATTGCTTTTTTAGCTGGATTTGGTCGCTTGTCAAAGAATTTTTTTATTCGAAAATTCACAGGTTTTTTCGTAGAAATTTTTCGCGGAACTTCGTTAATCATTCAGTTGTTTTGGTTCTTCTACGCACTTCCGATTTTGTTTGGAATTGATTTGGGCTCCGAATTTTGGGCATGTGTGATTGCGATTTCAATGAATTATGGAGCGTATATGTCGGAAACGGTTCGTGGTTCAATCCTCTCTGTTTCACACGGACAAACGGAAGCAGCCATTGCTCTGAATATGTCACGCTTTCAACGCATGAAAATTGTTATTTTGCCCCAGGCAGTGCGGATGATGCTACCGGAATTCGGCAATTATCTGATTCAAATGTTAAAGGCAACCTCACTCATATCACTCGTGGGCTTGGCTGATATTGTGTATAGAGGTCAACTTTATACAAATACCAATCTTTCTTCGACGCCTACTGTATACTTATTCATTCTTATCTTTTACTTTATCATCGCCTTACCGTTAATCGGTTTAACAAAGTGGGCGGAAAAACAATCATCGAAGGGAGTGGCTAGCGAATAATGTGGGATTGGAATATGTTTTTTGGATCACTTCCGATGATTTTCAAAGGGATGTGGGTGACCCTCGGGGTGACCATTGCTTGCTATCTTTTTGCGATGGTATTTGGTTTTGTTTGGGTAATATTAAAACGGATTCCATTTAAACCTTTTCAGTGGGTGGTTTCCTTTGTTCTTGAGTTTATTCGATCGACACCGCCACTCGTGCAATTATTTTTCTTGTTTTTTGGGTTGCCAATGGTTCCATATATTGGAGTGAGCTTAAATCCATTCACAGTTGCTGTACTGGGGCTTGGTGTTCACTTTAGCACATATATATCTGAAATATATCGTTCAGGAATTGAATCAGTCGATAAAGGGCAATGGGAAGCATCTATTGCATTGAACATGTCTATTAAAGATAGATGGACAAAAATAATCCTTCCCCAAGCGATTCCTCCGACGATCCCGATGCTTGGGAATTATTTGATCATCATGTTCAAGGAAGTACCTTTGACGTCAACAGTTGGTGTTGCAGGTATGCTGCTCATGGCAGATAAATTTGGTGCGAGAAATTGGGCGTATTTAGAACCCTATACATTAGTGGCTCTTTTCTTCTTGCTTTTAAGTTATCCATCAGCAGTCTTAATAAAGAAATTAGAAAACAAACTGAATCGACGATTTGATAAGAAAGATCCAACAGGAACTAAAAGTGTAAAGAAGGGAGTGGCAATCGATGGCTGAGCCGATTGTAACCTATAAAAATGTGACAAAATCTTTCGGTGATGTTGATGTCTTAAAGGGGATTAACTTAGATATCGCACCTGCTGAAAAAATCGCCTTGATTGGACCAAGTGGGTCTGGGAAAACGACGATTATTCGTTTATTAATGACATTGGAGGAACCCACTTCAGGGGTCATCGAAGTTGATGGTCAAAACCTTTGGCAAATGGAGAAAAAAGGGGAATTAGTAAGAGCGAACGAAAACCATTTAAGGCAAATAAGAGGGGAAATCGGGATGGTATTCCAACACTTTAATTTGTTCCCACATATGACCATTCTAGAAAACTGTATGACAGGTCCCATTCATGTAAAAGGTCATTCCAAAGAAGAGGCCAGGAAAAATGCAATTGAAATGCTAGAAAAGGTTGGGCTGGGTGATAAATTAGATAACTATCCAAATCAGCTTTCCGGCGGTCAAAAGCAACGGGTAGCGATGGCACGTGCTCTCGTGATGCGTCCGAAAGTGATGCTATTTGATGAGGTAACCTCCGCCCTTGATCCAGAGCTTGTTGGCGAGGTTTTAGAGGTCATCCGTGACATTGCCAAAGAAGGGGAAATGGCGATGGTCCTGGTTACCCATGAAATGGACTTTGCACGAGATGTTGCCGATCGGATCATCTTCTTGGAGAACGGTGTTATTGCTGAAGAAGGAACACCTGAAGAGGTGTTAGAAAATACGGAAAGCGAACGTCTGCAGCAGTTTCTAAGTCGTTTTCGGTCTTGAAAATCTGGGGAAAACCAAATACCAATTAAATCATTTGTGGAAAAGGTGAGACATCGTATGGTCTCGCCTTCTCTTTTGGACTACAAGAATTTAAAGGATAATCAGAGCTTGTAGAGAATACATTGAATTGTATATTTTTTGCAACGTTGAAAAGTAAAGCCGTAAAAATTTCTGGGGGTGCTTGGATGGAGCGTATCTTAGGAAAAACAAAAGATGAATGGATTCAAACCTTTCCTTTAGTAGAAAAACTTATCTTAACCGAGGAGGTTTTTTGGAGTAATCCGAAATACCAAGATTTTGAAAGGGCCATTCAACTTGTTTCTTTAGGAATCCAGGATGTTCGTGATGCGGAAGAAAGATTAAAAAGATTTTCACCTTACCTTGCTCGTGCTTTTCCAGAGACAAGGGAAATGAATGGAATCATTGAATCACCCTTAAAGGAAATTTCTGCGATGCAGAGTTCTTTAGAAAGGTATATGAATAAAAAGATAGAAGGGAAAGTGCTTGTAAAATGTGATAGTCATTTACCGATTTCGGGGTCGATTAAAGCAAGAGGCGGTATTTATGAAGTGTTAAAGCATGCTGAAGGCTTAGCTATTGATAATAAGCTTTTAACTAAGGAAGAAGATTATACCAAACTCGATAGTGATTCATTTAGAAAGTTCTTTTCCGACTATTCGATTGTTGTGGGTTCAACCGGGAATCTTGGATTAAGTATTGGAATTATCAGTGCAAAACTAGGATTTAAAGTAACGGTTCATATGTCAGCCGATGCAAAGCAATGGAAAAAGGAACTGCTCCGAAGTAAGGGAGTAACAGTGATTGAACATGAATTGGACTATAGTGTTGCAGTTGAACAAGGAAGAAAGCAGTCCGAGAGAGATCCTAACAGCTATTTTATAGACGATGAAAATTCAACCAATTTGTTTTTAGGGTATGCCGTAGCCGCATCAAGGCTACAAAAACAACTAGAGGCGATGGATATTACAATAGATGAAGATCATCCGTTGTTTGTGTACCTTCCATGTGGAGTTGGAGGAGGACCAGGAGGGGTGGCCTTTGGTCTGAAACTCATTTTTAAAGACCATGTCCATTGCTTTTTTGCGGAACCGACCCATTCTCCTTGTATGTTATTGGGGCTATTAACCGAACAACACGACAAAATTTCGGTCCAAGATTTTGGAATCGATAACAAAACGGCTGCAGATGGATTAGCGGTTGGAAGACCATCGGGATTCGTTGGTAAAACATTGGAACACCTGATTAGTGGGGTTTACACCGTTGAAGATGATCAACTATTCGCTTATCTCGTTATGTTGGCACAAACGGAAGACATGTATTTAGAACCATCTGCATTAGCAGGTATTGCTGGTCCAGCGCGATTATTTACAGAACGAGAAGGAAGAAACTATATCCATAAAAATCAACTAACAGAAAAAATGAAACAAGTGGTACACATTTCGTGGGGAACGGGAGGCAGCATGGTTCCAAAAGAAATAATGGATTCATATGTAGAAACAGGAATAAAAGTATTAGTATCGAAGGAATACAAGGACCTCAACTTAAGTTAAACGAAAAAACCGTTCAGTGATCTGAACGGTGAAAATGTATAAGATTTATATTCCAGTTTTAACGCCAAAACCTATTAAAAGGATGCCCGTTGATTTTTGGAAAACTTTTTGGAATTTGGAGTTATTTAACCATTTTTTTGCGAAATCAATTACATAAACAAGGGTAAGAAACCATAATACAGCGAGAAAAGTAAGGATGAATGCTAACAAAAACAATTGCTGATTTACATTTCCGCTCAAATCAATAAATTGAGGCATGATCGTGATATAAACCAAAACAGTCTTTGGATTAAGAACATTACTGAGTAAAGCTTGCATAAAGGACTCTTTATTATGCAGGCTTTTAGAATTGCTGGGAGCATTTGCTTGTTCTTGAATTTCTTTTAAAGAAAACACACTTTTAGTGAAAAAACTTTTTATGCCCAAATAAATTAAGTATGCAGCCCCTAAATATTTAATTGTACTGAAAAGAATCACAGACTTTGCAATGACAACAGATAATCCAAGAATAGCAATAAGCGTCCAAAAAGAAAGTCCTGTTGCCATTCCGAGAACAGTATAACGTCCAGCTTTTGATCCGTAGCTGAGCGTATTCTTTACTAAGAGCATCGTATCTGCACCGGGAATAACAACCATCATTGCAGCAATTGAAATGTATGTTAGTAAACTATCCATCTAGTTTCTCCTTCCACCTACAATAGTGACTACTTAGGTAACTACTTAAAAAGTATATCAGATGGACTTGGAAATAATCAACAGAATTTGTTAGTATATTAGTTACAATGGTAGCGACTAAGGTTGTGTTGGAGGGTTTATGAAGGAAAACATTTTAGAAACGTTAAAAAACCTAAATTTTACTGAATATGAAGCGAAAGCATATCTTACCTTATTGGAAGACTCACCCTTAACGGGCTATGCAGTAGCAAAAAACTCTGGTGTCCCACGTTCAAAAATCTATGAGGTTTTGGATAGTCTCACTTTAAGAGGGGATATCCTGATTAGTCCTGGAAATACAGCACAGTATATTCCTGTTCCTGCAAAGGAGCTAATAAAAAACCGCCGAATCAAAGCAGAAGAGAATTTTGAAAGAGCAGAAAAATCATTAGCGGAATTTGAACGTTCTACAAATGACCGTGAAAATATTTGGAATATCATGGGACGTAATGAAATACTTGAAAAGGTAAAAGATTGTATAGGATTAGCCAACAAACGAATTCTTTTGGAGGTTTGGAAAGAGGAATTTGAAGAACTAGAGTCTGAACTAAGACAAGCGGCAAAACGAGGAGTCAACGTAACAATTATTGCATATGGCGAAATTATCTCCGATTTCGCGAATGTCTACCTCCATTATATGGGGGATAAAATTACTGAAGAGTATGGTGGACGATGGCTTGTTATGAGTGGAGATGATTCTGAAGTCGTAGCAGGTATTGTATCGCTGGACAATGATAGCCGTGCAGCTTGGTCAAGGCATGTTGGATTAGTGATGCCAATTACAGAAGTCATGATTCATGATCTATATATCATGGAAATGATGGAGGAACATAGAGAGGTTTTAGAGGAAAGCTTTGGGAAAAACCTCATTAATTTACGTCGCAAATTTTCCATTCATCCAGATTTTAAAAAGCATTATATGAAATAGAGTTTGCATTTCTAGAAAGCTATAACACTCACGAATGTTGATTATTCAATGTTTGTGGGTGTTTTTAATTTTTGTAAAGTTATAAATGAAGATCATAGATTGTGGTGTCTAAATATGACTTTCATATTACCAACTCCTAACAACAACTATTATCTTGTATATTTTTAAAATAGTTAGAATATAATCAATTGACATTTAAACAAGGGGAGTGTGAAAATGGGAGTTGTAACCAGATTTTTTGTCCGACTCGTTCAGCGTTTTCTACCAGATGCCTTTATCTTTGCGATCATTCTAACTTTCTTAGTGTTTGTAATGGGTATCTTGTTTACAGAAAGCGGACCAGTTCAGATGGTTTCGCATTGGGGGACAGGATTTTGGGATTTACTTGCTTTTACCATGCAAATGTCTTTGGTCGTAGTAACAGGGTATGTATTAGCCAACGCACCTGTAATTAAGAATTTCTTAGCTCGTTTGAGTAAATTGGCTAAAACGCCTGCACATGCAGTCATGCTTGTAACGTTTGTGGCAACAATCGCCTGTTTAATTAACTATGGATTTGGACTAGTAGTGGGAGCGCTATTTGCCATCCATGTGGCCAGGCAAGTACCATCTGCAGATTTCCGTATTTTAGTAGCGGGAGCTTATAGTGGATTCTTGGTTTGGCATGGTGGATTTTCAGCGTCCATTCCATTGACAGTTGCAACATCTGGTCACTTTTTAGAAAAAGAAATGGGAGTCATTCCGGTAAGTGAAACTCTTTTTAGTCCATCCAATCTTTTTATTGTGGGGGCATTAGTAGTAACACTTCCAATATTTAATAGGTTTTTAATGAAAAGCGGGAATACGCTATACGAAGACCGTTCCCGTTGGGTGATCCCAGAAGAAACGGTTGCTCCAAAAGAAGAGAAAACTCCATCCACACCAGCAGAAAAAGTTGAAAACAGTGTGATCGTTTCCATGTTGATTGGGATCATGGGATTGGGCTTTATCGTCTATCATTTTGTTACCAAAGGCTTCGATTTAAATATTAATATCGTAAACTTTATTTTCTTATTCTTAGGAATCATGTTACATAAAACACCGAAACAGTTCTTAGACACGGTAACGAACGGAGTAAAAAATGCAGGGGGTATTATCATTCAATTCCCGTTCTATGCTGGGATTATGGGAATGGTTACTTTATCAGGACTTTCCGAGCAAATTGCTTTGTGGTTCCTCACTTTTTCTAATGCGCACACGTTGCCTTTCTTTTCGTTTCTCAGTGGAGGGCTTATCAACGTATTTGTACCATCCGGTGGTGGTCAGTGGGCAGTTCAGGGACCTATTATGATCAAAGCAGCGGCGGCTATCGATGCAGATCTTGCGAAAACCGCAATGGGTGTTGCGTGGGGAGACGCCTGGACCAATATGATTCAACCATTCTGGGCGTTGCCTGCTTTAGCAATTGCAGGGTTGCATATTCGTGATATCATGGGCTTCTGTGTCATGATTCTTCTTTATAGCTTTATTCCGATTAGTATTGGTCTTCTACTGTTTTAACAAGTAGGCAAACGGGTTGGCCGTTTGCCTTTCTTTCTGTATAAAATCTTGGCTTTAACACACCTGAAAAAGATGGAGGGATCTTTTTATGACAAAAATAGTTGGTAAATTATTTTTAACAATTATATTTGTTTTACTTTTAACTGGATGTACGTCAAACAAAACCCCACATTTAAAAGGAGCTTATCAAAGTGAACATTTGGAGGGTTATATTGTACAGATGTCATTTCAACCAGAGGAACAAAGTTTTGTTGAATACATTGATAACAGGGAAGTCGATAAAGGAACTTATGAAGAAATGGAAGATGGTGTGTACAAAATATACGGTGACATCCAAGAATTTGACATTAAATTAAATAAGGATAACTCTTTTGATTTGATCGTAAAAAAGATAAATGGGGGTAATCCAATCAAATTGAAAAATATCGATGACACCCCAATATATTTTGGTACAGAATTTGATGATGTCGATGAATACAAGGCTTTAATAGAATGAAGATTCGCCAAGAGTCCTTTTCCTTTGCGATTTCAATAAAAACAGGATGAGAAAAAGGGCTAATTCTAATTGGAACTACAGGACTACACCCTAAACTCCTTTTGCAAGTTTTTGGGAGATAGATTATATTCCTTTTTAAAGAGCCGATAAAAACTTGAGTAATCTTGAAAACCACATTTGGTGGCAATTTCCTCGATAGAGAACTCATTTTGCTTAATTAAGGCAACCGCGGTTGCAAGTCGTTTTAATAATACATATCGATAAAAGGGCACCTTCATGTGGTTCTTAAAATAATGAGAAAAATAATATTTGTTTAAATGAAAATGTCTGGATATGTTGTCTAAATTCATTTGTGAATCGGTCAAATGTTTTTCAATGTATTCGATAATAGAATGCAAACGTTGGTCGGTATCACTGCTTAGACTACTTGTGAGCTTACTACTGGCTGGATGTAAGATCATTTCGATTGCACGAAATAATAGATAATGTAAGGCAAAGGAATAAGGGTCACGATTGCCTTTAATACCATTACTAATTTCTTGGAAGAGTGAAAGAATTTCCTTTAACTTTTCTGAGTGGAGATGAACGACGTAAGAACCCAGTGTTTTATGATAAATGATGCTATCACTCATGGAAGGAGAAATCGATAAAAATTCAGCCAATAACGATTCACTGATAGTCGTTACAATTCTCTCATAGTTGTCAAAATCGCTTACTTCTGCCTTATGTACTGCATAAGGGGGGATGATGACAACATCCCCTTTGGTAAGGGAATATATTTGTCCTTCACAAAAAAATTCACATTCCCCTCCTAAAAACACGAGAACCTCCATCGCGTCGTGACTATGCAAGCGGAATAAAGGCTCGATTTCAGAATAATTCTCTGAAGTTTTGTCAGGCTTTCTGCCCCAATCGTGTGATTGATAGTGTTTGCTCCAATAATAAACCTCAAAATTCTCATTCAATACGGGCATAAATGTAGATTCTTTCATAAACGGCTCCTTTTAAGAAAGGTAAAAAACTATAAACCTCTTACGTTTTTTGCGTCTAGCATAAGCACTCAGCGCGGAGTCGCAATGGCTATTTGATGTTTCCAAGAAAGGATTTTGCGTTCTTTGAACAGCAAGATATACAATATTTTAAGCAAAAATAACAATTTATTTCATAAAATTCATTGATATTATATCATTATAATCTTAGTGAAATAAAGACTTAGAGGTTATGAAAACCCTATCTTGAGGCAAAGTATGAAAATGAAAGCCTTGTCTTTTGCATATATAGTAGATTTACTTTACATCTAGTTTGTGATCTCTAGCAATATCAATGGTTTAAACACTAAAGAAATTGAAATAATAATCCTTTAGGAGGAACTAACATGCAAAAACAACCCGATTTACAAGTTAGAACGAAAAAGCTTATTGAACAGGATGGTTTGAAATTTAAAGATTTAAATAATAATGGGAAGCTTGATCCTTATGAAGATTGGCGCTTAAGCCCAGAAGAACGTGCGAAAAATCTGGTTTCCTTGATGAACATCGATGAAAAAATTGGAATGATGCTGATTAATTCAAGGAAAATGGGACTTGCCCAGGAAGACAAGAGCAAGACAAGCCATGAAGGCGTCTTAGATGAAAGTATTATCGAAAAAGGCGAAACGATTTTTGCTACTAGCAAAGTATATGGAACCACTCATACGATAGCAAACAGGCACTTACGTCATTTCATTCTAAGAGATAACTTTACCCCTGCTGAAATGGCGGAATGGGTTAACGCGATGAATGAAGTAGCAGAAGGAACACGCTTAGGGATTCCCGTTATCATTGCATCGAACTCCAGAAATGAAAATGGCGAAGCTGTCTTCGGTATGAATGATGCCATAGGCATTTTCTCCACATGGCCAGGAACTTTAGGATTGGCAGCAGCGGCAAAAGGGGATATCCAAAATGGTGGCGATGCTTCCCTTATTAGTGAATTTGCTAGCATTGCCCGTAAAGAATGGAATGCGACTGGTTTAAGAAAAGGGTATATGTATATGGCAGATGTGGTAACAGACCCGAGATGGCAGCGTACGTATGGAACATTCGGAGAAGACCCAGAGTTTATTGCTGATGTAATCGGTCGTATCATTGACGAATTCCAAGGAGAAACCTTAGGAAAAGATAGCATTGCAATGACAACGAAGCATTTCCCAGGTGGGGGAGCAAGAGAAAATGGCTTTGACCCTCACTATGAAGAAGGAAAATGGAACCTATACCCAACTCCAGGTAGCTTAGAAAAATATCATCTACCACCATTTAGAGCAGCAGCTGAACATGGAACATCTTCCATTATGCCGTACTACTCGATTCCAAGTATTAAGAAAAGTGTGGTTCAGGAGTTTGAAGGAGAAGAGATTCCATTTGAAGAGGTTGGATTTACATTTAATCATTATTTCATCAACCATATCCTTCGTGGAAAGCTTGGTTTCAAGGGCTATGTAAATAGTGATAGTGGAATCGTAAATAACATGAGCTGGGGAATGGAAAAAAGTAGTGAAGCGGAACGCTTTGCTAAAGCAATCAATGCAGGTACTGATATAGTAGCCGATACAAATGATATTGAAAATCTAAAATTGGCAATTAGCAAAGGATGGATTAGTGAAAAACGGATTGATGAGTCCAATGTACGACTCTTAACTGAAATGTTCGCTTTAGGTCTATTTGATGAGCGTACGTACAATGATCCAGAAAAGGCAACAGAGATTGTCAGCACAAAATCGCATTGGGAATCAGCATACGAAGCGCACAAAAAATCAGTGACCGTACTGAAAAATTCAAATGAAGCCCTACCACTAACAGCTGACAAGCTGGCTGGAAAAATGGTCTATATTGAAGTTTTCCATAAGGAACAGGAAAGAGCAGCTTCTTACACGGAAAAGGCGAGAAATGAAGCAAAAGAACTCGGACTGTTTACGCTAACTGATCACTATGAAGAAGCCGATGCAGCGATTCTATTCCTACATCCAAAATCTGGTTCTTACTTTAATGCCACACCAGGTTTACTTGAGCTTGAAATATGTGAGGATAAAGTAAATTCCGCAATCGATGGGTCATTGTATCAAGAGACGACTTTAAGTGGGCTAGATCATCTGAAAGAAATCGCGGATAGTGTTCATAGTCGCGGTGGTAAAGTCGTGATGAGTGTAAATATTATCCTTCCATGGATATTAGGAAATGTAGAACCAATGGCAGACGCGTTAATTGCGGGTTACGATACATTCCACAAAGCACAGCTTGAAGTGATTGCAGGGAATCATAAGCCAACTGGTGTCTTACCAATAACTTTACCGGCAAGTGAAGAAGTAATTGCTGTTTACCAAAATGGAGATTGTGTATCCCCTAATGACGTGCCAGGTTATGATAAAGACAAATACATGCCTGCAGGAATGAGTTATGCCTATGAAGACAGTGACGGCAACGTTTATAGACTTGGACATGGGTTGAAGTATTAATGATAAAAGAAAAATCACAGGTGAGAAGCCTGTGATTTTTTTTGTGGATTAGGTGATATGATAGGGATTCACTTGATGAAAAGGTCGACTGTCCATATTCTGAAAAATTGATAAGAATAAAGGAAAGCCCGTCGACAGATAATAGTTGTGGATTAGGAAAATAAGTTTAAGTGAATTTTTTAAAATTAGAGTGGTTACCTATTTTTTTGTTAAATTGGAGGAATACATAATGGCTAAATTAGACGGTAAAGTAGCAATCATTACAGGCGCAGCGCAGGGTATGGGGGCTATGCATGCTCGTAAATTTGTGGAAGAAGGAGCAAAAGTAGCGATTACTGACCTTAACATGGAGGGTGCCCAAAAACTAGCAGATGAATTAGGAGAAAACGCAATCGCTCTTAAACTAGATGTTGCTAGTGAGGAGAATTGGATAGAAGTCGTAGCAAAAACAGAAGAAACATTTGGTCCTATCAATGTGTTAGTAAACAACGCAGGGATTGGAATCTTCAAAACATTAGAGGAACTAACTGTAAAAGACTTTGAATTAACATTTAAAGTAGATGAGCTTGGTGTATTCTTAGGTATGCAAAAAGTGGTGCCTTCCATGAAAAAAGCTGGTGTAGGTTCCATTGTTAATATTTCATCTGTAGATGGTTTGGTTAGTGCACCAACCGCTATTGCTTATAGTGCCTCTAAACATGCTGTTACTGGTATGACAAAAGGTGCAGCTGCTGAACTTGGACAACATAACATCCGTGTGAATTCTGTGCATCCAGGAATTATTAAAACACCTATGGCTGATCAACCAGATGTAGAAGAATATCTAAAGCAACTTGAACAAGATATTCCACTAAGAAGAAGAGCAGAAGTGGAAGAAGTATCTAATTTAGTTATCTACCTTGCTTCGGATGATTCAAGCTATTCAACAGGAGCTCAATTTGTCGTAGATGGTGGAATGATTTCTGACCTATAATTGAATTTTAGAGACAATCACAGGTGAACATGACCTGTGATTTTTTTGTTTTGTCAGATTGGCTGATACCATTTTTAAAGAGAACCTGGTACATCTGACATATGTGATTGATTTGTGCTGTGATGATGACTTAATTCCCTATTATGAGAAGATTGGGATGTTTATATCAAATGGAATGCTGTTAGAAATTACGAAATGCAGTCGGGTATTTCAAATAAGTAAATAATAATTCCGTTTTTTTAATTAAATAAGGACTAGGTCAATAAACGAAGTAACAGGTGTTTTTTGAGAAATATCGATTTATGTCGATAATTTCATGTAACATATTTTTCAAGTTTTTGATATAATACTAATAACAATTAACAAAATGTTAATAAAAAGACAAGAGAATTAGAGGTGACCAATAGATGAGTGAGGATTTGTTAAGTTATGATGTGAGTAAGTATCGAACCCCTGATGGATATACAAGTGATATTGCTGTTTTTACAATTATTTCAACGGAAGTGGGTCCTTATAAGCCGCCAGAAAAAACGTTAAAAATTATGTTGATTAAACGAGCGGAGGTAACAAAAGATAGTGAGCCTAATATTGAAGGAGGAAAATGGGCGTTGCCTGGTGGGTTTGTTAAACCAGAGGAAACGGCATATGATGCAGCTGTTCGTGAATTAAGAGAAGAAACGGGTGTAGAAGGGTTAAAGGTCAAGAGCTTTGGCGTTTACGACAAATTAGGTCGTGATAAGCGGGGATGGATTATTTCAAATGCTCATTATGCGATCGTTCCAGAAAATGAACTAGTAAAAAGGAGAGCAGCAACTGACGCAGACGAAGTAGCGTTATTCTCGATGGATGAAGTGTTTAAGCTGGACCTTGCATTTGATCACAAGGTAATTATCGATGATGCGTTATGGTTCATCAAAAAGGATATGTCTTTAACAACGCTAGCAAAAAACTTTTTACCAAAAGAATTTGTCTTGTCTGAACTGCAAGGGGTATTGCTAACAGTCATGGATGAGCCATGGTTAAAACTAGATTCTCAATTTTTTAGAAAGGCCCCAACGCTTCCGTTTATTGAAAAAGTCGTGAAGGATGGAGTACCTCAGAAAACAAATCGTTGGTCGAAAAATAAAGCTCAGCTTTATCGATTTAATGATTTTGAACCGTATGTATCGATCTATAATGCCAAATATTAAAATTTTTTTCTTTATTATAATTAACAATTTGTTAATTAATAACCATAAAGGAGTGGAGCAAAATGAGGCTTTTAAAAGACTGGACCTTGTTTGAAAAGGTATGGCTTGTGACGTTTACGCTTGTGAATGTGTATTTGTTTTTTGTCTGGGATGATACAATTCTTGGATTCATTACTTCAATTTCAGGAATGCTTTGTGTGGTGTTGGTTGCGAAAGGGAAGATTAGTAACTATTATTTTGGGATTATCCAAACGGGTACCTATGCATATATAGCTTACGGTTATGCCCTTTATGGCGAGGTTATGTTAAATGCCTTGTTTTATTTTCCACTACAGTTTGTTGGACTTTATTTATGGAACAAACATAAAACAAAACAAACCGTACAAGGAGAAGAAATTCAAGTCAGTGTTTTAACCAACAAAGGATGGACCTACACATTATCTTCATTCCTTGTCATTTTTGTTCTATATGCTATTCTTCTAGAAAAAATAGGCGGCAATGTCGTCTGGATTGATTCCGCTACGACGACATTATCGGTGATTGCCCAGATTTTAATGCTCAAACGTTTCACTGAACAATGGTTATTTTGGATTGCGGTGAATGTACTTTCCATTGCACTTTGGATGAAGGCTTTGATTTTACAAGGAGGAAACGATGTATCCATGCTTGTTATGTGGTCGGCCTTTCTGATTAATAGTATTTACGGATATTACAACTGGTCAAAAGTATATAAAAAGCAGAAGCGGGAGGAGATTTTATGAAAAAGGTTGGATTTTACGGTGGAAAGTTTTTACCTTTGCATCAAGGGCATGTGTACGCCATCATCAAAGCTTCCACGATGGTTGAGGAATTGTTTGTCGTGTTGTCTCATAGTGCAAAGAGGGATCAAGAGCTTTGTGAAGAGAGCAAGTTTCCATATATTCCAAGTCGAATCCGGCTCCGCTGGCTTTCCCAACTGACGAAGGATATGAAGAACGTCAAGGTCATAGAAGTGGAGGATCATGATGGGAATGAGGATTACAATTGGAAGGAAGGATCCATAAAAATAAAAAAGGCAATCGGGAAGAACATTGATGTGGTATTCAGCTCTGAAATGGGATATGACCCGATTTTTCAAGAACTCTATCCGGAGGCAACGCATTGTTTGATTGATGAAAAAAGGGAACAGATTCCGATATCGGCAACTGAGATTCGAAATAAAGGTGTCTTCCACTACTGGGACCACATTCCTGAGATAGCGAAACCGTATTTTGTCAAAAAGGTCGTCATTTTGGGTACGGAAAGCTGTGGAAAATCAACACTTACGAGAAACCTAGCACTCATGTATAACACAACGTATGTAAGCGAATATGGCAGGGAAATCTGTGAAGAGCTAGGAGGGTGTGATGGAATTATGGTAGACGAAGATTACCCTCTGATTGCATACGGTCATAAACTAAAAGAATATGAAGCTAGTAAGAATGCCAATAAAATTGTCTTTATTGACACCGAGGCTGCTGTCACTCAATTCTATTCAGAACTGTATAATCGTAAAACACAGCAGGTCTTAGCTGAAATTGGCAGTACCCAACAATATGATCTCTGCTTATTTTTAGAGCCTGACGTTAAATGGGTGGACGATGGATTACGGGTGCACGGGGAACAACAGGTTCGCGAAGAAAATAATCAGCGCTTGAAGGCATTGTTGAATGAGTATGACATACCGTTTGTGAGCATTAGTGGGAACTATCAAGAGAGACTAGAAAAAGCGATTGAGTTGATACGGGAAAGGGTAGGGTTATAGAGTCTTATCTTAAAAAATGTTTTAGGGTTACAGAAAATTGGAGTGTACGCATTTGTGCTGGGGGCCTGGTCATTATTATTCACGATGCACTACTTGAAATGATTGTAAGAAAACATAAGCCAACTGGTGTCTTACCATTACCCTTACCAGCAAGTGATTAGCGTTTACCAAAATGGAGATTGTGTGTCACCAAATGACGTTGAGGATATGATAAAGACAAATACATGCCGGCGGGAAAGAGTTATGTCTTTTAAATACAGTGACGGCAATGTTTATAAAATTTCACAGGGGTTGAAGTATTAATGAATAAAAAGAAAAGTCACAGGTGAGAATGATATGCTCCCCTAAAGGTAGACAGATGAAATAAAAAAATCTGTTTCCTTTGGGGGAGTTTTTTGTATGGCTAAAAGTAAGTTTTCTAAGGAAGAAAAATATAAAATTTTAAAAGCTTATGAAA
>NZ_QUQV01000028.1 GCF_003400205.1 Bacillus sp. HNG | reverse complement strand
GCATTTTAAAATTCATAGTAGGGCTTCCTCCTTAAGAGTCTGAGTTAGAGTGGTGTCTATACTCATATCTTACTGAGGGGCTTTATTTTTTTCAAACCTGATATATAACGATCTACAGGAATGCTAAACTACGACCTTAGTGAAAGAGTGTCTCCATTATATTTTCATTGAATCACTGTTTCAATCCTTTAGCTCTTAACCTTACAAATACAAATTTGCCTATCATAAAACAAACAATGCCCGCTAAAAATGACAAAATTAAAAGCACTGCACCTCCTGAATTATAAACAATACCAAACGCAACCTCATTTTGGAGCATATGAACATTATCATAAGTATTTATGTCGCTTGGAATATGAGATTTTGTCAGCAAGTATCCTTTAATTATCGTAAATCCAAGGATTAGTACATGAATAATAATCGAAAATATAACTGCATGCAAAATTGTCTTTTTCATCTATTATAAATTACCTTTCTGTTTTGCAAATGAGACAGAAACGAGCATCAACGATAATCATTTTTATAAATTGCATATTTACTTAAACTAATCCATAAAACCTCACTTACCTATTACAATAGTATAATTGGGAAGTCGCTGTGCAATCGTTTCAATGGACTTGTTTTCCTCTAAATCTGAAAATAGCAAAAAACCATATGCATCATGGGTAATCGCTATTGACGTTGATTCTTTAGTCATATCTATTAAAATCGTAGAGTATTCGGTCTCTTTACCTTTCCAGTCTTTCCCCAACTTATTTATAATACTTACATTATCAGAACAGGAAAGGATAAATGTGCAATTCGATTCTGCCATCCAGAAAGAGGTACGAATGATCGATTCAAAGGCAACTGCATCCGTTATTTTCACTTTAAATAGGGGAACGTGGTATTTAAGCATTTCACCATCTTCTGTTGAAACATATGCTACATCAGCTAATGAATTTACTTCATACTCTTGGCCTAACCTTTTCAATAATGTTTCAAATTCATCATAATCGTTATAGGTAGTTATAGTTAAGTGGATTGGAAACCTATTTATTTCATGTAGATAATCAATTAACAGCTTCTCAATTTCTTTTACTTCAATATGATATATGTATTTAGGTTCACCTATAATTTCATATCTATCATCATACTTATTAAGACCGCTTATGCTTGAAATATAAACAGTAGCCACTATTATCACCTTCTTAAAATACGATATTTGCATTTTCAAAAAATTACTGGCCAACGCTACTCATTCAAAAAGAGCAATTCAAGACAGCCCAATATTCTTCAACACTTGCTTCCATTTGTTTAAAAGCGATTCTAATAAAATCCAACACATTTTAATAATTCACAATCGTTGTGTACATGTTGCTTTGACCATCAGTGAAGGTAATTTTTTTGTGCCATTCGTCAAATCCATTTATGCAATACTTCCACCATGCATGGAAAATATATAGAAATCCCCTTCGTCTGTTAAAGTCCAACCGTCAAAAAAGGAACTGGCATGGAAGACATCTACAAAGACATTATCACATTGTACGATTAGAAGTGGACACTGTTCGAATAACTGAATATCTTCAATTTTTTTACCAACCAATAGCTCTTTGACCGATTTCCATTCACTTTGGTTAGATTGAATATCTGTTTCTCCTAACAATATTCCTCCTGTATCCCGAATTCGCCAAGGACATTCAATAATTATTGCCCCTTTTTCCAACCTAATAATGAAATGAACTTCTGAATCAATGGCGGTAACTTTCTGTCCAATCAGTTCCTTAAACGTGATCTTACTTATTTTTGTATGCCATAGATTACGTGCATGAGCAACAATCATTTCATAGATCTTATCCAGGGTATAGCCGTAATCGTTATCTCCGTACTGAAAGTCATCTATGGCATCACTGATCTCCTGCCAATTCATCTGTTCTTCGAATAAATCGTTTGCAATTGTACAAGCATAAATCTCTTTCACAATTGACACAGCATTCTTTTTGGGCATTAATAATTGTGAATGTAGGCATTTTAAATGGTAGTCTACACATTGTTCTTTAGAAGGTGCTTCTCTTTGAATACTATTTATTGCATCGACAAACATCTTTTCAATTTCAAATATATTTAATTTCCCTTTCATACTGGCTAATTTCTTAATTTCGAGAAAATCCAAATACAAATAAGAATTTGCCCATCCTACATAATCTGATGCCTGTACTGTACCTGTATATTTCTTGTAGTACAACTCTAAAAGTTCTATATGGAACACCTCAATTCATACTATTCTTGGCAAAAGTACGGCCCACACCAACCCGTTTCGTGCGTTTTTACATAAGTCCAGTTGAATTCCTTATCTACCACGTACACATCTGCTTCATTTAGGAAATCATTTGCATTTAAAGATGAAGCATTTTCAAGAATAAATGCATCATCAGAATGTTGATAGAAAACGTAACAGGACTTCTTTGACTTTTTGTTAAACGCTATGTCGGCTTGTTCTACTTTTAAGCAATTCTTTTTCTCATAACTAAATATGTGCCACAAAAAGTCATAAAGATAAATAGATTTCTTTTCTTGATCGCTGAGATGATTGGCAAAATTGTTTTCCCATCGTTTCCTCAAAAATGTTCCCCATTTGTCTATTTCAGTCACCTTTACTTTTTTGCTTCTAAGCAATGATACTAAGTCCATACGATTTTCCAATAAGACACCTACTTCTCCTTTAACTTTATTAAATTCATTGTTGATTCATCTTATAAGGTAAAGACCGCTTATTTTTGTCCTTTCCTCACCTATTCATCTATTTCATCGTAGGGATTGGCGTATAAATCAATATCAAAATCAGCATTAATGCTATTGGCAAATGCAATTAGAGATTCATCTAAATATAAACCAGGTGTATAACCGTTGTTCATTATGATGACAATGGTGAATCTACATTCTAATCCGAACCGCCTTTTTAAATCATTGATGATTGATGCCTTACCCCCGATTTGATTGATAATTAAATTTAACTGATCACCAACGTCCAATGATTCTTGATAACCTGTACTTAGCTTCCAACGGGTATAACCTCTTACATGATTTTCTGTAGGAGATATTTTCTTTATGATGTCACCTTTTTTATAACTTTCAGTTGGTACGATATCCAATTGTTTTGTTACAGCATCTAATGAAAATTCATCTGCAAACAAACTAAAATACACCATCACTTGCGTTTTCTCCATCAATATCCTCCACTTTTTATTAATTCGTTATGTAAGGAGATTTGAAGTCCTCGACAAATAATCCCGTTTCCTTAACAACCTCTATAGCTTCCGTACAGTCTTCACTCGCCCCAATGTACATATAATAATCGTATCCAAAGTGAACAAAGAATTTCTTCTTATAGCCTAATTTACACCAAATGGCATTCCGTAATGTCAACTTGACTAACTCTCGGACTTCCTGTGCAGTCACCGCTTTTCCTATCCAAATCTTTGATAGAAATTCATTCGCCTTTTGATGTTTGATCTCGTCAGACCTTTGCTCTAAGGCAATTACATAAACTCTATTCAAACCCATTTCCGTCATAAATGTCGTGATAGTATTTATGTACTTTTCCTCCGTAGCCTCATACTCCTCCATGCTTATCTTTGTCCCAACTTCTGAAAAACAAGTCCATTCTTCATGGTCAAGATAACTTCCATCAGCATTCCTTTTTAATGGATCATATTTTGTTATTCTCCAATAATTCAATGAATCACTCCCCTTTTGAATAAATCAAACACATCATTTAATCATTTTTTCTATTGATTCCAAGTTTTGTTTCCAATTGAGAATGTGTAATGATCGTTACATGTTCCAGATTAATTTCGGGTATATCCGCTCCTGAAATCTCTTCACCAATGATTGCTATAGTAAAAGGAGAACTTTCAAAAATAGTTTCAACCAACTTTGCATACAGCTCAACAACCTTACTTAGCCAAGGGTTTAACTCTTTTGTAAGAGGATATCTATATGGAAATTTTTCTTCAAGTATAGCTTGTGGAATTGAAATATCTAACCAATCAGACTCACCATGAACCCTAATTATGCTAATCACACAAGGTAACTGATTACTTGCTGTTAGAGTTATGGTTCCATAAAATAAATGAACACTCTCCTCTTCAATATTTATAGGAAGAGGAACAGGAGACGTTTGATAATCACTTTTTTCTACCCACATTCCATTAAAAAAATCACATTGGTATAATGAGTCCAGAGCATCATTTAGCTTTTTATGATCACCTGATGGATGATACTCAATTGAAAGTTCATAAAATCCACCAGTCCATATTTCAGGGTTAATATAGTCTGCATACTTCATTCATTTTTTCTCCTATTTTGATGCGTTGATTTCTTTTGTTCTGTTTCAGGCTCCCATCTAACAAATGCCCATTCGTGTATTGTATTAACAGTTAATGGTGTTGGATGGAAGATGTATTCCTCTTGAACCTCATTAATGTTAGGGAAATCAGATAACACTTCAGTGCAAGCAACACTTAACACTTCCTTTTCATCCTCTGTTGGCTCATGATCGAAAAAAGCCTGCCATAACAGCCGATTATTTGTTAAAATTACTTTTAATCCTCTCAAATTTTCAGGAATTGCACCGATTAAAGCCCGATGTAGGCTTAATACTAATGAGTTGTTCATTGGAAGCCTCCTTCCTCTCACTCAATATTTTCAAACTGTCTTTTATCGTCAGCTCTACAAACATTCCTATCACTTACACAAACACACAAACACTTTACAATGCCCCATATATCTACTACTCTATTATTTCAATTAAGTCAGTGTGAATCTTTACGAAATACGTTTCTAATAATTCTCTCAGTTTTTCATTGAGATGATAGTATTCATTGTCTGCTTTTTCGATAACGCTATAAAATTCCTTTTCGTCAATCTCGTCATTTTCTAAGGCAACGTACAAGTCCCACATTTCTTTTCCATACTTTCTCTCAATCAGTACATACTCATGTGCATCTATTTTATCAAGAACACCGATCAGTTCTTCCAAATAACGAGTGATTCCTACTCCTTCTACATGGTCTGAATTCCATCTTAAAAAACTTTCATGACCTCCACTTTCCATTTCGGAATAGTATTGAAGAACAGTAAATGCTTCATAAGCTACTTTATTTTCTAATTGATAGGCAGATTCAAGTAGCACATCACTAACGGCGTTCCAAATATCATCTTTATTTAATAAGTCTGATCTTTTTAATTTAGGCTTCTTATCCATATTTGGGGGCACCTTTCCATACTTTGTTGCCCAAGACAACAATTCTTTCTGTTAAATACTTATCACTGTCAATCAAGCTACAAATCATCTAACGCTATCACTTCCCCGTTTGATGCATTCACCCCATACTTGCAATCTAATTTCCCGCATAAAACGTATTGTTTTTGTTTAAAGTCATACACATAGTAAGATTTTAACTCAAACAAATCTTTAAGTTTTTCATAGGCTTCTTCTTTTGTGATTGTTACCTTGTCAGGTGCTTGAAAGTCATTAAAGGTCTCCAACATCGGTTTACTATCCATGTAATTTACAACTTGAAAACTTTTTGGATCTATGAAGACCTTTATTTTCCGCTGAAATACACGAACATCCTGAATATTCGCTTTCAATGTAACGTGAATATACCCTTTATCACGATAACAGTGTTTTAATACCCAATTCCCTGATTCACTTGGATATTCCCGCCGTAAAAGGTTTTTAACTGCTATCATACATTTCTCTTGTTCTATCTCTGTAATGGGGAATGAATCAGGAGATGGCTCACATGAAAATGCTTGTTCTGCTGTAAGATCTTCAATCCATTTGATTTCTTTCCGTTCAAACGGTTGATTCATTGGTTCATCCCAATAAATTGTTTGATCGATATTCAAAAAATAATTTTCATCTGCAAAAACCTCAAACGGAATCGTTGTTGTCCCATCATTTGTAACAAAAATCTCTTCCAATGCATATATAGGGTATAATTTTTTCTGTTCATAGGAAGGATATTCAATCAACTTCAATTGTTCCTTTCCCAAATCTTCTAATCGATCAAGAGAAAGAGTATATTTTTCTTTCTTAATCAGCTCTTTTGAAGGAAATTCACCATGCATTGAAAACATAGTGAGCTTCCCTTCTTCGTTAAACTTGATGTCAATATATCCAGGAGGTGAAACGGCAACACCATCAAAACACGACATAAAGTTAAGTTCCCCTTCATCTTCTCTTACCCATTGGAATTGTTCCCCATACGATAATCCTGTTTCACACTCAACCCATTTTATAACGGCTTCCTTATTAAGATTGCTAAATGTAATCCCGTCTTCTGCATAAGGCTTACCTTTTGCAAAAATACGTTCAAATTTAAGACTTTTCAAGTTGATTTCAAAACTTACTGTCCCCTCTGGATTTAGTCCATCATCATCTTGTACAGCATCATTGGGGAACCACTCCATGGACAATGTATAAATTGTCTCATTGAAGATATCTACACTCCGATAAAACTGTTGTTCATGTAAATAATAGTTACTTAGTCCGAACTTTTTCTGCGTAAACTCAACTAATTCTTGTATTCTTAAATCCATTCGCTATGACCTCACTTGCAACTTATTTTGAAACATTCAGATACCGCATCAATAACTATAGCTCTACTATACTTTTAGGAAAATTAGAAAGTTCTTATACTAAATAGATTAATTATATGGTCTAACTACTTCTCCTTGGATTGGTTCAGAACTACCTTCAAGTTGGATACGAATAGATTTACCAGTATAATAATCAAACGAATCCATGACTTGAAAGTGCAAATGAGGCTCTGAGGAATTTCCAGAGTTTCCACATAATCCAATCACTTGCCCCTGTTGTACATGATCTCCAACCTTAACAAGAATCGAGTTTTGTTTTAAATGGGCAAGCATGCTGTATTCATTATTTGGATGTCTAATCACAACACAATTTCCTTCTGGCTGACTTTCATCCATTTCACCTGGCACATTGTCCTTCACACCTTCTATTACTTTTACCACCTCGCCATCAAACGGAGCGACTATTTCTTTATTGAAAGCATAATAGTTTTCATTCTTAGTAGGTGCATCACGATAGGATTGACCATCTTTCATAATGACCAAATCATATGCGTATCTTTGAGTTTCATAAACATAATGGTAATTAATAAATTGATTTGTTCCTCCCCAAAAAACAAACCATTCTTCTTTTATTGGCATGATATAAGTATTCTCAGTGTATCGGTTATCACTTTCTGGATAAGAAACAAATGGAGCAAGAAGCAGACTTTGAATGGTGTAATCTTCATCAAATGCTACACTAATTGCCTTTTCCCTCTCATTGTCTAACCATAAAAATTGCTCAATATGTTTACCTAAACGGTTACTCATTTCTAAGTTATACTGCTTAACTTCAAGATTAAAAGACTCTCCTAACTCTATGAATTGCTCCAATATGACCAACTGTTTAAAATCCTTAGAGGTTTGTTGATATATAGTGGAAAACTCTCCATTCAAAAAACTTTTTCCAAATTCGTCAGGAATAATCCTTTTTTCTTTTCCCTCTTTCATAAATATCACCTCATATCCTATTGTCCTCACTCTATCTAAAACCGTTTTTCCTGTTTGCATAAGATTTCGCACTGGTAGATGATATGAATTTTATTTTATATTTACCGCCAATTTCTTGTTTCACCTTTTCCGTTAATACGAATCCCATTTGATTAAATTTATCTTCCAGTTCAATCCCATTAGGAAGCAATTTATCTGAATCCCAATCAATCCATTCTCCATACTTTGTTGCCCAAGACAACAATTCCTCTGCTAATCTATCTGAAATCGGAACATCTTCTAAGTCGAGATTGCCACCGCACCTATTACACCAAATTGGATCTGCCCCAACATCTCCTTCTATTTTTAAATCATTTGTTTCTCCACTATCACAACAACAGTTCAAGCGTTTTCACCTCTATTCAATTTAACAACTTTAAAGTTTCCTTATTTTTTCTCCCGACTTAATGATGATATTTACACCTGTTGAACTACCCTGTTCAATATGATTTTCCATATTTGAAACGTCTATATTTGACTCAATTTTCACTGTTTTTCTTTCATTTCCCTTTAGCTTCACCTCATACGGATCATTGTTGTTCATGAGTGAAACCATGAGTACATCATCTTCAAAATAGTATTTTTCATAAAATTCAATGGTGAATTGGACATCATTCCTACTGTAATTTTCAAAAGGAAGTTCACATTCTCCACGCAATGTTGTTTCACCGATCATTTCAAATTGACAGTTGCTCCAATCACGCTCATAAGAAACAGCATAAATACCTGTTGCAAATGTTTTTTGAAACGAACTGGCAATCATCGATGGTGCGAATAAAGCGAGAACAATGGCAACCAAGACAACACGCCCATGATATTTTTCTACCGATTTGGTAAGGAAATACAAACTTGCAATCAATAAAGCTAATGAAGCAATTCCTACATAATGTAATCCATTAACAGATTGAACTGGTATATTCAATACCGATGCGACAGTCTCACCATAAGGACTTTCGTGTGGAAAAGGGAAATTTAGGACAAGAGATGCAATAAAAAGAATAAGAGAAAGATATAACATTTTTTTACTTTTCATCATAAGGAACACATCCTTTTATCCAGAATTAGTTAAAAATTGTTTTCACTATGTATCTACGAAACTTAAATGATTTTGGTATCACATTTTTCAATTATTTTGACTATTTCATTTAACTAAATTTACTCTTTGGGATTTGTGGCAGAATTTTAAAAGGGAAATTCAATAAATAAGGGCATTATCCCAGTGATAATGCCCACGTTTTTAGAAAAAACCTAAACTCAATCCAACGTAAATTAATCCTGAAACAACTGCAAAACCTGAGAAGAATAAAACCTTTTGGAGATTTGACCAGTTCTTCATCCATCCCCATCTTTTTTTATCAACATCGAACCAAAAGAAATCCGCAATAATAGCTAAAACAATTATGATAATCACAATAAAAGAATTCATATTGTTATAACTCCGTTCCTTTTCGATCATAGCTAACTTGATAATCGAAGTATTTTTCCTTTAGCAAACGTCTTCCTCTAAAAAGTCTATTCTTAATGACACCAATATTTTCATTTAAAGTCTCACTAATTTCTTTATAGGAATACTGTTTAAAATAAAAAAGTAAAATCGGTTCCTTGTATTGGTTAGGTAAAGAATTAACTGTGTGGCATAACCATTCCTTCTCAAACTTTTCTATTGCTTCAATTTCTGCCGAGTCAGTATTTGCTACTTTAATTTCTTCGAAATATTCAATTAACATAGGAGATTTTATCGTTTTACTTCGAAAATAATCGATGCATTGATTATAAGTAATTTTATATAACCACGATCTAATAGAAGATCTTTTTTCGAACGAGTCCAACTTTAGAAATATCTTAATGAATACCTCCTGCATAATATCGTCAACTATTATCCAGTCACGAACAATTTTGTAGGCAAAATAGCGTAATTCTTTTTCATATTCATTAATTAACTCTTCTAAGTCTGTTTCACATAAACTGTGAGATGGAACAAGAGTCTTTATGTTCCCTTTTTCTTCTAATACAACCAATGTTCCTCACTCGCTTACCAATCCCCTAATATTTGTTAATATTATGGTAACACAACTTTGGAAATTGAGGGAAACAGATTACCAGTCTATTACATAATTATTACATTAGTGTATCAACTTTGCATAACAGGTCTTTAATCACTGACAATCACTCCCTTAACTATTTGACCTTGTGCGTCTCTTAAATACGAAAAATAAAACAATACCGATGGCTATAACTACTGCACCCCATATATATAACCCATTTCCTTCCTGCTTATCTGTTAAATCAACTTCTTCAATCGGAGGCTGTCCTTCCCCAAGTATCGCCAAATCTTCCTCTGAGGAACCCAATTCATTCGTACGATCGCAAATGATTGTTACAAGCGTTTTTTTTCCATACATAGTTGATTCGTAAGCATAGACCAAATACTCTTCCCCTTCTTTAAAGTCATATCCACAGTCTCCACCACCTTGTCCAGTGGTAATGATTATTTGTGATTGCTCTACACCCTTCCAGGTGTTCGTTACTTCAAAGAGGACTGATTTAGTCGTATATCCTTTTAAACTTCGTTTCTCTCGTATATCAATAACTTTCCCACTAAATACGGCTTTTGAACGTTCAAATTCTTCTTCTACACCTGGTAATTCTGCACACGAACAAGCACTTGTTATCGAAGGAAATGAGCCTATAAATATAATACCAATGATTATACAAACGAGAATTGGAATTGCCATTTTCAAATAATCACCTCAATCTCTCTGAATATATCATTTGAACACCGATTTCCTCATTTCTTTAAATACATCAAGAAATAGCTGAGTAAATAGGCAAAGCATGTAACCCCAAATAAAGCAAAAATGCTTGGAGTCATCGTTACATATAAACTGATTGGTAACGACCATATAAAAGCAATTAACAATAATACTTTTTTAGAGATTAAAGAAGAAATAATTGCTAAACAAGCAGGAATACATAGCATGAAAAACGTATTTAAAATGGGTTCAATATCAGTTGTATTTGAATAAGGATTGAAGAAGCTAAAGATAACCCATAAGCAAATTGAAAACGCCCCTGAAATTACTCCCAACATAGCTGACACTTTTGGAATTTCTCACACCCCCTCATAACCTCATTTTTAGGTTTCTATGGAGCAAAAGGTACAAAGTATCGAAACATAAAAGCCGTAAACGCTAAAACTGAAATTGTGCATATGCAAGCTAAATGCAACAGGATATACAGAATTTTACTTTTTCCTTTAACGAAAAATGAATAGATAAAGCCAAATAATGGGTTAAGCATTAAGAAAGGTAAAGAAATTGCAATTGTCGCTTTACCAATCATATGTACAATCCTTGAATCTACTCCTGATAACCTCAATACACACAAGAGTAAAACAGTAACAACTATAGTAGCGATTAGGGAAATTAACGCAACCTTAGACGGCTTTCGGAAAAATTTATTCATGCAATCCTCCTTATTCGTTTCTTTATCGACAGTACTTCTACCAATCCTTATTTTTCGTTAATAGATCAATCATCCTTTGATGGTATTCAGGCTTTTCCTCTTCCGCATCGAAGGTAATTTTCCGATCAACATATTCATCAGACCAAGAAAAGTCTATATTATCTGTCCAACTAACTAAAAATATCTTTTCAATATTTCTTTGCTTAAATAAATCATCCATAATGCTCTGTTTATTACTGTCTTTCGTTACAGAATCAAACGGATAAACAACAGCGAAATTGAAACTGTTAGGAGAACTCCTCCATGTTCGAGGGTTAATGGTGTCAACAAACATTGTGTTACTTCCTAAATTGTATGCAACACCCGTCTTAAAGTTTTTATTAGCCCTAAAGAATGTGCTTAAATTCTGCATTGAGTTGGCTCTAAATAATATTCTGCTCCCTTTGAATAAATCATTTATAGTCCTTAAAACTAAAGGATGTTTCTCATTTTGAAAAGTCCCAGTTAATAAAGCACATTTTTCATCAGACTCAATAAACTCGATAATACTTTCCATAGCCATTTTTCTCGTATTCATACATAAACCTCCATTTTTAATTAGAATTGATCTATTCTGTGTGAGCCTCTATAATTACGCCTTGAAGTTACTATCAAATTAACTAATTAAAAATGATAGTCATATTCAACAACTACAGACATCATTAATCAAAACTCATCTAACCTACAGCTAGTAGTGTACCTTCAATATACTGGGACATTATATGTGTTGTAAAAATAAAACAACAAGTTAATAACTATATTCCCCTGCCAAAATGTCCTTCCCCGCCTTCATCTCCCCCTCACTCCCCCCAAACCCTTGCGACTCTAAGACCCAACCCTCTTATCTCGCCTTTTTTCTTCATTCCGTTCTGCTATATTGTTCTTCCCCAAAACCCCCATTTTCGCCCTCCTTTTTCTGTTCTGGCTTGTATCGAATATTCTGCCAATGTTAAATAGATATTCCCTGAACGGGAACAGAAATAAGAAAAAAACATGAAAAAAGAGCCTGAAAAAACCTCTTTTCTCAGCACTCTCTTTCTTCTAACCCGTGTTCTTTCGAACTGTATAGAAAACGATATGAAAAACAACTGAACACGCTATGAACCCCAAGTGGTCAAGGGATTGAGGGGCTATTGGTAAAAAAGAAAAGGGACGAAGTCCTATTGGACCCGCCCCGAATTGATATTGATTTTTGATTGAAAAAACCGATTGAAAAACGATTGAATACATAAAAATCTGACCGCTGCTCTGACCGCTTCCTTTGCCGTTTGGATACCAACTATAAAGCAGTGGGAACCAACTTTTTAGCATGGGGAAGTGGAATAAGACAGCTATATATTAATATTCCCCTGCCAAAAAGTCCTTCCCTCCCCCACTCTCCCTCTCACTCCCCTCAAACCCTTGCGGCTCTAAGCCCCATCCCTCTTATCTCGCCTTTTTTCTTCTTTCCATTCTGCTATAAAGTTCTTCCCCAAAACCCCCAATTTCGCCCTCCTTTTTCCGTTCTGGGTTGTATCGAATATTCGGACAATGTTATTAAGTTGGTACCAGAATGGAGAGAAGAATCAAGAGAAAAGAATGGAAAAAATGCAAAGAAACTACCGAAATAGTATTGAAACCCTACGGGTTTATATAGTGAGGTAAACAACAGAATAGAACAGAATGAATTGATAAAAGATGACTGGAACCCCTATTGGACAAGGGATTGAGGAGATATTGGACAAAACAAAAAGACTGGACCACTATTGGATCCAGCCTGAAATATAATTGATCTTACGATTGAAAAATGATTGAGTACATATTGTTCGCCTACTCTTTTTCCTCACTCTTCCTTCCGCTCTGGATACCAACTATTTAGCAGTAGATACCGACTTTTTAGCATGGGGAAGTGGAAAGTAACAGGAACATATAATAGAAAAAAGAATAAAGAAATAAGAAGGGATGCTATTAACCCTAACCCTTGTTCAGATAAATCCCATTTACTTAAAGTATCTATCACAAACTGAAGAAAGGGTGTCAAGTCGACAGCCCGGTACCTTTTTGTAATTCTTTCATCTTAGGCTTGAATCATTGTTCTCTATTTTTTAATCTCTTTTTCATTAGTTCTGCCATTTGATTCGAGTTTGGATTTTGTTCATTTTGTAATTTGTCAATGATGTTATTGTAATCTGCTTCATTTCGATTTTGGCTTAATTTATATGCAGCTTGAACTTCTTGTATTTTAATTTTAAATCCAACAATACCGTTGATTTGTTTTTTAGTTTTTTGTGATAGATTTTCCCATAAAACTGGATTCTTACGCTGTCCTTCGTATTTTTGCAATAATAACTTAAGGTCTTCTTCTAACTCTTGTTCACTCATAATACTAGCTGTTCCATATACATGTACAGCTTGATAATTCCAGGTTGGTACATTTTCCTGTTCATACCAAGATGATGAAATGTATGAATGTGGACCTTGATACATAACAAGGACATTATCATTTTCAAATTCGAACGTTTTCCATTGAGGGTTCGCATAAGCTATATGTCCAGTTATATAATAATCTTCTCCTTGTTTATGCAATTCCAATGGTAAATGAGAGGCTATAGGTTTATCTTGTTTTGTCGTTACAATAGTTCCAAAAGAGTTCGTCTGAATAAATTCTCGGATTTCATCAAAGTCCGTAACTTTAAAATACCTAGGGATATACATGATAGTCCACCTTTCAAAGGTTTATTTAAGGGTTCTTATCATTACAAAGTCCGTTTGTTCTTCATTACCCATATAAAAAGAGTGGGCTCCAGTTTGAATAAACCCCATTTTCTTATAAAAACCGATAGCATTTTCATTTTTTTCCCATACACCTAGCCAAATTTTGCTTTTATTTAGTTCTATCGCAATTTCCATAGCTTTATTTAGCAGATATTTACCTATCCCATGTTTTTGAAATTCGTTCTTTATATAAATCCTCTCAATTTCAAGTGATTCATTTCCCATTTCTTCAGATTGGGCATCATTGGTATTGAGCTTTAAATATCCAGCAGTTTCATTATTAAAATACACAAAAAAGAATTGCGAAAAAGGATTAGATAGTTCTTTTTCTAATTGTTTTAAGTTAAATGCCTTTTCCAAATAGGACTTCATATTTTCTGGTGAATTCTGACCCTCGAATGTTGCACTGAATGTTTTAATACTTATTTCTTGAAGTGTTTTTAAATCTTCAAACGTGCACTTTTTTATTTTTATAGTCATTTTGAAATGTCATTCCTTTTCCATTATCAATAATTTCTTTTATTTCCCTTTTTTACATAATCCCAGTCTTTTTCAATATTTTTTCTTACCCTTTGCAAAAGGTCGAAAAGGGTTTCAACCTCTGTTTCGCAAAATCCAGTTAGTGCGACGGTGTTGGAATAATCATTTTCTCTTTTTATAAATGGATATACACTTTTCCCTTTCTCTGTAGGAAATATTTTTTTAATTTTTTTATTAATTGGGTCATCTCTCTTTTCAACAAAGCCATTCATTTCTAGCCTTTTTATAGCACGTGATGCTGTTGTTCGATCTACTTTTATCATCTCAACTAACTTTTCTTGAATGGTCCCTGGGTTTTCACATATTCGTACAAGGTATAAATACTGCCCTTTTGTGAGGTCAAATTCTTTAAATTCTATATTACTAATAGAATCTAATGCCCTTGCGATCATTCCAATTTCACGAAGAACTTCCTTCATAATGAACTCCTTAACACATTATTTTTGTTGCAAATACAATAAAAATCCTAAATTGATTTTAATTTAATTTTGTTGCATTTGCAACAAAAAAGTAATGATAAAAATATAAGTAAAGTTAAAAAAATGGACCGAACCACTAATGAATTCAGTCCATTTTTTTATTCACGATTGAATCAAAGTTGAGTTTAGAATAGTTTGCCCTCTACCTCTTCTGCTTCCTTTGCTGTATGAAACCCAACTTATTTGCATGGGGAAGAAGATAGTAACAGGTACTCTTTTTAGATTTCTACTAAAATACTTATTTATGCTAAATTCCCTCAGTTAACGGAACAGATTGTAATGGTCAGTGATTTTCAACATGTAACCTCATAAATTCATCTGCAAATTTTCTTACAAAATCTCTATCAATGGCAGTAGCTAACGTTTCATCATTCCCTCTAGCATTTTTACTCCAGTTATAAGAGCCGTGCATAACATACTCAAAGTCGATGATACAAAATTTATCATGAAGTCTATTCGATAAATACGTTCCTTTCAGTGAAACTTTCACTACTTCAAAATTTCTTTCTAACTTGTCCATCAAATATCTATTTGATTCTTCATTTGAAGTAATGATACGAATGTTTACCCCTACCTTTTTCCTTAACATCAATTCTTCAAATATCTCACTATCGGTAAACCATGCCACAGACACCCATATTGCATATTTTGCATTTCGAATACCCTGGACGATTGTTTCTTTAATTTCATCAAAGACTACATCATGCTCAATATCTTCGTTATTCTCAAGTTCTACAGGCTTTGGCTTGATGTTTAAACCACCGAAGTCATATTCAGGTGTCTCTATATAAATTAGTGCTGCCAACTTTTCAAATTCATTTTTTAAGCCTCTTGCTACTTTTAACATTGGTACAGGTACTCTTAAATCAATGTACTCCCAGCTCTGCCAAGACTTCTTTGTGAATTGGTTTGTTTTCCGATAGGTGATAATAGAATTCCTCAAGATACCAAGCAATTCGTCTTTATTGTCGTAATCATCATATTTTACGGTTTCTATCATTGTTTTTAAAAATTGTTGTTCGTTCATTTTTTACTCCATTCATATTGACTATTTATTAGTACCATTCGTTAAAAAAGTTGGATTACTCTATTTCAAATTTGTAGTATCCACTAGCTGAACATCTTCATAGGTTAACGGTATGGCTCCTTTTTTATTGACCATGTTATTATAAAAACCCGGAACCATCCCCACTATCAAGGTGTTGTAGTTATATTTTGTTGCTACTTGATAAGTAATTTCAATCAGTTTCATTACCATTCTATATTTCAATTTCCTTATATCTTCGATCATCGTGAGTGTATCAATTTGAATCTGACCAGGCTCTTGTGGATCTGCATCATGAATAGTTAGAGCAAACATATGAAACAAGTGAACATCATTTGTCTTCCCATCTATTTCAATTCTATTTTCATACGCATCCATACTATAATTAAAACCAAGTTCCATAAGATTTGAATGTTGAGTGTAAGGTATTAGATGTTGATTAAACTCTTGTTCAAGTTCATTTCGAATAGTTACATAGTTAGTCATCTGTTTTAGCCACCTTTTTCTTTTATCTACTTAATAAGTATAAAGTCTATCAACCTTTCTATTCCTGACTAGCTGCAGCTTGGGCCAAAGCCTCTTTTATTTCCTTTTTAGCCTCGTCAATAGCAACGTTCTCCTCCACTTCACTTTCAATGTTACCCATCATCATGTTGAAATGAGCCTCATGATTAGAAATTATAAAAATCTTTTTAAATACTTCAAAATAGATTGTATTTTGCTCTTGGTTACTATCTACATATAAATCATCGTTCACATGATGTGAGCCATCGTTGGCCCAGGATAGTAAAGAATTGCAAACAACCTTATCTTCATCAGGAAATTCTTCAATAATTTTATTAACATCAATGTTACCGAAGAATTTAAAGTAATTCTCCAGGATTCTTCTCATGATGTTTGGTGTTGTTATTGAATTTGGATTTTCCTTTAATTCTTTCCAAAGAAGCTCATATGAATTTTTAATAGGATTTTCTTCATACTTAGTTATTTGAGATGTATTGTCTGTCTTTCTTAAAATCCAAAAGGTTTCATCATTTAACATCTTACTACCATGATCTTTATTAAATGAAATTTCCTTATGAAAATATACATTATGAGTCAAAATAATCAATTGTTTAAAGTTCGGGTCATTACTTCTTACCTTTTTCTTTAGATTATTTATCAGATTGCTTACCATAAATAGTATATTGCTATCTAGGCTAGAAATCGGGTCATCAATCGCAACTACCCTTGCTGTATTTACTTTGTCCTGATCATTACTACCATTAATAAGCTGATAGAAATACAGGAAGGTAATAAAGGTCTTCTCTCCTTCACTTAAAGTTTCGTTTGCATCTTCACCATTTTCCCTTACAATCTTGTAATTCCCCTGTTCATCAGACTCTGCTAACTGGAAATTTGTGAACCCAAATGATTTAAGAAGTAAATTAATTTCATTGATAGAAGGTAAAATACTTGTAAGCTGATTTTGAAGCTCGATGGCTTCGTCTTCTAATGCCTTTTTGTATCCCCCTTGTTGTACAATACCCTTTTCCATTCCATCAATAGCACTATTCTGTTTTCTTAAATTACTTATGTAATAATCATTATTACTTTTGTTTTCTTCCACGATAAATCGCCATATATCTTTTACTAAACTCGTTTTTTCTACTTTGATATTATCAATTACCCTATTTAATTCTGATATTTGAGAATTTGCCTGTGCAACCTCTGACTTTATTTCCTCAACACAACTTATTATTGAGCTTAACTCAACACTTCTACTTGGTTCATTGCCCTTCTTTTCTAGTAATTGAATATTTTCCTTATAGGTTGAATTCATTATTTCAAATTGGGAAGCTACTTTTTCTTTATTAATAAAAGGAATGTCTTCAGCAATAAGAAATCGGTACCGTTCAAGAAAGCTACTTGTTTCTTTTTTATATTTTTCTATGGCAGAGCTGAGAATTTGTATTTGTTCAGTGTATGTTTCATCAAAATACTCATCCATTTTCTCCTTAAAATCGACAGGTAGTTCTTGTTGGCAAAATGGACATATACTATCTTTGTCCCCTATATGTTTATGCCCTTGTTGTACCCAATCACTGATATTTAGCTGAGTTATTAGTCTAGCAATATCAATATCTTTCTTACCTATAATTCTTGTTTGAAATATAGATTGTTGCTCTACTGAACTTTCGTAGTATATCTTCGGAATCGTCTCAACCTTTTCACGGGAATTTTTAAAGACAGATTCCACTCTCTTAATTAAATCATCGTAGGTATGTATGTCATTATTGTTATTAGTTGCTTCATCTAAACATCTTTCCATAAATTTCTTTTTATTATTACGTACACCAGTAAAGGCATCTTCAAAAACTTCATCATATTTTTGCTTTAAATCCCAGCATTCATTTATAAATTTTGCATGTAAGTTTTCTACTTCACCTGCTTTTTGCTCAATGTTCTCTTTTAATTTGCCAATCCGTTCTTGATGTTTTTCAGCATCCTGCTTTTTTTGATCAATTAAAGCTAAAATCTCAGTTGATTCTTTTCCTAAAGTGAAAATACCCTTTATATCATTACGTACATTGAAATTTTCCTGGACAAAATTTCTATTATAAACAAACATGTCAAAGTCAGAAACGCCTGGTTTCCATTCAATACTGCAAGAGGAAAACTTTTCTCTTCCTCTATTTCTTAACAGTTCTGAAATAGTAGTCTTTCCTGTACCATTACTTCCATAAATGTAATTAATCTTACCCAAATTCACCTCAATTCCTGTAGAATCATACGATGCAACTTCCTTAATCCTAATCTTTCCTATCATTCTATTACCCCTCCTAACTATTTTAGTTCTAATATATTTTGCCTAATGTCAACTTCTATTTTACAGGAAATGTTTTACAAGTATAACTAAAATACTAAATATTCCAACATTTTATTTCCTTATTCGACATTTTGGTTACAAACAAAAAAGTATCCCGAAATTTCCAGGGATACTCCTTATCTAAACTTCCATAAAATCAATAGTTGAAAAAGACTAGAATTGTAGTGACTTAGAATCGCATTAAAGTAGGAAACATACTGAATAGAGATTGATACCATTATTGGACAAGGGATTGAAAAAATTGAAAAAGGTTGGACCACTATTGTTCCGGCCTGGATTAAAATTCATTTCTCGATTGAAAATTTAATTGATTACATATTGTTCTTTTCATGTCATGTCAAAATTTTCAACAGCAGGAACTGACTTTTTAAATGCAATCGGAACAATTAAACACCTCCGTATTTTACCAATCATCCATATCAGCAAACGGATTGTAGTCAATAATCTTCTCCTTGACTTGTTTGATATGTTCATCTGCTGCCTCTCGTGATTCAAGACGCTTATACCCAATTGCAAAATCAACTATAGTGGGTTTACTTTCCCACGGGGTAATAATAGGTATAATTTTATCTAAATCCCTTTTTATTGCCCTAAAATTCATACTGGCCAGCTTTTCTAATTCACTACTATATGTTGTATATACATAGGTGACCACATCAATTTTCTCCTTGTGGATGCCTTTTAAATAGTCCTCTAAGGAACTGTTTCCTTGGTCACTTAGGAAAGACATAGAAAAGATTTGTGTCTCATAAGTAACGTTTTTAATTAACCGTTTAACCAAGTCTTTACTATCTTTTAATGCTATAAATTCCCCTAAATTCCGCTGAAGTTTTTCAAAAAGAGTTTCATACTTTATAAAGAATTCCTCTTCAGATAATTGAAGTACATCGTTGGTCAATTCTTTAATGTTTTCCTCTTCAGATAAATCCAGCTCGTAATCAGACAGTTCTTCAATGTTAAGTTCCATGAACCGCCAAATTACCTCCGTCTTTTCTTTTCCGTATTTTTCCTTTGCGAATTTCATCTTTTCTTTAGCCCGATCCTGTAATTCTTGTTTCTCTTTCCGTGAACGTTCCCCTCGAAGTTTGGCAAGAATCCATGATAATTTTTCTTCCATTTGTTTCTCGATTTCCGGATAAACCAAAACTCCATGCTGGAATTCATCATTCATTCTAACCTGAACCTTATCCATATGGGTTGAGTGATGAATAGGGCTATGGTAAGTATATTCATTTCGACGTCGAACACCTTTAACAATCGTGGTATGCCATGACGTAGTGAATTTAAAATCAATTGTGAGCTCAGTTGTCTCTAAATCCAAAAAATAACATAGTCCTATTTCATTAAATATTTTCTTTTCCAAGTCGTTTCTGTTACGGGCATCTGTTATATCTCGTGCCTTGGAGAATTTCACATATTTATCCTTATCCAAAACCCAAAAATCCTGAATCCCTGCGGATTTATAATGATTATGTCTTGTTTCCCATTCTACAGAGGATAAAGGACTGTGCTGGAACTCAAATGCCCAACGAATGCCTTCCATACCTTCATCTGTATGTTCCACAAAAATATCAGCGATTTGATTTGTTTCAGGTATATATACCTCATATTCAACATCCGCAGCCGGAAATTTCTTATTTAACCAGTCATATAAAACTTGTTTCCCTTGTAAATGGGAGGCAGTTTCTGGTTCATAATTCGTGACCACACATTCAGATTCGTAATGGGCGAAATGTGACCTCTTTATTTTCCCTGGCTTAAATATTACTGTACTTTGACAATTCGGGCACAAAAGTTGTTTTTCCTGAGATAGCCTCTTAGTATTTTCTTTATCACAATTTGAGGCAATAAGCGTTTCTTTATCAACTGTAATACATCGTAACAACGTCTTTTTTCCCCCTTCCAACAATGGATAATTTTCTCTATCTTCATTATAAAATAAATAAGGTAAAGCGGAAGGATTCTATTGAAAAGAACTGAAATCTTACAGATTTTTACAGCGAGGAATACAACATTAAAGAAGTAAGAGATAGAGAATAGAAAATCGAAACACCTATTGGACAAGAGATTGGTGAAAGGTGAAATACTACTCAAGAAGAATAACTGAACCTACATTGGATCCTTGATTTTGTTTGAAATAAACGTTTGATTGAAAGATTAAACACTTAATAGTTTCCTTCTACTCTTCCCTGATTCTCTTACTGTATGAAAACCAACTATTGTAAATAGTTATCGACATTTTACAGTAAGAAGAAAAGTGTGACTTAATAAGGAAAACACCTATAATGCTTGTATATAGATGCTATAATTAAAATATATTATGTTTCAATTAAAGAGGGTCGACCTATATGAAACCACTGAAGACGAAAGCACTTGAATGGATTAACTCACTATATGAAAAATATCCATTAGACCAAAAAGAGAAAGTATTAATGGACTATCCATTTTATTTTAAGTTAGAGGGATTCGCAGATGAACCAGAGGTATATTTACGGACAACGAATGACGGATTAGAATTTGGTTATGAGGCCACGCAATGGGATGGCTATATGCCCTCTCCAATACCTGGAGTTTATAAAAAGCATTCTTTACCATGGGAGACCTTGCAGTCATTAAATAAAGAGAAACAGCAAGAGATAATTCTTGAGTTACTAATGAAAACAATTAATACTAGAAAAAGACAATATCGAAAGTGCCAATTCTGCGGCGAAAAAGTTGCGGTTGAACATCGGTTTGATAAAGATACCTGCCATGGTTGTGCCAGTGATCATTTTGGTGTGGTGTATTAAGATTACAAAAAATCTTTTTGTCCAATAAAAAAGACAAGGAATGCGAATATATTGAGTAAATAAAAGGACTGGATCAATATTAGATCCTGCCTATAAGACTACCCGCTTCACGTCCCGTTCCCTTTGCTGTTTGGAAACACACTACTTAGCAGTGTCTACTGACTTTTAGCATAGGGAAGAGGATTTAGCAGGGAGACACCCATAATACAGACTTACTTTTTCCCCGCTACGAAGGTAAGACCTTATTAATATATACATGCCAGTAGTCTTCATCACCCTCAATGTCATGAAGCCAACAATACATTAATATTATTTCAAGAAATTGTTTTTTTCCTCTGATAAATGGTTTTTGGGATATTCTTCTATGCAATGAATTAATATTGAATAAATTACTTTTTTGCTTATAGTCGTACTCATATTTCCGCCAACTATCCTTACTTCTGATTCTATGCTTTACATCCCAAGTTTCCTCGCTATCAAAAAAACGAGACACATAATCTGAAGCAAAAGTAAGCAAATTCACTTGGTATTTGTCCCACGTCTTTTTAATCCACTCTTCTACTTCCTCTGAGATATAGATATTTTCGAAATCCATTCTTGGATTACTTTGAATTCGATGATGGTCTTTGATAAAAAGGAAAAGCATTTCCGTCTGCTCTTTCAAAAAATGATTTTTCTTTATGAGTTGTGCATAACAATCATATGAAGCACTGCGAAACTCTTGATCAGTGTTGTATAGATAAAATAAATCATCTTTTTTAAGGTAACTAATAATGGAACGATTCAATTGCTTGTCATAATCATCATAAATTCCGACTAACCATTCCTGAATATCAGATTCATAATGCCGAAGGGAATTTTTATACTTTTCAAGTCGTTCTTCGTTTAACACTGTTTTTTCATCCATTTTTGATTCATCGAGGTATTGATTGAAATATTCAAATATATAGTTCATGCACGTTTGCATGTTTTGAGCCTTTGACTCAATATCGAATTCATTAATTCGATCTTCCTTTTTTCTTTTTGAAATGTACTCTTCAAGAGAAAGCATCCTTAATCACATCCTATTTATCTTCCTATCCTATTTCTCTATTTATTATACTAAATTCCCTTTCTAACCTTTATCCCTAACCCTCGCACGTCTACTATGTCCCCATCGAATAATTACGTTCCAACACCCCTCCTCCTTCTCACTCTCCTCAACCCCTTCTCTCACAAGGGCTCACGCCCCTTTTACTTCCCCTCCCATTTTTCCTTATAAAAAAATTACGTTCCCGCCTTTTTCCCGTTTTTTGCCCAAAATTGTACCGATTTTGCAATGATTTTGATAAAAAAATTACGTTCCAGAATAGACGAATACGGAGTAGATGTTGAGGGACCATTTGATCCTAAAACGGGAGGAAAAACACTGGAAAGGATACCGAGTTTATACCGTAGGGAAACCAACTGAAAAAGAACTGGAGATGGACTGAACCCATACATATCAAAGGATTGGAGGAATGCAGAGAAGAAAAAAACGATTGGATTGGGATTGAATTTTGATTGAAAATGGGATTAGATTACGATTGGAACCCCTCCGAAATTCACATAAAAAAACCGAAGGTCTGCCGGGAAACGTACCGGAAAAACCTTCGGATTAGGAACATTAATTTTCTTTAAGGAACGCTTATTTTATTTAAGGAACCTTAATTTTATATAGGGACACCAGTCTTTAATTTATATTTATTCTTATTCCACCGTTACGCTCTTTGCTAAATTCCGTGGTTTATCTACGTCACAGTCACGATGAAGTGCTGCATAATAGGAGATAAGCTGTAATGGAATAACCGAGATTAATGGTGTTAACATATCATTAACAGCCGGGAGCACATAACGGTCTTCGTCAGTTTCTAAACCCTTCATTGAAATGATACAAGGATGTGCACCACGTGCAACGACCTCTTTGACATTCCCACGAATGCTTAGGTTCACATGCTCCTGTGTAGCTAGAGCGATAACCGGTGTTCCATCTTCGATTAAGGCAATTGTTCCGTGCTTTAATTCTCCTCCAGCAAAACCTTCTGCTTGGATATAGGAGATTTCTTTTAGCTTTAAGGCGCCTTCTAAACCAACAAAGAAGTCCATCGCACGACCGATGAAGAAGCAGTTACGAGTTGTTGTGAAATACTCCCACGCGATTGCTTCCATTACTTCTTTGTCATCACAAAGAGCCTCCATGCTGTTTGCGATAATACCGAGCTCTTTGGCTAGGTCCATCCCCACCATTATTCCCTTTGAATCTGCTGTTACGTAGGCTAGGATTGCAAGTACGGCTAACTGGGCAGTGTATGCCTTTGTTGATGCCACTGCAATTTCAGGACCTGCATGTAATAGCAAAGTGTAATCAGCTTCACGAGACAATGTTGAACCTGGGACATTAGTAATCGTAATGGATTTGTGGCCCATTTCTTTGACATGTACTAAAACCGCGCGGCTGTCCGCAGTTTCTCCACTTTGTGAAATAAAGATGAATAATGGTTTCTCAGATAGTAGTGGCATATTGTAAGAGAATTCGCTAGAAATGTGAACCTCTACTGGAATGTGCGCCATTTTTTCAATGAATTGCTTCCCAACAAGACCTGCATGATAACTAGTTCCTGCAGCAATGATGTAGACACGGTCTGCTTCCTTCATTGCTTCGACAATACAAGGATCAATTGACAATGTACCATTATCGTTTTGATATTCTTGAACAATCTTTCTCATTACCAAAGGCTGTTCGTCAATTTCCTTCAACATATAGTGTGGGTAGGTTCCCTTTTCAATATCACTTGCATCTAGCTCTGCTGTATATGGGTCACGGTTGATTGCTTCACCCGCTAAATTTTTGATTGTGACAGACTCTTCTTTAACAATGACGATTTCTTTATCCATTAACTCGATATATTGATCGGTTACCTGAAGCATTGCCATTGCATCACTTGCTACAACATTAAAATTGTCTCCAAGTCCAACAAGAAGTGGACTTTTGTTTTTCGCAACATAGATCGTTTCGTTGTTTTGCTCATCAAGCATTGCAATTGCATAGGATCCCTTTAGAAGGCTCAACGTCTTACGAAATGCCTCTTCAACTTCAAGTCCCTGATCTACAAATTGCTCAAGTACTTGAACAACTACCTCTGTATCCGTATCACTTTTTAACTCCACGTTTTGTAAATACTCATCCTTAAGCTGTGTGTAATTTTCAATTACACCATTATGAACAAGAGTGAACCGTCCAGAAGATGCTTGATGTGGGTGTGCATTGATTTTACTTGGCACTCCATGTGTTGCCCAACGTGTGTGCCCAATCCCTGCCGTAGCAAATAAACTTTGATCTACTGCCTCACGAAGCGTTGCAATACGACCTTTTTCTTTAAAAACATGAACACCTTCATCATTCATCACTGCAATTCCAGCTGAATCATATCCACGATACTCGAGCTTTTCTAGTCCCTTTAACAAAATTTCCTTAGAGTCTTTCTGTCCAATAAAACCTACAATTCCGCACATAAATTAAGTTTCCTCCCTAAAAAAGGGAACAAGAAAGCACGGGGCTTACTTGCCCCTTTTTTTCCGTATTTATCTGTTTACTCAATCATATCCTTCTGTTTGTGCAGAGAGTCACCCCTCTGTTTTACCAAAAAGGAATTGCGGTCGTGATTGATAACAACCGGGAGGCATCCGCCGAAGTTTCGATAAACCTCCTCCTCGTCAACTAAACCTGTAACAACAGCCTATGCTTTGTTACTTTTTCCGTTCATGGTTTAGTTCTGGCGCTTTAAAAATGATTATGAATGATAGTCTTATCCCTCCTTCTCCATAATAAAAAAGAACAAGAACAATAATACTACAGAAAATCCAAAATCGTCAATCAAAACATGGAATAAATTTTCCATGTATACTAAAAAAATATGCAAACGTGGAACAGGTTGTGCCAAGTTTGCATATTTTTAATCAAATTGTATAATTACTCCGCACCCATTTCTGTTTTTACAACAGCTACGATACGGTCTACATATTCTTTACATTGTTCTTCTGTTGGAGCTTCCGCCATTACCCTTACTAAAGGCTCAGTTCCTGAAGGTCGTACCAAGATGCGACCATTTCCATTCATTTCAGCTTCTACCTGTTCGATAACCTCTTTAATCACAGGATTATCTGTAACGTGGTATTTATCCGTAACTTTCACGTTCACCAATAGCTGTGGGAACTTTTTCATTTCACTTGCAAGCTGTGATAAAGGTTTCTTCGTGCTCTTCATGATATTCACTAATTGCAGACCAGTTAATAGTCCGTCACCAGTTGTATTGTAATCTAGGAAAATGATATGTCCTGATTGTTCACCGCCTAGGATATATCCACTCTTCTTCATTTCCTCTACAACATAGCGGTCACCAACAGCTGTTTGTACACTTGCAATATCATTCTCTTCCAAAGCTTTATAGAAGCCTAAATTACTCATTACCGTGGAAACCACTGTTTGTTGCTTTAATCGACCTTGTTCCTTCATATGCTTTGCACAAATATACATGATTTGATCGCCATCAACGATATCGCCATTTTCATCAATTGCAATAAGACGGTCTCCATCGCCATCAAATGCCAATCCAACATCCGCGCCCTTTTCTTTTAAGAAAGCTGCCAGCGCTTCTGGATGAGTAGAACCTACACCATCGTTGATATTAAGGCCATTTGGAGAAGTCCCCATTGTAGAAATATCTGCATCTAGATCAGCAAATAAATGCGTAGCTAGTGAAGATGTTGCCCCGTTCGCACAATCTAATGCCACATGGATACCTGTGAAATCCTCTTCCACTGTTTGCTTTAAGAATTGAAGGTATTTTTGACCACCCTCGAAATAGTCATTCACTTGCCCTAGCTCAGCCCCAACTGGACGAGGAAGCTGGTCTTCAGGTAAGTCTAATAGTGCTTCAATTTCATTTTCCTGTTCATCAGAAAGCTTAAATCCATCTGGACCAAAGAACTTAATTCCATTATCTTGGACTGGATTATGTGAGGCAGATATCATTACGCCCGCCTCAGCCCCTAAAGCCTTTGTTAAATACGCTACACCTGGAGTCGAGATGACACCTAAGCGCATAACCTCTGCCCCAATGGATAATAGACCTGCTACAAGCGCACCTTCTAGCATATGACCTGAAATACGGGTATCGCGGCCTATTAGAACCTTTGGTCTTTCTTTATCCTTTGTTAACACATATCCTCCAAATCTTCCTACCTTAAATGCAAGTTCCGGAGTTAATTCGCTATTTGCAACACCACGTACACCATCTGTACCAAAATATTTTCCCATTTTAAATGATCTCTCCTTTTGCAGATACTTCCTTACCCTTCTATTTCGGTGATTCGTATCTTTGCCTTTTCTTGAGGTAATGCCCATGTCACATTATCTGGGCCCTTCACATTTATATCTACATCGTGTTCACCAATTCCTAGGTCAGTCACATCGATAAATACATCAAGGTTGGTAGGACTTGTCCCCTCTATGACACTTGGTGCACCCTGAATTACTAAATCGAGGGTCCCTGCTTCAGGATTTAAAAAGGTTAGTGCAAATTGGGCACCCAATCCTTGACTTCTAATTGATAAATCTGAGAAGGTTTCCGATATCTCTTCTTCGACATCGACTGTTACTTCGATTTCCTGTGGGGATACCTGGATAACACCTTTTGGAATCGGAACCTTCACTTTAACCGTTGAATCTTCCTTTATTTTATCAAGATCAATTTCACCTTCTATAGAAGAAATGGCATCAATGACCTCTTTTGGACCAAATATTGTAACCTGATTTGGCGTTGGCGTAATATTAACTAAACTTAACCCATCCGCAAGTTTTCCTTTCTGCTTAAGGGTAAATGATACGGATTTATTTGGGCTAACAATTGGAACTGTGATTTCAACAACATTCGGCTCAACCGTGACCGACAATACATTTTGATTTTTATCATACACAGCTACTCTTGATTCCTGTGTAAATGTTTCCGTGACTCCCTTAAGGTCGACAACTGCTTTTACTAACGCAATTCTTTCGATTTCCTCTAAGGCCCCGGTTATTTTAACAACTCGAGGTGCCACTACTGGTTGTTCGATCGAATATCCTTCTGCTACTTGGTCACGATTAACAAAATCGACTTCAACAGGGAATTCCTTTGTGACCTTTTCCTGAATAACGACGGTTATTTCAGCAGGATCAATTTTCACTTTAATTTTATCAGATATATTTCGATATTGTAATTTCACCTTATGGGTGCCAACAGATAACTGAGTAAGGTCTGCATATACTTCAATTTCCTTTTGAAGACCTTCTCTCTTGGTAACGCCTGATGGACCTTCTATCGTTACATTTACGTATTGAGGAACTCCTGATACCACTAAATTTTGATCATCATAGTAAGTATTTACCGGAATTTCCGTTAGTGTCTCTGAATAATTTGAAAATAACGGTATCCCTGCAGGGCTCTTGGATGCAGGTTGATTTTCAAAACTGACAGATGCAAATAAGAGCAAAGCAATTAATAAGGCAATAATCCGTGTAACCCAACGATTATCCATTAATTTATCCATTCTTTTTCCCCCTCCATTGCCAAAGTGGATGAGAGGTATTGCTTTCGTTCGTAATTAGTTCTTGTTTTAGTAAATCCCGAAATGCATCAGGTTTCAAATCACGGTGTAATTCTCCATTCTTTGTTAATGACACAGCTCCGGTCTCTTCTGATACAACGATGGTAATGCTGTCTGTTACCTCACTAATCCCAAGTGCAGCTCGGTGCCGCGTTCCTAATTCTTTTGAGATAAATGGACTCTCTGAAAGCGGTAGATAACAAGCCGCAGCCGCGACCTGATTCTTTTGAATAATGACGGCTCCATCATGTAGAGGAGTATTTGGAATAAAAATATTGATTAGTAACTCTGATGAGATAGCTGAATGAAGTGGGATCCCGGTTTCTACATAATCCCCCATTCCCGTTTGTCGCTCAACTGAAATGAGTGCACCAATACGGCGTTTTGCCATATAATCGGTAGCTTTAGTGATTGCTTCAATTAATTTGGCCTGCTGATCATCTTCATCCGTACCACTTCTGGAGAATATTTTTCCGCGCCCCAGCTGTTCCAATGCCCTTCGCAATTCAGGCTGGAAGATGACGATAATCGCCAAGAATCCCCAATCCATTACCTGGTCCACTAACCAAAACAATGTATGTAATTCTAATAGGCTACTCAATAAGCGGATAAAAACGATTACGATAATACCCTTTAATAGCTGAACAGCTTTTGTTCCGCGTATAAGGGATAATAATTTATATATCACATACCAGACAAGGAGAACATCTAGAAAAATGCCGAGGTAACCTAGTAATGGGAGTTCATTAAATGACATTCTCACACTTCCTCTATGAAATAATCCAAAAAACATAGTTAGCTATAATATTATATCATATAACTTTCATGTACCAATTACAAATTGGTAGGAGGATAAGCACAAATTCGAATAGAAAAAAGACCACCGTGACCGATGGCCTATTCTTCTTGATCAAAAATGTGAATTGCATCTGTTCCTACCTTTTTAATATGGTACCAAAGCCACTCAAACATCTGGTTGACTTCTTTAATTTCACCAGTAACATTTCCAGCTGAGGCCATATAATTCTCACCATTTATCACTGTGACATCTCCGTCCACTGCTCCCTCAATTACGATCTTTCCGTTCTTTACAACGACATCACCTTTTACTGTTTCGCCTTCGGGAACGATGACGGTATTGTTTTCCACAATTAAATTTGGTTGCTTTGAAACAGAAAATTGCTCACTTTCACTCCAGACTGAAAAAAGACTTCCTGCCATTAATAATAGAAAGAGCGAGGCTGCTGTCAACATTGGATGCTCTCTAAACCAGCGTCTAAAACTCACCGTACGTTTTTCCTTCGGTAGAATTTGCATGACCTTTAATGTGAAATCGGTAGGTGCAGAAATGTGAGAAGTACTTTGTACCAACGCAATGGTTTTCTTTAGCTCATGAAAATGTTGATGACATGATTCGCATGTTAGCAAGTGCTCACGTAGTAGCTTCTCTTCCTCTTCAGAAATGTCTTCATCTAGGTAATTGTGCATTAGTTCAATCATGCTGTTTTCTGAACAGTTCATTCTTTCTCACCCCTATACATGTCGAAGCTGGTTTCGTAATGCTTCTCGACCTCTGTGAATTCTTGTTTTTACCGTACCCACAGGTAGGTCAAGAATTTCACTAATTTCCTTTAGCGAAAACTCCTCGATGTATTTTAAAACAATAACCGAACGATACTTATCTGGAAGCTTCATTATTTCCGATTGAATTAACTCTTGAAGTTCCATCGTTTCTAGCTCGTCCTCCGGTAATGCAGCATCTGCGGCAATCTGCGAGTACATAGTTAGTCCATCCGAGCCTGCAAGCTCAGCATCTAGATAGTAGTCAGGCTTTTTCTTACGAATGCGGTCAATCGACAGATTCGTTGCTATCCGATATAGCCATGTTGAGAACTTTTTATTCAAATCATAGCTATGAATATTAACATATGCTCGAATAAAGGCTTCCTGTGCAATATCTTCTGCCTCATGTCGGTTTCCAAGCATACGATAGCATATTTGAAAAACCTTGTCTTTGTAAAATTCTACTATCTCCGCAAATGCATTCTGATCTCCATTTTTTATCTGCCTAATTCTGTTTTTGATGATAGTCTCCATTTTGTATACCTCCGCCACTGCGGGTATCATTATTTACGATTCACCTTTAAAAAGGTTTCATTTTCTCCATAATTTTCATTTTAACAAATTTTGACTAGTTTATGTGGGGGAAATCAAAACTTTAAAAATAAAAACCACAGTACCTCTTTTAAAGAGATACTGTGGCGTCCTCACAAAAGTTTTTCTCCAAATAAAGAACCCATTAAAGCAACAGCAACTGAAGCTGTTTTATTTTTATCATCTAATATTGGATTAACCTCTACGAATTCAGCAGACGTGATTAATTTGGATTCCTCTAACATTTCCATCGCTAAATGACTTTCACGGTAACTAATACCGCCAAGTACAGGGGTTCCCACGCCTGGCGCATCATGTGGATCAAGACCATCTAAATCTAATGATAAGTGTACACCATCTGTTCTTTCTTTTAGATAACGAATCGTTTCTTCCATGACCTTTGTCATCCCTAGACGATCAATTTCATGCATCGTATACACTTTAACCCCTAGCTGCTTAATTAATGCTTTCTCACCTTCGTCGAGTGATCTTGCTCCAATAATGACAACGTTTTCAGGGTTGACCTTTGGACTATATCCAGCAATATCAGTAAGACGCTTATGACCAAGTCCAAGGCTTACAGCAAGTGGCATTCCATGAATATTGCCAGATGGCGATGTATCAGCCGTGTTTAAATCGCCGTGAGCATCGTACCATATGACCCCTAAATTTTTATAATGTTTAGAGACCCCAGCAAGAGTTCCAATGGCAATACTATGGTCACCACCTAAAACAAGTGGAAATTTTCCATTCAGTATCACCTCATCAACCGTAGCAGCAAGCCTCTCATTGGCTTCAGATACTTTCTCAAGGTTTTTCAAATTTTCATCATTGGCCACTTCCTCACGAGTTGGACGGGTGATTTCGATATCGCCTAAATCATCTATATCATAGTCAAGCCTTTCTAATCGTTCAACAACACCTGCATAACGAATGGCACTTGGTCCCATATCAACCCCTCTACGCATCTGACCTAAGTCCATTGGCACCCCAATGATTGATATATCCTTCTTCATGATAAAATGCCCCCTCTCCCATATACTCTATTGTAACTGCTTTCAACAGATTGACTCAACTCAACAAAATCATGTATATCTATACACTGCGATTGAGGGATGGAGGAGAATTTTTCTAGATTTATGCAAAAAAAATAAACCTCAAAGGTTTATTGAATATACATCTTGGTATTGGTGGAGCCTAGCGGGATCGAACCGCTGACCTCCTGCGTGCAAAGCAGGCGCTCTCCCAGCTGAGCTAAGGCCCCTAAATATAAAAAAAGAAGTAGTTCGTGGAGCGGAAGACGGGATTCGAACCCGCGACCCCCACCTTGGCAAGGTGGTGTTCTACCACTGAACTACTTCCGCATAAGAGATGAGCCATGAAGGACTCGAACCTTCGACCCTCTGATTAAAAGTCAGATGCTCTACCGACTGAGCTAATGGCTCGTACGCGAGATTGGTGAATAATGTGTTTATGTAATCGAATTGAGTACATCTACGACGTCCCAATCTCAGAAAGCCAGTTCAAGTAGCAACTCGATTGGTACGCTGAAGCTTATGCTTCGAAGCTTACTCGTTCGTGCTCTACCGACTGAGCTAATGGCTCTAAAATGGCTGGGCTAGCAGGATTCGAACCTACGAATGACGGAGTCAAAGTCCGTTGCCTTACCGCTTGGCTATAGCCCATTGATTAAACTTCATGAAACTTCTTCGAAGATGCTTCACGAACTTTCATCCGGAAATTTGTTGTATTCAATTACCCTATTATCTTGCGCAATCAGCTACAAAATATGAGTAATTTTACTAATAAAATCTACAATTCCCATAAAAATAGCCTACTTCATCCTTTTGAACTCGTCCAAAGAAAGAATAAAGGCTTATAAAAAACCGTAAATGGTGGAGGGGGACGGATTCGAACCGCCGAACCCTGAGGGAGCGGATTTACAGTCCGCCGCGTTTAGCCACTTCGCTACCCCTCCATTTAAGGTGGTGCCGGCTAGAGGACTTGAACCCCCAACCTACTGATTACAAGTCAGTTGCTCTACCAATTGAGCTAAACCGGCATATTAAGATCTCAAACCACTGAAGATTTGATTGTGTATAGTCGTCCTAATCTCAGAAAGCTAATTCAAGAAGTGGTTCGATTAGTACGCTGATGTAATTTCAAGAAGCTTATTCGGTCGTGCTCTACCAATTGAGCTAAACCGGCAAAAGTTAAATTAATGGTGGAGGATGACGGGATCGAACCGCCGACCCCCTGCTTGTAAGGCAGGTGCTCTCCCAGCTGAGCTAATCCTCCAAAAAGGTGACCCGTACGGGATTCGAACCCGTGTTACCGCCGTGAAAGGGCGGTGTCTTAACCGCTTGACCAACGGGCCAATTAAGAATTCCTTTTTTTAAGCTTCCAAGCGGGCTCGAACCGCTGACCTCTTCCTTACCATGGAAGTGCTCTACCAGCTGAGCTATGGAAGCAATGGCTCCGCAGGTAGGATTCGAACCTACGACCGATCGGTTAACAGCCGATAGCTCTACCACTGAGCTACTGCGGAATAAATGCCTAGCGACGTCCTACTCTCACAGGGATAAAGTCCCAACTACCATCGGCGCTGAAGAGCTTAACTTCCGTGTTCGGTATGGGAACGGGTGTGACCTCTTCGCTATCGCCACTAGACTATGTTGAAGGATTCATTCCTTCAAAACTAGATAACGCT
>NZ_QUQV01000027.1 GCF_003400205.1 Bacillus sp. HNG | reverse complement strand
CAACCTGTAAATCATTTAAAGAAATACAATTAATATCCATTAATTTTGGTGTGTCAACTATTAGGTGGTTATGAAATTTTGAGAAAAAGAGAGTATTCGTGAGATAAATTAACTTTATAGAGGGAGGTACCACATTGAGCTTAAAAGGATTTAAACTAACAGAAGAAAAGGTCCTCAAATTGAAGCCGATTATCGAAAAGATATTATCTCGTAAATACGGTAAGGAAGTAAATTTTGTGGAGTTATCAATAGGAAATATTAAGATTGATTCTAAAAGCAACTCAGAAAAAATGAACTGAGCAAACTAGCCTAGCCTTTCAAGTGGTTAGGCTTTTTTCAAAAATAAAGGTTTGGATAAAAAATTACGTAATTTATGTTAAGTATCGAATTTGAGATTAATGTCTATATTACTGCAAATAGGGAAAAGTTGTTCTTATCGAAACCTATTTAGTTTACATAACATCGACTTGAACAACCCAATTTGTAAGAATTTCGAGTTTTTTCGATATTTTGCTCAGCGTTCGGCTACAGCCTCTTTAGTTTGAACGGACTCTTTTATTTGTTCTTGGATCCAGGCATCAATTGTTTCGTGGTTAAATAATATCCGTCTGCGAACTCGGAAATGAGGAATCTGTTTCTGACGGACCATTGTATAAATCATATCTTTGTGAACACCTATGTATTCAGCAACCTCTTCGGTTGTTAAAGTATTTCGTTGCAAATGAATCACCTCCAGTTTAATTAGCCAGGGTTAATTCATTCCTTCCCCATTTTCTTCAGAGGTATAAGCATTAATTAGAATTTGATTAACTTCAACCCCGTAAAAATCAGCAAGTTTTTCGATAACCTTTTTCTTAGGGAAACGCTCATCATTTTCATATCTGCTAAGAGAATTAACGCTTATTCCAATATTTCGCGCGACTTCTAATTGAGTAAGATTCTTCTTAAATCGCAACATTCTAAGACTCTGCCCTATAGTAAAAAGCATGATGGTTTGCCCTTTCCATTTTCTGAACTTTATTTTATTAGTATCAAAGTCAGGTATTAAAGTAAATAACGTCTTTCATCTCTTCCAAGGGAATTTATAACTACTAGTTGTCATATCTTCTAATAACAAATTTGGTAGGAGATGAGTTAATTTGCAACTAACTTTTAAAGAAAAATTACCTAATTTAGTAAGTGGAATTATAAACAAGATCTCAATGGATGTTGATTATGAGATTAAAGAAGTCGGAAATGACATCGAGATTTTTGGGAAGTTTATCGTTATAAGAGAAATAAAGAATGAAAATAGGATAACAGAAATTAAGGACTGTATCCCTATAGAAATAACGATTGCAAAGAAATATCTGATTAAAAAAACAAAAGAGGTCTCTCTTCGCTTAGAAGGATTTCACTTTGAATTTGAAGAGGATATTACTGTTATATCGGGTGAAATAGAACTATCTAATGTCGAAGAGACGGAAGATAAATACGAGGAATTCGAATTTATTATAGAGGAGACAATCAATTCATGAATTAAATCGGGATGGATTATCCACCGATTCTTTGGAATGGGTCAATTCTTTTTTAGTTTTTAGTCCTAAAAGCTGTTAGATGCCCCTGTAGGCGTTTTTTATGACTGATAATATAAAACCGCTAGACTAATTCAAAAAACGTCATATCAACAAAGGTGGAAGTAGGTGGAGTGGGTTTAATACTTTCCTTGTAACTGTTTATTCCGACATTAAATAATCACATTTCTGTCACAGTATGGGAAAGGTTTAACCTTCTACTTATAGAATTTTTGTAAGTAGGGGGATGATAAAATGATAGCCAATACTGAAATTAAGGAACTAACTGCAATTCAGGAAATTAAATCAATGGTAAATTTGACAGTAGCTGAGATGGCAAATGGTGAAATTGATGTATTTGTGCTACCGAAACAGGGGGGCATCAAGGGATAAGATTCACGAAAGCAGGTAATAAAGACGATATTGTAGCTGAAGCATTAAAGGAATTTGAAGATGAAAATAATGTGAAATTAACATGAAATAAGTCCTATCTCTTAATCGAGGTAGGGCTTTGTTTTATTAATATTTTATTTGTAGGTTCAAGTCTTATCCAACAATATGAGAATATTCCTAGGGTGCTGGATAAATGGAATAACCTAAAGGAATGGGAACGAAACTGGGAGCAACAACTTGAAGAGGAAAAGAACGGTCCAGACCACGAATATAAACAGCATAATATCGAGTTATTAACGGAACAATTAAAGTCCATCAGGAAGGCCGTAAAAGAGATTGGGAAATGGATTTAAAATATGCAGGATTTTATGCGGAAAATGAGCACTATGGAAAACTGCTGGGTCCTCTCAAACCTTGTGATCATGAAAATTATTGAAATAGAGTATTGCAACCCTAAAAATTTTGTCTGTTTATAAATTAACAACCCACCTCATCTGGTAGGTTGTTAGTAAGATATATTAGTAACCAAAATTGTTATATTTTCTTTAGACGTTCATAAAAAATCTTTTTCTTTTTCTCAAATTCTTCATTTGCTTCCAAAGTATTTTCTTTTTGATTCGGTTCATTAATATCTAAAGCTAAAAAAAGATCTGCTTTTAAGGCATTAAATAATATACTTGCCTCATCAAAGTTTATATCCAATACATTTTGTATAATTTCTATAGACTTTTCTTGAATCAACCAATTTGGAAGAGGTTCTATTGACTTACGAAAGTAAGAAATGAGCTGTATTAATATCGATTGCTCATCTGAACTTACCGAGACTTGTTTAAAAGCTTCTGTAGTCGATTTCAATACTGTTGTTATGTACCCAATTGGATTATCAATATCTTTTCTTGCAGTCATTTTTTGCATTAGTTCTAGTACGTTTTCCTGGCCATATTTTTCCCAATTCCTAATTAAATCATCAGAAATTGATATTCCTAACTTTAATGCAAGTTTTTTCATCTGATTACTAAAGGACTCTTCAATTTTAGTATCCTCCAGGTTACCCTCGAACAACGATAGTTGCTTATCGATATTGTTATTTTTCTTCTTAGACGAAATTATAACAAATTTTATTTTCTCCACTCGACGACCAATTTTAATCTCTTCTATCTCAAAAGAAATATCGGTTTTTTTATTTAATTCTTTTTGTGCCGGAATTAAAACGCGTTGTTTAAAATTTCCGTAAGCTGGATATATATCTACTGCACCTACCATCTTCCTTAGTTCTAATAACGGCAATGTTCGTTCCCGGATCTTCTCGTACTGTTTCAAGAGTTCATATAAACGAATAGCATAGGTACTTTTTAGTTTAACGACATTTTCTAATTTATAACTTGTAAATTCCTTTTTTAAATGTAGTAAATATGGTCTTAAAAAAGGGTCAAAACGGATATCAATGGTCCCTTCTGTCTCGTTGTATGCTACAAAACTTAGCCAGGCTACCTGTATCACCTTTTTATCTATACGGACTTCAAAAACCTTTTGCATTAGTTCTTTAGTAATTTGTCTTAATTCCGTATATTTTGGATTACCTTTAAGACCTAAAAGTTTATTAAACTCCTTTATTGATAAAGTATAAGTCTTAAAGTCTGAATCTGTTGGTTGGATATTACTTGCTAAACACAAAATGATTTTTTGCTCAACGACACCCAACTTATAGTTTGCCTCTATTAGCATATTCGATTTTGTTACTAAATTATTTGGACTTGCCTCAACCATTTTTGTATCTATCATGTTATATCCCCTTCCCTAGTTCAATTATGACAAAAACTTAAGTATAACAAAAGTATTTTTTTGTTACACAAGACTCATTTATCTAAAAACCATTTTTGTTATGGTTGATAAACCAAATTTGTTATAGTTAAGACCATTTTCGTTATCGTTCAACCAAATTTGTTATAGTTAAGACCATTTTTGTTATGGTTGATAAACCAAATTTGTTATAATTAAAACCATTTTCGTTTTGTTTAGAACCAAATTTGTTATAGTTAAGACCATTTTTGTTATATATATGATTGTCGAAATAGCATGAATCCTAGTTTTATTCATGTCGAAAACAATAAAACAATAAAAACATTTAAAATATAATAAGTAAAACAACAAAACAAGATTATTATGTGTAACATAAATTGATATATTATTTAAATCAATCACTACTAACACAAGTTAAAAGGATCTAAAGATGTGTAAATGAATATGATATATATCGATATTCAACATTTCCCAACATAGTTTATGCTATGTAGAAAAGTAATTGCAGTCCGTTTTAGTTGTAAAACATGGGAGATAGGTACTAATAAATGCAGTAGTTTATCTTCAATCAATAAACGTTGGAAGAAAAGAAGAAATAAACATTTATAGTAGGAGTAATTTTATGAATTTTCGAAAACAGTTGGAAAAAGTCATTGATACCAAAGGATTGACTGATGACACGACACGCGCACGGAATAAAGTTACATGATACAAAATACGAAAAAAACGAGAAAATGATAAGTTTTGATAAGGTTAGTGAAAAAAAGTTGATAAAAAAGTACAAAGTTTAATATAAGAGTTCATGTAGAGAAAAAGGTAAATTACTTCAACTTTCCTCCACTTCTCAACTATTTTGTATTAAATTGGACATAAGGAGAGGGTTTATAAAACGAGGAGGTTGTGGCACTGAAAAAACAGGTTGTAGACATGGAGAAGGAACATACGATTGAGAGGTTAGATGGCTTCATCCAGGATACGGACGAAATTTATAAAGATATTGAGAAGCTTGAAAGTATTAAAAATGCAGAGGAAAAAAGAGTTGCAATAAGTGAAATAAAAGAAAAATATAGATCCTTAAAAGACAATTTAACATCGGACTTAAAAGACTTAGGAAAATATGAAACCGTCGGTATCGCTTCACGTTTTTACTTGCCAGCATTATGTGATATGCTGCATAACTCAGTACTTTTACCAGTAAACCAGGTAGCCTTAAAAAATATTAGTAAATTACATAGTTCTTTGTACGATATCCGGGACTATGCGAACTATTGGAAACACCAATTAGAAGGATTTAAAGTTGAGTAATTATTGTATATCAATGTATATGATATTCAATATTTCTCAACATAGTTAATATTAAGTTGAATTACAAAATATAAAAAACCCCATTACGATGAGGTTTTAGAGATAAGTATACTTAAGGTCATATGCATTATTTTATACATTGCTGATTTATCAACGTTTTGCGTGCAAATAAAAATTTATTTCCTGAATTTTTACGTATAAAATCGTGCTAAATTTTGAGGGTGAAACGGTCCCATCACCCCACATATTTTTTATAAACAATTGCTGCGGTGATTATTGGGGCTAGTGTCCAGACAATATCAGATGCTATTGATAATATGTCAGATGGATTTCCGATCATTTGAGAGACTCCCTTCGTGCTTTTATAAAGCTAATACGAATTAAGGTAAATATAAGTTTCATCTAGTCTCTCGGTTAACTATATAGAACATTAGCCCTATACTTTTCGAAGATGGGGCCTTTTTAATTTGAAATTTTAAAAGCCCTCACGCGATGGTGGGGGCTCACACTATTTGTTAACTTATTTTATTCCTTTGTTCGACTTGATAATTGTGTAGCGCTATGTTTAATCTTTTGATGTCATTTACAGATAAATCAACAAACTCTACACCATATGAAACTAACTTTCCTTTAATATGGTCTTCTCTTCTGATGATTTTGCCTTTCAAATCGAATTCTTCACCTTGGAAAGTAAAGTTTATTTTCATTAAAATATTGTATTTAACGGGAAATTCATAAGAAGAATGAAATTTTAGTCTGGTATGTCAACACTAAACTAGACACTTTTTTTAGGGTGTATCTTTTTAAATTCAATGGGACTTAGATAGTCAAGGGTTCCATGAATTCTTTCATTGTTAAACCATCCCACATAATCACTTAATTTACTGTGTAGATCTTCCAAGCTTTCAAATGTTTGCCCCTTACAGAATTCTGTTTTAATTATCTTAAACGTGGCTTCAGCTACTGCGTTGTCATAAGGACAGCCTTTTAAGCTTAATGAACGCTGTATTTCGAATGTGTCCAATGCCTCGTCAATTACTTTGTTTTTGAATTCACTTCCACGGTCTGTGTGGAACATACGAATCTTTCGTAAATCACCTTTAATCGTTGATAAAGCTCGATACACAAGCTGGGCATCTTTATTTGGACCTGGACTAAATCCAATGATTTCCCTATTGAAAAGGTCGACAAATAAACATATATAATGCCACGAATTTTGGACCCTTACATATGTCAAATCGCTCACTACAACAGCTAGGGGAGTATCCTGGTTAAATTCCCTGTTTAATTCATTTTTTACCGCTGACTCATTAGGCTTTTCAACATGTGGTTTAAACTGGGCAACGGTGTATTTAGATACAAGTCCATTTTCGTTCATGATACGGCTTATACGTCTTCTAGATACCTGTAAACCTAGTTTTTTTAACTCATGTTTAATCTTACGAGTTCCATAATTCTGACGGCTTTTATGAAATATCTCAGTAATAGTAATGGTCAATTCATCATCCTTGTTATCTCTAGCTTTTGCTTCATAATAATAGGTACTTCTTTGGATTTGTAGGACCTTACACATTGCTGATACAGGGTACTTGTGGGCATTTTGCCTAATCACATTTACCTTCGTCCGATTATCAGCGCTGCTTGCTTTAAAATATCGTTTTCCATTTGTAATCGCTTATTTTCTTTTCGTAGTTCAATTAGTTCATTTTCTTCTATTGAACGATTGTCTTTTTCTTTGAATGAACCCGTTCCTTGGCTTTGGATAATCCATCTATCCAAGGCAGAAGCAGTTAATTCATATTCCTTTACAATGTCTTTTCTTGACTTACCACTTTCATATAACTTCACCATTTGTGCCTTGAATTCATCAGTAAATGTACGTCTTGATCCCATATTATCAGTCTCCTTAACTGGTACGTAGCAGACTACGAGCGAAGTGTAAGTATCCGTAACTTGACATGGAGCCTCTGTGGGTATGCTTGATCCAGCCAGGCAACCAGCTCTCAAAGGGATCGCTGGCTTGCCAAGCAGGCTAGCATACCCACCCCTCCTTATAAAGTTACTAGTATCACTCTTTCCCGTTCTTATAGTTGATATACTTAATTCTCTATCAGTCTGCTAGCCCTTAATTTTTTTGTCCAGCTAAGTGTAACCTATCCACAGAAGGCACTTGAAGCAAAGGCAAACTCAATTCTTTACCGGTTAGAAGAGTTTTTAGGTAATGAAGCAACATTTAACATCTTTGCACAAGACCCTCATCCAGAATTAGACTTTGAAAGGTGGATGAAGGAAGGCAAAGTAATTATCTTAAGAATACCGAATCGGAAGTTAGGACCAATACCGACAAGAACGCTAGCACATTGGATAACGCTCAAAGTGTTTATGACAAAGTTACTCATGGATCCAAACGAATCTAAAACTTTTATCGTATTTAATGAACCTCATCAGTATTTGACTGAAGGCTTAAAAAACTTAATGCAAAGGATTTTATTAGAAGGACCTAAATGGAGATTAGCGGGGCTTTTTGCTTTCCACCACTTCAAACTACTAAAACATGGTTTAGACGATGATATTCGTGCTGCAGGAATCAACTGGTTCCTATTTGCCAATGATAACAAAAAGGTATATGAGGATTTAGCAGAACAATTAAAACCGACATTCGATGTTGAAACAGCAATGCAGACAGAGGCTTATCATGCGATTGTCATAACAAGATTTAACGGAAAAAGACAAAGCCCATTCTTAATGAAAGCTCTAGCTCCACCATCCCAACGCTATCCGGAATACGATAATTCGTTTTTAACCAAAAGGCATGCAAGACAATATGGCCGCCATTGGAGGGAAATTGAAAAGATTATCGCACAAAAAGAAGATATGAACTTTGGAACTTAATGAAAAAGTTTAGTGAAACATGCATATTTTCTATGTGGGGGAGCATATGCTTTATTGCAAAGCGCAGCTTGCAAAAAGCGTCTGTGGGGAAATACTGCTCTCTTCTAAAAAGAGAGTATTTTTTATTTCCTTGCGACCTATTTCCGAAATAAGTCTTAACTTGAAACTATATAGAATAAACACTTAAATGCTCCCATAGATTTTTATAAACCAAAAGTACAGGGGGTTATAGGGTGGTATGGAATAAAATTGATAAGATAAAAAAGGAACAAGAGAGAGAAAAATGGCACAGAGAATGGAATATGTTAGAGAAGTTTTTACAAACGTTCTTTTCACTATATCCGGTTGAAACGATAAAAGATCGTCTAATCAAAAGTGCTGAGAATAAATACGGTTTAGATGAATTTAGAACAGAGTACAGAACTAGTGATGCACAATTGGATAAGGAGAAAGATGAATTTATTAAAATAACATATGAAGACGATAAACCAATTATCAATTTGTCTGTCGAATGCTTATTCTGCCTTCATAATAATAAAGAATACCTTTCTACAACGCCTACTTACAAAAGAATAAAAAAAGCAATGAAACGAGATTTCGATATTAAAACAGATGGTAGAACGGAATATGGGGATTTCACATTAAGCTTTTATAAGGTTTATAGGTATTAGTAGCACTCTCTTTTAGAGGGTGTTTTTTTTGTGTGGTGGTGGTTTTCATTTCTTATCAAAACAGTTAAAATATAAGACAATGAAGAAAAGAAGAAAACAACGTTGGAAGATTGGAGGTTTAGATATGGCAATTACTATCACAATGGGAATTCAAAAAGGTGGATGTGGTAAATCAACAACAACTGGGATTCTTGCGCATTTACTAAGCAGAGACGGTTATAAGGTGCTAGCGATTGATATGGACTCACAAGGTAATTTAACTGAATTACTGGCTGAAAAACCTTCTAATGATTTTCTAGGTAAATCTGTACTAGAAGCAATGCAACATAACAACGTAAGAGAATACATATATCCGATAAATGAAAAGTTAGACTTGCTCGCAGCAAATAACTTTCTTGCTACATTCCCTAGATGGATCTATACAGGTAAAACGTATCAAGGAGAGAGTATTCCCTTTAAAGGAAGTCCAAGTTTAATATTGGACAAAACCCTAGAACAAGTCAGTGACGAATATGATTTCATTGTAATAGATACACCACCTTCATTGAGTGAACAAACGACTAATGCATTATGCTCCAGCGATTACGTTATAGTGATGTTTGAATGTTCAAATTGGTGTTATTCTGCAGTACCTAATTTCATGGATACAGTAGAAGGAGCTCGTGAGTTTGGAGAAAAAGGTGTAGAAGTTTTAGGGATCTTAAGAACAATGAATGATGTACGTAGAAGTGACGCAAAAGCATTTAATGAATTAATTGCAGAAGATTATCCAGAAGAAGTATTTGATACGATCATTACAAGGAGAGCTCCTACAGGTCGCTTAGCGTTGTATGGATTTAATAAAAATGCGGAAATAAGACAAGCATTAGAACAATACGAAGATTTTTATAAGGAGTTGTTGAGCCGTGTCGAAAGTAAATGATATTAAAAATAAAATGCGTAGTCAAAAAACAATAAGTCCAACTTTTGCATTAAACGAAGAAGTAGGGAATGAAGAAAACAAAGAAGAAATAAACGTTCCAAGAAAAGAAGAAAAGAAGATAGAGAGAAAGCGCGTGTCATTCGATTTACGCACCGATCTGCACAAGGAATTAAAGATGCAGTCCTTATTACAAGAGAGAAATATCTATATATTGATAGAAGAGGCATTAGAGAAATATCTAGACGAATTAAAGTAAAATTCGAAGGAATTTACGAAAAAACGTAGCTATTTCGTGAAAATGTAACTGTGCGTTACGAAAAACCATGATTTTCCCTTGTATATTATCGCCGATTTGGCTATAATAAGTTTGAGGATGAGATTATATCCGGTGTAGACGGGTGGCTCTACACTCCCGCGTAGGGGACGATAAAGATACTACGATATATCCAGTACGGGGATTCCTTCCTGGTACCGACCACCTTATTTTTTAAAAATTTAACAAATAATGTCGAATTTAAAGTATAATTGACCTTGGGCTTGTTTCCAGGGTCAATTTTTCGTTTTAGGGGAAATTAAGAAATGTTATCAGTTACAGATTTACTTACGATACAGAAAAAACCAAATATAAAAGACGTTTCCCTTCAACTATTCCAAGAGTTTTACAAGGAACATTTATGTGGAAGAGTTTTTCATTTTGAATTAGATGATACCGATAGACCATCGATTAAACTGCGTTTCAAAGAAGAAAACCTGTGTCACTTATTAGGGATTCAATACATAGTGGCTAAGCTTAAAAATAAACATGAGTATGCTGGTAAAACAGGTTATCAAAAGCTAGAAAATGGAACGCTCACTTTTGACTTTTTGAAAGCTACAGATAGGACATGGTTCAAATCAAAAAGAAATCGAATGCTGTATTTTCCATTTGTACATCAAATTGTTCAAAACCCAACAGTAATTGTCTTTTCAAATGACGGTTTAAACACAAATCTTGATGTTGATATTATTCTCTATAACCATTTAGATAATACATATTTGCATTTGGGATTGGATAAAGATCCAGATTCAGATTACTATTATCCAAAGAGTTTTTACGACCGCAAGAAAGATGACCATATATCAGGAAGAGTGCAGCTACCTGTTAAACATATTAATATAGAGATTGATTAGGCTCCCATTTCGGGAGTCTTTTTTTATTTTATAGTAATTTTTTATGATTTTTATAATTCAACATAAGATAAATTATGTTGAATTATGAATTCCTAAAATCCTATTAAAATGAAGTCTTGGGATTGTGCTAGTCAGTTTTTGAAAAAACATTATTTAATAAAAAAACAACATTGGAAGAAAAGAAGAAAACAACGTTGGAGGATTGGAGTCGTGACTGCCACCAGTAAAAGCTTCCTTTCCGTCGACCGTGACAATCTTACAATGATCCCGATAATTCCAATTAGATAAAATCCAGGGAAAGCGTAAAGGAAATATTGTCCGGCATTCTATCCCTGCTTCCACCATCTGAAGGATTTTTTTCGCGGGAATTTTTTACTCCCCCAACCATCTCTAATAAAACGAACCCGAACTCCATTTACTGCTTTTTCAATCAGCAGTTCTGTGATGCGATTACCTATTTGGTCATTCCGATAGATGTAATATTCCAGATCAATGGTTTTTTGGGCTTTTTGTAGGGATTCGATGAGTTGTTCATATTTTGCTATTCCATTGTTTAGTACGTGGACTTTGCCGACTCGAAGCCCGCCTACAGTAAAATACCTTAAAGCATCGGCGATTATCGATGCTGAATCAGTATATGTATCAGGTAATTTATCAGACTCATTATGAGAAGAGGTCAATCTTTTCCGATGAATAATCTTGGGATTTGATGTGCTAAGATATAGCCAGAAACCAATGATAGGCAAAACAAGGACGATTATTATCCAATTCAAAGCCTTGGCAGGACGACGAACTTCCCAAATAGCTATGAATAACATAAAGAACGTATTTAACAGGTATAGATAAAAAATCCACTCCAACTAAAATTCCCTCCTTAGTTTTTCCATTATCATGTACAAACAATGTACACCATGTAGAAGTTTTATAACAACGAAAAGCAACGGTTTCAAAAAGGGATTATTGCCTTTTGCTTTGGGCATCTTCCAATCCATTCTTTACATTAATTAAGCCACTACCAAATTCGTGATCAGTTCCAGGGATTCCTAAATCATAAGTAGAATTCTTAATAATGTCTATTACTTCTTGGTTCGTTAAATTAGGGTTTACTGAAAGCAAAAGACCTGCTAGTCCTGCTACATGTGGTGAAGCCATAGAAGTACCTGAAAGGGCAGCATACTGCTGGTTAAAATAGGTGCTCGGAATTTGAACTCCGGGAGCTGCAACATCGATATAATCTCCATAATTTGAGAAAGGGGCACGTTGTCCGGTGTAACTTACGGCGGCGACACTTAGAACCTTAGAAAAAGCAGCTGGATAGCTCGGCTGCATAGTATTTTCATTTCCTGCTGCAGCAATCAAGACAACATTTTTACTGTATGCATAATCGATTGCCCCTTTTAAAAGGGAAGAATGCTGATAATTGCCTAAACTCATATTAATGACATCGGCTCCATGATCCACTGCCCAAAAAATCCCTTTTGCTATATCAAAGGTCGTCCCATGCCCTTCGGCACCCATTGCTTTTATAGGCATAATTTTGTTATACCAAGTGATGCCTGCAACACCTTCATGGTTGTTTGTTTCTGATGCAATGATTCCTGCTACATGGGTGCCATGCCCGTTGTCATCATCAGGGAAATTATTATTCAACAGTACATTATAACCATTTGTAATTCGTCTTCTCAAATCAGGATGGTCCAGATCAACGCCAGTGTCTATAACAGCAATAATGATATGTTCATCCCCTTTGGTGATATCCCAGCCTGCTTCTGCTTGAATTGCCGATAAGTTCCATTGGTATTGTTCTCTATATAGCAAATCATTAGGAAGTCCAATTTGATTTTGCAGATAAAGATAATTGGGTTCAGCAAATTCAACCATAGCCTGTCTGTTAAAATATTCAATAAGTTCCTTGGTCGAAAGCGTATTAGAACGAAATACAATCGTAGAATTTAGCTTTTTAATGATAGTGCCATTTATCTCCTGTGTTATCCTTTTTATTTCCTTTGTTGAGGGAAGAGTCTTGAATGTAACGTTTACTTCTTTCTTAATATAATGACTCTCAGTTTTTTCATTGTGTTTAATTAGAAAAACGGAAGGATCATTTTTTAATTGATTCTTGATGGTTTGACCCATGGAAAGGCTGTTTATTTGAAGAACATTTTTTTCGTTTTCAACATTTTGGACATTGGTTATAGGGGGATTAAATTTGTTTTTGACAGCAACTGTTTTATTTTCGGGATTCTCTTTGTTTCTTGTATTTGGTACTATGAATAATAACCCTATGGATAGAAGAATAAGTACGGAAACAGTAACCAATAAGGACTTTCGTAATTTTGTCATGAGACACCTCTATAAATTTGTTATTAGAAAATGCTGCAATATTAGTATTAAATTTCTTATTAACATCCTTGAATCTTGATACATAAAGAACACCGTTTGAGAACAAACGGTGTATAAACTTATTCATCAATAGTATCTGGATCTGTTGCGTCTTCAGGATCTTCAATTGATTCTTCTGTATCAGGGGTGACATTATGTTCATCAATAGTATCTGGATCTGTTGCATCGATCGGATCTTCAATTGGTTCTTCTGTATCAGGGGTGACATTATGTTGATCAATAGTATCTGAATCTGTTGCGTCGATAGGATCTTCAATTGGTTCCTCTGTCCCTGGAGTTACATCCTCCGGTGGTGGATTATTATCGTCATCTCCATTATTACACCCTAATAACAAGAAAATTGAAAGAAAAACCGTTGATAAAAGTTTCATCCACTTAAGATTCATCTTACCGCCGCCCTTTCGAATGTTGTAAATTCTAAATTATTTTCTAGGTTGGTTAACAACTAACCAACCTTTTGTCTCGCATAACTATTGTTGTTTTACCTAGAGTTTATTCTTCTTGAACACGTGTTCTTTTATTGTATTACATTACCTCTATATGGATCTTGACTTTGCATGTAGTTAGAAAATTGCTGAACCGATTGTTGAATAGTTTGTGGAGTTTCTTTTTCCAAACCGTACCATCCGTTTTTAAACATTAAGTTATATAGATTGCGGTGACAGTCTTCTGTTTCTTGGGAAACAGACGCTATTGTACGATACAACGATTCATGGCTAGCTTCTTTTAATGCAGTCGAGTATGAGGAAGATATATATTTTTCCGTAGTTAAGGCATCGTTTAGAAAATCTCTATCGTTCATTTGCGGCGTCTTAGGGACTGGTGTTTCAGGATTTTTAATCCTGTTTGGAGTATTATTTTCCACTATAGTTTCCTCCTTATTGATTCATATTTTGTGAAGGTTGAGTTACATACTGTTGCATCTGTTGAAGCAGCTGTTGATAGTGTCGATCATGCATTTGTCCAGCTTGTTCAAGTGCTGCTCTTACTTCGGGATTTTGACATTGTTGAGCGAAAAAATGCATTTTCTTCATCGCAAGTAAATTCCAGCTTAACATATCGTTTACATAGAGATGATCCTTTGTTGACATTATTTCAGGCGGTTGTGTCATTAAAGCTTGTGCTTGTTGATTATTCATACCCGTCTGCATTTGTTGCATGATGTTTCCTCCTTGTTAACAATGTTGTAATCACTTTAGGTAGATTGCCACACAGCGGTCAAAAATATGCAGGTATTTTAGACTAGTTTTAAAGCCCCCCCACCTCTAGATAGCATTAAATACTCCCCACCTATACGCAGGTGGGGAGTATTTGTGGCTAAACTAAATATTAATTTATCCTATTCCAGACCCTGTTTAAATCTAAGGGGACATAGACTTTATCACCATGAATTTCCTTATGTATGATAGGATTGGTAAAACTTTGATCCAAATAATTTTCAATTATTTTCTTATGTCTAGCTCGTGGTTTTGTTCCTAAAATATTTTCAGTATAGTCCTTGTACATTACTAATGTATACCTCGCTTTTTTCACCATTTTCTTGTTTATTGAAAAAATATTAATGAGACAAACAAATTGTAAAATACTCCATTGACAAGTCCTTCACTGTGTTTGAAAAGGAATTCCCTGCAATGTAACAATTTCCAAGACACATAGTAACTACGAATAAATTTTCTGTATTTTAATCCGTTTATTAATAACTTAATTGTCCATTTTCACTATCCTCCTCTCATCGCTTTTTCTTACATGTGTATCTTTTCCAAAAGCAGTGGAAAATTACATAATCTAAATTTTTAAATATTTAAAGTCTGATAAAATTCAATGAATAAAAATCTTTTTATACTGCAATCTAATAAAGGTCAAAATAAAATATAGGAGGTGTTATTCATGACAGTCATCAGTGACGTTAAAACAGCTTTAGCCGGATTAAAAAGCGCTCAAGCTAGCTTTGAAACATTTGCTCTTAGTACAGATAATGAACAAGCAAAGCAACTTTATCAAGATGCTGCTACCCAAACCCAATCTGTTATTGATAATGTTGAACCACGTGTTCAACAAATCGAACAAGAAGAACCTCAATACAAACAACAATAATGAGTATGGCGAAAAGGTTGGTTGAGAGGCCAACCTTTTTTTAGCATCCCAATACTGGTAATACATGGAGGTGATTTCATGAAAGTGAAAATGTTATTTTTCATTTTAATCCTTATCGGAATGGGTTCAGGGTGTAACGGAAACGATAATCAGGTAGGTGAGAAAAATCATTCGAGTATTTCACAAATACATACAAGTAAACCAATTGAACAATCTGTTTCTAATCATGCTAAAGAAAAGATTATTACCAAGGAAGAAATTTCGGATGTAAAGGCAGTAAATACAAATAAGGAGCTTTTAGTAGCGGTAAAAGTCGAAAATTTCAACCGTTTCCGTTTAAAAAATATCGAGAAGTCAGTAAAATCTGACTTGGAAGGAATGTATCCAGATTATAAAGTATTTGTGTCTAGTGATAAAAAAATGTTCTGGGAGCTTGAAAAAATCGAACAAAAGTTACAACAACATGATACGAATAAGAAGAACCTGAAAAAGGATTTGAACAAACTGAAAAGTCTTATGAAAGAACAAACCTAAGAGGAAGGGTAGAGTTATGTCTAACAATCAAAAGAAAAAACTCACTCCTGTACAACAGGAATACCAAAAGTTGCAAAAACAACGAGAAATCAAAAGACCTGTTGTTCAAAATTGCATAAAGGCCTTTTTAACCGGTGGCCTTATTTGTCTGATTGGTCAGTTTATTACAGACTTTTACATTTATTATTTTGATTTTACTGAGCAAACGGCAGGAAATCCGACGGTAGGTACGTTGATTTTTATTACGATGCTTCTCACTGGTTTTGGTGTATATGATCGAATGGCCCAATTCGGAGGTGCTGGAACAGCTGTACCCGTAACAGGATTTGGAAATGCGGTGATATCACCTGCCATTGAGCACCGATCAGAAGGATTTGTTCTAGGCGTAGGCGGTAATATATTTAAATTGGCGGGGGCGGTAATTTTATTTGGTGTTTTTTCTGCTTTTGTCATTGCGCTCATTAAAACCATTTTAATCAAGTGGGGTGGTTTATAATGCTTACGGGTTATCGGACTTGGATTTTTGAACAAAAGCCTGTCATTATCTCCACTGGAACCGTTGGTGGACCATTTGAAGCCAATGGTGCTATCCCAGATGATTTCGATACTCTTCATGCTGATTTATGGCTTGGGCAGGATTCCTATGAGAAAGCACATAAAATCCTTTTTGAAGAGGCTTGCCAAAAAGCCATGGAAAAAGGGGGCATACAAAAGGATCAAGTTCAATTTATCCTAGCTGGGGACTTAATCAATCAAATCACCCCAACAAGTTTCGCTAGCAGAACGATTGGAGCGCCTTATTTTGGCTTATTCGGTGCTTGCTCTACCTCGATGGAAGGACTGGCTCTAGGTGCTTATATTGTAAATACAAAAGGAGCGAAATATTTGTTAACAGGAGCTTCCAGTCATGATACAGCTGTTGAAAAACAATTTCGGTATCCAACTGAGTATGGTGGACAAAAGCCACCTACGGCACAATGGACGGTTACTGGTGCAGGCGCAGCCCTATTAAGTGATTCTGGGGAAGGACCTCATGTCACATCTGCCACAATTGGTCGTGTAATCGATATGGGATTGACAGATCCATTTAACATGGGAGGAGCTATGGCGCCAGCTGCGGTTGATACCATTGAAGCCCATTTAAAGGAACGAAATGTTGAGCCATCTTATTACGATTTAATTGTAACCGGTGACCTTGGGCAAATCGGACAGGAAGTGTCCATGGATCTATTTAAAAAGCATGGAACTCCTATTAGTGAAGAACAATACCAAGATTGTGGCCTTATGATTTATCGGGAAGGACAACCCGTTCTTGCAGGGGCAAGCGGTGCAGGCTGTTCAGCAACGGTAGTTTATGGGCATTTATTAAACCGCATGAAAAAAGGTGAATTTAAACGAATGTTAGTTGTGGCTACAGGTGCTTTGCTTTCACCGTTGTCCTTTCAGCAAAATGAAACGATTCCTTGTATTGCACATGCGGTATCGATTGAATATGGAGGTAAACAATAAGATGACCTATTTTTGGGCATTTGCAGTAGGTGGTTTGATTTGTGTGATTGGACAGATAATGTTTGATGTTTTCAAACTTACACCGGGACATACCTTAAGTACCCTAGTAGTAGTGGGGGCCATTTTAGATGGGTTTGGTTTATATGAACCGTTGATTGATTTTGCTGGGGCAGGGGCCACCGTTCCGATTACAAGTTTTGGAAATTCGCTTGTTCATGGTGCGATGCAGGAAGCAGAAAAACATGGGTTAGTTGGTGTACTGACAGGAATGTTTGAAGTAACTAGTTCCGGTATTTCAGCTGCCATTGTTTTCGGCATGCTAGGAGCTTTACTTTTTAAACCAAAAGGATAAGGAGAATCTAGGATGACAGTAGGATCAGATGTCAAACAATGTTTTGTCAGTTTAAAAGGAGTAGAAGCAAGTCTGTCAATTTTAGCATTACGGACTCTTGATGATGAATCGAAGCGAACTTTGCATGAGGCTATGATGGTCGTACATGAAGTAACAAAAGATTTAAAAAAAAGAGTAGGAGAACTAGAAGGAGAGGAATTTCAGTACAAAGGTTTCTAGAAAACTATATTTACAGGGGGTGTAAGAGGTGCCTGAATGGTTAGATATAGCTGTACGCTCAGCATTATTTGTTGCTGTTTTATTTTTAATTACAAAATGGTTAGGGAAAAAGCAAATTTCCGAACTATCTTTCTTTGAATATGTCACAGGTATTTCAATTGGAAGTATTGGTGCAGAAGTAGCTATGGGACTTGAACGGAATATTTTTCACGGAGTCATTGGAATTGTCATCTTTGCTGCTATCCCCTTTTTCGCTGGTTTAATTTCCTTAAAAAGCAAAGGTTTTCGTAATTTTATAGAAGGGAAAGCAACTGTATTTATCAAAGATGGAAAAATCATGGAAGATAATTTAAAAAAAGAAAGATACACGATAGATGAATTATTAGCATTACTTCGTAAGAAGGATGTTTATCAAGTAGCTGATGTCGAATTCGCTGTATTAGAGGCAACAGGAGATTTATCCGTCATGTTAAAAAAGGAGAACCAACCTTTAACAGCAAAAGCCTTAAACTTATCCGTCCCTTCCATCAAAGAGCCTCAAACTGTCATTATGGATGGTGTTATCATGGATGAACCACTAGCTACAATTGGAAGAAGTCGTGCATGGTTACATACAGAGTTAGATAAATTAGGGGTTACGGTAGAAAATGTTTTTCTTGGACAAGTTAATTCCTATGGAGAGTTAACAGTTGACCTGTTTGACGATCAATTACAAGTCGCATCTCCTCAAGAAAGACCTTTAATTCTTTCGACCATGAAAAAGTGCCAAGCAGACTTAGAGCTGTTTGCTCTTGGAACCGAATCAAAAGAAGCTAAGCAAATGTATAGTAAAAATAGTGAAAAACTACAAGAAGCTATTGATAAAGTGATGCCTATTTTAAAAGGATAATGGTTTATTTCGCTATCTTGGATGATCTTAAGACACATAACAAAAAAGTAGTACCATTTTTTTATATAATATCATTAAGTCGAATCTTGAAAATAAAATCTTTGGAAAAATATTTTTTTTAAATTGATTAGAGGGTGCTTAAAATATTAAAACATTACTGGTTAACTTTCTCTGTTAATTTTTGTCTGTATAGTCAAAGAGATGAACATCCTTAGTCTGACTTCAGACTAAGGTGATTTTTCCTAAGAGGTGTTAGAAGTGTCTATTTTTTTAGTTAAATTAATTTTTATATATATTGTTTTTATTGTAGCCATAAAAATTTTAGGGAAATCAGCCCTAGCGCAACTTACCCCTCACGATTTTGGAGCGATTCTTTTTTTATCTTATTTAGCATTTGGGTCCATTAAAGTAAATGGAGTAACAAAGGGGATTATTGGAATCATTGTTATAACGGGCGTTCACTTAGTTATATCAAAATTAAGTTTATTAAATTGGTTAAACCCTTTTATTATGGGAAAACCGACTATTTTAGTTAAACATGGAAAAATTGTATATAAAAATTTAAGGAAAAATAGATATCCTTTATCTGAGCTGTTGTCAAGTTTAAGAACAGCAAGATATCCAGATATTCAAGATATTGAATATGCGATTTTGGAAGCAACAGGTGAAATCAGCATTTTACCAAGGAAAGAATTAGTTCCTGTTACTCCAAAGGATTTACATATGAAAGTAGAATACCATGGATTCCCAATAGCTGTTGTAATTGAAGGGAAAGTTCAGAAGCGTAATTTAAAATTAATCAACAAGAATGAAGAGTGGCTTAAGCAAGAACTAAAGGCAAAGGGATATCATCAAATTAAAGATATATTTTACGCTTCTGTTAGAGATACCGACCATTCACTAAACATTAACACATTTGATATTAGCGACTAATCTTAAAACGATTTCCCCTCCCTATATTAATCCTAGAATGGCAGAGATTTGTCCCCAGTTTAAGAGTTGTTGTGATGTACTGTACAAATCATTTGCCGCCTCCGTAAACGAGGAACCTTCGCCTTTGCCCACCCAAACCGGGGGCTGCTCCGCTTTTTGCTGTCCCTCCAGCTTGGCCACCTGTCGAGAAATCAAGCAATTGCACATACAAGGTGTATTGGCCATCGACATAGTCTATTCCAACAGCCGTAGCATAGTTCATGTTTTGCACTTCATATCTGCTCCAGCAACCGGTAAGGGTGAGAAGAAGGAAAAGTGCAACCATACTTTTATATCTCCTCATTTATGCCTGTCCCCTTGCCTTGTAGAATCTCGTGTCTTCAATATGTCCGGTCGAGTGTTTCGCCATGGCCAAGGTAATCGAAACAAAGCGTTGGCCAAGTCTTTAAATGGAGGTGATATTGGGGCCAAGTAAGGCAAGCCGCATGAACGCAACGAGGCTAAATGGCTGAGCACAATAAATAATCCAAGAAAGAAGCCATAAATGCCAAGCGTGGCAGACAGAATGAAAAGAAAAAAGCGTAAGGTACTAATCGTTCCAGCCAATGATAGGCTCGATAAAGTTGAACCAAAGATTTGTGTAATTGCTCCGATGACAACGATACCTGGGGATAAGAATCCAGCACGAATGGCGGCATCCCCCAGGATAAGTCCTCCTACAACCGTTACCGTGGAGCCGACCGCAGAAGGCAATCAGATACCAGCTTCCCGCAGGATTTCTAAGAAGAGAAGTGCAATAAACATTTCAACTGCCACATCAAAAGGGATTCCCAACCGGTTAATCCCCAAAGTGGCAAGTGATAATAGGGCAGCTGATCTTGATGATAGGAAAGAATGGCAACAAAAAATGCAGGAAGCAGTAGCGATACGGACAAGCCAAGTAAACGAAGCGTTTGACCAAATGTAGCTGCCAAAGCAGTAAAGTGGATATCTACGGGTGCTTTCACAAGCAAAAATAAATTGGCAGGCGCAATCAACGCAGCCGGTGTACCATCCACAAGTTCACGGTAAAGTCTGCTCTGCCTGTATACCCCATCAATTTATGAAATTGATTCGGGTATATGTATATATAGAAAGTTTTTCTTCAGCCGTTAAATTTAAAAACGCTAGGAAATTTTTTCAACTAAATATTCTGCTACAAATGATGTAAATACTCTAGAAGGAAGTCGTGATACCTATTCGTTAGTAGGGAAAGAGCAGAAGTATCAAAATCGTATTTATGTTATCGCCTAGTGTAAAATAAAGGGAGTAAACTGGGAATGCACCTATATTGCAAAAAAACATATATTATAATTGAATAAATTTAAGTTCTATCTGCAAAAACTGCCTCACCTCGGGTAGTTTTTTTGTATCATTAATAGACATTTTCCTTTAAACAGGGTTACTTGACCTACAAGGGCTAGGGTTATTAGTTATCGTTTTTTTGCGCTTATGTTGCGTCTACTTGCACTTCAGAAGTTATATTCAGTGAAGTAAAAGTTGTCTATAATGCTAACGTTTTTGGCATATACATAGAACACGTCCATTTAGACAGGAGAGTTCTTAATAAATGCCATATTTTATGAAAGCAGTTGCTATTCTTGTAGGCAGCATGTCAATAGCTTTGGGAATAAATACTTTTTTAATACCAAACAAAGTTTTAGATGGCGGAATTATTGGCCTAGGTTTAATTATTAGTTATTTATTAAATACAAACGCCGGGTTCACGATAATGGTATTGAGCATCCCCATTTTTGCTCTAGCTTGGTTTAAGTATCGTTCATATTTTTTTAATAGTTTGCACGGTATGCTTTTATCATCATTTTTTATTGACCTTTTTCATAACGTTAATCAAGTTCCTATAAAATTTTCACCAATTCTTAGTTCATTTACAGGTGGTGTATTCATTGGTTTTGGCATTGGTCTTATGCTTCGCTTCGAGACAAGCACAGGTGGAACAGATTTACTAGCCCAGTACTTTTCTGAATTCATTAAAATTAATGTTGGGATCATCATTCTCATTATGGATGTTTTTGTTATTTGTCTTGGGGGTTTATTCGTTTCAACAGAAACTTTCTTTCTTTCGGCTATAACTATTTCATCTGGTGGAATAACTACAAGCCTTTGCACTTGGAATTTTAAAAGCAATGATTATTGACCAAGTAATTCCAATTAATAACAATTAGGCAACTGTCTAGTCATTGGACAATCGCGGAGCATATGATGAAATTGTTAATATCAAATAGGTAAAAATCATTAACAAGGATGCTTTAATAAAAGGTTTGTGTCATTTTGAATAATTTACTTTTGATAAGTCTATTATCAATTACCGGAGGCCACTTACCTTTTCATAACCAGAAGCATTAACGAAATTTACCTATTTGTACTTTTAAACATGTCGATTGTTTTTTGAATATTATGGATGAAAATTATGGTCGGGAGATGAAGAGGAATGGAAGAAGTAGAAGAAATACAATATCGTGAAGAGTTGCTGGAATGGTGTGATAACATTTATTTGCATTGGGAAAGAATGAAACCAAGGTTTTCAAAATTATTTGATTTGAAGACCTTAGAGGAATGGGAAGAGTCATGTCGTGGGTTGAAAGAAAAATTACAGATAGATACAGAAGCTGATCTTGATGAATATCACACAGCAAAAAACTTATATGAACAGTGGGAAATGTTGTATGGAGAATCAATAAGTGGTAAAGAAGACGTTAATTCCGATGTGAGGGAAGGTGTGGAGTTGTCCACTCAATCTGATCGCGAAATCGAATTGTCGGATCGGGAAAGTGATAAAGAGGACGAACTTATACAGGTGACAATTAATTTGGAAATACCGAGACAGGATTTAAGGAAAATTTTATTAGACTATAAAATGGAAGTCTAGCCATCCCAAATAGAGAGGGGTCAATGGCCTATTTGTAATTCGTATAGAGAAAACGCCAAACCCTAAGTTCAAGGTGTTGGCGTTTGTTCATTTTTTACTCTTTATAAATAGTTATTTACACAACACTATTATTAAATTCCAAGTATCAAAAACCAGACAAGCAAGATCTCAATCTTCCAGAAAGTCCAGTAGACGTCCCAACATCGTTAATTATAGATGGGGAAATTTTATGGGATAATTTACATGAACTCGGATTTGATCAACAGTGGTTAGATAACCAATTAACTACTAATGGATATAATAATGTAAAGCGTATACTCTATGCAGATTGGCGAGAGAGTGAAGGCATACATGTAAGTCCTAAATAAAATTTGTTAGGATAAGAGCACATCAATTTTCTTGATGAATATAAACTTTAGTCTTCAACAATCAAGCGCTTTAATGAAGTAACTAAAGCCTAATTTTTCACTTATAACACCGAGAAATTAGACTTTTTATATTTTGATATCCTTAACGTTGTAAATCCGCATTTTCCTGACGCTACCCCATTATAGAATAATCCATATATCAAAATTTGATATATGGACAGGGGATTCAAAATTTTAACCTTTTTAATTAACATATGTTAACCTGGTTAACCATTAAATAAATATCATCCAGATGGTTAACTTTTACTTTTACTTTCATCAAGTTTTTCTTGTTTTAACTGCTCAACTTTTTCCTCATATTCTTTACGCATAGTGTTCATTTCTTCATACATTTGTTTTATTTTTTCGTTGTATTCCTCATTTGACTTCAACAACCTTTGCTGGTACTCTCTTTCAACCTCTAATATTGCTTTATCTTTTTCATAATCCTTTTTCTCGGTCAGACGTTCCAACTCGATATTGGGTGTTTTTGCCCATCCCCTCGAAAAGGTGGATTAAGGGATCTCCCTAAAAACAAATCCCCGTTAAAAGGCGCTTCCTTATGCAAGAATAGCGCCATTTAATGGAATAACTAAATTCTGACCTCTTCCATAAAATTACTTAATAAACTAACGCACCCCGATAGCGAGTATTTGGGTTGGGAGAAAATCGTATTAAACTGAGGGAGTTTAAGGTTTAAGTATTATCCTCCACAATTTAATTTTTAAAAATGTCAATTAGCTTTTTTATCGCACTAACTACTACTTCTGGTTCATCATTTTGTATAAAATGAGCACTGTTTTCAGCAATCACCAATTCACCATCTGAGGATATTTCAAGAATCTCTCTCTGCATGTCATTCCATAACTCTTGTGATTCCTTTGAATAATGAGCTTTCTTACCAGCTGAAAGAACAATTAATGGGACATTTAATTTAAGTCTGGTTTCTTTTAATTGCTTTAGACTTTCCATAAATTCATCATAATTGCCTTCATAAACAAATTGCTTGTTGTATGCTTGTTGAAAATCTTGTGACATCGTTGGGAGAAATCTTTCTCTGTAATCTTCAGGCGTAGAGTCAACTAAGACAAGTCCGCAAACTTCATTATGATATTCAGTTGCATATATCCGCATATTAACTCCACCAAATGAGTGACCAACTAATATGTACGGAGGTTTAATATTGGCTTCAATAAGAAGTTCCTTCAATTCTTTTACCATCTCACGGCTGGTTCTGGGGTTTGAACTTGTTTCACTTTTCCCAAGTCCTGCTCTATCATAAATTAGAACATTAGAGAGCATTGAAATATCCCCAATTACTGAATCCCAAGCCTTGGAAAAGTCTCCATATCCAGCGTCCATTATTATTGTTGGTTTTCCATTATTTTCCCCTATCAATTTAGCATATAGTTTACAATCACTTATTTGCACAAACATTTCTTTAGCCATTTAGTCCATTCCTCTCTTTTAGCCAACTATCATTAGTTAAAATTTAACAATTTTATGACATTCCTTCTTAATGTGTTTAAACTATCAAATGGTTGATTCTTGATTGTCAATGTCACTTTGATATTCAAGAATATCCCCAGGTTGACAGTCCAATGCCTTACAAATAGCTTCTAAAGTTGATAATCGAATCGCTTTAGCCTTTCCATTTTTCAAAATAGAAAGGTTAGCCATTGTGATTCCAACTCTTTCAGATAGTTCTGTTACACTCATTTTTCTTTTAGCTAACATCACATCGATATTGATTATAATTGCCACTGTTTCACCTCAGACCGTAAAATCATTTTCTGATTTTATATCTAAAACGTTTTTTAATAATTTCTGAAGAACCGCAGTGAAGACTGCAATAACAACAGAAGTAAAAATAATTGTTAATCCGATAATTGCTATTCCTGGGTGTAAGGCGTTTTGAGACATAAGAACGATGGTCCCTATCAAATATAAGATACTGATTGTAATTGCACAGTATTTTATATATTTCAAAACCTTTACAGACAATTCCGAAAAAGCATTGTTATTTTCAATGTAGTTTAAAAGTTTTAAAGCTTGATACAGAGCAAGGAAAAATGGTATCACAGTTACATACAAACCGATTAATACAGGATATTGCAAAAAAGCAAACTCCGGAAACATTTCTGCCGTATCATTTGCTAACCAAGGCAACCAAAATATACACAAGGCGAGTACCGTAATCCCAATAAGAAAAACAGCTATCTTTAAAAAAACAGTTGTTCCTCGTTTCATAAAAATGCACCTCACTTATTTATCGTTAATTTAAGTTTAATACAATATTTATCGTTTTACAATAAATCATTATCCATATGCAATATATTATTGTTTTTTTAAAACAACCCCTTTTATTCTTATTTTTAGACTAAAATAAAAAGCATTCATCATTATAAAATACTTCACAATCCTTAGCTATTTAATTTATCTCTTGTTCAACTAAATGGTCCGTACGTGGAGCAAAAATTCCACACTCAATTCTTTGGGTTCTTTTTTGTTTATAAAGGTGTACTTTTAAAACCTGTCTAATAAAGGGTGGTTCTTGCGTTTATAAATCTATGAAAATCTTTTTATAAACGTTTACTAAAATCGTCATACCTTTAGAAACTAAATATAGTAAAATAGTAGAAGAAAATATATCTTCTGGAGGAAGTTCATTGTGAAGATCGGTTATGTTCGCGTTTCATCTACAGATCAGAATGAAGAACGTCAAATCAAAAAAATGTTAGCTTTAGGCATCGAAGAGCGAATGATCTTTGTTGATAAACAAAGTGGAAAAGACTTTAATCGCCCCAGCTACCAGACGATGAAGCGTATCCTGCGGAAAGGGGATCTCCTTTATCTGGATGCCCTAGATCGATTGGGGAGGGATTACGAAGGGATTATCTATGAATGGAAACACATTACAAGGAACATTCAAGCAGATATTGTCGTGTTGGAAAACGAAACGTTATTTGATAGTCGTAAATATAGAGAGATGGGAGATATCGGAAAGTTAATGGAAGATCAGTTTCTAAGCCTTCTCTCTTATGTGGCCGAACAAGAACGAAAAAAAATCAAACAGCGCCAAGCCGAAGGCATAGCGCTCGCCAAATCTCAAGGTAGACATTTGGGACGACCAAAGCTTAATTTACGGACCCTTTCCCATGAACAGCGCCAATTATTAGATTCTCACTATCCGAAGTGGAAAAATAAAGAGATCACGGGCGTTGAGTTCATGTGTTTACTTGGGTTGAAAAAGAACTCATTTTATAAAGTAGTCAGGGAATTTGAGATTGGAATATGAATATGGAGAATAATACAACTACCCAAAAACGGTTGAGGATTCTTAGCGAAGATGAAGTAAAGATCATTTATGACAGACCAGGTTTCTCATACGAAGATCGCTGTTCTTATTTTTCTCTTTCACAGCCAGAGAAAGAGCTGCTACACACATTGCGTTCTGTCAAATCTAAGGCTTATTTCGTTTTACAACTGGGTTATTTCAAAGCCAGACAACTATTTTTTACATTTGACCTCCATGAGGTAGAAGAGGATCTTCAATATATTCTGAAGGAACATTTCAACAACAGTCAAATTGATGACTTGAGTTCAATTGATAAGTCCACTAGGTTAAAACAACAACAATTGATTCTTAAATTATTTAACTACCACAGTTGCGGTGCCGAAGAACGGCGTAAGATGGAGGAAAAAGCTCAAAAGTCTGCGGCGTTTTGTGGTAAGCCGATTTACATCTTTCGAGAAATCATGAATTATTTGTCTGAAAACTGCATTGTTGTTCCTGGCTATAGTTTTATGCAAGATATGACAGGACAGGCAATAACCCATGAGCAAAACCGATTAATTTCATTGATGCAGGATCATCTAAAACAGAATGATATGGAATCCTTAGATCGATTACTTGAAGATTCTTCAGGGCTGTATAAAATAACACTACTGAAACACGAACCGAAAGACTTTAGCGCCACTGAAATAAAGCTTGAAATGAATCGTGGTAAACAAATACAGCATTTATATTACCTTGCTCAAGAACTGTTACCAAAGTTAGGTATTTCCAACGAAAGCATCAAGTACTATGCTTCATTAGTAAGTTACTACTCTGTCTACAAGCTCAAACGGCTGAATGTATGGATTGTTTATGTCTATTTGTTATGTTTTGTATCCCATCGTTATCAACGGATGCATGACAACCTGATCAATACCCTCATATATAGTGTAAGGGGGTATGCAGATGAAGCTAAATTAGCAGCAAAAGAACGAGTTTACGAGTGCTATACAGAGAGTAATCAAGACATCAAAAAAGCAGGGGAACTGCTTAAAATATTCACTGATGATCATATTCCTGCCAATACTCCCTTTAGGGATATTCAAGACCGTGCATTTACTATTTTGGAACGTCAGAAACTGGAATCCGTAGCCAAACAGATTACTACAAATATAAAATATGATGAAACTGCCTTCCAATGGGAACATATTGGTCAGCAGGCACGACGATTTAAACGTTATTTAAGACCTATATTTTTGCAGGTTGATTTCGTAGCTCCTTCACCAAATGATCCATTAATTAAAGCAGTGAATTTTATGAAAACTGCTTTTAATAAGAATAAAGCGTTAGGACAATATCACTCAGATGATTTGCCAAATGGTTTCATATCCGATGGTGTGAAGCGTTATATCTATGAACAAAAAACAATTTTAGCAGATCGATATGAATTTTTAGTCTATCGCCTCCTACGCAACCGTTTGGAAGCAGGAGATATTTTTTGTCGTGATAGTATCCGATTTCGCAGTTTTGAGGATGACCTGATCAATGATCGTCAATGGGAACAGAAAGAAATGTTGATCGCTGACACTGGTCTGACGATTTTCAACCAACCCATTCATAGTCATTTAGTGGAGCTTGAGAAGCGATTAGAAGATCGCATTACTAAAGTTAACCAGAGTATTTCATCTGGGAAAAATGAGCATCTTCAAATCAAAAAACGGGGTTCACATACCCGATGGACATTACCTTATACTCGTGACACAGAATCTATTAATCACTCATTCTACGATACATTAAAGCAAATAGACATTAGGAGTGTCTTGCATTTTGTTCAACAGCACTGTCAATTCCTTGACTCATTTGAGCACATCTTGGGACGTTATGCCAAACAGAATAAAGACAATCGAATTCTTGTCGCCTGTCTGATTGCTTGGGGAACCAACATGGGGTTAGGGAGAATGGGGGAAATTTCTGATATTAGCTATCCGTTACTGGCTGCCACATCTGATAACTTTATTCGTCTGGAGACTTTAAAAGAAGCGAATGATTGTATCAGTAATGCAATAGCCAAACTCCCAATCTTTAAACATTATGACATTGGGGAGACGATTCATTCTAGTAGTGACGGGCAGAAAGTTGAGACTCGAATCAATACCATTAATTCCCGTCATTCACCTAAATACTTTGGTCTTGGTAAAGGGATTGTTTCCTACACAATGGTAGCCAACCATATCCCTGTTAATGCTCGAATTATTGGGGCCAATGAGCATGAAAGTCATTATGTATTTGATATTTTATTTAACAACACAACTGATATTCAGCCTGATGTGCATTCCACGGATACACATGGAACCAATGAAGTGAATTTTGCTATCCTGAACTTTTTTGGTTATCAGTTTGCGCCTCGCTACAAGGATATTCACGATAAGGTCAACAAATCTCTTTACGGATTCAAACATCCAAGCCAATATGGAGATAACCTGATCAAGCCAGTTCGAAAGATTAATACGAATCTTATTATAGAGGAATGGGAAAATATTCAACGAATTATGTTATCCCTTGCAGTTAAAACAACCACACAAAGCATTATTATTGGTAAGCTAAGCGCTTATGCACGGAAGAACAAAACCAAACGTGCTTTATGGGAGTACGATAACATCATAAGAAGTCTATATTTTTTGGATTATATTGATTCTCCCCCTTTACGCCGGAATGTTCAAAAGGCATTAAATCGAGGGGAAAGTTATCATAAATTACGCAAAGCAGTATCCTTTGCCAATTTTGGAAAATTACGTTTCAAAAATGAAAATGATCAACATATTTGGGGCGAATGCAGTCGCTTACTCTCCAATTGCATTATTTATTACAATGCCAGTATTTTATCTAATATGTTGGCTTACAGAGAAACAAAGGCTCTAGATTCGGATGTTATGAAAAAAATATCCCCAGTTGCATGGCAACATATTAACTTCTATGGAAGATACGAGTTTAATATACAACAAGAGTCTGTTGATTTGGATGCAATTATTCAAGAATTAGCCCAATTAAACGTAATATCGGAAACAGAGTAAGCGATGTTTAAGGAGTACTTCCCTAATCTTTCAGTGAGGTACTCCTTATTCCACCTTTTCGGGGGGATGGGCAAAAACACCCTTCTTCTAAACGTTCTTTTAAACGTTCTTCTTGATAGATTGCTAGCCAATCGCATAATTCATCAAAAGAAACCCTATTATCACTTTGATATAGCGTATTTTTATCTGTAGGCATACGAAACCACCGTTCAGCACCTACAGCCTGCAGATCCCCATTCATGGCCTCTGCAATAGCAGCCTGAATACGATTATAATGCTCTGTAACCTTCGGAAACGCACGCTTAGCAGCATTGAAATACCAATAAACATGAAACCCGCCTGAAGGGGTAGAAACGATCATAGAAGGTGCTGGAAGACCAGCTGCTGTCACTAAATCCATCACATCAGGCAGAATTATGCCTTTGTTTTGTCCGTTCTTTACATCAATATCAATCACCATTGCATTTAACCAGCGCAAAGCTCCCGAATGACGTTGATCGTTCCGATAAAACGTGTTAGGTGTGTAATATGTATAAGTTTCTGAAGCTCCGAATAAAGAGCGGTAAGTACGTACAGCTTTTGGCTTTTCATGAAACTGATTACAGACAAAAACCCATCCTAAATGGCTGTTATAGCCAGTCTGTACCTTTTCAATTTGTTTTTTAGGGGTTTCAGTTAATTGATCTCTGAAAATAGCTCTATAAGCGTTCATACAGCTTCTCCTTCCAAAACAAAAAGACCGCCACTAGCTATTACGCCCGTGCCGGTCTAAACCTTTGCTTTGATAGAAAAATGCTGATATTTGCAAGAATTTAAGAATTACTTCTAATCCAAAAAAACTTGCAAAATAGGAATACATAATATATCATAAGGGTACATATATTTTGTAAACCAATCTTGATGCTTCCAACATCAAGATCAACCTATCAAAGCTAGCGTTCCTAGTTTGGCGACCGGGGCTAGCAAGTTTTTATTAAGAGCGTTGCTTCCAACAACGCTCTTTAATTTTGTCTTTTTGTTTATCAAAATGTGTATATATTGTGTTTTAAATCTATATTTCTTTCAAAATATTTTGATTTCTAGTAAATATTAGAAACTATAAGTCCACTATACAGAAAACTATTAAAATTGTCTAGTTGCTATTATACGTAACATCTATATACTTCCAAATGCTCTATTCGCTCTAAAAATAAGAATAGAGCATTTTTTATGCTCCTATTGTGCGCATATTATATTTCTAAATGAAATATAATAAAAACACAAAATCGACGATATTCCACATTATTTGTGCGCATAAAATATTTCTAATATATTGCTAATGTATGTAAATCAGGAGTATAATATATCCATTAAAAGTAAAAACTACTAATATCTAAGGAGTGAAAATTCAATGACAATTTTTAAAGCTGGTGCAGATGCTGGTAATAACAGTTTAAAACTTTGGGTAAAAGATTCTTCTCCAATTACAATTCCTACCGTCTATGCTCTTTATATGGGTGAAACAACCGAACTTATGGATATGGACGATATTCCAGCGGACGAACTAATTAACAATATAGATGTAACTATTAATTCTAAAGCACTCACTTTTAATGGCCAACGTTACGTGATCGGTGAAAAAGTATTAAATGATAACCTTCAAGCCATTGAACTAGAAAAACAATCAGATAAATCAAAAGATGAAATTCCAGTTATCGTTACTCTTGCTGGCCTTGCGATCGATGCCATGAAAAAACAATATACAAAAGACAATATCGAAGTATCTTACGATCTCTCAGTAGCATTGCCGGTTAGTACCATTACCCAAGCCAACGCAATGGCGAATGCGGATCGCTACATAGGCACACATGAACTTATTTTCCATCATCCATCCGGTAGGAATGTTACGGTTATCATTAAAATTGAATACTGCAAATGCCTTCCTGAAGGTGCAGCTGCTGCCTGGGGGGTTGTATTTGATGAAAACGGAAAAGTAATTGAACGAAAGATTGAAGTTGGCGACAAAATCATGAAAGTAGACTTTCAAAATAAAACGCTGCTCCACTTTGATATTGGAGCCGGTACAACGGAAATCGTTGTAACAGAAGGGATTAAATTTAATCCAAAGCTTTCGGAAGGGTTAAATTATGGAGTTAAACAAACAATCTTAGAAATTATCAAACGCTGGAACCGTAATCACCCCCGTAAATCGATTGATAGCATGGCTGAATTTAACGAAATTTATTTTGATTCGGAACACCCTCGCCATAATGATTTAAAACGGGAATCACAAACGGGAATGTTACAGCTGGCACAAAGAATAAGCAGCGCCATCATTAATAAAATTGATGAATTGAAAGATGATCCGTTTGTTTTTATTTATGGCGGCGGCGCAGCTGTCTTAAAAGATTATCTACAAAAAATCCTTGATACAAAAGGACGTACAACAAATGTAACCTTCCTGGCTGAACCTATGTTTGTCAATGCACGCGGCTTGTTGGTTTATACTTGCTCTCCACGTTATGAACAGCAAAAAGAGAAGAAATTAGGTGTTACACCAAATGGCGCGAAAGCGGAATAAAATTTACAAGCCCGGAGATAGAATCAATATTTATTTAAGCCAAGATGTGACTTCCGAGTTCATGGATTGGATCAATAGTCAATCAGATTTATCAAGTTTTTTCTTATATGCGGCTCAAAAGCTGTACGATCAGACTGGGTTAATTGATGTTTCTGAAATCATACCAAGAAAGATGAATTTTAACCTTTCTTCGGCTGATAGGCCAATACCTCAAATTCCACAGAAAGCAATTCATGAACCAGTTTATGATATTGAAGAATCAGACAATGAAGGCATCTTTGAAGACGACGAACAGGAAAAAGACAAACTCTGGTCTAACATTGAAGACCTTGACGATCCATTCGCTTAATTACTAGCCCACCTTAAGGTGGGTTTTTTATTTTTTCTTAAAGGAAATTTCACTTGTCCTCTAGAACGTATAAAAGAACGTGACTAGGGAGTGAAAAGGAATGGATAATACATTCGAAAAGGCTTACACGCCAAAAGAAGTAAATATAACCTTAGAAATTAGTGATAGCGCATTAAGAAAATGGTGTCTTGCTCTGGAAAAGAACGGGTATACGTTTATAAGGAACGACCATAATCAACGGGTGTTTGTTGAAAATGATTTAGTCGTATTGCGGCATTTTCAAAATCTAGTGAAACACCATAACATGCAGCTTGAGAACGCAGCGGCACTTGTTGTTGATCGTTTTGGAAAAGGGGCGTTCGAAGTAGGAACGGGGGTCGTTCCAGTAAAAAAGGAAGAAAAACAACCTGAATTACAACATGATTTTATACGTTCTTTTGATGACAAACTGACTGAGTTATTGGAACGTGTAAAAACACAAGAAGAAGCCAATAACGAGGTATTAAATCGCCTGGGTCAGCAAGAGAATTTTAACAGGGAGTTAGTACAGCGATTGGAACAGCAGCAAAAATATATAGAAGAACGCCTGGAACAGCGGGACCGGAAGTTAATGGAATCATTAAGGGAATCACAAGAGGTAAAACAGCAGCTTCTTCAAATCGCAGCGGCACAGGTGGATGAAAAGAAAAAAGGGTTTTTTGCTCGCTTGTTTAGTAAATAAAGGAAAATGTTGTTAGCCTAAATAAATCCCGTCAAGACAAGAATCGAAACCATAACAGTTTCTTAACAAAAGAAAGGATTCTTTTCTTGTTTATTTTCAAATAATTCCACCTCATGATAAAGTAATAGAATATAAACATAGTAGGGGGATGAATAATGTCTACTACAGCACAAAAGCCGCAACAAAAAACTAAAAAAACACCTCATCACGTTCAGAAACGTCTGTTTGACAAGTTTCTAAAACAATCTGTAGTGATCCATTTAACTTCAGGTGTAAAAGTTAAAGGAAAGTTAACTGAATATGATCAATACACACTTGCTGTATCTGTAAAAAATGATGAAGTGATGATTTTTAAGCATGCTATTGCTCTAATTCGTCCAGATCGAACCGAAGTAGAAGAGTGATTATTACAGAAAAAAAGACCGTAAAAGTGCAACAGACGCACACAACGGTCTTTTTTGTACATAAATCTACATAAAAGCTAACACTTAACCTTTTACCTATGAGTTAATCGTTATTATATTGTTTCTTTTTCTACTTCCAGCTTAAATACGCCGACAATCCCATTTATTGCTTTATACATAACATATAGCTTGGGAATACAGCAGCACTTGTTTTTAATCGTTTCGGAAAAGGGGCGTTCGAGGTAAGAACGGGGATCGTTCCTGAGAAAAATAAAAATAACCTGGATTACATACGATTTTATACGTTCTTTTGATAATACAAATTTATGATGGGTTGTAATTCGGATTATATGAACTAGTCACAATTAAAAAACCGCATAAATAAATCAAGCATTTGCAAAAGAGGCAAATCTTTTTTGTTCATTATTCATTTTTTAACATGAATTTTCCCCTAACACATTTCAAAAGAATTCCCCTTAATACTATGCCAATCGACTTAAGAAAATTTGTGTATCAGCATAAGTCCTGGATCATATAAATATTAACATGGAGGTGGCGTATGGCAGTAGTAAAGGCTAGTGCATCAGATATTGATCTTTTGGCAAGGTTGCTTAGAGCAGAAGCGGAAGGAGAAGGAAAATTAGGCATGTTGCTCGTTGGAAATGTTGGCATAAATCGAATCCGAGCTGATTGTTCAGATTTTAAAGGGCTAAGAACAATCCCTCAAATGATTTATCAACCTCATGCATTCGAAGCCGTACAAAAAGGTTATTTTTATCAGGCTGCAAGGGAGTCTGAGCGACGTCTTGCACGAAAAGTGATTAAAGGAGAAAGATATTGGCCGGCGAAATTTTCCTTATGGTATTTCAGGCCAACGGGAGATTGTCCGCAAACATGGTATAATCAGCCTTTTGTTGGAAGGTATAAGCTTCATTGCTTTTATGAGCCAACGGGTGAGGAATGTGAAAATGTTTACAATACATTTTAACTCCTTTGAGTCATTTATATAAATTTTATAATTATAGGGGTACAGCCAACATTTCGGAAATTTTGTACGCTAAGCAAATTTCAATCTAAAAAAGCCGATATCCTTGATGGATTCGACTTTTTTTATATGGATTTCTATTTGCTCCTAATTTTTTTAATTACAAATACTAA
>NZ_QUQV01000026.1 GCF_003400205.1 Bacillus sp. HNG | reverse complement strand
CGGTTTTTTCCAATTAAATCAACGACTGTTTTAATTCAATCAAACGATTGATTGAATTAAAACAGTCGTGATGTGGATTCCATAAGGCTTGCTGTACTAGTCTGCTTTATAAGTGGTTAGGAAAGAAGATATGAAGAGAAAAGGCCTGTATCGTAGGGGGTACAGGCCTTTTCTATATGCGTGTGACAAACATCTTAGTGTATTGGAATAATAAATTAAAGAAGATTTATTACTGTTGATGGCTGAGCTATTTTTCGTTTCAATATAAAACTATCCATGCACAAGCTTATCTAATTGTCATTCGATATACCCTCAACACCAACTTTGATGCCTAATAATTTTCACATTTTACATAGAATTAAGCGCCTATGTACGGGAATTATAGTATCAAAAGGAGGTTACATAACATGGAATCAACAGCTTATAAAGGTACAAATAAAATGATTATCGGGATTGTGTTTGGTGTTATTACATTCTGGCTATTTGCCCAAGCGATGGTGAATGTAGTCCCTGCTGTACAAAAAGATTTAGGGATTTCACTAGGAACACTGAACATTGCCATCAGTTTGTCGGCTTTATTCTCAGGCATGTTTATCGTTGCTGCCGGTGGCCTTGCTGACAAAGTAGGCCGTAAAAAGATCGCCAATATTGGGTTTGTTTTGAGTATAATTGGTTCACTTTGTCTAGTAATAACTCAAGGTTCTGCACTGCTCATTATTGGACGTGTGATTATAGGTCTATCAGCTGCATGTATTATGCCATCTACTATCGCATTAATGAAGGCTTATTTCGAGGGGGCAGAACGTCAACGAGCATTAAGTTATTGGTCAATCGGTTCTTGGGGAGGATCGGGAGTTGCTTCATTTGCAGGGGGGGCAATCGCTACATCATTAGGGTGGAGATGGATTTTCGTTTTCTCTATTATTTTTGCGGTTGTTGGGATGTTTTTACTAAAGGATACACCAGAAAGTAAGCAGCCATCCTCAGGAAAGTTTAAATTTGATTACACGGGCTTAGCTATTTTTATCGTGACGATGATTGCCTTGAATATATTTATTACGTATGGATCAGATTTAGGATGGGCAAGCCCGATTTCACTAATACTTGTAGCTGTAACGATTATAGGTCTGCTTGTTTTCATAAAGGTAGAAAAGAGCAAAGATATTGTCCTTATTGACTTTGCTGTGTTTAAAAATGCGCCGTATACGGGTGCCACAGTCTCGAATTTTTTACTAAATGCTATTGCGGGTACCTTAGTCGTCGCAAACACGTATGTACAAGTAGGACGAGGCTTCAGTTCATTCCAATCCGGAATGTTGTCATTAGGCTATTTAGTTACTGTGCTCGCCATGATTCGTGTCGGTGAGAAAATTTTACAAAAAGTAGGCGCAAAAAAGCCGATGATTTGGGGCGCTCTCATTACCACGGTTGGTGTAGGGTTAATGGGCTTAACATTTTTACCAGGCTTTTCTTATACAATTGCTGTTTTTATTGGATTTGCTTTATTTGGACTCGGACTTGGTATTTATGCGACCCCATCAACAGATACATCAGTATCAAATGCCCCGGCTGATAAAGTGGGCGAAGCAGCTGGTGTTTATAAAATGGCAAGTTCGCTAGGTAGTGCATTTGGTGTTGCGATATCCACAGCAGCTTACGCGGCAATAGCAGCAACGGGCAATCTTGAATGGGCAGCTACAGTAGGTATCATTGTAAATGTAATTTTTGGTATCCTATCAATTATCTCGATCATGGTTATGGTTCCAAAAGATGCAGGTAAAACAGCCAAAGAAGTAAAACCAAATCTTACTTCTAAAAAAACAACAACTCGCGAGCCTGTTCCAGAATAGGTAATGAAAAGGAGTATAGGACAATGAAAGATCAATTAATGGAAATGTTAGAGTCACGTAAGGATGAAATGATTGAAATTCGCAGACATCTTCATGAAAATCCTGAACTATCCTTCAAAGAAGAAAAAACAGCCCAATATATCCTTGACTTTTATAAAGGGAAGGACGTAGAAATTCAGTCCAATGTTGGAAATGGCTATGGAATTGTTGTAACAATAAAAGGTGGAAAGTCAGGGAAAAACATTGGTCTACGTGCAGATTTTGATGCACTTCCTATTGTTGAGGAAGCGGACGTACCTTTTAAATCAAAAAATGAAGGTGTCATGCATGCATGTGGTCATGATGGTCATACAGCATACTTATTAGTACTAGCGGATTGTTTAATTCAATTAAAGGATGAAATACCCGGGACCATTAAAATTATTCACCAACATGCGGAAGAAGTTCCACCCGGTGGGGCAAAAAGTATTGTAGAATCTGGCATACTGGATGATCTGGATCATGTATTCGGAATTCATTTGCTTCCACTAGGTCCTGCAGGGTTGGTTGGGTATCATGCAGGATTTTCATTCAATGGTAGGGCTTATATGAAATTGAAAGTTCAAGGTAGGGGTGGACATGGATCTTCACCACATTTAGCAAATGATGCAATTGTGGCAGGCGCCCATTTTGTAACAGCGGCTCAAACGATTATTAGTCGTCGTTTAAGTCCATTTGAAAATGGCGTTATTACGATCGGCTCATTTGATGGAAAGGGAACTTTTAATGTCATCAAGGACAGCGTAGAGCTGGAAGGCGACATTCGTTATATGACAGATGAAACAAGGGAAAAAATTGAACATGAAATTAAACGTCTTGCAAAGGGGCTAGAGGAAGAATTTGGGGTAACATGTGAGCTTACCTATGAAAATGATTACCCGCCTCTATACAATGATCCTGAAATAACCGAAAAAGTCGCAGAGTATCTAAAAAATGCAAATGACAAAGACATTAAAGAAGTGAAAGAATTTCCACCGATGGCACCATCTGAAGACTTTGCATATTATGCAAAAAAATTCCCTTCATGTTTCTTCTACATTGCATGTACACCGAAGGGTGAGGAGGATCCGTATTTCAATCATCATCCTAAGTTTGATATTGATGAAGATGCACTCCTTGTTGCAGCAAAAGCAGTGGGACATGTGGTTTGTGGATTTTATGAGCTAAGCTAAAAACAATCTGTACTAATCAGTCATTTTGGAGAAAACCCATTTTCAAACAAGCGTTTGTTTAATGGGTTTTCTTACGTTTTTCAACGGTTTAGAAAATCAATCAAACGCTTGTTTAAATAAAATGAGTAGTACCAAGTAGGATGGAATCCGTGCTGTACTAGTCATAAAGTGACGATAAATTGTCATTTCCAAGCCAACTCATTCTCTTTTTGAAAAACTTGTTCTATAATGAGGTGGGGTGAAAGGTATGGCTCGTGAGCGTAAATTTACTACAGAGGAATTATTTCAGATAACCGAGGAATTGCTTCTGGCACATCATTATGAAGGGTTCCAGTTTAGTTTGGTGGCGGATCAATTACAGGTTTCACGTGGGGCCATCTATAAATATTTTGAGAACAAGGAAGAATTAATCACGGAATATATGCTTTTTAAAATGGAGCAATTTCTTCATGAGTTAAAAGAAATTAACACAATTGAAGGGTTCTATGCTCAATTTGATTTTCTTCTGAATCTCATGTTTAAAAATCCGGAGCTTCATCAAATAATAGAAATTGGTAAACGTGTTCCGATTCTTACAAACGCAAAAGTGAAAGAAAATATAATGAAACTCGAGGGTTACCATCTTCAGATGTACCAATATGTTTCGGGCTTTATTGAGGCGGGAAAGAACGAAAACGTACTCAACACAAAGATACCGGAACCTTTGATATTAGGATACATTTTTCAATCAGTCGCCATACCGAATCATTTTGGCATTCCACATGAGGTGTGGGTTGAATCGATTAAGCAAATGATTTGTCATGGAATTTACAAAGATTTTTAATTGACACAGATGTCACTTATAAAAGATAATTAACGTGATAACAGTGTCATTTTTTTTAATTAAAGTGACGTTCGTGTCACTTTAAAAATACTAACTAAGGAGTTGAATCGTTCTGAAAGAGATGTTACAAGCCATTACTGATAAAGTCTCCACCAAAAAAGGAATGTGGATTACATTAGCTAGCTGGTTAATCATTACGATGGCATTGGCTGTTTTTGCACCAAATGCAAAGGATTATGAGGTTACGAGGATTGATTCCTTGCCTGAAGATGCAAAATCCGTACTTGCCAAAAATAAGGTGGATGAGTATTTCAAGGATAGCGATGGAACGCCGGGAATATTAGTTTTTCAAGCGAAGGATGGTCAATTGGAATTTGAAGACCTTGTTAATGTATTCAATCATATCGAGGAAGCAAACATTCCAGGAGTTGAGCAGGTAGTTCCATTGGCTTCTTTACCGCCACAAGCAGCTGCTGGATTTTTCTCAGAAGATCAAACAACGGCACTACTTCCAATCATCTTTGATCCTTCACTCGAAACAAAGGAAGTCCGGGATTCAAAGGATCAAATCATCGAAGTTGTTGAGGAAAATACGGATTTAACTTTGTATGTGACAGGTCCTGCGGGGATTGCAACAGATTCGCTTGATTTATTTTCAAGGGCAGACCTCGTTTTAATTCTTTCAACAGTTGGCTTAATTCTAATTTTATTAATCGTCATTTATCGTTCACCCCTTCTCGCGTTAATACCGTTGTTAGCTGCGGTTTTTGTATATGAAGTCGTAATGCAAACGCTTGGTATTTTAGGGAAGGCAGGTCTACTATTAAGTAATCAAACGATTTCAATCATGTCCATTTTATTGTTTGCGGCAGTAATTGATTATTCGCTCTTTATTTTTTCTCGATTCCGTGAAGAATTGAAGGGGCATGAAAATAAATACGATGCAATGCGTGCTGCAATGAAGGAAACAGGGATGCCGGTCTTTTTCTCTGGAGGAACGGTTTTAGCAGCAATGCTTGTTTTATTCTTCGCCGAATTCGGAGACTATCGAAATTTTGCGCCGACCTTTGCGACAACGATGGTGATCATTATGCTCGCTTCGATCACATTAGTGCCAGCTCTATTTACACTTTTCGGCCGAAAATCTTTCTGGCCAAAGGTTCCAAAGGTTGGAGATGAAAAAGTTAAAGACAATTCCATCTGGAGTAAAATTGGTCGGATGGTGGTCAAAAAGCCAGGACTATCGGTTGCGATTATTAGCATTTTCCTTCTAATTTCAGCAGCCAATATGTTTAACCTTACCTATGAGTTTGATACGATGAAGTCCTTTCCAGAGGATATGCCATCACGACAAGGCTATGAGTTAATTGAGGAGAAATTCGCGAAGGGTGATCTCGCACCATCAACAGTTTTGTATGAAGGAAAAGAAGCGTTAACGAAGGAAGAACAAGACGCATTACAAAATGAGTTGCTAGAACAAGAACTTGTAAGTGATGTAAGGATCAACGGAATTGCTGAAGACAATAAAGTCATAAACTTCAGCTTAACGTTTGAAGAAGGACCATATGACGTCAAAACAATTGATGCGATGGAACAGATGATTAATAACTCTGACACAATCCTAGCAAATGCAAATGTAGACGGAGAACTTTATTTTGCAGGAGAAACGGCGACAAAAGTAGATGACCGAAATGTGAACAACAGAGATGTCATTTTAATAGTATTGCTAGAGACAATCTTGATATTTGGGATGTTAATTGTGTTAACGAAGTCCTTTAAAATGCCAATCTATATGATGGGAACAATCTTAGTGTCATTTTTAGCAGCGTTAGGATTAGGGATGTTCTTAACAAATCTATTCTTTGATATCGATACGATCAGTAACAGGGTACCATTGTATTCGTTTGTATTTCTCGTTGCACTAGGCATTGACTATAACATCATGCTTATTTCAAGATTCCAGGAGGAGCGAAGAACCCATTCTGTTAAAGAAGCCGTACAAATCGCTGTATCCAAAACAGGAGGAGTTATCTCGTCGGCGGGTATCATCTTAGCGGCAACATTTGCTGTTCTAATGACACAGCCCGTTCAATTACTTTTTGTGTTCGGCTTTATAGTTGCAGTGGGAATTCTGTTAGATACCTTCTTAATTCGTGGAGTGCTATTACCAGGTTTAATTGTGTTATTAGAAAAAGACAAAGCGGTAAGCGAAGAAAAATAATCTCAAAAGAAAAGAGACGCATGAACGAATGCGTCTCTTTTTTAACTCTTCATTTTGGGATCTAGTGCATCACGTAGACCGTCACCCATTAGGTTAAAGCCGAGTACTGTTAACATAATGGCAAGCCCTGGGAAAATAAGTGTCCATGGTGCTTGTTGAATATAGCTTCTTGCATCACTTAGCATCCTTCCCCATTCTGGTTCCGGAGCTTGTGCACCTAAACCTAGAAATCCTAAAGCAGCAGCTTCAAGTATCGCTGTTGCAATTCCAAGTGAGCCCTGAACGATAATAGGTGTTATGCTGTTTGGGAGAATATGTTTTAAAAGAATTCGAGAATCTTTCATCCCAATTGCTTTTGCTGCCATGATAAATTCTTCTTCTTTAATACTGATAACCTTTGATCGAACTAGACGTCCAAAGTTTGGAACATTTATTATGGCAATTGCAATTAAAGCGTTTTGAAGGGATGGTCCTAAAATTGCGACAATCGCAATGGCTAATAGGATGCTTGGAAATGCTAGTAAAATGTCAAAGGTTCTCGAAATAAGCATATCAACCCATTTTCCATAATAGCCTGCAAGAATGCCGAGTAAAGAACCGATAACTGCAGAGGCTAATACTGCAAAAAAACCAACCCATAACGAGATTCTAGCACCATAAATAATTCTTGAAAAAATATCTCTCCCTAAGTCATCCGTTCCAAACCAATGATCTGCGGATGGAGGTTGTAGACTATCTGCTAGGATTGATTCTTTATAGCTTTGTGGAGCAAGAAAGTCTGCAAAAATTGCCACTAAAATAAAGAAGACAACAATTCCGGTACCAACAAGTGCTAAGCGGTTCTTTTTAAATCCCTTCCAAGCATCTTTCCAGGGAGAGACCGCCGTATCTTCATTTTTTGGCAGTGATACGTTTGAATCTTGTTGAGGAGCTATTTCAGCCATGTGCAATTCCACCTCTTTTCCATTATTGATATTTAATTCGTGGATCAAATACTGCGTAAAGTAAGTCAACGATTAGGTTAATAAATACGAATATAGCTGCAATGAGTAGGACACCTGATTGAACGACAGGGTAATCTCTAAAAGCAATAGCTTCGTAAATATATCTTCCGATACCAGGCCAACTGAAAATCGTTTCGGTTAGGATAGCTCCACCTAGAAGAAGTCCCATTTGGAGTCCAATTGTAGTTAAAACAGGGATAAATGCATTTTTTAAGGAATGTTTATAAACAACCCAAAACATTTTTTGACCTTTTGCTCTTGCTGTTCGGATGAAGTCTGAGCGCATAACCTCAAGCATACTTGATCTTGTCATTCTAGCAATAATCGCCATCGGAATGGTTGCTAATGCAATACTTGGTAAGATTAAGTGTTTCAATACAACAACAAATTGATCAAAATCACCTTGAATCAACGTATCTAGTAAAAATAAGTGTGTGATTGGTTCAATTGGGTCCCGAATATTCTCTCTTCCAAGAGACGGTAACCAGTTTAGCTCCAGGGCAAAAATCCATTGCTCCATTAATCCTAGCCAAAAGATTGGAATGGAGACCCCAATAAGTGCAAGTACCATCGCTGTATAATCAAACCATGAGTTTTGGAACCATGCGCTGATGATTCCTGCGTTTACACCAATCACGACTGCAATAATCATAGCAACGAGTGCAAGCTCAAAGGTTGCAGCTAAAAATGGCCAGATTTCTTCAGAAATTGGTGAGCGGGTACGAAGTGATTCTCCTAAATCACCTTGGAGTAAATCACCGATGTAAGAGATATATTGTGTATACCAAGGCTCGTCCAACCCAAGCTGCTGTGTTAATGCCTCTTTGGCAGCGGGTGATGCTTTTTCACCCAATATAGCATCTGCAGGGTCACCAGGGATTAGCCGTAGCATAAAGAAAACGATAAGAGACATTCCAAATAAAACCGGAATTAACATGAGTAAACGGCGAACCGTATATGAAAGCATTATGTTCACCCCTTTTGATGGATAAAGGGGAGTAACAAGACTCCCCTTCTTAACTATTATTCAAAATATGCGTTTGTAAATTTGTCTACACCTGTAGGATGTGGAATAAATCCTTTAAGGTTGCTACTAGCAGCTAAAGCTGCACGTGCGTGTGCGATTGGAATCCAAGGACCCTCATTATGAATGATTTCTTGAGCTTGTTTGTACATGTCATTTCTTTTTGCTTCGTCTGTTTCAGTTTGTGCTGCAATAAGAAGATCGTGTAGCTCTTGGTTTGCATAACGTGAATAGTTATTTCCGTCAATGCTATCTTGATCTAATAATACATATAAGAAGTTATCTGGGTCACCATTGTCACCAATCCAACCAGCAAGGTAAGATTGTGCCTCGCCGTTTTGAACTTTTTCAAGGAAGGTTGTCCAATCGTAAGTTACAATCTCAACTTCGACGCCAATTTTTGCAAAGTCAGCTTGAATGGCTTCAGCAATTTTTTGTGGTTCAGGCATGTAATCTCTAGGGTTAGTAAAAGTCCAAAGTTCCATTTTGAAACCATCTGGATACCCAGCTTCGGCAAGAAGTTCCTTTGCCTTGTCTAAATCATATGCATAGCCTTCAATTTCGTCATTATATCCTGGCATAAATGAAGGATATGGGTTAACTGCAACATCCGCATTACCAGCATAGAATGTATCGATAAGTGCTTGTTTATCAACTGCATGGTTCAGTGCTTGACGAACCTTTACATTATTGAATGGTTCCATTTCAGTGTTAAAGCCAAAGTATCCAATATTCATACCTGGACGTAATAATACTTGTAATGAAGAATCACTTTCAATTTGAGAAACATCACTTGGATTTACTCCATCCATTAAGTCAATTTCACCTGTTTTTAAAGCTGTTAGACGTGCTGAATTATCAGGAATGACTCTGAAAATAACTTTTTCAAGCTTAGGAGATCCTGCCCAATAATCTTCGTTTCTTTCAAGAGTGATTGTGTCATTTCGTTTCCATTCTTTAAATACGAATGGTCCAGTACCAACTGGGTTTTCACCAAATTTATCGCCTTGTTCTTCAACGGCTGTTGGACTAGCAATTCCGAATGGACCCATTGCAAGGTTGTTTAAAAATGGTGCTTGTGGGCGTTTAAGAGTGAATTTTACCGTATAGTCATCCACCGCTTCAACAGATTCAATGACATGGCCTTCGTCATCCTTAAAGCCGCCGAACATTGCAGCGTAGTATACGAACGCGCCATCTGTGCCACCGCTCATCCAACGTTCAAAGTTGAAAACAACAGCTTCTGCATTAAAATCTGTACCATCATGGAATTTTACACCTTCTTGTAATTTGAAGGTATACTCTAAAGAATCGTCAGAGATTGTCCATTCAGTTGCTAAAGCAGGTTTAACCTCTGTAGTTTCCTCTTCATAATCTAAAAGAGTATCAAAAATGTTTTCTGTAACTTTTAGTGATTCACCATCAGTTACAACACCTGGGTCTAGAGAAGTTGTATCAGCTCCACGACCGTAAATTAAAGTAGTTTGTGCTTCATCTTTAGCTGATGATGAAGAATCACCACTATCTTCGTTTTTGTTGCCACAAGCCATTAAAACGGCAGACAGTACAACAAATAGTACTAACGTTAGTAAGAAACGTTTTTTCATCGTTTTCCCCTCCAGTAATGTTTATCTTGGGCAGCGAATTATGCTGCCTATTTATATTTGCTCTTCTCCATAAAGGTGGCAAGCGGTAAAGTGACCTTGCTCTACCTCTTGGAGTGTAGGAACAACCTGTTTACAAATATCCATTGCCTTAGGACAACGCGTATGGAACGGACATCCAGCAGGTGGATTTGATGGACTTGGAACATCTCCACTTAGAATAATTCGTTCCTGCTTGTGTTCAGGGTCCGGAATAGGGACAGATGAGAGCAGGGCTTCTGTATAAGGATGCTTAGGAGATTCGTATAATCGATCACTATCGGTTAATTCTACGATTCTTCCTAAATACATCACTCCGACTCTATCACTTATATGACGGACAACACCTAAGTCGTGGGCAATAAATAAATAAGTTAAATCAAAGTCCTTTTGTAAATCCTCAAGTAGATTTAATACTTGGGATTGTATGGAAACGTCAAGAGCTGATACCGGTTCATCCGCAATAATAAGCTTTGGTTTAACAGCTAAAGCGCGGGCGATACCAATCCGTTGTCTTTGACCTCCACTAAACTGATGCGGATAGCGTTTCGCATGATAGGAGTTTAAGCCAACAATCTCTAGTAATTCCCGGACTCTTTTCTTTCTTTCTTGTCGATTACCAAGACCATGAACAATTAAAGGTTCCTCAATAATCTGTTCAACAGTATGTCTTGGGTTTAGTGATGCGAAAGGATCCTGGAATACCATTTGGATATCCTTTCTCATCTTTCTCATTTCTGAATTAGATAGAGTCATTAAGTCTTTATCTTCAAAAATAATTTTTCCGCCAGTAGGTTCAAGCAGGCGCATTAGCATACGACCTGTTGTTGATTTTCCACAACCACTTTCACCAACTAATCCGAGAGTTTCTCCTTTATGTAGGTGGAAAGAGACGCCATCAACTGCTTTTACAGCACCTGTTTGCTTTTGAAGGACTCCACTTTTAATCGGAAAATGTTTTTGTAGGTCTTTAACTTCCAATAATGTTTCGGGCATTCGGTTCTCCCTCCTTTTCAAAGCGTTTAATGTGACGCACTCTGAAGGAGTGCAACCCCTTGTTCAGATTCGTGTAGATGACATCTTGCACGTTGTCCATTCCCAACGTCTAGTAAGCTAGGAGCAACTTCTCTACACTTATCAAATGCAAACGGGCATCTTTCCGCAAAATGGCAGCCTTTTTTAATTGAACCTGGGATAGGAACACTGCCAGGTATCGAGAATAGACGATCTTTTTTCGTTCTGACATCTGGAACAGACTCGATAAGACCTTTTGTATATGGGTGCTGAGGGTTTTTGAAAAGGGACTTCGTATCGCCTTCTTCAACAACCTTTCCAGAATACATAACTGCTATCCTGTCACACATTTCTGCAACAACTCCAAGGTCATGTGTGATCATAATGATAGAAGTATTTGTTTCCTTATTTAGCTTTTTCATCAATTCTAGGATCTGGGCCTGAATGGTTACGTCAAGTGCAGTTGTTGGCTCATCCGCAATCAAAATTTCAGGTTCACAAACCATTGCCATTGCAATCATGACTCTTTGGCGCATACCACCAGATAATTGATGAGGATATTCATCTATTAATTCATCAGCTCTTGGGAGACCAACAAGGTTTAACATCTCAATTGCTCTCGTTCTGGCTTCTTTTTTTGAAATCTTATTATGTATTAAAATGGCTTCGATTAATTGATTGCCAATTGTGAATACAGGGTTTAAAGATGTCATCGGCTCTTGAAATATCATTCCAATTTTATTTCCGCGAATTTGTCTCATTCGCTTTTCCTTTGCATTCACTAGATTTTCGCCATTAAATAAAATTTCACCACCGACTATCTTTCCTGGATGCTGCACAAGCTGCATGATGGAAAGAGAGGTTACACTTTTACCGCAACCAGATTCACCAACAATTCCGAGGATTTCGCCTTTTTTTAGATAAAGATCAACCCCGTTTACAGCAGGTATTTGACCACTGTCAGTGAGAAAGTGGGTTTTCAACCCTTTTATTTCCAGAATAGTATCTTCCAAAAAAATCCACCCCTTTCTATATTGGGATACTAATTAAAATTTTTATAATATATTAATAACAAAGTATAATTATACACTCAATAAAATGAATTTCAAGAAAAATTAATTGATTTAAAAAGATATAAATCTTTCTATATACAGAAAAGTGGCATTTTTGTAATAATGTAATCGCTTTAGTGAAATGTTTTAATACATAAAGGAAATTATTATATTAATATTTTTTATTTTTGAAAAAATGCTGTTGTAAAAATTCTCTGGGAAAGGGGAAGTTGTGGAATAAAAAAACTCCTTATGCTTAGTCACATAAGGAGTTTTTTTAAAAGATTATTTAGTTCTGCGCCATTTTGAATTCTAAGAAAAGTTGGTTATAGATGGCAAGACTCTTTTTCCCTAGGTTTTCATAAACCTCGAGCCTCTCCGTGAGCTCAGGTGATGGGTAGAATCGCTCATCAGTCACCATTTCTTCAGGCATATATTGAAGTGCCTCTTTGTTTGGAGTGGAGTAGCTCACATATTCTGTATTTTGCGCTGCAACTTCCGCATCCAACATGAAATTAATAAATTGGTGGGCACCCTCAATATTTTTCGCAGTCTTTGGAATCACCATATTATCAAACCATAGGTTAGAACCTTCGCTTGGTACCACATAGTCGATATCTTCATTTTCCCACATAATATCAGCAGCATCACCAGACCATACAATCCCGATTGCCGCTTCTTCATTTTGGATGAGGACTTTTCCTTCATCACCAACGATGGCTTTTACATTTGGTGTAAGTTTGATGAGTTTTTCTTTTGCTTCAATTAAGTGATCAAGATTTGTATCATTTAGTGAATAACCAAGGGAGTTCAGCCCCATACCCATGATTTCTCGTGCCCCGTCGACCAAGATAATTTCATTCTTTAAGGACGGGTCCCAAAGGTCGTTCCAGCTTGTAAATTCTTTTCCGTCAAGCATTGTTGGATTAAACACGATTCCAACAGTTCCCCAGAAATACGGAACAGAGTACTTATTGCCTGGATCAAAAGGAAGACCCATGAAACGCTCATCAATGTTTTTTAAATTTGGAAGCTTTGAATGGTCAAGAGGGATGAGCAAGTCCTCTTGGCGCATTTTATCAATCATATATTCAGATGGAACGGCGATATCATACGTTGTCCCACCCTGTTCGATTTTTGTCATCATCGCTTCATTGGAGTCGAAAGTTTCGTAAATGACCTTGATTCCAGTTTCCTCTTCGAAGCGGTCAATTAATTCTTCGTCAATATAATCTCCCCAGTTATAAATCGTCAATGTGTTCCCGCCTGCGAGACCTTGAGACGAATTTAAATGGTGAATTAGATAAAGTAGACCAGCTGAGACAAGCACGATCGCTAAGAAAGCACGGATGAGTTTCGTCATTTTCGAACCCCCAATCCACGTGTATTCCCACGTTGTGCAATAAAGTAATAGCCGACAGCAAGCAGCATTGTAAAGATAAATAATAGAGTTGACAATGCATTAATATTCAATGAGATTCCGCGGCGTGCAAGGGAGTAGATTTCAACGGAAAGCGTTGAAAAACCATTTCCTGTCACGAAAAAGGTAACGGCGAAATCATCGAAGGAGTAGGTTAGTGCCATGAAAAATCCAGCGAAAATCCCTGGTGTGATGTAAGGGATAATAACCTTTGTTAGGACCTGCCACTGGCTTGCCCCAAGGTCCTTTGCTGCGTCGATCAAACTCGGGCTCATTTCCTTTAATTTTGGCAATACCATTAAAACGACAATTGGAATACTGAAGGCAATATGTGAAAGTAACACTGAATAAAAGCCTAATTTAATTCCAGCCATTGTTAATAAAATCAGGAATGACGCACCAATGATAACGTCTGGACTTACAATTAATACGTTATTTAAAGATAATAACGTATTTTGAGTTTGTCTTTTTCTCACAGAGTGAATCCCAATTGCCCCAAACACCCCGATAATCGTTGAGAAGAGGGCTGAAAGCAAGGCGATTACAAATGTATTTAACACAATGATGAGTAATCGTGTATCTCCAAATAACTCCTTATACCAATCGAAGGTAAAGTCCTCGAAATTGTTCATCGTGCCACCACTATTGAAGGAGTAATAGACTAAATAAAAAATCGGTGCATATAAAATGAAGAAAATAATAAATAGATATACCTTTGAAGAAATGGTCAGTTTATCTCTCATTTTTAGCACCTCGTTTCTTGCGGTTTCCAGTCGCCACCATAATTAATACCATGAAAATAATGAGGAAGACAGCGATGGTCGAACCCATGCCCCAATCCTGTGTGACGAGAAACTGTTGTTCAATGGCAGTACCAAGTGTAATTACTTTGTTTCCTGCGATTAATCGTGTAAGCATGAATAATGACAGGGCAGGAATGAATACAACCTGGCAGCCTGATTTTACTCCTTGAATCGTTAGTGGAAAAATGACACGACGAAACGCTGTCCATTTAGATGCCCCAAGGTCTCTAGCAGCATCCAATAGACTTGGATTTAACTCATTTAATGAGTTAAAGATTGGTAAAATCATAAATGGAATAAAAATATAAACAGATACAAACACAAAGCTGAAATCAGTAAATAATAACTGTCTAGAGCCGATACCTAGCACTTCAAGAATGGCATTGGCAGTTCCATAAGCTCCAAAAATTCCAATAAAAGCATATGCTTTTAATAGAAGATTGATCCACGATGGAGCAATGATGAGTAGCAACCAAAGATGTTTATGCTTCGTTCTTGTGATTAAATAGGCTGTTGGGTATGCGACCAATAATGAGACAGCTGTAATTAAAAAGGCATACCAAAATGAGCTAAGTGTCATTTTTAAATAAATGGGTGTGAAAAACGTTTTATAATTTACTAAAGATAGATTTCCTTCTATATCAAAAAATGAATAATAGAGTACAAGCGTAATTGGTGCAATAACAAATACAAGAATCCATAGTGCATAAGGGATAAAATATAAATTACGAGTAAGCTTATTTTCCATGGCTTTCCCCGTCCACATATGCATCTAAGCGACGATCATATTCTTCCTCTGTTTCACCAATCCTCATGACATGAATTGCCTCAGGATCAAAATAAAGTCCGATTTCATCGCCAACCTTAGCTTTCTTTGTAGAGTGTACTAACCATTCATTTCCATCCTTGTCAAAGCCGCAAATTTCATAGTGAACCCCCCTAAAAAGCTGAGAATCTACAACAACCTGTAGCTTTCCTTTTTCAACAGAGGTAATTTCTAAATCTTCAGGGCGGATAACAATTTCAACGGGTTCATTGTCTGAAAAACCTTGGTCAACACAGTCAAATGTCTTTCCAACAAATTCAACTAAAAAGTCACGATGCATTTTTCCTTTTACGATATTCGATTCTCCTATAAAATCAGCGACAAAGCGATTGATTGGTTCGTCATATATATCGATAGGGGTGCCACTTTGTTGTATGTTTCCTTTATTCAATACAAAAATCTCATCAGACATAGCAAGTGCTTCCTCTTGGTCGTGTGTGACAAAGATAAAGGTAATACCAAGGCGCTTTTGAAGGTCACGAAGCTCATATTGCATTTCCGTACGAAGCTTTAAATCGAGCGCTGATAAAGGCTCATCCAACAAAATAATCTCTGGCTCATTCACGATCGCTCGAGCAATTGCCACACGTTGTCTTTGACCACCAGACATTTCTCTAATTTCACGATTTTCATAGCCAGTAAGGTTGACGAAGCTTAGGGCTTCTTTCACTTTTTTATCGATTTCGGATTGCTTCATTTTTTTTATTCGTAAGCCAAAGGCAACATTCTCATATACATTAAGATGAGGAAATAACGCGTAATCCTGAAACACTGTATTAACTTGACGCTTATTGGCAGGTGTGGTGTTTACTTTTTTACCATTAAAATAAACCTCTCCATCTGAGGGTTCGATAAATCCTGCGATCAAACGCAATATTGTTGTTTTTCCACATCCAGATGGACCAAGAAGGGTATAAAACTTTCCTCTTTCAATTTCAAAGCTGACATTGTTAAGGACAGGTGGGTCATTGTCATATTGTTTCGTCACATTTTTAAACTGGATAATAGGTATACTGTTCATAGCAACCCCCTTCTTTCTATATAAAATAAAATGATAGTTTTTGTGTAATCCGGCATAATTATACACGAATCGGCAAAAAATTCAATAACATTCATAAAGTCAAGGTGTAAAAGTATAAATTGCAAGATAGTATATAGACCGAAAAAACAAACTAGTAAATTAGTAGTAGGAATAAATTAACATTTTTAGAAAAAGGTGAGGTCAATTCCATTGACCAAATGTGAAAATAGAAATATAATTATAGTACAATTTAAAATAATCTTTCTTTAAAGATAATTGTATAAAGGAAAGGCAAATTCATTGAAAGATGAAGACGCAAAACTATAGGGGCTAAGTCCAGTTGGACATGCCAGCCAGTTGCCGAGTAAAACTCGTATCGTAAGAGCGAAGATTAATCGGTATGTGATTAGTCTTTTTTTTTATACCATTAAGTATCTTGTTGCTACTATTTTACTAGATTTTTGGATAAATTAGCCTGTTCAAAAAGACGGGAAAATGACCGCACGTCTACTAAATTGACTCTTCCTATGTGACGACATTTTAAGACGGTGAAGCTTTACCAGCGTATGCAATATACGTGAGGAACTCCAGAAGCAAGTCAGCATGCTTCCACAGGATGTTGGCGTTTAGTTGAAGTTTCTCACTCGATGTGACATTTTTAACCGATCTTTTGAACATCCTTTAAAAAATTTTGGAAGTGATTATGCATGAAGAAAACCATCCAGAATCTGAACGTACTAAGAAAACTAAGCGAATTAATCGACAAGGTTGGTTCCGAAAAGAATCTGATTTCTGACGAGACTCGTAACTTTTTTGACGAAATCGGTCAGGAACAAGAAGAACAAGAGATTACTAACACCCTTTTAACCCAACTCCAACAAATGAACGAACAAATGGAAAATATGCATTGGATGAACAAGCATTACCGTATCCTTCATGAATTTGCCCAAATTTGCAGCAAAACCCTAAATGAAAGCGTTCTTCTTCAGAAATCCTATGAGATGGTTTCACGTGTTATGCCAACGGATTCGTTTTACATTGCCTTGCATAATCCTGGTGATGCGCATATTCAAATGATTTTTATTATGGATAATGGTGAGCCTGCTCCACCTAGCACCGTGGAGTTTGGTGAAAATTACACATCAAAGGTTATTAAAACACGAGAAATCGTTCACCTCAAACATCGAAATCAAAACATTGAGTATGATACGAAAATGGGGGAAGGGGAGCAAGACACAAGATCTTGTCTTTTCGTACCAGTCGTGATGGATGATCAAGTAAAAGGTGTCATTTCGGCGCAAAGCTATAGGGATTTCGCTTATCGGAAGGAGCACGAGGATCTTTTGCAAATGATCGGTGCACAGGTTATCAACTCGATTGAAACAGCTCGATTATATGGAAAAATTTATACAATGTCCCGTACAGACGAATTAACTGGATTAAAAAACCATCGTGCTTTCCATGAGGATTTAGCACAATTAATTCGAAATGATGATGGCGAAATTACAGTTATGATGATCGACTCTGATGATTTAAAGAAAGTAAATGACCGCTTCGGCCATGATGCTGGTGATTTATATTTAAAGATCCTTGCAGATGGCATAAAAACGCTTTGCGATGATAACATGGAAGGCTATCGATATGCGGGGGATGAGTTCATGATACTCATTAAAACCCACATCGATTTGGGTGTGAAGGATATTTACTTTAAGTTAAAAGAGTACTACACGGAACACCCACTTATCGTTGATGATGAAAAAATCACCGTTTCAATCAGTACTGGCGTTGGTGTCTATCCGTATAACGGAACGACTGTGGATGCGTTGAAAAAAGCGGCAGATCAAGCACTTTACGCTGCAAAAGAAAGTGGAAAAAACCGCATAGTTGTGGCGAATTAAAAAGCTCATCCATTTGGATGAGCTTTTTACAGTATAGCCAACGCTTTGGGAGGTATGATGCACATTCTGTCAGCGCTCGTCTTGTGCTTGTCACCGACAGGCGGACAAGATTAGAGCATTTATTAGTTAATATGGGCAATGATACCTTCTTCATCGTCTAATACAAGCTTAATTCCTGCATATGGGTCTCGATTCATAAATTCGCCAAGCCATAAACGAATCGCCTCGATTAGGTTTGCCATGATGAGGACCTGTTTACGATCGTTGACATATGCTTCAGCGGAGAACCCGTAGTCATCATCATACATAAGCTCTACTTCGACTTCTTCTGGTTTTACTTGCTTTTTCAAGCCTATATAAACACAAACCGCATTAATAATTTCTTGTTCGGAAAGAATTAACGTCTCCATGGGTCTGCCTCATTTTTCTTACGATCTCTAATCATCACGAAGATTTTTCGAATGATAACGATTAGTACATAAATCGCTAATACGTTAATCATTAATCCTAAAAATGAGCCAAGTATTCCCATTCCACCTAGAAGACCACCAAATAGGAACCCTGCAAGTCCACCTAGCATAAGGCCTTTCATTAATCCACCAGACATGAATCCACCTTTAGGATTTGTAGTAGTAGACTTGTTTGTAACATTATTATCTGCTTTTTTCTTTTGTTGCTGTTGGAAGTTGGATTTGTTTGTGTTTCCAATATTATTATTAAACCCTCTTTTACCTGACTTATAGCCTTTTGCCTCAACAGTTGTTGTTTGGTCTTGGAAGACAAAGTTTCCAAGTGGCGAAAGAATCAGAGTAAGTGCTACCATAGCTGCTAAAACCTTTTTCATATAAATGTGTACCTCCATAAGTTAGTATTTATATTTTTACTATTATAACCTAATATCATGAAATTCTCTTGTAATTCACCTTCCTCAGTTTTCTATCTTATATACGATGAAAAAGGAGGAAGGTTTCATTTTATCTATAAAAATGATGTTGGTAAATTGTAACAAAAATATTAAAGCTAAAAGTTTTTCAATAGGATTTTTCAATAGGATTTTTCAATAGAGAGTTGACATAAAAAAATACCAATTGGGCAGTTTTCACTATAGACGCAGGTAAAAGATGGTTTTCTTATCCTAAGGGCGATAAAAATGGTATAGTATATTTGTAGTAATAGAAGGCAGGAAAGAGGATATATAATGAAAACAGAAGTACAGTTACAAAAAACATCCCTTATAGCTGATCTTAAATCTCTTTTTAAGGCCGGAGTTTTACTGGCGAATGTTCTACCTGTGTTTTCAGGATTTTGGTTAGCGATTTATTTTTCGGGTGCATCATTTCAGGAAAATTTAGGATTGTTTCTATATACAATGGTTGGAAGTACACTTGTCATGGCGGGAGCTCTAATCATAAACAATTGGTATGATGTTGACATCGACACAGTCATGGACAGGACGAAAAAACGACCAACTGTAACAGGCCATTTTTCAATGAAGTTTGTATTGTCTTTAGGCATTATTTGTACAGTATTAGGATTCGTTTCACTATTTTTCACCACCTATGAAGCCGTCTTTTTTACGTTTGTGGGCTGGTTCACGTATGTTGTATTGTACACAATGTGGTCCAAGCGCAGATTTACGATAAATACTGTGATTGGGAGTGTATCAGGCGCCGTTTCTCCATTAATGGGCTGGGCTGCTGTTGCACCGATTGATCATACTGTCCCAATTGTGCTCTTTTTGATCTTATTTGTGTTTCAAATGCCGCATACGTATGCAATTGCTATAAGGAAATATGATGAATATAAGGCTGCGAACGTTGCGATGCTCCCAGTCGTTCGTGGTTTTGAGGTAACGAAGAGACATTTTCTTTTCTGGGTTATCTGTCTGTTTCCACTTCCATTCTTTTTAGGCGAACTTGGAAAGGTTTTTGTCATCCTTGCGACATTGCTTAATATCGGGTGGATCATCTTGAGTATTAAAGGTTTTTCAGTTAAAGACGATATAAAATGGGCTCGCTGGAATTTCCTTTATTCCGTGAACTATATTTTTATTATCTTCCTATTAATGGTGATTGTTACATTGCCAAAGTATTTTGGATGAAATCAATTGAACCTCGCTGCATTAATGATGTGGCGGGGTTTTTTCGTTTTTTAAACAGCCGTTGAGAGTCGAAAGGGGATGCTACAGTAGAAATCGGTGTAGAGCACCCTTGACCTCCTAATAAAAGGAAAACACATACCCTCCGAGTGTTCTAGAGTACCACCAACCTCCAATTGACCCTAGATTCACCTGGTACCTAAATCTAACCAAGTGAATAATCACCAGAAAAGTCCATCCCATCCCATCCCAAAAACCAAAACACTCGAAAAACTAAATTCGAATGTCACAAAATCTGACGACTAATCGTCATGATTATAAATCGAACAGCGGGAGTGGATATTATGCAAATTGAAGAAAAAACATGGGATTGTGTCATTATTGGTGGTGGGATCGCTGGGCTGACTGCTTCCATCTACTTGGCGCGGGCTGGAAAGTCTGTGCTAGTCTTAGAAAAATCAAAAACACTTGGTGGGAGAGGGCGAACAACGAACAAAGTGGATTCATATTTAAACCTTGGTCCACATGCGTTGTATTCGAAAGGGAAATCAATAGAAATCCTAAATGAACTAGGCATTGAAATAGATGGAGGCATCGTTCCAACGAAAGCAAAGATCCTTCATAAAGACGAAATTTATGAACTTCCAGCCACAGCTATTAGTCTCTTAACAAGCCCATTATTAAATTGGAAAGCTAAGAAAGAGCTGTTTTCTTTTTTCATTAAATATAAGAAAATAGATACTAATAGAATTATAAACATACCATTACACCAGTGGTTGCAGCATAACATGAAGAATGAAGTGGCCAGGCAACTCATTTTAATGCTATCCCGTTTGTCGACGTATTCGAATGACCCAGAACTTATAAGTGCGGGCGCAGCCTTAAAACAGCTCCAATTGGGAAATGCGATTTACCTACATTACGGGTGGCAAAGTATGATAAATGCTTTGGAAAAAATGGCAACCGAGGTAGGAGTCCATTTTCAAACGAGCAAACATGTTAAAAAGGTGGATGGCTCTTTTCCACATTTCACCGTGCATACAAACGACGAAACGATTACTGCCCACCATGTTCTATCAACTTCAAGTCCTCATGAAAAAGCTAAAATGTTTTCAGAACATGAAAGCACTCCAGAAATAATAAAAGAATACCATCCAGTATATGTAGCCTGTTTAGACCTTGTTTTATCAAGATTGCCAACCCCCCAAATTGACTTTGTTTTGGGCTTAGAGAACCCGTTTTATTTTTCAAATCACTCCAGAATAGCGAAATTAAGTGATCAAGATTACCATGTTGTTCATGTTATGAAATATACAAACGCTAATGAGAATTCAGAAAGAGAACTAGAGGATTTTGTGGAAAAAATCCAGCCGGGCTGGAAAGAGTATGTTGTCTATAAAAGATATCTTCCTAGAATGACCGTTTCAAATGGTTTAATTTTAGCTAATCAAAGCAAAAGACCGTCACCAAAAGTTGAACAGATACCTGGGTTTTATATTGCGGGAGACTGGGTAGGAGATGGAATGCTTGTTGATGCTTCGTTTCAAAGTGCTAGGAAGGCTGCTCAATTAATCCTTGAAAACACACGATAAAAGGTGGTTTGCTCAAATGTTGGATGAACAGTTTTATCAGGAACATAAGCCTCTCTTGTTTTCGATTGCCTACCGAATGACAGGCACGATAACAGAGTCTGAGGATATTATCCACGATGTTTTGCTAGACTTTGAGAGGTCTGATCATTACAAAATCGAAAATACAAAAGCCTATCTTTGTAAAATGGTGACCAATCGATCTATTGATTATTTAAAATCAGCCCGAAAGCGAAGAGAGGTATATATAGGACCGTGGCTTCCTGAACCACTTATCATCCATGATGTGGATCCAATGCATGCAGTTTTATTGCAAGACAATCTTTCATACGCGCTTCTATCTTTAATGGAACAACTCAGCCCGGTTGAACGAGCGGTATTTGTTTTGAGAGAGGCATTTGGATATGAATATGATGATATTGCTTCTATTATTGAAAAAGAGGTAGCGAACTGTAGAAAAATCATAAGCCGGGCAAAGAAAAAACTAGCTTATAAGGATGACGTAAATCATTTACATGTGAATCAGGAGAAATTGCAGCAGTTGGTTCAATCTTTTCTATTCGCTGCTACAACAGGAAATATGGAGAACTTGCTTAACATACTCGCAAATGACACCGTCGTCTATTCAGATGGCGGAGGTAAGGTAAAGGCTGCAGTAGTACCTATCAAAACGAAAGAACGAGTCGCTCACTTTATTTTAGGGCTCATTCGAAAGTTTGGGCAGGATGCTCAATTGGAGATTAATTTAGTCAACGTCAATGGTCAGACAGGCATATTGATCAATAGAAACCACAAACCGGAAAATGTGGTATGCTTTGAAATAGAAAATAATCAAATTACACAAATCTTTTCAGTTCGGAATCCTGAAAAGCTAACATATGCAATAAGTGGATATCAATTTTAATTAGCGAACATCATTGTAAGGAGACTACCCATGGAAGATAAGTATTTCGATGCACTTTTACATGTGAAAACAAGTGGAGGACAAAAGGGATTTAGTTCATCTGTGCATTATTATCGCTATGAGCCGACACCGTATGAAGGGCTGGCTGCTTTGTTTGAACACTATCAATTGAAAAAGACAGATCGGGTAGTTGATTTTGGTTGCGGAAAGGGACGGCTCCTTTTTTATATTCATCATATTTTTGCGGCAACAGTTGTTGGAGTTGAGATTGACAAAGGCTTATACCACGAGGCAGTTCAAAACCGAGACCGTTATTCAAAAAGACCTGGTATCCGCAAAGAGGAAATTGAAATAAACCATTGTGCCGCACAGGATTATGAAATCCATCCACTCGATAATCGATTTTACTTTTTTAATCCATTTTCCATTCAGGTTTTTAAGCATACGATTGCAAATATTCTTCGTTCCTATGAGAAGAAACCGCGTGAAATGGAGGTTATTCTTTATTATGGATCTACCGATTACACCTATTTTTTAGAGAATAATACTCCATTTCAGCTAAAGAAAGAGATTATCATTCCAGAGTTGTTTGAAAAAAACACATACGAGAGATTTATGGTTTATCAACTAGGATAGGCAGCTTCTATTGAATGGAAGCTGCCTTTTTTATGTAAAAATCTGTATGTTCACCAATTTGTCATTTTTGACTTTGAACGAAAGATAAACAATAGAAAAAGCACCTGAAATCCAATAATGGAGCCGCTTTGGTGCTTTTGTAGAAGGTTTTAAAGGACGGGAAAAAGCCAATTTTCTAGTCCTTTTTTTAATGGGTGTATCAAAAAATACACTTTATGTGTGATTCAGTTCACAACATTGAGAATGGTTCCTAATTATGATGTAAGTAAGAAGAACATAAGGAGGTTGAGTTGGATGGGAGCTTCAAAAGTTAACCAAAACAAAAAGGCAGACGGGGGATACCAAGGACGTTTAGTTGGAACTTGGGTTTCAGTCGGTGTTGTTGGAGCAGTCATTCTTTTTACGTATATAGTACTATTCGGCCTATTCATGTCTAGATTTTAGGAGGGGTAAAAATGAAAATGCATCTTGATGAAAAAATATGGCTTACAATCAGTTTCGGTATGATCATGGCATTCATGCTTATCACTGGCTACCAAACCTTTGCATTAGAAATGGGACCACCAAGTCATATGGAAACAATCGATCCTCAGAAAGTTGACGAAACAGCACCATTTGATAAACCAGGTGTATATCAAATTGGTGAAAACGAATATGAAGTAGTGATGACATTAGAAGTATTCGCATTTAATCCAGGAAACATTGAAGTACCAGCAGGTTCAAAGGTTCACTTTACGATGACATCTAAAGATGTTGTACACGGATTCGAAGTCGCAGGTACAAACTTAAATGCAATGGTAATGCCAGGACAAATTCAGAAAATCACTCAAACGTTTGATGAACCTGGTGAGTATTTAGTTCTATGTAACGAGTATTGTGGTGCAGGTCACCAATTAATGGCTACTACAATTACAGTGAAATAAAGGAGGGGAGACCATTGGCAACTATATTAAATAACGGAGATTTGACTTTTAAAGAAAAGGCAAACAAGGTTTTAGGTGTAAATCCACATGACGCAAAAATCTCAAAATCCTATTTATCAGTAGCATTTATCGCATTATTATTAGGTGGACTTTTAGGATTAGTACAAGGTTTAAACCGTGCAGGTCTTCTAGAATTACCAAGCTGGCTTAACTATTATCAAGTACTAACAGCACACGGTTTATTATTAGTGGTGGTAATGTCTGCATTCTTTACAATCGGTTACTTCTACGCTGGTCTATCACATGAATTAGGTGGATTACTACCTAAGGTGAGAAAAATGGCGTGGGTTGGTTTCTGGACGAAGATCGTTGGTATCGTACTCGTAGTTATACCAGTCTTAATGAATGAAGCGTCTGTTATGTATACATTCTATCCACCAATGGCAGCACACCCTGTATTCTATATTGGGCTAGCCTTAGTGGTAGTTGGTATTTGGATCTTGGCAGCTGGAGCATTTACACAAGTAGCAAATTGGAGAAAGAACCATAAAGGTCAACATCTACCAATCCTTTCATTCTTCGCAACAGGTGTATTCATTCTATTAGTTGGCGCAACAGCATTTGTCGCAGTTGAAGTATTATTCTTGATTCTACCATGGTCACTTGGATGGGTAGATACAATTAACGTAATGGTATCTCGGACATTGTTCTGGGCTTTCGGACATACAGCAGTTAACATCTGGTATTTAACAGCAGTATCAGCATGGTATGTAATCGTACCGAAAATTATTGGCGGAAAACGTTGGAGTGACACACTCACTCGTGTAGTTGTTATCGCATTAGTTATTATGAACATTACCGGTGGATTCCACCACCAAATCATTGACCCAGGAATTCTGCCAGCAGTTAAATTCCTTCACGTATTTATGAGTTTAGCAATTGGTTTCCCATCATTAATGACAGCATGGGCAATGTTTGCGGTATTTGAACGTACTGGAAGAGCAAAAGGCGGAAAAGGTGCACTCGGTTGGTTTAAAAAGCTACCATGGGGAGATGTTCGTTTCCTAGCACCATTTATCGCGATGGCTGCCTTTATCCCAGCAGGAGCAGGTGGTATTGTTCAAAGTACAAACCAACTTGACCAAGTCGTTCACAACACAATGTGGGTCGTTGGACACTTCCACTTAACACTAGGTATGTCAGTCGTAATGACTTTCTTTGGAATTAGTTACTGGTTAATCCCGCATATTTCAGGTCGAGTAATGACTAAAGGAATGAATAAACTTGGTGTTGTTCAAACCATCATTTGGACAATTGGTATGGTTTTAATGTCAGGCTCTATGCATACAGTTGGATTACTCGGTTCACCACGTAGAACATCTTTCTCAGACTATTTTGGTAGTGCGCAAGCTGCAGGCTGGGAACCATTTATGATGGTTGTTGGTATCGGGGCAACATTATTATTAGTCGCAGTAATCATTCAAGTATATGCAGCATTTAACATGATGTTCTTTGCACCAAAAGGTGTAACAGAATTCCCAATCGCCGAAGTAGAAGAAAATGCTTCAAAAACTCCAGTTTGGACAGAGCGTTGGGGATTATGGGTAGTGCTAATGATTCTCGTCATCGCAATGGCGTATGTATTACCACTAACCGATATGATTGTAAACGCACCTCCAGGATCACCACCATTTAAGACCTGGTAAACCTGAGGTAAGTCCCAAATAGAAAGAGATAGCGAAAACAGCGGCTATCTCTTTCTATAATTAAAGGAAAAAAAGAAATAGGATGTGATCTTCGTGATCAAAAAAAATCGGAAGACATTCGCTTGTATTTTAATTTTATTATTTGGATGTGTACTATTCTATACGGGAACCGATGGATTTCAAGCATTTACTGCAGAAACAGCAAGAGTCAATCAATTAATAGATGAGAAGCCTACATTTCCAGATGTAACATTTGAAGATAGCGAGGGACGAACATATTCTATTTCAGAGTTTCAAGATAAATTTGTATTTATCACATTTTTATACACATCCTGTACGACAGTTTGTCCACAATTGGAATTGAATATGGCACAGGTTTATGAGCAAATTCCACAAGAATTCCTTGGAAACGAAATCGTATTTTTAAGCATAAGCTTTGATCCAACTAGAGATGACCCTGCAACGTTGAGTAAATATCGGACTTACTTTGGATCAGACGGAGAAACATGGAGAATGGCAAGGATTTCAAACGAAACTGAATTACAAACCCTTCTTGATGAATTTGGTGTCATTGTCATTCCAGATGGAAGAGGAAACTTTGCACATAACTCAGCCTTTTATTTAGTGGATGGAAATGGTTCATTGATTGATGTCATGGATTATCGAGAAATCGATGAAGCGGCTGCCAAAGTCATTAGCATCATAGAAATAGAAAAGGGGGAATAAGCTATGAAACAATTTTTGATCGGACTAGGACTATTAATCGTATTAGCTCTTCCCCCGGTTGCTAATCTCTTGGAGTCTATCATGATTATCCATATGCATATGCAGATGCCATCCATCGTCATTGCTGGATTTTTTATGGGAAAACTATTTCAACAAAAATTCCCACGTTTTTTTGAAAAATGGAATCAAGATGGAGTACCAGGAATTCTGTTATTCATTGTAATCATGGTGTATTGGACAATACCCAAAACGATGGACGAGACATTAAACTTTACAAGCATGGAAGTGTGGAAATTTTTAAGTCTATCTTTCTTAGCGGGTGTTCCGTTACGTGATAGCTGGAAGAAGCTTACTGATCGTGCCAAAAACATTGTGTTCATCTTTTTTACCGTTAAGTATTTAGGTATGGGTGTATTATATATCAATATAAATAATCAATTATGTAATAATTACCTCGTAATCGATCAAATCACTCTGGGCTGGGGATTTATTACAACAGCAATTTGTATTTTAATCTATCTGGTTTATACTAATTTTACAGACCAATCAATATATAAGAATAGTTAAGAGAAGCTGCTGGTGTGGCTTCTCTTTTGTTGATTGCATCCTTTTTTTATTTGAAAGATTACATTTGACATCTCTAAAATTAAGGTTCAGAATAATAGCAATATAGACAAAAGAGGGTGGAAATGTTGGCAAAACGATTTGAGACTAAACTAATACATAGTGTAAAAAAAGGGAATCTACCAATTCGCAGTAAGGTTACTCCCATATATCAAACATCCGCTTTTACCTTTGATAATCTCGAGGATTTAGAGGGGTATTTTCAAGGTGAAGGAAATTATTTATATTCTCGTACTGGAAACCCAAATCCGGATGAGCTTGGCCAAATGGTAGCAGCTGTTGAAGGTGCACCAACTGGTATCGCCACATCTTCAGGATTATCTGCCATTTTAGCGGGCATCCTTTCAGTTGTGAAGAGTGGAGACCATATTGTTGCAGCAGACGATGTGTATGGTGGAAGTTTCCATCTTTTACACGAAGAGCTAAAACAGTTTGGTGTTGAAACAACCTTTGTTTCTTTCGGAGACCTTGACCAAGTCGAAAAGGCAATCAAGCCTAATACTAAAATGCTATACACTGAATCAATTACAAATCCACTTTTACGTGTAGAAAACCTACCAGCAGTTGTGGAACATGCAAAACGCAACGAATTAATTACAGTGGTAGACAATACATTCGCTACACCATTCCACTGCAACCCATATGAGCTTGGAGTTGAGCTTGTCGTGCATAGCGCGACTAAATATATTGGGGGTCACAGTGATATAACTGCTGGAGTGGTTGTAGGAAGAGAAGATTTGGTAGAAAAAGCGCGTGCGAAAGTTACGAATCTAGGCGCAAATGTGAGCCCATTTGAAGCGTGGTTAACGACTCGTGGCTTAAAAACATTAGCAGTTCGCATGCAAGTACAATCTTCAAATGCTCGTAAGCTTGCGGATGCCTTACGTAACAATCCGAATATTGCGCGTGTGTATTATCCATTTGAGGAAGATGCTACAGGTTTTGGAGCAATGGTATCCATAGAGCTTGCGAAAACTGTTGATGTAAGCCAGTTTTTCAAATCCATCGGTTGGGTGAAAATTGTTCCAACTCTAGCGGGGGTAGAGACGACTGTATCACATCCTCTTAAAACATCGCACCGTGCATTACCGCCAGAAGCACAGGAAGCATTGGGGATTACAAATGAACTTGTGCGAATCTCTGTTGGCATTGAGCATTACGAGGACATTATTTCCGTCTTCGAACAAGCAATTGAAAAATCTTTAAAATAGGTAACAAGAGTATCCATGAAAAATGGGTACTCTTTTTTTAATTGGATTCAATATGGCTATAAACACCAAAAAGGATGCAAATAGCCTCCTTTCCTAAAATAATCTTGTAAGCTCTTCAGTTAAATAATTTCCGCTAATACCTGGTTTTTGTTCTAGATAACGTAAGATTTCCTCACTCGAATAAAACTCTTTTAGACCTGTAATAATGGTCTCTAAATATTCATTAGAAGGATTATTAAATGTAATATCATTCATTTCCCAAGGGGCAGTAAACGTAAAAATTGGATAGCCCCCGTCATCACCGAGATATAGGATTCGTCCATACCAAGACCTTTTGCGGAAAACCATCGAACCGGATTCCTTGACCTTCTTTAAATCAAGATCAAACTGGAGCCCACTATTCTCTTGTTGCAGAACATCTAGAAATTGTTCAGATGTGATTAAATACTTTTTACTAAAGGTTACGGCGTCATCAGTTGGAGTTCCATCTATAAAAGCAACACCCTTTGAGTCCCATCTCCCAGCTTCCTTTGCAAAATACAAGGGGTAAGGAATGGTAAACATACCTTCATCGATTGGAGAAGTAGGGTCCTTACAACCAACCTCCGTTTCATTAGAACCCTTAGGTCGCCCCCCCTTAATATAACAAAGAAATCGGTCCTTATTTATATTGGAGCCATAGCTTGCATACCATACATAATCTTTCATAAAAAGCACCCACTATCTCATTAATATTATTCAAAGTTTGACCTCTACCATAGTACCTTAAAATTCACCAATCATTCGTTCATTTCGACCATTTTCTACCCATTTCCCGAGCAATAATTGTATATAGCTGTGGGAATATGATGGTGTTTATAGAAAGTCTGCTACATGGGACCAGGAGAACCGTCCCTCTGGATCCCATATTTTTTAAGACGGTATTGGAGGTTTTGGCGGCTCATTCCGAGTGCGTCTGCCGCTTTTGTGATGTTATTGTTACAGTGCTGTAGGACTTGTTTCAAGTATAGGGTTTCGATTTCTTCCATGTATTTGTCAAGCGGTTGAACGTCTATTATTTCTGTAAGTTTTGGGTTCGCCACTTTTGCCAGTTCCGGTTTGGAATGTGTCTTTTTTCGAAAGTGGAGGGGGAGATGATTATAGGAAATGGTATCTTCATAGGTAATAACATTCAATGCTCCCTCAACCATATGCTCTAGCTCTCGAACATTTCCCGGCCAGTCGTATTGCATAAAAACCTGTAATACGCGTTCCTCAATCTTTGTTACATTCAATCCAAATAGATGATTATATTTTTCCATAAAGGTGTACGCAAGCTCACGAATGTCTTCCTTCCTGTTTCGAAGTGGCGGGATGAAAAGGGTTACAACACTTAGCCTGTAATATAAGTCTTTGCGAAGTCGTCCTTCTGAGATGGCATCAATAGGGTCCTCGTTCATCGTTGCAAGGATGCGTATGTCCACCTTTTTATCTTTCGTATCACCAACTCGTCGGACCGTTTTCTCTTGGATGACACGCAAAAGCTTTGCTTGTAACGCTGGATTCAATGAGTTGATCTCATCTAAAAGCAAAGTACCTCCATTCGCTTGCTCAAATAAGCCGGGGCGATCAATTGCACCAGTGAATGCACCTTTTTTTGTACCAAAAAGGATGCCTTCGATTAAACTGTCTGGTAAAGCAGCACAATTTTGAGAGATAAAGGGAGCAGAAGATCTGTTGCTTCCATTGTGAATACTTTGGGCAAAAAGCTCTTTTCCAGTTCCAGTATCTCCAATGATGAGAACAGAAGAGTTTGTCCGAGTTGCTCGCTTGCTAGCCTCAATGACCTCTGAAATAGCAGCACTACTTCCTATGATGCTATCAAATGTATAATGTGTGTCACTTCTTCGATTCATATTTTCGCGAAGGAGTTTCTCTAGTTTTGTCACATCACGAGCAATTTCCATCGCTCCCATTTGCTTTCGGTCATCCATAATCGGGATGGTATTGTTAATAGTGGTAATTTCCTGACCGCGATTATTATAATACGTCTGTTTTGCGTTTTTTATCGGTTCACCATTCTTAAGGACTTGGAGCAATGTGCTGTCTTCGTTTTTATCAAACGAAAATACATCAACAAATTTCTTATTCAAAACATCATGTTGATTCATTCCTTCAATTTGTGCCATTTTTTGATTGTAGATTATGGTTGTTCCATCTAGGTCTACAACATGGATGCCAACATCAACTTCGTTAACTAACTGTTCAGTCGCCTTTCTTTTTAATAACTCAACCTGTTTCATGTTATCGCCACCTTTTCTTTATTATAAGAGAAATAAATGAAAGCGCATATAATTTTTGCGCTGTTTACATGGAAAAGAAAAGACTTTTTGCATGAAAACAAGGAAAACGCAAATAAATTTTGCTCTTTGCATGTTCTAAATGAAAATATCATAGATTCTTTAACTAGTCAGAAACTGTTTTTGGTCATGCGAAACCTCAGCATCAAGCAGTTTTAAGTTTGAAGTGGCAGGCTCGTCAAAAGTTTGGCATGGTTCTTGCATAAGATAAGAGGCAGGAAGCAATTCTTATGGACTAATGAAAAATGGAGGATAAATAGATGACTCAAACGAAAGTGAACTCAAAAGCCATCATTGAACAAACAGAAAAATTTGGAGCAAACAACTATCACCCCCTACCAATTGTTATTTCAAAAGCAGAGGGTGTATGGGTAGAGGATCCTGAGGGCAACAAATACATGGATATGTTAAGTGCCTATTCAGCCGTTAACCAGGGACATCGCCATCCTAAAATTATTCAAGCCTTAAAGGATCAAGCAGACCGCGTAACATTAACATCCCGTGCATTTCATAATGACCAGCTCGGTCCTTGGTATGAATTAATTTGTAAAATAACAAATAAAGAAATGGCGCTTCCTATGAATACGGGGGCAGAAGCTGTTGAAACAGCTATTAAGGCAGCTCGCAGATGGGCATATGATGTAAAAGGGGTCCAAGAAAATCAAGCTGAAATTATCGCTTGTATTGGAAACTTTCATGGACGTACCATGACGGCGGTATCCTTATCATCAGAGGAAGAGTATAAGCGTGGCTTTGGTCCGATGCTACCGGGAATTAAACTTGTTCCCTATGGTGATATTGAGGCGCTCAAGAATGCCATCACTGAACATACAGCAGCATTTTTGATTGAACCGATTCAAGGAGAGGCTGGAATTATTATTCCACCAGAAGGTTTCCTCAAGGAAGCTTATGAAGTCTGTAAACATAATCAGGTTCTTTTTATTGCAGATGAAATTCAAGCTGGACTTTGCCGTTCCGGTAAAATGTTTGCTTGTGAATGGGATGGAGTAGAACCTGATATGTATATATTAGGTAAAGCATTAGGTGGTGGTGTATTCCCGATATCCTGTGTAGTAGCAAACAAGGATGTGTTAGGAGTGTTTAATCCGGGTTCACATGGATCTACATTCGGTGGTAATCCAATGGCTTGTGCTGTATCCATTGCCTCAATGAATGTATTATTAAAGGAAAATCTAGCCCAACGTTCACTTGAACTTGGTGACTATTTTCTAGACCGATTAAAAGAGATAAAAAATCCAAAGATTAGAGAGGTCCGAGGTCGTGGTTTATTTATCGGTGTTGAACTCACAGAAGCCGCTCGTCCATATTGTGAGGCTTTAAAGCAAGAAGGCTTGCTCTGTAAAGAAACGCATGATACGGTCATCCGATTTGCTCCACCTTTAATTGTAACAAAAGAAGAATTAGATTGGGCAATCGAACGAATAGCGAAGGTTTTAGGGTAAAATGAAAAAGGATCAAGACTTTTTGTTTTGATCCTTTTCTGTTTACTTAAGGCATTTCGTCCTCTTTTACTCGGTTTTTAAAAGCTTCATGAGAGACGATGCCTTCCATTTGTTCAAATTGTCGACTATGATCTTTTTCTTCACTTATGCTGTTTTTAGGAAAGTTGCCAGGATGGCCTTTTTCTTTATGGTTAAAGCTTTTTCCACGTCCCATATCCATTTCTCCTTTCATCTACTTTCCTACGTAGTTTTTGCATTCCTGTATTTTGTATGTATTTACTTTATCTGAAAAAGTCCGGAGTAGTACTTAACTCCTAATATTTGTAAAATTTGAATAGTTGTCCTCTTTATAGAATATGTTCAATTACTGGACTATTCATATTTTTTATAAGGGGGAAAAGCCATGCAAACAAAGGTAGAAAAGAAAGTTCTCATTGCTAGCCTTGTAGGTAGTTCGATTGAGTGGTTTGATTACTTTTTGTATGGGACGGTTGCCGCGCTTGTTTTTAATACAGCCTTTTTCCATAGCGACGATCCAACTGTAGGACTTATGTTGGCTTATGCATCGTTCGCACTGTCGTTTTTCATCCGGCCGCTTGGTGGAGTTATTTTTAGCCATATTGGCGATAAAATTGGAAGGAAGAAAACCTTGGTCTTAACACTTTCTCTTATGGGTGGGGCGACAGTTCTTATGGGATTCCTGCCTACATATGAGCAAATTGGGGTTATTGCACCGATTTTACTCATCGTACTGCGCCTTATTCAAGGAATTGGCCTAGGTGGTGAGTGGGGAGGTGCGCTTTTACTGGCAGTTGAATATGCACCAAAGGAAAAACGCGGATTGTTCGGTAGTGTACCACAAATGGGTGTCACAATTGGGTTATTGCTCGGAACTTTGGCTTTGTCTTTAATGACTTTATTGCCAGATGCAGCTTTTATGTCATGGGGCTGGCGTGTTCCATTCATCCTAAGTGCATTACTTGTGGTATTTGGATTATGGATTCGTAAAGGAATTGAGGAAACACCTTCTTTCAAAAAGGTACAAGAGAAGGGTGAGGTGGCTAAGATTCCATTTTTTGAAACGATGCGCACACATTGGAAAGAGGTTTTAATTGCAATAGGAGGAAAGGTTGTTGAAACGGCTCCATTCTATATTTTTGGTACATTTATCGTATCATATGCAACAACACAGCTCGGCTTCTCACGTACAGCCACATTAAATGCTGTTACGATTGCAACGATTGTGACAACCATTCTAATTCCCATAATGGGGAATCTATCGGATAAAGTTGGACGTAAAAACCTTTATGTCGGTGGAACCATCTTAATGATGTTATACGCATTTCCTTATTTTTGGCTACTCCATCAAGAATCAGTGGCCTTATTAGTGGTTGCGACGATTTTAGGACTTGGGATTATTTGGGCTCCAATTACCGCTGTACTTGGAACGATGTTTTCGGAGATTTTCAAATCAAATGTCCGCTACACTGGAATTACATTAGGGTACCAAATAGGGGCAGCAGTCGCAGGTGGAACAGCTCCACTAGTTGCAACGGCATTACTTGCAGCATTCAATGACTCCTATGTGCCTGTTGCATTATACATTATCTTAACGGCTGCGATATCCCTCATTGCTGTTGCGACCGTACGTGATCGTAAAAATGAAGACTTGGATAGCGATGAGACAGCCTAGCTTTTTAAGGGAATCGCAGGTTGCGGTTCCTTTTTCCAATGATGTTATGATGAGGAAAAGAAAGAAGGGGATACCATGCTTATTTTATCCGAGTCTCAAATTCGATCATTATATTCGATGTCTGATGCCATTCGGGATTTAGAGGAGGCACTTACATACTATGAAGAAGGAAAAGTAGTAAATCCTCATCGAACAGTCATTGATTTTCCCGAGAAGGAGGCTTCTGCTTTATATATGCCAAGCTCCATGGCACCGGTTGGAAAATCTGCGGTTAAAGTCGTAACCATTTTTCCAGATAATCCATCCCTGGGTAGAAACACTACACAAGGTGTCATTTTATTAAGTGACACAGACAATGGGGAACACCTTGCTTGCTTAAATGCTTCTTATCTCACGCGATTGCGGACTGGTGCAGTCAGTGGGATTGCAACAAAGCATTTAGCTAAAATAGATGCGACCTCTGTTGTAGTGATTGGAACAGGGGCTATGGCCGAGGAACAGCTACAAGCAGTTTTAGAAGTCCGTGAAATTAGAGAAATTATGCTTTTTAACCGTACAAGGGATAAGGCTATCGCTTTTGAAAAAAGAATTCCAGAATTGAGCCCAAGATATTCTGGTTCAATTACAATCATAGATGATCCCGACGAAGCTGTTGCTAAAGCAGATATTGTCATTTGTGCAACACGCTCTGCGGCACCTGTTTTCTCAGGGCAAGTCTTACAGCCGGGAACACATATTAATGGAGTAGGCTCTTATCTTCCGCATATGCAAGAGGTTGATGAAGAAACGATTCTGAAATGCTCAAAGATCGTAGCCGATACGATGGAAGGGGTAAAAGACGAAGCTGGCGACTTTATCATTCCAGCAAATAAGGGCGTGTGGAGTTTTGATGAGCTGCATGGAGAATTGAGTGAGCTTGTGGCTGGGAAAATAGGTGGTCGGGACAAGGATGAGGAGATTACATTTTTTAAATCAGTCGGGACAGCATATTTTGATTTAGCAGTAGCAGCCGCAGTCTACGAAAAAGCAATGAAGAATGGAGTAGGGACAGAGGTTGAGGTGTAGATGGGAAAGGAGTAGCCATTAGGGCTACTCATCAGACTGTTGACAAACGCTCGCATGACTTTAGTTGTTTGCCTTGCTCGTCCGCTCATGAAGGCAACTTCTATTCGCGTCTTTGCTCGGCTGCGCGCCTTGTCTGACAAGCATTTTCAAGACAGTCTGGAAAGTAATTTATATCAAATATCTTGTGAAAAATCGTGTAGACAAAGTCAGTATTGACTTTGTTTACACTCTGGGGAGTAGCCATTAGGGCTACTCCTTATTTCTGCTTTTAGGATATACTAATACTTGATTTTTATTTTGAGGGGAGTTTTTACAATGAACGAAAAAGAAGCAAAGTTTTATATATCACATCTCGGACTTGAGCCACATCCAGAGGGAGGGTTTTATAAGCAGACTTTTGCTTCAGATGTGATGATCGATACGGAGCAAGGTAACCAAAGAAAATTGTATACGAGTATATATTTTCTACTGGGATCTGAGGATATATCCCATTTACATCGATTAAAATCAGACGAGCTCTGGTATTACCATGGTGGTAGCTCATTAACCGTCCATATCATTGACGAATTAGGAGAATACAAAGAAATGCAGCTTGGGCTTAATCTTGACAAAGGAGAGGTTCCGCAGGTATTTGTGCCTAAAAATTCGATATTCGGATCCTCCGTTAAAGAAGAAAATACATTCTCACTTGTAGGCTGTATGGTTTCACCTGGATTTGAATTTGAGGATTTTGAATTATTTACACAAGAGGAACTACTCAAGGAATATCCACAGCATGAAGCAGTTATACGCAAGCTAGCGCTCGAGAAAAAATAGAGTAGAATAGTAAAAATGCCATTTTTCGATATATAACAGCTAAAATTTAAAATGCCGAAATCCAT
>NZ_QUQV01000025.1 GCF_003400205.1 Bacillus sp. HNG | reverse complement strand
ATTCAAAAAAATGTAAATGGATAGGTCTATTTGTCATGTTTTCTTTTAATCCCCCAGCCACTAAAATATATATTATAAAACTTTATGGAATAACCACTTGACTAAACGTAAGAAACGTTTGATTGAATTTTTAAGTACTTGCTGCTATTGGCTTAGACTGCCAAACAAACATTTGTTTGAAATGAATATAGCAAAATGAAACAGATTGTTTTGAAACCATATTTCAATAATAGATAAAAGACGCCTTTCCAACACAACGGGAGGGCGTTTTTTCAATGGTTTAAAGCGTCTATCGTGCACCGGAGATTCTTGAGAAGGAAGCCGAAGATATTTTACATTATACATAGATTGAATTTTCTAAATAAACGGAGGGGTTCGAATGATAAGAAGAACGGCAGAGCCATATAAAATTAAGGCAGTGGAACCATTAGCAATGCTAACGTATGAGGAAAGAAAAGAAGCATTGGATCGAGCTGGCTACAATACTTTTTTGATTGAATCGCAAGATGTCTATATTGATCTCCTAACAGATAGTGGGACGAGTGCAATGAGTGACCGTCAATGGGGTTCATTAATGGTTGGAGATGAAGCCTATGCGGGAAGTAAAAGCTGGAAAAGGCTTGAACAGGCTGTCAGGGAGATTTATGGATATAAGTATGTTTTGCCAACACACCAAGGACGGGGAGCGGAAAACATTTTATCCCAATTAAAAATAAAGCCGGGTGATGTGGTTCCTGGGAATATGTATTTTACAACAACACGTGCCCATCAGGAGTTAAATGGAGCGAGATTTGTTGATATCATTATTGAAGAAGCGCATGATTCAACGACCGAGCATCCGTTTAAAGGGAACATCGATTTATCTAAATTACAGGCTCTTATTCAGGAGGTTGGGGCAGAGCTTATCCCGTATGTTTGTGTGGCTGTAACCGTCAATATGGCAGGAGGACAGCCAGTCAGTATGAAAAACATGAGAGAGGTCTATAACTTATGTAAGAGTTATGGAATTGACGTGATGTTCGATGCCACACGCTGTGTAGAGAATGCTTATATTATTAAGGAACGAGAAGCGGGTTATGAAAACCATCGCATTAAGGATATTTTAAAAGAGATGCTTTCCTATTCAGATGGATGTACAATGAGCGGGAAAAAAGATTGTTTGGTTAATATCGGAGGATTCCTCGCGATGAATGACGAGGAGCTTTACGCAAGATCACGTGAATTGGTAGTTGTATATGAAGGGATGCCGTCCTATGGAGGAATGGCTGGCCGTGATATGGAAGCAATGGCACAAGGAATCTATGAATCTATTGATGATCATTATATCCATCACCGTATTCAGCAAGTTCGTTATCTTGGACAGCAGTTGATTGACGCAGGAATTCCAGTTGTTCAGCCAATTGGGGGTCATGCGGTGTACTTAGATGCAAGACAATTTTTATCCCATTTAGACCAGGAGGAGTTTCCTGCTCAAGCATTGGCAGCAGCGTTGTATTTAGATTCAGGTGTAAGGGCAATGGAAAGAGGAATTGTCTCTGCGGGAAGAAACAAAGAAACTGGCGAACATAACAAACCGAAGCTAGAGCTCGTTCGATTAACCATCCCTAGAAGAGTATATACGAATAATCACATGGATGTCGTAGCTGATTCGGTAATGGCCCTCTATGAAAAGAGAAATCAGATTAGTGGGTTACGAATGGATTATGAGCCTCCTACACTACGATTCTTCAATGCGAGGTTTTCACCACTATCAGAAGATTTAAGGTTAATTGCTGAAGAATAGGATGCTGCCAGCCCATTTATAATCACGGGCTGGCTGTTTTTTATTTGTTTTTTACTAAATAAGGACGGTCATTTTCCCAATGGACATGAACCGGAAGATTAAAGAAGTTTGAAAGAATTTCACTTGAAATGATTTGATTTGTTTGTCCAGAAGCAAATACTTCTCCATTTTTTAGAAGCAATGTTTTATTAAACACGGGAAGAATTTCTTCCACATGATGGGTGACATAAATAATGGTTGGCGAATCTTCTTTAGTAGCAAGTCTTTCAATGGAATCTAATAATAGTTCTCTTGCGATAAAATCCAACCCATTTGTAGGTTCGTCCAAAATGAGAATCGACGGATCTGCCATTAATGCGCGCGCAATCAATACTCGTTGTTTTTCACCCTGTGATAGAGTTGCATATTCCCGATTAGCATACCCAATACACCCAAGCTCCTCAAGTAGTCCAATTGCTCTTTCCCGCATTTCGTCTGTAGGTGTTTCATACAAGCCGATGGATGCGAAGGCTCCACTTAAGACAACCTCGAACGCGTTATCAGTCGGGTAGAATTTTTGCTGTAAAGAGGAGGAAACAAAGCCAATATTCTTACGAAGTTCCTCACCAAGATACATCTTTCCAAATGTAAACCCCAGAACGGTGACGTTGCCGCTTGTAGGGAAATTATAAGCGTTGATTAAATCCAATAACGCAGTTTTTCCAGAACCATTCAAACCGTAAAGTACCCAATGCTCGCCTTGTTCAATTTGCCAATTAATATTTTGTAGAATATGCACATTGTCACGCCGAAGTGTCACATTCACCAAATCCAAAACCATGGTATTTCCCCTCCTTAATTATAAAATAATAATATCAAATAATTCAGATAAAAGTGAACTAAGAAAGATCGTGGAAATAAGGAAAATTAGGTTGATACATAATCCCTTTACATAATCTTTACAGGGAATTTACAATGCTTGTTTATAATTTTTACTATATAGGTAAAAAGACATGGAGTTTGGGGGTTCTATACTTGGGAAAAAAGTTGCGTAAAGTGAAAATGCTAGATAAAGAGAATAATGGCAGAAAAGGGTTCTTACAGGGATTTTTACAAAGAGTGAATTTGAGTGCCCGATTATTTATCCTGTTTGTTTCGTTACTCGTGATTTCTGTTGTGACGGTAGGAACAGTCTCTTACATAAAGGCAAAAGATATGACAATTGAAACGATTGAAAATCGATTAGTACGGGAAGCAGAGCTAATGGGCTATATTGCAGAAGGTTTAAAGTTTGTTTATGTCGGTAAAGACGATTACGATTATTTTATGCAGCAGATAAATGGGAATGTTCGAGTACAGCAGAAGAAGCTTGAATCAGATGGGATACAGGCAGAGTTTTTCTATATTCGAAAATCAGAAGTAGTCCCTTTCAAGGTGAGTAAAGATGCAATCCCAACTATTTCAGAAAAAACAATCAAAGAACTCGTTAATCGCAAAAATGGTGTCATTCATGAGAGGATTAATGGTGAGGATTACACAATTTCGTTTCATATGATTAAAGAGATAGACGGAGTTTATGGAATCCTTATCCCAACGAAATCCTATACAGGTCCAATCGACCAAATGGCGTATTTTACCTTGCTTGTGATGGCTGTTAGTATCATTGTGATGACGGTCGTGATTATCCTATTAGTTCGAACAATTGTAAAACCATTAGGTGCATTACGTAATACGATGAAAGAAGTAAGGGAAGGAAATCTTAAGCATTCAGTTGATATACGTACAACGATTCCGGAAATTACTTCATTGCATAAGAGCTATAATGCAATGATTGATCAAATGAGAAGCATGTTAAATGAATTGAAGACATCAACTAAAGAATTAGAAACAACAGGCGATGAATTAAATGTTTCATCTAAAGATGCACTTGAATCAAGTCATCAATTAATCTCGGCGATTGATACAGTAAGACTAGGTGCAGAGCAAACAGCAAGCAGTTCAGAGGAGAGTGCATTAGGATTTAAGACGATGTCAAATCGGATAGTAGATATTATGAAAAACATGGAAACTGTCATCGGTAGCTCAAAGAATATGAATCTCTCAGCAGGCCGTGGTGAACAAAATATGGGACAGTTGATTACAACCATTCAATCATTTGAAAGTGATTTCAACCGTCTCACAAAAACAATTAGGGAAGTGAAGGAATATTCACTCGAGATTACCTCCCTTGTGGAGTTGGTAACGGAAATCGCGAAACAAACAAAACTGTTAGCTTTAAATGCAACCATTGAAGCAGCACGTGCGGGTGAAGCCGGAAAAGGATTTGCAGTCGTAGCCCAAGAGGTTCAAAAGCTTGCCGAGCAATCAACGAAAGCGACAGATGAAATTACAAATGCGATCACAAAAATGGAGTCTATTACATTACTCGCTTCAAAGGAATTTGACCAAATGCTGATCCAAATTAATTCCAATCTCCAATTGGCAAATGATTCGAAAATCTCCATTAATGAGTTAATGCAAGGGATTTATGAGGTCAGTGGAAACATTGAAGTTATGCAGGAAGAATTAACTGGACTTGAGAGCATTGTACCAGAACTCCAGCAATCTGTTACACAATTCTCATCTGTGTCACAGGAAACATTAGCGAGCGCTGAAGAAATGTTGGCCTTTAGTGAAAGCCAAATTGAACAAATGGAAAATACAAACGGGGTAGGGAAAAGACTACATAATCTGTCAAAATCCCTATCAGAAATTACTCAGCGTTTTAACGTTAAGTAAAGAAGGTTCAGGTCATTCGGCAAGTTTTCTTGTTGAATGGCCGTTTGTGCTAGCTGGCCTTTTTGAGGTATAATTTTATATAAACGTTTTTTGATAGGGGAGTTTCGGTTATGGCTTATAAAAAAGTTCGTTGGGGAATTATTGGTTGTGGGAACGTGACAGAAGTGAAAAGTGGTCCTGCATTTCAAAAAATCGCAAATTCCGAGTTGGTTGCGGTAATGCGAAGAACAGGTGAACTGGCGAAGGATTATGCTGAGAGACATCATGTACATAAATGGTATGACAATGCAGACGAGCTTATTCAAGACCCAGAGGTGGATGCCATCTATATCGCGACACCACCTGGATCTCATAAAGAATATACACTGAAGGCAGCACAGGCTGGCAAACCCGTTTATGTTGAAAAGCCAATGGCACGAAATTATGAGGAATGTCTAGAAATGATTGAAGCCTGTAAAAAGGAAAATGTTCCATTATATGTCGCCTATTATCGTAGAGGACAACAAAGATTTTTGAAAATAAAAGAGTTGCTGGAGAATGGGGCAGTAGGGGAAGTGCGATTTGTATCAACCACACAATACCGGAAAGCAACCGAAGATCCAAATGCTCTGCCATGGCGAGTACAACCTGAAATATCGGGTGGGGGATTATTCTTTGATTTAGCAAGCCATACCCTAGATATATTAGATTTCCTTCTTGGACCAATTAAGGAAGTACACGGCTTTGCCTCAAATCATGGCGGTCGTTACAAAGCGGAAGATATTGTTACGGGTACCTATTTATTTGAATCAGGAATCCATGGTGTTGGCAATTGGTGTTTTACCGCATTTCAAGATGAGGATATCAATGAAATCGTCGGTAGCAAAGGAAAGATTACATTCTCTACTTTCGGTAATGAGCCAATCGTATTAACAACCCTGAACGGAACAGAAGAGTGGAGTTTTGAGCGCCCTCAGCATGTTCACCAACCACTTGTGGAAACCATTGTGGCTGAATTGACAGGTAAAAGTGGAGTATGCCCAAGCACTGGTGAATCGGGTGCACGAACAAATTGGGTAATGGGCGAAATGGTAAAAGGGTATTATACAGCTAAATGAAAATAACAAAAGGCGTCCGTTTTAACGGTCGCCAATTTGCTGTTTCCAAAAAATTCTTTAAAAGAATTTAAAATATTGTATAAGTTGCATAGTCCATTTTTCATAAGATTGTGATAAAATAGTTGATATTATTATCAGAATAATATAAGATTTCGATTATTACTAACGATTTATATTAAACGAAAGCTGGGATTAACATGACGACAGATTTTAAACTTGACATCACCCTTACAACTCAGAAGAAAGAGATTCCTCCATTTGACCAACTGGTGTTTGGAACAAGCTTCACTGACCATATGTTTATGTGGGATTACACAGAAGGAAGAGGATGGCATGATGCTCGTATTGTCCCTTATCAATCCATTCCATTAGATCCTGCAGCGACAGTTTTTCATTATGGTCAATCCGTATTTGAAGGATTAAAAGCCTATCGTACAAAGGACGAGGAAATTTTATTATTCAGACCGGATCAAAACATGAAGAGATTCAATAAGTCTAACCAGCGCTTAGTTATGCCACAGTTTGACGAAGAATTTGCCCTTCATGCATTGAAGAAGCTAATTGAAATCGATCGAGATTGGGTTCCAAATCTTCCTGGTACTTCCTTATATATCCGTCCATTTATGATTGCTACGGAAGCACATCTTGGCGTTGATCCGGCTAAAAACTATAAATTAATGATTATCTTATCCCCAGTAGGCTCTTATTATAAAGAAGGTATCAATCCTGTAAAAATTGCAGTAGAGAATAAATTTGTTCGTGCCGTAGCAGGCGGTACAGGTGATGCAAAAACAGCTGGTAACTATGCTGCAAGTTTACTAGCATCAGAAATTGCAGGTGAAAATGGATATTCCCAAGTATTATGGCTTGACGGTAGAGAGAGACAATATATTGAAGAAGTAGGTAGCATGAATATCTTCTTTAAGATTAAAGGAGAAGTAATTACGCCTGCATTAAACGGTAGTATTCTTGATGGAATCACTCGTAAGTCTATTATTGAACTCTTAAAATACTGGAACATCCCTGTAACAGAACGAAGAATTTCGATTCATGAAATCCAAGAAGCCTATAATGAAGGTATTCTGGAGGAAGTCTTTGGAACTGGAACAGCTGCTGTTATTTCACCGGTTGGAGAACTTTTCTATAATAATGAAAAGCTGATCATTAACAACGGAGAAACAGGTGCGTTATCGAAAAAATTATATGACACCATTACCAGCATTCAAAATGGTACAGAAGAAGACGTATTCGGATGGACTGTAAAATTATAAAATTAATAAATAGTGCTTACCCGATGGGGTAGGCACTATTTTTTTTGACATTGGAAAGGTATCTGGCCAATTAAAAAGGATGAGCGAATGTAAACAATAGAAAAGCAGTGTATTTCTGAACAGAAATAACAATGATTTTTTTGTATTTGTTTATATTTGTAAATAAAGTGTAACTTTTTATATCTTGTTACGTCTTTAAGGCAAACAATTTTTAATAATAAATCGATTTTAGCAGGAGGTGAAGTGAGTGGGAGAAGATAGCTCATTAGAAAAACTAAATGAATGGTATTTCAAATATAGTGTTGAGATATATCGATATGTACTAATGATGACTGCTGAAGAAGAATTAGCAAAAGATATAACACACGATACCTTTATTAAAGCCTATAGGAATATGAAAAATTTTAGAGGGGAAGCAAGTGAGAAAAACTGGTTGTATCGAATTGCACATAACACGACCATTGACGAAATAAGAAAAAGGAAGCCATTACGGTTTATGGTCAATACTTACACTTCTATCGCAACAAATGACTATCTTCCAGAAAAAGTAGCCCAGTTAGGGGAAAGTGAGGAACAGCTTTATCGTTCACTTCAAAAGTTAAAAAGGCCTTATCGTGAGGTTATCATATTAAGGAAAATAGAAGAACTTAGCATCCGAGAAACAGGTGAAATATTAAATTGGACCGAATCGAAAGTGAAAACTACATTGTTCAGAGCATTAGAGGCCTTAAGAAAACAAATGATTAAGGAGGGCTATGTGCATGAAACAATCTAAAAAAGAAACAGTATACGATGATAGTTTAAAAAGTTTACAAAATATTACATTAACAGCTCAAGAAAAGAGTGAAATCCACCTGAAGATGATAGAATCTGTAGAAAAATCAGATCGTCGGAATAAAATATGGGGTATACGTCCAATATTCAATGCTATTTTAACAGGAATATTATTATTTATTGGAGGATACTTCCTAGTAAACCAAGTCATATTTTCAGAGGAAGGAAATCTAGGCCACGAAAATGCAGAAGTTCAATCACCGTATACCGAGATTGAAAACAAAGTTTCAGATGTATTACAAGCACCAGTGTACATTCCATATCATGAGAATCTTCCATTAAGAACGGCAATGTTTATTATGGAAACAACTAGCACAGAAGAGGGAGAAGTAATAGGACGAAAGCACGGGGCAGCTATTATTGGCTATAGTACCTTAGAAGCTGATCAAGCTGATGCAGCAGAATTTGAACGATTAAAAGAACAAGGACGACTTAAATTAGCACCTTATGAGATTGTATATGGTGATTTTCTAAAAGCAGAAAAATACAAAGCTACCATTGCCATTATGTCCGAAAAAACTAGTCGAAAAGACCTGATATATTCAGCTTTGTATGGTGAAGAAAGAATAATAGCTGGTCATACTGTTAAGTACAGAGTAGTTGATACGGGTTCACCACTTAACGACAAAGCATATTACTTCAGCTTTAAACTAAATAATGCTGTTTATGTATACACTTTCCCTGAAAAAAATGTAACTGAAGAGGCTGCATACAGTTTTGTAGAAAAGTCATTAAAACAAATTCTAAAAAGATAGCTCAATAAGGGCCGCCATTTTTGACGGTCCTTTTTGGTTCGAAGCAAATCAATTTTCTAAATATGCTACTACATTAGAAGTTGTTTGAGTTTATGTAATCAAGTTAAATAAGTTTGGACTTTTCCAAAATAGGAGCCGAAATATTAAAACCATCTATTAAATTCTAAACAATAGATGGTTTTGTGCAGTTTATTTTATAGGTTGGCAGCATAAACTGCCTTCACCTTTTTCAAGAGCAGACTTTAAGCTACTTAGAACACCGGACCAAGCCATTTGGTGCCAATTAAATGCTTCTTTCCAATTTTCATCTTCTTTAAATCCAGTATGTTCAACAATAACTTTTGTAGACATAGTGTCAACTGGTTCAAAACGAACACTTACAGTTGTTAATTCATTTTCACTATTCATTATTGATTCAAACTGATCTGGACCTTTCCAAGTGAATCGTAGTTCTTTTTCTTCAACAAGTTTAACAATCTTGCAACCTTTGGTATTCATTCCGTTTTTATTTCCAGGAATAAAATAAAGTTCATAAGCCCCACCTTCTATGGGTTCTACGACTGTTTCAGGAGCAAACCATTCTGAAACACGTTCTGATATTGTCCATGCATACCAAAGTAAATGTAAGGGGGCATTAATTGTAACCTCATTAATAATAGTTCTATCATTTGTAGTGTTTATCAAAAAAATCCTCCTCTTGAAAATATCTTCATCTGTAGAATACCATTAACATTTGAGTTAAATAAAGAATTTTCTGACTAGACTGTAAAGATTTATACATAAAGTAACAGGAGCTCTATTTTTAATAAGTGATTATAAAATAATAATAGGAAATCGTTCGGTGACAACCGGGCAATTTTATAAGCACCTTGAATTGAGGTGCAAATATTAAAAGAAAACCAACCAATAAATATAAGAAGCAATGAGCAGGGCTATGTATACCCATGCTAGCCAGCGCTGCCATGTTTTAGGTTGGATGGTTGTAAACAGAAAAGTGATGGGTACTAGTGTCCAAGGTAATAAGACTAATAGACTTAATAAAAACAACCCGAACGAAGTGCCGAGTGATTCAACTCCAAACGACATTTGAGCAAGATAGGCAGATGCTCCTAAACCAATAGGTGAGAGTAGAAGCAAGAAATAGCTTTTGAGCTTGAAGGTTGAGAAAAATGTGCTGAGAGATTCTGTTTCAAATATGCTGAATTTAAAATGTGAGAGTGGTTCGCGCAGTTTTTCAGGAACTAATTGCATTTTTCATCCCTCCTAAAAGAATTGATAACTAGGGGCTATATATATATTATACGTAAAAACCAGTAAAAAGTTTTACATTTATTCCATAAAATTCAATTTTACTAATTTATGACTAACATATATGTGCATTATGAATCAAATAAAGGCCAACCTGTGTGTAGGCTAGCCTTAAATGATATTATTTTAAGTCTATTTCAACTTCTAAATCTGAGAATACTTCGTAACTAGCGTCATACATTAAGAACCGAGAGGAAACTGGATCCTTTACTTTTGGATATGTTACTTCAAGAAGACTATCTTTTTGTTTATAAGAAATTGCTTGATATTCTAAATTGTTATTGCGATCAATTATAATAGGGAAAATTGGTAATAAGGTGTCCATTTCATAATAAACGATAGTCTCATTAGGCTCCTCTTTAATCTCAAACACTTTAATCTTAGAATCAGTTTCTAAAATTACACCTTGATTATATGGGACGGAAATCTCATTCCATATATATCCGTTGTCATCTACTTTTTCTCCCTTATAAGTTGCAATGTAAGGAACTAATTTATATAAATAAGAGTTACTTTTTCTTGGGATCTCAACCTTTTCATTTATCATTAGTTCAGGAGCGTCTAAATTATATGAATCGTTCCCGCCCCTCCGACTATAATGGTCTAGATACACTGTTCCGTCTGCTCCAAGTGCAGTAATTGAAATTTCATAGTGACTTAAATCTGAGTATTTCTTTTCTAATTTAAGCTTTGTTCCCGTGTTTAATACTAATACAGAAGGAGTCATCCTAGCTTGACCTACTGAAAAATAATTTCCTTTATTATCTTCTTTTGATGCTAGAGAAGATTTTTTAATAAATTCTTCTTTCTTTTCAATATCAAAGGTAAAGGACCAATCTCCTTCTATATTATTTATTGATTTTATACGAATTTCTATCTCTGGATGTTCTGGGAATTCTTCCGAAGTTTCAAATTGAAAAACATCACCTGTTTCAACTAATTGGTTTGTTTTCATTCCACTAAAACCATGATTTCCCATGCTTTTTCCATTAACATAGAGGTCTAAAGAAATGGAAGTTTCTTCAATAACTCCCATTGTACCAGTTCGATCTAACCGATAAGAAATGGCCATTCGCTGGCTGTCAAGATACCCTTCCTCAAGAATTACTTTTAGTCCTTGATCCTCCGACTCTAGAGAAAGGTTCTTTGTCATTCCTTCCATTGCCATTCTTTTAAGCCCGGCATCACTAACATGATAAAAAATACTCTCAGTATAAGAGATACCTTCATTACCACTAAAATGGACTTCTTTTTCCGAAGGACCGAGATAAAATGAAGTAAACAATACGCCTCCAATTACTAAAATAAATAGGGAAGCAACACTAGCCATCAGATTAGGCCACTGGAATATATGGAGTTTACGCTTCTTTTTTCCAGACAATAGAGCAGTTTGGACAGTTTCATTAAGCTTTTCAGTAGGTACGGAAACATGATCTACCATGATTTTAATATCTCGATGAAGCTTTTCCATAGGAATCTCCTCCATTTTCAAGTTTTTCTTTTATAAATTGAAGTGTCCGATGTAATTGAGATTTAATTGTACCTTCGGGTTTACCAAGAATTTCAGAGATTTCGTTAATAGAATATCCATAATAAAACCGCAGAAGAATTAATGTTTTTTGCTGTGGTCTTAGCTTTTCAAAAATGAGTTCGATATCCATTGTCATAATTGAATTATTTTCTTCGTTAAACCCGGGGTCGAACAAGTCAGTTTCGAGGGTAATAACCTTTTTAGATTTTCTGATATGATCTATCGCAGTATTTATTAAAATCCGAGTAATCCATGTAGAAAAATATTCAATTTCTTTCAATCTATCAAAGGATTTGAAGCCCTTTATGATTGCATCTTGTACAATGTCTAATGCGTCCTGCTCATTTTTAACATATGAGTAGGCAACTTTATAAAGTTTTTCCTGCTCCTCATTGATGAGGGCTTCAAAGGAATATTTGCTTGAATTTGAACTCTTATAAAATGATTTAAAAATAGACATGTGGACAGGACTCCCCCCTTCATTAGGTTTATATTACTATGATTTTATCTGTTTAGACATTATTGCTAGTCCGGAACTAAACAACTATCTACTTATTAGACCTTGTAACAATGTCATTCGTTCCATTAATTTTTTTGTAGCTTTTCTCACCCGAAAAGTCCTGATTATTAAGCATGATAGCATAATTACAGTCGTTAAAAATCTCATTCGAATAATCCTAAAATTTGCATCGAAAACAACATTATTAAATAATGGAGGTAGTTAATAAACAGTTACAAATAAGCAATACATAAAATAGGGGGTACAGACATTGGAAATAGGAATTAGTACTTTTGTTGAGACAACACCGGATCCGCAAACTGGTGAGGTCATCAGTCACGCACAAAGAATTCGCGAAGTTGTAGAGGAAATTGTCCTAGCTGACCAAGTAGGTTTGGATATATTCGGAGTGGGTGAACATCATCGGGAGGATTACGCGGCTTCAGCTCCAGCCATGGTGCTTGCAGCGGCTGCGTCACAAACAAAGAATATCCGTTTAACAAGTGCGGTTACTGTGCTGTCCTCTGCCGATCCGGTTCGCGTGTTCCAGGATTTTTCAACACTTGATGCCATTTCAAATGGTCGTGCTGAAATCATGGCTGGAAGAGGATCCTTCATCGAATCCTTCCCACTGTTTGGGTATGACTTAAAGGATTATGATGAGCTTTTTGAAGAAAAATTAGATCTGTTATTACAGATTCAAAAGTCAGAGAAAGTAACCTGGCAAGGGAAACATCGCCCATCCATCAATAACCGTGGAATTTATCCACGACCTGTTCAAGATCCGTTACCAATTTGGATTGGAAGTGGCGGAAACCAGGAGTCAGTCGTTCGTGCAGGATTATTAGGGTTGCCACTAGTGTTAGCAATCATTGGTGGTAGACCAGTTCAATTTGCACCACTTGTGGAATTATATAAGAGAGCCGTTGCTCATGCGGGTCATGACTTTTCAAAATTAGCCGTTGCCTCACATTCTCATGGGTTTGTTGGAGAAACGATGGAAGGAGCAGCAGAAAAATTCTTCCCATCGACCGCACAAGCGATGAGCAAATTAGGTCAAGAGCGTGGTTGGGGACCATATACACGTGAAAGCTTTGAGTTTGCCCGAAGTTTTGAGGGTGCATTATATGTGGGTGACCCTGAGTATGTTGCCAATAAAATTATCCACTTGCGTAAAAATGTAGGGGTTACTCGCTTTATGCTACATTGCCCTGTTGGAACAATGCCACATGAAGATGTGATGCGCTCCATCGAACTATTAGGAAAAGAAGTGGCACCACGCGTTAGAGAAGAAGTAGCAAAGTGGGAAACCGAGAACGAAGCGAAATAAAAAAGTTGGAAAAAATATGAATAAGCAATGAAATAATTGGGATATTACTACCTGAGGTGAATAATATGAAAAAAATAGTAATATCCCTGCTTACTCTTGTCATCTTTTTCCCATACCCTGTCGGTGCCGCATCGAATGTTGAATGTCCCAATGTAAGCCAGTTAGAAAATACCACGATGATTTATAAAGATGAGCTCTTAAAGGCATTAGAAACCATTATCCCTCGTACGTTTGGAGATGGTGATTACTTAAATCATTATGCTGACTGGGAAGTCGTTACAGCACAGCCATTAGATGAAAAGGTAGCAAAAGAATATCAAATGTCCTCCAAGTATTGTGGACAAGAAGTTGCGGATAAGTCATGGTTAGTGACCTTACATTTTCCTAGATGGGAAGGAAAAAGTGGCGTTGCATCAGATGGTCAAATCTTTGTATCAAAAAGCAAAGATAAAGGTTGGTTTGTCTGGTACCGAAATCAATAGACAAGAATGAACAAAAGAAAGCGTAAATCCAGTTGAGGATTTACGCTTTCTTTTGGATTTGAAGAAAAAATGATTCTTAAATTTTTCGTTCCATGACTGTAGAAACTTCTTTAAAACCAAGATCTTCATATATCCTTTTCGCGTAGTTTCCGGAAAATACATTTAGTTGAACCTTATTCAATCCTTCACTCTTTAAATAGGTAAACGCTTCATTACAAAGTGCTTTAGCTATTCCTTTATTCCGATATTCGGGCAGGACGTATATTTCAGGTATGATTCCAACCATTTCATCCGTATTAACATCAACGGAACTACCGACTCCAATCCAGCCTAGAACTCTATTATTTTCAAGACAAATCAAGTAATATCCCCCATTGGATAGAAATGGTGTAATTAATTCTAATGCTTTTTTTCTCCTTTGTTTAACATGACCCATCGTAGCCTCTTTTAATACCTCCAAAGAATGATTGAGTATTCTTTGTGTTTCATTATAAGTTGCTCTTCTAATCTGCACCGTTACCCCTCCTTGTAAAAAATACAATTATTTATGTTAGTATTCTTAAAATATGCAAAATATACCTGTACGACTAAAACCCATACCCCAAAATAGTAAATAACGTCCTTCACCGTTTTACAAATTTCCGCGCTTGTCTTAGGACACCTGACCTCTGCGAAACTTAAATTCTCACATAAGATGATAATTATCTAACAGGTTTGGGGGTGAACTATCGTGTCTGTCGGATATTATCATTCTTTGTGTCGTAGATACAGAGGAAGGGCTGTTGAAATAAGAATGCGGGATGGAAGGGTCCATCGTGGAATTATCCATCGTGTAACTGGTGACCGGGTATATCTCCGCCCACTTGGTCCACGAAGAAATTTTGGTGGCTATGGCTACGGCTATTATGGTTGGGGATGGGGTGGCTTTGGAGCTGGTCTTGCTATCGGAGCGATTGCAGGTATTGCCCTAGTTGGGGCGTTCTGGTTGTAGGTTAATAAGATGAATTACTAGCAAAAAGCAACTGAACATTCGTTGGAGGGCACTTCCCGTTCATAATAAGACAGGATTGTCCTTCAATGATAAACGTATCGATTAAGAATTCCATATAAATGTAATAGAAAGTAGGGAGATGAAAAAATGGTGTATGGAAGACCAAGACGCCCCGTTCCTTTCAGGCCAAACAATATAGGTAGACCACGAAGACCATTCACTAATTCGCAGCCATCAAATATTTCTAGTCTAATGTCCCATTTTCAAACAGCCGATGGAAAGCTTGATTTTAGTAAGATCTCTACTACAGCGGGACATATGAAAAAGATATATGGTCAGGTGAGTCCCTTACTATCCATGTTTTTGAAAAAATAAAGAATAGGTGAATATAGATGAACTACACATATCTCGATAGTTTAGCCACATATGGAGTGGGGGGAGCTCACCCTGGAGGCTTACAGCTTACCGAACAGCTATTAGCAAGGGAAAAAGTGAATCGAAAATCAGCAATCCTTGATGTCGGCTGCGGGACCGGTCAAACAGCAGCATACATCTTTAGGCAATATCAGTGTCATGTAACCGCCTTGGATAACAATAAAGTGATGGTGGATAAGGCGACACAAAGATTTCGCTCCTTGCGCTTACCAATTAATGTCGTTAAAGGGCAGACTGAAAATTTGCCTTTTAAAAATGAGGCGTTTGATTTTATTCTCTCGGAGTCAGTAACAGCATTTACAAATATACCTGTAAGCCTTTCAGAGTATAAAAGGGTACTAAAGCCAAACGGTGTTCTATTAGCGATTGAAATGACAGCTGAACCACTTCCTTTTACAAAAAAAGAAAAACAGTTTATCTGTGATTTCTATGGTGTTTCCGATTTATTAACAGAGACAGAATGGCGTCAACATTTTCAGAAATCAGGCTTTCACCATGTGAAAATTGAAAAACACAAGCATCATTTCGTGCCACAGGACGTTATGTATGCAAATGATTTTATGCTTTCAAATCAAATACATGAAAAGCATCATGAGATACTTGAGCAGCATCAACAAATTGTAAGTAAATACAAGGATAAATTAAACTTTAGAGTATATAGGTGTACGGTCTAATACCTTTCACGAGAAAACGCTTGGAAAACCAAGCGTTATTTGTTTGAGGCGATTTATATTTATTACAATGAAAGGATATTCATTCGTTCATAAATGGAATAAATGCATGAAATGTTGTTACTTTTTCCCTTCCATTGCTTCTGCGGTTTGTTTCACCATTTGATGCCCAAATACAGCAACGCCAGCTGCAATTACTCCATTGAAGAAAGCTTCTGCAGTAAATCCAAAGAAAAAGGCACCACCCACTAATGAAACCCCTAATAAGATCCAAGTGATTGCCCAATTTGGAATAGTAGGCGTTTGTTTTAAGAAAAATCCAATGACCCATAACATAGGAACCAACATATAATAATTTTCATTTGAAAATTGTAGCAAGTCCATCGTTGTCACCTCCTTCAATGCATCGTATGAATGTGAAGAACAAAGTGCTTGTTCGTATATCCTACTTGTAAAAATATTTTGTGAGTGAATACTCACTTTTTTATTGACTTACATAAAATCTAGGGAGATAATGTGAGTAATCACTCACTTTTGTTATGCGAAAGTTCCCTAGTGGGGGATGAAGGTAAAAGGGAGGTAGTTTGATGACTAATACGGTGGAAATTGAAAAGGTTAGTAAAAGCTTTGGTAAAAAAGTTGTGTTAAACGAAATCGACCTTACCATCGAGGAAGGAACGATCTATGGATTTATTGGCCCTTCTGGAGCAGGTAAAACGACATTGGTGAAAATGATTGTTGGGATGGATTCGCCTGACGATGGATTCATTCAAGTGTTAGGAAAGAAAATGCCGAATTTAGAGTTGCTACAGGATATTGGCTATATGGCTCAATCCGATGCACTATATACAGAGCTAACGGGGAGGGAAAATCTCGCATTTTTTGCTTCACTTTATAAATTAAATCGACTCGAAACAAGAGAACGAATTGCGTATACAGCAAAACTCGTTAATCTAACAGAGGACCTAAATAAAAAAGTATCAGCCTATTCTGGTGGGATGAAACGCAGGTTATCACTAGCCATCGCCTTAATACAAAACCCGAAAGTACTCATTTTAGATGAACCAACTGTCGGAATTGACCCAGAGCTAAGGCTTACGATTTGGAATGAACTATTCCGCTTAAAAAAGGAAGAAGGCAAAACAATCATCGTTACGACTCATGTCATGGAAGAAGCAGAACGATGTGATTATATTGCGATGGTCCGTGATGGTCGAATTTTAACAAGAGGTACACCGACAGAATTGAAAGAAACATATCAAGCAAGTAATTTTGATGAAGTATTTTTACAAGCGGGGAGGGGGAGACAATGAGAACCATCGCCCTCATAAAAAGAATCTTTCAGCAGCTTCTTCGTGATAAGCGGACTTTAGCACTGTTATTTGTTGCGCCGCTTTTAGTCTTATCCCTTATGTACGTAATGTTTAATGGTGATTCGGTAGAACCTACATTAGGTGTCGTAGATGTTGATGAAAAAGTAGTCACAGCTTTAAAAGAGATAGATATTCAAACTGAGAAATTCAACCAATCAAGTAATCCTAAACAAACCATCCTCGATTACAAGCTTGATGGGTTACTTGCAATGGAAGACAACAAGGTCATTCTAACAGTAACAAACAGTGACCCGACTTCCGCAAAAGCCTTGCAAATGAAGGTAAATCAAGTATTTGCCGCACAGGCTCAGGAAAAATTGGCAAAACAGATACCTGCTATTGAGAACTTACCAAAAGTCGATTTAGAGATAAACTATGTGTACGGAAATAGTGATACGATATTTTTTGATGTGCTTAGTCCAATCCTGATTGGCTATTTTGTCTTCTTCTTTGTATTTCTCATTTCAGGCATTGGATTGTTAAAGGAGAGAACATCGGGAACCCTCGAGAGATTGATGGCGACACCTATCCGAAGGGGAGAGATTGTGACCGCCTATTTAGTTGGATTTGGAATATTCGCTATCATTCAAACAGTGATTATTGTGTTCTTTACCATTCATGTGTTAGATGTTGTACTAGTAGGCTCAATCTGGAATGTTATCCTTATTAATTTATTGCTTGCTTTAGTTGCTTTATCATTAGGCATTTTATTATCGGCATTTGCTGCCTCTGAATTTCAAATGATTCAATTTATACCGATTGTCATTATCCCACAAATATTCTTCTCTGGTATTTTCCCCCTTGAGGGAATGGCAGATTGGCTTCAGGCAATTGCAAAAGTCATGCCCATTTATTATGCAGCAGATGCATTAAAGGGAGTTATGTATCAAGGGTTAGGATTCGCCGATATCAGTCTGGACCTTTTGGCATTAGTCATATTCGCTACTGTATTTATCATATTAAATGTATTTGCGTTGAAAAGATACCGCGCATTGTAACGAAGGAAGTGAAAGGAATTTGTCTAAAGAAAATCTTTTAGATGCCATCATTGAACAAACAAAGTTATCCAAGAAACCAACTGAAAAACAACAAAAAATCGCCGAAACAGCCATTAAAATGTTTGCTGACAAAGGATATGCAAATACATCTACAAGCGAAATTGCAAAAGCGGCAGGGGTAGCTGAAGGAACCATTTTCCGTCATTATGGTACGAAGGATAATTTATTGCTTTCGGTGATCATTCCCTTTTTAAAAGAAGCTTTACCAGGTATGGCTGAGAAAGTATTTAAAGAGGTATTAACCGAAGATACTGTTCATTTTGAAGATTTTTTAAGAAGGATTATCAAAAACAGGATGGAATTTATCAGTGAAAATCAAGAAATCTTTCGAATTATCGTCAAGGAATTATTATATAGTGAAGAACTAAGAAAGGAATTTCTTCCGTATTTCTCTGCTAATGTTATGAGACGTGCTGCACATGCATTCGAACTTTTTAAAAACCGTGGTGAAATAAAGGACCTACCTACAGATGCCCTTTTAAAAATGTTTATGACAACATTTGGTGGTTTTCTCGTTACGAATTTTGTTCTTTCACCCTCTCAAGACACGCTGGATATCGAACAAGAAACAGAAAACCTTGTCCGTTTTGTCATGGATGGAATCCGAAACTAAAAAGAAGCGATGCCCTATAAATCCGCGGGGCATCGCTTCTTTTTACATGGACATAGAAGTTGTTGGATTTTTTCGACTGGAAGTCTCTTTCTTTCCATGCATGAAAAAATAAAGGACTATACTCATCAAAGCAACCATGCTTAAAATGGAATACAACTTGCTGTAGCCGGTTAACGGAACGAGAAAACCTAATAAATATGGACCAAAACCAAGCCCAGCATCTAAAAAGATATAGAAAGTTGATGTCGCAAGTCCCATGCGATGTGCGGGAGTTAACTTGATCGCGACAGCCTGAGTACATGATTGCATATTCCCAAAACCAAGCCCAATAAGCGCACCAGATATAAGAAGTGTGACGCTATTATGAGCGATACTTAAAAGAAACATTCCGATTGCAAGGATAATAAAGGCCGGATACATGACATAGTTTGCTCCCTTTATATCCATTAAGCGTCCAGTGAAAGGACGTGAAATAAGAACCGCAATTGAATAGACAAGGAAGAAAAAGCTTGCCGCTGTTACTAAATCAATTTCAATCGCATAAAAATTGATGAATGAAAGAACACTTGCATAACAAAGTGAAATTGCAAATGTAACAAATGCAATTGGAAGTGCCTTTGGTTCCACGTAATTAGCAATCGAGAACCCTGTTTTCTCTTGATTTTGATTTGTTTGGTTTTCAATTGGTGGTACATACAAAATGAAAGAAGTGAGTAGCCCTATAACGCCAATCGCAAGACATAAACTGAAGATAACCTGGTAGCTCGTATGCTGAGACATAAATAAACCAATAAATGGACCGATTGCTGTTGCTAATGTCGCACTCATACTAAAGTAACCAATTCCTTCACCTCTGCGTTTAGGTGGAATGATTTGCGCAACGATTGTACCTGTTGCGGTGCTTGCGATACCGAGTGTAATCCCATGAATGAAGCGATTGATAAGAAGAAAAGTGATTCCGGCATGAACGAAGTATAAGAAGGTCGTGATGATAAATAAAACTAAACCAATAAATAATGTCTTTTTTCGACCAATCAGATCGATATATCGTCCGATAAATAGGCGGCCGATTAGTGTTCCGACGATAAAGATTCCGGTGACAAGTCCCGCCTGACTCGTAGAAGCACCATATTCATCGACTGCATAAACCGCAATGATGACAACTAATAAGTAAAAAATAAATGTTAAGAAAAAATTGATGGAGGAAACGATAATAAAATCCTTCGTCCACAGTTTTTGATTATCCAAGTTGTAACTCCCCTTACTTTATAAGATTGTTGCGAATTGCCTTCATAACATGTACAGCTTCAAGTAGTTCCTTCTCAGAAACACCCTTTATGATTTCTTTTTCAAATTCATCAACCGTTTTCCGGACGTCTTGATAAACTTTTTTACCTAGAACAGTAAGCTGCATTCTCTTTTCTCGCTTGTCCTTCCCGGGAATGTGCTCCACATATCCAAGTTCTTCTAAACGATTAATGGTTCTTGTAACCGTTGGCTTTTCAACGCCAAGATAATTAGAAATTTCCACTAGAGTGGGAGAACCAAAATTTACAATATAGTAAAGAATGGACCATTGCGCCCGATAAAGCTGATGTTTACTAAGCTCAACATTCAGCTGACTTTCAAAAGGACGGTACAATTGCGTTAGTTGTTGGAAGAATAATTGAAATGTCTCGATGGGAGTTCACTCCTTTTTGGAAAAATAGTTATCGAGGGTAACCATTTGATAATAGTAACAGAAATCCTTGTAATAGTCTATGGTAAAAACAATGAAAGAGTAAAAAAGGCGTTGAAAAACTGTTTCCAGTTTACACGCCCATTCATGTCGCTAATGCACTAAGAGCTAAGAACATGATTTTCATGCTCTTTCACTCTGCTAATAAAAAACAATGCAACCAATAGGCTGCCAGCTGCAGCTAAAAACAACACACTAAACCCAAACAGGTCAATTAAATAACCTAGAGCCGGTGGGGATGTAATAGCTGCCAGTGAGGAAACCAAATAATACAGCCCCGTTCTCGTTCCAAAGCTTTTTTCACTTCCAGTAGAAACAATAAAGGGGTATGCGTTAATATTAACAAAAGCCCAAAAGATGCCACCTAAAAATAAAATCGCTCTTAAATAAAACACCGATACAACCCAATTCAACAGCAAAAATGCAACAATTAATCCGATAACTCCTATTACAATTACGTTTTTCTTACCAATTTTTGCACCCAGTAGACCGCTCGGAATCGCGGAAATGACAAAGCTTAATGAAAAAAATGTTAACGAAAACGCTGAGGCACTTTTGGAGAGGCCTAATTCGTTCACTCCATATAAGGTAAATAAAGCCTCCATTCCCTGGATCGCTATAAACCAAAAAAAGATCGCAGCTAATAGATAAAGAGTAGAAGAGTTCAATTCTTCCTTGTAATTGATTTTCGGGACAGTTGTTTCTGTATAAGAAAGGGAATCACGGTGCTCTTTGATATGTTTAAACACGATCCATAAAGTGATTAAAAAGATGATGGAAACGGCGATAAAAGGAAGGGTCTCATCAACGCTAAATAAATACGATCCGATACTAAACGCTAAAATTGCCCCACAGCCACCCATAAAATTGATGATTCCATTCGCATTTGTTCGTTTATGTTCAGGAGTGATATCTGGCATTAACGCAATGGTCGGGGAACGGAACACCGCCATTGACAAGTTCATGCATAGCATGAAGATGAGTAAGGAAACTAAGCCTGTGTGAAGGGGAATCAGTGTATAGAAAAGGGCTGCTAGTGGAACTCCAATAAGTAAATAAGGCATCCTGCGCCCAAAACGGGTCCGAGTTCGGTCACTTAGCTGACCAATATATGGCTGTAAAAAGAGAGCGATATAATTATCGATGGTCATTAGAAACCCAATTAAAGCCGTACTCGTAATAAAGTTATCCAGAAAAAAAGGAACAAAACCATTATATAAAGACCACCCAAGACTAATGCTAAAAAAGCCAAACCCTAACAGCCATGTTTTTCTCATTTGCGCTCTCCTTGATGTGAAATAAAAACAGTAGTACTAATTTATGCGTGGGAGTAGTACTTTTTGCATGTTTTATATTTGCAAATACAAAGGGTGTTTCATTTGTTTAAAGCATGAAAATATTGTATCGTATGTGTTATATGTGAATGCAGACAAAAGTAAAACAGAAAGTAGGAATTTGAAGTGAAAGAACGAAGTCTTATTTTTTTTGACATAGATGGAACTCTCTTGAATCATAAAAAACAGCTACCAGCCTCAACAAAGGAAGCCATTTTTAAACTAAAGGAACTTGGACATGAAGTTGCCATTGCTACAGGTCGCGCTCCATTTATGTTCGAAGACCTGCGCGAGGAGCTCGGAATCGGAACGTACGTTAGCTACAACGGTCAATACGTCGTGTTAAACGGAGAAGAAATCTTCACAAATCCATTGAACGAAGAAGCTCTTTTACAGCTAACAGAAACAGCACTTGCCAATAATCATCCTATTGTCTATATGGATCACGAGGACATGAAAGCAAATGTTCCGGAACATGAATTTATTACGGAGAGCATTGCAACGTTAAAAATTAAAAGCTTTCCTACATATGATCCAAAGTATTATGAAGGACGTAAATTGTTCCAATCGCTTCTATTTGTCCAAGAAGGAGAAGAAGGGCAGTACGAAGAAGGGTTTAAGGACTTTGACTTTGTGCGCTGGCACCCGGTTTCTGTTGACGTCCTCCCAAGTGGCGGTTCAAAAGCAAAAGGAATTGAAAAGCTTGTTGAGAAATTAGGAATCCCTGAAGAACGAGTATATGCCTTTGGTGACGGATTAAATGATCTTGAAATGCTCACCACGGTCCACAATAGTGTGGCCATGGGCAATGGGGTTGACGAAGTTAAGGAAGTTGCCAAATATGTAACGAAGTCTGTTGAAGAAGACGGCATTTTACACGGATTAAAAATGGTAGGGTTGTTATAAAAAAGGAAGAGCGAAAGCTGACTAGTACGTGGCTTTCGCTCTTTTTATTAGGAATTAAAAATCATATCGATTTCTTGAATTTCATTAGGCGTTAATTTTATGTCCAAAGCTTTAAGATTACTTAAGATTTGTTCGGGTCTTTTTGCACCTGGAATCACAGAATCAATTCCATCTTGTGTTAGATACCAAGCAAGAACAAGATGAGCCATTTCTACATTTTTGGATTCGGAAATACTTCGTAATTGCTCTACCTTTTCAAGATTCTGAATGTATGATTCCTCTTTAAAATAAGGTAATCTTGCACGAAGATCAGTGAATGTGGAGTCCTTAGAAAACTTACCAGTTAGTAATCCTGCAGCTAGGGGATAAAATTGAATAAAGGAAATATGGTTTTCAATTGAGTAGGGAATAATGTCATCTTCTAATTTTCGATCTAATAGATGATAGCCACCCTGATACACATCTACGTAACCGTCTATATTGGCTTCTTGAAGTTGATCTATTGAAAAGTTTGACACACCGATTACTCTGATTTTGCCTTCATCTTTAAGTTCTTTTAAAGCCCCGACCGCTTCAGCTTTTGGCGTTGTTTTGTCAGGTTTATGAATATAGTAAATATCAATATAATCTGTTTTTAGTCGCTTTAGGCTTTCTTCAACCTCTTGCTTTAAAAAAGAAGGGGAATTATCAAAGTGTAGTTTATGATTAATTAGTTTAGGGCCGCCCTTTGTTGCAATGATGACATCCGATCGATTTTTCATCTCACTGACGACTTCACCAATTAATTCTTCTGACCTCCCAAATCCATAACTATATGCCGTGTCTATAAAATTTATATTATGATGGAATGCCGTTCTAACTAAATCCTTCCCAACTTCATCATTCAGGTTGGAGTAAATATTATGACCACCAATTGCATTTGCCCCTAACCCGATTGGATTCACGTAAAGATCGGTTTTTCCTAATGGAACTTGTTTCATCATATTTAGCATCCCCTTATTTTATTTCGAAGGCTTGTAATCAACATCAACTTTATCTTTTTCCTGGTAGGGGGAGAGCATAAAGGCAGCTTTAAAATCCGTTTCTCCTTTATTCACAAGATAATGGACTTTTTTCGGCTCGACATGGATAAAGTCCCCTTTTTTACAATAGAAAACCTCGCTATCAATATGGATTTCTAATTCCCCTTCAAGAACAAAGAAATTTTCCTCCATTATATTATGGAAATGAGCGGGGAAGTCTTGACCGGGTCTTAAAGCGACGATACCGAAGTTCATCCTTGGACCCCTTTGAAGATATTTTGGACCGCTATCACCAAATCTGTATTCTCTTTCGTTCTCATTAATAACTGTCATTGCTATCACTCCAAGTCGTTTATTTTTAGCTTTATTCAGCAGAAGCTGAATAAAGTTAAAGCCTCCGGCGGATGCCACGATTTTTTAAAGGAAATTTTTCAAGCAATATGTTCAAAGACTAAGTACGCTACTTCCTGTGGGCCTAAAAATCGGGCGCAAATTCGCCAAGGCTCATTTGATTCCTGGTGCTATCCACATATGGTCGGTTAAACCGGAATCGGCTAATTCAAGCTGGTGCTTGTAAATGTCTTTCCACTTTCGATAGAGGCGATCATACACTTCACTATTTTCTTGATTAGGTAAATAGGTTTTTTCGAAATGAATGACTTTCACTATCGCATCATTAAAATCCGTATAAACCTTCGCACCTACTCCCGCACAGATAGCGGCACCTAGTGCGGTGGATTCTCTAACAACAGGAACCTTGATAGGTTTATTTAATACATCAGATACAATTTGACACCACAACTCACTTTTCGAAGCACCTCCTGCAAAAATAATCGAATCAGGTGATGTTTTTGTTATTTCGTTAACCAGTTCAATATTCCCCTTTGTTACAAAAGCTGCATTTTCCATGATGGCTCTATAAAAGCTTGCTTTATTAAACTTCTCGGAATCTAGTTTAAAATTAATAAAACCAGGAGCAGCATGCTTCCAAGACTTGTAGTTCATTTGATCTGAAAAAGTGCAGAGCACCCCATAGCTTCCGGGAGGTATGTTTTGTGCTCGTTTTTCCATCTGGGCATAAATACTTTCACCCGTTTTAATTTGAATTGCCTTCTCAAGTTCACAAAAGCTATCTCTAAACCATCTCATGACTAAGCCTGGAAAAAAGGCAATGGCCTCGTACTGCCAAGTAGCTGGTACAGCATGGCAATTGATTCGAACCCTGCATTCGTCATCGATTTTGACATGATTGGTCGTATATTCGTATTGCCAGAAGCTACCTCCAAAAACAGCAGCATCTCCTTCATTAATTACACCAACGCCAATACAACCAAGCTGTGCATCCCCACCACCAGCAACAACAAGTGTTTGCGGGTTTAATCCTGTAAGCGTTGCCATTTCTTTTGTTACGGTTCCAATTACTGTACCGCTTTCATAAACGATTGGAAAAATATCATTTCTTAAGTTAACTTTCTCAGCTATGGTAGTGTCCCATAACCTATTTTTCAGGTCAAAAAGACCCGTGGTACAGCCGTTTGAGGGCTCAACTGAAATAATATTTGTGAGGCGATAGGTGATCCAGTCATTAAGCATGGTGACGTATTTTATTTTTTCATAGGTATCAGGGAGATTATTTTTAACCCAAAGGATCCTAGGGATGGCACCTAAGGAAAATGTCTGACCAGAGAGTTTATAAATCTCAGATTCTAGTGATTCACTTTGGCTATATAGGTTAGAAACTTCATGATTTGAACGTGAATCAACATTTGCACATGCCCATAGTTCTTTACCTTCTACATCGTATAAAACAATTGCTTCTCTCATGCTTGTCGTAGATATAGCAAGAATATCATTTGGGTCAATGTTACTTTTGTCGATGGTTTCCTTGATAAGTCCAGTGATTATCCTGAAATTTTTATGGATATCAAAATCCATGGATCCTGGATATCTCTCATCCTCATGATGTGTCCATTCAGCCTGTGAAACACATACCTCTTGACCAGATGTGTCAAATAAGATTACCCTCGCGCTGCCAGTTCCAGCATCGATTGCCATTAGGAACTTCCCCCTCATCCCTAGTTTCCCCCTTAATTTTTAATGGTACAAACTCCCTAAATCAAACCTTGTGCAACAGCCTCATCAGTAATTAGTACATCAATATATCCTCCTTTGAGCGCACCAATAATGGCGTCCTTTTTTTCAAGGCCACCAGCAACAGCTACAACATGATTTAGGGATTTAAGTACGTCAATTTCAGTACTAATAAGTTGTTTATGAAAATCTAAATCTAAAACATTTCCATTGATGTCGTAAAACTGGCATAATAAATCGCCAACCGCACCCTTTGATTTTAAGATTTCAAAGTCATTTGTGTTGAAAAAGCCTTCTTTAATTAATGTGGCTCGCTCATTTAGAGCGCCAATTCCGATTACTGTTAAATTTGTATACGGAATCATATCTAAGATTTTGCTAACTGATTGTTCCTTAAGTAAATGCTCTGCAATATTTTTAGAGGATACAATTAAGGGGGAAGGAACAATGTAATGATTGTAATTAGGGTTTGTATAATAGTCAGATCTTGTATCGATAGCTGTAGGCATGTAGAATTTGACTCCGCCAGAAAGGGAAACAAATGTCACCTTGTATTTGGTAGAGATACGGAGATGTCCTAATGTTCTTGATACAGCTTCCCCGTAACCAATACTTATCATCATGTCACTAGTAATTCGATCTTCTATATATCGGGCAGCGGCTATCGTTAAACTTTCAACATTATTTTGATTTGAAGTAGGCACGATGATGATGTCTTTTAAATGATATTTTTCCTTAATCTTATTTTGAAGTCCAAGAGTATCAATCTCTTCTAAGTTAATTTTAAATTGAATCACATTATTTGTTTTTGCTTTTTCAAGGTATTTAATAACTTTCATTCTTGATAAATGAAGAGCCTCTGAAATCTCATTTTGCGTTAAACCTTCAATGTAATATTGCCACGCGATTTTAACAATTAAGTCATTTTCATAGTTCATTGTGATCACTCTTCTTAACTATATTTTTGGTTTATACAAATTATTCATATGCCAACAAATGTTTAAAAATGATACAAACCTAATAACCAAGTTAAAATTCTGTAGGTATAAACATTTACAGAAAAATCCTTTTATTAATATGCGAATAATCTCAAGACTAGGAATATATATGTAATAAAAAAGTTCTAGCGGATATAAAATTTTAATAATTATGAAAATGAATAAAATGATTGTGGATTAATAAAATGTTTAAAAACCTATAAATAGAAAGCGATTACATAAATAGAAAGAGATGATGGGGGGGCTTTTTATGGATGTGAAAAAACAGTTGGTAAGATTCGATGATATTCATAAGACTTTTAATCAAAATGAAGTCCTTAAGGGTGTCTCTCTAGAAATTCATGAATCAGAAGTAATCTCGATTATCGGTGGAAATGGTGCAGGGAAGAGTACATTGATGAAGATTCTTACAGGAGTTTATAAAGCCGATAGTGGCAGTATTGAGGTAAATGGAGAGAAAGTGCTTCAGTTTAATCCATCGATTGCTCATGAAAAGGGAATCTATTTAGTACCGCAAGAACCACTATTATTCCCAAATATGACAGTTGAGCAAAATCTCACAATTGGATTAAGTAGGAAAAAAATAGAGGTAAGAGATCAGGCAAAAAAGTTAATTCAGCAACTAGGCTGGGATTTGGAGTTGACCAGATTAGCAATTTCATTATCGATTGCTGAGCAGCAACAAGTAGAAATCATAAAAGGTCTGTTAAGGAATGCAAAAGTTCTTATTTTAGATGAGCCTACATCTTCCTTAACGTTCGCAGAGACTAAAAGCTTATTTATGTTAATTGAAAAGCTAAAAGCCGAGGGCGTCGGAATTTTTTATATTACACATCGGCTTGATGAAGTTTTTCAAATATCAACACATGCTGTAATTTTACGAGACGGTAAAGTGACATTAAAAGGGGACATTCAAGACTTTACAAAAGAAATGTTAATCAATGGATTGTTACCTATAGATAGTAAACGTAGTGGAAGTGAAGGATATAAAAAGAATTTTGTTAATCGAGACAAAGTAGAACCAATTCTGAAGGTCCAAAACATATGTGGTGACGGTTTTAAGAATATAAGCTTCGAGATTTTCAAAGGAGAGGTAGTTGGCCTTGCCGGACTCGTTGGGGCAGGTAGAACGGAAATCGCTGAGGCTATATATGGAATTAATAAAATAAGTAGTGGGAAGGTTTATTTGAATGGAAAGGATATTACGGATTTACATGTGGGTAGGACGATTGACAGTGGCTTAGCCTATATTCCAGAGGATCGATTTTTAAATGGGACTTTTTCAATTAGTTCAGTAAGTAGTAATGTCACAGCACAAGTAATAAAAAATCAAGGTTTTTTCCTAAATGAAAAATTAGAAGAAGAAATTACAAATGAATATGTAAACAAGTTGAGTATTAAAATAAGCAACCAACATGAGGAAATTAAATCATTATCCGGAGGAAATCAACAAAAAGTAATCATTGCAAGGATTTTATCAACGAATCCACAGCTTATCATAATGGATGAGCCCACTAGGGGAATTGATGCAGCAGCAAGAAGTGATATTTATTCCATTATCACACAACTAAAAGAACAGGGATATTCAATTTTGTTGATTTCGTCAGATTTAGAAGAAATTGAAAGAATTAGTGATCGTATTTATGCCATTTACCGCGGAACGTGTAAACACTGTCTAGGATTCGATGAGATTAACGCTGCAAATGTAATGAGCGCTGCTTTTGGAACATACAAAGGAAGTGATAGGCATGTCTAAAATCATTGTCCTCACAAAACAAAGGGAATTTAGAACCATTCTCTTCTTAATCATTATTTTTTTACTGGTAGGTCTAGTAAACTCAGACTTTCTCGCTATGGAAAATATATTGAACACTGTGAAAAATAGTTTGCTATATATTGTCCTTGCTGTTGGATTGACTCTCGTTCTATTAACTGGAGAAATTGATATCTCGATTGGCGGTACATTGGGACTTAGTGCTGCAGTAGGCGGTGTTATTGTGAGGGATGGGGGAAGTATTTTCCTTGCAATCCTAATAGCCATTTGCATTGGAGCCATTATTGGCTTAATCAATGGGATAGGTGTTACAAAACTAAAAATCTCTTCATTCATTATGACATTAGGTATGCTGGAAATTGTGAGAGTTGTACAAGTGATTTATACAGACGGAAAATGGATTGAAAATCTTCCTGCTAATTTTAAACACATTTCACAAATCAATATAGCAGGAATGAACTTATTAGGGATTATTGTAATTTTAGCGGTTATAACCCTACATCTATACTTGTCAAATAGCAGGAAAGGAAGGTATTTCGCTGCTATTGGTGATAATGAGGATGGGGCAATATTAATGGGAATACCCGTAAAAAGGTATAAAGTCATTTCATTTGTCATTTCCGGAATCTCAGCCAGTTTAGCTGGGCTCATATTTGCTAGTCAGGTTGGTTTTATTTCAACTACTGCAGGATTAGGGATTGAAATGACTGTCATCGCAGCTGCTGTTCTGGGTGGAGTCTCCTTAAGCGGTGGTATAGGTTCTGTCATTGGTGCGGCAATTGGTGCCATTATTATGAGTTCGATCAATTCAGCTCTTGTATTTTTAAAAGTTCCAGCGTTTTGGAATGCTACAATCTCGGGATCACTATTGATCTTCATCGTGGTAGTGGATGTACTCATTTTCCGTAGAGCTAACAAGAGGGCAAAAAAGGAAAGACTAAATGCAAGAGTCCTTACCTTGACAAAGGAGGTGTGAAGCCCGGGATGCTGAAAAAAATACCGAAGTGGAATCTGGTGCTTTTAGTAACGTTAATAGGTGAAATTATTATCTTTGGTTTAATTAACCCAAGGTTTTGGAATATACATGTTCTTTTAAATAGTTTTAATGATTTTGTTGGGATTGCTATCATTGCCTTTTTCGTGACATTTGTCGTAATTACAGGTGGCATCGATATTTCTGGTGGCTCTATTATTGGGTTAACCTCAGTAGTAACGGGAATTCTAGCACAATTTGTTGGAATGAATATTTGGCTTGCAGCCCTTCTTGCAGTACTAGTTGGTGGGCTTTGTGGTTTACTAAATGGCGTTCTCATTGCATATGCCAAAGTTCAAGCTATGGTTATCACGCTAGGCGGAATGCTCTTGTATAGCGGAGTTGCAATTGTATTAGTGGGTTTATCTGGAGCAAGCACTTATGAAGGAATTTCCGGATATACCCAAGGATTTATCAATTTAGCAAATGGAAGAGTTCTTGGCATACCACATTCCGTTATCTTATTTGTTGTAATGCTTGTGATTGCATACATTCTTCTGCACAGAACGAGATACGGGAGATACATCTATTTAACTGGAATTAATCAAAACGCTGCAGATTACTCTGGTATTGATACTAGAAAAATTATGACTAGTACATATATTCTATCAGGGTTAAGCGCAGGTGTTGCTGGAGTTATTTTAACTTCATATTTAGGCAGCTCAAGAGCAGACTTTGGTGCGGAGTATTTAATGCCCATATTGACAGCTGTTGTGCTAGGAGGAACATTAATAACTGGAGGTAAAGGGGGTGTTATAGGCACTGCACTTGCAAGCATAGTTGTTGGTTTCTTAAAGCTAGGATTGCAAATGGGAGGAGTCCAAACACAATATATAGGCTTAGCTACAGGATTGCTTTTAATCACTTCGGTTGCATTCTTAGGTGTTCCGGGTTTCAAGTCCAAGTTTAAAAGGTTCTTAACGATTAAAAAGGACAAAGGGGGAAATCTACTTGCGTAAATCAACGTTTTTTAAACTATTAACTGGAGTGACTCTTTTAACAATGTTATTAGCAGCCTGTAGCGGAAAAGACGCGGGAAACAGTGCAGATAATGGTTCCAGCGGAGAAAAAAATGCAGAAGATATTGAAGTAGTCTTTATTCCAAAGATGACTGGGAATGCATTTTTTGAATCAGGTAATGACGGAGCACAAGAAATGGCCGAAAAGATTGGATTTAAGGTTAAATATGATGGAGCGCCAGAGGGAACGGTTGCAAATCAGGTGCAAATTATAAATAGTGCGGTAAATAGTGGTGCAGATGCAATTGCGATATCATCTGTTACCTCTGATGGCTTAAATCAAGCTCTACAAAAGGCGTTAGATGCAGGAATTAAAGTCGTTACCTGGGATTCCGATGTTGACCCAAAATATCGAACTGCCTATATAAACCAAGGGACACCTGACATACTTGGTGCAATGCTTGTTGACATGGCAGCAAGCCAACTTGAAAATCCAGATGATGCACAACAGGTAGCCTGGTTCTATTCAAGTCCGACTGTACCAGATCAAAATTCATGGGTGGATTATGCAAATAAATATATAAAAGAAAAATATCCAAAATGGGAAGTTGTAACAACGCAATTTGGTGAAGGCAATGAACAAAAATCCCTTCAAGTCGGAGAGAGTATTCTAGATTCATATCCTGACATCGATATCATTATTTGTCCTGATTCAACTGCTCTTCCTGCAATGGCTCAGGCGGCTCAAAATAAAGGACTAAATAAAGATGATGTAATTATTACTGGATTTGCTTCTCCAAATTCAATGAGACAATATATTGAAAATGATACGATTGAAAACCATGGGTTATGGGATGTAAAAGACCAAGGCGCCCTTGCAGTATATATTGCATACTATTTAGCTCAGGGAAATGAACTAAAAGTAGGTGACACTGTTGAAGTTCCGGAACTAGGGGAGGTAAAAGTAGAGCCAAATACTGTTCAAGGCTATGAGTACGAAGCAGAAGACTCTGGAATCATTGTATTACCTGAAAGAATCGTATTTACCAAAGATAATACAGGAGATTACGATTTCTAATCTAATCTGTACGCAATTTCGCTAGTCTTTTTCGAAAGATAAAGAAGTATTAATACGTAGTTTTCGATGTCTAGCTCTAGGCGCAATCGGCTCTCTGGTCTAGGCTAATCGCTTCGGAAGGTTAGAAGCGCCTTCTGGTTACGCTCGTCTTATGCTTGTCGCCTAAGGCTGCGCGCCTTGCGCCTTTCTTAATAGATTATAGAAATATGGTAAGGAGAGGAAGAACAAAAATGGCAGATGCAATGGGGAACAAAGCAGCAAAGAAGTTTTTAGAGGATACTCCTTTTGTCAATACTGGTAACTTTCATGTAAAGGGAGCCGCTAATTTAGATTGGGGGATGAAGGATCGATTGTCCAGAATATTCAATCCCAAAAGTCAGAAGACAGTCATGTTAGCTTTTGACCATGGATATTTTATGGGACCGACATCTGGCTTAGAAAGATTAGATATTCTGATTCCAAAACTAGCGAACCATGCTGATTGCTTAATGGGAACTAGAGGGGCAATTAGAAGTAGTGTGCCTCCAACCTTTAATAAATCAATTGCATTAAGGGCATCATCAGGTTCAAGTGTATTACAGGATGACCTAAGTCATGAATCAATGGTTGTTGATATTGAGGATGCCATTCGAATGAATGCAAGTGCGATAGCTATCCAAACCTTTATCGGGGCTGATGGGCAAAAAGAAACAATTGAACAATTAAATAAAGCAGTCAATCTAGGAACAAGGTATTCGATTCCGACCATGGGTGTTGTTGCTGTTGGTAAAGAGATGGAGCGTACAACTCAATTCTTCCTCTTAGCAACTAGAATGTTAGCAGAATTTGGTGTGCAAATAGTCAAAACCTATTATTGTGATGATTTTGAAAAGGTAGCCTCCGCTTGTCCGGTTCCACTAGTCGTTGCGGGCGGAAAGAAGGTTCCAGAAAAAGACGCACTCTCCTTGGCCTACAATTCCATACAGGGTGGGGCGGCTGGAGTTGATATGGGACGAAACATCTTCCAATCCGATTACCCTGAAGAAATGATTCAGGCTGTTGGGAAGGTTGTGCATGAAGGATATACGGATAAAGAAGCATATGAGTTTTTCTTAGATGTAACGAATTAATAATGCTATTTTGCTAGAAATCATGCTTCTGCCTGGATAATGGTAGAAGCTTTTTTTGTTTTCCTGATAAAATTTTAACTTTTTTGATTAATACGTTATAATTTGAATATATATTTCGATTAACGAAGCATTTATCAAAAGGGGGAAATTTAAAATGGCATTATTACGATCAGAGGTACCAGTCGAACAAACGTGGAACCTAGAAGATTTATTTGAAACAGAGGAAGCATGGGAGAAGGAACTTGCGTCAGTCCAATTGGACATCCAAACCGTCACGCAATACAAGGGACGTGTTGGTGAAACAGCAAAAACCTTGTTTGACTGTCTAGTGACAAAGGATGCTCTGCAGGAAAGAGTGATGCGAGTCGTGAGCTATGCCGACCTCCATATGTCGGTTGATGGAACGAACTCCGTTTATCAGGCAAACGCAGCCAGAGCAGCATCGTTACTTTCAAATGTGAGAGCTAGTCTTTCATTTATAAAATCAGAATTGCTTACATTAGACGCAGAAACGATTCGTACATACGTAAAAGAAGAAAAAGGGTTGGAGGAATTCCAGAAAACGTTAGCAGATATCCTTGAGGCAAAGGAACATACTCTATCACCAGATGCTGAGGAAGTATTAGCTGCTTTTGGTGAGGTCATGGATTCTCCATATATGATTTATCAAAGAAGTAAAACGTCCGATATGCAGTTTTCGGCATTTACGACGGATGATGGGGTCGAACATCCACTCACCTTTAATTCATTCCCAAAATATGAGGACTCAGCGAATACGGAGTTGCGTCGTAAGGCATCCGCGGCTTTTGCTAAAACATTGGAGAAATATAAAAACACTTATGCGGCTACATATGCTACAGAGGTGAAGAAGCAGGTAATTGAAGCTCGTTTACGGGGGTTTGAGTCTGTAACAGAGATGCTACTTGACGAACAACAGGTTACAAAGGAAATGTACCATAATCAGCTGATGACAATTCAAACTGAATTATCACCGCATATGCGTCGCCTTGCAAAATTAAAGCAACGCGTATTAGGGCTCGAGAAAATGTACTATAGTGATTTAAAGGCACCGCTTGATCCAGATTTCGACCCTGAGGTCACGTATGATGAGGCTTCAAAGCTAGTTCTTGATGCCTTACAGGTGATGGGACCGGAATATATTGAAATCATGGAGGAAGGAATTCATAACCGCTGGGTTGACCTAGCTGATAACGTTGGAAAGCGATCTGGTGCGTTTTGCTCAAGCCCGTATGGCGCCCATCCGTACATTTTAATGACATGGAATAATTCAATGCGTAATACATTTACCCTTGCTCATGAACTGGGACATGCTGGGCACTTTGTATTAGCGGGGCGCAATCAACGAATTTCAAACACACGTCTTTCTCGATATTTTATCGAGGCGCCATCGACAATGAATGAGATGCTGTTAAGTAGACATATTCTGTCTCAGTCAAATGATGATCGCATGAAACGCTGGGTGATTTTACAATCGTTAGGCACCTACTACCACAATTTTGTAACACATATTCTTGAAGGTGAACTGCAGCGACGTGTGTATGAGTTAGCACATAATGGTACCCCAATTACGGCCAACATTCTCTGTGAACAAAAAACAGAGTTACTTTCTGCATTCTGGGGAGAAGAAGTCGAAATGGATGATCTAGCTGCACTAACATGGATGCGTCAGCCACATTATTACATGGGATTATATCCGTATACGTATTCCGCTGGGCTAACCGCTTCAACAGCAGCCTCCCAAATGATTCAAGAGGAAGGCCAGCCTGCAGTAGATCGTTGGCTATCTGCATTAAAAGCGGGCGGAACACTAAAACCACTACAGTTAATGAAACTTGCTGGAGTAGACATGTCAACACCAGAGCCAATTAAAAAGGCTGTAGCTTATGTTGGTTCATTGGTGGATGAGCTTGAAAAATGCTTTTAAATTAATTGAGCAGAAGTCAGCTACTTCTGCTAAATTAACTCAAAGCCTCCGGCGGCTGCCACAGATTTCAAAGGAATCTCTTCGAGCAAAAGATCAAAGACTAAGAACGACACATCCTGTGACAACGTCTTTGTGACCCACATCATGTGGGCCTAATAAAATCTGGGCGCAAATACGCCAAAGCGTATTTGATTGATTTTCACGTGTAAAAATGGAATCGCAACATATCCTAAGTAAAGTGAAATTTCATGATTGTCCAATGATTCATTTGTTTGCCTATGTAGTACAATAGTAGTAAAAGATGCAGAACAATAAAATGGGGGATTCACATGGACGAAATGGAAAAGCATTATTCGGATGAAAAGTTTTGGGAAAAACTTAAAAAATTTGCTCTAAGAGCAGGTCATTCTGTGGTATATACGGCACTTTTGCTTTACTATGTGCTACAAAAGCCTAATCTACCTGCAAAAGCAAGAGTGACGATTCTTGCTGCTTTGGGCTATTTTATTTTTCCGGTTGACCTCATTCCAGACCTCGCTGTAGGTATTGGTTTTACAGATGATCTTGGGGCTTTAGGTGTTGCGCTTTTCCAAGTAGCCATGCATATTGATGAAGATGTCAAAGCAAGGGCTAAAGCAAAGCTGGTTGACTGGTTTGGCGATGATGTCGATACCTCAGATGTAGATGAAAAACTTTAGAATATGTTAGAGAAAGATCTACCCTATTTTGCCTGGGGTAGTTCTTTTAGTAAGGTGATGGAACGTGGTGTTTTCGGTTCATAATGTAGCATCCCTTTTTCCTTGAGTCGATCAAGATATGCTTTGATTGTGCTTGTTGAGCTTACAGATGTACAAAGTCTTGAAAGCTCACGCATCGTCGGAGCTTTGTGGTGTTTCCTCATATATTTTACAACTTGTTCATATATTTCTTGTTCTGTATGTTCCATCCTCATTTGTAGTGTTCTAATTTGCAAATTTCACAACTCCTTTGTTCCTTGGTACGGCTGCTGATAAAATGCTATCTATTTTAAAGGTTCTTTTTTTATTACGAAGCAAGCAAAAAGCTTTAATTGTGGTATCCTGGATTTCTAAAACCTGAATGTTCCGCTGTGTAAGAATGCCATTTTGAGACATATAGATGATTTCGATAGGTGTGTGTTGAAGTAGGGCACGATGTAAAATCCCGCGCATGTAATCATCTCCTTTTTTATATTATATACGAACGTATATTCTATTATCAACAAAAATAAGAACGTTTATTCGTATATTTTGTTAAGAGTTTTTTTGAACAAGCCTGATATAGTCGTTTAGTAGTTTTGCGGTACAAGCTGGAGGGGGAGAACACGTAAGCACGTCCTGCAAGAGTGGTTTTGCGGTACAAGCTTGAAGGGAAAAACGCGTAAGCATGTCCCGCAAGAGTGTTTTTGCGGTACAAGCTCGAGGGGAGAACGCGTAAGCATGTCCCGCAAGAAGGGTTTTGCGGTACAAGCTAGAGGGGGAGAACGCGTAAGCATGTCCCGCAAGAGTGTTTTTGCGGTACAAGCTCGAGGGAAAAACGCGTAAGCATGTCCCGCAAGAGTGTTTTTGCGGTACAAGCTGGATGGGAAAAACGCGTAAGCATGTCCCGCAAGAGTGTTTTTGCGGTACAAGCTCGAGGGAAAAACGCGTAAGCATGTCCCGCAAGAGTGTTTTTGCGGTACAAGCTGGATGGGAAAAACGCGTAAGCATGTCCCACACAAGAGTGACCTCACGAAAACACCCGCCTCCCAACAGGAGGCGGGTCGCAAAATACAAACCTATGTCCACCGATAATATTCTTTAAACCAGTTCACAAACTTAGTAAGTCCTTCTTCGATTGAAACCTTTGGTTGAAATCCAATCGCTTCATGCAAATCAGTAATATCAGCGTAAGTTTCTTTGACATCCCCACGCTGCATCGGATACAACTGGATGTAGGCTTGTTTTCCAATTGCATTTTCCAAGGTCCTAATGAAATTAATTAGGCTAACTGGACTGTTATTGCCGATATTATAAATTTTATAGGGGGCGTTGCTTGAGCTAGGATCTGGATCCAATGGTTCCCAGCCAGAGTTTTTAGATGGTGGGTGGTCGAGTAAACCAATAATCCCATCCACAATATCATCAATATACGTAAAATCCCTCCGCATGTCACCATTATTAAAGACTTTGATAGGTCTGCCTTCTAAAATATCTTGTGTAAACAAATAATAGGCCATATCTGGGCGTCCCCACGGTCCATAAACAGTAAAAAAACGGAGACCGGTAATAGGTATATTAAAAAGGTGGCTATAGGAATGGGCCATGAGTTCATTGGATTTTTTCGTTGCAGCATATAAGCTAACCGGATGGTCAACAGAGTCTTTAGTTGAAAACGGAATGCTCGCGTTTGCCCCGTATACCGAGCTTGAGGATGCAAACAGTAGATGTTCAACAGGATGATGTCGACAGGCTTCTAAAATATTTAGAAAGCCTACTAGATTTGAATGGACATATACTTGCGGATGATTGAGGCTGTAACGAACGCCGGCTTGGGCCGCAAGGTTAATCACAATATTGATTTTCTCTCTTATAAACAGCTCGTGAAGTTTCTCAGATTCTGCCAAATCCAGATGATAGAATATGAAATTATTATGTTGTCTTAGCTGAAGGAGGCGTTCCTTTTTTAAGCGAACATCATAGTAGTTGTTGAGATTGTCAACACCGATGACATGATATCCCTTTGCGAGTAGACGTGTTGATAAGTGATAGCCAATAAAGCCTGCAGCACCAGTTACTAGAATGCTCATAATTCTCTAACATTCCTTTGTTAAAGGAATGGGGGTTTTGGTCCATTCATGATATGTTTTTGAATCTAGCCTTTTCACCTGCTCTAAAAACGCCTCAAGAAATCCTCTTTCATGTAAATCTTGAAATAACTCGAGTGGCCGATCTTGGTCACGCGTAAATGAATACACATGATCAACCATTTTAAAGCCATTCTTTGTAATAATAATATGGCGCAGTGGTGCATCAATTTGCTTGAAGCCTTCCCTTTTCTGTTGCGTGAGGATATCTAATAGGTTTCTCGTAACCTCTTCTGGAAGCTTGGTTTGTTTTTTTAGATACGTATTTAGATCTGGTCCAGATAAATATTCCATCACAACATAATTTTTTTCTGCCTCGTGTACCTTTGGAATGAAGGATAAATGCTGGCAAGATATTAAAACATCTTGTTCTTGTTGAGCATGTGTGATTTTTCCATAAACTTTTACGCAGCGGTCTTCTGATATTCGATATACAGCGCCCTGATGCCCTTTTCCAATCAATAACTGTGAAAAAGAGCTATCGACCTCCACAACATCACCGCGATTGGGTTGTATGAGCATTTTCTTAAAGCTTATTTTTTTATGAAAATAACTGTCCCACTCTTTATAAGTGTCGGGTGCTAGCTTTTGGACCTGCATGAGAAAGGAATCCTTCAAGAGGAGTAATTTTAAATCGCGAATCAATTTAATAGGCACTGGATGATCTCGTTTAAATGCATTCACATGGTCGACTACCTTCAATTCATTGTTTACGACGAAAATATGGCGTAGGGGGGCGTCTACCATTGAAAATTTCGATTCTTTAAACCCTTCTAGCATCTGTAATAGTTTCTTCGTGATTTCTTCGGGCATGAACATGCTTCCAAGAAGATAGTCTTTTAAGCAAGGGCCATTCAAGTATTCCATCACCACATAATTTTCTCCTGTTTCATAAACCTTTGGCATGAATGGGTTCTTTTTGGCGGATTTAAAAGCCTCTTGTTCCATTTTGGCTTTATCAGGGTCTACAAAAATTTTTACACATGTATTATCGGAGAGCTTAAAGACAGCTCCTTGAGCACCTTTTCCAATGAGAGGGTATGAGGTAGGATTGTGGATTTCTAGCGATTTTTCGGGTTTTGTTACAGTTATTGAAGTAAAATCATTCATTTTGATCCTCCTAACAGTTCATCATAGAAGCGGGCTTGTTGTTTAAGTTGGGTAGTTAGTTCGAAATTTTGCTCTACTTTTTGTCGTGCAGCAGTTACGAAGGGGAGCCAGAGTGATTGGTTAGTTAACATGTGTTCTAGTGCAAGTGCAAGTTCATCGATATCGTTTTCTGGTACTAAGAAACCATCTACATTATGTGTCACCAGTTCTGGAATGCCCGCATGGGTCGTTGAGATAACGGGTACCCCTGTTGCCATTGCTTCTTTTACTGTATTAGGTATTCCTTCAACGTCTCCATTAGCAGCGGTTAGACTTGCCGCGCAAAAGAGGTCTGCCTTCTTCATGTGTTCATGTACTTGTGCTTTTGGTAGATGTTGTAGCAATCGAAAGGAATCACCTAGATTTAATTTGGATGCCAAATGTTTGAGGTCATCTTCCAACGGTCCACGACCGATAAGTGTTAGAGTTGCTTTTGGGAATGATTTACGGATTTTAGCAAAGGCTTGGAGCAAAACATGATGCCCCTTTTTTTCTACTAATCTTCCAATCGAGAGTATATTTTGTGTACCGGTGATGTCAGGTGATCGAAATTGAAATTGGTTTAGGTCCACCCCTCCATATAGCACTCTGATTTTTTCTTCAGGGCAGCCCCATTCAATCATTTTCTCGGCTAAAAAATGGCATACAGGGAATAATATTTCCGTTTGCTTAAAAAGCAATTTCATATGATCTAAATAGGTAAAATGCTGGTCTGCCAAGGTTCCATCACGCCCTCGAATACTTGTGACCATGGGTAAGCCTGTTTTTTCCTTAAAGGGAAGCAAAAGAATTCCTAGTTGTCCGTGATGAGCGTGAATAAGCTTTATTTTTTGTTTTTTTACAAACTTCTTAGGCGATTCAATTTCATTTAAATAGTAAACCTTATCATTTAAGAGGGACATATCCACCATATATTTCGGCTGTCTAACTACATGAATATAATCATAGTCAGGCACGTTTCGGATTTGTGGAATGTATTGGGTTGGGTCTACACGTAAGTTTAAGTGCATAGCAGTGGGCAAAACTATCGACTCCTTTCCGTTTGCGGTAGTCTTTTCCATTACTTTATGCACATTTGTACATAGTGTTTGGACAAAATCCCAGATTAAGAGGGTACAAATGTGGAAATAAAAAAACACCAGGTGAAAAGCCTGGTGAGTTACGGTTTTGTTGTCATGTTTGGAGCTGAGTGTTGTGTGGACTCTGCAATTCTTTTTCCTTGGACACCACCCGTTTCCAGCAAATGAATGATTTTTTCAAGATGCTCTTCTTTTTCAACAACAACGAAATTGACCAATGGAAAAAATCCTTTTACCTTAATCGTTAGCTTGTAGCTAAAATTCATTCGGTCATTAATGCCGTACAAATCATGCCAACGCACAATTCGTTCAACCTCATATTCCTTGACTCGGCTATAAGAAAAATATCGTCCTTGCAGGATAATGCCCTTTGGTAATATAAAAAGATTCCCGCGGTGGCGAATAGCACTGATGATGACAAAAAAGAGATAGGCCATTGAGAAGAAGGAGGAACCTAAAAAATCGGTTGTAAGAATGACTATTAGTAATCCTAAAAGGACCACGATTGCAACAACGGTTCCCCATTTGACAAATTTATAAGATCTAGTTGATTTAGAAAGTGGTTCCATTTCTTTATATTCGGTTGGAATAAGGATCCCTCGAAATTCCTCTTCTGTTTGTGGAAAAAGAGCTTCTTTTGAAAGATCGACAGCCTTTTTGATGCTCATTCTATACTGTATTAAATAATATACCCCTAGTATGTAAACAATGGTGAAAAAAATATTGAGAAACAAGCTATCACCTACCCTTAATTGAACATTAAATTCCATCTCTATTTTTTCATAAAAAGGATCAATTGAAAAGGAAAAAAGACCACAACGTGTGCTGAACCCTAAAAGTTAGACCAAAATATTTATGCAGCTTGTTGACTGGTATGAAGACGGTATTCCACCGGGCTCATACCAGTCAATTTTGCTTTTATCCGTTCATTGTTATAGTAAAAAATAT
>NZ_QUQV01000024.1 GCF_003400205.1 Bacillus sp. HNG | reverse complement strand
AAATCTAGCCCTATTCAAAAAAATGTAAATGGATAGGTCTATTTGTCATGTTTTCTTTTAATCCCCCAGCCACTAAAATATATATTATAAAACTTTATGGAATAACCACTTGACTAAACGTAAGAAATGTTTGTTTGAAAATAGGATTTCGCAAAAATGGCTGATTAGTACAGATTATTTTTAGAAATTTATCGGGTTGTATATGCTACGGAAGCATATTTAATTTATCGGAATAACGTTTTTCATTAAACGGAACTTGATTTTTTAAGATATCGTACATTTCTTCAACAAGTACCCTGCCTATCATTTCTTTAGATTCTATATCGGAGTAACCCATATCCATTAACCGTTCCATCGTTTCTTTTGTAATCTTTGGATCATTTATTTGGATTTGGTTATCTACAATTTCAAGGATTTTAGACTTTAATTTCAAATTGGCCAATTCTACCACTCCTCCAGTATTTCATCGTTACTCTTCTAGGACGAGACTTTCCACATCCTACAATTTTGTTATTTTAAAACTAATTTGGCTACTGCTTCGCAGTGAACCGTGTGTGGGAACATATCCACTGGTTGTACTTCAGTCGTTTCATATCCACCATCTTCTAGTATCCGTAGGTCCCTTGCAAGTGTTGCTGGGTTACAGGAAACGTACACGACTTTCCGTGGTTTCATTTTTAAAATGGTTTGTAATAATGCAGCATCACAGCCCTTACGTGGAGGGTCAACGACGATCACATCCGCTTTAACCCCATCCTTATACCAGTTCGGGATGACAACCTCAGCTTCTCCAACTGCAAATTCTGCATTATGAATATTATTTAGTGCAGCGTTACGCTTCGCATCTTCAATCGCTTCTGGAACAATTTCGACACCGTATACCTTTTTGGCTTTTTGAGCTAGAAACAACGAGATTGTCCCTATCCCACAATAAGCATCAATAACAGTTTCTTTACCCGTTAACTCCGCATATTCCAATGCTTTATCATAAAGCACTTTTGTTTGCTCCGGATTAACCTGATAAAAAGACCGAGCAGAAATGGCAAATTTGATATCACCAATATTATCGTAAATATACTCTTCGCCCCAAAGGACATTTGTTTCATGACCAAATATCACATTCGTCTGTTTGGGGTTGATATTTTGCACGATTGATTTAACTCCGGGTAACTCGGTGGTAATATCCGAGATGATATTATTTTTATGTGGGAGATCCTTCGTTCTCGTGATCAGAACGACCATTATTTCACCTGAGACAAGACCATAGCGTGCCATGATATGGCGAAGTGTACCCTTGTTGTTTTTTTCATCATAGGCTTGAATCCCATACTTCTCCAAGATTGTTTTTACGGTTTGCACAACCAAATCGTTCTTTTCTTGTTGGATAAGGCATGCTTCCATATCAATAATTTCATGGCTTCGCTGCTGGTAAAATCCTGCTACAAGTCCACCTTCCCTATCTGCTACAGGAACCTGTGCCTTATTCCGATAACGCCAAGGATTTTCCATTCCAAGAACTGGATGAACCTTGATATTTTGGAGCTTTCCAATTCGAGTCAACACTTGCTGGACCTGTTTGTGTTTTGCCACCAACTGACCCTCATAACTTAAATGCTGGAGTTGACAACCTCCGCATTCTTTATATATCGGACAAGGGGCATCGATTCGAAATTTGCTTTTCTCATAGAGCTCGATTAGCCGACCAAAGCCATAGTTTTTCTGCACCTTGATGACTTTGATTTTCGCTTTCTCGTCAGGAAGGCCATTTGGTACAAAAATCGGAAAGCCCTCAATTTTCGCCACGCCCGCCCCATCATGAGTAAGATCCTCAAATGTGACATCATAATATGTGTTTTTTTCAACTGGTGGTTTCAGTTTTGTCATTATGTATTCTTCCTTTGCGTTCAAAATGCTGAACTGATTGTAACATACTGGAGGGTAGTTGTGCCAACCGCTTCGTTATCTTCTAGCAGATACCCCATTTAAGTAATTTTCTTTCATCACAGGATACACTTTAGCCTTGATAAGTAAAACAAAGATAATAAAAGGAACACAAATTATCAGCCCTAGTAAAACAATTGGACATAAATAAACGAACCAATTATAATCGCAATTGAATAAAGAACCGGGATTAGATATACAGGTAAAAAGAGAATATTTACATATACTAACGTAAGGTATTTAGTCTTTTCAATTTTGGAGCCTGCACTCCTACTCTTTTGCTTACACACTTTTATTTCGTTTATTGTCATTTTCACAATATCTACAAACATATTAAGTGTCATTCTATCTACCTCCTTTTCAAAGAATAGATCCTCTATAACATTGTCTTTTCTACAATCTATATAAATATGATTATGGAAACCTCTCATACAGGGCTACAAATTAATAAATTCTATTATAACCTTCTTTTTCCATTATCAATATTGCTTGGTAAAAAGCAAAAAAACCTGACCTAAAGGCCAGATTTTTCTCTACTTACTCTTTATCCATTTTCTCTGCTTTTTCTTTCGATACCAATACATTAATATGCTGATACAAATTCACAAATTCGCCAGGTAGTAAGCCACCATATTCTCCATCCAGATTGATCTGCATCTTTTCTGTTGGGTTTACCTTAACGCGATTTGCTTTTGTGTAAATCACATGCGGGTCATTGATATGCTCTCCGCGTATCGCAAGTGTCGCCACCTTGATGAAATCGGCTAAGTTTGCCTTTTTTAAAATTAACAAATCAAACAATCCATCATTGAGCGATGAATCTGGTGCTAGCTTTTCAAAACCTCCAACAGAATTGGTTAAGGAAACGAGGAATAACATGATCTCGCCCTCATACAGCTTTCCATCATACTCAATGCTAACCTCGGTTGGACGTATAGACGGAAGCATCTCCATCCCTTTTAAATAATACGCAAGCTGTCCTAGCATCGTTTTCAGCTTACTTGGCACCTCATAAGTTAACTCGGTTAACCTTCCTCCGCCGGCAATATTGATAAAATATTTATCATTTATCCGACCTATATCAATCGGAACAGAGTTTCCTTCAATAATTACATCACAAGCACCCTCAATATTTCGAGGCACCCCAATTGCACGGGCAAAGTCGTTAGTTGTACCAACTGGAATAATACCTAAAGTTGGGCGGTATTCCTGTTCGGCCAGACCATTAACAACTTCATTGATCGTCCCATCTCCACCGGCAGCTATAACAAGGTCATACTTCCTTTCAACTGCGATTCGTGCAGCATTGGTTGCATCCCCCGCTCCAGTTGTCGCATGGCATGAGGTTTCATATCCTGCTCTTTCTAATTTCTCTAATACCTCAGGCAAATGCCGTTTGAACAACTCTCTTCCTGAGGTTGGGTTATATATAATACGTGCCCTCTTCATTCTCATCATCCTAAATAAGATAATCAATATCTATGTTACATGATAGCCTATCCAATCGATTTAATCAATTTTGACCTTAGCAAAAAAATCCATTTTTTCACAGTTGTCTCTTATTTCATATATATTCATAAATAGGGTACCCAGCTTGCCCAAATTCTTTTATTTAAAAATGCGCTTGGCCAAAACCAAAACGCACAATTTCCTTCATTCCTACATTTTTTCAACAAGGTTCACAGTCACCAGGTCACTATTAAAAATGGATAACTTATAGGTTCCTTCCCCTAGCTTTTTTGTGCCTCTGTACAATTTTTCTGTCGCGCTTTCCTCATAAACTTCGTCAATCTCGCCTCGTTCCGTTGTATCGATGGTATCCCATGCCATATTTCCGTTACCTAGCTCATTTTTAGAAATCGCAGATAAGAGAATGTTACTTTTTTCACTTACATGAACCGATACATTTGACGCTCCATCTACAACCCAGTTATTTTCAAGGGAACCAGGATAGAGTGAAACATGGTTATCTTGGCCACGAACCTCTAGATGTATTGAAATAGGCACAATAATCGTAGGCTCCATTGTCGTGTATGTAGAAAATGGCCCTGCCTGGTCAGCTGGCTCCTTCAAGGTCACGTACATTGTATCACCAACAGCTTTCGTAAATATATAATCACTTGTTTCCGAAATGATCGGATCAGCTTTTGGGTGAACCGTTGCCTGGTAAACTCCAAACACATGTAATTCATTTTTGGTGGAGCCTTCAATTTTACTAGTTACCCCATTCGTTTCAAGGACAACTCGTTTGATGTCACCTGATAACTTTTCCTCTACAACTGGCAAATCCATTGAACGATGCTCTGCCCCAATCACACCTTCAACCTTATCAACCAAACCTACCGATGACAACAGAGTAAATCCAATCCCAATCGTTCCAATAATCCCTACGAACATAATACTTAAAAAGTCATATTTTACTATCGGATTTTCCTGTTTTGACAAAAAGAGATATACGACAATCTCAATTCCTAAGACGATTAGTATGATTGGCCACCATACAAGGAGTGGCTCCATCATTGGCATTCCCTTAATTTGTGATACAAAAAGGAGAACACCAAGTAAAATCAAAGATAATCCCATCGACACAGAACCAACGCGCCATTTTCTCATTACGCATTCTCCTTCCGTTTTTTACTGCCTACCATGAGCTTCAAGCCACCACCGATTAATAGGATGCAGATGATTGTGCCCTGGAAGTACGTGTAGTAAAAGTATTGGATATCAAAATGAAATACTTTCGCAACCATGGGGCCAACCGTTGGTAAAACTACATTAACAAGCAAATAGTAAAGTCCTAATGCAATTAGCCCAAATCCAACCCATTTTTGGTGGTTTACAATGTAGGAGACCACGGGAACATCCTCAATCTCCTCTTCACCATGCTTTGACACCTTCTGAAGGGCATCGAAAAAGCTATAAAACCAAATGATTGGGATTAAAAACAGGAATAAGGAAAGGCGAAGCACATCTAAAATATAAATTGCGAATAGAAAGGCTGCCATCAGCTGTATTCCCCGTTTTTGTAAACCAAGATACAAGTGCCCAGCCCCTGGGAATATCGCAAGAACCGTTGCGAGCGTTTTGCTTTTACGTCCTTGCTCCCGTCTCGTTTCTTCGAAATCTTCTAAAATTGTCTTATCGACCAATTCTTCTCCACGCTGTTTCTTACTTACAAGCTGAACTGCATCAAACATGTTATATACCCAAATAACTGGGAGAATACCAAGAAACACCATGAATGCCCCTTGATCCGTAAATACCGAAATAAATACAACCATCGTTCCTAACCCAAAAAAACCAATTAGAAAAGTTAAACCACGGTTAATCAAGCCTAGCTGAAAATGCCCCAATCCTGGGATAAATGAAAGGATAATCGTATAGAAACGATCTGAGTCATCAGTTCGAACTGAAACGACTTGCCCTTCTTCTGTTTGGATCACTTGCTGATGTTGATTTTGCTTGTTATTTCGCAAAAGGAAGATAATCATATCGAGCACATTGATTACTCCAACGAAAAATGCAAATATCAGTCCAACGAAAAATGGCTCCTCATACCCTACCATAAACGTTCCGAAGATTCCTATTAAAATTGAGCCAACCGTTCCTGCTCCATAGAGAAACCCTCTTATTTTTCGATTCACATAAAAATGGCCAACACCTGGAATAAATGATAGAAAAAATGCAAGCACTGGATTATAACTCATTTTTCTCCCTCCTCATGTTTTGTTTCGATTATGTCAAACAGCGATAATGCTTTTTCCATTAAATGATTTGAAACAGATTGTTTTTGCTCTGAAAAATTAGATGTTTCAACTACACCGATAATTCCTGTCATACTCTGGAATACCCCGGTGGACATCAAGGTTAAGGTAACAACTGCAGCAATTCCATAATGAAAAATCGGACTTCGTAAAACCGACTCTTTTTGTTTTCCTTTTCTTACCGGAAGCTTTGTGACCACCTCATCTGTAAAGCGATCATTTTCAAGGTTAGGTATCTCCTTAGCATGGTCTTCTATTAACTCCATATAGATTTCTAAACATTGGTCACAGGAAAATAGGTGATTTTCGAGTTCTTCCCGCTTTGGTTCTTCTAGGTGATCCTTTATATACAACAACCACTCTTCATCGCTGAAATGCCTCATTTAAAAATCATCCTCCTTCCAATGTTTCTTCATCCAATTTCGGGCTCGATACAGCTTTGTTTCCACCGTTTTTGGCTCCACCTGCTGTTCCTGAGCAATTTGTTTATAGCTTTTTTCTTCTATGTAGTAGGCCTCAATCACCTTGCGATAATTCACTGGCATATCCTGTAGCCGATTTTTAACCAGTTCTCTTTGTTCCTTTCGTAAAAGTGGGACCACGACATTTTCCTCTGACGGAGAGAGTGCATGAAGAACTTCCGGCTCAAGAATCATTTCTTGTTGCCGCTGTTTTTTCCGTTTCACATCTATTGCATGGTTCACTGCAATCCGTGTAATCCATGCCTTAAAGCCCTGAGCACTGTATTGGGGGAGTGCATAATAGATTTTAAGAAATATTTCCTGAGACGCATCTTCGGCATCCTTTTCATGACGTAGAACCGGATAAATGGCTTTAAATACTAGATTCTTATATTTTTCAATGAATAAGCGAAAGGCATGCTCATCGCCTGCTTTTGCCTTCTCAATCAAAACCTCATCTTGAATCGCACTCTCCCCCTTTCTCTTCTGTCTACCCATATAGACGAACTTACACCTACTATACCCTACAGTTTTTCGAAAAAAATAGTTAAAAAGTTTTTAAGCATAAAAAAGACCCTCTAGAAAGAAGGTCTGCAAAACAAATTATTTATTTCGATGAACGATTTTATAAATTAAGGCTGCGATCAAGGTTGATGGTAAATTTATAGGGTTTCCTTGAAGATTGAATTGTAGTTGCTGTTCTTCAAAGGACATCTCTTCGTACGTTTCATTATGTGTTTTTTTCGTTTTCTTGAATTCTTCCTTCGTTGCCGCTATGTTTCGGTACTGAATCGGAATCATTACTAATACATAAAGAAGAAGAACGCCACCGATCACATAAAAAAGATAACCATCTTCCATTATCATTTCCCCCTTGGTATAAAAATCATATACCTAATTTACGAATAGCACCCTAAGAAGGTTTCATATAATGTCGTTTTTTTAATTTAAACACTCTTCTCTTCCAACCGCCATATTCAAACAAAAAATGACAAATTTATAAGGGAATAATAAGATATTATGTTAAAATATGTATGAGCTGGAGATTTTCATCACAGGAGGAGAGCCATACAATGAATAATTATAGAAAAAACTTAATCTCAATACTGACGGTAATTTTTGTGATTTTTTTGGTAGCTTGTCAAGACTCATCTGAGAAATCAAGTTCCGAGTTAGACAAACCATCTCAAGATAAGCAGACATCTCAAAACAATAATGACAATACTTCTAATGCGGCTTCAACAGAAACTACCTCAAAGACTGACAACATTGAAAAAGACCCCATTGATACAAGCAAAAATGATACAAACGAAAAAGGAGAAACAACAAACAATATACCCGAAAAAGAAGCAAAACTATCTTTAAATGCGACTGCAAGCTTGAAGGATGAGTATCTCAATAAATTAAATGATATTAAAACTGAAACCGATGCAATGGAAGCAACAGATACTTCAACCTTCGCTTTAAAAAAAGTGGAAAACGATCGATGGGAAGCTTGGGATGAATTGTTGAATGAAGTTTATGGAGTCCTAAAGGGGCAACTTACAGCAGAAGAGATGGATCAATTGAGAAATGAGCAACGTGATTGGATAAAATATAGAGATAATAATGCATTACAAGCATCGCAAAAATACAAGGGCGGTACTCAGGAACATTTAGAATATGTAGCTGTACTAGCGGATCTTACAGAAGTAAGATGCTATGAATTAGTTGAAGATTATATGTAAGTGATGAAAGGCATTGCTAGTCAGCAATGCCTTTGTGCTACCGCATATATAAAGTTACTACACTATTTTTGCATAGATACATGTATTTCTTAATTCATTTGTTTCAGGAGACACATCGTCATTTTTTAATATCGCTTCCAACGTAAAGCCTAACTTTTGCGGGATTGCTCTACTCTTCCTATTTTTTTCATCACACCTTATTTCAACTCTTCTCGCATTCAACTCATTGAAAGCAAAATCAGCAATACCCTTAACCGCTTCTGTCATGTATCCTTTTCCACTAAAACGACTATCAATCCAGTATCCTATTTCAAACTTAGGGACAGCCCAATCAATCCTATGTAATCCAGAAGATGCAACGAATTCTCCTGTTTCTTTTAAAAATACTAGTAATCTTAGATCCTCTCTTTTTAAAAAGGATAAATGTGATTCTCTAATATTCAATTCAACATCTTGTTCCGATTGCTCTTTTTGAGCGAAAGGCATCCACGGTTTAAGCTCATTTATCGAAACCTTAATGGCATCATGTACAACTTTCCCGTCTCCCGGTTTCGGCATTCGAATGATTAGTCTTTCAGTGGTAAATTCTTCTGGAAACTCTATAAGCATTGGGTTCATTCTTTTCTCTCCCTTTCCAAAATTAACCTTTTTGGTATCATACGTTTTTTTACCGTTAAAATCAATAATAAAAAGAGACCCACTCTTTTGTAGGTCCCCTTTTGCAATTACAGCTTATTCATTTCTTCAACAAGGATTTTGTTAACCATTTGTGGGTTAGCTTGTCCTTTTGTTTGTTTCATAACTTGACCGACTAGGAAGCCGATTGCTTTTCCTTTTCCGCTCTTATAATCATCAACAGATTGTGGGTTGTTTGCGATAACCTCAACGATGATCTTTGTTAGCGCACCTTCATCCGAAATCTGAACGAGTCCTTTTTCCTTCACGATTGCTTCGGCATCTCCGCCTTTTTCAATTAATTCTTTAAAGACCGTTTTCGCAATCTTGGAAGAAATTGTTCCGTTCTCGATTAGCTTGATCATGCCTGCAAGACTCGCTGGAGTTAAGGCAATTTCATGTAGTTCCTTCTGCTCTGCATTCAGGTAACCAGAAACCTCACCCATAATCCAGTTGGATGCTTGCTTTGCATCTGCACCGTTCGCAACTGTTTCTTCAAAGAAATCTGAAGTTTCTTTCGTAACAGTAAGTACAGCTGCATCATATTCCGGCAGACCAAGTTCTTCGATATAACGTTTTTTACGAGCGTCTGGAAGCTCAGGAATTTCAGCACGAACTCTTTCCATCCATTCATCGTCAATATATAGTTCCACTAAGTCCGGTTCAGGGAAGTAACGGTAATCATCAGAACCTTCCTTAACACGCATTAAAATAGTTGATTTTGACGATTCATCATATCGGCGTGTTTCCTGCTCAATCACGCCACCTGCAGATAATACTTCTGCTTGGCGAATTTCCTCATACTCAAGACCATTTTTAACAAATGCGAATGAGTTCAGGTTCTTTAACTCTGTCTTTGTTCCAAACTCTTTTTGACCGACAGGACGCAATGAGATGTTGGCATCACAACGGAGTGAGCCTTCCTCCATTTTACAGTCAGACACACCTGTATATTGGATGATCGATTTTAATTTTTCCAAATAAGCATATGCTTCTTCAGGCGTACGAATGTCTGGCTCTGATACGATTTCAATCAACGGTGTTCCTTGACGGTTCAAGTCGACCAATGAGTAGCCTCGACCAGAGTGAGTAAGTTTACCGGCATCTTCTTCTAGGTGAAGACGAGTAATCCCTATCTTTTTCTTTTCACCGTTCACTTCAATTTCAATCCAGCCATGCTCACCAATTGGCTTATCAAATTGAGAGATTTGGTAGGCCTTTGGATTATCCGGATAGAAATAGTTTTTACGGTCAAATTTTGTTTCCTGATTAATCTCACAGTTTAAAGCCATGGCAGCCTTCATTGCCCACTCAACGGCTTTTTTATTAATGACTGGAAGAACACCTGGGTATCCTAATTCAACGACACTCGTTAATGTATTTGGAGCAGCCCCGAATTCGTTTGGCGCGCTTGAAAATATTTTTGATTCGGTTTTAAGTTCGACGTGAACCTCCAACCCGATAACTGTTTCAAACTTCATTTTTATTTTCCCCCCTTACAGTTGTGGTTTTTGTTTATGATGATCGGTTGCTTTTTCGAACGCATCTGCAACTCGATAAATGGTGCTTTCATCAAAATGCTTTCCAATAATTTGGAGTCCTAGTGGTAATCCATTTGAAAAACCACATGGAACTGATATTCCAGGTACACCCGCTAGGTTCACTGGGATGGTTAGAATATCATTGGCATACATAGTAAGTGGGTCATCCATGTTTTCACCAATCTTAAATGCTGGTGTTGGTGTGGTAGGTCCAATGATTACATCGTATTTTTCAAATACATCTTCAAAGTCCTTCTTGATTAATGTACGAACTTTCTGCGCTTTTTTATAGTAAGCATCATAATACCCTGAGCTGAGCGCAAACGTTCCAAGCATGATACGACGTTTTACCTCGTCCCCAAAGCCTTCGCTTCTTGTTTGCTTGTACATTTCAATCAGATTTTCGGCATTGTCTGTGCGGTATCCATAACGAACCCCGTCAAAACGCGCAAGGTTTGCAGATGCCTCTGATGATGATAGTAAGTAATAAGTAGCAAGTGCATATTTAGAATGCGGAAGGGATACTTCTTCCCATGTTGCACCAAGTCCTTCAAGAACTTTTAAGGCATCCAGAACAGATTGACGAACTTCCTCAGTTACACCCTCACCAAGATATTCCTTTGGCACAGCGATTTTTAGACCCTTAACATCACCTGTGAGTGCTGATACATAGTTTGGTACGTCCACATTAGCAGAAGTTGCATCCATTGGATCAACCCCAGAAATCGCCTGTAAAAGATAAGCATTGTCCTCAACTGTGCGTGTAAGTGGACCAATTTGGTCTAATGACGATGCAAAAGCAATTAAGCCAAAACGTGATACTCTTCCGTATGTAGGTTTCAAACCAACCACACCACAGAATGCTGCAGGTTGACGAATGGAACCACCTGTATCGGAACCAAGTGAGAATAAGACCTCTCCTGCCGCAACAGCTGCTGCCGAACCACCACTAGACCCTCCTGGAACACGTTCGAGATCCCATGGGTTTTTTGTTGCCTTGAATCCAGAGTTTTCATTTGATGAACCCATTGCAAATTCGTCCATGTTCAGCTTACCGACCGTAACCGTTTGAGCCATCTGAAGCTTTTGGACAGCTGTTGCATCATAAATAGGATCAAAGTTTTCGAGAATTTTACTTGCTGCCGTGGTACGAAGTCCTTTTGTGACGATATTGTCTTTCACACCGATTGGCATACCAAATAGTAGCCCCAGCTCATCGCTGTTTCCAAGCGCTTCATCTAATTGCTTTGCATATCCTCTTGCATTTTCTTCATTTAATGTTAAAAAAGCTTGTACCTTTTCGTCAACCGCGGTGATTCGCTTAAATGATTCGTCCACAAGGTCTGATACTGAAATTTCTTTTTTATGTAAAAGTGAATGTAATTCTGAAACTTTATGATCAAAAAGTGACAACCTTTCTCCCCCCTTTATTCAATGATCGCTGGTACGCGGAATTGTCCGTCCTTTGCATCTGGTGCATTTTTTAATACCTCTTCAACAGGTAAACCTTCTTTTGCGACATCTTCACGCATCACATTTTTCACAGACAGAACATGTGAAGTTGGCTCCACATTTTCTGTATCTAATTCATTTAATTGCTCAGCAAACGAAATAATCCCATCCAGCTGTTGTTGGAACATCTTTGCTTCATCTTCCGTTACAGCTAAACGTGCTAAGTTTGCAACATGTTTTACTTCTTCAATCGAAATCCTCGACATTTCCCTTCACCTCCACCGTCCATACAATATACTGATAATATCAAAAATTACAGGCGTTCGGCAACACTTCCTCCCTCATTCTTCCCGAATTCGAAAAGAACCAACGCGAAAAATTAGGTCGGGCAGATTATTTTTCTTTTCGGTAAGGAATTTGTTATAGTAAGATTGCAATTATTGGATGTGGAGGGATAGAAATGGAAAGAATTACTTCTGTCGAACAATTTAATGAGATTATTCAATCTGAAGGGGCCATTATAAAATTCGATACAACTTGGTGTCCGGATTGCCGACGCCTAGAAGCGTTCATTGGTGAAATTCTTGAAACGCATAACAGTGTTCCTTGGTACAGCATGGACAAGGACGAGTTCCCTGAAATCGCTGAAAAATATAATGTCATGGGAATCCCAAGTCTCCTTTATTATAAAGGTGGAGAAAAGCTTGGCCACTTACATAGTGCGAATGCGAAAACTCCTGAGCAAGTAAATGAATACCTTGAAGGATTAGGGATCTAATATCGTTATAGAAATGCCGTTACTTGTTTGTTGATAATGAGTAACGGCTTAATTTATATGGGTTACATTTCAAATAACGTCTTTTCTCTCTTACATTTGGGCTCTCGTGTAGTTTTTCGAACTTAGGGTGTCCGAATTATCCTCGTATTTGGACTCATGTCAGGGATTTCTTGCTCGTCGTTTCAAAGTCAATGTCGCTTTTGGACTCACAACCTTGATTTTTTCGCTTGACTGTCCAATTCAGCCTTACATTTTGACCCATTAACCAGCTTTTCTCAAAGAACTGTCCAATTCAGCCTCACATTTTGACTCACGACCTTAATTTCCTCGCCAGACTATCTTATACATCAGTCATCTTTCAACCATAACTCAAAAATCCCTCATAATACTATGAGGGATTTTCAACTCAGTCTATGCGTTTTTCAGTTTATCTTTTACCTCGTCAAATTCATCTTGGATTTCTTGAGATGGTGCTTTTGTAACTAAGCTGACGACGATAATCGAAACTAGGGCAAGTAGGAAACCTGGAACGATTTCATACAAGCTAAATGGAATGACGGCTTCTTTTATAACCTCTCCAGCCTCATTCAATTTAGGTGTAGAAAGAATACTCCAGACAACGACTGTAACTGCTCCTACGATCATTCCGGCTAACGCTCCCCAACGATTCATCCGTTTCCAGAATAGGGAGAGAATGATAACAGGACCAAATGCAGCTCCAAACCCTGCCCATGCATAACCCACCAAATCTAATATTTTACTATCACGATCATAACCTAGGAAAATAGCAACTACGGCAATCACAAGAACAGCAATTCTACCAACCCACATTTCTTCTTTTGGACCCGCATTCTTTTTAAAGATTGCTTTATAGAAGTCCTGTGTCAGGGCACTTGAAGAAACAAGCAATTGAGAATCAACTGTACTCATGATCGCTGCAAGAATCGCAGCTAATAAGAATCCAGCCACCCATGGGTTAAATAATACTTGCGAAAATACGATGAATACCGTCTCTGCATTATCTAGTGGGGTATCAGCAAAGTACGCAATACCTGTAAAACCAATAAAGATTGCACCAAATAATGATAAGACCATCCATGTCATCCCGATAAAACGAGCTTTCGGAATTTCTTTTGTTGACTTAATCCCCATAAATCGAACAATAATATGTGGCTGCCCAAAATAACCTAGGCCCCATGCTAACAGTGAAATAATCCCTAATGTCGTCGCTCCAGACATGACATCTAAATAAGCTGGATCAATGGCCCCAATCTTATTTACTGTCTCTCCCCATCCACCTAATTCAAAGATAGTGACAATCGGAATAATGATTAATGCTAAGAACATCAAGATCCCTTGAACAAAATCGGTCCAGCTTGCAGCTAAGAAACCACCAAAGAATGTATAGGAAAGGATAACACCGGCCCCAACCCATAAGGCGAGTTCATAGTCCATCTTAAATGAGCTTTCTAAAAGAATTGCTCCACCGACAAGACTTGCAGAAGTATAGAAGGTAAAAAACACTAAGATAACAACCGCGGAAATAACACGTAGAAGTTTTGAATTGTCACGGAATCGGTTCTCAAAATAATCGGGTACCGTAATCGAGCCCTTTGATACCTCTGTATACACTCGGAATGGCTTCGCAATAAATTGCCAGTTCAAGTAAGCACCTATCGATAAACCAACGGCAAGCCAAATTTCGCCCATTCCACTAGCATACAATGCACCAGGCAAACCAAGCATGAGCCAACTACTCATATCAGACGATCCAGCACTTAATGCAGCAACTCCAGCACCTAGTCGTCTTCCTCCTAGTACATAGTCTGTTAGATTTTTTGTCATTCTTGCAGCCAGAATACCAATGACTAGCATCCCTACAAGATAAATAATAATGGCTGTTAACGTTTGTGGATTAATATCCATGTTTAGACATCCTCTCCTTTGTCAGTAAATAATGTGATTGCTGATAATACGATTAACGAAAGCATTGGCACGAACAACCAAAACCAGGTGGCACCTGTTAAACCATATTCCACACTTTCACCCCTCTTCTTGTTTTTTTCTATCCTTATGCAGCTATATACAATTTCATGATAATTCCTACTTTTCGATAATAACTGCACATCACAAAAATCACCAATTAATCGTAACACAATATCTTTTACTGAACAGATTGAATTTTTAGAATCCAAATTACTTATGTATAATTATTCATGTTTTTAGATTAAATTTGCAATATAAATCTAATAATCTAATATCTATTCATGAAAACTAATAAAATTAAATTGAGCTTTTTTCTAAAAAAAGCTATATATTTGTTATTTTTCAGAAATACTGAGAAAATAAGTAGTATAAAATTTTAAATTGGAAATGGGAGAATCAGGATGAACGTAAAAATTAATCGTAATGCGGCAAAAGTAATGCAGAAAATGCTCGAAAGTGACGAATCAGAAGGAAAAATGCTTCGTGTTATTATCACAGAACATCATGGTAACCACGCCCATTATGCCCTTCAATTTGATAACCCAACGGAGCACGACGAAATTGTTAAAACCGATAAAGGTGTTGAGGTCCTTCTTGATACGAGGGATGCAGAATTTTTAGATGGCATTTGGATCCAATTTTTCTACGTTCCTGAAGAACAATTTGTGATCACAAATCCGAAAAAAGGGCATCATCACCATTAAAAACAGCTAGAACCGGCGCGGAAATTTTCCACGCCTTTTTTGTTTGCTCTCATTCAGTCAAGAGACATTCCTACCAGTTTCAATGACGTTTTCATTATCATTTTCTATAAAATGTAAATAGTTTGTATATTTACTGTAAAACAAGTCTTTTACTGGATTGTCTGTTGTATATTGTATCTAGATTGGCAGCTTGGTCAGCCAATCAAAAAAATACTTATATTATCTGGAGGTAGAGTAACCAATGAAAAAAAACCTAATGTTTAAAATTGGAGCATCCCTACTAGCAATTTTCTTAATGACAGCATGTAGCAGTGAAGACACTGATACTGATCAAGAGCAGCCAGATACAGAACAAACCGATCAAACAGAAACAGAAGATGGAGCAGAAGAGGATACAGAATAAGCAAGTGAGTCCCTATTTAAATAACTCCCACTCTACGATAAGAGTGGGAGTTTCATTTTTACAGCATTTCTGAAGTTGTTTTTGCTTGCATATGCAGGATTAGGTAGTCTGGGCCTCCTGCTTTTGAGTCAGTTCCAGACATATTGAAGCCACCAAATGGTTGATAGCCAACAATGGCACCAGTACATCCACGATTGAAGTAAAGATTACCCACGTGGAAATCTTCCTTTGCTTTTTCGATATTAGCTCGGTTGTTTGAGATCACTGCACCTGTTAGTCCATACTCTGTGTTATTTGCAATGTCAATGGCATGATCGAAATCCCGTGCTTTACAGAATGCCACAACAGGGCCAAAGATTTCCTCTTTCATAATGCGCGCATCCTCGGCTACATCAGCGAAGATTGTTGGTTGGATGAACCAGCCTTTAGAGTCGTCCCCTTCTCCGCCATGAAGAAGTTTCCCTTCGTTCTTTCCAATTTCAACATAGCCCATAATCTTGTCATACGCACCTTGGTCATTTACAGGTCCCATATATGTTGCCTTTTGTGTAGGGTCACCTACTGTTAATTCTTTTGTTAACTCAACTGCACGATTTAGAACCTCATCATATACATCTTCCACTACAACTGCTCGTGAACATGCTGAACATTTTTGTCCAGAGAATCCAAATGCAGATGCAACAATTGATCTAGCCGCAAGTTCTAAATCTGCTTCCTTATCAACAACAATGGTATCCTTACCGCCCATCTCAGCAATGACGCGTTTTAACCAGATTTGGCCTTCATTTAATTTAGCAGCTCGCTCGTAGATTCGTAGACCAACATCACGTGAACCTGTAAAACTAATAAAGCGAGTTTTCGCGTGATCAACTAAGTAGTCACCAACTTCAGAACCACTTCCTGGGATATAGTTAACAACCCCTGCAGGTAATCCTGCTTCTTCAAGAACCTCCATGAATTTCGCAGCAATAACTGGAGTTGTACTAGCTGGTTTAAGTAATACCGTGTTACCTGAAACTAAGGCAGCCGTTGTCATGCCCGCCATAATTGCAAATGCGAAGTTCCAAGGCGATATGACAACCCCAACACCTAGTGGGATGTAGGTAAAACGATTATGCTCAATTGGACGGCTTTCTACTGGAATGCCATCCTTTAATTTCAACATTTGACGTCCATAGTACTCCATGAAGTCAATTGCTTCTGCAGTATCTGCGTCCGCTTCATTCCATGGTTTACCCGCTTCTTTTACAAGAATTGCAGAAAACTCATGTTTGCGACGACGTACAATCGCTGCAGCTTTAAAAAGAATATTAGCACGCATTTCTGGGCTTGATTTTCTCCATGTTTGGAAAGTTTCAAACGCAACCTGCATGGCCTTTTCAGCTAACTCGCGATTAGCTTTTGAAACTCGACCCACAACCTCTTCCTTGTTTGCAGGATTAACAGAGACGATTTTATCTTCGGTTGAAATGCGTTCACCACCAATGATTAAATCATAATCATTGCCTAAATATGCTTCAACAGTTTTAAGGCCGGCCTCAAACGCTTTCTTATTTTCATCAATTGAAAAATTCGTAAATGGTTCATGTTTATATGGTACTACCATTCTACTCCGCCTCCCTTATAGTCTTAAAATGTAACAATATCATTCTACTAAAATAAAGCGCTTTCTTCAAATGATATTCTGCCCTTATGGTAATTCGATAATTTTCGAGTAGTTTCAATAAATGACGACTACAAAACGAAAAAACAAGACCTACCGCAAATGGGTAGATCTTGTTTCATAGTTTAATTATAAACATGGACAATCGGTTCACTTTCACCTGCATCCCGAACGATGACACTTTCTGCACCACTTTCAGATTCGATATAAACCTGAAGTGATATATAGTTATCAAAGTGCTCCATAATGAGGCCTGTTACATATTGTGTAAATCCTATTACCTCGGCTTTTCCATAGAATTGCATCGGAATGGTTAACGTTAGCTCCTTTAATTCTTCATCCTTGTAAAAGCCTTTTCCGACAACTGCTGTGAAATTCGGGAAAAAATCTGCAATTGCATCTGAAAAGTTTTGGACCATTAAGGCATCCTCAGGATAATTGCTTTTTGCATCGTTTGATGGGAAGAAGTAATACTTTTCATTAATCGTTTCCCATTTCCCTATTTTGGAGGAATTCGCGTCTACTTTTGCCTTCATTATAAAATTACCCGGAGCAACGGAACTAGCCGCCTCCTGTTTAAATAATGCAACCACGATAGGAATATCGCGAATACTTTCATATTCTTTTTGGGTTCGAATTCGGTTAATAATCTCCTCGGCTGCTTTTTTACCTTCTCTTTCAATATCAGTATCTGAAATTTTTATATCTCTTGGATAGCCACCCATCGCGGCTGGGAGATTATAATAGTGATGAGAGTTCATCCCTATCCCAATCATAATCCCGCCAACCTCTAATTTATCCTCGTTATTTTTAATTAAATAATTCTGCTCCGTAATTGCCCCAATATAAATCGGGCTCTTCTGCATCGCCGCTTCATATCCAGGATCCTCATTTGATGTATCAAAAATCGGGTTTAGCCCTTCGTTTGGCAATGTTTTTGGGTTTTTCGGGTTTTTTGCCACTTCATACGCTTTTTGCTGAGCATCGGATCGTTTTCTTTTTAACCAATCTTGTACCGTATTTTTTTCTAAATACTGACCTTCCTGAAAAAAGTATTTATCCGATGGGAATGAATCCTGAGCGATTCGCATCAACCCCGTCTCAAATTCATCAATATCCAAACGATTGTTAATATATGCTGAGACAATCCCTCGTGCTTTGCCTGTTTTATAAGGGATGACCGCCTTATAGTAGGAATCTGAAATATTATATCTAGGTATAATCGCCTTTTCCGCTTTTTTGTCTGAATCCTGAACGACCTCTGTCTCTTGTCCAAATTTCGGTGCACATCCAGATAAAAGAAGCAGCATCGCCAAACCTAGAATGTATAGGTTTCTCACGTTCGAACACCTCTTACTTCCTTAGTTCTTGTACCAGTCTGTCCTCGTCCCAAATCTCAATTTGCAAGTCTTGCGCTTTTGTAAGCTTTGATCCTGCTGCTTCACCTGCAACTAAAAGATCTGTGCTTTTACTTACGCTACCTGTCACTTTTCCTCCAAGGGCCTCAATTTCTGCCTTTGCTTCATTTCTAGTTAATTGCTCAAGCTTACCTGTGAGGACGATGGTCTTTCCAGCAAAGTAGGAATCACTATCCTCCACTGATACAAGCTTAGGGCCTTTATACTCCATATTTATTCCATATTCACGCAGTTCATTCAAAAGTTCATGAACCTCTGGTTGCTCGAAATAGGTGACAACTGCATCTGCCATTTTTTCACCAATTTCGTTAATGGATGTCAGTTCTTCCCGAGTTGAAATTTGTAGCTTCTCCATTGTTTCAAAATGCTGTGCCAAGGTCTTTGCAGCCTTTGCCCCGACATGGCGAATTCCTAAACCAAATAAAAGCTTTTCTAAAGAATTTGATTTCGATACCTCAATAGCCGCTAGCAAGTTATCAGCTGATTTTTCACCCATACGCTCAAGATTGATTAGCTGTTCCTTTGTCAATGTGTAGATATCAGCTACATCGGTGATTAATTTTTCATCAAACAATTGTGAAATAACCTTTTCTCCTAGACCGTCAATATTCATCGCATTACGAGATACGAAATGAATCAAGCCTTCCCTAATCTGGGCAGGGCATTTCGGGTTAATACAGCGTAAAGCGACCTCTTCGTCTAAGCGGACTAACTCACTATCACAGTCAGGACAATGTGTCGGCATGAAGAATTCTAGCTCTTCACCACTCCGTTTTTCAACAAGAACATTCACAACCTCCGGAATGATGTCTCCCGCTTTTTTCACAACAACATAGTCCCCAATTCGGATATCCTTTTCCCGGATTAAATCCTCATTATGAAGGGATGCCCGCTGAACAGTTGTACCCGCAACACGAACAGGCTCTAAGATGGCTGTTGGCGTAATGACTCCCGTTCTCCCCACACTTAATTCGATATCAATTAATTTTGTAACAACCTCTTCTGCCGGAAACTTATAGGCGATCGCCCAACGTGGACTTTTTGCTGTAAAACCGAGCTCATCCTGTTGGTCGAATGAATCAACCTTTATTACAATTCCATCAATATCATACGCAAGGGATGGACGCTTTTCTGTCCATTCTGAGATGTATTCAAGAACTTCCTCGATAGTCGCACATTTTCTGCGTTCTGGATTTGTTTTAAAGCCTACTTCATCAAGCATATCAAGCCCTTCACTATGTGAATCAACGCCTAAATTCGTAGTGTCCGCAATAGCATATAAAAAGATATCGAGATTCCGACTTGCGGCAGTTTTTGGGTCAAGCTGCCTTAATGAACCTGCTGCTGCATTCCGTGGATTAGCAAATGGTTCCTCCTCGTTTTCAAGTTTTGCAGCATTTAGCTTTTCAAATGACTTTCTAGGCATGAACGCCTCCCCGCGCACCTCAATATCAAGTGGCTTCTTTAAACGAAGAGGAATAGAACGAATGGTCTTTAAGTTAACGGTAATGTCTTCTCCAATTGTTCCATCACCACGTGTTGACCCTTGGACAAAGCGCCCTTGTTCATAGCGAAGTGACACTGCAAGACCATCAATCTTTAGCTCACACACATAGGAAATTGAATCACCAACTGCCTGTCTGGCACGACGGTCAAAATCACGTAAATCCTGCTCATTGAAGGCATTTCCTAGACTTAGCATCGGAATACGATGCTCTACTTTTTGAAAGGATTCAAGAACCTGTCCACCGACGCGGACTGTAGGAGAATCCCCCGTCTTCAATTCCGGAAAATCCTCCTCAAGCTGAATCAATTCCCGCATTAACCGATCATATTCCGCATCCGGTACAGAAGGCTTATCCAACACGTGGTATTCATAATTGTACTGATTTAAAAGCTCATGTAGTTCATGAACTCTGGTTTGTGCTGCTGTTGTGTCCATTCACCCTATCCTCTCTTTCATCAAATTCGCCTTGGCGTATTTGCGCCCAGATTTTTTCGAGCTTGCTCGAAAAGTTTCCTTTGAAAATCTGTGGCATCCGCCGGAGGCTTTAATTTTAATCAGCAGAAGTTTAGGACTTTTGCTGTTTAAAGTTAAGACTTTGTAATTGGAGCAAATTTTGCAAGCAATCGTTTGATTCCTGTTGGACTAGGGAATGCAATGTCCAATTCCTTTGATTCCCCTTCTCCTTTTACACTAACAACCGTACCAATTCCCCATTTTTTATGTTCAGCCTTGTCGCCAACCTTCCAGCCTATTTCATCTCCACCCGTTGACTGTGCAATTGGTTTTGAGAAAACTCTTCGTTCAGGTTGTCTAGTAGGTGAAGATGAGGAGGAAAACGGAGTACGCATTTGCTGTTTACGTTGTGCCCCCAAATCTTCAAGAAGATCTTCCGGAATTTCCGCAATAAATCGTGATACAGGATTCATTGAAGTCCGACCATATAAAGTTCTCATTTGAGCATTCGATATATATAGCTCTTCTTCTGCCCTTGTGATCCCTACATAAGCAAGTCGGCGCTCTTCCTCCATTTCAGCCTCTTCCATTAGGGAGCGACTGTGTGGAAATACTCCTTCTTCCATTCCCATTAAAAAGACAACTGGGAACTCAAGTCCTTTTGCTGAGTGCAAGGTCATGAGAACAACTGCATTATTTTTATCATTTTCATCTTCTTCAAGCTTATCAATGTCTGCTACCAATGCTAAATCGGTTAAGAACGCCACGAGGCTCTTATCATCGTTTGCCTTCTCAAAATTTTGGGTAACAGATAAAAATTCTTCGATGTTTTCGATTCGACTTTGAGATTCAAGTGTTTTTTCTGTCTTTAATGCTTCTAAGTAACCGGTTTTCTCTAACACACTTTCAACCAATTCAGTCACTGATAAATAATCCTGCATTTGGTCCCAATTATTAATTAAATCGCGAAACTCACGTAACGAATTGGTTATTTTCGCGCTTAAACCAATTTGCTCAACCTCTTGCAATGCTTGGAAAATAGAAAGGTCCTGGGCAATTGCATAGTTAGCAATTTTATCAATAGAGGTCGCACCAATTCCACGCTTCGGCACATTAATAATTCTCGTTAAACTAATATCATCATCTGGATTTGCAATAACGCGTAAGTACGCCAAAATATCCTTGATTTCTTTGCGGTCATAGAACTTAATACCACCGACGATTTGGTAGTTGATATTTGATTTGAGTAAAACTTCCTCCATTACACGGGATTGTGCGTTGGTTCGATATAAAATCGCGATATCTTTATAGGAACGTTTTCCGCCATCTACAAGCTCACGTATTTTTCCTGCCACAAACTGGGCTTCTCCTGACTCGCTGTCCGCACGGTAATAAAAAATCTTATTCCCTTCATCATTTTCAGTCCAAAGATTTTTTGCTTTACGATTCATATTGTTTTGAATGACTTTGTTTGCGGCCTTTAGGATTCGTTGCGTTGAACGATAATTTTGTTCAAGAAGAATCACTTTTGCATTTTTGTAGTCTTTTTCAAATGAAAGGATATTGGCAATATCCGCGCCACGCCAACGATAGATTGACTGATCAGAATCACCTACTACACATAAGTTCTTAAAACGTGATGCAAGGAGCTTAACAAGGATATACTGGGCGCGGTTTGTATCCTGATACTCGTCCACATGAATATATTGAAACTTACGTTGATAGAATTCGAGCACTTCCGGAACCCGCTTGAAAAGTTGAATCGTCGTCATAATGAGGTCATCAAAATCGAGTGCCTGGTTTTTGCGAAGTCTTTTTTGATACAACTTATAGACATCACTTACGATTTGCTCGTACATACCACCCGCTGTTTTCTCATAGTCCTCAGGTGTTTGCAATTCATTTTTGGCACTGCTAATTGTACCCAGAATCGAACGTGGATCAAATTTCTTCGGATCGATGTTTTTCTCTTTTAAAATATTTTTGATAACCGAAAGCTGGTCGGTTGTGTCCAAAATTGAAAAATTACGATTGAACCCCAAACGGTCGATATCTCTTCGTAAAATTCGAACGCACATAGAGTGGAACGTTGAAATCCAAATGTCCTCAGCTGCACCGCCTAAGATCCCTTGAACACGCTCCTTCATTTCTCTTGCTGCCTTGTTTGTGAAGGTAATCGCTAAAATATTCCAAGGCGCTACTTGCTTTTCCACCATTAAATATGCAATACGGTGTGTCAGAACCCGTGTCTTTCCACTTCCCGCACCTGCCATTATTAGGAGTGGACCATCAGTTGCTTTAACAGCTTCTTGCTGTTGTTCGTTTAATCCTGCTAATAATTTATTGCTGATAAATTGCAATTTCTTCACCGTCCTATAATCAAATACGCCTTGGCGTATTTGCGCCCAGATTTTTTTGAGCTCGCTCAAAAAACTTCCACTAAAAAATCTGAGGCATCCGCCGGAGGCTATAACTTTATTCAGAGGGAGATAACTCCATCTGAATAAAGTTATATCGTACATACGTTCTATTTTAGCCGATTTTTAACTAAATTTCCACGTTTATCCCTTAACAGCATGTACTGTTTTTAAGGCTTTATTTATATCTTCATAAATAATATTTCCAACGACAACGGTGTCTGCTCGCTCGGCCATTTCTTTTGCCTGTTCAGGTGTCTTGATCCCACCGCCATAAAACAGTTTTGTTGTTTGTAGGTTATTTTTAACGGACTCGACGATATCCTTATCGCCATAGGTCCCGCTATATTCTAGGTAAAAAATAGGGAGCGAAAACATTTTTTCCGCCATTGTCGCATAGGCTACAATATCATCCTTGCTTAAGGCTGTATTGGCACCCGTTTGCTTAGCAGCCTTGCAGTCTTCGTTGAGGATGCAGTATCCCTGCATAATCATTTCATCCCAATTCATAACATCTCCATATTCCTTAACTGCCTCATGGTGCAGGCCCATCATCCATCTTGTGTCGCTGCAATTCAAAACAGTTGGAATAAAATATAAATCAAAGCCAGGTGTGACTGACTCTATGTTCGAAATTTCTAAAACCACAGGGACAGTATAGCGTCGGATTCGAGACATTAGCTGAAGGACATTGTCTAGTGTCACTCCGTCAGTTCCGCCCACGATAATCGCATCTGTACCAGATTCACAAATTGCATCTAAATGTTCCTCGCTGATTTCCTTATTCGGATCCAGCTTAAAAACATGTCTCCATTCTCTAAAATCATACATGAAGATCCTCCATTCATCATTCCATTCCTCCATTATAACAAAACTACACGCATCTATTAATACCTAGGTGTATTTCATTAAAAATGAGTTTTTATGGGTGATTTTCAGGAGAAAAACATTATTAGATACGACTTTTGGATAATGCTGGTAACACCCTTGTCTTAAACAATGTTTATGAACACGCCTTTGGATATTGTTGGTAATACCCTTAACTTAAACATCAAATATGACTACACTTTTGGTTAATACTGGCAATACCCTTAACTTAAACATCAAATATCACCATACTTTTGGATAAAAACGGTAATACCCTTGTTATAATCCTCACTTATGCACTGAAATTTTCATCAATTTGGTAATTATTCTCCAAATATAACAGCTTATTTGAATAATATCGAAAATACCTTAACAAAAGCAAAAAAAACCTCTTATACCCTTCTAGTTATAAAAGAAAAAAGCCGAAACCCCAAGGTTCCGACTTCCCTATCTTTATTGTTTTTCCACTTCTTTTACACGGTCTAATGCCATTTGATAGGCATCATTCCCATAGTTCAAGCATCGCTTGACACGAGAAATCGTTGCTGTACTAGCTCCTGTTTCCGTTTCAATCTTATGGTACGTGTTACCCTCTTGAAGCATTCTTGCAACTTCAAGGCGTTGAGCCAATGATTGAATTTCATTTACAGTACATAAATCATCAAAGAATCGATAGCACTCTTCAAGATCTTTTAGTGAAAGGACTGCATTAAATAATTGATCAAGTTCTTTCCCACGTAATTTATCAATTTGCATATAGATTGTATCTCCCTTTTTAAGATGTTCTTCTACTAATTACCAAACGAAACGGCGCCTGCGATTCCTGGTGATGTTGGAATAATATTAATCCACGTTTTTCCTGGAACAAAACCTTGTTCTTTGCCATTCACAAAAGGAACAATTCGTCCATCAACATTTCTCCATTCGATTTCTTGCGCTTTACCTTTTTGAAGTAAATAGCCTTTACCTCCAGAGGTCACATCGATGGCACGTCTACCATAATCATCAATAAGGCGATGATTCATTTCAACAATTAACACATTATCGAGTAGCACTGGCGTATTCGTTTCTCGGTCCACTGTTTGATCGCCACCACTATAACGCTCATACTTGCCTTTTTCTTGATTATAATCATAGACAGCAGCAAAAATATCTCTTGATGAATAGGACACTCGAACATGTTCAGCTTGTGTTCCTTCAATTCCATTTACTTCGTCTTCAGATAAAAATACAAAGCTTGGAACCTCTTCTTCCATTGAATATCCTTGTTTATCTGCCCCTTTTACGATATTTTCAAAGGAAATATATGAGTTATGGGGAGCAACATTATGGTCAGCTCTCCAAAACAGACTACCATCATAGACCATACCATTTATGTTGTCGACCTTGCCGCTGTTCAATATTTGTTGGGCCTCAGGACTCCATCCATGTGCTACATATAGGGCATCAAAGCCTTTGCTCAACTCAATATAATAATCTCTCGCACTACGAACAGGTCCAATAATTTCGGGTTTTTCACTTTGGAACACCGCGAGGAAGCGCGTAACATCGCCCTCAGCTAACACTTCATAGACAACATCTGCCATGTGTAAACCGGATTGGGGCCTTGCTTGCGGATGATTATTAACCATTACCGCAAACGGACGATTGTTTACGTCATCATTTGTCTCCATCCCCGTTAATGGGAAAACATGTTCAAACTCTTGGCTTGGTCCTTCTTTAGCAACCGGCTCGGTTTGTTTTGGTTCATGCTCATCCTGCTGTTTTGAAGCTTCTTCTTTATTACTACATGCTGCGGATAGAAGTAATAGGGCAATTCCTAGAATGTATAAAGTCTTTTTCATTATCGAGCACACAACCTTTGTTAAGATTAAATCACAAGCGCCTTAGCGTATTTTGATAAATCCTTTTATATTTTAACGCATTATTGACGGAAAGAGTACTATTTTATTCATGACATCATAAATCCCTTGAGGTGTGATGCGAATATATGGCAAATGGGTAGACGATAAAAACGTTAATGTATAGATTGGATCACTATGACGATATCCGCGTTCCCGCACTAAACGAACAAATTCTTTTTCAAGCGAGCTTAATTCTATTACCGATTTTGATGATGTCACTCCACCTATATCTAACGGGATTTCGTGTAGTATGGTACCACCCTCCGTTAAAACAATACCACCGCCCATTTCTTTCATTCGATTAAAGGCAAGAAGCATATCCTTTTTATTTTTACCAATTAATACAAAATCACCCGTATTTGAAAAAGAACTTGCAAATCCTGAAATACGGTTCGCAAAACCTTTTACAATTGTATTTACACGCCATTTTCCTTCTCTGTCCACAAGCATCAGGAAGCTCTCATCATGATCCATTGAAATCTCATCATAAGACGCATCGATGGAAATGGAATATGGCTTCATTATCACTGCATTTTCCATCTTCATTCCAAATGGCATGGAAAATTGGAGATCATCTAACGTTAACTCCCAGTTTGTAGCAAGATTTGAAAAACCTTCGCTCTTCCATGGAAATTCCGGAAACGCATTCTGGTCTTTATTATCTCGTTTCAACCAAACTCCTTTAGAAAGAACGGATTCAGGAGTCGGATTGTCTTTTGCAGATAAAATATTGAGGTTTGCGATTCTTCCCGTTGCAATCATACCATGGAGATTCTCGATATTATAATGTCTTGCCACATTAATCGTCGCCATATTGTACGCATCGATAATGGGAACGCCTTTCTCGATGGCAATTTTAATCATATAATCAATGATTCCCTGCTCGTAAAACGCAGGTGGCGAACCATCGGTCGTGAAGATGAAATGATCATACTGATCAATGCCCATTTCATGAATTTCGTCTAAAATCTTGGGTAGGTCCGGACGAATCGATGAGTAGCGTAGCGAAGTGGTGTACCCTTGTAGTAGACGATTTAACACGTCGGTTCCTGTCATTGATTCATGATCGCTATCAGCACCTAATAGCATCAATTTTGCTAAAGTTTTTTCCGAAGCTCCCGGAAAGTGTCCTTCGACCTTTTTTCCAATCCTTTTCGTTTCTTGAATCCAATGTAGCATAAGGTCATCGCCATCAAGTAGCTTTGGCCATCCTGTCAATTCTCCACCTTGAACAACAGAGTCATGCTCAATCCAGCTTAGTACATTCCCATTCGAAAAAGCTTGTTCCTCATGATGAATTTCAGTCTGAGGGTCATATCGGCACCACCAGTACATGGTGACAGGAAGTTTCTTCATTTCTTCTATAAAAGAAAACGCTTTCTTTTTTGTCGTTTGTAACGCTAGTACTAAGTTGTCATTGATGATTGTTGTTGTCCCTGTTTGGGATGCATATTGAGCAAATGAGTGGGGATTATATAAATGAAAAGAATGTGCATGAGGTTCAATATAACCTGGCACAACGAATTTCCCATCACACTCTACAATTTCACAGTCGATGAGTTTTGATGGTAACTGCTGACCAACATACACGATGCGATCCTGGTAAATCCAAATATGTGCGGTAATCCATTTTCTTAATAGTTGATTTAAGTATGTGACATTTTTTAATAGAATCGTTGGTGATTTTTTTCCATCTATGACAGCAACATGTTCTCGAAGTTGCTTATTTTTCCAGCGGTAACGTTGCCCAACCATTAACCATCTCTCCTATCTCAGCTTAAAAGCCCCATGGAAGCGCTTTACATTATAGTACCATATTAATCGATTTACTGCATTAAAGACTTTGTGAAAATTTGTAAAAATTTTAAGTTGATTTGTAAAGATGTGTAAGGAGGTTATCAAATGAAACCAAATATCGGGATGATTAATGCGTTAATTCGCATCACTTGTGGATTTACGATGCTGGCATGGGCTACAGCAAAAATGGTTAAACGCCCATGGCGTGAGAGTTTTATTGTGGTTGCAATGCTTGGGGGAATGAAGGTCGCCGAGGGGATAACCCGTTTTTGCCCGCTTACAGCTCTCTTTAATGAATATGTTGAAAGAAAGCAAGAAGAGCCAGAGCCACAAAAGCAGCTTCCTCCAGTAAATCCATCTTAACAAGGTAAGAGGGCGTCCCTCTTACCTTTTTGCGTTTGAATTTAGGGTAATTACGCGTTAATTATACGAATTGCGCTTTAGCATCGGTCATTGCACGATAAGCTAGAGCCTTATTCCCAATATCTTTTCGGTAAAATAGATTTGTGCACTGGATTTTTCTTGCTTCCTGGTAGACGATATTTTGCGCTTCTTCAAGGTTTTCACCACTTGCAACTACTGTTAAAACCCTTCCGCCATTCGTAACAAATTGGCCATTCACGATATCTGTTCCAGCATGGAACACGGTGATTTTTTCCTCTATATTATTTAGTCCTTCAATGACTGCCCCTTTTTCATAGCTTTCTGGATAGCCTTTTGAAGCAAGCACGACACCTAGTGTTGCTTGGTTAGACCACTCAAGAGCAATCTCCTTTTGCTCAAGCAGTCCTTTGATTACATCAATAAGATCAGACTCTAAACGAGGAAGAACTACCTGTGTTTCAGGGTCACCAAAACGAGCATTGTATTCGATGACCTTTGGTCCATTTGCCGTTAAAATTAACCCCGCATAAAGAATGCCTGTAAAGCTTCTTCCTTCAGTTTCCATCGCTTTTACAGTTGGATTAATGATCGTTTTAATCGCTGTTTGAACAACTTCCTCTGAAATTTGCGGAACAGGGGAATAGGCGCCCATTCCTCCGGTGTTAGGACCTTCATCATTGTCAAAGGCACGCTTATGGTCCTGCGAAATAACCATTGGATAAGCCTTTTTTCCGTCCACAAAAGCCATTAATGAGAATTCTTCTCCTTCTAGAAACTCCTCAATAACAACCTGAGCACTTGCTTCTCCAAATTTATTCGCCTCAAGCATGTCATACACGCTTGATAAGGCTTCATCTAAGGTAAGAGCAACTGTCACACCTTTACCGGCAGCTAGACCATCCGCTTTAATTACGATTGGGGCACCTTTTTCTAGGATATATTGTTTGGCATCTTCGTAAGATGTGAATGTTTCGTATTCAGCAGTTGGAATCTTGTATTTTTTCATAATTTCCTTCGCAAACGATTTACTACCTTCAAGCTGAGCCGCTTCTTTTGTTGGTCCAAAAATAGCTAAGCCTTCTGCCTGAAATCGATTGACAATCCCATTGATTAATGGAACCTCCGGACCGACAAGGGTAAGTTCAACTTGTTCTTTCTTCACAAACTCAATTAGATTTTCAAAATCATTTTCATCGATATTGACTAGGGTAGCAATATCCTGCATACCTGGATTACCTGGTGCAGCATAAACTGTTTCTACTTTAGGACTACGGGCAATCTTCCAGGCCAGCGTATGTTCACGACCACCACGACCAACGATTAGTACTTTCATTTATTCACCCCATTTACTAGTGTAGAGCAGTTGATTTCCGCTACTGGCACTTGCTTTCCGCGGGCGGTCCGGGAGCCTCCTCGGGCCTACATGATGTAGGTCACGAAGCCGTTGCCACAGGATGTGGCGCTTTTAGGCTTCGAACATTAATTGCTCCTGCAGGGTCTCCCCTGGCCTCGCTTTTCCCGCAGGAAATTGAATAGGCTTCCTGGAAACTACACCGCACGAAGAAAATGCGTGCATTTTCAAGGATCTCGTGCCACACACTCCAATCAACTAAAATTTACCAGTTTTCTTCAAAACCATTTAATGTTTAAAATGACGTACTCCGGTAAAGACCATTGCGATTCCGTATTCGTCTGCTTTTTGAATGGACTCTTCGTCACGAATCGATCCACCTGGTTGGATGATGGCTGTAATACCTGCTTTTGCTGCGGCTTCTACTGTGTCACCCATTGGGAAGAAGGCATCTGATGCAAGTGCCGATCCTTTTGCCTTTTCACCCGCTTGATTAATTGCGATATTCGCTGACCCTACACGGTTCATTTGACCTGCGCCTATTCCTATTGTCATATCGTCTTTTGTTAAGACAATTGCATTTGATTTCACGTGTTTTACAACCTTCCAGCCAAGCTTTAAATCAGCCCACTCTTGCTCGGTTGGTTCACGCTTTGTCGGAATAGAAATAGTTGCATCATCTAAACCATATGCATCTTCATCCTGGACAAGCAGTCCACCACGAACGGACACAAGCTTCTTCTCCACCTTCTTGTCATCTGAAAAATCAACAGTTAGGAGACGTAAGTTTTTCTTTGAAGAAAGTATCTCAAAAGCTTCCTTGCTAAATGATGGGGCAATAATAATTTCTAAGAAAATTTCTCGCAATTTATGAGCAGTTTGCGCGTCAACTTCACGGTTAACCGCAATAATTCCACCAAAAATAGATGTAGAATCTGCTTCATATGCTTTTTGATAAGCTTCCTCTAATGTATTTCCAACCCCTACTCCACAAGGGTTCATATGTTTAACTGCAACTGCAGCTGGCTCTTTGAACTCTTTGACGATTTGTAACGCGGCATCCGCGTCATTAATGTTATTGTAGGATAATTCTTTTCCGTGTAATTGGGTGGCTGACGCAATGGAAACAGGTGTACCTAATGGCTTTTTATAAAATGCTGCCTTTTGATGTGGGTTTTCTCCATAACGGAGGTCTTGTTTCTTTTCATACGTAACCGTTAAGGATTCTGGACTTTCCTCACCCGCTGCATTTGTTAAGAATTCAGCAATTACTGCATCATAAGCAGCTGTATGACGGAATACCTTTGCACCTAAGCGAAGCTTTGTTCGTGCTGTAACTTCACCCTTTTCTGTAATCTCTGCTAAAACATTGTCGTAATCCTGTGGGTCAACAACAACTGTTACATACTTGTGGTTTTTAGCTGCAGAACGAAGCATAGATGGTCCACCGATATCGATATTTTCAATTGCATCCGCAAACTGAACGTCTGGCTTCGCAATCGTTTGTTGGAATGGATATAGGTTTACAACTACTAAATCAATCGGTGTAATCTGATGTTCTTGAAGCTGTTTGACATGTTCTTCATTTTCTCGAACCGCAAGAAGTCCACCATGAATATTAGGATGAAGGGTTTTTACACGTCCATCCATGATTTCTGGAAAGCCAGTTACTTCTGAAATTCCGATCACTGTAAGTCCTGCCTCTTCAAGAGTACGTTTTGTACCTCCTGTTGAGATAACCTCAACCCCATTTTCAATTAATCCTTTCACAAATGGAACAAGACCTTGTTTATCTGAAACACTGACAAGTGCACGTTTAATTGTCACGTTAATCGCTCCTTACTGTAGATTTCCGCTCTTCGCTGTTACAAGAGACTGCAGGATTTGTGGATAAAATTCATGTTCGATATCATGTACTTTTTCTTCGATGCTCTCTAACGTATCCCCCGGTTCGATCGCCAACTCCCGCTGTGCAATGATTGGTCCCGTATCCATGCCCTCGTCCACATAATGAATCGTAACGCCTGTCATGTTGACACCTGCTCGATATGCCTGACCAATCGCATCTTTACCCGGAAATGTTGGCAATAATGACGGATGGATGTTCACGATTTTATTACGATACGCCTGTAAAAGTGTATTACCAATTAATCTCATATATCCAGCTAACACTATTAATTCTACATTTTTCGCACGTAGTTTTTCTACAATTTCCGCTTCAAACAATGATTTTTCTGGATATTCTTTTGGTGAAAAAACAAAGGTCTCCACCCATTCCTTTGAAGCACGCTCAATCACCTTCGCACCAGGCTTATCACAAACTACTAATTCAATTTTTGCCGCAAGTCTTCCTTCCTTAATCGAATCCATTATGGCTTGAAAATTTGTGCCACTGCCCGATGCAAAAACTGCTATTTTTTTCATACAAGTGCTCCTCCACCAAAGGTCACACCGTTTCCTTCTTTCATACGTCCAATAATAAATGCCTTTTCTCCTTGCTCTTCAAGAAGGTGAATTACATCATGTAGAATCGCTTCTTCAACAGCAAGGACCATCCCAATTCCCATGTTAAAAATATTAAACATTTCTTTTCGATTGAGGTTACCAGTCTCTTGAAGTAGGTCAAAAATGGGTGGAATTGGCCATGAGCCGTAGTCAATCTCTGCTCCCACACCATCTGGTAGCATCCGAGGAATATTTTCAATAAAACCTCCACCGGTAATATGGGACATTCCCTTAATTTCAAATGTCTCCATTGCTTTTAACAAGGATTTCACATAAATTTTTGTGGGCTGTAGAAGTTCTTCCCCTAATGGACGACCGATTTCTCCATAGTTTTTCGCAAGATCTAGCCCGCCATCCTCAAGCAATACCTTACGTACAAGTGAATAGCCGTTGCTGTGAAGGCCACTAGAAGATAGACCGATTAAAACATCTCCAGGCTTAATCGAAGCACCCGTTACAAGCTTGGATTTTTCAGCAACACCTACTGAAAAGCCTGCAAGATCATATTCATTCTCATTATACATCCCTGGCATTTCCGCTGTCTCACCGCCAATTAACGCACAACCCGCTTGTTCACAGCCATCTGCAATCCCCTTTACAATCTGTTCGATTTTTTCAGGCTTTGCTTTCCCGCATGCGATATAATCTAAAAAGTATAAGGGCTCAGCTCCTTGAACCACAATATCATTCACACACATTGCAACTGCATCGATCCCAATCGTATCGTGCTTATCCATCATAAAGGCCAACATGAGCTTCGTGCCGACACCGTCTGTGCCCGAAACTAAAACAGGCTCTTTCACATTGACTTTTGAAAGATCAAACATGCCACCAAAGCTACCAAGTCCACCCATCACTTCAGGTCGAACGGTTTTTGCGACATGCTTTTTCATTCTAGAAACAGCTTCATAGCCTGCTTCAATATCTACTCCAGCTTGCTTATAAGCATTTGCCATGTTCTGAACACCTCTACTTTAATTTAGCAATCAAATACGCCAAGGCGTATTTGCTGCCCGATTTTTTTAGGTCCACACGAGGTGGGTCACAAAGACGTTGCCACAGGAAGTGGCGCTCTTAGTCTTTGATCCTAGGCTCGAAAAAATTCCTTTGAAAAATCGTGGCATCCGCCGGCGTTTTAACTTAATTCAGCTGAAGGCTGAATTAAGTTAAAACTTTCTCATGTGGTAATACCGTATCTGGGAAGATTTCGGTTGGATATTTTCCTGTAAAGCAAGCCATACATTGTCCGCGCGTTTCTCCTTCAAACGGTCTGCCAATTGCTTTTACTAACCCTTCCGGACTTAGAAACGTTAATGTATCTGCTCCAATAAGTTCACGGATTTCTTCAACTGAATGTGAAGAAGCAATCAACTCCTCATGTGTTGAGGTATCAATTCCGTAGAAGCACGGATTCTTCATTGGCGGTGAACTAATGCAAACATGCACTTCCGTTGCCCCTGCTTCACGAAGCATGTTGACAATTCGTCGGCTTGTAGTCCCACGTACAATTGAATCATCCACCATAACAACACGTTTTCCTTCAACAACACCACGAACAGCCGAGAGCTTCATTTTTACCCCTTGTTCCCGCAGTGATTGGGAAGGTTTTATAAAAGTTCTACCTACATAACGATTTTTAATGAGACCAAGTTCATACGGAATTCCTGACTGCTCTGCATAACCGATAGCAGCTGAAATACTTGAATCAGGTACTCCTGTTATGACATCGGCTTCAATTGGTGCTTCCAGGGCAAGCTGTTTGCCTAAATTTTTACGAGCGGTATGAACATTGATACCATTAATATTGCTATCAGGACGAGAAAAATAAATATATTCCATGCTGCACATCGCGCGATTGGTCATTAATGAGAAACGTTCCGAATGAATTCCTTCATCGTTAATGACAATTAGTTCACCTGGCTCAACGTCTCTTTCAAACTTTGCTCCTACAATGTCAAATGCACAAGTCTCAGAAGCTACTACCCAAGCATCACCGAGTCTACCAAGTGATAATGGACGAAGACCATTTGGATCAAGGGCAACTATCATTTTCTTTTCGGTCATTATCAAAAAGGCATAGGCCCCTTTTAACATCGTTAAAGCATTTTTAACGCGGTCCTTGATTTTTGTATAACCGCTTTTTCTCGTTAAATGAGCGAGAACCTCAGTGTCGGAAGTTGTTTGAAAAATACTCCCTTGGTTTTCCAATTGATGCTTTAGGTCATTTGCATTTACAAGATTTCCATTATGGGCAATAGCAAGCCCACCTACTTGAGAATTGAAGAGGAGGGGCTGAACATTTTGAATGCCTCCGCCCCCTGCTGTTGCATAACGAACATGCCCAATGGCTGCTTTACCTTGTAGTTGTTCAAGTTCGCCATTGCCAAATACTTCGTTTACAAGGCCTTCCCCTTTTACAATGCGAAGCTTTTCACCATTGCTGACAACAATGCCGGCACCCTCTTGACCACGATGCTGTAAACTGTGTAATCCATAGTACGTAATTTGAGCTGCGTCTGGGTGACCCCAGATACCAAATACACCACATTCCTCGTTTAGGCCTTTGAGTTCAGCAAGCATGGGATAGCTCCTTTCCAAATACGTTCTAATTCATCAACTGCTAGATTCATAATCTCTTTACCAGTTTGATCTTCAATGACAAACGTCCCATCAGCTGTCACTTCTCCGACAAGGTTTGCTTTCACAAGCTGTTCGAATTTATCTTTGTTTTCTTTTTTCACAGATACGATAAAACGAGACTGTGTTTCACTGAATAATTCAGTTACTGCATCGCCTTTGATTTGTACCTTAACACCTAAGCCTTTTGCACCGAAGGCCTTTTCCGCTAATGCAACCGCAAAGCCCCCCTCTGCTACATCATGTGCAGAAGCAATTACACCTGCGCGAATTGCAGTTAATACTTGTTTTTGTCTTCTTTTTTCAATCTCTAAATCTAGTTCAGGAACTGGACCAAAAATTTCTCCATGGATTAATTTTTGAAGTTCACTGCCTGCGAATTCTTCTTTCGCCTCACCAATGACATAAACAAGATCGCCTGCTTTTTTAAATTCCTGAGTCGTAATATGGGAAACATCATCAATCAAACCAACCATACCAATAACTGGAGTGGGGTAGATTGCTTCACCGTTCGTCTCATTATAAAGAGACACGTTTCCACCAATAACCGGCGTATTTAACACACGGCAAGCTTCACTTATTCCATCTGCGGCTTTTTCGATTTGCCAAAAAATTTCTGGCTTTTCTGGATTACCAAAGTTTAAATTATCTGTAATCGCAAGTGGTGCACCACCTGAGCAAACGATATTTCTTGCTGCTTCACTTACTGCGATTTGTCCACCAACCTCTGGATCTAAATAAAGATATCTTGAGTTACAGTCTGTTGTCATTGCCAGTGCTTTCTGAGTATCACGGATTCTTACAACAGCAGCATCTGAGCCTGGAGCAACCACTGTATTTGTACGAACCATGTAATCATATTGGTCATAGACCCATTCCTTACTTGCAATGGTAGGTTGCGCAAGCAAATCTAGAAGGGTTTGCTCTACATTTTCAAGCTTAGGAGCTTCAATCTTCATTTCTTTAAATTCACGATAGGATGCGGGTTCACTAGAAGGCTTATGATAGACCGGTGCATCTTCCGCCAGAGCATCAACCGGAACATCTGCAATGACCTCACCTTTATGAATTAAGCGAAGCTGCTTGTCATCTGTTACCTTTCCAATTGCAACCGCTTCAAGATCATATTTTTTCACGATATCTTGAATTTCTTGCTCTCGGCCTTTTTCTACCACGATTAACATACGTTCCTGTGATTCAGAAAGCATCATTTCATAGCCTGTCATTCCTGTTTCACGTTGTGGGACAAGGTCAAGGTTCATTTCGATTCCTGAGCCAGCTTTACTTGCCATTTCTGCTGAAGAGCTCGTTAAACCTGCTGCACCCATGTCTTGAATTCCAACTAAAGCATCCGATTTCACGAGTTCTAAGCAAGCTTCAAGCAATAATTTTTCCATAAAAGGATCCCCAACCTGTACTGCTGGGCGCTTTGCATCGGAGTTCTCAGTCAGTTCCTCAGACGCAAAGGTTGCGCCGTGGATTCCGTCACGACCTGTTTTAGCCCCAACATACATGACTGTATTGCCAACACCTTTTGCTTGGCCTTTTTGAATATCTTCGTGGTTGATTAATCCAACACACATTGCGTTTACAAGTGGATTTCCTTCATAGGAAGAGTCAAACTGGACTTCCCCACCAACTGTAGGAATTCCAATACAATTTCCATAACCAGCGATCCCTGCCACTACTTCTTCAAACAAGTATTTCACTCTTGGTGAAGTTAATTCACCAAAACGAAGGGAGTTTAATAGTGCAATTGGTCTTGCTCCCATTGAAAACACATCACGGATAATCCCGCCCACACCTGTCGCTGCCCCTTGGTAGGGCTCAACTGCTGATGGGTGGTTATGACTTTCAATTTTAAAAACAACTGCTTGATTGTCGCCAATATCAACGATTCCGGCACCTTCACCAGGACCTTGGAGAACACGTTCTCCCGTTGTTGGGAACTTTCGTAACACAGGCTTTGAGTTTTTATAGCTACAATGCTCAGACCACATAACAGAGAACAACCCCGTCTCCGTGTAGTTTGGAAGTCTACCTAAAATCTTTTCGACTAACTCAAACTCTGAATCACTTAAACCCATTTCACTATATACTTTTTCATCCTTAATTTGCTTCGGACTTGGTTCAAGAAGTAACGACATTTGCTGCTAACCTCCAATTTTTCACAATTGATTGAAATAGCTTAATTCCATCTGCACTACCTAATAAATCCTCCACCGCTCTCTCTGGGTGAGGCATCATTCCAAGTACATTTCCTCGTTCATTTGTAATACCTGCGATATCTGCAATACTTCCATTTGGGTTTGTTCCGTCATACGTGAATGCGATTTGATTGTTCGCACGTAATTTAGCAAGTGTTTCTTCATCACAATAATAGTTCCCTTCACCATGAGCGATTGGGACTGTGATTACTTCACCCGCTTCATATTCAGATGTAAACATCGATTTATTGTTTTCAACGCGTAGTTCAACCGGACGGCACATAAACTTTAACTTTTCATTACGGCGCATCGCACCCGGTAAAAGGCCTGCTTCTAATAAAATTTGGAATCCATTACATACACCAAGAACTGGCTTACCAGCCTCCGCTGCTTTTATAACTTCATCCATCACATTTGAAAAACGAGCAAGTGCCCCTGTGCGTAGGTAATCTCCATAAGAGAATCCTCCAGGAAGTAAAATACCATCGAACTCATCAAGATTTGTAGCATTATGCCATACATACTCGACTTCTTCACCAAGCGCATCCTTTATGGCATGAAACATATCAACATCGCAGTTAGAGCCTGGAAACACAATTACGGCAAATTTCACTGTGTGACAACCTCCTCAACTTCATAACGGTAGTCCTCGATTACTGTGTTTGCTAACAGCTTTTCACAAATTTCCTTCACTGTCTTATCAAGGTCAACTACGGATTCGTCAATCGTTAGCTCCATATATTTTCCAATACGAACATCCTGAACTTCCTTATAATTCAATTGGTGCAAGGACCCCTTAACAGCAGTTCCTTGTGGATCTAATACACTTTCTCGTAACGTCACATAAACCTTTACTTTGTACATCATGCAATTCGTCCTCCTAGTCGGTTTAAAATTTCCGTATAAGCATCCGTTAAATTGCCAAGGTCTCTACGGAATACATCCTTATCAAATTTTTCATTCGTTTCAACATCCCAAAAACGGCAAGTATCAGGTGAAATTTCATCTGCTAACAGTATCTCTCCGTCTTTCGTTACACCGAATTCAAGTTTAAAATCTACTAATCTGATTTGAAGGTCTAAAAAGAATGTACGTAATACGTCATTAATCTTAAGTGCCTGTTCTTTGAGTTCCTGTACTTGCTCCTTTGTTGCAAGCTCTAGAACATCAATGTGATCCTCGTTCACAAGCGGATCACCGAGGTCATCATTTTTAAAATAAAATTCAACAATTGGTCTTTTTAAGTTTGTTCCTTCTTCAATACCTACTCGTTTTGAAAAACTTCCCGCAACCACATTTCGAACCACAACCTCGAGTGGAATGATTGATACTCGTTTAACGAGTTGTTCATTTTGCGAAAGCTTACCGATAAAATGTGTTCTGATTCCTGCAATATGAAGCTTTGAAAATAGCATGCTTGTAATCTCGTTATTCAGGCGACCCTTACCAACGATCTGCGCTTTCTTTTCTCCATTAAAAGCTGTGGCATCATCCTTGTATTCCACTAATACGATAGATTCTTCAGCAGTTTGATAAATTTTCTTAGCCTTTCCTTCATACAGCAAACTAAGCTTATTTACGTCCATTTAGGACTCCCCCTCAAAAATTCAGATTAGTGACAGACGGTTATAAACCTAAGCGTTCAAAAATCATATCGACATGCTTAAGGTGGTAGTTATAATCAAAACAGTCATCAATTTGGGCTGGAGTTAATCGGCTCGTAATCTTTTCCTCAGCCTCAATTAACTCACGGAACGGAACTTGTTTTTCCCATGCCTCCATTGCTTTTGGCTGGACCGTATCATATGCCTCTTCTCGTGTTAAACCTGAGTCAATTAACGCTAAAAGAACGCGCTGTGAGTAGATCAAACCAAGTGTACGATCCATATTGCGTTTCATGTTCTCAGGAAATACCGTTAAATTCTTCACAATGTTTCCAAAGCGGTTTAGCATATAATTCAACGCAATCGTCACGTCCGGTAAAATGATACGCTCTGCTGAGGAATGCGAAATATCACGCTCATGCCAGAGTGGAACATTTTCATAGGCTGTCATCATATACCCACGTATCACACGAGCTATTCCTGTCATATTTTCTGATCCAATCGGATTTCGTTTATGTGGCATTGCAGATGAACCTTTTTGGCCCTTTGCGAAAAACTCTTCCACTTCTCTTGTTTCACTCTTTTGCAAGCCACGAATTTCAACTGCAAATTTTTCAATCGAAGTTGCTATGAGAGCCAATGTTGACATATATGCCGCATGACGATCTCGCTGTAAGGTCTGTGTAGATATCGGTGCAGGAGAAATACCTAGCTTTTCACAAACATACTTTTCAACAAACGGGTCAATATTCGCATAGGTACCTACCGCTCCTGAAATTTTTCCAAACTGAACGCCATCAGCCGCTACCTTGAAACGCTCTACATTTCGCTTCATTTCTTCATGCCACAAAGCAAGTTTTAAGCCAAATGTCGTTGGCTCTGCATGAACACCATGAGTACGTCCCATCATAACGGTGTATTTATGTTCCTTCGCTTTTTCAGCTAAAATAGTGATAAAGTTTTCAATATCCTTTAGTAGGATGTCATTTGCTTGTTTAAGTAAATAAGATAAGGCAGTGTCAACAACATCTGTAGACGTTAATCCGTAATGGACCCATTTTCTTTCGTCACCTAACGTTTCAGAAACGGCACGTGTAAACGCCACAACATCATGTCTTGTATCTTCCTCAATTTCATTAATTCGCTCGACATCAAAGGATGCATTTTCTCGGATAAGGGCAACATCTTCTTTCGGAATCTCACCCAACTCTGCCCAAGCCTCACAAGCTAAAATTTCAACCTCAAGCCAAGCACGGAACCGATTCTCTTCCGTCCAAATGGAACCCATTTCCTCACGTGTGTAACGTTCTATCATGTAATTTCCCCCTCAATTTAAGCACGGATAAATTGTGAATCATTCCAGATTTGTAAGGAGTTTGACTTTTCAAGAGCCACATCAACTGTATTTCCTAAGACGGTAACATGCCCCATCTTTCTCTTCACTTTTGCTTCTTTCTTTCCATATAAGTGAACCTTCACATTAGATAAAAGGGATACTTTTTCAAGTAAAGGCTGTAGATGCTCACCTAAAATATTGGTCATGACAACAGGTTGTAAGAGGGTTGTTTCTCCAAGCGGCCAATTGCAAACCGAGCGAACATGCTGCTCAAATTGAGACGTCTCACATGCATCGATTGAATAATGACCAGAGTTATGTGGACGCGGCGCTAACTCATTAATGTAGATTTCCCCATCTTCAGTCACAAACATTTCAACCGCTAATGTTCCAACCAATTGCAATTCAGAAGCTAGTTTCATCGCCATTTCTTTTGCTTTGGCTACTGTTTTTTCTGAGATTCTTGCCGGAACGATGGATTGATGCAGGATATTATCAACATGAATATTCTCTGCAACCGGAAACGTTTTAGCCTCGCCTGCCGGGTTTCTTGTAACGATTACAGATATTTCTTTTTCAAAAGGCACCCATGCTTCTAAAATGCACATTCCAGACACCAATAGTCTGGATGCCTCTTTGACATCCGCTCTCTTTCTCAATACAAACTGACCTTTTCCGTCATAGCCACCACGACATGTCTTTAAAACGGATGGAACACCGATTGTCTCAACAGCCTCAGCTAATTGCTCTTCATTTTCAATGAGAAGAAACGGAGCCACACGTAAACCAATCTCATGAATCGCACTCTTTTCTGTACCACGATCCTGGGTTATTTTTAATAAATGACTACCCTGAGGTAAATTCGCATTTTCCTCAAGCCATGTTAAAGCCTCATAATCTATATTTTCAAATTCATAAGTGATTACATCACTCACGCTTGCTAACTGTTTAATTGCTTCAAGATCATCGTATTTCGCGGTTATTTCGATATCCGCAACCTGCCCACATGGTGAATTTGGTGTTGGGTCTAGTACAGCAACGAAAAATCCCATTTCCTTTGCCGATATGGCCATCATCCGACCAAGCTGTCCTCCACCAATAATCCCAATTGTTTGCCCTGGTAAAATTCGATTATTCAAGCTCATCACTACTTTCTAGTACTTGAATCTTTCTAGTTTCCCTTATTTCAACTAGCTTCTGATCCCATTCTTGATTGGATGTTCCAAGAATGGAAGCTGCCAATAATCCCGCATTTGTTGCACCTGCTTTACCAATTGCAACTGTGGCAACCGGCACTCCACCAGGCATTTGAACAATGGATAAAAGAGAATCGAGTCCATTTAATGCTCTTGATTGAATTGGAACTCCGATAACAGGTAAAGTTGTTTTCGCCGCAACCATTCCTGGTAAATGCGCGGCACCACCTGCTCCCGCAATAATAACCTTAATGCCCCGTTCCTTCGCTGTTTCCGCATATTCAAACATTAAATCTGGTGTACGATGAGCAGATACGACCTTTTTTTCATAAGGAATTCCAATCTCACCAAGTACATTGCAAGCTTCCTTCATCGTTTCCCAATCTGAACTACTTCCCATTATTACACCAACTACTGGATTCATAAGATCCTCCTTTATTGATAAGCACAAGGCGCCCTCACATCGGCTTAGACCAGAGATCCGATGGCGCCTGGAGCTAGACTTAGAAAATAAAAAATGCCCAGACAGGACTGATTTCCGAAAAGGGGAAAGCAATCCTACCTGGGCATTCCATGTCAAGAATAGGTAAAATTATACTTTTCCCTCATAGTCCAATAATTTACGGTTATCGGGTAGAAACTTATGGGCCATATTCCCAAGATTATATGAGGTATTTTATCTAACCTAATCTTAACAACAGTTTTATTGGGTTGTCAATTAATATCGAACATTTTATCTAATCATTATTTTGAACGTTCGTGTTTTACTGCAATTTACCTTCAAAAACAATCTTTCTTCCGCATGGTTCAACGACAATCTCCCCATTACGCTTAACCTCCTGAAACACAGGTTCCTCCATTCTTCTAACAGGAAAATACCCTTCAGCCTGCATTCGCTCAAGGCATTGGTCAATCGTCTCATTTTCTTTGACTTCAAATTTTTGCTTCTTAGGTTTACTCATGATTCAAGCTTCCCTCTCCTTACAGCCTTTACCCAAAATCCGCCGTGAATGGACTTTGGTTCATATGCAACGACAAATGCCTTCGGATCCACATCTGTAATGGTTTTATATAATTTCATCTCATATTTACGAGGAGTTAAGATCGTCATTGACAATCGGTCACCTTCTCTTCCCTGGGACATCCAGGTCGTAACCCCATACCCCTCATCACGCAACAGCTTTGGCAAATCCATTTCATATTCCTTTGTAATCACACTCACGGTAATATACCCAAGTGCGAGCTTTTCTTCAATCTTCATTCCTACAATTACACCAATTCCATATCCAACTGCATAAGCAACTAAGTTTTGGATCTGATTTAAATTATCAAGCACCAAACCAAGCCCTACGACATAAATGACAACCTCAACTGTACTAATTAACGCAGCCAAATAGCGCTGCCCCTTCATCGTCAGGATCATCCGAATTGTAAAAAAAGAAACATATACAATATTAATGACTAAAATAATCAGAACCATGACATACGCATTTGCTAACAATTTAACTCCCCCTTAGGAATGATTCCTTCACTTAGCTTACCAAAGTATTCATTGTACTAAACATTTTCCCTAAAGGATACTCCTCCAAACATAATATCATGATTTTATTTATAGGCACATACCAACCCCTTATGCCATATTCTATGATACGGAATGACGTAACTTAAAGGAGGAACAGCCCATGAAAATGGACCAATTTAAAAATATGAATGAATGGCGAAAGCAATGGGACCATTTTTTTGGTGATGAATTCTGGAGCGGATTCACTCCATTTTTCGATAATGCCCATTCTCAGCTAAACATTTACCAAGGTGAAAATGAGCTCCTAGTTGTATTGAGCCTACCAGGACTCGCTAAGGTAGAGGATGTTGACATCTATGTCAAACATCAAACCCTAGAAGTAAAAGGAAAAATCAATTTGAACTTTAATGGTTTTGATATCCTTCAAGAAGGCATTTTTCAAGGAAATTTCGAACGAGAAATTCAACTCCCCTACACTGTAAAAGAAGACCGGATAAAAGCAACCTACAAGAGAGGACTTCTATTCGTTCACCTCCATAAACAAATACCGGACGACTCTAGAAAAAAAGTGGAAGTAATCGATCGAGATAATAAATGAATGAATGCGAAAGTCCCTCACATACTTGTGGGGGACTTTTATTTCGGATTAGTTGGCTTATTTAATTTGTTTACATAAATAATAAGGACAATCGAACCAATCGTAATGATAGCACCAAACAGCAATCCAAAAAGCTCACTTACAAACTCAAGTCCAAATGGTAATAAAATTGTTAGCAGACCAACGATGATCGTAAATAAGCCAACCACTTTAGCTAGCTTCTCTTTATCACCTTTGTATGTTTCCTCATTATAACCCGCAATAAGCGATAGCTGCTTCTTTTTCCAAATCAGAAAGCCCAATAAGATACATAACAGACCTGCAAAAAAACATGTAATGAATCCGGCTAGCATGGGAACCCCTCTTTCTAAGTGTCTGTTCTATATGTAATTATACGAAGTGGGTGATGGATTGGTTTCATAAATGGTGTTTGGAATATATAGAATCCGGGCGTTGTGGGAGGTTGATATACCAATTGTGGTGTTTGCGGGATTGGAGTTACCTGATTTTTTGCCTATATTAATCTAAAAAAGCTTGTGTATGGCTTCTGTTACCTATTTCTTCATCTAATCCATAAATCTGTAACGAATTGGCACTTTTCGTTCCCTTTCCTTCATTACAATCATAAAAATGGAACGATTCCACACTTTACATTACTCTTTCCCATATAACAACTACCTACTAGCCATGTTCTGCTAACCATAATCCGCCAAAAAAACAATATAAAAAAAGACCAACCATATTGGCTGATCTTGTGTGTGCCTAGCGACGTCCTACTCTCACAGGGACAAAGTCCCAACTACCATCGGCGCTGAAGAGCTTAACTTCCGTGTTCGGTATGGGAACGGGTGTGACCTCTTCGCTATCGCCACTAGACTATGT
>NZ_QUQV01000023.1 GCF_003400205.1 Bacillus sp. HNG | reverse complement strand
TTAGGCACGCCGCCAGCGTTCATCCTGAGCCAGGATCAAACTCTCCAATAAGAGTATTGATTGCTCAATAAGTTTGTTACTTAGAATTAACGTTGACGCTTGTATTATGTTTAGTTTTCAAAGAACTAATTTGGAGCGGGTGATGAGAATCGAACTCACGACATCAGCTTGGAAGGCTGAGGTTTTACCATTAAACTACACCCGCAAATATTAAATTTCGTCTGGTCGGGAAGACAGGATTCGAACCTGCGACCCCTTGGTCCCAAACCAAGTGCTCTACCAAGCTGAGCTACTTCCCGATATAATATGGCGCGCCCGAAAGGAGTCGAACCCATAGCCTTCTGATCCGTAGTCAGACGCTCTATCCAATTGAGCTACGGGCGCATATTGTGAAGTGATTCAAAATCAGCGACTTTTCTATAATAGCATCTTACAAAGTTAATTGCAAGTACTTTTTTAAAAAAGTTTTTTTGGTGCGGTCGAGAAGACTCGAACTTCCACGGGATCAACTCCCACTAGGCCCTCAACCTAGCGCGTCTGCCATTCCGCCACGACCGCAAATACATCAAGTACAGTGCGGGTGAAGGGACTCGAACCCCCACGTCAAAGACACTAGATCCTAAGTCTAGCGCGTCTGCCAATTCCGCCACACCCGCATATACAATTAAAATGGTGAGCCATGAAGGACTCGAACCTTCGACCCTCTGATTAAAAGTCAGATGCTCTACCGACTGAGCTAATGGCTCTAAAATGGCTGGGCTAGCAGGATTCGAACCTACGAATGACGGAGTCAAAGTCCGTTGCCTTACCGCTTGGCTATAGCCCATTGAGTTAACTTCACGAATATCTTCATCGAATATGCTGCATGAGCTTCTCCGCAAGAGGATATTCTGAAAAATTTCAGCAGGAAATTTTACGGAATATCGTCGACATCCCCAGTTATCCTTTAAAACCTTCTATAACAAAACGCTATAAGTTACATACATGTTTTAAATGGTGGAGGATGACGGGATCGAACCGCCGACCCCCTGCTTGTAAGGCAGGTGCTCTCCCAGCTGAGCTAATCCTCCATTTATAGAGATAGAAATGGGAGGTAGGAATTTTGAATCCTACATCCCATGATTGTATGACCCGTACGGGATTCGAACCCGTGTTACCGCCGTGAAAGGGCGGTGTCTTAACCGCTTGACCAACGGGCCATTTTAAGCTGGCGGAGAAGGAGGGATTTGAACCCTCGCGCCGCTTACGCGACCTACACCCTTAGCAGGGGCGCCTCTTCAGCCACTTGAGTACTTCTCCATTGGCTCCGCAGGTAGGATTCGAACCTACGACCGATCGGTTAACAGCCGATAGCTCTACCACTGAGCTACTGCGGAATAATGTAGCGACATTATTTATTATAAAAACAGACCTTCCTGTTGTCAAGAGCATCTGTTATTTATCTGTTTTTTGTCTGTCCGTTTTCGCGGCGACTTTTATAATTTATCACAGGAATAAACACGAGTCAATATTTTTTTACTTGAACTAATTTTCCAGAGCATTTTCCGCAAACATAACGATTTGTATCGATTCTTCTTTTTCTTACATATCCTATCCCACAGCCTTTACAGGTATACAAATATTGTTTTGAAGTTTTTCGTTTCTTAACGGATTCTAATGGTTTACAAAATCGTGGAGCATCGACAGCTTTTAAGAGATTCCGAAAGTCACGATCGCGATGCTGGTATCCCTTCCCTTCAAGATGCAAATGGTAATGACAGAGTTCGTGTTTAATGATTCCCACCAACTCATCGATTCCACGCTCCTGGTAATATTTAGGGTTTAGTTCAATATTGTGGGATTTCAATAAATACCTACCACCAGTCGTTTGCAATCGATTATTGAATGTTGCTTTATGAAGGAATGGTTTTCCAAAGAACTCAAGAGAAACTTCTTCCACGATTTTTTGCAACTCAAACTGTTCCATTTTTTACTTCCTTTCCATCCTTTTCGAACAGGACGTACTGTATGTGCATACACTATATATACTCAAACGTTCAATTTGGTAACTGTAATTACTATAGTATCATTCTTTTTGTTTTCCTGAGGATAAAAGTTATTTACGAGGAGGTTTAGGGTATGCCTACTTGGTTTCAGAATCAAATAAAACGTGCCTTTTATGAAAAAAATCGATACCAAATTAAAGTATTGAATCAATGCTGGTATTTTTATAGAAAAAAACACTGCTCCTAAAAGCAGTGTTTTCATTTTTAGCTTTGTGGCGGTAGCATTGTTAATGCGACTCTACCCTTTTTCACGTCGACATCGTCAATCCAGACGGTTACAACATCGCCTACTGAAACAACGTCAAGTGGGTGTTTAACGAAGTTTTTACTTAGCTTAGAGATATGGACTAAGCCATCTTGCTTAACTCCGATATCTACAAAAGCTCCAAAATCTACAACATTTCGGACAGTTCCTTCGAGCTCCATTCCTTTTGCGAGATCTTCAAGCTTAAGGATGTCTTTTTTAAGTAATGGTTTTGACAACTCATCACGTGGATCGCGTTCTGGGCTAACTAAAGCTTCTGTAATGTCGTGAATCGTAATTTCACCGATTCCTAATTCAGCAGCTATTTCTTCCGGAACAATGGATGAAATGGCTTCTTTTAATTTTTCCGTTCCTAAGCCATTACTTGTTAGACCGAATTTTGCAAGTAGTTTTTTAACCTCTTTATAGTTTTCTGGGTGAATCCCAGTGCGATCTAATGGCTCGTCTCCATCAATAATACGGAGGAATCCAATACACTGCTCATAGGTTTTTGCACCCAGACGCGGAATATCCTTCAATTCGCTTCTATTCTTAAATTTACCTTGTTCCTCACGTTTTTTCACGATATTGTTAGCGACCGCTTTTGATAGTCCTGCTACATATTGTAGTAAGGAAGGAGATGCTGTATTAACATTTACACCAACCTTGTTAACTACTGTTTCAACAACAAATGTTAGCTGTTCATTTAGCTTTTTCTGGGAAACATCATGTTGGTATTGACCGACGCCTACTGACTTCGGATCAATTTTTACGAGTTCAGCTAATGGGTCCTGAAGTCTTCTTGCAATCGATACAGCACTTCTTTCTTCAACATGTAAATCAGGGAATTCTTCACGTGCAATCTCAGATGCAGAGTACACACTCGCCCCCGCTTCATTCACAATGATATAAAAGATTTCTTGATTGACTTCTTTTAGAACATCCGCAACAAAGCTTTCCGTTTCTCTTGAGGCCGTACCATTTCCGATAGCCACCATTTCTACCTTAAATTCTTGTATAACGGATTTTATTTTCTTAATCGCTTCATCCCTTTTATTCACTGGTGGATGCGGATAAATTACACCTATATTAAGAACTTTTCCGGTTTCATCAACTACCGCAAGTTTACATCCAGTACGGTAGGCAGGGTCCACTCCAAGAACAATCTTCCCTTTAAGTGGCGGTTGTAAAAGTAGATTACGAAGATTTTCTGAAAAAATATGAATGGCACGATCTTCCGCTTTCTCTGTTAGCTCTTTTCGAATTTCCCTTTCAATCGAAGGCTGAATAAGACGTTTATAACTATCCTCGATTGTTTCCACAATATAAGGAGTTGCTGGAGAATTTTCCGTTTTTACGATTTTTCGATTTAAAAAGGTTAAAATTCGGTCAAGAGGCGGCTCAATTGTTACACGTAGGATTTCCTCTTTTTCTCCACGGTTCATCGCTAGGACACGGTGTGGAACAACCTTGTGGATCGGCTCCTTGTATTCATAGTACATTTCATAAACATTTTTCTCGTCTTTTTCTTGGTCTTTCACAGCTGTTTCAATGGTCCCTTGTTTGAATGTTTCATTGCGAATCCATTGACGAAAAGCAGCGTCATCGGAAATCCATTCTGCGATAATATCCTTCGCACCACCGATAGCATCTTCAGCGCTCAGAACTTCTTTTTCCTCTGAAATGAATTGAGTCGCATATTGTTCAACATCCACATTCATCGGGAACGTATATAGCCATTCTGCTAATGGCTCAAGTCCTTTTTCTTTTGCAACAGTCGCTTTTGTACGCCGTTTTTGTTTATAGGGTCTGTATAAGTCCTCAACCTGCTGAAGCTTTGTGGACTTCACGATTTCTGCTTGAAGCTCATCGGTTAGCTTCCCTTGTTCAGAAATGAGGCGAATCACCTCTTCTTTTCGTGATTCGAGGTTTTGCAAATAAGCCCATTTTTCTTGAACATCTTTAATTTGGACTTCGTCTAAAGACCCAGTTAGTTCCTTTCTGTAACGCGCGATAAAAGGTACAGTATTACCTTCATCTAAAAGGTTGATTACACTATGAACTTGCTTAGTCGTGATTCCAATTTCTTTGGCGATGGTTTTTACCATCATTTCGTTTGTTTGCAATATCTGACTCAAAACTGTTTCCTCCTACTTTCCACTACTATCTCTATTTTACCAAAATTACCTCATCCAAGTACGGCTTGCCGAAGCTTTTTAATAGCACTTCGCTGAATGCGAGAAACATGCATTTGTGAAACACCCACGATTTTCCCTGTATCTCTCTGACTTTTCTCTTTTATATATGTGTAATAAAGAATTCTTTTTTCTCGTTCTGACAGAACATGGAGGGCTTTCTTAACATCTAATTTCTTTAACACCTTTTCATAGCCTTTTTCCTTTTTTCCTACTGTTTCTAGGATGGTTTTTCCTTCTGAATCTGGATCAGTTGGCGTATCGATAGGCTGTGTATGATAGGCTTGTCTTAATTCGATTGCTTCTAGAACTTCCTTTTCATCTACCTGAAGATGATTTGCGATTTCATATATTTCTGGCTTCCTTTGCAAGTAGCTTGTAAGCTCCTCTTCAGCCTTTATAATCTTAATTCCGAGCTCTTTTGCCCTTCTTGGTACATGAACACTCCAGGTTTTATCTCGTAAATAGTGTTTGATTTCACCAATAATGGTTGGGATTGCGAAACTGTGAAAACTTCTTCCAATTGTTTGATCATACCTTCTTATCGCACCTAAAAGTCCCATCCTGCCCACTTGGACGATGTCCTCGTGAAACGACTGGCCCTTGGAGTATTTCCAAGCGATTGAATGGATCACTTTTTCATACTTTTCAACGATTTCCCTTTCTGATTGTTTTGAGCCAGTTTTTTGGAAGTTCTGTATCAGCCTTTCTACTTCCTCACGTTTCGGACTTGTAGATTGCTTTCTCATTTTTTCCACCGCTCTCTTTTTTATTTGTCATGAAAGGTAGTTTGGGATAATCCCTATGATGTATTTCGATTAAAATGATGTGATTTCCTTCACATTCTGTGATTTGTTACACAAGTAAAATATTTTTGTAATATAACATAACGCAAAAATAAAAGAAGCTACCACGGGGTAACTTCTCATAGACGTATCATATAAAAAAATGAATTAAAAATCGATGAGTCCTAAACTAATTTGTAAGGCATCATCCACTCTGTCCATCATCTCTTCATCGAGATGTGTAATCTTATCGGTTAGACGCTGCTTATCGATTGTACGTATTTGTTCTAACAGAATAACTGAATCGCGCTCAAATCCATAGCGCTCCGCATCAATTTCAACATGTGTTGGAAGTTTTGCTTTTTGAATTTGGGCAGTTATAGCTGCGACAATGACTGTGGGACTAAACCGATTCCCGATATCGTTTTGGATGACAAGAACAGGACGAACGCCTCCTTGCTCTGAGCCAACAACTGGGGAGAGGTCTGCAAAATAAACGTCGCCACGTTTTACAATCAAATGATTACCCCCCGCTAACTAAGCGTTCTACGGTGTGGTCAGCCTCAGATTCAGCCAAAAAAGCCTCCGATGCAATAGTAAGGTTAATTTTCGCCATTTCCATGTAACCGCGTCTCATAGATTCTGTAATCTGGCGCTTCTTTCGCTCACGTAGATACATTTTTGTAGCCTGATAAATCAGTTCATTTCGGTTACCGTTTTCTTGTTTCACTAGGCCATCCAACTCACTAATTAAGTTTTGTGGTAATCGTACTAGAATTTCTGTTGTTGCGCTGGATTCAGACACAAACATACACCTCCACCAACTTGCCACCATTATTCTACTCCAATCTTAATAATACCATTATTATGATTGGATGCAAAGCTTAATCCCATCAATTCTTATTTATTATCGACATTTAGAATTGGTTTTTATGCACATCTTTTACAACGTTTCCAAAATCTTCATTCGACTACACGCATAAAAAAAGAATGTACCCTATTTCTACAACTAATGTACTAACTTTTTCTACTAGTAATGTCTTAATAACGGATTTCTCACTTCAATTATTCTCTTATTTCTTAAAAAAATACGCGGAACACGAAAACTTATTGAACATGTGACCTCGTAGTTAATTGTTTCAAGCGCCTTCGCTACATCGTCAACACTAATGAATTTGTCGTTTTGTCTTCCAATTAAGGTAACTTTTGTCCCAACGGGAAGTTTCTTTGGAAGACGGACCATAAATTGGTCCATACAAACGCGACCGATGATTTGGCAGAGTTCACCGTTAACTAAGACATGCGTATTTTGTAGTTTTCGGATCCACCCATCCGCATAGCCGACCGGGACGGTTCCAACCCACATATCTTCATCCGCTGTAAATGTTGCACCGTAACTTACTTTTTCCCCTTTCGCAAGTTGTTTTACATGGACAAGCATACTGTGGAAGGAAATAGCTTGTTTAAGCTCATATGGAAGCTGGTCTTTTATTTCTAAAGATGGTGTCAATCCATACATTCCTATACCAAGTCTTACTGCATTAAATACTCTTTCTGGAAAACGGTAACCAGTTGCACTGTTTCCGCAATGGATCATTTTCGGTTTGTTCGGGATCCACTCAAGCATTTTTAGGAAATTCTGATACTGCTGGTCAAAATAGGAGGTATCTATTTCGTCTGCTGTTGCGAAATGAGTAAAAACGCCTTCAAGTTGAACTTGAGGATGTTGCTCAATTGTTGCAAGGATTGTTTCTAGTTCGTCTTTTTTTCTTACTCCAAGACGCCCCATCCCTGTATCAAGTTTCAAGTGCAGGTTAAGTGGAGTACTGCCGTGATAGTTTTCAATGATATGATTTAGACATTCTTGACTATAAATAGTGAGTGCTATATTGTGTTGTGCAGCAATCATGGCGTCGGTTGGACGTGAAGCTCCGAGAACGAGTATGGGTGCATCAATTCCTCTATGACGCAAGGAAATACCTTCATCAATAAAAGCTACCGCAAGATAGGTTGCACCCGCTTCAAGTGCCGTTTTTGCAACCTCAGCATCTCCGTGACCATATGCATTTGCCTTAACGACTGCCATAATGTCCACTTGTTCTGGTAAAAAGCTTTTCATGTTTTTCACGTTTTCAAAAATGCTGTCTAAATCAACTTCAACCCACGTATCGCGATAAAAATGGGTAGAATCCATGAGTATACACCTTCTTAGATTAATTGCTATTACGATATATAAGTTCGATTTTAAACCTCATTTTGTCCATGTCAATGGTGTTTTTTGTTATACCCTTTTCTTATACCCATCTTAACATATGACGGAAAAAATAAAATATGAAAGGGAAATTTCGAAAGCATGACAAAGACCCCTTTGGGTGGTCAAAGGGGCCTTACAAATTTCTTATTTAAAAATTAACACCTTCCCAACTGTACCATCAGCACTTTGACCAACAACTCGGAATTTCAGACCGTATTCAGGAATGTTTCGCCCTGCGTCGACCAAGCCTGGGTTGCTGTAGTCAGCACTGTCATCAAATAAAGGTGTGCGTTGTGTAAAGTTATCCTTTAGTGTTACTCCTAATAAATCAGTGTAATCCAAGAACATTTTCTCTGTTTTATCTAAACTAAATGCTGCATCGTGTAGTTGATATCGGGTTGAACCTACAGCTTTATCGCTCCAGCTTACTGCATGCTGGTCAGCATCGACAACCCCTAAGAAACCATCTCCAGGATGGACGCCTGTCCAGTTGTTGTCATAGCTTTCATCGACATACCACACTACTAAACCTGGGTCATATGACATTAGGCTTGCACCACGGCGGATGTTCTTTAAGCCTACATCCACACCATTATGGGATCTCCATTCTAATAAATAGTAATGAGGAGATGTATATTTACCATCATGCTTTTCAAAACCATCTAATGTAAATTGAGGTTCTCCCTCTGCTCCATCAGAGAATACGACATCGGCATCTGCTTTAACAGTTACATTATCTGTAAAGAAGCCGTCAAGATTTGTAGCCCAGTCGGTCATTGAACGGAATTGAAGCTGAATTTTTTGACCTGCATAGTCACTTAAATCAATCGTTTCATGAACCCACCCATTACTTGAGCCAGTGTAGCCTGGGAGGTTTTCTTTAATCGCCGGATAACCATCTGGGTCAAGTGTTGATGATGTTCTGTCGCTTGAAAGTGATATCCATGTTTCTCCTCCATCGGTTGAAACTTGAACCATGGCATAGTCCCAATCTTGTTCGATATTATACCAAGCATCAAAATCAAGAGTAGCCTTATCAGCGCCAGTTAAATCAATTTCAGCGACCATTTTATGGTCAACCTCATCCCCTTTACCGCCGAAATACTCAAAGTTTCCTTCAGCAGGTGTATTTAAAACATTAACCTTATCCGGTAAATCTACTCGTACAGCATCATGATTAGTACCTTTTGTTACTGCTTCATCAAGAAGTAACTCCGTACCTTGTTTTGTAATATCATCGGCATGAAGTGTTGTCCCACTTAACCAGTTCCCACCATGCCATGCTTGAAGTTTTTCTTTAGCATACGCACTCATGCCAGGTGGTTCTGTTCCCGGAATGTCTCCAGACCAGCTTCCACTTGCCATTACAGACCAGTAAGCAACCGCTTCACCTGCTCCACTATACACTGTGTCATACTCATCAGGAAGACCTAGATCATGTCCGAATTCATGTATAAATACACCTGCAGCTCCATCTTCAGGTTCAATCGTGTAATCGTAGGCACCCAAAAGTCCTCCAAAGCGGTCACTATTTGATGTACCACCTGGTACCGCTACAAGATTTCCTAGGTTCCATCGGTGTGACCAAATGGCGTCACCCCCAAGTGAGCCACCACCTGCTTCCTCTCCTACACCAGCGTGAATAACCATCAGATGGTCAATGATTCCGTCAGGCTCATTATATACACCGTCATTATCATAATCATCGCGGTCCCACACATCGTATTCACTTAAATCAACATTTGGATCCTGGCCGGCTTTTGTTAATGCTTCATATACTAACGTACGCGGACGTGCATCACTGCCATCTGGCGTTGGATAATTTCCACCATAATATGCAGCCGGATGGTCTGCCGTATACCAGCCCGCCACAGTTCCATCAACTGTATAACTTCCTCCTGATTGTTGTTCATAGTATTGTTTCATCGATAATAAATTTTCACCATTTGGACCTTCATATCCATTTTCACCGAAAATCATATCTTGGAAATGGTCATGGGTATAATCTTCATACCACATATCTGTTTCGTCTTTTGTAATGGAGCTTTTTTTATAATCAGGGAAATCGATGGCTAGGACTAAAACTTTATCGTGGCGTACTTCACCATCATAATTTTCTTTTTCAACTGAATCTATTTTGTTTTTCTTAGCTTGTCCAAGCTTGTTCCCCTTTCCATTTTTCAAGCCATTATCATTTTCTTTATTCGCAGATTTAAGATTTGCATCTAGCCCTTTTGGTAGCTTGTCCTTTGTTTTACCAGAGTTAGCTGCTTTTGTTTGTAGATATGTTTTCAATACCTTCTCCGCTTCTGCTGGTGATGCATTTTTTGCTATTTTTCCGTTTTTCTTGAGCATTTCAATGAGTTTTTCATCGTTTGCGATTCCTAGATCGATTGGCGAACCATGTGAAGCTAGTTTTGAGGATACATCTGATGCGTTAGCTTTTGGTGTCATGGTTGGACCCGCTACTAGTCCAACGCTTAATGATAATGCAAGTGCTGTGGTTAAAATCTTTCGTTTCTTCAACTTCATACCCCTCCTAAAAATCTGGTTTACGTTCTGTACATTTTTAGCCTTAATTTTGTGTAAATCCAACCCCCTTCAAGACTATGGACAATCCTTGCTTAGATAATGTAACAGAACTTTCAAAAGAAATTTGTAGAAATTCAATATATAGAACTTTTTTCGTTCGTTAAATTCTACGTTCCCTCTACCCCATCCGACAATATCCTTCGATATACGAAATAAATAACCTTGTAATTTGTCGAGATTTTAAAATAAAAAACAGGTCCGATCATTCGGACCTGTGATTAACTATTTATTTTACTGACTTACTTTGTACTGTACGTGCGACAGAGATTAACTCTTCTTGAGATAAGTCATCAGAAGCAATCATGAATTCAGCACCATTGTATGTCCAGGAAATAGATTTATCTGTAAGGGTACCCACTGTGAATCCAAGGTCAACTGGTTCACCACTTAGTGAAATCGTCGTAGCAACCTCTGCAACACGTGCCCTTTCTTGAATCAATGTGAAGGTTTTCTCTCCACCGAATGTCATAATTACTCGTGTACCATTTTCAGTTTCAATTTTCTTTTCTTCTTTTAATTCAACACCAGCAAGCGCGTCCTCTGAAGGATAGAGAACTTCAAGTGGCTGCTTATCCACTTCGCCCATAACTGGGATTTCATCTAAAGTAGCAGAAGACATATTCTTATCTACATCAAATGCTGATTTATCAAAGCTTGCATCAAATTCTACTTTTTTAAACTCCACAAGTAGCAGGACTTTTCGATCCGGATCCATCACTTTTACAGACACAGGTTTTAAATCCTTTTTGCTAAAGGTAATTTCTTGTTTTGGTAGCATATTATTATTTTTATAGTTTGTTTTTGTTTCGAAAACATATTGATCCTTAGTAGCCGTAAATTTCGCCTCTGGATCTTCCTTCACATCGTGCACCAAGGACTCAAACAAATAGGCCTGGCTACTGTTTTCTGGCCAATCACTCTGGAAGCGGAAGCTCTTATTAAGGGCAGGTGTTAACACGAACACACCTTCTTCATTACGTAAAATCATTTGGCTTTGATCTTTTTCTGCATTTTTTAGGTTTACGCGATAGAAAGTTGGATCCTTGTGCCAAATTTCCACTTCGTACACCTGTGGATCATTACCAGTTTGAAGCGTCATCTTTGCATCTGCTTTATAGCCTGTCATCTTTTGCACCTTTTCATCTAGTGCGCTAACCACATCTTCCTGTGATTTTTCCCCACATGCCGCGAGTACAAGGGCAATGAGTAGCCCTAATAACAACAAAAATACTTTTTTCTTCATTTCTTCTTCAACCCCTTTGCCTCTTATCGACTATTGGTTGAGACAAAGCCTACTACTAGATGAACAGGTTAGGAATCATTTCCGTGCTTATTAGGACCCCCAAAATTCTTATGTGAGTTTTTCTTCATTCCATTTCCCGTTTACGTACTGCTACGTGTAAACTAAGAAAAAGTCACACCGTTCACCATACTCGTACACCTTGTCTCACCTACCGCACTAAAAATATATGAGACAAAGTTGTGTAATATGCAGACTAGCTTGACAAGCTTTCTAAAATTACTTGTGCAACGGCATACTCTTTACTGTGAGAAATGGATAAATGAGCCTTATAATTCAAGGGCTTGGTAAGGACTGGCTTACCATGCTCATCCGATAAAACCTCGATATCTAAGAAGCTTACATTCTCACCAATCCCGGTCCCAACTGCCTTTGAATATGCTTCCTTGACGGCAAAACGTCCAGCAAGAAACTCAATTTGACGGGACTCTGATAAACGAAAAAATTTTTCTTTTTCTCCGTCTGTTAAAATCCGATCTACAAACTTTTTTTGTCTATGTAAAATCTTTTTAATACGTTCAAGCTCGACAATATCGATACCTGTACCAATGATCATTTCATAAAATCCTCTCTTCTATATAAAAACTTTCAATCATAAGATGGTACAAACTCTTTAAAGAATATAGTACGATAAAAAAGAAATTCAAATACACCTTGGCGTATTTGCGCCCGGTTTTTTTGCCCTCACGAGGTAGGTCACAAAGACGTTGCCACGGGGAGTGGCGATCTTAGTCTTTGATCCTACTGCGAGATACAGTGAAACTTCAATCTGTGGAAGCTTTACCCCACAGATTGATAGTTGAACCAATCAGGCTTTTACTGGCATTCGCCCTCAGTGAGGGCTTAGTGCCAGTTAATGCTGAAAAATTCCCTTTGAAAAATCGTGGCATCCGCCAGAGGCTAAGGCCCACACGAGGTGGGTCACTCAGACGTTGTCACAGGATGTGACAATCTTAGTCTGAGTTCCTTAATCTCAGTCAGGGATAAACCCTGTACTGAATTGTTTCTTGTTGCATTTAACACACCATATTATAAAGTGGAGTCTAATACTGAATAAAGTTAAAAGGAGAATCAAAATGTTTATACGGACTGAAAGCTTTCGTCAATTTTTACGATTATATCCTATTATATCAATAATCATCGCGATTCATATCCTACTCTGGCTGCTAATCTTTTTGTCCCTACCATTTGGGACGACACTTCTGCAGCACATGATTGGGTTTAACTTCTTGATTTCCGAGGGAGAATATTGGAGACTTGTTACGCCGATTTTTGTACATAGTGGGTTTGGTCATATGTTGTTCAATTCATTCTCTCTTGTTTTGTTTGGCCCTGCATTAGAAAATATGTTGGGTAAAGTCAAATTTGTCATTGCCTATCTTTTAACCGGGATTCTTGCAAATCTAGCAACCTTCTACATCGAGCCACTGGAATTTGCCCATGTCGGTTCATCGGGTGCCATTTTCGGATTGTTTGGGATTTACTTATATATGGTTGTGTTTCGCAAAGACTTGATCAATCAAATGAACTCACAGCTAATCATCACTATTTTAGTGATTGGCCTAGTCATGACCTTTATCAATTCAAATGTGAATATTGTGGCCCATATCTTCGGTTTTATAGCTGGCGCAATCGTTGCACCACTTGTTTTACCGAAAACCTCTGGTCAGCCGCAGATTATTATGGCAGGTGATACCTCATATCGACCGCGACTGAGGATTCCTAGACAATTTTCAATAAAGCATCTATTATGGTTGATTATTATCATCTTAGTGATTCTCGGAATTTTCCTTTAAAATCAACAAGGAGCTAAAGTGACTTTAGCTCCTCTTCTTATTCAACGGTTATTTCTTCTGTCAAATTCTTATTGCGCTTTGTGTACCATTCCCAAATAACCCAACAATCTGAGTCATCCAAATCCTTTACCTCAAATCCCTTGCCTGTCACTGCCGATTTAATAAAGGTCCGAACTGAACCAAGTTCTTTTTTCCTTTGTAAAAACGATTGTTTCTTGTCCATCGATTGAATTCGCTTTTTATGATGGAGAACAGTAACTTTACTAAAAAAGCGAAATTGCAGGGTTAGCTGGTCATCAACGATACTCCAGCCCGCTACTTTATAGCGACTATAGCCTAAAATTGCCCCTATTGGTAAAAGGAGTAACCCTAGATAGCCCCACGCACTAAAAACATATGACAGCATTACAATAGCTGGGACGAATATAATAAAAAATAACATTCCCCTAAACATATATCTCCACTTCGCCTTTGGTGGTACAAAGTTTTCAACATCTTGCATCTGGTAATCCGGGACAAAATGCTGTAGTAAATCATTAATCGCTGATTTTTTGACTAAAGGAAATAGCACTGTCGAAAAATCTTCTCCTTTATCAAGCGAGCCACCCGCGCTTTCAATATAGACCGTTGCATAACCCAATGGCTGTCTAATTAAATTCTCACCAATGCGTATAGCCTGAATACGCGTTAATGGAATGGTTGTCTGCTTTTTTTCAATCAAGCCTCTCGCAATGAACAACTCATCTTCCCGTTTTACAACTGTAAAATTGGCATAGCGCAATGTCATAATTAAAATACCGACAAACCATGCGATAAACAAGAACAATGCAATTAATACAATGATATAAATTAATATGGATAGACTAACATATTTTTCAATCGTATTATATAATTTTTCAAAAGGTAAGTATTCAGCAAACTGACTCAGGAATGCCAGGACACCAGAGATAACAATTCCAATCCCACCTGACGTGGATGCTAGAATAAGTAGCTCTTTTGGTGTAATTTGGTAGGTAACCCTCGTATGTTGCGTTTCAATTTCTTCTTGATGGTTCTTTGAACGGGATAACAGTTCACGTAATTGATTGGCCTCTTCTTCTTTGATGGCGGTTAAAACGGCTTCAGCTTGCATACCCCCACCAGCTGTTTCCACCTGCAGCTTCACCAATCCAAAAATCCGTTGAATAATTCCAGCAGACACATCAATCGTTTGAATTCGCTCAATTGGAATAAAGCGTTTTTTACGGATAAACACACCATATTCAATTCGTAATTCTCCATTTTCAATCCTGTAAGTATACCGGTACCAATGAAGTATCCCGAATACTAGCATTAAAAAAATGACAACACATGCACCTAATAAATAATACGTTTCAAAATCATCTCCAGGTCCGACAAAAAAGAGAAAAATAAACGGAAGTATTATTTCCTTCAGCTGCTTTAAAAAGCTTAGAAAGCCCGCAACTGGGTGCATACGACGTGGTTCAAATATCATCTTCATCCACCCTCGCTAATCTTGAGATGGAATCACGCAATTGGTCCGCTTCTTCTAAATCAAGCGCGGGTATTTCATGAACCGTTGCCGCTGTTGAAATTGTAACGCTTGCTAAATGATGTTTGCGAAGCAATGGACCTTGTTGTGTATCTACGTGTTGGACACGGTTCATCGGGATAATCGTTCTTTTGACAATTAACACCCCACGTTGAAGGTCAATTTCATGTTCATGTACCTCATATCTCCATCGCTTCCATTTGAGCTTTGGTAAGATAAAAATGGTTAAAATCGATTCGAGTAACGATAGAATTAGCAGGATTGCAAAAATCCAAAATGGCCAATCAAAAATGATGGTGAAGACTAAAACGGCAATCGCACCAATCCAACCAATCAAAGAAGTAATAATTGCAGATGTTTTCCATACTGTTAAGGCACGTTCACTTATCCGATTTTTTGGGATATCTCTCATCATCCGACCAACCTTTCCCCCATTGGAATATTTTTCATATCAACCTTTTCAGTATAAATGATTTTGTCGAAATATCATACATAAAAAAAAACAGCGCACATAAATTGTGCACTGTTTTTTGCTATTAATTTTCGTTTTTACGGAAGTTACCGCGACGATTGCCACCACTTGAAGAATAACGATTTCCTCCTGATCCTTGACGTCCACCATTACCACGTCCACGATCTCGGTTTCCACCCTTATAACGTCCGCGATCACGTCCACCGCGGTTGTTATTATCTCTATTGTCTCTCTTCACACGAACAGGTGCTTCTTCAGTTAATTTAACTGGTGTTGCGTCTGGCTCTTTTGTCATTAACTTAATCGCAGCTGCAACAACGGAAACTGAATCATGTTCTTCTAAAAGCTCTTCAGCGATACGAGTGTAATATGATAAATTATTGGACTCGATCATCGACACGATTTTTTCCATCGTAATTTTTTGTTGACCTTCTAAAGCCTCATCTAATGTTGGTGGCTTCATTTTGTCCATTTTACGTTTTGTTGTATTTTCAACATTCTTAAGTTGACCAATTTCACGTGGTGTAACGAAAGTCATCGCCATACCTGTTTTACCTGCACGACCTGTACGTCCAATACGGTGAACATAGCTTTCTGGGTCTTGAGGAATATCAAAGTTGTAGACATGTGTTACACCCGAAATGTCTAGACCACGTGCTGCTACATCTGTCGCTACTAATACTTCGATAGATCCTTCTTTAAACTTACGTAATACCGATATACGTTTAGCCTGGCTAAGGTCACCGTGGATTCCTTCAGCCGCATAGCCTCTTAGAGTCAAGGCTTCAGATAGCTCATCAACACGACGCTTTGTACGTCCAAAGATGATTGCCAATTCTGGAGATTGGATATCTAATAAACGAGTTAACACATCAAATTTTTTCTTTTCCTGTACTTCTAAGTAGTACTGTTGAATATTCGGTACAGTCATTTCTTTTGTTTTTACTTTTACAACTTTTGGGTCTTTCATGAAACGCTCAGCAATGCGTTGAATTGGACCTGGCATAGTTGCAGAGAAAAGCAGAGTTTGGCGTTCTTCAGGAACTCCTTTTAAAATCGCCTCAATATCCTCAATAAAGCCCATGTTTAACATTTCATCTGCTTCATCAAGCACCACTGTTTTTACATTTTGAAGCTTCAGCGTTTTACGGTTAATGTGGTCAATTACACGACCTGGTGTACCTACAATGATATGTGGGTGTTTTTTTAGTGAACGGATTTGGCGAGTGATGTCCTGTCCACCGTAGATTGGTAAAATACGGACGCGGTTAAAGCGACCAATTTTATGAAGTTCTTCCGATACTTGAATCGCAAGCTCACGAGTTGGTGCAATAACAATTCCTTGGATGTTGTCGCTTTTTATATCGACATTCTCAATAAGTGGAATTCCAAATGCTGCTGTTTTTCCTGTTCCTGTTTGAGCTTGACCAATTACATCATGCCCTTCGAGTGCTAATGGAATCGTTTGTGATTGAATGGGAGTTGCTTCTTCAAACCCCATTTGACTAATCGATTTCATTAGATCTTCGCTAATCCCTAATTCGTTAAATGCTGCCAATTTTTTCATACTCCTTTTGCTAATCTATTTGTACAATGACAAAATTGACTTTTAGACGGGAAATCTGTATAGACACTGGGCTTTCGCCTCGTTTAAGCTGGATACAAATGAAGATTGTATTATGATCGCAAAACCTACACATGATGAGATATGCAACTGTAGGTAGGCATCTTCCTAGTATTTATAATAGACCAGAATCGAATTCTGCTTAAAAAAAGGACATTCTCCGTGAATGTAACGGAAGTAATGCCCTTAGGGTTCACGTCCAAAAAGTTAATAAAAGGGCGCCACTAATGGGTTATACGAGCAATGCCCTTTTTAACACTGTAGTTGTAATCTTACCACTACCCCATTAGAAATGCAATAAAGTGAAACTTCCAATCATTAGTATATATATTCTTTTGTTGGTTCATGTAGGAAAGAATCCACCTCTTCAAATAGTTTATCCTGGTCTTCACCATAACAAACATGATGCTTTGCACATGGCAAAAAAAGGAGTCTTTTTTCAGTTGATGAGATGACTTGATGTAAGTAATGCGCACTTTTCACCGGCACAATTCCATCGCATTCTCCTTGGACGATTAGAGTTGGAACTTTAATACGGTGAAGCTCAGGCCTAATTTTTCGTACTAACTTTCGAAATTCAATAGTTGCAGATAAAGGTGTATCCACTATTTTCTTTTTATAGCGCAAATATAGTTCATTTTTATGAAGGTTTTTGTTTAATCCATCGCGAAGCATGATCCTAATATCTGCTACTAACTGCTTCGGATTGATATAGTAAGCAGCTGCACTAAGTAAAACGAGCTTTTGAATAGGATAACGAGTTGCTAAATAGCCTGCAATAAGACCACCCATTGAAAACCCAATAACAAATACTTTGTCACAAATACGGAGAAGTTCGACTAGTTCTCTTTCAGCATGTTCAATCCATTCTGTGTAATGTGTGCCTTTTAAGGCTAGGGTCTCACCATGACCAGGTAAGGTCGGCGTTCGGACAACCCAATTGGTTGAATGACGGATATACATTGCAAGGGGCTCAATTTCATATGGAGCCCCAGTAAAACCATGTATGAACAAACAGCCAATCATGAAATAAGACCACCTTTCAATCAACTTACGCCCTGGCGTATTTGTAATAAAAAATATTTTTGAAATAATTGTAATGTTTTTGTAACATTTTTCGTTTTCAATCGTACTAATAAGTAAGAAGCATTTAAGGAGGTTTTAAAATGGACAAGCTATTCAATGAAAAACCTGATTTTATGAAAGAACTATTATCTTACTCCTTAGGAATCTTACTTACTATTTTAATTATTCTTCCATTTATTAACTAGAAAAAAGCTCGGTAATTAGCACCGAGCTTTTTCTTATTTTTTGAAGGCAAGGATAACTTCTTCAAGCTTCATTCCTCTTGAGCCTTTAACCAAAAGGATGTCCCCTTCAGATAAATAATTTCGTAAGGCTTCAATGAGTTGTTCTTTATCTTGGTATGCAAATACTCGGTCTTGTGGGAACTGCTCCCTTGCACCACTAGCAATATGCGCTCCTAATCTGCCATACGTAAATACATAATCAACCCTATCAGGCTGAATGAATCGACCCACTTCTTCGTGATATTCATTTTCTTTGTCTCCAAGCTCTAACATGTCCCCTAACACGACAATTTTTTTACCTGCCGTTTGTAGATCATGGACTAAGCTAATCGCTGCCTTCATAGATAACGGGCTTGCATTATAGGCATCATTAATTAATTTCGTTCCATTGATACCTTCAATTAATTCAAGTCTCATATTCGTGATTTTGATTTGTTTTAATCCACTTTCAATCTTTTCCCAGGATAAGTCGTAATGACGTGCCACAGCAATCGCTGCCATCGCATTGTTAACATTATGCTTGCCGAGGACTGGCACGAAAAATTCCTTCTTCTCCTGTTTATTAATTGAAAAGTAGGTTCCCTCGTTTTCCTGTTTGATCGTGAGTGGATATAAGTCATTTTGCTGTGACTCGCCAAAGGTTGTTGTCTGGATATCCATTTCTTTAACTTTTTCTGTTAAAAGAGGTTCATCCCCATGGTAAATGAGCAAACCTTCTTTTGATAATCCATCAACGATTTCAAGCTTAGCCTTTGCAATTCCTTCGCGGGAGCCGAGTTCCATCATATGTGATTCACCAATATTCGTAATCACCGCCACATCAGGGCGTGCTAATCGAGTAAGGAATTCGATTTCTCCGAAAGCACTCATCCCCATTTCAAGCACAGCAACCTCTGTATCTTCTTTAAGTCGTAAAATCGTTAAAGGTAAACCAATCTGGTTGTTAAGATTACCTTCTGTTTTTTGTACACGCATGGAAGTTGATAAAACAGCTGTAACCATGTCTTTTGTGGTTGTTTTCCCATTACTTCCTGTAATCCCCACCACTTTCATTGTAAGCTCATCACGGTAGCTTTTCGCGAGGGTTTGAAGAGCTTCTAACGTATCCTTTACAAAGATAACTGGGACTTGCCGTGGCGGATTTGGTTGGTCACTCCCCCACAACACAGCCGCTGCCCCATTTTCTATGGCTGCATTTACAAATTGATGGCCATTAAAGGTCTCACCGATGATTGGTATGTACAGATTCCCTGATGAGATGGTCCTTGTATCGATGGATACCCCTTCGATTACGACATTCTTGTGTTGCGGGTCAAGCTTTTCACCATTTGCCATCTGTTCGATTTGGGCTAAAGTCTTTTTAATCACAAGGTTCTCCCCTTTTCATGAAGAAACACTATTCAGAAGGAAGAATAGTGTTTCTAGTTGTTAAATCGTGTATTTGATCGTTTGTTTTTCAGTGTGACGCTCAATTGCAAGCTCTACCAATTTTTCAATAAGCTCTGGATAACTTACACCAGCCTCTTGCCATAGTAACGGGAACATACTAAATGGTGTAAATCCAGGCATTGTGTTGACCTCATTAATAATGACTTTTCCTTCTTTTGTTAAGAAGAAATCTGCTCTTACTAATCCTGAACAATCGAGGGCTTTGAATGCCTTAATCGCCTCTGTTTTGACGGATTCGTATTCCTCAGCTGTAATATCAGCTGGAATAATAAGTGCTGTATCGCCATCTTCATATTTAGCTTTGTAGTCATAAAAGTCCTTCTTCGGTACGATTTCACCAACAACTGAACAGCTTGGGTTATCGTTTCCAAGGACACCAATCTCGATTTCACGACCAATGATTGCCTCTTCAATGATGACTTTTCGATCAAACATAAATGCTTCCTCAAACGCTTTTTCAAGGCTTTCACGGTTGGTCGCTTTGCTAATACCAACGCTTGAACCTAGGTTTGCAGGTTTTACAAAGCATGGATAACCTAGTTCTTCTTCAACCTTTGCATAAGCTTCTTCCGGATTTTGCTTCCATTCACTTCGAATATAGGAAACATATTTTGCTTGAACCAGTCCCGCTTGACCGAAGATGTTTTTCATAATGACTTTGTCCATACCTGCAGATGACGCAAGTACGCCGTTTCCGACATATGGAATGTTAACTAGCTCAAGTAGTCCTTGAACCGTTCCGTCCTCTCCGTTTGGTCCATGTAACAATGGGAACACGACATCAATCATTTCATCTTGATTTGATTGCTCTGCTGGGAAAAGTTCAGCATTTAATGAAACTGGTGAAATTGGAGTTCCCGTTTCTTTTAGAACTAGTTTCTTTACGTCATCGACAGGACCAGTTAATTGGCTTCCGCGAATCCATTCGCCTTCTTCCGATATATAAATGGGATGAATATCATATTTTGTGTGATCTAACGCTTTGATTACAGCTAATGCGGTTTGTAAGGAAACCTTATGCTCAGCTGATTTCCCTCCGTATAGCAAGCCTAGTTTGACTTTCATAAGCAAGCTTCCTCCTAAAAAATCAATATACCCTTTATTTTAACATTAACGCGATTATATTATATAACAATTACGTAACATTTCTATAATTTATTACATATGTCTAGAAAAGTGTCTGTCTAGGCTTGATCTTAAATTTTCGAGTAGAAATGGTGGTATTGCTATACTCTAAATCAAGGAATTGCGTTTTAACAATCAATAATTGCATGTTATTAAAGGCGAATTGCGTCCTTTTTTAAATAATTGCGCCTAAAACAGCAATAATTGCGTGTTCCTAATTTTCCAGTCACAAAAAAAGCCTCAACGGCAGATACCGTCAAGGCTTTTACATGTTTATTCAAGTGCGCTGGCACTTTGGCCAATGGTGTAAATATGTTCTTGTTGGATGATCTTTTTGATTTCAAGTGATTTAATATGGTGACCGTCCATTTCGACGATTCTAAACTCATAATCCCCGTATGGAATTTTATCACCAGGGTGGATGTCAATTTGTTCGGTTAAAATCCAGCCACTAATTGTATCCACATCCGTATCATCAATGTGCAATCCAAACAAGTCGTTAACCTCACCGATTAAGACCTTCCCATCTAAGATGGTAGTCGTATCGTTAATTTTTTGGATAGCTGGTTTTTCATCTGTATCAAATTCATCGCGGATTTCCCCAACGATTTCTTCAATAATATCCTCAACCGTCACCAATCCAGAAGTTCCACCATATTCATCAATTAAGATGGCCATGTGAACGCGTTCTCTTTGCATTTTCGCTAATAATTCTTGAATTGGAATTGATTCAATCACATGAATAATCGGTCTCGTATAATCCTCAATTGTTTTACCATTTGCACCCGTACCTGTTACTACATCAGTAAGCAGTTCCTTTAGGTTAACCAATCCGATAATATGGTCCTTATCGCCATCAACGACTGGATAACGAGTGTATTTCTCACTTGTCATAATCATTAAAATTTCTTGGACTGATTTTTCCTTATCGAGAGCAATGATTTCGGTACGAGGTACCATGATTTCCTTTGCCACGCGATCATCGAATTCAAAGATATTATTTACATATTTATATTCAGACTGGTTAATTTCACCATTTTTATAGCTTTCAGATAAAATCAGACGCAATTCTTCTTCTGTATGGGCAATGTCGTGTTCTGATATTCGCTTATAGCCGAACAAACCAGTTAACAAGCGAGCAGAACCGTTTAGCACCCAAATAAATGGATACATCAATCTATAGAAAAAGATTAATGGTCTAGCAAAGAATAAGGTAATTCTTTCTGCCTTTTGAATTGCAATTGTTTTTGGTGCGAGCTCTCCGACTACTACATGTAGAAACGTAATGATTAGGAACGCTAAAGCAATTGATAATACACTTGAAAATGAAGTTGGTATGTTTAACATACCGAATATTGGATGAAGTAAAGCCTCAACAGTTGTTTCTCCAAGAAAACCAAGTCCTAAAGCTGTTACTGTAATACCTAACTGACATGCAGACAGGTATTCATCCAGGTTTGAGATGACAGTCTTAGCAGCAATTGCGCTCCTGTTCCCTTCTTGTACGAGTTGGTCGATACGAGTACTTCTTATTTTTACAATCGCAAACTCCGACGCCACAAAAAAGGCAGTTAACGCAATCAAAATTGCAACCATGACTAAATTAAATATCTCCAAATAGTTTCCTTACACGTCCTCGACGAGTAAGGATTACACCTCCTAAATAGGTAAGTTTTTCATTTTTCATTTATGTTGTTTATACAAAGTATTTATGACAATGATTTTTTATTCTTTAAGAATGAATTTTTATTCTGTAAGTTTCATAACTATATGATTCTTGCATTTCAAGTAAACAGAACCATGAGTAATTTAGCGAGTGTCATGCTTTGTGTTGACATCTTACTCATCACAGATTTTTGTTGTTCTTCTGAGAGAGACTCAAGCATTGGCTTCATATCTTTTAATTCTGTTTCTAAATACTCCATTCGCTTGGAAAGTGCCTGTGTGTATTTCAAGACTTTCTCTTGCTCCACACGATTTGTGTGGAAAAGCTCTACCTTTTCCTTAATTTCAAGCAATGGGATGTTTAATTCCTTATACTGCGCTACGAGATGAAGAGTTTCCACAGCCTCGTCACTATAGAACCGATAGTTCGAGTCAGATCGTTCAGGGGTTAAAATACCTAGCTGTGTGTAATAATCAATCGTGCGCTTTGATACATTTGTTTCTTTTGCTAATTCTCCAATACGGTACAACTTCCCAACGACATCACCCCTTCTAGAGGATGTTCAAATGTCCGGTGAAAATGACACATCGAATTTCTTTGTTGGCTTGTTTTTCCGTTGCTCACGTATTCACTACACACGTTCCGCTACTCAAAACTGCGCCGCCTCGAAATGCTCGGTCCTTTTCATCCTCCTTTTGAACGCACTCTTCTATCAGACTTCTATTCTTCTATTATATGTAAAACAAACCGTACAGTCAAACGTGATGGTTTTTTCTGTACGGTTTGTTCTTTTTACTTTTTCTTTTGTCCAGGAGTAGCCTGTGTTTTCAGACTATAGAGACCACCCTTCAAGTGGGATAATGGTAAATCTCTATGCCTTCTACGTAACACTTTTGCAGCCTGTTTGCTTCGTATCCCTGTTTGGCAATATAAAATAATGTCCTTATCAGTGGGGATCTCTACCTTGTTTCGTTTAATTTTAGATAAAGGAAGATTAATGGCCCCTTTAATATGGTTTGTTTGGTATTCATAAGGGTTACGCACATCGATAAGCACGAATTCCTTCGGCTTTTTCATTTTTTCTTTAAAATCCGCTTCCGATAAATGTTCTAGGTTTTTTACAGGTCTAAAAGAATCGTAAATTAAAATAACAAAAATAACCCCTAATCCAATTTGCAACCATGTAATTGTATCCATTTTTCAACATCCCTTTTCACACACGTTATTTCCCTATTATAATCGAAATGTGGAGGAAACGAAAAAACTCATGTGACAATGCCTCCTATTTACGGTAGAGTAGACTAGAAAAATGTTATAGGGATTGGGGAATCTACAAATTGGGGCAGGCTTTAAAACGATTTTTAGCTGGTACGGTGTTTATCACTTATTCACTATTTCTTATCTATTGGATGTTTTTTGCATATTTTCGGACAAAGGGCGGGGAATTCCGTTATAACCTAACGCCTTTTTCAACGATTAAAAAATATTTTACGTATTACGATCATTTTCCCTTACACATCTGGATCATTAATATCGCAGGAAATATTGGCGTTTTTATACCATTTGGGATTGTACTTCCCATTCTTTTTCCAAAGCTTTCAAATTTCTTTTTATTCTTTTTTGCGTTTGTCATAGGCATTTTTTCTCTTGAAGTTCTTCAGCTTTTTAGTAAACTCGGAAGCTTTGATGTGGATGATATTATTTTGAATACAGTCGGTGCTGTGATTGGGTTTATTTTATTGAAGATTTTAAGACGACGAAAAAAAAGGAGATGAGGTCAAATACCTCGTCTCCTTTAGCGATTGACGGATGCTGCCATTCGTACATATGTATGGCGTTTTCCACGAATCGCGATTGAATACGTCATAATGTTTTCAGGGATAGCGATGCCATGGAAGCCAGCATCCCCAATATGATAGATATCCGCACCTGCCATTTTACTTGTTAACGCAATCTGGCGAATGGTTGCTTCATCTGCACCTTCTTGGCTTGTACCAATTGTTAGCATCACCAATGCACCTTTGGAATGAACAAAACGGACATTCTTTTCCGTTGTTTCAAGCGTGATTCCTGGAACGGTTCCAGGTGCTGGCATTAAAATCACATCTGCCCCAGCGTCAACAAAGCTTTCTAATGCTGTATCGGAAATGATCCCACTTCCAGACTCATTGGCTACTCCCGCACCGTGCATTTTTCCAGCAATAATAAGACCTTCATTACCAAATACTTCACGTGCCTTCTTAATCGCAACGACAATTTCATTATTTGTAACACCCGTTTTCGGGTTTCCAGTTAAACAAACAAAGTCAAATCCCAGTTTTTTCGCTTCTCGTAAGGATTCCTCTGTTGCCAAGCGACCTTTTGGAAGTTGACTTAGTTTTTCAAGTTGCTGTGCATTGGGGTCAACAGGCTCTAAATTTAAGCCAATTGGTCTGCCGGTAAGCTCCTTTAGCTTTTCAACGATGGATTCACCCTCCCCAGCTTCAAAGCCTTCTACAAAAGGAGAAAAAACATCAAAATAATTAAAAATCAAGAGATCGGCACCAAATGCTGACGCCATTTCGGCATTCGTTACGGCTGGATATATTGGCTGAAAGGAACCAATTACCTCTGATAAAATAACCCTTCCTTCAGAAGCCTTAATGGATTGTTTGAGATCCTGTCCGTTCATTTTTTGAAAATCTGAGGCTGTACAATCTAAAAGTCGTTTCATGATGAAACCTCCTACTATAATGTTCGAACCACTTCCACCTTATATTTATATCTATCACCACGGTAATATGATTTTACAAACTCGAGTGGTTGCTGATCCTCAAGGTATGATGTTTGTTGAAAATATAGAATAGGTGCTCCCACCTTAATTCCCAACGCAGATGCCTCACGCTTTTGGGCGGTCGTTGCTTCAAGCTCCTGAACCCCAGAAGTGATATGAAGCCCAATTTCCTCTGCATATCCAAATATGGAGCGCTCTGCCACTTCCCATGTTAGACCTGGCACAAGGTCTTGTGACATATAAAAAACCTCAAAAGCCATTGGCTGCTGGTCTGCAAGTCGTAATCGTTCAATTTTGTAAACCTCTGCCCCTATTTCCACCTTAAGTCGCGAGGCAATTAAAGAGTCTGCTTCTATTATTTTAAAGCTTAATACCTTTGTAGCTGGTTTAAGCCCTCTAGAAAGCATGTCCTCTGAGAAGCTCGTTAACTTCTGAGTATTCTTTTCAATTTTTTTTACAGTAACGAAAGTCCCTTTTCCTCGTACTCTTTCTAAATAACCTTCATTGACAAGATTATTGATGGCTTGTCTAACAGTCATCCTACTGATTTGAAACTTTTCTGCGTATTCTCTTTCAGATGGAATCATGTCGCCAGGCTTCAGCTCTTTTTTTTCGATTTTTTCACGAATTCCTTGCTCAATTTGAAAGTAAATAGGTACTGGTGAACTCTTCTTTATCACGATCAAAGCCCCTCTTTTTTTCATCATCCACTAATGAAAGTGCCTCTTCATCTGCAATAATCGTAACGTCAGGATGATTCTTTAAAACAGTAGCCGGAATGGTTTCTGTGATGCCCTCGTTGATTACTTTTTCAAGAATTTCAGCCTTTGTTTTTCCTGAAACGAGCAATAGGATCTTTTTACTTTTCATAATGGTAGAGATCCCCATTGTAACAGCATGTGTTGGGACTTCTTCGATGCTATTGAAAAAACGCTTATTCGCTTGTCTCGTTGATTCTTCAAGTTCGACAACATGAGTTGCAGAATCGAAAGGTGTACCAGGCTCGTTAAAGCCAATATGGCCATTCACTCCGATCCCAAGTAATTGAAGGTCGACTCCACCTAAATCCGAAATGACCTGTTCATATTTTTGGCTTTCCTCTTCATAATTATTTGCCAGCCCGTTTGGAATATGGGTATTATCTTGATTAATATTGATATGGGAAAAAAGGTTTTCCATCATGAAATGATAATAGCTATTTGGATGGTTCTTATCAATTCCCAAATATTCATCTAGATTAACGGTATGAATGTTTTCATACGACGTATGATTTTGCTCGTGATCCTTAATTAATTCCTTATATGTGCCCACTACAGTACCACCAGTCGCAAGACCTAGTACCGAGTTTGGTTTTTCTTTTACTTGATGTGAAATCATTGCTGCTGCCAGTTGGCTCATTTCTTCAAAGTTCTTTACTGCTACAACTTTCATCATAATTCCTCCCTATTTTGAATACGCAATTTTTCCACGACAAAATGTCATGATTACCTCTAATTGATCATTCACTATAACGATATCCGCATCCTTACCAGCCTTAATGCTTCCTTTTCGGTCAAAAACATTGATTTGCTTTGCAGGGTTAACGGCTGTCATCACGGTGATGTCCTGTAGAGAGCAATCTGCGAATTTCATCATGTTTCGAACTGCATCATTTAATTTTAAAATACTTCCCGCCAAGGTTCCATCTTTTAATACAGCTCTTTCCTCATTCACAATTACCTCTTGGCCACCTAAATCATACGTTCCTGCACCAAGACATTTAGCTCGCATTGCGTCGGTTACAAGAATGGAGCCTTCACTCCCTTTATTTTTATAAGCAAACTTCACCATTTTAGGAGCGATATGGATACCATCCACAATCATTTCACATTTAACTTCATCGTGTAAAAGTACAGCGCCTGCTACACCTGGTTCACGGTGATGAATGCCACGCATGCCGTTAAACAAATGGGTAGCGTGGGTAACTCCAGCTTCTATCGCTGCTTCAACTTCATCGTACACCGCATCTGAGTGACCAATAGAGGCAACAACGCCTGTATTTTTCAAATGTGACGTTAACTCAAGTCCTCCTGGCTCCTCTGGTGCTAATGTCACAAGCCGAATATTGTCACCTGATAATGATTGCCATTGTTTGAACAGCTCTACATCTGGGTTAATGATATTATCGGGATGCTGGGCTCCCGCTCTTTTCGGGGATAAAAATGGTCCTTCTAAATGTGCACCTAAAATTTCTGCAGCCCCGAGATTTTGGTTTGGCATAAAATCAGCAATATTTCCAATTGCGGCTTCAATATCGTCTTTTGTCTTCGTCATTGTAGTCGCTAGAAAACTTGTAGTACCTTCCTTAGGTAACATATTTGTCATTGTTTCTAATGCAGCAGGGGTTGCATCCATTACATCGGCACCGCCGGCCCCGTGTATATGTAAATCAATCATACCTGGAATGAGTGAGTATGAATCATCAAAGGTAATGACTTCGTCTTTATCGCTTGCTTGGAAGTCAGCCATTTGGCCCACCCTTTTTATCTTATCTCCATCAATTTCAATAAAACCTTTTTCAAGGATACCATCTTCGGAATATATAGTCAGATTTGTTATATACATATCAAGGACTCCTTTTATGTTTCTTATTATAAGTATATCTTTAGTCGTGACTAGTTGTCTATACCACTATATGATTTGTTATTTTTCTTTACTTTTCCCATCTTATCATAAAATTATTGTTTTCCTAGTAAAGAAGGAAGGACCGTCCCTAGGTGGGACAGTCCTTCTTTTTTATTTTTCTTTACGAATTTTATGGACTTCGTCTGCAACGAATTGTACGTTTGTTCCTACAATCACTTGAATGCTGTTTTTACCAACAATGTTGATTCCCGGAACTCCAGTTGCTTTAATTTTTTGTTGATCGACTTTATCCATATCTTTAACTTCTAAACGTAGACGAGTTACACAGTTATCAACTGACGTTACGTTCTCGTCTCCACCTAAGCCTTCATAAATTTGAGCCGCCATAGCCGCGAATCTTGTTTTTCCATCTGCTTGAATGGCTTGACCTTCTTCTACATCATCTTCCCTACCAGGAGTTTTGATATTAAACTTCGTAATTAAGAAACGGAAGATTACATAGTAAAGAACAAAGAACACTAGACCCTGTAGCAATAGCATATATGGCATATTTGCCAATGGTAATCGTGAACTTAAGATAAAGTCAACTAAACCTGCACTGAATCCGAAACCTGCAGTCCAGTGGAAAGTTGATGCGATGAATAATGAAATACCAGTTAATGCTGCGTGAACCACATATAATGCAGGTGCAACGAACATGAATGCAAATTCAAGTGGTTCTGTAACACCTGTAAAGAATGATGCAAAACCTGCTGCTAACATTAAAGAAGCAACTTGTTTTTTACGAGCTGTTTTCGCTGTATGATACATAGCAAGTGCAGCAGCTGGTAGACCAAACATCATAACTGGGAAGTATCCAGCTTGATACATACCCGTAATACCTTTTTCTCCTTTTCCTGACCAGAAGTTTCCGATATCGTTAATACCTGCAACGTCAAACCAGAATACAGAGTTTAAAGCATGGTGTAATCCTGTTGGAATTAATAATCTGTTAAAGAATCCGTAAAGTCCTGCTCCGATAGAGCCTAATTCACTAATTCCTTTACCGAATGAAACTAATCCTGTATAAACCACTGGCCATACAAAGAAAAGAATCGCTGATGCGACAATCATCGCAACAGATGTCATAATTGGTACTAATCGTTTACCACTAAAAAATGCTAGAGCATCTGGTAATTGTACCTCACTGAAACGATTGTACATCGCTGCAGCAACTAAACCTGAGAGGATACCAATAAATTGGTTTCCAATTTTTCCGAAGGCCGCATTTACTTCACCCGGGTCCACCCCTTGAAGCATTGCAACTGTGTTTGTTCCAAGTAGCGTTGTAATAACAAGGTATGCAACCAGACCACTTAATGCTGCTGATCCGTCTTTATCCTTAGACATACCTAAAGCAACACCGACCGCAAATAAAATTGACATATTGTCAATAATTGAAGATCCTGCCTTGATTAGAAATGCAGCAATCGCGTTGTCTGCACCCCAACCAGTAGGGTCAATCCAGTAACCGATACCCATCAAAATCGCCGCTGCTGGTAATACCGCAACAGGTAACATCAATGAACGACCAATTTTTTGAAGATACTTCATCATGATGATAATTCCTCCTCTATTTTGTAGTTTTCCTCTTATCTTTGGCCCTCTAACTTCTTAAAATAATCAAGAATGAATTCAATTATAGGCAACGCTTACACGTTAGTGTAACCAAAAGATAGGCAGAATACTTACCGCAACTCATTTTAACATCAGGGGGTTTAGTTGTCTATACCAGTTTTAGAGAATTTATGACAAAAAATCAGCATTTTTATCTACTACAATATTACTAAAGGCGTATAGATGAAGGGATTTCATTATATTACACTAGGGATAAGCAATTGATTAGGAGGTATTCCATGAAACAAGGCGATAAAGTTGTTTATAATAACGATTTGTACGAAGTTCTATATGTTTATGAAAATGGAATGTATGAGATTAAACAAATGGAATTTCTCTTCAAAGTAGAACTTGTAAATCAGAATGATCTCATACCTTTTGCTTCTTAATGACAAATCCCTCCTTTCCAAAGGTTAAAAAAATCCATTGTTTCGAAACAATGGATTTTACTGTGTTTCCCCTATATGTTTTTTAGTACAGCACGTACTGGACTCCCATCTGCTCCTTCGATAGGTAATGGGAGTGCAATTAATTCATAATCACCTGGTTCCACAACATCTAATACAATCCCCTCAAGAATATATATGCCATGCTTATGTAGTTGATGATGGGCTTGTAAATCTTTGCTATCCAACTGATCTACAGATGGCGTGTCCACCCCAATTAATTGAATTCCTATTTCAGCTAGAAATGAAGCGATCTTTGGATTTAAGCTTGTAATCGTTGTCGGAAATCTGCTTCGATTTTCCCAAGAATTTGTGCGGATTAATAATCTTCTCACACCCCTTAAATCAAACCTGTTAAGGTCCTCAATTCCAATCTCGTTTTTTCCCGATACCTCAATTACTCGTGCTTTACCCACATATACGTCAAGTTCTAGTTCATGGACTTTTTTTCCTTCATCATCAAAGTGGAAAGGTGCATCAATATGAGTTCCAATATGGGTACTTGTTGTGATTTTTCCCACATTAACTGTTGAAGCTTCCTTAATGGACCAAGATAAGTTGTATTCAAACGGAGTATCATTCGGCCATTCTTGTGTTGTATGACTTAACGGCTGTGAAATATCAATGAATTTCATGTTATTCACCTCTACCTATATTTTCTTCTCCTATTAAGTATACGATTTGGGTCTAACAAATCTGTCATTTTATTCTTAACATAAATTAATATCTAGCGGAGATTCTAGAAATGTCTTCTCAAAAAGAAGGTGATGTCATGAGATTACAACCATTAAGGAGGATTATGATGGGAATATTAAGTGGAAATCCAAAGGAAGAACCCATGCATTATGGTGAAGTTTTTGGTGTATGGTCTCACTTATTAGCAGCAAAAGGTATGGTTTCTGCTTACCAGACGTTACTTAATCATACAGGCGATGACGATTTAAAGAAACTTTTGGAAGACATTATTGAAAATGGAATCAAACTTGAAATTGAAGAAGTTGAAACGTTGTTAAAGGAAAATGGAGTAGGACTACCTCCTGCACCTCCAGAGCGACCTAATGCATGTCTTGAGAATATCCCTCCAGGTGCTCGTTTTCTAGACCCTGAAATTGCTGCAAAGGTTTCTGCCGATATTGCTGCAGGTTTAGTTGCTTGTAGTACGGTCATGGGACAATCCATTCGTGAGGATATTGCTGCAATGTATGGGCAATTCCATATGAAGAAAGCTCAGTTTGGTGCAAGAATGCTACGTTTAAACAAAGAAAAAGGGTGGCTTGTTCCTCCTCCGCTTCATATCAATAAAGCTGAGGGATGCTAAAGATTCCTTGAAAGGCAGTTCCAATACGGAGCTGCCTTTTTTTATTGGTAATTTTAACATTTTTCATTTGTACTAACGTTCTGTCTGCCTCTCTCTTTAATTACCATCCATACTTTCTTAAGGGAAGTAGCAAAATATAAAAGTAAATCGAATCATGCAAAGGAGGAATTTAGATTGCAAAGATTTACAAAAACAGGTATAGCGATTCTAGGGTCTGCGATGCTTTTATTATCTGCGTGTAATAACAACAACGCGGCAGATGATACTGATACGAACCGTTCAGCAAACGTAGAGAATGTGAATAACGGCTATCTCATAAAACAAGACCGTCCTTATCGCACGACAACGTCTAGCGATAAGTATCCACATACCACAAGTGTTCAGAACACACAAGGCGAACAAAAATATTTTCGTTTCATTAACAAAAAAATCGTCGTTGGAACGCCAAACGGAACGAACGTAGTGCCGAATGGGTACAATCAATTTACTGGTGGACCAAATAATGCGGTACCAGCACCAAACAATGTTGCACCGGCACCAAATTATCCAACAGGGCAAACGCCACCTGTTGAACAAAACCGTCAGCCTGCCACTCAGCAGCCTGCGACTCCTGCTCCAGCACCTGCGACGGGGGGAGTTAGTAATTTTGAAAGACAGGTAATTGATCTTACAAATGCACAGCGTAAGAAAAACGGTTTACCTGCCCTTCAGATGGATACAGCATTAAGCAAAGTTGCAAAGACAAAAGCAAATGACATGCAGCAAAAAAATTATTTTTCCCATACGAGTCCTACTTACGGATCTCCGTTTGATATGATGAGGGACTTTGGGGTATCGTACAAGACGGCTGGTGAAAATATTGCCAAAGGACAAACATCTCCAGAAGCTGTGGTAAATGCTTGGATGAACAGCGAAGGACATCGTAAAAACATCCTGAATGCAAACTTCACACATATTGGAGTTGGTCACCAAGCAAGCGGTAACTACTGGTCACAAATGTTTATTGGAAAATAAATAAAAGAGGGGCAGACATAGTAATATGTCGCCCCATTCTTTATTACTTTTTAATTTTTACAAATTTACGCTTTCCGACTTGAACAATCATGTCGTCTATAACTTCCACTTCTAAATGAATATCCTCCACTTTTTCGCCATTTAGTTTGACGCCACCATTTTGGATCATTTTCCGTGCTTCCCCTTTGGACTTTTGTAAATCCAACTGAACAAGTAAATCTATAATGGAGATTGAGTTTTCTCCTGACCAAGTGACTTCTGGAATGTCTTCTGGAATTACTCCTTTTTGAAAGACTGTTTTAAAATGATTTTCAGCTAGCTGGGCTGCTTCTTCATCATGATACATTCTCACAATCGTTCTACCAAGAAGCATTTTTGCATCACGTGGGTGAAGCGTTCCATTTTCTATGTTCACTTTGATTTCATTCTTTTCTTCAAGAGATAAGTCAGTAACTAAATCAAAGTATTTTGCCATCATTTCATCCTGGATAGACATCGTTTTTCCGTACATATCATTTGGCGCCTCATCAACGCCAATGTAGTTCCCTTTTGACTTGGACATTTTTTCAACGCCATCAAGCCCCTCTAATAATGGAAGAAGAATAACAACTTGCTTTTCTTTACCAAAATGTTCTTGTAAATGTCTTCCCATCAACACGTTAAAGTGTTGATCATTTCCACCTAATTCAATATCGCTTTCTAGCGCAACAGAATCATAGCCCTGCATAAGTGGGTAAAAGAATTCATGAAGCGAAATCGGCTTCCCAGTTGCTAAACGTTCAGAGAAATCATTTCTTTCAAGCAAGCGAGCAACTGTAATACTTGCCGCTAAATTGATAATGTCCTCGAAATTTAAAGTTGATAGCCACTTCGAGTTGTAATGTAGCTCAACCTTCTCCATGTCTAAGACTTTTCCAAACTGCTCAAAGTATGTTTTTGCATTATGCTTCACTTCTTCGTCTGTCAGCTGTTTACGAGCAACGGATTTACCAGTTGGATCACCGATTTTCCCTGTAAAGTCACCGATTAGAAGCTGGACAACATGCCCATTTTCTTGGAATTGTTTTAATTTATTTAACACCACGGTATGTCCTAAGTGTACATCTGGTGCAGATGGATCAAGACCCAGTTTAACTTTTAGCGGTTGGTTGGTCACAATGGATTTGGCGATCTTTTGTTTTAGTTCATGTGCAGGAACTATTTCTTGTACCCCATTTGAATAGATGGCAAACTGTCTTTCTAGTTCTATTTTTTGTTCATCTGTTAATTGTTCAATAAAGTTCTCCATTCGGTTTTCCTCCTAGTTTGTAATGTTTTAAAATGACCTTCTTATAAGGATTTTGGATTTAGAAATCGGTCAGTCAAAGACATTTCACATAGTATTGATGGAATTTAGTCTTTGAGACAACTGATTAGAGACATATTAGTCTATGCTCAACCTGCTTTTGTCCGCGAGACCGCCTCTCAAAGACACTTTTTCCTGTGATTAACTCACTTTTGTCCCTGAGATATCCCATCAGAGACATTTCAGGCTGCGCTTAACACGCTTTTGTCCTTGAGGCACTTCCTCAATCCCACAAAAAAACATAAAAAACCACGCCCCTAAAAAAGGGACGTGGTTGCACGCGGTACCACCCTTGTTTGAAGATATCTATCTTCCGCTTCATTCGAATAACGGTTCGTCCGTTCTTTGCTAATTTCCAATTCGTGTTCACAAAGAAAGCTCAAGGAGGTAATTCGCAATTATCTTTGTTCCGGTTTTCACCAACCACCGGCTCTCTGCAACAGGGAGATAAGCTGCTACTGATTCCTATCATCACTTAATTATTTATTTATAATGGCTATTGTATCGAATCGTTCCAAAATTAACAAGTAAAAATCCACTTCCTTTTTTCGACATAAAAACAGAAGTGGATTGTAAGCGCTTTAATAACTATCGCTGTAAAATTAAATTTTCGGCAAACGTTATGCTCTTTATTGTAACTGGAAGACTGCCCGCTGGTGTATTGAGTAGTACGTTATCATCCACTTTTCGCAACAACAATTGCCTTCCAACTGGTGATAAAAATGATATACATCCTGCATCCGGGTCCGATTGCTTTGGCAAACATATATAATAATCCTCTGTATCGTCATCTCCATCAAACATGACAGTCACCTTTGTTCCGATAAAAACCTTAGGTATAGGTCCAGATACTTCGATATCCAAGTAGCTTTTAAGTTCATTGATATATGAACTAAGGAAGTTCTGATCCCTTTCCTTAAGCGGTGTGGAGGACAAATAGAGACTTTTTAATTCCTGAAAATTTGTGTCGATCAATTGGAGCTGCTCGGCAAAATAACTTTTATGGCTCATAATAGATATCCTCCTTACTAGGATCAAACACCCTGCAGAATTTCATTAAAACCTGCATTTTTTATTTCCCCTTCCTGTTTTTGAATATAAAAATGTAGACCTCCCTCTAATCGAGAAAGGCCTACCATACATTTCCAATTATATCATAGTTATATTAACAAAATCTAGTTATCTCGTAATCTGTTCATTCGACAAAATTTGGACGTTTGCGGTATACCATTTATCGTTTTTCGGTTAGGTGATATACCGATAATCCTGTTTACCGCGGTATATCATTTATTATATTGCGGAAACACCATAAAAAGCAGCTACCCAAAGATAGCCGCCTAATTGCTTAATTCAATGTTACTTATGCAACAACAAGTCTAATTTTATTTTCAGAAGGATCCTTTGTAACTACAACCCCATCCTCTTCTTGGACATATGCGCCGATTTGCTTTAAGTTATCGACGGTTGTTTGTAAGGCATTTTCGTTTGGCAATACAAGTGTGAACAACTTAATCCCAGCACTATTGTCAGATGGTGCAGGTGCACCTACGCCATTCCACGTGTTAAGTCCAATGTGGTGATGGTAGCCACCTGTTGAAATGAATAATGCCATGCCACCATAACGGCAGACAACATCAAAACCAAGTCCTTTTGTATAGTATTCTTCGGTTTTTGCCAACTCAGATACGTGCATGTGGATATGTCCCATTACTGTACCTTCAGGAAGTCCAGTCCATTTTTCACCATTTGCAGTAGCAAGTACACCTTGGCCGTCAAGAGGTTCTGTTACCATTTTCACTTCGCCATTTATCCATTCCCATTCTGTATCAGGACGATCTCTGTAAATTTCAATGCCATTTCCATCTGGATCGTCTAAATAGAGAGCTTCACTCACCGCGTGGTCAGATGCGCCAATTCGTACATTATTTTGGACCAAGTGATATAGTATTTTTCCTAAGTCCTCACGTGTTGGTAAAAGCAACGCAAAATGGTAAAGCCCTGTTTTGCGTGGCTCTTTTGGAGTAATGCTTTCAGGCTGTTCAATAGATAATAATGGTGTTTTTCCATCTGCAGTTAAAAGCGCCTTTTTGTCAGATTGCTCTAATACTTTAAATCCAATGATATTTTGATAAAATGTTAACGAACGCTGCAGGTCAGTTACTTTTAGTTCTACTAGGCCGACAAATGTATATGGTGGGCGTTGATATTTCATTTTCGTGTGCCTCCTAAGTTTATTTAGTTACTTACTTTATGTAAGTAATTATATTTTTATAATTAAATTATGTCAAGTAAGTTTATTATTTGTTACAATGCGCTATAATATATTCATAGGGGTGATGGAAATATGGATACAAATGTAATTTGTCCTAAATTCGAAAAAGCTATGAGTTTAATTGGGCAAAGGTGGACAGGACTTGTCATTTACCAACTTCTCTCCGGTCCACAGCGTTTTTGCACGATTGAATCTTCAATCGGAATCAGTGGAAGAGTCCTTTCAGAAAGACTTAAGGACCTAGAAAGTCAAGGTATCGTAAAACGACATGTATACCCGGAAACCCCTGTACGTATCGAATACACATTAACGGAAAAAGGGATGGCCCTCAAACCTTTAATGGATGAAATCCAAAAATGGTCGCAGGACTGGGTAGAAATAGATTCATAAATCATCAAGTTTAAGCAGATTGTATTGAATACAATCTGCTTTTTTCTTTCATAAGCCTCAGGTCTTATTTGGAAATATATCGGTAGTGCGTTACATGAACCCCTCTCTCCATTTATGATAGGGATAGAATAAATAATAAAGGCAGGTTAAAAAAATGAAGAAAATATTAATCATATTTTTCGTTCTTATTGGGGCTTATCTATTAATCACAAATCTATACCGTATTCCTGGGCTTCCTTTTGGGGGGAATTCTGGAGACTCTGTTAAGGTTACCGACAAAATTGATGAGATTGAAATTGATGTAGCATCAATTAGCACGACTGTCATTCCTGAAAACCGCGATGACGTGGAAGCTGAACTGAATGGCAAAGGCAAAGTTCATGTGTCAAAAAGTGGCGACACAATAGAGGTCACTTATGAACGTGGATTCATCAACTTTGGGTGGTTCCCTTTCTTTAAGAATTCGAAACTAACGGTGTATATCCCAGAAGATTATGACCGAGATCTAGCGCTTAGAGTTGGTTCCGGACATTTAGAGTTCAATGGTGCTCCAATGGAGTTAAACGAACTTTCTGCTGATGTCCATTCTGGGAATATGAGATTGCAAAACCTTTCGGCCAAAACATTTACACATAATGTCGCATCTGGTAACTCTAGAATTGAGAAGCTTACAACCGAAAACGGAGAAATCGATGTTAGCTCTGGTAATGTGACAGTGGATGAATATACTGGGAAACTCGAAGCTGAAGTACACTCTGGGCGTTTAAAAACAACCATTACAAACCTTACTGATTCAATTGATGCAAGCGTAAAATCAGGTCTACTTGATATAGACCTCCCAGATGATGCTGACTTTACACTCAAAGGTAAAGCAAATAGCGGCTACATTTCCAATGACTTCTCTTTAGATGATTCAACACGGGATAAAGGGAATATTGAAGGAAAACACGGTGCTGGGACCCACGATGTAAATATTGAAGTAAATAGTGGAAAAGCAACTATTAGATAATGAAAAAAGCGCTCGAAACTCGAGCGCTTTTGCTGTTTATTCCTGTTATCACTGATATGCCGAAATTCCTAACATCGTTTCTAAATCCACGATTTCATAGCCCTGCTTCTGTAATTCTTCAATGATGCCTGGCAATGCTTCATATGTATCGTATTCATCGGAATCCGTATGCATAAGGATGATATCGCCGTTACGTATGTTAGTCACTACATTTGAATATATTACATCTGGGCTTTTTTGTGCCCAATCGAGTGAATCAATCGACCAAAGAATAATGGAATACTTATTTTCTTTTGCCACGTCAGCAACTAATTCATTCGTTGACCCATAAGGTGTCCTTATATATGCAGGCTCTTTGCCAATGATGGATTCGATCACATTTCCCGCCCGCTCAATTTCATTCTGTATTTCCGCTTCTCCCAACTGATCCAGTTGGATATGATTGTAGCTATGACTTAGCACGAGATGTCCTTTTTCATAGGCTTCTTTTACAACCTCTGAATGCTTCTCTGCTTCGCTTCCTAAAAAGAAAAAATTCCCCTTTACCCCGTATTGGTCTAAAACTCCAATCACCGCTGAAGTCACCGTACTATCTGGTCCATCATCAAAGGTTAAGGCTACCTGTTTTTTATTAGGACCATTGATAAAAAGTTGATCCTGAGTTTTGGAGAATTCAATGATCTCTTCCCGCCATTTTTGCATAGACGCTACAGTCTTTTTTTCTAAAAATGAAGATTCCCCCTTGATTTCAAGGAGGTATTCCTTTTTCCATGAAAGATCTGCAGGAAATCTTGCTTCAGGAATGGTATTTTCCTTAGGCTCCATATTGTGATTCCCTTGGGCTACTCCCCCAACCTCCTTCACTTCCTTTGATTCACAGGAAGACAACAAACTTACCGAGCATATGATAAAAAATACAATCAATTTCCGAACCATGAAAGCGTTCCCCCTTTCCTTTATTCTAAACACAGAACATATTTATGGAAAGATTAATAAATACTATTTATTGATAAAAAATGTACTGACAAAATTTTCAATCTATTTTATTATTATTAATAAAACACTATAACCAGGAGGTCCTTTTGATGAGTATTGCGCTCATTTCCGATATTCATGGAAATATGACTGCACTTGAAGCTGTACTAGAACATATTAAAGCACGTGGGATCGAGACGATTCTTTGTCTTGGAGACCTTGTTGGAAAAGGACCTAACTCAGCCCTAGTGGTTGACCGGATTCAAGAGGTGTGTGAGGTTGTGCTTTTGGGGAATTGGGATGACTTTATTCAGAATGAACATCCCGATGAGGGTATCACATGGCATCGAAATCAGCTTGGAGAAGAACGACTTTCATACTTAGGAACACTTCCCTTCCATTATGATTTTTATATGAGTGGTAAATACATTCGGCTATACCACGCCTCAGCAAAAAGTGTCCACCACCGTGTAGTCCCAATGATTCATTCTGATGATGAAAAAAGAGCCATGTTTGCGCGTTCTGAATGGATTTCACCTTTAGAGGACAGAACACCTGACATCATCGTATTTGGAGATATACACGCTGCCTTAATTGAACCAATGGATACAGAACAGACCCTAGTGAATGTCGGAAGTGTTGGCAACCCTCTTGATACAACACAAGCAACCTTTGCCATTTTGCATGGTGTGTACCAATCAAAAGAAGTTGAACCATTCTCAATCGAAATTGTTCGTCTTCCATATGATGTAGAAAAAGAATTAACGATTGCAGCCAACATGGGCCTACCGTATTTTGACAAATATGCAGCGGAACTTCGCGAAGCCGTTTACCGAGGTGCTCCAAATAGGGAAAAATAACTAGTTCTTGAAACTTGCACATTTTCAAAGAATCAATGTAAAATAATAAAATAAACGAATTTTCACACGTATAGTTTTCATAAAATTTGTATATAATGTTTTTTATTTGAGCCTCTAAAATTACAATCCTGAGAGGAGAATTGCCTTGACTGCCAATAACGAACCTAAAAAAGAGATCACGGTTAATTCAACTGTACAGTTAAAAGGAATCGTAAAAGCCATTTTTAATGATTCCATACATGTACAAATTGGAGGTAAAATCATTACACTTCCCGCTTCAAATCTTTTAAAACAAAATAAACCATTAACCTAATAACAGAAAAAGGAATACCAAGCTTACTGGTATTCCTTTTTTATTTTAGGCTGTTTTCTCAAACTTTGTTGTTTTTGATATATACCATTAATAATTATTAGACACACGGTGTTCCCTCTAGCGATTGGAGCGTATGGCACGAGATCCTTGAAAATGCAGGCATTTTCTTCGTGCGGTGTAGTTTCAAGGAAGCAGACTCAACGTCCTGCGGGAATAGCGAGCCAAGCGAGACCCCGCAGTGAGGCACGAGCGAGGAGGCTTGCGGATCGCCCGCGGAAAGCGAGTGCCAGTAGCGGAAATCACCCTAGTTTCACCAATAACGTTAAGTTAATAACAACAATCTTTTTAAAAAGAGCATTATTTTATAAAAGGGTTATAAAAACGATTACCATCATGAAAAGTCACGACCATGGTGATAATTAAAATGGCAATAAATACAATCACCGTCACATAATCGGCTATTTGAAAGGAGCGTAAACTATACCAGGTACGCTTTTTATTTTTTCCGAATCCACGTAGTTCCATCGCATTACTGATGATTTCTATTTTGTCCAAACTTGATAGGATCAAAGGGATAATGATAGAAGCAACATTTTTTATTCGCTTATGAAGCCTCTCATTCTTTGACATATCAATCCCTCTTGCTTGCTGAGAGCGTGCAATGTTCCAAAAATCCCTCTGAATCTCTGGTATATAGCTAAGCGCTAGTGCAACCGCATAAGAAATGCGATAGCTAATACCAATACGATTTAAGGATGCAGCAAATTCACTTGGATGTGTCGTTACGATAAATAATAATGCAGCTGGAATAACTGTAAAATACTTAATTGTAATATTGAACTGGTAAAACAGTTGTTCAAGTGTCACATTATATCTTCCGACAAACTCCACTAACACATGACTCGTCCCATAAATTTTTACCCCCTCTTGAGGAGAAAAAGCATAGATAGCAAGATTATTAATCAACAAGAAGAGTAAGATAAACAAAAGGACAAACGAAATCTCTTTTAGTTTAATTTTAGAAACAAGAAAAATAATGATGCTAAACCCAAATAAAAAAAGGAGGATTCTTGTATCATACGTCAACATTGCAGCAGTAGACCATAAAACAAAGCAAATAAGTTTCGTTGCACCTGTCAATTGATGAACTGGAGACTTGCGTTCAATATAGGATAGCATTTCTACTGCCATGTCTGACGTACCTCCTTATCAAACACAATAAATCGTTCAACAAATTCAAGTGGTTCCTCTATACCTGCTCGTTTTGCTAATTCAAATAAAGACGTTTCCTTTAAGTTAGCTTGTTTAATAATTTCAGAGTCTGTTAGTACGCTTGCAGCAGATTGATCGGCAATCTTCTCTCCATTAGCGATTACGATTGCACGTGGTGTATACTCCAACATGAGATGCATGTCATGTGTAATCATAATAATTGTCATACCCTGTTTATTTAATTCCACAAGAAACTCCATAATTTCAGTGTAATGGCGAAGATCTTGTCCAGCAGTTGGCTCATCTAAAATAAGTACTTCTGGCTCTAACACTAGAATAGATGCTATGGTTACACGTTTCTTTTGTCCGAAACTTAGAGCAGAAATCGGCCAGTTTCTAAACGGATAAAGACCGCATACCTTTAGCGTCTTCTCAACCCGTTGCCTTATCTCATCCTCTGGTAAGCCACGAATCACAAGTCCTAGCGCAACTTCGTCATAAATTAAATGTTTGGAAATCATATGGTTAGGGTTTTGCATAACCATCCCAATCCGTAAAGACCGTTCTTTGATCGTATCAAATGTTATATCTTGACCTGAAAAACGAATCTTTCCGGAGCTTGGTTTTTCAAATCCGCAAATGAGTTTTGAAAGAGTGGATTTCCCAGCGCCGTTTTTTCCAACTATACTTACCATCTCTCCCTTATCAATGGAAAAGGATACATTCCGAATCGTTTCTCTTCCTTGATGATAACTAAATGAAAGATGGTCTAGCTCTAAGATAGGTTGAGTCTTCTCTTTCTTATTAGGGGTTTCCACTTTTTCAAACCACTCTTTTAATCGAACTTTACACGCATCCACATCAAATAAAGGTAGATAGGCTGGGTTCATATTCTCAGTTACGTCACAGCCAGCATATTTTACTGCCTTGACATACAAGGGTTCACGTATATGGCGCTCCGCTAAAATAGGTTTGGACAAAAGCTCATCGGGTTTCATATCACCGACAATTTCCCCTTCATCCACAACAATAATTCGATCTACATGACGATATAAAACATCCTCTAAACGATGTTCTATAATAACTACTGTTGTGTTCGTTTCTTTTTGAATTCGATCGATTAGGTCAATTGCATGCTGTCCAGTTGCAGGGTCAAGATTCGCAAGTGGTTCATCAAAAAGAAGGATGTCTACTTTATCAACCATTACCCCCGCAAGAGAGACTCTTTGCTTTTGTCCACCAGATAACTGGTGAAGGGAAGACTGCAAATTCTCTTCCATTTCTACCATTTTTGATACTTCCTCAACCGTTTCAAACATTCTCTCCTGTGGTAAACAATCATTTTCAAGAGCAAAGGCTATGTCTTCTCCAACAGAAAGCCCAATAAACTGACCATCGGGATCCTGTAAGACTGTGCCGACCATTTTAGAGATTGTAAAAATATCCAGATCCTTTGCTTCTTTCCCCATAATTGTAAGACTACCTTGAATACTACCTTTATAAGAAAAGGGAACAAGCCCATTGATGCAGTTTCCAATCGTGCTTTTCCCTGATCCTGAAGGGCCCACAATTAATACCTTTTCGCCCTCATAAATTTTTAGAGTAATGTCCTGAAGAGTAGGCTCTGCTTGGCTACGATATGTAAAGCTATAGTTTGTAAATTCGATAACAGGTTTTTTCATCTTACTACTCTCCTAGTAAACCATAAACTACTTTTCTATATTATAAATCCTTGGTCAAGCTTCCACTTTTACTTCTTGTTTTTGCATAAGCTACTATTAGAATTGTACCAATGATTCCTACTGTGACCATATTTGCAATCCCAGCTCCAATTCCTTGGACATACACTTTATTTGCTGGCTCAGCATAAATCCAAACATCCAATGTTGGTGCAACAACAAACCAACCAATTGCTTGAGCGATTACTTGAACAATGTTAAATGTCACAATCTTCTTCGCATTGATAATTCCTGATTCAATATCAATTTTGTTTTTAGCAAGACCAAATAAAAATCCAACAAGCATTGAAACAATAACCCAACTCCACCAGATAGAACCATACGAAATAGCATCATTTAATGCATGGCCAATTAATCCAATCAATGCCCCTGCAATGGGACCAAATACTAGGGCCATTAAAGCCAAGAAAGCGTATGATGTTTGAACGGTGGTATTCGGTATTGGTGTTGGAATTGCTGCAAATTTTGCTAATATCACAAAAACAGCAGCCCCAATTCCGATTGCAACAATGGTTTTAATAGATAAACTTTTCATGAATTTCTTCCCCCTAAAAATTTCTTAAAATAAAAGTTAATTATATATTATTTTCGGAACCTTGCGAATATAAATTTTCCAGTTTGTACCTGTCTCAATATGATAAGCCTTGGCAAATGAACCTTGGTTGATTGCTACCCCAATTTTATCAAGGGAATTGATAAACAATAATGGTTCTCCTAGATGGCTATCTGCAAAAGAACGGCCATATGTCATAATATTTTTATATACTTGGCGTGTTTCATTTTCGATGGTCACTTCAAAATGATCTCCATACTCCACATTAAGTTGTTTGAAGGTCTCGCGCTCGATATTCGTCCATAGATTACCAAAACGAATATCAAGAATATCAATCGTACCTAAGACACTATCCGTTTGAACAGTTGCCTCTGTTGTCTGCAACTCAACAAGCGTATCAACAGGAACAAGGGGCCCAACCTCTTCATATGAAATTACGCCTGAGGCAAGTCGAGCCCCCGTATAGGCATAGACATCTCTCCCATGAAATGTATAGGACTCTCCTGAAAAAGGCAAACGATTTATACTTTCATCAATAACCCTCACCTCTTTAATACCAAGTTTTTGCTGTATATGTGTGACCGTACCATTGTCAGGTGTTACAATATATTGATTTGTATCTGTCTTAACCACGATACTACGTCGATCAGAACCTACACCTGGGTCAACAACCGAAACAAAAACAGTGCCTTCCGGCCAATAGGTAATCGTCTGATACAATCGATAAGAGCCTTCCCAAATATTATATTGCGGAATATCGTGGGTTAGGTCAAAAATTCGAAGTGTTGGATCCACTGAAATTGCTACACCGTACATTGCACTTACTGCCCCATCACTTAAACCAAAGTCCGTTTGTAATACAAGATGATTTTTCGTCACAGTAAATTCCTCCATTTTTTGTAATTTAACGGATTTACCCGTTTTTTGGAAATAAAAAAACCACGTCATTATCAAATACGATAAGGACGTGGTTTATCTCACGTGGTACCACCTTAATTCACTGTTTGCTCACACAAACAGTCTCTGCAAGTACGCGGATCTATCAAAGCCCGTATACTGTGGTATTGATAACGAGTACCAAATCTCGTCGGAACCTACTCATAACAATTGTTACTTTCAGCACGAAACTCAGAGGCCATTGTTCAGATTCGTATTTTTGCTTCTTTTCAGCTACCGAAGCTCTCTGTGTAAAATAGCTAAATCCTACTTTTTCTCTTCATCGTCTTTAGTTAAGGTTAGTATTCTAATGTTGAAAGTAATTATAGCGGAACATTTTTTTAAAAGCAAGTAGAACTTTTAGAATTTTTTTATATTTCCTTTAACGCTTGCCTGATATCCGCCTTCAAGTCCTCTATATGCTCTAATCCTACAGAGTAGCGGACAAAATTAGCAGGAATGCCCGCTGTTTTCATTTGTTCTTCATTCATGGCACCTTCCCACATTGCGGCAGTATGGACAACTAATGAATCAATTCCACCTAAACTTACTGCATTAGTTGAAAGCTGCAATGCCGAAACAAATCTCTGGGTGGCAGCGTAATCTCCCTTAATCGCAAACGCAATAACAGCCCCAAAACCTTTCATTTGTTTCTTGGCGAGCTCATGCTGAGGATGGCTCGAAAGTCCTGGATAATACACTTTTTCAATTTCTAGCTGTTCCTCTAAAAATTCAGCTAATGCTAATGCATTCGAATTGATTCGTTCCATTCGCAATGGAAGTGTCCTTAAGCCTCTTAACAATAACCATGCATCCATCGGGGATAGGACTGAGCCTATTGATGTATGGGTATCCCAAATTTTTTCCGCAAGCTCAAAGCTTGTACAAATGACCCCAGCCGTTAAATCATGATGCCCCCCTAGATACTTTGTTGCACTATGCACCACAACATCCACACCTACATCATGCGGACGTTGATTAAGTGGTGAAGCAAATGTGTTATCAGCCACTACAATGATCTCCTGTTTCTTTGCCAAACTTACAACTGCCTCAAGGTCAGTCACTACCAAGGTCGGATTAGCCGGCGTTTCAAGCATAATCAGCTTTGTATTGGGCCGGATTGCCTCCTCGAATGCCGAAATATCGGACTGCTCCACGACTGTTACCTCTACACCAAAACGCGGAAGCATCTCATCCATAATTTTTGCCGTACTCATATAATGTCTTGTTTGTGCAATGACATGGTCTCCCGCAGAAACTAAGGCAAGAATGGTAGTCGCAATAGCTCCCATTCCAGATCCTGTTACAAGGGCTGTTTCAGTTCCTTCTAAATCCGCCATTATTTTATTCACTCGCTCATGAAGCGGATTTCCATAACGTGTATAATAGCTTGGGTGAAGAGGAGTTCCTGCCATTTCTGCAAAATCAGCCGAATCCTCTGCCCTAAAGGTTGATGAATAATAAATTGCCGGTGAAACGCTCTTTTCCTTGTTTGCCCATTCTTGATCAGCATGCAATACAAGTGTTTCATCATTGTAGGTTTGTGTTTTTTTAGTGTTCATCGTCTTCTCCTTTTTGTATAATTCTATATTTTTAGTTATTTTATTTCAATGAAAAAGCGTCCTGCACTTAAAGATAGCAAAAAAGAATTGGCCACAATAAGCCAATCCTTTTTTAGAAATCCTTTTATGAAGTTGTCGGTAGTTTAATTTGCTCTTGGCGATTGAAGCACGCCACTCCGAACGTTTGTCAACTATAGAATCGGGGATAAGAGTCTTGAAATCGATTCTTTGAACTTGATGTTCCCCCCTCTTTTTTCGTATTCTTCATATGTTAGTAGCTTCGATCGCTTGATATCTTCTTTAAAAATGGCTGTTAGCTCTTTTGAAATGTTTTCATCATATAAAAAGGCATTCACTTCAAAGTTAAGTCGGAAGCTCCTCACGTCGATATTCGCTGTACCGACTGATGAAATCTCCTCATCGACCACAAGTGTTTTTGAATGAATAAAACCATTACTATAAATATAGACATTTGCCCCAACCGGAAGCAGTTCCCCAATATGCGAAAGGGTTGCCCAATACACGAAAGGGTGGTCTGGTTTATCTGGAATCATGATATTCACTTCTACCCCTGAAAGGCACGCTACACGTATTGCATCCAGTAAACTTTTATCTGGAATAAAATAAGGCGTCTGCATATAAATCGACTTTTTTGCTGAGTAGAGCATTTTGATATAAGCATTTTTAATCTGCTCAAAGTCGGTATCAGGTCCACTTGTCACAATTTGAATCCCAACATTTCCAAGTCTGACATTTTCTATTGGAAATAACTCAGGATCATACATGATATCAAAATCACGAGATGCTTGGTTCCAGTCCAAAATGAAGCGAACCTGCATCGTATCAACAGCAGTTCCCCTTATGCGTAAATGAGTATCTCGCCAATACCCAAACCTAGAATTTAACCCAAGGTACTCATCCCCAACATTAAAGCCACCGACATATCCTATCTTTCCATCAATAATGACCAATTTCCGATGGTTTCGGAAATTCATCCGCAGATTGATAAAACGCAATTTCGATGGGAAAAAGACCTCGACAAGCCCACCAGCTTCACGAAATTCTTTAAAAAACCTTTTTGTCAATGACCTAGAACCTAGCTCATCATATAGAACACGGACTGTTACACCCTCTTTTACCTTTCTTGTTAAATGCGCGATTAATTTTCGTCCCAGATTATCATTTTTAATAATATAATATTGCAAATGAATCGATTCCTTTGCAGCTTCAATATCTTCAAATAATCGGCGATATTTCTCTTGCCCATCTGTAAATACTTCTACTGCATTATTTTTCGTAAACAAAGCATTCGCATTAACAAGGTTCATATAAATAAGGTCTTGATTATCTTGTGTAATCGGATTGTTAAATAGGAATCTTTGTGTTCGTAACAGTTCTTTTTGCTTTTCAAGTACTTCTTCTATCCCACTCTTTTTTAAATCATCCCATTGGAATAAATGGTCACGGGTTAAATTTCGTCCTAGAAGTAAATATAAAATAAAGCCAGCTACAGGAATGAAAAAAAGGACTAATAACCACGCCCAGGTCGAACTCGCATCTCGTCTTTCGCGAAAGATGACAACCACGGCAAATACAATGTTTAAGACCATAACCAACCCTAATAAAACTGATGTAATATTTACCATATTTCTCCTCTCTCACCGATTCATTCTACATTCCAATATACTATATTTCAGAATGTTTATGAAACAAATAGCTATATGGTGTTTTCATATCCGCTCTATAAATTTTATTGTATTTCTATATTCTTTATTTCAATTCTAAGGTTATTAGTAAGATTAAATATGTAGAGCAAGAAACCTGGCATTTTCTTAGCCAGGTTCCATACACTAATGAATGTTTTTATCTACATACCGTCCATAGTCCGGAATTGCAATTTGATCGAAGTCCCTAACTAATCTATCTAAGGATTCTTCCAATAGTTCACCGGTCATTGGTAAACCATGTCCCGTGATGGCAACACTCGGCTTAAGCGCCGCCAACGTTTCAACGGACTTTTTCGCAGCCTGCCAATCTGTTGTTAAGTATCTTGGTGGACCACTGATTTCCTGGTCTTGCGTAATTACCTTGTACAAAGACTCCTGTTTAACTGTCACAAATGCATCTCCAACAATAAGGGCACGATCTTTTTCACGGAAAAAGGATACATGTCCTGGCGCATGCCCGGGTGTATGGATCCAACGGAAATCTGGCAAATGTGGGACTGTTCCATCTACAGGTAATTTTTCTACATGGTTTCCTAACTGAATGGGCTCATTTGGAAACATCGGCGACATCTTCGCAACCATGCCACCTTCTACCGTCGGGTCTGGCTCCGGATAGCTTTGTTGCCCTGTTAAAAATGGCATTTCAAGTTCATGCGCGTAAACAGGAACATTCCAGTGCTCCACTAATTCAACGATTGCTCCCACATGATCAAAATGACCGTGCGTTAACAAAATCGCCTTCGGGCGACTATTTGTACCAAAGCGTTCCTCACAAACTGCTATTATTTCCTCTTCAGAACCCGGCATGCCCGCGTCAATAATTACAAAATCCGCTGTTCCCAGCTCTCCGGCCACCGCAAAATTCACAATTTGGATGGTATGACAATAAAGATCTGGTAGCACCTGCATCCCCATCCCACTAGCGATAGAAGTAGCAGGAATAAATTTATAGTCACTTCCATATTGCATATCCTTCTCCATAAAAATCCTCCTTACAGGTCTACATAGTGATAGTGTTTCACAGAAGTAGCAATTTATTTATGAAGAAGACATACACATTAGTCACCCAGGTTTGACAGCCATTGCTTTAGTTTACTTTTTGGATAATAAACATTCCCATTTAATACGATATGTGGAATCTCTGGGTGCTCCTTTATTAATTCCTTAGCATCCTCTTTGGAAACCCCAATATGGTAATGGATATCCTTTTCCTTTATTAGCTCGAATAAATCCTCTTCATCAAGTTTCTCCATAACACCCTTAGCTTCAGGATTTTTAAAATTTTTCAAGCCGTCTCCAATGAAATAACCGGCAACAGCTATACCAATACCTATAAATAGGTCCATCTTTCCACCCACTTTATTATAATAAACCTCTATAGTATGTATTACGTTACGTCTATTAAAAAGTTTCACATATACAAAAGGAACCAGTATGCACTGGTTCCCTTAGGTATGTTTTTTTACACGTTGAGGATAATGAAAAATCATCCTTAGTATCGTGTAAAATAACAAAACAAATACAATTGTATTCACAATCCAATGGGTACCTATCAGAATGTTAGCTACCGCAAATAGGACAACTGACTTTGTTAACGCAAACGCGCACATCTTCCACAGAAATTGAAATTTCAACTGGCGGTGTGTAAGCTTGCTGATTCCTACTCCTAATCCCGCTAATACAGAAATCCCCGCGATTCCTAAAAACAGCATTAAAAACGGATAAAATAATAGAACCTGGATGATGTAAATATTTTGTGGAATGTCGCTTTCCTTATAGGAGTCATCCAATAGCAAATTGATTTCAATCGGAAGTGCAATGATAAACAATAATAACAGCAGGAAAACGATCGTATGTCTCATTTCCAGCTTATTCAACCGCTTCATCGCTGCCTTATTTGGCAATCTCAAACTATCCATAAATGTCGACATGAGTTTCACATAAAGCCACTCGTTTCGTTTTAAAAATAATTGGACATAAAGATACCTTTCCGTAAGAAGAAAGGTATCCCAGACTGTTGACAAACGCTCGCATACTTCGTTGCTTGCCTCTCTCGTCCGCTCATGAAGGCAACTTCTATTCGCGTCTTCGATCGGCTGCGCGCCTTGTCTGACAAGCGTTTTCAAGACAGTCTGGGGAAAGTAATTTACATCTAGATACCTGTAAAAAACGTGTAGACAAAGTCAGTACTGACTTTGTCTACACTCTGAGATACCTTTCCGTAAGAAGAAAGGTATCCATTCATATTACTTATAAAATTCGTCAGGAATATTGCCGAATTTACGGTTGTGATAAAGGAGTGGTGGCTTGCTATCATTTTCAATCTCAACCACTTCACCAATTAGAATCGTATGGTCGCCCGCTTCAACGGTTTTGAACGTTTTACAGTGTAAAACGCCTGCAGACCCCTTCAAGATTGGAAGATTGTTATCAGACATCTCCCATTCACAGTTTGCAAATCGATCTGTTCCCTTGCTTGCGAAAAGGGCACAAATATCCCCTTGGTCACCTGCTAGTACATGTACCGCAAATTTATCTGTTTTTGTAAAAATATCATAAGTGGATACTCTTTTGTCAATTGACCATAAAATTAATAATGGATCCAATGAAACAGAGGCAAAGGAGTTTACCGTAAGCCCAAGTGGCACTCCGTTTTCGTCAGTCGTTGTCACAACTGTTACACCCGTCGGATAATTCCCCATGACGTCTTTAAAAGTCTGTACTTTATCCAAAGTTCACACACCTTTCTACACGATGACATACTTATTTACTATAAATCTATATTTTCAACTTACAAAAATCGTTAATATTACTATATCATGATTACTTTGACAATTCTAATCGTTTGCCTAATGTGTAGACGTATAAATATTCCCTTGGCGAATCCATTTTGTTGCGACCCATTTTTCTCCCTCAGATACAGGGATACTTGAATGCAACGACATGCGATCTACCTCACCTTTACTGTTCCCATACTGAAAATACACAGCAGAGCCTCTCTTCGGAACAATCGAAATGCCCGCTTTTGGAAAAATCGTTTCTCCTCCAGCAAGTACATCATTTAAATAGATTAGGAATGTTCCCACCCGTTGACCTCCTTTTTCGGGGTCTACCTTACTCGGTGGAAAATAATCAAAATGACTTTTATATTCCTCACCAATACCATAATTTAATACCTGGAGCCCTTCCCCATTTTCAACAGGGAACTCCGTTAATTCTGAGATTCTCGCTTCTATATCTTTAATAAATTCATTTTCTCGTAAATAAAAAGACATTCCTTTACTTGTTCGACCAGTTGCAGGTTTTTTTTCACCAGTCTTCGGGTCAATGACAGTCGACGGCTTAAGGCGGCTTCTTGACAATTCAATCAACTGTTCACATTCCTCATCGCTTAAGAAATGATCTAAATGCAAAATAAACGGTTTTTCAACTTTTGATAAAACCTTTATTTCTCGATCTTTTGTGCGTAAAATACTCCCTTTTTTCGCAATTTCGGGCTGTTCATATTCATATGGAGCTTGTACACCTGGTGTGTCAATCGGTTTATTTCCGACAATTCGAAACAGAGTTGTATAAGAGAGTCTAGGGTCATAGCCTTTCCGAATCATAGCATCTACAATTGCTTCAGGATTCACGCCACTATTTAGAGTTTTAATAATCCAATCCATAAGTGCACCTGGAATTTGCTTTACTTTCTCCATTTCTTCCTCCCCTTTTGGAACGAGGGACCAGTCCCTATGTTCCGAGCCCGTGTTTTAGATAAAGTAATCCCTTACATTCCATTTTAATATATTCAAGTAAAATTGTGGTAGTAATTACTTTTTTCCAATGATTGTATATTTGGGGTTGCCACGTTTTCGACAAAAAAATAAAAGTAACCACAATTGTAGTTACTAAATAGTTTTGGTGTTCTTTATGTATGTGGGTTGGTTAGATTCCAAAAAACTCTCTTGCTAGGTCAACAAATCCAAGTTCATCATCCGGTACTTCGTCCTCATTATAAATGGCATCCACTGGGCAAACAGACACACAAGCCCCACAGTCAATGCAAATGTCAGGATTGATATAATACTGATCATCACCAGGCTCGATACAATCGACAGGACACACCTCTACACACTCTGCTGCTTTCTCCGCCCCACATGGAGACGTAATTACATATGCCACCCAATCCCCCCTATTTGAAGGCTTTCTAGTAGACTAGAAGTCTTCCATATTCACTACACCCTATGTTGCTTAGGCGAGATGTATTCCGGATATTGGGATTAAGTTTGAGGGGAATGGAGATTGGATGTGGACTTCAACGGCATTCGGAAAGCTATTGCTAATTCTGGTTGTCGTATATGATTAGGTTTAATTCCCGACTTACTCTGGCTGGTTCCCTTCTTGAGTTGTCTGAATCAATGCTTATTTGGACTCATACGAACGGTTTTTCTTATCTCTCTGTCCAAATCAGCACCCCAGTTGGACTCAACACTCACATTTCCCTTCGACCTCCGTCCAAATCAACGCTTCTTTTGGACTCAACCTGCCCTCTTTCCACACCACCCTATCCAAATTCCTCCACTAAAAATAGGGCAAGACCAAACGATCTTACCCCATCATAACCTTAAATCGTTATTCACTTTTTTGTCCTGTATACACATGAATGGCGTCTCTCAGGAATGTTGCCGTTCCTGGCTGTTCTTTATCGTAATATGCCGTGAATCTCTCGTCATCAACATACATTTGCGCTAACCCCGCATGCGCTTCTTTACTATAACTTGGCCAGTAAAACATGAGCCATTGCTTATGCATCTCTGCCGCTTTTTGGGCAAGTTCTCCAGCAGGGTCGCCCGTCTTCATCGCTTCCCTTAATGTCTCCATTAGTTCCTCAGCAAGTCGGGTCACCTCATCATGATCTTCTTTAGACATGTTCATAAATTTCTCATTTGATTGTTTAACCGTTTCCTCGCCATATTTTTCGCGGATTTCTTTTCCGTATTTTTTCTCATTTTCATCAATGGCTTTCTTTTTAAAGCCTTCAAATTTTTCTTGATCGGACATCGTTATTCTCCCTTCTTTTTGCGCAATGGTTTTTTCGACATTGGCAATTAATTGATCAATTTGTTTTCGTTTATCAAGGAGCTGCTCTCGATGTTCTTTTAGTGCTTTGGATTCATCAAAAGCAGGGTTTGTCATGATTTGCTTAATATCCGTTAGATTGACTCCGAGCTCACGGTAAAAAAGAATTTGCTGCAGACGATTGACTTCATCTTGACCATAGATTCGGTATCCTGATGAATTGATTCTAACCGGCTTAAGAATCTCAATTTCATCATAATATCGAAGTGTTCTTGTACTTACTCCCGCTAGTTTCGCTAACTTTTGAACCGTGTATTCCATCTCATCACCCCCTGATATGTTCACTTTACACCTTTACGTAACGTTAAGGTCAATACTTCTTTTTACGAAAAAATAAGAAAAACCGGGCATAGCCCGGTCCTTTTCATGGTTAGAGAATATCCGATAATTTGTACTCTATGCCATGTACCCCTTTATAATACTCAGGATACATTTCACCCCCACATTTTTCACATGCAAA
>NZ_QUQV01000022.1 GCF_003400205.1 Bacillus sp. HNG | reverse complement strand
GGCACGCCGCCAGCGTTCATCCTGAGCCAGGATCAAACTCTCCAATAAGAGTATTGATTGCTCAATAAGTTTGTTACTTAGAATTAACGTTGACGCTTGTATTGTGTTCAGTTTTCAAAGAACTTTTAACTCGCCGCTCAAAAGCGACTTTATTAATATATCATTTATCAATCGTTTGTGTCAACAACTTTTTAAAAATCAATTTTTCTTCTTTAAAAGTTGTGACTCAATCATTCACGTTGCGGTGATGACTTAATCTATATTATCAGCCTCCCATTCATTTTTCAATACTTTTAACCACGGTAATTAATGGTAAAAAAAGAGACTCATCCAAAACAGGACGAATCTCTTATATATAAATGTTTATTGTTTTTGATAGCGTAAAACAGGTTTTCTTGCTGCTAATGTTTCATCTAGTCGACTAACAACCGTTGTATGTGGTGCTTCTTGAACGATTTCCGGATTTTCTTCCGCTTCTTTCGCAATCTGGATCATTGCTTCGATGAATGCATCTAGCGTTTCTTTTGATTCTGTTTCAGTTGGTTCAATCATCATACATTCCTCCACATTTAATGGGAAGTAGATGGTTGGTGGATGGTAGCCAAAATCGAGCAATCGTTTTGCAATATCTAGTGTACGAACACCTAATTTCTTTTGACGTCTGCCAGATAAAACGAATTCGTGCTTACAGTGTTTATCATATGGTAGGTCAAAATATGGTGCTAGACGGCGCATCATGTAGTTTGCATTAATAACAGCATTTTCAGTAACAGCTTTTAGTCCATCTGGTCCCATTGAACGAATGTACGTATATGCACGAACATTGATTCCGAAGTTTCCATAGAAAGGTTTTACGCGCCCGATTGATTGTGGTCGGTTGTAGTCGAAATGATAACCTTCCTCTGTTTTAACAAGTACGGGTTTTGGTAGGTATGGTATTAAATCTTCCTTTACTCCAACAGGACCTGAACCTGGACCGCCACCACCATGTGGGCCAGTAAATGTCTTGTGTAAGTTTAAGTGAACAACGTCAAATCCCATGTCTCCAGGGCGAGCCTTACTTAATACCGCATTTAAGTTTGCTCCATCATAATATACTTTACCACCGGCTGAGTGAATGATTTCTGTCATTTCTAGGATGTTTTCCTCAAAAAGACCTAAAGTATTAGGGTTTGTGAGCATCAATGCAGCAGTGTCTGGTCCAACTACTCTACGTAAATCCTCTAAATCTACAAGTCCGTCTTCACCAGATTTTACTGTAATCGTCTCAAAACCTGCTACTGTTGCAGACGCTGGGTTTGTACCATGTGCTGAGTCCGGAACAATTACTTTTGTACGAGCCGTATCATTGTTTGCTTCATGATATGCTCGGATCATCATCAATCCAGTCCACTCACCATGTGCACCCGCCGCTGGTTGAAGGGTTACTTCATCCATTCCCGTAATTTCTTTTAGATGCTCTTGGAGATCATACATTAACTCCATCGCACCTTGAACTGTACTCTCGTCTTGTAATGGATGGATATGAGCAAATCCATTATAGCGAGCCACATTTTCATTAATTTTTGGATTGTATTTCATGGTACATGATCCTAGTGGATAAAATCCTGAATCTACCCCATGATTACGTTTAGATAACGCAGTGTAATGACGCATGATATCTAATTCTGATACTTCTGGTAGCTCCGGCTCCTCTACGCGAAGATAGTCACTAGGGATAACTTCATCAATATTTACCTCAGGGACGTCTAATTCTGGCAAACTATAACCAATTCGCCCTGGCTTTGATAGTTCAAAAATTAATGGTTGATTTTGCTTATTCATGGCTATCCCCCAATTCTTTTACAAGAGTATCAATCTCTTCTTTTGTACGAAGTTCAGTTACTGCCACTAACATATTCCCCTCAAGTTCTGGGTAGTCACGGCCTAAATCGTATCCGCCGATTATTCCTGTTTCTATTAAACGAGCATTTACGTCTTTTACAGATTTACCTACTTTTACAACAAATTCATTAAAAATTGGACCGTCAAATGGGATTTCGAAGCCATTTTCTTTAAATTGTTGCTTTGCGTAGTAGGCTTTTTGAATATTTTGGGTTGCAATTTCTTTTACACCTTTTTTACCTAGTGCCGTCATTGCAACAGATGCCGCTAATGCGTTTAGAGCTTGGTTTGAACAAATATTTGATGTTGCTTTGTCACGACGGATATGTTGTTCACGCGCCTGAAGCGTTAATACAAAGCCACGTTTTCCTTCTTCATCAACTGTTTGACCAACAAGACGGCCCGGAACTTTACGCATTAATTTCGATGTAACCGCGAAATACCCACAGTGTGGTCCGCCAAACGCTGCTGGGATTCCAAATGGCTGTGCATCCCCGACAACTATATCTGCACCAAATTTTCCTGGAGGTGTTAAAGCTCCAAGTGCTAATGGATTACTTGATACAACAAACAAGCTCTTTCCAGTGTGAGCAACTGCTTCAATTTCTTTTAACGGTTCAATTTGACCTAAGAAATTAGGATACTGAACGATAACACATGCTACATCGTTATCCATCAAGGAGTTAAGCGCATCAACATCCGTTACACCGTTCTTTGTTGGGACTTCAACAACATCAATGTATTGACCCTTTGCATAGGTTTCTAGAACCAATCTTGATTCGGGATGTACTGCTTGAGATACAAGTACCTTTTTCTTTTTTGTATGACCAGATGCGAGCATTGCAGCTTCAGCTAAAGCTGTTCCACCATCATACATTGAAGAGTTTGCTACATCCATTCCTGTTAGCTCACAAATCATGGTTTGGAACTCAAATATAGCTTGTAGCTCACCTTGTGAAATTTCAGGTTGGTATGGTGTATAAGCTGTATAAAATTCTGAACGTGAAATTACATGGTCGACAATAACTGGCATATAGTGATCGTACACACCTGCTCCTAAGAATGAAGCATTTTGGCGTAAATCAGCATTCTTTGCAGCAAGTGCAGAAAGTTCTTTCATTAATGCAGGCTCTGATTTCGCCTTTTTGATCTTGTACTCGCCTTTAAATTGGACACTTTCTGGAATATCACTAAAAAGCTCATCGGCTGTGGATACGCCGATTGCTTGAAGCATTTCGTTTTTATCTTGTTCCGTCATTGGTAAATAACGATGTTTCATGAATGTACCCCTTTCCCACAACTCCATTTATTTTTTTGGTCGCTTATAAAAAGGTGTTGCCACCACAACTGCTTTAAGACGCTTTTTACGAACTTGAACTTCAACTTCTCTTCCTAGTTCGGCATGCTCAGATTTAATAAGAACTAAACCAATATTTTTTTGAAGGGTTGGTGATTGTGTGCCTGTTGTAACTTCGCCCACTTTCTCGTCACCAATATAAACTTCATAACCATGACGTGGAATTCCCTTATCAATCATTTCGATTCCCACGATTTTTCGAGGAGCTCCCTCTTCTTTTTGCTGTTTTAATACTGTTTTTCCAATAAAGTCAGCTTCTTTATTTGGCTTCACCGCAAAGCCGATTCCAGCTTCGATTGGTGTGATATCTTTAGATAGTTCTTGTCCATAAAGTGCAAGATTAGCTTCAAATCGCAATGTGTCACGCGCGCCTAATCCACAAGGTAAAACCCCTTCTGGTTCACCAGCTTCTAAAATGGCATTCCATAAGACGGCTGTATCTTCAGCTTGGCAATATATTTCAAAACCATCTTCTCCTGTATAGCCGGTTCTTGAAACAAGTGTTTTCTTTCCTGCAATTTCAACTTCGTTTTGGAATTTAAAAAATTTAATTTCATTTAAATTTGTATTTGTTAGTTTCTGTAAAACTACTTCAGCTAGTGGTCCTTGAATTGCAAGTTGTCCAATCTCGTTTGAAATGTTGACTACTTTTACATCGCCAAAGACATGTTCTTTTAACCAATCAAAATCTTTTTCTGTATTTGAGGCATTTACAACTAATAAGTAATGTTCATCGGATTTTTTATAGATAAGTAGGTCATCGATTGTTCCACCATTTTCATAGCACATCGCAGTATATTGTGTTGCGCCATCTTTTAAAGTTGAAACATCATTTGTCATCAATTTTTGAAGGTATGCTAAACTGTCCTTGCCTTTCACATCGATTTCACCCATGTGAGAAACGTCAAAAAGACCTGCTTTTGTACGAACAGCTTCATGTTCTTCTTTAATACTTGAGAATTGGACTGGGAGATCCCAGCCACCAAAATCAATTGTTTTGGCTCCATGCTTTTGATACTCATCAAATAATGGTGTTCGTTTTAATTCAGTCAACCCGATTCCTCCTTCACATATCATCATTTAAATTGGTATTTGGGGCTTCGTCACAAAACCAAAAGATTCTGAAAACGTAAAAAAAGGACAGATAAACTCCACAGCATTGTGAAGTCTCTGTCCTTGCACCTGAAAGTTTATCTAAAAAGATGTTCAAAAACTTCGGGAATGTCCCCTCTTTGAACTCTAGTTAGGTTTGCCCCTTTGGTGGCCATACTGGCTCTCTCCAGAGTTGCGTCAAACAAGAGTCTTTTTGCCTGAGAGATTCACAATTGTCTTTGCTTGCTCCTTCGGCGCTACAAAAAGTAGTCTCTCCCCTTGTTATCATTCGCGGTCTTCATATTTTTCATTTTTTTGGTAACACTAACGAAATGACTATGGAAAATTTTATCATGTCCAGCCCAAAAGCTTACATTTTCATAATAAAGATAGAACGCTAAACCCTTGTTAAGAACATAGAGAAGCGTTTTCTAACTATCTTCATCCTACCATCATCCAGCGATTTGGGCAATATATTATTTTCTTAACATTATTTTATTTTTATGATGAAATGTTCGGTTTTTGGAGAAAAGTTCTGTTTTTTCTATACGAAAATCATACTCAACTAAGAAAGGACTGTGAAAATATGAATGTCGATTTTGAATTTGATCAGTCGTGGCAAGGTGACTTTTTGCAAAGAATTGACGATGACGGTCCTTGGGCGAACTGGGAGTTATATAAGCTTGCATATGAAGTAGAAAAACACCAGTCGATACCTGAATTCGAGGGTCTTCAGGCTCCTAAGCATTTACCACAATTAACACCACTTCCCCATCAACTTGAGGTTGCGAAGCAAGTGGTTGAAAAAATGAATGGAAAAGCAATTTTAGCCGATGAGGTAGGGCTTGGAAAAACAATTGAAGCAGGCCTGATTTTAAAAGAATATATGATTCGCGGACTTGTAAAAAAAGTTTTGATTCTTGTTCCAGCCTCTCTTGTATCCCAATGGGCTTCGGAATTAAATCAAAAGTTTTATATTCCTGCGGTCCAGCAGAAAAAAAGCTATATGTGGGAACAATATGATGTCATTGTCTCATCAATAGATACAGCCAAAAGAAGTCCACATCGGGAAATTGTGTATGAGCAGGATTACGATTTAATCATCATTGATGAGGCTCACAAGCTAAAAAACAATAAAACGAAAAACTATGAATTTGTTCAAAATCTAAAAAAGAAATTTTGTTTACTATTGACAGCTACCCCTATTCAAAACCGAATTGATGAAATCTTCAACCTTGTGTCGTTACTTAAGCCCGGACATTTAGGTAATCAGGAAAATTTTGAGGAATCATTCGGAAAAAAGAGCCGCTCGATTGATGATCATGAGCATTTGAAAGAATTGGTCAATAAAGTGATGATTCGTAATCGCCGTGATGATACGGGAATTGAATGGACAAAACGGAAGGTTGAAACCGTTCCGATTGAGTTCTCAGAGACTGAACAGGAGCTATATGATGCGATTTCTGCCTATCGGTCTAGCTTATCAGGATTTGCGTCCAGTATGTTCTCTATTCTGACTTTACAAAGAGAGGCTTGCAGCAGTCGTGAGGCCGTCTATTTCACATTGAAAAAGATGCTTGAAAAGAAGAATGAGGATGGCAGTGCTGCCGTACCTGAGGATATGGTGATGGGACTTATGAAAAAGGTCGAACAGGTCACGCAAAATTCAAAGGCTGAGAAAGCAGTGGAATTAATCAAACAAATAGATGATAAAGTCATCATTTTTACCGAATATCGTGCGACGCAAATGTACTTGCAATGGTTTCTGCAGCAAAATGGAATATCATCGGTTCCATTTAGAGGTGGATTCAAGCGTGGGAAAAAGGATTGGATGAGAGAATTGTTTAAAGGAAAATTCCAGGTTTTGATTGCAACTGAGGCTGGTGGAGAAGGGATTAACCTGCAATTCTGTAACCATATTATCAACTATGACCTTCCTTGGAATCCGATGAGACTTGAACAGCGCATTGGACGTATTCATCGTCTTGGTCAGGAAAAGGATGTTCATATTTATAATTTCGCAACTAAGAACACGGTTGAAGAGCATATTTTAAAGCTATTATATGAAAAAATTAATCTGTTTGAACGTGTCATTGGTCAACTAGACGATATTTTAACAAGGCTGGATCTTGGAAATATTGAAGATCATATACAAGATATCATGCTTCAATCTCGGAGTGAGGGTGAAATGAGAATTAAAATGGAAAATTTAACTTCGATTATTAGTTTTGAAGAACAAAATGAGGGTGAGCAGCGTGCAGCAACAGGAAATCGTTAATTTTCTTGAGAATTATTTTGTTTCAAATCATTGTGAAATTCTTGAAAAACATCCTGGGTATATGACCGTGCAATTGACAATTGATTTGGATAAACAACTCATGAACCGACCCTTTTATTGGACATATGTTGAAAAAACAGGTGGAGAACCGAATCCGATGAAGCTAACATTGATTACAGATCGGGACCAAACGCCCGACAATGTAAAAGGTGACTTTATCCATTTCGGTGCTCCTCGCTTGCACCAAATTTTTGAATCTACAAAAAAGCTAGCAAGCTATATTCGATTGTATCAACAAAAGCCTCCGGGTGTTCAAGGAAATACCCCCCTTTTCCCATGGCTTGGGTTAAATGTGAAGGTTTCCTATAAAAGTGACCGAAAGCGTGATGTATTAATGTCACTAGGCATACAGCTTATTAATGGAATCATTGTTGAGGATTTTCAGGAAAAACTTGAAAAACTACCACTTACACCAAAAATTCCTGATTTAACGTATACGATGTCACCGTTAGTTAAGCCTCAAAGTGGTGTCAATCGCCTACAGCAATATGTGAGGGGCTACGTGGAATCACAGAATCACGCTTGGGCAGATGAAGCGAGACAACGCTGGGATGAGGATTTAGCTCTGTTAGACGCCTTTTATGAGGGAATCGACGAAAAACCAGAAAGCTATGAAATTGAAAAAGTAGCACTTAAGGACCAATACGAACCGAAAGTTCTTGTCGAAATTATCAATGGTGGATTGTTTTATCTTTGTCAAAACGCGATCTAAAATAGGCCTATCCTCATTTTTGGGGGTAGGTTACTTTTTTTTAGGTATTTTTCTAAAAAATCGTTCGACAAATACCTTGCATTTCATTGGAAAAATTACAAAAAATCGTATTAGAATATCGTTATACATTAACCATACCTTTTAACTAGTTAACAAATCATTGGCCATTCTCCTTATTCTTCGAGTTCATTCTACAAATGTAGGAAAAAATAACCATATTTCGATAGGTTACCTAGTTAATTATTTATATTTTATAAATATTTTGACATCGACAGTTTTTTACAGAAACATTAATTCCTATGTTTTATACTTCTAAATGTAATACAAAGGTTCTATACATATATGGACTATCGTTTTAGGTCAGTCAGCTTAGGTTCGAACAGACAAAGGCAAACCTATTGAAAAATAGGGACGCAAAGTCACAGGTCTAAGGTTGGAGAAATCAATTATGATGGCTGGACTGCCTGGAATACTAATGTATTTTGGGAGGAAAACAAATGTTAAATGAAGTAAAAAACAAAAACGAGCAATTGGATCACGAATGGATCGACCTTATATTAGAGGCAGTGGAGATGGGAATGAGCATCCAGGATATTCAAGCTTTCCTCCAAAGTAAAACAGCATAACAGACATAATTTCATATAAAGTTTTTCTTGCAAGAGGCTAGAAATACATGGATGCCAAGAACTCGGGTATTATACTGAGTTCTTTTTATTTTTTAATTTTATGTTCTTATTATAAAACATTTTCTTCGTTATATGTTATAATATCTATAGGAAGGAAGGTGAAAAGTCATGATTGGTCAACGTATTAAAACATACCGCCTACAAAAACAATTATCACTATCTGAACTAGCAGATCGCGCAGGAGTTGCCAAATCATACTTAAGTTCAATTGAACGGAATCTCCAATCAAACCCTTCTATCCAGTTTCTTGAAAAAATATCTACAGTACTAGGCGTAACCGTAAACGAATTACTCCATGAGCAGTCAGAACCTGAAAGTGTAGAACTTGATTCAGAATGGACAAGGCTTGTAAGAGAGGCTATGAAATCAGGAGTTTCCAAAGAGGAATTTCGATCATTCTTAGAATTCAACAAATGGAAAATGGACAATAAATAAAAAATGCTTCGGCACATTAGTTGCCTGAAGCATTTTTTATTTTATATGTATGTTTCGAAAGCGGAATGGGATTCAGATTGCTGGGTAGTTGTGTATTTCTTATGTAAAGTCGAAGGAAAAACATCACCAGCATCACGTGCACGAAGGCTTGAAAGATCGGCTTGACATATCGGGCAGTCCCATTCACCATATTTACTGCTACAAAAGGAAGGCTGGCTACATTTTGGGCATGTTTTCGTATACATTGGGTTTCCTCCATCTAAAATATTTGAATAATCCAATAGCCATGGAGGGAAAAAACATAGACGTAGAATGCAGTAGCTACATAGGATAAAGTACGAATTATTTTACTCACTGGAAAACGAATTATGAAGATAAGTACAATTAAAAATATGGAAAGCATTGCTTTTACAAAAAGAAATAAAAATGGATGGAATTCGTATAATGTGTACATTATTGGATTTGCTTCAGAAATATGACCGCCAAGTATTCCAAAATGCGTAACACAAGCGTCTAATAGATTTAAGATTGCTAGGAGTATGAGGATAAATTTCATTAGGAACCTCACTAAATTAATATGAATCCATGATGAGAATCTTTTAAAAAATACACAACGTTGTCAATGGAGAGAAATAGTCAGCTCCTATTTCTAATTAAAACAATTCTTAATAAAGAACATCATTACAAATACAATCACCTTATCAATCTATATAGATTAGCGAACAGTTTTTAAGCGTACTCTTTTTAAAATAAAAAATAAAATACTGCCGCTTAAGACTAAAGCAATTCCTGCAATTAAAACGTTAAAGGTATTGGTTCCCGTCTGGGGAAGTTTTGGTCCGTCAACAGGAAGTGCCCCACCTAATGTACCTTCTGCATAGAATTTAAGTTCAACCTCAGTTGTTAAACCTTGATATTCGTTACCTAAATGGGACGGAAATTCAACCGAAAAAGTTAATTCTTCTTGTTTTCCACTCGCAATTGATCTAGGATCGATTGTATTAAATTCACTTAACTTCCCTTTAAAAAGCTCTCCACTTTTATCAGATATAGTAAGATATAACTCTTCATATAATTCTTTTGACCCTGACTTGCGCTTCGCCGACGTTAGATATTTAAAATCCTCAGAACCACTATTTTTTATTGTTAAAGTTCTAGTAGCCCAGTCGCCAGGCTTAAAATTATCAATATCAAACAATACTTTTTCTGGGGTTGTCATGATATCTATTACCGTATTAGTTTTAGCTTGAGATGCTGAAACTTGATTCACTAGAAGAAAAAATATGAGAGTACACACTGAAATAAAAAATATTATTCTAAGCAAGTCCTTTCTCATCTTCATAATATGCTCCCTTCCTTCCCTAGAAGGGGATCAATATTAAAATATTGATCCTTAATTAATTTTAGTTTCTTCAACAGCATCTTTCGTTTTATTACTTAAATCAATTTTCGAGATTGTTCTCCAAAGTGTGAAAATAGAATATAGGAATATTAAAATCCCAGGTACGATCATTAATAAAACAGTTCCTTTTTTTGAGTCTGCAAAATCTGCAAAGTAACCGAGATATGGTATGGTAAATCCACGATATTCCGCAACCACATTTTGAGCTAATACTGGATTGATATCCTCTGTATTATTATTATCTCCTTTGGTTCTATACATCAGCTGATTATCATTTTTAATAACTTCAGTAATTCTGTGGGTGATAAGTTTTTCATCCTCCTCCATAAACGTGATAACATCGCCCTCTTTGAAACGAGTCATATCTCCACCTGTTTTTACTGCGATAATCGAACCTGTTTTTATACCCGGCTCCATCGAACCTGATAAAACTGTTTTCAATTGATATCCAAATACAGATGGCTCCCCTCCAGAGAGTTTAGACGTAACAACTAATGACGCAACGCATATTAATAAAACTACCAATAAACCGGTAACTAAATGATTTAACCATTTAAAAATTTTCTTTTTCATTGTTCATCCTTCTCCTTATTACCTTCAACATTTATAGTTTCATCAGGAACTGAGTTATTTACTGCATCTTGAGTTTGGGTAGCACTATTACTTCCAGGTATTTCTCCACTTTTATTTGTGGAAGTTTGTTCATTATTTTCTGGTGTCTGATCTGCAGCTTTATCTGACCCTGTTTCTTCTATTGCTTTTGTTTCCGGCGTTTCAGTATTCTCATTTTCTACTGATTCCTTAGGTGTCTCTTCTTTAGGTGCTTCACTTTGTTCGTTTACCGATTGATTATGTTGACATTTTACTTTTACTTTTACACTCCAAACATCCTCAACAGATTTATTTGTTTGATATGCATAAAACGTGTAAAAGCCCTCTTCAGAATCTTGATTTGTAACAAAGCTAAGGAGTGTTTGTTCTCCACTTGCTAAAGGAGGTATTACATCCTGCCCTTCGGGAATATCTATTTTCGTTCCTTGAATTTTCGGGTTACCCCCCTTATCTTTTCCGCCATTCTCATCCTTATCAATATAGTAAATTTCAAATTTACTTGGTGTTTTCATATCGCTATCACTAATATTCTTTATCGTTACTTCCATTTTTGCTGGACATGCTTTTAAATTTATATTGCCTTTATCAATAAACGCTAATTTACTATTATCCGCCCATGTACCTGCTGTAAGTGTTACATTTGCTTTTTTACTAGAAGTGAAGTGGGCAGCAGTACTTGATGTCACATATTTTATTGAGAAAATCATTAAATAGAATACTAATGCTATTTTAAGAACGGCAAAAAATCGATTTTTTCTTTGTTTTATCCCTCTTAACAATCTACTATTCTCACTCATATTTATGTTCCGCCCTTCTTCATAACAATATTTATACATATTTATGAAAACAAAGTTGAGCATATGTTTTCATAAATATGTATAAAGTGGAAGGAGGGATGCCTCCTTCCATTAAGTTACCTTAATTCTCCCTCTTTTTGACTTGCTTCAAAACTTAATTTAAAGTCTATTGAATCCCCTTGGAAGATATTTTGATCTTGACCATTATCATGGAATTTAAAGTCAACTCGTAATGTTTGTCTATGATCAGTTTGGTATGGTCTTCCACTTTCAGGTTTTAAGTCCTCAGCCACAACTAAATTTTCAATTTCAGAAAGAGGTACCCAATCAGCTACAACTTCCCTTGATCCTTGTTTCATAATGTGTACTAAAATATGGTCAGCAAAATCTTCACCGTTATTATTCCCATCTGCATCAGAAACTTCATAATCTACATTTAGTTTTACATCGTTAACATCTAAACTTCCTTCGTTATATATACGGATTTGGTGGACTTTCCAATCACCTGGCTTCATATTGTCAATACTCAAATCAACTTCTTCTCTATCATCTACACCCTTTAACCCAATATCTAACGTTCCAGCAGCGAATGTATTATTCGTTACTTCAGTATCATTAAAATATGCGAATGTTCCTCCACCTATTAAACTTAAACCTAGAACAGCTGTTGCAGCAGATAATCCTAATTTTTTCTTAATACTCATTTTCTATCTCCTTTTACTTATCTTGTTTTTTATAAAGAACATTTTTTTGTTTGAAATAACTAGTTTGACTTGACTTAGTATGTAAGCAAGGAAGGAGATAGAATCCCCTTCCCCTGTTTCATTTATGAACTATTATCTTAATTCACCTTCAGTTTGATGAGCAGTAAATGTCCACTCAAGCTCTAATGAGTCACCTTGGAATTGGTTTTGGTCTTCACCATTGTCTACAAATTCGAATGCCACAAACATTTGGTCCGTGTCACCAGCTGCTAATCCACTTTCTTCACCCAGTAACCAGAGCCAGAATGTATCTAGATTTTCAACTGCATCTGGAGTCATATTTTGTAAGTCATATAAAGTTGTTTCAGAGATTACATCGTTATACTCATCAAAAATCCAAGCGGCACCTGTTTTGTCGACGTTCTCAAGGAATAAGACCTTAATGTGTTTAGCAAGATCATCATTATTGTCGTTATTAGCATCAATTACATTAGTAACAGTAGATAAATCAACCGATGAAATATCAAGTGAGCCATTGTTCTCTAAAACAAACTCACGTACCATGACGTCTCCAGGCTTGATGTTTCCAACATCAATAATTGTTGATGGGTTGACAGCTAGATCCAATGTACCCGCTGCAAATGTGTTGTTTGATACTTCTGTGTCACTAAAGTAAGCAAATGTTCCCCCACCGATTAATGCCAATCCTAGTGCTGCTGATGCTACCCCTAAACCTAATTTCTTTTTCAAACTCATTTTGTTTCCTCCTCTTTTTTCCTTTAATAAATTTTTTTATTGAATCCTTATGTATTGATAAGGAGATCAACCAGATATGTACTCAGTAAAGTTCAATTTTTGTTCTTTCTAACGAACTTACAATGTGAGTATAGCCCATAAGTCTTATATTTGAAAAATCCCAAAATCAGCCATATTTTCTCAATAAAGAACGTTAATCATTCTTTTTCTCGAATTACCTCTTGTTTTCTTACTATTTTATTATTTTATTAAGAACAAAAAGTTCCTTATAATGAACGTGTAGGTATTCAATATATGAAGGAGAAGGAAGATGATTGGATCCAGGATTAAAGATTTACGAAAGCAAAAAAGGCTCACCATTACAGAGCTTGCGAAACGTGCTGGAGTTTCAAAGTCTTATTTAAGTTATATTGAACGAGATGTACAAAAAAATCCTTCTCTTCAATTCTTAACTAAGATTTCAAAACCACTTGATACAAGTATTGAATATTTATTAGGAGAGGAAAAAACCGACACAATTACAAACGAAATACTTGATAAGGAGTGGACAAAGCTTTTAATGAATGCAATTGATGATGGATTAAGCAAAGAGGATTTCCGTGAAATTCAGAACTTCATTAAATTCAGAAACTGGAAAAATGATCACATAAAAAACGAAGGAGGGAATAGTATTGATAACGTGACAAAACAATAAATGATTTAGATTAAAATGGAACAACTATGGAAATAGTGATGATGTAATTCATTGTTCTTGAATCCTGTTAAGATCAACCTACTATTATTTAATGAAAGGAGAGATTATAACTATGAAAAAAAGATTTCTGATAACTGGTTTAATAGGTGTAATATGTTTAGGCTTCACTCAATTATTACCGGTTTTAGCAAGTGAAGATATAGACAATAGCATTAAAAAAGAAAGCACGGTCTTACCGTCTAATGAAAGTACAAAGGATACGGAATCGAAAAGCAAAGAAGAACAGATTACTGTAGAAACAACTAATCCAAAACCTTCTAGTGATTTTCGTCGTCCGGGAAGAGATAGTGAACAGTTAAGAATTCATGCCAAAGATTTGGGTATTAATACCGAAGGTAAAACTCAGGAAAAAATAGAAACTGAAATACGTTCTACAATACTTCAGCAGAAAGCTAAAGAAATTGGGATTGAAGTAGAAGGTAAATCAGAAGAAGCGATTATATCAGAATTAAAAGAAAAATATAGTGAAAAACCTGAATTAACCGAGCCTTCCTCCAATAAATACGAAGAACTAAGAATGAAACCGGAATCTAGAAGAAATAACATTATCGATACTGCAAAACAACATGGTATCGAAACTGATGGTAAAGAATTTGATGCAATTGTTGAAGAACTAAAAACAGTTTTACTACAAGACAAGGGCGAATAAAGTTAAAAAAACCTTGAAAGGATTAATCCTTTCAAGGTTTTTCATTTAATCCTTTTTCTCCACCGCCGACAATACCAATCCCCGCTCATTTTCCTCAGCCTTATACGTGACATTATTAAGTGTAGCGGTTCCATTAATTTTCTTATCCTTGTCTCGAAGGAGACCTAATTTATATGTGACTTTTCCGATGTCCTGATCTTTGACTGCCTCTTCTGTGTTTGTTACTGCAACCAATAAGAAAAAAGCAGCGATTGTGTCCTCATATTTGTCTAAGGTTGTGTTGAGGTTATCTGATTCTAGGTCTTTTTTCACGATGGATAATCGGATGACCTCGTTTGTTGTTTCATTTACAATTCCTTCGAGAATCATTCCATTATTAACATCGTGTTTAAACTCTCCGTTTCTTACATTTATTTGGTCAATTTTATCGGAATCCTTCATTTCTGCTTGAGCTTCATTCCAATTTTTTACGAGGTCATCTGTTGTGAACCCTAATGTGCCAAGGTTGATTATATTATCTTCCACTTGTTGAATTTTTGTTTCAGCTGCGTCTTTTTTTTCTTTAGCTTTGTCATCACCCTTACAGCTAACAAGTAATGCTCCACTTAATAGGATAATCACCAAAAAAAATAGTTGTTTCCGCATGAGCTTTCCTCCCATATACAACATTCCACATAATGATAATATGTGCGTTTGGTGGACATATCATACAGCACGGAAAAAAGCGACCCGGAATCGATCGCTTTCTCATTGATAATCTTCTTTTTTGCTAATCATCGCTTTTACAATAATTACTTCATCACTATCTTTAATTGTATTCTTTATCACTTCATCTTCTAGTCCAATTCCAACACCATTTCCATCATACCTTGCGATTAAGGCTAAGGTAATCGGTTTTTCCGCTTCTATTTTTATTTTATCGTCGACCCATGTTTGACCCATTCCTAAATTTTCTTTATATAGTTCAATCGGTAATGACTTAAATGTTGAAATCGCGGTTCCATCAGCAATGGAATAAGTCCAACGTGAATAGGTAGTTGAATCATCTATCTTGAAGTCCAATTTTGAAGCGGCTACTGTCATTTTTTCACTAGTACCGGTTGCACCCTTTAAGAGATCTTCTTGTTTTTCCCCATTCTTATAGTGTTCAATCCAAAGATGAATTATTTTGATGTCTTCGTTTTTTATATCAAGGTCGTACATTAACAATGTATCAAAGCCGAGTGAACTAATAATTTGTGAATTTCTTTCATTTTGTTTGACTGGAGTAAGCACACCATCTTTTGAATTTTCGGTAGCATTTTCCGTACTACATGCAAACAAAGTAAGCAAAACAAGAACACAAATAAAGTTTTTTAAAGCCCTTCTCATCAGCACTCCCCCTTTTTTTCATAATACCATACATTCCCATTTCATCTGTATAATTTTACCGGTTAGATGGGAAATCTAAGTGAAAAGCGAGGTGTTTGTCATGTTACGGAAAATATTGATTGGATGCTGTTTTAGTTTGTTGTTATCCCCGACTGTTTTTCTCTTGAATGATTCCTCTATTACTACAGCTGAATCTAAAAAACCGGTACCTGAATATGCAAAATGGGGAAGGCTCGCGATGGAAGAGACACAAAAACGATATCCGTCTGCCCAAATTGTAGATTATTTACATGTTGGAAGATATAAGAAAAATGGAATGTATATTGAACGTTTCAAGCTTTGGTTAAAACAAGATAATCGAGAATTTGGTGTTATTGTGAATATCACCTTTGAACCGGATACGGAGAGAGTAAAAAACATTACGGTTGTAGAAACAGATCGCTAGCATATTTACATATTCTCTTGTTTTTATGTAAAAAATACCCGTTAAAGGAGGTGTATATGCTATGACTGGATTTATTATGAAGATTATTTTATTACCTTTGGTTGTAGCTATTTGTTCTGGTATTTTTGATAGTGTTGATTATGTATCATGGTATCAACCAATCGTGGTCGGAGTCGTGTTGGCCATTGTTGGTCACTTCATGGAAGTTATGATGCTTAGAAGAAATACAACTGTAATGACTGATATTGCAGATTTCATTGCTGCGGCAATTCTTGTATATTTTGTTTCCTTATTCCTAGACGGTGCAAGAGTAACCCTTTGGGGCGCTATTCTAACTGCCCTTGTTATTACATTAGTGGAAATTCCTGTCCACCGCTGGTTGGTAAGGTCAGGAAGAACTGAAAAATCAACCGCATGATTAATACAGTAAGCGCAAGCGCAGCTTTAGGCGACTAGCATAAGACTAAGCGAAGATAAGAAGGTAATTTTCACTTCCGAATCCATTGGCTTATGACCAGATAGCCAATCGCCGCCTGGAGCTAGACATTGAAAAAGAGGTGCTGATTTAGCACCTCTTTTTAGTTATCCCGCATTAACGGGCAGTATACCCCCACGTCAAAACCTTTTGTAAAACGATAAAGATTAGATGGGGTAACTGCCCGTAAAAGCCCGATTGGTTCAACTAACAATCAATGGGGAATGGAGCCCCTCACTGATTGAAATTTCACTTTATCCACCGATATACGACATTTCAATTTTCTTGCGTTTTTTCGCCGTTTCCTCTGTACGTTCATCTGAGTAACGATCACGTCGTGCCTGCCACACCGATTTAAGTGCTTCATCAATATCACTCTCGGATGCACCTGAACGTATTAATGATTTTAAATCATGACCAGCTGTTGCAAACAGACAAGTATACAGTTTACCATCTGCAGAAATTCTTGCTCTTGTACAGCTAGAACAGAATGATTCTGTAACAGATGAGATGAAGCCGATTTCTACGTCTGTGCCCACATAACGATAGCGTTTTGCTACTTCACCGAAGTACTCGGCATCTACTGGTTCCAACGGCATTTCACTATTGATTAGGTCGTGAATCGCTTTTTTCGAAACAACCTGTTCGAAATTCCACCCATTTGTCGTACCAACATCCATAAATTCAATGAAGCGAAGGGTAATGCCTTTTTCTTTAAAATATCGAGCCATCGGTAAAATTTGCGAATCATTCTTACCTTTTTGAACGACCATGTTCATTTTCACAAGGAGTCCTGCTTCCTGTGCGGCTTCAATTCCTTTAAGAACAGGTTTCACACCCACGGAGCGGCCATTCATTCCTTTAAATATATCATTGTCTATTGCATCAAGGCTTACATTAACACGCTGAAGCCCTGCTTCCTTTAATTGTTTTGCATATTTCGGTAAAAATACCCCGTTTGTTGTGAGGGCAATATCTTTAATACCATCTATATGAGTTAAACGCTCAACAAGCTCATGGACATTTTTCCTTACTAAAGGCTCTCCACCAGTTAACCGAATCTTTTGCACACCTAGTTTGACAAAACTTCTTGTCAACGTTTCTATTTCAGAAAAGGATAATAATTCTCCTTGCGGTAAGAATGGATAGTCATCCCCGAAAATTTCTTTAGGCATACAATAAGAGCAACGGAAATTACATTGATCTGTGACAGAAATACGCAAATCACGTAAAGGTCGATTCAACTGATCAACAATTTTCTCTTCTTTTGTAGTCATCTAACCTGTCACTCCTACTTAATATGTAACTTATACTCTATCATACTAATAAATGATTGTGAATAGAAACCAAGACTACGTATTTTCTCTCCAACTAAATTTTCAATAAGTGGACACACGGCCACTACTTCTGGTCAATGGTTTCTTATAAGGCAGGAATAAGGAGCAGCTTATAGCCCATCACTAAAAAAGATAGTTGTCCTCATACTGGGGATATCACGAAACTGGAAGAATCAAATGAGAGCCTATAGAAAAGACTATATTAAGGCGGACCATTCCTTGGTGGATTAGCAGGGGGGCTTGTTGGTAGCACCCTTTTCAATCCATATGTATGGTGAGTAGGGATATCCATATCGCCCACCATTTTATCCGTATGGTGGCGGTTTATGGTATTAAGGAACAAGAGAGCTGACAACCAAATGTCAGCTCCCTCTTTTTTTCTTCTTCTTAAACATAAGCGAAACGGCTAGTGGCATAATTCCAAACCACCGATTTGTTAATGGTGCCTGTTCTTCCTTACGCTGCTGCCTTGTAGCTTTCCGAACTTCTTTCGGTTGGTCTATAAACTTTACAAACTGTTGGGTTACAAATTTTACATAATCGTTTGTAGACATAATTACACCTACCTTTTTCGAGCCTTAGTGTTATTATTTCCACCATTATATAAATGTAACCATAAAAATTTGTTCTAGCGTAAATCAAGCCAAGAGCTAATCACTTTTGACTCATAATCATACACAAAGCGAGCACTGCTTTTACGTTGTTCATTTGTCTTACATGTTAAAGTAATCTGCGACGTTGTTAATGTTAGGGGTGAAACGGTGTAAGTGATGTTACCTGTTGGATAATTGAAACTACCCGTTAATTCTGCGCTTTCTTCTTCATTCAGAAATGTCGCTTTTAAGTCTCCAACTCCCACTTGCATTAAATTCTCCATAATTAGTATTTCTTCCGTTTCGTTTGAGAAGGCTTTTTCCGTAAGATAAGCATTGATCTGGGAGGTAAAAACGAGAAAAAACAAAAACGAAATCGCTATAGTAACTGGCAGGATAAAGCCCTTTTCATTTCTCATCTTTACGTAACCTCCACTGCTGTTAGGGATGAAATTAAGGCTTGATACGTTTTGCCATCAACCGTCACAACTTTAATCATAAAACCATTGGTTCTTGGTTCAAATGTGACATCTGTTATATGTTGAAGTAACAATTCATGCCCTTTTGAATTTACCCTTCTTCGTATTTTATTCGTATATTTTTCAAAACTTACTACATCACCCGCTACATTATAAAACGAAACTGACTCACGACTTGAAACGGTGATTTCTCTCGCTTCACGGATTTCCATTTTCATTTGTTGAAGTAAGATTTGCCATTCTAGCTTGTTAAATTGTTCACCATTATCCCGAAAAATGACACTTAAGAAAGGTGCAATAAAAGCAAGAATAACAAGCAGGATTGAAAAGGTAACGAGCATTTCAATAAGTGTAAAACCCTTTTCATTATTCACCATTTAGATATCCACATCTTTCATACGTTTTTGAAAGCTTGTCCTCCCAAGTGACACATAGCTCCGATTTTTGAAGCACCTCATTAAACTTTTTTGAAAATGTGTAAGTAACCCCGTATTTCACTAAATGATTTAATGATGGTTCCCCGTTATACTCTTTTTGTAGTTCTTCAGAGAGTAATTGAGTTCCTATATTGAAAATTTCGGTATTCTTTCGTTCGGTGATGATAAGCATTAACTGCGGAAGAAGCGTCACACAAAGCATGAACCAGATGGAAACTGACAGAAGCATCTCTACCATCGTAAATCCTCGTTTATCCCTTACTAACATAAAACCTACCCTTTCCTAATAAGAACGTGACTACATAGATTCTATCTTTATATCGGAATCTAATTTCACCAGCACGTTGAATATTTCCATTACTTGTGAAAACTAAATACTGTCCTAACGTTGTAAATTGAATGCGGATTGCCGGGTCTATTTTCCGAAGAAGTAACACTTCCTGAGAATTCCCCCTTGTGAGACGATAATATGAACCACTTGAACTAAAATAAAGGGTTGTCGGATCACTGTTACTGATTGCATATTGCTGACTTAAGAAAATATCGTTTTGAAGCTGCTCCAGAAACTGGTCCATTTTTTTCGATTCATGCAGGGGCCTAAGCTGTAGAAGACTAATGGAGGAAATGATAATGACGATGGATAGGACAATCAATGCTTCGATTAGGGTAAAGCCTTTATCGTTAACCTGCGGTAGGCTCTTTATGATCAATTTTTCCATTTGAGTCTAAATAAATATCGTCTCCATTAGGACAAACAGGAGCCTTATTTAAATATTTACCATCAACCAATTGATCCAAAGATGTTAGTGGACCATTACCCTCCTCCATCTCATATGCCTGCACCTGAGCCTCAACCATTTTAACCATTGCCTCACAACCCTTATTCTTAATGACAGAATTATGTTTTGTCACATTCGGTACTGTTATCAAAAGCAAGATTGAAACGACTAATAAAACAACTAACATTTCTACAAGAGTAAATCCCTTTTGATTCTTTAGTTTCAAATAAATCTTCCTTTCTATATTCCGTTTAATAGCTGAAACATTGGAATCATGATAGCTCCATACATGAGCATGATGATGATTCCAATAATTACAAATAAGATTGGTTGCACAATGGCTAATAATCTCGTCACTTTTTCCTCGGCTTTTTCCATAACATATTGACTATAGTGCTGGAGCTCGCTTGCTAAATTTCCGTTTGATTGGCCATGCAGAATGATCATTGCTAAATCAGCCTCGTAATACTCTCGTACTCTCAAAATTTCTTCAAAACGGTTACCTGCTCTCAATAACATCTTCATTTCCTTTGCTTCTTCTCGAAAAAACGGAGAGTGAAGCTGCTGCTCAAACATAGTTAAGGCTTGAAAAATAGACAAACCACCCTTTAACAAGTTACTGAGCTGTACGGAAAAGAAATGAGAATTAAACATAATCGTTACTTTTTTCAAAATGGGTATCTTTAAAAGTAGCTTCATTTTTTCAACGGGAGTTCGTTTTTGAAAATGAAGGAAATAATACGCGAAGCCAATGATTACTAGCAAACCGAAGATGAGGAACAAATATCGATTTAGTTCTGGGAGCCTTAATAAAAACTTAGAAATCATCGTTTGTTCATAACTCATGGAGGTAAACAGACTTTCAAATTGTGGTAATAAAATTTTTTCAATCATTGTGAACATAAAACCAACAAAAAACAAAAGGGCTAATGGATAGCGAATGAGTTTCTTTCCTTTATCAAGATGGTTGAGCTTTTTTTGTAGCATAGCACTTCCTTCGCGAAGAGCAAAAGAGACATCGCCATGCTGCTCCGCAAAATAAATATATCCTAAGATATCCTTGTGAAAACCGACTTTACTAAAAGCTGTGTACAAAGATTCGCCCTGTTTACAACTTTCAATAATGGACGACACATCTTGACTATGTTTTTTCGGAAGCTGAAAGAGTAAAAACTGTGATGCATGTTCAAAAGAATAGCCTTGGTCAAGTAGGTCCCCGATTCTACTTAAATATAAGGACTGCTCTTTTAATGTCCAATTTTTATTTCTATTCTTTGTCATTATTGACAACCCATCTTTCTAACGCATCCGGATATAAATATCCAAGGGCAATCCCTTTTTTGATGACATCCTTTAATTTTTCATAGTGATAATCTGCCTGGTCACCCCTCGCCTCCTTCATTACTTCCGTTAAGGCATGTCCATTTAATAGCTCGTACACACCTACTCTTCTTACCTTACGATGCTTCTTACAAAGCGGTGAACACTTGCCCTCACAATATGGACATTTTAGGTCAACAAGCCTTTGTGCCGCGATGGCAATCAAGGTTTGTTTAATTTCCTGCAATGATACGTCAAATTCTAAGAGCCGATAAATCGCACCCTTTGAATCTCTCGTATGCATCGTTGACAGCACCAAATGACCTGTGAGCGCTGCACGGACTGCAATTTTAGCAGTTTCAGTATCCCGTATTTCGCCTACCATTATAATATCGGGATCATGCCTCAAAATTGCCTTCAAACCATGGGCATATGTGATGCCAGCTTTCTCGTTCACCTGAACCTGTAGGACATCTTCACTTCTTTTTTCGATTGGATCCTCTAATGTAATAATATTCCGGTTGAACAGCTTCTTCGTTGCGTGTAGTAAGGAATAGAGTGTGGTTGACTTACCTGAGCCTGTTGGCCCTGTGAATATGATAAGTCCGTGTGAATGTTTCAAAAGGGAAAGTAATTTAGTTGTCATATTTGGAAAAAGCGATAAGTTTGCAAGAGAATGAGATGGTGTTTCGGGTAGGATACGTATGACTAGACTTTCGTTGTAGGGTGTGGGTAGTGTAGACAATCGAAGGTTAATGGTTACGCCTTTGAGATTTAGGGTTATCGCGCCATTTTGCGGTCTTCTCCTTTCTCCAATATCCATTCCAGCAAGGAATTTATAATGGGAAATCAAGCGTTCACAAACATCTTTTGGGATTGTTTGCTTATTGAATAAATCACTATCGAGTCGGTATTGGATCATGGCATCATTGATTTTGGGGACAAAGTGAATATCAGATGCACTCATTGACCAAGCATCCTCGATCAATTGATCACCGAGTTGTTCGATTTCACTCAAATAATTCACTCCTTCTTGAACTCATATTTTATTTATTTTCTCTTGCAGGTATCATATTTCAACAAAAATCTACAAACTCCTTCTTTTTTCAAAAAATTAATTGTGAACTTTATTTGAACTTTTTAAGCAATAAAAAATACAACCACTGCCATTATGGTTGTATTTTTTAAAAGCAATTCAAGATTTTATCTATCATTAGGAGGAATCAATACATTATATGTAGGTAGCTTAAAAAGTATGCTAATCAAGATGTAAAATACTTTGTAGTTTTGTGAACATTTACCTACAAGTGATATAAATCACTTATTGATGGTATTTAACTGTACTATAATGAGAGTAACATTAGGCTCGTAAGGAGTGATAACGGTGGAACAGACACTAAAGATTACGAACGTTTTAGCAGATCCAACACGATACTATATTTATCAATACATTATTAAACAAAATGAAGAGGTCACCGTACAAGAAATCGCAGAGGAATTTGATATTCATCCAAATGTTGCTAGACTTCATTTAACAAAGCTCGAAGATGTAAATATGCTTGTTTCAGAAGCCAAGAAAACCGGAAAAGGTGGCAGACCTAGTCGTCTGTACCGATTATCGAATGACCATATTCAAATTAATTTTCCATATCGCGATTATCAGTTGCTTTCAAAAATTGCAATTGAAACAATGGCAGCACTTGGTGATGTAGGTAAAAAAGCACTTGAACTAACAGGTAGACGATTTGGTGAAGAATTGGTCAACCATCAGATTCCCGTTTCGATTCATGAACTAACCTTTGATCAAAAGTTAGATATTTTAAAAAAGGCATCTACGGTGGCGGGTTTTTATCCAGATTTAGACCATAATAAGGATAAGACAAAAATTTTCTTAAAAATTAATAATTGTCCTTTTAAAGAAATTGCACAAGAAAATTTTGAAGCGGTTTGTGGCATGCATCATGCCTTTCTAAGAGGAATGTTTGATTTACTATTTGACGATGTGGTGCTAGAAGAGTCAGAAAACATAATTCTCGGATGTAATTCTTGCAGTTATCGCGCATTTGTCGCAAAGTAATGTTTACATTTATGTAATCGTTACATTATAATAATAAAAGTGAGTGTTTATCATTTACAAGGGAGGGAAATATACATATGGAACGTATGTACCGTGTTTTAGGTTTTTGGACAGGTATCTTTTCAGTAATGTTCTACGTTGGTGGTATGGATGTTCTAGCACTAATTTTCTTTGCACAAACCGGATTTTTCGTCCTTTTAAGCTACTTAAAATTGTCTGAAAGAATGTATATTTACGTGTTTGGCGCATATTTAACTGTTTTCTTCTGTGCCTTCTCTTACTACACCACATTTATGATGCCGTTAGGCGGAGGTCACTAAAAAAAAGCGATGGGAACATCGCTTTTTTTATTTGCCATGGAAAACATGATCCCAATTTATTTTGCTATTTTTTTGTTGGATGAGTACATGAAAAGTAGTACTCATTCCTCCATCCATGATTAGTGAACGAATGGCACGGTTTTGTTTACTTTTTTCCGAGAAAGGATTCGAATCAAAGTTATCCTGTAAAAACGTCAGAATCCCCGCAGCTAGTAAAAATTCATCCTGTCTTAATTTCTTCACAAATTCAAGACCGTACTTTGTCCCATTTGAAATAAGCGTGTCAAAATGAATATGGGTGGTAAGATCCATACTCCCCGGATATTCAAGTGGATTGTTAATTAAATGGTGCTTGTAATAGCCACGAAGGCTTCCCTTCCTTCTAGCAGGTTCCATCCATTCCTCATTTGTATATCCGTAATCAACCGTAAAAGCAACCACATTTCCAAGAAAATCATTTAGCTCATCTAGATAAGTAAGCATTGAAAGTGGGGCCTCAAATCTTTGTCCATTAACAAGCGCGATCTTCGTACAATCTAAATAGTGCATAATACGCTTATCCGCAAGCGGTTCAAGAATTTCACAAAGCTGATCATCCTTATTTAGTGTGATTTTCACTTCATAGATGCTATCATCTTTTTTCTCAATTACTCGCACTGGGAAAGCATCAAACAATTCATTTGAAAAAAGAATGCCATTAAATATCGGAAAATTCTTTTTAGCTTCATCCAAACTTTGAAACTGGATTACTTTTTTACCTATCGGGAGAAGCTCCTGCTGCAAGCGTCGGTGGTACGGACTTGTTTCAACCATGATATATGTGATTTTCTGATATGTATCGCTGTAGGTATTATGTAATTCGTCCAATACTGCTCTTGCGAATCTCCCGTTTCCTCCTCCAATTTCACAAATAAACGGTGCTATTTTTTCTAGCATGATTAGTTTATGAAAAATCGATGCAAATAGTTTACCGAAAACATCGGAAATATTGCTGGTTGTGATAAAATCTCCTTTTTTCCCTACCTTCTCTTCGTTCTTCATATAATAACCTTTTTCTTTATGATAAAGAACGGTATTCATATATTGTTCATATGTTATTTCGTTGTTTGGAGATGATTTTATGAGTTCTTTTAGTATGCGTTGCATCTTCTCACCTTTTGCTAGTTTTCACCATTGACACAGTGTTTATATTATTATATTGTAAATTTAGTAGCTTACAATATCCCTCCCATTATACGGATATATAAGTCTTGAGAGCGTTAAGAAGGTATTCTTAGTGCTAAAACATCCCCAAGGAAAAGTCTAACTAATTGAGTTAGACTTTTCCTTTTTTAGTTAAAACCCGTTTAAAAATGGGTTTGAGTCCATTTCGGCTTCGATAGTTGTTTCTGGACCGTGTCCTGAAAGGACAATTGTTTCTTCTGGTAAAGTGAGTAATTTTTTATGTATGCTGTCCAGTAATTGGTCATGACTTCCACCGGGAAGGTCTGTTCTACCGATACTTCCTTGGAATAAGGCGTCTCCTGAAAAGACAACTCCAAGCTCTCTACAATAAAATGAAACACTTCCTGGCGAATGCCCTGGTGTGTAAAAAAGACCGAATGTAAAGTCACCAACAGAAAATTCTCCTTCTTTCGGAAGAATGGTTGGCTCTACATTTGACAAAATTTCTTGCCCTGGAATAAAATATGCCGATCCATTTAAAGCAGGATCCCTTAGCCATTTTTTCTCTTTTTCATGGATATATACAGGAACATTCCAATGGGCTAGACAATCATCTATGGCACCAATATGATCAAAATGAGCATGTGTTAAAAGAATAGCAATTGGTGTTAGCCCTTGCTGTCGTAAAATAGTCATTAATTTTTGCCCATCTCCACCTGGATCAAAAATGACACATTCTTTCTTCGAATTTGCAAGTATGTATGCATTTGTTTGTAACGGTCCTAGCGGAATCCTTTGCCATTTCATCATTTTACCTCCATTGCTTTATAATCTACCATCTATTTTACACTAACAGACAAAAACGAAAAAGCGCTTTACTAATTGCTACACGTGCTTTTTCTAAAAGAGATCATTTGTCTTCAAAGTGTCACTTTTTCCTCCTCGACAAAACTGGTTAAAACCATTAGAATATAAATTGAATCTATCTATTTCTTTACATAAAGGGTTTTCAGCCTTTTGGAACAACATTTTACCTGATTGTGATGTTGTAAATTTTCATACTATGGGGAAAATAGTATTGAATATTAAGTAAAGGCGACTATTAACTGAAACATTGATTATAGCAAGGGGGTAAGACACATGGGTCTAATGATTATCTTTTCTTTAATCGTCATTTTAGCTGCATTTGGTATTATTCGTTCATTACGCGAAAAAAACCTTTTAGCGATACTTTTCTCAACAGGAATCTTTTTAGTATTAGGCTGGTTCACAATCATGACAATCTGGAAACATGGTTTCCCAACAGCTCACTAATATGAAAAGTTTTAAAAAGCCATCGGATACTCGATGGCTTTTTACTTTAATATAAAATAAGATCCTCAACTTTTTTTGTCTTCAAATCAATTAACTTTTCGAATTGAAATCCGTATAATCCTAAGAAACCATTTGGAGAAAAATTAATTGGCTGATCATCTACCTTTTCAAGTATGACTTCTTCCTTCCCAGTACTCATATCATAGGAAACAAGCTCAAATTTTTCTCCATACGTATCAAATGCACCTTTCGAATATGGCTTAAAGGAATAGAACTTCTTTTGCCCCACAATGTAGTCTGAAGACGGAATGTACCATTTTGAATAGTCACTCAAAAGGGGCATTTTATATTCATGTAACTGTTTATTTTTTTCAGGATTGAAAAAACTAATCTTTGCAACCGAATCCTCTCCTTGGACTAATTCATATGTAACAAGCAAATCTTTATAGGTTGCAAAAGAAATAATGTTTTCAAATAAAAGACCCTCTGTTTTCGTATTTAAATGATACGAATAAAGCGGTGCAAAGAAATCAAGCGAATTTTGGTCCCATTTTAAATAGGAAATTGTGTTTGAATCTATCCATTGAATAAACGGTTGAAATACCTCATATTTCGTTGTCTGTTGTGCCTTAATATCAAGCAAATGGGTTTGAAATGACCAATCCTCTAAAAACGAAGTAACGAAAACCTGATGTATATTGTATGGATTCCAGCTATAAAACAAATCAAAGGAATTCACTTTCCATTCGTATTGTACATTGCCTGATTTGTCGACTGCTGTTAACTTGACCTGGTTTTGGGAATCCGAAGTATGTATTAAAAACAAAGAGTGGTCTTCATTTGCTTTCATGGTCAATACAGGAGCTGTGGTTTTCAAAAATAACTCCTTTTCACCTGTAAATAGATGGTACTTGTAAATGCTAGAAGTTCCGTTCTTATCGGTCACATAAAGAATATTTTCATCATCATACCAATCGCCTACAATATTGAATTCTTCTCCCTGAAGATCTAGTGGTTGTAATTGCTGATTCTCACCCAAAAATTCAGATGGCAAAGGACCCTTCGAAACATTCTTATTACTACTTTTTGGCACATCACTAATATCAAACGGTTGATGAGAGTTACAGCCAGTTAGTAGAAAAAGAAACATAAAAACGTAAATCCATTTTCTCACCAACTCGATAATCACCTCTTTATCCAATTAAACATATACTGCCTTTTAATACAATACTGAGTCTTCTACCCAGTATTTATTCTCTTAACAGATAATACGATTATGCATGTTAAAAAGTTTCAAAGCAAGAAAAAAAGCCGAAGAAAACACGGCTTTTTTACACCACTTTCACATATACAACGAAGCCAAAAAGGCTCCCAGCGTTTCCTGATAAATTTCTTCAAAAAGAAGAGCCTGGCCCCCATCACATTAAGTACTACGGGGCCAGGCAGTAATTTTGGATTCATTTTTAATTTTACTTTTATATCGAGCGAGATAGAACAATTACCTAATCTTTTAAGCTAATTATCGTGTTAGTCTTGGTGGTCTTGGATTAGAAATATCAACCACTGAAACAAGGTACTTCACTGAGTTTTCATTATAAGTAGCCGTCACTTCTGTTACACCATAAGATTTACCAGTAATAACGCCATTTTGAACTGTAGCAACACTAGAATTTGTTAGTGTATAGGTAGCTTTTGTTGTCACATCTTCATAAGCTGTTTCATCACCGATTATAGTTACTTCAGTGATTTTCACATAACCTGTTTGACCTTTATTGACTAGTATTAAATCCTTATCTGCGACTAAGCTAACTTCCTTCTCAGGTTCTGGCTGAGGTTCACCCTCAACTACTGTCACATCAACAGTTACTGCATTATTACCGTAAGAAATCGTAACAGTTGTTTCACCAGCAGCTTTAGCTGTTATGACACCTGCTTCTGCTGATGCAACTGCTTCGTCTGCTACTGTGTAAGTAGCATCTGCAGTAACATCTTTTTCAGTGATGTTGTCGCCTTGTTTAGTTGTTTGAGTAACAACGATCGTTGCATTTTCACCTTCTTCGATTGAAACTTCAGATTTGTCTACAGCTAGGCTAACTTCTACTTCATCTTCTTTTTCAATAGTGTATTCTACGCTTCCCTTATTTCCGGCAGCGTCCTCAACATGTACTGTGACCAATTCTGCTGCTTTTGGTACCTCAAATTCGAATGAACCATCTTGATTTAGTGTAAATGGCACGGCACTACCAGCTTCTCCATTGCTTGTGGCAACATAAGTAGCTGTGAGCTTTGTGTTTAGATCATAATCTAGTCCGTAAGGTTTTAGAACATCTTTATAATCCACATACTTATCTACAACAGATCCCGATAATTTGTTTCCTTTAACTTTCCCTGAAATCTCAGGATTTGTGGATTTTACAACAATTGGACCGACATAGTCGCCAATAGGACCATTACTTGATAGTGCAGAAAAGTCAATTGTGTACAGGCCATCAGGAATATTAGAAGGTTCTTGAGGTGGTGCCCAAGGTCTGTATTGTCCAGCAATTCTTAATTGATATGAACCAGCTCCTAAGGAATTACCCGCATGTAAATAGCCAATATAGCCATCGCCATAATGTCCACCGTTAGGATCTTCAATATTCCAAAGCTCAATATAGTTTGTACTTACATCTCCTGTAAGTGTGAAGTAAAGCATCGCTTCATCTTTCACACCGTCTCCATTGAAGGATAGGTCTGTTTCTGTGATGGTCATATCCTTAATTTCAGTTGGTGCTACCCCTCCGAAGTCAGCAGCAAAAGGAAGTGAAATTTTATTAGCACCACCATTAATATTGATATAACCTAATATTTCGTCACCAGCTTTAGTATTAGCTGCAGAAGCAGTTAATGTTACGTTTAATAGCTGCTCTCCATTCGGAGCTAAACTGAATGATGTTTTATCAACTGTTACCTTAGCATCGCCAAACGATTTTGTTACGTCAACCGTTACATTTAACTCTCCGCCTACTCCTTTAAGATCTTTCACACGAATTTGCTTCGTGACTGAAATATTTTTATCCAGGCTTTGCGGTCCGAAAGTTACTGTACCTTTAATGTTTGGAACAATTTCGCCACTAGCATCAAGTACCGCTTCGTCTTCAGCATAAGCAAGAACATTAGGGAATGCAGCCTCATACGCGACTACACGACCGGCTCCTTGTGCGAAAACGTCATATTTTTCTGTATTAAGTAGTTTCGCAGTATTTGATAGAGCTACTTTTACATCAAACGCATCCCAATCTGGGTTTGCTTGTTTAACTAAAGCTGCAATTCCAGTAATATGTGGAGCAGCCATTGACGTTCCTGTAAAACGATCATATGACTCTTCATAACTTGCATCTGGGAAATCCCATTTGTAAGCTGGAATGGATGACATAATATTTGTTCCAGGTGCTAATACATCTGGTTTAATATCAAAGTTCGGTGTCGATGGGCCACGTGAACTAGAATTATTTACTTCATCACCTACGGAATGCTCCTGACCAAAGTTTCCGAATGTGACTGTACCAGTTCCATTCGCAAGCGCTTTGCGAATTGCATCTCCATCTGTTACAGACATATCAATTGTCGGAATGAAGGCAAATGAATCACCTAAAAACACACCGGAAACGTCAGGTGCATTGGTTCCACCTGAGAAGTTATGGATAATCGTTGCAACTGCCCCGGCTTCCTTAGCATTGGCAATTTTATCAACAAACGCAAGTTCTCCACGGGAAATAAGGGCAACCTTTCCTTCTACATTAATCCCCTCAAAGTCAGCCTTATTACCGACTCCTGGGATTGCAACTAGCTCATACTCACCATCTAGTTGGGTTGCTAAATCTTGACCGAAAGTTGTTCCCATGAAGTTTAATTGTTTCGAGTAGTTGTAATCATTATCAACAGTTACGATTACTTCAGCATTATGTTGAGTTTCCGGATTCGTAGAATTACCAACAACAATTGCAAGACGTGATGTACCAGGCGTTGTTACTGATCCACGATTTGGGCCTGAGTTACCTGATGAATTCACTGCAATGACTCCAGCCATCATCGCGTTATTTAATGCATATGCTAAGCTATCATTTTCTGAGTTGCTGCCTCCACCAAGTGAGAGGTTAATGACATCCATTTCTTCATTAACTGCAGTTTCAACGGCAGAAATAATTCCAGATGTTGCTCCACTACCATACGCACCAAGGACGCGATATGCATATAGATCAACTTCTGGGGCAACCCCCTTAATTCCATATTTATTCGCACCAATCGCAGCAATTGTTCCTGACACATGTGTACCATGATCTGTATAGAAGGATCTGCCATCTGTATCAAATTCTGGCTGACCTGCCGCACGGTCTTTAGGTGACGTTTCGCGCGGATCATTTTCAGCACGATCGCGAGCATACTTAGAGTCGTGTATTACAAAGTTCTTACCGCCCTTATATATTCCTTGGAATTCCGGATGGTCTGGATCAATTCCTGTATCAAGCACAGCTACCTTGATTCCTGCTCCTTTGTACCCCTCATTCCAAACTTGCTCAATTCCTAAGTGGTCAATGCTAGTATTCATTTGTGTCTCGAATTTTACGTCTTTTTCAAGCTCAGATGAAGATGGATCTGTTTGCTTGTCCTCTTCTGTTGCATAAACAATTGCATCTGGTTCAACTAAAGTGATGCCTCTAATGTCTAGAAGTTTTTTAAGGTCATCTGCCTTTACTTTAGCAGAGAAGCCATTAAGCACGGTATCATATGCAAAACCTTTTTGAATTTGGATACCCTTTGCAATTAGTTCTTTATCGACTGATGTTTGCTGTCTTTTAATTTTGTCGCGGATTTCTTTAATCTTAGTGTTTGATAAAGTTTTTCCTTTTAGTTCATTGATCCCTTTTTCTAATGCTACTGGGTTTTCCGATAAATGGATAATGACTGATATCAGTTCATTACCTGACTTATCCTGTAAATCCTTATGTAGCTTTGGTAATCCTTCAGAGGTCGAATTTTGCTCCGCAATCGCTGCCTTTAATAGCATGTTTTTTTCATCTTGTAGTTCTTGTTTAAAAGATGTATTCTCAGCCTGTTCCGCTTCAATTGCTGATACAGGCATTACTAGCGAAAGCACCATTATAAAAGCTAGAATACTACTAAATAGTTTCGTAAACTTTCTTTTCCCCAATTTACTTCCCCCTACTCCACTGATTTCTTCAATATTTTATTGGTCATTTTTAGAGTTATCTAAAAACTCACTAAACTACTTCCCTCCTTTTTTAAATAAATTCTTTGAAACTATTAATTTACCACCTCCATTCGTTCTTCAAAAAGAACATTCTTTGCAAAAAAGGAATGAAAGTTAAATTCTTTCATTAAATTGAATTATACAATAGTAATTTGAAAATTAAAACTATAAAAAGAACAAACTATTCTTAATTAAGAACTACCGGGTAAGAAATAGTCATAAAGATCAATAAAATTATGGGGAGTTCCCAATTATTTTGTTGGGATTAACTCCCCACCAGATAACTTCTGGTATCGTCCACTACTTTTAAATATAATCTTCACATATACAACGAAGCCAAAAAGGCTCCCAGCGTTTCCTGATAAATTTCTTCAAATTGAGATAGTGGCAATGGATTAACTCCTTTACCTAATTCAAACGTAAATCCCGGGCGTCTCCACTCTTGAATAAACCAATCCTTGAAGCCGGCATGGCTATCAACAAAACGTACTGCCTCATAACCCGAAACTCTCGAAAATTCCTTTACCAGTGTTTCCGCTTCAGGAGGTTCCAGCCCTTCATAGCCCCAATAAATGACTTCTCCTTGCGTATGAAAGGCCAATACACAGGAGAAATTGGAGGACCTTGTTAATTTTTCAATCGCAATGACTTCAGGCTCTGTAAATGGAGCATTACCGGGATAGTCTCGTGGTGCAGGTGACTTAGGCTCTTTTCGTTTTTTTTCAATTTCCCAGTTAGCCGGAAATTGATTATTCAAGTCGACACCTCGAATATTTGCTTTCCAGTCTTTAAAATCCAAACTTCCATTGTTTATTTTTACTACTTCCTGTTTATATGGTTCCTGTTCAGGAGGACCATTATGAACTAAATCGACTCCATCTGGATTTACCATTGGAACAATCGATAGGATTGCTTTTAAATAGAGTGGCTCTACATAAAACCCACGTATTGGTGCCATATTGGTTAGTGCTAGCAAATAATCATTTAAAAAGGTCATGATCACATTCGTTGTTATCCATTCATTCGCATGAAAAGACCCGTTCCAATGAACTCTTTTTGCGCCTCTTCCTAATCGTAACTCTACTAATTCCTTTCCTAATACGCTCTTTCCAACTGAACGTGTTTGTAGAAATGGATAGATCGTTTGTAATTCATGAATATCCTTCATCAGATCTTCATAATCATATTTCCGATTTCCATTAACGACCGAATCCACAACTCTCTCTGGTAATTGAATAAGTTGATCGACTTGTAGATTTTCTGCGTCAATCCCTGGATTTACTAAAAATAAAGCATCAGCCAAAAGTGTACGCGATTTAGCAAGTTTCCATAATGTATCACCAGCACCAATTGTATAAGGTTTTAATACAAAACCCGGAATATTCACATTTGCTCCCACCTGCAAATTTTGACTATTCACATGTAAATTGGAATCGATAAGTAAATGTGTTGGGATTGAAAACAATTGACTATAATACCATATCGTGTCACCTGGGCGGACTTTTATCTTCACCAAAAACCCTCCTTAGTTACTTCTCCTACAATTCTATGAGTAAAAGGCTGTACTTCATGTCATATGAAAAACCTTGACCATTTGGCCAAGGCTTCAATTTATTATTCTGCAAACTCTTCCGATACTGGTTCACGATAGGATGTTCCATTATAAAAGCGGAGAAGGTCCCCGTAAACAATTTCATCTGAATAATCTAATTCAAATCCTGCTTTTTCCATGAACGGCTCACAGGAGCTGATATCCGTCTCTTCACCAGTTGCTGTGTCATAACAGGCATTCTTTGTAAATATATGATTATCTGTGATGAAGCTACCGTCTCTTAATACAACAAACGGTAATTTTTCCTTTGAAAATACATCACTTCCGAAATGAACATCGTTTTGAATATCCATACCTAGAAGGCTCAAGATGGTTGGTTTTAAATCAATTTGTCCAGCTACAGTTGAAATCACTTCTGGATTTTTGTCTGTCACACCAGGAATGTGAATGATTAAAGGTACCTTTTGTAGTTCGATTGAATCAAACGGTGTAATTTCTTCTTTTCCTAAATACTGTGCCATCGCTTTATTATGGTTTTCTGAGATTCCATAATGATCGCCGTATAGAACAAAGATTGTATTTTCGTACATTCCCTCTTCTTTAAGTCGCTCGAAAAAGACTTTAATAGACTCATCCATATAGCGAACAGTTGGAAAATAACGATTCAACGTTCTAGAATTGGAGTCAAATTCATTTACCATTCGGTCCTCTTCCTCAAGTTCAAAAGGAAAATGATTCGTTAATGTAATAAATTTTGAATAAAACGGCTGTGGCTGAGATTTTAAAAGCTCAATAGATTGTTCAAAGAAATCCTTATCCTTTAAGCCCCAACCAATCGAGTTTTCTTCTGTTACCTCATAGCTCTCAACGTCAAAGAATTTGTCATATCCTAAAGAGTCATACATAATATCTCGATTCCAGAAGGTTTTATTATTCGCATGAAAAACTGACGAAAAGTATCCATAGTCCTTAATAACCTCAGGTGTTGCTGTAAATTCATTGGTTGCATGTGTAAAGAAAACAGCCCCGCGACCAAGTGGATACAATGAATTTTCTAATAAGAATTCAGAATCTGATGTTTTACCTTGACCCGTTTGATGATAAAAATTGTCAAAGTAATAGCTTTCATTTATTAAGTCATTCAAGAATGGTGTGATTTCTTGTCCATCTATCGTTTCATTAATGACAAAGTTTTGAAGGGATTCCATCGAAATAATGACGACATTTTTTCCTTCGGCAATGCCAAATTTATCGCTTGGGTCCTTTTGATTTGCTTTCAAGTAATTTTCGATTTCGATAAATGAACTGCTATCGGCCAAAGCTCGTTGTGCAGAAGATTTTGATTGAAGGACGATATCATAAATTTGATAGTTGTATGTCCCAATGTTCTTCACTAACATTTCGCGGTCGAATGTTCTCGTTAATAATTGTGGTCGCTGTGCTTCAGCTAATCCAAGATTAAAGAAGAACACGGCAGCAACTAGGATGAAATATGATCTTCTTTCCTTCTTTGTTATCTCTTCAGCCATAGTAAAGCTTGGTTTATACTTGTTAATCAAAATCAAAATGACGACATCGATGAACATTAGTGGATCTGAAAACTTCAAATTCCCTGTAATACTCGTTCCTAAATCCCCCATATTACTTGTTTGGAAGAGAACGGGAAGAGTAAGAAAGTCGTTAAAGAACCTGTAAAATACAACATTTGCAAACAATATAAACGAAGATAGTAAACTAGCAAATATAATAAATTTGTTACGATGTTTTTCCTTTATAAAAAAGGAAATACCAAAGAACAGCAATAAGAAACTTAATGGATTGATGAGTAAAATAAACTCTTGCATCAAGTTTTCTATCTTAATATCAAAGCTAGTTTTATATACGATATATGTTTTTATCCAAAGCATAAAAGCAGCTAAAAAAATAAACCTTGATTTGGATAATGTTGATGACTTAATCATCAAAATACCTCCTTGTTTTCAAGCCCGCGGAGCACCATTACAACGTTTGTTAATTCCATTTAAAGGTAATTCCAAAAAACCTAATCCTAATCTTAATATTTTTTTTATCAAAAATCAATCATCAAAACAACCTAATTTTTTTAGAATAATATGATGTACATTATGTATATACATATAAGACGAATAGTTGACTAGAAAGTTTCATAGTAATAAAAAGTAACAATCTTTTAAATTTTCTAACACAAATGCAAAAAAAGAGATTTCATTGTGAAATCTCTTTTTCCTAGTACTTTGGGATTATTTAAGACAGCTTTGTTTTTGCCAAATATGCGGCACCAATCACACCTGCATCATTTCCTAATGTAGCGATTGCAATTTCGGTAGCTTCCGCAACACTCGGAAACGCAAAACGCTTGAATTGTTTTATTAATGGGTGCAGTAATTGATCACCTGCTTTTGAGACACCACCGCCGACAACGATTTTTTCAGGGTTTAATCCATTCGCAACATGACTTAAAGCCAAACCAAGATGATACGTTACGTTGTCAATAATGTTCTTCGCGAGTTCGTCCCCTTTTGCTGCGGCTTCAAAAACATCTTTAGAGGTGATTTCACCCGCTTTGTCATACTGTTCACGGATAAGACTTGATTCATTTTTCGTTTGAATCGCCTCTTTTGCCAAACGTGCAATACCTGTTGCAGATGCAATTGTTTCAATACAGCCAGTCTTGCCACAGCCACATAAAGCACCACCTTCAGGTATGGAGGTGATATGACCAATCTCACCACCTGCACCATTTGCTCCACGAACCACCTCACCGTTGGCGATAATACCTCCGCCAACTCCAGTTCCTAACGTTACACAGATAAGATTATTTGCTCCTTCACCAGCACCCTTCCACATTTCACCGATAGCTGCTACATTCGCATCATTATCAACTGCTGCTGGTAAACCGATTACTTTCTCTAACTCTGCTTTTAATGGGAACATTTCCTTCATGCCTAGGTTGGTTGCTTTATAAAAAACGCCTTCCTCGAAATTAACAGGACCAGGTGCCCCCATCCCCACACCTACAAATTGTCCTTTCTTTAGCTGTAATTCATTCATTTTTCCTTCAATAGCATCAGCAATGTCTGGGATAATCTTATCTCCTGATTTATCAGTTGGAATTTCCCATTTAGTAATGAATTCACCTTCTTGGGTAATAAAAGCAAGCTTGATTGTTGTTCCACCTAAATCGATACCAATTAATAAGTTTTCCATATGTATTCCATTCCCTTGTTTATTTGTTTTTAGCTCTTTTCTCCGTTTCGATCACAATCTCTTGGCGGAGGAGAAAGATGGCTGATTGATAATCTTTTGTTTCAATGAGCTGTGAATTGTAAAGCTCGTGGATCTCCGATTCCATCAGTTCAAGATCAGCGACGCGGTCACCGACGTAAATGATGGTTCCAAATTTTTTTAAAAATTGTTGAATATCATAAATTGTTTTCACCTTTTCACCTTCTGCATACCACAATATAATCTAGCTTATTCAAAAAAAGGAGAACACGCAAGTCTTTCACCTAATTCTCCTTAAAATTGTAAAAAGAGTGCTCTTCTTCGAACACTCCTTGTAATTATTATTTATCTGGATCCTGTGGATGCAATACTTTTGGTCTATTTCGTTTCAACGGAATTGGTGCTCGGAATAAGACATCTTTAAAACCTTTGTAGGAAAATGGAATAAACGGCCATAAATACGGGACGTTAAAGGACTTCATTCGAGCAAGGTAGAGAATCCAGAGTGTAATCCCTCCAACAAATCCGATTACCCCAAAAATACTCGTTGTTACTAACAAAAATAATCGAGCCAAACGGTTAGCAAGACTCATCTCATAGCTAGGTGTTGAGAAGGTCCCAATTGCGGCAATGGCTAGATATAAAATAACCTCATTCGTGAATAGTCCCACTTCAACGGCTACCTGTCCAATTAACATCGCAGCGACAAGTCCTAGTGCTGTAGCCAAGGAGGTCGGCGTATGAATCGCTGCCATTCTTAACATATCAATTCCTATTTCAATTAAAAAGAACTGTAGTATCAATGGTAATCTGCCTTCCTCATTTGGGCCGATATATCGAAGATTTTCTGGCAGCAGTTCTGGATGAACAGCAAATAAATACCAAAGTGGTAGTAAAAAGAGAGATGCCCACACACCAACATAGCGAACTAAGCGGAGATATAGTCCAGCAACTGGACTATTCCGATATTCCTCAGCATGTTGCATATGGTGCCAAAATGTAGTTGGTGTGATGAGAACACTCGGCGAACCATCAACCATAATGATGATATGACCTTCATAAAGGTGGGCTGCTGCTGTGTCTGGCCTCTCTGTGTATCTAACAACAGGATAAGGATTATAGTGCCGGCCAGATATATATTCCTCAACTGTTTTCTCACCCATCGGTAAACCATCGGTGTCAATTTTTGAGATTGCATCTTTTACTTCTTTAACATGTGCAGGATCGGCGATATCCTCTATATAACTAATAACAATATCTGTTTTGGAACGTCGCCCTACCTGCATATATTCCATCCGAAGTGATTTATCGCGAATCCTTCTTCTCGTTAATGCAGTATTAAAGACGATCGTTTCAACAAAGCCGTCCCTTGCTCCTCTTACCACTCGTTCAGTATCAGGCTCTTCTGGCCCTCTAACAGGATACGTTCTTGCATCAATTAAAATTACCTTTTCAAAACCATCAATGACTAGTGCTGTTGGGCCTGCAAGCACGGTGTCAACAACCTTCTCAAGGTCATCTACACTTTCAACTTCAACATAAGGGATATACGTTTTAAGAAGTTTTTCTAAACCATCTATTTTTAAAGTATTTTCATCCTGTTTTGCGAGAAATTTTTGTAGAAGATGTAGCATATCATCTTTGACAAGACCGTCAATTAAAAACATAGACATATCCTTGCCTGCGTATTCTACGTCAAGTTGGATGACATCAAAGCTTTTATCTACTCCAAGAGCTTCTTTTAAATAATTTATATTTTCCTGTAAATTTGTTGAGACCGGGTGTTTTGGCTTTTCTTTTTCATTTCCCATTTGTATCACTCCAATCACGTCCAAAAGCAACTTGTTCTAGGCTACTAATCCATGATTGACGTAAAACTGGAAAAACATACTTATTTAGGGAAAATAAACAAAAGCGCCTAAATAGACGCTTTTTACTATGAGCCACTTTCCATAGCTTTTATTTCTTTTAATAAATCTTCGTAATTTTGATTGTCAGGATCTATTTTAATCGCTTGTTCCACAGCCTTTTTTGCATTTTCATATTCCTGTAGCTGGACATAGACTAGAGCTAGATTAAAATGTGCTTCAGAAATTTCGGGTGCCTTGGTCGTGACAATTTCTAAATGGTCTCGTGCTTCCTCAAACTTACCGAGTTTAATCTCGGTATAAGATAAATAAAAATAGACTTCAGGTGAGTCAGTCCCTTTTTCCTCGGCCGTTTTTAGCATCTCATATGCTTTTTGTAACTCATTTGATTGGATATATTCTTGTGCTGTTTGCACGACAAATTGTGGATTATCAGAATGTGGCTGAACCACATATCCGACATAAAAAAGGACACCAACTGTTACGATTGTCACCAGAAGCCCACTTAATCGCTTCACAAATTCCTTACGCTTAGGTAAATGCACAATGCTCGCCGCTAAAAAGCCTCCAACCAAGCCTCCAATATGACCTGAGTTATCGATTCCAGGAATCATAAAACCTAGGACTAGATTGATGATAATAATGCCAATCACATTTGGCCCCATTGTTCTAAAAAACAAAGATGGGAAGGCAGTTCCAAAAAATAATAAAGCACCAAAGCAACCAAAAATGGCTCCAGAAGCCCCTGCAGAAATATTTGCATTAAACACAAAACTTGCTAAACTTCCTACGAATCCGGCAAAAAGATAAATCAATAAAAATCTTACTTTTCCATACAGCCGTTCGACCTCAGTCCCTAAATAATAGAGCGCAAAGGTGTTCATAAGAAGATGAAAGAATCCAATATGTAAAATCATAGGCGTGAAAAAACGCCACCATTCACCATTTAAAATCCGAAAGTTTTCCTTTGCCCCATATTTCAGTAAGGTTTCCGTATTTGTACTCCCTCCGTGCAATTCTAAAATAGCAAACATCACTAATTGAATTGCAATTAAGATGTATGTAAAAAACGGTTTTCCATTTTGGAAAATCTGCTTTTCACTTGAAATCCGTTTATTTGCAACGCTAATAACCTCACGTTTGATGTTTTCAATCGTTTCAACATCTATATAGATGGAATCATTTATTTCAAAATTAGAATCAACAAACTTTGATACTTCCTGTAAGCCTGTATTTATATGTTCTGATTCAATTAAAACAGTATGTAAAGCAGTAAGTCCTTTTGCACCTGCTACGAGTGGGCTTTCCAATCGGTATTTCCAGTCATCTACAGGTGGGTATGTCGTAATATATATATTTAGAGCATCTAGTTTACGGATAAATAGGCGTTTTCTTAGCTGTTCTAGTCGCTGTGCTGCGATTTCCATGTCCCTCTGCATCCAATTACTCCAATCCAAATCGTGGCGTAGGATACGGATAATTCTTGGTTTATTTTTATGTGTGCCTTCTAACCAAACTTCATTCGTTGATTTTGATAATTGGAGAATTCGGTAGCCGCCCTCTAACTGAAGCTCCTCGATCAATTTCCAATAAAGATAATCCTGTTTAAACACCAAATCCCCCCTTGTCAAAAAATGCGCGTTGAACATCCTTTAGAGTTTCTTTTATTATAAACGTTTTACTATAACTGTTACCAAGTTTCTGTCTTAAAAAAATGAAAAAACCTGTTGAAAGGCAATCAACAGGTTTTCTTCTTCTATCGGAAGGCTTGGTGAATCATTCTGTTTCGAATAAATGGGATTTTCATTGACGAACTAATAAAAATTCGTCGAACTGTTGGGCTACCGAAAACAGTATTAAAAATTCGATAACGGTATCTGTAAACAGCATAAATCCCACCAAAAAGTAAAGCTATTCGGGTCAATAAGCTTAGCATTTCTATCCCTCCTAGATATACTTTTTGATTATCCCTTTCATTTTATCCTATATACGAAAGGAAATATGTGCCAAGTCCAGATGCAAAGAGGATTGAGATAAAATTCACAACATCATTATTGCAATAACGTAGACCTTTTAAATAAGTTGTTTCTTGTCCACAGTGTACCTTTTTTTCCGTTTCCAAGCCACAGACAGAGCATTTATAAACAACCTGGATGGTTGCTCCCATGATCGTATCTATTACATTTCCACTGAAACCCACCAGGGTAAGTCCAACTAACAGAATGACTGAAAGCTCTGGCCAGACTAAAAATGAAACGGCAGCAATAAGAAGAGCACCTAAAAAGCCAGCAATCGTTCCTAATAATGAAACGGCTCCTGACGTCCCAGCATCCACCCGCCTCATTTTTGTAATGAGAAATGGCTGCTTTTTACTAAGTGTCCCAATTTCTGAAGCCCATGTGTCAGCATTTGCTGCTGCAATGGAGCCAGCAAATAAGTATAGCCAAATAATTGAATCAGTCCATGTAAATAATAAACTTGCAACAGCGGCGATTCCACCATTAGCAAAGACTTGGATGATGTCCCGTTGCTCCCCTTTTTCCACTTTATTTTGGAGGCTGTCTTTATTTCCTGTCTTGAATTTACTCCACAAACTCGAACTAGCAAAGAAGACTCCTAATAATAGTAAGCCTCGATAGCCAAAGCCGATCGATACAGCACTTCCTACAATTATTGTTCCGACAGCCCCACTTATGGTTAACGATTTAAGACGGTACCCTACTACTGCTACAATAATGGAAGCAAGGATTTGAATTAGAAGATTAATCATCGGCAATGATAACCTTTGTGTTTGTTACAATTTTCTGCACAGGAATATCAAATGCTTCAACAGGTAGTTCCTCTACTAGTTGCTCCGGAAAAGCTAAGGAAACAGTATTTCCTCCATATTCTGTTAAATATCGGTCATAATAGCCTCCACCGTGGCCAAGTCGATATCCGTTTGTCACGAAGCATAAGCCTGGGACGAATAAAACATCCATTTCATTATGTAAAACTTCTTTTGTTTGATCTTCAATTGGTTCCTGTAATCCATAATAGACGACCTCTAGCTGTGAAAAGGATGTAATTTCACGGAATGTCATTGTTTTTGTCTTTGAATGACATTTTGGAACTGCCACCCGCTTTTTTGATTCCCAGGCTTTTTCAATTAAATATTTTGTATTAACCTCATATTCACCAGAAATCGTGATACCGATTGTCTTCGCGTTCACCCATTCAGGTAATGAAAGAACATGTTCTGTGATTTCCTGTGACCATTTATTTAGTGTAACTCTATCAATCGAAAGTAAAGTTTCTTTCATTTCTTTTCTCAAGTCCCGTTTCGTCTTCACCGTAATCTCCTCCCTCAACATTACTGTAATTATATAATATAAAAAGGCTGTTTTCGTAAACTATGTTGTTTTTGAAATAAAAGATTGTTGCTGTTGATTTCCGCACCTGGCACTCGCTTTCCGCGGGCGATCCGAAGGACGTTGAGGTTGCTTCCTTGAAACTACACCGCACGAAGAAAATGCCTGCATTTTAAGGATTTCGTACCATCCGCTGAAATCACAGGAAGGACTATAACTGCTTTTCCCTTCGCACAATAGAATTAAGCCTATAAAAAAAACAGCAGGAAATTGCTTCCTACTGTTACTTTGTTTCGCGGTGTAGAGTAACCTTTTTAAGTCTTGGGCTATATTTCTTAAGTTCAAGACGGTCAGGGTTGTTTCGCTTATTTTTAGTTGTAATATAATTACGATCACCAGTTTCAGTGCAAGCTAAAGTGATTTTTACACGCATCTTTATTTCCCTCCAAACATATAAAGCTTTAATCAGACCTACCTATCATACCATTTTACTAATCAAAATTCCAGTCCTATTTTTGGGAGAATATAATTTCATAATTACTATACCAAAATACAATCTTACAGTGTACTAAATGTTGTCCACATTCATAAGTTACGATAAGATTAGAATGGAATGGAGTGAAGATATGGAATACGCATTTATTATATTATTAGGTATCGCAATCCTACTTCTTGTCATCTCCTTTTATGGAAAGGACCGGATTAAAATGATGCAAGAAGAAATCGATCAACTTTCTCTTTCTGTAGTTCAGGAAACGTACCTTTTAAAGAAAAAAATGAAGATCCTCGAGGAAGAACTTCTTACAAATGATATTGATTATGAATTAGGAACGCCACAAACAAGTGCCATGTCTTTATCAAATGCTTCCATTTTATCTTTGTATGATAAAGGCCTGAGTTATGAAGAGATCGGAAACAAAACAAATTTACCAGTTGAAGAAGTTCGACTTATCCTAGAACAAGCAAAGAAAATGGGGCTCATTTAATGGATAAAAATTTATTACGTGGAATTGCAATCGGAATTATTATATCAACGATTGTTTACGGGACGATTTACTATATGACTACATAAAAAAACTCAAGCCTTTTTATTTCGGCTTGAGTTTTTTACTAGGCATTCAAATCGACATTTTTTCCTTTAACCATAAAAATGATATGTTCTGACATATTGGTTGTATGGTCTGCAATCCTTTCAAGATTACGGGCAACAAAGGATAGTTGAGAGATTTGATTAAATGAATCAGGTTTACTTGGCACTAATTCAAGGAGTTCTTTAATAATTTTTCCATATAAAGCATCAATCTCATCATCAGCCTTAGCTGTTGTAATGGCAAGTTCTATATCTTTTTCGATATAGGCTTTAATTACGTTATTTAACATGTCTAATGCCATATCCGCCATTCTAGGAATATCCACAATTGGCTTGATGTGCGGCCCAGCACCAATATGGATGACGGATTTAGAAATATTTACAGCAAGGTCACCAATTCTCTCAATATCGTTTGAGATTTTTAATCCAGCAATAATCGTACGTAGGTCAGATGCAACAGGCTGTTGTTGGGCGATTAACTGAATGATTAGGTTATTAATTTTTTCTTCAAGATCGTTAATCTTTTGGTCTTCTTCAATGATTTGCTCTGCCATTTCGATATTTTGGTGTGCAAGTGACTGCACAGATTTTTCAACAGCAGTTTTTGATAGGTTTACCATTTCAATGAGTAAATCTTTAAGGCGATCTAAATCTTTATCCAATGTCGTGCGTATAGCCATACCCTTCTCCCCTTATCTATTTTATTTACCCAAATTATTTATCCAAAACGACCTGTGATGTAGTCTTCTGTGCGCTTGTCGGATGGGTTTGAGAACATTTTATCTGTTTTTTCGTATTCAATGATTTCTCCGCTTAAGAAAAATGCTGTTCGATCAGAGATACGCGCTGCTTGTTGCATATTATGTGTAACGATAATAATGCTAAAGTTTTGCTTAAGTTCTTGAACTAACTCTTCAATTTTCAAAGTTGAAATTGGATCAAGTGCGGAAGTTGGCTCATCCATTAGAATTACATCAGGTTCAATAGCCAGACATCTTGCAATACAAATTCTTTGTTGCTGACCACCAGAAAGACCATATGCATTTTCATGAAGACGGTCTTTTACCTCATCCCAAATCGCCGCCCCGCGTAGACTTTTTTCCACAATTTCATCTAATATCTTTTTATTTCGAATTCCGTGGATTCGTGGTCCGTAGGCAATATTGTCGTAAATCGATTTTGGAAATGGATTTGGCTTCTGGAATACCATTCCAACTCGGGTTCTGAGTTCTTCTTCTTTATAGGATTTATCGAAAATATTTTTCCCACGGTATAAAATCTCACCAGAAATACGTACGATTGGTACTAGCTCAACCATGCGGTTTAATGTTTTAATGTAGGTTGATTTCCCACATCCTGACGGTCCAATGATCGCCGTTACTTCGTTTTCATAGATTGGAAAGTTAATATTTTTTAGTGCATGATCTTCACCATACCATAGATTTAAATCCTTTGTATCATACACAATTTTTTTATCAATTTGATCTTTTTTTTCATTTTTATTTGTAGTTACTTGGAATGTCATCTTTTGAGTTTCTCCCCTTTATTCAGATTAGAACCTTCTTTGGAACTTGTTTCGAATCATGATTGCAATTGAGTTCATTAAGAATAGAATGATTAGCAAAATCACAATTGTAGCTGCTGCTAGATTTGCGTATTCAGCAACAAGTGCAGAATCAAGTGTCCAGTAATAAATTTGCATTGGCAATACAGTGAACTTATCAAAAATACTATCAGGAAATGGAATTAATAAGGCCGGAATTCCAAGAACAACAAGTGGAGCAGTTTCTCCAATTGCCCTTGAAAGAGCCAAAATAGCTCCTGTTAAAATCCCTGGTAACGACGCTGGTAAAACAACATTTTTAATCGTTTGCCATTTTGTAGCTCCCATTCCGTATGAAGCTTCACGTAAAAAGTTAGGTACAGCACGAATTGCTTCTTGACTTGCCACAACAACGATAGGAAGTACCAATAGTGACATTGTAAGTCCACCAGCTAATACAATATTTCCTAATCCAAATCCACGGACAAAAACAGTTAATCCTAAAATTCCAAATACAATTGACGGAACACCAGCAAGGTTGGAAATATTTGTTTGAATAAAGCGTTGAAGGCGTCCTTTTGTAGCATACTCTTCAAGATAAATAGCTGTTCCAACACCAAGAATAAGAGTAATCGGAGCTACAACGACCATTAACCAAAGGGTTCCAAGAATGGCACCCATAACCCCAGCTTTTTCAGCAACAGTTGATAATTTACTCGTTAAAAATTGAATGTCGATCCAACCTAGACTTTGAGAAATAACGCGATAAAAAAGAATGGTTAGAACTACTAAGCTGAATAGTATTGAAATTAAAAATATCGTTTTTGCAATTTTATTTATTGCTAATCGTGAATTAAGTTTCTTTTGCACCTGTGCAGCATTTACATATTTCATTTTAATATTCCTCCTTAAACTTGCGAGAAATATATTGTGCAAGTAAGTTCATAACCAATGTGAATACGAATAGTGTAATTGCTACTGCATATAAACTGTAATATAAAGTTGAGCCAGCAGGTGCATCACCACTATTAACTTCTACTATATAAGAAGTCATGGTTTGCATTGATTGAGTAATATCAAAAGTAAAGTTCTTGGTACTCCCACTAGCAAGAGTAACAATCATGGTTTCACCAATTGCTCTTGATATACCAAGAACAAAAGAAGCAATAATTCCAGACATTGCAGCAGGAATAACAACCTTCCATGTAACTTCAAGTTTAGTTGAGCCTAGTCCAAGTGCGCCTTCCCTCATAGCATTTGGCACTGCGCTCATCGCATCCTCAGATAATGATGCGACCATAGGTATAATCATTATTCCCATTACGATACCTGGACTGAGGATATTGGTAGGTTCAAGACCAGGAATAATATATTGTAAAAGAGGAGTCACGAACGTTAATGCAAAGAAACCATAAACAATTGTCGGAATCCCTGCAAGAATTTCAAGAATTGGCTTTAAAATTCTTCTAACTCGGTCTGAAGCATACTCACTTAAATAAATAGCAGACATCATACCGATTGGGATTGCGACTAGCATTGCTATAGTCGATGAAATAACCGTTCCTGTTAAAAGAGGTAATACCCCAAACTGTGCATTTTCGCCAAGGGGTTTTAATATGGTACCGGTAAAGAAGTCGAGAAACGGTACACGTTTAAAAAACTCGAATGTTTCAAATAGAAGAGTAAAGATAATTCCAATTGTAGTTAAAATCGATACAATTGCAATTAAAAGTAAGCCTTTTGGAATGGCTTTTTCAATGATTGTGTTCATGCTTTTAGTGCTTTTGTTTTGTGAAATCAGTTCACGCACATTTAAATCTTTAGAACCTTCCTTCATGATAAACTCCCTTCAATCCATTTCATCATTTATCGAGACCAAAATGTATATTTCTATCTATAATCAGGTTGAAGATGAGAAGCATAGTCCGCTCTCACCTTCAATTAAAGGATATTATTTTAAACCTTCTAATTCTTCAACTGCTTTTTGTAATTCAGCTTCTGGAAGTGGAGCAAATCCAGTTTCAGATGCTACATCAGCAGCGTTTTTCATTGTATAAATTGCATAGTCTAATACTTGTGCTTTTTCTTTAGCCATATTTACATTAAGGTACGTAAATACTGGTCTAGTAAATGGAGCATAGTCACCATCTTCACTGATTGTATCTGTGCTAGGTTCTACAGGGCCATTACCAAAGTCAATTTTAACAATTTTCACTTTTTCTTTGTTGTTTGCTGCATAACCATATCCGAAAAATGCAATTGCATTTTTATCCTTAGAAACTAAGTCTACTAAAGTTGAGTATTCTTGTTGTAGATTTGCTTCAGCTACTAGATCTTGCTCATCTAGAATGTTTTCCCAGAAGAATTCATAAGTACCATGGTTTTCGTTTGGACCATATGTCTTGATTGGCTCGTTTGGAAAATCAGAGCGAACATCTGACCAATTTTTCTTACCAGCACTTGCTAGGAAAATATCAATTACTTCTTGTTGTGTAAGCTCTTCCGCCCAATCGTTTTCAGGGTTTACAACAAATGTTAAGCCATCAAGTGCAACTTTTAATTCCTTGACATCAATTCCAAGTTCTTCAGCAGTTGCTGCTTCTTCGTCTTTAATTTTACGTGAAGCATCATTGAAATCTGTTCCGCCATCTTCAACTAAAAACTTTTTGAAACCAGCACTTGTTCCAGCGCGGCTAACTTCAACGGATACATCTTCTTGTTCATTTGTCATATAATTTTCTGCCATTTTAGACATGAAAGGAAATACAGTACCAGATCCATCAATCACAACGCTGCCTTCTAATTTTTCTTCAGCCGCATCACCATTACCTGTTTGTGACTCGTCACCTTCTGTGTTGCTCTCGTTGTTACCACATGCAGCTAATACAAGCATCGCGATTGTGATCATTGCTAAACCTAAGAACTTCAAGTGTTTCATTCCTTAATTCCCCCTAAGAGTGAGTTAGTCTTGCTTTGTCTTACAAAAATAAGAATACTCGCATACTATTAATCTCATATGAATTGAATGTAAAGGTTTTGTAAATTTAAATAAAATGATGAATATACCCTATTTTTGTCGATGTAACTTGCAAGTACAAAAGCGCAAGCGCCTTGTGTTGAACGTCTACTCACGTCCTGTGGCAAACCTTGACATCAGCACTTCCTCGAAAATGCTATGCATTTTCTTCGTGCGAAGATCATGCTGTCGAAGCTTTCCTTGTCCTGTGCAAGTCCGACAAGCAATGACGGGCGTTGATAGAAAACGCTTCGACCTCGAGGGTATTGGCGCTGGAGTTGCATAGAAAAAAGCCTAGCGAAATCGCTAGGCTTTGCATAAACGTTATTCAGTTCCTTGTTCTTCACCGTCATTTGTTGGAGTTTCTTGTTGTGAATCCGTTTCTGTTGTTTCTGGTGTCTCGGTTGTCTCTGTTTTTTGCTGTGGTTGTGTAGCTCTCTTTTCTTTTAGTTCAAAATATTTGTCTAAAATGGCTTCCCCAACTTTAAGGTTCATATTATGTGATGTGTTTCCGTAATATGCGTATGGTATGACAACAGCAAATGCTACCTCGGGATTGTCAAATGGAGCATACCCAACAAGTGTACTATTAACAGCTTCTATCCCATTTATAAATGATTGTGCTGTACCTGTTTTTCCAGCAGGATTATATGGTTTACCAGCAAATACACTACGAGCCGTACCATTTGCCCCTTGGAACACGAGCTTAAATCCTTGTTGAACCCGATCGAAATATTTCTGATCGATATCGACTTTGTTTAACACAGTTGGTTCAAATGGTTTTTGAATTGGGCCTAATTCATTTTCTTCCATCGTTGGTTGATGAATTTGCCTTACAATCTTCGGTTGCATTCTGTATCCATCATTTGCAATCGTTGACACATACTGTGCTAATTGTAAAGTTGTGTAGGTGTCATATTGTCCAATCGCCAAGTCCATTAACAAACCAGGTCCAAACAATGGGCCAGGATATCCAGAGGCTTCACCCGGTAAATCAATTCCTGTCTTTACCCCTAAACCAAACTGACTGAAATAATTTCTGGCTGTTTGAAACGCACCATAGTCGATTGAAATCGATTGTCCAGGGACATAGCGTCCACCTGCTAAATCAAGGAAGGTCCTAAACATATATACGTTAGATGACATTTCAAGTGCTTTTAGATCATTTGTCGGGCCTAAGTTTTTCCAAGATGACTTTGTGGGTGTTCCCTTAATTCGGATTGGAGTGTCATAGTACATTGAACCAATATCAATGACTCCCGTATCATAACCAGTTAACATGGTGGCACCTTTAATAGTGGAACCCATTTCGTAAGCGGCATTCATTGTCCCAAGTGCATAATCCTGGAAGCCCATTTTTCCGTCTTCGCCTTTTGTATAGACCTTTCCGGCCATACTTAATATTTCACCTGTATTAGGGTTCATCATGACGACAAATGCTCGGTCAAGATATTGTGTATTCCTCATTTGTTTATGAGCCAGCATTTGTTCTTCAAGAATTTGTTCAACCGCTTTTTGCAGTTCCATGTCGATGGTAAGAACAAGGTCACTTCCTCGTTGTCCTTCTGATATTAAGATTGTTTCCTGAACTGCATTTCCTTTAATGACATTTTCGACTTTAGCCTTTTGACCATGAAGTACGGATTCATATTGTGCCTCTAAATAACTTAATCCAACTCGGTCATTACGGTTATATCCTCGTGCTAAATAATAATCAAGTTTTTCACTTGGGAGTCCTTCATCCGTTTCAGAGATTCTACCAAGTATGGACTTTAACGTAAAATCATATTTATAATCTCGAACCCAATCAGTTGTGGTATTGACACCCGGTAAGTTTTCAAGGTTTTCACTGACGACCGCATATTCCTCAGGTGTCACATTTTCATTTTTTACGATTTGAGGGACAAGTGCATAGCCCTTCGTCATTTCACGAAAAATCGCAGCTACCTCTAACTCGGGTTCAGTTATCTTTTCAAGGTCCTTTTCCGTAATCCTCTCGATTTGAAGTTTATAGATTTCTTTGCTTGATAGTTCAATCTCCCCATTCTCCACTTTCGTCAGTTCTTGCTGAACCTTTTCTTTTGCTTCGTCTGGGTATTTTAGCATCCAAAAATCTTTCAGATCACGCTCTGTAACTTTATCCGTCTTCATATCAATTAACGTCGCAAGTGTTTCCGCCACCTCTAGTACAGCCTCTTGCTTCGTGTCTCTCGCACGAGTATAAGTGATGGCATTTAAAGCTTTATTATCTACGATGACATTTCCATTTTTGTCGTATATTTTCCCCCGTGGAACAGGAAGATTGACAATTTCATTTTCCGTTTTTTCAACTTCCTTTTGAAATTTTTCACCGTGAACAATTTGAACAACCCCAAGTCGTAAAATCAGGGCTGAAAATAGTAAAAAGACAGCAAAAAACAGCATATTTAAACGAAAAGGGACATGTGATTTTTTCTTTTTAATCATGAGCATCAACTACCTTTATTTTTTTGCCTATTACTAATTTTATCAATGGGTTAATTTCTTATGAATGAAAAAAACACCTAGCCAGGCTAGGTGCCTTTATCTTCTATTGTATAAGAAACTCAAACTTTTTTCCATGATAAAAACTGGTTTTATGCGGTGGATCCACCTTCTCCTTCAATTAGTTTTCGGTTTGCAGCTGATTTTGATTGAACTTTACCTGCTGCATCAGGAGTTTCAATTCGCCTGATTGGAAAATATAGTAGTAAATGCCCAGCCCCGATAATGGCTAAAAGAATCGGAATACTTTGCTTTTCATTAAAAAATGTGATCGTGATCAAAAACAATACAATCGATAGAATCCTTCCGATATTTAAAAAGACTTCTCTAACGACCACATATTCAATCCTCATTTCTTTTGCATTCCACCCTTTTCCGATAACATCATAGGTTAATGAGTTATATGGAACAAGCAAAATTGGATATGCAAGCCCAATAATAACACCATATAAAATCAGCCTTGCATAAGTTACCTCAAAAAGAATCACAAAAATAGCCAGATAAACCAATAAACCACCAACAAGAATTGCCTTTTTGCGCATTTTCTTTTTGATTAACCTCGTTGCTAAAAAATAAACCAAAAAGGATACGGCTGAATTTATCAATCCAAATTTTCCTAAAGCCAGTTCACTACCAGTTGCCACGAATACAAAAACTGAGATAACAAATACATAGGTGCCTTCACGGATTCCTTGAAAAAAGTGGGCATGTAGGATATGCTTCCAATTTGAATTATATTTTCGTTCTTCCAGAATTCTCTTAAAAACAAAATCGCCTTCAGCACTTCGTCTTTTTAAGAAAAAACTAAGAACAACTGCTCCAGCAAACAAGCCCAAGGATATTCCAAATATGACGGTATAGCCTGTAAAACTCTTCATTGAGGAAATGATAATTCCTGCTGCAATTGGACCGATCATTCCTGCAAATGAACCAAGCAATCCTAGAAATCCATTAAAAAAATCACGTGTTTCGGGCTCTGTAATTTCAAACGTTAAGACATTAAAGGCCAACCAATAAAAACCATAGCCAATTCCAAGTAGTGCTCCTAAAAGTAACAAATAGTGCGAGGCACTCTCACCAATCCATAAGACAGTGATATAAAAAATGGCTAAGAATGAAACTCCAAGCCTAAGTACGATCACTCTATCAATTTTTTTAGCCCATCTCCCAGCAAGGATAAAGGTTAATGGTTGCAAGACGACAACTGCCAAATTATATAAGCCTAAATCTTTAAATTCACCTGATTGCTTCCATAAGTAAACGTTAACGAATGTGTTTGATAAAGCGATACTTAGTGCATATAATCCACCAATGACAAGTAACAAAATTAAATCTCTGTGTATGGGTACATCACCTAGTACCTTTTTAAAACGAAACATTTGCTGACTCCCCTTTTCTAACTACACTCATTATTGTGTGATAAAAAAAAGGAGATATACAAAGAAATGCTTTAGCTGCGTACCAATCGCAACAGGCACTGACAGAAGGCGCTTTTTTTTCCTTAAAAGTCATTGACTTGTGACCTCGAGCCGATGGCACCTAAAGTTTGACATAAGGAAAAGCGCAAGTTACTTAAAGTTCGATATAAAATAAAGGCTGTTTCACAAACATTGTTGTTTCGTTCAATTGATTTACATAATAGCAACATTCTTTTAAAAAGAGCCAAAATAAAAAGCCAGTGAACGAATCCACTGGCTTTACTCTGTATTATTTTGCAGCGTTATAACGATTTGCTACTTCTTCCCAATTTACTACATTGAAGAATGCTGCAATGTAATCAGGACGGCGGTTTTGATAGTTTAGGTAGTAAGCGTGCTCCCAAACATCAAGACCAAGGATTGGAGTTTTACCTTCCATTAATGGAGAGTCTTGGTTTGGAGTGCTTGTTACTTCAAGCTCACCATTGTTAACAACTAACCAAGCCCAACCAGAACCGAAACGAGTTGTTGCTGCTTTTGAGAACGCATCTTTAAATGCTTCAAAGCTTCCAAATTTGCTGTTAATAGCGTCAGCTAGTTCGCCAGTTGGCTCACCGCCACCGTTTGGAGAAAGAATTGTCCAGAATAAGCTGTGGTTTGCATGTCCACCACCATTGTTTCTTACTGCTGTACGAATATCTTCTGGAACAGCATCAAGATTAGAAACTAATTCTTCAACTGATTTGCTTTCTAAATCAGCTTTACCAGCAATCGCATTGTTTACATTAGTAATGTACGTGTTGTGATGCTTAGTGTGGTGAATGTTCATTGTTTCCTTGTCAATATGTGGTTCTAGTGCATCATAAGCATAAGGTAATTGTGGTAATTCGTATGCCATGGTAAATTCCTCCTTAAAAATATGTAATAATGAACCTTTTGAAAACGAATACGTCTTCAACAGCCCTCACTTGTTAGATTACCAAAATAAGTATAATCTTTCAAATAAAAAGCTTTGTCACAACACCAGATTTAAGATTCCACTGAAGATTCGATTTTATTCTTAAAGCACGACAAACAAAAAATAGATTATCATGATTGCTTGAATGACTCCTTTTGCAAGAACTCCACTTAGAAAACCAATAAGAGAGCCTATCCCACTCTTAAAAGCTTCCTTAAGATTTTTTTTATGTATGAGTAATTCAGCTAGAAAGGCTCCAAGGAAAGGACCGACGACAATACCAAAAATCGGGATTACAAAAGGGCCAACAAGAAGTCCAATCGTACTTCCCCAAACAGCCGCCTTGCTCCCACCGTATTTTTTCACTCCTAATAAATTGGTTGCGTAATCTGCCCCTATTAAGAGAAGGAGAAACAATCCTTCAATAACCCAGAACCATATACTCAACGAATCAAAGCCTTGAAAAAATCCATAAACCAAAAAGCCACCGGCGATAAAAAGCACACTCGGAATGATAGGATAGACAAGTCCAACAAAGGCGATAACAAACAATACAATAATAATTGTCCACATAATAAAGCTCATAAGTACCCTCCTTTATAAGAAAAACCGGGCATAGCCCGGTCCTTTTCATGGTTAGAGAATATCCGATAATTTGTACTCTATGCCATGTACCCCTTTATAATACTCAGGATACATTTCACCCCCACATTTTTCACATGCAAA
>NZ_QUQV01000021.1 GCF_003400205.1 Bacillus sp. HNG | reverse complement strand
TAAGTAATACATGAAAAACCTTCCAATATGGATGAGGAGGGTTATTTGGCATGCGCATTTTTAGTATATCATTAACTGTTTAATAATTTTACAGAAAAATATTGACATCCTATTAGCTGGTTTAGTTGAAGAAGAAAGGTCATAACATATTAGTCATATAAAATATGTTATGACCTTTAGTTTATCTAACTTTTTTTAATTTAGGTCTTGATAAACAACGATAAGGCACTTGGAAAGATGATTGTTTCTACAAAGAATGAGTATTCTATCCAAGCACGCTATGTTATTTTTGCAGCAGGTTATGAAGGAATAGAAATTAAAAAGGAGAAAAAAGCTTCCTTTGTAAGTACATATACGGTAACCACCAATCCAGTTGAAGATCTCTCTGAATGGTATAATCGGACACTTATCTGGGAAACGGCCCGTCCCTATTTATATTTGCGTACAACTAGAGATAACAGAATTATCATAGGCGGACTTGATGATACTACCACATACCCTGAAGACCGCGACAGTAAATTGATTAACAAAAAGAATAAACTAATTGAAGAGTTTAATAAAATGTTTCCTAATATAAGAGTACAGCCCGAATATTACTTGACTGCATTTTATGGAGGCATTTTAGACGGCATTCCGATTATTGGTAAATATGAAGAATATCCTAATAGCTATTTTCTATTTGCCTTTGGTGATAATGGGACGGTTTATAGTCAATTGCTATCAAAGTTGATTGTCGAGGAGATTGTTGAAGGAAACAGTCCAGATCTAGCTTTATATTTACAGGAGCGCCCCTTGATAAACAAGGGATAAAAAAATGGGGTCACATCTCCATTTTTTTGTTTTATACAGTTTTCTCCGTCAAGAACGCCCTTCTTTTTGTGATTTTTGATAGAGATTATGACTCCTTTTTTAAAAACTTCATTTACTTATGATCCAGTTCCCCTATCTGTAAAACCGACAGTTTTTCAAAAATCCATTTGCTCATCTTGACCTGAGTATCCTCAAAATTTATGAATCTTTAAAGATTCCACAACATAAAAATAACTTGGTATCATTTTTGGAAATTGAGAGTTTTGCAACAATCACTGGCATTTAAGAAAGGTGATGTAACAATGAATATTTTAGAGGTTCGGAATTTAAAAAAATCCTTTGGTTCCATTCAAGCCGTTAAAGATATTAGCTTTTCTGTAAAAGAAGGAGAGATTTTTACCATCATCGGACCTAATGGGGCAGGAAAAACCACAACACTCGAGATGATTGAAGGCTTGGTTACACCGGATCATGGAGAAATACAGTTTGGTGAATTGAACTGGAACAAGCACGCCATAACCATAAAAAAGAAAATTGGTGTGCAGCCACAATCTAGTGCCATGTTTGACTTATTGACGCCTGAAGAAAATTTGAATCTATTTGCTACATTTTATGATAAGGCGCGGTCAACAGAGGAAATTCTTAAATTAGTTAATCTAACCGAGCACCGTAAGAATCAAGTCAAAAAATTATCTGGTGGTCAACGGCAACGCCTTGCAATCGGGCTTGCCATGATTAGTGATCCTGAAGTCGTATTCTTGGATGAACCAACAACCGGACTGGATCCTCAGGCACGACGCAATGTTTGGGAGATTATTCTTGAGCTTAAGAAATTAGGGAAAACGACTATTCTCACCACTCATTACATGGAAGAGGCGGAAAAACTTAGCGACCGGGTGTGCATCGTTGACCAGGGGTTGGTCGTAACCTTGGACTCCCCCACCGGATTAATCGAAAAATTAACAAATGAAAGAGAGGTTCGACTATCCTTCCTAGATGGAGAGAAAGCCGCTCTTGATGCAGAGCTTTTTGCAAAAGCTCTTGATTCTGTGACACGGACGGAACGCGAAGATGCCGCACTTAAGCTATGGACAATTAAACCCGAGGATTTACTGTTTGACCTATTTAAATTTACAAAAGACAAGGAATATCAAGTCGAACAAGTTTCGATTCACGAAATGAGTCTTGAAGATGTCTTTATCGCTTATACCGGTAAGGAGTGGAGGGATTAAGATGAATAATCTCAAGCAATTTAAACAAATGTTCCTTGCACAATTAAAATTAACATTCCGTGAAAAACAAGCGTGGTTTTGGGGAATCTTTTTTCCTATTATTCTAATGGTTATCTTTATGACCATCTTTAGCGGTGGTTCAAATGATGATTTCAGCACCAAAGTTGTTATTGTTAATGAATCTTCAAATGAAATGTCTACTATGATGGCCAGTCAATTACAAAAAATCCCTATTATTGAAACAAGTGAAAATAGTTCTGTTAGTGAAGGGAAAGCAAAAGTTTTAGTAAAAGAGAAGGAAGTTGATGCTGCCATCATCTTGCCTGAATCAGCACAGGCAACATCGATTAAACTGATCGTAAACAAAGAAAATGAACAAAGTGTTTCAACCCAAGTCGTATCTGGTATCCTGGATAAATTCATTCAGCAGGCAAACTTGCAAGCAGTTGGTGCAACCCCAACCTATGAGCAACAATTTGAAACCATTTCCTCAGGCAGTCCGGAATTAAAGTATACTGATTTTCTTTTAACCGGAATGATTGCTTTATCGATCGCCCAAGGTGGCTTATTCGGAATGGTTGACTTAGTTGACATGCGCAGAAAAGGGTTAATAAAAAGGCTACGGATGACCCCGGCAAAAATGGGTATCTTTGGCCTTAGCGACATGGTAATGCGTCTGTTATTTAGCATCATTCAAATCTTTCTCTTATCCTTAATAGGCGTATTCCTATTTGGAGCTAATCTGTTTATTAATTTCCCTAGTTTACTGCTGGTTTTCTTAATGGGAGCCCTCTCCTTCAATGCAATTGGTTATTTTATTTCTTCATTTAGCAATACAAATGAGGCCTACATGGGAGTAGCGAACATTATCAGCTTTCTGATGATGTTTGTAAGCGGGATTTTCTTTCCGATTGAAACAATGCCCGAATGGCTGCAGCCTGTATCAAACATTCTTCCGCTCACCTATTTTGCAGACGGTCTAAGAGACAGTATGGTCTACAATACTTCTATTCTTTCAGCCCCCCTTTGGTTTGGTTTTGGAAACATGCTCCTATGGGGTGGAATTGCCTTTATCATGGGTTCCTTGTTATATAAAAGAAAATCAATTGTATCAACCAGGTAGTACGATGAAACAAGGGACGGTACTATCACATCAAATTTTCAAATAAATCCTGCCTTTCGTATTCCAAAGGCCCGACTGGTTCCTATCCTAGTCGGGCCTTCATAGTAGGATCCGTATTCTAACTTGGTGATTGGTCCTTTCAGTTCCTCAATTACAAGTAATGATCAAAAACAACATTTGTGAGATAGATCACATGTGGTTATCAGTATTAATGCTATCATTATTAATGAATTAGATAAAATCACCTAAGTCGATATACTATTTTATTCTTCTCATAAACGGAGATTATATATAGGAGGTTTTTTTAATGTCTGAAGAAAAATTATCCGAATTAATTAGTCCTGATGCTGTTATTAATTTTGAAACTGGTGAAATAAAAGCAAGCACTTTGGATTCAATTATTAATCTTTTACCATTTGAAATGGGTTTTTGCGATGCCAACGATATTTTCCGCTGGTATTCAAATAATCCTAACCGCGTGCATGGACGTCGTAAAGAAGCGATTGGTCGCCATGTCCTTGAGCTTCACCCAAGAATGGCTCATCACGTAGAAAAATTGTTGAATGATTTCCGTTCAGGAGCACGTGACGAATGGGAATTTTGGTTTCCAAAACGCTCTGGTGAAGAAACTGGTCAAATTTATCAAAAATTCATGGCAGTACGCGATAAAAATGGAAAATATCTTGGATGCATGGATGTGACCGTTAATATTGACCTTTTCCAAGGAAAAGAAGGAAAACACACCCCTGAAACGATTGACGAATTTATAGCTGTAAAGCCTGAGTAAAATACACTTTATTTGAGAAGTTGCTGAAAAACCCATTGAATCCCCGAATTCAGTGGGTTTTTCTTAATGATAGAAGTTTTGGTGGTTATTACTTAGATGAATGATTACTTGGTCCCTAACGATATTGTAGTTCCACAGAACTAATAAATCCATTGATAGATCGTTAGAGAATGTTGGAACAATGCTTAACAAAGCCAACGCCATGTAAGAAAACATTTGAAGGAAATCTTCAACTTATCACTCTATTTATGGTACGGTTCCCCCCTAATAATCCTGAAAGCCCGATACACCTGCTCCACCAATATCAACCTCATCAACTGATGGGGAAAAGTCATTTTTGAAAATGACAATGTATCATTTGCCCGCTTCATGACATCCTTACTTAATCCAAGAGATCCACCGATGACAAAGGCAATTTTGCTTTTTCCATAGGTTGCTAGGTTATCAATATCCGCAGCTAGCTGCTCGGATGATTTCATTTTGCCTTCAATTGCTAATGCAATTACATGGGTATCGTCCGATAGCTTCGCAAGAATTCGCGCTCCCTCTTTTTGCTTCACCTGTTCCATCTCGGTCTCACTTAAATTTTCTGGTGCTTTCTCGTCAGCAAGCTCTATGATTTCCACTTTTGCATAAGCTGTTAATCGTTTTAAGTATTCATTGATCCCTTGGATCAAATATTTTTCTTTTAACTTTCCAATTGTCACAATTGTGATGTTCACACTTATCCCCACTTCACTCACATTTTACAAACAAACTATCCACAGGAGTTATCCACATATCCACATTTTCTATCCACATCTTGTATGAGAATATTAGTTCCCCACAACATATACCGCCTTATTTTGACAAAATTCACAGGTTGTTGATAAGTTTTCTTCTTCAATTTTCGTCATAATCGGTGCAACCTCATGTTCGTCCACCACAATATCTAAAGCTAATTCAACATGTTCTTCACAGCATTTAATCATACTTTTCTTCCTCCATCAATCTTACCCACAGCCCATTGGGAATTATGGGTATAACTTTTTCTGTTTAATTTTCCTTATCCACATGTTCTTATCTTACCCATTTTAGCATATTATTTTGTTCACAAAAAAACAGGGAGAATCCTTACTCCCCTGTTTGTGATACCTACATCGATTCTCTTGCCAATTGGATGGTCGCCTTTTTCTTTTCACCCGCTCTGTAGAAGGTGACCTCCATTTTGTCTCCTACTGATTTTTTATATAAATGCTTTCTTAGTTCTACCACTGATGTAATTATTTCACCATCTAGTTCTACAATAACATCTAGCTCGCGTAATCCCCCTTGAGATGCCGGTGTGTTTCGTAATACTTCTAAAACAGCTACTCCTTCCGTTACCTCATTCGGTAGATGTAAGGTTTGTGCACGATGGTAGGAGGAAATCTCACTTAGTGACCTAAGCTGTCCCACTCCCATAAATGGTCGTTTCACCTCTCCATATAGTTCAAGATCCTCAATAATGGGCTTTGCACTTGTAATAGGAATCGATAGACCAATTCCTTCAACCGCTTCCTGTGCAATTTTCATCGAATTAATGCCGATGACTTCGCCCTTAATGTTCACAAGCGCGCCTCCACTATTACCTGGATTAATTGCAGCATCGGTTTGCATGACATCAGCATTCCAATCAGGCACTCCATCCTGATTAATATCAACCGGAATCGTCCGATTTAAACCAGAAATAATGCCTTGAGTAACAGACCCGGAAAATTCAAGTCCTAATGGGTTTCCAATAGCAATGACTGGCTCCCCCAGATTAATAGTATCGGAGTTCCCAAATTGAGCAACCTTTTCTACATGGCTCGCGTCAATTTCAACTACCGCCAAATCCGTCCAAATGTCACTACCCAGTAATCTTCCCTTCACCCTTGAGCCATCACTTAAACTAACTTCTATATCTGAAGCTCCTTCAATGACATGGTGATTTGTAACAACAAATGCTTTGCCATTTCCCTTTTTATATACAACTCCTGAGCCTGTTCCTGCTGCAGTAGCCTCCTCCGCCCAAAAATTGGTTTGTTGAAGATTAACAATGCCCACAACTGCTTCATTTACCCGATTCACAGCATTGGTGATTTCAGACGTCACGCTAACATTAATTGTCTGCTGGACACTCTCTCCTGCTGTCGGTGCTTTTTTCTCCACATCATCTAGTCCATTTACCTCTTCGGGAGCTCCATTCTCCTCGTAAGGAAGTAAATGATACTTGGATAACGTCGGTAATAAAACAATAATAAGCAACGCACCAATGATGGCGCCAATTAATGCTGAAAAAAACCAACCACCGCAACTTCTTCGTTTTGATCTCTGATTTACATAATCCTGATCATAATACCCCATACCGCCATTTCTCCTTATCAAAGTTCTTTTTATATTCAATTTTACCCATATTTTATGTAAATCATGACCCAACCCTAAACGAATAAAAGGCAGGAGCCGATCGCCCCTGCCTTTTCCATACATAGATTATGCATTTTTTCGTTCCATCACATTAATTCCAATTCCGATTAGCACCACACCCATTAATATCAGAATGCTGATTGGATAGAGTATTTCACTCATTGGTGCTCCATAAATGGTAGCAGCTTTTAAGCCTTCCATCGCATGTTTAATTGGCACAAAGTTTGATACCTTCAATAAAAAGTCTGAGCTAACAATTTCCAATGGCCAATAAGCCCCGCCAAGCATCGATAAAGAGACCGATACAAGTGAAATAATGGCATTGAATTGCTGCGTACTTTTTACAACACTAACTAAAAACAGAGCTAAGGCGACAATTGAAAAGACATATGGGACTAAAACAATTAATATTTTTCCAAATCCCCCGTAAAAGTCTACCCCAACACCATAGCGGAACACGAAAAAGATAATAGCAACCTGAACGTATCCCATGAGGAAGCTATACACTAAATTACCTGCGTACATCTCCCATTTTTTTAATGGGGATAAAATCATGCGGTCCCAAACTCCCCACGTTCTCTCCTGTAAAATGTTGTGGACATTATAGGAGATGGTGTAAATGACAAAGAATAAAGTAAATCCAAAAATCGTCTGTAGCTGGTTATCAATAATCACGGCATCATCACCACGGAAAGAAGCAGCCTGAATCTTAAATAACGGGTTCTTTTCCTTTTCTTTTAATTCCTCTAAAATGGCATCAGGATCGATATAGCTACTTGTTGCCGTTGCTTCTTTAATTTTATCTTCCAGCAAAAGATCCCCATAAAAGGTTTGAAGATAGCTTTCTAACAAATGAAGATTAGACGTTTCTGTCACTACGACAATCTTGTAGGAGTCCTCCTCCAACTTCACCGCAGCCTCAGCATCACCTTCACTGACCATTTTCTTGGCTTTATCTTCCGTAACTGGCATAAACTCAAAACTTTGCGACTGGGTTAAATCCTTCCATAGTGCCGTTTCTTCTATATTTTCAATCTCCGTATATACGGGTATATTGATAGTTGTATAATTTGCAGCACCTAATAATAAAGCAAAGACAATACTCATCACGGTCATGCCAATCATAAGCATTGGCTTTCTTAAAAACAATTTAAATTTTGCCTGTAAAATACTCATCATATAGCATCACCTCTTCTCGGAAAGCTAAATACAGCCGCTGTTAGCATCACCAAACCAAAGCCAAGCAAATATATGATATGATGATCAATCTCTGAAAGCTCTACACCTTGCAGCAATTGCAATAATGCAGTCATCCCTGCACCATTTGGCGTGAAATTGCCCAATACCCCAATTACCGAAGAAGTTTCACCAATCGGTGTAAAACTACCACCTAAAAAAGATAAAATCGCAACCATCACATTTCCAAAAAAGTTTGACACACCTTCTGAATCAATTCGGAAATTTAATGCGGTTAACAATGCCCCTACTCCTCCAATCGCAAAGCATAGTGACAAATTAACTAGGAAAAATCCAAGAAGATCATTCCAAACCACATCAAATACAAGAGAAGTAACGCCATATAAAATGGCTTGCTGAACAATCGAAATAACCATAACCGAGAAAAAAATACCACCCAAATACGACCATCTGGATGTATTCGATAAAATAATTCGATTATACACCTGTAATTGCTTTTCACGGTACGCAAATGAACCTAGGTGAGACGCAATAAACATAATAAACATAACGCTCATACCGACGGAATAATATTGCAGGGAATTAATTGGTTCTCGTTTTGTTACAGTGTCAATTTCTCCTAACTTTGCACTCCCAACTGCTTCTAACTGGATTCCCGCTTTTCCAATGACAGTCATAGAAGTCATTTGCTTTTGAAAATTCACTAGTACATCCTCCACTACTTTTGGAGAAATCTCTTTTCCTTCATTTTTATAGAGTCTGATCGTCGCTGTATAAGGCTCATCAAGTAATGCTGAGGAAAGTACATCAAATGTATAATTTTCAGGTATCTCTATGATAGCAGAATATTGGTCATCTTTTTTAAGTTCATTCAATTGTTCGGGCTTCACTTGCTCAAGCTCTACAATTTCTTTTAATTCCTTACTCCCAAACACTTCATCTAGCAAAATCTGAATAGGACGTAGTTGGTCCGCTCCCTGGATTAATGCAGTTTCTGCCTCTTGTGGCAATCCCTCTGCCTTTACCTTTTGGACAAAAGCATCTATGTCCTTTTGTTCATCACTATTATCAATGAAAGCAACCTTAGCTGAAATGGAAGTTGTGTCACCTGCCATCACCCCACCTAAAGCAAAGCCCAGAATGGCAATAAGGATGAGAGGCATTAGAACTAAAACGAGTAGTTCCTGTGGATTCCGTATCAACACTAATAAATCTTTTTTTATAAATGGAATAATCATTGCTTCACCCCCTAGTCTCTTAGTGCTCTACCTGTCAGATGAAGAAAGACATCCTCAAGTGTCGGTGCTTTTACTTCAACTGAAATTAATGCTGTCCCTGTTTCTTCAGCAAATTGGGAGATTTTTTGGAACAGATTATACTCCTTTGGAACAATAACCGTAACATCACGATCCTGCACCTTTACTTGACGAACGGTCGAATCTGCTTCAAGCAACTGAATAAATTCCTTATTTGCTCGTTCTACTTTGATAGAAATCGTATTTTCAGAGGATAAAATATTCTTTAACTCTTCCTTCGTACCAGATGCAATAATATGTCCTTTATCCATAATATAAATCCGGTCACATAAGAACTCAACTTCCTCCATGTAATGACTTGTATATAAAACAGTCATCCCCCGTTCTTTGTTCAGACGCTTAACCGTTTCTAAAATATAGTTACGAGATTGTGGGTCAATTCCAACCGTTGGCTCATCCATAATGATGATTTCTGGATTATGCAGCAATGCCACTCCAATATTCAGCCTTCTTTTCATACCACCCGAAAAAGTTTTCACGAGATCCTTTCTTCGGTCAGTTAAACCAATTTGCTCCAATACCTCTTCAATTCGCTGCTTCAATTCGGCACCCTTTAATCGATAGATCTCTCCAAAAAAACGTAAATTTTCTTCAGCTGATAAATCCGTATATAGGGCAATTTCCTGTGGAACCACACCTAGAATTTTTCGGATATTCTGTGGATGCTTAATCGTGCTTTCGTTCATTAACCGTACATCCCCGGAAGTCGGAACAACCAATGATGACAACATCGAAATGGTCGTCGATTTTCCCGCTCCATTCGGACCTAGTAACCCAACAATCTCTCCTTTTTCCAAAAACATATTGATCCCTTGTGCCGCAAACTTTTGTTTATATTTCTTCGATAAATCAATAATTTCTAACATCACGTCATCCTCCTTTATACTTCCATCATAGACTTTACTTTCTCTAGACAGCACTATCTCCGGTCACTTGTTTATGTAAAAAACATGACTTTAGTCATGTTTCCATTAAAAAAGGGCTGACCCTTTTGTTTGGACATCCCTTAAACCTTATGTAATATCATTTTTTACAGCAAAAATCGCTAACTGCGTACGGTCCCGAAGCTCTAGCTTATGCAAGATTTGTGTAATATGGTTTTTTACCGTACCAATCGATAAAAATAATTCATCTGCAATTTCTTTATTGGTCTTTCCTTCACCTACTAATCTAGTAATATCCAACTCCCTTGCAGACAAAGGCAATTCAAGCTTTTTCTCCACTTTATGTAATAATCGCGGCATCACCTTTGCCACAACCTCCTCATGAATCGGCAGCCCGCCTTGAAAACAGCTATGAACGGCATGTATCAATGCTTTTTGATCTGATGTTTTTAATAGAAATGCATTGGCACCATATTTTAATGCTTGGATTGCATATTCATCATCATTAAAGGTCGTGAGGATTAAAATCTTCACATTTGGCCAGCGCTCCTTAATCTTTCTCGTCGCTTCGAGGCCATTCATAACCGGCATGCGGATATCCATTAGTACAACATCGATAACATGCGCCTCCATCTTTTTGATGGCCTCTTCTCCGTTTTCTGCTTCTGCTACTACCCGTATTTGCTCGTCCTGTTGTAGCATCAACCTCAAGCCTTGTCTCACAATCGATTGGTCCTCTACAATTAACACATTCCACATGTTCGTTTCCCCGCCTTTACAGTTTCTCTAACGGAATCATTCCCTTGATCACAAACTGTTCATCCGTTTGATAGACTGCTAGTGTCCCATCTAATTCCTCAACACGTTTTCGCATATTTAAAAGCCCAAACCCCTCTTGATATGGATCCTTCTTATGAATTCGGTTTTTAATGACAAACTCCATATTTCCGTCTGCTGTCTTTCCTAGTACTACCTGAATTTCACGCGAGTGAGCGTGTCGCATGGCATTTGTTAGTCCTTCCTGAATTACACGATAGAGCACGACACTTTGTTCATTGGTAAGTCGCTCTGAGAGAATGCCTTGCTTAGTTGTAAACTGAACCATGATATGGCTTTCTGCCTCTAGCTTTTTAATCAGCTGTAAAATCGTTGCAATTCCTTCATGCTCCCTGTCTTTTAAGGTTCGGACCGCAAATCGAGTTTCTTCTAAGCTCTCTTTCGCCAATTCCTTTAATTCGTTGTAATGTTCAGGACCTTGTTGGATAGAAAGAATCTCTACCTGCATCAGTAGCGCTGTAAGCTTATGCCCAACCGAATCATGAATGTCCCTAGCTATCTTGGTCCTTTCCTGATAGCGAGCTTCCTCCTCTGTAACAAGAGCAACCCTTTTTACCTTTCGATATTCCCCAAGCAATTCTTCATATAGGCTGCGCTGTTCTTCCCGCTTAGTCCAAAGTTCATTAACCTGTAGTACAACAAGATAGAATAAGAGAATCGAAACATACACAGTTATGTCCATTTCCATTATAAAAAACAAGCTCAATAAAGCTGCTACCGTTATAGTTCCGAACCATTTAAATGTTTTACTTTCTAACTGATTCGCTGCTAACATGACAATATACATCAATAATAAGTAAGTAAATGAGTTTCCTTCTTCAACAACACCAAGCACCAATAGAAGTCCGGTTATTCCCCCATATAAATAAACCGGATTAGGTGAAATCTTTAGAAAAAAATAGAATGTCAGGACTGCCGCACAAATCATAATTGAATACGCGGATGGAACTGACTTTTCATAGATAAAAAAAGACGTCCAAAGCACCATGAAACCCGCTGTCCGCAAAACAAAAGCTTTCATACCATCCCCACTTTCATCCTAGTTTCAAGTTACTAGAAAATTATGGGTACGGCAAGTGTTTTCCAAAACAAAAAGCCCATCTGATCAAAATCAAATGAGCTTCTATGACAATGCCCCCTAGCATAATTCCGTGGGCTATTTTCGTTACACGTAAGCAAGCTTCGTCGGAACTTTCGGGTCGGTATCATACAAATCAAATTGTTCTCCAACCACATACCCCTTGCTTTCCAGGGTTTGCTTAACAGACATGCGTGCTAATTCTTTTAAATTATTATCCTTACTTAAATGCGCCAGATAGATTCGTTTCGTGCGGTCTCCGATCACATCTGACATCGCGAGTGCCGCATCCTCATTTGAAACGTGCCCAACATCACTTAAAATACGGCGCTTGATGCTCCATGGATAATGGCCCATTTGAAGCATCGACACATCATGGTTACTTTCAAACACATAGGCATCGGCATTTTCAATCGTACCCTTCATTCTATCACTGACATAGCCTGTATCCGTAATGACAACAACCTTTTTCCCCTCATGATGGAATACATAAAACATCGGCTCGGCCGCATCATGAGAAACACCGAATGATTCAACATCCATATTTCCAAATGTCTTTACCGTCCCCATTTGAAAAATGAACTTCTGCTCAGACGGGATTTCTCCAATATTGTGCTCCATTGCCTTCCATGTCTTTTCATTTGCATAGATGGGTAGCTTGTACTTTCTTGCGAGTACACCAAGCCCTTTTATATGGTCACTATGCTCATGTGTCACAAGTATCCCTGAAAGATGCTTAATTTCTTTGTTGATTTCTTTAAATAAAAGTTCTAGTTGTTTCCCACTTAACCCTGCATCTACAAGCAAGGAATGCTTGTCTGTCCCAACATAGAACGCATTTCCTGTACTCCCACTTGCAAGCACACTAAAATGCAACCCCATAATCGTTCACTCCGTCTTTATTAAGAATTTGTCCTTCAATGGCATTTACGTAAATTTCTGTCTCATCATCAATAACAACATGCCACGTCGGTGCTAATAGCTGTGATTCAGAATATGGAACGAGTGGGTAATACCCAAATTCCACTTTAGATACATGGCTGCCTGATTTTAAATGGTCATTGTTATAAAGGTTTTCTAGGGTCTCCATTGGGGTAATTAACTCTTCCAACTTATGCTCTTCAAACTCAGGAATTAATGTTTGCTCATAGGAAACGACTTCATGATCGTCATTTACATATAAGTAAATAACCCCACTAATATTTAGAGACTGACCAAAGATCTTGTAATTGTTATGTTGTTGAACTAAAACAATCGTCCCTGTCTCTTCATCCACACTCCAAACGGTGTATTTCTCACCGTCTAGTAAATGATCCTTCACAAATTGATGTATTTTCACCTGGTCTGTTAACGATATTTTAATAGGATCACTTAATTTACCCTTTAACACCCCAGCGGTTTCTAAGTTAACTTCTTGGTTTTTAAGTTTTTTGACATCGTCCTCTGTAAAAATCTGTACCTTGCCACTGATATAACTTAATTCCTTCGGTTCCTTCGGTAAAGCTTCGTACGTAATTCCTTCATCCGCTAGTTTTTCATCGATAGTACGTTCTGCAATTTCATCCAGTTGGCTACTATCCCTTTTTTGAACAAGCTGATACCCTAAAAAAACGTTTAGAATCAGGAAGGTAATGATAAATACAGACTTGGTTTTACTCCAATCCATCTTCACGCCCTCCTATATCCTCGACCTTTCTCCAAACTCCATTATACCTGTATGACCAAATCGGTTGAAGTGAAAGAAACTGGGAATCATTTTCTTTCTCCGTCATCTCATAAGCAACCGTCACACTGTCAAGCAGTTCAGGATTATAATTCTGGATACCCGTAATGACCTCCATTACCTTTTCTCCCTTTGGAAGAGTCGTTTCGGATGAGTTTAACATAATTTGTAGGCTTACCGTCGGATGGTCATACTTCACAATCTCATTATTCTCCCATTGCTGTGTGATATCCACTAGACCCCTGTGGTCAAAGACAGGTATGTTTTTAACATATAATTTAAACACTGTCGTTTGGCTCTCTTTATTCCAGCTAAAAAAGCGGTAGTCATCTGTCCAGCCAACATGTTCATTAACAAAATCAATACTTGTCTGAATTAAATCTGTCGTATCTGATTGATTTCCACTCATTCTCGTTGGATTAATGAATTCAATGTACTTCTGATTGTTAAAGACCCTAAGAAGTCTTGTTCCATCCGTATGAACCTCACCTGTAGAGAGTCTATCCCCTTTTACAAGGTCAGGATCCGTAAATAAACGGTCAATAAAGGTTTTAATATCGATTGTATCAGTAAAATAGTCAAGGCGATTTACAGCTGTTTCATCCTTTGGCAAATAAACCGAATTCGTCTCTGAAAGTGAATATTCAATTTGCTCTGGATATCTCGTCGCCGTATTATAGAAACTTCTTTTAAAATCTCGCGTTAACCTGCTATTAATCCGGCCCTCATACACCAAATTGTCACCTGTTGACACAAAGTACACGATGCTTTCTTCACGATTTTCCGAATTGACATCAATAACAAATCGATCAAATGAAATCAACGAATGTTCTTTATCATTAATTTTTAAAAATGATTTATATAGTTGCAAAGGAAATGGATCTGGGAAGAAAATTTCGGCATGTCCACTTTGACTCAAAAAGTCTGCTAAACCATCTTCTTGAACAGCATGTGTAATGTTTTGAACATCTTGAATTTCCCATGTCCCAATTTCTTTCATCACTCGATTTAGTTCTGTCTCACTAAAGGTTCCAAAATGCTGGCCCTCAATGTGATAGAGAATTTTACTTGGTTTAATAATCAAAGATGTTTCCTTTTGAACATTTTCCGTTACTTGCTCAACTAAATCGTCCGCTTCTATAGCCTTATATTCTGGCTGATAAGTCCACAAAGTCCAAGTCAGAACAATGCTTGAAAGTACCAAGATGATTAATATGGTTGTTTTAATTGATTCATACTTCATCCCATTCATCCTCTAGCCCCTCTTGATTTCCATCAGTTGGTAGAGTAAAGAAAACAGTTGTTCCAACCCCTTCTTCACTTTCAGCCCAAATCCTACCTCCATGAGCAACGACCATTTCTTTGGCGATTGCGAGTCCTAACCCAGTTCCCCCTAATTTACGAGTTCGCGCTTTATCCACCCGGTAAAAACGGTCAAAAATACGATTAATGTTATCGTTAGGGATTCCAACACCCTGGTCAGCCACACTTATTACAATTTCATCATTTGCCTCTATCAATTGGAATGTGACTGTACCTCCCTCTGGGGAATACTTCAATGCGTTTGATATGACATTATCAAGTACCTGTGTAATTTTATCCGGATCGAATTCTAGATAAATTGACTTCTCTGGTAAATTACGGACGAATGATACATGCTGCTCCTTCGACATCTCAAATCGGTCGATAATTCGATGAAAGTATTTTGTGAAATTAATGAGTTCCTTTGAGAACTTGTAGTCCTTGCTATCAAGTTTTGATAGCTTCAGCAAGTCATTCACGAGTCGAATCATTCGCTCAGTTTCAGTTTGTGTAACATTTAAAAATTGCGGTGCAATCTTTTCGTCCTTCCATGCTCCTTCTGCTAGTGCTTCAAGATAGCTACGCATGGTCGTTAATGGTGTTCTTAGTTCGTGCGAAACATTCGCTACGAACTCTCTTCGTTCACTTTCTATTTTTTCCTGCTCGGTTACATCATATAAAACAGCAATTAACCCATTAATAAAGCCTGACTCCTTTTTAATAACCGAAAAGCTAACCTTAATAATGTATTGCTTTTTATGGGTACTAAAATCAAGTATTTCAGTATCAATATCGTGAACAAGCTCCTCGAACGTGTATTGCTCGTCTAATCCTAAGACAGATACAATCGATTCATTAAGGACTGTTTCACGTGAAACATCAAGCATATTGACTGCAGGCGTATTAATTAAAATGACTCTTCCCTTTTTGTCAGTCGCAATTACCCCATCTGTCATATGTGCCAATACCGAGGAAAGCTTCCGACGTTCACCTTCTGTTGTCGCCTGTGCATCCTGTATTTTACTGGATAAATTATTAAAGGTCATGGCCAATTGGCCAATCTCATCTTGACCAAACACCTTTACCTTCTTTGAATAATTCCCTTTCCCCAATTCCACTACATGCTTCCTCATTGCGGAAATAGGTCTTGTAATGGTCTGTGCAACAAAGATCCCGAGAATTGCGGTAATCGCCATCGCAATCCCAGTTCCTGTTACGAAAATATCGTTGATTTCTTTTATATCATCATAGACATTTTCCATCCTTGCTTTTAAGTAAATGGCACCAATGATATCTCCATTCGAACGAATCGGCGTTGAAGATATATATACGCGGTCATATTCCTGTCGACGTACATCATCTAGATTATCACCTAATAATAACGTACGTTTGACCAAATCTATATTTGACTTTCGTCCAACAACACCTTGACTATACGGATCGGAGGTTCCTATTACGCGGCTTTTATTATCAATTACCTGGATTTCCTGAATATCCTCTGACTCATAGTCTCTTAAAATACTCCGGATATCCTTTTCTAAAGTTGATGGATCCTCTCGCTCCTTAATCATTTCCTGTTCCATGCTAAACGCTAGCATATTGACACGTTCATTTAACGATACTTTAAAGTTTTCTACTAATCGCAACTCCAGTTTCCCAATAAAATATACACCGATAATTTGCATGGCAATTAAAATGAGTAGCAAATAAATAAGTGCAAATTTAATGTGAATGGACTGAAAAAAACCTAGTCGTCTCATTTTGGGATTTACTCCTGATCAGGATTTCGTAAATAATAGCCCACTCCACGTCTTGTCACAATCCATGTTGGATGACTTGGGCTGTCTTCGATTTTTTCACGCAAACGACGGACGGTAACGTCTACTGTTCGTACATCTCCAAAATAGTCATAGCCCCATACGGTTTGTAATAAATGCTCTCTTGTCATGACTTGACCTAAGTGCTTCGCTAAATAATGTAAGAGTTCAAATTCGCGATGAGTTAATTCAATCGTTTCACCACGTTTACTTACTACATACGCATCAGGATGGATGACAAGTGATCCTACTGTTATTTCACTTGATGTATCCTGGCTAACCGCCTCTGAAATTTGTTGGTGTCTACGTAGGTTTGCTTTTACCCGTGCAAGCAGTTCTCTTGTACTAAAAGGCTTTGTGACATAGTCATCAGCACCTAGCTCAAGACCCAATACTTTATCAATTTCAGAATCCTTTGCTGTCAACATGACAATTGGCATATCGTGTTTTTTTCGTACTTCACGACATACCTCCATACCATCCTTATGTGGTAACATGATGTCGAGAAGAATAAGGTCTGGTTCCACTTCTTCTACCTTTTCTAATGCCTCATTGCCATCATAAGCACATACTACCTTATATCCTTCTTTTTCAAGATTAAATTGTAATATATCTGCAATTGGTTTCTCATCATCTACTACAAGAATTACTTTTTCCATTCGCGATTACTCCTTCACTTTGAAATAATTTATGTGGGTTCAATTATATAGTTCGAATTGTTCTTTTTATTTTGCTCCTTTATCTCTAACTTTAGCAGAAAAAGGGAGGTATATCATTAGTAAGTGTGAAAAAAACGGTGATTTAGGACGTTTGTCCTCTCCTTTTCCGCCTTTTTCATTCTTTATACTTATGAAAAAACCTCCAGCATCATGCTGAAGGTTTTGTGTCACATTTAGTTAGTTTAGATATTCTAACGGGTTTTTCAGAGACCCATTTATATATAATTCAAAATGTAAGTGAGTTCCTGTTGAGTTTCCGGTTGACCCCATAACACCAATTTGTTGACCTCTTGTTACAGTTTGTCCAACACTTACATGAATGGAAGACAAATGTGCATAGATTGTTTTCATTCCATTGTTATGGTTAATCACAATTTTATTCCCGAAGCTTCCATCATAACCAGCTTCTACAACTGTTCCATTGTCAGCTGCCTTAATCGCGTAATTGCTTGGTCTTGCAATATCAATTCCTTTATGGAGTCTTCCCCATCTATATCCAACATGACTAGAAATATAACCGCCAACTGTCGGCCATGCAAGCTGACCAGATCCTCGAGATGGAACAACCTTGGTTCCTTTTTCGATAATCTCAGTTACTGGTTCCTTGGTAATGGATTCATTCAGCTTATTAGTTTCAGATGTCACGCCATTGATTATTTTATATTCATAGTGAACCGTCTTTTCACCATCTTGACCTTCTTGGGTTACTTTTTTGTCACCCTTAAACATGTTTGAATTTTCATTTACCTTTGTTTCAAACTTAATTGTTTCTTTTTGATTTTGCTCTTTTTTAACAACAACTGTTAAAAATGGCTTGTACGCTGTTACATTTAACTCTTGTCCGATTTGAAGCAAAGTATCTTCAGTCATTCCTGGGTTTAATGCTAGTAATTCAGCAGTTTTTAAATCATGGTCAACTGCGATAGAGCCTAGAACATCCCCCTCTTTGACCTGATACTTTTTCTCCTCTAAAGTTCCCTTTTGAAGCAATGTAACAGTATCAGCAGGACTATGAACCTGCTCAGGTAAAACTTTTTCATCTGAAATTGAAACTTTTTCTACAAATGAAACGTCTAATAAACGAGATTGTCCTTCAGCTAATGCTGGTAGGGGCTCTTCTGAGTTTGCTCTAGCTTCAAGCTCCTGCAACTCTTCTTCGTTTACATATTGTAATTTTAGTTGTTTAAGAGCTTCATTTGCTTCTTCCTCATTTTTAAGGTAGGCAACTGGCTCTCCGTCAACAGTAATAGCTTTAGCTTCAGCTGCAATTTCTAGCTCAGTTTCTAACTTCTTTGCAGTTGTAGCATTATTAAAAGTAGGATGAAAAGCTTGTTCTTCAATCACGGATACATTATCTGCAACTAATTCTAGTCCTTGATACTGGTCCTTTAAAGAATCAACCTTCTGATCAATTACTTTTTCAACGACGTTTTTGGAATCAACTGTTCCAACTTTTTGGCCATCTATGTATATGTGATACACGGTTTGAATTTTTGTATCTGCTGATACAGTTCCAAACACGAGTGTTGAAAGTGCAACAGATGTAATGGCAACTCGTTTAAATAAAGTCATGTATGTTCTTGGTGCTTTTTCATTATTATTTTGATTTGACACGGTCTTTCCTCCCTGAACAAAGGTTGCTTGTCCGAAATACTCGTTCCTCTCACCCTGTGAGTTGAAAAGCGTTGTCTTACAAAATACGCCAAGACGTATTCGATAGTTCGACAAATCTCTCTATTTTATACTTTATTAATTTACCATAGAATTTGAAAAATAGTATACTAGTTTCCAATATGTAATATAATTGTAGTATTACTTCCAATTTTTTACACAAAAAATGTAGGATTTTGACATAGATTTGGGTCTTTCCACTTATAGAACTATGCATTTTTTGTCGACACTCCACATCTAAAGGCATTTGTTTACTATATTTCATAGATAAAATGACATAGATAAGAAAAGACGTATCACAATTTTGTGATACGTCTTTTCTTTACGCCCCTGGTGGAATACCGGCGTCGTCAAACCTTCGTTCGAGATTAACGAATTTATTATATTCTTTTACGAATGCTAGCGAAACCGTTCCTACCGGGCCGTTACGTTGCTTCGCAATGATAATTTCAATAATATTCTTATTCTCTGACTCTTTGTCATAATAATCATCACGGTATAAGAAAGCTACAATATCCGCATCCTGCTCAATACTTCCTGATTCACGAATATCTGACATCATCGGACGCTTGTCCTGTCTTTGTTCAACACCACGGGAAAGCTGGGATAAGGCAATAACCGGAACCTTTAATTCACGAGCTAATGCTTTTAAGGAACGTGAGATTTCAGAAACCTCTTGTTGGCGGTTTTCACCGCTTCTACCGCTTCCTTGGATCAATTGAAGGTAATCAATCAGAATCATCCCTAATCCACTTTCTTGCTTAAGTCTACGGCATTTTGAGCGAATCTCATTTACTCGAATCCCTGGGGTATCATCAATGTAAATTCCTGAATTTGATAAGCTTCCCATTGCCATCGTTAGCTTACTCCAGTCCTCAGGTGTTAAGGAGCCGGTACGTAGATTTTGGGCATTGATGTTTCCTTCAGCACAAAGCATCCTCATTACTAGCTGCTCAGCCCCCATCTCTAAACTGAAGATGGCAACATTCTCATCGGTCTTTGTTGCTACGTTTTGGGCAATATTAAGAGCAAAGGCTGTCTTACCAACAGACGGACGGGCTGCTACGATAATTAAGTCATTTCGTTGGAATCCAGCTGTCATTTTATCAAGCTCCGTAAACCCTGTTGGGATTCCCGTAATATCGCCTACACGATTATGAAGGGTTTCAATATTATCATAGGTCTGGACGAGAACATCTTTAATATTTTGGAAAGCACCCGCATTTTTACGGTTTGCCACTTCCATAATGTTTTTTTCAGCCTCACTTAAAAGAGAATCAACCTCATCTTCTCGTGAATAACCATCCGTTGCAATCGTCGTTGCCGTGCGAATCAATCGTCGTAAAATCGATTTTTCTTCAATGATTTTCGCATAATATTCTATATTGGCGGCCGTTGGAACAGACCCTGCCAATTCACTTAAGTAAGAAACTCCACCAATTTCATCTAAAATTTTTACATCCGCTAACTCAGAAGTAACCGTGACAAGGTCGACCGGTTCACCTTTATCTGAGAGGTTTAGCATCGCGTCAAAAATCTTTTGGTGGGATGTCCGATAAAAGTCTTCTGGAATCAATATTTCTGAAGCAAGAGTAAGTGAACTTGGTTCTAGAAAGATCGCACCTAAAACAGCCTGCTCTGCCTCAATATTTTGCGGAGGAATACGATCAGCAAAAATGTCACTCAACTATTCTCCACTCCCTTTATTTTAATTCAATCATTTATAGTCTATTTAACTATTATACTTATTTCAGAATGAAAAAGCTTGTGATACGAAAAAAATGTGATCCTGTATGTAAACAAAACCACATTTTTCATTCTATCTGTTTTCTATATTCTTTTTCAATGGAAATTACTGTTCTTTGACATGTACCTTTACAGTTGCTGAGACTTCTGGATGTAATTTTACAGGTACATTTGTATAACCTAATGCTCTAATTCCATCTGGAAGATCAAATTTACGCTTATCAATTTTGATACCATGCTTTTTCGCAAGCTCATCGGCAATTTGCTTACTTGTTACAGAACCGAAAAGTCTGCCACCCTCACCTGCTTTTGCTTGTAACTCAACAGTTAAAGCTTCGAGTTTTTCTTTCAATTGCTTTGACTGTGCTAATTCTTCTGCTGCTTCTTTTGATTCTTTATTTTTCTTTGCCTCTAATGATTTTATGTTTGCTGGTGTCGCTTCAATCGCGAGGTTTTGCTTGAATAGGAAATTGTGTGCATATCCATCAGATACGTTCTTCACTTCTCCCTTTTTTCCTTTACCTTTTACATCTTTTAAGAAAATAACTTTCATTCCTTGGTACCTCCCTCTAAATACTCATCTATAACCAAAAGTAGCTGTTCTTCTGCTTCTTCAATCGTTGTGTCTTCTAGCTGAGTAGCTGCATTTGTCAAATGTCCACCGCCACCTAAGCCTTCCATAATCAGCTGTACATTGACATCTCCTAATGAACGAGCACTGATTCCAATTTTTAAATCATGGCGGATAGAAATCACGAATGAAGCGACAACATCATTCATCGTTAGCAATGTATCTGCCGCTTGAGCAATCATCACTTGATCGTAAGTCTCATTTTCTTTTCCTTTTGCAATCGCAATTCCATTTTTATAAATAAACGCTGATTCAATCAGTTTTGAACGCTTTTTATACTGTTCCATGTTCTCCTTCAGGAATTTTTGAACAAGAACGGTGTCCGCTCCCTGAGCACGTAAATAGGACGCCGCATCAAATGTTCTTGATCCTGTTCGAAGCGTAAAGCTCTTTGTATCAACAATAATTCCCGCAAGTAAAGCAGTTGCCTCAAGCATGTCGATTTTCTTACGCTTTGGCTGATATTCAAGAAGCTCTGTAACCAATTCTGCTGTAGATGACGCATAAGGTTCCATATATACGAGTAATGGTGATTGTATAAACTCCTCACCGCGACGGTGATGGTCAATGACCACTACTTTATCAATTTTTGATACGAGTTTTTCCTCAATAACAAGCGACGGCTTATGGGTGTCTACAACAACAAGTAGCGTATCATTTGTAGCGATTTCAAGAGCTTGTTCCGGTGTTATAAAATAGGACCAGAGTTCTGTATTTTCTTTCACTTCCTCAAGGAGACGTCCTACACCTGAATCAATTTCATTCGGATTTAAAACAATGTATCCTTCTTTATGGTTCATTTGTGCCACTTTTAAAATCCCAATGGAAGCCCCTACTGCATCCATATCAGGGTATTTGTGGCCCATTATGATGACTTTATCACTTTCAGAGACGATTTCCTTTAATGCATGTGAAATCACGCGAGCGCGGACCCTAGTCCGTTTTTCCATCGGATTCGTTTTGCCGCCATAAAACTTAACCTTCCCATTCGGAAGTTTCAGCGCAACTTGGTCTCCGCCACGTCCTAATGCTAGGTCTAAACTGGATTGTGCCGCAACGCCTAACTCTGGAAGTGTTGGGACCCCTATTCCAATCCCAATACTTAAGGTTAATGCTACGCTATCTTTTGCGGTATTTTCCCTCACATCATCCAAAATCGTAAACTTTGTTTTTTCAAGATTCGATAAGATTTCTTCATTCAACACGGCGATAAAGCGCTCAGATGAAGTCCTCTTTAAAAAGACACCATGTTCATTCGCCCATTCATTCAGTATGGATGTAACTTGGCTATTTAATGAACTCTTTCGTTGATCATCCATCCCTTGGGTTACTTCATCATAGTTATCTAAAAAAATAATCCCTAAAACAGTCCGCTCAGCCTCATACAATTGCACAATTTCCATTTGTTCAGTTACATCAAAGAAATAAAGTAAACGTTCTTCTCTCTTTATGATGACCTTAAATTTCTGCTCATTTAATGTAATTGTCTCACTTTCGATTTCTTGTTGAATTAAGGGAACAATCAGTTCCTCAACATCATAAAGTGATCTACCTACCAGCGTATCTGCGTCAAGAAAGTTCGATAAATAGGCGTTAGCCCACTCTACCTGAAACTCTTCATTATAAAGCAAGATCCCAATCGGCATTTCCATTAACGCTTCTTCGCCAACTTTTTTTAAGCGATACGAAAGGGTTGAGATATAATGCTCCATTTCCTTTTTTAGAATCGAGTTTGCTTTTAACAAAAAATACACAATAAATCCAAGGAGCAGAAAACATGCTAACCCAATCATCCAATGAAAAAAAATGAGAATTGCACTAAAAACACTTGTAAGAACAAGCAATGCATAAATAGGATAGCGAAATAACTTCCTTTTGTAAAAGTCTGGCATGTAATTTTCAGCTCCTAAAGCTTTGTTTTACTTCTTTCCACTAATTCGATTTCTCAGTTGAAACCCTAAGTCAATTATACCTAAGATTCGAATAATATAAAGGAGAAATGGTGTTAAGATTGTCAGTATAATTGGCACAGCCTTTGTAATTCCTTTTTGATGACAGAAATAATAAATGAGCGACAAGCCTTGAATCACCATGAACAACTGCAGAACAAAAAAAAGATTTAAAAAGGCGGTATACCCAAACGTGCCCTTTTCCAGTTCAACAAAGCTAAAAAGTAAAATTAGTAAGTAATACCACAAAATACTTTTAGGAAAATTAATTTCACGGAAAGGCGGGAATGGATTATATTTTACTTGAAGTCGGACAAGCACCGGTTTCATGGCTACGACCGTAACAAAGGCTAGAAGCATCGAAAGCAAAACAAACATACTTGGGATCATGTATTGCATCATGTTAATCGACTCTTCAAGCTGTGCAATGACTTCTTTATTCACTTCGCCCCCTGTTGCCCTCATTATACTCTCTGCCATGGCAAAAGATTCCCGCGAGCTCTCTCGAATCATTTCAAATACATCAATTTGCAGAACTACTATAGCTGTAACATACAGGAGCACGATTGAGAACAAATACGATAAACAGGAGCCTAGAAATAGCTCGATACCGCTTCTTCCCCGATTAATCAATTCACCTAGTAAGATTCCTGTAATTCCAAACGTAACCGTATGTATAATCCCCATAACCGAACCTAATAGACCGGATAATAAAAAGGCAATTAGTATAAATAACAATGACTGCTTTACCCTATATTTCACCGTAAACAAGATAAATGGTATGGGTAAAAGGAATGAAAGTGCAGTTCCAAGTAGTGGGATATATAAAGTAAGAAGTAACAGTACACTATATACAGCTAGTAGCATGGCGCCTTCTGTTAAATTTTTTGCGTTTTTCACCTTTTCACCTCAACTTAGATGACCCTAGTAAACATGAGCCTATTTTTACAATCACTTTCTATTTTAAAGATTTACTAGAAAGTCTTCAACTTTTGGACTTCTACAGGATGTGGTTACTTCGATGTTGACATCGGATGTTCAGACTTTTGTTAAAGTTCTTCTGTAAACTAAAACTTTTTGTTTTACTTTTCCCTATTTTCTATTATGATAGTAATTAAATGAATAAACGTAACCACAAGGGGAGCAATTTTGCTGAGAGTGAACATTAAAGTTCAGACCCTTCGAACCTGTTAGTTAATGCTAGCGTAGGGATGTGAGAGTTACCTGAGAACTTATACTTTTATTAAAGTTGTTCTCCTTTGGGGTGCGTTTTTTTTACAACATACTTCAAGGGGGATTTTTTTATGAGAAGCACAAGATTACAAGCAATGATTGAAGCCGCAATTTTTGCTGCCTTAGCACTAGTGTTGGATTTACTTCCATCGATTGACATTACTCCAGCCATATCTATTTCATTTGCAATGGTCCCTGTTTTTATTATTGCTTTAAGATGGGGTATAAAAATTGGAATGTTATCTGGTTTGTTATGGGGATTACTGCAGTTAGTATTTGACCCATGGATTGTACACCCTGTTCAAGCCATTATGGAATATATCATTGCCTTTTCGTTCATTGGATTAGGAGGAATTTTCAAATCAATCGTACAGGAAAGTTTAAAAAACGACCAGAAATCAAAAGCACTGATTGCCATTACCTTTGCAATATTTATTGGTAGTCTTGCACGCTATTTCTGGCACTTCTTAGCTGGCTTTATCTTTATTGAATATTTTGCACCAGAAATTGAAAACCCAATTTGGTATTCCTTCACCTTTAACGGAATAACAATGCTAGCAACATTCATTTTATGTACAATCGTACTATCAATTCTAATAATTGCTTCACCACGTTTTATCGTACTAAAACAAAAATAGGAACCATAGGGACGGTTCTCGTGGTTCCTTTAAAAACATGAAGTAAAAAAGCGATGACCGCATTGACAATCATCGCTTTTCTTTATTATTCACCAGATACATATGGTAATAATGCCATTTGACGAGCACGTTTAATAGCAACTGTTAATTTACGTTGGTATTTTGCGCTTGTACCAGTTACACGACGAGGTAAGATTTTACCACGCTCAGAAACGAATTTTTTTAGTAAATCTACTTCTTTATAATCGATGTGTGTAATTCCATTAGCTGTGAAGTAACACACTTTACGACGCTTTGCACGTCCACCTTTACGTCCGCCTGCCATTGATTTTCCCTCCTTTTTTAGTTTTTAATTTATACGTTTGACTTACAAGTTAGAACGGAAGATCGTCATCTGAAATATCAATTGGTTGTCCATCATTTGCAAATGGATCTTGATCTACTCTTGTAGGTCCTTGGTTTTGATTTGGGTTCTGACTCTGTCCGAATGGTGAGTATCCACCTTGGCCACCGCCTTGGCTTCCACCCTGGTTGCCACCATATCCACCTTGATTTCCACCATAGCCTCCGCCATAGTTACCTCCACCACTGCGCTGTTGGTCATTCGCATTTCTAGGTTCAAGGAATTGAACACTTTCCGCTACAACCTCAGTAACATATACGCGTTTGCCATCCTGACCTTCATAATTTCTTGTTTGAAGACGACCATCAACGCCTGCTAAACTTCCTTTTTTTAGAAAGTTTGCCACGTTTTCAGCCGGTCGGCGCCATACAACGCAATTAATGAAGTCAGCTTCACGTTCGCCTGACTGATTCGTAAATGCCCTATTCACTGCGAGTGTGAAGGTTGCAACTGCAACTCCACTTGGTGTATATCGTAATTCCGGATCCTTTGTAAGTCTCCCAACGAGAACTACGCGATTCATCATCAGAACCATCTCCTTAACAGGATATTGAAACAGAGTCTATACTCTTAAATATTTTTATTCTTCTTCTTTAACAACGATATGACGGATAATGTCTTCACTGATCTTCGCTAAACGATCGAATTCGCTAACAGCTTCAGCGTTAGACACTACGTTAAGAATCATGTAATAACCATCGCGGAAATCATTGATTTCATAAGCTAAACGGCGCTTACCCCATTCTTTTACGTTTGTAATCTCCGCACCATTGTCAGTTAAAACGCCATTAAAACGCTCAACTAAAGCCTTTTTCGCTTCATCATCAATGTTTGGACGGATGATATACATAACTTCGTATTTTCTCATCACGTTACACCTCCTTTTGGACTAACGGCTCTTTATCTAAAAAGAGCAAGGAGCAATTATTTCAATTACTCACAGAAAGATATTATATCACATGAATAATTTGTAGGCAAGAAATGTTTAAAAACCACAAAACGAAAATTCGTCCTGTGGCTACTTTTTAATATTCCTTATACATTAAAACGGAAATGAATGACATCTCCATCTTGAACAACATATTCTTTTCCTTCAAGACGTACCTTACCTGCCTCACGAGCAGCAGTCATTGAACCACCTGCAAGTAAATCTTCATACGATACAGTCTCCGCTCGAATAAACCCTCTCTCAAAATCAGAGTGAATGATCCCTGCACACTGTGGAGCTTTCATTCCTTTTCTAAACGTCCACGCTCTTACCTCTTGTACACCAGCTGTAAAATAAGTAGCAAGACCTAATAAATGATATGCAGCACGAATTAATTGGTCAAGTCCAGATTCCTCAATTCCAAGCTCTTCTAGGAACATTGCCTTTTCTTCCCCTTCAAGCTCAACTATCTCTGACTCGATCTTTGCACAAATAACAATGACTTCAGCATTTTCTTTTTGTGCAAACTCACGAACCAATTGAACATACTCATTTGATGAAGGATCAACTAAATCATCTTCACCAACATTGGCAACGTATAAAACCGGTTTACTTGTTAGTAAGTGCATACCTTTTACATATTTCATTTGTTCGTCACTAAATTCTACTGCACGAGCCGGCTGTTCGTTTTCAAATGCTTCTTTTAGCATAACAAGCACTTCATGCTCTGCAACAGCATCCTTGTCCTTTTGCTTTGCGAGCTTCGCAACACGATCAATACGCTTATCTACTGATTCTAAATCCGCTAAAATAAGCTCTAAATTGATTGTCTCAATATCTGCAATTGGATCCACCTTACCCGCTACGTGTGTAATATTATCGTCTGCAAAGCAGCGTACAACATGACAAATCGCATCCACTTGACGGATATGTGATAAAAACTTATTCCCAAGACCTTCCCCTTTACTAGCACCTTTTACAATTCCTGCAATATCCGTAAATTCAAAAGTTGTTGGAACAGTCTTTTTTGGTTGTACCAATTCTGTTAATTTATTTAAACGCTCATCTGGCACTTCAACAATCCCCACATTTGGGTCGATTGTACAGAACGGATAGTTCGCTGATTCTGCGCCTGCTTGAGTAATTGCATTAAAAAGAGTTGATTTTCCAACGTTTGGAAGACCAACGATACCTGCTGTTAACGCCATTGATTTTTCCACTCCTCTTATCCGTAACATACTAACTAGCCTTCAACAATTATAGATATTCCTCATCAAAAATACAAGCCGTTTCGGCTAGAAACGGCTTTCGTAGAAATAACACATAATTCTATTCATTTATCTTTTCAATTCCAACAAGACAATCATATAACGTACTACCAAGCCCATTATCGGAAACCTGGTGAGAAGTCAGTTGGTTTACACTACCACCAAAAATATGCCATTGTCCTTCATCAATACAAACGATATTTTGAGCCGAGTCCTTTAAAATTTGAACGTTTCCTGTAATTTCACCACGATCATTAAACACTCTCACCCTATCATTTGGCTCGAGACCCTTTTGCTCTGCAATATCCTTTGAGATTTCAACCTTTACTGATTGTAATCCTTCAATTAAATGATAATTTTGTGAATGATTCGAGCGCAAAGGATGTATCGTTAATAGTGTATATGGATATTTTTTGGCTAATTCATTGTTAGAAAAAACGGATTCTCTCGGATATGAGATTTTCAAACGTCCATCATACCCTTTTATCTCCCCTAACGATGAAGTAAACTCAAATTTTTTCGATTGAGTTTTAAATTGATAATCGTGCCAAGGAACAAGTTGTACTGGAAGTGGAACATGGTTTTTCTCTTTAATCATGTCAAAAGTAATACCTTCATCCTGTAATGAACCCAATCCCATTTTTATAAACTCTTCTCTTGTAAAGTCAAAGTCTTCTCCAAAACCTAGCCTTTTTGCTAGTTCTGTCCAAATCCATACATCTGACTTTGCTTCACCACGGGGTTCGACCAGCTTTGGTCCATAATTTACAAAATGATGATACATAGAGGAATAGTAAATATCTTCTTCCTCAAAAACTGTCGCTGATGGGAGAACATAATCAGCCAATCTTGCTGTGTCAGTCATAAACTGTTCTAGTACAACAACCGTGTCTACTGACCGAAAAGCTTCCTCCACTAGTGTTGTATTTGGCACCTGCGTTAATGGATTCCCACACGATACCATAATCATTTTAATTGGTGGCTCTGAAGCTGTTAAGATTTTTTCCGCTTGTTCAGCCATTACAAATGCTCTTGTTTCCTTTTTCCTCTCTGGAAGAGTTATTGCAACACTATCAAAGCTTTGACCAACCTGTGTATTTCCGAAATTTGCACCACCACCAGGAATCCCGACATTCCCGCTAATTGCAACAAGGGCGTCTATTAAACGAATTGTATTTCCCCCATTAGCATAACGCTGCATTCCTAATCCCATATAGGTCGCTGTTGGACCATCACCGTAAACACGTGCTAAATTTGTAATTGTTTCACGTGGAACATTCGTTATTTTCTCAATTTGTTCCATTGAAACCGAGTCTATTACGTCGACTAAATCTTCAAAACCAATTGTATATTTTTCAACAAAATCTTGATTCTGTAGCTCCAAGCGAAGCAATTCCTTTATAATTCCAATCGCCAAGAACCCATCCATTCCTGGAGTAATGGAGATATATGAATGTGCAATTTTCGCCGTACCATTATAGATAGGATCAATAACGATTAAGTTGGCACCCTTCTTTTTTACTTCCTGCAAATAAGCGAAAAGATGCATATTTGTTCGTGTCACATTTCTTCCCCAAATAACTACATTTTTACTATTGTATATATCTTCGGGAGCATGACTTGCGGCATTTCCAAAATCCCAATTTTGTGCTTCAATTCCGGAACCCCAACAAATGCTGCCAACTAGTTCAGTTGCGCCTCCAAAACAATTAAAAAAGCGATCTGGGATTTTTGTTAATAGTCCTCCATTTGCATAGTCATGGCTATGTAATACAGCAGTAGAACCATATTTCTGTTTTACCTCTGCAAGTTTGGATGAGATTTCAGTTAAAGCTTGTTCCCACGTAATTCTCTGAAACTCTCCATCTATTTTTTTCAGAGGATAAAGAATCCGTTCATCAGAGTTTGTTCTTGCTTCCAGCATACGGCCTCTACCGCAAATTTTCCCCTTTGTAATTGGATGTTCTTTATCGCCATCTATTTTTATAATTTTTCCATCTTCTACTTCAACGACAAAACCACAGCTATCCCAACAATTTAACGGACATGCAGATTTAAATGTGGTCAATTCACTCATCTCCCCACATATACCAAATATCATATCCTATATTATAAATCACCTTTTCCAAAATACTACTAAAAAGATTCATCCCAAACATGCTAATCTTATCCATAAAAAAAGCACGAGGCTCTATTCCTCATGCTTCACTAAAATCTTTTTTAACTTTCGTCCAAATTCTTTTCGCGGAATGAGTACGCTATGTGCGCACCCCTCACATTTTATCCGAATATCCATCCCTAGTCGAATGATTTTCCATTTATTTGTTCCACATGGATGAGCTTTCTTCATTTCTACAATATCATGTAATCCGTAGTCTTTATCAACCATGACATTCACCCTTTTACACATCTTATTTATTGTATTGTACCAATAAATCATTTGAAATTGTAGCGGTTTACAATCGGATAAAGTAAAATGACGGCTAATAAATATAAATTCGCAATACCGTATATAGGATATAAAATTGCAACAAGGGTTGAAAAGCCAAAAGTTGTAAAAGGAACCATCAGCAAAATGAACACAACTGCAATCATCCACAAGGGCATTTTCATTTTTTCCTTATAACGTGTGGATAATCCTAATAACCCAGATGCAGCAGTTGTGAATATCGCACCAAATAAGAGGATGGACATAATAAATACAGCAACATATGGGAAGTTCTTCAGGATCACAAATAATGGGATTTCATATAGCATAATTTCCTGTGCCACCTCAATAAGAGCCTCATTATAAATAAAGGTAATCACACCTAAAAACAATCCACTTCCAATACTTGCAACCCAGGCCTCTCCTTTTGATTTCATTTCCTTGCCAATTGCGCCTAACACAGCAACAAGTGGTAAAATGTTTAGTGCTGTAAACGTAAAGGCAGACGGCCAATTGCTTTGCTCATGGAGATTAAATGAGAATTCCTTTCCACCTGATGTTAAAAAAATGAACAAAACCGTGACTAAAAATAGTATTAAGGCTGGAATAATCGCCATATTAATCGAGACTAGACCATTAATATTCCATAAAAAGACTAAAACAAGTAAAAAGCCAAAAATTAAAATTCCCCACCAAAACGGTATATTAAACAATTCTAAAGTTGCACCACCACCAGCTAACATTACGACTGTCGTAGAAAATAAATATAAAATCGTGATGACATCATATACGTGTGAGACCCTTTCCCCTACTAGTTCTTTTAAGACCGGAACAAAATGCTCCGCCTTTTTTTCATAGCTAATTTTCATAATGATATAGCAACAAATGATAAAAATAAATGTAAAAAAAATAATAGCTAGACCACTCTGTTCACCATAAAACTGCCAAATTTCCCTACCTGATGCATACCCTGCACCAATAGCCGTACCTAAAATTAGAAACATCCACCGAATCCCTGCCTGAAACATATAATCCCCCCGCCGCTCATAATTCCTCTATCTACTAAAACGAACTAAATCCAAATTTAAGATTCCTTTTTTTCAGATGTATAGAATATAAGATTCTTCCGTATACTGTTACTACAGTTAAAAAGGGGTGAAAAACCTATGAATCTTAGATACAAATTATTTGACCATCTAAAAAATGAACCTTTTCGAATTTCACATGACCAAGAATTAGCTGACCACCAAATTGCCTTAAAAATCACTTCAATGCTCCCACCAACGATTGATCAGCCAATTGTAATCTTTTGTATTGGCACAGACCGTTCCACTGGCGACTGTCTTGGGCCCTTAATCGGTTCAAAAATTATCGAAAAAGGACTGTCCCACTTTCATGTATATGGCACTTTGGACGAACCTATTCATGCAGTTAATCTTCAAGATAAAATTGAGGAAATGAAACAAACCTATGCAAATCCCTTTATTATTGGAATAGATGCCTGTTTAGGGCGTTTAAAGAGCGTAGGTTCCATTACTATTGGTGAAGGGCCAATTAAGCCTGGTGCGGGCGTAAACAAGGAATTAACCCCTATTGGCGACATGCATATTACAGGGATTGTAAATGTGAGTGGATTTATGGAGTTTTTCGTCCTACAAAACACAAGATTAAGTTTAGTTATGAAACTAGCAGATGCCATTTCAAATGGTATTTATATGGCTGAACAAAAGTATCTTCGAAAGATAGAACTCGACCCAATTGAGATGGATCGATTTACCCTATAAAAAAACCTCTTCTATGATAGAAGAGGTTTAAAAAATAGCTTGTGCGAAATAGATAATCGAGTTCCAATAATACAATACTGTTACGAGGATAGCGACTACTAAAATACCTGGTAATAGATTAGCAACACGTATATTTGTAATGCCTAATAAGTTTGTCCCGATTGCGACAATCATTAAGCCTCCCGCTCCCGTCATTTCGACAATAAACGAGTCCATAAGCTCTGCTGGTACCCATTTATCAATTTGTGTGGCAAATAAAGCAATAGATCCTTGATAAAGAATAACAGGCACTGCAGAAAACAGTACACCAATGCCTAATGTCGTCGATAATATTAAACTAGTAAATCCATCTAGAATGGACTTTGTATAAAGAACACGGTGATCATTGCGTAATCCACTATCAAGGGCTCCAATGATTGCCATTGCACCTATTACAAATATTAAGGTAGCTGTAACAAAGCCCTTTGCAATCGTACCCTCACCCGAAGATGAGCCAACCTTCTTTTCAATCCATATTCCTAATTTATTTAGTTTGTCTTCAAGGCCCCACCATTCACCGAGAATGCCTCCAAATACTAAACTAAAAATAACAATTAAAAATTGTTCACTTTTAAGTCCCATTTGAATTCCTAGCAAACAGACGGCAAGCCCAATTCCATGCATAACCGTTGTTTTTATCTTTTCAGGAATTCGGTGTAGCACCTTACCTAATAAGGTTCCAGCTGCTATACACAACCCATTTACAATCGTCCCTAATAAAACCAATTTTCATTTCCCCTAGTATATAAATTTACATGTAATAAAAAACGCTGCACGGTCTTATTTAATTAAATAAAAACATGCAGGCTTTCTATTGGTCATTATGAGATTTTTGGTGTTTCTAACAGTTCAAGAATTCTTTCAAGATCTTCATTTGAAAAGAACTCAATTTCAATTTTCCCTTTTTTCTTCGTTTGTTTAATCGTTACAGATGTACCAAAACGTTCGCGAAGGAAGGACTCTTGTTCTTTAATAAAGACATCCTTTTCCTTTTTTGGTGGTTTAGATGTTTCACGTGGAACATTTTGATTCAATTGATTAATCAACGCCTCTAATTGACGAACATTAAGTTCTTCTGCTAGAACCTTTTCAACTATCGCATTCAATTTTTCCTTCTTTTTAAGACCTAATAATGTACGTCCATGTCCCATGGACAATTTCCCTTCGGAAATTAAATTTTGTACATGTTTCGGTAGAGATAAAAGACGAAGATGGTTCGCGATATGTGGTCTACTTTTTCCTACTCTTTTTGCAAGCTGTTCTTGGGTGAATTTTAAATGGTCTATTAAGGATTGGTAAGCAAATGCTTCTTCTATTGGTGATAAATCCTCACGTTGTAGATTTTCGAGCAATGCAATTTCCATCATTTGTTGCTCATCTAGCTCTCGAACTACAACAGGAACTGTTGCTAGCTTTGCTTCCTTTGCAGCACGGAATCGTCTCTCACCTGCTACAATTTGATATCCCTTAATCGTTTTTCGGACAATTAAAGGTTGTAAAACTCCATGTGTAAGGATGGACTCCTTTAGCTCAGCAATTGCCTCTGGCTCAAATGTCTTTCTTGGTTGATATGGATTTGGTTTTAACTCATTAACCTTAATCTCTTGTACAACCTCTTCTTTACCTACTTCGTCCATGGTTGGAAATAAAGCATTAAAACCTTTACCTAACCCCTTAGCCATTCACAATCACTTCCTTTGCAAGATCTAAGTATACTTCAGCACCTCTTGATTTTGGATCATAGATGATGATCGGTTCTCCGTGACTTGGAGCTTCACTTAATCGTACATTTCTTGGAATAATTGTTTTATATACTTTGTCTTGGAAATACTTTTTCACTTCTTCAATGACTTGAATACCTAAGTTTGTTCTTGCATCAAGCATGGTTAAAAGTACTCCATCAATCATTAAATCTGTATTAAGATGTTTCTGAACCAAACGAATGGTATTCAATAGCTGACTTAGGCCCTCAAGTGCGTAATATTCACACTGAACTGGAATGATCACTGTATCAGAAGCTGTTAATGCATTTAATGTTAACAGACCTAATGATGGTGGACAGTCAATAATAATATAGTCATATTGGTCTCTAACTTCATCTAAGGCTCTTTTCAGACGAACCTCGCGAGAAATTGTTGGCACTAACTCAATTTCAGCACCCGCTAATTGGATTGTTGCTGGAATCATATATAAATTTTCAACTGTCGTTGGAACCGTAACATCCTTCGCTTCTACATCATCAACAAGCACATCATAGATGCATTGATCTACATTTGCCTTTTCTATGCCGCAACCACTTGTTGCATTCCCTTGAGGGTCAATGTCGACAAGTAAAACCCGCTTTCCGACATAAGCTAAACATGCGCTAAGGTTAACAGAAGTAGTTGTTTTCCCTACTCCACCCTTTTGGTTAGAAATTGAGATGATTTTCCCCACGATGTCACCTACTTTCACTTATAAACTACTTTTCTACATTTTTTTACAAAGTGAGGGGTTTTATCACATGCGCCTTGGCGTATTTGGGCCCAGATTTTTAGGCCCACAGGAAGTGGGTCACAAAGACGTTGCCACAGGAAGTGGCGTTCTTAGTCTTTGATCCTATACTCAAAATTTCCTTTGAAAATCTGTGGCATCCGCCGGAGGCTTAAACTTATTCGGTTGAAGTTTGCCAACTGAATAAGTTTATACTATCACTTTTACTATTCTATCATGAAAAAATGATAGGGTTTATCTTTTTTTATAAAAAATGTTTCACGTGAAACATTTCATATGACAAATTGTTTGTTTTTTACAAAGTTTTATGCAAAAAAACAGTTCACGAACTAATTCAAAAAAAATCCCTTACCTCGTAAAGGTAAGGAAATGGATTTGATTATTTATTTTTTGGAATTCGAATCGTGAATTGGAAATAGTCGTCGAATTCTTCTTCTTCTGTATTTAAGTTGACACCACTTTCCTCAACCATTGTTAATGATTGACGAATCGTATTCATTGCGATTCTCATATCACGACTGACTGCTTTGAATTTAGGCTTCGGTCGCTTTTGCTCCTTTTCCAATTCAAGGATTTTTACGACACGATCCTCTGTTTGCTTAACATTAAGCTCTTTTTCAATAATATCATGCATCAGTTTAATTTGTTTTTCTGGATCTTTAAGAGGGATCAAGGCTCTCGCATGACGCTCTGTAAGCTTCTTTTGCATAAGCATTTGTTGGACTTCTTCAGGCAACTTTAATAAACGCAACTTATTTGCGATTGTCGACTGACCTTTCCCTAATCGCTGAGCTAGCGCTTCCTGTGTAAGATTATGTAATTCTAGTAATCTAGCATAAGCATACGCCTCTTCAATCGCTGATAATTCTTCTCGTTGTAGGTTTTCGATCAACGCAACGGATGCGGTTTCTGCATCATTGAATTCTTTTATAATTGCTGGAATTGTCTCCCATTCAAGGGTTTGAACGGCTCTCCAACGTCGTTCACCAGCAATGATTTCATATTGATTATCAGCAAATTGTCGAACAACAATGGGTTGGATGATTCCATGTGTACGTATGGTTAATGCAAGCTCTTTTATTTTATCCTCTGCAAAAACAGTTCTCGGTTGATATCGGTTTGGAACAATCTCATTTATCGGAATTTGTCGTACTTCCTCCAGGTGTGTCTCTTCATCATCTATTGAATCCTCTAATTGTGTTTCTACCACCTGTTCTTGATTCATTTGTTGTTTATCATCTTTTTCACCGATACTGAATAATCGTGAAAATGGATGTTTCATAATTCCACCACCCCTTAGAACTCCCACTAATACGTATTCTCTATTTTCTCTCTCATTCCTTCTATTATAACATGAATTTTACAAAAATCTTACTATCTTTCTACTAATTCGTGGGGCTACAAAAGATTTACATGTAATAAAATCGTCCACCACTGATTATTTAATAGGTGAACGATTTGGTGTCCCTGGTTTACGAGGGTATTTTTTTGGTGTTGGTTTCTTCTTTTCGATGATTACAATGTTGCGGTCACTATTTTCAATCGGTAATAAAAAGTGATGTACCTCTTTTAAGTTTCCACCCAGTGCTGTGATGGCTTTTTTCCCTTCCTCTAGCTCTTCTGCTACGGAGGAAGCTTTCATTGCAATAAACGTTCCATTTACCTTCACAAGCGGCAAACATAATTCACTTAATACAGACATTCTAGCAACAGCTCTTGCCATTACAATATCAAAGGATTCCCGAATTTCTCCCTTTTGCCCAAAGGTTTCAGCACGATCATGATAAAATGTCACATTTTCAAGCTGAAGCTCCTTTGAAAGCTCATTGAGGAAAGTAATTCGCTTTTGGAGTGAGTCAACAATTGAAATTTTTAAATTTGGAAAACAGATTTTTAGAGGGATACTTGGAAAGCCCGCACCCGCTCCTACATCACAAATCGAATATTCCTTTGTAAAATCAAAATAAAATCCAGCTGAAATCGAATCGTAAAAATGCTTTAAATATACCTCAGGCTTCTCTGTAATCGCCGTAAGGTTCATTTTTTCATTCCATTCAACTAATAATTTGTAATAGATTTCAAACTGATTTAGTTGGGTGGAAGAAAGGGAAATCCCCTTCTCCTCCAACATAGATGTAAATAATGAAGTGTCCATTTAGCGTTTCCTTCCCAATTAGTTTACCCGTGCAATTTTCCCTTGCTCAAGGTATACGAGCAGAATGGAAATATCAGCTGGATTTACACCTGAAATTCTAGACGCTTGAGCAATTGACAAAGGATGTACTTCTTTCAAATTCGCTCTAGCTTCATTTGCTAAACCAGAAATAGCATCATAATCAATGTTTTCAGGGATTTTTTTATCTTCCATCCGCTTTAATTTTTCAACTTGCTGTAAGGATTTTTGAATATATCCTTCATACTTGATTTGAATCTCAATTTGCTCTGCAACATCAGGATGAATCTCTTGTTCACTAGGAGCTAATTTCTGAATATGCTCATAGGTCATTTCAGGTCGTTTTAATAAATCAGATGCTAAAATGCCATCTTTTAACTCACTTCCACCAACTGAACGAATTAGTTCTTGTACTTCATCTGTTGGTTTGATGCGTATACCTTGAAGACGGTCCATTTCTTGTTCAATAGCTGCTTTTTTATCTAAGAACTTTTGATATCTTTCTTCAGGAATTAACCCAATTTCATGACCAAGCTCGGTTAAACGTAGATCGGCATTGTCGTGACGAAGAAGTAAACGATATTCCGCACGTGAAGTTAAAAGACGATATGGTTCAGCTGTACCTTTTGTAACCAAATCATCAATAAGTACACCGATATAAGCATCTGAACGACTTAAAATAACTTCCTCTTTATCAAGAGCACGTCTCCCCGCATTAATACCAGCCATAATCCCTTGGGCTGCCGCTTCCTCATATCCAGATGTTCCATTTATTTGACCCGCTGAATAAAGATTTTTGATTTTTTTCGTTTCAAGTGTTGGCCAAAGTTGAGTTGGGATAATCGCATCGTATTCAATCGCATATCCTGGTCTCATCATTTGGGCATTTTCAAGTCCTGGAACAGAGGCAATTAAACGATGTTGTACTTCTTCAGGTAAGCTTGTAGAAAGTCCTTGAACATAGACCTCCTGTGTGTTTCTTCCTTCTGGTTCAAGGAAAATTTGATGTCTCGGCTTGTCATGGAAACGTACTACCTTATCCTCAATTGATGGGCAGTAACGTGGTCCGGTTCCTTTAATCATTCCAGAATACATCGGAGAACGATGTAAATTTGCATCAATAATTTGGTGTGTTTTTTCACTTGTGTATGTTAACCAGCATGGAAGCTGATCGGTGATGTATTTTGTCGTTTCATAGGAAAAAGCTCTAGGTGTCTCATCACCTGGTTGGATTTCTGTTTTACTGTAGTCAATCGTATGGCTATTAACACGTGGTGGTGTACCCGTCTTAAAACGCACTAAATTGAAGCCTAGCTCCTCAAGTTGCTCAGACAGCTTAATAGATGGTTGTTGGTTATTTGGTCCACTTGAGTACTTTAATTCACCAATAATGATTTCACCACGTAAAAATGTACCTGTTGTAATGACTACTGTTTTGGCATGGTAGGTGGCACCTGTTTTCGTAACAACACCTTTACACACATCATCTTCAACGATTAGACGTTCCACCATTCCTTGAACAAGGGTTAAATTCGGTTCGTTTTCTAATGTTTTTTTCATTTCATGTTGATAGGAAAACTTATCAGCCTGCGCACGTAAAGCGCGAACAGCTGGACCTTTCCCTGTGTTCAGCATTCTCATTTGAATATGTGTTTTATCTATATTTTTAGCCATTTCACCGCCCAAGGCATCAATTTCACGAACAACAGTTCCTTTGGCAGGTCCTCCTATGGATGGGTTACATGGCATAAATGCGACCATATCTAAATTGATTGTAATCATCAGTGTTTTGGCACCTAGACGAGCAGAAGCTAAACCCGCTTCACTGCCCGCATGACCTGCACCAATGACAATGACATCGTAATTACCGGCATCATAGCTCAATGTTACTTCCTCCTCTACTTCTATTTTCCTAAACAAAATTGTGAAAATAGCTGATTGATTAAGCTTTCGTGAACAGCATCTCCGACAATTTCCCCTAATAGCTCCCATGTTCTTGTTAAATCAATTTGAACCATATCAATTGGTAAATCAGACTCCACGCCTGAAATAGCATCTTCAATTGATTTTTTCGCTTGCGTCAACAAGGCAATATGACGAGAATTAGAAACATATGTTAAATCATTTGCTTCGACATTACCAGTAAAAAACAAGGAGGAAATCGCTTCTTCTAGAGCATCTACCCCTTTTTCCTCTAGTAAAGAGGTTGTAACCATTGGGTTGTCTTTTGCAAGCTCCCTAACTCTTTCCATATTTATCTTTTGCGGAAGGTCTGTTTTATTAATGATAACGATTGTATCCATACCTGAGACAGCTTCAAATAAACGCTCGTCCTCTTCCGTGAACTCATCCCCGTAGTTTAACACAAGTAAAATAAGATCCGCTTTTTTCAAAACTTCGCGTGAACGTTCAACACCAATTCGTTCCACGATATCCTCCGTTTCACGGATTCCGGCAGTATCGACAAGACGTAAAGGAACACCTCGTACATTGACATATTCTTCAATCACATCTCGAGTTGTTCCTGGGATATCTGTTACAATTGCCTTATTTTCATGAACGAGGCTATTTAATAAAGACGATTTTCCAACATTCGGTCTACCTATAATAACAGTAGATAAGCCTTCTCGTAAAATTTTCCCTTGGTTTGAGGTTTCTAATAATTTTATGATTTCCACACGTACTTTGCTGGCTTTTTCCAGTAACACACGATGGGTCATCTCCTCGACGTCATCATACTCTGGATAATCTATATTCACTTCAATATGTGCCAATGTCTCAAGCAATTCTTGACGTAAACGATTAATAAGGGTAGATAATTTTCCTTCCATTTGACCAATTGCTACATTCATTGCACGGTCAGTCTTTGCACGGATTAAATCCATAACTGCTTCTGCCTGAGAGAGATCTATCCGACCATTTAAAAAGGCACGCTTTGTAAATTCTCCAGGTTCAGCTAGTCTTGCTCCATTGGTAAGGACCAGCTGGAGAACTCGATTTACCGATACGAGTCCACCGTGGCAATTGATTTCAATTACATCCTCTCTCGTAAAGGTCCTAGGTCCTCTCATCATGGTTAGCATTACTTCCTCTACGACTTGATTCGTATCTGGATCTACAATATGTCCATAATGAATTGTATGTGAGTCTACCTCTTTTAGATTTTTTCCTTTAAATACTCGGTTAGCAATATCGACTGCTTCATCCCCACTTAATCGAACAATTGCAATTGCTCCTTCTCCCATTGGAGTTGAAATGGCTGCTATTGTATCAAACTCCATTTTTTCACCTTCTTATATATCAACATTCCATTCATTCTGCTTTTTCCCTAAAACTGTGAATAACTTTTTAGATATCTTCTTTCTGCTAGTATTACCTATTTATCCACAAGGAAAACAAATTCTAGTTTTCCTAAAATAAACTACACTCCATTTTATCTTATCCACATGTGAATAACAATAATGAAGAACTCATCCTTATGTATATTATAAATTATTACTGTAATATAACAGTTTGTTCTCTAAAAAGACCGAGTCGCTTTCCCTATTAAAAAAGTGCACAAAAAAGCCTAGGCACATGCCTAGGCTCATCTCTATTTATTTTACTGGTGAAATCACAATATATCGGTTTGGATCTGAACCACTTGAAGATGTTTTAACCTTCGCATGATTGGCAAGGGCTGTATGAATCACCTTTCGTTCGTACGAAGGCATTGGCTCTAATTTAACATCCTGCTTTGTTCGATTTACTTTATCAGCAAGTCTTTCTGCCAATTGAACCAAGGTTTCTTCGCGTCGACCTCGATAGTTTTCAGCGTCCACCATAATATTTAAATAATGATCTGAAAATCGATTGGCAACCAGTTGTGTTAAATACTGTAATGAATTTAAGGTTTGGCCTCTTTTTCCTATTAACACAGCCATTTTTTCACCGGATAATTGGAAAGTCACATTCTTTCCATTTCGAAAAATATCCAATTTTGCTTGAACACCCATTGATGAAATAACCTTTTCTAAAAACTTTTGTGCCTCTTCGACCGGGTCGATTTTCACAGTTACTTTGACAACAGCTGGCTTTGTTCCAAAAATTCCAAATATCCCTTTTTTACCCTCATCGATGATTTGTATTTCGGTGCGGTCTCTTGTTGTACTTAGTTGAGCTAAAGCTGACTCTACTGCTTCATCGACGGTTTGCCCTGTAGCAGTTACTTGTTTCACTTTTTGGCTCCTCCCGCATCTCCAGACTTAGCCGCTCTAATATCTGGACCTTTTATTAAAATCGTTTGGACAATCATAAAGATGTTACCCACTACCCAGTATAAAGATAACGCTGCTGGGAAGCTGATCGCAAAGACAACAATCATAATTGGCATTAACCATAGCATCATTGCCATTTGTGGGTTATTTTCCATTCCCATCATCGTAATTTTCTGTTGGATAAATGTCGTTATACCAGCAACTAAAGGAAGAATATAATATGGATCTGACTCACCTAAGTCAAACCATAAGAAGTTGTGTTCAGCAATTTCTCTCGTTCTCATAATTGCATGGTAGAATCCAATTAAAATTGGCATTTGAATCAATAATGGGAAACATCCCGCTAGTGGATTGACACCATGTTTTTGGAAAAGCTGCATCGTTTCTTGTTGTAGCTTTTGTTGTGTTGCTTGGTCCTTTGAGCTGTATTTTTCACGAAGTGCTTTTAGCTCAGGTTGAATTGCTTGCATTGCTTTTGAACTCTTTGTTTGTTTGATCATTAATGGCAATAAAGCAAAACGAATTAAAAGAGTAACAATGATAATTGCTAAACCATAGTTGTTGCTAAAAAGTTCAGCAAAATAAGTAATCAGCCAGGATAATGGATAAACAAAATATTTGTTCCAAAACCCTGTACTTTCCGCGGTAATCGGATCATTTATTTGGGAACACCCAGATAATAGAAGAATTAATCCTATTAGCGCACTTATTAATAATATTCGCCTTTTCAACTACTTTTCCTCCTAGTTCTAAATATCCTAAAGGTAAATATATATTATGAAACATATTCATTCGAATAAAAATCAATATGTACCCTTGTATTCTACCATCTTTATAGTCAAATTTCTTTCTTTCCTTTGAAAAAAGTCGGCTATTTTTGGACTTTTTTTAACACTTTTGCCACCTTTAGTACATGAAGTAAGCTTTTCTTTACTTCTTCATAGTTCATCTCAGCAACAGGCTTCCTGGCAATGATCACATAATCCTTAATTTGAACCTGTTCTTTGTGCTCAAGAAAGAATTGACGAATCAATCGTTTAATGCGATTTCTAGTAACAGCGTTTCCAATTTTTTTACTGACGGATAAGCCAATGCGGAAATGCTCTAACTCTTCTCTATGATAGACGTAGACAATAAATTGCCGGTTGGCTGAAGATTTCCCTGATTTAAACACCGTTTGAAAATCTTGATTCTTTTTTATACGGTATTCTTTTTTCATTTTTTACAACTCCCGTACGGCATGTCCTTTTAGAAAAAAAGACCACTGAGCTTTCAGTGGCCTATGCTGATAATACTTTTCTTCCTTTTTGACGACGACGAGCAAGAACTTTACGTCCGTTTTTAGAGCTCATACGACTACGGAATCCGTGAACTTTACTGTGTTTACGTTTGCTTGGTTGATATGTTCTTTTCATATATGACACCTCCCTGAGGAATTAACTCTCAATTTACACATCAGACAGTCTTACTAATTATAGTGAAAATCAATAAAAGATGTCAACCTTATTTGAAGTACTATATTTTGGATAAAAAAATTCCTTCATAGAAAAAAGGCATTGAGATCGGTAACAGTTCCCTTAAATTTACTCAAACCTTAAATTCCCTCTTCTGCTTTTCTTGGTTGTCCAGCTTCAACGCCTAGAAATTCGAATAACTTCAGCTCCTCCGGCAGAGGCTAAAAGCGCCTCTTTGTCAGATTTCCCCCACACAGGAGGTGCTAGTACCGACTTAGCCACAGGACAAGGCATCTTAAGTTGGTCGGTTTTCTCACTTTTAAGCGAAGCATTTCAACTTATCTGTCTAGATCTAATGACTAGAAACCAGAGAATTTTCAATTCCTCTCGCTGAAGTGAAATATACCTCTTTGCCGGAGCTTCAGTTTTTCAATTCTATGCCAGTCACTTCCACTTTCCTTTTTTCCAGCTCCAGCGACTAGAAACTCGAGAAATTTCAGCTCCTCTGACAGAGGCTAAAAGCGCCTCTTTGTCGGAGCTTCCAATTTTCTCGTTTCTGGGCGAGTCGCTTCCGCTTTTCTTGGTTGTGGACAACTTTTTTCGACAGTTTTTTTAATCCACAACAATTATCGACAAGTTTTACACATCATCTTGTGTTGTGGATAATTATTTTCCACAAGGTATAGATTATGTGGATAAGTTTTCAAAAACCATTGATTATCTAGTTATTATCTGATATTATAGTTTTGTTTTCACTCGTAATAAGTTATCAACAATTTTTATTTATCCACAGATTGTGGATATCGTGTGGATAGATTTTTCAACATTGTGAATAGAGACTTGTCCACAACCAGTGGATTATGTCGAAAAGATGTTTTCCTACTATATTATATAGTTATTCACATTTTACTAATATGCATATTTATAAATACCTATTCATTCACAAATAAAAATTTGCATAAAGACTTATTTTTATACATTTTTAAAACATATTTAGAAAAAAAGGAGGGATATTGTTGGAGAATATTGCAGATTTATGGGCAAAAGCACTCCAGGAGATCGAGAAAAAGTTAAGCAAACCTAGCTTTGAAACATGGCTGAAATCAACAAAGGCCCATGCCCTACAAAAAGATACACTTATTATTACAGCTCCTAATGAGTTTGCTAGAGATTGGCTAGAATCTAGATATCTGCATCTAATCGCTGAAACAATTTACGATTTAACCGGTGCAGAACTCGGAATCAAATTTATTATTCCTCAAAATCAACTAGATGAAGAATTCGAATTGAAAACACCTGAGAAAAAAGCTACGAAACAAGATGAACCAGCTGAACACTCTCAAAACATGCTAAATCAAAAATATACATTCGACACATTTGTAATTGGATCTGGTAATCGCTTCGCACATGCTGCATCCTTAGCCGTTGCAGAAGCACCAGCAAAAGCCTATAACCCACTCTTTCTATATGGTGGAGTTGGATTAGGTAAAACCCATTTGATGCATTCAATTGGTCATTATGTCCAGGAGCATAATCCAAATGCGAAAGTGGTCTATCTCTCATCAGAAAAATTTACAAATGAATTCATTAACTCCATTCGGGATAACAAAGCTGTTGAATTTCGAAATAAATACCGAAATGTCGACATCTTACTTATAGATGATATTCAATTTCTGGCCGGAAAAGAATCTACCCAGGAAGAATTTTTCCATACATTTAATACCTTGCATGAAGAAAGTAAGCAAATCGTCATTTCGAGTGACAGACCACCGAAGGAGATTCCAACATTAGAGGATAGGCTTCGCTCCCGTTTCGAATGGGGATTAATTACCGATATTACCCCTCCAGATCTTGAAACGAGGATTGCCATTTTACGCAAAAAGGCAAAGGCAGAGGGACTCGACATTCCAAATGAAGTTATGCTTTATATTGCGAACCAAATCAACACGAATATTCGTGAGCTTGAGGGTGCGCTTATTCGCATCGTTGCCTACTCTTCTTTAATTAATAAAGACATAAATGCGGATCTTGCTGCAGAAGCTTTAAAAGATATCATTCCAAGTTCAAGACCAAAAGTGATCACCATTTTTGAAATTCAAAAGGTCGTTGGACAGCACTATAATATAAAGCTTGAGGATTTTAAAGCAAAAAAACGTACAAAATCAATTGCCTTCCCTCGCCAAATTGCGATGTATCTATCAAGGGAAATGACAGATAACTCACTCCCTAAAATTGGAGAGGAATTTGGAGGACGTGACCATACAACGGTTATTCACGCCCATGAGAAAATCACAAACCTATTGAAAACAGACACACAATTACAAAAACAAATAAATGAAATCATCACCCAATTAAAGGGCTAAGGAAATTATCTTTTATTTTGGACAAGTACTTGTACAGTGAATACTGTGAATAACTTCTTTGTTGTTGCGCACAGTCTGTCCACATGTGGATAGGCTGTTTTGATTTGCTTTATTCTAGTTATCCACATATCAACAGGACCTACTAGTACTTCTACGATTTTTTCTTTTAAAAAATATATAAATATATAACTTACAAATGTATTCGCATGAAATCAAAAATAGAACCATCTTAGGAGGATTTTTGATGAAATTTATCATTCAAAGAGACTATCTTGTTCGAAGTGTTCAAGATGTAATGAAAGCTGTATCTTCAAGAACAACTATTCCAATTTTAACGGGGATAAAAATTGTCACAACAACTGAAGGCGTAACTCTAACAGGAAGCGATTCTGATGTTTCAATCGAATCCTTTATACCTACTGAAGAAGCTGGAGATGAAATTGTTGAAGTTAAAGAGACAGGAAGCATTGTTTTACAAGCTCGTTTCTTTAGTGAAATTGTTAAAAAGCTTCCTAAGGATACTGTTGAAATAGAAGTTCATTCCAACCTACTTACGATTATCCGTTCAGGTAAAGCTGAATTTAATTTAAATGGTCTAGATGCTGATGAATATCCACATTTACCACAAATTGAAGGTAATCATGGATTTAGCATTCCAGCAGATCTACTAAAAAATATGATTCGTCAAACAGTTTTTGCTGTATCAACATCTGAAACGCGACCTATTTTAACCGGTGTAAACTGGAAGGTTGAAAACAATACACTACAATGTATCGCAACAGATAGCCACCGACTTGCAATGAGAACGGCAACGATTGAAACAGAGAATGATGGATCTTATAGTGCTGTGATCCCAGGAAAGAGCTTAAACGAATTAAGTAAAATCTTAGATGATACAACTGATTTGGTGGATATCGTCATAACTGAAAACCAAATACTATTTAAAACAAAGCATTTGTTATTCTTCTCTCGTTTATTAGATGGCAGCTATCCAGATACATCTAGATTGATTCCTACTGAAAGTAAAACGGAGATCGTTTTAGCAACAAAGGAATTTTTACAATCAATCGATCGAGCTTCTCTGCTTGCAAGAGAAGCAAATAACAATGTTGTAAAATTTACGACTTTACCTGAAGGAGTTGTCGAAATTTCGTCCACATCCCCTGAAATTGGAAAGGTAAATGAGGAAATACAAACTAAATCAATTGACGGTGAAGAATTAAAGATTTCTTTTAGTGCAAAATATATGATGGATGCATTAAAAGCAATAGAAAGCTCTGAAATTCGAATTAGCTTTACCGGTGCAATGAGACCGTTCTATATAAAAGCACTTGATGACGATACAGTCTTTCACTTAATTCTCCCAGTGCGTACTTATTAAATTGATTAAAGACTAAGAATGCCACGTCCTGTGGCAAACGTCTTTGTGACCCACCTCGTGTGGGCCTAAAAAGGAACTACTAGGCCGTAAAAACCTAGTAGTTTTCTTTTCTAGTTGTGGTTTCTTTAGTAAAATAAAAGAAAGAAGGCGAAAAAATGGCAAAAGAAATAGAAATTTCGACAGACTTTATCACATTAGGACAGTTTTTAAAGCTTGCGGAAGTCATCCAATCGGGTGGTATGGCAAAGTGGTTTCTTAGTGAACATGAAGTCTACGTGAATGAAGAGCTAGAGAATCGCCGCGGAAAAAAGCTAGTTGATAAGGATGTGGTTGACATCCCTGGCTTTGGAACATTTGTCATATCAAAAGCTTAGCCCGGGAGATTTCCCTGGCGCTTAGCGCAAAGGGTGAATCCATTGTTCATTGAAGAAATAGAACTAACGAATTATCGTAACTATGAAAAATTGTCCATCGAATTCGAAAATAAAGTCAATGTCATTCTAGGTGAAAATGCACAGGGCAAAACAAATGTGATGGAATCCATCTATGTTTTAGCGATGGCGAAATCACATCGTACCTCAAATGATAAAGAATTGATTCGCTGGGATGAAGAATATGCTAAAATAGAAGGTAGGGTTCAAAAAAGGAACGGTCCCCTATCCTTGCAGCTTGTTATTTCTAAAAAGGGTAAGAAAGCAAAAAGTAATCATTTGGAGCAGCAAAAGCTGAGCCAATATGTTGGAAATATGAATGTGGTCATGTTTGCCCCTGAAGATTTAAATCTTGTTAAGGGAAGTCCACAGGTGAGAAGACGATTTATTGATATGGAAATTGGTCAAGTGTCGCCTGTTTATTTACACGACCTAAGCCAGTATCAAAAAATTCTCCACCAGCGAAACCACTATTTAAAACAGCTTCAGACTAAAAAGCAACACGATCAAACAATGCTTGATGTATTAACCTCACAATTAATTCAAGCAGCAGCAAAAATTGTCAAAAAACGATTTGAATTTCTCGTATTATTACAGAAATGGGCTGAACCCATCCATCATGGAATCAGTAGAGGGCTCGAAACGCTTCAAATTGAATATAAACCGTCTATTGAGGTATTAGAAACCGCTGATTTGTCGAAAATGGTAGATGTATACGACGAAAAATTTGCTAAAATAAGAGAGAGGGAAATTGAAAGAGGCGTTACATTAGCGGGGCCACATCGGGATGACCTTGCATTTTTTGTGAATGGAAAGGATGTTCAAACCTTTGGATCCCAAGGACAGCAACGTACAACAGCCCTATCATTAAAGTTAGCAGAGATAGAATTAATTCAAGCAGAAATTGGGGAATATCCAATTCTACTACTAGACGATGTCCTTTCGGAGTTGGATGATTTTAGACAGTCCCATTTATTAAATACAATTCAAGGCAAAGTGCAAACCTTTGTCACAACAACAAGCGTAGAGGGAATCACTCATGATACACTGAAGCAAGCAGCTACTTATGCTGTGTCTGCAGGAGTTATAACAAAGCTAAAATGAGGTGATGAGGTTTGTTCATACATTTGGGAGATAATGTTATGGTTCGTTCATCAGATGTCATTACGATATTAGATCGACAGCTTTTAAAATCCTCCTCTATCGTTAATGAATTTTTAGATGTACAAAAAGACAGAGTGGTAGAATTGTCTAATGGGAATACAAAATCAGTCGTGGTAACGGTAGATAACGTATATTTTTCACCTTTGTCCTCTAGTACATTGAAAAAACGTTCACAGCAAGTATCTGATTTTGAAACCATTTTAGAAGAGATATAAGGATAAAGAGTGACTCGAAACTCGACTTTTTTTCGTTAAAATAAAGTGTAGGTGATATTGGTGGCAATGGAAGAAAAAGAATTGCAACAACAAGAATATGATGAGAGTCAAATTCAGGTTTTAGAAGGTTTAGAAGCGGTAAGAAAACGCCCAGGTATGTATATTGGTTCAACATCTGGAAAAGGATTGCACCATTTAGTATGGGAAATTGTCGATAATAGTATTGACGAGGCATTAGCAGGTTATTGCGATGAGATTAATGTCATCATCGAAGAAGATAATAGCATTACCGTAAAAGACAATGGACGTGGTATACCAGTCGGAATTCAAGAAAAAATGGGTCGTCCAGCTGTCGAAGTCATTATGACTGTCCTTCATGCCGGAGGAAAATTTGACGGTGGCGGTTACAAGGTTTCTGGTGGTTTACACGGAGTTGGTGCGTCTGTTGTTAACGCCCTGTCGACTAATCTAGAGGTATATGTACACCGAGATGGTAAAATCCATTATATTGCTTTTGAACGTGGTCATGTCGTTTCTGAATTAAAGGTAATCGGCGAAACAGATCATACAGGTACAACAACGCATTTTAAACCAGATGGTGAAATCTTCACAGAAACACTAGAGTATGACTTTGATACACTAGCAACCCGTCTTCGTGAACTTGCCTTCTTAACAAGAGGCGTTAAAATCACAATTGAAGATAAACGTGAAGAAAACAAGCGTAGGGAATACCATTATGAAGGTGGAATCAAATCGTACGTTGAACACCTTAATCGTACAAAAGAAGTAATTCATGAAGAGCCAGTGTTTGTTGAAGGTGAAAAGGAAGGAATCGCAATAGAGATTGCCCTTCAATATAACGATAGCTATACAAGTAATATCTATTCATTCGCAAACAACATCCACACTTATGAAGGTGGAACTCATGAATCAGGGTTTAAAACAGCGTTAACTCGAATTATCAATGATTATGCGCGCAAAAATAATATTTTTAAAGAAAATGATACGAATTTAACGGGTGACGATGTTCGTGAAGGACTAACTGCGATTATTTCTGTTAAGCATCCAGACCCACAATTCGAAGGACAAACTAAAACAAAGCTTGGAAACAGTGAAGCAAGAACGATTACTGAATCTGTGTTTTCTGAGAAGTTTGAAGCCTTTTTATTAGAAAATCCATCAGTCGCTCGAAAAATTGTCGATAAAGGAACGATGGCAGCAAGAGCTCGTATGGCTGCGAAAAAGGCACGTGAATTAACAAGAAGAAAAAGTGCATTAGAGGTTTCAAGCCTACCTGGAAAACTGGCTGATTGCTCATCGAAGGATCCTTCCATTAGTGAGCTTTACATCGTTGAGGGTGATTCAGCGGGTGGATCAGCAAAGCAGGGTCGTGACCGTCACTTCCAGGCAATTCTGCCACTTCGAGGAAAAATTCTTAACGTCGAAAAGGCAAGACTCGACCGCATTTTATCAAATAATGAAGTGCGTTCTATGATCACAGCACTAGGTACAGGTATTGGAGAAGACTTTGATATTTCAAAAGCACGTTATCATAAGGTTGTCATTATGACTGATGCCGATGTTGATGGTGCGCATATTCGGACTTTATTATTGACATTCTTCTATCGCTTTATGCGTCAGATTATTGAACATGGATTTGTCTATATTGCACAACCGCCATTATACAAAATCCAACAAGGTAAACGTGTTGAATATGCGTATGATGACCGAGAACTTGAAAAATATTTAGCAGAAATGCCAAGCAATCCAAAGCCAGGTATTCAGCGCTACAAGGGTCTTGGAGAAATGAATCCTGAGCAACTTTGGGAAACGACCATGGACCCAAACAACCGTACGATGCTACAGGTTACCCTTCAGGATGCAATTGAAGCGGATGAAACCTTTGAAATGCTTATGGGTGACAAGGTTGAGCCAAGACGTAATTTCATTGAAGAAAATGCACAATACGTGAAAAACTTAGACGTTTAATGATTTTATGCAGGATAGTTCTGATGTCTAGCTTCAGGTGCCATCTGCTCTCTGATCATAAGCCAATCACTTCAGAAGGTAAAATACACCTTTTGTCGGTGCTTGTCTTATCTCACCGAAAGCTTCGCACCTTGTGCTTTTCGTAACTATCCTGTGTTTTGGTTACATATATGGAATGGGTTAAAATAAGAATCCGATTTATTTTATACCCCTGATAAGGGAGGTTTCTTTTTATGTCTGAAAATCAAAATTCGCATATTCATGAGATTAATATAAGCCAAGAGATGAAAACATCATTTTTAGACTACGCGATGAGTGTTATTGTGTCACGTGCCCTACCGGATGTTCGTGATGGCCTAAAGCCTGTACACCGCCGGATTTTATATGCGATGAACGACTTAGGTATGACATCTGATAAAGCTTATAAAAAGTCAGCTCGTATCGTTGGTGAAGTAATTGGTAAATATCACCCACACGGGGACTCTGCGGTTTACGATACGATGGTTCGTATGGCCCAGGACTTTAACTACCGCTATATGCTAATTGACGGCCATGGTAACTTCGGTTCTGTCGATGGTGACGCAGCCGCAGCGATGCGTTATACGGAAGCACGTATGTCTAAAATTTCAATGGAGCTTTTGCGTGATATCAACAAGGACACCATTGACTACCAGGACAACTACGATGGTTCTGAAAGAGAACCAGCCGTTCTACCTGCCCGATTCCCTAACCTTCTAGTAAATGGAGCAGCGGGTATTGCCGTAGGTATGGCGACGAATGTCCCACCACATCAATTAGGTGAAGTTATTGATGGAGTCTTGGCAGTTAGTAAAGATCCTGAGATAACAATTGCTGAGTTGATGGATATTATACCTGGTCCAGACTTCCCAACTTCTGGTCATATTCTTGGTAGAAGCGGGATAAGAAAAGCCTATGAAACTGGAAAAGGCTCGATTACCCTACGCGCAAAAGTTGAAATTGAACAGATGAAAAATGGGAAGGAAGTTATTCTCGTAACTGAACTTCCATACCAAGTAAACAAAGCGAAATTAATTGAAAAAATTGCAGAATTAGTTCGTGATAAAAAAATTGATGGTATAACGGATCTTCGTGATGAATCAGACCGTAACGGTATGAGAATCGTGATGGAAGTAAGAAGAGACGCCAATGCAAATGTTCTTTTAAATAATTTATATAAACATACTGCATTGCAAACAACGTTTGGTATCAATATGCTTGCCCTTGTGAATGGTCATCCACGGGTTCTAAACTTAAAGCAATGCTTACAATATTACTTAGACCATCAGGTAGTAGTCATTAAACGTAGAACAGCATTTGAACTTCGAAAAGCTGAAGCAAGAGCACATATCTTAGAAGGATTACGTATTGCGTTAGATCATATTGATGAAATTATTACGTTAATTCGTGGATCTCAAACTACAGATATTGCTCGCGAAGGCTTAATGACAAGATTTAATCTATCTGAAAAACAAGCACAAGCGATTTTAGACATGCGCTTGCAGCGTTTAACAGGTTTAGAACGCGATAAGATTGAAGCGGAATACCAAGAGCTTGTCGCATTAATTGCAGAATTAAAAGCAATTCTAGCAGACGAAGAAAAAGTACTCGAAATCATTCGTGAAGAGCTTCTAGAAATTAAAGAACGTTTTAACGATACAAGACGCACTGAAATTCTAGCAGGCGGATATGAAATGATTGAAGACGAAGACTTAATCCCAAGAGAGAATATCATTTTAACTCTCACAAACAAAGGGTATATTAAACGTCTTCCAGTATCAACATACCGTAGCCAAAAACGAGGCGGTCGAGGAATCCAAGGAATGGGTACAAATGAAGATGACTTTGTTGAACAGCTTTTATCAACATCCACCCATGATACTATCCTATTCTTCACAAATAAAGGAAAAGTCTACCGTCTTAAAGGGTATGAAATTCCTGAATTTAGTAGAACAGCAAAAGGAATTCCAATCATTAACCTACTCGAAATTGATAAAGAAGAATGGATCAATGCAATTATTCCAGTATCTGAGCTTGTCGATGATTGGTTCTTATTCTTTACAACGAGAAAAGGCATTTCAAAACGTACTCCACTTTCATCCTTTGCCAATATTCGTAAAGGTGGTTTAATCGCGGTTGGACTTCATGAAGGTGACGAACTTATATCTGTACGTCTTACAGATGGCTCAAAGGATATTATCATTGGAACGAAAGATGGTATGCTCATTCGCTTCCCAGAATCTGATGTAAGATCCATGGGTCGTACTGCTGCGGGGGTTAAAGGAATTAACCTATCCGAAGGTGACGAAGTAGTAGGAATGGAAATATTAGAAGACAATCTAGATGTCCTCATTGTCACTGAACTTGGCTATGGAAAACGTACCCCAGCAAGTGAATACCGGATCCAAAGCCGTGGTGGTAAGGGACTAAAAACAGTTAATATCACCGAAAAGAATGGAAAGGTTATTGCTGTTAAGGCTGTAACAGAGGAAAGTGACCTCATGCTTATTACTGCTGATGGTGTACTAATTAGAATGGCAATCAGCGATATCTCGCAAATTGGCCGTACAACTCAAGGGGTTAAGCTCATCCGTTTAGATGAAAATGGACATGTAGCAACAGTTGCTGTCGTTGAAAAGGAAGAGGAAGAAGAAGAGCACGATGTTGAAACTGAGGGAACTGCAGAAGAAACAGTAACTGAAGTACAACAATCAGAAACCGAAGACGAAATTGAATAAATTGTCTAAAAAGGGAAATGCTGCAGTGCAGTATTTCTCTTTTTTTGGTAAAATGATTCTAGTATTCGAATGAGAGACGAGGGCGGAATAATATGCGTGTAAGAATAAGCCAACTACAAGAGGGATGTATTCTGTCAAATGACATTTTTTCTTTAACAAATAAACCAATCATTCCCAAAAAAACTGTTTTAGCTTCCGAACATATCCATGTGCTTGAGGCATTTTTAGTAAAAGATGTGCAGGTTGAATCCTTTTTAATCAATGGAGAGCCTTTTACCCCAACTGACCAAATAGTAGAAATCGATGTTACGGAAAAAGAAAGTTCAATTGTGGAGGGTTATCTCAAATCGGTAAAGGAATACAAGCAAATATTCCAAAGTTGGCAGGCTGGTGCACTTGTCGAGATTTCAAAAGTTCGCCAAATTATTCTCCCATTATTTAAAAGAATACAGGAACAACCTAAAGAACTTTTCTCCTTACATAGATATACAAATCGGGAAGACTATATCTACCATCACTCCGTCATGCTAGGCTTGCTTTCAGGGTATTTAGGGAAAAAACTAAAATATAGCGATGCTGATTGCAACCATCTAGCGATAGCGGGACTACTCAGTGATTGTGGAATGTCAAAAATAGATCCTAAAATTCTTTTAAAGAATTCATCATTAACATTAGCTGAATATAATGAAGTAAAAAAGCATCCTTTATACAGCTATCGCATGATTGAAAAGATACCACTTGTAAAAGATAGCGTAAAATTAGCAGTATTCCAGCATCACGAACGGATAGATGGAACCGGCTATGTGCTAGGGGTAAACGGGGAAAGACTACATCCATTCAGTAAAATAGTAGCAGTAGCTGATGTGTACTCGGCAATAACCCTAGAAAGACCCTACAGCAACCGCCAATCCCCTTTCAAAGCCCTCGAGGAAATCAGAAGGGAATCGTTTGGGAAGTTTGACATGGAAGTTGTTGAGGCGTTAACAAACGGAGTTGGAAACATTTCAATTGGAACAAAAATAAAGCTCTCGAATGGTCAATCAGGAGAGATTGTATTTATTGATAAATCTCAACCAACAAGGCCTTTACTAAAGATTAGCGAAAGTGAGTTTTTAGATTTAAAAAAATACCGAGAAATCTTCATAGAAGAGATCATTTAATTACCTCCAAATGTGGAGGTTTTATTTTTTTGTAAGAAGTAAAGTTAAATAATATTTTATTACTTAAATACTTGATAATAAGTTTATTTCCGTTTATACTTTTAAAGTTGTGTCCGCAAGAATTATTATTTTAAAAAAGTAATTGACTTTATTAATGATAATATGATATATTAATAAAGTCGCTTGAGAGCGATAATGAAGTTCTTTGAAAACTAAACATAATACAAGCGTCAACGTTAATTCTAAGTAACAAACTTATTGAGCAATCAATACTCTTATTGGAGAGTTTGATCCTGGCTCAGGATGAACGCTGGCGGCGTGCCTAATACATGCAAGTCGAGCGAATC
>NZ_QUQV01000059.1 GCF_003400205.1 Bacillus sp. HNG | reverse complement strand
GCGCCCTTCATAACTTAACCTATTCGGCTTTGATAAGCTTCGAATCTCTTTGTCACCTCATTCGTCATCATCCTCACGTACGTTAAAGTACGCTCCGGTGATTCCTCAATCGGTTCCTCGACCTTCTTGCTTCTCATTCACCTTTAAGTTTTAAAGAACTTTACTTCAATGAATGTTTTGTTACGTTATCTAGTTTTCAAGGAACGAAAAAACTGATTTCAATCAATGATGATTTTGTCAGTAAAGTTTGGTGGAGCCTAGCGGGATCGAACCGCTGACCTCCTGCGTGCAAAGCAGGCGCTCTCCCAGCTGAGCTAAGGCCCCGTAAAATATTTAATTGAATGGTGGGCCTAAATGGACTCGAACCATCGACCTCACGCTTATCAGGCGTGCGCTCTAACCAGCTGAGCTATAGGCCCATTCAAATATTCGTTTCGAGAACAATCAGTTCTCTCAAAACTAAACATAATACAAAGCGTCTTATTATGAAGTTCGTAGAACTTCAGTTTCCTTAGAAAGGAGGTGATCCAGCCGCACCTTCCGATACGGCTACCTTGTTACGACTTCACCCCAATCATCTGTCCCACCTTAGGCGGCTGGCTCCTTACGG
>NZ_QUQV01000020.1 GCF_003400205.1 Bacillus sp. HNG | reverse complement strand
ACGAGGTTGATAGGTCAGAGGTGGAAGCATGGTGACATGTGCAGCTGACTGATACTAATCGATCGAGGACTTAACCAAAATGATGAATGTAGGAGCGTTATCTAGTTTTGAAGGAATGAATCCTTCATATAGTCTAGTGGCGATAGCGAAGAGGTCACACCCGTTCCCATACCGAACACGGAAGTTAAGCTCTTCAGCGCCGATGGTAGTTGGGACTTTGTCCCTGTGAGAGTAGGACGTCGCTAGGCACACAAAAGATCAGCCAATATGGTTGGTCTTTTTTTATATTGTTTTTTGGGTGCAATTGTTGGGACATGATGGATTGTAAAACGTGCCAGTTTGATAATTGATATATGGGAAAGAGTAACGTAAAGTGTGGAATCGATACACTTTGAGGAATATAAAGACGAATGTGATAACGAAGTGTGCTGATTCGTTACTGATTCATGGTTTAGATGAAAGAATAGGTAACGGAAGCCAATATACAAGCTTTTTTAGATTGTCATTTTTAATAACAGATACGTTACGCTGTTTGCAAGTTTGGCATTTTCACCTCATAAAAACCGATAACACATTAATCCACTTACCACAAAACACAGCATCAGTTACCAACTTTTTAATCTAAGACATACACAAACTAGCCCCTGAGTTTCATAGACTGCTAAATAAATTAAATTACAACTGTTCGTTATTTTTATAATTGTGTATACATTTTAGAAATCCGGGCAAAATATGTGTATGGAGGTGGAGGCAGTGAGTTCACTCACAAATAGAAATCAATATGGGGAAACGTGTATTATATGTGAGCAAGAGAAAAAAAGAGGCATACACCTTTATACCAGATTCATTTGTTTGGATTGCGAGCAAGACATCATTCGTACGGAAACAAATGATCCTAAGTATCAATATTATTTAGATCGGCTTAAGAAAGTTTCAACCCCAGAGATATATTCATAGTTTTAAACTACTTGGTATTGCTTTGCGTTAGGTGCAATTCCAAGTTGAAGTTGGACCTAGTGGAATAGGTCCCTTTTTTTGCTTTATAATAGGTTTAAATACATTAGAAAGGTATATATAACTATGAATCAACAAAGAACTCCATTGTTTGATGCACTCGATCATCATTCACAGATGAGACCTCAATCGATGCATGTACCAGGACATAAATATGGACAAGTGTTTTCAAGTAAGGGGTATCCCTATTTTCATAAAGTCTTAGAAATTGATGCGACGGAGTTAATCGGGCTTGATGATCTGCATCATCCTGAAGGTGCCATCTTAGAAGCGGAGAAATTAGTGGCAGATCTATATGGAGTCGGAAAAAGCTACTTTTTAGTAAATGGCTCAACGGTGGGTAATTTAGCAATGATTCTGTCGGTATGTTCTGAAAACGATACAGTCCTTGTGCAACGAAATTCTCATAAATCCATATTAAATGGATTAAAAATGGCGGGTGCACGACCTGTTTTTATTCATCCTACATATGATGATGAAGTACAAGTTGCCTCCTATGTTTCCTTTAACACGGTAAAAGAGGCATTTGATACATACCCACAAATAAAAGCCGTAATTTTAACGAACCCCAACTATTTTGGAATGGCGAATCAAAAGGAATTAGCCCAAATTATTACGTATGCACATGAGAAAGGTGCGGTAGTTTTAATCGATGAGGCTCATGGAGCCCATTTTTTGCTTGAAGGTTTTCCTTCGTCTGCTGTTGCATTAGGTGCTGATATTGTGGTGCATTCTGCACATAAAACTCTCCCGGCAATGACGATGGGCTCCTTTTTACATATAAATAGTCAGCTCATTAAACATGAAGAGGTTGAGTATTATCTTCAAATGTTACAATCGAGTAGTCCATCCTATCCAATTATGGCTTCACTTGATCTTGCTAGGCATTATCTTGCTACTGTGAAGGAGAAGGGGACAAACCAAATCATTGAAAAGATTGTTGCATTTTCTCAAAAACTTGAGGCAATACCGCAAATAAAAGTTGTGACTTCAAAAAATCAAGATGTACAAACAGATGTATTAAAACTTACCATTCAATCACAGTGTGAGTTGAATGGATATGAGTTGCAAAGTTGTTTTGAAAAAGAAGGTCTCTTTACAGAAATGGCAGACCCAAATAATGTTCTTTTTGTATTACCATTATCACATCGTTTTGACGCTGATGAAATTTTTATAAAAATAAAGCGTGCTATTAAAGAATATACACCGATGAAACGGAGATTTATTGATTTACATGATGAAGGAAAGACCGTTTCTACGCTAGCACTTTGCTATAATGAAATAAAAGGGTACAATAAAAAGGTTGTTTCCTTTAAAGACGCAATCGGAAACATTTCCGGAGAAATGATTATTCCTTATCCCCCAGGAATCCCGGTTCTAATGGAAGGAGAATGTGTAACTGAACGGCACATTGAAATCCTTACTACCTATATAGAGACGGGTGCACACTTCCAAGGTGGAGATATGAAAGGAAAATATATTAAGATATTAAATAAGTAAGGGGCTTGAACGAAAAGTGACAGGTTATTTTATAACATTGGAAGGTCCTGAAGGTGCGGGGAAAACAACCGTTTTAGGAATCCTTCAGGAAGAACTTTCAAAAAAAGGGTATGATGTCGTCTCTACAAGAGAACCTGGTGGAATCGATATTGCTGAACAAATACGTTCTGTCATTTTAGATAAGAACAATATAAAAATGGATGGACGCACGGAGGCGCTTTTATATGCAGCTTCTCGCCGCCAGCATTTAGTCGAGAAAGTTATTCCGGCGTTGAACGAAGGGAAAATCGTTTTGTGCGACCGATTTATTGATAGTTCACTAGCATATCAAGGCTATGCACGTGAATTAGGAATTGATGAGGTTCTATCGATTAATGAATTTGCGATTAATGGACTTATGCCATCGTTAACGCTTTTCTTTGATATACAGCCTGAAAAAGGTATCACAAGAATAAAAAAGAATGATGACAGAGAAGTAAATCGATTAGATCTTGAGAAGCTTTCATTTCATCAAAAGGTGTATGAAGGATATGTAAAGGTTGCAGATCGTTTTAAGGACAGATTTCACACCATTAATGCGGAGAACGCACTCGATGTAGTCGCGAAGGAAGCACTTGAAATGATTGAAAAACACGTAAATAAAGGTTAACTGTATGAATTTCCTCAAAAGTCAGATGATTTTTGAGGTTTTTCTTTTCGTTCTGGCTATACTTGTTATAGAATAAAGACAAACATGGACATTCGCACATTTAGTTACCAAATTTCGTAATATGAAGGAACACGTAAAAGTGATAAAATAAAGGGAGGCAAAACGATGAAGCTAGTTGTTGCAGTTGTGCAGGATAAGGATAGCAACCGTTTGTCACAGGCATTAGTTGAACATAATTTTAGAGCAACGAAGCTTGCTACAACAGGTGGATTTCTAAAATCAGGTAACACTACATTCCTTGTTGGAACAGAGGACATCCGCGTGAATAAATTATTAGACATTATCAAGGATAATTGCAAGCATCGGGAGCAGATGATTGCCCCTGTTTCACCAATGGGTGGAAATGCAGATTCTTTTGTCCCATTTCCAGTGAAGGTTGAAGTGGGTGGAGCTACTGTGTTTGTATTGCCAATTGATGAGTTCCATCAATTTTAACTTTATTCATTTGGGGTTAAACCCAATAAATAAAGTTAAAGCCTCCGGCGGATGCCACGATTTTTTTAAAGGAAGTTTTTCGAGCAGTAAGATCAAAGACTAAAAACGCCACATCCTGTGGCAACGTCTTTATGACCCACTTCCTGTGGGCCTAAAAATCGGGCACAAATACGCCAAGGCGTATTTGATTGTGAGGTGTTTTAACGTCTTATGAAAATAAACCAGGATTTTCGTGTCAATATAGATAAAAATCAGCCAAACACATCCAATAAGGTTTCAGGAAATCTTACTTTCAGCAAAATTGTTCATCAAGAAGGAAATAAGCTTCAAATGGAACAATTGACGAAACTTCTTTCTCAAATTGACATGGCGGGAGAACGACTCTCTCGCTCTCAAACTTTTCAGGATTTGGCTTCCTATAAATCCCTTGTAAAACGCTTTATTCACGAGGCTGTAGAGTATGGGATGGATATTAAAGACTCCCATAGCTGGAATTTTAATGGACAAGGGAGAACACACAAGCTTGTTGAGACAATTGACAAGGAACTATTGGATTTAACAGAACAAATGGTTGATCAAGAAAAAGGGTCAATCGATATTCTTGGAAAAGTTGGATTAATAAAAGGGTTATTAATCAATTTATATACGTGATTTGAAAGAGTGATATAGAGTGGAAAAAACATGGGAACAACTGCAGGAATATCAACCACTTGTACTAAAAGTGGTTGAAAATAGTCTCAGGAAGAACAGAGTGGCCCATGCTTACTTATTTGAAGGAAGTCGAGGGACAGGTAAAAAGGATGTAGGCTTTCTTTTAGCAAAAAGTCTTTTCTGCCAGCAATCAAATGGGTATAAACCGTGTAATGACTGCACAAATTGCCGCAGGATTTCATCGGGTAACCATCCTGATGTTCATATTATCGAGCCGGATGGTCAATCGATTAAAAAATGGCAGATTCAAGCCTTGCAGGAAGAATTCTCAAAAACAGGTGTGGAGTCAAATCGTAAAGTGTATGTGATTAATCATGCTGATAAAATGACAACGAATGCTGCAAATAGTTTGTTGAAATTCCTAGAGGAGCCGACAAGTCAAACAGTAGCGATTTTGTTAACTGAACAAATCCATCGGATTTTAAATACGATTTTATCCAGATGTCAGGTTTTATCGTTTCAGCCACTCGCTCCAAAGGTCATTTCTGAGCGGCTGATTGATGAAGGAATATCTCCTACTATAGCTTCACTTGTTGCTCATACAACCAATAATTTAGAAGAAGCGCGTGAATTAAGTGAAGACGCATGGTTTGGACAGTCCCGTTCAATAGTGTTACAATTATATGAAGTAATCCATACAAGGCCAACTCATGCTTTCTTTTTTCTGCAGGATCAATGGTTGCCTCATTTTAAAGAGAAAGAGCAGCTTAGCTTTGGTTTAGATATATTATTGCTTATTTTTAAGGATTTATTATATATACAGCTTGGTGATGAAGAAAAGCTTATTTTTCATGACCAGATTACGAGCTTTAAACAACATGCACTTAAGACGTCAACACGACGTGTGAGTGATCAAATAGCAGCGGTATTAGAGGCGAAACGTCGTCTATACACCAACATGAACCCACATTTATTAATGGAGCAATTGGTAATAAAGTTACAGGAGGGATATAAGCTTGTATGATGTAGTTGGTGTACGCTTTAAAAAAGCGGGTAAAATCTATTACTTTGACCCAAATGGTTTTACAATTCCTGATGGCGAATTTGTTATTGTCGAAACGGTTAGAGGAATTGAATTTGGCAAGGTTGTTATAAATAAAAAGCAAGTCGATGAACATGACATCGTACTTCCATTGAAAAAGGTCATCCGCATCGCGGATTCAAAAGATAAATTAATTGTAGAAGAAAATAAAGCAGCGGCTATTGAGGCGTATAATGTATGCCAGGAAAAAGTAGCGGAACATAGCCTTGATATGAAGCTTGTTGATGTAGAATATACGTTTGATAGAAATAAAGTAATCTTCTATTTTACAGCGGATGGACGCGTTGATTTCCGCGAATTAGTAAAGGATTTAGCGGCAATCTTCCGTACGAGAATTGAATTAAGACAAATTGGGGTACGTGATGAAGCTAAAATGCTTGGTGGAATTGGTCCATGTGGAAGAATGCTTTGTTGCTCAACCTTCTTAGGTGATTTTGAGCCGGTTTCCATTAAGATGGCAAAAGATCAAAACCTTTCATTAAACCCTACTAAAATATCAGGTTTATGTGGTCGATTAATGTGCTGTCTAAAATATGAGAATGATGAGTACGAAAGTGCAAAAGAACAACTTCCAGACCTTGGTGATGTGATTGAAACGACAAGTGGTGCTGGGAAGGTCGTTGGACTTAATATTTTAGAACGAGTGCTTCAGTTAGAATTAATTGGCCGTGAACGAGTTGTCGAATATACGTGGGAGGAACTACTGAAAGAAGGAGCGATTTCGATTCAAGCCACAGAATGACGAGGTGGAATGCGTGGACAAAAAAGATATTTTTGAATCTGTTAGTAGTATGGAGACTCAAATTGGAAATCTGTACAAACAGCTAGGAGAATTGAAAGAACATCTTGGGCAATTACTTGAAGAGAATCACAATCTTAAAATGGAGAACGACCTTTTACGGCGCCGACTTGATCAATCCATTTCAAAGAAAAAAGAGGAAAAAAACGATAAGGTTTTACCAGAAGCTAGACTAGTTGATATCGGAGAGGGATATGACAATTTAGCTAGACTTTATCAAGAGGGCTTTCATATTTGTAATGTTCATTATGGAAGTGTCCGTACTGATGGTGACTGCTTATTTTGTCTCTCCTTTTTAAATAAGAAATAGGTCCTTTCCAACCGGGAAGGACTTTTTCATCTTTTAATTACAAATTCAAAAAGGAGGGTGAAAAGGACCGCGTCGACAAAAATGCCACGTCCTGTGGCATTGTCGACACTAGCACATCCTGTGCGTCGAAGTTTAAAGGTGGTGCAGCTTTGAGTACCGGAGCGTATGCAGGTAATACGTGAGGAACGGAGAAGCAAGCCAACGCAGAAATTCAATGTGTCATTTTAAGCCGACTTTTTGAACATCCTTTTAAGGAAAAGCCTTATAATGATACATAGATAACTGTAGGGAAGGAACAGAATGCAATGGTTCAATTACATGATGGTGAACGATTAGATCATTTATTAGCAGAGAACTTAAGAATTATCCAAAGTCCTTCTGTCTTTGCTTTTTCATTGGATACAGTGCTTTTAGCAAGATTTGTGTATGTGCCCATTCAAAAAGGGAAAATCATTGATTTATGTACAGGTAATGGGGTGATCCCATTATTATTAAGCAGGAGATCGAAGGCTGAGATTACCGGAGTAGAGATACAAGAGCGTATTTATGATATGGCAAAACGCAGCATTGAGTATAATGATCTTTCAAAGCAACTTTCAATTATTCATGGGGATATTAAAGACATGCCTGAAAAATTAGGTCGTGGAAAATTTGATGTGGTGACGTGTAATCCACCGTATTTTCCAACACCTAAGGCAGATGAAATGAATAAAAATGAACATCTTGCGATTGCTCGACATGAAATATATTGTACATTAGAGGATGTTGTCCGTGTAAGTAGTCAATTGGTTAAGCAAGGAGGAAAGGTTGCATTTGTTCATCGCCCAGGGCGATTAATGGACATTCTTACCTTGATGAGACAATACCGGGTGGAACCAAAGCGATTGCAATTTGTACATCCAAGGTTGGGTAAAGAGGCAAATACGATCTTAGTTGAAGGAATCAAACAAGGTAATGCGGATCTAAAAATTTTACCTCCACTATATGTATATGATGAACACAATGAGTATACAAAAGAGATAAGGACGATTCTTTATGGAGACGAATAAGCATTATTTGTATGTCGTAGAGTGCAAGGATGGAACCTATTATGCAGGTTATACAACAGATATTCATCAGAGGATGAAAAAGCATAATGAGGGAAAAGGCGCCAAATATACAAGAGGCAGAGGTCCGATTACGTTGTTATTTTCGCAGGAATTTGAAACGAAAGAAGAAGCGATGCGCGCAGAATATAGGTTTAAACGATTAAAGCGGCCTGAGAAGGAACGGTTGCTGGCAATGGAAAGTGAGGAACGCTATGTGGCAGCAAAAAAGCTTTCAACCAAATTATGAATATGGAACTTTATATCTCGTTCCAACTCCAATTGGAAATTTGGAGGATATGACTTTCCGTGCAATTAAGATTATGAAGGAATCTGCTTATATTGCGGCAGAGGATACAAGGCAAACAAAAAAGCTTTGTAATTATTTTGAAATTGAAACACCTGTGATTAGTTATCATGAACATAATAAAAAGGTGAGCGGGGACAAAATTCTGTCATTATTACGTGAAGGAAAAGATGTGGCACTTGTAAGTGACGCAGGTATGCCGACAATTTCTGATCCTGGCTATGAATTAGTAGTCGAAGCGGTTCAAGAAAAGATGTATGTCGTTCCACTACCAGGAGCGAACGCTGCATTAACATCTCTTATTGCGTCTGGACTCCCTACTCAACCCTTCTATTTTTATGGTTTCCTAGATCGAAATAAGAAAGAGAAGCGAAAGCAGTTGGAAGGCTTAGCGCATATTCAAGCTACGATGCTTTTTTATGAAGCACCACATCGCTTAAAAGAAACGTTGAAGTTGATAAAAGAGGTATTAGGAAATCGTCAAATCACCGTTTCCAGAGAATTAACGAAGAAGTTTGAAGAGTTTATTCGTGGCGACTTGGAGGAAGTCCTTGCATGGACAGAGGAGGATACAGTTCGCGGTGAATTTTGTCTTGTTGTGGAAGGAGCCCAGCAAAACGAGTTGGTGACTTCAGAGGTTTGGTGGGAGCACCTATCAATCGAACAACATGTAAACCACTATGTTGAGACAGGGGCCATGACAACGAAAGAAGCCATTAAACAAGTGGCAAAAGACAGGAATCAACAAAAAAGAGAAATTTACCAAGAATATCACGATTTGTAAAAACGAAAAAGCTTCTCGTTTAGAGAAGCTTTTTTATAACATCTATTATTTTACAGCTGTAAGATTTTCTTGAAGTTCTTTTAAGATTTGTTCAGCACCTTCACGGCTAAGAACGATCTTACCATTAGCAAGAGTGAAATTGTCATCAGAAATTTCACCAGTAATTTGGCAAGTCATATTTGGCTTGTATTTCTTTAAAATGATTTTGTCATCGTCAACATAAATTTCAAGAGCATCTTTTTCAGCGATGTCTAATGTACGACGAAGCTCGATAGGAATAACAACACGACCTAATTCATCAACTTTACGAACAATACCTGTAGATTTCATTTGTTTTTCTCCTCTCAATATTTGTATTATTTATCTCTCTCTATCGTCAATTTTCGACAAATTGATTTCTAGATAATAATATCAAGATTTCCATTTAACGTCAATCATTTTTAACTACAATTCTTTTAAAATTTGTATAAAATTGGCACGCTGTGTCTTATAACAGAAGGGTTTCATGAGGTTATTTACATTATCAATCTACTTTTTCTTGAAAAAACCTGTACCATATTAGAGGAAAAAATGTAAAATCCATTCGACAAAATTCTACAAACACCAACCGAGTTTTGTCGAAAAAAATAGCAGTTAACTGTATTTGTCGAATTGTAACTCTTTATTTTAATTATCATATAGATATTAATCTGTATAAATTGACATTACTCTTGTGCTTTAGGTATATTTTGAAGATATAATAGGAATAGATGAATAGGAAAGTCTTGTTTATTCGAGTTACTTTTAAGAGGAGGTTTACGGAGATGGCTCAAGAGAATAAAACATTTTACTTAACCACTCCCATTTATTATCCAAGTGGGAAACTACATATAGGACACGCTTATACAACTGTAGCAGCAGATGCTATGGCTCGATATAAAAGACTTCGTGGATACGATGTCATGTTTTTGACAGGAACTGACGAGCATGGTCAAAAAATTCAACGCTCTGCAGCGGAAAAAGGTGTTACCCCACAAGAATATGTTGATGAGATTGTTTCAGGCATTCAGGATCTATGGAAGAAGCTTGAGATATCCTATGATGATTTTATCCGTACAACAGAAGATCGTCATAAGAAGGTTGTTGAAAAGATTTTTGATCAACTTGTAAAACAAGGAGATATCTATCTTGATCAGTATGAGGGCTGGTACTGCACACCTTGTGAGTCCTTCTTTACGGAAAGACAATTAGTTGATGGCAATTGCCCGGACTGTGGACGTCCAGTTGAAAAGGTGAAGGAAGAATCATATTTCTTCAAAATGAGTAAATATGTAGACCGTCTACTAAAGTACTATGAAGAAAATCCAGAATTCATCCAACCTGAGTCTCGCAAAAATGAAATGATTAATAACTTCATTAAACCTGGACTTGAGGATTTGGCTGTATCAAGAACAACCTTTGATTGGGGAATAAAAGTACCTGGCGATCCAAAGCATGTTATATACGTATGGATTGATGCGTTATCAAACTATATTACAGCTTTAGGTTACGGAACAGAAGATGATACTAAATATCAAAAATATTGGCCAGCTGATGTTCATTTAGTTGGAAAGGAAATTGTTCGTTTCCATACTATCTATTGGCCAATTATGCTGATGGCATTAGACCTACCATTACCGAAAAAAGTATTTGCTCATGGTTGGTTGTTAATGAAGGATGGCAAAATGTCAAAATCAAAGGGAAATGTCGTGGACCCGGTCACATTAATCGACCGTTATGGACTCGATTCTCTACGTTATTACTTATTACGTGAGGTTCCTTTTGGTGCCGATGGTGTATTCACTCCAGAAGGATTTGTTGAAAGAATCAATTTTGACTTAGCAAATGACCTAGGAAATTTATTAAATCGAACGGTTGCGATGATTGGACGTTATTTTGATGGTACTGTTCCAATGTATCAAGGACATCATTCAGAATATGATACTCAACTAGCGAATTTCGCGGTAGAAACTGTTGCAAAATATGAAGAAGCAATGGAAAAAATGGAGTTTTCTGTTGCACTAACAGCCCTATGGCAGTTTATTAGTCGTACAAATAAATATATTGACGAAACCCAACCATGGGTTGTTGCAAAAGATGAGGCGAAAAAGGATGAACTAGGCTCTATCATGAGTCACTTAGCGGAATCCTTACGTTTTTCGGCTATTTTGCTTGAACCATTTTTAATTAAAACGCCAGGAGAAATTTTTGCACAACTTGGAATGAAGGATGATGCATTAAAAACTTGGGAAAGCTTAGCTGAATTTGGAATAAAGCAAGAAGGAATTCAGGTTTCAAAGGGTGAGCCAATATTCCCTCGTTTAGAAATTGCTGAGGAAGTTGAATATATTAAAGAGAAAATGCAGGGCGGTGCGAAAAAAGAAGAGCCTGTAAAGGAAGTAGAACAAGCAGATGAGATCACAATTGATGATTTCATGAAGGTTGAGCTTCGTGTTGCAGAGGTGCTTCAAGTAGAGCCAGTCAAAAAAGCTGATAAACTTTTAAAGCTTCAATTAGATTTAGGCTTTGAAAAACGTCAGGTTGTTTCTGGCATTGCTCAGTATTACACTCCAGATGAACTAGTAGGTAAAAAAGTGATTTGTGTAACAAACCTTAAACCTGTAAAACTTCGTGGTGAGCTATCTCAAGGGATGATTTTAGCGGGATCTGTTGATGGAAAGCTATCAGTCGCAACGATTGATCAAAGCCTACCAAATGGAGCTAAAGTAAAATAACAAGAAAAGTGCTAAGAGCGCCCGTCTATCGGCGACAAGCATTTAGACGAGCGCTGACAGAAAGTGCATTATACGTGACTTAGACCAGAGAGCCGTTGGTCTCTTGAGCTAGACACGAAAAGGACAGAGTCATCTGTCCTTTTTACATACAAGAAATCAATAAAGGAGTCTTTACAATGTTAATTGATACACATGCACATTTAAATGCAATACAGTATCAAGAAGATTTAGAAGAAGTAATTGAAAGGGCACTGAGTGAAGGTGTTGAAAGAATCGTTGTTGTCGGTTTTGACCGAGAGACGATTACAAGAGCGATTGAGTTAGCGGATCAATATGAGTTTATTTATGCAACAATCGGATGGCATCCAGTTGATGCGATTGATATGACGGATGAAGATCTTACATGGATTGAAGAGCTTAGTGCCCATCCGAAGGTAGTGGCATTAGGAGAAATGGGACTTGATTACCACTGGGACAAGTCTCCAAAGGATATTCAAAAGGAAGTCTTCAGGAAGCAAATTGCGTTAGCGAAAAAAGTAAGACTACCCATTATTATCCATAATCGAGAAGCTACGGCTGATATTATTGAAATTCTACAAGAAGAGAATGCAAGTGAAGTGGGTGGGATTATGCACTGCTTTACGGGTAGTATAGAAGTTGCTAAACAATGTATTGATATGAATTTTTACATATCATTTGGCGGGCCTGTTACCTTCAAAAATGCAAAAAAGCCAAAAGAAGTGGCAGCGGAGATTCCGCTTGATCGCCTCTTAATTGAAACGGATTGTCCTTATTTAACACCACATCCTTTTCGAGGAAAACGAAATGAACCAAGCTATGTGAAATATGTAGCAGAGCAAATTGCGGAGCTTAAAGGGGTCTCTTTTGAGGAAATTGCACAAAAAACATCCGACAATGCGATGCGATTTTTCGGCATAAAATGATAGCAATTTTTGTCAAATAGTAGGGTAGCTTGTCCAATGATAAGTTGATTAGAAAAAGTTCTACATGTCTCCTTCGTCTCATATATATCTTTGTCGACAACTAATTCTTTCTTTTTAAAAACTCTTCTTGCATAATATTTTACAACGGTGACGTGAAGAAGGGGTGGGGTTGACAGATTATTATATCCTTTATATAATCCACTGAGAGAAGGAGGCGTTTTTCGTTTGCTTACAAACATGAAAAAACTGTTTTCCGAGTCGAAGCACAAAAAGAGATTAATAGTCTCGATAAGTAGTTTTATAGTCTTAGTAGGTGCCGGTTCAGGTTATGCTGCATATGAAACAACCAAGGATACAGTTACACTATCATTAAATGGAAAAGAGCAAGTTATAAGGACGCACGCAAACACGGTTGCTGAAGTTCTACAAGATTTAGAGATTGACGTCTCGAAACATGACGAGCTTTCACCATCTATGGATACGGCAATCAAGGACAATTTGAAAGTAACGTGGCAAGAGGCCATTCCAGTTGAAATTGTTGTCGATAACCAACCACAAAAGGTCTGGACAACAGTCAAAACCGTGGAAGATCTTTTCAAAGATGCGAAGGTAGAAATTACAGAACACGATAAAGTCAATCCAAGTTTAGATACAAAGTTAACAAAAGATATGAAAGTTGAAGTTGAAAAAGCCTTTCAACTGACGCTTAATGACGGCGGTACTGAAAAGCAAGTTTGGTCCACTTCGACTACTGTCGCTGACTTTTTAAAAGGTCAAAATGTTGCACTAAATGAATTGGATCGAGTAGAGCCAGGAATGGAAGAACAGATTACAGCAAATAGTGTCGTTAATGTTGTACGAGTAGAAAAAGTCACCGATGTAGTGGAAGAATCCGTTGCCTTTGGGGTTGTACGTAAAAAGGACAACAACATTGATAAAGGCAAGGAAAAAGTTGTAACTCCTGGTCAAGAAGGTAAAGTTGCAAAGCACTATGAAGTTGTTCTTGAGAATGGAAAAGAAGTTTCAAGAGATCTGATAAAAACCGAAACCCTAGCGGATAGTAAGGATAAGATTGTTGCAGTTGGTACACGTGAAATCGTGCAACAGGTTTCCCGTGGTACAGCTAATGCAGCGAAGGAATTCTATGTATCATCTACTGCTTATACAGCGTATTGTAGTGGGTGTTCAGGAACAACCGCTACGGGAATAAACCTTCGTGCGAATCCAAATGTTAAGGTTATTGCAGTAGACCCAAGTATCATTCCATTAGGTACCAAAGTGTATGTCGAAGGGTATGGCTATGCAATAGCTGCCGATAAGGGAACTGATATTAAGGGTTATAAAATTGATGTCTTTTTCTCAGAAAAATCTCAAGCCTTTCGCTGGGGGCAACGAAAGGTCAAAATCCAAATCTTAAATTAACTTTCACATAACAGAGGAGATTTCCTCTGTTTTTTTATGTCTAGCTTCAGCGCCTGGCCCCTCGAGGTCATAAGCTAACCCGTCAAGAAGGATAAACGGCATCCTTCTCGCCGGCTTTTCTTATGCTTGTCGGGGCTGGGCAAGGCGCTTCAGCATTTCTTTTTATGTCTTTGTCTTTTTTGTTATACTTATGTAATATTTGTATCTATATTGTTAGACGAATTAAATCCAGAAAGGTTTCATAAAAAATGAAAATAAAAGAAATAATTGTTGTTGAAGGAAAAGATGATACAGTCGCCATCCAACGAGCGGTAGATGCCGATACCATTGAAACAAACGGTTCAGCTGTTAATAAAGAGGTATTAGAACGAATTAAACATGCTTATGAAGTGAGAGGAGTTATTGTCTTTACTGATCCAGACTATCCTGGTGAACGAATCCGTAAGATTGTCGCAAAAGCCGTTCCAGGATGTAAGCATGCGTTTTTACCTAAAAATGAGGCGTTGGCAAAGTCGGGTAAAAAGGTGGGCGTTGAGCATGCCACTCCAGAGGCGATTCGAAAGGCCTTAGCGGACGTTAAAGAGGAACAAGGGGACTTTTACTCGGAAATTGATTTTGACGCTCTAGTGGACGCAGGATTAATCGGAGGGACGAAGGCGAAGGCACGGAGGGAAAAGCTAGGCGTTCTTTTAAAAATTGGTTATACTAACGGAAAACAGCTTTATAAGCGTCTACAGATGTTCCAAATTACAAAAGAGGCATTTGACCAGGCAGTTGAAAAAGTGTTACAGGGGGAAAAGGCAAAGTGATGAAAGATATAGCCACACCTATAAGAACGAGAGACATTTTGGAAAAGCACGGTTTTTCTTTTAAGAAAAGCCTAGGACAAAACTTTTTAATTGATACGAATATTTTACATCGCATTGTCGATCATGCAGATGTTACAGAAGAGACGGCTGCAATTGAAATTGGGCCAGGAATCGGTGCATTAACTGAACAGCTTGCTAAGCGCGCAAAAAAGGTGATTGCGTTTGAAATTGATGGGCGACTTTTGCCGATTTTAGCAGACACCCTATCCCCATATCCAAATGTTGAAATTATCCATGAGGATGTTTTAAAGGCAGATGTCCAGTCTGTTATTAATGAAAAAATGCAGGGAATCGAAGATATTATGGTGGTAGCAAATCTCCCTTATTATGTAACAACGCCAATTATTATGAAGTTGCTAACGGAAAACCTCCCACTAAGGGGGATCGTGGTCATGCTTCAGAAGGAAGTGGCAGACCGTATTTCAGCGGCACCTGGTACAAAGGATTATGGCTCCTTGTCGATTGCCATCCAATACTACACAACCGCTGAAACAGTCATGACAGTACCTAAAACTGTATTTGTTCCTCAGCCAAATGTAGATTCAGCAGTGATTCGTTTGTTAAAAAGAAAGGAACCGGCTGTTAAAGTATTAAATGAGCAATTCTTTTTTGATGTTGTTCGTGCTTCTTTTGGACAACGGAGAAAGACCATTTTAAATAACTTGACCTCTAATCTGCCAAATGGGAAGGCGTTTAAGGAATCGATTGAAGGATGCTTAGCCACTTCAGATATCGACCCAAGACGCCGGGGTGAAACTTTATCAATTGAGGAATTTGGACGTTTAAGTGATGAATTATATCGAACTTTTAACGAAGGACCTACTGAATAGTAGGTCTTTTTTTTGCGATCTTCTTTCTCCTCACCACTTAGGGTGATACTGCATAGGCTAACAAGAGGCATCTCAATAGCAGATGTTCAAAAAGTCCGGTGAAAATGACACATCGAATTTCTTCGTTGGTTTGCTTTTCCGCTCCTCACGTATTAATTGCATACGTTCCGGTGCTCAAAGCTTCACCGCCTCGAACTTCTTGGTCCTTTTCATCCTCCTTTTTGAACATACATCAATAGCGAAATAACCTCGAAAGTTGGAGTGGGTGTGGATGGAAATAAAGGTTGGCGATATTGTTGCACGTAAATCACATCAGTTTGACTTATTGTTCAAAGTAACAGAAATTACACATAATCAAACTGTTTATTTATATGGTGAGGATGTAAGGTTGATTGCAGATGCTCCGTATGATGACTTAGTGCTAGTGGATGAAGATGAAAGACAGAAAAGACAACGAACTGATCGAGAAAAAGTTGATCATTCATATCGACTTTTTCGGCAGGATTATCAGCTAATTAGACAAAAAAGTGAATATCATGCTACAGGTGGGTATACAAATAATGCAGAGTTTTTTCAAATACCGGGTAGAGTTCTGCATATTGATGGTGACCCTAACTATTTAAGAAAATGTTTGATGTTATATGAAAAAATTGGTATTCCCGTATATGGGGTACATTGTCATGAAAAAGAAATGCCTGAAAGGATTGATGGATTACTTGATAAATACAGGCCCGATATTCTTGTCATAACTGGTCATGATGCATATTTAAAATCGAAAGGAAAGATTACGGAGCTAAAAGCATACCGACATTCCCGCCATTTTGCTCAAACGGTTCGGCAAGCTCGAAAAAAATTCCCGCATTTAGATCAACTTGTCATCTTCGCTGGCGCCTGTCAGTCTCATTTTGAGTCTTTGATACGGGCGGGGGCAAATTATGCAAGTTCACCTTCTAGAGTCAATATACACGCATTAGATCCTGTATATATTGTAGCAAAAATTAGTTTTACTCCATTTGATGAACGAATCAACGTATGGGATGTTCTTCGCAATACATTAACAGGGGAAAAAGGTCTTGGTGGGATTGAAACAAAGGGTGTACTACGAACAGGTATGCCTTATCAAAGATTGGATGTTGAAGAGGTAAATGGGGATCTCTAACGGTATAGCGCTAGAGGTCCTTTTGGTATTTTATTACATATAAAAAGTAGTGAAAAATTTGTCGATGAAAGGAAATCTTGATTTATATACATATTGGCTTCACTTTTGAGCATACTATCGCTTGTGTGCTGAGAAATTTGTAAGAAAAAATTTATTGACAAGTATTTTGTATCATTGTTATAATTTTAGTTTTGTTTGACGTTCGGTGATTTTTTTGGTATACTAATACATAGTGAGGTGGAGTGAAATGGCAAAAACTTTGCTTGATATTAAACGGTCTCTAGATACTAATTTAGGTAAGCGACTTACGTTAAAGGCTAATGGTGGTCGTAGAAAGACAATTGAGCGCTCAGGAGTGCTCGCTGAAACGTACCCCTCTGTATTTGTAATTGAACTAGACCAGGATGAGAATTCCTTTGAGCGAGTTTCATACAGCTATGCTGATATCCTTACAGAAACCGTTCAATTAACCTTCTTTGATGAGACATCCGGGAACGTAGCTATAAGTGGGCAGTAAACTTCAACGTTTGCTGCTTTTTATTTTGTCTAAAAAGGTGGTGCTTTTTCATAAAGTACCCCTTTTTTGTTTGAAAATTATTCAGCTGTAGCCCCAGTTTGCACAAATAAAGGTATATTACCCGTAACATATGTAAACAATGAATAAAATTAAGCCTTCGGAGCCTAAAAATTGTTAATATAACTACCCCTTCATAATCAAATACTATGGATGTCGTAGATGTAGAAAGGGGTTGTAGTTATTGGAAAGACGTCGTGGTATCATGTCAGAAGCCTTTAAAGAAGAATTAGCAAAAGAACTTGGTTTTTACGATACCGTTAAAAATGAAGGTTGGGGTGCAATTCGGTCACGAGATGCTGGAAATATGGTAAAACGTGCAATTGAAATTGGACAACAACAGCTTGCCAATAAAGAGCAAAACCAATTGTGAACTACGACGCCGGAGCAGGATTGCTTCGGCTTTCTTAATATCCAAAATTCTCTAGGAAAAAGGTCATATAGAATAATTTATAAAAAAACAGTGTAGACACTTTTGTATCACTGTTTTACGACGTTTACTTTATGGTACAATGGCAATATTGAATTTACGTTTAAAGCAGGTGTTTTCATGAAATTATTAGTTAAGGCCCCAGCGAAAATCAATTTGGCGCTTGATGTTTTGCATAAACGCCAGGATGGTTATCATGAGGTACGGATGATTATGACAACCATTGATTTATCGGACAGGCTTGAATTATCCGATTATGAAGGAGATGAGATTAAGGTCATCTCTCATAATCGCTTTGTACCAGATGACAGCCGAAACTTGGCATACCAAGCAGCTCATTTACTTAAAAAACGATACGGTGTAAAAAGAGGCGTGGTCATTTCGATTACAAAAACAATCCCTGTGGCTGCAGGGCTTGCGGGTGGAAGTAGTGATGCAGCCGCTACCTTACGAGGGTTGAACGAATTTTGGGGCTTAGGACTTAGCTTGGATGAACTTGCATCAATTGGTGCCGAAATTGGTTCAGATGTATCCTTTTGTGTTTATGGGGGGACAGCTCTAGCTACTGGTAGAGGGGAAATTATTACAGAATTACCCACGCCTCCACATTGTTGGGTCATTTTAGCAAAGCCCACAATTGGCGTTTCAACAGCAGAAGTGTATCGGAATCTGTCTATTGATCAAATAAACCATCCGGATGTGGATGGGATGATTCGTGCAATCGAAATGAAGGACTTTGAAGGAATTTGCAATCGAGTCGGAAATGTTTTAGAAGATGTAACCTTAAAACTACATCCAGAAGTAGCTCATATTAAAGATCAAATGAAACGATTTGGTGCAGATGCCGTTTTAATGAGCGGCAGCGGTCCAACTGTTTTTGGACTTGTTCAAAGAGAGTCGAGATTGCATCGAATATATAATGGATTACGTGGTTTTTGCGACCAAGTTTATGCGGTTCGATTGCTAGGTGAACGAAATAAAGTTTAGCTTTATTCAGAAGGAGCACTTTATTTTAAGTGGGAAATAAAGATAAAAACATCAGTTGGCGATTCAAAACCTAACAGAAATGAAGCAACCCAGGCAAGAAACGCCACATCCTGTGGCAATGTCTTTATAATCCACTTCCAGCGTGCATAAAAATTGAGCGCAATAGGTCAAGGCGCATTTGATTTATAACGTACATTAATGATATATTATCAATAAAACATTCGGTTTTTGGAGGCAAGCCATGAAATTTAGACGGAGTAGTAGACTTGTTGATATGACAAATCACTTGCTTTTACACCCACAGCATCTTGTATCTCTTTCTTATTTTGCTGAAAAGTATGATTCAGCGAAGTCCTCAATTAGTGAAGATTTAGCGATTATCAAACAGACCTTTGAGCAACAGGGAATTGGTACATTAATCACAGTGGCAGGAGCAGCTGGTGGTGTGAAATTTATTCCAATGGTTGGAGAAGAAGAAGCAAGTGAGGTTGTTAAAGAGCTTTGTGAGGTTATAGCCAACCCTGATCGGCTTCTTCCAGGCGGTTATTTATATTTAACTGATATACTTGGAGATCCGAGAATTGTGAATAAAATCGGGAAAGTTTTTGCCTCTATTTATTCAAATCATGAGATTGATGTTGTTATGACTGTTGCAACAAAGGGAATTCCTCTTGCGTACGCAGTAGCATCTTACCTAGATGTGCCTGTAGTGATAGTAAGGCATGGTAATCGAGTGACAGAAGGCTCAACTGTAAGTATTAATTATGTTTCTGGATCTACAAAAAGAATCCAGACGATGGTATTGGCAAAAAGAAGCTTGAAAGAAGGTTCTAATGTTTTAATTATTGATGACTTTATGAAAGCTGGCGGTACTGTGAATGGTATGGTTAGTATTCTTGAAGAATTCAATGCAAACCTAAAAGGGATTGGTGTTCTCGTTGAGTCTGAAGGAGTCGAAGAGAGACTTGTTGATGAATACATATCTTTAGTAAAGCTAACAGATGTTGATGTGAAGGAAAAACAAATAAAAGTAACAGTAGGTAATTATGAATCATACCTAAAGCAAGTTGAAATTGAAGATGAGATGGGGGAAGAGGAATGAAACAAGTTCAAACAAACCAGGCTCCGGCAGCAATAGGACCATATTCACAAGGAATCGTTGTAAACAACATGTTTTTCAGTTCAGGCCAAATTCCGTTAACACCGGCTGGTGAATTAGTGAGCGGAGGAATTAAAGAACAGACAGCACAGGTTTTTAAAAACCTACAAGCTGTCTTGGCTGAAGCAGGCGCATCATTAGATACAGTTGTAAAAGCAACCGTATTCATCAAAAATATGGATGACTTCGCAGAACTAAATGAAATTTACGGTGAATTCTTTGCTGGACATAAACCAGCTCGTTCAACTGTAGAAGTAGCAAGACTTCCTAAGGATGTTTTGGTTGAAATCGAAGTAATTGCACTTGTAAAATAAGACTTTTTTCACTAATATTCTGTTCATTCACAAAAAAGTATGAATCTTTTTAAAAAAATATTTAATATTTAGCAGGAGATTCCGATTTTCCGTTGAATATGAATAACTAAGTTTTTATATAGTTATAAAGGTGGTGAACAGAATGGAAGTGACAGACGTTAGATTACGCCGCGTTAATACGGAAGGTAGAATGAGAGCGATTGCATCAATTACGTTAGACCATGAATTTGTTGTTCATGACATCCGTGTAATAGATGGCAACAATGGTTTATTTGTTGCTATGCCGAGCAAACGGACTCCTGATGGAGAGTTTAGGGATATCGCTCATCCAATTAACTCAAGTACACGTGGAAAGATTCAAGATGCAGTACTAGCTGAGTATCATCGTTTAGGTGAGGTTGAGGTTGAGTTTGAGGAAGCAGGAGCATCTTAAAAATAAACGTATATAACATCGAAGAGCCTACATACATGATAGGCTCTTTTTCTATGAAAAAAAGAAACTATAATCTATCTTGCTGTACAATCCCCTACTAACAAGCATAGTGTACGTACCTTCGCTATAACATAACCCCAAATAAAAATTTCCAATCAAAAAAATCATGTACTTTCGTTAGTTTTCTTGAAAATGGTCTGTTTTTAAGATATATTCGAAATGGATATTAAGGTTAATTTTATTTAATCGAGGTTTAAACCTCGACTGGATATAATGAAAGCCGCCGACGGATAAATGCGATTTTAAAGGAATCTTTTCGAGTTTACTCGAAAAGATCTGGATGTAAAATCGCCGAGGCGAAATTGATATGGAGGCCTATACATGACAAATCGATATGGCGTAATTTTGGCCGCAGGGCAAGGAACGCGCATGAAATCAAAGCTTTATAAGGTTCTACATCCTGTATGTGGAAAACCAATGGTACAGCATGTAGTGGATCAACTCTCAACACTATCCCTTCAAAAGCTTGTGACAATCGTTGGACATGGAGCGGAAAAAGTAAAAGCACAAATCGGAGATACAAGTGAATATGCCCTTCAAGAAGAGCAATTAGGTACTGCACATGCGGTTATGCAGGCAGCAAATCACTTAGCAAATGAAAAGGGTATAACCTTGGTTGTTTGTGGTGATACACCACTTATTACAGCGGAAACAATGGAAGCCTTACTTGAACAGCATGAGCGTGTTGGAGCAAAAGCATCCATTTTAACAGCTGTGGCAGCGGATCCTACTGGATATGGAAGAATTGTACGTAATGCAGAAGGACATGTTGAGCGAATTGTTGAACATAAAGATGCAACAGAAGAAGAACGTACGATTGCCGAAATTAACACAGGTACATATTGTTTCGATAACGAAGCTTTGTTTAAGGCACTTTCAAATGTTTCGAATGATAATGTACAGGGCGAGTATTACCTTCCAGATGTGATTGAAATTCTGAAAAACAAAGGTGAAATTGTAACTGCCTTTCAAACAGCTTCTTTTGAGGAAACGCTTGGAGTAAATGATCGTTATGCATTATCACAGGCGGAAAAGCTAATGAAACAAAGAATTAATAAACAACATATGATAAATGGTGTTACAATCATAGACCCTGACAATACGTACATTTCAGCAGATTCTAAAATTGGATCAGACACTGTGATACACCCAGGAACAGTGATTATTGGAGATGTTGAAATTGGATCTGATTGTGAGATTGGTCCAAATTCAGAAATTAAGAATTGTAAAATTGGTGAAAGAACAGTAATCCGCCATTCAGTTGCGCATGATAGTAGTATCGGAAATGATGTAGCAATTGGACCGTTTGCACATATCCGTCCTGCATCACAAATTAGTGATAAAGTAAAGGTAGGAAACTTTGTTGAATTGAAAAAGGCTGTTTTCGGCGAAGGAAGTAAAGCATCACATTTAAGCTATATTGGGGATGCAGAGGTCGGCACAAACGTAAATATTGGGTGTGGCTCTATCACTGTAAACTATGACGGAAAAAATAAATTTTTAACGAAAATTGAAGATGATGCCTTTATTGGCTGTAATTCAAATCTTGTGGCTCCAGTAACGATCGGCAAAGGAGCATATGTTGCAGCAGGATCAACTATTACAAGTGAAGTACCAAATGACGCCCTCGCCATCGCAAGAGCACGTCAGGTTAATAAAGAGAACTATGTAGAACGTCTAAATCAAAAGAAAAATTCCTAATGGAGGTCGGGTAAGATCATGTCTAAAGAATACCGAGACTCAAGTTTAAAGGTGTTTTCCTTAAATTCGAATGCACCTTTGGCTGAGGAAATTGCTAAGTCGATTGGTGTTGAGCTTGGAAAATGCTCAGTTACACGTTTTAGCGATGGAGAAGTTCAAATTAACATTGAAGAAAGTATTCGTGGATGTGATGTTTTTGTCATCCAATCAACGAGTGCACCTGTAAATGAGCATATCATGGAAGTATTGATTATGATTGATGCACTTAGACGTGCATCTGCAAAAACGATTAATATCGTCATGCCATATTACGGATATGCAAGACAGGACCGTAAAGCACGTGCACGTGAGCCAATTACAGCTAAGCTCATCGCCAATCTATTAGAAACAGCAGGGGCAGACCGCGTGATTACATTAGACCTTCATGCTCCACAAATCCAAGGCTTTTTTGATATCTTAATTGACCATCTAATGGGTGTACCAATCCTATCAGATTATTTCAAGAGTAAAAACCTTGAAGACATTGTCGTTGTTTCTCCTGACCATGGTGGGGTTACCCGTGCTCGTAAAATGGCGGATCGTCTAAAAGCTCCAATTGCGATTATTGATAAGCGCCGACCAAGACCAAATGTGGCTGAAGTCATGAATATTGTCGGGAATATCGAAGGAAAAACCGCAATTCTAATCGATGATATTATCGATACAGCAGGGACAATTACATTAGCTGCAAATGCATTAGTCGAAAACGGCGCTTCAGAAGTGTATGCTTGCTGCACACATCCTGTCTTATCAGGGCCAGCGATTGAACGTATACAAAATTCAAAAATCAAAGAATTGGTTGTCACCAATACAATTCGTTTACCTGAAGAGAAAAAGATTGATAAAATCAAAGAGCTTTCAGTAGCGCCATTAATTGGTGAAGCAATCATCCGTGTTCACGAGCAACAATCTGTCAGCACCTTATTTGATTAATACAAAAACGCAATAGCAAAAGAGGCTTTTTCTTTTAAAAATAAGGTTTACTTCATCATCTTTAGGGGAAATTTAGTAATATGACTAAATCTTCCAAGGATGGTGTATAACATGTCTGCAGTTTTAGAAGCGACAGAACGAGTAAAAGATAAAAATTCAACACTTACCAAAATCAGACAAGCGGGGAATATCCCAGCTATTTTAAATGGTCCAAATCAAAGTCAGCCAATTTACGTAAGTAGTACAGATTTTTTAAAGACGATTCGGGAAACTGGGCGAAATGGGATTATCAAGCTTTCAATAAATAATAATCAGCATTCAGTCATGCTCCATGATGTTCAAACAGACCCGATCAAAAGTGAAGTCATTCATGCTGATTTTCTAATTGTTAATATGTCAACAGAGGTAACAGTTGACGTAAATCTTAATTTAGTTGGGGAAGCAGTGGGTGTGAAGGATGGTGGAGTCCTTCAGCAGTCAATTCATCAGATATCGATCTCTGCTCTACCAACAGACATTCCACAAACCATTGATGTCGATGTGACAAATTTAGGTGTTGGGGATGTTATTAAACTCGAGGATATAGATTCGAATGGTAAATATACCATTAATCAGGACCTTTCACAGGTTGTGGCATCTGTTCTAGCTCCAAGACAGGAAGAAGAGATTAGCACAGGTGAAGAACAAGAGCCTGGCCAACCAGATAATCTAGAAGGCAGAGAAACAAACGAATCTGAGTAAAGCAGTAAATAAAGGACAAAAAGGTTGGACGTAACCAAAACGGTTACGTCCTTTTGCAACAGGTACACTAATTTTTTGATTCGAAAAAATGGGGGAAATAACATGAAGCTAATTGTTGGATTAGGAAATCCAGGAAGGCAGTATGAAGAAACACGACATAATGTCGGCTTTAAGGTTATTGACGAACTATCCGGTAAATTACATATCTCGCTAGATAAGGCAAAATTCAACGGGGTGTTTGGTCAAGGCATAGTAAATGGGGAGAAGGTTCTACTTTTAAAGCCTCTTACATATATGAATTTATCGGGAGAAAGTATCAGGCCACTTATGGATTATTATGATATTCTAGTAGATGATATACTAGTTGTCTATGATGAGTTGGACCTTCCTGTAGGAAAAATTAGGCTTCGTGAAAAAGGAAGCGCAGGTGGTCATAATGGCATGAAGTCCATTATCAACCATTTAGGAACACAAGAGTTTAAACGTATTCGAATTGGGATCAACCGTCCAACAAATGGCATGAAGATCGCCGACTATGTCCTAGGACGTTTTCAACCAGAAGAGTCACAAGATATAAAGGATGCCATTCAAAAGTCAGCAGAGGCAGCAGAAAAGTGGGTATCAACACCATTTTTACAGATAATGAACGAATTTAACGCTACTCAGTAGAGTAAAAATTCTACTGCGTAGCGTTAAAGCCTCCGGCGGATGCCACGATTTTTCAAAGGAAATTTTTTGAGCTTGCTCGAAAAAAATCGGGCACAAATACGCCAAGGCGTATTTGATTATGAAATAATATAGTATGATAAGGTAAGTCGTTGTGAATAAAGAATCTCTTCGCGGTTTATACTAGAAAGTGTAAACTTTTGAGTCGTAATCTCACGAGGAGGATTCTTATGGCACTACATTACCATTGTCGACATTGTGGTGTGAAGGTTGGTAGCATTGATAACTTGTCCCTACATAGCGAAAGTCTCGGGTTCCATCAATTAACAGACCAAGAGCGACAAGAAATGATTTCATACCAATCAAATGGGGACATTCATGTGAAGACAATATGTGAGGATTGTCAGGAGGCATTACACCGTAATCCTGATTTTCATCAATATGAATCATTTATTCAATAAAATAATAGAAAAAGCTTTGGCCCACACACCAAAGCGTTTTTCTATTTATTTTAAGATAGAGACTTGAGATTCCTAAGTTCGGTTAACCAAAGGAAACATTACGAACTTAGAGAGGGGGTAACCGAGTTGCTTAAGGGACTACAGCAATATGTTGGAAATAATGATGAGTTAAAATCAATTATAAATGGAATAGAGGAGGGCTTACGAGAACAGTTAATTGCTGGTTTATCGGGCTCTGCTCGCACCGTGTTGACGGCAGCTTTATATAGGCAAACAAAACGACCAATTTTAGTCGTAACACATAATTTGTTTCAGGCTCAAAAAATTTATGAAGATTTAAATGGGCTTTTAGATGAAGACGAGGTTTTCCTCTATCCAGTGAATGAATTAATTGCATCAGAAATTGGAATCGCGAGCCCTGAACTTAAAGGGCAACGAATCGAAGCGTTGAACTATTGGAGCCATCAATCCAAAGGGGTCATTGTTGCTCCGATAGCGGGATTAAAAAGGCTTCTTCCACCTAAAAAACTATGGACTGAAAGTCAGCTGACATTTACGGTAGGTGACGATATTGAAGTGTCAGATACATTGGAAAAGCTCGTCGCTATGGGCTATGAGCGGGTGTCAATGGTATCTGCGCCTGGCGAATATAGTGTAAGAGGTGGAATTCTAGATATCTACCCGTTAACCGAGGAAAATCCAGTAAGGATTGAGTTATTTGATACGGAAATAGATTCAATCCGCACATTCTCACTTGAAGATCAGCGTTCACAAGGAAAAATAAACACGGTTGTGCTCGGACCCGCAACTGAAATTCTATTGACGCCCACACATTTGAAAAAAGGTGCAAGTGCATTAGAAGAAGGTTTAGCGAAAAGCTTAAAAAAGGTTAAGGATGAAAAAGTGAAAGAACTGTTTGTAGAGAATATTTCTTACGAGCTTGAACAATTGAGAAATGGGCAAACTTTGCAGCAAATGTTCAAATATCTATCTCTCATCTACGACCAGCCTGCTAGTTTGCTAGACTATCTACCTACAAATGGGCTTGTATTGTTAGATGAAATTAGTAGAATCCAGGAGATGGCAGAAAGTCTAGATAAAGAAGAAGCCGAATGGGTGATAAGTCTTTTATCAAAAGGTGAGATCATTCATAATATGACTCTGTCACATTCGTTTACAAAGCTTCTCCAACAATCCACCAATCCTTATGTGTATTTATCTTTATTTCTTAGACATGTGCCGCATACGAGTCCACAGAACATTTTAAATATGTCCTGTAAACAGATGCAAAATTTCCACGGTCAAATGCATGTTCTAAAAACAGAGCTTGAACGCTGGCAAAAAGGGAATTACTCTGTTATTTTCATCGGTTCAAATGAGGAGCGGGTGAAAAAACTGGAGCAGGTCTTGTCTGACTATGAGATGAAAGCAATTCCTAGTAAAACGGATGGAGATATTTTGCTAGGTAAAGCACAAATCATGCTTGGAGATTTACAGGATGGTTTTGAATTGCCATTACAACGAATCGCAGTCATCACTGAGGAAGAGCTTTTTAAGAAAAAAATGCAAAAGTCCAAGCGAAAGCAAAAGCTTTCAAATGCTGAGCGGATCAAAAGCTATTCCGAATTGCATGTTGGAGACCATGTTGTTCACATCAACCACGGGATTGGAAAGTATTTGGGAATTGAAACATTAGAGATCAATGGAATTCATAAAGATTATTTGCATATTCGCTATCAAGGGAACGACAAACTTTACGTGCCTGTAGATCAAATTGAACAGGTACAAAAGTATGTTGGCTCTGAAGGCAAGGAACCGAAGATTTACAAATTAGGTGGTACTGACTGGAAACGTGTTAAGAAGAAAGTTGAATCGTCGGTACAGGATATTGCGGAAGATTTAATTAAGCTATATGCGGAGCGTGAAGCAAGTAAGGGATTTGCATTCTCTCCAGATGGAGAAATGCAAAGAGAATTTGAAGCTTCTTTCCAATATCAAGAAACAGAGGACCAGCTAAGGTCGATCCATGAAATTAAAAAGGATATGGAACGCGAGCGTCCAATGGATCGTCTCCTTTGTGGAGATGTAGGTTATGGAAAGACAGAGGTTGCAATTCGTGCAGCATTTAAGGCGATTATGGATGGAAAGCAGGTTGCCTTCCTAGTGCCAACTACCATTTTGGCGCAACAGCATTATGAAACCATCCGTGAAAGGTTCCAAGACTTTCCGATTTCAATTGGACAATTAAGTCGTTTCCGTTCCAAGAAGCAGCAAACAGAGGTTATGAAAGGGCTAAAAGCAGGAACAATTGATATTGTCGTCGGTACACATCGTCTCTTATCTAAAGATATTACGTATAAAGATTTAGGTCTTTTAATTATTGATGAGGAACAACGTTTTGGCGTTACACATAAGGAAAAAATCAAACAATTAAAAGCGAATATAGATGTACTCACATTGACGGCTACACCGATCCCACGGACGCTTCACATGTCCATGCTAGGTGTTCGCGACCTGTCTGTCATTGAAACGCCACCTGAAAATCGGTTCCCAGTGCAAACCTATGTGGTTGAATACAATGGAGAACTAATAAGAGAAGCGATTGAACGGGAAATGGCAAGAGATGGCCAAGTATACTTTTTATATAACCGTGTAGAGGATATCGAGCGAAAGGCAGAAGAAATCTCCATGCTGGTTCCTGATGCAAGGATTGCGTATGCCCATGGAAGAATGACTGAGAATGAACTTGAATCAGTGATTTTAAATTTCCTAGATGGTCAATATGATGTCCTTGTGACGACAACTATTATTGAAACAGGTGTCGATATTCCAAATGTGAATACATTGATTGTTCAGGATGCGGACCGAATGGGGCTTTCACAGCTTTATCAGCTTAGAGGTCGTGTAGGACGCTCGAATCGTGTAGCATATGCGTATTTTACGTACCGGAAGGATAAGGTATTGAATGAAGTCGCCGAAAAACGACTGCAAGCAATCAAGGAATTTACAGAACTCGGTTCAGGATTTAAAATCGCGATGCGCGACTTATCAATTCGTGGTGCAGGAAATATTTTAGGAGCCCAACAGCATGGGTTTATAGATTCTGTTGGATTTGACCTTTACTCACAAATGCTGAAAGAGGCAATTGAGGAACGTAAGGGGGATCCGGCAGCTGTAAAACAAACGAGTGTGGAAATTGACGTTGAAGTGGATGCGTATATTCCAGATGCATACATTTCAGATGGTCGCCAAAAAATTGATATGTATAAGCGATTTAGAGGTATCTCTTCAATGGAGGATGTAGAAGAACTTCAAGAAGAGATGGTTGATCGTTTTGGTGAATATCCTGTTGAGGTGGACTATCTATTTAAGATAGCCAAAATAAAGGTGTATGCATTAGCAGAGCAAGTCATCTCAATTAAACAGGTTAAACAAGAGATTACAATTCTTTTATCTGAAGAAGCAAGCAGTCACATTGATGGTGGAAAGATCTTTAAATTAGGGAATACATTTGGCCGAATGGTTGGTCTTGGGATGGAAGGCAGTAAATTGAAAATTGTCATCCAAACAAAAGGACTAGATGTAAACCAATGGCTAGGTATAATCCATGATATGGTTAAAGGATTACAAGATGTGAAAAAGGAAAATGTAAATGCGGTTTAACTAATTGGTCTAGCAAAACAATTTGACGAATAATACCAAAGTCTGAGTGACCTATAGTTCTGATGTATGGTTAATTTTCCCTCTGATGAAAAATCACGATCATCGTGAATAGAACTCTGTTGGTGTAAGATACTAAACTCAACAACAAATGGTGATTTATTCAAATCCAGACAAATTGTACATTAATCACCACTATTCTTTAATCATCAGATGAAAGTGAGGCATCATAAGAATGAAGGCAACTGGAATTGTTCGTCGAATTGATGATTTAGGTCGAGTAGTTATCCCAAAAGAAATCCGCAGAACGCTACGTATTAGAGAAGGAGATCCATTAGAGATTTTCGTTGATCGAGATGGTGAGGTCATTTTAAAGAAATATTCTCCGATTAGTGAACTAAGTGATTTTGCAAAGGAATATGCAGAGGCTCTTTTTGATAGCCTTGGGCATCAAGTACTTATTTGTGACCGTGATGCATTTATTGCGGTTGCAGGAGGCTCAAAAAAAGAATACTTAAATAAAAATATTAGTGAGCTAGTCGAAAAAGCGATGGAGGATAGGTCTTCTATTTTAGAAACAGAAGAACGCCAAGTATCCATCGTTGAGGGTGCCGATGAAACAATCTCATCATATACAATCGGTCCAATCATTGCAAACGGAGATCCAATAGGTGCAGTTGTAATTCTATCAAAAGAAAAAGCGCTTGGAGAAGTAGAACAAAAAGCAGTCGAAACTGCAGCTGGATTCCTAGCGCGTCAGATGGAACAGTAATATAAAAGCATGAATAGATGGAAAAGGTAGCTATTGTAGCTGCCTTTTCTTCCGTTAGGGAGGAATTGTCCAACGTAGAACATTAAGTATGTTATAATACACTGGAAATTAGTAACTTTATTCGTTGGGACTTTAACCCAACTGAATAAAGTTACAGCCTTCGGCGGATGCCACGATTTTTCAAAGGAAATTTTTCGAGCTTGCTCGAAAAAAAATCGGGCGCAAATACGCCAAGGCGTATTTGATTTGAGGGAAGGAGATGGGCGATGGGCGTCCAATCCGTAGAGCGGTCAAAACGAATTTGGGAAGGGGCATTTATCCTTACCCTTGCCGGGTTGATCACCAAGATACTAAGTGCAGGCTACCGAATCCCATATCAAAATATTGCGGGGGATATCGGCTTTTACATATACCAACAGGCATATCCGATTTACGGAATTGTCCTCGTGTTTTCGACATATGGATTTCCAGTGATTATTTCAAAGCTTCTTGCAGAAAAGTTGGAACAACAGGATGAAGCATCAGTTGTGAAAATACTTTATATCACTTTACTGACATTACTCGGAATGGCGATTGTCCTATTTAGTTTTTTATATTGGGGGGCAGAAGTGGTTGCCGGTTGGATGGGTGACAAAGAGCTTTCATCCCTAATAAAGGTGATTTCCTTTTCCTTTTTACTCCTGCCGTTTATTTCTGTCTTTCGTGGGTATTTTCAGGGTCATAAGAATATGATTCCAACTGCCGTTTCACAAGTAACGGAACAATTGATTCGCGTTGTCACCATTCTGCTCATGTCATTTATACTCTTGGATTATGGCTATGGAGTATATGAGGCAGGAGCGGGGGCGATATTTGGTTCAGTTACAGGTGGGGTTGCAGCAATATCCGTACTGTTGTTTTATTTACTCAAAAGGAAGAAAGTCGATCAAAAACGTCTCTACAAAAAAGCTTCCATTCACACAATGGAGATTGTCAAAATTCTTTTCACTCAAGGAATGACGATTTGTATCAGTGCGTTATTGTTAATTCTTTTTCAGTTGGTCGACTCCTTCACTGTGTATTCCTTGTTAGTTTCCGGTGGAATGGATGAGGAGGCGGCAAAACAGGTAAAAGGAATTTATGATAGAGGTCAGCCTTTGCTTCAGCTTGGAACAATAGTGGCTACATCCTTGGCGTTATCACTTGTCCCACTAATCGCAAGTGCAAAGGCAAGAAACGATATGGCCTTTATTCAAAAAAAGGTCGATTTAACATTCCGTTTAAGTGTTGTTGTGGGACTTGGGGCGGCAGTAGGACTTGCTTGTGTTCTAGAGCCAACCAATATTATGCTATTTCGAAATGACCATGGAACAAATGTCTTAATGGTCTTCGGTTTTTCGATTTTATTTACGACATTATCGCAATCCATTACTGCGATTTTACAAGGGCTAGGTCATCCTTTTATCCCTGCCATTGTCATTATAGGTGGAATGCTATTAAAATGGATTCTTAATCTGCTCCTTATCCCTACATATGAAACAAGTGGGGCAGCCGCTGCAACTTTGTTTGCTTTTGGGGTAATTGCAGTTATACAAATGATGATCGTAAAAAGGAAGCTACCAGGGGTACTGGGCAATTGGAAATTTGTTTATCATGTCCTTTTTGCAACAGGTGCCATGGCGTTCGTTATTTTTTGTTATTCATGGGTCTTGCATCACCTTTTTCCGGTACTAGGAGAAACTCGAACATTTGCAAGCTTTGAAGCATTATCCTCTGTTGTTATCGGAGGGTTGACCTATCTATTTTTTATTTTAAGAGGGAGCGTATTTACGGAAGTAGAGCTCTCGGAAATCCCAATAGGATCAAAAGGAACCTTTTTTATTAGGTTACTTAAGAGGGGGAAAAGAATATGATTACAGTTATCGGATTAGGAGCGGGAGATTTATCACAGCTTCCACTAGGCATCTATCGTAAACTTTTAGCAACGGAACATTTGTTTCTTCGGACGAAGGAGCATCCTGTCATTAAGGAATTAGAAGCAGAGGGAATTTCCTATCAATCGTTCGATGAGATTTATGAAAAGCATGAGCAGTTTGAGTCAGTTTATGATGAAATTGTTGCAATTTTAAAAGATGAAGCGAAAACAAAGGATATTGTCTATGCCGTACCGGGACATCCAATGGTAGCAGAAAAGACAACTCAACTTTTACTTGAAGATGAAACTCTTCAGATCCAAATTGAGGGTGGCCAAAGCTTTATTGACCCGTTATTGGCGTCGTTGAAGATTGATCCAATCGAAGGATTTCAATTCCTTGATGCCTTATCCTTTGAAAAAGATGAACTACAGCTTACCCAGCACATCATCATCTGTCAGGTGTATGACCAATACATTGCATCAAATGTGAAGTTAACATTAATGGAGCAATTACCTGATGAGTATGAAGTGTATATCGTAACTGCAGCGGGTAGTAAGGATGAAAAAATCACGAAAGTTCCTCTATATGAATTAGATAGAGGGGTCGAAGTGAATAATCTGACAAGCGTCTATGTCCCGCCCGCGAAAGAGGAAGGGTTGCATTACCATGATTTTCGTACCTTTAGAAAAATTATTGCAGCTTTAAGAGGCCCTGGCGGATGTCCGTGGGATCAAAAACAAACCCATGAGTCGTTAAAAAAATATTTGCTAGAGGAAGCCTATGAGGTTCTTGATGCAATCGACAGTGCAGATGATGACCATTTAGCAGAAGAGCTAGGGGATGTGCTTCTTCAAATTCTCCTTCACGCCCAAATTGGTGAGGATGAAGGAATGTTTACCATTGATGATGTCATTCGTGGAATTTCCGAAAAAATGATTCGAAGACACCCACATGTATTTGGAGAAGTAACAGCTGATACAGCAGAGGAAGTCGTGACCAATTGGGAGCAAATTAAACGAATGGAAAAAGGCAATGTTGCTGAAGAAAAGTCGATTTTAGATGAAGTTACAAAGGGCTTGCCAGGTTTAATGAAGGCCGTGCAGTATCAAAAAAAGGCTGCCAAGGTAGGATTTGACTGGGATGCTGTCGAACCTATGTGGGAAAAGGTTTTTGAAGAAATACAAGAATACAAGGAAGCGGTAGCTGGGAAACAAAAAGGAGATGCTGTTCAAGAATTCGGCGATATCCTATTTGCTTTAGCCAATATCGCGAGATTTTACAAATTTGACCCAGAAGAAGCACTTGCGATGACCAATCAGAAGTTCGCAAGACGTTTTCAATTTATAGAAGAAGAACTCAGAAGACAAGGGTTAACGTTTGAAGAGCAAACCCTTGATCAACTCGATGCCATCTGGGAGAAAGCCAAACAAAACGGACTATAACTTTATTCAGTAGGAGCTCCCACTGAATAAAGTTATAGAGCCTCTGGCGGATGCCATGATTTTTCAAAGGAAGTTTTTCCCGCATTAACTGGTATTAAGCCCTCTAGGAGAGCAACTACCAGTAAATGCCCGATAAAGTGAACGAAGACTAAGAACGCCACTTCCTGTGGGTCTAAAATCAGGCGCAAATACGCCAAGGCGCATTTGATAGAAAGAGGTGAAGGTAGATGCGACTGGATAAATTTTTGAAGGTTTCCCGATTAATTAAGAGGCGTACTCTAGCAAAAGAGGTTGCAGATCAGGGGAGAATCTTGATTAATGGCCTAGCTGCAAAAGCAAGCAGCAATGTGAAAATCGGGGATGAGTTAACCATCCGTTTTGGCCAGAAAATTGTAACTGTTAAAATTGAGGATCTTCAAGAAACAACAAAAAAAGAAGATGCCAATAAGCTTTACTCTGTAGTGAAAGAGGAAAAAGTAGAAGCGTAATATTCGATAATCTCAGTAAGGCTTGTTCTAAATTCCACCACAAATTCATACATTTTACTATTAAACCATTGGTTATTTTACCAAAGTATGAATGTGGGGGTTAAAAGATGAACCAATATCATGATGGAACACCATCTAATAGAGGAACCGTACAAGAGCATGATGTGATTATGAGAAGTCGCAAGCTTCTTGACATAACAGGTGTAAAACAGGTAGAAAGCTTTGATAATGAGGAGTTTTTACTTGAAACTGTTATGGGCTTCCTAGCAATTCGTGGCCAAAATCTGCAAATGAAAAATCTAGATGTGGAAAAAGGCATTGTATCAATCAAGGGAAGGGTCTATGATATTAGCTATTTGGACGAACACTCCACGGAGAAGGCTAAAGGTTTCTTTAGCAAGTTATTTAGATGACCTTGTCAACCCAATTTTACACATTACTTGCAATGATTTGCATGGGGGGTTGGCTAGGAGCCTCTCTTGACACGTATCAACGTTTTTTAAAACGTTCAAGACGAAAGTATTTCTTCGTTTTTATCAATGACATTCTATTTTGGATTGTACAAGGCCTGTTGTTCTTTTATACACTTTTGTTAGTAAATGAGGGTGAACTGCGATTTTATGTCTTTATCGCGATATTATGTGGATTTGCCGCATACCAAAGCCTCTTAAAAACAATGTATGTGAGGATACTAGAACATATTATTCAAGCTATTATACGCTTTTATGAATTTTTACTTCGAACTGGAGAGTTTCTCATCGTTCGCCCCATAAAAATGCTCTATCAGCTTATTATTGTGATTCTTTTGGGGATATTTAATGTCCTTTTGGTATTTGGGAGACTCCTTCTTAAAATCTGCTGGATAATCGTTAAAATTTGTTTTGCCCCACTAAAGTGGATTGGAGTCATGATCTGGAGGCTGATGCCATCCGCTGTTACGAAAAATGTTGAAAAGATTTTTCGAAAATGTGCAGGATTTTTGAAAAAGGTAGAGAATATCAAACCTATATTGATAAAATGGTGGAAGAAGATAAGGAAACAATAGGAGGCATTCTCTACAATGAGTGCAGTACGAAAGAAAAATGTAACACAATTACAATCGACCTATATGGAAAAATATAAACAACAAGAAGAAGCCATTCAAATCAAACGAAAAGGCTTAATTAGAAGATTGATTGCCTTTTTCGTTTTGGTTGTCATTATTTCCTATGGGCTCATTTCAATGGTTGTATCCCAACATAAGACGATGAATGAAAAGGCTGCAAAAAAGGAACAATTACAAGAGCAGCTCACCGCACTAAAGGATGAGCAAGTTCTTCTTGAAGAGGAAGTCGTAAAACTCAACAGTGATGAGTATATCGAAAAAATAATTCGCAGGGATTATTTTCTATCTAAGGAAGGAGAAATCATCTTTAAAGTTGGGGATGGGTCTTAGTCTTATTGACACTTGATTTTTAAATTATGTATAATATAATAAATTGATTTTTTTTCAAATTTAAGGAGGAGCATTTTTTTTATGTCAATCGAAGTAGGCAGCAAGGTTCAAGGGAAGGTAACAGGTATTACGAATTTCGGAGCGTTTGTGGAGCTGCCAGAGGGCTCAACTGGTCTTGTCCATATTAGTGAGGTTGCTGACAATTATGTTAAAGATATTAATGAGCATTTAAAAGTTGGCGACCAAGTTGAGGTCAAGGTTATCAATGTTGAGAAAGATGGAAAAATTGGTTTATCCATTAAAAAAGCAAAAGAAACACAACAACAACAACCACAACGTCCACGACACAATGGTCCACGCAATAACAGAAACGACCAACGTAATCAAAACAAAACTGAAAGCTTTGAACAAAAAATGAATCGCTTTCTGAAGGACAGTGAAGATCGTCTATCTTCCTTAAAGCGTCACACTGAGTCAAAACGTGGTGGGCGTGGAGCGAGAAGAGGATAACCTGCTGCTGTAGCTTAAATATATATAGATAAAGCACCCGAATTCGGGTGCTTTTTTGTGTGCTGTTTTTTAATACAGATTAAGAACAAAAAGGTAGAAGTAACAAGGTTATCTAAAATGGGCACAAAAAAAGTGCGGATAAAACATTTGTTTTACTCGCACGTTCGTATGACCCGTACGGGATTCGAACCCGTGTTACCGCCGTGAAAGGGCGGTGTCTTAACCGCTTGACCAACGGGCCTTTAAATTATGGTAGCGGCGGAGGGGATCGAACCCCCGACCTCACGGGTATGAACCGTACGCTCTAGCCAGCTGAGCTACACCGCCATGGATAAATGAGTACTGAAATACTATATCTTTTGAAACTAGTAAGTATGTTCCTTCCTCTACTAGCAAATTCGAGGATGATTAATGCGTCGGAACAACTCGCAGATGGTTCATGGAAGCTTTGCTCGTCGCTCTAGCCAGCTGAGCTACACCGCCATGTTTTCGTAATTAAAAAAGTGTTCGACAATCTCTGTCTCAAACTCTAGTAAGTAAGCACAAGTAATATAATACCTTCTGTCTATTCGTTCGTCAATATATTTTGTATGGAAGGTAAAAAATACAAAAATTCGCACTATATACACAACAAACGTATGAAATTTTTGGCAAACCTATTAAATTACAATTCTAAAATTCGCCATATGACATTTATTTTGTTGGAAAACTGGACAAGCAGTCGAATGTTTTTCTTTTTCGCTCCTGTTGTTTTGACAAAATACGAATTCTTGCAACTGTATAATAACAGACAACTATTAATTACGGGGAGTGTTTATATATGGAAAGAATAGAGAGAAATCTGAGCGGACCAATCGCAGAGGTAGACATTGGAAAAACACAGGACACTGTGTCCAGATGGTTTCATCGTTTTCAAGCTAAGCTTGTCAATCTATTTCTACTAAAAGGGCTTTTACTAGTAGTCGTTGGATTTTTATTAGGGCGGGCCCTCATCCTGAATGAATTAACCCCCTTTGCATTACCATTTTTCGCAAGCGTATTTATGATGAAAAAAGGAAAAGCGGGACTTGCGATGGCAGCTGTTATCGCGGGATCATTTACCCTTTCAGCAGATGTCACTGTTTTTACATTTCTATCAATTTCCTTTTTTCTAGTAATCTATAAAGTTCTTCAAAGGTTTAAAGTAGATTTAATCAAAGCATTACCAGTTCTGGTGTTAATTGCATCTGCCATTGCGAAGGTAAGTGTTCTCTATGTTACTCAAGGAACAGTCACCGTCCATGACGGAGTAATGCTTGGTGTCGGATCCGGCTTAGCCTTTATTTTAACCTTAATTTTCCTGCAAAGCGTACCATTGTTAACAGAGAGACGAAGGAGACAATCCTTTAAAACGGAAGAAGTTATTTGTTTGATTATCTTAATTGCCTCTGTGTTAACAGGTACCATGGGATGGCTCGTTTATGAGATGTCGATTTCCAATATACTCTCAAGATATGTTGTCCTCTTGTTTGCATTTGTTGCAGGGGCAACGATCGGGTCAACCGTAGGGGTTGTAACCGGACTTATTTTAAGTTTAGCGAATGTAACGAGCTTGTACCAAATGAGTCTTCTTGCCTTTTCTGGATTATTAGGCGGTCTTCTAAAAGAAGGCAAAAAAGGCGGCGTTGCACTTGGTCTCATTGTAGGAACGCTTTTAATTGGCCTCTACGGAGAAGGTGCAAGCCAAATCATTCCTACATTATATGAATCTGTTGTAGCCATTCTCTTATTTTTACTAACGCCTAGGAGTTTAATAAGCAAAGTGGCTAAAAATATTCCAGGAACACCTGAGCATCATGCAGAACAACAGCAATATTTACGTAAAGTTCGTGATGTAACGGCAAATCGTGTTTCACAGTTTTCAACAGTATTTGAGGCTTTGTCCAATAGTTTTTCTGAATATGGGTATCCCATTGATGAAGAGGACAAAGACCGTGAAGTCGATCTGTTTTTAAGCAATGTAACGGAAAAGACCTGTCAATCGTGTTTCAAAAAGGAGGCGTGCTGGTCCAAGAACTTTAATAAAACATATGACTATATGAAAGATATTATGCATGGATGTGATACAAATTCGCTTCAGTACAACCACAAGCTTACAAGAGACTGGGACAAACATTGTGTACGCTCGAAAAAAGTAATCGATGCCATTGAACAGGAGTTGACCTATTATCAGGCAAACCAAAAACTAAAAAAACAAGTAAAGGAGAGTCGAAAACTAGTAGCAGAACAATTATTAGGTGTTTCCCAGGTCATGAGTGATTTTGCCAAGGAAATTCAACGTGAAGGTGAAAATCATCATGTATTGGAAGAACAAATCCTAGATGCGTTGCAGTCGTTTGGTATTCAAATTGGGCATGTAGAAATTTACAGTGTAGAACAAGGAAATGTAGATATTGAATTGAGTATTCCATATTGCAATGGAAGTGGGGAGTGTGAAAAATTAATTGCGCCGATGCTATCGGATATTCTGGAGGAAACCATTCTCGTGAAAAATGAAGAATGCTCAGCCTATCCAAATGGGTATTGTCATGTAACACTTGGTTCGGCAAAGGCATATGTCATTGAAACAGGTGTCGCTCACGCTGCTAAGGGTGGCGGATTAGTATCAGGGGACAGCTATTCAACAATTGAGTTAGGCGTTGGAAAGCATGCGGTTGCCATTAGTGACGGAATGGGGAATGGTGAACGAGCCCACTATGAAAGCAATGAAACCTTGGAGTTGTTAAAGAAGATTCTTCAATCAGGCATTGAAGAGAAGGTGGCGATTAAATCTGTTAACTCCATTCTCTCCTTACGTACAACAGATGAGATTTTCTCGACGCTCGATTTAGCAGTAATTGACTTACAGGATGCAAGTGCGAAGTTCTTAAAAATAGGCTCTACGCCAAGTTATATTAAGAGAGGAGATAAGATTAGTAAAATACAGGCAAGTAATCTACCAATGGGGATCATTGAAGACTTTGAAGTGGAGGTAGTTGATGAACAATTGAAGGCAGGAGACCTATTAATCATGATGAGTGATGGGATTTTTGAAGGGCCAAAGCATGTTGAAAACCATGATATGTGGATGAAACGTAAAATCAATGAGATTCAAACAAAAGATCCTCAAGAGGTAGCGGATCTCATTATGGAGGAGGTCATTCGCACAAGGTCTGGTCAAATTGAAGATGATATGACTGTTGTTGTGACAAAGATTAATCATAATACACCAAAATGGGCAGCCATCCCTGCGTACGGATATCATAAAACGAAAAGGAAGGCAATTTGATTCTATTAAAAGGGTTTAAAAAGTAATAATCTCGTCCATCCTTATACTAATTTTACCTAGTTGGAGGGGATGAAACGTGCAAAAAGGCACATTGAAGCAAATTCTATTAATTACAGACGGTTGCTCAAATCAAGGGGAAGATCCGATTGCAATGGCTGCACTTGCTAGAGAGCAAGGTGTAACGATCAATGTCATTGGCGTAGTGGAGCAGGATACGATTGATGAACAAGGCATGCAGGAAATCGAAGGAATCGCTACGGCTGGTGGTGGAGTGAGCCAAATCGTATATTCTACTCAACTGTCTCAAACGGTTCAAATGGTAACAAGACAAGCAATGACCCAAACTTTACAAGGGGTCGTCAACAAGGAGCTCCAGCAAATCCTGGGAGCCAAGACATCAATGGAAGACCTTCCTCCGGAAAAACGCGGAGAAGTAATGGAGGTTGTAGATGAACTTGGAGAAACGGTTGATTTAGAGGTTCTCGTTCTAGTGGATACAAGCGCGAGTATGAAGCATAAATTACCAACTGTAAAAGAAGCCTTGCTGGACCTATCAATAAGCTTAAATGCGAGAATGGGAGACAATCAATTTTCTGTTTTCGTATTTCCGGGGAAAAGAGTTGAAGTTGAAAGGGTATTAGATTGGACACCGAGACTAGAATCCTTGTCTAGTATTTTTCCAAAGCTTACAACTGGTGGAATTACACCAACAGGTCCGGCAATCCGTGAGGCACTTACCTACTTCAAGAAAAAAAGATCATTAAGGAGTTTGTTGTCTCGTGATGATGAACAATACTACGAAGAGTCAGGTATGTAAGGTTTCCCCTGGTACAGTTATTACAGGAAAGTGGCATAAAAAATCATATCGCGTTGTGAGACCTTTAGGACAAGGTGCCAATGGAATTGTCTACTTAGCTGAGAGCATTGATGGCCCTGTGGCTTTAAAAATTAGTGAAAATGGCGTGACAATTACGTCGGAAGTAAATGTACTAAAGCACTTCTCTAAGGTCCAAGGCTCTGCCCTTGGGCCTTCTTTTATAGATGTCGATGATTGGATGAGACCCGGATTTTCAAGTCCTATTTCCTTTTACGTCATGGAATATATTCGTGGTGAAAGCTTTTTATCTTTTATTGAAAAAAGGGGAAAAGAATGGACAGGCATCTTATGCTTACAATTGCTTTCTGATTTAGACAGGCTCCATCAGGAAGGCTGGGTTTTTGGTGACTTAAAACCCGATAATCTACTGGTTGCGGGAAATCCGCCAAAAATCCGCTGTATTGATGTCGGAGGAACAACTGTACAAGGAAGGGCGATAAAAGAGTTTACTGAATTCTTTGACCGTGGCTATTGGGGAGCAGGCTCAAGAAAAGCGGAAGCCTCCTATGACTTATTTGCGGTTGCAATGATTATCATCAATGCTGCCTATCCAAACCGATTTACAAAAACGGATCAACCGGTGAAACAATTAAAATCTATTATTGCAAATACGGATTCGCTAAGAAAATTTGATACTGTCCTATATCATGCGATTGATGGAAAGTATCAGCGAGCAGCTGAAATGCGTAAAGATTTAGTTATGAAGTTAAGTCCAGCAAATAAGGATCACGCACCTGCACAAAAAACACGTTCAGCAAGAAAGTCACAAGCTAGGCCAAAGGCAACTAGCCAATCCCAAGCTGGATCTAATGTATCACGGGCAAATAGACGGCTAAAACCGAAGAAACAAAAAGGTGGAGTGCTCGAAACTGTATTATTACTGCTATTTGTATCACTTGGATATTTGCTTTATTTGTATGGACAAATTCTGTAAAAATAAATAGGAAAATGCTACGATATATTTAGATTTATAAAAAGGATTGGTCCGACAATGATTGAAAAGGTAAACAGGTTTATAAAAAAGCATGAATTAATTAAAAAAGGCTCAACAATAATAGTAGGGGTGTCCGGTGGTCCGGATTCCCTCGCTTTACTTCATTATTTATTTCACCAGTATAAAGAAGTAACTATAATCGCTGCCCATGTTGACCATATGTTTCGTGGGAAAGAGTCCGAAGAAGATTTATTATATGTAAAAGGTTTTTGTGAATCATTTCAGATTCCTTTTGAATCAATCCAAATCGATGTGACATCCTATAAAAAGGAACATGGTTTAAGTTCCCAAGTAGCCGCGAGGGAAGTGAGGTACGATTTTTTTAATGAAGTCATGCAAAAACATAAAGCAGATTATTTAGCACTTGGGCATCATGGGGATGATCAAATAGAATCGATATTAATGCGTTTAGTTCGAGGTAGTAAGGGAATTGGCTATGCGGGCATGCAGATAAAACGCCCTTTTTCATGTGGGGCAATTATTCGCCCGTTTTTATCTGTGACAAAAGCTGATATTGAAGAATACTGCAGGGAATGGAGGTTATCTCCAAGACGTGATCCTTCAAATGATAAAGACGACTATACAAGGAACCGATTCAGGCATCATGTTCTTCCGTTTTTAAAACAAGAAAATCCGGCAGTGCATGAACATTTTCTACAGTTTAACCAGTACATGACAGAGGACAATGAAGTTTTAGATGAATTAACCATCGAAAAAATGAATAAAGTAATGAAAAGGAATGAAGACAATGAAATAGAGATTGAAATTCCCCTCTTATTAGCGATGCCAAAATCTTTACAAAGAAGAGGGATTCAACTAATATTAAACTATCTCTACAAAGAACTTCCTCCTTCTCTTTCTGCCGTACATATCGACAATTTGTTAACCTTCTTGGCGAATAATCATCCATCTGGAGAATTGTATTTTCCCGCTGGTTTGCGAATTGTAAAATCTTATGAGAGTTGTACATATACTTATACAGATCGTAAGGAAAACGTAAGCCCCTATCGATTTAACATTGATACACCTGGGCTTTATAAACTTGAAGATGGTAGTGAAATAAAGAGTCAAGTGTGGAAGAACTATCCTAATGACTTGGTCGGAAATGATTGTTTCGTCATTGACCCAGACGACATCCAATTACCAATTTATGTCCGAACGAGAAAAATTGGAGATAAAATGAGGCTAAAAGGAATGAATGGTTCAAAAAAAGTGAAGGATATTTTCATTGATGAAAAAATACCACTTCACAGACGTGACCATTGGCCAATTGTTGAGGATGAACAAGGAAAGATTTTGTGGCTTCCAGGATTGAAGAAATCATCATATGAAGCATCATGTAAAACAAAATCGCACTATATCGTATTACAATACACGCAGAATGTTTAGGGGGCTTTAAAAGAATGAAGCAGGATATCGAGAAGGTTTTATTTAGTGAGGAAGAACTTCAGAAAAAAATCAAGGAATTAGGTAATACTTTAACAGAGGACTATAAAGACAAATTTCCTTTAGCAATTGGAATTTTAAAAGGAGCTATGCCTTTCATGGGCGATCTGTTAAAAAGAGTAGATACATACTTGGAAATGGATTTTATGGATGTGTCAAGCTATGGAAACTCAACGGTTTCATCCGGAGAAGTAAAAATCATCAAGGACTTAGATACATCTGTAGAAGGAAGAGACATTCTTGTCATTGAAGATATTATTGATAGTGGTCTTACACTAAGCTATCTTGTTGAATTATTCCGTTACCGTAAAGCAAAGTCCATTAAAATTGTTACACTTTTGGATAAGCCATCAGGAAGAAAAGCGGATATTCAGGCAGACTATGTTGGGTTTATTGTTCCCGATGAGTTTGTTGTAGGTTACGGTCTAGACTATGCTGAAAAATATCGTAATTTACCGTATATCGGTGTGTTAAAACCTGAGGTCTACTCAGAATAGTCACATTCCGAGAGAAAAACTCGGTCATTTTTGAAACCTTTTGGTTGAAAACACGTATATCATTTGAATAGCCATAATTATCTATGATACTATTTACTATAGTTTGTTCACCGCGGGAGGAGGTAAGGGATGAATCGAATTTTTAGAAATGTCATATTCTATTTACTCATATTTTTAGTCATTATCGGTGTGGTTAGCTTTTTCCAAGGAGCAGGTGGCCAGCCTGAAGTGATGAAATATGGCAAGTTTGTTCAACATCTCGAAGCCGGAGATGTAAAAAATATTACGATACAACCTGAAAGAGGCGTCTATGAGGTTAGAGGTCAGTTAAATTCCTACGATAAGGATCAATTCTTTGTCACTAACATCATCGGTAGTCAAAATGAAGTTGATCGGATTACTGAGGCTGCAAAAGCCGCAGACGTAGATATACTTAAAGCAAAGGAAACAAGTGGTTGGGTAACCTTCTTTACGTCGATTATCCCATTTGTTATCATCTTTATTTTATTCTTCTTCCTACTTAATCAAGCCCAAGGCGGCGGCAGTAGGGTTATGAACTTCGGTAAGAGTAAAGCGAAGTTATATAGCGAAGAAAAGAAAAAGGTTCGATTTAAAGATGTTGCAGGTGCGGACGAAGAGAAGCAAGAGCTTATTGAAGTAGTTGAGTTTTTGAAGGACCCACGTAAATTTGCTGATCTAGGTGCAAGAATTCCAAAAGGAATCCTCCTTGTTGGACCTCCTGGAACAGGTAAAACATTACTTGCCCGTGCGGCTGCTGGTGAAGCGGGAGTTCCGTTCTTCTCTATCAGTGGTTCGGATTTCGTTGAAATGTTCGTAGGGGTTGGTGCTTCACGTGTACGTGACTTATTTGAAAATGCTAAGAAAAATGCGCCATGTATCATTTTCATAGATGAAATTGATGCAGTTGGACGTCAGCGTGGTGCTGGTCTTGGTGGCGGTCATGATGAGCGTGAGCAAACCTTAAACCAATTGTTAGTTGAGATGGATGGATTCGGCGCAAACGAAGGAATCATCATCGTTGCGGCAACAAACCGCCCAGACATTCTAGATCCTGCCCTTCTACGTCCAGGACGTTTTGACCGTCAAATTACAGTTGACCGTCCAGATGTTAAAGGAAGAGAAGCGGTTTTACGAGTTCATGCTCGTAATAAGCCTTTTGATGAATCGGTTGATCTAAAAGCTATCGCTGCAAGAACTCCAGGATTCTCAGGTGCAGACCTAGAAAATCTACTTAATGAAGCAGCACTCGTTGCCGCTCGACAAAACAAGAAGAAAATTGATATGACGGATCTTGATGAAGCGTCAGACCGCGTAATCGCAGGTCCAGCGAAAAAGAACCGTGTCATATCGAAAAAAGAACGCAATATCGTAGCGTTCCACGAAGCGGGACATACCGTTATTGGAATGGTGCTTGATGAAGCGGATATGGTTCATAAGGTTACAATTGTCCCACGTGGTCAAGCGGGTGGTTATGCAGTAATGCTTCCTAAGGAAGACCGTTACTTCATGACGAAGCCTGAACTATTGGATAAAATTACAGGTCTCTTAGGAGGTCGTGTGGCTGAGGAAATCACATTTGGAGAAGTGAGTACAGGTGCTCATAATGACTTCCAACGTGCTACAGGTATTGCTCGTAAAATGGTTACGGAATATGGAATGAGTGAAAAGTTAGGTCCACTCCAATTCGGTCAAGCACAAGGTGGTCAAGTGTTCTTAGGACGCGACATCCACAACGAGCAAAACTATAGTGATGCAATTGCCCATGAAATTGATCTTGAGATTCAACGCTTTATTAAAGAAAGCTATGAAAAAGCAAGGCAAATTCTTACAGAGAATCAAGATAAACTTAAACTCATCGCAGAAACATTACTTGAGGTTGAAACATTAGATGCTGCCCAAATTAAGAGCTTGTTCGAAGAAGGTAAATTACCTGACCGCCCAGAAGCTTCTGAGAATGCAGTTAAACCAAAAGACGATGTAAAAGTTACGATTAACTCTAAAAAAGAAGAGGACGTAACGGAAGGCGAAAATAAAGATAAAGAATAGTAACAGCAAAAGGTGTCTACACCCTATCGTAGGCACCTTTTTTTGTGCCGTTTTTGATTCTTTAATTGTGGAATAATAAAAACGAGGTATGGTATGATGTTTGCATTAAGTTGCAAATTCGTAATTGTGCTTTTGCATTTGGGGGTAGGGGGTACCACATGATTTTTGTTTTTGATGTTGGGAATACAAATATGGTTTTAGGGGTATATGAAAATGATGAGCTAAAACATCATTGGAGAATCGAAACCAGCCGAAATAAAACAGAGGATGAATATGGTCTCGTTATAAAATCGCTATTAGCACACGAGGGATTAACGTTTAAGGATATTAATGGGATTATTATGTCTTCTGTCGTTCCACCGATTATGTTTGCACTTGAACGAATGTGTATAAAGTATTTTGGAATTAAACCGTTAGTCGTGGGACCAGGTATGAAAACGGGATTAAACATTAAATACGACAATCCAAAAGAAGTGGGTGCTGATCGTATCGTCAATGCTGTTGCGGGAATCCATCTGTATGGAAGTCCACTTATCATAGTTGATTTTGGTACTGCCACAACATACTGTTACATAAATGAGAAAAAGCAATACATGGGTGGAGCGATTGCGCCTGGAATTGCCATTTCAACTGAAGCCTTATATTCAAGGGCTGCAAAGTTACCAAGAATCGAAATAGCTCGTCCAGAAGGTGTAATTGGGCGAAACACTGTTAGTGCGATGCAGGCAGGTATATTATATGGGTATGTTGGTCAAGTTGAGGGTATCGTCAGTCGCATAAAAGCCCAAGCTGTGGAGAAGCCAAAGGTCATTGCAACAGGAGGACTTGCTTCACTGATTGCTGGAGAATCAACCGCGATTGATATTGTCGACCCATTATTAACGTTAAAAGGGCTACAGCTTATTTATCAACGCAATAAAGAAACAAAATGAAAATAACATCAGATGTGATGACACGAAAAGGAGTAAAAAAATGAGTGATTATTTAGTTAAGGCGTTAGCTTTTGATGGACAGGTTCGTGCATATGCAATTAATTCAACAGAAACAGTTGCCGAGGCCCAAAGACGCCATTATACATGGCCTACTGCGTCAGCAGCTCTTGGTAGAACGATGACAGCAGGGGTCATGTTAGGAGCCACACTAAAGGGCGATGTAAAACTCACCATCAAAGTTGAAGGTGGAGGACCAATCGGCGTTATTCTGGTAGATACAAACGCAAAAGGGGAAGTAAGAGGATATGTAACCAACCCTCAAACTCATTTTGATTTAAATGAGCATGGGAAACTTGATGTGAGAAGAGCAGTCGGAACAGATGGAACATTAACAATTGTAAAAGATATTGGAATGAGAGAGCAATTCTCTGGACAGGTACCGATTGTTTCAGGAGAACTTGGAGAGGATTTTACGTATTATCTTGTTTCTTCTGAGCAAACACCTTCATCTGTTGGTGTAGGTGTTTTAGTGAACCCAGACAACTCCATTTTAGCTGCTGGTGGTTTCCTGATTCAGCTTATGCCTGGTACAGATGAGGAAACCATTTCGCAAATTGAAAAAAGACTTCAAGAAATCGAACCAATCTCTAAGATGATTGAAAAAGGTCTTACACCTGAAGCTATTTTAAAAGAGATTGTTGGCGAAGGAAACCTTAAAATTCTTGAAAAGATGCCAGTATCCTTTGTTTGTCCTTGCTCTAGAGAACGAATTGAAAGTGCCATTATTAGTCTAGGCACAGAAGAAATTGAAGCGATGATTGAGGAAGATGGAAAAGCAGAGGCACAATGCCATTTTTGTAACGAAAAATATCATTTTTCAAAAGAAGAGTTAATAGAATTAAAAGACCAAGCAAAGTAAGGTAATGGGAGATGGGAAAAATGAATCAAAAGATATTATGGTCAGTTATAATTGCTCTCGTTATCACAAACTGTTTGTCAGTTGTGTACTTTATGACTGATAAATCAGGGGAATTGTCTCAGGAAAAGACGATTGAAGCATCCAAGCCCGTTGTTGCTAGTGGGGAAGAAGAGGTAGTGGCTACAATTGGAGAAACAGCCATAACAAGACAACAATGGTTACATGAACTTGAAGACAGATATGGGAAACAAATTTTAGAGGGAATGATTGATGAGGAAGTTGTTCGTCAAATGGCCAAAAAGTATGACATCACTTTGTCAGAGGATGCCGTTGAACGTGAATTGACGTTAATAAAGACCATGTATAATACCATCGATAATGAAAATATTGATGATAAGCATTGGCAAGAGCAAATTGAGTTAAGTATTTTATTAGAAGAGCTCTTAACAAAGGATGCGATCATATCTGAGGAAGAAATGAAACATTTCTACGAGGAAAATAAGCATCTATACGAAATTCCAAAGTCGTACCACATTTCTCATATTGTCGTGAAAACAAAAGAAGCTGCTGAACAAGTACGACAAGAGTTAGATAATGGTTCTAGCTTCGCTGCGCTTGCTATGGAGAAATCAACGGATGAGTTTTCTGCAAATCGGGGTGGGGAACTCGGATTTGTCAATGCGGAAAACGGATATGCTCCCGATAGGTATTTAGATGTGGCTGAACAATTAAAGCCAAATGAATGGAGTGAGCCTGTAGAGGTTGAAGGTGGCTATGCGGTTATTATCCTACATGAGGTAATTGATGCAGTAACATATTCATATGACGATGTTAAGGGTCAAATAAAGCGTCAAATTGCAATAGACCAGATGAATGGGGCTATATCAGTAGAACCGTTCTGGAAAGAACTTGGTGTTAAGTGGTTCTTTGAAAATCACCAATAAAATTCTTAGGGAAAAATTCACAATTTGGTAGTAGTATATTCGTTGACTTTTAGGATGGGAATTGCTAAATTGTAGATAAAACCAATAAAAATAGTAGGGATTGAGGGTGGAATCATGACAAGAGTAGCGAATTCAATATATGAATTAATCGGTCAAACACCAGTTGTAAAGCTTAATCACTTAGTTGATGAAGATAGTGCAGATGTATATGTAAAGCTTGAGTTTTTTAACCCAGGTAGCAGTGTAAAGGATAGAATTGCGTTAGCGATGATTGAAGCTGCTGAGAAAAATGGTGATTTAAAGACGGGCGACACGATCATTGAACCGACAAGTGGAAACACTGGTATTGGTTTAGCAATGGTAGCAGCTGCTAAAGGATATAGAGCAATCTTAGTAATGCCAGATACAATGAGTATGGAACGCCGTAATCTTTTACGTGCATATGGCGCTGAGCTTGTTTTAACACCTGGTGCCGAAGGAATGAAAGGTGCCGTTAACAAAGCAGAAGAGCTAGTAAAGGAACATGGCTATTACATGCCACAACAATTCGACAATCCAGCAAACCCTGAGGTTCACCGTTTAACGACTGGTAAGGAAATTGTTGAGCAAATGGGTAATCAACTAGATGCGTTTGTGGCTGGAATTGGAACAGGTGGAACAATCACCGGAGCTGGCCAAGTATTAAAAGAGAAGTATCCAGACATCCATATTGTAGCGGTTGAACCAGCTGACTCAGCAATTCTATCTGGTGGAAAACCAGGTCCACATAAAATCCAGGGTATAGGCGCAAACTTTGTACCGAGTGTATTAAACACAGAACTTTATGATGAAGTGTTTACAGTTAAAAACGAGGAAGCAATTGATACTGCACGCCGTACAGGTCAAGAAGAAGGATTCCTTGTAGGAATTTCCTCAGGTGCAGCTATTTACGCAGCACTACAAGTTGCGAAAAAATTAGGAAAAGGCAAAAAAGTCCTTGCAGTTGTTCCGGACAATGGTGAGCGTTACTTAAGTACAGTTCTTTATCAATTTGACGAGCAATAATGATAAATGTCTCAAAGAGTCTATCCTTCTGGGTTAGACTCTTTTTTTCTATCTAAGGTGTACTGAAAATTGTATATCATGTAAAATATAGAAATAGAGTCAAAGGATACTAAAATAGACGATCTAGAGTAGAAGACAAAGAGTTGAGCAAGTTGAGCAGAAAAATTTGAGTATGAGGTGAGCTAGAATGATCGTAATGATTGATAATTATGACTCGTTTACATTTAATTTAGTACAATATGTTGGAGAATTAGGAGAAGCTATCATCGTCAAAAGAAATGATGAGATCACGATTCAAGAAATTAAGGAACTAAATCCCGACTTAATTATGATTTCACCAGGCCCCTGTACACCAAATGAAGCAGGAATAAGCTTAGAGACCATTTCTCACTTTGCAGGGCGTATCCCGATTTTTGGTGTGTGCCTTGGTCATCAGTCGATAGCCCAAGCGTTTGGTGGGGATGTGATTAAAGCGGAAAGACTTATGCATGGAAAAACATCAGAGATCCAGCATGATGGTAAGACCATCTTTTCAGGGGTAGAACAACCGTTTATTGCGACACGTTACCATTCATTAATCGTAAAAAAAGAGACGCTACCAGAGTGTTTTGAGATTTCAGCTGAAACAGAAGAGGGAGAAATCATGGCAATTCGCCATAAGGAATATCCTATTGAGGGTGTTCAATTTCATCCTGAATCAATTATGACGACAGCTGGTAAACAATTAATTAATAATGTAATTGAATTATATATCAGAAGTAAAAATGAAACAGTACTACCCAAATAAGATCGACTTACTGGTAAACAGAGTAAAAGGAGATTGAAAATGGATCAAGACAGAATAACAAGACCATCGCTAACATGTGGTCCCTATCAATTAGATTTTTCCAAGAAAACAATGATTATGGGAATTCTCAATATCACACCTGATTCCTTTTCAGATGGCGGCTCTTATACTGATTTAGAGGCCGCTATCGCTCATGCGAAGAAAATGGTCACTGAAGGTGCAGATATGATTGATGTGGGCGGTGAATCGACCAGACCTGGATATGAAAGACTCGCTGATGAAGAAGAGATTGCTAGAGTAGTGCCTGTCATTAAGGAATTGGTTAAGGAAGTTCACGTACCCATTTCCATTGATACCTATAAATCCGAGGTAGCAAAGCAAGCCGTTGAAGCCGGGGCGCATATTATTAATGATATTTGGGGTGCCAAAGCAGATCCGAAAATGGCCGAGGTTGCGGCGGCTTACAATGTCCCCATTATTCTGATGCATAACAGAGATAATAAAAACTATACGAATCTTATCGATGATATGATTAGCGATTTAAAAGAGAGCATTCAAATTGTAAAGGCAGCCGGTGTGAAGGATGAAAATATTATTCTAGACCCCGGAGTAGGTTTTGCCAAAACCTTTGAGGATAATATCGAAACGATTCGTCAACTAGACCGATTTTCAGAACTTGGCTATCCAGTTTTGCTTGGAACCTCAAGGAAATCCTTTATCGGTCATATTTTTGATATGCCACCACAGGAACGTGATGAAGCAACCGGTGCAACTACCTGCCTTGGAATTCAAAAAGGCTGCGATATTGTCCGTGTCCATAATGTAAAGATGAATGCAAGGCTTGCTAAAATGATGGATGTCCTTGTTGGTAAAGGTGAAGTGTGAAAATGGACAAAATCTATGTGAACCAAATGCAATTTTACGGTTATCACGGAGTGTTTTCGGAAGAAACCAAATTAGGTCAACGTTTCTTTGTCGACTTGATGGTGGAAGTGGATGTCAAACAAGCGGGGGAAACCGATAACCTGGATTATTCCGTTCACTATGGAGAGCTTTATAACCTATGTAAGGAAATTGTCGAGGGACAACCATATAAACTATTAGAAGCTGTAGCTGAAAAAATTGCCGCGGAAATTTTAAGGCACTTTTCATTGGTCTCAAGTTGCACCATTAAAGTCATTAAACCAGACCCACCTATACCTGGGCAACTTCAATCAGTTGCTGTGGAAATCTCAAGGAGCCGACAACATGAATAATACAGCATATATCGCCCTTGGAACGAATATAGGGGAACGGGAAGAGTATTTGCGTTTTGCATTAAAAGGGATTCAAGAACGCGGTATTGTGATAATTGATTTTTCATCCATTTTTGAAACAGACCCTGTTGGATATGAGGATCAGGATTTATTTTTAAATATGGTAATCAAAGTAAGTACTGATTTATCACCATTTGAGTTATTGCAGGTTTTACAAGAAATTGAGCTTGAGTCAGGAAGGGAAAGGAAAATAAGATGGGGTCCAAGAACGTTAGACCTTGATATCTTGCTTTATAATCATGAAAGTGTTGAAACAGAGCGTCTTATCATTCCGCACCCCCGAATGACAGAGCGGGCCTTTGTGCTAGTGCCTTTGGTTGAAATCGACCAGAATCTACAAATTCCAGCAGTAACGAAGCCAATATCCTTACTACTAGACGAATTACAAGACAGAGAAGGTGTACGTATATGGAAGCGGAGAAGTGGGGAAGACGTATTCGTGCTTTTCGAAAATTAAAAGGATATACACAAGAAGGTCTAGCAAAAGACCTTGGGGTATCCGTATCCTTGGTTGGGGAAGTTGAGCGGGGAACACGAATGCCAAGTAAAACATTTTTAGAGAAAGTTTCAGATATATTGAAAGTACCAATTGAAGACTTAACCCCAAAAGGGTTAGATTAGTATACGGATTTTTATTAAATGAAGAGGGAGGGTAACTGTGCTAAAAATCGGCGATATCCATATGAAAAACCAAGTAGTTCTTGCTCCGATGGCTGGCGTATGTAACTCAGCATTCCGTCTAACTGTTAAGGAATTTGGTGCAGGATTGGTTTGTGCGGAAATGGTAAGCGATAAAGCAATCCTATTCAAAAATGCAAAAACATTGGGGATGCTCTATATAGATGAACGTGAAAAACCGCTAAGCCTTCAAATTTTTGGTGGTGAAAAAGAAACACTAGTAGAAGCAGCCAAATTTGTTGATAAAAATACAACTGCCGATATTATTGATATCAATATGGGATGCCCGGTACCAAAAATCACTAAATGTGATGCAGGGGCGAAATGGCTATTAGACCCTAATAAAATTTATGAAATGGTTTCTTCGGTAGTGGACGCAGTAGACAAGCCAGTTACCGTAAAAATGCGTATGGGCTGGGATGACGACCATATTTATGCAATTCAAAACGCTCAAGCGGTAGAGCGTGCTGGTGGGCAAGCAATAGCCCTACACGGAAGAACTCGTCTTCAAATGTATGAGGGTACGGCTAACTGGGACATTATTAAACAGGTGAAGCAATCTGTAAAAATCCCTATAATCGGCAATGGAGATGTTAAGTCTCCACAGGATGCAAGACGGATGCTAGATGAAACTGGTTGTGACGGTGTCATGATCGGCCGTGCAGCACTAGGAAATCCATGGATGATTTATCAAACAGTGAAATATTTAGAAACCGGTGAACTAACTGAGGAGCCAGGAGTAAGAGAGAAAATTGATGTTTCTATTCTTCATTTAGATCGATTAATAAATTTGAAGAATGAGGATATTGCAGTAAGGGAATTTAGAAAGCACGCCGCGTGGTATTTAAAAGGAATCCGCGGTAATGCAATAGTCCGGAATGGGATTAACGGCTGCAACAATCGAAATGAATTGGTATCACTATTACAAAACTTTGTTGAAGTAATAGAAGAAAAGCAACAAAACAGTGAGATGGTTGTTTGACATCAAAAGTTCCCTACTCTATAATACCCGTAAGTAGCCCACTGCCAGTTTTTTGCTGGCAGTTTTTCTGCTTTACGTTTATATTGGAATAGGACAAGTTATAGGTATTCGTATTTATGATAGATCATGTAACAATATAGGAGTTGATAAAAATGAATCATGAGGAATTAAATGACCAATTGATTGTCAGAAGAGAAAAGTTACATACATTGCGTGAAATGGGAGTAGACCCATTTGGTAAAAGATTCGAAAGAACACATAGTACACGTGAGCTTATCGATTTATATGATGGATTTACAAAGGAACAATTAGACGAAAAAGAGGTTAGTGTAACCATTGCGGGTCGTATTATGACAAAGCGCGGTAAAGGTAAAGCTGGATTTACTCATATCCAAGACTTAACTGGTCAAATTCAACTATATGTACGTCTTGATGCAGTTGGGGAAGAACAGTATGAGGTATTCAATCTTGCGGATCTTGGGGATATTGTCGGTGTATCAGGTACTGTCTTCAAAACAAAAGTAGGAGAGCTTTCTGTTAAAGCAAGTTCATTTGAACTATTATCAAAAGCACTACGTCCATTACCTGACAAATTCCATGGATTAAAAGACGTTGAGCAACGCTATCGTCAACGTTACCTGGACTTAATTATGAGCCCGGAAAGCAAAGAAACCTTTATTACAAGAAGTAAAATCATCAGAGCAATGAGACGTTATTTAGATGATCATGGCTATTTAGAGGTGGAAACGCCAATGATGCATTCTATTCCTGGTGGTGCATCCGCACGCCCGTTCATTACCCATCATAATGCACTAGATATCGAATTATATATGCGTATTGCGATTGAACTACATCTTAAGCGTCTAATCGTAGGTGGATTAGAAAAGGTATATGAAATTGGCCGTGTATTCCGTAATGAAGGTGTCTCTACACGTCATAACCCTGAATTCACAATGATCGAATTGTATGAAGCTTATGCAGATTATAAAGACATCATGAGCCTAACTGAAAATCTAGTCGCTCATATTGCTCAAGAAGTATTAGGCACTACAACGATAACGTATGGTGAACATGAAATTGACCTAAAGCCTGAGTGGAAACGACTTCACATGGTAGATGCAATTAAAGAGTACGTAGGGGTAGACTTCTGGAAGGAAATGAGCCTTGAAGAAGCTAGACAACTTGCGAAAGAAAATAATGTTGAAATTAACGATAATATGCAATATGGTCACATTGTGAATGAGTTTTTCGAACAAAAAATCGAAGACAAGCTTATTCAACCAACATTCATCTATGGACATCCAGTAGAAATCTCACCACTTGCAAAGAAAAATCCTGAAGATCCTAGATTTACAGATCGCTTTGAGCTATTCATCGTGGGTAGAGAACACGCCAATGCATTTACAGAGTTAAATGACCCTATTGATCAACGTCAAAGATTCGAAGCTCAGCTCAAAGAAAGAGAGCAAGGAAATGACGAAGCACATATGATGGATGAAGATTTTGTTGAATCACTAGAATACGGTTTACCACCGACAGGTGGGTTGGGAATCGGAGTAGACAGACTTGTAATGCTCTTAACGAATTCTCCATCAATTAGAGATGTATTACTTTTCCCACAAATGCGCCATAAGTAATTTTTTGAAAAAGAGTGGGTCTCCACTCTTTTTTTATGCCTTTTTGTTAAAAAGCTTTCCTAGTATAATTTTTTAATCAAAAAGTCTTGCCTAAATATTTAATAGGTGTTATATTAAGTACCTGCCGCTGAGATGTGGCGATGGAATAAAAAAGAAACAAAAAAAGTCATTGACTAACAAAATGAAAGATGATATTATTATAAAGTTGCTTCGAGAGAGCAACGCTAATAATTTCTTGAAAAGTTCTTTGAAAACTGAACACAATACAAGCGTCAACGTTAATTCTAAGTAACAAACTTATTGAGCAATCAATACTCTTATTGGAGAGTTTGATCCTGGCTCAGGATGAACGCTGGCGGCGTGCC
>NZ_QUQV01000001.1 GCF_003400205.1 Bacillus sp. HNG | reverse complement strand
ATTTATTTCTATAATCACAATAGATATCAAAAACGACTAAACGGCCTCAGCCCTATGGAATATAGAGCTAAAGCCGCTTAGGTCATTTTTTATTATTTCCACTGTCTACTTGACAGGGGGCAGTTCAAAATTCACAGTGCGTTTTTTATTTATTTATCAACATTTTGGCGAATTTCAATCGCTCATTTCATCTTAATTCACATAATAAATCACAGGGTATGAAATTATTATTGGAAGGTGTGAAAGTTCCGTTAATCTAATTCTAAAAGAATTCTAAGACCGTCATTAAGTCGTTTTTTTGTTTAATGGAAAACTTTAAAAATTCCTTTTACGCGAAAGTTTATCGTTCCTCCACTAAAGGGGAAGGGTAGTTAAAGAAGAATAATTCATCGATAAAATAATGATAATAGGGTTGATATTGTTGTTTTTTAAAACGAGGTGTTCCTCTTGATGAAGCTATTTACAGTAACTGTTATATTAGTTTTCTTAGTTGCTCTAAAAATGCCTAGAAAAAGAACAAGGCACGAGTTATTAGCTACAATACAGTTTGCATTGTTAATGAATTTTGTAACTGATCTTTATCTAGATTTAAAGTACAATCTTTACTGGTATTTTGATAAAGAACAAATAGAGTTGTTGTACCTAGTTGTAGTCCTTGGTGAAATTGCTGTACTGGTTATTATTTTTAATTATTTTCCCCTGAAATCTAATACCATTAAGAAATTTATATATATCTTGTGTTGGACATGCATTCTTGTATTACTTGAGTTGTATGCAGTTTGTATTAGCATTTTACATTATGGTGAATGGAATATAATATATTCGGCGGTGGCTTACTTTATTTCAATGTACATCCTTTATTTCGTATTAGACTACACTGCGGATAGAAGAGAAACTCAATAATAAAGTCGCAATTTCTTTTCAATTAACGGGTGCAAAAACACATTGTAGACGCTTGGAATCAATCTAAGCGTTTAATTTTGTTGAATTATCAACATAGTTATTTAACACAGCCAAAAATAAAAAAAATGACGCAAAAGGGTCGTCACTTAACTTTGAGTCAGCTTCATATTTTTTGTCTTATTGAAAAAAAACATACTAAACCGCGCAGTTCTATACTTTTATTATTCAAATCATAATATTAATGCTGAATTCAGAGAAAGTTAATAGGAGTTATTCTTAACTGGTGTCGTTTGTGATAAAATATTGTCAAATAGTGTCGAAAAGTTTGGAAAAGGGTTGTGGATACATGAAATTATTTAATAAATCATATCTTACCAGTGTGAATTTAGAACGCAAGGATAATGTCACTTATTTACCACCAAGTGAAACGATTCTGGATAATATAACAAATGGTTTTTTTATAATAGATCGTAAGTGGAAGATTATATATACAAACAAAGAGATGGAGAGGTACGTAAATAAAGAGAGAAAAGAACTTATAGGACAAAACATATGGAAGGTACTCCCGCAGGCGGTGGGTACTAAGTTTTATAACTTTTACCATAAAGCTATGGAAGAAAGAGTTACAGTTACGTTTGAAGATTATTATGAACCAACAAAAGAATGGCTAGAGGTAAGAGTTATTCCAACTGATGAAGGAATAATTGGATATGCAATTAATATTACAGAGCGAAAATCTTATGAACAAACAATTGAAAATTTGGCATTTTATGACGTTTTAACAAATCTTCCAAATCGGATTTTATTAGAGAAAAAATTAAATGAATTAATTGAGAAATCAAAAGGTAATAAGCAATCATTCGCTTTAATTTACATGGATGTAGATAGGTTTAAATATATAAATGATACACTGGGTCACATAGTTGGTGAGAAATTTATTTTACAGTTTGCTGAACGATTGGTTCGAATCATTAGTAGTCAGGGTTTCATAGCAAGACTTGGTGGGGATGAATTCGCAGTTATATTAAGCAATACGATTGAAAAAGAACAAATTTATACTATTTCTGAAAAAATTATCACAAAAGTAAAAGAAGAACCCTTTATTGTCGATGATTATGAATTGTTTGTAACTGTAAGTATAGGAATTAGTGTATTTCCTCAACATGGTGAAGATTGCAAAACCTTAATGAAGAATTCAGATATAGCAGTTAATCATGCCAAAGATATGGGGAAAAGTAAGGCAGAAGAATATAATCCAATAATGGATATTTATAGTTACAAAAGGTTGTCGTTAGAAACTGATTTACGAAAAGCAATTAATGAGAACAAGTTAGAATTACATTTCCAACCAAAAGTAAAAGTGAGTACAGGTGAAATAATAGGTGCTGAAGCATTAATTCGATGGAATCATCCAGATTGGGGAATGTTAACACCTGCTGATATAATACCCATTGCGGAAGAAACAGGATTGATTCACTCCCTCTCAAATTGGGTTGCAAGAAAAGTGTGTCTATTTCTAAATTCCTGGCAAAATGAAGGCTTGAATCTAATACCTATTTCAATAAATATTTCTGCTAATCGATTTATCTCTGCTGATTTTGTTCCGAACATAACGAGGCTATTAGAGGAAACTAAATTAGAAGGAAATTGGTTAGAAATTGAAATAACTGAAACTTCAATTTTAGATAACCAGAGTCTTGTTGAGAAAACCATAAATGAGCTTAATAATTTGAACGTAAGAGTATCTTTGGATGATTTCGGGACAGGTTATTCCTCTCTATCCTATCTAACTAGATATAAGATACATGTGTTAAAAATAGACAAATCATTTATTGAAGATGTATCCGTTAATAGTTCTAATTCAACTGTTGTAAAGTCCATTATTCAACTAGCACACGGGTTAGGTATGAGTGTAGTAGCTGAAGGTGTTGAGACTCCTGAACAACTACAGTTTTTAAAACAGCAAGAATGTGATGAAATTCAAGGCTATATTTTCAGTAAACCAGTTCCTGTCTCGGATTTATTAATAATGTTAAGAAATAGAGTAATAAAGCCAAAATTGGAAAAACAAAGTTACTCCGAAAATAAACGAAATTATTTCAGAGTAGAGCTATATTTCCCTATGAGTTCACAAATGACTATCATAAAGTTTAAAAATAAGGATATTCAATTAGGGCGTACCGAGATTTTAGTTGAAGATATCGGACTTGGTGGACTTCGGTTCTTATCCCATCTCCTTCTTTCTGTTAATCATGATATTATTTATGAGTTTGAAGTAGAGATTCTAGGTGAAGTATTTAATTTAACAGGGCGTATAGTTTGGAAGGAAGAAAATGAAGAAAGTATATATCGTTATGGGGTAGAATTTCTTATATCTGAATCGGAACGGGAACTTCTAGCAAAAACATTAAATAATCTTTCATTAAAAATTAGGACAAATCCTCTTGTTCCAAATTGCAGACAAGTTCAATCAAATAAATATAGTTATATCAAAAATCAAATAAATAAAAATAGCACAACGTGATAGTATCTCAGTAAAGGTGAGAAAATTAGTAAACATAACACTTTAGTCCAAGCACAATGCAAAAAATCAATTAAACCTGAATGAAATAAAAATCGAAAAGAATTTGGTGAGATTCAGTTCCTTATTCAACTAATTGGTGCAAGAGTTAAAAATCAAGCTGCCATTAACTGAGCAGCTTTTTCTTGTTGGGCTAACGAAGCTTTAGTTGTAGAGCGAAAAATACCATGATGCTAGGTACACTCTTCAAAAAGGGATTAATAATGGATGAAAGCTCAAGGTGTTTTACGAATATCGATGTATTATATTAAATTTGTCGTTTGAATGGAAATAACTGTATAATATATTAGTGAATAATTTAGTTCCTTTTTTTAGGTCCTAACGAAAGGAGATCACCATTGAGTCCTATAACCAATACTAAGGATATTTTGGAGCGAGTATCCGATGGATTTTATTCGTTAAATAATGAATTAAAATTTGAATATATAAATAATGTTACAGAAAAACTTTTACAAATTAAACGAGAAAATGCAATTGGGCAATATATTCATGATGTATTACCACACAGTGACTTGCGTAAATTTGTATCACGATATGAAAGGGCATTGTCAGAACAAGTACCTGTAGAATTTGAAGAGTTTTTTAATAATAGATGGTATGAAATAAGGGTATTTCCTTCTAGTGAAGGCTTGTCTGTACTTTTTAGAGATATTACAGAAAAAAAGAAAGAGTTTCAAAAAATTAATTTTCTAGCTAATTACGACGTTATAACAGAAATACCTAACCGTTTTTACTTTAATAAATACTTAAAACGCAAGATAAAATCACAATCTATTGATGGCTCATTTGCTGTTTTATTTATTGATATTAATAATTTTAAAAATGTAAATGATACATATGGTCATGGAGTAGGTGATTTGGTATTAAAACAAATCTCGAGACAAATTGAGGAAATAATAATTCAATTTGGTTTCATAGCTCGTTACTCTGGTGATGAATTTCTTCTAACGTTGGAAAACCTTGATGATCATGAAATTTCATCTGTGATTGAACGAATAATTGAATCATTTTCAAGTCCATTTTGTGTAAATGGGTTTGACATAAAAATTTCAATCTGCGTTGGGGTTAGCCAGTTTCCTAAGGATGGGCAAAGTGAAGAATTATTAATAAAACATTCAGAAAATTCAATGTATAAGGCGAAAAAAGAGGGTAGAAATAAATATAAGTTTTACACCTTTGATGAGAATGAAGGAAGAGTAGACGCTTTAACATTAGAGTTAGAGCTCCACAAGGCGATAGAAAATAATCAGTTACTACTTCACTATCAACCTAAAATCAATTTAAATACGGGGAAAATTGTGGGTGTCGAGGCATTGATTCGTTGGGACCATCTAGAATGGGGAATGGTATCGCCAGAAACATTTATACCTATTGCTGAAGAGACAGGATTAATTTTACCAATTGGAGAATGGGTTTTGAATGCTGCGTGTAAACAAAATAAAACTTGGCAGCAACAAGGTTTTTCAACAGTTGTTTCCGTCAATTTATCAGCTATTCAATTTAATCAGACTACTATTATTGATACCATTGAATCCATTCTTCACAAAACAGGATTAGAACCTCACTTTTTAGAAATTGAGATTACTGAAAGTATGACAATTGATATTGACCGTACAATTTCAATATTACAACAGCTTAAAAAGATTGGAGTCCATATTAGTATCGATGATTTTGGTACAGGTTTCAGTTCATTAAGTTATTTAAAAAACATTCCTGTTGATAGATTAAAAATGGACAAGTCTTTCCTTAATGAACTTCGAAACAACCCAAATGATGAAACTATAGTTAAAACCATTATCTCAATGGCTCATAATTTAAATTTGATTGTAGTAGCTGAAGGGATAGAAACAAAAGAACAATTAGTTTTTCTGCAGCAACATTTATGTGATGAAGGACAAGGAAATTTTTTAAGTAAGCCCTTAACTGCATTCCAATTACAAGAAAAACGGTTTGAAATAGAAAAAATAGTTGAAGAACATGGAATCCCTAAAGATATAAACCAACAATTGTTATTGAAAGAATTATTGGAATCATCCCAAAGAGAGTTACACGATACGATTCGTTTGCAGCAAGGGATGATATTTAAGTATAAAAAAATGAATGAACGATTTATTCATACACAATGTGACGGGGAGTTATTATACCGTCTTGGAATGATTCCTTCTCAAGTGATCGGAAAAGAATTGGCTGATTTTCTTCCTTATAGAACTGCCCTCGATAAAACTGCCTACTATAAGAAGGCGTGGGAAGGAGAGGAATTTGTTACTTATGAGGGAGAGCTAAATGGAATTAATTATCTTACAACTTTACGTCCTATTAAAAAAGCTGGAGAAGTAGTACAAGTCATAGGTTCATGTATAGATATAACGAAACGTAAAAAAGTGGAGAAAGCTTTACAAGAAAGCGAGGCTAAATATCGGCTGATTTCTGAAAACATGACGGACATAATAATGTTATTAGATATAAATGGAACGATACAGTATGCATCACCTTCCCTTGGAAATGTATTGGGTAACCCATTAAAATCATATATAGGTAAAAGATCGTTTGATTTAATTCATCCTGATGACAAGCAAAGCGTAATGATGGAATTTGAAAAAGTATTAAACACTATGAATCCATTAAGGATGGAAGCTCGTTTTGAGAACGTTGATGGAAAATCGTTATTAATTGAAGGACTAGGTACCCCAGTCCTTGGAGAGAATGGCGCTCCAGAACATTTTATACTAGTGGGAAGAGATATTACGGAAAAAAGGGAAATGGAAGAACAACTCTCAAAATCAGAGAAATTAGCGGTTGTGGGTCAACTAGCTGCAGGTGTTGCACATGAAGTTAGAAATCCTATAACTTCTATAAAAGGATTCATTCAACTTTTAGAGGAAGGAATCACGAAGAAAGAATTTTTCGAAGTAATTTCCAGAGAGTTTAAACAAGTTGAGGAAATTCTTGAAGAATTTATTAATCTTGCCAAACCAAAAGAAATTCAATTAAAAAAGGTTAGTATTAAAAATATACTTAAAGAAGTTGAGACTTTATTAAAACCAGAAGCAAATTTGAAAAACGTAGAAATTTTCCAAGAGAATAAACAAGATCTTCCTCAGATTATGTGTGATTCAAACCAAATAAAACAAGTTTTCATTAATATCATTAAAAATAGTATTGAAGCAATTCCTAAAAATGGGTTTGTAAAAATCCAAGGCAGTATAGAAGGGAAAAATATCCTAATAAAAATAATCGATAATGGAATAGGGATAAGTAAGGAGCGAGTTCAGAAATTAGGTGAGCCGTTCTATAGTAATAAAGAAAAGGGTACAGGTTTAGGTTTAATGATATGTTTTAGAATTGTTCGGGAACATAACGGGTCAATAAATATAAAAAGTAAAGAAAATGCAGGAACTACAGTTGAAGTTCGGTTACCAGTAAAAAATTGTCAATCGAAAGAAACCTAATAAATTAAACCATATTAACCAGTTATCTATAACTAAATCCCCATCTGACATACAGGTGGGGATTCTTTGCCGTTTACCATCAAACGATTAAATAAAAGTCCTTCTTCAGAAAATAGGGAACTTCATCCATATTTTAGCTGAACAAATCAAACCAGTGCCTATTTTACGCTTACTTATATATCTACGTTTAGGAGATTCTTTTAGATTTTCAACTTTTAAACTAAGGAATTACTTTTCATTTTCATGCAACTTCTTCACAAGTTGAAGTAGTCTGTCCTTTTTGCAATGGTCCCATGCAACAAGCGAAACAACGGCCCAGTGAATAATCAACACTTGGGCCGTGTTTATGTGGCGTTAGCGATTTTGTTCTTAAAAACCTGTTAATCAACTGCTCCTGTTCGTTTAATTTCCACCTTTATTTTTGGTTTTATCTTTAGTGTTGGGTAATTTTGCCTTAAATCTCTTTCAGTTAAATGGGAATATTTTCTTACACTTCTTATTTTTCTTCCGATGCCAATGGGATCCGTATTAAAATTTTTTAATTCCTCAAGTATATAATCAAATTCTTTGTTTAGGGCTTCACTAATTAATTGCTCCATTTTGTTTAGTGTTTCTTTATTATTCAAAGATGTAGTGGGTTGAAATTCTAATGTTGAAACGGATATCGTTGCATTTAAATGAACAAATTCTTCGTTCTTTATTTCAATGTTTCCTTTGTACTTTATTGGATGAAGTGTAATCTTATAAATATCACTTTTAGGAAGGTTGAGTTTTGTCATACCTCTTTTCTCTAATTCATCAGCAGGAATCTCTACCGTTATATCACCTAAAAATGCATTATTATTTGTGAATAATTTTAGGTAAAAGGTGTTTATTAACGAAATAGACCCCACAATTTTATCATCTTTGAATAATGCAACACCACCTATAGAAGGTGCTACCCCATTTGCATTTTTAATCATGGGTAGTGTAGGATCAATACCTATTTCATATAGTGTAGTAATAAAATCATGTAAGTTGGAGTTGACTAACATTTCTTTCTTTTCGTGTTTATCCAATAGTTGATAGATATAGGATCCCATTTCGGGATATTCTTCATAGTTTGTATTGTTAATTGTCTCCTCAGCATTATCGGTAATGGCCAAAAAGATTAAAGAACTGATACTACTATCTCGTTGCATTGTATCCAGAAAAGAAGTAATTCCTACTGTTTCTGCCATATTTTTATTAAATAGTATGGTCCTTAATTGACCAGACGTAATGTCATGGCTTGTTTGTTCCTCTAGTTTTTGTCTGATTTGTTTACTAGTCGTTCCTTCAGCTGAAAGGGTTACACTGGTCCTTTCTTCTTGTCGGTCAAATTGTAACAAACTGATAGTGCCTTTGTATGTATTGTCTTCAAGCAAGTCATAACCAATAATCGTTGAAATCCCTTGCATTTCTATTGTTTTTTCAGGGGCCATGCATGCAGTACAAAGAAGAGAACACAGCAGAATAACAATTTTCTTCATTCTTTCAACTCCGTCTGGAACGAGCATTGATTTTTGATCTTATAAAGATGATTACATACAAGAAAATTGGATAGATAAACCAGAGAAAAAATCCAGTTTTGCCAATTTGATCAAAAAAATAATTATTATCTACTCTTTTCGTAATTAAAAAACTGCAGATAAAAAGGATAATGGAGATGAGCCATATTCCATATTTTTGTTTTATATGAAAAATCTGTTTAATACCCTTGGAAGAAATATATAGAGTGATACATAGGTTTGGAAAAATAACTAAAATCCATAATGGAACCGCAACAAATTCAAAACGTTCAATAAATGGAAAATGGACAGTGCTAATCATGCTGACAACAGGCCATACATTCTTCTCTAATTCTTTAGCGCTAAAAAATAAAATAGAAACTACAGTTGTTATTAAAACAAGAATGGTCGTAAACCAGACTGCTATTTGACTAAAAAGCTGAAGTTTATTTTTCTCCTTTATAAATGGAAAAATAAAAAGTAACGTCTCGAAACCTAACATTGTATAACTGCTCTTGAAAACTCCTTTCATCATTTCTGAAGGAGTTGTCGTCATTATAGGTAAAATCCTTGTTAAGTTTATGGTTTGAAGAGGTTGGTAAACAACAAATAGCAGCCATATAGTCAATAAAAAGGATAAGAAGCAAACACCGGTCACTACTCTAAATCCGCCTGATACAGCATAAATGGTTATCATTAATAAAGCCAATACCCCGACCCATTCATAAACGCCTTCATATCCCCATGTTAGTGACAACTCGACATAACTAATGGTAATCGAATAATGGACGGCAATATAGTAAATGACAATAACGAAGTTTAAAATACTACCAATCAAGCGTCCAAAAATATGATCATGAATTTCGAATAGAGTACCACCTTCATTTTTATTTAGGATAGATATTATTATCCATGTAATTAAGCTAACGAATAAACCAGAAAGTAAAATGGAGATCCAAGCATCTTTTTTTGATTCTAGATATATAATTCTTGGAACTCCAAGAATCCCCATACCAATTTGCGAAGTGTGTATGATAAAAAATGCCATAAAGGCGTTAACAAAACGTATATTTGATTTCATTTTGCACCTCAAAATTCATCTAAATCTGGTGAATTTTTTAATCGTTCCTTTAGGCGAATGGAGTCTTTTGTTCGATTTACTAACGGTCGTCGTATATAAAAATGATGGGGGAGACGTATTAAAAAATATTTCAAATCTTTCATTCTTAGCGGATATAGAGGGGCAAGATAAGGTTTATTTAAAGAAGTTAATTTTAACAAGTGAACCATTAGAATACATATACCGACAATGATTCCGTTTAACCCCCAAACACCTGCTAAAATAATGAATGGAAATCTAGCAATTCTGACAGCAGTGCCCATTTCATAAATAGGTGCCGAAAATGCTCCTAATGCACTAAATGCAACAATGATAATTAAAATATTGCTAGTTAACCCTGCCTCAACCGTTGCTTGACCAATAACAATTCCTCCTACAATTCCCATTGTTTGTCCTACTTTTGAAGGAAGGCGGGCCCCAGCTTCTCTAAGTAATTCAATTAAAAATTCTAGTAAGAGTGCTTCTAATAAGGGTGGAAAAGGAACTTGTGAACGTGATTGTCCAATGATAAATAACAATTTAGATGGTATAAGTTCAAAATGATAAGTCATGGCAGCCACATATATGGCTGTTAAAAATAGAGAACCTACCATAGCAAATAATCGGATAAAACGAATAAATGTACTTAAAGACCATCTCAAATAGTTATCTTCTGTTGATTCGAAAAATGAGAAAAAATTAGCAGGCCCAATAATGGCTACTGGGCTACCATCTAAAAAAACTCCAATTCTGCCGTTTAAAATCGAATAGATGAACCGATCGGGAAGTTCCGTTAAAATAAATTGTGGAAGTAAAGAGTAATGATTATCTTCAAGGCATTGAGCCAAAACGGAACTGTCAATTATATTTTCCGATTTTAATTGATTAATCCTGTCTTTTAGTGTCTGAAGAGTGTCATCGTTCGCAATATCTTTTATATATACAATTCTAACTTGCTTTTGAACGCGAACCCCAATTTTTATTTCATCTGTGCACAAATTCTTATCTTTTAGATTTTGTCTTATTATCTTAATGTTAGAAGTTAATGATTCAGTAAACGAAATTTTAGGTCCATATACTAACGATTCTGTTTCTGCTTTCTCAATAGAGCGTTCAATGGGATTTGCGCAGTTCACAATGAATCCCTTTTTCTCGTCTAAGAAATAAATATAAGCAAATCCATTTAATAGGGAAGAGATTACCTCTTGTTCCTCTATATTTACCTTTATTTCTTCTATAGGTATGTTTTTCATTAAATAGGTGTAATGTAAGCATTCTACAGAAAGTTCTTCCATGTATTTAATGACATATTCATTTAGAATCTCTGGTTTAATTAAATTCTTCATGAAAATAATATGAATCCCCTCTTGTCCAGCTTCAATCTTTCGACACTTCAAGTCGGGTGATTCATTAAGAATCGATTTAATTTTTTCATAACCTGGGAAGTTATCATTATTATGCATTTCTGTCATGATTAACATATCCTTCAACCGTTTTTAATAGTGTCTGTAAAAACAATTAATTTATACAGAATATGGATTGAAGGACAGTAAACTATTTCATCATCATGGACAGCTTAAACCATTATTGTGTCTAGATTAAGTAAGGTATCTAATAACCTCTATTTCCAATCTAAGAAATTCAGACCACCCATTCCAGAAGGCAGAATTAAGTGTCTCTCCATGGTTAGTCTAAAGGTAACAGATATTTTTAATTTCAACCTCTTTGATCTGCCTTTTTAGCATTTCTGTTTTTTAGTAATGAATTTCCATCGTAAATAAGAAAAAAACCCATGTTGGAAGTTCTTATAACACGGGTTTTAGCCTTTTTTATAAAAAAACAGAAATATTTTTAAAACAAAAATTTGTTAAATCTAGATTTAAGCATAGAACAAAAAAATAAGATTCATCAACTTATAATAATGGAGAAAGCACGCGAGCACCCTGTTCAACAATGCGCTCGGTTCTGGTACAGAGCTATTCCAATGAGCTTCGAAGAGCCTTTGCAAGTCAACTGAGGCTTCACCCACAATTCTTACATGGGTATCACGCCAGTATCCTACGTCGGGCTTTAATCCAGTATATTATCCCCAACATTAATACCACCAGTAAAAGCTTCCATATTATCGATAACGACAATCTTACAATGATCCCGGTTATTCAACGTCAATAATGAATAAAATAATTAATTACCGTGAAATATTGAGTTTGGAACCCATTAAGTAGACCAAACTTTAAGTAACATGGAACTCATAAACTATAATGGACAGTTAGATGTAACGCGGATGACGGGAAACTGTCACGTTCCGTGTGGAGCAGGGAAAAGCTGAAGATAACATCAAATGCTTACCTATTGCTAACTTATCTTGAATAAGATTTAAGCAATGATCTTCAGCAATCGGAGGCGTCTTTTTGATATGCCCCTATATATTAAGGGATTTGATATTGTTAAGGTAATGTGAAGGTTTTCGCTTAACTTACGGGTGCGTTGATCCAAGAAGGATTAATGCACTTTTTTGTTGAATTTATTCTACAAACGGTGTAGGTTAGTTTAACAAAAAAAATTATCCTTTATAAGGAGAGGGAGAAGATTTAATGGAAGTCGCTATTGTTGCATTTGATGATTTTACGGATATTGATGTTTTTTTACCTTGGGACATATTAAATCGTGTTAATCATCCTGAATGGAATGTTCAAATTTATGGGACTAAAGAAACTCATAGTTCGGTTACTGGTCTTACAGTTCCAATCCATTCATCTATTGATGAACTAAGAAATGCAGATGCAATTTTATTTGCCAGTGGTCCAGGTACGAGGAGACTATATAAGGATGAAAATTATCTTAAAAGACTAAAAATAAATCCATCGAAACAGTTAGTAGGTTCTATGTGTTCTGGAGCACTTATTTTAGGAGCTCTTGGTTTATTAGACGGTATGACTGCAACCACTTACCCAACAGCGAAAAAGGAATTACAAAAATTTAATGTTACCGTTGTCGAAGAATCATTTATTGTTGAAAAAAATATCGCAACTGCGGCTGGTTGCTTAGCCGTACAATATTTAGTTGGATGGATAATTGAAAGATTGATAAGTAAGAAAGTAGGAGAAGCAGTAATAAATTCAATTCAACCTGTTGGAAAGGGCTTATCTTTTACAAAGTAATGTTATTAATCTATCCTGAAAGAACGTAAATAAATTTTATTTTCTGTGGTGAATCTCTGCTTTATGGATGACTAACAGGTGCATTCGTATTATAAGGTTAACCAGTTTTTACTGGTTGACCTTTTTTTAATAGATTCTATTATAGCAGTAGCCAGGGTAGGACGTACGGGTGCGTGGGGCATTGATCCCGTCAACTAAACTGTCCACCCCCTACTTGTAGAAACATGTTTGAGGCTGGTTGGGACGTAGATCTCGTATAACAAGCGAAGCTATGATACTTCAAGGTGGAATAGGGGTTACTGGTAAATAAATTGTGAGAGGAAGAGATAAATAATGAATCCAGTAGTTGGTCTGGATGTTTCAAGAGGGGAAAGTCAAGTCCAAGCATTTTTAGATAAGGGTAAGCCTTACAGAAAAAGTTTTAAAGTATCGCACACCAATGAGGCTTTAGATTCCTTACTTCATTTTTTAAAAGAGGTAGAAAATGAATCAGGGTTGGAGCCAACGGTGATATTGGAATCAACGGGTCATTATCACGCTCCTATAATTCAGTTTTTAGAGGAAAAGAATTACTTGTATATTATGATCAATCCATTACTGTCTTATCAGGCAAAAAAATCGAGCTTGCGAAAGGTGAAAACAGATGCGATTGATGCTTTTCACTTATGTGAGTTGTATTACAAAGAGGATCTGGAACCTTATAAGAAAAGGGGTATTCAACTCTTAAACCTTCGTAATCTAACTAGACAACACGATACAATTACGGGTCTGTATGTGCAAGCTAAATTACAGTTCCATGCCATATTAGATCAAGTTTTCCCTGAATATAAAGGTGTATTCGGAGATATGTATTCGAAAGTCTCTTTAAATACTTTATTGGAATTTAAAACATCCGAATCCGTGTTACAAGCTGGGGAGCGTAATTTAACAGATAAGATTGCGGGTTTATGTATAACTCGTTCAGAGCGTTGGGCACATGAAAGGGCGAAGAAACTGATTGAAGCGGCACAGCGTAATCCATTTAAAAATACATTGTATCAGAGTCATTTGATAAGTCTTGAAATGTATATTCAGATGCTTCTCCAGTACCAAGAGCATCTAGCAAAGTTAGATGATCAAATAGATGCCCTGGCAGGAGAAATAGAAGAATATAAGATTATCCAATCAATCTCTGGGATTGGCAAAAAAATCGCTGCAACGATTCTTTCCGAAATTGGTGAGGTTGAGAGGTTTAATCATCCTAAAAAACTGGTTGCCTTCTCTGGAATTGATCCGAGTGTACATTCGTCTGGTAAATTTACAGCGACGATAAATCGGATTACCAAAAGAGGTTCAAGTAGGTTACGACATGCATTATATATGGCTGTTCTCTGTGGAATTAGGGGCTCTCGCAATAAGAAGTTAAAAGAGTTCTATGATAGAAAGCGAGATGAAGGAAAGCCCTTTAAAGTAGCTGTGATTGCATGTATAAACAAACTTATTCATTGGATTTATGCCTTACTAAAACGTAAAGAAACTTTCCTTGATTTAGAATAAAAGTGACAATTAAGCAATACATGAAAAACCTTCCATTACGGAATAGGAAGGTTATTTGGCATGAGCACTTTTAGTATATCATTAAGTACATAACAATTTTACAGAAAAATATTGACATCCTATTAGCTGGTTTAGTTTTATAAGATAATACCAAAAAGGCTTAGGGTTGAAAATAACTCTAAGCCTTTTTGACTGTGAAATATACTGTGATTTGTCTGTGATTTAACGTTTTGCACCTCACAAGTGAACCTGTTAGGGAACATACCCGGGGGTTCCCTTTTCAAAAATATGCTTAGTTGAGAAGTGTCGTAGTCCAGGGGACCACAAGAACCGTCCCCATGGCACCCTTGGCACCCTGGCACCCCAGGTACCTATAGCACGTTGGTCCTTAATAAATTCGGTCGCCGTTGAAGATTGAGTTTTTGACGACGACGTAGTCGACGTGGCGGATGGAATCTAGTTTGTTTCCGCCGGAGTAAGAGATAGCAGATTGTAAGTCTTGCTCCATTTCTTTAAGTGTATCTTTTAGTGAGCCTTTGTGCTCAACGTAGATTTTCTTACCTTCCACATTCTTCTTTTCGCCTTTTTGGAATTCAGAAGCGGAACCGAAATATTCTTTCACTAGTTTACCTTCAACTTCTTTTGTTTCACCAGGTGATTCTTCATGTCCAGCGAATAGGGAACCGATCATGACCATTTTCGCACCGAAGCGGACTGATTTTGCGATATCACCGTGAGTACGAATACCCCCATCTGCAATTACAGGCTTTGTTGCAGCTTTTGCACACCAACGAAGTGCTGCTAGCTGCCAGCCACCAGTTCCGAAACCAGTTTTGATTTTCGTGATACACACCTTACCAGGTCCAATCCCAACCTTTGTTGCGTCAGCTCCAGCATTTTCTAATTCTCTTACCGCTTCTGGAGTACCAACGTTACCAGCGATGACAAAGCTCTTTGGCAGGTGAGCCTTAATATGCTTTATCATTTCAATGACTGAGTTTGAATGACCGTGAGCAATATCAATCGTGATAAATTCTGGTACAAGGTTTTCTTCAACAAGTTGTTCGATGAACGCATATTCCTCAGGCTTAACACCGACGCTGATTGAGGCGATTAACCCGCGGGATTGCATATCTTTAATAAAACCAACACGTTTTTCTGGGTTGAAACGGTGCATAATATAGAAATAGCCATTTTCAGCTAAAAATAATGCGATTTTCTCATCTATAATGGTCTGCATATTAGCAGGAACGACCGGAAGTTTAAAGGTGTGTCCACCAAATTCAACTGTTGTGTCACACTCTGAACGACTGTTTACAATACATTTTGCTGGGATTAATTGAATATCTTCGTAATCAAATACATTATCCATTAAAAACACTCCTAAAACCGAATATTGTTTTCTTTGTTATTTAATAATGTTCGTACATTAGATAATGTACATGATTTTTAAAACGATGTCAAAGTTTTTTTCTTAATGGTAGCCGAACAAACGTTAACAAAGAAAAAAAGCCTGCGATTTCCGCAGACTTAAAACAAACCTATAAAATATCATTCAATTCTGAATCGGAATAGACAGAGATCAAAATCACTGCCGTTGTTTCTCCTATGTTTTTTACAAAATGGGGAACACTGGCATTCCAGCTGAAGGAGTCTCCTTCTTCTACGACAACGGAATCCTCTCCTTGTTCCGCGAGAATTTTTCCTTTTAAGACTAAATGACATTCTTCTCCTTCATGAGCGTTCGGTTCTCCCATGGAAGCGCCTGGCGGACATTCGACAATCATCATGCGCAAGCCACCCTTGGAGGTGAGATGTTCCACTTGTAAATGATTAAAAGATGTTTTTGTACGAGCATCCTTACGAACAACCCGCATATGTTCCTTCTTTTCTAATAATAAGTAGGGAAGCGGAACTTCTAAGAAATCCGAAATTGTTTTTAATGTATTAATTGATGGAGAGGTATTGTTATTTTCAACATTGCTGATGAATCCCTTGGAAAGGCCAGTACCTTCACACATTTGGGCGATGGTTATTTTTTTGCGATTTCGTATTGCGCGAATTTTAGTGCCAATATCCATAATTTGTACCTCACTTGTATTCTAGTAGGAAACATATTTTTATATTAGCAAAAAAACTGTTGACAATCTACCATAGGTCTTGTTATCTTATAAACAACAAATATTCATATTATGAAACAAACCCTAGAGGTTTTCTTTTTTTGCCTTCGTGTTTCTTCATACGAATATTTTATTTCTATATAAATACTACGCTGTGGGGATACTTTAACTAAATATGATGAAGGAAGGACTGATTTGAATTGAATTCACCTTTTGTTTATGAACTACGTAATCCTTCAACAATTGAACCGAATAAAAAATACCCTGCGTTGTTTTTAATGCATGGGATGGGGAGCAATGAACAAGATCTCCTCTCATTAACAAAAGGCTTGGAGGAGTTATTTTATATTTTTAGTATTCGTGGGCCATTACCACAACCACCAGGCTATGCCTTTTTTACAATTGAAGGTTATGGCAAACCGCACAGAGAAGTATTTGACCAGAGTATTGATCAACTCACACATTTTCTTGATTATACTGCGCAAAGCTATCCGATTGATCAAGAAAACGTCTATTTACTAGGATTCAGTCAAGGAGCAATCGTTTCGATGACTTTAGGGCTTTCATTAGGAGACAGAATTAAGGGCATTGTCGCTTTGAGCGGGTATATTCCTCGATTTGTAAAAGAGGAATATGACATTCAATCTGTCGAAAATCTTTCAATCTTTATTTCGCATGGGCAACAAGACCCTGTGTTGCCGTATCAATGGGGAGTGGAGAGCAAGGAGTTTTTTGAAAAGCTTGGAGCGAATGTGAGCTTTCATTCCTATCCAGAAGGACACACCTTATCACTACAAAATTATCGTGATTTGAGGGAATGGATCACGAACGAATTAAAAAATGGAGGAATTGGAAATGGAAAATAAAATTGAATTAGGTAGTTTAATTATAAGAGTTGTGTTAGGGATTACATTTTTTATTCATGGACTTGTGAAATTTCAAGACGGAATTGAAAACACGGTTGGTTGGTTTGACAGCATTGGACTACCAGGTGTTTTAGCATATGGCGTAGCAGGTATTGAACTTGTTGGTGGAATTATGTTAGTTCTTGGATTATTTAGTAGAATTGTGTCAATCCTATTTGCAATCGTAATGGTTGGTGCCATTGTTAAAGTGAAACTTGCAATAGGCTTTTTAGGGAATGGACAAATGGCAGGTTATGAATTAGATTTAGCGTTTCTAGCAATGGCTGTGATGCTTGCTATCACAGGTTCGAAGGCATTTGCTCTTGATCAACTGATTTCTAAAGGAAAAGAAAATACAACACCTTCTATTAATTAAGGAAAAAAAGCATTACCTTTAAAAATAAGGTAATGCTTTTTTACTTGAATTCTACATTAATCACCACAACCTCAGATCTCGTTCCAAGTCGAAGGGGAGGTCCCCAAGTTCCAAATCCAGAAGAAACGATGGAATGCATATTTCCTTTTTTCAATAAACCGTAGTCATTCTCATAAAGCATGTTAGTGATTAGATTTCCAGGAAAGACTTGTCCACGATGGGTATGTCCTGACAGAAGTATGTCGATCCCGTTTGCCTGTGCAGCATCTAATTCATTCGGCTGATGATCGAGCATAATCATCGGTTTGGATGAATCAAGTGTTGAAACTAGCTTCGTCATTTCGACACGATTTTTATCTGTATCATCATTTCTTCCTATTATATAGATTTCGTTTTCAATCATCGTCACTTCATCAGTTAAAACCTCAATCTCGAGCTCCTCCATTTCTTCGACAATTTTTTTGTTATCCTGCCCGTAGTAGTCATGATTTCCAAGTGTGGCATAGACGCCAAGTGGTGCGTCGATTTTTCGCATCATCTCACCCATGTTTTCTTTCAAAAATGGCTCAATGTGATCATCGATAAGATCTCCAGGGATCAACACAATATCTGGACGAGTTTCTTCTACTAAATGGACAAATTTTTCAAGATGGTTTTTACCGACGATACTCCCGAGGTGAAAATCAGAAGCCATTAAAATTTTCAACCGATCCCGTTCGACATTTTTGTCGATCGAAAGTTGATACGTTTGTACAACAGGACTCCAAGCATAGAAAGTTCTGAAACTAAAGATCAAGATGTACACCGAGAGTAGCACGAATCCAATTGCACGAATGCCTTTCTTTTTTAATCTAAAAAAGAGAAGGGTAGCGATTGGTAGGAGGATAAGTCCAAATCCTGCGAGGAGAAGCCAATAATACCCGATCGTTTGTAGAATAGCTGATGATGTCGAGTAACCAACAAAAATGGTTAAGGATAAAACCAGAATGACTAAGGTATATGTCTTTTTATGTCGAAAAGAAAATGAATATTTGAGCCACACCCATCCCATATACCCAAAATAAAAGCTCATACCACTATAAAGCAAGAGAAATAGGAGAATTGCTAGAATAAACATAGTTCGAATAGCCCTTTCCATTTAAAGTAATTCCTTTTATAGTAGTATAATTGAAAGGAATCTTTACGTCTTTGTTTTTGCTTTCTTTTGTAAAGAAAAAATGATCATAAATAAGAAGGATGTAACGTATTTTATAAAAGTTTGTAAATACGGTGTACAGGCTGGTGTGTAAGGGAATACATAAGTTGCAAGAAAATTTCGGGGTTTTCTAGAACTATTGACTTTTTGACGAAACGTAGTAAAGTAAGTGAATGTATCGCTTATGTAAATTAAATTACATTTGTTAATAATTTGTTCATATTTGCTTGGTAAAATAGTTTTTACGATTTTAGTTATTGAAATAATTTTTGTTTAGATTGAAGGTAGGTGCAATCATGAAAAAGAATTTTCTAAAACGTGGTCAAAATATCTTCACTAGCTTTTTTGGCTTCTACTTATTAGCAGTGTTATTGCTTTGGATTAAAACATTCATTTCACAATCAACCGAATTTAACTTAAATATTGATAATTCATTACAGACTTTTTTATTGATTTTGAATCCTCTTGGATCGGCTTTATTCTTTTTAGGTCTAGCATTCTTAGGGAAAGAGAAAAAGAGAAATAGACGACTTCTCATTCTTTATTTTCTAATGTCTTTCCTTTTATACGCGAATATTGTTTATTACCGTTTCTTTAGTGACTTCATTACATTGCCAACATTGTTCCAAACACAGAACTTTGGTGATGTGAGTGGAAGTGTTGTTTCACTTTTAAAACCATATGATTTCTTATTCTTTATTGACTTTTTCGTCCTTCTAGGACTGGTTTTATTTAAAAAAGTGAAGACTGAGACGACAGCAAGTAGTATGAAAGGTTTAAAAGTAGCTGCATTATTTGCATTTGCGATTTTAATTTCAGTTGTTAACCTTACTCTTGCAGAGGCTGATCGTCCACAGCTATTAACACGTGGATTTGACCGCCATTATATCGTGAAATATTTAGGTATGTATAACTACACGATTTACGATGCAGTTCAAAGTACAAAGGCTTCTACACAAAGAGCATTAGCGGATAGTAATGATAGCATTGAAGTAATTAACTATACAAAAGCAAACTATGCTGAGCCAAATCCAGAATATTTTGGAGCAGGTAAAGGCATGAACGTTATTTATCTTCACCTTGAGTCCATGCAAAATTTCTTAATCAATTACAAGCTAAACGGGGAAGAGGTAACACCTTTCTTAAATTCATTAGTGAATGAAGGAAATACACTTTACTTTGATAATTTCTTCCATCAGACTGCACAAGGTAAGACAGCTGATGCGGAATTTCTTCTTGAAAACTCATTATATGGTTTACCGCAAGGATCAGCTTTTACAACGAAAGGCTTGAACACATATCAAGCTGCTCCAGCAATCCTTGGACAAGAAGGTTATACATCTGCTGTATTCCACGGAAACTCAGGAAGTTTCTGGAATCGAAATGAAATTTATAAGTCATTTGGTTATGATCATTTCTTTGATTCAAGTTATTATCAAATGAATCCAGAAGACCTTGCTGAATATGGACTAATGGATAAACCATTTTATGAGCAATCAGCAGATTTATTAGACACATTACCACAGCCGTTTTATACAAAATTTATTACTGTAACGCATCACTACCCATATAAAATTAATGAAGAGGATGCAACGATTGCGCCTCATACAACAGGTGATCGTTCTGTTGATGGATATTTCCAAACGGCTCGATATGCAGATGAAGCATTAGAGCAATTCTTCAATGATTTAAAAGAAAAAGGCTTATACGATAATTCAATTATCATTATGTACGGTGACCATTATGGTATTTCCGAAAACCATAATAAAGCCATGAGGCAAGTGCTGGAAAAAGAAGAAATTACACCATTTGATAGTGCTTCCCTTCAACGGGTACCATTGTTCATCCGAGTTCCAGGTATGGAAGGTGGGGTTCAACACCAATATGGTGGACAAATTGACCTTCTGCCAACACTCCTACACTTACTTGGAATTGATACGAAGGATTATATGCAATTCGGAACAGACTTACTTTCTGAACAACATGATCAAGTGATTCCATTCCGTAATGGTGATTTCGTAAGTCCAACTATTTCCGCAGTTGATGGAAAGTTTTATGATTCAACAACAGGTGTTGAAATCACAGAAGACCAGCTAGACACTGCGAAAAAGCTTCAGGACATCGTAGAAGAAAAGTTAGCAACTTCTGATAAGGTTGTAAATGGTGACTTGTTACGATTCTACACACCACAAGGATTTGAGCCGGTTAATCGTTCAGATTACAATTATTTGATTGATGGTGAGGAATCAGCCGAATAATGATTAAAAAGCTACCTAAGGATGTTTCTTAGGTAGCTTTTTTGATGGGCAGACACCATTTTGGGGCAGGATAGGTAAATAAGAACACGATTCGACGTGTAGTAAGGGGAAATTGGCATGGAGAAAAATAAACATACGGGTGACCGCAGATATAAGGTCGCTAAAAAGGAAGCATTACTTGGAATCGGTTTAGCGGTTTTCAATTTCATATGGTGGTTTGGCTTTGCATATGGATTCGGGTCAGAGCCAGTTTCAGAATATACATATATCGCAGGATTACCAAGCTGGTTTTTTTACAGTTGTGTTGTTGGTTTTATTGTGGTGGTCTTGTTGGTGATTATTCTTGTAAAAGTGTTCTTTAATGAGGTACCGTTTGATGAAGAAGAGGGAGGGGACTCGTTATGAATTGGGAAGTATTAATCCCTTTCCTTGGTTTACTAGTGATTATTTTTATAATTGGAATTTATGCAGCAGGCCATTTAAAGAATAGCTCCGGATTTCTTCAAGATTATTTTTTAGGAAGCCGTGAGTTAGGTGGTTTTGTCCTAGCTATGACAATGGTTGCGACGTATGGAAGTGCAAGTAGTTTCATCGGTGGCCCTGGTGCTGCGTACACGATTGGGCTTGGGTGGGTACTTCTTGCCATGATTCAAGTGGTCACAGGGTATTTTGTTCTAGCGGTGTTAGGGAAAAAATTTGCGATTGTTGCCCGTAAAATAAATGCTGTCACCATCATTGACTTTTTAAAGGAGCGCTATAACTCGAAGTGGGTTGTTTTACTATCAGCGGGAAGTATTATCATTTTTCTATTTGCTTCCATGATTGCCCAATGGGTTGGGGGAGGCAGATTAATTGAGTCCTTAACAGGCTTGTCGTATACGAGTTCATTATTCATTTTTGCAATTTCCATTTTAGTTTATGTGACGATTGGTGGTTTTCGTGCCGTTGCTCTAACAGAGACGATACAAGGCATCATCATGTTTATTGGGACGTTGATTATCCTCATTGGAACGATTATTGCAGGTGGAGGAATCCCAGCCATTATCAAAGAACTTATTGGGCAAAATCCAAATCTCATATCCCCGTTTGGACATGATCAATCTCTTACTCCCATCTATTTATCTTCGTTTTGGATTCTTGTTGGGGTAGGCGTTGTTGGGTTGCCTCAAATTGCCGTAAGAGCGATGTCGTATCGTCATGCAAAAGCGATGCACCAGGCGATGATTATCGGAACCATTGTTGTTGGATTTATTATGCTTGGCATGCATTTATCAGGAGTTTTTGCAAGAGCTATCATTCCAGGGATTGAAGTTCCTGATACCGTTATGCCGTTGTTAGCCATGGAAGTATTACCCCCATGGTTGGCTGGAATTGTTCTTTCCGCACCAATGGCGGCGATCATGTCTACTGTTAACTCGTTATTATTAATTGTAGGCTCTTCCATTGTGAAGGATGTGTATTTAAATTACATAAAGCCTGATGCAACAGATCAAGCTGTAAAAAGAATAAGTATGAGTGTTACAGGGCTCGTGGGTATTTTGGTGTTTTTTCTATCCATCAATCCCCCTGACTTATTGATTTGGTTAAATCTGTTTGCGTTCGGCGGGCTTGAGGCTGCCTTTATTTGGCCGGTTGTACTAGGCTTATATTGGCGAAGGGGGAATAAGTATGGAGCCATCTCCTCAATCATCGTTGGAGTAGGTAGCTATATCCTGATCCATACCACGAATCCAGAGCCCTTTGGTATGCATTCCGTTGTTTTGCCTGTGTTTTTCTCGCTTATTAGTTTTGTGGTCGTAAGCCTGCTGGTGAAGGAAAAAGACCTTGAACATTTACGGAATATTGATGCGAAGTTTTCATAATCGACAAGTGCAAAGCGCTTGTCATTTTTTTTATGATAGATCGGCCTCTAGCCAATTTTCTCGGTTGGTGAAGGCAGTTAAAGGATAAAGTTAAAATATAAAAACGGGGCTGTCCAAAAAGTCATTGAAAAGTGACTTTTGAGGACAGCCCCTCATTTTTTATATTTATTGGGTCAACTAAAACTAGGTTGTTGATTTCCGCTGCAGGTACTCGCTTTCCGCGGGCGGTCCCGGAGCCTCCTCGTCGCAAGCTCCTGCGGGGTCTCCCCTGGCCACGCTTTGCCCGCAGGAGTCTCGTACCTTCCGCTCCAATCAACAAGGTTACAAGATTCAGTAGTCTTTACACCAAAATTTTTTAAAAAAACGCACAAAAAAATCATCCTTTTTAGTAAAATGAAGTTACCACACAACATTCCAGAAAGGATGATTTTTAATGAGCAATCAACTGATTACTAATGAAAATTATAACATGCAACCTTCCTTTTTTCCAGAGTACGAGGAGGAAAAATTAGAAGTTCAAAAAGTAGATAAGCAAGAAATTGAAAAGCAAAAAGAACCTAATCCAAGACAATTAGCACCTACATTCAAACCCTACGATAATCGACAAATTCAAATGATTTATGATATCGAATCTCTTATTCCAGAACATCACGAAGCCCGTGTAGTAGACGAAATGGTTGAAGCTATTCCTGATGAGAATCTATTTTCGTACTATGTAGGTGGTGGCAGAAGTAGTTACCATCCCAAAATGATGCTTAAAGTCATTCTTTATGGTTACTCCCAAAAAGTATATTCGTGCCGTGGAATCGAGAAATTAACAACTGAAAGTATCCCCGCCATGTGGTTATCAGCAATGCAACAACCAGATTTCCGTACAATCAATGAGTTCCGTGGGGGACGCATGAAAGACTTTATGGATGAACTCTTCGAAACTATGATTCACAAGTTAATTGAAGAGAACTACATAACATTCGAAAATTACTTTTTGGTTGGTACTAAGATTGAAGCCAATGCCAACAAGTTTAGTTTTGTATGGAAACGGGCGACTTCAAATTTTGAAGAGAAACTAAAAGAAAAAATCAAGGAAACCCTTCAGCATATACACGAATTAATGCAGTCAGAAGCACAACCAGCAGATCAAGAACAAGAAATCACTGGACAAGAATTAGTAGAAGTTGCCGAAAAACTCGAGGAAAAAGTTGAGGCATTAACAGAGGTAATTGATAGCGAAACGGATAAAGACGTTCGAAAAGAAAAAAGGCAAGAACGCAGTCAATTAAAGAAATCAATCAAACAAATCCGCGAGGATTTTATACCTCGATTGACCAAGTACAAAGAACAAAATGAAATATTCGGTGATCGTAATAGTTATTCTAAAACGGACAAAGATGCCACCTTCATGCGTATGAAAGAAGATCATATGAAAAATGGACAACTTAAGCCAGGATATAACGTACAAATAGGAACTGAAAAACAGTTTATTCTTAATTATTCAATCCATCAACGCCCAACGGACACTCGCTGTTTTATCCCGCACATGGAAAAGCTAGCCAGATCCTCTCTACCAATGCCTAAAGTAGTGAGTGCAGACGCTGGATATGGCAGTGAAGAAAATTATCTGTATGCCGTTGGTGAGGAGAGAGAGCAACGATTCGAGTTTCTTATCCCTTACGGGAGCTATGTAAAGGAACAAACACGCAAATATAAAAAAGACATCAAAAACGCAAAAAACTGGACTTATGTGGAAAAGGATGACTGTTTTATTTGCCCGAACGGAATGAAAGTGACGTTTAAAAAATACTTAAACAAAAAGAATCAGTCTGGCTTCGAGCAAAGTTTCAAAATATATGAATGTGAAGATTGTACAGATTGCCCACTAAAAGCACAATGCACAAAAGCAAAAGGCAATCGTCAGGTTCACTGGAATACAATCTTTGAAGAAATGAAAGCCAAGGCGAAAGCAGCCCTTGAATGTGAAGAAAAGGCCGCTATCTACGCTCAACGTAAAGTTGAGGTAGAAAGTGTGTTCGGTCACATCAAGGGCAATAGGTCGTTCCGCAGATTTTCCTTGCGGGGGCTCGACAAAGTACATGTCGAGTTTGGGATTGTGGCATTAGCCCACAATATGCTGAAAGTAGCAGGCATCCGCCAGTTACTTTCAGAGAAAAATCGAAAAACTCAAAAAGGGCAAGGGAGAAAAACGAATTGTTTTTCCCCCTTGCCTTATTTTTTAGGACTTATCGGACAGTCCCTACCTCGAATAAACGCTATCACAAGTGTTAGGCGCTGGTTCATAATAGCAATGATTTTTAAATTGGCCTGCAAATGGTTGACCGTACCATGTAGGTGGACAAGGACCATACGGGTTAAAATACCAAAGAGAATATTTGGAAGGGTGTTCCCTCCAATAGTCTAATGTCTTCTTCGCGAGCCTTTTTTCCACAGTTCTAGCAGGATTATAAAACAAGTTGCCTTTTTGGACTGCTTCGAATGAATAATTTCCACCTTGTACATGAAAAATCACTTGCCGTATGGACCTTAGATCTTTAAAATCTAAACAATCGGCTACTGCGCGATTTACAATGACATTACCAACCATCAGCATCCCTTGTCGCCCTTCAGCCTCAGCCTCTGCTCGCATCATCCTTGCCACTAAATTTACATCATTGTCCGTATATTGTACTCTAGGCATTTTCATCACCCCTACAAGAATTGTATGAATACTTTCTCCAAAAAAGTCGGTTTTAAATTATTTTTGTTTACGTTTCAAAATAAAGAGCTTGTATTCTGAATAAAACGCAAATTACTAGTTGACAATGTTATGAAAAAAATGGTAATCTTCAAGAACACTAATAAAAATTTTACAAAGGAGGAAAGGACAATGAGAGACATGAAAACACGTAAACTACACAACAATTTTATACATTGTCCATACCTATATTTGTAGAATTGTAGATTCCTCATGAAATAACAGGTATGGTACGCCTACTATACCTTTACAAAAGATGCATGCTCTTTTTAGGGTATGCATCTTTTTTGTGGAATTTTTTAGTGAATAAGTCTAGCTACGGGCGCCATCGGCTCGAGGTCATAAGCCAATACCTTCAGAAGGCAAAATGCGCCTTCTATCAGGTCTCGTCTTATGCTTGTCGCCGATAAGCAGGCACCCTGCGCTTTTCAAACATGAAAGGGAGTAGAGACAATGTGGAAAAAGCGAAGAGTATTGATTTTTAACAAGGAGTTGCTAGACAGTGGGTAGCTCAGGGCTTTCAACTGTGAACGAGAAAGAAGGTATGAGAAATGTTTGAAGTATTAGGTAAACTTGGTTGGTTTTTTAAAAAATATTGGTTGCAATATACAATTGCTATCGTCTTGTTAATGATCGCCACAGTGTTGGAAGTAATTCCACCTTATTTACTGGGCTCCATTATCGATGTTTTAACAGCAGGAGAAATGACTAGGAATGTATTGATTCAATATATTTTAATATTCGTAGCCATTATCGTTTCTGGCTATTTCTTAAATTTCTTTTGGCAGTACCGATTATTTGAAGGTTCCTTAAACCTTGAAAAAGTCATGCGTCGTAAGTTAATGCGACAGTTTTTAAAAATGACACCTACCTTTTATGAGAAGAACCGTACTGGTGACTTAATGGCCCGTGCAACAAACGATTTGAATTCCGTTTCACTAACCGCGGGTTTTGGGATTATGACATTGATCGATTCCACCTTATTTTTAGGAACGATTATTTTAGCAATGGGAATTATGATTTCGTGGAAATTAACGTTCTTTTCAATGCTGCCGGTTCCGATTATGGCCGTGCTCATTCAATATTTAGGGAAAATTGTCCATGAACGATATATGAAAGCCCAAGATTCATTTGGAGAATTGAATGATGATGTTCTAGAATCTGTTGCAGGTGTGAGAGTCATTCGCGCCTATGTCCAGGAAAAGAAGGATGAACAAGTCTTTGCTGATAAAAGCGAAGAGGTTTACCAGAAAAATATGCATACAGCGAAGATTAATGCTTTGTTCGGCCCGATTACGAAAGTCGGAACAGGTATTAGCTATGTCGTAGCACTAGGATATGGTGCATTTCTTGTAGCAAATGGTGAAATGACAGTAGGTCAGCTTGTTACATTTAATGTCTATCTAGGTCTTGCCGTATGGCCCATTTTTGCAATTGGTGAACTAATCAATGTCATGCAGCAAGGGAATGCTTCACTGGATCGTGTGCAAGAAACGCTCAATTATGAGGCAGATGTTAAAAATTCAAATGATCCAGTTGCTGTTTCGACACCGAATAAGATTGGATTTCATGATTTAATGTTCCAGTATCCAACGAGTCAGGTGAAAAACTTACAGAAGATCACCCTGTCCTTAAAAAAGGGAGAAACACTTGGTATCGTTGGGAAAACAGGTGCTGGAAAAACCACATTTTTACGACAATTACTACGCGAATATCCATTACAGGAAGGGCAACTCAGTATTGCTGGAATTGATATCGCGTCACAGACGAAGGAACAAATACTTGATTGGATCGGATACGTTCCACAGGATCACGTGTTATTTTCACGGACGATTCGAGAAAACATTTTGTTTGGTAAAGAAGATGCTACGGATGCAGAAATCGAGAAGGCGATTCATTTAGCATACTTTAAAAAAGACTTGGAAAACTTACCAAGGGGACTTGAAACCCTTGTAGGTGAAAAAGGGGTTTCCTTATCTGGAGGACAAAAGCAACGTGTGTCCATTGCACGTGCACTTATCAAAGACCCTGAAATCTTAATCCTGGATGATTCGCTATCCGCGGTTGATGCGAAAACAGAGGCACGCATCATCGAAAACATTCAGAATGAGCGAAGTGACAAAACAACGATTATTACGACACATCGTTTATCTGGTGTTCAACACGCTGATCATATTATCGTGCTGGATGAAGGGCAAATTACAGAACAAGGGACTCACGAAGAACTTCTAAGACAAAATGGTTGGTATAAGGAACAATTTGACCGTCAGCAGCTAGAGGAGGGTCGGGCATGAGTACAGGTAAACGATTAACAAAATATGCGATGTATTACAAGAGACCTATTTTTATTGGACTGTTTTTCTTAACGATTGCAGTCTTTACGGATTTAGCAGGTCCATTTATTGCGAAGTACATCATCGATGAATATATGGTCATTGGAAATATTGAAATTCAGCCAATTGCCTGGTTGCTTTGCTTATACCTCATTTTAGCCATCGCAACTGCGATTTTACGATATTTCATGTATATTTATTTACAAGTGGGAGCGAATCGGGTCATCCAAAAATTGCGTAGGGATGTATTTGGGCATATCCATACATTGCCGATTCAATTTTTTGATCAACGGCCAGCCGGAAAAATTGTCGCACGGGTTACGAATGATACAGAAGCCGTTCGAAATCTATACGTGCAGGTGCTTTCAAACTTTGCCACAAGCTTTATTTCAATAGCGGGTGTTTATATTGCCCTATTTATACTCAATTGGAAAATGGCAATGCTTGCATTACTCATGATTCCGCTCATTTATGTATGGATGATTTTATACCGGAAATATGCATCACAGTATAATAAAGTGATTCGTAAAAAAATTGCGGACATCAATGCGATGATCAATGAGTCCATTCAAGGAATGACGATTATTCAAGCCTTTCGTCGTGAAAAGCAAATGACGAAGGAATTTGATGATATGAATAATGAGCATTATGCATATGGGCGAAAACTTTTATTATTAGATTCTGCCACTTCATTTAACTTAGTAAATACTTTACGTCTCATGATGTTCACCGTTTTCATTGTTTATTTTGGCACACAATCATTATCGGTAGGTGAGGTTGCCTCGGCTGGTACATTGTACGCATTTGTTGATTATTTAACAAGATTATTTAATCCGATAACAAATGTAGTGAATCAGTTTTCCCAATTAGAACGCTCTCTTGTAGCCGGAAAACGAGTATTTGATGTATTAGATTTAAAAGGGGAAGAGGTATCCGAGGAAACCATGCCAAGATATGATGGCCATGTGGTATTCGAGGATGTCACTTTCGCCTATAAAGACGATGAATATGTATTAAAAAGTCTCTCGTTTGAAGCAAAACGTGGTGAAACGGTTGCTTTGGTTGGTCATACCGGTTCTGGAAAAAGCTCGATCATGAACTTGCTTTTCCGCTTTTATGATCCATCCATAGGAAAGATTTATATCGATGGAATCGACATCACGACCTTGCCAAGACAGACCATTCGTCAGCATATGGGAATCGTCTTGCAAGATCCGTATTTGTTCACGGGTACGATTGCCTCAAATGTAAGTTTGAATGACCCGAAGATCACACGGGAAACAGTAGAGAAAGCATTACAAGCAGTTGGTGCAGAACGAGTTCTTAAGAATCTGGAAAAAGGAATCGATGAACCGGTAATTGAAAAAGGAAGTACACTTTCATCAGGTCAACGTCAGCTTATCTCATTTGCACGTGCACTTGCGTTTGACCCAGCGATTTTAATACTTGATGAAGCGACTTCCAATATTGATACGGAGACCGAAGAGATTATTCAACACGCGATGGATGTTCTTAAGAAAGGGCGCACAACCTTTATTATTGCTCACCGCCTGTCAACCATCAAAAATGCCGATCGCATACTTGTATTAGAGCGAGGAGTCATTAAAGAACAAGGAACCCATGATGAATTATTGGCTCACGGCGGTATATATGCAAACATGTATCGCATGCAAGCACAGTCCCTATATGCGTAAGTTTTTTGGACCACACGAGTTAAGGCTCGGTGGTCCTTAATTATAAGCCCTATCGTTTGATATCTCTTCCTCAACTTGTAATAATAAAAGAAATACAATCTGAAAGGGGCTAGGTGGATGAAGGTTTGTGTAGTTGGAGCAAATGGACAAATCGGAAAACAAGTGGTGAAGCTTTTGAAGGAAAGTGGTGAGCATACACCACTCGCTATGGTACGTAAGCAGGAGCAAGTAGCCTATTTTGACAATCTAGGTGTTGAAACAGTCTTTGCAAGTATTGCAGATAGTGTATCAGAAATTCGTAAAGCAATTTCGGGATGTGATGCAGTTGTATTTACTGCAGGGTCCGGCGGTCATACAGGTCCAGATCAAACCCTCTTAATTGACCTGGATGGTGCAGTAAAAACCATTGAAGCCGCAGAACAATCTGGGGTCAAACGCTTTGTCATGATAAGTGCATTAGGCGCTAATCAACGTGAAAAATGGAATGAGGCCATCCGTCCATACTATGTCGCAAAGCATTATGCAGACCGAATTCTCGAGCAAAGTGAGTTAACCTATACGATTGTTCGACCTGGTGGCTTATTGAATGAGGAAGGCACTGGGAAGATCGCTGTAGGGGAGAATTTAACGAGAAATACAATCCCCCGTGCAGATGTGGCAAAAGTGATTGTTGCTTCGTTAACAGAGGAACGTACATTTAATCAAGCTTTTGATCTTGTAAGTGGCGATGAACCGATCGTGGATGCATTAAAAAAGATATAGAGTATACATACGCTTGCGACATGTTTGTGTCGCAAGCGTTTTAACTTATTGATCTGCAGGAAATACTATTCCCATTTGCTGCCGGGCTTCGTCAAGGATTTCCATTACAGCCAATGAGTTTTCGTATGTATTGACAGTTGATTCGATTGAACCATGTTTAATCAACTCGATAAATTCCTTTGCCTCATAATACATCGTGTGCTGCTCGGGGAGGATTGAAAGATCTTCGACACGACCATCCCGATACCGAATTTCAACTTTTTCAGGTGATGAGATTTTATCAATCAGAATGCTCCCATTTTCACCTTGTATTTCAGAAGGGATGTATGAATTCGTGATTTTTGAAAACATCATCATACCCTCCATCTCCTCGTAATGGGCAAGAATACTTCCTTCGCCATCTACACCAGAATCAAGCATTAGCCCACTTGCTTTGATCGAATCGGGCTTTCCAAATAAATGGACCATTGGATACACACAGTACACGCCAATATCCATTAACGACCCATTTGAAAATTCAGGTTTAAAGGCATTTAATACCGTACCTTCCTTATAGGCATCATAGCGGGATGAATATTGACAATAGCTCGCAAAATAGCGACGAACGGGACCGATTTTATGCAAGTTCTCCCGAATGTTTGCATAAGAAGGGAGAAATCCAGACTTCAATGCTTCCATTAAGAGCACTTGATTTTCCTTTGCCGCTTGAATCATTTCTTTTAGTTCTCTCGTATTTGAGGCAATCGGTTTCTCACAAAGAACATGCTTGCCATGATTCAATAGAATAATCGCTTGTGAGGCGTGAAAGGAAGTCGGGCTTGCGATATATACAGCATCAAAGACATTAGATTGTGCCATTTCCTCAATCGATGTAAAGATATAGGGTGCTTGATATTTTTCAGCAAACTTCTTTGCACGTTCCTCTGTACGCGAGTAAACAGCGGTTAATGAAAAATCCTCGATTGCCTTTGTTGCTTCTAAAAATGCATCTGTTATCCAGTTAGTTCCGATTACTCCAAAACGAATCATCTATATTCCTCCATAAACAAAAATTAGTGCATATACTAAATTATATCAGACATACACACATTGAAAAAAATGATAAAGTGAAACTTCAATCATTGGGGGGCTTCATCCTTCAATGATTGTTTGTTGAGGGCCACACGATGTGGGTCACAAAGACGTTGCCACAGGACGCGGCGTTCTTAGTCTTTGTTCTTCTTAATCGGGCTTTTACGGGCAGTTATTTTCCACTTAAACACTTAGCATATGCTAAAATTATTTTACTGCCCGTTAATGCGGGATAAAATAAAGACCATACATAATGGAATAGGGATGAGATTAGTGAAAGTGTTTTTTAGTTCATTACAATGGCTTGCGTTTATCATTGCGAGTTCGATTGTCGCGCCAATCGCGATAGCGGCTCTCTATGGAATGGACCCAGCGGAAACGGCAAGCTTTGTTTCGCGGACTTTCCTAGTACTTGGATTATCAAGCTTAGTCCAAGTGTATTTGGGACACCGTCTGCCGATTAATGAAGGGCCGGCCGGTTTATGGTGGGGCGTGTTTATCATTTATGCTGGTCTAGGGCCAACCTTGTACGGCTCAGGGGAAAATACACTTCGAGCCATAGAAGCGGGTATTTTATTTAGTGGAATTTTATTTATGCTTTTAAGTGTATTTGGAATTATTGATCGAATTTCAAAGCTATTTACACCGGTTGTAACCGGGACGTATTTGATTTTACTTTCCCTTCAACTAAGTGGTTCATTTTTAAATGGAATCTTTGGGGTGGGGTACCGGGGCGAAGAAACGGTAAATTTAAAAATCTTAGTGATTTGTCTGTTTATTATTGTTTTTACGTTTGTTTTTGCAGAAAAGGGACCTCGAGCATTGAGGCAATATTCAGTTCTTATTAGCTTAGCTCTTGGTTGGATCATTTTTGCTATTTTCGGCCTTACTGAGCCAATCAAAGTGACATCGAATAAATGGGTGGAATTTCCTCGTCTATTTGCCTTCGGGAGTCCAGTCTTTGATAGTGGAATGATTGCCACAGCAATCCTTGTGACGTTATTGCTGTTAACAAATTTAATCGCAAGCATACGAGTTGTTGAGCAGGTGCTGCATTCCCAACAGATAAAAACCGAAAAAACGAGATATCGTCCGGCAGGATTTATGGCAGGGGTTAACCAAATTTTCGCAGGGATTTTTTCAGCGGTTGCACCAGTACCCATCTCAGGAGCGGCAGGTTTCATTGCAACCACGAAAATTAATACAAAACTCCCTTTTATAGTCGGTAGTTTTATTTTAGTCGGCATTAGTTTTTTTCCTAAAATCATGAATTTTGTTTCTGGGTTGCCGGCACCAATCGGGTATGCAACGGTATTTATCATTTTTGCCAATCTCATGCTGCCTGCGTTAGCTGCATTTGAAAACTTGTTGAATAAAAGTCGTTCCCGAATGATTATTGTGTTTTCTTTATTTGTTGGGGTTGGGTCGATGTTCGTACCTTCAGATGCTTTCAAAGATGTGCCCCCTATTTTAACGTCTATATTAAATAATGGACTTGTTCTGGGAACAATTGTCGCCATCTTAATTGAACAAACTGTTACACGACTAGGCTCCAAAAAGAAAGAAAGAGCCTAGTCGGAAGGCAGGCAATTATGCTACTATAAAGAAAAATTTGTTAAAAGCAAAATGTCTAGTAGGTGACTTGATGGATACGGTAAAAATGTATACGGCTTTTACGAGAAAAGCTTTTATGAGGTCAGCCGCCTATCGATTTGATGTGTGGACAAGGCTGGTTTCAAATATTATCTTTCTATTAATGTGGATGTCCATTTGGTATGCACTATATGCTGGCAAAGAAGAAGCAAGTGGAATTTCTTTAACAGCCATGCTTACCTATGTAGTCGTCAGTCAATTTTTAACGGCAGTGAATGGTGCTGGGACGCCATTGTGGGAACTGCAGGAAAAGGTTCGAACAGGTGACATCGCACTTGAATTAATGAGACCTTTTGATGTTCCGTTACGCTATTTATTTGCCGATTTTGGCAGTGTCGCATTTTATATGTTAACCGCGTTGGTCCCGTTATATTTTCTGTTGTTTTTCTTTGTTGATCTGAGCTTGCCAACCTCATGGCAGACGTGGATTTTATTTATTATTTCAGGTTTTTTAGGCTTTCTCATTCGATATTGTATTGAACTGACATTTGGTTTATTTACATTCTGGCTCATTGAAACAGGGGGAATCGAGGACGTTTTTTATTTTTCGGTTTCACTTCTATCCGGATCGGTCATCCCGTTGTGGTTTTTCCCTGGTTGGTTGCAAACGCTCGCATCCTATTTGCCATTTCAAGGAATCTATTTTATTCCGAATGCTATTTTCATAGAAGAGATTTCAGGTAACGAGGTCTTTCTATCAATTGGGATTCAGTTATTTTGGGTAGCAGTTTCGTATGGAATCCTCCGATTTGTTTGGCGTAAGGCATCAAACAAAGTGATCGTTCAGGGAGGGTGAAGCATGAAAAAAATAGTCGATTACATAAAATTATATTTTCGCCTCGTCGGAGCAGGTGTCCGTGCCCAAATGCAGTATCGCTTTGCATTTATCATGCGCATTGTCGGGATGGTCGCAGCCTATACAGGTACTGCTATCACGATGTGGGTTATGCTCTATCAATTTAAAGAACTAGGAAAATGGAATTTCTATGAGTTGCTCTTTTTATTTGCACTTGCCGTATTGTCATGGGGTTTTTGTATCATTCTCTTTTTCCACTTTAGAAGCTTGGATACGTATATTGTGAATGGCACCTTTGATCGGTTCCTCGTTCGCCCCATCAATCCATTCTTTCATTTTATGGCGATGAAATTCGATATCGGGGCAGCGGGGCAGTTTATTTTTAGTATCTTGGTCTTTATTTGGGTGAGCACTGCCCTTGATATTCATTGGCAGTTTGGAAAAATCCTCTTTTTACTTGGTGCCGTTACCGGAGGGATTTTGGTTCAAGGGGGACTCCTCGTGTTCATTTCGGCAATTGCCTTCTGGACAACAAAATCAGAGCGTTTTTATTGGGTCGTGATGTATCCAGCTCGAAATTTAACAAACTATCCTCTTGCGATTTACCCAAAAGTGGTCCAATGGGTAACAGCGTTTGTTGTGCCATTTGGGTTTGTGAACTATTTCCCGGCAGCGGTGATTTTAGAGAAGGAAACACCTTATTTTCCTTCCTCTATTGGGTATTTTACACCACTCGTGGGCATCGTGTTTTTTATCGTTGCGTATCATGTGTGGATGCTTGGTTTAAGTCGCTATAAGAGTGCTGGATCGTAAAAAAGGGGGTTCCATCTTGGCTATTATAGAGGTCGAAAATTTACGAAAAGAATTTAAGATTGCAAAAAGAGAGACCGGGTTCATTGGCGCTTTAAAAAGTGTAGTGAACCGGCAATTTGTAACGAAAGAAGCGGTTAAAGATATTTCATTTTCGATTGAAAAAGGGGAAATGGTTGGATACATTGGACCAAATGGTGCTGGGAAATCAACAACGATTAAAATGCTTACCGGCATTCTAGTTCCTACAACCGGGTCAATCCGTGTTAACGGGATTATCCCGTATGAAAATCGGAAGGAAAATGCGAAAAACATTGGCGTGGTGTTTGGCCAACGGACCCAGCTTTGGTGGGACCTGCCAACGATCGAATCATTCGAATTGCTTAAGGAAATTTACCGGGTCCCAGAAGTCCGTTATAAAGAGAATATGGATACTTTTACAGACATTTTAGGCCTGGGTGAGTTTTTGAACACGCCTGTTCGTCAGCTTTCACTAGGTCAGCGAATGAGAGCAGACATTGCAGCATCCCTGTTACATGACCCAGACATCTTGTTTTTGGATGAGCCAACGATTGGTCTTGATGTCGTGGCGAAAGAAAAAATGCGCGAATTTATTCAAGAAATCAATAAGCTCCGAAATGTGACGGTGATTTTAACTACCCATGATATGGAAGACATTGAAAAGCTATGTAAGCGTATGATTCTGATTGATCATGGTCAAAAGGTGTATGATGGCGAGATTGCATCCGTTAAATCGCGTTATGGAAAAATGCGGACGTTGATTGTCGATGTGGAGGAAAATGGAATCGACTTACAGGTATCGAATGGGGAAATTTGCAAAGAGGAAGGGAATCGCAAATGGATTCGTTTCAATCGTGACGATTACTCTGCGTCGGATGTGATTTCCCAAATTACTCAAACTCACAATATCACGGACTTGACAGTAGAAGAGCCTGAAATTGAGTCAATTATCAGCCGAATTTACCAAGAAGGTTTTTCGAAGGAAGAAGTTCCGGTGAAGGTTTGATATTTTTCATGTAGGCTGTTTTCGCAAGTTTTGTTGTTTTGACACCCTTGATTTTCGCTGCAGGTGGACGCTTTCCGCGGGCGTGGCTTGAGCCTCCTCGTCGCTAATCGCTCCTGTGGGGTCTCAAGTCTCACGCTTTTCCCGCCGGAGTCGCCACCTTCCGCTTCAATCAATGGTAGCATAATGTAAAAAGCCCTACGAAGGTTTAATTCGTAGGGCTTACTTGTGTTTTATGGTCATTATTTTCATTTTATGGCCATTAGACAGCACTCAATGGTTATTAATTCATTTTTATGGCTGATAAACGGACTCTTATGGTCATTCGTTTAAAAAAACAAATATGCCATTCCGACTATAATTGGTAATGTAATCAGTGTTCGCTGTAAAAAGATAAGGACTAAGTCTAGGAATGAAACTGGTATTTTTGAACCGAGCAACAATCCACCGACCTCTGACATGTAGATTAACTGAGTGATGGACACACCAGCGATTACAAAACGAGTGAGATCGTTTTCGATGCCTGCACCAATAATGGATGGTAAGAACATATCCGCAAATCCAATTACCATTGTTTCAGAAGCTGCGACCGCTTCGGGAACTTGTAACAAGGTTAGAAGCGGTACGAATGGTGCTCCTAAATATTTAAAGATTGGAGTAAATTCTGCAATAATTAGAGCGATTGTTCCGATCGCCATTACAACTGGAACTACGCCCATCCACATATCTAAAACGTTTTGCATACCGCCTTTAAACACCTTAGAATAGTCAGCACTTTTTCTTGCCTGAATGACCGCTTGTTCCATTCCCCACTGGAAACGACTAACATTTGTTGGAATCGTTTCGTCCGCCTTTTGTGTTGTACCTTCATAATACGTATCTGTTTTTCGTGATAAGGGTGGGATTCTTGGCGTTATGATTGCCGCAACCAAACCTGCTAATAAGATTGTAAAATAGAATTGACCAAACATATTTTCCAATCTCATTTGAGCTAAAATAACAACAGTAAACGTAATTGAAACAACAGAAAAGGTTGTTGCAACAATGGCTGCTTCCCTTTTTGTATAATAGCCTTCCTCATATTGCTTACTTGTAAGAAGGACACCAACGGTTCCATCACCTAACCATGAGGCGATGGCATCAACAGATGAACGTCCAGGTAATCTGAAAAGGGGACGCATCACCTTAGTCAACAATGCTCCAAATAGCTCTAGTAGACCAAAATCAAGCAATAATGGTAAAAAGAGTCCTGCAAATAAAAAGACAGAAAATAGAACTGGAATTAAATCAAATAGCAAAGTACCACCTGTTGCATCTGACCAAATAGCAGAAGGACCAAGCTTAAAGAGGGTCATAATTGAAAAAATCATCCCTAAAATTCTTGTTACAACCCATACTGGTGATACATAAAAGAGTCCCGATAAAAACGGAGATTTCGTAATAAATGCGGGTTTAACGAATACTGTAAAAATGGAAATAACCCCAGTAATCGCGATTAAACCGGTCATGATATACGGAATTGAATCACCTAATAAATCTTGAACAATGCCAGCCAAAATGGCAACCGGGATCGTAAAGGTATCCTGATATTGAAAGGGTACAATAAATAAAATAATTCCGATTAAAGATGGAATAATAAATTTTAAATAATCAGTGATTGCTGGTTTCTCTTGATGTTTTTGAATTGCCATAGTTGTTTCACCTCGTAAAAAAGTCACAAAACCTACTTTATAACAAATTGCATAAAAATGCGAGGGTTTTTTAATAAAAATTCTTTGATTCGCATAAAAATACTATTCTGAAAAAAGGACTGTTATTTCTACCAGCTTTTTTGTAGCATTCCCAACTCAAACCAAATCATAATGGGGAATATAAAAATGAAAGGAGTGGTTAACAATGAAAAAAAGTCAAAAGAAGGAAGAACCAACCATTGCAGTTGGAATGGACACGGAGGAGGACTTAAGAGAAGATGCGTCAATGAAGGAAATTGAAAAAGGTGACTACACACAGGTCACAACCCTTTCATATGACGAAAATGATCCGAGCTAAGCACGGCGAAAAGCATTGTCACTTTGTGATGATGCTTTTCTCATTTCCTGTCATAATACCCAAGTTTACTGATTTCCTTTATTAGACAACCTCTAAAATGCTAAAATTGTAGTATACTTAAAAAATGGACTTATAGTGGTAGATTTATAAATTAGGAGAATGATGATGTTACAGAAGCTCAACAAAAAATTAGAGAAACTTATGCCACTCATTACACCTACAAGTGTAGTATTGGGTGTCTTATTAACTGCATACTTGGCTCCTTTTTCGTATTTAGTACCATGGATTTTTGCATTCATCACGTTTTCAGGAGCTTTAAGTTCTAGTTTTAGTTCGTTAAAACGTGCAATCACACATCCATTTCCAATCATAATTGCTCTTTTTACATTACACTTAATCATGCCAGCTTGGGCTTGGATTGTTGGGCATTTAACCTTTCCAGGTGACAGCTTTACAATTACTGGATTGATTTTAGCAGTGGTGATTCCAACTGGGATATCAAGTTTTATCTGGGTTGCGATGAAGCACGGTAATATTGCACTTACACTCTCCATTATTTTAATTGATACATTAATTTCACCTTTTGTGGTGCCGTATAGTCTAACATTATTTGTAGGAAGTAATGTTGAGATGGATATTTTAAGTATTATGCAGGGGCTCTTTTTCATGGTTGTGCTGCCTTCAATTCTTGGCATGCTTGTTAACCATGTTACAAAAGGCAAGTGTACAAAAACACTTAGCCCAAACCTAGCGCCTTTTTCAAAGATTGGCCTTGGAGTAGTGGTGATGATCAATAGTGCCGATATAGCACCTTATTTGAAAAATGTAAACCTGAAATTGATACTGATTGGAGCGGTCGTTTTCTTTATTGCCTTTTGTGGATATTTAATCGCATGGGGAATAGGTCGCTTCATGAAATTAGACTCCGATGTCATAATTGCTCTTATTTTCACGGGGGGCATGCGCAATATTAGTGCCGGAGCCGTCATTGCCATTACATTCTTCCCAGCTGAAGTCGCTGTGCCTGTCGTGGTGGGGATGCTCTTCCAGCAGATATTAGCTTCAATTTACGCTTTATTAATAGATCGTGTATATTCATTCGAAGGACTTGAAAAAAAATTCTCTGCATAACCAGCGTTAGCGATTTGGCTACCGCTTTTTCTTTTGAAAAAATGATTGAAATTCGTAGTGCTAAGACATACGATGTTTATTGTACTGTGAATTACAAATAAAATTTACGAGAAGAATAATATAAGATATTATAAGGGGGATTTACATATGGTAGAAGCTAAGTATTGCAAGGAATCTTTTGTTGTGAAGACAAGTAATGTATTTCCGCCTGATACGAATTATCATGGAACAATGTTTGGCGGTAAGCTCATGGCTTATATTGATGATGTTGCTTCCATTTCAGCGGTTCGACATTCACGCTCTCCAGTTGTTACAGCATCAACTGATTCCGTTGATTTCCTTCACCCAATTCAGGAAGGAAGTTCTGTTTGTTTGGAAGCGTTTGTCACATACACGGGACGTTCCTCGATGGAGGTTTTTGTGAAAGTGATAGCCGAGGATTTATATACGGGAGAACGGCATATTTGCGCATTGTCGTTTTTAACATTTGTCGCATTAGATGAGAATGGCAAGCCGAAGCCAGTCCCAAAAGTTATACCGAAGTCCGAGGAAGAAAAGATGTTGCATGAATCTGCAAAAGAACGCGCGGAAAATCGAAAAAGACGCAAAAAAGAAAACGAAAAAATGGCAGCTAAATTTAGCATTGCCTTACCTTGGGAAGTATAAAAGAAGGATGTCCTAGTCATTTACGACTCGGACATTCCTTTTTGTTCTTTTAACAAATCACGGATCTCAGTAAGTAATTGTTCTTCTTTTGTTGGTGTTGGTTCTGAAGGTTTTTCTTCTTCTTTTTTCTTAAAGCGTTGGAAGAAGCGAATAAAGAGAAAAATAGAAAAAGAAATAATTAAAAAGTCCAAAACCGTTTGTAGAAAAGCACCATACATGATCTCCTCACCATTAAAGGGAATGGAAGCCTTTGATATATCTACTCCACCGAGTAAAAAACCGATGAGCGGCATTATAATATCATTCACAAGAGATGTGACAATTTTTCCGAATGCACCACCAATAATAACCCCGACTGCAAGGTCAATCACATTACCTTTTAAAGCAAATTTTTTAAATTCATTAAGCATATTGACGTCCTCCTTTCATAACCCTTTTTATTCTATCCAAATTCGTTGAAAAGAAAATAGTCCAAATGGCTTATCCTTTGAACCGTTGTAGTTGATGTAGCATGTTTTCATTTCTAAGAATTTCAATCTGTCGTTCACCTAATAAATCAAAATGGGGGAAGCCTGTCCGGTTATGAATATACTTGGAAGGAATCCCATATTTGCTGCCCCATCTTTTAAGCTTTTCAAGGTCAGCACAACCAACCTTTGTGACGGTTGTCATTCCAGGAAAACGGTCGTCTATCCAATAATGCGTCAAAAACGCAATTTCCCCTTGTGAAACCTTTTTCTTCCACTCAACAAGTTCTTTTCGTTTAATGCCAAAAGCCATAAAGTTTCACCTCATACACTAAACTTTCAATATGACGAAAGTCAGATTTTTGATTGTATTCTTATTGTTAAATGCCCTAACGTCTTCTTGTGGAAGTACTGTCCAATGTTAATTTACCACAAAAATGCTATGCCTTATTATATCAAAAATTAAGTCAGTCGATTAAAACGTGTGAATATGTGTAACAGATGAGCATATCAATCATCTGGACATAGGTCCTAAGTCATAGGGTGTTTTGTTGTAAAATGTAATGTTTTAATAACAGATAGATAATTTATCCTGTTTACTTTATAAAAAAGAAGAAAATATTCTTCTTTTGTTATAAATGTGCTATTATTTAGATAATTCAAAAAAGGAGGGTAGGCATTCTTGCATCGTTGAAATACATAAAGGTAACAGAAAAGAAAAGGTGTAAAAAGGAGCGAGATATGAAAAAATTAATTGCTGTTGTTACTGCTTTCTTATTGTTAACTTTTTTGGTTATTCCGGTTTCAGCTCAAGGCGGGAATGATACTGCTAGGAAGAATGTATTACAAAATATAGTAAAAGATCCGGATAAAAAGGCTAGAATTCTCTGGTATGACTTGTCAGCAAATATCGAATATCTAAATACGAAAGAAAAAGTGAAAGAGATTGTTGGCAAAACGGCTAAAGCAAATATTGACACAATTATTCTAGATATAAAAAATTCAACAGGTTTTGTTGCCTACAATAGTAATTTAGCTCCTCATGCAAGTACATCTAAGAAGATTGATAAATTTCAAGGTTACCCCGAGAATTATGATTTATTACAAAATGTAATAGAAGAAGCACATAAATACGGGATAAAGGTCCATGCGGCTATTAATGTTTTCTCAGAGGGAAGCACTACTTACCAAGAAGGGCCAGCATATGAGAATCCAGAATGGCAATCCGTCATTTATGAGGGTTCAAGGGTAGCTACAGCTGCTAACGGAGAAACAAGAAAAATTGATGGTTCAAATACTACAAGAAATACAAATTATCTTGTATTGTATACGCCAGATAAGTATGATGTCTCTCCTGCAAACCGTTGGGGGGCTGAAGTTCAAATTACAGATGGAATTGTAACACAGGTTTCTGACCGGAACACATTTGGAACACCTGCCTTAGAAATTCCTGAAAACGGTTACGTATTGTCTGGTCATGGTACAGCAAGAACTTGGTTACTTGATAATGTGAAGGTTGGAGATCAGATTGATGTCGCATCAACCGAAATAAAACTTGTACCATCTTCACAGGCAGCAGGTCATTCAACATTTGTAAACCCAATTCGTGAAGATGTTCAAAATTATGAATTGGGTATCATTGAAGAATTAGTTACGAATTATGATGTGGATGGAATTGTTCTAGATCGCGCGAGATATAATAATATTTACGCTGACTTTAGTGAATTAAGCCGCGAAAAATTTGAAGCGTATATTGGTAAAAAGGTTGATAATTTCCCAAAAGATATTTTTGAAATCAAATTTGCTGAGAACGGTCAGCAAAATATGGTAGAGGGTCCTTTATACCAAAAATGGATTGAATGGCGTGCAGGGAATATCCAGTCTTTCTTTAAGAAGGCAGAGAAAACAATCCATGATATAAAAGACGAGGTATATTTTAGTACGTATGTAGGTGCATGGTATTCAGATTATTATAGTGAGGGTGTAAACTGGGCAAGTAAAACCTATCAACCAGATTACAGCTGGACTTCACCGGATTATCATAAAACCGGTTATGCTGAAACACTAGATTTCATCATGACAGGTACGTACTTTGAACATGTCACAAAAGATGAAGCAATTGCAAATGGTAGAATTGCTGAACATAGTGTTGAGGGTTCTGCTGAGTTAGCAATGGATGTTATTAATGAATCGACATTTGTTTATGGAAGTTTATATCTCAATCAATATATTAATAATCCTGAACAGTTCCGTAAGGCGCTTCGCAAGGATATCGAATTGACACATGGTGTTATGATCTTTGATTTAGTCTATCTAGAATTGTTTGACTGGTGGCCAATTGTTGAAGAGGAATTTGCAAAGCCTAGTACAGCTCCGCATCATATTCCTGGATTCCTTAAAATGGTTCGAAGCGATACGTAATAGACAAGGAGGAGTGGGTTTAATTAACCTGCTCTTCCTTGTCGTGTCGTAATAGTTTTATTGAATGGCTCTTTTCTAAAAGAATGTGCTTTTAGAAAAAAAAGCATAAACCTAGTTAATTGGAGCATAAGGCGGCGACTCCTGCGGGAAAAGCGTGAGACTTGAGACCCCGCAGGAACGACAGCGACGAGGAGGCTCAAGCCACGCCCGCGGAAAGCGTCCGCCTGAAGCGGAAATCAACGATTTAAAAAACAACAAAGTTTACGAAAACATCCTATTGAATAAATAAACTTGAAACCCTAAATTACTCAATTGCGATGAATAATGGGGAAATTTACTTTTCTAAAGAGAAAGGATAATCATTATATGAAAATACAAATTCTAGGTACAGCAGCGGCAGAAGGATTTCCGGGACTGTTTTGCAATTGCAAACATTGTAAGAAAGCAAGAGAATTAGGGGGAAAGAACATTAGAACACGTTCCTCAACGATTATTGATGATACGATTAAAATTGATTTTCCACCAGACACCTATCATCATGTCTTAACACATAATCTCGATCTTTCAAAGATAGAACATTTGTTATTTACCCATACACATATGGACCATTTTAATCCAAAAGATCTAGGAATGAGAACACCAGGATTTGCTCATGATTTTTCATATCCTCTACATATTTATGGAAATGACGCAGCTATCTATAAATGTAAAGAAGTATTATGGCACACTGATCAATATTTTACATTTACTTTAATGCACCCTTTTACTACGTATCAGGTCGGTACAGCAAAGGTGACTCCTTTGGCTGCAGACCATAACCCATTAGAAACATGTTTACTCTTCTACATAGAGAAGGATGGAAAAAGGATATTTCATGGTCATGACACAGGGTGGTTTCCTAAACAAACATGGGAATGGTTATCCACGAAAAAGATAGACGTAGCGATACTGGATTGTACAAATGGATTACTACCTGAGCGAAGAAATCATCTTAATATAGAGGCAGTGAAGGACATCCAGAACGTATTTCTTGAAAAAGGGATTATGACGAACGAAAGTCAAATGATTGCGACTCATTTTTCTCATAATATAGGTCTAATGCATGAGGATCTAGAGGAAATCTTTGCGTCCACTGGCATTAAGGTTGCCTACGATGGAATAGTACTTCATGTTTGAATTTCAAAGAGCCAGCAAGAGGAAAATGAGCACTAAAAAATATGCTAGAAAAAAATATAAGGACGAGGGAACAAATGATATTTTATGAAGAACAAATCAAAGAATTTGAGAATTATAAACCGAAACTAACTAAAGCAAGGGATTTTGCCCAATTTTGGGAAGATACCTTGAAGGAATCGACTGAAACTCCACTGCAAATTGAAATGAGAGAGATTGATTACCCAATTAGTCAAATAGAAGCTTATAGCTTGTTATACAAGGGATTTGCAGGAACGCCTATAAATGCCTTTTATATTTTACCAAAAAATCAAACTGATAAAGTACCCTGTATCATTACATTTCATGGTTACGGTGGTAATAAAGGTTCAATATCAAATTATATGAAATGGATCATTCAGGGATATGCAGTTTTAGCAGTAGACTGTCGCGGACATGGAGAAAGTGCCGAGGATACACACTATTCCGTTGGTGCTACTGGAACATGGGCAACTCAAGGAATCCTCGATAAATATGAATATTATTATAGAAAGCTTTATATGGATTGCAAACGTGCGGTCGATGTTGTTTTTACTAGAGAGGAAATCGATAAATCCCGAATTTGCTTACTTGGTGCAAGCTTAGGGGGAGGAATTTCATTAGCGGTTGCAGCACTAGACAATCGTCTTTCATTAGTTGTTGCGGATGTTCCAAATATGTGCAATATCGAACTTGCTATCCAGCAAAAATTCGAAGGTTCTCTCGTTAGTATCGAAAATTTTATGCACAGATATCCTGAAAAGAGTAAACAGGTATTTGAAACACTTTCATATTTTGACAATCTAAATTTAGCTCCAAAGATAAAGAGTAAGACTAGAGTTTCTGTCGCCTTCAAGGATTTAATTTGCCCGCCTCAATCCATTTACGGCGTATACAGTCACATTGTTGCAGAAAAATCAATAATTGCTTACCCATTTTCAGGACACGACGCTCCAGGAATCATTTCACATATAGACGAAACCATAGCTTATATTAAAGAAAATTTATAGATTTTAGAAATTATGGAGAGGCAAAGATTGATAAAAGTAGAACTCATATTCTGTTTAGATTTAAAATTCTAAAAATTGAAATAATTGTATTGACATGGTAATCTTCTTGCAATAAAATAAATTGTGAAGAATAACTTCACTTTCAACATGTTATTTAGGAGCAAAGTTCCATCAGGATGTGAAATCTTCTTCAATTAAAAAAGGGGGAAATCGAATTGAAAAGATTGAAAAGGCTTTCAATGTTGTTGATCGTTTTAATGCTTTTTGTTGCAACTGCCTGTTCGAAAACTGAAAGTACAGGGACAAATGACGAAGGTAACAAAGATCAGGAAAAGAATGTTGAAATTAAGTTTTGGACGATTTCGCTAAGCCCTACATTTGATGATTACATAAACGGTTTAATTGACCAGTTCGAAGGAGAAAATCCTGGAGTAACGGTGGTATGGGAAGATATTCCATACGATACTGTTGAACAAAAGACATTAACTGCTGCAGCTTCTGGACAGCTTGCTGATGTTATGAACTTAAACACAGACTATCTTAAGAAACTTGCAGCTGTTGGTGCTGTTCTAGATCTTACAGAAAAAGCAGCAGATGTAAAAGATGATTTCTTTGAAGGCGTATGGGAAGCAGGAAATTTAGGTGACAAAACATATGCTCTTCCTTGGTATCTATCAACTGGTGGTCTTTTATACAATAAGGAATTATTAGAAAAAGCAGGTATTGACCATCCGCCTGCAAGTGAAGAAGAAGCTTGGGAAATGTCAGAGATTCTTTATGAGAAGTTGGGGGTATATGGAAATACACCAATTGATATCCATTTATTCTTACCACAAAATGGTATTCCTTTAGTCTCAGAAGACTTAAAGAGTGCTGCCATTAATACGCCTGAGGCAGTTGAAGTATTTAAGACTTTTAAAGAGCGTTTTGATAAAGGCTTAATTCCAAAAGAAATCTTGTTAGCTCAAGCAAAACCAAACGAGTGGTATGCACAAGAGAAAATGGCATGGTGGGGCACTGGTCCGCAACTTTATCGTCAAGTTAAAGATTTATCCCCAGAAGTATATGAAAAATCTGATGCGGCACCAGCCATCGTTGGTTCATCAGGATTTAGACATGTTTCGATTATGAACATTGCGGTTTCTGCAAAATCAAAGGCTCCTGATGAGGCTGTTAAATTTGCTAAGTTTGTTACAAACGCTGAAAGTCAGTTAGCATTCAGTAAGATTGTGGCAATTCTCCCATCAGTAAAAGAAGCTGCGGCTGATGAATTCTTTACCCAAGGTGAAAATTCGGATGATCCTGCAGAAAAAGGTAAATTTTATGCTGCAAAACAGTTAGATATTGCAAAGGATATGTTTGCTCCTGTTGAGAATATTTCAGAAATTAATAAGGCTGTCAACGAAGAATTCCATAAGGTCTTATTAGAAGATAAAGATCCACAGAAAGCGATTGAAGATGCTGAAGCAAAAATTAATGAGCTTCTTAAGACGAAATAACATACATCAAAAACCTAGCATCCTTTAATTAATAGAACAATAGTAATTATCTATGGCATTCATGATTGCTTAGGCATAGTGAATGCCTTCTTTTCTAAGGAATAACTAATTACTAAATTAGGCTGAAATGAGTAGCCTGGTTGAAACCGACTAGCATTCGTGACTATGGTAGGAGTGATTGTATGTATAAATCAAGACACGCTTGGATGTTTCTTTTACCAACCGCTATATTGTTAACGACGTTTACCTTACTTCCAGCGCTGGCAGCGTTAGGACTTAGTTTTACAGACTATAATGTATTCATGGGGACGGTAGATTGGGTTGGGCTTGAAAATTTTATTCGAGCTTTTAAAGATGAAGAGTTTTGGAATGCCTTAAAAAATACGGCGTATTATTGGATTTTAGTTACACCTGCATTAGTCGTTCTACCCGTTTTTCTGGCAATTCTCGTTAATCAACAATTAATTGGCATTAAGCTATTTCGATTAACGTATTACTTCCCAGCACTTGTTTCTGTTGTCATTACCGCTATTTTATGGAATTGGCTATTTGCAAGTGACGGAATCTTCAATTACTTATTAAGCCTTATTGGAATAAATCCAATTGATTGGTTAACAAGTAGGAAGTTTGTAATGATTAGTCTAGCGATTGTAACGATATGGCAAGGCTTAGGTTACTATATGCTTTTCTATCTAGCAGGACTACAATCGGTGCCCACAGATCTGTACGAAGCAGCTGAATTAGATGGGGCAGGGTTTTGGAAGAAACATATTCACATTACGTTTCCTATGTTGAAGCCTATTATATTTTTTACGGCCGTCATATCAACAATGTCAGCGTTCAAGGAATTTACATTAATGTTAACAATGACGGATGGCGGACCAATAGGTGCATCCAAAACGGTTGTGTTCATCGTTTTTGAAAAAGCGTTTAGGCAATTGGAAATGGGATATGCGAGTGCGATTTCTTTTATTCTATTTATTATCATACTCATTTTGACTTTGTTAAATAAACGGACATTGGATAACCAGTCTTAAGGAGGTAGAGTAGTATATGCAGCCTACACAAACAAATACTAATACAGTACCAGACATTAAACCAAAAAGGCAGTTTCGGAATCTACCGAGTAAACGGAAGATTAGTCGCCTGATTATCTCCTATTTCTTTTTGAGCGTCATTATGGTTGCTATGATTGTTCCTTTTTTTTGGTCAGTATCGACTGCATTAAAAGGACAAAACGAAGCCATTTTTTCATTTCCTCCGCAGTTTATTCCTGAAAATATCACCTTAGATAACTTTATTACAGTATGGAATACACTCCCCATTCCTCTTTACTTATGGAATAGTACGATTTTAGCCTTTTGGGGGGTTCTTTTGCCATTGTTATTCTGTTCGTTAGCAGCCTTTCCTTTAGCTCGTATGAACTTTAAAGGGAAAAACATTGTATTTTTAGTGATTTTATCCACAATGATGATTCCTGGAGAGGTCACAATGATTCCAATCTATTTAATTCTAGAGAAACTCCACCTAATCGGTTCTTTTTCCGGAGTGATATTGCCTAGTGCAGTTACGGCATTTGGTATCTTTTTGATGAGGCAAGCATTTATGGGTATCCCTAAGGAAATAGACGAATCTGCCATTATTGATGGTGCAAAACCTTGGCAAATATGGTGGTATATCATGATTCCAATGGTAAAGCCGATGCTAGCAACATTAGCCATTTTAAGTTTCATAGGTTCCTGGAATAATTTTTTATGGCCGCTTCTTGTTTTACAGGATCCAAACACATATCCGTTAACAGTGGGCTTATATGACTTAAAAGGAGCCTTTGTAACGAATACTCGATTGGTATCTGCTGGTGCAATAATCGCGCTCATACCAATATTAATTGTTTTTGTAGCTTTTCAGAATTACTTTATTAAAGGTGCCTATAGCAGTGCCGTTAAAGGGTAGAATTTGCTCAAGAAAAATTCTAATCGTATCCAATTATTTAACAAAATTTATATAAGTGATTCACTGTAAATTTTTTTGAATAAGAGTGAAGAAATAAACCTTTTTGGTATTTTGAGGGTGGATTATTCTTTCAGTGTATTGGAACGATGTTGAAAAAAGGGGGAAATGATGAAGAAAAAAGAGTTTTTGAACGTAATATATAAACAATTAATCGTATCGTGTCAGGCTTTAGAGGATGAGCCATTACATGGGTCGATGTACATGGCTAAAATGGGCGTTGCTGCGAAAATGGGTGGAGCTGTAGCGATACGAGCAAATGGGAAAGATGATATCATTGCCATTCGAAAAGCGACGGGCTTACCTACGATTGGCATCATAAAAAGAGATTATCCGGAAAGCGATGTGTTTATAACACCAACCTTAAAGGAAGTTAAGGAGCTAATAGAGTCTGAAACGGATGTTATCACCCTTGATGCAACGTTTCGTGAGCGACCAAACGGGGTTACTTTCAACGATTTGGTTTGGTATATACGAAATCATAGTTCTAGTCTAATCATGGCTGATGTATCTACTGTTGCAGAAGGTATTGCTGCAGTTGAAGCGGGGTGTGATCTCATTTCTACTACGCTCTCAGGATATACGCCATATAGTCCCCAAATTGAAGGACCTGATTTTGAGCTTATTAAGGAGCTTACCTCTAGTTGTAACGTGCCAATTATTGCTGAGGGTAGAATCTCGACCCCGGATGAGGCACTTATGGCCTTTGAAAATGGTGCCCATTCAATCGTTGTTGGATCTGCAATTACGAGACCACAGGAAATAACGAAGAAATTTGTAGATGGAATCAAAAAAGCAGAATTAAAGAAATGATGAGGTGATAAAAATGATTATTAAGGACCTCCAAGTCTTTCCTTTATTATTGCCAATGAAGCAAAGCTTTCAAATTTCAGGAGGGACGGTAGGAGACGGTAATCAAGGTGCACCACATGTTTATGTGAAAATTATATCTGATGACGGTATTGAGGGATGGGGCGAGGCTAGGCCTAGCCATAGATGGAGTTATGAAACGATGGAGACTGTTGTTTCAACCCTTCAGAAATATATAAGACCTGCAATTATTGGAAAGAGGGGGGATGACCTCACTACTTTACATGAAATAATTGACAAGGAAATTTCTTCTGGAATCTCTAAGGGACAGCCCATTTGTAAAGCAGCTGTTGATATGGCGCTTTATGACCTGATGGGGAAAAGTTCCAAAAAATCATTGGCTGAAATATTGCTTGGTAGGTCAAAAGAAAAAATTGACCTTTCTTATCTTATTAGTACAAGAAACATTGAGGAGGCTGCTGATAAAGCCAAATATGCAAGTGAGAATGGTTATAAAGCGGTTGATGTGAAAATCGGATTCAATGTTGATTTTGATATGGAAGTGTTGGAAACAGTGAGAGCAGAAGCCCCCAATCTTTTTTTAAGGGTGGACGCTAATCAAGGTTATACTCTACCCGAAGCAATAAAAGCAGCAAAAAAAATGGAAAGAATCGGTGTGGACGTTTTTGAACAGCCCTTAAAAGCAAATGATTTGCTAGGTCATCGAGAATTGAGAAGAAAAACGTCAGTACCAATTGCTTTAGACGAGAGTATTTGGAGTCCAAGTGACGTGTTACAAGCGATTCGTTTAGAAGCATGTGATTATGCTGTGATTAAACTCACCAAAATGGGAGGCATTACGGGTGCAAAATTAGCGGGAGAAATTTCAAAAGAAGCAAACCTTGGTTTACTAGGCGGTGGTTTAACAGAATCGTCTTTAGGACTCACTAGTAGTGCACACTTGTTCAATTATTTAGGAATCACTCTTCCTTCTGATTTGAATGGTCCGTTTTTCCTCGCGGATGATCCGATTCAGAACAAAGGAGATATTGAGATGGGAGCAATCTTACTACCTTCAGGCTATGGTATCGGGTGCGAAGTAGATATTAATAAGCTTGAAACGTATAAAACTCTAGTATAGCAGGAGGATAAAATGGCTCGAAAAATCAGATTTGGAATCATTGGTTGTGGTGTGATTTCTCCTTTACATGCTGAGGCGATTAAAGCATGTCCATTTACTGAACTTGTTGCAGTTTCTGATTTGAGATTAGAGGCAGCAAGGAAGTTTGCCGAAACTTTTAGTGTCCCTACCTATCTATCTGATTATAAAGAACTTCTCGCGATAGAAGATATAGATGTCGTTTCAATCTGTACACCTAGTGGGACACATGGTCAAATTGCCATTGATGCAGCTATAGCTAAAAAACATATTCTTTGTGAAAAACCCCTCGAGATAAGGTCTGAACGGATGACGGAAATGATAGAGACTTGTAGGGAACAAGGGGTAAAGTTAGGTTGTGTTTACCAGCGAAGAGCCACAGCCATTGTTAAAAGAGTTAAAGAGGCCATCTTAAACAATGAGATTGGTAAATTGATACTTTGTGATGCCTACTTAAAATATTATCGAGACCAAGCCTATTACGATAGTGCAGGTTGGCGTGGTACATGGGAAATGGACGGTGGAGGGGCTCTAATGAATCAAGGTGTACACGGGATTGACCTATTTGTGTGGTTAACAGGTGGGGTCTCGAAAGTTTTTGCAAGAACGGCTGCTCTATCAAGAAAAATTGAGGTCGAGGATACGGCCGTGTCTGTTCTAGAATGCAAGAACGGAGCTTTTGGAGTTATTGAAGGTACCACCTCTGTTTTTCCTGAGAGGAATACTCGAATTGAGCTTTATGGAGAAAAAGGCACAATTATCTTTGATGATAATGGCATCCAAGAGTGGATCACCATGGAAAAAGGAAATATTACGAAAGAGATAAAAATTGACCAGGAAAATATTGAAGGCGTAAGGTCAATTGGCCATTATTATTTTATTGAAGATATGGCTAAAGCAATTATCGAAGACCGAGCCCCTATGGTGCCTGGTGAGGAAGCAAGGAAAGCTGTTGACTTAATCCTGTCAATCTACAAATCTTCTAAAACCCAAAAAGAAGTTTACTTGTAAGGTAGGCTTCGTTATGAAAATCTATGTGAGTGTTGATATGGAGGGAATCGCAGGTGTTTTACTACCTGAACAGTTGAAAAAAGGAGAACGGGCCTATGAAGAGGCCAGGAAACTCTTAACTGCAGAGGTAAATGTAGTGATTGAGGCGCTAATTGAGGCTGGTGCTGATGACATTTACGTGAAGGATGCTCATGGTACAGGGTACAATTTTATCGCTTCAGAATTACATCATGGGGCGAGATACTGTATGGGAGCAACAAATGTATCCAATCGCTTTCCTGGGTTGGATTCATCGTTTGATGGTGCTATGTTAATCGGATATCACGCAATGGGTGGAACTGAATTTGCAATTAGAGACCATACAATGACATCGGTTGGTTGGCAATCTATACATCTCAATGGAAGGCCTATTGGTGAGATAGGAATAGATAGCCTAATATTTGGCTTACATAATGTACCCGTCCTTTTCGTGACGGGAGATAAGAAGACGTGTGAAGAGGCAAGTAAGGAAATTCCTAACGTCCGAACTTACGAAACAAAAGAGGGGTTGGGAAGGCACGCAGCATTGGTTAAACCACCTAAGCTAGTATATAGGGAATTAAAAGAAATGATAAAGGAATCAATTGATCATCGAGAAAATGTGTTGCCTGTAACATTAGATGGACCATACGAACTAGTAATGAAATTTTTTAGCACAGACCAAGTAGATCAAAGGTATTTTGATGGTATGCGATGTAAACGTATTGACGGATTAACAGCTGCATATTCATGTGACAATATTCTTGAGGTTCTTTCATTAGCTTTCTAAATAGTTGTGGGTGGAGGTGGAATAACAATGGAATATTCACTTGGAATTGATATTGGTGGTACAAAGATAGCGGCGGGTATTATGAATAGAGAAGGCAGTGTCTTAATTAAGAAAACATTTTCTACACCCCAAGATACAAAGGATGCGATTATTCAGTTACTCGAAAATATCATTTTTTCCCTTTCTGAGACAGCGAAAATGGAAGGGAAAAAGCTGGTTGGCATAGGAATAGGTACTGCTGGACAAATCGATTTCGAAAAAGGCAAAGTTCTGTCCGGAACAGCAAATATCAAAGATTGGAATGATGTTCCATTAAGAGATATTCTTTCAAAGAAAACAGATTTGCCAATTTTCATAGAAAATGATGTAAATGTTCTTGCCCTCGCTGAACAACAACTTGGTGTAGGTAGGAATGTTGAAAATCTTATATGTCTCGCTCTAGGCACAGGTGTTGGTGGTGGTGTAATCACAGGTGGTCATTTACTTCGAGGTGCATGGGGCGGTGGTGCTGAATTAGGTCACATTACAGTTGATATGAATGGGCCTTTATGTAACTGTGGATTTCAGGGGTGTGTTGAGACTTATTCATCAGGAACGGGAATTGCAAGAATGATGAGGGAAGAAATAAAATCTTATCCTGAAAGCGAAGGGAATAGTGAACTCTTATATTATCAAAAACATCCAGAAGAAGTAACAAGTAGACTAGTATTTGAATTAATGAGTGCAGGCAATGTAGTAGCTGAAAAAGTGGTGGACACAGCTATTAATGCCCTATCATTCGCGATAGTTAGCATGATCCATACCTTCAATCCTACACTGATCATCCTTGGTGGCGGTGTATTACACGAGGGTGAATGGTTTATTCAAAAGGTTCGAAAGAGAGTAGGTGAATTGGGGATACGTTCCCTTGTTGATCCAGTTGAGATAAAAGGGACCCAACTCGGTAATGATGCTGGAATAATAGGCGCGGCCATTCAACCATGGGTGTATGGAGTGGATGTAGGGGTTAAATAAGAAGTGAATAAACAGTATCATTCACAATTTAAGGAGGATCGGCAATGAAACAGATAAAAATTGGAGTTATTGGTGCTGGAAGTATTTCAGACCTTCATTTTGGTTCTTATGCCAAGAATGATCATGTCAAAATAGTTGCAGTTTGTGATCTCAATATTGAAAGGGCAGAACAGAAAGCAAAGACATATGGTGCAGAGCATGTGTACACGGATTACCATGAGCTTTTAGCTCATCCCGAAATTGACGCAGTCAGTATATGTACATGGAACAATAGTCATGCTGAAATAAGTATTGCCGCACTTAAAGCTGGTAAGAACGTACTTGTAGAAAAGCCATTATGTAAAACGGTAGAAGAGGCGTTGGCAATTGAAAAAGCTGTAAAGGAAACTGGTAAGCTCCTCCAGGTTGGATTTGTTCGACGGTACGCAAGCAACACACAGATTCTTCAAAAATTTATTCAGAATGATGAGTTAGGTGATATCTATTATGCGAAAGCCTCTTGTATTCGAAGATTAGGTAATCCAGGTGGATGGTTCTCTGACATAGAACGTTCCGGTGGGGGACCATTAATTGATTTAGGTGTTCATATGATTGATATATGCTGGTATCTAATGGGGCGGCCAAAAGTAAAATCGATTAGTGGTAATACATATCATAAACTTGGAAACAGATCAAATATTGAAAACTTATCCTACTATAAAGCATCAGATTTTGATGCAACAAAAAATACAGTAGAGGATCTTGCGAATGCTCTCATCCGATTTGAGAACGGAGCATCATTATTTGTTGATGTAAGTTTTTCACTTCACGCGAAGAAGGATGAAATATCTGTTAAATTATTTGGAGACAAGGGTGGAGCGGAAATTGAACCTGAACTCCTAGTCGTTTCAGAAAAGTACGATACAATTGTTAATTTGAATCCACAAATTGACAATTTGTCATTTGATTTTGTGAAGGCATTTCAATCCGAGATCGATTATTTTATTGATTGCTGCCGTACTGGAAATGAAACCATTAGTCCTGTGGAAGATGGAGTTGAGATGATGAAAATTTTATGTGGAATATATGAATCTAGTAAGAAGGGTACGGAAATTCACTTTTAATGTACAAATTGGGATCCTAATTGATTAATAGACACTAAGCTGAAAAGAAGGTGTAGGAATTGAATACGTTGACGAAATCGAACCCCATTTTAATGATTACAAGTATCTATAAATCACTAACAAAGGCCGAACAAAAAGTAGCAGATGTCGTAATGATAGACACGGAAGAAGCTGTTTATTCGTCAGTAACAGATCTTGCAGAAAAATCTGGAGTAGGAGAGACGACTGTTATTCGATTTTGTCGGAAGCTTGGATTTCGTGGGTATCAGGAGTTTAAGTTAGCTGTTGCACAAAACCTTGTTAGTCCTGAAGAGCATGTTCATGGAAAAATTGAAGAGAATGACACGCTTGAAGTCGTTTCTCGAAAAATTACAACCCAAAACACACATGCACTTGAAAACACGCTTAACTTATTACAGACACAAACACTTGAGAAAGCTGCCAATGCGATTGTCTCGGCAAATCGATTGTTTTGCTTCGGCATTGGTTCATCTGGGATAACAGCATTGGACGCAAATCACCGGTTCATGCGTTTCGGATATAACGTTATCCATTCTGCTGATTCACATGTCATGGCAATGAATGCTGCCCTCGTAACAAGGGATGATGTTGTCTTTGGCATATCCACCTCAGGAAGTACAAAAGATGTGGTTGACGCAATTCGAATTGCTAAGGAAAATAACGCATTTGTCATTTGTTTAACCAATCATGCACGATCACCCATTACAAGGTATGCTGACGTTATTTTATTAGCGGCGTCCAAGGAGTCACCACTCCAAGGTGGTGCATTTGCTTCAAAGATTGCACAACTTCATTTACTCGATATTTTAACAACTGTGATTGCCTTAAAGGATAAGAACCAAACCTTCAAATCTATTGAACAGACAGCAAAAGCGGTTTTAGATAAAATGTACTAATTTTTTCTTTGCAACAGATGCAGTTTTTTTTGCTGCATCTTCTTTTATAAGCTGCAGTACAAATTTACGAATAAGGTTGGGGTGAATATAATGAAAACCAGTGTTAGTATGTATAGTTTACATAAATATACAGTAAATGAAAATCTGGATGTGTTTGGTTTTATTAATTATGCATCTTCTATTGGTCTAGAAGGGGTAGAACTTTTAGACATGTACTGGAAAGATGTGGAGCAAGAATTACCAAAGGTGAAGCTTATGTTGGCAGAAAGAAATCTGATGGTAAGTGCCTACGATATTTCAAATAATTTTGTGAAAACCAGTGAAGATGAAAGAAAAATGGAAATTCAAAAAGTATACGACGGGATAGATATTGCTAAAAATTTGAACACCAATGTCGTTCGAATTTTTAGTGGTGATGTAACTGAAAACGTTTCCTTCGAACAAGGTAAGTCTTGGATTATTGAATGTTTAAAAGAATGTGCTAGTTATGCGGAAAAACAAGGGATTATTCTTGCAATTGAAAATCACGGTTATTTCGCTGGTAGAAGTGAACAAGTTATTGAATTAATTGAAACTGTCGGTTCTACTCATGTTAGAAGTACTCTTGATACAGGTAATTTCCTTTTAGTAGATGAAGAGCCTAGTCATGCCGTAACTGCACTAAAAAAATATGTTGCACATGTGCATTTTAAGGATTTTGTTAATGTAGGAACAGATTACGAGGGGCATTTTTTTCTCTCACTATCCGGAGGGGAATTTTTAGGAACAATCGCAGGGGAAGGAAAAGTGGATTTGCATCATGTCATTCATGAGCTAAATAGTGTCAATTACGAGGGATGGCTCTCTGTAGAATATGAAGGAACTGACGATCCAAAGGTAGGAACAGAGAAGTCAGTGGATAATCTAAAACAAATATTGCAAGCTTTGTAGATTTTAAAACCTACAAAAGTGGAGAGCCACTTACATTCCCAATTCAAATCATAATCGAACCACTCGAACTTACCTTACTAAGAATTTGGAGTGGTTCGTAATATTGTAATATATGAGCTTTAATCCTTCCAATCTAGAAAGAGGTGGTATAGTGTTCGCGCATGATGGAAAGTTGTTTAGAGTAATGGAGGTAATTGGAAATATCTGTTTCTTAAATGTATTATGGCTTATATTCTCGCTTCCTATCATCACAATCCCAGCTTCAACCTCTGCCATGCTTGGAGTCATTAAGGACTTAGCAGAAGGTAATGAGCTCTCTTTACCAAAAGCGTTTTATGGTCACTTTAAGAAATTATTAAAAAAAGCAAGTATGATTGGGATATTTCAATTTCTAATTGGACTTGTTTTGGTAGTGGACCTTCTCGTTATGTGGAATCTAGAGAGGGTTTTTCGTTATCTCATGTTTCCCTTATTTGGCTTATTTGCGCTGATTTTTTTATCGATGTCTTTATATATTTATCCATTGTTAGTGGATTTTAATATATCGAATAAGGAATTGATTAAACAATCGTTTTATTTATCAATAACACGACCTGCTACCCCAATTATCATGTTCCTTTTTATCAGTATCATTATTTTCACTTGGACCTTTGTTCCATTTCTACCTATTTTATGTGGTTTTAGTCTTTTAGGGTTTGCGAATTACTATACTTGTAAAAGAACCATCTCTAAAAGAATGACTGTTGAATAAAGGGGTTTGTTAGGGGTCGAAAAGGAAATAAAAAACAAAAAGAGGAATAGATATGAAATATATAATTTCTTCATACGCTTTATACCATCAGCCAATTGAAAAAGCCATATACACCCTTCTTGAACAAGGGTGGAAGAAGATTGAAATTATGTGTGAAGGCCATGGATATGAGCTGCTTTCCTGGAATGAACAAAAATGTAAACAACTTTTAGATTTACTATTAAAACACCAAGCGAAAGTTCAATTTCATTTGCCGATTCATAAGTTTAATCCTGCTTCCTGTGATCCAATAGTTATCAAGGAAACAGAAGACATTTGGAACAAGTGTATTAAATTAGCCAAATACTTTCATAGTGATTATTTACTTTGTCATCCTGGTAGATCCTCAGATCATCAAAAAGGGCTAACTAACATTCAGGATTTTTTTAATAAAAAGTATAATGAAATACCTGAAAACACATTTCTTCTACTGGAAAATGTCCCCCCTTATAAATATGAAATTGGAGCTACGAGTGATGATTTATTAACTATTCTGAGTGCAATTGATAAAGATAAGGTGGGACTATGCTTTGATACAGGGCATGCGTACTTAGCCAGTAAAGGTCAGTTTGTTGAGGAATTGTTAGCCCTAAAGGAATTTATAAAAGGATTTCACATCAACGATAACCACGGAATGAAGGATGAACATTTAGCGCTTGGAGATGGAGAAATTCCTTTTGATTTCATTCTCGAATTGATAAAGGAAAAAGAATATTATATTAATTTTGAAATGAAAAAAATAGAATATGTAAATCAATCTGTTAAACGATTCCCATAAGAAAATGAATGTATATGAAAGGAGTTTGAAACTTGCTGCCATATCGGTTACTAGCGTTAGATTTGGACGGAACAACCTTAAATGATAACAAGGAAATTACTTTCCCCACTAAATACTGGATTAAACAGGCAATTGAGAATGGGGTGATTGTTTCTATTGCTACTGGTAGGGGGCGACAGACTGCAGAGGCGTTTAGAAAAGAATTATCCCTTAGTTCACCAATGGTGTTTTTAAATGGTGCAGAGATATGGAAAACACCGGATGACCTATTTGAAAGGCATTATTTAAAGACTCAGGACATCCTTAGACTTCACCAACTTGCTACCCAAACCGACTCCTGGTTTTGGGGCTTTACTGTAGACCGCTTCATTAGAAAACCTGACTGGCAGGATGAGGATATAAATGATAGATGGATGAAATTTGGATTATTAAATAATAATGTAACTTTAATCAAAGAACTAAAGCTTGAATTAGAAAGTTGGGGTCATCTAGAGATTACTCAGTCCGCAGAGAATAATCTTGAGATATCAGCAAAAGGAATCACAAAGGAATATGGTATCCGAAAGGTTTGCAGTTTGTTAGATATCGAATTAGAGAACGTAATGGCGATCGGGGATAGTTTTAATGACTTGCAGTTACTAACATCTGTTGGGTTAGGTGTTGCAATGGAAAATGCATCAGATGAGGTGAAGAGAGCTGCCGATAAGATCACATCCTCAAACGAAAAGGACGGGGTAGCAAGGGCCATATGCCAATACATTTTCGAAATCGATTATCGTGAGAAACTTTGATACATAAGCGTTTGTAAAAGGATTTCTTATGATGATTTGCCATTTTGGCCATAACTTGTTGTTCTACATTCAAAATACCCTAATACACTTGTAACATCATCTTAGAAAAATGGTTAGGAGTGGGATTTTGAAAAAGGCTGATCAATTTATCGTACATGCAGACAGAGCAAGGGTCTATTCTGTTTTTATGGATCCACTGAAATTGGGACGATGCTTTCCAGGCTGTAAAGAGGTTAAGCAATTAAGTCCAACTAAATATGAAACATTAGTTGAAGTGAAGGTGCAATTTGTACCCATTAAAATTCAGGGTGTAGGAGAACTGAAAGAGACCATTGAAAATGAGAGAATTGTGGTTGAAATGAAGGGAAAACCTGTTTCACTTGCGGGCTCCTTTACAAATACTCTTATAGCAAACCTAACGTCTATTGAACCAGATAAAACATTAGTTGAATATGAAATGGATTTTGAAATGACTGGTAAATTAGCCAAGGTTGGCGAGGTCTTAATGAAGGGATCGAGTAATAAACAATCCGAGGAATTCATGAAAAACGTACAAGAACTGTTCCAGCATACGTAAAAAATATAGCCAATAATAAAACCACAATACCCAAAAAAGAGATTAGCAGAAAAGAATTCTGCTAATCTCTTTCATTTTAGAAAGTGCTTTCAAAAGACTCTTGTACGATTCGTTCTGGATGTGAATACACATTAAGTTTGCCACCACGGATAAAGCCAACAGCCGTAACATTGAGTTCCTCCGCCATTTTGATTGCTAGATCGGTAGGTGCGGATTTTGACAACACAATGCCGACTCCGATTTTTGCGGCTTTTAATAAGACTTCTGAAGAAATTCTTCCACTAAACACAATGATTTTATCACGAACTGGAATTTTGTTCATTAAGCAATATCCGTATATTTTATCAAGGGCATTATGTCTGCCAATATCGGTTCGGTTAACAATCATTTCGTTAGGCGTACAAAGTGCAGCATTATGCACACCGCCTGTGTCTTTAAAAACAATACTACTTTGTTGCATTTCGTTCATTAAATTGATGCATTCTTCTGGTGTAAGGGTAATGGTTGAAGTTGATGTTTTAGCCGTTTTTGCATCATTCACAAAGTAAAATTGTCTGCCCTTTCCACAGCAGGAACCGATAAAACGCTTTGAATAATACTCCTGACTTGTTGTCACTTCGGTTGTTGTTTCCACATATGCATAGCCCTGACCTTCGTCAATATGAAGACTCTTAATGTCATCTCTGAAGCGGATGACACCTTCAGAAGCTAAAAAGCCAATTACAAGTTCATCTAGCTCAGAAGGGGTACAAACCATTGTCGCAAATTCCTGTTGGTTCAAGATAATGGTTAAAGGAAATTCAGTGACAATTTGATCCTCTTCGTCAATTAATTGACCATCTTCAAATTTGATAATACCTTTTCGAATGGTAATAGACTCTACCATCTTTACACCTCACTTTTGTGGTCCCAATTTTGAGTTAAAGCTTTTCCTAGATTAATTACTAATATATAATCATACTTTTTTTGGTAAAACAACTATTAAGTTTTCTTGCAACTCGAAATAATTTAACAAAAAGCTATTGTAATATTTTCCTAGGTTTGATAATATCGTAACAAATAGTTCACAATATAGACACACTTTTGTCACAGGATAGCGAACCTGTCTCTAGTGCAAAAGGTGGAATATTGGAAACGATTACTGTTAATTTTGTAGTAGCGATCCTGCTAGGGAAATTAACCGTCATCATCCTTTTTATGCTTATTCAAGCATAGGGCTGCTGGCGGTTTTTTTGTTCTAGAGAGAAATACTGCAAAAGGAACATCAATATTTCAAAATAAAGGAGAGAAGAAATGGAAAAGACAAAAAATCGTTGGCTGATCGCAGCCTCGGCAGTTGGCATTCACTTATCAATTGGCTCTGTTTATGCTTGGAGTGTATTTACAAAACCATTACAGACAGAATTCGGTTGGGATTTAACCGACATCAGCATGACCTTTAGTATCGCAATTCTTTTCTTAGGATTATCCGCAGCCTTCCTAGGACATTTCGTTGAAAAATATGGTCCTCGTGCATCCGGTATTCTTGCCGCGATTTTCTTTGGTATCGGAATCACAGGCTCTGGACTTGCAATCAACTTAGAATCACTGCCATTATTATATTTATTCTATGGTGCTTTAGGTGGAATTGGTCTAGGTGTTGGATATATTGCACCTGTATCAACATTAGTAAAATGGTTCCCAGATAGACGTGGAATGGCTACAGGACTTGCGATTATGGGCTTTGGATTTGCATCCCTAATTAGTAGCCCAATCATGCAAAAGCTGATTGTATCGGTAGGAATAGCAAATACATTTTATATTCTCGGAATATCTTACTTTATCATTATGATCCTATCATCTTTATACCTTGCTCCACCTCAAGCAGGTTGGATGCCAGCTGGATTTAAAGAGAAAGTATCATCTGGTACGACTAAATTAAAACAGGACTTATCACAATTAACTGCAAACCAAGCTGTAAAAACAAAACGATTTTATTATTTATGGCTTATGCTCTTCATCAACGTAACGTGCGGAATTGCCATTATCTCTGCAGCTTCGCCACTAGCACAGGAAAGTGTAGGGTTAACACCAGTTGCAGCAGCAGCATTAGTTGGAGTTTTAGGTGCATTTAACGGACTTGGGCGTATTGGTTGGGCATCAGTGTCTGATTATTTAGGAAGACCGAATACATATACAGTATTCTTTGCCATTCAAGTGATTGCATTCCCGTTATTACCACATGTCTCAAATCCGTTGTTATTCCAAATTTTACTTGCCCTTATTTACACTTGTTATGGTGGTGGGTTCTCAGCAATCCCTGCATACATCGGCGATTTGTTTGGAACAAAACAACTTGGGGCGATCCACGGTTATATTTTAACAGCTTGGGCAGCTGCAGGACTTGCAGGTCCAATGTTCGCTTCTTGGATTCGTGATACCACTGGAAGCTATACTCAAAGCTTAACCGTGTTTACGGCATTATTTGCGGTCGCATTGGCGATTTCACTTTTAATCCGTTTAGATATTAAGAAACTACGAAAACAACAAGCTGGAAAAGGTGCTGAGCTTGCTAGTTGACATTCATTGGTAATCTTGATTAACTAAGGTTAATGAAGTTACTGATAAGAGGGTAGAACAAAAATGAATAAGTACGAAGCCGAGTTTAGCAATCTAGTAAGGTCTTTTCGAAAAAAACATATGGGAAAAGGACCGAGTAAAATCACAACAACCTTTTGTAAAAATTGGGCCATTTGTGAAATGGAAGGAAACCTATCTCCAGTTGAAAAGTTTATTGCAGCCGCAGATGAAGGAAAACAAATGCTTCGTGCGGCAAGAACCGAAATGGTAAAAGAAATGTATCGAAAAAACAGACCCGTTGAAATGGAAGAATTTTTAGGTTCAAACCTAGTTGATTTATTTGTAGATATTGATATTGACCGAGATTTCGGAATGTCCGTCTTTGTATTTGATCAAGATTTAGAGAAAAAGTTTTCAACTAAATAAATTACAACAGCAATAAGAGTTCAAAAAGGAGGATGGATAGGACCGAGAGTTTCAAGGCGGCGCAGCTTTGAGTACCGGTGCGTATGCAGTTAATACGTGAGGAACAGAGAAGCAAGCCAACGCAGAAATTCGATGAGTCATATACACCGCACTTTTTGAAAATCCTATCGTGTTGGCACTTGGTAGCGACCCTGCTAAAGACTAACCACCGTTGCATCTTTCTAACATCCTAGAATCATGTTTCGGTGGTTTTTTCTATAATTCGTACCTTTTATAAAGGAATAGGCAGTTTGAATACCGAAACCATAGTTAACTTCAATTAGCAGAAGCTTGCTCTTCTGCAAATCAAAGTTAAAGCCTCCGGCGGATGCCACGATTTTTCAAAGGAAGTTTTTCGAGGCATAAGATCAAAGACTAAGAACGCCACATCCTGTGGCAACGTCTTTGTGACCCACCTCGTGTGGGCCTAAAAAAATCGGGCACAAATACGCCAAGGCGTATTTGAATATAAGTTGACTTTCACCATACACATAGTAATAACGAGTAGGAAGAGGGGGATTAATCATGGGAGAAACAAAGCATCAGGGACCAATTAAGACTACGAAAATGCCACAACCAAAGCACTGGGTCAGTCCGATTCCCTTTGGTTTAGGAAAGGTGAAGCCAAAGCACATTCGTGACACGATGAAAGTGGCTTGGGAAAATAAGGACAATCTCGGATATGCAACCCGCATTTTAACACAGGGTGTATGTGATGGCTGTGCTCTTGGTGTTTCTGGTCTTTATGACCAAACACTGAAGGGGCCACATATGTGCACAACTCGCCTTAATGTGTTACGTCTAAGTACAATGCCAGCCATTGATTCAGAAATTCTCCACGCAGATATTGATGAACTGCGTAAATATAATAGCACTGAACTTAGAAAATTAGGAAGAATTCCATATCCAATGATTCGTAGAAAAGGAGAAAGAGAGTTTTCTAAAATCTCCTGGGATGAAGCGATGGATATGATTGCGGAAAAGATGCAAAAGTTGAATCCGAAGCAATATGCTTTTTATTTAACTTCTCGTGGGATTACGAATGAATCCTATTATGTAGCTGCTAAAGTTGCTCGTTTCCTAGGTACGAACCATATTGATAACGCTTCACGAATTTGTCATTCTCCTAGTAAAACAGCGATGAAGCGTTCCGTTGGTGTTGGTGCATCAACTGCCAATTATCAGGATTGGATAGGTGCAGACGTTTTATTATTCTGGGGTAGTGTGGCTTCAAACAGTTCACCTGTTTCTACAAAATACATGCTCGAAGCGAAAAAACGCGGTACAAAAATTATAGTCATTAATCCACATAGAGAACCGGCAATGGATAAATATTGGATCCCATCCAATATGGAATCCGCTTTATTTGGAACAAAGCTTGCGGATGATTTCTATCAAGTTAACATTGGTGGAGATATTGCCTTCATGTTCGGAATTATGAAGCATTGGTTTGAAATGGAGGAAGACCAACATGGTTCTGCAATCAACCATCAATTCGTGAAAGAACATGTAAATGGGTTTGAAGAATTAAAAGCACATGTTAAGGAACAAAACTGGGATGAGATTGTAAAATCATCTGGCGTGTCGAAGGAACGAATGATCGAGCTAGCGGAGCTTCTAGCCAATAGTAAAAATGTGGTGTATACATGGGCTATGGGATTGACGATGCATTCCTTTGCGACCGATAATATTTCACAGGTAGCAAACCTTGCCCTTCTTCGTGGCCACCTAGGGCGTAAGAACAACGGACTAATGCCTTTCCGTGGTCATTCCTCTGTACAAGGGTCAGGTGAAATGGGAGCAGATCCATTTGTTCTGCCTGGCGGCGAATTTGATGAAAAAAATATTGAGCGAATGGAAAAGGTTTGGGGCTTTGAGATTGAAAAGTGGCAAGGCGATATTGTCGGAGTCACATTAGAAAATATTGTCCTTCCAGATGATCATGAGCGAAAAGTTAAGCTTTATTATATGTCCGGCGGAAACTTCTTAGAAACCATGCCAGACCCTGATTTTGTTGAAAAAGCGTTATCCGAGCTTGAAATACGTGTCCATCAAGATATCATTTTAAATACGTCAACCCTATTGGATGCGAAAGAAGCTGTGATTGTGTTACCTGCAAAAACCCGTTATGAACAAGAGGGTGGAGGAACTTCGACTTCGACAGAACGAATGGTGTATTTTTCACCTGAAATTGAAGGGAATAAAAATGAGATAAAAGAGGCTCGCGCAGAATGGAAGATTTATGTGGATCTCGCCAAGCGAGTTAAACCTGAAAGTGCACATTTAATTGATTTTAAGAGTGGACAGGAAATTCGCGACGAAATTGCGATTGCCAATCCAAACTACAATGGAATCCAACATCTTAAGAAAAAAGGGGATGTGTTCCAATGGGGAGGAGCATGGCTTTGTGAAGGTGGCGTGTGCCCGACCCCTGATGGAAGAGGGAACTTAATTCAAGTTGAAATTCCTGACTTCGGGAAAAAAGAAGAACAATTCGTGTTAACCACTCGCCGTGGAAAGCAATTTAACTCGATGATTTATAAAGAGGTCGATCCATTTAATGGAGCAGGCCGTTATGATGTGTTAATCAATCCTCAGGATGCTGCAGAGCTTCGTATTACAGAAGGAGAAGCGATTGTTGTTCATAATGGCTTTGGTGTCTTCCAAGGGAAAGCAAAATTTGCGGATATTGCAAGAAAAAATCTTGGCGTATTCTTCCCAGAAGGTAACTTTTTACTTCCAAAGGGTCGCTATGAAAAATTTGCAGGAATCCCTGATTACAACATTGCAGTGTACGTTGAAAAAGCTGAACGTTTCAATGCACGGAAGGATACACAATATCAAGAAAAGGAAATTGAGGATGATCTAGACATCGATCCTCCAGCATAAATGATTATGCCCCCAAATCTAAAAGTTGGGGGCATTTTTATGCGTAAAACAGGGAATTGTTAAAAATAATGTTAAATATTCTGAGGTGTTACAATTGATTTCGTTTCGTGGAGATGCACATAAAATCTATTTAAAGCTAAAAAGGAATGCGCGCAAAGATCGAACATTTAAACATTTGAAGGAAATGGAAGAAGTGCGTTCCATCCAACTCTTTTATGAAGGAATAGACTCGCAGACCTTAAAAATCATTTATTATCGCATGTTAAAAGAAAAAAACGGGTCCGGCATCATTCCCATTTTAATTACAGCCATACCGTGGTTTTTATTTCTTTTTTCTAATCAATTGCAAAAATTTTTGTTTGGAAGAGGATATCTTTATCTAATTCTCTTCACCATTATTTATTTCTTTCTCCTTTTTTTTACTGTCATACTACACTTTCGCGAAAGAGCATGGGCATCTTTCCATATTAAAATGATTTGTGATATTTTGGAGGAACGAAAAGAAGTTGGGAAATGAGTTCCCAACTTCTTTTTAATACAGCACTAGAATGATGGTTAGGGTTAAAATTCCCATCATGATAGATGAAATTAACCCAACAAATAAAGGGCGTAAACCAACGGATTTAATCTTTTTAAAATCTGTACCAAGACCCACGCTCGCCATTACCATAAGGATTAAGAATTTCGCTACTCCATCTGTTACACTCGTCAGTGATGTTGGTAGTGAGAAAATCGTATTAATCGCAACAGCTCCAGCGAAAAATAAGATAAAGGTTGGAAATACCTTGCTCATTTTTACTTTGTTTATTGTGCTCCCTTTTGATCTCATTGAAATGATGATTGATAGAATGAGAGTCACAGGTACTAACATGAGTGTTCGAATTAATTTAATGACAACAGATGTATCTCCGGCAGCGCTGCTATAACTATACCCCGCAGCGACTACTGACGAAGTATCATGAATCGCTACACCTGCCCACATTCCAAAAATATCGTCTGGCATCGAAAAAAGATGTCCTATCAGAGGGTAGAATAATACTGCCAACACATTAAAAGCAAAGATTGTATTAATCGCATAAGCCGTTTCTTCCTCTTTTGCACGAACAATCGGACTTGATGTTACAATCGCGGTCGCCCCACAAATGGCGGTTCCAAGTGAAACGAGAATCGGGATATTTCCACCAAGCTTAAATAGCTTGGCCAAAATAAAAGTAAATAGAATACCAGATAACACCGCAATAATGACTAAAAGGATTGCTTCATATCCAAGCTGAAAAATACTTGCATAACTTAGCCCGAAACCAAGCAACACAATGGCCGTTTTCAGTAACGTCTTTAATGTATAGGAGATACCTTCTGTATAGACCGCCGGAATACGTAGAAAATTTCGAACCAGGATGCCAATAATAATGGCAATCACTGCTCCTCCGATTAATGGGAAGTCTTTCCCTAAAGAGTTAGCTAATACTCCGATCATAAAAACAAGAGCGATACCGGGTAGTTTGTTCCGAAATGAGAGTGTATAATCGAATAAGAAAGATTTTTTTTCATATGGTTGTGATACTTGTAGATCTGCATTCCTCACGTGCTTCATCCTCGACATAGTTTTTTAGTTTTATATTACCACAGGGTGGATACCCTTCCCACCTTAATCTTCTTCCTTTATAATTAACTTAACGAATGATTTAAGAATAAGAACGCCACGTTTGAGTGGCAACGTCTTTGTGGCTCACATCGAGTAGTCTAAAAAAAGAGGAAGTGATTTCTCACTTCCAAACACGAACAGATAAAGAATAAGGAGCTAACACCACACTGTATAGTATGCACGAAGGTACTCGGACATGTGGGGTAGTACACTACGTCAAACGCACATTTTTGGCAAATGAAGTAAAATAATTAAAAAAGGTGTTTTATATGATTGAAGAAGCAAAGCAAGTTTTACAGTCGTATTTTGGTTACCCGTCTTTTAGACCGGGACAGGAATCCATTATCGAAAATATTTTACAGGGAAACGATACACTCGCGATTATGCCAACTGGAGGCGGAAAGTCGTTATGCTATCAAATTCCAGCTCTGATTTTTGAAGGAATCACAATTGTCATTTCCCCATTAATCTCATTGATGAAGGACCAAGTAGATACATTGCTTGGTGTGGGTATATCAGCTACTTATATTAATAGTAGTATTTCAATGCAAGAAATTCAGGAAAGACTGCAGGATGCACGCGCTGGCCGCTATAAAATAATCTATATTGCTCCTGAACGACTCGAATCCTCTCAATTTCGATCCCTTTTATCTTCGATACCCATTTCTATGATTGCTGTTGATGAAGCGCATTGTATTTCACAATGGGGACATGATTTCAGGCCGAGCTACCGAAATATTCATTATATGATTGCGGAACTTCCATCAAAGCCGGTTGTAGCAGCATTAACTGCAACTGCAACGGTTGAGGTAAAAGAAGATATTTGCAGCCAACTTCAGATTGACCCTTATGCTGTATTCATCACAGGGTTTGCGAGAGATAATTTAACTTTCAATGTCTTAAAAGGTGAAAACAAGCGAGATTTTGTGAAAAGCTTTTTACTAGAGAATAAGAATCAATCGGGGATTGTTTATGCCGCAACCCGTCGGGAGGTTAATGAACTTCATTCGTTTTTAGAAAGAGAAGGCTTTTTAGTGGGAAAATATCATGCTGGGTTATCGGATGAAGAACGAAAACAAGCACAGGAGGATTTCCTGTTTGACACCGTGAATGTTATGATTGCGACAAATGCATTCGGTATGGGAATTGACAAAAGTAACGTCAGATACGTGATTCACTACAGTCTTCCGAAAAATATTGAAGCCTACTACCAAGAAGCGGGACGAGCAGGGCGTGACGGTGAAAAGAGTGATTGTTATCTCTTATTTGCATCACAGGATATCCAACTCCAAAAATTCCTAATCGAGCAATCTACAGTGGATGAAGTGAAAAAGGAGCAGGAATATCATAAACTCCAGCAAATGATTGACTATTGTCACACGGAGAAATGCTTGCAAAGCTACATCCTGGAATATTTCGGGGAGAAGGAGAGTGTGGAATGTGGTCGCTGTTTTAATTGTAAAGATGACCGTGAAAAAATCGATGTGACAACTGAGGCGCTCATGGTATTCTCATGTATCAAACGGATGAAGGAGCGCTATGGAAAAACCTTGGTTGCACAGGTGTTAAAGGGTTCAAGGAATAAAAAAATTCAAGAGTTTGGTTTTACTTCCTTGTCGACCTACGGTTTATTAAAGCAGTATTCAGAAAAGCAAATTGTCGGCTTAATTGACTTTTTGGCTGCAGAAGGATATGTCAAACTGACCAACTCTCAATATCCAGTGCTCATTCTTGATTCAAAGGCATTACCTGTTCTAAAGGGAGAAGTCAAAATTTATAAGAAGGAACAGGTGAAGAAAAAGCAAGTTGTGACCGACAATACGTTATTTGAAATTCTTCGCGAGGTACGTAAGGAGATTTCTGCCAGGGATGGGGTTCCACCGTATATCGTCTTTTCAGATAGTACATTACGGGAAATGAGTGAAGTGGCTCCTGTAGACGAGAAAGAACTTCTTGAAATTAAAGGGGTTGCGCAGACGAAGCTAGAGCGGTATGGAGAGGATTTCTTAACAGCCATTCGGGAATATGTGGAGGAAAAAAGTGCAGTTAACTAAAGGCACCACATTTGTGGTGCCTCCAGAGTGTAGACAAAGTCAGTGTTGACTTTGTCTACACGATTTTTTAGAGGATATCTAGATATCAATTACTATCCACAGACTGGCTTGAAAACGCTTGTCAAACAAGGCGCCCAGCCAATCGAAGACGCGATAAGAAGTTGCCTTCATGAGCGGACGAGAGAGGCAAGCAACGCAGTATGCGAGCGTTTGTCAACAGTCTAAAGGCACCACATTTGTGTTGCCTTACTTTTATGCTTGGAAGAGTTCTTCCATGGCAAGATTACGTTTTTGTTGTTCTTCCTCAGATGCTAAATCATATTTCTTTAAAAGGTGAAAGAATTCGTTTAGTGTAAGTTGGGTACGTTCTGTCTCTAAAAATTGAATCGCGTTGTGATAAAGTTCTTTCGGCAAAAAGGTTTCTTGACTTTGAAGTTTTTTGACCACATCTTCTAATGTGTGATCGATGTTACATGTAGACATTTGACTTACCTCCATTTCATGATCGTACCTTAATTCTAGCATGTTTGAAGAAGGATGAATATGGTAGAGGGGGTCTTTAGGTGAAGTGTTGGGCAGGAAACTGTAATTTTGTGCTAGTACTTGGTTTAAATAGTAGAATGCGAAGAATGACAAGTCAGCTATCATCCCCACACATGGATAGAATTAGGAAAAGGTGAACCAGTAAACTAATTAATCGTCCCCGCACATGGATAAAACTAGGAAAAGGCGAACCAGTAAACTAATTAATCGTCCCCGCGCATGGATAAAACTAGGAAAAGGCGAACCAGTAAACCAATTAATCGTCCCCGCACATGGATAGAATTAGGAAAAGGTGAACCAGTAAACTAATTAATCATCCCCACACATGGATAGAATTAGGAAAAGGTGAACCAGTAAACTAATTAATCATCCCCACACATGGATAAAACTAGGAAAAGGTGAACCAGTAAACTATTTTATCGTCCCTGCACATGGATAAAATCAGGACAAGATGAACTCGCAAACCAATCTAGTAACCCCTCAATTAGGAAAAGTAGGAAAAAACGAAGGGGTTACCAAAATACTGCCCAATCAACGCTCAAAACACCCCGAGTGATATCCCACACTACACATTTCATAACCATCTGGTAAAATTGGTAAAAATAGAAGGGGAGGGTTGAGGATGGCCTATTACATTTGGATATTCATAAATGCGCTACTTGTTGTTAGCACAGTTATTTACATATGGATTTTTAGAACCCATGACTCTCAAATCGTTACCTTAGGGCAGGCTTTTTCCCAAATTGCAATTATCCTTTTTATCGTGAATGTAAATATGTATTTTATCTTTCTAGTCATCCGGAGGACAAAGGTTCGAAAACTCAAAATAACTCTTGCCAAGCTATCACGCTATATGATGAAGTCACATATTAAGCTTGCCATCATTGGAACAATTTTGATCGTTTTTCATGGGGGAATTATGTTGGTCAAACTCGGTGAAATTGTGGGATATACAAGTCCTAAGATCATAAGCGGAATTTTAGCCATTCTATGTTTAGCGCTGACGATTTTTGCAGGATATCTACGGCATAAAAGGGCCTCAGGATTTAGGCGGAAATTCCATTATACAAGCGCTTTTATTTTCACCTTCGTATTCCTGATACACATCTTTCTTCCTATATAGACATACAAAAAAGACCGCCCACATTTCCGTTCTGGTTAGTCCCGCAACAAGCGATGTTGGAAGTAGTGGACGGTCTTAAGTTTAGTATATGTTTTAGGGTCAAACTATTATGCGTTTTTCAAAGTGGAAATGATACTATTTTTAATGTCATTCCAAAGCGCTTCATCTGTTGTGATCCGCTCAGTAAAAGATTTGATAAACGCCTTAAATGCAGCATCATATTCAGGCGACTCCTTATCTGGAACCTGTGCCTTTAATTCATCCGCAATCGCTTGAGCTTCTGGCGCTCTTGGTCCCCATTTACCAACCTCTTCAAAGTCTTTGTTCACGAAAATAATAATTGGAATCGAACGTGACTTTCCGTTTGTTAAGTATTGATCCATTAGCTCTAGATTTTCATCGCGAATTAAATAACGAGTTTCGAGCAATGCCTCATCTGCAATTCTCATGAGGATAGGGAGGTTTACCATTGCATCACCACACCAATCAGCTGCCAAAATGATTGCTTTTAATTCTTTTTCCTGAAGTGCCTGGAGTAGTTCTTTATCAGATTCGTCTAAACGAAACTGATTATACACCTTTAGTAAATTTTCTTTATGAACTTGCATGCTGTTAATATAGTCGTATTGGTTCATGCCTTTTTCAAACCATGGCTTTAAGTTTGTCATTATGTATGCCTCCTCAAAATTATTATCTGCATTTACTATAAATGATTAAGGAAAATCATACCACTAAGTTGCTTATGAAAAATCATGAACCGTTTCGTGAAATTCATAGTAATCGTGTGTTGGAAAGCTTGGAATCATGAGGTCTTCTTCCATTAGAACATCGGTTAATACATTGTAGTCACCGTGAGCGGAAGGCATTTCTGTTTGCGTCCATTTCCGACACGCTCCTGTAAAAGCAATTTGATTTCCGTTTACAAGTCTAATTTCATGAAGAAGACCATCAAGTTCAACATAACCAATTCCATTATTTTCTGATAGTTTTTCAAGTAATTCCTGGTTTGAAATATTCATTTTCATTCCCCCAATTATTGATAGGTTTGCCTACAATCATACAAATAAGCTATCCAAGTATTGTTAGTTGAACAGTTCATATTTGTTCAAAAAACGTGACAAAATAGAGTAGCCAGGGTGAAAAGTGAAAGCGACTCGCCCAGAAACGAGAAGGCTTCCTAAGAACGTCACATCCTGTGGCAAAGTCGGCACTAGCACTTCCTGTGCGTCGGAGACTCCGACAAATAGGCGTCTTATGTCTCTACGGAGGAGTTGAAATTTCTCGAGTTTCTAGTCGCTTAAGCTGGACAAGATACCTTCCTTTGGTGATTAAGCATGAGGAGTGATGCTATTGTGAGATGGCAAAGGTCACTAATGGGTTTACTTAAGGATCGAAAAGACAAGAAGATTGCATTAGCCATTGATACTTCAACCAATCAAGTACGATCCATTTTAATAAACAATATTGTCAAATTTTTTGGTGAAATGATTCCAGAAACCCAGCTTATTCAAGCTGATTTTAAAATTAGAAGCATCACAGCTATACAAAATCCTACTATTAAATATTATACGCATGGCAAGTCCTCCTATACGGAAGTGCTCGAGTGGGCAGATCAGGAGAAAATTGATACCTTGTTTTATATAACGGATGTTACAGGCTATTTTTACGATGAATTGGATGTAAAAGCCGAAGTATTTTGGCTCGTTCCAGATGATTATGTACCGAAAGTACCGTTTGGAAAGGCGATAAAAGTGGCATAACATGGATGAGGGCGTCTAGAATGTTTCTAGACGCTTTTACTTTTCGAAATTGTTATAATTTTTTAAGTGAATCATTTCTTACTTGACGGATTGGTATAAACTGAATTATATTTTAATACATTGACATATAAAAGGGGGAAAATCATATGAGTTTACTAGGTATTGTTAATATCGTTTTGATGGTCTTATTGCTATTATTATTAGTTTATATGCAAAAAAAGCATGTCTCATTTTCAAAACGAGTATTTGCAGCACTTGGCTTAGGAATTGTTTTTGGTCTTATCCTGCAACTCATTTATGGGGCAGAATCAGAAATTATTTCCGAGTCGATTAGTTGGTTTAACATCGTCGGTAACGGCTATGTGAAATTTTTACAAATGATTGTCATGCCACTTGTTTTCATTTCTATCGTTTCCGCATTTACGAAAATGAAATTGGCAAATAATATCGGAAAAATTAGTTTCCTCATCCTTGCTATTTTAGTAGGTACAACAGCAATTTCAGCTCTAGTTGGGATTGGTACAACTGTTGCATTTGATTTGGAAGCTATCCAAATTGAAGCTGGAGATGCTGAAACAGCAAGAGGAGAAGCACTCGACCAGCGCTATGCTGATATTCAAGATAAGACGTTTCCAGAACAAATTGTCGATTTATTACCAGCCAATCCATTTCTAGACTTTACTGGCGCTCGTCCAACTTCAACCATCGCGGTTGTTATTTTTGCGGCGTTTATCGGAATGGCTTTCCTTGGAGTTCGTCGTAAAGATCCAGAGAATGCAGATCTGTTTGCGAAAATAATTGATGCGCTTTACTCAGTTATCATGCGTGTAGTAACGATCATTTTACGCTTAACTCCTTATGGTGTTCTTGCAATTATGACACGTGTGACAGCTACCAGTGATTATGGTGCGATTTATAAGCTTGGAAAATTTGTTGTCGCATCTTATGTTGCGTTATTGATTGTCTTTGCAATCCATTTATTGTTACTAACATTCGCTGGATTAAATCCTATCACTTATCTGAAAAAGGCATTCCCTGTTTTAACATTTGCCTTTACATCGCGCTCTAGTGCAGGGACTCTACCACTTAATATCAAGGCACAAACAAATGATTTAGGTGTTTCAGAGGGTATTGCCAACTTTGCAGGATCATTTGGCCTATCCATTGGTCAAAACGGTTGTGCCGGTGTATATCCAGCGATGCTTGCTGTGATGATTGCTCCGACAGTTGGTATAAATCCATTGGACCCATCGTTTATTTTAACAGTAGTAGTGATTGTTGCAATTAGCTCATTTGGCGTTGCTGGTGTTGGTGGAGGAGCAACATTTGCTGCCATCCTTGTCTTATCAGCTCTCGATTTACCTGTTGCATTAGCCGGTTTATTGATTTCTGTTGAACCTTTAATTGACATGGGTCGTACAGCACTTAACGTTAGCGGCAGTATGACAGCGGGTGTCCTTACAAGTAGAATGACAAATGAACTTGATAAAGAAACATATTCAAACCCAACGCAATCACTAGGTGCATAAGATTTCTTGTAAAAAGACCCTTTATTGGGTCTTTTTTTGATAAAATAATATAAAAACCGGGTTTGGAGTGGGTGTGTTGGAGATTCGTTTTGACCATGTTGTTCATTATGTGAATGACCCACATGACACAATGGCAGCTTTTCAATTGTTGGGTTTTCATCCTGTAAAAGGTGGAAACCATGATTTCTGGGGGACCTACAATACATTATGTTATTTTAAAAATGTAGCTTATATTGAATGGATTGGAATCAACAAATTAGATGTTACAAAGGAAGGTAGCCATCCGTTTAGTAGCCACCTTTACAAAGACTATCAGCTAGGAGAAGGGCTTTCTCAAATTGCATTTCGAACATCCTCGATAAAAAAGGTACAAAAACAGCTATCTGAAAAAGGGTTTAAAACTCTCGGGCCATTCCCAGGATCACGAAAGCGACCGGACGGCACGATGCTTGAATGGTCGATGCTGTTTATTCAGCACACACATCCAATGCCATTTTTTATTGAGTGGGGAGAAGAGGATGCAGTCAGGGAAAAAGACCTTATTTCAAAAGGTATGTATGTTCCGGATAGTAAAGGAATTTCGTATGTTGGCTACTCGGTGAAGGAACCCCAAACAACTGCAAGGCTTTGGGCCGATGTATTAAAAGGGACTATTTCGGACACGGTTCTGCCTGGTACTGAACAACACGCTTTTAAAGTAAACCTCGACTCTATAGATGTTTATTTTTGTAATGAAAATCATCAAAGAGGTGAACGGCCATATATAATGGGGATTGAACCTCGAAAGGGAAAAACAATCACCCTACATGGTGCAAACTACAACTTATGAAAAAGAACCAACCGCATGATACGGTTGGTTCTTGTTTTGGGCGAGATTCACTTTTCATAATTTTATTGCCGCGGTAGATTTGAAAATCTTAAACAACGAAAGCCCTACCTCTCTTTCGTCCTTTCGGCTCCGAAGCCGGTCCAGTGTGAATAAGTCTTTCTCAAATGTAAAAGATAAAACGAACTTATCTTTCTATATATAAAAAATTATGTTATAAGTTTTAAGGGAGCAAAATATTATTATACGGCAAATTGAATTTATTGTCAAATGGTTACGAGGTGCTTGTCATGTTTAAAGAAGTTTTTAAAAAGCGATTGTGGCTCATCTATTTTTTGGCAAGCCTTTTTTGGATTACATTCTCTGAATATCTCTTGGATAAATTTCCTTCTGTCAATGCGAACTATCTTCAGATTGGAAAAGGACTCGTTTTCGTCTTTTTTACTACGCTTCTAATCCATCTGATCATCAAGAAGCATGATGCCTATATTAAGGCTTTGGAAGAGCAAAATGAACTGACGACACTAATCAATGCAATGCCTGATTTCGTCTGTTTTAAAGATGGACAAGGGAGGTGGATTCGTGTCAATCGGTATGCAAAAGATCTCTATAACCTCCAAACGGAAAAGTATAAAAATAAAACGGATATAGAAATTGCACAGATGTATCCAGATTTTAAGGAATACTTGATTCAAAATATTCAATTAGATGAAGAGACCTGGGAAAAGGCGAGGGAGACTCGTTATGAGCAAACCATCATGATTCCTAGTGGAGAACTTAAAACCTTTGATGTCATTCGTGTCCCTTTATTTGAAGAGGGAAAGAGAGCTGGCCTTGTTACTATAGGAAGGGATATATCAAACGTGAAGGCTGCTGAAGAGCTTGCCCGGAGAAGGGAAAAACTCTCTGTTGTAGGTGAATTGGCTGCTGGAATTGCTCATGAGATACGAAATCCTCTTACAACGATCAAAGGCTTCGTCCAATTGCAAAAGGAAAAAGACGAGCCAAACTCCCAAATATCAGATATCATCCTTTCTGAACTCGACAGAATTAATCAAATTGTCAGTGAGTTACTTGTATTTTCCAAGCCACAAAGTAAAATTCTAAAGGAATTTAAAGTAAGCGACCTTATTGATTATCTGATCAAACTCACCTCACACGAAGCAATCCTTCATAATGTGGAAGTAAGAGTCGAAAATCTGGCAGCCGAGGCGCTTCTTTATGGAGATAAAAACGAACTTATACAGGTATTTGTCAATGTCATCAAAAATTCAATAGATGCCATGCCTACTGGAGGGAAAATAAGAATCCGTACGTGGGTGAATAATGATAAAGTCAAAATTGAAGTCATTGACACTGGGGTCGGAATTCCAAAAGAAAGACTTGAAAAAATAGGGGAACCATTTTTTACATTAAAAGAAAAAGGAATGGGACTTGGGCTCACGATGAGCAATAAGATTATTCAAGATCATAAGGGAACCTTCAATATTAGAAGTAAAGTTGGATTGGGAACAAAAGTAATCATCACATTACCAAGTAGACATCCGTAAACAGAGATCCTTATGCTCAAATGATTGATTTCTACTGCTCGTTCAGATAGGATATGAGGGTATGTACAGTAAAAAAGTGGGGAATTAAGATGTCTGATATTATCATATCTAAAGCTCTAAATAATAATGTAATTATTGCAGATCACTCCGACTATGGGGAGGTCGTTATCATAGGGAAGGGCATCGGCTTTAACCGAAAGAAACATGATGTACTGGATGATGCGAGTGTGGAAAAGCTGTTTGTTCTAAAGAATGAAAAAGAACAAAAAAATTATATTAAGCTTCTACCATATTTAGAGGATGATTTACAGAGAGTAATTATTTCTGCTATCGAGTTAATTAAAAGAAGAACGGAATCGTCGCTTAATGAGCATATCCATGTGGCCTTGACCGACCACTTGATGTTTACTGTGGCGAGGGTCTCACAGGGGATGGAAATCCGTAATCCTTTTTTAATAGAAACGCAAGCATTGTATCCGAGGGAATACGGAATAGCCAAAGAAGTAATGGATCTATTTAGGGAAGAAAGTAATATACTCTTACCTGAGGGAGAAGCAGGGTTTATAGCCCTCCACATACACAGTGCAATAACCAATAAAGAATTGTCGGAAGTCAATATGCACTCTCAACTTGTGACAAAATTGGTGCAGACGGTAGAAGATCAGTTGAAAATAGTGATAGATAAAAATAGCATTGATTATATGAGACTTGTACGGCATTTAAGATTTGCAATTGAACGGGTAAAAGCTGGAGAGAAAGTAGAAGAACCTGAAATAATCACTGCTCTCTTGAAAGAAGAATATCCCTTATGCTATAATCTCTCATGGAAACTCATTAAGATAATGCAGCAAACATTAAAGAAGCCAGTTTTTGACGCTGAAGCTGTCTATATTACGATGCATCTGCAGAGGCTTCAGAAGAAAATTAAATAGTACATTGTTTTTGACGTGTCACTGATTCGATCAGGCATGAGTAAAGAGAATGATTAAATGAAGTGTAACAGGATATACCTTCCATTTTTCGGAGATAGTATCCGTGCGGCTTCTTTTGATTGTTCTTTCTTACTCATGTCTTTTTTTGTTTTTTGGACATTCTTAATGAGAATGAAAAAACATAGGGGGTTTTTACATGTTTAAAAAAGTTTTTGGCATCCTGCAAAAGATCGGTAAAGCGCTGATGCTACCTGTAGCACTATTACCGGCAGCAGGTCTATTACTTGGGATAGGAAATGCTATGCAACAAGAATCAATGCTGCAATATCTTCCGTTCCTGGATGCTGATTGGATTCAACTCGCTGCATCAGTGATGGAGGATGCAGGTGGCATTGTCTTTAGTAATCTAGCCCTTATCTTTGCGGTTGGGGTAGCGATTGGCTTAGCTGGTGATGGTGCAGCAGCACTTGCCGCTTTAGTTGGTTATTTAGTTCTAAATCAGGTAATGAGTTCATGGCGGGGAGTAACTCCCGAAATGCTTGCTGACAATCCAGCATTTGCGTCCGTTTTAGGAATTCCAACATTGCAAACAGGTGTATTTGGAGGAATCATTGTTGGTCTAATTGCTGCGTTTGCCTACAATCGTTTTCATGATATAGAAATGCCTTCATTTCTTGGTTTCTTTGCAGGTAAACGTTTTGTTCCGATTGCAACAGCCGCATTTTCTTTTATAGCAGGTCTTTTATTATTAATCATTTGGCCACCAGTGCAAGAAGCAATGAATAGTGCTTCTCTATGGCTAATAGAAGAAGGTTCGTATTTTGCTGTGTTTTTCTTCGGATTAATAAAAAGATTGCTGATCCCGTTTGGATTACATCATATATTCCATGCGCCGTTTTGGTACGAATTTGGTTCTTATACAACATCAGCTGGACAAGTTGTTAGGGGAGATATGACAATTTTCTTTGCCCAATTGAAAGATGGGGTAGATATTACGGCTGGTAACTTTATGGCTGGTGAATTTCCAATTATGATGTTTGGTTTACCGGCTGCTGCACTTGCGATGTATCATGCTGCACGTCCAGAAAATAAAAAACTTGTAGCCGGTTTATTAGGTTCGGGTGCTCTAACATCGTTTTTAACTGGTATCACAGAGCCGCTAGAATTTTCATTTATGTTTGTGTCTCCTATTCTTTTCTTAATCCACGCAATCTTGGATGGATTATCTTTTGTTCTAATGACGGCTTTGAATGTTAATATTGGCTATACCTTCTCGGGTGGAGGAATTGACTTTTTCTTATTTGGTATTTTGCCTGGTAGAGAGCCTTGGTGGATTGCGATATTAGTAGGTCTTGTTTTTGCAGTTATTTACTATGTTATATTCCGTTTTGCAATTAGTAAATTTAATCTCATGACACCTGGACGTGAAGTAGCAAAAGGTGAAGAGGAAAAGGAAGGGAAGGCTGGAGATCTCGCTTTTAACATCCTACATGCAATGGGCGGACAAGAAAATATTGCACATCTTGATGCGTGTATTACTCGACTTCGTGTTTCTGTAAACGATATTAAACATGTAGATAAGGATGAGTTGAAAAAACTAGGAGCGGCTGGTGTGCTAGAAGTTGGAAATAATATTCAGGCAATCTTTGGCCCACGCTCTGAAATCATTAAAAGTCAAATGCAAGATGTAATGAGCGGGAAAAAGCCCCGTGAAGTAGAAACGAGCCGGAATGAAGAAGTAAAACCAGATATATTGACTAATGAATATCATGGTGAAGATCAATTTGTTTCACCAATTAAAGGTGAAATAAAACCAATTACCGAAGTACCTGATGCCGTATTTTCTGGAAAAATGATGGGTGATGGCTTTGCGATTATTCCGTCAGAAGGTGTGATTGCTTCACCTGTTAATGGGAAAATTATCAACGTGTTCCCAACAAAACATGCGATTGGTATTCTATCTAATTCAGGTCGTGAAATTCTTATTCATGTTGGGATTGATACAGTTAATCTAAAAGGACAAGGCTTTGAAATATTTGTGAGTGAAAATGATAAGGTCGAAATAGGTCAACAGCTTTTAAAAGTTGATTTAGATTATATTAAGGAAAATGCAACCTCAATTATGACTCCAATTGTATTCACAAACCTTGCAGAAGGCGAAAAGATTGTGAATAAAAAGCAAGGAAATATTGATCTCTCTGAAGAAAATATCATTGAGATTACAAAAGCATAACTAAAATGAAACAGACAGACCATAGGCAATTTTGTGGATCTGTCTGTTTTTATTTATCGTTTGTTAGAAGGAGAGTTCATGACTCTCTTTTTTTATAGCCTGGAAATTATAAAATTTATCATTGTGGATAACTTTTATTGGATGTATCCACGTCCAGCTCCTGCCCCTCAAGGTCATAAGCCAATCGCTTCGGAAGGCAAGAAGTGCCTTCTGTCAGCGCTCGTCTTATGCTTGTCGGGGCTGATCAAGGCGCTTGCGCTTTTGTTCATAGGATTAATTCCAAGCATTGCAGAATAATTATGTTGGAATATACCTACATTTTTGATAAATTTAAATTATCATAGAATTACATATTTTAGTGAATACGGAGGGCGCTTATGTCTGTAAAAGAGAATGTGTTAAAAATCAAAGAGAATATTGGGAAAGTAATCATCGGAAAGGATGATGTGATTGAGTTAGTCCTAAATTCTCTCATTAATAAAGGTCATATTTTACTAGAAAGTGTTCCTGGCACAGGAAAAACAATGCTTGCCAAGAGTTTTGCAAAATCGATTAGTGGTAATTTTAAGCGCATTCAATTTACTCCAGATGTGCTTCCAAGTGATATTACCGGAATTCAATTTTTTAACCCGAAGGAGCAGGAATTTCAACTACGTCCGGGTCCGGTTATGACCAATATCCTGTTAGCCGATGAAATTAACCGTGCGACTCCAAGGACGCAATCTAGTTTACTTGAGGTTATGGAAGAACGACAGGTAACGATTGATGGTGAAACATTAAAACTACCTTCACCATTTGTCGTAATCGCAACACAAAACCCAATCGAATCACAACAGGGAACTTTTCCACTTCCAGAGGCTCAAATGGACCGATTTTTTGTGCAAATTGATCTTGGCTATCCAAGCTTTGAAGAAGAAAGGCAAATCATGAGAACGTATCGACAAAACAACCCAATCGAGGACATTTTAGAAGTTCTTACAAAAGAAGAGATTCAAGCCATGCAAGCGGAAGTCGGGGAAGTCAGGCTTTCTGATGAAGTTGAGGATTATTTATTACGAATCGTTCATGCCACTAGAAATCATGCAGATGTCGAAGTTGGAGTGAGCCCAAGGGGGACGCTAGCACTGATGAAAGCTGCTCAGGGTAAGGCATATTTAGAAGGGCGTATGTTTGTAACTCCAGAGGATATTAAGTTTATGGCTCTGTATGTGATTTCACACCGTCTTGTACTGACGATGGAGGGATCATTGAAGAAGACGAATCGCCAGATCGTTCAGGAGTTGCTTTCAACCGTTTCTGTGCCGGTAGAAGCTGGAGCTGTAAAATAATGAACTGGCAACGGCAAATATCAATTGGAAATGAAATGTCCTACTTGATCTTCCTTTCTTCCACATTTATTTTAGTGGGGATCCTTTCCCAGGTTTTTTTACTTGTGTTTGTTGGGGTACTATTTCTTTTATTTGTCTTTTTAAACAAATATTATTTAAGGCATGTTGGAAATAAAATAATCATTTCTGTTGATAAGGATACTGTCAAACTCTTTAAAGGTGAAGAAAGTGATTTTTCTCTTACGTTGAGTCAAGAGGGTCTGTTACCAATCTTTAATGGTCACATCCGGATGACGATAGATCATGTAGTAGGTTTTAAGAATGAAAGAAAAGTATTAGAAACGGAACAGATAGAACTAACTTTACCGCTAACTCTTTTCGGAAGACAGGCCTTTACGACAACACTTCCATTCGAAGGGAAGCAAAGGGGAGTTGCGAAAATCCGTACACTCGAGATAAGAATTCCCCATTTATTTGGCTTTGGTGAGGCATATCTTCGTTATTTGAAGCCAGTTAACTTTGAGACGATCATTTATTCTTCACCTGAAACCGTAGGAGGAATTGAAAAAATCGTTCCGAAAAATCAAGGGGAGTACCCTATCCGGACTTCGTTTTTTGAAGACATGACAGCGATTGTTGGAACGAGGAGTTATGTACCAACCGATCCTTTTAACAGGGTTCACTGGAAGGCGAGTGCACGTACCAATCAATTGCAAACAAAACTATTTGATAAAACGGCTCAGTTTTCATGGACGATCATTATCAATGTACGTGAGCGAAAATTGGAGAAATATTTAAGCGGATTAACGTATTTGCTAGAAACAGCAACCGTAAAAAATATTCCTTTCGAGGTTTTTGTCAATGTAAGGAGAGCTGGAAAAACACCCTATATCCATCTGCCTCTTGGAGTAGGGAAGGAGCATTTAGCGAAAGCACTCGAATTGATTGCTAGGCTGAGTAAACATAGTGTGACAATTCCATTTCATTACATGATCAATAAAATTACAAGACAACAGCAACTATCACCCTATATGATTGTGTTAGGAGAAATGGAAGAAAATGAGCAATTGATTTTACGAAGTTTTGCAAGAAAAGGTGTCGATTGTTTTAAAATAATCGAAAATGAGGACGCGATTTATTTACAGAAAGCTTCCTCCTCAGTGAAGAGGGGGGATTCATATGCGATTTAGTCAATCATTACTTAAGTCCTACCAATATGTAATGGAAGTCATCCTTCTCTATGTTTTATTCATGCTGTTATATATTCACACGGAGCAGTTGCCACCTATTCTGCCATTTCTGTTTATTACAGGTGTTGGAGCTATGGTGATTGCGTTCTTGTTATCACTGATGAAATCAAACACACCGTATGTATTTATTATGTTAGTTGTACCACTGCTTGCTCTTGTTAGCAGTGAAATAGGGATGTCTTTCAGTCAGAGTCTAGTTCTTGGAGCTATCGTTTGTTACCGTATGGTTGTTCATTTTCATAAAAATCCGAAGCTGACAGAAGCATTTATCTTAAATGGTAGCTTGCTTTTTGGTGGACTTACGTATTTTGCGGCAAAAGTTCAAGGGTATATCTATAGTGATCTTGTGTTGTATTTACTTGTGACCCAATTGGTGTTCTTTATGATTGGTAAAATCTTAAACAGTGTAAGTACGAGTTCACTTGTCATGAAAGAGATGGCCACGAAAAACAACTCATGGTCTGTAGTCGGATTATTTAGTGGTCTGTTTGTAGGTGCTATTGGTGTTGCGGTGATTTTTCCAATTGTTTTTGTGAAGGGCTTGTCTTTTGTATCAACAATTATTGGGACCAGCTTGTATTGGGTCTCAAAGCCACTTTTTAATGCAGTTGAAGATATTGATTCATTTAGAGGCTCACGTGGTGAAAGTGTTGGTTCCTTAAATTGGGAGGATAATGATAATAAAAATCCGTTTTTAGAAATGCTAGGATATTTTGATATCTGGTTTTATCTAACGATTTTAGGGGCGATCATTTTAGCGGTGATTCTCTTCTTATTAGCTAGAAAACGATTTGTAAAAGAGGCAGTTGTAGTGGGAGATGTCTTTCAATATGCAACTGTCACTGAAGGGATTCAGGTGCCTACTGCAAAATGGAGAAGACCAAGAAAACAAACGCCACAGGCAAAGGTTAGAAGGCTTATCCTTGAATTAGAGGTCCTTTCGGCTCAGAACGGCCTAGGTCGCTTTCATCATGAAAGTGTCACAGAATGGCTAATGCGAAACCAATTCCTCGATGCTCGTCTTGTTGAACTCTACGAAAGAGTAAGATATGGAGATGAAGAACTGAACGATAATGAAAATGCGGCTTGCGAGGAAATGGCGAAGGAAATAAAAGCAAAAATAAAAAATGTAAAAAAGCAAAAATAAATTAAAAAAGAACCTGACGTTCCATTCAGGTTCTTTTCTTAAAATAAGTGCCGAAATAAGAGTAGATTAGGCATCATAATTGTCCCAGTAGCTGGTGAGTTTTCTTGCCATTAATGAAGAACTGCTAAAAATAAATAAGAGTAGGATTTCCGGTTATCCAAAGAAAAAGCTCTTCTTTTTCGTATTTGCAGACTTATTAGCGGAATCTCTCCGTCTATTTAGGCTCTTTTCAGTACTTTTTACAGATTAGGCGAAATTTTTCCGTCTATTCACCGGCCTGGGTCCTTAGTTTGTTTTGGTTACTATATTATTAATGACATTAAAAATGACGTGTGAATTAGCACACGTCATTATCCTTATTTGCTCAGGTTCTTCTTTTCAATCAAACGAATTGTTTACTATTTTCTTTCAAAATCATTTCAACTGCTTCTGCTACTGTTTCAACCACGAATTTTGCTTCTTTTTTTACATCATCATGTGCTGTAGACATCACAAAGCTGTAAGGAGTTAAACGAAACATAGGAATATCATTAAAAGAATCTCCAATACAGGCCATTTCCTCAGGTTTTAAAGAAAGATCTTCAAGAAGTTTTTTGATTGCATTCCCTTTACTAATTTGTTTTGGCATAATGTCCAAGACATGTGTTTCAGAAATGAATATATCAACTTCGTCTTTAAATTCATTCGAAAGTCTTTTGTGAATCTCAATAATATCATTCTCAAAGCCAATTAATGTAATCTTTGAAGGTTTGACTTCGTTAAACTTCGAACCTATTTCAGGATCAATGATGATTGGATGAAACATTCTTTTTTGGACTCCCTCGACGTACTCATTGTTTTCATGTGTGTAATTGGTGTCGTAGCTACAAACAATCGTAACGAATTTTGGGTCTAATACTCTTTTATAAATACTCTCAGCTGTTTCTGTTGTAAAAGTACGAGAAAAAATCGACTTCTCATCAATTGTCGATGCAAAAGCACCATTTTGACTAATGCGATGAAAATTTTGCCCAATCGATGTTAATACTTCTTTTATTTCAGTATCCATTCTACCTGTCGCAATACTGATTTGAAGTCCTTCTTGTAATGCTTGTTTTAAGGCTTCGGCGTCCTCAGATTTGACTGTATTATTTTCCTGTAATAGTGTTCCATCTAAGTCACTCACAATTAGTTTGATCAATGAAAACACCTCCAACTTTAGTTTGTAAATAAATACAATATTTGCTTATTATACATGATAATCGTTACGGACTGGTATCCTAAAGGTTTATGTTTTGTAAAATAACGTCCATTTTATTATAAATTTTGCAAATGAAAAAGATTCTCAATTTTTATTGTTGTCGGATTATGAATCAAATTGTTGAAAAAACTTTGTTGATTGTGCTATACTCTTCGGTGTAAGAGGTTAGGTTGTAAAGGTAAGTGTTTGTCACGACTTCTACATTTCTACATACGCATTGCATTTACGTGTTACTGATACGATCAGGCATGAGTAAAGAAAAAGTAAAAGCTTGAGGAAAGGAGTAGCATCCTCTCCCTAGTGTTTTATTGTCTTTCTCATGCCTTTTAATTTTTGGCGTTTAAATACAGGTATGCGACTCTTTCTTTACATATCTACCGAAAACGAACAAATACTACAAGTAATCATTTTGATTCTTAAATAATTGAAAAGGGGAAATAATCCATGGCAGAAAAAACGTTTAAAGTTACAAGTGAATCGGGAATTCATGCACGCCCAGCAACAGTATTAGTTCAGGGAGCGAGTAAATATAATTCAGATATTCAATTAGAATATAACGGAAAGTCTGTTAACCTTAAATCTATTATGGGTGTTATGTCTCTTGGAATTGGTCAAGGTGCTGAAGTGAAAATTGTTGCTCAAGGTTCTGACGAAGCAGAAGCAATCGCAACTTTAACAGAAATCATGGCTAATGAAGGACTTGGTGAATAATGTCTACTATGATTAAAGGTATTGCTGCTTCTGCAGGGATTGCTATTGCAAAAAGCTTTCGTTTAGAGCATCCTGATTTGACAGTTGAAAAACAAACAATCAGTGATAAAGATGCTGAAATAAAGCGCTTTGAGGATGCAGTTAATCAATCAAAAGATGAATTAGAAGTGATTAAAAATCGTGCAAATGAAGAACTTGGAGAAGACAAAGCAGCAATCTTTTCCGCTCACCTTCTCGTACTAAGTGATCCTGAGCTCATTAATCCAATTAAAGATAAAATCAGTTCTGAAAGTGTAAATGCTGAATTTGCGTTGCATGAAGTTGCAAGTATGTTCATTACAATGTTTGAAGGCATGGAAAATGAATATATGGCAGAACGTGCTGCTGATATTCGTGATGTCACAAAACGTGTACTTGCGCATTTGCTAGGAGTTTCAATCTCGAATCCAAGTATGATTTCTGAAGAAGTAATCATTATTGCAGAAGACTTAACTCCTTCAGATACTGCTCAATTAAATCGTAAATATGTAAAAGGATTCACAACTGATATTGGAGGTCGTACCTCTCATTCTGCCATCATGGCAAGATCGATGGAAATTCCTGCTGTTGTTGGAACAAAGTCTGTTACTTCAACTATTCAAAACGGGGTTATGGTGATTGTCGACGGGCTTGATGGCGATGTTATCGTTGATCCTTCAGAAGAGGTTTTAGCTCAGTATCGTCAAAAGAAAGAACAATATGAAGCTCAAAAAGCTGAATGGGCTAAATTAAAAAATGAAAAAACCGTTACAAGTGATGGAGAGCATGTTGAACTTGCTGCTAACATCGGAACTCCTGAAGATGTGAAGGGTGTTCTTGAAAATGGTGGAGAAGCAATCGGACTTTATCGTACAGAATTCTTATACATGGGGCGTGACCAGCTTCCTACCGAAGAAGAACAATTCGATGCGTATAAAACCGTTCTTGAAAAAATGGAAGGCAAACCTGTTGTCGTTCGTACACTAGACATTGGTGGAGATAAAGAACTTCCATATTTAAACTTACCAAAAGAACTAAATCCATTTCTTGGCTTCAGAGCGATTCGCCTTTGCTTAGAAGAACAGGAAATTTTCCGTACACAGCTACGTGCATTACTTCGTGCAAGTACATTTGGTAACCTAAAGATTATGTTCCCAATGATCGCTACACTTGATGAGTTTAGACAAGCAAAAGCTATTTTAATGGAAGAAAAAGAAAAGCTTGTGGCTAGTGGAACTGCTGTTTCTGATTCCATTGAAATTGGAATCATGGTTGAAATTCCATCCACTGCAGTATTGGCTGATCAGTTTGCAAAAGAGGTTGACTTCTTTAGTATTGGAACCAATGATTTAATTCAATACACAATGGCTGCAGACCGAATGAATGAACGTGTGTCTTACCTTTATCAGCCATATTCACCTTCCATCCTTCGCCTTGTTTCAATGGTTATTGACGCAGCACATAAAGAAGGCAAGTGGGCAGGAATGTGTGGAGAAATGGCTGGCGACACAATTGCGATTCCAATCCTTCTAGGTCTTGGTCTAGATGAGTTTAGTATGAGTGCGACATCCATTTTACCAGCACGCACTCAAATTAAAAAGCTTTCAAAAGCTGAAATTGCAAGCAATAAAGAAAAGATTTTATCTATGAGCACAACTGAAGAAGTTGTTGAGTTTGTTAAAGCGAACTATATGAACTAAAGAAGAAACGAGTCTAGCTTAGACTCGTTTTTTTATGGTCTAGGAAATTATACTATTTATCATTGTGGATAACTTTTATGGGTGTATCCTAGTCCAACTCCAACACCTAGCTCTTCGTGGTCATAAGCCAATCGCTTCGGAAGGCAAAAAGTGCCTTCTATCAGCGCACGTCTTATGCTTGTGGACTTGTACAGGAAAAGGAAAACTTCGAGAACATATTCATCGCACGAAGAAAATGCATAGCATTTTCGAGGTTGTGCTAACTACGTTTGCCACAGGACCAGGACGTGGCAGTATTTAGTAAATGTTCAATTCAACACTTGCGCTTTTGTTCCTTGAAAGGGGTTTTTCCATTCCATTAATAATCCGTAATTACAGGATTCTTCGTCTTCGAGATAGTTTTCAATTAACTGGACCGGCGTACGTCCACAACGGAGGAGAAAGGTTATTACAGGGTCTCGTAGTTCACCTGTCATGACCTTTTCAATGTATTTGTCCGCACTAATTTCTGTGGCGTGCTTTGAGTAGCCGGAAATTCGTCCCCCACCTAATAATCGCTCTAATTTTAAATGAACAACCACCTCATACATCGACTGCATAAGCCATTTACCTAGGCCATATTTTCGGTATGCCGGACTCACACAAATATCTACAATATATAATGTGTTTCCACCAGGGCTATGATTTCGTATATATCCATTATCCGTGATTTCTTCCCATGTATGCCTTGGATGACTAGGATCAAACTGAACAATTAATCCAGTCATGGACCCGCAAATTTTTTCATCGATTTCAACGCAAAGAGCACCTTCAGGAAATAAGGTTACATGATTATGTAATTGTTCTTTATTCCACCATAATTCAGAAGGAAATGGGGGAGGAAAGCTTTCACGTTGAACTTGTATTAAGCCATCAAAATCAGTTTCCCGATAATTTCGAATCACGCACTTTTTCGGTTGATTTTTATCAAACACATACAATTCTTTTTGAAACATGCTATTCACCTCACCACACATTTTACGTTACAAATCGTGTAATGAGAAGGGAAACTATTCGCATTTTTGACTCGTTTCAAAAAACTCATCAACCACTTCTTCAATTAAGCTAGGCACGGGCTGTTCTCCTGTAAAAGAGAATGTCAATTCCTTGATAAATTCACCATCCCGATATACATGGATTGCCCCTTTTTGACTAATCACACTGTATTCTGTTTCAAACCGATAGCCATCACGGTCAATTGCACCCATTTTCATCGCTCCTTTTCACTTTCATGATGTTCTTATTGTTCCTTATTGTTGAATAAAAAAGTACATATTTTTCATAAAACACGCCAATTTAATGATGAGGAGGTATTAGCTATGCCAGACAATGATCGAGATTATCATGCACGAGACCCACATTTTGATGGGAGATATGAGGGAGTTATCAATGATGATGTGGCAGGAAATAAAATAGGGATTAGGTCTGATGTGAACCCCGAAAACATGGTTCAACCGAAAAATCCTTTTAATATGAAGCCTAAAGTTGATAAGGAAATGAAAAAGTTTCAGGATATGTTTGAAGAGAAATGACATGAAGAAAGCCAGCAACCTTCAATAGTTGCTGGCTTTCTTATTTGTAATGGTGAACTTAGCACCAAGCAGCTCCAACGATGATTAGAAGGATGAATAGCACAACAATCAACGCAAAGCCTCCGCGAAATCCGTAGCCACCATAACCGTAACCACAGCCACCGTAACCAAATCCTGGGTATCCATATCCAAATCCCATAACACATCTCCCTTTCTTTTTTATAATGAATCTTTAATTTACTTAAAGAATTACCATCCTACATAAGCAGATCCTACAATAACCAATAAAATGAACAATACGACAAGCAAAGCAAACCCTGTTCCATATCCTACTCCACCACTCATTTAGAACACCTCCATATATCTATTTGTTATATCCTATGGAAAAAGCACAGAGTATGTAAGGTACAAATCCCCAATTTTCCTAGATTTTTTTTTAGTCTTGCTACATTTTAAAATATGGTATGATGAAAATAAAAGGCTCTTTTCTAAAAGATTGCTGCTATGGGATAAACCAAAATTATTGATGGAAGTGGAAGGTGGCGACTCCTGCGGGAAAAGCGTGAGACTTGAGACCCCACAGGAGCGATTAGCGACGAGGAGGCTCAAGCCACGCCCGCGGAAAGCGTCCACCTGCAGCGGTAATCAATAGTGTCAAAAACAACAAAGTTTATGAAAACAGCCAAATAAAAAAACGAGGGAGTTAATATGATGGTACATAAAAATGTCTTACCTAGTAACACGGTAGTTGGGTTTATTGGAATAGGTGTGATGGGAAAAAGTATGGCTGGCCATATCCTTTCAAAAGGATATAAAGTACTCGTCTATACACGTACAAAGGAAAAAGCGGCTGAACTTGTTGAACAGGCCGCAGTTTGGAAACAGTCAGTAGCAGAAGTGGCTCAAGAAGCAAGTATTGTCATTACAATGGTTGGATATCCGTACGATGTGGAGGAGGTCTACCTAGGTGAAAACGGACTTTTGGCACATGCAAACAAGGGAACGTACTTTATTGATATGACAACCTCGACTCCTTCTTTAGCAATCAAAATTTATGAGGCTGCAAAACAAAAAGGCATGCATTCCTTAGATGCACCTGTCTCCGGTGGAGATGTCGGTGCAAAAGAAGCAAGATTGGCCATTATGGTAGGTGGCGATCGTGATGTATTTGAAGCATGCAAGCCACTTCTAGAAATAATGGGACAGAACATCGTATACCAAGGACAAGCGGGTTCCGGCCAACATACGAAAATGTGTAATCAAATTGCGATTGCTTCAAATATGATTGGTGTAGCGGAAGCGATGGTCTATGCGAAAAAATCTGGCCTTGATCCTGAAACAGTATTAAAAAGTATTTCAACAGGTGCCGCTGGAAGTTGGTCACTAAGCAACCTGGCTCCTCGGATGATCGCTGGTAACTTTGAACCTGGTTTCTTCATTAAACATTTTATTAAAGACATGGGAATCGCTCTTGAAGAGGCCAAAGCAATGGGAATGGAAACACCAGGTCTTGAGCTTGCGAAACAAATGTACGACGAACTAGCTGAAAAAGGGGAAGAAAATAGCGGCACCCAAGCCATCTTCAAGCTCTGGGAATAAAGGGTTCGATGGATTCAGAGACCCACGATTCTGCTATCGGCTATCTAATTATATTTATTGACCGTATCTTTTAGGAATTGGCCGAAAAATCCTACTAATAGCCGTATTTTATAACTTATGACTATAAATACGTTTGGCAATTAACTCACTTGCCTATTTTTGTATAGAAAAACCCTTAGAGAAGAAAATAAGGATGATAATCTCTAAGGGGGTGCACTTTCTTATGGCAAAACGAAATAAAAAGAATGATCCCGAACAAAAGAACAAAAAAGGTTTTGATTCGGCTGTAACGGATACTGAATTCGGGAAAGAGTTGGGTAGTGCAGCAGCAAACAAAGCGCACAAGAAAAAAGCAAAAAAAGAAAAAGCGTCTAAAAACAATGGAAAATACGAAGGTGGACTTTAGTTCCTCACCTACCAAATTCGACAAGTATATGAACTTGTCGAATTTTTTTCTGCATCCATCCATAAATAAACGTAAAATCTAGGTCACTCTACGACCTAGATTTTCGCATTTTGACAAACTCCAAAAAATATTGGGAATTTTGCTGAATTTTCTTTATAATAATAATAAAACAGGTCTTTCTACCTATGGATATGATTTAGCCCCTAACTTAATGTAATAGTATAGTAAAAAAATGGTTACACCTACCAACATACACGTACAGAATACTTCCAAATTCATATACAAGATTGACCATAACGACGAAATAAGTGATAGAGAGGTGGGGGTTCAATAGATGAGAACAGGAAATTCACAAAGTGCTCCGGAACATGTATCGGCAACACCTTCATCTGTTAATCTTGTATTAACAGTGACTGTAAATGGTCAAATTCTTTATATTTCTAGCAACTGTAAAGATGTTTTAGGCTACACAAAAGATATGTTAATTGGAACTTCAATCAAAAATATCATACATAAAGATGACCGGTTCATGCTTGAAAGTTATTTTTTCAACAAACAACAACAATCAGCATGTGCACTAAGAGTGTTGAAAACTAATAATGATGTTATCTGGTTCGAGACTATTGTTGAGCCTATCTTTGACACCACGTCTTGCGAATATGAAGAAATTCTTTTAAAAATGAACGTGTTAGTGGATCCCGCAAATGACTGCATTATTGAGGAGAACAGCCCTAATACGTTGTTATCGTCGCTTTTTCCGGATAAGACTTTCCCGATTACTAGGTTAGTTGATGCCCCTATTTTAATAGATGAAGCTCCATTTCCAATCATTATTGCAAAATTAGGTCAAGTCGTGTATTTGAACAGGGAAGCAGCTTCCTTATTAGAAATTCAACACCCGGATGAGGTAATTGGGAACACAATTTATCAGTTTATAGACGAAGAATTCCACGAAGTGGTGGGTAAACGAATTGAGCAGCTTCAGAGTGGATTTCGTTTAGGTATAATTGAACAAAGATGGAAGAAACAAAACAACGAAAAAATTTATGTGGAAGTGAAGGAAGTTCCGATCTACATCCATGATGAAATCTATGAGTATATCGTTTTGCACGATATCTCATCACGAAAGTCATTCCACGATATCATCCATAGAAGCCGTGAACGCTACCAACGAATTATTCAAAATTCAATCGATACCATCGCTGTCATTTATCAAAATAATTGGGTGTTTATCAATGACTCAGGTGTAAAAATGTTTGGGGCTAACAGCTATACAGAAATGTTAGGGAAAAATATTTATACCTTTCTTCATCCAGATAATCATGACCAAGTCAGAGAATTCATCGGTATTGTAAATTCCGAAAAGAAGGAAGTTAATTTTAGTAAACAATCATGGTATACGTTTCAAGGAAAGCAAATTTATACAGAATTAATCGGCATACCAACCACATATTTCGGGGAAGCAGCCGTTCAAGTCATTATTCGAGATATATCTGACCGAATAAAAGCAGAGGAATTAATGATTAAATCTGAAAAACTATCTATTGCCGGACAGCTTGCTGCGGGAATTGCGCATGAAATAAGGAATCCATTAACCGCAATCAAAGGATTTTTGCAATTGTTTAATGATGAATTCCAAGGGAAACAGAATTATTTTGACATTATTTTTTCTGAATTAAATCGCATTGAATTAATCTTAAGTGAGCTTTTGCTATTGGCAAAGCCGTCCGAAATAAAATTCAAGAATAAGGATATCCGGATTATTTTGCGTGACGTTGTGACACTTCTTGAGACACAGGCCATTCTGCAAAATATTCAAATCAATATTGATTTTGTGAATGAAGATTCGATTATTACCTGTGATGAAAATCAGATTAAGCAAGTCTTCATCAACCTCATTAAGAATTCCATAGATGCGATGGAAAATGGCGGAACAATCATTATTCGCACAAGGGTTACAAATGACTTCATCTATATCTTATTTATTGATGAGGGGTGTGGCATTCCAAAATCCATCCTTGACAGAATTGGGGAGCCTTTTTATACAACGAAAGAAAAAGGAACAGGCCTTGGCCTAATGGTAAGCTATAATATTATTGAAAACCATAATGGAGAAATTACCGTAGATAGTAAAGAAAACGAAGGCACAACCTTTAAAATAAAGCTTCCGCGGATAAACGAAACGGTGTAGCTACTGAAGGCTGCACCGTTTTTGTGAAAAGAAATGGCTAGTGCATCTCGCACTAGCCTATTATTTATTGTAAAAAATGATGTTGGGACAGTAACATATTATATTGTTTTGTAAGTTTCATAAATAAAGTTTCATCTCGATCAATTAGTGATTGGTCAATTTGTTTAAGCAACTGTTCTTTCTTAAAGGAGGCCTGTGATTGGATGAGAACCATTTCTGCTACCTTCTCATACATCTCTTCATCAGGCGTTTGAGGTATAACAACTACTTCATTTTTTTGCTCTTTGTTAAAATGGTCCATTACGTAATCACTCCTTTTGATTTTTCGCTTATTTGTAAAAAACGTTGGTTTACCTATAAGCGTCCCTAGATACTCCATGCTATTTTAGGAAACTATTGCATCATCTAGTTGTCTTTCTATTATGAAGGGAAAACGGTAAAAAGTAAAGTATTTTTTAGAAAATTTAGATATGTCAGAACTTAGTTGAATTGGAAAAACGTTGTGATAAGTGTTAGAGATTAAGAAAAAATGGGTTACTTTCCTAATTTACATCATAGTATGATATGAGGACTTTTTATAAAAGGGAGGTACCTGCTATGAATCAACCATATGGTGGATATCAAATGAATCCGTATAACCGAGCAGTTCCACAATATTATTATCCAAATTATCCCGTTAATGGCTACCAACAAGCTTATTATATAAATCCAAACACACCGGAAAATCAAAAAAGACAAACAGAAGAGTTTCAAAACGTGTGGAAAGAAGTACGAAAATATGTAAAACCTCATTATGATGAATTAGCAGAATTTAATGTTAACCGAAGAATGTCTCGGTATATAGCGATGCAGCTTGTAATGTTTACACTTATGACTCAAAATCAATTTTCAGGGTCTCTAGATCAAAAGGTAAATCAGGCCTATCGTGCTTTTCAGAATCAAGCTAATTGGATCTTCGTTGTGCTGGGCCCATATCGCATTCCAGAGCAGGTTCTTCAACGGATTATGAAGTCGATTATTCGACTTACTTATGAAAATATTGGCTACACTCCTGAAAAAAATTGGAGCGATTGGGAGGACCTTGGGGGTTACCTAACATCAGGACCGTCGGCTACGGTTCCTGGAAGAAACCAATTAGATGTCTATGTACGTGGAAGAAATCGGGTCCTCTACCGCCGGATGTGGGACGGATCAAACTGGACAGATTGGGAGGACCTTGGAGGATCTCTCACTTCTTCACCGGCTGCCGTGTCATGGGGACCAGGGCGAGTAGACGTTTTTGCGCGTGGTGATAATAACCATTTAATTCATAAATACTGGGATGGCTCATCATGGAGTGAGTGGGAGGATTTAGGAGGAGTTCTTTCGTCATCGCCTGCTGTTGCATCGTGGGGGGAAAATCGACTAGATGTATTTGGCAGAGGTACGGATCGCCATCTTTATCATAAATATTGGGATGGTTTGGAATGGAGTGAGTGGGAGGATTTAGGCGGTGTCTTAACTTCAGCACCTGGTGCCGTATCATGGGGACCTAATCGTATCGATGTCTTTGCTAGAGGAGAGAATCGAGCTCTTTATCATAAGTATTGGGATGGCTCGAACTGGAGCAATTGGGAGGATCTTGGTGGTCAATTAACCTCAAGTCCTGCTGCATCTTCAAGAAAATCTAATAATCTAGATGTTTTCGTAAAAGGCACAGATAATCATCTGTATTTAAAAAATTGGGACGGAAGTAGTTGGAGTGAGTGGGAAAATCTTGGTGGAACATTAACCTCCGAACCATCCTCTGCCTCATGGAGTCGCAATCGAATTGATGTCTTTGCAAGAGGAGAAAACAATCAACTGATCCATAAATGGAAAGCATAATTTTAGGTAGCAGCAATCCTCCACTATTGATGGCGGGAATGCAGAAGAATAACTAATTCAGAGTTTGATCTTGTATGCACTAAGGAGTTGTAAAAATGCCAAGATATGTATGGGGAGTGGATTCGGCGGCAACAGCCGATGAAGAATTATATACGTGTGTGAAAAGTAAATTTGGAAACCCGAAATTTTGGGGGAGATATTTAAGTGAAGTGCCAAATGTTTCACACGCCTTAACAAGAGAAGAAATTTCATTTTTACGAAATCGTGGAATTAAGGTTTTGCCGATTTATAATGTTTTTTCTGATGCGACTAGCTATGAAAAAGGACAGCTCGCTGCCCGAAATGCCGTATTTAATGCAAGACGTCTCGGTATTCCCAATAATGTAGCTCTGTTTGCAAATATCGAGCGCTTTTTTGCTGTAGATGAAGCGTGGATTCGCGGGTGGGTGGAGTCTATTTACCCAACCGGTTATCGTCCAGGTATTTACCATGATCCAGTCGAAGGCGATTTTTCCAATGCATATTGTGAGGCAGTTCGAAAAAATAAGCAGGTTGCAGTCCAAACCATATTATGGAGTGCTGAACCTGAGCCTGGGGTGTCGAAGGAACGAAATGCGCCCTCCTTTAGACCAGTGTCACCGAAATGCAAAGCAAATGTATGGGTATGGCAATATGGAAGAGACGCCCAAGAATGCCCGATTGATACAAATTTAGCCGATCAACGCACCTTAAATTACCTCTATTAAAAAACCAGGTACATACACCTGGTTTTTTCTTTGGACTTATCGATAACTTTCTCCTAATTTTTTGAATACGGGTTTTTGGTAGGTTCGTTTGTGTGGTGATTGAGTATTTTCTATTTTTTCTTCGATTCCAACGTATTGCTGCAGAAGGCTTTTAGCTAGAGAAAGTGATAGATGAGTTTTTGGGTTGCGATATGTCTGGTTCAACTTTCCAAGGTGTGGCAGGCGTGAGAAGTCTTCTTTTGTAGGAGGCATGTGAAAATAATAATCCCCTGCTGAAATTAAAACATCAGATTGCTGTTGACTATTTTTCGGATTTCTGGAAAAATGAAGCCCTTCTTTTTTGGCTTTTCCTTCTAAGATAAGCTTTTCTAGGGCTTTGCGCTTAAGTAAATATAAATACTTAGGGTTTGTTGCTGTTTTAGCATGACGATTCACAACAAAGATAGCACGAGCAAGGTTGTCCACAGTTGGTTCAAGCGGGGTTTGATTTACCTGTTTTTTCATACTTTCTCTCCTTTCTATCTTTTATTATACTTGTAGTAGTGAATTTTGACAAATTCAATAGCATGTATACGATACATAGTATGTTATCAATTGATATATTAAAATAGTTCTATTAAAAATAAAGGTTTTTATCGATATATGCAGAAAGATTTACTATTACATGAAAATAGGGAATGGTATTATGAACAGAATGAACAATGTCATCTTAAAGGATGATCAATTTAGCCGTTTTGATGATAAAATCGAAGCAATCATCTTTGAAATTATCCTTAAGCATATCAAGGATTTAATATACGTTATGAAAGTAGAGGACAACGGCAGCTTTTCCTATGTTTTCTTAAATGAAGAAGCCAAGGGGCATGCAAAATTAACGAGTGACAGTCTAGGGAAAACACTTCACGAGGTATTACCATTTGAAACTGCAGATCATCTTCATGAACAATACATGTCTGTTATGGTGAAAAAAGAACCAGTCTCTTTTCAGGATGTGGTTGTTTTAGCTGATAAGCGTGTCGTTCATGGAGAATCTATCCTAACACCGATATTTGATGACAATGGTGATATTACATTTATCGTAAGTGTTACACGTGATATCTCTGCTAGAGTTGCCGATAAAGAAATGATAACGTACATGGCCTATCATGACCCACTTACAGGATTGCCAAATCGTAGTTCATTAAAAGAGGACTTAGATGACGCAGTAGAAGAAGCACAAATGAAAAATCAAAATCTAGCATTAATGTTTATTGATCTTGACCGTTTTAAATTTTTTAATGATTCAATGGGGCATGTTGCTGGCGATCATCTATTAAAAGAAGTGGGTAAACGATTAGCTTCTATTAGTGAAAAAAGCTATAAGGTGTTCCGCCAAGGTGGGGACGAATTTATTGTGATCCTACCAAACACATCCAGAGAACTTTCTGAACAATTCGCTCAAAACGTGAACAGAGCTTTTGAAAAGCCTTTCCGATTAGAAGCAAAGGAGTTTTTTATATCCGCTAGCATCGGCATTAGTCTCTTTCCTACAGATGGAAGAGATGGCGACTCACTCATAAAAAATGCTGATACGGCTTTGTATCGGGCGAAGGAATTAGGGAGGTCACTTTATCAATTTTATAGTTTAGACTTACAAAAACAAACAACTCATTTGATGCAACTGGAGACAGGTCTTAGAAAAGCGATCGAAAAAAAAGAACTTGAAATCTATTACCAACCACAGTTGGATCTGAGTACAGATAAAGTGACTAGCTTTGAGGCGCTTTTACGGTGGAAGCATCCGGTTCTCGGGTTCGTGTCACCAGCTGAGTTTATTCCAATTGCGGAGGATACAGGTCTTATTTTATCAATTGGAGAATGGGTTATTCAGACGGTATGTCGAAAACTAAAGCAATGGAAAGAGATCGGGTATGGTTCAGTTTCGATTTCAATCAATTTGTCACCAAAGCAATTCCAGCAACCTGAATTAGTGACAATGATTCAACAAAATATCGAAGAAAATCAAATCTACCCAGGATGTCTTGAATTTGAGCTTACAGAAGGGGCTATGCAGGACCCGAAAAGAACGTTGCAAACCCTCGCAAAATTAAAACAGATTGGTGTACGAATTTCGGTAGACGATTTTGGAACTGGTTATTCTTCCTTAAGCTATATTAAAGAACTTCCGATTGATACACTTAAAATTGACCAATCCTTTGTTAGGGATGTGCTTCGTGATGAGAAGGATGCTGCGATTACAACAACGATTATTCACTTAGCACAGAGCCTGGGTCTTTCTGTTATTGCAGAGGGTGTAGAAGTAGAACAACAGGTAGAATTTTTCAAAATTATGGGTTGTCATAAGGTACAAGGCTATTTCTTTAGTAAACCCATTCCAGAAGATGAAATGGTTGAACATTATCTCAAAAACAAGTAGAGATAGTAAAAGAGGATGTCATTGTGACATCCTCTTTTCGCTAGGTAGCAACTAATGTAAAAAAAGAGATTTCGGGTTTAGCAAGAAAACGTAGTGGTAATCTTGTTGTCCCAAGCCCTCGATTGACATAAAGGAACATATTAGTTGGCCCAATTAGGTGATCACCTTCAACGTAGATACTACCAAGCGGAGGGGTAATCAGTGGGCCGAAAAATGGAATTTGGATTTGGCCACCATGACTATGACCTGATAATTGCATATGAGCTCCAACTTCTTCTGCGCGCTCGGCAATATCTGGCTCATGTGCAAGCAGAATGGTAAAACTCGAAGAATCTACGTTTTTAAACGCTTGTTCAAAATTAGGGCGACCCAACATGACATCATCTAGCCCAACAATTGTAATCTTAGAATCCTCTATGAAAATTTCCTCCGAGCTATTCATTAAAAGAGTAAAACCCGTTTGATTCATCATTTCTTTATATATTTCCGATCCATAGCCTCCATGGTCATGGTTCCCATAAATTGCAAATTTTCCAAGGGGTGCTTCTAAACGTTCAAGAATCGGAATAAGGTGGTTGGTAGCAGCGTATTTATTAGGCTCATCCATTAAATCGCCTGTAAAAAACAGAAGGTCAGGCTTGAGATTATTTATTTTATCTACGATATTACTTAGTTGCTCTAAAGAAAAATAGTGCCCAACGTGTGTATCACTGAATTGAACTATTTTTATATGATCGAATTTCGTCGGAATGGTAGGATGCTTAATAATGTGCCTTGAAACTTCAAGTTGCTTCGGTTCAATATAGCGGGCATAGCCATACCCGATTGAAGAAGCGATAATTGCTGTTGAAGTAGTAGCTAACGCTCTTTTTAAAAATTGTCTTCTTGTATATTTTTTAGACATCCTAACCGCCAACCTATCTATCAAATCATTTGAAGTCATGACACTAGTGTAGCATATTCATATTCAAATAAATTTTAAATATGTATTACACATGTTAAAATGGTATAATAAAAAATGAATAGTCATTCATTTTATGGAGGGGATAGGATGAAGGGGAAAGTTGTAATTGTGACAGGGGCATCAAGTGGTATGGGGAAATATATGGCAAAGAGGTTTGCAAGTGCTGGAGCCTTTGTTGTTATTACAGGTAGGACACTTGAAAAATTGGAAGAGACGAAAAAAGAAATTGAAACCTTTCCAGATCAAGTTCTTATGGTTCAAATGGATGTAAGAGAGCCGGAGCATGCCCAGCATATGGTTAAGGTAACTGATGAAGCATTTGGTCGAATTGATTATCTCGTAAACAATGCGGCAGGGAATTTTATCTGTCCTGCTGAAAAGCTATCGGTGAATGGTTGGAATGCTGTCATCAATATTGTATTAAACGGAACATTTTATTGCAGCTCCGCGGTTGGAAAGTATTGGATTGAAAAGAATATCAAGGGCAGTATGATTAATATGGTCGCTACATATGCTTGGGGTGCTGGTGCCGGAGTGATTCATTCAGCAGCAGCAAAAGCTGGTGTGTTATCCATGACGAGGACACTTGCTGTTGAATGGGGAAGTAAATATGGAATCCGTGTTAATGCGATTGCACCTGGCCCGATTGAACGTACAGGTGGAGCGGAAAAACTTTGGGAATCAGAAGAAGCAGCAGGACGAACGCTTGGAAGTGTGCCATTAGGACGATTAGGAACACCAGAAGAAATCGCAGAACTCGCCTATTTTTTATTATCCGATCATGCAGCTTATGTGAATGGGGAGTGCATTACGATGGATGGCGGTCAGTGGCTAAATCAGCATCCATTTTAATAGATTCAGAGATTAAAAAGATCACGACTTGTGGTCTTTTTTTAGTATGTAGATTGTCAAAATTCTTTCTTTTTTTCACTGGATTAATGAATGAATTGTTTGTATACCGTTTATTGTGTCAAAATATGCAACTATTTAACGAACGATTGATACCCATAGGATGAAGAGAAATTGTTAAAATGATGGTACTTGTACAAAGACAGTCTAGCAAGGAAGGGATGATATTTTGAACAAGCGAATTGTACTACTACTCATAATCATTTGTTTAATCGGACTCGTTACTGTTCCAGTGGCTACAGCATCATCTAATCAACCTTTACCAAAAGAACAAGCGTTCACACTTCTACAAGAAGCCTTTCAAGCACAATCTTCACTAACACTAGAATTTCGTACATATGATGAGGTAGAGCAAATCCTCGCACCTTATTTTCATGAGGACTATGCAGCAACCTTTTTAGAGGAGAATTTAATGAAGGAAGAAGAGGGGTATATTGTATATGGCTCCGATTTTGCCTTATACTTTGTTCCGTTTTATTCCTATACCGACGAAACAAAAATTCTATTTGATCAGCAAGAAAATAAAATGTATGTCTATGAATTATTCAAAGCTCCCGAATCAGGACCAGTTTCGTATAAAGATCATTATGAAATCATCACGCTTGAAAAAATAAATTCAAATTGGGTGATTACTGAACTAGCTATGGAAGATGAGCCCCCTTTTGTAAAAGAGACCAAGAGGGAAGCGGTCAAGGGAAATGAAAAGGCTAAAACGGATACATCATTTTTAACTTGGAATCCGTTTAAAACAACGATTTATTCCTTACTTGAGATGGACAATCGCACCCCGTTACAATCGGGATGCTTTAATGGAATATTTTAAAACCTTTAAAATAGAAATCCCAATGGGATTTCTATTTTATTTTAAGAGATAATCTACAATTCCCATCGAACATATATCAAGGTCGAGTTCAATTATTTCGTATACGTCATGATTCCTTGGTACATTCCGTTCATCAAGATAGGAGGTAACCTTTTTTAAAATCAGTTCCTTGATCCTATTTTTATGCTCACTTGGACTTGCTGAAGGATGTTCAGCAAATGATTGTTTCCCAGCATTAACAAAAATCGGCAACCAAAAGGAGATCTGTTTATATACCTCATTCACATTTGTTGTCATCCCATAATGACCAAAATAAATAGTTGTAACTTGTAGCGATTTTATTTTTTCAACGGAATCTAACATCGCATCAGGCCGGAATTGATTGGGTGAGGTGGAAGGCAAAAAGAGCTCAATATCATCTTTTACAAGTTCATGATAATAAACACCAATTGTATCACCGGTAAAAACACCGTTACTGACAGGATCAAAAATGCTGAAATGATGATTAGAATGCCCTGGTGAATCATAAAAAACAAGTGTACAATCTGGTCCAATTGTCAGCTCTGCTCGGTCTTCCTTCACAATTAGTTTTTCTGCAGAGATGGGAATGATTGGATGAAATAACCTATCAAAGTCCTCCCCGTATACTGCTTTTGCACCTGCCATTAAACGGCTAGGATCAGCTAAATGTCTAGCTCCTTTTGGATGCACAACCACTTTTGCATTTGGACAGTGCTGTAAAAGGAGTCCTGCACCTCCTGCGTGATCTAAATGAATATGAGTTACGATAATATACTCTACTTCATTTGGATGAATGTTGAGTTCTTTTAACCCTTCTAAAATGTAAGGAACGGACGGACTAGCACTTGTTTCAACAATTGTAATTTTTTCTTCTTTAATTATGTAAGAACCCGTTCTAGCTTTCCTTCCCAAATCATGTGCATCAATTAAAAATATTCGCTCATTTAGTTGCGTAAGATTTGTCATGTTTTCCTCCCAATTTTTTATTGTTTCATGGCTAATTTTATTGTATTGTTACATAGTAGTTATGTAAAGGTATTGAATACAATATTCTGATAATATTACTCCGTTCGAAAAATGTGGATAGAAGAATGGATATTGCTCAATCCTAAAAGAAACAGGCTTTACGCATACGAAAGGAGAGGCACATATGTCACAGTTGCAAGGAATCATTACTCGCCTTATCAGCCTTCAGGAAAATGCAAATGGTGGGGAGCCCCCTCAACGTTTTTTTGAAGTGAATGGTGAAAGAAAGTGCAGTGTAAAATATTTTAACAAAACAAGTACATTTGAACTTGAAGTATACCAGCCAGGGGAAAAACCAAAAACATATCAATTCGATAATATTGATATGATCGCAATTGAAATTTTTGATTTAATTAGCTAAACATCATTGTAACGGTTCGGCGCATTGCCGGACCATTTTCTTTTTAAGCGACCTTTCATAATACCCCAGTTGCAAAATAATACAAGTTATCCCTATTAAATTATGGTAAAATAAAGGGGGATCATGAATAATAGTAAACTGGGAACATATGAAAAATAATTACGATGTGAGGTTGTGAGGCTTACATGTTTGGTCTTCAAAGTGAAAATTTATTTGAAACAACAATTAATGACATGATTATTCCTGCGGATAAAGTTGCCCATGTTCAAATTGGAAACAGCCTAGAACACGCACTTTTAGTCCTTACGAAAACCGGTTATACCGCCGTTCCAGTATTAGACCCAAAATATAAACTACACGGATTAATCAGCTCAACCCATATCCTAGACTCAATCCTCGGATTAGAACGAATTGAATTTGAACGTCTAGAGAAAATGAAGGTTGAAGAAGTAATGAATAGGGAAATCCCGAGGTTGAACCTTAATGACAATGTTTTAAAAGGCCTTCATCTAGTCATTGATAACCCATTTGTTTGTGTAGAAAATGATGAATTAGTATTTGAGGGGATTTTTACCCGTCGCGCAATCTTAAAACAATTGAATAAACAACTTAAAATTAAATAAAGTTCAAATTCCTCCATTTTATAGTGGAGGTTTTTTTTGTTATTAATGAAATTTAATAGTAAATAAATTATACTATAAGTAAAACTTATGCTTGTAGGTTAGGGAGGAACAAGTGTGCAATTTTCCGAATTTCAATTATTAGTAGTGCTTGCATCTGAATTAAATATGAGAAAGGCTTCAGAGCGCCTATTTGTTACTCAGCCAGCGCTATCTCAACGTCTTCAAACGATTGAAAAAGCGTGGAATACAAAGATTTTTATTCGTTCCCAGAAAGGGCTAACGCCTACACCTGCGGGAGAAAAGATTATAGATTTTGCAAAAGAGGTTGTAGAAAAAGAGGAGAAAATAAGGGAGCAGCTGCAAGGGCTAAATCAAGAAGTGCATGGGACGCTAAAAATTGCGTGTGCTTCCATTATAGGGCAAAATTGGCTTCCAAAGGTTTTAAAGAAATATGTAAATAAATATCCACATGCAAAAATTTCACTAATTACTGGCTGGAGTAGTGAGATTTTAAAAAATCTATATGATGATACTGTCCATATTGGAATCATTCGCGGTAAACCTGATTGGAAGGGTGCCAAACACCATTTATTAACGGACACGATGTATATGGTTGATAAAGAAATCCAAAAAATTGAACAGGTGTGGGAAACCGATCGACCGTTTATACAATTTAAAAGTGACTCAACCTATTATCAAGAAATCCAAGAATGGTGGCATCGCACCTTCCAGTCAACACCACGCCGAACAATCGTAGTTGATCAAATTGAAACGTGTAAACAAATGACCTTAAATGGAATTGGATATGCCATTTTGCCATCTGTCACATTAAATGATGAGGAAACGAAAAACATCTATAAAATCCCGTTAATGAATGAAAACAATGAACCAATGAAACGGGATACATGGCTGGTTGGCTATGATTATGCGTTTGAACTTAAGCAGGTTCAAGCATTTGTGGAAATGATCAAGGAAAACGTGGATTCTTTATAAATTTATCCTCACAATGAATTCAATCTTCAAATATGTGTAGAATAATCACAGTATGATTGTGACAAATTACATATATGAGGAGGTGGATGATTAATGGCGAAAATTGGAGTTGAAGGCTCTTTAACAAATGTTCAGCAAGCTCTTCAAGAAAAAGGCTATGAAGTTGTTCAGTTAAAACAGGAAAGTGATGCACAAAACTGCGACTGCTGTGTTGTGACAGGTTTAGATTCAAATGTGATGGGTATAGCTGATACTGTCATGAAAGGGCCGGTTATTGAAGCAAATGGCCTATCTGCTGACGAGGTTTGTCAACAAGTGGAGAGTCGCTTAGGACAAGCGTAAAGGACAATATAGAAGAAGAAAACGACTAGGTACACCACCTAGTCTTTTTTATGCTTCATTTTATAAATGTTGTTAAGATTGTATTCATTTTTGAAAATATGACAAGATATTGCTTACATCAATAGCAGAGTCTTTGTTAGTAGCCCTTTCAACCCAAATGGTTTAATCAAAGTCTAATTTGGTTATACAAGATATTAGTGTAAATGTTATCAATTAACTTATAAAATAGTTGGAGGTCTTACATATGGCAGAACGTATGGTAGGTAAACAAGCTCCTCGTTTTGAAATGGACGCTGTTATGCCAAACAAAGAATTTGGTAAAGTAAGTCTTGAAGAAAACATGAAAAATGACAAATGGACTGTATTGTTCTTCTATCCAATTGATTTCACTTTCGTTTGTCCAACAGAAATCACTGCAATGTCTGATCGTTTTGACGAGTTTGATGATTTAGATGCTGTTGTTATCGGCGCTTCTACTGATACAATTCACACACACTTAGCTTGGATTCACACTGACCGCAAAGACAATGGGTTAGGTGATCTCAATTATCCATTAGCTGCTGACACAAACCACACTATTTCTAAAGAATATGGCGTTCTAATCGAAGAAGAAGGTGTTGCACTTCGTGGTCTATTCATCATCAGCCCAGAAGGTGAAATGATGTATTCAGTCGTTAACCACAACAATATCGGTCGTGACGTTGACGAAACCTTACGTGTTCTCCAAGCACTTCAAACAGGTGGACTCTGCCCTGCTAACTGGAGACCAGGTCAAGCTACACTAAATGTGTAAGGCTATCATTAGCAGGGACTAACATATAGTTTGGCCCTTTATTCCATAAGTTTGGAGGATAACGCTATGAAATTACGTGAACAAATGCCTGAGCTTGAAGGTGCAAAGGCTTGGTTTAATGGTGAGGTTCATAAGTCTGACCTAGTTGGTGATAAGCCTACACTCATTCATTTCTGGTCAATCAGCTGTGGTCTATGTAAAGAAGCCATGCCACAAGTCAATGAATTCCGCGACCAATATAAAGACAAATTAAATGTTGTGGCAGTTCACATGCCGAGATCAGAAAATGATCTTGGTTTAGATGAAATCAAGCAAGTAGCCCAACAACATAACATCACACAACCCATTTTTGTTGACAGTGATCTTAAACTAAATGATAAATTTGAAAATCAATATGTTCCTGCCTATTATGTGTTTGATAAAGAAGGTAAACTTCGTCACTTCCAAGCGGGTGGAAGTGGAATGAAAATGCTAACGAAACGTGTTAATCGTGTGTTAGAGGAAACAGAGAAAGCAGACCAGGATTAATGGTAGCATCCAAGACCAAGTCATTTTTTGACCTGGTCTTGTTTTTTTATCTCTCTATAGAAAAAATTTAAGATTTTCTGATAATGCACTAGTAATTTATTTCGAAAACCGATATATTATATGTTACGTAGTTTTTTAACATTTTCTTCATGTTTTTGGAAACACCAAGGGGGGAGTTTAATGGAGACCTTTAAGAAATTAAAGGGGTTTTATTGGCCGTATCGTAAGTATTTTTTCTGGTCATTATTTGCAATGATTTTTGTGACAGGGATTACAGTTGTGTATCCAATTGTGCTTCAGTTAACAATTGATGAAGTTTTTCGAGCGGGTAACTATCAGCTTGTACCATATCTTGCCCTAGGTTTCGTTGCTATTATGGTTATTAAGGGGGTAGCTACATATTTTAACCAATATCTAGGTGATTTATTTGGAATAACTGCTGTATATAGGGTAAGAAATGCATTATATGAAAAACTTCAACGATTATCGTTTAGCTACTATGACAATGCGAAAACAGGGGATCTGATGTCACGCTTAACAGCAGATGTAGAAGGGTTTCGATTCTTCCTATCTTTTGGATTTGCAGAGTTGCTTCGTTTTGCTCTATTAATTGTCTTTAGCTTAATGGTCATGTTTTCCTATTCTGTACCACTTACTTTCGTGACAATTATGGCATTGCCATTTTTAGCGATTGTTGTCTATCGCTTTGACAAACGTGTTCACCCTGCTTTTCGTAAGGTTCGAAAAACCTTTGGTCGCCTGAATACAAATGTCCAAGAAAATATTAGTGGCATAAATACAGTAAAATCATTATCACGTGAAGAGTATCAAATCAATAAGTTTAATCAGTCCAACGAGGGCTATCGTGATGTATCACTTGCAACTTCTACGATTTGGGCGAAATTCTTCCCATTAATGGAGTTTATCGGTAATGTCTGTGTCGTTGCGCTTCTTTCATATGGAGGATATTTAGTTATTGATGGTGCAGTTTCACATGGTGAACTTGTCGCCTTTTTTAGTTTAGTATGGTACTTGCTTAATCCAATCATGAACCTTGGGTTTATTATCAACATGTTTTCACAAGCAAAAGCGTCAGGAGAACGCCTTTTAGAAATTCTTGAGGCTGATGAGAAAATTGTTGACCGAGACGATTGTGTCACGAAAGAAAAATTACAGGGTCATGTTGAATTTAAAGATGTTACCTTAAAATATACAGAGGATGATGAGGCAGCCCTTGAATCAATATCATTTACTGCTGAACCAGGCAAGGTAGTTGGCTTAATTGGGGCTACCGGTTCTGGAAAAACAAGTATTACTCAGCTGATGACGAGATTTTATGAACCAGTAAAGGGTCAAGTGTTGCTTGATGGTAGAAACATAACCGATTATTCAATCCAAACCTTAAGAAGTAATATTGGTTTTGTAATGCAAGAGTCGTTCTTATTCTCGTCAACAATCCGTGCCAATATAGCTTATGGAAAACCGAATGCAACCATGGAAGAAATTATTGATGCAGCAAAACGAGCGCAGGCACATGAGTTCGTCATGGAGCTTCCAAATGGTTACGATACGATGTTAGGTGAACGCGGTATGGGATTATCAGGAGGTCAAAAACAAAGGATCGCCATTGCTCGATCCATCTGCATTGACCCAAGTATTTTAATTCTTGATGATGCCACAAGTGCAGTCGATATGGAAACGGAATTCAAGATTCAGCAGGACTTAAAGGAAGTTATGAAAGGACGTACAACATTTATCATTGCTCATCGTATCTCTTCCCTGAAACATGCTGATGAAATTTTAGTATTAGATAATGGTGTCATCGTGGAACGTGGAACTCACGAAGAATTATTGAAAAATGAGGGACCATATCAACGTATTTATGAAATTCAATTTAAGGATCAAAAAGTGGTCCTTCAGTCACAAGTCGGATAGGTAGGTGAGATGATATGTCCCAGGAAGAAAAACAAGATATAAAACATCGCTTCCATTATTCAAGCGATACAGTCATAGAGAAACCGTTTAACTGGAAGCAAATGCTTAGATTACTAGCGTATATGAAACCATATTCTAAGAGTTTATTACCACTCGCAATTATCATGGTATTACTTACAACTGCGGTAAGGTTAATTGCACCAATATTAATTGGTAAGTATACGATCGACCATGCAATTGCAAATAAAGATACGAATTTATTAATTATTTTAGTTGCGGTGATTGCCGGGTTATATGCGATCAATTATGTGGCAAACATTTATAGAATTAAATGGACGAATATGCTAGGTCAAAATATTATTTACGATTTGCGAAAGCATCTTTTTACACATGTTCAAGGGCTTTCACACCGCTTTTTTGACAAGCGATCAGCGGGTTCTATATTAGTTCGTATTCTTAATGATGTAAATTCTCTTCAAGAATTATTCACCAATGGGATTATTAATCTATTAATGGACTTTGTTCTGTTATTTGGGGTTATTTTTATTCTCTTTGGATTAAGTCCAAAGCTCACACTGGCTATCTTGATTATTCTACCTTTGATGGTCTTAATCACAACAAAATTAAGAAGAAATATTAGAAGATCATGGCAGACAGTGCGGATTAAACAATCCATGCTTAACTCCCATTTGAATGAAAGTATTCAGGGGATACGAGTCACACAAGCATTTACACAGGAAAATGAGAATATCGAATTCTTCGATGGTATTAATAACGAAAACTTTGAAAGTTGGAGAGTTGCCACCCAAAAGAACGCAATGTTCCGGCCGTTTGTTGAAATGACGAATGCGGTTGGGACAGCGATTCTCATTTGGTTTGGCGCGATACTTATCCAGGACAATGGATTAACTATTGGGGTTTTCGTTTCTTTTGCCTTTTACCTAGGTATGTTCTGGGAGCCGATTTCTCGTTTAGGTCAAGTGTATAATCAACTATTAGTAGGGATGGCTTCATCTGAACGCATTTTTGAATTTATCGATGAAAAGCCAATCGTTGGTGAAAAAGAAAATGCGATTCACCTAACAGATATGAAAGGGAAGGTTGAATTTAATAAGGTTGAATTTTCATATGACGATAGTCGTAAAGCGTTAAAAGGTATTTCCTTAACGATGGAAGCGGGTCAAACGGTTGCCCTTGTAGGTCATACCGGATCAGGTAAAACAACAATAGCCAATCTAATAAGCCGTTTTTACGATGCAACAAGTGGGGAAGTTCGAATTGATGGAATCGATATTAGAGAATTATCGCTTCAAAGTGTTCGTTCCCAAATTAGTGTGGTTCTTCAAGATACCTTTATTTTCTCAGGTACAATTAAAGAAAATATTCGTTTTGGTCGACCGGATGCTACCGATGAAGAGGTGATAGAAGCCGCAAAAGCAGTGGGGGCTCATCAGTTTATTGAGAAGCTCATTAACGGATATGATACAGAAGTCGAGGAGAGAGGAAATATCTTATCTGTGGGTGAACGACAATTATTATCATTTGCCCGCGCACTTCTAGCAGATCCGAAAATTCTAATTCTAGATGAAGCAACAGCTAGCATCGATACAGAAACTGAGGTAAAAATACAACAGGCTCTGAAACAACTATTAAAGGATCGGACGGCTATTATCATCGCCCATAGACTTTCAACGATTCGTGAAGCCGACAAAATTTTTGTATTAGACCACGGCGAAATTATTGAACAAGGAAATCATGATGAACTTATGAAACAACAAGGTGAGTATTTCGGTCTAGTTAGGGCACAATTTAAGATGCTTGAAGCAATATAAGGAAAAAATGAAAGGACAATAAAAATTGTCCTTTCATTTTTTATGTCTCGTGGGCATGAATGAAGGGGGATAAGGTGCTTCCACATTCGTAATTAATTATGTTACAATCAATGGTATCTAAAATTGTTGGGGGAATAGTAGTGAATAAAAAAGAATTTGCGGTCATTGGCCTAGGTCGTTTCGGAGGAAGTATTTGCCGGGCATTGAGTGATGAAGGCATGGAAGTTATGGCCATGGACATTGATGAAGATAGAGTGAATGAATATTCAACGATTGCCTCGCATGCGGTTGTAGGGGATTCCACGGATGAATCTGTACTCAAAAGTATTGGGATTCGTAATTTTGATCTTGTTATTGTGGCAATCGGGGATAACTTGAAGGCAAGTATTTTAACAACCATTATCTTGAAAGAATTAGGTGTTAAACAAATTTGGGTAAAGGCACAAAACGATTATCATGAGAAAATCTTAAGTAAAATTGGAGCAGATCGAATTGTCCACCCAGAACGTGATATGGGGAAACGAATTGCTCACAATATCATCTCAAATAATGTACTAGATTATTTAGAGCTTTCAGATGAGCATAGTATTATTGAAATTGTTGCAGGGCAGAAAATAGATGGAAAGTCATTAATTGAATTAGATGTTCGCGCCAAATATGGGGTAACCATTGTTGCGATGAAAAGAGGAAAAAATATTATTGTTTCGCCGCAAGCAACCGAACAAATTCAAAAAGGTGATATTTTAATCATTATCGGAGCCGATACAGATATCAGTCGTTTCGAAAAAAACTTAATCGAAGAATAAACGTCTCATTTGAGGCGTTTTTTATTTTTAATATAAGGCTCATTACTAAAAAACTTTTGTTTTTAAAACATATGGTGATTTCCGTAATCGCTTTTTTACCTGTAGTCAAAGTAATTTTCAAAATAAAATTTAAAGTTGTCAAAGGCTGTTCCTCTTCGTTCCAGCGTTCGCTTTCCGCGGGCATGGCTTGAGCCTCCTCGAGAGCGAAAAGCGTGCTCCCTGCGGGGTCTCAAGTCTCATGCTATTCCCGCAGGAGTGGAGCGCCTGCACTCCAAGGAACATGGGCGACTTTCCACATGTTATCATCGCAACATTATGGGGCTTACCCTGGGTTGCCTTTTTAAACGGTCGTATAATCTACAATTATTTTTTTAGTTTTTATCCGCAATAAGAACATTGATACTATCATTGGAAAAAATTTTCTCTTGGCAGAATCATATCCAAAAATATAAAAACCCACTGAGAATACCTCAGTGGGAGATCAACATTGAATATAAGGGTAATGAAAACGAATTACACTTCCATAATGATTGGTAAAATCATTGGACGGCGTTTTGTCTTCTCATATAGGAAAGGAGCAAGCGTATCTGTGATTTCATTCTTTATCTCAGACCATTGTGTCGTACGGCGCTCCATTACTTTATTTAAATGCTTTGATATTAAACTTTGGGCATCATTGATTAAATCTCCTGACTCGCGCATATACACAAATCCACGAGAAATTAAATCAGGACCGGCTGCAATCTTAAAGTCTTTCATATTAATACTTACCACAACAATGACAAGTCCTTCTTCAGAAAGAATCCGGCGGTCGCGTAATACGATATTACCGATATCACCGACTCCGCTACCGTCAATATACACATTGCCTGAAGGGATTTTACCAGCTACAGACGCTTCATTCTCGCTTAACGCAAGAACTTCACCATTGTCCATGATAAAGCAATTTTCTTCAAATACACCACAATCAACAGCTGATTTTGCATGCATGATTTGCATACGATATTCGCCGTGAATAGGCATAAAGTATTTTGGTTGCATGAGGCGAAGCATTAATTTTTGCTCTTCCTGCCCTCCGTGTCCAGAAGTATGGATGTCGCTAAGTGGACCATGAATTACATCGGCCCCTGCACGATAAAGCATATTAATGATTCGACTAACACTCAATGTATTTCCAGGAATAGGGGAGGATGAAAATACAACTGTATCCCCAGGATTGATTTGAATTTGTCGGTGAGTACCATTTGCAATTCTTGAGAGAGCTGCCATTGGTTCACCTTGACTTCCTGTACATAGAATAACTACTTTATTCGCTGGAAGACGATTGATTTGGTTAGCATCTACAAAAGTGTCCTTCGGGCATTGGATATAACCTAGATCATAACCAATTGTGATTGCCGATTCCATACTTCTTCCGAACACCGCGATTTTTCGATCATTTTTAACAGCGGCTTCAACCACTTGTTGAAGACGATGAATATTGGATGCGAAAGTAGCGAAAATAATCCGACCATCGACCGTACGAAAGATATCTTGAATACTTTCGCCTACACGTCTTTCTGACATTGTGAAATGAGGGATTTCAGCATTTGTACTATCAGACAGTAAACAAAGAACCCCTTCCTTACCTATTTCCGCCATCTTTTGAAGGTTTGCAGGCTCTCCGACAGGTGTGAAGTCAAACTTGAAATCCCCTGTATGTACGATTTGTCCAGGAGGAGTTTTAACCACAATCCCGTAAGAGTCAGGAATACTATGTGTTGTTCTGAAAAAAGTAACCGATGTTTTACGGAACTTTATGATGTCATCCTCTTTAATTTCAATTAGCTTTGCCTGTCGGAGAAGTCCGTGCTCTTCTAACTTGTTTCGAATTAAACCTAAGGCAAGCTTTCCACCGTATATCGGTATATTAATTTCACGAAGTAAATAAGGAATACCACCGATATGGTCTTCATGACCATGTGTGATAAATAATCCTTTAATCTTTTCTTCGTTCTTAACAAGATAGCTGTAATCAGGAATAACATAGTCGATTCCCAACAGCTCGTCCTCTGGAAACTTAATTCCAGCATCGATCAGGATAATTTCATCCTGGAACTGTACGCCATAAGTGTTTTTACCGATTTCCCCAAGTCCACCTAAGGCGAAAACAGCTGTTTGATCGTTTTTTACAAATTTCATCATTCATCAAATCTCCAATACTTTATAATCTTCATTTAGTTTTTCATATTCAAGATAGGCCCCTTCCACCCGTTGAATATATTCAATGTTAATTTTCCGTTCCTTTAATTTTTGGCGAACCTCAACTTGAGATTCTGCTTCAATAAACATCGTTTTTGTATTTTCTCTTACAGGAACTTCATAAGCATCTTCTTGGTAGTAAACTTTAAAAATCATTGCCAAATCTCTCCTTAATTTCCGAAAGTTAGAGTAACTTTTTCTATTATATAAAAATATAACATGATTTTCATGTTTTTTCTTACTTTTCCTAAATATTTATTATCAAATGTATACCTAATAGGTAAAAAGAGGGGGTAGTCTAAGGGGAAAGACTATAAATTTTCGGATAAAACGAATTGGGAAATGAAGATTAATCCACCGTACACCTAAAAATGTATTATACCATTAATATTAATTGTAGTACATAACGAGCCCTCCGAAACACGAAGGACCCTATCGTCTTTCTCTTTAATGACTTTAATGAATTACGCAATCGACTTCCTTTTCAATAAATCCTGCCATTGTTTTATTAATTTCTCCCGTAACTTTTTTAGCATGACTATCATCTCCTTTTTTCACTGACTTTAAACATTTCAAAAACGATGCGATGGTTTTAAGTTTGTCCTTAGTATGTGGAAAAAAAGGATGTTTATCATGGAAAAATACTGGAAACAACAAAAAAAGCATCGACATGCTGTGCACATCGATACTTTCAATTTTAACGTTCAATTGGAATGGCGTTTTCTGGCTCTGTAAAAGGATTCTCCATATTAATATGATCATAAAACATTACCCCATTTAAATGATCAATCTCATGCTGAAAACAAATCGCTGGAAGACCTTTAAGATCTACAATGATTTCTTCGCCATCTAAATTAGTTCCTTTGACCTTGATTTTTGCATAACGAGGAACATAGCCTGGTACAGCGCGGTCAACAGATAAACAACCCTCACCTGCTGTTAGATAGCTCTTTTTAACAGAATGACTGATAATCTTAGGATTGAACAAAGCAAAGCTATAAAGCACATCATCTTCTATTAAATGAACTGCAATCATACGCTTTGATACATTAATCTGTGGTGCAGCAAGCCCAATTCCAGGTCTTAATCCATATTTTTCGGCTATTTCTGGGTCTTGACTGTTTTTTACATACTCAAGGAGCTCTTCCAAGATTTTTCGGTCTTCAGGCGATGGAGGTAAAGCAACTTCTTTTGCCATTTGACGCAATGTTGGGTGCCCTTCGCGGATTATATTTTCCATTGTAATCAATGTTATCACTTCCTGCTCTTGATGCTTTTTGTAGTTTTAGTTTAACAAAGGTCTCATGTTTTTGAAATACAAAAAGAAGAGGACAACCTTGTTCTAAACTTAGGACAACTAAATATAATAAAATAAATCCTAAACCCAAAATTTATGTTATGAAAACATATTATTATATAGTATATTGTAAGTAGCTAAGGGGGAACAGATCGTGAAAAATAAAACGTTTAAACTGTCATTTGTTTTACTTTGTATGATTTTTCTCTTAATGGGATGCATGAATGGACCATCACCTGAAGAACAAATTTATGAGACCTTAGAAAAAGTTGTTGCTGTTGAAAAGGACTTTGAAGAACAACAAGACCCATTAGTCGAATTGGAGAAAAGAGAAAAAGAACTTTACGATGAAATTTTAACATTGGGAATGAAAGAATTTGATCAAATCGTTACATTATCTAAAGAAGCCCTAGATATTGTGTCTGAACGTGAAACAAGAATTAACAATGAACATGAAAGTATCAAAGATTCTAAAAAGGAGTTTCAAAAAATTGATTCCTTTGTTTCTGAGATAAAAGAAGAAAGTGTAAAGGAAGAAGCAGATGCTTTAGTTTCGGTGATGAATCAGCGTTATGAAAGCTATGAGGAATTATATACTTCTTATACTGAAGCTATTGGATATGATAAAAAGTTATATGAGATGTTTCAAAATGAAGAATTAACATTAGAAGAACTGGAACAACAAATCAATCTCATTAATGAGACCTATGAAAAAGTGGTTGCGGCAAACGAGTCGTTTAATAAACTTACTGACCAGTACAACAATGCAAAGGTTTCATTTTATAAAAAAGCAGGACTAGAGGTTGTTTTTAAAGAGGAAGAATAATACACATGATGAAAGGGCTACCAATGCTGGTAGTCCTTTTCTATTGTTGTTTTTAAGGTTTTTGAGTTGAAAACATCTTAATATTTTTCATTTTTTATGATACAGACGATAAATGTGTACTGGTACAGTTTTTGAAAATGGATAAGAATTCCAAGGCAAAACTTTTTGTGGACAAGAAATAAAACAGTAAACAAACAATTTGACGACTCACTTTCATTGTTGTAAACTTGGAAATGGATAGAGAGCAGTTGTATTAATTGCTTTACCAAAATAATTAATACAGCTTCATTTAGGAAACAGAATATGCTTTTCGAGCATTACTGAAAGTCATTACAACTAAAGACCATGTCCACAGGGACAAAAAATGTCTTTGAAAAGATATATTTTTGGGTAACCTAATGCTGTATGTTTTGTATCATTCCAAACTTTATAAATGGCTATTTCGCCATAATAAAGTTGAAGCACCTTGGTGAAAATCACGAGGGCGCATTCGAATAAGAAAATAGGGTAAGAAAGGAAGCGAGAAGAAGATGGCTGTAAAAGCAAATGTCTTTGATTTACAAGGGCAACTGGATAAGGTTGCTGAAAACTTTCCTATGTTTCAGATCTTAAATGAAGAAGGAGAAGTGGTAAATAAAGCTGCTGTTCCTGATTTAAGTGATGATCAATTAAAAGAATTAATGAGAAGAATGGTCTATACACGAATCCTTGATCAACGTTCTATTTCATTAAACCGTCAAGGGCGCTTAGGTTTCTATGCACCTACTGCTGGTCAAGAAGCATCTCAACTTGCATCTCAATTTGCTTTAGAAAAAGAAGATTTCATATTACCAGGTTACCGTGATGTACCTCAAATTGTTTGGCATGGATTACCATTATACCAAGCATTCTTATTCTCACGTGGACATTTCCATGGGAACCAAATGCCTGAAGGAGTTAATGTAATTTCTCCACAAATCATCATTGGGGCACAATACATACAGTGTGCTGGTGTGGCTTTAGGTATGAAAAAACGCGGCAAGAAATCAATTGCTATTACTTATACTGGTGACGGTGGTACTTCACAAGGTGATTTCTATGAAGGAATCAACTTTGCAGGAGCGTTCAAAGCACCTGCAGTATTTATTGTTCAAAATAACCGTTTTGCCATTTCTACTCCAGTAGAAAAACAATCTGCAGCTCATACACTAGCTCAAAAAGCTGTAGCAGCTGGTATTCCTGGAATTCAAGTTGATGGAATGGATCCACTTGCTGTTTATGTAGCTGTTAAAGAAGCTCGTGAGCGCGCAGTTAATGGCGATGGTCCAACATTAATTGAGACTATGACTTATCGTTATGGTCCACATACAATGGCTGGGGATGACCCAACTAGATATCGTACTTCAGAGCTTGACAATGAATGGGAAAAGAAAGATCCACTCGTTCGTTTCCGTAAGTATCTTGAAGGTAAAGGAATTTGGAACGAAGAAATTGAAAACCAAGTGATTGAAGAAGCAAAAGAAGACATCAAGAACGCAATCAAAAAAGCTGACGAAACACCAAAGCAAAAGGTTACTGACCTTATTTCACATATGTTCGAAGTGCTTCCTCAAAATTTAGAGGAGCAAATGGAAATCTATAAAGCGAAGGAGTCGAAGTAAGCCATGGCGCAAATGACAATGATTCAAGCAATCACTGATGCGTTACGCACAGAATTAAAAAATAACCCAGATGTCTTAGTTTTCGGTGAAGACGTTGGAGTTAACGGCGGCGTGTTCCGTGCTACTGAAGGCCTACAAGCTGAATTCGGTGAAGATCGTGTATTTGATACACCACTTGCTGAATCAGGTATTGGTGGGCTTGCAGTTGGTTTAAGCTTACAGGGCTACCGTCCAGTACCAGAAATCCAATTCTTCGGATTTGTATACGAAGTAATGGATTCCATTAGTGGTCAATTAGCTCGTATGCGTTATCGTTCAGGTGGTCGCTACACTGCTCCAGTAACGATTCGTTCACCATTTGGTGGTGGGGTACATACTCCAGAACTTCACGCAGATAGCTTAGAAGGTCTAATTGCTCAACAGCCTGGTGTGAAGGTTGTTATTCCATCTACACCATACGATGCAAAAGGACTACTAATTGCAGCTATTCGTGATAATGACCCTGTTGTATTCCTAGAGCACATGAAGCTTTATCGTTCATTCCGCCAGGAAGTTCCTGAGGAAGAATACACAATTGAGCTTGGAAAAGCTGAAGTGAAGCGTGAAGGTACTGACCTTACTATGATTTCTTATGGTGCAATGGTACATGAATGCTTAAAAGCTGCAACTGAATTGGAAAAAGAGGGCATTTCTGCTGAGGTTATTGACCTACGTACTGTTAGCCCATTAGATATTCCTACAATCATTGCTTCTGTTGAAAAAACAGGACGCGCAATTGTTGTTCAAGAGGCTCAAAAGCAAGCTGGTATTGCAGCAAACGTAGTAGCTGAAATCAATGATCGTGCAATTTTAAGCTTAGAAGCACCAGTATTACGTGTAGCTGCACCTGATACTGTATATCCATTCTCACAAGCAGAGTCAGTTTGGTTACCAAACTTCAAGGATGTATTGGAAACAGCTAAGAAAGTATTGAACTTCTAATTATACAGAGGAATAATATTTCCTTATTACCTAAGAACAGCCTTTGGTGTACAGGATAAGATTGATTACATCATATGTAGAGCCGTACACCAGGGCATATTTAACTTTATTCAGCGAAAATCTCACATCTTTTATAGAGGTGAGAATCATGAAACTAATTATTTTAGGAGGCGAAAACCGTGGCATTTGAATTTAAGTTGCCAGATATCGGTGAAGGTATCCATGAAGGTGAAATCGTAAAATGGTTTGTAAAACCAGGCGATGAAGTAAATGAGGACGATGTTCTTTGTGAGGTCCAAAATGATAAAGCAGTAGTAGAAATTCCTTCTCCTGTTAAAGGTAAAGTACTAGAAGTACTTGTAGAAGAAGGTACTGTTGCAATTGTAGGAGATACACTAATTAAATTTGATGCTCCTGGATATGAGGACCTTCAATTTAAAGGTGATGAAACTGAGGAAGCTCCTAAAGAAGAAGCTCAAGCTGAACAACCAGCAGCGACTACATCAGAAGCAACTGCACCTGCAGCAGATGTTGATGAAAACCGTCGTATTATCGCAATGCCTTCTGTTCGTAAATATGCACGTGAAAAAGGCGTGGATATCAAAAAGGTTGCAGGAAGCGGTGATAATGGTAGAATAATGAAGTCGGATATTGATGCGTTTATTTCTGGCGGTGCACCAGTTGCTACAGAAACACCAGCGACCGAAGCTCCAGCTGCAGCTACTCAAGAAGCAGAAAAAGCTCCTGCAAAACAACCAATTCCTGCGGGCACATATCCAGAGACTCGTGAAAAGATGAGTGGAATCCGTAAGGCAATTGCTAAGGCTATGGTTAACTCAAAACATACTGCTCCACACGTTACTTTAATGGACGAAGTAGATGTAACAGAGTTGGTTGCACACCGTAAGAAATTCAAAGCTGTCGCAGCTGAAAAAGGTATTAAATTAACATACCTACCATATATCGTTAAAGCATTAACAGCAGCGCTACGTGATTTCCCTGCGTTAAATACATCACTTGATGATGCTACTAACGAAATTATTCATAAGCACTACTACAATATTGGTATTGCTGCAGATACAGAAAAAGGTCTACTTGTTCCGGTTGTAAAAGATGCGGATCGTAAATCTATCTTCAGTATCTCAAATGAAATTAATGAATTAGCAGGTAAAGCTCGTGATGGTAAGCTTGCTCCAGATGAAATGAAGGGTGCTTCATGTACTATTAGTAATATTGGTTCAGCTGGTGGACAATGGTTTACTCCAGTTATTAATCACCCTGAGGTTGCGATCTTAGGAGTAGGACGAATTGCTGAGAAGCCGGTTGTTAAAAATGGTGAAATTGTTGTAGCTCCAGTTCTTGCTTTATCATTAAGCTTTGACCACCGTATGATTGATGGTGCTACTGCACAAAACGCACTCAACCAAATCAAACGTTTGTTAAATGATCCACAATTATTATTAATGGAGGCGTAATTCAACATGGTAGTAGGAGATTTCCCGATTGAAACAGACACAATAGTCATTGGTGCTGGACCTGGTGGGTATGTTGCAGCTATACGAGCAGCCCAACTAGGACAAAAAGTTACCATTGTAGAAAAAGGCACTGTTGGTGGTGTATGTCTTAACGTTGGATGTATCCCATCTAAGGCATTAATCTCTGCAGGGCACCGTTTTGAAACAGCTAAACATTCTGATTCAATGGGAATCAAAGCTGAAAATGTTACACTTGACTTTTCAAAAGTTCAAGCATTTAAAGATGGTGTTGTTAAGAAATTAACTGGTGGAGTTTCAGGACTACTTAAAGGTAACAAAGTTGATGTTGTTCAAGGCGAAGCATATTTCGTTGATGGAAACTCTTTACGTGTAATGAGTGAAAACTCTGCACAAACTTACAATTTCAAAAACGCAATCATTGCTACTGGATCTCGTCCAATCGAGATACCATCTTTTAAATATTCAAAACGTGTACTTGATTCAACAGGTGCATTAGGGCTTAAAGAAGTACCAGAAAAAATCGTTATTATCGGTGGCGGTGTTATCGGTATTGAGCTTGGTGGCGCTTATGCAAACTTTGGATCACAAGTAACAATCTTAGAAGGAGCAGATGACATCCTTCTTGGTTTTGAAAAGCAAATGACTACACTTGTGAAGAAGAACCTAAAGAAAAAAGGTGCAGAAATCATCACAAAAGCGTTAGCTAAAGGTGTAGAAGAAACTGAAAATGGCGTAACAGTGAAATATGAAACAAAAGGTGAAGAACAATCAATCGATGCAGATTATGTATTCGTAATGGTTGGACGTCGTCCTAATACTGATGAGCTTGGTTTAGAGCTTGCTGGTGTTAAAATGAATGAAAGAGGCGTAATTGAGATTGATAAACAATGCCGTACAAGCGTAAGCAATATCTACGCAATCGGTGATATTGTTCCAGGACCTCAATTAGCACACAAAGCATCATATGAAGGTAAAATTGCTGCGGAAGCAATCGCTGGTCACCCATCTGAAATTGACTACTTAGGAATTCCTGCAGTTGTGTTCTCTGAACCAGAACTTGCTACTGTTGGTTACACTGAGCAGCAAGCTAAAGAAGAAGGAATTGAAATCGTGGCAGCTAAGTTCCCTTATGCAGCAAACGGTCGCGCACTTGCTCTTGAAGCAACCGATGGTTTTGTGAAGCTCATTACTCGTAAAGAAGATGGACTTCTAATCGGTGCACAAGTAGCTGGTGAAAGTGCGTCAGATATTATTTCTGAATTAGGTCTAGCTGTTGAAGCTGGAATGACAGCTGAAGATATCGCTATGACTATTCATGCTCATCCAACTCTTGGTGAAATTACAATGGAAGCAGCAGAAGTTGCTCTAGGTACTCCAATTCATATTGTAAAATAATGATTATAAAAAAATCGCCCCTTTTTGGGGCGATTTTTTTGCTACCTAAATCTAGTTTCAGGCTGCTATTCATTCTTATTTTGAACTTGCCGAAGAAGATAATACGTTTTCTAGAGGAGTGATTATTTCGTCTTTGTCTACATTACCTTCAATTTTTTGAAGGACTTTATCTTGTTGAACAATTAATAAAGATGGATATGTTTCAATCTGATACTTCGTATAAAGTCTATTATCTTCAGAAGAAACAACTTTCATGTTTGCGATTTCTGTTGGGTATTTATTCTTAAGTTCCAGTAGAGCATCATAGTAGCTGCTTTCATTACGCAGATTATCCTCATCCGAAAAAAAGATAATTTGTTTTTCATCGGTTTTCGGTATTGGCGGCTGTGCCTTGTACGAAGAACACGAGGAAAGTATAAAAAAAGAAAGTATGATTAGAGTATAGGCTTTCATTTTAATAATCACTCTTCCATAAAATAGTCAAATGGATAGGTCTTTACAGCTAATAAAAGTAATACAAAACACCTATTTTTTCATTCCAATTCATTTTATCATGTATTCTAAAAATTCTTTCCGATGTAATCGATTTGTTACAAAAATGAAAAATACTACCATCTATCTGTGCATATTAATTAATATAGTAAACAGAAATTTATAGAAGACAAGCTTGTTCTCACACCATTTTGGGAAAAGACGTAGCAATTTGAGAAGCTGCTTTCTTAGTTTATGTTCTTTTATTGTAAATAAAAGGAGAGTTTTCTAATGAGGGTATATGTAATTGGGTTGATCCAGGTTTTAATTTGGAGTACTTTTTCATTGGTGACATGGTTGTCAGGATCTGATAGCCTGCTTGCTAGAGGTGTATTATTGATTATTTTTTGTTATATCGCCTTCGTAATCGCTACTAAAATCGGTTTAACGCGAAAAGGATCCTTACTGATAACAGCAATCTCATTTTTTTGCTTTTTCTCGTTTGAAAAAGTGTTTTGGTTCCTCACGTAAAAAATAGACCACATCTGTAGGATATGGTCTATTTTTATTTTCCTATTTTCGTTTGTAAAAATACATAACCCGTCCATTGAATAGGTGTAATTCACCTTCAAGTTTTTTAGCTAAAAACTTACAAAATTCGTTTGCTTTTCCTTTGTCACCTGCAGTTGAAATTTCAGGAAGGGTGACTTGGATATAGCTTTGATCTGTATTCTCACCATTTTCGTCTACAATTTTTTCTTGACCCACACCGACTATGATTGCCTTGTATTTTTGATGATCTGATTTTAAGTAAAACCAATGTTTTTCGTGATTGATTTCTTTTATTTGGTAAGGGAATGCAGCGTTATCGTATTCCCAATTGAGCTGTTTGCCAGTTTTACCTGTGATTTCTGTGTAATAGCTAAAGAGGTCTTTCACATCATCAAGTGAGATTTGTTGTACGTTTGAATTAGGGACAAGCTTTATGTATGCGTTTTCCAAACTGTTCACTCCTACTCCAGAAAGTATTCGGTTATTGTCTCTTTTTCTATGTGAATTCACTTCTATTCTAGCATTTAACAGATAAGACTTACAACTTCATATTGTTTGTGATAAATGTATACATTTTTAATATGAATCATAAAAACAAATAAAAAAATAATAATGTTATACAATTAACCATTGACTAATTAAATGTGACATACTATTATATAAATAACATATCATAAAACGTTTTCAATGAAGAAAAAACTACTTTTCGAAAGGGGCTTTGAATAATGGGTACAATCATCTGTCAAACTTGCAGCGAGACAATCGAGCACTTTGAATACGAGAAGGTTACAACACTTTATTCAACATGCGACCACTGCGATTGTAATCACGAAGAGAATTAATCTTTATTAAAAACATATGAAAAAAGCATGCAGAATTTGCATGCTTTCTTTTTTTGAATGATAAGAAAGTATAAAATTTTATTACCTAGTTTTCGATGTCTATCTCAGGCACCATCGGCTCTCTGGTCTAAGACAATCGCTTCGGAAGGCAATAAACGCCTTCTGTCAGCACTTGTTTATTAAAGGCGGGCGCCTTATGCTTTTCTTTATTTTATCGAATCGCTCGGTGTTCTTTAATGACACGGAGGAATTTTAATTCATAATCCTCAGGTCCTTGGACAGGTAGGCCAGCTTCGATATTGGTTTGAATATAAGTTAAGTTCTCCTCAGTAATAATTTCTCCAGGGATAAAAATGGGAATACCTGGTGGATAAACCATCACGAATTCTGCGATTACACGTCCTGCAGATTCTTCAAATGGTACCACTTCTGTTTCAGAGTAAAAAGCATCCCTTGGCGATAAAGCGAGAACTGGAATGTCTGGAAGTAATACTTCTGGAACGATTCTTGATTCGGAAAAGTGAGATACTTCATCGGAAAGATTAGCAAGTGCCTCAATCAGTAGATCGGCCTCTTTTTGGGAATCACCTGGTGTTATAATACATAGGATGTTATAGAGGTCGGACATCTCCACTTCTATATTATATTTTTCACGTAGCCAAACTTCCGCATCTGATCCTGTAATGCCAAGGTCTTTTACAGAAATGATTAATTTTGTTGGATCAAAATCAAATGTTGCTTTTGAGCCTAAAATTTCTCGTCCTACACAATATAGTTTTTCGATTTCGTTGATTTTGTCTCGAATATAATTGGCCAAGAGTATCGTTTTTTCAATAAGGTCATGACCTTCTGTTACTAAACGCTTCCTAGCGACATCCAAGGATGCCAATAATAAATAGGAGGTAGACGTTGTTGTAAGCATACTTAAAATCGATTGTACTCTGTTAGAAGAGACTAAACCTTCTTTTACATTTAAAATAGAGCTTTGTGTCATAGACCCACCAAGTTTATGGACGCTCGTTGCTGCCATATCAGCACCAGCTTGCATGGCTGATAGGGGAAGCCCTTCGTGAAAGTGAATATGAACACCGTGTGCTTCGTCAACGAGAACCGGAACATCATAGGAATGAGCGATATCTACAATTCTTTTTAAGTCTGCAGCTATCCCAAAATATGTTGGATTAATCACGAGCAAACCTTTTGCATCTGGATGCTGTTCAAGTGCTTTTTCAACAGAGTCAGTTGTGATTCCATGAGAAATTCCTAATTTGTTGTCAATTTCGGGATGGATGAAAATAGGAACTGCACCGGAAAAAACAATGGCTGACATAACCGATTTATGGACGTTTCTTGGTACAATGATTTTATCTCCAGGGCCACAGACGGCCATGACCATTGTCATGATTGCTCCACTAGTGCCTTGAACAGAAAAAAATGTATGATCTGCGCTAAAGGCTTCAGCAGCAAGGTCTTGAGCCTGCTTAATGATACCTTTAGGCTGATGAAGGTCATCTAAAGGTCCAATATTGATTAAATCGATGGATAAGGCATTATCACCGATAAAGTTTCGAAATTCAGGGTCAATTCCAGCTCCTTTTTTATGTCCAGGTATGTGGAATTGGGTTGGATTCTTTTTTGCATGTTCAACAAGACCAGTAAATAATGGTGTTTCATTTTGTGACAATTGATAACCACACCTCTTTATTTATATAATTTTACTCGTTTTAAAATGTCTTTTTTGCATAAAACAAGAGAATTATAGCACTTCTTTTACCGTTTGCATATAAAAATATTTCTCTCTTTTAAAGTGTCACAGGTAGAGGATTATTAAACATTTTTAGGGGTTGTTAAACTTTACTGGATATTCAAGAACCAGAATAAAAAAGAGGAGTTTTTGGTTATCGTCTCGAAATGATTTATTTGAAAGGTGGGAGTTTAATGAATTGGGAAACAAGAGTATCAACTTTATTAGGAATAAAATATCCAATCATTCAGGGAGGACTTGCTTATTTAGCTTATTCTGAGCTTGCAGCAGCTGTTTCGAATGCAGGAGGACTTGGTCAAATTACAGCAATGTCACTTCATTCACCAGAAGAACTACGTAATGAAATTAAAAAAGTAAAAGAATTAACAAAAAAGCCGTTCGGGGTTAACTATGCAATTGGACAACATGGAAGGCCATTTTCTGACATGCTTGAAGTTGCCATTGAGGAAGAAGTACCTGTCATTACAATGACCGGGGGAAACCCAGCTCCAATTTTTGAACAATTAAAAGGTGTTAATACAAAGAAACTCGTTCTTGTTGCAGCTAGAAGGCAAGCTCAAAAAGCCGAGGAACTAGGGGCAGACGCTGTGATGGTGGTTGGTCAGGAGGGCGGAGGTCACCTAGGAAGACAGGATATCGGAACGATGGTTCTTATTCCACAGGTGGTCGATGCGGTTTCCATTCCAGTTATCGCATCCGGGGGCATAGGTGATGCACGTGGATTAATGGCAGCATTAAGCTTAGGGGCTGAAGGAATCGAAATGGGTACACGTTTTATTGCCACAAAAGAATGTGTACATGCTCATCAAGGCTATAAAGACGCATTGATAAAAGGAACTGAAAATGATACAGTTGTGATTAAACGATCACTTGGGGCACCAGGTCGAGCGATTTCGAATGAATGGACCTCAAAGATTCTTCAGTTAGAAGAAGCAAACAGCGGATATGAAGGATTAAAGGAATACATAAGTGGTCAAGCTAATATGAACTATATTTATGATGGAAAGTTGGATGGTGGCTATGCTTGGGCAGGTCAGGTTATGGGTCTTATAAAAGACGAACCAACAGTTGCTGAGCTATTTGAGAGGATGATCACTGAGGCTGAGCAAATTCGAAACAGGTGGAGCAAATAGAGGTGAACGAATTGGATTATCAATATCCTATTTCCTTTGATTGGAGCACAGATGAAGTAGTTGATGTCATCTCCTTTTTTGAATGTGTTGAAAAAGCTTATGAAAAGGGAATTGCAAGGGATCGATTAATGCAGGCATATAAGCGGTTTAAAGAAATTGTGCCAAGCAAATTAGAGGAAAAACAGGTTTGCGGAGAATTCGAAGAAACGAGTGGTTATTCTGCATACCGTGTTATCCAAAAAGCAAAAGAAAATAAGGAAATCATCAAAATGTAGATTAAAAGGATGTTCTATGATAAATAGGACATCCTTTTAGCTTGTCGAAAAATCTTTCAGTTTTAAAACTTACTTTGAACTTTTTTGCGCTAGCTGATATAATGGAAGTAACTTTCTGAAAGTTTCATCAATTGTTTGTATTAATTCTTCGCCATTCATGTTAACTACTTTATCTCGAGAAATGTTAATTCCACAAAGAATTTCAGCCTTTTTGACTGATTGAAGTCGTGTGAACATCGATTCAAGTTCCTGATCGTTTAACTCATGATGAATACTCGTATCTGGTTTTGTGTGATCGACTGACCATAAATAATGGTTTGGGACACTTTCTCTAATTTGTTTTGAATGCTCCATTAATATTTTTCCAAACTCAGATTTAATTGGTGCTTCATATATTACCGCAAACCAAACAAAAAGATGGGTATTCCACAATCCGATTTGAAAATGAGGCAACATTTTATATCCGCGTTTATTATTTGCGAAAGCAACCCAAGTATCTTTAGGTGGATTGATTGTCCTTCTCGCATGTTTTGCGACATGAGCAAACATTTCGTCTCCTGTCAGGCTTGAAAGGGTAGGTGCAAAATAATTCCCTAAATCCTCTAATTTAGGCCGAACATGTGAAACTAATGCATTCATTCGATTTTCAAGTCCATCTATTGTAAACACATCAAAGTCTTCGTTTGTAAACCCTGTAAAAGTCATTTATGTATCCTCCTATTGATAGTCCTATAGTCATTTTACCAAAAACATAAGATTTTCTGTACTAGTCTGCTTTGAATATAACGTATGCTGCTAGGTATACGCACATATTTGTTACAATGCTCCGATTTTTTCATAAGATAGTTGTAACAAGTGGAATAGTTAAAAAGGGAAAGTGAATGTTTGAAATAAATGAAAGGGGTGCGAAAATTGAAACAAGTGATAAATGATTTAAAGCGAAAAGACGGTGAGAAACGCTTGGCAGTGTTACGTCTTGAAGTAGACTATGAATTGGCAACCCTTTATGATGCGATGATTGAAAATGATGAAGTGAAAAAAGCAGAATGTAAAAAGAAGCTACAAAAATTAAGCAAAGAAATAGTTAAACTTGAAGCATAAAGGCACAAAGGCGAACCAAAGTTGGTTCGCTTTCGAGTGTAGACAAAGTCAGTACTGTGACTTTGTCTACACTTTTTTTACAGGTATCTAGATGTAAATTACTTTTCCAGACTGTCTTGAAAACGCTTGCTAGACAAGGCGCGCAGTCGATCGAAGACGGTAATAGAAGTTGCCTTCATGAGCGGACGAGAGAGGCAAGCAACGAAGTATGCGAGCGTTTGTCAACATTCTCTAGGCGAACCAAAGTTGGTTTGCTTTCCTTATTGCTTGCTTTTCAGTAAAAAAGTGAAGTAAGCTTTTAAAGTATAATACTTAGCGTATACTATCCGATGAGATAAAAAAGTGAGGTACTTACAATGATTAATTGGAATGAAATAGAAGACTATGCCAAACATTGGATAAGAGAAGCGGGGGAACGAATAAGAGATTCGTTTCAAGCCAAGCTTGTGATTGAGACAAAATCAAATCCTGATGACCTAGTTACAAATATGGATAAAGAAACTGAACAGTTTTTTATCGAAAAAATACATAGTACCTTTCCAGCACACAAAATTCTTGGAGAGGAAGGTTTTGGAGACAAACTTCAGTCATTAAAGGGGATCACATGGATTATTGATCCAATCGATGGCACGATGAATTTCGTTCATCAACAACGCAATTTTGCAATTTCTGTTGCAGTGTACGAAGACGGAGTAGGGCAAATTGGACTGATATACGATGTCGTACATGATGAACTTTATCACGCGCGTAAAGGTCAGGGTGCCTATCTTAACTCTACAAAAATTGAGCCACTAGGGGAGGTCCCTCTTGAAAGAGCCATTGTTGCTATAAATGCTACATGGGTTACTGAGAATAAACGAATAGATCCGAAAATTTTAATTCCAATTGTCAATGCTGTTCGCGGAACTCGTTCTTATGGGTCTGCTGCACTGGAATTAGCCTATCTCGTAACCGGCCGAATTGATGTTTACATCACCATGCGCCTTTCACCTTGGGATTTTGCTGCAGGTGTTGTTCTCTTACAGGAAGTTGGAGGTGTGATCACTACGCTTGACGGGGAGCCATTAAATTTTTTAAAGGAAAACAGTATTTTTGTTGCAAGACCTAATTTACATGAAGAGATTTTTACAAAGTTTTTAAAGAGGAAATAAAAAAGCGTGAGAAGGCAGAATTAGAGTCTGCCGTTCTCACGCATTTTTTTCTTTGTCGTAAATCCTAAACCTGTTACAATAATTACTGCAATAATAGACAAAATAATACCTAATAGACTTTTTTCAGCTATTGATACACCAATTAGCATAATACAAACAGCTGTTGCAATCGCAATGAGAAGCATTGGGATATTCACGTTTTTCAAAGTAATTTGCCCCTTTCCATAATTTATTTTACAGATAAATATATATTATTTCTATACTTTGGTATATAATATTTTAGTTGCGACTCTTTTCGGAAGTAAAAAAATGTAAAAAGAAATTAAAATCCTTAATTTGATAATAGGAGATGTGAAATAGTGACAACACGTAATGACTTACGAAATATAGCGATTATTGCACACGTAGACCATGGTAAAACAACCCTTGTAGATACACTGCTTCATCAATCAGGAACATTCCGCTCAAATGAGCATGTAGATGAACGTGTAATGGACTCAAATGATATTGAACGTGAACGTGGCATCACCATTCTTGCCAAAAATACAGCAATTAATTATAAGGATACCCGTATTAATATTATGGATACTCCAGGACATGCTGACTTTGGTGGAGAAGTTGAACGTATTATGAAAATGGTTGATGGAGTACTATTAGTTGTCGATGCTTATGAAGGCTGTATGCCACAAACTCGCTTTGTATTGAAAAAAGCATTGGAGCAAAATCTTACTCCGATTGTCGTTGTAAACAAAATTGACCGTGACTTTGCAAGACCAGAAGAAGTTGTAGACGAAGTAATCGACTTATTTATCGAACTAGATGCTTCTGAGGAACAATTAGAATTTCCGGTTGTATATGCATCAGCAATCAATGGAACAGCAAGTACAGACCCACATCAACAAGATGAAAACATGGAATCTTTATTCCAGTGTATTATCGAGAACATTCCTGCTCCAATTGATAATAGTGAAGAACCATTACAATTCCAAGTAGCGTTACTTGATTATAACGACTATGTTGGAAGAATTGGAATCGGACGAGTATTCAGAGGAACCATGCATGTTGGTCAGCAAGTTGCTTTAATGAAATTAGATGGTAGTGTAAAACAATTCCGTGTTACAAAAATCTTTGGTTTCTCAGGATTAAAACGAATTGAAGTCCAAGAGGCAAAAGCGGGAGATCTTGTTGCTGTATCCGGTATGGAAGATATCAATGTTGGTGAAACAGTTTGTCCAATCGAACACCAGGATGCTTTACCAATTCTTCATATCGATGAGCCGACTTTACAAATGACATTTTTAGTAAATAATAGCCCATTCGCTGGCCGCGAAGGTAAATATATCACATCACGTAAAATTGAAGAACGTCTTCGTGAACAACTTCATACCGATGTAAGTTTACGCGTGGATAATACAGATTCTCCTGATGCATGGATTGTTTCAGGACGTGGTGAGCTTCATTTATCAATATTAATTGAGAATATGCGTCGTGAAGGCTACGAACTTCAGGTTTCTAAGCCAGAGGTTATTGTAAAAGAAATTGATGGAGTTCGTTGTGAACCAGTTGAACGAGTTCAAATCGATGTACCTGAGGAACACACTGGTTCCATTATGGAATCTATTGGTGCACGTAAGGGCGAAATGTTAGACATGATTAACAATGGGAATGGTCAAGTTCGACTTATTTTCATGGTTCCTGCACGTGGACTTATCGGTTACACAACAGAATTTTTAACGTTAACAAGAGGTTTCGGTATTATTAATCATACCTTTGATAGTTACAAGCCAATGGCACAAGGCCAAGTAGGTGGACGAAGACAAGGTGTGCTTGTTTCGATGGAAACTGGTAAAGCAACTCAATACGGAATTACTGGTGTTGAAGACCGTGGTACGATCTTTGTTGAGCCTGGTACAGAGGTTTATGAAGGAATGATCGTGGGTGAACATACCCGTGAAAATGACTTAACGGTTAATATCGTGAAAGCTAAACAAATGACAAACATGCGTTCAGCCAATAAAGACCAAACAACAACGATGAAAAAGCCACGCATTATGTCATTAGAGGAATCACTTGAATATTTAAACGATGATGAGTACTGTGAGGTTACTCCTGAATCCATCCGTTTGCGTAAAAAGGTTCTTGATAAGAATGAACGTGAAAAAGCAGCAAAACGAAAAAAACTTGCTGAAGTAAATCAATAGGGTTGTGAACGTTGTCCCTTTCTGATACTTTTATGATAGGAAGTGTCAGAAAGAGGGGATAAATAGTTATGGATGTCTATGAACACATGTGGCCGATTGCAAAAACAATCTATAGTTCGACAACTCCTAATGTCGGGTCAAATATATTGTATGTTGTCATTTTACTCTTAACGATTATCGTGTTTCGTTTAGGGTTTGCAAAAAAACTGCCATTGTTAAAAAATATTGTCATTTATGCATGTCTTGCCTTTGGCTGTACAATTTTAACGTTTTTAGGTGCATTCTTACCGATTGCGGAAGGATTAGCGATTACCGCTGCTATATTACTTATTTATAAAGTACGTCTTCACCAGACGAAAAATCGTGAAGCGTAAGGAGGTAATCTGATGAAATCCCTACAGGATGCGATTTATAATTGGTTAACGATTAAAATTGTAGCTGAAGCAAGACCTGATGATAAGGCAGCCAAGGAAACATTCGATCTATTTGAAGATATTTTGGTAAATGAGTTTAAGTTGAAGGACATCCAAATTCAAAAAGATGATGTGATGTATCTTGTGAACTATACGATTGATGGGGAAGCGAAAAGTGCTTGGTTTCCGACAGAGTTAATCGAAGTCATGCACAACCAAATCAGTCAACATCCAGAGAGATATCAGAATTACGAATAAAACAAAAAGCCGAGCGTGGGTGCTTGGCTTTTTGTTTTGGGTCTAGATCCAGCGCCTAGCCCCTAGCCCCTCGAGGTCATTAGTCAATCCGTCAATAAGGATAAAATACATCCTTCTCGCCGGCTTTCTTATGCTTGTCGGGGCTGTTCGAGGCGCTTGCGCTTTTCTTATTACCACCAATCGTCATCGGTTTTCTTTTTGCGATACAATTTAAATTTATTAGTTGCAATTCTTTCTTTTGTTCTAGTTTCAATTCGATCATGGCAATCTTGACACATATATGTATGGATTGGGCGGTTTCTTAGTCGTTTAGCGAGGCTGGATTCATCCTCAATGTCCTCGATTTTATCACAAATTACACATTTTACCTTCATTTTTTAAACCCCTCATGTGTTATCTAGTATCTATTTTTTCATGTCTAGCTCCATGTGCCATCGGTTCTCTGGTCTAAGCCAATCGCTTCTGTAGGTAAAAGAGACCTTCTGTCAGCGCTCGACTTATGCTTGTCTCCGATAAGCGGGCGCCTAGAGCTTTTCTATATTATACAACATTACTTACTTTTCTGACAAAGTTTGTCTTTTTAAGTGACGAAATAATGAGGGATCAAACAGGGTGAAGAAGTCCTTCAGCCGCTGAGTACTCCCGGGATGGCAACGCAACAAAAAGCGCGAGAAAAACAAAATGTTTTCCACGCGCTTCATACCTTATTTAGTACCCATTTTATCGTTTGATTGATCTTGCTGCTCTTTATCTATTTTTTGTTGTTCTTTTTGATTTAGTTGCTTATCATTTGTCTTCGTTGGTTCAGTGTTTTGATTATCGATTAAATCACTCGGAACATCTGGTACCAATCTCCCGACAATTTGTGCCAATTCATCTAAAATACCCGTAATAGGTCTTCCATCTTCAATTTGTTTCCTCATTTGCTTCAAGCGCTCATAAGTATCAGCATCTGCAATTACAATGGCGTTTGCTCCGTAAGGGTCATGCTGTAAGCTCTCAGCTACCGAGTATTTTATCGTCTGTACCCTTGAACGTTCCAATTTTGAATCTACATCAATGCCAACGACGGCAAACTTTCCTAGTACAACGGCTGTGGCATCATTCACCTTAGGGACACTACTTGCAAGTTCGACAAGATGGCTTGCAATTTCTTGCCCTGTTTTTCTGTCGATATTGTTTTCAACTGTATTTTGAACCTTTACCCGATCATCTTTTCCGTTTTCACCCGCATTATTATTTCCACCACAACCAGAAACCAAAAATAGTATACTCGAGAACAGAAGGATATAAATATATCTCACCGTTTTGCCTCCCATCGTTCTATATGTTTTCTTTTTTTATTGTTTAATTATTCTTCTATCTTTATGCATCCAGACATATATTTTTATCAATGGTCGTCCTTACACGAACAAAAATTAGGATTGGCTAATATAATATAAAAAAATTTTCGTACGAAAGGATTACCTGTTTCACTCCTAAAACAAAAATTGAAACCCACTTGAGTAGGAGGCGTGATTTTGGGGAAAATTTATGTATTAGACACAAATGTATTACTGCAAGATCCTAGAGCAATTTTTTCATTTGAAGATAATGAGGTAGTTATACCTGCAGTAGTGTTAGAAGAGGTTGACTCAAAAAAACGTTATATGGATGAAATAGGTAGAAATGCGAGGCACGTATCAAAGCTTATCGATAATTTACGGCAAACAGGGAAATTACACGAAAAAATACTGCTTGAAACAGGTGGAAGCCTGCGGATTGAATTAAATCATAGATCCTTTCATGAACTTCAAGAGATCTTTGTTGAGAAAACAAATGATAACCGCATTTTAGCAGTTGCCAAAAATCTCTCGTTGGAAGAACAATCAAAAGAAAATGGAAAACAGGTTATTTTAGTAAGTAAGGATGCATTAGTTCGAGTAAAGGCTGATGCATTAGGGTTACAATCGGAAGATTTTTTAAGCGATCGTGTGGTTGAGGTTGACCATATATATTCCGGATTTCTCGAAATATATATAAACCGTAACCTTCTTGATCTCTTTTATGAAAAAGGGGAACTTCACGTAACAGAGTTAGTCAATCACCCATTTTATCCAAATCAATTTATCCTCTTAAAAGATGCATTAGGTGGTTCATCATCTGCTATTGGGATCGTTGATAAGACAGGTAAAGTGGTAAAAAAGCTCCATTTTAAACAGGATCATATTTGGGGTATTAAACCAAGAAATGTGCAGCAAACAATGGCGTTTGAGTTGTTATTAAGAGAGGATATACCATTGGTGACGCTAATAGGGAAGGCTGGGACTGGAAAAACATTATTAGCCCTTGCGGCTGGACTCATGCAGACAGAGGATTTAGGGCAGTATAAAAAGCTACTAGTCGCGCGCCCTATAGTCCCTGTAGGAAAAGATATTGGATTCTTACCTGGAGAAAAACAGGAAAAACTAAGGCCGTGGATGCAACCAATCTTTGATAATCTAGAATATTTATTTAATACGAAAAAGCCTGGTGAATTGGATGCTATTTTAGCCGGAATGGGCTCAATTGAGGTTGAGGCTCTTACCTATATCAGAGGGAGAAGCATTCCAGAGCAATTTATCATTATTGATGAGGCGCAAAATTTAACCAAGCATGAGGTTAAGACGATACTCACGAGAGTGGGAGATAAGAGTAAAATCGTGTTTATGGGAGATACCGAACAAATCGACCATCCATATTTAGATGAATACAATAATGGGTTAACATATGTGGTAGAGAAATTTAAGGATCAAAAGATTGCTGGCCATATTCGATTAGTAAAAGGAGAACGGTCTGGTCTAGCGCAATTAGCTGCGGATATTCTTTAAGGCCGTTTCCTTAAACATTGTTGTTATTATTATAGAGATTAATAAGTATTATTTAATAAAACTTTTGGTGTTACTTCAAGTATTGGAGCGTATGGCACGAGATCCTCGAAAATGCAGGCATTTTCTTCGTGCGATGTAGTTTCAAGGAAGCCTATTCAACGTCCTGCGGGAATAGCGAGCCAAGCGAGACCCCGCAGTGAGGTATTAATGATCGAAGCCTAAGAGCGCCACGTCCTGGAGCAACGGCTTCGTGACCTACATCGTGTAGGCCAGAGGAGGCTTGCAGATCGCCCGCGAAAAGCGAGTGCCAGAAGCAGAAATCACCCCTAGTTTCAAAAAAACTATAAGTTAATAACAACTATCTTTTAAAAAGAGCCATCATTAAAGATAATAAAGCCTGTCACTATCCGTTAAGAGGGTTAGTGACAGGCTCTATTCCCATGTTATTCAATGATAAAACTTGTAATATTCTTTATTGGGTTTTCACGATTTGATCCATCTCCAAAATAAAAATGGACAGGTCCGTCTTCACGTAAAGGCTTACCTTCTTTTGAAAAGCCAAGAACAGCATTATATGCTTCGCTAAGTGGAACAATTGTTTCTTGATCATTTTGTACGATTTTTAATGTAGTAGCATCTTCAAAGGGTTCTGCATTTTTAATAAAATCCGTAAAAGGGATCCCAAATGTACCAGTTAATACTTTTTCCTTTAAAAACTTTTTCTCTGTTTTTAAAGTAGGAGGGTAAATCGCACCTTCCGTAATTTCTCGATCCCAATGCTTGGAAACTGATTTTGTGTATTCGCTTAAATCTTGCTCGACGATTTGATCAGACTCGAAATATGTAAGTAAATCCACTCTACGATCATCAAAAATCCACACACTTGGGTCAAGTGTAATTTTATACTTTGTCTTTCCTTCAATTAAAATAATTGAGTTCATCGATGCATCAATCCTTTCATTCATATTATAGTGCTTTTGAAACGTAATAGGAAGTATAAGCTCATTAATTGTCTGAATTAACGCTATTTGTTAATGAAATCGATTTTAAAGAATAATAGTCTTATCTATTTATTCTTGCAATTTTATTGTATACAGGTTAATATTTATAGATAGGATTAGGTATCGCTTCTGAACGGAGGGGTTATAAATTGACTTCAGAGATTTCGATCAATCATCGTGAAAAAGCATTGTCTTTACTACAAGCAGATGCTGAAAAAATATTAAAACTTATTAAAGTTCAAATGGATAATTTAACCATGCCTCAATGTCCACTTTATGAAGAAGTACTTGATACGCAAATGTTCGGATTATCCAGGGAAATAGATTTTGCAGTACGATTAGGATTAATAGAGGGGCTTGAAGGAAAAGAGCTCATCTCAAAACTTGAGCGTGAATTATCCGTTCTTCATGAAGCTTCAACTCGAAAATAGGTAACCTATAGATAAATCAACTCAAATTATCCGTTCTAATGGATAATTTGAGTTTTTTTATAAGAAGGGTTTACAGCATTTCTTTTTTACAGTAATTTTATAAAAAAGGTTTTCACGTTGTAGATAATACTAAACACCTTAATTGGTGTAAGATTAGAAGAAAAATGCAGGATTTTTACGATATAAACCGAAAAAATATAGTACAATAAATAATTATATCCTGTATTTAGAGGAAGATGCCAATGCTTAAGAAAATTTTAAAATCATATGATTATACCCTAGTAGTTGCTGTGTTTCTTTTATGTTCCTTTGGACTCGTCATGGTCTATAGTGCAAGCATGGTCATTGCCTCAGCCCCAAAGTTTGGAGAAAACCCATCCTTCTTCTTTGATAGACAGAAAGTGGCTTTACTCGCTGGTACAGCTGCATTTTTTGTTACCATGATCTTACCTTATAAAATATATGCATCTAAAAAAATTCTTCTCACTATTGTTCTAGGTTCAGTCGCAATGCTTTTATTAGTATTTGTTGTAGGTCATACAGCAAATAACGCTCAAAGTTGGATTATGGTAGGGGCAAGGGGAATTCAGCCTTCTGAGTTTACTAAACTTAGTGTTATCATCTATCTTGCTGCCGTTTATTCGAAGAAACAGGCGTATATTAACCAATTTGGAATAGCAGTTATGCCACCTATCATTTTTACCCTTTTTATATGTATGACAGTAGCGATACAACCTGATTTTGGAACAGCCTTTATTATTGGGTTAATTGCATTGACCATTATTTTATGTTCAGGTATGGGGATTAAAAGCCTCGGTAAACTTATCTTTCTGGGCTTTGTTACAGCGGTACTTTTATCACCGTTACTATACATCTTATCAGGTGGGATCCTATCTGAGGGACGTATGGGGCGTTTTTTAGGATTTATGAATCCTTTTGAAGATGAAAAGAATGGCTACCAATTAGTAAACTCCTATATAGCTTTAGGTGCTGGTGGATGGAAAGGTCTAGGTTTAGGACAAAGTATTCAAAAGTTTAATTACCTTCCAGAAGCCCATACAGATTTCATTATGGCAATAATTGCTGAAGAATTAGGTTTATTTGGAGTCTTATTTGTATTATTATTGTTAGCATATATTGTTTTACGAGGATTCCAAATTGCAAGAAAATGTACAGACCCTTTTGGAAGTTTGCTAGCGATTGGTATTTCCTCCATGATCGCCATTCAAACTTTTATTAATCTAGGAGGATTAACGGGGTTAATTCCAATCACTGGGGTTACCTTGCCATTTATTAGCTATGGAGGTTCATCTCTATTGTTATTAATGGCCTCTATGGGAATTCTAATAAATGTTTCAATGTTTACAAATTACCAATCTATGTATCTCACAAAAGAAAAACAACCGCAAAGCCAACCGGCTCGTTCTTTTCAAAAAAACTATGTCTCTTATAGATAAAAATATCTATATGTTGATGATAAAATGTATTATACTTTTTAAATTATATGATTTTTTAGAAGGAGGATTTATATGGACAAGCGCATCAAGAAGGTACTAGTTGCCAATCGTGGTGAAATCGCGATACGTGTTTTTAGGGCATGTACGGAATTAAATATTCGTACAGTTGCTGTCTATTCCAAGGAAGATGCAGGCTCTTATCATCGTTATAAAGCAGATGAGGCTTATTTAGTTGGTGAAGGAAAAAAACCAATAGATGCCTATTTGGATATTGAAGGAATTATTGAGATTGCAAAAGAAAATGACGTAGATGCCATTCATCCAGGTTATGGATTTTTATCTGAGAATATTGATTTTGCTAGAAGATGTGAAGAAGAGAATATTATTTTCATCGGTCCTAATACTGGACATCTTGATATGTTTGGTGACAAGGTAAAAGCAAGACACCAAGCAGAAAAAGCAGGTATCCCAGTTATTCCTGGTAGTGATGGGCCACTAAAAAGCTTAGAAGAGGCAGTGCGTTTTGGCGAAGAATACGGGTATCCTGTAATCATCAAAGCATCACTTGGTGGTGGTGGACGCGGAATGCGTATTGTTCGTAATAAGGCGGGGATTAAAGAATCGTACGAACGTGCTAAATCAGAAGCTAAGGCTGCATTTGGTAGTGATGAAGTATATATTGAAAAGCTAATTGAAAATCCAAAACATATTGAAGTCCAAATTATTGGTGATAGTCATGGAAATATCGTTCATCTCTATGAGCGTGATTGCTCTGTTCAACGACGTCATCAAAAAGTGGTCGAAGTAGCACCAAGTGTTTCTTTATCTGAACAATTACGTCAAGATATTTGTGATGCTGCGGTAAAATTAATGAAGAATGTACAGTATGTGAATGCCGGAACTGTTGAATTCCTCGTAGCCAATGATGAATTCTACTTTATCGAAGTAAACCCACGTGTACAGGTTGAACATACGATCACAGAAATGATTACAGGTATAGATATCGTTCAAACACAAATCCAGGTTGCTGAGGGTCATTCATTACACAGTAATGAAATCGGTATCCCAGCACAGGAAGATATTAAAACACATGGGTATGCCATTCAATCCCGTGTAACAACAGAGGATCCATTAAATAATTTCATGCCAGATACAGGTAGAATTAGCGCATATCGAAGTGGTGGCGGATTTGGTGTTCGTCTAGACGCAGGAAACGGATTCCAAGGCGCAGTGATAACACCATATTATGATTCATTATTAGTGAAACTATCTACACAAGCATTAACCTTTGAACATGCTGCATCAAAAATGGTCAGAAACTTGAAGGAATTCAGAATCCGCGGAATTAAAACAAACATTCCGTTCCTGGAAAACGTTGTAAAACACGACAAGTTCTTATCTGGTGAATATGATACTTCTTTTATTGATTCATCACCTGAGTTGTTTATTTTTCCTAAACCAAAGGACCGTGGTACAAAGATGCTTTCCTATATTGGAACAGTAACAATCAACGGTTTCCCTGGTGTTGAAAAGAAAAGAAAGCCAGTATTTGATAAACCATTCTTACCAAAAGTAAGACATGATGAACCGGTTCCATCTGGAACAAAACAAATTTTAGATGAACATGGTCCAGAAGGGGTAGTGAATTGGGTAAAGGAACAAAAACAAGTTCTTTTTACGGATACAACATTCCGTGATGCTCACCAATCACTACTGGCAACAAGAATTAGAACGAATGATATTAAACAAATTGCAGATCCAACCGCAAGATTATTACCAGAGTTATTCTCACTAGAGATGTGGGGGGGAGCAACATTTGATGTAGCTTACCGTTTCTTAAATGAGGATCCTTGGGAGCGCCTTGAAACATTAAGAAAGCAAGCTCCAAATATTTTATTCCAAATGCTACTCCGTGCCTCAAACGCAGTTGGATATAAAAACTACCCTGATAATCTGATCCGTGAGTTTGTGAAAGAATCAGCTCAGTCTGGAATCGATGTATTCCGTATCTTTGACAGTCTCAACTGGGTGAATGGGATGACACTAGCGATTGATTCTGTTCGTAACAACGGAAAAATAGCTGAAGCGGCCATTTGTTATACAGGTGATATTAGTGATCCAACACGAACAAAGTATGATTTGAAATATTATAAAGACCTAGCAAAAGAACTAGAGCAATCTGGTGCTCATATTCTGGGAATCAAGGATATGGCAGGTTTACTAAAGCCTCAAGCAGCATATGCGTTAATTTCAGAATTGAAAGAGACAGTTTCAATTCCAATTCACTTACACACACATGATACAAGTGGAAACGGGTTATTCACTTATGCTAAAGCGATTGAAGCAGGTGTAGACATTGTTGACGTAGCGGCAAGCTCGATGGCAGGTTTAACATCTCAACCAAGTGCAAACTCATTATTATATGCATTGGAAGGTTCTGAAAGAAAACCAGAGCTTTCTGTAAAAGCATATGAGGAGATTGCACGATACTGGGAAGGTGTACGCAAATATTATCAAGATTTTGAAAGTGGTATGAATGCACCACATACTGAGGTTTATCAACATGAAATGCCAGGTGGACAATATAGTAATCTTCAGCAACAGGCTAAGGGAGTTGGCCTTGGCACAAGATGGGAAGAGGTTAAAGAAATGTATCGTCGTGTAAATGATATGTTCGGCGATATAGTAAAGGTAACACCGTCTTCAAAAGTTGTCGGTGATATGGCATTATACATGGTTCAAAACAACCTAACGGAAGATGATATTTACGAAAGAGGAGAAACTCTTGACTTCCCTGATTCTGTAGTGGAGTTATTTGAAGGATATTTAGGTCAACCACATGGTGGATTCCCTAAAGAACTTCAACGGATTATTTTAAAGGGACGCGAGCCGATTACCGTTCGTCCAGGTGAATTACTAGAGTCTGTAGACTTCAGTGATGTAAAAGATACCTTAACTCACAGTCTAAATCGTGATGTAACGAATAAAGATTTGGTTTCTTATGCGTTATATCCGAAGGTATTCATGGACTACCAAAAAACGTTTGAGCAATTTGGTAACATTTCAATGTTAGATACACCAACGTTCCTTTACGGAATGAGACTTGGTGAGGAAATTGAAGTAGAGATTGAACAAGGAAAGACATTAATTGTTAAACTTGTTTCAGTTGGTCAAGCACAGCCAGATGGTACAAGAATTGTCTATTTTGAATTGAATGGACAGCCTCGTGAAGTTATCGTTAAGGATACGAATATTAAATCAACTGTTGTTGCGAAGCTAAAAGCAGATCGTGATAACGAAAACCATATTGGCGCTACAATGCCAGGTACAGTGATTAAAGTATTAGTAGAAAAAGGCGATAAAGTAAATAAAGGGGACCATCTCATGATTACAGAAGCAATGAAGATGGAAACAACTGTTCAAGCCCCATTCACGGGTGTAGTTAAGGATATTCACGTAGCAAATGGTGAAGCGATCCAAACGGGTGACCTTTTACTAGAACTTACAAAATAAATCACTTTGAGCCCCGAAGGTTATTACTTTGGGGCTCTTTTATGCAAAAAAATAACCCGAGGAAAAGCTCCCTCGGGTTTACTATCTTATTGAATTGGGACTGTTCGATTTGAACTAATTGGTTCCTCATTTGGATTTTGCGCTTCTGTCTTTAATGCCATTTCATTTCTATTACTTCTTGATGATAATAAAATAAAGTAACTAAAAACTCCGAATAGGCAAGCGATAAATAAAGCGTGTGCAAGTGCAATATAAAGATTTAGGTCAGATAAAACAACAATTGCCCCCGATATAACTTGCAACGAAATGAAGCCTAATGCAATCATCCATCCGTGATAAAGAACCTTTTCGTGCTTATAATGCTTATAAATACGAACAAAAAGCATCAATACCCATATAAATAATATGCCTGCCAATAGTCTGTGTCCCATTTGAATCCATTCATGCAATTGAGTTGGAAGACCAATATTATTATATGTACATACTGGCCAATCAGGGCAAGCTAGGGAAGCCCCAACATGTCGAACCAATGCGCCTGTATAAACAACAACTAAACTATAAATGGTTATTGCGTAAAACTGTGTTCGTAGTTTTTTGTCTATTACTAGAGAATCGGCATCAAACTTCTTATCCACTTCAAAAATTAGCAAAGTCAATAACAAAACTGATGCAAAGGAGATAAGCGAAATTCCGAAATGAAGCGCTAGGACGAGATCAGATTGTCCCCACATAACTGCAGCTGCACCAATCAGTCCTTGTAAAACTAAGAAAAAGAATGATATAAAAGCTAAAAACTTTGTTTCTCTAATATGACCGATTGCCTTCCAAGACCAGATCGATAGTGCTAGAACTAAAATCCCAACAACTCCAGAAACAACCCTATGACTTAGTTCAATAACTAGTTCAAAAGTTATCTCATCAGGAATTAATTGTCCGTGACAAAGGGGCCATGAATCTCCACATCCAGCACCTGATTCAGTTTTTGTTACTAGTGCACCACCGATTAACACAAATAGCATACCGATCGTAGTTAGAACCGATAACCATTTTAATGAACGGCTCAAAAAATCACCTTCTTACATATTAAAACGTTATTTCTATTATCCAGTTTAAATTTCTCGATATTCATCTTATCTAAATAATAGATAAAATTCAAAGAAACGCTCTTCTCGATATTACACAATTTACGAATTGTTTACAACCCACATGAATTTGAAAAAAATTTATTATTGTAGTAAAAAAGGTTGAATATTATGAAGGAGTTTGCTAGAAATAGATAGGAGGGGAAAATTAATTTTCGACAAGTTCCTTAAAACAAAGGTTTAACACTATTATTATAGTGCTAATAGTATTTATATAGCGGTTTTGTTGTCTAGGGAAGGTCACAAAAAAGTCATAAATTCTTAACGAAATGTTCACAAAAAATATAAAAAATGTGATTTAATATACAGAAAGGATAGTTTTTAATATAATTTATAATATCTACAGTATAATAACCTTGTTAAGATAAATATTCTATTCATTTTACATACCCCTAAACCCGAAAACGCTTTATTTATATGATTGCGTTTTTTAAGGCTGAAATTGGTAAAAAAAGAATTTCCAAACGAAGTTTACTTTTTAATATATATAAAATGAGGTAGATCAGGTTGCTGTATGCAAGCGATATATTGTCATGTATCGAAATGTATGTATGAAGATTATAAGGAGGCTTCTCGATGACGACGACAAGGTCTGTACTTGGTACAGATGAAAAAATAAAAAATGAAGACATTCGTGAACAGGAAAATGTAACGACTGCCTATAAAGATTTCCTGGCATTAATTAAAATTGGAATTGTAAATTCCAATCTAATAACTGCCTTTACTGGTGTTTGGCTGGCCTTATTTTTTACAGGAAAAAGTTTCTTGCAGGAAATAGACATTGTGCTGTATACGCTTATAGGTTCAGCGCTGGTAATTGCGGGTTCCTGTGTTGTGAATAACTACTATGATCGAGATATTGATCACGTAATGGAACGTACTAAAGTACGTCCAACTGTAACTGGTAGAATTAATCCGAAACATGTTTTAGGATTGGGAATAATACTCATACTAATAGGAACTGGATTTCTACTTCTAACTACAGTTACAGCTGCTGTAATTGGTTTAATTGGAGTTTTCTCCTATATATATTTATATACAATTTGGTCAAAGCGAAGATATACAATTAATACCGTAATCGGAAGTATATCCGGGGCTGTACCTCCACTTATTGGTTGGGCAGCGATTGACCCAGAATTACACGTAATCGCGTGGCTCTTATTTTTGATTATGTTTATCTGGCAACCCCCTCACTTTTTAGCATTAGCAATGAGGCGGGTTGAAGAATACCGAGCAGCAGGAATTCCAATGCTGCCAGTTGTTCACGGGTTTGCAATGACTAAGAGACAAATCATGATTTGGGTTCTTTGCTTGCTGCCACTTCCTTTCTATATGTTTTCTTTAGGAGCTCTATTTGTTACAATCGCTACTCTCCTAAATATCGGATGGCTAGTCCTTGGTTTTAGGGGATATAAAAAGAAGGATGATATCAAATGGGCAAAACAAATGTTTGTTTACTCGCTTAACTATTTAACGATTATGTTTGTAACAATGATTATCGTGACATTAGTATAAGTGGGTTTCAAAATATACATAATTCTTCTATTCAAGTAGGGGGATTTAATATCTTTTTCATAAAGATAGTAGCAAAATATTATTGAAAGAGGGGTTTGATTAAGCTATGAAAAAATGGCTACCAAAAGTGCGCTTATTTACACTGTTTAGTTTCATGGCGCTGCTGTTAGCGGGGTGTGGGGAACCATTCGTATCTGCACTAACTCCGGCAGGGGAAGTTGCAAAAATGCAATACGATTTAATGATTCTCGCAACATCAATCATGGTAATCGTAATTGCAATTGTTACAATTATCTTTATTATTGCCTTAGTCAAGTTTAGACGCACAAAAGTTGGTGAGGACAAGATACCAAAGCAAGTTGAAGGAAATCACACCTTAGAAATCATTTGGACTACTATTCCAATTCTTTTGCTTCTGATTCTTGCAATTCCAACAGTATCGGCTACATTTAAATTAGCTGATGTAAAAGCAATGGAACAAGATAAAGATGCGGTTGTTGTCAATGTTACTGCAAATTTATATTGGTGGGAATTTGAGTACCCTGGTCAGGGTGTTGTAACTGCGCAGGAGCTAGTTGTTCCTATGGATGAAAAAGTCTATTTTAACCTTATAGCTGCAGATGTTAAGCACTCATTCTGGATTCCAGCAGCTGGTGGGAAAATGGACACGAACACAGATAACGTAAACAAATTCTGGTTAGAGTTTGACTCAGCAAGTACTGAAAAAGCAGGTGGCTTACTATATGGTAAATGTGCTGAACTTTGTGGTCCTTCACATGCTTTAATGGATTTTAAAGTAAAGCCAGTTCCACGAGCTGAATTTGATCAGTGGATGGACAAAATGGTAGCTGCTAAAGACGCTGAACATGTACCAGCAAACGATGTTGCAAAAGCCGGTGAAGAATTATTCACTTCTAATGGCTGTATTTCATGTCACGCAATCAATCCTGGTGAAAAGCGTCCGACTGCACCAAGCTTAGCTAATTTCGGTGAGCGCTCAAGTATCGCTGGTAAATTAGAATTTAATAAAGATAATTTAAAGGATTGGTTGAAGGATCCTGAATCAATTAAGCCAGGTAACAATATGACTGGAACTTATGACAATAAAGGTTTATCTGACCAAGACTTGGATGCTTTAGCTGAATATCTAATGGGACTTAAAATCGAAGAGTAAGATTAAGGAATAAGGAGGTCACATTGTGAGTACTTTAACTCAGAAAAAAGGGTTTGGTGCTGTTTTATGGGATTATCTAACTACTGTTGACCATAAAAAGATTGCTAAACTTTATATAATGGCTGGTGGCTTTTTCTTCCTACTTGGTGGAATCGAAGCCCTCATTATCAGGATTCAGCTTGCTATACCTGATAATAACTTTGTAAGTGCTGGCTTTTTTAATGAAATTTTAACGATGCATGGTACAACCATGATTTTCTTGGCAGCCATGCCGCTATTACTTGGATTTATGAATGCCGTCATGCCACTTCAAATTGGTGCACGTGACGTTGCATTCCCATTTGTAAATGCTTTAGGTTTCTGGTTATTCTTCTTCGGAGGAGTATTCTTAAACTTAAGTTGGTTTATGGGTGGTGCACCTGATGCAGGTTGGACTTCTTATGCATCACTTGCATTACACTCAGAAGGTCATGGTATTGATTTCTATGTACTAGGTCTTCAAATTTCGGGTATAGGTACTTTAATTGGTGGTATTAACTTTTTAGCGACTATCATCACAATGAGAGCACCTGGTATGACGTATATGCGTATGCCATTATTCACATGGACTACGTTTGTAGCATCAGCATTAATTCTATTTGCATTCCCTCCATTAACTGTGGGGCTATTATTAATGATGTTTGACCGTATCTTTGGTACAGCATTCTTCGTTCCATCAATGGGCGGAAACACAATCATTTGGGAGCACTTATTCTGGATTTTCGGTCACCCAGAAGTGTACATCTTAATTCTCCCAGCGTTCGGTATTTTCTCTGAGATCTTTGCTACATTCTCAAGAAAAAGATTGTTCGGATACTCTTCAATGGTATTCGCAACTGTATTAATTGGTTTCTTAGGATTCATGGTGTGGGCTCACCACATGTTTACAACAGGTTTAGGACCAATTGCGAACTCTATTTTCGCGGTTGCTACAATGGCAATTGCCGTGCCAACTGGTATTAAAATCTTTAACTGGCTCTTCACAATGTGGGGCGGGTCCATGAAATTTACTACACCTATGTTATATGCAGTTGCATTTATTCCATCTTTCATCATGGGTGGGGTAACTGGTGTTATGTTAGGTTCTGCTCCAGCAGACTATCAGTATCACGATTCGTATTTCGTAGTTGCTCACTTCCACTACGTTATCGTCGGTGGGGTTGTATTAGCGGTATTTGCAGCAACTCACTACTGGTGGCCAAAAATGTTTGGTAAAATTTTAAACGAAACTCTAGGAAAAGTTACTTTCTGGTTATTCCTAATTGGTTTCCATTTAACATTCTTTATTCAGCACTTCCTTGGTCTAATGGGAATGCCACGTCGTGTGTTCACATTCTTACCAAACCATGGTTGGGAACTTGGAAATTTAATCAGTTCAATTGGTGCTGCATTCATGGCGGCAGGGGTACTAGTTCTTCTTTATAACGTTGTAATTACATCTATTAAAGGAGAAAAAGTTTCTGGAGATGCATGGGGAGATGGCCGTACACTTGAATGGGCAATTTCATCACCACCACCAGAATATAACTTTAAGCAATTGCCTTTAGTTCGTGGCTTAGATGCGTTTTGGGTAGAAAAAATGCAAGGCAAAAAAGAAATGACTCCTGCAGAACCACTTGGAGACATTCATATGCCAAATAGTTCTTTCTTACCTTTCATGATTTCTTTAGGATTATTTGTTGCTGCATTTGGTTTCTTGCACCATCCAGATGGTGTAAGTTGGTCAGTTCCAGTGATGATCATTGGAGGAATCATTACTTTCGGTTCCATGTTCTTACGTTCAATCATTGATGATCATGGATACCATATTCACAAAGCAGAATTAATGGATGATGATGACAAGAAAGGGGTTGAGGCATAATGCACGTGGAAGAAAAATTAACAGCTGAAACATTTCCTGCAGAGCCTGAAAAAGCGACCCTAGAAGGAAAAAATAAATTTATTGGTTTTTGGCTCTTTCTTGGAGGCGAAACAGTATTATTCGCTTCCCTTTTTGCAACATACTTAGCATTAAACAAAAGCAATGGTACAGGTCCATCATCACAGGATTTGTTCGAAATACCACTTGCTTTTGCAATGACGATGATCCTGTTAACTAGTTCATTAACTAGCGTGTACGCAATGTACCATATGAAGAATTTCAATTTCAAGAAAATGCAACTTTGGTTAGGTCTAACTGTACTACTTGGTGCTTCTTTCTTAGGATTAGAAATCTATGAGTTTCAACATTATGTACATTTAGGACATACAATTACAGGAAGTGCATTTGGATCTGCATTCTATTTATTAGTTGGAACGCACGGTGCTCACGTACTATTTGGATTATGCTGGGCTCTTACACTTATGATTCGAAATGGTAACCGTGGTTTAGATTTATATAATGCACCTAAGTTTTATGTCTTTAGCCTTTACTGGCATTTTATTGACGTAGTATGGGTGTTCATCTTTACTGTTGTATATCTAATGGGAATGGTGGGATAAACACATGGCAAATAATTCGAATAACACTAATGTTGATTTAGCCTATCGTAGAAGAAAAAGTGCGGAAGAAATGAAACATCATGTTATTTCTTTTGCTCTCATGATTTTTCTTACTATCATTGCCTTTATTGCAGTTGGATCTGAACAATTTTCACCTTGGTTTGTAGTACCATTTATTTTACTTCTAGCTGTAATTCAGGTTATCTTACAATTGTATTACTTCATGCACATGAATCATAAAGGACATGAAGCACCAAAAATGTTCATGTTTTCAGGAGTATTAATTGCTGCTGTAACAGTTCTATGCTTTATGACAATCATTTGGTGGTAAGTGTCAGAAAAAGTCGGTGTAAAAGCCGGCTTTTTTTCAATTTCTTATATTTTTTTTTTAGACAAGAAATGTTCATAATTGGTTTGTTTGCATGGCTATTTCCCTAAGAGTATAATTAATAGTATATGTACATTGACTATATTACTAAAAGGGGTGAGATGGAGATGTCTATAGATATCTTTGGTTTTCGGGCATTATGGAGTCCCTATTTTTTCGCTTCACTATTAATCATAACGATTTTATACTTTATGATTGTTGGTCCATGGAGACATCGATTTGCTCATTCTGAACCTACATCGTTTAAAACGAAAATATTATTTGTCATAGGGATGATCTTACTTTATGTATGTAAAGGAAGTCCGATTGATTTATTAGGTCACATGACCATGACCGCTCATATGACACAAATGGCGATTCTTTATTTAATCGTACCTACATTTTTCATTTTAGGTGTCCCAAATTGGTTATGGAGAAAGTTTATAAATCTCAAGGTAATAAAACCAATTTTCAAATTTCTTACAAAGCCTTTAATTGCTTTAGTTCTGTTTAACGGTTCATTTTCTATGTATCATATTCCACTCGTATTTGACTATGTGAAAACTGGTGTATTTATACATGCTGCAACAACTGTTTTTATTTTTATTGCTGCCTTCTTTATGTGGTGGCCATTAATCAATAAATTAGAAGAGTGGAACACTTTGAGTGGCCTCAAAAAAGTTGGGTATATCTTTGCAGATGGTATGTTATTAACACCTGCATGTGCGCTCATCATTTTTGCAGATACAGCTATGTATTCAACATATACGGATTTTGGGTCATGGATGACTGCACTTGCACTTTGTGTCCCAGAATCTATGTTATCTAGTATTAACCTTACAGGTCCAGAGATGTTTAACTTTATGCCACCGCTTGAAGACCAACGTACTGGCGGTGTCATTATGAAGATTATTCAAGAGTTCGTATATGCGATTCTGCTAGGTAAGGTATTCTTTGAATGGGTTCGTAAAGAACGTGAAGAAGAAAAATTACTAGATGAGCAATTACTTAAACCACAAACAAATTAACAAAGAGAAACTGTGAGAGAGGTTAAACATGAATTTACCGATTCTGCCTACGATTAGCACCACTTTTATCATTTTAAGTGCAGTAACTGTTGCCATCGGTTGGTATTTAATAAAACAGAAAAAAATTGAAGCACATAAAAAAGCGATGACGACTGCTGCGATTTTTGCTTTAATTTTCTTCATTATTTATATGTCAAGAACGGTTTTTATCGGAAATACATCATTTGGTGGTCCTGACGATGTGAAAATGTACTACACGATTTTCTTAATCTTTCATATCTTCCTTGCAACCACTGGTGCGATATTTGGAGTCATTACCTTATATCTTGGCTATAAAAATAAAATTGCAAAGCATCGTAAGCTTGGTCCGATTACAAGCATCATTTGGTTCTTTACAGCCATAACGGGTGTAGCAGTATACTTCTTATTGTATGTTTTTTATGAGGGTGGAGAAACAACGTCCATGTTAAAAGCAATATTAGGCTTTTAACGAACTACAAATAGGATTGTTTGTAATATGTATAAGGTGTTCTAGAATACAATATTCTAGAGCACCTTTTTATTTTGTAATTCGTTTCACATAATTAACACCTTAGCCATTTTCATTTTCGTTAGAGGGGAGTGTTAAGGATGATTGAAATCTTTACAGAAAACTTATTATTGGTTCCATGTTCGTTGGATATCGCCAAATCGTTAGTATTTCATCGCAAAGAACTTGAAAAACGATCACCTATAACGATTCCACAAAATTGGCCATCTCCATTAATGACAGGTATTCTTCCGTTTTATATAGAAAAGCTCGAGAAGGATGAGAGTCATTATGGATGGGGATTATGGCTAATCATTAATTACGCTGATAAACGGATCATTGGCGATATTTATCTTCATGGCAAACCTGATAAGAAAGGGAATGTCCAATTGACGTATACGATGAATCGTGATTATCAGAAGACGAGTTTAACTTATGAAGCAGTTGATGCTTTAATTGATTGGTTAGTTACTCAAGCCGATGCGAAAAAGGTATTAATGGAATGTAGTGATAGTAATTATCAATCCATCCGGTTGTTTGAAAAGCTTGGGATGAGATGTACGAAGAAGGATGGTAGATTTTTAACTTGGGAGCTTCGTAAGGTCATTTAATAAAACCGATTATGATAAAAGAATTTTTCTAGACTAGTGCCCAATTCAGTCCTTCTTGCATATGGTAGGAGTAATCTTTGTGGCTTTGAAAATGTGAAGGAGTGTGGTTGGGGTGGTTCGTAAATCATTGGAAAATGGTTCCCTATATATTAAGAATGATGTGCTGGCAATGATTGCATCCATATGTGCGGAGGAAACAGAAGGGGTAACGATTGTTTCTGGCTTTAAGGATGGGGTTACCGGCATCCTTAATCGAAATTTCCATAAAAACGGGATTACGGTTATTGAAGAAGAGGAAGGGATTGCCCTTGAAGTAAAGATTGCCATTGAATACGGCTTAGAAATTAAAAGGACCTGTGAACGATTACAACAAGCAATCTTACATGAGATAAAAAGTATGACTGACATTAGTGTTTCAAGTCTAACTATTAAAGTAGAAGGCCTTACAAATTCAAAAGTACTTGTGACAACCTAACCAAAAAGGAACAGCATTGGCTGTTCCTTTTTGTGTTGTTGTGTAGCTCCAGCACCTAGACCCTCGAGGAGGCTTCACCCCTCCTGCCGGTGGCGAAAGCCTCCTCGTCGGGGTTCCAGCGATTGTCTGACTTGCACAGGGTGTGCTGACGTCTACGTTTGCCACAGGACGTGGCAGTTTATGCGTTTACAACTGCATCGATTTCTTCTTTTACTTTTGCAAGGATGCGGTTGCATTGTTCAACTAGTGAATTAGGGAAGTTTTCATCTTCACCATATTCAACTCCATGTGGGTAATAGTACTTACCAACAAATGGAGTAAGTAGTTTAATGACTGCATCTTTTGCATTTTCTTCGATAATTCCTTCAACCGCATAACCTTGAACGCGAAGGTAGTAAATATCACCTTTAATTTCAAACTTACGGTCGTATGTAATTCTTTCATAATCCCACTGACCTGCGAGAATAAATCCTTGTGATCTCATTATGTCAGTTAATCTTGGTAATTCGATTGTAACGTTCTCAATCCCCGTTTTTTCAAATCTCATATAATAAATCCCTCCAAAAACCGTCAAGCAACGATTTATATGTTCTCAGTATAATAATAGTACGAAAAGATACAAGTTGCAACGTTTGACATTAATATGTCACGAAAAATAAAAAATATTTTGGTGAAATTTTTCTGTTTTGGTCAAACTAACATCGAAAGGAGGGACGAGATTGAAAAAAATACTTTTTATTGTATTGAGTTTATTGTTTGTTTTAAGTCATCCATTTATAGCTAATGGACAAGGTACAACTACATACACCGTACAACGAGGTGATTCTCTTTGGAAAATTGCCGTACGCTATCAGGTTGGTTTGTCGGAAATTATTTCTGCAAACCCGCAGTTTAAAAACCCAAACCTGATCTATCCAGGTCAGAAAGTTACAATTCCAATCATAGAAAATGTCAAAAGTATTGAAAATCAGGTTATATCACTAACCAATCAACAACGTGCAAAATATGGTTTACCTGCATTAAAAACTGATTGGGAACTGTCACGCGTAGCACGCTATAAATCCGTAGATATGAGAGATCGAAACTATTTTGAACATACGTCACCAACATATGGTTCACCATTTACGATGATGCGAAACTTTGGTATTTCATATCGTACAGCTGCAGAAAATATTGCTGCTGGACAAAGAACACCACAAGAAGTGGTAAATGCATGGATGAACAGCCCTGGACACCGTGCGAATATCCTGAAGAAGGACGTTACCCATATCGGTGTTGGGTATGCAGAAGGTGGTTCAAAGCGACATTACTGGACACAAATGTTTATTGGGAAATAGGAGGTTACAATGGATTCTGTTCGCGACGTAATGAGTACTGATGTTGAATATTGTACGCCCCTTGATAATGTTTATGAAGTAGCCGTTAAAATGAAGGATTTAGATGTTGGTGCGATTCCAATTTTGGAAGATAAAAAATTAATTGGAATGATCACTGACCGTGATTTAGTGGTTCGAGGATATGCGGAAAAAAGATCGGGATCAAATAAAGTGACAAATGTGATGAGTGATGACTTAATTACATGTACACCAGATACTTCTCTTGAGGAAGCATCCCAGCTGATGTCGAAACATCAAATTAGACGCTTACCTGTTGTAGAAAATGACCAATTAGTTGGAATGTTATCACTAGGTGATTTATCGACGAATGAAACATCTGATAATTTGGCAGGAGAAGCTTTAAGTGATATTTCCGAACAAGACCAACTTCATTAAAAACAGGCACCAGATGGGTGCCTGTTTATTTTTTTCAAAAACGCATAACTCTAGCAAATTTAAATATACATAGTAGAAATACCATTAATGTTAGGAAGTGGTTAGTCTGAAAGTGGCAAGGATTGCAGTAACCATCTTACTATTAGTCTCTAGCTTTTATTATATTTCTATTAATCACGGAAGAACCGAACTCGTGAATGGTGTTGAACATACAGCAACCAAATTAAAACATTCGAGCACAACCAAGCAAAATATTCCTCTTCAAAAAGAAATTCACCAATACAATGGGCCGATCTCGTTCATTGGAATGGATAGTACGCAAATCAAAGAAAAATTAGGGGAACCCCAACGAATTGATCGCTCTTCCTATGACTATGACTGGTGGGTGTATAATACAAATCCACAAAATTATATCCAAGTGGGAATTGAAAATGGCAGAGTTGTCTCCGTATTTGGAACGGGCAATGATGTTCTGGTTGAGCCCTTTGCAATCGGACAACCGGTAGCGGAAATCCGTTCAAAAGGGTTAATAAAGCCTAAAATTTCATTAAACGTTGATAAAAACCCTTATCGGTTTGAGTTAACTGATAAGGAAATGAAAGCAAGACCATTAATTGCGATGGGAAATGTCTATATTCAACTATACGTGGATACATTTACGGACAAAATATCAAGTATTCGTTTTTTAGACGGGAGAACTTTAATCAAACTTCGACCCTATGAATTAGCCTACCGAGGAGAATTACTTTCAGCTAAAGAGGTCACCCCGGCAAAGTGGCAAGAAATTGAACAGGGCACTAAAGCCCAAATCCTGGATATTACAAATGTCATCCGTTTAAGACATGGAATACAACCATTAAAAAGCGACGAACAATTAGCAGATGTCGCGTATTTACATAGTAAAGATATGCGAGTCAATCAATATTTTGACCATATTTCCCCAACAAAAGGTGGTCTTGCAGACAGACTTGCGGAGGGAGAGATAAGTTTTCAATTGGCAGGAGAAAATATTGCAGCAAAATATGTGGACGGAATTGCTGCTGTAGAAGGCTGGCTAAATAGCGAAGGTCATCGAGAAACCCTGTTAAACGAAGAATACAATTACCTAGGAGTAGGGGTGTACGAAAAATACTACACGCAAAACTTTATTCAAGCCTGGGACGAAGAAGACCAGTAAGAGAACCTGACATGGTTTTGCTTACTGGTTTTTTATATCGCGTTATTTTTTTATTGGTCTGTCAATAATAAAGAAACTTCCGGTTGCATGTGCGATTAATTTTCCGTCTTCACGGTATACCCTTCCTTCAGTTACACAAATTTTCGTTCCTTTATGGATCATGTGTGCAACACAACGTAATTCTTTTCCGATTCCTGGTGCAAGATAATTTATTTTCATTTCGGTTGTAACAGCGGCTTTTTCTTGAGGGAGGAAATGGTGTACAAGTGAGCCCATTGCAGAATCAAGTAAAGTGGCAGTGATACCGCCATGGACAATTTGTAATGGATTTTGAATAAGTTCCGTATTGGGAATAATAATTTCATAGGTTTCGTCATCGGTAATACGTCGATTTGTTTGCATTAACGCGCCAATATAGGAGCCATTTTCTTTTGTTTGTTTACGAATCACCGCATCGATTACTTGCTCCATTGCTTGTTTTTCTTTTTCATCTGCCTCTAGGAAAAATGTTTGTAATTTATGTAGAATGCGATCTTCCATTAACATTACCTCAAATCCATAATATTTTTATTATTCTTATTTTATCAATTTACCTATCATTTTGGCAATTTGGGCGAACCATTCAATTTAATAAAGATAAACTATAGTAGGCAATTGTATGAATATCGAGGTGATTTAAATGGGGAGTAAGCTTCATCCATCCGTTCAGGAATTTAAAGCCTTCGTCAAAAAACATCCTTTACTGGTACAGGAAGTGAGAAAAGGAACACTTAAATGGCAGGAAGTATACGAAGACTGGTATATACTCGGTGAGGAAGATGAGAAGTGGAATAAGTTTAAAGATAAAGACAGTAAAAAAGAAGAAAGTGGAAAAGGCGATTTTATTGGTAAAATTTTTTCAACTATTAAAAATGCAGATATGGATAATATCCAGGAGACAATCACAAATGTAGGGGAAGCCATTTCAACCATTCAAGCCGTTATTCACCAGTTTCGTGGTAACGAAAATCAACAGCAACTGAACACTACCCAAAAGCATCATCATCCTTTTGCTTTTCGCAAAGATTAGGTGAGAAGGGAGTTTAGGATGCGACAAGACACATATGAATACATCAATTCAAAAAAACATTTACACGCGTTTGTCCGTCAAAATCCAGTTTGGTACCGTAAATTAACGAGAAATCCAAGAGATTTTCAAGTCTTGGAAAATGAGGCAAAGGCTTATTTCAAACAAACCATTCCACATAAAGTTCAAAAAATAAACCAGTCCTTAGAGATGGCCTCATTTATGCTACAGATGTATCAAGGGATGCGACAAAGTGATTAAGTAAGGAGCCACCTTTAGAAGGGCTCCTTCTTTTAATGCTCAAGGATATTTGAATAATTAAAGGAAAAACTAGGAAAAAAGGAGTTGAAGAATGTGTACATATATATTTTGCTTTTTTCTTTTCTATGCTCCCCGATTCAAATATATGAAAAGTCTGTTGCGGACGCGATTATTCACCCTACCAGTTTTAGCAATACAAGTGAGTTAGAAATTGAGCGAACCATTCAAGTCAAGCATCAGGTTAGAGGGAATGATGTATATCTAGAATGCTTGATTCCGAATTTTACATTCAAACAAAGTGGTGGTCAGAAAAGGGATGGAGAGGGTCATCTGAATGTCATTATTGATGGGAAGAGAATAGAAAAAATATCGACAGCAGCCTTTATTATTAAAGGGCTGTCTAGAGGAGAACATACATTAGCGATTCAAGTTGTACATAATGACTTAACTACATATCCTCTTGAGCGTACGATTCATGTTCAAATACATTAACTTTTATAAGCATGTGTTATTACAGAGATGCGATTCGTAAAAATTCGTGGTATAGTGATTGTGGAGGTGTTAATTTTGATTGCTACAATTGAAAAAATTGAAATCCTTGACGAGGCTCAAGAAATTTCATTAATGATTCTACATTCAGAACTTGCAGAGGAATACCGAAGCTGTTTATATATGTTACAACAAGATAGAGAAGCACAAAAGTTAATCGCTGATTTTCAGAGGATGAAGGAAAAATATGAAGAGGTTCAACGATTTGGGAAATACCATCCTGATTTTCGAACCGTTTCAAAAGAGACGAGGGAACTAAAAAGAAAACTCGATCTTCACGAATCTATTGCTAATTTTAAAACAGCAGAGGATAATTTACAAAAGGTCCTTGATGAAATTAGTGTGCTACTAGGTGGAGCTGTATCAAAGCATATTAAAGTCCCAACGGGGAATCCTTATTTTGATTCCATTTCGAGCTGCGGTGGTGGCTGTGGAAGTGGTGGGGCTTGCGGTTGTAAGTGATGCTATTCCAAAAGGAATAGCTGATGTTCATGTTATTTTCAGAAAAAGGTAAGTTTTCTACTTTATTTCATATTGTAAAATTTTAACTTGTTATGCTACACTATTTAATAATCTAATGTAATCTATTGAAATAAGGAGAAAACACGATGATTGGACAACGCCAAGGAATTATCGTTTGGCTACATTCGCTCAAACATTCCAAAATGCTGCGTAAATTTGGAAATATTCATTATGTATCAAAACGACTTAAATACGTGGTCCTATATAACGATATGGAAAATACGGATTCAATCGTAGAAAAATTAAACGCTCTTGCCTTTGTAAAAAAGGTAGAGCCGTCCTATAAACCATTTTTAAAGATTGAATTTGAGAATAAAAAACCAGATCGTGCAAAGGAATACGACTATAAAATTGGTTTATAAAAAAGCTTATCAAAGGCATCTTGCTTTTGATAAGCTTTTTTTTCTTATTTCATTGGCGGAATGTAACGATTCATTCGTAAAATTCCGATTAAATGCTGATAATAGAGCTCTTTTTCATGAAACATCGTAGAAGGCTTTACATCAAGTGTGATGATTTGCAAATCAAGTTCTTTCGCTACCTCTGCAATTAGCGTGTAACGTTGATTTGGTTTCACATTAGGATTAGGAATGCCTTCTCTACAAATATAGATTGCTTGAAAATCCCCAGGATTCGTCGGTTGAAATGCGGCTGCCAAAGAGCTAACCTGTTTATCCTGGATCGTTGTATGAAATGCAAATAGCTTCGAAACTCTGTGTCTATTTCCTCTTACTAGCTCAACGAGTTCATAAATATCAGAAAATCCTTCACCAATCTCAATAAAACGTTGTATCATCCTAAATTCCCCTCAAATTCATATTTTCCATGTCTACTTTAACACGAATAGGTAACAAATAAAAACAAAAAAACCCTGCAAGTCTACCTGCAGGGTCCTTCCATTCCATGTTTTCTTACCGTTCACATGGAAGAAGGCAAAGGGAGAGGAGAAACCGGAGGAAGAACTTATGGGGAAACGTAAGTCTTCTCCGCGGTTGGCAACAACATCCTCGAATGATGTTGTTATTACTAATTATGACCAATTGAAAATTGTGTATACATCATGTGACATATTTTTATTATCCGAGAAAAATTTTTATTAAACATAAGACCTACAATTTTTCGTAATTCATTAACAAACGTTTAGGTTTATGGTAGGATAATCTTATTCAATTTACATAGACAGTGGTGATAGCAGTGAGAGTCGTATCCGGGTCGAAGAAAGGTATTCACTTGAAAGCGGTACCAGGGGTGTCTACTAGACCAACTACAGACAAAGTGAAGGAAGCCATCTTTAATATTATCGGTCCATATTTTGATGGAGGGAATGGACTTGATTTATTTGGAGGAAGCGGAGGACTTGGAATTGAGGCCTTAAGCCGTGGAATTGATAAGGTCATCTTTGTTGACCGTGATCAAAAAGCAATTCAAACGATTAAAGGAAATTTAGAGACATGTCGACTTGTTGAACATGCAGAAGTATATCGAAACGAAGCGTTTCGAGCATTAAAGGCTATTGTAAAACGGGATATCAAATTTGATTTAATCCTATTAGACCCACCATATAAGCAACAAAAATTAACTGAGTTACTCGAAGAAATAAGCAAACATCAGTTGTTAACAAAACACGGTTATATTGTTGCAGAACATGGATCGGATGTTTCGTTAGAGTCATCCATTGGTAACCTTCGTTTAGTTCGTCATGAAGTGTATGGAATCATTGGGGTATCTATATATAGACATGAAGAAGAATAGAAAGGGGAAACGAAATGACTAGAATTGCCGTCTGCCCAGGGAGTTTTGATCCAGTAACAAATGGGCACCTCGATATTATCAAAAGAGGAGCAAAAGTGTTTGATAAAATGTATGTGTGTGTATTAAATAATTCTTCAAAACAGCCATTGTTCACCGTAGAAGAACGAATCCAATTGTTACAGGAAAGCACGAAAGATTTACATAATATTGAAGTTGAGTCCTTTTCTGGCCTATTGATGGACTATGCGAGCCAGAAGAATGCGAATGCCATTTTACGAGGCCTTCGTGCTGTTTCGGATTTTGAGTATGAAATGCAAATTACATCAATGAATCGTATTTTAAATGAAGAAATTGAAACCTTTTTTATGATGACAAATAATCAATATTCCTTCTTAAGCTCAAGCATTGTAAAGGAAGCTGCCAAATATCATGGAGAGATTTCCGAGCTTGTACCAAAGCCAGTTGAATTGGCGCTTAAGGAGAAATTCAAAAGCCCTGCAAATTAAATGCGAGGGCTTTTCATTTTGCTTGAGTATATGACAATATAACCTAGCAACGAAATAATTGTAAAGAGTGGCCCGTACGTCAATAACCCGTTCCATAACGTTTCGACCCAATCGGCAGTCTGTTCCGAAACGAATGGAGAGAAGACGCCGAGTGTTTCCTCTGAACCAGCATTTTTTGCATAAAGTGGATTCCATAATAGAAATGTGATAACACTTGCTAAAAATCCGTGCATTATTCGCGCAATAAAAAAGGGTTTAAACCTAACATCCGTTTCTGCTAAAATACTTGCAACCTGTGCTTGAACAGAAAGTCCACAAAATCCTAGGATAAAACTTACGGTAATTACTTTTGAAAGTAAGTCAATATGTTCCAATTGACTCGTCATCATTGAACCAGTCGTTATTTCAAATATTCCAGAAATAAGTGGGATGCTAAGCTCGGAAGGTAGCTGAAAGAGTTTTAATAGGATGGATAGTCCAGCCCCAACTAATGCAATCACATTAATCAATGAAAGGAGCTTATTAAAAACAGAAAAAAGAATGATAAATCCTCCTATCATTAATAATGTATGAATCGAGGTAGTAACCGCGTCACCTAATAATTGACCAAATGGTCTTTTTTCCTTTAGTCTAGTTCGGTGAAGCTCCTGTAAGGCTTTTACAATGATACTCTTCTTTTCTTCATCTTTAGGTGTTTGTTCATCCCCTTTTTTACCATGGAATCTCATGATTAAACCAACGCAAAAATTCCCAACATAATGGCTGACTGCAAGTAAGATCCCTAACTGTGGATTTTCAAAAAAACCGACAGAAATAGCGGCAAATATAAATAGGGGATTTGAAGCATTTGCGAAGGAAACAAGCCTTTCTGCTTCAATCCTCGTAATCTGTTTCTCTTGCCTAAGTCGTGCAGCCAATTTTGCACCTGCTGGAAATCCTGAAGCCATACCCATGGCCCATGCAAATCCACCCACACCTGGCACTCGAAATAGAGGTCTCATTAATGGTTCAAATAAAACACCGATGAATTTAACAATCCCAAAACCAATTAATAACTCTGATAAGATTAAGAAAGGGAGTAAGGAAGGAAATACAATCTTCCACCACATTTCCAAACCAACCCTAGAAGCTTCTAGTGATTCCTTTGGAAAATAAATTAGGGCAATTGTTAATAATGAAATTCCTGCTGCAATTGTTACAGTTTTAAATCTAGAACGTATCAATGGTACTCCTCCTACTGAAGTCTTCTTTTTATATAGTGAGATCATCTGAGTGATAGAATAAGAGAGCCCACAATTTTCACAATCCTCTATTGTTTTCTAGAATGTCATTAAAAAAGTGAAAAAAAGTGCAAGAAACAAACGTATGGTTTGTACATCTATTTAAATATACGTAGATGGGTGGCAAGTTTAGACCAAAAAGAATGTACAAGTTTTCAATTCTTTTTTCATATAATGATATAAAGTGAAACTTCATTCAGTGAGGGGGTATTCACCCCTAACGGAATGTTAGTTGAACCAATCAGGCTTTTACTGGCAGTTGATCTCACTTGTACTTTATTGGTTTCCTTAAAGTTTTGAATTGAGGGCTGTACTGCCAGTTAATGCGTGGAAAATTCAATGAAAATAACTCAGGGGATGATTCTAATGAACAAACCTACAATTGGATTGGCACTTGGATCCGGTGGAGCAAGAGGATTTGCTCATTTAGGGGTGATTAAAGTACTTTTAGAAAATAAAATACCAATCGATCTTATTGCAGGAACAAGCATGGGCTCATTGGTAGCAAGCTTTTATGGAGCGGGACTTGATATTGATCGACTTTATAAACTTGCACTTGCTTTTAAGCGAAAGTATTATTTGGATTTTACTGTACCGAAGATGGGCTTCATAGCAGGAAAAAGAGTAAAGGAATTAATCCGTGTCTTTACACACAGTAAAAATATCGAGCAACTGGATATTCCCATTGGTATTGTTGCAACAGATTTATTAACGGGTGAAAAAGTAGTGTTTCGAAATGGCCCTGTCGCAGATGCAGTACGAGCAAGCATTGCGATCCCTGGAATTTTTGTTCCAGAAAAAATAGATGGCCGAATTCTTGTTGATGGTGGTGTAATTGATCGGGTTCCCATTTCAGTGGCAAAAGAAATGGGAGCTGATATAGTTATTGCGGTTGACGTCTCACATGTTAAAATAAATGAAGAGGTTACTTCAATATTTGATGTGATTTTACAAAGTATTGATATTATGCAGAAAGAGCTAGTGAAGTATGGAGAATTTTCATCTGATATTATGATCCGACCACATGTAGGACATTATAGTTCACGTGCTTTTACAAATATTGAGGACATAATCACAATCGGGGAAGAAGAAACAAGAAAACAACTCCCCGCAATCCAAGAGGCAATCGCAAAGTGGAAGGAGTCTTTGTTGTATGAAGAAAAAGAGAAATAAGGCTTATGTAAAAGCTCTTGCAGTTGGGGTGGTGCTTGCGATACTAGGCACCTTTATCCAACTCCCATATTACGTGACTAAGCCTGGAATGGCGACAGAGCTTGCTCCAATTATTGAAGTGGAAAACGGCTATAAAGAAGACGGGGAATTCATGTTAACGACTATTCGCATGGGGCAAGCAAATATATTTAGCTATGCATGGGCGAAGGTTCAAAAGTATCATGAGATTTTACCGATTAAACATGTAAGACGTGACAATGAAAGCGATGAGGAATATAACAATCGACAGCTGTTTTATATGGAGGACTCACAGGAATCTGCGATTTCTGTTGCTTATCATCATGCGAACAAGCCAGTAACAGTCAAAAACAATGGGATTTACATTATGGGAATCGTTGAAGGAATGCCTGCGGAAAAAGTACTAAAAGCCGGTGATCGAATTTTTGAAGTTGATGGAAACCAAATCGAAGAACATACAAAATTTATGGAGTATGTAGCGGGGAAGAAAGAAAATGAAGTCATTAAAATCTCCGTCGAACGAAATGGTGAAGTGAAAACAGTTTCCGTTCCACTTGCTCCTTTTCCAAAGAATCCAGACAAAATTGGAATTGGAATTGAATTAATTACAGATATTGAAGTGGTGACCGATCCGAAAATTAAAATAGATACCAAAAAAATCGGAGGTCCTTCTGCTGGACTTATGTTTACCCTTGAAATCTATAATCAATTAACTAAAAAGGATATAACCCATGGATTGCGTATTGCGGGTACCGGAACAATTAATATCGATGGACAAGTTGGTCCAATCGGTGGAATTGGTCAAAAAATCGTTGCTGCCAATAATTCTGATGTCGATATTTTCTTCGCACCTAATGAAAATGGGGCAGCAGACTCAGATTATCGCGAAGCTCTAGCAACAGCGAAGGATATCAAGAGTGATATGAAAATCGTACCTGTTGATACATTTGAAGACGCACTCCACTATTTAGAGAATCTTGATGAGAATAAATAATGAAAAACAGTCGCTACCAAATGGTGCGACTGTTTATTTTTTATAGGTATTCTTGTTGTTCTTCATTAAATCGAATCGGTGGTTTGGCGTATTCTTGTCGTAGAAGTTGAGTGCGAAGAGGTTCAGGGAAAATAGCTACATACGTTTGAGCAGCCTTCTGGTCGAGTGTAAAAAGGTCATCAGAAAAGCCCGTCGCCTTTGAGAGAATAGGTAATTCAACATCCTTCTTGACATAATTTAAAAAGCTCTGTCCTTTTTGGGACATCCCAAGTAAGCGAATATAGGTTGCAACCGGGTTTTCATTGATTTTTTTTAGCTGTTCTTTTGTTGTATTTGTTAAGATATGTACACATAATCTTTGTAATCTAGTCCATGTATAGCGTTTTGTTTTAATTTTTTCCATAAAGTCTTTGAAGGAAGTTGATTCGGAAATATAAGTGAGTAGTCTATTTTCAATTCCTTCTTCAGCCTCATAAATAGTTGCCAACTCAGATGGTGTAGATGTCAGTAGCTTGTATTTTAATAAAGTAAAATAATCCTCCCACCGATGGAAAAGCTGATACTCCTCGAAATAAGCTGAAAGCCATTTGGTAGTGGACACGGGTAGATAGTTTTGAATTTCCTCGATGTTTTTTTTAGCAGAAAATAATGTTTTGCGAATGCTAGTTGCACTAGCAATCGTTTCGTGTGAAAATGTCTCATCATGGTAGCCAGCAGATGTCCGCATAATGGTTTCTGCTTTTAATGAACTATTTTGGTCTTGGATGGCTTTAACGTAATGATAGCCCAAAATATTATTTGGTTTTGATAAATCCACATATGTATCATGATTTGTAAGTGAAGAATAAGCAAGGGATGCTGCTTTTGGATAGCTATATCCTTCTTTCAAGTATTGCCGGGTGGTGTGATCATATGAGTGTTGATTACTTTTCATAAAATTAACAGTAGCCTGAAAGTCATCGATTGTTCCATTTTCACTACCGAAGCAAACTTCTTCACAATGAAGAGCATTCAAAAGTGATATGGCACCGTTTGCAAAGTTTTCTGCTTTTTGAGTCGCAAATGCATATGGTAATTCAATGACGATATCGATGCCAGCTTCCAATGCCATTTTTGTTCTTGCCCATTTCGATACTAAGGCAGGCTCGCCACGTTGTAGAAAATTTCCACTCATCACAGCAATTGTACAGTCAGGGTTTGTCTTCCTCTTCGTTTCATCAAGATGGTACTTATGTCCATTATGGAAAGGATTATATTCAACAATTACACCAACAGCCTTCATTATTTCACCTATTCATCCTTTATTATTAAAATCTTACTTTTAAATATCATTTTTTCCCGCATTAACGGGCAGTAAGCCCCCACCTCAAAACTTTAATATAAATAAAAAAATGAGTTAGGTGACGACAACTGCCCGTAAAAGCCCAATTAAATGAACAAATACTAAACGCCACGTCCTGTGGCAACGTCTTTATGACCCGCATCATGTGGGTCTCAACTAACATTCAGTGGGAATTAGCGATATAAAATCGCGACGTTCTTTTGCGAAGTCTTACTAGCACGTCTTTTATTTCAAAAAAACCACTGATTGAAGTTTCACTTTAATGGAAAAGCTGATATAGTAGAAAAGTATCTATACATCAAGTATAGTGTAAAGAAAAAATATTGACAAATGTAATCTGCAAAGCTATAATTACCTTTGTTGCGCTTCGAGGTGATTTCAATTGAAATGGACAATTAATCAATTAAATCAGTTGGCTCATAAAGGCCTAACGATTGATGAAACTGTTGATGTAAAAGACATAATGGAGCTCGAAAAATCGATACGAGACATTTCTCCGGTGCAAATAACCGGTCGTGCTGATCTTAGTTCTACAAAAGCGAGCTTTCATATAACAATTTCAGGATCAATGATTCTGCCTTGTTCTCGAACATTGGTTGATGTAAAATTTCCATTCGAGATCCGAACAACTGAAACGTTTCTACTTAAAGATACATCTGTATATGACCTAGAGTCGGACGAGGATGTTCATCAAATTCGAGGCGAAGTAATTGATTTACTTCCGATTATCAAGGAAAATATTTTACTTGAAATTCCGATGCAGATTTTTTGTGATGATTCGAACTCAGAAGATGCTGCGCCACAATCAGGACAAGATTGGGAAGTTATCAGCGAAGATGACAAAAAGAACAAGATTGATCCGCGATTGGCAGGACTAGCAAAATTCTTTGAAGACGAATAAAATCCATCTTTATCTATTCATTTTTTTAAGGAGGTGGGAATAATGGCTGTACCTTTTAGAAGAACATCTAAGACAAGAAAAAGATTACGTCGTACACATTTCAAATTACAAGTGCCAGGTATGGTGGCTTGCCCAAACTGTGGTGAAATGAAATTAGCACACCGCGTATGTAAAGAATGCGGTACTTACAAAGGAAAAGAAGTTGTTAGCAAATAATCTTTGTTAACAAGTTAAAAGCGTATGAATAACATTGTTATTCATACGCTTTTTAATTTGTCTAAGTTGCGAGTCCCTGTTTAATACCAGTACAATTAGAGTAAAAGGGGTAAAGGGGAAAATGATGACTAAATACATAGTTAACCGTGATACACAGGGAATTGTATGGTTTACGATCAATCGACCAGAGAAATGGAACGCAATTGATTATGATGTAATGGATGGACTTTTACAAACGATTACAGAGGTTGAAAAGAACGAGGATGATCGCGTTTTCGTCATAACAGGAGCAGGGCAAAAAGCATTTTGTTCGGGTGGGGATTTATCGGTTTTTCAAAACCTTCAAACGGTTGAAGATGCATACCAAATGCTTAGTAAAATGGGGATGATCCTATACAAACTTGCAACATTATCCAAACCGACGATTGCTCTATTGAATGGACTAGCAATTGGTGGGGGATGTGAGCTTGCAACCGCCTGTGATTATAGACTAGCATCCCGTGGAAGTAGATTTGGTTTTGTTCAAGGAAAACAAGGAATTACCACAGGGTGGGGTGGTGCATCGCTCCTACTAGAAAGAATATCTTTTGATAAAGCATATCACCTTCTTATGACTGGAGACATTAATTCTGCTGAAGTCGGAATAGAGCTTGGGTTTATTCAACATGTCCTATCAGACGACGATCTGAAGAGGGATTGTGAAGAAATTATAGCTAATGAATTCTTGCATACTACTAAAGTTGTAAAAGCATATAAAAAGGTAGTGATTAGAAAATGGTTGGCTACAGGTTTAAAGGAGAGAATGCTTGAAGAAATTGAGGAATGTTCAGCCTTGTGGGTAACGGACGAACATCTTGAGGCCGTTCGAAAAATCATGCGTAAAGAATAATTATTTTCTTACTAGAGTGAGAGTAGTCTATCTTTTCTACTACATGCATATGTATAAGTAAAAAAGTATAGGAGGGAAAGATATGACTTCAACACGTCAAGATGCATGGACTCAAGATGAGGATTTATTACTTGCAGAAGTAGTATTGCGCCACATCCGTGAGGGAGGAACACAATTAGGCGCCTTTGAAGAGGTAGGTCGTACACTTTCACGTACTGCAGCTGCCTGTGGTTTTCGATGGAATTCGTATGTACGCAAACAATATAAATCTGGAATTGAACTTGCGAAAAAACAGCGTAAAGAATTAAAAAAGCAAAATAACGGAGAACAGCCCCAGGAAAAACAAGCAGAACCTGAAACTACTGAAATTACACTTAGCAAATCACCTGAGCTACAACTAAGGGATGTCATCCGTTTCCTTGAGGAATACGAAAAAACTGAAAAAGAGCTTCAAAGCGTTGTTAAAGAAAATCAGAGCCTGAACAATCAAATAAGCAAACTCCAAGACCAAGTGAAAGCCTTGAAGGCAGAAAATAACACATTAGAAAATAATATTCAATTAATAGAGGAAGATTATAAAGCATTAATTGAGATTATGGAACGTGCCCGCAAAATGGTGGTTCTTCAAGAAGATGAAAGAAGTAAAAAGGTAAAATTTCAAATGGACAGAAATGGGAACCTTGAACGAGTAGAAAAATAAAGAAGAAAACAGCTGACATGATGTTCAGCTGTTTTCTTCTTTTTATTATCTAGCCAGAGGCTCATTTGTTAGTCGACTTCATGTACACCTTCCGGAAACCAAAGTAGCGGATTTTCCCCAAGGTCACGTTCCATATTATAGGCTGCAGGTGTAAAACCCATTTTCTCCCAAAAATCAGAAGATTTTACACGTGGATTTGTTTTAATCGGTAGATTATAGGATTTAGCATAATCCACTAGTGCCTTACCAAAGCCTTTTTTCTGATAATCAGGAAGTACTTCAAGCTTCCACAGTTCTAAGTAGTCCTGTGCGGGTTCAAAGTATTTGTTGAATTTTTTATCAACACGATAAAGGCTCATACGTGCCACTAATTTATCGCCAAAGAATATCCCATAAAAAGGTGAAACGCTATCATTTTCAATAATATTTGATTCAAGGTCTTCCAGCATGGATAGCTCCTGGAGGCCATATTCCTTAAATGCTTTAAATTCTTCAAGAGTTTTATAGTTTACTAATAATTTCTCAACCTTTGCCGTATACATTTGATATCCCCCTTGCGATTCTACAATAAAAAACTGTTTTACTTTAATCGTACATTCATTATATAACAAAAAAACAAAAAATTCTGTAGAAAAATATAGAAAGCGTTTTCAATATGGTGCAGGAATATGTAGATGTATGTAGAAATTATATATTGCACCTTTTAACTAATGGCGAAAGGGGAAATGAGCTTGAAAAAAGTGTTGATTGCAAACAGAGGTGAAATAGCATCGAGGATTATGAAAACGTGTCACGAGATGGGGATTGAAACAGTCGCTGTCTATTCTGATGCGGATCAAGAATTGCCGTTTGTAAAAAATGCAACTGTAGCTCATCGAATCGGCGAACCACCGGTTATGAAATCATACCTTCAAATGGACAAAATCATTGAAGTAGCAGAAAAAGAGCAGGTTGATGCAATCCATCCTGGTTATGGATTTTTATCAGAGAATGCAACTTTTGCCAAAGCAGTAGCTAAGAAAGGGATTGTTTTTATAGGTCCAACACCCGAGGTGATCTCCTTAATGGGGGATAAGGTGAAAGCAAGACAAACAATGATTGATGCGGGTGTGCCTGTAGTCCCAGGGAGTGAAAAGGGCATTCAAACCGTAGAAGAAGCCTTAAAGTTAGCAAAAGGTTTTGGTTATCCTGTCATGTTAAAAGCAAGTGGAGGTGGAGGCGGAATCGGAATGGTGTGTTGTCATTCTGATGAAGAATTACAAAAAGCTTTTCAAACAACAAAAAATAGGGCCAAATCGTATTTCGGGAATGATGAAATGTTTATTGAAAAATTCATCCCGAATGCAAGACATATTGAGGTGCAAATTTTTGGTGACTATCACGGAAATATTGTTCATCTTTTTGAAAGAGATTGTTCCATACAACGTCGCAATCAAAAAGTGATTGAAGAAACACCATCTCCTTTTCTTTCGGAAGCGACACGTAAAAAAATCTGTCATGCGGCAAAAAAAGCTGCAGAATATGTTGGCTATACAAATGCCGGAACAATCGAGTTCATTGTTGATGAACAGGAAAATTTCTTTTTTTTAGAGATGAACACAAGGCTTCAGGTTGAACATGCGGTTACAGAGATGATCACGAATCTTGATCTAGTTAAATGGCAGTTGCTTGTTGCAAGGGGAGAAAAGCTGCCATTGGCTCAGAATGAAATCATGGCATCAGGGCATTCAATTGAATTTCGCGTGTATGCAGAAGACCCGATAAAGTTTTTCCCTTCCCCAGGCAAAATCGAAGAATTTACGTTGCCTCAAAATCGAAAAGGTGTCCGAATTGATAGTGGTTATGAAGCAGGGACGACGGTTACACCATTTTACGACCCGATGGTTGCCAAAATAATTGTTAAAGCAGATAATCGTCCCGAAGCGATTCAAATAGCTAAGGATTATTTTAATCAAATGGTGATAAAAGGAATAAAGACAAATATCCCATTATTGCAAGAAATTTTAAATGAAGGATCATATACCGAAGGAGAATATGACACGAACTACATTTCTTTGATGAAAAAACACTAGGGGGAATCAAGATGAAAGAAATCACAGCCAGCATGGCAGGGACCGTTTTACAAGTATTAGTTTCAGAAGGTGATGAGATTTCAGAAGGTCAAATGGTTGTCATGTTGGAATCAATGAAAATGGAAATTCCGATTGAAAGTGAGCAAAAAGGTAAGATTGCTAGCATAAAAGTAGATATTGGTGATTTTGTAAATGAGGATGATGTATTACTTGTTCTAGAATAATGGAAGGAGGGTAACCATGCTTCGTACTACTAAGGATTTAGACCAAAAGCTCGTAGAAAAAAGCAAAGAAATCGAAGCAGGAGGTCATGAAAAATACCATCAAAAGCTGAAGGAACAACATAAATTATTTGTTCGTGATCGTCTTGCACTTCTTTTTGATAATGGAGTTTATCAAGAGGATGGTAAATATGCAAACAATACGGCAGGAGACCTTCCGGCTGATGGTGTCGTTACCGCGATTGGAGACATTAACGGACAAAAAGTATGTGTTATGGCGAATGATTCCACAGTAAAGGCGGGGTCATGGGGGGCTCGTACAGTTGAGAAAATTATTCGGATTCAAGAGACGGCAGAAAAGTTACGCATACCCCTCTTATATCTAGTAGATTCCGCTGGAGCGCGAATAACGGACCAGCTTGAGATGTTCCCAAACCGACGCGGAGCGGGGAGAATATTTCATAATCAGGTAAGATTATCAGGTATGATTCCTCAAATCTGTATTTTATTTGGCCCATCAGCAGCAGGTGGAGCCTACATACCAGCCTTTTGCGATATAGTCATCATGGTTGATAAGAATGCATCTATGTATTTGGGATCACCTCGGATGGCAGAAAAGGTCATTGGTGAAAAGGTTACGTTGGAGGAAATGGGTGGTGCAAGAATGCACTGTACCGTTAGTGGCTGTGGAGATGTACTTGCTGAAAATGAAGAGCAAGCAATCCAAAGTGCTCGGGATTATTTAAAGTTTTTTCCTGCTAATTATTTGAACAAACCGGCGATTACAGAAACAATCTCACCAAAGGAAGGCAAGAGCCTACAAGAAATAATTCCGGTTAATCAGAATGCCCCTTTTAATATGTATGAAGGGATTGATGCTCTCATTGACGAAGGAAGTTTCTATGAGATAAAAAAACTATTTGCACCTGAAATTATTACAGGTCTTGCCCGTATTGACGGTAGACCAGTCGGAATCATTGCGAATCAGCCTAAGGTGAAGGGTGGCGTCTTGTTTGTAGATTCAGCAGACAAAGCAGCAAAATTTATCACTTTATGTGACGCGTTCCATATCCCTCTAGTATTTTTGGCAGATGTTCCAGGGTTTATGATTGGTACAAAGGTTGAAAGAGCAGGAATCATTAGACATGGTGCAAAGTTAATCGCGGCTATGAGCTCTGCTACTGTACCGAAGATTTCAGTCATAGTCAGAAAAGCATATGGTGCAGGTCTCTATGCAATGGCAGGTCCTGCCTTTGAACCCGACTATTGCGTCGCCCTACCAACTGCCCAAATTGCGGTAATGGGGCCAGAGGCGGCGGTAAATGCAGTTTATTCAAATAAAATCAATGAAATTGAAGATCCGAAAGAACGTATTGCCTTTGTTCAGCAAAAGCAACAGGAGTATAAAGAGGCAATCGATATATATAAGTTAGCTTCTGAGCTTATCATTGATGATATCGTCCCAGCGGCTGATCTAAGGAGTGTGCTCATCCACCGCTTAGCTGTATATGAAACAAAAGAACTCAATGTCACACACAAAAAACACCCTGTTTATCCGGTTTAAATAATAGGTACAAGACCCCAAGGAGTAAACTTTGGGGTTTTGTCATGCTCCTACGTTTTTGCCTTCATTTCGTAGTAGATGTACTAGGCATTTTGTCGGACTTTTTGGTAAAATAAAGGGAGGACAAACTATGGAGTTGGGGCTATGAAGATTGGAATTATTGGTGGAGGGTCCATCGGATTGCTTTTTGCGGGATATTTGGCAGAACAACATGATGTAACCATCTATACACGAACCGAACACCAGGCAAACGAAATAAACAAAAATGGTGTAACTATTGATAAACAAAATACGTCAAAAACATATAGAGTACAAGCTGCTACCAGCTTAGCATCTGTAATAGAAGAAGACATTGTTCTCTTTGCGGTGAAACAATACATATTAGAAGAAGTTTTATCAAACACTCTTGACTTAGAAAATGTACATACGGTCTGCTTCCTTCAAAATGGAATGAGCCACATCAACCTCATCGAAAAACTGAAAAATCCTACGATTCTTGTGGGGGTTGTTGAACATGGCGCACTAAAAGTAGATGAAACTAGAGTCATCCACACAGGTGTCGGTCGGACGAAAATAGGAGTAATTAAAGGGAAAAATGAGGCACTCGAGGACAAAACACCTGATTTTTCAATTGAATACTTTGACAATTGGTATGAAATTGTAACATCGAAGCTTATTGCAAATGCTGTCATCAACCCATTAACTGCCCTATTTGGTGTTAGAAATGGTGAGTTGCTTGAAAATGATTATTTTCATAACCAAATGAAAGCATTATTCGATGAAATCATCTCTGTTATACCTTGTAATCATGAAAAAATGTGGGAACTTGTAAAGACGATATGTGAAAATACAGCTCAAAACAAATCATCCATGCTGCGTGACATTGAAGAAGGAAGAAAAACAGAGATTGATGCCATTTTAGGCTACGTATTAAAAGAAGCTATAAAGATGAGCAAGGAAGTAGTTATAACTAAATTTCTATATGATTCTATAAAAGGCTTTGAAACTAAAGGGGGATAAGGAATGGTCGACTTTTTTGCAGGAATCGCTGCGACGTTTGTTACAATTCCATTACTAGGATTCGTCCTAGTCTACTTGATTAGTAGATTTATTATAAAAAGCACTCGGAAATCCTTTTTTCTATCGGTTGATGTAACGACCGTATTTTTTCTTATTGCAGTGCATTATTTATTACTTGTGATTGTTGGAAAAAGCATGCTTTGGCTCATTCTCCTCATCCTCCTTATGTCCATTTTGATTATTGGCTATATGACTTGGAGGAAAAACCATGAAATTGAAACAGTGAAAGTTTTAAGGAAGTCTTGGCGTTTCGTATTCCTTGCTTCCACGGTTGCGTATTTTCTATTACTACTCATTGGGCTTGTTCAACGAATTTTTGTCACAGCATAAATTTTTGAAACAATGAGCAGTAATTTTTGGTTTATCAAAAAAGCGTGCTATACTCAACTAAGATATAAACTGGATATGAAAGGAAGAACAAGAATTTATGGAGGTTTTGGATCTCTCACTGCCATCTTCAAATCGATTAGTAAACGATTATCTTTCTAATAAAATGGATATAGAGAAATTTTTTGATTACGATATCCAATCTCCCCTAGTGTATGAGGTGAGAAAAAAAGATTTAGAAAAGAGACATTTTGAACGTGAGAAACTTGTGGAGCACTTAGTTTCTTTTAATAAAAGATTAAATTATCATCCCCATACGATTGAGAATATACACAAGCTATTAGACGCACAGAGTGTTGTGGTGATTGGTGGACAGCAAGCAGGTGTATTGACTGGACCGTTATATACGATTCATAAAATCGTTTCTATTATTAAGCTTGCAAAAGAACAAGAGGAAAAATTAAATATACCTGTTATACCAGTATTTTGGATTGCTGGAGAGGATCATGATTTTGCAGAAATCAATCATCTTTTTGTGAATCTTCAAACTGGCATTCGAAAAAGAGCAGTTCCACAATATCACAACCGTAAGACAATGGTATCTTCAATAGAAATTGAACAGGATGGTTTCATGGAATGGATTGAAGAAGTCTTTGAGACGTATGGTGAAACCAATCATACAAATGGTCTTCTAGAACTCCTGAATGGATTTGTGGAAAAATCAAAGACATATGTTGATTTCTTTATACAAATTATCAATGAACTTTTTGGAGAAACTGGGCTCGTTCTTGTGGATTCTGGTTCAAAAGAAATTAGAACACTTCAATCACCTTATTTTAAAAAAATGATTGAAAAAAATAGAGAGATTCATGATTCATTGTTATTGCAGCAGGAAGTTTTGTCTTCCTATCAATACCCTAAAACAATCGATATGAATGAATCTAGTGCAAACCTTTTTTATACGCAAAATGATGAACGGATTTTGCTTGAGTACAATGTAGAGCATGATATTTTTAGTGGGAAGAATAATGAATGTATCCTTTGTGGCGACGAATTGCTTGAGGTTGCGATAGAAAAGCCGGAACTATTAAGCAATAATGTAGTAACAAGACCGGTTATGCAGGAGTTCTTATTTCCGACACTTGCTTTTATATCTGGACCTGGTGAAGTATCATACTGGGCAGAGCTTAAAAAGGTATTTGAAGTAATGGAAATTAAGATGCCGCCTGTTCTTCCACGGTTAATGATGACAATTGTAGAAAGAGCAATCGAGTCTAATATAGAAGAAATTGGCTTGACTATTCAAGCGGTGTTGTCAGGGGAGCTTGTAAAAGCGAAAGAAACATGGCTGGAAAAACAAACGGCTGATGTAGATGGCATCATTTCAGAAGCAAAGAAAGAAGTCGAGCTAATTCATAAAAAGGTTAGAAATGTGGGGCTAGAAGTGGACCATGGGTTGGCAGATCTTTTAATAAAGAACGCCCAAAATATTCAATCACAATTTGATTTTCTGAAAAATACATTTAATCGAAGTATCCTAAAGCGTAATGAAATTGAATTAAATCGTTTTAACCGAATTGAAAAATCACTTCTACCACTTGGCTCCCCACAGGAGAGATTATGGAATGTTTTTTACTATTTAAATAAATATGGCGACGATTTTATCAAAGATTTATTAGCTCTTCCGTTTGAATTTAACGGAAAACACAAAGTGATAAAGATGTAGTTCGTATTGAAAATCCTCGGAATTTCCGGGGATTTTTTTTATTTGGTAAAAATTTATAAAAACTGGTGGTGGAAAGTGGGGGATTGTGGTAAGATAAATACAGAAAGTGGGGACAATGGATATGTTCATGGGAGAATACCATCATACTGTTGATACGAAAGGCCGAATGATTATACCTGCTAAGTTTCGAGATAATCTTGGTGAAACATTTGTTTTAACGAGAGGTCTTGATCAGTGCTTGTTCGGTTACCCACAATCTGAATGGAAAATACTTGAAGAAAAATTAAAAACACTCCCATTAACAAAAAAAGACGCTCGCGCTTTCACACGATTTTTCTTTTCTGGAGCCATTGAATGTGAACTTGATAAACAAGGAAGAGTGAATATTGCATCACCTCTTCTTTCATATGCAGGGCTTGAAAAGGAATGTGTGGTTCTAGGAGTATCAAACCGCATAGAAATTTGGAGTAAGGACAAGTGGGAAGAATATTTCGCCGCTTCTGAGGAATCTTTTTCTGATATAGCTGAAAATATGATCGGTTTTGATATATAATTATTCATTGTGTTAAAGATAATAAGGATATTACACAGATGATTATAAGAGGTGCTAACATGTTCGAACATAAAACCGTTCTATTAGAAGAGGCTGTAAATGGATTAAAGATAGACCCAGATGGCATCTATGTAGACTGCACACTTGGTGGAGCAGGACATAGCTCATACATAGCTTCAAAGCTTTCAAACAAAGGTAAGCTATATGCATTTGATCAAGATGATGTTGCGATCGAAAATGCAAAGGACAAGCTTGCTAAATATGGTGATATTGTTACCATCATTAAAAGTAATTTTGCTAACATAACTGATAAATTACACGAACAAGGTGTAACAACTGTTGATGGCATTTTGTTTGACCTAGGTGTTTCATCCCCACAATTGGACACCCCGGAAAGAGGATTTAGCTATCACCACGATGCCCCACTTGATATGCGAATGGATCAAGATGCAACATTATCTGCGTATGACATCGTAAATCATTGGTCATATGAGCAAATGGTAAGAATCTTTTTTCAATATGGTGAAGAAAAATTTTCAAAACAAATTGCTAGAAAAATAGAGGCCGCACGTGAGAAGAAACCAATCGAAACCACAGGAGAATTGGTGGAATTAATTAAAGAGGGTATCCCGGCCGCAGCAAGAAGAACTGGCGGGCATCCGGCAAAAAGGATTTTTCAAGCGATTCGAATTGCTGTAAACGATGAGTTAAAAGTATTTGAAGATGCGATTAATCAATCAATCGAGCTTCTTGCAACAGGAGGAAGGGTGAGTGTTATTACTTTTCACTCACTAGAGGACAGAATTTGTAAAGTTACCTTTAAAAAGGCAAGCGAAGGTCCACCCCTTCCACCCGGCATTCCGATTATTCCTGATGAATACAAGCCAAAATTAAAACTTATTACAAGAAAACCGATATTACCTACAGAGGAAGAAATTGAGGCAAACAAGAGGGCTCGTTCTGCGAAGTTAAGAATCGCAGAAAGACTTTAAACAATATATTACGATAGGTACTTGAGGAGGGATATGATGGGTAATTTAGCATACAAAGTAAGGCAAACAGAAAACTACCAACCAGATCAGACACCGAAGACACGACCAACCATTAGAAAGAAGTTTCGATTTACGTTAGGAGAAAAGGTATTAGGGATTGTATTCTCCGCAGCTGTAATGTTCTGCGCAATTCATATCATATCTAACCAAGTATCGATCTATCATACAAACATCGAAATCCAACAAATCGAAGCATCAATTAGCCAACAAACAAAAACAAATAATGACCTTTATGTACAAGTTCAGGAATTAAGCGAATACGAACGTCTTTGGGAAAAAGCGAGAGAACTTGGCCTTGTTTTAAATGAAAACAATGTTAAAGTTGTTCAAGGGAATTAAAACATGAAAATGAAGGTTAAAAATAACAATATAAATAGAGGAGCAGCATTTATTAGTATAATATTTGCTTTGCTCTTTTTTACATTGATGGCAAGATTTGTGTATATCCAAGGTACTGGTAAGGTTGATGGTGTTGTTTTAGCGGCATTGGCAGAAAAAAAATATACGAAACAAAGAACAATTGAAGCGCATCGAGGAACGGTGTATGACCGTAACGGAAACCCAATTGCTGAGGATACGTCTTCTTATACTGTTGTCGCGATCCTTGATGAAGATTTAACGGTAGATAAAGATGACCCGCAACATGTTGTTGATCCTGAAGAAACGGCTCGTAAGCTTTCACCGCTCTTGAATATGGACGAGAACGAGATGTATAAAATATTAACAAAACCTGAAAGGAAACAGGTTGAATTCGGTACTTATGGCCGTGATATTAGTACATCACTCAAACAGGAAATTGAAAGTTTAGAATTACCTGGTATTGCGTTTAGAAGAGAATCAAAACGCTACTATCCTAACGGGACCTTCGCCTCACATGTTGTTGGCTATGCACAGATGGTAACTGATCCCAAAACGAAAGAGACGGAAACGGTCGGAAAGATGGGAATTGAACAAAGTCTTGATAAGTACCTTCAAGAAAAAGATGGCTACATGAAATTCCAGAGTGATACGAAAGGCTTTAAATTACCAGATGCAAAAGAGCAGATTGTCGCACCTGACAATGGAAGCGATGTTTATTTAACAATTGATCAAACAATCCAAACGTTTTTAGAGGACGCCATGAACACGACCATGAAGGAATATGAACCTGAAAAAATCATTGGTGTTGTCGCAAACCCAAAAACGGGTGAAATTTTAGCAATGTCGTCGAGACCGAGCTTTGACCCAAATGTTCGAAATATCCAAAACTACTTGAATGATGCCATTTCCTACCCGTTTGAGCCAGGTTCAACGATGAAAATCTTTACATTGGCCGCAGCGATTGAAGAAGGAGTATATAATGGGAATGCAACCTTTGCTTCAGGAAGCTATACGGCTGGAGGAGAAACAATTCGTGACCATAATAGGAGAGGTTGGGGAACGATTACCTATGATGAAGGTGTCCTTAAATCTTCAAACGTTGCGTTTGCAAAGTTAGCCAATGAACAACTAGGAACGGATAAATTATTGGAGTATTTGGGACGTTTTGGACTTGATCGACCAACTGGCATCGATTTAGCAGGTGAAGTTCAAAACACGATCAATTTTAAATGGGAGATTGATAGAGTATCAACCGCATTTGGCCAAGCATCCTCTGTTACTCCAATTCAACAGATACAAGCAGCTACAGCGATCGCTAATGGCGGTAAGATGATGAAACCATATGTTGTTGATAAAATCGTCGACCCGGATACAGATAAAACGGTTGTTGATCATAAGCCTCAAGTCGCGGGACAACCTGTTTCAGCAAACACTTCTAAAAAAGTGTTAGATTTATTACGCCAAGTCGTAACAGATGGTACAGGAAAGGCCTATGATCTTGATGGCTATCAAGTTGCTGGGAAAACAGGTACTGCTCAAATTCCAAGTCCACATGGTGGGTATTTATCGGGAAGGGGTAACTTTTTATACTCATTCCTAGGTATGGCACCGATGGATGACCCTAAATTAATTGTCTATGTTGCTGTAGAGAAGCCTAAGCTTAAAGATACAGACATTGGTCACGAACCTGTTGTGATGGTATTTAATCATGTGATGAAAAATAGCTTACAATACCTAAATATACAACCAATAGAGCAAAATACGGAAAATAATGTGGATGTAGAAAAAGAAGTTGAAGTTGATTCCTATGTTGGAAAATCTATTGAAGAGGCTAAAGCTTCTATTGATAAGTTACAGCTTAAAGCAACTGTTATTGGAAAAGGCAAAAATATTATCGCTCAAAGTCCAAGTCAAGGTGAAAAAATACTACCTAACGAACAGGTCTTTCTACTTACTGATCAGGAAGCGACCTTGCCAGACATGACAAATTGGTCAATAAGGGATGTTATGAGAGTTGCTGATTTAACGAATATAAAAGTTTCACATAGCGGCAGTGGATATGTCGTCCAACAAAGCTTGGAACCTGGGGCTATCATTAAAGACGGTGATTCATTATCCGTTAAATTAGAACGACCATACACACCACAAGAGGAAACAGCTGAAGAACCAGCTGAAGAAAACGAGAATAGTAAGAAAGAACAAGAAGGGAACTGATATTTCAGTTCCTTTTTTTATTGTTTAGGATATTATAAAATTTATCAATGTGAATAACTCTTATTGGAGTATCCACGTTCAGCTCCAGCGCCTAGCCCCTCGAGGTCATAAGCCAATCGCTTCGGAAGGCAAGAGGCGCCTTCTGTCAGCGCTCGTCTTATGCTTGTCGGGGCTAATCAAGGCGCTTGCGCTTTTGTTCAGACCAAGCAATTCGATATCGATACACTCGTTCTATTCATTCTTGTACAAGCATATATTTAGACGAGCCTTGATTTGTAAGTTTAATAGGAGGTACATCTATATGCGTGTTTCGAATGTAACAGTACGAAAAAGACTCTCATTAGTACTATTTATAGGATTTTTATTATTTTTGATTATTGATGTTCGACTTGGATATGTTCAATTTTTCGTTGGGAATAAGTTAACTGCACTGGCAAAGGATTCATGGAGCCGGGATATTCCATTTGAGCCGGAACGAGGAAAGATCATTGACCGAAATGACGTCGTCCTTGCAACGAACCAGAGTGCACCGACTGTTCTAGTCGTTCCTCGACAAATTGAGAATCCTGCAGAAGCAGCAGAAAAACTTGCTGCCGTTTTAAATATGTCAAAAGAAAAAGCGTATAAGAAAATAACTGAAAATGAATCAAAAGTCTATATCAATCCTGAGGGAAGAAAGATCTCTCATGAAAAAGCGAATGAAGTTCGAGCGCTTGGAATTAAGGGTGTATATATAGCGGAAGATTCGAAACGTCATTATCCGTTTGGTAGTTATCTATCGCATGTATTAGGTTTTGCAGGTATTGATAATCAAGGGTTAACAGGACTTGAGAAAAGCTATGATGAAGAATTAAAGGGTGAAAAAGGAAGTGTGCAGTTCTATTCCGATGCAAAAGGAAGACGAATGCCGGATATCGCTGATGATTATACCCCTCCTAAGGATGGTCTTGACTTAAAGCTAACGATTGATACGAGAATTCAATCTCTTATTGAACGTGAACTCGATAATGCTGAGGCGCAATATAATCCAGATGGAATCATTGCGATTGCGATGAATCCAAATAATGGTGAAATTTTAGGAATGTCTTCAAGACCTGATTTTGATCCAGCAAACTTTCGAAACGTTCCGCAAGAAGTGTACAACCGTAATCTTCCTGTTTGGAGCACCTACGAGCCTGGTTCAACCTTTAAGATTATAACTCTAGCTGCTTCCTTAGAAGAAGGCAAAGTTAATTTAGATAATGATCATTTTAATGACCCAGGTTTTGTCAAGGTCGGGGGAGCTACCCTTAAATGTTGGAAACGCGGCGGACATGGCCATCAAACATTCCTAGAGGTTGTTCAAAACTCTTGTAACCCTGGTTTTGTCGAGTTAGGAACAAGATTAGGGAAGGATACATTGTTCAAGTATGTTCGTGATTTTGGATTTGGCCAAAAAACAGGCATTGATCTTCAAGGTGAAGGTACTGGAATCCTCTTTAAACCAGAAAATGTAGGTCCAGTTGAATTAGCAACAACCGCCTTTGGTCAAGGGGTGGCGGTGACGCCGATTCAACAGGTGGCAGCTGTTTCTGCAGCCGTAAATGGTGGAACCTTATATCAGCCATATGTCGCGAAGGAATGGATCAATCCAGTTACAGGAGAAGTGGTGAAAAGTAATTCTCCTATAGCAAAGCGCAAGGTCATTTCCGAAGAAACGTCTAAACAAGTAAGATATGCACTTGAAAGTGTTGTAGCAAAAGGTTCAGGTGGAGGCGCTTATGTGGATGGTTATCGTGTAGGTGGAAAGACCGGTACCGCTCAAAAATCAAAAAAGGGTGGCGGTTACCTTCAAAATAACCATATTGTATCATTTATTGGTTTTGCACCTGCAGATGATCCTCAAATTGTCGTCTATATTGCCGTTGATAACCCGAAGGGAACAGTTCAATTTGGTGGGGTCGTTGCAGCACCGATTGTTGGAAATATTATGCGTGAAAGCCTGCCATTGCTAGGAATTGAAAAGCGAGATAAACAAATTGAAAAAGAAATCAGATTGTGGACGGATAAAAAATATCTCGAGGTTCCAAATCTAATTGGTTTAACTAAAAAGGAATTACAGCAGCAATTAATGAATATCAAATTGGATATCAGTGGAGAAGGAAATGTTGTTGTTGACCAGGCACCAAATCCAGGAGAACGGGTTCAAGAAGGAACAACATTGCGGATCCATCTTGGGGAAGCGACAGACCAAAAAGATTCAAAAAAGAAGAACTAAGTTCAGGGGGATTTTCCCCCTTTCAAACTTCTTTTTTCTATAAAAAGGAATACCTTTAATATAGAGGAATAAAATTTTTGGTAGGGTGTCCTTTTTAACCTTCTATTTATGGGAAATTAGGGTACTAGACAACACACGGGGACTAGCGTATTATGTTAATCTGATACAATTCCTGGGTAAATTTTTCGAGAGGGAATGGTAAAATTCATGATGAGATTACAGGACTTATTAGCGAACCTGCATGATTTTACGGAAAAAGGTAATGCCAATCCTTTTATCACATCTCTTGAAATGGACTCGAGGGAGGTAGAAAAGGGAAGTTTATTCTTTTGTGTAAAAGGTAGTACATTCGATGGTCATGTATTTGCATCAGAAGCTGAAGCGAAAGGTGCGGTTGCAATCATCGCTGAAAAAGATGTAGGGGTATCGATTCCTGTTATCAAAGTGAAGGATACAAGAAGAGCAATGGCTGTAATGGCAGATGCGTTTTATCAGCAACCGACACATAAACTCCAATTAATTGGGGTTACCGGGACAAACGGGAAAACATCAATAAGCCATATTGTTGAAGAAATTTTTAAAGAAGCCGGTGAAAAAACAGGTCTCATTGGAACGATGTACACAAAAATCGGTGAAAAAACAATTGAAATGAAGAATACGACACCAGAATCAGTAACACTTCAAAAGTTTTTTTATCAAATGGTTTTTGATAAAGTAACGAGGGTTGTGATGGAGGTCTCTTCCCATGCACTCGATATTGGTAGGGTACACGGATGTGACTTTAATATAGCGGTGTTTTCAAATTTGACACAGGATCATTTGGATTACCATCGAACAATTGATGAGTATCGAAGAGTGAAAGGTTTATTGTTTGCTAGTTTAGGTAATCGTTTTGATAAAGATAATCCGAAATTCGCGGTTTTGAATAATGATGACACTGCTTCAGAGGAATACGCCAGATCCACTTCAGCAACAATCGTTACATATGGAATTCAACAGACAGCTGATATTATGGCTGCTAACATTCGTATGACCGCATCTGGGACAGAATTTGATTTAATTACGCCGTTTGGTTCTTACGAAGTGAAGACGAATTTAATTGGACAATTTAGTGTTTATAACGTTTTGGCTGCCATCGCTACTGGCATCGTGTCTCGGATCCCAATTTCAACAATAATTAGGGCAATCGAAAAGGTAAAAGGTGTACCCGGACGTTTTGAAATCGTGAACCAAGGGCAAAATTTTACTGTAATTGTCGATTATGCACACACCCCTGATAGCTTAGAAAATGTCTTAAAAACAGTTAGACAGTTTGCAAAAGGGAAAATCAACGTAATTATTGGATGTGGTGGAGACAGAGACCGATCAAAGCGTCCGCTCATGGCCAAAATCGCAACAAAATTCGCGGATGTCCCCATTTTTACATCTGATAATCCTCGCTCGGAAGATCCTCTCGAAATTTTAAAGGAGATGGAAGCGGGGGTAGAGGGAGAATTTTATATCACTATCCCGGATCGTGAAAAAGCAATTTTTTATGCTATTTCAAATGCGGGTGAGAATGATATAATAATCATTGCTGGAAAAGGACATGAAACCTATCAAATCATTGGGAATAAAACTCATTCATTTGATGACCGCCTTGTTGCTGCTCGTGCAATTAAGGAGTTGAATTAATTGTTATCCAATCAAGATATGTGGACTCTTTTTGAAGAAGCGTATGGGTTCAATCATCAGAATTTTGATTTTGAGGAAGTGACTACTGACCCCAATATCGTAACGAAAAGAGGCCTTTATATTTCAATTGAACAAGAAAAAAGGGATAAATTTTTAAAGCAAGCACTTTATAATGGTGCAGTTGCAGCAGTTTGGCCAAAGGATGAAAAATTACCCCTGTTTCTTCCCAATCATTTCCCAGTATTCGTAGTTACAGATCCACTACCAGCACTCAATCAAATCTTGGAATTCTATCTAAAAAAAATCGAAGAAAATGGGTATGATACAATGACAAAATTTAAACTATTTACAAATGAACTGAAAAGTATGAAGCAAAACGATCAAGCAGTAAACGAAATAACAATGCATCTTAGAAAATTAGCAATGCTTGAAAAAGGGAGGGGATAAAGATGATCGAAGAAGTAGTCATTTATTCGATTGCCATAGGATTTATCATAAGCGTCATTCTCTCCCCCATTTTTATCCCTTTCTTACGTAGATTAAAATTTGGACAAAGTATTCGTGAGGAAGGTCCTAAATCCCATCAAAAAAAATCGGGAACACCTACGATGGGCGGAATCATTATTTTGGTGTCGATTATACTTACGACGATTTTAGTGTCGACTCGATTAGGGGAACTTTCAGTTACAACATATTTACTATTATTTGTAACTTTGGGATACGGGGTATTAGGTTTCTTAGATGATTTTATTAAAGTAGTACTAAAGAGGAATCTCGGTTTGACCTCCCTACAAAAATTACTTGGTCAAATCGCTATTGCTATCATTTTTTATTTTATTTTTAAACAAAATAATTTTTCAACTGCGATTTCAATTCCAGGAACAGCTTTTGAGTTTGAGTTAGGAATTCTATATGTCTTCCTGTTAATTTTTTGGTTAGTTGGTTTCTCCAATGCTGTTAATTTAACGGATGGATTAGATGGATTAGTTTCAGGTACGGCTGCAATAGCGTTTGGTGCATTTGCGGTATTAGCTTGGAATCAAGCGCAATATGATGTTGCGATCTTCTGTGTGGCTGTAGTCGGAGCAGTTCTTGGGTTCCTTGTATTTAATGCAAACCCGGCTAAAGTATTCATGGGTGATACAGGTTCACTTGCACTTGGTGGTGCGATAGCAACAGTTGCGATTACCCTAAAGCTCGAAATCTTGCTAATCTTAATTGGCGGAGTTTTTGTAATTGAAACATTGTCTGTTATTATTCAAGTTATCTCTTTTAAAACAACGGGCAGACGTGTGTTTAGAATGAGTCCTTTACATCACCATTATGAATTGGTGGGATGGTCCGAATGGCGGGTTGTTGTAACTTTTTGGACGGTAGGACTATTGTGTGCGATTCTTGGAATTTATATCGAGGTGTGGATTTAATTGAAAAATGCAAACAAATTTTCTAACAAACATATTTTAATACTTGGTCTTGCCAAAAGCGGCTTTGCTGCAGCTAAGGTCCTTTATGATCTTGGCGCCCGCCTTACAGTTAACGACCAGAAGCCATTTGAAGAAAACGAGCCTGCACAAGAGCTCGAAAAATTGGGCATAAGGGTAGTATGTGGAGGTCATCCAATCGAAATTTTGGATGATCATTTTGACTTTATTGTTAAAAATCCAGGAATCCCTTACAGCAACCCACTTCTTGTAAAGGCAAAAGAAAAAGGAATTCCAGTCATTACGGAAGTTGAACTTGCCTACCACATTACTCCTGCAGAGTTTATTGGTATTACGGGCTCTAACGGAAAGACAACCACAACGACATTGATTTTTGAAATGTTAAAGTATGGCGGGAAATCACCTTTAATCGCTGGAAACATTGGAACAGTGGCCTGTGAGGTTGCACAATCGTCGAAAAAGGAAAATTTTATCGTGACTGAACTTTCCTCGTTTCAGTTAATGGGAATTGAAGATTTTGCACCAAAAATTTCGGTTTTATTAAATATATTTGATGCGCATCTTGATTATCATGGAACGAAGGAAGAATACGTGAAGGCAAAGGCGAGAATCTTTGAAAATCAAACGGAAGATGATTACAGTGTGATCAATGTCGATGACAAGGATGTTGTATTTGCAGCAGAGGGTAGCCAAGGTAAGAAAATACCATTCTCCACTACGAGGGTATTACAAACGGGTGCCTATATTAAGGATCAAAGTATTTATTTTGATGAGGAAAAAATCATTGAAATTAAGGATATTGTTTTACCGGGCGTCCATAATCTTGAAAATATACTGGCTGCAGTTGCGGTTGCAAAGCTCGTCCATACACCAAATAATGCGATTACCCAAGTGTTAACAACCTTTACGGGAGTAAAGCATCGCCTGCAATATGTTACTACGATTCAGAATCGCAAATTTTATAATGATTCTAAAGCAACGAATATCCTAGCAACGAAAAAGGCAATTTCCGCATTTGAACAACCGATTATATTGTTAGCTGGCGGACTTGATCGTGGTAATGAATTTGATGACCTTGTTCCTGAACTAGAACGAGTGAAAGCAATGGTACTGTTTGGTCAAACTGCGAAAAAGCTTGAACGAGCAGGGAAGCTTGCTGGAATAGAAAATATGAAACTGGTCGATAATGTTGAGGCAGCGGTAAAAGAAGCTTATACTCTTTCAAATGAAGGTGATGTCATTTTATTATCACCTGCATGCGCAAGCTGGGATCAACATAAAACATTTGAAGAAAGAGGAGACATTTTTATAAACGCCGTGCATAAGCTTAAGTAAGGGCTTGGACAATCTAGATTAATCTAGCACAAGCAGCCTAGCCCCTCGAGGTCATAAGCCAAATCACTACAGAAATCAGGATTTCCTGCGTGATTCGTCTTATGCTTGTCGGGGCTAATCAAGGCGCTTGCGCTTTTTCCTTGCTCTGAATCTAGAATGTAGAGGTGTTTTGATTGTGACCCAAAGAACGACTCCGGATATTATCTTAATTATTACTACTCTTACACTTTTAGCAGTTGGATTGATCATGGTATACAGTGCCAGTGCGGTATGGGCTACATATAAATTCGATGATTCATTTTTCTTCGCTAAAAGACAACTCCTGTTTGCGAGTGTTGGAGTCATAGCAATGTTTTTCATTATGACTGTAGATTATTGGACATGGAGGACGTGGGCAAAAGTCCTAATCATCATTTGTTTTGTATTATTGGTAGCTGTATTAATTCCTGGAATCGGAATGGAACGTAATGGTTCACAAAGTTGGATCGGAATCGGTGCATTTTCCATCCAGCCTTCAGAATTTATGAAATTAGCGATGATTGCGTTTTTGGCCAAATTCCTATCTGAAAATCAAAAGAAAATTACATCCTTCAAAAAAGGTTTAATGCCCTCACTGTCTCTTGTTTTTCTAGCATTTGCAATGATAATGTTGCAGCCCGATTTAGGGACGGGAACGGTAATGGTAGGTACATGTATTGTTATGATTTACGTAGCAGGAGCAAGAATCTCCCACTTTGTTGGTTTGGGTCTAATCGGTGTGGTAGGGTTTGTCGCCTTAATTTTATCAGCCCCATACCGAATTAAACGAATCACCTCCTTTTTAGATCCGTGGGAAGATCCGTTGGGAACGGGGTTTCAAATTATTCAATCCCTTTACGCAATTGGTCCGGGTGGTTTATTCGGTTTAGGTCTAGGACAAAGTAGGCAGAAGTTCTTTTATTTACCAGAACCACAAACTGACTTTATCTTTGCTATCTTAGCCGAAGAATTGGGTTTTATCGGTGGTTCGTTTGTCATCATATTATTTAGTATTCTACTATGGAGAGGCGTACGAATTGCTTTAGGTGCACCTGATTTATATGGAAGCTTTCTGGGGATTGGAATTATTGGAATGATTGCGATCCAGGTTATTATTAATATCGGAGTTGTTACAGGTTTAATGCCGGTAACTGGAATTACACTTCCATTCTTAAGCTACGGGGGTTCGTCCTTAACCTTAATGCTCATGGCAGTCGGTGTCCTTTTAAATATTAGCAGGTATTCAAGGTATTAACCCAAAAACACATGAATATATGTTATACTATAAAATGGTTTAACCCTGTTTACATAAACAGGGTTAAACTACTTTTAACGTAATTCAGTCGGATGCAAACCCCGACTAAATTAAGTTAATGCCTCCGGCGGATGCCACGATTTTTTAAATGAACTTTTTCGAGCGGTAAGATCAAAGACTAAAAACGCCACTTCCTGTGGCAACGTCTTTATAACCCACTTCCTGTGGGCCTAAAAATCGGGCGCAAATACGCCAAGGCGCATTTGATTAATTAAACTTCCAAACGGGAGGAAATGAACCTTGAAGATAGTAGTGAGTGGTGGAGGTACAGGAGGTCATATTTATCCTGCACTTGCCTTAATTAAAGAAATAAAAAAGCTAAACCCGTCAGCTGAGTTTCTATATATCGGTACTGAAAAAGGGTTAGAAAGTGGAATTGTGGTTCGTGAGGGGATCCCTTTTAAAACGATTCATATCACAGGGTTTAAACGAAAGCTGTCCTTTGATAACATTAAAACGGTCGCTCGTTTTTTAAAAGGAGTAAATGACAGCAAAAAAATAATTAAGGATTTCAAACCAGATGTGGTAATTGGTACAGGCGGTTACGTTTGTGGCCCCGTTGTATATGCAGCATCAAAATTACATATCCCAACAATTATTCATGAACAAAATAGTATGCCAGGGCTCACCAATAAATTTTTAAGCCGCTATGTTGATAAAGTGGCAATATGCTTTGAAGAAGCTGGAGACTTCTTTCCTAAGGAAAAGGTCGTTCTGACAGGAAATCCACGGGCTTCTGAAGTCATTGGTAAGGATGGGCAAGCTGGCAGAGAATCTGTTGGTCTCAACGGCTCCCAAAAGTCCGTTTTATTAGTGGGAGGAAGTAGAGGAGCGAGACCGTTAAATGATGCTTTTTTACATGCTTTATCTGATGTGAAAGAAAAGGACTATCAATTCCTCTATGTAACTGGTGAGGTTCATTATGAAAATGTAATTAATCAGGTAGAAGCAGTTGGAAATCCTGACAATGTCATCATTAAGCCGTTTATTCACAATATGCCAGAGGTTTTAGCGGGTGTAGACCTTGTTGTTGCCCGCGCAGGTGCGACAACATTGGCTGAGTTAACTGCTCTAGGTCTGCCAAGTATTTTGGTGCCAAGTCCATATGTGACAAACAACCACCAAGAGAAAAATGCGAGATCATTAAGTGATAAAGGGGCCGCGATTTTACGACTTGAAAAGGATTTAACAGGCCCTCAGCTTATTAAGGACATTGACTCAATTCTTTTAAATCAAATCAAACTAGAGGAAATGAAAAAAGCTTCCTCTCAAATAGGTATACCAGATGCCGCAAGACGGTTGTACAATGTAATGAAGGAATTAATATAGAAAAGACGTCTTTGTTCACGAGTAAAAATTCTATAGCTAGTTAGTTTCTAGCTTTGGGTGCATTACGCTTTTCTATAATAGGCAAATGTACCATGAAGCACACGTGGAGCATATACTACATTATGTTTTGTTCCAAGTGAAATGCTGATAAAGGAGGTTAATATGGACAATATTGTAAAGGAACTTCAAGAGGCAAGTGTCGGCAAGGTTTTAGTGAATGAACCTTTATCAAAGCATACAACAATTAAGATAGGTGGTCCGGCTGATTTATTCATCGAACCCGATAGTGTTGAATCATTAAAAAAGACGCTTGAAATTATTAAAAAGCATGGTATCAAGTGGCGAGCAATCGGTAGGGGATCAAATCTCCTCGTATCTGATAATGGGATTGAGGGTGCTGTCATTAAAATAGGCAATGGCCTTAACCATATGGAACTTGATGGTACCACACTTACTGTTGGTGCTGGATATTCAATTGTAAGTCTGGCTGTACAAATTGCAAGAAAAGGATTATCGGGACTTGAGTTTTCAAGCGGGATCCCTGGTTCGATCGGTGGAGCTGTTTATATGAATGCAGGGGCACATGGTTCTGATGTATCTAAAGTTTTAACAAAGGCTCATATATTATTTCACGATGGTACCTTTGAATGGCTATCAAATGAGGAAATGGAATATTCATACCGCACCTCCATTCTTCAAAAAAAGCGACCAGGGATTGTGGTTGAAGCTACATTTCAATTAACAGAAGGGGATAAAGCAGAAATCTCGGCTGTTATGAAGAAAAATAAAGAGTATCGAAGAGATACGCAACCATGGGATCTTCCATGCGCCGGAAGCATTTTCCGCAATCCACTTCCAAATTATGCTGGACAATTAGTTGAAAAATCAGGCTTGAAAGGTCATTCTATCGGTGGGGCCAAAATTTCTGAAATGCATGGGAATTTTATTGTCAATGCTGGTAATGCAAAAGCTCAGGATGTTCTAGACCTAATTGAATTTGTAAAAGAGAAAATCTATACTTTACATGGTGTGCGAATGGAAACGGAAGTTGAAATAATTGGTCGAAGCTAGACAGTTTCTACACCCATTTCTTAGGAAAATATGATATAATACAATAACATGTATGTGTTACTGTACTGGTGAATAAACGGCATGTATACATGCCGTTTATTCTTTCGTTCTACGCATTTTTTTATGACTGGAATAATGACTGTTTAAACATACATACGTTTGTATTTTTAGTGGCTTTCATAGAGCGGGGTGAATATTATTTGGCGAAGCAAAAGGTTGTTACAATAGAAGACCGGATTCCAAAGCTTAAGCAAAGGAGAAAACAAAAGGCTAATCGACGATTGATTATGTATATAACGTTTTTCTTTTTTTTGCTTTCAGGAATACTTTATTTCCAATCTCCTTTTAGTAAAATTGGCGAAATCACCATTACAGGCAACCAAAATATCTCATCCGATCAAATTTTAAAATTAAGTAAATTACAAGTTGGGACAAGCTTTTGGAAAGTCGATAAGGATATAGTAATCCAAAATATAAAAAAACACCCTGAAATTAAGGAAGTATCGATTGAAAAAAGACTACCAAATCATATTAAGTTAAATGTTAGCGAATTGAAAAGGGTAGGATATATAAGTGGGTCAAGTACTTTTTATCCAATTCTTGAAAATGGCGAAATTATTGAAAAACCAGAGGAGTTCGGTTCAAAGGCAATTCCAGTGGATGCACCCATCTTAGTTGACTGGAAGGATGAAGCCTTAACTTTGCTCGCAAAGGAACTTAATAAAGTTCAACCGTCCATTTCGAAGCTGATTTCTGAAATTCATCATACCCCCACAGAATATGATCCTTTACAAATGACATTGTATATGATTGATGGGTATGAGGTAAAAGCAACGGTAAGGAATTTTGCGAAAAATATTACAGCTTATCCAACGATCATTAGTGAATTGGATCCTTCTCTTAATGGTTATATTGAGCTAGATGTTGTACCAACTTTTATTCCATACGAATACGAGAACACCAATGAAGATGAGGAGATGGTAACAGGTGAAGGTGAAGGGTAAGCACGTTATTCTCTCATTTGTTTGCTTAGTCCTAGGCTTTATGATTTCATTCTCGTACCAATTTACAAAGGAACAATTGGAATCTAATCAGGTAACTGAACAACAATGGAATGAAGAAGCTAAAATTCGAACAGAGTTGAACGAACAAAACGAAAAGAATAATGAACTTCAATTAAAGTTGATTGAAAAGCAAAATCAAATTCAAGCAATAGAAGAAGAGCTCGCAAAAGAAGAACAAGAACAGATTTATTTCAATCTCGTCGAGGAAGTAGAAAAGTACCGTATGGTTGTAGGTGAGATTGGTGTAAAAGGTCCAGGAGTTGTCGTTACGCTTGAAGATGCCTCTTACGTTCCGTCGGGACAAGACGTGAACAATTATTTAGTTCATGAGAGTCATTTATTCAAGGTTATTAATGAACTTTACGTATCTGGTGCCCAAGCTGTTTCTGTTAATGGTAAACGACTTAGTCATGATTCTTATATTTACTGTAACGGACCTGTTGTTGTCGTCGATGGTGCACCTTTTCCTGCTCCATTTGTAATTTCAGCAATCGGTGACCCAAATGTACTGGTGCCTGCCTTAAATATGAATGGAGGAATCACTGACCAATTGATACAGGATAATATTGTCGTGAAAATCGAGAACAAGGCACAAATTGAAATGGATCCATTAATTAACGCGAAATAGGTGGTTTTATTGGACAAAAAAACAGGCATTAGCTTCACGGTCATTACGTGTATAATAGGGTTTATGGTTGCTGTCCAATTTCAAACCATTAAAGAACCTGAAGTGCGTGATACCCGTGATTTATGGGAATTACGAGAGGATTTAAAGCAATCCCAAGAATTATATACGGAGCTTTTGACAAAAATTTATACATATGAGGCGAAGGTAGAGCAGTACGAAAGTCAACGTGATGATAGTAAAATAACGATTTTACAGGATACCCTTGATGAGTTAAAGAAAGAGGCTGGACTAACAGAAGTTTCGGGTCCAGGAATCACGATAACTGTTGAGCAGTCGTTCAATGAAGTTGGAAAACAAGCAACAACCATCACCCCTAGCTTGTTAAGGTGGTTGATAAATGAATTAAATTCTTATCAAGCAAAGGCGATTTCAATTGATGGTCACAGAGTAATTGCCACCACGGTGATTCGGGAAATTCAAGGAAGACCTAAAATCGATTCATATTCAATTAGTCCATTGCCAATTGAAATAAAAGTCATTGCCGATGATGCAGAACGACTTTACAACAAGTTAAAAGCATCGGAAGCGGAGCGTCAGTTTTTCATTGATAATTTGCGCTTGAAAATTTCAAAGCCAAGTAAAGTCGTAACAATACCTGCGTATGACGACCCAATTAGGATTACAGAAATGCAGCCTAATATGGAACCAGATAAAAAGTGATAAAGGTGGAACATAGATATGTGGCTCCCAATCTTCGGTCTAATAGTCGGAATCATTCTCGGACTGTTATCGGAATTTAAGATTCCGGCAGAGTATTCAAATTATTTATCAATTGCAGTATTAGCAGCACTTGATACATTATTCGGTGGCATCCGTGCACACCTGCAAAATATTTATGATCAGTCCGTCTTTGTTTCTGGTTTCTTTTTTAATATTTTATTAGCAGCAAGTTTAGCTTTTCTAGGTGTACATCTTGGTGTAGACTTGTATTTGGTAGCCGTTTTTGCATTCGGAGTAAGGTTATTCCAAAATATTGCGGTTATCAGACGAATAATTTTATCCAAATGGAGCCTTTCTCGTGATAAAATAGAAAAAAATTGATTTTTTATAAAGGGAAAATCCCTATGATTGTTGAATATTTTTCATATGTGTAAATTCATATGAAAATAGCAGTTGTTGTTCGAAATCATATGTAAATGTGTTTATGTAAAAAAAGGAGGTGCCACAGAATGAACAGCAATGAAATATGTGTTAGTCTTGACATCGGTACATCCAGTGTTAAGGTAATTATCGGTGAAATGGTTGATGATTCTCTTAACATAATAGGTGTGGGTAATGTTAAAACAGAAGGTTTGAAAAAAGGTTCAATTGTAGACATAGATGAAACCGTTCATTCTATTAAAAAGGCAGTTGAGCAAGCAGAAAGAATGGTAGGCATTTCTATTAATCAGGTAGTCGTATCTGTTCCTGCAATTAATGTACAGTTAAAGGATGCCCACGGTGTTGTGGCAGTTTCTACTGAATCTCGTCAAAATCGTGAAATTAGCAATGAAGATGTCCTACGTGTAATCGATGCCGCACAATTTATTTCTCTCCCACCAGAAAGAGAAATTATCGATATGATTCCTAATCAGTTTATCGTAGATGGATATGATGAAATTAGTGATCCACGTGGTATGTTAGGTGTTCGACTTGAAGTGGAAGGTACGATTATTACAACTTCACGTACAATCTTACATAACCTGCTTCGTTGTGTAGAAAAAGCAGGACTTGATATTGCAGCAATTTCTTTACAACCTCTTGCATCAGGTTCAATCTCATTATCTGATGACGAAAAAAATCTAGGTGTTGCTCTCGTTGATATTGGTGGAGGTTCTACGACCGTTGCTCTTTTCAATCATGGTTATTTGAAAGCAACAAGTGTTCTACCAATTGGTGGAGACCATATTACAAAAGATTTAGCAATTGGATTGCGAACTTCTACTGAAGAAGCAGAGAAAATTAAAATTAAACATGGACATGCCTTCTATGATGATGCTTCTGATGAAGAAGTATTCAATGTTTCTATTATCGGCAGTGATCAACAAGAACAGTTTACCCAATTACAAATTTCTGAAATCATCGAAGCAAGATTAGAAGAAATTTTACTATTAGTTCAAAAGGAAATTAAGAAAATGGGTGTAGGAGATCTTCCTGGTGGCTTTGTTCTTACAGGTGGAGTAGTAAATATGCCTGGAGTATTAGAGCTATCTCAACTTGTATTACGTAGCAATGTTAGAATTGCAAAGCCTGACTATATTGGAGTTAGAGAACCTCAATATTCAACAGGTGTAGGTCTATTGCAGTTCGCTTATGAACAAGCAAGAGTTCAAGGGAGAAAAATTAGTACGACGGTTCAAGTGGAAAATACAGAGAAAAGACCGTCAAGACAGCCTCAAGCGAAAAGTCACCCTAAAAACTCAAAAGAAGAACAAAATATTGGGAATAAGGTTAAAAGGTTTTTTGGTCTCTTCTTTGAATAACACACAGTTACAAGAGTAGTATATTTGCAAATTAGGAGGATCTTATAATGTTAGAGTTTGATACAAATGTTGATCAATTAGCTACAATAAAGGTAATAGGTGTAGGTGGCGGTGGGAATAACGCGGTTAACCGAATGATTGAACACGGTGTTCAAGGTGTGGAGTTTATCGCAGTTAATACCGACGCTCAAGCTTTAAATCTTTCAAAAGCGGAAATCAAAATGCAAATCGGTGGGAAATTAACCCGTGGATTAGGCGCTGGAGCAAATCCAGAAGTTGGTAAAAAAGCTGCAGAAGAAAGCAGAGAACAAATCGAAGAAGCCCTTAAAGGAGCAGATATGGTATTCGTAACAGCTGGTATGGGCGGTGGAACAGGTACAGGTGCTGCACCTGTGATTGCACAAATTTCAAAAGATTTAGGTGCCCTTACAGTAGGTGTGGTAACAAGACCGTTCACCTTCGAAGGTAGAAAGCGTCAAACACAAGCAGCTGGTGGAATTTCTGCAATGAAAGAATCAGTAGACACTTTAATCGTCATTCCAAATGATCGTCTTCTTGAAATTGTTGATAAAAATACACCTATGCTTGAGGCTTTCCGTGAGGCTGATAATGTATTACGTCAGGGTGTACAAGGTATTTCTGATTTAATCGCTGTTCCTGGATTAATCAACCTAGACTTTGCTGACGTAAAAACAATTATGTCTAATAAAGGTTCTGCACTTATGGGGATCGGTGTTGCAACAGGTGAAAACCGTGCTGCAGAAGCTGCTAAAAAGGCGATTTCAAGTCCATTGCTTGAAACATCTATTGATGGTGCACAAGGTGTACTCATGAACATCACTGGTGGAACCAATTTAAGTCTTTATGAAGTTCAAGAGGCTGCCGATATTGTTGCATCAGCTTCAGATCAAGAAGTGAACATGATTTTTGGATCTGTTATTAATGAAAACTTAAAAGAAGAAATTGTTGTTACTGTGATTGCTACAGGCTTTAAAGAGACTGAACTAGACCCAACGCGTCCATCTCGTCCATCTTTTGGTGCTAAACCACAACCACAGGTTCAGGCTGCACCAAGAAGAGAAGTGAAGCGTGAGGAGCCAGTACAAGAAGTAAATACACGTGGCGCAGTTCATGTTGAAGATGAAATCGATGTACCAACATTCCTACGTAACCGTAAAAGAAGAGGATAAAAAGAAAAGCGCAAGGTGCCCGTATATCGGCGACAAGCAAAAGAACAGCGCTGACAGAAGGCGCTCTAAGCCTTCAGTAGCGATAGGCTTTTGACCTCGAGCCGATGGCACCTGGAGCTAGACCATTCAAGATTCTTTAAATATAAAGTAAAGGTATTTGACAACAAAATTGTCGAATGCCTTTTTTTTGTGGTCTAGAAGCATATATAAAATTTATCGTTGTTGATTCCATTTTATGGGTGTATTCAAGTCCAGCTTCAGCGCCTAGCCCCTCTCTGGTCTAGCCAATCTGTCAAGAAGGATAAAATACATCCTTCTCGCCATCTTTTCTTAGACTTGTCTGGGCTGAACAAGGCGCTTGCGCTTTTATTCAGATTTCCCTCGTTTTATTCCATCCTATCTTCATTCACAGGCGAACTGACAAAATAAGATCTAATCTTTCAAAATTTCTCTTTTATTATCGGCATGAAGTGACAGACTCCATATAAGATGTACTATATACTATTTTTTAAGCTAACTAGTTTACGTTAATTGCGTTTGAAAAAGAGCAGTGACTATTGGTGAAAGGAGAAATAGGTTGTCCATTTATTTAGATGTAATCTGGTTATTAAACTTTTTCTTTGACGCCTTGTTGTTACTTTTAACAGCGCTAATACTTAAGCGTAAAATTGTCAAAAGGCGAATATTAGTAGGTGCTTTTATCGGATCTTTAGTAGTCCTGATAGTGGTTTCTCCTTTTGCGGCAATTGGGTCACATCCTCTTACTAAACTACTCTTTTCATTCGCAATCGTAGGAGTTGCTTTTGGTTATAAACGATTCCGATATTTTATACAGGGGCTATTAACCTTTTATTTTGCTACTTTCATGATTGGAGGTGGAATGATAGGGGTCCATTATTTCTTAGAATTTGATGTTCAAGTATTTGATGGTACAATCCTGACGCAATCTAGAGGTTTTGGTAATCCAATTAGTTGGGGATTTGTATTAATTGGGTTTCCTCTCTTATGGTATTTTTCTAAAAATAGAATAGCTGACATCGAAACGAAACAAGTTTTCTATGACCAGATTGTCGACGTGAAGCTTGAAATAGATGATGTTACCCTGAACTTAAAAGGTTTGGTTGACAGTGGAAATCAATTATTTGATCCGATTACCAAAAGCCCGGTTATGATTTTAGATACGACGAAATATGAAGAGCTATTTCCTAAATCTATAATCGAACAGTCTAAAAATATCGAGTTATTAACAAATGATACTTCAACTGAATCCCATAAATGGGAAAGCAGGGTAAGGCTTATTCCATATCGGGGCGTTGGACAAGAGCACCAATTTTTACTCGCAATTAAACCAGACCAAATAACGATTTTTCAAGGAAATGAAGAAAATATCGTAAAAAAAGGCCTTGTTGCATTTAACCATACAACATTGTCTACTGATGGCGAATATGATTGTATCGTCCATCCGAAAATGCTTATATCATCCTCCATTAAGTCAGCTTCATGATGGGGAAAAAGAACGATTAGATTCCTATAAATATCATACTCACACTTTTTACAAATTAGAAGGGAGAACTTACCTGTGGCTAAATTAAAATTAAAACTTACATATTGGTGGTATAAACTTTTAATAAAATTAGGCTTAAAAACGGATGAGATCTATTATATTGGCGGGAGTGAAGCATTGCCACCGCCATTATCCAAGGATGAGGAAGAAGTCCTATTAAATAAACTTCCAAGTGGTGATAAGGCGGCAAGGTCAATCTTAATTGAAAGAAATTTAAGACTTGTGGTATACATTGCTCGAAAATTTGAGAATACCGGAATTAATATTGAGGATTTAATTAGCATCGGAACAATTGGATTAATTAAAGCAGTGAATACATTTAATCCTGAAAAGAAAATTAAACTCGCTACGTATGCTTCAAGATGTATTGAAAACGAAATTTTGATGTATTTACGGCGTAATAATAAAATTAGGTCCGAGGTATCATTCGATGAACCATTAAATATCGATTGGGATGGCAATGAATTATTACTATCTGATGTACTAGGAACAGAGGAAGACATCATTACCAAGGATCTGGAAGCAAACGTTGATCGCAAACTATTAATAAAAGCTCTCCATCAGCTTAATGATCGTGAGAAACAAATTATGGAGCTTCGTTTCGGACTAATTGGTGGTGAGGAGAAGACACAAAAAGACGTTGCAGATATGCTTGGAATATCCCAGTCCTATATTTCAAGATTGGAAAAGCGAATCATAAAACGTCTACGTAAAGAATTTAATAAAATGGTGTAAAAAAATTTATTATACTTTGTAGTAGTTGATTTTTCTGTTTTTTTTCACCTGTTTTGGAAATAGGTGTGAATTCAAAATGCATATTTTTCCCTCTAACGGAGATACTTAACTTTGTACAGCAACTCCTGTTAGGAGGGAAAGAATTGACTCGAAATAAAGTAGAAATTTGTGGTGTTGATACTTCAAAGCTTCCAGTATTAAAAAATGAAGAGATGCGGGAATTATTTAGACAAATGCAAAGTGGGAATGATTTGTCAGCCCGCGATAAGCTTGTAAATGGTAATTTACGACTTGTCCTCAGTGTCATTCAACGTTTCAACAACAGAGGAGAATTTGTAGATGATTTATTTCAAGTGGGCTGTATCGGCCTTATGAAATCAATCGATAATTTTGACCTCAGTCAAAACGTAAAATTCTCCACCTATGCAGTTCCGATGATTATCGGTGAAATTCGGCGCTATTTACGAGACAACAATCCTATCAGGGTGTCGCGCTCACTGCGGGATATTGCCTATAAGGCATTGCAGGTAAGAGAGCGTTTAATGAGTGAAACCTCGAGGGAACCCACAGCAGAAGAAATCGCAAAAGTCCTAGAAGTGCCACACGAGGAAATCGTCTTTGCACTCGATGCCATTCAAGACCCTGTATCATTATTTGAACCAATCTATAATGATGGCGGAGATCCTATTTATGTGGTGGACCAATTAAGTGATGAGCGAAATCGAGATTCAAATTGGATTGAAGAGATTGCTTTAAAAGAAGGAATGAGACGACTAAATGATCGTGAGAAACTAATCCTTCGGAAACGATTTTTTCAAGGAAAAACACAAATGGAGGTTGCTGAAGAAATCGGAATCTCTCAAGCCCAAGTTTCACGTCTTGAAAAAGCGGCCATTAAACAAATGAATAAGAATATCCAAAATTAATAATGGGGAGTAACCCCATTTTGTGGACAAGTAATCGTCCAAAGAAGATAAAATAACTAGACATTCGTATCATTCGAATGTCTTTTTTACGTTGGGATTCTAACGTCTTCTACTCTCCCTATTTTTATCACATAAAACTTACTGAGACAGTCATATAGTTACTATAAGGAGGCGGGGGATATGGTTAAAATTTCTGATTTTCAGGCAAAGGATGTTGTGAGTGTTGTGGATGGAAAAAGACTTGGCAATATAGGTGATATCGATATTAACCTAACAACCGGTAAAATCGATGCTATTGTTATTGGCGGCTATGGAAAAGTATTAGGTTTATTTGGTCGTGATGAAGAGGTTGTGATTCCTTGGAGAAATATAATTAAAGTCGGCAAGGATGTTATTTTAGTTAGAACACAAAATAATATTGAATAAACACGGCTAAATTTTGACATTTTTCCTAACATATTCTCCTTTCTTTTGCTAAGATGTGATAAAATAGGCAGGAGAAGGGTTCATTTTTCGAAAAAAATAAACTATTGTCAACCTGTCATGTATAGGTTTGAAAATATGTATAAAGGATGTTGTTATGAAGCTTGAACCATTTATTGAGGATACAAAACAGGTTTTAATGGCCCGAGCTTGGAGCAAGTACTCCGAAAGGCTCATTGTTGGGTTTTCAACAAAAAATGGAGGAGTAAGTGAAGAACAATTTGAATCCTTAAATATAGGGCTGCATGTACATGATAAATCCAACTCTGTTATCTCAAATCGAAAAAAACTTGCAGACATTCTTCATTTTCCACTAGAATCCTGGGTATGCTCTGAACAAACACATAAAAATAAAATTGCTAAGGTCGCTAAAAAGGATCTCAGTGCAGGGGTTTTTACATATGAGGAAGGCATCAAAGATACTGATGGATTATATACCGATGAGAAAAATATTCTGTTAACCCTTTGCTTTGCGGACTGTGTTCCACTCTATTTTTTTGCACCATCAAAACAACTGATTGGAATTGCGCATGCGGGCTGGAAGGGAACTGTTCAGGATATTGCAGGTGAGATGGTTCGGGCTTGGGGAATTGAAGATGTTAGTCCAAATGAAATCCAAGCTATCATCGGACCTTCTATTGGTAAATGCTGCTATATTGTTGATGATTATGTTATGAATTTCGTCAAAGATTTGGACAATGTAGATTCAAAGCCATTTGAGAAAATAGGTGATAATCAGTATCGATTGGAGCTAAAAGAGCTGAATTATCAACTGCTGGTTAGAGCAGGAATCCCTCCTGAAAATATACAAGTTTCCTCGTATTGTACATCTTGTGAGAATCATCTTTTCTTTTCGCATCGTAGGGATAACGGGAAAACGGGTAGAATGATGAGTTTTATTGGGTTAAAGGAGGACTAAATTTTATATGAGTGTGAAAGAAAATCTTTTAAAGATACAAGAAAAGATAGAACAGGCATGCACGCGGGCAAACCGTTCTGCTGATGATGTTTCGATCATTGCTGTTACCAAATATGTGAGTGTCGAAACTGCCAAAGAAGCGATAGAGGCAGGAGTTCATCATATTGGAGAAAACCGTGACGATGGTCTGATAAAGAAACGAGAGGAAATTGGAGATGAGCCGACTTGGCATTTCATCGGTTCACTTCAAACAAGAAAGGTAAAAAACATTATTGATAAAGTGGACTACATTCACTCGCTTGACCGCATTACTTTAGCTGAGGAAATACATAAACGGGCAAGTGGAAAAATAAAATGTTTTGTACAAGTAAATGTTTCTGGAGAAGAATCCAAACATGGAATGACACCGGAACAACTTGAGCCTTTCATAAAGGAATTAGGAAAATTCCCTTCGATTAAGATTGTTGGATTAATGACAATGGCTCCATTTACTGAAGACAAGAACATCATCCGTGAATGCTTCATAAGACTACGAAAGCTAAGAGACGATGTACAAGCCCTGGGATTCTCATATGCACCATGTACAGAGTTATCTATGGGAATGTCTAATGATTACGATATCGCAATAGAAGAAGGGGCTACCTTCATTCGAATAGGGACTTCGCTAGTTGGTAAAGAATTCTAAAAAAGAGAGGTGTTAGAAATGAGCTTAAAGTCAAAATTTAAAAGTTTTTTTGCATTAGAAGATGAATATGATTATGATGAGGAAGAATATTTTGAAGAGGAAGTAGAACCTACAAAGCCTACAAGATCTGCTGCAAAGCAAAATGTGGTAAGCTTGCAAAGTGTTCAAAAATCATCAAAGGTTATTTTATTCGAACCTCGCGTGTATGCAGAGGCACAGGAAATTGCAGATCATTTAAAAAACAGACGAGCAGTGGTTGTTAACCTGCAACGAGTTCAACATGATCAGGCTAAGCGAATTGTTGACTTTTTAAGTGGAACTGTATATGCAATCGGTGGAGATATTCAACGCATAGGTTCAAATATATTCTTATGTACTCCTGACAATATTGATGTCTCTGGAAATATCTCTGAGATTGTTTCTAACGAAGAATACACTGAAAAGGGGTGGTAGTCGAAAATGAGTATTATTTTCGGAATTATAGGTAATGTGATCGTACTTTATTCGTATGCACTTATCATTTATATATTAATGTCGTGGTTTCCAAATGCACGTGAATCAGGAATAGGTCAATTTTTAGCAAGAATTTGTGAACCTTATCTAGAACCTTTCCGCAGATTTATTCCGCCATTAGGGATGATTGATATTTCTCCAATCGTCGCAATCTTAGTTCTTAATTTTGCTGGTAGAGGAATTGATGCTCTACAATTCATGTTTTAACTTTATTCAGTAGACTTCCCGACTTTTATAAGAGGGAATCTAAGCAAAATTGCATAAACTTTAGTTGGGTTCTAACTCGGCTGAATAAAGTTAAAGCCTCCGGCGGATGCCACGATTTTTTAAAGGAAATTTTTCGAGCGTAAGATCAAGGACTAAGAACGCCACTTCCTGTGGCAACGTCTTTGTGACCCACCTCGTGTGGGCCTAAAAAAATCGGGCGCAAATACGCCAAGGCGCATTTGATAAAAAGGACCTCATATGTTAGGTCCCTTTCTTATTTCAATCTGAGGTACTAGACAAATGAATTTATATCAACATTTTCGAAAAGAAGAGCATGCATTCATTGATCAAGTTTTAGAATGGAAGCAGACTGTAGAGAACCAGTATAGTCCAAAGTTAACCGATTTTCTTGATCCACGTGAACAAGAAATCGTAAAACAAGTGATTGGAACAAATGGAGAAATCCTTGTTGGTTTTTTTGGTGGAAAAGAAGGGTTTGAACGAAAACGAGCCTTATTGTATCCCACTTATTTCGAGCCAAATGAAGAAGATTATAATCTTGCCTTTTTTGAGGTGAAGTATCCAGTTAAATTTGTTACAGTTGATCATCGCAAAGTACTCGGTTCATTAATGTCTCTTGGTTTAAAACGAGCCAAATTTGGCGATATTTTGACACAAGGTGAGCGGATTCAAATTGTGCTATCAAAAGAGATTGCAGACTACGTTCGAATGAATTTAACTGCTGTCGGAAAAGCAACCATTTCACTTTCAGAAATAATGTCGACTGATTTACTTGAGGTAAATGAAGAATGGACAGAGCAAACCGTCACTGTTTCTTCTTTACGGTTAGATGTGGTACTATCATCCATTTTAAATTTGTCCCGTCAAAAGGTTCAAGTCTTAATTGAGAATGGACTTGTAAAGGTAAATTGGAAAAAAATCGAGCAAACTTCATTTGAATGTAAAGAAACGGATGTTCTCTCTGTTCGTGGGTTTGGAAGAAGTAAACTTCATTCAATTGAAGGGAAAACGAAAAAGGAAAAATGGAGAATTATTGTTGGTAGACAAAAATAATTGAAAAGAGTGCAGGATTTTCTTCTTTTTTGTCGAAATGTAAAGTATCATACATATAGGTAATGATTTCTAATTTTAATAATTTATTAATTTTTGGAGGTGGCATTCGTGCCTTTAACGCCATTAGATATTCATAATAAGGAATTTAATAAAGGTTTTCGCGGCTATGATGAGGACGAAGTAAATGAGTTTCTCGATCAGGTCATTAAAGATTATGAAATGGTTATACGTGAGAAAAAAGAACTTGAATCAAAGCTTTCAGAGCTAAACGAAAAACTAGGACATTTTACAAATATCGAAGAAACATTAAATAAATCGATTTTAATTGCTCAAGAAACAGCAGAAGAAGTGAAACGCAATGCTTCAAAAGAAGCAAAGCTTATTATTAAAGAGGCAGAGAAAAATGCGGATCGAATTATTAATGAATCCTTATCTAAATCTAGAAAGATATCAATTGAAATCGAAGAATTGAAGAAACAATCAAAAGTATTTAGAAACAGATTTAAAATGTTAATTGAAGCACAACTAGACATGCTTAATAATGATGATTGGGATCATCTCATGGAATACAATGTTGAACCCGTTTTTGCAGAATCAGAAGAAAACTAACTTCTATACTTGACTCTTCTGTTTAATACGCATATAATTTTAAAACAACTAATTAAACTTAAATATTTAGAGCAGCTATGATGGGGACAGTAGTTCTTATATCGTCTTATCAATTTTGCAAGCGAGTCAGGGATGGTGGAAGCCTGATATAAGCGTTAAGAATGAAGATCACCTCGGAGTTCGGTGCTGAACACATAAAAATGGTTTAAGGCTGTCCTTTTATCATTTCTAAGTAAGCATTTCGCGAATCATTCACGTTACGAATGTCGAGTGGACGAATAAGAAATCTTCGTCTATAAGGGTGGTACCGCGAGAGACCTTCTCGTCCCTTTTTGGGATGAGAAGGTCTTTTTGTATTAAATGATAAACATTAGTCGCATACTGTAACAAGCTGCAACAAAGTTGGAACGATTATTAGGAGGAAATGAAATGGAATACAAAGATACGTTATTAATGCCAAAAACGGATTTTCCGATGCGTGGAAATCTCCCAAACCGGGAACCACAAATTCAAGAACAATGGGAAAATATGAATATTTATCAAAAGGTTCAAGAACGTACAAAGGGGCGTCCATTATTCGTCCTACATGATGGACCACCATATGCCAATGGTGATATTCATATGGGGCATGCCCTAAATAAAATTATCAAGGATATGATTGTTCGTTTTAAATCAATGAATGGCTATTGTGCACCATATGTGCCAGGTTGGGATACGCACGGACTGCCAATTGAAACAGCTCTTACAAAGAATAAAAAGGTTAACCGTAAGGCGATGAGTGTTGCAGAATTCCGTAAGCTATGTGAGGAATATGCATATGAGCAAATCAATAACCAAAGAGAGCAATTTAAACGTCTTGGTGTACGTGGTGACTGGGAGAACCCATATATCACATTAAAACCAGAATATGAAGCACAACAAATCAAAGTATTTGGAGAGATGGCTAAAAAAGGCTATATCTACAAAGGACTTAAACCTGTTTATTGGTCTCCGTCAAGTGAGTCAGCACTTGCAGAAGCCGAAATTGAATATCAAGATAAGCGTTCACCGTCTATCTATGTTGCATTCCCTGTTAAGGATGGCAAAGGTGTATTAGAGGGTGACGAAAAAATTATCATCTGGACAACAACACCTTGGACAATTCCTGCTAACCTCGGAATTAGCGTACACCCTGATCTTGAATATAGTGTGGTACTTGTTAACAATGAAAAATATGTGGTTGCATCAGCACTTTTAAAATCGGTAACAAAAGAAATCGGCTGGGAAGATGTTTCAGTAGTGAAAACTCTGAAAGGTCGCGAATTAGAACATGTTGTTGCAGCTCATCCAATCTATGGACGTGACTCATTAGTAATGCTTGGTGAACACGTTACAACGGATGCAGGTACGGGTTGTGTTCATACAGCACCAGGACATGGGGAAGACGACTTTATTGTAGGTCAAAAATACGGTATCGGCGTTCTTTGTCCAGTTGATGAAAAAGGATATATGACAGCGGAAGCAGAAGGCTTTGAAGGCTTATTCTATGATGAGGCTAATAAACCTATTACAGAAAAATTAAATGAAGTTGGAGCACTTTTAAAGCTTACCTTCATCACTCACTCCTATCCACATGATTGGAGAACTAAGAAACCAACCATCTTTAGAGCAACAGCTCAATGGTTTGCGTCAATCAAGGATTTTAGAAATGAGTTAATGGAAGCTGTTAAAGAAACAAAATGGGTTCCAGCATGGGGTGAAACACGACTTTATAATATGGTTCGTGACAGAGGAGATTGGTGTATTTCACGTCAACGTGCATGGGGTGTTCCAATTCCGGTCTTTTATGGTGAAAATGGTGAACCAATCATCACAGATGAAACCATTAACCATGTATCTGAGTTATTTAGAGAATATGGGTCAAACGTTTGGTTTGAACGTGAAGCAAAAGATTTATTGCCTGAAGGATTCACACATGAATCAAGTCCAAATGGCCATTTTACAAAAGAAGTAGATATTATGGATGTATGGTTTGATTCTGGTTCTTCTCACCAAGCAGTTTTATTAGAAAGAGACGACTTACAACGTCCAGCAGACCTATATTTAGAAGGTTCAGACCAATATCGTGGCTGGTTTAACTCATCATTATCAACGGCAGTAGCGGTAACTGGAAAAGCGCCATATAAAGGCGTACTAAGCCATGGTTTTGCACTAGATGGCGAAGGTCGTAAGATGAGTAAGTCACTCGGTAATGTTGTTGTTCCTGAGAAGGTTATGAAACAGCTGGGAGCAGATATTTTACGTCTTTGGGTAGCTTCTGTAGATTATCAAGCAGACGTTCGTGTATCCGATGCAATCTTAAAACAGGTCGCTGAGGTGTACCGTAAAATCAGAAATACATTCCGATTCTTACTTGGTAACTTAAGTGACTTTAATCCAGAAACAGATGTAGTTCCAGTAAATGAATTACGTGAAGTAGATCGTTATATCCTTGTTAAATTAAATAAATTAATTGATAAGGTAAAAGCATCTTATGAAAATTATGAATTTGCAGGTGTTTACCACTCTGTTCATAATTTCTGTACAATCGAGTTAAGCTCCTTCTATCTAGATTTTGCGAAGGATATTTTATATATCGAACCAGCTAATCAGCATGATCGTCGTTCGATTCAAACTGTTTTATATGAGGCATTATTAAGTTTAACTAAGCTTGTAACACCAATTCTTCCACATACAGCAGACGAGGTATGGTCTCATATCGATTCTGTTAAAGAAGAAAGTGTTCAATTAGTTGATATGCCTAATTCAGTTGAAATTCCAAATGCTGATCAAGTAGAGGCAAAATGGGATTCATTCATGGAGCTACGTGATGATGTTCTTAAAGCACTAGAAACGGCAAGAAATGAAAAAGTAATCGGAAAATCGTTAGCTGCTAGCATCACATTATATCCAAATAACGAAACAAAAGCTCTTTTAGATTCTGTTGAAGAAAACTTAAAGCAATTGTTCATCGTATCAGGCTTTGAAATTGGTGGAACTTTTGAGGATGCGCCGGAAAATGCACAAGTTTTTGAACAAGTAAAAATCGTTGTAGGTGTAGCAGAAGGTGAAACATGTGATCGCTGTTGGGTCGTAACACCAACTGTTGGTGAAGACCAAGATCACCCAACACTTTGCACACGCTGTGCATCTGTTGTAAAAGAAAATTACGAAAACTAATCTAGGAAAAATGCCATGAATCTTAAGGTTCATGGCATTTTTTTGCGGTTTAAATACCTTCCTGAAATATTACGTTAATATAACTGTAAACTGAAAAAATGGCTTGCCAACCGTCAATTCTTTATAAGAAGAACGTATTATGTAATTAGAAACAGTCACAATAATATTCAAATAAAACTAATTTCCGCGCGTCATTTTTTCAACTTACAGGAAAAAGTTGTTGGCTTTAACACAAACCTTTATCGGTAACACTAACTTTACTACCTTATAGAAATAGAAATGTTCTTATGCATTTAATCAAAAGCATGATAAGGAGGCGTTCCAATGAACGATCAGTATGCAGAGATTAAAGCGGAGTTAGAATTAACGAAGAAGGAACTAATATCAAGGTTGATGCAGTCAACACAATATGAGGTAAGTCAAGAATTACTCTTTCAGAACCAACAATCTGAAAAAGAAAAAATTATCATCAATCATATTAAAGAAGACCTGTATGATGTGGAAAGAGCATTAAATAAAATGAATTCCGGGAGCTTTGGTATCTGTGAAGAAACAGGTGCTGAAATTCCAATCCATAAGCTTCGGATTCTTCCGACAGCTCGTACCATTTTTGAATTTTCCTTCACTGATTTATATGACAGAAACAATTGTCTACCCCAACAACGTGAAAACCATCTATATTTAGTGTAGCAGAAGTGAAGGTGCACCTTCTACTTCTGCTTGCCTCATCCCTCAAATAAATTGTACAGCCGTCCAATCATGTGCTAAAATGCAGAAAGGTAAAGTTTGTTAACATGGGGGCGTTTACGTGTATTATTATTTAATAGCTTTATTTGTAATTTTATTAGACCAGGTTACAAAATGGACAATTGTCCGTTTTATGGAACTTGGGGATTCCATTGAAATTATTCCAAGCTTTTTGTACATAACTTCGCATCGTAACCGTGGTGCAGCGTGGGGGATTTTACAGGGACAAATGTGGTTCTTCTATATTATCACCATAGTCGTTGTTGTTATGCTCGTTCTGTACATACAACGTCTCAAACCAAACCAGCGCTTATTTGGCGTTGCGCTTTCATTTATGCTTGGAGGTGCAATTGGTAATTTTATCGACCGTATCTTTCGTAAAGAAGTTGTCGACTTTATAGATACATACATTTTCACATATAATTTCCCAATTTTTAATATTGCCGATTCCGCACTTGTTATTGGTGTTGGTTTAATCCTACTATTAACATTGTTTGAAGGGAAATTGGAAAAGGAGAAATCAAATGAATCAATTCGAACTAACGATTGAGGAACATCAGCAAAATGACCGAATTGATAAAATTGTCTCTGCCTTTAATTCAGAATGGTCAAGAACTCAAGTTCAGACTTGGATTAAGGATGGAAACATTACGGTTAATGGGGATAAAGTAAAACCCAATTATAAAGCAATTCTTGGAGACAAAATTAAAATTGACATTCCAGATCCTGAACCACTTGATGTGGTTCCTGAAGAAATGAATTTAGATATTTATTATGAAGATGCGGACGTTCTTGTTGTCAATAAACCAAAGGGGATGGTCGTGCATCCTGCGCCAGGTCATGTCAGTGGCACCCTTGTAAATGGTCTTATGGCTCACTGCAAGGATTTATCGGGAATCAATGGAGTACTTCGCCCTGGGATTGTCCATCGGATTGATAAAGATACTTCAGGTTTGTTAATGGTTGCAAAAAATGATATTGCTCATGAATCTTTAGTAAATCAATTAGTCGAAAAGACAGTAACTCGTAAATATAAAGCAATTGTTCATGGAGTAATACCACATGACCAAGGAACAATAGATGCTCCTATTGGAAGAGATAAAAAGGACCGTCAAAGCATGACAGTTACAGATGAGAACAGTAAAGTTGCCGTTACTCATTTTAATGTTTTAGAGCGTTATAAGGATTTTACCTTTATTGAATGTCAGCTTGAAACAGGAAGGACCCATCAAATTCGTGTTCATATGAAATATATTGGATATCCGTTAGCGGGTGATCCAAAGTATGGACCTAAAAAAACATTAGAACTTGACGGACAAGCACTACATGCAGGACTTTTAGGCTTTGTTCATCCTCGAACGAATGAGTATCTTGAATTTGAAGCACCGCTACCTGCATATTTTGAAGAGCTTCTTGAAAAACTTCGTCATTAAAATTTTGTCGCGTAAAAGGATTGACAAAATTCGATATGCACTTTACAATTAACTTAATTAAATGAGCCCCTTTAAAATCAGTCCCGTGAGGCTGAGAAGGAAACGGAAATTACATTGGGATAGCTATAACTATATCTCTGTGTAAAAATCTCTTTGTCCTCTCACTAGCGGTGGGAGGACTTTTTTCGTTAAATAAGGGAGTTTTCAATGTAAGTGAGGTGTAACAATGGCGGATACTGAAAAAGCTGTAGTATTAGACAATCAGGCAATTAGAAGAGCATTAACAAGAGTAGCTCACGAAATCATTGAAAAAAATAAAGGTATCGAGGATTGTGTAATCGTTGGGATCAAGACTAGGGGAATTTATTTGGCAAAACGAATTGCAAATCGAATCGAACAAATTGAAGGCAAAAAGATTGCCATTGGTGAGCTAGATATCACGTTATATCGAGATGATTTAACAACAAAGACAGCAGATCAAGAACCGATTGTTAAAGGTTCTGATATACCAGTTGATATTACGAATAAAAAAGTCATCCTAGTTGATGATGTATTATTTACTGGGAGAACTGTACGAGCTGCATTAGATGCGCTAATTGACATCGGACGGCCTGCACAGATTCAACTAGCCGTTTTAATTGATAGAGGTCATCGAGAGTTCCCAATTCGAGCTGATTATGTTGGAAAAAACATTCCAACATCCAACTCGGAAAAAATAGTGGTGGAACTAGAAGAAATTGATAAAACAGATCAGGTAACTATTCATAAAAAATAAAACGAAATGCGTAAGCGCCTTGTTCAGAAACGAGAAAACTGGAGACTCCGACAAAAGAAGCGTTCTTTGCTTCTGAAGGAGGAGTTGAAGTTTCTCGAGTTTCTAGGCGCTGAAGCTAGACAAATAAGTACCCTTTAATTGTAGTCCAGAGAGGCTAACAAAGGGGTAACATTCCTTCTCAATTTGTAAAGGGATATGTGTACCTCTTTGTGTAAAAAGCACAAAGATTTTTTTGTTTTGGGTATGTTAAACATGAGGAGGAAATAAGGTAATGAAAGATAGCCAAAAGGTTGTTTTAGGCATAAAAGAAAAACCATCAGCGGGTCTCTTCGCAATACTTAGCCTGCAACATTTATTTGCAATGTTCGGTGCAACAATTCTTGTACCGTATCTAGTAGGAATTAGTCCTGGGGTTGCGCTTATCTCCAGTGGATTAGGTACACTCGCATTCCTACTCATTACAAAGGGTCAGGTTCCTGCATACTTAGGATCATCCTTTGCTTTTATCATCCCACTTCAAACAGCAATTGCAGCTGACGGTCCAGGCGCTGCAATGATGGCAAGTCTACTAGCAGGTTTAGTATATGGGGTTGTAGCACTCATCATAAAAGCAACAGGACATAAATGGCTTGTTCGAATTCTACCACCTGTGGTTGTTGGTCCGGTCATTATCGTTATCGGATTAAGCCTAGCGGGTACAGCAGTAGGAATGGCAATGAATGATGCAAATGGCGCATATAGCCTACAGCATTTTTCAGTGGCATTAGTTACACTCGCAATCGTAATTATCGCAACCATCTTCTTTAAAGGTTTCTTAAATCTAATCCCGGTGTTAATCGGAATCATCGGTGGATATATTTATGCGTTAGCAATTGGATTGGTTGATTTTACAGCCGTAAAACAAGCAAAATTGATTGAAATGCCAGATTTTATTATCCCGTTTGTGTCATACACACCACATTTTTCAATGGACATGATTGCCTTAATCGTTCCAGTAGCGGTTGTGACATTGTCAGAGCATATCGGACATCAAATGGTATTAAGTAAAGTTGTTCAAAAAGACTTGATTAAACAGCCAGGATTACATCGCTCAATTATGGGAGATGGAGTGGCAACCATGATCGCATCACTTCTTGGTGGCCCACCAAACACAACTTATGGAGAAAACATTGGCGTCCTTGCGATCACTCGTGTATTCAGTGTTTATGTAATCGGTGGTGCAGCGGTTGTCGCGATTTTCTTTGGATTCAGTGGAACAATCAATGCGTTAATCAGTTCGATTCCAACTCCGGTTATGGGAGGAATTTCTATCCTGTTATTCGGAATCATTGCTTCTTCTGGTTTACGAATGTTAGTCGATAGCAAGGTAGACCTTAGTGAAAACAGAAACTTAGTAATTTCCTCAGTCATTCTTGTCGTCGGAATTGGTGGAGCCTTCATCAAAGTGGTAGGTTTTGAAATTCACGGTATGGCCTTGGCTGCAATTATTGGGGTTTTACTTAACATCGTTCTTCCTGGTGGAGAAGTGAAGGAAGACGAAGATATCTATGAGACTCATCTTGAGGATGATGACTCTGTTGCATAAATGCAACACCTTTTAAAATAACCCAGAGAGGTTATTAAGGGTGTAAGGTTTTTGCGAAGGAGGGGTATGTTTTCCTGTACCCTTTTTTAACCAAAACCATGTTCCATACACCCTTACCTTATATTGGTAAGGGTGTTTTTTTATAGAGATTGGACTTGATTAGGAGGAGAGAACATGAATCATTTACTTACGATGACCGAATTAAGCATTGAAGACATTGACCGTATCCTTTTTGATGCAGAACTGTTTGCCCAAGGGAGCAAATGGAAGCTTGATCAACAAACATTTGTAGCTAATCTTTTCTTTGAACCGAGTACGCGCACACGCTTTAGTTTTGAAGTTGCCGAAAAAAGATTAGGTGCAGATGTATTGCATTTAGAGGCAATGACCTCAAGTGTTCAAAAAGGAGAAAGCCTTTATGACACCGTAAAAACACTTCAATCAATTGGTGCAAATGCAGTTGTGATTCGTCATCCAGAAGATGAGTATTTCAACGAATTGAAGAATGGTATCACGATTCCAATCATTAATGCTGGTGATGGATGTGGTCATCACCCTACACAATCTCTCCTCGATTTATTAACGATTAAACAAGAGTTTACTAGATTCAAAGATATAAATGTATTAATTGTTGGCGATATCCGTCATAGCCGAGTAGCTAGATCAAATGCGCAAACTTTAACAAGACTTGGTGCAAAGGTTTATTTTTCAGCTCCATTAGAGTGGCAGGATCATACAAATCCATATGGTGAATATGTAGACCTCGACGAAGGACTTAAACAAGCTGATGTTGTAATGCTTCTGCGGATTCAACATGAACGTCATCAATCATCCATGGGCTTAACGAAAGAAGAATATCACGAACAATACGGCTTAACGTTAAAACGGGGCAGAAACTTGAAAAAAGGAAGCATCATTATGCATCCAGCACCAATTAATCGTGGTGTTGAAATGGCAAGTGAATTAGTCGAATCGAAAGAGTCAAGGATTTTTAAGCAAATGGAAAATGGTGTATTTGTAAGAATGGCCGTACTTAAAAGAGTTTTACAGCAGGTAGAAGGAGGAATTTTAATATGAGCACAATACTAAAAGACGCAAAGATTCTAAATGAACATGGTGAATTAATTGCTGCCGATATCAAAATCAGAGAAGGTTTAATTGAAGCAATTGGTGCGGGTCTAGATCAAACCAATAGTGAGGTTATTGATGTAGAAGGAAAGTTTGTATCAGCTGGACTTGTTGATGTCCACGTTCACCTTCGCGAGCCTGGTGGGGAACATAAAGAAACGATTGAAACAGGAAGCCTTGCAGCTGCTAAAGGTGGATTTACAACGATTGCAGCAATGCCAAATACAAGACCAGTTCCAGATACAGTAGAGCAAATGAACTGGCTACAACAAAGAATTAAAGATACGGCTCATGTTAATGTCCTTCCATATGCGTCTATCACCATTCGTGAGCTTGGTGAAGAAATAACAGATATGAAAGGATTAAAAGAAGCTGGAGCATTCGCATTTACAGATGACGGTGTTGGCATTCAATCAGCAGGAATGATGCTTGAAGCAATGAAGCAAGCGGCTGCTATAGATATGCCAATTGTTGCTCATTGTGAAGAAAATACGCTCATTAATAAAGGGGCTGTTCATGAAGGTGAATTTTCGAAAAAGCATGGGATTAACGGAATTCCTTCTGTGTGCGAATCTGTACATATTGCAAGGGATGTTTTATTAGCTGAAGCCGCAGGCTGCCACTACCATGTATGTCACGTAAGTACAAAGGAGTCTGTGCGAGTCATTAGAGATGCGAAGCGAGCAGGAATTCATGTGACTGCTGAGGTTACTCCACATCACTTACTGTTATGTGAAAACGACATTTCAGGCCTTGACACAAATTATAAAATGAATCCTCCATTACGTGGAAAAGAAGATTTGGAAGCACTTATTGAAGGTCTGCTTGATGGAACAATCGATTTTATCGCAACCGATCATGCTCCGCACTCAAATGAGGAAAAGGCTCAAGGGATGGCTTTAGCACCATTTGGCATTGTTGGCTTAGAGACAGCTTTCCCACTTCTTTATACACATTTTGTCGAAACGAATAAAATCACCTTAAAGCAATTAGTAGACTTTTTAACTAGCAAACCAGCAAACACATTTAAGCTACCATTTGGAAGCTTAGAAATTGGGAAAAATGCTGATTTAACTGTTATTGATTTAGATGCAAAAGAAACAATCAATCCTGAAAACTTTGTATCAAAAGGAAAAAATACACCATTTGTTGGCTGGGAATGTAAAGGTTGGCCAGTCATGACACTCGTAAATGGCAGCATTGTTTGGCAGAAAGGAAGTGTGCTAGCATGAAACGACAACTAATATTAGAAGACGGAACGATTATGGTTGGAGAGGGATTTGGAAGCGGGGAAGAAACATTTGGAGAGGTTGTTTTCAATACTGGCATGACAGGGTATCAAGAAATATTATCTGACCCATCCTATTGTGGACAAATTGTAACCTTAACTTACCCCTTGATAGGAAACTACGGCATAAATCGGGATGATTTTGAATCAATCACCCCAGCTATAAACGGTTTTATTGTAAATGAAGTGTGTGACCACCCTTCAAATTTTAGAAGCCAATTTAGTCTAGACGATTATTTTAAATTAAAAAACATTCCAGGACTTTCAGGAATTGATACAAGAAAGCTGACAAGAATCATCCGTCAATATGGGACATTAAAGGGATCTATTTGTGGTATGGATGTCGATGTGAATGAAGTTATCAACCAATTAAAAGGTAGAGCATTACCTACTGACCAGGTGAAACAGGTTTCAACAAAGGGCTCTTATCCTAGTCCTGGTAGAGGACAGCGTGTGGTATTAGTTGATTTCGGAATGAAGCATGGAATTTTACGAGAATTAAACAATCGCGACTGTGATGTAATTGTAGTTCCATATAATGTGACAGCAGAAGAGATTCTTCGCTTAAATCCCGATGGAATCATGTTAAGTAACGGCCCTGGGGATCCAAAAGATGTACCTGAAGCAATTACTATGATTAATGGGCTTTTAGGAAAGGTTCCACTCTTTGGGATTTGTTTAGGTCATCAATTATTCGCTTTAGCATGTGGAGCGGACACTGAAAAGATGAAATTTGGACATAGAGGCTCTAACCATCCAGTTAAGCACTTAGCTTCGGGCAAGGTTGCCATTACCTCTCAGAACCATGGGTATACAGTAAAAGAAGAATCATTAGCATCTACTAGACTTGAAGTAACGTATCTAGCACTTAATGATGGAACTGTAGAAGGACTGCGCCATTTGGATTATCCAGCTTTTACGGTTCAGTATCACCCTGAGGCTTCGCCAGGACCAGAGGATGCAAATAGCTTATTTAACGACTTTTTACAGATGATTGAAAACTTCAAGAAAGAGGGCGAAGTGCTATGCCAAAACGTTTAGACATTAACTCTATATTAGTAATCGGTTCAGGTCCAATCATCATTGGGCAAGCAGCAGAATTTGATTATGCAGGAACACAAGCCTGCTTAGCACTTAGGGAAGAAGGCTATAAGGTTATTTTAGTAAACTCAAACCCTGCAACCATTATGACAGATGTTGAAATTGCAGATAAGGTTTATATAGAACCATTAACATTGGAATTTGTAAGTAAAATTATTCGAAAAGAAAGACCAGATGCAATCCTTCCAACACTCGGAGGGCAAACAGGTTTAAATATGGCTGTAGAGCTTTCAAAATCAGGCGTACTAGAAGAATGTGGGGTAGAAATATTAGGCACGACATTATCAGCAATTGAACAAGCTGAAGATCGTGACTTATTCCGTAGTTTAATGAATGAGCTTAATGAGCCAGTCCCAGATAGTGAAATCATTCATAATTTAGAAGAGGCATATGGGTTTGTTGACCAAGTTGGCTACCCTGTAATTGTAAGACCAGCCTTCACATTAGGAGGTACTGGTGGCGGTATTTGTAACAACGAAGAAGAATTGATTGAAATTGTATCAAGTGGTTTAAAAAATAGTCCTGTAACTCAATGTCTTTTAGAAAAAAGCATTGCGGGCTATAAAGAGATTGAATATGAAGTAATGCGTGATTCTGCTGATACTGCAATTGTGGTTTGTAATATGGAAAACATCGATCCGGTTGGTATTCATACTGGCGATTCAATTGTTGTTGCCCCAAGTCAAACATTGAGTGACCGTGAGTATCAGCTCTTGCGAAATACATCTTTGAAAATCATTCGTGCATTAGGTATTGAAGGGGGCTGTAATGTACAACTAGCCCTTGATCCAAAAAGTTTCAATTACTATATTATTGAGGTAAATCCTCGAGTAAGTCGTTCTTCGGCTTTAGCATCGAAAGCTACTGGTTATCCGATTGCGAAGCTTGCGGCAAAAATTGCAGTAGGGTTAACACTTGATGAAATGATTAACCCAGTTACAGGAAAAACATATGCATCTTTTGAACCTGCATTAGATTATATCGTTACAAAGATTCCACGATGGCCATTTGATAAGTTCGAGTCTGCGAATCGAAGACTGGGTACACAAATGAAGGCTACTGGTGAAGTCATGGCGATTGGAAGAAATTTTGAAGAATCCATTTTGAAAGCCGTGCGTTCCCTTGAAGCGGGAGTGTACCATGTAGAACTTGAAGATGCAACCAATGCTGATATTGCAACAATTGAAAAAAGAATTCGCAAAGCAGGAGATGAACGTCTATTCTATCTTGCAGAGGCTATCAGACGAGGCATCACGATCCAGCAAATTCATGAATGGTGTGAAATTGATTTGTTCTTCCTGCAAAAGTTTGAAAATATTATTAAGTTTGAAGACACATTACGTCAAAATGTTGGTGACCTCGAAACATTAAAACTTGCGAAAAAGAGAGGCTTTGCTGATGAAATAATTGCAAAGCTTTGGAATACAACAGAAATAGAAATATATGAAAACCGTAAACAAGCAGGGATCCTCCCGGTTTATAAAATGGTAGATACATGTGCAGCCGAGTTTGAATCTGCGACACCTTATTACTACGGAACGTATGCAGAAGAAAATGAGTCAATTGTTACGGAACGTAAAAGTGTCATCGTTCTTGGTTCTGGACCAATCCGAATTGGCCAAGGTGTGGAGTTTGATTATGCAACAGTTCACTCAGTTTGGGCAATTAAACAAGCAGGTTATGAAGCAATCATTATTAACAACAACCCTGAAACAGTATCAACGGACTTCAGTATTTCAGATAAGCTTTATTTTGAGCCACTCACAATCGAAGATGTCATGCACATCGTTGACCTTGAACAGCCTGAAGGCGTGGTTGTCCAGTTTGGTGGTCAAACAGCTATCAATCTAGCAAGTGCTTTAGCAGAACGTGGCGTTAAAATTTTAGGTACATCATTGGAAGACCTAGACCGTGCAGAGAACAGAGATAAATTTGAACAAACGGTTATTTCACTTGGTATTCCACAGCCAAAAGGAAAAACCGCAACATCTGTAGAAGAAGCAGTGGTAATTGCTGAAGCCATCGGCTACCCAGTACTTGTAAGACCATCATATGTATTAGGTGGAAGAGCAATGGAGATCGTATATCAAACAGAAGAGCTCCTTCACTATATGGAAAACGCGGTGAAGATTAATCCGCAGCATCCGGTTCTTATTGACCGCTATTTAACGGGTAAAGAAATTGAAGTAGATGCAATTTCTGATGGGGAAACAGTTTATATTCCAGGAATCATGGAGCATATCGAACGTGCTGGAGTCCACTCTGGCGACTCAATTGCCGTATATCCTCCTCAAACATTATCAGAGCATGTAAAACAACAAATCATTGAACATACAATCGCACTTGCAAAAGGTTTAAAGATTATCGGGCTATTAAACATTCAATTTGTAGTCTATAACGAAGAAGTATTTGTAATCGAGGTAAACCCAAGATCAAGCCGTACAGTCCCGTTTTTAAGTAAAATTACGGGTGTACCAATGGCAAATATTGCAACAAAGGTTATTCTCGGAAACTCCTTACCTTCATTAGGATACAAAACAGGATTACACCCTGAAAGTGAAGGAGTGTACGTAAAGGTTCCAGTCTTCTCGTTTGCGAAGCTTCGCAATGTGGACATTTCCCTTGGTCCTGAAATGAAATCAACGGGGGAAGTAATGGGTAAAGATTATACGCTAGAAAAAGCTTTATATAAAGGGTTAGTAGCTTCAGGTATCACAATTCCAACATATGGTTCTGTTTTGATAACTGTAGCAGATAAAGACAAGGAAGAAGCCCTAGAAATCGCAAAACGATTCCATACGATTGGTTATCAACTTCTTGCAACAAGTGGTACTGCTAGCTATATACAAAAGGCGAATATCCCAGTAACAGTTGTTAATAAAATTGGTTCGGAAAAACCAAATCTAATTGATGTTATCCGACAAGGAAAAGCACAATTCGTCATTAACACATTAACAAAAGGAAAGCAGCCTGCAAGAGATGGCTTTAGAATTCGCCGAGAAACCGTTGAAAATGGAGTTGCATGCTTAACTTCATTAGATACAGCGAAAGCAATTGTGAAAGTGCTAGAATCAATGACATTTTCAAGTGAATCAATGGGTTCTCACGTGCAAAAGCGTGAGGTGGTACACTCATGATTAAAAAGGAACAAATGAAGGTTGTCAGCCACACTCAAATTGCAGACGATATTTTTGAGCTTACCTTAGCAGGGGATTTAGTGCAGGAAATGGGCGAACCCGGGCAATTTGTCCATGTAAAGGTAAGTGATGGAATTGATCCATTGTTAAGAAGACCCATTAGTATTGCAAATATTAACCATGAAGCTTTAGAATGCACACTTATTTACCGAAAGGAAGGACTTGGAACAAGAGTCCTTTCTGAAAAAAAAATCGACCAATCGGTTGACGTCCTTGGTCCCCTTGGACATGGTTTTCCGGTAGATGAAGTTAGAAAAGGTGAGACAGCTTTGCTTGTCGGCGGAGGAATTGGCGTTCCACCTCTTTATGAATTATCAAAGCAATTAGTTGCAAAAGGTGTAAATGTTATCCATGTACTAGGATTTCAAACAAGGGCCGCTGTCTTTTATGAAGAAAAATTTAATGAGTTAGGAAAAACTCATATTGCCACAGTCGATGGGTCTGTCGGGACTAAAGGGTTTGTGACAGATGTCATAAATCAGTATGGAATCACATTTGATACCCTTTATTCCTGTGGTCCGACACCGATGCTTAAGGCACTTGAAAATAAATATCCAGATCGAAACGCATATATTTCTTTAGAAGAACGAATGGGCTGCGGAATTGGCGCGTGTTTTGCATGTGTATGCCATCTTCAAAGTGACCCCGATGGGTCTTCCTATAAGAAGGTTTGCAGCGATGGTCCTGTCTTTAAGGTTGGAGAGGTGGTACTATGAACAGACTTCAAGTTGAACTACCAGGTTTATCATTAAAAAATCCCATTATGCCAGCATCTGGTTGTTTTGGATTCGGAAAAGAATACTCGAAGTTCTATGATTTAAACGAGCTAGGTGCGATTATGATCAAAGCAACAACCGTTGAACCAAGATTCGGAAACGCAACTCCACGAGTAGCAGAAACGAGTGCAGGAATGTTGAATGCAATCGGATTACAAAACCCAGGGCTTGAGAAGGTTTTGTCTGAAGAGCTACCATGGCTTGAGCAGTTTGATGTACCAGTTATCGCCAATGTTGCGGGTTCACAAATTGAAGACTATGTCGAAGTAGCAAAAGAAATTTCAAAAGCACCAAATGTTCATGCACTTGAATTAAATATTTCGTGTCCGAATGTTAAAACAGGAGGAATCGCCTTCGGTACGATTCCAGAGATTGCGGCAGAGCTGACAAGATATGTGAAAGAAGCATCCAGTGTCCCGGTTTATGTAAAATTATCTCCAAATGTTTCAAACATCATGGAAATGGCAAAAGCGATAGAAGAAGCGGGTGCAGATGGTTTAACGATGATTAATACATTAATCGGAATGCGCATTGACCTTAAAACAGGGCAGCCGATTTTAGCGAATAAAACAGGTGGATTATCAGGTCCGGCAATCAAACCAGTTGCTATTCGAATGATTCATGAGGTAAGTCAGGCCGTGTCTATTCCGATTATTGGAATGGGAGGAGTTCAAACAGCTGAAGATGTACTAGAATATTTCTATGCTGGTGCAAGTGCTGTTGCTGTCGGTACCGCGAACTTTGTTGACCCATACGTCTGCCCAACAATCATTGAGGAGCTTCCAAGTTTACTAGATAAATATGGATTTAATCATATATCTGAATGTCAGGGAAGGAGCTGGAAATAATGAAACGTCCCCTCATAATCGCTCTTGATTTTCCAAGTCTAACAGTTGCGAAAGATTTTCTAGCAGACTTTCAAGAGGAACAGCTTTTCGTAAAGGTTGGAATGGAATTATATTATCAGGAAGGCCCGCCAGTGATTCATTTTTTAAAAGAGCAAGGCCATTCTGTCTTCTTAGATTTAAAGCTTCATGATATTCCAAACACGGTATATTCAAGCATGAAGCGTCTAGCTGGACTTGGTGTTGACCTAGTCAATGTGCATGCTACAGGAGGGCGGAAGATGATGGAAGCAGCTCGAGAAGGACTTGAAGCTGGAACAGCCAGCGGGCAATCAAGACCTAAGTGTATTGCCGTCACTCAACTTACAAGTACAACTGAAGACGTAATGAGAAACGAATTACTAATAGAACGTAATTTACTAGATGTAGTTGTTGAATATGCCACATTAACGAAAAAAAGCGGATTAGATGGAGTTGTCTGTTCGTCACTTGAAGTTCCAGTCATTAACAACCAGCTAGGGAACGACTTTATGACAGTTACACCAGGAATTCGTCAGGCATCTGATGAAGTTGGTGATCAAGCGCGGGTTGTTACACCTGAAAAGGCACGAGAATTAGGATCTTCTGCAATTGTTGTCGGTCGTTCGATCACAAGAGCGAATAACCCATTACAAGCATATAAACAAATGAAAGCAGCATGGGAAGGGGTACAAGTATGAATAAAGAAATAGCTGAACATTTATTAGATATTGGTGCGGTATTTTTACAGCCAAATGAACCATTTACGTGGTCTTCAGGATTGAAATCTCCTATTTATTGCGACAATCGTATGACCCTTTCATTCCCACATGTTCGTAGAGAAATAGCGAAAGGATTATCTGAATTGATTCAAACTCACTACCCAGATGTGGAAGTAATAGCTGGAACTGCAACAGCAGGAATTCCGCACGCAGCCTGGGTAAGTGATGTATTAGATTTACCGATGTGCTATGTTCGTAGCAAAGCAAAAGCACATGGCAAAGGAAATCAAATTGAAGGTAAGGTAACGAAGGGGCAAAAAGTAGTTGTGATTGAAGACCTTATTTCAACTGGAGGTAGTGCGATTACAGCAGCTGAAGCCCTTCGTGAAGCAGGGTGTGAAGTAGTAGGCATTGTGGCTATATTTTCCTATCAGCTTCCAACAGCTGCAGAACGTTTACAAGCAGCAAAACTAACCGCACATACATTAACTGATTATCCAATACTACTCGAAGTAGCTTTAGAAAAAAACGTTGTAACTGAAGATGATATTGATAGTCTTCAAAGCTGGAGAGAAAATCCAGCCGAATGGAATACAAGTAAAGCCTAATAAGAACCCTAGGAATTCGTTTAAAACCGTTCCGTTTTGAGGTGCTTGTCTTAAAATACGTGCCGATATGACAGTAGTATTGGTATCGTTAATGGAATATAAAAAAGGAAAACTCGCCACATCAAACGGCGAGTTTTATATATATAAACCCCACTAACTTTGTCATATGTAAAATGGGATTTCTTGAATTTTTGTGATCAAACCTGCTTACTTCTGATTATGATGAATTGTCCATATTCAAAATAAGCGGAGATTTTCCTGTTTGAGGCAGAATGGAGCACTATCTAGGGGTAAATAAGGGGAGTTTTCAGATTATGAAAAGCAAAATCGCCTATTTTCGCATTTTTTGAGTAAATAGTCGGAACCTTTCCGTCTATTTAAGCCTTTTTTTGTAAAAATTACTAAATAAGCGAAATTTTTCCGCCAAATTTTTAAGAAATGTTGAAAAATAAGGAAAAAGACGTATGCCAATTCATACGTCAATTCTTGTGTCATTTAATAAGAATGAATCCGAAAACGGAGCGCTGCTTAGAATTCGTTCCTAGGGTTTTCTAAGTTTTAGTATTACATCCTCTTCTGGAGTTACATACACAGTTTGTTGATTGTCATAAATTACATAACCTGGCTTTGAACCATTTGGTTTTTTGACATGACGAACCAATGTGTAATCTACCGGTACGGAGGATGAGTTTTTGGCTTTACTGAAATACGCTGCAATCGTTGCAGCCTCAAGGATCGTATCGTTTGTTGGTTGCTTACTTCTAATAATGACATGCGAACCTGGAATGTCTTTCGTATGAAGCCAAATATCATCTCTTGCCGCTAATTTATTGGTTAAATAATCATTTTGTTTATTATTTTTACCAACAAGAATTTCGGTTCCATCACTCGCTTGATAATGCTCAATAGACGGTTTGGTCGGCTTTACTTTTTTATGGCCTTTTTGTTGTTTGTTCTTAAGATAGCCTTCCTCCATTAGTTCCTCACGAATTTCCTGTAAGTCCTTTGGTGCAGCAGATTCGATTTGTTGTAACAGGGAGTCAAAATAAGCAATTTCTTCATTGGCTTTCTCTATTTCGTGCTCTACATATGCAACAGCATTTTTTGCCTTCTGGTATTTTGAAAAATAGCTTTGTGCATTTTCAGACGGCGTTTTTTGTGGATTTAGAGGAATGATTATCACCTCATTGTCGTCGGAATAGTAATTTAACACTTGCGCCTCCTTATCACCACGGGATATTGCATACATATTTGCGGTCAATAGCTCACCATATAGTTTGTATTTTTCAGCTTTCTCAGATTCCACTAAGGTTGCTTCAAGCTTTTTGATTTTCTTTTCATTTTTCGATTTTTCATTCACGATAAAGCGTTCCAAATCGTTTCCTTGCTGCTTAACCCTATCTCGTTCGGCTTTCCCGAAATAATAACGATCAAGCATTTCGCTAATTGAAGCGAATTCTTTAGCCTCTCCGCCAATATGATGTAGAGGAAGGATATAGAAAAAGTCCTTCTGCCCTTTTGTAATAATTTGTGGAGTAATTTGATGTTGCTTTAAGGCATTGATCATCGATAAAAATGGTCCTGGCAATGTTTTGCGATTGGCTAGCCCAGCTCGAAATACAGCTTCCTTAGCAAATAGTGGCGAAATACCTGAAAACTTATTCACGATTTGCTGATCTAATTTACCAGCATTAAAGTCGATTTTTTTCAAAAATAATTCTTCGTCGACTGTAAAAGGATCTGTCTTTTCTTGTGCTGGAGGTGCAACATATGTATAGCCTGGTAACACAGTGCGGTGTCGATTGACCGCGGGTGAAACATGCTTGATGCTATCTAAAATGGTCTGCTTTTGGGCATCAACAAGAATGATATTGCTATGTCTACCCATAATTTCAATGATAAGTTGTTTTAATGAAACATCACCAAGTTCATTTCGCCCCTTGATATCAAAGATGATAATTCTGTCCATTTCTACCTGACGGATATTTTCAATGATGCTACCTTCAAGATGTTTGCGAAGAAGCATACAGAACATCGGTGGTTCATGTGGATTATCATATAATTCATTTGTTACATGAATGCGGGCGTAGCTTGGGTGAGCAGAAAGCAATAGCTTATGATTCCTACCATTTGAACGAACTTGAAAAATTAATTCATTTTTATAGGGTTGATAGATTTTTGAAATTCTTCCGTTTTCAAGTGTTTGTTGTAATTCATTTACGATTTGATTAGTGAATATCCCATCGAATGTCATTTTAATATCCTCTTTTCAATTGGCTCTATTAAAAGATTGTTGCTAATTTCCGCTGCAGGTGGACGCTTTCCGGGGGCGTTGCTTGAGCCTCCTCGTCGCTAATCGCTCCTGTGGGGTCTCAAGTCTCACGCTTTTCCCGCAGGACTTTGAATTTCTTCCTTGAAATAACCCACGCACGAAGAAAATGCGAATGCATTTTCGAGGAGTCGCCACCTTCCGCTTCAATCAATAGTTTTGTTTTATCCAATTGTGTCAAAAACAATAAAGTTTGGAAAACAGCCTTTTTATTTCAATAGAAGGCAGACCTTCTACATCTCTTCAACAATTGTACCAACAAAACGGTAACTAAGAAAAAGTATAGCATTTTTTTGGACGAGACTGAATAAGCTTTCATAGATACAGATTTAGCGAGGGGTGTGTAAAAGACGGATGAAGTGGTATGAACTTAGGTCAGAAGAAGTCGAAAAAAAAGTTAATACAAGCCTTTCCAGTGGTCTTACCGACCAAGAAGTGAAACAGCGACAAAAGCAATTTGGATATAATGAATTGAAGGAAGCGGAACGCCCTTCAGCACTCTTGCTTTTTTTAGCGCAGTTTAAGGATTTCATGGTTCTTGTATTACTTGCCGCAACCCTAGTGTCCGGGTTGCTAGGGGAATACATAGATGCCATCGCCATTATGGCAATTGTCTTAATCAATGGGTTTTTAGGTTTTTTTCAGGAACGAAAAGCAGAAAAATCGCTTCAAGCGTTAAAGGAGCTTTCTGCACCTCAAGTGAATGTATTCCGAAATAACGAGTGGGTTCGAACTCCTTCTAAAGAACTTGTGGTAGGGGATATTATCAAATTCACTAGTGGCGACCGGATTGGAGCAGATATACGATTAGTGAATGTGAAAAGCTTAGAAATTGAAGAATCTGCATTAACAGGGGAATCAGTTCCGGTTACAAAGCATGTTGAACCAATTCGTGAAAATGATGACGTTTCACTTGGTGACCAAGAAAATATGGCCTTTATGGGAACGATGGTAACACGTGGTAGTGGTGTCGGAATTGTAGTTGGAACTGGTATGAATACCGCAATGGGTCAAATTGCAGAGCTTCTTCAAACAGCACAAGCGATGATCACGCCATTGCAAAGAAGATTAGAACAATTAGGGAAAATCTTAATAACTGTTGCATTAATTTTAACTCTTTTAGTCGTCATTGTAGGTGTTATAAATGGACATGAAGTCTATGAAATGTTCTTAGCGGGAGTTTCATTGGCTGTTGCTGCAATACCAGAAGGACTTCCTGCAATTGTTACGGTTGCTCTTTCATTAGGTGTTCAAAGGATGATTAAGAAGAATGCAATTGTCCGTCGTTTGCCTGCTGTTGAAACATTAGGTTGTGCATCCGTCATATGCTCCGATAAGACAGGAACAATGACACAAAATAAAATGACAGTTACACACTTATGGTCTGGCGGCAAAACGTGGACCGTTTCAGGTACAGGCTATGATGTAAATGGGAAATTTTTCGCAGGAGAAACCGAAATCAAACCTTCCAATCATAAAACGCTTCAACAATTATTAACCTTTGGGGTGTTATGTAACAACGCTTCATTAAAGCGAACGGATGATGATATTATCGTTGATGGAGATCCAACTGAAGGTGCTCTTCTTGTAGCGGGAATTAAGGCTGGTCTTTCGAATGATTTTTTAGCAAACCAATTTGAAATAGTTGAAGAGTTCCCTTTCGATTCTGCAAGGAAAATGATGAGTGTCATTGTCAAGGATCGTTCAGGCAATCAGTTTGTAGTGACGAAAGGTGCACCAGACGTATTACTTGGTATAAGTAAATCGGTCCTTTGGGATCATAAACAACAACCATTATCAGGAGAATACGAGAATAAGATTAAACATGCGATTGAAGGACTAGCTTCAAATGCACTTCGTACAATTGCGGTAGGTTTTAAACCGTTACGACCTAATCAACAGGTAGTATCTGAACGTGAGGCAGAAAATGATTTAACCTTTATTGGAATACAAGGGATGATTGACCCACCACGTCCAGAAGTAAAAGCGGCTGTAAAAGAGTGTAAGGATGCTGGTATAAAGACAATTATGATCACAGGTGACCATCTTATAACAGCTAAAGCAATTGCTACTCAGCTTGGAATTCTACCAGCAGGTGGTAAAGTATTAGATGGAAATGCTCTTTCGAAAATGGATGTTGAGGAGCTAGAGAACATTGTTGATGATGTTTATGTATATGCAAGGGTATCTCCTGAACATAAACTAAAAATTGTTAAAGCACTTCAAAGCAGGGGACATATTGTTGCAATGACGGGTGACGGGGTAAATGATGCTCCTGCAATTAAAGCATCTGATATCGGAATTGCGATGGGGATTACCGGAACAGATGTTGCGAAAGAAGCTTCATCACTAGTATTGCTAGATGATAACTTCGCAACAATACGTGCAGCGATTAAGGAAGGTAGAAATATCTATGAAAATATTAGAAAGTTCATCCGATATTTGTTAGCTTCGAATGTTGGGGAAATACTTGTGATGTTGTTTGCAATGCTAATGGCACTTCCGTTGCCACTCGTACCAATTCAAATCCTTTGGGTCAACCTCGTAACAGACGGATTACCAGCGATGGCTCTAGGGCTTGACCAACCAGAGGGTAATTTAATGAAACATGGGCCACGACATCCAAAAGAAGGTGTATTTGCTAGAGGACTAGGTTGGAAAATCATAAGCCGTGGTTTCTTAATCGGTATTGCGACACTAGCTGCCTTTATGGTGGTGTATCATCGAGATCCAAACAATCTAGGTTATGCGCAAACAATCGCGTTTGCAACACTTGTTTTGGCTCAGTTAATCCATGTATTTGATTGTCGAAGTGAGCGTTCGATTTTCCATCGTAACCCATTTCAAAATATGTATTTAGTATGGGCGGTTATCTCATCTATTGTTTTAATGTTAATTGTTATTTATTATCCGCCACTACAACCCGTTTTCAAGACACATGCGATCGAACCAAGAGACTGGCTCCTAGTAATTGGAATGTCTGCAATTCCAACATTTCTACTTGCAGGATCGTTATTAACAAGCAAAAGGTCCGAAGCTCGTTCATAAAATCGAGCAAGACTTGGAATTTAGATATAAAACTATGTTATAATTTATGAGGTAATGGAGTTCATACTCTATTACCTTTTTTCATTGGTTAAAAACTATTCGATTTTAGAAAACAATGGTAAAATAAAAAGGGCTATTATGAACGTGTACATATAATGAAATACCTGTTATGAAGGATTGGATGTGGTATGATGATTGCAAGTATGACAGGTTTTGGACGTGCTAAGAAAGAATCAAATACATTTTACGTTCAGGCAGAGTTGAAATCTGTAAACCATCGATTTTGTGAAATCAATGTAAGATTACCTAGACAACTACTGTTCCTTGAGGATAAAATAAAAAAAGCAATAGGAGAGCATGTGAAAAGAGGGCGTGTTGAGGTCTTTCTTACAATTGAAGGTGAAGGACTTGTTAAGAAAACAATCTCCATTGACTGGAACTTATTAGAAGCCCTAGTTACGTCAACGAAGCAAATCCAAGATAAATATCAGCTTACTGATCAAATCACAACCGGCCAGCTGCTTTCAAATGAAAATATTCTTTCTATTGAAGAAAAAGAAACCGAAAACCAAGAACTGCAAACTATAATTTTAGAGGTAATTGAAAGTGCTGCACTGCAGTTGAGACAAATGAGAGAAGTTGAAGGTAAGGCGTTAATCGAAGATATTTTTTTATTTCTTGGGCAAATCGAAGAGAACATACATACGATCAAAGAATATGCACCAAGAGTAGTTTCTCATTATCGTGACCGTATTGAAAAAAGAATTAAAGAATATATCGGAAATGAATTTGATGAAAATCGAGTTCTCACAGAAGTTGCATTATTTGCGGAAAAAGCGGATATCAGTGAAGAATTAACACGACTTGAAAGTCATATAAGTCAGTTCAGGGAAACCGTCCAAACAAATGAGCCTATTGGTAGAAAGCTTGATTTTATCGTGCAAGAAATGAACAGGGAAATCAATACAATTGGTTCAAAAGCAAACGATTCTTTAATTGCAAAACATGTGGTGGATTTGAAAAGCTTAGTAGAGAAAATAAAAGAGCAAGTTCAAAATATAGAATAAGCTTGATTAGTAAGCCATTTTCGCGGCAAAAATAGAGGGGTACGTAATGGGGGAGATTAAGTGCAAATCAAATTAATAAATATCGGATTCGGGAATATTGTCTCGGCCAACAGAATTATTTCTATTGTTAGTCCTGAGTCTGCTCCGATTAAACGAATTATTCAAGATGCTAGGGATCGAGGAATGCTCATTGATGCTACATATGGAAGAAGGACACGCGCTGTCATGATTATGGATAGTGACCACATTATACTATCTGCAGTTCAGCCAGAGACAGTTGCACAAAGACTATCAAAAGAAGAAGAGCTAACAGACGAAGGGTAGGGTTAAGGACGAATGAAAGAAAGAGGTTTACTAATTGTTTTATCAGGTCCATCTGGTGTGGGAAAAGGAACTGTTCGAAAAGCCATTTTTTCACAGCCTGATACAAAATATCAATACTCCATTTCAGCGACAACAAGAAAGCCTCGAGAAGGTGAAGTCGATGGTGTCGATTACTTCTTTAAGTCGAAAGAGGAATTTGAAGAATTAATTAAAAATAACAAGCTTCTTGAATGGGCAGAGTATGTGGGGAACTATTATGGAACCCCAATTGATTATGTCGAAGCGACCCTACAAGAAGGGAAGGATGTTTTTCTAGAAATTGAAGTTCAAGGTGCACTTCAAGTAAGGAAAGCATTTCCAGAAGGTTTATTCATATTCTTAGCACCACCGAGTCTGAAAGAATTAAAAAACAGAATCGTTACGAGGGGTACTGAAACTGATGAATTAATTCTTAACAGAATGAAGGTTGCAAAAGAAGAAATTGAAATGATGGACGCCTATGATTATGTGGTTGAAAATGATCAGGTTGAGCTTGCCTGCGATCGAATTAATGCGATTGTTACTGCTGAGCATTGTCGCCGTGACCGTGTGGCAAGACGCTATAAAAAAATGCTGGAGGTTGATTTTTAATGTTAAATCCATCTATTGACTCATTATTAAATAAATTAAATTCTAAATATACTCTTGTGACTGTTGCTTCTAAAAGGGCAAGAGTCATGCAAGAAAAAAATGATGGAATGGTACAGAATCCTGTATCCTTTAAGTCAGTTGGTAAAGCACTAGAAGAAATCGATGCAGGTCTTCTTTATTATACAACTGATAAGAAGACGGCTGTTGATACAACACCAACAATTAATGAATAACCGAAAATAACAACCTCTCTTGTAGGTTGTTATTTTTTTACAAAGTATGCTTTTCTGTTAAGGGGGATTCAAATGCTCAATAAAAATATACTGCTTTGTGTTAGTGGTGGGATTGCTGTATATAAAGCTGCGGCATTAACAAGCAAGCTAACCCAAGCTGGGGCAAATGTAAAAGTGATCATGAGTGAATCTGCAATGAAATTTGTCACTCCGCTAACATTCCAAGCACTATCTAGAAGTGATGTGTACTTTGATACCTTCGATGAAAAAAATTCTGCAGTTATTGCTCATATTGATCTTGCTGATTGGGCTGATCTTGTAGTCGTTGCACCTGCCACAGCCAATTCAATCGGTAAACTTGCAAATGGAATCGCAGATAATATGATTACTACCACATTACTTGCAACAACGGCACCTGTCTGGATTGCTCCGGCTATGAATGTCCATATGTATGACCATCCTGCAGTAAAACGTAATATCGATATTTTAGCTAAGGATGGATTTCAATTTATTGAACCGTCAGAAGGTTATTTAGCCTGTGGATATGTTGGAAAAGGGCGACTTGAAGAGCCAGAAAAAATAGTCGAACTCATAACTGCTCATTTTTCGGAACCACCGTTACTTCAAGGTAAAAAAATCTTAATTACGGCAGGACCGACTCGCGAAAAGCTTGACCCCGTTCGTTTCTTTACAAATCGTTCAACTGGAAAAATGGGTTATGCAATAGCTGAAGCCGCAAATAAAATGGGTGCAGAAGTAACCTTAATTTCGGGTCCGACTAATCTTCCGGCACCTCCAAATGTAAGAATCATTCCTGTTGAATCGGCAGAAGAAATGTATACACAAGTCATGGGCTTTTATAAACAAAGTGATATCGTCATCAAATCTGCAGCGGTTGCAGATTATCGGCCAAAGCAAGTCTATGATGGGAAAATGAAAAAGAAGGCTGGAGATCTTGTCTTAGAACTTGAAAGAACCACTGATATTTTAAAAACATTAGGTCAACAAAAGGAACACCAATTTTTAGTCGGCTTTGCAGCGGAGACAGACAATATTGAAGAATATGCAAAACGGAAGCTAGTATCGAAAAACCTTGATATGATTGTTGCTAATAATGTGACTATACAAGGTGCGGGATTCGGTACGGATACAAACCTTGTAACCATCTACAAAAAGGATGGAACCCTCAAGGAACTGCCGATGATGACAAAGCTTGAAGTTGCGAAAGCTTTACTTCGTGAAGTGAAGCTGATGATGGATGGCGAATAAAATGAAAATTGCTAGCATTATTGTCGACGTTCCCGCCATGCAAACAGATAAACCATATGATTATATCGTTCCTGAAAAATGGAGTGACGTAATTGTACCCGGAATGAGGGTCGTCGTGCCTTTTGGTCCTCGTAAAGTACAGGGGTTTGTGATGAGTCTATCAAACGAGGCCGAAGTAAGTAAGCTGAAGGAAATTCACTCTTTGCTAGACCTTACACCTGCTTTGAATGAAGAGCTTCTTCATATTGGCAAATGGTTAACGGAAAAAACACTATGCTTTACGATATCTGCTCTTCAAGCAATGCTTCCATCCGCCATGCGGGCGAAATATGAGAAGGAAATAAGACTTCTTGACCCATCAAGAAGAATGGAATTGAATCCACAAATTCAAGCTTCTTTTGAAGAACATGATGAGGTCCATTGGGAAGATGCTGAAAAAAATGATTTATTGCATATTTACCAAAAGGATATTAAAAAAGGTCTTCTCGAGGTTGTCTATAAGGTAAAAAATCGTAGCAACAAGAAAACGATGAAACAGGTGCAACTGTCACTTTCGATAGAAGAAGCGGAAAATGTAGTTCAAGAGCTAACTTCTACTGCAAAAAAACAAAAACAAGTACTTGAGTTTTTTCTGAACAATAATAAGCCAATCTTTTTAAAGGAACTTTTACAGGAGGTTGGTGTTACTGATAGTACAATTCGAACGATGGTAAAGAAAGGGTATATCTCTGAACAAAATGTTGAGGTTTACCGAGATCCGTATGCGGACAGGCATTTTGAACAAACAACACCAATGCCCTTGACGACTGAACAGCAAAAGGCAATTTCTCCGGTTCTAGCTTCAATCGAAGATGTGCTTCATAAGGTATTTTTAATGTATGGTGTTACCGGAAGTGGTAAGACCGAGGTGTATATGCAGGCTATTGACGCTGTTTTAAAAAAGGGAAAAGAAGCGATTGTGCTTGTCCCTGAAATCGCCCTTACCCCGCAGATGGTGAGTCGATTCAAGGGTCGCTTTGGTTCTCGAGTTGCTGTAATGCATAGTGGACTTGGTATTGGCGAGAAATATGATGAGTGGCGAAAAATTTATCGTAAGGAAGTAAGTGTCGTAGTCGGAGCAAGGTCTGCGATCTTTGCACCGTTTGAAAATATCGGGATTATTATCATCGATGAAGAACATGAGTCCAGCTATAAGCAGGAAGATAATCCGAGATACCATGCGAGAGATGTCGCGATTTTTCGTGGTCAGCTTCATCATGCTCCTGTCATTTTAGGTAGTGCAACGCCAACTCTTGAATCCTTTGCACGTGCTTCAAAAAATGTCTATGAACTTATAACATTAAGGGAGCGCGTAAATCACAGGCCGCTGCCGACTGTTGAAATCGTCGATATGCGCGAGGAGTTGCGTAATGGGAATCGTTCGATGTTCTCGGCACCCCTTTTTGAAAAATTAACAACAAGACTTGAACGAAATGAACAGTCGGTTTTATTTTTAAATAAACGTGGCCACTCCTCTTTTGTCATGTGTAGAGATTGTGGCTATGTCGCAAATTGCCCACATTGTGATATTTCATTAACCTATCACAGACCACATCACCGCTTAAAATGCCATTATTGTGGATATGAAACATTCATGCCTAATACATGTAATGAGTGCGGTAGTGAACATATCCGTTTTTTTGGAACGGGTACGCAGAAGGTCGAAGAAGAACTTGCAAAAGTCTTACCTGAAGCAAGGGTAATCCGAATGGACGTAGATACAACGAGTCGAAAGGGTGCCCATGAGAAATTATTGAAGGAATTCGGTGAAGGTAGAGCGGACATTTTATTAGGAACACAAATGATTGCAAAGGGATTAGATTTTCCGAATGTGACATTAGTTGGTGTACTCACTGCAGATACAATGCTCAATCTACCGGATTTTCGTTCCTCGGAAAAAACATTTCAGCTTCTCACGCAGGTTAGCGGAAGAGCGGGACGTCATGAATTACCTGGTGAGGTAGTGATTCAAAGCTATACACCTGAGCATTATAGCATTGAGCTTGCAAGTCATCATAATTATGATGGATTCTATCAAAATGAAATGCGCATCAGGAAGGCTCATGCTTATCCACCCTTTTACTATTTGGCATTAGTCACAGTAACTCATCCCGAGCTTACGAAAACGGTGGATGTTGCTGAGAAAATTGCAATCTATTTACGAAAGTCTTTATCCAATCAATCCATCATCTTAGGCCCGGTGACATCACCGATTGCCCGGATTAATAATAGATATCGATATCAATGCATGATAAAATACAAAAATGAGCCAAATTTGAATAAGCTTTTAAAAGGGATTTTGGATCGTTATCAACGAGAAATTGCACAAAATTCACTTACATTATCAATCGACTTAAACCCATATATTATGATGTAGTTTAAAGTTGAGAAAAAAGAGAGAGACTAATAGAAATGCGTAAGGCGGCTTGGTAGCAGAACATCGACTAACTACCGCCACGTCCTGTGGCGAACGTCGATGTCAGCACTTCCTGTGCAAGTCAAGCATAAGACGAGCGCTGACAGAAGGTGCTTTTTACCTTCCGAAGCGATTGGCTTAGACCCGTGAGCCGATGGCGCATGGAGCTAGACATGTAAATAAGTAGAATGTTGGAGGAAATCGCTTGTCTTTATTACCAATTGTTAAATATCCAAATGAAATACTTGAAGTTGAATGTGAAAAGGTGACAACCTTTGATCGGAAATTATCGAAATTAATCAAAGATATGTATGATACAATGCTTGAGGCAGACGGTGTTGGCTTAGCCGCACCTCAAGTTGGAATTGCAAAACAAATCGCGATCGTTGATATAGGAGACGAGAGTGGACTCATTGAATTGATAAATCCCGTGATCCTTGAGCAAAAAGGGGAACAGGTAGGTCCAGAAGGCTGTCTAAGTTTTCCGGACCTTTTTGGTGAAGTAACTCGTTATGATTACGTAAAGGTCAGAGCGCAAAACCGAAGAGGAAAAATATACATATTTGAGGCAAGAGATTTCTTGGCTCGTGCGATTCAACATGAAATCGATCATCTTCATGGTATATTATTTACCTCAAAGGTGAACCGTTTTTATGAAGAAGGAGAAATTGAAGGGTAGGTAATGATATGGAACGTATTGTATTTATGGGTACCCCAGACTTTTCAGTACCTGTTTTACGTCAAATAATAGAAGATGGATACGAGGTTGTAGCTGTTGTGACACAACCGGATAGACCAGTAGGAAGAAAAAGAGTTTTAACGCCACCACCTGTTAAAGTGGAGGCATTAAAACATAATATCCCAGTCCTACAACCTAATAAAATAAGAGAAAAACAAGAAATAGAACAAGTATTAAGCTATAAGCCTGATTTAATCATAACGGCGGCATTTGGGCAAATCCTTCCAAAAGAACTACTAGAAGCTCCTAAGTATGGATGTATAAATGTACATGCATCATTACTACCTGAGCTAAGAGGGGGAGCACCCATTCATTATTCAATTCTTCAAGGAAAGAAAAAAACAGGTGTTACTATTATGTACATGGTTGAAAAGCTTGATGCAGGGGATATCTTAACACAAGTGGAAATCCCAATTTTAGAAACGGACCATGTTGGTTCATTACATGACAAATTAAGTGTGGCGGGTTCAAAGCTTTTATCGGAAACCATTCCTTTACTTTTAGACAATAAAATAACACCGATAAAACAGGATGATTCCAAGGCAACGTTTGCTTCAAACATTAAACGCGAACAGGAAAAGATAGATTGGACAAAAGATGGAGAGGATATTTATAACCATATTCGTGGGCTCCACCCTTGGCCTGTTGCATATACCACATTAAACGGAGAGGTCATGAAAATCTGGTGGGGTGAAAAGATATCTTCCCCTACTTCAAAAATCTGCGGTACTGTTGTTTCAATTGAAAAAGATGGGTTTATTGTTTCGACTGGGAATACTACTTTTATAAAAATCACTCAACTCCAGCCTGCCGGAAAGAAAAAAATGAGTGCAGCGCAATTCTTAATGGGGGCAGATTTACAGGTAGGGACTCAGTTAGGAGACAACAATGACGAAAACTAATGTTCGAATTGTAGCACTTGAAATACTATTACAAATTGAAAAAAACCAGGCATATAGCAATATTCTCTTAAACCAAATGATTAAAAAGCATGAGGTAAAAGGGAAAGATGTAGGGCTACTCACTGAGATTGTCTATGGTACGATCCAGCGCCGGGATACTCTAGATTTTTATTTAGCGCCGTTTTTAAAAAAGAATAAAAAGCTTGATCAATGGGTGAGGATTCTATTAAGGCTTTCCCTCTACCAAATGGTCTTTTTAGACCGAGTTCCAGAACGAGCAATTTTTTTTGAAGCGGTCGAAATTGCTAAAAAAAGAGGCCATAAAGGGACGGCTTCACTTGTAAATGGAGTGCTTCGTTCCATCCAACGCGAGGGCTTACCATCATTAGAACAACTAAAAGATGAAGTGGAACGTCTCGCAATTGAAACAAGTCACCCTGTATGGCTTGTTAGGCGATGGATTGAGCAAATGGGAATGGAAGAAACTCGAAAAATGTGTGAGGTCAATTGTACTCCTCCAGAACAAACTGCACGTGTCAATCAAGTATTGACAACTCGAGACGAACTCATTCAAATGTTAAAAGAGGATGGAATTGAAGCAGAAGAGGGTAGCGTTTCTGTAGATGCCATTAAAGCTGTTCGTGGAAATCTAGCCCATGCAAAAGCTTTTAAGGAAGGCTATTTTACCATCCAGGATGAAAGTTCCATGCTTGTAGCCCGTGCGCTTGGAGTTGAAAAAGGAGACCAAATTCTTGACAGTTGCGCTGCGCCAGGTGGTAAAACAACACATATTGCAGAATTGCTGCAACATACAGGTAAGGTTTTTTCGCTAGATCTCCATGAACACAAAATTAAATTAATTAATGAAGCAGTAAACCGATTGGGGCTTGAAAACGTGGAGACAAAAGCCCTTGATAGTAGAAAAGCAAGCGAAATCTTCAAAGCAGAAAGCTTTGATAAAATTCTTGTAGATGCCCCTTGTTCAGGATTTGGGGTTATTAGAAGAAAGCCAGACATAAAATATTCAAAATCAGAATCAGACAATGGAAACCTTGCAAAAATACAATTAGCCATTTTAAATGAGGTTTCAACTTTATTAAAAAAAGATGGTATACTCGTGTATAGCACATGTACAATAGAGTACGAAGAAAATGAAGGTGTCATTAAAGCCTTCCTTGAACAACATGAAGATTTTATGTTAGATGATTCAATAGAAAATTACCTGCCTGAAATAGTGAAGCCATATATTAAAAACGGACAACTTCAGCTTTATCCACATTATTTTGGTACGGATGGATTTTATATTGCAAGATTAAGAAAGCAGGTGTAAAGTATTGGAAGAAGTACAAACAACTAGAAGAAAAAAACAAAACTTACCAAATTCGAAACCATCCATTTATTCTCTTCAAATAGAAGAACTCGAAAACTGGCTCATTGAAAACGGAGAGAAGAAATTTCGAGGAAATCAGATTTTTGAATGGCTCTACACGAAGCGGGTAACAACTTTTGATGAAATGACTAACTTATCAAATGCACTAAGACAAAAACTTGCTGAGCACTTTACGATTACAACACTTAAAACGATCATTCAACAAACATCAGCTGATGGAACGATGAAGTTTTTATTTGAACTACATGATGGTTATTCCATTGAAACAGTGCTAATGAGACATAGCTATGGGAACTCGATTTGTGTGACAACACAGGTTGGTTGCCGTATCGGCTGTACCTTCTGTGCGTCAACATTAGGAGGACTAAAGCGGAATCTTGAAGCTGGAGAAATTGTTGCCCAAGTGGTAAAGGTTCAAAAAGCATTAGATGAACTTGGTGAGCGAGTAAGTCATCTCGTTATTATGGGAATTGGTGAACCATTTGATAATTACGATCAAATGCTTTCATTCCTAAAAATTATTAATCATGATAAAGGACTAAATATTGGGGCACGTCATATTACAGTTTCAACAAGTGGAATCATCCCGAAAATCTATAAGTTTGCAGATGAAAAATTACAAATAAATTTTGCAATCTCTTTACATGCACCTAATACAGAAATTAGAAGCAGATTAATGCCGATTAATCGTGCATATAAACTGCCAGAACTAATGGAGGCTGTACGCTATTATATTGACAAGACAGGGAGAAGAATTAGCTTTGAATACGGGTTGTTTGGCGGTGTCAACGATCAAGTTGAACATGCTGAAGAACTTGCGGAGCTATTAAAGGGAATTAAGTGTCATGTTAACTTAATTCCAGTGAATTATGTTCCTGAACGCGATTATGTGAGAACACCAAAAGAGCAGATCTTTGAATTTGAAAAGACATTAAAGAAGCATGGTGTAAATGTAACAATTCGACGTGAACAAGGTCATGATATCGATGCTGCCTGTGGTCAATTACGAGCAAAGGAGCGTAAAGAGGAGACGAGGTGAAACAAATGAAGTCGTTCTTTTTGACAAACCGGGGAAAAGTAAGGCAAATCAATGAAGATAGTTGTGGTGTTTATCATAATAAGGATGGACAAATATTAGCTGTCGTAGCTGATGGTATGGGCGGGCATTTAGCTGGTGATGTTGCAAGTCATATGACAACATCACAGCTCCAGTCCTACTGGGAAGCAAGTGAAAAGCTCTCCACATCTGATTCAGCTGAAAGCTGGCTAAAAGAGCATATTTTAAAAATAAATTCAAACCTATTCACACATTCTCAAGAAAATGATGAATGTAAAGGTATGGGAACGACTGTTGTTGCTGCAATATGTACTGATCTTTTTACAACGGTGGCTCATATTGGGGATAGTCGTTGCTATTGTCTGAATAGTCATGGTTTCCAACAAATTACTGAAGATCATTCACTTGTCAATGAACTTGTCCGTTCAGGGCATATTTCTAAGGAAGATGCAGAGCATCATCCACGGAAGAATGTGGTTTTACGTGCATTAGGTACGGAAGCAAATGTCCAAATGGATTTAAAAACATTAATTTTAGAAGAAGGCGATATGCTTTTAATATGTTCTGACGGCTTGTCTAACAAGGTTTCGGAAGTTGAATTAAAAAGCATTCTAGAAAGTGACGATTCTATCGAAAATAAGGGTGAAAAACTTATTCAATTGGCCAATGACAATGGCGGAGAAGATAATATAACACTCGTAATCGTCGATTACACGTCTGAAAGTGAGGGAGAATAATCCTATGCTTATTGGAAGACGATTAAGTGGTCGTTATAAAATTCTCGAAGTCATTGGTGGGGGCGGAATGGCGAACGTATATCTTGCGCGTGACGTAATTCTCGAACGAGATGTTGCCATTAAAGTTCTCCGGTTAGATTTTTCAAATGATGAAGAATTTATCAAGCGCTTTAGACGAGAAGCCCATGCGGCTACAAGTTTGGCTCATCCAAATATTGTGAGTATTTACGATGTTGGTGAAGAAGAGGATATTTATTATATCGTAATGGAGTATGTTCCTGGCCAAACCTTAAAACAATACATACAACGAAACGCACCACTGCATCCAAAAGAAGCAATTAACATTATGTTGCAGCTCACGTCTGCGATCACACATGCACACCAAAATCAGATTGTTCACCGTGATATTAAACCACAAAATATCCTAATCGATCATGACGGGACAGTAAAGGTAACTGATTTTGGGATTGCAGTTGCACTTAGTTCAACAACTATAACGCAAACAAACTCTGTGCTAGGATCAGTTCATTATTTATCACCCGAACAAGCGAGAGGTGGCATGTCAACACGAAAGTCTGACATCTATTCTCTTGGGATTGTGATGTTTGAGCTCTTAACAGGCCGTGTTCCTTTTGAAGGTGAATCTGCAGTATCCATTGCACTCAAGCATTTGCAAACAGATACTCCTTCACCAAAAAGATGGAACGCTACAATACCACAGAGTGTTGAAAATATTATTTTAAAAGCGACTGCAAAAGACCCATTCCATCGTTACGATACCGCTGAAGAAATGGAAGAGGATTTGCAGACAGCACTTTTTCCAAATCGTTTAAACGAAGAAAAATTTGTTATACCGGATATGGATGATGAAGTGACAAAAGCCATACCGATTATCAAAGATAATAGCCCATTATCAACTGAAACACTGGTTAGAGACTCTCAGAAGAACACGAATCAATCTGAGAAGGACGAGCCAAAACCAAAGAAAAAGAAGAAAAATAGGCTTTTAGTAACGCTTGCCATCATCTTTTTCTTTATCATTGGAGCTGGTGTAGCAGCAGTTACGGTTTTTCCGGCTTTATTTTTACCGAAGGATGTTGAAGTACCTAATGTTTCAAATATGGAATATGATCGAGCAGTTGCCAAATTGAAGGAAGCTGGTTTTACGATTGGGGATACAATTGAAATCAGTGATCAAGAAATCCAAGAAGGATATATCGTCCGGACAGACCCTGAAGCAGGTGCTTCAGTAAAGGAAGGCGCCAAGATTGATTTATATGAAAGTACCGGTAAAAAGAAAGTGGCCTTTAAGGACTATATTGGTAAAGATTTCGAGGAAGTTAAGGCCAAATTAGATAAAGAAAATTATTTTTATGTAAAAAAGGAAGAAGTATTTGATGACAGTGCTCTTGGAACCATCCTTAAACAGTCTATTGAAGAAGGAGAAGAAGTTGTTCCAGAAGAAACCGAAGTTACCTTTACGGTAAGTAAAGGACTTGAAACTATTAAACTTGCTGATTTAACAAAATATCCAGCAAATGCACTTGATGAATACTCAAGGACAACGGGGCTCAATATCGACTACAAAGAAGAACAATTTTCAGATGATATACCAGCAGGCCAAGCGATTTCTCAATCACCAGAAAAAGGGGCCGAGTTAACCAAGGGTGACAAGGTCAAAGTAATTATGTCAAAAGGTCCTGAGCCGAAAAAGCCGGTAACGGTTAAACGTACTTTAACAATTGAATATACACCTGATGAAGAAGGCAATCCACAATTGGTGAAAATTTATATTGAGGATGCAGATCATAAAATCACGGACGTATATAAACAGATTGAAATCAAGGAAACACAAAAAATTGATATTAATTTTGTCATTAATCCAGGCGAAACTGCAGAATACCTGGTGTATATTGACAATGAACCTTCTCTGAAAGAGGAAATTCCGTATCCAGAAGAATAGGTTGAAAATGGGTAGTGTTTATGTTGGTTACCTGATATGTCGTGACGAACGAAACGAAACAAGGAGTGAAACTATGCCAGAAGGCAAAATCATTAAAGCATTAAGCGGTTTTTATTATGTTCAAGATGAAAATGGAGAACTGATTCAATGTCGTGGTAGGGGGGTCTTTCGGAAAAATAAAGTCACCCCATTGGTAGGCGATCATGTTTTATTTCAAGCAGAAAATAATACGGATGGCTATATTTTAGAAGTATTGGAACGTAAAAATGAATTGGTTCGTCCGCCAATTGCAAATGTTGATCAAGCTATTTTAGTTTTTTCGGCGATTAAACCCGATTTCAGTCCTTTGTTGTTAGATCGCTTTCTTGTTTTAGTTGAATCAAACGATATAGAACCTATTATTTGTATTAGTAAAACGGATTTAATTTCGGATGATGCGGTTCAAGAAATAAAGGAATATGCAAGAAACTATCGAGATATCGGTTATCATGTCTTGTTAACGTCGACGAAGGAAAAAGAAGGGCTTGACCAGCTGTTACCATTATTGGAAAATCGAATTTCTGTATTTGCTGGTCAATCTGGAGTAGGGAAATCCTCCTTGTTAAATTCGCTTCGACCAGACTTAGAATTAGAAACAAATGAAATTTCAATGTCATTGGGCAGGGGAAAACATACGACAAGACATGTTGAATTAATTGAAATCGGCAATGGGCTTGTAGCAGATACCCCAGGATTTAGTTCGTTGGAATTTCTTACAATTGAAGCTGAAGAACTTCCATATTGCTTCCCAGAAATATATGAAGCAGGTGCAAATTGTAAATTTCGTGGTTGCACACATATTTCTGAGCCGAAGTGTGCTGTCAGACAAAGCGTAGAGGACGGAAGTATAGAACAATTCCGTTATGACCACTATGTAAGTTTTTATGAAGAAATAAAGGAAAGAAAGCCGAGGTATTAATCATGATTAAAATTGCACCATCCATTCTTTCAGCAGATTTTGCAAAGCTTGGAGAAGAGATCAGGGATGTTGAAAATGGAGGAGCAGACTATATTCATGTAGATGTCATGGATGGTCATTTTGTTCCAAATATTACAATCGGTCCACTCATCGTAGAAGCGATTAGACCTATTACTAAATTGCCATTAGATGTTCATTTGATGATTGAAAATCCTGACCAATATATTCCTGCTTTTGCAAAAGCAGGGGCCGACTTTTTAACGGTTCATGTTGAGGCATGTCCACATCTACATCGTACCATCCAGCTAATCAAATCTCATGGTGTAAAGGCAGGTGTCGTTTTAAACCCAGCCACTCCAGTCGATTCGATTAAGCATGTGATTGAGGATATTGATTTAGTGTTGTTAATGACAGTGAATCCTGGATTTGGTGGGCAAAAATTCATCCATTCTGTCCTTCCTAAAATTGAGGAAGTTGCACAGATGGTAAAACAAAAGAATTTGAATGTTGAAATCGAAGTTGATGGAGGAGTCAATCAAGAAACGGCAAGACTTTGTGTGAATGCTGGTGCAAATGTATTGGTTGCCGGATCAGCTATTTATAATGAAGAAGATCGGAAGGCAGCAATTGAAAAAATTCGTAGTTTGTAAAAAGAGCAGAAATTTCTGCTCTTTTTTTATGCTTTCTTGCATATTACTTCTAAGTGAGAACGATGTTTTGTAATAATCTTCAATTGAATTGTACTTTTTTTCATCTATAAGGCATAAGAATGTTTTAAGAGGTTTCCATGAAATTGCTTTTATTTATATGTACTATGGTACTATTTTTTTTCATTTGAATATTATTAATAAGGTAGACCGTGTGAATTCAAAGAAAGTACGTGGATATTGCATTGAGGAGGGAAAGTATGAAATTTTATACAATTAAGTTACCAAAGTTCTTAGGCGGTATCGTCCGTGCGATGTTAGGATCTTTTAAAAAAGGATAAAAAAAGCACCGTCCATAGGTGCTTTTTTTGTGCGAATTTTTAGCTCTTACAAATTGTAAGAGCTAATGCGTTTCTTTATTACACGCGTTCTACTTTACCAGATTTTAATGCTCTTGCAGAAACATATACGCGTTTTGGTTTACCATCAACTAAAATACGAACTTTTTGTAGGTTAGCTCCCCATTTACGTTTTGAAGCGTTCATTGCATGGGAACGAGCATTACCAGTAGTAGTTTTTCTACCAGTGATTACACATTTACGTGCCATTCTATTTCCCTCCTAACTTGCACAGCAACAATCAAACATATCGCTTTCTTCATAGAAATACTTATATAATTTATCATAACTAATGGGATATTGCAATACTTCATAACCAGGGTTTAAAGGAAAAATACTTGTCAAGACATAGAAATTATTAAAAGTTATATACTAAATGATAATGAATCCAAAATAGAACCTGATGAATTACTTTTAAAATATGCGATATTATAGTAAAATGACTGTAGCCAAGGTGAACAATTATAAAGGGGGAGTCTCTCATGTCCATCGAATTAAAAACAAAGTACGGACAAATTGATATATCAAACGATGTAATTGCAACGGTTGCTGGTGGAGCTGCTATCGATTGTTACGGGATCGTCGGAATGGCGTCTAGAAAGCAAATTAAAGATGGTATCTCTGAGCTTTTACGAAAAGAAAATTTTGCCCGTGGTATTGTTGTTCGTCAAGAAAATGATGAAGTGCATATCGACATGTACATAATTGTAAGTTATGGCACGAAAATTTCTGAGGTTGCCCACAATGTTCAATCTAAGGTGAAATATACATTAGACCAAACAGTAGGACTTGCTGTAAGCTCGGTTAATATTTACGTGCAAGGAGTTCGTGTAACGAACCCATAAAGAGGAGGAAAATTGAGTGTCAATTACTACATTAGATGGAAAACGTTTTGCAAAAATGGTGTTATTAGGAGCTACTCATTTATCTAATAACGCAAAAATGGTAGATGCCCTTAACGTTTTCCCTGTTCCAGATGGTGATACCGGAACGAATATGAATCTTTCCATGACATCTGGTGCAAAAGAAGTAAAAAATAATGTTACCCCACATATTGGTAAAGTCGGTGCATCATTAGCACGAGGATTATTAATGGGTGCCCGTGGTAACTCTGGGGTTATTCTATCTCAGCTTTTCAGAGGCTTTTCCAAGGCTATCGAACAAAAGGAAACGTTAAATGCTGCTGAATTTGCCCACGCATTTGAGATGGGCGTGGAAACAGCATATAAGGCTGTTATGAAGCCTGTTGAAGGAACGATATTAACAGTTGCAAAAGATGCTGCTAAACGTGCGGTTGCTGTTGCAGATAACGAGTCTGATATCCTTGTTGTAATGGACGAACTTTTAAAAGAAGCAAAGGCGTCATTAAATCGTACACCTGATCTATTACCTGTATTGAAGGAAGTTGGGGTTGTTGATAGTGGTGGACAAGGTTTAGTACTTGTTTACGAAGGATTCCTATCAGAGCTAAAAGGTGAAACAATTGAGAACATGTCAATTGCATCACCATCAATGAATGAACTTGTCAATGCAGAACATCATAAAAGTGTTCAAAGTCATATGAATACCGAGGATATCGTATTTGGTTACTGTACAGAATTTATGGTGAAGTTTGAACAGGAAAAAACGAGCAAACATCCATTTTCTGAAGAACAGTTCCGAAATGATTTAAGTCGTCTTGGTGATTCATTATTAGTAATCTCTGATGATGATATTGTGAAAGTACATATCCATTCCGAGCAGCCTGGTGAGGTTTTATCCTATGGTCAACGTTATGGAAGCTTAATCAAAATGAAGATAGAAAATATGCGCGAGCAGCATACAGCTATTCTAAATGAAGATGAAGCACATGCTCCAGTGCAGGAGAAACGTAACAAAGAAAAAGAGAAATTTGCGATCATCACTGTTGCCATGGGTACGGGAATTACTGAGTTATTTAAGAGTATCGGTGCACATGTTGTAATTGAGGGTGGCCAAACGATGAATCCAAGTACTGAGGATTTTGTAAAAGCAATGGAATCAGTACATGCGGAAAACTTTATCCTTCTGCCGAATAACAAAAATATTATTATGGCAGCTGAACAGGCAGCTTCTGTTGTAGAAGGAAATGTGATCGTTGTTCCTTCACGAACTGTGCCTCAAGGGATGTCTGCATTACTTGCATTTAACCCATCAGGTGAATTAGATGCAAATAAAGAAACTATGACAAGTGCATTAAGCAATGTAAAGACTGGTCAAATCACATATGCAGTACGTGATACCAATATCGATGGAATCGACATTGCTAAAGATGATTTCATGGGAATTGCAGATGGAAAAATTGTTGTTACCGACAAGGATAAATTAAAAGCTGCAAAAGACCTTTTAGCAAAGATTATTTCTGCTGATGACGATGAAATTGTAACGATTATTTATGGTCAGGACGCTTCAGAGGATGAGGTAAATGCAATTGTCCAATATCTTGAAGAAGAATATGAGGACATAGAAGTTGAAGCACATAATGGTGAGCAACCACTTTACGCATTTATTTTCTCAGTTGAATAAAGTTACAAAATAGAAGGGATTTATCCCTTCTATTTCAATGTCTGGGGAGAATTTCCTGTAGATAAAAAAGTCAGAGACAAATAGAGTAATATGTAGGAACATAGTTTTGCCTTACTCCATATAACAATATACTGTCAGATAAAAATCTGACTGTATATTGTTAAGCCTCCGGCGGATGCCACAGATTTTTTAAAGGAAGTTTTTCGAGCAGTAAGCTCAAAGACTAAGTACGCCACTTCCTGTGGCAACGTCTTTATGACCCACTTCCTGTGGGCCTAAAAATCTGGGCGCAAATACGCCGAGGCATATTTGATTAAGTAAGTAAGGGGGAGAGTAGATGAAGTTTAGAAGTGTTTTTGATATTATTGGTCCGGTTATGATTGGTCCTTCAAGCTCACATACAGCAGGGGCAGCTCGTATCGGGAGGGTTGCTAGAAGCTTGTTTGGTCGTGAACCAAAATGGGCGAACATTTCCTTCTATGGATCATTTGCCGAAACCTATAAAGGTCACGGGACAGATGTTGCAATCATTGGTGGTTTGCTTGATTTTGACACATTCGACGAAAGAATTAAAACCTCATTGGAAATTGCAAAAGAGGCAGGTATTCAGATAAAGTTTGTTGAAGAGGAAGCTATACCAGAACACCCTAATACCGCACGAGTTTCTATCGGTGATGATGAAGGGGAATTGGAGCTTGTTGGTATTTCTATAGGTGGAGGAAAAATTGAAATTACTGAGTTGAACGGGTTTCAGCTTCGTTTATCTGGAAATCATCCAGCTATACTTGTTGTTCACAATGACCGTTATGGTGCAATTGCTGGTGTTGCGAATGTGCTTGCGAAATATGCCATCAATATTGGACATATGGAAGTGGCACGGAAAGAAAAAGGAATGCAAGCTCTTATGACAATTGAAGTGGATCAAAACATCGACGAGCATGTTTTAGATGAACTTTCTACTTTACCCAATATCTTAAAGGTAACTAAAATTGTCGAATAAGCATCATTTATTAAACGTTTACACGTTATTCATGTCTAGCTCCAAGCGCCAATGGCTCACGGGTCTAAGCCAATCGCTTCGGAAGGTAAAATGACCTTCTGTCAGCGCTTGTCTTATGCTTGTCGCCTAAAACTGCGCACCTTGCACTTTTCTGACAGGAGGTTTTTATATGTTTCGTAATGTTGCTGAGTTAGTAGAACTTGCTACTACTAAAAATATGAAAATAGCAGATGTGATGATTGAACAAGAGGTTGAAGTAACAGGAAAAACCCGTGAAGAAATCATTGCTCAAATGGAACGTAATTTAGAAGTAATGGAAAAAGCTGTTGAAAGAGGGTTAGCCGGTGTTTCATCCCATTCTGGTTTAACAGGTGGAGATGCGGTTCTCTTACAAGATTATATAAAAAAAGGAAACTTTTTAACTGGTAAAACAGTTTTAGATGCTGTCAGTAAGGCTGTTGCAACAAATGAAGTCAATGCTGCAATGGGAACGATTTGTGCAACACCTACTGCTGGTTCTGCTGGTGTAGTGCCAGGGACTTTATTTGCTGTAAAGGATAAATTGAATCCGACAAAAGAGCAAATGGTTCAGTTTTTATTTACTGCTGGAGCTTTTGGATTTGTTGTTGCAAACAACGCTTCGATTTCAGGTGCTGCAGGTGGATGCCAAGCGGAAGTTGGTTCTGCTGCTGGAATGGCTGCAGCAGCAATCGTTGAAATGGCAGGTGGAACTCCACAACAATCTGCTGAAGCAATGGCAATTACGTTAAAAAACATGCTTGGACTTGTCTGTGACCCAGTTGCTGGGCTTGTCGAAGTGCCGTGTGTGAAGCGTAATGCAATGGGAGCAGCAAATGCGATGGTGGCTGCAGATATGGCATTAGCAGGTGTTACAAGTCGTATCCCATGTGATGAAGTAATCGATGCAATGTATAGAATAGGTCAAACAATGCCGACGGCGTTAAAAGAAACAGCGCGGGGAGGGCTAGCGGCAACCCCAACAGGTCGTGCACTTGAGGCAAAGATCTTTGGGATTTCGCTAAACAAAAGTGAATAGTCATTTACAGCAGCCTGTTACTGAAATTAAAGGAATCGGTGAAGAGACAGGTTTACAGCTTAATGAGATGCACATTTTCACTATTTTTGACCTACTTTTATACTTTCCATATCGATTTGAAGATTATAGTTTGCGAGACCTTGCCGAGGTCAAGCATGAGGAGAAAATTACGATTGAGGGTAAGGTTCATAGTGAACCGCTGTTAACCTATTATAATCGTAAACGATCTCGCTTAACCTTTAGGGTCTTAGTAGGTCGCTATTTAATAACAGCGACCTGTTTCAATCGCCCGTATTATAAAAACAAAATCTCGTTAAACGATACTGTAACGATTACAGGAAAATGGGATCAGCATCGGCAAACCATAACTGTCAGTGAGATTGTTTTTGGTCCGATGATAAAAGATAACCGCATAGAGCCTGTGTATTCAATTAAAGGAAAAATCACGATAAAAGGAATGAAGCGTTTTATTGCGATTGCCCTCGAGCAGTTTGGCGACCAAATTGAGGATAATCTTCCTGAACAATTATTAACGGCATATCGGCTTTTACCAAAGAAGGATGCAATTAAAATTATGCATCATCCAACTAGTCATCAGGATTTAAAACAAGCGAGACGTCGTTTTGTGTACGAAGAATTTCTGCTTTTTCAACTGAAAATGCAAGCATTAAGGAAGTTTGAGCGAGAACAAACGGCCGGTTCAGCCATGGAGTTTCAAACCGATAAACTAGAAGATTTTATGAATAGGTTGCCATTCCCATTAACAAATGCCCAAAATCGAGTTGTTACTGAGATTATGAATGACCTGCGCTCCCCGTATCGAATGAATCGATTACTTCAAGGTGATGTTGGTTCAGGAAAAACGGTTGTAGCAGCCATCTCCTTATATGCTGCTATTCTTTCGGGTTATCAGGGAGCATTAATGGTCCCAACGGAAATTTTAGCTGAACAGCATGCCCAGTCACTTGTTGAGCTTTTCTCAGATTACGGGTTAAATATTCAACTGTTAACAAGTTCTGTTAAAGGTAAACGAAGAAGAGAAATCCTTGAACAGCTAGAATCAGGTGATATTCATATATTAGTAGGTACACATGCGCTTATCCAGGATGAAGTCAATTTCCATAAGCTTGGGCTCGTCATAACAGATGAACAGCACCGCTTTGGTGTTGAGCAACGGAGGATTTTAAGGGAAAAAGGCGAAAATCCCGATGTCCTTTTTATGACTGCAACCCCAATCCCAAGAACACTTGCCATTACTGTTTTTGGTGAGATGGATGTTTCGGTAATCGACGAAATGCCAGCAGGACGGAAGAAGATTGAAACGTATTGGGTGAAGCATGAGATGCTTGAGCGGATTTTGGTATTTATTGAAAAAGAGTTGGCTAAAGGCAGACAAGCCTATGTCATTTGTCCGCTGATCGAGGAATCTGATAAGTTGGACGTTCAAAATGCGATAGATGTTCATACGATGCTCTCCTTTCATTTTCAAAACAAGGCAAAAGTTGGCTTAATGCATGGTCGATTGGCAGCAGATGAAAAAGAAGATGTAATGAGACAATTTAGTGAAAATGAAGTTCAAATTCTCGTATCCACAACAGTAGTTGAGGTAGGTGTGAACGTCCCAAATGCGACATTGATGGTGATTTATGATGCTGAACGTTTCGGTCTTTCACAGCTACACCAATTGCGGGGACGTGTCGGAAGAGGTAAGGAACAGTCCTATTGTATTCTTCTTGCGGATCCAAAATCTGAGGTTGGGAAAGAAAGAATGCGGATCATGACAGAAACTAACGATGGTTTTGTTCTTTCAGAAAAAGATTTGGAGCTTCGTGGACCTGGGGACTTCTTCGGTCGGAAACAAAGTGGTGTTCCTGAATTTAAGGTAGCAGATATGGTTCATGATTATCGCACATTAGAGGTGGCGCGAAATGATGCGGCGAAATTAATTAATTCGAAGGCGTTTTGGGAGGATTCCTCATACAAACACCTACGGGACGATTTGTTGCAATCCGGTATTTTAGATGGAGAAAAATTGGATTAAACCATTTGTTTTTAGGGGTGGATTGTAAGGATATTTTTTCTTGCAATCTGCTTTTTTTAATTATATACTTACTATTAGTACCTAGTCATAAGAGTGCGGACGGTGTATTTTTAATGAGAAGAAATAAAAAAGAACGGCAGCAATTGCTTCAAGAAACGATTGAAATAAATCCTTTTATTACGGATGAAGAGTTAGCTGAAAAATTTAAGGTGAGTGTTCAAACGATTCGTTTGGACCGATTGGAATTATCGATTCCTGAACTTCGTGAACGAATCAAAAATGTTGCTGAGAAAAAACTAGATGATGAAGTGAAAGCTTTGCCAATTGAAGAAGTAATTGGTGAAATTATAGATATTGAACTAGACCAAAGTGCAATTTCAATCTTTGATGTAACAAATGAGCATGTGTTTAAACGAAACCAAATTGCTCGTGGGCACCATCTCTTTGCCCAAGCAAATTCACTGGCGGTAGCTGTAATTAATGATGAACTTGCGCTTACTGCCAAAGCTAACATTCGGTTTACGAGACAGGTAAAAGTAGGGGAACGTGTCGTCGCGAAAGCAAAAGTGAAGGGTGCTCAGGAAAAAGATAGAACAATCGTAGATGTAAATAGTTATGTTGGAAACGAACTCGTATTTTCTGGTGAATTTACAATGTATCGTTCTAATAAACAAGTAAAAACTGATTTATAATAGAGAACAATACGTGTAGACAACTACCTAATAGCAAACAAAGGAATGATACAAGATGAAACTTGCGATAGATGCAATGGGTGGAGATCATGCCCCAGAAGAAATTGTTAAGGGTACAATGACTGCATTAAAGCATTTTAAAGACCTTGAAGTAACACTAATTGGTGATGAAGCAAAAATTCGTCAATACATAACTGAAGAAGATAGGATTACAATTATACATACAACCGATGTAATTGAAGGTACGGATGAACCTGTTCGAGCCGTTAGACGGAAAAAGAATGCATCCATGGTCTTAATGGCGAAAGAAGTAAGTGAGGGCCGGGCTGATGCGTGTATTTCAGCTGGGAATACGGGCGCTCTCATGACGGCAGGACTTTTTATCGTTGGTAGAATTGAAGGAATTGACCGTCCAGCATTAGCGCCTACACTCCCAACTTTAGATAAAAAAGGTTTTCTTATGTTAGATGTAGGCGCAAATGTTGATGCCAAGCCTGAGCACTTGCTTCAATATGCCATCATGGGATCAATCTACTCGGAAAAGGTTCGAGGAGTGGTGAATCCAAGAGTGGGTTTATTAAATGTCGGTACGGAAGATAAAAAAGGAAATGATCTTACCAAACATGCTTTTGAATTAATCAAAGCTACAAATCTCAATTTCGTTGGAAATGTAGAGGCCAGAGATTTACTAGACGGAGTAGCAGATGTTGTTGTTACAGATGGATTTACAGGAAATGTAGCATTAAAAACAATCGAGGGTACTGCTCTTTCTATGTTTAAAATGCTAAAAACAGCTTTTACAAGCAATCTAAAGAGTAAAATAGCGGCAGGACTTTTAATGCCAGAATTAAAGGTATTGAAAAAGACGCTCGATTACTCAGAATATGGTGGAGCAGGACTATTCGGCTTAAATGCACCTGTAATCAAAGCACATGGTTCTTCAGATGCCAATGGTATATTTAGTGCAGTAAGACAAACATACGAGATGGTTGAAAAAGATGTTTCAGGAACAATACGTAAAACACTAGAGGATATCAATCCAAAAGTAGATGAATAGGGGGAATGTAGAATGAGTAAGATTGCATTCGTTTTTCCAGGACAAGGATCTCAAGTTGTAGGAATGGGGAAGGAATTAGCTGATTCTTCAGAAGTTGTTCATGCGATTTTTACAAGAGCTGACAAAGCCTTAGATGAGGAGCTTTCTTCTCTGATTTTTAACGGACCACAGGACACACTCACATTAACAGTGAACGCACAGCCGTCTCTATTAACAACAAGTATTGCAATTCTAGAAAAATTCAATGAAGCAGGTATAACACCTCATTATGTTGCCGGTCATAGTCTCGGTGAGTACACGGCTTTGGTCGCTTCTGGTGCATTAAGCTTTGAAGATGCTGTACGTACAGTTCGTAAACGCGGTGAGTTCATGGAGGAAGCCGTTCCTGCAGGACAAGGAACAATGGCAGCAATTCTTGGAATGGGTAGCGAGGACCTACAAGCGGTAACAGATGAAATTTCTGCAGCAGGTCATCCAGTCCAGCTTGCGAATATCAACTGTCCTGGGCAAATTGTGATTTCAGGGGCTGCCGAAGGTGTGAGGCAGGCTTGTGAATTAGCGAAAGAAAAAGGTGCGAAACGTGCTATTCCACTCGAGGTTAGTGGACCTTTCCATTCTTCATTAATGGAACCAGCAGCCGAAAAGCTACGTTCAGTACTAGATCAAATTGAAATTAATGATGCATCTGTTCCTGTCGTAGCAAATGTGAATGCTATGGAAATGACATCCGCTGACCAAATTAAAGAAAATCTAGTAAAGCAATTGTATTCTCCTGTACTATGGGAAAATTCAGTTCAATACATGCTTGAACAAGGTGTAGACACTTTTATCGAAATTGGACCTGGTAAGGTTCTCTCTGGATTAATAAAAAAAGTAAATCGCAGAGTTGCAACATATGCAATTAGCGATTTAGAAACACTTGAATCAACCATTCGTGCGTTAAAGGAGGGAAATTAAGATGTTAAGTGGAAAAGTAGCATTGGTAACGGGCGCTTCACGTGGAATCGGCCGCACGATTGCAATTGAACTTGCAAAAGCAGGTGCGAAGGTTGCGGTAAACTATTCCGGAAGTGAGCAAAAAGCGAATGAAGTAGTCGATGAAATTAAAGCATTAGGACAAGAAGCATTTGCGATACAAGCAAATGTATCTGATGCAGATTCTGTTACTTCTATGGTAAAAGAGGTTATTGCAACATTTGGTAGTCTTGATATTCTAGTTAATAATGCAGGAATTACACGAGACAATTTATTAATGAGAATGAAAGAAGAAGAATGGGACGATGTTATTAACATTAACCTTAAAGGCGTGTTTCTCTGCACAAAAGCTGTTACAAGACAAATGATGAAGCAGCGTTCTGGTAAAATTATCAATATCGCCTCTATCGTAGGGGTTAGTGGTAATCCTGGACAAGCTAATTATGTTGCAGCAAAAGCAGGTGTGATTGGCTTAACAAAGACAGCTGCTAAAGAATTAGCGAGTCGTAATATTAACGTTAACGCTGTTGCACCAGGGTTCATTACGACAGATATGACGGATAAACTTCCTGAAGATGTAAGAAACGAAATGCTTAAATTAATTCCTCTTGCAAGATTCGGTGACACAACCGATATTTCTGGAGCTGTTTTATTCCTAGCATCAGACCAAAGCAACTATATGACAGGTCAGACCCTTCATATTGACGGCGGAATGGTTATGTAAAAAAGAAAAAGAGCGAAATCGATATCCTTTTTACTAAACGCGCTTGCGCTTTTCTAGTAAAACCAAATATAATACCTTGAGGGGAGGTGAATGGAAATGGCAGATGTTTTTGAGAGAATTACAAAAATCGTGGTTGACCGCTTAGGTGTTGAAGAATCAGCAGTTACTTTAGAGGCTTCTTTTAAAGATGATCTTGGAGCGGATTCACTAGATGTTGTTGAACTAGTTATGGAACTTGAAGACGAGTTTGACATGGAAATTTCAGACGATGAGGCTGAAAAAATTTCTACAGTTGGTGACGCTGTTAATTACATAAAAAGCCAGCTATAATTCTTAAAATGCAAAAGTCCCGTTATATAACGGGGCTTTCTTAAAGTGTCTAGCACAAGCGCCTAGCCCCTCGAGGTCTAATAACCTGTGTCAAGAAAAGTCAAAGAGCGACTTTTTTTGCCACAGAACATTAGCTTGTCGGGCTTGCACAGGATGTGCTGACGTCTACGTTTGCCACAGGACGTGGTGGTATTTAGTAGACGTTCCACTCCTAAGGCGTTTGCGCTTTTCTCATTGGAGGTTACGTAAGGTGAAGCGGATAAATAAAGACAAAGGCAATAAGTTCACTCCGAAATTTAACGCTTTTCAGGAGCGACTAGGGATTCATTTTCACAATGAAAGTCTACTTATTCAAGCATTTACACATTCATCTTATGTGAATGAGCATCGAAAAAAGCCGCATGAAGACAATGAACGGCTTGAATTTTTAGGAGATGCTGTTTTAGAGCTAACCATTTCACAGTTTTTATTTAAAAAATTTCCAATCATGAGCGAAGGTGAATTAACGAAGATGCGGGCAGCCATTGTTTGTGAACCGTCTCTAGTTACATTTGCAAATGAGCTAAAATTTGGGGAACTTGTTTTACTTGGAAAAGGTGAGGAAATGACTGGTGGAAGAGAGCGACCTGCCCTGCTTGCTGATGTGTTTGAAGCATTTATCGGGGCATTATACCTTGATAAAGGCTTAGAGGTAGTAAACCAGTTTTTAGATCAAACAGTGATTCCTAAAATTAATGCGGGTGCTTTTTCTCATGTGATGGATTATAAGAGTCAGCTTCAAGAGCTTGTGCAACGAGATGGTACTGGAATTATCGAATATAAGGTGCTCCAAGAAAAAGGACCAGCCCATAGTCGTGAATTCATTTCTAGGGTATCCCTAAATGGTGAGGAACTTGGGATAGGTACAGGTAGATCGAAAAAAGAAGCTGAACAGCATGCAGCAGAAATTGCTTTGAAAAAGCTGAAAAGCAAACAACAATAAGGTAGTGCACCCCACGATTTCGTGGGGTTATATTTTTGCCATCGGCTGTTTTCGTAATCTTTGTTGTCTTTGACATAAATGATATTGAGTTAAGCGGAAGGTGGCGACTCCAGCGTGAAAAGCGTGAGACTTGAGACCCCACAGGAGCGACCAGTAGAACGAAGCCTAAAAGCGCCACGTCCTGTGGCAACTGCTCCGTGACCTACATTGTGTTGGACTGATGAGGCTCAAGCCACGCCCGAGGAAAGCGTCCACCTGCGGCTGAATAGCTATAATCTTTTAGAATAGAGCAATTGCTATTAAAGGTTGCTTTAAAAAGTAATCCAATAAAACATTAGTTTGTGTTAAAATATGTAGGACTTGAATTTCGAATTGAGGGGGAAGTTTATGTTCCTCAAACGTTTAGATATAGTAGGATTTAAATCGTTTGCTGAAAGAATTGCGGTAGATTTTGTACCTGGTGTAACGGCTGTCGTTGGACCAAATGGTAGTGGAAAAAGTAATATTACAGACGGAATCCGTTGGGTTCTTGGAGAACAGTCTGCAAAATCATTGCGCGGCTCGAAAATGGAAGATATCATTTTCGCGGGAAGTGACAGCCGGAAAGCATTGAATGTGGCTGAGGTAACATTAACATTGGATAACGAAGACCACTTTTTACCTATCGATTATCATGAAGTGAGTGTGACACGCCGCGTCTATCGGTCTGGTGAAAGTGAATTTTTTATAAATAAACAAGCATGTCGACTAAAAGATATTGTTGATTTATTTATGGATTCCGGACTTGGTCGTGAAGCTTTTTCGATCATCAGTCAGGGGAAAGTAGAAGAAATTTTAAGCAGTAAAGCTGAAGAACGAAGAAGTATATTTGAAGAGGCTGCGGGCGTTTTGAAATATAAAACCCGTAAAAAGAAAGCAGAATATAAGCTTGCAGAAACACAGGAAAATTTAAATCGAGTTAACGACATTATTCATGAGCTTGAATCGCAAATTGAACCATTACAAATCCAGTCTTCGATTGCAAAAGACTATTTGGAGAAGAAAGAAGAACTGGAAAAAATTGAAGTCGGTTTAACTGTATTTGAAATTGAAGATCTTCACGACAAATGGGAGAAGCTATCTAAGCTTGTTGAAGAGCATAAAGAGCAGGAACTAGCATTAAACACAAAACTCCAAAGCAAGGAAGCGAAAATCGAGGAGCTAAGATCTGGAATTGAGGCGACAGATTCATCGATTCATGAGCTTCAACAGCTTCTTCTACGTACTAGTGAGGAACTAGAAAAATTAGAAGGTCGAAAAGAAGTCTTAAAAGAACGCAAAAAAAATGCGACACAAAATAAAGGTCAGCTTGAAAACTCAATTCATGAGTTATCACAAAGGCTAGAGAGCCTGAACGAGAAAAAACAAACAGAGCAACATGAATTATCAAAGCTTAGTGAAGAAGTAAGAGAGCTTGAACAACAACTAAAAGATAAACAAATTTTGCTTGCATCGTATGATCAAAACATCGAAGAAAAAATCGAAAATTTAAAAAGTGATTATTTTGAGTTGTTAAATAAGCAAGCCTCCTACCGTAACGAAATGGGTTATATTAAGGAACAGCTTGCACAGCAAGAAGCGAAAGAAAATCGTTTAAATGATTCAAATCAAAAATATTTGACAGAACGCAAGGAAATCCTTGATGAAAAAGTACGACTTCAAACAAAGCTTTCTGTTATTGAGCAAGAAATTAACCATCAAATTGTTTCATTTAGAGACTTACAAACTAAGCTAGAAAATAATAAGAAAAACTATCAGAAGCAAGAGAGTATGCTTTACCAAGCTTATCAATACTTACAACAAACGAAGTCAAGAAAAGAAATGTTAGAAGAAATGCAGGATGATTATTCTGGATTCTTTCAGGGTGTTAAGGAAGTTTTAAAAGCAAGAAACGAACACCTTGAAGGAATTGAAGGCGCAATTGCTGAACTTATTCATGTTCCAAAGGAATATGAAACCGCGATTGAAATTGCATTAGGTGCAGCAACACAGCATATTGTCGTGGATAACGAAAAAAATGCAAGAACAGCGATCCAGTATTTAAAGAAAAACTCTTTTGGTCGCGCAACATTTTTACCAATGAATGTGATTAAGGAACGTTCGATTTCGGCAACACAGCTTGTTGCTATCAAGGGACATTCTGCGTTTATTGGTGTAGCTTCCGAATTAGTTACCTTTGAAGAAAGATATCACTCCATTATCGCAAATCTGTTAGGAACCATTTTGATTACGACAGATTTAAAAGGTGCGAATGAACTTGCATCCCTTGTAGGGCACAGGTATCGAGTGGTTACCCTTGAAGGTGATGTTGTCAATCCGGGTGGTTCGATGACAGGGGGAGCTGTTAAACAGAAATCAAATTCTTTACTGAGCCGTGGTAGGGAGCTTGAGAGCATCACAGAAAAGCTTGCTGATATGGAAGCGAAAACGGCTGATCTTGAAAAAACAGTCAAGGATAAGAAAAAGCAAATCACAGAACAAGAAGATCAGCTTGAAAAGCTTCGTCAAGCTGGTGAAACATTGCGCTTAAAAGAGCAAACGATTAAAGGTGAATACAGAGAAGTGGCTTTAAAAGAGCAAAATGTGAACGAGCATTTGGAATTGTATGATGATGAAAAGCAACAGTATCAAGTAGATAAGGAAAGAATGACTGGTCGACTAGAAGAGCTGAAATCTGAATTAGCTAACCTAGAGGAAGAACTTCACTCATTAAATGAGACCATCAATCAGCTTAATTCACAAAAGTCTGACCAACAGACATCACGAGAAACGGTGCAAACAGAAATTACAGATCAAAAGGTTATTTTAGCAAGAAAAAAACAAGCGCTTGAACATCAACAAGAGAAAATGAATCGCTTAGAAGAAGAAATGAATGAAGGACTTGCTAAACTAACTGATTTGAAAGAGGATTTATCGCTTCTTGATAATGAAATGACCTCAAGTAATTCTGGAGAAATAGAACTCGAAGAAGCTGCAAAGCAAAAATCAAGTGATAAAAATAATACCATTCAAACGATTAGCAATAAAAGGGATCATCGCCTGAAACTACAAACAACACTTGAAGATCTTGAACGTGAATTGAAGGAATCAAGACGTCAACATAAGCAACTTGTAGATATTTTACAGGATGAAGAAGTGAAGGTGAACCGCTTGGATGTTGAATTGGAAAATTGTTTAACCCATCTACGCGAGGAATATTTATTAACCTACGAAGCTGCAAAAGAACAATTTCCACTTCAAATTGAAGTTTCTGAAGCTAGAAAGAAGGTAAAGCTAATAAAGCTTGCAATTGAAGAACTTGGTACGGTAAACCTTGGCGCAATTGACGAGTATGACAGAGTTTCTGAGCGTTATACGTTTTTAACTGAACAACAAAATGATTTGCAGGAAGCAAAGGATACATTGTTCCAGGTTATAGACGAAATGGATGACGAAATGAAAAAGAGATTTGAATCTACTTTTACAAGTATCCGATCGCATTTTGAAACTGTCTTTCAAGCACTTTTTGGTGGTGGACGAGCCGATCTTCGACTAACAGACCCCGATGATCTTTTAAATACAGGGGTTGAAATTGTCGCTCAACCACCAGGGAAAAAATTACAAAACCTAGGTCTTTTATCGGGTGGAGAAAGGGCATTGACGGCAATTGCGTTATTATTTTCAATCCTTAAAGTTCGTCCTGTCCCATTCTGTGTACTGGATGAGGTTGAAGCAGCGCTTGATGAAGCAAATGTCTTCCGATTTGCGCAATATTTAAAGAAATTTAGCAATGAAACTCAATTTATTGTGATCACCCACCGAAAGGGTACGATGGAAGAAGCAGATGTATTATATGGTGTGACCATGCAGGAATCAGGCGTATCCAAACTTGTTTCAGTTCGTCTTGAAGAATCGAAAGAATTGGTTACCCAAAACTAGATTGAAAGGGGATTTTACATGAATTTTTTTAAGAAATTAAAAGAAAAGATTACAAATCAAACTGATGCGGTTACTGAAAAATTTAGGGATGGCTTATCTAAAACTCGTAATTCCTTTTCCGAACGAGTGAATGATTTAGTTGCCCGTTATCGTAAGGTTGATGAGGACTTTTTCGAAGAACTTGAAGAAATTTTAATTGCTGCAGACGTCGGTGTTTCAACTGTTATGGAACTAATCGATGAATTGAAAATGGAAGTAAAGAAAAGATACATTCAGGATACAAAAGAGGTTCAAGGTGTTATTTCAGAAAAACTCGTCGAAATTTATCAAGGCGGTGAAGAAAAATCACCGAAGCTTAATATTCAGGATGAAGGACTCACAGTCATTTTAGTAGTCGGTGTAAATGGTGTTGGTAAAACAACATCTATTGGAAAAATTGCAAATCGCTTGAAAAATGAAGGGAAATCAGTCCTATTAGCAGCAGGTGATACATTCCGTGCCGGTGCGATTCAGCAGCTTGAAGTTTGGGGCGATCGAGTGGGTGTAGATGTGATCAAACAATCAGAGGGCTCAGATCCCGCAGCGGTCATGTATGATGCAGTACAAGCGGCAAAATCTCGTAATGTCGATGTATTAATTTGTGATACGGCAGGACGTCTTCAAAACAAGGTCAATCTAATGAAAGAGCTTGAAAAGGTAAAACGTGTGATCGAACGTGAATTACCAGGTGCTCCCCATGAAGTATTGCTCGTTCTTGATGCGACAACTGGACAAAACGCTTTAACACAGGCGAAAACATTCTCTGTGGCTACAAATGTAACAGGTATTGTGTTAACTAAGTTAGACGGAACAGCTAAGGGCGGTATTGTCCTTGCGATTCGAAATGAACTAAACATTCCTGTGAAACTGGTTGGATTAGGAGAAAAAGTTGACGACCTCCAAGAATTCGATGCTCAAAACTACGTATATGGTCTATTCGCAGATTTGGTCGAAAAAACAGAAGAATAAAACGTTTAAAAGAGAGCCTATCGCCCAGGCTCTCTTTTAAGTAAAGTAAATTAACTTGACAACGCATTGTAAAGTAGGTAAACTAGTGAATTGTAAAGGTATTTCACTTAACAAGGGGGAGATACTATGATTGAAAAAACAATGAGAATGAACTATCTCTTCGATTTCTATCAATCGTTGTTGACACCAAAGCAACGAAACTATATGTCTTTATATTATTTAGATGACTTTTCCCTTGGTGAAATAGCAGAGGAATATGAGATTAGTCGTCAAGCGGTCTATGACAATATCAAGCGTACAGAGACAATGCTTGAAGAGTATGAAGAAAAACTGTTACTATTTCAGAAATTTCAAGAGCGCAGAAAACTGTTTACTGAGCTAAAACGACTTTCACATAAATATGATGATAGCGTAGAGCTTCAAAATGTGATACAGTTGCTTGAGAAATTAGAATAGGAGGCGGCAAGAATGGCATTTGAAGGATTAGCCGACCGACTGCAAGGAACACTTCAGAAAATTCGCGGTAAAGGAAAAGTATCAGAATCCGATGTAAAAGAAATGATGCGTGAGGTTCGTCTTGCCCTACTTGAAGCAGACGTTAACTTCAAAGTTGTCAAGGATTTTGTAAAGCGTGTAAGCGAAAGAGCTGTTGGACAAGAAGTAATGAAAAGTTTAACTCCGGGACAGCAAGTTATCAAAGTCGTTCAGGAGGAACTTACTGCATTAATGGGTGGCGAGCAAAGTAAAATTGCGGTTGCCAATAGACCGCCAACTGTTATTATGATGGTTGGTTTACAAGGTGCAGGTAAAACAACAACTACTGGTAAGCTTGCAAATCTATTACGAAAAAAACATAACCGTAAACCACTTCTTGTAGCCGCAGACATCTATCGTCCAGCTGCGATAGATCAATTGCAAACTTTAGGAAAACAACTTAATATGCCGGTCTTTTCTCTTGGTGACAAAGTTAGTCCTGTTGAAATTGCAAAGCAGGCAATTGAAAAAGCAAAAGAAGATCATCATGACTATGTATTAATCGATACAGCCGGTCGCTTGCACATCGATGAAGAACTGATGGACGAGCTCAAGCAAGTCAAAGAAGTGGCTAAGCCTGATGAGATTTTCCTTGTTGTGGATGCAATGACGGGACAGGATGCAGTCAATGTGGCACAAAGCTTTAATGATTTATTAGGTTTAACTGGCGTTGTTTTAACAAAGCTTGATGGAGATACCCGTGGTGGTGCGGCATTATCTGTAAAGGCTGTTACAAATACACCAATTAAATTTGTGGGACTTGGTGAAAAGCTAGATGCGCTAGAAGCATTCCATCCAGAACGTATGGCTTCACGTATTTTAGGGATGGGGGATGTTCTTTCACTCATCGAAAAAGCCCAAGCTTCTGTTGATGAGGATAAAGCAAAAGAGCTAGAACAGAAATTTAAGTCAATGTCTTTCACATTTGATGATTTCCTCGAACAGTTAGCACAAGTGCGTAAAATGGGTCCTCTTGATGAGATCCTAGGTATGCTACCAGGCGCTAACAAAATGAAGGGTCTTAAGAATGTTCAGGTTGATGATAAACAAATTGGCCATGTTGAAGCAATCATTCGTTCCATGACAAAAGTTGAAAGAGAACAACCTGAAATCATCAATTCAAGTCGTAAAAAGCGAATTGCAAAAGGTAGCGGTCGAACTGTTCAAGAGGTCAACCGTCTATTAAAGCAATTTGAAGACATGAAAAAGATGATGAAGCAAATGACAAACATGACAAAAGGAAAGAAAAAAGGATTTAAGTTTCCTTTTATGTAAGTAAGAAAATAAGTAAAAGTTCATTACTTTGCTTAAAAAAACGTAGTAATAATAACCATTTCATAGATGTAAAGAAAAAACACTTTACAAACAGTTGTGGAACAGTTAATATTATATCTTGTTGAAATATTTTCGGAGGTGCTATATAAAATGGCAGTAAAAATTCGTTTAAAACGCATGGGAGCAAAAAAATCTCCTTTCTATCGTATCGTAGTAGCTGATTCTCGTTCACCACGTGATGGACGTCAAATTGAAACAGTTGGAACTTATAATCCAGTTGTTCAACCTGCAGAGGTTAAAATTGATGAAGAATTAGCATTAAAATGGTTACAAAATGGTGCAAAACCATCTGATACTGTCCGTAACTTGTTCTCAAAACAAGGTATTATGGAAAAATTCCATAACGCAAAAAACGGTAAGTAATGGGTAACTCACAGATGAAAGAGTTGATTGAAACAATTGTACAGCCGCTTGTTGATCATCCTGATGACGTCGAAGTCACTGAGACTTCCGACAACCGTAATATCACCTATTTACTAAGTGTAAATAAAGAAGATATGGGTAAAGTAATTGGGAAACAAGGCCGTGTCATTAAGGCGATTAGAACTGTTGTTTATGCAGCAGGAACTGGCCATGATAAACGAATTCATCTAGAAATTAACGAATGATTATGAGAAAAAAAGGGAGAGGGTAACCTCCCCCTTTTTTCTGTATTGATGATTAACACTTTAGGAAAAGTCTTATGAATTGGCTGTTTTCTAAGTTTTGTTGATTTTGATATGATTGTTCAAAAGGACTGGTAATTATTTGTCTTCCTGTGATTTCAGCGGATGGTACGAGATCCTCGAAAATGCATGCATTTTCTTCGTGCAGTGCAGCTTCAAGGAAGCAAACTCAACGTCCTGCGGGAATAGCGAGCCAAGCAAGACCAATTAATGTTCGAAGCCTAAGAGCGCCACGTCCTGTAGCAACGGCTTCGTGACCTACATCGTGTAGGCCTGAGGAGGCTTGTGGATCGCCCGCGGAAAGCGAGTACCAGGAGCGGAAATCACCCTATGTTTTAAAAGCGACAATCTTTTAGAAGTGAGCCTATGAATTAAATGGTAAGGGTTGTGTGGTGTATGAAAATCATCCAGACAGTTGAAGTGAAACAAGTTTTAACTGAAAAAAGTAAGTCAAAGCTTATTAGTTCGCTGCAAACGAACAAAGACCAATTACTTAAAGAGTGCGACCAACTTAAATTTGAACTTAAAAAAATGGAAAGACTGCAAAAGTTCGATCCGACTAAAATCAAACTTTATTTTACAAATGAAATGGACCTTAGACAGGAAAAAGTAAAACAACTCGAGTTTCAAATCGAACAAATACATATGCTACCAATAGGCAGTGAAATAAAAGAAAAAGAAGTCCGATCCATTATTGACATAAATGTAGGCGACAACTGGGATGAAAAAACAGCAGCACGAACAATCGTAATTAAAGAAGGTATAGTTGAAGAAATTCGTTAGGGGTGAAAAGAAATGGATAAATGGTATAACGTCGGAAAAATTGTGAATACACATGGAATCAAAGGTGAGGTTCGAATTATCTCAAGAACTGATTTTCCTGAGGAACGATACAAGATAGGGAATACCTTATATATTTTTATGGAAGATAAAGACCCAATTGAGGTTAGAGTCCAATCTTACCGAACTCATAAAAATTTTGATTTAGTTACCTTTGAGGGCTACGATAACGTCAACGAAGTAGAACGTTTTAAAGGTGCACTTGTCAAAGTTCATGAAAGTCAGTTGGGGGAATTAGATGACGGTGAATACTACTTTCATGAAATTATCGGCTGTACGGTTGTAACTGAGGAAGGCGAAGAACTAGGTGCCATCAAAGAGATTTTAACACCAGGTGCAAACGATGTTTGGGTTGTAAAGGGAGCAAAAGGTAAAGAAATATTAATTCCGTATATCGATGAGATCGTTAAGGAAATTGATGTGGAGGATAAAAGAATTACCATTCACCTAATGGAAGGATTAATTTAACATGAAAATTGATATCTTAACTTTGTTCCCTAACATGTTTAATGGTGTATTAGGTGAATCTATTTTAAAAAAGGCTCAAGAAAAAGAAAAGGTCTCGTTTCGAGTTGTTAATTTCCGTGAATACGCGGATAACAAACATCAAAAAGTCGACGATTATCCATATGGCGGCGGAGCTGGAATGGTATTAATGCCACAGCCGATTTTTGATGCGGTGGAGGATTTAACGAAACAAACAGAAACTAAGCCGAAAGTCATTCTTCTTTGTCCTCAGGGTGAAAGATTTACCCAGCAAAAAGCGGAAGACCTAGCCAAAGAAGAACACCTCATTTTTATCTGTGGCCATTATGAGGGCTATGATGAGAGAATTCGTGAACATTTAAGCACAGAAGAAATTTCAATTGGGGATTTTGTCTTAACTGGAGGCGAGCTTGCTGCAATGGTGATATCGGACAGTGTTGTAAGACTCTTGCCAGGTGTACTTGGAAATGAGGATTCGCCTGTCCTAGACTCCCATAGTACAGGATTATTGGAGCATCCCCACTATACAAGACCAGCAAATTTTAGAGGAATGACCGTACCTGAAGTGTTATTGTCAGGAAATCATATGCATATTGAAGAATGGCGAGAAAAAGAATCACTTCGACGAACCTATAAAAGAAGACCAGATTTACTAGAAAACTACCAGCTATCACCTAAGCAAGAAAAATGGGTCGAAGAATTTAAATTAGATGAAGAGTAGCTATTGCAACAACAGCAGGATTATGGTAAGATACTCTTTGTGACTTGGGCAATTTGTCCTTTGTCTTATTAAGATGTTCCGCTGCAATGAATGGATATTGGTAAGAGCATCTGTTGGAAGGAGTTGAAGAGACGATGCAAAACATTATTGAAGAAATCACAAAAGAACAATTAAGAACTGACCTTCCTGTATTCCGTCCTGGAGATACTGTACGTGTACACGTGAAAGTTATCGAGGGTACTCGTGAACGTATTCAGGTATACGAAGGTGTTGTGATTAAGCGTCGTGGTGGTGGAGTTAGTGAAACATTCACTGTTCGTAAGGTATCTTACGGAGTAGGTGTTGAACGTACATTCCCAGTGCATACACCAAAAATTGCGAAGCTTGAAGTAGTACGCCGTGGTAAAGTACGCCGTGCGAAATTATACTACTTACGCGAACTTCGTGGTAAAAAAGCACGTATTAAAGAAATTCGATAATAAAAAAGAAAGGAGCTTGTATAAAAATAACAAGCTCCTTTTACATTTGAGAGAGTAATTATTATAATAAGAGAATAATACATACTAACGATTTAATAGATGTGAAAAGAACAGGTGGAGGAGCAATGATGGCCAAACAAAAAAATGAACTTTGGGAATGGATTAAAGCATTAGCGATTGCTGTGATCTTGGCAGCTGTTATCCGTTATTTTTTCTTTGCACCGATTGTAGTAGACGGGCTATCAATGATGCCAACTCTTCATCACCAAGACCGTATGATCGTCAATAAAATTGGCTATAAGGTCGGTAAACCGGAACGCTTTGACATTGTTGTCTTCCATGCAACAGTAGAAAAAGATTACATCAAGCGCATAATTGGATTACCGGGTGATCGAATTGAATACAAAAACGATATTCTTTACATCAATGGTAAACCGTATGATGAACCGTATCTAGAGGACTATAAGAAAAACCTAATTGATGGTCCACTAACAGACCCATTTGTTTTTGAAGAAGTTCCAGAAGGGCATCTGTTTGTTATGGGGGACAATCGTCGCTATAGTAAAGATTCACGCCACATAGGTCCAGTCCCTATAAACGAAGTACTAGGAGAAACAAGCCTAATCTACTGGCCACTATCTGACTTTGGTATTGTAAAATAACCTAAAAGCAAAAAATATTCATAAATTAAACCATATAAGTTGGTGAAAGACTTTGACAATTCAATGGTTCCCAGGCCACATGGCAAAAGCAAGGAGACAAGTCACAGAAAAACTATCACTCATCGACATTGTATTTGAACTTGTGGATGCCAGAATCCCTGCATCATCAAGAAATCCAATGATCGATGAAATCATTAAAAATAAACCGAGACTACTCCTTTTAAACAAAGCTGACATGGCTGATCCAAAGGTAACAAAGGAATGGATTGAGTACTTTAAAGAAAATGGAGTACACGCCCTGGCTATAAATTCACAAGCAGGAAACGGCATGAAACAAATAGTGAGTGAAGCAAGGGAAATTTTAAAAGAGAAATTCGACAAAATGGCTGCAAAAGGGATTCGACCACGTGCCATTCGCGCGTTAATTGTTGGAATCCCAAATGTAGGCAAATCTACGTTAATTAATCGCTTAGCCAAGAAAAATATCGCGCAAACAGGTGATCGTCCTGGTATAACCAAGGCACAGCAGTGGATCAAGGTTGGAAAAGAACTAGAACTACTTGATACACCTGGTATTTTATGGCCAAAATTTGAGGACCAAGAAGTTGGTTTGAAACTCGCAACAACTGGTGCGATTAAAGATACAATTTTAAACTTACAAGATATCGCAGTATACGCTCTTCGATTTTTAGAGGAGAATTATCCAGAAAGTCTAAAGCAACGTTATGCTCTTGAAGAAATTCCGGACGATATTGTACTGCTATTTGACGAAATTGCAAAGCGTCGTGGTACTAGAATATCAGGTCGAGTTACCGATTACGATAAAACAGCTGAATTAATCATAAGAGAAATCCGAACTGAAAAACTTGGCAGGCTCACATTTGAAAGACCGTAAAGGTTCGCATAATGCGGGCCTTCATTTTTTTGGGAAAATGACGATATTAACTACATAGAGCTCGAGAAATAGAAGGTGAAGCAATGTCACAATTAACAATCAAAGATATCGAAAAGAAGCTAGCCACGATATATGATGAACAGGATGCGTTTCTAAAAGATTGCGAGCAAGATAGCCGAAAAGGTGTTCAAGTTCTGTTGCAACGCTGGAAAAAGAAAAAGACAGAGGAAAAGGTGTTAGAGCAACAATATAAAGAAATGACCCAATATGAACAGGCTCTTTATAAAAAAGGTATTTCTTATATTGCAGGTGTTGATGAAGTTGGTCGGGGTCCATTAGCAGGACCAGTTGTGGCTGCTGCCGTTATTTTGCCTCAAGATGCCTATTTACCTGGCTTAAATGATTCAAAGAAGCTATCTGAACAAAAAAGAGAAGAATTATTTCAATTAATAACAGAGCGTGCCATCTCTGTTGGAATCGGGATTATACCGGCTGATGTTATTGATGATGTTAATATATATCAAGCTACAAAGCAGGCAATGAAAAAGGCTATATCTGGTTTGTCAGTAAAGCCTGATCATCTTTTAGTCGATGCAATGGAAATACCAATTGATGTCCCACAAACATCTATCATAAAAGGAGATGCGAAAAGCGTATCCATCGCTGCAAGCTCCATCATTGCAAAGGTAACTAGAGATCGCCTCATGGTACGCTTAAGCCATGAGTATCCAGAATACGGATTTGAGAAACACATGGGATATGGAACGGCACACCATCTAGAAGCACTTAAAAAATATGGTGTTACAAGTGAACATCGTCGTTCATTTGCTCCAGTACGAGATTTAATAGAGGTAAAAGAATGATACCTGTCCATTTACTTCAAATATTAATGAAGGGTGAAGCTTTTCAAAGGCTTCACTCTTTATCAAATACAAATTCGAGCGAACAAAAAACACAAGATACTACCACTCATCTCTCCAAGTTATTACCAGTATTAGAGGGGGAAAAAGCAGACAATGTAATCAATCAAAGCCGTTTACCTCAATCAGACACTGTTGAATTAACATCTAATGAATCAAACCAATTTCTACAGCAACAAATGACCTTTCAAAACTCAGCTAATCAAAGTATTATGATTCGAATGGATGGTAGGAAGAAAAATGGGAAAATCGATCCTGATTTTTGTCATCTCCTTTTTTCGTTAGAACTGAATTATTTAAAAGAGGTGGTCATTGATGTTAAAGTTCAGAACCGTATTCTTTCCATTTCCATCTTTAATGACACAGAAGGAATCGGATTGCTAGTAGAGGAACTAAAACCCACTCTTCAAACAAATTTGGAAAAGCAAGGGTATTTGCTTTCATCGATCAAAATTGTGAACCCTACGGAACAAGATAATCAATTTGAGAAAACAAAATTTGAAGAAGTTCATGAAAGAGTGGATGTGAAAATATGAAAAAGACACCTGAAGATTATGAGCTGAAGGCAGTTGCTCTGTCATATGATGAAAAGCTAGATTCTGAGCCAAAGGTTGTTGCAAAAGGCAAAGGTATTATTGCTCAAAATATTATTGAAATGGCAGAGGCTCATGGTATACCAATCCAAGAGGATACTGCATTAGTAGAACTATTAGGTGAACTAAAATTAAATGAGGGTATTCCAGAGGATTTGTACCAGGTAATCGCGGAAATCTTTGCTTTTATTTATAAAATGGATAAAAGTATTGAAAATCAAGATGAATAGTTTTTTGATATAGTATTTTTATAATAAGCAGAAAAAAGAACAAATTCATGCGAAATGGTAGACAAGTAGTATTTTCAGTTATAAAATGAAAGCGCAGTCTAATTTTTGTCTAGTTTGCGTCATTATGATTTGGGACCATTCCCGGTCATTTAAATGATGTACTTTTCTATGCGTATATGATTTTTCTGAAAAATTATAATTGTCATAGAAAGTTTTAAAAAGAAAATGTATAATAACATTTGGACTGACAAAAAATTCTTTGCTTTTTTTACATAAGAATGGAGGATGGGAAATGAATATCCATGAGTATCAAGGAAAAGAGATCCTCAGAAAATATGGGGTAGCTGTTCCTAATGGTAAGGTTGCATTCACGGTTGATGAGGCTGTTGAAGCTGCAAAAGAACTTGGAACCCAAGTTTGTGTTGTTAAAGCACAAATTCATGCAGGGGGTCGTGGTAAAGCTGGTGGAGTTAAAGTAGCGAAGAACCTAGATGAGGTTCGTACATATGCTAATGAAATTCTAGGTGAAACTCTTGTAACACACCAAACAGGTCCAGAGGGTAAAGAAGTAAAGCGTCTTCTTATTGAAGAAGGCTGCGATATTAAAAAAGAATACTATATTGGACTTGTACTTGATCGTGCAACTTCTCGTGTTGTTTTAATGGCTTCTGAAGAAGGTGGAACAGAAATCGAAGAGGTTGCTGAAAAAACGCCTGAGAAGATTTTCAAAGAAGAAATCGATCCTGTTGTTGGATTATTGCCATTCCAAGCACGTCGAATTGCATTTAATATTAACATTCCAAAAGAGTTAGTGAATCAAGCCGTTAAATTCATGACAGCTTTATACACTGCATTCGTTGAAAAAGATTGTTCAATTGCTGAAATCAATCCTCTAGTTGTAACTGGCGATGGTAAAGTAATGGCTCTTGATGCGAAATTAAACTTCGATTCTAACGCATTATACCGTCAAAAAGACGTATTGGAATATCGTGACTTAGACGAAGAGGATGCAAAAGAAATTGAAGCATCCAAATATGATTTAAGCTATATTTCACTTGATGGAAACATCGGCTGTATGGTTAATGGTGCAGGACTTGCGATGTCAACAATGGATATCATTAAACATTACGGTGGAGATCCTGCGAACTTCCTTGATGTTGGGGGCGGCGCAACAGCTGAGAAAGTAACTGAGGCATTCAAAATTATTCTATCTGATGAAAACGTAAAAGGTATTTTTGTAAACATTTTCGGTGGCATTATGAAATGTGATGTTATTGCAGAAGGTGTCGTAGCTGCAACTAAAGAAGTAGGCTTGGAAATTCCTCTAGTAGTACGTCTTGAAGGAACAAATGTAGATTTAGGTAAAAAGATTTTACAAGAATCTGGTCTAAACATTACGGCTGCTGAGTCTATGGCAGACGGTGCACAAAAAATCGTATCACTAGTAGGGTAAGAAAGGCAGGGGACAAACATGAGTGTATTTGTTAATAAAGATACAAAAGTAATTGTTCAAGGGATAACAGGTGCTACGGCCCTTTTCCATACAAAACAAATGCTTGAATATGGTACTAAAATTGTTGGTGGTACCTCACCTGGTAAAGGTGGAACTGAGGTAGAAGGTGTTCCTGTATTCAATACTGTAAAAGAGGCAGTAGATCAAACAGGTGCAACAGCTTCTGTCATTTATGTACCTGCTCCATTTGCTGCGGATGCAATTATGGAAGCAGTTGACGCAGAATTAGATCTAGCAATCTGTATCACAGAGCATATTCCAGTATTAGACATGGTAAAAGTGAAACGCTATATGGAAGGGAAGAAGACTCGTTTAGTCGGTCCTAACTGCCCTGGTGTTATCACTGCTGACGAATGTAAAATTGGTATCATGCCTGGATATATTCATAAAAAAGGTCATGTAGGTGTTGTATCACGTTCTGGTACGTTAACATATGAGGCTGTGCACCAATTAACACAAGCTGGTATTGGTCAAACAACAGCAGTAGGTATTGGTGGAGACCCTGTTAACGGTACAAACTTCATCGATGTACTAAAAGCATTTAACGAAGATGATGAAACATATGCGGTTATCATGATTGGTGAGATCGGTGGAACAGCGGAAGAAGAAGCAGCAGAATGGGTTAAAGCAAACATGACAAAACCAGTTGTAGGATTCATCGGTGGACAAACTGCACCTCCAGGAAAGCGTATGGGCCATGCTGGCGCGATTATCTCTGGTGGTAAGGGTACAGCTGCTGAAAAGATTAAAACAATGAATGAATGTGGAATTAAGGTTGCTGAAACACCATCAGTAATGGGCGAAACGTTAATTTCCGTTCTGAAAGAAAAAGGTTTATACGAAAAGTGTAAAACTCACTAAAAAAAATATTAAAATGAGGCAGTTCTGTTTAAGGAACTGTCTCTTTCTGATGAAAAAAAGGAGTCAATATGGAAAAAACTCGCGAAAATTTAATACATCTACACCATTGTCGGGGAATAGGCTGGAAATCTATTTTTCGAATTTTACAGCATGATCCAACACTTTCTTCCATCTATAATTACCCCTCATCGTTTTATGAAAAAATCCTTCCATTAACCAAAATCCAAATCAATATTTTTTTAAAAGATTTGCATTCTTTATCAATCCAAAGTATGCTAAAACAATATAGCAATAAAAGTGTGGGCATTATTACCATATTTGATCAAGAATATCCTCGTCTTCTCAAACAAATTTATGACCCACCGTGGGTGTTATATACTGCTGGAGACAAGGCCCTATTAAACAGGGAAAAATTATTAAGTGTAGTAGGCTCTCGAACACCTACAGTAACATGCGGGCAAAGTATGGCAAAGGTGTTGGTGCCCTTAATTAAGCAGAATTGGGTATTGGTTAGTGGTTTGGCGCGTGGAATAGATACAATGGCTCATAGGCTAGCAATCGCTCATAATGGAAAAACCATTGCGGTCATTGCTGGTGGCCTTCAACATATTTATCCCCTTGAAAACAAAGAGTTGGCAACTACTATCACTCAAAATCATATACTTATATCTGAATATCCCCCTTTTACAAAGCCAGAAAAATGGCAGTTTCCGATGCGGAATCGAATAATTAGTGGTTTGACCCAGGGCACATTAGTTGTAGAAGCAAAGGAAAGAAGTGGTTCGTTAATCACAGCAGATCAAGCACTAAACCAGGGTAGAGAGGTTTTTGCCATTCCTGGTTCTATTTTAGAACCTTCATGTGTTGGAACGAATAAATTAATTCAGTCTGGAGCAAAATTGGTGCGTACCAGCGAGGATATTTTATCAGAAATTCACACTTCATCATAAAAATATATATGAAAAATTTATAAAAATTATCATAACAGTTTGACAAACTGTCCATGAATATTTAATAATATGGAGGATTTATTTTAATTCAGAATTTAACCTCTAAGGAGGAAGCGATACATGTCGGACTATTTAGTCATAGTTGAATCACCAGCAAAAGCAAAAACAATTGAAAGATATTTGGGAAAAAAATATAAGGTAAAGGCTTCTATGGGTCATATCAGAGACCTCCCAAGAAGTCAAATGGGTGTAGATCCAAAAAATCATTTCGAAGTGAAATATATAACAATCCGCGGTAAGGGTCCAGTATTAAAGGATTTAAAAACGGCTGCAAAAAAGGCAAAAAAAGTTTATCTGGCAGCTGACCCCGATCGTGAAGGTGAGGCAATTGCATGGCATCTTGCCCATTCATTAGATTTAGATATTCATTCAGACTGTCGAGTGGTTTTTAACGAGATTACGAAAGATGCTATTAAAGAGTCTTTTAAGCATCCGCGCCCGATTAATCAGGATTTAGTAGATGCACAGCAAGCAAGACGTGTTCTTGACAGATTAGTAGGCTATAATATTAGTCCACTGCTTTGGAAAAAAGTAAAAAAGGGCTTAAGTGCCGGTCGAGTACAATCCGTTGCAGTCAGACTTATCATTGATAGAGAAAAAGAAATTCAAGCTTTCGAGCCTGAAGAATACTGGACAATTAAAGCGGACTTTTTAAAAGGAAATGAACAATTTGAAGGACAATTTTACGGTGTAAAGGGAAAAAAACTAGAGTTAACAAATGAAACAGAGGTAAAAGATATTCTTTCAACAATTGAAGGCAACTCATTTACGATTACTTCTGTCACAAAAAAAGAACGAAAAAGAAACCCGGCACCACCTTTTATTACTTCTTCTTTACAGCAAGAAGCTGCACGTAAATTGAATTTTCGTGCAAAGAAAACCATGATGCTTGCACAACAATTATATGAAGGTATTGACCTAGGTAAAGAGGGAACGGTCGGTCTAATCACATATATGCGTACCGATTCAACACGTATTTCAGAAACCGCAATTGAGGAAGGTTCACAATATATTGAAAAGACTTTTGGTAAACAATTTTTAACAGATACAAAAAGAACAGGGAAAAACGGAAAGAATACCCAAGATGCTCACGAAGGGATTCGACCGACCTCTGTCTTTAGAGAGCCAAATAGTGTGAAACAATATTTAGGCAGAGATCAATTTAGATTGTATAAACTTATTTGGGAGCGTTTTGTTGCAAGTCAAATGGCTTCTGCAATTATGGATACAATGAGTGTTGACCTGAATAATGGCGATGTTGTCTTTCGAGCAACTGGCTCAAAAGTTAAATTTCCTGGTTTTATGAAGGTGTATGTTGAGGGTAATGATGATAATATTGAAGAAAAAGAAAATATGCTTCCAGAGCTAGTAGAAGGAGACCAAGTGTTTTCGAAAGATGTTGATCCAAAGCAACATTTTACTCAGCCACCTCCACGCTATACGGAAGCAAGACTTGTAAAGACCCTTGAAGAATTAGGGATAGGCCGACCTTCTACGTATGCACCAACTCTAGATACCATTCAAAAGAGAGGGTATGTGTCATTAGATAACAAGCGATTCGTACCAACGGAACTTGGAGAAATCGTTGATGAATTAATGCTTGAGTTTTTCCCGAAAATTTTGGATGTAGAGTTTACTGCAAAAATGGAGAATGACCTTGATGAAGTCGAAGAAGGAAAGACAGAATGGATTCAAATTATAGATGATTTTTATAAAGATTTTGAAAAAAGATTAGAAATTGCGGAAGCAGAGATGCAGGAAGTTGAGATTAAGGATGAACCTGCAGGTGTTGATTGTGAAAATTGCGGACACCCCATGGTTTATAAGATGGGACGTTATGGAAAATTCATGGCTTGCTCCAATTTCCCTGATTGCCGCAATACTAAACCAATTGTTAAAGAAATCGGTGTTCCTTGTCCGAAATGTGGTAAAGGAAACATTGTCGAAAGAAAAAGCAAGAAGAAACGAATTTTTTATGGCTGCGATCAATACCCTGAATGTGATTTTCTTTCTTGGGATAAACCACTACCGAGGAAATGTCCAAAGTGCGAGAACTTGCTTGTGGAGAAAAAACTCAAAAAAGGCATTCAAGTACAGTGTGTTGAGTGTGACTACAAAGAAGAACCTCAAAAATAACTTGTGTGGTGGGTTATAATTATGACTCACCACTTTCCTTGTTAAAGTATGTGGAAATAGACGTGATTTCTTGCGCAATTCAGAATTTTGTAAAAAAATCAGAGTTTTTATTTGCAAGGGCTACTAAATTGTGATAATATTTAGTAGCCCTTGTGAGGTGAAAATAATGGAAAATGTGAACAAATCGTTACAGTTGTTCAAAGAATATTTACAAATCGAGAAAAATTATTCAGAATATACAATTGTCCATTATGAGCAATCAATCGAACATTTTTTCTTATTTCTGAATCAAGAATCCATCTCAGAGTTATCTGATGTGACATATTCGGATGTACGACTGTATCTTACAGAGCTTTACAAGAAACAATATGCAAGACGTACTGTTGCAAAAAAAATCTCAACATTGCGCAGTTTTTTTAATTTTCTTCTCAGGGAAAAGCTTATTTCTCAAAACCCATTTTCATTGGTTTCGTTGCCTAAAAGAGAACAAAAGCTTCCTCACTTTTTATATGAAGAAGAATTGGAAAAACTTTTCAAAGTTTCGGATGTTTCTACAAGTTTAGGGCAGCGGGATCAAGCTATACTTGAATTGCTTTATGCAACAGGAATCCGTGTAAGTGAATGCTGTAAGCTTACTCTTCAGGATCTCGATTTTTCTGTAGGAACCGTGTTTGTTCATGGAAAAGGAAATAAACAACGCTATGTTCCTTTTGGAAGCTATGCCGAACAAGCACTTACAAACTATATATCAAAGGGTCGTAAGGAATTGCTCGAAAAAGCATCAGTACATACAAACAGTCTTTTTCTTAATTTTCGTGGTGGACCTTTAACAACGAGGGGAGTCCGGTTAATCCTAAATAATATGATTAAAAAGACTTCATCTACGATACATATTAGTCCACACGTATTAAGACATACATTTGCTACACACCTTTTAAACGAGGGCGCTGATATGAGGTCTGTACAAGAACTGCTCGGGCACGAAAATCTGTCGTCAACACAAGTTTACACGCATGTTACAAAGGATCATTTGCGGAATATTTATCTATCCTCACATCCACGTGCATAAGGAGGTTGTTCTAAAAAATGTCAAATTTTCATGCAACAACAATATTTGCTGTCAAACATAATGGTAAATCAGCGATGGCAGGAGATGGTCAAGTAACCTTTGGTAATGCTGTGGTTATGAAGCATACAGCAAGAAAGGTACGTAAGCTGTTTCAAGGAAGAGTAATTGCAGGGTTTGCGGGTTCTGTTGCAGATGCATTTACCCTTTTTGAAATGTTTGAAGGACGCCTTGAGGAGTTTAATGGGAATTTACAAAGGGCAGCGGTTGAACTTGCAAAAGAATGGAGAAGTGACAAAGTTCTTCGTAAATTAGAGGCTATGCTAATTGTGATGGATGAGAAGGATTTGCTTCTCATTTCGGGAACAGGCGAAGTGATTGAACCAGATGATGGAATTCTTGCCATTGGTTCTGGCGGAAACTACGCTCTTTCTGCAGGTCGTGCCTTAAAAAAATACTCAGGTGACCATTTAACGGCAAGAGAGATAGCAAAAGCTTCGTTGGAAATTGCAAGTGAGATTTGTGTGTATACTAATGAAAATATTATAGTTGAAGAACTATAAGGAGGGGATTACTTTGAAAACGAATTTAACCCCAAGACAGATTGTTGAAAAACTAGATCAATACATTATTGGCCAAAACGAAGCTAAACGAGCCGTATCAGTGGCATTAAGAAATAGATACCGCCGCAGTTTACTTAACGAAAAGCTGAAAGATGAAATCGTTCCAAAAAATATACTGATGATTGGACCAACTGGTGTTGGAAAGACCGAAATTGCAAGACGGTTAGCAAAGCTGGTTGGAGCTCCGTTTATTAAGGTTGAGGCTACTAAGTTTACCGAAGTAGGTTATGTTGGTCGAGATGTAGAATCAATGGTTCGTGATTTAATCGAGACAGCTGTTCGTCTAGTGAAAGAGGAAAAAATGGCGGAAGTTTCTGAACGAGCTGGTGAAAATGCCAATAAGCGTATTGTCGATTTGCTTGTCCCAGGTTCAAAAAAGCAAACAACTTATAAAAACCCACTTGAGATGCTATTTGGTGGGAATACTAATGAGCAAGAAACAGAAAAGTCTACAGAAGAAGAAAGTGTAAGCGAAAGAAGAAAGCGAATGGCTCACAAGCTTGCACTTGGAGAACTAGAAGATTATTATGTTACAGTGGAAGTAGAAGAACAGCAGCCGTCTATGTTTGATCTTTTTCAAGGCTCCGGTATGGAGAGCATGGGAATGAATATGCAGGATGCGCTAAGCAGTTTAATGCCGAAAAAACGCAAAAAGCGTAAATTAACGGTTAAAGAAGCTCGAAAAGTCTTGACAAATGAGGAAGCAGCAAAGTTAATTGATATGGATGAGGTTACTCAAGAAGCTGTAAATCGTGCTGAACAATCAGGTATTATTTTTATAGATGAGATTGACAAAGTAGCAGGTAAAAGTCATAATTCTTCTTCGGCAGATGTTTCCAGAGAAGGAGTTCAACGAGATATTTTACCGATTGTGGAAGGTTCAACCGTTGTAACGAAATATGGATCCGTTAAAACAGATCATATGTTATTTATTGCAGCTGGAGCATTCCATATGTCAAAGCCTTCGGATTTAATCCCTGAATTACAAGGTCGTTTTCCGATTCGTGTAGAGCTTACGAAACTAACGGTCGATGATTTTTATCGAATCTTAGTTGAGCCAGATAATGCGCTATTGAAACAATATTCAGCATTATTAGAAACAGAAGGTATACAACTTGAATTTTCTGACGATGCTATTCGTAAGATAGCTGAGGTTGCCTTCCAAGTGAATCAGGACACGGATAATATCGGAGCTCGTCGACTACATACGATTTTGGAAAGACTTTTAGAGGATTTATCATTTGAAGCACCAGATGTTACGATGGAAAAAATCACGATTACGCCACAATATGTGGATGAGAAATTAAGTACGATCGTGAAGAACAAAGATTTAAGTCAGTTTATTTTGTAAGATTATCAGGAGGAACAAGTAAAATGCCATTATTAGAAAGAACACGAAAAATTAATGCGATGCTGCAAAATGCAGCAGGTAAACCAGTTAACTTTAAGGAAATGTCAGAAACTCTACGCGATGTAATTGGAGCAAATATTTTCTTATTAAGTCGCCGTGGAAAGCTTCTAGGATTTGCGATTAATCAACAGATTGAAAATGAAAGAATGAAGAAAATGATCGAGGATCGTCATTTCCCTGAAGAGTACACACAAAGCCTATTCAATATTCGAGAAACTTCATCTAACCTTGATATTGAAAGTGCGTATACAGCTTTCCCAATCGAAAACAAAGATTTGTTTAAAAGTGGTCTAACAACAATTGTACCAATTATCGGTGGCGGTGAACGCTTAGGTACACTTATTCTTTCAAGACTTGATCAACGTTTTGAAGATGATGATTTAATTTTAGCTGAGTATGGTGCAACGGTTGTTGGTATGGAAATCCTTCGTGAAAAAGCAGAGGAAATTGAAGAAGAAGCAAGAAGTAAAGCAGTTGTTCAAATGGCGATTAGTTCATTATCATATAGTGAATTTGAAGCTATTGAGCATATTTTTGAAGAATTAAACGGCAATGAAGGTTTATTAGTTGCAAGTAAAATTGCAGACCGCGTTGGAATCACAAGATCAGTTATCGTTAATGCATTAAGAAAACTTGAAAGTGCTGGTGTAATTGAATCCCGTTCACTAGGCATGAAAGGTACTTACATTAAAGTACTAAACGATAAGTTCTTAGTGGAATTAGAAAAACTAAAATCACATTAAGAACAAAAAACGAAGATGGATTTCTCCATCTTCGTTTTTTTTATGATTTTATCAAATGACAAACGATGTAATAATGTTCAAAAAAAGCAGATCACATTTCTATCATAAATTGTCGATTTTTTGTAGTGGAAATAAGTTCATGTCTTTTTTTTGTAAAAAACACATGAAAGTCCACAACTTTAATCCTATAATTAAGAATGGAATTCATAGGGATAAAGTCCTATATTGTCGAAAAACATCACTTTTTATCACAAGCTTCATAGACAGATAGATTTAATTTCATTACAATAATAAAGAGTTAACACAATACGTTATATTTATTCGAAGTAACTATATTTTTTGTGAGGGGATAAGATGAAACTTTTTTCTAATACGATTCATTCACTAGAAAAAGCATTAGATTATTCAGCTCTACGACAGAAGGTAATCTCAAATAATATTGCAAATGTTGATACGCCAAATTACAAAGCACAGGATGTTAGCTTTAAAAACCTTCTATCGAATGAAATGAATAGTCAATTGAGAGCAAATCGTACGAATGAAAAACATTTCGAATTTACTAGTAGCAAACGCCTAAACAGCCTACTCGCTACAAAGAATGATACAGCGTATAACCATAACGGTAATAACGTTGATATAGATAAAGAAATGACACTATTAGCGGAAAACCAAATTTACTATAATGCCGTAACCGAAAGAATTAGTGGGAAGTTTAATACCTTAAAAACCGTGATTAAAGGAGGGAACTAAGAGTGTCAATTTTTCATAGCCTTAATACAAGTGCTTCTGCACTAACTGCTGGACGACTTAGAATGGACGTTATTTCTTCAAATATGGCAAATGTGGATACAACAAGGGGAAAACTTGTTGATGGTCAGTGGCAGCCGTATAAACGAAAAATGGTAGTTCAGCAGCCACTAGGAAATAGTTTTTCTTCACATCTATCAAAAGCGATGAACCAATCGAAAGTTGGAAACGGAGTTAAGGTGACAGGAATCGTTGAAGATGACACTCCATTCCAGCTTGTATATAACCCGGATCATCCTGATGCAAATGAAGATGGCTATGTCGCACTTCCGAATGTAGACCCTCTAAAGGAAATGGTCGATTTAATTAGCGCCACAAGATCGTATGAGGCGAATGTGACAGTCCTTAATGCCTCAAAAGGAATGTTAATGAAGGCTTTAGAAATTGGAAAATAGGTGATGAACTGTGATTGAAAAGATAAATATTGCGACACCGCAGGTTTTTTCGAAGCCCGGGGTACAACAAAAAACAGCAAGTGCTGTTCAAAAGGAATTTAGCCATTTTTTAAAAGACGCCATCAATAATGTGAATGATTCACAAAAGTCATCGGATATCATGACCGAAAAGCTGATTAAAGGCGAAAACGTTGATTTGCACCAAGTTATGATTGCTTCTCAGAAAGCGAGTGTTTCCTTGCAGGCGACACTTCAAATTCGAAATAAAGTAGTAGAGGCATACCAAGAAATCATGAGGATGCAGGTTTAATCCGAAATAATACAGCTTGATAGGGGTATGTAAATGAAAGAGAAACTTCTTTTATATAAAACGAAGATAAGTGAATATTGGAAGAAACAATCCGGTCTTCAAAAGACCATAATAATTGGATTGCCTGTACTTTTAATTTTCGTTATTTCGCTTACCGTGTTTTTTACAACAAAATCAACCCTTGTTCCTTTGTATAGTAACCTTACACCACAGGAAACAGGGCAAATAAAAGCAACTTTAGATTCTCGGGGAATTCAATCAGAAATAGCGGATAATGGATCAACCATTAAGGTACCAGAGGAAGTGGTAGAAACCTTAATGGTTGAACTTGCGGCAGAAGGAATACCAGATAGTGGTAATATTGATTATTCATTTTTTGGTCAAAATGCGGGTTTTGGGATGACCGATAATGAATTTAATATGCTTAAACTCGAATCCACTCAAACTGAATTAGCTAATCTAATCAAGGGCATCGATGGGATAAATGATGCGAAGGTTATGATTAGCATGCCGAACGATGGGATTTTTGTTAAGGATAGCCAGGCAGAGGCATCCGCTTCTATCGTTCTAAACACGAAACCTGGGTATAGATTTGAACAAGAACAGATCAAATCTTTATATCACCTAGTTTCAAAAAGTATTCCTAATCTACCTACTGATAATATCGTCATAACCAACCAAAACTTTGAGTATTTTGACTTGGAAACTGAAGAAAAATTAGCGGTTGTTGGAAATGTGGCGTCACAGCTTGAATTAAAACGTGAAATTGAAAGAGATTTACAAAGACAGGTCCAGAAAATGCTTGGAACAATGATGGGACCAGATAAAATCGTCGTGTCGGTTACAACGGATATTGATTTTACACAAGAAAACCGTCAGGAAAACCTTGTAACACCAGTTGATCCTGAAAATATGGAAGGTATTGATATCAGTGTTGAAAGAATAACTGAAACCTTTACTGGTGATGGTGCGCAAGTGGGTGGAATAAGCGGAACTGGAGAAAATGAAGTCCCGGCTTATAATACTGGTGGACAAACTGGTAATGGCGATTACGAACGCATTGAAGAACGTGTTAATAAAGATGTGAATCGAATCACAAAGGATATTGTTGAAGCTCCTTATAAAATAAGAGATTTAGGGATTCAGGTTATGGTTGAAGCGCCAGACCCTAAGGATCCTGCATCGATGCCACAAGAACGTGTCGATGATATTGAAAAAATACTAAGTACCATCGTAAGTACTAGCATTAATCAGGACGAGAATAATCAATTAACACAACAAGAAATTCAAGATAAGATTGTTGTTTCTGTTCAAGAATTTAATGGAAAATCAACTACAGTTACTGAAACGCCAGTAATTTCAACAATTCCTTTATGGATTTATATTGTAGGTGGTCTTTTAGTACTTGGACTTATCATTCTATTATTCTTATTTTTACGCAAAAAGAAAGAGACGATTATCGAGGAGGAAGATCCTCAAACAGAACCAGTATTCTTTGATCATATTCCTGATGTTAATGAGGAAAAAGAATCAGAAGCAACCGTTCGAAAAAAACAATTGGAGAAGCTTGCGAAGGATAAGCCAGAGGATTTTGCAAAATTATTACGTTCATGGTTAGCAGATGAGTAGGAGGTGGCGAAATGGCAAAAAGAGATATTCATAGTGGTCTTACCGGCAAACAAAAAGCAGCCATTCTCCTTATTTCACTAGGGCCAGATGTTTCTGCTTCAGTGTATAAGCATCTGTCAGAGGAAGAAATTGAAAAGTTAACCTTAGAAATTTCTGGTGTTCGAAAGGTCGAAGCAAATACAAAGGAACAAATTATGGAAGAGTTCCACCAAATTGCCATTGCCCAGGATTATATTACCCAAGGTGGAATTGGTTATGCAAAGACAGTTCTTGAAAAAGCACTGGGGGAAGAACAAGCAGGAGTCATTATTAATCGATTAACGTCTTCTCTTCAGGTTAAACCGTTTGATTTTGCAAGAAAAGCAGATCCTGGACAAATTTTGAACTTTATCCAAAATGAGCATCCACAGACGATTGCCTTAATACTATCTTATTTAGATTCAAGACAAGCGGCACAAATTTTATCCGAGCTGCCTCAAGAGGTTCAAGCAGATATCGCAAGAAGAATCGCAATAATGGATCGTACTTCACCTGAAATTATTAATGAGGTTGAGCAAATCCTTGAACGCAAGCTTTCAGCGACGGTAACACATGATTATACCCAAACCGGTGGCATTGAAGCTGTTGTGGAAGTGTTAAATGGAGTCGATCGTTCAACAGAAAGAACGATTTTAGATGCGCTTGAGATTCAAGATCCAGAGCTTGCAGAGGAAATCAAAAAGAGAATGTTTGTCTTTGAAGACATTGTTACTCTTGATAACCGAGCCATTCAACGAGTCATTCGTGATGTAGAAAATGAGGACCTCATGTTATCACTTCGTGTTGCAAGTGAAGAAGTGAAGGAAATTGTCTTTAAAAATATGTCCAAACGGATGGTTGAAACATTTAAAGAAGAAATGGAATATATGGGACCAGTTCGCTTGCGTGATGTTGAGGAAGCTCAATCACGTATTGTGGCGGTTATAAGAAGACTTGAGGAAGCTGGAGAAATAGTCATCGCTCGTGGTGGAGGAGATGATATCATTGTCTAACGTTATAAAGTCAAATTCGACTCTCTCTAAGGATATTCCAAAGAGAGTCATCGGGCTTAAAGTCTTACAAACCATTGAAAACAATCAAATAGAGCTAGAGCAACAAGATATACAAATTGTTTCCAAAAAAATGTTAGATGATGCGAAAGAACAGGCTGATAAAATTGTCAAAGATGCGATTGCTTATTCCAATTCAGTGAGACAACAAGTATTAGTTGAAAAACGTAATTGGGAAGAAAAGCAACAAGAATTGTACCGTAAGACATCGGAAGAAGGCTTTCAATCTGGGATGATTGAAGGTAGAGAACAAGGCTATCAAGAATATTCGGATTTACTAACCGAAGCTCGTCAAATTATTGATGCATCAAAGCATGATTACAATCAATATCTGGATTCTTCAGAAGAAGTTATTTTAAAGCTTGCGATGAAGGTAGCAGAAAAGGTTATCGGGATTCATCTATCAGAGCAACCAGGAGACTTTACCCACCTTGTAAAAAAGGCCATTAAAGAAGTAAAGGAACATTCCGATATAACGATTCAAGTCCACCCACGCTTTTACCCAATTGTGATAGAGCAAAAAGAGGATTTGACCGCTATTCTTAACCGGGAAACCAATCTTTTTATTTATCCGAATGAAGATCTAGGAGAAGCTGATTGTGAAATTGAATCTTCCTTTGGAAAGATTAATGCAAGTGTTGATACCCAGCTTTCTGAGATTAAAGAAAAATTACTTTCTTTGTTATTGGAGGAATAGGCTGTGAAGGCAATCGAGCTTCTAAATGAAATCCATTCAATCGATTCTTATAAACGGTACGGTAAAGTTACAAGAGTCGTGGGCTTAATGATTGAATCGCGCGGACCAGAATGTTCGATTGGAGATTTGTGCTATATATATGTTGGCTCAAATCATAAAAGATGTATCCAAGCTGAAGTAGTCGGATTTCGTGAGGAACATGTAATCCTGATGCCATTTTCTAATGTGAAGGATATATCACCCGGCAGCATTGTCGAAGCTACTGGCAAACCACTCGATATTAAGGTTGGCACTGGATTAGTTGGAAAAGTATTAGATCCACTTGGTCATCCGCTGGATGGAAGTGGGCTACCTAGGGGGTTATCTTCTGTACCTACTGAACAAGATCCTCCAAATCCATTATCTCGCCCTCCTATTGATGAGCCAATTGAAGTTGGTGTGAAAATGATAGACACTTTGTTAACTGTTGGGAAAGGACAGCGTGTCGGTATTTTCGCAGGTAGTGGTGTCGGGAAAAGTACTCTTTTAGGAATGATTGCTCGTAATACGACCGCGGATATTAATGTGATTGCACTTGTCGGGGAACGTGGACGCGAGGTGCGAGAATTTATAGAAAAAGATTTAGGTGAGGAAGGTCTAAAAAGATCCATTTTAGTTGTGGCAACTTCCGATCAGCCAGCGCTACTTCGTATCAAAGCAGCAATGACTGCGACAGCAATAGCTGAATATTTCAGAGACAATGGTCTTGATGTCATGTTAATGATGGATTCCGTTACTCGTGTTGCGATGGCGAGCCGCGAAATTGGCTTAGCAATTGGTGAGCCACCGACAACAAAAGGTTATACACCAAGCGTTTTTACAACACTCCCGAGACTGTTGGAAAGAACAGGGACGAATCATTTAGGTTCGATAACTGCCTTTTATACAGTTCTAGTGGATGGAGACGACATGAATGAGCCGATAGCAGATACGGTCCGAGGGATTCTAGATGGACACTTCGTGCTTGATCGAAGTCTTGCAAATAAAGGACAATATCCAGCCATTAATGTTTTAAAATCAATCAGTCGAGTTATGAACCAAATTACAACAAGTGAACATAAGGCTAATGCTGAAAAACTCAGGGGTATTATGGCAACTTATCTTAATTCAGAGGACTTAATTAATATTGGTGCCTATAAAAGAGGATCCTCCATAGAAGTTGATGAAGCCATTAGGTATTATCCAAAGATTATATCGTTTATAAAACAACAAACGGATGAGAAATTTACGTTTGAAGAAAGTTTACACTTATTGGCACAATTAGCTGAAAAAGGTGAATGAATCAAATGAGCTACAAGTTCAAATTTCAAAAAGTGATGTCGATAAAAGAAAATGAGAAAAATCAAGTTCTGGCAGATTATAAATCTTCCGTTAAGGAATTTGAAGAAGCGGCAGAAGCTTTATATGAATCATTAAAGAAGAAAGAAACATTAGAAGAAGATCAAAGACAGCAGCTACAAAGTGGATTATCTATTCAGAGCATTAGGCATCAGCAGTCTTTCATTACCGCCCTGGAAAAAACAATTATGTATTACCAACATCTTGTCATTAAAGCTAGAAGTAAAATGCAGCAGTTGCAAGCAATGTTAACCGAAAAAAATATTGAAGTTAAGAAATATGAGGTCATGCATGAAAAGGATTTTGCTATTTATGAAGGACAAATAAAAATGCAGGAAAGCCAAATGATGGATGAAATTTCAATTCAACAATACATGTCAAAAGGAAGATAGGTGATCAAATGGAGCCCAATGAAAAAGAATACAGCAAATTCCAATGGTTTCTGTTTGTCGTACTAATTCCATCCTTCTTTACATTGGTTGTCATTTTTGTTCTATTATCTGTGGCTGGATTTAATCCAATTGGAACTGTCAAGGATTTTGCGGCCAAGGTTCCAGGTGTTTCTTCCCTTTTTAATAACGAAGAAGATTCAAAGATCCAAAAAGAGGATGAAGTATCGGTTTCAGATTTAGAGGCAGACATTCAAGCAAAGGAATCAAAAATTACACAACTTGAAAGTGAATTGGAAACAAAAGACGACGAAATCCAGTCATTAGAGCTTGAAATCGAAAATCTTTCAGATGAGATAGTCAGAATTCGGGAAGAACGTTTAGCGAAAAGCAAATCATTAAATGATTTAACCAAAATGTATGAACAAATGTCTGCCAAAAATGCGGCAAAGATTATTCCAAATTTAAAAGATGACGAAGCAAGAGAGATCCTTTCTAGTATTAATACTGAAAAACTAGCTGCCATCTTTGAAAAAATGTCACCTGAAGATGCTGCAAGATTTACCCAATTGATTACCCAATAAAGTATTTTAAGCACTTGAAGGGAGGTGAAATGACGTGAACATGGTTGCAAACTTTGATCCTTCAATGGGTTCCATTCGTAATGCTGTCGAAACCGGAACAGTAGGTAATAGATCTTTACAAGGAAATGGTTCATCACAAATGTCTTTTCGGGAAAGTTTAGAGGCATTAGTAAATGAGCAGCAACCGAACGAAAAGACTCATACAATGGGTCCGCAAAGCTTAACTGATGAGGTAGGAGAAGGCGAATCAACTGAATCTGAATTAATCCAGTATTTATTAGCTGACATCGAAACGTTTACGAAGGAGTCCATCGACCTATCAGATTATGAAGATGTATTTCTAACCCTTCCACCTGATTTAATTGAACAAATAAAAGCATTTATTTCTGATATTCAAAATGGTGACAAAAAGTTGGAAGTTGACCAGGGTTATGGTAAGGCCGAACTCATAGGACTACTTTTAGTAACAGCACAATATGTAGAGGAACCTTCAAACACAAATAAAGAAGGGCTTATCTCTTTACTTAAACAATTGAAAATGACTTTTAACGAGCTCTTACCAGCATCATCTAATGGGCTAACTGATAAAGAACTGACTGATATAAAGTTTAACAAGACTATACAGGATATGATGCAAACACTAGAAAATAAGCTTTCAGATAAGCCTTTAACAGAATCACAAAATAAGCATCAATATTTGCAAGTAGTCCATGCAAGGTATTTCTCTACACCTAAAGGGATGGAAACGCCACAAACAGTTATAACGGATAAGCTCTTGCAAAAGACAAGCAATATGACTCAGGTTATAACATCAACGCCAGAGGGAACACCATTAAGTGATGTAGGTTCAAATCAATTATCTAAAGTGCAACAATTTTCATTGTTTGTAGAACAAAATGGAAAGCAGATGCCAAATCAGCAACAATTTATTAAACAATTTCAAAACATCCTAGCACGAAGCAACTTTTTTAATAGTGGAGGGCAGCAAAAACTATTATTTAATTTATATCCTGAACATCTTGGTTCATTACGAATTGAACTTCTTCAAAGTGAGTCAGGAATGATTGCAAGAATTATGGCTTCTACGACTCAAGCAAAGGAGTTAGTTGAATCACAACTAACGAACCTAAAGCATACTTTCTTAGCTCAAAATATTTCAGTGGAAAAAATTGAGGTCTCAACACAACTTCAGTATCAAACTGAAAGAAGTTTACAAAGAGAAAGTGAACAGCAACAAGGCCAACAATCAGGAAGACAACCAAAAGAGAATGACCAGCAAGAAACCAATGATGAACACTCTTTTACATCCGTTCTACTTGATGAACTTGTCAATTTTAAAGTATAGGTGGTGAATGAAGTGGCGACTAAAATTGATTCAAATCTTTATCTATCGAATTTAAAACCTGAAAGAAAAACGGGTAATGACATTTTAGGTAAAGATGATTTCTTGAAAATTTTAATGACTCAGCTCCAAAATCAAGACCCGATGAATCCAATGGAAGATAAAGATTTTATCGCGCAGATGGCGACCTTTACTTCATTAGAGCAAATGACAAATATGAATAGTACTTTAGAAAAATTTGTGAATGCTAATCAGGGTGAACAACTCTTAAAATACAGCAATATGATCGGTAAAGAAGTAGAATACAGCTTTAAAACGGAAGATGAGGACGGAAAAGAAATCATTAAAAATGGACAAGGAATTGTCACATCCGTTTCACAAAAATCCGGTTATATTGAGCTAGAGTTGAAGGATGGAACGAAGATTTATAGTGATGAAATTTTGAAAGTGAAGCAACCTTCTAACAAAGAAGAATAGGAGGTGAATACATGGACCATCGAATTTATCAAATACAAAATCATCCTTTATCCTTACAAACTCGTAAAAAGGTGCTGCATGCTGAACCACCTAAAATATCATTTAAAGAAACACTTGAAAATGAGACAAGCTTGGTTATAAGTAAGCATGCCCAAAAGCGGTTAGACGAGAGGAATATTAATATACAAGATTCAAAATGGAAAGAAATCCAATTGAAAATAAAGGAAGCTAAAACAAAAGGAATCCGAGATTCATTGGTTGTTACGAATAATGCAGCATTAATCGTAAATGTCCCAAATAACACGGTCATAACAGCAATGAATCGAGATGAAGCAAACTCACAGATATTTACGAACATAAATGGAACGATAATTTTAGATTAATTAGGCTGGACCTTAACAGGAAGCCAAGGTGTGCGGACTGACAGAAGCCACCTACATTCGAAAGGGGAAAATGAAATGTTACGTTCAATGTACTCAGGAATTAGTGGAATGAAAAACTTTCAAACCAAACTAGATGTGATTGGTAATAATATTGCAAACGTAAATACGTATGGCTTTAAGAAAGGTAGAACAATCTTTAATGACATCATGAGTCAAACGATTAATGGTGCTACAGCGCCTGGTCAATCGCTCGGTGGTGTTAACCCGAAACAGGTTGGCTTAGGTTCATCTTTAGCAGCTATAGATACAATCCACAACAGTGGAAGTACACAAACAACTGCTAGAATTTTAGATTTAGCAATTGCTGGCGATGGATTTTTCCAGGTAGCACCAACAGATACACCGACTACTGGATTTTCGCAAGACGCAGTATACACAAGAGCTGGTAACTTTTATATGGATCAAGATGGATATCTTGTAACAAGTGCGGGTATGTATGTTCAAGGTTTTTCACCAAATGCAGTTATTGAACCAACTGATGTAGATTCAGGGTTGTTCGATTTTAATGTATCCCCACCTGAATATAATCCAAATAATATTGCTGGAGAACCAGCGATTAATTTTAAACCAATCCAAATCCCGACTGATGCAAAAAGCATGAGCATCGGTAAAGATGGTTCGGTCACTTATGTAGATGCTGCTGGAACATTACGTTGGGCAGGTCAGCTTGTGTTAGCGAAATTCCCAAATACAGGTGGTTTAGAGAAAGTGGGAGGAAATCTCTTCCAACAATCATCAAACTCGGGTATTCCAGTCGTCGACTTTGCAGGTCAATCTGGTCTCGGATCAATCGAATCTGGTGCACTTGAAATGTCAAACGTTGACCTTTCTGAGGAATTTACAGAAATGATCGTAGCTCAGCGTGGATTCCAAGCGAATACTCGTATCATCACAACATCTGATGAAATCCTACAAGAACTCGTAAACTTAAAACGTTAAGGGGGCAGGGGTTTTAGTATTTTACTAAAACCCCGATAAATCTTGATTACATTGACAAAATTAAATGACAAAGAATTCACATTAAATGCAATTTATATTGAGCAGGTTGAGTCCTTTCCAGATACAACAATTACATTAACAAATGGCAAAAAATTTGTTGTAAAGGAAACGGAAGAGGATGTACAAGTGAAGGTTCTTGAATTTTATCAAAAAATAAATGTACTTGGCCTTCGTTAATGCTTGGGGGGGAAAAGGTGCTATGAAAAATAAGCTGCTTGTAATAATGGTCATCATTTTAAGTACGATAACTTTAGTCGGTACCACTGCTTTTGTCATTTTAACAAAGGTAACAGCAAGTGAAAATCAAAAGGAACCGTCAATTGATCAAGTACTAAAAGCTACCGTCGAAATTCCTGAAATCACAACTAAATTACTTAGTGATGATTATATTCGTATATCCTTTAACATTCAGACAGATGGTAAAAAGGGAAAAGAGGAATTAGAAAAACGACAATTCCAGGTAAGTAATATCATTATAAAAGAGCTTTCCAATATGACATCTGATGAATTTAAAGGCGAAGAAGGAATTGTCAATCTTGAAGATAGATTAAAAGATCGAATAAATGAATTAATGCAAGATGGAACTGTTATTAAAGTTTATGCGACATCCTTTCTTCCGCAATAACCAAAAATATTAGAATCAAGTATGTAATGAGCGGAGGTGGAACCTTGCCTGGAGAAATATTATCCCAAAGTGAAATAGATGCATTACTTTCAGCCCTCTCGACTGGTGAAATGAATCCAGAAGAATTAAAAAGGGAAGAAAGTGAACGCCGTGTAAAAGTTTACGATTTTAAAAGGGCGCTTCGTTTTTCAAAAGATCAAATTCGAAGTATCACTCGTATCCATGAAAATTTTGCACGATTATTAACAACCTTTTTCTCGGCTCAACTTCGGACTTATGTGCAAATTACAGTGGGGACAGCCGACCAAGTGCCATATGAGGAATTTATACGTTCAATTCCAAATATGACGATTTTAAACGTATTTGAAATGCCTCCTTTAGAAGGCCGTATTATTTTAGAGGTAAATCCTAATATTGCCTATGCCATGCTTGATCGAATGCTTGGGGGACGAGGTACAGGTTTAAATAAAATCGAAAATTTAACTGAAATTGAAACGAAAATCATGAGCAATATGTTTGAAAAAGCTTTTGAGCAAGCAAGGGAAGCTTGGGCTAATTTAGTTGAAATCGATCCAATTTTAACTGAATTTGAGGTGAATCCACAGTTTCTTCAAATGGTATCACCAAATGAAACTGTGGTAGTTATCTCACTGAATACTCAAATTGGAGAAACAAGTGGAATGATTAATATTTGTATTCCTCATGTTTTCCTTGAACCGATTATTCCGAAATTATCAGCACATTATTGGATGCAATCAACTCCTAAAAAAGAACGAAATCATGAAGAACTTACTTATATTCAAAACAATCTTAAGGATACAAAATTACCAATTGTTGCAGAATTAGGGACTACTAATATCGCCATTCAGGAATTCTTATTATTGGATGTTGGGGATACTATTCAACTCGATAAAACGATTCAACAACCAATCGAGTTGAAAGTTGAGGGTATACCTAAATTTTATGCACAGGTTGGTAAAGTAAATAAAAAACAAGCCGTACAAATCTTAGAGGAGATTAAAGGGGGGGACCGTGAAAATGAATAATGGAAATATGCTATCACAAGATGAAATAGATGCACTATTAAGAGGTACCGCTGACTTAGACAACGATGAACCGGTAGCGAATGAGAATAAACCCCTTGTAGAAGATTTTTTATCTTTAATTGAACAGGATGCGCTAGGGGAGATTGGAAACATCTCTTTTGGAAGTTCAGCAACTGCGCTTTCCACATTACTCAATCAAAAGGTTGAAATTACGACACCAAATGTCTCGCTTGTTCTAAGATCTGAGCTAGCTGATGAGTTTCCACACCCATATGTAGCAATCTATGTTGATTATACAGCTGGTTTTACAGGGACAAATTTATTAGTTATAAAACAAAGTGACGCAGCTATCATTGCTGATTTGATGCTTGGTGGAAATGGGCTTGCGGCACCAGAAAGCTTAGGCGAACTACATTTGAGTGCTGTTCAGGAAGCGATGAACCAAATGATGGGTTCTGCCGCAACTTCTATGTCAACTGTTTTCAGTAAGAAAATTGATATATCTCCACCGAGTATTGATATACTTGACATAAAACAAGGTGAAGGGGCTGAAAAGCTTCCAGCTGATGATATTCTAGTGAAAATATCTTTTCGTTTAACAATAGGGGAATTAATTGATTCAACGATTATGCAGTTGGTTCCAGTTGAATTTGCGAAAGGTCTTGTTGGAGAACTCCTTTCCCCTCAGGTGGAAAATACAGCTTCGGCAATGGAGCATTCGACTCAACCTGTTAATGTTGGAATGCCAATCCAGCAATCGAACTATTCTTTGCCTAATGTTGAACAGCAAATGGAAATACCGTCTCAACCGACACAGCCATATCATCAACCTGATTTTAATCAACCCGTGACAAATAGTGGTCCACAACATTTAGGTGGTACTCATGCGAAGCATCCTGAGATTCAACCAGCCGTATTTTCAGAGTTTGAATCTGTTCATTTACAGGAAGCTGAATCAAGAAACCTAAATATGTTATTAGATATTCCACTCCAAGTTACAGTTGAATTAGGCAGGACAAAACGTTCTATTAAAGAGATTCTTGAATTATCAACTGGCTCAATTATTGAGTTAGACAAGCTTGCAGGCGAGCCTGTAGATGTTTTAGTAAATGGAAAACTCATCGCACAAGGTGAGGTAGTTGTAATTGAAGAAAACTTTGGTGTCAGAATTACCGATATCATTAGCCAAAGTGATCGAATTAAAAAACTGAATTAATGTAGGGGGCAATTCAAATGGCACATAAAATTCTTATTGTAGATGATGCAGCATTTATGAGAATGATGATAAAGGATATTCTAACTAAAAATGGTTATGAGGTTGTTGCAGAGGCAGCAGATGGAGCGCAGGCGGTTGAAAAATATAAAGAACACCAACCAGACCTTGTAACAATGGACATTACAATGCCTGAAATGGATGGGATTACAGCACTGAAAGAAATCAAAAAAATGAATCCAAATGCAAAGGTAATTATGTGTTCAGCAATGGGACAACAGGCGATGGTCATTGATGCAATCCAAGCGGGAGCAAAGGATTTTATTGTAAAGCCATTTCAAGCAGACCGAGTAATTGAAGCAATCAGTAAAACTTTAAGCTAAATGTATTAATGGGATTAATTTTTACTAACAGGAGAGTGGCAACATAGTGAAACATATAAAAAAAGTCTTTATAGCCATCATTTTCTTTCATACCTTGCTTGTCACTTTTCCTGTTCAAGCAGAAGATGGTCAAATTGATAAAAATGTTTACAACCAGTACAATCCAGAAAACCAAGAAAAGCCTGATCAAGAGAGTGATGTCCCAGAACTTACACAACCTACTAGTGATTTAACTGCTGGCGATTTTTTTAAAATGATTTTTACGACTTTATTTGTTCTTGCACTTATTTATTTTTTATTAAAATTTGTAAATAAAAGAAATCGTATGTTTAACCAGCATAAGTTTATTGAAAACCTTGGTGGAACCAGTCTTGGAACGAACCGCTCGATTCAAATTGTAAAGGTTGGGGAACGGATTTTAGTTGTGGGAGTTGGAGATTCCATTCAGCTTCTAAAGGAAATCGAAGATACAGATGAAATAAATGAAATACTTGAACAGCATAATTCGTCATTAGAATCCATGATTCAACCACAAGATATTATTAATCGTTTTCTTGAAAAAAGAAAATCAGCAAAGGACAAGGATAAGGCTCTTTTTTCCTCGATTCTGCAAAAACAATTAACCGAGTTAAAACAAGGGAGAAAGAAGATTGTCGAGCAACTTGAAAATAAGGAGTCTAGCAAAGAATGAATGAATTTATGGAAATTTTTAATACTAGTGCCCCTGAAAATGTTTCGACATCAGTTAAGCTTCTTCTCCTACTAACTGTTCTTTCAGTTGGACCTGGTATTTTAATTTTAATGACGAGCTTTACAAGAATTATTGTGGTGCTTTCATTTGTTAGAACATCATTAGGTACACAGCAAATGCCTCCTAATCAGGTTTTAATTGGACTAGCCTTGTTTTTAACTTTTTTTGTGATGGCACCAACATTTAGTGAAGTGAATGAACAAGCTTTAACTCCGTTATTTAATGAAGAAATTAATTTAGAGGAAGCCTATACTCGGGCCGCTGTACCGTTTAAGGAATTTATGAGTGTACATACTCGCCAAAAGGACTTGGAGTTATTTTTAAGTTATTCTGGAGCAGACAGACCTGAGACGATTCAAGATATCCCTTTAACTGCTTTAGTTCCAGCCTTTGCAATAAGTGAACTAAAAACAGCATTTCAAATCGGATTTATGATTTTTATTCCATTTCTTGTGATTGATATGGTTGTTGCCAGTATCCTCATGTCAATGGGGATGATGATGCTTCCGCCAGTTATGATTTCCTTGCCATTCAAAATACTCTTATTTGTTCTTGTGGATGGATGGTATTTGATCGTTAAATCCTTATTACAGACCTTCTAGAAGTAGGTGAACCGTGTTGAATCCTGAAGTAGTCATTTCATTGGCAGAAAAAGGTGTATATACGACATTGATGATTTGTGGTCCACTTTTATTGGTTGCACTCGTCGTCGGGCTTATTGTGAGTGTGTTCCAGGCAACAACACAAATTCAGGAACAAACCTTGGCTTTTATACCTAAAATCATTGCTGTACTTGTTGGCTTGGTATTCTTTGGACCTTGGATGCTTTCTAAGATGCTTGCGTATACCCATGATATTTTTAGTAATTTGACGAGATTTGTAGGTTGAAAAAATGACAGAGGTTTATACCTATTTTCCTGCGTTTTTGCTGGTTTTAGTTAGAGTAACCAGCTTTTTTGTGACGATGCCGTTGTTTTCGTATCGAACTCTGCCCGCTACTCATCGGATCGGCATTGCATTTTTTATTTCTTGGATTATGTTCCTATCCATGGAAAAGCCGATTCTTCAAATTGATGGTAATTTTATCATGCTGATTTTTAAAGAGGCCATGGTCGGACTTTTAATTGGTTTAGTTGCCTATATGATTTTTGCTGCAATCCAAATTGCAGGAGGTTTTATTGATTTTCAGATGGGGTTTGCCATTGCCAATGTAATCGATCCCCAAACTGGAGCACAAAGTCCGTTAATGGGTCAATACTTATATACTTTTTCACTTCTCTTTTTACTAGCTATTAATGGTCACCATCTTTTATTAGACGGAATTTTTTATAGCTATTCATTTATTCCAATGGAACAAGCGACACTTCCTTTTGGAAATGAAAATGTGGTGGAGTTTGTTTTAAGGGCTTTTAGCACCATGTTTATAATTGGATTTCAAATGTCCATGCCAGTCGTTGGCGCTTTGTTTTTAGTGGATATTGCCTTAGGAATTGTCGCAAGAACCGTTCCACAGTTAAATGTTTTTGTCGTGGGACTGCCATTAAAAATTGGAGTTAGTTTTGTTGTCATGTTAATCGCGATGTCAATGATCTTCATGCTGGTCGGAAAGCTAGTAGACAATATGTTGTACACGATGCGAGGATTAATGGAACTTTTAGGAGGAAGCTAGATGTATTTTGTTCGTTTAAACCTACAATTTTTTGCAGGTGAAAAAACAGAAAAAGCCACTCCTAAAAAACGTCAAGAAACGAGGAAAAAAGGACAAGTTGCAAAAAGTGCGGATGTAAATACGGCCATCTTATTGCTATCTATCTTTTTTACTCTCCTTGTTTTTGGAGGATTTATTTTTGATCGGATAATGACGTTTTTAAAACATTCATTCAGTTATTATTTATCAATTACACCGACTGAACAGAGCGTACAAGAAATTTTTATCGAGTTAACTATAGAAGCTGCGATAATTTTAGCACCAATCATGGTAGTAGCGCTTATTGCTGGAATAGCAGCAAACCTTATGCAAGTTGGTTTTTTATTTTCACCAGAAGCGATTCAAATGAAGCTAAATAAACTTGATCCGATACAAGGATTCAAACGTATTTATTCGATTCGTGCGCTTGTTGAAATGATTAAATCCATCTTAAAAATTGTCATAGTTGGTGCCGTGACTTTTTCAATTCTTTGGTTTCGTTTGGAGGATATCTTGTCCTTATCACAAAAAACTGTCGGGGCTGCACTCATTGTTCTGGCAAAACTGACCGTCCAAATGGGACTGTTTGCTGGTGGGGCACTTTTATTTTTGTCTTTTTTAGATTATCTTTATCAACGTTTTGATTATGAAAAAAACATAAGGATGTCAAAGCAAGATATTAAAGACGAATTTAAGAAGACTGAAGGGGATCCACTAATCAAATCCAAAATCAAGCAAAAACAGCGTGAAATGGCAATGAGCCGTATGATGCAGGAAGTGCCAAAGGCCGATGTTATCATTACAAACCCAACACATTATGCTGTCGCTCTGAAATATGACGAGGCAAAAATGGATGCACCGTTCGTGGTTGCTAAGGGTGTTGATTTTATAGCTCAGCGAATTAAGGAAATTGCTAAAGAACATGAAATTACAACCATTGAAAACAGACCACTTGCAAGGGCTCTTTACGCAGGGACAGATATCGGGGATGCGATTCCTGAAGATTATTTTAAAGCGGTAGCTGAAATTCTTGCCTATGTATACCGCTTAAAAGAGAAGGTTTAAACCCTTTGAAAGTTTTTAAACCTTCTCATCATCACTTGTGCTTTTTGACTTAAAGGAGAGAAAAACAATGAAAGCAAGAGATTTATCCGTTTTACTAAGTGTAATCTTAATAGTTGCGATGCTTATTATTCCGTTTCCATCTTGGATGTTGAGTATCTTAATTATCATCAATATTTCTCTTGCACTCTTGGTCCTCTTAACTTCAATGAATATGCAAGAACCACTTCAATTTTCAATCTTTCCATCATTATTACTTCTTCTAACCCTATTTCGATTAGGGCTAAATGTTTCAACAACAAGATCGATTCTTTCTACTGGGGATGCTGGGGGAGTTGTTCATACCTTTGGTACCTTCGTTGTTGGGGGAAATATTGTCGTTGGATTCGTCGTTTTCTTAATCCTCGTTGTTATTCAATTTATTGTTATTACAAAAGGGTCAGAACGTGTTTCAGAAGTGGCTGCACGTTTTACTTTAGATGCAATGCCAGGTAAGCAAATGAGTATTGATGCTGATTTAAATGCAGGGATGATTTCTGAAACCCAAGCCCGAGAACGTCGTGATAAGGTAAGCAGAGAGGCTGACTTTTATGGGGCGATGGACGGAGCGAGTAAGTTCGTAAAAGGGGATGCCATTGCTGGTATCATTATTGTCCTTATTAACTTATTATTTGGATTTATCATTGGAATGACGCAACATGGGTTAGGCTTCCAAGAATCACTTTCTAAATTTACACTATTAACAATAGGGGATGGACTCGTTAGTCAGATTCCAGCCTTATTAATTTCTACTGCAACAGGGATTGTCGTTACACGTGCTGCATCAGAAGGAAATTTAGGAACAGATATTACAAAGCAATTATTTGCTTATCCTAAAATGCTGTATGTAACTGCGGGTACCATTTTCCTGTTAGGATTGTTTACACCGATTCATGATTTATTAACCATATCCATATCAAGCTTTTTAGCGATTGGTGGCTTTATGATTTCCAAAAATAAGGATCAAGAGATTCAGCTTGAGCCAGATACGGAAGAAGAAGTACAGGTTGAGGACTTAAAAAGTCCTGAAAGTGTTGTGAATTTGTTAAATGTAGATCCAATTGAGTTTGAGTTTGGTTATGGCTTAATTCCTTTAGCCGACACAAACCAAGGTGGGGATATTTTAGATCGAATTGTTATGATCCGTAGACAATTGGCAATTGAGTTAGGTTTAGTAATACCGGTCGTTAGAATTAGGGATAATATACAATTGCAACCCAATGAGTACCGCTTGAAAATAAAGGGAAGTGAAATGGCAAGAGGGGAACTATTGCTTGACCATTACTTGGCGATGAGCCCGGGCTATGAAGATGATTCGATTGAAGGGATTGATACGATTGAGCCATCATTTGGTCTTCCGGCTAAATGGATTTCTGAGGATATGAAGGACCAAGCTGAAATGCTTGGGTTTACAGTAGTTGACCCACCATCTGTTGTATCTACACATATTACGGAGGTCATCAGAAGAAATGCTCATGAATTACTCGGTAGACAAGAAACGAAGCAGTTAATTGATCATTTAAAGGAATCATACCCAATTTTAGTGGATGAAGTAACACCAAATCCACTATCGGTTGGAGATGTACAGAAGGTACTAGCAAAATTATTAAAAGAAAATGTTTCAATTCGAAACCTGCCGATTATTTTTGAAACGTTAGCTGATTTTGGCCGAATGACAACCGATACGGATTTATTAACTGAATATGTAAGACAATCTCTTGCTAGACAAATTACAAACCAATACATCGTACAAGGAGAGACAATGAAGGTTGTAACTCTTTCCGGCAGAGTTGAAAAATTCGTCGCAGATGGTGTTCAACAAACAGAGCATGGAAATTATTTATCCATTGACCCAAGTGTGTCACAATCAATCATTGAATCGATTGCTAAGCAAATTGAAACTGTTAGTATCCAAGAGCAGACACCGATTCTTTTATGTTCTCCTGCTGTTAGAATGTATGTAAGGCAATTAATAGAACGATATTTTCCACAGGTTCCTGTCCTTTCCTATAACGAGCTAGAAGCTAATGTGGAAGTTCAAAGTGTTGGGGTGGTGAATATAGATTGAAGGTAAAAAAATATATTGCGCCTTCTATGCCGGAAGCGATGAAAATGATTCGTACAGAATTAGGTAGTGAAGCGGTCATTTTAAACTCAAAGATTGTTCAAACACAAGGTTTTTTCGGACTTTTTCGAAAAAAGAATTTTGAAGTAATTGCTGCTGTAGACCCAGAGGCACCCAGAAAACAAATGGTGCAACTTAAAGAAAAGGAACGAAAAATTCCGGTTAACAGCAAACGAATTGAATCACAACAACCTATTGTTCGTGAACCATTTACTAAATACGACGCAAAGGAAACTCATAGCCCTGCTCCAGATCTTCTAAAAGAAATTCAAGAATTAAAAGCAGCTATGAAGGACTTATCCTCTGATATTAGCCCATATACTGGACATCTTCAGAAAATGAATCAATTGTTAATTCAACAAGAAATTGATCCATTGATTCGAAAAGAAATCATGTCTAGTCTACTTGAAAAATGGTATCTGGCGTCTGAGAATGCTTCATTTGAAGAGGTTCAAAATTGGACAAAAAAATATATCATTTCAAAAATATCGAACGTTGATTACGGTGGTTTAACTTATCAAAAAAAATATATTAATGTAGTCGGCCCTACTGGAGTTGGAAAAACGACAACCATTGCTAAAATTGCAGCCGACTGTATGTTAAAAGATAAAAAGAAAATTGCATTTATTACAACCGATACGTTTCGGATTGCAGCCATTGAACAATTGAAAACATATGCAAAAATTTTAGGGGCACCTGTTGAAGTTTGTTATTCCTTTGAGGATTTTAAAAAAGCAAAGGAAGCCTATAAAGAGTATGATGTTGTTTTCATTGATACAGCAGGTAGAAACTTCCGGAACGAAAAATATATTGATGATTTAAATCAATTAATCCATTTTTCAAATGATATGGAGACGTTATTAGTTCTCTCTTTAACATCGAAAATAACGGATATGAACGTGATTTATGAACAATTTTCCAAAATAAAGATATCTAAATTTATTTTTACAAAAGTGGATGAAACGGCAAACTATGGAGCAATGGTGAATTTAATAGTTAATTCTGGCATTGGTGTTGCCTATTTAACGAATGGACAAAATGTACCCGATGACATTGTCATTGCATCTCCTTCTTTAATCGTTAATACTATCCTTGGAGTCGATGAATCATGATAGACCAGGCTACAGCTCTTCGTAAAAAACTAGCATCTATGAATAACGAACAAGAACAACCGAAGACAATAGCTGTAATCAGTGGAAAAGGTGGCGTTGGAAAATCTAACCTCTCCCTGAACTTTTCTATTGCCCTTTCTAGATTTGGTAAGAAGGTGTTGCTTTTTGACATGGATATCGGAATGGGGAATATTGACATTTTGATGGGGATTACCGCCCATCATTCAATTGTTGATTTATTTGAAAAGAATCTTACCATGAAAGAATTGCTCATCAAGGGACCGGAAGGCATTGATTATATTGCAGGTGGGAATGGGTTGCCGAATTTGTTTAAGCTTGATGAAGACAAAACAGAATATTTAATTGAGCAATTGCAATTCATACTCAATGATTATGACTACGTTATTTTTGATATGGGTGCAGGAATGACAGAGGAAAATGTAAAATTCCTTTTGGCGATGGATGAAATTTTTGTTATAACAACTTCAGAACCAACCGCAATTACAGATGCTTATTCAGCAATGAAATATATCTGTTTGTTTGATCAATCTATTCCTTTGTACCTTATTGTTAATCGTGCTGAAAATGAGTCAGAAGGGATGCAAACCCTTAAAAGATTAAAGCAAGTGGTGTTGCAGTTTTTAGTAAAGGAAGTCAACCTATTAGGAGTTTTACTTGATGATAAAGCAGTTCAAAAAGCTGTGAGTCACCAAGAACCATTTTTGCTATATGCACCAAAAGCTTTAATAAGCAAAAACTTGCTTGATATTTGCAAAAAATATCTTGATGAAAATAATGAACAAAGGGAAGAAAAGAAACAAGATATTTCCTTCATATCAAAGTTACAGCGTTTTTTCGTACGTGGTAGATAGGAGCTTTAAAATGGAAAAAATTAATGTTCTTATTGTAGATGATTCGGCATTCATGAGGAAACTCATTTCCAATTTTCTTCAGGAAGATTCAAGGATTCATGTTGTTGGAACTGCAAGAAACGGATTGGATGCATTGGATAAAATTAAAAAATTCAATCCAGATGTTGTAACTTTAGATATTGAGATGCCTGAAATGAATGGAATTGAAGCTTTACAGCGGATTATGAATGAAAGTCCACGACCAGTTGTGATGCTCTCAAGCACAACGAAAGAAGGAGCAGAGAACACATTACTAGCGATTCAAAATGGCGCTGTCGATTTTATTCAAAAACCATCAGGTCCAATATCCATTGATCTTCATATTATTAAGAACGAAATTGTGACAAAAGTACTACAAGCAGGAAGAGTAAATATGGCCTTGTTAAAAAAGCCATTGAAAATACAAGAAAATAATACAAGTAGAAACGTAGAATATAGTAAAATAGAACTAGACTCAAATAGAAGTATTAAAAAAATCGTTTGTATTGGTACTTCTACTGGGGGACCAAGAGCCTTACAGCAGGTTCTCCCCAGATTTCCTAAAAATTATCCTGCACCAATTGTTATTGTTCAACATATGCCGGCGGGTTTTACGAAATCCTTAGCTACTAGACTTAATAGTTTATGTGAAATTACCGTTAAAGAAGCTGAGAATGGTGACGTTTTGAAGGCAGGAATAGCTTATATCGCACCTGGTGGTCATCACATGAAAATAAAAAGGATCGGCACTTCACTAGCTGTGAATATTGATGAGAGCGAAATTAGAAATGGACATAGACCATCTGTTGATGTGCTGTTTGAATCAATAAGTGAAATCAAAGGTATTCAAAAAATATCCGTTATAATGACTGGCATGGGAACAGATGGGTCCTGTGGCTTGAAAAAATTAAAAGAATCTGGACAAGCTGTTGCCATTGCAGAATCGCAAGAAACTTCAATTGTTTTTGGAATGCCGAAGTCGGCAATCGAGACACATTTAGTCGATAGAGTTGAAAAATTAGAGGATATAACGGATACCATAATTAGCCTTACATAAGTAAAGGGGTGTTGTTTGATGGAAATGGATCAATATTTAGAAGTCTTTATTGAAGAAAGTAAAGAGCATCTCCAGGCTTGTAATGAGCATTTATTAGAATTGGAAAAAGAACCTGAAAATATTTCAATCGTCAATGAAATTTTCCGCTCGGCCCATACATTAAAGGGAATGTCAGCGACAATGGGATATGATGATTTAGCTAGCCTCACTCACCAAATGGAAAATGTGCTAGATGGCATTCGAAATATGAAAATTACCGTAACACCATCACTTTTAGATATTGTTTTTAAAGCAGTAGATTATCTGGAAGAAATGATTTTTTCGATTGCTGACGGAGGCGACGGGAAAAAAGATGTTTCAGATGTCGTGTTTTTATTGAAGAAAATCGAAAGTGGAGAAGAAATTGAGGATAATGAAACACCTGTCACTGTTGAGCCAAAAACCGAAGATGCAGCGGTAAAGTCTAACTATGATGATTTTGAATTAACAGTCATCCAACAATCAAAAGAACAAGGATTTAATTGTTATGAAATCTCAATTGTTCTTAGAGAGGATTGTTTATTAAAGGCGGCTCGTGTATTTATGGTTTTTGAGGTCCTTGAACAGGTCGGTGAAATAATTAAATCCATTCCTTCAGTAGATCAGTTGGAGGAAGAGCAATTTCAAAGTGAGTTTACTGTAACCCTAGTATCAACCGAAATAGCCGAAAATATTGAAAAACGTATTATGAAAGTATCTGAAATTGATAGAGTAACCGTGCTAGATGTCCAACTTGATTCATTGAAGGCTGTTGCTCAAGAACAAATTCAGGCTCAGGCAGAAGTTGCCCCTACTCTAGCTGATCGGGATGAACAATCGAAAGTTGAAAAAGAAGACCAACATCCTGCTAAATCAAGTAGTAAGCATGGTGGTAATCATAAGACTATAAGGGTCAATATTGAACGGCTTGATATTCTTATGAATTTATTTGAAGAACTAGTCATAGATAGAGGGCGTTTAGAGCAAATCTCTCGTGACCTAAATCATTCTGAGTTAAATGAAACGGTAGAAAGAATGTCTAGAATTTCAGGAGATTTACAAAACATTATCCTTACAATGCGGATGGTTCCTGTTGAAACAGTTTTTAATCGTTTCCCACGTATGGTACGCCAATTAGCGAAGGATTTGCATAAAAAAATAGACCTTCAAATTATTGGCGCGGAAACGGAATTAGATCGGACAGTTATTGATGAAATCGGTGATCCACTTGTACATCTTTTACGTAATGCACTAGATCATGGGATCGAAACACCGGAAATCCGGCTACAAAAAGGAAAACAAGAAGAAGGCACTGTTATTTTACGTGCCTATCACAGTGGAAATCATGTCTTTATTGAAATTGAGGATGATGGTGCTGGTATTAGTCGCGATAAAATCATTCAAAAAGCGATAAACAAAGGGCTTATTACAGCGAAATCAGCAGAGACCTTAACCGATAGCCAAGTATTTGATTTTATTTTCTCTTCCGGTTTTTCAACTGCTGAAAAAATATCGGATGTTTCTGGCCGTGGGGTTGGGCTAGATGTTGTAAAGAATACAATCGAATCACTTGGAGGCTCAATTACGATTCGATCTACGATGGGAAAAGGATCTGTTTTTTCAATTCAGTTACCATTAACATTATCTATCATATCTGTTATGCTCGTTGAAGTTCAAAATGAAAAATATGCAATACCACTTTCTTCTATTATCGAAACGGCAATTATCAAAAGAAGTGAGATTCTTCATGCCCATAATCAAAAAGTAATAGATTTTAGAGGCAAGGTTGTGCCGTTAGTAAACTTGAAGGATATCTTTGAAGTACCTGCTACTACAGATGAGGATGAGTACCTTTCTGTTGTCATTGTTAAAAAAGCTGATAAATCAGCAGGACTCATTGTTGATTCGTTCATTGGCCAACAAGAGATTGTGTTGAAGTCGTTAGGAAATTACTTATCAAGTGTGTTTGCGATTTCTGGAGCAACCATCCTAGGTGATGGCCAAGTAGCTCTAATTGTCGATTGTAATGCATTAATTAAATGAATTTTTTGTAGGTTAAAGGAGGAGGAAACATGACTGAACAAGCAGCTGTGTTAAAAGTAATTATATTTTCACTCCATGATGAGGAATACGGAATCCCGGTTTCCCAGGTGCGTTCTATTGAAAAAGTGCAGCACATTACTCGTGTGCCTAGAACAGCACCTTTTGTAAAGGGGGTAATTAATTTAAGAGGGGTTGTAACTCCCATAATTGATTTAAGAACACGCTTTGGAATGGCGGAAACCGAGTATACGGACAGTACAAGGATTATAATTGTTGCGACCGATGAAGTTGAAGTTGGATTAATTGTTGATACGGCAAATGACGTTATGGATATTCCAGTTGACACAATTGAGCCCCCACCAGAGATTGTAGGTAGTGTCGAGGTGGAATACTTAGAAGGAGTAGCAAAATTAGAGAAAAGGCTGCTTATTTTATTAAATTTAGACAAGGTGCTTAATCCAGATATCGTAAGGGAAAAGATGGAAGGGTAATCGATATGTCATTTTTCCAACGTATTAATTCCACACATTTAGATATTTTAAAAGAGATTGGTAATATTGGGGCAGGACACTCTGCTACTGCTTTGTCAAAGCTATTACATCGAAAAATTGATATGCAAGTGCCTAATGTCAGGATCGTTTCGTTTGATGAAATGATGGAGTTTGCAGGTGGGGCTGAAAATATTGTTGCGGGCATTTTCCTGCGTATTGAAGGGGATTTAACCGGAAATATGTTTTTTATTTTACAGCTTCCACAAGCAACTTCACTAATTCAGGATGTTATCGGTGATAAAAGCTTCTCTTTTGAAAGTGACTCCCAAAACGAAATGGGGATATCAGCGTTTCAAGAGGTTGGAAATATTTTGTCAGGCTCCTATCTTACATCATTATCAGATTTTACCGGGTTGAATTTGTATCCTTCCGTTCCAGGTTTTTCAATCGATATGGTAGGTGCCATTATTGGCTATGGCTTATTGGAACTTTCCCAGGTAAGTGATTTTGCGATTGTCATTGAAACAGAAATTAAAGAAAATGAAAATCCTGATAACAACAATATAAATGGGCATTTTTTGCTGTTGCCAGATCCAGATTCATTCGAAAAAATCTTCACTGCCTTGGGAGTTCAAATTCATGATTGACTCTTCTCAAGTCATTAAAGTAGGGATAGCTGACATGAATGTTATTACTGCACCTGACTTAATCCGCACCTCTGGATTAGGTTCCTGTGTGGGTGTCGTCATTTATGATCAAGCAAAAAAGGTAGCAGGACTAGCCCATATCATGTTACCAAGTTCGGTATCGACAAAAGCAGGAAACATCAACATTGCCAAATATGCAGATACTGCAATTGAGGAGCTAATTTATAAAATTACTGGAATCGGCGGTCGAGAAAAGAGTCTAAAAGCCAAAATTGCTGGTGGAGCCCAAATGTTTCAATTTAAATCTGGCAGTGATATTATGAGAATTGGTCCACGCAACATTGAAGCAGTGGAGGCTGAGCTAAAGCGCTTAAATATCAGTCTTGTGGCATCAGATGTTGGAGGGAGCAATGGTCGAACGATTGAATTTGATCCAGTGACTACCATTTTAAAAATCCGCACAGTCAACAAAGGGATTAAGGAAATTTAAGTAGGTTAAAATAAAGTTTCTAAAATGAACGAAAAGGAGGAGTAGAATGTCCAGTTTATCATCAACTGATCAAGGGGAATATTGGCAGAAATGGACCGACTCACGAGACCCAAATGCAGGGGATGCGCTTGTTAGAAAATACATGCCGCTCGTCTCATACCATGTACAGCGAATCTCAGTTACACTACCGAAAAGTGTGAATAAAGATGATTTAAAAAGTCTTGGAATGATTGGGTTATATGATGCTCTGGAAAAATTCGATCCTTCTCGTGACTTAAAATTTGATACATATGCTTCCTTTCGAATTCGAGGAGCCATATTAGATGGGCTCAGAAAGGAAGATTGGTTACCTAGGAGTTCAAGAGAAAAAGCAAAAAAGGTCGAGGCTGCTATCGAAAAGCTAGAACAAAAGCTGATGCGGAATGTAACAATTCCAGAAATCGCTGCTGAGGTCGAGATGAGTGAAGAAGATGTTTATCAAACAATGAATGAAGGCTTCTTTGCAAATGTACTTTCCATGGACGATCATCAACATGATGATGAGGGTAGTGAAAAATCAGCCTTTACGATAAAGGATCATGGGACCTTAACACCAGAAGAACATGTTGTTAAAAAAGAAATACTCGATCAATTAATGAATGTTATCCAACAGTTAAATGAAAAAGAGCAGTTGATTATAAGTTTATTTTATAAAGAAGAGCTTACATTAACTGAAATTGGACAGGTTATGGGGTTATCGACATCAAGAATATCACAAATTCACTCAAAGGCCCTCTTTAAACTAAGGGATATCTTACAAAAACACATCCATTAAAAATAGGACATCAAAAAGGCGGGAGGATTGTGTCAGAATTAGAATTATTAGTATCCAAGGATAAATTAACTGTACATGTAAATGTCATTAGAGATTCTACACCTCTTCAAATTGAAGAGTCTGACGTCTATTCTTTACTGTCTAAACATGGGATTTCGTTTGGAATAAAACGAGATGTCATTTCGAATATGATTTCGAATATGAATGACATGTTTTTCCCCTTATTAATTGCAGAGGGCGAGGCTCCTAAAAAAGATGAAGATGGTTTTTTAAAGCTTGAAATTGTCGAAAACAAACACGATATTCAAACGAACGAGGTATTAAATTTTCGAAATGTAAGGCAAATACCGTCCGTTAGAGCGGGACAGTTAGTTGCTACCATTTATCCAAGTAAGCCCGGGATTCCAGGAAGAAATGTATTAGGACATCCCATTGCAGCCGCAAATGGAAAACCAAATCCACCCATGGTTGGTAAAAACATTGTGGAGACAAATGGAAAGCTTTATGCCTCAATAGACGGACAAATTAGCCTAACTGATAAAAAGATCAACGTTCTCCCTGTTTTTGAAGTAGATGGAGATTTAAATCTAAAAACCGGAAATATTGACTTCGTTGGGAATGTAACAATTAGAGGGGATGTGCCTAGCGATTATGTAGTAAAAGCTGGTGGTGACATCTCTATATATGGCATTGTTGAAGGCGCACAATTAGAGGCTGGAGGGTCCATTTTTATATCTGGCGGGATAGTTGGATTTGCCAAAGCATCGATTCGTGCCCAGGGGGATATTATTGCAGCCTATTTGAATCAATGTCAAGTATATGCAGGAAAAAATATCGAAACAACAGGTTCAATTTTACATAGTGTCTGTTTTGCGAAAGAAAATGTTCATGCCATAACTGGGAGTATCATTGGAGGTCTAATATCAGCAGGGAATCATGTAGCGGCGAAGGACATCGGAAACGCTTTACATACAAAAACTGAGATACAAATTGGAGCAACTGAACGTTATAGTGAAGAAGAAAAAAGGATTCGTACAGAAATCGACGTAACAAAAGCCCAACTTCAAAAAGTTTTACTAATACTGCAGAAATTATCGGAAAAATACAAAAGGACATCCAATTTAACAGAGGATGAAGTTTTACTTCTCAAGAGAGACAAACTCACACAAACGGAGCTAACAAAAAAACTAGCGTTACTTGAATTAGAATTTGTAGAACTTTCTTCAAAACAGAAGAAAGAATCTACATATATAATAGCTGCCGGTAATCTGTATCCGAATGTCTATATCCAATTTGGTAAATATAAAAGAATCATAAACCAACTCTTTCACCATGTAAAAGCGCAACTAGTTAATAAAGAGATTTCAATAGACATCTATTCTGAAAAATAAAAATTGGAAGAAGTGATCATCATTGAGTCTAAAATTAGTTGAATTACAAGTTGCGATTCCAAGAATTCAAGATGCAGGAAAAATCCAGGAACAAGTAATAAACCGTGGACAGCATATGCAAGACCACATCACTGCGGAAAATGAGAAAATGGAGAAAAGAAACCGAACAAAAGTCAACGAAAACAACAAATCTGAAAACGCACACATACATAAGGATGCATCATCAAACGCTTTTTCAAAACAGCCTTCAGATAAAACAAAACATACTGAGCAAGAAGAGAAAGAGCAACATCCATACAAGGGAAATTTTATTGATATTGTAGGATAGAGGGAACTGAATGACAACCATATTATTTATTCTTAGCTTTGCGTTACTTGCAGTTGCCTTTTTTTTAATCATTCTTTTATACCTTAAGATAACGCAACTAAAAGATGTTGAAATGAAACAGGAACGCTTACTCAAGGAATTTGAAAGTGTGATCACATCATATGTGATGGAAATTAAAGAAGAAAATGAAGTTTTTTTAAATAGAATCAAAGATATGAAACATGAACAAGCAGAAGAAAACGATAAGAAATCAATCCATATTAGAGAGCCGGAATTGACCACGGATGACCTTCATGACCTTCTACCTTCATTTTCAAATAAGGAGGACGTGGAACAGGTTACTATTTTAGAAAATGAAAAAAAACAAGATACACAAGAAAAAGATGATAATAATAAAGACAACATTGTTAGAGACATCGAACATCTTATTAACCTAGGTCTTTCTTATGAAGAGATTGCAAAAAAACTACATAAGGGGAAGACTGAAATCGAACTTTTACACAAATTTCGTCAAAACCACTAATTTTTCTTGACCCACGGATTTTGATTGTGTTATATTAATTTTTGGTGTTATCACACACGTTCATAGATTTAAGCATTGGTGCTGTTCATACAGTTTTGCTTAAAGATGATATGAACGGAGGAAAAAAAACCATTAGGAGGATTTATCCATGTCAGTAATTTCTATGAAGCAATTGCTTGAAGCTGGTGTTCACTTCGGTCACCAAACTCGCCGTTGGAACCCAAAAATGAAGCGTTACATCTTTACAGAGCGTAACGGAATCTATATCATTGACCTTCAAAAAACTGTTAAGAAGGTTGAAGAAGCTTATAATTTCGTTAAGGAATTAGCAGGCAACGGTGGAACAATGCTTTTTGTTGGTACAAAAAAGCAAGCTCAAGATTCTGTTAAAGAAGAAGCTGAGCGTTCTGGAATGTACTTTGTTAACCAACGTTGGTTAGGTGGTACTTTAACAAACTTTGAAACAATTCAAAAGCGTATCAAACGTCTTAAAGACATTGAAAAAATGCAAGAAGACGGTACTTTTGATGTGTTACCTAAGAAAGAAGTTGTTCAACTTAAAAAAGAGTTAGAACGTCTTGAAAAATTCTTAGGCGGAATTAAAGATATGAAGCAATTACCAGATGCATTATTCATCATCGACCCTCGTAAAGAGCGCATTGCGGTTGCAGAAGCTCATAAATTAAACATCCCAATCGTAGGTATCGTTGATACAAACTGTGATCCAGATGAAATTGATTATGTAATCCCTGCAAACGATGATGCAATTCGCGCGGTTAAGCTTTTAACAGGAAAAATGGCAGACGCTATCCTAGAAGCTAAACAAGGTGAAGAAACATCTGCTTAATGAGCGAAAGGTGATAAGAGGGTTATGCCTTTTATCACCTTTTTTAAGAACTATATATTTTTGCCGTTTTTAAGTCATAATAGAAACAGAATGTCTAAAGAATTTAAATTCGTTCAAGTACATAGTGGCAAATAAGGAGGAAAACATAATGGCAGTTACTGCACAAATGGTAAAAGAGCTCCGTGAAAAAACTGGAGCAGGTATGATGGACTGTAAAAAGGCTCTTACAGAAACTGATGGTGATATGGACAAAGCAATTGACTACCTTCGTGAAAAAGGTATTGCAAAAGCTGCGAAAAAAGGTGACCGTATCGCTGCTGAAGGTTTAACTTCTATTGAAGTTTCAGGTAATGAAGCAGTTATTTTAGAAGTAAACTCTGAAACTGATTTCGTTGCAAAAAACGAAGGTTTCCAAACGTTAGTAAAAGAATTAGGTGCTCATCTTTTAGCGAAAAAGCCAGCTAATGTTGAAGAAGCATTAGAACAAAAGATGGACAACGGTTCAACTGTTTCTGAATATATTAATGCAGCAATCGCAAAAATCGGAGAAAAGCTTTCACTTCGTCGTTTCGAAGTTGCTACAAAAGAAGACGGTGATGTATTTGGTGCTTACCTTCACATGGGTGGACGTATTGGCGTTCTAGCTGTTTTAGGTGGTACTACAGACGCTGATGTTGCAAAGGATGTAGCAATGCACGTAGCAGCTGTAAATCCTAAATATGTATCACGCGATCAAGTTTCTTCTGAAGAAGTTGAACATGAGCGTGAAGTGTTAACACAACAAGCATTAAACGAAGGTAAACCAGAAAATATCGTAGCGAAAATGGTTGAAGGACGTCTTGGTAAGTTCTTCGAAGATATCTGTCTTCTTGACCAAAGCTTCGTTAAAGACCCAGATCAAAAAGTTCGTAAGTTTGTTGAATCTAAAGGTGCTACAGTGAAGAGCTTTGTTCGTTACGAAGTTGGTGAAGGAATCGAGAAACGTCAAGATAACTTTGCTGAAGAAGTAATGAGCCAAGTGAAGAAGTAAAAAGAAAACAGGGAACACGTTATGTGTTCCCTCTTTTTGAAATGTTTAGTATTGCGCCATTAAAAGGTGCTAGTACTTTTTTTGTGTCTAGCACAAGGCGCCATCGGCTCTCTGGTCTAAGTCAATCGCTTCTGAAGGTAAAACGCACCTTCAGAAGCGCTCGTCTTATGCTCGTCGCCGATAGGCGGGCGCCTTGTACTTTTCTTAAAAGATGGAGGTTTTTTATTCGATGAGTGGTGCCAAATATAAACGTGTAGTGTTAAAATTAAGTGGAGAAGCATTAGCGGGTGAGCAGGGATTTGGCATAAATCCATCTGTAATCCAGTCTGTAGCAAAACAAGTGAAGGAAGTTGCTGAACTTGGCGTCGAAGTTGCTGTAGTTGTCGGTGGCGGAAATATTTGGAGAGGTAAGATTGGCAGTGAGATGGGGATGGACCGTGCAAATGCTGACTATATGGGAATGCTTGCAACTGTAATGAATTCCTTAGCTTTACAAGATAGCCTAGAGAATCAAGGGATTCAAACTCGCGTCCAAACATCTATTGAAATGCGTCAAGTCGCTGAGCCATACATAAGAAGAAAGGCAATTCGTCATCTTGAAAAGAAACGAGTTGTTATTTTTGCAGCAGGTACAGGAAATCCTTATTTCTCAACAGATACAACTGCCGCTCTACGTGCTGCTGAAATCGAAGCAGAGGTTATCTTAATGGCTAAAAACAATGTAGACGGTGTCTATAATGCAGATCCATCAAAAGATAAAACAGCTGTTAAATATGACACATTATCCTATCTCGATGTTATAAAAGAAGGATTAGCTGTCATGGATTCCACTGCATCTTCACTTTGCATGGACAATGATATTCCGTTAATTGTTTTTTCAATTATGGAAGAAGGCAATATTAAACGTGCCGTTCAAGGAGAAAATATCGGAACAATTGTAAGGGGGAAATAACTTTATGGCAAATAACACATTAAATCAAGTGAAAGATAAAATGTCTAAAGCAGTCCAAGCATTGTCTCGTGAACTAGCAACTGTTAGAGCTGGTAGAGCGAACCCAGCGATCCTTGATAAGGTTTCAGTTGATTACTATGGTGCACCAACGCCTTTAAATCAGCTTGCATCTATCAATGTACCGGAAGCTAGAATGCTTGTTATCCAACCATATGACAAGTCTGTTTTAGGGGATATGGAAAAAGCGATTCAAAAGGCTGATCTAGGCTTAAATCCAACTAATGATGGGTCTATTATTCGTATTTCAATCCCACCACTTACAGAGGAAAGACGTCGTGAGTTGGTGAAGCTTGTTAAGAAATATGCGGAAGAATCTAAAGTTGCCGTTCGTAACGTTCGTCGTGATGGGAACGATGAATTGAAAAAGCTTGAGAAAAATGGCGAAATTACTGAAGACGAATTACGCACCCTAACAGATGATGTTCAAAAAATCACGGACGAATCTATTAATAAGATTGACTCCATTGCAAAAGAAAAAGAAAAAGAAATCATGGAAGTCTAATCCATTTCAATGTACAATATATTGTAAAAAGACCCTCTAACGTTTACAGGGGGTTTTTTTGTTAATACTGACTACTAATTAGTTACCTTGACCGATACAAAAATGGTAAAATGAAACTGGTCTGGGTGCAAAAACACCAAGGCGTATTTGATTCGGGTGTTGGAGGACTTGTGAATGTTTGAAAAATTTAAGAAAACGAAAAAAAAGCCAGTTTCTATTTCAGAAGAAGAAATAGTAAAAGGGTCAATTCCTAATCACATAGCGATTATAATGGATGGTAACGGGAGATGGGCCAAAAAACGTTCATTGCCCCGAACTGCTGGTCACCATGAAGGAATGAAAGTAGTTAAAAGAGTGACCAAGCTTGCCAGCAGACTTGGAGTAAAGACTTTAACAGTTTACGCGTTTTCAACAGAGAACTGGAAGCGTCCAGAGGATGAGGTTAATTATTTATTAAGACTTCCCCAAGAATTTTTGGGAACCTTTCTACCTGAGTTGATTGAGGAAAACGTTCAGGTTCGTATTATGGGGAATAAAGAAGCAATTCCTGCGCATACTCAAAAAGCGGTAGATAAAGCTGTAAATGATACGAAGCACAATACCGGCTTAGTATTAAACTTCGCACTTAATTATGGTGGTCGTGCAGAAATTTTAGATGCTGTAAATCACATTCTTTTGGACTATCAAGAGGGAAACCTACATAAAAAAATAGACGAGAATGTATTTGACCAATATTTAATGAGTGCTGGATTACAAGATCCGGATTTATTAATCCGTACTAGTGGGGAAATACGATTAAGTAATTTTATGCTCTGGCAGCTTGCATATACTGAATTTTGGTTTACAGATGTGTTATGGCCTGATTTTAAAGAGCAGCATTTATTAGAGGCCATCCACGCATATCAAAAGAGAGGTCGGCGATTTGGGGGAGTATAAGACCCAATCGCATTTGAAAAAGGAATGATACGATGAAACAAAGAATTATTACCGCAATAATTGCAGCAGCAATCTTTCTACCGATTGTGATTATTGGAGGCATCCCGTTTACCATTTTAGTTTATTTAATGGGTGCTATAGCTATTTTTGAGCTTTTACGGATGAAGCAAATTAAAATTGCATCTATCCCAGGCTTAATTTCTATCATATTGTTATGGGTTATTTTAATCCCAAATCAATATAATGATTTATTTACAACTCTTCAATTTACGAAAATCGAAATAGTCCTTCTGATCGTTTTATTGATCTTAACGTATACGGTAATATCTAAAAATAGTTTCAATTTTGACGATGCTGGACTAGTTATCCTTGCAGCACTCTATATAGGTTTTGGTTTTTATTATATGATTGAAATAAGAGCGATGGGATTAGCATATATATTTTATGCATTCGTTGTTATTTGGACTACTGATTCTGGGGCTTATTTTGTTGGGAGAAAGCTGGGTAACAAGAAACTCTGGCCAGAAATTAGCCCAAATAAGACAATTGAGGGCTTTTTAGGTGGAATTGTTACGGCTATCGTTTTTGCGTTTGTATTTAACTTAATCACAGATTTATTTGATTCCTTCTTATCACTTATAATTGTGACTTTGTTTGTGTCTGTTTTTGGACAAATAGGGGATTTAGTAGAATCCGCGTTAAAGAGACATTATAATGTGAAAGATTCGGGGACATTGCTACCAGGTCATGGCGGAATCTTAGACCGTTTTGATAGCATGATTTTCATTCTACCGATTCTATATTTCTTAAGTGCTATTATTCAGTAGTGGTTTTGTATTGGGAGTGAGTTTGTGAAGAAAATTAGTTTATTAGGGGCTACGGGCTCCATTGGGCAACAAACATTGGATGTGATCGAGCAGCATCCGGAAAAGTTAAAGCTTGTTGCTATGTCTTTAGGGGGTAATGTGACCTTAGGGCGTGAAATTATACATAAGTTTTCACCGAAACTTGTTTCTGTAAAAACAAAAGAAACATGTGAATTATTGAAAAGTGAGTTTTCTAGTGATATTCAGTTTGTATATGGTGATGAAGGTTTAATTGAGGTTGCAACATACGATGAAGCAACAATCTTACTCAATGCTGTAGTTGGGAGCGTAGGATTATTACCAACTTTAAAAGCAATTGAAGCCAAAAAAACAATTGCGCTTGCCAACAAGGAAACTCTCGTTACTGCAGGGCACCTTGTTATGGATGCCGTAAAGAGACATGGCGTAGACATATTACCAGTAGATAGTGAGCACTCTGCTATCTTTCAATGCCTACAGGGTGAAAATGAAAAGAATGTGGAGAAACTCATTTTGACTGCTTCAGGGGGTAGTTTCCGTGATCGAACTCGTGATGAGCTTAAGGATGTTACGATTGAAGATGCACTTAATCACCCGAACTGGTCAATGGGTGCTAAAATTACAATTGATTCAGCAACCATGATGAACAAAGGATTAGAAGTGATTGAAGCTCATTGGCTGTTTAATCTTCCATATGAACAAATTGATGTTCTTCTTCATAAAGAAAGCATTATTCATTCCATGGTTGAGTTTCATGATAGCAGTGTTATCGCACAACTTGGAACACCAGATATGAGGGTTCCCATTCAATATGCCTTTTCATATCCAGATCGTTATCCAATGCCTGCATCTAAGGAGAGATTACGACTTTGGGAAATAGGAAAACTACATTTTTCAAAGCCGGATTTTGACAGATTTAGATGCCTTGGATTTGCTTTTCATGCGGGTAAAACAGGTGGGACTCTTCCAACTGTATTAAATGCTGCAAATGAAGAGGCGGTGTCAGGATTTTTAAATGGTAAAATCTCATTCTTAGAAATTGAGGAAATCATAGAAGAAGCATTGGAAAAACACGATACCATCCAAAATCCAAGTTTGGATATCATCCAACAAGTAGATCAACAAACACGAGTATTTGTTCGTGACTTGGTAGATAGGAAATAGTTGTATACGTCTAGCTTCAGGCGCCATCGGCTCGAGGTCATAAGTCAATAGCTTCTGAAGGAAAAAAGTGCCTTCCGTCAGCTTTCGTCTTGTGCTTTTAGCCCATTAGCGGGTACGCTTAGCGCTTTTGGCTTAATCTAACAAAAGGTGGTTAAATATGTGGAGACTGTGATAGCCTTTATCATTATATTTGGTGCACTTGTATTTTTTCATGAGTGGGGACATCTCGTATTAGCTAAGCGAGCCGGTATTCTTTGTCGTGAATTTGCAATTGGGATGGGACCAAAGGTATTTACCTTTAGAAAAAATGAAACACTTTATACCATTCGTCTCCTTCCGATTGGCGGATATGTTAGAATGGCTGGCGAAGACCCAGAAATGGTTGAAATTAAACCAGGTCATAACATCGGGTTGTTATTAAATAAAGATGGGAAAGTCGATAAAATTGTTTTAAATAATAAGGATAAATATCCTGATTTAAAGGTAATTGAGGTTGAGGAAGCTGACTTAGAGCATCACTTATTTATTACTGGATATGAAGATGGAGAAGATGAGGTTCTAAAAAGATTTGAGGTTAGTGAGACTGCTTTTTTTGTCATGGATGGACAAGAAACGCAAATCGCTCCTTATAATCGCCAATTTGCTTCTAAAACATTAATGCAACGTACATTGGCAATTGCTGCTGGTCCCGCAATGAATTTTGTACTAGCTTTTATTATTTTAATTGTAATCGGCTTACTACAAGGAACTCCGGTTGATAAACCAATCCTTGGAAAATTAACTGAAGATGGAGCAGCACTTCGAGCTGGGCTCCATGAAGGTGATCTTGTTCGCGAGATTGATAATGAACAAGTATCAACCTGGAATGATATTGTAAATATCATTCGCTCTCATCCCGAAGAAGAAATCGGCTTTGTGGTCGAACGTAACGGTAGCCTTCATGAAATTTCCGTAACCCCTAAAGCTCAGCAGCTTGAGAATGAAACAATTGGGGTCATAGGTGTTTATGGTCCAGTTGAGAAATCCGTTTTGCCATCCTTGAAATATGGTGTCTTGGAAACCTTTATGTGGACAAAGGAAATTTTACTAGGCCTAGGAAAGCTTATTACAGGTCAATTTTCGATTGACATGTTATCTGGGCCAGTTGGAATATATGTTTCGACCGATACAGTTGTTCAATCTGGAATCTTCTATGTAATGAAATGGGCTGCTATCCTTAGCATTAACTTAGGAATTGTGAACCTTTTACCACTGCCAGCTCTTGATGGTGGACGATTAGTATTCTTTGCGTTGGAAGCTGTACGTGGAAAACCAATTGATAAGCAAAAAGAAGGTATGGTTCATTTTATTGGATTTGCCTTACTAATGCTTCTAATGTTGGTTGTTACCTGGAATGATATTCAACGATTCTTTTTATAAATTGAAGTTCAATAAAACGAGGTGCAAGATATGAAACAAAGTATGACGCTTATACCTACACTACGAGAAGTACCAGCTGATGCCGAAATCAAAAGTCACAAGCTTCTAATTCGTGCAGGTTTTATTAGACAAAATGCAAGTGGGGTTTATAGTTATCTTCCATTAGCAAGACGAGTTTTACAAAAAATCGAAACCATTGTCCGTGAAGAAATGGAGCGTGCGGGTGCTGCGGAACTCCTTATGCCAGCTTTAACAGCTGCAGAGCTCTGGCAGGAATCTGGACGCTGGTATTCGTACGGTCCGGAACTCATGCGTCTTCATGATCGCCATCAGCGTGATTTCGTATTAGGTCCAACACATGAAGAAGTCATTACTAGTCTTGTTCGTGATGAAATTAAATCATATAAAAGACTACCGATTACACTTTATCAAATTCAAACAAAATTCCGTGATGAAAAAAGACCTCGTTTCGGGCTCCTACGTGGTCGAGAATTCATTATGAAGGATGCATATTCATTCCATGCTGATCAAGAAAGCCTAGATGATGTATATGAAAAAATGTATACCGCCTATTCAAATGTTTTTGCACGTTGTGGACTTAACTTCCGTGCCGTTATTGCAGACTCTGGTGCAATGGGTGGTAAAGATACCCACGAATTCATGGTTCTATCGAAAGTTGGAGAGGACACAATTGCGTATTCTGATACTTCTTCATTTGCGGCAAATATTGAAATGGCACCAGTTGTCATGGAATATCCCAAAAGCGATGAGCCAGCAAAAGAGCTAGAAAAAGTAGAAACAATTGGGAAGAAAACAATTGATGATGTGGCTGCTTTCCTTGACGTTTCAAAGGATAAATGTATTAAATCACTTCTTTTTGAGGTGGACGAAAAATTTGTTCTTGTGTTAGCTCGTGGTGACCATGAAGTAAATGATATAAAAGTGAAAAACCTGTTAGAAGCTACAACTGTCGAATTAGCAAGTACTGAAGATACTGAACGGATTATGGGCTGTACAGTTGGTTCTTTAGGACCAATTAATGTAACAAAGGAAATCACTGTAATTGCGGACCATGCAGTGGCATCAGTTGTTAATGGTGTTTGTGGTGCAAACGAAGAGAACTATCATTTTATAAATGTGAACCCAGACCGTGATTTTGCAGGAATTCAATTTGCGGACCTTCGTTTTATTCAAGAAGGGGATCCATCACCTGATGGGCAAGGTACGATTGTCTTTGCAGAAGGTATCGAAGTTGGTCATATCTTTAAACTTGGTACACGTTATAGTGAAGCGATGGGTGCAACCTTCCTCGATGAAAATGGAAGATCACAGCCAATGATCATGGGCTGCTATGGTATCGGTGTATCTAGAACTCTTTCTGCTGTTGCAGAGCAATCAAATGATGAAAATGGTCTAATTTGGCCTGAGAATTTAGCACCATATGATCTTCACTTAATTCCTGTAAATATAAAGAATGAAGAACAAAAAGCTCTCTCTGAATCTTTATATGTTGCCCTACAGGAAAGCGGCTATGACGTTTTATTCGATGATCGTATTGAACGACCTGGTGTAAAATTTGCAGATTCAGATTTAATCGGACTGCCACTACGACTCACTGTCGGAAAACGTGCTAGTGAAGGCATCGTCGAGGTAAAAGTTCGTAAGACAGGGGAAACATTGGAAATAAATATTGAAAATCTTATCGAGACAATTAAGAAATATGTAGTAAAATAAATAATAGAAAAGAAGAGGGTACCTCGATAATTTGAGGTACCTTCATTATTCTGTCTGAAGAGGGGGAACGAGGATGGAATTATCGCCACAGCAAAAAGAGCGTTTTAAAGTATTACTGCAACAACTTGAGTTAACTGACGATGCATTGGTTACACACTTTGAAAATGCAGGTATTGTAAAACTGATGATTGACAAAGAAAACAAAGCATGGCATTTTGTATTTTCTTTTGAAAATGTGATACCTGCCGATGTCATGAGAATTTTTTCTACACAATTACAAACAAAATTCGCCCATATCGCATCTGTGACCTTCTCTTTACATGTCGGGTCTCAGCACGTGACTGAAGAAATGGTCCAGGCCTATTGGCCACTATGTTTACAAGAATTAGATGGAATCGCACCACCAATTTTATCGTTATTGCATAATCAACTACCTACCCAACAGGGTCTTAAACTTCATATCAAAACAAGAAATGATACTGAATCTATTGCGATTAAGAAAAAATACGGTCAATTGATAGGAAATGTATATCAATCCTATGGTTTTCCCATGTTCACGCTTGAAACAGAGGTAGAGTTATCGAATAAGGAGTATGAACAGTTTTTAGAGAAAAAACAACAAGAAGACCAAGAAAGAGCATTGTTAGCCGTTGCTGACATGCAGAAGAAAGAAAAGGATAAAGAACAAGCTAACGCCGTTACTGGACCGATTACGATTGGTTATACAATTAAAGAGGATGAAGACTTTAAAGAAATTAGTTCAATCCTTGACGAGGAGCGGAGAATCGCGGTTCAAGGCTATATCTTCTTTGCAGAGACAAGGGAGTTACGCAGTGGCAGAACACTTCTAACCTTCAAAATTACCGATTATACGGATTCGATTTTAGTAAAAGTATTCTCACGCGATAAAGAAGATGTTCAACTATTACAATCAATTAAAAAAGGTATGTGGGTTCGAGTACGAGGAAGTATTCAGAATGATACTTTTGTTAGAGACTTAGTTATGATTGCTAATGATATTAATGAAATCCAGCCTATGAATGAAAGAAAAGACACTGCTCCTGAAGGAGAAAAACGTGTCGAGCTTCACTTGCACACACCTATGAGTCAGATGGATGCTGTCACTTCAATTAGCCAATTAGTTGGACAAGCTAAAAAATGGGGTCACACTGCTATTGCATTAACTGACCATGCTGGTGCTCAATCATTCCCAGAAGCATATTCCGCTGCTAAGAAAAATGGGATAAAGATGATTTATGGTGTGGAAGCTAATTTAGTCGATGATGGTGTCCCAATTGCATATAATTCACAACATCGTAATTTAGAAGAAGATACGTATGTCGTTTTTGACGTTGAAACAACAGGTTTATCTGCAGTTTATAACACGATTATTGAGTTGGCCGCTGTTAAAGTAAAAAATGGTGAAATCATAGACCGATTCGAATCATTTGCTAACCCACATCATCGCTTAAGTGCAACGACAATTGATCTTACTGGAATCACAGATGACATGGTGAGTTCAGCGCCTGAAGTTAGTGAAGTCTTAGTAAAATTCAAGGAATGGACTGGGGATGCGATATTAGTAGCTCATAATGCAAGCTTTGATATGGGGTTCCTGAATGTAGGTTATAAAAAAGCGGGTCTTGAGCAAGCAACCAATCCTGTCATTGACACACTAGAGCTTGCTAGATTTTTATATCCGGATTTAAAAAACCACCGTTTAAATACATTGTGTAAAAAGTTTGATATTGAATTAACCCAGCATCACCGTGCGATATACGATGCGGAGGCAACAGGATTTTTAGCAGTAAAATTGTTAAAAGATGCGGCTGAAAAAGAAATTATGTACCATGATCAATTAAATGATTACATGGGTCAAGGTAAATCCTACCAACGTTCTAGACCATATCATGCGACATTGTTAGCCCAAAATGATGTAGGTCTTAAGAATTTATTTAAATTAATTTCGTTATCACATATTCATTATTATTATCGTGTACCTCGTATTCCAAGATCACAATTACAAAAATATCGAGAAGGTATTTTAGTAGGATCTGCTTGTGATAAAGGGGAAGTATTTGAAGGCATGATGCAGAAGTCACCTGAGGAAGTAGAGTCTATTGCTCAATTTTATGATTATCTTGAGGTTCAGCCACCATCAAACTATAAACATTTATTAGAATTAGATTTGATTCAAAATGAGCGGGAACTTAAGGATATCTTAAAGAATATTGTCAGCCTTGGTGAAAAGCTGAATGTACCGGTAGTTGCAACTGGGAATGTGCATTATCTTAACCCAGAGGATCATATCTACCGAAAAATTTTAGTACGGTCTCAGGGTGGAGCCAATCCGTTAAATCGACACTCGCTACCTGAGGTCCATTTCCGGACAACGAACGAAATGTTAGACTGTTTCTCTTTTCTTGATAAAGAGAAAGCGAAGGAAATTGTCGTGACAAATACACAAAAAGTCGCAGACATGGTTGGTGACGTGAAGCCGATAAAAGATGATCTATATACACCTAAAATCGAAGGTGCGGAAGATGAAATTAGGGATATGAGCTATAGCATGGCAAGAAGTATCTATGGTGAAGAATTACCTGAAATCGTAGAAAAGCGATTGGAAAAAGAACTTAAAAGTATCATTGGGCATGGATTCGCAGTTATTTACTTGATCTCCCATAAACTTGTGAAAAAATCACTGGATGATGGGTATCTAGTAGGTTCTCGTGGTTCGGTTGGTTCATCGTTAGTCGCTACGATGACAGAGATTACAGAGGTTAATCCATTACCTCCACATTATGTATGTCCGGATTGTAAGCATTTAGAGTTCTTTAACGATGGTTCAGTCGGTTCTGGTTTTGACCTACCGGATAAGGAATGCCCAAATTGCGGGGCTAATTATAAAAAAGACGGTCATGATATTCCTTTCGAAACGTTTTTAGGATTCAAAGGAGACAAGGTACCGGATATCGACTTAAACTTCTCTGGTGAATACCAGCCACGTGCTCATAACTATACAAAGGTGCTATTTGGTGAGGAGTATGTATATCGTGCTGGAACCATTGGTACCGTTGCTGAAAAAACAGCCTATGGGTATGTAAAAGGGTATGCGAATGATCATAACTTAACGATGCGCGGTGCAGAAACAGATCGGTTAGTTGCGGGTTGTACCGGTGTTAAACGAACAACTGGACAGCACCCTGGTGGTATTATCGTTGTACCAGACTACATGGATATTTATGATTTTTCACCAATTCAATTTCCTGCCGATGATATTAATTCTGAATGGCGAACAACCCATTTCGATTTCCATTCTATCCATGACAATGTGTTAAAACTGGATATTCTTGGGCACGATGATCCGACAGTTATTCGGATGCTCCAGGATTTAAGTGGGATTGATCCAAAAACGATTCCAACAGATGACCCTGAGGTTATGAAAATTTTCAGTGGGACAGAATCTCTTGGTGTAACCGAAGAGCAGATCATGTGTAAAACGGGTACCCTCGGGATTCCAGAATTCGGTACAAGATTTGTACGCCAAATGCTTGAGGATACAAAGCCGACTACTTTCTCTGAACTCGTACAGATTTCAGGTCTATCACATGGTACAGATGTTTGGCTAGGAAACGCACAGGAGCTTATCCAAAACAATATTTGTACGCTTAGTGAAGTTATTGGTTGTCGTGACGATATAATGGTATATCTGATCTATAAAGGATTAGATCCTTCGATGGCATTTAAAATCATGGAATCCGTCCGTAAAGGGAAGGGACTAACCGATGAATTTATCGAAGAAATGAAGAAAAATGATGTCCCAGATTGGTATATCGATTCTTGTTTGAAAATAAAATATATGTTCCCAAAAGCCCATGCTGCCGCTTATGTACTAATGGCAGTAAGGATTGCATATTTTAAGGTTCATTTGCCATTACTCTATTATGCAGCATACTTCACTGTTCGTGCGGACGATTTCGATGTCGAGGCAATGGTACGGGGTTCCAGTACAATTCGGGCGCGTATGGAAGAAATCAATGCAAAAGGGCTTGATGCTTCACCTAAAGAAAAGAACCTACTTACAGTTCTTGAGTTAGCACTTGAAATGTGTGAGCGTGGATTTGCCTTTAATAAGATTGATTTGTATCGCTCTAGTGCAACAGAATTTATCATCGACGGGGATGCTTTAATTCCTCCGTTCAATTCGATTCCTGGACTTGGTACCAACGCTGCTATTAATATTGTAAAAGCAAGAGAACAAGGTGAATTTTTATCAAAAGAAGATTTACAAAAGCGTGGTAAAGTATCGAAGACAATCATGGAATACCTTGAGAACCATGGTTGCCTAGAAGATATGCCAGAACAAAATCAATTATCCTTGTTCTAGTTATTATCGATATCTAGCTCCAGCGCCTAGCCCCTCGAGGTCACAAGCCATTCCGTCGAGAAGGTTAAAGGGCAACCTTCTAGCCGGCCTGTCTTGTGCTTGTCGGGGCTAAGCAAGGCACTAGCGCTTTTAAATTTATTTGCATATAAACAGCGATTATGTTATAGTTTTTATGGAAATGCTATGTATAATTACTGATGAAAGAGTGGGGCTTCCCACTCTTTATTCTTTGGCTGAGGCTAAATTGTGTAACAACTTTTTCTAAAGATGGAACTTCTCTATATTTTCCAACTGCCTCCCTGCTACTATAGCAGGGTGTTTTTACACTACTTAGGAAATACTAAAGAACAAAAACGAAAATTCCTTTTCAGCTTAGGAGGAAAAACATGAGTAAAAAGGTAACACAAATAGTGGAAGAATTAGTGATACCTATATTAACTGAATTACAGATGGAACTTGTAGATGTTGAGTATGTAAAGGAAGGAAAAGACTGGTTTCTTCGGGTCTTCATCGACTCTGAAAAGGGCGTTGATATAGAAGATTGTGGAACAGTTAGTGAAAAGTTAAGCGAAAAGCTTGATGAAATTGATCCGATTCCTTATAACTATTTTCTCGAGGTTTCAAGTCCAGGTGCTGAACGCCCGTTGAAAAAAATGAGCGACTTCGAAAAGGCAATTGGAAAACTGGTGTATGTGAAGACATATGAACCAATCGATGGCGAAAAGGTCTTTGAAGGAGAGCTTGCATCCTTTGATGGAAGTATAATGATAATCAACATTATGGTCAAAACACGCAAAAAATCTGTAGAAATTCCGTATGAAAAAATTGCAAATGCAAGACTTGCTGTTACTTTTCATTAATAGTTAGAATTCATAAGGGGGATTAGAAGACAAATGAGTAGTGAATTGTTAGATGCCTTAACATTGCTCGAGAAAGAAAAAGGCATTAGTAAAGATGTAATTATTGAAGCAATTGAGGCAGCACTTATTTCTGCATACAAGCGGAATTTTAATCAGGCTCAAAATGTAAGAGTAGATTTAAACTTAGCAAACGGTTCAATGCGTGTGTTTGCTAGAAAAGATGTAGTAGATGAAGTGTTTGACCCACGATTAGAGATTTCCTTAGAAGAAGCTAGAACTATTAATCCAAATTACCAAGTAGAAGACGTTGTGGAAATCGAAGTAACACCAAAAGACTTTGGTAGAATTGCTGCTCAAACTGCAAAGCAGGTTGTAACTCAACGTGTTCGTGAAGCAGAAAGAGGAGTCATCTATTCCGAGTTTATTGACCGTGAAGAAGATATCATGACGGGAATTGTTCAGCGTTTAGATTCAAAGTTTATCTATGTTAGCTTAGGAAAAATCGAAGCATTGCTACCGGTAAACGAACAAATGCCAAATGAACATTATAAGCCACATGACCGAATTAAAGTCTACATAACAAAGGTTGAAAGAACTACAAAAGGACCACAAATCTTTGTTTCTAGAACACATCCTGGATTATTAAAACGCCTTTTTGAAATCGAAGTTCCTGAAATCTATGATGGAACAGTTGAAATTAAGTCGGTTGCGAGAGAAGCGGGTGATCGTTCAAAGATATCTGTTCACTCTGATAATTCTGAGGTAGACCCAGTTGGCTCATGTGTTGGTCCTAAGGGGCAGCGTGTTCAAGCAATTGTGAATGAATTAAAAGGTGAAAAAATAGACATTGTCAAATGGTCCGATGATCCAGTTGTTTTTGTGGCGAATGCCTTAAGTCCATCAAAAGTGCTTGATGTCATTGTTAATGAAGAAGAAAAAGCAACAACTGTTGTTGTTCCTGACTATCAATTATCATTAGCAATTGGAAAACGTGGGCAAAATGCACGTTTAGCGGCAAAATTAACAGGATGGAAAATTGATATTAAGAGTCAAACAGAGGCGGAGCAAGCGGGAATATATCCTAGAGACGGCTTTGGTTTATTTGAAGAAAATGATGAAGATGAACTAGAGGTTGAAGCATTCGATTTGCAATCTGAAGAAATCGAGTGAGGTGAAAGAAATTGGTAGGTAATAAAAAAATACCATTACGTAAATGCATAGCTAGTGGTGAAATGAAGCCGAAAAAGGAACTTGTAAGAATTGTACGATCCAAAGAAGGCGAAGTTACAATTGACCTGACCGGAAAAAAGTCGGGACGTGGTGCGTACCTCAGTAAAGATAAAGAATGTATTTTACTAGCAAAGAAAAAGAACATTCTTGCAAGTCAACTGAAAGCTACGATTGATGATTCTATTTATGAAGAATTACTTCAGTTGGTAGATAAGGAGTAGCCTTTATCGATGGAAAACAAGGAATGGATGTCGTTATTGGGTCTTGCCAATCGAGCGAGAAAAGTCATTTCAGGTGAAGAACTTGTTGTGAAGGAAATTCGCAATGGAAACGCAAAATTAGTTCTATTATCTGAAGATGCGTCAGCAAACACTACAAAGAAAATTACGGATAAAAGCACGTATTATCAGGTTCAACTTCGTACTGTTAGCGACCGTTATACATTGGGTCATGCGATTGGCAAAGATGCCAGAGTGGTTGTCGCGATAACAGAAAGTGGGTTTGCAAAAAAGATGAGTCACTTGCTCGATTAACATATTTGGGGGTGAACATATGAGTAGAATGCGTGTATACGAATATGCAAAAAAACAAAATATCTCAAGCAAAGAAGTTATTACGAAGCTTAAAGAGATGGACATTGAGGTTAAAAATCATATGGCAACAATCGAGGGAGATATTTTGAAAAAACTAGATCAATCATTTGGAAAGAAGTCAGAACAGGTTAAGCCTGCAAAGGAACAAACGAATAATAGTAAACCAGTATCGCCTGCTAATGACGATGAAGCAGTGGTTGAAAAAAACGAAACGAAGAAAAAGCCTGTACCTCCTAAAAATCGTGATGGTAAAAAAACGGAGAACCAAGGTCAGAAAAAGGCATTTCAACCAAAGGATAATAAGAGAAATAAGAATAAACAAAAAGGCAATCATCGTTCAAATAACAATCACCAACCAGTTCAGCCAAAGCCAGAAAAGAAATTGCCTGAAAAAATCACGTTTGTTGGTTCATTAACGGTTGGAGAATTAGCTAAAAAACTTGGCAAAGAACCTTCAGAAATTATTAAGAAGCTCTTCATGTTAGGTGTTATGGCTACAATTAACCAAGATCTTGATAAAGATTCAATCGAATTAATTGCATCCGATTATGGTGTAGCGGTAGAAGAGGAAATTGTCTTTGATGTTACAGAATTCGAACAATATGTTGAAGAAGATAAAAATGAAGATCTAATTGAAAGACCTTCTATCGTAACAATCATGGGACATGTTGACCACGGTAAAACAACTACCCTTGATTCAATCCGAAATACCAAAGTAACAGCTGGCGAAGCTGGTGGTATTACGCAACATATTGGTGCCTATCAAGTAGTTGTTAATGGTAAGAAAATTACTTTCTTGGATACTCCGGGACATGCTGCGTTTACAACTATGCGTGCAAGAGGTGCTCAAATCACAGATATCACAGTATTAGTTGTTGCAGCAGATGATGGTGTAATGCCTCAAACAGTTGAAGCAATTAACCATGCTAAGGCTGCTGAGGTACCAATCATCGTAGCAGTGAATAAAATGGATAAGCCGACAGCAAATCCAGATCGCGTTATGCAGGAATTAACAGAGCATGGTCTAATTCCAGAGGCTTGGGGCGGAGAAACCATATTCGTACCAATTTCTGCGTTAACAGGAGAAGGCATCGACAACCTGCTTGAAATGATTCTTCTCGTTAGTGAGGTCGAAGAATATAAGGCCAATCCAAAGAGAAGAGCTACAGGTACAGTAATTGAAGCCAAGCTTGACAAAGGAAGAGGTTCAGTTGCGACACTATTAGTTCAAAACGGAACATTACGCATTGGTGACCCAATTGTTGTTGGAAACACATTTGGTCGTGTTCGTGCAATGGTTAATGATATTGGTCGCCGCGTTAAGGAAGCAGGACCTTCAACTCCAGTTGAAGTTACAGGATTAAATGATGTGCCACAAGCTGGTGATCAGTTTGTAGTCTTTGAGGATGAAAAGAAAGCACGTCAGGTTGGGGAAGCTAGAGCGCAAAAGCAATTAGTTGAGCAACGTGGCGATAAAGTAAAAGTAAGCCTTGAAGATTTATTTGAACATATCAAACAAGGTGAAATGAAGGAAATCAATCTTATTGTTAAAGCCGATGTTCAAGGTTCTGTAGAAGCTTTGGCAGCATCTCTCCAAAAAATTGATGTAGAAGGTGTTAAAGTTAAGATTATTCATACTGGTGTCGGGGCAATTAATGAATCAGATATTACCCTCGCATCTGCATCAAATGCGATTGTAATCGGATTTAATGTACGACCAGATGTGAATGCAAAGCGCACTGCTGAAGCAGAGGAAGTTGATATCCGTCTTCACCGTATTATCTATAAAGCAATCGAAGAAATTGAATCTGCAATGAAGGGTATGCTTGACCCTGAATTTGAAGAGAAAGTAATCGGTCAAGCAGAAGTTCGTACTACCTTTAAAGTATCTAAGATCGGTACAATTGCTGGTTCTTATGTTACCGATGGTAAAATCACACGCGATAGTGGAGTGCGCCTAATCCGTAATGGTGTTGTTATCTTTGAAGGTGAAATCGATACATTGAAACGCTTCAAGGATGATGTAAAGGAAGTTGCGCAAGGTTACGAGTGTGGTATAACAATTACGAAATATAACGATATTAAAGAAGGAGACATCATTGAAGCATTCGTGATGGAAGAAGTTGATCGTCATTGATCGGCTATGTGGAGTGCGAATGTGTCATTTATGATGCAAACTCTTTAAAAGCAAAACGAGCAGTATTGCAGAGTGTCATAACTCGACTCAAACAAAAGTTTAATGTTTCAGTTGCGGAGGTAGACTATCAAGATACATGGCAACGCACTAAGCTTGCAATTGTCACTGTATCTTCTAGTCGCAAGCATTCTGAACTCGAATTAAACAATGCCCTGAAGTTTATTGATTCTTTCCCAGAATTAGATCGAACAATAACCGACTTTGAGTGGTTATAAGAGGTGAAAGCTAGATGAGTTTACGACCTAATCGTGTTGGAGAACAAATGAAAAAGGAATTAAGTGACATCATTGGACGGAAGATTAAGGATCCTAGAATTGGATTTGTTACAGTAACCGACGTCCAAGTTACTGGAGACCTACAGCAAGCGAAAGTTTTTATTTCGGTTCTAGGTGATGAAGAACAAAGGCAGAATACGTTAAAAGGTCTCGCGAAAGCGAAAGGCTTTATCCGGTCAGAAATCGGTCAGCGTATTCGCTTACGGAAAACACCTGAGATTCTATTTGAATTTGACGAATCAATTGATTATGGGAATCGAATTGAATCGATCCTTCATGAAATAAATAAGCAATCAAATCAAGAATCAAACCGAGAATAAGGGAGAGGATAGGCTTTTTTATAAAGTCTATCCCTTTTTTTCAGTTGATTTTAGATAGTAATGAACGAAAGTATATTTAAAAAAAGGATAGGGGAGTGTGGCTCTTAGTGGATGGAATTTTACTTCTCAATAAACCAAAAGGGATGACTTCCCATGATTGTGTTTTTAAAGTGCGAAAGTTAGTAAAAATGAAAAAGGTAGGTCATACTGGTACGCTAGACCCTGATGTTTCAGGAGTACTGCCTATTTGTCTAGGAAGAGCAACGAAAATCGTTGAATATGTCACAGCGGCAAATAAAACCTATGAAGGGGAAGCGACCATAGGGATTTCAACGACGACAGAAGATGCATCTGGTGAGATCGTCGAAGAAAAAAAAGTGGACCGACCAATTACAAAAGATGAAGTCCTAGACGTACTTCATTCATTAACAGGTGAAATCATTCAAACACCACCTATGTATTCTGCGGTTAAAGTAAATGGAAAACGCCTTTATGAGTACGCTAGACAAGGATTGGTAATTGAAAGACCTTCTCGTAAAATAACCATCCATCACTTAGAGCTACTCAGTGATATCGTTCAAAAGGAAGGAACTGTCTCCTTTCGTTTCCGTGTAACATGCAGTAAGGGCACTTATGTTCGAACCTTAGCTGTTCAAATGGGTGAAAAACTAGGATATCCATCACATATGTCTGATTTAAAAAGGACTTCTTCTGGTGATTTTACTCTTAATCAATGTATGACACTAGAAGAATTAGAACAGCATGTTCAGAATGAAACAATTGGAGAACATCTTCTAACAATTGAAGACGCCGTTTCCCATTTGCGCAAAATTTTAATTAATGATAAAGTAGCAGAGAAAGTAAAAAATGGGTCTGTTTTTCCGGTTCCAAAAGAGTTAAATGAGATTTCAACCGGGGAGCCTATTGCTATCCTACATAATGGAGAAATCCTAGCAATATATCAAAGACATCCAGAAAAAACTCAATTGATAAAACCTATTAAGGTATTAGTTAATAACCAAGAGTTAAAATAGTTAACTTTATTCAGCAGAATACTCCTATTTAGGTAGTGGAACACATCCAAATATCATTTAAAAATCTGGTTTGATTTCAAACCCTGTCTGAATAAAGTTAATGCCTCCGGCGGATGCCACAATTTTTAAATGGAAATTTTTCGAGCAGTAAGATCAAAGACTAAGTACGCCACTTCCTGTGGCAACGTCTTTATGACCCACTTCCTGTGGGCCTAAAAATCGAGCGCAAATACGCCTAGGCGTATTTGATTTAGAAGTAGAAAAGGTGAAATAGAAGTGAAAACGATTCATATCACACACCCACATTCTTTTAATCAAACAGATTTACCACCAACTGTTTTAGCTTTGGGATATTTTGATGGTGTTCATCTTGGACATCAAAAGGTTGTTGAAACGGCAAAGAAGGAAGCAGAGACACAAGGAATTGCGTGCTCTGTCATGACCTTCGATCCCCATCCATCCGTTGTCCTTAAAAAAGATGTTACAAATGTTGAATATATAACGCCATTACATCATAAACAAGAGTTATTTGAAGAGATGGATATTGATTATTTATACATTGTGAATTTCTCATCTGAGTTTGCAAGTTTATCACCACAACAATTTGTGGATCAATATATCATTGGTCTGAATGTGAAACATGTTGTCGCGGGATTTGATTTTACGTTTGGACGATTTGGAAAAGGAACGATGGACACTCTTCCTGAACTTTCAAATGGACGATTTACTCAAACTACTGTTGAGAAATTTACGTTTAAGAATGAAAAGGTGAGTTCGACTGTTATCCGAGGTTTGATCCAAAAAGGAGAAGTGGATCAACTTGCACCGCTTTTAGGTAGATTCTATACAGTAAAAGGGATCGTAGTTGATGGGGAGAAACGCGGAAGAACGATTGGCTTTCCAACAGCTAATGTAAAAACGAGTGAGGATTATATTATTCCTAAAATGGGAGTCTATGCAGTTCGTTTAAAGATTGGTTCAACATGGCATCATGGTGTTTGTAACCTTGGTGTTAAACCTACCTTTCATGAAAACGAGACTGTACCTTCGATTGAAGTCCATCTGTTTGATTTTAATGAAGACATTTATAAAAAAGAAGTTATTGTTGAATGGCATAAAAGAATCCGTTCTGAGAAAAAGTTTTCGTCCATCGATGAATTAATCAAGCAAATTGGACGAGATAAGGAACAAGCAAAGCAGTATTTTGAGAAAATAGACGAACATACTTGCTTTTTATCATAAAAAGATGTATTCTATTTAAGTATGAAAAAGAACCATTGCGTGGCAGATCGAATCACCAACGTCTGCTAGGTAATCGGGGATACTATTATAGGAGGTGAATAGGATGGCTATCACACAAGAGCGTAAGAATGAAATTATCAGCGAGTACAAAACTCACGAGAATGATACTGGTTCACCAGAAGTTCAAATCGCTGTCCTAACTGAGCAAATCAATAAGTTAAATGATCATTTACGTACACACAAGAAAGATCATCATTCACGTCGTGGTCTATTAAAGATGGTTGGTAAACGTCGTAATTTATTAACATATCTTCGTAATAAAGACGTAACTCGTTACCGTGAATTAATCAACAAGCTTGGACTACGTCGATAATCTACGAAAAAGCGGGAGCATTCCCGCTTTTTTATTAGGTTAAAAATGGAGGGATTTTTTTCCTTTCCATTCTAGCAAATTTGAACAAATTTCACTTTACATATTGAACGAGTATTGATATGTTCGAATAAATTAGTTCATACTATCAATACATAATATACATTTGAATGTGATTTAGAGAGGGGTACTATTATATGGAACAAGGAAAGCAAGTTTTTTCCATGGACTGGGCTGGCAGACAACTGACCGTAGAAATTGGTCAATTAGCGAAACAAGCTAACGGAGCTGCATTAGTTCGCTATGGAGAAACAGCTGTCTTAAGTACAGCAACCGCATCAAAAGAGCCAAAACCATTAGATTTCTTTCCACTTACTGTAAACTATGAAGAACGATTATATGCAGTTGGAAAAATCCCTGGAGGATTTATTAAACGTGAGGGTAGACCAAGTGAAAAAGCAATTCTTGCAAGTCGTTTAATAGACCGTCCAATACGACCTTTATTTGCTGATGGATTCAGAAATGAAGTACAAGTAATAAGCATTGTCATGAGCGTAGATCAGGACTGCTCTTCTGAAATGGCTGCAATGTTCGGTTCATCATTGGCACTATCTGTTTCAGATATTCCATTTGAAGGTCCAATTGCTGGTGTAACGGTTGGTCGAGTTGACAATCAATTTATCATTAACCCTTCAGTAGCAGACCAAGAAAAAAGCGATATCCATTTAGTTGTTGCTGGTACAAAAGATGCGATTAACATGGTTGAAGCTGGTGCTGATGAGGTTCCTGAAGAAGTGATGCTTGAAGCAATTATGTTTGGACATGAGGAAATCAAGCGTTTAATCGCATTCCAAGAAAAAATCGTTGCTGAAATCGGTAAAGAAAAAATGGAAATTCCTCTTTATGAGCTTGATGCAGAGCTAGAATCTCAAATTCGAGCAAAAGCAGAAGAGGACATCAATAAAGCGGTACAAGTTGCTGAAAAGCATGCTAGAGAAGCTGCAATTAATGAAGTAAAAGCAGCAATTGTTGCTGAATACCAGGAACAAGAAGCTGAAGAAGCTACTATTAAACAAGTAAAGGAAATTCTAAATAAACTTGTAAAAGAAGAGGTTCGACGCTTAATTACGGTTGAAAAGGTCCGTCCGGACGGAAGACAAATCGATGAAATTCGCCCTCTTTCATCAGAGGTTGGCGTATTAGCTCGTACCCATGGTTCAGGTTTATTTACACGTGGACAAACCCAGGCATTAAGTATCTGTACACTAGGTGCATTAGGGGATGTGCAAATCCTTGATGGATTAGGAATTGAAGAAACAAAACGATTTATGCATCACTATAATTTCCCACAATTCAGTGTAGGTGAAACTGGTCCAATGAGAGGTCCAGGTCGTCGTGAAATTGGACATGGTGCATTAGGAGAACGTGCCTTAGAACCAGTTGTTCCTTCTGAGAAGGATTTTCCATATACAATCCGTCTTGTTTCTGAGGTCTTAGAATCAAATGGTTCTACTTCACAAGCAAGCATTTGTGCAAGTACACTTGCCATGATGGACGCGGGTGTTCCGATAAAAGCTCCTGTAGCTGGTATTGCAATGGGACTTGTTAAATCAGGCGAGCATTATACCGTGCTAACAGATATTCAAGGAATGGAAGACCATTTAGGAGATATGGACTTTAAGGTTGCGGGGACATCAAAAGGTGTTACAGCCTTACAAATGGATATTAAAATCGAAGGTCTTTCTAGTGAAATTCTTGAAGAAGCATTACAGCAAGCGAAAAAAGGTCGTATGCAGATTCTTGATTCCATGTTAGCAACATTAACAACACCTAGAACTGAGCTTTCTAAATATGCACCTAAGATTTTAACAATGGCAATTAATCCAGACAAGATCCGTGATGTTATTGGACCAAGTGGTAAACAAATCAATAAGATTATTGATGAAACTGGCGTTAAAATCGATATTGAACAAGATGGAACAATCTTTATCTCTTCTGTCGACGAAGCGATGAATCAAAAAGCTAAGAAAATCATCGAAGATATCGTTCGTGAGGTAGAAGTTGGCCAAATGTACCTTGGTAAAGTAAAACGTATTGAAAAATTCGGTGCTTTTGTTGAAATTTTTAGTGGTAAGGATGGACTTGTTCATATTTCTGAACTTGCTGAAGAACGAGTTGGAAAAGTTGAGGATGTTGTCTCTATTGGGGATGAAATCCTTGTAAAAGTAACAGAAATTGATAAGCAAGGCCGTGTAAACCTATCTAGAAAAGCCGTTCTACGTGAACAAAAGGAAAAAGAAGAACAACAACAATAATAATCCATTCTAAAGCCTGGTAAACCGGGCTTTTTAGGTTTTTAAACAGTTTCTTTAAATTTATGATTTGAGTTCTACCTTGTCCCTCCTTTACATAATTTCTAGTAAAGAGGGGGATAGCTATGAAAAAACAGTACATACAATTTTTTGTTTTTATATGTATTTTATTGATTTCGATTGGTTCATTACATAATCCATATACGAATAATTATGTTCAAGGATTAAAAGAGACTGCTGATGCAATCCCTGTAAGTAAAGGTGATCAGCTTTTAAATGAAATTGAAAAAAGGGCGTTTGAGTATAGCATTCCGGCTGAAGATGCTAAAATAGACCCTGTTTGGAAAGCAACTCCTGGCTTAAATGGCCTAGAGGTGGATATTCAGGCTTCATATGAAAAGATGAAAAAAAATAGAACTTTTGATGAAAACAAGCTAGTGTATAAGCAGATTTCACCGAAGATTCATTTAGAGGATTTACCTACATCCGTGATTTATCGTGGAAATCCGAATAAACCGATCGTTTCGTTTTTAATCAATGTAGCATGGGGGAATGAATATATTCCTGATATGCTTGAAACCCTAAAAAAACATAATGTAAAGGCAACTTTTTTCTTAGAAGGTAGATGGGTTAAGGAAAATCCGGATTTAGCAAAAATGATTGTAGATGCTGGTCATGAGGTAGGAAATCATTCGTATACACATCCAGATATGAAAACATTGTCATCCGATCTAGTTAGGGAACAATTAATCAAAACAAATCAAGTGATTGAGGCAGCAACAGGTAAAAAGCCGACCCTATTTGCTCCTCCAAGTGGAAGTTACCGTGATGAAGTTGTTACAATAGCTGATGAACTTGGTATGAAAACAATTATGTGGAGTGTGGATACAATTGATTGGCAGCTTCCACAACCACATGTATTGGTCCAAAGAGTAATGGGTAAAATTCATCCTGGAGCCATGGTTTTAATGCATCCGACATCACCAACTGCTCAAAGCCTTGAAAGATTAATTCTATCAATTAAACAAAAAGATCTTGCAATCGACAATGTTTCTACATTATTAAACGAAGAACGTATAATACTAAAGAAAAAGTAATCCGTTGTTTTTAGAACAGGAGGAATACAGCCTTGATCAAAAAATATACTTGTCAAAATGGTGTAAGAATCGTATTAGAAAACATCCCAACTGTTCGATCAGTTGCAATAGGTGTCTGGATTGGGACAGGGTCACGTTATGAAAACCCGGAAAACAACGGGATTTCACATTTTCTAGAGCACATGTTTTTCAAAGGAACGAAAACAAGGTCTGCTAGAGAAATTGCAGAGTCTTTTGATAGCATAGGTGGACAGGTAAATGCGTTCACATCTAAGGAATATACTTGTTACTATGCGAAGGTGTTAGATGAACATGCAAAATATGCATTAGATGTCCTAGCTGATATGTTTTTTAATTCAACTTTTGATGAAGAGGAATTGAAAAAAGAAAAAAATGTAGTCTTTGAAGAAATCAAAATGTACGAAGATACACCCGATGATATCGTCCATGACATATTAAGTAAAGCAAGCTATGAGAATCATCCATTAGGTTATCCGATACTGGGCACTGAAAAGACGTTGGAAAGCTTTAATGGAGATAAGTTACGTCAATATATGAATGATATGTATACACCGGACAAAGTGGTCGTATCCATTGCTGGGAATATTGATGAAGCCTTTATTTCTGAGGTTGAAGCGTATTTTGGTAATTATTCAGGGAACCAAACAAATCAGGAGTTACAAAAGCCATCTTTCCATACAAATAAAATCACACGTAAAAAAGAAACCGAACAAGCCCATCTCTGCTTAGGCTTTAATGGCTTGCAAATCGGTGATAAAGATGTATATGACTTAATTGTGTTAAATAATATTCTTGGAGGAAGCATGAGCAGTCGATTATTCCAAGAAGTTCGTGAGCAAAGAGGCCTTGCTTATTCTGTTTTCTCCTATCACTCTTCTTATAAGGACACAGGGATGGTGACAATTTACGGAGGGACAGGTAGCAATCAATTAAATCTCTTATTTGAAACGATTCAGGATACGTTGGCAAAGCTGAAAGCAGAGGGTATTACTGAAAAAGAATTAAAGAATAGCAAGGAACAAATGAAAGGCAGCCTCATGCTTAGCCTCGAAAGTACAAATAGCAGGATGAGCCGTAACGGAAAAAATGAATTATTATTGAAAAAACATAAAAGTCTCGATGAGATTATAGACGAAATTAATGCTGTCAATGAAAATAGTGTGAATGAAATGGCAACTCAAATATTCACCGATGATTTTTCACTAGCGTTGGTTAGTCCTTCTGATGATCTACCAATTAAGCTTTCAAACTGAATTTACTTCTAAAAAAGTGGACTACTCCATAGAATGTACAAAGGACATTGAAGGGGTGGTCTCTTTTGAGGTTAAGCGAATTAAGTGGAAAAGAAATTGTGGATGTAAAACGTGCTGAAAGACTAGGTGTTTTAGGTCAAACCGATTTAGAAATTGATGAAAGAACAGGTCAAATTAAGGCGCTTATTATTCCTTCATTAAAATGGTTTGGTTTCAAAAAGCAAGGCAATGAAGTTCGTGTGTCGTGGCAACACATTCGTAAAATCGGAACAGATATGATTATCATTGATATTCCAGAAGAAAAGGATTCAGAGGAAATTGAATAGAGAATAAGTTAAACCCACGGTATTCCGTGGGTTTTTTCTATTCTTCGAAAAAAATGTTATTCTGAGCAAATTTTATCTTGTTCATTCACCTATTTTAACAATGCCTCATAGTATGGTGGAGTAGATAAAGTTATGGTGATTTTATCAAAAGCCTTTGAGGGGTATCTTTCAAAAATTAGAGAAAGCAGAAGTCGAAGTATCTTAATGTGAGCCATTAAACAATTCTCACTTTCATTCGATTTCATTTTAGGTAAAAGAAGGTGATAAAGCGTATGTTAACCGATATGCATGTAGCAATCATTGGTGGAGATGCACGACAGTTAGAAATAATTCGTAAACTAATTGAATTAGATGCAAGGCTATCTTTAATTGGATTTGATCAATTAGATCATGGATTTACAGGAGCTTCAAAGGAACGATTAGACGAAATCGACTTTACAGATATAGATGCGATTATTTTGCCAGTATCTGGCACAAACAGTGAAGGTGAGGTTGAAACGATTTTTTCAAATGAAACGGTCGTCTTAACAGAAGAAATCCTATCACAAACACCTGAACACTGTGTTGTTTTTTCGGGGATAAGCAACTCATATTTAGATGGTATTACGAATGCAACTAATCGAAAATTAGTACGTTTATTCGAAAGAGATGATGTTGCAATCTATAATTCGATTCCTACTGTTGAAGGTACTATTATGATGGTAATCCAACATACGGATATTACGATTCATAATTCGAACGTTGCGGTACTTGGACTAGGAAGGGTAGGAATGAGTGTGGCAAGAAGTTTTGCTGCATTAGGAGCACATGTAAAAGTAGGTGCCAGAAAAACAGAGCATATTGCAAGAATTACAGAAATGGGATTAACACCTTTTCATCTCTCTAACCTAGCTGAAGAGGTTAAGGATATCGATGTTTGTATTAATACCGTTCCAAAATTAATTGTAACCGCAAGTGTTATTTCAAAAATGCCAGCCCACACGTTGATTGTTGATTTAGCATCAAAACCTGGGGGAACTGATTTTAGATATGCAGAAAAGAGAGGAATTAAAGCATTATTAGCACCAGGATTACCAGGTATTGTCGCTCCAAAGACTGCTGGGCAAATTGTTGCGAATGTGTTATCTCAACTACTTCTTGAGTTATTACAACAAAGAGAGGAGAACGAATAATATGACTTCATTAAAAGGTAAAAGAATCGGATTTGGAGTTACGGGATCCCATTGTACGTATGATGCTGTAATGCCTGAAATTATTAGACTTGTCGATGAGGGTGCTGATGTAATTCCTGTCGTATCATGGACTGTTCAATCGACAACTACCCGGTTTGGAGAAGGCGCAGAGTGGATTGAAAGAATTGAAAAAGCGACAGGTAATCAAGTTATTGATTCAATAGTAAAAGCAGAACCATTAGGTCCTAAAATGCCATTAGATTGCATGGTCATTGCACCGCTTACAGGGAATTCAATGAGTAAATTCGCCAATGCTTTAACAGATTCTCCTGTCTTGATGGCTGCGAAGGCAACATTACGTAATCAACGTCCCGTTGTTTTAGGAATTTCAACGAATGATGCTTTGGGTTTAAATGGTATCAATCTTATGAGACTAATGGCCACAAAAAATATTTATTTTATTCCATATGGGCAGGATGATCCGACAAAGAAACCTAATTCGATGGTAGCTCGTATGAGTATGCTTAGGGATACAGTTGCAGCAGCAATTGAAGGAAAACAGTTACAGCCGGTACTTGTTGAACGATACCGTGACGATGAAAAATAATAAAATTATTCATAATAAAGGGGAAAGAATGAAAATTCTTCTCTCCTTTAGTACTTGTATGTGGTAAAATATAAATCATTAAACGTAAATTAGACGTTCTAGTAATTCTAGGAAGGGGAATATCAAATGACAGTAGAAAAGGAATTACATGTTGCAGTTGTAGGTGCTACAGGTGCAGTAGGAATGCAAATGATCAAAACACTTGAAGAAACGAATTTTCCATTAACAAAACTAACTTTATTATCATCAGAGCGTTCTGCTGGTAAAAAGATTACGTATAAGGGTAAAGAAGTAACAGTGGAGGTTGCAACACCAGAAAAATTTGAAGGTGTTGATATTGCATTATTTAGTGCAGGTGGTGGCGTTTCGAAAGAGCTAGCTCCTGAAGCTGTTAAACGTGGTGCAATTGTTGTAGATAACACAAGTGCATTTAGAATGGATGAAAATGTGCCCCTTGTTGTTCCAGAGGTTAACGAAAATGACCTCCTTAATCATAATGGTATTATTGCAAATCCAAACTGTTCAACCATTCAAATGGTTGTAGCCTTAGAGCCAATTCGTAAAACCTATGGTTTATCAAAGGTTATTGTTTCAACTTATCAAGCAGTTTCAGGTTCTGGTGTAGCTGCCATCTCAGAAATGAAAGAGCAGACAAAGGATATCATTGAAGGAAATGAATTTACTCCACAGATATTACCTGTAAAAGGGGACAAAAAACATTATCAAATCGCCTTTAATGCAATTCCACAAATTGATAAATTTGAAGAGAATGGCTTTACTTTTGAAGAAATGAAAATGATTAACGAAACGAAGAAGATCATGCATTTACCAGAACTACCTGTAGCAGCAACTTGCGTTCGTTTACCGGTTGAAACTGGACATTCTGAATCTGTTTATTTTGAAACAGCTCAAAATGGGGTTTCTGCACAGGATGTAAAAGATTTATTAGCATCTTCACCGGGTGTTGTATTAGAGGATAATCCTGCTGAGCAAGTATACCCGATGCCAATTCATGCAGTTGGTAAAAAAGATGTATTCGTAGGAAGAATTAGAAAAGACCTAGACCAAGATAATGGATTCCACATGTGGGTAGTATCTGACAACCTATTAAAAGGTGCTGCATGGAACTCAGTTCAAATTGCGGGCAGTCTGTTAAAGCTAGGTTTAGTTGCAAAATAATCCGTTCAACCAAACATGAGGTGGTTTCATGAATATCGTTGTACAAAAATTTGGCGGAACCTCAGTTCGAGATGAGGAATCTCGTGAAAGAGCAAAAAATCATATTGCAAGTGCTGTTTCAGATGGATATAAAGTAGTAGTTGTTGTATCTGCTATGGGACGCATGGGTGATCCATATGCTACAGATACACTGTTAAGCTTAGTAGGGGATCAAAACTCCAGGATAAGCAGTAGGGAAATGGATATGTTAGTATCCTGTGGTGAAATTATTTCAAGTGTTGTTTTTACAAATATGTTAAATCAATCCGGAATCTCTGCAGCTGCCTTAAACGGTGGCCAGGCGGGCTTCCGTACAAATAGTGATCATACAAATGCGCGCATTACTGAAATGAAGTGTGATAGATTACTTCAAACGCTTGAAGACCATGACGTGGTTGTAGTCACAGGCTTTCAAGGCATCTCTAAATTAGGTGATATTACGACTTTAGGTAGAGGTGGAAGTGATACTTCTGCAGCGGCTCTTGGTGTTGCACTACAAGCAGAATGGATTGATATTTTTACTGATGTAGAAGGTGTCATGACCGCTGATCCACGTATCGTTGGGGATGCAAAGCCTTTATCTGTCGTCACATACAACGAAATTGTTAATATGGCATACCAGGGTGCGAAAGTCATTCACCCTCGTGCTGTTGAAATTGCGATGGAAGCAAAGGTACCAATAAGGGTGCGTTCAACATACAGTGATGCACCAGGTACACTTGTAACAACAATAGAAAAGCGCAAAGGCGTTGAAGTCAAAGAAAGACTGATCACGGGTATTGCTCATGTAACAAATGTTACGCAATTAAAGGTTCAAGCCAAAAAAGGCCAATACAATCTTCAAACAGAAGTGTTTAAGGCTATGGCAAATGAAAAGATTAGCGTAGATTTCTTTAATATTACGCCTAATGGAGTTGTTTATACTGTTGCAGGCGCAATGACAGCCCGTGCTGTTAATAAACTAAAGGAAATGGGATATGAGCCCCAAGTGACTGAGAAATGTGCGAAGGTAGCAACAGTCGGAGCGGGTATGAGCGGTGTTCCTGGAGTAACTGCCCGTATTGTAACGGCTCTTTCAGAAAAAGGAATCCAGATTCTACAGTCTGCAGATAGCCTGTCCACAATTTGGGTTCTTGTAAAAGAAACTGAAATGAAGGAAGCGATTAATGCTTTACACAAGGCATTCCATTTATCCGATGGACCTGTTGGAGCAGAAGTGGTAGACTATTAAATTGAAGAGGTAGGGAGCCTTGCAGTTGTGAGGTGTCCCTTTCTTATTCAATAGAGATATGTTTTTTAATTTTTGATCAAGCCTAACTGTTTATTTGATACACTAGGCATAATTGATGGGAGTAGGTGTAAAAGCATGATTGATTTTGGAAGAATCTCAACGGCGATGGTGACACCATTTGATAATAAAGGTAACATCGATTTTGGAAAAACAACTCAGTTAATTAATTATTTATTAAATAATGGTACAGAATCACTAGTTGTAGCAGGTACAACAGGTGAATCTCCCACATTATCTTCTGAGGAAAAAGTGGCGCTTTTCCGTCATGTTGTAAAAATAGTTGACGGTCGGGTTCCGGTCATTGCTGGCACAGGCAGTAATAATACGTATGCATCAATGGAATTAAGTAAAAAAGCACAAGAAGCCGGTGTTGACGCTATTATGCTAGTCGTACCGTATTATAACAAGCCAAATCAGGAAGGTCTTTATCAGCACTTTAAAACGATTGCTGAAAGTACAAATCTACCTGTTATGGTATACAATATCCCCGGTAGATCGGTTATTAATATGTCAGTTGAAACGATTATTAAATTATCTAAGATTCCAAATATCGTTGCGGTAAAAGAAGCGAACGGAAGCTTAGAGGCAATGACTGAAATAATAGCAAATACCGATGATGATTTTGCTGTATATAGTGGAGATGATGGTATTACTTTACCAGCTCTTTCAATCGGTGCAAAAGGTGTCGTGTCAGTTGCTGCCCATGTCATTGGCAATGAGATGCAACAAATGGTTAATGCATTTTTAACTGGTAATATAACGGAAGCTGCTAACTACCATCAAAAGCTATTACCAATCATGAAGGGACTATTTACAGCTCCAAATCCAGTGCCTGTAAAAACAGCTCTTCAGATAAAAGGATTAGATGTTGGATCGGTTCGTTTGCCCCTTGTTCCTTTAAATGAGCAAGAACGTATTCAATTATCAAATTTACTTCAAGACTCATAAGAAATAGAAAAAAGTCAATCATCATTTGGATTGACTTTTTTTCTTTCAACCATTTACAGAATGAAATAGGGTCATGTGTTTATACTAAATGGTAAATGGGTTGAAAGGAGATTACAATGAATAATAATCAATTCATAAATGAAGAACAACCACAAGGGGATCAAGATAAAAATGAATCGAAGGGGTCATCATTAGTAGATAAGATACAGCAATTAGGACAAACAAATGTCCCTCAATTGTCAAATGACAGCAAAATCCACTGCCTTACAATTGTCGGTCAAATCGAGGGTCATATTCAACTGCCACCGCAAAATAAGACAACAAAATATGAACATGTTATCCCTCAAATTGTTGCCATTGAACAAAATCCTAAAATCGAAGGTTTACTTGTTATTTTAAATACTGTTGGAGGAGATGTAGAAGCAGGACTTGCCATTTCTGAAATGCTAGCCTCACTCTCTAAGCCGACTGTTTCTCTCGTTTTAGGAGGAGGGCATTCAATTGGTGTGCCAATTGCTGTGGCTTGCGATTATTCCTACGTTGCGGAAACGGCGACAATGACGATTCATCCGGTTAGACTGACAGGTCTCGTTATAGGAGTGCCACAGACGTTTGAATATCTTGATAAAATGCAAGAGCGTGTTGTCAATTTTGTAATTAGTCATTCAAACATTAAAGAAGAGAAATTCAAGGAATTGATGTTTTCAAAAGGCAATTTAACAAGAGATATTGGGACAAATGTAATTGGTTCGGATGCAGTTGAATATGGGCTCATTGATGGGATTGGTGGAATTGGTCAGGCATTGAAGAAATTAAATGAGTTAATTGAAGAGCGAAATCTTTCTGACGAAAGTGGGCAGATGATCCAATGATTTTATATACGATGATGCCACAGGAATTAATTTATCCACAAACTGATATAGAAGATAATCAATTAAAGTATGTCGATCTACATGGTGTTTCTTTAGCTGTAAGTCAAGCTCAAAACGGCGAATACACGATTGAGAGAGTAATGAGCACAGATCCTCAGCATTATCTGGATGTAAGATATTCACCAGGGCAGAAAATAAGACTTTGAGACAGAATGGTATAACTTTATTCACTGGAGGTTAACCACCACTGAATAAAGTTAAAGCCTCCGGCGGAGACATGCGATTTTCAAAGGAAACTTTTCGAGCTTAAGATCAAAGACTAAGAACGCCACATCCTGTGGCAACGTCTTTGTGACCCACCTCGTGTGGGCCTAAAAAATTTGGGCGCAAATACGCCAAGGCGCATTTGATTGTGCTATAATTTAAGTAGATTTTCATTACATAGGCAGCCATAATTTGGCTGCTTTCCTTTATTGATAGGTAGAGTAGGTGTAGTATGGCAAAACGAAAACGAAGACAGTCGAAGCGAAAAGATGAGTGGAAAAAAACACTTAAATATGAATTGCTAGGCTTATTATTGCTAGCTCTAGCATGTATTGGATTAGCTAGACTTGGAACAGTAGGGACGGCGTTAGTCTATTTATTTCGATTTTTCCTTGGCAATTGGGACATTCTTGGATTAATTGGACTTTTGCTCGTTTCACTTTATATCATTTGGAACCGCACATGGCCAAGAATGATTACTAGGCAATTGATTGGAGTCTATTTAATCATTTGCGCATTGCTCCTATTAAGTCATATTCCATTATTTAATTTGCAAACAAATGAGGGTAAATTCACTGACCCAAGCGTTATTAAAAATACATGGAGTATGTTTTGGGCAGTGGTAAATGGCAATACAAGCACTACTGATTTAGGCGGAGGTATGATTGGTTCCATCCTATTTGCTGCTTCGTATTTTCTATTTGATGAAGCGGGTACGAAGATTATTTCCGTCTTTTTAATTGTGATTGGTGGTGTGCTTGTTACCGGTAAATCGCTCCACGATACCATTGCGAAAATGTTTGGTCCTGTTTTTACATTTTTTAAGAATCAATGGATTGCATTCGTCGATGATATTAAAAATTGGTCACAGCAACGAAAAAATCAGCCAAAAAGAGAAAAACGAAAGAAGAAAAAAGAGACACAAAAACAAGATGTTCATGCTGCACAAGATGAGCAGGTCGAAGAAGACCCTGTCGAGATTCCGATCGAGCCGATTATCTCGAATTTTGCAGATAAGGCATATACAAAAGAACACGAGACTAATCAAGAAAAACATGAGCAAAAACATCATATAAATGAAGATGACCATGATGAAAAAATGCCAATTACCTTTACTGAGGGTGAGTTGGAGAATGTAGATTATGAATTACCACCAATTGAACTTCTTCATCCGCCAAAACAAACAAATCAAAGTGCAGAGCATGAAAATATTTATGAAAATGCTAGAAAGCTAGAAAAAACTTTTCATAGCTTTGGTGTCAAAGCAAAGGTGACAAAGGTTCACCTCGGCCCGGCCGTGACAAAATATGAAGTATACCCTGATGTTGGTGTAAAAGTAAGTAAAATCGTTAATTTAAGTGATGACTTAGCACTAGCATTAGCTGCCAAAGACATTCGAATTGAAGCCCCAATCCCTGGTAAATCAGCTGTTGGAATCGAGGTACCCAATTCCGAAATTGCAGTTGTATCACTACGAGAGGTCTTAGAGGATATTGAACCACAGCGTTCAGACTCTAAGTTATTAATTGGGCTTGGACGTGATATCTCAGGTGAGGCTAAATTTGCTGAACTTAATAAAATGCCTCACTTATTAGTTGCAGGTGCTACAGGTAGCGGTAAAAGTGTATGTATTAATGGCATTATTACAAGTGTACTTATGAGGGCTAAACCACATGAAGTGAAGATGATGATGATTGATCCGAAAATGGTTGAATTAAATGTGTACAACGGAATCCCACATTTACTAGCACCAGTTGTGACAGATCCCAAAAAGGCATCACAAGCCCTTAAAAAAGTCGTAAACGAAATGGAACGTAGATATGAGTTATTTGCGCATACCCATACGCGAAATATTGAGGGCTACAATGAATATATCCGACGTCACAATTTGGAAGAAGAAGCAAAACAACCAACTCTTCCATACATTATTGTGATCGTAGATGAGTTAGCTGATTTAATGATGGTCGCCTCATCAGATGTTGAGGATTCTATCACACGTTTAGCGCAAATGGCTCGTGCTGCCGGAATACACTTAATTATCGCAACTCAAAGACCTTCAGTTGACGTAATCACAGGGGTTATTAAAGCCAATATACCTTCGCGTATTGCCTTTAGTGTTTCTTCCTCAACCGATTCTAGAACCATTTTAGATATGGGTGGAGCAGAAAAACTATTAGGAAGAGGAGATATGTTATTTTTACCTGTTGGAGCCTCAAAACCTGTTCGCGTACAAGGTGCGTTCTTATCAGATGATGAGGTAGAAGAGGTGGTTAATTTTGTTATATCTCAACAAAAGGCTCAGTATCAAGAAGAGATGATTCCGACAGACACAGTTGAGACGACTGAGGAAGTAGATGATGAATTATATGACGATGCTGTACAACTTGTAATTGAAATGCAAACAGCGTCAGTATCCATGCTTCAAAGAAGGTTTAGAATTGGATATACGAGAGCTGCTAGACTGATCGATGCAATGGAACTTAGAGGTGTTGTAGGTCCATATGAGGGTAGTAAACCAAGAGTAGTCCTTGTTACAGCCAAAAATGAAGATGTTGGAAGTTAATTCGAAAGTTAATTTTGAACAAAGAAGGGCAATTGCTCTTCTTTTTTTTTCGACAAATTTGGCAATTGTTATTTATTTCTTTCAAAAAAAATGATATAGTTATCTCGGATTAATATCGGTCTAACATCAGAGGTCTGATGACTTTACATAAACTGGGGGAAATGCAGATGACTATCAAGTTAGATAATCGACCATTGTATTTGCAAGTGATAGATCAGATTAGACTTGATATCGATAACGGAGTCTACAAAGAAAAGGAAAAGCTACCATCCGAATTTCTCCTAGCAAAACAATTGGGTGTTAGCAGAGCAACATTGAGAGAAGCATTACGAATTCTTGAAGAAGAGAATGTCATTATTAGAAGGCATGGCGTTGGGACCTTTGTTAATGCAAAACCTCTTTTTAATTCCGGAATTGAGCAGATTAGTAGTATTACAGATATGATTATTCAAGCTGAAATGTCACCAGGTACCATCTTTTTGTCAAAAACAGTGAAGGGACCAACTGACGGCGATATTAAGGGATTTAGTTGTTTAGAAAATGAAGAAATAACTGTGATCGAACGGGTCCGTACGGCAAACAACGAGCCTGTTGTGTATTGTATTGATAAAATACTTAGTAAAAATTTACCTTCTAGCTATTCACATGAAGAATCTATCTTTGATTTATTAGAGAAAAAAGCAGGAAGAAAAATCACATATGCTGTGACTCATATTGAACCGATTGGGTACCATGAGACCATTTCTCCTATTTTAAATTGTGATCCGGAAACAGCCCTTTTGTTATTAAAACAAATGCATTACGACGAAAATGATAAGCCTGTATTATTTTCACAAAATTATTTTAGAGCTGACAAATTTTCCTTCCATGTTGTTAGAAAGCGTGTATTATAAAGGTGATAAAAATGCACTTTTTAAGGAGGTGAATAAGTAGTCCGTTACTAACAAATATTCTAAAGTAAGGCTTTGTTTTATTAAAAATTTTTTAGGGGGTTAAATTATGTTTAAAAAGAAAGCTGGTTTTGGTCTTGCATTTCTACTTGCAGCTGGAACATTACTAGGAGCATGTGGAAGCGCAGATGACGAAGGTACAAGTAAAGGAAATGGCAAAGGTGCTGACCTGAAAGTAGGTATGGTTACTGATGCTGGTACAATTGACGATAAATCCTTTAACCAAGGTACTTGGGAAGGAATCTTGGCTGCAGAAGACGAGCTTGGCATTCAAACAAAATATCTTAAGCCAGCTGGTACTACTGAAGCAGAATACCTAAAAGAAATGGGTAACCTTTACGATGCAGGCTATAAATTTATTGTAGCACCTGGGTTCAAATTTGAAACCGCTATTTTCCAAGCACAATCTAAATACGAAGACGCAAAATTTGTTATTTTAGACGGTAACCCACATAAGGGTGACTTTGTTCCTGCAGTCGCTGACAACACTGTTGCTGTATTTTTTGCTGAACATGAATCCGGTTTCTTAGCTGGTGTTGCTACTGCACTTGAGTTACAAGAAGGAGAAGCAGGATTTATCGGTGGTATGGAAATTCCAGCTGTTCAAAAGTTTAACTGGGGCTTCCAACAAGGTCTAGCATATGCGAATGAAAACTTAGGAACAAATTTAACAATTAAAGCTGACAACGTAGTATATCAAGGATCATTTGATAACTCAGCTGCTGGTCAACAAATTGCTGCACAAATGTATGATCGTGGTGTAAACGTAATCTTTGCTGCTGCTGGTGGTGTTGGTGTAGGTGCTTTTACAGAAGCTAAAAACCGTGCCAAAGCAGGAGAAGAAGTGTGGATGGTTGGTGTTGACGTAGACCAATATTCTGAAGGAATTTATGAAGGTGAAAAATCAGTTACTTTAACTTCTGCAATGAAGAAACTTGCTCACGCAACTCAAGAACTAATTGAAAAAGAGTTAAATGGAGAATTCCCTGGTGGCGAAACGTTAACCTACGATGTTAAAAATGATGGTGTAGGTATTCCAGATGAAAACCCTAACTTAAGCGAGGAAACAGTTAAGCAAGTGAAAGAAATCTTTGAAAAGGTTAAATCAGGTGAAATTAAAGTCTCAGGTGAACAAGGTGATTTAATCAAGTAAGTGTAGTTTAAAGAGAGACGGTTTTCATCCGTCTCTTTTGTATATAACCTAAAAAGGTGAACGTAACACATCTTTCTACATTTTTAGATGTGGATAGGGGACTCCTAATAAAAAAGGATATGAGTCTAGAAAAAGGTGAGTGCTACTATGGAATATGTTGTAGAAATGCTGAATATTAGGAAGGAATTTCCTGGGATTGTAGCAAATGATAATATCACTCTTACTTTAAAAAAGGGAGAGATACATGCCCTGCTTGGTGAAAATGGGGCAGGAAAGTCCACGCTTATGGGTGTTTTATTTGGTATGTATCAGCCTGAGCAAGGGATGATTAAAGTAAATGGGGAAAAAGTGCATATCTCCAACCCTAATGTGGCAAACCGTCTAGGTATTGGAATGGTGCATCAACACTTTAAACTAGTAGATAATTTTACGGTTACTGAAAATATCATTTTAGGTAGCGAACCAATAAAGAATGGGGTTGTCCTAGATATTAATAGTGCCGCGAAACGGATTGAAGAACTGTCTAAATATTACGGACTAAATGTAGACCCTCATGCTAAAATAGAAGACATTTCTGTTGGAATGCAGCAGCGGGTTGAGATTATGAAGATGCTTTTCCGTGAAGCTGATGTGCTAATATTCGATGAGCCAACAGCTGTTTTAACACCAAATGAGATAGATGAATTAATGAAAATTATGCGTAACCTGATTAAAGAAGGAAAATCCATCATCATCATTACACATAAATTAAAGGAAATTAAAGCTGTCGCAGACCGCTGTACGGTAATTCGTCGCGGCAAATATATTGGTACTGTTAATGTGGCAGAAACAAGTGAAGCAAACTTAGCGGAAATGATGGTAGGTCGACATGTTTCCTTTAATGTAGATAAAGAAGAAAGTAAACCAGGTGAAGTGGTTTTAGAAATAGATTCTCTCTCCGTAAAAAATAATAGAAAGGTTTTAGGTTTGAAAAACTTTTCTATATCCGTACGCAAAGGAGAAATTGTCGGAGTTGCAGGCGTTGAAGGTAATGGTCAATCTGAGTTAGTCGAAGCAATAACAGGTCTTCGTAAGGCAGAGTCGGGTAAAATACTATTAAATGGAGAGGATATCACAAGTCTATCGGTTCGTAAAAGAATTGATAAGGGGATTGCTCATATTCCTGAAGATAGACAAAAACGTGGACTTGTATTGGACTACACGCTCCAATCCAATATGGTACTTGAAGTTTATAATAAACCACCATTTTCAAAGCACGGCCTACTAAAAGTTTCTGCAATGAAAGAATATGCGAAAAAGATCTTAGAAAATTTTGATGTGCGTTCAGGAGAAGGGGAAGTTTCCATAGCAAGAACCTTATCCGGTGGTAACCAACAAAAAGCAATTATTGGACGTGAACTCGAATTAGATCCTGACTTGCTAGTTGCGGTTCAACCAACTCGTGGTCTCGATGTTGGGTCAATTGAATATATTCATAAACGGTTGGTCGAGCACCGTGACAAAGGTAAGGCAGTACTTTTAATTTCTCTGGAACTCGATGAAGTATTGCAGCTATCTGATCGCATTGCCATAGTTAACAACGGTGAACTTATTGGGATTGTAAATGCCTCTGAAACAAATGAAAATGAGGTTGGTCTCATGATGGCTGGTGTAGGTAAGGAGAGAAGTGTATGAGAACCACAATTGTTTCATTAATTGCAGTGCTTTTAGGTCTAATAGCTGGTGGAATATTAATGCTTTTCATTGGAAGCAATCCCTTCGAAGGGTATAGTTACTTGTTCCAGGGAGGATTAAAAAACATCTCTAGAATTGGGGATACATTAGCGACTGCATCACCATTAATCTTTACTGGTTTATCGGTTGCTTTTGCATTCCGTACAGGTTTATTTAATATCGGAGCTTCTGGTCAAATGCTAATTGGTGGTCTAGTTGCGACTGCTGTTGGTTTAACTTTTGACTGGTCCAGACCCATTCTCCTGCTCGTTATGATATTACTCGGTTTTCTTGGAGGAGCTCTTTGGGCGTTTATTCCAGGATTGCTTAAAGCAAGATTTAATGTGCATGAGGTTGTTTCTACAATCATGATGAACTGGGTTGCATATTGGACTGTATATTATGTTGTTCCTGGATATTTCAAGGGAGAGTTTCTTGAAACAGAATCAAGAAAGTTAGCGGATGAAGCAACATTACGTGTGCCATTTTTAACGGAAATGTTCCAAGGCTCCTATATCAATCTTGGTTTGTTCCTAGGTATTATTGCGGTTATTATAGTTGGTTTTATCATTAATAAAACAACTTTAGGCTTTGAATTGAAAGCGGTTGGGTTTAACCGTGATGCTGCAGAGTATGCAGGTATGCGAGTGAATTCAAATATTGTATTATCCATGCTCATTTCTGGTGGATTAGCAGGTCTTGCTGGTGTTGCAATGTACACAGGAAATGCGACGAGCATGCAAATTGGAATTTTGCCAGCACAAGGCTTTGACGGAATTGCCGTAGCTTTATTAGGAGCTAACAATCCTATCGGAGTATTCTTTGCAGCTGTATTCTTTGGAATCCTTTATTCAGGAACTGGATTTATGAATGCGATGACAGAAATTCCACCAGAACTTGCAAATACAATCATTGCAATCATTATATATTTTGCTGCAACAAGTATTTTGATTGAACGTTTAATAAATAAATTCATGAAACGACGAAATAATTCAAAAAGCAAAGCTGTAAAAAAGGAGGAAGCGTAATATGTGGTCAATCATTGAACAGATTTTTCCATATGCAATCGTATTTACAATCCCCCTTCTTATTACAGCACTTGGAGGATTATTTAGTGAACGAAGTGGTGTTGTCAATATCGGTTTAGACGGGCTAATGATTTTTGGTGCATTTGCTGGTGCCCTAACGATTTATTATCTTCAGGATACAATTTCAAATCATAATGCAGTTCTATGGCTTGGCTTGATTGCAGCAGCCGTTGTTGGGATTATCTTTTCATTATTACATGCGTTTGCTAGCATTAACTTAAATGCTAACCAAATTATTAGTGGTACTGCCATCAATATGATAGCCGGTGCATTAACAGTATTCTTAGCAAGAAATATTACAGGTAGTGGAAATATCCGAATTACAAGTGGTTTTACACCGACTGATATTCCTGGACTAGCTTCAATTCCTGTTATCGGGGATCTGTTTTTCACAAAAACATATCCAACAACGTGGTTTATCCTGGTTGTTTTGTTAATAAGTGCATTTGTATTATACAAAACAAAAATAGGACTTCGTTTGCGTTCTTGTGGTGAATATCCACAAGCTGCAGAAGCCGCAGGAGTTAATGTAAAACGAGTACGCTACCTAGGAGTCATACTATCTGGCGCATTTTCAGGTTTAGGTGGTGCTCTAATTATTGTGACATATGCGGGTGAATTTACTGGAAACGTTTCTGGCTTAGGATTCTTAGCTCTTGCGTCATTAATCTTCGGACAATGGAAGCCTCTGGGAATATTAGGCGCTACCTTGTTCTTTGGTTTTGCAAGTACAGTTGCCAACGTTTCACAGGTTATCCCTGAGCTTGCCGTTTTTCCACCAATTATCTTGAAAATTTTCCCTTATGTGGTCACTTTAATTGCATTGGTTATATTCTCTAAATCATCGCAAGCACCTAAGGCTGCTGGTGAACCTTTTGATTCAGGGAAACGATAAATATCATTTTTAAAAGGAATGGCTAAATGCCATTCCTTTTTTGTGTTCTAGGAAATTATAAAATTTATCTCATTGTATACAAATTTTGTTAGTTGTATTCAAGTCCAGCTCCAGCGCCTAGCCGCTCGAGGTCATAAGGCAATCGCTTCGGAAGGCAAAACCGCCTTCTGACATCCTAGTGCTGACATCTACGTTTGCCACAGGACATGGCAGTAGTTAGTCGATGTTCTATTTCAAGGCACTTGCACTTTGTTCATAGGAAATTTATGGGTCAAAACTTGAAATTATTGCTAATTTGAGGTTATAGTGATTTTAAGACTAATTAAACGGTTTTGGTTGAAAAATAGCCATATATGGTTTTAAGTTATGACGAAAAAAGGAGGCTATGTTTACATGTTTTTACTTAATGAAACTGAGCATAAATTAAGTGGCTTGACTCTTCACACGATAAAAACAGATAAATTTAAAACAAATACGATTGTATTACGAATGAAAGCACCGCTTCAGGAGGAATACGTAACACAGAGGGCATTGCTACCATACGTCCTGCAAAGTGAAACAGCTAGCTATCCCTCAACAACTAGTTTACGCTCTTATCTAGACGAATTATATGGAGCTGCGTTATATGTGGATTTAGCTAAAAAAGGTGAAAATCACATTATTACATTTTTTGTTGAAATTGCGAATGAATTATTTTTAAAAGATCAAACACCACTTCTTGATAAAGCCATTGCATTGTTACAGGAGATGGTACTTTCTCCTATTACTGAAAATGGAGCTTTTAAGAATACGATCGTTGAAAAAGAGAAACGTAGCCTTAAGCAACGAATTCAAGCTGTTAATGATGATAAAATGAGGTATTCAAATCTACGCTTAGTTGAAGAAATGTGTAAAGATGAACCATATCATCTTCACGTTAATGGAAGAATTGAAGACATTGATACTATTTCGGCACAATCTTTATACGATTATTATCAAAAAGTAATCGAAGAAGACGAGATTGACTTATATATTATTGGTAATATCGAACCAGAAAAGGTAAAGGAAGTTGTTTCATCCACGTTTGTATTTGCTGATCGAAACAAGCGGCCATTTACAGAAACGAAAACAAAACAGGTCGTAAAAGTCAATGAAGTGATTGAAAAACAGGATGTTAAACAAGGTAAGCTAAATATTGGATATCGTACAAATACAACCTATAGTGATCCTGATTATGATGCTCTTCAGGTATTCAACGGGATATTTGGTGGGTTTTCGCATTCAAAATTATTTATTAATGTACGTGAAAAAGAAAGCTTGGCCTACTATGCAGCATCAAGGGTAGAAAGTCATAAGGGATTATTAATGGTGATGTCTGGAATCGATGTTTCTAATTATGATCGTGCAGTAACCATTATAAAGGAACAATTGCAAGCGATGGTCGATGGTGATTTTACAGATGAGATCATGACTCAAACAAAAGCTGTAATCCGGAATCAACTACTTGAAACCATTGATACATCACGAGGAATTGCAGAGGTCCTGTATCATAATGTTGTTTCCCCAAAACCAAGGAAGCTTGAAGATTGGATTTCTGGAATAGAAGCTGTAACGAAGGAGGAAGTAGTCAATGTGGCAAAAAAAATTGAACTTGATACCATCTACTTCCTTACTGGATTGGAGGGAGGCAAGTAATGGAAAAAATCACATTTGATCAACTTCAAGAGGTTCTTTTTCATGAAAAACTTGATAACGGACTAAATGTCTATATCCTTCCTAAAAAGGGATTTAACAAAACCTATGCTACGTTCACGACAAATTATGGTTCTGTGGATAATCAATTTATACCATTAGGGAAGGATGATTTCGTTCATGTACCAGATGGAATTGCTCATTTTTTAGAGCATAAGCTGTTTGAAAAAGAGGATGGCGATGTTTTCCAAGATTTTAGTAAACAAGGTGCATCAGCCAATGCGTTTACTTCATTTACTAGAACTGCTTATCTTTTTTCATCTACATCCAATGTAGAATTGAATTTGAAGACGTTGATTGACTTTGTTCAAAGTCCTTATTTTACGGAAAAAACAGTAGAAAAAGAAAAGGGCATCATTGGGCAAGAAATTACAATGTACGATGACAATCCTGATTGGAGACTATATTTTGGTGTCATTGAAAATATGTATAAAAACCACCCAGTACGAATTGACATTGCAGGAACAATTGATTCCATTGCCAAAATAACAAAAGATATGCTTTATGAATGCTATGAAACCTTCTATCATCCGAGTAATATGGTTTTATTTGTTGTGGGTCCCATTGAACCGGAAAAAATAATGGACCAAATTCGTTCTAACCAAGCACAAAAAGATTACAAGGATCAGCCAGAAATTAAACGCCATTTTGAAGATGAACCAATTGAAGTAAATGAAAAGAAGAAAGTTCTTAAAATGAATGTTCAATCCTCAAAATGTATGGTGGGCGTAAAAGCCTTAAATCCGTCTCGTAAGGGCGATCAATTGCTAAAACAAGAATTGTCTTTAACGATTATTCTGGATTGGCTGTTTGGAAAAAGCTCTAAGTACTATCAGGAATTATATGATGAGGGCTTAATCGATGACACGTTTACGTTTGATTATACGGAAGAACAAGGGTTTGGTTTTGCGGTCGTTGGCGGTGATACACCTAACCCTGATGAATTATCATCAAAAATTAGACAAATTATGCTTTCAAGTAAAAACCAAGGAATCACTTCTGAAGAATTAGAACGTGTCAAAAAGAAAAAGATTGGTGCGTTTTTACGCTCTTTAAATTCACCAGATTATATTGCAAATCAATTTACAAGATATGCATTTAATGAAATGAATTTATTCGATGTCGTTCCCATGATGGAAAGTCTAACCGTCGATGATATAACAAACACGGTAAATGAATTCTTTGATGAAGTTCGAATGACCGAGTGCCAGGTAATACCTAAAAAATAGATAAGTTTATTTCAGAAGGCTACGTATCTTTTTAAGTGGTGAGATATTCGTAATATGAGTATAATAATTGCAGGGTACTAACCTTGGCTAAATAAAGTTAAAGCCTACGGCGGATGCCACGACTTTTCAAAGGGAAATTTTTCGAGGAGTAGGATCAAAGACTAAGAACGCCACATCCAACGTCTTTGTGACCCACCTCGTGTTGGCCTAAGAAAATCGGGCACAAATACGCCAAGGCGCATTTTGATGGAAAAAAAGCATCCTTTTGTGAAGGATGCTTTTTTAAGGGGAAATGAGTAATGAAAAAATATGCATTAGTGACAGGGGCGAGTGGAGGAATTGGAAGTGCCATTGCTAAAGAAATTGCCAGTCTGGGCTATTCGTTATACCTCCATTACCATGAAAATGAACAATCTATAAAAACGATTGCAGAAGAGTTAGCTTCTAAAGGTGTGGAAACATTCCTGATTAAGGCAGATTTAAGCATTGCGAACGGAGTAAATCAATTAGTTAACCAAATTGAACATCCAATTGACGCAGTTATCCATAATTCCGGTAAGAGTGTGTTTGGACTTATGACTGATTTTGATGAAAAGACAGTTGAACAAATGGTACAACTTCATGTGAGTACACCATATATGTTAACAAAAGCATTGCTTCCAAACATGATCACAAAAAAAAGTGGAAATATTATCGTTATCTCCTCGATTTGGGGAATCACAGGAGCCTCCTGTGAAGTACTTTATTCAATGGTAAAGGGTGGTCAAATTTCATTTGTAAAAGCTTTAGCAAAGGAAGTTGCGCTTAGTGGAATTAGAGTTAACGCTGTTGCACCCGGCGCAATTGATACAAACATGCTTAAGGAATTTACTCCTGAAGATATCGAAGGCATTAGTGAAGATATTCCGATGGGAAGAATTGGAGAGCCAAGTGAGGTTGCAAATGCGGTTGCATTTCTACTTTCAAATAAAGCTTCTTATATTACGGGTCAAGTGTTGTCTGTCAATGGTGGTTGGCATTGCTAACTTTATTTGTGCTTTGATTATTTTACGAATAAATTATTTAACATTCGACAAACTAACATTGTAATTACCTTATAAGGAGGGTCACTTATGTCAGTACTAGACAATTTCGAGGATTGGAAAAATTTTTTAGGTGATCGCTTGCAGCATGCTAAATCTGAAGGAATGGATCAAAATGTGATCAATGATATGGCTCATCAACTAGGTGATTACCTGGCTAGTGAAGTAGAGCCGAAAAATGCTCAAGAAAAAGTTTTACGTGACCTTTGGAACGTTGCTTCTGAAGAGGAGCAACAAGCGATTGCCAACGTAATGGTAAAGCTTGTTCAATAGGTTAGGCAGTGGTTTAAAACGAGAGAGGACTTTCCTCTCTTTTTTCATTTAGTTTATCCATTATTTTTCTACCCCTCTATAAAATGTGAATTGATTAGTTTATAATAAAAATGATGCACAGTTTCACAATTGGAAAATGATAATCACCAAGCGAGGGGCTGGGAATGTTGGAGAAAAAAGAGTGGTATTTAGAATATGAAATTGCAAAAAATCGCCCAGGACTACTTGGGGATATATCTTCATTATTAGGAATGCTTTCGATAAATATTGTCACAATAAATGGTGTAGATGATCGTAGAAGAGGAATGCTTTTATTAAGTGATAGTAGTGAACAAATTGAAAGACTTGAATCAATCTTACATACAATGGATACGATAACCGTTACAAAGCTTAGAGAACCAAAGCTTCGTGATAAGCTTGCAGTAAGACATGGGAGATATATACAGCGGGATGCAGATGATAAAAAAACATTCCGGTTTACTCGCGATGAATTAGGTCTTCTTGTTGATTTCATGGCTGAGCTCTTTAAACAGGAGGGGCATAAGCTGATAGGAATACGGGGAATGCCAAGGGTGGGTAAAACTGAATCAGTTGTAGCTGCAAGTGTTTGTGCGCATAAAAAATGGTTGTTTGTATCATCGACTTTATTAAAGCAAACAATGCGAAATGAGTTAATTCATGATGAGTACAACGTCAATAATCTTTTTATCATCGATGGCATAGTATCTACAAAGCGCGCAACTGAAAAACATTTACAGTTAGTTAGGGAGATCATGAGACTTCCTGCAGTTAAATTAGTGGAGCATCCAGATATATTTGTACGTAATACCGAGTATACATTAAAGGATTTTGATTACATTATTGAACTTCGAAATGAACCTGAAGAAGAAATTACATATGATATGGAATACCAAGAGTTTTCTGAGTCTAATTTTTCAGGTTTTGATTTTTAATTTTTGTGTAAATATTATCGTAAAACCTTTACTGTGAAGGATAAAAATGCTAGTATTATGAACGCAAATATGTGAATAGGTATCTGAGAGTTGGTAGGTGAAAAAAATGACTGAATTAGGATCTAGACTTAAAGAAGCGAGAGAACAAAAAGGCTTAAGTTTGGATGATTTACAGCAAATAACGAAAATCCAAAAAAGATATTTGGCTGGTATTGAAGAAGGAAATTATTCTGTAATGCCAGGCAAATTCTACGTCCGTGCATTCATTAAACAATATGCTGAAGCAGTCGGGCTAAATCCTGAGGGATTATTTGAGGAATTTAAGTCAGAAATTCCAGGTACATATAATGATGACATTCCCGAACAAATTTCTAGAGTACAATCGAGAAAGCAAATTTCTACGACAAGTTCGAAAGTCATAGATAAAGTACCAATCATTATATTAGCACTCTTCCTTCTTGGTGGTGCGATGACGATTTATTGGTTTGTATCCAAAAAAGATGTTGCCCAAGAACCGGAGACAAAACTTGAGAGTCAGGAAACTGAATATGACGAATCCAATGAGCCACCTCCTGTTAAAGAGGAACCAAAAGACGAGGAACAGGTAGCCGGTGAAACAGATAATACACCTGCTGAAGAAGAACCTGTGGAAGAAACTCCAGCTCAGGAGCTAGTCGAAATTGCAAAAGAAACAAGCACCGCAACCTATGAGTTAAAAAATACTGATACTTTTAAAGTGAAAGTTACCGCTTCCGAAGCTGGTCAATCATGGGTAACGCTTCAAAATCGTCAAAATGAAAGATTTATTTACGAAACAATTGCAAATGGCACAACAAAAGAGGTTGATTTAACAAATCAATCAGAAGTGATTTTAACAGTTGGCAGGTCTTCGGATCTCACAGTAGAAATCAATGGTAAGCCTTTTACGTATCCATTTGATACCGGACAAATTGTTCGTCAAATCATTACGTTAAAGTACACTCCAGGAACCGAGGAATAACAAAAAGTCATCATTATGATGGCTTTTTGTTTCGTATAAGTGGTATTATCACTATTATAGATATTTTAGTACATGTTGGAGGTATGAATTTTGAATTTACCAAATAAGATTACAGTGGCAAGAATTTGCCTAATTCCACTATTTTTAATTATTATGTTTGTTCCGTTTGGATGGGGCGATGTTTCGATTGGCTCAATGTCAATACCTGTTGCCCATTTAGTCGGTGCGATTATTTTTATTGTGGCTTCTAGTACAGACTGGATTGATGGTCACTTAGCAAGGAAGCATAATTTAGTAACGAACCTTGGAAAGTTTTTAGATCCACTTGCAGACAAGCTTTTAGTATCGGCAGCGTTGGTTAGTTTAGTTGAGTTCGGCTTAGCGCCGGCATGGATGGTTGTTATTATCATAAGTAGAGAGTTCGCGGTTACTGGCTTACGTCTCTTATTAGCAGAGGGTGGAGAGGTTTCTGCTGCGAAAATGTTAGGAAAGATAAAAATGTGGGCTCAAGTTGTAGCTGTTTCTGCATTATTATTACATAATTGGCCGTTTGAATTTCTATCAATCCCTTTTGATATGATTGCACTTTGGGTTGCTGTTATATTTACGATTGTTTCAGGATGGGATTACTTCGCGAAAAATAAAGGGGTTTTTGCTAACTCCAAATAGGATGGTGAGATTCTTAAATGAATGCTGAAATAATTGCTGTAGGCTCTGAACTCCTTTTGGGTCAAATTGCAAATACCAATGCACAATTTCTCTCCAAACAGCTTGCCGAGCTTGGAATCAATGTTTACTTCCATACAGTCGTTGGTGACAATTCCGAACGTTTAGAGGAAGTGATTAAAATCGCACAATCACGTTCCAATCTGATTATTTTTACCGGTGGATTGGGTCCAACAAAGGATGATTTAACAAAAGAAACGATTGCAAGGGTTTTAGGAAGACAGCTTGTATTTGATGAAACAGCCTTACGTAGTATTGAAGATTTCTTTAAGAAAACAAACCGCCATACGACTGAGAATAATAAAAAACAAGCTCTTGTACTTGAGGGCTCTGAAATCCTTCCTAACGATCATGGAATGGCGCCTGGAATGGGACTAGAAGTCGATAAAATCATATACATGCTTTTCCCAGGTCCTCCTAAAGAGCTTAATCCAATGTTTCTTTCATACGGAGCACCATTCTTATTAAAAACATTAGGTGTTGTTGAACGAATTGAATCTAGGGTATTACGTTTTTTTGGTATTGGAGAATCGCATCTTGAAACAGAGATTGAAGATTTAATCGATAACCAAACAAACCCTACGATAGCTCCATTGGCAAGTGATGGTGAAGTTACACTTCGTTTAACAGCAAAGCACAGTTCTCTTGACGTTGCAAATAGATTATTAGATGATACAGAGGCACAAATCTTAAAAAGAGTAGGAAAGTTCTTATATGGCTATAACTCGACTTCGTTAGTTAATGAACTTATGAATAAACTAAAAGCGTCTCAGCTAACGATAGCGAGCGCTGAAAGTTTAACAGGTGGCTTGTTCGCCGAAGAATTAACGAATCTAGCCGGCTCTTCTGCGGTTGTGAAGGGTGGAATTGTTTGTTACACAAATGAAGTGAAGGAACATGTGCTACATGTTAAGAAGGAAACTCTCGATACGGATGGGGCTGTTAGTCGTTCAACAGCCCTACAGCTTGCTGAGAACGTGAGAAAGCTCCTAAATTCCGATATAGGGATAAGTTTTACTGGTGTAGCGGGACCAAGTGAATCGGAAGGGAAACCGGTAGGTACGGTGTATATTGGGATTTCCTATTTAGATCAGCCTACAAAAGTATATCCATTACAGTTAGCGGGTTCCCGCCAAGGTATCAGAACTAGAACCATTAAATATGGGTTCTACTATTTGCTCCAATTATTAAACAAATAAGGAAACTGAAATTTTCACCCAAAGGCGATCTTAATAGATCGTCTTTTTTTATGGAGTAAGAAGGAAAATACTCAATTTAGTTGAAAGTATTTATTCCATAGTGTTCAAGATTTTAGATTTTTTAAAATGGGGGTGTTTGAGGTGTATCAGTATTTTAATGGTTTCATAAATTAGGGAAGGCACAGAAGGTGTTCCTGCAGACAATGTCGAGGGTCTATTTAAAGATGCCGGATGGGTGAAAAATATTCCAAATTGGCAAAAAGAAAAATTTTCGTTGATATTTCAAAACTCAACATGGGCATATACAGTCTGGGATCAGGAACAAATGATTGGTATGGTTCGTGTCATCTCAGACAAGATAATGGCAGCTACGATTATGGATTTAGTTGTCTTATCGGATTATCGTGGAAGGGGAATAGGTAAGAAGCTGGTAGAGCATTGTGTTCAAAAGCTCCCACATGGTGATTGGTTTGCTCACACTTCAGCTAATAATTTTAGTTTCTATCAAAAATGTGGATTCGAAGTTAATGACCCTACTATAAATGGTACCTGTGCATTTTATGGATATAAACAAGCACGAATAGATGCACATAGGTAATAATGGTTTTAGTTTTTATCAAAATACTCAATATCAAAGTGATATGGGTAAAATAAAAAATGGCTGTTTTCGTAAACATTGTTGTTTTTGGATATGATTGTAGTAATTGTTGTTCTTCCAGTGATCTCAGCGGATGGTACGAGATCCTCGAAAATGCATGCATTTTCTTCGTGCGGTGTAGTTCAAGGAAGCAAACTCAACGTCCTGCGGGAATAGCGAGCCAAGCAAGACCCTGTAGTGAAGCAAGGAGGCTTGCGGATCGCCCGCGGAAAGCGAGTATCAGGAGCAGAACTCACCCTGTGTTTTAAAAGCATCAATCTTTTAGAAAAGAGCCTAAAAAATAAATACATAAGGGGTGCAATAAAATGACAAAAACGAATCAAAACATCGTTCCGCATTTATGGTATGACAAGGAGGCGAAAGAAGCAGCAGAGTTTTATACTTCTGTTTTTCCGAACTCGAGCATTACGAATGTAACCACACTTTACGATACGCCATCCGGCGATGCCGATTTAGTCTCGTTTGAATTGTGGGGACAAAAGTTCATGGCAATTAGTGCTGGTCCTTATTTTAAATTTAATCCATCCCTTTCTTTCTTCGTAAATTTTGACCCTTCACGAGAAAAAGATGCGCGCGACAAAATGAATGAGGTTTGGAACAAATTAGCTGAAGGTGGCGCAGTTCTTATGCCACTTGATAAATATCCATTTAGTGAGAGGTATGGTTGGATTCAAGATAAGTATGGCTTGTCTTGGCAGTTAATCCTTACAAATCCAGAAGGTGAAGAGCGACCAACGATTATACCGTCATTCATGTTTACTGGAGATAAATGCGGTAAAACAGAGGAAGCTCTAAAATTTTATTTATCTGTATTCAAGAACTCAAAGCAGGGCAATTTGGTCCGTTACCCTAAGGGGATGGAACCAAACAAAGAAGGAACAATTATGTTTTCTGATTTTAGACTAGAAAATCATTGGTTTGTAGCAATGGATAGTGCCGAAGATCATGAATTCAATTTTAACGAGGCCATTTCATTTATGGTATATTGCGACACACAAGAAGAGATTGATTTTTATTGGGATAAGTTGTCAGCTGTTCCTGAAGCCGAACAATGTGGATGGCTGAAAGATATGTATGGAGTGTCTTGGCAGATTGTGCCACGCGAAATGGATGAGATGATGAATAATAGCACTCCAGAACAAATTGAACGTGTTAATAAGGCTGTTCTAAAAATGAAAAAGTTAGATCTGGCCGAACTACAGAGACTATACAAGGGATAATGCCAATACGGTCGAAGTTCAATTTATTAGAAATCAAGGGGAATATCATATAAAATGATCATAATGAAACAATGAGGAGGAAAATCGATGGTAGATGACAAGCAAACTAAATCAACAACATCTTCAACAGATGGCTATGGAGCGTTGAAAGAACTAAATGGTGTAAAAAAATTAAAAAGCTTGGACATTGACAGTTCCTCAGGATTTGTCTGCGATGTCAACACAGGGATATGTGGTCCGATAAAACCAAAGGAAGAAGATAAAAAATAGTCCTTTTACCGATTGAATGAAATAAATAGATAATGGGCGTAAGTTGCATATGCTTACGTTTTTTTTTATGATTATTATAATTTTATTTGAAAGACAAAAATTAAAATTTAATGGTCTTTATAACTTTGAAAATACAATTTTCAACTATTAATAATTGGATTTATGGGAAAAAACTATTAATAAAAATAAGCGAATAAATGTTCGACTTTTTGCTTGGCAAATCGAACAAAACATTGTATAGTAATAGTAGTTTCACGAATAAAGGAGGAAAAATTAGTGAGTGATCGTCAAGCGGCCTTAGAAATGGCATTGAAGCAGATAGAGAAACAGTTTGGTAAGGGCTCAATCATGAAGCTTGGAGAACAAACTGATCGTCGAATTTCTACTATATCTAGTGGTTCACTAGCGGTAGACGTAGCATTAGGTGTTGGAGGATATCCAAGAGGACGGATAATTGAAATATATGGACCAGAAAGCTCTGGTAAAACAACTGTAGCACTTCATGCAATTGCTGAAGTACAAAAGACTGGTGGACAAGCAGCGTTTATTGACGCGGAACATGCGCTTGATCCAGCATATGCACAAAAATTAGGTGTAAACATTGATGAACTATTATTATCTCAGCCTGACACTGGTGAACAAGCATTAGAAATAGCTGAAGCATTAGTACGTAGTGGTGCAGTCGATATTTTAGTAGTTGACTCTGTTGCAGCACTTGTTCCAAAAGCAGAAATTGAAGGTGAAATGGGAGATTCCCATATGGGTCTACAAGCCCGCTTAATGTCACAAGCATTACGTAAGCTTTCAGGTGCAATCAATAAATCAAATACAATTGCAATTTTCATTAACCAGGTCCGTGAAAAAATTGGGGTAATGTTCGGAAACCCAGAAACAACCCCAGGTGGACGTGCGCTTAAATTCTATTCTTCTGTAAGACTAGAGGTTCGTCGTGCGGAACAATTAAAACAAGGCAATGAACTTGTTGGTAATAGAACAAAAGTGAAGGTTGTTAAGAATAAAGTAGCACCACCATTTAAAACAGCTGAAGTAGATATTATGTACGGAGAAGGAATTTCAATTGAGGGCGAAATCATTGATATCGGTTCGGAACTTGATATCGTCCAAAAGAGTGGCTCTTGGTATTCTTATAATGAAGAAAGAGTGGGTCAGGGTCGCGAAAATGCAAAACAATTCTTAAAAGAAAACCCTGATGTTCGTAATGAAATCCTTCAGCAAATTAGAAATCATTATGGGCTTGACGGTGTTAAAGTAGCACCAGCTGATGAGGAACAGGAAGAGTTTGATTTACAAGACTAATGAAGATGGAGACACAGCATTTGTGTCTCTTCTTTAATTTCTCCATCCACTCACTCAAATTTGAACGCGAAAGAAACCACCTCTTAGCTTCGTAGAACGCGAATATAGACAATTCCGCTACACAAAATTTCCATTTTCATGAAACAGTATTTTTGACAGCTCTTGACAATAAAAATTCACACATTTACAATTAAAATGTATATTTTACATTTTGTTAGAATTAAAACGTTAGAAGCAAAACTCGGTTTGAGCTTTTGCTATTCAGACCCGGAGTAGTCAAAGCTGCTTTCGGATCGTAACCTAAGACTCTGATTAGCTTAAAAAGCCTTTGCGCTGTATGTTATCTATCTAACTTTATTCAGTAACGTTTAATCGTGCTTAATAAAGTTAAAGGCTCCTGCGTATATATGCAATTGTTAACTGAATTTTTTTGAGTTACCTCAAGAAATTTGGGTGCAAATACGCAAGGGCGAAATTGATTAATGTACATGCCGACATTTTGATCTAGCAAGAAAAAGTTTATAGCAAGAGGAGGTGAAGAAGATGGATCCCATTTCTATAATCATCTCCGCTTTGTTTGGCCTAATCGTCGGTGCGATTGTTGGCTTTTATGTTCGTAAATCAATTGCCGAAACAAAAATTGCAGGTGCAAAAAGTGTTGCCGAACAAATTATTGAAGATGCCAATAGAGAAGCAGATTCATTAAAGAAGGAAGCACTGTTAGAGGCAAAAGATGAAATTCACAAACTTCGCACAGAAGCAGAAAAAGAAGTCCGTGATCGAAGAAACGAACTACAAAAACAAGAAAATCGTTTATTGCAAAAAGAAGAGAACCTTGATCGCAAGGATGAAACTTTAGATAAACGTGAATCCATGTTAGAAAAGAAAGAGGATTCTCTCGCTCAAAGACAACAGCATATTGAAGAGATGGAAAGCAAAGTGGAAGAGATGGTACACAAGCAACAGGTTGAACTTGAGCGCATTTCTAGCTTAACACGTGAAGAAGCAAAGCAAATCATCCTTGAACGTATTGAAAATGAACTTTCCCATGATATTGCGATGATGGTGAAAGAGGCAGAAATTCGTGCAAAGGAAGAATCTGATAAAAAGGCTAAAGAAATACTTTCGCTAGCTATTCAAAGATGTGCCGCTGATCATGTCGCAGAAACTACAGTATCTGTAGTTAACTTGCCTAATGATGAGATGAAAGGTCGTATTATTGGTAGAGAAGGACGAAACATCCGTACACTTGAAACATTAACGGGTATTGACCTCATTATTGATGATACACCAGAGGCTGTTATTTTATCTGGCTTTGATCCAATTCGCCGTGAAACAGCGAGAATCGCACTTGAAAAACTTGTTCAAGACGGACGTATTCATCCAGCACGTATTGAAGAGATGGTTGATAAATCTAGACGTGAAGTTGACGAATATATTCGTGAAGTGGGTGAACAAACAACCTTTGAGGTTGGTGTTCATGGACTCCATCCTGATTTAATTAAGATTTTAGGTCGCTTGAAGTATCGTACAAGCTATGGCCAAAATGTCTTAAAGCACTCAATGGAAGTATCATTCTTGGCAGGTTTAATGGCTGCTGAGTTAGGTGAAGATGAAACACTTGCTCGTCGTGCTGGACTATTACACGATATCGGTAAAGCTATTGACCATGAAGTGGAAGGTAGCCACGTTGAAATCGGTGTAGAATTAGCCACGAAGTATAAAGAGCATCCAATTGTTATCAATAGTATTGCTTCCCACCATGGTGATACGGAACCAACATCTATTATTGCTGTCTTAGTTGCAGCAGCTGATGCTTTATCTGCCGCAAGACCTGGTGCTAGAAGTGAGACACTTGAAAACTATATCCGTCGCCTTGAAAAGCTAGAGGAGATTTCAGAATCCTATGATGGTGTTGAAAAATCCTTTGCTATACAAGCTGGACGTGAAGTTCGAATTATCGTAAAACCTGATGCAATCGATGACTTAAATGCACATCGATTAGCCCGCGATATCCGTAAACGAATCGAAGAAGAGTTGGATTATCCGGGTCATATCAAGGTAACCGTTATTCGTGAAACAAGAGCGGTTGAATATGCAAAATAAAGTGGTCGTTAAGACCACTTTATTTTTTTGCTCAAAATTATTAGAAAAGTTACAACTGGCAAATACTCTAAAAAATGGCCTTTGACATTGAGATTTTTCGCTTTTTGTGCTTCACTTGTTATGAAAGGGGCTTTTACATGAAGATTTTATTTATTGGTGATGTTGTCGGCTCACCAGGGAGAGATATGATTCGTGAATATCTTCCGAAACTAAAGGCAAAATTCCATCCTACACTTACCATCGTGAATGGTGAAAATGCAGCATCGGGACGAGGGATTACTAAAAAAATATACAACCAATTTCTCGAGAGCGGTGCCCAAGCAATCACTCTAGGTAATCATACATGGGACAACAAAGACATTTTCGAGTTTATTGATACTGCTAAAAACATGATCCGTCCTGCCAATTTCCCCGAAGGAACTCCTGGTCAAGGAATCATGTATAGTAAAGTGAATGGACAAGAGGTTGCAATTATTAATTTGCAAGGTCGGACATTTCTCCCTGCTATTGACGATCCGTTTAAAAAATGTGATGAATTAATTGAACAAGCAAAAAAGCGAACTTCCATCATTTTCGTTGACTTTCATGCGGAAGCTACAAGTGAAAAAATCGCGATGGGCTGGTATCTTGATGGACGGGTAACTGCTGTCGTTGGAACACATACACATGTCCAAACAGCGGACAATCGTGTTTTACCACAAGGCACTGCCTTTATAACAGATGTTGGGATGACAGGGCCATACGATGGGATTTTAGGTATGGATAAAGAAGCTGTTATTCATAAATTTAGAACGACTTTACCTACACGATTTGAAGTGGTTCAAGGAAGAACCCAATTAAATGGTGTTCTCATAGATGTAGACCCAAAGAGTGGCAAGGCAAAAGGGATTCAACGAATTCTCATTAATGACGATCACCCATTTTTTGACTGAACTTTTCAACCAAGATATTCATTTCAATATCTTGGTTTTTTCATGTATTGAACAAGTTTTTGAATTTTTAGAAAAAACTTAGAAACAAGCAGGAATACTGGTAGTTTCTAGTGAATATAGTAGTTATGGGATCATTATTCGTTGTTCAACAGGACTTGGGAATCCCTGGTTGAATAAAGATAGCCACTGGTATGTCTTGCGATCGTGTTAGGATCTTAGAAAAATAGTGATAGATCGTAATTTATCAGTCGGTATTGGTTTGTATGGTTCTACCGATCACTCAGGGAAACATTGTAAAGAACAAGGAGGAAAGTAGAAATGGAAATATTAAAAGTTTCAGCAAAATCTAATCCAAACTCTGTAGCTGGAGCTCTTGCAGGTGTATTGCGTGAAAGAGGAGCAGCAGAAATCCAGGCGATTGGTGCAGGTGCATTAAATCAGGCAGTGAAAGCAGTAGCGATAGCTAGAGGGTTTGTGGCACCGAGTGGAGTGGACCTAATTTGTATTCCGGCATTTACAGATATTCAAATTGATGGTGAAGAAAGAACTGCTATAAAATTAATCGTTGAACCACGATGAATGTATGTCCTTTTATATACAGTGGTCAAGTGACGGATAGTAGCCTGTTTGTCTTATAAGACAAACAGGTATTTTTGTGTAAAATAGAAAGAAAAGGGAGTTGATTAATTTGAAAATATTTGATGCCCATTCCGATGTTTTATATAAAATGTGGATGGACCCTACCATTGATTTTGCCGACTCACCGAAATTACATATTACATATAATCAATTAAAAGCAGCAGGTAGCAAAGTGCAATGCTTTGCGATATATATTCCTGAAGAAGTAAGAGCGGAAAGCCGGTTTGAAACAGCGTTAGAAATGGTAGAAATTTTTTATAAGAGAGTAATTGCCCCTTCGCCGTTATTAAAAGCGGTACGAACGAAAGAGGACATTGTGGCCTTGAAAGAGAATGAGATAGGTGCTTTCTTAACGTTAGAAGGCTGTGACGCAATTGATCAAAGTATAGTAAAACTTCAAACGCTTATTAGGCTGGGTGTGTCGTCTGTTGGGCTAACATGGAATTACGCTAATTTTGTTGCGGATGGCATAGGAGAAGCTCGTGGAGCGGGGCTATCAAGCTTCGGTAAAGAGGTTGTGAAGGAGCACAATAGGTCATTAATTTGGACAGATGTATCCCATTTATCAATCAAAGGGTTTTGGGATGTCATGGAAATAGCGGATTATCCGATTGCCTCTCATTCAAATGCAATCTCAATTTGCAATCACCGACGCAATCTTCAAGACGATCAAATACGCGCACTCATACAAAAGAATGGCATGATTGGAGTCACGTTTGTCCCGCAATTTTTAAATAATCAGGGCAGTGCAACTATAGATGATGTATTGAAACATCTTGACTATATTTGTTCATTAGGCGGAGAAAACCATGTTGGATTTGGATCTGATTTTGATGGTATAACAGAAACAACCACTGGACTTGAATGCTTCCTAGGGTACGAAATTCTTGTAAATAACTTGTTAAAACATTACACAGAGAACCAGGTGAGAAAATTCTTATATGATAATTTTATAGAGAATTTACCTGTGTAAAAGTAGCTCTTGTTCTAACTGAATGAAATTAAATTAATTGAAAAATAAAAAAATATACATTTTTCTTCATAATTTGCTTACTAAGGGTTGCTTTTTTTCGTTGATAGGTCTAGAATGAAAGCGTTTAGTACATATCCAACAGGATAAATTCGGACAGCTTTTTGCACTTCATTTTTGGTGAATTAATCCCAACTTTGTTGTTGGAAAAGGTCCTGTATCTAATCACTAGAATTCACATAAAAAATCTATTACTGCAGAGTTGGAAAGTGCTATACACTCAAACCTAAAAAAAATCTTATATAGAACGTATTCCAAAGGGGTGTAAGTCATGATCAATCAACTTTCATGGAAAGTTGGCGGACAACAAGGGGAAGGAATCGAAAGTACTGGGGAAATCTTTTCCATAGCTTTAAATCGTTTAGGCTACTATTTATACGGTTATCGCCATTTTTCATCACGTATTAAAGGTGGTCACACGAATAACAAAATTCGAGTAAGTACAACTCAAGTTCGTTCAATTTCAGATGATCTTGATATTTTAGTAGCTTTTGACCAAGAGACAATTGATTTTAATTTTCATGAGTTACGAGATGGCGGAGTTGTGTTGGCGGATGCTAAATTCGGACCAACCATTCCTGAAAACACCAATGTTCATTTATTTTCTGTTCCTTTTACTCAAATTGCAACTGAACTTGGAACGTCCCTTATGAAAAACATGGTTGCTATTGGTGCAACTAGTTCCTTATTAGACCTCGATTTGAATGTGTATTTAAATGTTGTAGAAGAAATCTTTGGCCGTAAAGGTCAGCAGGTTGTAGAAAAGAATATGGAAGCGATCAAAGCAGGTGCTAAATTCCTACAGGATCAACTTAGCGAAGACGTAAAAATGAAGCTAGAAAAAGCAGACGGAAAACAGCGCATGTTCATGATTGGTAATGACGCAATTGCTTTGGGTGCTCTAGCTGGTGGAGCAAGATTTATGCCTGCATACCCAATTACCCCCGCTTCTGAAATCATGGAATACCTAATTAGCAAACTACCTGAATTTGGTGGAACAGTAATCCAAACGGAGGATGAAATCGCAGCGTGTACAATGGCAATTGGCTCTAACTATGCCGGTGTTCGTGCATTTACTGCTTCTGCAGGACCAGGTTTATCATTAATGATGGAATCAATCGGATTATCAGGTATCACTGAAACACCACTTGTTATTATTGATACACAACGTGGAGGACCTAGTACTGGTTTGCCAACAAAGCAAGAACAATCTGATTTAATGGCAATGATTTACGGTACGCACGGAGAAATTCCTAAGATCGTAATGGCACCTAGCACTGTACAGGAAGCTTTTTACGACATCATCGAAGCATTTAACCTTGCTGAGGAATATCAATGTCCGGTTATTTTTCTAACAGACTTACAACTTTCACTTGGTAAGCAATCAGTTGAACCACTTGATTATTCTCAGATTGAAATCAGACGTGGAAATCTAGTTCTTGATGATGAATTACCAGAATTAGAGAATAAGGAATATTTTAAGCGTTATGAAGTAACAGATAGTGGAGTATCTCCACGTGTAGTTCCAGGCGTAAAAAATGGAATCCACCATGTAACGGGTGTTGAACATAATGAACAAGGTAAACCATCCGAGGTTGCAAGCAACCGTAAGGATCAAATGGAAAAACGCCTTAGAAAGGTTAAAAACATTCAATTCAAGACTCCTGTCCATAAAAATGTGAAACATGAAGAGGCAGACCTTTTAGTTGTAGGTTTTAACTCAACTCGAGGTGCGATTGAAGAAGCCATGACTCGCCTTGAGAATGATGGTATTAAAGTAAACCATGCTCAGATTCGTTTAATTCATCCATTCCCAACTGACGAAATTTTACCTTTGGTTCAATCAGCTAAGAAAGTATTAGTAGTTGAGAATAACGCTACAGGTCAGCTCGCAAACATTATGAAGATGAATGTAGGACATGCGGACAAGATTACTAATTTCTTAAAGTATGACGGTAATCCGTTCCTACCTCATGAAGTTCACACAAAGTGTAAGGAGTTGTTCTAATATGGCAACATTTAAAGACTTTCGTAATAATGTAAAACCTAACTGGTGTCCAGGATGCGGTGACTTCTCCGTACAAGCGGCAATTCAGCGTGCGGCTGCAAATGTTGGACTTGAGCCTGAACAGTTAGCTGTTATCTCGGGGATTGGATGCTCAGGACGTATTTCAGGATATATCAATGCCTATGGATTGCACGGTATTCATGGACGTTCACTACCAATTGCTCAAGGGGTAAAAATGGCTAACCGTGATTTAACCGTTATTGCTTCAGGTGGAGACGGTGATGGTTATGCAATTGGGATGAGCCATACAATTCATGCGATTCGTCGAAATATCGACATCACATATATTGTTATGGATAACCAAATTTATGGTTTAACAAAAGGCCAAACTTCACCAAGAAGTGAAATGGGCTTTAAAACAAAGAGTACGCCACAAGGCTCGATTGAGTCTGCGCTTTCCGTTATGGAAATGGCTTTAACTGCCGGGGCAACTTTTGTTGCGCAAAGTTTCTCTACGGACCTTAAAGATTTGACAGCACTAATTGAGGCTGGCATTCAGCATAAAGGTTTCTCATTAATTAACGTATTTAGCCCATGTGTTACTTATAACAAGGTGAACACATATGATTGGTTTAAAGAAAACCTAACAAAACTAGCGGATGTAGAAGGATATGATCCATCTGATCGTTCTATGGCTATGCAGACATTGATGAAGCATAATAGTCTCGTAACAGGGCTTATCTATCAGAATACAGAAAAGCCTTCCTATCAAGAACTTGTGCATGGATATAATGAAACTCCACTCGTGCATGCTGATTTGAATCTGGATGAAGAAAAATTCAATAAGCTAGTTGCAGAATTTATGTAATACACTAACCCTACTAAGGATTTTTGTCTTAGTAGGGTTTTTGTTTTAACCTTTACTCACTGTTTTTTGAATGATAAAATAGGCATGTATGTCTTGGCTATGAAAAATGTACAAATTTCTACATTTTCTATGGTTTTATTGTATTAAAATTTGTTAAACCTTATACTAGTTAAATGTGTAGGTTTGTAGTGTTAAAGAATTTAAAAACTTTACAACAGATCGTTTTTGTAAAAAGGAAGGAGATACCACATGAACGAAAAACAACGTCTTGAAAGTACTCAAGTAAAACCTGCGGACAAAAAATCCGAAAAGGATTACAGTAAGTATTTTCAATCCGTTTATCAACCACCTTCATTAAAAGATGCGAAAAAACGTGGTAAAGAACAAGTTAATTACTTAAAGGAGTTTTCAATCCCTGAGGATATGAAAAATGCAGGAAAAGGAAAACGCTTTTTAATCCGTACGTATGGTTGTCAAATGAACGAGCATGATACGGAAGTAATGGCTGGTATTTTTATGGAGATGGGCTATGAGCCAACTGAAAATACCGAAGACGCAGACATTATTTTACTTAATACGTGTGCGATTCGTGAAAACGCAGAAAACAAAGTATTTGGTGAAATCGGACACCTTAAACCATTAAAACTTGAAAATCCAGATCTTTTAATTGGAGTTTGTGGATGTATGTCCCAAGAAGAATCAGTGGTTAATAAAATTCTTGAAAAACATCAATTTATTGATATGATTTTTGGTACTCATAATATTCACCGCCTTCCTCATATTGTAAAAGAAGCGATGTTCAGTAAAGAGATGGTTGTTGAAGTATGGTCTAAAGAAGGTGACATTATTGAAAACCTTCCAAAAGTACGTAAAGGAAATATCAAGGGTTGGGTCAATATTATGTATGGTTGTGACAAATTCTGTACTTACTGTATCGTGCCTTATACACGTGGTAAGGAGCGGAGCCGTCGCCCAGAAGATATTATTGAAGAGGTACGACATTTAGCAAGACAAGGATATAAAGAAATTACCTTACTTGGTCAAAACGTAAATGCTTATGGTAAGGATTTTACTGATATCAAATATGGTTTAGGTGACTTAATGGACGAGTTACGTAAGATTGATATCCCACGTATTCGTTTCACAACGAGTCATCCTCGTGATTTTGATGATCATTTAATTGAAGTACTTGCTAAAGGTGGAAACCTGATGGAACACATCCACCTACCTGTACAATCTGGAAGTTCTCAAGTATTAAAGCTAATGTCTCGTAAATATACTAGAGAATCCTATTTAGAGTTAGTTCGTAAAATGAAGGAACAAATTCCAAATGCTTCCTTCACAACAGATATCATAGTTGGTTTCCCTAATGAAACGGATGAACAATTTGAAGAAACTCTTTCTTTATATAGAGAAGTAGAATTTGATTCTGCCTATACCTTCATTTATTCACCACGTGAAGGAACACCAGCAGCAAAAATGGAAGATAACATTTCAATGGAAGTGAAGAAGGAAAGACTTCAGCGTCTTAATGCACTTGTAAATGAGATTTCTGCAAAGAAAAATCTTGCATACCAAGATCAAATTGTGGAAGTTCTTGTTGAAGGTGAAAGTAAAAACAATCCGGATGTTTTAGCTGGATATACAAGTAAGAATAAGCTGGTCAACTTCAAAGGTCCAAAATCAGCAATTGGTAAAATTGTAAAAGTAAAAATTATACAAGCAAAAACTTGGTCATTAGATGGGGAAATGATCGAAGAAGCGGTAGAGGTGAACTAAGATGGCACAATACACAAAAGAGCAAATCGTTGAGCGTGCAACAGAACTTGCAAAAATGATTGCAGAAACAGAAGAAGTTGATTTCTTTAAACGTGCAGAAGCACAAATCAATGAGAACAAAAAGGTTCAAGAGATTATAGAGACAATTAAAAGCTTGCAAAAACAAGCAGTTAATTTCCAGCACTACGGTAAGTCTGAAGCATTAAAGCAAGTGGAAGAAAAAATTGATAATCTACAAGCAGAACTTGATAGCATCCCAGTTGTAGAAGAATTCAAAAACTCACAACTTGAAGTGAATGATCTTCTCCAGCTTGTAGCACATACGATTTCAAACAATGTAACAAATGAAATCATTACGTCTACTGGCGGAGATTTATTAGCTGGTGAAACTGGTTCAAAAATGAATAACAAAAGTGGCTGTGGTTGCCACTAAAGATATGAGGCAAAAGCGTAAAGCTTTTGCCTTATTTTTTTTGCTTGGTCATGTAGAGATTATATTTTTGCTTGTACCGCTTTTAAAAAAAGGTACATAAATGGGCGAACGCGCATACAATGAACTATACGGTAATCGTAAGGTTGATGTATAAAGAGAAGGACATTGCGTTTTTTTAGTACTTATTTTGAATGGTTAATTCAACTTTTTTCCATGTACTTAAAAGTAAGATATCGAGGTACTGCAAAAAGTTTCGAAAAAGAAATCAGTCTTTATCACACTAGTCAAATGTCCCGCATAGGATGAATTGAAGATTGATTGAGGAGGGTATGTTCGAATGTCTGAATACAGAGAGATTATCACAAAAGCTGTTGTAGGAAAAGGACGTAAGTTTTCGCAGTCTACTTATACAATTTCACCACCACACCACCCATCCAACATTTTAGGATGCTGGATCATTAACCATCAGTATGAAGCGGAGAAAAAAGGGAATACGGTAGAAGTAAGTGGCAGATTCGATGTCAATACATGGTATTCTTTTGGTAACAATACAAAAACAGAGGTTGTTACAGAAACACTTTCATACAAAGATTCCATCAAACTCAAGTATAGAGATGAGAATTTCTTAGGTGATGACTGTGATGTAATTGTTGAAGTGTTGCAACAGCCAAATTGCTTAGAATGCACAATTTCACCTAATGGGAACAAAATTCTTGTTGAGGTAGAAAGAGAGCTTCTTGCAGAAGTGATTGGCGAAACAAAGGTATGCGTCCATGTAAATCCAGATGGTTGCTATGACGACATAAAAGATTGGGATGTAGATGACGAAGAATTTGAGGATTTAAATCCTGACTTCTTAGTGGGGGATTTAGAAGAATAATTGAAACTAGGAGGCACGACTTCCTAGTTTTTTTTCATTTAATGGCAGACAAGTCTCCCCCATCCCATTTTTAAATTATGTTATAATATGAACAGAACTATAGTTGTTGGGGGATTAATAAATGGCAGAATATACGCCGATGATAAAGCAATACTTAGCGATAAAGGCAGATTATCAAGATGCCTTTTTATTTTTTCGACTTGGTGATTTTTATGAAATGTTTTTTGAAGATGCAATAAATGCATCCCAGATTTTAGAAATAACCTTAACGGCTAGAGATGGTGGAATGGATGAAAAAATCCCGATGTGTGGGGTTCCTTATCACTCGGCTGCTGGATATATTGAACAATTAGTGAATAAAGGATATAAAGTGGCAATTTGTGAGCAAACGGAAGATCCAAAGCAAGCAAAAGGTGTCGTTAAACGAGAGGTTATTCAATTAATTACACCTGGTACTGTGATGGAAGGAAAGAATCTTTTAGATAAAGAGAATAATTTTTTAGCTTCTGTAACAAGTTTTTCAGATGGTTTTGGATTTGCATTAACCGACTTATCAACTGGTGAAAATAGGGTATCGTTATTGTCTTCAAATTTTGAAGATGTGATCGGAGAAATTTATGCAAATAGTGTAAAAGAGGTAGTTGTTCCATCTGATTTTGAGGAAATGTATAAAAAAGCGATGATGGAACGCTGTCAGGTTACAATTTCACAAGAGGATAATTGTGAGGTAGCAGGACATTTACAACAACTAACCAATCGTCTTGATGATGAAAAGTTAGTCCTTGCATTTGGAAGATTATTAAATTATCTAATGAAAACACAAAAACGATCACTGGATCATTTACAGCAGGTTCAGGTTTACTATACAAATCAATTTATGAAAATTGACCTTTATTCTAAGCGTAACTTAGAATTAACAGAAACGATTCGAAGTAAAGGGAAGAAAGGTTCTTTATTGTGGCTTTTAGATCAAACAGTTACCGCGATGGGAGGACGTCTGTTAAAGCAATGGATTGACCGACCACTATTAAATAAAAATGAAATTGAAGCTCGTCTAAATATGGTTCAAACCTTTATTGATCAATATTTTGAGAGGTTAGAATTAAGAGATTTATTAAAGGAAGTCTATGATCTAGAACGTCTTGCTGGACGAGTAGCCTATGGGAATGTCAACGCAAGGGACCTGTTACAGTTAAAAAAATCGCTCGAACAAGTACCTGGTATTTATAATCTTGTGACCAAGCTACAGCATCCATATGCAGACAATCTAGGAAATCAAATGGATCTTTGTGAATCACTAACTGACCTTTTACAGCAATCTATTAAGGAATCACCTCCAATGACGATTAAAGAAGGAGATATTATTAAGGATGGTTTCAACGCCACTCTTGACCAATATCGTGATGCCAGTCGGAATGGAAAAACATGGATTGCAGCATTAGAAAAACAAGAACGAGAAAAAACAGGAATCAAGTCCTTGAAAATTGGATATAACCGTGTATTTGGCTATTATATTGAAGTTACGAAGGCAAACTTGCAGTTTTTACCGGAAGGTATGTACGAAAGAAAACAAACATTAACAAATGCCGAACGTTTTATCACCCCTGAGCTTAAAGAAAAAGAAACATTAATTCTTGAAGCGGAGGAAAAGATTGTCCAGTTGGAATATGATATTTTCCTCAATATTCGTGAACAAGTGAAAGAATATATTCCAAGACTTCAGTCTTTAGCAAAGGTAATTAGTGAACTGGATGTTCTACAATGCTTCGCAACGATCAGCGAGGAGCGCCATTATTGTATGCCTCATTTTTCAGAGGACAAGCTCATCATTAAAGATGGACGTCATCCTGTTGTTGAAAAAGTAATGCAAGCTCAGGAATATGTTCCAAATGATTGTGTAATGGAACAGGGCCGTTCCCTACTACTTATCACAGGTCCCAATATGTCTGGTAAGAGTACGTATATGAGACAAATTGCCCTTACTTCGATTTTGGCCCAAATCGGCTGTTTTGTTCCGGCAAGTGAAGCGACCCTGCCGATTTATGATCAAGTGTTTACAAGAATAGGAGCAGCGGATGATTTGATTTCTGGGCAGAGTACATTTATGGTGGAAATGCTTGAGGCCAAAAATGCGATTGTGAATGCAACATCTAGGAGCTTATTATTGTTTGATGAAATTGGACGCGGGACATCCACTTATGATGGGATGGCATTAGCTCAAGCGATTATTGAGTATATTCATGAAAATATCGGAGCTCATACTCTATTTTCTACACATTATCATGAGTTGACCGATTTGGAAGCAGCACTTGAAAATTTAGTCAATGTTCATGTAAGTGCAATTGAGGAAAATGATAATGTTGTTTTCCTTCATAAAATTAAAGAAGGGGCAGCAGATAAAAGCTATGGGATCCATGTCGCTAAGCTTGCGGAGCTTCCAGATAACTTGATTGAACGTGCAAATGAAATTTTGAACCAACTTGAACAAGGTGAAAAGCAAATAGCAGCAACAAAGGAAGATTCAAGTGATCTTTCTGATAATCTGCAGCTTTCGTTTTTTGAGGAATCAAAGGAATCAAAGGCTAGTTATCAAAAAGAAGAAAAGTCACTATCTTCAAAAGAGAAGGATATATTGAAATCCATTAAAGAGATGGACATTATAGGTCTTACACCACTAGAAGCCATCAATCGTTTATATGAAATTCAAAAACAATTAAAAGCATAAAAATAAGTTAAGACAATGAGGTGATGGCATGGGGAAAATCATCCAATTAGATGACCTTCTTTCAAATAAAATAGCAGCAGGGGAGGTAGTCGAACGCCCAGCCTCTGTTGTGAAGGAATTAGTCGAGAATGCTATTGACGCAAATAGCACAATAATTGAAATTGAAATAGAAGATGCAGGTCTTTCCAAAATTCGAATTATTGATAATGGAGACGGGATGGACAGTGAGGATTGCGTAAATGCCTTCCATCGACATGCTACAAGTAAAATAAAGGACGAAAATGATTTATTTCGAATCCGTACGTTAGGCTTTAGAGGAGAGGCACTCCCGAGTATTGCCTCCGTATCCGAGCTGGAAATGAAGACAAGCACCGGGGACAATTCGGGTACACATATTTTAATTAAAGGCGGACAGCTTGCCTGGAAAAAGGCAACGAATAGTCGCAAGGGAACGGATATTACAGTTTCAAATCTCTTTTTTAATACTCCAGCACGCTTAAAATATGTCAAAACAATTCATACAGAGTTGGGGAATATTACCGATGCTGTAAATCGAATCGCACTTGCTCATCCAGAAATTTCATTTCGTTTACTTCATAATGGGAAAAGACTTTTATATACAAGTGGAAATGGTGATGTTAGACAGGTACTCGCAGCAATCTATGGTTTAAGTATTGCAAAGCAAATGGTGCCTATCCATCTAGAATCCTTAGACTTTACAGTCGAAGGTTTTGTATCTATGCCAGAGGTAACAAGAGCTTCGAGAAACTATATCTCAACTATTATTAATGGTAGATATATAAGAAACTATGCGCTTGTAAAAGCCATTCAACAAGGCTATCATACTCTTTTACCAATAGGAAGATTTCCAATTGTTTTACTTGATATTAAGATGGACCCATTATTAGTGGATGTCAACGTTCATCCAGCAAAACTAGAAGTCAGGATTAGTAAAGAATCTGAACTTAATCAATTAATTGACGAAGGCATCAAAGAAGTTTTTAAACATAAGCAATTAATCCCAGATGCAGCATATCCTAAGAAGAAAGAAGTTCAGAAATCTGAGCAACAAGAATTTGTGTTTCAACATTCTATAAAAACAGAACCTCAGGAGCAGTACCCATATCTCCCTAGATTTACGGAGACGGTAGAAGAGGCTCCTAGGAAAGAAGAAACGATAGTCGAGACAGTAACACATATAAGCCAACCTTCATATGAGAATAAATCGGTTGAAATGGAAAACGTAGTGATTGCTGAAAATGAGGATGCAGCGGATGCTGTAACGGAAAATAGTGAAGAAACGGAAATCAAAAATTCTGTAGTAGCCGTAAATCTAGATGAACGTGTTCCGGTCATGTACCCAATTGGGCAAATGCATGGAACCTATATCCTGGCTCAAAATGAGAAAGGATTATATATCATTGACCAACATGCTGCCCAAGAACGAATCAAATATGAATATTTCAGAGAAAAAGTTGGCGAAAATATTTCCGATTTACAGGAATTGCTTATCCCAATTACTCTTGAGTACTCGACTGATGAATGTATAAATATAAATGCACACATGCAGGACTTGGAAAAGGTCGGGATATTCCTCGAACCCTTTGGACATAACAGTTACATTGTTCGGTCACACCCACAATGGTTTCCGAAAGGGGAAGAAAAAGAGGTTATTGAAGAAATAATTGAGCAAGTGCTAAATGATAAAAAAATAGAGATTAAGAAATTGAGAGAGGCAGCAGCGATTATGATGAGCTGTAAAGCATCGATTAAGGCAAATCATCACTTACGGAACGATGAAATATTTGCTTTACTCGAAACTCTTCGTAAAACAAGTGATCCATTTACATGCCCACACGGTCGACCAATCATCATACACCATTCGACCTATGAAATGGAAAAAATGTTCAAACGTGTTATGTAACGATAGGATGATAAGGGTTGAAAACTCGCTGAATTGGCGAGTTTTTACCATATAAGTCAAAAGTTGTATAAAGTTTAGTTAAGATTAGAAAAAGGTGTTATTTTCTTAGCCGATTTGGTTATAATAATTTAGTATTCGTCTAATTATCTATGTTACGATAATAGTATGAATTGAAGTAAAGGTAGTGATTGATTGGAAGAATCGAAAAAAGAGAAACTAGTCGTTCTAATTGGTCCAACCGCTGTTGGTAAGACAAAATTAAGTATAGAGCTTGCGAAGAAGCTAAATGCCGAAATCATTAGCGGAGATTCCATGCAAATTTACAAAGGAATGGATATCGGCACGGCGAAAATTTCGATTGATGAAATGGAGGGGATTCCACATCATCTCATCGATATAAAGGAACCCCATGAAAGTTTTTCGGTTGCCGAGTTTCAAACCGTTGTAAGAAATTTAATTTCAGACATACATAGTCGTGGTAAATTACCGATGATAGTTGGCGGGACTGGGCTTTACATTCAATCTGTGATTTATGATTATCAGTTTACAGATGATGCATCTAATCCCGAGTATCGAAAAACGCTCGAACAACAAGCTAATGATAATGGTGTGGATTCTCTTTATCAGGAATTAAAAGAGATTGATCCAGAAAGTGCCGAGCGAATTCATCCTAATAATGTAAGAAGAGTCATTCGTGCTTTGGAAATTTTTAAAACAACAGGAAAAACGATGACAGAATATATGAAAGAACAGAAGCAAGAGCTCATATATGACCTTGCCCTTGTTGGATTAACAATGGACCGAGACAAATTGTATGACCGAATTAACGATAGAGTTGACATGATGATAGAATCAGGGCTACTTGAAGAGGTCTCCACATTTCATTCTCAAGGTTTACGTGATTGCCAATCTATTCAAGCTATTGGTTATAAAGAACTTTATCGTTATTTAGATGGCACATTATCCCTAGATGAGGCAATTAATGAGTTAAAGCAAAATACCCGGAGATATGCGAAACGTCAATTAACTTGGTTTCGAAATAAAATGGATGTAAAGTGGTTTGATATGACAGGGAAAAATGGGTTTGAAGAAAAATTTAATGAAATTTATAAATATATAGCAGGAAAGCTGGGAATTTAGGAGAATAGATTATAATATGATTATTCGTTTTGTCCAATAAAAAGGACAATGACAGCTCCAGCATATTGCGGGAAGATTTAGAGGAGGACAGTTCATGAAACAAGCTATTAATATTCAAGATCAGATTTTAAACCAACTGCGTAAGGATGGGACATTTGTAACTGTATTCTTATTAAATGGATACCAATTACGAGGATTAGTAAAAGGGTTTGATAATTTTACAGTATTATTAGAAACAGAAGGAAAGCAACAGCTTATCTATAAGCATGCGATCTCTACTTTTGCCCCACAAAAAAATATTAAGCTTGAGCTTGAATAGCTAACGAAAAACAACCTTACTTTTAAAGTAGGGTTGTTTTTTTTCATCTTGTCTAATTTTTCTTCAAGATTTGAAAAGTGCCTCATATACATATAGTGTTATGGAATATTATTTTCTGGGAAAGCGCAATCTTTGACAAAAAACAAGGGTCTTTTGTCATAAAAGTGAAAAAAATGTTGAAATAAAAAGGGAAATTTAGTTTGCGATTTAGGTCTAGCTCCAGGCGCCATCGGCTCTTTGGTCTAAGCCAATCGCTTCGGAAGGTAAAAAGCTCCTTCTGTCAGCGCTCGTCTTATGCTTGTCACCGATAGGCGGGCGCGCTTAGCGCTTTTCTTATTTCCTTGGGCTTTTGTCACGAATTGAACCCAGCAGCGTATAATGTACTACAAAATGAGAGGTGAGAGCTCTTGGATCAACCAATTACAATGAAGAACAATGGACAAATAAATGTTGTTTTAAATGGAGAAAAAAAGAAATTAAAGGTCTTGCATTCAACTTCTAAAGAAGCAGTTTTAACAAAAATCCAAACGAAGCATGCGGCTCTTGTGGAAATAGAGGAAGAAATGAGCACTCTTGTTGGTATGGATGAAATGAAAAAAATGGTAAAAGAAATATATGCATGGATATACATTAATAAAAAACGTGAAGAACAGGGATTAAAGGTAGGTAAGCAAGCGTTACACATGATGTTTAAAGGAAATCCTGGAACAGGTAAGACTACGGTTGCTCGCTTGCTAGGGAAGTTATTTCTACAAATGAATGTCCTCTCAAAGGGTCATTTGATTGAAGCGGAAAGAGCCGATCTAGTTGGAGAATACATTGGGCATACTGCACAAAAGACAAGAGATTTAGTAAAGAAAGCTATTGGTGGCATTTTATTTATTGACGAGGCTTATTCTCTAGCAAGAGGTGGGGAGAAGGATTTTGGAAAGGAAGCTATTGATACACTTGTAAAGCATATGGAAGATAAACAACATGAATTTGTTTTGATATTAGCTGGGTATTCAAAAGAAATGGACCACTTTCTCTCTTTAAATCCAGGATTGTATTCCCGTTTTCCATTAGTCATTGATTTTCCGGATTATTCGGTTGATCAGTTAATGGAAATCGCATCAAAAATGATGGTGGAGCGGGAATATATGTTCAGTCCTGAAGCGGAGAGGAAATTACGTGATCATTTAATAGCTGTAAAAATGGATTCTTTTCCTGGTAAATTCAGCAATGGCCGCTATGTACGGAACGTGATTGAAAAATCGATACGCTCACAAGCGATGAGATTACTAATCGATGACTCATACAGTAAACAGGAACTTCAAACAATCAGAACGCAGGATTTAGTTTTTAAGGAATAAACTTACCGCCTACCTAACTAGGCGGATTTTTTCATTTCGAATTGGTGTAGTTTCAATAAATTTGATATGATAGCTTAAGGAAAAGGCGGATGCCACGATTTTTTCAAAGGTAGTTTTTCAGCATTAACTGGCACTAAGCCCTTATAGAGGGCAATTGCCAGTAAAAGCCTGGTAAAGTGAACGAAGACTAAGAACGCCACAACCTGTGGAAACGTCTTAGTGACCCACCTCGTTTGGACCTTGAAAAAATCGGGCGCAAATACGCCAAGGCGCATTTGATTGTAGAAAGTAGGTAAATTGAATGGCAAACGAACAAAAGAAAGAATTAGAAAAAGCCATACTAGTAGGGTGTCAGATTCAAACCGAAGACGAAGATAGGTTTCAATATTCCCTTGAAGAATTACAATCATTAACGAAAACAGCTAAGGGTCAAGTTTTAATGACTGTAACCCAGAAGCGGGAACGAGTTCATTCAGCAACATATATTGGTAAAGGGAAAGTGGAGGAACTTATTAATCTTGAAGCAGAATTAGAACCAGACGTCATTATTTTTAATGACGAATTGTCACCAAGCCAGGTTAGGAATTTATCCTCCAAGCTCGAAGCTAGAGTAATTGACCGAACCCAGCTAATCCTTGACATCTTTGCCTCTAGAGCAAATTCCAAAGAGGGTAAGTTACAGGTAGAACTAGCACAGCTTCAATACCTACTTCCTCGATTAACCGGTAAAGGGATTGAATTATCAAGACTTGGTGGAGGAATAGGGACAAGAGGACCTGGTGAAACGAAACTAGAGACAGACAGACGTCATATTCATAAACGGATTGATGATATTAAAAATCAATTATCGGTCATCGTGCAGCACCGTGAACGATATCGTGAACGGAGAAAGAAAAACAATACATATCAAATCGCATTGGTAGGTTACACAAATGCGGGAAAATCAACATTATTTAATCGATTAACTGAGGCAGATTCATTTGAGGAAAATTTATTGTTTGCAACATTAGACCCAATGACTCGAAAAATGATTCTACCATGTGGGTTAACAACCCTTTTAACAGATACCGTTGGATTTATTCAGGATTTGCCAACATCACTAATTGCAGCATTTCGCTCTACATTAGAGGAAGTGAAGGAAGCAGATTTGATTATCCATGTAGTTGATTCTTCAAATCCAGATTATTTTAATCATGAAAAAACAGTATTAAAGCTTTTGGATGAGTTAGGTGTAGAATCAATTCCAGTCTTAACACTTTATAATAAAAAAGATAAAGTCCATCCCGATTTTGTTCCGTCATCAACATCTAAATCTATTTTAGTTAGTGCGTTTGATAAAAGTGATTTAGTGGTGATTAAGACAAAAGTGGAGGATTCCATGATTGAGAATATGGAAGAATACAAGGTGTCTCTACCTAGTTCGGAAGGTAGAATATTAGCATATTTAAAACAAGAAACGATTTTAAAAGAACTACGTTATAATGAGGATTCCGAAAAATACGATTGCACAGGTTTTATTTTTTCAAATCATTCTTTAATGGGACAACTTAGGGATTTTTATTCATAAAAAGGGGAACACAACATGTTTACAGAATTAGATTATGGTAAACTAATTTCAAAATTAGTAGATGAGACAGAACAACAAATTAAAGAAGTTCAAAAAAAAATAGAAAAAAATATTGATTATAATCAGTATCGTGTACTTAAAAGCTTTCAAAACAATCGAGTGAGTGATTCACATTTTATCCCCTCAACAGGGTACGGATATGATGACATCGGCCGAGATACACTTGAAGCGGTGTACGCTGATCTTTTCGGCGGGGAGGCAGCCCTTGTTCGCCAACAAATTATATCAGGGACACATGCTATCTCAATCGCACTTTTTGGGGTTTTACGTCCAAATGATGAATTGCTTTATATTACGGGGAATCCATATGATACTTTGGAAGAAATTGTTGGTATTCGTGGTTCTGGAAATGGGTCATTAAAGGAATTTAATATCAGCTACAACACTGTCGACTTAACTGCAGAAGGAAGACCTGATTTTGCAGCGATTAAAAATGCCATACATGAAAATACAAAAATGATTGGGATCCAGCGTTCAAAAGGATATGCGACAAGACCATCTTTTACGATTGCAGAAATAAAAGAAATGGTTGAATTTGTAAAGGAAATCAAGCCGGATGTGGTCGTGTTTGTAGATAATTGCTATGGTGAATTTGTCGAGCGCGAAGAGCCTTGTCATGTCGGGGCTGATTTAATTGCCGGCTCACTTATTAAAAATCCGGGAGGCGGACTTGCAAAAACCGGTGGTTATTTAGTAGGAAAAAAAGAATTCGTCGAAGCTTGCTCATACCGCATGACATCTCCTGGGATTGGAGCAGAAGCTGGAGCATCTCTTTATACTTTACAGGAAATGTATCAAGGATTGTTCCTAGCTCCACATACTGTAGGACAAGCATTAAAAGGGGCTGTCTTTACGTCTGCTATTTTAGAAAAAATTGGACTTAAGACTGAGCCAAGCTGGGATAGTGAACGAACTGATTTAATTCAATCTGTGCAATTCAATAACAAAGACATGATGGTGGCCTTTTGTCAGGCTATCCAGTTCGCTTCACCAATAAATTCCCATGTAACTCCATATCCAAGTTATATGCCGGGGTACGAGGACGATGTGATCATGGCAGCAGGTACTTTTATTCAAGGTGCCAGCATCGAACTAACGGCAGACGGTCCAACTCGTCCACCCTATGTTGCCTATGTTCAGGGGGGCCTTACTTATTCGCATGTGAAAATTGCCATATGTTTAGCTTTAAATCGTTTACTAGTAAAACAACTAATATCCATAAAAACAGAGGAATTATCCTAACGGGTTTCGTTTTAAAAGAGAAATTAGTAGATAAATAAACAAATGCAAGCAAAAACGCTCATAGTAATCTGAGCGTTTTTTGAATGTAATTTTCTATAATCTTAATCTTTATTTAATGTGATTCGATAATAGATTCTCAAAATGGTAAGAGCTAAGCCAATAATGAAAATAATAGCTAATAGGCACATCGCAGCTGGATAAAGACCGAATGCATCAATTGTGGTCGAACTATTATTTTGTAATGTTGGAACAATAAAAAACAACCACCCGATTAATAATGTTGGAACCAACTGGGGAATTAAACGAAGGATAAATCTCCAAGTAGGATGTTGTTTCCGTTTATCTGACCATTTTTTGCTCCGCAGAATTCCTCTAATTCCTAGAAGAAAGTAAAACAAAGTGACAACGCCAAGGGATAAATCAATGATTTTAGGTACTGGAGCCTTTAATTCGGGTTCTTGTCCCTCGGTCAATTGGATAATTCCTGAACTTATCTCATAAGCGTGTTCTAAAGTTGGGGTAAAGCTATTTAATAAAACTGCAACGGCGTAACCACTACTTGGTATGATGTCTTGTTGAGTTTGATACGTCGTTTCTACACCGCTATGTGAAATGCGTGATGGCTTCACACCCGATGAACTTAACTCCCAACCAAGTCCGTATTTTTCGCTTCCAAGTTGTGGCGAATACGATTCTTCCAATAATTTTTCTGATAGTAGTTGCTCACCTGTTCTAGTCTTTCCTTTGTTCGTTTGCATTGAAAGCCATTTTCCCATATCTGCCGCAGTCGATATGATGCTTCCAGCCCCCATATTCATTGCTTCCAGCTCTGTCCAAGGTATTGCTGTTCCATATGCAGTTACATATCCTTTAGGTAGTCCTGGTACAAAATCGCCAGAATTAACAGTAGTAAGTGAGTCATTCATTCCTAGTGGAGAGAAAACCTTTTGTTTAAGGTATTGGGAAAATTCCATTCCGCTTACTTTTTCCACCAAAAGTGCTAACATCCAGTAATTCCCATTGCTATAGTAGTATTTCTCTCCGGGGTTTGATTGCAGTTTCCAATCGTTCATACGTTCCACGCCGGCTTTTAAGTTATTCGCTGGTGGAACAATAACCGGGTTTGGAATACCTGATGTGTGACTCAAAGCCTCCCGTACAGTCACTTCTTTCCATCTTGAATCGTCAAGTTTTACCTCTGGTAAATAATTTATTATTGGGTCATCCAGTTTGATTTTCCCTTCATCAACAAGTTGTAAAACAGCAAACGCAGTAAATGATTTGGATGCGGAACCGATCCTCATTAACGAATTTTCTGTTAGAGGTTTCCCTTTAGAATCGTGACCATATCCTTTCTCATATACTAATGTACCGTCTTTTACAACTACTATAGTTGCACCAGGAAGTCCATTACGTTCAATATAGGTAGTGACAAATTTATCAACATCTTCTGTTTTAAATGGCACGGCAGCTTGAGCTCCTACAGAAAAGGGAAGATGAAATATTTGCGTTAAAAGGATTATGAACAGAAGAATAAAGCTTAATTTCTTCGTGTTTACTTTTGTGTTCAAATAACTTTCCTCCAATAACTTTGTGTGGGTTTTTAATTGCTTTATATACAAACATAATCATACAAGATCGTCTTTATTAGGTTAACCTTCTATAGTCTAATTATTTTCTAAGCCCTCGGTCGTATTTTAAAAAGTTACTTCGGAAATGTTACTAGAAAATTTAGGCAACATTTTATGTTTCACATCTAATAACCGATTAAATTGAACCTGTTAGAAAAACCTTTTAATTTTTATAAAAAATCATGTTAGGTTTTCTGACATGAACTTGACAGATAATCTAACATCATTTAAAATCAAACTATTCATTGCAAAGGAGGAGCCCATATGAGTGACGAAATACGACGTTCCATGCCACTCTTTCCGATTGGAATTGTCATGCAATTAACTGAATTATCTGCCCGGCAAATCCGGTATTATGAGGAAAATGGTCTGATTTCTCCTGCAAGAACTGAAACAAATCGAAGGCTATATTCATTTAATGACGTTGATCGATTACTTGAAATCAAAAGCTTGATCGAACAAAAAGTCAACCTAGCTGGAATTAAACAAATATTCGCAGTTCAAAACCAAGGATTAGAAGTCGAAGAAAAACCGGTCGAGCCTGTGAAACATGAAATATCTAATTCAGAGCTTAGAAAATTATTGAGGAATGAATTGCTTCAAGCAGGTAGGTTTAAAAGGCAATCCGGTCCTCATCATAGTGATATGTCGAGATTTTTTCATTAATTTATGAATTTGTAAAAAACTATACTTACAACAAGGTTTGGGGAGGAAGACTTAATGTCCAAATATACGAAAGATGATATTTTTCGTTTAGCAAATGAAGAGAATGTGAAATTTATTCGTTTACAATTCACAGACATTCTTGGAACAATTAAAAATGTTGAAATTCCTGTAAGTCAGTTAGAAAAAGCATTGAGTAATAAAATGATGTTTGATGGTTCTTCAATCGAAGGCTTTGTGCGTATCGAAGAATCAGATATGTACCTTTACCCCGATCTAAATACATGGGTAGTATTCCCATGGACTGCTGAAAAGGGAAAGGTTGCACGTTTAATTTGTGACATCCATAATGCAGATGGTACTCCATTTGAAGGTGACCCTCGTAATAACTTAAAGAGAGTCTTAAGAGAAATGGAAGAGTTAGGATTTACAAATTTCAACCTTGGACCTGAACCAGAATTTTTCCTGTTTAAACTAGATCAAAAAGGTGAACCCACTCTTGAGTTAAATGATAATGGTGGATATTTTGACTTAGCTCCAACAGACCTTGGTGAAAACTGTCGCCGAGATATCGTGTTAGAACTTGAAGAAATGGGATTTGAAATTGAAGCGTCCCATCATGAGGTAGCACCTGGTCAACATGAAATTGATTTTAAATATGAAGATGCACTTACAGCTTGTGATGAAATTCAAACGTTTAAACTTGTTGTAAAAACAATTGCCCGCAAACACGGTTTACATGCTACATTTATGCCAAAACCATTGTTTGGTGTAGCTGGTTCCGGAATGCACTGCAACCTTTCATTATTTAAAGGTGGAGAAAATGCATTTTTCGATTCAAACGCTGATCTACAATTAAGTGATAATGCTAGACATTTCATTGCCGGTATTTTAAAACATGCGCCTAACTTTACAGCTGTTACAAACCCAACTGTAAACTCTTATAAACGTTTAGTGCCTGGATATGAAGCACCTTGTTATGTGGCTTGGTCTGCTCAAAATAGAAGTCCACTTGTTCGTATCCCTGCTTCACGTGGTTTAAGCACACGTGTTGAGGTTCGTTCAGTCGACCCAGCAGCAAATCCTTATATGGCAATGGCTGTATTACTGGCTGCAGGCTTAGATGGTATTAAGAACAAACTTACACCACCAGCACCTGTCGACAGAAATATTTATGTTATGAACAAAGAAGAGCGTAATGAAGCAGGAATTGTTGATTTACCATCTACTTTGGCAATTGCCTTAGAAAAATTAAAAGAGGATGAAGTGTTAATTAATGCCTTAGGCGGACATTTGTTCGAACACTTTATCGAAGCTAAAGAGATCGAATGGGATATGTTCCGCACCCAAGTACACCCTTGGGAACGTGAGCAGTATATGACGATGTATTAATAAGAATGAACCCTTGACATTGTTGTGTTAAGGGTTCTTTTTAGCGGAAAATGGAAGGAACTGAATTGATGATTTTCCGTTCACCCAAATTTTGAAGTACTATGTTTTTTGTATCGCCAAATAATTCATCAATCCAATCCTGTTGGGAGTAGAGAAATTTCACAAATATATTCCTTCCTTTAATCGAGTCCACGTTACTCCGTCGTAGAGCAGCAACTTCCCCTTTTTAGAACACTTTCATTCAACCGTTTATAAATGAAAATAGTAATATAGCTAACGGAAGAAGATGAAACACATGATTATAAAATTTACGATGAATAAGGTTTTAGTGAAAGAAGGTATTACAGGTAATAAACGAGAATCTCTTATATGTTTGCATTTGACTTTATACCATTGTTTTAGGAGGATATTTAAATGAATTACAATGCAGGTATTTTAGGAATTGGAGTCAATATTCCAGAAAAAATTATTACCAATAAGGAAATTGCAAAACGTTTTGGTATCCAAGAAGAAGAAATTGTAAGAAAAACTGGAATTTTGGAAAGACGATACGAAAAAACTGAAACATCACTTACTGAAATGTCTGTAATTGCAGGGAAAAGGGCGATTGAAGATGCTGGTATCGATCCAAGTATTATTGATTTAGTCATTATCGGAACAAATACACACGATACACACATCACAGCAGCACTTGTACAAGACCAAATTGGAGCTAAAGTCTGCGCGGGTCTTGATCTTCATTCAGGATGTGCAAGTTTTATCACTGCATTATCAACAGGGGCGCAATTTGTTCAAACAGGACTTTATCAAAATGTGCTGGTAGTTGCTGTAGATAAATGTTCCACTTTGCTTGATCCGATGGATAAAAAAACGGCTTTGATTTTTGCTGACGGAGCATCCGCAGTTGTTCTCGGAAGAGTGTCTGATGGAAAAGGTATTCTCGGCATTAATATGCAAATGGACGGAAGTGGTGGCAAATACCTACATCTAACTGAAAAGAAAAACATTTTCATGGATGGAAGGGCCGTTTTTGAATTCGCGGTTGAAAAATTTCCTTATGCAGTCAATAAAGCTCTTGAAGTTTCAAACCTTGCCTTATCTGATGTTGATTTTATAATTCCACATCAATCTAACCTTCGTATCATCGAAAAGGGAATTGAAACTTTGGGGTTTCCAAAAGAAAAAGTACATACAAAAACGATACAACATTATGGAAATTCTTCCGCTCCAACAATAGGCATTGGTTTATATGAAGAAGTCAAAAATAAAAATATAAAAGACGGAGATTTAGTTATCCTAGCAGGGTATGGTGCTGGGCTTGGTTGGGGAAGCATTGCACTTCGTTGGGGAAAATAAAAAATTCTAAATTAAAAAGGAACATTTCAATGAAGAAATGTTCCTTTGCATATTTAATGGATTGTGCGGTATACACCGATAACTTTTCCAAGAATGGATACATTTTTTAAAATAATCGGTTCGAGCATTGAGTTTTCTGGCTGTAGTCGAATATGGTCTTTTTCTTTAAAGAAGCGTTTTACAGTTGCTTCATCTTCTTCTGTCATTGCAACAACAATATCCCCATTGTTTGCTGAATGCTGTTGTTTAACAATAACGTAGTCTCCATCTAGAATACCCGCTTCAATCATACTGTCACCCATAATCTCAAGCATGAAGATTTGATCATCGTGCGCAGCAAATCGATCAGGTAGTGGAAAATACTCTTCAATATTTTCAATGGCTGTGATTGGTTGACCCGCTGTAACCTTACCGATGACAGGGACATTCACAACATTTGCAGTTGGAATTGTATCATTTGTATCAGCCTGTAATATTTCAATGGCACGAGGCTTTGTTGGGTCTCTTCTTATCAAACCTTTACTTTCAAGTCTGGACAAATGGCCATGAACTGTTGAACTCGATGCTAACCCAACTGCCTCTCCAATCTCCCTTACTGAAGGTGGGTAGCCCTTATCTTTTACTTCCTGTTTAATATAATTCAATATGTCCTGCTGTCTTTTTGAAAGCTTTGTCGTCATCTACACTCATCCCCTTATTTATTTTTTTATATGTATTAAATTCTCGCTTCATCATGTTCGGTTTTTAAGCATGTGTCTGTCCGACAAAAACCTAAATTCTTAAGTAGAGTATAGCATGTTTTATTTTATTATACAAACATAAGTTCGAATTTTTGTTGACACAAAACATTTGTTCGGTTTATAATAAAAACATAAAATACGAACAAACATTCTGTAGGAGTGGAAATAACATGTTGAAAAAATTACAAAGTGGATTTATCTATTATGTCTTATTTGTTTTATTAAGTATGGGAATGGTTTTTATCACTGCTAGCTAAGTTAAGCAAAGTGGAATACTTGTAAAAATTCTTTTCATTTAGTACTATGAACTATGATTTAGAAAAGATGAAACAAGGAGAAATACGATGCTTTCAAAAGATAAACTTAATCGGATCAATGCTCTTGCAAAAAAAGCAAAGTCTGTTGGTCTTTCGGATAAAGAAAAAGAAGAACAACAAGAGCTGCGACAAGAGTATTTACGTGTTTTTAGAAATTCAATGACAAACACCTTACATTCGGTAACGGTCGTAGACCCAAAGGGTAATGATGTAACTCCCGAAAAATTAAAAGAGAGCAAACGGAAAAGATTGCATTAACAAAGAATACATAGATTTCTATGTATTCTTTTTTTTTGGTGCATACTACATAAGAACCGACTAATTATTTGAAAGGATGTTTGTTTTATGACGAATTCAATTACTGACTTGTCGATTGCGTCGATTCGAACACTTTCGATCGATGCTGTTGAAAAAGCAAATTCAGGTCACCCAGGGATGCCAATGGGGGCAGCTCCAATGACATATACTCTATGGACCAGACATATGAAGCACAATCCAAAAAATCCAAAATGGTTTAATCGTGACCGCTTTGTTCTCTCAGCGGGACATGGGTCGGCACTATTGTACAGCATGCTTCACTTATCAGGCTATGACTTAACAATCGATGACTTAAAGCAATTTCGTCAATGGGGAAGCAAAACACCGGGGCATCCTGAATATGGGCATACAGCGGGTGTTGATGCAACAACAGGTCCGCTCGGGCAAGGTATCGCTATGGCTGTTGGGATGGCGATGGCCGAGCGTCATTTAGCAGGTGTTTACAATAAAGACTCCTTTGAAATTGTAAACCATTTTACATATGCCATCTGTGGAGATGGTGACTTAATGGAGGGTGTTTCAGGAGAAGCTTCATCACTAGCTGGTCACTTAAAATTAGGGCGTTTAATTGTTTTATATGATTCAAATGATATTTCTTTAGATGGTGATCTGGATCAGGCTTTTTCTGAATCTATTGAACAACGCTATAAGGCCTATGGTTGGCAGTATCTTCGTGTGGAAAATGGGAATGATGTTGATGCGATTGATAAGGCAATTGAGGAAGCAAAAGGAGATTTAACCCGTCCGACACTTATCGAGGTTCGAACAACAATTGGCTATGGTTCTCCTAATCGTGCTGGTAAATCAAAAGCACATGGTGAGCCATTAGGTGCTGATGAATTAAAATTAACAAAAGAAGCATATAATTGGACATTTGAAAATGACTTCCATGTACCTAGCGAGGTCTATAAACATTTTGAAGAAACCGTGAAAAAGGCTGGCGAACAAAGTGAGCAAGAATGGAACAAATTGTTTAACAATTATAAAGAAAGCAATACAGAGCTTGGAAAACAACTAGAAATGGCGATAGATTGTAGGCTACCTGAGGGTTGGGAAAAGACGTTACCAGTCTATGAAGTAGGTAAGAAACTTGCAACACGTGCGTCATCTGGTGAGGCATTAAATGCAATCGCAAATAGTGTGCCACAATTCTTTGGTGGTTCTGCTGATTTGGCTGGTTCTAATAAAACAATGATAAAAGATGCTGCTGATTTTATGCCAAATGATTATAGTGGGCGCAATATTTGGTTTGGAGTTCGCGAATTTGCAATGGGTGCGGCCTTGAACGGAATGGCTCTCCATGGCGGACTAAAAGTATTTGGTGGAACATTCTTCGTGTTTTCTGATTATTTGCGACCAGCGATAAGACTTGCTGCATTAATGAAAGTTCCAGTCACCTATGTGTTTACACATGACAGCATTGCAGTTGGTGAAGATGGACCAACACATGAGCCTGTTGAACAACTACCCGCATTAAGAGCGATGCCCAATTTATCAGTGATACGACCAGCTGATGGAAATGAAACAGCGGCAGCATGGAGAGTAGCCATTGAATCAAAAGATGTTCCTACTGCACTTATTTTAACAAGACAAAACTTACCTACTCTAGAAGGAACAGTTGAAAATGCGTATGAAGGTGTATCAAAAGGCGCATATGTAGTATCACCTGCAAAATCTGGACAACCGGCAGCTTTACTTTTAGCAACAGGATCTGAAGTAAGTCTTGCTGTAGAAGCACAAAAACAACTTGCTGACGAAAATATTGAGGTATCCGTAGTAAGTATGCCATCATGGGACCGTTTCGAGGCACAATCAACTGAGTATAAGGAATCCGTTATTCCTAAAAACGTAAAAAAACGATTGGCCATTGAAATGGCAACACCCCTTGGTTGGGAGAGATACACTGGAGATGAGGGAGATATCCTCGGTATCCACGAATTCGGTGCTTCTGCACCAGGTGAAATTGTGATGAAAGAATATGGGTTCTCAGTTGAAAATGTCGTAAATCGAGTGAAGCAATTACTTCAATAACGTAAGAAAAGGGGTCGAATCCGACCCCTTTTCTTATAAAACACCAATTTCGACAAAACTAGACGATTCTTACTCCAGTTTCAGACAAAAAACACAGACTCTTTCGAATATACTATTCAATATCGATAGTATTGGGAGGAAAGAGTATGAGAGAGTATTACATCTATTTAATAGAAGAAGAATTTGCCACTCATTACTTTGGGCGTGAATCACTAATCTATCATTTGTTTTTAGAATATAACCAATCCAAACAAGAGCGGAAACAAATCTTATATAAACAAATAGAGTTCATTACAAGGTCAATTCCAACAATACGCATCCAACAAAAAATTGAATCAATCCTTGCTCATTATTCCTATTATCAACGCCAAAGTCATATGCACACGATAGAATGGAATGAATTTAATAGCTATGCAAAACTAACCATACATAATGATTATATCCATCTTCAATCAACTGGAAGTTTTGAGGCAGAAACTGCCTTTTTTGAAATCCTCCGTAAATATGACCGATGTTTTTTAGCAATGGACTTTTCTGCCAATAAATATGGGTGGTTAAATCCAATAAAGGAAAGAAAGTTTGTCTAAGGACTAGGAAAACATAAAACAAATATTGTATAATTGCTATTGGTTTAGTACACTGTAATGAGACAACATGAAGGAGGAAGTTTTTGTATGATGCAAATATGGTTAGCTATCTTACTAATCGTGGTAGCTTTACTTGGTGGCGTTGCATTAGGATTTTTTATTGCACGTAAATACATGATGAATTACTTAAAGAAAAATCCACCAATCAATGAGCAAATGCTAAAAGTAATGATGATGCAAATGGGTATGAAACCATCTCAGAAGAAAATCAATCAAATGCTAAAAGCAATGAACGGTCAAATGGACAAGCAATAAGCATAGAACCCATTTACAAAAAGGGTTTTTTGTTGACACTGGTAACTAAGGATAATAGTTAAGTTAGTGTAACCTGAAACGTTCATTTTGATAAACATTTGGTTTTACTTTCTAGAGTTCGCAAAGACCGCGTTTTTACTGGTGAAAGATTCAGTAAAAAGGTGGTCTTTTTGTGTTTTTAGAAATTGTTATGTCGGGGTATTTTCGGAGACAGGATAGTAGAAAAGGATAAATGTGATAAAAGTAAAAACGGTCTTAACTAGTAATTAGCTTTGTATAGGTAATTAATAGTTGTATCTTCTATTTTTGGATAAAATACCTCTTAACAACCAATGTATTATTTAGGAGAGATACCAATTTGGAAATAATATTTCGTGCATTTATTGTTTTTACGGCAGGATATTTGTTGTTAAGAATAACGGGAAAAAAGGCTGTATCCCAAATGCATTCTTTTGATTTATTATATATTTTTGTTTTAACAAATATTATAAGTATGCCAGTAGAAGATGACCACATCGGAAAAGCATTAACATATGCGGTTATAATTGTGGTTTTTTACAAAGTTTTAATTCGTTTATCCTTACATAATAAATTAAGATGGATTCTATATGAAAGACCTACAGTGTTAATTCGTAATGGGGATATTGACCGAAACGGGCTTAAAAAAGTGCGAAGGCCAATGAATGAATTTTTATCACATTTAAGGGTGAAAGGATTTACGGAAACGCAAAATATTGCCATGGCGACTATGGAGGAAACGGGAAGTATTAGTGTGATCCCCAAGTCAGAATATCGTCCAGTTCAGCCCAACGATTTAAATTTAAGGGTAAGAAAAGAATATGTTCCTATTCCTCTGATAATGGATGGTCAAATCATTTACCATAATTTAAAATATTTACAATTAAAGCAAAGCTGGCTCATTAATGAGGTAGGAAAAGCGGGTGAAAATGTTGAAAACATTATGTTAGCCACCTATTCTGAAAATGGAGAGTTATTTATAGACAATAATGAACTACAAAATCATAAAAATGATCCTTATTACTATGAGCCAGGAACAGATAATTAAAATAAAGGACCCGAATATAAAAGGGTCCTTCTACGTATTCGAGACTATAAATCACGTTGATCCACATTTAACTCGATTAAATTTCCATCCGGGTCCGCACAAAAGATTTGGGCAAAACCACTAATACTATCAGGCTTTTCAAGCACGGTTACATTGTGCATAGAGAGCCAATTTAGTGTGTCATAATAGTTTTCCACTCTTAATGCAAAATGACCTTCACGGCTGCTTAAGCTTTTATCCTTTCGAATCGTTTGGGATTCAGGTAGTACAATTAAATGGAGTTGTTGATTCCCAACTGAATACCAAGCACCGGGGAAGTCGAAATTTGGACGTTCAATTTCTTGTAAACAAAGAATATTGCTGTAAAAATCCTTCGCTTTTTCAAGATTCGTTACCGTTAAACTCACATGGTGAAGCTCCTTGTAGTTAATCATCATCAATCACCTCAAATTTATCTCGCATTAATTGGCAGTAAGACCCCACTTCAAGAATGCAGATAAAGCAAAATGTATAGGTGGGGATTAAGGAAACCCTCACTAAATGATATTTCACTTTATCATCTAAACCCAATTATAGTAGATATTTTAAATAAATATAATTCTTTTCACTTAAAACATTTTGAAAAGCTTGGTTACCATCTTCCTACAATTATAAAAATTTGGTAAACTATTATGGCACTTATTTCGTCTTTCGGAGGATTATTAGATGAAAATCTTTAAGGATTTAATGTGGTTTTTTAAGCAGGAGAAAAAATCATATATAACAGGTATTTTTTTATTGCTGATTGTTGCTTTGCTGGAGCTTGTTCCTCCCAAAGTAATTGGTTTAATCGTTGATTATATATCACAAGGAACACTAACAAAAGAAATCTTATTTAAATGGCTGGCTATTTTATTGGTAACGGCATGTACCGTTTATATCGTTCGGTTCTTTTGGCGAATCATGATATTTGGTTCATCTGTAAAACTAGCAAGGTTATTAAGGAATCGTTTATATGAGCATTTTACGAAAATGTCACAAAGCTTTTTCCAGAAGAAAAGAATAGGCGACTTGATGGCTCATTCGACAAATGATTTACAGGCGATACAGCAAACGGCTGGTTCAGGTGTGTTAACTCTAGTCGACTCACTCGCTACAGGCGGATTTGTTCTATTAACAATGGCCATAACAATAAATTGGAAGCTAACATTAATCTGTCTGATTCCATTGCCGTTTATGGCTCTATCTACGAATTATTATGGAACACTATTACATAGACACTTCCATAAAGCACAAGAAGCATTCTCAAGCCTAAATGATAAAGTACAGGAAAGTGTGAGTGGTATTAAAGTCATTAAAACCTTTGGGCAGGAGGAAGAGGATATCGAAACTTTCCGAAAACAGTCAGATGATGTTGTTCGGAAAAATCTTTCTGTAGCAAAGGTTGATGCTTTATATGATCCGACTATTTCATTGATAGTGGGAATTTCCTTCTTCCTAGCTATTGTGTTTGGTTCTAGGTATGTACTTTCAGGGGAAATGACGCTAGGGGAATTGGTTACTTTTACGACTTATTTAGGGTTGCTTATATGGCCATTGCTCGCTTTTGGTTGGCTGTTTAATATAGTAGAGCGGGGAAGAGCATCCTATGACCGTGTCTCAAGTCTCCTTGCTGAACCAATGGAAATAACAGATTATGAAAATGCTAGTGAAATGACACCATCTGGTGATATTACGTATTCCATTTCCCAATTTTCCTTTCTGGGAGAGTCTAAGCAAACGCTTCAAGAGATTCATTTTAGTCTAAACCGTGGCCATACACTCGGAATAGTTGGGAAGACTGGTGCTGGTAAAACAACATTGTTAAAACTTTTCATTCGCGAAATAGAAGGCTATACAGGCGAAATTATGATTGGCGAAAAAGAAATTAAAGCTTTTACATTAGATGCGTTGCGTAAGGGAATTGGTTATGTTCCACAAGATCACTTTCTCTTTTCTGCAACAGTTGCCGATAATATTGCGTTTGCTAAACCTGGTTCATCCATGTCAGAAATTATCGAGGCTGCAAAGCTAGCTAATATTCATGAGGATATTTTACAGTTTGTAGAAGGATATGAGACAGTTGTTGGTGAACGAGGAGTATCTTTATCAGGGGGACAAAAGCAACGTATTTCAATTGCTAGGGCACTCTTAATGAACCCAGAAATTTTGATTCTTGATGATTCTTTATCAGCAGTAGATGCTAAGACGGAAGAGGAAATCTTACGTGCCTTACGAGAAAATCGAGAAGGAAAAACAACCTTCATTACATCACATCGTTTAAGTGCAATTCAGCATGCAAATCAAATTCTCGTCATAGATGATGGCAAAATTGCTCAGCGAGGTACGCATGAGGAGTTAATGGGGGAAGAAGGATGGTATCGTGATATGTATCAACGCCAACAGCTTGAATCACTTGTTGAGCATGGAGGATAAAGCATGAACAAAATCTCAAAAAAAGAACAAAGGCGGACGTTAATACGGCTCCTTTCTTACACAAAATCACATACGAAGGAATTTGTTTTCGCATTTGCTTTGCTATTATTTGCTACCCTTTTGGACATTATTGGGCCAATTTTAATAAAAATTTTTATTGATGACTATTTAACACCACGTCATCTTCCCGTTAAGCCGTTAGTATATTTAGGGGCTGTTTACCTTTTTATTCATTTTTCAAAAGTGATTCTTCAGTATTTTCAACTTGTCAAATTTCAAGGAATCGCTTTAAAAATTATTCGTGAAATGAGAATAGAGGTATTTTCAAAGGTTCATAAGCTAGGGTTGAAATATTTTGATAAAACGCCAGGAGGAAGTATTGTATCAAGGGTTACAAATGACACAGAGGCAATCAAGGATATGTTTGTCGAGGTTGTTGCCACGTTTGTCCAAAATGGTGTGTTTTTAGTTGGAGTTTTTATAACAATGTTTTATCTAAATGTCCAACTTGCACTGTTTTGTTTGGTAATACTACCGATTTTATTTATGTTGATGCAAACGTATCGTCAATTCAGTTCAAAATATTACCATGATATGAGGGAACGACTCAGTCAACTGAATGCTAAGCTCAATGAGTCCCTTCAAGGTATGGCAATCATTCAGGTATTCCGTCAGGAAAAACGATTGCGACGTGAATTCGCTGAAATCAATGATGCCCATTATCAAGCGGGAATTAAAAATATAAAGCTTGATGGGCTTTTACTTAGACCAGCAGTTGATTTTATTTATATCGTGACGATTATTTTGGTATTAAGCTTTTTTGGAATCTCTGCACTGGAGAGTCCGATTGAAATAGGTGTCCTTTATGCGTTTGTGAATTATCTTGAACGATTTTTCGAGCCAGTTAACCATATGATGATGCGTTTATCGCTCCTGCAGCAGGCAGTGGTTGCTTCACAGCGGGTATTCGAACTTCTTGATCATGATGAGTTAGCACCTCAAACGATTGGAAATGAGAACCCATCGATTATAAAGGGTGAAATTGAATTTAAAAATGTTAGCTTTTCATATGATGGAAAGCGAGATGTATTAAAAAATATCTCCTTTACGGCAAAAAAAGGAGAAACGGTTGCACTTGTTGGCCACACTGGAAGTGGAAAAAGTTCAATTATCAATTTATTAATGAGATTTTATGAGATTGAACGTGGAGATATATTAATAGATGGGAATTCCATTACATCTTATGAAAATAATGAACTTCGTCAAAAAATAGGTCTCGTCCTTCAGGATCCATTTTTATTTGTTGGTACCATTAAGGAAAATCTTCGTTTAAATAATCCGCATATTTCGGATCAGGATATTGAGGAGGCCGCTAAATTCGTTCAGGCTGATCAGTTTATTAGAAAACTAGAAGAAGGATATGATTATCAAGTTGTTGAACGCGGTTCAACTTTCTCAAGTGGGCAAGGCAGCTATTGGCATTTGCACGAACAATCGTAAACAATCCAAAGATTTTGGTGCTTGATGAAGCTACTGCAAATATCGATACAGAAACAGAGGAAGAAATTCAAAAGGCTCTCGAAAAAATGAGACAGGGAAGAACGACAATTGCAATTGCCCATCGTTTGTCTACGATTCAAGATGCTAATTTAATTTTAGTATTGCATCAAGGGGAAATCGTTGAAAGAGGAACACATCAGGAGTTATTAGCACTAAAAGGATTATATTACAAAATGTTTTTGCTGCAGAATGGTAGTGTAGATCATGTTGGAAAAGCAGTCATGTAAAAAGCCTCTCATGAATTAGAGAGGCTTTTCTTTGTTCTTCCTGTATTATATTGATTTAAAAGATGATCTAAATCTTGACTAACTTTAATGGTGACCGTAGCGGTAAAACCGTGTTTCAAGACAATCTCAACCAGTTCGGTTCTCTTTTGTTCAATTTTAAGGAGAAGTTGTTCTTTAGACACAAGGTAAAACCCCTTCTTTTGTTTTTAAGGTTCGTTATGGACAAGTTATATTATAGTATAACATATAATGGTAATTAGGTAATAAAACTTTTTTGGAAATATATTCAACTTTCGAATAGTGGAAAGACACAAAACGTTCATATTAAAAATTATGAATACGAATGTATTTTTGCTAGAATGGTAATGAACATTATTTTATTCAGTTGAGGTCTCTATTTTCTTAAGTGGGATAACGATGTAAAAAGATTAAACACTTTGTATTGTAGTTCAAACAAAGACTGAATAAAGTTAAAGCCTCCGGCGGATGCCACGATTTTTCAGAGGAAACTTTTTGAGTCGTAAGATCAAAGACTAAGAACGCCACATCCTGTGGCAACGTCTTTGTGACCCACCTCGTGGGCCTAAAAAATCGGGCGCAAATACGCCAAGGCGCATTTGATTATGGGGGTTGTTAAAATGGCAGATGTTAACGTGTTCCTTGCTTTTGGTGCCGGATTCTTATCCTTTATCTCACCTTGTTGTTTACCGTTATATCCAGCATTTTTATCGTATATAACAGGAGCATCTGTTAGCGAATTAAAATCAGAAAATGCAATGCTGCAAAAACGGAGTATTTTACATACAATTTTCTTTTTAGTTGGTTTTTCGATTATTTTTGTGATGCTTGGCTTTGGAACAACTTTCGTCGGTCAAATATTTAGTGATTATAAAGACTTGATTCGTCAAATTGGAGCCATTTTCATTATTTTCTTTGGTCTTTTTGTACTTGGTATTATTAAACCAAAGTTTTTAATGAAGGATCGCAAAATTGAATTCAAACATCGTCCAGCAGGATATGTCGGGTCCGTGTTTATCGGAATGGCATTTGCTGCAGGCTGGACACCGTGTATGGGACCTATTTTAATGTCTGTTATCGCACTTGCGGGAACAAATCCAGATTCTGCAATGCTTTATATGGTCATGTATTCATTAGGATTCTCAATTCCATTTCTTATCCTTTCATTTTTTATTGGTCGATTACAATGGATTCGAAGAAACAGTTTAAAAATAGTAAAAATTGGTGGATATGCAATGATTATTATGGGAGTTATACTGTATTTTGACTGGATGACAAAAATAATTGCATATGCGACTGCACTCTTTGGAGGATTTACGGGTTTTTAGTCGAATAAGTTACCAGATAAGTGTTTTCAAGGAGGACCAGTACAGTGGCTAGAATCTTAGTAGTTGATGATGCGAAATTTATGAGACTTACGCTCACAGACATATTAGTTAAAGCGGATCATGAAGTGGTTTCGGAGGCTGAGAACGGTCTTGAAGCTGTTGAAAAATACAAAGAGACAAAACCCGATCTTGTGACAATGGACATAACAATGCCTGAAATGAATGGCATTGAAGCTGTTAAAATGATTAAAGAATTTGACCCAAAGGCTCGAATTATCATGTGCTCTGCTATGGGGCAGCAAAAAATGGTCGCGGATGCAATCTCAGCTGGAGCGAAGGATTATATTGTAAAACCTTTCGATGAAAGCAGAGTTGTTGAAGCCATTAATAGAGTGTTAAATTAAGTGTAAACCCATTTAAGAATGTTGTCTTAAATGGGTTTCATTTGGCTATACCAAACAATTTACGATTACTAAAAGGACTGATTTATTTGGTTATTGCATCTTCAATTGTCGCGATTATGATGGCAATCTTCGTAACCTTTTTAAGAACAAAATCTTCTCAAAAACCTGCGTCTGTGAAAAAAATTATTTTGCCACCTGTTTTTATGAGCACTGGAGCACTTATGTTTATAGTTCCAATGTTTCGTGTTACTCCACTTGAAATTTTAGAGGCTGTCGTCGTTGGGATGCTTTTTTCTATTCTTTTAATAAAAACATCATCGTTTGAAATTAGAGATAATGATATCTATATGAAACGTTCTAAAGCATTTGTTTATATTTTAGTAGGTTTATTAGTAGTTCGGATTATTTTAAAATCTGTATTAAGTACAACGATTGATTTTGGGGCATTAAGTGGGATGTTCTGGATTCTAGCATTTTCTATGATTGTCCCATGGCGAATTGCAATGTATGTAAAGTATAAAAGACTTGCTTCAGAGCTTTAAAAAAACTCGGCATTTTATATGCCGAGTTAATTAAATGCGCCTTGGCATATTTGTGCCCGATTTTTTAGGCCCACACGAGGTGGGTCACAAAGACGTTGCCACAGGATGTGGCGTTCTTAGTCTTTGATCTTACGACTCGAAAAATTTCCTTTGAAAAATCGTGGCATCCGCCGGAGGCTTTAACATTATTCAGTCGGGGTTTCAACCCCGATGAATAATGTTAAAATAGATCATTATATGGTGTCACATCTATTTGCTTTTCCTTTAATGTTTTTAATAAGAACTTATGGTCACGTTTTGGTGTGGCTATGATATATCCTCGAACAACTAAATCCTGTGTAATTTGTTTTGCTTTTTCGGCTAATGCAAGTTCGCCTATCTTCCCAGCGATTTTTTGTCTAGCCACATCACGAAAGAGCTCTGGAACTGGCTTTACTAAATCTTCTAATAATGCCTTCTGATCGCTTGACCACATATGAAGCGTTTGTTCTATGTAATAATCCTGCCAATCTAAATCTGACATTCCATCTTCTTTTGGAAGTTTCTTTAAAAACTTTCGAAACATAAAAAAGCCGCCAATTGCAAGAATTGTAATAAAAAAGACTACCCATATTAAAATAAACCATAAAAACCATCCAGATAATTGCTGCATGAAATTGTTCACCTCATTGGTTCATTATACCTTATTCTTCAATCGTTTGGTAACAGGAAAAGGTAAAATTATATCAAAAATAGAACATCATATATTTTTGAGTGTATGGGCATGATACGGATATGAAAAAGATTCTATTTTTTACGTGTATACTTATTTTTACAATCGATTTATCACATGGTGATGCAGAAGAACTAGTGCGTGTTCGACTCGAAAATTTTGTAGGGAATGCACAAGAGGTTCAGATGAAAATTAAGGGAGAATATTTCACTTTGGATCCTACCCTATCATTGCAAGAAGGAGTGAACTACCGGTTATATATAAAAAATGGGAATCTCCATCTAAAAGGAGGAGAAGTCAACCAACAGGTAGATAGCAGCTTTGTTTTAATCCCTCGCAGCTATAACGAAAATCATCGTGTTTATATCGACGAACGCCCATACCTAGGTGCAATGGAGTTTCAAGTAGAGAATAACCATTTTGTACGTCCGGTTAATCAACTTCCGTTAGAAGACTATTTAAAAGGAGTCGTTCCACTAGAGGTGTTTCCCTCTTGGAATATCGAGGCACTAAAGGCGCAGGCACTGGCTGCAAGAACGTATGCTGTATCCCATATAAAAGAAGAAATGGACGACACAACTTTCTATCAGGTGTATGGTGGATATGCGTGGAATGCACGAACAACAAAAGCAGTTGAGGCTACAAAGGGTCAAGTGATTACATATAAAAATAAGTTGATTGATGCCTTTTATTCGGCTAGTAATGGTGGAATGACAGAGAATAATAAAAATGTATGGGGAGGAGACAGTAGGTCATTTTATCCAATCAAAGAAGATCCGTTTGACCCAATACATCCGTGGGGATTTACACTATCAAAAACGCAAATTAACCTTGAAGAAATCGATTGGGAGTCTGTTGATGCATGGGACGAACTCCAGGAAAAGGATAAAGAAATAACAAGTGTCATGAAAAGATCTATAAATCGACAAGGCTTCCCGGGAGATATTAAGATTCTCTCAATTCCTAAATTCGAAGTAAATCCAGAAACTTATCAATCGAGTCGCTCTAAGACAGGATCAATTGAAGTTGAATTTTTACAAAGATTAATTGATGGAACAGTTCTTTTAGGAAAGGTTACGCTTGAAGATGTGAATTTAAATCGAATTCGACCCATGATAGGCGGTACCATTTTTAAAAGCTATTATATTGACTCACTTGATTCTGATAATGCTAAATATGTGATGAAGGGGAGAGGGTATGGACATGGTATTGGGATGAGTCAATGGGGAGCAAGTATTATGGGGAATAAAGGGAAAAAATATGTAGACATTATCCAATTTTATTTTCCCGGAACAACGATCATAAATTTTGAAAAAGTTTCAAATTAAAAGAGTCCTGTAGCTTTTTACAGGACTTTTATTTTGATTTTGCTTTTCTTCTTTTTACGTTTGCTATTTTTTTTGATGTATATTTCAAGAATTTCATTTCGAAATAGCGCTTCTATTTTCTTTTTTTCTAATTCGAAAGGAAGGGTAACAATTCTTTCGGTTAAAAGTGTATCATTTGGAGGTTTTTCGCAATCTGTCACCTTGATAAGGATGGAATCGTTTTTGACATGTAGCTGGATTTGCTCGGGCTGATATCCTGATAATTCAGCCTCAATAATGTATTCATTTTGTGTTTCAAACAAATCAATTCGAAATTGATAATCGTCTAAAAGGTACGGGTCTTCGAGGAATTGTTTCATCCAGTCCTCTAATCCATTTATGGAGAGAGGATTTGAATCATCGAAATTATTCATGTTATGAACCTCCATGTCATTCTATATTTAAGGTATTCAAGAGGAAGGCTGTTCGTGATAATGAAAACATAGAAAAGGTACAAACTGTTGGAATGTCAACTGAAATTATGTAAGAATAGACATACATATGTAAGTTTATGTGGAGGAATCGGCATGAAAAATAAAGTAAAACTACTTCCAGCCATACATGATCTACAAGCCCATCCATCCTTTGAACAATTTCTGACTCTGCATCAAGTGGAAAAGGATTATTTGACGAGCGTGTTGCGGGATGTAGTCACAAAGATTCGAGATGATATCATTCATGGAAAGTGGGATAAACAGATTTCATCAAAGGAAGAAATGATGGATATTATCTTCCAAGAAGGGGAAGAAGAGCTAGTAAACAGAACAAAATATTACTTAACCAAAACAATCAATGCGACTGGAACAGTTTTACATACAAATTTAGGACGAGCTAGACTTAGTGACCAAGCGATTCAACATGTGGTAGATATCTCAAAAGGCTATTCCAATTTAGAGTATGACATAAGCGAGGGGAAGCGGGGCTCACGCCATTCAATTGTGGAATCCCTCCTTAAGGAGTTAACAGGTGCCGAGAGTGCGATGGTGGTAAACAATAATGCAGCAGCTGTCTTTATTGTTTTGCGTGCATTAGCTAAAAACCAAGAGGTAATTGTTTCGCGTGGACAATTAGTGGAAATAGGTGGGGCATTTCGCATATCCGCGATTATGGAGGAAAGTGGAGCTAGGCTAGTTGAGGTCGGTACTACCAATAAAACACATCTAGAAGATTATGAGAATGCGATAACTGAGGAAACAGCCATGATTCTTAAGGTACACACAAGTAATTTTAAGACGATTGGTTTTACAAAAACAATTGAGGTTTCAGAATTGGTCAGACTGAAAAAAGAAAAAGACAATCTTGTTATTTATGAAGATCTTGGAAGTGGCGTCCTATACGATTTTAAACAGCATGGAATTGGGGATGAGCCTGTCATAAAAGAAGTTCTTCAACAAGGTGTGGATCTTGTATCATTCAGTGGGGATAAGCTTCTTGGTGGCCCACAGGCAGGTATTATTGTTGGAAAAAAAGAATTAATTAATCAACTAAAAAAACATCAACTTGCTCGGGTTTTACGTGTTGATAAGATGACATATGCAGCTCTTGAAGCAACTTTATTTTCCTACCTGAAAGGAAGATATTCGGAAATTCCAACAATAAGGGACATCGTTGTTCCAAAAGAGGAGATCATGGAACGCTGTCATCTATTTAGGAAATGTTTATTAGAACAAACAAATCATTTTACCATTCAATTAAAAGAGGAAGGATCACCAATCGGTGGCGGAACAATGCCTGGAGTTGAGGTACCAACTCATGTAGTTTGTATAACACATCCAAAAAAGTCAGCAGAGGATATCGCAGTAAAGTTACGTCAGCACTCTACACCAATCATTGTACGGATTAAAAATAACGAAGTCGTCCTTGACTTTCGAACCATTGAAAAAGAGGAAATGAATGAAATTGTAAAAGCTTTTACATTGATAGAATAAAAAGCCGCTAGTAGTGCGGCTTTTTATCATGATATATCTTTACATATCGTGTCCAGGGTTATTATTTTGTCTTGAATGGTTGCGGTTTTTTACTTTTTTCGAACCACTCAGTGGTTGTGGTTGACTTCCGGTGCTTTGTCCACCATTTGCTCTAATATCCTTGAATGTATTTTTTTCACCCATATTTTATCCCTCCCTTATGTATTAGGATAGTATTTTTCCACTTTTTTATGCGATTGTGTGCCGAATGATTTTTTGGAAAAAAGGTAAGCTATAATTGCACGAATTACCTTAAGGGAGTTGAAAAAATGCCGTATCATAAAAATCAACAACAAGCATTCCAAGCTGCACAGCAAGGAACAGAACAAGCGAAGGATGTTTATACAAACATCGTTAGCAATGATCCTGACTATGGTACTCATTTAAAACGATTGAAAAATGAGGTTAATGAAGCCTATCAACAAATTGAAAATGCGTTGGAAGTGGCATCAGAGCACCAAAAATCTCAACTTCAGCAATTTCAACAGGATCTACAATCTATTATGAATGAAGTTAACGAATAAAAAAGTAAGCCCGCATTAGCGGGCTTTAATTTATAAAAAATTTATTGATTTTTCTTTCGCTTTTTATTGTTTTGACGTTGTTCTGCCGTTAATGGCTCATTTGCAAATTCTTCATTATACCCCGCTCCAATACCTTGTGCGCTTGCATCATTCATTCCAGGTCGAATATGATTTGCTTTACGTTTCGACATTCTATTCACCTCCGACCTTATTTTATACTTTTTTCAACAATTTATCCTTCAAGATGATAAGTAAAACTTATAAAGTATAATAACAATCTTGTTATTTACTTATGTATATAGTTATATTAATATATGTTATGCGGGGGATTTAATTGGAGAGTTTAAAATTCCTCTTAAATTTCGACAATTGTGTAAAATTGCGTTATTATTATAACAAAGGGGGTATACATATGGCAAAGCATGATGTATTTAATGCACGTTCTTCTTTCGAAGCAAACGGCAAAAAGTATAACTATTATAGCTTACAAGCATTAGAAGATGCTAAAATTGGTAACGTTTCAAAATTGCCATATTCCATTAAGGTTCTTTTAGAATCTGTATTACGTCAAGTTGATGGAAGAGTAATTACAAAGGAACATGTTGAAAATTTAGCAAAATGGGGAACTAATGAATTAAAAGAGGTTGATGTGCCATTCAAACCATCACGTGTTATTCTTCAAGACTTTACTGGGGTACCTGCTGTAGTTGATTTAGCATCACTTCGTAAGGCAATGGCTGACATGGGTGGAGATCCACAAAAAATCAACCCTGAAATTCCGGTAGACTTAGTTATTGACCACTCTGTACAAGTTGACAGAGCAGGTACATTAGATGCACTAAAATACAATATGGAGCTAGAATTCGAGCGTAACGCTGAGCGTTATAAGTTCTTAAGCTGGGCTCAAAAAGCATTTGATAACTACCGTGCAGTACCACCTGCAACAGGTATTGTTCACCAAGTAAACCTTGAATATTTAGCGAACGTAGTTCATGCAGTTGAAGGTGAAAACGGTGAGTTCGAAGCATTCCCAGATACACTTGTAGGTACTGATTCTCATACAACAATGATTAACGGTATCGGTGTACTTGGTTGGGGTGTTGGAGGAATTGAAGCTGAAGCTGGAATGCTTGGACAGCCATCCTATTTCCCAGTACCAGAAGTAATCGGGGTTAAACTGGTTGGTACATTACCAAATGGTACAACAGCTACTGACTTAGCGCTCAAAGTAACTCAAGTATTACGTCAAAAAGGCGTTGTTGGTAAATTTGTTGAATTCTTCGGTCCTGGTGTTTCTCAACTTCCACTTGCTGACCGTGCAACTATTTCTAACATGGCTCCAGAATATGGTGCTACTTGTGGATTCTTCCCTGTTGACGAAGAAGCATTAGAATATCTTCGTTTAACTGGTCGTGATGAAGAGCAAGTTAAAGTTGTAGAAGAATACTCCAAAGCAAACGGCTTATTCTATACAGCTGATGCAGAAGATCCAATTTTCACAGATGTGGTTGAGATTAATCTATCTGAAATTGAAGCAAATCTTTCTGGTCCTAAGCGTCCACAAGATTTAATTCCACTTTCAAAAATGAAAGAAGCTTACCACACTGCATTAACTGCAACTGGTAACCAAGGCTACGGTTTAACTCCAGAAGAAATCAAAAAGGAGATTACTGTAAAATTCAATGATGGTGAAGAAGTACAAATGAAGACAGGTGATATCGCAATTGCTGCGATCACAAGCTGTACAAATACTTCAAACCCATATGTAATGTTAGGTGCAGGTCTTGTTGCAAAAAAAGCGGTTGAAAAAGGCCTAGAAGTACCTAAATATGTTAAAACATCTTTAGCACCAGGTTCTAAGGTAGTAACAGGTTATTTAGAAGATTCTGGTCTACTACCATACCTTGAAAAGCTTGGCTTTAGTACAGTTGGTTATGGTTGTACAACTTGTATCGGTAACTCAGGTCCATTAGCACCAGAAATTGAAAAAGCAGTTGCTGAAAATGATCTAGTTATTACTTCTGTACTTTCTGGTAACCGTAACTTTGAAGGACGTATTCACCCACTAGTGAAAGGTAACTACCTTGCATCTCCACCACTTGTAGTGGCATATGCATTAGCTGGTACTGTTGATATCGATCTTCAAAAAGAACCTATCGGTAAAGATAAAGACGGCAATGATGTATTCTTTAATGACATCTGGCCAACTGCAGAAGAAGTTAAAGCTGAAGTTAAAAAGACTGTTACACCTGAGTTATTCAGAAAAGAATACGAGCGTGTATTTGACGATAACGAGCGTTGGAACGCAATTGAGAGTACGGATGAAGCACTTTATGTGTGGGATGAAGACTCCACATATATTCAAAACCCACCATTCTTTGAAGGGTTATCTAAAGAGCCAGGTGAAGTTCAGCCACTTAATAGCTTACGTGTAGTTGGTAAATTCGGTGACTCCGTAACGACTGACCACATTTCACCGGCAGGTTCGATTGGTAAAGATACGCCAGCAGGTAAATACCTACAAGAAAAAGGAGTAACACCTCGTGACTTTAACTCTTATGGTTCACGTCGTGGTAATGACCGTGTCATGACAAGAGGAACTTTCGCGAATATCCGCATTCGCAACCAAATCGCTCCTGGAACAGAAGGTGGATGGACTACTTACTGGCCAACTGGTGAAGTTATGTCTATCTACGATGCATGTATGAAATACAAGCAAGATGGAACTGGCCTAGCTGTTATCGCTGGTAACGATTATGGTATGGGTTCATCACGTGACTGGGCTGCGAAAGGTACTAACCTACTTGGCATTAAAACAGTTATTGCTGAAAGCTTCGAGCGTATTCACCGTAGTAACCTTGTATTAATGGGTGTATTACCATTACAATTCAAACAAGGTGAAAATGCAGAAACTCTTGGCTTGACTGGTAAAGAAGAAATTGAAGTTCAAATCGACGAAAATGTAAAACCACGTGACTATGTCAAAGTTACGGCTACTGACGAAGAAGGTAATAAGAAAGAATTTGAAGTATTAGTTCGTTTCGACAGTGAAGTTGAAATTGATTACTACCGTCACGGTGGTATCCTTCAAATGGTTCTTCGTGAGAAAATGAAGGGTTAAAAACGAAAGGCGAAAGCGACCGTTTAACGACGTACGGACTGGACTGAACCTGACTTATCGTACAGAAGGTGAGGGAAGTCTCGCTAGTCGTTGGGAGCAGAAGCTAGACATTACGCTTAATTCTAGGGCAGTTTTGTGGAGTTCACAAAACTGCCTTTTAATTTTATTCTTTTATATGGTTAAATAGATATAATGGAAATTGAAATTATACATGACATTTGCGGAAATTTTACGGAGGATTGAAATCGTGAAAAAAATAGTGATTGCACTCGTTTTAATAGGACTAGTAGGATATGCTGTTTTTGAATTTGTTCAAGATCAAAAAAGAGGCGTAACCGGAATCGAGATTGGAAATTCAGCACCTGAATTCGAACTTCAATTGTTAAATGATGAAAACGAGACAATTCGTTTATCCGATTTAAAAGGGAAAAAGGTTGTTGTAAATTTTTGGGCTTCATGGTGTAAACCATGTCGTGAAGAAATGCCAGAAATTCAAACATTTTATGAAAATAAAAGTGATGATGTTGAAGTGCTAGCCGTCAATATGACAGCTTCCGAAGTCAAGGCAGAAAATGCACATAAATTCGTGGAAGGTAAGGGTTACACATTTCCACTTTTAGTAGATCCTAAAAACCAAGCCAGTAGTGATTATAAGGTTTTGGGTTTACCTGAAACGTTTTTCATTAACTCTGATGGGACGATAAATGATTTTATAAAAGGTCAAATGGACTTAGAAATGCTTGAAAGCAAAGTCAAAAAATTAAAGTAACAAAAGGAACCAATAGTAGATTGGTTCTTTTTTTTGCGTATTTTTCAACAAAAACCGACCTTTTTTAAATTTTTAAATAAATTTTCGAAAATTTGTAATAATTTCAGCCGTTTTTGGAGATTATTACTATTACAATAGTAATTAGAGGAAGGTGAGAAAATTGAGAAAAGTTAGAAAGGTATCGTTTGCAGACTTGGTCAAAGAAAACAAACAACAATTGTTAAAAGACCAAGAAGCAATGGATCGAATTGAGGCAAGACTAGAACAAAAAAGATTAGAAAAAGCTGAGTAAATTTCCATCAAAATCCTTTACTGAATATAATCTCCACTCTTCTTTTTACATGAGAATCACCTTTCCGGGTGATAATGAAAAGGAGGAGGGGGAAATAAATAATGCCGCAAAAAGACCATGAACAATTCAAACCTAACCATATTGGTACACAACCACGTGGATTTGGTGGAAATAAAGGTAAAAAGATGCAGGACAAATCTGGGAAGCACGCTCAGGTTATGCAAACAAAAGGTGAATAATTACGTATTCACTGGATAAAAGGACGTTATAGCAACGTCCTTTTGTTTTTGCGAAAATATTCCTTTTTTTACATGAGAATTCTCTACCTTTTAGAAATAAATTTTTTATATATGAAGCAAAATAGAGGTGTACGACATTACATAGGAGGAATAGGCGTGACACACAACAAACCGAAACCAGACGATCGAAGTGATAATGTAGAAAAACTACAAGACATGGTTCAGAACACAATCGAAAACATCGAGGAAGCTCAAGAATCTATGGAGTTCTCAAATGCAGAAGAACGCCAACGAATTCAAGCGAAGAATGAACGTCGTGAAGAATCAATAGCGGCTATGAGAGAAGAGATTAAAGACGAAGCAGCAGATCGTGAAAATGGGTACCAATAACATGAAAGAGTATGCCTGATTGATGGCATACTCTATTTTGTTTTCATTTATTTTTAAGAGCCTTTCCATTTATGATACTATATTTGTATAAATAAAACTTTTATAACAAGAGTAGGGAGAGAACCGCATTGCTCATTTCAAAGAAGGAAGTCGAAGTACGTTACGCAGAAACAGACCAAATGGGTGTCGTTTACCATGCAAATTATTTAGTTTGGATGGAATTAGGAAGAACCCAGTTAATTAAGGATTTAGGTTTTAGTTATGCAGCTATGGAAAGTGATGGTATCATTTCTCCTGTAATTGATTTGCAGGTTTCTTACAAAAAACCATTAAGATATGGAGAAACAGCACTAGTGAAGACATGGATTGAACATTATGATGGCCTTCGCGTTATTTATGGATATCAAATTGAAAGGCCAGATGGGGAGGTATCAGTGAATGCAACCTCATCCCATGTTTGTGTAAAAAAAGACTCATTCCGGCCAATATCGATTAGAAAACACTATCCTGACTGGCATGAGGCATATGAAGATGCTAAAAAGAAAGAGGAATAAAGATCACAAGGCATATCGAAGGATATGCCTTGTGTTTAATCTATTGCTTCGAATCCAGCCATTGATTCATGTGATGAGTCATTTCATCATATTTACTAGACGCATTGCTTAACCCAAAATTGTTTGCGTCTTGGAGTGGTACGACTTTAAAGTTTTTATAGTGACTATTTGACACAAATGTTGGTGCAAGTTGTGGATTTTGAACATGGATGATGGTTTCATCCTTTGATTTTACCTCTTTGACAATTTCGACCTGTAAAACCCCGCCAATATCTTTATAATCCCACATCTGTCCAGATAAGAAATTTCCTAGTGAGTAGACAACAAATGTTTGATTACCATTTTTACCTGTTAACCAATCCATTGGCTGTAATACGTGGGGATGATGACCAATAATGATGTCAACGCCCTCATCTGCAAGCTGTTGAGCTAGTTGTTTTTGATAATCACTCGGGTATAGTTGATATTCATTTCCCCAGTGCATACTAACTGAAACGACATCTGCTACTTCTTTGGCTGCTTTGATGTCTTTTTTTATGAATTCCATATCAATTAAGTTAACGAGGTAGTCTTTTCCTTGTGGCACAGGAATACCATTAGTCCCATATGTGTAAGATAGGAATGCTATGCTGATTCCATTTCGATTTAACACACGTATTTTACTTTTATCTTCTGGACTCTGATAACCTCCTGTATATTCCATACCAATCTTATTTAAATAATTAGTTGCACTTAAAATTGCCTTTTCGCCTCGGTCAAGCGTATGGTTATTTGCGATAGAAACAATATCGACACCCGCATCCTTAAATGCATCAGCAACCTCAAAAGGGCTATTAAAGCTCGGATAGGTCGATAATCCAATTTCAGTTCCACCAACGATTGTTTCCTGATTGGCAATCGTAAGGTCTGCATTTTCTAGTAATCCCTTTACATTTGCAATCATTGGTTTGAAATCATATCCATTGCTTGTCTTCGCATCATCATAAACAATTGAATGAATTAATATGTCCCCAATTGCTGCAAGTGTCATTGAAGTTGTAAATGGCTTAAATTCCGGCTCTGTCTTTTTATAATCGTGATTATGGGCAATGTAGTCTTTAGTAACAGAATCAGCTTTAACATTATTTAGTGTAAAATAAACACCTAATGGAATAAGCAATAAAATAAGTAGACTAATAAGGTATTTCGTGATATTAATTTTTTTTCGTTTCCTTCTACTTGTTCTCATATGACATTGCACCCCGTAATGTATGATAATTCTACTATAATACAAAACTATGAAAAAATGTTAGAAATTTATCGAATATTGTCTATTATCTTCAATGTATTTCATAAGTCGAAATAAGTTGGAAGGACAATTTGAACGTCTGTCGAATTAAATAAAGAGAAAATTAAACTATGTTGAAGTAGGTGTTTAGTAATGAAATTCCAAAAGCCAGATGTAGAACAGTTTTTTAGAACCTTTGGTATTCAAAGTTTTACGGTTAGTCCTAATGAAAAACAGTTAGTATTTAGCACGAATTTGAGTGGGACATATAATCTTTGGGCAATGGATTTACCAAATCAATTTCCTTATCCACTCACTTTCATTGATCAAAGCTGTCAAGAGCTTACCTATGATAAAAATGGTCAATTTTTGATTGCGGGCTTTGATAAAGATGGGGATGAAAATACTCAATTATATGCATTACAGCCACAAGGTGGGGAGTTAAAGCCTGTAAGAATACATGAAGGGCATCGTCACATGATAGCAATACTATCAAAGGACGGAAAGAAATTGTTTTACACTTCAACGAAGGATAATGCTATGTGTTTGAATTCTTATTGTTTTGACTTAGAAACGGAAAAAGAGTGGATTATGAACGAAGGTACTGATGCGGCGACTTATTTAACCGCTCTAAGTCCGAATGAAAGTAGTCAAATCTATTTAAAACATTTTGCAAATACATATTCGTTAGCCTTTTTACATAAAGACGATAGGGAATATCGCTTAACACCAGAAACGGATAAACAGCATACTGTTTCAGATGTATTGTTTACATCTGAAACAACGATTTACTTATTAACAGATTATGATGATGATTTTTCGTATCTGGCCAAATATGATGTGAATTCAAAGCAATTTTCAAAGGTTGTTTCACTTCAAATGGAAGATTTTAAATCAATTAAATATCATGAGCAATCTCAAACGATATATATTGTGAGTGAGAAGGGCGTGGAGGATTTTCTATATGCCTTTGACATCCAATCTGGTGAATTGAAGAAGCTGGAGACTCCAGCATCTGTGATTGAAAAATTAGTTGTGACAGAAAGTAATAACTTATATGTATTGGGACGTTCTGCTACAAGTCCATTTAATATTTATAAGCGCTCGGCTAATGACCATACATGGGCAGCATGTACTAATTATGGGGTTCCCGGGGTAAAAGAAGAGGAGCTTGTTCATCCTAATGTAATTACGTATCCATCATTTGATGGTCTAGAAGTTGAAGCGCTCTTTTTTAAGGCGAATAAGGATGTTTCGAATGGACATGTCATTCTATGGCCGCATGGTGGTCCGCAGTCTGCGGAAAGAAAGTCTTTTCGAGCGATGTTTCAGTTTTTAGTGAATCGTGGTTATAGCATTTTTGCACCGAATTTCCGTGGTTCAACCGGTTACGGTTTGGAATTTACGAAAATGGTAGAGGGTGACTGGGGGCATGGACCTCGCCTAGATAATATCGAAGGATTGGAATGGTTAATCAAAAATGGCTATGCAGATCGTGACAAAATTCTACTATTAGGTGGCAGCTATGGTGGATATATGGCACTTCTACTCCATGGCAAGCATTCTGAATATTTCAAAGCTGTGATTGATATTTTTGGCCCAAGTGATCTTTTCTCCTTTATTGATTCCGTTCCCGAGCATTGGAAGCCGGTCATGAATCAGTGGGTAGGTGATCCTGTGAACGACCGTGAAAAGTTAATCGAGTATTCACCGATTACTCATTTAGATGGCATGGTAAAGCCGATGTTAGTAATCCAAGGGGCTAATGATCCACGTGTTGTAAAGGCAGAATCTGATAAAATCGTACAGGCTTTGCAAGATAAAGGCAGGGAAGTCGAATATCTTGTACTGGAGGATGAGGGGCATGGTTTTTCGAAGAAGGAAAATGAAATAAAGGTAAACCGTAAAATCCTCGAATTTTTTGATCGATTTATCTAAAGAAATGAAAGACGTGTGACCTAAAAGGCTCACACGTCAATTTTTATTGTCTAGTTCCAGGCGTTATCAACTCTCTAGCCTAGCTAATTGTTTCGGAAGTTTGTCAGTTCTCGTTTTATGCGTGTCGACTATTACTGGGCGCTTAACACTTTTCTTATAACCATTTAATCTTCGGTTCTGTTTTGTTTTTAATCCGAGAAATGTTTGCACGGTGACGATAAAATACAAATGCCGCTAGTAATGAAACAACGATGATTAAAGGATAATCTGTTTTAATAAAAATACTATACACAATGCTGAATGTGATACAATAAAGGGCAACTAGCATAGAAGATAAGGAAACCATTTTCGTCAATTTTAAGAAAATGAAAAAGCATAATAAGGTCGTTAGGAACAGGATAGGATTATAGCCCAACAGAACTCCACCAGAGGTTGCGACTGCCTTTCCGCCTTTAAAGCCTGCAAAAATAGGATACATATGGCCGACAACCGCCACCATACCAACTAATAATGGGAAATAATCTGGAAATGTATCACCCAATAATAAAGAAGGAAGCAAAGTTGCCAAGGTTCCTTTTAAAATATCAGCGCTTGTTACAATTAACCCGGCTTTTTTACCAAGTGTCCGGAATGTATTGGTCCCACCTAAATTTCCGCTGCCATGCTCCCTAATATCAATACCGTAGCCAACCTTCCCAACGATTAACCCAGATGGGATTGATCCAAGAAGATAAGCTAGGAGAATAATAATAAGTTCTACTACCATACACATAACTCCTTTAATAAAATATAGATAAGTGCTTGTGTGCAACATTGTACAATTTGAACTTAGATGAACATCTCTAGTTTTGGCAGATTGTTCTGTTCTTATAATACCATGCTTGTACAAGTATTCTCATTATACTAGAAATTTTTCCTTACAATGATTTTTTTTATAAATTTCAACAAAAAATAGGTAAATATCAAATAGGAAACAATCATTAGCGGTTAAAAAACAAAATAAATGAAGGAATATCTATGCTTGGGACCGAAATACTATGAGAGATATCAAATTGTCTACTATTTAAAAAAGGGGATTCAAATATGACAATGGAAATTCCAACTCGTGCTGAACTTGGTGAGATATTAAAGAAAAGTAAAAGGATTGCTGTTGTAGGTTTATCTGATAACCCTGAAAGAACTTCCAATATGGTGAGTAAAGCAATGCAGGACGCTGGATATGAAATCATTCCTGTAAATCCAACAATTGATGAGACTCTAGGTGTAAAAGCTGTAAAATCACTTAAAGAAATTAAAGGACATATTGATATTGTCAATGTTTTTCGCCGTTCTGAGTATTTAATGGATGTTGCAAAAGATTTTGTTGAAATTGATGCAGATGTATTTTGGTCCCAGCTTGGTTGTGTGAGTGAGGAAGCATACAATTTCTTAAAGGATCGTGGATATACCGTTGTCATGGATCGCTGTATCAAGGTTGAGCATGCGCTGACAAAATAACAAATCACGAGACAAAAATCCTTGTTATTACACAAGGATTTTCGCCTTTTTTCGAGAAACGGTTTGCCAAATCTGGATAAAGATATAAAATAAAAGGTAGGGCATCAAAAAACAAAACATTTGTTCTGTTAAGTAAGAAATACTTCTAATAGTACTACTTATATAGAGAGAGGCTAATTTTTAGCTATGTGCTTGGGTAAACTCCCAAGTGTTTTGTATATGAAAGGGGTATGTTTTTTGGTAAAGCAACAATTTGATTACAATGATGATGCGATTCAGGTACTAGAGGGACTTGAAGCTGTTAGAAAGAGACCTGGTATGTATATAGGAAGCACAGATAGCAAAGGTCTTCACCACCTTGTTTATGAAATTGTAGACAACTCTGTGGATGAGGCACTATCTGGTTATGGTAATCACATCATTGTTAAAATCCATAAAGACAATAGTATAAGTGTCCAGGATAAAGGACGTGGTATGCCAACGGGAATGCATAAAATGGGTAAGCCAACACCTGAAGTAATTTTCACAGTGTTACACGCAGGTGGAAAATTTGGACAAGGTGGGTACAAAGCAAGTGGAGGTCTCCACGGGGTTGGAGCTTCTGTTGTTAATGCATTATCAGAATGGCTAACTGTTACGATTAAGCGTAATGGATTTATATATGAGCAGCGTTTTGAAAACGGTGGAATACCTGCTACCACGCTTGAAAACATTGGGAAGACGAATCAATCAGGTACAACGATTCATTTCAAACCAGACCCAACGATTTTTAGTACAACTACTTTTAATTTTGAAATACTTAGTGAACGCTTGAGAGAATCGGCCTTTTTATTGAAAGGGTTAAAAATAGAGATCATTGATGAGCGAAATGATTTTCTGGAAGTTTATCATTATGAAAATGGTCTAGAAGCGTTTATAGACTACTTGAACGAGGAAAAAGATACTTTACATCCTGTTGTATCTTTTGAGGGTATTCAGAACCGGATTGAAGTAGACTTTGCTTTCCAATTTAATGATGGGTATTCAGAAAATATCTTATCCTTTGTAAATAATGTTAGAACAAAGGATGGAGGGACTCATGAAGTTGGATCAAAGACGGCATTAACTCGTGCTTTTAATGAATATGCTCGGAAAATCGGCCAATTAAAAGAGAAAGATAAAAACCTTGATGGCTCTGATATTCGTGAAGGGTTAACGGCGATTGTGTCTGTTCGTATTCCTGAAGAACTTTTACAATTTGAAGGTCAAACAAAAGGTAAGCTCGGAACAAGTGAAGCTCGTTCAGCCGTAGATTCAGTTGTATCAGAAAACCTTGCTTATTTCCTTGAGGAAAATCCAGATGTGAGTACCCTTCTTGTAAAAAAAGCAATTAAAGCTTCCCAAGCAAGAGAGGCTGCAAGAAAAGCAAGAGAAGAAGCTAGAAGTGGAAAAAAACGAAAAAAATCCGAAACGCTATTAAGTGGTAAGCTAACTCCTGCTCAATCCCGAAACCCTGAAAAAAATGAACTTTACTTAGTTGAGGGTGATTCTGCTGGAGGTTCAGCCAAACAAGGACGCGATCGTCGTTTCCAAGCAGTTCTTCCATTAAGGGGTAAGGTTATCAATACGGAAAAGGCAAAGCTTGCTGATATTTTTAAAAATGAAGAAATTAATACAATCATTCATACAGTCGGTGGTGGAGTTGGTGCAGACTTTACTGTTGAGGACATCAATTATGACAAAGTTGTCATTATGACAGATGCTGACACCGATGGGGCACATATTCAAGTCTTGCTCTTAACGTTCTTTTATCGTTATATGAAGCCTTTAATTGAAGCGGGTAAGGTCTATATTGCCCTTCCACCACTTTATAAGGTAAGTAAAGGAACAGGTAAGAAGGAAGTCATAGAATATGCATGGAGTGATGACGAGTTAAAGGATGCTATTAGCAAAGTAGGAAAAGGTTATATCATCCAGCGCTATAAAGGTTTAGGAGAAATGAACGCTGACCAACTATGGGATACAACCATGAACCCTGAAACGAGAACGCTTATTCGAGTCCGAATCGATGATGGAGCAAGAGCCGAGCGTAGAATAACAACACTTATGGGCGATAAAGTAGAACCACGTCGTAAGTGGATTGAATCAAATGTTGCCTTTGGTCTTGAGGATGATTCGAATATTTTGGACAATGAAAATTTATCGGTCGTAGAAGGGGAGTAACAGATAGATGGTACAAGCAGAAAAATTTCGCGATCTGCCTCTTGAGGAGGTAATCGGTGATCGCTTCGGTAGATACAGTAAGTATATCATTCAAGATCGTGCATTACCTGACGCAAGGGATGGTCTAAAGCCAGTTCAAAGACGGATTCTATATGCGATGCACGTTGAAGGAAATACTAGTGAAAAAGGTTTCCGTAAATCGGCCAAAACGGTTGGTAATGTAATTGGTAACTACCATCCACATGGTGACACTTCCGTATATGATGCGATGGTTCGTTTGAGCCAGGACTGGAAGGTTCGCAATGTTTTAGTTGAAATGCACGGAAATAACGGTAGTAATGATGGTGACCCACCAGCAGCAATGCGTTATACGGAAGCTCGCCTATCAAGTCTTGCTTCCGAGCTTTTACGTGATATTGAGAAAAATACAGTTGAATTCATTCCAAACTTTGATGATACAAGTAAAGAACCAGTTGTATTACCTGCCAGTTTTCCTAATTTGCTCGTAAATGGTTCGACTGGAATCTCGGCGGGATATGCAACAGATATTCCTCCACATAATCTTGGTGAGGTCATAGATGGCGTCATTAAAAGAATTGAAAATCCAAATTCTACCGTCGATGAGCTTATGCAGGTGATTAAGGGTCCTGATTTTCCAACAGGTGGTATTATTCAGGGCATTGAAGGAATTAAAAAAGCCTATGAAACCGGAAAAGGAAAAATCATTGTGCGCGGTAAAGCGGACATCGAGGATCTTCGCGGTGGAAAACAGCAAATTGTCGTAACGGAAATTCCATATGAAGTGAATAAAGCGAATATGGTTAAAAAGATTGACGAGATTCGCCTAGACCGAAAAGTGGAAGGGATAAGCGAAGTCCGTGATGAAACAGACCGAACAGGCTTGAGAATTGTCATTGAACTAAAAAAAGACGCGGATGCACAGGGAGTTTTACACTTCCTCTATAAAAATACTGATCTTCAAATAACCTATAACTTTAATATGGTTGCGATCTTAGATAGAAGACCAGTATTAATGAGTTTACCGAGAATTTTGGATGCGTATATTAACCATCAAAAAGAGGTAATCACCAATCGTTCTCACTATGAATTAGAAAAAGCGCGTGACCGTCAGCATGTTGTAGAAGGACTTATTAAGGCTTTATCCATTTTAGATGAGGTCATTGCAACAATTCGAGCTTCAAAAGATAAAAAGGACGCAAAAAACAACTTAATCGCTAAATTTGATTTTTCAGAACCTCAGGCAGAAGCGATTGTTTCCTTGCAACTATATCGTTTAACAAATACAGACATCACAGCACTACAGCATGAATTTGATGAACTCAACAAAAAAATTAGTGAATTAGTTGAAATTCTTCAAAATGAACGCAAGCTGTTACAAGTAATTAAGACAGATCTAAAACGTGTGAAAAAGACATATGCCGATAATCGCCGTTCAAAAATTGAAGATGAGATTGAAGAGATTAAAATTAATCTTGAGGTTATGATTCCGTCTGAGGATGTTATTGTAACAGTGACCCAGGATGGCTATGTAAAACGAACAAGCCCTCGATCCTATGCCGCATCAAATGGTCTTGATTTTGGCATGAAGGATACGGATCGATTGTTGCGCAAATTCGAAATCAATACAACGGACACCTTACTACTCTTTACAAATAAAGGGAACTATCTATATGTTCCAGTACATGAGCTTCCTGATATTAGATGGAAGGACCTAGGCCAGCACGTTGCTAATATTATAAGTATTGACCGCGATGAGTCCATCATTGAAGCATTCCCGGTTACAAATTTTGACCTGCCGGAATATCTTCTTTTCATCACGAAAAATGGAATGGTTAAAAAATCAGAGCTTTCGTTATATAAAGCACAGAGATACTCAAAACCACTTGTTGCGGTTAATTTGAAAAATGATGATGAAGTCGTAAATGTTCACATCACAAATGGAAATATGGACGTCTTCTTAGTTACACATCTAGGCTATGGACTATGGTTCGGGGAAGAAGAAGTAAATGATGTTGGGCAAAGAGCAGCAGGGGTTAAAGGGATTAACCTAAAAGACGACGATTATGTTGTCGCTGGATACGTTGTACCACCATCCACACCAGCTGAATTAACGATTGTTACACAACGTGGAGCAGTGAAGAAAATGAAAATCACAGAATTTGAAAAAGCAACCCGTGCAAAACGTGGATTAGTCATGCTTCGTGAGTTAAAGAATCATCCACATCGCATTGCAGGAGCACATTTTATTACAGAATTAGATCAAATTTTCCTTAAAACTCAAAACGGTAAAATTGAGTCAGTCGATCCAAATTCATTACGTCCAAATGATCGCTATAGCAATGGTTCGTTTGTAGTTGATTCAGATGAAGCGGGAGAAGTAATTGATACATGGATTGTCACGCACGAAGAAACCAATGATGAAACAAAATAAACATATGAAAAACAGCTACTAACTGGTAGCTGTTTTTTGATGATGTGAACTTGTCAAACCAAATGTCTTAATTTCGAAAAATATTTATATTTTAAATATCTCTGCTTTACTGTACAATAATTTTATAAGATGTCGGATCTATCAGGTAGAGAGTAGGTAATATTGAGAAAATGGTTAAAAAATATATTAATAAAAGAAATATCCTCCTTGTCATCGCATTAATTGCGGTATTGTATTTATTACCAATGTCAATTTCATTAATATTAGCCTTTTTAACGGCTCTTTTACTGGAGCCAGTTGTTAATGTATTAATCACAAATTACCGAATCAAACGAATCTATTCTGTAACAATAACCTTTGTTGTCTTCATGGTATTCGTACTATTTTTGGGATATTTATTAGTCAATGTCATTATTAATCAATTGATTACGATTGTAAAAAATATACCGTTCTATGTCTCAAGTATTGATACGGACCAAATCATTGCAACCTTTCAAAAATTTGAAACCTATTTTGAAGATTTACCAAAGGAAGTCTTGGATTCCATTATGAATACTCTATATTCCTTCCAGGATTTATTGATTGTTATAGCGAGGAATATTACAGAAGGGACGTTTGGTTTTGTTTCAAGTCTTCCACAACTTTTGTTAGAGCTAATTGTGTATTTAGTTGCAGCTTTCCTTTTCATGAACGATCTACCAGGAATTAAAAACAGGCTTAAGGAAATGTTGCAGGAGAGTACAATTGAAAAGGTTAAAATTGTAACCACCCAATTGAAAAAGATATTTGTCGGCTTTTTAAAAGCACAAATCGTACTGAGTGGTGTCACATTTATCATCACTTATATTGGGCTTTGGATTTTAGATGTTAAGTATCTTTTAATCCTTTCATTGCTCATTGTTCTTGTCGATTTACTACCAATACTTGGAACGGGATCTTTTATTGTACCGTGGGCCATTTTTGTGTTAATTAACGGCAACACCAAACTTGGAGTCGGATTATTAATTCTATTTGTACTCATTACCGTGATTCGAAAAATTATCGAACCAAAGGTATATTCACAAAGCTTTGGTATTAGCGCTTTAGCAGCACTAATCAGCATGTATTTAGGATTTAAAATAATTGGGATAGTTGGTTTATTACTTGGACCGCTTCTCGTCATCCTTTACGATTCATTAACAAAAGCTGGCGTAATCAACCTCAGTTTTAATTCGGATAAAATATAAGAAAGCTACCTAAATGGTAACGGGTTCGGTTCAGAAGTACAAAATGATAAAAAACAGTAAAAAAAGATAGTCATACAGTTGCATATTAGTACCTTAATTAGCAAAAAAAAATAACAGTAAAAAGGAGCATGTTCTTTATGCTCCTTTTTACATTATTTATGTAATTCATCAATTGTCTTGAAAATTCTTGAATACATTTCTTTAATGTGTTCATCAGTCTTTTCATCATTATACAAACCATATTCCCATTTTTTTAACCTATCATCTTCTTGTGATTTAAGAACGCCAGTAGCATAACTACCAGTCCAATTCGAAGTTTTGTCATACTCCAAATCCTTTTCAGTAAAAGGTACAAAATTATCAGTTCCAATAAAGAAAAATGGAATTGTTGAATTTAAGTAAACATCTGCATATTGGCTTTCGGCAGCCTCTGAAAGATTATCTTCCCTGATAAAGACTGCATCATAAGACTTCAATTCTTCACTTGTCATTTCATCAAATGAAATTTCTGTAAATCTTACTTGTTCCTCTTTTACTTCTGGTGATTCCCCAACCACTGCTATTCTTAAAGAATGTCCTTCATACAGTTCAAAATTTGGGCTTGAAGTACACGCTGTTAGAGCTACTGTTAGAATTGTTAAGATAAAACATAAAAAAATCTTTCCTTTTAATTTATTCATATGCAACCCCCTTTAACATATTTTAACATAATATCCCAAACGACTAGTTAAATAAATAAGTCGAGCTAAACTGCTCGACTTACTATGCCAAATTAGCATCAATTTCAACACATAATTGGTATACTGATTGTTGGTCAGAAGTCAATTGCTAATTATTGTGTTAATTCTAATGCTATTATGGAGGATATATTTCTATAAATGTTGATATACCGATAAATAAAGGGAGTCCAATACAAATGCGAATTTAACTCCCATTTGTATTACCTTTTTACATTTTGAACTCAACAACCGAACCCGTTACCTCTATGGGTAGCTTTTTCACTTATATTGCTTCTAATATTTTTGTTTCTAAAAATGTTTTAAATGTTTCTAAGTCTCTTTCATTATCAAAAGCTGCTTGGGCAGTGGTATTGTTGCCGCCACCTTTCCCGTGGTAATTTTTTAATTCTTGTTTGAATAATTGACCACACTGGACCGGGACTGAACCATTGTGTGAGATAAGCAACTTATTTTCAAGTGTAGTAGTAAAAATCACACATTTATTTGAGACTTCATTGATCTGTTTTGCAATGCCTTGGAGTTCTTTTAACGATTTATCTTCAAAGTTCTCAATAATGATGGGCTCGGTATGAGTTTGAATCAGTTCCTGAGCTAAAAATTGATTTAATTTTCCTTTTAACTCCTCAATTTCTCTTTGATATTGTTTGTTTTCCATTTCGATTTTGCTGATTTTCTCAATGAGACCCTCACGATTAGTACTGTACTGGTTGTTTAAAGTCATTAAAACCGAATGCGTTGCTTGATAATCATGAAGGGCTCTACCACCGAAAATAAAATAAACACGTGTATTTCCTTTACTTTTTTCTGTTTTTAATAGCTTCATTAATCCTAATTCTCCAGTTCTAGAGACATGTGTACCCGCACATGCTGATGTATCATATCCTTCAATCTCAACAATCCGCATTTCATTTCCTTCAACATCAGGCATTTTTCGAAGAGGAAGGGCGCTAGCTTGTTCCTTAGTAACAAAAAATGTTTTGATTTGCTGGTTTTCATGGATAGCTTTATTCACCTTGTTTTCAATATGTAATAGCTGATCATCACTAAATTCCGGTACACTCAAATCAATTGATACTGTATCTTTACCCAAGTGAAAGCTTGATGTGTGTGCATCATATTCTTCGATACAAATTGCTGACAGCAAATGCTGACCTGTATGCTGTTGCATATGATCAAATCTTAGCTCCCAATCAATCTGACATTCGACAACCTTGTTTTCTGGGGGATGGGGGAGTTTATGGTATACTTCTCCAGCTTCCTGATAAACATCCAACACTTTAATGTTGCCAATCAAGCCAGTGTCCGAAGGTTGTCCGCCGCCTTCAGGATAAAATGCAGTTTCTTTAAGAGTAATAAGGCAGTAATCATCTTTTGTAATCATATTGGTAACTTCGGTTTTCCAATTTGTTAAGTATGGATTTTCATAATATAGCTTTTTTGTCATCTAGTATTCGATCCTTTCGACATCAGATATTAAAAACATACTAGAAAAATAAAAAAGATTCAATTATGAGTTGTAATAAATAGAAGGGAGGAGGAGCAATTTAAGAGTAGAATAGGAGGTAATGATATGGAAGTGAACAGTCTAATTAGTGGAGATATTGAAGAAAATGCATTTGTTTTAACACAATTTAAGCATATGAAAACACAGTCTGTCATAAGTAGGGAAAGGCTTGAGGCGCTTTGCGATTATTTAATGAAAAAGGTAGAAAGTGGGGAACAGGAGCATTTTATCACGTTAAATGATCAGATGCCGGTTAGGATCAATCACTCTGAGATGGAGGAGCTGCTGCAAGAATTGATCGATATTCGTGGGAAGTTAAGTTAAGTTTAAATTCCGTTCTGAAGAAAGAGTTAGTTTATTATAATTATATTATGTAAACTAAAATAAAGAAAATCAAAGGGAGGGTTGGAATTACACATTCCGATATTTATCTATGATAAATTCCATCCCAATTTCGATTAGTGTATTTGTATGAGTATGAAGTCTTCGTGCACGATCTTTTAGCAATTCATATTGAACATGACTAAATGTTGTACCCATTTGAATTCGATCCTTAGGTCTAACTGGAGCTTTGAATTCTTTAGGTTTCTTATAAGTATCTAATACATAATCAATTCCTTCAGCTAGCAATTGATTAAACGGAACTTGCATGTGATTTGCAATTTCTTTAATTTGATTGAGCAAATCACGGCTAATTGTTGTATTTTTAGTTACACGATCAGCATTATGCGGTCTAATTTTGCTTTCGTAAGGCATATGTAGAACAACTCCTGATTTAAATTAAAATTTAGTCGTGGTATAAATTCAATTAAATAGTTAGATATATGTAACCATGAGTTACGATTTTAAAACAATAGATTAGTTAACAGCAATTAAGTTAATTATAGCATTGTTTTGCTATATTTCGGTTACTTTTAACTAAGTTCTGAGAATAGATATTATGTTAACTAGAATAAAAGTTAAATAGTTAGGTAGAATGGTTAGCTACCTCTCGTTCGTTGAAGCAAAAGTGTATTCATAATCTGGAGTACTTCCCTTTTAACAAAAATAAGTAATACTAATTATTATTTAAAATTAGCTCTATATAATAAATCGTACTAATAGCATCCTTAATATCAAAAACATTTAATTGTTCTTTGTGTAACATGGTAAGTAAATCAACAATACGAAGAAATTTATTAAAATAAAACAGGTTAGGAATGGAATGGTTTTAACTTCTGGTTTCCTCCAACCTAATGCTAGTTGACAAATAAATAAAAAATGCATTGTGATTTTACCTGTGAAATCAAGTGCGTTTTACGATGTGTGAATTACTATGTTTGCACTCCTAAAGTAAACCCTCTACAAGTAATGTCGGTGGTTTTTAAATAAAAGCAATGTTCACTTTTAACTAAAAATTGCTTTTAAGACTAGGTTTGATAAATTTGCTGTATTTTTCATAACTTGTCCTCTAATAAGTTCGATATCGGTTAACTTATTTGTATGTCCAATGTGATTTCGAATCCAAGTAAAAATAGTTTCCTCAACTATAATTTCTTCATTTTTTAAGTTTGTTTTTACCCTTTTTAAGGTCTCCACATTATTCATAGTACTTTTGATATATGATTCTAGCTTTGCCTGATTCCCAAAAATATCATAAATAATACTATAAAGGAACATAAATTTTCCAAAGGGGTCGGAGATTTCCATAGCAGATTTATATAACCTAAAAGATATATTTTCTTCTAATGTACATAATAAGCCTCTATCAGTAATTCTATCCTTAATCTTTTCAAAATTGTCTTCTATAGTCCCAACATAGTCAAAACTTCCCTTTAGGAAGATTGTATCTGTAAATTCATGAACTTCAAGGTGTTTTACACTATATCCATATAAATAAAGTAATAAATTTGTAAAGTCATTTAAGTATTTTTTAGTTAGTTTCTTTGCTGATTCTAAATCAGAAATCTTATCTTTGAAAGTAAAGTGAAAATAAATATAGTTTTCTTCCTTTTCGTTTTTGTATATTTTTAGACTAATAACATTATTATCGTCATATTCAAAATAAAGAGGTTCAAAAAGGATTTTTCCGATTTCACCTCTATATTTAATAAAACTCATATAATTCCACCTACTATTCGCATATTTTACCATTTAATTTTAATAAACTGTAGCATGTTTTCTGTAGAAAGTAGTCCGAATTGGAGACTCCTCCCCACTCCCCTTGTTGGCTCTTTACATCACAAGAAACAAGGTAACATCAACAATTAGTCCAAATCCACAAAAAATGAATGTATTTTCCTAGGAAGCCCTTTGTATGTGTCCAGTGTTTTTTGTTAAGTAAGATGCTACTATCGTAAGGTAAACCCCATAAAAATATTGTATAAGGTAAATAAGCAGTAACAGGTATTCTCAAGAACCGTACTACACATAATCGTTAAATTAATAGATTGTTAGAAGCAGTGTGATTTCTGATGTGAAATCCACTGCTTCTATTTCTATAGGTGATTTTATTTATGCTTTTTCATATGCGAGTAATTTTAAAGAGAAACGGTTTAGTTTATTATTTACTTCACTTATTGACCATCCGGTTCTAGGTCCGAAAAACTTTATTTTGTTACGATGGAAACTCCACCATCAACAATGATATTTTGACCTGTAACAAAGGAAGATTCTTTAGAAAATAACCAGGTTACCACATCTGCCGCTTCGGAAGAGGTCCCCATTCTTCCTAGGGCATTCAGGCTGTTGTACCTTTCTTCTAACCGTTCTGATTGCTCTTCAGTCAAGTTTTCAAATTTTCGTTCCATCATCGGAGTCCTGATTGCACCAGGTGTAATGGCATTAACTCGAATTCCTTTATTTCCATATTCTTGGGCGACTCCGCGGGTTAATGCAAGAATTCCACTTTTCCCAGCTGCATAAGCTGTCGTGTATGCCGAACAAATTAAGGCATCCAGGGATGATGTATTAACGATTGAACCACCACCATTTTCAATCATAGCTTGCAGCTCATACTTCATACACAACCAAACTCCTTTGATTGTAGAGCCCATCATATGATCGAAGTCTTCTTCACTGAATTCATGTGTCAATGCAGGCGTACCTTCTGCATTTCCCGCATTATTAAAGGCAAAGTCGATTCTTCCAAATGTGTCCACTGTTTCTTTTACCATCTGTTCTACTTCTGTTCCTTTGCTTACATCAACTGATAGAAAAAGAACATGTGGACTAATCTGTTTCAGTTTTTCTAGGGCTGAGTTTCCTCGTTCCCTATTACGACCTACTATGACAACTTTTCCTCCCTCAAGAAGTAATTGTTCTGCTACGGCTAGCCCAATTCCAGAAGTCCCCCCGGTAATAAGCGCCACTTGATTTTCAAATTTCACACCATCCACCCCTTATAGTTAGAACTATCTAAATTTTAACATAAAGGGAAATTAACAAGGAACTTTATTTAATGGAATCCACAATAAAATAAAGGCTTAGTGACGGACTTTTCAGGGCTGTCATACTTTGTTCAGTTTCATTTCAACAACCATATTCGACACTATTCATATCTTGAACGGTCACAATAACCCCATCCATATTGTTACTAGAGTCCTCAACACATATTGTTCATTTGGGGCGTTAAATGTCCTACTTTTGGAAAGTGGATAATATGAAATCTTGTATTTTCACCATCAATAGTAGTTTCATTGTACTGCGTAGCAAAGAGCCTTTTTTAGATGACAGTTCTTGTAAAACTAATGGTTCCGTTTTGTTTAAAAACCCGCTCAATGCAATTCATATAGTAAGTTTTCAATGAAACCTAAATAGGAACCAGGATGACAATCGCTGATTCCTACCATAAAGATCTAAGCCTTTTTTGTAAATAATTCTAATAACTCTTTGGCACTATGTACTTCTTTATCTGGTTTATAGGTAGCGTTAGTCGGTAGATCTTTCTTACGATGATTCATCCAGATCGCTTGCCAGCCTGCTTGTTTTGCTCCGATAATATCTTTTTCAAAATTATCCCCGATATATACGGTTTTGGTTTGGTCAAGGCTCAGTTTCTGTTCAATAAAATCAAATACTTCTCTTTTCGGTTTTGCATGACCAATTGTACCAGAAATAAACGTCATCTCTGCCGGAATCCACCGACTAAGGCGGAGCTGTTTAATTTTCATTGCTTGATGTTTTTCTTCACCATTTGTTAGAATCCCAAGTTGTTTCCCTTCTTTGTATAGTACATTTAGTAGTTCTTCGACTTCTGGAAACAAGGTAATATTTTTTTGTTCGGTCACATACGTTTCATGAAAAATAGTCGCTTTTTCCGTATCTATCGGGATGTTAAAATCCTTACAGGCAGCCATGATTCGTCCAGTTTGCCATTCAAATTGGGTTATTTCACCTGCTTCACTTTGATCAAATAAAATCTCGCTATACTTACGACTAGCTTTATATAATTGATCGATTTCTTCGTCTGAAAACGGCTCTTGAAAAAGCTTCCTCACCGTTTTATGAAAAGATTGTGCTTGATCATATAGTGTATCATCGACATCAAAAATTATCGTATCCATTCTCATAGGCCTCCTTATAGTATGATGATATCATTTATTTTCAACTTGAGAAAACAGAGAGCCCACTAACTACTCCCTTCATCTAATCAACAAATAATCAACAGCACCTACCCTAACGAATAGGAAAGGTGCTGTAGCTAGTTTTATAAAAAACTCATATATCTAACCAATCTGTACCGAATGTTGAGAATCAACCACCAATTGATTATGGCCACTAGAATGGCGAAGGATCTACATTTTCAACATAGTCGTATAGTTCAGTTAAAAAGGAAAAAACACTTTTAAAATGTATTCCTTCTGCGTTAGTTTGATCTACTTCCAATACATTTTTAAGAGAACCATCATAATCATAATGTTTTTATGTTAACAATTGTTCACCGAAAGCAAGCTAGTTTAGGCTTTTTTATCCTTTTACATATACATATAATAATATATTTTGTGAAGTTGTCCCCTCTAACTCTTTGTTTCTATCAAAAAAAGCAAAGAAGAAATCTTTTCTTTGCTCTTCTAACCTATTAACTTGTTTTAGCAACGCAAGCTACCTCTTAGCCATGGTCGAGGTCGATAAGGGCCGATTGGGATTTGGATTAAACTTGTTCTTTGTTGTGAATCCATCTTGTAAGTTTGATCAGATATGTTCGCATTAAAACCAAGAAGTGGATGGCCTCCCCATCCAATCGCAGAGGCTGCCAAAAGCAATCTCTGCACCAGCATACCAGCTTCCATTTGTTGGATTCGGTAGCCTCTTAGGCCTAGTGATGTTTTGTAGTGATCCTTATCTCCTGCCACATGAAAGCATAATGGGACTTGAATCAAATTTACGTTATCTGCAGACATTCCGTATTGAAGGGTAAGTCGATGGTCTCCGGGTTCTATCTGTCGTAACGAATGAGACACGCTATCATAAAAATATGCAGCATCCGGAATGTCCTCTACATTATGAAAACAGCCATACAGTGAGATACGGGACTGATGCCCTTTTAGTTCACTGTCCAGATCATTTCGATATTCGAATGAAGCTGTTGCCTCCTGTAGGAGACTTGCCAGATCCAGTTGGTCTACCTTTCCCATTGTAAAATCCATGTCCGGTGATAAACGCTTTTCCAAGACGGACACAAGGTCGTACTCTAAACGTTTTACTTGAGGAAGAGATACTTTAGGACCTTCTCCAATCATTATTCTTTTTGGCTTAATCTTACTAAATGATTCTGTTGATTCAATAAAAGACTCTTCATTCAGCTTTGTCAAAATGGGATACTCTATTATTCTCTGTGATCGTAAATAGTAATTATTATCCTTTATTTCATTCAAATTAGTAGCCAAGTCCACGGAATTGACATTCCCGAATCTATTACTCTGATTAATGTTCCAGTTTGTTGCTTCAACGGTGAGTGGAATCACAGCATATACGCTTTCTTCTTTCTCAGATAGCCCAAGTAGATGGTTGATTGCATTATCGAGAAATTGGAAGTATACCCCTGTCTCAAATCCAAACCGTTTTGCTACTTCGAGTAATTGCCCAATTAAAACACCTGTATCCAACCCTTGCAAACGATAGGAGAAGTTGTGGTATTTAAAGAAATTTTTCCAAAACATTGTGGATATAAAAACAGTACCAAAACATGTAGACAAATCAATGCGGTGACCAAGTGCTTGGTTGATATAAAAATCAAAATTGCCTTCTCGCAGTAATACCAATCGATGACGTGCGACATCATAGTGGTATACGCCAACAGGCAAATCCTCCAATTTCAGATAAACGTATACTTCGTTTGGATATAAGGCTCCGCCGGAAGGGACAAACCGTCTGTATGACTGCATTAGATCAACTTCTTGATTCGTTGTAATGGCTGATTGGCTTATTTGACTAAGACCAAATATATACCAAAGAAAATGCCCCATTCTGCTATGATTAGGTTTGCTAGGGACATCCTGCTTAACTAGCTTCAATGGCACTTCTAACGATAGCGGAAAATCATGCAAACCACGGTATAGTTTATAGGGTAATGGTGAATCTTCCCAATCAATTACACGATCCGGCGGGCTTATTTTATCAATATCGAAATGTAAGTTGTGTAGAAATTCATCCAGACTCATCCTACTACCTCCTAGTCAATCTCATGGAAACGGGTGTGGATGTGGGTTAAGCTGTTCAAATGTTAGAGGTTGATCCGCATACCCGAGTTCCATTGGTACCCTGAGTACCCTCTCAAGTCCAGTTATCCGGGTAAGATGGTGTCCGAATGTCATCGGTAACATCCCAGGTATTATAACTTTTACACAGTGAAGTCCATTTCGTAGGGTTTCTGATGTCGTCTGATTCACTACAACCACATCGAGTTTCAAGCGACGAAACTCTCGAAGTATGTCTTTAAGATCTTCGGTAAGGTCTTGATGAGGCACCTTCAACTTATATTCCTCGGCAAATGTTCGCAATGGACGACTTTCGTCCAGCAAAAACCTTAGGCGCTCTTCTGCTTCGGGTAATCCATAGAGCATGCCATGATCATCCATTTTCTGAACAAGGGTTGAATCATGCAACATTTGAACAAACTCTTCCTTGTTTCCCTCGAATTTCTTGTCAAGCGTAAGCATCATACCTGCCAACTCATGAACTGCGCTTTTTACAGCTCGTATCGGGTCTGGATGCGCCCCTGCAGCACAAATAATATTTAATCCGACATTCTTCCTGTTCTTTGCCAATGCCCATACGCTCGGAATACCGTGCTCCATTGTCGAATTGAACAAAAATATATCGTATTCTGCAACTGCACGAATACGTTCTAACATTAACTCCAATTCCTGATCATTAGATGAATATGGGTCTATTTGGGGTAGTGACATTTGCGCATACCAAGTCATCAAGAATGAATCACGTTCTACAACTTCCATTATTCCGTAGAAAATGGCCTCTTCTAAACTCCCACCTAATGCACATCCGTTTGAAGTTTCATAAACAAACCCTTCCCCATCGCCTAAGCTGTAATAGGCAAGCAACTCTGGAACAAGAATTGGGCGTTCCTGCAAGAATGAATAGCCCCATACCCAATTCATGGGTCTATCTGGATCAAACGGTTTAAATGGAAAACCAGGTTGAGAATATTTTTCCGCTTCGTGGATACCAACTGTGAGAGGATTTAGTGCCTTTCCTTCTAAATTGCGGAAACTATCATGAACAACAGTTCTTTTGCCACGTGGGGAAAGTCCACAGTAACGCTCCAAGCCTTCTAATATGGCAGTCAATTCACTTACAGCGTATGAATGAGTCCGACCTGCTACACCCTCATCGCCGTGCAACAAAGGTAGATTCACACCTACATCGGCAAAAGGTGGCAAGAGGTCATACATTTTCCCATTTAAAAAGCCAGCCTTAAAGTCCAAATAGTCATTTACTAAGAAATTTTCTAATTCGTCTATAGAACGGCATCGGTAACTGTCTAGGCTGGTCTTAGGACTGGGTTGAAGAGAAATTATGGCACTACTTTCTGAATCGTCGGGAAGTCCACCGCAAACCGAGCATAATGGGTTTGAAAGAAAGGAATGCCATGAACTTTTAAGAGTTTTCAAGTTTAGTAAGAAAAGTTTTTCTTCTGAGTGAGTGTCCTTTCCACCCAAAATTCTCTTTGACTCTTCAACTATCAAGTAAGCCATCTGTAAAAGCCCTGTGTTAGATGCCCATGCGTCACGAATAATACCTCTTTGTTTGGAAAGGTGTTCCTGCAAATGCCGCATATCTATTCGGTCACGTCCAGCCATAAGCCGCCTCATGTCAGCACATTGGGAGCATCCTCGGGAATTTGGGCGAACCAACGGACCAACCACACCCTCACCAAATGAAACAAAGCCTCGTAACCAGGGGATGCCTTTAGGGCGTAATAGTTCTTCTGCCTTTTGATGAATGGACGGATTCCAGGCTTCTTGCAATACTAAAACCAAATCGGCCTTTTCTGGTATTCCTGATTCGAAATCGGGATGACGAATTAACATGAATTGGGAGGCTAATTCTTTGGACACGTGATCCGCTAAAAAACCTTCTCCGATAATCACCAAGATACCGTTCAAGTGGATTCCTCCTTTTTTAAAAGAACACCGTGCAGCTCTACCAATTCATTTTTGTTAAATGGTTCTATTTCAAGTTTAAATACCATGATTTGCTTGCTGTTTCGTTCTAGTACTTTTATTGCGGAATTTAACATCTCTGAATGTGTCATCTCTTCACTCGAAGGTATTTCAAGGATTAGTGGAACATTTTGCTCCAGAAGTACGGATGAATCTTCATATGAATAAGCTGTGCGAAAATCCTCTCTGTTTTCTATCTCCATAATGGCATGTTGTAATGCGTTTTCCAATGCCTTTGTGATAGTCAAACCCATACCGCTATACCACCGGTTATTAGTTCGAATCCAAACTACAGGGAATCCAGAAACTTTCTCTCCTACGCCGATAAACGGCGCTCCATTTAACCTGGTTAATACCTGCAGATAAAACTGACAGTGTTTATCTTCTAATGATTTCAATTCTATACGTGAAACTGCATGCTTCTGTTCAATATTTTTTTCGCTTAGCTCCTTAACCAAACACATTTGCAATCCCCGGCAAACACTTTCTGCTAACGACTCTCCCATTCCTACTCCGACAAACTCGTTTTTTTCTATAATGCTTTTATCCACTTCCTGTTGTAGTAAAGTTTTGAAAAGATGAGACACATAGGCTTCAATCCCTGTCAAGCCTGCTTCCCTTCGAGCTTCCACATGAGTCAAGCCGGCACAGACAATGTCTGGCAACAGTTTAGCGGGTCCTTCTGACAACGGGTTGACTGCCTGAACCTGGCATTGAGATAAGGGGAGCTGCTTTAAATCGCCTTCTTCCCAAATATGAAGTATGCCAGTTTCAGGTGATGTCAAATGATTGAATAATAGAAATAACTTATCTACATCACCACTGCTAGATGCATCGTTGATCCGTACATCAAAATCCTTTATCCATCTAACTTCGGCAAATCCCGTCACTAAGGGGTGTGGAATGAAGGAATGCCAGTTCCCCTCCAGAGTTTCTAGATTAAGCAGAAAGAATTGATTAACTTCTTTTTCTGATTCGGTTATTCTGGTCATCTCTTTGAATAGTTCAAAGACGATTACATTTGCCAGCATCGCTCCTGCTACTTGAGAGTAATTGGATGCCGGCTGTTCTTTGTGAAGCGCAGATTCATGTATGCTCCTCCATGCAGATTCCCAACATCCCTTAGATTCAGGTAGCACAAGGGGACCTCCCATACCCATATGATCTAAACAAATAGCGGGGAGAAATCCCTTCTTCTCTTTTATACAAATCTCATTAAGTGCACGTAGTTTCTCCACATCACCTTCTTCTGATACATACAAAATGAATTGAAACTCTTGGACAATTTCACTCCATGAACTCATGTCATCCTTTTGATGGGTTAATTCATTAACCTTAACCTCGGGGTCGGTTTGACGGGCATGTTCGACGTGTTCATACAATCTCTTTCTATTAGTAGATTCTTGGTCAGTAATTAGTACATGGAACCTCGGTAATCCCGATTCGAGTAATGCAGATACCAACGATACTAAAAATGGGCCGGAGCCAACTGCCAAAACTTTTGACTGGCGATATGCTTGAAAGCGGTAAGCGCCGGAATCCCCGAAATTTTCCAGGAATTCAATTTGGGATGCATATTTTTTTATAACATGTGATTGTAAATGATGTGGTAATTCTTGACTTACATCCTTTACAAATCCATTACGGTAAAGTGCTTCCGCAATTTCATATACCCGCTTTCGGTATGGGGCGGGTAATCCTTCTGTTAAATGCCCCAATGTGTACTCTCCATTAAACATCGGTATTAGCTTTTCAACCCACTTATCGATTGTATTTCCTTCCATACGGAACGAACTTATGTTGTTCCGAAAATATACACCGCTGTTTTCATAAGGGAGAAAAAACGTGTCTCTTTTTACCTTGAGACGCATAGAAGGGGTTAATTTTTTTGTCATTGCGCTCCTCCTTTACTTTAGATCCAGCTTGAGATTCTGTACGAAAACTGTCACTATAATCCTATGTACTGAAATTTGTCTATTATGTCTAATCATAAAGGGATAGCCCCTAATGTATTTTTTCAGGGGCTGCACTTTTTACAAGGCTGGATATGTTTTATATTTTATTTTGTTTTAGTAACCTCCGCAGCGTCCGCCGCCTCCACAACGGCCTCCACCGCAGCGTCCGCCTCCACAATGAAAACAACTAAAGCAACTATGACAACGGAAACAATTAGAACAACTAAAGCAACTAAAACAGCTAGAGCATCCAAAACAACTAAAGAAACCAGAACAACGTCCAAATCCACCAAAACCACCGATTCCACCAAATCCACCTAATTGTCGTACAGACTCATCGTAATACTGGTTTGGATCCCAAGGAACTACATCAGTCGAATGGAAATCTCCAAGGTTCAACATTTGGAGTTCATTTTGAAAACTATTCACGAACATTACCTCCGATTTTTCATTATTTATTAAGGTATGAAAGTACTTTAAAATGAAAAAGAACGAACTAATAGAAAAGTAATGTATTCAAGTTATACTGGAAATATTTTAAAGACTTTCCCCAACAAAATATGTACGATAATTGGGTATTGTGCCTGATTGTATCGCCTATTTTAAATTGACCTTTAACACAAAATATTAAATAAGGATTCTTGGCAATAAATTTATAAGAATAGTGTTAAATCCTGATAGCCTACAACTTGAAAGATAATGTGTGGGTAAAATCTACTAAAAAATCCTCTCCTTATCTTTTCAATGGAAATCATTGAAAAATATTAATAAAAGGAGAGGATTTTAATATGAGGTAACTAAAAGTTTTTTGTTGAAAAAAGACGGAAAACATCTTTAATAAAAACGAAGCTTTTGATGCTTATTTTTTTCAAATTTTGCATCCGTCATAATAAAAACAGAATTTCCGTGCCAACATTTCTTTATTTGTATTTTGCTTGTTCACTCTTCGCTTTACCAGGTATTAGATGAACATCGACACTTGGTCCAAATCCACTCCATCTGTAACCTGAAACCTCAAGAAGACCGTTTGAAAGTACATCTGAGAGTCTTTCTCTCTTAGAGTATTTGATGGCATGACCGACTGCTTCTACTTTAAATGTGTATCGTTTTCCTTGTTTTAGACCTGTTACCGTATAGTTTGTATCTGATGTTGTCATTTCTGAATTTATAGGTGTGAATGCCACTCCTTCAGGTTTGATAGGTTGACCGTTCACATATACTCGGTATCCGATTACATCTTGATTGAGTGCTTTTGCAGCGTTCCATGAAAGGGATACACTCGTTCCATCAGTATTTATTTTTGCCTCTAAGTTGCCATCAAAAGATGGAGCGCCGATTGGGTAAGGTTTAGCCATTTCAAATTCTAGTACACTATTATAAGGTGTCTTATTGCCAGCAAGATCCACTGCTTCTACTTCAATATTATATTTTGTTCCAGGTTGTAATCGTGTTAATGTGTATTTAGTAGATGTTGCAAATCCATGTAGTTCGCCATTTGCATAAACATTATAACCAGCGATTCCCGTGTCGTCATTAGCAGCATTCCAATTTATAGAAGTCCAGGTAAAACCAGTATAGACAACATTAACTTCTTTGCCGCTAAAAGTATCACTAGAAGGAATCTTGGTAGTTGACTCTGAAATCTTTGTATTCTCAGGTAAAATAGGAGCTGTCTGGTCCGCTTCCCCACTTGTTGTAACTTTGATTTCCGGACCATCCGAAGTTCGGTTACCGGTCGCATCAGTAGCTTCCACTTTAAATGAATATTCCTTGGCCGGAGTCAGCCCATCTACCTTAACACTTGTGAGATTTGTAGTTGTATAGTCTCCGCTGAATTTTTCACCATCTTTATAGATTGTATAACCCGTAACACCACCATTATCTATTGCTTCACCCCATGTTAAAGTTACACTTTTTCCATCAGGTGATGATTGAGCATCAATAATGGTATCCTCTGGCCATTCCGGTTTTTGTATAGCGTCAGTTGGAGCTGCTGTTGTATTCTCAAACACAAGTCCAGTCGAATTTGATATTCTCCATGGATTTCCTCCATTATCTTTTACGTTTGTGAAAGATACATTAATAAATTTAAAGTCTTTTGCGTAGTCCATTTTTACAGAATAGACATTATCAAATTTGACATTTTTAAAAGTAATATTTTCGTGATAAACTTCACCTGCATTATTATTACCATTCACTAGTATGGCTTGTTTATTACTGCCACCTTGATTACGAACCGTTGTATCAACGATCTCCATATCTCTGAATTGAGAGATAATCTCTGCTGGCTCGTATAAGATTGAAGCATTCGCATCTGTATAGGAGGAAGTGAAGACAAATGGTCCATCTCCGTCTATACCCTCTAATGCATTGTTTCTAAATAGGATATTTTTAGCTCCACCACCCATAGGTGTATTTGTCTTGCTGCGTAAACCAACATCCGTTTTATACATGATATTATCTTCTATTAAAAAGTCCTGGATCCAGCCACCTGTATGGCTACCGGTAACTACCCCGCCGTGTCCCTCACGAATATAGTTATTGAAGATCCAAGCATTACCTGTTGGTTCACTTTTAGATGCTGCTTGTCCCATACCAGATGCGAAATTAATAGCATCATCGCCTGTATCTACAAAATTATTAAATACCATGATATTTTGAGAGTCACCAAACTCGTATCCATCTGCGTTATTACCATCATATGTTTTGGAAATGGTTCCATTTATAACAATGTTTTTACTATGAAGGTTTACAATCCCATGATTTGCTGGATTAAGTTGTGTGATACCTTCATAATACATTCCATCTACTCCACGAACAGTAATTAGATTAGAACGAGTCGAATAAGCGGATTTCACATCCATACCCATTTCTTGTGCGGCATATGATTGGTTAGCTGCTAAGATTCCCAACGTATTTTCGGACTCAAGATTTAATGGGCTCATCTTCCCGTTCTCTACTTTTACATTCCCGGTTACTTTTGAATTATTACCTGCAACGTAGCGTGGTAATTCGTTCCCTAGTTCATCGACGGTAGGATGATTTTTATCATATTTCCACCCATTCCCATCAATGATACCGTTGCCAACGATACGTATATTTTTTAAACTTCCATAATCGTATGTATGTGCATTGATGAGTGAATAGGAACGCTCATCTGTTGAATAATCGTACAGCCAGAAATTCATGCTGTAGTCTTCAGCATCTGGAGATCCGAGCAAATAACCATCCACTTGGAGAGTCATATCTGATTTAAGCCACAGTTCACCGGAGATAAATTCCCCTTCTGGAATTACGACTTTAGACCCTGGCGTAGCGGCGTCAATGGCTGCTTGTATGGCCTCAGTGTCTTTTGTTCCGTCATCAGGTGTTGCCCCAAAATCTACAATATTAAAAACTTCGGGTGCTTTTGTCGTTTTACCTTCGATTTTATTAGAAGGTGCTGATTCTACCCCTTCTGCATTTACTGATGTTACATAAAATTCATAGGTTTTATTAGGTTTAAGGTTATTTACCTTAAAATTATGGATTAGGATCTTCTCGTGAAAATCATCTTTATCAATATTTTTATAGAAATTATCAATATAAGCTTTTGCTGGGCCACTATTATCATCTAAAGCGCTTCCAATTTTCTTCTTGTTCATATAGATGTTAAAATCAACGATGCCTTTATAATTCTCCGGCTTTTCCCAAACAAGTGTTATGCTGGTTTCGTCGTAAGCAAGGTTTGGAATCTGTAAATGAACAGGTGATGCTGGTGATTTTGGAGATACTTCCGTTTTCGCGGCGGCTACTCCACTAAAGCTACTGAAAACTAATAGTAAAATTAAAAACAGAGAGCAATTCACTTTAAATCTCTTCAAATTCGCTTACCACCTTTTCCTAGTAATGGGCAAAAATAAGAATTCGTAAATCCTCCTTTCTAGAAAATATATATAAACCTATTTAACGCTGCTTTCACATAAAAAGGTCTATATATCAAAACAATGGTAAGCCCTTCGATGCAAGTACGTATATAATCATTTTATGAATTTTTTGACTATTCTCGTTATATTTTCCTACTCAAAAAGTCCCGAATGAGGATATGATTACAGGTGAATGAAATGACTATCGTCAAGCGTATATGTGGAAGGTCTATCACTGTATAGTTAGATCAAAGAAAAATATTTTATTTCTTCTAAAATGAAGTATCCATCTTCCTTAAATCCAACATAGTTAACCTCCCACATTGTCTTCTTATTAACTTGTTAATTTTCATTACAAGACTATTGTAAAATGTCGATTGGAAAAGTATCTGTATCGAGTTTATTATATTCTTTTGAAGATATAGCGAGCATTATTAAAGGAACATTTTCTTCATTTTTAAAAGCGTGAACGACCTGTGGCGGTACTTTTAAAACTAGATTATCTTCCGCAGCGATATAGATTTCATCTAACATTCCTGTTTCCAAATTCTTCAGTGCCACCTTTGCCTTTCCACTAACAACCACAAAATACTCTAATGTTTTTTTATGATAATGATTTCCCCTAACGCTATCCTTTTCAGAATATAACAAGTAAATTTCTTCTATTTTTTCATTTTCCTTAAGTTGGCTCTTCATTATGATTTTTTTGAGACTTCCGCGCTTATCCTCGAAAGGGTTTATAGAAATTAATTCATATCCTTTTTCCATCTTCACACTTCCTCTCCCTTTTGAGTTTCTGAAGGAGGTTTACCGTTTTTTCGTTATCTTTTTGTTCCAACAAATTTTTCTGTATTTGTCTCATACCAATTAATAGTTCTTTTGATACCTTCTTCTAGGCTTACTTTAGGTTCCCAATTTAATAGTCGTTTCATTTTATTTGTATCTGGCTGTTGTCTCCAAACTTCATTTTGTCTATAAGGTAATGCTCCGTAATTTGGTTGTTTCGTTGATCTCATTTGGTTGTAAATAATATCTACAAAATGCTTTAATTTGAAAATCTCACCGCTCCCAATATTAAATATCTCATTGTTAACAGTTTCGTTTTTGGCAGCCAAAACAAATCCATCCATAATATTTTCTATATAACAATAATCCCGGTATTGTTCACAAGGTGTTAAGTTCACGTCTTTGCCTTCTAAAATTGATAGAATAATATAGGGAAAGAATTTATGGCTTCCCTCTTTTTCCCCGAAAATTCCAAAAGGCCTTAGCGTTACAAGATTAATGTTGTTTTCCTTGGCAATTTGGTGAGCAATGATCGTGGCAGATGCTTTCGTGCTTCCGTAAATGCTATCAGGTTCTAAATAAGAATTCTCCCGAATAATCTCCTGTTTATCACCGTACTCCATACAGGTACCAACATTAATAAATTTCTTACATCCTATATCTTTTACTGAATTTAATAAATTCATTGTCCCCATAATATTTGTGTTCGCTGCGGTAGAATAATCCTTTTGTCTTGAATCTACTCCATAAGCACCTACATGAAAAACAAAATCAGGCTTAAGGCTTTTGACACATTTATCAATTGAGGCAGAGTCCCTTAAGTCCACCAGGTTAATATCAATCTCTTTTTTTAATTCTTCAATTCTCCATAAATCGGATGACTCCCTAACTATAACCGATACAAGAGCTTTCTCTTGTACCATTCTTTGGACTACATGAGACCCAATAAAACCATTGGCCCCTGTAATTAAAACCCTTTGATTATTAAAAGTATTTTCCATGATAATCTCTCCCGTAGTTAAAGACGAGTCTTCTCTTTATTCTCATATTGTTTATTTTTTCAAGGTTTGACCTGTATCAGTAGGTTGTTAAAATCGACCATCTGTTTCTTAAAGACGGAGTTGGACTATTCAACATGATAATGGTTTAAAGCTTTTTGAGTGGCTTTATTTCGATATTCACTCCCAAGAAATTGTTCATCTAGTGATTTTATGTTTTCCATTTCTTCTCTGACAGCTTTAACATACGGCAAATAAATGGAATTGATCATATTTTCATTTAAGGTATTAGTGTTACATAAATCAAATTCAACTTGATTTAATATGACAAACCCGCTGTAATGAAAGGCGAATAGTTTATCAACCTGTAGATTTTCGTTTACAATCCAAGGACCCGCTGTTGTATTGGGTGTCTCGATAACCTTAACTGACGGAAAATGGTGAATCCATTGGTCTAAATATTTTTGGTCGGCCCAGCGTCCGTCTTCAACTTTATTAAAACACCAGTTAACACAATCTTTTCTCCATTTAAAAAGACAGTCAAAGGAGATTTCATTTCTGTAAAAACCTATGAGCCCTGCATCATAAATTCCATAATTTTTTTCTTCTTCAACGGAAGCTTTTCGAGGAACAATACAGACTGGATACTGTTCATTCAACTCATGAAATAAATTTTGTACATCGGCGAAAAAATACATGTCAGCGTCTGTATAGATAACAGAATGTAAAGTAAAGTTGTTTTTGAGCACATATGAAATAAAGGAAGCTTTTAAGGTCCGACTGTACTCATCGAAACTCCTGCTATCCTTAATACTTAATAACTCATTGCCCTCGATATTTTTTAAAGTAATGAGAACGACCTGTTCTAAATTCATTTTGTTTAGTAAGGAATAAGTCCGATCATCTAAACAACAAATCCAAAGTCGAAAATTCGGTGTATGCTTTTTGAGGGAATGATAAAGTGCCAAGCCTTGTGGTAGGTGTTGTGTGCTTATGATAGTACAAAGATTATAGGCTTCCTCAGAAGATAAGTTCACTTGAAGGTTAAAGTAATTTCTAACATGATGATCTTTGCTGTCTTTTTCAATACTAAAGGTGCTGTCAATGGTTTTGATCTGATCCATTATTCCATTGCATGCATGGAGATAAGGAATATAAAGATGCTCAAGCACATCATCTCTGTGATTCATGACATAGTGGCAGATATCAAATACATTGCCATCATAATATTTAAACCCATAGTAATGGAAAAATATGACCTTTTCATTATTGATATAAATATCATTACCTGATTTAATAATTGAACTTTCTTTGTACCGATAATTTATGATATATGGAGTAAGATTCACTCCGATATTTTCGATTATTCCTACATTTTTAAATCTTTTCGTCCAATCATTTGCATATACTTGATCACTCCAAAGTCCATGTTCCCACTTATCAAAACACCATTCGATCAGCTTCTCTCTAAACCAGTGGAGACACTCCATCGCATGATCATCTCTTTTAAATCCCATATACCCAGTATTGTAAACACCGTTGGTATCACCTAAGAAGCTATGTTCTTCACGCCATTTTTCCTCTGTCAGGGTAATGGAATAGTCTCCCCATTCAGTAAAGATAGGTTCTGGTTCTGAGAGAAATAAAGTATCACCATCTAGCCATACAATATGATTTATTTCAGTGAAATGCTTAAATAAATATAGACAGATTGATGCCTTTGATGTCCAGATATACTCCTTGTCATTTCGCGAGTTCTTCACTGCAAGTAATTCCTTGTCTTCCTTCTCAATTTCTTCCATGCTTATGATCGTTGCATGTGATAGGTTCATCTTCTCAAATAAATCTTTTGCCTCTTCGTGGAGACAAATCATAAAAAACTCAAAATCTTTATCATGCTTTTCCAGAGAATTGTATAATAGTAAACCTTTATAGGTATAATCTTTACTAAATGTTGAACAATAATAGTGTTTCAATTGCCAAGCTCCTTCCAAATGAAATTTTTCCTATACGTGACTAATCAGGAAGTTTTCATTATAGTTAATTAGTCATATAAATAACGATAATCAAAAACATTCTTCTGTTCTATCAAATCTTTATTTATCAAAAATTCATTCCATGCTGTTAAAATAACAACATGATCAACTTTCGCAAGCAGTGTTTTTAAGTCAGTAGAATATTCAATCGGAAATCTATATGCCTCTTTAAACTCTTCAATAGACATCGGATCATAAGCGATAATATTTTTAAACCCTTTTTCCAATAAGCTCTCAATAATTGATTTTGCTGGTGTATCTCTTATATCATTTGAATTTGGCTTGAATGCCAAACCAAGAACACCTACTGTCTCTTTTTCTCCAATTTTTCCTATAACGTCATTCACGACAAATTCTTTAATTTCTTTATTAACTTTTAAAGTTGCTTTTAATAGTTCAGGTGAGTATGAGTTTTTTAATGCCTGATTAACTAAAGCCATTGTATCCTTCGGAAGACAATATCCCCCAAAACCACAGCCGGGATATACATAGGATGTCATTTTAGCCGGAGCCCCAAACCATCTTTTATCAAGATGCAAAACTTGAAATGATTTTTTTATATCAATGTCTCCAATGAACTTAGCGATTAATGACTGTTCGTTCGCAAAACTAATAAGAGATGCTAGTAAAGTATTAGATAAATACTTAATAAACTCTGCCGTATTAAGGCTAACCCTAAAGATTGGAGCCTTAAATGTCCGATAAATATTTTCTACAATCTGGCCGCTCCTATCTTCTTCTTGACCAATCACAATTCGATCTGGCTCCATAAAATCTTCCCAAGCATACCCTTCTCTTAAAAATTCAGGATTATTGGTTAAGCCAATATCCACACCAACCTTAAAACCTAGATTTTCTATATAAGGTTTAATCCTTTCACTCGTTGTTGATGGTGGAATTGTTGATTTAAGAACCAGTACTTTAAAATCTGGTTTTTTAATACATGCAGTTATATTTTTAACGGCATCGAAAATATAGCCTAAATCAGCACTCCCATCTGCTTTACTCGGGGTTCCTACGCAAAGAAAAATAACTTCACTATTGTCTATAGCTTCCTGTAAATCATCTACAATCTTAAATCCGTTATTTAAATGCTCGTTTAGTTTCTCATCAAGGTGAGGTTCATAAAAAGGAATTTTTCCATCGGTTAACATCGTTTTTTTCTTTTGATCAATGTCATAGCCATAAACGTTGTATCCTTTATTGCTAAATCCTAAAGCTGTTGTCAATCCAACAAAGCCAAGACCGATAACCGTAATCAATGATTTTCCCCTCTTTCTTTTAAAAAGGTTAGAAAGCGCTCCACACCTTCAACAATTGAAATGGAAGGAGAATAATTTAATAGTTTTTTAGCTTTTGAAATATCAGGGCATCTTCTTAATGGATTATGTGTTAAATAGCTCTCTTCATCCGATTTTCTAAATTCAATCGATTGATCATAATCAAAAATTTTTTCGCCCGCTTCCTTATAAATATCAGCTAATTGTTTTATTGAAATTTCCGGTTGGTCTATTCCTATATTAAAGTAGTCGAAAGGTTCATAGAGTAAAGCCTTTAAATAACCAGTAATAGCATCAGTTACATAGCAAAATGTTCGAGTTGGTTTTCCATCAGAATGCATGATTAGTTTTTGATTCTCAATAACTGCCTTAGCAAAATCAGCCGGAACCCGCTTATCATTTAGTCTCATTCCAGGTCCGTAATTATTAAATGGTCTGACAATAGAAATAGGCATTTGGAATTTTTCGGCATATAAATAACAAAGTGTCTCGCCGAACCTTTTTGCCTCATCATAGCATGCACGCGGTCCTATCATAGACACATTTCCTCGATAATCCTCGGAGGTCGGAATATACTCTGGAAAAGGATCACCATAGATCTCACTACTTGAGAAAAATAAAAATCCTTTAATTTCTTTATCCTTATAAAAATCAAGTAATGCTCGTAATCCCCAAATATTTGCATCCACCGTTTCCAATGGAAACTTTCTATAATAGGTCGGTGAAGCAATGGATGCCATGTGGATAACAAAATCAACATCAGCGATTTTTGTTGTATCGAACAGTGAAAATTCAGTAATATCAAAAGTGTATAATTCAATCTTTGGATTTAATCTGTTTATTTCCGTAATCCATTTGGGTTTTCCTAGTTTGAAATTGTCAATTCCTATAATCCTTCTAACACCTAATTCATCTGCATATTCAGATAAAAATGACATTAGATAATATCCTAGAAATCCAGCACAGCCAGTTATCAATATAGATGCATCTTTGAATTTTTCTTTTTCAGACTGTGTAAGATTATTGAAGATATACTGGAGATCTGTCCGATAGATTGTAATTTTTTCATTCTTATCCACTTGTATCTTCCTCCATTATTAATTATCCCAAATCTTCCACTGAGCGTTATTCGAGTCCAAAAGCTCTTGTAAATACCTCTTATCTTTTAACGTATCCATTGGTTGCCAAAAACCCGTATGCTTAAATGCCATTAATTCGCTATCTTTGGCAAGATTCTCTAATGGCTCTTTTTCAAATATGGTTTCATCACCATTATTTATATAGTTAAATACCTCCGGTTGTAACACAAAAAAGCCTGCGTTGATCCATCCGCCATCACCCTGTAGCTTTTCTTGAAATTTCTCTACTTTTTGATCAGAGGATAAGGATAAAGCTCCAAATCTTCCTTTTGGTTGTGTCGCTGTTACTGTAGCAAGTTTTCCGTGGGACTGATGAAACTCAACTAATTGTTTTATATTAATATCGCCAACTCCATCTCCATAAGTCAGCATAAAAGGGTTATTCCCAATATAATCCTGGATCCTCTTGATTCGCCCACCTGTCAATGTATTTAAACCGGTGTCAGCTAAAGTAACCTTCCATGGTTCTGTAAGACTCTGATGAATTGTACAATTATTTTTGTTTTGAAAATCAAAGGTTACATCAGAATGATTGAGAAAATAATTTGAAAAGTACTCTTTGATTACATGGCTCTTATACCCTAAACAGATAATAAAATCGTTAAAACCATAACTAGAATACAATTTCATAATGTGCCATAGGATGGGTTTATCGCCAATCTCTATCATGGGTTTGGGTTTTAAATGCGTCTCTTCACTTATTCTTGTCCCAAATCCTCCAGCCAAAATTACGACTTTCATGTCTTCCCTCCTTTTAATTTCTTATTAACATATTCTGAAACCCTAGTTTTGTATGGGTGCAAACATACTTTATTAAGAAATGTGCATTTGACATGCAGTGGAAAGGAGATTGATGAACTCAGCAAATAATATAAAAAATTAGATAGCATATATATTGAAAGAATTTAGATTGGGATTTCCTTTTGAAGGTAGTTTTCATTCTAGAAATTAAATTATGGAGTATTTCGTTCAAATGAACATTGCATAATCAACAGAGGATAGCAAGAGCAGCTAGGCAAAGGGTTCAATTAGATTAAACAATCACAGAGAAAATTGTTCAAAGCGACTTTGTAAATCAGTAATAATTTCAATTGGCAGTTTATTCGTTGTATCATAGAGATGATTTTTGTTGGGTAAACCTTTTTCAAGGTGGTCTAATAAATACAATGAGCCTTGTATTAAATAACCATGACCTCTTTTATTTAACCGTTTAATAAGCGTCTCTCCATCTGCCCTTAATACAACATAATAAATTTTTACATCTAGGTTTGAAAAGTGTTTGCAAAACCACTGTAATTCATTTCTAACAACATAATCAATCATTACATTCATGTTATTCTCAATGCAATTCTTTGTTATGGAAAGAATATTCTTCCAAAGTAAAGATCGCTGTTTTTCCCTTGGTAATGGTGTTTTTCCTACGTACATTGATTTAATAAGATCCCCTTCGATTCGGACAACATTTTCCATCTCCCGGGCAAGTGCCTTTGTTACCGTTGATTTACCAACTCCATATGGACCTGAAATGATGTAAATTGAATTATTGGTTCTATTATTCATAGTAAGTCTCCTTTCATAATCCTAATTAATGAGATAATTTTTCCTTTTTATAGGGTCTCGTCCTAAGTTATATGATTTCACCATTTTTCTTATAAAGAATATGCGTGTATCTATTATCCCGTGCTTGAAATTTGAACATTGAGTATACCTATTGTTGGATTTATAGGTATTTGTGAACAAAAAAACCAACGTCTTTCATTTGACGTTGGCTAGTTAGACTCTTGCACATTAGACTAGCTTGTTGGTTTTGGATTACAAGAAACAAGGTAACCTTAACAATTAGTCCATATCCACAATACATGAATGTATGTTCCTAAGAAGCCCTTTGTACATGCCCAGTCCTTCTCTTGTTAAGTTTAAGTTGTTTGAAAATAGAAGCTACGATTGTAATAAACGGTAAACTCCATAAAAATATGGCAAAAGGTAGATAAGTTGTAACAGGTAATCCCAAGACCGTACTACACATAATCGTTAGTACACTCCATGGAATCATACCAGGAAAAAGCATGGATGAGTCAGCCATAACCCTTGCTAAGTCATCTCTCGTTCGGTTGTTTTTCCAATGTGGTAGCAGCGATCTTCCTGTAAGAATGATCGGCAACGTCTGATTTGCAGCAATTAGGGAGATTCCAAATGTGGAAATAATTGTTTTTACGGAATCTTCAACTAGTGTCTTTGATTTATTTAACCACCCGTCGATTAGTGGCTGGATGACACGATATTCTTCTAGTAGTCCGTTATATGCACCAGCCAGTGCTAAAAATAGTAGTAGCACGTACATATTAATAAGTCCCCCGCCCATTCCTTCTACGCCAAAGAATAAGGAATGAGAGAGTTGGTAAAAGGTAGTCCCATTAATAATTGAAATAATGCTAGCAACGATTATACTCGCTAGAAAAGCATATACGATTCCAATCCGAAATAATACCACTACGATTAAGATAAGTGGTGGTAGTAACTTGATAAAGGATAATTCCTTCCAAGGGAATGTTGTTAGTTCACTTAGTCTTACGGCATATTGAAAATCTAAAAATCTGTAAAATGCTATGCATATTAAAATTGCTGGAATGGTAGTTAATAACAATGCATTAAATTGCTTTTTATTAGAAATCTCAACCGTATGCGATAATAATTGGAATGCGCTAGAAAAAGGTGAGGTACGGTCCCCAACAAATGCTCCAGACAGTAAAGCTCCTGCTACTATATGCGGTGCCAAATCTATCGAAATTGCACTGCTCATGATTGGAATTCCAACAGCACTTAGTGTTCCAATAGAAGTACCTAACGTCATTGAAAAAAGCATAGCAATCAAAAAGGAGAACAAAAAGAAATGATCAGGTTTAATAATTTGTAATGCAATCGAAACTAATAGGTTAATTGTACCTGCTTCGTACCACGAAGGAAGAATAAAACTTACTAGAAAAAGAATAAGAATGACTGTTTGTGTTTTGCTTACTCCCCTTTTACATACTTTCCATATCTCTCGAACAGGCGTTCCCTTTCCTTTTATTAATGAAAGGAGAAATAAAAATCCAGGTGAAAATCCAATAAATAATGGTATATGAAAGCTTACAGACAATAATACTCCTGTAAGTGTAATAATGACGAGGTTACATATTTGACTAATTGTAAATATATCGTTGTTCAGTTTTCTTCACTCCTACTACTTCCTTAACTGTATTTTCCATTAAGGATTATACCATTTTACCTTAAAAAATTATATTCGGTTAGCATATCCTGATTTAATACAACTAACCCCGTCCCAATATAGGAACGGGGTTTTACTTTCTGTTTTTACAATTTCAAAAAGAAATTTCGTTTATAGCTTGTAAATCTTTGAATATTTATCTTCTAAATAGTTCACAAGATATGTAGCATTTAAGCTTTCACCAGTGACTTTCTTGATTAATTCATCAGGTGTGTAAATACCACCGTATTGGTGGATTTTCTCTTTAAGCCAAGATTGAATGGCACCAAATTCTCCTCTTTCAATATGACCGTAGAAATTAGGAAGCTCCTTGTTGATGGTATTCAAAATTTGGGCAGCATATAAATTTCCAAGTGAGTAAGATGGAAAGTACCCTAGACCACCAAATGACCAGTGAACATCTTGAAGCACACCTAATATGTCAGTTGGGGGAACAATCCCCAAATACTCATTCATTTTCTCATTCCACACCTTAGGAAGGTCCTTTACTGCAATTTCCCCACTGATAAGTCCTTTTTCAATTTCGTAACGAAGCATAATATGTAGGTTGTATGTTAATTCGTCTGCCTCAACTCGAATATAAGATGGCTCCACAATATTAATTGCTCGATAAAAATCTTTTACATCTAGTTTTCCTAATTGGTCAGGGAAGTGATCCTGTAGATCTTGATAGAAGCAATTCCAGAATTCTTCACTACGTCCAACCATATTCTCTAAAAATCTTGATTGTGATTCATGAATTCCAAATGATGCCCCGTTGCAGATGGATGTACCATCTAATTCAGGGTTAATATTTTGCTCATAAATACCATGTCCTGCTTCATGGATTGTACCAAAGATTGCAGAACGAACATTATCTTCCAAATAGCGAGTTGTGATTCGGACATCACCCGTATTAATGGATTGAGCAAATGGATGAACAGTTTCATCAAGTCTTCCAGCATTCATGTCAAATCCAATTAGCGGCAGTATGAATTTATTAAACTCTTTCTGAACTTCAGGATTGTAAAGCCTTTCAAAAATGTCGCCATTTGGTTTAGATGTGGACGATTTGATACGATTTAACAAATCAATACTGCTTCTTCGTAATTCTTCAAAAAGTGGGTCAAGCTTTTCAACTGTTAATCCAGGCTCATATTCATTTAGTAAGGCGTTATATGGATGACCTTCATACCCGTAATACTCAGTAAATCGCTTTTTGATTTCGACTATTCGTTCAAGATAAGGTAGAAAAACTTCAAAATTATTCCTTTCTCTAGCTTCCTCCCATGCGTCATTCGCATTTGAAGTCAACACGATATATTCATTGTAAAGTTCCGTTGGAATGCTTTTTGATTGTTTATAGAAGTTATTTCGTTCACGAACAATTGCTTTTGTGACGTCATCTAGTTGCTCATTTAAATCCTCAGCTGTTAATACTTCTAATAGCTCTCCCATTTCTTTCGAGATCGATAACTTAAATATCTCGGTAGATAGCGTTCCAATTGAATTTGCAAACAAGGAACGCCCTTTTTTAGGGGCCATTACTTTTTGATCCCAGTCCGCAAGAGCTAATACGCTATTTAGATGCGTAATTTTTTCGTCTAATTTTTTAAATTGACTTACCTTTTCCTGTAGTTCAGTATTTAATACTTGTTGATCAGACATATTACTCCCCCTTTTCGAGATTCATCTCGAAAATAAAATCGACTGTATAGTCTATATCACCTATTATAAATAAAAATTTAGAAAATTAGTAATAAAAAATAACCTTTTGTTAAAATATAAATCCAGAAAAAATCAGCATAATCCCCTATCAACAGTTTCAAAATGTACAAACCTACATTGTCATAGAAAAAATTCTTTGCGGTGCCTTTTCTAAGCTGGCAAGCGCAAATATTTTTTGCTCTAAAAACCAATTTGAGCGCTTTTAATAAACCTCACAGAAGTATATATTAAAATAACCTCGGGAAATAAATTATTCTTCTCTAATTCGGGTGTTATTGTGAAATAACAATGACATTTCATCCCCTTGACAAATAAAAAAGCATGAGGACATATCTCCTCATGCTTCCTAGAATCCTCTTCCCCCGCCACCAGATCTGCCACCACCGCCACCGGAAAAAGAGCCTCCCCCACTATTTGTGTTACGTTGAATTTTTTGCTGTGTTACTCTTGTATTGTAATGTCGGTCCATTTTATTCGTCACAGTAAAAGAATTGGACTCTAAATAAGTACTAGCAGTTGTAGTGGAGCGCCCTTTGTTATACATCGCCATCACTCCAACCGAAATCACCCCAACCCCAATCGCAATTGCAAAATAGATTAAGAGTTCTTGAACTAATTCTCCTTGTGAGGTACCTGAAGAGGATGAATAAGAAGGATCTGTTTGTGCGTAACCTCCATCTCCACTTGAGGATGATCCTTCTGGAATCCCAGCATTCATCGTTGCTTCCAAATCTGACAGGAATACTTTCGCACTTTCACCAAATGCTTCCTCAGTAAGATAAGGATAGATGTGGTCGAGAATCTCCTCTATAGTATAGTCTGGAAAGTAATCAACAATCCGGTCTCTCGTAAAGATATACACTTCACGATTATCCATATCGATTAAGTATAAAATTCCGTCCTCCGTCTCACCGTAACCGAATCCATGACTGTCATAAAAATTACTAGCATATTGTCTTGCTGATTTTCCTTCACTATCATTGGAAGTGACAATCCGGATATCCATCTGGAATTGTTCGGTTAAACTATTAGCTTGTTCCTGTAACTCTACTATCTCTGTTTCTGAAAATAAATTTGCTTGGTCAAAAACATACTCAGTGTTAGCAAATGCAACAGTCGCAAAAGCTAACATGATCAGGAGGAAAAATGGTAGAATGATAACTTTTTTCTTTACCATAAAAATAACCCTCCTAACGACAAGACTGCAAAAACACTTGCCGAGATCATACCAAACCACTTACTTGCTCTTCCAATACTAATAGGCAAGTTCCCTGCGATTTTTCCGGTTTGACCATTCATCGCAAAGACATAGGTCTTGCCTTTAAATTGATAAGTAAACATCCAAACTGGTAATAATACGTATCTAGCTTTAACACCTGATAGCCTTACATTTGTATTGTTGATGGAAACCGAGCTGTACCCATGAATGGTCCCCTGGAGTAACGTTCCTAAATTTTCACGGAGTAGACTAGAAATTCTGCCGTAAACGTCATTTTGGTTCATATCATATTTTTCTGCAAAGAAACCAGACAAATAGGACATTGAAAAATCGGTTAAATCCCTATAATCATAGGGTTCAAGAATGGTCATCAGTTCATCATCCATTTTCTTTGAACCGTCAGCGGGTACATCGTGGAATTTTGCTATTCCTTCCCGCATGACCTTATAATACTTTGTTTCGGTATACCTTGTATCCCCTCTAGTGTAGGTTCTGACTCTTCTAGCTTCACCTTCGATTTTTCCGGAAGTGTTACTATCAAACAACCAAAATGGAACATAGATTCCTGATAATTTTTCTAGCTGTGAATTTGAAGTAAAAAGCTTAGGGAGTAGTGGTTTCCCTTTACACCATTTTACAAATAACTCTTCCGCTTTTTTACGATCAATTTTAAATGGAATGACTTTTTCAGGACGGAATTCTCCTTCTAACTGCCTAGGGATAATCGTTGGATTATGACAATAATAGCAAAAAGTTGCAGCAGTGGTGTCATCCGTTACGATTTCAGCGCCACAACTGCTGCATGTGTAGCCTGTTGCTTTCTCGTTGAATTCTTGATCCAATTCCTTTGCTTGATGTAATGCATCTTCACTTGTATCCGCTTCTTCATTAGCCTTTTCGTTATCAATAAAATTCTTGACATCTTCTTCCGTGAATTCACTTAAGCAATAATCACAGGTCCAGTTTTGGGTGTCTGCCTTAAATGCTAATGGTCCGCCACAGTTTATACATTTATATACTACAACCCCCAACCAATATCACCTCTTCTTCTTTTGTATATGGTTGATTAATTCTCAAAACGGGTTCCACATTCCGGGCAGAATTTTGCGTTTTGATTAGACGGTTTAAACCCACATTTTTTACATGTTAGTTCCTCAGGCTTTTTGCTGCCACAGTTTGAACAGAACTTCCCGCTATTTTCTTGGCCGCATTGGCATTTCCATGTGTCTTTTTTAGCTTCCTGTTTCGGTGAACCACATTCTGAACAGAAGTTGCCAGTGTTCGTATGCCCACATGAGCATTTCCATTCATTTGGGTTAGTCGACGGTTGGCTTTCCTGGCGTTGCATCTGTTGCTGCATTTGCTGACGATTGGTTTCAGAAGCAGCACCCATAAAACCGCTACTACCTTGCATTCCCATCCCCATGCCTAAAAAACCTTGCATAGAACCACCTTCATTGGATCCAGCGGCTTCTAAACCTCTTGCAATCGCACCTTGAACATATCCTTCACGAACGGATGCGTCCTGGAGCATAGCCCCTTGGTTTCTCATGTTTATGAGCTTTTGTGATTCCTGATCGTACGTAATACTGTTGATTCCAACAGATTCAATCTGCATCCCGCGCATTCGGGTCCAATCTTCATCAAGGACTTCTGCCATGTATTTTGCAAGCTCCATCCCTTTCGAAGTGACATGTGAAATTCGAATGCCATCTGCGGACATTTTATTGATAGCAGTCTGTAATGCATTCATATATTCAGATAAGTATTGACTATTTATGTCATTGATATCGACGTTTGATTTATTTCGTGGAATGGCTTCCATGTAAAATTTAATGGGGTCAACAATTTTAATTGAATAGGTCCCATGTGCACGTAAAAATAATTCCGCATTATAAAAATTATCAAAGTAATTGATTGGGTTTCGCGTACCGAATTTGATTCCCTTGATTTCTTGAAGATTGATAAAATACACTTTTTGCGATGTAGATGGCACACCGCCAAATTTAAAACGATTGAAGGTTTCGTGCAATGCTTCTTCAAATTGACCATTGAATAAGGACGGCTGTGAAGAGTTTACAACTTGGTAATAGCCTTCTTCCGCTGTATAATCAATAATTTTTCCACTATCAACTAAAATCATAAATTGATTAGGGTACACGTGAATGATCGAACCGTTAGTAATTGTTGAATCTGTCCCTTTAAAATTTTGATTTCGACGATCTTTAGCGCGAACTTTTACACCAACCGACATAACGGTTGTATCACTCATTTCCTGAGGTTCAATTACCTCAAGCCATTGATCCGCTATGTTTCCTGTTACCGCACCAACTGCAGCTTTAATAATTCCCATTTATAACCCCTCCTGCGTAAAGCTAAAGTCTTACAACGATATATACTCATAATATCAGTTTATAGTTCTACTGTATTGTACCAGTTACTATTGTAATACGGTTTTAATAGGCAAATGGTTTCATTTTATAAGGCAATTTGTGAAGGTGGAAAAAATTCATAAGAAAAACTGGATGGAAACGTCCAGCCAGTTTTTTATAATCCTTTTATCCATCTAGCTGCCATCTCAATCCAATTTTCTATCTCTGGTTGAATATGATCAGCTCGTCCGTTTGATTGTGTTTCCTCTGTTCCGAGAGATAATCCATGGACACCATTAGGATAGATATGCATTTCGAGCGGGACGTTGTGTTTTAATAAGCTTTGTGCAAATAGCATGCTGTTTTCCACTGGGACAGCAGTGTCTGATACCGTATGCCATAAAAAAGTCGGTGGAGTTTCATTTGATACTTGGTTTTCCAGTGATAAAAAGTCACGACTATGTTGGTCTTCGAACTTTTCTCCCAATAATGCTTTGAAGCTCCCTTCGTGTGCATAAGCGCCTGAAGAAATAACCGGATAGCTTAAAATTAATCCATTTGGTTTAATTTGCTCTTTTGAATATGTGAGTTGTTCTGTTAGAAACTCCCGATTCCAGAAAACGCCTAAACTTGCTGTTAAATGGCCACCAGCCGAAAAACCCATAACCATGATCTTATCGGGATCTACATTCCAGCTCTCAGCATGGTCACGAATTAAGCCAATTGCACTTGCTAATTGGCCCAAGGATGTTGGAAAAACAGCTGGTTCCACACTATACCTGAGAATACTTGCGTGAAATCCTTTACTGAGCATCTCTATGGCAACAGGTTCTGCTTCACGGTCAGATGTATGTACATAGCCACCACCGGGGCAGATGACAATCATTGGCCTTCTCCGGTCTGGGTCAATACTTGGGGAATTATCTAAGATATACGTGTATAGCTCAGCTTTTTCATCATTATGTTGTAATTCATACTTTTCATGAATCATTCTTCTCCCACCTTTTTGAATGTCTATCTATAAAATTTCGACATTTTTTGGTAACTTCCTCTAGGAAAAATAAAAAAAGGAGGGGTCTCCTTTTTACAACAAACTTCTAAATGATTCTCGAATGACGTCACCACGGCTAATAATTCCAACTAACTTTCCATCTCTTTCAACAGGCAGTTTCTTGATATGCTTTTTTCCAAGGATGGCTGCAATATTTTCCACTTTTTCGCTATAAGCTATCTTTAAAACGGATGTTTTGGCAACCTCCATTACGTTTAGTTCAAGTAATTTCTGGGCCCGTTCCTCATATTCATCCTGATCCTTAATAACTGCCATATAGTCAAATGTGTTTATCATAATGTCTTTATGTTTTCCGATAAAACGCATGATGTCTCCATCACTTATATATCCAATTATATGATTATTATCATCGATTACAGGAAGCCCACTTATTCCGTATTGTATAAATTTCTCGACGACAGTTTTGACCGTGTCCGTATTCTTTACGGTGATTACATCTCGTTTCATGATATGTTGAGCCTGCAAATGAATCCTCCTCTTGGTACCTTTATCCAATCTTAGTTTACCAGATATTTTCATTATTATTTAAAAATAAAAAAAGGCTGGAGATCCAGCCTTATTCATAACGTAATGCATCAATTGGACTAAGCTTTGAAGCTTTGTTTGCCGGTAAGATACCAAAAATAATCCCAATGAATGCGGAAAATCCAACGCCAATGATCACGACAAGTGGACTCACGCTCGCGGAGATTGGTGAATAAATTGATACGATAATGGTTCCTAGTGCTGCAAGTCCAATTCCAAGTAGACCTCCTAATGAGGTTAATGTCATCGATTCAATTAAAAATTGAAGTAAAATACGTCCACGTGTTGCACCAAGTGCTTTTCGCAAACCAATTTCTCTCGTTCTTTCTGTAACAGAAACGAGCATAATGTTCATCACACCGATTCCACCTACTAACAAGGAAATCCCTGCAATACTTCCGATTACCAAAGTCATAATGGTAAGGACGGTATCCACTTCTTGTTCATATTGTGAGAAATCGTTTACTGTGTACATCCCGTCTTCGAGCTTTTTTGCTCTAGTTAATGTATCAGCGGCAGAGCGACCGATTTCAGATATTCGTTCTGGATCATCAGCAATAATAGCTAAGCGCTCGATTTCTCGATTTCCAAACATCATCGAAATAACTCCTCGCGGCATGAGCATTTCGCCTGATTCATTGTAACGATATTGTTCAGGAATCGGCGATTCATAGACACCGACCAACTTATAGGGGTTCCCATTTAGGTCGACAATTTCACCGATTACATCTATTTTGTCTTTAAAGAATTTTTCTCTTGCTACAGTATCAATCATTACGACACGATTTCTTCCATCGTTGTCGCGAGCATTGATTGGTCGACCCTCGACAATTTGAATATCGCGAGCTGTAAAGAATTCAGGTCCAACCCCGGTAATTTCCATTTCGCCCTGTTTATCATTATAAGTCATGGGTCCCCAGCCTTGGTTTGTGGCAATTACAGCTTTTACACCAGGAACTTGGGAAAGAGTTTCAACATCTTCAGAGGTTAATTCAGGTTCTACCCAGAACATTTCGGATTCTTCTTCTCCCTCTTTAGGCATTGGCTGATACCAAATATCGACCGCATTTTTTTCAAGGCTAAATAGTTCCTCTGTCATTTTCGTTTTGGCGCCTTGTCCAATAGCTACAATTATAATAACAGCGGCTACGCCAATGATAATCCCGAGCATCGTTAAAATAGACCGAATCTTATGATTCCATATCGAGGACAATGCTACTTTGAAGCTTTCTAATAGACTCATAGACTTCTCCTCTGATCATCCGTTATCATCCCGTCTTTTAAGGTGATAACCCTATTTGCATATGCTGCCACTTCTTCCTCGTGCGTGACGATGATGACGGTTCTACCTTCTTTGTTTAGTTGAACCATTAGTTCCATGATTTGTTCACTCGTTTTAGAGTCAAGAGCACCAGTTGGTTCGTCTGCTAATACAATCGAAGGATTATTTACAAGTGCTCTTGCAATCGCCACCCTTTGTTTTTGTCCACCTGAAAGCTGATTCGGTAAATGTTTGACCCGATCCCCGAGTCCAACCTTGTCTAACATTTGTTTAGCTCTTTCGGTGCGTTCCCGCTTCGGCACGCCTGCATATATAAGTGGAGATTCGACATTTTTTAGTGCATTATGTCTTGGCAACAGAAAGAATTGCTGAAAAACGAAACCGACATGCTCGTTTCTTAATTTTGCAAGCTTGTTATCCTTGACCAAGCCAATTTTCTCCTCATTTAATTCAAACGTACCTGAAGTTGGCGAGTCTAGAAATCCAATAATATTCATTAAAGTGGATTTCCCTGAACCAGATGGACCCATAATGGCAATGAATTCCCCATCTTCAATCGTTAAATCAATTCCGTGTAAAACCGGTACTTCAAGTGCACCATTTCCATATATCTTTGTAATCTTACTCAACTTCATCAAAGGAGGTCACTTCCATTCCGTCGTACATTCCTTCGTATGGTGTTAAAACAACAAGTTCATCCTTTGTAACACCTTCTGTAACTTGGATAAATTCATCGTTCATTGATCCAGTTTGAACTTCTCTTCTTTGTAAGAGCCCGTCGGCTAACACATATACAACCGCTACTCCACCTTCATCTAAAATAGCGGTATGTGGGATAACAGGGAGAATTTCAGTTCCGGGAATTCGTACCTCAAGAGAAACGTGAAACCCTTGCCGTAGTTCAGATGTGTCGTCTGTTATTCCCACCTTGAAAGGGTACATTGTGACATTTCCGCCACCACCCATTCCATAAAACTCACCTTCTCCTCCACCGCCATTATCATTTGGAAAATGGGAAACGGATTCGACAACACCTTTCCATTCGCGATCCTTATAAACCTTTGGACGGACAATGACTTCTTGTCCTTGTTGGATTTTAACTGCATCAAACTCACTCATTGTCCCAATCACTTTATAAGGTTTACTAGAAATGATATGTATAACAGGCTCATTAGCACCCGCTTCGGTAGCAGCCACATTTTTATTAACTTTAACAATGATGCCGTCAATTTTACTGACAACGGTCAATTCTTTTTTCTGATTCGTAATTTCTGTGATTCGTTCATTCGCTGCTGTAATTTCTGATTTCGTATTTTCGTATTGAAGCTCCATTTGTACCTTTTCACTTGTAAGCTGGTTCACATCTTCAACTGGAACTTCTTCTACTGTTTGTGGTTCTGTGCCTTCTTCAGTTTCAGTTTTTGGTTTGTTTTTTTGAGCGGCAAGAGCTTTTTTCGCTTGTTCAATCCGTTTATTTAATGCCGCAATTTGGTTTTGTTCCGTTTTTGCTCGTGTCTGGATTAAATCTCTTTCTCTCGTTGCTCGAGCTAGTTCTGTATCTAACTTTGAAGAATCATAGACAAACAGCGGGTCACCAGCTTTTACAGTTTGATTCTCATCTACTTTATATTCATTGATTTCCCCATGCTCTGGATTTAAGAAAACCTTCTGCTCGCCCTCAGGTACGATTTCACCTGTTACTAGAATCGTTTCAATTAATTCTTGCTCTTTTGCTTTTTGTACGGTTACATTCACTTCTTCCATTTGATTTCCAACCGATGCAACGCTTCGCTCTTTCAGCAAGAAGGCAGCTGCTCCACCCGCGATTGCCAAGACACCCACAATCGACAAGACCCAAATTAAAACCTTCTTTTTCTTCACCATATTTCCCCCTATTGTTTTCATTTCTTCGGGTAAATTCTGAATCTCTCTATCTACAAACTTTTTGTTTAACAAAGCTGAATGTGATTAAAAATATCAAATTTATCCCTAATCATTAAGACGGCAAAGATTGCCAAAAGGTTTCAATTTTTTACAAATTTTATACCTTTTTTACATAAAAAGACCCACTCTGATAGAACTAGTTGATTGATAAGAACAATTGTTTTGCGTACAAATCCCATTTTTTTGGACAAACAGTAATACGTTCAAAAGTTTTTCATAAAATGTACAAGTTGTATTTCGTTGTAGATGGAGTGAATGCATTTGAATGTAACGATTTTATTTAGCTATATACTTCTAGGTTTGACACTAGCTGCTCCAATCGGTCCGGTTAATTCGGCACGCTTAGATAAAGGAATTAAAAATGGATTTTGGCATGCCTGGGTGGTGGGCTTCGGCTCAATGATTGCCGATGCTATCTTTATGTTAATCGTTTACCTAGGTCTAGTTCATTTTCTTGAAATACCACCGGTACAAGTGTTTTTGTGGTTATTTGGTGGCTTTATTCTGCTTTATTCGGGAATGGAAAGTATGCTTGGAGCTAATTCACTTGAACTTGAATATAACCGCGACAAAGAGTCTCTATTAAAGTGCTTTTTAACGGGGTTTATCATGTCAATTACAAGTCCGTTATCGATTTTATTTTGGCTTGGAATCTATGGATCCGTTTTAGCTAAAACAGCACAAGAAAACGGAACAAGTGATTTGTTAATTTATAGCTCTATGATTTTTCTTGGCTTAACCCTGTGGGATCTTTTTGTGGCAGCACTTACAACTGTATTTCGTAAGTTTCTTAATAGTATAGTTCTCATTTGGATTTCCGTTTTATCTGGTTTATCTTTAGTTGGCTTCGGGGTTTATTTTGCCTATCAGGGTATCAAGACCTTATGGGGATAAAAATATAGAAACAAAAAAAGTAGCCGTTAAGCTACTTTTTGAAATACATGCTTGTTTTATCCTCTTCTTCTTGGTCGTTCGAAATAGCATTCATTACATATAGCAAACGAGAATCCGATTGGAAGGTTTTTACCGCAACGTTTACATACTCTTTTAGTTGTCTGGATACCTGATTTTATATGTTCATGGATTTTATCACTAATTTCTACCCTAACTCTTTCCCAATAATGAGCTTCTGTGTGCTTTTCTAATTTATAAAGGAATAACAAATGAAGACCCACCGCTTTATAAGAAAGTTCAAGTTCCTCAAGTCCAGATTCCTTTAAAATTGGATCAGGTAAGGGCGCTCCATCGACAATCGCCTCGAGAGTTTTCTTCCACTGCGCTCTTAGTGAGGGTTCATTTGACGAAAAAGGCAAATGCAAAAAGCCGTATAGGTCTGGTAATGAAAGCTTTGCCTCAATGATTGTGTCCTCAACTAATTCATACAGCATTCGTTCCTCGTAAAGACTTGCTTTTTTTGTACCTTCTGGACTTTTAAATTGATCCCAAAGGTAGAAGAACATTCTCATTTTTCGCGAGTATTTTTGAAAACGTTCCAGAACCGCATTTGTTGGTGCAATTGCAAAGCCTCTAAGTGGTTCATCTTCTTGCTCTAATAGACGTGTCATTGTCTTAATATCACTTGTAAACGCCACTTTCCCAATATCGTAAATTCCTCGTCTCCCTGCACGTCCTGCAATTTGCTTCACTTCCTGAGAGGTTAATAATCTTCTTCTTGTTCCATCAAATTTATCATTTTCTAAAAAAACAATCCGTCGAATTGGTAAGTTTAATCCCATTCCGATTGCATCCGTAGCTACTATTACAGTTGTTTCGCCGTTATTGAAACGTTCAATCTGCTTTTTCCTCGTTTCTGGAGGCATACTACCGTAGATCATACTCACTCGACGTCCATTTCGTTGTAGCTCAGAAGCTGTTTCAAGCACCCTTCTTCTTGAAAAGCAAACAAGTGCATCCCCTTTTCGACTTTGATTTAAACGAAATAATTGAGTTTCTATCTCTAGTGGAACATCCCGATGATATTCGTGCACTTCTACATTTGAGTTTCCAAGCAACTGAAGGATCATCCATTTTGCATGAAAGCTACAAATAATATGAACCTCTTTTGCATTTGCATTTGTAATAGCTTTATACCACGAGAAGCCACGGTCTTTATCGGAAATCATCTGTGCCTCATCAATTACAACAATTTCATAAAAGTCTTTTTCTCTTAGCATTTCAACAGTTGCTGATAGATGATTTGCACCCTCTACAACCTTTTCTTCCTCACCTGTTTTTAAATTACAAGGTACACCTTCATTGTTCAATTTCTCAAAGATTTCAAGTGCTAATAATCGTAATGGAGCTAAATAGATCCCGCTATTTGCTTCCTTCATTCTTTGAATTGCTTGAAACGTCTTACCCGTGTTTGTTTCTCCAACATGAAGAATATATTGGATATTTCGTCCAGGAGATAAATGATAGGCCTGTCCGAAAATATTTTCAATCATCCTTTGTTCTTCTTCCTTCTGACGTCTAAGTTCCTCTTTTTCCTTTTCGACTCGTTCTTTTCGCTCGGTAATATTTCGTTCAAATATTTCTTTATGAGTGTCCAAATCAAAGGGAATATCAATCAACTTCACAAGATCAGAAACATATTCCTCTAAAATATCCTCAAATAAATCATCACGAACATCTAGGAAGTACTCATATGCCACTTCCTGTAAAAATGCATCAGATAATGGTTCCTGGAAGCTAATTTTACATTCTTCAAACAAGTGTTCTGGAAAGTGAGATTTTAACCAATTAGGACCGAAATCTATGAGTTGATGTAAAATGAGATCTTCGTATTGCTCAATCAAGTTTTCTTGGTAGAAATAACGGTTATGAGCGAGTTCTGTTTCTTTATATAAATAAGAAGCAAAGGTTATATCTTCTGAGGATAAAACCATTCCTTTTTGATCAATTTCAATGGATAAATGGCTACCAAGTAAATATCGAATTCTTAGGTATAGTTCTTCGTAGTTGTCACTTAAAATCTCGTTAAGATAAAAATTGAGCTTAAGAATGAATTTTCTCTTTTCTTCTCTCTCCTGTTGTTTCTTCATTCGAGCTTCAAAATTTTCTCTTGCTGATTGGTATTTTTTCTCCCATTCATTCGGTTGATTTGCAAATTTGTCCTCAAGCCAGGAAATAAAGTCATAAGGCTCGACATCACGAATCTCTGTTCGAAATAATTTATTAAGCAGTTTTTTTGCGACGCCTTCTACATCAAAACCGTGTTCCTCTAAATAGGCTTTTTTTTCTGAAATAGGTGCCTGCACTGCGGTATTCAACCAAGCATTTAGCCAAAGTTGTTCGATAAAGTCCCCGCGTTCACGTACATATTGTTCATAAGAGGGGAACGTTTCTTTTTGTTCTAAATAATGCTGGATATCATCGATTATCATCTGTTTTGCTCGTTCGACTGCTTGATTATAGTACGGCTCGAGTTGAATGCTCATTTATTTGCTCCTTGCCAACATGACGTAATGTTTTTAGTTTATATAGGACTGACAAAAAATATTATGTATATAATATGTGTTCAAAAAGTCGATGAATTGCAAAGCAAGAAGAGCAAGGAACTCGCGGCTCGAGGACCGGAGAGACCGAGTGACGCCGAGGTTCGCAGCTTATCATTTGGTTACTTTTTGAACATCTTTATATAGGATGATATTACCACATCCACAAGCATAAACTGTTTGATACAATTTTAAGGATAAAGTAACAGGAGGACAGCATCTTGAAAAAACAATTTTTCATCCTACCTATTTTATTAGTTGTGATATTCATTGGTGGATTTTTAACAGGTACGATACGATCGACCGAAAATCAACCTGAAAATAAAATAACAAAGAATGCACCGCAATCTTCCAAAACACCTGTTCCTAAAGAAATGCCTAAACTAGATAAAGCTCAGTCAAAGGTTTTAGTCGGGTATATCCAGGATTTTCGAGATCCTAATCAAATCGATTATTCGAAATTAACGCATATCATCTTTTCCTTTGTTCATCCAACAAAGGATGGTCAGATCCTTTTTACAGGTGAACACGCAGTAGATAATCTAAGAAATATGGTTACAAATGCACATAAGCATCATACGAAGGCAATGCTTGCTGTTGGTGGTTGGTTCCATATGAATGGCGGCGAATCGTATGATTATTTTTCAGCAGCTCTCTCAAATACTAATTCCCAAACAAAGCTCGTCAATGCGTTAATTGGAGTAGTTGAACGAGAAAATCTGGATGGTATTGATATCGATTTTGAACATCCACGTACTGATGCAGATGCCAAGAATCTTCATCAATTTATTAAAATTCTAGGTGATAAGCTACATGCAAATAACAAGGAATTATCAATTGCTGTACACTCAAAAATTCATGGACAAACATTAACAGAGCTTGGTTATGTAAAATATGAGCCGACCATGTTTCAATATGTCGACCATGTCAACATTATGGCTTATGATGGCCAATGGGATGGCGGTTATCATGCCGAGAATTTATCTCCCTACCCATTTACCGAGAGTATTGTGAACTACTGGTCAACGTTGTTTGATTCCCACAAACTCCCTAAGAGTAAACTTGTTTTAGGTGTTCCATTTTATGGGCAACCTGCTGATTCATCTATCAAGCCAGTATCATATGATGCAATTATTGAAAACAACCCTGAAAATGCCGTAAAAGATACCGTCAATATGAATGGTACAACCTATTATTATAATGGCCAAACAATGATGACAAGAAAAACAGAGCTTTCCTTGAATCATGGTTTTGGCGGCATGATGATATGGGAACTTGGTCTTGATGCAAAGGGTGGAAACAGTTTAACCAATTCACTATATGAGTCTATAGCAGCTACACGTATAAAGAACTATTATACATTGAAGAAGTAAAATAGATGTCATGTTATTTTGTTTTTCAACCATCCTAAAAGATGGAGGTGAAAAACATGGCAAATAGTAACCCGGTTGAATTTACAGGTAAGGTGTTAGATAAACGGAATACATTAACAGGTCCTGATGATGAACACAAAGTTGGACATCCAAAACGTCCGCAAAATGTTCCGATAGATAAAGAAAAATAATGTCAAAAAAGTGATTCGATGAGAATCACTTTTTTTAGGATGAAGTAATTTGCCCCCCATTCACATGAATCGTTTGCCCAGTAACAAAGCGGGAATCATCAGAAGCAAGATACACATAGCCTGGAGCTAACTCAAAGGGCTGTCCTTGCCTATCCATTGGATTTCCTGCAAGCGGAACTTGATCTGCAGAGAAACTCGATGGAATGAGTGGTGTCCAAACCCGACCAGGTGCAACAGCGTTGACTCGTATCCCCTTTTTCACAAGATTATTAGCAAGTGCTCGAGTAAATCCAACATTTGCTGCTTTCGTCATCGAATAATCAATCAGTTGATCATTTCCATAGTAGGCCACAACAGAAGCTGTATTTACGATCGAGCTTCCAGCTTTTAAATGCTTTAACGCAGCTCTTGTTGTATAAAAGTGAGAATATACATTGACTTTAAACGTATCATCAAACTGCTCATCAGAAATATCAAGCAGACTAAGTTGTTGGAATTGAATGCCAACATGGTTTACTAGAATGTCAAGTTTTCCAAAGAATTGAACTGTTTTTTCAACAATCTCTACACATTTTTGCTTTTCTCGTAAGTCTCCAGGTAAAAGTAAACACCGCTGACCAATCTGTTCAATTCTTGTTTTTGTTCGATTCGCATCCTCATGCTCATCTAAATAAGAAACCGCCACATCTGCTCCCTCTTTTGCAAAAGCAATTGCGCAAGCAGCGCCAATTCCGCTATCTCCACCAGTAAGTAACGCCACTTTCCCTTCTAGCTTTCCACTTCCTTTATAGTGTGGATTTTCAACAATAGGCTGTGGTACCATTAGTCCTTCAACACCAGGCTGACGATATTGCCGCTGCTCTGGAACTGTTAGGGCAACATCCTTGTACTCTGTAATTTTCCCATAATTCGGATGCTTGGGGTAATTTTCATTCTCTCTATAGGTAGACATAGGTAAACCTCCTGTAAACTCAATTTGCTTTAGTCTATGAAGTTCGGGTGGAACAGTGATAAAAAGAGACGGGCTCAATTTTTAGAAAACCTGAATAGACTAACAATGAATCACCAAGGAGGTTAAATCGATGCGCTATTATTACAGTCCGGAAGTGAAATTTTTACTCATGAATGAATCCAAGGAACGTGTTCAAGTTCATTATTTAAATCAGAGCTTTGAACTTCCTCAAATTGGAGTCAGACCGCCCTATTACTATAACCCTCGTTATGAGCATCACTATCCGTTGATTTAAAAATTCCTTAATCGGGGATAGTAATCCTATAAGGAGGAGTCCCTGATGGAAAACAACAATGATTACCAGCATCCTTTAATGAATGACAATCCCATACGTGAACGAATGAAGAAAAGAAATGCCACTGATTTTAGTAGTTCTTCGCTAAGGAGAATTGCGCTTAGTCAATTAAGCCGAAAACGCTAAAAAACGTTAGGGTAAACAAATCCCTAACGTTTTTACTTATACGATTGCAAATTGTAGTTCTTCATACAGTTTTAGATATTCCTTTGATGATGCTTTCCAACTAAAATCTAGTTTTAATGCCTTTTCTGATAACTCTTTCCATTTCTTTGGCTGGAAACGATATAACCATATTGCGCGCTCGATTGTATATAACATGTCATGTGCGTTGTAATTGGTGAAGCTAAAGCCATTACCTTGGCCGGTAAATTCATTGTATGGTTGAACCGTATCCTTAAGTCCGCCTGTCTCTCTTACAAGTGGCAGTGTCCCGTAGCGAAAGGCGAGTAATTGACCGATTCCACAAGGCTCAAATTGTGATGGCATTAAAAACAAATCGGAACCTGCATAAACTTTCCTAGAAAGTGCTTCATCAAAAAAGATATTTGCTGATACTTTTGTTGGATATCGGTATGCTAATTCACGAAAGGCATCCTCATAATGGCTTTCCCCTGTCCCTAGTAAAACAAACTGTACATTTTGATTAAGGATTTCTTCAAATACATGCAAAACTAGATCAATGCCCTTTTGTTCAACGAGGCGTGTAATCATGGAGATTACAGGAACTTCTTCATTTACGGGAAGTCCGAGATGCTCCTGTAATGCTCGTTTATTTTTCATTTTCCCATCATACGAATCATATAAGTGAAACATTGCTTTGTCTGTAGCGGGATTATAATTTTCATGATCAATCCCATTTACTATACCTTGCAAGTCAGCATTTCGGTTTCGTAAAAAGCCATCTAACTGTTCCCCGTAATAAGCTGTTTGAATTTCACTTGCATAGGTTGGACTTACGGTTGTAAGCGCCTCAGCAAAGGCTAATCCAGCCTTCATATAACTGACATTTCCAAAAAACTCGACACCATCGATATGAAAATAGCGTTCACTTACATCAAGTAGTTCACCTAAAACCGATCTTGGAAAAACTCCTTGATAGCGTAAATTGTGTATGGTAAATACTGTTTTAATCCCCCGATAGTCAGGATGGTTGGAATAATGTGCGTTTAACAAGAGTGGAATAGGTCCTGCTTGCCAATCATGACAATGAATGATATCTGGCTTTCTATCTACATATGGGATTGCTTCCAAAACCGCTCTAGAGAAAAATGCAAAACGCTCTCCATCATCATAAAAACCATAACTTCCATACCGCTTAAAATAATACTCATTATCTAAAAAATAATAGCTAATACCGTTATGGACTAATTTTTCAATACCACAATATTGTTTCCGCCATCCTAATGGCACCTCAATAATCCGCTCTAATACAAGCTGCTCCTTGTATGTATCATCTAAATCACCATATTTCGGCAGAATCACATTTACATGGATTCCTTCCTGCTGTAGAGCGTTGGGCAATGCCCCTATTACATCCCCTAGTCCGCCTGTTTTAATAAATGGAGCGCACTCTGATGCTGCGAATAATATGTTCATGACCTTCCCCCATTAGTTGATGTTCAAAAAGTCCGGTAAAAATGACACACAGAGGTACTTCGACTAAATACCGACACGTCCTGTGTCGAACGTCGAAGTCACCACATCCTGTGGAAGCTCGTTGGCTTGCTTTTCCGTTCCTTGGAAAAGAAACCACTTTTCCGGCGTGTGAAGCGGATTCAAGGAAGAGGTATTTCTCGTGCTCACGTATTAAGAACATACGCTCCGCTACTCAAAGCTACACCGCCTCGAACTTTCGACGCACAGGACGTGCTAGTGTCGACAATGCCACAGGATGTGGCGTTTTTGTCGACGCGGTCCTTTTTATCCTCCTTTTTGAACAAGTTTTATTAAATAATCTCAGCTTTTTTTATGACAGTTGGAGTAAATTCTCCAATGATTACTTTTTCAGATGTGACATTGACTTGTTTATCTGTTATCACATTTTCAAGGTAGGTTCCTTCGTCAATGACGCATTTTTGCATAATAATGCTGTTTTTAACAGTGGCACCTTTACGAATTTTTACTCCGCGGAAGATAATACTATTTTCAACCGTCCCCTCAATATCACTACCGTTCGCAATTAACGAATTGCTGACATTTGAAGTAGTGGCATATTTAACGGGAGGTTCATGCTTTGTTTTCGTATAAATCTCCCAGTTGTCAAAGAAAAATTCCTTAGTTACCTGTGGATTTAAGAATTCCATATTTGTTTTATAATAGCTTGTAATTGAATGAATAAATGGCATATAACCTTTAAAATGATAGCTGTTTACTTTAAGACGATGTAGATTTGCTTTCACCAAATCTCGAATAAAATCATATTCCCCATTTTCATGGCATTTCGTAATGAGTTCAACTAATAGCTTTTTTGAAAATACAAAGGTTTCTGTACATACAGGGTCACCCTGTTTTGGAGAAGTATAGAGTTCTAGATTTGTTACTTTATCATCAGCGTTTAGGATACATTTATGATAGATTGGTTTTTCAACAGGTTCTCCATCATATTGCTTGTAAACAATAGTAAGGTCTGCACCACTTTCTCGATGACTTTTAATGACCTCATTAAAATTAATCTTATAGACATGGTGACCAGGAGAAAAAAGGACGGTGTCCTCATGGGATCGCTTAAAAAACTCAAGATGATCATAAAATTGCTGAATATCACCGACTATACTTTTATCCGGGTGAATGGGAGGTAAAATAAATAATCCCCCATTACGTCGATCGAGGTCCCATTCCTTGCCATTACCGAGATGATCCATGATAGAACGATATTTGTCTTTCGTAAAAATAGCAACCTTCTTAATTTGGGCATTAATAAAATTGGACATTGTAAAATCGATTAGTCGATATCTTCCTCCAAATGGCACAGCTGCCAAACAACGATGCTGGGTTAACTCTTTTAAATATTGTTTATCATTCACTAAGTTAATAACACCAATTACTCGTTCCAATCCCAATCGCTCCTCATGTGATATTTATTTACTTACGGTTAAGGGTCTTACTGTGCTTTCATCTCCAACTAATGTAATGGTGGCATTCGGGGCATCTGACCCAATATGTGCTCCATCTGGAATGCATAAATCACTAGCGATAATCGCTTTGTGAATGGTCACATTTTTGCCGATTTGAACATTCGGCATGATAACCGAGTCTCGAATAAGCGAATTCTCTCCAACCTGTACATTGTATGAAAGAACCGAGTGGTCAACCGTTCCTTGCACAATACAACCTTCGTTGATTAATGACTGGGATATTTCCGCGGTCGGTGATATATATTGTGGTGGATGAGTCGCGATTCCAGTAAAGAATGGCCAACTAGAATCATGTAAATCAAAGCCAGGAGCATCATCATCTAATAAGTCCATATGGGCTTCCCATAGGCTTTCGATTGTACCTACATCTTTCCAATAGCTATCAAACTGATAGGCATATAACTGATTATCGTCTTTAAGTAATTTAGGAATGATGTCTTTCCCAAAGTCGTTGGAAGAATGAATATTTCCTTCATCTTCGATTAAATATTGTTTTAATAACTTCCATTTGAACAAGTAAATCCCCATTGACGCGAGATTGCTTTTTGGATTGGCAGGTTTTTCATCAAATTCAACAATTTTTTTCTCATCGTTTGTATTCATGATTCCAAAGCGACTTGCTTCTGCCCAAGGCACTTCAATGACAGCAATTGTAGCAGCTGCATCTTTTTCAAGGTGGAAGCGAAGCATCTTACTATAATCCATTTTGTAAATATGGTCACCAGATAAGATAAGCACATATTCTGGATCATATTGCTCGATATAATGGATATTTTGGTAGACTGCATTAGCTGTTCCTTTATACCAATCCCCACCATTCTTTCCAATATACGGCGGAAGGACGGTTACTCCCCCATTGTTCCGGTCTAAATCCCAAGGACGCCCATTGCTTACATAATTATTAAGCACATGTGGGCGATATTGAGTAATGACACCGACAGTATCAATACCAGAATGAGTACAATTACTTAAAGGAAAATCAATAATTCGGTATTTTCCACCAAATGGAACAGCGGGTTTGGCAAGGGTTGTTGTTAATTCCCCCAATCTTGACCCTTGACCACCTGCTAAAACAACTGCAATCCACTTCTTTGATCTCATTTTTTGACGACACCTCTTTTTCTCTTTTTTGTCTCTTTTCTAAAGATACTAATTGCTAATGGCGGAACTTTAATGGTCATACTGTATGGCTGATTATGTGCTGGCGTCTTATCAACGGTTATAGCAGCTGCGTTTATCTGACCAGAACCTCCAAATTCTACTGAATCACTATTAAACATTTCTATATAACTCCCTGTTGACGGGACGCCAATACGATAATTTTCAAAGACTTCTGTAGAGAAGTTGCAAACGATGATCGAGTAATCACCCTTGCGCTTCCCATGCCTCATAAATGTAATCACAGATTGAGCATGGTTATCAGGGTCAATCCATTCGAAGCCCTCTTGTTCATGATCAAGTCTCCATAGACTTGAATTCATGCGATAAAAATGTTGGAGCTCTTTAAAATAGGCTTGAAGGTTAGCGTGGGAATCATAGTCTTGAAGCATCCAATCTAGTTCCTCAAGTTCCTTCCATTCGGAAAATTGACCGAACTCCCCACCCATGAAGAGAAGCTTTTTTCCGGGATGGGTCATTAAATATCCGTATAATAAACGCAAATTCGCAAACTTTTGCCAGTAATCGCCCGGCATTTTATCTAAAAGTGATTTCTTGCCGTGAACAACATCATCATGTGAAAAAGGTAAAATAAAGTTTTCTGAAAACGCATAGAAGAAGGAAAAAGTTAATAAATTATGGTGATAACGTCTGTCGGACGGATGCATTCGCATGTATTTAAGGACATCATTTACCCATCCCATATTCCATTTATAATTAAAGCCTAATCCGCCTACAGAGGTTGGTGCAGTTACAAGAGGATAATCAGTTGCCTCTTCGGCAATCATCAATACCCCCGGATATCGTTTGAATATGGCTTCATTTGCCTTTTTAATAAAATCGATTGCTTCCAGATTTTCTTCGCCACCAAATTGATTGATTAGCTTTTCTTGTTGCGGATTATCGTGATTGAGGTAAATTAATGAAGATACGGCGTCGATTCGAAAGCCATCAATATGGTATATATCCATCCAAAAAGTAAGATTGGAAAGTAAGAAACTATGAATCTCTGGTTTTGTAAAATCAAAGCTGTACGTCCCCCATAATGGTCTGTCAGCACGTTTTGATTCGGTATGCTCGTAAAGGGGAGTTCCATCAAATCTTCCAAGTCCGTGGACATCACGGCAGAAATGAACGGGAACCCAATCAAGTATGACGCCAATGCCTTTTTGATGGCATTGGTCCACAAAATACATGAAATCAATAGGGTTACCATGTCTGCTAGTTACGGAATAAAAGCCAGTTATTTGATAGCCCCATGATAAGTCAAATGGGTGCTCCATAATCGGCATTAATTCAATATGTGTAAAACCATGCTCCACTACATAATCAATGACTTCATCCGCTAATTCCCGGTATGTATAAAAGCTTCCATCTTCTTTCTTTTTCCAAGAACCCGTATGTAATTCGTAAATCATCATTGGATTATTGTAAGAATCTGCTTTGTCACGATTGTTTAGCCATTTTTTATCATTCCATTTAAATTGGTCGAGTCTCGTTATCACAGATGCAGTATTTGGTCTTACTTCAGAGAAGAAGGCATATGGATCAGCTTTTAGTTTCTTTTCGCCGTTTGCAGTTGTGATTTCGTATTTATAAAGTTCACCCTCTTTTAACCCTGGAATAAATCCAATCCATACACCAGAGTTTGGAATCAATCCAAGGCTATTCGCATTACCAGCCCAGTTATTAAAATCTCCAACGACGGACACGGCCGTGGCATGGGGTGCCCATACAGAAAAACGTACACCGTCGATCCCTTTATAGGACATCACATGTGCACCAAGCATGTTATAGCCTTCTAATAATGTTCCTTCGTGAAATAAATACAAATCGAACTCACTTGGTAAAAGTTCAGCTTCATTTTCTAGCGTAGAATTCACTACCATATCCTCCTTTTGATATATGTGAGTAGAATGTTAGTAATACCAAAAATTTATGACTTTTGTATAAAAATAATAAAACTGAAGTTGGCTATTACTTTCTCACTTTATTATATTAATTCGTGGAGAGTGAGATTTATTCCTTTAGCGAATAATGTTTTTTATTGTCAAATAAGGTAGAATAGGCAGAAAATTATTATTTTACAGAGAATATTTTTAAAAAGAATTATGTAACCGTTTACAATTTATGGTTGATATGTGTGGGGTTTTTACTTTTTTAGGGAGAAATTTGATATTGCGAAATAATATAAACGAGGGTTGGTTGTTTAATGTTTTTGTTATATTGGAATAATTTTCGTTATTGTTTGTATTGGCAATTAAAAGGTTCAAACAAAAAAGCTGCCTAAGCAGCTTTTTAAGATATTTTTTGTTGTGCTAAATCCTCCATTTTCGTGAGAAAAATATAGGACATCGCAACTGACCATGCTAATGGAGTGTTTCCATTTGGTTTATTGGTTCCACCTACATACAGCTCAGGAACCTCCCAATTATCTGGCACAATCCTTTTTGTTTTTTCTATATACTCACTGGCTTTTTGAAATTGTCCTAGTTCAAGGTAGCAAAGGCCAAGCCACGGAAAACCGAAGCACCATTCAGCCTCACTTCCTTCATTATAATACTGATCATTTTCATAGCGAATCACACCATATGTGCGCTCTAATTTCGAGGAAACGGTTTCAACAATCTTAAGCGCATGGTCTCGATCAACGACCCGGTATGGGAATACAAGGGAGAGCAATGCTAAATCAGTATCCTTTGTTTCGCTTTCACGAGGTAAAAGATCTCGGAGGGCCTTTTCTCCCTTTTTGATTAAATCTTCTTTGACATTAACAAGGATTTTGACGGCATTAAGTCCAGCTACACAAGCACCTATACTTGAAGCATGAACTTCCATATTCTCTTCCCACATACCATTATCCTTTGATTGCCAATATTGAAGGCATTCTAAATAATCAACGAGCTTTTGGACGATTTCAATATCCTTTTTATCTCGAATTACTTTTTGTCCTAAGCGGTATCCTTCACCAACCCCCCATAAAAATGCTCCAATTGCGTCATTTTGGGCATGCCCCCATTCGACCGGCATTTCCCTTAAGTCGGTAGAGTATCGTGAATGGATGTATTCAAACAAATAGATTGGTTTCTTTTTCCGATGGATATCAATTTTCCACTCATACGTCTTAAACATATCAAATAAAGCATGATAAGCCTTTGCATATCTATCTGATGGTTCATTGATAAATGGAAGTACTGTATATACGATATCTCGAATCCATACATAGCTATAATCATTTGATAAACTTGCTGTATAAGCACCATTTGATAAACGCATACGGTCAAGAACCTGAATTGCTTTATTGGTATACATTTCGTATCACCCCATTAGCTTATTTACTACACATTCATTCTTGACAGAAATCATATCTATAAAACACATCAACGTAATTTTAGGTCATTTAATAAATTAATATGATTTATTAATTTATATTCTATAATATGTAAGCACAGCTAAAATGATAACAATTGTCTCCTTTTTGTGTGAAATGCCTATCTTTTTGTGCATGTCACTGCCGATTTTTCTTGTTCCACAAAAAATGTTTCACAGAAAATAAAAAAGACCAAATCCCTTTTTAGTGGTTTTGGTCTTTTCTGTAGGTTTATTTTTTCTTGAAAATAATTGAAATGATTTCGTCTGTTGTCATATTGCTGTTAATTTCAAATGTGCCAAGCTTTAAGTATTTAGCCACACCTTTTTTCTCAACTAGGTTTGCAAAATCCCAAGCATTTCCACTAATGATTTGAGCTGAAATAAGTGCTTTTCCGACTTCATAACTTGTCATACCTTCGGTGACATTGATCACCGTTTTCTTGACCTCTGGTTCGGCAGGTTCTTCCTTAGGTTCCTCTGCTGCCTCTTCTTTTACTTCCTCTTTAGGCTGTTCCTGAGGTTTTTCCACTGGATTCTTCGCTTCAGCAATTGCTTGATTCCATTCTTCTTCAGTATGGACAACATAACCTTCGTCAGTTAGAAGACTTTTGAGCTCTTCTACAGTTGGTTTTTCTCCTGCCTTTGTAGTTGTTGCTTGTTCTGGTCCGAAAAAGTAAACAACCGCGCAAACCACTGCAGCAAGTAAAAGTCCAGAAGCGAAGCTAGTTAATGTTTTAGCGGTCATTTGCTACTTTTCTCCCTTCTGTTTCTGTTTGTTTCATAAAAGGAGATAGCAAACCTTGGACTTCGATTTCACTTATTTCTTTCTCATTCGCAATGCTTGTTACGGAATATCCTCTTTTATATAAATCAAGCGCATCACGAAGTAACTCACGTTGTTCTTTATTTGTGGTGTCAATCCCTGCCTGGTTTGCAAGAATTTCATTGTCTAATTCAAGGTTTCTCATTTGCTGTTGTAGCTTATTTATTTCCTCCATAAAACTTACTGAATATAATTCAAGCTCACGCTGTTCGGCCTTTTTTGCTTTTTTCGTAAGTGTATAGGATAAAATAAGCAACACCGCTGCTACCCCAAATAATATGACTAACGCCCATTCCATCATTGGACATCATCCTTTCCAAGCTTAATATCTTACAACAGATAATTATACAATGAAATAGGACAAATTTCGATTGAATTCGATAAAATACTTCCATGGTCATTCATGATGGAAAAAATTAACGAAGAAAAAGATTGGTTTTACGCCTTTTGACCTATATACAATAGGCAATTGGTAAATGTTTGATTTCCCGAATAACCAGTCATTACGCTTGACTCTAAAAATGTTGCGAATGTTAAAAAACGGATTCCATAGAGGAACCCGTTTCATTAACAAAAATGGTTATCTTTTAAATTTCAAAACTACCTTCATATTATTTGCAAATCATGCAATAGATGAAAAAATGATGAGTTGTTCATTTACCATTGGGTTTTACTGGTTCTCTACCAATCGATACGTATTCGACCTTATATTTACCAGCCTCTTCTTGGGTATAACAGTTTCGACCATCGAAGATAATTGGCTTTTCCATAAAGAGACTTGAAAAGATTAACGTTTTTTCTACAATCTCTTTCCAATCCGTTAATAGAAAAATGATATCTGCCATTTTTATAGCCTCTTCGATCTGTTCTACATATTTAACGTTGTCTGGAAGAATTTCCTTAGCGTTTTCAGTTGCAATTGGATCATAGGCAACCAATTCAGCACCTTCATCAACTAGAGCATAAGAAATATTTATAGAGGCAGACTCTCTCATATCATCAGTGTTTGGTTTAAAGGAAAGACCAATCAGGGCAATTCGTTTTCCTTTAAGAGAACCAAAGCGTTCCTTTGCTTTTTTTACCAATACTGTTTTTTGTTCTTCATTAATGTGAATGACCGATTTTAGTAAGGAAAAATCATGATTGACAGCTTCCGCAATTTTTATCAATGCCTTTGTATCTTTAGGGAAGCAGGATCCACCGTAACCTATACCCGCATTCAGGAATTTTGAACCGATACGTGCATCCATCCCAATCCCTTTTGCAACCTCCATAATATCGGCACCAACTTTTTCAGAAAGAGTAGCAATTTCATTAATAAAAGAAATTTTTGTTGCTAGAAATGCATTAGCCGCATATTTAATCATTTCTGCACTACTGATACTAGTTTTTATTACTGGAAGACCAAACGGTTTATTAATTTCCTCCACTAGATCAGCTGCTTCTGGGTCTTGTGCTCCAATTACAATACGATCACCATGAAAAGTATCATAAGCAGCTGATCCTTCTCGTAAAAATTCAGGATTTGAAACAACTTCAATACGATGGTTACCTTGTGAATTAGCGATAATCAATTCTTTTATTTTATAATTCGTACCAAGCGGAACGGTACTTTTTGTCACTACATTAACATCTCGTGTTATATTTAGACCGATGTCTCTTGCAGCTTGAAAAATAAATGAAAGATCAGCAGCCCCATCTTCCGCTTGTGGCGTACCAACAGCAATGTAGATAACCTCCGCAGCTTTCAAGCCATCAACATGATTTGTAACAAATTGAAGTGTTCCCTTCTTTAAGTTCTTAGCTATTAACTCATCTAACCCTGGTTCATAAATAGGAGAGACACCTTGCTTGAGCATTTCTATTTTTTCGTTGTTAATATCGAGACAAGTAACATCATGGCCAATTTCAGACAAACAAACACCTGTTACCAACCCAACATAACCTGTTCCGATAATTGCAATTTTCATTAAAACTCCTCCTTTCGAAAAGCTCTAATAATTATTAGGATGAATGTTCAATTTTTGATAAAGAGATTGGGAGATTCTAATCCCATACATCGTGTTCTAGTCTAATCTCCTATTTTTTCAGAAATATCATGCCCCATATCGATTACTAGATTTTTTAAATAGGATTCGATATTTTCACTTATTTCAGATCTGTCTAATGCAAAGTCTATTGTTGCTTTAACGAAGCCGGATTTATCTCCAACATCATAACGTTTACCTTCAAAATTATAGGCTAATACAGTTTGTTTTTTGTTCAATTGTGTGATCGCATCTGTTAATTGAATCTCATTACCTGATCCGGGAGGTAAAGTAGCCAAGATTTCAAAAATTTCCGGTGTAAGAATGTAACGCCCCATAATGGCATAATTGGAGGGTGCTTCTTTAATAGCTGGTTTTTCAACAACCGAAGCAACTGGCATCACGCCGTTATTAAACGTTTTACTTTTATTCAGACCAATAATTCCATACTTAGAAACATCATTAGGGTCCACTATCTGTACTCCAAGAATAGATTCGTGATAGTGGTCAAAAACATCGATGAGTTGTTTTAGGCAAGGTATGTCGGACTTTACGATGTCATCCCCGAGAAGAACTGCAAATGGTTCATTTCCTATAAAACGGTTGGCACAGTAAATGGCATGACCTAAGCCAAGAGGGTCTTTTTGGCGGATATAATGGATGTTTGCTAAATTTGAAATTTCTTGTATTTCTTGAAGTTTTTCATACTTTTTATTTTTATAAAGGGTTTCTTCTAACTCATATGATTTATCAAAGTGATCTTCTATTGCTCGCTTATTACGCCCGCTAATGATAAGAATATCTTCAATACCTGACTGAATCGCTTCTTCCACAATATATTGAATGGTTGGCTTATCTACAATTGGAAGCATTTCCTTTGGTTGTGCTTTTGTTGCGGGGAGAAATCGTGTGCCTAAACCAGCAGCAGGAATAATGGCTTTACGAACCTTCAATCAAAACATCTCCAATCATAAAAATTGCTTATATTTAAAAAACTATTAACCTCTAGTTCCCCAAGAAGATGAACGAAGAGTGAGCAATGCCCAAATACGTAGAGGACATAGCAAGATTAAGAATAACAATCCATACAGTGGTGCCATTAAAAATGTTAGTGGTCTTTTATACGCATAAAAGACATTTCGGGCATAGGCTGAAATCATAACATAGGCAAGGTAATAGATTAAAATGATCCAGCCCATCGTCGAAGACGCAATATAAAAAGCCATTATTAAAGAAACGCCAAAAGCAATCCATAGAAACATTTCTAGCATTACCCATATTAATACGTTCGGCTTTTTTAAACCAATTTTAAAAGCAATTAAGCTTTCTCGAAAAAATGATTTGTTCCAACGGGATTGCTGTTTTATTAATGTCTTTAATTTAGTCGGAGCGTCAGTAATACAACGGGCAGTAGATTGATATAATGTTTTTCCTTCACGGATTGCATAGTTTGTTAGACAACGGTCATCACCTAATTGTACTTGTTGACCTAGAAAGGTTTGATTTCCATAATGCTCTAGGTTTTTCATGACAATTTCCTTTCGATATGCACTTAATGGACCACTACAAACCAGTACATTACTCGTAACAGAATGAGCAGCACGCTCAATACGGAATGCATTATCATAGCGCATATCAATTAAGCGAGTAAGAATATTATCTGTCCGATTCCGAATATTCACATGACCCGTCGTAGCAGTTACTTCAGAATCATTCAAAGGCTTTAATAATTCTCGAATAGCATCAGGGAACACTGTACAGTCAGAATCCACTGTTATATAAACATCGCCTGTTGCTCGTTCAAATGCCCAAATTTGAGCATGTCGTTTGCCTTTGTTTTGCGGCAGACGGTGAACAATTAAGTTTGGCATTTGATTCGAGAACGACTCCATTGATTCAAGATTATCCCTAAGTTGTAAAACCGCTTTATAGGCTGAATCATCTTTACTGCCATCATCAATTACGAAGATTTCATGAATTGGATAGTCTTGTTTTAATATGCTTTCGACTGTTCCTAATACAGCATCTGGGGCTTCATTATAAGAGGGAATCACAACGGATACTTTTACATCTGGTGGTTCCATTGTGATTTCCGCATATTTAAACGAAAGTAGCATTTTCCCCAATAGGTATGAAATCATAACAGACCCATAAACTCCAATCGTTAAATTTAATGTGTTTGTTGCTGTCCAGTTCACAATGAAAAGGCATGATACAATCATCACAAATAATGTGACTACAAAGACTTTTTCCTTTTTTGATAACCTTTTCCTTGTTTCAATACTTTTTGTGTTCGATCGAGATTGAACACCTTCTCCTTCTTTTGCCATCCTTTTCTCCTCACAATTCTCATTATTTTGCTTTCTGTTTTCCCCCACAATAGGTTATTGAATAAAACTTGTTTCGTTCATTGTGTCGTTTTTCCTATGTCAAAATTCATTCCTGTTTGTTTCGTTGACTGAGAAGCGCAAAACAACAGCAATATAAGCGTTTTTATGAATAATTTCAATCTTGTAAAATCTGTAACGTTTGTAATCTTTTGATGTTGGTTGAACTTGTCCAAAAAGTTTTCCGTATTGATGAGGGTACTATTTGTACACATGTAAAGAAAATTACGAAAAATTTAATTAAAAAAAACGAAAATATAGGCAAAAAACCAATTTTGCTAGAAAAAATCTTCTAGGTAAAAGTTTTTTTGAAAAAATAATAATTATTGACTACAAAAATTTATTATTTTCTAAAACTACATCCTTTTTTTGGCAAATTACTAGGGAATATTTCACCAGAAACCTCTCAATTGGAAATTAATAAAATAGGTAAATGTGGCACTATTCATTCGTAATCCTCAGGTCCACTTTACTAATACATCATATATATCAATAGTCACTCATCAAAATGTACAACATATAGATATCATAGACCTACCCTTAGATAAGTCACCGGTAGTAGAAAACATCTCTATTTTTTTCAAAGAGGAAACAGAAGTAATTACAAAAATCAGGGTAAGACCAAAATTAATAATAAGTTAAAAAATTTTGAGGTAAAGAATGAATGTTGGCTCTCTATTTCAATTTCAGGAAAATGAAATACTTGTTAGCATACTATCATTTTGGAAAATAGCCATTTTCATAGACCTTGTAGTTTTTTGGAGGATAGAAATGAAAAACATACTGGTTTTACCACTATTTACGATGGAATCCGGTCATCATAGAACGGCTGACGTGCTAATCTCTTCTTTTAAGAAACAGGACTCTTATATTAATTGTGAAAAAGTTGATTTTCTCACCTATATGAATCCAGTACTTGAAAAGTCCATTTCCAATTTGTACTTAAAATGGATATCAAATTGGCCTGTGAATTACAGCAGATTTTACAAGCGATTCTTTAGCAAAAAGTCTGACATCCTTCATTCTTTATACGAAGCACTCTTTTTAGAAAAAATGGAGCAGTTACTTGAAGAAAAACTGCCAGATTTAGTTATATGTACACATAGCTTCCCATCGTTTCTCGTAAATAAACTCAAAGAATACGGTGTTTGTAGTACGCCAATGATCAATGTATACACAGATTTTTTCGTTAATGATCTGTGGGGGATTAGTCAAGTAGATATGCATTTTGTCCCTTCTAAAGAAATAAAAGCTGAACTGATCAAAGCATCGGTTCCTGAAGAAAACATTATCATAACTGGAATTATTACTTCCGATTTAGCATCGAAAAGAAAATGTAGGTCGACGAATAAGAGGAAAATTCGTATTCTTGTTTCCGGGGGAAGCTTAGGTTTAGGAAATCAGCTATTCTTTCTAAAACAATCCGTAAATAAAGACTTAATTGAATATCGTGTTCTTTGCGGTTTAAACGCAAAATTATATAGAGAAATTTCTTCATTAAATTTAAATTTAATAAAACCTCTACCCTATATTACGTGTCCTGAACAGATGAATCATTTATATAACTGGGCTGATGCACTTATTACAAAACCGGGTGGTGTGACCATTAGTGAAGCAATAAAGAAAAGAATTCCAATCTTTATCTATTCGGTTCTCCCAGGTCAAGAAGAAATTAATATGAATTATTTAGAAAAAAAAGGATTGGTTCGAAAACTGAATAAGGCTAGAACAGTGGAGGAACAAGTGGTAACAGCTCTAAAAAATCCTGTTGCATTAATAAAAATGAATAAAGCAAACGAGCTCTTTCTTAGCGAGATTGAGATGAACAGCTGTCTAGAAGTAGCAAATTATATTTTAGAAAAAGTGACAAGCAAGAACTCAAATAAGCGCATTCAATACCTTGATCAAATCCTTTCCAGAATCTATTGCAGTCTTTAAAACTTCTTTACCTAATTGGAAATTAATAAAATTTTGATTGGTATCAAAGATTTGCTTGATATATATTCACAATAATGTTTAAGAACATTAGTATATATCCGATTCTGTTACCAACTCTTCCACTTTACACGTGAAAAACCTGTTTGTTTGGAATGTAAAGTAGTCATAAGAAATACGTCAGCGCCAGTCAACCCCGATTAGCAAACAAATTTGCAGCAATAAAATTCTGTCTAAAATTTTCTTTGCTCTGGTTGCTTACCCTGAGGCTAGGCGCTTGACGTAGTTCATTCTTTATTGTGGTATCAACAATGTCCTATTCTATAATTTCCTTGCAATAAAGAACTTTTTATTCATATTCTTTTGTAATTTCTTTGGTACTTCTAACGGTATCAATAGGTCGAACATAGCTTTCAATAGCTTCACGTTTTGACTCTAAGAATGGTGGTAAAGATAACTTTTCACCAAGTGTTTCGTATGGTTCATCCCCCATAAACCCAGGACCATCTGTCGCAAACTCAAATAGAATTCCAGGCGCCACTCTTGAATAGAGTGAACCGAAGAAGAAACGATCAACAAACCCAGATGTTTGGAAACCGAATCCGCGTAAATGCTTATCCCACTCGTCTAAGACTGATTTGTCTTCTACACGAAAAGCGGCGTGGTGGACTGTTCCAAAGCCTTGTTGTGCTTGTGGGAGAACAGTGTTATTTTCGACGACAACCTGAGCGCCATTACCACCTTCACCTACTTCAAATAAGTGAAAAGAGCCTTCCGCTGCAATTTCTTTAAATTGTAATACTTTTTCAAGCATTTCCTTAAAGAAATCAAAATGAGCAGTTCGAACAAATAATGGTCCTAAGCCAGTGATTGCATATTCTAATGGGATAGGTCCTTTCTGCCAAGGAGTTCCTCCAGGAACACCTTTGTTATTTTCGTCAGAAACTAATTGATACTGTTGATCATCAAAATCAACGAATGATAATGTTTTTACCCCGAATTGTTCTTTCACACCAAAATGCTTAACATCTAGTCGGTCAAAACGTTTTTCCCAATAATCAATCGCAGCATAGGTTGGAACACGGAAAGATGTTTTTGAGATTTCATTTGTCCCATGGATACCTTTCGGGATTCCAGGAAAATCAAAGAAGGTCATGTCTGTACCTGGACTACCTGTATCATCTGCGAAAAATAAGTGATATGTTTGAATATCATCTTGGTTTACTGTTTTCTTTACGAGACGCATACCAAGTACATAGGTGAAAAATTCATAGTTTTTTTCTGCGCTACTAGTGATTGCAGTGACATGGTGTATTCCTTTTAATCCGTTCATCATTTATGCCTCCAATATAGTTACATGTTTTTTTGTTTTTCCAAGCGATGTTAAATTACTATATACAAAAATATCTTAAAGTAAAATATCTTTAATTCAAGATAATTATACTGCGCAATATAACCTTTGTCAATAAAAGGATTTATAAAAAAGAAGAGTCCCCACTTTTTTGTGAGGACTAAATAAATATTTATTCTCCTATAATAACACGGAGAACATTTGGACGATCTTTGAACGTTTTTGTACCAGCCCCGTAGCCTATTGCTGTTACCTTCATTGAAGGAAAACTGCAAAATTCATCTGTAAGTACGGAGATAATTCCGGCTCCAGTCGGAGTTGTGAGTTCAAATCGGATATCACTTTGCTCAATCGGTACCCCTTTTAAAATTTCAAGTGTCGCAGGTGCTGGAACTGGATAAATTCCATGATCAATATGGATTTTCCCTGTTCCAACTGGTACAGATGACGATTTAATCGTAGTGATTTCTAATTGTTGTAGTAAAATGGCTGTTCCTACAATATCAATTATTGAATCAACCGCACCAACTTCATGAAAATGCACGTTTTCTAACGGAAGTCCATGGATTAGGCCTTCTGCTTCCCCGATTTTCTTGAAAATTTTTAGTGCTATTTTTTTTACTTCAGGAGCCAATTCAGATTCCTCAATCATCCTCACAATGTCTTTGTATGCACGATGTGAGTGATGGTGATGATGGTCATGATCGTGGTGATGATCATGGCTATGTTCATGTGTATGTATATGTTCGTGTACATGGTCATGAGTATGTTCATGATCATGATCATGATGATGTTGGTGTTCATGGTCATGAGTATGTTCGTGATCATGATGATGTTGGTGTTCTTGGTCGTGAGAATGTTCATGGTCATGATGATGTGTGAGCGTATTGCTTTCGTTTTTTAAAATGACATCAAATTTCGTAGATGTGATTCCGTTTTTTACGACCTTTTTCCATGCTAATTCGTATTCATCCTCAAAATGGAGTTTCTTTAATTCCTCAACTAATTTTTTTGGGTCCCCACCTGCATCAAGTAATGCCCCAATTACCATATCCCCACTAATTCCTGAAAAACAATCAAAATAAAGTGTTCTCATTTAATCTAGTTCTCCTTTTTGTGCAAGTTGATCAATTAAGACCGCATTATAAGCACCGCCGAAACCGTTGTCGATGTTCACTACACTGATTCCAGACGCACAGGAATTAAGCATCGTTAATAAAGCTGATAATCCTTGAAAATTGGCCCCATATCCAATACTTGTTGGGACTGCAATAATTGGATGGGAAACAAGACCACCAACCACACTTGGCAAAGCACCCTCCATGCCTGCGACAATTACTGAAACATTCGCATTTCGGATTTCTTCTATATTATCTAATAAACGATGGATGCCAGCCACCCCGACATCGTAGAAGCGACGAATGTTACTACCTAACACTTCAGCTGTAATAGCTGCTTCTTCAGCGACCCGTAAATCTGAGGTACCGGCACACACAATTGCAATATAGCCGTTCCTTTGTTTGTTTTCTCGTGTAACATCTTTCCAATACAGAATTTGAGCTATTTCATTGTACACAAACTCAGAGTTCGATTGTAAAATAAAGTCTGCTTTTTCCTTTGAGATTCGTGTCACAAGAACATTGTCTCCGCGTTCCTTTATTACATTAACAATTGATAAAATTTGTTCCTTCGTCTTACCCTCACCAAAAACAATTTCTGGGAATCCTTGTCTGTTTTTTCGATGATGATCGATTTTGGCAAATCCTAAATTTTCGTAGGTTGCTAATTCTTTTTTTGCATCCTCAATACTTAATGTTCCTTGTTTTACTTGCTTTAAAATTTCTTCTACCATGTTTCACACACCTTAATCGACTTTAGAATCGATGAATAGCCACAGCGTCAGTAAGAACTGACGCTGAATTTTTTAAAAATGTTTTATAATATCTTTTCCAATTGCTTCATATTTTGCGTATATAGCCTTGTATTTCTCATGGTTTTCTTGATTTGGTACAACGGGCTCTCCCATTGGGATATTGTTCTTGATCTCTTCAAAGGAATTCACTTTACCGATGCCTACCAATGCTGTCCAAGCTGCACCCCATGCCGCACTATGATGAGTCTCTGGGACATAAACTTCTTTACCGAACACATCAGCAAGCATTTGAAGCCACAATGGTGAACGTGCCAATCCGCCGTTTACATAAAGCTTTTCAGTTTCTCCGGCTTGTTTTTCTAACGCTTGTCCAATTTGGTATAGATTAAATGTAATACCCTCTAATACGGCACGAACAAAGTGCTCCGTTTTATGGGTAACAGACATTCCAAAGAAGTTACCACGAGCTTGTTGGTTCCATAATGGAGCGCGTTCTCCATTTATATATGGATGGAAAAATAAGCCTTCAGCACCAGGTCCAACTTTTTTAGCTTCAGCAGTAAAATGATCAAAGCTTTCCTGATAATTAAGTAGTTCTTTTAACCATTGAAGGGCTATTCCACCGTTATTAGTTGGCCCACCTACAATAAAATGTTCATCAGTAAAAGCATAACAAAAAGTTTCATGCTTTGTATTTGATTGGAATCCTTTTGTAAATTGGCGGATGGCTCCACTTGTGCCAGCTGTTACAGCCACTTCGCCTGGAGAAATAGCTCCAATTCCTAAATTAGCAAACTGACCATCGGCTGCTCCGATGATAAATGGCATTTCACTTGAGATGCCCATTTCATCTGCAATTTTTGGGTTAATGTCGGTTAATCGATAAGTTGGTGGGACAATTTTTGAAAGCATGTCCTCTGTGATTCCTGCTTTTGAAAGTACTTCAGGATCCCATTGAAATGTTTTTCCGTTAAACATACCAGTTGCAGATGCCATTGAATAATCAATTACTCGTTGATTAAACCATTTTAAAAGTAAATATTCTTTAATAGATAAGAAATAGCTTGATTGGGTATATGGAATATAATCAATTTCCTTCATCCAAATGAGCTTTGCTAAAGGTGACATTGGATGAATCGGCATACCTGTTCTTGAAAAAATTTCTAGACCATCTGATTCCATAAGTTCATTTGCTTGTTTAGTACTTCTACCGTCAGCCCAAATTAATGCTTGAGAAAGAGCTTCCCCATTATCCGCCATACATATGATGGAATGCATGGCAGCTGAAATCCCTAAGCTAATGATGTCTTCTTTATTTACTTTCGCTTGTTGAATGGCCATATTGATTGCTTTTACAGCGGATCGCTCAATTTCATCAGGGTCTTGTTCAACCCATCCTTGCTTAGGGTAGTAAGAGGTAACAAGATCCTCTGCTTCTGCAACTACCTTACCATTTAAGGTGAAAATAACTGCTTTTGCACTGGTTGTCCCTAGATCGAGACCAATGACATATTCGTGTGACATACCTACATCTTCCTTTACACGTTCTATCGTTAATACTAAGTAGTTTGTGACTTCATGTTATCATATTATTCTTCACAAAGAAAAAGCTTTGGAAAGATTCCAAAGCATTCTCTACTTAAGGTGATATGTTCAAAAGGAGGATGAAAAGGACCGAGAAGTTCGAGGCGGCGCAGTTTTGAGTAGCGGAACGTATTTACTTGATACGTGAGCAACGGAAAAACAAGCCAACGAAGAAATTCGATGTGTCATTTTCACCGGACTTTTTGAACATCCTCTTAAGAAAGTACTTTATTCATACTTCCACTCTTGTATCCTACTAAATCTAGTGTTATATATTTATAGCCAATTGAATTTAGTTCTTTTGTAATGGCTTCATGATGTTCTAAGACAATTTTCATATCGTTAGGTTCAACTTCAATCCTTGCAATTTCTTGATGGGTACGAACACGAACCTGACGAATTTGAAGAGATTTAAGGTATGCCTCTGCTCGTTCAACCTTTGTTAGTTTTTCAATCGTGATTTTTTCACCATAAGCAATCCGTGATGACAGACATGCAAATGATGGTTTGTTCCAAGTTGGCAAATCGAATTCACGGGATAATTCCCTAATTTCGTCTTTAAACAGATTTGCCTCTTGCAATGGTCCACGAATACCTTTTTCCTTTGCAGCCTTCATACCGGGACGGAATTCATTCATATCATCAGCGATGACACCATACACAACATTGTGATACCCTTCACGTTCCATAACTGGAATGAGATGATCAAAAAGACTGCTCTTACAGAAATAACAACGATTTCGATCATTTTCTGTATATCCAGGAATGGCTAACTCCGAAGTTTCAATCACACGATGGTTAGCCCCAATTTGTTTTGCAAGGACTTGAGCTTCCTTTAGCTCAGTTGAAGGATATGTTTCTGAATCAGCAGTTACCGCTAACACATTGTCCTTTCCAAGTGTGTCGACAGCAACCTTGAGTAAAAAGGTACTGTCAACACCACCGGAAAAAGCAACGACAACCGATTCCATCTCGCGGAGAATTGACACAAGCTTTTGATACTTTTCCTCAATCATTGTCTTCTCCCCTTCTCTCCCGGTTTAATTGTTCTCTTTCTATTTATATCATATATATTGCGTTACAGAAGTACTTTATTAGATGGTCATGCTTCCAAATCCGCCATCAACGCGAATGAAAGTACCAGTTACGAAACTTGAAGCATTTTCTGAAGCTAAGAATACAGCTGCTCCTTTTAGTTCATCAGGGTTACCGAAACGATTCATTGGAGTGTGACCCATGATGGATGCTACACGCTCTTCGCTTAAGATTTTACGGTTTTGTTCAGCTGGGAAGAATCCTGGAATAATTGCATTTACACGAATTCCATTTGGTGCAAACTCTCTTGCTAAGAACTGAGTCATGCTGTTCACACCAGCTTTTGAAACTGAGTATGTAAATACTTTAGATAGTGGTGTTGTTGATGACACAGAAGAAATATTGATGATGCTTCCTTTGCGTCCTAGATCAATCATTTTCTTTGCAAAAATTTGAGTAGCTACAACATAACCTTTAAGGTTAACATCCATGATTTTGTCATACTCATCCATTTCAAGCTCGAAGAATGGAGTTGGGCTGTTCATACCTGGTGCATTAAGAAGGATGTCAATTCCACCAGACCATGCTTCGATTTCTTTTGCTGCATTTTCAAGTGATTCACGTGAAAGTACGTCCGCTGTGAAAGCTTTCGCTACTCCACCTTCTGCTTCGATTTCTTTTACAACAGCTTCTGTTTTTTCAAGGTTTCGTCCAACGATAGCAACTTTTGCGCCATGTTCAGCGAATCCTTTACAGATAGAAGAGCCTAGAACACTATTTCCGCCAATAGCAACAGCTGTTTTTCCAGTTAAGTCAAATAATTTTGTCATGTCTATTCCCCACTTTTACTATGAATTAGGTCTTATTTCGTCAAGGTAATGAGATTGTCCCTTACTGAATCATTTAAAATAGGTTTCCTTTTTCATCGAAGTCAAATTCGTAAAGGTCTGATGCCTGTTCAATATTTGGATGTTGCTTAATGTAATCTAATAAGGCTTCCGAAACTTCGATTTCACTCACATGCAGTGTATCTTTGATACGAACCATTTTTACCTTTGTGAAATCTAAGATATTGCAAGTTTTAATGGCCGCTTGGATTGCTTCTTTATCATTTGGTAGTGTTGTTGCAATTTTTGTCGGAGCAACCACAGTCGATGTCAATCCGTTTGCATATGTGAATTCAAGGTCCATTTTGTCTACTAGTCGTTGAGTTGTAAAATCTGCTGTACCAACACCATTCGCATTACCTTCTGTTTCTGGCGTTAGGTTTAACACAACCATTTTGTTCACTTCAGGACCACCGTGTGCATATGGAGTTGGGTAGCGACCTGTGATATTTGGGTCCATTCCGTCTCCACTTATATTTTTACCAATTTGATCAATGACAAGAACGTCGATTTGGTCAAAGAAAAGCTTTGGAAGTAATTGCTTTGCTTGAGCTTGAAGTTCAGGCTCTTTCACAATAATTTCATTGGTTAGCATAACTTCAATTCTGGCCACTCTATCAAAGGCATTTTCTACAGTTGCAACACCAAAAAGAAACGGTGTTTTTTCCATAATCATTTGTGCCATTGCTGGAACATTTTCGGCCATATATTTAAAGCCTAGTTGATGACAAGCTTCCGCACCTTTTTGCTTTCCAAGACCTATACTGATCATTTTTTGAATGCCACTTTCTACAGAGCCACGGAAAGCAGTATGTGGTTTGACACGATTAATTACAACAATTCCGTCAGCTTGAGAAGCATATTTATCAATATAAACTGGTAAGCCATTTGGTAGTTCACCTAGCTTAATAACTTCCATAGAAGAGCGTATTTCACAACCTACACTTTCTTCTGTTACTCCAAGATGTTTTAAAACATCTCGTTGTCCTTCACCAGTGGCACCACCATGACTACCCATGCTAGGTACGATAAAAGGTTTGCCGCCCATGTCTTTAATGAATTGAACAGTTGTTTTCGTAATGTCAACTAAAGCGTCAATACCACGACTTCCTACTGCAATTGCAATTTCCATGCCTGGTTTAATGGTTTGCTTCACGTCTTCTCGATGTAATTTGTTTGTTAATTCTTCTACAAGATTTTCAACTTTTGAATCATCAAAATGCTGTTTGACTTTGAGCATTTTAGGAACTGGAATATCCTTTAGTAACTCTTGGAGAATACCCATGATAAGACTCCCTTCTATAAAAACTAATACCTAAGAACAGTTTACGCATTTTTGAAAGCGATGTCTCTTTTTTTGCACTGGAAAATGGAAGCCGAAATAATGTAGGTGTAATCCCTTACATCTAATATGGGATTTATCTACAATAAAAGCCGGGGTTTCAACGTTGAAACCCCAACAATGTTTTTATTCCATCCAGTTTGTATGGAAGACTCCACCTTTGTCCACACGTTGGTAAGTGTGCGCACCAAAGTAATCGCGTTGTGCTTGAAGAAGGTTTGCAGGTAATGTTTCAGTACGGTAGCTATCATAGTATGCAATTGCACTAGAGAAACATGGAACAGGAATTCCTTTCTCTACAGCTACTGAAATTACCTTACGTAATGATGTTTGGTAACCTTCTGCAATTTCCTTAAAGTAAGGATCTAATAATAGATTAGCTAATTGCTCATCACGGTCATATGCATCTTTGATTTTTTGTAGGAATTGAGCACGAATGATACATCCGCCACGGAAAATCATTGCAATTTCGCCGTAATTTAAATTCCAATTATATTCTTCAGATGCTACACGCATTTGTGCGAAACCTTGAGCATAAGAAATAATTTTGCTTAAGTATAAAGCTTTACGTACTGCTTCAATAAGTTCTTGCTTGTCTCCATCAAATCCGCTTGCTGATGGGCCTGAAAGAACTTTGCTTGCTTTCACACGCTCATCCTTCATTGCTGAAATAAAGCGAGCAAAAACAGATTCAGTAATAATTGGTAGTGGAACACCTAAATCAAGAGCGTTTTGACTAGTCCATTTACCAGTTCCTTTTTGACCTGCAGTATCAAGGATTACGTCAACAAGCGGCTTACCTGTCTCTTCGTCTTTTTTCTTGAAAATATCTGCAGTGATTTCAATTAAGTAACTATCTAGTTCACCTTTATTCCATTCAGCAAATACTTCATGAAGTTCATCTGTGCTTAAACCTAGAACATTTTTAAGGATGAAATATGCTTCACAGATTAATTGCATATCGCCATATTCGATACCATTGTGAACCATTTTTACGTAATGACCAGCACCATTTGGTCCAATATATGTACAACAAGGGTCACCTGAAACTTTTGCAGAGATAGCTGTTAAAATTGGTTCAACAAGCTCGTAAGCTTCTTTTTGTCCGCCAGGCATGATTGAAGGACCCTTTAAAGCTCCCTCTTCACCACCAGAAACGCCTGTTCCGATGAAGTGGATGCCAGTAGATTCTAATTCTTTGTTACGTCGAATTGTATCTTGGAAGAATGTATTACCACCATCAATTAGAATATCATTTTCTTCAAGATAAGGCTTTAAAGAATCGATTGTAGCATCAGTTGCTGGACCAGCTTTAACCATTAATAAGATTTTGCGTGGCTTTTCTAGGGAATTAACAAATTCCTCAATTGTTTTTGCACCAACAAAGTTTTTGCCAACTGCTTCATTTTGAAGGAACTCTTCTGTTTTTTCGTATGAACGGTTAAAAACTGCAACAGAGTATCCTCTACTTTCTATATTTAACGCTAAGTTTTTACCCATTACTGCTAAACCAACTACACCTATTTGTTGCTTAGACATTTAAAATCAAACCTTTCTACTTATGTAATAAAGATAGAAAACAAATCATAATGTTATATTGTGTATCTTTTAAAGTGATTATAACATTTAATTTTAAAAGATGGTGTCTTCATAAAATAATTAATTTGTTTCCTAAACTAACTATTTATATTATAGAAGAATATACTCTTTTAATCAATCAGTCAACTGTTGAAATTTGTAGAATCTATGAAGATTTTAAACTATATTTTTAAAAATTCTCATAAAAACTATAAAATTTATTAATTGATTATCTTAGAAATAGTGTTACAATGAGTAATAATTTAAATTTTTAGATTTTGTCGACTTAAAGATTTGGAGGTAGTATTTATGTCAGATTTACGTAGTAATATGATTAAATCAGGAATCGATCGAGCTCCACATAGAAGTTTACTTCGTGCAGCTGGTGTTAAAGATGAAGATTTTAACAAACCTTTTATAGCAGTTGTCAATTCGTATATTGATATTGTTCCTGGGCATGTTCATTTACAAGAGTTTGGAAAAATCGTTAAGGAAGCCATTCGTGAGGCTGGTGGTGTTCCATTTGAAATGAACACAATTGGTGTTGATGATGGAATTGCGATGGGTCATATCGGAATGAGGTATTCCCTACCAAGCCGTGAAATCATTGCTGACTCTGTTGAAACAGTTGTTTCTGCACACTGGTTTGATGGAATGGTATGTATCCCGAACTGTGACAAAATTACTCCAGGAATGATGATGGCGGCAATGCGTCTAAACATCCCTACTATCTTTGTTAGTGGTGGACCGATGAAGGCTGGTCGTGATGCAGCTGGAAATCCACTTAACCTGAATTCCGTATTTGAAGGTGTGGGTGCCTATCAATCTGGTAAAATTGATGAAGCAAGGTTAACAGAAATCGAACAATTTGCTTGTCCTACATGTGGTTCTTGTTCTGGTATGTTTACAGCAAACTCCATGAACTGTTTAGCTGAAGGACTTGGTCTGGCTCTACCAGGTAACGGTACAATCCTGGCTGTTTCCGAAGAAAGAAAAGAATTTGTTAAAAAATCAGCAAAACAATTAATGTATTTAATAGAAAAAGATATTAAGCCACGTGATATCGTAACTGTTGATACAATTGATAATGCATTTGCATTAGACATGGCAATGGGTGGATCTACGAACACAGTGCTTCATACTCTTGCATTAGCAAATGAAGCAGAAATTGATTATTCATTAGAACGAATTAATGATATCGCAGCTCGTGTTCCACACTTAGCGAAAATTGCTCCTGCCTCCGATCATCATATTGAAGATGTTCATAATGCGGGTGGCGTTAGTGCCATTATTAATGAATTGCTTAAAAAGCCAGGTGCTATTAATGGAGATTGTTTGACTGTTACAGGTAAAACATTAAGAGAAAATGTAGAAGGCTGTGAAATTACCGATCACAACGTCATTCGTCCACTTGAGAATCCTCATTCTGAAACAGGAGGATTGGCTATCCTATTTGGTAACTTAGCTCCTGAGGGTGCTGTTGTTAAGGTTGGTGCGGTTGATCCAGAGGTTGGTGGATACCATAGAGGCCCTGCAGTTTGCTATGATTCACAAGAAGATGCACTATCTGCTATCATCGTTGGGAAAGTAAAAGAAGGCGACGTTGTTGTCATTCGCTATGAAGGTCCAAAAGGTGGTCCAGGAATGCCGGAGATGCTTGCCCCAACATCTCAAATCGTTGGTAGAGGCCTTGGTGCAAAAGTCGGCTTAATTACAGATGGAAGATTCTCTGGTGCATCTAGAGGTATCTCAATCGGGCACATCTCACCAGAAGCTGCTGAAGGCGGACCTATCGCGTTCGTTCAAGATGGCGATATGATTGAGCTTGATTTAAATAATCGTTCGATCACTTTAGAAATTTCGGATGAAGAATTCGAAAGACGTAAAGCTGAATGGAAAGGCTTTGAACCAAAAGTGAAAAAAGGATACCTAGCTCGCTATTCCAAACTTGTAACAAATGCAAGTACTGGTGGAGTAATGAAAATCTAATCCAATTACCTATTAAACAGCCTTATTCTTTTGAATGAGGCTGTTTTTTATGGTTCTAAAAATTGTATCCGAATGTACTTGCTGATAAAATAAATGGTAAGCGAAAGCTCTTACAGCTTTAATTGGAGTGAAAAAAATGACTGCAGATAAAAAACTACTAGGGGAAAAACGAAGAGAATCGATTATCAAATGGTTAAAGGAAAGCCCTACTCCCATCATCGGTGAGGAACTTTCAAAACGAGCTAATGTGAGCCGTCAGGTAATCGTTCAGGATATCTCGTTATTGAAGGCGAAAAATGAACCCATTGTTGCTACTAGTCAGGGTTATATTTATTTACAGGAACAACCAAAACAAGATACCATTTCAAGAATTATTGCAGTGAAACATACATCTGATCAAACTGCCGATGAGCTTAATACATTGGTCGATCATGGTGTAACTGTTAGGGATGTGATTGTCGAGCATCCTGTATATGGGGAAATTACTGGATCATTAATGATTAAGAATCGATTTGAAGTAAAACGGTTTATTGAAAAATTATCAGAAACCAATGCCTCCCTCCTTTCATTGTTGACGAATGGTGTGCACTTACATACGATTGAGGCTGATTCAGTTGAAAAACTAGACGCGGCTTGTGAAGCCTTGCTTGAAGTGAATATTTTATTAAGTGATCAGTAAGAACAAAAAAGCAACAGTCTCATTCATGGTGGGACTGTTGCTTTTTTAGATTTTGCGGGTAGAAATGGGCAGGATTAAAAAATAATCGTACCTCCACAGAGCAATCTTAACCCAAGTGATGGTATGAAACCTTTTTAACATACCTCCACTCATTGATTTGAAACTAAGTAAGGGTACGAAACCGGTGTAATCGTACCCCCATCCATTGCAAAAAGCCCAAGTGACGGTGCGAAAACAGCTTAATCATACCCTCACCCACTGAAAAATTCCTTGGTGAGGGTGCGAAACCAATCTACCCACCTCACTCAAAAATCAAACCATAATCTTACAAATATCATTTGTAAATTCAACTGGGTCTTGAATTGGTAGACCTTCGATAAGAAGTGCTTGGTTGTACAATAAATGCGTGTACAAATCGAGCTTTGTTTTATCATGTTCGAACGCATTCTTCAATGATTGGAACACCTCATGATGTACGTTAATCTCTAATACTTTATCAGCCTTAATATTTTGATTATCGGGCATCGCGTTCAAGATTTTCTCCATTTCAATCGAGATTTCTCCATCGGTAGATAGACAAACTGGATGTGTTTTTAGACGTTTTGAGATTCTTACATCGGTTACTTTTCCAGCTAACGCATTTTTCATGTACTCAAAGAGTTCTTTATTTTCGTTTTGTTCTTCTTCTGTTGCTTTGTCGCTTTCATTTGGCTCGAAGCCTAGATCACTGCTTGATACAGATTTGAATTCTTTTTCCTTGTAATTTATCAGCATTTTAATGGCAAACTCGTCAATATCCTCAGTGAAATATAGGATTTCATACCCCTTATCCGCTACTAATTCAGTTTGTGGTAGTTTATCGATACGTTCTACAGAATCACCAGTTGCATAATAAATGAATTTTTGATCCTCTGGCATTCTTGAAACATATTCATCTAAGGTAACTAGCTTTTTCTCTTTCGAAGAATAGAAAAGCAACAGATCTTGTAAGGTATCTTTATTGCTTCCAAAATCGCTATACACACCAAATTTTAATTGACGGCCAAAGCTATCATAGAACTTTTCGTACTGTTCACGTTCATTCTTTAACATGCTCTGTAATTCACTTTTGATTTTCTTATTGATATTTTTCGAAATCAGCTTTAATTGACGGTCTTGCTGAAGCATTTCACGTGAAATATTAAGCGATAAATCTTCAGAGTCTACTAACCCTTTTACAAAACTAAAATAATCTGGAAGCAGTTCTGCACATTTGTTCATAATTAGAACACCGTTTGAGTATAGCTCTAGCCCTTTTTCATACTCCTTTGAGTAGTAATCAAATGGAATATTTTCAGGAATATATAAAATGGCATTGTAGCGAATTGTACCATCAACACTTATATGAATATGTTTTAAAGGCTTATCAAATCCATAATGCTTTTCATTATAGAATTTTTCATAGTCTTCATCAGTTAGTTCACCTTTGTTCTTTCTCCAAATTGGGACCATGCTGTTGATGACCTGTTCTTCTGTCAACTGCTCGTATTCAGATTCACTACCTTCTTTAAGTTTACTTGTTGTGATATCCATTTTAATTGGATAGCGGATGAAATCAGAATACTTTTTAATGATTGATTTTAAGCGGTATTCATCTAAAAACTCATCATAGGATTCATCTTCTGTATTTTCTTTTATTTTTAAACTGATTTCAGTTCCTACTGAATCCTTCTCAACTGTTTCAATGGTATAACCATCTGCACCTTTGGATTCCCATTTGAATGCTTCTTCACTGCCAAGTGCTTTACTAATAACGGTTACTACATCAGCTACCATAAAAGCGGCATAAAATCCGACACCAAATTGTCCGATAATATCATGTCCATCTTTGATTTCAGTTTCCTTTTTAAAAGCTAATGAACCACTTTTTGCAATAGTTCCAAGGTTTGTTTCAAGTTCTTCCTTTGTCATGCCAATACCAGTATCAGAAATGGTAAGAGTTCTGTTTTCTTTATTAGGCAAGACTTTGATGTGATAGCTGTCCTTATCGAATTCATACCTGTCATCCGTTAATGCCTTATAATAAATTTTATCAATTGCATCGCTGGCGTTTGAAATTAATTCACGTAAAAATACTTCACGTTGCGAATAAATAGAGTTGATCATCATTTCTAATAATCTTTTAGATTCTGCTTTAAACTGCTTTTTCGCCATAAAAATTCCCCTTTCCAATAAAATTGTTAATTCTTCTTTTATTCAGATTAGCACTCTCGATTACGGAGTGCTAACACCCATTTTTTAAATATCATATATTTATTTCTCTGTCAATCAAGACGTTATATCTTTGCTCAGAAACGCTGCGATTTCTTCCTCATGCTTTTGATAGGATCTCTCCCCTAATTCAATCAAAAAATCTACAAATTCCGGAGCGTCAAACGGAACCTCTCGACCGAGACTTTCATTAATCCGAAAATAGTGGTCTCCAAGCAAATGCTGACAATGATAGGTTACAGATTCCGATGAAAGGTGTAGGGCAAGGTCCAGTAACTTTGGTGTCATTCTCATTGAAGGTAGATGAAATGGTAGCCACTTCGTTACGCCCCACTCTTTTTGCGTTTCGATTGAGAAATCAATTTTTTGCAGACCAGTACCAATTGACATAATATGAATGTCGTGTAAGTTCTTTTTAAAAAAATGTTGGGCTTCCGTTATACAAACGAGTGAAGGATTATTAGCCCACAGTCCCCCATCTATGGCTAAATAGTGATTATTAATATTGTTGGGTGGGAAAAAGACAGGCGCTGAACAAGAAGAAAGAACAACATCCCAAAGCTTTATAGAGTGATCGTCCTGTTCGGCATTCCCATAATTCGATCGATGGACAAATGGATTGCCGTGTGTAATATCAACTGTTGGGATTAGCAGTGGTTTCTTAATATCAAATAAAGTTGTTTCACCAAATGTATCTTGGATATAGCGACGTAAGTACCGATCACTGTAAAAACTTCTTAGAAACCCGACTCTCGATTGTTTCGTAAAAATTTTTTCACCAAATTTGATATAGCTTTCTTGAACTTCTCCCATGTCTAGTTCAAGAGCTGCAGAAGCAGCGACAATCGCACCGGTACTAGTGCCGGCAATCATATCAAACATATCTGAAATGGGTCTCTTATATTCTTTTTCTATTGCACGTAAAATGGTAACCGCGTATACACCGCGGATTCCGCCCCCATCAATACAAAGGATTTTCATATTTTTCACCTATTAAAAAGAGTTTTCCTATTAGTATTCCCTTTGAACTATTACAGTATAAGTGAAAAAAAGATGCCTCGTAAAAAGGCATCTTATGCTTGTTCCATCGTTGAAATGATTTCTTCTGGTAGTGGGAATCGTCCTATTTCTTTTTTTGAAAAAACCTTCTCACCATCCACGGTAACTTCAAATATCCCACCCGATGAAGGGACAAGCTCTAAGCTTGATATTTTCTGTCTGAAATGTGTTAATAGTTTTTCCGCAAGACCTGCGGCTTTTGGTGCGTAGTTTCACTGCATGCAAAATTCAATAGATACCTTGTACATCAGGAAAACCTCCTATTTATTTATCCATACTCGATTCCCTTCATCTCTTCTTGTGTATTGGTTTTGATCCAATAATTCTAAGAAAGGAATGAGATATTTACGAGAAAGGGATAGAATCTCTTTTGCTTCTGACAAACTAAAAGATGCATCGGTTCCTGCTTTTAACTCATTAACAGCTTTATCAAAAGCGATTTTGTAAATTAATGTTTCCTCATTAAGTGTGAGTGCTTGATTTGTTTTAAGTAGAAATACCTTTAGTTCATTTGCCTCTTGATTGGAGAGACTACCCTGTTTTATATAATCTGTCCATTTCTTAGGTTGGATACCGTCATTTATAAGAGATGAAACAATATTTTCCATCTTCCTGGTTGGAAGGCTGGGTTTAAAACTAGAAACTGCTAAATATTGATCTTCCTTCTTTATGAGATTGCTTTCTATCTGATCATTAATACAGTATTCGATTACATTTTTGTTTTGTCCAAGTACTTGAATAAGTTCAGCTTTACTCATACCTATTCGTAATGGGAATTCTTCGTGATATTCTATCAATTTATTTACGATCATTTCATTAACTTTGGAAATCGTTCTTTTTAAACTATAGACATGTTGAGTGATTTCGATGTAATTTCCAGAATTAACAGCATTAGAAACAATTTCGTCTACCTTATCCTCTTGCAATGAGGAAAGCTGGATGAGTTGAGATTTAGATAATAGCTGATTTTTCCGAAGGTATTCATCCAAAATTTCAGTAGGCGAGCTTTCTATTTGTTTTTTGAGCATAGTAATTGTTTCTTCACCAAAACGATATTTTCCTCCTTGTGGTTGAATAATCCATCCTCCACCAAGGGTTTCAATTGGGGTCGGTCTTCGTAATATGAATCGATCACCGCGACGAACAACGATCTCTTCTTCTAACCGTACCTGACAAAGTATTTCTTCCGTAGATTCCTTAACCTCATTTCGGTCAAAAAAGACTATTTTTCCGTAAGCTTCAGTCGTTCCAATATGCAGCTTGACAGGCGTACGTTGTTTAAGTGGGATTGCTAGTTTCGAAACGAGCTGTAGGGAAATATCAACCGTCCTTGTCACATGGAAGTTTTCTGAATCGACAAGAACATCACCGCGTTTTATTTCACCCTTTGTCGTACCGGCAATGTTTAGAGCTACTCGTTGTCCTGCTTGTGCTTTTTCAGTCTCTTTGTTATGTACTTGGATTTGCCGTATTTTTATATTTTTACCTGAAGGCAATAATGTCAGTGGGCTGTCTTTTGTCACACCCCCCTCAAAAACGGTTCCTCTCACAACAGTTCCATGTCCTTGAACTGTAAAAGCTTGATCAATCGGTAATCGGAACGAGCCGTTGCTATCTCTTTGTTCGAGATCTGCGATTTCCTTTTGGATGGCATGTTTTAGTTCGGAAATTCCTTTTCCTGATATACTATCAACATAAAGAATTGGAGCATTTTTATAATCTGTTTCTTCAAGTAACTCTTTTATTTCTTCGGCAGCGAGTTCGAGCAATTCGTCTTCCACTCTGTCCGTTTTTGAAACAACGACCATACATTTTTTTATCCCTAAAAATTTCAATATTTGGAGGTGTTCCTTTGTCTGTGGCATGACACCTTCATCAGCGGCTATAACGAGTAACACCAGGTCAATCCCTGCAACGCCCGCTATCATTTGTCTAATGAAACGTTCGTGTCCGGGTACATCAACAATGGATACATGTATTCCGTTTTCTAATTTGAGAGGTGCGTAGCCAGGTTCGATCGAGATATGGCGTTCTTTTTCTTCTTTTAGTCGGTCAGTGTCTACACCTGTTAGTGCTTTTGTAAGTGTTGTTTTTCCGTGGTCAATATGACCTGCCATACCAATTGTGTAATAAACATCAGCCACTTTCTCCCTCCTCTCTTATTTCCGTATAATCTATCTTCTACTTTACTAAGAAGCATGAGACCAATTCAAGTATGTTGATTTTTATTTGCCATTTCAATAAAAATAGGCATAAGCAGACAAGTGTTTCCTATCATATGAAAAAGGTTGGATTATAATAAAAAAAGGTGTTACCGCATTAGGTAGCACCTTTGATTTTTAAGAAGCTATTTAACCGAAACTTGGTCAAATTGTCTAGCAACTTCCAAAATCTCATCCTTGTAGTCTAAGATGTCATTTATAGTATTTATCTTAATACTTGTTCTGTTTACATCATTTAATTGAATATATTTATTTGAACTGTTTAACCCCAATCTGCATATCCATTTTCTGATTGTGTCGTCTAACAAAACATTAAAATAGCTTTTGTTATCTCTATAAAAAACCCTCGAAGGATCAATCACGTCTTTAAGAATTAACTTAACTAAGACATAACCTTCGATTTCTTCTTCAGTTGTATGTATTTCATCATCTCTTTTTACCTCTACCTGTGTTTCCTCTTTTTCCTCTTGAGCTTCAATGGATACAATCGGTGGAGTATTTACAATATTTTCTGTAGATGAGTTTAATGCCTTTTGCAGTTTATCATTTACTTTTTCATTAACGTATTGATTTAAGGACTTCTTAACTAAGTCCCTAAAGTTATCTATTACCTTTTTCGTTTTTACACCCTGATAAATATCGTTTAAAACAACTCTGATAAAGTCATCCGAAGGTTCTTCCCATTGAGTCGTAAGATATTGTTTAATTTCACCTGTATATTTTAGTTCTGATGCTGTTGTCAATACATTATTTACATCGAAGTCCGCTTTACGGAACTTAGCAAGTTCAATAATGTCAACATCCTTAAGGTCTAACATATCAATCACAAAGAATGGTTTCTGGTCCATCCTATTTTGTTCTTCCAAATCCGTAAAGAATTTGTATTCAATTCCATTTGTAAGAATTGCAAATTTGGCTTTAGTGGTACCAAAATATCTAAAAAGTTGTGAATCGTGCTTAGCTAGTTGTTCATTAATGCTTTTTGCTTCAATTAAAATAACAGGCTCTTCGCCTTGCATGATAGCATAGTCTATTTTTTCACCTTTTTTTATCCCAACATCAGCAACAAATTCCGGTATCAGTTCTTCGGGGTTAAAAATATCGTAACCTAAAGCTTGAATCAATGGCATTATCAATGATGTTTTAGTAGCTTCTTCAGTTTGTATATTTCCTTTTATTCTCTCAATTCTATTCGCTAACGATTTAATCTGCTGTTTGAATTCTTCCATGTAATTCACTCCCCATTTCTATATATTACCATCTATTATATCAGAGAAATCAATAACCGTACGAAAGATTCTGAAAAAACACAAAATCAATTTTACTTATTTTTTAGAAATTATTAAATCATTATAGAAAAGGGATGCAGAGGTAATTCTTTTCTCTGTGTAATTTATTTATCTTCTATAGATGGATATGTTTGTACTTGAGTTTGTTTCAAAATGAAAAATTTCAACTGCACAGAACTAGTTAGATGGTTAGGTGTAACTGCCCCTACCGTACTAAGTTTTTTATTTATGAATTTCAAGCACATTAGGGTGCACTTATTACTTGATAAAAAAAATTTTTTAATTCATAATTAAAACCTAGTGGCTCATGTGTAAAACCCTGTAGGTATCCGTTAAAACGTTGAAATAGCTGTATTTAAATGGGGTTGGCTGGGGTGCTGGTGTCCCCCTGGGTCTTCAAAACCCTGAGGGAGGCGCGTGTCGTCTCCGGTGGGTTCGATTCCCACACAGTCCCGCCAATATTGATATTCTATATACTTTAAAATACAAAAAAACTGGGTGGAAAAAGGAATCTCCTTTCCACCCAGTTTTTTTATTTATTGTAGTTCCATTTTTAAGTCAGATGCTTTTGTCCATCCGATTACTTTCAAACCGTGGTAGATAGCCAGAGTTATAATAATTGGAAGGATGATTCCAACAGCGATGTAAATGGATAAAACAATTGCACCCTGTTCAGCTAAAATATTAATAGGTGCGATTAATGAATTAAGACCTAGACCAGCTAATTGATACGGTACTTGAAAATCAAAAATCAAAGTTGCGATTGGAGCACAAATGACCGCAGCGATAAATGGCGGAATCGCAAGCCTTGGATTTTTGACCAAGTTTGGAAATTGTACCTTAGGTGTAATTAAAGATTGTGCAATGTTAGCACCAGCGTCGTTCTGTTTAAATGACATTGCGGTGAATCCAGCAAATTGAACTGTACAACCAATTAAAGCAGCGGCACTAGAAACAGGATCAAGCTGTAACGCAATCGCAATAGCTGCTGAAGATGCTGGCGACATGAGAAAAATACTCCAAACAAGAGATATGACCATAGGACCAATAATAGGAGAACCAGCAACAGATGTCGCTATTTGTGCACTTAACCATTCAAGTAATGGAGTTGTTATGATTGATAAAAATACACCAGCGATTCCCCCTACTAATATAGCTGCAAAAGGTATTGCCATCATATCGAGTTTTGTTTTACCTGCAACACGCTTACCTACCCATGTAGCGATAACAGCGGCCATAACCGCACTTAAAGGTTGTCCTGTTACTAATGTAACGCCATTTTCAGTTAGTTGAACGGCACTTGCACCCACCGTAGAACAGGCCATTGCACTGAAAATGACAAGTGTATTCCCTCCTAGTTGGTACGCTATCCCTGCTCCAAGCGCTGGAGCTAACATGAGCTGTGCCGAAACACCGATTATAGTAAAACCATCCCAACCAGTAAATGTTCCAAGTGACTCCATAAGAAGACCGATTCCAAGTGTTACTAAAACAGCATTTGCAAGTCCTTGTGAAGCTTTATACATTCGATCAATCAAATAATTTTTTGTTGCTTGTTTCATTGTGTAATCCCCCTGATGCGATAGTTTCTGTGTCCTTAATCAAATCATATTAGAAAATAAGGTTTGATCATTACCTAGTTAATGATAATGATTTGACTATGAATCTTTGTTTTTGTTTGAATATCTTGAATTCTCTTTTTTAGTTAATTGTTATAATAATATAGTTGTTTTCAGATAGTGTCAACAATTACATTAATTCTGAATCTTTAATAACGCTTTCATAAATAGATTTAAAACATAAAATATTCTTGAAATCCCTAAATTATTTATTATTTAAGTATAATTATGTTGTATTTAATAGAAGAAGGTGAAAAAAGTATATTCATTTCTAATCCTAAGATTCTTATGCTAAAATTAGTTTTGGAAATGAGGCGCTAAAATCAGTGCCAAAATACAAAGTATGGAAGGAGTGACGTTGATGTCTAAGAAGGAAGAAATCATTAAATTGACCTCCCTTTCAACAAAAGCTGGCTGAGGATGCAAAATCGGTCCTGAGGACCTGACGCAGGTTCTGCGTCATTTACCAAAAGCTACACCGAATCCAAACCTATTAGTTGGTCTTGATAATCCTGATGATGCAGGCGTATATAAAATCAATGATGAACTTGCACTTGTGCAAACACTTGACTTTTTCACCCCAATTGTGGATGATCCATACATGTTTGGACAGATTGCCGCTGCTAATGCTTTAAGTGATGTCTATGCAATGGGAGGAAAACCGATTACGGTTATGAATATCGTCGCCTTCCCTATTAATACATTAGATAAGAGTATCTTAGCAGACATTCTAGCAGGAGCTGCCGAAAAAGTAAGAGAATCAGGAGCATCTCTAGTTGGGGGTCACTCTATCGATGACAAAGAGCCGAAATTCGGTTTATCGGTAACGGGTACCGTGCATCCTAATCGAATTCGCGCAAATGCTGGTGCAAAACCTGGTGACCGACTAATTTTAACGAAGCCAATTGGTGTTGGAATTTTAACCACAGCGATTAAAAGAGAACTGTTAGTACAAGAAGATATTGATAAAGTAACAGAGGTTATGGCAACGTTAAATAAAAATGCAGCTGAAGTAATGGATGATTATAATGTCCATGCCTGCACGGATGTAACTGGGTTCGGTCTATTAGGGCATGCAATGGAAATGGCAGAAGGAAGCCAGGTTGGGATGACGATACACTATGAAAATGTCCATGTTTTATCAAGAACTAAAGAGCTGGCTGAACAAAAGGTAGTTCCAGGTGGTACAAAGAAAAATCATGCGTGGCTTGCCGACCGGGTTGAGTATAGTTCCAACCTAGATGAACTTGATCAACTTATTTTATGTGATGCAATTACCTCTGGTGGACTACTTGTTTCTGTCCCAGAAAATGAAGCTGAAAAATTGCTGCAACAACTGCAGGAAAATCATGTTGATGCTCGCATCATTGGTGACGTAACAAGCGAAAACCCAGGTTTTATTAAAGTTATTTAAGGACTCGATGTTGAGTCCTTTTTAGGTTGTTAGGAAAGAATATCTACTACAAAAAGATTAATGAGGTGCTTAATTTGAAAAAGAAAATGATATATGTACTGTTCCTAGTTTTTACTCTTCTTTTAACTGGGTGTGGGTCAAATGCGAACGATGAAAATAAGAATGACAAAGAAGAAGCTTTTACTATTGGAGTTATTCCAGTACAGACAGTTGGTGAAATGGAAACGGCTATGGATAAGCTTCAAACTATTTTAACGAAGGAATTAAATCGTGAAGTATCAGTAGAGGTGTATCCTGATTACAACGGTGTTGTTGAGGCAATGAATTATAATAAAATTGATATGGCCTATTTTGGTCCATTAACCTATGTTGTGGCTCATGAAAAAAGTGGCGCTAAAGCGATTATTACTCAATTAATTGACGGTGAACCCTTCTATCATTCCTATATTATTACTCATAAAGATAGCTCATTGAACTCAATCAATGATTTAGTAGCAAACTCCAAGGATATTGATTTTGCCTTTGGTGATATTAATTCAACATCCGGCTCTCTCATCCCTTCGATTGAACTCAAGGATCGAGGAGTTTTCGAATCTGAGGATGTGAATCAATTTAAATCTGTACGTTATACGGGGTCCCACGATGCAACTGCTTTGGCTGTTCAAAATCAACAGGTTGGCGCCGGTGCAATTGATAGTGCAATTTATAATCAACTTGTTGACTCAGGAAAAATTGATGGTTCATTATTTAAAACGATCTGGCAATCTGAAAAATTATTTCAATATCCATGGGCTGTCCATAAGGATACCGATGACGTGACTATTCAAAAGCTTAAAGATGCGTTCTTGGCTATTGAAGATGAAGAAATTTTAGCTGCGTTTGGAGCAAGCGGATTTACAGAAGCAACAAATGAGGATTATGAAAGTATACGCCAAGCTGCAATTAAACAAGGAATTATAAATGAATAGAGCTGATCTACATGTGGTTTAAACGAACTACTCTACTAACTATAGTTCTATTAGTATCTGCAATTTTGGTTAGCATGAGGTTAACCGAATTTGACCTTTCGAAATTTCGTGATTTTCGTAATATGATTGATTTTCTCTCACAATGGTTTCCGATGAATTATTCAGCTTTGCCCCGAATGCTACGAGATAGTGCAGAGACACTTGCGATGGGGTTCTTGGGTAGTATTTTTGGTCTTATGATTGCTTTACCGATTAGCTTTCTTGCCGCAAAAAATACTTCCCCTTCTGCCTTTGTTTTCAATCTTACAAGAATAGTATTGAGCTTTGTCCGTTCCATTCCAGAAATTGTATTCGGATTAATTTTATTAACGGCTTTAGGACTGGGTCCCTTCCCTGCCGTTCTAGCAATCATGTTTCATAATATAGGGGTACTCGGCAAATTAATCTCTGAACTGATTGAATCAGCAGAATCCGGTCCACACGAAGCGATGAAAGCAGTGGGTTCAAAAAAATGGTTGGCGTCTCTTTTTAGCATTCTTCCACAAATTTGGCCGAATGTCTTGTCTCAATATTTTTATCGGTTTGAGGTTGCGATTAGAACCTCCCTCATCCTTGGTTTCATTGGTGGTGGAGGAATAGGGCAGCGTCTTTTTAATGATTTTAAAAGCTTTCAGTATTCTTCGGTGTCATTGGATGTGTTCTTAATTATGTTGATTGTTATTATTGTAGATTCCTTTGGAAGCTATGTACGGAATAAAGTGATTTAAATGGAGAGACATGAAATGATAAAATTAAAGGATGTTACTGTTTACTATCCTAATACTGAAAAGCCTGCTCTATCCTCTGTCAATCTTACATTTAATAAGGGGGAATTTGTCTGTGTCCTCGGAAAAAGCGGAGCGGGTAAATCAACACTGATACGGTGCATGAATGGCCTCCAACAGCCAACAAGTGGTGAAGTATTTTGGGATGGCGAGCTATTTACAAATAAAAATAAGGAACAACAACGCCTAATACGGAGGGAAATCGGAATGATTTTTCAACATTTTAATTTAATTCCCCGCTTGACGGTGTTGCAAAATGTGTTAACAGGCATGTTCGGGTATCGGAATTCAGTTAAGAACTTACTTGGGATTTTTTCAAAGGAAGAAATACAAAAAGCGACACAAGTGTTGGAATTTGTCGGTCTGTTAGAATTTAAAAACCGTCGGATCGAATATTTAAGTGGTGGTCAAAAGCAACGGGTTGGGATCGCCCGTGCCCTAATCCAGAAACCTCGTGTTTTTCTTGGGGATGAGCCTGTGGCAAGCTTAGATCCAGGAACAGCCAATCGTATTTTTTCATTACTTAAGGTGTTACATAACCGTCATAATCTTTTATCGGTAATGAATCTTCACGATGTAAACCTTGCTAAACAGTTTGCAACAAGACTGATTGCATTAAGGAATGGAACAGTCATTTTTGACGGTAAACCGGAAGACTTTGCACAGGAAATGTTTGAGCAGACGTACAATTCATGAAAAGAATCCCTATGTAGGAAGTAATTGTATTCTTTTTCGTGAATTGCTATAATTTTTTTATATTAATAGAAAAGAAGGTACAATGCATTGTCGAAAACGAAATTACAATACTGGCTCATTCAAATCCTGTTAATTTTAACGATTATCTTTGTTTCAACGAAAATTACATTTTTATTTGAACCAATTGGGGTGTTTTTCTCAACTATCTTTTTTCCAATCTTGATTACTGGATTTCTTTATTTTCTCTTAAATCCGGTCGTCAAATTTCTTCATCGCCATAAGGTTCCTAAAAGCCTTGGGATTTTAATTATTTACATCGCATTCTTCGGGCTTGTTGGGTTAGCAGTTGGGAATTTAGTTCCGATTATTTCAAAACAATTTACAGCACTCGGAAATGCATTGCCTGGTTATGCTAACCAAGTGATGGACTTCTTTGAGGATTTCACAAATTCCTCAGAATTCAAGTGGATTCAAGATGAACAACAACAACTAATCAATACGATTGAAGAAAAAGTAATAGCTTTTGCCAATACACTTCCAAATCGTATTACGGGTGGAATTTCGCAAATCATTGGTTTTGTTACAAATATTGCAATCATCCTTGTGACTGTGCCGTTCCTTTTATTTTATATGTTTAAGGATGGAGATCGTTTCCCGCATGCAATTGCAAGATTTTTTCCTACTGTCTATAGAGACGAAGCCCTCACGATTTTAAAAGAAACTGGCGAAACACTTTCAGCCTATATTCAAGGACAGGTAACGGTGGCGTTAGCGGTCGGCACCTTATCCTTTATTGGATACTTGATTATTGACTTACCGTTTGCTCTTGTGATGGCATTAATTGTAGCTGTAACGAATATTATTCCGTATGTTGGACCATTTCTTGGCGGAGCACCAGCCGTAATTGTGGCTCTATTTGACTCCCCTACGAAGGCATTATTAGTGGTTTTGGTAATTGTCATAGCCCAGCAAATTGAAGGGAATGTCCTTTCCCCTCTTATTCTTGGCAAGACGCTTGATACCCATCCGGCGACGATTATTATTCTTTTGTTGGCAGCAGGAAATCTAGCAGGTGTGTTGGGAATGATTCTAGCAATTCCAACCTATGCCGTTATCAAAACAATTGTCATCAATATCGTGAAATTCTTAAAAGCAAAGAAAAAGGCCGAACTAACGGCAGATTTATAACCGAGACAACGCTTAATAAAAAAGGCTTAAAAGAAAAAAATCTTTTAAGCCTATTTTTTATATTTTATTGAACTAACTCACCCTAACTATCTTTGCGAATACATTGGCTAGCCAGATTCCTATAATTAACTAAACTTCATTGGTTATTTTCTTCTGGTGCAGATGGATTTTCGATTTGATCTTGATCACTTATATCGGAATCATTTACCTTCGACATATTCAGGGAATTGGTAGGTGAAAAATCACCCATTGAAAAACTTGCACCGTATATTTTTATGTTCGCAGTATGGCTGTTTTGTAACGTTCCTCCAAAATTGATGTTTGAATTTTGTGTCATCGCGTTGACCTTAAAGTTACCAATTTTAATTAGATTAAACATAAGCTCCTCCAAATTTAAAACGATTTGATACAAGGTATGTTAAACAGGCATTATTCGAAATAGACAAACATGGAATTTAGTATATATTGTATCTATCATTTCTTACTTGAGTAAACAAAAGCGATTAAATAAAAGGACTCCTGATAGGAAAGTCCTTTGGATATGCTATAGTACTTCGATTAAATAATGTCTAAGCTCTCGTTTTGGAGTCTTGTTTGTCGTCATCGATTGAATCTTTCCCAGACTTGTTTTCGATCGCACCACCAGCAATAGGACCAGCATTCGAACCAAATGGATCAAGAGCAGAAGCTATAGTATCACCAGTTTCTTTTGCATAGTTGGTATCATTGTCTTCCCGTTTATGTTCGTTGATCTCATCCATCTATTTCACTCCCTCGTTCATTATAGGGAAGTGCTAATGTTTTAGCAGCACTGTCCTGTAACATATTGTGTCCAATTGGAACAAATTTACGAGGATATCATAATGAGCACTAATTTTGAAAAAAGCAATCTTCCTATAAAATGATAGCCCCTTTAAAATTAAGACTAATGCCGTTCCCTATTTCTGTTTTGTACATATGTTGTGATTATGAAAAGACGGTAAAGGAGTTCTGTGCATAGCAAAATGGTACATACCGAGCTGCTTTTGCTCTAATTATGAATGTGTATACTCCTTAACATCGTAGGAGCAGTTTGGTTATATAAGACCCCAATATGGCTGGAGGTTTGTAGTACATGATCAACGTTTTATTTGTGTGCCGGGGAAATATTTGCCGTTCACCGATGGCCGAAGCCTTGTTTCGTCACTTAGTCAAAAAAGAAAATCTGACAAACAAAATCGCAGTTGATTCCGCTGCAACCAGTCCATGGCAAATTGGATTTCCTCCGCATGAGGGCACTCTTGATATTCTTAAGAAATACAATATCTCTTCCGGTAGGCTTATTGGACGCAAACTAAAGAGAGAAGACTTTGGGAAGTTCGATTATATTATTGGTATGGACGATAGCAATATAAAAAATATCTATAGGATAACCGGCAAACCTAATCATCCAAAAATTAATAAGTTACTCGACCTTACCAAAAACAGTATAGATGTACCCGATCCATTTTACACTGGTGATTTTGACGAAACCTATCGTCTTGTTTCAGTTGGCTGCCGGGCATTACTCGATAAAATACGCAGTGAAAAAAACGTATAAAATCAAAAAGCACACGCAATCTTTTTAAAAATAACGTGTGCTTAGGTATGTTATTAGATTCTTGTAGTAAGTCCCATCTCTTTTGCAATAAGTTCATAGGATTTTAGTCGGTCCTCATGAGAGTGTGTAATTGTGACAATCATGATTTCATCGGTTTGGTAGGTTTCTTGAAGTTCTAGGAGTTTATCCTTCACTTCTTTTGGATTTCCGATGATGACTTTTTGTTTCATTTTTCCAAAGCCATCGTGAAGTTTCTCATTTTCAAGGTACTCCATTGCATCTGAAATGGACGGAACCCCTTCTCCTTCTCCCCGTTCTCTTTGTTTGCCCCATATATAAGAACTTAACGCAATCTCTTCTGCTTTCTCCTTTGTTTCAGCACAAATAGCAGAAACAGTAACAATCACTTGTGGTTTGTCGCCTTCATTTCGTGGTGTAAAGGTATGAATATATCTCTTGACGATTTCTTCGCCATCGTTATCGCTCATGAATAGTCCGAATGTGTATGCTAACCCTTTTTCTGCTGCAAGTATAGCACTCTTTTTGCTTGTTCCTAAAAGCCAAGGAACTGGCGGTGTTATCGGGATTGGAGCTGCTTTCAGGTTAGCAAATTCATGGTCATCGGGAAAATCATTATGTATAAAGTGAAGCAGCATATCAATTAATTCTGGCATTTTCCAAACCTGTTGCAGAAAATTATCGGATAAAGCATTTGTCGCTTCTGCTGAACCACCAGGTGCCCTTCCAATTCCGATGTCGATTCGATTTGGAAATAAGGTCGCAAGCATATTATGAAGCTCAGCCACCTTGTATGGTTTATAGTGAGGCAGTAAAACGGCACCTGAACCAATACGAATTGTTTTTGTTTGTGCCCCAATGTATCCAAGCATGACCTCTGGTGCAGGGCAAGCTAGTCCTGCTAAGTCATGGTGTTCAGCTATCCAATATCTAGTGTAGCCAAAGCGTTCCCCTGCTTGTGCTAGCTTCATTGACTGTAATAATGCTTCTTGTGGTGTTTGATTAGCAGAGATGGGCGCTTGATCTAAAATACTTAACTTCATTTAGAGCCTCCTCCTATTCTCTTGTTTCACGAAGAGTTAGCGTGAAGTCCCCGACTTGATCTTTTTCATAGAGATTCGTGATAGAGGTTGAATACTCTTGGAGCATTACTTTACATACAATATTCCTCTCTGGAACGTTTAAATCGAAATTCCCTTTATATAAAAGGGTTGTAATATCATGATAATCCCCACTTGATACTTTAAACTCAACTTTCACTAACAAGAGATGATTTTTTGTTTCTTCATAGTAATTCGTTACGTTCATTTTGTACTCATTTAAGTATATTTCAGTAACCATAGATTAGCTCTCCTCTTTAATATTTCGTAATTGCAATGTAATGAATAGTCCATTATAAAATTCTTCTTTACCTATAATTTTTAATCCACTTCGTTTTACAAGATTTTCTGTTTCTCGATTTAAACAACAACCATCACATACTTTTTTCCAAACAGGTGTAAGCCAATCCTGTAGTTTTGATAAAAAAAGGTTCTGCATTTTCACATGCTCAAACATAAGAATGGTTCCGTTTGGTTTACAAACCCGTTTCATTTCTTGTAAAGCCATTTCTGGTTCTGGTATTGTACAAAATACAAGCGTTGCTACAACGGTGTCATATGTATTATCCTCAAATGGTAATTTTTCAGCACCTGTCTGAACAATTTCAATCGGAACAATAGCTTGTTCTTTATTTTCATGGGCTCTGTTTGTCATTTGCGGATTAGGTTCAATTGCCGTTACATGGTGGACATTTCGATATAACGGGAAATTTATGCCTGTACCTGAACCTAATTCAAGCACATGTCCGGTTGCTCTGTTTAGCAATTTGCGCCGAATTGAAATGAATTTTCTCTTTTCAAGTGGTTTCATAAAAAAATCGTAAAGTGTTGGAAATAACGTACCCATTGTTTCAACTCCAATAATCTTCAATACGTCAATTATATAATAGTTTTTACATGGATATCGAATTATAGGTATGGTGGGAACATGAATGACATAAATGGGTAAACTAAAAAGAAGTAGAACTAAGGAGTTGTGTATGGTGAGATTTCAGTGGAATTTAATTTTGGGACTTTTATTTGCACTGATAGTCGCGATATTTGCGGTTGTGAATGTGGATTCTGTAAAAGTAAACTTTGTATTGGGTTATACAGAGATCCCGCTTATTTTAATCATTTTAGGTTCCGCTTTACTTGGTGGTCTGATTGTTGGTATGTTTGGTATTCTCCGTCAATACAAGCAGCAAAGGCATATAAAAAGACTTGAAATAGAAATCGAGCAGATAAAAGAAGAGAAGATTCAGGAGTCACCAAAAGAGTCAAATTCTAAAATTGTGACTACTATTAAAGCAGAAAGTGATAAATAAGGAAAGGTACAGTACCTTTCCCTATCTTCTTCCTAATTGACAGAAAGCTCATTTGCTAGTTCCAATAACCCCATTTCAAGACAGGTTTCAAGTAGTAAAGCTTTCCGCACTTTTTGAAATTGGATTTCGATTTTTTCCCCATTGATAGAAACAACTGTTCCTTGCCCGAAAACACGGTGTTTTATGGTCATTCCCTCTTGAATGTCTTCCGCTTTTATAATCGCATCTGGATTATAAGGAACCATTGGTTTTTCAGTTTTCAACTTTTTCTTTGGCTCAGACGTCTGTACCTTAACGGGAGTTGAAACGATATTTTTCACATTTGCCACAAATCGAGACTGAGAAACCTCTTTTCCATTTTGTTTTTTATAAGTCAAAAGTTCAAGCTCTTGTTCAGCACGTGTCATCCCAACATAAAATAGTCGAACTGCCTCTTCCATGAGATCTCGTTCGCCATCTTTATATTTATTAATCTCATCATGTGAAGGAAATACTCCTTCGATCAGATCAATCATATAAACCTTTTTAAACTCAAGCCCTTTTGAACTATGAAATGTGGAAAGGGTAATGGCATCTTTGTTTTTATTAAATTTAGAGACTTTCATTAGTTCTTCGAGATGATTTAATCGTTCAGCAAATTGCTCCATCGTGTCAAGTGAATCAGCAATTTCCTCGAGAGTTTGAAGCACACTAAAGATATATTCCGTATTAAATCCCAGTTTCTTACTCATGTCTTTAAGCGTTTTGTCGTAACTAAGTTGGTTCCTTATTAGCTTAATCGCCTTAAGTGGCTTACCCCCCTTCATTTCTTGAAAGGTTTTCTGACATGCTTGAATTTGCTTCTGTTGATAGTCTTTTAAGCCTTTATTTTGTAATAGTCGTTCAAAAATGGATTCAGATGGTTTCTTTTTAGTGAGTTTGAACAATTGTTCTCTCGATAAGTAAAACCCACATTTCGTGTAAATTTGCTGAAAAATATCAACTCGTCTATCCGTAAAGGACATTCTCATGAAATTCAATATGTCTTTTACTACCCAATGTGAGAAAAAGCGATTATCAGAATCCTTTATATAGAAAGGAATTTGATTTCGATCAAGCTCATTTATTAACATGATGGATGAAGAGTTGTTTCGATATAATACAGCGACATCCTTCTTCTTCTCTACCAAGTCAATTTCTTGGACAAGATATTTTGCTTGGTTCCGATAGTCCTCAAACTGTGTGATTTGAATTGGCTTATGGCTGTTATTTTCTGTGAACATATTTTTGTCGTAGCGGTTTTTATTCCGTTTAATGAATCGATTGGCAACGTCGACGATATCCTTTGACGAACGATAGTTCTGCTCCATTTTAAGAATTACTGCATTGTGATAAACTTTTTTAAAATCTAACAAATACGTTGGCTCTGCTCCGCGCCAGGAGTATATGGATTGATCATCGTCTGCAACGACAAATAAATTATGATGTGGTTTTACAAGCTTTTTAATGATTTTATGCTGAACGAGTGAAGTATCCTGGCTTTCATCAGTAAGGACATAATCATAGCGCTTTTGGTATTTTTGCAGAATCAATGTATCTTTATTAAATACGTCATTTGCAATGGTGAGCATGTCATCATAATCGAGTAATAGATTACTTGGGTCTGCATTCTTAATTTTTTCATATTCCTCAAAAATGGCCTCAACAAATGGAATGTCACAGTCAATATTTTGCCACTCATTCTGTGGGAGAAGCTTATTTTTAATAAAACTAATATACGTTGTGAGATCCTCAAGCTGTTCTTCGGTGATAATCTCATCATTCATAGCTTTATAAATGTTACGCAAAAGTAGTTTTTTATTAGGACCACCATCTAGACTACCTTCTATTAACTGGTAGGAAACTTTTTGTTTATAAAAATAATCCCGAACCACCTGAAATGCAAGACTATGAATCGTTGAAAAGTCTACAGGAGTAGTGGTGTGTTCAGGAAAGAAGCGAGCAAATCTTTCTTTCATATCGGCTGCAGATGCACGACTAAAGGTTACAGCCTTTATGCGTGAAGGTTCTACCCCCACTTCCTCGATTAAATAACCAATTCGCATAATCGTTGTTGTTGTTTTACCCGAACCAGGTGAAGCTAATAAGAGTAATGGTCCCCTTGTGTGAAGGACGGCCTTTTTCTGAACGTTATTTAGTTGTACACCGAGCTGTTGTTTTTTTCGATTAAAAAAGCTTTCCTCTGTATTCACGGTAGCCCACCTACCTTTCATTAAAACTCCATTATAAATTCTATCATTTTTATGGACAAGGATGTTGTGTTCCATATGAATTACAAAGACATAATACGAGGGAATAATTGGTACCTTATATAAAGAGAAAATGAGAGGTGATCATCTTGGAATATAGAATTGAAAAAGACACAATGGGTGAAATTAAAGTCCCGGTAGATGCCTACTGGGCTGCTCAAACTCAACGGAGTAAAGAAAATTTTCGAATTGGGACAGAAAAGATGCCCCAAGAAGTGATAGAAGCCTTCGCCATATTAAAAAGAAGTGCGGCGATTACGAACGAAAAGCTTGGTAAATTAAGTACAAATAAAGCTAAAGCCATTTCTGATGCTTGTGATGAGATATTAGCAGGTGGTATATTTGAGCATTTTCCACTAGTTGTATGGCAAACTGGTAGCGGAACACAGAGTAATATGAATATGAATGAGGTCGTTGCAAATCGTGCTAACCGATGGTTAAAGGATCAAGGCATTAATGAAAAAGTTCATCCAAATGATGACGTCAATATGAGTCAAAGCTCTAATGACACATTTCCTACAGCAATGCACATTGCCGCTGTGAAAGCAGTTAAGGAACGTCTTGTGCCAACACTTGAGACATTACAAGCAACTTTGCAAGCAAAAGAAAAAGAATTTAAAAACATCGTAAAAATTGGAAGAACTCATCTTCAAGATGCTACTCCATTAACGCTTGGTCAAGAAATTAGCGGCTGGGTCCATATGTTAAAGCGTTCGAAGGAAATGATTATAGAATCGACTGAAAAAATGCTTGCCCTTGCGATAGGTGGCACTGCAGTAGGAACTGGGATTAATGCTCATCCGAAGTTTGGTGAGAATGTGACAAAGGAAATCTCGAAGTTCACAAAGCTTTCCTTCATCTCATCGGAAAATAAATTCCATGCGCTTACTAGTCATGATGAGATTGTGTTTGCCCATGGGGCTTTAAAAGGATTAGCAGCTGATTTAATGAAAATAGCAAATGATGTAAGATGGCTTGCAAGTGGTCCACGCTGTGGTATTGGAGAAATTACGATTCCTGAAAATGAACCTGGTAGTTCGATCATGCCTGGGAAAGTGAATCCTACCCAAAGTGAAGCACTTACGATGGTTGCGGTTCAAGTAATGGGCAATGATGCTACAATCGGAATGGCGGCAAGCCAAGGAAATTTCGAACTAAATGTGTTTAAGCCAGTAATTATCTATAATTTCCTTCAATCGGTTCGCCTGTTAGCGGATTCAATGGAATCCTTTAATAAACACTGTGCAGTTGGAATTCAAGCAAACGAAAAAATCATCGCTAAAAACCTACAAGATTCCTTAATGCTTGTGACAGCCCTTAATCCTTATATTGGCTATGAAAAGGCCGCGGCCATCGCAAAACATGCACATAAACACGGTACTACCTTAAAAGATGCAGCCCTACAGTTAGGATTTTTAACAGAAGAACAATTTGACCAATACGTACAACCTGAGGATATGGTTCATCCAAAAGAATGAAAAAGAGCCTTCCAAATTTGGAAGGCTCCCCTTCTTACAGTTTTGAAAATTCTTCTACTAATTCATTAAACTTTTTCAATGAATTTTCGATTGGATATGGGGTTGTAAGGTCTACTCCAGTCTTTTTCAACAATTCAAGTGGATAATCAGAACTACCACTTTTTAAGAATTCAAGATAAGAGGTTAACGCTGTTTCGTCCCCTTCAAGAATCTTCGTAGCGATATGAATGGCGGAAGCAAATCCCGTCGCGTATTTATAAACATAAAACGGGCGGTAAAAATGTGGGATACGTGCCCAGCCATATTTTACTTCATCATCAAACACAAGATCTTCACCATGGTATTCTCTAAATAACCCTTCATACACTTCGCTAAAAGATTCTACATTTAATGGAAGTCCTTGTTCAGCCATTTCATGTGTCTTCTTTTCAAACTCTGCAAACATCACCTGAGTAAAGAATGTGCCTTTAAATTTATCAATAAAATGATTAATTAAGAATTTCTTTACTTCTTCATTTTCCTCATTGTTCAATAAATAATTAATTAACAGTACTTCATTAACTGTTGAAGCTACCTCAGCAACAAAAATACTATACCGAGCCGTAATTTGTGGCTGGTGCTCTGAGCTTAATTTACTGTGAACCCCATGGCCACATTCATGAACCAACGTAAATAAACTATCTAAGTCATCCTGATGATTTAAAAGGATATATGGATGGACGCCATACACACCAAGGTTATAGGCGCCAGACCGTTTTCCGGGTGTCTCTCTAACATCGAAATAACGTGATTTTCTAAAATCTTTTAGTGTTTGAATATACTCTTCACCTAAAGGAGCAAGTGCTTTACACATCGTTTCAAATGCTTCATCATACGATATATCTTTTTTTGCTCCACTAACGAGCGGTACACTCAAGTCATATTGACGAAGCTCATCAAGCCCTAATTGTTCCTTGCGAATGCTTGTATATTTGTGCACCGTTCTGATATTTTTTTTCGTGGTTTCAATTAGATTTTCATAGACGTCTTTTGGAACATTATCTCCAAATAGTGCTTTTTCAAGGGCTGATGGATAATGTCTCAACTTCGAAAGCGTTACATTATTTTTTATAGCTGCAGATAAGGTCGAAGCGATTGAATTCTTCAAATGTACATAGGGCTCGTAATAGGCTTTATAAGCTTCTTTTCGCTTATCACGATCTTCATCCTCAATCAACTTTGCATACATCCCTCTTGTAAGTTCAACTTTCTCACCATTATCCTTCGTAACCTTGCCAAAGCGGATATCTGCATTATTAATCATTCCATACGTAGTACTTGGTGCAGAAAGCGCTTCACCTAATCGAGATAAAATTTCTTCTTGGTCCTTATTTAAAACATGTGGCTTATAACGAAAGGATTCCAATAATTCCTTTTCAAAATACTGAAGACCTTCTTCTTCGGCAATGTATCGCTTTAATGTTTCTTCATCTAAGCTTAATAAATATGGCATGAAAAATGAATTTGCTGAACTTACCTTCACGCTAAGTTGTTTGGCGCGATCCAAATAAGATTGGGATTTCGTTACCCGAGTATCTTCATCTACCTTTAACATTGCATACGCAAAGAGTTTATTAAAATGGAAAGACATTTTTTCACTCAACGTTAAATACTCACACAATGAATGTCCATCATGAATATTACCATCAAACGTAGCGAGTTCCTCCCCCATCTTTTCAATAAGTTGATAATCTTCTTCCCATTTATTTAGGTCAGAATAGAGATCATCTAAGTTCCATTTTTCTTGTTCAGGTACTTCATTTCGAGACGTATACGTAGTTGTCATCGCAATTCTCCTTTTGTTAAAATTGAAAAAACCTTTTATTATGTAGGAAAGAAATATATGATAAGAAATAGATATGTTTCATTTTATTGTATATGAATTACATAAATTTGTAAAAAACGAAAGGATGTTCATACATGGCGAATAAATTGCCTCATGTAGAGGATTTGGCCAGTACAACATATCTCCCTCCAAAAGGAGAATACGAAACTTTTGTAGACGAAGCCCACTATGAAGAAAAGGTTCGAGAATGGGGTCTTTCTGTTAAAAAAGAATACTGGTACAAAGAAAGAACCCACCAACGAATTGTTACAATAAAAGGTTATGAAGTGTACGGTAAAGCACAAGAACACAATACAATTGTACTTGAGTTTGAGGATGGCAATCTAACCTGTATTCACCCGGCATATTTAAAAGAAATGCAATCACCTAGCTTTGCAAAAAGTGCTATTTCAGACACAGCTGTAGTGAAGGAGAAGAAAAAGGAAACCACGAGTACGAGTAATGTTGAAAAACCTGCATCGGCAGAATCAAAAACAGCTGTTAAGAAGGAACAACCAACAAAACAAGTAAAAAAGGAAAAAGCACCCAAAATTGAGTTACCAACTGACAAGGTTCATTTTACCGCTACGGTTAAACAATTTGCGCTTACATGGAACCATTTTAACGAAGATAATGATGAGGTTGTCGTACTTGAAGATGTAGTCATTCAACAGGAAGAACCCATTCAGATTGGACTTGCTTGGTGCTCCTATTCAAAGACTTTAAAGAAACTAGAGCTTGAGCCAGGGAATGCGCTTGAATTTGATGCGAAAATTGTGAAAAAGAAGTTAGCAAAAGGCAAGGATGTTGATGAAGAGTTCATCATTGAAGAACCAGTTCACTATAAAATCAATAACCCCTCAAAACTTAAGAAAAGCTAAAAGAGCATATCTTTTAGCTTTTTTCTATATATTTCTTTTTGTAATGCGCAAGTGCCAAGAGCGGGAAAATATAACGGTAGCTGTGGTAGTGTATGTAAAAGTCCCCTGCCATCCCCTGCCCTTTTGGATAGGTTGTGGTCCAGTCATCTCGATCCAAATTCGTTAATAGAAAATCTACCCCTTTGTTTATGGAATTGCTAGGTTTATCACTTACTGAGATAAGGGCGTCCACTGCCCAAGCGGAATGTGTTAATGTGCTTGCTTTTAAGGGAACATATTTATGCTTACGATCACTATTACATGATTCTCCCCAGCCACCATCCGAATTTTGAATAGATTCAAGCCATGTGACAGCCCGCTTAATTGATGAGTGTGTTGGCAAAACGTCAACAGCACGTAAACCTGTTACGGCAGCCCATGTTCCATATATATAGCAAATTCCCCATCTGCCATACCATGAACCATTGTCTTCTTGATCTTTATACAGCCATTGAATCGCTGATTTAACAGATGGTTGGTTATTTTTTAAATTCGTAAAGTTACCAAGATACTCAAGTGTACGTCCAGTTAAATCTGCGGACGAAGGATCAGTTAAGATGTACTCAGCTTTTTCAATTGGTAAAAAGCTAAGTAGCTTACTATCTGTATTTTTCTCAAATGCCGGCCAGGCTCCTTCATCATTTTGCATAGTCAATAACCACACTAAGCCTCTGTCCCACGATTGCCTATAGACTGGTACTTTTTTTACCATTCTTGCAATTGAACGTAAGGATGCAGTCGTATCATCGACATCTGGATGAATCGTGTTCATGTCTGCAAATCCCCACCCTCCAGGAACACCTGACGGATTTTGAACGGCCCAGTCACCATATTTCATATGTTGTCGATTTAATAAATAGTGATTAGCCTTTTTAATCATGGAATCACTTGATGGCACACCTGCTTCTTGGAGGGCATATCCAAGGAGTGAAGTATTCCATACATCAGAAGTCGTGTACTGCATATGAACATGACCATTAATCACTGTTTTCATTTCCTTTAGCCCATTTACTGCATTTATAATAATGGGATGGGTTTTTGAATAACCAAGGCTCAGTAAAGCAAAAATCAACAAAAATGTGGAGCTAAAATAACCTAGTAAGGTTCCATCGGGTTCAATCCTTTGCAGCATATATTGCTTTGCTTGTTCGGTTGCGAGTTGGTGAAGGTGGGATGGTAATCCAATTAACCGATCGATTAATTGTTTAACATTTGAATAAAATGAACGCCATTCCCGTGAATTCCCAAAATTAAATTCGTCTTCGTCTCTCTTATTAGTTAAATCAGATAAATCAGGACTCCTATTTGTTGTTAGGCTAAACTTTTTGTCAGCAAGAACCATAATAGGGGTAAGATTAGCTCTTCCGAATACAGATTAACGATAAAAATGAATCGGACATGAGTGAGGTAACAGGATGAGTTCAATTGGCAGCGGAAAAAAGGCTGGCCATCTATGTTGGCCTGTTAACGCAAGCATAAATTTAGTAAGCATATGGATGTTTGTAAGTCCCCCATTTTTTATGATAAAGGATTTTGCTTGTTTCATTTTTGGATCCAGTCTTTCAATATTACCTGAATATAGGAGTGCATAATATGCCTCCACTGTTGCAGATATATTACCATCCCCTTCATCATAAAAAAGCTTCCATGCCCCATTATCTTCTTGCCGACTTAAAATCCGTTCAACTAATTGTTGGATTAATTTCTCATCATTTATTTCAAGACTCCTTAATAAGATAATCATATAACAATCGGTTGAAATGCCTGTTTCAAAGGAGTACTTCCATGCCCCATTTGATGACTGGTCTTTTCTAATGGTGTCAATTAACTGACCTATACCGTCATTCACCTTGTTTAACATAAGTAACCTCCCCTATAGCCTACTAGATACATATTCATCGTAATGCAAGAGCATTCATTGAGGAGGTCATCATTGATGTGCAAACTGTTTAAAAAGAAAAAACTCCCACTCTCTGAATCTCTATTAAAAATCAAAAAAAATTTAAAGAAACGGCAAAAAAGACCCGCATTTTTGCCACCGCTGACTTTGGAAGAACGTTCACTCATTCAGCAAATCCAGTATGGAAACATACGTACTCACTTGTTGGGTATACCATCTACTTGTCAGTTATGCTCATTGTCTAGTCTTTTGCAGGTATGAAAAAAACCTGACTCTGTAAGGGTCAGGTTTTCCTATTACGATCCTAAAACAAGCTTACTTCTTTTTTTGCAAAGGGATGCATTCACTCCCTGGCTTTGCAGCTGTAAAAGAATTTGGTGGATTGACTTTTTATGCTTTGCTTTTTTAACTGGTCTTTCTTCCTGCGTTATTGTTTCGCGATTTGAGGGTTTCATATATTTTAAACTCCTTAGGAATAAAGATTTCGCTTTTCTCTTTTGTTTTCCTCATCTAAGAATTCAATAAAGTAGTGTAGAGCAAGCTTTGGTTGGTTTTTAAGTCGCGTTATATAGTCTTGCTGACGTCCTGCTGTAACTACATCACTCTTTTTAATTCTTTCAATAATATATTTAGAAGAAATGGCTTCTATTTCCTTTTTCTTCAACTTTGCTTCCTTCGCTAAGGCGAATCCAATTGCACCAATGATCGCATAAATGAGAAGTGACGGAATAGCTTCATTGGTAAACGGCATGAAAAATAGTAAAAATACTAAATTAATAAGTGAAATCATGATCATTGGAAATGACCAAAACATGTATTTAGATGTCTTCATCATGATTGGAGCAATTTTTTTATGTAGCTCCTCAAGTTCCTTTGTGATAAATACTGGCAAATTCTTTGTTGTAATGATATTCATTTATTAACTCCCCTTCCTTTTTGTTGGATGAGAAAAGGCCTATATCACGTTTGATATAGGCCTTAAAAAAGCAAAAAAGACCTATACCATTGTTATTGGTAAGGTCTTGCTAACAACGTTATAGTTGCCAACAAAGCCGAGAGAGTACATCTCTGTATTGACGACTTTGCTGTTAAAGCTACTCCCCTTAGAGTATCCAGTTAATTATACAACCATTTTAACATATAGACTAAAACCAAACAACCCATAGTAACCATTCTACTATAATCTTAAACAAAGATACTTGAATCGTTTCTAATTAATCATGCGATTTCTTCTTTCGAGGAAAAATAATATTATTTAATGATGTCTACAATTTGTCCCTCTGTTGCAGATGTTAAATCGGCCACTGTTAGTTCGACTTGCATTCCGATTTTTCCTGCGCTAATAATAATGCTGTCAAGGTTCGAAGCCTGAGCATCAATCAATGTAGGATATGCTTTTTTCATACCGATTGGTGAGCAACCGCCTCTAATGTAACCGGTATGTTTTTGGATATCCTTTACGGGTACCATTTCGACTTTTTTAACATTAGCTGCTCTTGCTGCTTTTTTTAGATCAAGTTCTTCTTCAACTGGAATGACAAACACAAAAATATCTTTGTTGTTTCCTTGAGCAACCAATGTTTTGTAAACCTTTTTCGTATCTAATCCTATCTTTTGTGCGACAGATACTCCATCAATTTTTCCGTCATTGCTTTCATATGTATGAATCTTGTATTCAATTTTTCTAGAATCTAAAATCCTCATGGCATTTGTCTTACCTTTTGCCATTCGATTGTCCTCCTTTATTGTTGTTTACCAACAATGGTTTTCTTTCGATCTTCCTTTTCTGATTGATTATGATATTCAAATAAGCCAACTTTATTTCCCCAAGGGTCTGAAAATGTGGCCCATTTAACCGGGACCTCTTCCCTTGAATATATATCAAATGGCTCTATTTTTAAATCATTGATTAGTCTATCACGCTCTATTTCAAGATTGTCTATCCCTAATCTTAATGGACCGGAACCGATGGAGGGAATTCCCTCAGCAATCTGAAGCCAACAACCAGGAAGAAGTTCCCACTCAGCAAACCCATCATGCGGAATAAAATCAGGTTTTTTATTGAGGAGTGTTTCGTACCAATGTTGTCCCTTAGATATGTCACTAACACGAAATTGAATTGTCATTTCATAAATCAACCAAAACCCTCCTAAAATATTTTATCCATAAGTATTCTTTAATTAAATCACAGATTCCTCTTTTTCATAATAAAAAGCAGACAGTTCCTTTGACTGTCTGCCAAAATTGAAGCTATTTTTCTTTTGAAAAATCTAATATGCGGATAGGGTTCCCAGAATTGTCTAAATAAATGGCATAACGTCCTGGTGGGATGTCATGAGGTTCTCTAACAAAGTTTAGATTCTCTTTTTTTTGATGATAAAATTCGTCCACACTATCGACCAGGAATACTCCTCCTGCAGAAAGCCCTTCGTCTTCATCCTCAATCATAAGGCGAATATCGGTGTCTGGTAAATGAATGGCCGCAGTATGTTCCCCTTCTCTCCATGCTTCTTCGAATCCAAGATTTTCACGGTAAAATGTAAGAGATTCTTTAAGGTTTTTTACAGGGTGATATAAAAATAGTAGTTTCATTTCTTTTCCTCCTTCTTATTAGGATAATAAATTTATGTAATACGTAAGTTAGTTACGTTAAGCGTAAGTCATTTACGGATTCTTGTCAATATGGTATGATCAAAATATGAAAGAGTGGATACCAATACCAGGAACTAATAAAGATACCATACTAAAAGTGGCTTTAGAGGAATTTAGTAAAAAAGGATACAAAGCGGTAAGTATCACAGAACTTGCTGAAAAAGCGAATGTAACTACTGGTGCTATTTATCATCACTTTGGGTCAAAAACAAAGCTCTATGAAGTTATTCGGGCTGAAATGGAACAAAGGATTTTAGATAGAATGGAGGGTGCCGTATCTTTATTTGAAGATACATTTAGAAAAATTGAAGCAGCAATGCTAATTGGATTAGATTTTGCAGTGAAGGTTCATATTTGTCGCTTACTTTGTGAGGAATCTCCTGGAACAAATAAAGATAAAGTGGAATCTTTTTTTAACGGAATGATTTCAGAATCTTCTCTTCCTATAAATATTGTTGTTATCGCTTCATGGAGATCAATCTTAAAATCACTTGCTGAAGGTGAAATGTCACTTGAACAAGGTAAGCAATTAATCAAATGGATGTTTAATAAAGAAACGCATTAAAAAAGCAATGCATCGTGCATTGCTTTTCCATTTACCAATTTTTATTTTTCACTAAAGTCGTGATATGTGCTAGATGATGGTTTCCATGCCAAGCGGAAAAGCCTAAAAAGATGCCTAATTTCATTTCGCCACCTTCTGGGTGAACATATGACAATTCATAATCATCCATTGAAAAGCTTCGTAAAAGTGTGACCCAACGTTTGTGAACACCTTCGATGATTGCTATTGAAGCATTTACCGGTAAAGTCGAGTCTGAAAGTACAGCCCATTTTGCTTCATCATATGGTTTAATAACTGGATTACCTTCAGTTACAGCTAACTTAAAACGAATATATGAATTCATCGATGCATCTGCAATATGATGAACAACCTGGCGAAGTGTCCATCCACCGTTACGATAAGGTGTATCGAGCTGTTGATCTGTTAAATCTTTCACCGCATCTTTTAGTAAAGATGGCAAATTCTCAATTTCTTTTATCCAGCCGGCTGCTAATTCTTCTGTCAAATCTCCATCAAATCGGAATTCTCCAATCGGATAACGTTCATCCATTATATTCCCCTCCTTAAAATTTCGAATACTAAAATGCTTAGTATTATTTTAACAAAAGTAAGGGGACTTTTCTGCTTCTACGGGTTTAATATAAAAGCAGAATGAATTGTGTTTTCTAAATGAAATAGGCGAACCAGTTGGATTCGCGTATTTACAAGATTTTCACATAAAATGTCCGAGTTCGAGGACCATCAAATTCGCAAAAATAGATTCCTTGCCACGTACCAAGGAGTAAACGTCCATTTGTGACAATAACATGTTGCGATGCGCCGACAGTACTAGCTTTCATATGAGCTGCGGTGTTACCTTCCATGTGACGGTCAAGTTTATGATGCCAAGGATATACTTCATCAAAACGGCGAATCATGTCACGTTTTACATCGGGATCCGCATTCTCATTAATCGTTATCCCGGCTGTTGTATGTGGACAATAGACAATCACAGCGCCCTCTCTTATCCCCTTTTCTTCAATAATGGCTTGAACTTTTTCTGTTACATCTACCATTTGGTCACGATTATTAGTTTGTATAGTGAGCTTGTGCAGCAAGATGTATGTGTCCCCTTTCATCACATTATCCAAAGAATAAATCAAGGATATTTGATGCGGTTGAAGAATTCTTGTTATAGAACTCAGAGTATCCGCAATTCTTACAATACACTACAGTAAAACGATTGTTTTGAATATCTAACATTTTAGTAAGTCCAGAACCAGTCATCGATACATCTTTCGTACCAGCATTTGTGCTTCCGCATTTAACACAGCCTTTACCTTCCACAAAATCCCCTCCAATTTTAGTTCTAACACTATTATTTACGAATTTATAGGAAAATAGTTTCAATTATTTTTTGTTATTTGTGTAAGTGCGTCCTCGATTGTTGGATAAGAAAAAATATATCCTTCCTTACTCAGTCGATCTGGAATAACCCATCTGCTCTTTAAAATTAATTCTGTTTCCGTTCTAATAAAAATTGCACCAAGTTCAAGAAGCCAAGCTGGGGAAGGTAATCCGAATTTTCGATTATATGCGACTCGGAGACTATTCATTAACTCGCGATTTGTAATAGGATTCGGGGTTGAACAGTTAAAGACCCCAGTTAGATGGGGATGATCCCGAATATAAAGAACAATATTGAACAAATCCTCAATATGAATCCAACTGAATTTTTGAGTACCAGGTCCTTGGATTCCCCCTAGCCCAAAGCGAACTAGGTTTTTATATGGAATCATAACACCCCCACCGGCTCCAAGTACAATCGAGATTCTTAGCGCAACCTGCCTAGTGCTCTGGAATTGATAAGAAAAAAAGGCTTCCTCCCATCTTTTTGCAACATCTACTGAAAAACCAGTACCAATTTCCCCAGATTCTTCTGACATTGGTCTATCTTCAGCATGCCGATAGATCGTTGCTGTGCTAGAATTAATCCATAATTCTGGCGGGTTTTTACATTCTTTGAGGGCATCACCTAATATTTTCGTAGTCTTCGTTCGAGAGTGGAGAATTTCTTGTCTGTTTTTTTCGTTATATCTGCAATTGACGGATTTCCCAGCAAGATTGATAAGTATCTCGGAATCCTCGAGTGCCTGTATAATTCCTTCTTTATCATCCCAAGTGATGTTTGATGCATTTCTTGAAATCACGTTTACTACATACCCAAGTTCAGTAAACCTTTTTGAAAAATAGGTACCCACAAAACCAGTACCACCAGCAAGGACCACCTTCTTCATAGTTTCCATCCCCTCTTTATCATTCTTTTACTAGTTTACCATTATCTGGTGAAACTTGTGAAATACGAGTATAAGATTAGAAACTATAAGAAAGGTTGTGGCATATGATTTACAAGGAACGAATTGAATCGATTAACATCAAAATAATGAAAGCCCAGAATGCTCGAATGGATTTGAACAAAGCAGAAAGACAGTATTTTTTAAATCAAATTAAGGGTTATGAAGGAGAACTGTCATTTGATTCTTTCATAAAAAATCTTGGATCTGATTATTTAGTTTTAAATAATTTATTGCTCCAATTTAATAACACTACATTTCAAATTGATTCCCTGTTGATTACAGCTGAGGTACTCTATTTCTTTGAAGTGAACAATTACGAGGGTGATTTTTATTATGAATCAGACCGGCTTTACAAGATGCCTAAAATAGAAAGGAACAACCCACTCATTCAACTCCATCGCAGCGAATCCTTACTTCGACAACTTCTCCAAAGTCTCGAAATTGATGCTTACGTAGTCTTTGTAAATCCAGGTTTTACTCTATTTCAAGCACCGCTTCTTAAACCCATTATCCTTCCAACTCAACTAATCTCTTTTTTTCAAAATCTTAATAAGTCTAATGCAAAAATAAATAATAAACATAAAGTGCTAGCGGAAAAATTAGTTTCAATGCACATGCAGGAGTCTCCGTATGGTCAGTTACCGGAATATACTTATGAGCAGTTACGAAAAGGGATTTGTTGTGTGGAGTGTGGGTCTTTGACGGTAGAGATTGTTGGAAGAAATTGTGTTTGCAGACGCTGTGGACATGAGGAATTAGTTACTGATGCAGTACCACGTAATACTGATGAATTGAAACTCTTGTTTCCTGAAAATAGGATTACAACGAATTTGGTTCAGGAATGGTGTTGTGTGGTGGAGTCGAAGAAGAGAATTCAAAGAATTCTAGATAAGAATTATCAGATTGTAAGAAAAAATCGGTGGATGTATTATGAATAATAAAGATTGTATGTAAAAGAGTGTCTCAGAGACATATTAAAGATAAAGAGTGCTCAATTACTTTTGTCTTTGAGAACTCGTGTCAGAGACATTTGGTCGGTGAGTTAGCTGCGGTTTTTCCTCGAGAGCTAGTTTCAGAGACATTTTAAACGTGGACTCACTCGCTTTTGTCTTTGAGAACTCGTGTCAGAGACATTTGGTCAGGGAGTTAGCTGTGGTTTGTCCTCGAGAGCTAGTCTCAGGGACATTTCACATTCAAAAGATCATAATTTTATACTTGTGAATTGTTGTTAAAACCAAAAACAAGCACCCGCTCTCGGGTGCTTGCCATATCTAATCATTTATATCGACGCTTGTTTATTAATCCACGGATGTAGACGTGCATACAACAACATGAAGATTGTTGCAACGATCAATCCTTTTAGAATGTTAAAAGGAAGAATGGCGTAAACCACCATTTTGAGTGTTTCTGGTGCTGACATGGCTGGTATATTCAAGAAAAAGTTGAATGCCGGTAGGAATACATAGTAGTTAAGAACACTCATGATGATTGCCATCATCGCTGTACCGCCAATTAATCCGATTGTTAAGCCTAATTTCGTTTTTAATAGTTTAAAAATATAGTAGGTTGTTAGAACGAATATAATCCCTGCTACAAAGTTTGAAATATGACCAACAGGTACGCCAGTTTCACTTCCGGTGATGAAATAATCAATCATGTTTTTGAATAATTCAACCAGGATTCCGGCCATCGGTCCAAAAATAAGTGCTGCTAGTAATGCAGGAACATCGCTAAAGTCGACGTTCAAAAAGCTTGGGAATGTTGGCAATGGGAAGTTTAAAAACATTAGGATGTACGAAATCGTACTCAGCATTGCAATTGCCACAAATTGACGTAAAGGTATTTTCTTCATTTTTTCTTTCCTCTCCTCTTTTGTCGATCCACCTCAAAAGAAGAAAGGTTCAGCTTATAAGACATACCCAAATAAAAACCCCCAAGAATAGCTTCTTGAGGGAGTTAATGTAAAAGGCATGCTTAATAAACGTCCAATCATTGTAAAATTTTTGAACGCGCAGAACCTCCATCTTCTCCCATCCAGACTATACTGTCGGCTTTGGAATCGCACCAAATCCTGCCTTTCGGCTCGCGGGCTTAGAGATTACTCTCATCACCGCCGGTCGGGATTTTCACCCAGCCCCGAAGATAGATCAATATTTAGTTTCACTTTATTTTAGCAAGTATATGGGATATTGTGAAGCAATTTGCTTCACATCACCCAATTTTGTATAAATTTCACCTGCACAATTAGTAAAATGCACATCAAAACTCACTTTCCATCGACAACTTCTTTTAAGATCTCATATGAACGCTTTTGTTTATCCTGATCATAGATGTAAGAAACAGCCATGAGCTCATCGACATTATATTTTTCCTGGAAGCTGGTTAATTGCTTCCGTATGGAATCTTTGCTTCCTAATAATGTGACACTAGACATGGATTTTGCCATTTCTTTTTCATGTACGTTCCATAGCTCATCCATGTTGTCAACTGGTGGTTGTAATGGGTTTTGTGAACCACGTACAACGTTTAAGAAAAATTGCTGCATGGTTGTGATTTCTCGTTTAGCCTCTTCATCAGTTTCTGTTGCAACTACATTGAGGCAAACCATCATGTATGGTGAGCTTAAATATTCGGATGGTTCAAAACGTTTGCGATAAATGGAAATCGCCTCTTCCATATATCTAGGTGCAAAATGTGATGCAAATACATACGGAAGCCCTAATTTCGCGGCCAAATAAGCGGAATCCGTTGAAGAACCTAGAATATAGATTGGTACATTTGTATCTACTCCAGGATAAGCTTTTACATACCCTTGTCGTTCCATCGGTCCAAAGTAGGTGAGTAAAGCATTTACATCATTAGGAAAAGTGTAAACAGAATCATTATTTGAACGTCTTAATGCACTTGCTGTCATCATATCGGTTCCTGGTGCTCTTCCCAGACCTAGATCAAGACGGTTTGGATAAATGGTGGCCATTGTTCCGAACTGTTCAGCTACAACTAGTGGTGAATGGTTAGGAAGCATAACCCCACCGGAACCAACTCTGATTTTTTCTGTGTGCTCTAAAGTATGCTTAATTAAAATGGACGTAGCAGAACTGACTAATGTTGGTGAATTGTGATGTTCGGCAATCCAATATCGTGTGTATCCCATTTTTTCAGTAGTTTGAGCTAAGTTAACCATAGCATCAATTGCGTCTTTCTGATTCTGTCCTTTACGAATTGGAGCAAGGTTAAGAACCGAGACAGGAATATTTATATTTGTCATGTGTATGACCTCTCTTCCATTTTGTTTCATTACTATCTTATCAATTGTAAGTAAAGAAACAAACAATGTTGCTCGACTGAAGTTCGAGAAAAAATTCAGACTATTTGACCAAGAGTATTTATTTAAATTGTGATATAATTTTGAAATATATTTTTATTTCATCATGAAAGGGGTTACTTTATGTCAAATCTACATACGCCAATACAGGCACCAACGAGTTATAAAAAGAAACTCGCGATGATTGGTCCGGGTTTTGTCGCTGCAGCAACGGGGGTCGGAACAGGTGACCTTGTCGCAGCATTAGTTGCGGGGGCAGGCTTTGGACTTGTATTCGTTTGGGCAATTATTCTTGGTTCTATTTTTAAATATTTCTTAAATGAAGGTGTAGGTCGTTTGCATCTTGCTACAGGAAAAACGATCATTGAAGGCTGGCAGCAAATGGGAAAATGGGCTACTGGTTATTTCGGAATTTATTCTGTTATTTGGGGATTTGTGTACGGAGCAGCCGCAACATCTGCTTGTGCTATGGCGATGACTGCGATGGTTCCTGTTCTCCCCTTTTGGGTTTGGGCCGTAATTCATGCAATTGTAGGGTTTCTTCTCATATGGAGTGGTCGTTATCTCCTATTTGAAAAAGTAATGATGGTTCTAATAGGATTAATGTTTGTTACAGTAATTGGTTCTGCAGTATTATTCTTACCTACTATTGGTGACCTTTTTAAAGGTTTTGTTCCAACTATTCCAAAAGGCTCTTTTATGCTTGCTCTAGGTCTTATCGGTGGTGTAGGTGGTACCATAACGATGGCATCCTATGGCTATTGGTTAAAAGAAAAAGGGTGGAAAGGGAAAGACTGGATTCCAATGATGAGATTGGATTCAAAGGCAGCATATTTTATGACTGCATTGTTCACTCTTTCTCTTTTAATAGTAGGAAGTCAGTTCCTTTATGGAACTGGAATTGAAATACAAGGCGAACAAGGGTTATATCAATTATCAGAGATGATTGGTGACAAATTCGGAAGTGTTTTTACTTGGCTATTTTTAATTGGTTTTTGGTCTGCAGCATTTTCTTCTTTATTAGGAGTCTGGAATGGCGTTCCTTATCTATTTGCAGACTTTGTACGCATTATGAAAAAGGAACACCATCGCTCAGTTACTGAAAAAGATCCGGCATACCGTGCATTTTTAGCGTGGCTAACCTTCCCTCCTATGCTCCTTTTATTCTTTGGTAAACCTGTTGAATTAATTATTTTATATGGTGCACTTGGAGCTTTGTTTATGCCATTTTTATCGATAAGTTTATTGTGGTTGCTGAATTCCAAACGCATTGGAAAAGAGTATAGTAATCGTTTACTGTCCAATATTGTATTATCTGCATGTTTGGTTTTATTCGTTATTTTAGCTATTCAACAATTAGTAGGATTATTTTAAAGCATAAAAACACTTTCTATTTGAAAAGAAAGTGTTTTTTACTTGGTTGCAAATTTTAATAGTAATCATGAAATAGGTAAAAACTAATTAGGAAAATTTAGGTTAAGGTGGAGTATTTATGCATTTTTTTGCCTCGCAAGACCATCTCACTGCTGTTGAATGGATTCTTAGAGCAATTGTCGGCTTCGTGTTTTTTATCGTAGTAGCTAGAATGATGGGGCAACGAACGATTTCACAGGTCGGTCTGCTCGACTTTGTGATTGTGTTACTAATTGGAAATATAATTGCTCATCCATTATCAGATGAGGGGTTAGGTTTAAAAGGGTCGATGATTACGATGACCGTTATCTTGATTCTTTATTTGATTGGTATTTTATTAAGTCTACGGTCAAATAGGATAAGAAAGTTGTTTATTCCTGCACCGATTCCACTAATTGAAAACGGGAAGGTGCTTTATAAAAATTTGAACAAAGCTAGGATTTCAATCGATGTTCTTTTATCAGAATTAAGGATGGATAAAATAGAAGATATTCAGAAGGTTGCTTTAGCTTCTTGGGAGCCTGGCGGATCTGTATCGATTTTTTTAAAAAGTGAACACCAACCGTTAACTCCGAATTCCTTTAATGCCCCTATTCAACCATTTCAATATCCTAAGACCATTATTAAGGAGAAAAAGATCGATCAAAATGTATTAAACGAAATTGGAAAAAACGAAGATTGGCTATTGCAAAAACTCCAAGCAACCATTAAGAATATAACACTTAATGAAATTTTACTTGGAACAATAGATGAAAATGAAAATGTTAGATTATTTCTATATCATTAGAGAGACTAACGCATTCAAAATACTCCCATCCAAAATTGGTCATACTAACCAAATGAACATTTTTATATATTGGAGGATATTGGTTTGGAATATTCATGGCTCTCTCTAATTCCTTTTTTAATTGTAATCGGTATGGCGATTTGGTTAAAGGATATTTTACCTGGACTTATTTTAGGATTATTAGTTGGTGCGATTCTTGTTACATCTGATTTATTAGCTGGAACGCAGCAATCGATAACATATATCGTGACCACTTTATCAGATCCAACCAATATTAAAATCGTAAGTTTTTTGTATGTGTTCGGTGGTTTAGTTGGAATGATGAATATCGCTGGAGGTATTAAAGGATTTACAGAATGGATTGGGGAAAAAATTAAAAGCGAGCGAGGCTTGCTTGGTTTAATTTGGCTCACCCTCCCTTTTACTTTTATGATGCCAATGTTTCGGATTATGATGATTGGGCCTATAATTAAACAACTCATCAAAAAAATGAACCTATCAAAACAGAAGGTCGGCATGACATTAGATATTTCCACCGAATCGGTAATCGTACTTTTACCAGTTGCTACTGCGTTTGTTGGCTTTATGGTTTCACTTGTTGAAGGTGGTATCAAAGGTCTTGACTTAGGTATGTCCGCTTATGAAGTTTTCCTATTAAGCATCCTTTTCAATTTTTATGCAATTGCAATGCTTCTTATTGGAATCATTCAAACATTATGGCCATCCAAAACAAAGTCCAATTCTGATAAAAATCAGGACCAAGAAGAAAATGAGCACGAATTTCACCGTATGGGGATAAAAAAAGAGTTATCGCTTGTAAAAGCTCAGCCTTGGAATTTAATAGTTCCAGTATTTCTATTATTAGGATTATCGCTTTATCTATTATGGGAGGATGGTAAATCACTCGGAGCCGAAACGGTTTTTGAGGCATTTTCGATGGCTGATGCTACTTTTGTGATGCTGTTAGCTGTCTTCATCACCCTCATTTTTACATTTGTCTTTTATGTGATTCGAAAACAGAAATTACATGAAATTATGTATCATTTTTACGATGGCGGGAATCAAATGATGCAGGCGATTAGCCTCCTTATCCTAATATGGGCCCTAACTTTATCAGCTGAAGAACTCGGTTTTTCTGTATTTATTAGTTCAACCTTAGGTTCATTTCTACCCGGCTTTTTAACTCCTGCAACGATTTTTATAATCGGCTCTGTTGTTGGCTATTTTATTGGATCCTCTTGGGGAACATGGGGTTTATTTATGCCGCTTGGGATTGCGCTAGCTTTGTCGACAGGTGCCTCGATCCCATTAACCGTTGGAGCTGTTTTTGCGAGTGGAGCATTTGGGGCGTTGACTTCCCCTCTTGGTGATACAACCATTACAACAGCATCGATTTTAGATTTGGACCTAGTTGACTATGCTCAATACAAATTAAAAGTTTCAGCGATTGGTGGGATACTTGCAACAGCTCTATATATCGTAGGTGGTTTAATGATTTAAAAAAGACTAAACGCTAACTGTTTAGTCTTTTTCCGATGTTAAAGATTACGTTCTTGGTATGTTTTAAAGGCAGGGTTTTTTAATACGATGCCAACGATAATAAACCCAAAGATAGAACCTGCAATTGAGCTAAAAATAAACGATGGTACGAATCCAAAAAGCGCAGCATCTTGACCAAGAATGAGTGTGGCGATTGGATAACAAGCCATCGCGCCCAATAGTCCGGTTCCGACGATTTCACCGGTCATTGCCATAGAAACTTTCTTTGTTTTTGAATATAAATAGGCTGCTAAAAAGGCTCCAATCATACTTCCTGGAAAAGCAAATAACGAACCCGTACCTAGCATGTTTCGAAGTAAAGATACTGAAAAAGCTTGAAGTACTGCGTATGCTGGGCCCAAAATGACTGCCGACAATACGTTAATAAAATGCTGCATTGGAAACACTTTTGTAAATCCGATTGGTATCGCAAACAAATGGCTTGTAACTGTTCCTATTGCGACAAACATCGCTGTGATTGTCATTTTTAAAGTTTTATTCATTGTGAATCCTCCTTTGAAATGTTAGTCCATTACTAATCCACCATCAACGACAAGGTTCTGCCCAGTTACTCCTTTACTCCATGAAGATGCAAAGAAAAGAACCGCATTCGCAACATCCTCTGGTGTCGTGACTTTTTGAAGGGGTGTAGAATTCTTAATTAATTGGAAAACCTCTTCAGAAGTTGCTGAACTTGCATCTGTTGTTTGAAGTAAACCTCCTGATATCATGTTTACGTTAATGCCATATACACCAAGGTCTTTTGCCATGTTCCGAGTAAATCCTAAAAGTGCTGCCTTACTGGTGTTGTAATCGTGATAAGCAACGACAGGATTTTGAAAGAGATTTGTACCAATTGTCACAATTCGACCAAAGCCTAATTCCTTCATGTCAGTAACCGCAGCCTGAGTCGTATGTAAAGCTCCTCGTATTGCACCTTCAAGCTGTGTGTGATAATCCTCCCAAGAAATATCTTCTGCGTTTTTTCTTGCAATGGGGTCAAAACGGAAATTAATTAAAGCGTTATTAACAACTGTTGTTATAGGTTGATCAAAATGCTTTTTCGCTTCAATAAACAAGTTCTCTACCTGCTCACGATTTCTCACATCTGCTTGAATCGCAAGCGCGTTTTCACCAATTTCTTCTTTTAGAGAATGAGCTTTGGCTTCACTTTTGAAGTAATTGATAACCACTTTCGCTCCTTCATTTGCAAATCCTTTTACAATTTCCATTCCCAGTCCACGTGCACCACCGGTAACGAGAACAACCTGATTTTGTAACTTCATTCTAGTAGCCTCCTAATATGGTAAGATAAGAAATACGCAAAAAAGCCAGACCCACATAAATGGACCTGGCTTAGGTAGCAAGAAAAAATGGAAGTTTTCCACTCTACTTTCCTCCGCCGGTATTACCCGGATCAGGTCCAAAGGGTTAAAAAACGTCGTTTTTCTCTCAGCCCAATCGGGCACCCCTAGTAGTTTGCGAATATTCTTTCTATAAGCATAGTATGTTCGGACAAAAATGTAAAGGTATTTGATTACCATCCCTTAAATATATTTACTCCCCTCTCTAATGCTCAACTTCGCCAATGTTGTTTCATTTATAAATTCACGAACTGAATCTGGGTTCGTCTTTGAGTATTCACTTAATGCCCAACCGATTGCCTTTTGAATGAAAAATTCCTTACTATCTGCATTGGCTCTTATGTATTTGTATAGGTATGTTTCATTTGTTTCTAGTTTATATTTTAATTGAAATAATACCGATGAACGTTTTAGCCATATGTTGTCACTAAATGCCCATATTTCAATTTTTTCCTCAATTATGCTGGGTGTATCTTTAGCGATTTTTCCAATAAGATGTGGGGCAAGAACATCGACCGTATCCCACCAAGATTTTGTGATAATGAGATTCTCTATAAATAGCAAATGGCTGTAATTTATTTTCTTTATAGACCTGACTAAATAGTCTAAAGCTGCATATTGATATTCGCGTTCTTCTTTCATCCACAATTGCTTGACAAGCTCGAGATTAATTTCTTGCTGTAAAATACCTGTTTCTTTATAAAAGTCACGCATTAATTGTCTTCTTAACGGTGTTTTTATTCCAAGGAATGGGAAAAGGTTTTTCATATATTTCTTCATTGGTTCTGCATTTTCTTCATTTCTATTAGTTTCAAATAAGTCAACAAGTTCATTTAATTTGTTCATATCATACTCCCTTAGTACGTTTCCTTTATTGTACTTTATTGCCTTTTATAAGCAAAATAAAAAATACCATCTTTTCTATGTAGAATACGTACGAAAAGATAGTATTTAGAGTACATCACTGCATCTTTATAGGAGTAACAACAGCAAATAAATTTTCTGTTGGATTGTTAAGGTTTACTTCGATAACTTTGTAGCCCTCTTTGTCTTTGTAATCATTTGAAACAGGTGTTTTAATCTCGTTGCTCATCTTCCGTACTTCCCTTCTAACAGTTTTCTCACACAATAAGTAGTATATGAAGGGGAAACGAAAATGTGCTTACTTTTCAAAAAAATATTTAAGATTATTAAAAAGTTTGTCCACCTAGTAGTTCTTAAGCATAGATTTCTTTTATATATATTGTATTAGTAGAATCAAAAAAGAAAGGTGGTTCCCACTTTGATTGAGAATTCATTTTATAGCCAAGAATTCCACGGTCCTTATGAACTTCATAATTTAGGGGATTTTACGCTAGAAGATGGTGGAATGATTCCAAACTGTCAACTTGCCTATGCGACATTCGGTGAACTAAACGATGCGAAGGATAATGTAATTGTCGTCCCTACTTGGTTTTCCGGTACAAACAAGGCCTATGAGCCATATATAGGCGAAGGAAGAGCACTAGATCCTAGTAAATCCTTTATTGTAATTATCAACCAAATTGGAAATGGACTATCAAGTTCCCCACATAACAGTCCTGCTCCGATTAGTATGGAAAACTTCCCGAAGGTTAGAATTAGTGATGATGTGCGTGCTCAGCATCAATTCCTAACTGAAAAATACGGTATTCAAGAAATTGCGTTAGTTGTTGGTGGTTCGATGGGAGCCCAACAGACATATGAATGGGCTGTGAGATATCCGGATATGGTCAAACGTGCTGCACCAATTGCTGGAACTGCTAAAAATACGACACACGATTTCATCTTTACAGAAACTTTAATAGAATCCATCACTTCAGATCCAGGCTGGAATAACGGAAACTATCAGTCTTGTACGGATGTAGTCGAAGGATTAAATAGACATGCAAAAATATGGGCTGTTATGGGGCTTAGCACAGAATTTTATAAACAAGAAAAATGGCGCCTATTTGGAGTCAATTCGGTTAACGAATTTGTTAACGACTTTTTACAGCCACTTTTTGCGGCTATGGACCCAAATGCGTTGCTAACGATGGCATGGAAATGGCAACGTGGGGATGTAAGTCGAATGACAAACGGAAATCTAGAAGAGGCACTTGGAAGAATCAAAGCAAAAACCTTTGTTATGCCGGTAGATGAGGACATGTTCTTCCCTCCACGAGACTGTGAGGACGAACAAAAAATGATTCCGAACAGTGAACTTCGATTAATCAAAAGTATTTGCGGTCATTTTGCCTTATTTGGTGTAGAAGGACCGGATTACTTTGACCAGATTGACAAACATCTTAACGAACTATTAAACACACCGGTATAAAATAGTACAGTTTAATAAAATTTAGCCATCTTTCGAGATGGCTTTTTTATGTGATTAGAATGTGTAAAATGAACTCCAAAAAGCCATATTAATAAAATAACATATGGGAAAGGATGGAAATCTATGAAGAAAGATGAACATGTAAAGAACCAGGTTCTTTATATTACAAACCCTGCTTATGATGCCTTGCATTCAGAGCATCTTCTTGAGGAAAATGATGAGGAAAATCATCGCAAACCCATCAATAAAACGGATGTAGAGTAATAAATTGAAAAAGGAGGACAATGGTTATTGTTCTCCTTTAGTCAATATTAGTCGAGGGGTGTAATTTCTACATTTAAGACGCCAACACTTGGTGATGCACCCAATGCTTCAAATGCTTTGCGGTGAAGGTTAATTCGATTTGCTGGATATTTCTTCACCTGATCAACTACTGTTACGATTACGTCTTGATTCGGAACAAAAGAAACATTTCGGATTCGTAAACGCTGACCACATTTAAATGGACTATTTTCTCCTACCGCTACAGTCATGTTGTTGTCATAGGACCAACCCATTTCACATTTTGTTGGTGTTCCTCCCCATGTCCAAGTAGCTTTTCCTAAAATCGTATCGGGATTTCGATTCCAATCCCAGCCATAGTAAGGTGTTGGGTACTGTTGTACGTACTGGTGATAGTAATATTCATCATACATGTTCCGTGGTTCTAAGTATCCGTGACAATAAGGGCAGTAAAAACCAGACGTCTGATTTATCATCTCTCTCCTTCTCCTTTAAAAACCAATTTTCTAATTACTTCGTCTACTTAAATGTATGTAAAACGACTACTATTGGTTCCTGTTGGAGAGTTCTACTTAGACCTCTTTGTGGACATGGAATTTCTTTATTTCTGATCCTGAATGTGAAATAAATTGAGCAAGTCTGATTTATTCGTCACTAAATCTTCTAACGTATAGCCATTTAATACATTTATGAATGCCTGTAATGCTTCATTTAAAGCATGTTTTAGTTTACAAGATGGTGAAATGGAGCAGTAGCCCCCTCCCTCTTTAAAGCAGTCCACGATATTGAAGTCGTCCTCTGTATTCGAAACGACTTCCCCAATATTAATATCTTTTGGATGCTTCGCAAGCCTAAAGCCCCCATTCCGTCCACGAATGGTTTTGATGTACCCTAGTTTTCCTAGATGATGAATGATTTTCATTAAATGGTTTTTTGATATATTATAAGCTTCTGCGATTTCTTGAATTGTACACAATTCTTCTTCATTTTTCATTGCCAAATACATTAAAACGCGTAACGAATAATCCGTATAATTAGTTAACTTCATTTAAAAAACTCCTTATATTGATGAGTTCTTAATAAGTATAGCACGAAAGTCCTGTTTTCACTGTAAATGTGACAACTTTTTAAAAGATGTATTAAAAAGGTATCTTTTATTTGCACTGTCGTTATATTATAAACATGTATTTTAAATATTTGTTTTGAAAGGACGTCATATCATGCTAACTCAACAAACAATTGAAATCGTAAAAAGCACAGTTCCAGTACTTGAAAAATACGGTAAAGATATTACAACTCATTTTTATAAGCGTATGTTTAAAAATAACCCAGAATTATTAAATATTTTCAACCATGCCAATCAAAGACAAGGCCGTCAGCAAACAGCTTTAGCAAACGCAGTTTATGCTGCAGCTGCTCATATTGATAACTTAGGAGCTATTCTTCCTGTTGTTAAACAAATTGCACAAAAACACCGCGCGTTAGGTATCCAACCTGAACATTATCCAATCGTCGGTGAAAACCTACTTGGTGCAATTAAAGAAGTATTAGGCGATGCCGCAACAGATGAAAACATCAACGCTTGGGCTGAAGCTTATGGAGCAATTGCAGATGCGTTCATCGGAGTGGAAAAAGAAATGTATAAAGAAGCAAAGAAACAGCCTGGAGGTTGGGAAGGTTTCAAAAACTTTGTTGTAGACCGTAAAGTGAAAGAAAGTGAAGTTATTACTTCCTTCTATTTAAAGCCTGAGGATGGAAAAGAAATTGCATCTTATCAAGCCGGTCAATACTTAACTGTTAAAGTTCAGCCTGAAGGTGATGAATATACACATATCCGCCACTATAGCCTTTCAGACGCACCGGGTAAAGACTATTACAGAATTAGTGTCAAACGTGAAGAACATGGTGTTGTTTCAAATTACTTACACCAGGAAATTAACAAAGGCGATGTGATCACAGTAAGTGCTCCAGCTGGTGATTTCGTTCTTCAAGCAAAAGAATCACCTGCAATTTTATTAAGTGGTGGTGTTGGATTAACACCAATGGTCAGTATGTTAAATACAATTGTAGAGCAACAGCCTGAACGTGAGGTTATGTTTATTCATGGTGCACTTAATAGTGAGGTTCACGCATTAAAAGATGAGGTTGCAGAACTTGCATCAAAAAATGAGAATGTGAAGAATTTCGTTGCTTATTCTGCCCCTTCTGACCAAGATCGTCAAGACATGAACTATGATAAGGAAGGATTCGTTGACCTTGATTGGTTAAAAGCAACTGTTGGAACAACAGAAGCAGACTTCTACTTCTGTGGACCGGAACCATTTATGAAAATGATGTATCGCTCATTAAAAGAATGGGGAGTTGTATCTGAAAATATTCACTTCGAATTCTTTGGTCCTGCTAGTGAATTAGAAGAATCCTCAGAAGCAGTAACCGCATAAAATAAATATTCTTTTTAAAACTCTCCATTTCTAAGATGAAATGGAGGTTTTTTTAAAAGGCTTTTTTCTAAAAGATTGTTGGTATTGGTTAAAACAAATGTGTCAAAAACAACAAAGTTTTTGTGAAAACAGCCTATTTAAATTAGAAAAAGCCACCTAGCTTTTACTAGATGGCTTTTACGACTATGATAAGGATTCAGTTTTAATCTTTTTCTTCCTTTCCTCAGGAATGAGCAAATTGAGGATCAATACCGCGATTGCACCAACAGCTGTACCAGAAGAAAGAATATAGTTTGCAAAATCAGGAACACTGTAAAGAATCTCTTTTGGTAATACAATTGTTCCAACCGTTAAAAGAATAGGAACGCCGATTACAATCATATTACGGTCATCAATCGTAACATGTTGAATTACCTTTAAACCGTTCATTACGATTGCCACACAAACTACTCCAAAAATACCTTGGATAACAGGCTGAGGAATACAAGTAATAATTGCAGAAAGCTTCGGTATAAGCCCTAAGAAAATTAAAATAACCCCTGCCGCAATGATTGCCATACGGCTAGCAACACCAGTAATTGCAATTATACCAGCATTAGACGAATAACCTGTTACTGGTGTTCCACCAACTAAAGAACCTACAAAACAGCCAATCCCTTCGCCTACAGACCCTCGATTCAAACGTTGGTCATCTAACTCTTCACCTGTTACTGTTGATACAACAAACCAAGTCCCAGTTGTTTCAATCAAAATAATCATATAGATAAATACCATTGTTAATATCGCTTGAAGATCAAAAATAGGTTGTCCAAATGGGAAGAAGCTTGGTAATGAAATCCACTTTGCTTCCTTAACAACTGAAAAATCTACAGTCCCAAAGAATGACGCTGTGATAGTTCCGACTAGAATCGCCAAAATAACGGATACTAAACGGAAAAATGTTCCATACCCCGATTTTTTCCGACCAAGTAACATAAACACCAATAAAACTCCTGCTGAAACAGCGGCGACAATCACATTATGTCCCACATTTCCTGGAGAAGTGTAAATGCTATTAAATGCACTCGGCATTAATGAAATTCCAACTATGACAATTACAGTACCCCCTACTAGTGGAGGAATAATTTTTCTCACTGTTTTTGCAAAGACTTTTAGTGGGTAACCTAGAATGGCAATTAATAAAGCCCCTGGTATTAAACTTCCGAATACAGCTCCTAGCCCCAACTTTCCACCGATCGCTGCAAGGGCACCAATTGGAACATATGATGGACCTTGAACAACAGGTAACTTTAAACCACCAATTGTTTGAATAAGTGTGGCAATACCAGCTGCAAGAAAACACATTTGAATAAAGTATGTTGTATTCATTGTGTTCAATGCTAGAAGGCCTGCAATAATAATTGGAGCAATGTATAGATCCATTGCTAGAACGTGTTGAAAACCTAGTAACAGTGATTTCCCAACACTAATTTTGTCATTGACTCCGACGGCTAAGTTCGGATTTTGTGAATTTTGGTCCACTTTTCTTCCCCCATTTTATGAAATTAGTAATCTTAAATAATTTTGTTTTAGAGTAAAAACTCCTACGACCATGCAATACAAGCATAAATTTAGGTGATACCACTATTCACATGTTGTATAACATATTTGCATTATAAAAAAGGTTTTTAAAAATGTAAATACTAAATACGAATATTTTATTTTATTATTTTATTAATGTTCGGTTTTTGTTGACTTCAATCCTTTCCCTATATAAAATGTAATGAGGGAATACACAAATTAAGGAGGATTGGTCATGTTAGTTGAAGACCAAGTATTAAGAGATCAATGGGTAGTTGCAGCAAAAGCTGTTGATATTAAAGAAGAACCACAACAAGTGATCGTGTTAGGTGAAAGAATTGTTTTATTTAGAACAGAAGAAGGTGTTCATGCTTTTAAAGACCTTTGTATACACCGTGGTGCTGCTCTTTCATTAGGATGTGTAAAAGACGGACAGCTCGTTTGTCCATACCATGGTTGGGAATATAACTCTAAAGGAGATTGTACAAAGATTCCTCAATTACCTGAAGGAAGAAAGATTCCATTAAAAGCGAAGGCAATTAAGTATTCTTGCCGTGAAGAATATGGCTATGTATGGGTGAATTTAAATAATAATAATCCAAAAATGTTTACTTATCGTCCATTCCTTGATGAAAGTTACCATAATGTGTTATGGGGGCAAACCGAAATCAAGGCGAACCCACCAAGGGTTGTAGAGAACTTCCTTGATGTTGGTCATCTGGCATTTGTTCATGAAGGGTTTCTAGGTGTTCAAGAGAAACCTGTAATTGGTGATTATAATGTTCACCAAGATGAAGAGACTATCTATTCTGATGAGATTGCGATCTTCCAACCAGATCCAGATGGAACTGGGGTGGCTAAGGATGTTTATTATACGTATGAAATATTCAATCCTCTTGTTGTTCAATTTACGAAGAGAGACCCTGATAATGATAATAAAATGTCAATTGTGCTAATGATTCAACCTGTAACAGAAGGAAAATCAATTGCACATGGTATTATTTCCTTTAACTATGACACGGGAACAACTGATGAAGAAACGGTTAAGTTCCAGGATATGATTTTTGCACAGGACAAGCCCATTGTTGAAAATCAAAAGCCGGAAGATCTTCCATTAGATCTACAGGTTGAGCTTTCCTTAAAATCTGATCGTATGAGTATTGCATATCGTCAATATTTGAAAAAAATCGGCGTTACTCTTGGAACTGCCTAATCTAGAAAAAAGTGCCAATCCCTATTTTTATAGGATTTGATTGGCACCCTTTTTTATTGCCTAAATATATTTCGAAATCTAATTACACGATAAAATAATGCTGCATCTCTTCCCTCTTTTGTATATTGGTTTCTTTGTTTTTGTAAACACTCCATAAATGCTAGGTCACATTCCCGTGACGGGCCATATCGTCGATAGCATAGGTCATGTCTCATACAACATGAATCTACCTGATTCGTCGGTGGACCAGAGCCACCACAGCCTGGACCACACCATCTATAGCCAGGCATACAAAAACGTAATCCTCTTCTGTCTCTCATCACTCTCCCCTCCTTTTTAGTACAAATTATATTACTAAAATATGTGTTTGTTTTTGGAAAGGAAGGGCTTTTACAACGGATAGCTTTAAGACTATTAAAAAAGAATTGAAAAGTCTGATAAAAATTTGATAGTATAACATTAATATTATCAAGGGCAAATAGAATCTTAAACATTGTCCCTATACTTTTACATCAGACGAAGGAGATCAAGATGAAGGGAAAATTTCATTATGCGTGGATGATTGTATTTGTGACATTCCTCGCATTTTTAGCAGTTCAAGGAGGAAGATTAGCATTCGGAGCGTTTGTTGAGCCTTGGGAGCAGGACTTACATATGGACAGGGCGACAACTTCTCTCATTTCAACCATAAGTTTTGTCATTTATGGTCTATCACAACCTTTTATTGGGAGATTCATAGACAGATATGGTGCGCGCCTTATTTTATCTATTAGTACGTTTATTGTAGGAATCAGCTTCTTTTTCATCACTTTTGTTACGCAGCCTTGGCAATTATTCGTACTTTATTCGCTAGTATCAGTGGGTGTTGGCGGTGCATCGAACGTAGCTGGCACAGTTCTTATTATGAATTGGTTTAATAAAAAACGTGGTCTAGCGTTAGGGATTATGGAAGCTGGCTTTGGATTTGGACAAATGCTCCTTGTTCCTGGCTCTCTTATGTTAATTCTTTGGTTTGATTGGAGGACCACAATCTTTATTTTAGGTGCTCTGTTAATCGTCATCGTATTCCCTGTCGTATTCTTCTTTTTACGCAACCATCCCGATGAAAAAGAAATGGAGCCTTTGGGCGGAAAAATCAATGAGAAAGAAGAATCTGAGACTGAACCTGTAAAGAAATCTGTCTCACTTAAAGTTCTGTTTAAAATGCGCCAATTCTGGTTTTTAATGTTACCTTTTGCTGTCTGTGGATTTACGACAACGGGTTTGATGGATACACACCTAATTCCTTTATCCCACCACCATGGCTTTTCGGCAACTGTAACAGGCACAGCAGTAAGTATTTTAGCTGCTTGTAATATTGTTGGAATCTTGCTTTCTGGTGTTATCATTGATTATTGGAGTAGCCGTAAACTATTAGTTTTTATTTATTTTACACGTGCTTTATCAATAGGTATTCTAGTTTACTCTCACAACACTGTGTTATTGTTAATATTTGCAGCTATTTTTGGATTCGTTGATTTTGCTACTGTTGCACCCACTCAATTATTGTTAACTCAATATTTTAAAAACTATTCAATTGGATTTATTGTGGGGTGTTTATCTCTTAGCCATCAAATTGGATCGGCATTAGGTGCCTATATTCCAGGACTATTATATAGTAATCATGGTAATTATGAGTTATCTCTTTATATATCAATCTTAATTGTTCTGGCAGCAGCCATTATGAATCTTTTATTGCCTGAACCGAATCGAATAAAATTAGTTGATAATAGGGCAAGCTAATCCAAAGTTTGCCCTTTAAAAACGCCTAAAAATAGAACTATGGACATTTGTATTCTGGTTTGACCATGGTGTAAAATCTTTAAGCAACACAAAAGGGATTTAAGGAGAAATATAAATGAAAAGCATCTTACGAAATTTTATTAATGGAATTTTGACAATTGTTCCGATTATTTTAGTTGTGTATGTAGTTTTTAAAGTCTTTTTGTTTTTAGATGGGATTTTAGGGAATTTCCTGAAGCCGTATTTGAGAGAGGATTATATCCCCGGAATTGGATTAGTACTCACGTTTGTCGTCATTACGATTCTAGGCTGGTTATCAACGAAAGTATTTGCGGGAGCTATTTTCCGTTTGATTGACAGATTGTTAGAAAGAATTCCGTTAATTAAAACTCTATACTCTGTTATTAAGGATACATTCAATTCCTTTCTTGGTGAAAAGAAGTCATTTTCAAAGGTTGCACTTGTGACAATACCAGGTACAGACGTAAAAGCAATTGGTTTTATTACGACTGAAGATGTCGAAAGTTTTTATGATCCATTGAAGGACTATGTCGCTGTTTATATTCAGCAAACTTTTCAAATTGCTGGTTTCACCTTTTTAATTCCCAAGGATGAAGTGGAAATTATTGACGTTAAGCCTGAGGATGCAATGAAATTTGTAGTTTCTGGTGGGATGACATCAAAATAAAACGATATAGCTTTTATCAATCAAAAGTGAACGTACAAACAGGAATAATTTGTACGTTCATTATGCTTGTTTACATAATATTATTATGTAAAACTACAACGTTTTTTCATAACAAACACATTCATGAACTCGGGAAAACTTTCCTTTTATCATTTGATGATTCTTTCCTACATAATGGGCGAACGTATGCATTGGGATTAGGTCAGGAATATTGCTCTGAAGTTCTTCATTCCCTTCAAGATAAACATGCAAATAGGAATCTACCCTTCGAAATCCAAATTTTTCGTACCAATTTTGAACCCACTTGTCATTTCTCGTCCATGCTTCAAGTCGATTTAAATTCTTTATTTTTGCTATTTGTTCAGCCTCTCTGAGCAATTGTGCACCTATTCCCTCCCTCCTAAAATCGGGATGAACAGCAATGTGCCATAACATTCCTCCAAGTCCACTACCTCTTGAACAAATCGTTCTTTCCTCAATTTCATACTCAATGTCCAACAATCCAAGAACTTGCCCATTTTCAACCGCAACTAATTCAATTGCCGGGTTTTCGTATTTTTCTTTCCCCTGCAGAACATTATCAAAATACGCAGTATCTAAAAATGACAACACCCTGCAGCGAACCCATCCTACCTCATCAGTACTCTTGTATTCTCTTATAATCAAATTCATCCCCACCTAAATTTATTTTGAATTTTATGTACCAAAACATTTTTTAAACATATATTATCACGTAAATATTTGGGCTCTTATAACTAATTCTAAGAGGTGATAAGCATGTATGTTGTTCATTACTTTGAAAATAAAAATCTTTTATTAACCCAACTAGTGCAAACGGTGCCATCTGTTGATGACGCAATCAAAATAAAAGGAAAAAAAGGAAAAGTTTCCAAAGTAATCGATATTGATGAAAGAAATATTCATGTCCAGGTTGAGTTAGACCGGATTGTGAAAAAGAAAGCAGTTGACGATTCGAAAAAGAAAAGACGATAATAAACAGGGAACGCACCAAAGGAGTGCGTTCTTATCTTTGAAGCGTAATAAGTTCAATGTCCCCCATTGATGCCTTGTACAGACTAATCGTTCCTGATACACCTATTCCTGTAGAAGGATCTATTTTAAAATCATCATTTAACGCAATTGTCCATTTAGCTTCTTTATTTTCAACTAAAACAACTGCTATAGTACCAAATTGAATAACATGATCCCAGCTAAAGGTTTCCGTATTTCCAGAATGTTCGATGGAAATTCCATCTGTGCCAGTCCATATTTTAGAATTGGTACCCTTCCATTCGCCATGTATGGCAGAACCCACATAATAATACGATCCACCTCTACCTCGGTCACCATATGTACCAATATATTGGTGAATTGAATTGTCTTTCGCCTTATAGGTCATCGCTGCAACATCAGGTGCTAGCCAATCAATTTTATATTCACCATTCATTTGATATGGAAGATTCTCCTTTTGGCGAGCGAAAATTCCATAATAAGTTCGATAATAATGTGCTTCCTCCCTATTTTCTTTTACTATGAATATATGCTCAAAATCAGGTGAAACACTTATGATTTGGGTGATCGGATGTTTAAAAAGCATGATGACATTAAAAATAATAAACAACAGAAATACAAATGAGTAAAGAATCCTTACTTTCTTTTTTATGTTCAGGACCATCCAAAATGACAGACTTAACAAAATACCAACGAAAATATTAATCACGTAAAATAATCGATTATCACTATACTCAATTAGAAATTTGGAATGGAGGTAAAGATAGCCAATTTGAAGAAGAAAAAATCCGATTGCGATTACAAAAAAGAACGATCCTATTGTTTTTTTATGATTATTCATTTGATGCTACCTCCGATGTGAACTCCCACGACAATCCTCGATCAAATGAAACAAATTTCCCTTTCACCTTTCCACCCATATAATCTCCATTAGGTCCTTGGTTAAGAAGAACAGCAAGATGACCATCTTCTTTGAATGGAACCTCTGCCGTTACAAAAACCTTAGCAAATTTTTCTGGGATAGAAAATGTGGCTTTATTCCATGAAAATCCAGCATCTGACGTTATATAAAAATCAGGTTCTTCCGGATTAATGATTCCGTATGATAAGAAGCCAGTGTTTTCATCGACAAAGCCACCATTATATAAAAGCCTGGTTGTACCTGGGTACGCTGTTTCTCTCCACGTTTTTCCCCCGTCATTTGTGATGAATGCAGCTGACCATTCCTGAGACATTGTTCGATCCCCAGAAACAATAACATATCCAAATTTTTCATTGAGGAAATCCACTTTCCGAAATCTGATGGCTGGAGCATGTTGATAGATCGTTGATTCCTGCCATGTTACACCCTTGTCGTGTGATGTAATTAGTTTAATACTATCTTCTATATAGATAAAAGATGCTCTTTTATCTGTTAGAATAAAGCTGTCATTCATAAGTTCTGTTTTGTTTCCGTTATATTCTCCACTAAATAGTTGCTCTACTTCTACTGGAACTGTAACCCACTCCTGCCCGTTGTCATATGTAATCTTTAATTCATTATTTTGCAGTGTGTAACCAATTGAATCCGTCACAATGGTTGGTTGTAAAGACTCAGGTCTCTCTCGATTTTTAGATGGACTTGAAATATCCTCCTGCATAGGCTGTGTTTCATCAAAAGATTTTTCATATTGAAAAATGGAAATAAGTAAAATCAGAATGACTAAACTTGAAACCACGATCATTAGATTTTTCAAAAGATAAACTCCTTTGTTCTTTTATCCCTTTATTTTAACAAAAGTTTCCAACGAGCAATAGCCACATATAGAAAAAAGCCTGTCTCTAATTTTTCAGAAACAGGCTCGGAACTATTTCCACCAGTCATCAAACATACTTGCTGGCAAATGTCGTTTATGTTTGGATATTTGATAGCGTTTTTCTATTTTTTCTGCATCTTCTTTTGAAACTGTTTTTCCTTCCAAATAATCGTCAAGAATTTCATAGCTAATCCCTAACTCCGTTTCATCAGCCTGCAATGGTTTTACGTCTAATAAATCAGCTGTTGGAACCTTTAAATACAGACGTTCCTCTGCACCTAGCTCCTGTAAAAGGGCACGTCCTTGTCGTTTGGTTAACCCTGTTAATGGAAGGATGTCGGCTCCCCCATCCCCATATTTAGTGAAGAAACCAGTGACTGCTTCAGCGGCATGGTCGGTTCCTACCACTAATAAATTATGCATCCCACCAACTGCATATTGAGCAATCATTCTTTCTCTTGCCTTTACATTTCCCTTATTAAAATCATTGATCTCTTCAGAAGTCGATTTCTTGTACTCCATCACAAAGGCATCAACAGTAGTTGCAATATCAAAGGTGATTGCACGGTCTGGATTGATAAATGCAAGAGCTGCTTTTGCATCCTCTTCGTCCTTTTGAACACGATAAGGCAAACGAACAGCAATAAATGTGGCCTCATGCCCCTCATTTCGAAGTTCCATGGCAGCCATTTGACAAAGCTTCCCTGCTAAAGTAGAATCCTGTCCACCACTTATTCCTAGTACAAATCCATTCGTTTTGCTTTTTATGACATATTCCTTTAAAAAGTTTACCCTACGTTTAATTTCTTCTTTTGGGTCAATTGTTGGCTTTACATGTAATTCTTTGATTATCTGTTGCTGAATACTCATGAAAGATCCCTCCATTTTAAAATGGTCTTTTCGCAACAAACTGGTTAATTGTTCATTTTCCCAATCATTTCTTCGATATTTTCCTTTACTTCTTCAATTCGTTTCATTTTATTATTCCAGCATTCCTGGCTTAGGTCGACTGGATATTCCTCTGGCATCGTCGGGCGCTTGTACTCATCCCATAGTAATTCCAGATTTTCATTTAAAAACGAGCGAATTTCCTGTAAAGTTGGAATCTCATACACAAGTTTACCATGATCAAAAATTGTATACTGCAATTCACGTGCTTCAAAATTCGTAACAAATTTACTTATAAATGTATGAACCGGATGGAACATTTTGATTCGCTTCTCATTCTGTGGTTCCTCGTGTTCAAGAGTAATATAGTCACCTTCAGATTTTCGACTATTTTTATTAATGATTCTATATACTCGCTTTAATCCTGGTGTTGAAACCTTTTCAGGGTTCCCGCTTATTTTTATAGTGTCTACCATATCCCCATTTTTATCTTCAATTGACACAAGTTTGTAGACAGCACCAAGAGCTGGTTGGTCATAAGCAGTAATTAGCTTTGTTCCGATCCCCCATGAGTCGATTTTAGCCCCTTGGGATTTTAAGTTGATAATCGTATGTTCATCAAGATCATTCGAAGCCACAATTATTGCGTCCTTAAATCCTGCTTCATCAAGCATTTTTCGTGCTTCTTTTGATAAATAGGACAAGTCACCACTATCAAGGCGTATTCCAATGAAATTAATATTGTCTCCTTCTTCCTTGGCAACTCTAATGGCATTCGGAACACCGGATTTCAATGTATCATATGTATCAACGAGAAAAACACAATCTTTATGTGTGCTTGCATAATGTTTAAACGCTTGATACTCATCTCGATATGCTTGTACTAATGAATGAGCATGTGTACCAGAAATGGGTATACCAAATAATTTGCCTGCTCGTACATTTGAGGTTGAATCAAATCCAGCGATATATGCAGCTCTTGTTCCCCAAATCGCCGCATCCATTTCTTGTGCTCGTCTTGTACCGAATTCCATAGCATTTTGGTCTCCAACAACCTGCTTAATACGGGAAGCCTTTGTGGCAATCAGCGTTTGGTAATTAATAATATTTAAGATTGGAGTTTCTAATAATACAACTTCACAAATGGGGCCTTCAATACGAAGAAGAGGTTCATTTGCAAAAACGACTTCTCCTTCCTTCATTGAACGTAAAGTTCCAGTAAAACGAAGTTCCTTTAGATAATTAAGAAAATCTTCTTTATATCCTTCTTCCTTTAAATAGGCGATGTCCGTTTCACTGAATGAGAAGTTTTCTAGAAAATGGATAATTCTCTCAAGTCCAGCATAAACTGCATATCCATTCCCAAACGGAAGCTTCCGAAAGTTTACCTCAAAGACTGCTCTACGGTTATGTAATCCTTCCCGCCAATAAATTTCTGCCATGTTTATTTGATATAAATCTGTATGTAATGCTATGCTGTCATCGTTAAAATGTTTGTTCATCAAAAATAACCTCCAGTAAATAACCTAACGAACTTCTGCGCCGATTGAATCTTTAAAATGTCCGAGTGCCCACTCATGACCTGCTTGGTTAAAGCTCGCCACTGCTGAACTGTGGATCACAATTTTAAATCCACGGTTATATGCATCAACAGCCGTGTGGAGGACACAAATATCTGTACAAACACCCACTATATGAACTTCATTGATACCACGTTCACGCAACTTAATCTCGAGGTCTGTTCCAGCAAACGCAGAATATCTCGTTTTATCCATCCAATATACATTCGGATTTGTTTGTTGTTCATTGAAAGCTCTTTGAAGATCCCCATATAGAAATCTTCCTGATGTATCTTCTATATTGTGAGGTGGGAATAACTTTGTTTCAGGATGTAGGTCATCGCCTTCTTTATGAAGATCAATTGCAAATACAACATAATCACCGTTTGAGATAAATTCCTCAGTGATACGAACAATTTCTTTTTCAATATCTTGCCCTGGTTTCCCACAAGTTAATGCCCCGTCACTTGCAACAAAATCATTTGTGTAATCTACATTTAACAATGCTTTTTTCAAAGTACTTCCTCCTCTTTAATATAATCATTCCGTCTGAGTTCATATCAAAAAGATAAACTTTATTTAGTTTGGTTTACATTTGTGTAAAGTTTTTCGCCCATAGTTCATTTTATATGAATTTTGTGGAATATTGAATAGAATTGCACATTTTTGTTATATGTTTTGGAATATTTAAAGAATCAAAGGGTTGAACGTAAAGAACCCCACTGAGTTTCGTGGGGTTCAGGTGTTTTTATTCTTCGTCTAACTCTTCATCAAAGATTTCGTCAAAGGCTGCGGAAACTTTATCAAATTCTTCATCGCTTTCAATCGCTGAAAAATCTCCCTCTTCATCAATCTTTAAAAAGAAAACATCGATATCATCCTCGGTATCTTCTTCTAAATCGTCTAGAAAACCAACTGCAGCATAATCAGTACCTTCAATTGTTACGACGCCGAGTACCTCAACATCTTGATCTTCACCTGATTCATCACTGATAGAAAAAACTTCTCCAACAATTACTTTTTCCATAATCTTTTCCTCCCCAAATAGGTTATGTACTATTTTATCTTTTCATTGTACCGATTAAAACATACCTTGTACACATGATAATTCGTAGTTTGTAAATAATAATTCTGTGAAGAGTTTTTACTCTCACTACTAATCAATGTGGAGGGATATACATTGAATATTCTATTTCGCTTATTCCCAGAGTTGTATTATACTTTCGTGAAAATGACGATTTTCATGAAAAAAATAATTTTTAGACTTCAGTACTTGGTACGAATTCCAACTCTTGCGTAGAAGGGATATTCAATTTGTATTGTCAAATTCTCATTGATATTTGAAAAAGGTAAGCACTTGTAGCTTGCCTTTTTCATTTGGTTTTTTAGCTAAAAATCGTATCTGTATAACCTGAATTTATGCTATGATGAGGAAAAAAGTGGGAGTAATGAAATGAATCCTTTCCTATTTGGTGTTCTTGTTGTCACCACTACTGCGTTAATGGGCTCTTCTTTTGCGGTTGGAAAAATCGGTTTAGATTATGTTTCGCCACTTCTTCTCGTTGGTCTACGCTTTACAATTGCAGGTATTCTCATGGCGTTATTTGTATGGAAAAAAACACTTCCGAACCAACTTTATGATTGGTTGCGAATATTCACCATCGGACTTTTTCAAACAACTGGTGTGATGGGGTGTATCTTTTTAAGCTTACGAACGATCACTGCTGGTGAATCTTCTATCCTCACATTTAGCAATCCTTTACTTGTTGTCATTTTAAGCACGTTGTTTCTAGGAATTCGCTATCACTTTTTTCATTGGACTGGGGTAATCATTGGGTTTACAGGAGTTTTCATTACGCTTGGCTTTCATCTTCAATTAGAAATTGGAGTAGTTTTAGGTCTTGGCTCGGCTATTTCCTGGTCGATAGGGACATTGTTAATTAAAAAATGGGGCGTTCGTTTTAATATTTGGGTGCTAACAGCTTATCAAATGTTATTCGGTGGTATCTTACTGCTATTGATGAGCTTCACGTTTGAAGAACCTACAATCTCGATTACTTCCACATCGGTATTTATCATATTATGGCTTGCAATCATGGCTTCAATCGTTCAATTTGCCATTTGGTTTTACTTAATTAATAAAGGTGACCCTGGTAAAACGTCTGCATTCTTGTTTCTTGCTCCATTCTTTGGAGTTCTCTCAGGCTGGATAATTTTAAATGAGGTTGTTGAATGGTTTGTATATGGGGGAGCCTTACTTATTTTCCTAGGTATCTTTTTGGTTAATTGGACGTTTGCAAAAGATAAAAAAACAGAACAAAATCTTGAGGCGTAAATGGAGGACCCCATTCTCCAATTGGGGAATAGGGTCCATCCTTTTAGTTAATAAATTTTTCTTTTTCCTGCCAGTATTCCTTCCGAAGATGAACCTTTTGAATTTTACCAGACGCAGTTTTGGGTAGTTCATTTCTAAAGACTACCTTTGTCGGAGCCTTAAAGTGTGCCAGACGACTACGAGAGAATGCAATTAACTCTTCTTCGGTCACATCATGCCCTTCACGTTTGACCACAATTGCCTGTGGTGTCTCTCCCCACTTCTCATGAGGAATGGAAATAACCGCAACCTCTAAAACAGCAGGATGATCGTATAATGCACTTTCAACCTCGATGGAAGAGATGTTTTCCCCACCACTAATAATAATATCTTTTTTACGATCGGCTATTTCGATATTGCCATTTGCATCTACAATCGCCATATCACCTGTGTGATAATAGCCATTTCGAATCACTTCGTCCGTACCTTCTTTATTGTTCAAATATCCTTCCATAACAGTATTACTACGTACGATTACTTCCCCAATCTCTTTCCCATCCTGAGCTACATCTTCCCCGTATTGATTGACAACATGTACCTTTGCTCCTATAAATTCATAGCCAGCTTTTGCTTTTAAGCGATACTTTTCTTCTTTCGAAACATTATCCTGTGTATCTCGGATTATGGATGTTGTGATAAGTGGTGATGCCTCAGTCATACCATATACTTGGATAAATTCCCATTCGAGCTCCTCTTCAACTCGTTTTACAAATGCTGGTGGAGGTGCAGAACCAGCGATGACAATTCGGATATTTTGTTCTTGCTTTGTAAATTCATTTGATGCCGTATATTGTAATAACGTATTCAGAACTGTTGGTGCCATATGCATAACGGTAACTTTATACGTATCTATTTTTCTAAAAATCTCCTCAGGCTTTACCTTTCGTAAGCAAACCTGTGTAGCTCCGTTAGCTGTGTAGTAAAAAGGTGAGCCCCAGCCATTGACATGAAACATCGGTAAAACATGAAGTAGTATATCACGATCTGATACGCGAAGGTGGTGCATAGTTGTTAAGGCATGGAGGTAATTACTGCGATGTGAGAGCATAACACCCTTTGGTTTTCCAGTTGTTCCACTTGTATATAAAAGTGTTGCAATGTCTTTCTCATCCATTTCAGGGCGTTCAATCGGTTCTTTTTTAAAGCATTCGAGCCATTCCTCATATGAAATCGTCCATTCTGTGTTATCCTTCCCACCATGGACAATAATCTTTTCTACCGTTTTTAATCTTTTACGAATCGGCTCAATTTGTCCTACTAGCTCATGGTCGACAAACAAGATTTTCGTTTCACTATGATTTAATATGTACTCATAATCAGATGGAATCAATCTTGTGTTTAATGGAACAATGATGGCGCCAATTTGAAACACTCCATAAAATCCCTCAAACATTTCTGAAGTATTTGGAGCTAAATAAGCAACACGATTCCCTTTCTCAACACCAAGATGTCTTAATCCTCGGGAAAGTTGATTCACTCTATCGTTTACTTCAGCATACGTAAAGCTTTTGTTATCATCAATTAGTGCAGTTTTTTCACCATACAGTTTGACAGCACGATCTAAAAATTGAGATAAAAGCAAAGGTACATACAAGTTCATTTCCCCCTTTAGTGAGTATAAAACGATACGTGTAAACACTTACATTATAAGGAATATTTATACTATTTTCAAATTATTTCGAAATAAAAACCTCTTCTTTAAATTGAAGTGTCCTTTAAAGAAGAGGTTTTCTAAAGTAAAATACATAATGTCAAAATCCGATTCTTGTCCAGTTAAATAGGGAACCAGGGTCTGTTTTTCTCCCAGGTGCATATTCGTCGTGCCCAATCACGTGGCGTCTGTCTCGTAAAATTGATGTATTTCTCTTCAAAATATTATCTACTAACTGCTGCAATGATTGGTATTGTGCATCTGTGTAGCCAGTAAGCTCAGGGTCGATTTGGTTATACGTCTCTGCATCTATAATCCCTGTCATCTCTTCTTTAGTTCCTATCGCAATTAGCTCAATCCCGATCGAATATTGATTCATTTTATCATCGTATTCAGGGAAATCAGGTAAACTCCCTTTTCCAGCATGATATGCGACTCTATCTTCAGGTACCAGACTATAGATTTCTCCCTCTCGATCGATTAGATAATGAACCGAAAGACCATATTCTTCAAATATGGAATAGACATCATCTACATTGTATGGATCTTCAGGTTTAAGTCCGGCATTACTAATAAAATGGATCATTAGATGTGTAATTTCGTTTAAGCGTTTTTCTGAATGATCGAGAGGTAAGGATTTATTGGTAGTTGCAATGATCTCTTCTGTGGCCACTTCTACCTCCGTATTCTCCACTTTTACTTCCTTAGTTTGCGCTGAACAGCCGAACAACAGAGTTGTAAGTATGCAGCCCATACAAATTTTTTTAAATTCCATGTTTTCTAAATCTCCTGTTTTCAACTTAATCCTAGTTTTTGTGGGTATAATCACCTATATGTACTACATTTTTTTATTTTACGAGATTTATTATACAGTGTAATTACTAGGATGTCAGTCTAAAGTAGGAGGTTTTTTCAAATTAACGGGTATTACAAAACCTACTGACTGAAGAGTTTATAGTTCAAATTCCCATTCGTCACGTAAAATTAGATATAAGACTAATAGTTCATTTTCTAATTGTTCAAGTGTTTTACCTGCTACGTCAATTCCCGCCTTTGGTAACAAAATATCAGCAATTTGTATTGTCCTTCTGTCTTTCACATCATTTTTTAGTTGTAAAAATCGATTGCAATAAGTTTGCAAAAGCTTCCATTCCTTGTTTCCAAATGATTTAATTGTCCACTGATCGATTGTAATTGAATCTTTCCTAAGTCCACGTCTTTGAATTTCCTTATCAAGTGGACTTTGTTTTTTTAGACTTTTTGCTCGCCTTTCATGTATAACAATTGTACCAGCAACAAGGTCTCCCAACCGTTTATGCTTTGGGTGAAAGAAGACCATGATAATCCCTAAAAAGTAGGAAGCTGGTAAAGAATCAATGATGCGTAGAAAGTTTCGAATAAAGCTTGATAACAATGTTATACTATGGCCGTTTTCTTGAATAACACGTATGCCAACAAGTTTTTTTCCAATGGTCTTGCCTCCAGCAAAAAATTCAAGCAGAAAAAAATAACACCAATTTAATAAAAATAACAATATAATGGTAATAGCTACTGGCCCAGAAAAAAACGTATCTCCTAGCAGCCAAAAATCGGAGAACCCGTGTAAAATAAGTAATAAGCTAAGTAAAATAAGAAAACTTGCAATTGACAAAATCAATGTATCAAGTAAAAAAGCTGCGGCCCGACTTCCTACCCCTGCTAACTGAAATTGGATGGAAACAAACTCAGGTGTTCTAATTTTGGTCAGTTCTTGATTCAAAAAAGCTCCCCCCTTTTCTGGTTGTTTTTTACATTAGGAGTTTCTATTTTTCTCTAAAATTACTATAATAAGGTTATTGCTATTTCAAGAGGTGATTAGACATTGAACATGAAGCAATTTGTCAAACAGCACCGAGATGAGTGGAAGCAGCTTGAGCAAATGATATTCACTTTACATAAACGTAGAAAATCTAATAGCAGCAATGAAATTAACGAGTTTCATAGACTTTACCAAAAATGCGCCGGGCATCTTTCCTACAGTCAAACCTATTTTCCAAATGAGGAGATTACCCCTTATTTAAACGGTCTTGTATCAAAGGCACATAATCTTTTGTATAAGGATCAGGTTTCGAGTTTTCAACAAATTCGCTATTTCTTTAGTACGAAATTTATCGGACTCTTACTTGAACAATGGAAATTTGTCGTTGTTGCTTTTGTTTTGTTTACTTTAGGCGCCGTCGGTAGCTTTTTTTCAGTCCTACAGGATCCGCTCCATCTGTTTTCTATTTTACCCGCAGAAATAGCTCAAGGTGTTGATCCAGACTATTTGGGTAGTCAAGATGGTGAAGTTGATTCATCCCTCATGTCAGCAAGTATTATGACGAATAATATTCAGGTGGCGATCCTTGCGTTCGCAAGCGGAATAACCTTTGGCTTGTTAACAGTCTATATTTTAATCTACAACGGTATTATCGTCGGGGCCTTGGCTGGTTTGTTTTGGCATTATGGAAAAACGTATGATTTTTGGGCATATATCGTTCCACATGGGATGATCGAGCTTACCGCTATATTTATAGCAGGTGGAGCCGGTCTGTTAATGGGATACAAGTTACTCGTGCCCGGTCCGTACACAAGAGGTTATCAGCTAAAGATTCAAGCGAAACGCTCTGTTCAACTACTTCTAGGCACAATTCCTTTATTTGTCATAGCTGGTATCATCGAAGGCTTTATTACACCTGCGACCATATCGCTAGAAGCTAAATACGCCGTTGCATTCATTACAGTTATCGGGTTAATCCTCTACATCTTGACTGGGAAACTCTTTTTAATGAGAAAAGAAGCTACAGCAAATTCCGATTCATAATATTAATATAATAGGAGACCGCTGTAACTGCTAACTTATCCTCTTTGGCCTCTACCATCATGAGGCCTTGGTTTTCCCATTTTTGTTTTTCTCTCTTTTTTACAAGCATTTGCTGCTGTGCCATACTTTTTAGCATCGCTTTTTGAATAGTGGTCGGCTTCTCATCAATCCTCTGGTTTAGAGTTGCATCCTCTACACCAATCATTAGAAAATAATGCCGTTTTCGTAATTTTCGTAAATATACCAACGCACTTTCTTCACGAACAAACGTTTGCACATCGCTAAACATTAAAAGCAGACTGCGCTTCTTTTGGACTGTTTCTAAATATGATAGAACAGCACCATAATTGGATTCAACAGCATCTACCTTAAGATTATAAACCGCTTGTAAAATAGTTTGAAGATGTGTGATTCCTTTTCCAGCTGGGACAAAAACTTTTACATCTGTTGAAAAAGCTAGCATGGATACATAATCTCCATTTTGAAGCGCTGCAGTCGCAACGGTAATAGCGGATTCAATCGCTCTTTCAAGACGATTTCCCTTTTCTAACTCAGCACCCATCATTCTGCCACAATCAAGTAATATCGTAATATACTTTCCATGCTCTGGTTCATACTCATTTGTCATGACTTCATGTAATTTAGCAGTTTGTCTCCAATTAATTGTTCGCGGATCATCACCGACTACATAACTTCTGATTTTAGAAAACTCACCTGTTCCCGTTTGTTGCTTGCGAATTTTCACACCTTCATACAACAGAAATTTCTGTGCATTTTCAAGGTACTTCCTACTTTCTGAGAGATTGGGAATTACTTTTACGTGGTCTTCTATGGAAAACGTGAGTTGCTTTTCCCATAATCCCAGTAAACTCTTGTATCGGAAATATAGTTTATTGATTTGATAATCACCGCGATCCATTGCTTCTGTTTGGTAAATGATTCGTGAAGTTGTTTCACCAGAAATCTTTCCTTTGATAGGAAATGATTTAGTGAAGGAATCTGGAATTCCATCTACTAGTCGATAGGAAAGACCATATGTGGAATTGTTGGTAACTTCAACCTCAATCTGAGTGGTAAGTCCTCTCTCCACCTCAGGCGGTAATTTGCGAATGGCAGATAAATTCTTTTTCCTTGGTGAAAAAAATAAGTCAACTAAACTTCCAAAAAGAATAAATAGATTAAGACCAATGATGATTTCCCATGATAACTTAAATGATGTCAACACCAAAAATCCAATTGAAAGTAAAAGTAAAGCTAAAATCAACCGAGTTGTAGGCAGTATCCCCCTATCGAGGAACAGGAACCGATCCCACAAGTTCTTCAATGATTTCGTCAATGGTGATTCCCTCCAATTCTGCATGTGGAGATAACTGAATCCGATGCCTTAACGCAGGCTTTGAAACCAATTTCACATCATCTGGTGTGATATAATCTCGACCAGCCAAATATGCCCAAGCCTGAGCTGCCTTCGCAATTGAAATAGCTGCCCTTGTGCTTGCTCCAAATCGAATGGTTTCAGATTCCCGTGTTTTCCGTACAATTTGCATAATGTAATCGAGAACTCCGTCACCCAGTGTAACTTTTTCTATTTCACTGCGAATAGACAAGAAAGTGTTCAAATCAAGAACATTAGATGCTACATCATTATAGAATTTTTGCTCTACTACTTGTTTAACAACATTTTTTTCATCATTAAAAGCAGGAAAATCAATTGAAAGTTTAAATAGAAAACGGTCCTGTTGAGCCTCTGGTAATCGGTAGGTTCCCTCAAACTCAATAGGGTTCTGTGTGGCTACAACAAAGAATACTTCAGGTAACTTGTATGTCTCACCTTGAATCGTAACCTGTTTTTCCTCCATGGCTTCTAATAAGGCTGCTTGGGTTTTAGCAGGTGTACGGTTAATTTCATCAGCTAAAAGGACATTTGTAAAAACAGGTCCTTGTAATGTTTCAAAACGACCTTCTTTCATGTTGTAGATCATACTTCCTGTAATGTCGCTTGGTAAAAGATCTGGTGTAAATTGGATTCGGTTAAAATCCCCACCAAGTAAGGTGGCAAGAGTTCGTACCATTCGCGTTTTTCCAGTTCCTGGAACACCTTCAATCAAGACATGACCGCCCGCTAGAATAGCAGAGAGTAAAAGTCTGAGATTCATATTTTGACCTAATATTCGTTGTTCGTATTTCTCTAGTAAGGATGCAAGTTCCGGTCTCATCCTTTCTCCACCTCTTTTCGTAATTCATCTAATTTATTTGACCATAACAAATAATCTTGTTTGGATAGTTTTTCAGTCTTTAATATGTTTGTGAGGTCATCAAGATATCGTTTAATTTCCCTTTCATTTTTTCCAGTCCACCGTTGAATCAATTTGTTAGAAAGGTCCGACCAATCCCGCTGGAATGGAATTCCCCATTTCTCCTGTAAAAGTTGCTTTACGTATTCTGCTTGAATATTGATAGATTCATGGTAGTAACGTCCTCTTAAATACCATGCGCTCAATGCTTGAATACTTTCGTCACTAAATCGAACCGTTTCTTCGCGGGGAACAATAACTGGGCCAAACCGTTTACCTTTGTACCAAACCCATAGTATAACGATCATTCCACCTTGTAAAAGGAACACTAAAAACCAAGCAGGGTATAAGGTTGTAACTGTAGAGGCATTTTTCGCCCCGTGAACATATTCATCAAAATAATAAACGGAGACATCTTTATGTTCAATCAATGATAATACCAGAGGAATATGATCATAGTTTGATAGATTGCCATTCAACATCCACTCTGGTGAAATGGTTGTGATCAGTTTACCTTCACCTATTTTTCGACTTGTTGCTATTACACCGACGTCATCTTCTAAAAGTACCATCTCTTTTTCACTAGGAATGATTCTATTTGCGGCTTGGAAAAATGCATCAAATTCTTTCCCTTCTTTGTTTTTGATAGTAATTGCTTCCTCATTAAAAGAATCGGTTTTTACTGGAAGGGTTTTAATATCAAACATCCCTCGTGGATTTGATTTAAACAAAATAATTTTGTTTCCAGACTCTATAAAATCAAGATACCCATTTACTTCTTCCTGTTCTGGAGTGAAATAAGGTTCCACCATTATTAGAACTTGATTTGCATCTTGGTTGGTAAGAAGGTTTGGTGAATGTGACCATCTTTTAACCTTATGCTCATCGTTTAAATATGTATAAATCGCTTTTACACCGGTTGGAGAAGGAGAATCAGATACATAATGCGGATACACCTTTGGGTTGTATGATTCAATAAAATACGATAGAAAGAGCAGGAGCGCGATGAGCCCAATTAAGGTAATCCATACTTTACGGTTTTGCATGCTGCTTCTCCTTTCCTCCTTCTGAGTGTTCTAGCCAAGCAAATGTTTTTTCTCGAAATTGATTGAATTCTACTTGATCAATCTCATATTCCCCATATGCAACTTCATCGAACACCAATGCTAAATCATAAAATTCATCGGCCCAAGCCTGTTTTACTTTACGTAGTTCATCATAATACTCCCAATTTGTTTTCCATAATTTTGCCTCTAGCCATTCTTTATCATGGAAAAACAGGAGAAGTGCCAAAAATAAATGTCTAGTTGCAGGTGAAAAATCCTGATTTTTTTCATATTTTAACGCCTCTTGTACATGCTTTTGATATGTCCAGCTTAATTCCTCTGCTGAATGAAGTGGATTATGATTACTTAAATTTGTATTTCTTCTTTTATTTCGTACTAGTAAAAAGAACGCAATACCGAATAGCAGGAGTGCTCCAAGAATAATAAGGACTAGCACCACTTCAGCAGCACCGCTCCCAGACTCAAGTGCAGGGAATAAATTTTCGATAAAGTCAGCCAGCCATTTTTTTATTTGAACCCACCATTCCTGAAACACGTTCCTTGAATCATCATAGTAAATTCGATATTCTTTTCCATTCAGAATTTCTTCTATCCGGTCCCTTGCTTCATTCATTTGTCCCATAGTTGATCACCACTTATCTTGGTTCATTAAACCCCTCAATCATTTCATCCAAATCCTCAGCATCATGTCGAACCTTTGCATCAAGGTACATTACACCATACCCAACGGCAAAAAGTAAGGTAGTAAAAATGGTTGTAAAGTTAACAATTAAAGAGAGTAAAACACTATTTCCTAAAAAGATGCTAAATGTTGTCTCAATTGCAAAGCTAATCGCGCTGATAATTAAGAAGAAAACAATATATAGACCAAAAAGAACCCAGCCACGTTTCTTAGAAAGATGCCAACTTCTAGATAATCCAGGAGATTCATAATCTAGTACAACCGAACCAAAATAAAAGCCCCAGCGTGTCAGTAAATAACCGAGTCCAACAAATAAGCCCAACCCTAATACAATCGCGAAAAGAACCCCGATAATTGGAAACGCAATGGCACCGAAAATACCAATAGGAACTATAATTAAAACTGAAACAAAAAAGAACCCAAATACAATCAGCCCAAATACTATATTGCTTCCAAGCATAGCCCAAAATCGCGAAAAAGCTTTCTTAATCACCGAACTGATTGTATATTCCTCATTCTTACGGATATGGTTTAATGCCATAAGAAGTGCAGCTTCGGCAACAGGAAATAGAATCAAGCCTAGAATAGCGATAAACATTGTTCCTAATGCCCCACCCAATCCTATATTTTCGGCAACAACTGTTTCATCAAAGCTATTCGCGATTTGGGAAATCCAGTCATCACCAGGACCGACTTCTCTAAAAAAGCTTGTTCCTGATGCTAATAAAATGACCGCCTCAAGTATATATACCGGTCCCATAAAAATGAGTAATATCGTAAAAAAGTCCCGAAACCGTTTTTTGCTCAAACTAAAGGTGAGGTCAAGGATTTCCCCAAACCCCTTAGGCTGTGAAAATTTTGTGTTCAATCTGCCATCCCCCTATTATGTAATCAAATACTAATATCGCCTATTTTAACATTATTCTGGAAGTTTTTCTGTATTATTTTAGAAATTTTTTCTAATTAGTGGGTGCTTGAATTTTAAAAAAAGCCAAATCCCTTTTAAGGAATCTGGCGAAAACTTATTACACTAATGAGGTTTAATTGCCCCTTTTATATCATATAGATTCAAGTCAATTTCGAGCGTTTTCCCCATAGAAAGCTTGGCTAATTCACCACCTAAAAATGGACCAACAGTTAAACCAGACGCTCCGAGACCGTTAGCAACAAAAATGTTTTCATAGTTTGGCATAACTCCAATTACTGGTAAAAATTCTGGAGTGAAAGGTCGAAATCCAACTCTTGTTTCTAAAACCGTTCCTTCCGATAAACCTGGAGCAATATGTAAGGCTTTATCAAAAATTTCATGAAGTCCACCTGCGGTTACTCGATAATCGATTCCTTTATCATTTTCATGGGTTGCACCCACGACAACTCTTCCCCCATCAAATGCTAAAATATATTGATCATTTGGTGGCATGACAACCGGCCAACTGTCTGTGTTTGTATTTTCAAGACCTAAATGGACAATTTGGGCCTTTTGTGAGGAAACTAGAAATTCAATTTCGAGTGACTTTAGTAATTCTTTAGCCCAAATACCTGCTGTTACGATGATTTTATTTGCTGTTAAAATTTCATCCTCTATTTTAACACCTATTACATTGCCACCCTCTTTAACTAAAGATGCACTTCCTTTTCGCTCTAAAGCACCATATTGCTTGGCTGCACGAATTAAGGCATTTCGGAGTTCGCGTCCATTTACTCTTGCAGCACCACTTACATGTACCGCTGAGTATTGATCAGACAATGGTGGAAACAGGGCTGTTGTTTCCGCAGAGGGTAAACGTGTAATTTCTCCAATTTCTGGTGCATCCTCCCGTCGAGATTGCGCTCTCTCTTCCATTTTATCAAGCTTGCTTTCATCTAAATGAAGACTAACCGCTCCAACCTTTTTATAACCAGTGTTAGTCTCGCCCAATGCCTCTAGCTCACTTATTAATGTTTCGTAATATTTTGCCCCTGCTTTCGCTAAATTGTACCACGCCTTATTTCTACGTTGGGATAACCACGGACAGACAATACCTGCGGCGGCATCAGTAGCTTGTCCTTGGTCTTGTCGGTCGACAATTGTTACTTGTGCACCTGCTTTAGCAAGATGATAGGCTGTTGATGCACCAAGAATCCCAGCACCAATTACAAGATAGTTTGTCATGTTTTCAAAATCCCTTCTATACGATATGTAAATTATTTTACTAAAAATGTTGATTTAAAACAGCTTTTTGTCGAAATTTGTATATTTTTCTGTTTTTTTATACAGTATATAGATGATGCTGTAAAATATAGGGAAAAATATATACAGCGCATTTTCAAGAAATGAAAGGAGGTAAGGCGAATGGCCAACAAAAACAAAAATAAAAATAACCAGCCACAAACAGGAGCAAATAGTATGGACACGGAATTTGGTGCAGATCAAGGCATGAGTAAAAAGGCAAGAAAGAAAGCAGCTCGCGAAAAACGCAAAAACAAATAATAGTTAAGTAACAAATTTTCGTACCGGTACATATTTGACCTGTTCCTTGATTTGACTTTTTGGAACGGGTTTTTTCTTTTTTGAACGATTGGTTATAATAGCGGTTATTGGACAACCGCAGGCACCCGTATATTGTTTTAAGGGGTGATTTGATTGAAACAATTGGATCTTCAAATGATTTTATTTGTTGGAGTAACTCTCGTTCATGAATACTGGCAACATTGGGGTCTTCCTAGAGTATATTTTTGGGACGTCAGGCATACTCATTTCAAGAAAACAGAAGAAGATTCTGATGAAAAAATTGCATAAGAAAAGGGATAACGATGTTACCCCTGTTCCTTAACCTTTAATAGTCGCAAGCTGTTTAATGTCACAATCAGTGTTGCACCCATATCAGCAAAAATGGCAATCCAAAGTGTGAGCCAACCTGGGACAACCAATAACAAAGCTAAAGCTTTTATTGCTAATGAAAAAGTGATGTTTTGCTTAATGATCCATAATGCTTTTCGACTCAATTTAATTGTAAACGGCAATTTTCGAAGGTCATCAGACATTAACGCAATGTCAGCTGTTTCAAGGGCGGTGTCCGTTCCGGCTCCTCCCATCGCAACACCAACAGTCGCAGCAGCTAGTGCCGGAGCATCATTTACCCCATCTCCAACCATCGCAACATTTTGGTAACTGGCTTGAAGCTCTGTAATAGAAGCTAGTTTGTCCTCAGGAAGTAAATCCGCTTTAATTTCAGTTACACCCACTTCATTTCCAATCGCATTAGCTGTTAATTGATTATCACCGGTGAGCATAATCGTTTTTTTAATGCCTGCTTCATGTAAGTTGCGAATGACCTCTTTTGATGATTCCCTTAATTCATCGGCTACGGCGATGAGTAAAAGAATTTTTTCCTCAGTTCCTAGGATTATTACCGTTTTTCCTTGACTTTGCATGTCAACAATCTTCTCTTGTTTTTCTTTTAAACTATCTTTGTGCACTTCTTCAAATAGAGCAGGACTACCAACATAATACAGTACTTCACCAATTTTAGCTTTTAAACCTCTACCTGTAATAGATTGGAAGTTTTCTATCTTTACTTCTTTATAAGGAAGTCCCTCAGCTTTTTTTAGGATAGCAGTAGCTAGTGGATGTTGGGATCCTTTTTCAATGGCAGCAGTAAGTGTTAGCCATTTTTGGTCATTTTCATCGTAAGAAACGATTTCAGTAACAGCAGGAACTCCTTTTGTTAATGTACCCGTTTTGTCAAATGCAATAACTTTAAGTGAACCTGCTTCCTCAAGGTAAATACCGCCCTTAATCAGTACACCATGTCGTGCAGCGTTACCGATTGCTGTTACAACTGCAACTGGAGTAGATACGACTAAGGCACATGGACATCCTACGACTAGGGCAGCCAATCCTTGATAGATCCATACGTTCCAACTTGCTTCAAAGAACAATGGAGGAATAACCGCTATTAAAATAGCTAATACGATGATTGCAGGTGTATAGTATTTCGCGAATTTATCTACAAATGCCTGAGAAGGGGCACGTTCAGCCTGTGCTTCCTCAACCAAATGGATGATTTTTGCAATTGTTGTATCTTCAACACGTTTCGTTACTTTGACTTCAAGAAGTCCTTCTTCATTCAGAGTACCTGCAAATACCTCATCATTTATAGTTTTGCTAACTGGAACACTTTCACCAGTTATTGAAGCTTGATTAATGGAAGAGTTACCCTTCATTACGATTCCATCCATCGCAATCTTTTGGCCAGGCTTCACAATCATGATGTCCCCGATTTGAATTTCCTCGACATGAATCATCTTTTCTTCAGTTCCGCGACGGATCAACGCTTCACTTGGTGCTATATCCATCAATGACTCAATTGATTTTCGGGCTTTGTCCATTGAATAACGTTCCAAGGCTTCGCTTATTGCAAATAAAATCACAACAGTTGCCCCTTCACCCCATTCTCCAATAAGGGCAGCCCCAATAATGGCTACGGTCATGAGAGTATTCATGTCAAAATTGAAGCGAAGTAAGTTTTTAAATCCCTTTTGAAACAGTGTATAGCCCCCGATGATAATGGCTGCAGCATAGCCGATTGTTGAAGCGATATGCCCTTCTCCATATGCTTCTGCTAAAAGCCAACTCAATAAGAGAAAAACGGCAGATATATAGACTTTAATAGTTTGTTTTTGCTTCCAAAATGGGATATGCGGTGCTGCTTTTTCATGCTCATCTCGCAGCTTTAAATTTTCAAAAGCACCTGCCTTTTCAAGTTCTTCAATTGTTGTATTACCTGTTACCGTTATTTTTGAAGCAGCAAAGTTTACATTAGCATCTATAACACCATCCAGGTGTTTTACGTTCGTTTCGAACGTCTTTGCACAGCCTGCTCAGGAAAAGCCTTGAACTCGGTAAGTCTTTGTAGCTTGTTCAGACATAATTATTCACCTCTTCTTTATGAACGAGGGCAATTTTTAGTAATTGTCTAATATGATCATCATCTAAAGAATAAAAGACTAACTTTCCTTCTTTTCTATATTTTACAACACCCTGTTTATGCAGTGTCCGAAGATGGTGAGAAGCATTTGCAATTGTAACACTAACTGCATTGGCTATGTCGCATACACATAATTCATCATCCTGAGTTAAAGCAAAAGCGATTTTGGCCCTGTTTTCATCCGCTATGGCTTTGAATAATTGGGCTACACTTAAAATATCAACTGTTTTTAACTCACTCTGTATCCGCTTTACCTTCTCTTCGTCATAGCAATAAATTTCACAGGTATCCTTTTTAGACATTTATATCCCCTCATTAAAGTATTCTTTTGAATATAGTATATAATTTAATTATTTGATATTCAAGTGAACATTTGAATAATGGGTATAATCAAAAAACGCGCTCAGTTATCCCATGCTTTTGATAATGTCTCTCGAAAGAGTTGATTAAGTTGCGGTGTTGGATTTGGTATGTTGTGTTTATGTTTAGATACATAATGCTTTAAATCTGTGAATTGTTCATCAATAAACGTATCAATTAGTAAGTTTTGCTTTTTTACATTTTCACCTGTAGATTTTAATTTCATGATGTTTTCAATGTTTGTTTTTAATACGCCATTTGGCAAGAGTTCTTTAATTAAACTATTCATATCAAGATTGCCCATGCGATTGTATTTTTGTATATATTTAGCCATTAAAAGAGGGCGGATTACATTTATATACGTTTTAATATTAGGCTCTTTCTCCCGAATGGTTTTAAAATTTCCCTTTGCCATTTTGACGTAATGATAGATACAAGCATTTGGTGAAAAAATTAAGGGTTCAAGTTGTTGCATTTTTGCGACGAAGGAATATGTCTGAGTATAGATGATATTCGAATGTAACCATTCTAAAAGTCCCGGATTTGATTTTCGTAATAGACGAAGTGCCTTTGTAAGCTCCCAACCACTCATGTCTACTATAGGATCTAATGGAATGTTTACTTTTTCGTGTTTCGGAATTTCAAGCACATCTCGCTTTTGATCAATCGAAAGATACCAATCCGTTTTATGGATATAAATAAACCGGACATCATAGTCACTTACTTCTGATGAAACACCCCAGGTTCGGCTCCCAACTTCACATGCATAGAGGATTCTAACTTCGTATTCCTTTTCAATTTGTTTAAGGACTTCTATGATATGTTCTTCCATAGTGATCCTCCTTTTCTTTACATGAGAAAAGGAGATGTGAATCTCATCTCCTATTATTAATAGTATTCACTATTTACGTATACATAAAACGCAACATTGTATGTGCGGCAAGTCTACTAGTGATATCGCGAATATCTTTAGATGGGTCAATTTCAACAATATCCATTGCTTTTACTTTCGGATGGTCTGCGGCGGCTGTTATACTTGAAAGAAGCTCTCTTGATGTCAAACCACCAGGTCCAATCGCTGGACAGCCTGGTGCAAATGCTTGATCAACCACGTCCATATCTACAGAAAGATAGATAAGATCGACCTTTTGCGATAGTCGTTCTATTTCTTTTTGTATAATAGGAACAATTCCAATGCGGTCTACATCATCCATTGTGTAAACCGTGACTCCTTTGTTTTTTACATATTGATGATATTCACGTGCATTTGCAAAGTCACGAATTCCAATTTGGGTAAGATCTTCTCCGTTTAGAAAGCCACCCTCCAGTAAACTACGGAAAGGTGTACCGTTTGTTCGACCACCATCCTCTAAATTTCGTACATCATGGTGGGCATCCCATTGGATGACACCGACTCTTCCGTAATATTCCTGAAAGGCACGAATCGATGGATAGCTCACACCGTGGTCGCCGCCTAGGATGATATACTTATCACATGAATTGGTTTGTAGCATTTCTTTGACACTTACATATAAACGTTCAGTGGTTTCTTCAAGGTTTGTTGGATGGATAAGTACATCACCAAAGTCTAATATTGATGTACCCTCGTAATCTTTATTCTTTTCCCCTGAATATGTTGAATATGCGTTCAATGCGTTTCGTATCGTTTTAGGCGCGTCTGCTGCGAACGATGGTGAGATTGACGACTTTGATGCTGGAAGACCAATAATACCAAAATCAGCTTTTGTTCCATTTTGATATGCCTTTATGCATTCTGTTACCTTCGTTACATATTGATCTTTAAAAACGGCAGGATGACCTGGTGTAAGAAAATGAAAATCAGACATTTTCGTTTCTCCCCCACACTTTTTTACCACTCACATATACACTATTTGTGTGGTTAACACCAAAATGGTATGGAAGGTACATATAATTCGGAATATCCCATAGGACAAAATTTGCGTTATGACCGATCGTAAGTGTTCCAGCTTCTTCCCCTTTACCGATTGCAAATGCGGCATTGACAGTAACTGCATTCCAAATTTCTTCTGGTGTCATTCGTAATTTTAGGGCAGCAAGTGACATGATAAGTTGCAAGTTTTCAGTTACGCAGCTTCCAGGATTAAAATCAGTTGCAAGAGCTACAGCTACTCCTTCATCGATCATTTTTCGAGCACGAGCATAGCTGTCCTTACCAAGATAAAATGTTGTTCCAGGTAACAAAACAGCAACAGTATCGCTGTTGGAAAGCATAGTTATTGCTTCATCAGATGCAGCCACTAAGTGGTCTGCACTTGTTGCTCCCAGTTTAACTGCTAACTCTGTTCCCCCTAATGAGTCAATTTCATCCGCGTGAATTTTTAAGCCAAACCCCTTTTCCTTTGCTTTTTGTAAAAAATATTCTGATTGCTCTGTTGTGAATACACCTGTTTCGCAGAAAATATCAGCAAACTCTCCAAGGTTTTCCTCTTTAACAGTATCAAGTAGCCGAACCATCTCATCCAAGAATTCAGATTCTTTCCCTTTATAGGTTGGAGGAATGGCGTGTGGTCCTAAAAAGGTAGAAATAATTGATATTGGGTATTTTTCATTTAGTTTTTTTACAACTTTTAGTTGTTTTAGTTCAGTTTCTGGGTCTAAACCATACCCGCTTTTAGCCTCCAACGTTGTCACACCGTATGAAAGGATGCGTTTTAGATGGAAGGATGCCTTTTCACCTAGTTCTTCCTCTGTTGCCTTTCTTGTTGCCTCAACAGTGGATAAAATGCCTCCACCTTTTGCAAGGATGTCAAGATAAGGAACACCTGCTTGCTTTAAAGCGAGCTCTTTTTCACGCGAACCACCAAACACCAAATGGGTATGGGGGTCGACAAGTCCAGGAGATACTACCTTTTGCTTCGCATCAAGACTTTCTTTAGTTTGTAAATGGTTGGCTTCAATATTTGTTCCAATCCATGCTATTTTTCCATCCTTGATTGCCAATGCTGCATTTTTTTTAACCTTAAGCTGCTTCATTTCTTCCCCTTTAAGGGGTTTAGTTGTTTCTTTTGGTAAAATCAATTGTCCTATATTGTGAATAAGTAAATCGTATTGCATGATAGTGCTCCTTTCCTGGCAGATTGATAGTCTTATAACATCGGTATATCAACGCCTTTTTCCTTTGCTACTTCTATCGCCTTTTCATAACCGGCATCCGCATGGCGTACAATACCCATGCCCGGGTCAGTTGTTAGGACTCTACGTAGTCGTTCTTCCGCTAAATCTGTTCCGTCAGCAACCACAACCATTCCCGCGTGTAGGGAATAACCCATACCTACACCACCGCCATGATGGACAGAAATCCATGAACCACCAGCAGCAACATTGATTAAAGCATTTAATATAGCCCAGTCACCTACCGCATCACTACCATCCTTCATGCTTTCCGTTTCACGGTTTGGCGAAGCAACAGAACCGCAGTCTAAGTGATCCCGACCAATTACTATTGGTGCTTTCAATTCACCTTTTCGAACCAATTCATTAATGGCTAGACCCATTTTTACACGTTCCCCGTACCCGAGCCAGCAGATTCGAGCTGGTAGTCCTTGAAACTCCACTTTTTCCTGAGCCATTTCAATCCAGCGAAGCAATGCTTTATTTTCTGGGAATAGTTCCTTAATTAAGTCATCTGTTCGATAGATATCTTGCGGGTCCCCGGATAGAGCGGCCCAGCGGAATGGTCCTTTTCCTTCGCAGAATAATGGACGAATGTAAGCAGGAACAAAGCCAGGAAAATCAAATGCATGATGAACACCCTCGTCTTTTGCTACTTGACGAATATTGTTTCCATAGTCAAATGTCACGGTACCTCTACGTTGAAATTCTAGCATTGCCCGAACATGGTTTGCCATGGAGGCAGTTGACAAGTCCACATATTTCTTAGGATCTTCCACACGCAGTATATTTGCTTCGTTAACCGAATATCCTTCGGGAACATACCCATTTAACGGGTCGTGGGCAGAAGTTTGGTCAGTCATCACATCAATTTGGATATTACAATTTAGGATTTCATGATGCACTTCGGCAGCATTTCCAATTAATCCAATCGATAAAGCATCCCCAGTGTGTTTGGCTTCAACGGCCCATTTGATTGCTTCTTCAATTGAATCTGTCATTCGATCACAGTACTTTGTATCAAGACGTTTTTGAATACGAGACTTGTCAACATCCACTGCGATGCAAACACCACCATTCATGGTAACTGCAAGTGGCTGAGCACCACCCATCCCGCCTAATCCAGCTGTAAGAGTAATCGTTCCTTTTAATGAGCCGTTAAAATGCTGGCGTGCAACTTCGGCGAAAGTTTCATAGGTTCCTTGTAAAATTCCTTGAGAACCGATATAGATCCAGCTTCCAGCTGTCATTTGCCCATACATCATTAAGCCCTTTTTATCAAGCTCATGGAAATGCTCCCAGTTTGCCCACTTCGGTACGAGAACAGAGTTTGAAAGTAAAACGCGTGGTGCGCTTTTGTGAGTCTTAAACACTGCGATTGGTTTTCCAGACTGAATTAACATTGTTTCATCATTTTCTAAACGACGGAGGGTGGATACAATCGCATCAAAAGCTTCCCAATTTCTTGCGGCTTTTCCAATACCACCATACACTACAAGTTCTTCTGGTTTCTCCGCAACAGCAGGATCTAAATTGTTATATAGCATTCGTAACGCAGCTTCCTGCTCCCAACCTTTACACTCAAGCTCTGTTCCTTTTTTTACATGAACGACACGATTCTGAATTGACATGGCTTCTTCCCCTTTCAAAGTTAATTTCCAATTAGTTCTAGATTGGCTGTCCACACTAGATTATTTTTTTTAAGCCATTCCGTTACCTTCTCTATATCTTCAGCAAAAATGCGGTCTTCAGTTATCGATGGAACAATCTTTCTTGCTTCCTCAAAAAAGGCTTGAGTAGCTGGTGCCATTTTATGTGTGCCACGATATTCGACTGCCTGCAAAGCACAAATACATTCAATCGCTAATACTCGTCGTACATTCTGTATAATTTGATAGGCATGGCGTGACCCGATAGTCCCCATACTCACATGATCCTCTTGGTTGGCTGAAGATGGTATGGAGTCAACACTTGCAGGGTGTGCGAGTGTTTTATTCTCAGATACGAGTGATGCAGCCACATACTGCATAATCATTGCCCCCGATTGTAAACCAGGTTGAGCACTTAAAAATGGTGGCAAATCATTTAGCTGTGGGTTCACCAGTCTTTCAATCCGACGCTCAGAAATACTCGCAAACTCCGCAACTGCAATTTTCATAAAATCCATCGCAATGGCGATTGGCTGCCCATGGAAGTTTCCTCCTGAAATTACCAAGTTGCCATCATCAAAAATTAACGGGTTATCCGTGGCAGCATTCATTTCAATTTCTAGTTTTTCTTTTACATAGTCTAATGCCTGCCAGGAAGCTCCATGCACCTGTGGAATGCAACGTAATGAATAGGCATCCTGCACTCGCTTTTCTCCTTGTCTTGTAATCAATTGACTTCCTGATAAGAGGTCACGAATTCTTTTTGCAACATCTATTTGCTGTTGATATCCACGTGCCTCATGTATAGCTGGATGAAAGGCATCAATAATTCCTTCAAGTCCCTCAAGTGTTAATGCTGCAATCATTTCACTTTGTAGGGCTAGTTGTGTGGCTTCTAACCAATTCACCACACCCATTGCAGTCATTGCTTGGGTACCATTAATGAGTGCAAGACCTTCTTTCGCCTGCAGAACAACTGGCTGAATACCCTCTTTTAACAAAACATCCTTTGTCGGGAAAATCTTTCCATTGTAATGGACTTTTCCTTCTCCAAGGAGAACAAAGGCTAAATGTGAGAGGGGCGCTAAATCTCCAGAAGCCCCAAGTGAACCCTGCTGTGGAATAACTGGATGTATTTTCATGTTTAATAAAGTTACTAGACTTTCAGCAATGACAGGACGGTTCCCCGAAAAACCTTTCAGTAGTGCATTCAACCGGAGTAAAACCATGGCGCGTGAAACAACTTCAGGGAAAGGTTCGCCAACTCCACAGGCATGGGAGCGAATTAAATTAAGCTGTAGATCATTTACATCATCATCGGCAATGATGACATCACTAAACTTACCAAATCCCGTATTAATTCCGTAAATAGTCTTTTTATCAGTCACAATTTTCTCAACCGCTTTGCGGCTCTGTTCTACTTTTTGAAGCGATTGCTTGCTTATTGTTACTTGTTCAAAGTCATAACAAATCCGTTTGACTTGTTCTAACGTTAACGACTGTCCTGTTAACTCAACCATACGCAACCTCCTAACTATTTATGTGTCCGTTACTTGTTCTAGTAAATGAGTCATGAAAATAAGAAAAGAGGCGATAATGGTATAGAGATACCATCATCGCCTCCTATTGACTAAAGGACTATAGGCAATGTAAACAAGTATTATAGTTTTAAATATGATTGATTCCGAGACCAATTGTTTCGTGTTCGAGACCTTTAATAGGAGCACCGATTGTTCCATAAAAGGCTACTGCAATCCATTCGCCTTCTTCCTCGTTTGTATAAGGTGTCCCTCGAACGATTGCAAAACGAAGACCAACAGTACGACTGATTTCCCCGATCGCCGTTTGCCCCCTGGTAACTCCTTCGATTCCCTCGATAATTGCGTGGTACAACGCATGAGTTTCACGGTATTGTGACTCGTGAATAAGACCATGACGCTTAGCAGCTGTTTCAACAGCAGCGATCACCTTCTGCATATTCATCGAACCAACTTTTCCTTGACAGTATTTAATATCCTGTAATGAAAGAGAAAAAGCTTCCATTTCATCTTCGGTTAAGGTTGCAAGTAGTACAGCAATTTTACCAATTGCTATTTTTTGACTCATAACTAAGAACCTCTAGTTTCTGAATTTTCCTAATATCTATTAACTACTTTTATTGTAATGGTCAGCCAATCCAATTGTCAATGAATTTGGTAAATTTTAGTATATTACTATAGTAGTAATCTACCATGTTAAAGTCGAATTAAATGAATAATAGGTTTAAGCATATTTTTGAAACACGATACTACCCTTGATCACATCTTTTTCATGTTGGTTTACTGCAGCAACATCAAAAATCAGTTCGTTTCCGTCCTTCCTTTTCACTGAGGCTTTCAGCGTAATGATGTCTTCTAAAAAAACCATGTTACGAAAGCGGATGTTATAGGTTTTGATAAAGCCTTCTTCATAGAATGGTGTAAAAAGCTTTGCAAGGTTCCCCATTGTCCACATGCCATGTGCAATCACACCAGGTAACCCGGCTTTCAGTGCTTCATCATCAATGGTATGTATTGGATTGTAATCGCCGGAAGCACCAGAATATTTAATTAAGTCCATTCTCGAAACAGCAGGAAGCTGTATGCTTTCTAACGATGAACCAATTTCAATTTCCGTTAACGTACTCATGTCAACATCCCCTTTCTAACCGCTTCTGTAATAATAACCACAAGCTTAGAAGTAAAAATCAGATCCCCATTTAAGTCCTCCCCATTTTCACTAATGGTTAAAAAGCCCATTGACCCTGTAGAACCTTTTTTCTCCACGTATTTTTCTACCTTTGTGTAACAATAAATCTCTTCTCCTACTAATAAAGGTCTTTCATAATTGTAAATCTGTTCACCATGGATGAGTCCTTTTTCAGGTAAAACGAACCCCTCAATCTTTCCGAATTCAAATACTCGAGGAAATGTCGGGGGAGCAATATTTGTTTTATATCTAGACGCTTTTCCAAACTCTTCATCCATAAATATGGGATGAGGGTCACCAATTGCCTCTGCAAATTTTTTGACCGCTCCTCTTTCCACGACATTTTTTACTTTTGCTGATTGTTTACCGATAAAATCTTTATACATATACAACACCCCTTTAAACTCTTGGATTATAAATAAACCTAAAAACCAAATTTAAATTTGAATTAGGTATTTGAATAAGAGGAAAGACCTCGACCGATGACGTTTGCAGAAATAGGCTTTTTTCCGATTTCCCTTGCCCAAATGGATAATTGTCCGACATGGTGAATTTCATGGGCAATGATATGTCGCACGATTTCCCCCCAGGTATCCGTTATAATTTTTCCGTCAGGTAGTGTATCGTAAAATAAACGATTTTCCATGTTCGAATCCCAGTTGTTTACGAATCTTTCTACCTCAACATGCAGTTTGGCATCTAATTCTCGAATCTTAATTAAGCTATTATAATCATTGAAACTCTCTTGAAAGTCCGGTTTACCTTGTATAAGACGTATCCAGCTCCACTCGACATCAACAATATGGAAGAGTGTATGCAATATACACCCCACTCCACCCGTTCGATTTTGCAGAAGTTCCTCATCACTTAATTCTTCACACCAACGATACCACTCTTCTCTTACCATCCAGTTATATTTAAAAAACATTTGCACGAAAGCGACCTCCCGTTTCTAGAAAATTATTGAACTGTTAATAAACTATAAAAATATTTATTCGTAAATATTACCAATTCAACAAATAAAGGATGATTTCCTCCTTTATACATCACTTCTTTAATCAAAAAAGCCACACGGAATTAATCCGTATGGCTTAAATTGGTAATCACACAAAATCAGTCATATTTGTATCTGGATTTGAACCGATTCTGTCATTTTTATTTAGTGCACTGATTTTTTCCATGTCTTCTTGTGTAAGTTCAAAGTCAAAGACATCCGCATTTTCTTGAATTCGTTGTTCTTTAATCGATTTTGGAATGGTTACAACTTCGTTTTGAAGATCCCAGCGTAAAATAACCTGTGCAACGGATTTATTGTATTTTTGGCTAATTCCTACAAGAGTTGGATCATTTAGTAATTCACCGCGCTTAAGTGGAGACCACGCTTCTAATTGAATTCCTTCTTTTTTACAGAATTCATGTAATTCTGTCTGTGTCAGATGTGGATGGTATTCAACTTGGTTTACCATAGGCTTAATCTCAGAATTTTTGATAAGATTTTCAAGATGATGAACATGGAAATTACTTACGCCAATCGCGCGTACACGTCCGTCCTTGTATAGCTTTTCAAGGGCATGCCATGTTTCAATATACTTGTCTTTACCTGGCCAGTGGATGAGATATAAGTCTAAGTAGTCAAGACCTAGTTTTTGTAGGCTTGTTTCAAATGCTTGTAGTGTAGATTCATAGCCTTGGTCACTGTTCCAGACCTTAGATGTAACAAACAACTCATCTCTGTTAATACCGGACTCTCGAATAGCCTGTCCTACACCTTCTTCATTTTTATAGACAGCAGCCGTATCTATACTTATATAGCCGTGCTTGATTGCCCATTTTACAGAATCAATGACTTCTTGCCCCTCTTGCACTTTAAAAACTCCTAGGCCAAACCATGGCATTTTGACACCATTATGAAGGGTCGTTGTATCTTGAAGACTTTTTACCATATGTATCCTCCTCGTAATTGAAAGATTTACCATTAATAGTTTCTCACACGATTAACAATTTTTCAAATAAGAAACATGTGCTTTTGACAGCACATGTTCGAGTTAATTACACTTCCCAGTATTGGCGTTCTTTACGATATTTAATAAAGGATACTGTCAATGTTAAAGTAACTGCTATTACTGCATAGCCAAGTAAAATGGCTAGATTAAACATTCCGTTACCAAAATCATTGAGGGTAATGAGTGATTTTAAACCTTCGATAGAATACGTGAATGGTAGGTAGCTGCTTAATGCCCTTAATCCATCAGGGAGCATTTCAATGGGTAAGTTTGCCCCTGTAGTTGATAACTGTAGAACGACTAAAGCAAGGGCAACAAAACGTCCGATATTTCCTCCAATCGCTGTAAGGAACATGACAATAGCTGAAAAGACGATACTCGTAAGCATTGTGAAAATAATGAATCCAAAGAGATTTGACACACTTAGTTGTAGGATGAGCAAAACGACAAATAATAAAAGAACCGCTTGAGCAATTGCTAATGATGCAAGCTTTGCGAATTTTACAATAAACCATGTCATGCCTGAGACATTTGCCGGTTTCTGAAAATCAATAAACAACGACATGATTAATATTCCCACAAATAATCCAAGTGTAATGATATAAGGTGCAGTTGAGTCACGATAATACTCGTATCCATTCACTTTTCCATTTGTGAGTTCAACAGGTGAAGAGAACATTTCAACATTTTTTTGCCCCGTGTTGATATTGCTCGTTTTTTCTGCTCCATCTCTTAAACCGGTAGCTAACTCTTCACTACCTTCATTGATTTGTTTTGCTCCATTATTCAATTCTGTAGTTCCCGTTGCTAATGTTTGCCACCCTTCCTTAACAGCCATATTACCGTAGGAAATTTGGGAAGCTCCATTGTCTAGGGCTGCTACCCCATTTGTTAATTCACTCCACCCACTTCTTACTTGTGTATTTCCATCGGCTAGTTGTCTAGCACCAGCTTCTAATTGTGTTGCTCCAGCCACCACCTGCTGCTGACCTTCAACAAGTTTGTTTAACCCCGTGTGGAGTCGATCAATCCCAGGTGAAATACTGTCACGTAAGCCAACTGCTATTTGATTAGCTCCATCCGCTAATCCTTCAGACGATACAGATAACTTATCTAAACCTTCAGAGATTTGCTTAGCGCCATCGATAATCTGCTGATAATATGGGCCAACTCGTACGGTCGGATTAACCATCCGATACTGTTCCAATCCCTCAATTAACTCCTTTGCTCCCGCCGCGAGTTGCCCTGAACCATCACGAACAGCAACTGTACCATCTGCTACTTTTTTGCTTCCTGGAACGAGTCGTCTATCAATTCCTGTTTTGAGATCCTCACTCCCTTTTTCAGCCTGGACTAAACCATCAAATATCTGGTTAGTGCCATCTTTTAATGTGACAGTACCTGCATGAAGCTCCTTTGAGCCATCTGAAAGCTTCGAAATATCTCCTGACTTCTCCTTGAGAGTTTGCAATAGTAAGGCCGTTCCAGTTTTTAATTCTTGAGTGCCATCAGCTAATTTTGTAATATCACCCATTTTTGCTGTAACGGATGTGTTTAATTGTGCAGTTCCATTATGTAGCTGTGTTGTACCATCAGCTAGCTGCTTTGAGCCATCTGCTGCTTTTTCGAATCCGTCTGCTACCTCATCAAGACTTGCAAATACTTGCGAGGTATATTCAGCAGTAATCTTATTTGCCAATTTTTCTCGAATTTTTTCGATTGCACTATTGGTCACCTGTGAAGCCAAAAAGTTCAAGCCTTGGTTTTGAATATACTCTAACTCAAGTTTTGTAGGGGCAGGTTCCATGACTGTTGTTACTCGATTTGAGAAATCCTCCGGAATAACAATGACCATATAGTAATCATTGTTTTGGAGTCCTTTCATTGCTTCAGTGGAAGTTACAAAATCCCACCCTAAATCTTCACCCGCTTTAAGTTCGTCTACTAAATCATCTCCTACATTTATCGGTTCATCTCCTGACACTGCACCTTTGTCATTGTTCACAAAGGCCACTGGCAAGTTGGATAAATGGTCATAAGGCCCCCATGTCGCTGATAATAAAATGCCTGCATATACAATGGGAACTAATAATGCGGCAACTACGGATACAAGAATCGCCTTATTCGCTTTTAATTTTCCGAATTCGCTAGAAAGCAATTGCTTCAAATTCATTGTTCAACCTCCAATTCAATTTACCGAAAAACTGAACGACCATTCATTACCTCTTTCTAATACTCATAATATTACGAATTATTAGTAAAAAATAGCAAAAACTTGTTCAGGATGTAAAATTACGAAAAATGGAGTATAGAGAGGATAACAATGGTTGTAGTCCTTTTGGGGATGTAGGAGTAAAAAGAATTTGAAAGTACTAGAACAAAACATCATACATTTCTTTGCAATAAAAAAGAGAGGTTCACTCCCTCTCTAAATCCAGTTCTTATTTTGATTTTGTTTCAATATCGTCATCCTCAAGGATGCCTTTTGTAGCCTTTTTAAATTCTCGAAGTGTTGTTCCAGCTGCCTTTCCGAGCTCAGGCAATTTTTTAGGTCCGAATACAAGCAACGCAAAAAAGATAATTAATAATAATTCTCCGAAACCAAGGTTTCCCATAATCATTCCACCCTAAAACGAAATGTATTGCAACCTTATTTTATTCCTCTTATGTTATTTTTTCAATTCAATTTTTTAGTTCTCCTACTTAAACCAACCTTTTTCTTTTGACTGTGTGATTGCTTCAATACGATTCTTCACTTCAAGCTTGTCTAAAATAGTAGAAATATAATTTCGGACAGTGCCAGTTTTAATTCGCAGCTCGTCGGCAATTTCCTTCGTATTTTTCCCATCAGCAACAAGTTCGAGTACTTCAAGTTCACGATCCGTTAACGGGTTTTCATCAGCATATAAATCATCCATTAATTCAGGAGCATATACACGTTTACCACTCATCACACTACGAATCGAATCAGCCAATTCGTCACTAGGACTGTCTTTTAAGAGGTAACCCTTCACACCAGCTTTTAGTGCACGTTGAAAATATCCAGTGCGGGCGAAAGTAGTTAAAATGATTACTTTACAGTCCGTTTTTTTAAGCTCCTCAGCAGCTTCAAGTCCTGTTTTCAAAGGCATCTCAATATCCATCATACAAATATCAGGTTGAAGCTCCTTTACAAGCGAAATCGCTTCCTGCCCATTATTAGCCATACCAACTACTTCCATATCATCCTCTAAGTTTAAAAGTGAGCCTAGTGCCCCGAGGACCATTCTTTGGTCTTCCGCAATTACGATTCGAATCATAAGAGTCCCTCCACTTCGACCTGTTTACGTACATTTGGAATATGAATGATTAACGTTGTTCCATCATTCGTTCTAATATCGAGGCTTCCATTTACAAATTCTAAACGTTCCCTCATTCCTTGTAATCCATGACCATCGTTCACATCTTTATCTGGAATGATCCCAATCCCATTGTCCTTAATCACTAATCGGATCTCTTCTTCAAACTGGGTGATTTCTATTGTACACTGAGTTGCTTTACTATGTTTCACCACATTGTTAATTGCCTCTTTTATTAACATACTAATGATATTCTCGTAGAATAATGATATATCCTTTAACGATTCATTCACTATATACTTAAATTCAATATCAGCTGCACGCAGTATTTCTTTTACACGGGCAATTTCTTCACTAATACGAATACCCCTCATTTGGGATACCATTTTTCGAACTTCATTTAATGCTGTCCTTGCGGTTTGCTGGACATCGATTAATTCATGTCGTGCTTTATCTGGATCTTTTTGTATGAGTTTCCTTGCTAAGTCACTTTTTAGACCAATCATGGAGAGTTTTTGTCCTAATGTATCATGTAGGTCACGTGCAATTCTTTGCCGTTCTTCTTGTTTTACCAATTCGGCAATTCGTTTGTTAGCATCCTCAAGTTGTTCTTCTAACTTCTCTTGTTTCTTTTTATTATAAATATTAAAAGGCAACAGAATAACGCTAATCCAAATAATGATGTTAAATGGCAATTGGGTTATAAACACCTCATCCTGAATCACGAGATTATAATTGATCGAGAATGTTGTGGCTATAAGGTGTATGATGTATAACGTTAAGAAAGCAACCCGATTTTTAATATGTCCATTGTAATATGCAATATAGAAAGCAAAATAAATAAAGGCAAAAAGTATGGACATGGTTAACGAAATACCAATTAAGATTGAAGTCCATAAATAAACGGGCCATGTTTTCGAGATAAAAGCAAATCTTAATGAAAGAAAGAAAATGACCGTTAGGATAAGTCCAGCGATAATTTCAGGTGTCGATGATGATTGAAAGATAAAATAAAACGGTAGTATACTCATGACTGCCCAAATATAAGGTGAGACTCCTGACCATTTTTGAAAAAGTGAATATTTCTTCATAGGATATACCCTCATTTTATTCGTGATTATTCTGTATCATATCATATTAACCTACAGGAAAACCCAGCTTATTTTTCTAAGCTGGGAATTTCTTTTACATTCTTTTGGTCTGCAACCATTTCTTTTATTTTACCATAGCCTACAAAAACTTTTTCGTCTTCATCCCATAATCGGAATTTAAGTGATTTTAAGCTTGTTTTTAACGTAATCGTTGGTACATGCTGTAGTGGAGCTGTCTGGTTGTGCACTTCTTCAAGCTTGTAATTCGGAACTCGCGGACTGAGGTGATGCACATGGTGATAGCCGATATTTCCTGTTAACCACTGTAATGGTTTGGGAAGCTTATAAAACGAACTACCTTCTACGGCAGCCTTTACATATTCCCAATTTTCATCTTCCTCAAAATAGGAATCTTCAAATGTATGCTGAACATAAAATAACCATACACCTGCAATTCCAGAAACCATAAAAATCGTTCCTTGAACAATTAGAAACGACTGCCAGCCAATTGTCCAACATAAAATAGTGGCCAGACCTACGATTCCTACATTCGTTATATAGGTGTTGAGACGTTCATTTTTTCTCGCTTTTCTTCTGTTAAAACGATTTTCAATTAAGAACACAAAAATTGGTCCTAAAATAAACATAACAAACGGATTACGGTAAATTCTGTAGCAAAGACGCTTCCAAGTAGATGCTTCCATGTACTCTGCAACCGTCATTACCCAAATATCACCCGTTCCACGTTTATCTAAATTTGAGCTAGTGGCATGATGGACGGAATGGTCATGTCCCCATTTACTATAAGGAAATAATGTTAAGATCCCAAAGATGGTACCAATGATTTTATTTGCCTTCCGATTTTTAAAGAATGAATGATGGCAACAGTCATGGAAAATGATAAACATCCTAACAAGAAACCCTGCTGCAATCACTCCAAATACAAATGTCAAGACATAAGAAATATTTAATGAATAATATGCAAGTACCCATAATCCAAGATAGGGAATTAATGTGTTGAAAAGCTGAAAAAGACTAGCCTTAAAGTTTGACTTTTCAAATGGTGCAACTTGTTTTCGTAAACTTCGCTGATCTAATTTGTTCATATCATCTTTCCTTTCTTTTTTCTCGTTTCATATTTTTTAATTTGAATTTAAAAATAATAAGGTATTTTGCTGACAAAATGTCAACAAGTGTTTTTTACATTTTTAATGTTATAGGAGAAAAAAGATTTCCACTAGACATAGGTGTCATGTGAATTACATGATAAATGTCATATGTCGTTACAAATATTTAAAATATACAAAAAATTAACATTCTAAATGGGCTAAACTCCAATTTTTATGCTATAATTAAAAAACAGAATATTTAAACTAATACTCTTGTGAAATTTTTTTCTAAAAGGAGGAAATCTATGTACAAATTAAAAGACAAAGAGAGGATATTTATTTATACCGGTCCAGATGGTTCTGGTAGAAAAACATTAGGCAAAATGGTTGCTACTGCATTTGATATGCAAACCGTTCCCTCATTCACAACTCGAAGCCCCCGCCCTTTTGAAAACAACGGAGAAGATTACCACTTTGTAAGTAAAGAAACCTTTCAACAAATGATGCAGCAAAATGAATTTCTAGAGAGTGTTGAGATTGATGGACACTTTTATGGAATACGTGAAATTGACATAGTAAACATCTTTAAGAAGTATAAGGTGGTTTACTTAACACTCAACCCAGAAGGGGCTGACCTATTGAAGCAAATGTATGGAGATAAAGCGATCCGAATTTTTGTGTATGCTGATCGCGATACGGTACATGAACGCCAAAAAGAACGCGGGGATAGTGTTGAAGATATTGAAAGGCATATGAACCATTATGATGAAACAATGGATTATAAAACTTCATGTGAGCACATCTTTGAAAACTACGACCTACCTCAAGTCTCTTATCAGATTAGTGAAATGATTGAAACTTATCTAGATCGACAGCTAATTGCTGATGACTATTAACATGTAATGCCCCAAGCGAAGAAACTCTTGGGGCATTAAAATTATGATTATAGACTATTAAATGCTTCTGTAAGTACTGGTACAACCTGTTTCTTACGAGAAACCACACCTTTTAATTCTGCTGTTTTGTTTAGAAGTGTAACATTAAATGCTTTTTCTACTGCAGTTGTTTTCTCACCCACCGCAAGTCCAACAGAGTCATTGTTCAAAATATCAGTAATAACAAGTAAGAATAAATCAAGTCCGTTATCATTGATTTGTTGATTCATTACTTCTTCAAGCTCGCTTTGTCTTGAAAGTACGTCCTTTGGATCAACTACGTTTACTTGAGCAATTTGAACTTTGTTTTCATTCATTGAGAATTCTTTTGAATCTAATGAAACCAATTGTTCGGCCGTTTTATCACTAACATTTGCACCGGCTTTTAACATTTCAAGACCATAGCTTTCAGCGTCAACACCTGCGATTTCTGCTAATTCACGTGCTGCTTGAACATCTTCATCCGTACACGTTGGTGATTTGAATAATAGGGAGTCAGAGATGATCGCTGATAGCATCAAGCCAGCAATCTCTTTTTTAATTTCAACATTGTTTTCTTTATATAGCTTGTTAAGTATAGTTGCTGTACAACCAACTGGCTCTACACGGAAATACAATGGATCACTTGTTTCGAAGTTAGCAACACGGTGATGGTCGATTACTTCTTTGATTTTTACATTTTCTAGTCCGTCTGCACTCTGTTGACGTTCGTTGTGGTCCACTAAAATAACCGATTGAACTTCATTACCTACATTTTCCACTAAACGTGGTGCTTCAGCTTTAAAATAATTCAATGCGTATTCGGTTTCACTGTTTACTTCACCTAAGCGCACAGGCTCAGCATCTAAACCTAGATTCTTTTTTAGTTCTGCATATGCAATTGCTGAACAGATGGTATCAGTATCTGGATTCTTGTGGCCAAAAACTAGTACTTTTTCCATTTTGCATTACTCCTTATTGCTTAATATGTATGATGTACTCTCTCATTTTACACAAAGATTGGAATGGATTAAACAATTTTGGACATATTTATTCATTTTCATCTTCTAAATGTTCTTTACAAAACATATTCACGGCTATTTCTTCATCTTCTTCAAGCTCAAAATCAAGTACTTTTTCAGTACCTCTTTCGTAAAAATAATATTGGGCAATTCGTTCTCCCTTCTGATCCACTGCATAAATCACTTTTAATTCTATTCCATTTTCAGAATATAGTTCATCATCCACTGGAACTTCGATATCCAAAAAGAACTCATAGCGATCACCTTCTAAGATTCCCGTTGGATCATTTAATTTTTCGACCGAATATCCGGTAATATTCATCCTTATATTGCCACCCTTCTTAATGATTACAATCCGTACCTATTATACACATTCTTTCCTGATCCGTGAAAAAGTTTCTCATCTTAAGACTAAATTTTCAATACAACTAAAAAAGGTATTCCAAAGTTTTGGAACACCCATATGATTCTTAAAAACTACCATGGAAACATTCTTCTGCGCTCATTTTCTTGAGCACCTTCTTCATGATCGTGATTACGTCTGTGGTCTTCAACACCACCTACATCATCAAAGTCACGTCTTTTATGTCTTCTTTTGTCATTTGTTTCAATGATAATTACCTCATCAGCATTGATAATTACTCTGTCTGCATTGATTACTTGGCGTCTTCTATTTTCACTTCTATTTTCACTCATGTCGGTTTCACTCCCTTCAAGCTTATACATTAAAATATGGGAAAGTGAACGACTTGATTGGACGCGTATGACAGGACATTTATCTATTTTTAACATGGATTAATGGGATTTTAATTCATAGGACACACCGAATCCAAATAGAATAATAATAATCCCAGTCGCAAAGGAGTTGTCGTCGAATGGCAGTAATGAATAGAATGGCATTATTTTTTGTCGTACTTTACTCCGGCATTATTTTGATGAATACGTATTTAGGGGAAACAGAACGAGTACAATCAAATGTGGTTATTTTTGTATTAAACGGATTTGCATATATTGTAACTGCGATTGAAACGGAAAGAGAAAAGCAACAGCTTGTCGAAAATCGTTCAACATCGTAAAAAACGACCGCTTCGTGATAAAGCGGCCGTTTTTTTATTTAACCTGCACGTAATTGGGCATCAAACCTATACTGATTGAGGTATTAGTTTATGAAAGTAATGCACGGTCATTTGTCAGCTTTGCACCCCTAATTCTTTGGAACTCTTCTAGCAGTCGATCAACAGTCAAATTTGTTTTTTCCTGTTCATCTACTTCTAAAATAATTTGTCCCTTATCCATCATAATCAGACGGTTCCCTAAATCAAGGGCTTGTTGCATATTATGTGTGACCATTAATGTAGTTAGGTTGTATTTCTGCACGATTTCTTTTGTTAAGTTTGTGATCAAGTCAGCACGTGCTGGGTCAAGTGCTGCCGTATGTTCATCAAGTAACAAAATAGAAGGCTCTGTAAATGTCGCCATTAAAAGTGATAGTGCTTGGCGCTCTCCCCCAGATAATAAGCCTACCTTAGCAGAAAGTCGATTCTCTAACCCAAGGTTAAGGGTTTCTAGAACTTCTTTAAAGTAGTCCTTACGTTTCTTAGTAACCCCTTTACGCAAGTTACGAGTCTTATTTCGTGAGTATGCCATGGCTAGGTTTTCCTCAATGGTCATGTTTGGTGCAGTACCCGCCATTGGGTCCTGGAATACACGCCCGATTAGCTTAGCGCGTTTATGTTCAGGTAAAAATGTAACATCTTTCCCAGCAATTTCAACAGCACCTGCATCAGGAATGAGCACACCGGATATTACATTCATTAACGTAGATTTACCGGCACCATTACTACCAATGACAGTCACAAAGTCGCCTTCTTTTAAGTGTAAATTGGTCCAATCAAGGGCAATCTTTTCATCAGGTGTACCTTCATTAAAGATTTTATGAATTTGATTTAAGTGTAGCACTTGACTCACCCTTTCTTTCTGAAGGTACACTATTCATTTGAACTAGTTGTTGTTGTCGTTTCGCTCTTCTGCTTTTTTCTTTTGTTCCTTCGAGTATTTTAGGAAGGACAAGCGCAATGATTACGATAATCGCTGTAATTAATTTCATATCTCCTGGCTGTAGGAACTCCACACGTAACGCAAGCGAAACAACGATACGATAAATGATAGCTCCCCCAATAACTGCAAGTGTTGCCCTTGCAATCGTTTTGGCACCAAATAAGGCCTCACCAATTATAACGGAAGCTAAGCCAATTACGATCATCCCTATACCCATTCCGACATCAGCAAATCCACCTTGTTGCGCGATCAATGATCCCGAAAATGCTACAAGGGCATTAGATAGACCTAGTCCAAGGATTGTCATTAAGTTTGTATTAGCAGAAAAGCTGGAAATCATCTTTTTATTATCTCCCGTTGCTCTAACTGCAAGACCAATTTCCGTACGTAAGAAGAGGTCAATCAATAATTTTATGACAAATGTAACAACAATCATGAATAGCAAGATACCCCATGTTTTAGGCAGGCTATTACCTAAACCAATTGCTGATAATACAGAATTAAAAAATGAATCTAATCCTGATGAAGCCGATACTCCTGATACGTTTGTAAAAGTGGTATCAATATTTAATAATGAGACATTTGATTTCCCCATTATTCGTAAATTTATTGAATATAGGGCGATCATCATCAAAATACCAGATAGTAATGCATTTATTTTTCCAACCGTGTGTAGTAATCCTGTGATACTACCTGCAATAAAACCAGCAACAAGTGCTAGAAGAGTTGCGATAAAAGGATTTACTCCATTTGTGATCAAAATGGCGGAAACAGCAGCTCCTGTAACGAAGCTGCCGTCAACCGTCAAGTCTGGAAAATCTAGTATACGGAAGGACAGGTAAACACCAATTGCCATGATTGCATAGATGATTCCTGATTCAAATGCCCCAAATAATGCCGTAAACATGTTGAATCATCCTTTCTTTTATTGCCCTTCGTAGATCTCAGCAATCTTTTCCCATTCAGGTTTAATTTCAATACCTTGTTCTTCCGCTGCTTTTTTGTTAATGAAAAGCTGTAGGCTATCAGGAAGTTCAACTGGAATTTCAGAAGCCTTCTTCTCACCTTTTAGAATCTTAGCAGCCATTAGTCCAGATTGATATCCAATATCATAGTATTCAAATCCGCTTGCAGCAAATCCCCCTGCTTTCATTGAGTCAAGCTCACCAACGAATAATGGAATATCTTTTTCATTTGCCACTGAAATAATAGAATCTAACGCTTGAACTGCAGTGTTATCAGTTGGAATATAAATGGCATCTACACGCCCAACTAAGCTTTCAGCCGCTTGCTTTACTTCAGCAGTTGTAGAAACGGAAACTTCAACTAATTCCGCACCACCTTGTTCAGCAAACTCTTTTACCTGCTCAACCTGAACGACAGAATTTTGTTCACCAGAGTTATAGATAACACCAATCTTCTTTGCTCCCATTTCCTCTGTTATAAAGTTGATTGTTGTTTTTGTAGCATCTGGATGATTATCTGTTGTACCCGTAATGTTGTCACCTGGCTTGTCAAATGATTCTACTAAGCCAGCACCAACTGGATCTGTGACAGAAGTGAAAATAATTGGAATGTCACTTGTTGCATTAAGTGCAGCCATTGCACTTGGTGTTGCGTTCGCAAAAATCAAATCTACTTTGTTCCCTACAAGGTTTTGGGCAATTGTTGCAGTATTACTTTGCTCTCCTTGTGCATTTTGGGAATCAATTTTTAAATTTTCGCCTTCTTTAAATCCTTCATCTTCTAATGCCTTAATGAAGCCTTCAGTCGCTGCATCTAATGATGTGTGTGGTGCATATTGTGAAATACCAACTACAACCTGCTCTTTGTCATTGTTTCCTCCCGCATCGCCTGATGTGTCATCTGACGAAGCACAACCTGCTAAAGCAAGAAAACCAGCCAATAACACTCCTACAAATTTACTTGAACTTTTCATGCATAATCCCCCTTAATTTTCTTTACACTTTTTGTTTATTCTAGTATTCTATTACTTTACTAGAATAATGTTTTTTGCGCACATTCATTTTACTGCAGTAAAGCAAAAAAGCGTTAATGTATGTCATTGTTTAATCGTTATATTATCACTCTAGGTACATTGCGTCAATTATTTTCTGAACATTTTACACTTTCAGGTTATATTTTTTTTGTAAAGCAAAATACAAATTTTTGTTTTCCTGTGATAATACGTTTTAATTTTTTTTGTTAACAAAGACTAAAAAATATGAAGTTGTGATGGGGGTATTTGCTTGAAGCAATCTGAACAATGGTCTTCAAAAATTAGCTTTATTTTAGCTGCTGCAGGATCTGCTATTGGATTAGGGGCTATTTGGAAATTCCCTTATGTGGCTGGTACTAGTGGTGGCGGCATTTTTTTCATTATTTTTCTTATTTTCACCCTATTAATCGGTTTACCACTTTTATTAGCTGAATTTGTAATTGGCAGAAGCACACAAAAAAACGCTATAGAAGCCTTTAAAGAATTGGCTCCAAAAACAAATTGGCACATCGTTGGCCGTTTAGGTTTCTTTACTAACGCTATATTACTCTCATTTTATAGTGTGGTGGGTGGCTGGATCTTAATTTATTTGGTTAGCGGAAGTATAGGAAGATTGAACGGTTTAACGGAAACAGAGTATGGACGTTATTTTGGAGAAACAATTTCAAATCCCTTCCTCGTAATATTTGCGCAACTTGTATTTATGTTCATTACAATTATTGTAGTTGCTAAAGGGGTCCAATCTGGGATCGAAAAAGCAAGTAAATGGATGATGCCAGCACTTTTCATCCTATTTTTAATCATTATCATACGCTCGATTACTCTTGAAAACTCACTTGAGGGAATTTTGTTTATTTTGAAGCCTTCCCTTTCTTCTTTAACTTCCGAAACGATTCTATTTGCATTAGGTCAATCTTTTTTCGCCCTTAGTGTTGGTGCCAGTACGATGTTAACCTATAGTTCTTATCTTTCGAAAAAGGAAGATTTGGTACAGTCCGCGTTTTCAATTGTGTTATTAAATATACTTGTAACCCTTTTAGCTGGATTGGCCATTTTTCCAGCGGTGTTTGCTTTTGACTTAGAGCCGGACGCAGGACCTGTTCTTTTATTTAATGTACTACCGACTGTTTTTAACAACATGCCATTTGGAATGCTCTTTTTAGTTGCTTTCCTTCTCTTATTTTTATTTGCTACACTCACCTCGGCATTTTCAATGCTTGAATTAATAGTAGCGATTTTAACTAAAGGTAATGTTCAAAAGCGAAAGTTTTACGCATGGATGTCAGGGCTTATTATTTTTTTAGTGGGCGTTCCATCGGCTCTTTCTTACGGGGTACTTAGTGATGTTCATTTATTTGGAAAATCTATTTTTGACCTTGCAGATTACCTTGTAAGTAATATTCTATTACCGATTGGAGCTTTCTTTATATCTCTTTTTATTTCGTTTAAATTTCCACGTACAATTCTTTATAAAGAAATGCAAATGGGCAGTAGCATTCACATTTCTCTGTTAAAGACTTGGTTCTTTCTCATTCGATATGTGGTGCCGGTTGTGATTGCAATAGTTTTCTTGGATAGTTTAGGTGTTATTTAAAAAGGGTGTTCCAGTTTTATTTGGAACACCCTTTAGTCTTACTCTTGTTCTTCTTCGATTTCAGATGGAGCTGCATTTTTCATAACCTTTATTCTCATAATTCGTTTTTCATCCATTTCGATTACTTTAAATGTATGATTTTTGTAGTCAATTTGTGGATGTACATCCCCTGAAGGAATATACCCTAACTGGCCAATTACAAAACCACTTAAAGTATCATATTCATCTGTTGGAAAGTCAATTTTCAAAAGATCCTCAACTTCATATAAATTAATTGTCCCAGCCATAGAATAAGTATTTTCATCAAGCTGGATATATTCTTCGTCCTCAATGGTGTATTCATCGTACTCGTCAAATATATTCCCAACAATTTCTTCAATTAAATCCTCAATTGTAACAATCCCATCTGTCCCACCATATTCATCAATCACAATGGCCATATGGATATTGTTTTTTTGCATTTCCTTAAATAATTCATTAGTATGCTTTGATTCTAAAACAAAATAAGGATCTCTTAGTAAGTCTTTTAAGTTAAAAGCAATGTCATCACAATCATCAACGAATTTTATCAGCTCTTTTGAATGTAAGATTCCCACAATTTGATCAATACTTTCATCATATACGGGAAATCGTGTATATTTCTCCACTGTAACTAGATGAATGATTTCTTTTAATGTGTAATCAAGTGGGATTGCAATAATGTTCGTCCGATGTGTCATGATGTCTGAAACGGTTTTATTATCAAATTCAAAAATATTATTGATCATAAATTTTTCAGATTCTTGTATAGTCCCTCTTTCTTTTCCTACATCAACCATCATTCGAATTTCTTCTTCAGTTACATTTTCATCATCCGCATTTGGATCGACTCCAAATAATCGTACGAGTCCATTCGTTGATAACGTTAATAACTTTACAAACGGTGAGGTTACTTTTGATAAAATCGTTAATGGCCTTGCAGCAATTAAGGAGATTTCCTCTGCCTTCTGTAGGGCAAGCCTCTTCGGTACTAATTCACCTATTACTAATGTGAAGTAGGATAAAATAAGTGTAATGATTATCACAGAAAGAGAATCAATAATACTGGGTGCCACCGGAACACCAATGTCTACAAGCCAGTTTGTTAAGTAAGTAGCAAAGCTTCCGGCTGCAAAAGCACTGGCAAGAAAGCCGGCTAAAGTAATTCCGATTTGAATGGTCGCTAAAAACCGACTCGGATTTGACAGAAGTCTATGTAATAAAATTGCTTTTTTATCCCCACTGTCAGCCATCATTTTTACTTTGTTGTCATTTAATGAAACCATTGCCATTTCTGAAGCCGCAAAAAATGAATTCAACAAAATTAAAATGACAAGGATTAAAATCTCAACTACCATAATATATACCTCCAATGATCAAAAGAACGAACATCATTTTATTAAATTCCCCTTCTCTTATTCCCATTATGCTTATTTTACTATGAGATACGAAATCTGGTGGGAATCATGCTTAAATTTTTTTTACATTTATGTTGACATTAACAAAAATCACCATTATAATTTGTCTTAAAGTAAGATATCTTGAATTCGAGATAAATGATAGTAAAATAATATTTTTATGGAGGAATTAAAAATGGCAAATACTAAATGGGCAGTAGATGCATCACACAGCAGTATTGATTTTTCAGTAAAACACATGATGATTGCAAAGGTAAAAGGTTCATTCGAGAACTTTGAAGCTACAATTGAAGCAGATCCAGCTGACCTAACAACAGCAAATATTGAATTTAAAATCGACCTTACAAGTATTAACACAAAGAATGAAGATCGCGATAACCACCTTCGTTCAGCTGACTTCTTTGATGTTGAAAACCATCCATCAATGACGTTCAAATCAACATCGATTGTTAAAACGGATAATGGTGAATACGATGTAACGGGTGATTTAACAATCCGTGGCACAACAAAACCTGAAACATTCCAAGTTGTTTTTGAAGGTGCAGGAAAAGATCCTTGGGGAAATGAAAAAGCTGGATTCAGCGCAACTGGCAGCCTAAATCGAAGTGATTATGGTTTAGTCTGGAATGCAGCACTTGAAACTGGTGGCGTTCTAGTTGGAGACCAAGTAAAAATTTCAATCGAAATTGAAGCAGCAAAAGCTGAATAAACCATGCAAAGCAGGCCATAATGAGCCTGCTTTTTAATATTCATATAACAATGTAACGATTTTATCTTCAATTGGTTTTCCGTGTGCATCATTCATTAGATTATTCAATAGGATTGAAAAGATCAGATCTTCCCCACTTCTTGTTTTCAAATAGCCTGATAGAGAACTAACCGTTGTGATTGTCCCTGTTTTTGCTTTTACCTTTCCCGCCATCTCTGGATTTTTTAATCGATATCGTAAAGAACCACCAACAAGTCGTTCACTGTTTCCAGCAATCGGTAATGAGTGTAAAAATGTTGGAAACCATTCTTGGTTTTGGGCGGAATAGAGAAGTTTTGAGATATCATTAGCAGAAACCAAATTCACGTGTGAAATTCCAGACCCGTCTCTAATCACCATACTACCAGGGTCAACACCTATCTTTCGTAGTTCTTCCTTCACGACATTTATCCCTTTTTCCCAGCTACCTTCGTCATAACGGACCCGTCCAATCTCCTTAACTAATGTTTCTCCGTGGCCATTATTGCTTAACTTCATAAAAGGAATAAGAAGTTCATTTAATGGAATCGATTTATCTGTTACAAGGAGTGCTGCCTTATCAGGTGTTTTTGCAATGCCTTCCGTTCCCATCACGTGGATTCCCTGCTTCGCTAATGATTGCTTAAATAAATCTAACGCATATGCTGTAGGCTCCCACACGGTCATCCACTCTTGAATAGGTTTTGCCTGAACAGGGATTGTTCCTTCAATCGTAATCACATTCTCCCCATGCTCGCGAATGATAGAAATGTCTTTCTTTTCTTCTTTTTGAACGGTTTTTGTGTTATTGATGATTTTTATGTAATTGCTCGATGGTTGTAAGGAAATTACTGCTTTGGTCCCCGCTTTCTTCCCAGGTGAAACCTCCACAATTATTGTTCCGGAATCATAATCCTTATTTGGAGATGCGGTTAATCCCGAAACAGCTGAACCATAATAATAAGTTTCATCGCTCCAGGTTAAATCCATCGAATACCGCTCATCGTCATACCAAGTATCATCCGCAATTACATTTCCGAAAATCACATCGACTCCAGATTTCTTAATTTTTTTCGCAAGTAAATCCAAATCTTCCTGAAGCAATGTAGGATCTCCTTTTCCCTTCAGATAAAGATTTCCTATTAGTTTGTTTTCTTCGAGTTTTCCATCTGTCAGAATCTCGGTTGAAAATTGATAATTTTCACCAAGAGCCGATAAAGCTGTGGCGGCCGTGATGAGTTTTAAATTCGAAGCAGGTCTAAGCCTGACATCGCCAGCGTGTTGATATAGGATTTCTCCACTTTTTGCTGACCGTACACTTATCCCGGCGATTGCTCCTTTTAATTTCGGTTCATTCATGACAAGCTGATTCAGTTGCACGAACACTTGCTTTTGGCTCGCATTTGCATCTGCTTTTTCTTGTTGTGGCATGATGACAATTACCAACAGCATAATCGCAAACAGAAAATAGTTTCGAGAGCTAATAACTAATTCCTCCTCATTTAGTACTTTTGTACAAGTTTGGAACTATTACCATATTTTACACAAAAACAAGCGTAATATGAAGAACCAAGAAAAAAAGCATCCCTTTGCAGAGATGCTTACTAACTTATAAAAATACAAAATAAATGACAGCCGCTAATACAATGCGGTAAATAGCAAATGGTAATAGCTTAATTTTATCGATTAAACGTAAGAAAAATCGAATTGAAATAAGTGCGAATACAAACGCACTAATGAATCCTGCAATAAATATTGGAAGTGCGTCCACTGAAAAATACTCGATGTTTTTTAAAAGCGAGATACCACTTGCTCCGGCCATAATCGGCACAGCCATGATAAAAGTAAAGTCTGCAGCTGCTCTATGGCTTAATCCTACTAGTACACCGCCTGATATAGTGGCACCTGAACGTGAAAATCCTGGCCATAGTGATAAACATTGAATAAGTCCGACTGTTAAAGCTTGTTTATACGTAATCTGATCGACTGTTTGTGTATTTGGGTGGTTATTGCTATAACGGTCTGCAATAATCATTAAAATAGCTCCAATTACGAGCCCTATTAATACCGTTTCCGTTGTGAATAAATGCTCATCAATCATATCCTCAAATAACACACCTAGAACACCTGCAGGAATTAGTCCTACTATGATATGAGTTAAACGTAGGTGTTTAGCCCCAACGGGTACAATTTTATTTTTTCGATTAAGTCCTAATAAATCAATAAACCTGTCCTTAAACACAACAACAACGGCCAAAATGGAGCCAAGTTGGATGACAACCTTAAATGTATTTGCTGGGTATTTTCCAAGAAATTCCTGTGTTTTTAGCCACATATCATCAACAATAATCATGTGACCCGTTGAGGAAACCGGTGCAAATTCTGTAAGTCCCTCAACCATTCCTAATAGTATGGCTTTTATAATTTCAATAATTTCCATCAGATATAATATACTCCTTTTTCACTTTATCTCGTTTTTGATTTTCTCTTGGTGAAAAATATAACAAGAAATCCAATTCCCGCTAAGGCGATTAATGCATACGTAATATTGGAGTAAATGTCCATGTAGTGAACAATAACATCCCAAGATTCACCAAAAGCAGCGCCTAGCATTACAAGGATTACATTCCAGATTAATGTTCCTAGTGTTGTAAATAAAATAAACATCCAAAAATTCATATTGGACATTCCAGCTGGAATGGAAATCAAGCTTCTAATTAATGGTACCATTCTGCAGAAAAATACAGTCCAATATCCATATTTATCAAACCACGCATCTGCTTTATGGATATCTTCTTTTGTTACCCGTAAAATGCGACCATAGCGGTCAACGATTTTCTCCAAACGCTCCACATCAAGTAAGCGGCCAATTCCGTAAAGAATGATTGCACCTACGACTGAACCAAGTGTTGCGGCGATGATGACTCCTGTCACGGTTAAATTTGTTTTTGTCGTCATAAATCCACCTGCTGTTAAAATAACCTCAGATGGAATAGGTGGAAAGATGTTTTCTAAAGCAATTAATAGAAAAATCCCTATATACCCAAATTGATCCATAAATTCTGTTATCCAGTTTTGCATGTTTACCTCCAAATAAGATGCTATTTCACTAAATCGATAAGCATACTTATTGTAATCTATGTTTGTCCTACTTTAAAGTATTCCTTAAAAATTTTCTTATTCCTGTATTTCCAGTACGACTGGGCAATGATCGCTTCCCATTACGTGCGAGTGGATTTGAGAATCTTTCAATCTGTCTTTTAATTGTTCGGAAACAATAAAATAATCAATTCTCCATCCAATATTTTTTTCACGCACATTTCGCATGTAACTCCACCATGTATATTGATCCGTTACGTCTGGATAAAAATATCTGAAGGAATCAATAAAACCAGAGTTGAGCAAATCCGTCATTTTTCCACGCTCTTCATCGGTGAAACCAGAATTTCCTCGATTCGATTTCGCATTCTTTAAATCAATATCGGCATGTGCGACATTCAAATCGCCACAAAGAACAATTGGCTTCATTTTATTTAAATCAAGGAGATATTCACGCATACGATCTTCCCAGTCAAGTCGATAACCGAGACGTGCAAGATCTCTTTGTGAATTCGGTGTGTAAACATTGATTAAATAAAAGTCGGCGAATTCCAATGTGAGAATTCTTCCCTCATCCTGCTCATTTTCATCACCAACACCATATGAAACGGAAAGAGGCTTTTCCTTCGTAAAAACTGCAGTTCCAGAATAGCCTTTTTTAAGCGCGTAATTCCAATACTGATGATATCCTTCAAGATCTAGTTCAATTTGACCTTCCTGGAGCTTGGTTTCCTGTAAGCAAAAGATATCAGCATCCATTTCGTGAAAATAATCTAAAAATCCTTTCTTTACACAAGCCCGTAATCCATTAACATTCCACGATATAAGTTTCATAATTTTAAAGCTTCCTCTCTATGTTACTCCTCATAAATCATTTTTCTAGTCATTCCGCCATCTACGATAAGATTAATTCCTGTCACGAAATTATTTTTCGGATCAGTTAAATAGAGACATGAATTAGCGATATCCGCTGGTTTTCCGACTCGCTTCGCAAAATGCTGACCGTGATCAACTTCACAAAGTTCCTCATAGTTCCCAGTTTCAATCCATCCGGGTGAAATTGCATTAACGGTAATCTGATATTCTGAAAATGAAGCAGCAAGTGCATGAGTAATCGCAACGATCCCGCCTTTTGTGGCTGCATACCCTTCTGAATGCGGCTCAGACATAATCGCTCTAGTTGAAGCAATATTGACGATTGAGCCACCTGATTTCTTCATATATTTTGCAACTTCTCTCGAACATAAGAATACACTTCGTAGATTTGTATTAATCACATCATCCCATTCTTCAACTGTTACATCGAATGGTGACTTGAATAAATTTTTACCCGCATTGTTTATTAAAATATCAATTTTACCATAAGTTTGATAGGTTTGGTTTACCAATTGGAGGATATCCTGTTCGTTTCTTACATCTGTATTGATAAAAATAGCTTCCGCACCTTGTTTGTTAAGTTCACTTGATAGCTTGTTACCGGCTACAATATCCATATCTGCTAAAACAACTTTATCTCCGTTTTCCGCATAAGCTTTTGCAATCCCTTTTCCAATTCCATTTGCCGCTCCCGTTACGATTACCACACGACTCATTTTACTTCACCAACCTAAAACAAAAATTTAATTTCTACCTCTCCCATTATAATCGACTATAACAATCTGGCAAAATAAAACAGAGATTCATTGGTTCTAAGAATGATAAAATGACGTATGGGGTGATAAAGGTTATGAGAAAAAAAGTGTTGATTTTTCTATTATTGTTATGTAGTCTTCCGGTTTTGCTAAGCTTAGACCCTATCATGTATGACTCCTCTTTTTTTGCCAAATATGAATCCCCAGAAGGAATTCTCTTCCTTAGCTACTCACAAAACTGGAACGAGGTCAAATTAGCAGATTTATATAAAGAATTAATAAAAAATAAACATGGTGATGAAATTAACCTATTGCAGGAAGTTCGAGTAATGGAAGGTCCATCACCTTCAAATCGTATGATTACAGGAATCTATCACCCATTTATAAGTAGCATTACCCTATATAAAGGTAATGAATACAATAGTGCGCGGGAATACCGAGATACATTATCACATGAATACGGGCATCATTTTGCCTATTATTATTTTCCGTCTCATCATTTTCCATTTTCAAAATGGGCAAAACTTAGAGGATTACATGACTTTCCTGTCAACTGGAATTCGTTTTTGAATTATTCAGTTTCGGCTCATGAATGGTATCCTCAGGAAATTTTTGCAGATGATTATGTTCTACTATACGGACCAGCTGATGAGGCAGATCCAGACGATGTCTATACGAATGAAGGTTTCTATATGCGAACGGAGCATGAAAATCAAAATCTAGAAAATATACTTGGTAACGATGATTTACTAAACTTTATTGAGAAACAAACTGGAATTAAGATTGATAAGGACCGTAAATTAAAAACCCCAGTATTGTCATCAGTTTCTGACAACAGTTTGTCTTTTTCGGTGGAGAAAAAGGAAGACGTTGCCTACCGGTTGAATCTAGAAGACTACGAATACTATAAAATTTCACAGGACCAAAGTGGCTTAATTACTTTTTCAAATATTGATTTACCCGAAAATGCTGTAGTTTCTCTAGATGTTCTTGATTTAAACACATCGATTGGCTTTCGCTCAAAAGATATTCGACTACAAGTAGAGGATTAAGATAGAAAATTACCCGCGTTTCATTATATAATAAGAGAAGACGTTGTAGTTATTCTGTAGATAATCTATAGAATTAACTACAAGCCTCCGGCGGATGCCTCAGACATTTCAAAGGAATTTTCAAAAAGAAGATCAAAGACTAAGAACGCCACTTCCTGTGGCAACGTCTTTATGACCCACATCACGTGGACCTAAAAAAATCTGGGCGCAAATACGCCGTGGTGTATTTGATTGAAAGGCGGTAATGACGATCCCGACACCGAGTATGGAAGATTATTTAGAGAAAATTTATTTATCCATTCAGCAAAAAGGCTACGCTCGAAGCGTAGATATTGCTTCTTCATTAAATGTCCTCCCTTCTTCTGTTACAAAGATGATGCAAAAATTGGACGAGGAAGGCTTCGGAATATATGAAAAATATAGAGGATTTGTACTTACAGATAAAGGAACAACAATCGCAAAAAAACTAGTAGAAAAGCATGAAATGCTAGAGGACTTTTTAAAAATGATTGGCGTACAAGATAAAAATATTTATGAAGAAGTCGAAAAACTCGAGCATTATATCAGCAAGGAAACTTCTCTTTGTTTGTCTACTTTAATTGACTTTTTTGAAGAGAATCCTTTAGTTAGAAAGCAATACTTACAATTTCGAAAAGAAAAAATGTAAAGAGGCTGGGACAAAAGGTTTTTAAGCAAAGAAAATTCCGAACTATTATTCGAAATTCAAATTTGAATTTCGTTAGTTCGGATTTTTTCTTTGAGTTTTCGCAAACATTTTTGTTTTTTACACTGTTGATCTGCGCTACAGGCGGACGCTTTCCGCGGGAGTCGCCGCCCTTCGCTTCAATCAACATAGTTTCCATTTTATAAACATGCATCAATCTTTAAAAGAAGAATTTTTCTTTTTGTGGTTTTCACAATTTTAATGTTCGCCATTCATTAAGATGATTATCGTTATGTCCCAGCCTCTATTATTTTAATTCTAAGTTAATGACTTCATCTAAATAAGTTGTTCCCTGATATCCACGAACAGAGAGCCAACCAGGAATGATTTCTTCTGCCGAAATTTCGTTTTGAAGCTCGATGAACATTTTCGTTTGATAATGGCGTGGTTTATCAATCACATCCATATTTGCATAATAGTCGTATTCCTCTCTGTTATATATGTTACCCTTTCTGTCTACCAATACGCCCTCAATACCCGTAATCCCCATTGCATCATTATTTACTACACTAAAATCGATTGACTCAAATTTTCGTCCTTCACTCATTTCAGTTGTTATTTCAATTTTTGTAGGAGTGCCAAGCTCAACTATATCAATTGAAATTTTGCTACCGAGATATTCAAAGGTTTGAGGAAATGGTTGATTCATATCAATATCCACATTATAAAAATCATTCATATAGTACGATAATGAATGTAAAGGTATACGAACCTCTTTTGGATTATCAAAATATAGTGAATCAAAAACAGAGTGAAATGTAAAATATTCATTCATATTACTCTCAATTGGGAAGTTCCATCCATATGAAATTGGTTTTGCCGTCTTTTCTTTCGTTTGGATACCTTCAAAAAATAGTTCATTAATATTTTTATCGACAGTATATGGTTTAAATCTGTATTGAAGAGCTGTTAAAGTTGGAGCAATAATCAATTTTTCAAACTCAATAGGCACACCATCTACTGTCACTTTTTTATTAAGAGGACGCTCAATGGACGCTTGCTTTTTAACAGGTATTTCGAAGTCCCATTTTCCGTTTTTAAAACTCGCCTGTCCATTATAAGCCATCCATACAGGATTTTTAGGGTCTTCGCCAATTTTTTGAAGCTTCGAGATATTTAACTTTATTGATTTTGCTTCGGACGTAACAGGCAATAAACTAAGAGTTCCTTTAAAAATGGTCCCATCACTATCCAAAGGCTGAACTGGTAGATGGTTGACAGGATATGCCTGTTGATCAAAGGTTTCAAATTCATTCTCAACATATGCACCATCCCAAAAATTAATACCATATTGTTCTTCTTCCTCAAGGTTCTCAACCTCATAATAGATTAGGGTTTGAAATTCATCAGCAATGGCGCTTTTAATGGTTACCTTTACTCCATTCGATTCTTGCACAAGATCGAGCGGCTCTCCGATGCCACTTTTTAAATAATCCAGTAATTGCTCATCCTCTAGATCACGCCAATCTAGCCAGGAATAATATATATAAGCAAAAGCGTTGGTGGCATAACCAATTAAGAAAAGGATTAATAGTGAAGAGGCGATTCCAACGCCAATAGTTGTACGTTTCTTTTGCTTATTTCTTTTATCCTCTTCTATTTTATTTAATGCTGTGATTACAGGGTCTAAAAACTCTTCCGGCACCTCAATATCATCAGCACTTTCAATAAAAGAGTTAATGGTATTCTGAAAACCCGCTAAACTTTGCTGGCAACTCTGACATGTATGTAAATGGATTTCTAGTTCAATCTTTTCAGGACGGTCTAATGTACGACTTAAATAATCGATAAATTTATCCTGGTAATGAGCTTCCTTACCACCACTTGAACTTTCGATTCCCTTATGGAGACGGGCTTTAACTGATTCAACTGAGATTCCAAGAATCTCGGAAACCTCTTTCTGTGAAAGCCCTAGAATATAGGTTAATACGAGGGAGTCATCCAATTCCTCAAAATTATTCCTTTTTTTACATTCTTGTAGGAGTTGAGAGATAACCCATTTCTCTAAGTCAGGGTTCTTTTTTAGTTTTCGAATGTCAGCCTTCATATTAAACATAACCGTGTAAAACACATCTTGAATGTCACTGGAAGAATGTAAATATGTCCTGGCAAGTTTGTATAAGCTATCTTTCCTTTGTTCAAACCATTTAATGATGGCTGCAAGGTTATTTTCTTTTATCAATTTTATTAATACGGGATCTGTTTCCGCTATTATCACAATTTCTGTCTCTCCCTTTGGTAGAAATCTTCCTTTTCTTCAATATTCAACAAATATCGCATGAATCCTTCTAAAAACCAATAAAAAAGACTAAATCAGTTACGATTTAGCCTCATCTTCCTTATTTCTTTTTTAGGTCTTTTGGTTCTACCTCGTATTCTTCAGCAATCTCTGTTTGATAGCTTGAGTGGAACTGTTGTCTTACTTGTTCCCGATTTTCGTCTTCGAGCACCTTACTTCTCATGTATGCATGGAAAAGAGCCTCACAAGCAGTAATTAACGCCGCTGCCGTAAGGGACGCTGTAATTAAAGATGAGGTGTTTTCCAAAAACAAATAACTCAACAGCCAAACTGAGAAAAATGATAACCCGAAGTCTGCCAATGTAGCAAATAAATTCCCCATTCTAGGTAACGTAAACAAATCACCTATGAGATATGAAATTCCTGTTACGAGAAGGCTCATTAATAGTAAATTACCGAGAGATGCGCCTCTAAAAATTCCGAATAGCGACAAGAGAACAATTGCTATTATAATAAATTTAATTCCGAGAGCTTTAAAATGCCTCATTTTTCGACATCACCCTTTTATTCTTATTTAGACCTATCTTTTGAAGATAATGAATAGAATATAAAAGGTAATTTTTGGTCGTGAAATTTCTGCAAACTTAGAGACTAGATTGCCCGATTTTCTATTTGACGATTGTGTAGATTGTAATAATATCCCTTTTGCTCTAAAAGAGAAGCTTGTGTTCCTCTTTCCACAATTTCTCCTTCGTTTAAAACAATGATTTGATCGGCTCTTTCAATCGTATTCAAACGGTGGGCAATAATAACACTTGTCTTTCCCTTCATCAAACGCTGTAGTGCCTCTTGAATTTTCATTTCTGTAACCGTGTCAATACTACTTGTTGCTTCGTCAAGAATAAGAATAGACGGATTTGCAAGAATTGCTCTTGCAATTGAAAGAAGCTGCTTTTGTCCTTGGCTAATCCCGCTACCATCCTGGTTCAAAACCGTCATGTATTGATTAGGCAACATCATGATAAAGGAATGAGCATTTGCTAATTTGGCTGCTTCAATTACCTCTTCATCGGACGCATCCAATCTTCCGTAACGAATATTATCCATGATAGATGCTTGAAACAAATATGTATCTTGTAGCACAAAGCCCATATTTTGACGCAGGCTTTCCCTTGTTATCGATGACGTATTTATCCCATCTATAAGAATTGACCCTGAATCGGGTTCATAAAATCGAGACAATAAATTAATAATTGTTGTTTTTCCCGCTCCTGTTGGACCGACAAAAGCAACAGATTGTCCAGCTTTTACCTCAAATGACACATCCTTAATAGTGTTCCCATCTTTTTGATAAGAAAAAGAGACGTGATCAAATTCGACATTACCTTGGATTTGGTTCACTTTTTTCGCTTTTCTTTCATCCTTAGCCTCAACATCTTCATCTAAAATATCAAACACACGCTCTGCACCCGCAATAGCAGAAAGTAATGTATTAAATTGGTTAGCCAAGTCATTGAGTGGTCGCGTAAATTGTCTTGAGTACTCGGCAAAAATGACAATAGTTCCAATCGTGATATGGCCATTCAGTGCAAGTACCCCGCCAATCCCGGCAATAATTGCAAAACTTAAGTTATTTAATACGTTCATAAGCTTCGGAATAAAACCAGAATACGCTTGTGCAAAATAGCCCGCTTTCTTTAGCTTTTCACTTTTTTCTAAGAAGTCGTTCATTACGGTTTCTTCCTGGGAAAAAGTCTTTACAATTCGCTGACCTGAAATTGTTTCCTCAATATAACCGTTTAATTCTCCCAAATAACGCTGCTGTTCCTTAAATAGCTTCCCTGTTCGCTTTGTGATCCACTTAATCCCAATAAACATGATTGGAATAATAATCATGGTGATTAAGGTTAATAATGGGCTCAACCATAGCATAATTCCGACTGTACCTATTAAGGTTAGTATGCTTGAAAATATTTGAATGACTGATGAATTTAAGGTTGAGCTGACATTTTCAATATCATTTGTAATTCGACTCATGAGCTCCCCGTGTTGCCTTTTATCAAAAAAGTGAATCGGTAAACGATGCAACTGTTCAAAAAGCTCCGTTCTCATAGAGAATACGGTATTCTGGGCAATGCCAACCATCCAATAAGCTTGATACCATAATGATAAGGAATGAAGAATATAAACAACTACTAGTCCCAGTAATAAAACAAAGAGCCCTTTATGTTCCTTTGAAACGATGTATTCATCGATCCCTTTTCCTAATAAGAATGGACCGAGGAGACCAAGTCCTGAGCTTGCTACGACCATTACAAGTACGGTAATTAATAATGTATGATTGACCGCAAGATAAGACCAAATTCTTTTTAATGTACCCATTCTATCCTTTGCTTGCTGCGGTTTATCCCCATGATTTTGTTTCGGACGATTCATTCGCGCTGACATAAGCTTGTCCCTCCTCTCCAAATTGAGTATGATAAACCTTTTGATAAAAAGGCGAGGAATGTAATAGCTCTTCATGACTTCCAGTAGCAAGTAATTTTCCATCTTCTATCAGTAAAATTGTATCGGTTGCCATCGCTGTGTATATTTTTGACGTAATGATTAAGGTCGTACATGTGTAATTTTTTAAATTTTCAAGAAGTTCAGCTTCTGTTTTAAGGTCGAGCGCACTTGTACTATCGTCCAATAATAAGATTTTCGGGTTGCGAACAAGTGCTCTTGCGATTGAAATTCGTTGCTTTTGCCCACCAGAAAGATTCACACCCTTTTGTCCGATGACAGTTTCGTATTGTAATGGAAGTTTCTCAATTGTTTCATGAATTTGGGCTCGCTTTGCTGCTTCAATAATCTCTTCCATCGTCGCATCCTGTTTGCCCCAGCGGATATTATCCTTAATCGTTCCGGTAAACAATAATGCCTCCTGTGGTACATAGCCAATTTGTTTTCGTAATTCATCAAGCTTTCGTTCCTTTACATCAATGTGGTCTATCTGAACACTTCCCTGAACAACATCATATAAACGTGGAATTAATTGAAACAAGGACGTTTTTCCTGAGCCTGTCGCACCTAGAATCGCAACCGTTTCACCTGATTGAATCGAAAATGAGATATCCTGTAACACCCATGCATTCGTTCCTGGATATCTGAAATCAACATGTTTAAACGATATACTACCCTCTGCATGTGGTACAGTTCCTAGATTATTATTCGATTCGACTAAATCAACCTCCGTATCTAATACATCAACAAGACGGTCTGATGATGCTTTTGCTCGTGAAAAATGCATGATAATCCAAGAAAAAACACCTAGAGCCCCCGTAATCCGGGTTGTGTAATTGATGACCGCAACAACCTCACCAACCTGAACGTTTCCTGAGCTAACATCAATACTACCGAACCAAAGAATCGCGATAATACTTCCATTCATTAATAGTAAAAGTACTGGCATCGTTAATTCGATAAGCCGTAGTGAAGTAATTGTTCGATTCTTTAAGTCTTCATTAGCATTAAAGAATCGTTTTGTTTCATGTCCCCATCGTACAAAGGCTTTTATTAATCTCATGCCAGAAAGATTTTCTCGCATTACACCGTTCACGATATCTAATTTCTCTTGGACTGCTTGGAACAATTTTCTTGCTTTTGTCATGACGATTATAAGAAACAAAATTAAAAATGGAGTTGTAACAATGATCATCATAGCCAGCTTTGCATTGACAAGGAAAGCCATGATCATCCCGAAAATGATTAGCATTGGTGCGCGCATTGCGATACGCAAACTCATAAACACCGTGTTTTGTATCTGGGTCACATCATTTGTCATTCTAGTTATTAAAGAAGCTGTATCGAATTTTTGAAGATTGGCGAAGGAAAAAGATTGGATTTTTCCAAACAATTCTTTTCTTACGTCAAAAGCAAAGCCTTGACTTGTATGCGAAGCAAAAAAGGAATTCGTAATTCCAGAAATAAAGGCGAGAAGCGAGATTCCGACCATAATTCCGCCCCACTTCAATACTACTGAAAGATCTTTTTGTAAAATACCATCGTCAATCACCTTTGCAATTAACAACGGTTGCAAGAGTTCTACCGCAAGTTCAACAAATGTTAATCCAAGAGCGACTGAAATGGCTAGTCGATAAGGTTTTAAATACGCTAGCATTCTTAACATATGAGCCTCCAAGTTATGTACGAAACAATTATTTCAATATCCGAATTATTTTTATCATACAATAAAATTTACTATTATTATAGATAAAAAACATCAAAAGCAAGAGCCCTTGATGTTTTACTGTTTTTGTAGATTATGAGAGTATAATTTTTGGCTAGCTAAAAAGCTAATGATTGTCGCAGCAATGACAGCAATTAGCATAAACAAATTAAGATGATGCATACCTTTAGCAACATCGACCTGATTGGTGATCAGCATCCCCATGATACTTGCACCAAATGTTGTACCTATGTTTCTTGCAAAGAAATGAAGACTTGTCGACATTCCTTTTTGATGGGCTTCTGCCAATTCCTGTGAGCCGATGGTTCCAATCGTTACTACCAAACCAAACGCAAAACCTTGGATCGTTAAAATTGCAAATATATAAAAGAAACTTGTGTCTTTATTCATAAAAAGTGCCATAATTGCAGAAAGCACGAGCAACGCATTTCCAAAGAAAATGGTATTGCGGTACCCATATTTCATGATAAGCTTCCCTGAAGGAACAGATGCAAACATCCAGGCAGCACTCATCCCAAATAGAACGAGTCCACTCACTATAATTGAAATCCCCTGTACCTTTTGCATAAATAATGGAACATAACTCTGAAACGCGAAAATGCTTAGGAAAATCAAGAGGCCATTAATATTCATCCATGAGATATTTTTATTCTTCAGAATCTCAATTGGGATAAAACGCTTATCCGATTTATTCTCAGCGAAGATAAATGCCACTAATAAGAGAACACCAATTAAATTATAGATTACTAAATTTTCTGTTGTTATGGTGTTCATTAAAAATGCTAGCATACTTCCTGTGAAAAAAAATGCGCTGAGATAGTTCAGTGGATTTTTATCCTTCGTGATGTTTTCTTGATATGGTATTAGACATAATAAAACAATAATCCCTATTGGTATATTGATAAAGAAAATCCAGCGCCATGACATCGTTTCAACAAAAAAGCCACCAATAAGTGGTGCAATGACAGCAGAAACTCCCCACATAGCTGAAAAGAATCCTTGGATTTTTCCGCGTTTTTCAATTGAATATAAGTCACCGGCAATAATCATTGTTAATGGTGAAACACCACCAGCACCTAGTCCTTGAATACCTCGATAAACGATTAATTCCACCATTGAATCAGCTAAACCGCATAGTAATGAACCTATCGTAAAGAGAATAATAGAGATGCTAAAGATTTTTTTTCTTCCGTAAATATCTGCAAGTTTCCCGAATATTGGTAAGGAAACAGTAGAAAATAATACATATATGGCGAACATCCATCCATATAACTTATACCCACCTAGCGTTTCTGCTATCGTTGGGGCTGTTGTCTGAAGGATTGTTGTATCCATAGCACTAATAAGCATTGCAAGCACAATACTTACTAAAACAAATGGTTTTGATTTCATTTTGTCTTCCCCTTTTTGCCTAGAATTACTCTATTATACTACAGAAAATGGAAAAGAAAAGATGCTGTTTATTCAAAAAAATACATTGCCACACAATATGAATGAGGTAATTTCATGATTCGCATTACAGCTATTACACATAAAAATGAGCGTATTACAGATGTTCCTATTTCAGAAATAAAAAACGCCGAATGGAAGTGGTATTGGATTGACTTTAATCGACCATCTGAATCGGAAATCGAAGAATTATCACGAACTCTCCATTTTCATCCGCTAGCAATTGAAGATTGCATTCATGTCTTACAACGGCCAAAATTAGATTTTTATGAAAAAAATACATTCTTTGTTTCGCACAGCCTTCATCAGGAGACGATGGAAAAGGAAGAAATTAATATGTTTCTTGGCGAAGGATATATTGTGACCTTTCATCTTATGGAATCGAGTGAAGTGAATGATGTGTGGAACCGCTTAATCGTAACTGAAGAAATTGAAAAATGGGATCCCTCCCTTGTGTTATATCACATCATTGACAAGCTTGTTGATAATTATTTTCCGTTTGTTTACCAGTTAGAAGACACATTAAATGAAATTGAAGACAATTCGAATGAAAAATCAATGGAAGAGCTACTTGATGAGCTTTTTGAAACAAGACATCATTTACTTACATTACGGCATACAGTTGTACCGATGCGGGATTTGGTGTATCGGATTATCAATTCTCATCGCCTTGATTTATTACAACATCGGATCGAATATTTCCATGATATCCATGATCACTTATTACGACTTACCGAAAAAATTGATGCCAGTCGAGAATTGACAGCCGATATTCGTGATAGCTATTTGTCTTTGAATTCGCACCAAACAAATAAAGTGATGCGGATTCTAACCGTCATCACGACCATTTTTATGCCACTCACATTCATCGCAGGAATATATGGCATGAATTTCACACATATGCCTGAACTTACATATAAATATGGGTATTTTATCATCCAAGCAATTATGATTGTGATTGGAATTGGGATGTTTGTTTGGTTTAAACAAAAGGGTTGGTTTAAGTAAATGTTAGAGGCGATAAAACGAGCAGACCGAATGAATCGGATCTGCTCGTTGTCTTTTTTATTTATTTTTCTTTTTACCATTATTTGATTTTTCTTGGTCGTATGAAAGTCCAAAACCGTACTCATATTTGACACCAGCTTTTGTTTTATAAACGAAATGTTTATATTCTTCTGGTGCAAAACTTGGAACATCTCCGACTTCTCGTTCAACTGCTTTCGCACTCGCTGGAATAGCAAATGGAAGTTTACCAACAGGATTGAATGCTCCAGTGATTACGTCAAATACTGCTTCTTGTTGTGTACCAAACGTACCAATAAATGCAGCTGCTTTTGGTTCTAGCTTATTAATCAGCCATTGGTTCGTAAAGTTTACAGCAGTAATCGTTGGAACCGTTTTTTGGATTTCAACAATTCGATCTACTTCAGATACGCCAGTTTCTGGACCAACTGTAATACGCGGATTATTATCCCAGTTAGATTGAGTTGGTTTCACATATACATAAGCATGTGTTGCTTCCTCTACACTATCAACTAATTCGATGTTAGGTAATTTTTCATTCAGTGTATTCTTTAAATCTTCAGTAAATGCATCAGATTGTTTCTTAGACTCCTCAATAACGTATTGTTCAGGATTAGCATGACTTCTTGGTGCAGCAACTCCTACAAATCCTTCCACATAAAGCTTAACATTTTCTAACTTTTCTTCAGTTAATGGTAATAGCTTTTCACCTTTAATCTTGTCATTTCGCATCAAAACAACTGATTTTTGATGTGCTTCATAAGCTAATGCTCTGTGTTCTTCATCGTTCGCAAGAGCAATTGCTTCTTCAGGATTGACATATGGATCCTCAAACAGACCTAATGTCATCATTTCAGATAAAGTATACATAATGGATTCATCGACTTTTGATTCATCTAACAATCCACTAGTAACTGCCTCAACAACTAGCTCCGGTGTTGCGCCACCTGAAATAATGTTAGTTCCTGCATTTATTGCTTTTGCCACTTTTTCTACTGCTGTTTTATCCATATAACCCCATGCACTACCGGCAACAGCACCTGAGTCGGAGTTAACATATCCTTTGAAACCAAGACCTTCACGTAAGTACTTGATAATTCCCTCATTTAATGTCATTCCAACTTCTTCAAATTGCTGATCCTCACTATATGGTGGTAACCCCTGATCTGCACTATCATTACTTGGATATGCGTAATACGGCATTACAGATGATACACCAGCTTCAATTGCTCTTTGGAACGGAGGAATGTGGTACTTTTCCATGCTTCCTTCTGTTGGATAGATGTTAAAGCTACCATTTTCAAAGTGAGGATCTTGTCCATCATCACGAGCTCCACCGCCTGGGAAGTGTTTAACCGTGATGGCTACACTGTCTGTACCTAGTTCTTCACCCTGGAATCCTTTTACGATTTCATAATTCATGTCTCCAACTACTTTTGGATCTTCTCCGAATGTCTCTTCAATTCTCGCCCAAAGTGGATCTGTGGCAACGTCGGCCATATATCCATAAACCTTACGAATACCAGCTGCTCTCCATTCTTGGCGTGCAATATCTGCAAATTCGCCAACAGCATCTACATCTCTAGCTGCTGCCAAGCCTAATGTTCCTGGCCAGAAAGTATGTTGATCCTGAACGTTTGTAATATTTGTATAATCCGTAGATTGAGAGTTTCTTGGATTGGAAGTGATAACAACCGGAATCCCTAATTCTAGCCCTTCAGCCAATTGTTGCATTTGGTTATTGTAATTGGCAATATCCCCTAAGTTTTGCGATAAACGGTAAATAACATGGCGCAATTTTTTATCAGTCACAATTTTACTATTTTCAGGAGTTACAAAATTTCCATCTGCTGGATCTGCTACTGGAGTGTGTGTGTTGATATACATTAATCCAGCCTTTTGCTCAAGACTCATTTTGCTAATCAAATCTGCTACACGTTCTGAAACTGGTTTTCTCCAGTCTTCATAAATATCTAAACTTCTACTGCCATTTGCATCTCTAAAATACTTGTCGCCAATTTCAAGAATTCTATCTTGAGTAGCAACTTCAATTTCAGGTTGTCCTTCCGCTTTTTCAACTTTATAAGTTGTTATTGCACCTCGTCCCGTATATGGAGTGGCTTCTCCCTCTTCACCTGTGTACCCTTGCTCATCTGCAAAACCTATTGTTGGAGCTACAAGTGATAGTGCAAGTGTACTAACTAAAAGTTTCTTTCGTAGCTTTGAAGCTTTTCTGATTTTTTTTGATACTGATGCCATTTTCCCATCCTCCCTTTAATAAATGATTAGTTTTACTATAAGAATAGTAAGATTTATAGAATAAATACTCCCTCTTACATTTTTTTAAAATGGCTCTTTTCTAAAAGATTGTTGCTATTAAAACACAGTGATATCCACTCCTGGTACTTGCTTTCCGCGGGCGATCCGCAAGCCTCCTTGCTTCACTGCGAGGTCTCGCTTGGCACGATATTCCCTCAGGACATTGAATTTGCTTCCTTGAAACTACAGTGCACGAAGAAAATGCCTGCATTTTCGAGGAACTCGCACCATCCACTGAAATCACTGAAAGAACAATAATCACTCTTCCCTTCGCACAAATCATATTCAAAAACAACAAAGTTTACGAAAACAGCCTTTAAAATCATCAAGAGGTTAGTATACATTCTCGATTACAGCTTTATACAACGGCAATATGGTTAGCGCTTTCAGAATACGCTTCCATTTTTGATAAAAAATTATAATTAATTAGACTACTAAACTAATTAATTACTAATATATTACCATTTTAATATATCTATCATCATGAGGCTTAGCTACCAATTTATAGTAGGTCTATCGACTGTAAATTATTTCTAATGGTATAGGAAAAGAGTAGTGTCTCAATGCAAATAGTCATAAGGATTTTAAAAAATTTCATTAAAGCTATCTGAAAATACTATTAACTTTTCTATCATTTCAGGTATAATGAAAATTGTTAGAGTATCGAAATATTTTTATAGGGGGTAATATCATGACGAAGGTTAAAGAAAAGTTATTAACTCGTGCAGAGGTACCTGTTGAACAAACTTGGAAGCTTGAAGACTTGTTTCCTTCAGTTGACGCATGGGAACAAGAATTAGCTGCTATTGAAGTGGACGTTTCGACAGTTACAAAATATAAAGGTCAATTAGGTAAAGATGCTAAGACATTTTTAGATTGTTTACTTGCTGAGGAAGAACTTCGCAAACGAATGATTTTAGTAGGTACATATGCTAGTTTGCGTTTCAATGAGGATGCGACCAATCCTGACAATCAAGGAAATGCAGCAAGAGTATCGTCGACTTTTTCAGGGATTGCTGCTGCACTATCGTTTATCGAGTCTGAAATCCTTGCTTTACCAGAGGGCACAATTGAACAATACATAAGTAAAGAAAAAGAATTAGAAGTTTTTCAGAATAATTTAAATGTGATTTTGGAGAAAAAGCCACATACGCTATCACCTGAGACAGAAGAAGCTTTGGCTGCTCTTGGAGAAGTCCATAACGCACCCTATATGATATATCAACGAAGCAAAGCATCTGATATGACCTTCCCTTCTTTTAAGGACGGTGAAGGAAATGAGCTACCACTCTCCTTTGCGTTATTTGAGGATCGCTATGAACTATCTGAAAATCCAACGATTAGACAAAATGCGTTTAAGGCTTTTTCTGATACGTTGAAAAAATATCAAAATACATTTGCTGCTGCTTATGCAACAGAAGTTACGAAACAGGTTACACTATCTAAACTTCGCAACTATGAATCTGTTACCCATATGCTCTTGCATCCACAACAGGTTACGTTAGAGATGTACAATAATCAGTTAGATATTATCCAAACTGAACTTGCGCCGCATATGCGCAAATTCGCGAAACTTAAGCAACGAGTGCTTGGACTAGAAAAAATGCATTTTAGCGATTTAAAAGCACCACTTGATCCTGATTTTAATCCGAAAACGACCTATGAAGAAGCATCAAATACAATCCTTGAGGCTTTACAGATAATGGGTCCTGAGTATAGTGCAATCATGAAAAAAGGTCTCACAGAGCGCTGGGTTGACCTCCCTGCTAACGTCGGTAAATCAACTGGTGCTTTCTGTTCAAGTCCATATGGTGCCCATCCGTTTATATTAATTACGTGGACTGATACAATGCGTGGAGCGTTCATATTAGCTCATGAGTTAGGGCATGCGGGACATTTTTATTATGCGAATGGAAACCAACGCGTTGGAAATACACGTCCATCAACTTACTTTATCGAAGCTCCATCAACTATGAACGAGTTACTGCTTGCTGAACATCTGTTATCGAAAACAGATGACAAAAGAATGAAGCGATGGGTCATACTTCAATTATTAGGAACTTATTATCATAACTTTGTAACCCACCTACTTGAAGGCGAGTACCAACGTCGTGCATATGCATTAGCTGAAAGCGGAAAACCACTCACAGCTCCTGCGTTAAGTACAATTAAAGGTGAGGTATTAAAATCCTTCTGGGGAGATGCTGTGGAAATTGATGATGCAGCAAGCTTAACTTGGATGCGTCAACCACATTATTACATGGGACTATATCCATATACGTATTCTGCTGGATTAACTGCTTCAACTGCTGTTGCACAATTAATCAAAGAAGAAGGTCAGCCTGTAGTTGATCGCTGGATTGAGGTTTTAAAAGCTGGAGGTACTATGAAACCACTCGAATTAATGAATTATGCAGGTGTTGACATGTCTAAGCCAGATGCCATTCGCAAAGCGGTAGCTTATGTTGGTCAGTTAATTGAGGAATTAGAAGGTCTTTACGAATAATAAGAAATTGAAATGCCCAGAGCTATTCTGGGCATTTTTAAATTTGTACCTTATGTAACTTTAAATATTCGTATTGCAATAAAAAGTATAGACCTTTGTAAGATTACCCTTAATTCCATTTATCCCATTCCATTTCCTATACTTTTCAGGTATTGTTGTGTGTGACAAAAAAGAATCTAATGTTACATGACGTCCTATAGCTTCTTTAGAAGTCTCAATTATATACGATAAATAACTAGACATTATTTTCAGCGATTGTTTGTTTCCAAAATTTCCATGCCCTGGTACGAATGAATTGATATCCATTTCTTTAACCTTCTCTAAAATAGAGTAAAATTCTTCTGGATTTTGAATGGGTACATGTAAATTTTCAGTTAGTAAATCTCCCATAAACGCTATTTTTTCGTTTGGTAGAAACATTATTGCATCACTCGGGGTATGCCCTCCACCAAAGCAGTACAACTCAACCTTTCTTTTTGAACCTTCAATGATTAATTTTTCTTCAAAAAGCACCTTAGGTAATACAAGTCTAAGATTAGGTAAATCCTCCAACACTTTTGACATTTCATTATACTGGTTCGTTAGACTAGATTGAATGATTTCATCAGTATTAGATGCCATTTGGTCTTTAAGACTGTCAAGATACTTTTCCATTTCTTTTCTTTCAATTTCTAAGTCTTGTAATTTATTTCTTTCTTTGAAGTGCTTTTTAGTGCTTGCTGTTGAGATAATTGTTGCATCTAAGAATGCTTGATTTCCGAAAACATGGTCACCGTGATAATGGCTATTTATCAGATATTTTACCTTTTTACTGGTTATCATTTCTGCTTGTCTACGTAGTTTATAACCTGCCGAGGGGGTAGAAAGTGAGTCGAAAACTAAGATTTCATCACCTAAATCAACAATACCCGCATTACTCCAAGCACCTTTACCGGGTTTTGCTATAGTTGCGTACACTCCTTCGCCAATTGAATACAACTTAAAAAAATCAGTTTCGTTTATTAATCTTTCCATCTTATAAATCCCTTTTAACCTGTACAAGCCATTACTACATTTCCATCCGGATCTTTAAAATTAAACCAAGCAAAGTTCTCTCCCACTCTTTCAATTTCTCTTACGACTTCGATATCTTTTGATTTAATAAAATTGTAGGCAGCATCAATATCATCAACTAGAAAATTAAAGATTGGATTTGGTGAAGGTCGGTGGATGAATGTTGGATCAAAAACATGGTCATCTAATGTTAAGCCCGTGGAACCAGTAACCGGAATGTTATACACGGGAGATTTCACCTTATCTAAATTGGCTTCGATTCCTAAAATGTTACTGTACCATTCAACTGACTTTTTTAAATCTGAAACATGAATGAATACTCCTCCCATTGTGTTTTTAATGGGTGTTTGGTTAGATATGTTCATTATTACTACACAACCTTTTTATTATTATTGGTAATTCTGCCAAATCATCAATGATATAATCTGCATCTACATTGTCCCATTCAAAATCCCGTTTCCAAATTCCTATCATACCAATATTACGAGCTGCTTTTACATCGTTATCTGGGTGGTCGCCTACAAATATACATTGATTTGGTTGCACATTTAATTGTGCAACAGCCTTCATAAATATTTGGGAATCTGGCTTTTTAATCCCTTCCCATTCGGAAACTAAAATAGTATCAAAGTATTTTTCTATCCCAAGTGATCGAATATTATCTAACTGAAACTGTCCCTTTCCATTTGTAATCATTCCTAATTGAAGGTCCGTTTCCTTTAGTTCTCCTAACATCGGTATAAGATTTGGAAATGGTACACAATTGTATTTAAACATTGAGATATAATCTTCTAGCAGTTCTTGCCAAGTTATCCCCTTTATACTAAATTCTTGAACGAGTTGTTGATATACTTTGTCTTTCCAAACATAGCCACGACGATCTAATCCGATAAATCTCTTTATATAAGTTTCTTTTGGAATCTGATGTAGAGACTCCAATAACCTATCATATTGATAAGAAACGAACTTCTTTACAGATTCGTCTCTATCCAATAATGTTCCGTCTAAATCAAAAATAGCCGCTTTAATCATCTTTTACCTGCCAATCATTATTTCTTTCGTGCCTTGATAATCATCGTTGTTGGAAATTTACGAGCTTTGTATAACGAATAATAACGGTCTGAAACCTCTTCTTCAATTGAATCAAAAGACTCTGACACATCACTTTCAATTACTTTTTCAATTGTAAAACCCGCTTTTATTAATTCATTTATATATGTACTCATTTTTCGTGTTGGAATGACCATTGGTGCATCTTCACCTTTGAAATTATCGTATGTAACCGTTCCCTCATTCTGATATGAGCCTTCTATAAATATTCGCCCATTTTCACTTTTAAGATATGGATATAATGGATGATCCCAACTGAAAATGAAAGATCCACCAGACTTCAAATAAGAATAGATAAGCTTAAAGGTTGCAGCTAAATCCATTGTCCAACCAATCGCATAAATCGAGTAAACGAAATCAAAATATTCCTTTGGAAGATTAATATCTTTTTCCATTGGTGCACAATACAATTGAGGATTCATTCCCTTTAGTGTTTCTCTCGCGGTTTCAATTTGACTTTGTGACAAATCTACTCCCCATAGTTCACTCGCTCTTTTTTCTGCCATGTATCGTAAGGAATGTCCACTTCCACAACCGATATCAAGTATTTTTTTATTTGTTACATCCTCAAACAGCCTTAACTCTTCTTCTGTTTGTGTAAAAGGACCGTAACTCGGGAGGGCATCCTTCCCATTAAAATGATGTGCTACCTTGTCCCAGCTCTTCTTATTGTTCTTGAGTATTTCATTTGTCATTACTTTTACCTCCAGTTTTTACTTTCCCCATAGCAAATCCCTCAAATAAACGTCCTCCATAGGGCTGTAAAACATCGTCAACTACTTGCACAACCTTGGATTTGTCGCCGTCTCGATAAAACGATTCAAATGAGGCAAAGAAGTAATTTGCAAATTCTTCGTCGAATTCTTTTAAGGCTGTATACATCCACTTGGAAACGCCAATCCATTTACGATTAGTTCTTAAGACAATTCACTTGTTAGTTCTGCAAGGTTATTTGCAATGAATATTGCTTCTTCTCTTTTTACACAGCCAACGAAATCATCTAATGTATCTGTAATAAAATATCTTTTCAAATCTACCGTTTCCTTAGTCCATTCATCCGGTCCAGTGTCTAAAAGTTCCTTAGCTTCTTTTTTTATTCCTTCAATTAGCCCATCATTCTTAAGAACAATGCCTTCGTAAACCATTCTCGCCATTGACGGTTTTGCTCGCTTTTTGTCCGTTTCAAAAAACCGTTTATAGGATGCTTCATTATGTACAAAAACCTCAATAGGCCAACCGAAATCGAATAAGGACTCTCTATATGACGAAGGAATGTTCCTTTCAAAAACAATGATGTCAAGATCCGACGTTTCTGTCGCATCACCCCTTGTTACACTTCCAGCTAAAATGGCAGCTTGACAATCAGAAAACCATTTTTGAATAAATTGCCGGGCTGCTTTTATTGGTTTCATTTTATCAATAGCTGTCATGAATACCACCTCTAAACATAACTCTACAAAACCTACATTCTACAATTTTTGATAAATTCCTTTTTATTCCTTTCAAAAGGTATGAAGGAAATTAAAAATAATAATAGAATTGTTATATAAATCATTTTTAAATGGAGGAAAATCATGTTAGTGATGAAAAAAATCGAACCAGAAATGACTTATGATTTAAGACATAGCATTCTCCGACCCCACCAGCCAATGGAATCTTGCATGTATGATACAGATTATCAAGAAGGCGCATTCCATGTGGGAGCATTTTATGAGGAGAATTTAATTAGCATTGCTTCCTTTTGTGCTGTAGTAAACGAAGAATTTTCAAGTAGAAAACAATATCGTCTTAGGGCTATGGCAACACATGAGGAATATCGAAAGCTAGGTGCTGGACGAGAAGTTGTTAATTTTGCAGAAAATATACTAAAGGATAAGGGGACGGAACTTCTATGGTGCATGGGTAGAACAAATGTACAAGGGTATTATGAAAAGTTGGGCTTTAGACCATATGGGGAGGTCTTTGATTATCCACCGATTGGTCCACATATTGTGATGGTGAAAAAATTAATCTAAGTTACAAGGAGAGTTGAACATGAAATTACGCACAAGTATCTATTTTAGCGATTTTTTATTGGAATCATTGTTATCTTAAATAGTTTAATCGTCCTATACTCTCCTTTTGCCTTTGTTCGATTGGTTAATCTCATTCTGGTAATCGTAGCTTCCGGAATAATAGGTTCTCTGATTAGAGAAATATTTCTCTTGAAGAAAAATTCTGTGTCACACTAATTCCATTAAAAACACGTAAAAGATTGGATTTGTCTTAGGCTAATTCCGAAATACATCCATCGAAAACCAGTCCATCTATAACCGGAGACAGATCTTCTACCAACAAATGTTGGATAGAACCAGAATTGATCTCGACCTTTCAACCAGACATAGGTGTACCTGAATAAACATCCTCTAATACTACCTGGGTCGACTGCAAACGCTTGTGCTTGTTGTGTTTGCTGTGGAACAAAAGATGGTGGCGGTGCTGTCGGTGCTCCTACTCCCTGTCCTTGACCTGGGGTTCCAAAAGGTGGCATTCCTCCTGGGCCTTGACTTGGCGTTCCAAAAGGTGGCACTCCCCCTGGGCCTTGACTTGGTGGTCCAAATGGAGGCATAATAGAACCTCCTCCGAATGGTGGCAAGAATGAACCCATTTGTCTTTCATACTCGTTATAATAATCAATATCTGTATAGTATGGTAGTGATGACGCCATTAAAGTGTTTGGATCGTGATAATACATTTTATAAATCACTCCTTATTCATAGGCTACTATCATCCTATTCGGTAGGCTTATGCCTTTCAACTTGTACCTATGAAATGTGCTTTTACCTAGGTATTCAAGAAAATAAAAAAACCCGCCCTAGTTTCAAAGGGCAGGCATTCCTATTAACGGTCTCTTTGTACAAAATAATTCAATATTTGTTTTAAAAATGTACTTTTAAGTTGAATTTCTTGCAATGCTTCCATTGCGAGACAATAATGTTCCCACATTTCTTTTTTTGCAGCTTCCACTCCAAGAATCGAGACAAACGTTGAATGATTGTTTTCTGCATCTTTACCAATCGATTTTCCGATTAAATCTTTTGTCCCTTCTACATCTAATAAATCATCTTTGATTTGAAAAGCAATACCTCCATGATACGCAAACCTTTTTAAAGCTTCAATCTGATTTTCATCTACATTTGCAAGAATAGAAGGCATGATAAGAGCAGCTTCAAATCCCTTTCCCGTTTTTAAAAAGCACAATTGATTGAGTTGTTCAAGCGATAATGATTTTCCTCTAGACTCTAAATCCATCACTTGCCCTTTGCACATATCCATTGTGCTCTCAGCCGAGTATTGGATAAGTTTAAGTACTCTCTTCGTATCAAAATGCGTGAGTGAGGCTTGCTCAACTACCGCTCTTTGTGTCAGAAAAAGGCCTGTTAATTCCGCTACAGCGGTATTGTAGGATTGATGGACAGTTGGTTGACCCCTTCGAAAGTTTGCATTATCTTGTGATGGAAGATCGTCATAAATTAAAGAAGCTGTATGCATGTACTCAATAGATTTCAAAAGTGGAAAAATAGCTTTTTCAGTTAATCCATATTCCTTGACACCCATCATCCAGGCAACGATAGGCCTCAACCTTTTCCCGTCTCCATTGAGACTGTAATTTGCGGCATCAGTTATCGGAGAAGAATCTATCACTTTAATGTGCAAATGTTCATTAATTTTTGTACGGACATCATCAATCAATTCAGAAAAATCTTCCTGCTCTTTTTGTTCGTTTTTCAAATTGGTGACCATATGATCACGTAAGAGTTTATCAAAGAAATCAACATCATCTGCTTTTCGCACCATTTTTTGAATCAACTGAGTAAAGGATGAATGACTGATAGCAAATATCTCCATAACCTCTTCATAGACTTTACTCCCGACCCGCTTTTTGAATCGTTTTAATCCATTGATGGCTCGGTCTAATATGATTTCCATTGCTTTTGAATCGGATCGATATACGTTGTGGATCAAATAAGAAATCACAGCCCAATATAATGCAAATGGGTTCACTAAATCATTACGCTGCTTGTGATATTTTAAATAGTAGGTATACGGGGTTACCGCACCTTCCTCCATGTCCGAGAACATATCGGCAAAATCGTCTGCAAGCTGATTATAGATTCCATAATAGAAAACCCGATTGTCTAAATCTTTATCTTTGGGAGCACGAAGTAGAGAACGAACAATCAATCGTGAAGAAGAGGATTTAATCATAATGGGAATATATAAATCTTCATTTGTGTACGTTTCATTTGAAAGATTTTTCTCTCGATCGACTTCTTGGGAATGAAAAAACACAAAAGATTGTTCGAAAAAAGAATGTACGGTTTCTTTGGACTGCTTGTTCTTAATGTACTGAAAGGCTTCTGTAAGTTCTGAATGTATAAATTCTAGTAATTCCTTATTTTTTCCTTTCCATTCACCCAAAGGTGGCACAGACTCGGTTAACAGTGTGGTACGTATCAGATTAGAATATTTCTTTTTCTCTACACTTGATAAAACCGTGGCATCCAAAAGATCATCAATAAAAGGATAAGTAAGACCATAGGCATAGCCTAATCGGATAGCGGTATCAAGTTTTTTCGAACGATCATCACCTGAGAGATTTTTTTCGAGTTCTTCCATTTCATTGATGACAACTCCAGCGATGATTTTTAGTAACTTCCTTCTGGAATGTGTAGCATCCATTCCCTCTGGTATATTCCTAGATACATTCTTTAACTTATCGATTAACCAAATAATGGTGGATTCAATCCCCTCCTTTTGACCCCACCTGTACAATCCAGTGATACTAAAAAGAGTGGATTCTTCGTTTTTATCGTTAGATGTTGTTTGAATCAATTGATCTTTCAAATGGGTAACCACGTTTTGAATTCTTGTTTGTGTATCCATGGACGTTAGGTCTTTTCCTATGTCTCTCATAAAAATATAGGAAATACTTCGATCTAAGTATTTTTCTAATTTCCCTGTGTAATTTAGCCATTTTATATAACTGTCATAATCATCTGTATGAGTTTCTCTCTTCGCCTTCGTCCCAAAAGGAAATAGCGAATGATAAATATGCTGCTGCTTCCAAGAATGAATGTCTTTTTTGAGGGCTGAAATATAATTCTCTTCCTTGACATCCCTATATAGCGTTTGAAAATACTGAGCGGCCTTTTTCTCTGCTAGCTTATACCTAATTTCGGCATTCTTTTTAAATCCATCATCCATATTGTAAATACCTCGACTTTTGTTCATTACCAAATATATATGCTATAAATGGGATTCATATCGTTGTTGTTTAATATAAATTAATATATCTTCTTTGCATCCTTCGGTAAATTTCTCACATGTTTTAAATAGTTAGTCATGTTTCTATCATCCTTAATTGGATATACAAATCTTAGGTTTTCTGCAACTTCTTTTGCTAATCTTCTAAATAATTCACAGGTGTCAAATATAGAAATCCAGAAACTCTCATAATTATGATCGGAGTATGTTCTTTCATACTCCTGCCAATACGTATCAGGAAGATGATTTTTAAAATACTTCCCCATCTTTCCAACCGACACTTGAAAATTGGTTTCACATCCAATCCACCACGAAACCATTTGATCTAAATGTGTCCTGATAACAAGTTCAAACATTTGTTTCGCGTATGGTAATTCGTCACGCCAGATTCCTTTCGCTACATTTTGCAAACACCACCAAAAATCATTACAAGTACTTAAATAATGTGACTCAGTAGGTTTGTTAACATGATAATCAATATCTGTTGGGCCAGAAATTGATGGTAGTATATTGTCTTTATCCAATAATGGAACGGTAAGTTTGTCATTTTCGTATTCAATAAGCATATTTTCTTTCGTTTCAATATGAAGATCGATTCGATTTCCATCTTTAAAAAGCATTAAATAACCATAGGATGGATAAACATCTACTTGTTCACCCCATGTTTGATTATTTTTGTCCGGTTCTTGTAGCATGATTAATTCACCAAAAATACGAATCCAGTTCTCCTCTTTTAAAAATGATTCAGTTTCCGTGACTACATATACAATGTCGTAATCTTGGAAAATGTCTTTCGGAACATTTTGGTTAGTTCTGGAACCATTCATATAAACCGCACGAATCCGTTCATCATTCTTTGCAATACCCAAAATTAAATCCATCATTTCCTGTTCAGTTCTCATAAAAATTCTCCTTGAAATTTATGTGTACTATTATCTTCTATTTTTATCATGTATTCACCTGCATTTTGACAAAGAAAGATGTGAACAGACTAAGAACAAGCTCCCAAGCCTTTATAACTAGGAATCTATGACTTTTTATCGATGTGTAAAAGATTGGGAATTAGGATACATGGACTAATAGGACTAAGGATTCTTACGAATTTCTAAATATTCTGTTATATTTTTCCTATCATACATAAAGGAGTGGTGTTATTGTTAAAGGTACTTTCAAAAACAGGATTAACGCTTGCTTTAGCTGGTGGTGTATTGCTTTCAGGATTTCAAGTAATTGATTCTACTTCTTCAAAATCTACAAAATATGACTTGAGTCTTGCTCATTATGTTGCAGCGACTCCTGAACTAGCTGAAAAGGCCAAAGAACTAGGATTCGAAGTTTCAAAGACAGATCCAGCTGAGCAAATCGCGAACCACGGGAAGAAGTTCCAACAAGCTGGTGATAACCATGTTGCCTACAAAGCAGCAAATGGAGATGTACCCGTACTGGTTATTCTAGCAAAATATAAGGATGGTGACGAGCCTTTAGGAGACTTAGAGGGGCAGGTTCCAGCAAAGTATTATGAGGACCTAATCTTTGGAACTGAATACAATCCGTATGAACTTGATGCGTTTAAAGAATACGATGGAACAAATGTGCCGAAAGATCGCACCATGCAAAATGCTTATAAAGAATCTAGCTACGGAAAAGTTAATCTTGTACATGACGGCGCTGACCTTGTTTGGGTCGAGCTTCCTAAAGGGGCCTCATACTATCTGGATCAAGATGGAACATATGCTGAAAATGGAAAGTATGTGTTAGGAAATGTAAATGGTGATGCCCATACGGGAGAATTTGTCCGCGACCTGCTTAAAGCTGCAGACGATCAAATAGATTTCTCCCAATACGCAATTGACGGTGAAGTTCCTAATGTCTTCGTCGTTCATGAAGGTACTGGAGCCGAATGGAGCCGAGACCCAGCTCAATTTTGGTCCCATAAATGGAACATTTTAAGTGCTTTATATTATGGCAAATACTACGAAACTGGTAAACCAGCAGATGTTCATGCAGGCATGAGTCAATCGGAATGGATTGAAAGAACGATTGCAGAAGATATGACCTATGATGGTGTAGTCGTTAACAACTATAACATCCAACCAGCTATTGGTGGAAATGTGGCAGGTTTTGATGCGGCAACGGGTGAATATGATGATGCGTTCATTACCGGCCCATACCCTGCACAGGTTGGTGTATATGCCCATGAATTCGGACATGCGTTAGGTTTACCTGATTTCTATGATACTGCATATAATTCTGAAGGTACTGGCAACTATTCAATGATGTCGGGTGGTTCCTGGATGCGATACCCTGATGCCTTACAGTACAATGGGAATTCACCTACACATTTCGATCCATTCTCAAAGATTTTCTTAGGTTGGGCTCATCCAATCGAAGTAAGTCCAGAGGATGGTGTTCAAGAAATCACATTACCTTCTATTGATCAAGCTGACGATAACAACGGTATTGTAAAAATGGAAGTACCTGGTTCAAACGGCACTGAATATTTCTTATTCGAAAATGTCCAACAAAGCGGCTTTAACCAAGGCTTAATCCGCCAAGGTGAAGATTCACATGGGTTAGTTGCATGGCATGTTGATGAAAATATTATCAATTTATACCAAACTGCCGGTTTTCGACCGAACAATGTAGCCAACTGGATGAATAAGAGATTCCAATACAATCAATCCCAAACAGCTAGTAATGGTACAAAAGTTACACACTACGGATTATCAGTGCTACAAGCAGATGGAAAATATGATCTCGAAAAATATGTAAACCGTGGAGATGCAGGTGATTTCTTCAAAACAGGAGATGAAATCACACCTGTCTCAAGTAATGTTCATACTGGTTCCTATTATTTCTGGAAAGGCTACGGCTCAACACCTGCAAATTCCGGAATCCATGTAACTGATATTGTTGAAAATGAAGATGGTTCCCTTACTGCTAAATTCTATTACAGCACAAATGAGGGAAAGAAAAAATAATGCTGAAGAAACCTGAGCCTCTTGATGGGACTCAGGTTTCTTATGTTACATTGGGATTGGGACAAAATTCAGTTCGGTGGAACCACAGGAACCGTCCCCATGGCCCCCTGGTTCTACTTATCTAGCTTTAGTTTCGCGAGGGCGTCCGCTAAGGCGGTGTTGATTGGTTCTTCTTTTTGTTGTTTTTTCATGTAATTGGATACTTCTCTTTTTGATAGTTTTCCTGATTGGTTCTTTTTGCGACGTTCGTTGAAGGCAGATAGTTTTTCGCGGTGACCACATTTACACACGAATAATTGTCCTTCCCCTTCCCCGCGCAATTCCATCTTTTTATGACAGTTCGGGCATCTCGCGTTAGTCAGTTTGGCGATGTTTTTACGGTGGCCGCACTCACGATCTTGACAGACAAGCATTTTTCCTTTTTTTCCATTTACCTCAAGCATCAACTTTCCGCATTCTGGACATTTTGTACCTGTAATATTGTCATGCTTGAACTTTGAATCGCTTGATTTGATATCTGAAACTACTTCTTTTGTGTATTGCTTAATATCTGAGATGAACGCATTCTTTTTCAATCGACCTTTCGCAATTTGTTCAAGTTTTTGCTCCCACTCAGCCGATAACACTGGAGATTTCATATCATCTGGAACAAGTTCTAGTAACTGTTTGCCCTTATTGGTGATGTGAATGTCTTGCCCTCTTTTTTCAATTAAAAAGGTATTAAATAATTTTTCAATTATATCTGCACGTGTTGCAACCGTACCTAGTCCACCTGTTTTGCCGATTGTGTCAATTAAATCCTTGCTTTCCCCTGCCATGTATTTTGCCGGATTTTCCATCGCTGAAAGTAAGCTACCTTCATTGAATGGCTTCGGTGGCTGTGTTTCTTTTTCAATCTCCTTCAGAGCAAGAATATTAAGGAGCATTCCCGGTTGAATGGATGCTGGAATTTGACCTTCATCCTCATTCTCATCAATTGAAGTGATGACCTCTTTCCAACCTAATGATGTGACCGTAATCCCTTTTGCAACGAAAAGTTCCTTCCCAATATGTGCTTGAACGTTTTTTTGTTCATAGGTATATGGTGGAAGAAAAACAGCCAAAAACCGCTTGACGATCAAGTCATAAAGTTTTTCTTCTTTCGCAGATAAAGCTTGTAGATTTGGACGCTCCTCAGTCGGGATAATGGCATGGTGATCTGTAACCTTGCTATTGTCTACAAACGATTTGTTTGTCTTAATTCCATTTTTCAAGATCTTTGCACCAAGCTTAGCATATGGCTGCACCATACATCCTTCTATACGATCCTTTAGTGTATCAATGATATCCGTTGAGAGATATTTTGAATCAGTCCTTGGGTACGTGACAAGTTTATGTTGTTCATAAAGCTTTTGGAGAACATTTAAGGTCTCCTTTGCTGAAAAACCGAACCGTTTATTTGCATCACGTTGAAGCTCGGTTAAATCATATAGCTGTGGCGCATAGCTTTTCTTTTGTGAAGTTTGAACATCGATGATTTTCGCATCCTGCCCGTGAAGAGAACGAACAATAGATGACGAAATTTCCTTTTTAAAAATTCGCTGTTCCTTTGTTTTTTCATGTTGCCACTTTAGTGTTAAGACGTCTGTTGTTGCTTTTATTTCATAATAAGGTATTGGATTAAAATTCCGAATTTCTTCCTCGCGTTTTGCGATAATTGCTAAGGTCGGAGTCTGCACTCTTCCGCATGAAAGTTGTGCATTGAATTTTGTCGTTAATGCTCTTGTTGCATTAATGCCCACCAACCAATCGGCTTCAGCACGTGCAACAGCGGATGAATATAGATTCTCATATTCCTTCCCGTTTTTTAAGGTAGCAAATCCTTGTTTAATTGCTTTATCCGTAACAGATGAAATCCATAATCGTTTTATTGGCTTACGAGTGTTTGATTTTTCAATAATCCACCTTGCAACAAGTTCTCCTTCACGACCAGCATCTGTTGCAATAATAATTTCATTGACATCCTTACGATTCATTTGCGTTTTTACAGCACTATATTGTTTGCCTGTTTGTTTAATGACAACTAGGCTTAAAGGATTGGGAATAATCGGAAGGTCCTCTAGCTTCCATGTTTTATAGTGGTCTCCATATTTTTCAGGGTCTGCTAATGTGACTAGATGACCAAGTGCCCATGTCACGATATATTTATCCCCTTCAAAAAAGCCATTGCCTTTTTTATGACAGTTCAATACTCGGGCAATGTCTCTTCCAACAGAAGGTTTTTCTGCAAGTACAAGTGATTTCATTTTAACTCCTCCAATTCACCCTATCTATTATACACGATTCAGTTAGCAAGGCATAAAAAAAACCCGGTTGATTGCCGAGTTTACTGTTCATGTACGGGTAAGACAATTTTAAATTCAGTCATTATTGAATTTGAGATACATCCAATAGTGCCCCCATGTTTTTCAATAATTTTTTTACAAACGAAAAGACCAATTCCTGTTCCAAATTCTTTTGTTGTATAAAATGGTTCGAAAATGGTCGCCAAAGATTCTTTAGGAATGGCGGGTCCATTATTCATAACCGATAGTAAAATCTGATTATTTATATGATGTCCATTAATCCAGATGTTGCGGTCGAAATCCCTTTGTTTTAACGCATCTATAGAGTTCATTAAAATATTTAGCAAGACCTGTCTGATTTCATCCTTATTTACGGTAATTACAATATCAGATTCAATATCAATATGAACTTTTACCTCACTATCTAAAATACTTGCATAAATAAATTCCGTGATTTCAGTAAATAAATCCAGTAAAGATACTTGATTTTCATTGCTGTCAATTAATTCTTTTTTAGAAACGTGTAAAAACTGCGAAATTTTATAGTTTAATTGATTTAATTCATGACTAATAATATCTAAATATTTAATGTCTGGGTTTTCATTCCCTATTAATTTTACAAAGCCGATTACTGCTGTTAGTGGATTCCGGAACTCATGAACAAAGGTCGATGCCATTTGCCCTAAAATCGTAAGGCGCTCCTGGTGGCTCTGGTCTATGTATTGTATCTTTTCCTGAAGCATCTTTTCTTTCATTTCTGTATATTTGGATACAGCATGATAGGAAAATAAATCAAATATCCGATTAACCTCTTCAAAAACAGGGTCCAGTTGATCATGATCAATGTTTGATCTATATATGTATTTTAAAATTTCAGTTCTTCCAAGGTTTACATTATAGACAAATTCCCCAATATTTATATTCGACTCAACGCGTTCCTCAGCTAATTTATAGGCAAATGTCTTAAGTTTTTCTTCATCAATTGGATTAATTAATGAATTTTTGATCATTTCAAACATAGTTAAGCCATTTAATATCAATTTGTCTTTATGAAAATCATTCTCGGACATCACCGTCTTATCTTTCCATGATTTTAAAAATATCGATAAATTGCTTTCGAGGAAATATACGAGTTCACCAATTACTGGATTCATTTATGTCAAGTCCTTTCAATCTATCTTTTAAAGGCACAAAATCAAAGTTATTTATTATATTCTACAAACTTCGCATTTTCCCTTTTTGAATTTTTAAAAAATTAAAATAGTAGACAAGTTTTATAGTGGGCCAAGCATACATTATAAAGAGATAAACTATAGGAGGGTTGATTGATGAATTTTATCGTGATTAAAAGGAGTTGGATTGTAACAGCTTTCGTTGCTGCAGTGGTAATAATTGGAGGATGGATATGGCTGAAGCCTGAAATCATACCTACAATCGCCCCACAAGCAGCGAAAAACGATGTTGTGATACATATCACAACTGGAGAACTGAAATCAAAAATGGATGATGGCAAAGAAATCGAGTCCTATTTCTGGAATCCAGGAACGGTATATGTTCCTCAGGGTAAAGATGTAACCTTCAATATTTATGGGGTAAATGGCAAGGAGCACTCCTTCTATATCGAAGGTACAGACATTAAAGGTACTGTGAAAAAAGGAGAAGAAATTTCGCTCAAAGCTAATTTTAAGGATGAAGGCATGTACCGCATTATTTGTTTAAATCACTCTGACAAAAACAGTAATGGTCCGATGATTGGTTATATTGTTGTGGATTAATAGAAATTTGACGATAATCTCAGCTAGGACTGTAAAGAAAAACAGGAGAGTTGCCTCTCCTGTTTTTAGATTTTACGAACAGTTATTGCATTTGTTGTCTTTTTCAGAATACAATCCTCGATATCGGCTTGTCCAAGCAGGCCCAGCGTAATTGCCGCTTCAATTTTCTGTTGATCAGGCTGTTTAATAACTTGAATGCAATCGTTCAAATTTAACTCTTCTAAACGATTAACCATTTTTTCATCATGGTAGCTTTCAGACCAACGTATTTGTCGTTGTATCTTGAAATCTCCTACGACTGACTCTCCTTTTTCATGTTTTCCTACAGTTTCATCAAAATAAACATTTAAGACCTTTTTCATCTCTTTTAATTCTTTCTCAATTTCCTTCGCTTTTTCACTTAATGTAAAATATCTTGTAATAAGTTCTTCTGGAATTTGTGTAAAAGGCTTTGATTCTTGCATGCTCTTCACCCCATTTACCTTGATACTTCATCATATGATAAGGGATGATATATCATTCTATTAAAGAAAAAATCCAGCTAAAACAGCTGGATTCATAGTTTTAAAATATTAACGCTTAATGCATCCACCGGTTCCATTAATACATTCAATAATGTTTTTGTTCCTAAATTTAATGGCAGTACATGATTTGTGATGGTATTTATTCTCAAAAATGAGTAAGGATTTAGTATCAAGGCATTCTCAATACTCCATAGACCAACTTCAAACAGTTCGGTTATCAGACATCTCACTTACAGATTTACTCTCCACATTACAAGTAAAAATTGAATCCGAACAAAAAAAGACAACTCCCTCACATGATTATGAAAATGATGCCCTTCTCTTATTTAACCAATGGATTATACGGTCAGGGAACTTTCAGCAAAGTGTAGAAAACATTATCTCAGGATTTGTCCATTGTCTTCCTTTTACCCGCTGTGCGTTGTTTACACACGAGAGAGAAAATGGCGTGGGTTTAATGGGTTATCGTTTAAAGGATATTGAAAAAATTACTGAAAACATTTCAAACATACTACCTGTCGTACATAACATCAAAAAGCTCATTAATCTACAACCCATTTACATCGCAAATGCCGAAGACCATTTCCCTGCTGAATATGTTCAAAAATTCAAGCTAAAATCAGTCGTAATGGTCCCGCTATTTGTTTCTTCTAAAAATAAACTAACCGGAATTGCTATTCTTGATTGTGGTGAGAATACGTCTTTTGAGTTATCACAGGAATTTTTGATCCCGTTGATGAGGTTTGGCCAGAGTGCTGCAGAATTGCTTGATGCCCACTGGGAAGGTAGAATGTCTTCAATGACACCAGTGACAGAAAAACCGTTAACACCTAGGGAAATCGATGTACTTCAGTTAATGGCCAATGGTTTATCAATATCAGAGGCTGCAAATGAATTAAAGCTAAGCAGCTATACTGTCAGAGATTATGTATCGACAATCATCAAAAAGTTAGGTGCGAAAAATCGGACTCATGCAGCAGTACTTGGGGCTTCAAGGGGTATTATTAGTCTGTAAGCATAATTGTAAGGAGCAAAGCCTTTTGCGAGCGGCTTTGCTCCCTTTCAATTTAGATACTCTTATACAATAGCTTTTTTAATAAAGGAAACAGTACATCTGGTAGTTGGTCGATGTTAGGGACTAAAATGCTGTACTTTCCGTAAATGTTTTGAATCGTTGTTTTCTGACCTTCATCAATCTCTCCATTTGATAAGAAAACATTAATAACCTCAATGCCGTGTTTCCGTGCTTTTAGAACAGCTTCATGTGTATCAATAATTCCATTTTGCTCATAATCAAATGCTGCAGGTTCACCGTCAGAAAAAACAAGTAAGAATTTTTGTTTTTCACTACGCTGTAACAGTTTTTTCGTTTGTAAACGAATCGAAAAACCATCACGATTGTCTTCCTCTGGTTCAAGCTGCATGATTTCCGCACCATAGCTTCGTTTCAGACTAGAATCAAAATCAATCACCGTTTGCATATAATTCGGTTGCTTCGTACTATCTGCATCATTGGTATCCTCCCAGAAACCTGTTACATCATGAGGAACCTGAACTGATTTTAAAGCTTCATGAAACAGTGCAATCCCAAGCTTCGTTTGATCCATTTTATCGTACATTGAAGCGGAGCAATCAACTAATAACGAGAATACTGCATCAATTTGATGGGATGGCTGTTCTTTTTTATAAAATAATCTTGGATTGTCATCCGTAAAAATACGAATAAGCTTTTTATTTAATCTTCCAAAATGTAAATCTCCTCTTGGAAGATTCTTTTTATGTTCCAATGTTTTTAAAATCATTTGTTTAAGCTTTTTCTGATACGGAGCAATGATTGCTTTATTTTTTTCGTATTGAATAACCTCATCATCTAAAGGCTTTCGGGCATTCTTGAAGACTGGATATGCAAATCGATTATCTTTTCCAAATTCCGATTCTGAGGAACCTTCCTTTTCGGAATGAATCATTTCCATTGCTTCAAGTTTGGAGTAATCGCTGTTTTTGCTTTGACGAGACGAACCTTGGGCAATCCCTAACGCTTGGTCACCCTCTTCGCCTTCTCTTGCTCCTTCCCCCATCAAATTCGTTCTTGAACCTTGTTCCAAATCAAATTGTAAAAAACTTTTTGTTGGTGTGCTTGTTTCACGATGCCAGGTTTCGAACTTTTCCTCATGGATATCCTCATCCCCTTTTTTTACATCATCAAGCACATCATTGTTTTTCAACTTATCCTTGCGTTTTAAATCGGTGATTGTCAAACCGTCCTCAAGGATGGCATAATCAAGCTCTGGTAAATGAAAATAGGTATTTAACATATCTTCATCTAGGACATCCTCTAACACATCAATGATTTCTTTACAAATCTTTATAATGTCTTTCGTTGATTTTGCATCAAAAACTTTCGCAATTTGGCCTCGTATAAAAGGAATGACAAGGTCAATTTTTTCTTGAATTGACGGAATCTCCTCAAGTGGGGATTCAGCTGTTAACAGTAAAAATAGTGCATTAAACAGAGAATCGGTTGGAACGCTCTTAACCATATTTACATGAAGCTGATCGTCATAATACTTCCGATAAATTCTTCGTCTTTCAGAAAAAGACTTCCGTGTTCCCGGCCGTTCTTTTATACAAAGCTCTTCTAATCGAAAATCTTCAAAAAGCATGAACAGCTGTTTTGCAAAACTTGGAAGGTCATTTCTTTTACAATACTTCACATATTGATCAATTTCCTTAAAATCCGTGTAGTTCATACTGCCAATTGTTCGTAAAAAGACATCACTTAATAATCCATTTCGTTTGTCGTTTGTTGGGCGATTGTCCCAAAAATGACTAATGATGACTTTTTGTTGAATCGGATCGAGGTATGATTTATAGCCTAACTCCACTTCAAGTTCAGGATTTTTCGAGATTGTTTTGGCAAGGTCGGATAATTCCATGAACAAAAAGGAGTCGACCTTTTTATCATTAAATTGAATAAATCTCATTGGTAAAACCTCACTCAAACAGAGTTTCTGCTATATTTTTAACCGCTGCTTTCTCTCGATCATCTTCAAGTTTTTCAATAATACCGCGTTCGATGGCACGCAATGGTGGCATATACATCGCTAAATCACAAGTATCAATCAATGCACGAATGGATGCCGCCTCTTCAGACAGCATTCCTCCACGAACCTGGGTGATTAAATCAGATGATAAGGAAACAAATCTATTGATTAGTTGTTCATCCTGTAAGGCAGTTTGTGATTGAAGCACTTCCTTTAGCGTTTCTCCTTGAATATAAGGAACGTCAATGACAACAAAGCGGTTTTTCAACGCTTCATTTAAAGGGACCGTTCCAACATAGCCCTCATTAATCGCAGCAATAACACCAAAGCCATTCTCGGCACGAACAACTTCAGCCGTAAACGGATTCGTAATCATTTTTCGATAATCAAGCACCCCGTTTAAAATCGGCAAGGTTTCTGGCTTCGCCATATTGATTTCATCGATGTATAGGAGATATCCTTTTTTCATTGCATTGATAACAGGTCCTGCAACAAATTCGATTTTCATCTTACCTTCTTGCTCTTGGATCGTTTTATAGCCAAGTAACGCTTCTGCATCCAGGTCGACGGAACAGTTAATACTGTACATAGGCTGTTGAAATAAATGAGAAATGGTTTCAGCCAGCTTGGTTTTCCCTGAACCTGTTGGACCCTTTAAGAGCACGTTTTTGCCAATACTTAGGGCAATGATGGCATCTCGAATAATATTGATATCTGATGGTGTATATCCCCCTTTGCCGATTAAAAGCTCATCAGCAGAAACACGATTCTTTCTATTTGAAATTTCAGTTTGTATATTTGTCGGTAACTTCAATTCGTCTAGTTGAATTGTCATGAAGTATCAAATCCTCTCATACTTATCTTTGTACCCTGATGTATTTTATCGAAGTTTGGACTATAGGGCAATCAATACACCTTGAAATTCAAGTATTTGTGCCATTTTTACTGAAAGTATGGTATGATATTAATAAATACTCGTAAAATACAAATAGACCGCAGATGTTGGCAGCATCTACGGTCTAGCAATAGAATGGTCCCACTAAGAGGATCAGCCTAAGATGAAATAGACCTCACCCGATTTTTAGCGGAATAAGGGAGGTCTATTTTTTATTGTTGTCAAAAGATAAAATCGCAACAACAAGAGACGCAAACGAAAGCATAATCACAAGGCTCTCATAAATCGTCATATAGGCATCACCCCCTTTCACTTGGGAGCTTAGCCGACCACCCTTATGGACAATCTATTGCCATTTTATTATAGCACATTTTACCATACGAACACACGTTTCATTTAAAATTGGTTCTTTAGACTCACAAGTGAACCGTCAAGGTTAGCCTTGATGGCATCTTCTTTCTTATTCAAATGCTCTCCTATATAAGAAACAAGTTCATTATCAAAGGCTAAGCCACTTGCATATTGACGTTTCACAAAACGCTCCGCTTCTTCAAATGTTGAAAACTTTGCGTCAAGAGTTTTCTTCTCATGATGGATAACCCATCGATCCTCTTTTTTGAAAACAAACGACTTTTCTCCTTTTCGATTCACAAGAAGAGTCCCATGTTCGTTCCCTTTGACGTTATATTGGTTTTCAGGTGCATCATGGCGAATCGCATATAATGGAAACGTATTTTTCACAAAAAGCTCAAATGCCGTGTCACCAAGTGAACAGCCAGAAGCCTTTGGATGTCCCCCGCCACCATATCGCTTTGCAAATTCCGATACGTCTACATCATCGTGAATTGTACGAAGTCCAATCTTTTTCGTACCAACATTTAATAGCGCAATCAAGTCCAAGTGTGGATTTAGTTTACCAAGTGCATTTCCAAGCTCAGAAATATATTGCTCAGCATGAACCACACCAACACAATAATCCTCGATAAACGTCTGAACGATTTGTCTATTTTTCGAATTAATATAACGCTCAATTTTCTTGTCCTCAGTATCTAATAAGAAATCTTCAGCCTCTGTTAACTGGAAGGAATCTCTGTTCGTTTGAAGTCTTTCAAGCATTTTTTCCTCAAATTCTTCAATTCCAATAATAAAAAATAAATCATTAAGTCGCTTTGCTTCAACTCGATTTTCAGACTCCCACTCCCATGTGTCATAAAGTCTTACAAGCTCGATAAATTCTTCTAATCCTTTATGTTCTTGAATGAGATTTTTTTCAAGAAGAAATTCATAGTAAAGTGAGGTTGCACACGTCTTCTTGCCTGATTCATATTCAGCCAGGACAAAACCCCAATCATACTTATTAAAATGCATCGCCGTTTTGTGATGATCTACCATTTGTATATGGTGCCCGGCTTTATGTCTTTTTTCCAATGCTTTTTCATTTTTGTCATTGACCGCAAGATCAGTTATGTATACCTTTGCTTGATTGTGATCAGGATTTTCAATATATTTTTCCACACGCTCGTTTAAGTTTCGGTAAGAGCAATAGGAGACATCAACTTCATCACCAAATGCTAGCTTGGCAACAAGTCCACATCCTACTCCATCTAAATCACTATCTGAAAATAACTTTATCAAGTTGGATTCCCCCTTCACTCTTAGTTTCGATTATAATGGTAATTTTCATACCCGTTTACTACTTTACACCAAAAAAGAGAAAAGAACGAGTCTTGTATGTTGGTAAGAATAAATTTTTCCTTCAATCATGTCATTTTTGTGATATAATCCATTAATCAATATGGAAGGTAGAAGGAAATGTAATGAACCAAACATTTAATCTAACAGAAAAATATAAATTATTTGTGCATATCCTCTTTCCTATTCTCATTACACAGGTAGGTCTAAATCTCATCAATTTTGTGGATACGATGATGTCAGGGCGTGCCGGGGCAAATGATCTTGCCGGTGTAGCGATTGGATCGAGTCTTTGGGTACCAGTGTATACTGGATTGTCAGGAATTTTAGTAGCCATCACACCTATAATCGCTCAGTATGTAGGTGCCAAACAAAGGGATAAAGTACCCTATTCGGTCATACAAGGTGTTTATATCTCGATTGTGATTGCACTAGTCGTCGCCATTGTTGGCTCCTTTGTGTTAGATCCGATTTTAGACCTCATGAAGCTTGAATCCGAGGTTCGCGAAATTGCAAAAGAATATATAATCGGGTTGTCATTTGGAATTGTACCACTTTTTGTGTATTCAGTATTGAGATCTTTTATTGATGCATTGGGTCACACGCGTGTATCGATGATTATCACTCTTTCTTCATTACCTATAAATGTGTTGTTTAATTACTTGTTGATTTTTGGGAAATTGGGCTTTCCTGAGTTAGGCGGTGCTGGTGCTGGATATGCTACTGCAATCACATATTGGCTGATCGTGATTATAGCTGTTTGGATTATTTTAAATCGAACACCATTTGTCGAGTATCGCGTATTTCGCAAACTTTATGCTGTGTCACTTCCAAGTTGGGGTGAAATATTGAAGCTCGGTTTGCCCATTGGGTTTGCAATCTTTTTCGAAACAAGTATTTTCTCTGCTGTGACGTTACTCATGAGTCAATTTAATACGATTACGATTGCAGCTCATCAGGTTGCTATCAATTTTTCGAGTTTGCTTTACATGATTCCGTTAAGTATTTCAATGGCTTTAACAATTGTGGTTGGTTTTGAGGTCGGTGCAAATCGATTTAAGGATGCAAAACAATATAGTGTTTTAGGCATATGTATTGCAGTGGTGATGGCACTTGTCTGTGCAATGATTATTTTAGTATTCCAAGAGCCGATTTCAAAAATGTACTCTACAAATGTAGCCGTTATTGAGTTAACAACTCAATTTTTGATTTATGCAATCTTCTTCCAGCTCTCAGATGCAATCGCAGCACCGATACAAGGAGCACTTCGCGGATATAAAGATGTAAACACAACCTTTGTAATGACACTTATCTCCTATTGGGTAATTGGATTACCGGTAGGGTATGTGTTGGCCCAATATACCAACCTTGGTGCGTTCGGATATTGGATAGGATTAATTGTCGGACTTGCCGCTGGTGCTATTACGTTATCAGGACGATTGCTGATTGTTCAGAAGAAAGTAGCTCAAGTCGAATTAGGTAAAGAATAGAGGGAAAACCAGCCTTTTAAAAGGGCTGGTTTTTTATTTAGGCTGTTTTCGCAAACTTTGTTGTATTTGGATCCGATTGCGCGAAGGAAAATAGTAATAACTGACCTTCTGTGATTTTAGCGGATGGTACGTGTTCCTTAGAAAATGCATGCATTTTCTACATGCGGTGGAGTTTCAAGGAAGCAAACTCAACATCCTGCGGGAATAGCGAGCCAAGCGAGACCCCGCAGTGAAGCGAGGAGGATTGCGAATCGCCCGTGGAAAACGAGTACCAAGAGCGGAAATCACACTATGTATAAAAGCAACAATCTTTTAGAAATGAGCCTTTAATTATTAACTTACCAAAATTGCTCTATGGTCATTATTTTGTATTTATGGCTATTATTCAATATTTATAAATTCGTTAGCAAACTTACCCCATCAACTCATTTAAATATTGAATCTCATTTTCATGCGAAAAATTGTTTTCATGAGGTGTTTCAAGTACAAATGGAATATCACCAAACACTGAACTTGATAAAAACTCCTTGATTTGCTCCACTTTTATCTCCCCGTACGGAATATTGGCATGGCGGTCTTTCATAGACCTTGTCGGGTAGACGGAATTATTTAAATGGACAGCCTTAAGATGAGCAAAATAGTCGAGCTCTGTCCCTTTTGACTCGACTTCACGCCAATTATCACCATCCCAGACACCACTTGCGTAGAGATGACATGTATCTAAACAAAAACCTAGTTTTTCTGGATAGTCAGTCAGTTGTCTAACTTGAACAAGCTCCTCTACCATTGTTCCAGTTGGTCCACTTTTTCCAGCATTATTTTCTAACAAGATAAGTGCTTCTCCATCCCATCTCGATAGCACTTCATTAAGTGTTTCAATCATCCGTTGATAGCCTTCAAGAGGATTGGTGGCATTTTTTAATACTCCAAAATGAACAACAACTCCAATTGAACCGCATTCATTTGCAATCTCCAAATCATTTAATAAAGAATCGATAACAAGCCCTATTTGATCCTTATCAGCCACTAAATTTGTAGGATATGGTGTGTGAGCAATTGTTAATAAATCATGGGCTTTACAATATTTCGCGCATTCGTTTGCATCATGACGATCAAATTCTTTTACTGTCAGGCTTCGTGGGTTTTTCGGGAAGTACTGAAACGCATTTGCACCAATTTTTTTGGCATGACGAGCGGCACTTAAATACCCTTCCCGGATACTAATATGACTTCCAAATCTCATGGTTTCGTCTCCTATACTACATATACATTTAGTTTTTCAATATAGAAAGGAACTATGCAATAAAGTGAAACTTCCATCAGTGGATCCACTGATGGAAGTTGAGGCACACATGATGTGGGTCACAAAGACGTTGTCACAGGACGTGGCGTTCTTAGTCTTTGTTCATATAATCGGCCTTTTACTGGAAGTTGATTCCTTATCTATCTTTTTTGAATACATCCTTTCTAAAGTAAAGGGGCTTACTGCCAGTTAAAGCGGTAAAAATGGGCATACTAGTTTTCGAGGTGATAATTTTGGAAAATTTACCATCCAAAGAAGAGACAGTCATTGATAAATCAATTGAGGAATTAGAAGAAGAGATGGGCTTATATATTGTCTCACCTGAAAAAATTAGTTCAATTATGGGAGAAGAGCAATAAAAAAGAGCGAAATTCCGTTCGCTCTTTTGGTTGGTCGTCACTTTACATTTAATGAAAATATGATAATAGACTTGCTGTTCTCCAAATAATCACAAATGAACATAAACTAATAACCGTTGCACTAATGATTTTGGCTACTATTTTGTGGGTTCCTTTAAAAATCGAATGTGCGAAGGAAAATGCAAAGATCAAAAATAAGATGACTGAAATTTCCATATACATGTTCATCTCCATAAAAATACCCCTTTCATTACTCGATTTGCTGAGATATTTTGACGAGCCCCGCTTGTATATGCACAGATTATAAAGGAAACCTAGAAGTTGTACAACTGCTTTTTGAACTATTTGTAAATTTTTTCTTATTTTATTTACATTTTCTTCACATTTTCCATTTCTTCGAGATACACATGTTGGATGTGAAGTTTATCTTCAATTGGTAAGCTTGATTCAAAAACTCGTTTACTCGCCATGAAAAATTTTTCATACGGCGTTTTTCGTAACCTTGGATGGGTTAACTCATCCTGCAAGTCCCTCTGAATAGTGGACCGAAGGATATCCTCACTACTTAGGTCCTTTTGCCACAGCCTTCTATTCATCCAAAGTGATTGGTATGCTTTTAAAAGTCGATCATAATCAACTGGATAATTCTCCATGATTTAAAGAGCTCCTTTTAAGTCTAATGGCACAATGCTCCTATTTCCTAGTCGTCGAATTTATAGGTCCAATATACTTCAGTACGAAGCCAATCCAATACTTCATTTTCTTTGTTATCGATTTTCTGAAGTAAATTACCCATGAGTCCCTCTGTTTGGGAACGATGTGCTTTTAATGTTGCAATTTTCTTGTTTAATACTTCACTTACATCGAATTCGACATCATGCTCACCGATTTTTTCAACACGGTCGTGGGTGATGGCTTTGCAATAAACCTTTGGTCTGTTTTCTTTCGGAATTCGCTTCACCGCCCGAATGGTTGCTTCACCTGTCGCGTCATGGTCAGGGTGAACGCCGTGTCCAGGATAAAATGTAATAACAAGTGACGGGTTTACTTCCTTGATGATTTTTTCAATGGTATCGGCAATTTTTTCAGGATCTAAAAATTCCAATGTTTTATCACGATATCCTAGCATGCGGAGATCTGTAATTCCACATGCCTTACAAGCTTCTTTAAGCTCTTTTTTACGTATCTCGGGTAATGTCTCTCTCGTTGCAAAAAACGGATTTCCAAGATTTCTGCCCATTTCCCCTAATGTTAAGCAAGCATATGTTACGGGAACCCCTTTTTGGGTGTTTAAGCTGATGTAACCTGACACTCCAAATGCTTCATCATCTGGATGTGGTAGTACGATTAAAATATGTCGTTCCATTTTACTACTCCTTTTTTCAAAATATGCCTTTTAAAGTTGTCCTAGAATGGGGTGCTGCTGATTTGAAGAGCGACAGCTAGCTTACCTTCTTCATCATGTCCAGCGAGTAATAATCGATCCTTCTCGTCTAATTCCCAATCTGTTAGTCCTTCCGCATAAATCCAGCCTAGGTCCATCTTAAGTCCTACACGGTATGGGTCATTTCCGACGATTTTTCCTTCTGTATACGTAACAAGGGCATTTCGAATAAATGCACCTGCTGATGTTTTTCGAGCACCTGAATGAACAGCGTATGCACCGTTTGTGGTTTCAAGGTGAATATAAACGTTTTGATTGGCAAAACGGTTAATTAATTCCTGTATGTCTTCTTTCTTTATCGGTTTCAAATGTGAATCCTCCAAACTCTAAATAAATTAATCCTATTTAAATATTACCTTTTATATCAATAAAATTCCAATAATGCGAATTAAAAAATGAAATAAGTTGCAATTCATAGTATATCTGGTATGATTTTCTTTTTATTGGTTATATTACCTATATGGAGAAGGTGGTGAACAAATTGGCAAGAGAAAACCTTGAACTTGTTAATAATATGGAATTTGGCATTACATCAAAATTCATTCCGAACTTATGCGAAGCAAAAACGTTAAGAGTTGTTGAAATAAATCAATCATCTGTACGAATAGAGCTTGAATCAAAGCAAAAAGGTGTTTTCCCGATCTCTCATTTTCAATACTTAATCCGTCATGGGGCATTGGTATTATCTAAAAATGATGACGAAGAAACAGCATAATAGAAAACAACCATCCGAACAGATGGTTGTTTTTCTACTTTAGATTATTCACCTAAATTTTCTTCTTTTAATACAGATTCGATTCCTTCTAGTGCAGCATCTGCATCATTTCCTTCAGCTTGTACCACAATTTGAGAGCCTTTTGGTACGCCTAAAGACATTACACCCATAATTGATTTAAGATTTACAGATTTTCCGTTAAAGCTTAGTGTAATTTCTGATTGATATTGACTTGCTTTATGTACGAGCTTTGTAGCTGGTCTAGCATGTAAGCCAGCATCACTTGTAATGGTAAAAGTTTTTTCTGCCATATTTATCCCTCTTTCTAATATTCATTCTCCTATAGAATAGCCATTAATCGTCCTGATAATCAAGTATAATTTTTAGATTTGGCAATTTGCACAAAAAAAAGTTTTACGAGATGACACATCTTTCTTCACAATCACCGAACCACAGCGGGTACAAGGCTCCCCTTCTCGATCATGCACTTTAAATTTCCCTTGAAAACCTCCTGTAAGTTGATCTCCTTTAAAAAGTGGCAAATCGATGTATCCACCATAGCGAATGCCCTCCTGTAAAACAGAACGAATAGATGCATGCAACTTTAGAAACTGAGATTGATCTAGTGAGTTTAGTTTACGGGTTGGTAACAGACCAGCAGCAAAGCAAATCTCATCAGAATACCGATTTCCAATTCCAGCGATAAATTGTTGATCAACTAGTGTTGACTTTATTTTTCCCTTTTTACTTTCTGTTAATTGTTGAAAAGTCTGGACTGTAAAACTTGGCTCAAGTGGCTCCGGACCAAGGTCGGCAAATTCTTCTTCTACTTCTTTTGAAGTTAGGAGATGTAAGTAGCCTAATCGGAGTCCGATAAATGTAAGCCTGTGTGAGTCGAAGCTAAGAATAACTTGCTTTGTCCTTGAAATGATATCGTCATCTGATTCAATGTACATTAATCCACCCAACATGAGGTGTAGCAGGAGTGCTTTACCGCTAGCAAGGTTAAAAATGAGGTGCTTTCCCCTTCGATGAATGTGGGTAATTTTATTGTCAATAAGTTGGTTTTTAAAATCGGCAACCGAGCTATTAATCGACTTTTCACGGTTTACCTCGACGTCTTTAATTGTATGTCCTGCAAGTTTTCGTTGGAGGAGGTTTTTATACGTTTCCATTTCGGGCAATTCAGGCATAGGTGCACCACCTTTTACATTAGCTTGAGCTAATGTAAAGGTTTCATGTATGGATATTCATCTAGTGTTTTATAATTTTTGGGGCGGGTTTGCTTCAATCTTCTTCTATCTCAATTTCTGTGTAGGTTTCTTGTTGTTGGGGATTCTCAAATTCAGAGGATGGTTCTACTTCTTCTTGATGGTGAGATTCATCTTGACTTTTCGGATTTTGCATTTCTTCCTTTGCAGCTCTTATCTTTTCAAAATCTTTTTTCATCTGTGCATTTATTTGTTGCGGTACACTTCCATAAGTTGCTCCGATATTTAGTGTACCACTCAGACTATTAATACCGAGTTGTGCAAAATTGTTATTCTGTTCATATTTATCTACATATAGCTTGTCTATATAGACGGGTTGAAAGGGAACTTCTGTTGACTCCGCTGCATCAATAGGATTATCTGCACATTCACAAGTTTGTTGCTGTTGTTCCCCTACTTGTTTAACTATTATCTTTTGTTCTTCGCACATCCATTCAAAATTTTGTTCCAACGAAAGGAGTTTAGATTCCAAGGAGTCTAGATGCACGCTGATTCTTGGATCTATAACTGTTTCTTGACCTTCATTCCTTTTTAACATGTCATTTTCACTTTTCATTATAACAACCATTTGACTTTCTAACTGTTGAATTTTTTTCTGCAATTTTTCTTCTCTTTGTTCAAAAGACGCAAACTTTTCTGAAATCATCTTCTCTATTAAAGGAATTAATTCTTGGATTGTACTATTTTTTTTGTCTTCATGTTTCGACGCAGGAGGTTTCTCCTTTGAGTTATAAATGGAAAGTCGTAGTTGCTTTTCAAAGTCCAATAATTTTTTTATTTGGACTTCCAGTGCGTTCATTCGTAAATTCAATTTATCCAGATCATTGATATTCGGTTCTCTTGGACCTTTTTGATTGAACATCCCTTTAATCGGCATTTATTTTCTTCCTCACTCTTATTTTCATATTAATCAATCGGGACGTATTCTTCATTCCTAAATTGTCTTTTATAGGTTATAAGAAGTAGTCCATTCCTAAAAGTTGCCCGGATCTGATCTGGGAAGGTGGCTTCAGGGAGTTGAATGCTTCGCTCAAAGGAACCATTAAATCTTTCCTGCTGCAACGGTTGTCCAGGATGCACTATATTGCTATTTCCTTTTAATAAAAGGTTTGTCCCAGATATAGACAAACGAATATCATGTTTTTGATATCCAGGTAATTCAGCGATGAGTAAAACATCACTATCCGTCATATAAATATCAGTTGGTGGAAAATTTTTATCACGATTAGGTTCAAATGGGCTGGCTGTTCCCTCACCCCCATGAGCTTTCATCAAATCTTCAAAGGAGGACTGGTCAAATATGTCTTTCCAAAAATCAGTAGTTTGATATTTTTTGGCCAAATCCATCCATTGCAGTATTTTATTCATATCCATGATGGATCCTCCTTGCCTTCTATTCAAAATCAAAAATAAATTCCTTCTAATTAATCCTATTACCTATTTCTAAATTCCATTCATAAAAATTAGTTAACATAATTTCTGTTTTGCTGCCATACTTATAACTATCATAAGAGAAAGGATCATGTCCGTATGTCTTTTTTACCAGTTAATATAAATATAAAACATATAAAACTAAATAATGTTGATCATTTAGGGGCTGTTTCTTTTGGTTCAACGATCAAACAAAATCGAAGTGTCACAGGAAAGAAAAATCAAGGTTTTGGTCAGCAACTTTCAGATGAAAGTCTAAAAATTTTCAGTACAAGTTGTGTGATTGACAATGAGCCCAATGATTCTAACTCCCAAAAAATTAATCGATAATACGAAGTGCAAATAAGATTAGAAAGGATGGCTACTATGGCTGGACCAGTTCCTTACATCAATATAAATATTCATATTATTAAAGTAAATTCATTTGAAAATGCCTCGGCTATCAATGTGGGTCAAAACCTTTTAGCTGAATGGCATAACTCGGACAAGAAAAATATGGGTTTTGGTCAAAATATGGGGGATGGAAGCGACTTTTTTGGCACAAGAAGTTTTGTCGATGACCGTGATCAACTGGATTCAAACTCTTCTTTTGAAGCTGCCAATCTGCCAAAACTGTAAGGATGTGATAGGATGCTATTTTCTCCAGTGAATCTTAATGTAGGAGGGATAAAAATAAATTCTGTCGATAACGGGGCTGTTGTTAACCTTGGGCCTAGCCAACATCTTGATCAGTTTGTATCCTACAAGCGAAACCAGGGAGTGGGCGAGAAAAACGGTGACTTACAGCAAAATTTGATGTCCTTTTCAGGGGTATGGGATACGGATGTTCTTGACAGTTTGTCTAATAAATCAAGTGTTATTTAAGAACACCAACAAAAAGGAAAAAGGAGTGCTTTTATGGTTTTAATCACACCAATGGTTGTAAATGTGCTCGGTTTTAAAATTAACACCATCGATAATGGGTCTGTTGCCAATATGGGTTCTATGCAACTCGTCGATCAGTTTGTAACGTACAAGCGAAATCAAGCATTTGGGGAACAAAATGGTGACTTTTCTCTGACGAATGTTCCAGTTGCTGCAGTTTTTGACCCTGATGCCACTGACAGTAATGCCGTTAAAAATAGTGTCGTTTGATTTTAGAAGAATCGAGTAAAAAAGAGCCACGAAGGGAGATCCTCCGTGGCTAGGTATTTAGTGTAATTTTTCTATTTCATTTTGAAGCTGTTTTGTTCGCTTGGCATTTCCTTCAGCGAAATTGGCAAGTCTTTCTTTAAGCTCATTATCGTTAGAAATACGTTCTGAGGTAATCAAATAGCGTCTCATCAATTCTGTTTCTGCTGTGTATGCAGTTTCCAAAATTCCCTTTAATGCTACGTCTGTGAGCGCATCCTCACGGTCATGATCTCGATCATAATCCTTCTCATGATTCATGATAAATCACCTCATTAGAAGTATTTGCGTTTTGGAGGAGAATAAGGCTGTAAATATTAGTTAAAAAGCGCCTGCTCAAAGACTTATTCAAAAACGCCAATGATCGGTTGTCCATTTTTAACGTTTGTTAGTACCCCGGTGTCATCTTTAGCGATTTGTCCAGATACGATTACATATTCGATGCCTTTTGATAAAGAAGCTGGTTTTTCAGCTGTTGCTGTATCTGTGATTTTATGATAATCAAAAACCGTTATATCAGCCGTGGCACCTTCATGAAGTCTTCCTCGTGTTGCCATCGCTGGAGCAATGTCCTCCAGCTGTCTTGCGGAATGAATTGTTATTTTTTTCATACCTTCCATTAGTGGTACAACATCAAGGTCACGGATATATCGGCCAATAAACCTCGAAAAGGTTCCAGCTCCTCTTGGATGATTAAACTCATTATCCATTATTGCATCACTTCCAATCATACTATGATCAACTTGAAGTGCTTGAATGAGCTCTTTTTCTTCCATCGCATAGACAATTACAATGCCACCTTTTTTTCGATAAATCGGAAATGTTTCAGCCGTAAGTCGCTCGGTTGTTCCAGCAACCTGAATATCAGAATAAGTAATGCCAAAACGTGATTGCCAGTCTCCAGCCATACGTTCAAACGAGATATTAGTCGCCCAAGAATCGTATGGGTAAACATCATATGTGACCTGATAACCTTCAGAACGAGCTTCTTCAATTAGCGCAAGGGCCTCTTCCATCGCACCCGTTCCACCTGTACTATGAAGATGCATGAAATGGACAGGAGCATCGAGCTCCCTTGCATACCCGAGAACTTCTTTTACAGAATCAATACTCGTGTGCTCTCCCGTTAGACTTGAATGTCTTCCATGAAAATGAGTAACTAGCCCATATTCCTTTGCTACTTTCATGATAGCTTTAATTTCTTCCGGAGTAGTTCCAGGATAATACTCAGGGCTAAACGCAACTGAGAGTGCCCCCTTTTTTATTTCCTCACGAGCACGTTTTACCATATAGTCAATTTGTTCTTTTGTCGGTGTGCCATGATTACCAAGACCTGCCTCATAGCGCAATCTGACCGCATACAACGCACCGCCATAGTTTACAGATGTAGGGTATTTGCTGTATTGATTAAAGAAACCATTGAAATCAACGGTACATCCGTGCATCGATAAGTTCGTCGTGACCCCGTCACCAATTTTATATTTCGCTCCCATCGGACTTGGATTGAACGAGAGCATATCAATAAAACCAGGGCTCACGATTTTTTGATATGCATCTATTTCGGTTTCCCCTTGAATAGTTGCTTTTGTGACCGTAGCAATTTTGTCATCGTTAATACCAACATCATAGCCAATTTTAATAGTCTCTTTATCTGGATCAAGGACGATTCCATTTTTTATGACGATGTCATATGCTTCAGACTGCTGCTCATCAGCAGAATCTGAATGCTTGTATTCGTAGACTTTAATCGCAAGCTTGTCCTTTTTTGACTTAAACCCAATAAGTTGTTCACCATCGAATAAAAACTTATCGCCATTTACTTTTTTTAACTGTGTCGTTTGATTCGTTGTTAGGTCATGAACATATGCCGAAACCTTTCCCTGATCCTTAATGGTATAAACAATTTGTTCAAGTGCAGGATTGGCATCGACCCAATCAAGTGTCGCTTTTTTGGATGGTAACTCCACGGTAAGCAAATCCATATGAGAATTTAATTCAGTTGTATTAAAAATGATATCCGCATTTTGTTTTTCGGAATTCGTTTTTGCGTACAACATCCCTTCCGTGTACCCATTTTTGAATTTAATATTGCTGATTTTTGCTGTATCCTCAAAAGGAATTTCAGAAACAGTTTCCTTTGTCGCAATATTAATGATTTCCATGAAATTACTACCATCTTTCTTTTTTCCATACAAATACATCAGGTGGGAATCAGGATTTACTTCAACCCCTTGATAGGTACTATCTGGTTTATTTGGCAGTTGATAATCCTCCCATGGTTTCACATTTTCAATGAAGGATTGATTGCGGTCTCCAATATAAAGTTTTTTTTCACCCTTTTCTTCTAGTATGGCGAGTACCTGATTTCCATAAAACGTAATCCCGTCTATCTTGAAGCCGTTTACAATCAGTTGACTCTTAACAGCTTCGTCGGTATCGGTATAAGACTCAGATGGAGAAAAGATTTTCGAACCAAAAAAAACGACAAACAGGACAATTACAAGCATTACGCCATATTTAATAATACGATTTCTCATCATTCATCACCTTAATAAAAGAGGAAAAAATCTCGAAACTCGAAATCTTTTCCCCTTACCTTTACTCTTTTAATGCTGCTTCTAGAGCAACCTCAATCATATCATTAAATGTTGTTTGTCTTTCTTCTGCTGTTGTTTCTTCTCCAGTTAATATATGATCGCTAACCGTTAATACGGATAATGCATTTCGACCAAACTTCGCTGCTAATGTGTATAGTGCAGTTGTTTCCATTTCAATAGCAAGAATGCCATATTGTGCCCACTTTTCTAATTCTGCATTTTCGTTGTAAAACACGTCACTTGTGAAGACATTTCCTACTTTTAGGTTAAGCCCTTTTTCAGTACCTACATCATACGCTTTTTTTAATAAATCAAACGAGGCTGTTGGAGCATAATCAACTGTTCCAAAGTTGATACGGTTCATCTGTGAATTCGTTGATGATGTCATCGCTAAAATAACATCACGTACTTTCACATCTTTCTGGATCGCACCGCAAGTACCGACGCGAATTAGGTTTTGAACACCGTATTCATTCATTAGTTCATGTATGTATATAGAGATGGATGGAACACCCATTCCAGTCCCTTGCACAGATACTCGCTTTCCTTTATATGTACCGGTAAATCCGAGCATACCTCGCACTTCATTGTAACATGTAACATTTTCTAAAAAGTTTTCTGCAATATATTTTGCACGCAAAGGGTCCCCTGGTAATAGAATCGTTTCAGCGATATCCCCTTGCTTAGCACCGATATGTGTACTCATTCATGTTCCTCCTATGTAAAATCTTGCACTTTTTCTATCTTACCACAAATACATTCTACTTAAAAATAGTCATGAACGCAAAATTATGGGGAAAGCTATGGTTGTAATAATTCCTAAGGGGGGTTCATACGTGGCTAAAGAAAAAATGAGCAAAAAATTGCGACAAGCTGTTGATTATGCAAACGCTACTGACACTACAAAAGGTGTTGGTAATCCACCTAATACATCAAAAAAAGAAAAAGAAGGATTTATGCAACCTAAATAAGTGGAGGGATCCTAATGGGTAAAAAAAATCGTAACCGTATAAATGCACCTAAGAAAAACAATCATACACCACCTGAAGCAATAGAAGCTGAACAAATTGCACATGGAAAAGAATTTTCCGCTGCAGGTGGTCGTAAAAACGGTCCAGGTCATAATGAGTGAATGTATAAAGGCGCCCATATAATGGGCGCCCTTTATTCTTAACTATAACGACTAATAAGTTGATTTATTTTTGATTTTATTGTTGGAAGATCATCTGTTGTCACAGTGAAATTAACAAAAGATTCATCCATATCCATTGCTTCTGCAATAAGGCTACTTAATCCTCGAGCACGTCTATCCACCTGCATGAAAACTTCTAGCTTGTGATCTGATTGCGGGAAGAACATCACTTCCACTTCGTCTAATTTTCCACGGTAAGCACCCGTTGTTGGGACAAATTCAAATTCCTGAACAAAAGGAAGACGTCTTCTTAGGCGATATGGCGCAGCTTCACACTCTACCTTACGAAGGCTAAATCCTAGATCATAGAGGGCATTCAACACACCTGCTGCTAGTGGAGAAGGGGAAACAGAAATATAATCCTTGTCAGATGGATCAATGGCATTTTTTATTTCCAACCCTGTATGGACCCACACTTTTGTTCTTCCTAGTGTTGAAGGCGTATCTTGTGGAAGCACGAACGAAAACGGAATTTCACGTCTTTCATTACTACCAATCTTGAACGGTTCTACAATTTTTATTTTTTCAATCGTTGCTTGCTTGTTTATATTTCTTTCATTGAATTCTTTGATATATGTGGTCATGACAGACAAATAAATCTCATCAATTTGCTGCTCCATATTCCCACCCACAATTTCAACAACGCCTGTTACTTTTTCACCGGCTTTTAATCGATCCGTTGAAAGTTTCGTATCAACCCTTGCACTTCCGATTCCAATACTCGAAAAAATTTTATTAAATAATGACATCGTATTCCCCCTAGATATTGATATAAAAATATACGGTTAGTATCTAAAAAAGTTTCTAAAAAACATTAATATATTTTTTTAGACATAAAAAAACGACGGGATTCCCGTCGCCGATATGTACTAGTCTTCTCTTTCCTCGTCAATTACACATTTATAAAGTAAGTATTCAAATGTAATATCTGCTAGCTCCTCTAGCTCTTCCTCGCCTGGGGCAAATCCCCTTTGGACAAGTTCGTTATAGAAAAACTCTGCAATTTCCTCGGTATCAATAACAACCTCAATTTCCTTCAGCATGATCGCCCCCTTTACTTAAGGTGTATGTTTATAAATCAGCACCTATGTCAGTTTTGTATGTATTTTATTTTTTAGTCATGAATCCTCATGTTCATACATAGGATGAAATATAAAGATTGGACAAGCCTATTGGAGGGGTTCTCATGACAAAACATACCGTTATCGTAAAATTCCCAGTACAAGCAGAAATCAAAGAGACAAATAAATTCCTTGAATTTATTGATGGAGATGGATTCGACAAAGTGTTAGGAAAAGTAACAAAAGGATTATTTTCGACTATTTTATTTTTAGGGATCCCTTATTTCATTTATGTTCTTGTGCAAGCTTTCTTCATGGGTTAATCGTTACCTTTCCCGGACTCAAATTTTTGTAAATTTTTCAAAGCTAAATCCATAACGTCCTTATATTTCTGATCCTGGAACATTTCGTACAGGATCTTGTAGTCGTTGTACACATCAAGTAAGCCATCGATGATTTCTTTTTTCTCTTTTTTAATACGCATATGATCCTTTTCTGATTTACGATAGATATCCATATTTTCATACATCCCCACATTTTTGTTTTTCTTTTTCACAAAATACTTCAGCGAATATTTTTGAAGGAATGTTTCAGCTTGATCAAAATCTGCAAGTAGTGTGAGCTCATCCTCTCCCGCTTCGAGCCACTCACCATCTGTCACACGCGCTAATTCGTAAATCACATCCTCCCAAGCACCCTCTTTGTATCTCCAAATTTCCGTGTGTATCCCGACAATTTTAAATACATCGTCTTCATATCCTTGAACAAAGACAAGGTCACCAAAATAATATTTATATTCAATCTCAATTTTTTCGATTTCCATCGACTTTGCTTTGTATTCAGAAAGTAAAGTTAATGCTGCTTCCGAATAGAATACTTCGCCTTTATTTACTTTATAAAGAAAGTTTCCATCGAGTTTGCGGATATCTGTTACAGACCCAACTGTTCCATATAACGTAACAACGACGATATCCCCGATTTTATATTTTGGCTTTTTGCTTTTACCATCCATATCCTCATCCCTTTAGCTTTTATGTCGATTTGAAGGGTGTGAGATAGTATATGCAAGTCTTTTAAAAAACGGCATAGGATTAGGGCTTGTGAGATAAGAAAAAAGAAGGGCTGGCGAGCCTAAAATTTATGGGGGTTAAGCGTTCGATTTAGAGGTATATTTGTTCGTTTATTTAGTGGCAGTATTATAGAAACAGCGGCAGTATAATTGGGTAGTGACAGTATTTTTAAATTAGTGACAGTAAAATCTTGATAGCGACAGTATTTTTAAATTAGTGACAGTAAATATTCGATAGTGACAGTATTTAATAAAAAGTGAATTAAACTAAAAAAACCACCGAAAACGGTGGTTAATAATCAATCTTCGTTCTGATAATGCTCCCAAGCTTGATCGAAAATAGACATACTTTTTAAATATTGGCCGTTTAGCTCTAAATAGGAGCTCAATTCATTGTAATCCTTCGAATAAATTGGAAAGCTATGATCTAAATAAACGTCATTTGCAAATTGACTAATCTCATCTTTTGCTTTCGCAGCACGAAACTTCACAATATAGTGATAAAATGACTTCCCCATGACAACCACATCCTACTCTCTCGAACCATTTTTTTGTCATTTTATCACGTTATGTTGTCCTGTCAACTAAAAACGAAAGTAATTATGTTTCAAAAATCGTGGAATCTTCATGAGTTCCTTGTATTGAATGGCTTTTGAAAGTTTTTTTGTATCAATCAGCATGAGTTGGTCTTCGATTTCATTGATGATGTTTTCTTCTTGATATTCCATGCCACAGGATTCACACCTAACACTAGGTGTTTCAGTAATTTCAATAGCACGTGTACCATCTGGAAGCTCCCAAAACACACTGTTTGTAATTTCACGTGCCTTTTCAGATTCACACCACATACATTTCAAAGATTTAACCTCCTATCTTTAACTTGATGCCTCTTCTCCCTGATTTCCCTGCATTTTTTTCAAAGTGGATTGAAATTTTTTCTCTTTCAATTCATCCCGTTTTTCTCGTTTATCCTTTAATGTACTGTGAGATGGATCTTCATTGTATTTTTTCCTGCGTGAAATCCGGTTAATTCCTTCTGGGACAAGGTTGAAGCCTTCGCCCAGTAAACCGGCAATTCCAGCTATTGATTTTTTATCTTCAAGCGATCCGTAATGCTCAGTAAAGTATGCATCGGCTCGACCAGGCACATAGTTTTCTGGCTCAGGATATGTGGTAATGACTCCTTCAAAGTTACGAAGGACCACTTTGTCTGGACTTTGTGAAAGCAGATAATTCGGCTGTAAGGCAATTTTTCCACCCCCACCAGGTGCATCGACCACGAATGTCGGTACAGCATAGCCTGATGTGTGTCCGCGAAGACCCTCAATGATTTCCAAGCCCTTTGAAACAGGCGCTCTAAAGTGACCGATTCCTTCAGATAAATCACATTGGTAAATATAGTAAGGTCGAACTCTAATCTTCACTAAATCATGCATCAACTTTTTCATGATTTCGACGCTGTCGTTAATACCAGCCAATATAACGGATTGGTTACCGACTGGAACACCCGCATTTACTAGCATTTCACACGCTTTTTTCGCTTCCTCTGTAATTTCCAATGATGTATTGAAGTGGGTATTCAACCAAACAGGGTGATATTTCTTTAAAATATTGCACAGATTTTCTGTAATTCGCTGCGGAAATACGACAGGTGCTCTTGTGCCAATTCGAATGATTTCGACATGTGGAATCTCCCGTAAATTTTTCAAAATATACTCAAGGGTGTTGTCGTTGATTAATAGACCGTCACCACCGGATATAAGCACATCACGTACCTCAGGCGTGTTGGCAATATAGCTGATTGCAGCATCAAGCTGTTTTTTCGGCACCCCCATGCCGATTTGGCCGGAAAATCGTCTTCTCGTACAATAACGACAATACATCGAGCATTGGTTTGTTACTAAAAAGAGGACGCGGTCAGGGTAACGGTGGGTCAGACCAGGGACTGGAGAATCTTCGTCTTCTTCAAGTGGATCCTCTAAATCGTATTTTGTCTTGTAGATTTCCTTTCCAATTGGTACTGACTGCATCCGAATTGGACAGCGTGGGTCATCTGGATTCATTAACGAAGCATAATAAGGCGTAATATTTAAAGGAATCGTCTTTGTTGAAATTAAGACACCCTCTTCTTCCTCTGGAGTAAGGTTAATCACCTTACGTAAATCATCAATTGTACGGATGGTATTGGTTAGTTGCCAAATCCAATCATTCCATTGCTCCTCTGTTACATCCTTCCATAACTCAATATCTTTCCAATGACGCTTAGGCTTATATAAGTTCATCTGCATAAAAAATCTCCTCCCTACTTTTAGTAACATGCAAGTTGCATGCCAACTTATAAGGCAGAGAGGAGATTTCGATTAAAATTTCTTTTTTAGCAATTTGTACTGCAAGGTTTGACGTGGGATTTCAAGTAGTTTTGCGGCCTTGTTGATATTTCCACCTGATTTTTTCATTGCAGCTTCAATTAAAGTGTTTTCCGTTTCTTGTACGGCTTCACGCAGTGGCCTTAACGGAGGTGATGAGACTATCGCCTGTGAATTGACAAGATGATTTGGTAGTAATTTCTTGGTCAAGTTCCCACCTTCTGCCATGATCATCGCATGCTCGATAATATGCTTTAACTCACGAACATTTCCCGGCCACTTGTATTGCACGAAAAAGTCTAATACCTCATCGTCCACTTTCGACACATTTTTTTGAAAGCTATGGTTATAAATTCCGATAAAATGATCAACTAAATAAGGGATATCTCCAATTCGTTCGCGTAATGGTGGAATCTCAAGTGAAAAAACATTTAATCGGTAATACAAATCCGGTCGTAATTCACCCGCCTTCACACACTCCGAGGGATATTTATTTAATGCTACAATCACTCGGACATCCACTTGAAAGGCTTTTGGGCTACCAATTCTGCGTACCATTCCATCTTCAAGTACACGAAGTAATCGTGATTGGAGTTCGAGTGGCATTGAATTGATTTCGTCTAAAAAGAGTGTTCCACCATGGGCAATTTCAAATAACCCGGCACGGTCGACCGCACCTGTATAACTGCCTTTTACGGTTCCAAATAAAATGCTTTCTAACAAGCTTTCAGGTAAGGCCGCACAGTTTTGAGCAATAAATGGTGCCTGTCTTCGTGCTGATTCATTATGAATCGCTTGAACAAGTAGCTCTTTTCCTGTGCCAGTCTCCCCATACACCAATACGGTTGATGAAGAGTTGGCAACCTTAGTTGCTTGTTGCTTCACATGAGTGAAGTGCTCATTTTTCGTCAGGATGTCATGAAAGGTGTATTTAGCTCCGTAAATTTCATTCGGTTTTTTTGATACACCCCGAACCTTTGATTGAAGGTCCATTAATTTATTTGATAAATCTTTGATTTTAGAGTAATCCTTTCCAATCTCGACAGCCCCAATGAAGGTACCGTTTATTTTAATCGGAAGGGTCGTATTCACTGTGTCAATCAGCTTTCCCCATTTATTTTTATAGGTTTGGGGGAGATGAAAAATCGGCTGTTTTGTTCGAATAACTTTTAATAGAGTACTAGAGTCTTCATTTAATGAGGGAAAAACCTCAAGAAGATGCTTACCCAGAACCTCCTCGCGGCTAAGCCCATCGTGCTCTGCTGCGACCTGATTATAGAAGATGGTGATTCCTTCCTCATTAACAACATGAATGGCTTCATCTATGCTATCTAAAATGGCGATGACGAGTTCTTCCCCGATTTGCACCATCTCCACCTCCTAATCGGATGATGAAATTCCGGCGTTTGATGCCGAAAATTCGGCCAATTATTTCTTAGTTAAATCTTTTACCCACACATTCATATCTTCAATCTTATCAAAAATATAACAATTGTTAGTGAGTCTGCCAGTATACGTGTATCCTAACTGATAGAAGCTTTTATTCATACCATATGAAAGTGCCCTCGCAATCGAGTATGCACAATAGATTCCATTATTTATCAGCTCTTTTTCAAGTTGAACCAAGAGCTTTTTCATTAAACCATGTTTTCGATATGCATCCAGCGTCGCACAGTCGGTGAGTTCTGCATTGTAAAAGGTAGGGTTCACTTCGGCTGAGGCAGCACTTATAATCGTTCCGTTATCCTCGACTACATAAAAAATGGTCGATTCCTTCATCACTTGCTCAATATAGTCTGGGTTGTTTAATGGTGTTGGATAAATTTGAAACACAGTATTATATAACGCGGCTAGTTGCCCTGCGTCTTTCGGCGTTGCTTTGCGGATAAAAAAGTCGGTGTCTGTATGCTTGGTTTCCTGTGGATTGCGTAAGATGTCAGTGATTATTTTTTCTTCTTCCATCCATTTTTCACTGTTTCTTCTTTCATTTGAAAAATATTTCGTAACAAAATAGGCATCACTACCATTAAAATATTTAGAGATCATCGCTTCGATCATGTAACCGTGAGCCATAAAACGATGTAGGTCCTCTCTTTTTGCCATACAAATGATTTTTTCAAAGGAATGCTGTACGGCAATCACGTGAACCTCATCTAAAAGTGAAAGTAGATTTCCACGGTATTCTAATACTCTCAACCTGCGATTAAAATAATCTATGACGATGCTTGCTTGATATGTAGCGGCATTTACTTGTATTAGTTCACTATACTTCTGACCTGACAACATCAAACCTCCTCAAAATCTTTTCTATCATCATATCATTAATCTTCTGAAACTTCACACCATGCTAAAATCGTATGAGCTATAATTTCTGCCGTTTCAAACATTCGCTCAAGTTCTATATATTCATTTGGATAATGGGCAACCTCAGTTGTTCCCGGACCAAAGACAATTGTTGGAATTTTGCCTACCGCTGTTAACAGCCCACCATCTGTACCCCACGGGGATGCTTCAATAATGGGTTCTTTCCCTTTTACCTGTTTATAACTATTTTTTAAAAGATTCATAAGCTCATGGTCGGGTTCAATCGTGCCTGGTACCCAACGTGCGCCAAACCATTCAAGTTCAACAGGATGTTCCTCGAACCATTTATCAATCTCGGCTAATTTTTCAAGCCATTGTTGCATTTCAGCTTTGGCGTGGTCGATCGTTTCCTCAGGTGCAACTCCCATTCGACCTTCGATTGTGACAACGTCCGGAACAGAAGATGGCCATGTTCCTCCTTGAATTTTCCCAATATTAATTGGAACAGGAATGGGTGTATTTTTATACAAAGGGTCATTAATTGCACCATTGCGAATCATTTCCAGCTTTAACAGATGATTGACAACAGTCATCGCTTTTTCAATCGCACTAACACCCTCATACCTTGTGCCGCCATGCGCAATTCGACCATAAATATCAATTTTAAACCATAAGGATCCTTGTTGTTTAGGAAAAATCTTCATATTTGTCGGTTCCGGGATAATCGCCCCATCTGCTTTATATCCTCTTAAAATAGACGCAAGGGTACCAGCTCCACCACTTTCCTCTTCAATCACACTTTGAAAGATAACATCTCCTTTTAATTGTATACCTGAATCCTTGATGGCTTGGATCGCTAAAAGGAGTGCCACATTTCCACCCTTCATATCAGTAGAGCCGCGCCCATATAATTTTCCATCCTTCACTTCAGCAGAATATGGATCCATCTCCCATTGTGTAATATCGCCTTCTGGAACGACATCAATATGACCATTTAAGAGAAGGGATTTCCCACCACCTGTCCCTTTTAGGACACCAACAACATTGGGGCTATCGAGAAAAGTGGATCGAGGTGACACAAAATAAGGATGCTTTAATAGTTCTGCACCATTTGGTTCCCAGATATCAATTTCCATTCCTAGTTGGCGGCATTTTTCAATAATAATTGCCTGCGAGGATCGTTCATTCCCTTGTAGACTTGGTTCTTGAACGAGCTTTTTTAAAAGACGTATCCCTTTACTCTTGTTTTCTTGTATCCACTTTTTCACATTCGCGTTATTGTCACTCACACACTTCTCCTCCCTTAGGCAAGTTGTAATTCGGCACTTGTATTTTTGACGACATCTTCGACTGTAAAAGGAGCCATTACTTCAAGTAAATGAAGTCCATCCTCTTTCACCTCAATCACAGCCATATCAGTGATGATGAGATTGACACAGCTTTTCGAGGTGAGTGGAAGGCTACATTCCTTGACAATCTTGGAGTTTCCATGCTTGTCGATATGATTCATTAAGACAATGACTTTCTTCGCTTTTTGCGCTAATTCCATCGCTCCGCCCATACCTGGAACGCGTTTGCCTGGAACAATCCAGTTTGCTAGGTCACCTTTTTCACTGACCTGGAGTGAGCCTAAGATGGTGATATCAATATACCCGCGGCGGATCATGCCAAAGGCAATTGAACTATCAAAATAGGAAGATCCGGTTGCAGTTGTTACTGGATATCCAGCAGCATTACAAAGGTTCTCGTCCTCCTTTCCCTTTTCTGGGCTTGGACCAATCCCTAAAATTCCGTTTTCTGCATGGATCATGACATTTATGCCAGCAGGTAGGTGATTTGGAACGAGGGAAGGAATCCCAATTCCAAGATTAACAATCATTCCATCCTTAATCTCTTGGGCTGCTCTCTTTGCAATTGCGTTACGAATATCTACTCCCATACCCATTTCCAATTCACCCCTCTACTTTCGATGATCATATCGACATAAATTCCAGGCGTCACGATTTCCTCAGGGTCAAGTTCAGAAAGTGGCACAATTTCTTCAACCTCGGCTATCGTGAATTTACCTGCCATTGCCACAAGCGGATTCATATTTCGGGCACTTTTGTCATAGACGAGGTTTCCAAATGGATCGGCCTTTTTCGCAAAAATAATGGAAACCTCAGCAGTTAGTGGCTTTTCTAAAAGATAATCAGTACCGTCAACGTGAATGATTTGTTTCCCATTTGATACAATTTCATTATCAATTCCGACATCTACTAAAATACCACCAAGCCCCACTCCACCCGCACGAATTCGTTCCGCAAGTGTCCCTTGTGGGGAAAATTCAATTTCCATTTTTCCTTCTGTCATTAATTGTCCTGCAACCGGGTTTGAACCAATATGGGACACAATGCATTTTTTTGCATGACCACGGCTTACTAGTTTTCCAATTCCTATGTTTGGAAAACCAGTATCATTTCCAATCAAAGTCAAATCTCTGACATTTCTCTCAAGTAATCCATCAATTAATGTCGGAGGGCTTCCAATCCCACCAAAGCCTCCAAACATTACGGTTGTTCCATCATTGATACGTCCAAGTGCCTCTTCTAGAGTTGAAATCTTATTGTAGCGATTTTCAATCAATCCATGACACCTCCATATTAGGCTGATATGACACCTTTATTCCTTAGTTCCATTTCTACATCTTTTAATGTTTGATCAAGCAGTTTGATTAGCTCATCGATTTGATTTCTTGTAATTGTTAATGGTGGGGCAACTAGGATGGCATCACCACCAACACCTTCGATCCCAGCAGCAGCTGGATATAATAGGAGACCATTATTCTGTCCTTGAGCAACAACAAGTGATGTTAAATCAATTTCCTTTTTAAAAGGAAACTTCGTGATCATGTCTGAGACAAACTCGATCCCACACATCAGTCCTTTTCCGCGAACATCGCCAATAATTGAATGTGTTTTTTGTAATTCTTGTAGTTTCGTAATGAGATATTTTCCTTGTTTCTCAGATTTTTCAACGAGTTGATGAGATTCGATGTAATCAACGACCGCTAAAGCAACTGCTGCAGATTGAGGGTTTGCACTATAGGTGTGACCACTCATGATGAGCTTTGACCCTTTTTGTATAGGTTCCATCACCTTTTCACTGACGAGTGTTGCGGCAACCGGTGTGTACCCTGCGCTCATCCCTTTACCGAGGGCAATGATGTCTGCCTCAGTATCCCAATGTTCAAGGGCAAACATTTTACCGGTACGCCCCATCCCGGTCATGACCTCGTCGGCGATAAATAAAATTTGATGTTTTTCACAGATTTCTTTAATGACTTGATAATAGCCTTCAGGAGGGACAATCGCCCCACCCGCTGCTCCAATAATCGGTTCAGCGATAAAGGCTGCTATATGTTCAGCTCCAATTCGATTAATTGCTTGCTCTAACTCTGATGCACACATATGGTTGCAGGACGGAAATGTGGTGTTAAACGGGCAGCGAAAACAATATGGTGGCTGAATGGTTGGATAGTCCTCTAATAAAGGAACGAAGCGAGCTCTTCTACCGGTATGTCCGGACATTGAAAGCGCACCGATCGTGATTCCATGATAACTCATCCAGCGGGATAAAATTTTGTTTTTTCCTTTGATCCCTTTTTCCTGCCAATATTGAATCGCGATTTTCATTGCTGTCTCCGTTGCCTCAGAACCGCTGTTCACAAAAAAAGACCAGTATTCACCGCCTTTTGCTAGGTCACTTAGTTTTTTGGCTAATTGTTCAGCGGGCTCACTTGTGAATTGTGACCTGTATACAAATGATATTTTGTGTGCCTGCTTTTCGATTTCTTCAATGATTTCCTTGACGCCATGACCGATACTTGCCGTGATGGCCCCTGATGAGCCGTCGATGTATCTTTTTCCGTTTGTATCATATAAATAAATCCCATCCCCATGGCTAATCATCGGATAATCCTTATCCAATAAAGGTTTTATCAAGCGGGTTTCGTCCATTACGAACCCTCCTCGCCAAAATGGTATTGCAGTGCTTTTTTTAATATGCGGAGTGCTCCTTGTTTTGATTTTCGGTACATGGTTTCCTAGTTTTGTTTGTGAGCATGATGTGTGAAACCTAAGTAGTCTACACGTTTACTAGTTTTGCGGCTCGATCTTGATGCGGGAGGTAGTGTCCAGTTAAATGAAGGGCAAAACAAATGAGAATCTTAATCGTGTTGCCTTTCATAGGTTCGATGAAAGGCATAACAATACCAAATTTCAACCATGATCCTCTTCATATGCTTTATGAAAGGCATATCAACACCAAATTCCAACCATCATCCTTTTCATATGCTTTATGAAAGGCATTACAACACCAAATACTAATCGTTATCCCCTTCATAAATACATAAACTCCTGCTTATCCCCAATCCCCAGTTTTTTTAAAAAAATGTAAGCGTTTTAATATTTAAAAAGCCTATTAGTACATCATATGTATGTAAAGAATGATACTTTCGTTATTCGGATGTTTTTTCATCCAAAAGGCTTTTATGTATCCAAATAGCTGCCTGCATACCATCCCCCATGGCGATTGTAGTTTGCTCGGAATGGACCGCTATATCTCCAGCTGCCCATACATGCTCAATATTCGTCATTTTGGTTCGTGGATCTACGATGATATGTTTATTTTCTAGACGTTCAATACCGAGTTGGGTAGCCAGATCTGACCTGACCTCGTTTCCCCCAAACCCTAAGAAACCACGTTCTCCCTCAATGATTTTTCCACTTTTCAAGCGTACTCCGATAAAATCAGAAGTTTTTTCATCAAGCAAAATCTCATCCGTTTCATCTTGAATATGAGTAATCCCCTTTTGGTCTAACATCAAATTCACTTCATGGTCAAGGTTACTCCAGTCATGATTGATGAAAGTAATATCTCTTGTAAAATAGGTTAGCGTAAAGGCCATATTCGCTCCGGTTTTACCAGAACCGATCACGATCACATGCTTATCAACCACTTCATAGCCGTCACAATCAGGACATACATAGACGGTTAGACCAAGGCATTTATAAATGTTTTTAATGGAAGGAATATTGTCCTTTACGCCGGTTGCAAGCAGTAACCGTTTTGCTAAATATGCATCGCCACCTCGACAATGGATATGAAAAGCATTTTGGTTTTTTTCAATTTTTACTACTTCATTTTGAATAAATGAAACACCGTAACGTTCAGCATGCATTTTCCCTAGATTTCTTAATGTTTCTCCACTGACTCCATTTGGCCAGCCTAAGATGTTGTGGTAGTTCCTACAAATTGTGGAACGGCCGTCATTTGAATCAATGACGGCGATTTTATGTTTATATCTTCCAAGTTGAATCGCTGCCTGCAAACCAGCAATCCCCCCGCCAACAATGATGACATCATATTGATTAACCATACTCTCACCTCAATAAAGACATGTACCTTTTATCATTTGTTTTATGGGTAATAATCTATTCAAAAATTCAACAAGTTAACATAATGTTTTTATATTTAACCTAAATGTATTTGACTGTTTTAGTTTTCATATTATTTTTATCGTAAACAAAAAAGGTTCCCTTCACTAATTGTGAAAGGAACCTTTCTATTCATTGCTTTGTATATATTTAACGTACCCAAGAAGCACCAACAATAATTAATAAGATAAATAGTACGACAATTAATACAAAGCCATGGTGATAACCATAACCACCGTATCCATATCCGTGCCCAAATCCATCGTAGCATCCGCATCCGCCGTAGTACATAGTGTCATCTCCCTTTCTTTTTCTTTACACTCTTATGATATGAGCCTATGGGTTGTACTGTATGTGCTAGTGCCTATTTTTTACTAACTTTCATTAATTATATAAAAATAGTATAGTAACCAAGTAGTTTTGTTGAATTTTTATGCATCGTGTTTTATAATAATCCATAGAAGACTTATAAAAAGAAAGCAGGGGCATTATGAAAGCAGAAATACTAGCGGCTATCGAAGAAAATAAAGATCGTTTTTACGAAATCAGTGCATATATTGGGGCAAACCCTGAGCTAGGTCATGAAGAATTTAAAGCTTGTAAAATATTAACGGACGAGCTCAAAAAACATAAATTTAATGTAGAAATTGGAACTGCTGGTCTCCCTACTGCGTTTGAAGCGACATTTGACAGTGGTAAACCAGGTGCAACAATTGGGATTATGTCGGAATATGATGCCTTACCTGAACTAGGTCATGCTTGCGGACACAACTTAATCGGAACGATGGGAATTGCGGCTGGAATTGGCTTGTCAAAGGTAATTCATGAAACAGGCGGTAAAGTGATTGTGTACGGTACACCAGCTGAAGAAACAAAAGGTGGAAAGGTAACAATGGCGGAACAAGGTATCTTCGATCATCTCGATGTAGCCATGATGGTCCACCCGCTGAGCCACTACGAAAAAAGCGGTGCATCCCTAGCTATGGATGCCATCCAATTTGAGTTTTTCGGAAAAGCGGCACATGCAGCAGCAGCCCCACATGAAGGAATCAATGCCCTTGATGCGGTCCTCCAAACATTTAGTAGCATCAATGCGTTAAGACAGCATATTACATCAGACGCACGTATTCATGGAATAATTTCTGAAGGTGGAAAAGCTGCAAATATCGTACCGGATTATGCAGTGGCACAATTCTATGTTCGCGCTGCTTCTCGTACTTATGTAAACGAGCTTGTGGAAAAAGTAAAAAAATGTGCCCAAGGTGCTGCCCTCCAAACAGGCGCAACAATGGATTGGTCATTTTATGAATTTTCCTATGATGACATGGTTACAAATGAAACTTTTTCAGATGCCTTTACTGATACATTAATCGATTTAGGGGTAAATCCGGAAGAAATTCATGAACGCGCTGAAGGTGGTTCACTTGATATGGGCAATGTAAGCCATGTCGTCCCTTCCATCCATCCGTATATAAAAATATGTGATGAACCATTTGCATGTCACACACATGGTTTCCGAGAAGCTGCCTTAAGCAATCAAGGGAAAGAAGCCATGATCCTCGGTGCCAAAACCATGGCCCTTACCGGCTATAAAATTTTAACCGAGCCACAACTTCTAGAAAAGATTAAAAAAGAATTTGCGAACAAATAACCACGGGGACGGTTCTCTTGGCACCCTTAGCCAAGGAATCGCCCCTTTTATTTTCTAAATTGAGTGGGTGTCATACCTGTTTCCTTTTTAAAAACTCTCGTAAAATAAGAGGGGTCATCATATCCCACCATCCAGGAAATATCCTCAATCGAGAGATTTTCTGTTTCAAGTAAAAATTTAGCTTGGTTAATTCGAAGCATTTGGTGAAAGCCTGTTATGGTATAACCTGTCTCCTGTTTAAACTTCCTTGAAAGATGACTAACATTTATCTCATTTTGCTCGGCTAGGTTTTCAATATTTATTTGCTGATCGTAGTAGCTTGTTATATGTTCAATGACCTTTTGGATAATAATTGAGTACTGTTTTAATGAGTGAGACTGTACTAAATCACAATAATCCCCGATCATCTGATCTTCGATTTGATAAAGCATTCCCAATTGATCTACCTGTTCTATCTTAAGAGCATAGTCCTCAGAAATTCGATGGACCAATATAGATGCCACTTGCCCTTTTCTCGCAGCCGTACGTAATAGTGTATTCAAGACAATTAGATTATTTTTAACCCTTCTAATTGGTTGATTTGGAAATCGCTCTGCAAACGAAAATAGGAGATTATTTGAATTGATTAATTGTAAGGCTTGCTTTTTGTTCCCCGTTTCCACCGCTCGCACAAAATCCTTTTCAATTTTATAGCGTAATTCAACCAATTCAATTTGGTTGATTTCCTCCTTTGTTGTTTGGCTGACATTCCGCTCTTGTTTATGACTATAATCAATGACTACTGGAGCTGTCTTCTCCATCAAACTTCGAAATTGCTGTAAAACACTTGTAAAGCTTTTAATTTTCTCTCCTGTAAGAATTGAGATTTTGTTAGCAACATTCCGCAATTCTTCACTCTCGGTTCGAGATAAATGATGTTCTCTCGATATCTTAAAAAAATCAGGCGCTTTTTCATAAAAAGGTCCTAATAGAATACACCATTTCACTCCATTTCCACGAAGAGCATATCCGAAAAATTGAAGATCCCATTCATTATGCAAAATATAGACCTGGTTCTCCCTCATTGTGGATAACGTTTTAAAAGCTGCATCACGCGTTTCATGCATAAACAGAGGAAGTTGCACCAGTTCCTGACGCTGCAACAACGAGCCCTCCTCATCCAATACATAACTATTTAAATCTGTAATATAATGTAACTTTATTGCTGTTGAAATAATAGTAGATGTTTCCAAAACACGAATCCTCACAATATGTCCTAATTTTATCAAAATAATCCTACATTGTATCATGACGTATTTATTATACTAATATCATAATACAAGAAGCAATTCTTTTGAAAACGCTTGATAATCTTAGAAAATTGTGAGGTACTACTATGAATCATACAACGAAAAATAAAGAACAATCGAAATTATCAATGGTTTTAGATGTTATTTCCGGAAGCTTTGCTCCTATCATAGGAATTCTTGCGGGTGCCGGTCTTTTGAAAGCGATGTTATCCGTACTTGTCATGCTTGGTTGGCTTTCTAAAGAAAACGGTTCATACATTGTTCTATCTGCAGCTGGTGATGCAGTGTTCCACTTTCTTCCCGTTTTTCTTGGGATCTCAATCGCAATAAAATTAGGTGCAAACGGTTATGTGGGTGGAGTTATTGGTGTTTCAATTTTAAGTCCTGAAATTGTTCATCTTGTTGAAAATGGTGTTGACTCACTTGAATTTTTTGGACTACCTGTTTTACTTTCTGATTATTCGTCAACTGTCTTCCCTATTTTTATGGCCATTTTTGCTTACGCAGGGCTAGAAAGAATCTTGAAAAAAGTCATTTATAAAGATATTCAATTATTTATGAATCCATTGATATCTCTTGTTATAATTGTTCCCCTAACCCTTATTGTATTTGGACCAATCGGGACATTACTAGGAGAAGGTCTAGGTACATTGATTACGTTCCTAAGTGATAAAAGCGGTTTATTAGCAGGTGCTGTGCTCGGAGGAGCTTGGACATTCTTAACGATTGCAGGTTTACATTGGACAATTATTCCACTAGCAATCGCAAACCTTGCAACAGGTCCAGACCCAATTATCGGGATGGCTGCAGCAGCTCCATTTGCCCAAATTGGAATTGGTATTGCGGTCTTTCTGAAAACAATAGACAAAGATTTGAAAGCACTTGCTGCAAGCGGTATCGTTCCAGGTTCTTTAGCTGGAACAACTGAGGCAATCAACTATGGAATTATTTTACGTTATAAAAAAACGATGGTTTATGTCTTAATTGCATCAGCCGTTGGTGGGGCAATCAATGGTAGCCTAGGTGTAGCAATGAATTCATTTGTTCTTCCAAGTGTTCTTTCAATTCCTGCTTTCAGCCCTATCTTGCCATTTTTAATTGGTATTGCTGTTGCGTTTGCATTAGGTTTTATTTTCACCTATGTATTTGGATTTGAAGGTAAAACAGAAAAAGCAAGAGATAATTATAATTTAATTATTGTAAGACCAGAAAAGATTAGTAGCCCATTACACGGTAAGGTAGTACCATTAACGGCTATCAAAGACCCTATTTTCTCTACAGAATCTGTCGGAAAAGGAGTCGCAATTGAACCTGAAGATGGAAAAGTCGTGTCTCCAGTAGATGGAATTGTCACTACTATCTTCCCAACTGGTCATGCTATTGGAGTCACATCAAAAGATGGAGCAGAAATTTTAATTTGTATCGGGATTGATACCGTAAAGTTGAAAGGTCAGTATTACCAACCACATGTAAAACAAGGTGACCATGTGAAACGTGGAGATTTACTGATTACCTTTGACTTACAACAAATCAAAGAAGCTGGTTATGAAACGACCACTCCTATAGTCATAACGAACTCAGAAAAATATGTGGATGTTAAAGCTCCCAAATTGGACAATGTGAATACGTTAGAAGATTTGTTACAATTGAGTATTTAATATCGAATTGGGATGGTTCTCTTAATCATAAGAGAACCATCCTTTTTTTTAGTTTTTGTAAGATAGACAAGATGTAATCTACCTGTAACGAAACTGTAATACTAATCTACTTTTTTAGTTCATAGAAATGAGTCATAGAGAGTTACCCAGTAATACTATGACTAGGAGGACTATGACTATGAAAAAAATAATATTTGGACTAGCAATCTTTATAGCATCTCTATTTTTTGCGGATCAAGCGTTTGCCTATACAGTTCAAAAAGGTGACACGATGTCTGAAATTGCACGAAAGCATGGTATGACATTGAATGAATTAGCAGTAATGAACCCACAAGTAGAAAATTTAGACCTGATTGTTGTCGGGGAGAAAATAAATACGGAAGTAACGAATGATCATGGGCCAACATTATTTGAAGGAATGAATGTTGAGAAAATAGAAGAAGTTGTTGTTGCACCGAAAGAAACGGTAAAAACAGAGCAAGTTGTGACGGAGGTTAAAAGTGTTTCAAGTAGTTATTCTTTTTCTACTGAAGAGTTAGACTTATTAGCGAGAATTGTACGAGCTGAGGCTCAAGCGGAACCATTTGAAGGAAAAGTTGCAGTGGCGGCGGTCGTATTAAATCGTTTAGAAAGCCCAAAATTCCCTGACACAATTCGAGGTGTCATTTATCAGCGTGGTCAGTTCCAACCAGTACGAAATGGTGCTATTAATAAACCTGCAGATGAAGAATCGAAACGAGCTGTGCAAGCAGCACTAACTGAAATGAGATATATTGCGAAAGAAGCGTTGTTCTTCTACAACCCTACCATTGCCACAAGTCGTTGGCTGGATTCAAGGACAACTGCTGTGAAAATTGGACGACATGTGTTTAAGTATTAAATTGTGTTTCATTGACTTTCGAAAATAAGCTAGGAAACCTAGTTGGTTGATTAGGTTGCCTGTTACATAATAGATTAAATGCCTGATCCCTTTCATATCACTAGGGTTCAGGCATTTTTGGTTTTTAAATTTGTTCTATCTCATCTTCAGAAACTGCAAGCGCTGGTTAAATAATGTTGGATAGGATAAGAATCCGAGCATGACACTTGTTACAGCTGCTGTTGTTAAGAGTAAAAAAAGAACGAGCAATTGAAATTGAACAGCTTGAATTGGGCTCGCGCCTGCAATAATTTGGCCACTCATCATCCCTGGAAGCTGAACAAGCCCGATTGTTTTTTGACTCTCGATGGTTGGAATCATACTCGCCTTAATTGAAGTAATGAGCTGTGTATGAATCGCTTGTTTTGGCGTACCACCTAAGGATAGGATGAGCTCAGTCTGTTCTTGATGTGCATCCACCTCTGCTGTGAATCTGTTTAAAAAGAGGATCGCAAGCACCATCGAATTTCCGACAACCATACCACTGATTGGAATGATATATTGCGCGGTTGCCGGTGTAATCTTAAATCCTAATAGAATAGCCTGGGTGAGAACTTCCATAAAAACCAAGGTTGCAGCAATTTTCCAAGTGATACCCTTGATTGCCTTTCCCTTTTTCCTTGCATTTTGTGTAGCCGCAACAATCATGACAACTACCATCAGAAAAATATAAATTAGACTTTCCGTCTCGAAGACAAATTTTAAAATATAGCCAACTGCAAAAAGCTGAATAATGGAACGAACAACTGCAATCGTAGTGTCTTTTTCCAAGCCGAGGTTAAAGGTTTTCGATAAAAATATCGGGATGAGAACAAAAATGAGAGCGATAGCCAATGCAAGTGTACTCATGCCATCTCCCCCTTCACAAATTGTCGTACTTTTTCTGTTGTAGGAGATTTCAGTAAGGTACTCTCCCCTGTTTCAATAACTTCCCCTTCCATTAACACCCAAACATAGTTCCCTATATCGATGGCTTGCTGGAGATTATGGGTAATCCAGATCATGGTTACCTTGTACTTCTGATTAATTTTTACAATCAGTTCCTCGATTTCGGTTTTAGAGACTCGATCAAGTGCCGAAGTGATTTCATCCAACAACATGATTTTCGGATGATTCACCAGCGTGCGAGCAATAGATACCTTTTGACGCTGTCCACCTGATAAATCTCGAACATCTCGATGTAAAAACTCCTCTTCTAATCCAACGTCCTCTAATAGATCCTTCGCTGTTTGTTCTTCCAACTTTTCACCTTGAAGTGTCTGTGGTAAAGCTAAATTCTGAAAAACTGTCCCGTTTATCATTGGAGCATTTTGCAGGGCAATTCCTACAATTCTCCTCAATGCCACCGGATCATATGTATCAATGTTTTTTTCCTTTACGTAAATTTCACCATTACTTGGAGACAAAAGACCATTACAAAGCTTTAGTAACGTTGTTTTCCCTGCTCCAGATGGTCCAACCAAGGTCGTAATGGTTCCTTCGTAAAAGGAACCTGTTATCTTTTTTAAAATATGTTTATTGTCCGCGTGAAAATCCACACCGTTAAAATGAATGGCTGGTTTTAATGTTTGCACGTGTTCACTTCCTTTAACTCAATATCTATAAGATATCATATAGGTCACTTTACTGGAAAAATTTCAATCCATTTTGTATATTATGTACCTTTTTTGTCAAACACAATTTAAAATTGGACTAAAAAACGGAGACTGTGATGAAACACAGTCTCCTTCATTATTGGTGTGAAACAGTTGGGAAATGGGTAATAGTTATGTAAACGGATTTACCAGAAATACCCAAAAACCGTCTTATATTAGCCATATATAATAAGGCTGTTTCCAAAAATCCCCAAAAGTTATATGATAACTTGCTTTTATAATCGAAGTTTTACCAATAATCACCAAAAGTCATTTCAAATACACCATTTATGTAAGGTTTATTTCCAAGCATATCCAAAAGTGTTATCATAAACTGCTTTTATGCTGTGGCTTTTTCCAGGTTCATCCAAAAGCCTTATCATAAACGAATTTAGTTTTGTAACTTTTACTAGGTAAATCCCAAAACCCTTATTTAACACCAGTTTTTATGTAAGATTTTGAAGGTTACACAGGTTACCTACCTACACTAACATCTACTGTTAGTTCTTCATGATAAATCCACGCATTCTGTTCAGGAGTTGTCGCACCAATCCATACAAATAATGGATCCGGTCCGTGAGAACCATTAAAGGTGACGACAAGATGTTTGTAGATGTTAAGATTAAACTCATCCTCTTCCCGAAAAAAGGAAAGCTGTGGATTGTATAGGCGATTTCCTTCAGTGTACTCATTTCGGTATTCACTGTATTCTGGTAGATCTTCTGGTCTCTTCACTTGGCTGAAGGTGACGACAATTTTTCGAGTTTCAAAAAATAGCGACACATATTCATAGGATAGACCTGCTGTTCGAATTTCGGGTGATACATTTAATTCTGGGTGTTGATTCGCGATATGGTAGACGGAGTCGAAAACATAAGAGGCGCGTTGTCTAGAGATGAAGTTTCTTTCGGTGACGAGGGCGGATTTCCCCTCTCTATCTTTATAAAAACGCTCTAATCCATTTCTGATCCCTTTTAAAATTAACTGCTTTTCTGCACTGCTTAAATAGAACTCATGACTAGAATCTAGCAAGAATCGAACCTCCCATTTCAATCATTTTTCTCATTATACCTTTTTGGAGGTGTCGAAAAGTGTTAGATTCTGGGTAACATATGAAACTTATAATTAGGAGAATGTAAAACAAATAAAAAGGAGTAACTCTACCACAAATAGAAAGTTACTCCTTGATATTCATAGGTTACGCTAGTAGCTCTTTTGTTGCTTGTATCCATGTTTTTGCCATGAGCATATTCCCTGTCGTGTTCATATGAACACCATCTATAGTAAGCGGAAATTCCTTCTTATATTTTAAAAATGAAAGAAACGCTTGATGGGTTGGAACGACGACTGCATTATGTTTTTTTCCAAGTTCATGGATAATTTCTACATATGGTTTTAACATCATATTTCCTTTTCCCTGAATATCTTCTGATATAACAGTGGGTTCCATTAAAATAATAGATGCATTGGTTTTTTGCTTGGTATTTATAAGAAGATGCTCAAGCACTTCTTCAAACCGATGTGGTAAAACTTGTTCTATGTCAGGAGAATCCACTTGCCTCCAAACATCATTGATCCCAATGGAGATCGAAACAAAGTCCGGTTGATAGGAAATTACATCATTGTCCCATCGCTCAGCTAGGTCTGTTATCCGATTACCACTAATCCCTTTGTTTATAATGTCCATATCCCTATTTGGGTAGGTAACCTTCAAATAATCATGTAGCAAACGTACATAGCCAGTTCCGATCGAATCACTCTCACTCATTCCCCACCACGTAATACTATCGCCAATTAAAACAATTCGCTGTTTCATACTTTCCCCCATATTACTGTAGTTTATCTGACACTTGCTCTACCTTTTTCGTCCATTCAGCTAAGTAATGTTCTAGCATTTCACACACATAATAAATATAAAAAGTTATCATACTGGATGGATCTTTAATTTCTGATATGAAATCGCCTTTAAATGGTTCAAGTTCATTTTTCCATTTATTAAGGTCGGAGATAATAAGATGTAAGTCATCACATTCTGTTACTTTTTCAGGATCTATTAACCGACTAGGAAATAAAGGGAAGTTCCATTTCGATACCTCTGATAGTACCGACTCCATTTTCTTAAGTAATTTTTTAGCCACATTTTGATGTTCATTAAAGATAGAGTAAAAGTCCCCTTCGATTTCATCAAAGCCATCGCCCCATGTTAATCGTGCAAAATAGTAGTTATTCATTAGCTGTATTGATTCCCATGGATACTTATAATCTAATTCATTTGCATTTTCTTTAGGAATGTATGGAACGATTAGATTAACTATTTGGTTGATTCCCAACTTCGAAAACAGATTAATATCTTCATGAATTCGTTGAAATAATGGTGGAAATAGATTACCCAACATAAAATGGTCACTGTAGTATTCAAAAATAGTTATATCCTTTTGAGTAGTTTTCGTCGCTTGACACCATTTATGTAAAGCCTCAAATCCTCTTCCCTCATTTTTAAAAGATTGCTGATAGTTTCTACCCCAGAATGCGAATAACGTATCAACCGTTTTCGAACTATCGAAACCGTCTGGTAGTTCTAACATATCCCATGATAATCCGGCATTGTAAGCTATATGTTCTACTTCAATACGAGGAATTTGTTTTTTTAATTGTTCAGTAAATGTAACGTATGTTGTTAAGAAATCTTGGTCATCCTTTATCCCTATATCCGCTGGCCATAGGGATACTCTTTTAATAGAAGAAGTCTTGTCGATTTCGTCTTTTATTTTATCAATCAGTAAATCTTTCCAACTATCATCTGAGTAATTAATCTGCTCTTTATCCAAAATTGAGATATCACTTAATAAGTAGTGCATACTATGACCACCGATTGTAATGGTTAGCCCACGCTTTTCTATCTCTTTTTCTATTCCTGGTTTTACCTTGTCCCATAGCATAAAAGTAAAAAACAGCTCATTTATATAGTGTTTCGCTGCCCAATCGATCATCTGTAACAGGAATGAAGTGTCTTCATAATTTTCAATAACTAGGCCTCTTCTAACCATCTTCCCACGGTGACTTGAAGAATTTATAAAACTAACATCTTTATATTCAACTTTTTCTTCAGATAAAAAATGAACCCATTTATATCCAAACAGTTTTTTACAAGTATGATAAACACCATAAAGCACGGACCTAGGATTTGAACCGATGATATAAATTTCGTTTTCCTTTTGTACAACTTGAAAAGCATCAACTGTTGGATTTTCCGCTAATGTTGTTTGTTCGACTAAGCCCTTTTCAATAAATTCTTGTTCCAACCCCAACACAAAAGAATAAGGAATGGGCTGCTCGACTTGTTGGATGTACTTGATCAACTCTTCTTTTGCAAATACGACAGATATGTTATCAGAAAGAATGCTGCATGTAACCGACATTGTGCACCTCCTCACACTAATCCAGTAATGATTGATCTATTTCTTTTAAAATAAGGCCTGAAAGGATGATTGCATTCGTCCATCCACTTTCTATCACATATGCTCCCCAGCCAGTGTCACCATTATTGCCAAAATACTCCCCACTCTCTAGATGAAAAGAACGCATCCAGCCACCATCAAATTCCAGTTTTGGAGAAGTAATTTGAATGCTAGATAAAAAACGAACAAGCTTTTCATAAAACTCTTTCACTGTTGGGTCGCCCGTAGCTTTCCAAGCCTCCCATGCATTCATGAGTAAGAAGTTATTCGTATACAATTGATCCGCAATTCCTTCTCCGTTCATTCGGAACACTCCTGTGTCCTCTGTGCCATAGCGATCAGGATCTGGATTATCATGTTCCTCAATCCCACCTAATTCATGTTGATTTTTAGCTAAGTAATCCATTACTTCATGTAGCCCTTTTAGAATGGTTTCATCCTTTGTAACAGCAAACACTTGTGCTAAGGACAGTAAGAATCTACTATATCCAGCCGTTTTACTATACATAAACTTTAAATCTCGTTTATTATCAAGCAATGATACCGTACCTTGATATGCAGTTTGTAAAAAGGTATCATCCTTTGAGACAAGATAGGCTTGGATAAATGCCGAATGAACGATCGCTTCAAAATGAGGATTCATACTAGCCATGGTTGAATTTTTGAAATATGTGGTGCCGTGGTCAAGTAATTCTTTTTCCCGAATACACTCCGGTCGAAGTCCGTTTTTATTTTGAGTGTGTAAAAGAGCATAAGCCGTTAATAAGCCTCTCTCTTTGTATTCCGTTTTACCGGTTTTACGGTATAGATATAATAGAACAAGAGCTACCCAACTATTATCATCGGAAAATAGTTGGTCTGGTTTTTCCTTCGGGCTTTGAAACCATTTCCAGAAACCATACGTAGCTGAATCAGAATCTGTATCCTGATACCCTGCTTCAAATAAGTAGTTTAGTAAATTTTGAGACCTCTCTATCCATTTAGGTTCATTCGCATATTTTCCATATAGGTAAAATAAAAGCGCCGTATGCGCATGACAATCCGGTCGAAAATCCTTACTAATATCGCTTCGAATGGAATGGACATTTTCATATATTCCAAGACTTCCATCTTCCTTCGGCAAAATTCCAGAGGTTAAAAACCAATTCATACCCTTTTCAATTGTTTTTTTAAGATTGTTTTCCTTTGAGGGCTGAATAACCAAATGTTTGCTTTTAAGTGGCAAGTGATACTCCATTTGCAACCATTTGATAATTTGGTTCCATACCCAATTTGGTCGTAACGTCCAATTTTGGTCATTGCCCAAAAACGAAAAAGTCGCAAAAATGGCTTTTCCTTCCCCATGATTTTTCACAACAATACCAGGATATTTACCTTCATCTTCCGTACAATGAGTCTCTTTAAAATGACCGATATTCAGCAGTCTTTCGGTGTCGAATGTAAAGCCAGTTAAAAAGGGACCATGCCATTCGAGCAGCTTCCCTTTTTTACAAAAGGAATTATCACGTGAAATCACCAGTTTTTCTAAGCGGTGATTTGTTACCGTAAAGTCTTGCTTGAACCCAAAAAGACGAGAGGATGGGAAGTCATCACAATTGATGAGCTCCCCATACAAAATCCCACCTTGTTCTACAAAGGTCCATAGCTTTTCAAGTATCTCATATGACAATTTCATTGGTTTTCCATTGTTAAGACCATTAATGAAAATACATGTATATTGATGGAGATCTTCATGTAAAAGTTCTTTGATATTTGAAAAATAATGATTGAAGAGAACCTGACTCTTCATTTCCATACTTTTGTCAACTAGTGCGATCATTCCGTATCACTCACTCTTATTCTTAATCATATTTTATGAATTTTTGGCCACTCCAGTTCGATTCCTGCTTTCACTAAACGTGATTGAAAATCCTTTAACTTTTCTTCTTTATGCCTCACTTCATGTGGGATGATTTCATGGTCTATACAATATGCTGCTAAATGACCGGCTGCTTCCCCGATATTCCATTCCACCGGATGAAGTCGATAACAACCATTCGTAATATGAGTAGTTCCAATGTTTTTGCTGGCGGGCAACAAATTTTTAACTCGAATAGGCAATAAACTTCCGAGTGGAATTTGGAATGGATGAGATGAAAAATCAATGTATGTATTCATTCCTGTACTCGGATGCAGGTCTAAGCGATAACTTCCAATTCCAACACTATCAGGAAAATAAGTTGCACTTTCTTTTCCTTCCAATTCACCACTGACATGTTGTTCCTTTACTGTAAATTGGGCTTTTATTCTCCTCGATTCACGGATATATGGATACATAGCCAAGCCATCTTCTGTTCCTAATATATCGTTTCTTAACCGAATTCCAGGATACCCTTTTCCACCATCTGGACGAGGCGCCTCCGTTTGCATCCAATATAGTAAGGACAAGCTAAGTTGTTTAGCATTATATAGATGTTTTTCTTTTTCCTCTTCAGTTACGTCGATGATAGGACCTAACCAGTAATCATTTTGTGGCCAATTGACGATTGTAATATCACTTTGAAACGTACCTTGTTCAAAATTATTTTTATCGATAATGCGACGGTAATTCCAAAGTGAAAAGCGATTAGGCTCGTAAAATAAAGAATACTCAATCGGTTCCAATGTATGAGGGACAACCCCCCACCAGCTTAATTGTTTGGCTGGCCAGAATTCAGCCTGATAGTTTTTCCAAAACTCATATTGAGCAGGCTTTTCAATTGTATGATTTTCTCCATCTATATGATCAATGGCAAAGCAGTATGTAAACGCCTGCATATTAAAGGGTTCTGCATCCTTTGGTGCATGAGCTTCACCGGTTTCATCCTGAGACTCAGCACCGATTACATACTCTACACCAGCAAGTGGTAATACATCCCCAATTTCTGTTGCATCCAAGAAATACTTTCCCTTTAAATGGTAGGTATTTCCTGAACTAGAATGCTGAACGGTAACAGCTCGAACGTAATCTTGTTCTGTTTCAGCTGTTATTATTTTATATTCTGATAATAAGGTTAGTTTCCCATTGCTTATATAGGGTGCTAGCATATCGTAAAGCACCCGTAAAGCAACTCTTGGCTCATGACTTATTTTACTTACAATGGCAGATCCAGGATTAAATAGATCATTTATTCGTTCCTTGTTCTTAACTGGAAAATTCGTAAGATAGTATTCTCTAATTTTTTTTCGAAATGTACGATAGCTTCTTGTGGCTCCAAAGCTTTCGATCCATGGATGCTCATCTGGTGGCACTCCTTGGTTGGTTATTTGACCACCAATCCATTTTGTCTCCTCGGTTAAGAGGACCGTTTTTCCAGATTGTAAGGCGGATAATGCAGCTGCACATCCTCCTAATCCCCCACCTATAATCACTATATCAGCTTGTAGTTCATGAGAAACGGCCATTTTATCACCTCTTTTTATCCATTTAAATCAATTTTACAGGTGCTTTTTTCTCGAAAGATTGATAGGCTGCTAATGCTACTTCTACCGCTTTCATTCCTGAATGCCCGGTTGCTAGCGGGGCTCTACCTTCTCTTACACTCGCAACGAAATCCTCAATCAGACCAGTGTCCATATCATCTCCCCAGCCAATCCAATTGACACCCTCCTGATTGGAATAGAAATCGATTTTTTGAGAGAACGCATCAATTTTTAGAGTGCCATTTGTCCCGATAATTTCCATTGTTACATCGCCCCAGGTAGGATAGGCGCTATTCCTTGACCAACTACAATCTAGAGTTGCAAACATTCCGTTAGTAAATTCAATTGTAAGGATCCCACAATCATCAATCTGATGATCGATATAGATATTTCCAATTTCTGCGTAAACTTCCTTCACTTCTGCCCCTGTAAACCATCTCATGATATCGACAACATGGACCGTATGATCGAGTACCGCTCCACCGCCTGATTTCGCCTTATCAATAAACCAGCCACCTGGATTCGTTCCCCGATTTGTTCCCTTAATCGCTAAAATATCTCCTAATACACCTTCTTCCAACACTTTTTTAGCATGTTGAATAGGTGTATTAAATCGGACAGGGAAAGCTGTTCCTAACAGAATTCCATTTTGTTCACAAACACGAATCATTTCTTCGATATCTTTTAAATTGGTAGCTAATGGCTTTTCACATAGAACATGTTTGCCTGCTTTAGCAGCAGCAATTACATGTTGATGGTGCAAACTATTTTCTGATGTCACAATCACCGCATCAATATCAGAGTCAAGTAAATCTTGATAATTTTTATAATAAACTGTGTCAAAAAGCTGTGAACTTTTCGACCCTCTTTCCTCATTTTCATCGGCTATTCCAGCTAATGTGACACCTTCCATTTCATTTATGGCAGCTGCATAACTATTTGCATGCATATGAGCGAAGCTAATGATTCCAATTTTCATGTCAGTTTTCCCCCTTTAGTATGACAGGTAAACCTGTTTTTATAGATTGAAGGGCAGCGACTGATATTTCCATTGCTTTATACGCATCTTTTGCTGTCACAATTGGCGTTTCATTTGTTTTCAAACAGTTCAGGAAATGCTGTAGTTCAATATAATATGGTGATTTTTTCAAAGGACTTTGAGGTACTTCAACTCCACTTTTTTCATCAATTGATTGATTAATTGAAAGTAAAACCGGTTCTTCTTTTAAACTATCATATTCGACAATCCCACTTTTACCAGCAATTTCAAATTGTGTGGAAAACGTTTGATGCCTCCATGAACCTTCTACATGTGCGATGACTCCTGTTTTAAAAACCAATGTCACAATGGCATAGTCGAGATCAGGAAGTCCTTTCGCATATACTCGCTCCACTTCACCAAAGTTCCAACGCAGAAAATCAAAATCATGGATGATTAAATCTAAGATGACACCACCACTTTTGGTTTGGTCTGAATACCAATCTCTCCATCCCGCCGGAAAATGCCCGCCGCGCCTTGTTCGAACGACACCAATATCACCAATAGATCCATTTGCAACAAGTTCCTTTGCTTTTGCATACTGTGGGAAGAAACGAACAACATGCCCTACAAATAATTTCACATTTTTCTCATCACAGTACTCTATCATTTCACGTGCATCTTCAAGAGTGTAAGCTAATGGTTTTTCGCATATTACATCAATTCCACAATCCGCAGCTTTCAAAACATACTCTTTATGCAGGAAAGTTGGAACACAAACATCAATCACATCAATTTGTTCGAGATTATTTACCGCTTCTTCTAAAGTTTGAAAAATTTTTGTATCATGCTCACCGATAATTTGCTGGGCTTGATCGATTCGAGTGTCAACGATTCCTACAACACGAACATCTTCCATATCATAATAAGAACTAGCATGCTCCTTCCCCATTGTTCCTGCACCAATCAATAAAACGTTTTGCATACAATCCACCTCTATCCTTTTATTCTGGAAGTTGCGTATTTAGATGTTTTATATTTCTATCCATCCATTGGCAATTACTTTTTTATACCAGTTGTAACTTTCTTTTTGAATGCGCTCCAAAGTTTGAAAGTCTACATAAACAAGACCAAATCGTTTTCCGTAACCGTCTGCCCACTCAAAGTTATCTAATAATGACCATGCTAGATAACCAAGAATAGGAATCCCTGATTCTATAGCTCTACTCACAGCTGTTAGATGCTGCTTGTAGTAGTTGATTCGGTCTTGATCATCCACTTTCCCGTTTACACGTTCATCCACACAACAAGCCCCATTTTCCGTAATAAATAATGGAATATTTCCATATCGCTGTGCGAGATATTGAAAAACTTTATAAAAGCCGTCTGCATAAATCGGCCAGCCTATATGTGTGTGGTTATAATCAATTTCAATATTCTCAATATCTAGTAATCCAGTATTCTCTTTAAATCGTGCGACATTACCGGAATAATAGTTGACACCAATAAAATCAATCGGCTGTTGGATGATTTCCATGTCCCCGTCTTCAACATGAAGTTTTGCACCCTTTTTTTCAAACCAATCAACTAAATATTGTGGGTACTCACCTTTAAAAATAGGATCTAGAAACCAATCAATGTTATGGCCAATTTCTCTCCTACAAGCTTCGATGTCTTCTATTCGATCACTAAAAGGTTCTCTCCATGTGGTATTCGTTGCTGTGCCGATTTGACCTTCGGTTCCTAGTTCTCGAAATACCTTAACTGCTTTTCCATGTGCCAACACCAAGTGGTGGGAAACATCCACAGCAAGCTGTAAATCCTGATATCCTGGTGCGTGTACACCTCGATAATTTGATAAAAAAGCGGCACATAAAGGTTCATTAATGGTTTGCCAATATTTCACTTTCCCATTAAACTCTCTAAAAATAGTTTCAGCATATTGTCTAAAGGCATCAACTGTATTTCGACTCGCCCAACCACCTTGATCCTGAAGGGCTTGCGGGAGGTCCCAGTGGTAAAGGGTAAGCATTGGTTCAATCCCTTTTTCCACTAATTTGTCTACCAAGTTCTGATAATATTGCAAGCCTTTGGGGTTAAGTTTTCCTGTTCCATTTGGATAAATCCTTGGCCAAGAAACAGAAAAGCGATACACTTTGGCACCTAGTTGGTCCAATAATTTTATATCCTCATGGTAACGATGATAGCTATCACATGCGATATCACCATTATCCCCATTCTTCACTTTTCCAGGGGTGTGGGAAAAGGTATCCCATATGGATAACCCTCTTCCATCCTTAAATGCTGCACCTTCTACTTGATACGCTGCAGTCGCTGTACCCCATTTCATGTCTTTCGGAAAACGAATAATAGGCATACCTATTACCTCCTAACGTGCATTCTATTTACCAATTAAAATTACCCGCTGTTGCGATTCGGTGGTAAAAGTGGTTTCCTAAGGAACCTTCTGGTATCCCATTTGGACCATCATGTATTAATCTTGTTTCTTCTAATTCTTCAATTCGATCGATTGTCCCTTCTAGCCATTGCTGAATCCGTACTTGTGTGGTTGCTAGACGGGCAGATAGTCCCCCATACCGGAACTCGATAATTTCCCAACCAAATGGTTTATATAAAGAAAACCAAACTTCTCGATGTTTTTGGTGAAGTTTATGAACCTCGTTTGTCAATAAATTAATCTTGCTTAAAAGAGTTGTCATAGAATCCTTATCTCCCTGGTCATAAGCTGCTTTTAAGTGGATTCCCATCTCTGCCTTTACACTTAATACGTTTACTAGTTGCGCATAGAACTCAAAAATTTGGACTGCGTTAGGATTTCTTTCCTTCGCCGCAGTAATTTTTGGAATTAGTTTCTGATAATGTACATTCATATCAAGGCCACGGATATTTTCATCAAATAAGCCGAAAAGAAGATCCTGCCACAATAAGAACTTTGATGCATTGGATGAGTTTACATTATTTTTCATCACACCTGGCGTTTCATCCAATTGATTTAGAACGAGAAAATCCTCAAGTTGATTTCCAGTACAGAAATAGAAACGTTGGGCTAACTGTTCCATTGTCACTGTTTCGTGATAAGTATGTTCAGCATAAAGTTGAATAACAGGTAGCGCAGTTGTGAGCGGTGTTTCCGCTCCATTATCGCCCCATAATGTCGTAAAGACTTCTTGGAGACCGTCTTTTTTACACGCTGCTAGTGCAGCTTCTGTTGTCATAAACGCTCTTCCATAGTTTGGCGAAATTCCATTCCATGTCCATGCGCCACCCGCAAAAAGGGTATCTCTCCCTAATTCTTTATGTTTCTGAATATAAGATCGATAAAACTCTTCATCTGCGTGGTAATAATCCCAATAAACAAGTTGAACATTTTCTGGTATGGAGTCAATTGCTTCTTTTGGAATATGAACGTCTTTATCATAATATTCACCGTGTTTTGAACCCAAACGAAAATACATGTCACTCCAAATCATTGGTGACAGACCATGTCGTTTAGCGATTGAAACTACTTTATCTAGGTGCTTGTTCATAATATTAAAGCGATTTTCATATCCATTTAAATCTAAATATCGTCCTAACCCAAGCTGATGAGCTTCATCCATACCAATATGAATTCGTTTGGATTTAAAAGGTTTAGAAGCGGCCTCAATCATACTTTCAATAAATTGGTATGTTTTCGATTCACCTACTAATAAAATATCAGCTGTATCTCTAATTTCTTTTGCATATCCCCACTTTAATGCCATTGTCAAATGGGCAAGAGTTTGAATACAAGGAATCATTTCGATGCCAAAATGATCTGCATATTCATCACAAGTCCTCAGTTCTTCCTCTGTGTATCTACCACGCATATACCCAAAATACGGATAATCTGGAACTTCATAAGTATCCTCTGTATAAAGCATGACGACATTTAAGCCCATGATCGCTAATTTCCTAAGTAGCCCTTGTACTTCATCTACCTTTAACACGGCATTCCTAGAAACATCGAGCATAACTCCACTCGTTTGGAAATTAGGTTGTTCAGTCAGCTCAAAGTCACCAGACTTTCGATAATTTTCTAACCACACCCCTATCGCGCGATAGAAATGGATTTTTTCCTGATAAAAGATGTTACCTTTCCCATTCTTATTGCTAACATGGATCGGACCTACCCTTTGTGTAATGGTAATCGGATACCCTTTTTCATGTAATTCAATACTGAGTTCATCGGCTAATAGTTCTAATCCTTTCAAAATTGAACTTATCTCACCTACTAAATTAATTTGCATATTCGATACCTCTTTTCGTTTTTACTAAACGATCATTGTTGTTCTCTCTATTCACTACGCTCGAACACAAAATTTCCATTTATTATCGTACTTTCTACTTCTACATCATTTGATAAGATGACAAGGTCTGCATCATACCCAACCGCAATTCTTCCTTTGTGTTCACTCATCCCGCATACAATTGCCGGATTATAAGTTGCCATTTGCACAGCCTCTTCAAGGGGAATGTTGCAATTGTGAACACTAAATTGAATCGCCTTGTCTAGAGTCAAAGAGCTACCTGCAAGACTACCATTTGCCAATGTTACCTTTCCATTCTGTTTGTAGACTGTTTTCCCACCAATTTGATGACATCCATCTGGTAATCGATTGGTTCCAGTACAATCAGAAATGAATGTAATGTAATCGACACCTTTCATTTTGTATAGCATTTCTATCATTTTTGAATGCACATGAAACCCATCTGCTATAATTTCACAATGCAATTCTTGTAAATCAAGTGCTGCAAAAGAAATTGTTAAATTGCGATGTGTAATCGGACCCATTCCATTGAAACAATGTGTAACTCTCGACAAACCGTACTTAATCGCTTGTTCCACTTCCTCATAGGTCGCAGCTGTATGTCCTGCTGAAATCGAAACATTTTGTTCGTGCAATAACTTAATCACATCTACTGCATTAGGTAACTCCGGAGCCAATGTTACAATTCGAATCAAACCTTCGGACAAATGAAGGATTGATTGTATTTCCTCTAAAACGGGATCTACAATATACTCCGCTTTTTGGGCACCTTTATATTTTTGATTAATCCAGGGTCCTTCTAAATGAACACCCAATAGATGGGCACCAGTACGCTCTTCAGCGACTACTTGTTTACTTAATAAAAGGAAGGTTTTAATATCCTCTAATGTAGCTGCCCTTGATGTTGACAAGAAACTTGTCACACCAAAGGATGGGAGCCCATCTTGAATGCGATAAAAACCTTCCTTTGTACGGTCCATAAAATCATACCCATTAAGACCGTGGATATGCGTATCGATAAAACCTGGACAGATCCACCCATCCACTTGGTAGATAGGCAGATCCGTATTGTTTATGGTGTCTTTCTTACCAATGAAAATGATTTTTCCATCTTTAATTTCTATGGCCATATTCTTATATATTCTTTTATCGGAAACAACATTTCCTTGTAAGTAATAGTGGTTGTGCAACATTAGATTTCGAAATCCTCCATATTCAACCAGTTCCTCAAATTACGTAAAGTGAATTAATTTGGTTAGTGTGGTAGATTCCTTGTTTAATAGTTTTTCAAATTCTTGTGGTGCATCTCCAAATTCGACTACTTCTGAAATAAATGGTCCGACATCAATCCGTTTTTCCTTAATCAGTCGAATATATTCTTCCAGGTTCCTTCCTTCTGTCCAGCGAACATATTCATAAGGATAGTCGATTGCTTCTTTTTCATATATACTGTCATATCTTCCAGGACCGCCTGCTCGTGAAATAAGCAACTGAGCTTCTTTACCAAACATTAAGTCTCTAGGGAAGTCTGGCTCAATATCACCGACAATAACTGCTTTGCCTTTGGTGCGTATCCATTTTAAACATTCACGAGTGAGTGGTGAGCGTTTTCCACCTGCACACAATAGTACTGCATCTGCCCCACGAGATTTCGTTTCAACCTGAATGGCTTCTTCCATCTCTTTTACGGTTGCAAATGATTTAATGTTTTCTTTCTTTAACATCTCTACACGACTTTCGTGAAGGTCATACGCTATCACATTGTAAGCAGCTGCATTAGCAATTTTGGCAATTAATTGTCCTAAAACGCCTAGTCCGACAATCACAACTGTTTCACCAAATTGAAGGTTAGCAATACGCAGAGCATGAATCGCAATCGCACCAAGTCCACCTAGAGCTGCTTCCTTTGGATCGAGATTTTCGGGAAGCTTAGCATACAACGTTTTCGGTACTCGTAAATATTCATCATGGTGAACATATGGTGCGCCGTAACAAGCTACAAGATCTCCTTTTTTCACATCGGTAATGTCATTACCACAATCAACGACTTCTCCGATTGCACTGTAGCCAAGATGAACCTGCTTATTTTCACTAATTGATAATAATGATAGCTCAGTGCCTGGTGAAATAACTGAATATAATGTTTTAACTAAAATATAGGAAGGTTTTCCTTCTATACTTGGAATTTCATCCTCAATGATTTCAACTTTCTTGTTGTGGGCGACTATTCTTTTCATTTGAAATCCTTCTTCCGTCAATTATTTAGACAACCACTTTGATAAATTCGCTTTTACAAACTCATCATCATGCAAATGTGGGTAGCTAGTATAAATACGGTCTAACTCTTCTGCCTGACCTGGACTTAACACTTCACGATCTACTAAACACCAATTTCCTCGAAGCAATCCTTGTCTAGCTAAGATTTCATTGATTCCGGCGATGCTGCCTTTAAAACTATTTCGCGAATCAAATATCGGAGCATTAGCATCCGTGATCTGTTGTCCGAGAGTGAACAGCTTCTTTGGAATAGACTCCTGATCTCTAACCTTTTTTATCTCCTCAAATGTTTCAACGACTCGCTTTGTCCAAACCGACCAGTGTCCAAGAAGACCACCAACGATTTTCTTTTCTACCACTTGATTTCCAACAGTAAATTCAAATGTTGTGAGTAAATCATTTATGATGTTATCATCATTTCCAGTGTATAAGGCAATCTCCTCATTACGAGGTGAATGACAAACGGCACGGACAACGTCTATTGAACAATATCGATCAAATGGTGCAATTTTTATCGCATACACGTTTGGGATGGAGGCAAAACGCTCCCAAAATTCATAGGAGAAAATTCGTCCCCCCACTGCAGGTTGTAGATAAAATCCAAATATCGGAATAATATCCGCTACCTTTTCGGCACGTTCGAGTAATTCTTCTTCAGATAGATGATTTAAACCACCCATACTTAACAGTCCTAAATCATAACCAATCCCTTTACTAAACGTTGCTTCACTAATGGCCTGTTCTGTCGGTCCACAAATACCAGCTATCTTAATAAAGCCTTCGGGAATATCGGCATTCCTCGTTTCCTCAATCGCAAGCGATAGAACCTGTTGATACAAATTGAATTCAGGATCACGAATTTCAAATTGTGTGGTATGAACCCCTACTGCAATTCCACCAACACCAGCATCAATATAGTAGCGTGTTAATGCTCTCTGACCTGCTACATCAAGCTTTCTTTCTTTTGTCAATGCAAGCGGATGAGCTGGAATCACCGTGCCCTCATGAAGCTTTTTCTTAACAGCCTCTTGTAGCATTAAAATGCACCTTCTCTTTCTTGGAAATGGGTTGGCTTATTAATGGTTTGCCCATCACTGATAACCCATTCAGAAATCATGTCCATCATCTGTTGAACGGTTACCTTCGGATAACCAAATAATTTATGGGCGTGAGATGCATTATTCAGCAATGCTGTAGGACTCTCACTATTCACAAATAATGGGTCCTTCTTCATTCGTTTTCCGAATTCATTGGCCAACCATCTTATAGATAGCGTTTCAGGTCCTGTAACATTGATGATCTGTGGCGGATGATTTGTATGTAATAAGGAGCGAATTGCATATTCATTCGCATCACCTTGCCAAATCACATTCACATTTCCCATTGTTAAATCGATAGGGGTACCTTGGAACACTGATTTTGCAATTTCGAGTAAAACTCCATATCGAAGATCAATTGCATAATTTAATCTAAAAAGAACAACCGGTGTATTGTATTTATGAGAAAAATACGTGAGCACTCGTTCTCTTCCTAAACAGGATTGTGCATATTCACCTACAGGGTTTGGTGAAACGTCCTCCGTGCAACCATTGCTTAATACAGAGGTTAATGGATAGACATTTCCTGTTGAAAACGCAACAATTCGTGAGTCCTTAAACTTTTCAGCGATCCGTCCTGGAAGATAAGCATTCATTGCCCATGTATGATGCTCATTCCCGACTGTTCCAAATTTAGTTCCTGCCATAAGAATAATGTTTTTCACATTTGGAAGGTTTTGGAGGTCTTCTTCCTTCAAAAGATCAGCTTTGATTGTTTCAATTCCAGATACCTCTAATTCTTCTATTAAACTCTCATCTGAGAATCTCGCAACACCAATTACTTTTTTTGGTAAACCTGCCTGATCAACAGCTCTCTTCGCTAGTTTGGCTAAAGTCGGTCCCATTTTCCCACTTACACCTAAAATCATGATATCTCCATCAAGTTGTTGAATATCTTTTATCAATGCCTCACTAGGCGTTGACATAAAATCCTCTAATTCCGCAATCGTTTTCATTTAGATCCTCCTAAGATATGTTTTTTAAGTTTTTATTAGGAAAAACATGGTTACTTACTAATTACCTACATTGTATAGTTGGGTTTATTAAAAGACAAGTCACTTAAAAGTCTTTAAATAAATCCTCTTTTTCATTGACAATTGAATAAGTTCCTCTTAATCTAGTAGTAAGATTATTTAAAGACATTTCTTTAATATGTCTTTTACTGGAGATGACATTATGAAAACGAATCAATTATCAACTAATGGTACTGAAATTATTATCGGTATCGTGAGTCCTGTAGAACTTGTGAACGAAATTATGAAAGCGCTTGAATCTTTTCCTAATTTTCAACCTTTCTTTTTACATTCAACACCTTCTACGATTGAACCTAAGGATATAGAAAACTTGGTCAATAAGGTTGAAGTTCTCCTTTTCATGGAATTTCCTACTTACCTGAAGGCCAAACAACTTTTCAATTTTGCTATTCCGGCCCATTATGTTCCTTTAATGGGTACTGGCCTGTATCGATCCTTATTTTTGATTAAAAATAAATATGACCTCAGGCACATTTCTATTGATACTGTTGAAGAGAAATACATTCAACAAATCCTATATGAATTAGGCGAATCCAATTACGAATTTACATCCTTTCCACATTACAGTCAGACTACTACTTTTGAGGAAATTGTTGAATTTCACCAACATAATTATCAAAACTTTAGTTCCATTGTCATTACTGGTACCCAGGAGGTTTCACTGAAACTATCTGATTTGGGCATACCGAATGAATGGGTAACCCCAACCTATCAGGACTTAATTGTTTCACTCGAGCGTGCATTGCTAGCGACGGAGGCTCGTAAAAATAAGGAATCACAAATTGTGTTTGGTATTATCGATATTGATCAATTTGATAAAGCTACTGAAAAATACAAAACAGAACATGAAGTACAAGTATTTAAGCTAAAATTTCAACAAATGATGCTAAACTATACAAAGCTAATTGATGGTCACTTGATCAATTCTGGCGGAGATGAGTTTTCATTTATTACGACCCGCGGTATTTTCGAAAGAGAAACCCGTGGTTATAAATTCATACCCATATTAAACTCAGCCAAAACAGAGTTAGGTGTATCCATAAGTATTGGTGTCGGCTTCGGTCTCTCTGCAGCGGAAGCAGGTAACCATGCTAGAATTGCCCTGCGTCAATCAAAAGAATTAGGCGGTAATGTCTGCTATATCGTTCGTGAAGATCAAAGTGTGATTGGTCCAGTTGACATTATCACGGATACTCAATATGAAAAATATGATTTATCCATCACTGATGCTGAACTCCTTAATAAAGCCGAACAGGCTGGAATGTCAGCCGCATATATGACAAAGCTAATGGCACGAGTAGCACGTCATAAAAAATATGATTATACAGCCCAAGAGTTAGCCACTACATTAAACATTACAACAAGAAGTGCACATCGAATCCTATTGAAGTGGATGGACGCCAATCTAGTGGATATTGTAGGTGAAGAAAAGATCACCTACAAAGGTAGACCAAGACGAATTTATCGACTTAGCTTTATCCTCGATGACCATGAAATAAAAAAAGAATGAAATGGCGGGAACTACATTACCCGCTGTTTTCACTTAAAGGGTTTCCTTTTATATATACACCTTTTTCCCTGTTTCCTTGCTTTCATTTGCTGCCTCAATGAACCGAATAATTTCTATTGTTTCATGCAATGGCACTCGTGTTTTACCGTCCTTAAAAAAATCGATAACATTCTCTAATAAACTAGCATAAAAGGGTTTTGAGGAAGAATTTATCGATACATACTCACTACCTTTTTCAAAATGAATAACGGCACCGAAATCTCCATTTCCTTTTCTATTCCCTCTCACGCTAAAAAGTCGACCATCTTGCCATTCTGAAACAATTACATTAAAATCCTCGTTCGATTCTGAACGAACATGCTTTGCACCACTCCCAACTATCGTATAGAGCATTTCAACCGCATGAATCCCATACCAAAAATACCCAGGTTGGGTGTCAACAATCTCCATCGGTCCAAAACAGTCAGCTCCAATTATCTTCCCTTTATCCTCTATGGCAAGTGCCATGTTTAAGCTTTTCGCATATCGCAAGGCTGAAGAGCTCATAATAGGTGTCTCGTATTGATCAGCTAGCTCCACGATTCTTCTTGCATCAGAGGTAGTTAAGCATAATGGTTTATCAATGAATAAAGGTTTCTTAAACTTACACAATTTGCTTACTTGATCAAGATGAACCCTTCCATCAACAGACTCTATTAAAATTGCATCGCAATGCTCTGCCACTTCTTCCATCGTATGGACGATTTGAACACCCAGTTGCTCAACTACTTTCGTAATTGGACCAACACGGGAATAACTTAAATTAAAATCAGATGAGCTCATTGGATGCGCCATAACTACTTTCCCACCCCCTACATAAAAAGGGTGGGACGGATCATTTAATAACTTTGTAAAAGCAGTTGCATGTGAGGTATCGAGACCAATCATTCCTATTTTTAAATCCCTCATAAATTCACTCCCTTACTTACGTTAACTTATTTAAGACCTGATAACTGGATGCCTTCTGTGAAATACTTCTGGAAGAATAAGAAGATTAAGAAGGTCGGGATAAATGAGAGTGTCGCTCCGGCCATTTCAATTCCAAAGTTTCCTTCTTTGCTCAATGTGGAAGCTAGCCCAACTGTGATTGGGTACATTTTTTCATTTGTCATATAAATTAATGGCTGAAATAAATCATTCCAGTTACTTACAAACGCGAATGTCCCAACAGTTGCGATAGATGGAAATGCTAATGGCATATAAATTTTACGAAACACCTGAAAATCATTAGCTCCGTCCATTCTTGCGGCTTCATCTAATTCCATAGGAATCCCTTGCATGAATTGGCGAACTAAAAACACACCCATTATCGCCCAAAGTTCGGGAACAATTAAAGCTTGGTATTCATTAATCCAACCAAATTTTGAAAACATGATGAATTTCGGAATGATAAGCAGTTGCGACGGTATCATGATTACGGCCATAAATGTCCAGAATATGAATTCCCTTCCGATGAATTGCTTCCTAGCAAATATATAACCTAGTAAACCAGCAAAAAACATTTGTGAAAAAACAGGAATAATGGTTATTACTACCGAGTTAAAAATCCATCGTAAGAAATTATCATTACGAAATAGGTACGCAAAGTTACTAAATGACACGCTGTCTGGAATCCAAAATAACGGATCCATAGCTGCAAAAGTCGTTTCTTTAAATGAACTTAATGCCATAATTAAAAATGGCAGTAGAAAGCAAAATCCTAGGAAGAACAGTACAAAATAGTTAAGTAGTTTTTTTATCAAGATATTTCATCTCCCTTACAATCACGCTCAGCCTTAATAAATACCTTGATCTTTTCCAAAGTATTTTCTCTGAATAAGCGAAATGATTAAGATAATCGCAAATAATACGTAAGATAAAACAGCTGCATAGCTAAAGTTCAAATTCGTGAATCCGATTTGGTATAAATAAAATACAATTGTGCTTGTTGAGAAGTTTGGTCCTCCGTTTGTTAATAAAAATGCAGAGTCAAAAATTTGGAAAGAACCAATTGTCGTAATGATTAATACATAGAAATGAATCGGTTTTAATAATGGGAAAGTGATTAACCAAAAGGATTTTAAAGGTGAAGCACCATCAATTTTTGCGGCTTCATACATATCTTTTGGAATGGACTGGAGCCCAGCAAAGTAATAGATCATTGTGCTTCCAGATACTTTGAATATACTCAAACCTGCCAATACAAGTAAGGCTTGTGAAGAATCAGATAAAAACAACTGAGGTCCAATCCCTAAGAAGCTTAATAAGTAGTTAATTAATCCTGATTCCGTCCCTGAAAATAGCCATTCCCAGATACCTGCCACAACAACAAATGATGTAACAACAGGCAGGAAAAAGATTCCTTTGAAAAATTTTGTAAATCGTATTCCTGATTTTATGACAAGCGCTAAAATTAAACCAAGTGCCATTGTAGGAAGTATATAATAGAAGGAAAATAAAATAGTGTTCCAAATTGACTTTAAAGCAATCTCATCTTGAAACAATTGCTTCCAGTTACGTAAACCAACGAACTCGGAAGTACCGATAATTCGATAATTAAGAAATGTTAATATAAAACTATATACAAATGGAATGACTTGAAATATTAGAAAATGGATTAATACAGGAGTAAGTACAAGATAAACAAGACCATTTCTTCTCCATTCATCTTTTATCCTTTTCTTTAAAGGAGGCTTGACCTTTTTTATGTTTTCCAGAGGTACTTTGTTATGAGTTTCTACGACCTTTTCCAAGCTATCACCTTATTTCTTTTATTGATAAACAAAACAAGTTTTCATAAACAGAGAGTTTTATTCTCAAAAGGAATAAAACTCTCTTTACGTTAAGAAGCTATTATTTTACGGCTTTGCTAACTCAGCTTCGATTGCTTCAGCTGCTGCATCTGCTGCTTCTTGAGGAGTTTTGTCTCCTGCCATCATAGCTTGAATTTCAGCTTGAATAAATGGCATGATTGCACGCCCTTTTGGATGTATAACACCAGGTAATGCATATTGTGTATATGTTGCTAATTGACTCATATATTGATTCGAATCAAAGATATCTTTTGCTTCTTCTTGGGTTGGGATATATTGTGTTACAGTATTGAAAATACGTTGGTTTTCAGCATTTGTTACTGCCTTTACAAATTCTGCTGCTGCATCAGGATTATCACTGTTTGAAGGCACTACAAACATTCCAGTTGTACCATATGTTAATTGCTTTTCACCAGTTAATGGAGGAGCAATTGCGAAATCAAATTTACCTTCTTTTTCCATCATCGTAATACTTATCCCAGATCCAAGTTGTGCCAATATTTTTCCACCGAACCATAATTCATCTTGTGTGGTTGCTGTAATCGAATCTTCTGGAATATATCCTTTTTGATAGAAATTATTTACCATCTCGAACGCTTTCACACTTTCAGAGCTATTGATTAATACTTCATTTTCATCTGTTACAACATCTCCACCAGCTTGCCAAACCCAAGGATAGATTGTTCCATTCATGGAACCTCCTCCCAGATAGTTTAATGCATAGAAACCTTTTTCTTTTGCTTTTGCTGCCCATGCCTCAAATTCTTCCCACGTTTTTGGTAGATTTGCCGGATCTTCTCCAATCGCTTTCACGACGTCTAGATTATAAATGAATGTATAAGCTTCTTGCAGGATTGGTAATCCATACTTCTTGTCTTTCCATGTAGTAGATACTAATGAAGTATCAACAAACCCTTCAAGATCAGAAGCCTCTAAATATGGGTCTAATTCTAAAAGCATTCCTACATCTGCATATTGTGGCATTTGGTCAGGAATCGCATAGAATACATCTGGTCCATTGTTAGCTGCTAATGCAGTTAGGACTTTTTGGTCTCGATTTGCCCACGGAATCGTTTCTATGTTTACTTCTACGTCAGGAAACTCTTTGTTGTAATTTGCAGTGATTTCTTTCCACATTTCCTCTTCTTTCTTAGCATCACCTGTATAAGGATGAACCCAAACAGTTATTTCACCATCCACCTTTCCTGAATCCTTTCCTTTATCAGGAGTTGTTGACGTATCATTACTACATGCAGAAAAAAGTAAGCTACCTGAAAGCAAAAGTGCCATGAACGAAAAACGTTTCTTTTTCATCTACGAAATTCCCCCTATTTAGTTAAGTTCAATAAAAAATCTCAATGACTAATAACCTATCAATGATTTGTTGTTTTTCCATCCCCCCTTTAAACCGCGTCCATTTTGACTGAAAATACGCATAATTGAAAACGGTAACATCTCATTTTAAAAAAATTTGCTACTTATTCTTGTTTGAATACTTATATTCTATTTTGTTTGAGGTATTGTGACAAGTCTATTAATTGTCTTTAATAGGAAATGAAATTTAATTTAGTTCCCAAACAAAATACGGTTGCATAAAATGCACTTTACCATATCAACGAATCGTATTATACATAATTCAAACCTTGTGGAAATGGAAACGGGATTGGAAAAATATAAGAATACCAATCTACATTCTTGCTCCCTTTTAATATCAGCTCTTCTACATCAAGATTACTCAAAATAGTTGAATTTTCATCATTAAAAAGGCGTTTCTGTTTATCATCCATAGTTGAAATGACAAGTTTGTCTTTAAAGTATGGACCAAGCTGGTTTAGCAATAGATCCAAATTCATGATTTTTATTGTTCCTGGATATGTCTGATCCACCTTTTCCTGAAAAGAGTCAAGATCTTGAATAAGCTCTTTTTCATAGCTTGGGACGTTCCATAACAGAGAATCTGGGCCGTATGTAAATGCTTCTGCAAGCAAGGTACGAATGGCAATTGGATCTCCACCCCATTCAATGACGCGAGAGTCCACTCCTTCTTGTTCTTGGTATGGCACCCCAAATATTAAAAATGCATTTAACTCATTATTCTTCTCGGCTACAAGGACTTTATGTTTCATTTTAAAAATACTTGCAAACCCAGCACCCTTATTAAGCTGCGCAATTTCATAAATGGTCTGTTCATACCTAATTTTTCGATTTTGGCTTAGTTTTCTAAGTTGAAACCAATCATAAGGACCAAGTTCTCTGACTTTATAAGATGTATCAGCTGTAATGTCACCACTATGAAGTTTATATTGATTCATCTTTCCATAGAAAGTACAACCTTGCTTAATATAGAGTGGTAAATCCCCTGAAATAAATAGAACAGATGCACCAGACTTGTTGACATGCTCGAAAATTTTCTTTAATAGTGTGTTGGCTAATCCTTTTCTGCGATAGTCAGGGTCTGTACAGACAGCACCGATTGAATAAGCCTGGATTTCAGCACCTTCAAGATGTAGAACAGATGGAACCAAACCAATAAATGAAACTAGTTTATCATCGACAAAGGCGCCATAAGATTGGTTCAACGCAGCAGAAAACACTTGTGGGAATGCAATTCCCATCGACACATGCCCTTCTTTACGAAAAACCTTATCTGCTAAATCAATGGCTTGTTGGAAATCATCGTCTTCAACTAATCGGAATTCTAGCATAAGTTCACCTCTATTTATCATTTATTACTACACATGAGAATGGAATTAAATAACTGTTTAAAAATTGGAATCGCTACCATTAAATCCATGTTATAATACAACTAAACTTACAATACTTACCTTCTATTTTATGTTAATTTTATCAAGTGACAAGTCTATTAATTGTCTTTAAATAATTCGTAATGATTTTTTTCAACAAGTGGATTGAGGTGGTCGATTTGAGTGGATGGGAGAAATTTAATCATTTTGCAGTTATGATGTTGAAGTTTGCATATGTAAATATACTATGGATTGTTTTTACAGTTTTGGGTTTTGGAGTGCTGGGGCTATTCCCTTCGACAGGTGCAATGTTTACGATTGTCCACAAATGGCTTAGTAAAGAACCGGTTGAGAAGATCTTTCAAACGTTCTGGAACACCTATAAGAAGGAATTTATTTCTCTGAATAAATTTGGCTTATTTTTCATTTTAATTGGCTATATCTTACTTTATGATTTTATGTTTCTACAAAAGAATGTAGATAAATTGCAATTCCTGTTTCCAATCTTACTATTTCTGTCCATTTCGTATATTGTCACATTATTTTATTTCTTTCCTGTATATATACAATTCGAAATGAAATTCTTTCAATATATCAAACAATCCTTTTTGATTGCTGCTAGTTCTCTTATAGAGACGATTCTTATCTTGACAGCAGGTATGCTTCTGGGGATTCTTGTAAATTTAATACCAGGAATTATTCCGTTTTTTACTGGAAGTGTGTTAGCAGTAGCAATTACGTGGTGTAGTAACCGCGCCTTCTTGAAAATTAATAGTAAGAAAAAGATGATTACACAGGAATAAATCAGCAATGCTATTAAGAGTGTCCGTATTTCGGGACACTCTTTTTCTCTGCCTGAAATTATGTCTGACTTAAAGTCCATTAAAAGTCTTGATTATTCCAATTATTCTTTTAAACTTTTAAGTAAGTTTGAAAGGGGTATCATGTTATCCCATTTAAGGAGGATATCAATGGATTTCAGTCACTTACATTATTATGTTCCTACTCCAAAAGTTAGCGAACCAGCTGTTATACAAAGAGATTTGATCATCTATGGCGCTACACCCGCTGGAATAACAGCGGCCATTCAAGCGAAGAGAATGGGTCTATCTGTCGTTATTGCTGAATTCGGAAAAAATATTGGGGGTATCACGGCAAGTGGGTTAGGTGCTTCTGATATTGGTGCAAAGGAAGCAATTGGTGGTTTATCGAAAGAATTCTTTCAGGAATTAGGAATCTACTACAACAAGAACGAACAGTGGACATTTGAACCAAAGGCAGCCAAATATGTATTTGAAAAATGGCTAAAGGACTTTGAGATCGAGGTTGTTTATAATCAACATGTAATCGAAGTAATAAAAAAGAATACCAAGATAACTAAAATAATCATGGAAGATGGAACTACATATATAGGCGACATATTTATTGATGCTAGCTATGAGGGTGACGTAATGGCTAAAGCAGATGTTACTTACATTGTAGGTAGAGAATCGAATGCAACCTATAAAGAGACCTATAATGGGATTCAATTTGGACATCCCCACCATCAGTTTGATAAATGGATTGATCCCTATGTAATCGAAGGCGACCCTACAAGTGGAGTTTTACCAGGTATTACCGAAACCACTAATGAAACTCTTGGCTTTCAGGGACAAGGTGACCATCGAATACAGGCATATAATTTCCGCATTTGCTTAACAAATCGGGCTGATAATCGTGTTCCTTTTCCGAAACCACCTTGCTATAATCGGAACCGCTACTCATTATTGTTACGTTATATCAATGCAGGTGTATGGGATGTGATGAATCTTCATACGATGTTACCAAATGGAAAGACTGATTTGAATAACTATGGAGGATTTTCAACTGATAATATCGGGAAGAATTATGAATGGCCCGATGGGGATTTCGAGACACGTGAAAGGATTTTCCAAGATCATTTTACTTATAATCTTGGCTTGCTCTACTTTTTAGCAAATGATGAACAAGTTCCTAAAGTGATTCGTGACGAGGTTTCCCAGTGGGGATTAGCCCGTGATGAATTTGAAGAAACTGGGCATTGGCCACATCAGCTCTATATTCGAGAGGCAAGAAGAATGATAGCTGACTATGTGATGACTGATCACAATTGTTTAGGTGACATGACTGTAAATGATTCAATCGGATTAGCATCCTATCAAATGGACTCCCATCATGTTAGAAGATTGATTATTGATGGTCGTGTATACAATGAAGGCGACGTAGAAATACCGATTTCACCTTACCCAATCTCGTATCGTTCGATTCGTCCAAAAGCTGAAGAATGTACAAATTTACTTGTTCCCGTTTGTTTATCTAGTTCACATATCGCCTATGGTTCCATACGAATGGAACCCGTATTCATGATATTAGGTCAATCAGCAGGTGCTGCAGCTGCTTTAGCTCTTAAAAATCAAACAACCGTACAAGAAATTGCTTACGATCAGTTAAAAATGGAATTGCTCTCTTTCGGACAAGTACTCGAATGGGATGATTCAATTGAGGATGATCCTGTTATACGAATGAAAGAGACGTTTGGGAAGAAATAAAAAGAAGGACTACATTTGATTCTAATGTAGTCCTCTTTTAATCTTATGGTAAAACTCTCACCGTAATTGTTTGAGCCGTTCCAATATCTATATCCTCATTACTGTCTATAGAAGATACCTTTGAATTTTTCAAAATTGAAATTGCCGTTTTATCTATATTTTTGTTTGCTTTAAATCGAAGTACAGCTATTTTGCCATCTTTATTGAGAGACTTTCCAGAAGGTAATGAAGCAGAAATCGTTACCTGCCCAGACTCCCTTGCCACTTTAAATTTTGTACCCTTTTCACTGAATGCTTCGACGCCTTTTGCCTGTATGAATTTCAATTCATTTGCGTTATATTCCAGTTGAGCAATAGCTTTATCCAGATCATTTACTTGATTGGCATACAACGTTACCTCGAACATCTCATTTTGTTTAATCGCAGTTGGACTATTTAGATGTAATCGGCCAGGATGTGTTTTATCAGTGATATTTACCTTATACATTAACGTTCTGTTTGAACGTGGTGAATAATACAGATGGCCATCTTCACCTATCGTAAATGCTTCGGAATCCTCAAAGTAATGGAAATCAAGGCTAATTGGATCTATAGCAACTAATCTTCGACCAAGCTGCATGTAGAGGATGTCGTTTTGCCACTCAACATTATAAGCGCCCCATTGCCCCCAAGAACCATCGGTTGGGAAAAGATTTTTATACTTAATTACAGCAAGTGATTCTGGATCCATTGCAAACACAATTCCATTTACAGCTCCCCAAAGTAATCCATCAGGACCAATTGAAAGTCCACCGATTGCAGGAGGATTATAGAGTCCAGGTATATCTAAAGAAATTTCTTTGATTTTCTTTTCCTTATCAATATCCCATACAAATATTTTTGCTTCTGTTGCCTTTGTCTCAGAACTCAATCCGCCATTAATACTTGTTGAACCAAAGATTTTTCCGTCCTTGTACGCTAATGAAATGATGCTTTGATTTTCTACAATATTTCGATGGACTTTGTAAGAGTCCTTAGGGTTATCACCAGAAGGATCATAGACCATCATCGCTCCACCAAGTTCACCATAGTCTGGTATCGAGCCGACAAATATTTTTCCTTCCGCTTCAATTCCACTAATTGGGCGGTCTTGCGCATCACCAATATTAAAGAGTTTCCTAGGATTATCGCCACCTGCAGGGAAATATTCCTCAAAACCTCCACCTGGATAAACCCCAAAGTAGACTTTATCTTGGTAAGGAATAACAGCCCCAGCTTGCCCCATCGGGAAAAGTTTCATTTCTTTTGTAAACACATCGTATTCGGCTGCTTTAGAGGCCTGCATACCAGTAATATAGATTTTTCCGTTTGTGCCCTTCTTAAAAACATGTGTGATAGAAGGTGATGGCGGTAAGAAGTTATTAATTGTTTTAATTTTTCCAGTGGCAGGATTAAAGAACATATAACTTCCCGCAAAATTCATTGTAACTAAACTTACACCAGGAAGTTCAGGATCAGGTGGTTCAACCCAGTCAGCGCCTCTAAATCCTGTGCCAAAATCAACAATTTCAGCTACCTCGAATGTATTGACATCAAAGGAAGCAATCTTTCCATTGACCGGCATATAAATTTTTCCGTCTAGGGATGTTTTTGGTAGATGAAGACCGGAACTACTGTTTACAATTTTTACGTCTTCCCATTTTTCTGTCTCCAAATTATACACATATCTCGTTTGTGATGTTTCAAAACGGGCAATTAACAGTCTGTCATCGACAATGTCTAAATCATATACATAACCCTCTTCATTTAATGGAGAAGCAATTTCAACTTTTTCGCCTGTTTTTACATTAATTTTATATATCTCTCCAAGTGAAGTTCCGCCATATACATACCCATTGCTATAATCAATAGATCTAACATATTCTTGGCTAATATGGCCCATTAATCGACCATAGTCATGTGCTGTATGAGTAGTTGGATCATACTTAATAATTTTTCCTAACGGACCAGTAGCAATATATACATTGCCTGCTTCATCATGTTCAAGTGCCCAAAATACATTCTCCGTACTATGTGTGTAGACCTTTTTAATATCCTTAGTTACAGGAGAATACACCCATAGTTGTCCCCCTGCAGCAACATAAACATCTCCGTTCGGTACAACCGTGTGGCTCCATACGTCACCTGCACCTTCCATCGGTAAGCTACGAATAAGTTTATGCTCATCAATATTTATCACGTGGAAAACGGGAGGAATTCCTTTTACCGTTGTATACATTACATTAACACTGTCTTCCACCCCGGTGCGTCCATCAAACAATCCGACTGTATCTGCAATCGGGGATTGAAGATTTTCGGGTTCACTAAAAGTTACGTTTTCTAGTTTTTCCTCAATGTCCCCTATTAAGATCAATGATGTTTGATCACGTTCTACCTGGAACTCATGATTCATTACTGTATCTTTGCTTAGGACTGTCCAGGCTTGCCCTGACTTAGAGCCTGCTTTGAAATGTAATTGTACGATACCTGAATCAGAGATTATTGGTTGTTCAGGATTGGTAGAAGCTACTATGTTTAGTTTTCCGTTAGCCTCCTCTACAGTTACAGACGCAGATTCTGTTGCAAAAGCTCCTAGTGGTTCATATCCCGAAAACTGTAAATTTTCGCGGTCAAACAAGATATTACCATCCATTTGGTAAAGGTTTTTTACATTTGTAGCATCTAATGTAACTGAAAAAGTCTCACCTTCAGTAATTTGTGTTGGTGCCGAAATTGATAGTTTTGCCGGTGATGTATCTGCATCGTGAATGATCGTTACATCATCATAATAAGCTTCCGCTATTTGGTACGATGTTGTGTAAAGTACCATTCGAGCATAGACTGCATCATCTGGTGCGACCACTTTTCGAGTATATATATCACTCCATTCCTCAATTGGAACATCTTTTCCTGAAGCATAATGCATTTCAGTTGCGCCTACATCAATTCGAACATCATTTGCATTATAGAAACGAATATCAATACTTGCTGTACCTCCATCTTTGAGATACAGCTTGCTAGAACCTGTATAAGAATCCCCGGGGGTAACCGAAACATAATCACTAATTAAAGCTACTGATTGATTGCGAACTTGGTCGTAAATCTTCAGACTATAGTCCCCTGAAGCACTGATCTCGTTATTCAATTCGAAATGATAATCTGATCCCACATTAAATAACGATTCCCAGTATTGAATTTTCCCATTGTATAAAGGTTTTTCAAAACTCGAATTTCGTACGTCTGTTCCAATCGGCTCTACTGCTCTTTCTCCCTCTATCGACACATCATCAAAATATGCTTTAGCAATCGCATAGCTTGTCGTATAGACAACTACTTTTGCATATTTCGCATTATTAGGAGCCGTAGCAAATGGTGTAGAAACCTTTGTCCATTCTTCAATTGGAAACCCCTTTGAAGTTTCGCTATGTGTTACATATTCCTCCGTTTGAATCTTACTATTTTTTTCATCATAAAACTCTAAACGAATACTGGCTGTACTATCCGCTTTCATGAACAACATAGCCGTACCGGTATATAAATCTCCGGGTTTCACCTCGATTGGATCACTTAATAAACCAACTGATTTTCCTCTAATCTCATCTGACAGGTGAAGGCTGTATTCTCCTGATGCACTTTGTTCATTCGTAACAGTATAATTGTGTCCGTCTCCAGATTCGAACAATGAAGTCCAACCTGGAATCGTACCGTCTACCACTGGCTCTTCAAAACTACCGTTTTTCATCGGTTCAGGGGTATGCGTTTCATCACCATCTCCCTGTTTCGGTGTATGTAGCACAGTCACGTCATCATAATAAGCTTGAGCAATTGCGTAACTTGTTGTAAAAACTACAACCCTAGCATATTTGGCTCCTTCAGGTGCAACTGCAGTAGGCGTATCAACCTTGGACCATTCCTCAACTGGAAATCCTTTAGAGGTTTCACTATGCGTCACATACTCTTCCGTTTTAATTTGAACATTCTTTTCATCATAAAACTGAATTCGAAAGCTTGCTGTACTATTATCTTTTAAATACAACATAGTCATTCCTGTATACGAATCACCTGGTTGAACAGCAATAGGTTCACTTAGCAAGCCTACCGATTGTCCCCTAATCGTATCTGACAGATGAAGACTATTTTCTCCGATAGCACTATGTTCGTTTGAAACTTCAAACGTATACCCTTCTCCTGTCTGAAATAAAGATGTCCAACCTGGGATTTTGCCATCGACTACAGCTTCTTCAAAACTATTATTCTTTACAGAGATTGTACTCGAAATAGTAGCCGCACTTACCTTTTCTAAAGATAATGCTGTGCCTTGAAAAATACTTGGAAGCACCAACAAAACACATAACAATAACAGTGTTACCTTTCTTATCCAAACCAAATGCATAACCCCTCTCCCTCATTAATAAAAACCTTAAATCTATTACATTGTATTGATTTCCCAAAAGTTGGACAAGTCTGAAAATTGTCTTTAAGTGCGCACATATTGAAACCCGTCTTTCGTATGATAACAAGGTTCTAACCCCCTCCTACTATAGACCTAAATTCTTTATCGTCATTTTAAAGACTAAATTCTTTCATTATCCTTTAATTGAAATCAGAAAATTTTTAATAGTCTTTGTCGCTCACTTAATTAAAGTGAGTAGATAAAAATGGAGGTGTTTGGAAGTATTTTGTATGCGGTTTCAAAATAGTGTTCGTACCACAACGTTCAACTTCAAGTCTCTCTACCCTACCTAAAAACGTGAAAGGAAGGTAAGCAATGAAAAGCAAAACTTTATCTTATTATGTCATTTCAGTTCTAGTCTTCTCATTATTTTCAAGTGTATTTGGTAGCCATCATACATCTGCGGCAGATAACAATATTCGTGAGATTGGCACGGTGCTTAATTCCGTTTCCGTTCCCGCTGCTGATTATGGAAAAGGTCCAAATGGTGAAGATTGGGTATACGCGGTCGCTAATAGCTCCCCTGCTGTGTTTAATGTACTAGATGCCCAAACTGGAGAACGCGTTGCGAGTTTTCCGCTTGATGGAGCAAGTGGTGCATGGGGTGTCACAGTTGATCCCATGGGAAATGTTTATATCGGAACGTACTCTAGTGCCTCATTGTTTAAGTATGTTCCAGGTGCTAATCATGTAGAGAATCTAGGAAATCCAATACCAGGTGAATCTTTTATTTGGCGCATTAAGTCAGATGAGGATGGTCGTATTTATGGCGGAACCTTTCCAAGCGGCAAAGTCTTTCAATACGATCCCTCAACTAAGAAATTTCGTGATTATGGCCAAGTCAAAGAAGGACAACAATACGCCAGGGGTCTTGATATTTATAAAGACAAACTTTATGTAGGGCTTGGAACTCAAGGAGCAAACCTTGTCGAAGTAGATATACATACTGGTGATAAAGTAGAGATTACACTACCTGAAAAGTATGCGAAACAGACCTATATCTATGATATTGACGTAATTCGCAATACGATGTTTGCTCGGGCAACCGGTTCTAGTAATACAATACTCGTTTTCGATTTGAAAACAATGAAAATCATCGATGAAATTGATGGTGCAAATGGACTTGATGTTTCCGAACCGGGTCCTGGTAATTTGGTTTATTTTATCAAAAATGAAGAGTTGTATTCCTACGATTTAAACTCATTAAAACTAACACCGACTGGTTTCAACAACCTATTTTCTGCTAGAGATTTCGGTTGGGCAAAATTTGAAAATAGTAAGTTTCCAGGTAAGACACTGGTTTCAATTGCTTGGGATGGTAAAATTCGTCACTACAATCCAATCACGGGAAATCAACAAATTTTACAAGGTCAATTGAGTGGTCAACCAGTTAGTATCCAATCCCTTACTCAAGGACCTAACGGTAATATTTTTGTTGGGGGATATTTGTCTGGTGGGCTTGCTGAATATGATTTTACAACGGGTCAAGTAACGGAGAATAAAGGGCTAGGACAAATCGAAGGAATGATTACCCATCAAAATAGATTATATATGGGAATTTATCCAGGTGGGTTCTTATATTCCTACAATCCTACCGAAAGCTATGAAATGGGTATTAATCCAGTTGAACATTTCAGCATAAAATCAGAGGGACAGGATCGCCCCTTCGCTTTAGAATCAGCTGGTGATCTATTGGCAATTGGAACAGTTCCTGATTATGGACAGCTTGGTGGTGCATTAACGATATTTAATCCATCTACAAATGATTATACCTTCCATCGGAATATTGTTGAAAATCAAAGTGTAATTTCATTAGCTTATAAGGACGGGCTTCTATATGGTGGGACTTCTGTTTGGGGTGGACTAGGTATTACTCCTACAGAAAATGAAGCGAAATTGTTTGTCTATAATATGCATACAGGTGAAAAGCAATTTGAAACCATTCCAGTTCCCGGTGAAAAAGCCATATCAGCCCTAACCTTTGATGATGATGGAAACCTTTGGGGGCTGACTTCTGGCATCTTATTTAAATTCGACACAACAACAAATCAGGTTGTTGAGACAAAGGAACTGTATCAAGTGAATTGGGACTCAATTAGTCATTTATGGCGGGAAGGTTTTTTACAATTTGATGATGGTTATTTATATGGTCAAGTTCGAGGAGATATAGTGAAAATCAACCCGGATACATTGGAACATGAAGTGTTAGCAGAAGATACCAAACTATTTGCAATGGATCCAGATGGCAATATCTATTTTGCTAGAGGTACCAAGCTATATCAATACGAAAGATAGATTAATAGCGAGATACATTTCTCTGCTATCACCTCTTATCAAATCTGACAGGTAAAATTCGTTTTACCTGTCAGAAATAATGACGAATCCAGGAGGAATAGGAATTGAAAGAAAAAATGAGACTTTTTTCTATCGTTTTACTGGCCACAATACTCGTCTTCTCCACTCTTCCCTATGTTCAACAAACGAGTTCCGTAGCTGCTGAAGATAATTGGAAAGAATTAAGTGTCGAGAACGGGGATTTTGAAGCAAAACCTACATCCGAGGCAGATTTGCCATCATGGGTGTATTGGACGGGAGGCTTTAAGACCGGAATGAGTATTTCGAATAAAGTTGTAAATACTGGAAACCAAAGTCTAGCTATCGATAATAACGGAGTAGTTGGCTTATTCAGCCAAGAAATTGGTATCACGGAAGGTAATCAATATAAATTAACAGCCAATCTGTATGTTGAAGAATTAACTGGAAAACCAGGGATTTGGCTTCGCTGGACCGATGAAAACGGTACTATTATATCAAACTCTGCAAAGTATTTTGATGTTTCTGAGTTCAATAAATGGCAATCCGTAGATATTGAAGCAACTGCCCCCACTGGTGCAAAAGGAGTTAAAATCTTTATCTATCAATCATCTACATCCACTATGAAAGGGTATTATGATGATGTTAGATTTTTTGAGAAAGAATCAAATATTTTAGACTTCCCTATTAAATATGGTAAACCTATTAATCACGGTCCAGCCGCGTTGGCTGCAAAATCTCAAGGAGTAGCGATTGGAGATGGTGAACTCTACTATGCTACGAATGGTTCACCTGCAACGTTTTATGCAGCTGATGCTAAAACGGGTGAAAAAATATTCTCTGAAAACCTCCCAGGAAGTGATGTCGTTTGGGCAATGGTTGTAGGTGCGGATGGAAATGTGTATTTTGCTGGAACCTATAATGGAATTTTATACAGATATGTAGTGAAGGAAAAACGTTTAGAGCAACTCGGGAAGAATCCTTCAGACAATTGGGTTTGGCAGTTAGAAGCTTCTCACGATGGAAAAATATACGGAGCAACCTATCCAAATGCGAAAGTATTCGAATATGATATTGAATCTGCTCAATTTACAGATTTAGGAACTTTTTATGAAGGTCAACAATATGCACGCGGACTTGGAATTACGGAAGATAGTCTATATGTCGGAATGGGTACAACCGCTTATTTAATGAAGATGGATCTTGCAACGGGTGAAAGAACTGAGATTAATCTACCAATTACAGGTACATCCACATCTATATCGAATATTTGGGAATATGGTAATTTTATTTTTGTTGCATATGGAACTTCATTAGTAACGATTGACAAGTCAACGGGTGAAGAAGTGAATACCATGGATTGGCAGGATGAGCATACTTTTGATGGGCTCATTTCATCCCCTGCTCCATATGATGAAAATATTCTTTACTACATTAATAAAAATACACAACAATTATGGACCTACGATATGACTACACATAAGACAGCTAAGGTAGAACCAACGGTACAGCTGCCTGCTACTCCTGCAAAAGCGATGCGTTGGATAAAGGATGAAAGCGGTAAAGATGTGTTGGCTATTTTACATCATCAGATCGAATACTCAATTTTTGACCCTACTACACATACTGTAAAGGTCAGTTACCCAGAAGTGGATATGCAAGGTTTGTTAATGCAAAGCTTAGAAATTGGTGAAGATGAAAAGATTTATATGGGTGGGTATCAAGGTTCTTTTGGAGTCTTTGATACGGCGATTGATAAATACATCCTACAAGAACGGGATCCTCACCAAATTGAAGGAATTGGGTTTCTAAATGGTGATGTCTATCTTGGAACATATGGTGGAGCTAAAATTTACAAATATGATCCAAACCGCCCTTTTACCTTCTCTGGTGGTAAAAACGGCGAAAATCCCGAGTTAGTACAAGACATCGAGGATGATCAAAGTAGACCTTTTACGTTTACATCTGGTGATAACAAGCTCTTTGTGGGAACCATTTCTGATTATGGAAGATTAGGTGGAGCACTTACGATTTATGACTCGAAAACGAATAAGTGGAAAACCATTCGGAATATCATTAAAAATCAAAGTATCATCGGATTAGCTTATCTTAACGGAACAGTATTTGGTGGCTCCACGATATCGGGCGGTCTTGGCATTGACCCAACTGAACCCAAAGCGAAAATGTTCGAATATGATGTGGCAACGGGTCAACATGAAGTATTCGACCTCAAAGTGACAGGTTTAGAAAAACCTGAAATGATCGGCGAACTGTCCGTTGGACCTGATGGAAACGTCTGGGGTGTTGCATGGGGACTAGATAAGGCTGGCGCTTATAACACAGTTATCTTCGCGATGAATCCAGATAATCGTGAAATTGTAAAAAGTACGCAACTTTATAAAGGTGTAAACCGAGGAAGCCAATGGCGACCATTTTTCATTCGCTGGGATAACCAAGGTTTCCTATACACAACAGCTGCTCGTACACTAACTGTTATCGATCCAGAAACAATGAAAAGTAAACAGTTGGTTAATGGTAATGTCAATTTGATGGATGTAGATAAGGAAGGAAATATTTACTATTCATTTGACCATAACTTGTATCAACTACCTGTTCCACTTGAAAATGGAACAGTAACTGTCGAAAGTGAATCAATGCTACAAGGTACGGAGCAAAACATTGATTTAACCGTTACACTCGTAAATGGAAATACAATCAATTTAGCAGGAGCTCAAATAGAGTGGATCAACTCAAATCCTGATGTTGCTACCATTGAGGGTGTTAAAATTCTCGGGAAAAATGCAGGAACAACAGAGATTTATGCAACCGTCGCATATAATGGGGAAGAAATCAAAACAAATACGCTTGTCGTAACTGTTGATGTTACAAGTGAAACATTAACAAAGCAAATCAACGAGCTCGAAAAAGCAGAAAGTATTCCACATTCAGTGGCACAACAACTAAGCAACCGATTAGCACAATCTGAACAGCATTACCAAAAAGGGAAGAAAGATCAAGCACTAAAACATCTTGAGGATTTCCGAAAGCATCTAAACAATAGTAACATTGAGGGCGAAATCAAAATTACATTACTCAATAACGTTGCTTCTATTGAGGAAGCAATCAAAAAATAATAGCAAAAAAATGGTCCTCTGCGTCAGCAGAAGACCATTTTTGATTAGTCCATATTGTGATGATTACTCTTGTTTACCTGACTTGTCTGGTTTGCCTGGGTTAATCGGCTTTCCTGGTTTATCGGGTTTTCCTGGTTTATCCGGTTTTCCTGGTTTATCGGGTTTTCCTGGTTTATCGGGTTTTCCCGGTTTATCCGGTTTTCCTGGCTTACCCGGCTCTTCGGGTTCGGATGGTTCATCCGTCCAAACGATTGTATACAATAGAGTTGATTTTCCATCTTTACCGGTCACAATAATTTCTGCTTTATCAGTTAAATGCACGATTTCTACAGTTGCCCCCACTTGAGTAGCCTCTGCCACGATATTTTCAGTTTGTTCACCATTTAACGTATAAATAGTAGTACCAGATTGAAAACCTTCAAGCTCCTCCCCATCAATCGTGATGGATTTTAAGGTTGCATCCGTTTCAGGAACAGCAATTTTATGTAGCTCACTGCCTAACGCATAATAGATGCTTCCATCAATGCCTACAGTCATACTGTTCATAAAATCTTCGACAAGAACTTTGTAATCTAATGTTTCAGGGTCAATCGCAATTAGTTTACGAGACAAGGTTGTATATAGCATCCCGTCTGGTCCCCACTCCAGTTGATATGGGTACCATTTACTACTATTATATAAACTTGGTCGAATCACTTTGCTGTCAACAACTTCATAGGTTTCTGGATCCATTTTAAAAATAGTTCCTTCAACAGCACCCCATAGGTATCCATCAGGACCAAATGATAAGTCACCAATCATACGAGGTGTAACGTCTATTCCCGGTATCTCAGGTGTGAATTCTGCAATTTTCTCACCTTTTTCAACATCCCATACAAAAATCTTCGCTTCCGTTGCTTTTGGGTTAATTCCTAAACCACCCCATACTGAAGTACCTCCAAATAACTTACCGTCATGATAAGCTAAACTAATAATACTTTGATCCTGAACAACATTTCGTTGTTGGAACCATTCACCTGTATCCTCATCATAGATGGCTAAAGCCCCACCTAATACACCATAATCAGGGACTGTTCCAACAAATAGTTTGTTATCACCTGATGTAATCACAAAAGGACGATCTTGTTCATCTTTAATGTCGTATTCAAGATGTGGATTACTATTTAGATCCACTGGCTGATTAGGGTCATAGCTGTACATAATGGCACCCACATAGGTACCAAAATAAACTTTGTCATTCAAAAATCCGATTCCCTCTGGTTGAGCAAACGAGGAAATATTTACTTCAATCTCGTCAGTGAAAGGATTATACACACTCATACCACGTTGATATCCGCCCATATATAGTTTTCCATCTGGACCCGTATCAAGAGACTGGATGGCTACAGCTGTTGCTGCAAGATCTAATGCGACAAAGTTCAGTTCATTTGTTTTTGGATTGTATAACATGTATTCACCATATTGTGTAACAAACGCCAAGACTGTATCCCCAGTAGATAACGTAATCCATGCCATATCCTTAACTCGAGGAGTATCTGGTAGAATTGGAAGTCCTTCAATCAACGTTTCTACATTTGTATTTAGGTCATATTTGTATAATTGTGTGCCATTTTTATAGTAAATCATGTTAGGCTCTGAAGGGTCCGGTTCAGAAATCATATTACTAAATTGGAACGAACCCTCTACTTCCATCGTCTCAGGGTCAACGACAATCATATTAATGGTTGAAACGGCTACAAGAAGTTTCCCATTCACAACCCAAACATCCTGAATGAATCCGTTCTCACCTGAATGCCCTTCAAGAATAAGCTCCTCTTTCTCACCTGTATGTCGATTGATTTTATACAGATGCTTCATTGTGCCAATTCCTACGTAGATATAATCCCCATCTACAGCTAGTCCACGTGCATAATCTTGATCTGTGACACTACCAAAATCTTTAAATTCACCTGTATTAATGTCATATTCAAATACACCTGCACCTGGATAGGTAGCACCATAAATTTTACCATCCTCTGTCGCTTCTAAATCCCATACCCAAGCTGCAGAAGGATTGGCTCCTAATTCTTGGACTTCTTTTAATTCTGGTACATATCGGTATAGTTTTCCATCAGAAGTACTAGCAAAATACACATTTTTATCTGGGCCAATCGTAATTGCCCACACAGCTTCTGTATTGTCAATCACTTTAGAAAACTTGAGTTCCCCTGTCTCGGCATCTAGGACAGAAAACGTTCCAGGGGCACCATTAGAATGATAATATACTTCATTTTCACCTAAACTATTTTCCTGAATTGCGCCTGCTTGTCCTAATTGAACATGAACCATCTCACCTAGATTAATAGGTGCTCCATATTCACGATCAAATTGGCCATCTTCCGTCACTTTTTCAAAGGAAACATCGTCAAAATAAACCTCTGTAAAACTAATCCCGCCAGAATAGAAAGCGAGTCTTGCGTATGCTGCATTATCCGGGGCTACACTAAAAACTTTTAAATCTTTCCATTCATTTTTTGGTAAGTTACCATTCAATTCCCGATGCTGAGTTATGCTCTTATTATTTGCATCAAAATAACGGATTTCGGTCACAACGTTATGCGACTGACTTACAACGTTTGAATAGACAGTCAATAAATAGGATGCACCGGCTTCAACTGCTATTTTATCACTCAAAACACTCACACCTGCTTTATCAGTAGTATCATGTAAATGTACACTTTGCACTCCTGACCGAGCTCTCTCTGTACTTACTTGAATACCAGGACCTTCAAATTCTGATGTCCACCCAGGAATGTTTCCATCAACGACTGCTTCTTCAAAGCCAGGATTAACAACATCTGTATGTATATCGTCAACTGGAGGTTCTTCAGTGGAGAGATTTTCAAGCGTTACATCATCAAAATAGGCTTCCGTGATTGAAGGATGACCTGAATTGAAACGTAGTTCAACCTGTGTCGCACCTTCTGGAACGTCAAATGGGACTTCAATTTCAGTCCACTTATCAGTTCCTAAAACAGCAGCACTAAAGTTAATAAAAGTAGCATTGTCAACCTTTTGTCCTTCATCGTTAAAAAAGTGAACCTCATAACCAATACTATGGGATTGACTGACAACATTCACATATGCTTTCGCAATATATGACCCTCCTGTGGTAACAGGAATCTTATCACTTGTTACCTGTAAATTACCACCTGGATTGTTGTTATTTTCATCTTTAAAATATAAACTCTTATTTCCTGTATGTGCTTTCTCTGAACTAAATGCAAAACTCGTGGACGGGTTATTTGTTACGCGGCTCCATCCAGGAAATACAACTTCTTCTTCAAATGATTCGTTTACTGGTAAAATTTCTGTTGAATCAGAATCCTTCACAATTTTAACATCATCAAAGTACGCTTCAGTATTAGATGGATGACCTGAATTGAATCGAAGCTCAACTTGGGTAGCACCTTCTGGAACGGTAAAAGGCACCTTGATTTCAGTCCATTGATTCGTTCCTAAAACTGTTGATTGAAAATTTATGAACGTTGCACTTCCAACCTTTTGATTTTCAGTATTAAAATAATGAACCTCGTATCCAATACTATGGGATTGTTTAACAACATTCACATGCGCTTTTGCAGTATAGGACTCGCCAGGATTAACGGCTATTTTCTCACTTGTCACTTGCAAGTTCCCGCCTGGATTATTTGAATTTGAATCTATAAAATGCAAGCTATGTGTACCGGTATTCGCACGATCATTACTGATAGCGATACTTGTTGAAGGGTTGTTCGTAACTAGACTCCACCCAGGGATCACAACTTCTTCAAAACCTCCATTTCGTACCACGCTTGGTCCTGTTTCTGCAGAAACCATGATTGTTCCAGAACTAATATAAGGAGCGATTAAACTGAATAAAAGAGTAAAACAAAATGTGAGCATGATTGTTTTTTTCATCTTTCTATTGCTCAAACAACAAACCTCCCTTAAATTGTTTAGATGTGAAACTTTATTTAACCTCCTTTCTCATTTTCAGGAAGCGTTTACATACCTTTCGTTACTATCAAAAACTAACATTCTAATAACCCTTCCTTATTTTGATTCTACTTAACTATATTCATCATACATATAGGTCTTTCTTACGATACTCTGTCGTAAATTGGACTTTAAGTGAGAACAGGAAGAAAATGATAGATTACTAGTGCCAATTAGTAGAAAATGCTCAAAAAGTGTATAGTGTTTCTTCACCGAATTAAAAAAGATTTCCTGCGCGTTAGCAGAAAACCTTTTTTGTATTAATTAGTATGAGGTAGTGCTCTTTATTCCCTACAATTTAACGAGACGGTTTCGGAGGTTGACACACATCACATTTACGTTGGTTATTATTTTTAAATTTCGTAAATGTTTTTTCAAAATTACTACCACATGCGCATTTAAATAGTAACTTTTGTGAAAAACCATGAAATTCCGTCGTAAGCAATTTACTATCCGAATTGTTCTCAACAAATTCTTTAATTTTGCCAATTGTCCATCGTTTATTCATTCTTTGTCACCTCCAGACTTTTGCTACTCGTAAGCATTTTTCGTTGGTGTCCGTTTCATTTAAACTAAAAATTTGTAATACAAGTTGTTATCTATCTACTCCTTGTTGAACCAGAGTTCATCTTTATTATCCACATCGCCATTGTAGTTAATTAGGATTTCGTCTCCTGCTTTTATGTCTGTGTACGCATAGAAGTCAAATGTGTGATTTTTGAAGTTGATTTCATAAATGCTGTTGGGTTCATAGGAATGGTTAAATAACATTCCATAACCAAGAAGGATTGCCGTATGATTAATCCCATATTCAAATGCATAATCAGCGAGTAATGTTTTCTCAATGTGCTGATGTTGGTCATTAGGGTATGAAATCACTGGTGCTTCATGGATTAGTTGCCCTTTTTTGATATCAACTGTAGCAAATACCCCTCTATTAAATTCGCCATCACTTAGTGAAGATGTTTTTATTTCGATCATGTTGTTATACCTACCCAATTTTTTTGATTTTCTTTCTAACTTTACCACTAATCCCTTAAAATAAAAACCTAATAAGTTTGGAGGCATCCACAAAAGTGAAAAGAGGCTGCAAAAAATGCAACCTCTTTTTTAGGATCGTACAAAATCTGGGACGCTGTACCTATCCCTTTGTCCCAGTTATTCAATTATAACAGTTTGTTCTTTTGTCATTCCGTTTGCTTCAACCTTTAGAGTTATTTCGCCTACTTTCAGGGCTTTTAATTCTCCTGTTTCATAATTGAAGATTGCCGTATATTTACCAGAGGTTTCTGCTCGGGAAAGCTCTTCTCCACTTCCAATCAAGACATTGTCACTACCTTCCCATTGTACGGTTGCAGGATAGCGTAGCGGGAAGTTAAGATTATCTTTTTGGTGACCAGTTGCCTCAATCTTAATGGTCTCTCCCACTTTTACACTTTCTGGTGTTTGAAGGGTAATGTCCAACAATAATGGATTTACTTCTGCTTGAATCCAATCTGTACCGGAAACTGCACTTTTTCCATTTGATTGTTCAGGCCCTTTAGCCTGAGCAGGTACTGGAGTTGGATCTACACCAAACATCGTCCATTCATAAAAACCACCTGCATCAGATGAACCGTATGGCGCCTTTCCAGAAGGACCAACCACCATGTACGGAACACCTTCAACACGTTCTACACTTACAGTATGAGCATGTCCACCGATAAAGAGCGCACCTTTTCCTCCTGACGTTTGACGGAATTCCGTTAAAAATTGTTCAAGAAGATTGGATTCTTTACGGTCACTAAGCTGACTATTTTTGGTTGGCAGTGGATCACGTGTTGGATGATGTGCCATTACAACTACGTTTTTCACATTTGGATCCGTTGCAGCTTCTGTTAACGCCTTTTTAAGATCAAGTAGCTGTTGGAAATCGCTTGTCCGGAAACTTCCTGTCGAAGAATCTAGTAAAATAAATCTTGTACCTTTATGGTCAAATGTATAACGATTATTTTCATAGACTTCTAGGAAGTTATCTAATGTACCTGGTCCCATGATTTCGTGGTTTCCTGGAATGTAATAGATTGGTAGTTTATCTCCTATTTCTTCCTGCAAAATTTGCTCGGCGAGTTCAAAGTCTTCTTCCCATGCTGTATCTACTAGGTCCCCATTGATGACAAGGAACTCTGGATTAGCAGCTACGATTTGCCTTAAAGATTCTCTAGCCATCTGTACTTGTGAACTATTTGGAGACTTAGCTACAAACTGGCTGTCTGCTAGTACTGCAAATCTCCAACGACCTTTTTCTATCTCCCCATTTTGGATAATAAGTGGATCTGGATTTTTCGGTTGATCAGGAACATCAATTGAAGTCGGAACTTTAACAGTAACATCATCAAACACCAGTTGACCTGTGTATTGTTCGTTTTTGTTTGTTTCAACTGGATAGATTCTCCAAAGCTTTACTGGATATCGTACGCCTTCAGGTACTGTTGCTTCAACATACTTCCATCCTGTCCAATTCACCTGATCCGCTAGTGTTAGTGTATATCTTGTGTTTCCGGCATCCTCTATAACAGTACGAAGCCAAGCACCGTTTCCATCCCCTTTTACCCAGAGGCCGATTTTCTGTACATCACCAGGTAACTCAATCGTTGGTGATGCTTGTAAATAAGCTGCACGGGTAGCCGTTGATGTTGAAAAATCATATGCTAACTCGATCCCTTTTCCATTCCTACCATCGACATGCCTCATACTACCTCCAACTTCACTTGGATATTTTGTAAATGACCAACCAGCTATATCTTCAAAATCATCAACGTTCTTTGTTGCAAGACCAATTGTTACTGGAAGATATGCAACCTCATCTTTTGCTGTAATTGTGATTAGCGCAGAATCGCCATCTTTTTTAGGTACTACAGTAAAGCTACCATCCACATTTTCCATGATGGATATGACCGTTTCATCATAATCTAAGCTCACATCTCTAGCTTCGATTGGTGCGCTGTACCCGTCTTTGTCAAAGCCAGTAACCGAAAAACGAGATTGTTGTCCCATTTCAAGACTTAATCGTGCGTCCGAGGCTTCTATTCGATTTAATTCACCTAGAACTGAAATCTCCATGGAACCCTTTGAAGATTTCACTTGGGCCTGCGCAATCGCCTTTCCAGTCTTTTTCGCGCGGAACACTCCATCTTCCTCAAATGCTCCAACATCTGCTGGTAGTGCCTGCCATTTCACTTCACCAACTGAAACCGGAGAATAATTTTCATCATGACCTAAACCAATTAAAGTTCTTGTGAACCCTGGAAATACACGTTTGCTCTTGTCTGAATCAAATACCGTATCAACTGAAAAACTCTTTAATTCTCCGCTTCCAGCCTTTGCAAAAATTCCTATTCCATTCGGCACAGAACGTTCAAAGCCATCTGATGGCTGATTCACAGCCTTCACTTCATCTGTGCCAGTTTTTCGAGCAACCATGGTAGTGGAACCTCCACCATCAAGGTTTAAGGAATAATGTGCGCCATGTTCCTTCATCAATTCCGCTAATTCTTTGAAGGTCATCCCACGACTATCTGTTTGACGTCCATCAATTGCTGCAAGAATCATGGTTTTTCGATCTTCTGAAAAACCAACTGCAGTTCGAGGAGCGGATGTCGTATCGTCTAGGTTTGAAATGACTTCTCCATTTTCAACAAGCTTGATATTTCCACCAACTGCAAAGGAAACATCGATGTCAGACTTTGGAGCGTATTCCACAGTTACTTCATCACCAACGGATAATGCCTTTAACACCTCTGCTCCTTTTTCCCGTCCAACAAGTACGAAAGCATTTTCAGAAATTGCGCCACTTCCAGCCCCTGCTGATACGGAGGCAACTTTTCCATCCACAACGAGTACCTCATACAACGGACTTCCAGCTTGAGAACGCTCAGCAGTTCCCCAGACAGATGTGTATAGACCGATACCATCCTTTGAAATTCCGTATTGATTGAGGGCATCGAGTTTAACTTCTCCGTTTGGTAGATTAACCTTTCCATCTAATAGAATGGTAGAAATATGACCAAGACCGTTTTTATCTACACTAGCTATTAATGTGTGTCCACCTTGAGGACCCTTTACAAGTTTCCCTTCACTAACGACAGTGCCTAAAGGAGCCTTCGTATTGTTAATATCGAAAAAGTCTCCATTTACACCCGCGATTGCACCTGCTTCTTTTGCCATTACAGACAACGGTTTAGCTGATGAAACACTGCCTGGAAAAAGTAAGTCTGTTGAATTACTGTCATTTCCAAGGTTTATGGTCATAATTTCACCATTTAACCACCCTCGAGCATCAAATCGTTCAAAACTAGTAAGTTCTACCCCTGGTCCAATCGGTGTTGTCGATTGATTTGAAACAAGCGTTTTGCCAGCTGGACCAACAAAAATAACGGGTTCAGTTCTGTCTGATGAGGTTGACCGAGCTTGGGCGACATCTGATGGTTGATTTTCAGCATGGACAGTTGGTGCTAATGGTACCGTAATCGCTGAGGCCATTATTACATTTCGCCACCATTTTACATTCATTCGTTAATCTCCCCTCTACTAAAATAAAATTTTATAATATACGGAATATTCTTGAAGTATGTTTTCATTATATCAAGAATCTCTTAATAGAATAACTACAGATTATTAAGCGGTTATTGATGTATTATTAAGTTTTATCAGGAAGAAAGTAGGGAATTTATTTACAAATGGAAGGGTTTTCTTTTAAAAAACAGGTCTAAGGTTATAGGAATCAATTAAAATGATTCTATTGATTTGAAGGGAGTCATTTAAAAAACAGTAAAAAAGACCTGAATATTTTTTAGATTCAGGTCTTTAGAAACTAAATTGAAAGCTTTTGTTTTTACAATAAAAAATACGCTACTAATGTCCCAATTACCCACATACCTATTGCAAAGGGCATATTTTGAACGGTTATACGATAAGGGCTTTGTCCTGTGCCCATCGCTGTTAATGTCACGAGTAACCCATACGTTCCTACTGTGAAGGTTGCAACTGATCCTGTGATTAACACGAGAGCAATACTAACAGGATTCATTACGTCTAATAATGGAGTAATGATTCCGGTTAAAATTCCAACCGTGGCGATTGGATGGATACCGAACATACTTAGTAAAACAAAAATAACTTGAATTAGGAATAAAATGACCATTGGATATTCAGAAACATAGGAAAGTGGTTTTTGAATCGCTTCCAAAAATGCTGTATCTCCTAAACTAGTAGAAAATAAAGAAAGTGAGATAAATAATACGATAAAATTCTGCATCGTATTGGTCTTTTCTTTCCAATTATTCCAACCAATAGTCCAAAAGCTCCTTCGTCTTTTCATTAATAGCGACCATATAAAGGCAAATGGGAAAATAAGAATGGTAACGGTTAAAATAAAGCTTAAATCAAACAGATTTCCAATCATAATAACCAGTGTTAAGAATAAGATGAGTGCAATGATGAACTGCATCATTTTTTTACTTATTACTTTTTTATCGATTATTAATTGCCTATTCAGATTAGATTCTTCAAATTTGTACTTTCTATAATAAATGCGTCCAAAAACTGAATCTAATAGATAGGCAGCAACTGCCATCAAAATGAGCCATGGTAAGAGAGTGACATAATCAACACCTGTAGCAAATATTGAGACAGCGACCATAATCTCCAACGGGCTCCACAGCAATGCCAATGAATAACCTCTTAGGGATGCTGTTGTAATAAAAGAATTACGAATCTCTTTACTAAAAGAGGCCAAGGTGCTTTTGAGTACATCTTGTGAGATCGTGGCAGCTGATAGATTAAGAAAAGCAGCAAGAATATGCGTCGTTAATGAACTCCGTGGATATAATTTACCAAGATCAGATACATTCACTTTCATAAGCAGATTCAAATTCCGGTCAAATCTTCCACTTTTTACAATACTATTCATCCAAGGTAGCATTGCTAAAAGCGTTAATAATGATAGATTTGAAGTTAGTAAACTAGGAATGACATGCAACGAATGACCACTCGTAATAAATAAATATCCTCCTATTGCCAAAAATGTTCCTCCTAGGATCTTAAAAAGCCCCGATGCCAAAGGAAATGACACAATCAGCATGAAAATCGCAAGAACTCCGAGTATGTAATTGATTGTCTCGCTATCTAAAAAAACATTAATCGTATGGAGCAAAAATACGGATGCATAAAATAAATAAAGATAGCGGACCAATGGGTGTTGTTTCATTTCTTCCTCCTACAAAGATGTATAAATCAAACAATCAAATTATAGCATAGCAGGAAAAAACTACAAGTTTTCTCACCCATTGTCCTTGTGGATGTCAGAGGCTGTACTTACAACTCCCTACTATTTATTAGTTGGCACTATTCCCTTTTCAATAACATAAAAAACATCCCTTAATCGCGTTTTTTGTAAACGCTATCAAATTATAAATCTATGCTTCCTTATCATCTCATTTTACTTCATAAATGCTATCCATTTTTTCATTCTTTTTTAACCGATGTAATCGAAACATCGATATAAATCCCAGAATGGGTCCAGGTAAAAGGATTAAGAATGTAAATTTCCAGCCAATGATTGATTCAACAAATGGCACGAGAAAAATCACAATAATTGTAAGTACATAGCCGATAGCCAACTGAATGGTTAATGTTGACCCTACATAACGCTGGTCTGTATGCTCTGTTAGTAAGGCAGAAAACTGGGCTGAATCTGCAATAATACTTACTCCCCAGATTACTCCGAATATAGATACAATCCATGGTGAACTCCCAAAGAAGAATCCAATGAAAAGTGCAATCGTTCCGGAAATCCCTAGGGACCAAAGTGTCACTTGTTCCCGCCCAATACGATCGGCGAAAACTCCACCAAACCAAGCACCTAGTAATCCAGAGCCTATCACAATAAATGTGACGAGCGATGCGGCAGATGAAGAATCATTCATCCCACTTGTTCGAAAGCTCGCTGTTAAAAATAAGCCAAACCACGACCACATTGCATAAAGCTCCCACATATGACCAAAGTATCCGAAGTTTGCAAGCCTGACCTTCTGATTTTTAAAAGCACGTGGGATTGCGTTTGGATCAAAGGTTCCTACAGGTAAAGGGTAAGGTCCAACCTTCACAAAAAGCATTAAGGTTCCGGATAAAATAGAACACACACCCGTAGTCATTACCACTAGCTCCCAGGAGGAAATCCCAAATCCTTTGAACAAATGGGGACCGGCTGAACCAATCGTTAATGCGCCCACAACAACCCCCATCGCCATACCGCGCCTAAGTTGAAACCATGTAGAAACAAGTTTCAAACCTGGTCCGTATACTCCAGACAGGGCAACACCCGTAAAAAAGCGGAAAATCAATGCAACAACCAAATTTTTTGCAAGTATAGCAATTAGAATGGTTGAGATTCCCGCTAGCATGGCAGACCAAAAGCATAAAATATGAGGTTGAATGCGATCCGGCAGGTTCATAAATGCCGAAACCATTGAACCAACAATAAATCCAAAATTGACCATAATTATAATATAGCTGATCTCACTGCTGCTTAAATCCCACAAATCAGTTAAAGTTGGTAACACAGCTGTCATTGAAAACCAAGTTGTCATCGAGCCAAGCATGGCTAGAGAAATGAATAAAAGCTTATTGGTATGCGGTTTTCCGAATTCGACAGAATCCGTCTTATTCATATAATGTAGCAGTATATGGAACCGCCATAGCCTTTAAACATAGTCCATCAACTTTCGTTAGAATCGCCGTTTCGATCTTACAAAATCTCACTTTCAAAGGAAACGTTGACCTAAGTTTCATCTTTTCAAAATACATCATGTCCCCCCTCAATTCGTTCCTATTCAGAGCAGGTCTCATATCAGATGCGGTCTTGTGTATTCGTTCATTCCATTGAATAGTTACTTTATACATTATTTGGTAAAGTAGAGTTTCATGATTAAGTGGAAAAAAATAAATTCACAAAGTTTTACGGATGTTAAGTTCTTTTATTATTTTTGGTGCATATATATTGGAATTTGCTCTTTTTTTAAAATTATCATCCATTAAATGATGAATATACATTTGAAGGTAATGTAGAAAGAAAGTGTCATTGCATGAGAATCAGCTTCTATAAAACCAGATATAAAAAGAGACTGCAAACATCAGTCTAATTGTTTGCAGTCTAAACATTTGGGATGCCGAACCTCATTCAGATTCGTTCCACACCAACTCTGATGCTATTATGATTTGTCACGATTTGAGTTACAATTTTCGATCGAAAACAGTCACAATCACACCATCTATATTGTTACCCGAAATCTCAAGGTATCGATTTTCCGGTACGTTAATCGTCGTACTTTTAGAAATAGGATAATATGAAATTGTATAAGTTTCCCCATTTAGACTTGCTGAAATCTGTTTTTCTTCTTTTAGGTATGATAAATATTCTTCTAAAACAAAATTTTTTTCCTTCATAATCGCACTATGTGGTAAACCAACATAGCGGATATGCCACGGTTCATATTGAATTCCGGTAATGTCCATCTTATTCTCAGGATATCGTAGAATGAACCCGTATTTCCATGCATTTTTTTCGATCCACTTTCCTTCAGGTGCTTCAGCCATCATCATTTGAGTAGATCCTATATCCAATGATAAACCTAGATTATGTTCGCTGTGGCCGGCGGGTAAAGCATAGGCAGAACCCTTATTTTGATAAAGTGCGTTTTGTTCATCAAAATCTCGAAACCCACTAGTAATGACAAAATTACTCACACCTTCATTTTCTGCAGCAAGAACCATGTCTGAAAATTTACGTGCGATTTCCTTTGACAAATCGATGTCGCCATTTAATAATTCGTATCCTTCCAAAAATTCATTCTGTGTATATAGATTGATGACATCGGACTTTATACTCTCATGTTGAACCGGATAATCATTGTTGACCAATAGCAAATTCCCTTGATAGATTTGGTCTTCTTTAATCCCTATACGTTGGATGTTTACGGAATTCACTCTATCATCTTGTTGGTTAACATGTTGTATAACCACTTTTGGTTCAGAATACCGATCAAACTTTATGTATAGTAAACTCAAGCACAATAATAAGACAAATAAAAAACCCCACTTCTTCATTCTACAACTTCCTCCTTATTCTCCTTTACACTAAAAGAATAAGTAAAACTGTTAAAAAAAAGAGTAGGGTAAATCTTAAATTTTTCTTAAATGTTTATTGAATAGGTTCATTTTCCATTGGTATTCGAACTTCAAAGATGGTCTGGATTAAACTGCTTTTTGCTGTAATCAATCCATTATGCTGTTCCACAATATTCTTTGCAATGAACAAACCAAGACCAGTGCTATCTTCTCGATGAGTTCGTGCTTTGTCTCCGGTATAGAACATATCAAAGATATGTGGCAAATCATCAGCTGGGATACTGTCTCCATAATTCACAACTTGAACAACCACTTCATCTTCATCTATAAAACCGTTAACATCAACGTACTGGCCATCATATCCATAACGAATGGCATTAGTCAAAAGATTTTCAAACACACGTGCAAGCAAATCCCCATCACCCAAAATCAGTAACTGAGACGTACAATTCATCCGAGCCTTTAAATGATTCTTTTCGAAGACAGGATACAATTCTTCGTTTAATTGATGAAGTAGGTCCGCTACATTTATTTTCTTTTTGTGGACTGGAAGCATTCCATAATTCATTCTTGTAATTTCGAATAACTCTTCAATTAACCTTTCTAAACGTTGAGATTTCGTAAAAGCAATCGATAAAAAATGCCTGAATTGTTCTTTAGTCAAGCCTTCATCCTTAAGGAGCAAGTCCAAATATCCTAAAATAGAGGTAAGTGGAGTGCGCAAGTCATGAGCTAAATTTACGACCAATTGATCCTTACTGCTTTCTGAAAAATCTCCTCTTTGAATTGCTTCTTGTAATTTTTCACTTGCCAAATTAATATCACGTGCAATGTCCCCAAATTCATCATTTGAACGGATATGTACCTTGTGGTTAAAATCTCCTCGGGCAAGGAAGTGAATCCCGTTTGAAATCTCATTAAAATAAGTAGAATAAGGCTTAGTAAGGAAAAAGAAAAAAACGAATGAAAGCAAAATAAAGATAATAAAAAAGAGAGTAAAGTCTCCGAATTTAGCTATAGCTAATCGATACTGAGCCAAAGGTTCACCATATTGGACATTCGTATGATAATAATATTGCAGAACTTTAAAGAGTATATACGTGATAAGACCAGAAAGTAACATACTTAAACCTAATAACATTAGCATCTTAGAACGAAAATTGAACACCATTTTAGCCATTGAATGAATACCCTACTCCCCATACTGTCTTAATCCATTTGTCCTTCCGTTTATCTTCTTCAAGTTTTTTCCTAAGTGTACGGATATGAACCATAACGGTATTCCCACCTTCATAATACGCTTCGCCCCATACACGTTGAAAAATATGTTCCACACTAAATACTTTCTTTGGATGGCTCGCAAGTAAGTACAAAATATCAAACTCTTTCGGTGTAAGCTCAATGCTTTTATCATATAAAGTAACTGTGCGTTGATCAGGAGAAATAACTAATCCACCATATTCCACACTGGTAGTATGATTTGTATTTGGTTTATACTGATTAAGCTTCATGAATCGCCTGAGCTGAGCATTTACACGAGCAACCAATTCGATTGGGGTGAATGGTTTCGTCATATAATCATCTGCTCCAATGACTAGTCCCTGTACTTTATCAAAGTCTGATGCTTTCGCACTTAGAAAAATGATTGGCATATTATGTTTTTCGCGAATGCGACGGGTTACTTCAAATCCATCCATTTTTGGCATCATAATATCTAAAATAAGTAAATCGATTGGTTGATTCTCCACAACACGAACAGCCTCTTCCCCATCTGATACTCTAAAACATTTGTATCCTTCTTTTTCTAAATGGATCGCTACCAAATCCGCAATTTCCTTCTCATCATCCGCAACTAATACCGAAATATCTTTCATCTTCCCACTCCTATGTAAAATGAACATAATCTAATTTCCATTTTCTATTTATCTATTTTAAAGGTCATATTGTTAAACATATGTTAATACGGATAAATCCAAAAAAAGTTCCTAAAAAAAACCATCAAATGATGGTCTTATTTTTCAATTCGCTTTGAGTAGCTTTTTACTTTTAGACTAATGATTTTTGTGTTTGTTAAGCATTTCCTTTAAGTATTCTTCGGATTCTCCTTTTGGGATGCTGAGGCTCTCCCAAGAACCATCTTTTATTTGCTTACCAATATAAACAATCTGACCGACATGATAAGCGTAATGGGCCACTTGCCTTTCAATGGCCTCTATAACCAAATGACGCTCTCCACGAATATAAATATGTTTTAATAAATCTTGTTCACTTAAATTAGTTAGTGTATTAATTAAGACTTCCCACCCTTTATCCCAGACAGTTATTAACTCTGATTTCGAGGATATATCATCTAAAAATTCCCCATCACGCTTTCTATATGGTTTTTCCCCGTCTGATGTTAAAAAGTCAGTCCATCTAGAAACCATATTACCGCTTAAATGCTTTACTATGATTGCAACACTATTGGACTCGTTATTATAGGCCCAATGGATTTCCTCTTCCGATAACTGAGTCATTGTCTTCTCTCCAAGGGTTTTTACATCTTTAAATCTTTCAATGACAATTCTCAAATATTCGCTTCCAAGATTCACGGTCATCCCCTCCAGATTTAAAAAACAGTTTCCTTTATATATTTTACAAACTTGGACCCACCCACAAAAAAATTTCCAGGTTATTCAAGTTATGTCCCAAAGTTTCCAAACAACATCATACTTATAACAATAATAAATAAGATAACTAATCCGAACATACCAAGAGTTGAAATGGATAAAGCAATTGTTTTTAATCGTCCTTTCACACTAAATAGTGCAGTAATGAATGAACCTAGCAAAAGACCTAATAATAACAACAGGTCTAAAGATTCAGGTAAACGATCCAATACATGAGGAAAAATAAATGCTAATAATACAAAAATCACAATCAAAACCAATGAAATGTATCCAAGATATTTTTTCATCAAATCAGCCACACTCTCAATTAAAAATAAATATGTAAGTAACCCTCAAATTTTGGTATTACCTTCGTTTACTTCGTCGAATAATCTCAAAGGTTTTCTGGGTCGAAATGATTGATAAAACAGCCAAAAGAAGGAAACCGATTAGTAGAGTAAATAAGCCCGTTACCTCATCGTGAGGTAAGAAATAGGTAAAAATAAATTTATATATTTCTAGATATATGAAAAAAAATACGATAGCGGTGATTAGAAACAATATTCTTTTCATCATTGTTAATATCCACACCGCCCTATCCCTTTTTCTAAATATTAACACAACATATTATGTAAGTAATCTACTCGTTCGAACATTTTTTCTAAAAAGGAAGTTCACCTTTACAAGGGCGCTAATTTGTATGTTAATAACCGTAAATGTGCTTATAAACATAGTTATAAAACGGAATAGAGGTGCAAATGAGTTTCCTATTTACACCTCTAAAAGATATTCTTAGTATCTCTTTTGAACTCGCTAATCCGTTTATCCATCTCGAAAAATTTCTTCAAAAAAAGTGGCTAATATTAATGTCATGGTTTGACTCATTATCATAGAATAGTAGAAGGAGAGTGATTAAAGGATATTAACTTCAACTAATAACGCAAGTAAAACTTGAAGTAAAAGTTGGACGTTCACAGCAACTTGTGTGTCAGTTGTTGTAACATTAACATTTCTTGAGTTTTCGATGACAGTCTTTTGGCGAGAAATCTGTCTGTTTCTAGATGCTTGTAGTAATTCCTGAGTCACTCTCTGAGCTTGTGAGCTATCAGCAATTGAAATACTTACAACTACAGCAATTGCAGCTTGTAAAGCAGCCTGTAAATTTAATGCCGCCTTTGTATCTGTAGTTGTTACAGTAACGTCACATGAATCTTTAATAAAAATTAATTCCTCATTAAACTGTAAATTATCTGCAGCCTGAGTCGCCTCTTGAACGATTTCTTCATTGTTAATATTGCATGGGTGTTCAGAACTTGGATCCAATGCAGACCATTTATTTTGATCTGCAGTGTTGAAACGATAAGTTTCTTGGTTCATAATCATTTTCCTCCTTGATTTTTTAATTAATTTGAAAGGTTATTAAGTTATTTCAATTTACGATTTTGACCTGTTGATTTGTTTGTTACAACTGATTTATAAACTTTTGGTCTATTTGTATTTGTATCTTCAACCATTCCTGTATCTGGATTTACATCATTTTCTGTTAAAGTTGTTTGTGTGTTATTCAAAAATTGTTGAGTTTGCTCTTGTAATTTTCGAATTGTATTTCGAAGTTCTTGTTTTTGATTCCTTGAAAGATTAGGTGTACTTAATTGAACGCCATGTTTATTTAAAATATTTTTAACAAGCATGTTTGTGAGTTTTTGCTGCGAATCTTGTAAGTCTTTTGGATTTACCCCCATTCTCAACCCTCCTTTAATCAATTACACAATGCTACTATATGTAAATGTCACGTTTAGTGTATAAGTCATACGTGGAATTTCCTTATATTTATCCTAATTAGGTATTTGTACAGACATAATGAATGACATTTAACATTCACTAAAAATTAGGGTTAAGTGAAATGTCTTTTGCTATTTGAACGGGGTAAATTCACTAAAAGTAAGCCTTAAGCTGTTCTTACGTAATTGCTCTAAATGAAAATAAGCGATAATCCTTCTCGGACTATCGCACCATTCGTAAAAAGTGGTTGTTGTGTAAAATGCATTATTCTTTTACAGAGCAAGCTTACTTAACTTTTATTTACAGTCTTTCGCCGTTCAATAAGATTAGCCACAGAATACGAAATCATTAAAGCCACACCTACTAGGAGAGCGATAAAGAAACCTAGCATGCCTACCGCCCCGACCCATCCAATCGTGAATGTAAGAAAAAATAATACATAACAAAAACCAACCAGAATAATCGCAATCGGAACATTATATGGAAAGAGGCGTTTCCAACCTCTTGCTAATAAAGCTGAAATGATCAGTATGGCAATCGAGATCATAATATGCAACGATCCCCATCGGAATCCTGCACGAGACTGCGCATCTTCTCCCATTATAGGTGTATGGTTAAGGTCATAGAGAGTGGTGTAAGCTGTAATAATCGCCGTAACTATTGCAAGTATGAAAATTGTCCAGTTTATAGCTTTTATGTATTCTTTTTTGTTCATTTGATCCCTCCTACCCGTTCTTATTCAACAAAAGGATATTAATTTCCTTTATTATCCACACCCAAAATTATTCTGTACCTTTCTCTTTTACTTTTATATTTCTGGGATATCAATTGATTTGATTTATAAATTCTTCGGGATCATCTTTTATCCCGGCGGTTAAGCTGTTTTTTCCATATCCTATATTTCTGTGAATTTAAAAAATATACATGTATATCTTTAGGTTAATAAGTTAACTTTAAAAATGGCTCATTTCTAATAGATTTTTGCTTTTAAAACATAGGGTGATTTCCGCTCCTGGTACTCGCTTTCCGCGGGCGATCCGCAAGCCTCCTCGCTTCACTGCGGGGTCTCGCTTGGCTCGCATTCCCGCAGGAGTCTCGTACCATCCGCAGAAATCACAGGAAGCTCAATAATTTCTAACTTCCTTCGCACAATATTATCCAAATACCCCAAATAAGAACTCTTATTATACGAGTTCATAAGGTTGTGGTAAAATGAACCATAATCTATTGGAGGGATAAACGTGGATTACCTTTCTGTTATATCGTTTTTGGGTGCAGCCATCGTTCTTACGATTATGCCAGGACCAGATAACTTATTCACATTGGCACAAAGTATAGCTAAAGGAAAAAATGCAGGGATTTTTACAACACTTGGGCTTTGCACAGGATTATTGGTACATATTACAGCTGCAACCATAGGAATTTCAGCTGTTATTTACAAATCGGCTTTTGCATTCACCTTCGTAAAATACGCAGGAGCAGCATACTTATTATTCTTAGCATTTAAGTCTTTCAGAGAAAAAGCATCGAGTTTTAACCTTCACAATGAGGACACCTTAGACTATAAATCTTTGTACAAAAAAGGGGTTATTATGAATCTATTAAACCCAAAAGTTTCATTGTTTTTCCTTGCATTCTTCCCACAGTTCATTAATTATGAGAATGGGCATGTTTCCATTCAAATGCTTATTTATGGAATCCTCTTTTTAGCGCAAACGTTAGTCATTTTTTCTTTAATTAGTATATTTGCTGGCAAAGTAGGTTATTTCTTACGTAAAAATCCAGCCTTCTCTAAAAAGATTAACTATATTCAAGGGTCTCTCTTCACCCTTATCGGATTAAAAATGGCCTTTAGCCAAAAATGACCCTTCATTAAGCGAAGAAAACCTTGTTCTACTATTAGGACGGGGTTTTCTTAACGAGAATATTTGTTTAACCACATTATTCCTTTTTATCACAAAGCCTTACCCATAATCACATATGGAGAATCATTTTTACTTGGTATAAACGGTTCCTTAACAACCACCCATCCCAATCTTTGATACAAACTACGGGCAGAACGATTATTTACTTGAGTCGTTAGAACAGTGGTCTTATTCGTTACTTCCTTTAGTAATTCATGAATGAGAATTGTACCGTAACCCTGGTTTCTATGGGTAGGATGCACAGCTAATTCAACAAACTCAAAACAATCTTCAAGCCATTTCTCATACGCAATTGGCCCAAGTTCATTTGCGAGTATATCGTGATAATATTGACCTGATCGTGATATATAACCATAAGAAAATCCTATAATTCCCTCATCATCTGACTTCATTAGATATCCCCTAAATCCGTCGTAATTTATATGTTTTTTCAATCGTTCGATTATAGATTGATTCCACACTTCTCTATATAGACCATCAATGGCTACCAGTAAGTGTCCATCTCTATCTATTTTTACAACCCTTACCACCTTTTTCCCTCCATCTATTTTTCTTATAAAATTATACTTCGCGTTGTTCAATTGGCATTTTAATAATCACTAAATAATCGTTTCTAATACCTTTTACTCTATTATCTAATGACCTGAACTATTTGGGCTACATGATTGGAATAGAATGATTTTGTTCAAGCCTCATTCTATAATGGTTCATTATCCTTATCTGTTCTTCAGTTAGCTTCTCTTTATTCCAGTACATATGCATTAAACTGTATTCAAATATCTCCTTTAGTTTAATAAATAGGGGTAGTCTCTCTAGCATTTCCGAGGATATGTCATTTTCCTCTAAGTATCCTTCTATGATTGCTTTTGTGATTTGACGTCCATACTCAACAATGCTACCTCTACCAACAAACGAATACTCTAACGCACTATAAATGGGAACTGCTAAATCAAATATATAAAAATGTTTCTCACAATCTTGAAAATCAACCATTCCTAAATTGAAACCATTATCAACCAATATATTTTCTAACCATAAATCGCCATGTAACAATCCATAATTCGTATCATTTTTCGGGATATTTTTTATGGTTAACAAAACATCTTTTGCAAGATCTCTTATCGCCACTTCTTCTTTAGGAATATATTTGAGAAAGGCGTATTCCTCGTTATCATGCCAATCATTAATATATCTAACTGTATGTAGCCTTTCATACTTCTTCGATAAACGATGTAATTTACCTATTTGTCGACCCAATTCTTTTAATACGTTTGCATTCCATTGATTTCTTGGGAGATGTACACCAGGAACTGGTTTATAAAGAACTGTTAACATTTCTTTGTTACCAAGAATTATCTTTTCTACAACGTTACCATTTAAAGACGAGATTGTTGGAGATACGCCCAATCCCTCTTTATGTAGGAAATTTGTATAATTCACTTCTTCTAACTGTTCATCAAAACTTTTATAGTTTGTAATTCTCGCAAAATAATAACCGTCATCAGAAGTACACCGAAACATCTCGTTTGTTACCGATTCAACTTTTATTAAATTTACAGGATAAAATTTGTTAAGTAGTTCAAGTATTTCTTGTACCAAAATCATTCTCCCTCTCTCCACATTTTCAACATCCTCTTGCTAAATAACTTCTGCAAAAATAGCGCCAATACTTTTACTCGGATCAACTAACCATTAGTACAATAGAAATAAAGACATCCTTTTTAAGGATGCCCATTCATTTTTAAAAACTCATTCATATCAGAAATTACACATTTTAATAATTCAATAGATTTAATTGGTTCTTTATCCAGCTCTAAGCCATGATTTCCACCATCTAGTACTTTTAATGTAAGATTATGATTATTTTTCAATCTTTCAAAACGTTCCTCAATGAAACAATGATCTTTATCTCCTATAATACAAAGTCCCTTATTATCACAATTGGCCATAGTCTTAAAAACCTCATCATTTTGTAATATGGGAGTCAACCATACAACTTTTGCATCTTTGAACCTTGTATTATTTAAAAGATCACTTAAAGCTTTTGTTCCTATTGATTTAGCCACAATATAATAATTACTATAATTTTTATTTTTTATTGCATTGTCAATTGCAAGTTGTACATTTCTTTTGAAATCTTCAATCCTGAGATCAGATAATTCTTGCCGATTGTAAGAATAATTAATATGTAAAACATCAAAGCCTTTCGTATAGAATAACCCTGTGGTAAAGTGTAACAATGGAGCCTGCGTTGTGTAACCAGCCCCTGGTAAGACAATAACCAAATTATTTACTTCTTGTTTTTGTTCAATCAATCTAAATGGGATATTTTTCGAACCAAGAACTTCCTTATTCGTCTCCATTTTCTCACTCCCTATGGTTTTCTACTTGTGTATTCTTCACTATAAGCAAAAATTCCTTCTTCAAAAATGACTGCTTATAGATATCATAGCTTTTCATTCTCTTCATTAAAAGCTTCGATACCAAAACTCAGTTCCCTTGTTATGAATGTTTTCTAATGTGTGTAAAAAATAAAAAATAAGAATCATTTATTACAGGTGCATATAAACATGGATGCATCTTGATTCATAAAAATACGAGTTCCTTGATAGAATGTCTTTATTTCAATTGATTTAAATCCGCCCTCTGATAATCTTTTTTCCAACTCATTGTGTAAAAACCCGTTATGTACTTTTGGATGATTTATTTGATTGTTCTTATCAAAATCAATAATAATTAGTTTGCCGCCATCATTCAGAATACGGAACAGTTCTTGTAAAATTTTGTCTGTGTCCGGAATATGAAGAAGGACAAGTGATAGTAAAATGATGTCAGCCTTAAGTTCAGGAGTTTCCTGAGTAAAATCTGAATAAAGTACGTTGGCGTTGGTGATTCCTTTTTGAGAGATTTTAGCTTTCGCAACCTCCAGCATTTGTTTTGACGAATCTACCAACAAAATGGAATCGACTAGGTCTGATATTTCTAAACTGATTAGACCCGTTCCACTTCCATAGTCTATTAACGATTTTGATTTCTCATTTTGTAAATTTGGTCTTACTACCTCAACAATCACTTTAGCGAGTTCAATTCTTTCTTTTGTGTCATATCGATTTGCCAAATCCTCAAAAACGTTATTTTCCATTTTTTAAACTCCTATAATATTATTTCAATCAAGGTAAGTATTTTTCTGTAATTAAAATGGCCTTTTCATCTACAATATGGAAAGTAAATAAACGATGATACTCGTTTATTTTGGTCTGTAATTCTTCTACCAATACTTTTTCTGAATTTAAACCATCTAATGTGTAATTGAGAACTTCATTACTTAGCGTAATATCTATATATCCTTTCTTTTCGATTCGAAAATTATTGGAGGAATTATTATCATCCAACATTTCTATTAATTGAACACGTAAGGTGTTTTTAGACTGGTGACTTTGGGTCTCTTCGATGTATCCTAGTTTTACTTCCAATTCAGGAATATGATTTATTATATGTTCCAATTGAAGTAACCGGATTTCAAATTGTCCATATACGTCATTATTATAAGTTGAATCTGAACTACTTAAACTCTGAAACTCCATCTGCATTTTTTCAAGTTCATTTATCCGTTTTTCCAGATGTAATAATTTATCATCATTTATTATACTAGCGTTATTTACTTTCTGGATATTCTCTGATTTCATGCAGCCTGCTACAAAAAAAAGAAACAAAACAAAGAGTAAATTTGTTTTGTTCATTCAATTCCCTCCTCGTAAATGAAAACTATAATACACCGAAAGTTTTATCCTGCAAATATCAAAATATCATGATTTCAGTATTTTTTTAAATATTCTGAATTACTTTTCCGTAACTATCATTCATCCTTGAAATCATATTTAAAAGTGGATAGATCTTTTAATTCATGGTTTTCATAATTCAAAAGATATATAAGACAACCTTTCTCATTTGACAGAATATATTACATAATTCTTATGTTGAATGTCTACTAGCTTAATTGAACTGAAATCGACATTCTCACGGTATATTCTAATTAGATGCCCAAAGGAATTGAAGGCGTGATGATGTTATAAATTTTCATTTACATTTTCTTGTTCAATAACATTATCCTGACTTATTTTTAGGGAGTAAATCAGTTATTTGGTTATTCCAAACAGTACACCTAACTAATAATATGGTAAAAGGTAATAGTAAGTACCTGCCCAATAATATCACCTATCTTCTCGTTTCAACCTTTGGTTTTATTTAATAAGAACTCTGTGAGAGTATAAACAGTAATCTTCATTTATGTTTATATCTAGTGTCTTCCATCTTATAATTTGAAGTTGTACTGTTCTGTACGTTTGGTGTATTTGAATTATAATTGTTTTTCTTTCGTCTCCAATCCATAAATAAAGCAAGCACCAAAATTCCTAAAATCAAAATGATAACCCACCACATATCTTTTTCTCCCCTTTCTGTTAAACGTTACTGCAATGATAGCTCACTACCTTCAACAAAAGTTGTCAAATGAAAAACGCGAACCCGCTCATGCAGGAAAATGGTCAGCGTATTAAACCATACTTTTTAGAAAGTCAATTTTTTTACGATCTTTGTTATTATTTCTATCAGCTCGGTAACTGTCGTTCGATGAAGACTCGTAAACGGAAAGATATTGCTTAGGATTTAGCAAATAATACTTTACCTCTCCTTTTTGATGTAATTCTAATTCCTCTAATGGTACTCCTGCAAAATCAGTTAATGTGTCAATAATACCAAATTCAACGGATAAACCTTCCTTAGAAAACTCATGCTCATGCAAATCAATTAGGGTATATCCCATGGCATTCATGATATTCATAATTTTATCCCAGTTAAATATAGATAGTTCAGGTGGTACCTCCCAGCCTCTTCTATCACCAGGTACATGAATATCTAAGTCTTGGGCATTCCAACTTTTTCCTGTAACGATTTCTAAACCAACTGACCCCATGAGCAATGGAATAATTTCAATATCGTTTAGTCTTTTTGCAATTTCAATAAACTCATTAAACTTGTTAGTACCCATTTGTCCCCCACTTTCCTTTGATTACTCCCTTTTATCATCCACAAACCAGCATTTTTCGTAAAATACCGCATAAAATCGCGAAACATCTACACGATGAATTTTGTAAACCAAGCTATATATCTTGCTCCCCAAATGAACAAAAATTGAGCAAGTATTGTACCAAGAAACCTTGAAGTTACCATCATTAACGACATCGTCTTTAATTTATTGTAACTCCCACGTTGATTAACAACATCGTCTGCTATTACAGATAATTTAGGGTCTATAAAGATAACCAAAAGGATTGTTGCAATCCCATTTATTAAACCTGATGCCATAATGGCGGTAGAAGCTCTTTCTGGAGCCAATAAAGCTGCATATAATGCAGATAAAACACCGATGGTATAGATAGCTGTAATTATCATATTTATAAAAAATAATCTAATGGGCATATCTTTTATTCTTGTATCCTGCAAGTAAGTAAACTTTGGTAGACTAAAATGTGTAATGCCACGCTTTATGTACTGTAGAGAAAATCCTTTTTATTAAAGAAGGTACAGAACCTCTTTCTTCTGATAAATGGATGATTGCTCTAGAAAATAAAGCAATAAAAGTTGGAAGGAGAATGATTCCAAATACTGTTCCAGCTGTTGATGCACTAATGAGTATTCGAAATTGGGCTTCAACAAAATGCAAAGCGTTCTCTTTTGGAGCATTATCAATTAAACTCCCGGTGAAAGGTTGTTGCATCATGTTTGCCAATCTCGAAACGATCACCATTATGTTAAAGAGTGATAAAGCTGAGGCAATCAGCTTAACCCTTGCACCTGATAACCTAACAGCATAAGCTAGTGTTTCAATCGAATGGATAATAAAAATAAACAATGCTATAAATAATAATTTTTCAGTTATGAACTCCATCTTGTTACCTTCTTTTTAAAATTAAACTGGTATCCTAATTTTACTATAAATATAAAAATCTCTCTTTTGTATGATTCGGGCCTTTCGTTATTTTAAAAATTGTAAAGTGTAAAAGCTTGATTTTGTCTTTTATGTCAAATAACTTATTAATCTATCAAAAGAATGGATCTCAGCATATGGTTTAATATCGGTTTCATTCTTGTACTTATGAGGATTGAACCATATGCCCTTCATATTTGCATTTTGACAACCACTAATATCCTTTACTATATCATCTCCTACGAATAATGCTTCTTCCGGTCGCACGTTAAGCTTATGTAATGCTAATTCAAATATGCGTTCGTCAGGTTTACTAAATCCAACTTCTTCAGAAATAATGATTGTATCGAAACAACGATTTAAATGAGTGTTCATTATTTTTGCTTTTTGTCTCTGTGTTGAGCCGTTTGTTACAATTCCAACCTTAACATACATCTTTAGAGTATTTACGATATGTATAGTATTTTGGTCTATAGAGAAACATTGCGGAAAATTTTCATTCCAAAAATCTTGAATGTATCTGCGAGGCAATCTAACTTTTGGAGGGTATGCATCAAAAAAAGATTCCAACACTTTTGTTTTATCACTATCGCCATAGCTTCTTTTATCATATTCTTCGAATGATTGTAACATGTCGTTTTTTGTTGGCTGTTTCGTAGCCCCATAACACTTTTCTAAAATCATTAGAAACATTTTTTCTACTGCCTTATCCCTATTAAGTAAGGTATCATCTAAATCAAATAGCATTGCCTTATAACCTCTCAAATAAATTCACAACCTTTCTCACTTTTATATTATCATAATATTCCAAGTTTTTCCAAAAAAAAAAAAAAAAAAAGAAAGACCATCATTGATGATCTTTGCAGAATCTAAGTCATTTGAAGTTACTGTTTTTATTTATGTATAACATAGATTGCGCTACTTGATTCAATAGCTAACTTCATTTAATAGTAATACATGTAGTATTCCCAATCACTCATTACTCTTTTGTGTTCGCTTTTTCACGGATTCTCCGGCAATCCCCCAATGTTCTGGAGGCATTTCATTGATCATAATACGGACATTTTCAATTGGAGACTCTAATACTTCTGATACTAATATAGACACTTCTCGAATTAATCGTTCTTTTTTCTCTGGCGAACGCCCTTCAAGAATATTTATCTGAACGAATGGCATGATTGAAACTCCTTTCTTCAATATATAACTTAATAGTTTGCGAGGTTATAAGTAACCATAACAACTAACGTCATACATATTAATTATTTGAAATTGTATGGGTTTATGATCTCCAAATGAAAATTTGTCTTTTTACGATTCGTTTTCCTTTATTTCACTTTAACTGATGATCGATCAGGTGTCCCATATATGAAATATTCTTGAGGGAGTGGTGAACCATACCAAATGATCCCCTTATCCAATTCTTCCTCTTTCCAGGTAATTGTTTTCCAATCTGGATCCAATATTAAGTAACCGGAATCTCCAAATAACTCGACACGGTTTCCACCCGGCTCAAAAACATACATAAAGTATGCCTGACTTATCCCGTGTTTTCCAGGACCAGCTTCGATTTCTATACCGTTTTCAACGAGTAAATCTGCTAGGTCCATTAAATGTTGAGGATATCCATACCAATAAGCAACATGATGGAATCTTCCTTTTTCACCACTTTGGTCCCCCATAAGCGCTATTTCATGTACTAGTGGGCTAACACTCATCCATGCACCCATCTCAGCCCCATCATTCATGATAATATTTTCACGAAGCTTAAAACCTAATTCGTCTGCCATGAACTGTTTATTTTGTGTGACATTTCCACACATTAAATTAATATGATCTAAACGCCTTGCTGGAATTCCGATATTCGGTCTCTTTTGTGGGCGACTCTTCAGCATTGTCTTTTGATCTTCTGGAGCTCGGTAATACTCAACATTCCAAAGAATTTCCATATTATGCCCATCAGGTGTTTGGAATTGATATGCAGCCCCATGTCCAAGGTCTCCTTCAATCCAGCCCTTCCCATATCCACTTTTTTCAAGGGATTGAACTCTTTGATACAATGCAGCTTCAGAGCTAGCCCTCCAGGCAGTATGTGCCATACCCGCTTCCTTTGCTTCTGTAATTTTCAACGTATGATGATAGAAATCTTCATAGGCCCTTAAATAAACAGACTGCCCTTCTCTTGCACTAATCTGCAAGCCAAGATAATCTGTAAAAAACTTAAGTGTCTCTTCAGGCTTTGGAGAATACAGTTCTACATGAGCTAATTGGGCTACATCAAAATTTGACATAATAAAACCTCCTGGTTATAAAAATATTTTATTAAAAAATACATATATCTGTTCATCATGTAGCTCATCATACACACTTGAAATTAAACGGGCGTACTCTGTGACTTCCTTACCTTCTATTCTATTACCAAAAAAGCCCCCCTTATATGAATACAAGATAGATATTTAAACCGTTTACAATTACTTATTATAGAATTATCTTACACAATATTAAGAATATATTCAATTATCAATTATTATGATAGTTTGTAATTTTATATTCTATAAAAGTTTACACAAAAAAAAACGGGTAGTATCCCGCTGTTCATATATTTCAATACTATTATTTTTTCATCAAAGGTTTAGCTTTTCTTTTATACTTTCAATGATGACGTTAATGCAACCCTTTTCAGTGTCTATGTACTCTCCAAAGTCATTTTCATTGTAGGCTTCCAAACATTTCTCCGTTTGTTGAAAACACCAATTTCCTTCTTCCTCACCACGGTGCCTTAACCGATCAAAAATAGTTTCTTTACTTGCTGTTAAACAAAAGTGATACGTTTGCTCATCAATACTTTTGAACCCATTAAAAATGTAATGAAAATAATCAGGTTTTCGAATCGTCATTGGTACCAAAAGATTCATCTTATATTTTGAGTTTATACGTTTTGCCACCTCAACAGTTAATTCTCTCCATAAATACAAATCTTGAAAATCGCCTGTCGCAGCCTCGAATCTCTTTATTTCTTCTGGAACCACATTTCGTAACATAAACCCAATTTCTTCTGGGTCATATACCATACTATTTTTTATTTCTTTCTGAAGTTCATTTGCAATTGTAGTTTTCCCAACACCAAAGGCTCCGTTTATCATTATGATCATTTTGTTCCCCTTTCAAAGAAACTTACTCAGCTAGCAAAATGATGTCACATCTGTTTATTTCATATCTTTTTTAACAGGTAAATGCAGGACATAATTCGAGTCTACACCTTTATATGGATTATAAACTTCAAAGCCAATGAGATCCGCTTCTTCATATCCCTCGCTCGTAAACCATTGATAAAGAAACTGATAGGGATTAATATCATCAGTCTTTGGATTAAATTCTAGTACAGCATATTGATGGGCGGAAATGGTTATAGACGTCATCTCTTTTGGGATATCTTCATCAGTTGTTACTTCTACACCAACAATCCAAGTAAACTCATCTTTTTCAGGGTTAAAATTTGGTGGGTCAACAAAAATACCATAAGAGATTGTTTCATCCATTCTGTTTTTGATCTCACCGATTCTAGAAGAATGGAATTCCTCAACGATATTAGGTACTTTAATGTCCTTATCCATCATGGTTGTATTACACGATATTCCAACAACTCTAAATTCCCTTTTATCTACAATTTTTGGCTTATGCTTTTCCACTAATTCCTGAAAAATATTGTTCATTTCTTCATCTCCTTTACAATTTCTATGTTTCTACTAATAAACTAGTATCTTATTTCCTATCTGCTCTGTTAGTACAAAATCAGTCACTATCATACTAACATAACATTCAAAATATTATGTAGGAATTTAAAAAAGAAAAAGCGACCATTATAATTGCTTGTTTAGGTATTGCTACCATTTAACTTATGGCCATTATTCACAAAATTTATTACATCATTACAGCCTTAATATAAACGTAAAGGATGTAAGCAACTCGAATGAGAGCTAGCCAGGGAACTTATGCACATAATCATAGAGTATATTATAAGGGCATTCAGCATTCTAGCATTATTGAATTATAGTAATGTGAGATTTACGGGTTAAATGAAGTGCTGATTTTATAACGTTGGTCCAAATTAAGATCCTTAAGATAGTTAGCAATGATGACTCCAGACAAATGATTTCAATTGGCTATCCCTACCTCCCTACCCCTTATGAAGGCTTTATTAAATAACATAAGCAAGTAAGCCCCCTTTAATTTTAAGGGGGCTTTTCTCATTCCTTCTACTTTATCTAAGTATGGCTTAGAATTATTCTAAGCTTTGCTTCATCTTTAGAAAATCTGGATTTTCTTGGATCTCTGGACCAGGATATGATAGGTACAAATATAAATCCTGATTAGGAACGTTCGTAGTGGCTTTTAATATTTGATTAGTCTCCATAGAGTAAAAATAGCGGTCACTATCATCTGATGTAAATTTAGAGCCTTCATAATCACCAAATACGTTGTTAAAGTATTTTTTATCTACTTTCATTAACAATATCCAGTCTAACTTTTTATCTTTGAAATAAAATCTTGCAAGCCCATTATAATCTAAGATTACGTCTGCCCCACTACCATCCTCTTCATCTAATGAATATTTTTCTCCTAGGCGTTCTATTACCTTATCCATTGAGTCTCCCAAAGTTATTCCATGGACATAGAAGTAACCTTTTTCATTTGAGAATATGGGTTTATGTAAGTTCAGTTCTGTTTGTTGTTTGTCGTTTTGTTTTTGTCTTTCCTGAGCTGATTCCCGATCAAATTTTTTATATCCTTCTAAATTTGGAATGAACATTTTTGTGTCAATTGGCACATTTATTTGAAGTTCTTTTGGATATAAATAGTCAACAACCTCGCCTTTACCATTATATGTTTCATATTTTAGGAGGACTCCAGAATCTTTATCAATCCAGAAACGAAAGGTTTCTGCACTGTGTTTCTCAGCTGCATACTCGTTTAAATTGCCTTTTATAACAATTGTATTGTGAGTAAGGATCTTTTCGTTCTGTATTTCAATCTCCCAGTTATCTAAACTTTTTAAGTAATTTAATGTGATTTCACGTGGGAACAGTGAACTTTGTGCTATCGGAGGTACGCTGTTTCTATATCTTCTCTCCGAATAGGTTTTTGAAACACTATCTAATGTCCACAGAGTATCTTCTTTATAGTACGTTATAGTGTTGGCCACACTATCACCTTGATTATAAGCTTCAACGCTGTAGCCACCCTTTAGTGGACTTAACCCCATTGAATATTTAACATTTGAACTCATTTTTGTACCATCATGGATTACGGTTTGAATATCATATTCACCTTTTACAGTATCAAATTTACCTGATGATAATAGTTTCTTGTACACCTCGTCTTTGGTCATGTCTTTGTAATTTTCTTCCTGAGAAGGAGGTACAATAACCTCGTTCTGTTGAATATCCTTTTCTGGGCTTGAAGTAACGTTATTTGTTTCATGCTCCCTATTAATTTGCTTTGCTTCATTTTCAGAAAAAATATCATTAATTCCTGCTATGTGATATGTACCCACTAGTAAAACAAAAGTAATTGCTGCACTAAGTATTAGATGAATTCTTTTATTAAACGACCTAGAAAAATTGGTTTGTAAAGAATTTGATTTAATAGATTTTAAAACCTTATGTTTATGTTTTTCAGTAAAGTGAATATTTTGTTCATCTGTTAGAGAATCTCTTAAAATACTTTTTAAATCCTTCAGTTTATCTTCCATTAAGATCGCCTCTCTTTAATTTTTTCTCTAATACATACCTCGCTCGATGCAATCTTGTTTTTACTGTATTTAATTTGATTTCTAACATCTCTGCAATTTCTTCAATTTTTAGTTCCTCAAAGTAATATAGAATAATAACTTCTCTTAACTTTAATGGTAAGCTCATAACCATTTCTGCCACCCATAAGTTCTCTTCTCTTTTTACATTTTCAAATTCTGCCGATTGGGCAGCAATATCTTTTTTTCCTTTAATAAGGTCAGTAAAAATTAGATGTCTATAGTGCCAACTCTTAAAAACGTCTTTACACTTATTAATCGTTATGCGGTAAATCCAGGTTTTGTACGAAGACTCATGCCTAAACGAATCCAATTTTTCATAACACTTAATAAAGACTTCTTGGGCAATATCCTCTGCCAATTGCTTATCTTTCACATATGTATAAGCCAGCATAATAACTTCTTGGCCATATTGATCCATTAACCGCGTAATTTTCTCTTCATTGTCAAGATATTCAATTGATGTATCAGGTTTCCTTTCCACTTCAATCATGTATTCGCTTCCTTTTAGGTTTTAAGTATTAGACGAAACTAATCATGTTTAGGTTCTACTAATATATAAATTTCTTTAGAAATAGCTTAAGGCCTATACTTTAGTATAAAGAAGAAACCCATACTTCAACACTGAAGTATGGGTTTGGTTAGTAAACGGGAAATCAATCGTTAGCCATCCATGAAGCGCAAAAATCAGAGCTTCACCTCAGAGAATCAAAATATACTAAGGTGTCTATATTTGTTCTTCATCCTGTCAACCAATCCATAGATCGATGAATTTGCTCTCTGTTTTTTAACGAATTAGAAGGGTCTTCTTTGGTATTGTCTTTTTTTGCAATACGAGAAGTTTATTTTCATGGTAGTTTAATAAGATTGTAAGCTATTTTATGTATTCAACGTCTAAGCTGTTTGGTGATTTATTTGTATATGAAATCCAATAATTAATCTCATTAGAGTATTTTACTTGTTTTGCATATTCCCCAAAGACTTTTACGTGATTTATGCCAGTTTCCTTTGGGACAATCACATTTACATAAATTGGGTCAGAAATAAAAGTATCACCACCGCTTAATTCTGGACCTCCAATACCTATTTCCCAATCTAATTTACCATAGTGGAACTTAATAAATCCGATATTTAATTGCTCATTTTCATTACTCTTATATATGACAACAATAAAATCTCCTTTTATGTCATAGTCGATAATTCTTTCATAATCTTTACCTTCACTGTTTTCAAGAATTTTTACGATTTCATCCTCAAGGGAAATTTCTTTAGAACATCCTAACAACAAAAATAGTAAAATTAATAGGATCACCATATATGCTCGTTTTATACTACTCAACTTATCCCCTCCCTTACTATATTTCTTAACTCTATATTCTCCAATTTATATTTAACTTCCTATTTTAAACAAATCTGCCGTTAGTACAGATACTTCTACAAAAAAGGGCACTTCTCCTTCTTTAAGGAAAGCACCCTTTAGCTTATGTACATCTTTTCACAATCTTTATTATCAATTATTTTCTAAATACACTACCACATTAATTAAATGAGATTTAACTTAATTAACTTCAATCTGTATTAAATTGGTATCGATTTTTAAACGTGATTTTAACTCATCAGTAATATTAAAGGAAAAATGTTCACCAGCTTTTGCATCGGTTTTTAAATAACCTTGTGCGGTATTAACTGTGCCATCCATTCCAGTTGGTGTCCAATTCGAAGTATCAAAGTTTAAAATATGTTCGATATAATTCCCACTAATCATTCCTTTTTCTACCCATCCAGGAGGTAAAAATTCATATCCCAAACCTTTTTGTACTAATAAAATTTCTATATTCCCAGTAGGAATAGTTACTTGTCCGTTTTTCGGAATAGATTCACCATTGATTTGCAACTCATATATAACCTGATTTCGAGAAAAATTTAGCATTTTCTCATCCGAGAAATCTTCTGTTAATTGTTTAATGACGGATACCAAATATTGATTCTGTTCATTTAGATATTCGATTTGAAATTCTAGTGATTCAATTTCATCTTTGTATTCTGAGTTACTATTCTGCTTTTCATCTGTATCAATTTCGACTACATCTACCGAACCTTGCATTTGTTGAGTATCTTCATCATTCCCGCACCCAATTAGTAGGCTAATAGTAAATAAAATCAATAATGAAATGATGATAACTTTACCTTTTTTTGTATTCTCTTCTTTCATAAAATCATCTCCTTAAATTAATCGATTATTACCATAAGCACTTATTAAACTGATAACACAAAAAAACAACTGAACATTCCACTTCATCATTCGTTCACCCCAAAATATAACGCTAATTTAACAAAACTGCACTGTTTGTAAAAAAGCGATAGTTTTCTTATTTGACAAACGCTACCTTGTATATAAAGTTTATTTACCAAAAGTCCAAATGAATAAATTTATTAGAGGTAATGGTACAAAGAATAAAATAAAGACAATATTAAAACTTATAGCAATCAACTTAGGGTATCCGCTTTTACCTAATGAGCCAAAAATAACACCCATAATAGGAGTTATAACTATTATAAGTAGATTTAACCTTATATCTATGTAGTAAACGTGTTTGTAATATATTAAGAATGCTATCAGACTAATAACAAAGAACAAATAAGAAAAAATAATATGTTTACCGATACAAACCACCTTAAAAAGTGTAATTTTACACCATTATAGCATAATTTCCGCGATTTGGAAATATATTACTTTTCATATTTTTCTTCAACTATCCTGCCCCGTTAGTACAAAAAGAAACCTACGCTTCACGATCAGAAACATGATTATTTTCTATGAAAATCTGAAAAAGAATGACAAATTTACCAAGTTGCAAAATAATTATGTTACACTAAAAAAAGGAAAAATTATGAAAGAAGGGGAATGTATAGAAAATGCAATCGAAAGCATTATTAGTATTGGGTGCGGTTGTTGTTGGAGGAAGTTTAGTCGTTGGATTCACGCACGTTGACGCACCATCGGAAGCAAAAGCGGAAACACAGACGGAAGTGAAAGTGAGTGTACCAACGCAGGAAGAAATCAATGAAATGATCGAAGATTATCCGAAGAATACACCCTTGACGCAAGAAATGTCCAACAAAGTAACGAAATACCTTGAAACAGTCGAGAAGAACGAAGAAACAAGTTTTGAATCTATGAAGAACAACCCAACGGTCACGGCGGCGGTTTTGATATATAAACAGGAAGACGAAGCATTGCAAAAGAAAATTCGTTTCAATCTTCCATCTAGTGAACTACTTCATTACTCAACGTTTGAAAAAAGTTTCTATCCACAAGACCTACTTGACCAATCAGTTGAACGGGACATTCCAATTTTAACATCCGTGAAATCAATGTCGGGAAATGTAGCATTAAATGGATTGATTGACGAAACTATTGAAGGTATAACCGAAGCACGGGCAAACGGAGACACCGAAGGATATTTTAAATCGTGGGCGAAATTGGACGCATTCCGTGACATTATTGGAGAATTATCCCGTCCAAAGGAATGGATGGACGTATCGACAAAGGGGGATTTGACTAAGCCAGACTTCCCGTTGAATGTGAAAGAATATATCCCGAATACGTTAAAACAGTGGAACGGTGAACCTGACGAAAAACTAATGCAAGTGGGATATCCGACTGAATACGATTATTATAGGAAGGCATACGGAATCCTTGCGGTAGTGGGCGACCATATTCGGGTTGAAGGTGTTGACCTTGAAAAAGATTTCCACAAGCTGCGAATGCTTGCGGCGGTTATACAAATAGAACACGACAAGCGGGTGAAACACATAAAAATTGACCCGACAAAAACGGATAAACACCCCCCAAGTGAAGCGGTTAAAAATTGGAAGCCCGTAAGTAAACGATATCATCAAGCAGTTGAATACATGAAGCAATTGTTGAACGATATCAACGTTGTGGTCAACAGGATGGGGCAACCGTTCGGTGTGTCGGAACACTTGGACGGAGATAAGGTTGACGAATTGGATTCGTTTTTAAAAGTTGACGAAGCGAGTATAAAAGAAATGTTGAAATACTTCTAAATCTCAACGGCGGCAGGGCTTCCTGTCGTTTTGTTTTATTACGGATAGTTTGTCCTTGACTTTATACTATTTCTTCTCTGGCATTTTTTTTAATTTGAACACAAAAGTGTATTATTTCTTATTCAACTAACCAGCTTCTTTAGTTGAACAACTTCACTCATTATCTCTTTCATATTTAATCCGTTTAAGGACTTCATTTGGCTTTAAGTCATATCCAGTTGCTCTTTTTCCACTCCAATTAATACTAACATTTAAACCATCCTTTTCAAGACCAGTTAACCACCTATTTATAAAATCTTCTAATGAGATTTCATGTGATTGAAATTTGCTATATGCTGGGACAGTTTTAATTATTTTCTCTGCTCTTGACTTCACAGACCAAAAAAGAATTGTTGTTTGTCCATTCAGATTTGTTGAACTAGGAAATCCTTTTTCATCTTTTACTGACCAAGCTTTTTTAAACGTAACTTACCAAGGCAATTATGGGGCAAAGTTTTGTACACCATCTATGAAAACATTACCCCACCTGTTAGAAGTAGGATCAATATTGCTGATAATATTATGACTACCTTTTTGATCTTCCTTTTTATAACAATCAAAATAATTAATGCAATAAGAACTACAAAAAACAACAATGATTACACCTTCCAAAATCTAGCAACTAGCATAAACACACTGGGAATACAAAACGAGAAAACACTCCCAAAAATTGTTCCATTGATAATTCCCTTTGTCATTCTTCATAGGATTGCGTTCTTTTTCAAAGTTTTTAACACGTGATTTTCACGTCTAATCCAACCATTCTGTTGTAACTCAGCTATTAATTTATCGTTTTCTTCAATCGCTGCATCAAGCGTGATCCAAACAGGATTAAATTCCAAATCTAGCTCATAATCATCTAATACCTGATCTACCATTTTCGGCGTTCTAATACTACATTCGAAATAGTGAGAGGTCATATGAAAAATAGCATTCGAATCAAATTCATCTACATGACATTCAACCACCATCCCAATTTTCTCTCCAACTTCACAATCTACATATCCCGTTTCTTCAGCAATTTCTCTAACCAATGCATCTATTTGACTTTCATTCTTTTCTACTCCCCCACCGGGAAACTTATAATCTCCTTTACTGTTCTGGATTAGTAATATTTTATCTTGTGAAATAATGACAGCCCGAACTGCTTCTCTATAATTTACTTTCTTTTGGGTTTGTATGTAGTACTCATTCCCTATTACTTTGTGGAACATAAATATTCCTCCCCTTATCAGTTACAATCAAGGATATAAACTATACTAGTTGATAGTAGTTCCTGAAAATCCATTCCCTAGCACACCAATAATAAATAAAATGATAAAATTCAGAAAATCAACAGGTAGAGATAATCAAGGTAGTCGCTGATGCCTTCATCCAAAAACCGCTTGTATGGTACCAACAAGCGAGTGCCAAAACCAAATACACAATAGCAATTATCAAGACCCACAATTGCCTAATGTCTTTCCCAATGAGAGATTGTAAAATTAAATAAGACATGATTAAAAGTAAGATGTATACAATACCCAATTGTTTACGAAATCTCATCTCCCCCATTACTATGGAAATTTTACCATAAAAATACAGTTCTTAATTTATTTTTTGTATGTTACCGATATAAAAATTAAGAATTAAAATAAAGAGTGAAAGAGGCACTCGTATGCAAGAAAATTTATTATTATCCTTTGCACTACTGATTTTAGCCGGTTTAATTGTTGGCTTTTTGGCGAGAAACCTTTAGAGGGAGGGACTGAAGTACAAGCAAATGGTACGGCAAAAGTCACTCCAAATGTTTATACTGTGAAAGATATTTAGATTATGTGAAAGATGAAAATGAATATGCATTTGAATATCTTATTAATGAATTTTCTAAACAAGGGATTGTCTTAACTGATATAGAGGAATATAATCGTCAAGAACACTCAAAAGCTAATGACAATTCATATATCAAATATGATGGATTTTTGAGTGTCGTTTCTGCTCTTGATGATAAGCCCAGTTTATCAAGGAGATTCTAAGTATCAAACTAACTCACTTGTTTCAGTAGATTTAACCGAATCTAATTCTTTAGATGATCCAAGTTTTTATGTAAATACAGAAGGAAGATTGGTTGTTAAAAATGAGATGTTCTTGTGATTAATTCCTAGATATAAGAAAAGTTACATAATTGAGAAGACAAACGTTGTTGAATAATATCGTTAATGAAATTGTTTATTAAATTGCAAATATAAAAGCAAACCCTAGAAACCTTGACTTATTATAGTTCTATGGTTTGTTGTTTTCATTTGTATATAGCTTCACATGAAAAGCTAGACTGGGTTTCTTTTCTATCCAAGCAGCAATCACGCCCAATTACGAAACATAATGTTATAATTATTATCTTTAGCTTGTTAAACTAAACCAGCTAATAGGATGTCAATATTTTTCTGTAAAATTATTAAACAGTTAATGATATACTAAAAATGCGCATGCCAAATAACCCTCCTCATCCATATTGGAAGGTTTTTCATGTATTACTTAATTT
>NZ_QUQV01000019.1 GCF_003400205.1 Bacillus sp. HNG | reverse complement strand
CTTCAACATAGTCTAGTGGCGATAGCGAAGAGGTCACACCCGTTCCCATACCGAACACGGAAGTTAAGCTCTTCAGCGCCGATGGTAGTTGGGACTTTGTCCCTGTGAGAGTAGGACGTCGCTAGGCTATAAATTAATATTATCGCGGGGTGGAGCAGTCTGGTAGCTCGTCGGGCTCATAACCCGAAGGTCGTAGGTTCAAATCCTGCCCCCGCAACCAAATGGTCCCGTGGTGTAGCGGTTAACATGCCTGCCTGTCACGCAGGAGATCGCCGGTTCGATCCCGGTCGGGACCGCCATATTTTACTAACACACGAAACTTTAGGTTTCGTTTTTTATTTTCTTGAAATAGTTTAAAATATAGTATCTACCACAACATTAAATGTTGTGGTTTTTTCGATTTATAGGAATAATAGCTTATTAGTAAAAGTCAACAAGAAGAACACCGTAATATAGAGGGAGATTAAAAAGTGCTTTTGAATATTTAATGAAGGGAAAATGGGGAAGTGTTTCACCAAATCCACTTCATTGGAGTCATGAAGAGGAAAAGAAGCAAAGAGTTTCCTCTCAATCCTCTTCATTGTGGTTATGAAAGGGAAAAGAAGCAAAGAGTTTCATCAAAATCTACTTCATAGGGGCTATGAAAGGGAAAAGAAGTGAAGAGTTTCATCAAAATCCCCTTCATAGGGGCTATGAAAGGGAAAAGAAGTGAAGAGTTTCCTCCAAATCCACTTCATTGGGGCTATGAAAGGGAAAAGAAGCAAAGAGTTCCATCCCAATCCACTTCATTGGAGTCATGAAGAGGAAAAGAAGCAAAGAGTTCCATCCCAATTCACTTCATCGGGAATATGATGTCCTGAACGCACCGATCACATCATCGAAAAGGTCTTCATCAAGCTAATGAAGACCCGAATGCATGGATCCCGAAATCAAAAAGGTCTTCATCAAGCTAATGAAGACCCGAACGCATCGATCCCGAAATCAAAAAGGTCTTCATCAAGCTAATGAAGACCCGAACGCATCGATGCCGAAATCAAAAAGGTCTTCATCAAGCTAATGAAGACCCGAACGCATGGATCCCGAAATCAAAAAGGTCTTCATCAAGCTAATGAAGACCCGAACGCATCGATGCCGAAATCAAAAAGGTCTTCATCAAGCTAATGAAGACCCGAACGCATGGATCCCGAAATCAAAAAGGTCTTCATCAAGCTAATGAAGACCCGAACGCATGGATCCCGAAATCAAAAAGGTCTTCATCAAGCAAATGAAGACCCGAACGCATCGATGCCGAAATCAAAAAGGTCTTCATCAAGCTAATGAAGACCCGAACGCATGGATCCCGAAATCAAAAAGGTCTTCATCAAGCTAATGAAAACCCGAACGCAGCAAGCCCACCACCGAAAAGGTCTTCATCAACCAATGAAGTCCAGAACGCAACAACCACCACTTCCAAAGTTCCTTCATCCACCCTATAAGAATCCACCATACCCAACACTCATTTATTTTGCATCTTTTTTTGCTGATTTGATTGAAATACGGTAAACTTATAATATTGTATAAAGGTCCTTAGGCGAAGTCCTAAGGCTTTTTTTCACTACCGCATGAACATCTTTTTTGACATACATATTGGGAGTGACCTTAGATGGCTTTGCAGGATGAATTTCACTTTATTGATCAAATCAAACCGAAACGTACATCTCAATCTGGCTTAATAGCAGGGATTGGTGATGATGCTGCACTTTTTCGACCAACTTCAAATATGGAACAAATCATATGCATGGATACAATGGTTGAGGGGGTTCATTTCAATTCCAAAACAATGAATCCTACCCAAATTGGATATAAAGCATTGGCTGTTAATATTAGTGATATTGCAGCAATGGGTGGAATGCCTACCTATTATTTAGTGTCTATTGCGATTCCAAAGGATTGGAATGAAGCGGATTTGTTATCGATTTACGAAGGGATGGCAATGCTAGCAGATAAGTATGAGATGGATTTAATTGGTGGTGACACTGTTTCGATTGCTGAAAACTTAGTGGTAACTGTTACGGTTCTTGGTGAGGTAGAGAAAGGAAAGCACTTTTTACGAAGCCAAGCAAAGCCAGGAGATCTCGTTTTTGTGACTGGAACGGTTGGTGACTCAGCTGCAGGTTTGGATGTATTATTACATAAAGGAAACGACCATTCTTTTTCTATCCTTGAGGAAACTTTAATCCGTAAACATCAATATCCGTCACCGCGAGTCGAGATTGGAAGACTCTTATCAACCTTTGAACGAGTCTCTTTAAATGATATAAGTGATGGTTTGGCTAGTGAAGCAAATGAAATTGCAATGGCCAGCGGTGTTATTTTACAAATAGATGAAGATAAGATCCCACTCAGTGAAGCCATATTAACGCAGTATAAAGATCGTGCTTTAGAATATGCATTATACGGTGGAGAGGACTTTGAACTAGTTGGAACGATTGCTCCTTCTGATTGGGACCTACTACAGAAAAAGGCAAGTGAAAATGGTTATAATCTTTCGAAAATAGGAATTGTTTCGGAAGGTGGTCCAGCAGTATTTTTAAATCGAGACGGGGAATTAGAAAAGCTTGAGATGAAGGGGTATAATCATTTTACTAAATAAGGTGGAGTATATGGAGAAATTTGAGTTTATATCGAACACAGCCGAAGCGACGGAGAATTTTTCAGATAGCCTGGCTGAGAAGCTTGGACCAGGTGATGTCATAACGCTTGAAGGTGATTTAGGTGCAGGGAAGACAACTTTTACAAAAGGATTAGCAAAAGGACTTGGAATTACAAGAACGGTGAATAGTCCGACGTTTACAATTATAAAGGAATACCAAGGGCGAATTCCTTTGTATCATATGGATGTGTATCGTTTGGAACATAGTGATGAGGACCTCGGGTTTGATGAATATTTTGAGGGGGATGGTGTGACTGTAGTGGAGTGGGCGCATCTTATCGAAGATCGGCTCCCAAAAGATCGGCTCACCATCAGAATTGAACATCAAGGTGATACGAAGCGTAAGATTACGGTGATACCAATCGGGGAAAGGTATCAACTTTTATGTGAGGAGTTATTTGGCGAATGAAGGTTTTAGCAATAGATACGTCCAATTATGTATTAGGGGTCGCGATTGTTGACGAAGAGAAAGTGATTGGAGAGGTCATTACAAATCTACCCAAAAACCACTCTGTCCGGGTGATGCCTACTATTGAACAATTAATGAAGGAATGTGGCATAAAGCCTAAGGAGCTCGATAAAATTGTAGTGGCGATGGGACCTGGTTCATACACAGGGGTGAGAATTGGAGTCACAATTGCAAAAACATTGGCATGGTCTTTACAAATTCCGTTGGTAGGAGTATCAAGTTTAGAAGTGGTAGCGGCCAACGGCAGATATTTTAATGGATTTATCTCTCCTTTATTTGATGCTAGAAGGGGTCAAGTATATACTGGTCTTTATCAATATGAAGGCAAGACGTTAACTTGTGTGGAAGAAGATAAAATTATTTTATTATCGGATTGGCTTGAGGAGCTTAAAAAGAAAGAAACACCGGTTCTTTTTATTGGCAATGATTTAGTTATCCACAAGGCACAGATAGAAACAGATTTAGCTCAACTTGCATATGTTGCACCATACACGGATTGGAACCCAAGACCAAGTGAGTTAGCAGAGTTAGGGTTGAAGAAAGAGCCAGTGGATGTTCATACATTTGTGCCAAATTATATTCGCTTGGCAGAAGCTGAGGCGAATTGGTTAGGGAAGAGGCAGGGGTAAGCATGGAAGATACGATTAATCAACAGATTTTGTTTCGTTTCATGACGTTAAATGATATTGATGATGTCATGAAAGTGGAGACATCAGCATTTACCGTCCCTTGGAAGAGAGAAGCATTTTATAATGAATTGGTTCATAATCAGTTTGCAAAGTATATTGTGATGACTGATAATGGCAAAGTTATTGGGTATTGTGGGATGTGGCTTATTTTAGATGAATGTCATATTACCAATATCGCAGTACTGCCAGAGTATCGAGGAAAAAAGCTAGGGGAAGCGTTGTTAATGCAGGCTAAGCTTTTAGCGATGCAGCATCAGGCTGTTACGATGACGCTTGAGGTGAGAGTGTCCAATCATATTGCTCAAAACCTCTACAAAAAGTTAGGCTTTAAGCCTGGCGGTATTCGAAAAAATTACTATACAGACAATAATGAAGATGCACTAGTAATGTGGGTGAATTTAAATGAGTGATAATCAATTAATTATGGGAATTGAAACAAGCTGTGATGAAACGGCTGTTTCGATTGTGCGAAATGGGCGGGAAATTTTATCAAATGTTGTAGCATCTCAAATTGAAAGCCATAAACGCTTCGGTGGGGTCGTGCCTGAAATTGCGTCAAGACATCATGTTGAGGCGATAACACTCGTAATTGAAGAGGCATTAAAGCAGGCTGATGTTCACTTTGAGGATATTGATGGAATTGCCGTAACAGAAGGACCAGGCTTAGTAGGGGCTTTACTAATTGGGGTGAATGCGGCAAAAGCAGTAGCATTTGCCCACGATATTCCTCTTTTAGGAGTTCATCATATCGCAGGTCATATATATGCAAATCGCTTAGTGGAGGAGCTCGAGTTTCCGTTATTAGCGTTAGTTGTGTCAGGTGGTCATACGGAGCTTGTATACATGGAAGAGCATGCATCCTTTAAGGTCATCGGGGAAACAAGGGATGATGCTGCTGGAGAGGCGTATGACAAGGTGGCAAGAACACTCAGTCTTCCATATCCGGGTGGGCCCCATATTGATCGACTTGCTCATGAGGGAACCGCGACGATTGATTTACCAAGAGCATGGTTAGAAGAGGATTCATACGATTTTAGTTTTAGCGGGTTAAAATCAGCTGTCATAAATACTCTCCACAATGCGGAGCAGCGTGGGGAAACCATTGATCCAAAGAATCTAGCAGCTAGCTTTCAGGAAAGTGTCATTGATGTATTAGTGACAAAAACAGTAAAGGCAGCGAAAGAGTATCAAGTTAAACAAGTCTTATTGGCTGGGGGAGTTGCGGCAAACAAAGGATTGCGAGCAGCTTTAGAGGATGCATTTTCGGAAATGCCGGAAGTAAAGCTCATTATTCCGCCACTTTCGCTTTGTACAGACAATGCGGCAATGATTGCGGCTGTTGGAAGTGTGTTATATGGAAAAGGGAAACGTTCATCATATGCATTAAATGCAAATCCTGGGTTAGACATCGAAATTTAACTTTATTCTACTGAATAAAGTTAAGCCTCCGGCGGATGCCTCAAGTTTTTTTAGAGGAAATTTATCGAACAAGTTCGATATAAATCTGGGCGGCCAATACGGCAAGGCGTATTTGATAGGAATAAAGTCCTCTTTAGATAAGAGGCTTTTTTGTTGATAAATAATCCACAGATTCACAGGTGTTGTGGAAAACTAGTATTAAATACTGAAATAACTAATGTGTATTTGTGGACATTTTATGTGGATAACCCTGTTGATGAATGTGGACAATGTGGATAAGTCGGTGTATAACTCGATAATTGTGGAAAAAGAATTAAAAAATCCCCATCTAAAATCTTAGTTTAGATGGGGATAACTTATTTATAGATGATAGGTGAAAAGGTCTATCCACTTATTTCGTGAAGGGATTCCCATTCCTCCATTAGGGCTTCAAGCTTAGCTGTAATTTTCTCGTTCTCTTCATTAATGCGTTGAACTTCCTCATGGTTTTGATAAACTTCAGGATCACAAAGAAGCTGTTCATTTTCCTCCGTTTTTTCTTCAAGAGAGGATATCTCAAGCTCAATCTCTTCAATTCTCCGTTTACGTTGACGCTCTAGCTTCTTTAATTCCTTTTCTTGTTCATAGGATGTTTTTTCTTGTACTACTACTTTTTTATCAGCCTTTTTCTCTTGCGTTTCAAGCTTTGCTAATTCTTCCATTTCGTATTTCTTTTCAAGGTAATAGTCATAATCACCGAGGTATTCTGTCAGTCCTTCTGGGGATAATTCAAATACCTTCGTTGCAATCCGGTTAATAAAGTATCGGTCATGAGAGACAAAAAGGATAGTCCCAGGATAATCAATTAGCGCATTTTCGAGTACTTCCTTACTATCAAGGTCAAGATGGTTTGTTGGCTCGTCAAGAATGAGGAAGTTTGACTTTTCCATCATCAGCTTTGCAAGAGCAAGTCTCGCTTTTTCGCCACCACTTAGGGTAGAAACGGTTTTTAACACATCATCCCCTGAAAATAGGAAATTTCCAAGAACCGTACGGATTTCTTTTTCTGGTTTAAGCGGATATTCATCCCATAATTCATTTAATACCCGTTTATTTGAGGTAAGGTCTGCTTGTTGTTGGTCATAGTAGCCAATCGTTACATGTGAACCGAATCGAAACGTTCCATCGACATGCTCAAGCTTATCGATAACTGCTTTTAATAGAGTCGATTTACCAATCCCGTTAGGGCCCACTAACGCAATACTGTCTTCACGATAAATATTGAAATTGATATTTTTGATAATGGGTTTGTCTTCTTCATAGGAAACCGAGATGTTTTTTGCACTTAACACATCATTTCCACTTTGTCTTTCAATTTCAAAATGGAAGGAAGCCGATTTTTCATCACCTAATGGTCTGTCCATCAGTTCCATTCGTTCAAGCTGCTTGCGTCTACTTTGAGCGCGTTTCGTTGTTGAAGCTCTGACTAGGTTTTTCGCGATAAAGTCTTTAAGTTTTTCGACTTCTTCCTGTTGTTTTTCATATTTTTTCAAATCAAGTTCGTAGTTTTCAGCCTTTAGTTTTAAATAGTTGCTGTAGTTTCCAACATATTTAGTGCTTGTGTGTCTTGAAATTTCATAGACCTGGTTAACGACTTTATCCAAGAAGTAACGGTCATGGGAAACGATTAAGAGCGCACCAGGATAGCCTTGGAGATATTGCTCAAGCCAGGTGAGCGTGCTAATATCGAGGTGGTTTGTCGGCTCGTCCAGAATTAATAAATCAGGCTTCGATAGTAATAGTTTACAAAGGGCAAGGCGTGTCTTTTGACCACCGCTCAAGCTAGAAATTTTTGTTCCGTAGTCTTCTTCTGTAAAATGAAAGCCGTGTAGAATGGAGCGAATGTCGGCTTCATATTGGTAGCCACCCCGTTCTTTAAAATCGACCTGGAGTTGATCGTATTCTTCAAGGAGTTTTTGATAATCAGCTGGATTTTCAAAAACGGAGGGGTCTCCCATTTTTACTTCAAGGTTTCGCAAGTCTTTTTCTAGTTTCTGTAAGGGTGCAAAGACGGTAAGCATTTCTTGCCAAATGGTAAGCGTTGATTCAAGTCCAGTGTCCTGTGCGAGATAATCGATTGTAACACTTTTTGGCTTAATAATTTCACCGCCATCATGGGACATCTGTCCTGCAATGATCTTTAATAGAGTAGATTTTCCAGCACCATTTCGACCAACAATGGCAATGCGGTCGCGAGTTTGTACTTCTAATTTTATATTCGATAAAATAAGATCAGCAGCAAAATATTTTTTGAGCTGATTTACTTGTAGTAAAATCATACTATTTCACCTCTTGTTTCTAACAACAGTGTATCTTATATTATCTTAATAGAGCAACTGCAATGATAATGTTCACACACGTTTCAAAGACAGATGTGGTAAAATAGTGTATAGTTTATGGGAGGGTTCGATATATGACATCATTTACCCATTTTAATGAGCAGGGTCGAGCGAGAATGGTCGACATTACAGAGAAATCTGATACTGTTCGTACAGCGATTGCAAAATCAAGTATTACTGTAAATAAATTGATTTATGAGCAAATCATAAATAATGAGGTTCGCAAGGGGGACGTACTTGCGGTTTCTCAGGTTGCCGGTATAATGGCAGCTAAAAAAACATCCGAGCTAATTCCGATGTGCCATCCGTTGGCATTGAAGGGCGTCGATATCAGTTTTAGTTGGACGACCCAAGATGAATATACTTTACATATTACCGTATCAGTTAAAACAAAGGGTAGTACCGGCGTAGAGATGGAAGCCCTTACGGCTGCATCGGTTTGTGCGTTAACTGTATATGATATGTGTAAAGCAGTTGATAAAGGCATGGTGATTGGACCAACCTATTTAGCTGAAAAAACAGGTGGAAAGAACGGAGATTTTAAAAGGCCAGTAGCGGGGGAATAAACATGAATCTGGAACAGTCAAAAATACCACAAGCAACTGCCAAAAGGCTGCCACTTTATTATCGATTTTTAAAAAACCTGCACGCCTCGGGGAAGCAGAGGGTATCATCTGCAGAACTAAGTGATGCAGTTAAGGTTGATTCAGCCACGATTAGGCGTGATTTTTCCTATTTCGGTGCATTGGGAAAAAAAGGGTATGGCTATAATGTGAATTATTTATTATCCTTTTTTAGTAAGACCCTTGATCAGGATGAATTAACGAAGGTTACGTTAATAGGTGTTGGTAATTTAGGTACCGCATTTTTACATTATAATTTCTCAAAAAATAATAATACAAAAATTGAGCTTGCGTTTGATGTGGATTATAATAAGGTAGGCAGTAGTATTGGTGGAGTCAAAGTGCATCATCTAGATGATCTTGAAAAAGAATTGCCTGATGATGTCACAGTTGCTATTTTAACAGTACCGGTTGGTGCAGCACAGGCCATTACGGATCGCCTCGTAAATAAAGGGATAAAAGGTATCCTTAATTTTACACCAGCAAGGATCAATGTACCCGAACATATTCGAGTCCACCATATTGATTTAGCTGTTGAGTTACAAGCACTTGTTTACTTTTTAAAGCATTATTCGAATGAAGAATAGAAATATATTTTACACTTGTTGGGAGGTGACTCACTGTGGGAAGTCTTGGATTTGGTAGTATCCTATTGATTGTATTTGCAGCGTTACTAATTTTTGGACCGAAGAAGTTACCTCAATTAGGAAGAGCAGCAGGTAATACATTGCGTGAATTTAAAAACGCAACAAAAGGTTTAGCAGATGATGACGATGATGATGTTAAAAAGAATGAAACTACTGATGTGAAGTAATGATAGGATGAGTCACATGAACGAAAAAGAAATGTCCGTCTACGATCATATTGGTGAGCTACGAAAACGACTGATTTATGTAGTCGTTTTCTTCTTCATTGTTGCATTAGGAAGCTTTTTTCTCGCAGAGCCAGTAATCCTTTACTTGCAAAATGCAGAGGAAGCAAAGGAACTAACAATGAATGCTTTCCGTATGACAGATCCGATAAAAATCTATATGCAATTTGCTTTTATCATTGCGCTCGTTATCTCCTCTCCTTTTTTACTCTATCAGCTATGGGCGTTCATCAGTCCAGGCTTGTATGAAAAGGAAAGAAAGGTAACCTTGAGTTATATTCCGATTTCAGTCGTCTTGTTTTTAGTAGGGGTGTCATTTTCCTATTTCATTCTATTCCCATTTGTTGTGAATTTTATGACGAGGTTAGCGGACCGCCTTGATATTAATCAGGTCATCGGAATTAATGAGTATTTTCAGTTTCTGTTGCAGCTGACCTTACCGTTTGGCTTTTTGTTTCAGTTGCCGGTAGTTGTCATGTTCCTAACCAGACTTGGAATTGTCACACCGATGTTTTTATCGAAAATACGAAAATATGCGTATTTCGTTCTATTAGTAATTGGAGGGCTGATTACGCCTCCTGAAATAATCTCTCATTTAATGGTTACGGTGCCGTTATTCGGATTATATGAAATCAGTATTCTTGTATCAAGAAGTGCCTACAGAAAAGTGCTAAAAGCGGAAATGATGGCAGCGAATAGTATGGAATAAACAAAAGCCTAGAAAATAGAAATAACCTCCGGTTGGAGGTTATTTTTTTTCCTTAGTCACTTTTTTTATTTTGAAGTGAAGGGTAAACATTCTGATTGCCACACCAAAGTCAAATGTTGCGACAACTGCAAGTAGGATTGTGGAAAAGTTCCAGACTGTCTCCGTTGCACTATTAATTGCAATATAAGTAAATAAAATTCCCATTAATGCGTAAATGATGCCCATCGCAAAAGGTGAAGTTCTTCGCATAAATTAAAAGCCCCCAATAAATGTCTGTTGCAGCTTCTCGGCTTGCTTCATGATCCTTTCTATATCATCTGCAAAAACCGTCTGAACCACTACAACAAATGTATTCATCGCTACATGTGCAAAAATCGGTACAATAATTCGTTTTGTTTGTACATAGAGGAATGCAAAGGTAAAGCCCATTGCAGTATAGATGAGGATATGTGTGAAATCCATATGTACAACCGCAAAAATTAATGAACTAATTAAGCCAGAGATGAAAAAGTTAAATTTTTTATATAAAGATCCAAAGATAATTTGGCGAAAAATAATTTCTTCAAGAATTGGACCAATCACCGAAACAACAATGACTAGCAATGGCAAAGATTTTACCAGTGTCAAAATTTCTTGGGTGTTCTCAGAGCCAGGCTCAATGCCAAATAAGTGAATTTCAATATTTGCCGCAACCACCTGGGCTGTCATGGCCATAAAAATACCTGCAATCGCCCATCCAATTGCCTCCCCTTTAGAGGAACGTCTTAAGTTCTGATGCCTCTCTCTCATATCTTGCCTTAATAAAAATAAAACAATCGGAAGTGCAGCGACAAAACTAATAACAGTCCAAAGTGCAATAATTGTATTTGTAGCAGTTGCTGGATCTAAGTTTTTTCCAACACCTAAAGATAGTAAAAGCGGAATCCCTAAAATCCCAGAGAACTGCATGACGATGTACGTTAAGATGACATACCAATATCTAGCTTTCATGAAAATCTCCTTTTTATAGACGGAATGATTGAAAATTGTCCACCTTTTGTATTGTAACATATATTCATTTCTTACCTTTAGTATAATGCAAATTCGAAATTTCATTGAAAGAAAATAAATTGTTGGTTTATTTTTCCTATTTGTAACATAGGATAGGTAGGGTGGACAAATCTTGTATGTGAAAATGAATCTTTTTTCCAAATTTCTATATCAAATGACTTGCAAAATGGCTAGAAATTATTTAATATAATAATTGTGTTAGCACTCAGGTGGTTTGAGTGCTAATAAGAATACGAAACTAATATTTAAATTATTTGAGGAGGTCGTTTCACTTGTTAAAGCCATTAGGTGATCGCGTTGTTATTGAACTAGTTGAATCAGAGGAAAAAACTGCAAGCGGAATTGTATTACCAGATTCTGCAAAGGAAAAGCCTCAAGAAGGTAAAGTAGTTGCTGTTGGTACAGGTCGAGTTCTAGACAGTGGTGAAAAAGTAGCTTTAGAGGTTGCGGTTGGTGATCGCATTATCTTCTCAAAATATGCTGGTACTGAAGTGAAATATGAAGGTACTGAATACTTAATTTTACGTGAAAGCGACATTTTAGCTGTTATTGGTTAATAAAAAGCAGCATTTTATATCATAAGGAACATTTAATTTTTTGAGGAGGGCTTAATTATGGCAAAAGAAATTAAATTCAGTGAAGATGCTCGTCGCGCAATGCTACGTGGTGTTGATGCATTAGCAAATGCTGTAAAAGTAACATTAGGACCAAAAGGTCGTAACGTGGTTCTTGAGAAAAAATTTGGTTCACCACTTATCACAAATGATGGTGTAACAATTGCAAAAGAAATCGAACTAGAAGATGCATTCGAAAACATGGGTGCTAAGCTTGTAGCTGAAGTTGCTAGCAAAACAAATGATGTTGCTGGTGACGGTACGACTACTGCAACTGTTCTAGCTCAAGCAATGATTCGCGAAGGCTTAAAGAACGTTACAGCTGGTGCGAACCCAATGGTAGTTCGTAGAGGTATTGAAAAAGCTGTAACTACAGCTGTTGAAGAATTAAAAGCTATCTCTAAACCAATTGAAGGTAAAGAGTCTATTGCACAAGTTGCGGCTATTTCTTCTGATGACAAAGAAGTTGGCCAATTGATCGCTGAAGCTATGGAGCGCGTTGGTAATGACGGTGTTATTACAATTGAAGAATCTAAAGGTTTCTCTACTGAACTAGAAGTAGTAGAAGGTATGCAATTTGACCGTGGATATGCTTCTCCATACATGGTAACTGATTCTGACAAAATGGAAGCAGTTCTTGAAAATCCATATGTGTTAATTACTGATAAAAAGATTTCTAGCATTCAAGAAATCCTACCAGTATTAGAGCAAGTTGTTCAACAAGGAAAGCCATTATTACTAATCGCTGAAGATGTTGAAGGTGAAGCTCTTGCAACTCTAGTTGTGAACAAACTTCGTGGTACTTTCAATGCAGTTGCTGTAAAAGCTCCTGGATTTGGTGACCGTCGTAAAGCAATGCTAGAAGATATTGCAATCCTAACTGGTGGTCAAGTTATCACTGAAGATTTAGGCTTAGACCTTAAATCTGCTGACATCACTCAATTAGGTCGCGCTTCTAAGATTGTTGTAACAAAAGAAAATACAACAATCGTTGAAGGTGCTGGTGAGTCTGATAAGATTGCATCTCGCGTAAACAATATCCGTGTTCAAATGGAAGAAACTACTTCTGAATTTGACAAAGAAAAATTACAAGAGCGCTTAGCTAAATTAGCTGGTGGTGTTGCAGTAATCAAAGTAGGTGCTGCTACTGAAACTGAGCTAAAAGAACGCAAGCTTCGTATTGAAGATGCTCTTAACGCAACTCGTGCAGCAGTTGAAGAAGGTATCGTTTCAGGTGGTGGTACAGCACTTGTGAACGTATATAACAAAGTAGCTGCTATCGAATTAGCTGGAGACGAAGCAACTGGTGTGAACATCGTTCTTCGTGCATTAGAAGAGCCAGTACGTCAAATCGCTCACAACGCTGGTCTTGAAGGATCTGTAGTTGTTGAACGCTTGAAAAACGAAGAAATCGGAATTGGTTTCAACGCTGCAACTGGCGAGTGGGTAAACATGATCGACGCTGGTATCGTTGACCCAACTAAGGTAACTCGTTCTGCACTTCAAAACGCAGCATCTGTTTCAGCAATGTTCTTAACAACTGAAGCAGTAATTGCTGACCTACCAGAAAAAGATGCTCCTGCAATGCCTGATATGGGCGGCATGGGTGGAATGGGCGGCATGATGTAATCATGGCCTCCAGCCCTTGATATATAAGGGTTTTTAAGTAAGATGAGAGTGGAATGCTAACATTTTGCTAACATTGAGGTTTTAATCGAGGCTTCTCATTAGTTCGTTGAACTTGTGGGGAGCTTCTTTTTTCGTTCTTTGGGTTACGTAACGTAGACTTTTCTAGTTCTTTTATCATCAAAGTGCCCGCTCCCTTCCATAATATCTTCTAACAACTTATCTTCTGCAAGTAAGTCTTGTTAAGAAATTTATCCCTAACCTCGTTTTAGCCTCAACGGATTTCACTATATATTTTTAGCTATTGTTGTGCAAAGCCCTTTGGAGGTTTAAAAGAGAATGTTCTAATTATAGAAGTAGATGAAAATGTAAGCAATCGTATACCGATAAAAATACATGTCTGACTTAAAAACTCAACTATTAGAGCTAGAAACGTTGAATGAAATAATCACTTGGCTACCATCATATTAAGAAGTAACTTTGTAATTAAGAGATGAACTTAAATAGTTTATTGATGCAAAAAATGAATGATTATGTTAGGATATATGAAAGCGGTTGACATAAAGGTTTGCTATAAAGAATCAAATAATAAAATAATATAATGGTGATTAAAATGAAAGCAAAATTAGAAGATGTAGCAAAACTAGCGGGAGTTTCACCAACAACTGTTTCACGGGTTCTTAATAATAGAGGATACATAAGTGAAAAAACCAGACAAAAAGTCGAGAGTGCAATTAATGAATTAAATTATTATCCAAATGATATTGCACGTTCTCTGTTTAAAAAAAGAACTAATTTTATTGGATTAATATTACCAACAATCAATAACCCATTTTTCAGTGAATTAGCTTTATATATTGAGAATGTAAGTGCAGAGCATGGATTTAAAATTATTCTATGTAATAGTCTTGGGCAATTGGAAAAGGAAAAATCTTATGCATCGATGTTAATTAGGCATCAAGTTGATGGAATGATAGTTTGTTCCTATAATAGGGGGATTGAGGCGTATAAAAATCCTAAATTACCTATCGTTGCCATAGATCACTATTTATCTTCAGGAATCCCAGTAGTTGGATCCGATAACTATGAAGGAGGAAAGTTGGCAGTACAACATTTAATTAATCAAGGCTGTAAATCAATTATACATATTAACGGACCAGCTGAATTAGAAACCCCGGCCCAGCAAAGAAGAAAAGCTTATGAAGACTTGGTTAAAAATTCAATAACTTATGAAATTACAGATTTATTTAATGAAGAAGCTACTGCAGTAACAATTAGAAGGATTTTTAAAGAGCACCCAGATACTGATGGTGTTTTTGCAAGTGATGATTTAATGGCTGCGACTTGTTTAAAAGTAGCAAATGAGTTGAATATTAGTGTACCAGATCAATTAAAAGTTGTTGGGTACGATGGGTCTCAAACCGTTATGAGTTTGTTACCACAGCTGACAACAATCAGACAGCCAATTAAAGATATTGCTAAGACGGCTGTATTAAATTTAATTGATCAGATTAATGAGGTCCCTATGGAAGATGGTATGGAGATTGTTTTACCAGTTCAATTACTTAATAATGTTACGGCATAAATCTACTCAATTTTATTAGAGTAGATTTTTTTTCAAAAATATAGGTCAAGCGGTTGACATATAAAATAAAACAAATTAAAATAAATATATCAACCGGTTGACACAAATATATAAAACGGGTTGGAAATATGTGAAAGCGGTTAACACAATAGTGCACCTTAAGTATTCAATTTAGGGGGGATATTCGTTTATGGCATTGCCAATTACAAAAGAGAAAGAGAATAATCGGGAGAAAGTCTCGGATTCTCTAACGTTAGTAAAAGTGCAGAATAAAAAAAAGGAGAGTTTTTTACATTATTTCAAACGTAACTACACCCTTTATTTGTTTTTAGTTCCTGCCATTTTACTAACTATTGTTTTTAAATATGTACCAATGTATGGAGCTATTATTGCATTTAAAGATTTTAGTCCAATGAAGGGAATTCTGGGTAGTGATTGGGTAGGATTAGAACATTTTAAGGATTTTTTGACATCCCCAAATTTTGCGGAAATTTTTATGAATACGCTTAAGTTAAGCGTTTATGGATTAATTTTGGGTTTTCCAGTTCCCATAATTTTAGCTCTAAGTCTTAATCAGGTGAGAAGAGCTGCAATAAAGAAAAATATTCAATTAATATTGTATGCTCCAAATTTCATATCAGTCGTAGTTATTACGGGAATGTTGTTTATTTTTCTTTCACCTACAGGACCAATTAATTCATTATTATCGACATTGTTAGATAAACCAGTTTCTTTTATGACTGATCCAGAATATTTCAGATCTGTATACATTTTATCGGGAATATGGCAAGCAGCTGGATGGTCATCAATTATATACGTGGCGGCTCTTGCCAATGTTGATCCCCAGTTGCATGATGCTGCAACTATTGATGGGGCATCACTTATGCAAAGAATAAGACATATTGATCTTCCGACATTAAAACCTCTAATGGCTGTCCTATTTATTCTGGGAGCAGGTGGAATAATGGCGATTGGATTTGAAAAGGCTTACCTCATGCAAACAGCTATGAATATACCAACTTCAGAGATTTTGCCAACCTATGTCTATAAAGTTGGATTGCAAGCAGGTGATTATGCCTATTCAACAGCGGTAGGATTGTTCAACTCTGTAATTAATGTAATTTTACTAGTTTTTGTGAATTTTGTAGTGAAAAAATTAAATGAAGGTGAAGGTTTATATTAACAGGGGGTGAACAGCGGATGAAAAATCATTCAAAAGGCGATCGATTCCTTCTTTTAAGTAACAAAATGGTATTAATATTACTAGTTTTAGTGGTGTTGTTGCCATTACTTTATATACTATTAGCCTCTTTCCTGGATCCAAATGTATTACTTAGTAGGGGATTCTCATTAAATCCAAATCATTGGAGTATGGAAGGGTATAAAAGAATTTTTCAAGATGACTTAATGATAAAAGGATTTATTAATTCTATCATTTATTCAGTAGGATTTACGCTTGTAACAATTCTAGTTACGATATTTGCAGCATACCCGCTATCGCTTGATGGTTTTAGAGGAAAAAATGTAATCATGGTATTTTTCCTAATCACAATGTTCTTTAGCGGTGGGTTAATACCAACCTATTTAGTAGTGAAGGATTTAGGGATGTTAAATACAATATGGGCCATTATCCTACCAGGTGCCATTAGTGTTTGGAATATTATTTTGGCTAGAACATTTTTTAAGAGCTTACCCAAAGAGCTTTTTGAAGCAGCTAAAATTGATGGTGCTTCAGAATTGAAAATCTTTTTAAAAATAGTGTTACCATTGTCCAAACCTATCATATTTGTCTTAGCTTTATATGCCTTTGTTGGGCAGTGGAATTCCTATTTTGATGCAATGATCTATTTAGAGGACCAAGAACTACATCCATTACAACTAGTATTACGCTCGATCCTTATTCAAAATCAAGTTCAACCAGGGATGATAAGCGACCAACTTGCAATGGCCGAATTAAGTAAACTTGCAGAAAAGATTAAATATGCATCAATCGTCGTTTCAAGCTTACCGTTGTTAATAATGTACCCATTCTTCCAGAAGTATTTTGAAAAAGGTGTAATGGTAGGTTCATTAAAATAAATAAGAAAAATTGGAGGGGTTATTTATGAAAAAGTTTTACAAGCTATTGGTTGTTTTCCTGGCTTTTAGTGTAGTACTTTCAGGTTGTGTCGGTGGGAAAAGTAGTAAAAGTTCTTCATCTGAAGATTTGGGATTAAAAGACATTAAATTCCCACTCGAGGAAAAAGCTACACTTCACTTTATGACCCAAAGTTCAGCTTTGGCACCTACTGATCCAAATGAGAAGTTAATCTATCAAAGATTGGAAGAAGAAACTGGAGTTCATATTGATTGGAAAAACTATACAAAAGATCAATTTATTGAAAAGAGAAACTTAGCACTGGCAAGTGGTGAACTACCAGATGCAATTTTAGATGCAGCATTTAGTGATTACGATCTATTAAAATATGCAAAAGATGGAACAATTGTACCAGTTGAGGATCTAATTGAACAATATATGCCTAACTTACAAAAGGTTCTTGAACAAGCACCAGAATATAAAGCAATGATCACAGCTCCAGATGGTCATATTTATAGTTTTCCGTGGATCGAGGAATTAGGTAGCGGTAAAGAGCGTATCCAAGTTGTAGATGATCTTCCTTGGATTAACGTAGAGTGGTTAAATAATTTAGGGCTAGAAATGCCTACAACGACTGAAGAATTGAAAGAAGTTTTACTTGCTTTTAAGACACAGGATCCAAACGGTAATGGTGAAGCAGATGAAATTCCACTCTCCTTTATCATCAATCATGGTGGAGAGGACCCAGCATTCCTTTTTGCCTCATTTGGTTTAGGTGATAACTGGGATCATACAGTTGTAACAGATGAAGGAGAAGTTGTGTTCACTGCAGCACAAGAAGGATACAAAGAGGGTATGAAATTCTTTAATGAATTACACGAATTAGGATTGATTGATGTTGAAGCATTTGAACACGATTGGAACAAATATGTTGCGAAGGGAAAGGATCACAAATATGGACTTTATTTCACTTGGGATAAAGGAAATATTACGGGGATGAATGATTCATATGATGTAATGCCTCCGTTAGCTGGCCCTTCTGGAGAAGTTAACGTAGCACAGACAAATGGTTTTGGACTTGATCGTGGAAGAATGGTTATTACGAGTGCGAATAAAAACTTAGAGTTAACAGCTAAATGGATTGACCAGTTATATGAACCTCTTCAATCTGTTCAAAATAACTGGGGTACTTACGGTGATACAGAACAACAAAATATTTTTGAATTCGATGAAGCAGCAGGTATGCTGAAACACCTTGCATTAGATGGAGCTGCGCCAGTTGAAATAAGAGAAAAAACTAATGTAGCTGGTCCACTAGCTATTCTTGATGAATATTACGGTAAATATACAACAAAACCAGATGATGCTGCCTGGAGACTAGATATATTGAAGGACGTAATAGTTCCACATATAAAAGCGGAGAACTTCTATCCGCCTGTATTCTTCTCATTGGAAGAAGCAGACGAAAAATCAAAAATTGAGACAGATTTATTTGCTTATGTAAACAGAAAACGTGCTGAATGGATGACAAATGGAAACATCGATGCGGAGTGGGAAGAATATTTAGCGGAACTTGAAAGGCTAGGTTTAAGTACATGGTTGCAAATCAAACAGGATGGATATGACAGGACTGTTAATCAATAGGAGGTTAGAAATTGAAGACTACTAAACTCGAAAAATATAGACCAGCATTGCACTTTTCTCCTAAGAGAAATTGGATGAATGACCCGAATGGTTTAGTATTTTTCAAAGGTGAATACCATTTATTTTTTCAACATAATCCAAATGATAGCATATGGGGCCCCATGCACTGGGGCCATGCAGTTAGTAAAGATTTAATTAAATGGGAGGAACTAGAGATAGCCCTATATCCAGACGAGCATGGAACTATTTTTTCCGGAAGTGCTATCGTTGATTGGAACAATACTTCTGGTTTCTTCCCAAACGAACCAGGGTTGGTAGCTATTTTTACTCACCATTTAGAGGAGACAGATCATCCGCCCAAACAGTCGCAAAGTTTAGCATACAGCTACGACAAAGGGAGAACTTGGATCAAGTATGATGGGAATCCTGTACTAACTCACCCAACGAAAGTGGATTTCAGAGATCCAAAAGTATTTTGGCATGAGGAAAGTAGTAAATGGATCATGGTGCTAGCAACGGAACAAACGATATCAATATATTCATCTCCTAATCTTATAGATTGGCAGTTTGAAAGTGAATTTGGTGAAGGTATCGGTTCTCACGATGGGGTATGGGAATGCCCAGACCTATTTGAATTAACCGTAGAAAATTCAAATCTTAAGAAGTGGATACTCATCGTTAGCATTGGAGATAATCCAAGGTTTGATTCCGGTTCACGTACTCAATACTTTGTGGGCTCTTTTGATGGGAATCAATTCGTAGCAGAACATGATGATTTAAAATGGCTAGACTTTGGAAAAGACAACTATGCAGGTGTTAGTTTTTCCGATGTTCCTAAAGAAGATGGGAGAAGAATTTATCTTGGGTGGATGAGTAACTGGCGGTATGCAAATCAAGTTCCGACCGATGGATGGAGAAGTCAAATGACACTGCCAAGAGAACTAACGCTATTAGAAACAAATGGGAAATTTGAAGTAGTTCAAAAAGTGGTAAGGGAATTAGATAAGTACTTAACCAAAAAAGAAGAAATAAACAACGTTACTTTGGATGCGGAAAGCACAAAGAGTTTTGAGGTTGATGCGGACTACGTGGACATTAATCTAACATTTGAAAACATTGATGCTGATAAGCTTGGATTGACAATACATCATACTAGAACACAATATACAACGGTTTCAATTGATACAAAAGATAATGTATTACTATTAGACCGTGAGCATTCGGGGGAAGTTGATTTCTCCGAAAACTTTTCTAAGCCTCAAATGCTTGGACTAAAAAGAACAGATGGAGCCCAGCTTAGGATTGTTGTTGATTCTTCTTCAATAGAATTATTTATTAATGAAGGAGAACAAGCATTAACAAGTCTAGTCTACCCAGATAAAGCATGTGAAAGAGTATCTGTTTTTACAATGGGTGGTAAAGCAAATGTAATTAAAGGAAAAATCACAATTCCTTCAATAAATTAGTGGTATATCTATACAGCCAGAGGAAGTAAGTAAGCTACCCCTCTGGCTACTTTTTTATAAAAAAATAGAAAAAACTTAAAAATGGCTTATTAAAAGTAAGAGGGGTATAGAGATGAAAGATGTAACAGCACTAGGAGAAATACTAATTGATTTTACTCCAAATGGTTTAAACGAACAGGGTAATCCAGTATTTGTTGCTAATCCGGGCGGTGCTCCGGGGAATGTTCTGGTTTCATTAGCTTGTTTAGGAATGGAAACAGAATTTATTGGGAGCGTTGGCGATGACAGTTTCGGCCACTTTTTAGTTGATACCTTACAATCAAAGGCTGTACATACAAATGGAATTGTTTTCTCAAATATCAATACAACACTAGCATTTGTCCATATTGATGAGAGGGGTGATCGATCCTTTTCCTTTTATAGACGACCAGGAGCAGACATGATGCTCGCAAAGGAGGAAATAGATCTCAGTCTTATTTCTGAATCTCGTATTTTTCATGTGGGCTCAATATCTATGACGAATGACCCATCAAGGGAGGCTACATTAACAGCATTAAATTATGCAAAACAACATAATGTGACCATTACTTTTGATGTTAATTTACGACCTCCCTTATGGGATAATCTAGAGTTAGCCAAACAGGAAATAGAAATAATTATGAATTATGCAGATATAGCAAAGGTTTCAGAAGAAGAATTAGAATTTCTAACAGGTGAAAAAGACATTGCCATTGGAGCAAAACAAATTTATGAACAGTATCACCTTTCTCTTCTTTTTGTTACATTGGGGGACCGAGGAAGTTATGCATATAATCAAAATGGGTTAGTGTTTGTTCCAGGTTTTTCTGTAAAGGCAGTTGATACAACTGGATGTGGTGACGCATTTTTTGCGGGAGTTTTATTTCAACTATTGAGTAATGATTTATTACAAGATGAGGTAAATCCAGAGAAGATGGAGCAAATTTTACGATTTGGAAATGCAATGGGGGCCTATGTTGCACAAAGAAAAGGGGCTATTCCGTCCATGCCAACAAGGGATGAAATAGCGGAATTTATAGCTAGCAAAATCTAATTGATTTTAATATTTTTCCAATTTTAATTATGGGAATATGAACAGATTTTTCAAACTTCAGAAGGAAGGTAGTAACAAGCAACAATGAAAAAACTACTCGCAGTTTTTGGAACTATTATGTTATTAATAGTATTTTATTTAATATATCAAAATCGAGAGGTTGGAAAAAATTTGGATGCATTACGGCCCGATAATATGCAAGCCGCTACTTCTGATTATTATACTGAACTATATCGTCCACAGTACCACTTTTCAACTCCTACCGGGAATTTAGCCGATCCTAATGGATTAATCTATTTTGAAGGGGAGTACCATTTATTCCATCAAAAGAATGGTAACTGGGCACATGCGGTAAGTAAGGATTTGCTTCATTGGGAACACTTACCTGTCGCATTAGAGCATGATACATTAGGGCAAGCATTATCCGGAAGTGCTGTTGTTGATTGGAATGACTCAACTGGTTTCTTTGATGGTAAAGCGGGTTTAGTAGCTATTTATACAAATACAGAGGGTGGAGAAGCCCAAAGTATTGCTTATAGTAAGGATAACGGAAGAACGTGGGAACGATATGAAGGGAATCCGGTCATATCAAATCCCGGCATAAAGGATTTTCGGGATCCAAAAGTGCTTTGGCATGAGGAAACAAAAAAATGGGTAATGGTAGTATCTACAAATCAAAGTGTATCATTCTTTAATTCTGATAATCTTATTGATTGGAAATTCCAAAGTCAATTTGGTGATAATGAAGGATCACACGTAGCGGTTTGGGAATGTCCTGATTTATTCCAATTACCAGTTGATGGTGATAAAAACAATAAGAAATGGGTGCTTCATGTAAGTATTGGTGATAATGATGAAACAAACGGTTCTACAGCTCAATATTTTACTGGGGAATTTGATGGGACCCAATTTATAAATGATAATCCTCCTGAAAAAGTTTTAACAACAGATTTTGGCCAAGACTTTTATGCGGCGCAATCATTTTCCGATGTTCCAAAAAAAGATGACCGTAGAATATGGCTAGGATGGATGGCAAACTGGAGGTATCCATACCAGTCACCTACAGATCCTTGGATGGGCTCTATGTCTATTCCGCGTCAACTATCCCTAAAGACTGTTGAAGATGGCAGTATCAAACTCATCCAAGAACCAATTAATGAAATTGAAAGTTTAAGAGTTGATCACACCACTGTGGAATCAATTGTAGTTGAGGGAAAGCATCTAATGAATGAATTTTCCGGTACGTCCTATGAATTCGAAGCAACAATTGAATGGGAGGATGTAGAGGAATTTGGAATTCGTCTTCGTCAATCCGAAGAGGAAGAGACTGTATTCGGCTATAATACTCTAGAAGGACAACTTTTTCTAGATAGGTCACAGGCAGGATTAGAAACACTACTTGACCGCAATGGTGGGTCTTTCCAATTTGGCACAAGTTATAAAACAGATTATTCTTCTGAAAGTAAGCAATTAAAAATAAGAGGTTTTGTTGATGAATCATCCATCGAAGTGTTTGTAAATGATGGAGAATATACTTTCACAAATCTGATTTATTCTAAGCCTACAAGCAATGATATTGAAATATATTCTAAAGGCGGAAAAATAAATGTTGTCTCACTAGATTTCTATCATTTGTATTCAACATGGCGAGAACGTCCTAAAGAAAATGAGGTTGAGCGCATTGTGTTGAGTGAGGAGTATGTAACATTAAAAGTAGGAGAAAACAAAACGATTAAAGCGCAATTAAAACCTGATTGGATAAAGAACGATGCTAAATTTATCTGGGAGTCTAAAGATCAAGAAAGTCTCAAAATTACCCAGATTAATGACTCTAGTATCATTGTAGAAGCAATTAAACCAGGCGTTAGTAAAATAGAGGTAAAAGGCCTAGTAAGTGGGATAACAAAGGAAATAAGAGTAAGAGTACTAGAAAAATAAGATATTGAAAAACTATTGAAGAGAGGGTAGGATATGAAGCCTAATTTAGTAAGATTTATTAGTGTAATTTTGTCAACTTTACTCATTATTACATCTTTGTCATCCATGTTTATCTATCCAATGTCAGGATCGGCAACTGAATTAAATGAATCAAGGGAGGGTCGGATTATTAATAGTGTAACTAAAGCCTCTACAAATATTAAAGAATGGCAGGTAAAAGGAAAAGGTATATTTGAAGATACAGAACAGGGACTTTTGCTTACTTCAGAGCCTAGAGAGAATGTAATGGCTATATCGAATGTTACGTCAGAGGATTTTATTTATGAATCAGATATCAAAGTAATAGATAAGAATGCGGACGCTACTTTAGTGTTCCGTTCAAGCGAAGATGGCTGGGATTCTTATATGCTGCAAATTGTTCCAAATGCAGGTATCATTCGTCTTCGTGATGCCAGTGACGATTATAGATTAAAAGAGGAATACCAAGTAACACTACGCGAAGGTGAAATCTATCATCTGAAGATTAAGGTGGTAGATGATAATATCAAGGTTTATTGGGAGAATAGATACACTCCTGTTATTGATGTAGATATTGATTTGTATGGGAAGGGGTTTCTTGGTCTTAACGTATGGGACGGATCGGCCTTGTTCCAAAATATAAAAGTTAGCGAACTTGCAACAAATCTTGGAACATCTCAATATAAAGAAGGAAATTGGGAGCCATCTATCAGTGGCCTAAGGGGAATTGCCGATAATGAAATAAAAGCTAAGCAAATTTTCAGTAAAGGCGCAAGTGATTTTGTTCTGGAAGGGAATATATCTTTTGATCAAAATCAATCGGAAGCAAGTCTAGCATTTCGTACAAATGAACAAGGAACAACTGGTTATTTGGCTACACTCATTAAAGAAGGTAATAAAGTTAGAGCCCAATTGAAAAAGGTTGACGGTACAGTGCTCAAAACATCTGAACGAACCTATAAAACCCAAGCAGGTACAAAACACCATCTTGAAATTATAGCAAATGGGGAACAAATAGAACTATATGTTGATGGCTTTTCTGATGCAGCTATTAAAATGACAGATGATGATTACAAGTCTGGCTTTGTAGGATTCACTGTAACATCAGGATCTGCTAGTTTCAAAGACGTTTATCTTGTACCTCTATCCAACTATTACAATGAAAAGTATAGACCTGACTATCATTATACTCCAGCTCGTGGCTCTGTAAGTGATCCAAATGGTCTAGTCTATTACGAAGGTGAGTATCATTTGTTCCATCAAGATGGGGGAACTTGGGCTCATGCTGTAAGTAAAGACTTAGTAAATTGGAAACGCCTCCCTATTGCTTTACCGTGGAATGAGCACGGGCATGTTTGGTCTGGTTCTGCTGTAGCAGATCTTAATAATGATTCAGGATTGTTTACCAATTCAGGAGGTAAAGGGCTTATTGCCTACTATACTTCCTTTAATCCAGATAGACATAATGGTAACCAGCGTATAGGCCTTGCCTTCAGTACTGATCATGGGCGTACTTGGAAATATTCAACCGAACATCCAATTGTGATAGAGAATCCGGGTAAGAATGGAGAAGATCCGGGTGGATGGGATTTCCGCGATCCTAAGGTAGTTCGAGATGAGGAAAACAACCGATGGGTCATGGTTGTTTCTGGTGGAGACCATATTCGCTTTTATACTTCATCTAATCTAATTGATTGGAAGCATACAGATAATTTTGGATATGGTGATTATGTTCGTGGCGGTGTATGGGAAGTCCCTGACCTTTTTGAACTCCAGGTAGAAGGTACAGAAGAGAAAAAATGGGTTTTGATGATTAGTACAGGCGCGAATCCGAAGACACAAGGTTCTGATGCGGAGTATTTTGTAGGGCATTTAACTGCCGATGGTAAATTTGTAAATGAAAATCCAGTAGGTAAAGTATTAAAAACAGATTATGGTAAGGAGTTTTATGCATCAATGTCCTTCTCAAATATGCCTGATAACCGCCGTGTTATGCTGGCATGGATGACCAACTGGGATTATCCTTTCGCTTTTCCAACTACGGGCTGGAAGGGTGAGCTGACGATTCCTAGAGAAGTAAGATTGGTAAAGACAGATGATGGGATAAGACTGGCACAAGCTCCTATTAAGGAATTACAATCAATCAGAAGTACCATTTTCCAGACACAGAACAAGGTAATAAACCCGAATAATTCTGCAAACTTGTTGAAGGGAATCTCTGAAGGTGCGTATGAAATAGAAGCAGAAGTTGAAATTCCCCCTACAAGTACCATAACCGAATTTGGTTTTAAAGTTCGTGAAGGTTCTAACCAAAAAACGGTGGTTGGATATAGGACTGAAGAACATCAAATATTTGTAGATCGTGCTGAGTCAGGAGAAACTGATTTTTCAAGGCTATTTTCCACTTTACATGAAGCTCCTTTAATACCAGAAAATAAGCGAATCAAATTAAATATCTTTGTAGATGATTCGTCTATTGAAGTCTTTGCAAATGATGGAAAGGTTGTCTTTTCTGATGTGATCTTCCCGGATCCTTCAAGTCGTAGTATGAACTTCTACACAAAAGGTGGGGAAGTGAAGGTTGTTTCATTAAAAGTACACTCTCTTGTAAACACTTGGAACCAAAACGGTGAAAAGGAAACTCGAATTGTAATGGATACAAATCAAAGAGAGTTGAATATTGGTGATACGTTAACATTATTTGCTTCCGTGAAAAATGGAAACGGAAAGGGAACTCAGCCCATTATATGGAAGTCAAATAATTCAAATGTAGTGAAGGTTGTGTCCTCAGATAATTCGAAAGTATTACTGGAAGCACTAGGTAAAGGAGAGGCGATTATTTCTGCCTCTACACCAAATGAAAAGTCTTCAGAAAGTGTAATTGTAAGAGTGCATGCAGGTAAATTCTATACTAATCTGACTGGTTGGAAATCAGATCTTACTTCTGTCAATTGGACAATTACCGAGAATGGAATCAGTGGTAGTCATACAAGTGATGCAAATTATATGGCACAGGAAACTGGCGGAGATTTTACGTATGAAGCAGAGATGATGCTTGGTGAATCTGGAGGAGCAGGATCTATTTTATTCCGAGCTAGCGAAGATGGAAGAAGTGGCTATTACTTTAATCTTGATCCGAATATGAAAGCTTTTCGTCTGTTTTACAAGATTGACGGTTCCTTTGAGGAGCGTATGGTCATTGCAAAGGTTCCTGCATTTATTCAACCTGGAAAGACTTACAAGGTGAAAATTGAAGCAAAAGGACCTCGCATCCAGATTTATGTGGATGGCCAAAAAATCGTGGATGTACAGGATGGCTCCTTTGCGGAAGGTCATTTCGGCGTAAATGTTTTTGGAGGTAAAGCTTCTTATCAGAATGTGAATGTTAGCAATGTGTTAGAAGCAAACTTAACCACTACAAGCTTTACGAATAAAGCAACAGGTCAAGCAATTTATACAGCTAAGTCTCAGAACGGTGAGCCAGTAACTATTACAGATTCAGTTAATGCTACAAATTGGACATTGGTTCCAACTGGTGATGAGCATGGTTCTTATTCAATTCGTACAGAAGGTAGCAAAGCGCTTGATTTGGATACAGGGCAAAACAAAATACAACTGTACAACTATCTAGGCTATAATAATCAGCGCTGGGTTATTACCAAAAATAATAATGGAACTGTGACAATCACTACTGTTCATAACGGCAAAGCTCTCGAAATTTCAGAAGAAGGAGTTTTAATACTTAATGATGTGATTCCTGGTCTAGAGCGTCAGGAGTGGATACTCTCTACTGATTTAAAATAAAGTGGTAGGAACTTTAACTATTTTTTATAGGGTAAAGGGAATTATTTAGGTGTTAGCAATTGCAATTATTGATACCTGGGGCTTCCTTAGAAACATTACTGATACAGACAATCTGTCTAAAAATGCTAACATTTTGCTAACGCAATCTCATAAAAAACGGTAAATTCTCGTTAAAGATGTTACAGTGGGGTTTGTCAAAAACCTTAATATACCGCACTTTCTTCACTAATCGTTAAAGATATTACACACTCTCACCTTAGGGGCGGCATGATGTAAGGCTTTTAAGCCCAAACATCTGAGAAATAGAAAAAGCTATTTTCGGCCGTTTTGTGAAGCAGTCATGTAAATAATTATTTTCAATAGCAAAACCACTTCCTATAAAAAATAAGGGAGTGGTTTTTTGTGTTGTTAAAATTTGCTTTTCAAGATTTTTTGGATGACAGACGGTTTAAAAATACGACTGAAGATGTATAGATAATGGACCAATGACTCCTTTTGGGGAACACTCAAATGCGAGAATGACTATTTATGTAAATATAAGACATTTGAAGAATTGTCTATAGCTATAAATGAGTATATACATTTCTAGAGAATCATGAAAGATATCAAAAACGACTAAACGGCCTTAGCCCTACGGAATATAGAGCTAAAGCCTTTTAAGTACCTTTTTGTTATTTCCAATGTCTACTTGACAAGGGGCAGTTCACCCATCAGTCCTTGAGTCAATACTTTTCGAAAAATCATCCTTCCACAAGCAGTATGAAAAGGTCAAGAGACTTTATAAAAGAGTCTGGGGCTAGTTATCGAATAAAATAACGGCCTAAAAGATTGCCAACTAGAAAAACCAGGATCAAGATCAGACTAACCGGGAGACTTGTGAATAACAAATGCCAGTCCATCAGTCCATATTCGACTAAAAAATAATATGTAACGAAGCAGTAAGGTGTAAGGAGGAACAGTGAAGTTATGATGCCAGGCGTGTAGGCCCTGAAAATGATGGTTTGAACAATATGCATGAAGGCCTGCAAAACAAATAAATTAAGAATGGCTGTAAATAAAAGAAAATCCCCTCTGGTAGACGAAAAATGAGCGGTCATGACTGCAGTGAATGAGATAATCAGTAAAATCCATGTAGCCGAAACAGCAAGCTGGGCAGCGGTCGAACCCAGTTTCTTCCTCATTTTGAATGTTAGTTCGACGAAGTTAGTTTTCGGATAGTTGTCTTTGTTTGAAGCCATAGAAGATTCAATGGTTATGATCTCTTCTAAGTCATGGAAAATAAAAATGATGGGAAACAACCAAATTAATGTTTTAAGATCCAAAAATTGATGAAGAGCCCCTAGCATCTTTTGTCTGCCTCCTTTTAATTGGTAAGATTTTGTATTTCTCAAAGACTACCGTCTGTTGTGGTTTGTTCATTTTATGGGATAGGTTATAAAAGTATGCCAAAGGTCACTCAATTGATTTTATGAATAGACAAATCCTTAAATGAAGTTTTCGTGTGACAACCCCGTTAGGAGTTGCCCACCAACTAATTTTTGATAATGGGCTAGGGAGATCAAAGGAAAAACATATTCATAACAATGATAATTGAGATAAAAGGACCCTGCCATTCCTCTTCCTTTTGGGTAGGTCGCCGTCCAATCTTTTTCTTTCTTATCCACTAGAAATGCTACACCATTTTCAATATCAGGCGTAACTCCAGTTGCGGCCGAGATGAGTGTGTCAAGGGCCCAAGCAGTATGAGTGCGGGTACTTTCGCCCAACGGCACATAACAATTTTTAATATCACTTTTACAGGATTCTCCCCAACCACCGTCGGGATTCTGAATTTTCCGCAACCAATTTAGAGCCTTTTGAATAGCTGGATGATTCGGGGAAACCCCAACTGCAACCATTCCCGTTACGGCCGCCCATGTGCCATAAATATACACGCCCCAACGTCCCACCCAGGAACCATCGGAATTTTGATGCCGCAACAGCCAACGAATCCCACGTTTCACCATGGGATGGTGAAGGTCCAAATGGGTATAGTTTCCGAAGAACTCTAAAGTCCTTCCCGTTAAATCAACCGTCGACGGATCAATCAACAAATCTTTTCCACCCTCTATCGGTAACAAATTCAGCACTTTCTTGTCCACATTCTTTTCGAATGCCGCCCAACCTCCGTCCTTGTTTTGCATGGAAATGAGCCAGTTTACTCCACGATCCCATGCCTGCCGGCAATCTACTTGCTCTTTGGCCAAAGTACGTATCGCCCTCAGTGCTGCTGTTGTATCGTCAATATCTGGGTGGATCGTGTTCATGTCCGCAAACCCCCAACCTCCTGGTAACAGGTTTGGTTCATGAATGACCCAATCCCCGTATTTGAGATGCTGACGAGAGAGAATGTAATGATTTGCCATTTGAATCGAGGTGGACGAATAGGGAACTCCGGATTCTTGCAGAGCATAATTGATTAAAGCCGTATTCCATACCGAAGCCGTCGTGTACTGGCAGTGAAGATCTTCGTCAATCCGGCAGGTCATCGCTTTTAAACCTTTCACGGCACGAGTAATCACCGGATGTGTAGTTGGATACACCCTCGCAAGTAAGGCATAAATCATGAGAGATGTCGTGCTGAAATAATTTAAATAGGTGCCGTCCGGTTCGATTCGGTCCAGCATATATTTTTCAGCACGATATAACGCCAATTCGCGAAGATTTACATGGGATTTCAGACCTTTAATACCGTGTTTAATCAACTTAATAACCGAGCGGGCCTCATCAGCTTGATCCTCTGTAAAAAAACGAACATCTTTTTTTTGAAACAAATCGGAGAGATTGGGCGATCGAGGCGTTCTCTTACGAAAATTCGTATTGGCGAGAATTAAAAAAGGGATAATGTTCGCTCTTCCGTACACGGAGAGGTCAAAAAGATTGATGGGAAAGGAGTCTGGTAAAAGCATCACTTCGATATTAATGGGGAAGTGCGGCCACGCACATTGTCCTGTTATGGCCAAGATGATTTTCAAAAACATATGGACTTCCGTGGCCCCTCCGTTGGCCTCTATAAACCTTCTTGCTGCCTGGATTTCCTGGTCTTTTTGATCCCGGTAACCAGAATAAAGAAGAGCATAATAAGCTTCCACGGTGGATGTCAGATTCCCTTTTTCTTCATCATGAAATAGCTTCCAAGATCCATCTTTCTGCTGTTTTCCGGCGATACGTTTCACCAATTCTTTTATGAACTCCTCATCATTTATCTCCAATGTCCGTAATAAGATAATCATACTGCAGTCTGTTGCAATCCCGATCTCGAAAGGATAACGCCAGGCTCCGTCCTCTGATTGATCCTGGACCACCTGATTAGCGATTCTGTTAATTTCCTTATATACCCGATGCCTCATATTACCCATCCTCTCCCAAATATTCATTTTTGTATTCATATTCCGTGAACAAAATGAATATGCATTCCTTTGACGGGATGACTGATACACTCAAAAAGGATGATGCCGTTGTTGCTGAACTCTTTCTCAGATGTAAAAAAAGAATTAAAAAAAAAGACGAAAAAGAAATCTTTTGGCCTACTGCCCTGTTTATCAGAAAATGATAAACAATATATTCACCTTATAAGAGAACAAACGAGACAATTTAACCAAAATAATGTAACACGGACGCAAGCTTATTTTCAGTTTTACCTGCAGCACCCTGAAATACATTGGGCCCTTCTTGGACATATGGTATCGCGAAACGTCGGATGGAACATGACTGATTTAAAAGGGCAATTGCTGACAAAACTTTTACCTGAAAGAGATCAGAAAGCTTTTTTTTCCTTTTTGGAACGCGGCAGTTGGTTGATTTTTCAAGATGCGTTTCCTCAATTTTTAGTTTATGACCTTAGTGTGAAGGGTAACAAAGAAATGTTCCATCTTTTACCTTTTTTTCACATTTCCACCTTCATGGAAACGATGTGGCGATATTTTTGGCAAAGTGGAGATAGCTATACATTGGCGATTGCGATGGTGATAAATGAACAAAGCTATTTGGAAAAAAGATTGATTCAAAATAATCATTTCAAAAAAACCGTAACAGGTACGGTCAGCTTTAAAATGTATGATTTTTTGCGACTCAATAATATTCTTTTTCCATACAGTCCAGGGGAAAAAAGGGAGAAAACGTCACTTGTCGGCTCCACCTCACGGTATTTCACTTCGCTCCACGAAAGAATTTTATTCGGAAAAAAATTGTATTCCCTTCTTTTTCAGCGTGAAAAGATTCTGGCGGGGGTCTTGAAATGGGCGCATGAACACCCTCACACGGGCTCACGGAAAGATTATTGGCCTAATTTGTTTAATGATGTAAATGAATCTTTTCCTCGATCCCTTTATAAGCCGCGGGTCAAGAATTGCGTATTGAGAAAGGGTGCCGAGCGGCTGTACAGCCCGCAATTAAAATACGCCTGGCCAAATACCCCTCATGAAGATGAGAAGAGCGGAGATTGGTTTGAGGATTGGCATGTTCTGGATTATATTCATAAAGAAGTCAGTTTGAATGGAGAGATTTTAAATAATTATTGCAAAACCCTTGAAACAATTGAACTAGCGGTTATGGCGAAGGAAGCCCTTCTGTTACGAGAAGAAGAATAATTATTATTGAGCGGTGATTCTGACACTATTCAAATGATGGTAGTGTAATGTGGAATGATTAATGTATAAATTGCCATAAAAAATTCACCTAATATCTATTATAGATATTGTTGCCACTCTGGTTTGTCCTTGTAATTAGGATAACAGGTTTGAAATAAGTTTGTGAAATATTGTTAAACAAACGGGTGCGTTCGTATTAAAAGTTTAACCTAATGGTTGACCCTTTTTTAAATAGAATTTATTCGTGCTTTAAAATTGTTAACCCATTTTACTTACCAATTTTAATTCATTTTTCAGCCGGTCTTTTGTAATTGGTTGATTCGGAAACTCATAATCTGAAACAGTTGATGATGAGCCTGATTTGTAAAAGGTAATTTAAAGAGAAATCTAAACTACAAATAAAGCTTCTTTCTATACAAATTGGAAATTGCATTTATGCTGTTGCTTCAAAATCTTGTATGGGAGGTAATACAGTTTATTAATGTTAAGGAAATAGTCATCGATACAATGCTAACATTTTGCTAACGTAATCAAATGAAAAACGGTAAATTCCCGTTAATGATGTTACACCATAATTTATGGAAATCTAGATATTTGAACTTTTAACACACATCGTTAAAGATATTACACACTCTCACCTTACAGGCAGTATGATGTAATAGAAACTCTAAACTCCTGAAGTATCAAGAGTTAGAGCGACTTTCATCAAACCGTAGTTATTTAATTGGTCATAAGGCTTCAGTAAAATCACTATTAATTAAGAAGGCCTTTCATCAATTCACTGAATTGGAGAGAGGCCTTTTTCCAATTCTGAATGATAATTAGAACTTTACGAATCTCCTTGGATTTATATACTAACTGCAAATGTCTACGCATAAAGTTTGTATAAATATAATAACATTGCTAAAGGCAAGTATAGATGTCATTATCGTCAAATCCATTTACATATAGGGGGGAAATTATGTTTAAATACTTTTCTTTTATAAAAAAACAAAAAGAAAAACAAATAAACCCTCTGTTATTAACAAAATTAGATCGAATTATTGAGTTATTAGAACAGAAAGACAAGGCGAGTGAAGCAAAAACAATACAGATTGATCATGTTCAAATTGATCATTTGGAAAACCTTACCTTTCAGTTAGATAATCTTGATATTGACGAGTTAAGCGGAAAGTTGATGATAGGAAACAACATTATGAGTAAGGGTGATTTGTCTGAATCACTTGATCTAAAAGTGAATAGTAATTTGTTGAAAAAAGAATCTTTATCAGAAACATCCGCCCCCAAGGAAGAGATGGTGAAAACCTCTAAGGGTTATCGCTTCCGAAACCATCCTTAGATGAATGATTTGCAACCTTCAATGATCAGCACATAGATTCATCATTTTCAATATTTGTAATTTTAATGTCTCGGTCATCAATAACTCCATCCACTACATCTTGGTCATCTACGTAATTTACATTATGTCTAATCTGATTTTCATGCCCATATAGATTACCTATCGAATAATTAAATTTGTTATTAGCATCTATTCCATTTACATATCCCTTCCCAATACTTAAGGAGTTATTATTCGTCATTGCATTAACGTTTACACTTTCAAGGGTAAGATTTGTTGTATGATTGTCATTTGGCTGTTCAACGTGCAAATTGATGTCACGGTCATCAATGGGGGTATCCACAATATCAGGATCATTTAAAATCAACGTATTGTGAAGGAGCAGATTAGACTGACCACTAATACTTCCAATCACTCGATTCTCTTTTCCATGGGCACTCCAGCCGATCGCTGAGTTCCGCTCTCCAATAAATATACCTGACTGCCTTTGCATCGTTTGTACATGTATATCTCCAGTAAAGTTAATATGTTTGGAGTTTATCATCTAAGGTTCACCACGTTTGAACAATTTTCTAATTCGTTTATTGTACTGTATGTTTAAGGAATTAGATTGTTGATATGATCCGAAAAAAAGAGAGTGACATTCCATTAGAAATATGAATATCTTACATAAGAAAAGTGGGCAATAGCCGCTATACGAATCAAATGGCTGTCGTGCAATAAATGCCAAATAACAATTAAATTAAAGGAGAAACGGATAAAATGCTCAATTTAAAGTTGGGGGACATTACAATAACGAGTCTCGGTGATTCTTCAGGTTTTTTTATAGGTGAAGAGAATACACATAAAAAATTTCGTTCAAATAAAGTGATTACTGAAATCGTTGGAGACTTATCCGGAAAGGAAAATACAGTGATAAACAATGAATGGGTTAAGGATAATCTAGAATGGGAGGAGGAATAAAGTAATGGAATCAGCTATTTTATCTCCAACCTTCAAGATTGGAACGATTAAAATTGGCGTAATTGAAAGTGCTTCGTGCTTTAGCATTGGTAACAATTTTATTGAAGACTTTCAAAATAGTAAACAGCATAACCAGGGACTTGGAAATATTCATGGTGATAAAAATAACCTGGCTCATATGAAAGCATCGCTATCAAAATACGAGCAAAGTCCGACATCAAAAAAACAACAAGCACAAGAGGGAAACCAAACCCCTCAGAACCATACAAAAAAACAACAAACCCTTGGTTAATAAAAGGGTTTGTTGTTTTTTAGATTCGATGAATAAATCTATATGTTAAACAGCTTAGACATTTCCTCCAAAATTAGGTTTAATATCCTGATCAAAGATTACTCCGTCCATTCCTTCAAAGCTATCTGTAATAGTATTAAGATTTCCAATGTTGGCATTGCCGATACCATACATACCAGCAAGGTTTAGATTTTGTTTTCTGTTGGCATCCATACCATTAACAACTAATTCACCAACTTGCACGACTGAGCTTGGCTGGGGAGAATTGACATTGAATATTCCTAAATTGATGACTGAAGGCACATTTTTTTCCTCCCATTCTGTTCTACTTATAAGCCATCTTATGTAAGGATAAATACTTTGTGACGGCCCTAGTATCAGAGATTTCGTATTAAGAATCCATGTCAGGTAAAGCTCTGGAGTAATTGACATCAATTGGCAAATCCGGATTTAACTCCGAATGAGATGCCAACAAACTTAACAACAATCAAATCTCAAAAGTAGGGCATGTTTTTTTGTGCTATAATTTGATTTTTGGATAACTTCTGATAGAAAAATAGACAAAACAACAAAGAGGTGGCAGCATGAAAGGTCGTACTCATTTAACAATAGGGTTAGGTATAGGAGCGGTTGCGTCTGTTAGCCAATCACTTGAAGCGATGCCTGTCCTTATAGTTGCATCAGGATTAGCTTCGCTTGCTCCTGATTTAGACGGAAATAATCTATTGAACAAACGTGTAACGAAGACGGCTAAACTAATTAAAAAAGTAGGGGCATTTGTCGGAGTGGCATTAATGGTCCTGGCTTTGGTTACATACTTTTTAGAAGTAAAGGACTTGTCTTTTCTAGACGAAAAATGGTTTACAGAGCAAAATAAACTTCTACTTTTTGGTTGGGGAGCAGTCATTATAGGTCTTTCGCTGAAGAGTCAGGAAACATTAAAAAACATTCTAATGAGCCTCTTAAGTTTATTCCTTCTATACTATGCATTTACAAGTGAGTTGTGGTGGTTGGTTATGTTTGCCTTATACTTAGGGGGCGCAGGTTGGTTTCCACACCGAGGACTAACGCATACGATTTGGGCACTGGCCTATTGGTGGTATATGTCCTATCTGTTACAAGTTAGCACTGGGGTGGAAAGTTTGGCTCTTATTTCCACAATAGCTTATTTTTCGCATATTGTAGGAGATATGCTAACAAAAAAAGGAGTTAAATTTCTATATCCACTTACCAATAAAATATTCAGAATGCGTTTTTAATGCAACAAAAAAGAAGATGAATCCTACATTTTGTAGAGAGTCATCTTCTTTTTTGTTTGAAGGGGCATATGTCAGTAGCCCCTTGAGCTGTTTGTTTTTGTGTGTACTATCTTAAATTTTAATATCAATCTTTGCGTTTTTCTTTAACTCTTCAACCTGTTGAGCGAGTTTTTCTTGCTGTTTTTGTTGGTGAAGAGATTGTTCGATTTGTGGTTTTACGTCTTCGAGTTTTGGAACTTCTTGTCCTGTACTCTTTCCTTGTTCTGCAAATTGATCATACATTTTTTGAATTTCTTCATCGGTTATTTCACCAGCTGGCACTTCTTTTTCCACGTACTGTTTAAGTTTAATATCGTCAGCTATTTGAGTTTCAAATGTTTTCATATCCATGCCGGACTTTTTAAGAGCGGCTTCGAATTCTTCTTCTGTTTTAAACTGTTTTTTTATTTCGTCTAGCTGCTTAGTAATTTCTTCCTCTGTAGCTTTATAGTTTTTTTTATCAGCTTCTTGAAGAAGAAGAGTTTGTCCGATTAAGCTGTCAATTGTTTGGTTTTTAGCTTGTTCTGCAGCTTCTTTAGAAGTTGGATCTTGTCCCATTTGCTGCATGAATCCTTGAACAGATGCTAATGCGCTATTATAGTCACTTCCTAAGATCTTTTGATCATTCACGATGGCAACAGTTTTCTTTTCATCTATTTGCTGTGCTTCTAATTTCTTTTGCACTTCTTCTATTTGCTTTTGTTGTTCCTCCTGCTGAACGGTTTCCGCTGTTTTTGCATTTGTTTCTTTACTTTCATCATTTCCTCCGCACGCTGCTAAAACAACGGCCATTAGACCGGTTACTAATGTAAACATCATTTTTTTCATAATCGATCTCCTTCCTTAAGCTAGAAGTATAATTTTTTCCAAAAAAATTACCTAGTGTGCATTATAAAGTTAATCTCATGAAAAATAAACAGTACGCGGTCTTTTTTAATATTTATTACAGGATTGAAACATTTCATTCTGATAGGAACACGGCATTCGCGCATTTGACGAACACTAGTGTTACACAGGAATTTCGCCTTTATTTTCCAAGTTATTATCGTTGTTATTCTGTGAAAACCCTCCCAATTCCGAACGTTAATTATTAATTGAGGAAAAATATCCGCTTTTTGTTGACAGGTATAATTATCGATGTTACTATGAGTGAGTAAAAATTAAATATTATTCTCGTATAATATTGGGGATATGGCCCGAAAGTTTCTACCAAGCTACCATAAATAGCTTGACTACGAGGTTGCGTATATATTAATGGAAATAAGCGATTGCTTTATTTCTGTTATTTACCTTCCTACAAGTCAAGCACCGGTATAACTCGGTGCTTTTTAATTTTTACAGAAGTAATACAACATGACTTACAGGAGGATCAATTCGATGAAAAATACAAAGAAAATCGTAATGATATTATTTATTGCTTTAATGACTGCGGTTATGGCAGCATGCGGAAGTGACTCAGCTAATGAAAATGGAGCTAAGTCGGAAAACGGTGAAGAAGGATTAAAAATTGCGATTGTAACAAGCCCTTCAGGCGTGGATGATGGTAGTTTTAATGAAGATAACTATAATGGAATTTTAAGTTTTATTGATAAACATCCAACAGCAACGGTAAAAGCTGTTAAGGAAGAAACAGGTGACCCTGCTGCAGCTGTACAAGCTGTTGCTGATATTGTGGCAGATTATGATGTGATTGTAACACCTGGGTTTCAATTTGCTGGTGTTTCAAGTATTGCTGTAGAAAACCCTGATAAAATTTTTATTTTAAATGACTCTGAGCCTGCACCTGTAGGTGACCAAACAGATTTCGATAATATCTATGCGATGAATTTCGCTGAACAAGAAAGTGGATTTTTTGCAGGAATGGCTGCAGCACTTGAAACAAAAACAAATAAAATTGCGGTAGTAAATGGTATTGCTTATCCGTCAAATGTAAATTATCAATTTGGCTTTGAATCAGGTGTAAATTATGTAAATAAGGTTTATGGAAAAAGTGTTGAAATGGTTGAATTATCAGGTTATGCAGGAACAGATGTAACAGGTGCTGATGTTGGTGGTAACTACGCAGGATCTTTTGCAGATGAAGCAACTGGTAAAGTGATTGGAAATGCGTTAATTAAACAAGGTGTAGATATCATCTTTGTTGCTGCAGGTGGTACAGGTAATGGTGTATTCACAGCAGTTAAGGAAGCTGAAGGCGATGTAAAAGTAATTGGTGTGGACGTTGACCAATTTGATGATGGTGTAAATGGTTCTGAAAACATCGTATTAACATCTGCTGTAAAATTCATGGCTATGAATATTGAAAAGACATTAAATACTGTTGAAGATGGAACTTTTAAAGGTGGAAATGTCGTTCTTTATGCAGATACAGAATCAACTGGTTTTATTAAAGAAGAAGGCCGTCACCAATTATCAGAGGATACACTAAGCAAAATGAATGAAGCTTACGAATTAGTAAAAGAAGGTACAATCGTACCGGCATCTAATTTCAATGATCATACTCCAGAAGAGTTTCCAGGGCTATAAGATTAAAAAGAGCACAATAACGAAGTGAATCATGAGAAGTTTATCATTTCCTCATCATAGGCAATGATGAACTTCTTTTATTTCCTATTATTGTGATAAAGGAGAAGAACGATGTCTGATTATATTGTAGAAATGAAACATATAACCAAACGATTTCCTGGAATAGTGGCGAATGATGATGTATCCATTGGTATTAAAAAAGGAGAAATTTTTGCTTTACTTGGAGAAAATGGTGCAGGTAAATCAACATTGATGAGTATTTTAGGTGGTATGTACGAGCCTGATGAAGGAGAAATCTTTATTCGTGGAGAAAAAGTGCAAATTAGCTCACCTAACCATGCGGCAAAGCTTAACATCGGTATGGTGCATCAGCATTTTAAGTTGGTCTCTGATTATACGATTACCGAAAATATTATCCTTGGGGTTGAGCCAATTAAAAAATTTGCAGGGCTCTTTCCATACGTAGATATTCGAAATGCCAATCGTAAAATTGAAGAACTGTCTAAAAACTTTGGCTTAGAAGTGGATCCTACGAAAAAGATTGCCGATCTTACTGTCTCCATGCAGCAACGGGTGGAAATTCTAAAGGTGCTTTATCGTGAAGCGGAAATCCTTATTTTTGATGAACCAACTGCAGTCCTAACGCCACAAGAAATTGAATTCCTACTCGGTATTATCGAAGGTCTTCGAAATGCTGGAAAAACGATTATCTTAATCACTCATAAATTAGATGAAATTAAAAAAGTGGCCGATCGATGTGCGGTATTGAACAAAGGTAAATTAATTGATGTGTTGGATGTAAAGACAACATCGGTTAATCTTATGGCTCAATTAATGGTCGGTAGAGAGGTAAGCTTTGAATCTGAAAAAGCACCTGCTCAGTTTAGAGAAGAAGTATTAAAGGTCGAACATCTAACCATTAAAAATGAAGATGGATTTGAAGTCGTGAAAGATGTTTCCTTTACCATACACGGTGGCGAAATCTTTGCTATTGCGGGAGTCGCAGATAATGGACAGGTTGAAATCGCGGACGCCATTGCTGGATTAACAAAGGTTAGCAGCGGGAAAATATTCCTTGAAGGTAAGGACATTACAAACGAAACGATAAGAAATAGGACAGAAGCTGGAATCTCCTATATACCTGAAGATAGACAAAGCTTTGGACTGGTGTTGGATTTTGAATTATCAACCAATCTAGCATTAAAGCAGTACTATAGGGAGCCATTTGCTAGTAAAGGAATCTTGAAAACGGAGGAATTTGAGCAATTTGGTAGTCAGTTGATTGATAAATTTGATATTCGGAGTGGCCAAGGCAATAAGACCCAAGTTCGTTCGATGAGTGGCGGTAATCAGCAAAAAGCAATTATTGCTCGCGAAATCGAATTACAATCGCCACTCATGATTTTCGTTCAGCCAACACGAGGAGTAGATATTGGAGCGATTGAGAACATCCATAAAATGATCATTCAACAACGCGATCAAGGAAAAGCGATCTTACTTGTTTCATTAGAATTAGATGAAATTATGAATGTAGCGGATACCATAGGAGTTATATATAATGGCCAACTTCAAAAGATTGCTAGTAGTGAATCATTAACGACGAATGAAGTCGGCGAATATATGATGGGGGCAAAGCATGAGTAAAGATAAAAAGAAAAACAACATAAGTTATCGTCTTTTACGACCTATAAGTAATGAGAAATGGCAACCTATCTCAATTCCGTTAGTCTCCATACTAATAAGCTTTATTGCTGCGGCGATTGTTATCCTTTTAATTGGCAAAAATCCATTACAAGCATTTTACAACTTACTTCAAGGGGCAGGGATCATGCCAAAGCCTTCCTATGCAGGCTATAAGAGCATGTTAACTGACTTTTTAAGTTTGCTAAACGCGATGACGCCACTTGTGTTTGCCAGCTTAGCGGTTGCAGTTGCTTTTAGAGCGGGGCTATTTAATATTGGGGTTTCCGGTCAAATGCTTGTCTCTGGTTTTCTAGCGACAATTATCGTTGGTTACAGCGGTTTAGATGCGATCATTGCAAAGCCGCTTGTGTTAGTAATCGGAATTGTTGCTGGAGGATTAATGGGAGGATTAGTAGGGTGGCTAAAATATAGGTTTAATATAAATGAAGTTGTAACTACGATTATGTTAAATTATATTGCTCAGTACGTCATAAGCTTTTTTATTCAAATGTATTATGTCGATCCTATTTCAAGACAATCCAAATATATTTCAGATGAAGCAAGACTGACATTAGTTAATGTTGATATAGCTAACTTGAAAATGGATATTCCATTAGGCTTTCTGTTAGCCATTATTATCGCTATTTTAATAAAGTTTTTCTTAGATAAGACAGTGGTCGGTTTTGAAATTAAAGCAGTAGGGTCTAACCGAAATGCAGCAAAATATGCAGGCATTAATGTTGGAAAAAATACAGTCTTAGCTATGATGATTTCGGGAGGTTTGGCTGGTCTAGCAGGTGTCACTTATTATTTAGGTTATTTTGCATCCATCCAGCCAAAAGTATTATCAAGTATCGGTTTTGATTCCATTGCTGTATCACTATTAGGAAACTCTCATCCAATTGGTATTATCTTTTCTTCATTTTTAGTATCTATCATTGATCAGGGAAGCACGTATATGAGCTCACAGGCGGGTATCAGACAAGAAATTTCTTCTGTTATCATCGGGCTAATCCTATTGTTTAGTGCATGTGGTGCATACATGAAATATAAAGTCAGCCGTTTGAAGGAAAAAGAAGTGGAACGAAAGGAGATTGAATCATAATGGATACAATAATTATTGATGGATTATCCTTTGCTCTGCCTCTTTTTATCATTGCAATAGGCGGTATATATAGTGAAAAGAGTGGTATTACTAATCTAGCACTTGAAGGTTTTCAAGGGTTCGGGGCATTCATCGGGGCGTTATCAGCTGTTTTAATCGCAAATGCTTCTGGTACAGATATTCAAAATCTTTTTTACGTGGCGTTATTATTTTCAATGATTGGCGGAATGGCTTTTTCTATTATTCACGCTGTCCTAAGTATTAAGTTTAAGGCTGATCAAGTCATTAGTGGTGTTGTGATTAATATTCTAGCGTTAGCTTTAACGACTTTCTTAACAACCCAAATAAATGCACTCGTATTTGGATCTGCTTCGGACAAGTTTCGATTAGGTGTATCAGAACGCTTTACGATCGAAGGATTGGCTAATATACCAGTGCTTGGTGCGGTCTTTACGAATGTGTATCCGTTCGAAGTGATTATCATCGTGATTGCCATTTTTGCTTGGTATCTTTTATATAAAACAAAATTTGGTATGCGTCTAAGAGCGAGCGGAGAAAATCCTCATTCGGTCGATGCAGCAGGTGTAGATGTAGCGAAAGTTCGGTTTTCTGCGGTTCTCATATCTGGGCTATTGTCTGGCCTAGGCGGCATGTGTTTTGCCTATTCCATTTCAGCTAATTTTTCCTCAAATATTTATATGGGATATGGATTCTTAGCCATTGCTGCATTAATTTTTGGGAACTGGCGGATTCTGCCTACTTTAGCTGCTTGTCTTTTATTTGGTTTTGCAAAATCTGGGGGATCGTTTATTGCGCAGTCAATGGCCTTACCAAGTAGTTTCACGGATTTATTCATGATTTTACCGTATGTATTAACGTTATTGTTGCTAATCTTTTTCTCTAAATCAAATCGTGCTCCAAGAGCATTAGGTGAAATTTATGACAAAGGAAAAAGGTAGACAATTTTATAAAGTCATATTGGCTTCTCATAAGTTAGTCAACTTGTGAGAGGCCTTTTTTTAGTTGAATGAAAATGTATAGATAAATTGTCAATGAACTCATTTCTTTACTTAGTAAGCCAATTATGTGAAATAAAATGATAGATTCGATATACTAGAGATATAACTAATTCTAATGTTTTTTAGAATATAGTTTCTATAAAAACTAATGTCTTAGAAAAAATCAGAAAGGTGGAAATAAAATGAATACGCTAGTTGCAGAAAAAAGAAATAGTACTAAAAAGTCTACTTTGAAAAAATTGAGAAGTGATGGGAAAATCCCTGCTGTTGTTTATGGAAGTGATATTCAAACGGAATCCATTGCGGTTAACAACGTGGATTTAAGAAGGGTAATAAAGGGTGCAGGAAGAAATGGCATTTTCTCACTAAATGTTGATGGAAAATCGAAGAATGTTATTTTAAGAGATTACCAACATAACCCTGTAACGAAGGACGTTCTTCATGTTGATTTTCTTCATGTTGATAAGGATACTGAAATCGATACAAAAGTGAATGTCATTTTAAAAGGAACTTCAAATGGAGAGAAATCTGGAGGAGTTGCGAAACAATTTCTTTACGAATTGGATATCACAGCAAAAGCGAATGATCTCCCTGATTATATTGAAATTGACATCACTGAATTTGAAATTGGCCATTCCGTTCGAGTAGCAGATATTAAAAAGGAATATAGTAACTGCACCATCAAACATGAAGATGATGAATCGATCGTAACAATTGATTATATAAAAGCACAAACAAATGAAGAGGATGAAATGGATGAAGTTGAAGCTTCGGGTGTCTAATCCTAGCAATCTAACCTGGTAAGTTGAAAATAGGACGATAAGACAGACCCAAAACTACAACTCAAAACGCTTGTTGGACCAAGTGTTTTGCCGTTTATAAGTGTAAACAAAGCTAATAATGATATCAATACTTTTGTAGAAAAAAATTTACTTTTTTAATGAGTCTATAGGAGAAGCCTTTCCTTTTCTTCTATAGACTTTTTTGTGAAGTGTTTTACAGCAAAATTAGATAGCGCAGTATGGATATCTACCAAAGCGGATAAAGAAGTCAATCATAAAGGGCTGCTTCCTAAATACAAGGAGGCAGTTTTTTTGTGTAATTTGTCAGTTTTTGTAGGTTAAAAATGGTAATAGACTACTTGACCGGGTGATATTTTGTAAGAGATAATACTCATGAGTAATATAATTTTAATTAAGACAAAAGGCGGCATTATAATGGGACAACGTGGGAGACAGAAGGGGTCAGTTGGGATCAAAAGCAAAGAGGCAATCCTTATGGTTGCAGCAGAAGAATTCGCAGAACACGGATTTCATGAAACGAAGATCAGTACGATTGTCAAAAAGGCTGGACTCACACAGCCCAGTTTTTATCTATATTTCTCAAGTAAAGAAGCTATCTTTCAAGAGCTCGTCCATACATTTCGCAACAAATTAATTATGTTAACCCAGAGTAGCAGACTTGAATCTAATTTGGATAAAAACATCCTTTCTTCCAAAATAGCTAGAGGTCTAAATGGAATCTTTGAATTCTTTGACGGCCATCGAAATTTGACAAAAATAGGATTTTTTATCGCAAGCGAATCGGAGGAAATTAAGCGAGTAATTGTAAATCATATTACTGAGAATCTTCTAGCAGAACAACAGGATAACTACTTTCGCCAAGATTTAGATATGCAAACCGTTGCAGAGTGCTTAATGGGGACTATTGAAAGACTTACGATCACGAAATTATTCACAGATGTAAAAAATCCACAACAACTTGCAAATGAAATAGTGGATATCTATCTGTATGGATTACAAAATCACGAAACTAACTAAATGTATTAGGGGATGAGTAAGATTAAAACGGCAAATAAGGGCGATCTAGTGGAACTTGACGAGGAATGGGTAGAATTAATCATCAAAGCTAAAAACATGGGGATGAAGCTTGAAGATGTGTTGGATTTTTTTGAAAAAAGGATGGAAGACGGGACCCTAGAAACAGTCAACGATCGAGCCTAAGCCGCAAAGTATAGCAGATAGGACTTTATAGATTAAGTCCAGCTATCAACTTACAGCCGGTACATAACACTAAAAGATTACACCCTCTCATCTTAAACAAGCCTCCGCTACCTTCTTCGATGAAGAAAGCGGAGGTTTTTCCGTTGTTAAAACCTCTTTATTAGTTGATGTGTTACAATGAGGGTAGGTAATCGAATCTCTCTTGGGCTTAAAAATGATAAGGATATGAGGGCGAGGGATTAGCAAACATGCAAACTATATTTACATATTTTGTTACTCTTATTGCAATAGGGATTTCAGTGTTTATTACACTTTTTTTTAAGCTTGAACTAGAGCGAATGTTTCGTGAAAAAACGAGTGTGATTGCTTTTCATATATGTAATGTACTTATTGTATTAATGGTGTCATATGCGTTTTACGCAGTATTTACGATTTATATATTTGAGAGGGATTTAAACCTATTGCTTCAAATGTTAATTAACTTGGTTATCATCCTACCCATATATATCATTGGAAATATCCTGTTTGAAAAAAATAAATTTAAATTTCGTAAATACAGACCGGCTGAGGATGGAAAAGTGCTTGTGATCAACGAAAAATACTTACAGAAGAAAAAAAGGTAATTTTTAAATAGAGGAAAATGGAAACCAGATGATCAAATCTGGTTTTTTGCTATTTTTTGAGGGGAATTCCATATATACTGGCATCTGTCTAGTCATACTTAAACTAAATAAGGGACTAAGGTACTACCGAAATACTACATATCGCATATTTTAATAAAAAAACTGAAAATTTCACCATATTTGGAGGATATGAGAGGATATGGGAGGATCTTTGAAGGATAAATAATTTCGGCAACCTGAGGTTTTGAAATCATGAAATATGCTAGTTTATCACGAGATATGCTATATTATCAGGTTTGTCCTCATTATATTATTCCTCTATACTTTTACTATAACCCTTAGGTTCACCACTGTGAAACCAACAAATGTTTATTCCCTCCAAGATCAATAGTTCAAAAGAAGTATCCTCAAAGTTTGCGAAAAATGTAGCCTTGAAAATGTCTCCTGCATTTTTCATCTGACTGATTAATTAATTGTCACCTTTCTATTAATCTAATCAAATCATGCAATCGTTGTTAAAGTTTGGAGAAATTCGTAGTATCAAAAAATGAATGAATATTCATTTTTAGTAGGTTGATTTATCTATTGAACTCAGTAAATATATCTGTTTACTGGTAAATTAAACTAAAAAGGGGAGAAATGATGAATGAAACGAAAATTATTAATACTATTAGCCGTTTTGCTACTAGCGTTAGTTGGATGTAGTAGTGAGGGGTCTTCAGGAGATGGAGAACCAGAAAAATTAGATAAAATTGTGCTTGCTGATGCGGGTTGGGATAGTATTCGCTTCCATAACAGTATTGCACAAAGAATCCTAGAGGATGGATATGGCTATAAAACAGAAGTAACAGCGGGTTCGACTGCTGCAACACTTGAAGGTTTACGTCAAGGTGACATCAATGTGTATATGGAAGTTTGGACGGACAATGTCAAAGAGCTTTATCAAGAAATGACAGATGCTGGGGATATTGAAACAGTATCTACAAACTTTGATGATAATAGCCAGGGGTTATATGTTCCAACTTATGTGATTGAAGGGGACAAAGAAAGAGGAATCGAGCCGTTAGCACCAGATTTAAAAACAGTGGAGGACTTGAAGAAATACCCTGAAGTATTCCCTGACCCAGAGGATTCAAGTAAAGGTCTTATCGTAGGAGCTCCAACTGGATGGGCTGTTGGGGAAACAATGTCAGTTAAGGTTGACACATATGGCTTAGGAGATACGTTTAACTATATTAGTCCTGGTTCAGATTCAAGTGCAGTTGCAACTTTAGTTGATGCATATGAAAAGGGAAAAGGCTGGGTTGGGTATTACTGGTCACCAACATGGGTAACGGCAAAATATGACCTTACTCTTTTAGAAGAACCAGAATATAACGAAGAACAATGGAACAAAGACTACGGAACTGAATTCCCGCCAAATGATGTTGTTGTAGCTGTTCACAAGGACATGCCTGAACAAGCACCAGAGGTTGTAGAGTTTCTAAAAAATTATAAAACGAGCAACGACTTAACCGAAGAAGCTCTTAAATACATGAATGAAAATGATGCATCTGCCGAAGAGGCTGCTCTGTGGTGGATGAAGCAGCATGAAGATGTTTGGACTTCTTGGGTTTCAGAAGATGTCGCTGAAAAAGTAAAAAAATCATTAGAGTAATCTCGTTGTTGTAGTAGTTGGTGTTCGCCAGCTACTACAAATTTATTAATAAAAGAGATTTTGTAAAAAAAGTGAGGTGAATGGTTACATTATGTAACCTGCTTATGGGTAGTTTTCCGGAAATACGTTGGGAATTTATTGGTGAGTATGTAGAAAAATTTATTAAATGGATTGATACAACGTTCGAAGGGTTTTTTGATTTCATACATCTAATTTCCTCTCAAACTATCAATGGAATAAGTGGATTTCTTAATTTCATTCCATGGTGGCTCTTCTTAATTATTATTTTCCTTTTAGGATGGCGTTTTAAATCTGTTCTTTCTGGCGTGTTATATGCCTTTTTTATATTTTTAATTGGAACATTTGGATTATGGGATGTATTGATGATCACGATTGCGATTGTCTTAACATCGGTTCTCATATCCCTCATTATCGGGATTCCACTGGGTGTGTGGATGGCATTTAGTAAAGGATTTTCCATTGTCATGAGACCGATTTTGGATGCGATGCAGACCATGCCAAGTTTCGTTTATTTAATTCCTGCGATTTTCTTCTTCAGTCTAGGAAATGTTTCAGCAGTATTTGCAACATTAATTTATGCGTTGCCACCTGTTATCCGATTGACGGAGTTAGCACTTCGCAATGTGGATAAAGATGTGATTGAATCTGCCCAATCATTCGGTTCATCAAGATGGCAGATGCTCACGAAGGTTCAATTGCCACAAGCACTTCCAACGATTATGGCGGGGGTCAACCAAACAACCATGATGGCACTTGCGATGGTCGTTATTGCATCAATGGTTGGTGCGAAGGGACTTGGTGAACAGGTTCTGATCGCAATTAACCGTATTGATATGGCACTTGGATTTGAAGCGGGTATCAGTATCGTGTTTCTAGCAATCATTATTGACCGTGTGACATCAGGAGTAGCAAGTTCATTCCAGAAACACAGGGGGTCGGAGTAATGGAAACGAAAATTAAAATAGAGAAAGTATCCAAAATATTTGGTCCAAAACCAAAGTCAGTCATTCCAATGGTTGAAAAAGGAATGAGTAAAAAAGAAATCTTAGAAAAAACCAATCATACCGTTGGTGTGTACAATGCATCAATGGAAATCAAGAAAGGTGAAATCTTTGTCATCATGGGACTATCCGGAAGTGGTAAGTCGACATTGATTCGCTGTTTTAACCTTTTAAATAAACCAACGTTCGGGTCTATCTATGTAGATGGGGAGGATGTTGTTCGTTATAACTCTTCCCAGCTGAAGAAGTTCAGACAGGATAAAATTGCCATGGTGTTTCAGCACTTCGGGTTATTCAGTCACCGAACGGTTTTGGCGAATGTGGAATATGGCTTAGAGATCAAAAATGTTTCAAAGGAAGAACGCAGAGAAATAGCGTTAAAAAATATAGAAAGTGTCGGGCTAAAAGGATACGAGGATAAATATCCAGGAGAGCTATCAGGTGGGATGCAGCAGCGCGTAGGACTTGCACGAGCGCTTGCAAATGACCCTGATATCCTCCTAATGGATGAACCTTTTAGTGCACTAGACCCACTCATTCGTCGAGAAATGCAGCTTGAGTTGTTAGAACTGCAGGACAAACTTCAAAAAACGATTATTTTTATTACACACGATATTAACGAAGCTTTTAAACTAGGAGACCGTGTTGCGGTGATGAAGGACGGGGTAGTCGAGCAAATCGGTACACCGGAGGAAATTATCGAGACTCCTGCGAATGATTATATATCCGAGTTTATAAAAGATATCGACCGCTCTAAGGTTTTGCAGGCAGAGCATGTTATGATTCAATCGAATGCGTTGGTTTCGCTAAAGGACAGTTTACAAGTAGCGGTAAAAGAAATGCAGAAGAACGGAATCTCAAGTGTATTCGTCGTGAACAAGCATAGACGCTTAGAGGGAATTGTGACCATTGACGATTGCATTGATGGGATCAAGGAAAAGAAGACACTGCCCGATGTGATTCGAGATGATATTTTCACAGTTTCGAAGGATGAATATATCCAAGACATAATTCCAAAGGCGTTGGAAACAAAGTTTCCGTTAGCTGTTGTCGATGAAGACCAACGCCTAGTAGGAATCATCCTCCGGGTCCATGTACTTTCAAGTCTTGTTTAATAGAATAGCAAACTCTGGCTCAGATTATTTTGATAATCTGGGCCTTTTTCTGATTAGCCGAAGCAGTAATCAGAACTTATCGAACGATGCTTATTGAATTTAGGAATCGTCTATATTCACTTTTATAATTAGTGTGTGAATAGTATAATAGTTACATATATTGTAAGAGATACGAGTTTTTAGGGGGACGGAAAATGGCGCAGCTTGACACGTTACATTCAGTTTTAGGAAGAGTTATCGAAAATATCGAAAAAGTTATGATCGGAAAAAGAGATGTGGCCACGCTAAGCTTGGTTGCATTATTAGCGGAAGGACATGTTTTGCTAGAAGACGTGCCAGGTGTAGGGAAGACGATGATGGTGCGTTCCCTTGCGAAATCCGTGAGTGCGGAATTTAAACGAATTCAGTTTACGCCCGACCTATTACCATCGGATGTAACTGGAACGTCTATTTATAATCCAAAAGAACTCCAGTTTGAATTCAGACCTGGACCAATTATAGGTCATATTGTATTAGCAGACGAAATCAACCGAACATCTCCGAAGACGCAATCAGCTTTACTAGAAGGTATGGAAGAAAGTAGCATCACGGTTGATGGAGTTACAAGACCTTTACCAAAGCCATTCTTTGTTATGGCCACACAAAACCCGATTGAATATGAAGGAACTTATCCACTTCCAGAAGCGCAGCTTGATCGTTTTCTTTTAAAAATGAAAATGGGATATCCGTCCGTTAAAGAAGAAATCGAGGTTTTAAATAGAGCGGAAAAGTCTAAGCCCATTGAGCAGCTTGAAGCGGTAGTTACGCTTGAAGAGTTAATAGACCTACAAAAGGAAGTAAGAGCGGTCTATGTTGACCAAACCATTAAAGAATATATCGTAGATTTAGTAAGCCGAACGAGAGAGCATAGTTCGATTTATCTAGGGGCTAGTCCACGTGGCTCGATCGCATTAATGAAGGCAGCACAGGCGTATGCCTTGATTCACGGCAGGGATTTTGTGATCCCAGACGATATTCAATATCTTGCACCATATGTTCTACCACATCGACTCATTTTAAAATCAGAAGCAAGATTTGAAGGAATGACAACCGAGAAGGTAGTAACGAAGATAATTGAAAGAACACCGATTCCTGTACAAAGGTCGTTGAATCGTTGATGAGGAAACTATTCCGAAAGCTAAAAGAAACGGGTAAGCTTGTTAATATCTTCCTTCTCATTGTAACAACTTTTGTATATGCGATGTTTCAAGGTGGGTTTGTCAGCTGGTTTCTATTTTATAGCTTCATCCCGTTCGGGTTATATTCTTTTGCTCTATCAATCTATTCTCTTAAGGATTTTAAACTGGTTCGTCAAATCAACCAAACAGAATATGTAGCGGGGGAAAAATTTGAAGCAACCATTGTGATTAATCGAAAGATCCCTTTTCCATTAATGTACCTTATTATTGAGGAGCTTCTGCCGCCACAATTAAAAAAGTTTGAGCAATCCAAACAGTCAAAGGTTATTCTTTTTCCTTGGTTTAAGAGGGAATTGACCTTTAAATACGAATTCGATTCAATCCTAAGGGGAGAACATGTACTAGAGGGAATCCGTATTAAGACGGGAGATTTGTTTGGACTGATAGAAAAAGAAACCATTGCACCGGTTCGTGACCAGTTTCTAGTATATCCACAGTATGTAGATTTGGTATACCGACAGCTTGAGAGCCGGTTTGAACAAGGGATGACCTCTTCGCATGTAAGATTACAGCGGGATACAGCAATTGCGGTTGGCGTAAGAGAGTATGCTCCGGGGGACCGGTTTTCATGGATTGATTGGAAGGCATCCGCAAGACGAAATAATATTATGACGAAGGAATTCGAGCAGCAGCAAAGTCATGACGTTGTTTTATTCATGGATCGAACAAATTCCAATCATTTTGAACAGATTGTGACCTTTACAGCCTCCCTTACAAAGGCCATTTTGAGAAAAGGTGCCCAAGTTTCATTTATCTCGATTGGGGAGGACCAAGCAGTTTTTCCTTTAAAAGATGGCGAATCCCAGCAACAAGTGATCTATTACCACTTAGCAAAGGTAAAAGACGATAGTCCTATTCCTTTCTCGCAAATTGTGGAGTCGGAGATAAAAAAAATCTATCAGCCTGTAACCTTCATGCTTGTCACAAGTGAACTAAGCGAGGATACGATTCATTTAGTTGGCAGATTTTCGATGCGAAATGCAGATCTGCAAATCTTCGTAATAAGAGAAAAAGGAACACAACTAACACACGATGAAGTTCGCGTCCTTGGAGCCATTCGAAAACATAATATATTTGCGAAAGTCGTATATGAAGGGCATTTTGCAGATACTTTCCATGAGGTGAGAAAATCATGAAGCCTAAAATTCCAGCACAACGTGATATTCGTAACCTATTATTAAATGTATTTGGCTTTCTTTTATTGTGGGAATGGCTGCGACCACTTAAAACCGTGACAGATACACAGGAGACATCAGGGTTTGTCATTTTTATCGGGGCGTGCTTTCTACTGTTATTTTTAAGAGTGCCGTTTTTACTTGGTGCCCTAATTAAGGTTTTTCTAATCGTGTATATGATTCATTCGCTCTATTTTAAGCAGGACTTTTTAGATATTGAATGGGTAGGTGAACTTGTTGCCGATCTTATAAAAAATATTGGGCTCATGTTCCAAGCGAATTGGTGGGGCATGACGCCGATTTTTCGGACGCTTCTCTTTAGTATTTTGCTTTGGTTAATGAGTTATTTACTTCATTATTGGTTTACTCATCAAAAAAGAATCCTTTTGTTTTTCGTGTTGACCATCATTTATATCACGGTGATCGATACTTTCAGCCCATATAATGCCCAAATGGCAATCGTTCGGACCGTGTTAATCGGATTCTTCATGCTCGGGATCTTGCAATTTGAGCGTTTAAAGGATAAGGAGCTTTCGAAGCATGTAAGCATCGGTAAAAAATGGGCAGTTCCTTTAGCTGTTTTTATTCTGTTTTCTACATTTATTGGCTATGTCTCACCAAAGGCATCACCTCAATGGCCAGACCCGGTTCCATTTTTAAAAGGGTATGGGCAGGAGAATGCGAATGGTTCGATTAACGGGGTAAAGAAAATAGGCTATGGTACGAATGACCAAAATCTAGGTGGACCCTTTATCGCCGATGATACGGTTGTTTTTACAGCAAAAGCCGAAAAGCGACATTATTGGCGAGTTGAAACCAAGGATACCTACACCGGAAAGGGCTGGAAATTATCAGGGCAACCGGAAAAAGACATTTTCTATGATGAGAATACAGCATTAAAATGGTATGAGGCAAAAACAGAAGTAGAGGAATTCGAAACTGAAATTCAAATGGATCTAAAATATTCGCATATTGTATATCCATTAGGAGTGATATCAGTAGAGGCTGATCCTGACATCCATTTTAGTGCCAACACATTATCTGAAAAAATCTCGACTTACAGGGGCAATGATGTAGTTAAATTGGATCGCTATTCGCTTCGTTATGAGTATCCGAAATACTATATTAACCACCTAAAAGAGGTTACGGAACCAGGTAGAATTGAACAGATTGACCTTTTTAGAGAAAGGTACATGCAATTACCTGATAACCTCCCGGAACGTGTGAAAGAACTGGCAGTAGAAATCACAAGTTCACATACAAACCGGTATGATAAAGTAAAGGCGGTCGAAAATTACTTTCAATTAAATGGATTTGCATATGATACTCAAGACGTCGCGGTCCCGGGCCCTGAAGAAGATTATGTCGACCAATTCTTGTTTGATACAAAAATGGGATATTGTGATAATTTTTCAACTTCAATGGTCGTTTTATTGCGAGCGGTTGATATTCCTGCCCGGTGGGTAAAAGGCTATACAGAGGGTGAGCGTGTCGAAGTAAACACATATGAAATTACCAACAATAACGCGCACTCTTGGGTTGAAGTTTATTTTCCGGAGTTCGGTTGGGTGCCATTTGAACCAACAAATGGATTTAGTAACGCTAATCTATTTTCCTATGATTTAACGGCTACTGGAAATGAGAATAGTCAGACACCACAAACAACACCAGTGGAATTCCCTAAGGAAAAAGAGGCGGAAGAAACGGTGGCAAAACCTGTTTCTGAAGACACGGACAACAGCATCTTTGAAAAACTCAGTGATGCCTTCTCGTGGAAATATGTGCTGATTTTCTTATTGAGCCTTTTCTTGATCATATATGTCTTATTTAAAACACGAAAAAAGTGGATGCCTTACCTATATATTTGGATGTACAAAAACGCTAAAGATGAAGAGGTGTATTTTAAAGCCTATCATGCATTGCTAAAGCAATTAGAGCGTGTCGGCTTCCCGAGAAAAGACGGGCAAACTTTGAGGGAATATTCGATCCAAGTCGATCGTTTTTACAAAGGGCATGAAATGGAACAATTAACACGAAGTTACGAACGAGCTTTATATCGTAAAGACAATGCCTATAAGGAATGGTCAATGTCCGTCGAATTATGGGAAAATTTAATTAAAAAGATATCATCTTGACCAATAGATACCTGGTTGATAAAATTATCACAAATTCAATAGAAGTACCTTCGTATATCCTCGATAATATGGTTCGAAAGTTTCTACCAGACCACCGTAAATGGTTTGACTATGAAGGCAGCTATTCTATTTGTGTACGTGAACTAGAATTCTGCCTTTTATTAAGGTAGGATTCTATTTTTTTACCTTTATTTATTACCATACTAAATAAAGGTAAAAAAAAGCCTCCGGCGGATGCCACAGATTTTCAAAGGTAAGTTTTAGAGCTTAGGATCAAAGACTAAGGGCGCCACGTCCTGTGGCAACGTCTTTGTGACCCACCTCGTGTGGGCCTAAAAAATCTGGGCGCAAATTCGTCAAGGCGAATTTGATTTGCATAATATCAGATGGGTATATTACAAAATATAACGAGGTGATTTTGTGAATAACGTTCAAGAAATGGTCGTTGTTTTAGATTTCGGAAGCCAATACAATCAATTAATAACAAGAAGAATCCGTGAGTTTGGTGTCTATAGTGAGCTTCACCCACATACTTTAACAGTAGAAGAAATTAAGGCAATGCAGCCTAAAGGAATCATTTTATCTGGTGGTCCGAATAGTGTCTATGATGAAAACTCATTTAGATGTGATGAGAAAATTTTCGATTTAGGTGTGCCTGTATTAGGTATTTGCTACGGAATGCAACTGATGACACAACACTTTGGTGGCAGAGTAGAAAAAGCTCATAATCGTGAATACGGAAAAGCAACCATTAATGTTCAAAACGAATCTGCTCTTTTTTCCAATATCCCTAGTGAACAAGTGGTATGGATGAGTCATGGTGATTTAGTTGTCGAAACACCAGAAGGTTTTACTATCGATGCAGTCAGCCCATCTTGTCCAATTTCAGCTATGAGTGATGCAGAGCGTAATTTATACGGGGTTCAGTTCCATCCAGAGGTACGTCATTCTGTCTATGGAAATGATCTTCTGAAAAACTTTGTATTCGGAGTTTGTGGTTGTACAGAGAGCTGGTCGATGGAAAACTTCATAGAAATCGAAATGGAAAAAATCCGTCAAACCGTTGGTGATAAAAAAGTTCTTTGCGCACTTAGTGGGGGCGTAGATTCTTCTGTTGTTGCTGTATTGATTCATAAAGCAATCGGCGATCAATTAACATGTATGTTCGTTGACCACGGTCTTCTTCGTAAGGGAGAAGCTGAAAGTGTGATGAAGACCTTTAGTGAAGGTTTCCATATGAATGTCATTAAAATCGATGCGAAGGACCGCTTCTTATCTAAGCTAAAGGGAGTAAGTGATCCAGAGCAAAAACGTAAAATCATTGGTAATGAGTTTATCTATGTGTTTGATGATGAAGCTGCTAAGCTAGAGGGAATCGATTATCTTGCACAAGGAACTCTTTATACAGATATTATTGAAAGTGGAACAGCAACTGCCCAGACCATCAAATCACATCACAATGTTGGTGGACTGCCAGAAGATATGCAGTTTCAATTAATCGAACCACTTAATGCTTTATTTAAGGACGAGGTTCGCGCATTAGGCACGGAGTTAGGCATTCCTGATGAAATCGTATGGCGTCAACCATTCCCAGGACCTGGGCTAGGAATTCGCGTGTTAGGTGAAATAACAGAGGATAAACTTGAGATTGTTCGTGAATCAGATTACATCCTACGAGAAGAAATTAGAAAAGCCGGTCTTGAACGCGAAATTTGGCAATACTTTACCGTCCTTCCAGATATCCGTAGTGTCGGAGTAATGGGAGATGCAAGAACATATGATTACACAATTGGTATCCGTGCTGTTACCTCAATTGATGGAATGACATCAGACTGGGCTCGCATCCCTTGGGACGTTCTAGAAGTCATTTCAACAAGAATAGTGAATGAAGTTAGTCACGTAAATAGAGTTGTGTATGATATTACAAGTAAACCGCCAGCAACAATTGAGTGGGAATAATTTACGAACGATAAAAAACAAAAATGAAATAATGTTCGTTTATTCTGTTGACTCTCTAGGTACATTGTCATATAATAAAATCGAAATAAAGATTTTGTTGAAATACGTCGTATAATCTTGGGGATATGGCCCAAAAGTTTCTACCAGGCTACCGTAAATTAGCTTGACTACGAGGTATAACAGATAATGAAGAGAGTCTATTAACTATGATTCTTCTTTTCTATCGTTATCCTTAACGTCAAGCGCTTCAGAGCATTCTCTGGAGCGCTTTTGTGCACTTATTCTATAAATTACTTAGTTCTTTTACGACGATACGGATCAAAGGGAGAGGGAATCATATGAAAAAGTATTTTCAATTCGATGAGCTTGGAACTACTTATAGACGAGAAATTATTGGTGGAATCACAACATTCTTATCGATGGCTTATATTTTATTTGTTAACCCATCAATTTTATCATTAAGCGATGTTGCGGATTTTCCTGAAGCATTAAGAATGGATGCAAATGCAGTGTTCGTTGCTACAGCTCTTGCGGCAGCTCTTGGTACATTAATCATGGGTGTCGTTGCGAAATACCCTGTAGCCTTAGCTCCAGGAATGGGACTTAATGCATTCTTCGCTTATTCAGTTGTGCTAGGAATGGGTATTGCGTGGCAAACCGCGTTATCAGGCGTTTTAGTGTCAGGTATCGTATTAGTTCTTCTAACATTAACTCGTATTCGTGAAAAAATTATCGATGCCATCCCACAAAACTTAAAGTTAGCAGTTGGCGCAGGGATTGGATTGTTTATTACATTTATTGGTCTTAAAAATGCAAACATTGTAATTGCTGATCCGGCTACTTTAGTAGCATTAGGTGATTTATCAAAAGGAGACACATTATTAGCTGTTTTTGGTGTTGTAATTACAGTCATTTTAATGGTTCGAAAAATTAATGGTGCAGTATTTATCGGTATGGTTATTACCGCAATCGTTGGGATGCTTTTCAATTTAATTGATGCCCCAGACAAGGTTGTAAGCTCAGTTCCAAGTTTAGCACCAACATTCGGAGCAGCATTTACACACTTCGGTGAAATCTTCAATATGGATATGTTGGTTGTTATCCTTACATTTATGTTTGTAGACTTCTTTGATACAGCAGGAACGTTAGTTGGGGTAGCAAACCAAGCGGGAATTATGAAAGACAATAAACTTCCACGTGCGGGAAGAGCATTAGTTTCAGATTCAACTGGTACAGTAATCGGAGCTATCTTAGGAACATCTTCAACTACATCTTACGTTGAATCAACAGCGGGTGTTGCTGCAGGTGCGAGATCAGGATTTGCTTCAGTTGTAACAGCAGTATTATTCTTATTAGCTTTATTCTTTTCTCCACTTTTAGGAGTTGTAACACCAGCCGTTACTTCACCAGCATTAATCATCGTTGGTGTTCTAATGGTTGCAAGCTTAGGTGATATTGAATGGAAGAAATTCGAGATTGCGGTTCCGGCGTTCTTAACAATCGTGACAATGCCATTAACATCTAGTATTGCAACGGGTATTGCAATTGGCTTTATCTTTTATCCAATTACAATGATGGTAAAAGGAAAAGCAAGAGAAATTCACCCAATCATGTACGCTTTATTCTTCATCTTTATTTTGTATTTCATTTTCTTAGTCTAAAAAACGTAGACACTAGATTAAAAATCTGGTGTCTTTTTTTATTTTGATCGAACTTTGTATGGAATGTCTAACGATATTCGTCGGGTTGTGGGATAGTAGGGAGGAATTGGTCGAAAATCCCAGAATAATTTAGGTTGACGGTGAATTATAAACTTGGTATATTAATTAAGTCGCTGCTACAGCGCCTTGAAAAATGATTCACCATTTTAAAGGTGTTGACATAGACTTTTAAAGATGTTATATTATAAAAGTCGCTGATGAACAGCGGGTTGAAAAAAGTTCTTTGAAAACTGAACACAATACAAGCGTCAACGTTAATTCTAAGTAACAAACTTATTGAGCAATCAATACTCTTATTGGAGAGTTTGATCCTGGCTCAGGATGAACGCTGGCGGCGTG
>NZ_QUQV01000058.1 GCF_003400205.1 Bacillus sp. HNG | reverse complement strand
TTAGGATCTAGTGTCTTTGACGTGGGGGTTCGAGTCCCTTCACCCGCATTATGCGGAAGTAGTTCAGTGGTAGAACACCACCTTGCCAAGGTGGGGGTCGCGGGTTCGAATCCCGTCTTCCGCTCCAGAAGAAATTTTAAATGCCGGGGTGGCGGAACTGGCAGACGCACAGGACTTAAAATCCTGCGGTAGGTGACTACCGTACCGGTTCGATTCCGGTCCTCGGCACCATTTTAACAATAATGCGCCCGTAGCTCAATTGGATAGAGCGTCTGACTACGGATCAGAAGGCTATGGGTTCGACTCCTTTCGGGCGCGCCATATTACGGGAAGTAGCTCAGCTTGGTAGAGCACTTGGTTTGGGACCAAGGGGTCGCAGGTTCGAATCCTGTCTTCCCGACCATTTAAATATTTGGGGCCTTAGCTCAGCTGGGAGAGCGCCTGCTTTGCACGCAGGAGGTCAGCGGTTCGATCCCGCTAGGCTCCACCAACAGTTCTTTGAAAACTGAACACAATACAAGCGTCAACGTTAATTCTAAGTAACAAACTTATTGAGCAATCAATACTCTTATTGGAGAGTTTGATCCTGGCTCAGGATGAACGCTGGCGGCGTGCCTAA
>NZ_QUQV01000018.1 GCF_003400205.1 Bacillus sp. HNG | reverse complement strand
CACTCATTGGTTCATTTCCCTGTACATATCTCAAAACACTTAGTATCTTTTCCTTTGAAGTAAATTTAGCCATAAAAAAACACCCCGTAAATGTTAGTAGAGTGTCTAACATTTACGGGGCAGTTCATCAGGGAGATCGTCTTTTTAAAGAGATTCTTTTTGATGAAAATAATAATTATCGTGCAATTGAAAATGTAGCGAAAAAGTACATAGATCCAAATATGACTTTTGGCGAGTTAATGACCAACTTCAGATTAGCGTTATTGTTAAAGGAACCAACAGGCCTTTACGGGTTTAAAGGGGATCCATTCTTTGATCAACTAAAAGAGAAAATCTATACGGGTGGTCCTACTTATTTGCGAGGCGGTGCTGCCGTTGTAAAGACTGTGGATTCAGAGAATGGGATACAAATTCCATCTGATAAAGGACCTAATATTACCTATACCTTTGTTGAAAAAAATCAAGTTGAGCCTGGAGATACCCAAGCACCTGATAGTCCTTATGTTGGTTGGGTCTCAAATACGGATTCTAAAATTGTGGGAGTAACCGAGCCAAATACAAAGGTTTTTGCAATGGTAGGGTCAAGCGAAATCGGCCGAACAATGAGTGATCAAATTGGGGATTTTACAATTCAGATTCCGCTGCAGCCTGCGGGTACAGTTATCGATGTATATGCAGAGGATGCAAGTGGTAATGTAAGTGAACCAGCAACAATCCATGTCATTGATGTAGTACCGCCACAGGCGCCAAGCGTAAACCAGGTGTTTGTACAGGATACCGTTGTAACAGGACAAACGGAACCAGGGGTGACGATTGAAGTTTCGATTTACCAGGAGGTCATTGGATCAGGCAAAGCTAGCGAGGATGGATCCTTTTTAGTAGAAATTCCGGCACAGCCTATAGGAACTCCATTATACGTTACGGCTATTGATGACTATGGAAATATAAGCTATGCGACTTTAGTGATTGTAAAAGATAGTACTGTACCAAATGCACCAATCGTGAATGAGGTTACTGACCAAGATACAGCTATCACTGGACATGCAGAACCAAACTCTATGATTACTGTAAAAGCAAATGGTATTTTATTAACAAATGGAACGGCTGATACTAACGGAAGTTTCAGTATTCCGATACCAACCATTATTGCTGGAACAACGATTACCGTTACAGCAACGGATAAGGCGGGAAATGAAAGTAATCCAACGACGATCATCGTCAAGGATGTGACGCCTCCGGAAAAACCTATTGTAAATGATGTTACCGATAAAGATAGCTTCATATCTGGACAAGCAGAAGGTGGAGCGAATATTGAAGTTAAGGTAAATGGTGCTGTCATTGGAAATGATGTAAGTAATCCGTATGGACTATTTTCTTTCCCAATCCAAGTACAGCAGGCAGGTACTACCTTAACAGTAACTGCAACAGATGCATCAGGAAATGTAAGTGAAGCAACAACGGTGGTTGTAAAGGATGCAACAGCCCCAACAAAGCCTGCTGTTCATGAAGTAACCGACCAAGATACGGCGGTAACAGGAAAGGCAGAAGCAGGTGCAACGATCGAGGTTAAAGCGGGCAGTAAGCTTCTTGGAAGTGGAGAAGCAAAGGCTGACGGAACATTTAGTATAACGATTTCAAAGCAAGTAGCTGGAACGAACTTAACCATAACAGCAACAGATGCTTCAGGTAATAGAAGTGAAAATGCGACAATCACCGTAAAACAAGTGAAAAAATCGGGCTGGTCCTATGAAAACAACAAGTGGTACTTCTACGATTTAACGACAGGAGATTTAAAGAAAGGCTGGCTAAATGACGGAGGCACTTGGTACTATTTCAATCATCAAGGAATCATGCAAACCGGATGGGTTCAAGACGGTGCCGTTTGGTATTACTTTACGAGCTCAGGTGCGATGAAGACTGGTTGGTCTCAAATTGGCTCTACCTGGTATTATTTTGCAGGCTCAGGAGCGATGAAGACCGGTTGGGTATATGATGGTGGAAGCTGGTATTATATGAAAGCCAGCGGTGCGATGTCGGCTGGTTGGGTTCAAGTAGGCTCCAGCTGGTATTATTTTGCAAACTCAGGCGTAATGAAGACTGGCTGGGTTTATGATGGACGAAGCTGGTATTATATGAAATCCAGTGGTGCGATGGCGACCGGTTGGGCGAAGGTAGGCTCCAGTTGGTATTATTTTGCAAGTTCTGGAGTCATGAAAACAGGCTGGCTATTAGAGGGTAGGACCTGGTATTACATGGATGCAGGTGGTGCCATGAGAACCGGTTGGGTGTTAATCGGCGGCAAATGGTATTACTTTAATGCAAGTGGAGTTTGGGTAAGTTAATGATAAAAATGAAAGGCTCATTTCTAAAAGATTGTTGCTTCTATAAAAAGCGCGAACCATGTTGATGGAAGCGGAAGATGGCGACTCTTCGAAATTGAATTCGTATTTTCTTCGTGCGTGGTCTTTTTTTAAGGAAGATATTCAAAGTCCTGCGGTAAAGCGTGAGACTTGAGATCCCACTGGAGTGAAAGTGACGAGGAGACTCAAGCCACGCCCGCGGAAAGCGTCCGCCTCCTGTAAAATGCATTCGCATTTTCTTCGTGCGGTGCAAATTCAAGGAAGAATTTTCAAAATGCAGCGGAAATCAACCGTGTGTAAAAAGCAACAAAGCTTGCGAAAACAGCCAAATGAAAAGACGGTGTCTCCCCAAGGGAGGACCGTCTTTTTGCATATAAAAAAACTGACTAAGCCTCTGCTTAGCCAGTTCTTTTATATTAATTAGCGAATCCAAGCACCGTTTGCTCCAAGCTTGTATCCTTGAATTGTAGTGTTTGCTGCCATAGCACCACTGTTGTATAAATAGTACCAAGTACCATTAATATTTTCCCAACCAGTTTGCATAGCACCGCTGCTAGCAAAGTAGTACCAAGCACCACCAATGTATTCCCAACCAGTTTGCATAGCACCACTATTAGCGAAGTAGTACCAAGTACCATTAACATTTTCCCAACCGGTTTGCATAGTACCGTTACCAGCGAAGTAGTACCAAGTACCATTACTATTTTCCCAACCAGTTTGCATAGCACCGTTACTAGCAAAGTAGTACCAAGCTCCACCAATGTATTCCCAACCAGTTTGCATAGCACCGCTACTTGCGAGGTAGTACCAAGTACCATTACTATTGTTCCAACCAGTTTGCATAGCACCGTTAGTTGCGAGATAGTACCAAGTACCATTAACATTTTCCCAACCAGTTTGCATTACGCCACTATTATTAAAGAAGTACCATTGACCACCAGTAGATGCCCAACCTTTTTGCATAGCGCCATCGTTACCTAGTAAGTACCAAGTACCATAGTTGCTTAACCAGCCTTTTTGCATAGCTCCACTATTAGCAAAGTAATACCATTTACCTGTGCTGTCTTGTGCCCAGCCTTTTTGCATAGCTCCATCGTTATCGAAGAGGTACCATTGTCCACCACTGTAAACCCAATCGGTTTGCATGAGGCCAACATTGTTAAAGAAATACCATTTTCCATTATTATAGAACCAATCAATTTGTGCAGCACCGCTATTAGTGAAGTAGTACCAGTCAGAACCAAGCTCTACCCAACCTTTATTGTACATAGCTCCATTTTCATTAAAGTAATACGTTTTATTAGCGATAATTTTAAGACCTACAGCCATTTCACCGCTATAAGGATTTAGGTAATACCAGTTACCATTGTCAAGCCAACCAGTTTGCATAGCGCCATCTTGTTTTGCGTCAAGATAATACCATTTACCTCCATCATCGTACCAACCAGTAACTTTGTTGCCTGAATGGTCATATACGAACCATTTACCGTCTTCCTTAGACCAGCCTTCGCTCTTGATTGTTAAAGTGATGGCTGATTGATTTCCATCCGCATCTGCAACGAAACCATTAAATACATTTGATAGATTCAAGTGTAAAAGATCACGGATTTCTTGGACTGTTGTAATATACATCAGCTCTTCAACAGGAATACCGAGTTCATCAGCTAATTCCTGATAATCTTCAACATTGATGTTTAATTTTTCTAAATCGATTGTTGCCACACCATCAACAAATGTTAAGTCAGCTTCATCTTTATAAAGATATGAATCCTTCGTAAAGATAGACGCAGTTGCTGCATTATCGGAATATAACTGGATTTCGTCAATTTGCGTGTTTCCAGGGATTCCTACAAGATTAAGTGTAAAATGATTATTTGCGCCAGTAGCTACAATGTTATCACCAGTATTAGTAACGAGTGTAATTCCACTAAGGCTAACCTGACCATTATCTGAAATCTCGGGTGAATAGTTTTGTGAAATACTAAATCCTAGTATATCTAGGCTTTCGTTTTCATATGTAACAGTAACTTCTCCAAATGCTTGATTTCCAATAGGATACAATAGCTGACGAAGGTTGCTGATTGCAATGCCATCTTGACCCTTGTCATATTCCCCTAAATTTTCGCTAATGATATATTCCGCTTTATTATTAACAAGCTCCACATCTTTAGTAAGTAAAACTCCGCCTAAGGTACCAAAATTGAAGGAAGCTTTTTCTGCACCCTCAGGAACAGTTACGGAAATTTTTTCAAGCTTATCGTTTTCTTGAATTTCATTTTCGCTAATAAATTTGTCTACATCAAAATTGAATATATTACTACCATCGTTCGCGATTGTGAATTCTTGCCCACTAACCGTGACAGAAATGGTAGGAAGTGTATTTGCGCTACTTACTTGTGGTGCAACAAGTACTAGTAAGAGAGCGAATACGGTGAATAAGACACCAAGCTGTTTTTTCATACGAATCCCTCCTAATAAATTTTTTAGTTGTTAATCTAGCTAAATATAAGTAGCAGATTACTAGATTTAGACAGTACCTATTCATTTTACAAAATTCTACAGTTTTTTACAAAGGATTTTAGAAAATATTTCAAGTTAATTAGGAGTTTTTTCCTAGTAACCTATTTTAAGTGTGCCATTGCCTTTGATAGGAGAGCATCGCGACGGGATTCTTTTGAGCTATTGTATTGATCAAGATATGGTTTTGCATAACTTTTATCTAATCCATTTGCTACTAATTCATTTGTTAATGCCTTGTAAACAGTTTGAAAGGCTTCATCTGTCTTAGCTTCAAGTACATTTCCTGCACGAGAATACTTTGAATAGAAATAGAAATAGGAAACATCCTCATCATTGCTTTTCTTTGTCTTGTATTCTTCAATTCCAATAGAAATTAACGAATCTATTTTTTGAATTGCTTGTGTTTCTATTTCCCTAAAAGAGGCCTCATATTTTGACGTAATGGAAGTTGCCGGGTTGGTATCTTCTTTTTGGGTATCCGTTTGAGCTGTCTTTTTATCTTGATTCTTTGTTTGAGTTCCGTTTGAAGTCGTGTTCGTTTGAGTTGAGTTCGATTGAATAGGGTTTGTTTGTTCTTCCTGATTCTGGCTGTTGACCACTTCGTTTTCTTCATCTATTGTATGGCTAGATTCTAAGTTTGTTTCTTTGTTAGTCGCTTGTTCATTTGAGTTTTCTGCTTCATTATCTATTTGCGGATTTTGAGCAGGAAGTGAGATCTCATATTCGGTAGCTATGATTTTATCGACATTTTCATCGGCTGTATCGTACTCTTTTACTTCCAATAAGTAATAGAGTATGCCTCCAGCTACAACTAATAATACAATGATAGATAAAATTAACTTTTTTTTCATGCTTACGTATGCCTCCAAGATTTCGACAAGATTTTTTGTATATCGATAGTACCACAAAAACGATGATTTGAGGCTTTTAATATTAATTAAAATGTGAAAGGTCATTTTATATAGATTGTTAATTTCTAAAAAAAATGGTAATTTCATAGACATTTTGTCGTATTTTTGCTTAAATTTTTATAAGAGATAACTAGTTTGGGAGGGGGGAATTCTGTTGTTCAAGAAATATTTTATCGTTATCGCGGTTCTGACTATGCTTCTATCAGCGATACCATTAAATTTGGCACAGGGAGCAACGCGTGTTGGCTGGAGTTATCAAAATAACGAATGGTATTACTATCAAAGTAATGGATCGTTGGCAAAAGGCTGGCTCTATAATCAGGGTGCTTGGTATTACATGGATAGTTGGGGAACGATGGAAACTGGCTGGGCTTATCTTGGCGGTAAGTGGTACTATCTCTATCCGAATGGGAAAATGGCAACCGGCTGGGTGCTTAATCAAGGAAAATGGTATTATATGCATCAAAGCGGAGTGATGGCAACCGGCTGGGTGAAGGACCAAGGGAAATGGTACTACATGCATCAAAGCGGAGTGATGGCAACCGGCTGGGTGCTGGATAAAGGAAAATGGTATTACATGTATCCAAGTGGAGTGATGGCAACTGGCTGGGTACTGGACAAAGGAAAATGGTATTACATGTATCCAGGTGGGGAGATGGCAACTGGCTGGGTGCTGGACAAAGGAAAATGGTATTATCAGGATTCAAGTGGAAAGATGCTTACCGGCTGGGTCACAGTAGGAAATAGTAAATATTATTTACATTCAGATGGTACGATGGCAACCGGCTGGTTTGAAGATGATAACAAGAAGTATTTTTTACAATCAAGCGGAGCAATGAGAACGGGTTGGTTATGGTATGAAAATCATTGGTATTATTTTGATCAAAACGGTCACATGCAAACCGGCTGGATCATGGATAAACAAGACTATTACTTTTTAAATAATGATGGAGTTATGCAGAAAGGATGGCTCGAGCACGAGGATTCAACGTATTATCTGACTGATAGTGGGATAAGGGTTTCTGGAAATGTGTTAATTGATGGAAAGCCGTATACATTTTCTGATGAAGGTGTGCTATTGGGCAACGAGGTTGTAGGTTGGTTTGAGTATCAGGATCATCTCTACTATTTTGATGAAAACGGAATAATGAAGACGGGCCTTACAGAAATCGAGAACAAGCTTTATTATTTTGACGAAAACGGGAAGATGTCCATTGGACTGATCCAGGTTGAAACGGACTATTATTATTTTGCTGAAGATGGACAAGCTGTTATTGGCTTGCATCAAATCGGAGAGGACCTCTATTACTTTGACCAAACAGGAGCAGCGAAAAAAGGCTTGCACCGAGTAGAAGAGAATCTCTATTATTTTGGTGACAATGGAGTAGCGGTAAAAGGCTTCTATCAGGTAGGTGAAAAACATTACTATTTTGACGGAAACGGCAAAGCAGTAACTGGTTGGCAACAAATCGGAGAGGACCTCTATTACTTCGACCAAACAGGAGCAGCGAAAAAGGGCTTGTACCAAGAAGGAGAGAACCTCTATTATTTCGGTGACAATGGAGCAGCGGTAAAAGGCTTCTATCAAGTAGGTGAAAAACATTACTATTTTGACGGAAACGGCAAAGCAGTAACTGGTTGGCAACAAATTGGTAGTCACTATTATTATTTTGATGAAAGTCATGCTATGGTGATAGGCTGGCTACTCGAGAATGGAAAATGGTACTTTTTTAATACAAATGGCGAAATGGCGACGGGGTGGGTCACTGAAAAAGGAAAAACCTATTATTTACTAGGTAGTGGTGTGATGCACACGGGTTGGCTATTTAGGGATGGGTATTGGTACTATTTTGCTAATAGCGGTGCGATGCTAACAGGCTGGTATGAGGAAGAGGGCAAGAAATATTATCTTCATAATGATGGAAAGATGGCTATCGGAGAAGTAGAGATTGACGGTGTCACCTATTATTTCTTAAGTAGTGGTGCCCTTGTATCCGGTCCTGTGATTACCTACACACAATACAATTATTCGATTGAGGAAATACTGGATATTCAGTTTGGGTTAAATCCACCACCACAAACTGATAAATATCGGAATGATAAATCCTATGTTCATGGGGATTATCTACAATTTGATGAAAAAAATCCGAATCTGGCGATCGTGACAACAACTAAGCTCAATGTACGTGAAGGTCCTAGTACAGATTATCGAAAAGTAGGATCGTTCAAATACAATGATCAGGTAAAGGTTCTTGCAAAGTCTGGTGATTGGTATGAGGTTGCCTACGGTCCATGGAAGGATGCAACAAGAGACGATGCACGATACTATGTTGATCCGGGAAACTTCAAGAAGGATCACTTTCAGTTCCTTCAGCTATCTAAGTCAGCAGGAATTTCTGCTGAGACAATTGATTCGAAGATACTGTCTGATAAAGGGATTTTAAAGGGCATGGGGAAATATTTCGTTCAGGCTGGTAAGGATTACCAAATCAATGAAATCTACTTACTTGCTCATGCCATTCACGAAACCGGCAATGGGACCTCATCGTTAGCGAAAGGTGTACTTGTAACCGAGGTTGATGGTAAGCCAGTTGAACCAAAAACGGTTTATAATATGTTTGGATGGAAAGCATATGATTGGTGTGCGCTAAAATGTGGCTCTGAGGCGGCTTATAAATTGGGGTGGTTTAGTCCTGAAGAGGCCATTTTAGGTGGTGCTAAGCTGATTGCCAATGACTATGTTCATCATTCAACCTATAAGCAGGACACGCTTTATAAAATGAGATGGAACCCTGCCAAACCAGGTAATCACCAATATGCATCAGATATGGGTTGGGCTGTCAAACAGATTAACAACATTCAAAATCTGTATAACTTACTCGATAAAGGAACGTATACACTATTTTTTGATGTTCCGGTATATAAATAGAAATTAAACCAATTGGTGTCTCATTATGAGGCACCAATTTTCCATTCTTTACAAAGTCTTAAAAAAGATTTTACAATCGTAATTTTTGTTGATAACATAAATACGCTAACACATTCAAATAGTGAATATGAATTATATATAGATAGTAGGTGTTCAAATGGATTCCAAGTTTAGAATCCTTGAGGTCATTAATCAACAGTCTAATCTTAGTCAAAAGAGAATCGGTGAACTATGTGAAATCTCCTCGGGAAAGGTGAATTTCATTATAAATCAATTAATAAATAAAGGTTATCTTATAAGTAAAAAACACGGACGAAAAACCAATTACTTTCTTACGGACAGTGGGCTGAAATATTTAACACAAGGCATCGAGTCCTACCAGAATAAAAAGGTTAATATTCATATCGAACCAAAGCTGGATATTAAACAAGCAGTTATTTTGGCTGCAGGTCAAACTAAGGATTTTGACATTCCCGTAAGCTTGCTTCCATTGGGTGAGCAAAACCTATTGAATCGGAATCTGACCTACCTAAGAAAATATGGCATTGAGAAAATTGTGCTTGTGACCGGCTATAAAAAAGAAGCATTTGATTTTTTACGTGATGTCCATGACGTTTGCATTGCTGAGAATAAAAAATATAAATGGACTGGCTCCATGGCGTCCCTCGCAAGCGCATATGAATTTATTTCAGAAGACTTCCTATTAATTGAACATGATATCTTAATAGAGGAGGATGCCTTTAAACAATTGATAGAATTCCCAAACCGGGATTGTATCCTTTTGACAATGGAAAGTGGTTCTGGTGATGAGGCATTTGTTGAATTAAGAGACGGATATCTTTACAAAATCTCGAAGGATATTCACCAGTTTAATCGAATTGACGGCGAAATGGTTGGAATTAGTAAGCTATCTTATGAGGTTTTTACGAAAATGATGGAGGCTTATAAAGATAATAAAAATCCTTATTTGAATTATGAGTATCTGTTATTGGATGTTGCTAGACAATATAATATCGGCCATATAAAAATTCATGATCTCGTCTGGGCGGATATTGATATAAAAGAGCATTATGAGCGTATTGTCGAAACAACTTTTCCACGTTTGCGGCGGAAAGAAGCAGAGTTTACGAAAAATACGATTAAGGGTCTTTTCGCAAATGGATTGTCGATTGATACAAATGAGATTGTTAGTATCGAGCCATTTGGCGGGATGACGAATAAGAGCTATCGGGTGAAGCTATCCAATCAAAAGGAATACGTTTTACGTACCCCTGGCGAAGGTACAGAAAAAATGATCAATAGATATGAAGAAAAATACAATTCAAGCCTGGCGAGTTCACTTGGAATCGATGCAGAGCTTCTATATTTTAATGAAGCAACAGGAGTGAAAATTTCCGCGCTCATTCCAAATGCAGAGGCACTTAATCCAAAGACGGCAAGACGTGAAGATATTATGTTGTATTCCACCAACATTCTACGCACCCTTCACAACTCAGGGGTTAAGATGAAAAATGAATTTGATGTTTTTCAAAAGATAGAAGAGTATGAACAATTTGCGATTGAAGCAAACGGAGAGTTTTATCCAAATTACCATGAAGTAAAAAAACAAGTGATGAAAATAAAAGAAATGTTCACAAAAATGGAAGTTCCAATTGTACCATGTCATATTGACCTTGCCCCTGAGAATTTAGTGAAGAGTGGAGAGGACAAGCTGTACTTAATTGACTGGGAATACTCAGGAATGAATGACCCAATGTGGGATATAGCTTCTCACTCATTGGAATGTTCTTTTACTCCAGAGGATGAGGAATTGTTCCTGTCATACTATTTCGAACAGCAGGAACCAACAAGTGAACAGAAGCTCCGCATTCTTATGCATAAAATTCTCCAGGACTTCCTGTGGAGCACATGGACGGTTATCAAGGAAGCTAGAGGAGTAACATTCGGAAACTATGGGATTGATCGTTATAACCGCGCAATCAAAAATATCAATTTGCTATTTGACCAAGCGAGAATCCATAACTAAGGATGTTACAAAAAGGTGTAAAACGAAAGTGTTTTACACCTTTTTTATGTTGAAGGACAATTCATTCTCGTCGGGGGAATGAAGACCCAATCGTCCTTGACTTCGAAGGGAAAAGCCCTTCATCGGGGTTATTAAGACCCAATCGTCCTTGATTTCGAAGTAAAAAGTCCTTCATCGGGGTTATGAAGACCCAATCAACTTTGATTTCGAAGGAAAAAGTCCTTCAACGGGGTTATGAAGACCAAATCAACTTTGATTTCGAAGGAAAAAGTCCTTCATCGGGGTTATGAAGACCCAATCGTCCTTGATTTCGAAGGAAAAAGTCCTTCAACGGAGTTATGAAGACCCAATCGACTTTGATTTCGAAGGAAAAAGTCCTTCATCGGGGTTATGAAGACCAAATCGTCCTTGATTTCGAAGGAAAAAGTCCTTCATCGGGGTTATGAAGACCAAATCGTCCTTGATTTCGAAGGAAAAAGTCCTTCATCGGGGTTATGAAGACCCAATCAACTTTGATTTCGAAAGGAAAAGTCCTTCATCAGGGTTATGAAGGACTTTTCGTATGTGTTTATTATGAAGTTATTGCATAGCTCCGCTTTCGCCGAGTTTGTAGCCTTCAATGGTTGTGTTTTTAGCCATGACACCATTGGAATAGAAGTAATACCAGTTGCCGCTGATTAGCCTCCAGCCAGTAACCATGCCACCCCAATTCTCTAAATAGTACCAGGTGTTACCCTCAAGTAACCAGCCTTTTGCCATTCCATTAGAAGTTAAATAGTACCAAGTGCTTCCGTCAAAGAACCAGCCAGTTTTTATTAGACCATTTGAAGTGAAGTAATACCATTTGCTATCAATTTGCTTCCAAGTGTTTGACAGCATTTCTCCCGCATTATTTAAATAATACCAACCACCATCATAAACCCAGCCGGTATGCATTCCATGGTCGGTCATATAATACCATGTGCCGTTTGAAAATACCCAGCCATTACGTAAATCACCGTTTGAGTTAAAATAGTACCATGTACCGTCAATTAATTTCCATCCTGTTGTCATTGCGTTAAAGTAGGATGGATTCAAGTAATACCAGGCACCTTGCTTGGACCAGCCTGAAATAGATTTTCCGTACGAATCATATAAGAACCAGGTACCATCAAAGTTTTTCCAGCCTTTTTGAATCGTTTTATCAAAGTCCTCAGCTAAATAGTAGAGATCGATTTGTTTATAATCTAGTAAATACACGATCATTTCCTCTGCCTTTGCATTCAAAGGGTTGTTTTCAATCGCCAAACCTTCTAGAACAGGCATCGTTAAAAATGGTTCAACTGACGATATCTTGTTATTGTCAAAGATTGCAAATTTTAACGACGGATGATTTTTTAACGGTTTGACTGATGTTATTTGATTATAAGCAATGGTCATCATTTCTAATTTAGGTACGTTTGCTAGTGGTGAAACATCGCGGACCTGATTACCATCAAGAGACAAAAATTCTAACGCCGGTAAGCCGGATAGTGGTGCGAGGTTTGAGATTTTATTACCATCAGCTACGAGTCCAGCGAGTTTATTTAGGTTTTTTAACGGAGTAAGATCCGAAATTGGATTCTCACTAATATATAAAGCGAGCAGTTCTGACAAATTTTCAAGACCAGCTAGGTCAGAAATATTATTCCTATCAAGGTAAAGACCCTGTAGATTTGTTAAACCTGAAAGAGGCTTAAGGTTGGAAATATTGTGTCCTTGGAGCGATAAATACTTTAAATTTGTAGCGTGTTCAATCCCTTTTAGAGAAGAAATTTTTCCATTCGTTTGGACATTGTAGCTTAAAGAAGTCAGCTGTAGTAAATCATCTTTTGTTAAAGCACGACCTTCAATCTTTAATTGTTTTTTAATTGCTAGTTCAAGGACTGGATCCTCAATGACGGCTGAAGCAGCAGATGCGGATCCCACTATCCCTTTTCCGGAAATTGGGAATAGTAATGCAAATACCATTAATAGACTAGTAAGTAATAGTAACTTTCTCAAAAAAATAATCCTCCTTTTAATAGATTCCAAAGTCTATTATACTCTTGAGAGCCTTGGTTGTATGATACATTTAACATATATGTAAAAAATAGTAAAAAGGTTGTAGGGCTTCAGTATGGCTTTACTGATGGAAGTTTCTCTTTATGTCCAAGAATGTTATAATGGGGTGAATATAACAATGTAGGTGAATAATTATGACTGAACGTATTAAAGTAATGACCATTTTTGGAACGAGACCAGAAGCGATTAAAATGGCTCCACTTGTACTCGAGTTAAATAAATATCCTGATGAAATAGAATCAATTGTGACTGTTACCGCTCAGCATCGCCAAATGCTAGACCAAGTATTAGAGATTTTTGAGATTAAGCCTGACCATGATTTAAATATTATGCAGGACAGGCAAACACTGACAGATGTAACGACCCGTGCGCTTGAGGGATTAGACCGTGTGATGAAAGAGGTTAAGCCTGATTTAGTTCTTGTTCATGGAGATACGACAACGACCTTTGTCGCTGGCTTGGCAGCCTTTTATAATCAAATTGCTGTAGGACATGTTGAAGCGGGATTACGTACGTGGAATAAGTATTCTCCATTCCCAGAAGAGGTGAATCGTCAGATCACGGGCGTTATCGCTGATTTGCATTTTTCACCAACTATTCAATCCAAAAACAATCTATTAAATGAAAACAAAAAGGCAGAAACTATATTTGTTACTGGAAACACTGCGATTGATGCACTGAACACAACCGTTTCTGAAAGCTATTCTCATCCAGTGCTTGATAGGGTAGGCGATGACCGCTTATTATTGGTGACAGCACACCGCCGTGAGAATTTGGGTGAGCCAATGCGAAATATGTTTAAAGCAATAAAGCGAATTGTAACCGAGCATGACGATGTGCAAGTCGTCTATCCTGTACACTTGAACCCTGTTGTTAGAGAACTTGCCGATGAGATCTTAGGAAATGATGAGCGAATTCAATTAATCGAACCACTTGGTGTGCTGGATTTCCATAACTTCGCATCAAAAGCTTGTTTGATTCTGACCGATTCAGGCGGTGTTCAAGAGGAAGCACCTTCATTAGGGGTGCCCGTACTTGTGCTTCGGGATACAACTGAACGTCCTGAAGGAATTGAAGCTGGAACATTGAAACTAGCTGGAACCGATGAAGAAACAATTTATTCGTTAGCGAAGGAATTGTTAACAGACCCGCATGAGTATGAAAAAATGGCGAAGGCCTCCAATCCATATGGAGACGGAAAGGCATCAAAACGAATTGTTGAAGCAATCCTGTACCACTTTGGAAAACGTGAAACAGTGCCCGAAAATTTTAGTTAACAAAAAAAGCGACCCATTTGGGTCGTTTTTTTGTTGTTGGAGTATTTAAAAATTTTGATATCGTCAAAAAGTTTAGCGGCATTTTGTGTCTAATTTTGTTATGAAAGTATGAAAAAATAATCGGACGTTGTCAAAATTTGTGTTATGATATGAAATAGAATTATAGAGATACTTATAAAAACTAGATTCAAAGGAGTTGTAATCTAACTTGGGGAAAGCTTCATTACGCGTTCTATTTTTAAGTATATTAACCCTATTGTTCCTGTGTCAAACTGCATTGGCGAACGGGAATGTAACCTATGTGGCAACCGGGAAATTGCCTCTTTATCGAACTCTCGATGAATTAAAGGATTATCGTCAGCACTTATCGTATTATAACCCAGGCTATACGAGATTAGGAGAATTGTATTTTGGTAATCAGGTTACGATTCTTCAAGAGGATCAATATGCTGTAAAAGTTCGTACTACAGATGGCCAGGAGGGCTGGGTGCAAAAGGATTACCTTAGTCAAAATCCTACCAGTCACGATTGGTTGGTAAAGGATGAACGTGCTCTAAAAAGCGAACCTTATATGAAAGCTTCTACCATTGCAACAGTACCTTCAAAATCAAAAGTAAAAGTACTAGATTTTAAGTTTATTAGTACTGAACAATATAAAGATTGGTATAAGGTTCAGACTGCAAATGGAAGTGTGGGCTGGATTTGGGGAGCTCATTATATTGATAGCGATTGGGTGAATCGCGGCAGCAACATTATTCGCTATGAATTTGAAAAGAGCGGGACAATTTCCAATTGGCTTTCTGTTTTTGCTCCTTTAAATACGTATGCCAACATCACTGCAGGGGAACTAAATGCATTCATTGCTTCCAAAGCAAATGGAAGCAACACTCTTATGACAGGAATGGGTTCCTCCTTCATTGAAGCGCAAAACACGACGGGCTTAAATGCCATTTACTTAATGGCCCACGCGGGTCACGAAACTGGTTGGGGTAAATCGGCTATTTCTCAAAATAAATATAATTATTACGGAATTGGTGCGATTGATTCCAAGCCTGCTCAAGGCGCATACACATTTAACAATCCGCATGAAGGGATTGTGGCTGGTGCGATTTGGATTGGCGAAAACTATATTATCCGAGGTTGGGATACTGACCGTAATTATCCATTTTATCAATCAACCCTGGATAATATGAAAAATGACAATGGTGGCTGGCATCAATATGCAACTGATGAAGCATGGGCTGTCAAAATTGGTAACTTCATTGATCAGTACTATGCCTTTACGTATCCAAATGGCTTTGCCATGAAAAAAGGCTGGTACCAAGAAGGTACTGAATATTATTATTTTGATTCCAATGGAAAAATGGTAACAGGATGGCTTCCATGGAATGGCATCTGGTATTACTTGAAACAGAATGGTTATATGGCAAAAGGCTGGGCCTGGGATAAAGGTTCTTGGTACTACTTTAATGCAGATGGAGCCATGCAAACAGGTTGGGTACTAGATAAAGGTATTTGGTACTATATTAAGCCTGATGGCAAGATGATGAGTAACCAATGGTATTATCAAAATGGAAATTGGTACTATATGAAAAAAGATGGTGCGATGAACACAGGCTGGGTACATGATGGTGTTGCTTGGTATTATCATAACCAAAATGGCTACATGCAAACAGGCTGGATTAAAGATAAAGGACTTTGGTATTATTTAAAGCCTGATGGTAAGATGATGAGTAACCAATGGTATTATCAAAATGGAAATTGGTACTATATGAAAAAAGATGGTGTGATGAGTACTGGCTGGTTAAATGATGGTGCCAATTGGTATTATCATAACCAAGATGGTTATATGCAAACAGGCTGGACTAAAGTTAATGGTACTTGGTATTTCATGAATGGTAGTGGTGTGATGAAAACCGGCTGGCTTTATGATGGTGCTAATTGGTATTACCTATCAGGCGGCGGTGCAATGCAAACAGGCTGGAAGTATATTGGCGGTAACTGGTATTACTTCCACAGTAGTGGAAGCATGGCTGCTAATACGACAATCGATGGATTTCGATTAGGCAGTAGCGGTGCTTGGATTCAATAAGAAAACACAAAAAAGTGAGCTCTGTTTTTAAGCTCACTTTTTTTGTTGACCAGAATAATTATTTACGGTTATATGATGTTAGTGGAACCCTCTGTCCTTGGATGTAGTTGTTGACTTTTTGGTAGTCGTCGACGGAGTCGATTTCGAACCAGTCGTCTGATTCGATGGGTGAGACGAGTATGTTTAGGTTTTTTAGGTTTTGTTTTACGATGTCGTCCCAGTATAGGTCTTTGAATTGGCCGTTATTTATGACTTCTTCTAGTTTTTCTGTTATGAATTGGCCATCTTTTTTTGACCAGTAGGAAACGCCGGACATGATATAGTCTGTTCCGCTGCCAATGATTATTTCAGTTACCTTTTTATTCGTATCAAACTGAAGAATCCATTCGTCTTCGAAGTCCGTTTTTACACCAGTGAAGTACGTCGAGTTCTCTAAATCAGTTCGGAAGAAATTACGATTCATATAAACATCTGCTTCTGTTATAATCGCATCCTCAAGATACTCTCTCACTAAGTACATCGTATATACATTGTTATAGATGTCATATTTGTCATTATGGATGAGCTTCACACCGTATTTTTCTTCTAGGTAATTGAACTTTTCATGTAGATAGCCTGTTACAACGATGATATCTTTAATTCCTTTTTCATGTAGGAACCTGATTTGTCTTTCGGCCATTGGTTCGCCGCCAACCTCGACTAACGATTTTGGTGTATGTGTGGTTAAGGGTCTTAGTCGTGTTCCCATGCCAGCTGCTAGGATAATTGCTCTCATTATATTCTCAACCTTTCTTATACCTTTACATGTATACTATACCAAATAAAAAACTAGAAATTATAGTAATTTCTAGTTTTTTTATCTACTTGTTATGCTATTTTTCCCTCTAGATCTTTAATCGATACGAGTTCTTTTGGATTACCAGCGACAAGTACAGCTCCTACGATTACGATAAGGGAACCAGCAATAAGCTGTAATCCGACAGGTGTGCTCATGAAGATTATTTGTAGGATAATTGCCCAAACCACATATGTGATATTTAAGGAAGTACTTCTTGCTGCACCAATTGTATTAATTGCTTTATAGTAACAAATATAGGAAATTGTACCAACTAAGGCCGTTACAGCAATAAGTATACCTATAGGTGAAGCCACAACACTTAGTGCCAAATCATATCCGTTAATAAAAGGAATAATAACGATTGCATATAATAATCCTGATGTTGCTTGACGAATGTTGATTGCATGTTCAGGGTTCATATCTCCATCTTTCATCCCTAATGCACAAATAATTCCCTCAAGGCTCCATGCAAAAACTGTACCAATGGCAAACATTAAACCTAATGTAAAGCTGCTTCCGATTGAAAACTCTGAAGGCATATACCCTAGAACAAATACACCAACTACACTTAGTCCAATTCCTAGCCATACCCTTGCATTGATTTTTTCCTTCAAAATGGCCCCTGCAAGCAACGCACTTACAGCAGGAAATACAGCCGTAATGGCAGCGGTATAGGCAGGGCCAATATATTTAACACTTAATAAATAACATGTCATCCCAACAGGCCCACCAATAAGGGCACCTAGTACGATAACTCCTCCATTTTTTGTTTTTAATGATTGAAGTACATTTTTAAACTGCCCTTTGATGATCATATACAGAGTTGCCCAAAGTGCAGAGAAAAAGTCATGCATAAAAGTAGCCACAAATGGTGCTAAGAAAATGGCCTCAGTTGAGGTAATAAATGGAGTGCTTGCCATGATAATTCCAACCAATACTGTATCGACGCCCCATGTTGCACCGGCAATAAGTCCATTACCCAATCCTAATTTTGCGTCCCTAAGGCTGTTAATTTTCAAAAGAATTTCCCCTTTGTATTTATGTTTTTGTTTTATAAAAATTCTTAGACGTTAGCTTTTTGTTCAAGTAACTGGTATTCCTTCACGAACCCCTTCGTTCTGTTAAAACGGCCCATCGCATAGGAATAGAAGTCATAGCCAGTTGCTACTTTCATTAATCCCCAAAGTGTCCATAAGAAATCAACGAATATCTTATTCATTAATAATCTTTTTGCAGTTATAGTGTCCATTTCTCCATTAAAGTATTGGAGTACAAACAATCTTTCTTCTGCAGGCGATAGCTCTGATTCAATAATAAAGGCTGCAATGTCCCAGAATGCATCGTTCATCCCGCCATATTCCCAGTCAATCAGATACATTTTGTTTGCTCCACTTTTTACAAAGTTTTCAGAAAGTGGATCAATGTGACAAGGTGATAGGGGAACATTCATTGAAAGATACTGATTCTCGAGTTCAAGAACCTGTTCTTTCAAATCGGAATAATCTTCAGGTAATGTTACATTCCCACTTGCTATCACATCTTCATATTCTGTTATTTTTTCAAATACATCAAAACGATCTTTAAAATCTACTCCTGAGTCATGCAATTTTCTAAATATGTCTGCAATCATAATCAGGTTTTCTTCCCTTTTTCCGGTCTTCGGATTGAGCGTCTCCGCTTCAGGGATATACTCAACAATTTTCAAACCTGTGTGTTCATCAAAAAAGAGGATTGGAGGGTTAATCCCCAGTTCACTGACTGTTTCTGAAATCAGCTTTTCCGTTGAACGATTAAGGAATTTTTCTGTTCCTTTGCCCGGGAAACGCACCGCATAATCTTTACCGTCAATCGTAATTTTGTAATTTCGATTTGTTAACCCACCAAGGGATTGGATTGTTGTGATTAGATCTTTATCAATTTGTAAAGCATTTGAAATGGTTTCCTTTATTTCATTTACCTTAATTTCTTCCTCTTTCACCTTAAGTAACGGGAAGATTTTATCGACGACTTTAAAATAATCCGCATAATTATCGACTTCGGCCCAGATAATATTTGGTAATTTTAAGAAGCCAAGATTCACTGTGCGTCCGACATCAAGAAGGGTATACTCATAATTAATATAAGGATTTTGGTTATCCTTAAAGATATTTAGCATCTCCTGATAAACTTCACAGGAAATTTTTGTAATTCCGACCATTTCTCCATCAATGCGGTTTAAGCGATGTATATCCTTTGAAATTTGATAAATTTGGTCGTTTCTAATTTCTACAAATGCCTCGTCGCCTGAGCCGCTTTCCTTTGTCATTAGAATGCAATCTCTCTCGCCAGTCTCCAAAAGTTCTTCAATTGCAGCCTGCTCGATTAATATATCATCCTCTATCAAAATGAAATCATCTGTAATGTAATCGGAGGCTAACGCAAGAGAAGCCATGCTTCCAGTCCATAAATAGCGAGTATTCTCGACAAACGAAACGGTTCCCTTTCCTTTTAGGACCTCGGATTGCTCAAGCATTTCTTTCAGATATCCTGTTACAATCACGATTTTTTCAATGCCATTTTCTTCAAGAATGTTAACTGTTCTCTCGAGTAACGTAGTGCCGTGGATATCAAGTAAACCTATAGGTCGATCAAAAGATTTTCTTTCTCCCGCAGCAAGAATAACTGCTTGTGTGATTGGTTTGTATTCATTCTTATATAATGACACTTTTGTTTCTTGTAATTTTTCTAGTTCTTTGATTAAATAATCTTTTCCTTTTTCGGATACAAAGTAATGTATTGTGCTTCCCGTTTTTTTAGTTTCAATAAAATTTTCTTCTATTAATTTATTAATTGTATAATTTACTTTGCCGATTGAAATTTTGCAAATTTTTGCCAATGTTCTTTGAGTAATTTCTGGATTCCTTGAAATTTCCGCTAAAATATCGAACATGTACAAGTATCATCACTCCTCTGTTCAATTTTTGAACAACGTAATATTAACACTAATATAATCATTTGTAAATATATTGTAACAATATATTTTAATTTTATGAAAAGTGAAAGAGGTTGAGCGATTGAACTAAGCTGTTAAGAAAAAGAAGGACTACTTAGTGTGCTTGGATTCACTAAGAATATACAAAAAAAGTGAGCATTTCAGCTCACTTTTTGTTATCTTTTAGTATTCACCTATATATTCTTCTAAAGTAAGTCCACTTTGAGTAATACTTTTTGCTAAGTTAACTCCGACGTAGCGGAAATGCCATGGTTCATATTTGTATCCAGTAATATGTTCCTTCCCTTGAGGATATCGAAGGATAAAACCATAATACTGTGCATTGCCTGCTAACCATTTTCCCTCTGACGTATAGGCAAATTCGTCCTCAGCCCATAGTGAAGAATTGCTCCCGCCAATATCAAATGCTAATCCGGTTTGATGTTCGCTTTTTCCAGGTTTTGCAGAGAATGTATCTGCTGCTGTTTGGCCGTAATTGGACACATATCGGTTATATAAAGTAGATTGATAGCTATACGAACGATAGGTGCTAAATGCACTCAATGTTAGTCCTTGCTTTTTTGCATCAGCTTTCATTGCTTCAAATGCACTACGAGCCTCTGCATTCTCTCCAGGGTTATAAGTGGAAGGTAATGAATGAACCTTATTCACAACGAGGATGCCGTTCTTATAGTGATAGCCAGTTGTCGGCTCAATCCATGCACCATCTTTATTCACATACGACCCATTAATCATTGTGCTTGTTGCCAATATTCCACTTGAGAAGGAATAATACCATTTAGAATTTACTTGATACCATCCAGTCATCATTTCACCAGAAGACTTGAGATAATACCACTTATTGCTGGATAATTGCCAACCTGTTTTCATTGCACCATTTTGCCCTAATAAGTACCAATTGCGATTTTTATACAACCATCCCGTATTCATAACACCATAATCATTAAGATGGTACCATTTATTCTGGTCAAATACCCAGCCCGTTTTCATCCTACCGGTATGGTCAAGGAAGTACCATTTGTTTTGGTTGTATACCCAACCGGTTTTCATTGCGCCACTTTCGGATAAGAAGTACCAGTTGCTATCGTATACCCAACCCGTTTTCATAGCACCTGAACCGGTTAAGAAATACCATTTATTTTGGTTGAATACCCAGCCAGTTCGCATTGCGCCACTTTTATTAAGGAAGTACCATTTGTTTTTATCTAAGACCCAGTCTGTCTGCATAATTCCATCTTGATCAAGGAAGTACCAATTATAATTATCAAGAATCCAGCCGCTTTCTCTGGCACCAGATTCTTTATTAAAATAATACCATTTCCCATCAATGAGCTCCCAGCCAACCACTTTTTGATTATGTTCATCGTAATAGAACCAGGAATTGTCTACTTGCTCCCAGCCAAGCTTCAGCTCGGGTAATTGAGCTGGGGTTTCTTCCTCATCAGTAACTTCTTCCCTATGTAGGATTTCTTCACTATTTGAAAAAGCTATGAGAGGGATAATAAATATGAGTAATAGAAATGCAATCAGTTTTTTCATAGAATAACTCCTTATTAAAATAATAGAATAATATTATTATAGCAGAATAACTTGAGTGATTTAATGCTTTTGATAGATAAATTGGAAAACTACTTCAAAAATTATAGGTAAAAGGTCTATTCATATACTTTTTACGGATAAGAATTTCTAGTATACTTATAGCGGTATCGACAATGATCGGGAAATATAAAGTGTTTGTCGAAGATAAAAATTCAGGTGGTGCCGGGCACCGTTTTGGAGGATATATATGAAGTGGTTTGTTTTTGTGTTCGTTTCGATTGTGTTCTTGGTGTCACCGTATTTTACAGGACTTTATTCAAATTCTAGTTTTTATAGCTTGGGACTGTTACTATTTACGCTTTTTCTAATTGTCGTGATGACGCTCCTATTTAAGAGGGAGATTAATCAATTAAAACAGGTTACGGTTGTGCTCTTATTGCCAGTTTGTTATATCCTTTCACTTCCAATGGCCGAAAATCCTTTAGGGGCATGGGATTCGATTATTCAATGGTTTACCTTTAGTACTTTTTTTATTTTAGTATATTGGTGCTCGTTGACACCCAAGATTCGAAAGTGGCTACCTATTGTATTTCAAACAACTGGGGTTTGGATTGTTATCTATTCAATGTTACTTTGTTTAGATTTCATTCAACTTCATAATGGGTTTATAGCGGGAAGATTAGGAAGTATTTTTAAGTATCCGAATACCTTTGGAATGGTGATGATCGTTTTCTTTTTCTTTTCGTTGATAATGAGTTTACGAGATCATCAGTCCAGTAAAGAAAAAATACTCTACTCGGCACCTTTAGTCGTGTATTTATTAGGTTTCTTTCTTTCTTATTCTCGAGGAATGATGATTGTCTTTCCAATTGTTTGGCTGGTAGGGATTTTAATGGTAGCTTCAAAAAAACAGGTGAAATACCTTCTATACTCAATGGTCACTGTCGGGGGGGCTTTGTTCACATTTGTTGGATTAGAGAATATGAACGGTACCTATTCAAAAACGGCTCTCATTCTAGGAGCGATTATTGGTTCGGTTGCACTATATCTTGTCTTAGATAAGCTGCTTAATAAATGGAAAGAAAAATTAGAGTTTCTTCAAAAACGAAAGCTTTATCAATTGTTGATTCCGATTACGATAATTGTGATAGGTCTTTTAACAATTTTGGATTTTGCGAATCAGGGGCTTGTTTTTAAGCAATTGCCGGCTAGTTTGCAGGAGCGAATTGAGAGTATTGATATTTATAGCGGAACGGCAAAGGAAAGGCTCATTTTTAATGAAGATGCTTTAGAGATGAGTAAAGGCTCGCCAATCCTTGGCTTAGGGGGAGAGGCCTTCCGAGTTTTATATAAGAAATACCAACAGCTTCCTTACCAATCCAATAAAATCCATAATGGGTATGCAGAATGGCTCGTAGATACGGGATGGGTAGGTTTATTGATTCTCTTATTTGTGATTTTTTATTTGTATAGTCAGGTTATAAAGGGATATCAAGAGGAAACGGGAAGAGAGCCACGTGTGGCTGTTATTTTAGCAACACTTGTGATTTTTATCCATAGCTTTCTTGATTTTAACTTTTCATATGGAACAATTTGGTTTCTTGTATTTTGGTTATTTGCAATCGGGATTACAATGAATACCCATACGCTTCATGGCAAAAAGAAAGAAAAAACGAAACAAATTCGACCAAAACAAAATCAAGCACTGCTACTTATTTATAGTATCTTTTCAATATTGGTTTTGTGCTGTGCCGTTTTTTCCTATCGGTTTATGGAAGCAGATCGGTTGAGTCGAGTGTCAGCGCAGTTAAAGGATCCAAATGAAAAGCAACAAACTTTAGAGAAGGCAATTGCCCTTCATCCAACTCAAGTAGAGTATTGGAAGGATTTAAGTGATGTCCTTTTAATAAATGATAGGGAAAACAGAGAAGGAATCAAGGCGATTATCGCTCATATTCTAGCTTTAGAGCCCAATAATCCAGATAGCTATCTGAAAGCTGGTTTTTTATCAGAAGAAGTAGAGGACCCTGTTTCCGCAATTCGATATTATTCAAAAGCCTTAGAGCTAGACCATTTCAATTCTTCGTTATATGTAACAACAATTAAAGTGAAGGTCTTATTTGCTCTTGAACATAAGGATTCTCAAGATTATTTAAAATCGGCCATTCGTGATTATGAACGAAACACAAGATTATATCAGAAATTTATGAGTCTGCCCCTTGATAACCATGCTGCTTTTAATGGAAGAGATTTTTCAGTTAGGTTTGAATCTCACTATTATGCTGCTTTAGCTTATTTTCTTTTAGACGATTACAACCGAGTCGTTGAGTTATATAGACTCATTGATCATGATCCAGAAGGGAAGTTTACAGCGTTGAACATTGTGGCACTTGAAAAAATAGGCTCATACCAAGACTCTCTTGACTTGTACAACGAATCGAAGGATGATTATGAGAACCTTTTCGAACTGGTTGAAACTATTAAGACAGATTATGGGACGATTGGAGAACAATATGAATCGAACAATCATTAGTTTATCTTTGCTTCTGTTTTTTTTCTTATCCGGATGTAGCCAAGATTCTCAATATGAAATGGAATATAAGGATGGATTGGATCGGCACATCGTTGAGCAAATAAATCATCTTAGCCTTGAGGAAAAAATGGGCCCAATGCTGATGTCGTGATGACAGCCCATATTTTATTGCCAAAGCTCTATGCGTCGAACCCGGCAACGATGTCAAAAGCCGTGATTACGGAGCTTTTGCGTAAAGAATTGGGTTTTGAAGGAGTCGTCATTACAGATGATTTAACAATGGGAGCAATTGCAAAACATAATACGGTAGGACAGGCAGCGGTGAAATCTGTATTTGCTGGAAGTGATATTCTCTTAATTGCCCATCATCAGCCAAAGGCAAAAGAAGCGATTGAAGCATTGGGAAAGGCTGTTGCGGATGGAGTGATTTCTGAGGAGCGGATTAATGAGAGTGTGTATCGAATCTTAGCACTTAAGAAAAAATACAAGCTTGATGAAAAACAAAACCAATCTTCGACATTAGAGGAAATCAATCAAAAAATTGATGAGGTTGTAAGGAAGTATTTTTAGGGGTGGGACAGGGAACCTGTCCCCGTGTCCCATTAATACCCTTCCGGATTTTCTGACTGCCATTTCCAGGAGTCTTGGCACATTTCTTCAATTCCTTTTTCTGCAACCCAGCCAAGCTCTTCTTTTGCTTTTGTTGGATCTGCATAGCAAACAGCAATATCACCAGGTCTGCGATCCACAATTTTGTATGGAATTGTCTTTCCAGCCGCTTTTTGAAAGGCAGCTACCATTTCGAGTACACTGTAGCCGCTACCGGTTCCAAGGTTATAGGCTTCTACTCCTGTAGTAGACATGATTTTCTCAAGTGCTTTCAAGTGTCCTTTCGCTAGGTCTACGACATGAATATAATCCCTTACACCCGTCCCATCAACAGTCGGATAGTCGTTACCAAATACACGTAGTTCCTTAAGTTTACCAATTGCAACCTGTGTAATATAAGGCATTAAGTTATTAGGTAGCCCATTTGGATCTTCCCCGATTCGTCCACTATGATGGGCACCAATTGGGTTGAAGTAACGTAATAATGAAACACTCCACTCTTGATCTGAAACATACAAATCACGGAGGATCTCTTCAATCATTAACTTCGTGCGTCCATAAGGATTAGTCGCACTTAATGGGAAATCTTCTGAAATGGGTACCCGGTCTGGCATTCCATATACAGTTGCCGAGGAACTGAAGACCATCCTCTTGACTCCAAATGCTTTCATTACCTCACATAACACCAAAGTCCCCGACAAATTATTACGGTAATAATGTAATGGAATTTCTACTGATTCTCCAACCGCCTTCAAGCCAGCGAAATGGATAACAGCTTCAATTTTATGATCGGAAAATACAGATTCCAAACAGCCTTTATCTAATAAATCTATTTGATAAAATGGAAAGTCCTTGCCGGTAATTTCTTTTACTCGCGTTAAGGAATCTATTTTGCTATTTGATAGATTATCTACTACAACAATCTCATAACCAGCATGTAATAGCTCCACACAAGTGTGACTGCCGATATAGCCGGCTCCACCAGTTATTAATACAGCCATGATGGTACCCCCTTATTGTGCCTTTATATATTTCCCTTACACAATCTTTTTATATCCACTAGTTTATCATATTTTGAAAAATGGTGAAATGACAGGAATCGTCTACATTGAGGGAGAAAAATCTGAAATATTGGTGAGGTTGTAGGAAGGATTTAGGGGGGACAGTGAACCTGTCCCCTTGTCCCACCGGAGGACAGCCCATTGTTCCGTTTATATGTGCTTGTTGACTAGTTCGGTTAGGTAGCGAAGGAGATCCGGGCGGATTTCTTCGTTTTGTAGTGCGAATTCGATGGTTGTTTCGATAAATCCGAGTTTTTCCCCGACATCATAGCGTGTTCCTTCAAATTGGTAGGCAAATACTCGCTGGATTTCATTAAGCCTTTGAATGGCGTCTGTTAATTGAATTTCTCCACCCGCACCGACTTCTTGGTCCTCCAAATACATGAAAATTTGAGGTGTTAAAATATATCTGCCAATAATCGCTAGGTTGGAAGGTGCTGTACCTTGTTTTGGTTTTTCAACGAATTGATTGACTTGATAGAGTCGGTCCCGATTTGTTGATGGTTCAATAATTCCATAGCGATGGGTTTGATTTTCAGGTACTTGTTGAATCCCAATTACAGATGATAATGTTTTTTCGTATTGATCCATTAATTGGCGAAGACATGGGGTTTCGGCCTGTACAATATCATCGCCGAGCAATACAGCAAATGGTTCATCCCCGATAAAATTACGTGCACACCAGATGGCATGTCCTAATCCTTTTGGCTCCTTTTGACGTATATAATGAATATCAACCATATTTGTGGATGCCTGTACCTTTTCAAGTAAGTCAAATTTCTCTTTTTCGATTAAGCTCTGTTCAAGTTCAAATGCATGGTCGAAATGATCCTCAATGGATCTTTTTCCTTTCCCAGTGACAATAATAATATCCTCAATTCCAGATTGAATTGCTTCTTCTACGATATACTGAATCGTTGGCTTATCAACAATTGGAAGCATTTCTTTCGGCATTGCTTTAGTTGCAGGTAAAAAGCGTGTTCCTAAACCTGCAGCGGGAATAATAGCTTTTCGAATTTTCTTCATTTGAATGCTCCTTTTCATTTAACAAACAAAAAGCAAGAATCATGTTGTTTCGAGATTTTAAGAATTATAAACATGAATGGTTTTATCAATCATGTTCGTTTCAGTAAATAGTTTGTTAAAATGTCGTTTTCCATTCTCTGAAAACATTTTGTAAATATCATGATTTTGAATTAGAAAGACAATTTTTTCTGCAAGCTGCTTCGTATCACCATAATTCACAATATACCCTGTTTCGCCATCTACAACAATCTCAGGGATCCCACCCACATTTGTCCCGATAACAGGAATGCCATAGGCAATCGCCTCTATCCCAACATACGGAAGAGCATCATTGTTCGATGGAAGGACGACAATATCGGTATTTACATACATTTCATCTTTGTTAGACACATGTCCTTTAAAGTGAACTCTTTCATCCATTCCCAATTCACGGCTGGAATTCTTTAGTTCTTCCATCAAAGGTCCTTCTCCGAAAAGATTACATTGCCATTCTAGTTCCGGATGCTCTCTTTGAATATAAGCTAAACTTTCTAACAGGAACGCATGTCCTTTCTCTTCCGTAAACCTACCAATGACGGAAAGAACGGGAATCTTAGAGGTCGTATCATTTCTTTGAATAGACGGCTGTTGAATCCCGTTATATATAAGCTTTACTACTTTTTTGGATACACCTTTATTCGTAATTTGATTTTCCATGAACTTTGAAACTGTAATGACTGCTTTGTTATAGCTTGTCATCATTCTGTTTAATAACTGTAAGGTTGAGTTCATAGGAACATCTACATGGTATGTCCAAATAACCTTTATTCGGGCTCCAATCAATTTAGCTAAGATTGCTATATAATTTTCCCTTAGAAACTGTGCATGGACGATATCAATCTTCTCATTACGAATAATTGTTTTGATCGCTTTTGCAGCTTTTATATCAAAAGGATGATTCATATGAACTTGATACATTTTAATGTTTAATGATTTAAATCTATCAATCCCTGGACCATCTTCAGAATATACTAAAACACAATTTTCTGGTCCAATTGCATTCATTAAGTGAAACACATAATTTTCTGTACCACCATTTCCTACATAATTAAGCATATACATGATTTTATTCAAAATGAATCTCTCCGATATATAAAATATTTAAAAACAACTTATCTTTTCCTTAGCTTATTCAAAACCCTACTTATCATATCCTGAAGCAGATCATCTTTACTAATTAATAGTAATAGTACATATAGTCCTACATTAACGGTAATTAAGAGTACAAACTGAGTAAAAATCCCTGAAACAAAGTGTTTGATGATCATTGACACAGGGAAGAACGATAAAGAAAACAATAAGTATTTTAGGTTTTGAAAAGACAGGATTCGAAAAGGAACTCGAAGTTTCTTTCTTATATAAATATATTCCATTATAACCAATACGAAGGTGGAAATGGCTGTGGTTAAAATAGCTGTTTCCGGACTAAAGATACCGAAATAAACGCAGCCAATATTCAATATTAAATTCAATAGACCACTAATGAAAATAAATCGTACAAGTATGTTTTCTTTTTTCTTTATGTAAATAACTTGATTGGAGAAAATGGAATCAATCCCTAGTAGGACCATATAAAAGGAAAAAATAGATAAAACAGGTCCTGCGGCGGCAAATTCTTTCCCACCGTAAACCACTACACCGATATCGGATATAATAAATAACCCTACTGCGGCAGGGAATAATACCAAGAAGTAAACCCTGGCAACCCTATGAATGAGTAGTAGATACGATTCTTCATCCTCACTGCCCAGCATATGTGACAGACGAGGAATTGTAACCTGGACTATACTTAATAGCAGTGTGCTAATAATCATCATCATTTGCTGGGACATAATATAGAAAGAAACCGAGGCTTCTGATACAAAACGTCCAAGCATAAATATATCAAGCTGGGTATATAAAATATTCCCGTTCATAAAGATAACGACTAAAAACATAGGCTTAATATGAGGCAGTATTTCAATTTCTTTGAAATTAAATGCAATTTTCTTTTTAACGTACACAAAACTAATGATGTTATTTAGAAAAGTCGAAATAACAAGTAATACCGCAAACCACATATAATCATCTGAGTTTTTAATAAATGAGATCAAAAGTATGACATATATAAGTTTAACAGCGATTGTTTTAATTGTAATAAAGTCATAGCTTTCGAAGGCTTCATTCATCCACTCTACGTAAAAAACATTTAGGACGAAGTTAATCCCAAAGATAAGGAGGACAGGGAAGATAACATCTTGACCAAAACCCATAAAAGATACTAAGACAAAAATCGCAAAAACAATAAGGTTGGTAAGCAAACTAATAGTAAATAAACTCGTGAATACCTTAGTAACCTTCTGTTTGTCATGCTTGATTCTACTAATTTCCCTTAAACCATATTGATATACCCCGAATGAAGCAAAGATGAAAAAATAATTGAAAATGGACTCCGCATATTTTACTCTTCCAATTGATTCAGAACCAAGTACACGGAATACATATGGACCAATTAATAGCGGGATAACTAGATTAAAGAAATTTAACGTGATTTTATATAGTGCATTTTTTAAGATTGATTTTTTCATTCGCTAAATCCCTTTTATAATTATTTGTAAACAAAAATCACCTCTAAAAGAGGTGTTTGTAATCATTAAATAAACTCTTTCACGGAAATCACATCGTCTAAAAGTTGAATGTTTTTAGGTGAACTTCCTGTAACCCAACTCTTATCCACTACCATGTAGGTTTCTCCATAATTATCGATTAAATACTCAACATAATTTTTGGGAATATGGAATTCTTCACCTTTAAATAAATACGTGGTTAGACCATCAAATCGGTTTGTTACTTTATGGTTAATATAACCAACAGTAAGTTGATAATTTTCATGATTTTCAAAACTCATGTTGGTGCCTATATCACAGAAATAACACCATATTTTCCCCTCATCGCCATGGTGGTAATAAAATATGTCGATGTGAGCACCCTTATAATTATATGCTTCTTCAATAATTTTACCATTCAATTCATACTGTTTGTGCTTCGTAAACCCTTTTTTTAGCAGAATTTTTTCTAATTCCTTCTTTTTATCATCAGGAAATTCAAATGTTCCAATATCAAGGTCTTTATCATGTCCAATAAAGTCTTTTTCACGAACAGCACCTAACAAGGTACCGTAATCTAACCAAAACTCATGTCCGATTTCTTCAAAAGCTTCTCTCATTAAAGTCAGCGTCTGAAGTCCATAGACATGAACATTTGCTTGAGCCTTACTAAACTCTTTCTGATCATAACGATCCTTAATTAATCTTAAAACTTTATTTGTTTTAATTGCATCGTATATCTTTAGTGTTCTAACATATTTAAGTGTTGAATTTACGAACGGTTTCATTTGACGTTCCCCTTCATTCTAAATTAATAGTCAATATTATACCAAACAGACACTTTACTTTCAATTTCGACATTGCTTATTTAAAAAATTGTAGAGATTTGTCTTTTAATCGGATTTTTCATACTATTCTTCATTGATTTATACAAAAAGAAACGTTATAATTCCTAAGTGTTGTCTGTCGAAAAATAACAATTAAATTACTATAAAATAAAAATTCTTATTTCACAAATACAGATTCGAGGTAAAAGATATGAAATTTTCAACTAAGGATATATTATTACTCGCTTTTACTTTAATTTTGGTAGCTTTATCATTGATAATTGGTAATAAATACGTTGGTATTTTTGTTGTTGTAATCCTGTCACTAATTGCATTATACAAAAAAGAATTAGGACTATATATGCTTCTATTATATGTTCCAGTGAGACCGTTTCTTACTTCAGTAAATCCTGGTCTTAAAATCATTAGTGATTTAATTATCTTTTCTTTATTAATAAGAACTATTTATGAAAATAGAACGAATATAAAATCATTATTAAAATTTGATCTGTTTGAAATAGCTTTATTTATCTATCTAGCTATCGGTACAATTTCGGGACTTATCACTGGAGTTAGCATAGTTTCAATCATCTTTCAAATTAGAGCTTATATCTTATTGTATTTTGTTTACTACGTCGTGAAAAGAATGATGATTTCTCAAGAAACTTTAAATAAAATATCAATTATAACTTTTATCACTGCAGTAATTATTTCTTTACACGGTTTTATCGAAAAAATATCTGATAAAACATGGTTGATGCCTCTTGAATGGCAAAATTGGGGGCTGGCGCCGACAAACCAAGTAAGGGTTTATGGGTTATTAAAAGGTCCAAATGAATTGGCACTTTACTTAATTGTTTCATTCTTAATATCGCTCTATCTACTTAAAGTGATTAAAGGAAACAAAATTTGGCTGATATACATTGGTCTATCGATTATAGGAGCAACATTTGTATTAACTTATTCAAGAGGAGCTTCTTTAGCTTTAATAACATTTGTGCTGATCTATCTTGTTCTGTTCCGAACTCTTAAAGGATTTAAAAAGCTATTACTAATTGCAGGTGCATCATGTCTTTTGTTTTTCGGTGTGACAAGCGCAGCTGGTTTGTATGAGGATTATGTTACTTCAGTGGAACAAAATGAAGATAATGCTCAAAATGGTTCAACTAATAAGGGGCAAACTGGCTTTAGTGGCGGCAAAAAATCAGAGGGTGCCAACCGTTTTAAAGAAGCTTTTTCCGAGGATACAGTTGAACTAAGTAGTCAAGATGGACGTATTTACTATGTGACAAAAGCAATAGAAGTTTTTAAAGATTATCCTATCATTGGTGCTGGATTTGGTACTTTTGGTGGTGCGGCGACACTTGCATACTCGTCACCTATCTATAAAAATTATGGTATCCAAACAGATTTTTACTCAGATAATCAGTATATTTTAACTCTTGCTGAAACGGGTATAATAGGGGTTCTAATTCTTTCAGTATTTGTCTTTAGCCTGTTGTTCATTACAATAATGATCTTTAAGAGAAAAGAAATTGAATACTCAATCCTAGCTTTATTTTTCTTCATCACAATGATAGTAGGAGGATTGGTGTATAATATATTAGAAATTGATACCTTTATGATGTATTATTTCTTATTGCTTGGGATAATTTACCCTCGTATAAAAGCAGAAAAAATATAATAATTAGTTCATAAGCCCTGCATATACATGGTCAGGGCTTATTTTTTTGGAGACAAATATAACCATAGAATTACGAATTAAGATATGATAACGTATTTATGTTATTCGAAAGGAGTTTTGTTATGTTACTTGGGGAAAACAAACCAATATCCAAACTCATTTATTATTTAATATTACTATTTATTCCTTTCTTCACATTGTTCATTTTGGAGACAATTCATAGGGGCTCACCAACTGCTTTCACATCTTGGGTATTATCTAGCCCTGTGTCTGTATTGGTGACTTATCTGTTTTTATTGTTCATAACAGGGATCCTGTTTTTATTACCAAGAAGAGTTTTTTTACTGACGATGATTATTCAATTATTCATCTGGGCTCTGATTGCTTTTATAAGTTATAAAAAGTACCAACTAAGAGGGGATTACCTTTCTCCGTATGATTTTTATTTAATAAAAGAAGCAGCAGGTATAACAGAAAACATGGGTGGCCTTATTTCGGTAAAGTGGCTGATTGCGGGTATCGTTTTCGTTGTAGTGAGCATACTGTCTTACATTCTACTCAATCGGATAAGCATAACCGTTTCTTTAAAAAAGAGACTAATTATTGCGATTGTTGGGGTCTTAGGTTTAGTCTTGTTTTTTTATAAACCAACGATATTAAGCAGTGGGGCAAGCGAAGAAGGTACGTTACAAACAAAATATGAAAAACTAGGCTTTATTGGTGGATTTCTAACGATTCTTAATCAAAATCGCCTCGCAGAAGAGTTAGATACTGAAAGTATTAGAAACGTATTGCATTCTGATAAATATAAAGTAGATAATTACGAAGTAGACCCCGACTTTAAACCAAACGTTATTGTGGTTTTAGCCGAAGCATTATGGGATCCACTTTTATTAACAAATATAAAATTCGAAGAAGACCCTATCCCTTATACGCGCAGTTTAATGGAGAATTATACGTCTGGTGAATTGGTAACGCATATTTTTGGAGGAGGAACGATTAATTCGGAGCTCGAAACCTTGACTGGATTATCTACTCGATTTTTACCAGAAGGTGCAGAAACCTATAACCATTATATTAATCGTCCTATTGATTCCTTAGCACACAATTTTAGAAATCAAGGCTATCATACTACTGCAGTTCATACATTTAAAAATTGGTTCTACGACCGAAATAAAACGTATGAGTATCTAGGCTTTGAAAAGTATGTCAGTATGGAATTCTTTAATAACCCTGAGATGGTTGGTCCTTATATTGATGACCGAGAACTGATGAGACAAAGCTTAAGTGAGATAAGTAAAACGGATGGCCCGGATTTCCTTAATGTCGCTACAGTTGCAAGTCATGGACCATATGATGACATTCGATATGAAGAGAAGTTGGAGTATACAACTGAGGGAAATTTAACAGAAGTTCCTGAGTATATTTTGAATTTATATCTAAGAGTACTAAATGAACTGGATGATTCCATTAAGCTATTAATAGATGGCATTAACGAATTAGATGAACCGACTATGGTGGTTATTTACGGTGATCATCTGCCTATGCTTGGTTATGATTATGCTGTATATCGAGAGGCTGAATATTTTTCCGATTTTAATTCATTTGAGGACTATAAAAAAATGTACACAACGCCTTTAATTGTTTGGGATAATTTCTCTGCTCCTGAAGATAAGGAAGACCTTCGTATGACTCCAAACTTTTTAGGTTCCTATATACTTGAACATGCAAAAAAAGAAAAGTCACCGATATTTAAAGTATCTGGTCATGTATACGATAGTGGTTTAACGGTCATTCCGCAAAAACAATTTTGGGGGAATGAAGGTGTTAATGAGACTGAGCTAGTAGACTACCAAATATTGCAGCAAGATATCCTATTTGGAAAGCAAAAATCCTATGAGGAATATCCTGTAGAAGTGGCGCCAGGTTATTTTCTAGGAAGCGAAAAGATGAAAATAAAAGACATTTCTATAGGGAAAAACAACAAGGGAAAACCGGCATATATTCTAAAAGGAAAAGGTTTCGTATCTAACGCAAAAGTATATGTTAACGGAAAAGCTCAACAATCAGTTTTCAAGAGTTCTTCGGAAATTATATGTGATATACCTAAAGATCTGATTGGCAAAGATAAAGAAGTAACGATTGAAGTAAAACTTATTGATGATGAGGATCATGTTATCGCTGAAAGTGAATATACGAAGAAGAAATAAATAAGGCAATTCATGTATTTGTTACAAACGGCTATCACGAAAGTTGGTAAAAACCGACTATCTTGATAGTCGTTTTTATATTAAGGAGAAGTATGTTTTCAAATGTGTGGACAATATTATTATATAAATTGAACTCCTTCATACTTAAATGATATATTAACAAGGGAGATAGGGAAACGATGGAATTTAAGGAGAATAATATGGATAACCGACATGTTGATATATTAGGTGTACATTTTACAAAAACAACTGAGCAGCAATTAGTAAGCGAATTAACCGACCGGATCACATCTCAACAAAAAACATTTGTTGTGACTGCAAATCCTGAAATCGTCATGTATAGCTTGAATGATGAAGAATATAAGACCATTTTAGATAAAGCTTCCTATGTCATTGCAGACGGAATTGGTGTTGTAAAGGCTGCAGCCATGTTAAACGACCCACTGCCTGAGAGAATTGCTGGATTTGATTTAATGGTGAAGATATTAGAGGTCGCAAACGAAAAAAAATGGAAGATCTTCCTGCTAGGCAGCCAAGAGCATGTATTAGAAAAGACGGTGGAGCATATTAATCAACATTATCCCGGCTGTACAATCGGCGGATATCATCACGGCTTCTTTGATTGGAGCAATAATGAAATTGCTGACAAAATTGCAGAGGCTAGCCCAGATATCGTGCTTGTTGCATTAGGAGTTCCGAAACAAGAACAATGGATTTCTCAAAATATAGAACGTTTTGAGAAAGGACTATTCATGGGTATAGGCGGCAGCTTTGATGTTTTAGCGGGTACAGTAAAAAGAGCCCCAGAGGTATGGCAAAAATTAAATGTGGAGTGGCTCTATCGTCTTATCAAACAACCATGGCGCTGGAAACGAATGATGTCGATACCGGTATTTGTGATGAAGGTAATCGGACAAAAGACAAAAGGGTAAAGTAAAGGAGTTTTGTTATGAAGGTTCTTCACTTAAATGCGGGAGCTGAAACGGGTGGTGGAATGATACATATTCTCTCCCTGCTAGACCAATTAAACCGCGAAGAATTTATATTAGGTGTGTTCGAAGAAGGAGAAATGTCAAAGCGTGCCAGGGAAAAGGGGATCCAAGTTGAAGTATTTCAGCAAACATCCCGATATGACTTGTCCATTTTAAAAAGAATCATCGATTATATAAAATTGAACAACATCGATATTGTTCATACACATGGGCCCAGGGCTAATTTATATGCTGTTCTGTTAAAGCCCTTTACGAGCTGTAAATGGGTGACAACCATCCATAGTGATCCTCGTGATGACTTTTTAAACGGCGGCTTCAAGGGGACTGTCTTTACAAAGCTAAATTTCTTTTCATATAAAAGGATGGATCACTTCTTTGCGATATCAAACCGATTTAAGGACATGCTCATTGAATTCGGAATCAAAGAAAATTCAATTACGACTATTTATAATGGAATAAGCTTTACTGAACCAAGGTATGAACGAGTGACAAGGGAAGAATTAGGTCTCACCAATAATGATTTTGTCATCATCATGATCGCGCGATTACATCCAGTTAAAGGACATACGATTGCATTTGAAGCAGTAAAAGAACTAAAACGTGATCATCCAAATGTGAGGCTAATGCTTGTTGGGGATGGACTAATCAGACAGGAATTAGAACAAAAAACAGCAGAATTAGGGATAGAAAATGAAGTCATGTTTTTGGGCCATCAGGAAAATATTCATGGGTTATTACTGAATGCCGATGCCGAAATACTTGTATCCTTTAGCGAAAGCTTTCCATTGGTTATTCTTGAAGCTGCTAGAGCGCATGTCCCAGTTATTTCAACCGATGTTGGTGGGGTGAAGGATTTAATATCAGACTATAGCTTAGGCAGGGTTATTCCTTCAAATGATGCCCAAGCCTTAGTCTCGGCATTAAAGGAATATATGTCTTTACAAAAATCAAATCAGCTACATGAAATTGCCGAAAAACTATATGAAAAAGCATCAACCAAGTACTCAATTGAAAACTTTAGCCAAAGCGTTTACAATGCTTACAAAAAAATCTTATAAAATAATTGCGGGTAAATCCTAAGGATTTCTCGCATTTTTTTAAATTTATTCAGGAAAAGACCTCATTATGGACTTTGTAAAGAGTAAGTAATATTTGTTAAATGGATTTTATGTAAAAAAACTTTTAGTTCTTGTAACCAAATCCGTTCTTCATACGTCTATATTCTTGGAATCTATTATTATTGTAATGTAAAAAAATCTTGTTATACAATTTCGATAGATTGTGATATAATCCACTTTGAGTGTTTACCTTATGGACAAAATCTTTACAATGAAATCGAATAAATTTTACAAAAGATATTTAGAAAAGAGATAAAATGGTTAAAGTAAGGATGAGGAGGATAATATTCTATGCTATATATCATTTCGTTGGTCTGTTTCATTGCTTCTATCCTCATAACCCCATTTGTTATCAAGCTTGCAATTAAAATTGGGGCGACAGATCAACCGAATCAACGAAAAGTACATCAAAAGGTAATGCCTCGACTTGGAGGATTAGCAATATTTATTAGTTTTGTCATTGGATTTTTAATCTTACAGCCCGAAAGTGAATATAAATGGCCAATCTTGATAGGCAGTTTTATTATTATTATAACTGGGATATTAGATGACTTGTTTGAGCTATCTGCAAAGTGGAAGTTATTTGGTCAGATATTAGCTGCATTTGTTGTTATTTTTAACGGTGTAGATCTTGAAATGGTTAACTTGCCATTCGGTGCAGGACAGCTTGAGCTTGGATATTTGACAATCCCACTGACTATTATCTGGATAGTCGGTATTACGAATGCCATTAATTTAATTGATGGTCTAGATGGGTTGGCTGCGGGTGTATCTTCAATTGCACTTATGACACTGTCTGGAATGGCCATTATTAAGGGCGACGTGTTTGTTGTAAGTATTGGCGTGCTATTGTTATTTAGTACATTAGGCTTTTTAATTTATAATTTTCACCCAGCTAAGATTTTCATGGGTGATACAGGTGCTTTATTCTTAGGTTATATGATTGCCGTCCTATCTTTGTTAGGATTCAAAAACGTTACCTTAATTTCGTTCATTGTGCCGGTTATTATTTTAGGAGTTCCAATTTCCGATACATTCTTTGCAATTATTCGCAGGATTGTTAACAAACAGCCATTATCTGCTCCGGATAAGTCACATCTTCACCACTGTTTATTACGCTTAGGCTATAGCCATCGTAAAACAGTGTTAATGATTTACGGTATGAGTGCAATCTTTGGTCTAGCTGCTGTGGTTTTCTCACAAGCAACTGTGTGGGGTTCGCTTGTTGTGATTATCGTATTATTAATAGGAATCGAGCTGATTGTAGAAAAAATTGGCTTAGTCGGCAAAGAATATCGACCACTGCTTAATATGTTCAGCATCATTAAGGTCCAACAAAGAATGAAATAAAAGAAGTAAGAAGGCTGTCTGCAAAAGTCGTTATTCATGACTTAGCGGTCAGCCTTTTTTGTAGATCCATAACACAAAAAAAGCAAGAATGCATGGCACATTCTTGCTTTTTTTTAATTTGTTTTAAACGTTAAATCATCTTCTTTAATGGAATCTGAACTATCATCAATACGCTGTCCAGTTGCAGTGATTTCTAAATGCTCCTTTAATGATTGCGAAAGAAGCTGTAATTTGTTTTTATCAAGCCTATAATAGTAGCCATGGTCTGACCACCAATCACTGCCTTCTAATACTAATGATTCGATTTGCAGCTGTTGTCCTGACGCTGCGTAATCATACAAGCTAAGCATTTCTCCAAATGAAAGGTTTGTGGCAATGTTATTTCCTAAAGCATCAATTACACTTCCATATTTTGTGATTGATCCAACTGAAATAGCTTTATCAATTATTGCCTTAACGACCAATTGTTGTCTTTTACCACGTTCAATATCACTATCAATTTTTCTTGTTCGTGCTAAGGCTAGTGCTTGTTCACCATTTAAATGCTGGAACCCTTTTTCTAAATGAATTGCATCTGCTCGGTCCTTGCTGTCTTGTTCGGAGAAGGAAACAGGAACATCAACTTCAATACCATCAAGTGCTTCAACAACATCAATAAAAGCTTCAAAGTTCATTTTCACAAAATAATCAACGGGTATATCGAATAATTCCTCAACAGTTTTTATTGTACCTTCGTCCCCATAATAATGGGCATGGTTTATTTTATCTTCTTTCTTTTTATCTGGAATATAAACAAGTGAGTCACGTGGAATACTTACCATTTTAACTGATTTATCTTTTTCATTAAGTGTTGCAAGGATTAAGGCATCGGTACGTGTTGCCGTTCCCATATTACGAGTTTCACTATCATCAATCCCCATGAATAGAATTGAAATGTTATCATGTTTCGGATCAACAGGTTCAACACGCTTTTCTGACTTTTCTCCCCTGCTTAATTCAGTCTTCGAATCAGCAACCGCATTGGAGGCTTTGTTTACAAGGTAACCGCCATATAAAGCCACACCTGCTACAATTATCAATAACGGAATAAAAATATACAAAAGTACTCTTTTTTTACGTTTCTTTTTCTTTAAGTGATATCGATTATTTGCCATTTTTTTGCTCCTCAAATGTAATTAAAATACGTCTTTTTCTAAATATGTCGTATCCCCGAATGAAATTTGACCCTGTCCATTTGTTAGCTCGGTCATCCATTCGGTGAATTGTGGTGTTTGGCTTTCTTCTACATAGGTTTCTATTTCTACAACATCAATATACTTGATTTCTTTAATTTGGTAAATAGACGAGCGAAGTTCGTTCTCTACTTTGCCAAGCCAGGTATAATCAATTTTTGTATGCATCACTCTCATGAGTTTACGTTCAACAATACCAGTTGCATGAAGGCCTTCTGAGGTTGATTTGCCGTAAGCACGGATAAGTCCCCCTGCACCTAATTTTATTCCTCCAAAGTACCTAGTTATGACAACAACCGTGTCTTTAAGGTGTTTTTTCTTTAAGACTTCAAGAATTGGCACTCCGGCAGTTCCGCTCGGTTCACCGTCATCGTTTGCTTTTTGGATTTGATCGTTTTCTCCGATGAGATATGCGGAACAATTGTGGGTTGCGTCCCAGTTTTGCTTTTTTATTTTTTGAATGAATTCCTGCGCTTCCTCTTCGGTTGTAGCGCGGTCAATATATGCGATAAAGCGTGATTTTTGAATATTTATTTCATGCTCGCCATACCCTTTTACTGTATAATAGGAATGAAGCATTACGTAATACCTCCTAACGGGGCTCTTACGAAAAGGCTAGTGCGACTAAATTCGACACTGACCGACTTTTTCAATAAAAATTTTTGCCCATTCTTCTATTATAAAACGACATAATTTTTACATCAATGGTTTGTTTTTGGTATAGGTAATATGTAATACAAATGTAAATGATATGAAATGCTGTGAAAAACAAATCAGTATATAATTTAGATGGAGGTGGAAAACATGGCCACCAAAGGGCTTGATATTAAAGTTCTTGATTCAATATTGGAAAAAATGGTACACACCGTTGATCATAGCAAAGAAGAAATTTTCCGGATTGGTGAGCAATCTCGCAATGAATTTGTAACCTTAACGGATGAGTTAAAGGATATCAAGGAACGTGTTGGAACGATTATCGATGAGGTGGACCGTTTGGAAAACCACTCTCGTTTTGCAAGAAAGCGGCTTTCTGAGGTGAGCAGCCATTTTAAAAAGTATTCAGAAGAAGAAATTCGGAATGCGTATGAGAAGGCTCACGACTTGCAGATGCAGTTAACTGTAATACGGCAGGAGGAGAAGCAACTGCGTGAACGTCGTGATGAGCTTGAACGACGATTAGTTGGTTTAAATGAGACAATTGAACGTGCAGATCATCTTGTTGGTCAAATTTCCGTTGTTCTCAATTATTTAAATAGTGATTTCAAGATGGTTGGGGAAATGATCGAGGACGCAAAGCAAAAGCAGGCGTTTGGTCTGAAGATTATTGAGGCGCAAGAAGAGGAACGTCGTAAGCTTTCACGTGAAATCCATGATGGACCAGCTCAGATGCTTGCGAATGTGATGCTTCGCTCGCAAATTATTGATAAGGTCTACCGAGAGAGTCCAGATCAGGGTGTAAAGGAAATTCATGATTTACGTAAAATGGTTCGTTCCGCGTTGTATGAAGTGCGTCGGATCATATATGACCTGCGTCCAATGGCACTGGATGATCTTGGATTAGTTCCGACCCTCAAAAAGTACCTATCTACCATCGAAGAATATAATGGCGACACTACGATTTCATTTAGTTTTATAGGTTCGGAGAAAAGGATTCCGTCAAAATTTGAGGTGGCTTTATTCCGAATGGTACAAGAAGCCGTCCAAAATGCCTTGAAGCATGCGGAAGCACGAGAAATTGTCGTTAAGCTTGAGATAAGTAGAAATCATGTAACAGTTATCGTAAAAGACAATGGAAAAGGCTTTGATATTCGAGAGAAGAAAAAAGACTCGTTTGGGTTAATTGGAATGCGTGAACGAGTAGATTTACTCGATGGAAATTTAACGATTGATTCTAGTGTTGGTGCAGGAACAATTGTGATGATTCAGGTGCCGATTGAGGTTTAACTATATCAGCCCAGGCTAAATTAGGCTAAAGCCTTCGGAGAATGCCACGATTTTTCAGTGGAAACTTTTTGATTGTGCTTTAAAAGAATCGGGCTTAATACGCTAAGGAGCATTTAAATATTTATCCCTTTTCTATCTGTGAGAATATTTCGGTTATTCGATGATACGTTACAAGAAATGGTTAAACTACTATATGCTACTTATTTATATAGGAAAAATAAGAATAATCTTACAAACATGTTCTGTTAATACTGCTTATGGAGTATTGACCGAAATTGCCTCGATTGTCAAAATGAAAGGGGGAGGCGTTATTCATGAAAACAAGCATAGTTATAATTGATGATCACCAATTATTTCGCGAGGGTGTAAAACGAATACTAGATTTTGAACCAACCTTTCAAGTGGTAGCAGAGGGTGACGATGGGGAACAGGCGGTGGCGCTAATTGAGCAGCATAAGCCTGATGTTGTCATCATGGATATCAACATGCCTAACTTGAACGGAATTGAAGCAACTAAACAATTAATTGACACTTACCCTGATACGAAGGTTATTATTTTATCGATTCACGATGATGAAAGCTATGTGACGCATGCCCTTAAAACTGGAGCAACTGGTTATTTATTAAAAGAAATGGATGCGGATTCTCTAGTCGAAGCGGTAAAAGTCGTTGCAGAAGGTGGATCATACTTGCATCCAAGAGTCACACATAATTTAGTGAAGGAATTCCGTCGCCTTGCCGTCGCAAGTGGACAATCCGGAGCATCACATTCACATTTAGCAACGGAAGTTCGTCGTCCACTACATCTGTTAACAAGAAGAGAGTGCGAAGTTCTTCAACTGTTAACGGACGGAAGAAGCAACCGCGGCATTGGTGATGATCTATATATCAGTGAAAAAACGGTTAAAAACCACGTAAGTAATATCTTGCAAAAAATGAACGTAAACGATCGTACCCAGGCTGTTGTTGTAGCTATTAAGAATGGTTGGGTAGAGGTTAGATAAATTAATAGATTGATTGGAAGCTGAGTTCTCTAATGGGGGCTTGGCTTTTTGTGTTTTTATGGGAATGCATCCAAGTTTATAGTAAAATTTAGCTACTAGAAATTAGGAAGTGATAATCGAATGAAGAATAGTATATATCATTTTATTGGAGATTTTTCTAGCCAATTAGAGGAGTTGGCATTACGGGTTGAGGCGCTTTTATGGGATCAACCACAAGCGGCGATGACACAGGCGCGCTTGTTTGGAGAGCTATTGGTTAATATGATTTTTGAGCAAGAAAATATGAGTGAAGTGTATCCGCTGAAATTAGTAGAAAAGATAAATCGATTATATCGACATGATGTGATTCAAGATGATATTTATAAAAAACTAGAATTCTTAAGGAAAAATGGTAACATTGCCTCTCATAAAGTGTTAGAAATGGACCAAGAAGTGGCGAAGGAAGCACATCGAGCCATTTTTGATTTAGGTGTATGGTATTCAGAAGTCTATGTTAGCCATACCTTCAGTGCACCTAGATATGAATTACCTTCTAAACAAAATCAAGATCTTGATGTTATGAAACAATGGATGGATGCGTACATAAAAGAAACGCAGGCTAGGATTTCGGAAATAGAAGAACAGTTGAGTCAGTTGAAGGAAGAAAAGAAACAGCACCCTGTTGTTAAGGAGAAGAGGATTTCTACCCAAAACCGGGCTAAAAACAGAATTGTTCCTTTAGAACGTTTCCAATCAACCTTTGAAAATGCAAACTTTATTTATAGGAACCTTTCAAAAAAGGCTGCAGAATTTCAATTCGAAAATTTTAAAACTGGGTATGTTTATTTATTAGATAATGTTACGCCTACTATTGTCATCCATCCCTGGTTGGTGGAGCAAACAAAGTTATTTGGAGAGGTGGAGATAAAGCCAACTAGAAGTACTGCATTAAGAAAATTTCCTAGACCAGATGAAGACGGGCAACTTAAGTCCAATTATGGATATCCGTTCACATTCCAAACGAAAGGTGAACTTGAGGTTTTATTGCAACGAATTGCAGAAGAATATGAATCTAAATATATAATTAAATAGTATTACCTTAGGCTAACTTCCAGAAGGAGGTTGGCTTTTTTGTTGGTTTGGATGGTAAAGTAATTGTCAATCTTTTCAACTTAAACATCCCTATAAGTATGCCGATAGAATAATAGGGAGCATATAGTGCGCAACGAGATATAGCTTGTTGTGCTTTTCTTTATTGGTTTACTTGAATTATAAATTAGAAAGGAAATCATCTATGAAAAACAACCAAGAAAAACGTAAAAGAAAGAGTTTATTTAATTTTACTATTGGTAAGAGGTTGTACATAACCTTTATCTTAATCATCCTATTACCAAGTTTTATGATTGGTTTTATGTCTTACAATAATGCACAAAAGGAAATTAAAAGCCAGATACTTGCAAGCTCAACAGCAAGTGTAAATCTTCTAGATGGTTATATTACAGATAACTTATCTTCAAAATATAATGATGTTGAGTATTTCGCATCCAAGCTAAATGCCGGGGCCTTTGCTGAATCAGAAACATCAAACACAATTAAGACATTTACACAATATTCGCTGCTTCATCCTGATATCGTGACGATCTTTTCAGGAACCAAAGATGGAAAAATGTTTTTGTATCCTCAAGCAAATCTACCAGAAGATTTTGATCCGAGAGAGAGGGACTGGTATAAACAAGCCATTGCTAACCCAGGAAAAGCGATTATTACAGAGCCATATGAGGATTTGGCTACCGGTGGCATCTTAGTGACCGTAGCGCAAACGATAAAGGATGGTTCAGGGGTTATCGGTTTAGACATTAATTTAGAATCTCTAAAGAAAACCACATCGAGTGTGAAAATCGGTGAGAAGGGTTATGCGTTTATTCTTACTGCAGAGAGAAAATATTTAGTCGATCCAGTTCAAGAAATTGGTTCTGTTCCACAAGGGGAAACCTACAGCAAATTAATATTTGAAAAACAAAGTGGAATTCTCCATGATGAATTTCAAGGTAATGAATATGAAACTGCCTTTGTGACGAATGAACTTACTGGGTGGAAAATTGCAGGTGTAATGGAACAAAACGAGATTAATGTAGCCACTCAAGGAATTCTTCTTTCAACATTTTGGGTAGTAGCTATTTTTATTGTGATTGGAATTGTCATTGCCATCTTAATTGTTAGAAGCATTACGAAACCTCTGAATACATTAGTGGAGGTTACAGACAAAGTAAGTAATGGAGACCTTACTCAATCTATAAAAGTAAAAAACAATGATGAGGTCGGACAATTAGGGAATAGCTTTAATAAAATGTTGGAATCATTGAGGGAACTATTAACACATGTAGAAGAAAAATCACAGACCTTGGCTGCATCCTCTGAGCAATTAACTGCAAGCTCAGAACAAAACACCAAGGCGACTGAACAGGTGGCAAATGCGATCCAAGAGGTTGCGGTCGGAACTGAACAGCAGACGGAAATGGTAAGAAAAACGACTGAGGTCGTAACAGAAATGAATATTGGCATTCAACAAATTGAAGTGAATGCTCAAACTGTTTCCCGTACTTCAGTTGAAGCGCTAGGTATTGTAGAGAATGGTGAACAAGCAATCAAGGAATCTATTCAACAGATGCAAAATATTAATACGTCTGTATCAGATTTAGGAAAAATCATTTATTCATTAGGAGAACGCTCCGAAGAAATTAATCAGATTGTAAATGTGATTTCAGATATCGCGAGTCAGACGAATCTTTTAGCGTTGAATGCAGCGATCGAAGCAGCAAGAGCGGGAGAGCATGGAAAAGGCTTTGCGGTTGTAGCAGATGAAGTAAGGAAGTTAGCTGAGCAGTCAGCAAAATCGACTGAAAGCATTCGCCAACTGATCGCGACGATCCAAGAAGATACAAAACAAGCGGTAGAGTCGATGAATCATGGAACAGAAGAGACCGAAAAGGGAATAAAAGTGGTTAACAATGCTGGTTCATCCTTTAAGCAAATTCAACAATTTGTAGACGATGTATCTTCACAAATACAAGAAGTTTCAGCGTCAATTGCACAAATGACACAAGGTGCGCAACAAGTAGTTGAAGCAGTAAGTGAAATTGATGAGATTGCGAGAAAGACAACTGGACAGGGCCAAGAGGTATCAGTAGCCACAGAAGAACAATTAGCTTCTATGCAAGAAATTGCGTCTTCAGCTGCATCGTTATCCTTTATGGCAGAAGAGTTACAAGATGCGGTTAGGAAGTTTAGGTTGTGATAATTAACATGGCTTTACGTAAATGTATTCTAAATAGATAAATGTAGATTTCCATACAGCGGGTTGCTTAACAGCAGCTCGTTGTTTTTTTTTGAATTAGGATAAATTACCTATGATTAATAGCGGAATTTTCGAATAATTATTGACCGATGGTTTCTTAATGTTTAAAATCTATGACATAAGACCTAAGAAGGTGGATATAAATTGAAAATCGAAAGCGCTGTCCGTTTGGTTAACATAATGGTTTCTGAAAAAAATTACCCTAATGCCAGAAGAATGATAATAAATGAATGGAATCGATTAACAGAGGCTCAAAATTATGTTCTGTTAAATTCTAATGCACAACAGTTTTTAAAAATAATTAAAGAGGAACTAGAGCAAGGTACCTTTGGAACTCTAACGGACTCAGATAAAAAAGTCTTGATTTTGGTCAACAGGTACATTAAAGATCTCCAGTTCCGTACTGCAAAAAGGATATGCGAAGAACACCAAGCACTACTGGAAAGACCTGAAGCCCAACAATGGCTTACGTCAGAGGCTAGGTACATATATGAGGTTTGGAAAAAATCTGTCTAGGAATATTTGGAGATAATCGTAGAATGGAATTTTAAAAGCTTTCTCAATTATTAATGAAAATTTGGATCTGAGAATTCAAACACTTCCCTCTGTATAAACACTTATCTATAAACAAGTGACATCCCCGTCCATTTCATTTAAAATGGAAATTATAAAGAATCAGGACAGGATGGTAAAAACTATGAAAACGGCGATTGTAACTGATAGTACAGCTTACATACCAAAGGAACTTCGTGAAAAACTTAATATACATATGATTCCGCTAAGTGTTGTATTTGGCGAAGAAACCTATCGTGAGGAAGTCGATATTACGGCAGAGGCATTCTATGACGAGCTTAAGGTTCGTAAAGATTTGCCGACCACATCTCAGCCTCCGATTGGTGAGTTTGTTGAGCTTTTTGAAAAACTAGGTCAAGAGTACGATGCTGTCATTAGTATTCACTTATCTAGTGGTATAAGTGGGACCTATCAGGGATCTGTAACAGCTGGCGATATGGTCGAGGGTGTAAAGGTGTATCCGTTCGACTCTGAAATTAGCTGTATTGTACAAGGCTTCTATGCGCTCGAAGCCGCTGAGATGGCGAATGAAGGAAAATCAGTTGAAGAGATTTTGGCAAGGTTAGAAGAGATGAAAATGTCAATGAGAGCCTATTTTATGGTGGATGATCTCACAAACCTTCAGCGCGGGGGTCGCTTGAGTGGTGCTGCTGCTTTTGTAGGTAGTTTGTTACAAGTGAAGCCAATCCTAAACTTTGAAGACAAAGTGATTGTTCCTTTTGAAAAAATTCGTACACGTAAAAAAGCATTGAACCGCGTGTTTGAATTGTTTGATGAGGATGCAAGTCGAGGTATGCCAATGCGTGCAGCGTTGATCCATGCTAATATCGAGGAAGAAGCTTTAGAATTGAAAGCAGAATTAGAAAAGAAATACCCACATGTTGAATTTTTGCTAAGCTATTTCGGGCCTGTTATTGGGACCCATCTTGGTGAAGGTGCGATTGGGTTAGGTTGGTATAAAAAGTAATATTGAGCGCCGTGCCTTGGGTGCGGTGCTGTTTTTAGGCAAAAAAAGAAATTAGGATTTACTCCTAATTTTTTAATAATTGTTCATTTTGAGGGGTTTCATCTTTTTTTTCTTCTACAGGAGCTTTTCTGTACTCATAGCTACTGTACAGGCTGAGAACCACAAAATATAGTAACAACAGAACTGTCCAAGTTGAGGACGTAATTTGAATTTTCTCCTGAAATAAAACTGCCATTGCTCCAATGAGTAGAATCGAACCGATGCAAAGCAATAACCCATGCTTTATAACCCATTTCATCATGTCCATCCCTACCTTTCACTATCTAATCTCCCCAATAAATGGATTCCTAAACATGAAATAGAAAGAATGTTTTTAAATTGTTCTTGAATACTTTATTAATAAAATTTTGGAGGTCATTCATGCGATTTTTCCTAGAAAGTGAAATATTAATCCCCGAACCATTTTTGGCCAAGCCTGGTGCCAAGCGTATAACTGATTTTGAATCATGCTACCCACAGCCACTGAATCCCACATTTGATTACCCCTCTGAACTCCAACATCTACTCTACGGCAAACAACTCCTACTTGAAGAAATTCCATTTTCGCTTGAAGACATACATCTACACTATTTGAATGGCTATTTACAATATCAAAAATGCATCTCCAAAACGAAGGACGGTTACTCGTGTGTTCGGTGTGGAAATTTTGATCAAAAGCTTTTCGCTTCGTTTGGATGTGCAAGGTGCAAAAATGAATGTACATACTGCAGGAAGTGCATCAATATGGGGAGGATGAGTGAATGTTCGGTTTTGGTGAGTTGGACCGGTCCTAGTCCGAAAGTTGAGATTCCGGATAAGCCACTCGTGTGGGAAGGAACGCTTTCTCCAGGACAACAAAGGGCTTCTACAGAACTAATAATGGCTGTTCAAACTAATGACCAGTTGCTTATCTGGGCGGTCTGTGGAGCAGGAAAAACGGAAATTCTTTTTGAAGGGATCGAAACTGCACTTCAAACCGGTAAAAAGGTTTGCCTCGCTACACCAAGAACTGATGTTGTAATAGAGCTAGCTCCACGGATAAAATCTGCATTTCCAGGAATTGATGTCATCGCCTTATATGGTGGAAGCGAGGACCGCGACAAAACAGCCCCCATCACACTTGCCACAACCCACCAGCTGCTTCGTTTTTATAAAGCCTTCGATATGATCATAATCGATGAAGTCGACGCCTTCCCATATTCAGTTGAGCCAATGCTACAATATGCCGTTAACCAAGCGAAAAAGGATATCTCCTCGACCATCTACCTTACCGCAACACCCAATCAAACCTGGAAAAAGGAAATCCATGCGGGGAAAAGAAAGGCAGTAACGATTCCTGCGCGTTACCATCGTCATGCATTACCGATTCCGGAGTTTATATGGTGTGGGAATTGGGAGAAGATATTGAAAAAGAAGAGGCTTCCGCGGAATGTGCTGGCGTGGATTAAGGAGCATCTTGATATTGGCAAACAAGCCTTCTTGTTTGTGCCAAGAGTTATCTATCTAGAAAGCATCGTAGAAATTTTACGAACTCTCGACCTAGGAATTGAAGGTGTCCATGCCGAGGACCCGGACCGAAAAGACAAGGTAGCACGCTTTCGCTCTGGTGAAATCCCCATTCTTGTGACAACAACGATTTTAGAAAGAGGCGTAACCGTCCCAAATATTGATGTCGCTGTCTTAGGCGCAGAGGATAAAATTTTTACAGAAAGTGCCTTAGTCCAGATTTCGGGCCGTGTTGGCCGTAGTGCCCAATTTCCAACCGGCGAGATTTTATTTTTCCATTACGGCAGAACAAGAGAAATGATTAAGGCAAAAAAGCATATCGAAAATATGAACAAAGAAGCCATTCAAAACGGCTTCATTGATTGATTTCACAATCTATTTTGATTATGATAAAAAGTAACAGATAAAGAACGGATAAGGCGGTGATTCCAGTGAAAAAGGTTGTTTATACAATTGCACTATTATTCATCATCGGCGGTGTTTCATTAACAGGTTACTCGATTTTTCAAATTTGGGATTCGAATCAGGCACAAAAAGAAGCATTGGTTCAAGCAGAAGAACTCATTTCCATACCTCCAACCAAGGAGAAAATTGAAAAGGAAATTGTCATTCCTGTCTTTGAGAAGGGCGAAACAATGGGTGTTTTAGAGGTTCCGAAGCTCGGTGAGAAAATGCCAATCGTCGAAGGAACGGATGAAGAGGAGTTAGCAAAAGGGGTAGGACATTACCTTGGCACCGCGCTACCGAATCAAAATGATCAAATCGTCCTCTCAGGTCACCGCGATACCCTATTTAAACGATTTGATGAGCTGGAAATAGGCGACACCTTTGTTGTGAAATTAGAATACGGCGACTTTATCTATGAAATTGTCGATACAAAAATCGTGGATGCGGACGATCGAACCATCATTAAATCAACCGCGCCAAACGAGGAGCTTGTTGTAACCACCTGTTATCCATTCGGATACCTTGGTGACGCACCATATCGATACATTTTTTATGGAAAAAAAGTAGAATAAATTGTGACCCCTAGGTTGGACGAAGAATCCAGCTTAGGGGTTTTATGTAGTACAAAGGTATTATTGGTCATAGGGTGAAAGGGGAATTTACAATTGTTTTAAATCTATTAATGTTAATGATGGGATAAGTAAAAAAATATTTCCAAATTATGTTTATTATGTGATAATAAAAGAAGAAAGAGAGAATGGAGAGGTTCGTGTGAAGGTTTTTAATGCAATGGAGCCGCTAGTGGCTGAAGCTATCAATGAAAACTGGTCTGAATACAACTTACCCTGCAAATGTGAACAATGCAAAAATGATGTATTTGCCCTCACGCTAAATAATCTACCACCGCGTTATGTATCGAAGGAAAATGGAGTGGCGTATGTCCGCGCCCAATATTTTAATAAACAAATGATGGCCAATATCTACGTGAAAATCGCAGAGGCTGTGAACATCGTCGCGAAAAACCCTCAATGCGATCATTTCAAAAGGAGCTGAAGTATGTCTACATGCCTACTTTGCCACACTTATTTTGAAGATGTGGATTCCTGGTCGACATTGTTTTCGTTGACCGAACCGGATCCACTCTGTTCTACCTGTAGTGAAAAATTTGAAAAGGTGGATGGTGAGCTTTGTGAAATTTGCGGTCGACCATTTTCGGAGTTGTCCGACGAGTATCGCGAAGGCAACCTCTGCTACGACTGTGTTCGCTGGGAAAAAGAAACGGAATGGCAGGGTGTACTCACAAAGAACCGGTCAATTTACCTCTATAATGACTTTGCAAAAGATGTAATTTCCCTCTATAAATTCCGTGGCGACTACGCGATTTCTTCTGTTTTTAAAACACCTCTAAAAAAAGCTTTCAAAACTCATTTTAATTCTTGCTATTTTGTTGTTCCAATCCCTTTAAGTGACGAGCGTTTGTATGAACGAGGGTTTAACCAGGCTAAGGCACTAGCGGTATTTTTAGATGTGCCTGCACATGAAGTTTTGGAACGAACTCATTTGGAAAAACAATCGAAAAAGAGCCGGGATGAACGGATCTCAGGAGAAAATGTATTCCGAGTGATTGATATTGTTCAGGACAAGGATATTTTATTAGTAGATGATATCTATACGACGGGTTCTACTTTACGACATGCGGGTAAGGTGCTGACAGATGCGGGGGCGAAGTCGGTATCATCGTTGACGTTGATTAGAGGATAGTTATTTCAAAAATCTGTCACTATAAACTCTCCTAAAAACACCGATATAATAGAAAGAAATAAGGTGTTTGAGGAGAGAATTAACATGGGAGAACTAATGAATTGCCCGAATTGCGGTGCTTTATTTGTAAAAACAAATCTTCGTGATGTATGTGAAAAATGCTATAAGGAAGAAAATCAAGCATTCGAAACTGTCTATAAATTTATTCGTAAAAGAGAAAATCGCACAGCGACTATTTACGAAGCTGCAGAGGGGACGGGTGTAGACGAGGAATTAATCATTAAATTCATCCGAACAGGAAAGCTGAAACTGGCTCAATTCCCAAACCTTGGATATCCATGCCAAAAATGTCGCACCATAATACGCGAAGGGATTTTATGTGATGACTGTTCCAAGGACCTTCGCAGTGAATTATCAATTTTTAAACAGGAAGAGGAACGAAAGAAAGAAATACGCGAACGTGAAAAAAGAACGTATTTTGCAGATTAAATTTCTAAACATTTTCATGCCTTTGCCGATATAAAAGAAAAAGACATGAAGTTCGGATAGAAAGTGAGGTTTTAACATGAAAATAAACCAGTTCGGACCCGTTGGAATGAATCCATATAAAAAGCAAATGAACAAGATTACGGCAACAGAAAAGTCAACTCAGACAGACAAGGTTGAAATTTCTTCTGCAGCTAAACAACTACAGGAAACTTCACCGATTACTGTTGCGCGCCAGCAAAAGGTAGAAGCGCTCAAACAACAGATTCAAAGCGGGACCTATAAGGTGAACGTTGAAGACGTTGCGAAAAGCGTTTACGATTTTTATTTAAAAAAGTAATGTGAAAACGGAGGGTCAATATGTCAGCTGATAACTTAGTCGTGTTGCTCAAAAAAATACTTACTTTACATCAAAATTTACTTAAGCTAGCTGAGCGAAAAACAGACATTTTGAAAAAAGGCGACATTGATGCCCTCAACGATCAGATGAAGGAAGAACAGAAATACATTTTAGCAATCAAACAATTGGAAAATGAACGGATTGCACTTGTTGATAAATGGCTTGGATCTCGTGTTAAAGATAAAACATTATCAAAGTGTATTGAGATGGCGAGTGAACCGGTTCGTTCAAAGTTAGAGGAAATACATGAGGAATTGGTTAAAGTGACTCAAGATTTAAAGTCCCTAAACGACTTAAATCAGCAGCTCACACACCAATCCTTGCAATACGTAAACATGTCGTTGGATATGCTTCTCCCACAGGAGCAAAACGCGGGTTACGGCAACCCAGCGGGAACAAAAGGGAAAAAGCAGACTCGCTCTATGTTTGATTCGAAGGCTTAAACAACGGAGGATGGAAAAATGGTATCAACCTTTCATGGATTAGAAACAGCACGTCGTGGCATGGTCACCCAGCAAAGTGCGTTATATACAACGGGACATAACATCGCAAACGCGAATACACCCGGATACACAAGGCAGCGCGTTAATTTCACCCAGACAAATCCATACCCTTCTCCTGGTTTAAATACGGCAAAAATTCCTGGACAGGTTGGAACAGGTGTTGAAGCTGGTACGATTCAACGTGTTCGTGAAAGCTTCTTGGACGTTCAGTTTCGCGGGGAGCAAACAAAAACAAGCTACTGGGAAACACGAGCGAACGCCCTAGGGAAAATGGAAGAAATTATGAATGAACCGTCTGAAACAGGACTTGCGAACACTCTGAACCAATTCTGGCAGTCTTTACAAGACTTAGCTGCTAACCCAGAGGATCAAGGTGCGCGTTCGGTAGTGCGCCAACGTGGCGAAATGGTAGCAAACACATTCAACTATCTATCAAACTCATTAACTGCAATAAAAGATGACTTCGGCAAACAAATCAGTGTAACTGTGAAGGCAGTAAACTCGCTTTCGGACCAAATTAGCAGAATCAATAAGCAAATTTCTGAGATTGAACCGGTTGGATACCTTCCAAATGATTTATACGATGAACGTGATCGACTTATTGATGAGCTTTCAAAATACGTGGAAATTAAGGTTCATCCTCCTAGAAGCAGTGGCGGCGATTCCTTACCAGTTGCAGAAGGTATTTTAGATATATCAATAGTTGGTGACAACGGGATGGAAACCAAGTTGATTGATGGTAGTACATTTAAAAAGCTTTCAGTCGTTCCTGCAACTGATTCCGATGGGGACGGAGTAAATGACCAGCCAACAGGTGCTGTAACTGGTTTTCAATTAGATGGACAGGATATCCCTTTTATTCGTAGTGGAGAAATGAAAGCCTTAGTAGAAGCGTACGGATATGTGGAAAATGGTCAGGAAAAAGGCATATATTCGAAAATGCTAGATGATTTGGATAAAATGGCTTACTCGTTTGCGACAGAGTTTAACAATGTTCATAAACAAGGTTATACGTTGAAAACTTCTACTGATGCTAGTGTAAAAGGTGGAGATTTCTTTAAGCCATTTACAAATGGGTATAAAAATGCAGCTACAATTATTAGTGTTTCCTCTAACATTGATAATCTTAGCCATATTGCAGTTTCGACGATTCAGGGCGAATCTGGAAATGGCTACAATGCAACTAATCTAGCAAATGTGAAAAATACTGATTTCGGTACAATAGCTGGTTTCCCAATTACAGCGGGTAGCATCCAATCATTCTATGAATCTCTCATCGGTTCTATGGGAGTAGATTCACAGGAAGCCTCTCGTATGGCAGATAACTCAGGAGTACTGAAGGATTCAGTAGAAAATCGACGCCAATCTGTAAGCGCGGTTTCCTTAGATGAGGAAATGACAAACATGATTAAGTTCCAGCACGCGTACAACGGATCTGCAAGAATGATTACGGTACTCGATGAAATGCTAGACAGAATCATAAACGGTCTAGGTACTGGTGGAAGGTAGGTGTAAAAAATGCGCGTAACACAATCCATGCTAACTAATAATATGTTACGGAATTTAAGCAACAGCTATGAAAGACTTGGGAAATATCAGGATCAGCTAAATACACAAAAAAAAATTACAAAACCATCTGACGACCCAGTTGTGGCAATTAAGGGTATGCGATATCGTACAGACCTTGCTGAAATTGAACAGTATCAACGAAACCTATCAGAAGCATATACGTGGATGGAATCAGCAGATGATGCGATGGATAAGATGACAAGTGCTCTTCAAAGGGTACGGGAATTGACAGTTCAGGCAAGTACCGGAACAAATGGTCCTGATGAAAAAACGAATATTGCTTTAGAGGTTGATCAATTAAAAGAACATATTGCAACTATTGTTAATACAAAGGTTGGAAATAAGTTTATTTTTAATGGAACAAACACAACAGAAAAACCAGTAGATTTAACTACTAATAATATTCCTATCACTAGTAATGATGTTTTACTTGAAGTTTCTAAAGGGGTCCATATTAATGTCAACGTAAGGTCTACTGACCTTTTAAAAGGTAATAATCCTACTGATATTTTTACAGAGCTTGAGAATTTGGTAAATGATCTCAATAACGATGGCGATATTGGAAAATATCTCGATTCTTTAGATTCACATTTATCAAATGTTGTTGCAAATCGCGCAGATCTTGGCGCAAGATATAATCGTATTGAACTTATTGATGATCGACTTGGCTCACAAGAGGTAATTACAAATAAAATTATTTCTGAAAATGAGGATGCCGAAATGGAAAAGGTTATCATCGGTTTAACAACCGCTGAAGCTGTCCATCGTGCAGCCCTGGGGGCTGGATCTAAAATTATTCAACCAACACTTATGGACTTTTTACGTTAAGCTATCTTTTTATGAGATAGCTTTTTTGATAGGAGAGATTTGATGGAACTTGCTCAAATACGGCTAGAATCTCAAAATGCTAAAAGAGGAATTCATACAATCAAAGCTGTTCAAGAAATACAACAACCGAAAGCAGAACTATCGATTGAACAGCCAAATGCTGAATTAACGATAAAGACAACACCTGGGAAGCTAACGATTGATCAAACTGAGGCTTGGGCAGATATGGACTTAAAACATATCTCTCGCCGAATAGCTGAAGCTGCCGACAAAGGTTACCAGGATTCACTTGAAGGAATAGCAAGGAGAGCACAAGAAGGAAACGAACTACTGAGGATTGAAAATGGTGGAAACCCAATTGCTCAAATTGCAAAAAGAAAAAGTGATGGACCCGAGCTTCAATTTAATATTGGATGGATACCGTCATACTTTAGTGTCAAGACTAATTATGTCCCAGCAGAGGTGGATATCCAAGTAAAGGTGAATAAGCCAATCATTAATGCTGGCATTAATAAACCAATTCATGAATATACACCTGGAAATGTAGACATATATTTAGATCAAAGACAGTCTCTAAAAATTGACTTTGCTAATTTGAAATATAAAGGCATAAACTATGAGCAGGAGATTTAAATTATAAGGTTGTGAAAAAATGAAAATTGATACGAAATATCATGGCGAGATACATATTGATGAAAATGAAGTTATTTCTTTTATAAATGGAATTCCTGGCTTTTTAGATGAAAAGAAATTTGTTATTCTTCCATTTGGCGAAGATACAGGAATTTCAATTATGCAGTCAGTAGGCAATGCTCAATTAGCGTTTGTTGTGACAAATCCATTTCTTTTTTATAAGCAATACCATTTTATTATTGATGACCAGGTGGTTGAACAGCTTCAATTAGAATCCGAACAGGATGTTTTGGTTTATGTGATTTTAACTGTACAAGATCCGTTTGAGAAAACAACAGCTAACTTACAAGCACCCGTGGTTATAAATAACAAAAAGAACCTTGGTAAACAGGTGATATTAACGAACACGCTATATCAAACAAGACATAATGTTTTTGAAAATGTGTCTTCAAAATAGGAGGTGGGAGAATGCTTGTTTTAACAAGAAAAATGAACGAATCAATCATAATTGATGGAGATATAGAAATCACCATTTTATCGGTAAGTGGAGATCAAATAAAAATCGGAGTTGACGCACCAAAACATGTTGAAATTCACAGGAAAGAGATTTATCTAGAAATCCAAAATGAAAACAACCAAGCCTCCCAGACTCCAAAGGATTTATTGAAACAAATTAATATTAACTTAAAGAATACCCGTTAATCTAAAAAGATTTTCGGGTATTTTTATAAGCAATAAATATGTAGAAAAAAATCGGAAAATCTATTAAACAATTTCAAAACGTGTCGATATAAAGTATGTAAAACAAATAAGTACAAAAGGCGGCCGACTTTCGTGCTATTTGTCAATATATCAAAATTCCACAAGGAAGTGGAATTTCAAAACTCAAGGAGGAAATAAAAAATGAGAATTAATCACAATATTGCAGCACTTAATACTTATCGTCAATTAAACACTGCTACAGGTGCACAATCAAAATCAATGGAAAAATTATCTTCTGGACTACGTATTAATCGTGCCGGAGATGACGCAGCAGGTCTAGCAATTTCAGAAAAAATGCGTGGACAAATTCGTGGATTAGATATGGCTGCAAAGAATGCGCAGGACGGCATTTCATTAATCCAAACAGCTGAAGGTGCGTTAAACGAAACACATGATATTCTACAACGTATGAGAGAATTAGCAGTACAATCTGCTAGTGATACAAATACTGATGACGATCGTGCTGAATTACAACGTGAAGTAGCTCAGTTAATTGAAGAAGTAGACCGTATCGGTAAAAATACTCAATTTAATACTCAAGATATCTTAGCAGCTGATCAAACACTAGATATCAACATTGGTTCAAACTCAGGACAAGCATTATCAATTACATGGAAAGCTCAAACTAAAGCAGCTTTAGGGGAAGATGCAGTGGCTATTGATGCAGTTACTGTTGCAACTAAAACTGATGCACAAGCTGCAATTGATACAATGGATGAAGCAATTGCATCTGTATCAAAATCACGTTCTCAAATGGGTGCATACCAAAACCGATTAGAACATTCTATCAATAATCTAAATACATCTTCTGAAAACCTAACAGCTGCCGAATCTCGTATCCGTGACGTAGATATGGCGAAAGAAATGATGGAACAAACTAAAAACTCTATCCTTTCTCAAGCTGCTCAAGCTATGCTGGCTCAAGCAAATCAACAGCCGCAAGGAGTTCTTCAGTTACTTCGTTAATGGAAGAATTTTTAGCTTAAGACCTCACTAAATAGTGAGGTCTTTTTTAGTAAATAAGTTTTTGAGAAGGGGATTTTATGAAAAAGATAAGGAAATTATTGATTTTATTAGTAGTATGTCTGCTTTTTGTAAATTTAAGTAGCGGCTTTGCTTATTATGGAAACCAAAATGTTTCTAATGAATTTATTGAAATTGCAGTAAATGATACCGGACGATTTACAATAGGAACGACAGGCGGGGATATTGAGAATTTACAGGATGATAATAAAAAACTTTTATATGGGCATCCTTCACCTAATACTTCCTACACAACAGTTAGGATAAATGGTACAGACTATTATTTTTCAGGTAATGTCCAAAGTCCGGTTTCTAATGGTTTCTATAAAAATATTATAACTGAAGGAACGTTTTCGGGTATAAAGGTAAAACAAATCCTTTCAATTGTTAAAAATAATACTACACAATTAAAGGACACAGTAGAGGTTAGGTATATAGTATCCAATACAAGCAGTGTTGCTAAAAATACAGGTATAAGAATAATGATGGATACAATGTTAGGAAATAACGATAGTGCACCATTTAGGATCCCTGGGATAGGTGAGGTAACAACTGAGACTGAGTTTGTTGGGGAAGAAATACCCCCTTATTGGCAGGCGTTTGATAATTTAAATAACCCTACAGTTATTGCACATGGAAGTTTATTAAATGTACCAAATAAACCTGATAAAGTGCAGTTTACAAATTGGGGTAGAACTTATAATTCTCCATGGAACTTTTATATAATGCCTGGTTCCCCTAATGGAGATAGTGCTGTTAATATATATTGGAATGAAAAAGCCCTTGAACCTGGGGAAACAAGAGAGTATGTAACTTATTATGGATTAAGTAATTTTATTTCAGAACAAAATCCTCCGGTAAGTTTGAGTATAGCAGGACCATCTGAGATTAACTTTGATGGCGATGTATTTATGCCTAATCCGATGACCCTTACTAGCTACATACAAAATATTAGTGATGTGCAAGCTGAAAATTTGCAATTGGAATTAAAGCTTCCAGAGGGAGTTACCCTAGTTACAGGTGAGGCGGTAACGGAAATAGGAGATTTAACGCCTAATCAAGAAAAAATGTATTCTTGGGATATAAAAATTGAAGATCTGAAGGATAATGATGAATTTATTATCGAAACTGTGTTGACTGGCTCAAATATTGAAGAAAAAAGTGTATCAAAAACTATTCATATAAATGATATTAGCAATCCTGTACTAGAGGATATTCAAATTATCCCGAATGAAGTAACTATATTTAAGGGACAAAAAAGAAGCATAAATGTCCTTGGTTATTACTCAAATCAAAGCATCAAAGATCTTACTTCAGCTGAATCTGGAACCACTTACTCGATAGATAATGGACAAGTGGCTTCGGTCAATGATGAGGGTGTAATTGACGTACCGATTAATTCTTCTGGTGGATCTGTGCAATTAACAGTTTCAAATGGGGAACTTTCTGCTACAGCTACAATTATTGTTGAAGAAAATATAGAGGATACACCGAATGAAATTATTGTTTTGCCTGGTGAAATCAGCTTAGAAAAGGATCAATACTATCAATTAGAGGTATTTGCTTACTATGAAAATGGAACTAGGGAAAATATCACATTCAAGGAGAATATTCAATATTCAAGTTTGGATGAAAGTGTTACTAAAGTTAACAATGAAGGACTAATAACAACGTTTGGATCGATACCTGGTGAAACCAGGATAAACATTGAGTATATGGGTCTTTCTAAAGATGTGATAGTAAAGGTGCTTGGAGAGCCTGTCCTTTCTCAAATAGAAGTTTCCCATCAATACATAGAATTGGATAAAGGGGAAAGTGAGCAATTATTTGTTAATGCAGTTTTATCAAATGGAGAAAGATTAGATATTACTGATGATGATAAGATTACATATCAAAGTTATGACAATAATCGTGTACATGTAACTAATGCTGGCTTTATTCAGGTTTTGCCTGATGCTCCTTTAGGTGAAGTCGGGATTCGCATTGCGTATGAGGGGAAGACAAAAAATATTACTATCAAAGTGATTAATAGTGGTCCTACACTTAATGATATTGAGGTGACACCAGAAAAAATAGAACTAGAACGTGGGAAAACAGCACAAATAGGTGTGACAGCATTAATGTCAAATGGAGAAACAAAAGAAGTAACGGCGGATGAAGGCACGGTATATAAAAGTTATGACTTGAACCGAGCAGTTGTTAGCGAAGATGGTTCAATCCAGGTGCCAATAAATGCTCCATTAGGAGATGTAGGAATACGTGTGACCCATGGAGGGAAGTCGAAGACAGTAACAGTGACAATCCTAAGTGGCCCAACGTTAAATAGTTTAGAGGTGACACCAGAAAAAATAGAACTAGAACGTGGGAAAACAGCACAAATAGGTGTGACAGCATTAATGTCAAATGGAGAAACAAAAGAAGTAACGGCGGATGAAGGCACGGTATATAAAAGTTATGACTTGAACCGAGCAGTTGTTAGCGAAGATGGTTCAATCCAGGTGCCAATAAATGCTC
>NZ_QUQV01000057.1 GCF_003400205.1 Bacillus sp. HNG | reverse complement strand
CCGTAAGGAGCCAGCCGCCTAAGGTGGGACAGATGATTGGGGTGAAGTCGTAACAAGGTAGCCGTATCGGAAGGTGCGGCTGGATCACCTCCTTTCTAAGGAAACTGAAGTTCTACGAACTTCATAAAAAGACGCTTTGTATTGTGGTCAGTTTTGAGAGTGCTTTTGTACTTTCAAAGGTCGATTTTTGCATAAACGCAAAAATCATTTGCGCTTGCGTCTGCAAGATTAATCAAAGATGATTGATTCCTCAGCGCAAAGCTGCATGAAGATTACTCACTGATGCTTAATCATGATGTGATTGAAGTCAGTAGCTTCGTTCTTTGAAAACTAGATAACGTAACAAAACATTCATTGAAGTAAAGTTCTTTAAAACTTAAAGGTGAATGAGAAGCGAGAAGGTCGAGGAACCGATTGAGGAATCACCGGAGCGTACTTTAACGTACGTGAGGATGATGACGAATGAGGTGACAAAGAGATTCGAAGCTTATCAAAGCCGAATAGGTTAAGTTATGAAGGGCGCACGGTGGATGCCTTGGCACTAGGAGCCGATGAAGGACGGTACTAACACCGATATGCTTCGGGGAGCTGTAAGTAAGCATTGATCCGAAGATTTCCGAATGGGGAA
>NZ_QUQV01000017.1 GCF_003400205.1 Bacillus sp. HNG | reverse complement strand
TGCATTTTAAAATTCATAGTAGGGCTTCCTCCTTAAGAGTCTGAGTTAGAGTGGTGTCTATACTCATATCTTACTGAGGGGCTTTATTTTTTTCAAACCTGATATATAACGATCTACAGGAATGCTAACCTGCTCTGTTAATACAAGAACGTCTGCTTATTGAACTTCAATTACGAAGGCATAACTCGAACTTCCATTTTCCCAACTTGCATTTACATCGTAAATATATACACCTTTTTCTTTTGGTGCTATCAAAACATTATTATTTAACGAAACTTCTTCCACTTCGTTATTGTTAATCCATCTATTAACTCCCAATGTATTTGCATTAGGTTCTTTTTCAAATTCTATTTTTAATTCAGATTCAGGTGATATAACAATAGGTTTAAGTTCATGATGTTCAATAATACCTGGTGGAGAAATCATATCAACACACCTTGAGTTAATAAGTCCGTTCCAACAATATGAACCTTGTGCCACTTCTACTTTTTTACCTTCAACAGATATGGTTGGTTCTGGTGGATTAGTATTAATTAATCCGATAATGAAGTAAATCCCCACACCTAATAAAACTAATACAATTAAAGTAATCAAAGACTTTTTCATAAATTCCCCCCTTATTGTTTTAACACCCTTCTTCAACTCTACTGCCTCTTTAGTTTAATAACTTCAACAATAGAGTGCATTAATCCTTCTTGAAACAACGCACCCATTAGTGTTTAAGTACATTTCTTCACAAACTTATCTTTTATTAAATTTATTTATTACAGAAATGTTTCCCCTTTAGACAATAACAAAAATAGCGTCAAACCTGCTTGACGCTATTACTATTCATTAAGTGCATTTTTTTAGTAAACCCACTCTTTTCCATGATTACGAATGAATTTAATTTCCTTTTGATAATATTCAAGTTGTCCTTGGTCTATCATCTTTTGAAAAGTATGGTCGCCTTCACTTGCTCTTTTTATCATGTATTTACATAATCCATCTAATCGTAGCAATACCATCTCTAAATAATCTTCTTCCATTCCCTCGATACCATAAGATTCAAAAAACAATTTAACTCTTTGTTTAATACGGTTGGCATCCGTTGATGGATCATAATAAACCGCCTCACCTGTTTCAGAGTGATAAATCCTACTTAAAGGAACGCAAGTGTAAAGAGTATAGGCTATATCCCAAAGTCTTGGACCCGGAGCAGCAACATCAAAATCAATAATACCTACTGGTCTTTCGTGATTAAAAATGATGTTGTAAATGGCAAAATCATTGTGACATATAACCTCCATTTTATCTGGAGTATTATCCATCGGTTTCCATTCAGCAGATAACGGAAAATCACTCACAGCATCATGATAGAGACGAAGCATCTTCACTATTTCTTTTAATACATCATTAGACAACATATATTTTTTTAAAGGATAATTACCAGCTTCTCCTTCAATAAATGATAATATCTCTCTATTTTTTTCATCAATACCTAAAAACTTCGGTGCAAAATCAAAACCTTTACTTTCCAAATGCTGCAATAATGTATGAATTTTAACACTATCAGGCTTTAATTCTCGTCGTACAGTATCTCCGGAACGATATACATTTGAGACATTTCCTCCTGTTAGCATTTCTTCTTTTTCGTACTGACTTGTCATTTAAATTCCCCCAAAAATCGGGACGCTATGATTGTGTCAATAGAGATGTATTTTTACCCATAGTTAAAAGCAGATATACAAAGGTATTTGCTTGGTAATGGGAATTTAATTGTCCACACCATGAATCCCTTGAATGTTTTAAGATAGACAAATAAACGTTTCCTTAACAATAGGAATCGCCATCGTCTCTCTATCCAATTAGATAATCATTTCAAAGTAATCCACATGTGTAATATAGATTCCCCTTTCTTTACATCTCTATTTTAGATATTACCAAAGGTTTCCAAATAAATAAAGATGACATTACATTGTTATTTAAGTATTCTGTCTGTTTGTGATACCTCAAAAGAATAGAGCAATTCCGCTCGTGAACAATTAAAAGTATCATGTTTCAACTAATCTGATCCGTTCGTGAAAAAGCATTCGGTGGCCACGCAGCAAAATAAGTACAACAAACACAAAAACCAAGTAACTTGACCTGGCTTTTTATTTTGAACTCCGCATCATTTTCATTAATAGTTTTTTAGGTAATTCATAATGAGCTATTAATATAAGTAAATATAAATCGAATAACCAAATATTTGTGCTTATATCATAATCCTCTTTATTTATTTTCTTTTCGAATTCATTCATCAAACCTATTAAAAAAGCACAAACAAGAAAATATAAATATTGTGTTAACACATAAACCCACTCTTCTTGAGTTTCTCCTATTGCTGCAATCCCTGAAAATACAGATACTACGAAGAACCATATACTCAATAATATGGATACAACTAAAATAACAAATCGAACAAATCCAAAAATATATAAGGCGAGCGTTTTAATTTTTATCACCACCAACGTAATATCCTTCGGCAAAGGCCTATAACTCTATATAATTTTCTGCTTCTTATTTTAGAACTCCTTTATATTACACCACAATATAATAAGGTTCTATAACTCCTTTTGGATATTTCAACTAATTCTCCTGTTCATCTTTTGCTAGACTAAAATGATAACAGATTTAAAATCAAAACCAAATTATCCAAGGATGATGAAGGAATAGGGTTTTTAACCACGTAAAACAAAATCTGTGACTTCCGTATTAACATAATATTTCATATATATATGAAAATATAAAAAAGAAAAAGCGAACATTATGATCGCCTTTTTTAGTATTGCACCCTTCTAAGTACAGGAATTCACATTCTGGTTTTACACCTCATTAAAATCAATCCCTAGATGTGTTGTACATACAAAAAGACGCCTGCTTATTTAAGAAAAGCGCCAGACTGTTGAACAATGAAATATGCGAAAGATGTCTGTGTAAATACGTTCTAATTTATTTGACTACACACCCGTTTAGCCATCCATAATGCAGAAAATCTAGGACCAATCAACACCACTCCAAGAGGATTGCAACTTTCGCAAAAGAACAATTTGGCCAACATGATACGTATCGTGCATCATGATATTGCTAAGTAAACGCTCAATAGAGTACCTGTTAGCTGCATACGGTACTTTTAACTTTTCATCGTCAAGGTCCGCAATGACCGTTTTTAATTTATTCATGACTTCATTAAGTCTCTGCACTGTCTGTGCCCACCCAATTTCGTCTTCAGGATCTCCCGGGTTTCCAAAGGTTTCTTCATTGTTTTCTGCCTTATGCGGATTCTCTGTGCCCTTAATTCGATGGATTACGTCTTCATTCCAAAATATCAAGTGGTTGACAATCTGCCAAATTGAATTACTGATTCCCGAATTTGTCCATGCTGCCTCAGCTGCGCTGACTCCATGAAGCGCCTGATCCAAGGATGCAAACCAATCATTCTCACGCCAATGCATGTCGAGTTGTTCTAAAAACATTTTGGTTACAACTTGCATACAACCAACTCCTTACAGTTTAATTTAGTCCTTCAAAGCTAAAAGACAAGAAAAAGAGAAATCTGACTAAAGTATAAATTAATCAATCCAATATTAGGTAAAAACCAAATCCAAATGGTCCCTTCCATATTGGGTATACCTTTCTCTCCAGCATCTAATTCTCTTCAATATGGCAGGGTAATCCGAAAGTCCCGGGTGACGATAAAATAACCTAACTTTTGACGTCGGCCATATAACAAAAAATATTCTCAATGAAATACTCCATTCTTTAATTTTGAGAATACAACAAAACCTTGGTCACTATGACTTATTCGTCTCATCCAGCTTTTATTCCTTCATCATGACCATTGAATCACTCATGACTTAAATCACGAGATTCCTATGTACGGAAATCTTATCGGTTTCTAAATAAAAAAGAAGTCACCATTTACGGCATCTTGATCTTCAAATACCACCTATTAATGCAATAAGAAACGAAATTCGATTAGGTGGTTTCATTTAAGTGTAATTGTTCACAATGTTACTTTATTATAGAAAATCGAGCAGCATAAAGAGAACAATTTTATCAAAAAGATTAGAACCTCTAAAAAAATCTCCGGTAACATCTTTACCCATAAAAAAGAACGACCAAAATTTTTCTCACGTCTTTTTTAATTTTTGTTTTCCTGAAGATTGGATTGTGGATTTTATTGTAATCTTGTTTAAAGATTCACTGGTTAGTGGCAATGTTCGGCCATTGTTAGTGATTTTTTTCCATGATTGCGGGTCTTTTCGGTATATTGCCTCTGTGACTCTGTATATGTCAGTCTCTTTTTCTACTGCTGCAAGATAGGTTGTCTTTATATAGGAAGCGATCTGTTCTTTTGCCAGTTGATTGATTTCAGCTTCCGATAATTCCTGATTAAGCTCCGTAATAGTTCCTTTTGCTTTTACTTCGACTGTAAAAGTTAGCGAACCTTTTTCGATTTTCGGTTTGATTTTGGTCTTTACATTACTAAATACGATTGAAGCGGCCTGGTGACCGTCCTTTTGAGGAAAAACACTGATTCTTTCCCCTTCTTTTATCCAGCTGAGACCTTCTATTTGTTCTCCTACCAACTTCCCTTTATACCCGTTCTTGCCATAAATATTTATCCCATTGATTCTGTAAGCCGGTAATGATTTATCCTTCTCTAGCCAATAATTATCTAACAGCTCTATTATTGGAATCGCGGAGGTGTGGGCTGGTTCATTTAATTCTATAAGGAACTTTTGGAATCTTTTTGGCTCTACGAAAGAACTTTGCTCATAATTAGTCCTTGGATCTGAAAGTCTCGTGAACATTGGTGATAACCCAAGTATAGGGAAAGTATTCAAGAGATCCCTTACCGAAGAATTTGTGCTGGAAATCCAAACTGTATATCTGGTTTCCCTATACCGGTTTATGACATCCATGGCCGATAACACGATGTTTTGTTGTTTTAAAGCATCCTCTGTAAAAACCATCGAAGAGAGGTGTCCCCAAAATATCCTTTGAGGCACATTTTTATAAAAATCAAAAACGGCACTGTCAACCGTATCTCCTTTTCCCATTCCGACTGTACTAGGGGAGGTTTGAATACCTCCTCCGCCCTCACTTCTTCCAAGGCCACCTATATTTATAAGCTGGGCATATACTTGGTATTCCCCTTCCTTGTAATCAACTCCCAAGGCATGAATATACAACACTTTGTCAATTTCATTGTTATCCCAGCACGCTGAAAGCAAAAGAGGAAGCATTAAGACTGCAGCTAACTTCTTCTTTAACATAAGGTATCACTCCTGTTTAGTAGAATCCTGGGGTTTCAAAAAGCGTGGCCTTGTTTTGAGCCATTTCCAGGGGATTCTGAAGAAAATATTTAATAAGGATTTGGGCTCTTCCAGCGTAAATGGAGCCAAATAAGGGATTCCAAAGGGACGAAGCTGTGCTGTATATATAAGCAAAAGGGCAATAGCCAAGAACACTCCCCAAAATCCGAGAGTGCCTGCCAGTAAAAGGACAACGAACCGATAAACACTTATCGCCCCAGTCAAAGATAGATTGACAAGGGTATAGGTAGCTACTTCAGATGTAGCAATCACAACCAGCATTGCAGGGTTAGTCAATCCAGCTCTAATGGCAGCGTCACCAATAATCAATCCCCCGATAACACTCAAGGTCTGTCCTATTGCTACAGGCAACCTTAAACCTGCTTCCCGAAATAGAGAAAACAATAATAGCATAATCGTTGCTTCCACTGCTGAAGGCAGCGGGACACCTTTTCTCGATTCCACCAATACCGCTAATAGTGTAAAAGGAAGTTGGTCCTGATGGATTGTAATGAGTGCAATCCATATTCCAGGTAAAAAAGTTGATACGAAAAGGCCAACAAACCTCAGTATCCTTTCAAACGAGTTATACAAAAAGTTATATTCATTATCTTCCGCACTTTTAAAAAGCATGGTTAAGTTGCCTGGGCCAATGGCTATCGTTGGAATTCCATCGACCAAAACTAAAAATCTTCCCCTCAGCAAACAATCTACAGCCAAATCTGGTCTTCCGGTATAATCCAGTATTGGAAGTAAATCAAAACCTGAATCTGACAGAAGCTCCTTTAATTGATTGGAGTTTACAATCCCATCAATTTTTATTCTGGAAAGGCGCTTTTGAATATCGTCTTTTATGCCTTTGTTTATAATATCATCTACATACAACAAGGCCACCTTCGTCTGTGTCCGTTCCCCAATAATATAGCTTTTGCATACTAGGCTGTTGGTCCGCAGTCTTTTTCGTATAAGAGCGATATTGACTCCAATCTCTTCTACGAAGCCATCCCTTGCCCCCTTAATGCTGATCTCAGTATTTGGATCCTGTGGATTTCTTTTCGGGTGATCAGAAATATCAACCGTAAAATACACTCGATTGTTCATATAAATAAAAATTTCGCCATTGAAGATCCTTGATATCAATTCTTTTATATCTTTTAAACTATTTGGAGGAATGTCCAGCCGCTCTATGAAATCACCCATGTTCAATCCTTCACTAGAGCACTCCTCAACGATCCTTTTAAGGGAAGGAATCAATATGGTGTCATATTTCCGTTTATCGTAAAGCCCCTGGCAATAAACTAGGTTCATAGTACAGCCTCTCTTAGTTACGATCGTTTGATGGCTAACATCATCGCAGTCCTTGAAAAGGTCCAATACACCGGCAAAACCGAGTTCTTCCAACTCCTTCGATTGTCCCTCTTGATTATCTTTAGTATGCTTCACTGTGTCCTAATCCCCTTTTTCTTAGACTTAAACAATACATATAAGCATAGGGTCAATGTATAGAAAAAAATGAAAAGAGTTGATATCGGAAGGAAATAGTTTTTTACAAAAGTCAAAAATACCAAATCGCCCACAGGATTAAACAGCACCGTTACACTTAGGAACAAACCTATAATAATCTGAATGGTCACCCTCTTTTTGCCTTTGAAGTTGAACACCTCAGGGATTAAGTAAATCGATAAGGAAATCCGAATAAATATCCCAACCATCCATTGATAAATAGAGATAAAATCCAAGTGTTCAAGGTATCTCCCCAGGCTTAGCATAGCCCATTGCTCATAGGCAGGAAAACGCTGCTTGGAAGCTTCCTCTGGTCCGAAAATAGCGATTGACCCCATGAGCGGACCAAGCGTCAGGATAATAAGGACAATACCAGTTACAAACAAATATCTAAGCTTGAACTTTCCTGCTATTTTGTGCTGAAAAAGAAGGACGAGAAATAACTCGAAAATACCTGCTCCGGCTGCTAACATGCCTTTTAAGGCAGGAAACCAGCCGTTTTCCAGAAGGGGGAGCAATAACCTGTAATCCTTATGTGGGATATTACCGATAGCTACCATGAACCCAAAGATGATAACGGCTGGCAGCAAAATGCCATTAATGACAGAAATACTCCTTATCCCATTCAGGGCAGGCAACAAACATATAACCGCCAATGAAAAACTTAAAACCAAAGGAGGAGTTCTTGGTAAATAGGTCGTAGAGGCCCATGAGACAGTATCGATAAAAGAAACCGTTGAGGCCGCCAGCAAGAATAAAGCAACCAGTGCGCCAAAGAAATAAGCTAGCAACTTGTTTCCTTTTTCCTTCATCCATAAAAACAAATGCTGTTGTTTTGTTTTCCGCTGTATACAATACACTATGAAAATCCATCCCAAAAATAAAAAAGCGATCAAAAGCACGGAAATCCAAGCATCTCTGCCTGCCTTATCAAGAATCGCAGGAATGACAATGACATGTGAAACAATTCCTGCAGCCGACATAATCATAAAAAGACCTAAAAAGACATTTATTTTATCATCTGTATTTGATCCCATAACCATCCACCCAAATCCACATATGTTCCATATATTATTTGGTAAAAATTATGTAAATATGTATTTCGAAAAAGGGGATATTTTGACCGCCTCCATAACTGACTAAAAAAGTTCATCTCTTTTATAAATTGATTGAATTCATCTGGGTGGTGACCGGTTTCAAACGATGGTAAAATAAAGGTACCATTAATAGGAATCATCATAGATGAATACATTATATTGGAGGTGTTTAAATGCTTAGTGATTTTGAACCAGCTGGATTTTGGATTCGACTGGGTGCTTCAATTATTGATGGTATTGTCGTTTTTTTTGCTATTTTTCTACTTTCACTCATTTTTAACTTTCCAATAGATGATGATTCTTGGCAATCTGGACTTCTAGAATTCTTATATACTCTAAGCCTACCACTCTTTTGGTACGGGTATACGGTTGGAAAAAGGCTATGCGGGATTCGAATTTCGAGGGTTGATGGTGAAAAATTACACATTGGGAATATGCTACTTCGGATTGTAGTAGCAGGGCTAATTTACGCGTTGACGTTAGGAATGGGATTCATTGTAAGTGTAGTCATGGTGGCCGTCCGAGAAGACAAAAGAGCAATCCATGACTTCGTAGCCGGCACATGTGTAACCTACAATCCCCCCGAAATAAATTAACAGGGTAAGACTAGGGGGACAGTCCACGTGGACCTCCAAACCTAAAAAGCTATATAAAATAATAGTGGCTTTAGTACCGTGTCACAAGATTTAACTTCGGCAAAAAAACACTTCTCCTTTTTAAAGAAATGCACCTATTCAATGCCTGGGTTACTTCATACAAAAGTCAAAAAAGGGAGTTGATCATCTTGGCGAAATGGATTAACGTATCAACATCAAGGCATCAATTAACACTTTTTGATGGAAACAAGAGGATCAAGGCTTACCCAATTGCAATCGGAAAAATATTGTCACCATCGCCTACTGGGACATATACGATTATTAATAAACAACCTAATCCCGGAGGACCGTTTGGAGTGTTGTGGATGGGATTGTCAAAACCTCATTACGGTATACACGGAACAAATAACCCGGCTTCCATTGGTAAGAATGTCTCACATGGATGTATTAGAATGTTTAATCATGATGTTCTAGAATTATCATCTAGAGTTCCAATTGGTACTCCGGTTGTTATTCATAAATGACTTTGTAAATCTCATACCCTTTACTACATAGGTTTGGGCCAACTTGCTCTAAATGCCAAGTTAGCCATGCATGAAGCAGAGCTTCGCCATATAAAATGAAAGTTAACGTTCTTTCATGTAATTGAATAAATTCATTATTCATTCTTCGAATACTTTGTATGTAAAAGTGGAGAATACTCCAAAGATTCCTATCCCCTCAATTTGTAAATAAACTCCATCTTCCTCCTGTAATTTTATTCCTATCTTGTTAAATAAAACGAAATTGTCTAAATCTCTATTTACAACCTTATAATTGTTAGAATCTCTTACACATTCATTTTCTTGGCATTCTAAATTATATTTGTTGGATAACCAATTGTTAAAGGTATCAGGAGACGGTTTTGTTAATGATAGAAATAGTATCAATAATATTAAAAAACTTGATAAAATAATTCGTTTTTTACTCATCATTTCCCCCTAATATATGTAATAGATTTAATTTAGTTTATTTTAATATTAAATTCCAAAAAATACCACTAATTCTTAAACTATCCTGCTTCGTTAGCTTGATAACTTCAATATAAAAGTGCATTAATCCTTCTTAGATCAACGCATCCCTTCGTGTAAGTACATCTTTTCATATTTAATATAAATCAAAATCAAACTTAGAACCTGCAAGTTTAGCTTATCAAATACGTTTCATGAAGTCCTTTTTCGTTGGGTAAGTGAAACTGGACATTTTTAAAAAAATCCATTTGCAACAAAATGTTATGTCTTCTAGTTTGAGTACACTCTTTTTAACTTTAGTAATAAAAAAACCAAAACTATGCATCTCTGTATAAAAAGCTGCATAATATTGGCTCTAAGGATTTTATACGTTATAGAAGATTATTTTTTTCGCTACATTATCAATCCAATCTAATTAAAAATTATCGGAAAAGTAAATGTAACGAAAGCTGCCCAAAGTCCGTAAACCGGCAAATACTTAGTGACGGCATCTTGGATAGTTGAAGGTCCGGATTTGTTTCGTAGAAAACGCATATAGGAGAGCATTATCCAAATTAAATTTGCCCAGATAAGTATGTTTACACCTAAAACAGTAAGTCTATTAGGCGTAATCCCATAAGAAGAAAGTCTGAACACGATGGCTGACAAGGCCACACTGTCAATGAAAAGCGCAAGAACAATTAAGGCAAAATTTATATAATCTGAAATGCTCTTTTTCTCGTCTGAGTCGCTCTCGGTAATGGAAAATATGGTGACTGCCAATACACCAAGGAGTATTCCATTGAAGGCTATCAAGAAATTTCGGTCCAAGAATGGATTTTTTCCGACCCATATAACCGTTATAAGATAGACCAACAATGTAACCAGGACAAGAGGACTAAAAATTTTAGCTATATATGGTGTAATATTTTTAGCAAGTTTAAGATTCATTGATACCAGGTATGCAGCCACAATAGCGAGAGCCGCAGCACCAAATATAACGACATTACTAAAATAGAAGTCTTCTATATCCAAGCCAACAAAGCTAAATAACTGCATCGTTAATGCTGCTAGTACCATCCCGCTAACTGCCATACTGGCGTAGAGAATACAATATTCCAAATTAAATTTAATATAGGCTAATCTTGTACTGCCTTTTGAATATTCATTTCCTGTATACGCAAGCCCTACCAATACCCATAAGAATATGGGAAGGTGTAAATAAACAAGGATAATACTGTCTTTATAGTTTAATGGCAACATATTAAGATAAAACCCAGAAATTAGGAACAACGCTGCAAGGCAATAAATAACACTTTTTTTCGGAGTATTAATGTAAACAAAATAGGCAGCAATAAAGGGAATTATACCAAAAGCAAGGTTAATTGGAGCAATTGCTTCCTGTTCGACAAAATGGAAAATGATCCTGGTGCTTATCCCGGCCAGAATGGCTAAAATGCCCATGAATAAGAAACCTTTTTGAAGCAAGGAAGATTTTTCTGTATTTGCTGTTTCCTTGAAATGCAATCTTTCATTCCAAACACCAAGAACCTGAGAATCAGGATTTTGTTCCCATGCGTGTGAGAATAACTTTTTAAAACCTTTGGGGTCTTTTCTATACATTCTTTCCAGCTCATGAGGGTTAGCAATATTTTCAGTAATCAAATTGTTAATGTCCATAATTATACCTCCCCTAATAATTGTTATTATAAGTTTCCTCCACAATGTTTAACTGTCTCTTTTGTATTGGAAATATCTCCAGTCTGCCATTCTAAAGTCTTACAAATTGCCTCTAAGTGGTTTATAGAATCGCTTTTGCTTTTTCTTCAATATAGAAAGGGTCGCCATTGTTTTCCAATTTTCTCCGAAAGTTCTGTTACGCTCATTTTCCTTTTTGCTACCCACAGAAAAAGAACTGGGACTACTAAAGCATAACAGCTATTTTTATTACTTTTTCCATAAAAAGCACCTCTCTTAGTCATTCTGATTTTAATATATATTTTATTGTTTTTCAATAAATTTTTATTAATTTAAATAACATTTTTATTGCATTTTTGTTTTTAAGCAAAAATAAAAAGCATTCCTCCTTTTAAGAAATGCTTTATAACTTTAAACCATTTAATTTATAACCTGTACAATTAACCTGCTTCGTTAGTCGAATAAGAAAAAGGGAGCGCCTTACCAATTCATTCTTGTACTCTTACACCCTTTAGTTAAATAGAAGAATTTAGACTTTTCAGGCTCAACTCGATAATTGGTTACTCACAGCTAATCCCCTCCAATTTTGTTACAAAATGACTTATCTTGTACAATTCTGCCTCGTTAATACAACAAGAAAAAGCTGTTCTTGTGACAACTTTAATCTTCACTCTTGCACCCGTTAGACTTTATTATGTGAAAAACATACTCATTTGTAAGAAAAGGCTAAACTAATGCAACTCCATTCCCTATATAATCAATAAAAATATGGCTGAATACAGATAATGATAACGTAATCCAAAGTTTTACAACTGATTTCTCTAAAAATAACTTTCTTATTATTAACACAATATCGGAACTAAAAACTATGAATGTCCATATAAATCTCCAAAGAACTTTGTTAAACCTGGTGCAATGGCAGCAATACCACCAATCGTCAAAACCAAAGTTCGCTTAGTCATAGAATGGATAATGTTTATTAAGAAATACATATGTTATACAAGCAGCAAAATAAAACTTTGTTAATCTATACACCGCTTTTTACCTTTGAACTAACCTGCACTGAGCACAATTAGAAAAGCACCTTTTTGGTGGAATTCAATAGCTTAACAAAATATTTCTTTTTCCTGTCAGATTTCATTTCACATTTCGTATAACACTTTTCCGTCTGCATCTAAAATTTGGTAATGAAGACTATGTATTTTATTATAGATATCATGATTTAATTTTTCGTAAACAACATCTTTCTCGGTAATGTTAATCGTTGATTCATAGATATTGTTTTCATTTTCATCTTTTAAAATATATCTGACAGAATGAGCGTTAGGATAATCAAAAACCCCGCCCCAAAAAGCTCCGAATTCACTGTTACCTACTGTACTAACTGTTATGTTTAAACCTTGAGTATATTCTCCAGTGCCTGAATCATATTTATATCCTAGATAATCCTTTGAAAAAGTATTAATACTTAAAAACGGTTGACCAGTATTATCTTCGTTATAAAATATAACAACTTTATCGTATTCGTCCTGAAATAAAACATCAACATTCATATTTCCATTTTTTCTAATGGCATCTTTTAGCGTAGACGACGAACAGCCCGCCAAGAAAACGAACATGAAAAATAAAAGATAGAATTTTTTCATAATACCTCCTGAATTAAATCTCAAGTTAAATAATCTGCATCGTTTGTTAAATATGGGATTCAACAAAAAAGGTTGTTAATCCTTCTTAGATCAAAGCACCTGTCTTTTAAGATGATCTTTTTTTTCTTTCTTTTTTCTTCCACAAATTAAAATACCAACAAAAAAAGATCCCCATCCTATAATTTTAATCATAGCTTTACCCATAACATCCATGTCATTGTTCGTTAGTCCAATCAAAAAAGCACCAATGATAATAAGTGGGACAGCAATTAAAAATCTCAAGTTATTAAAGCCACCTCTTATGAATAATTCAAACACAATTTAAACTTTCTTATAGACGATCCTGCTCCGTTAGTAAAATACTTCAACAAAAATAAACGATAATCCTTCTTGGACTATCGTACCCTTTAGTTGAGCAACCCCATCACTTATAAACTATTCATAATTTCCTTTGATTTAATGATAGTATTCTCGATAATAAAAGTTTCCCAATCCATTCATATAAGCTTCTTTATTCATATCTAATGTTAGGTGGGCTACTAGGCATTCATCCAATCAGGGCTTTGACCATGAGCATAAACTGGTTATTAGTCTAATTTCAATAAGGAGTGAACTTCTAAATATGGAAATACGACAAATGCCACTCTATGCACTGAATCCCTGGGGGCTTCAAAATTGTATTTATCGTTTCACCTTTCTGAGGCTTAGAAACGGTGATAGTTTCTGGTTTTTTTTAACGACTGTAGGGGAATTAAGAGTTTATGGTTATAGGTTTTTCGGCGGAAGATGGAATCAATATTCGGTTGCTTTAAGCGATATTGTTTCCTTCTATTGTTCTCCTCCGACTCCAACTCTATATTAAAACACTGCGTGTGCCCTTCCATCATGTATAGAACGTTAATCATTTCGGTTAGCGTTCTATATAATGAAATTAAACTAAAATTTGCTTTTTAGTTTAATAAATAAAAAGACCGCCACAGCGAGCATCATCTTGTGCTCTAGCACCCTTTAATTTAATTACACTTCGTCACAATAGAATGGGATAACGAATTATTAAACCCACTCTTGTCCATTTCATATTGGTAATTTACGAATAAAAATAACCTCCGTACTCCATAGTTTTTCACCTTTCACAGGACACACATTATTATGGGGGTTCTTTAATTAACAATAATATCAATAGTCCAGCATGTTAAAATCAGTTACATATACTGAATTAACATCAAAAAAGGAGCTGTGGGCTATGAGTGGATATGGATATGGCCATGGTACGAATTTTGTACTAATCGTGGTCCTTTTTATTCTTTTAATTATCGTAGGCGCTTCCTTTGTCCATGGTGGATATTAATTCAAATAAGGTATTCCTAGTGAGGCTGAACCTTTTTTCATATCTATTAAGAAACAGGCGTTTCTTCTTTTGTGGAAACAGCCTGTTTTAAAGAAAGCATTATTATTTGGAATCTTTTTTAGTTTTTTAATAATGGTGGTGATGGTGGTAAGGGTAGTGATGGTAGTAAGGGTAGTGATGGTAGTAAGGGTAGTGATGATGGTGGTACGGATAACCAAATCCAAAACCTGGACCTCCAAACCCTAGTCCTGGTCCAAAACCAAAACCTGAACCTGGTCCACCTAAACCAATGCCTGGATACTGTCTGTTAATGTACATAAAACATTCATCCTCCTCATTTCATTTAACAATACAGCATATGCATTTTTGGGTAAATGTTCTTGGGTATTTGTCTTGATTTCTAGATTTTATATGACATTTGCTGAATCCAAAGGATAATACCCGTCTAATCAAATTGCGAAATAAATTATTATTTAAATTTAACGTTTTTCCAACATTTTTACCTGTCGTTTTATCTTTTTTTGAATATACTGTTATTGTTCCAAATAACTGTTTCAACTTGGGAATCCCTTGCCTTGGAAAAGTAGTGGGATCCAACATTTGTCACTTTAAAAAACCTCATATAAAGGCGCATCTAAGGCTATTACATTTCATGTAATGGTCTCTTTTTGCTTCGCTTTTTGTTTCTACTTCGACATACGTGAAAAGGGGTTGGGTTTCTCATTAATCTATAGGGCGTCTTTGACATTAGGAAATACCAAACGTGCCCCTTGTTATTAGGCCACCACTTGCTTGCGATAAATGCAGTAACGTGTTTATTTTGATATAAAATGTCTCTTTGTTTCGTTCCTTTATTGGGTCTTTCTATTCCTGATAAAACCCGGAAAAATGGGCATTCATACGCTTCAGGTTTATGTGAATATAAATTCAACTCACCTTCGACTCCCTTTCGTTTTTATTAATCACCATATAAACAAAATAAGCATTAATTATTTTTGGAACAAATAATTCTTTTAGGAACTAATCAGAGGTTCCCAATCCTCTAATTGTCCCCGAGTAATTTCGGGGGTTTCCATTTAATGATTTCATTGAGCCTACATATACTTCTTCAGTAAATGTAGCGATTTCTTTATAATGTTTAACGATTTCAACAGTAGTGGCTGAAACATTATGATTTGGAATATCCTTAAAACCTACCCATTTTAATGAACCTTCATCAATTTCAATTAAGGTAGGATTTTTTGACACATTACCAAAGAAAACATATTGTATCCGAATTTCTTGACTTTCCTTTAATCTAAGCACAATGTATCTAAGTGATAGATCTTCTATGCATTCACTCCTTAAGCCTGTTTCTTCTTCAATCTCTCGTGTACACGCTTTTTGAGGTTCATAAATTTCGTCACCCTCGATATGTCCCACAATTGGAACTAAAACCCTGCGAGGAAAGTGTCTTTTGGCTTTTTTTGAAGAAACAAAACTTCTTGTTCTTTATTTAAAAGTAACGCGACTGCCATTTGTCCGAATCTCAAAAATTCTAACATACTATTTACTCTTTTTTTCCGTTTATAAATTTTTACTTCGGCATCTTTCTTCCACTATCCTTCCATACGATTCTTTTCGTTCAACAGAACAGTGTATTAATTATTCTTAAATCAACACTACCCGATTGTTTATTAAGCAATTAAAATAAAACATCGAGCTTTCCCTTTCCTAATAAAAATTTCCCTTTATTCCTTAAAAACTTGGGAGAAATCTCTCAAGCTCGATCTTCACTCACTATCAATAAACAAAAAGACAGCAACTATATGCTGTCTCATTTTTCAATACATAAAATATTCCTATTTACTAATCTCCATAGTTTGTTGACTTAAAGTTTCTTTCTTCATTTCTTTTAAACCGAAAAGAACACGGAGAAAGTTAACTCGACGAATAAGAAAATGGTACAAACTCATAATGATCAAAAATGCTGTAGCTACTAAAAAAAATAATTTTACAGGTACCAACCATCCTAAATTATAGATGAAAAATCCTAATAAAATAATTATAGGTTGATGAAGAATATAAAACGGCATAGATGCTTCACTTGTATATTTTAAAGCTCTACCGGAAATGTTCAAATATTTGTCGCCTAAGAATAAGATAAAAAATAGCAAGTTCCATACCAAAAGGACACGAATTATCATGAATATTGCCCAACTGATGGAAACATTCATCGGAAAACCATAGAACATAACCCAGAATATATATGAAGCTGTACAAACTATACCTAAAACACCAGCTAAAAAGCCAATTTTACGCACAAACTCCCTTAACGATTCTCTGGAAAAGAAGTAAAATCCTAAAATATACAATAAGAAATAAAAGATTATTCCCCAACTCGCTAAATTTACAATACTATTGACAGTTAAAGCGGCGACTGTAAGGGGGATAGGAATTAATAGGTAATGAAGAATATTAAACTCTTTTCCACTCACATTTTTTCTAGTTTTTAAAAAAAGTGGCAACGTAATGACCGAAAAAAGTAATAACATTAAAAGATACCAAAGGTGGTGTCCAAAAAATGCAAAGTTACCATTTCCACCAATTTCTAAATATAATCCGTCAAAGTAATGAGGAAAGAATTGTAGGAAAGAACCTTTAAAATGATTATTCGTAATTCTTTCAATATACACTTGAGGTGGTGACAATAGAAAGATTCCTAGAAGTAAGGGTATTCCAAGTCGTAAAAAACTTTCTTTCATAAAACTTTGAGCATTTCTTCTTTTTAGAGCGTGATAAGTAGCAATTCCAGATATAACAAAAAATATTGGCATGATCCAATTTCCCACTAAGAGGGAAAAAAATTCGATATATGTATGGTTAATTTTATTGTTTTTAATGTGCCAATCAAAAGAATTAAAGAACATTGAACAATGATAAAGGAACACGATGAACATAACTAATACCTTTATCCAGTCTAAATCGTAATGTCTAGAAAATTGATTCCTAACTTCCATAACTTTCCCCCTTTTTAGACAATTTTATATCTTTCATAAAACTAAGTACACTCATTTTTGAATATTTTCATCCTTCTTCGACTATCACTACCCGATAGTTTAAGAAGAAATCTTTAAAGTCGGAGATCTAAATCATTTAAAGACCCTTCAATATTTATCCAACTTTCTCCGCCAACTCTAAAATAATACCCTCTGGACCACGAACGTAGCATAACTTATAGCTTTCTTCATATTGCTGTATCTCACTAAAGATTTCCGTACCCCTCCTTTTCAACTTTGCAACAACAGCTTCAATATTTTCAACAGCAAAGCAAATATGTCGGATACCCAGCGTATTTGCAAAAGGTTGCTGAATATCTTTTTCATCTGATGGCGTATAAAATTTAACTAGTTCTATCCATGTCTGACCATCTGGCATCCCCAATCCTACACATGCCGTTTTAACACCATTAAGCCCAACTATTCTATCCAACTGTTCACCATCCAATTCCCATTCCGCTTGCACTTCAAGTCCTAAATCAAGAAAAAACGCTTTAGCCTCTGAAAGATCATTTACGTTTATACTCACATGATCTATTCTATTGATCTTCATATCTCGTCCTCCTATGTACCTGTTATTTTCAATACCTGTGTTCGTGTAAGGTTTTATAAAAAATTCTCGTTCAAAACAGGAAAATATTCTTCTTTAACACACCTGCCACAATCGTTGAAAAAGCGATAGTTGTGTACTAATAATGTACCCGTAACTTTAAAAAGAAAATTAAATTTATTGATTAGGATTCATTGTCTTAATAATAAGCAATTCTCTAATAAATGCACCTAAAGATAATAAACTTCCAATAACCAAAAATAACGATACAACTCGAACAAAGTTATATGGGGTAAAATAACTTGTATACTTCCCGATATAAGAAATACTTCAAACAAAATAAAGCCAATTTTAAGTTGTTTTTTTCTTTATTCCCTTCCATCTTTTATCTCCCCTATTATTAAAGATACCTGCCCTATACTTCAATAAAACCCTTTAGTGTGTAAGAAAAAACGATCCTTCTATATTGAAGAATCGTGCCATTAAGTATCTATTTATTTTCAAATTATCCCACTATCCCAAGGGATTGTACCAAGAAACGTGCCTATAGTAAGATCAAGGTGTAAACAGTTTCCATTGTCCTTCGGATAAAACTTCTACCTCTCCTTCGATTACTTTGATTGCTGTTTGATCGTCAATCGCATACGCAGGTCCCTGCATCCCGGCTGCCCATCTCTCTGCGGCAGCCATGGTGTTTCCCGGCAGCATCTCGTGATCCAGGTGTGGAAAGATTGAAAAATCAACCAATCTCAGTGTTTCATCACCACCGCCTGGTGGAGTCCAGCCAACGAAGTATTCCCCTATGTTAGGTGCCAACACCATGCTCCCAGCACTCATTCCCACATAGACAGAGTTCAGTGACGGTAAAAGGTCTGCCATACCGGATTGACGCATCCAGTGGCACAGGTAAAGGGCGTCGCCGCCTGACACCAGCAGTACATCTGTCTCTTGTACCAGAGGTATCCAGCGGTCTTCGTCGATGCTTGGAAGTGCTGTGAGCTCCAACACGCCGACGGATTTCCAACCGAGATCGACCATGGGATTCTCTTCTTTCCCACTGATGAACTGCCAGGCTTTGACGCCAGGGCCAACCCAAGGGTGTCCATACATCGCAGTGGGGATGCACAGGGCGTTAGAGTCAGCAATCGGCTTGCCCAGCATGTCAACCAGCGCGTCGTGGATGGTTTTGTTATTGATGCCTCCAGATGTAAGCAGAAATTTCATAACTTCACTCCTTGTTTTTGTTTGGTACTGTCAAATTTGTTCTTACTTCTAAGCTAGAAAACCCTAACTTTATGAATGATTAGAACACTTCTACAGATTTATTGTTATTCGATGTTCAGCTTATTTGTCTATTCGAATACCTAGTAAAGCTCAATCTGTACTATACTTTACAATTCTACAAAACTAATATAAATCCTTGTTCAACTATTCTGCTTCTTTACTTCAATAAGAATAGCCATACTTCCTTCTTGAAATATGGCACCCTATAGTTGAAGTACAAATTTTCACAATCATTACCTAACTTGTGATTATCGATTAAAGATTTATAAAAGTATAAATATTCATACAGTCAATCCCTGTTTTAGGGTAAAATACAAGTACAAAAACTGGAAAGAGATCAAAAGGAGATAAATAATGGAAATACTAACACAAAGACTGAAATTGATTCCTTGTACAGAAGAGTCAATATCCATCATTAGAACATCAGAAGATTATGAAATGGGTCCCCATATAAATATGTATTTAAGAGAACTAAAAGAAGATTCTACTCTTTTTGGTTGGGGTGTATGGTTTGTGATTAATCAAGAAAATAACACTATTATTGGTGATATTGGTTTTAAAGGCAAACCTAATTCAGAAAACATCGTTGAAATTGGATATGGGATTGTACCTTCCACTCAAGGTAAGGGTTATGCAACTGAAGCAGTTCAAAAACTTATAGAGTGGGCTTTTTCAGATAAAAACGTAACTAAGATAGTTGCTGAATGCCTTGATGATAACGTTCCTTCAATAAGAGTGTTAGAAAAGTTACAAATGAACAGAATAGGTTCAGAAAATAAAATGTTAAAATGGCAATTGGAAAAGTAATCTGGAAGTTTCAATATTAAAAAACCTAATTTTTCAGCAATAAATGAGAAATTAGGTTTTTTCATTAATAGAAAAAGACTTATAAGTATTTATCACTAATCACTTTCATATGGTGTAACTCGTGCCCGACAATGCCATATGCAATGGTACCTACCGAAACTGAGCTGTTCATTACAGTCCCATTACGAACCCACGCTGCATCATCAATAGTTGAAATAAGGCTTAACGTGTTCGTGCGTACCGTATCTAAACCAGCTAGTAACTGCTCCCAGGATAATTTGTTGAAGTTTGCCGCAGAAACGTATTGATCCTGATCCATTGCTGGGAGTGGTGCACTTTCATTTCGTGCAATGGCAAGCATTCGATACGACATCACACGTTCCGAGTCGGTCATATGCCCAATCACTTCTTTTAAAGTCCATTTCCCGAGTGCGTACGCCTTCCTTGCTGACTCCTCTGATACGCTGCTTAAGAGGGTAATGGTCTTAGTTCGTTGCTTACTAAGTATTTCTTCAATATCTCCATCTGGCACAAGACTAACATACCTATAATGCTCTGGATTTTCAATAAATAATGGTCGTGGACGCACAAGAATCCTCCTCATCGGAATATTTATTATGGTTCTGGGCTAATATTCGACTGTCAAGAAGATATTTCCTTTATTGCAATGTGTATTCATGCCAATTATTTTTATCCATATTTTACCACAAAGACAAATGAATCGTTCAACTATTCTGCTTCTTTATTTCAATAAAAAAGGCTAATCTTAGCTCCCGTAAATTGAAAAAAATGATTGTTAACTATTCAAACTTAAGCAAATCAGAAATAAATTCATTTATTTTACCTTTTAAAACTACACCGTGCCCCGTACATAAATACTCAACATCGTATTTGGAAATTTTTTTTAACCCTTCGATAAATAAACTAAAATTGTGCTGTTCTCTCATTTCCTTGTTTTGAGACCATTCAGAAACAAACTGCTTATATTTTTCCTTCTCACAAATACCTATATCTACAACATTACCGCTCAATTGTTCTCCAAAAAAACAGAGATGGTCTCCGCAAAATAACACTTTACTTCTACGTTGATATAGTAAAACAGAACCTTTAGTATGGTGTCCAAGGAGAACACATTCTAAATTACTTACAGTTAGACCGATATCTGGTAGTTTCCTATTTAGTTTGTTTCTAATATTTTCTGGAATTAGTTCTAAATCCTGATTATGAATATAGCCTTCAATTTCACCTAAAAATTGGATTGCTCCAATATGATCTTTGTGACCGTGTGTGGCAATAAAATGAGTTATATCACTTTTAAAAATTCCTTTCTTTTTTAGTTTGGAAAACAGGAAGTGAGAATGTTCTTCCTTCCCTGAATCAATAAGAATAATATTATTGTTCTCGAGCAACAAATAGCAGTTATTATAAGAGTTCCAGGTTTCATCCCACAATAAAAAAGCGTACACGTTTTTCGTTATTTCTTCGAGATATGTTTTCATTCTATCCCCCCAATTACTTTACTTATTAAGTAATATTCGCTCATTTTTTTGTTAATACCTTCCTCCACTAAGGTGACTTAATCCTTCTGGGATCAGAGCATCCGATAGTTCAGACTCCTTATTCCTCTAAGCTAATGAGCAAGTAGTCCGTTTGACTACTTAAAATAACCTTTATGTCATCTTTAATATAAATAGTTCCAGTACCTTCACGCCAATCGATCTTCCATCCTACTTTATTTAACTCTAAGAACAAGTAAAAGCTTACCTCTCTAAGTCTAATAAAACATTAAAACCCACATCACTAGTACATCGTGTTCGTTCAATGAATCGCTCTTTTGATGAGTATATGAAGAAGGACATATCAGAAAAATCCAGCAGCTAAGATTAAAGAGCCAAAGATAGGGAAAAGAATCTCAAAATTTTTAACAGAAAAGGAGATTGAACATCTTCGAGAAGGTTGCTTTTCACCGAAGGGAAAAGCTCTATTTGAGTTTATGTGAAAGCCAAGAAGATAATGATGCAGCTGTCTTTGCAACTGAAAGACATCCCCACCGAATGAGCATAGCACCAACACGATATATCATTAAACGAATATCAAAACGTGCAGGTATTAACAAAGTAATCTATCTGCATCAACTGAGTCACAGGTATGCAACCCACATATTAAATAATGGTGCACCTTTTGAAGTGATACAGAGTTTTAAGGGTCATGAGAAAAGTGAAACTACTCGAATATTTGCAGAGTTAAGTGGTCGTCTCAGGAAGGAGTTTTATCAAAAGTATGTCTAAAAAAATTTATGGAGCAACTTGTTTTAATAACTGGTTGCTACATTAAAATATTTCAACCGCTAGTTGAATAAGAAATTTTTCTAGTTAAGTCCCCATACTCGATTTAAGTTTAACTATTATCAAATACGCAATCTGGGATAAAATAACAAATCCAAAAAAGGACTTTGAATGTGTCCAATTATGTAAAATAAACATTTCCCCTTTTATAAATAGAGGTTCAATAACATAAGCGAATAGTGCCGAACCTAGTATAGACAAAATAAAATAGCTATAAAATCTTTTTGAAAGTTGGTAAATAACCATAAATAACACAGGAATTACTGTAATATCTGCTGGAAACAAGGGAGGAATCATTGGTAACAATTTGTCTGGATAACCCCATAAAATCAATTCTCCGCCAATCACATCCAAAAGCGATGCCATAACTGCCCATATAAGTCCATAGCTTAAAATTTCAAAGGTTCTCTTTTTATCGTGAAATATAAGCCATAAAATCCAGGGGATAATTGTAGCAGCAAGTAATAACCACCATTTCCAAGTGAATACATCATCCTGAATCCAATGCTTAAAAGCAACATCTTTTAATGTTTCTCTAGCTTCTTTAACATCTTCATACGACGGTTTCATTGGCTTTCATCCCCAATCGCTATCCTACATATAACTTTTCCATTTAAAAAGTTACTATTCTTACAGCATTTGGTCTAAAGTAAAAGTTATAGAACTCCCTCAGTTTGTTTAATAACATTTTAGCTTTATAACTCCATATAGTGACTTGAATTTGGATAAAGATTTCCCTTTGTAAATCCGATTGCACAATAAAATTTGTCAGCTTGTTCGGTATCTGTATGAAGCACCAAGATTTTATAATATCTTTTTGCTTCATCAATTATCCTTTTTACAAGAAGGCTTCCTATCCCGCTTCTCCTACACTCTTTACTGACATAAAACCTTCTCAGCCTACCTATATATTGTTCATTTAAAAATGGGTCTTTATTTAATCCACCAATAGCAACAAGTACACCTTCTTCATTAAACATACCAAACAAACCTTCTCCATAATGGTCAAAAGTATTACTGCCATTTTTATAATCATTTATTAGTCTTTCTACAAAACGATAACTCTCTTCTTTGCTTTGTTTTACTAAACTATCCACATCATAATTCAATAGATTGTTAATTTGCTTTACCTCATATTTCCCCATATATATCACCTCTTATTGCGTAATTCTTGTTACCTGAAAAACGTTAACGAAAATAGGCGATAATCCACGTTGGACCGTCGCCCCATTGTAACTAAGGAATCGCATTTTTATGGAATTGAAACCATACAAACCCTTGGTTTAAAACATGTTCAGGATTGGGATGATCATTCCATCACCTTTTGACCTCAATTTTCTCTGGTATCGTTGTCCAGTACATTGGGTCTTCTAAACCCAGTCGCCAAATCCCGATTCCTCTTAAGTCATATTTTTCTACAAGGTCTAACTTAAACCGAAGGCTCTTGCTATTCTCAAACCATACCTGGTGGCTGTGTTGTTCTTTATCTACGTAACTGAAATGAGGTGTTTGTGAATCGGAGTCCCATATCACTTTCGATTTATATTTTTCTTTCTGATCTATTAACTGTGCATAGGAACTATACTCAGCTTTGTCTGCTGTTGTATCCCAGTCCCATCCATAACCTGCGATACCCAGTAAAATCTTTGATGGTGATACTCCCTGTTTCAAGGCATAACGAATCGTTGCTTCTGTCCAATCAACTGAAGCTGTTGGACCGGGTTTTGTTCTTGGATTGTGTTCATCGTATGTCATAATCATTAACCCATCCGAATGTCGGCCAAGTTTTTCGTAATCAAACCACGGAGACCAAGGATTAGCGCGGGAATCGCCAGTGTTTGCTGGGACTGAAACGGTAACTACTTTTCCATCACGATGTAGAGCATCAGACAATTCTTTTATCATCAGACTAAAGGAATCTTTGTCAGTCAAATTCAAATTTTCCATGTCTATATTGATACCATCATATTTAAACTGTGCTATTTCATTGCGTAGGTTCTGAATGAAAACATTCCGGTTTTTATCGTCATTAAGTACATTACTCGCTACTTGCTTTCCCTTCTCCACGGTTTCATAGAAGAGATTATGTACAACCATATATACCTTCAAGTTTTTATCGTGAGCACTCTGAATAACCTTACTTTTATGATCTGATGAAACGGAAGCTATAAGATGGCCTGGACGTTTATCATCAAGCTTATACCAAAAAGGTGCAATGATGCTTAAACTGGTGAATTGCGAGTTAACTGTAGGTTGAGAGCCTGGATACGTTCCTTCCTGTTCTGTGTAGAAACCTAACACTTCACGGGGAGTTTTAACATTTTTGGGTTCCTCTTCACTTTTGGGCTGACTACACGATGACATTAGTAATAAGACCATGCTTAACGAAATGATGGTGAATGTCCGAAAATAATTTCTCGCCATACTACACCTTCTTCTAATTTGGTTATTACTTAAGTTGATTAGAAAAGGTGTTTCTTATTCACGAATTGATTTTCTTCCCCTTAAAGGATTTCGGAAATAAGAGCATCTCAAATTAATATAAGTACATCAGTTTTAATAACAACCTTCTTAAACCCTGCTATTTCTACTGACCCTATAAAAAATGTATTTTTTACTGAATGGACTTGTGGTCGTTGAATAGGAGTCGATCTATCATAGTTGAATATTCGTCTGCAACAAGTGCTGCACCCGTACTATTTAAATGTATGCCATCCAACGTGAAGTGAAGTCCTCGTTTTTTTGATAACCTGTCAATGCTAGTTGGATTCTTATAAAAGAGAACATCAAGCATCACTCTCATCACTTTGATACTGATATAATCTGAACTAGTTACTCTAGAGAGGTGTATCTCAAATACGGAATGCATATCCAGAAAACTTACATTTACATGATTTTTAGAGAGGGATTGGATGATGGAAGATAAATTTTTTATTTCTTTATTGAATTCATTCTGTGAAGTTTCACCCACTATGGCTGGCGAAACCGTAACCACCTGTTTAGAAGACGCAATAACCAACTCTAATACTTTGTTGTAATACTCCTCAAATTCCTCGGGATTGTTTGCAACAGGCTGCGCTTGGACTCTCAACAATTTTGAATAAACATCATTGACTCCAATCCAAAGGAAAATAAGATCATAATCTAATTTTATTTTTGTTAAACGTGTGTGCAAACTTTTTACTGTCTCCCCTGGTTTACCAAGATTATCAAATGTAATTTTTGGATAGTTTTCTTTTAAAATATTAACAAAAGACACTCCCGGTCGACCTTCTGTTAAACTATCACCAATTAGTCCAATCTTCATTGTTAAATTCCTCCCTTTTAATGGCCTTAACAAAATCGTAATTGCTATGGTTCAAGTCATCAAAAAGTGCATTAACCTTACTTGGATTATTGCACCCTTATTTCCGATTTAAATCTTCTTCTAATTGTTTCTCTATCTCATCATTACTTACTTTTTCCATCTGTTCTTCTTTAACTTGTAGATGTTTTGAAATTAATAATAGTAGTTGCTATATACCAAAACATCGAGTCTCCCCTACCTTTCAATATCACTAAACATCCGGCGTATCAGCTAATTTCTCCATCTTCAACAAAAATAAGCGATAATCCATTTTTTGATTATCGCACCATTAGGCCAGGCACCATAATTTGGTTATCCTCTAATGATATCCTGTACCCAATTAATTCCCTCATTGACAAATGTTTGTGTTGGATTTGTATGGGGTGTATGTTCGAAAATAAAAAACACACCAGAACTTTTCGATAACTTATAAATCAAATCCCTTACTTTAAAATGGGAATTGTCTTTTTCATGAGATGGGTGAACAGGTACCCATATGTATTTATTATTATGAAACTCTACATTGTGTAGATGAACTACTTTTATATGCCTTGTCCATTTCTTGATATGTTCTAAAGCTTTATCACCAGTCGCTAACAAGTAATCCCCTATATCTATGCACAGTTTTATGCCATACTTGTCCCAAATTTCAATCGGAAATTGATCAAGAGCTCTTATCCCAAACGCTGATCTATTAAGACCCAGTTTCGGTTCACAAACAATAGATATCGAATATCTTTCTTGAAGCTTATGTAATCTTTTTAAGCCATTTTCAATCATTTCAGTAGTATCTATGTCTTTTTCTTCTTTAAAATAAGGAAAGTGGACTAAAATATACTCAGCCCCTAACTGGGACATATATTTAACTTCTGATTCAAACTGTTCCCACGCCTGTTCAGGTTCGTATTGTACTTTTTCAAGCAGATCATATTTACTTTGATTTCTATACAAAGGGGAGTGTAGACCAAATGTAAGTTTTTTCTTATGTAACAAATCTAAGAAATTATGTAACGACTCTTCGCTTGGAAACTCACCAATCTCAATATGACTTACTTTCTCATTAGTAAATAATAAAGGGAATTTATCAGGTTCTGTCATAATCACACTTCCAGAAAGTCCTATACAATTATGCATTTTTGTTACTCACACCTTCCAAATAATAAATACCTTTTGTATATTTTGCCATCTTTAGAACCTGAATTTTAGCTTAAGGTATTTTTATTAACACAAGGGTTCTTCTAAGTGCTAATAAAAGATAGAGTAGTGCCGAATATATTATTACACTTACGATGTAGTATATTCCTAAAAGTTTTGGTTTTGTAGACACTTCCCCTACACCATGAGCAAGATTATACCATTCAAGTTGTGAGTAATAAGACCAGATAAAAACTAAAGTAATGACCAACATTAGAAGAGCAAGGATCGCTTTTTTATGCATCACAATTTTAATTAAACTATCTATAAAAACATGTTTGAATGCTACATCAATGCCTTTGTAAGATTTAAAAGTTACCAAACTTGTAAATGGTGTTAAGAAGTAAATAAATAATGCACCCCAAACAATCCCGAAAACTATTATCTCTGTAACCAATAAACCTCCCCCTCTCCATAACCTAACAGTTTGAATACGTTTAAATATGATTTCCCCATTTGGTTTTTTCAATCCGTACTTATAACTATAAATTCTTCTTTCAATCGTATATTCTTTTCTTGTTTTGAATTGATGTCCCGCTCAAATTCCTTTATCCATTTATAATCCAAAGGTGCATTCAATACTTTGTAAACTTTGTTTGATACAATTACATTCCATTCAAGTGTATATATTTCCATTTCCCCATTTTTGTATCCAAGGTAAAGTTCAAATCGTTCATTTTCATAATTAGAGACCCAACCATCCTTATTTGTTAGTTTTACTTTGTATTGATTTAAATAGGCCGCGAGTTTATTAATAGCTTCTTGGTCAATTTTTGAAAGTTTAAATTCATAAGAGTCTTTATACTCAGTAACTATATGAAACTTATCAACATTATCCATATCTAACAATTCATCCAAGTTTTGCTCACGATACGTATAAGTGACAATTAAAACTACACCAATTATTAGTAGCAACAGAAATGCATACGAATATTTTTTCAAAAATATCCCCCTAAAATCACAGTTAATTGCTTATTAATTTCAACAAAAGAAGTGATTATCCTTCTTGGATCATGACATGGTATTTGGATTTGGTACAATTAAAATTGAAAATAAAAAAGTTGATGAGTCTGCTAAACCGTAATAGGGTTAATCGTTATTTTTAATTATCTCGAGATAGAAAGCTACGGTTTTAGGGGGATTTGATTCTCTAATATAATCACAATAAACACGTACTTTTTGGTTAATCCTAAGTTGTCTAAATGACATTTTATCCTCCAAATCCTTACTATTAGATACATTAATGCTACTCGCACCATACCCTGTAACATAACCTGAAACTCTTCCTACAAAACTTATTGGCTCTTCTGCCAACCAGATAGAATCAATTCGTTTGGAAACTACATACCCTTCGATAATCATATAATTATCAGGAAGTTCTCTAAAACCAGAAGGTTTATTTTGAGGTGGAATTGCGTTAAGGATCACAAATATTACTAAAGGCAGTAAAAAAGCTAACAGTATACTTTTATATTGTAGAATCTTAACCATGTTAAAACCTCCTCAAAACAACATTCACTAAAGTTGGATAAGAAATTACGAGGGTCATTTATCTCGTAATACGGCTGCTAAAAATATATACAAATAGATAGAAAACCCAACAGTTACGAAAAAAATAGTCCTTACAATTAGTGGAGAAATACCAAGAGACTCAGCTATTCCTCCACATACTCCAAATAGTGCCCTATCAGTGGTTGATTTAGATAACTTTTGTAACATTTCAATTCCCCCTCTAAGTATTGTTATGTTACTTAATTGGTTCATAAACTTGTTTGACACAACAACTTTTTTTATTTTTTATTCTTTGCTAAAGCTGTTAATAAAAATAAAACCAGCAATGATAGTTCCCAAACTAAATATAGGGTTTGTGTAGGTTAGAACATTGGGAATTGGGAATGAAAGGGGAATGTACCAATAAAAAGATAGATACATCATAGGTAGCCCAACCAATAAAATCTTATAAAAATTTAGTGTCCATTTTCCCTTCTTTTTCATTTTTACTAAAAAGTCAGGAAGTCCCAGATACACCCCAATTGGGAAATACATTAAAACTTTTAGTATTTGCCAAGGATATATTCTAAACTGTTCATTCGACATGTAGTGAAAATAGGCATTTACATTGCTGACAAAAACGAACAAAATAAAGAAACCCAAAAAATATAATAAGTAACCTAACACCTTTTTGTAATTTACTTTCAAACGTTATTTCCTCCCCACTTCATTTTGATTAACAAAACTGTTTATTACATTCGAATGCATCCACATTTACATTTATAACTTCAATGCACTATGGGATAATCCTTCTTTCGCTATTGCTATCTTTTAGTTTTTAGCCCGCAAAAAATTGGCATTTTCTAAATGCTAGACTAATAAAAACGGACCTTGATAGGTCCCTATTACAGAATAACTTTATTAATGGTTATCTCCTTTTAACTAAACGGCTCCTTAGGTACCATTAGTTAGAAACTTACTTTTTCAACCTACAAATCTAGAGCTAATCTCACCATATCCTTGCAATGTATTCCATTTTCGAAAATTACATCTGAATAGTGCCTAATGAAGAAATCTATATCAATACCCACTATTCTAAAACCACATTTTTGATAGAGTGCTATTTGTCCAATGCTTGAATTTCCAGTACCGACTTCGATGGTTCTGTATCCCATCGACTTAGCTACTTCAATTGCATTCATTACCAATTGTTTACCCACTCCTTTGCCTTGGTGGGTTTCTTTTACTGCTATATTTACCAGCTCCACCGTTTTAGGTCTTGTCGGGAGTAGTACATATACTCCAATGATTTGACCAGCGCTTTCAGCTACAAAGCATTCTCCCCTTTGCATATATTCCTCAACGAGTATCCTCGAAGGGTCAGCTAATATCAATAAATCCATTGGGGGCTGTTCATTGATATTTAGTTTACGAATGACCATATTTCTCTCCCCTATTATCTGGATTTTTTTTCATTTTTTCTAATATATTTTTTCAGTTTCCTCTTTTGTCAGTTCATACAACAACTAATAGCATCAATATAACTATTAGAGTCTTATATCGTTTAATTTGAGATAGTGGCTTTGTTTTTAGACTTGATTTTCAAAAAGAATAATACCCACCATACTAATAAAAACATATAGGCTATAATTGTGAAAATAGACCAAGTAGCGCCCAGTTGCAATTGACTTATTAAGTGTTCATATTCATCTATGCCTGGCGCCCTACCTATACTATTTAATATGCTAACTATCGGAATTAAAATAATAAATACTATGGCTAATATGGACAATATCTTATTTTTATACATTTTAAGACTATATATTGCAGCTCCCAATGTTGTTAATAAAAACAAGTAATATATATTCCAAAACCAATTAGGAAGAGTTTCCCACATTTATTCCATTCCCCTTTTATATATAATTCTGAAATTCTCTGATAATAATATACCATATTTTAACAGTATGAGAACTCGAAAAAACTTTTTATAAATAATAACAATCATTCGATACAGCCTTCCATAAAATTGCAAATACTCTATCACTAACCCTTCTTTGTCAACGATCCTGTTACTGTACGAAGAACCTACCTTTCCAATTCAATATATTCTCTCAATAATTTCCACGCATTATCTTCTTTTCTCCATACAAACATACATTGAGCAGAGTAAGGTTCACCATTTATTGTGTTCGTTTCTCTACCTAAAATTAAATATTCTTCTCCATTTTTACGCTCAGTGATTGAAGCAATTTCAAAACTTTTTTCAGCATTGTCCATTTGTCTTAATACACTATCGAGGTCATAGTCATAATAATACGGTTCCGGATTATCTATATTCGAATGAGCCCAATATCCTATAAAACTCTTTGACATACAATCTCTAATTCCATCACCATTCTTGCAAATGAATCCTTTATTCCATGCGATAAAATAGTCATTTAATACTTCCTCTATAGTGTTCAATTTTCATTCCTCCCTATGATTTAATGGTATCTATAACAATTCCTTTTCTAGAGGACTTAAGTTAAAGTAAAACTGCACGACTAACTTACTATTTTCAACAAAAATAGGCGATAGTCCTTCATGGAATATCGCTGCTTTAGTTCAAGTATATGTCTTCACGTACTTATAAATTATCATAGTTTCAAAGCATCAATAATCAAAGAAGGAAAAACGAGTTTTTCGCCTTGGTTTCTTGGGTCAACCTTCTTAGAACGAAAAATTACACCATCGGCACCGTCCCAAGTATTCTGATGAAAACTCCCTTCCTCATCACAATATTCAAGCAATTTAACTTTATATCCCGCACTTTTAAACATTTTTGTTAAAGTTTTATAATTGTGAACTATTTTATGACTTGCTGCTGCGTGGTCTTTTGGCCCAGGTCCCCCTACTTGGACAGTATTTTGGTAAGATTCATCCGGAAAATAACCATCAGGTACCGCACAACGAATGTAGCCAGAAGGTTTTAGGTATTTAATACACATTTTCGCTGCCTCAATACCTTCTTCGTAAGTAAGATGTTCCCAGACGTGTTCAGCCAAAATAGCTTTTATTGAACTCTCACTGAATCTGTTTTCCCACATTTTTTCGTTTAATAGATTTAATTCTTCTTCCTGTGTATGTATCCAACCAGGATTATTAACATATTCTCCTGCTCCGATAACAACCTTTATTTCATCTTGAAGTTTGTTCATTTAGTACCCCGATCTTTAGTGATTGATATGGTTATATTATTCCAAATAAAAACATATCGACAAGAATGGTAATTACGTTATTTTATTGTCTTTTTCAAGATTTATAATTTCTGTTTCTCCGTCACACACTCTAGCACGATTTTATTTTATCAATGGTTCCCCAGAGACTATATGCCAATGGAGATGTTTTGAATCCTGATAATCTCCTAAGTTGGTAATTACTCTACATGCACCGTTTTCTTCAGTAACAATAGTTGCAACCTTTTTAATTACTCCTAGTAATTCAATTAATAATTCGTTGTCACTTTCTTCTAATGTAATTAAAGAAGGTATATGCTTCTTTGGTATAGCAACAATATGGACTGGATAAAAAGGTCTTGTATGATAATAGGCTAATACATTTTCTGTCTCTATCACTTTATTTACTTGGGTTTTACCACTTAATACTTCATCACAATAAAAATCTTCAGTCATAATGCCCTCCCTAAAAAAATACTATTTTTTCTTCTATTCCATTGACCAACTACTGTTTGGTGATTTGTTAATATATGAAATCCAATAAATAATCACCCAGAGTATTTTACTTGTTTCATAACCGATTATTAGTTTGGTATGGCGCCTAAAATACTTGCCGCAATTCAATCTGACCTTCCCCATTTCCTTGCGGGTCCGGCATCCTCATGGCCCACTCGATGGCTTCATCTCTTGAGTTCACATCAATCAAAATGAACCCGGCAATCAGTTCTTTCGATTCCGTAAAAGGACCTTCCGTAACCACCGGCTTTTCCCCTGGTTTCGGAAACGAAAGGCGGATCCCATTTGAACTTGGATGAAGTCCTTTAGCCATAACCCGTACGCCAGCCTTAACTAATTCCTCATTGTACTTATCCATTGCTTCCATGAGTTCAGAGCTCGGAAGTTTTCCTGCTTCCGAATTTTTCGAGGCTTTGACAATCAGCATAAACAGCATAAAAATTTCCTCCTTCTTTTTTAGAAGAATATCCTCTAATTGACCATCTAATAGGAATAATCTATTTTTCTTTTTCCTCTTCATTCTTCTTTATAGTTATTAATTTCCACATAACAAAATGACAACTGCAAAAGTAAGTAATAAATCGATAATTTTCATCTTCTCTTATTGAATGAACGGTAGTAAGAAATAAAGATTATCAAACCCACCACAAGTAAAATTTTTTCGTTTCCTTGATTTCTTCAATTAGTTCTTCAATATTCCCAGTTCCTTGTTCGACGATATCTGGACAAAATTCATACATTTCTTTAGCAAATGATTGTATGTGTTGGTCAGAGGGCGCCACTAAGAATTCTGCTTCAATCCAATCAAAATCAGCACCGATAATAGAAAAAGGAAAACGATTATTCCATTGCTTTAGTTTTGAAATAACATCATCATTGCTAATATCATAATTATCTCCATTTGTTTGTAAAATTTTTAGAAGTTCAAACTGTTCATTTCCTTTTAGAACCCCTATTCTACATTTACTTTTATTACCCTTAATAAAATTCCGTTCATTCATAAAAGCATAATAGCCTAGATGTTTAATTTTGGATTGAAGTTCAACAACCAGCTTTTCGGCTTCCTCTTCCAAGGTCATAAAAGATATTCCTATTGTTGTAATTCCATCTTCGTTATATAAATCATTTATCTTTAATGGTTGTAAATTATTATTAGAAACTTGCTTTATGATATTTAATACTTCTTGAATAAACCCCAGTTCTTTAACCATTTCATCATTTATTTCGTTTTTGTGTTTCTTCCCTAATCCGAAAAAACTCTTCAAATTCATTCGGCGCCACCTGCTTATGAAAGTATCTTTTTTACATTTATTTGCTCTTTGTTATTGTAAAATCGCACCCTTTACTAGTTTTATATACTAATTTCCTCAATAATTGAATTACCCTCCGTGGCTTCAGCGTCAAGCCATTTCCAATTTTCATATAACCTAATTCGCCCATCTGGTAAGATTTTTGGAGTAGAAACGCATTTTCCGCCTCTTATTTCATTTTTGTTGTTAACGTGGTTATATCTAAACTCTAAGCAACCGTCTTCTTTTATTATTCCAACCAATGTTCCTTTTACAATTTCGCCTCCACTATATGTTGCTGAGATGATATGCCCCTCTTGTTTGTATTCAAAAATAGTCTTTGAAGAAACTTCACCATTAGCTGTATTTTCAATTGAAACAAATCTACGACCATTATAATTTATCATTTTTTATCCTTCCCTTTGTTAAGCGCATTTCTCAATCTGCGAAAATTAAATTTATAAAATCGGATCACATAGATATACAATATCTTCTGTTTCAGTCCATTTAGAGTAAATTTCTAGTGACCACTCTTCAGGTAAACGCTTATACCCATTCTCATTAATCCATTCATGTAAATGAGTATATACATGATAAATTTGAGATGCATGTCCTTTAAAATGGAGGACTGCATACTTTTGTGTAGGGACCATAAGACATACCATTCCTTCAGGGATCATCTCAAATTCATTAACCTCGTAACAAACCCAGTAACCATTATCTTCATCAGATAACTCCGTTACTTTAAATGCTCCGATGAGATGAACCGGTTCAACTAAATGCATGATTTCACCTTTGCGTTGCTCCAATAACAAAGATGCCTTCGGAATTTCTTGACCATACCCTGTTATATCACTGCAAACGACACGATAACCGACTAATTTCTTTTCCGTAATTTCTTTTATTCCATTGAACGTTACCGGGATTCCCATTTTTACTTCTCCTTTCTTATAAATAGTGCTAATTACATTGTTATAAGACTTTTTATTCCGTTTATCTCTTAGCGTAATTCCCACTTGTACTGACTTGCTTCGTTTGTTAAAGATGGTTTTTGATTTGTTAAGCTTGAATTGGTAAATAAACCTTTACTTCTTCAAAACCTTCCCCCATAGGGTGATATGTCTCGATAATATAAGAATCAAGATTTCTTTGATAACCTTGTTCTTCTGCCCAATTCAATAAATTCAAATGAAGTTCTCCCAAGTTTAATATATTTCCTCTTGTAGTTATGTACCTTTTATTTATCTCAATATAAACCATTCCAGTTGGTACTTCATTTAATTTCTCGCTTACAATTAACCCTACATAATAATCACCTATCCTATGCTCCTCATCCTTTTTAGGCTCAAATAAGGCAATTTCGGTCTCTGTCGAATTTTGGATTTCCCTTGAGCGACTTAATAGTTGCTTTGCAAGTAAGGGTACTTCATCCCCATAGTTAACAAACTCCCCACTACCTTTTAACCCAACAAGCTTAAATTCTTTCTCAACCATCATAAACGACATATTAACTTCTCCCATCTACATGAAATCCATAATATTCTAATTTTATTTATTCAATAAAAAATCCTTACTTCCTGCATTGAAGTAAGGATTTCTGGTACGCAACTAAAATTCAACATTTGTTCAATATGGAATTCATAAAAAGGTGGTTAATATCACTCTTAAATTAACGCACCCTTAGTTCAATTATCATTTTTTTAAATCCCTTAGATAAATCCTAAAAAACAAAAAATGGTTCCTAGTCTGGAAACCATTTTTGCAGTTGACCATATGGTGTTACAATTCGTTTTTCTCTTTTACTTAAAGATATAAACAATTTCTATTATCTGTCTCAGCGATGTGAAAAACTCTTAAAGATAGTGGTGAAATTGCTTGTTTTTTCTTATAGAAATAATGACTTATTAATATTGTGTACCTAAAACAATGAAAGCCCTACCTCTCTTTCATCCTTACGGCTCCTTGGCCGTGCCAGTGTGAATCAGGATTGCAAAAATCAAGTGACTATTTAACGTTTATTTGAAAACGTTCATAAAAGAAATTCAAATAATAAAATGGATTAGATTGTAGAAATAACAAAAGAGGGTAATGCTCTATAGGTGAGTTAAAAATGTTGGGTGCCTTTGAAAAGATTTATTAATTAATAATAAACATATTCCCCAAAAATAAGGTTATTTTCGGGAGGGGTTTATCTAAAATTAACCTTAACAGAAACTTTTGATTTGATTTTCGGTAATTCCTTTGATCAATTCCAGTTCACTAATCAAAAATTCATGCGCGTTGTCTAACATTTTTTTTTCGCTTGTATTAAGTGCTTTTTCTTTCTTCAAACGCATTAAATCACGAACAACTTCAGCACATTCTTGTATTTTACCCGTTTTTATTTTATCCGCGTTCACTTTATACCTTTGTTTCCACAGCAGTAATCGATCTGATTCTCCATGCTGAAAAATGTGTATAATGTCCTTTAATGCATGTATGTCAGTAACAGGGCGTATATTTGAACTCAATATTTTACCCGTGGGAATCATGACCTGCATATTACCGATTAACATTTTTATGACGTAATACTGTTGTTTTTCTCCTGAGATTTCCTTTTCTTCTATAGCTTTAATGATACCTGTGCCGTGCATAGGATAAACAATGTTATCACCAATTTGAAACAAATAATCCACCTCCATATACGGTAACCTTCTTAACCTTAACACACATCGTATTTTTAATCAAACTTTTAATAATATCATAAATCTATTTTTATTGTCAACTGTTTTTCTTTGGCAATTAAAAAAAGAAAAACAATAGAATCGTTTCGGATTACCAATAAAGAGAAGATTAATTTTCTAGCGTCTATTTTGAAATCTCTTAATCAACATGTGCTAATAACACAAAAAGCGACTGCCAATTTCAGCAATCGCGCTCGTTACTTACGTACATTTGTTCATGAAGATGCTTTCGATATTTTATAATTTTTATGATTGACTATCGTTGTAATAGGTTCATCTTTTGCCTTATTGTATCCGTACTCAACAATAACAGAATTTTCTCTTACAACCGTAACAGTTCCTTCATAGCTTTCCCCATCACGCTTAAATACAATATTGTCCCCGATTTTAGCAGTTGCCATTTTTTCACCCCCGCACTTATTATTTTCAGCAACGATAAAAAAATGCAGGAACAATAAAATACGAGTTGTAATTATTGTTTAAGGAAAAGCATCCGTTAATTCAAGTGAAGTTTTATACATAGCGTTGTCATATTATAATGGGCAGTAGCGATTTATTATCTCAATAAGTCTTTCTGAATTCTCCGATGAGACACCTTCAGATAATCTTCCTCCAGCAATGATGGGAGCCCACTGAAATACTTCAGACCTTAAAATTCCACTCTTTTCACAATAAAGTCGCAAGTACATCTCAGCTAATTCAAACGAAAATTGGGAGTATAAAAGATAGGTTCGAAATATATCAGCACGAATATCTCCAGCACTTGAATCAACCCAATCGATAACGACTACTTGGTTTTCTGACAGAATCAAATTAAATAAATGAAAGTCACCATGACAGAGCCTATCTTCGTAAGTAAATGATTCCAATTTCTTTAACAAATAATTTTTTAGCCGTTTATCTAATTCATTTACACTCTCAATTTGACGGTATAATTTATGATACATTGGTTCGAGGCCATCAGGAATGATACTATGAATATCAAGCTGCATGTCAACTGAAATATTCAAGTAATGTTCTGCTTGATCTTTATGTTTGATATATAAATCTCCCAATGTTTCTCCCTTAACATATTCCATTATGATTGCTTGTTTTCCGTTTATCTTGGTAACATCAAAAATCTCGGGTACAGGAAGTCCACATGAATAGGCATATCTTTGTTTGTTTGCTTCATTTATAGATTCCGTATCTGGCAAAAAATCGTTAAAAACTTTTACTACTTTGTTGTCAGAAAGATAAATTTTTGCAGTATTACCTATCGCTATTGGATTACCTAAAAACATTGGGTTATCTCCCTACTTTTTTAATTTTCCTGCTTTGTTAGCATTATAACTTCAAAAAAAGTGCATTATTTCTCTATCAATACAATATTCTTTGCAAGTGGCATGGCTTTCCTCTCTTCTTTACTTGAATTCTCGTTAATTGGTGAATCCCAAATAGCAACTTTATTTCCAATTTCAAAAACATCATTAATAATCACATTATTCATTTGGATCCAGGAACCATTATCCTTTGTTACACCATATAAGGCTTCTTCTTTCGAGATATTTTCTACAACTTGAATAACTTGTTTTTCTTCATTTATATCTGTTATATAGCCTATGATTAAAGGTTCTTCTGAAACGATTTCTGTTTTTGGATAGGGATATGTACAACCTGAAACCAAAAAAATAAAAGTAAATAAGAGTAAAATAATTTTGCTTGTTATTGTCATAAGGATATCCCCCCTGGATAATTACTCTTTAAACTTTACTGCAGCGTTTATACACAAATTCCAAAAGAGATAATTCTTCATGGGTCGTCGCACGGAGGTGGCATATACATTGTTTCACATACTGCCTATACACGATCTCACAGATTTCTCAATCATCCGTATTAAAAGTTACTTGAGCAATTTGTTCTTCTCCACTTTTCTCAAATATCTTATAATCCTGCATCCCCATTTTCTCTGCTTCCTTTTGTGACGGAATATTTTTTACAGTGTACCATCCCTTATTTATTTTTCATCAATCTAACAATATATCTTATGAAATAAAAAAGGTTGCTTCTCCTTCTTAAAGGCAAGCACCCTATAGTCTTAGATGTTATTTGTTTGAATGGTTTTCACTTCTAATCTTTTTTGATTGCTCTTCTAACCATTTCGCTCTAGCTACTAATCCCCAAAGTCCCAATGGAATCGTAACAATTAATAAAACAAGGTAGATCCAATTCATTTTAGAACTCCTTTCCTTGCCTCTTAGCAACACAGGTAATTGTGAAAAAAGCCCATAAAGTCTTGAATATCATCATAAACAACTTAACTAATCATTCCACAAAAAATGTAAAAGTCCTTTATTAAAATGCTCTTTAGCTTGTAATTTATTTTCCAATCCTGTACGGTACTTAAATCCATCTCTACTAATCGAACAATTTCTGACAGGTTTATGAAATAGCATTCCAGCCAATTACAGCATGCCATGCATTTAGTATAATGAAAGAAAGCTTGAATTTTGAGAACTAAATCGAAAGCAGGTATGACCGTGAATGATTCTAATCCTATTAAAAAGAAATGGCTTGTTGTAATAGCTGCACTTATCATCTTATCTTTTACTCTACAAAACTTTGATTTTTCTCAATTAGGGAAATTAAGCATTAAGGACTTTATCCCGTTCATCATCCTTACAGGTATGATCTTTTTATTTAAAACGAGTATTCTTTCTATCATTTTAATCGGTATCCAGAAAGGATGGAAAAGATTGACTAAAAAGGACTAGACATAGATATTTGCTTGCCATTTAGTCTTATCGGCTTTTTTATAAATCCTGTTTATACACAATTCCATGTTCTAAGTATATTTTTAATAGGGTTAATGCTTCTCCCCATCCTACAGCACAACTAATACAGGCTTTTACGTCTTTTTCAGAATAAGTGTAACCCGTCTCATCAAGTACAACTAATGTTCCGTCTTTATAAGGCTCAAGTGTAAAAGTTACTGTAGTATTTTGTTCACCTGGAGACCATTGAAAAACAAATTTTTTGTTAGGGGTTGCCTCAAGGATCTTACCCCTATCCTCAATATTTACATTCTCACAACCGAAATTTTTCCATCTTAATCTGATTTCACCGGTTCCATCTGGGCTGATCTCTAAAGATGTGTCATCGGTAAACCAAGCATTCCACCCATGGGATGTTGAAATTGTTTTATACACTACCTCTAACGGTACTTTAATATAGGTTTTATGGTTGATAAATGGCATTTAACTGACCTCCCTTTCTATGGATTTTAGGAGTGTGTGCATCAAACTTGCTTTATATTCATCACTTTCATTATAATGGTAATATACAAAATATTGTAACTTTTTATCTTATATTCGACTCAAGTATGCTTCTTAGTCCCTTACATCATTTTTGCCTCTACGATTTACTTCTTTTGTTCGCAGCTATGTATCTATCATAATTGGCTACACTTCAAAATATAATAGTCCTGATGCTCTAGAATTTTCAAAGTCTATATTTCTTTCAACTCTGCCCTTCTTCTATTGTAATAATCACACGAAAATTATGATCATCCTAGTTTCTTAAAACTAGATGTATAAATTACTAAAATATCACAGAAGGAGAGATTTAAAAATGGATACTAAAGGCAATGAAAACATTGGAGGATGCCCGTTTCATGGGGGTGTTACTAGCAACAAAGCAAGTGGGAATACGAATCGAGACTGGTGGCCAAATGCGCTAAACTTGAATATTCTCCATCAGCATGATCGAAAATCCAACCCTATGGACGAAGACTTTGATTACGCAGAAGAATTTAAGAAATTAGATTACGATGCTCTAAAGCAAGATCTTCGTGATCTCATGACAGACAGTCAAGACTGGTACCCTGCCGACTATGGACATTATGGTCCTATGTTTATTCGTATGTCTTGGCATGCTGCTGGTACATACCGTATAGGTGATGGTCGAGGTGGCGGTGGAACAGGAAACCAACGTTTCGCACCACTTAACAGTTGGCCTGACAACGTTCTCCTTGACAGAGCACGACGAATCCTATGGCCGATTAAGCAAAAGTATGGGAATAAGATTTCATGGGCAGATTTACTTGTTTTAGCAGGTAATGTTGCCATTGAAGATATGGGTGGACCAACAATTGGATTTGGAGCAGGACGCCCAGACATTTGGCATCCAGAAGAAGACGTCTATTGGGGAACTGAAACCGAATGGCTTGCTGATAACCGTTACACTGGCGAACGCGACCTTGAAAATCCGCTTGCTGCCGTGCAAATGGGGCTTATTTATGTGAATCCAGAAGGGCCAAATGGAAAACCTGATCCGATTGCAAGCGCAAAGGATATTCGTGAAACCTTTGCACGGATGGGAATGAACGATGAAGAGACAGTTGCACTAATCGCTGGAGGACATACTTTCGGTAAAGCACATGGTGCAGGAGATCCTTCTCAAGTAGGTCCAGAGCCAGAGGCTGCTCCTATTGAAGCGCAAGGCTTAGGTTGGCAAAGTTCTTACGGTAAAGGGTATGGTCGCGACACTATCGGTAGTGGTATCGAAGGTGCTTGGACTGCTAACCCCACACAGTGGGACAATGGCTACTTTGATCTATTATTTGGATATGAGTGGTGGCTGACAAAGAGTCCTGCAGGTGCATGGCAATGGCTTGTGGTAGATCCAGCCGAGGAACATCTTGCTCCAGATGTAGAAGATCCATCTATTAAAGTTCCAACGATGATGACGACTGCGGATATGGCACTACGTCATGACCCAGAATATGAAAAAATTTCTCGTCGTTTCCACCAGAATCCAGATGAATTTGCAGACGTATTTGCTCGTGCATGGTTCAAGCTACTTCACCGTGACATGGGTCCTAAGGCAAGATACCTTGGTCCAGAAGTTCCTGAAGAAGATTTCGTCTGGCAAGACCCTGTACCAGCTGGTAATTATGATTTAACGGATGCTGAAATCGCTGAGATTAAGGCTAAAATACTAGACTCCGGTCTCACAGTCAGTACGCTTGTAACAACAGCTTGGGCATCTGCAAGTACGTACCGTGGCTCCGATCATCGAGGTGGTGCAAATGGGGCACGCATCCGCCTAGCTCCACAGAAGGATTGGGAAGTGAACCAACCCGAACAACTTGCGCAGGTGCTTCAAGTATTAGAAGGAATTAAAGACGACCTAGATATCGATATCAGTTTGGCTGATTTAATTGTATTAGGAGGATGTGCTGCAATTGAAAAAGCTGCACAAGATGCAGGCTTTGATGTTACAGTTCCGTTTGCTCCTGGACGTGGCGATGCAACACTTGACCAAACAGATGTAGAAAGCTTTGAAGTCTTAGAACCTATCGCTGATGGCTTCCGCAACTATCAAAAGGAACAGTTTAGTGTGAGTCCAGAAGAACTCCTCATTGATAAGGCTCAACTTCTTGGTCTAACTGCACCGGAAATGACTGTACTGATTGGTGGTATGCGTGTACTAGGTACAAATTATGGCGACACACAGCACGGCGTATTCACGGATCGTGTTGGTCAACTCACAAATGACTTCTTTGTAAACTTGCTTGATATGGGAGTACAATGGAAACCTGTAGGAGAAAACGTATACGAAGGTCGTGATCGTAAAATAGGTGAAGTAGTACGTACAGCAACTAGAGTGGACCTCGTTTTCGGTTCAAACTCTGTTCTTCGTTCCCTTGCAGAGGTTTACGCTCAAGAGGATAACAAAGAGAAGTTTGTGCGTGACTTTATTGCAGCCTGGGTAAAGGTGATGAATGCAGATCGCTTTGACCTTAAATCGGTTGAAAACAAGAAGGCTCAACTAGCAAGTAACTAATTGGTGAGTGTATGATACATCAGCAATTCAAACTAAAACATCTTCCGTCATGGAAGATGTTTTAGTTTTGTTCTATTTCACTTTTTTCCTTCTCATCCATTGTGTGGCAGCCCACTTATCTCCTACTATAACGGGGGCACCACCATGTAGGGTAAGGTCATTTAAAGTTTGGTCATTATAAAAGTATTCAAAATACACAGCCATGCCCTTTTGTGGAGATACTGAAAAATGAAGCTTTGGAAAATACGTTTCCCCACCCTGCTCTACATCGCTTAAATACATGACAAGTGTGCTAATTCTAGGGTTGTTGTTTGCCTTATTGGAAGAATTGAAAAAGTCAAAATGAGCCTTATATTCCTGCCCAATCTTATAATTTAGAATTTGAAGACCTTCTCCATATTCAGTTGGTATATTCATGATCTGTGAGATCCTCTTTTCAATTCTCGTAACAATGACATTTTCACTTTCGTCTAAAAATGTACTACTGCTCGTTCTCATGTTATCTACATTGGCATTCACAATTTTTGAACGATGCATTCGATCTTTAGACAATCTAATTAATTCATCACATTCTTCATCACTTAACACATTTCCCAAAATGACGATTAGTGGCTCTTCCAATCTAGCAATAATTTTTATTTCACGATCTTCTGTTATAATTTTATTGCCAATATGACTAAAAATAGTTGGCTCTTTAATTGGTAAATCTGTAGCATCCATTGTCAACTTTCATCAACCTCTTTAATCGTTTAAATTTTAAAAACAAATGGATTGATCTAAAACAGAAAGCAGTAATTTATTCGTTTTCTTTGGTCCCTCCTGTTTATCAAAATGGATGTAAACTCTTACAAACTTCTCCTGAAAGAATTTGCTTTTTTATTTTATACCCTGAAAGATTATTTTTCTATTATTTTTTGAAAAAAATTACATATTACCGAAAGATTAATAGGAAAAAGCCTAGGTACAAGTTAGAACTTGTGTCTAGGCTTTTACCTCTGGGACAGTGGACCTGTCCCTCTGTCCGCTTATTTATTTTTTACAGTGACATCGCCACTTACTGTTTCTAATTGTATTAAGGCAGTTCCTTCACCCATTTTGGCATTTCTTTCGTATTTATCAAATATAATTACATCACCTGACAATGTCTTCACCTCAAATTGAGCATTGCTAGGTTCCTTTTCCGATTCAATTTTGATATCACCATTTAATGTTTTTCCATAAATGGCATGTCTAATTTCATTAATTGATATAAAAACGTCTCCATCGACAGTATTTGTTGTAAGTGGACCGATAACATTTTCTAAGCTAATATCCCCAGTGAATGCACGTGCATTGAAAGATTGTACAGGTGCATCTGACACATTCAAATCACCACTTTCTGTAACCAATGCAATTGCTCCTTGTACTTCTTCCATCTTCACATCACCAGTCAAAGTTTTTATATTCATCTTCTCAGAACTGATATTCTCTAATTTCACATCACCATCAACTGTTGTTAGATTAATCGTTTTTGACTGAAAGTTTTGTAAAGAAACATCAGAAGAAAACCCATTTACTTTTATGTTGTCATAGATTTTTTCTGGTGCAAATATTTTTAAATTCAAATCTGTAGTATAGAAGGTAAAGTTAAACCATTTTTTATTTTCAGATTGCAATGCAATTAAAAGTGTTTGATCGTCTTCAGTTACGGAAAAGTCTTTCATTGTTTTTCCTACACCTGTGCCAACTAGCTCAACCTTTGCTTCATCCATACTTGGAACTGAAATGAATTCTACATCGATACTATCTACATTTACTTGTATGGAAGTGATAGTCTCATCTTCAATCTGTCTTATTTCATTAATGGCAACTTCTTTATTCACTGATGCATATGTTACCGCACTTCCGATTACACCAATTAGAACTAATAAGGAAGCTACTATAGTAACCTTTTTAATCATACTGGTTTCCCACCTTTCACAATGTATACATTGAATTTCAGATAACGAAGGAATCCGTTTTTAACACCAACCGTTGCATAATACATCCCAATAGAGATAAATAGACCAAGTCCGCATAACCCAATTGAAAAGAACACATCAAACCATTCAAAAATTTCCGGATAGACGATGGCATTAGCAAATACTAATAAAGGACTAATACCCCCAGCTATGCCAGCTATCCAACCTGCTGCTAAAAGGGCAAGTATAACAAGAAATGGTCCAAGAACAAGCAACAAGTTAACAAACCCAAGACCAATCACGGCCCAAACGGCTCTGAACATATGTCGAGTGGATGAGGTTACTTCCATTTTTTCAATATGAAAATTGGCTAGTAATTCTTTCGAAAGTTGTTTTGGAGAACCAAGTGATTCTGCTATCTGACCTTCTGTTTTACCTTGCTCTACACCCATCAAAAAATATTCCTCATAATCTTGTAAAATATCCTCTTTTTCATCTTTTGGAAGCTTTCGTAACTGCCGCTCCAAATCTGATAGAAATTCCTTCTTATTCATTAGACATTCCCTCCTTAATTAATTGGTTGACTCCTTTAGAGAATTCCTTCCACTCGTCGACTAATTGATGTAAGTATGTCCGCCCTTTATCTGTAAGTCTATAATACTTTCTTGAAGGTCCTTCACTGGATTCCTGTAAATATGTTGTGAAATATTCTTCCTTCGTTAACCTTCTTAACAATGGATACACAGTTCCCTCCGAAATTTCAATTTGATCGGAAATCTTCTGTACGAGTTCATACCCATAGCGATCTTTTTTATCCAGCAATACAAGGACACAAAGCTCTAGGACTCCCTTTTTGAATTGAACGTTCATGCGGATTCACCTCGCTCTTTATTAATTTTTATCGTACAACAGACACTACCGTGTAATAAACAGTACCTAACAAAAAAATATAGCAACTAGGAATAATATAACAACAAGTACTGAACATTGCAAGGTACTGTTTTATAAATTTACATATTATTTACATTCCTCATTAAAAGAACCATTGCAAAAAGGCACACTTTTTTTAGTGTGCCCCCTTACGTAATGCTTCCTGTCCCTATGTGAAGTAGTGATTTAACGCGATTTGTTCAGTTAATTTGTAACATTCATGCTTGAAGTCAAAATCACATCATGTAATCTTTCAATTAAGTCAAGCTGGAGGAATCCATTTCCTTCAGCGCTTTTCCTGTTACCTAGTGGTACTGTTCGTCTGACGAGTTGGGCATAGACCTCTGCTTCACTAAGTGTTCGTTCAAACTCTTTTTCACTTACATTAATCAGTAGAGCGATAGCACCTGCGACATGCGGAGCTGCCATCGAAGTTCCTGTTAGTTGTGCATATTTATTATCTGGGTATGTTGAAACCACATCAACACCAGGAGCAACAAGATCGATTTCCGTGTTGGTGTTGGAAAATGGAGCTAGCTCTAAATCCATGTTTACAGCCCCTACCGAAATCACTTCGTTATACGCACCAGGGTAGGCATATTCAAATGTATCCTCTTGAGAATCCCCTTCATTTCCAGCCGCAACGACTACGGATACATTTTGATTAACCGCCTGCTGAATCGCCTCATGTAACTCAGGTACATCTTCGGGACCTCCTAGTGACATGGAAATCACACGAACTCTTTCATCGGCTGGACCTCGCCACTGCACTGCATAGTGAATGGCATCGATAATCCATTCATAGTTTCCTGACCCTTCTCCCGTTAACGCTTTTAAACTCAATATTTGAGCCTTTGGTGCAATACCGACAACTCCTTCATTATTAAGACTTGCCGCGATCGTACCAGATACGTGGGTACCATGTCCGTTATTGTCTTCAAATATGTCTGTTTTTCCCTGATAATCCGTGGTAAAATTCCGTCCCGCTATAATTCGATCTTTTAAATCTGGATGAGACGTGTCAATTCCGGTGTCAATGACTGCAATGACAATGCCTTCACCTTGACTGCTTTCTTCCCATATTGAAGGCGCCTGTACCAATTGAACTCCCTCTGGTGTTTCATTTGTTTGATCCACAACTGACTGAATGGTAAACGGTAATAATTTGACTTGATTTTTCACGATGGGTTTCCTCCTTCAAATCAATTTTCAAAACTAATTACCTTTATTCCCTTCTGTCCAATCTAGGTGTGGTTGGCAACCTTCATTGGTTCGGGAAGGTTTGTTTCATTTTATCAAGGCTCCATATTTTTAACAAGTAAATAAACTGAAAATTATAAAAATGAATACTTTGTCCCAATTATGAAAAGCAGACTATTTTCTTATTATTTGGTTTACGTTTTGGGGATAGTAAAGTAAATGGAGGGTGAATGACATGGAGACTTTTACTCATTATAAAATCAATGAAACAGAAAATGGAATTGAAGTTGTCTTATATATGAATGAAAACACAACAGAATTCTCTGCAGAATTAGGGTCGATTTCAAACGTGCAGGAGACAAGCTTAAAAAATGAAGCAATTAGCTTTATCAAAAGAAAGCTGCCTTCTTTAAAAATTAAAACTGTGAAAGTGATGGCTGGAGGAATCCTATTTTCCATTCTAGGCATTGGTGCATTACCTGCAGATAAAGCATCTGCAGCAAAGAAAACAAGCACACCTTCACATACTGCCTCTTTATCTTATACGGTTACCGCTGGTGATACACTATATAGTATTGCACAACTGTATGGCACAACAGTGAATGCCATTAAAGAGGCCAATCATTTAACTTCAGATCTTCTACAAGTTGGGCAGACATTATCGATTCCTTCTGGCGGTATACCAATGGCAATCCCTACTCACAATACATATCAAGTTGTTTCCGGGGATACGTTATACAGTATTGCACAGCAGTATGGCACTTCAGTGGATGCCATCAAGAAGGTCAATCAACTGTCTTCCGATGTATTAAGTGTTGGGCAAACGTTAACGATGCCTTCTGGTGATACTTCATCTCCTACTCAAACGACTACAACCTATCAAGTGGTTTCGGGGGATACATTATACAGTATTGCGCAGCGGCATGGCACTTCGGTGGATGGTATCAAGAAGGTCAATCAACTGTCTTCCGATATATTAAGTGTTGGACAGACGTTGACGATGCCTTCTGGTGTTGCATCATCTTCTGGCCAAGCTTCTACTACCACTCATCAAGTAGTTTCGGGGGATACGTTATACAGTATCGCGCAACGGCATGGCACTTCAGTGGATGGTATTAAGAAGGCCAATCAACTGTCTTCCGATATATTAAGTATTGGACAGACTTTGACGCTCCCTTCTAGCAGTACGGTGACTCCAGCTCCAACTAGTGAATCTACTTATCAAGTTGCTCCCGGAGATACGTTATACAGTATTGCTACTCGAAATGGAACGTCAATTGATGCGATTAAGAGAGCCAACAATTTATCATCAAATTTATTAGAGGTTGGTCAGGAGTTAGCCATTCCTTCTGGTAGTTCGAAGACACCGGCTAAAAAATCGATCGCTTCCAAACAACAGTCAGCCTATAACCAAGAAGATGTCGAGTGGTTAGCAAAAATGATCTATAGTGAGGCAAGAGGTGAATCACTTCAAGGGCAAATTGCCGTTGGTGCAGTTATCATGAATCGGGTAAAAAGTCCTTTATTCCCTAATACCGTAAAAGATGTTTTGTTTGAAAAAAGCAATGGGTATTATCAATTTACACCAGCAGAAACGGGTGTTATAAAAACGGCCACTCCGAATGCCCAACATATCGAAGCAGCCAAACGAGCTATAAGTGGAGAAGATCCAACAAATGGAGCCTTATTTTTTTACAACCCTAATAAAACATCAAGCTCCTATCTGAGAAGCCGTACAGTCTCAACTACGATTGGGAACCATGTGTTTGCTTTTTAAAGAATAACCCTATTACTCGTAGCTTATATCTAAACAATTTTTATGGGAGGTTAAAGAAAATGGCTAAAAACAATAACAACTCACAAAATAAGATTAAGTATAGTATCTGGGACACAAAGACTGATAAAAGTCATACAATACCCACTTCTAATTCTTCTGAAACAGTACAGAAAAAATGAAGAGTAGCACAACATGATAAAAGAGAACTATTTAAAGAAGGGAAGAACTGCCTTGAACTTTAAAAGCAAATTACAGGAAGCTCAAGATATTATTCATCAAGCACATTTTCATCTAAAACAAGTTAATTCGAACAGTATCGAATCCGAAGCATGTCATTTTGCCCAAAATGAACTAGAAAAAGCGCAACAGATTATACAACAGGTTCAACAACAAATACATAATTAGAATATGATGTAAAAAAATGGCTGGAGAAAATGGATTCCAGCCATTTGATATATTTATTTATTCTTTTCTAGTTGAGTTTGGGTTTCAAATTCAGGTTTAATTTCTTTAGCTATTTCTGTGGCTATATCGAAGTTCACATCAAAAGGATTTCTTCTTATTTTAGAGGAACTTTGAAATGAATTTGTTGCTTGCTGAAATCTCTTTTGAACTTCTTGATTGACTCGGCTATTTCTACTTCCAAATATACTAAGGATTGCTACTCCTAAAATAGAAATCCAAATCCACCCTTTATTGTTCTGTTTTCGTTTGAATAATTTCATTGATTTTTTACCACCCCACCTATTAAGTAAGGATGACAGTAGTTGCATATAGTTCATTTTGCTTCCCTCCTCACTATAGTGTGTGGACGAGACAAAAACATTATATGTGGTAATTTTTATGTCTTAGCTTGAGATAAAAATTTTTAAAATCGGATAACAAAACTTAATTGAATCTATATAAAAAGGTTCCAATCATAACTGGAACCTTTAACTGTACAAATTGTTTATTTAAAACTATTCATTTTTATGATCTTTAATCAACACACCTGTATTTCAACTGAGTGCTCCACTTACCTTCTTAGTTAATCATTTTGCTCATGTTTTTCCAAAATTCGTTTCGCAAATGTGCCTTTTGTATTTTTCCGGAACCTGTTTTAGGCAGCTCTTTTACAAAGCTGACTGATGTTGGTGCTTTATAGTGAGCGAGCCGTTCCCTTGCAAAGGTTATGATTTCCTCTTCTGTTACCTCTTCTCCATCGCGTACAACCACAACGGCATGTGGGGTTTCTCCCCATTTTTCGTGAGGGATGGAGATTGCGGCTGCTTCCACTACCGCTGGATGTTCGTACAAGATATTTTCCACTTCAATGGACGATATATTTTCTCCGCCACTGATAATAACATCTTTTTTCCTGTCTACAATTTCGATATTTCCGTCACTGTCGACGACTCCCATATCACCGGTATGAAACCAGCCATTCCTGATAACCTCATTTGTTGCCTTTTCATTTTTCCAATAGCCTTCCATTACACCGTTGCTCCGGATGACCAGTTCTCCAATTTCCTGACCGTTAGGTGCTACTTCCTCACCTTTTTCATTGAACACTTTCACTTCTGTTAAAAACATTTGATAGCCTGCTTTTGATTTCATCCGGTATTGTACTTCTTTTGGCTCATCCAAATGTTGGGCCCGGATAATGGACGTTAGAGTCAGTGGGGACGTTTCTGTCATTCCATAAATCTGAATGAATTCCCACCCCATTTCATCCTCCACTTTTTCAACAAACGTAATAGGTGGTGCGGAACCGCCAATGATAACCCTTACATTTTGATTTTGACCTAAATTTAGTTTATTTTGATCGTAGTATTGTAACAGTGAATTTAGTACAGTAGGCGCCATGTGCATAATCGTCACGCCATGCTTTTGCAACTTCTCAAAGATGATATTGGGACGGGTTTTTCTTAACATGACCTGAGTAGAGCCATTGCCTGTGTAATAAAATATCGAGCCCCAACCATTGACATGAAACATTGGCAACACATGAAGCAGCACATCCTGATCACTTACACGTAAATGATGCATTACTTGAAGGGCTTGAATGTAATTATTTCGGTGAGTGAGCATAACACCTTTCGGGTCTCCTGTCGTGCCACTTGTGTATAGTAGGCTGGCAATATCTCTTTCGTCCATTTCTGCACGTTCAAACGGCTTTTCCGGAAATTTGACCATCCACTTATCGTAATCAAGATCATCTTCTTCAAGTTTGATGTTGCCTCCTCCGTGGACAATGATCTGCTCAACATTTAACTGATCTCTGACTGGGTCGATAAGATCGTACAATTCCCAATCGACAAATAATACTTTCGTTTCGCTATGGTTTAAAATAAACAAATAATCATTTGGTTTTAACCGAATATTTAGCGGGACAGTAACGGCTCCCAATTGAAATGCTCCGTAGAACCCTTCTAGCATTTCCAACGTATTCGGTGCCAAGATAGCAACCCGGTCCCCTTTTTCGACCCCCAGTTCTTTCAACCCATGGGAGAGTCTGTTTACTCTTTCATTCAGTTCAAAATACGTGACAACCTTTTCGTCATCAATGACTGCCGTCTTATCTCCATATAGCTTAACGGCTCGATCTAAAAAATCTGTCAATAGTAACGGTACGTACATGTTAACTCCTCCAATGAATCTAGTTTTAGGGTATATCAAACTATATTGAATCATCTGAAAATAACTCTCGTTTTTTGCATAGGTAAGTGCATGCGTAGCAATAGGGTGTTTTATGGTCTGAATTTAACAACTCGATTCAATAGCGTATCAGCAATATAAATGTCACCATTTGCCCCTACAGCAATTCCTTGAGGAGAAAAGAAATTTTGATCTTCTCCACCAAATTGCCCAATCGTATCTAAATATGTTCCGTTTGAACTAAACATTTGTACGCGATTATTTGATGAATCAGCGACATAAACATTATCATTTTGATCCACTGCAATGCCAACCGGGAGGAATAGATCTCCGTTTCCTTCACCCCAATTGTCTAACGGATCAATTTGTGGGTTCCCACCATTCGTCCCCCACTTAGTAATAAATTTTCCTGATTGATCAAACTTTTGGATTCGACTATTGTATCTGTCGACAACGTAAAGATTATCATGAGAGTCCACTGTAATAAATGTTGGTTGTCTAAACTGGCCATCTCCCAATCCTTCTGATCCCCAACTTCTTACAAAATAGCCAAAGGGATTAAACATTACGACTCGATTATTTCCAGTATCAGCGACATAATAATAGCCGTCACTTGTTGTCGTTACACCCATAGGAAAGCTTAAATTATAATAACCAAAGTTAGATAACCATGAACCGTTTTGACTAAATACTTGGATTCGAGAATTTCCTGTATCAGCAATGACGATCTCATTATACTTCTTATTAAATGTTATCTGCTTTGGAGCGATAAACTGCCAATAGTTAATCCCGTAAGCTGAAGGACCACCATTTCCGTTGTTGCCACCCCATTTACCTAAGAGGCTTCCATTATTATCGAATTTTTGCACACGATGGTTAAAGGTATCGGTAACATAAACGTGATCGTTATTGTCAACCGCAATTCCTACAGGCTCTGAAAACACGCCATCAGCGTTCCGTAAATTTCCTAAATAGGATTGAACAGAAGCATAGGTTGAATACCCTCTAAATTTTATTAATCGACTATTCCCTGTATCAGAAACGATAAAGTAACCATTTCCAAGCGGCAATACTTGAGAAGGGAAACTAGGTTCCAAATTATAAATACCTAAGTCTGTCGAATATTGATATTGGTGGTTGCTATTATATTTCTTAATTTTATGATTTGTTGTATCTACAATATAGACATCTCCATTTGTATCCAAGTTGACTCCTCTAGGATAAAAAAATCGGCTTCCACTATCTCCACTCTGACCAGTTGCACCAATTTGTCCAAGATAATTCCCATTTACGTCTAAAATTTGTACACGATGGTTAAAAGTGTCGACAACATATACTTTATCACCATTTGTATCTTGTTTTATAGCGATTCCCTGAGGTAAGCGAAATTTGCCATTTGCCGTTCCTCGACTACCGTATTGATATAAGTAAGTTCCATTTTGATCAAACACCTGAATACGATCATGAAATTCATCGGTAACATGATAACGATTTTGACTATCAATGGCAATTTCTCTAGCTAGACCAAACTGTCCATTCCCTGAGCCACGGGACCCCCAAGCCTTAATAAAATTGAAATTAGAATCAAACTTTTGGATACGATTATTTCCCGTATCGCCAACTAAAATATTTCCATTATTGTCAATTGCTACACCAAATGGCGTATTAAATTCTCCGTTTGCGCTACCTAGCTTTCCGAACTTTTTAATGACTTTTCCGTCTTGATCCATCTTGACAATTCTATGATTACTCATATCAGCTACATAAATGTTTCCACTTGCGTCCTTCGCCATCGCTACGGGCGTATTAAAAATGACCCCCGTTCCTTCAGTAGCCTCTCCCCAAATGTCAACAACAGAATGAGCACTAACTGTTCCACTAAATAGTAAAAATGCGATTAAAATGGAAGGCAATATTTTTCCAAACCGTTTAGCGCTTTGATTCATCTTGTTTTCCCCCTAGTTTTGAACATCACTCCCAATTACTAAAAGCCGCTACTTAGGCTTGGCTAGGAATATCCCATATTTCTTACGCGACTTCTTCTTTTGCATGAACCTTCCGCATGAACGAGTTCACGTCTGCCGGCACTTTTCTATCCAGTTTTGATACGACATAGACGGATAAGAAGCCGATAGGAACAGTAATGATGCCAGGAACTCTAAACTGCAACGCTTCTGGTAGAACGGATGAGAAAAAGATCATGAACATGGAAGCCAAAAGACCCATCGTCAGACCAGCGATTGCTCCTTTTTCAGTGATGCCCCGCCACCATATACCAAGTATAAAAATAGGTGCAAAGGTACTTGCCCCGACGGTAAATGCAAGGGCTACAAGGTGACCGATTGACGCATTCTTGACCAATAAACCAAGAATTCCGTAAAACACTCCGAGAAATAAAATTGCCCATTTCCCAGCACGTACACGTTGTTTTTCCGTTAATTCTTTCTTTGAAAACTTTGCATACAAATCATGGGCGATCGCTCCCGAACTGGCAATAAACAGTCCGGACAAGTTCGAGAAAATGGCAGCAAAAGCGCCTGCAATAACGAATCCTAGAAGCCATTTCCCCCCAAGCGCTGTCGCAATGGACGGAATCACCATGTTATCACCGCCGGTAAGTAAGTTCTTCATAACCTCCGGACTTGCATTCCCTTCTAAAAAGATTGCTCGGCCAACAACACCGAGGTACACGGCAAGCCCAAAGAATAAACTGGCGATGCCAATCGACATAACCGCAGACTTACGCGCAGCTTTGGCATTTGGATTTGTGTAAAAACGCAATAAAATATGTGGCAACCCGATTACTCCCAGTGCGAGCCCGATTACCATGGAAACGCTGTGCCAAAAGTTCGGATTAAATGCACCGGATTTGTACCAGGTTTCCCCGTTAAAAACAATATCTTTTCCGTCTGCTGTAAAGGCTCCTGTGTTTATGATGGCTCCACTGAATTCACTAATGGTCAGCAAAATCTTCTGATAGTGGAAACCGCCATAAATGGCAGCCGCAACCATAACGATAAAAGCCCCCAATCGGATCCAAAGCTCCAATGCCTGATTTAATGTCGTTCCTTTCATTCCGCCGACTCCGACATAGAAAATCATGACAACACTTGTAAAGATAATCCCAAATTCATAGGAAATCCCGAAAAACATGCTTAAAATAGATGCTGCTCCTAGCAACTGCGGTGCTGCATAGAAACCTGAAATAGCCAAAACAACGACTACTGCGATAATCCTGGCTCGTTTGCTGTGAAAGCGATACGCAACAAAATCGGCTACTGTATACGCTCCCAATCGTCGCAAGGGACCAGCAACAAATAGTGCCAAAAGTGTTAACCCGATTGAAAAGCTAAATGTATAAAAGGCACCGTCATAACCAATCGCAAAGGTGAGACCTGCTAACCCAAGAAATGTCGCAGCGCTCAAATAGTCTCCAGCAATGGCCGAACCATTTGTAAACCATCCAAATACACGCCCACCAACGAAAAAGTCACTTGCACTATCATTCCTTTTTGAAAGATAGGTAATATAGACAATAGTTCCAAGGAGAAGAATGGTAAAAAGATATTTGGGGTCAAGTAATTGCATCATACAACAGTCTCCTTCTCTACTTTATTTCCGGCTGAAGGCGTGATAGTCTGAACTTTCTTTTCCCATCTCTCATAGAGCTTCGTGTGCACATAAGCAATGATAAAGGCCATGACCATGGCAATTATCGAAGTTAAAAACCAGCTGGCCGACATTCCGCCGAACAACTTGGCAAAAGCCCAATCCGGTTTAAACCAGTTCATCACCGGAACCGAAAAAATAAAGACAAAATAAATAATGGTCAATGATAACCCGGTTCGAAATTCGGACCTAACAATATACCTTGTTTCCCTATCCAGTTTTTGGAGCTTTTTGATGTCAATCGTTTCACACGGCTCATCTGTCATGACAAATTCTTTTTCTTTCAAATCAGCTTCAACTCCCTTTGTATTTTGTAGCTTTGCCGGGATCACCCAGTCAAAACACGTATGTAGCCGGCTTTTTCATTAATCTAAATCCCCAAACTTCTTTCACAGCACCTGGAACTCAATTGAAAAATAAATTCATCATTATTTACTTTTTCGTTGGAAAGTAATTGTAAAATCCCCCCTTGTGACTCACCCCCTGCCTTCAAAGTAATTTAAACGATGGACCTGTCAAAATAACCTTTTTACAAAAATCTCCTTTGTTATATCCATTAATTTTTGTCGTTTCTTCCCCCTTTCTTCGTCAACTAATTTGTCCGTTTTCCATTTGTGAAAAGTGAATCACTTTTCAATTTTTGATTATACTAAATTTTCCTAATATTTTCAATAAAGTTTTTTTCCATGATTCATCATCCTGCATTTCCTATATTTCAGAAAGTACTTTCACATTTTAGTTCTCCTATTCCGACTATTTTTCAAACCTTTCAAGCCCTTAAAATAAGGAAATCTTAACTTTTGCTGCCAATTACGATATGATTAAATCAGAAAACTCCCAAAATTGTTACTTCATATTTTCACTTGATATTATTTCGCTTATCCATATGCATGAGGGAATGGTTAACATAAAATTAAATAAGAGGTGATTCACATGTCACTTAAAACTGAAAAAACATTAACGAAAAAGGGGTTAAACACACGAAGAAAACTATTAAAAGCGGCTGAAAAGGTGTTTGGTACCAAGGGGTATTTTGAAGCGTCAATTGTCGATATTACCCAAGAAGCAAATGTTGCACAAGGGACTATCTATAAGTATTTTCCTTCGAAAAAGGCTATATATGATGAATTAGTTCAGCAAATGAGTCGGGATCTACGCCTTTATATTAAACAGGCGATCGATAAATCACCTCTAGTCGATGTGCATCGGAGAGGTTTTGAAGCGTTTTTTGAGTGGGTAAGCGAAAACCGAAACTTATACAGCATTGTTTTCCAGGCAGTTATTGTTGATAAGGATTTATATCGCTGGTACTACGAGAAATTAGCATCTGGTTATATTAGAGTTTTAAAAGAAGCTGATAAAACTGGTGAATTTAAGTCACTAAATCACGAAGCGTTGGCTTATAATTTAATGGGCATCGGTCAGTTTATCGGGATGAGATGGATTTATTGGGAAGGCGAAGAGGTCCCTAAGGAAGTGTTAGATGAAGCAATGGAGATGGTCTTACACGGAATTTTGAAGTAGGAAAATTCGACTTCTTATTAAGGAAGTTTAAAAGATTTCTTTAAACTCCAACATGAAAAAAGTTACTCTCTGCTCCAATAAATTCGGTAACCCGAATACATTCATGCAATGTGATGCACCATATGAATCGAAATGAAATTTCATGTATAATAAAATGATCTCAATCAAAAGGAGCGAAGTACATGCAAACCATTGCAGGAAAAGTGGCATTAATTACTGGAGCAGGCAGAGGAATTGGACGAGCAACAGCAATTGCTTTTGCACAAGAAGGTATTCACGTAGGCCTAGTGGGACGAACGCTTGAAAACGTACAAAAAGTAGCAGATGAACTTAAACAATATGATGTGAAGGTAGCATTCGCTGCAGCAAATGTAGCGGATTTAGATTCGATTACCCAAGCGGTTGAATCCATTCGAGGAGAACTTGGTGCAATCGATATTTTAGTAAACAATGCCGGCATTTCAAAATTCGGCAGTTTCATGGACTTAACCCCTGAAGAATGGACCAATATCATCGATGTCAATGTAAAAGGTGTGTACTACACTACCCGTGCAGTCTTACCAGAAATGTTAGAACGTAACACTGGGGACATCATTAATATTTCATCAACTGCTGGTCAAAAAGGGGCACCCGTTACAAGTGCATACTCAGCTTCAAAGGCTGCTGTTATCGGACTAAGTGAGTCCTTAATGCTTGAAGTGCGCAAGAAAAATATTCGAGTAACAACGTTAACACCAAGTACGGTTGCTACTGATATGGCGGTCGAGCTTAATTTAACAGACGGCAATCCAGAAAAAGTGATGCAACCAGAAGATTTAGCAGAATTAATGGTTGCTCAACTAAAGCTTCATCCACGTGTTGTGTTAAAACATGCAGGACTTTGGTCGACAAATCCTTAATCATTCCAACAAAAAACCTAAACACAAATTTGCGTTTAGGTTTTTTCGTTCTGGGACGGTAACTGTACCTATGTCCCCATCGTTATTATTTTATAGGTGTCTCTCCCCGCTTCTTTTGCTTCATATAGAGCAATGTCAGCCGTTTTTAATATGGAGGAAATCGAGATTTCATCTTTAGGTACAATTCCAATCCCAATGCTTGTTGTTAAATGGAACGTTTTATCACCAATGAACCAAGGTTCGTGTATAGTCTTCTGTATATTTTCAAGTATGTTCCCTATTTCGACTTCTTGGGTATCAGGTAATACAATGACAAATTCATCGCCACCTAGACGTGCAATAAAATCAATATTCCTCAGATTTTTTCTGATTCTATTCCCAAATTCAATGATGACAGCATCTCCAGCATCATGTCCCATTTCATCATTTATCGATTTAAAATGATCGAGATCCATCATTCCAACGACAAGTCCATTTATCTTGTTATTTACGTAATCATCTACGGATTTTTTCAAGAAATCTTTTAAATACCTTCGATTCGGCAAATTCGTCATCGAATCATGGAATGCAAGATGCTTCAGTTCTAATTCATAATCCATTTGTGATTGAATATCGCTTGATACACAAACCATATAAATGAATTCATTATCTTCATTAAAAACAGGCGTTGCCTTCATATCAAACCACATCCACCCGTTAACCGCATGCTTTTTTCTTATATGAATTCTTCCGGACTTGTCCATATGAATCGCATGTAAGATCGTTTCCTCTAAAAGAGATTTATCTTCAGGATGAATATTATAAGTAAAATGTTTACCTATTAATTCCTCTTGCTCATAGCCTAATATATGTTTATGAGACGGGGAAGCATCAACGATGAATCCGTGTGGGTCCAGAATTGTGATCAAGTCTTGTGATTTTTCGGTAATAATCTTAAGACGTTGTTTTGTATCCATATATTTTCGTGTGATGTGGATGAGGTTTGTGATATCCTTCATCATGGAAAAAATCCCAACGACTTGGTTATTTACAATAATTGGGGTGAATTTCACAACAAGCTCGATTTGCTCTCCCGTTTTCTTGTTCATGATTAATGAAAAATCTAATAGCTCACCTTCTATAGCTTTCTTAAAATTCGCTTGCAATAACTCAACATTTTTCTGATCGAATAAAGCAGATAAATCAGAATATGCAATCTCATCCATGCTATAACCGGTTAGGGCTTCAACCTTATTATTACCTTCTATGATGTCACCGTCGATATTAAATGTGATAATAGCATCCGAATTATTCTTATAAAGGGAACTGTACTTCTGATTGCTCTCATTTACCTTTTTCCAATATTCCCGTAGTTCGAATTCTCCCCACTTCTTCTCCGTTATATCATGAACATGTGCAATAACATGGGTACATTGATTAGTAACCCTATCTAGTAGTGGCGTTACTGTCGTTTCAGAATAATACTTCTCCCCAAGTAACGAATTATATGAATCTGTATATTTTATACTTTCTGCTTTTGAAACCGCAAGTCTATATTGTTTATTAAGGAAATCCGCTCTTTCTTTCGGATAAACTTCTGAGATGGATTTTCCGATTATTTTTTCGTTTAAACCTGTTTTCTCCATCGCTGTATGATTCAGACATTCATAATAGAACTCTGTATCATCCCCTACTTTTACAATAAACAATGGTTCCTTAATACCTTCCATTATGACTTGATGTAAAAATTGATTTTGTAGTTCCTGCATTCGTCATCTCCATTTTGTTGGTATCGTTTGTTCCTTTTCGAAAATCACCATGGTTAGCGCCTTTGTATTTTTGAAAGATAGCTACTTGGATTTTCGTCAATAAAATCCCCATCATTAAACAGCGGATTTTGCTTCATTTGTAATGAGATTTTATTTAAAATTGATGCCAATTCATCCCGATCAGATTCCTCCATTTGAAACTCTACACCATATTCAAACATGTCTTGCTCTTTCTCATTATACCGAACGATTGTTCCGTTTAAAATCGTTTCCTTACCCAAAAGAGTTGTCTTAAAGTTATACAAAATATCGGAATGTGGCTTAAGTTTTAAATGGCTTACAAACCGTAACCCACCCAATCCAATGTCTAAAACCATCACATCCGTTGTACCAAGGGTAACAGCTTTTCCGTTAAAGGATACGATTGTCATTTCGGTATGTAACGGAAAGAAAGGAAAACTTACTCGATAATATTTACGACGGTTCATTGGAGCCCCAGACTTACTGCTCGCAGGCTTTATCTGACTCATTTTAAAAAGTTCAGTCATCCTTTTCGAGGAAACCGATTTGCTGTAGTAGTATCCCTGGATTAAGTCACATCCCAATGATTGCAGGATACTAAATTGTTCCTCATTTTCTACCCCTTCTGCTACGACCGTTTTATTTAATCCTTTTGTAAGCTCAATAATCGATTTTACGATTATTTTATCCTCTACATTTTTATGAATGTGTTGAATAAAGGAACGATCGATTTTTATGATATCAGATGGCAGTTTCTTCAAATAATGGATGGACGAATATCCCGTCCCGAAATCATCCAACGATAGTGAAATGCCCATCGCTTTTATTTGCTCAATTTGATCCTGAACAACACTTGTTTCTTGTAACAAGGTACCTTCCGTGAGCTCAATTTCCAGATGTTTTGGATTGATCTGATACCTACTAATTGTAGTTTCTAATATACTAATTAAGGAGCTTTTTAAAAAGTCCTTAGCTGATAAATTAAATGAAACCGTCTTAAATTGAATACCTTGCTCTTCCCATTGGCCCACTTGCTTACTTACCGTATCGATGACAAACTCTGATATTTCACGGTGAAAATTACTTTCTTCTGCAATCGTGATAAATTCCAATGGTGAAACTTCTCCCCATAGTGGGTGTTTCCAACGGATTAGTGCCTCTGCACTTGTTGCTTTTTGCGACTTCACATCCACTTTTGGCTGGTATTCGATATACAATTCACCATTCTTAATTGCACTCTGTAAATCTGTCTCTAATTGAAAGGTTTTAAAGGATTCAATATTCATATTTGCAGCATATAATTGATAGTTTGCTACACCATGCTTTTTTGCTCGTTTTAATGCAGTGTTTGCATTTTTTATAAGTTCAACCTTATTTTGTCCGTCATCCGGATAAACACTAATTCCAATGCTAGCCGTGATTCGAATCGAATAATCCTGAATTTGGAGTGGAGCTTGAATAATATCAATAATCTCTTTCGCATGACTCATATACTCTTCATTCTTCATGGAGCATTCTACAACAGCGTACCATTCATCTCCTTGAGAACGGAAAAGGAAAACTCCTTTATTTAGGTATTTTTCAAGTTTAATGGATAATTGCTTAAACGCTTCGTCCGCTATTTTAAATCCTAATGTATTATTAATGCGGCTAAACCCATCTAAATTCACACAAAACAAAGCAAATCTTTCTCTTGTAGTTTTATAGCTTTCAATGACCTCTTGTATATGTTCACTTCCGTTTAAAAAGTTTGGAAGATTCGTCAGTTCGTCGTGTGTGGTGATAAAATTTATTTTCTGTTCTAGATGTAAAGCATTGGTACAATCTTCTATTACTCCAACAATTTTTCCGATATTCCCCATCTCATCTTTAACGGCAACTGTGGTTTCATTAATCCATTTAACAGCACCACTTGGGGTTATAATCCGATAAGTGTGTGAATTTTTACCTTCTTTGGTTAATCTCGCATAAATTGCTGAAAAATCGATAGTGCCCCCTTGATACCAAAGTGATTTCCAATACTCGATTGTTAAATTCTCTTTGGAAATTTCCAAAATTTCTTCAATTTTTCTAGAAACATAGATTATTTCTTTGTTTTTTAGATCAATAGTAAATAAGGCCAAGCCTAAGTGGTTCGATATTAACCGGTAATAATCGAGCTTTTCACTATTATTAAATGTGGTTGCGATGTCCTCTACAAATGTTTCCATATTACTACTTGAAAGACTCTCAAAATAAGCATCAATACCCTTTTTTCTCTTTAAATCAACCTCATGGTGTTTTTTTCGGAGTCGATCTAATAATTTCATTCTTTTCCTCCCCCAGGAAAATCTAGTGATGTATGTCTTATTCATTTTCATTAGTTTCAGTCTTTACTCAGCGCGAAGCTGTTCTTTACCTTAAGATTTAATTAAATTGCCAGTAAATAAAAAAAGAAACTTCACCGAAAAACGGGAGTTTCCTTTTCTCTCCATCATTTCGGTAACCCGACTACCATAGCATGATTGCGTTAGGCTCGTGGCTTTGCGTCCCTATCTTTTGATAAGTTTGCCTTTATCGATGTAATACTTATTCACTATATGTATTACTTTAGTACTAACTTATAATAGTAGAAAAAGATTTTATATTCAACAGGTTTTTAAAAATACCAATTAAATGCAAAATTACGTTCTACCCTTCTAAGAATATCCAAAATAATTCCCAGTATCTGTGCTCTTTATCACATTTTTTTTGATGATTTGTGAAAGTGTTTAGGGGCAGGTCAGTGGGTAAGATGAGTCGAAAAAGAGCCCAACCCTAGTATTTAAGGCTTCTAACAATACTAGGTGTCAGGCATGGAAGAATTTTCGGCAACTTTAGCTTAGTTTGTTCGAATTTGTTTTTATTCCAACTTATATCTTTTGCATTAATCCCATCAGTATGGATTCTGCTAAATTTGGTTAAATCAACACGCCTGATACTTCAAGTGGAGTTAACGCATTGGTGTGATTTACAAATACAAACGCATCATAACGTTCAGAAATGACAGACGGGACATAGTTTCCATAATGTTCAAATTGTGGATGATAGACAACGCCAATTGCACGATGGCCAATTGAGTTAGCAAATAAATGTCTGTTTTTATCCGTAAAAAGTAGGAGTTTATCGTAATTCCCCGCTTTATATAGTAGATCTTCCCAACTTCCTGTGTTTGCGGGAGGTGTATTCATTTTTTCAAAGTTTTCACCCCACTCACTAGCTGCGATAACCGTACCATGATGTGTACCGAAACCTACAATATACACATTTTCAGAACCTACTTGCTCCCTCAAGAGTTGTCCGACATTTACAATTCCTTCATTCGCCATATCTGTAGCACGTGCATCCCCAACATGTGTGTTGTGCTCCCAGATGATTCCTTTGGATTGATGGTTATAAAAGGAATCTATTTTATGGATGACCTCAACCATGTGACGGTCTCTGATATTCCATGATTCATTATCATTCGTTATCATTGTTGTATAGTAGTTTTCAGCATTAGCAGTGATAAGTGAGTTTACCTCTACGTTTAAACTACTTTCTTCTGAATCATGATAGATATGTTTGTTAACACTTATCTCCGTTAAAAGTTTCGTAACTTCTTCATGACAGCCTTCGGAATAAAATGCAGACGATAGTGCATACTTTTCTGCATCACGATTAAAAGGTTCAAAACAGGCGAACGCCTTTCTCGCGATCTCAAGATCAGGAGAGTTTCGTTTTTCTAAATACTTTAAAATTTCATTCATGGATTCCCATAAGCTATAGATATCAATCCCATAAAAGCCAACCTTTTTTTCACTCGGTTTTCCTTGGTTATATTCTTTAAGCCATTCAATTAAGTCAATGATTTCTTCATTTGCCCACATTCACGTTGGCCAACGTTTAAATGACATGAGTACTTCTCGTGCATTGTTATATTTAGTTGAATACCCTTTAATATAGCGATTCACCTCTTGGCAGGCTGGCCAATCACCTTCCACAGCGATAAAGGTAAAATCTTTTTCAACGATTAATTTTTTCGTGAGTTCCTTTCGAATTTGGTAGAACTCAGACGTGCCATGTGAGGATTCCCCTAACAAAATGTATTTCTCATTTTTTATAGAAGTAACAAGTTGTTCAAAATTCTCCTTAGGATTTCTAATTGGAAATGAATGTTGTTGTACCGCTTGTATCATTTTATCAACCATATGAACCCCTCAGTTCTTGTATTCTGCATTATACGAATTCTCACCCGAATGAACAGAAAGAAGAGTATCCGCATATCCAACCAACCGGTTTACAAGCTCATCAGCAATGGCGTAAACAAGTTGATGAAGTGACGAATGATGTAAAACAGGGTCATCAAATATGATGGTGGTATTTATGAAGATTTCCTTTGTATCAAATAAGTTATAATGAATAATCACCTTTCCAGCTGCACCACCGGTAATCGGATCTTGATAGTTCGGTAAAAAAACATACCATTCCTCTGCAGAAGGAGATCGAAAATTTTTGGTAAAGGTAAAACCTGCAATTTCTTCCTCTATTTGTTTCCTCATTTGAGGATCGATAACAGCAATGATGTTTTTTTCCATAAGGAATCTTACTCCGCGGGATTAGCATCAACAGCTATCTCATACGCATCTAGTACCATGTCACGTTCGGATGAATCGTTGATACCTGTTAAAAACTGGCCATCCTCCGTATTTTCCACTTGCATGACAAATGTGTGATTTTGATCCTGTTCAGAACGTAACAATGCATATGTTTTATCCTTCATATCAAATAAGGCCTCAATCGAAAACTCTTTTTCATCCCCGTTCTCATCTAAAACAACAATTTTATCCCGATACACATCACTATTCATGAACACACCTCCTGTAATTTGCATTCATATCTTTTCCTAAACGTAAGAAATTAGTTAACAAACTACTGTGTAGACAAAGTTATTTTTTATACGAAAAGAAAAAAAGGCAAGGTAATTATAGATAATCTTTTTGAACTGAAATTTTCAATTCAAAATGATCTTCGTCACGGGAATAAAAATAGCTTTAAACTCACATTGTAAAATTGAATCATTAAAAACATCATTCAACCATTCTAGGAGGGCCCAATGAAAAATAAACGACCAACGAATAATAAAAATCTGACCAAAACCTACTCATCTAATCCCGCTCCCCATTTTGATTTGCCTAATCAAGAAAAAGGTATTAAAACATTATATTTAAATGAGAAAAGTAAGGAATAGACGGAAGGATGAGCGTAATTGAAGTACATAAAAATAAACACAGCAAAAGGAATTAAGGCAAACCAGGAATTTGTTGAGTTCAAACAAATTCAACAAGAAGAAGATACTTCAACAGAAAGTCAAATTGTAAGAGATTATGATAGAGCATGGGAAGATGACCGCATTTAAAAGCCCTTTTTTCAATTATTTCGTTTCACAAAACTTAAAATAAAAAAACAACTCTTATTACGTATTAAGAGTTGTTTTTTTGAATATTGGCTTTTAATGTAGATTTTGCTGTCCCATTAAAAATCAGTTCTCGTTTTGCCGATGTTAATGGCTATTTTTTTTGCTCCACTTTGTATTCATCTTCATTTTCTTTTCGAACAGATTCTAACCCATATCCTGTTGAACTTATTTCTAATGTTTCATTTTCTTTTCTTATTAAATTGGTATCATCATTATATTGACTCTTATCCATAGTACCCTCCTGAAATGTAAATTAGCCTCTCTTATTTGGTTAATCAGGTTCGTCTTTTTTCTATGTCTTTCACAAATGTAATCTAAATATTTTTTAGTATATTTCGCGGAATACATGATCTAGATCTTCAAATTCTTTTAGATCTTTTTCCTGTGGATTGTCTGATTCTACTGTCCACTTACTATCAATTGGGGCTAACCAGCCATCATTATTTTTTTGAAAAGGCAGATGAATATGATGGGTTTTTCCATCTTTTCGAGTTGTATATCCAAGATAGTAGCGATCGTCTTGTCCTTCTTCTTCAAAAATTCCGATATTTTCAATTCCATACTTATTTATATATGGTTGAAACGATTGCTGTAGTTCATTCATAATTTGTTCACGAGATAGATAATCCACTAAAAATTCTCCCTTCCTAGTTCTTTTCCTTAATATGCCATACTTTCGTTCATTTAAACCGTGTTTCTTCATACGGATTTAGCTGCTGCATTAATGGTAAAAAATGTAATGAACACTGAGATCTAGTGATAATGATTAAAGTGGATAGAAAACAATGAGGATTTGGTAGATGACCACAGGATTGTCCAAAAAATAAAAAACAGAGTACCATAAGTACTCTGATATTATAGAAATGGGTCTGGATAAATTATGGTCTGTGTGATCTAATGACGATTAGAGCGTTTTTGTTTTTGTATTATGTTATGAAAGTATATTCTTGGTTTCAAAGATTATGGAAATCGAACAAAAAAAGATACACGTTTATAGGAGATGAGAGGTGGGAACTCCCTTTAAAGGTTACGTTCCTATTGCAAAAACCTAATTTACCCTAGTAATATTCTATTTGCATCGCAATTTGCGGTGCTTTTTAAATAAAAAAGCCTTGCAGATACCGAGCTATCCCTATGAATATATATAATCCATCTTTCAATTAAACTAATCCTTTAGTACATTCCATAAATTAAACTTTTTATGTTGACTCTATTACAATTTCCCCTTCTTGTGAAGGTACTTCAAATCCGTTTAGATAAGAAATTAGTGTATCTTCGGTGATCGGAAAGGCAGCATTTGCATCAAATCTTTTACTTCGCCCTTTCAATCGTTCGCGAATAACTTTAGGACTAACTTTCAAATAAATAAGTTTCCATTCACCACCAGCTTCTTCAATCAGCTGTTTGTATTCAACTCGTTTGGCCTTTTGCCAAAAACTAAAATCAATAACAACCTTTCGTTTATCCTGAATAAGCCTTACCAATTGATTACGAAGTCTTCTTTCAGCTTCAATTTGATAATCGTTATATTTCTCAGCAGGATAATCAATTCCATAACGTCCATTAACCTTCCAGATTTCTTCATCAATCGAAAGACGAACAAACCCTTCTCTCTCCAATTGTTGTGCATATGTAGTCTTCCCTGAACCTGCGACACCACACATCATTATAATTAATGGCTTTGAAGTTTTTTGGTTTATTATTTCCCCGAATTGTTCTTTCATCATAAACACCCCTATATATTATTCCTCAATAAACGTACATGCAGCATTCCTTCCAATACACTTTTTCACAAATATATGCTGATTTTAACAAAGTACCCAGAATATATATAGAAATTAGGGAACGAATACAACTTTGTATTCCTAATCGTTTATGATAACGTGTCCAATAAATGCAAGTTAAAATGTACCTACATTACTGTTTACACTTCACATTTGACTATGTATTCGGCATTCAAATATATTAATCTAGTTAAATTGATAGGCAATATAGCCTACAATTTTAAAGAAAAATACTTTGACCTCTCTTATCATAAAACTTCCATTACTCTTTTTCAGGATAGGGCCCTTAGATACAGGCTTTGTATTCAGTCATAATATTGTGGATGATCGTTCTGACAGGAAGGATTTCATTGATTTCATGCACTCTTGCTCCTGCAAATACAAGACCATTCTCACAATCCCCATTCATTGATGTAATCATAGAATCCATTGTACAAAAGCGATAAGAGCAATCTTTTAGACAATCAATACACTTCTTGATTTTTACTTTTTTATTATCTGATATAAGTTCAGTAAAATGATTCTTTATTGCACGACCTTCTAATCCCACCGTTGTTTTTACCATAACTGTATCTTCTTTCTTCGCTTGTACATATTTTTCTTTAAACGTTAATGGTGCATCACATTCGTTACTAGCAACAAATCTTGTTCCCATTTGTACTCCGGAAGCCCCTACTTGAATGGCACGAGCAAGATCTTCCCCAGTCATAATCCCTCCAGCAGCAATTACGGGTATCCTAACGGCTTCTACCACCTCTGGCAAAATTTCGAACAAAGGTCTTTCGGTACCTAGGTGCCCACCGGCTTCATTGCCTTCTACAACAACGGCAGACGCTCCCAATCGTTCAGATATTTTCGCAAGTCTTGCTGAAGACACAATTGAGATAACCGGTATTCCAGCTTCTCTGCCCCAACTATACATATCTCTTGATATTCCAGCACCTGAAATAATGAAATCAACTTTTTCCTCAATAGCTACTTTCATTTTTTCGGCAAAATCATTCATCGCAAAAAGAACATTCACTCCTATATATCCGCCATCCTGAATGGATTCTTTCGCCTTTCTTATGTGATATCGCAATTCATCAAAACTAATTCCAGTGCCTGAAATAATACCAATCCCTCCAGCATTTGCAACAGCAGAAGCAAGTCCGCTTAAAGAAATACCTACTCCCATACCACCTTGCAAAATTGGAACCTTGGGCTCCATATGGCCTATTTTTAATTGTGGAAAGTTCAAAAGAATACCCCATTTCATTATTTTTGTTATCGTTCAAGCTTATTGTAACGACTGGATATCAATTGAATAGTTACAAATATAATACCTAATCCTAAAAGTAGATCATAATTTTGATGTTGTCACAAAAGATTCAAGAATCGATTCAATTATTGGGTTAGAGGGACAGATCCTTGTTGGATTTGGTCATCCTTTTCTTCGATAATCCACACCATAGTGAACTAATCCCTTCCACAAAAAAGTCACAGGCTTCTGAACTGCCCCCTGTCAAGTAGACAGTGGAAATAATAAAAAATGACCTAAGCGGCTTTAGCTCTATATTCCATAGGGCTGAGGCCGTTTAGTCGTTTTTGATATCTATTGTGATTATAGAAATAAAT
>NZ_QUQV01000016.1 GCF_003400205.1 Bacillus sp. HNG | reverse complement strand
TAACATTAACATTAACGTTAGCATTAACAGTATCATTAACATTAATAGATCAGTCGTACTAACATTAACATTAACGTTAGCATTAACAGTATCATTAACATTAATAGATCAGTCGTACTAACATTAACATTAACGTTAGCATTAACAGTATCATTAACATTAATAGATCAGTCGTACTAACATTAACATTAACGTGAACAAATATAAATAGCGTAAACAACAAAGCAATACTATAGATATGTATTGGCAGACTGGCTTATTAAACAGGAGGGGATGCCCCTGTTAAGTACGACCTCTCTATTGAGATATTAAAATTGTTAATTGCAACTTGGTTAGGGGACACGACTTTTGGGACTAAATTCGTAAATAAACTTAATTGTAAACTGCTATTGGTTCTTTTTTTTGTTTTTAAAAATAGTAATCTTTTAAAAAGCATAGCTCGACTAGCAACTTTCGTGACTGCACCACGCCCTTTGCCGATTGTCTGCTTTATAATTTTATTCGAGCGCTTTAATACTTCTTTAAGTGTTGAAACAGCCATACCAAAAGTTGCTGCAAGCACATTTAAAGAACCCTCCAGGAATGATGTTTCAGGAGTAGTATGTTGATTTAGATATAATAGAATGTCTTCCTCCCATTCATCATAATGAGAACGTTCTCTCTCTTCCCGTGGTTTTTTGAATTTATACCAACCATTATTTACATTAAATTTTGCTTTTCCATCTGTCCATAGTTCGAGCATTGATTCCACATAAGTTCTTTTTGGGCCTTTGTATTTTCCTGAATATGCACTTTTAATTGTGCGATCGAACTCATTTTTCGAAAGAGGATTATCCAAATTCGTATTAAATTGATCAAGTTCATCATACGCATCATCAAAGGGTGTACCACTAGCATAGTTAGCAAGTGCTAAAGTTAGTAGTACATTATTGCGACTAGCACTATGATGTCCTTTAAAAATATGGGTTGAAAGTAAAAGACTTTTATACCAAGCTTGAGAGGTTTGATCTAATACTTTATCTTTTTTAAATAGAACTTTTATATTATTTTGCTTTTCTTGATTCTCATATTTTTTGGACCAGGTCAGCAACAAAGAAGTATCAGCTGGTTCATCATAGAAATCTAAAATATTATTTTCTTTAGGGATACGATAAAATCCAAATGGAATACATCCTTTATCAATAGGAGCAAATTTACTTAACGCGTGCCGAACATTTTCAAAAAGTCTTTCTGCAACACGCAAAGCTTTATATTCTTTTTGTTTATGTATAAAGAAAGGTGTAGAAAGAACAAAGAATAATTGGAAGCCTCGAGGCGTTTTCAATAGTAAATTAGGGCGAGGTAAGCCAACTTTTTCGCACCACAAATAAAGTCCGTATAAATCAACGTTCTTAGAGTCAATATCAAAACCTAGAACATTTATTTGCTTTAAATTTTCACGACGATGCCCTTTAATAACTCTTTTAGTAAAGTCGTAATATGTACCACCTCTAAAGGTATTAGGTGTCCAATGGGTCAAATTTTTATAGTTTTGCTCCAATCCTTCATAGGAAGTGATTACCATCCCTTTGGCTTGTAACAGATCTTCTTTGGACTTTGCCACAAAGATAGCACCTTTTGAGTACAAACTATTATTTACAACCTTTTCATATGCTGCAATTTTATCAAATGGTGCATTTGAGCCTTTTCTCTTATATAGATAAAGACTGTCATGTGTCATAATTTGCATGATATCAATAGGTGAATATAGACCTTTTAAAGTCCTCTTAATTGCTTGTTCCATTTCTACTACACCTCCCTCATTTCATCTTTTTTACTTAAAAGAATAAAATTGTAGAAACTAGTATTCTATTAGCAAAATTATTGGAAGATTTTGCTGAAATAAGTATAACTAAAACGATTTTTGCAATTTCCTTCTCTCTAAGAGAAATGCACCACAAAATAAAAAACCCTTGAGCGCTTACAAATCAAGGGTTTTGGATAATCTTTCGAATTATTTTCTTATACGAGTTCCGCGCATATTTTGCACCATTTCCTTAAAAAACTGCCGAAATTTAAGAATGATAATTTTGACGCTACACGCCATAAATGTTGACCAAAATAATAAATTTCTTCTTTTTTTACTAGACAAGTTCCGCGTAGGTAAATAAAAAGTGCAACACTTCGTTATACACAAGTTCCGCGCATTTTTCGTTCCAAAATAAATTATTATTATTTATTTTTTGATATAGCTCTATGAAAAGGTTAATTTAACGCTTTAATTTACAGTTTTAAATACTACATAAGTTCCGCTCATTTTTTTAAAAATGGTGCGTTTTATGTTCCAAATACTACACGAGTTCCGCGCGAATTTTTATAACTATTAATACTATGTAACATTTCTTAGCATCAAGTTGGTCAATCCAATTTTGGTGCATTTTAAACAAAATACTAGACAGGTTCCGCGCACTTTAGGTAATAATGTTCCAATGAAGTGTACTAAGTATTTTCAGGCTTTTAACGAAAGATTTTATATCGGTGAGTGTTAAAATGGTGCATTTTAATCGATGCAAACAATAAGCTAATGCACTATAAAATCAATTGATACACCACAAACTTTTCTATTTTCAACAAAAAGGTGGTGCATTTTAAATAATAATTAACAAATAGGTGGTGCATTTTGTCCCCAATACCACTATTAAACTTGTTATAATAAAATACAATGGTGCATTTATAAAAGATAGAGTGTTTTTAATGGGGTATAGAGAGGGTTCTGCCGATGAAGTATGAAAACATACAAGATCACCAAATTCTGAATTACGAAGTCTTAAAAATTGTTATCTTCGAAGAAACAAAGAAACTATTCGAAGATAGACCATATATTATAGAAAAATGGAAGAGGGAAGCATATAATGTATCACCAGAAGAGCGACTGAAACAGTTTCCCGATAAAACAATAGGTCCAAGTTTCAGATCGCTAATTTCCTTATTTACTCAAACATTATACTATGATCAATACATTACCAAGAAAATGATAAAAGATGCAGTTGAAGTATACAAAGAAACAATTAAGGTGATTTTAGCAGGGCAGTTTATCAATGAGTTTCCGGACGACGAAATAAAACGAAGCTTTAACGAAGATAAAATTAATGAAACTTTAAATCTTGACTATATTTATTCAAGCATGGATTATGAGTTCCATTTAATGAGGGATATTGTAACGAAGAAAAAAGATTTTAAAGAAGGGGATGCTGGTTATCTGACAACTGAAATAATTGACAATAGAGGTAAAGTACGTGGATTTGCTGAACTTAGACCTTATGAATCTCAAACTGCTCAACTTACATCAGAACAAAATGAAGTATGGCTTGAATTGATAGAATCAACGATAAATTCATTAGATGAACTTACTGCCGATCTTTTTGATTTAATCACATATCTTTGGATGGTATCTCCAAAAAATCCAGATGGTTATATAGAGTTTCATAGCAATGACGCATTACAAATTAGGAACCTAAAAAAACGGACTTCAAAGGGGAGAGAACATGATTACCGTGAAGAGGACCGCTTTAATATTATGAGAAGAGTGGCTGCTTTATCTAGCATCTGGATCTCTTTGGGTGATCGAAAAGTAAAAATAGTAAATACACAAAATATCGATGATAACGAACTTTACAAATTTAAAGATTTTCAAAGAATGTTTGAATTAGGGCAGGTACGTGTTGCATACGACAAAAAGAGCGGAGAGGCAAAAGGAATATATGCAGTACAAATAAAGCCCACTGCTGTGCTTACACCCTATCTAGTAGGACCGAACCGTTCACTCGGACTCCTGGATTTAAAAGTGTTTCAATATAGCCATTATACACAAAGGGAACATAAACGTTTAACTAGGTATTTAAATCTTCAGTGGAAGATTAGAACCATTAAAAGAACATTAAAACAACCATTTAAAATATCCACAATATTAAAGGCAATGGATTTACCTTCGAGGTTAAACGGTTTACAAATAAGGGACAAATTCGAAAATACCCTTGATGAACTACAAAAGGATGGAGTAATTAAACACTGGAGTTACAACGTAGAAGTAAATGAAAGTCTTGTTGGAAAAAAAGGGTGGTTTAAGGAATATTGGACCAAGTTAAATGTTATAATCTTACCGCCTGAAATTGTCGTCAAAGAAAACCAAAAGAACACATTAATAAATTCTCCAACCAACGTTGATAACAGAATAATTGAGCGAATGTATCAAGTAGATCAGCAAGATTTACTTGATATAGAGGAACAATCAGGTTCTTATTTTTCGATTCATGAGGTTGCGGCAACTATAGAGGCTAAGTCGGTAAAAGAACCACATCATTTAGCTAGCGAAACTATACAACAAACCTTTGATTTCGGTGAGTCTAAAAACATTTCTCTAACTCCAGAGGCTATGAAAGAAACAATTGATAACTTGGGGAAGAGTATTCGCCAAGCAGCTAAAGAAATTGGGATTGCCCATACCACATTATCACGTTTTATACGTGGAGAGAATAAACGTCAAAATAAGAATAATGATGAAAAGATGCTAAATTGGCTAATCGAAATGTCAAACAATTTTATAAAGTAGATATACCGTTTATTTAAAATTTATTAATATAAACAAAAATCCTTATTGAATGTTTTTTTCATTATGTTAAAATTGAATAAAATATAAATTTTAGAGGGAAATCCCCTTAATGTATGCACTTACCTGCAGGAGGAGTGTGTTCATTAAGGGGATTTTTGTTTTTACTAAGATAATTGGGGGTATATTTATGAACGAGGTTCTTTTCCAAAAAATAAATATGGGAAACGAAAATCAAAGTCTGGGTGGCTTATCACCGGATATATTGAGAGTTACGATTGATAACCTGGGTATTAGCATTCGTGCGGCCTCAAAAGAAATCGGAGTAGCTCATACTACATTGTCACGTTATTTACGTGGGGAAATTAAACATCACAATAAAAATAATGATGAAAAAATGCTAAATTGGTTACATAATGTGTATTTTAAAAAATGAATTCAAATTTAGAAGGGGTTCCGCCAATATTCCGCATTTGTCGGCGGAGCCCCTAACTGTTCTGTTAGTACCAGTAGGGGTAGCGTCAGGAAAATGCGGATTTACAACGATAAGGAATTTCCAATATAAAAAGCCTGATTTCCCATCACCTAAATTGAGAAATTAGGCTCTTTTTTCGTTACTCCATAAACAGCATTCTATTACTGAATATGTAATTTACTTCGGGATAACAGGGACCCAGAGTTCGTGTCTTGGTTTATGCTTCGGACCGTAATAACATTCTATACACGGTAAATTTGCAAGTTCATACTCGGAGGTAGGGACCCACTCGGAATATAAACGTTTCCATGCATCCACTATGTTCGGAAAAACTGCCCATGTACTTGCGGGAATAATAAGCGTCTCCATATTTTCTGGGGATTCCCCATCGTATCTTACGCCCATGAAATAGGAAAATTGTTCATCTGTTATGGCAGCTTCTTTTCCGCAAACCCCCAGAAGGCTTTCAAGCGTGCATTTTGGATTTTCCCATGACATATCTACTAGTTCTTGCATAAATCCATCTTTTTTCGCAGTGTTCCAAAGCGTAGGGATTGTTTTAAATGCTCTGCTTGTTTTTACTGGCTTACTTTTTCCAACAATTCTTAATTCAAAATCAAGGTTTTCAATTCTGTACTCCATCTCGGTATCTCCTTTAATAGAAATTTGAAAGGAAATTCTGGGAAAGGCTTTTAACTGTACCCCTCTATTACGAGCATTGGAAGGGGTTACTCCATGCATTTTTTGAAAAGCACGTGAGAAAGTATCAGAAGAAACATAACCATATTTAATTGCCACATCAATGATCCGAATATCACTTTTTTGAATTTCAAATGCTGCGAGTGTTAACCGTCTACGTCTAATATATTCTGATAGCGATATACCTGAGATTGAAGAGAACATTCTTGAAAAATGAAACTCAGAACAATTAGCTGCTTTTGCAATCTCTTTGTAGTCTATTTCTTCATTCAAGCTATTTTCAATGTAGTTTAACGCATTGTTCATTCTTTCTAGCCAATCCATAAGTTTACTCCCTTTCAATATTTACTTTAAAACAAAATAGATAATAATTGCCGACATTTCATGCCTAAAAATGTTGGTATCAAAAAATAAACCTTTTGATAGAATCAGGACAAACTATTTGTTTCCTTCCGATAGCCTTCTATATAATGAAGCCCTAGACACATTAGTAATTTCGCAAATTTGATTTACAGTCATACCGCCTTCTTTATATAGTTTTACTGCATATTTCATTCCTGCGTGATTTTTATGATATTTCTTTAAACGACCCTTAAACTTCCCTTCTTTCTTAGCCAGCTCAATCCCTTCTCGTTGACGCATACGGATAAGATCTCGTTCTAATTGGTTCACACCAGCCATTACTGTAATTAAGAATTGGCTGTATGGATTATCCTCTGATAAATCTAGCCATGTATCCTTGAGTGATTTTAAGCTTGCCTTTTTCCTGCGTATTAAATCAATCAATTCAAATAAGTTCTGCGTACTCCGAGTGATCCGAGTTAAGTCTGTAACATAAATAATGTCTCCTTCCTGTAAATCCTCTAACATTTTTTGAAGTTGCTCGCGATCCTTTGCTGCCCCAGAAACTTTTTCTTCAAAAATAATATCCATACCGATTTCGTTTAATTGCTGAAATTGTCTTGAAGGATTTTGGCTAGTCGAACTGACACGTATATAACCGATTTTTCGCAAAATATCACCTCGTTTTTGAGACAAGTCTTATGAGACACTCTTAACTATGATTTTATCAGTCTACTTGTCACTTTGAACGGTATTTTGCGCATATTTTAAATACTATTTTGCACGAGATGAAATATAAAAATCTATCTTCATGTAAAAGATAGATTTTAATAATTACTTGATTCCGATAAGGGGTTTTTTGCCCAAACCCTCCAAAAGGTACATTAAGGAGTACCTCTCAGAACTTTATTGGTTCAAGAGGTACTTTAATTCCTAATGTCACTCGGATGAGGCGTGGGTTACTGCTGCTATTATAGCTTTTGACTTAGCTAATTCTTGAATGATCTCATCCATGTTAATCATCTCTTGATTACTATTAAACTCGTAGCGACCGTAAAGATTGATATGTTGCCACGCCACTGGAGAAATCCGTTTCAACATGTCTGAATCTTGTCCATTTTCTTCCCTGTAAGTCAGCATATTAGACAAAATGCTGGCATTGTAATAAATAATGCAATTAGCGATAAGACGACTGCATTCTCCCCATATTTGTTGGTCTTGTTCAGTTTTAAAACGCAGCTTACCAAAATTAGCATAGGATACTGCTTTGCATAATTGATGATAGCTTTCACCTCGATTCAATGCCTTTTGTACATTACGACGTAAAGGCGGGGAATCGATATAATTCAAGAAATATAGACTCTTAATGATGTTGTCATACTCCCACAAAGCACGCTTGGTTTTGTTTTTCCGAGCATAAGAACTCAATTTTCTGACAATGATGTTTTGTGTAGTGGTTTTAAGGGCAAGCGATAACATGATACGCTGAATATTTTCCCACTCTTCCATAATCAGGTTAATGTTGATCTTTCGAACAGGTTTGATCAGCACATCATCATATTGACTGGGATGTTTGAATCCATAAAGGGATTTGCTGACTTTATCATGGATATCCTTGTAACGAGGTGCAAACTGATAACCGAAAAAATGGAGAATGGCAAAGTTTACTTCATTCGTTCCGTGCGTATCTGTGGAATGCACATCTGGTTGAACATCTGTGGTGTTGTTGTTAAGAATGTCAAATACATAATGGCTTTCATGTTCATTAGCTCCAATGATTCGAGCATTTACAGGAATATGGTTCGCCACCATCGTGTAAGAAACAATCCCTTTTTTCAGCCCGAAGTATTTAGGGGAATGACGGGCATTAATCGTACTGATACCTGTTTCAGCTTTTCGTCCATCGCTACTGGAATGAATGACTTCGTCAATATTGTAATGTTGAAAGATGGATAATTTAGCTGTGGCATTACTGACCCGATCATTTGCTTCTTTTAACGTTTCTAACCGAATAAAGTTATCCGATGCGGAAATAAGAGTGGAGTGATTAATATCAGAAATGTCACCCATTCTCCCCAATCCCATATTGGTTCCCCAAGCGATTAGGCATGCTACAAGGATTCGATCTTCCCGGGTTTGTTTTGCATAACGACCTAAGATATGTTCAAATGCTTCAAGAAACTGACAGCGTTGATTCACATAATGCAAAACATTTCTAATCTCAACGGGCTTTACCGTCTCAAAGAAGGGATGATTCATCGATTCACTACCACGAACATATGGGAGTGTCCAGCGACTATGCGAGCCACGTCTTTTGATCTGAATAGATTTATTTTCCCCAGATGCAATATGCTGGTTCACCTTTATAATACGAGTTTCGAGTTCCTTCTCAAGCTCTGCTAAATGGTCTTGAATCGGTTGATTGAAAATAGTTAGACCGATATCAGCAAGTAAATTCTCTTTCTGTTTCCACTCTAGATCGCTAATGAGATCATCCTCAAAACTGCGAAATCGGATACTATCCCGACAAAAAATATCCCCTGCTTCTAAACCATTTCGTAAAAGTTGATAGACGAAAAATTCATAACGATCAGCCTGCAGCACTTTTTGCCCTGAAGAATTTGGTTGATAGATGTATCGCTTCATCCCGTCTGGGATGAATTGTTGAGGGAATGCATCGGAAGGATACTTTCCTAATGGTTTATTCTTCATGAAAGCTTGTTTCATAAAATGGACTGCTTCAATCAGTGGATCATGAGCAGAGGCGGCTAAGAAATCAATCATCAAAAATATGGGGCGCAGGGATCGTTTAAATTGACGAGATAGCTGATCAATGTGTTCCCATCGGAAAGCAACTTCATCCAATTTGGTATTGGTAACAATTTGATCAGCGATGGCTTCTAATTTTGGACGTTCCAAGATGGCAAAGGCTCGATCCTGAATCTCCTGAAAAGTAGCATTTGCAGGAATTTGATTATCAGTGAATATGTAAAGTACTTCTCCTGCTTTCTTTATGTTTTGGCTGCTTTCTAGATGAGATTCGTATACTCGTTCCTTTCCTGCCGATTTCGCTTCATCCATGTAGCGTCTTACTCGATATGTAAAAGTATGGATCAGATTGTCATGCATCCGTTGATAGCGATGGGAAACAAAACATAATAAATACAAGTAACCGATCCATTCATTTAATCGTTTAAGTTTATAAACAGAGTAATAATCTACCAAGGAAGCATAGTATTTGATACTCTCGTTAGAGATGGCAAACTTGGGTAGCAATTTTTGAGCGAGTTGATATAAGCTTTGTATTTGCTTTCCTCGATCCATCTCATGCTTAATTTCAGTGGTACTAAAATCTTTTGGTTCGTGTTTCAGTCGGGTGATTTCATATAGACCCGAAGAATCTTCTAATAATCGTTTCAATGCTTTGATAGTGGGTGGACTCAGATGATTTTGCAACATTGTAACTAAACGGTTTTGTTCGTAGGTAATGGCTTTCCCTATCGTTTTTTGCATAAAGCTGTAACCAGGGACAATAATCCGTTGCTCGGATAAATAATTCATAATTTCACGGAAGATATAAATGGGCTTACTACAAAATGTGGCCGACTTACGAGCCTTCTTCTCTATCAGTCGCCGTTTTTCAGCATCACAACTTTGATAGTTGAACAGTTCAAGAATCAAGTGTTGTTGTTTGAGCTTAGTAACCTTACCAATGGAACTTAGATCAGTGATTTTGCTACCGGTGAAATGTTCCTTCAAAACATGTCGTAAATCCCCCTCTACTTCGTGGAGGTCAAAGATAAAAAATAAGCGTTTAGCTTTAAAATAGCCGAGTTGTAGGATAAAGTAAGCTTTAGATTTTACAGAGCGTAATGTATCTAGCAACTCCTTCTCTGGTTGTGTGAGAGAAAAATAATGACAGCGATCTTCATAGGTGAAGTTCGGTATATTATAAATAATTTTTATTTCATCCTCATCAAGAATTCTCAAACGCTTTTGGTTCGTTGTGTTTTTTTCAGTATCCATATTCGTCCTTTCTGTGACAGAGATCTATGATTATTAGCACATATAGCTCGCTTCACTCCCTAAACTCAGGATTTTAGGGAACCGTGCAGGCACCCCGATTTTCCTAGCTTAGATCATTCCCTATTTATTCTCCCTAAATATAAGGTTATAATCAAGAGAAAAGACACAGAAAAGGGGTAGAAAGATGGGGAATGTTTATGGATATGCTCGCGTGTCAGCTGCACATCAAGATTTAGAAATACAGATCGAAGAATTACAACGATATGGGGTCGATGAGTTATTTTGTGAAAAGATATCAGGTAAGAATGTAAATGACCGTACAGAATTTAAGCAGCTACTTGAAGTGGTGCAACCCGGTGATACGGTGGTTGGTTACAAATTGGATCGAATGGGGCGATCCATCTCTGACGTGTTGAAAACCTACGAATCATTTACTGAGAGGGGCATTCATCTAGTATGCTTAGCTGACGGGATCGACACACGCCGGAGCAACGATATCATGACCAAAGCAATGGTCACGCTGTTGGGGTTGTTTGCGGAAATGGAACGTAATTTCATTAGTGAACGGACGATGGCAGGTAAGATCAGAGCGAGGGAAAATGGGGTAAAGTTTGGGCGTAAAGGAAAAAACAAGGATTTAGTAGATCATGCAATTGATCTTTGGAAAACGGGTGAGTACACGATCAAGCAGATCGAGAAAAAAACGACTGTAACAAAATCAACGTTATATCGTGAAATCGAAAAACGTGGACTAATTAGAAAAGCTTGATTTAGCTATCTCTTCTTTTTCTGGCATTTAATCGATTTATTTTTCGGCATTATGTTTATTAATAATTATGAATGTTTTTTCAGAGAGAAACTGTATAGGCATCAATATTTATACAGATTAATTAAACTGTGCTTACTGAACAAACGGGCCAGATTGTTGTGCGAAATGTTTCTAGCTTAAATTGGGAATGGTCACATTACCCAGGTAAAGGTTAGACAGTTCCTTCCGGAACTGAAGGATTGTATCGAAGAATCAAATGGTGGGGTAACGCCCTTAAGGGTTCTCTCTTAGTCGAATAGCACTTGAATTAGTAAGAATAATAGTGTTATAAGCTCGGCGAAAAGGCGTGAGAATTTACCGTAACAGTTCGGCTGACGAAAGCCTACCCGAGGGGGTGGTGTAAATCATGATGCTTGAGTTGAATGAATATGGTGAGAATGCAAAAGAACCTAAAGTAAAAAGGTTAAGCTGACGAACTTCTGAATGTACGGGTCTAGACTGGCAATACATAGAAATGTGTATATCACCTAATGTGAGGTTAGCAGTGGATGAGTAAGAATGACAATTATGAAAGTCCATGATGTGTTACAGGCATATGAACGGCTAACAGGCTTACAGGAAGCACCTAAGTTCATTCTATAATAGATATAATTCAACGTTGTAAGCTGATAACGTGGAGGACTTACTTTCTATGAAGCGTTGATAAGGAAAGCAATAATGAGAATAGTTATTGTATAACTTAACTTTATATCAGTGAAAGTGGTGGCACAGTACCGATAAAAGGTCTAATCAACCCGAAGGGATAGCCACTAGACTAATGAAGATTCAATTAATCATGCAAGGCAAATCTTTATCGGTTAATAAGGTTCTCGTAAGACTAAAAGAGGTTTACCTCCCATGGGAGGCACCGACTTATTGAAACGGAAGAATTGAGACACGGAAGACGTTGCGATTTCAGAAGTGTTGATGACTAAATCGAATTGGATTAGTTGGAACGCCGTATGAGGTGAAAGTCTCATGTACGGTGTGGACGGGGGGAAAAGGGAGCGATAACTTCAAACCCTTACCTATCTGTATGAATAAAAGGATGGAGTAATTGTGTTTTTATACATTTGTAATATTAAACAAGGTGAATCGTACCATAAGTAAATGAGATTTTTACAAAAGGAATTATAGAGTGGTTACCAAAAGGAATTAAGTTCTATTCCAAAAAAGGGCTTTCAGTGGTAGCGATTAGGTGAGTATATTTTTTTTAGATAAAAAGTCCAATTTCCAAAGAATAAATTAAGGAAATTAGACTTCTCATTAGTTGTGTGATTGGATTCCTACATGTATACGTAAACTATTTCTTATTCGTGAGGAGGCTTCTCAAATGTGAAATAGCCATACAATGATTGGTCCTAGAAAGGAGCCAATGATTGCACATATTGCCATTGTAACAGAACTCATCGAAAAGGTTAGTTCACTATATTCAGCTGCTTTAGAAGTCCCTATGGCATGTGATGCACTGCCAAGAGCGATACCTCTGCCAATGGGGCTATGCACTCTCATCAATTTAAAAATAGTAGGAGCAACTATTACACCAAAGATTCCTGCAATCATAACACCGACAATTGCCATTGAGGCATTTCCGCCCAATCCTCTAGCTACTTCAATTGCGACAGGAGTGGTAAGAGATTTTGGGATAATGGAAAGAATTAATGAATGATTGACCCCGAAGATTTTTGCTAGGAGGCCAACACTGACCATTCCGGAACTGGCACCAACAAAAACCCCTCCTAATATAGGGAATAAGCGATTAATTAAAAAATGACGTTGTTTATACAAAGGGTAAGCAAGTGCTACAACTGAAGGACCTAAAAGGGAACTAATCCACTGCCCCCCAATCATATAGCTTTTATATGGAATATGAAACACTAACAGGATCATGATAATAATAGTAGTCGCTGTTAAAACAGGAGTTAAAAATGGGTAAGAATACCGTTTATAAATTCTAGTCATCGCAAGATAAGTTATGACGGTTAATAAAATCATACAGAATGCGAGTGGAACTTGCTTCATTCTTTATCATCCTTTCTTTTTTGTGCCTTTTTCTCAAAAAATTGACCTGCCGTTCCTGCGATCGTAATGGAAATGATGGTACTTAATAGAACGGCTAAAACGAGCAATGCACCATGAATAGAAAGTAACGAAGGATAGTTCATGACACCAACTGTTGTTGGAATGAAAAATAACATTAATAAACTTAGTAAAAAACCTGCTCCATTTTCAATCCATTTTAATGGAACTATCTTGAAACATAAACAAATAAAAAGTAATAAGAGTCCTATGATACTACCCGGAATAACTAGGTGGAAAAAGTTATGAATAACTGTTCCAATGTAGGTAAAGATATATAAAATACAAATTTGTAAAAAAATGATGAGAGTTTTCATGTTGTGTTGTTCCTCTTCTGGAAACAACTTCCCTTCTTTCTTAAAAAATTTCGTCCTTTCCTGTCACTCCTAAAGATTTGCGATTATTGTGTTATATGCGTTATCAATATGGTTCAAAACAGCATCCGTTGTTTGGCGTACATTCCTTGCTTTTAGGCCCTCAATAATTAATGTATGTTCGTAATAAATCTCATCCAAGCTTTTTCCGGCCTTTAATGCAGCGAATCTATACCAATTAAAATGGTCGGTGAGATTTTGAATTAATTGATACAGCCGAATATTTTGACTTAACTCCGCTAAAAACAAGTGAAAGGAAGAATCATAGTACACAAACTTTAAAGGGTCTTCCTTGTTGACAGATAGTTGTTTATCCATCTTCTCAATCTTATAAATTGCTTCGTTATCAAGAAGAGGAATTAGTAGTTCGATGACCAATATTTCATTAGCCTTTCGCAGTTGGAAAATGTCATCAACATCTCGTCTATTAATGGTTTTGATAAAAATTCCTTTTCTAGGTACAGATTTAATCCACCCTTCTAATTCTAGCTGTTGCAAAGCTAATTTTAAGGGGGTACGGCTAATTCCAAGGCTTTCACTAAGTGAACGTTCATTTACCATGGATCCAGGTTCGACTTCGTGTTGAATAATGCCCTTCTTAATTTCTTTATACGCATGATCTTTAAATAATTGGGGTTGTTCCACCTTTAAGAAGCTCATCAATTGTCATCCTTTATCATAATAGTAGTTAGATCTTAAGGGATTATCAGTATTGTTAATAATCTAAGAAAAGGGAAAAGAATCGTGGTATCTGGAATACCAAATACCACTGTGAAAAGTATATCATCTGTTTCGTTTTTATACAACCTTTGATAAACATGCCATACAGGATGAGCATCAAAATTGGATTGCACGAGGAAAAGCCGTATTGGCTAGTTTTGATTTTAAACAAAGAAAGACAGTTCCACTAACCAAGGAAATTCGAAATAGACTTTTAAAACATAATGAGGGTCCTACAGGCGCCCCTACAGTTAGATAAAAGGTAATTTAATCTCGTTTTCGTTGAATATAATTCTTCAGACGTTTTTATTTCACTTGAATTATTTGTAGCTTTTACACATTTTCCATATTCAGCAATCGGGCGCAAGAGTGTGATAAGTGGGTGCTTTTGGCCCATGCTTGTAAAGGAAGGAGGGATTTAATTTGAGTTATGTTAAGGAAATGGAAAATGCATTTAGGGATTCATTTAAACTTTTAAATGGTCTTCCAGATTATATTGCAATTGAAGAGAAAGATGAAATAGAATATGACAATGATAAATTTAAAAATGATATAAAGAGTTTAATAAATATAGGTGAAGAACTAGGTATTAAAAGATTGAGCGCTCTTATAAATAGAACATCTCAACATTATTTAAGCTTTTCTGAAATGTTGATTTCTCAAGGGTTCAAACCATATGCATCAAAAGTGGAAGTATTTAGAGATTTGCATGATATAAATGGAAATTCACAAAAATATAAGTGGATTTCTCTGGAAGATTCTATATTTACTGAATATGACTTTAAAAAATATTGGGAACAATGTATGGCTGGTTCAGATAATGAACCTTCTTCACTCACAATGGAAGAACATTTAAATTCACTAAAAAATGAATTAGGAGACAATTGGAGAAATTCTTGCAAGGTAATTTATTTAGGTAATAAACCTATTGGAATTTCTATCCCCCACATTGAACCAGGTACATTAAGTGAAGGTAGATTGTTCTATTTTGGAATCTTACCAGAAGAAAGAGGGAAAGGACATAGTGTTCTTATCCACTATCAATCATTATATATCTTAAAAAAAATGGGAGCTAAATATTACATAGGAAGTACACACGAAAAAAATATTAAAATGCAGAAAGTATTTCTTAGAAATAGTTGTAGAATAAAAGCACAGACACAATCCTTCTATAAATATTTTGATAGTTAACTTTTATTCTTATGTTCCTACTCAAGAAAAGGGTACAATCCTTGAATTAAAGGGATAGTGCTCTTTAACTTTTAAAGGGCCATATAGTGGAAGAAGGATTTTAAAATTTACATACAGAATTATTTGATGTGAAGAAAAGGGAGGAATAGAATTGAACCATGATTTTTATCGCTCATTATTTCCTATATTAGCTACTCATACACACCTAGCTAGTTGTTCCCAAGGTGCATTGGCAAAGTCTGTTTCAAAAGCTATTGAGGAATATCATAATAGCCTACTTCTGTCAGGGAGTAATTGGAATGAAGCGATAAGTAAAGTGGATGAGACTAGGGTGAAATTTGCTGAACTTATTGGAGCCGAAACAGATGAGGTTGCTGTATTATGTTCTGTTTCTGATGCTATTTCTGCTATTGCAACTTCCCTTCCTTATCAGCAAGAGAAAAATAAAATCATGTTTACGGATATAGATTTTCCAACTGTCGGTCATATATGGTTTGCACAAGAACCTTTTAAGGATAATATTTCCGTAATTCGTTCTTCTAATGGGGAAATACCCCTGGAACAATATGAAAAAGAAATAACAACTGATACGCTTATTACGTGTATTCCCCATGTGAATTATTACAACGGATATAAGCAAAACGTTAGAGAGATTGCTGGTATTGTGCATAGAAAAGGCTCGCTTTTATTCGTCGATGCTTACCAATCAGCAGGACATATTCCGATTGATGTGAAAGAGATGGAGATTGATATATTAGCAACGGGAACTCGTAAATACATGTTAGGAATTCCTGGCGTGGCGTTTTTGTATATAAAAAAAGAACTAGCAGAGCAATTAAAACCAAGAGTTACTGGATGGCTTGGACAAGAACAAGCATCTTCATTTGACATTTATAATCCTGTTTTTGCAATGGGGGCTCGTCGATTTGAAACAGGTACACCTTCTTTTATAAGTATTTATGCGGCTTATGAGGCACTAAAATTGCTACTTGAGGTTGGGATAAGTAATATTGAAACTCATTTAAAAGAGCTAACCCAATTCACCATACATTATGGACAAGAAAAAGGATTACATCTCATTGGACCATTATCTACTGATAATAGGACGAGTCTGATGTCTTTTCATGTTGAAAATGCATCAAAAGTGGAAGCGATGTTAAGAGACAAAAAAATTATTGTTTCTGCAAGAAAAGATGTAATAAGAATTGCCCCTCATTTCTATAACATTAAAGATGAAATAAAATGTGCAATAGATGAGCTTGTAATCTTAACAAATGGGGATTAAGCAAATATTTACTCAAACAAACCTGAATTGAGGATTGTTTTGTTATTCTGCTAACGGGCGCAATTCTTTATGAACGCGCGTGAAGTTAAAAGAGGGGATTCGTTTGAAAATAACAGATAAAATTTATGGAGAATTTATCATCGAAAGTGTTCTTGAAGAACTTATTAATAGCACAGTAGTCCAAAGATTAAAATACATTCACCAAGGTGGAGCTAGCTATTTAGTTAATAAGAAATGGAATGTAACAAGGTACGAACATTCTATTGGAGTTATGCTTTTAATAAGAAAATTAGGGGGCTCTGTTGAAGAACAAATAGCTGGATTGCTCCATGACGTTTCCCATACTTCTTTTTCGCACGTGGTTGATCTTGTTTTTAAAAATAATAACGAAGATTATCATGAAAAGATTTACAATGAGATGATTATAGAATCTGAAATCCCACATATATTAGCTAAATACGATTACCATTATGATGAGCTGCTTAGCAATATGTCTCAATGGAAGTTACTCGAACAGCCAGCACCTGAATTATGTGCAGATCGAATTGATTATACACTACGGGATATGTATGAGTATGGACATATTTCACTTAGAAATGCACATAACTTTTTAGACCATCTCATAGTAGTCGATGGGCAAATATATTTAGACAATATAAATGAGGCTGAGTGGTTTGTAGATACATATTATAAAGGCTTAGTGACAGGGTAGCTGCTCTAGTCCGCAAGATTATTTCCAATAAAAGTAAAGTTGTTTTTTGATAATTTCGATAAGTATTGTTGATAGCTCACTATGTCGAAATTTATACTGTTTATAAAATGACATAGTGAGAAGAGGGAAACCATTGAAGAGAAATTGGAATCAAAATGAACTCGATGAACATTTTAGTTTATTGCCAAATGAAAATCACTTAGTGCTAAGTAAGAAAACAAGCGCAAACCGTTTAGGGTTTGCTGTCCTTCTTAAATATTTCCAACAGGAAGCACAGTTTCCTAACAAGAAGCAAGATGTGCCCAAAGAAGTTGTCCAACATGTAGCTGATCAAGTAGATGCTTCGGTAGAGGACTTTTTTGACAACTATGGTTGGGGTGGAAAAGAAAGAAGTTATACGGAACATCGAAAGGCAATACGTAACCTTTTTGGATTTCGAGAACTTACTGCAAACGACAAACATCTCTTCGCAGAGTGGTTAGGAGAACAGGTTCAGTTTACACATGATACCGACTACTTGAAAAATCAAGCATACAGTTTCTTTCGTACGTGGAAAGTTGAACCTCCTTCATTAGGAAGTTTGAAGCGAATGATTGAATCTGCTATCGATCATTTTGAAAAGAATTTATATAAAATGACCTATCAACAACTTTCTCCTAAGACCTGTTCACGATTAGATGCCTTTCTTGAATCACACTCTGATGAAGGGTCCGATGGTTATTTCGAAGCTAAAATTCCTGATGAAGAAAACAACGACATTTTAACCTTTCGCCAGTTGCTATCCTCTCCAGGCAAACCAAGTGTAAGTACGATGGAAATGGAAATCAAAAAACTATTAGCCATTCAACATCTTCAAATCCCTGATGGTTTATGTAAACAGATGTCTCCTAAACTAGTAAAAAAATATCGACTACGTGCAGCTACCGAAACCGTAACGGAATTGCGTGCTCACCCTGCACCTATACGCTATACCCTTCTTGCCATTTTATTTTCGCATCGTCATGAGGAAGTCATTGATTATTTAGCTGATTTATTGGATGAAATTGCGCTAAAATTCGGAAATAAGGCCAAAAATACAACCCGAAAAGAAGCAGTAGAAGAATTAGAAAGAGTCCAAGGGAAAAATAAACATATTGTCAATTTATTAAAAGCGACCGTAGATAACCCAGAAGGGGTCATTCAAGATACTCTATTCCCTATTGTTAGCTCTGATATGATTCGGGATATTATTAAGGACATGACAAAAAATAACCGGGAATACAAAGAAAAAATCTATACGAAAATGCACGCTTCTTACCAAGGTCATTATCGAAAGTCCCTTTCTAAAATTTTAAACAACCTTACTTTTCGCTCAAATAATCAAGTTCATCAGCCGATTATCGAGGCTATCCAACTAATGTTGATTTAAAATAAAGTCTGCTAATTTGTAAAAAAGTTCGATAATTTATAATAAAGTTTGATTAAAATTCCTGTATCAATGCAGGAATTTTTCATTCCGCAATCGGGCCAGATAACGGAATAAGAATTAGCAATGAACTTCTAAATCCGCGGGACATATGATGGGTTTATAATCATATATCTTTGGAGGTATGTTTTAATGAATAACCCTTTTTATATGTATCCTTATTATTCGAACACTTATTATAGTAATGGGCAAATGTGTAATCATGATAATATGTTTGGTCTTGGCTATGGAAATATGTCATATGCTAGGCGCTATGCAAATCAATATTGGTCATATCCAAACACTCAGGGATATACTAGTTCCATATTAAATGACCATGGAAAAGAACCTTTTGTAATAAATATCAATCAGGCTGCTAAACAAAATAATACCTATCGAGATACTATATGGACCGGAAGTCATTTGCAGGTGACCTTAATGAGTATTGACGTTGGAGATGATATAGGGTTGGAAATTCACCCTAAGGTTGATCAATTTCTACGAATTGAGGAAGGTCAAGGACTTGTTCAGATGGGTAAGAGTAAAGATAACCTGAATTTTGTAAGAAATGCGGGTGATGATTTTGCCATTATAGTACCTGCCAATACTTGGCATAATGTAACCAATACAGGTAATATACCGTTAAAGCTTTATTCAATTTATGCACCACCTAATCATCCTTTTGGTACTGTTCATAGAACAAAGGCAGATGCCGAAGGTTAGAAATCTATAGTCTTCTGGAATCGGGCGCAATTATTGAATAAGGTTATACCAGAATCGGGCCATTTTGTGGAATAAGCAGGAACTCGTTCAAGAATTTCCATTATTATTTAAGCATGCTATTTCAATTAACTGTCTGGTAAATAAAGAGTATTGCTTTTGACTGAAAACTTATCAATCCATATTAATTTTTAAATATGTTGAAACTTGTGAAAAAATAAAATGTGTTACAGTATGTGCGATTGGATTTACTTCATCAATAAACTTTTCTGTTTTATCGAACGTTTCAAATTGCATTTTAAGCATATAACACGCACTTCCTGCTATTCGATAACAGAATTCGACGTTTGGAAGTTTCTCAATATAATTTTTAAAAGATTTATAGTCACCATTTTTAACTGTTGCTTCAATTATGCATTGGATTGGTAAACCTAATTTTTCATAATTCACTTCTAAAGTATATTTTTTTATAACTCCAAATGATTCCATTTGCCTTACCCGTTCTGTTACTGATGGGGAGGACAGATTCACCCTTCTCCCAAGCTCGCTCATTGATAGACGGCTGTTATTAAGTAGTTCATCTAAAATTTTTTTATCAATATCATCTATTTTCATTTTTAAAGTCTATCCCCAATAATCGTTAATTTTATAAAAGATTAATTTGATAATCGTTATAAATTTAATTTGTTTTAGTGATTTTATTTTTTATAATTAATTTGTAATTAAATATAACAGGGAGGTACCTATATGGCAAGGATTGTTGGATCTAATTTCGGGGAAACACATTTTCAGAGACTATTGGGGCATAATAAAGAAGTAATGGAAGGATGGAATCAGTTAGGAAATGTGTTAGAAAAAGATGGACTACTAACATCTGAATTAAAGGAACAAGTAAGGAGAACATTAGCCCAAAGTAACGGATGTGAGTATTGTAAGGCGAAAGGAAAACCTGATCCAGATAAGTTTAATGAAAAAACTTCTATTGCAGTAGGATTTGCAGAAGTCTTTTTAAAACAAAAGGGTGACATAGCTGATTCATCTTTTGATATTTTAAAAGAATATTTCACTGAAGAGGAAATAAGTGAATTATGTGCATTTATCTCTTTTACAACTGCTTCACAATATTTTGGTGCAATGATGAAATTAGAACCTTTAAATTAATATTCTATTCATTCCATTATCGGGCGCGATTGTTGAGCAACACAGGTAGAAAATGATCAAACTTTTTTATAAAAACCAAACTTAAATCTGCTAAAGAAGAATCCTTTTTGATTAATCTTTTTTTCAAATGGATTCTTCTTATTTATCGTAAAATAAGGATTTGCGAGATCTTTTTGCTCAAACTTTATTTCAAAGCTACAACTAATTCGAGAGTATGGGGAAAGTGGGCAGCGTTATTTTGCTGCTGGTGATGAAGTTCCCATTGAAGGCGTAATTCAGCCAAAATGGAAAGACGTCATTGTCGAGACAGACAGCAAAGGAATTGAAAGGGTAAATCGAATCAATTATGAAATTGCTGTCATACAATCGCTTCGCACTCGACTTCGTTGTAAAGAAATTTGGATTGAGGGCGCTGATCGATATCGAAACCCGGATGAAGATCTCCCTCAAGATTTTGAAGAGCACAAGGAAGAATATTTTCAAGCACTGAAAGTGCCTCTTGATGTAGAGCCTTTTATCAAAGATATTATACTGTTGATGAAAGATAAACTCCATTTATTGAATCAAGGGTTAAGGGATCAAAGTAACGAAAAAGTAGCGATCACTACCAGAAATAACAAGGGATGGATTAGAGTCACTCCACTTGAAAAGCAACCCGAACCCCCACATGTGACGACGCTTAAACGGGAGATTAAGAGCCGTTGGTCCGACATTAACCTATTGGATTTACTAAAAGAAACAGATTTTCACACGGAGTTTACCAAGCACTTTAAAACCACAGCCGATCGAGAGATTTTAGATCGAGAAACCATCCAACGACGGCTTCTACTAAGTTTATTTGGATTAGGAACGAATACAGGTTTGAAAACTGTTTCTGCTGGAAACCACCTAGATGGTTATCGGGAACTTCGATATATCCGTCAAAAATTTATTCATAAAGACCATTTGCGAAAAGCCAACGCAGAGGTTACCAACCATATCATCTACAATCGAATGAAAGAGGTATGGGGAGAAGCTACCACTGCATGTGCTTCCGATTCAAAACATTTTGGTTCTTGGGATCAGAACCTACTCTCTGAATGGCATCCTCGTTATAAGAAACATGGAGTCATGATCTATTGGCATACAGATCGAAAGTCAGCTTGTATTTATTCTCAGCTAAAGTCCTGCCTTTCTTCGGAAGTGGCAGCTATGATGGAAGGAGTTCTTCGGCACTGTACGGATATGGAAGTTGACAGAAATTATGTCGATACACACGGACAAAGTGTCGTTGCTTTTGCTTTTTGTCATCTACTTGGTTTTAAACTGATGCCACGCTTTAAAAATATCGGGTCTCAAAAGCTATATCGTCCAGAAGCCGGCATGAATGAGGAATATCCTCACCTGCAACCGACTTTAAGTAGACCGATTAACTGGGATCTTATTCGGCAACAGTATGAACAAATCATTAAGTTTGCAACTGCTCTACGGTTGGGTACTGCTTCTGCCGAATCTATATTAAAGCGATTTACACGGGATACGAAACATCCAACTTATCAGGCTTTATGTGAATTAGGAAAAGCGATTAAAACAATCTTTTTATGTGATTATTTACACTATGAAGAGATTCGCAGAGAGATCCATGAAGGATTAAATACAGTGGAACAATGGAACTCGGTGAATACCTATATTTTCTATGGAAAAAACAGTGAAATTCGTTCCAATTCGATAGAAGATCAAGAGGTTTCTGTCTTATCACTTCAATTGCTGCAAAATTGCTTAGTCTATATGAATACCTTAATGGTACAAGAAGTGCTTTATGACAACAACCAATATTGGTTGAGGAAAATGACTCCAGAAGATTTTAGGGGATTAACACCTTTATTTTATCATCATGTCAATCCATACGGAACTTTTGAACTCAATATGGATCAACGAATACCTATTAAGTTGAAAGTCTCGTAATTTTCATTATTTCAATTAGTAACAAAAACCAGCTAATGTCTTGGAACATGATATTAGCTGGTTTTTGCTATGTACGCTTAGACGTGAAAAGAGCGCACACCTTACTCTGGAAAAGATCCCTATAGCTGAAGAAGAATTAGCTTTCAGATTCTTGAACAAAACCTAATTCGTTTCCATCTAAATCACTAATGGTGAATTTTTTTGTCCCATAAGGAGTTGAAAACAGTTCTTCAATCACATTAACGTGGTCTTTTAATTCAGCCCATAATGCATCAACATCTGTAATATTAAAATTAAACCGCCCGTGTGACGGATAATTATTATCTTCCATTAAAGCGAATGTCGCTCCATATTCTGCATCAAAATGGGCATAGTTAGGCTTTTCAGGCGGCCATGTAGCAGCTACTTTAAACCCTAATTTAGTCGTATACCAATCAATAGCTGCATCTAAATTTTTAACATTGACTCTGACATGTGCTAGTTTTGTTTTCATTTTTTCCTCCCTTATTCATACCAAGCTGTTTTAGGTCTTCCCTCAGGATAACCTACTTTTTCTCGATACTTCTTTCTTTCATTTGTGAAATCAAACCATTGCTTACTACTATTGGGATCATTCGCATAGTTAACAACACAACGAATTTGATCTTCGACACAACCGTCCGTCCATACACCTAAATGTTGTTCTAAATCATCAAATAAATCGGCACCATTTTTATCTTTAATTTCTTTTAATGAATAGATGTTTAAACGGCAAACCAGTTTTTCAGCCAATTTATAACCAATGGAAGGAACAGTTTGAAACTCAGCTAGACCTTTAACAGTCCTTGCTCTCTCATCTGGAATATTTAGCATCTGAGCTAATTGTTCGGTACTAAGAGTATGTACTTCACTTATTTTCACTTTAGCTTTTCTAAGTTTTGCTTTTTCATTTTGTGTTAGTGGCAATTTTGGATTTGAACTCAAAAACTCCCTCCTTAAAAATTCCCTTTTATTAAATACTTACAATTTCAAGATGATACATTTAAATTCCTTCATTACCTTAAAATATGGCTCAATTGGCTATAGGCGAATAAAGGAAAATTCCTTATCAAAAACGAATGTTTTTGATAAGATTAGTTTTCTACTTTTTTTGCTCACAAAATCCTTGATCATCCGTTATCAAAACTATTATCAAAAACAAATTAACAATAATATCCCTTAATGATAAAATTATAACTATCAAAGGGGGAAGTATGATGCAATATACTTATGGATATGCGAGAGTTAGTACCAAGCAACAAGATTTGATACGGCAACTAGATTTGTTGAGTGAATACAACTGTACCGAAATACTAACAGAAAAAATGTCAGGAACAAAAAAGGATAGACCCGAACTTATTCGATTAAAGGACAAAGTTAGACCCGGAGATTCAATCGTTGTAGAAAGTTTTTCAAGATTAGGTCGAAGCACAAAAGATTTGATAGAGTTAGTTGAGTATTTCGAAAATAAAAATGTGAAATTGATTAGCATAAAAGAGAATTTTGATACAAATACACCACAAGGTAAACTGATGCTTACTGTCTTTCAAGCATTCAGCCAATTCGAAAGAGATCTAATTGCTCAACGAACAAAAGAGGGGTTAGAGAGTGCAAGGGCCAGAGGAAGAAATGGCGGCCGTCCAAAAGTGAAAGAAAAACAGATAAATAAGGCTCTGAATCTATATCACTCTAAGGAATACAGTATTAGCGAGATTGTAGAAATGACCGGAATAAGTCAAGCAACATTGTATCGTTACATAGGAACAAAAGGGCAAAGCAAAGAGAACCAAGCTCCTATTAATCAAGAAAATACTGCAATAATAAGAATGGGGCTGCGAATCGAAAACAACAATAAATTTGTACGTGGCAAAGGGAAAGTAAGAGACAGTATAGAACAGTTCCTAAAACATCATTACAATATGGTGATCATAGCTAACGAATATATCATCTACGTCCCTTATACAACCGTTGATGCATTAAAAAAGACAGTATATGATATTCTCGGTGAATTGGATAGTGAGGCTGATATGAGGAATTGTTTTATTGAAGCAGACGTTTACTGCGATGAATTAGGACTCACATGGTAAGTTCAATGGGTTTATTTTTTCTATTGCCATTTCTTTTCTATTCCTTATTAAACAATTAAATTACTTTTTTTGGAAATAATCTTGCGGACTAGAGCAGCTACCCTGTCACTAGGCCTTTAAGTAAGTAGGACAGTTTTATTAAGCAACTTATTTATACAAGATTTTATACAAAAAATAGTAGTGTTATAGTGGTGTGATATGTCTATAAAGCCTTGCTATAACTAGGTTGTATAAAATCATGCATAAACGATAAAAAACGAACAAGAGCCAAACCCTTGATATGACTAGGTTTGGCTTTTTGGTTTACTTCCGAAAATTGGCATTATGTTAACTAGATTTGTATATTCTATACATTTGATTATTGTAGAATTATAGCCTTCTTAAAGACAAGATTTTGGTTGCCTTAATGGCAACATTTTAGCCTTCAAGGCAACGCGAAAAATATGTAAATTTAGTCTTGCAATTCTATTGGCGAATTGCTACTTAAAGAGATATAGAAGGGGAAACCTATGGAACGTTGATATGATAGGGTATTTATGAAAACTATGTTCAACAGGACTGAACATAACGTTTAAAATTTAAAACTTGAAGTTCAATAGAATAATTTGTATAAGTTAATAAAACATACAACTATTTCGAAGAAAGTAAACATAATAAGTCCATTATTGATAATCAAATTCCAATTACAATTAACCGGAATCCTATAATAAGATTCCGGTTAATTAAACTACTCAGCTTTTACTAAGATTTTTATATGATTTCTTTCTTTTAGTAGACCTTCGAATCCTTCTTCTATTACTTCATCAAGTGTGATACGTTTCGTTATTAATTTATCTGCAGGGAAGTAACCTTGTGCCATTAAACTAATAACAGCTGGAAACACATCACGGTATCCGATAATTCCTGCTAAAGTACGTTCTTTCAACACGATATTTTGTGGGTGAATCGGAGCCTCTGTTTCAAAAATACTAACAATCATTGTTTCTCCATTAAATTTGGTTGAATTGATAGCTTGTTTTAAAACAGGTGGTACCCCAGTGACTTCATAAGCAACATCTACCCCGCCACTTGTAAGCTCTTGAATTTGTTGTACGGCATCACCATTATTTGGATCAATTGCGATGGCTCCAAGCTCTTCTGCCTTTTGTCTACGTTGTTCAGATAATTCAACTGCATAGATTTCTGCTGCACCTGCTGCTTTTAAGGCTTCAATCACTAATAAACCAATTGGACCAGTTCCAAATACGGCTGCTTTATCACCAACTTGTAGTTTACTTTGTTTCACAGCATGAAGAGCAACAGCTGACGGTTCAACAAGTGCACCTTGTTCATATGATACATTCTCTGGAAGTTTATGCAGCATGTGTTCTGGAACAGAAGTGAATTCAGAAAACCCACCGCCACCGCCAGCAAGACCATAGAATCCCATATCTGCGCAAAGATTATATTTCCCTTGTTTACAAGCATCACATTTTCCGCAATTATAAATTGGTTCTACTGTAACACGATCACCAACTTGTACTTTGGTTACACCTTCACCAATTTCAACAACTTGTCCAGAAAATTCATGCCCCATAACAATCGGAGCTTTATCTCCAGTTAATGGATGTGGTGTTTCCTTAGGAATAAAAATTGGGCCGGCTGTATATTCGTGTAAATCGCTTCCACAAATTCCACACCACTCAACTTTAAGTTTTACTTCACCTTTTTTTACAGTAGGTTCTTCGATATTTTCTAGTCTTAAATCTTTAGCATTATGCCATCTTAACGCTTTCATCTGAAATTCATCTCCTAAAGTAAACGGTTATGTTAAAAACTATTTCAATACTATTATAATATATTTTGAGTGGAATTGCATATTAACAAGCAAATAGACCTAGATATTACTCACTAATAAAGCAGACAGTTTTGGCTAATTTATTTCTCATCATATACTGCCATTTCGATAAATTTCGAGTGTCCCAGTGGATAACAAAAAAATGCAGATAATGCCCACGGACTCCCATTTTAAGAACCTCTTTCAGTGCCGATAACACTGCTTATGTTAACTAAAAATGTTATATTAAGTAAGTCATTATTCGGCAAACTTTATTGCCATCCTCACCTATTATTGGTGAGTTTTTTTATGTCTAATTGCTGTAAACATAGATACCTATAAGGATGATTATGTTAACTAGCACCTTATATTCTAAGATCACTGTATTACTCTGATCAATACAGTTAATAGACGCTTAAGATCGCCCTTTAAATGATTTTAAGGTTATATTGTTATTGAAATAAGAGAAAATCAAAACAAGCCCCTTAAAAAGCCAATATGGAGCTCTCAGAGGTATATTGAGATAAAAAGAAACAAATTTTTATAGGTCTTCCCCTTGTAAATACAGGCGTTTTTTTGTCGGAATTTGAAACTAAATAGGGGGACGAGCCGTATAACATTTTATAAATCAATATGGGAGTTGAAGGTATGGCCAAAAGAGAAAAATCAGACGAAGAAAAGGTTATTGAAGGTATCGCACTAGGAATAGCGTTCTTATGTTTATCGGCTTTTCTTTATATGAAGCCTGATTTTTTAGGCTACGAACTAATATCTAATATAGTTGGAGCTTTTTTCGGTTTGTTTGGCCTGGTTGGAGTTCTCACTGAAATCAGAAAGACTCAAGAAGAGATAGGTGAAGCTGTTATGGAAATTGGGGTGGCAATATTTCTTGGTACTATTTCTTTTGTTCTTATGTACTTCTTTTCAAATGTCTTCGTTAACATAGTTATCTTATTGCTCTTCTTATTCACCATATATGCAGCTCTATCTGGGACGTTTAAAATAATTAAAATGCAACTAAAAAAGAATACAAACATTCTTTTAAAAATTCCTATGGCGATCTTAAACGTTTTAATATTCGCTCTTACGGTACTTCAAATTCTGCAAATTGTAGAAACCATTAACTAAATTATAATCAAAAGGCATGGGGAAACTCATGTTTTTTTGTGTTTTCTCCACTCTTTTCAACTGTATTCACCTATTAATTTTCAGTTTTCCACTCTCTGCAATCCCCTTTAAACCTTGATTTAATAACATTCTTTATCTTTTATAGTGGAATAGTGGAAAATAGTTGAGATAAAAATACAAAGTTAATATATAGAGTTCGTAAGAGAAAAAAGGTAAATTTCTTCAACTTTCCTCCACTTCTCCACTATTTTAATTCAAAAATGCAGGACATTCTTTTCTTTTGTCTAAAGTTTAACTTGAAAGGAGATAAGATTTGTGAAGATAAATAAAAATGTTTTATATGGTTTGTTGTTATGTTTAGTAGCACTAATTCCTATTGCTTTAGCTCATTTTATGCATAAACCAATTTTCTCAACAGCTCTTGGCGATGCGAATGGATGGTTGGGCTTTTGGGGGGGATATATAGGTGCAATTGTAGGTGCTTTGACTGTATATTTAGTGACGAGTAAACAATTAGAAGCCCAGAGAGAATTACATAATGAAACCTTAGTGACGCAGACTAAGTTACATGAAACTAACATGATTGAACAAAGAAAATTACAAATGGAGAGTATACATGAAAGTGCAAAATTAAATGATCTTCGCCAACGCGAGTTAATTATTTCTAATATGCGTATAGATAAAATTGAAATGATTGTTCAGGACCTTATTAGTTTGAACATTATAAATTTTGAAAGATTCAATATTATCAGAACCTATAATCAATATAATTCACGAATTAAGGAAATTGAGAAAATACTTCGGGAAGAAAAGAAGAAGAGAAGTGTTGCAAATTCCCTTAAGAATAGAACTATAAAAATAGAATACTCATTAAAAATAAACAAAAGGAAGTTTGCTAGGTTATTCAAAAAATATGATTTTAAAATGCTTCTTGAAACAAGATCGAAGTACTTAGGAACGAAAGATGATTTACTTGAAAAAGAAACTAACAAAAGGAATGAGATTAGGAAAATATCTGCAAAAATGAAATCAGATGCAATGTTTGCTGGTCTTGACGATACTTTAGATACGTTTCGTGGGTATCAAAATGAAGTTCTAAATAAATTTTATAATGAAATTGTAAAAAATGAAATTAACGAAAATGACATGTATTCACTCTTAGATTTTCACATTGATGAATTTATGACATTGAGTAACGAAGCTATACAAATTTGTAAGAGGCGATTAAACGCGGAGATATCGACATTCATTAAAGGCAATTAAACACTTAGTTGTATCAGTTTTTAGTGAAACACTGAATCTCTGAAAAATGAATTATGATGTATACGACATACAATATTACTCAATATAGTTAATATTAAGTTGAATAACAACAGCGAGAAAACCCCATTAAAATGAGGTTTTAGAAATAGCTACCCTTTGGGTATATGCAATATTTTATACATTGTTGATTTATCAACGTTTCAAATGAACGTGAAAATTTATTTCCCGGAATTTTATGTATAAAATCATGGCTAAATTTTGAGGATAGGTGGGGAACTATGGACAAGATATTACATAAGATAGCAAACTCGGTAAGCAGTAAAGATAGAAAAATTATAATTGGAATTTCGGGTCATGGTGCTTCTGGAAAGACAATGTTTGCCAATAACCTTATAAAACTATTAGGACAAAGTGATGTGAACTATATTAATACTGACCCATATATTATTGGCTCCTCTAATATTAGGAAGTACGCTGTTATAAATTACGAATATAAGAATGAAAAACATCATTATAAAATGACAGCTTGTCACCCAGGCGCTCATAATATATTAGCTTTAGAGCGAGACATACATATGATTAAAGAGGGTTTAGATTTTTATACAATAGGCACGCATTATATGAAGAGCAATTTAATTTCATCCAAAAACAAAGTAAATATTATAGAAGGTATGAGTGTTGCATTTACTAATCCAAATTTATTTGATTTAAAAGTTTACTTATATACGGATGGAGAAACCGAATTTATGAGAAGGTCTTTTCGTGATGTTACTGAAAGAGGAACAAATATAAATTTTTTAAGGCAATCACATGAAGAACGTAGAATTCAATATGAATTATTTATGCATCCTTACCATCGAAATTTTGATATTGTTTTAAAAAGTTCCAATGAAGAGTATTTTCTAGAAAAAGATGATTTAGATTAAATTTTGAAATATTGCACTTAACAAAGGGTACGTTAGTTTAAGAAGGACCATCTTTTGATGGTCTTTTATTATTTTCCAAATAAGCGGGAGAAAAAACCCTTCTTTTGGTCCTCTTGTGCAGCTGCAAGTAGTTTTCTTGTCTCTTGTGCTTCTCGTAAAGACTGGATAAGTGTTTCGTCGCGTTTATTAAGGCGTTCTTCTATGTATTGTTGTTGTTGATCTAGTCGTTTTAACAATTCTTTGTTAAATTCCTCTTGCTGTTTGATGTGTTCTTGTTGCGTTCTCATGTGTTCTAGAAACTGTTGTATAACCTCATTATCAGAACGCATTAAATCACGCTGTTCTTCTTTATTTTCTGCAAGAATGATATCCGTTCCTGCCTCGAACGCACCTTTACCAAACCTATCTACGATAAGCATTGCGGCGTTATCCAGTTGCATATTGTTGTCTTGTACAAGTTTCTGAAAGTGGCGTAATACCACCAAATCACTTTCTACATACAAGCGCCTGTTTTGGTCGTTCCTTATAAACTTGTAGTCTTGCTTTTCGAGTGCAAGGCACCACTTGCGAAGGGTACTGTCTCCAATATCTAGGGTATGGCTTACTTCCTTTGGAGAATAGGCTTTCTCTGATATGTCCATTGTAATTCCCTCCCGTTCTCATAGTCGTTCTTTTCTTAATTATCTATCGCTTGTCCGAATCCTGCAAGGTGTAATCATTCTCTTACTGTAAGCTACTTTAATGTCTGGTTGAGAACGCGTTATGATCTACAAGAAGGAAGCGGGGGGTCTTCCTCCTTCGGAAGAGGGGTCTTCCTTCTTGACTCTTCCGCGTTAAGGAAGACCTCTTTCTTGTCATGGTAAGGGTTTAAAGTGTGTTTTAAATCCCGACTAACTTGTAAAAACAAATTTGAAAAATAGACATAAAGGGGTAAAAAAAATTAAAAATCCAAATTAGATATTTCTACTATTCCACTTTTGTTATAAGGGACAAATTAGCAACAAAAATTAGACATCTCTCAAAAATGCCATTCAACTATTGATACCAAAGGGTTTAAAATGATAATTTCATGTATAATAACGCGATAATTATTATCCAAGTTGTTATTCAGTTCATTATAATTTTATTATCCATTTACAACTAGTTGTAAGTAATTTTTAACTGAACACGCCTTTCAAAGTGCCGATATATATGGGTGACAAAATATAAAGGGGTGTTTTTTATGTCTTTAGAATATGTTTGCGTATTTCGTGCAGCTGAAGCGGGTGAGTATATCCAGTGCATAAAAACAGGAACATATGGAGTGTTGGTTTGACGTTTGATAATGGGGTGGTTGTTGTTGGAGAGGAGTTTGACGATCTTACCGGGAGTGTGGACGCAATATCCTTTGAACCTTGGGAATATTGTGTACTTGAACCACAACGAGTATCAGAATTTTTCTTCTTAGAAGATATAAAAAGGGAACATCCAATTCGGACATTCCTTTTAAAGTCTCGCGTTATGAAATGGCTTTTTCGATTCTTTTAATGACAGTTGGCATGTTTCGGTATATTTGCCGACCACTAAACCGAAGTACCTTCCAGCCGTTCTTACGTAAATGATCGTTCTTTCTACGATCATGCGCTTTTTGTGCAGGCGTTGAGTGATTAGCTTTCCCGTCACATTCAATCGCTAATTTATATTGGGGCAATGTAATATCAATCCGATACCTACCACATGGTACTTGAGTCTCTACGTAATAACCCATTGCCGTTAATGCCCCGTATAATCTTACTTCAATAGGGCTTTCACATTTTGCACGTTGATTATCTATAGGTGGAACAGTAGCAAATACAGGGTTTCTTAAGTGGTCTACCAGGTAGTAAAGCAGGATAAGAACGAAAATTAAAACAAATAGCATTAATCCCCATAATTCCATAAAAAATCACCTCTAACTTGTATCTTTGACAAATCAAAGGCTATTCATAAATACGTAGTCTACTCCATACAAAATGTAGTATTTCGTATCGATTCTATGAAACTTATTTAGTATAGTTATCGTATAACTTACAAAAAAATGGAGGTTTGTACATGGCGCTTTCTGTTTCTGGAATTCTAGATGCTACATTCTCATTTTTCGGTCTAATGCCGATAGTGGTGATTGCTGCAGCTGTTTTCGTTAATAAGTATCGATAATAGGAGTGGTGTCAATGAAAATGGATGATTTGAAGAAACAATTAGTAGGGAAACAATGGTCTGACATAAAAATTCCGGAAATAAAATTTGATACCACCCCTATGATTAATACAGCTGCATTAGGTCAGATGAACGAAACGATTCATCAATTATATGAAGCTGAAAGGATAAAGAGAGATAAAAAAGAAGCTTATGAGCAGGATGTTTTGCGGACATTAAAAAACATTGAAGCAAACACAAAAGGCTTAGATAACGTTGTGTCTCTACTTATGAATCTTAAAGATCAACAAGATGAAGTGTTAGATTTATTAAAAGAAATTCTCGCGATTAGCACTTCACCTAATTTAGAGGCTGCCGAAAGTAAATATAGGCAGATTATGAATAAAGTCAATGCGGGAATTGAGGATTTTAACACAATGCAAACTCTTATGGGATTTGCGAATACTATTTACCAGATGTATAAAGGGACATTAGGGTAAAAATGCTATTACTTGCGAAAATGTGACAAACTTCACTGTAAACGGTTTATTTTGTACTTATAATGAAAACGAGGAATGCATAGAAGCCACCTTTCGCCGCGGGAAGGAGGCTTTTTTATTTACATATCGAAAAAATCATCCACTTTAGCATTAGGATCTACCCGTCTAACAACCTTCATTAGCTTTTTAATAGTTGATGCACTTGGCGTATATTCCGGGTCACTACAAACTCTACTTGCGGTATTTCTCCCAATCTTTGCAGCTTCCCTTAATTCTTCTTGCGTCATGCGCTGTCTATCTAACCACTTTCCGAATTTACTTCGTTTTTTACCGAATCCAAACACTTTTAACACTCCCTGATCTAGTTATCTTAGTTCCAGTATGGACAGGGAATCTATTATTTAAACGAAACTTTCCCCAATATGTGAAAAAACTTTTTTATTTTTTGGTGAAACATGGACAACCAGTGCAGCATAGGCTTATAGCACGAAAACAAAACAGTAGGATTCATTATAAATTCTAGCTTCGTCCGAAAACGTATGAAGTTTATCATGATTTTTACTAGTTTCGTTTTCTATTTCTACACACTACCTATTCAGTAAGATAAGTGGACTTATACAAGTAATAATCCAGTAGAACCAACAAAACGAAATCCTGTTAAGAAGTTGGGAGGGTTGGAGAGGTAGTGAAGGGGGGCGCGGGGGGAAGAGAAGGAGAGGAAGGGAGGGGGTCAACCAACGTATTTTATCAGATGTGTAACTTATTAGTATTCCCAAAGACAAAACGTTTTATACATCGAGGAGGAAAAAATAATGAAAAAAATTTTAGTTAAAAGGAAAATAACTAAAACGCCTCGTGAACAATTGTGGATGCTACTTGCTTTTGCTTGGTATACGGATAACAAGGAATTAGCTGACTTGATTCAAGATGAAGTTAAGCAGCGGGAAGTATTGGGGGTGCGGTAAGTGTTCAAACGAAAAATAGAGACAATTCCCTTCCGTGAGTTCTTGGCCGGACACAGCGAAAAGAGAATGTCTCATACTCCTATTTTATACAGTTTGGTTCCTGGTATGTCGATAGAAGGATTCTTTAATATGTCTCCAGAGGTGGCAGGGGCTTATGCCCTTGTCATCGGTGTAGGTGCAATAGGTATGCTTTCACATGTGTTAGAAGTCAATTTCGCTAAAGTTGGACTTGAAAATATAGCGTATGTAATCGAAAGCTTTACAAAGATTGCACTCCCTGTTGGAACATACAGTTTTATCCTCTATGTGTTTTATAAATTGATGGGAGGGTTATAGGTGCTAAAGGAGTTTATCGACAAGCAGAGGGCAAAGAGTGAGTTATTAAACGTGTTCTCAAACATGGGATTATATAAAACTTACAAGAAGGGAAACGACAGGGAATTAAAGGCATACCCAAAGGTTCACGCTGTTATCTTTAAGGAAAAGACAATTGAGTATACATTCACGTTATTGAATGGGATGGATCCAAAGGAATTGAAGAAAAAAGAGTACGTGTTAAGCCAACATTTCGGAAATCATTTCAAGATAGAAGGGGAAAACAAGAAGTTTGTACTCATTATCTATAAAACTCGCATGAAGAAAGAACTAACTTACTCGTATGAGGATATCAAGGAAAGTATCAAGGATATGAAAGTACCTATCATTTGTGGAATGAATCTAAACGGGGAATGGGTTGCATATGACGCAAAGACCGAACCAAACGCATTGATTTCAGGAGAACCGGGAAGCGGGAAGTCTACGCAGCTACGGTCCATCCTTTGTACGTTAATTCAAACTAAAAGCCCACAGGAACTACATTTGTATCTAGGCGACCTGAAAATGAGTGAGTTTCATTTGTTTAGGGGAGTAGATCACGTAAAGGAAGTATCTGTTTTCCCTGAGGAATTAGAGAGGATGTTAGGTAAGGTTTATACGGAAATGGTAAAGCGCAGCAAGCTGTTAAATAAAGCGGGAGTAATGCACGTTGACGATCTGCCGAAAAACAAGCGCGTTCCTTATATCGTTCTTGCTATTGATGAAATTGTAATGGTAATGGATAACAAGGACATTAAAAAGATGCTAGTACAAATCGATTCATTAGGGAGGGCGCTTGGCATTTACAACATTCTTTCTTTGCAAAGGCCTTCCCATGACATACTGGACACAAAAGTACGTTCGTTATTAACCGTTCGAATGGGGTTTCGCACTACCGACCTATCGAACGCAAAGATTATCGGTACGCCAGGTAGCGACAAGATAAGTAAAGATACTCCGGGTAGATTCCTATTGAAGCGGGACACATTAACCGAGATTCAAGCCCCGTATTTAGACGAAAACAAAGCGAAAAAGCTTTTAGAGGGGTATAAGTCAAAGAAACAAGAAAACAGCGTAGAAACCGAAATAAACGAGAATGAGAAAGAAACAAAAGATGATGTCGGTTTAAACGACACCACAGAACTTACTGAAAAGGATGTGTTCTTTGATGCGATTGACGAAGCGTGACAAGGCCATTATCGAGGACTTGAATAAATTTCGTTGCATGGATCGTGATTCGATTGCAGAACTACACTTTCAAGGGTTAAAGAATCCCTCGTATGCAGCTAATAACGTGCTGTTAAGGTTGTTGAGGGATGGACATATACAGCGTTCTACCGCGTTCGTGCCTTATGTATACTTTGGCCCCGATGTGAACATGAAAAAGAATAGCGCGAAAATAGGCCATTTCTTAGCAATCCTTAACGTGTATAAGGAAATGATAAAGCAAGGTGCAGTTGATACTTTCCTGGTTGAACCTAAATACGGTGAAAAGGGAACAGTTGAACCAGATATATTCGCCATTTACCGAAAGGCACCTTTCTTTATTGAAGTACAAAAGACAATATACAGCGAAAAGCAAATGTCAGAGAAATTAAACCGATACTTGAATCTATATACAAGTAACATTCGTGATGATAGTTGGGTAACACCATCTGGGAAGAATATATTCCCTCATGTGTTAATAATCTCCGAACAACGTTATGCAGTGGATGGACAATACCCGTTTAATGTGCTGCAGGCGCAATCCTTTACCCATTTCCTTCATACGTTAAAGCCAAAAGGGGAACGAGTACCCGAACCAATCAAGGCGACAACAAACAACGGAACTATTAAAATAACAGTGAATTAGGGTACGGAAATCGTATCCCTTTCTTTAATAGATAATGAGAAGAGGTAAAAAGATGAATGTAAAAATAGTACCGGGGCCAAGGTGGTTATCTGGTGAGTTAGAAAAAGAAGCGTATGTTTTACTTAGAAAAATATTTATTCGTCATGCGATCAAGGGACAAAAGGGGAAAAAGAATGAATCAACCAACAGATGAACTAATGAAGCAAATGATTAAGTTTTTTGAACAAACTGCATTACCGAGAATTGAAAAGAAAATACTCGAGGAAAGGAAGAAGAATGAGGGGTGGGAAACACAGTTAGAAGAAACAAACTAGTTTATTTCGTTAATTCTTTGTAAAGCAGTTGAAAACATCTCCGTATTTTGCTACTTTAGTTAAGGTATTTCGGATTACTAAATATAGGGGAGATTGGAATGGGATTCAATACATTGTCTAATGAAGAATTAATTGGAGTGTATTTGCTGGCTACCCGAAAACAACTAGAAAACTCCTTCTTAGAATTACTATTGGATGAAATAAAACAAAGAAATATTGAAGCTACGTTATTTGAGACTATTAATTAAAATAGTCTCTTTTTTTATTTGTAACCATTATCGAGGTTTTAAAAATTTGTCGTGGTGGTGGTTTTCAACTATATCGAAAACAGTTAAAATGGTGTTAGTGATATCCGAAGCAAGAAACATAAGAAGATACGAAGAAAACAACGTTGGAAGATTGGAGGCATAGATATGGCAATTACTATTACAATGGGAATTCAAAAAGGTGGTTGCGGTAAATCAACTACAACTGGAATTCTTGCGCATTTACTAAGCAGAGACGGTTATAAGGTGCTAGCGGTTGATATGGACTCACAAGGTAACTTAACTGAATTGCTGGCTGAAAAACCTTCTAACGACTTTCTAGGCAAATCTGTATTAGAAGCAATGCAACATAACAACGTAAGAGAATACATATATCCGATAAATGAAAAGTTAGACTTGCTCGCGGCGAATAACTTTCTTGCTACATTCCAAAGATGGATCTATACAGGTAAGACGTATCAAGGAGAAAACATTCCCTTTAAAGGAAGTCCAAGTTTAATATTGGACGAAACTCTTGAACAAGTCAGTGACGACTATGATTTCATTGTAATAGATACACCACCTTCATTAAGCGAACAAACGACTAATGCATTATGCTCCAGCGATTACGTAGTAGTGATGTTTGAGTGTTCAAATTGGTGTTATTCTGCAGTGCCTAATTTCATGGATACAGTAGAAGGAGCTCGTGAGTTTGGAGAAAAAGATGTAGAAGTTTTAGGTATCTTAAGAACAATGAACGATGTACGTAGAAGTGATGCGAAAGCATTTAATGAATTAATTGCAGAAGATTATCCGGAAGAAGTATTTAATACGATTATTACAAGGAGAGCTCCTACCGGACGTTTAGCATTGTATGGATTTAATCAGAATGCTGAAATAAGACAAGCATTAGAACAATACGAGGATTTTTATAAGGAGTTGTTGAGCCGTGTCAAAGGTGAATGACATTAAAAATAAAATGAGAAGTCAAAAACAAATTAGCCCAACAATGGCATTAAATGAAGAAGTTGGGAATGAAGAAAACAAAGAAGAAATAAACGTTCCAAGAAAGGAAGAAAAGAAGATTGAAAGAAAGCGTGTTTCGTTTGATTTGCGTACAGATTTACATAAAGAATTAAAGATGCAGTCATTATTACAAGAGAGAAATATATATATATTGATTGAAGAAGCACTAGAACAGTATCTCGAAGAATTAAAAAAGTAATATGACAGGTCGTACTTCTATAACTTAATCTTTTTTCATTTATAATTTTGGTTGTTTTAATCTATAATAGTGGATAAGGGAAGCCCCTGTACTGGCATACAAGGACTTCAACAATATATTTTTCTTTTTCTAGAAGAGGATGGTTATATTTATTTTAATCATTCTCTTTTTTCTTTTTGTCTGTAACTTGCTCCAAATGTAGTTTGCAATTAATCCTGTCAAAATCCCAACGAATAAGACTCCGATACTACTCTCCATTGAAGTGTCCCTCCCCGTATTTAGTTTAATTACTTTACCTTGACTTTTTTTTACATGCGTATCACTCCTTCCGATGTCCATATACTAAACAAAATACGAAAAAATTAAACGTTCAAATTTAATGATTATAATTCGAACAATTATATTTTTAGTATTTCCTTCATGTATAAAAATTATCCATTGGGACATGCTATTAAGTTAAATAAATTCAACTTTATGAGAGATTGTACATTATAAATTTCTAATAGCAAATAGCAACTAAATTTTTTTTGTATAATCAGTTGTCTATTTGAAATTAAATTTGTTTGTGATATAATATCAACCATTTTTCTCTTGCTAACCGAAAGAAAAAAGCAAACCAACAACATAAGAAAAATTTGATGGAATAAAGGCTTATAAATGTCCTAGATGTACTGTAATGTTTGGCGTAGATAGGGAATTGGTTAACATATATTGTCCTAATTGCAAGGAGAAGACAAAACTTATAGGTGAAGGGGTGATGATGTTTTATTCGGTTCAAGTCGCAGTGCCAAACGAAGAATCAATGAATAGAATGAATTCAAACCTGGATAATGAAAAATATCCATTTGTTTTGACAGCTGATCATGTTGCTGAAATTGTTGGTGTGTCAACACGAGTTGCGTATGAGTTAATGGAGAGGAAGGATTTTCCATTGATTAGGATTGGAAGGTTAAAAAGAGTAAATAGAGACGAGTTTTTCAAGTGGCTTAACCAACCAAAAAGCTATTAGAACTCGGCCCTATTTTTTTGGCACTTGAATCCGGACAAGTTTTTCTGTATACTTACATTATAGAAAACATAATATAAACCATGTAAGAATTTCTGAGGACGGAACAGGCAGCCGTCGCCCTCGATGGAGATGTGGGAGTGTCACCCCACCTAAATTCTTACTGAAGAGACCATAGCATTCGTGTTATGGTCTTTTTTATTCCTCTTTTTTATATTCTTTGAAGGCTCCTCTTTTTTCATAGCTTTTGATTTTGGCATCGGACATAACAAATAAAGAGCGGGCGAACAAGATACCTCTCTTACTCGAACGAACAGCAACTAATACCCGTTCTTGAGTTTCTTCGTCAATGAATACCTTTATATATTGAATCGATCCGTTATTAGGATGTTCAGCAATATAATCAGGTTCTGACAGAATGTCACTTATTTTGTCTCCATATTTTTCAAAGTCTTCAGGGTGCTCATCCTTCATATGTTCGATATTGGTATCTGAAATATAGATAGGGGTATTGGGTTCAAGTGATAAATTTAATACTGTAACAACTACTTCATCTAATACACCTATTTTTCTTGGTTTTTTACTCATAATAAAAATCCCCCTTGGTTATCTCTTGATTTTATTCATCTTCATCTACATCTTCAACATTTTCTTTTTCTTCATCATCAACATTTTCGTCGTTTTCTTCATCGATAACTGGGAGGATTTCATCCTTAATTCCATAATTGAGATGCTGACGGTCTTGTAGCACCCATTCTTCGATAGTAGATAACTCTTTAACTAAATTAATTGTATCCTTTATAGATGCTCTGGTTTTTAATGATGGAAAAGGAGTTAATGCAATACCCATGACATTCTGTCCGTTAAATAGAAATGGACTAGTAAAAATACTCTGCTCCTCAATATCTAACTCACTTACACTAAGATGATTTGATTTTCTAAGCGTATGAATGTGACCAATCAAAACATCATTTTTCCGTTTGGTGATAATAAGTAACATTTGCGTACTGGCATCTCGACTCACCTGTTTTCCTTTTTGGCTTGTCCATTGAAACAAATGATACACTCCAATGATTTCACCATATAAAAATTCAAGATCTCTTATCTTTGAAATGAGATCCTCAAGTAACTCTGGACTATCTTCATCTCGGTTCTTCGGAGATGGATGAGTGATTAATGTATCGCTGAAAGGGATGAGATAAGTGTGGTGTGACTTACTCCCTTTCGGAGCTCTATAGATCAAATCCTTATCAATTAACCCCTTTATCCAATTATCAATAGTTCTTGTTTGTGCACCAAAGTAATCGGCAATAGATTGAATGCTGTGCCAACTGTGACCATAATCGTTACTAGCAACATGAGAGAAGAATAAATATAGCTTTAACGGGCCTGGTTCTAAATCCCGCAGAATCTTATTTGTAAAAAATGTATTATCTATTGCAGTAAAAGAAGACTTGGATTTTTGATTAAGTTCTTTCCAACTCTTATAGTAGCCTTTCAATGCTTGGTCATTTCTATCTGAGTCGGATAATAAGGAAGTTAGCCTGAATCTGTGCGCCATAATGAATGCCCCTTCTCGTTTTATAATTAATACAAATGTACACGAATAATAATGCAATATCAAATGCGTTAGCATTCGTCTATTTGTGCATTGTCATGAAATGACATTCGTGTTGTACTTGCTCTAGCATTCGTACAAACTATACGAATACCATACTAAAATTATACGGATAACATAGACGAGTAAGACGAAAAGCAATAACGAATTTTTTTTCGTGTTCGCAACATTTTTTAATTTTTTTTGCATTCTTTTTTTCTCCATATATACCAGGGGATTGGATTGAAAAAAACGCAATAGGAAATTCAACATAAGATAAATTATGTTGAATTATGAATTCCTAAAATCCTATTACAATGAAGTCATAGGATTGTGCTAGTCAGTTTTCGAAAAAATAGTATTAAGTAAACAAAAACTTTGGAAGAAAAGAAGAAAACAACGTTGGAAGAATGAAGTCGGGACTATGCAATAACAAGCACGATGGGTATAAACAAAGCTGGACGTTGTAAATTAACTACAACTGGGATTCTTATGCATTTACTAATTCTAAACAGTTATTAGGTTTTTGCGGTTGATATGAACCCGCAAGGCAACTTAAGAGAATTACTTGTTGAATGGGAGAAACCAATCTCTGAAAATGAATTTGAATTTGAGGTTAGAGATTCTGGGATTGGATTTGCAGTAAATCTATCCTACGGTCAGACGTATCGTTCAGTTATGGGGTGGGGTGGTAGCAAACGACATTTGTACAGGATGCATGTTTGATTGGAATAGCTAAAATAAGCTAATCCAAAAACTCATTCTCTATTTATTCAAATGCTCCGTAGGTGAGTTTTAATTTCTTAACAATATAATAGGAGAGCAGGCTATTAAGAGGCTGCTCTCCTATTAACTATTTAATGGGTTTTAAGTTAAGCTTACGATAAACCACTAGACAATGTAACATATAATCAAATTCCTCATCACTTACTTCATCTTCTAAATAAATTGCATCTAGTATGGTTGTTTTTTCTTTTAAAATTCCAGATACCGTTTGACCTTTTTCCTCAAATTTAATTTCTATGTTCCTGGCTGTGTGTTGTACTATTTCCTCTGCTTCCTCCTCCAATGACTTTGTACCTTCTTTTATTATCTTACTAAGAGAAATACCCTCCATAATCTGGTATAGGACCTCTTTTGCATCATTATATGTTAACGCTTCTAACGCGTCTTCTTCAGTTAACTCTATACCATTCTTAATAAATGAATCACTAAATAGGCGACTTAATTTATATTTGTTAATATCCATTAATGTCGCAATTGTTGTTACAATAATTTCTTTAATCGCATCTGCACTAGAAACTTTATTCTTATCTTTATTTATTAAAAAGAAATCCTGTTCAGAAATTTCCATTAGAACCCCTGTCAGGGATAACCGTAAAGGATCTCCACCTGTAATATCGCATAAAGCATGGGTTACATTTAAAGGTGGTGGTGGCATTTTCCCATTTTGAAGGCTACTTAAATATGCTTTATTCTTGCTTAACCCTCTTTTCCTCATTTCATATTCTATTTCGGTTAAACTCAATCCAGATTGAGAAATATACTCCTTTAGCAACAAAGAATATGGATTATTCATTTCACTTCTCCTTTTTGTTTTAAAAAAATTAAAACTTGTTGTTGTTTTTTTATAACAATATGTTATTATATAATTATTAAAACGAGTTGTAATTTTATTATAACTCAAGAGGGGGATTTAGAAAATGTTAAAAGATCCACGTTTTTGGGGAAAAACACTTCAAATTGTATTGGCTCCTGCTGTATTGGCTTTAGGAGGTCTAATCCTAGAACTTGCATCAAATTCAAATCAACAGGACGATGAAAATAAGGAATAAACGTGAAAAAAGGCTTGGTTTTATCTGACCAAGTCTTTTTCTTGTTCTTCATATTTATTTTTACACAATAAACGAGAGCCTCAAAATAAATTTCCCTATCCTTTTGCATAAAATAGATTTCTGTCGTTTCATCAACAAATCAAAACTATTTATTGGATATAAAAGAAAATTTCTCAAAAGAGACTACCGGCGTTTTCATTTAATAGGTACAATGTAACTATCATACTAACTATTCATAAACCACGTTATCAATACATAGAAAGGAAGAAAAATCCATGAGTTTGGAATTGAAAGTCCAGGAAGAAACATCCCTTTCCACTGAAATGTTGGAGCTTCAGAAAGAAGCAAAAAATCACTTGGCCAACTCGAAAGCTGAAAATACGAAACGAGCCTATCGAAACGATTGGACTCAATTTTCCGAGTGGTGTGAAAAAAACGGATTACAGGAGCTACCAGCGAACCCGGAAACGCTCGTCTACTACATCACGTTTTTAGGAAAAACATTGAAAGCTTCCTCCATTAAACGGAAAATGACCGCCATCTCGCAGCGCCATAAAACAGCAGGTTATCCAAGTCCTACCAAAACAGCTCTTGTGAAAGGGGTATGGGATGGGATTCAGCGAAAGATTGGGATCAAAGAAGAAGGAAAAGATGCGCTTTGGCTTGAGGATCTTCGGCAAGTCGTCCAGGCCATTCCTCAGAATAAAATAATCGGTGTACGGAATCGCGCCTTGTTAGTGATAGGTTGGGCCGGAGCTTTACGAAGAAGTGAATTAGTCCAGTTAGACATCGAAAATATCTCAATCACTCGCGACGGATTGATTCTTCACTTAAATAGAAGTAAAACGGACCAAAAAGGAGAAGGACAGGATGTTGCGCTTCCTTACGGAAGCAATCCACTAACATGTCCCGTTCGTAGTTTAGAAGATTGGTTGGCTGCATCTGGCATTTCGGAAGGACCGGTTTTTCGTCGAATGGATCGGCATAGCAATATCCTCGGAAGGTTGACTCCACAATCAGTGAGATTGATTGTGAAAGGTTGCTGTGAAAAGGTAGGACTGGATCCAGATCGATATGGGGCTCATAGCTTAAGAAGTGGATTTTGTAGTACAGCTGCGAAGGCTGGAAAGGCTGAGCATCAGATTATGAAGCAGACTAGGCATAAACGGTCCGATTCGTTGCAGCGATATATTAAGAAGGCGAACTTGTTTGATGATAATGCAGCTAGTGGAATTGGTTTGTAGTGAAACCACCTATGAGTTCAAACAGAAGTTGCCTCATTATAAAAAAATTATTATTGTAAGAGACCCATGAATTTTGTTCTGAACAAAAAGCTGATTTTATTACCACCCAATGCGTTAAAAGGAATCCAGAACGTCGTATTATAATGAAAAACTAGGCACCAAAATTATAAATATAATATTCATTAGGTATATTGTTTGTTAAACTGACTAAAATATAAGGGAAAAAAGCAATTTTTTTGTTAACAATAATTAACAAAGTTTTAAGTGCTGTTGACGTAATAAAAAATGTTGAATATAATAAGAATATAGATGTGGGGTAAGAAATTACCCACGGTTGGCGTTTCACCGCCATTAAGCGTGACCGATAAAATTGGCGTTTCACCGCCATTAAGCGTGACCGATAAATTGGCGTTTCATCTGCCTTATGATGAACAAAAAGGGTAGTGATTTTCACTATCCTTTTTTTGTAGGGGAAAGGGGAAAATATTACAGATGGACAAGCTTCAATTTTACAGGGTAAGTGATGACTACATTAATTTCTTAAGAAATGTTGAACCAAAAGTTCAACACAATAGATATGAAAACAGGGATCGAGCGTATGTAGGAATTGTACTTACTATGGGAGGCATTCATAATTATTTTGCTCCACTGTCTTCCTACAAACCGGAAACACACGATTCTGTACGTAATAAATCTTTGGTTAAAATTTATGGAAAAGATCAAAGTGAAAAATTAGCTGTTTTAAAATTAAATAATATGTTTCCAATACTACCAACAGTAATTACACGAATCGATTTTAACCAAGAAGATTATGACTACAAAAGGTTATTAATCAAGGAATACAGTTATATCATCAAACATCAAAATGATATACAAAATAAAGCCCGGTCACTATATAACGATGTAGCAAACGGTCATAGTTTTTTCTCGAGACTTTGTTGTAATTTCGCTTTATTAGAGCAAGAATATGTAAAGTACGGAAAATAAGCTAAGGTGCGGAGCATACCCTTAGCTTATCCCAATGCTTATATTAAAAACCTAATTGCTTTTGAGCCCAATTAATTGCAGCTGTTTCCTGCATTTTCCCCCAAGAGTCAAAATCAGTAGCCTTATTTATAAAGTTGTCCAATTCATCTTCATCTATAGCAGCAAAATCTTCTTCTGAATTTATTGTAAATGGTGATTCATTAAACATATCTTCTATTGAAGAAAATTGAGTGTGTTTTTTCATAAATTCAAATGGGAATAGCTCTGTAAACGGAATAGAATTTTCCCCTTCTATGTTTTTAAGATTTTGCTCAATCTTTTTCAATTCGCGCTCGAGTTCTTCAAATCCTGAAAAATCTACCTTTATCATAATTTACTCTCCTTATTTAGCTTTTGCCTGAGCTAATACTGAGCCAGCAAGACTTTTCGCTGTCTTACTTGAATTTTTGCTTTGTAGCACTTTTGAAGCTTTTGTCGCAAGTTTAGAACTTGATGTTTTTCGAGAGCTAGATTTTGCCATACGATAACCCCTTTTCATATTTTTTAGGAAAAGAGAACATGAGTCCTCTTTTCTTTATTTATTGGCTATGTTAAAGGCTGTTGTTGATATTTGATTTACAGGAACCTACGTTCTATAATGGATTTAACTATATAAAAGTGGTGATCACCGTGAAAGCAACTGATATTATTAAAGCCATTCAAAAACTAAATCCGGCAGAAAAACACCGACTACGAGAGTATTTAATTGATGCTCTTACTGCATCTTCCTCGACAGGAACTGTACTGCAAGAAATATCTGAACGGAAAAACAAGAGTGGTTATCATTGCCCTGATTGCGAATCAGAGCACATAGTTCGGTATGGCACCTATTCAACGAGTGTTGATGGAGATGAAGTTGAAAAGCAACGTTATCGCTGTAAAGCGTGTAAAAAGACATTTACTGACCTAACAAATACAGCTCTATATCGAACACGCCATCTAAATCAATGGATTAAATTCATTGAATGTATGATAGAAGGATATTCTCTTCGTAAATCTGCTGAATTACTTGGTAATGTTACTCACGTTACATTGTTCTACTGGAGGCACAAACTCTTATCATCATTAAAGCAAACGGAAATATCTAATTTTGAAGGTATCGTCGAAATGGACGAGACCTATTTCCTATACTCTGAAAAAGGACAAAGAAAGATTAGAGACAGAAAACCCCGCAAACGTGGTGGTTCCGCTAAGAAACGGGGCATAAGCAACGAACAAGTATGTGTTTTAGTCGCGAGAGACCGTGAAAAGATGACTTTTTCGCAGACATTGGGAATGGGTCGATTAACAAAAGAGCAGTTAGACAAAGCTATCGGACACAAACTTTCAAATGAAAATGTTTTGTGTACCGATTCTTGGCGTGCCTTTAAAACGTATGCTGCTGAAAAAGGGATGAATATTTATCAATTCAAGTCTGATGGTAAGGTTCGTACAAAGGGGCTATATCATATCCAGAATGTTAACAATTATCACCGTAGGCTTAAAGGATGGATACAACGTTTTAATGGAGTTGCAACTAAATATCTGAACAATTACCTAGCTTGGTTTCAAGTGTTAGAATCCATTCAACATCAAAGAAATACTGTTACTATAAATGACCTGATGATTAAAGGGAATTTAATACAAAATATGGAAACAAATGATACACTAAGGTTATCTAGATTCACGATATAAACATTATTTCTTGTTCAACTAACGGTGCAGTTTTTTTGAATAAGAATTCTTGTTTCCAAATAAATACATCAGAACGTACATTCGTGTTATAATTTCATTATAAAGTTATCTAGGAGGAGAATAATGAAATTAAAAAATATCAAAATTGAAGAACGAATGGAACATTATAATGTAAACGGTTTAAGTATTGCATTGTTCGAAGATGGTCAAATCAGCGGAACAGCAAACTATGGTTTCCTTGAAGTTAATGGTGATAGAAAGGTAAATGATGATTCTATTTTTAGTGTGTGTTCCATTAGTAAATTCTTAACTGGAATAATAGCAATAAAGTTACTAGAAGAAGGGCATCTTGATTTAGATGAAAATGTAAATGAAAGACTTGTTACTTGGAAAGTGCCTGAAAATGAATATACAAAAAATAAAAAAGTTACTTTAAGAAACTTGCTTAGTCATCAATCTGGAATCAAGGATCCTGAAGGTAGTTTTTTAGAACTAAAGCCAGATATAGGTTTTCCTTCGATGGTTGAATTGTTAGAGGGAAAATCCCATTATTGTAAGGTTCCTATTGGGGTTCAATTCGTGCCAGAGAGTGAATTCCATTATTCAGATGCAGGCTATTGTATTATTCAGCAACTAATAGAAGATGTAATGAAAAAGCAGTTTTATCAAGTGGTAAATGAGTTCATATTTGAACCACTAGGAATGAAAAATAGCCAATTAAATACAACAATGTCGGAAGTGGATAGAGATAACTTTTCTTGCGGTCATAACAAAAACGGGGAATTAGTAGATGGAAAACATCCTATATATCCTTATCCAGCAGCTTCTGGACTATGGACAACTTCCTTGGATTTAGCTGAATTAGTTCTTGAGTTAATGAATGCAGTAAAAGGAGAAAGTAAGCTGGGTATTTCGGAAAGATTAGCAAAAGAAATGATAACCCCGCAAAGAGGTAAAAGCTGGACTGGATTAGGTGTGTTTCTTAAAGGCTCCGAAAAAGAACTAGAAATAACATCACTCGGTTGGGGAGTAGGTTTTCAATGTATGATGGTGGCACATCCACACTTGGAAAAAGGTGCCGTTATTATGACGAATGCAGAATTAGGCGTTCATCAATTGGAAGGGATTATTGGAGAGATATATAAATCTCTTCTATCTTAAAAAACGTTAGTTTTTAAAAAAGACCGTGTTAAGCCATTAAATGTCTTATTAAAATGGAACTCCCCAATTTGTGGAAGTTCCTTTTTATAATTATTATCAACATTAAACCTTAACAGAGCCTATTTATTAAAAACGTTACTATATAGTCATTAAATATTTTTGTTTAGGGTTTCTATGTGCTGCAATCACATTAGAAACTCTTTTTTATTTGCCTTTCTATCTTTGAAAGTTCTCTATTAAGGTCTTGTTCGGCTTTTTTTAATTCACGTTTTATTTTGTTTTCAGCCATACGTATTTGACTATTTAATCTTGCTTTACTAAATCCTCTAGGCACAATGGGCACCACCTTTCTATGACATTTTTACTGGTAAAATATCCCCCCCTTTTCTCTACTTTGATTATACAATCTATTAAACACTTAATCAATATATAGTTATTTACATTACATAATAATACTACATGTAGTATTTAATGTAACAAAAAAATTATTTTGTCAACATCAATAAAGGCTGATTCCAAGAGAAAAAATAAGTAACTAAAAGGTAACTTAAGAAAACATTAATATTTGAATTGGTTTTAATGTTGCTTTCCAAATAAGTACTTCAAGCGAGGGGCACTTGAATTTTAGTAGGAATATCTTATAAAATGGTTTACCGATCAAAGGGCAAAACCTCCTTTCGAAATGGTTGGAGTAAAACGATTACAAATCTCTTGGATAGCGCTCTAAATAGACCTTCGGCAAGCATATTCGGACAAGTCACTTATTCAAATGTTTGAAGATCTACTCTCATTCAATGAGAGAGTGGACTTTCTTATTTAAAACACGTAAAACCTTGGTTAAGAAGAGGGTTACAAATCAGTTTTGCTTTTCGCTTTATTTCTTTGCTTCAGTAGAGCGTAAAGAGAAATTATTATGAATAAGATAGACAAGACAACATAAATCCAACCGTTTTTCAAAACTAACCAAAGTAATATTATAGAAAATGCAGCTGTCACAATAATTTTCTTCCATTCAAATTTGAAATTTCGAGTAATGAAATCCTCTAAAAGTAATAACCAAAGAAAAAATAACAATAAAAATTGTGTTCCATCAAAATATATTTCAATATTTCCTTCTCCTGCAAGAGCGATAATTACCAAGAATACAATCAAAAGCCCTGTAAAGAACGAATATGTCAGCGGTACAAAGATCATAGTTCCTAAGGTTTCAATTCGATCAGATATTCTAATTTCCTTTACACGGTTGTTTTGTTTAACTAGACGTTTTGTTTTACTATTTATCCACTTCAGAACATCCTTAATATTTTCTTCTGAAGCCTGTTGAATAACAGAAAGTAATTTTTCATGCCCAATTGAATCCATATAAGGATAAGCTTGTGCAATGTTTTCAGTTATCTTTTCAAAAACCTCCTGACTGGGGTTAGTAAGATATAGAATTAAATAACTTTCTAAACGCCCATAGGCTTCTATTTCCCTCTGATTTGTCTGTTTCTTTTCATTTATTTCATTCTCAATTACTTTTTTGAATTCCTTAAAAAGCCACAAGAATAGCCCTGCCAAGAATAAATACGTTAAAACCTCAACAGGGTCTTGTTGTATTTTTAATACTAAATCTACTAAAGCATTAACCACTAGTTAAGCTCAACTCCTTAAAATAAGGAAAAATCCCCAATGGTGATTACCCAAGGGATTCTTCCATTGATTCTTTTCTTAATTTTGCAGGCCCTGTTTATGAATATATCGGATAGTAAACAAAGGATCTTTTTGATAAGCAAAAGTAACAATTTTACGATTCACATTAGGAGTTGGATAAGGAATTTCATTTACCTCGACTCCTTGTTCATCTACACCCTTCGTTGCATTACCATCCAATTCGGCCATCCGTGGTAAAACAGCAGTTACTTCTATCCTTCCCCCTTGTGGATGAATTCCTAATCCATCAAACGGAACCCGAATTTCAAATTCATAACTATTTGGATCTGACTGTTGCGGGAAAATCTTATATTCATAAGTTAATTCGTACGTGTTTTTAGAACCTGCCACAGGAACTAATTGTGATTTTTTCATTAACGAAAGCAAAAGTAATTTCGCTGCATCACTTAAGGTTTCAGCTGGGTTTCCATTTAATGCTTGTTCTCGTATATCCTCTGTGCCTTCAAGAAGGGTACTTGCTTTGAATGGAGTAATTTCTAATCCTTGTAAATCTAGTATTTTAAAAATCTCAGGGTTTGCTGTGACACCACTCGGTACATAGTATTCCTCTTGAATAGGCTCGTCCGAATATAAAAGCGTTTTAACTAACACAGTATCAAAGGCATTATTGTTATAACGAGAAGTACCATTCACAAAAATCATGACATCCTGCAGTTTAATATTTGGCATTTAAATCGCTCCTTATGTGTTTTTTTAGTATTTTAAATAAAAAATCTTGTACATTACTTAAGGAAAGCCTGAATAGAGCAACATAATCCACCTCTTCCTTTCTAAGACTTTAATAAAACCCTCGGTCATCTAGGGTTACAGGTATTTCTATCTCTTATATGTGTTATCAGTAGTGATATCTTTTCTTTTTATAAAAAAATTTCAGCCACCTAAAACGAGGTAGCTGAAATAATGTGATAATATTTAATTGAAGGAGTGAATAGTATGCGTACAAAATATATTCAACGTGTAACACAGGAACTTATTCAAAAATACAATTACCAACCACCCATTCCCGTTGAGGATTTGGTAAATAAACTTGGTCTTGAAATTAGAGAAATTTCAACCGAGCTTGATATTGACGCTAAACTTGATGCAAACAACTATAGAATCACAGTAAATAACCTACAAAAGAATCCTTTTAGACGCCGTTTTTCTATCGCTCATGAATTAGGTCACTTTGTATTAAAACATCACATTAAACCTTGGGAGTTTGAAGATCCGGAGACTGGCAAGCCATTTATTGAACCGGAAGCTGATGAATTTGCAGGTTCACTTCTCCTCCCCCAACATTTATTAACTGAGCAAGTCAAAAAGGGAGTACCTCTAAACGATATTCAGAAAATGTTTCAAGTCAGCAAACAAGCATTATGGGTAAGATTAGAAATTTATCGATTAACAAAACTGTTAAGAGTCTGAATAAACTTCTCTCTTTCCCTCTCTTCATCTTGAATAATAATTTGTTTTTCCATATCAATCATTGCTCTTTTTTGTTCTCTTTTAGTCATATTTTTTGCTCTAGGCAATTGAATTCCAGATATATTTATGTCCTTAGGATCAACAATAATTGTCTTATTTTTTAATCCTTTAACGAATTCATCAATTGAAATATTTAATGTATGGATAATTTGTAAAATCTCTTCTACTTTTAGTTTCCAGGGAAGTAGTTTTCCTGTAACAATTTCCTTTAAAGTTTCTTTTTTAACCCTGGTTTTGTCACTAAGTTGATCAATAGTCATATTAAAATCTTCTAACGCAAATTGAATTAACATCGTACTATCTAGATTATAGTCCTTATTCATTAGTTCATTTATTTCTTCTTCAGAACAAAAAGACGATACAATCTCTTTTCTTTCTTGGGACGTCATATTTATATAATCTTTTAAATTATCTATTGTAAATAATTGAGGTTTTTTAATAAAGTTTTTAGAATTTAGTATTTCATCAAAATTCATTTTAGAATTTTTCATTATAGACACTCCATTTATATTTTGCTCCTATCAAAGTAACTTTGATAGGAGCTATTTAATTTTATGGTTTATCCTATTTGATTTCTCTGTATTCAGGAAAGTATTTACTAAGTAAGGTTTGTAATTTTTGTCTTGCTTTATAATTTCGTTGGTCCACTTGACTAACTGTGCAGCCAAGCTTTTCAGCCACTTCTTTAGAACTGTATCCTTCAATATACTTTAAAACAAATGCTTGATATTGATTCCTCGGTAATCCTTGAACAGCAGCATATAATTTTTCTAATTGAGTTTCCGATAAAGAAGAATCTCTTCTAACCTTTTCTAATTGAAGAGAAATTTGATTATTATTATCTAAAGTATCAACTAAAATTGCTTTCTTTTTACGTATAAAATTCCTTGTTAACAACTTTACCGCTTGGCAAATCCACGACCGAAAAGGAATTCCTGGTTCTATTAGTTGTATCTTTTCGATGACTACTAAAACCAGTTTTCCTGTTATTTCTTCAAAATCATCGTTTCTAAGCTTTGAATTCATTTCTACAGCAACTTCATTTGCTAAATACTTTACTTTTTTAGGTAACCAGTTGTGCAAGAACTCTATTAGGATAGGGTCATCAACCGATTCTTCCCTAAAACATTGATGTAAGGTAACAAAATCCATTAGTAACATTCCTTTCACCTAACATGACCCAGGTAGTGATCAAGACAATAATGTCTCCTTATGATATATATGTTTTTAATCATAGTAAATCTTTACGGTAACTATAAAAAAATTTCAATAAAAGGTTCCTTTAAACGAAAAAAGTCATTTTCAAATATTATAAAACTGATTTTTTGCTAAAAATAAACAAGAAGTCACAACATAGGGATAATAAGAGGTGTTTATGTTGAAGAAAAGATTACTCTTAATAGTTATTCTATTATCTTTAATACCGTTAGATGTTAGAGCTAGAACCGAGTTACCTTATTTAAAACCAAAATGCCCTGAAACTGAAATGATAGTAAAAACATCATTAAACAGTAAAGAGCAATTCTTAGAAAGACTTAATGAATTAATACCAATTGCTTACCCTGATGATTTATATAACACGTGGAATTATATACAAATATCCACCTTACCTTCGTTGATTGGAGTAGATTATGATGAGGCATATTATAAAATGGCTAAAAATTTATCGGTAAAGAAATCGCTGATTATTCATGGATTGTAAAATTACAATTCCCTAAGTTACTACCTAGTACAGGAGCCACCGGAATAATGTTTGTTATTAATGTTAAAGAAAAAGGATGGATTGTTTGGTATACCTATAGGCCCTTTTTACTGTACTTCTATAATTAAATAAATAATATCTTCAATCAATTTTATACTTTTTATCCCAAGTAAGACTAAGGCGTAAAAATTTTAGTTGCCTCAATATTATTGGTTTCTTGATTTATATGAACAGTATCTCCTGTTTTTATAATATTGTCTACTTCAAGAGTTTGTACGATTCCTCCTCCCTCTTTAACTAATTCGGTAATAGGTGTAAATGTTACTACGTTATTCTGATGCTCTTGAGTTGCTGGTTTTACTTTTGATGGTGGATATACGTCTACTATTGATACAATTTCACATTAACAGATATAGATTTTCATTAATGTTAATAATTTTGTTAATATTAACGTTAATGTTAATACAGAGGTCTATCACTCTGCATGTTTTTTTATTAGTAAACCTACTATGGGCTTCTCCAATTAAAAAGGGTATCCACTTAGAATTCCCTTTTTCTCTTTTAATTTATGTTTTCTGCTTTCTTTTCTTGTAAGGTAAATCCAACCTTTGAATAATTCAGGGTCGTACTCTTTTTTGGCGATTCTCTACTTCATCTAAGAAAATATGAATTTTATTCTCATAGAATTTAACCTCTTGTTCTGTTAAGGCCTCCGTCAGGGCTTTTTTCAGATCATTAAATTCCTCTCTCTCCACTTCCGTAAAATTATGTAGTATAAGCATTTCTTCATCTTTTGCATCCTTAAGTCCAGAATGTGTTAAGGTTCTATCTAACTCTTCTTTATAAACAGGTCGGGTTCCCTGTTCTTTTTCAAGGTTATCAAGTTCTTGTATAAGATAACTTAAATCTTTAAGAATCTGCTTCTTTCCATATCTATTATTATCCTCACTTTGAATTGAGATAACCATATTTAATATTTTTTGTTTTAACTCTACTATATGTAGTTTGTTAACCAAATCCATCTCTTTCATCCCTTTCCAAAATTATAACGGTATTATCCACTGTTTATTCTTTCTATCAATAAGACTTTATTTTATATACGTTCTTCAAAATTTCATTCAATCATCTTGATAAAATACCTGATCCCCCCTCATTTTATTAAACATTTTTGGGTTAGATAATAATGTCTAAAATATAGCGAATGTTAATATAAAACTATTATATATCAATTGGAAAAAATTGACAAACGGAAATTAAGTTGTTACAATAATTATACAGAACATTCTGAAACATTACGAAAGGAGGAAGTTAGTATGTTATTTCAATTTCTTACCGAAAGACAGAAAGAAACACTAGATAAAGTATGTGTTTGCATGGCTGTTATTGCTTTAGCATCCGGTTTGTTACATATTTTTTTGAACTAAAAAAGCGTAATAACGGGAAAATTTATTAAGGAGCCAATGAAATGAATACACTATTACATTTTGCGGATGCTACGATGCAATATTACAGAGGAAAACAAACAGGTTTATGGGGATTAGTTGGAATTGCACTAGCCATTGTTATAGCAACAGCTTGGGACTACATTCTACCTATTTTTGAAGCATCAGGGATAGTATCATTATTAAATAAAACGGGATTAATCTATGAGGGTTCTCCTAGCATGACTGCATTTCGTATTTTTGTAGCATTTATCTTATTCTATATTTGCCTTATCATAGTGGGTTTTGTCTTATTAGCGGTATTTTCAATTGTTATGATGGTATCTCAAAGCAAAATTGGGCAAGGGTTACTTATTATAGCATTCTTCCTTATTTTCTTCCCGTTTGTGGCTCTCTATGGGATTGTGAGACTACTAGCATTCATGGGTGATAAAAAAGAGCAGAAACAAAACCCAGAAGCTTATGCGGAGCGAAAACGCCTTAAGAAGAATAAAAAGGTGATAGATTACTTAATTACTGCTGGCGTTGAAGAAGAGAAGATCAAGATTCTTCGACAACGCGAGAAAGAATGTGAAAAATTATATGAAAAATTCCAGTACGATAAAGCAAAAGAAATAATGAATGCCCCTTTAGGAGTAAAGGAAGACAATATTATATCCTTTGAGGATGCAAAAAATCGATTAAACCGATTGCCTACAATGGGTGATTATTTCTTTTTGCTAGGAGTAACTTATGAAAGAGATATTTATTTATTGGTACCAAGACCTCAACTTCCTTATCAAAATGATAAGTTTATTGGTGAGAAATGGTTGCTTAAGGGCGAAATTAACTACCAATCTAAGGAAAGAGAGTTTTATCTCGATTTAAATAACTCTCCTTTTGACAGAGATAGAGAGTATCCAAAGGTGGATAAAATCAATTATTTTGACCATACCAAGCATACCTTTAAGGAAATACCATTTGATGAATTTGAATTATTTATTGATCCTGCTAGGTGTGGGTTTGATAGGGATTTTAGAGCCTATTTGCAATTTGCACACTTTCAATATTATGTAGAACATGAATTGGATTTGTACTTTCTACAAAAAAGAAATCTAAAGAATAAAATAAATAACGCTCAGACAAAAGAGGAATTCGATAGTTTAGTAAACGAAATTAAGCTATTTAATATTGGAAATGAAGATGTCGTGTCAAGGATCTGGGAACAAAATTCAAAATATGCTTAGAATGCGAGTGTTTAATAGTTGAAGAAAGGATTAGTGAGATAACATGGCTTTAAGACTAGCGATTGATAATACAAAAAATAAAAACAGCATTCCCACCTGCAGAAACAATTGTGAACTATTCGATCCATTGTCTGAACAATGTGGCATACATAATAACATAAATCCTGATAATCCTACACTTATCTTTAGATGTGGAGATGTGATTTACAAAGAGCAAAAAGATGTTTTTGTGAATTATTCCCTACCAGCAAATACTGATTTAAGAAATACTAGTCTACATGAAGATGAATTCGAATCGGAGTGTTGTGATGAATCAACATTCTTCGAAATAATGGGAGTAAAATTTGATGAAAGTAAATCGACCTATCCATCTATCCCGGATTATCTATCCAATCGGAATGATGCAATATGGTACATAGATCCAAAAGAAGAATGGGGTTGCTGGATTATCAATAAATCAAAACAAAGATTTATGGTTGTTAATGAAGGAGCACTAACACAAGGTTGGGCAAAAAACGTTTATAAGTCACCTTATCCAGTACATAATCATAATGCTTCACTTCCATTAGCTTCAAAAATGGCATGGTATGTTGATGAAGATGGATATGGTCAGTATGTAATATTAGTCAACGGAAACTTTTCAATGATATCCTCTCCACGACCAAAGCATTGGATGGAATAGATTATAAATACAACTAGCCTTTCCATATTGAATAAATTTTGTTGAAATATTGAATTATGTATAAAAATGAACCTTATATATGTATTTATTTAAACATATTATTATAAGTTCTAATTTTTATAACCCGGGTATATCCAACAAGCAATACCGTTAACGCGGGGTTTATCTTCAAATTATTTATCTCAGATTCTATAAATAATATTCCCAGACGGTAACAGTTTACATGGATAATTTAGTGGAGTCCTCAAAGTAATATAAAATGCTAGATGCACACGTAGAATCTGTCCAAACTATATTAGACTATGAAATGAATAGTAGAACAGTCTAACACGCGAGCCCTTTTTTCCTCACAAATTAGTTCAATCAAACGATTGATTAAATTAATAACTTCGTAATATTATTAGGTTGAAATGTCAAACAAACGTTTGTTTGAAATCTGTGTTTTAAGAAAATGCCCAATTGATACAGATTCATATATAACCGGGCATTGGTATTCTATTATAATATATCGATAGGTATGTGGGATATTTCAAATAAAGCCATCTTTTTGATACTTGCTTGTTGACAGTATTGAATATCAAAGATAGTATAATTAATAGATTAATTTAATAATTAGAGCGAAAACCGCTAAACGATATACCTATATTTGTAGGCATATTTGTTGAGCGGTTTTTTTATTTTCTAATTTTTGGGGTGAAATAAATCAAATCACTAAAGTATTTTACAAACAAATTTTAACTAAATAAAAAGGTGGTAATTCATGAAAAAGAATTCAATGTTAAATGGCTATACATTTCAGTGTTCAGTGTGTGGGAAGAAAAGTAGCTACGAGTAATGTAATAGGCGAAGTCATCGAACTGGTAGCGAAATTGAAAACTTTTCTTTCACCTGTTGCTAGTAATCATTTAATAAACAAGAATTACTTATTTGATTACTCAGTAACGTCGTTACCAAACTAATTACTAATTCGTTTTCGCTGAAATCGCGTGCTTTAAAGGTAGTTGTATATAGAGCTAGGAAAAGTCAGAAAGTATTGTCCTAAAATCGACTAAAAAAGGGAGGAAAATATAGTGTCGAATTACTTTGACTTACATCTTACATTCCATATGGAAACAATTTTAGAAAAATTATATTTTTACAGGGGCATGAGGGGAGACCAGATTGCTAATATGGTCTACTTGAATCCTACCCTTTCTGAAGAGAAATCAGTTTATAATGTCTTGCGGAAGCTAAAAAATCAGGGGTTAGTTCTGTCTGTAAAACTTCAAGAGAATATCTCTAGGGGCTCAATCTATTATCTATCCCAGAAAGGCTACGAATTGACATTACATTTGTTTAATGTTGAGGAAGGTCAAAAAGGGAATGGTTGGATTGAATATTACTCTATTTACTCAGAAGACTTAAAAGATATACCAGGTTCAGAAAAAACCTTTGGGGATATCCCATATGAGGTTTTTGTACCACCGCTAAAGCAAGTTGCACATCATTTAGCGCTAATTGATTTTTTTATTGAAATCCCCCGTGATACAGGCTATGTAATTGATCGTCGACTTAACCTGTATGCTTCACACAAATTTAATATAAATGGTAATATCAAGCGTTATCGACCAGATGCAGAGATTTCTATCATGGATACTGACAAAACGTTCGCGATTGAAATTGACAGAGGAACAGAAAATGGGTTGCATCTCAGGGAGAAATTTAAAACTTACTGTGAAGCCTTTAGAATAATGGAAGAAAACGATATCCCTATTCCCTGCGGCATTATCTTCGTAGTAGAGGAAAAACGTAGGGACCACGGAATAAAGAGACGTTGGGGTACGATCCTAACAGCATTTATTAACGAGATGAAACCTTATTTAGATAAAGTTAATCTCATTTTAACCAGCATGGACAAAGTGAAAGAAACGTTAACCTTCGAGGTAAAAAGAGAAAAGGTTGATAAAGAGGCACGAGACTTCATTACTAAGATTCTAAAGGAAAATCTAAATTTTCCATATGCTAATGTGTATCACGATACAAAGACGAATAAAATGGTTTATGGAATTGGATACAGTGACATTGATTATAAAGTAATGTTCGCTACTATTTCAAACGAATATGAATCAAAAGTATATCTAACCTATCTCGAATTCATAAAATCTCGGCTTCAGAATGCCAAAGAGAAAAAAGAAGTAGAGCAGCTAACTTTCACAGGGATCGAAAAGGTTCTATTTTTCACGCATCAGAAACCTGTAATTCTAGACAATATTGCAAGTTTAGACTTTCCACTTGAATTCAAGGATGAATTGGCTCAAATCGATAATAAGCTTCGAACAGCTAGAATTAAGCTCAAAGAAGTAAATCCATTAGACTTTTCACTATTTTAATTCAATTCAATGAGTGTAAAGTAAAATACTATTGTGGAAATAACTTATTGTTTTTTAATTACTCTAAACATTAGGGAAAATATTATACAACACCTTACTTTTGGTAACCGGCATAGTACTACTCAACATCATATTCAGAGGGACACCCCTAAACAGAGGCCTATTAGAGGTTTATTTGTTTAGGTTTTTTTATTTAAATAAGGCTCTACAAAATCATCCGTATTATATATTAGGAGGAATACGAAATGCACCAAAATATTGAAAAAGAAGTATATGAAATGAAAAAAGAAGAAGCCGAAGATAGAATGAAGTCCATTTTGGGACACTATACAATCAATGCCCATTATAAATCTATTGGTTTATGGTCTCCTTATCCTGAGGTTAGTTTATCGAAATACATTATTGACTTGGCTTTGTATTTGAACAAAATATCTGTGCCTGTTGTAGTTGCAGAGGTTCCTGATCCGACCGAAGTCGAGACTTATTTATGGAATGAAATAAGTAAATTCTCATCTTCAAAAGGTTGGAAGGGATGGGAATCGTTCTATAAGGAGGAGGGTTCAGAGGAACAGTTATGGAGATATGATAATATCTGTTGGCTTGCGTCATCTCTTGAAAATAAAAATATAAGCAAAAAAAAGATTAGCAATATTATAAAAAACCTAATCTACTGGAGATATCTTACTATTATTAAACTCCCAAACGGTTGTTTAGACCCGTATTTCCTCGATTTAATAAATTCTTTAGATGAAATTTGGATATATATTAAAGATTACGATAAGAATGTAGAAATGTGGAAGAGATATATAGAAACCAATTTTAAATTACCTGTAAAGTTAGTTTTCCCAAAAAAGAATTTCTTTGATAATCGTCCTAAAAGATGTTCAATAGATCTAAACATTACATTACAAAATATAGCCGATACAAATTTCCATTACTATACCATAGAAACTCCAAAGTATTTGGCTAATATTACGGAAGTGAATGATTCAAATATCAAATATTTCGAGTAAATAGGTGAGAAAATATTAAGCTTTTTCAGATACAGTAAAGGTCAACTACAGTTTCGAAGTTGACCTTTAACTATTTTATCTCAACTCGTCACCCAAAGGTACTATGAATTCATCTAATGTCCATCTCCACTGACGCTTCATCTCTGGTCCGTATTTTAGTGGTTTTGCATCTGGATGTACGGATTTATACTTATCAAATTGCTTGCTGTTAATGATTCCTCCGATATTCGGAATAGGGTCTGTTCCTATTACATATTGAATTGCGGATAAATGTAGCTCGTTTTCTTCTACAAACCAAGTATTTGCAAACTCTTCAATCGTTTTATTATAGAATCCTGTAAAAAAGCGTCGTTTCACAACAAGAATATCGTCTTCTATTTCTACCTCTTTGGTATCAATAGCGTTTAAAATCGCACGGTATACGTCTTTAACAATTTCTGATTTCTTCAATTTTTGGAGTGCTTGTTCAATTTCGTCACGGATATTCTGATTATTGGCCGAATACGTTTCTAATAGTCGGTCAATATAGGTGGAGTCAATATCATAAATCTTAATCGTATTTTCTCCATAGAATTCAATGTCTGTGAAATCTGGTACCGTTTCGTCTGGCCTTACCTCGACTAGGGAACCCTTAACCGTGTTGTATACGCCAATATATTCTTCTAAAGTCTTCACCTGTTCTTCAAGTACTTTTGACTTCTCCATATCATCGTTGTAATTATCATACGTAACTAAGGCTTCGTAGGCGTTGTTCAACTCTTGGAAAGCCTTTACAAATTCAATTCGGGTTTCAAGAGGTGAGTGCTCATTAATATCGATTGGATTTGGAACTAACTTTGTGAGCTTTTTATGTGCCTTTTTGAAACGTTTCTTCGATTCATCATACGTTGGATAAACAAGATTTGTCTCCTCTTGTGCATGGGAATATAACTTCGTGGCATCCTTTACATTTTGTTCCATTGTAAAAGGTTTTCGGAATGTCACAATCAATCCCTTTGTCTTTCCTGGATAAGTACGATTTGTTCGAGAAAACGCCTGGATTAAATTAGCATAACTCAAATTTCGATCTACAAATAATGTTTGAATCGTTGGTGCATCAAATCCAGTCAATAAGCGATCGACAACAATCACAAGGTCAATTTGCTTTCCAAATTCTTTGAATTCCGCTCTTTTACGAGCTAGACGATTGTTGATATCACCGTTATATCTATCAATATCTTCTATTGACCAAGCAGTATGATAATAATCATTATAGTTTTTGATAATATCTTTCATTTCATCTTGAATTTGTTTGGAATTACCTTCGTTTTCTTGTATCGAATAGGTGATGGCAATCCGCGGGAAATCTGGATCTTCAATCGTACGACCCGTTCGAATCGGCTGTCCAGCAAATTCTTTTGTCAACCACTCTGGATCTTTGGTCATTTCCTTGATTGCCTGATAATAACGTTTCGCCATATCAATGGAACTTGTTGTTAAAATAGCAGACTTTTGTGGGCGACCATTTTGGAAATCAAATTTAGTATAAGCATTATCTGGTCGAAAAATTTTATGAATGACTTTTTGAATATGTTCATCACTTTCATAAGAAGATGGTTCAAGGTATGATTCCTTCTCCATTCCATCCATTTGATCGATAAGGTTGTTAATTTCATCATCACTAAAAGTGGCGTATTTTTCATTTTGACGGAGGAGATTAAAAATATAATTCTTTAACGAAGTTGGCTCAATTGTATCTTCGTGTTCGACTTGGAACCCTAAAACAGCTCCATCATCTAACGCATTCTTAATGGTATAGGTGTGCAAGACTTCCCCATATTGATCATGAGTGGTACGTGCTAATCGACCTTTCGCTTGTTTCTTGTTTACATCGAATATCGGTGTACCTGTAAAACCAAACCATGTTGAATTTGGAAAGAACCCCTTAATCACCTCCATCCCTTCTGCACTCAACGCACGGTGGCATTCATCCACGATAAAGACAATATGCTGCCCAAGTAGTTTCTTGAATCGCTGGGTGCCTTTTTGTTCTTCCAGTTTTTGAGCATAGCGCAAGGCAGATTCTAATTTTTGACGAGTGGTAATAATCACTGTATTCGAATTTGTATCAGATAGCAGCGTATCACTTAACTCCATCGCACTACCGGTTCCAACAATCAGGCTATTAGACTTGGCATTGCCAGAGGAAATACCTGTATTAAACTCGGAAGCAAATTTGGTGAATTCAGTGGTTGTTTGATTATCCAGGTCTTTTCTGTCTATGAGCATAATGGTACGATCTATGCCCGATTTACGAGCTAATAACTTCGTAGAAACAAAACTTGTCAACGTTTTTCCTGAACCAGTAGCGTGCCAAACATAACCAGATTCATGTTTCATAGCAGAAGTAAATAAGGCTTCAATCGCATGTATTTGATACGGTTTTAACACCATTAAAGCTTTGTTGTCTTGGTCCTCACTAACAATTGTATAATGGGCAATCAATCGATGTGCATCTGGAATATTTAAGACTTGTTTCACAAATTCATAGAGATTTTCTACTTTTCGATTGTCCGTTGTCCGCCAGCTAAAAATAAATTTCCTATGCATATCTTTTGGCATTGCATTGGCAAAATAGCGAGTCGTTTGTTCATTAGAAATAACAAATAACTGAAGAGTAGAAAAGATATTATTTCTAAACATCCCTTCTTCTGCGTATTTTTTGATTTGATTAAAGGCTTGGAATACACCATCTTTGGCACTGACCTGTTTCAATTCAATTTGAACAATTGGTAACCCATTGATTAAGAGTGTTACGTCAAATCGGCTATCACGACCATCAACGTTTGACTTTTGTTTTGCAATCTGATGAACAACTTCGTACGTGGAGATTCCGCCACCAATGTCTTGATTGGAATACAATACCAACGACATTGAACCTAGGGAAACATTTTCACGTTCAATCGTAATACGAGCAATTCCATTTTCCCCTTTGAGCCATCTAGCTGCCTCAAAGGGGGTTTGTGTTTTTAATAGTAATTCTGTTTTTATATTGTCAAATTCTTTATCAGTAATTGGATGTTCCCCTATTTCTGATAAGTTATTTTGCGTAATCTTTTGACGTAGGTTATTCCATAGGTCTTCTTCCGACTTTAAATCTGGACGATAATTCCACTGATTATACCCTTCCCCCAACACTTCAATCAAACGACGTTCCACTTCTGCTTCATCATTATGTGATATTTTTGTCATGTTTCTCCCTCCCTTTTATTGCTTAGACAAACATCTTTTGAAGAAATGCTTTTTTTGTTTCTTTCAAGGTATACAATTCACGTTGATGAAGGGCGATAGTGTCGTCTAGTTGTTTGAAGAAAGAGCCGATTTTAGTTTGTTCTGCTTCTTCAGGTATGCTAATAATTGCTTCTTTCAAATCATTTGAATTAATTGATTCAAAGGTAGAACCTGTACTATATCTTTTCCAAAATCCATTTGATTTCATTTTACTTAAATATTGAAAGATAAACTCATTCCCTTTAATACCCGCAACTCCTCGTCCAAGGACAACATCATATTGTGTTTTCCCAACGTCTCCAACAGGTGCACGAACACTAATGATGATATCTCCTTTATCCGCAGTTTTGGTAATTTGCGTAGTCCAAATACGTGGTGAAACCCAACCATTTTTAATATCTGCATTACCTTGAACTAAAATATGGTCATCAGGATTTTCCGTATAATTTTCTCCATTAGGTGATTGTCCCATAGTAATATTGACAACCTCCCCTAACTTACGTAGTTCCCACTCTCCTGTAAATCCCGGGAAACGAACATCTGGTACAGACTCCCCTTCTTTTGGAAACATTTTTTGTAAGAATCCCTGTTTTGTTTGTTTGAGAGCGGCTAGTTCATGCTGATAAAAAGTGATAGTGTCATCAAGTTGTTTGAAGAACTGACCAATTTTTTTTTGCTCATCTATTTTTGGAACTAAGGTCGGTGTTTCTCTTATTGTTTTTAATCCTAAATTTTTAATTGTAGTTCCTGTTAAATTTTTTAGAAAATAATTTTTAATTTTACGTGTTTGAAGTAATTGATACATAAAATGTTTATCAAAAGATGATACTTCAATATAAGCCGCACTCTTTCCTAACATGACTTTTTCGCCGTTATACCAAGCTAAATTACCTATTGTTCCATTTATAGACATTAGAATTGTATTTTGATTTAATTCTTTATCATCTTTAGACTGGTAATCGGAAGTTACATATTTTGTTTCACTATTTATCACAATTTTCCCATTAAGGAGGTTATTCCCATTTATAAAAGCGATATTCCCATTGGGGGAGTATTGAGGTGTACCATGAAGACCGTCTCCAATCTTTAATGTACCTTCCTCCAACTTATGCTGTTTCCAGTCACCAGTAAATCCTTGAAATCGAATTTCCGGTATATGTTTATTTTTCACGATTAAACACCTCTAATGCACCCTTGATCCAATCGGTATTTTCTTCACCAAATTGAAGCGAAGAAATCATGTTATACAGACTAGTTTCTAGTTCTGCTTTTTCTTTCCGGATATCTTGAATTGTTGAACCAATTGAAGCCATATCAACAAGTTCTTCTTCCTCAAAGGTATCTACGTATAGAGGGATATTCAAATTGAAATCATTCTCTTTGATTTCGTCAAAGGTTGCTACATGTGCATATTTCTCAACGTCTTCTCGCTTCTTATACGTTTCGACGATTTTATCAATATTTTCTTTGGAAAGTTTATTTTGGTTCTTACCTTTCGTAAACTCATTACTTGCATCAATAAATAAAACATCACGAGTGGTACGGTTTTTCTTTAAGATTATGACTGTTGTTTCAATCGAAGTTCCAAAGAATAAGTTTGCTGGCATGCCAATTATAGCATCAATACTTCCATCTTCTAACAATTTCTTGCGAATCACACCTTCTGCAGCTTTACGGAACAGTACCCCATGCGGTAAGACGATTGCCATTGTTCCCGAATCTTTCAAATGATAGAATCCATGTAATAGAAAAGCAAAGTCTGCATAAGATTTTGGAGCTAACTTTCCGTAACGATTGAAACGTGAATCATCTAAAAACGTATCATCTGCAGACCATTTTGCAGAGTATGGTGGATTCATTAGGACTGAATCAAACGTATAAGGCTCATCTGTCGGCCAATCTTTATTCAATGTATCCCCATTGCGTAAACGCATATCTTCCTTATCAACGCCATGCAAGATTAAGTTCATCTTCGCTAGATTATAGGTTGTTGTATTTAGCTCTTGACCATGGTACTTTACACTATCTGGATGGTTTATATATTTTCGAACATTTAACATTAAGGAACCTGATCCCATGGTGGGGTCATATACGCTAAACAATTTTTTGTCTTCTTGTCCAATTGTAGCAATACGAGCCATCATGTCAGATACTTCAGAAGGTGTATAGAATTCCCCAGCTTTCTTACCAGCTTCTGAAGCAAATTGACCAATTAAGAACTCATAGGCATCACCAATGACATCTCCATTATGTCCTATCACATCGATATCATTTAATTTCTTCAGGACTTCTGTAATCGTAATGTTTCGCTGTTGATCATCTGATCCAAGTTTTTTTGATTTCAAATCCACATCATCAAACAATCCATTAAATTGATCATATTTTGTAGACAAATCAATAAAAGCTTTATTCAAGTCATTCAGTTGAAACGTATTTTGTTTAGCCTGATTGGTTAATACATTGAATAAATACTCTGGTTCAATATCATAGCCCAATGTATCCTTTAAGGTTTCAATCAAATCATTTTTTATATCTGCATCAGCAAATAAATCCCTATACAAATCAGTTTGTTTATCTTGTGTGTTGTATTCTTCAAGTGATTCATCTGCTATTTCAACAACTTTTTCTAATAACTTATCAGATAAATACTTATAAAAGATTAATCCTAATAAGTAATTTTTGTATTCTGATGCGTCCATCTTGCTCCGCAAGTTGTCTGCAGCACTAAATAATTTTGAGTTTAAATCAGCCATGCTAAGTCCCTCACTTTTCTATAGTTGTTCTAATTGATTCAAATATTAAACTACAAATATCCTAGTTTGTATTATCGACTTCTTTAAATGCTTTGTTTAACCCTATTTGTTCGTAAAGCTTATAGTAGCTATTGTTGTGTTTTTCTTTGGCTTTATTTATGGTCATAATTAGTTCTTCATCAGCGCTTACAAACATTTCACCTAAATTTTCTTGAGTATCCTTATCGATTTTTGGAACAGGTATTGATTCAATATCCTTTACACTTAATACAGCCACAGCTGTTCCTTTCTGCTTGGAGGAAATATAGTAAGTTCCAATAGGACTTTCAAGAAATGCTTTTATGAAGTAAGAATTTACTCCATTCCTTGGCCGAAGACCAATAAAATTATGAGATAGAATAAGTTTTTTATCAGAAGGCGGTACAACTGCAATTTTTATTACAGCGCCCCTACTTGATAAAATAATGTCCCCTGCTTCCACTTCATAACTTCTTGCCTTTCTTGAATCCAAATCTATAGGAGTGAGTTGGTCCAAAAGAATATTCCCGTCTTGTATATCTGCAAGTTGAATTAATAAATAATCTCCGTGTTTTTCAAGGTCTTTTTTAGGCGGTGTATTCATCCCTCTAAACATTTCAACTAAATCACTAAGTTCAACTTTCTCTATGTTTGATTTCTCATATATTTTTCTATTTACCTGCACGGGTCCAAATAAACTATCCACTTCATCTACATCAAAGTATGGTCCAAAATGAAGGTTACCTTCTTCAATATCATCAATTTCAACAATTGTGCTAAACTGCTTAATTTGTTCCGTATTATGATAAGCATGAAGGATTTTTTCTTTATCTTCTTTTCTTAAGGCGTTTTGTCCCCTTATCCTTTCATAATTATTTTCCGCATTAATAAACTGTATTTTCCCCTTTCGTTCAGGAGATTTGTTTTTATTTAAGATAAGAATGGCAGCTGCAATGTTTGTAGAATAGAAGAGATTTGCTGGGAGACCAATCACAGCTTCAATTACATCTTGCTGGATAAGTGCTTCCCTTATTTTTCGGTCAGCTCCTCCGCGGAATAAGGTACCATGTGTAACTATAACAGCTGCCTTACCCTTTTCATTTAATGACGCTAATGCGTGTTGTACAAATGCCATATCAGCATTTGCTTCACTTGGTATACCATGCAAGAAACGTCTATAAAGATCATACTCTGCCTTTTCTCGGCCCCATCCTTTTAAAGAAAATGGAAAATTCATGACCACATAATCAAATCTTCTTAATCTGCCTTCGTTTGTAAAAGCAGGCTCTAGAAGAGTATCTCCCAGTGCAAACTTATGCTCAACATTACTAATCATTAAATTAATTTTTCCTAGAGCCCAAGTATCTTTATTAATCTCTTGGCCCCACAGATGAAATTTGCTGTTATATTGACTGGCATATTTACCAGCTTCAATTAGAAGTTGAGCAACACCAGCTGTACCATCATAGATATCACCGCCATTTATATCAAGAAGTGCAGGCAGCAAATCTGAAAGTGATCTTGGTGTTATAAACTCGCCTCCTAATTTTCCTTCTTCCGAGGCAAAACCAAAAAGTATTTCCGCTAAGATACCTTGTGTAATATCTATTTGATTGATTAATGGTATTAATCGCTGAAATGTTTCTTCATCTACGTTCAATATTTCCGGGAATAACAGAACTCCCCTTAGATCTTCATTTCCGTTCTCAAGTTCTGAAAACGCACTTAGAATTTTGTCTTTTATTGGGTGTCCTTGATAGATAATTTCACTCCACTTTGCTTGAGGAGGAAGATACACGTTTTCAAGGTGATTATCAGCAGCCTTTAGCAAAATTAAAGAGGCAATAATTCTTTTTTGTGCTCTAACATCCATTGATCCTCTCAATACATCGGCGGCTCTCCACACACTACTTACTGATTTATCCACATTCACATCTCCTTTTTCAATTATTTTATAAAGTAATTTGATTACCTTTATTTTGTTGTTATAAAAAAAATCCTAACATATTTGCTTCTTTTCCAAAGCTTCTCTAGCTAATTGTAATGCCTGTGAAGTCCCTGTTCCTTTCGGATAGACAATTGGCTTTTGATGGCTTTTAGATAACTCACGGATATCCCACATATTCTGGTGTGAACATGCATCGGTGTATAAAATAATACAATCTGATTGTTTTATCATGCTTTCAAAGTATTTTTTACTTTTCTTTTGTTTTACATGCGCTGGATGATGCATTATCCTAAATTGTTTTTCATGACCTTTCTTTTCAAAACTTTTATTGCGTCTACCCCCAACAATCAAAACTGTTTTCATTTTACCACACTCCTTCGCTTCATCTCCATCTAAAAATAAGATAACATATTAATAAATTAAAGTAAATACTAAAACATATATTTTTTTAAATTATTTAATAAAGTAATTTAATTACCCTGTTAAAAAATACGCTTAAATTTAAAAATCTTTTTTATGGTAGCGTTTATGCTATCATTATATTGCATATACTATTATTGAAAGGTCTAAAGAAATGTCATTTGAAGTAATAATCGCAGAAGAAAACGGAACAGTAGGGAAATTCGAGGATCTGCTGATTTCAAAAGCAGAGCAAGAAGCAAATTTGGGGATAATTGGAAAATGGATTAAGCTGGCTGAACTTTACTATAAGCAAAAAGAAAGGCTCAGTATATATCCTTGGCCGGACTAAAGCCCTTAATACTCCCATTATTATTGATGGTTCAGAACAACAGAATCGCTACGAAAACCATATAGAAGTGCAGTAACAGCAATAAGGAGATATTCACATCCTATTTTATAAAAGTTTTGAGTATCTCCTTTCTTTATCTAAGGCTAAGATAAAAACCAACATTAACATTAATATTAATATTAATGTTAATGTTGGTTTTCTTTAATTTCGACATGTAAATTTACCTCAACTATCACGTCGTGCCTAACAACCAACAAATCGATAGGTGAAATACTAATCTACAACCTTATTTACCTATCAAAGTTTTTTCTTATTTAACCTCATTTTCCTTGGAGGTAGTCCTATGTAATCTTCTTGATCGTTGACACTTTCACATTCATTTTTATTGATTGAGTTTTCAAGAAGAAGTAGCTGTATTAGGTAAGAAATATCATTCAGGTTCGAACTTGAACCAAAGTCCTTGAACTGTTTTATAATTCCACCTAACATTAATATTCCTGTCAGACAAACAATATATATGGCAAATAAATTAGTAGCGGTTTCCAAATTACCTGCCCTAATCTCTAAAAACACATAAGAGAGTAGCCCTGTAGTAAGTATAGCTACAAATAATTGCTTTCCAATATCAGCAAATGGATATTTTCTATTCGATTCTCTTAAGTACAACTCTCTTCTTATTATTTCATCTAGTATTATAAGTTGTTCATCCGTAGTGATATTAAACTTGTTTCTTAGCATTTCTTTAAAAGGCTGCACGTTATACCCCAGTGAATTAACCGGTAGTACTTCAATCATCCTTTTCTTATGTTGCTCTCCACCAATATAAAGAATTATTACATAGATAATAGCACTTATAAGCATGATCATTAACTCTTTTAAATAGAACAAAACACCAATAGCTATAGGGAAAATTAGACTAAAAAAAAGATATAACAATATCCACCTATTAGCTCTTATATTGCGAGATAAAACATTCTTAAATTCAAATTGCTTTCTATATTCCTTTACAAGTCGATAAATGAACAATTAATATACCCTCACATTACTACGCGTTAAAAAGCACGTTTTTAGTGTATTTATCTAGAACCTCTCCATTTCGTCAGCTATTTCTATTAACTCAGCTTTCAGTTGCTTATTTAACTCAACAGGAATCCCCAAATAAACGCTCCTAATCGTGAAGCTAAACGTTTCATCGTCATGTATCAATCTGGATAGATAGAGGAATCCCTCCGCCATTTAGCTTCCAGCAACTGCAGATCCACTAATTCCCCGCATAATAAAACAATCATCCAAAGTATCCATCTATAACTTCCTAGTCGAATTTTCCAGTCAATCGATTATATTCATTTACTTTCCCTCTACTTAAACTAAACCAGCTAATAGGATGTCAATATTTTTCTGTAAAATTATTAAACAGTTAATGATATACTAAAAATGCGCATGCCAAATAACCCTCCTCATCCATATTGGAAGGTTTTTCATGTATTAC
>NZ_QUQV01000015.1 GCF_003400205.1 Bacillus sp. HNG | reverse complement strand
GATGAGATTTCCCATAGTGTTAAACTAGTAAGATCCCTCGAAGATGACGAGGTTGATAGGTCAGAGGTGGAAGCATGGTGACATGTGCAGCTGACTGATACTAATCGATCGAGGACTTAACCAAAATGATGAATGTAGGAGCGTTATCTAGTTTTGAAGGAATGAATCCTTCAACATAGTCTAGTGGCGATAGCGAAGAGGTCACACCCGTTCCCATACCGAACACGGAAGTTAAGCTCTTCAGCGCCGATGGTAGTTGGGACTTTGTCCCTGTGAGAGTAGGACGTCGCTAGGCACACAGAAGATCAGCCAATATGGTTGGTCTTTTTTTATATTGTTTTTTGAGTGGAATTGTTGGGATAGCAAAACGTGCCTATTTAGTAGTTGTTATATGGTTATATAGGATAGAGTAACGAAGGGTGTTGAATCGTTCCCGTTTTGAGGTTGATTCCAAGTGAATAGGTAACGAAAACGGCGTAATCGTTCCACTTTTGTGATTGTGAAGAAGGAAGTGGTAACGAAAAAGGATTAAACATTCCACTTTTGGAATTGTGATGATGGAAAGGGTAACGAAAAGTGCCAATTCATGGTTTGATGAAGGAATAGGTAACACAAGCCAATACACAAGCTTTTTTAGATTGTCATTTTTAATAACTGAAAACAATTAGGAAGCGCTAAACCCGCAAACAGCATAAACAGTATATCACCCAATCGCAAAACGATAACTGGTATACCCAAACCCACAAACTCACAAACGCTATAATTGTTTATCAATCTGCACGTAGTCCCATGCATATATACGAATCGATAACCATATACCAATATACCTCATCATATAAAAAATAACTCCTCATATATCAATGTTAAATTTTACATTTCAAAATGATCTATATTATTAAATGCATGGTTTATGATAAAAAGTGTTTAAGGTCTTATGACTAAAACACTATTCTAAAAAAGGTAATTTGGATAATCATAAACGTTTTGAACGATTCGTATAATGATAAAACACTACCTTTTTTCTATTTAGATTAAAGGGGATTTTATATTTCCTATCGAATAAGTAATTTACAGGTCTATGTCTATAGAACAGGGGGGATGTGACATGGCACAATTTTTTGCATCGTTCCAAACTCAAGAATTTTTTACGATGTCACTTCGCATTTTTATGGCCGCGTTATTATGCGGGTTAGTTGGATTGGAGAGAGAGGTACATAAACATCCTGCTGGTTTCCGTACACATTTACTGGTTGGAGTTGGTTCTTGTTTAATGATGCTGATGTCTATCTATGGGTTTCAGCCTTATTTAGAGATGAGTACAAATGTCCGTTTTGACCCGGCGCGAATCCCTTCATATGTAATTAGTGGTATTGGCTTTTTGGGTGCGGGTACTATTTTGGTAAGGGATGCTACGGTTCGAGGGCTAACTACCGCAGCGTCAATTTGGGTTGTTGCGGGCTTAGGATTAATAATTGGATTAGGGATGTATGCTCCTGCCATATTAACAACAATTGTTGTATTATTGAGCTTGATTTTTCTAAACCGATTTGAAGAGTTCTTTTTTAAATCGAGAAAACGAAAAGTCGTTCATATCATTATTCATGAGAATATTTCCTCATCTTCATCTATTTTAAAATTATTTAAGGATAATGGTTTTAGGGTGAAAGATTTTAATATTAAGTATTCAAAGGATAAGGTAGAAAACAATTGCCAATACACAATTGATGTGGAAGTGGCAAGTAAAAATGAACGTTTACGCTTATATGAAGAAATGTCTAAGCGGGAAATGGTACAAAAAATTTTTTGATTTGGTGTTTAGAGATGTACCGGGTTTGGAAAGTATAGGATAGTAAAGCCATTTAAATGGTAAATGATTGCCTTTTTCTACTTTCAATTTCACATGCGAAACAGTTGAAAAATTAGTGCAGTCATTTTATATTATAGTTATAGTCAAATATAGTCAAAGTCAAGGTGAGGTGTGGTCATAATGAGGAATATATCTGATATCATTGAACAATATCTAAAAAGTGTTCTTGATACAAGTGATCGAGCTATAGTTGAAATAAAAAGAAGTGAGATTGCCGATAAATTTGAATGTGTCCCATCTCAAATTAATTATGTGATAAATACAAGGTTTACGTTAGAGAGAGGTTATTTGGTGGAAAGTAAAAGAGGTGGCGGAGGCTACATTCGGATTATGAGGGTGAAAACGAATGATGATTCTCAACTGATTAAGCAGCTTGTACGCCTTATCGATAAACGGATCTCGCAAACAAGTGCTGAGGATGTCATTTTGCGCTTGATTGAGGAGGAAGTAATCTCAAAAAGAGAGGCGAAGATCATGTTAAGCGTGATTGACCGCTCTGTCTTGTTTATTGAGCTTCCACATCGGGATGAACTAAGAGCAAGAATGTTAAAGGCCATGCTTACATCCCTTATGTATAGATAAAAGGTAATAGGAAGGTGTTATCATGATATGCCAAGAATGTAATCAACGCCCTGCGACATTTCATTTTACAAAGGTGATTAATGGTGAAAAGACAGAGGTTCATATTTGTGAACATTGTGCTCAAGAAAAAAGTGAGATGTTCATGTTTCCAGGCACATCTGGCTTTTCAATAGATAACTTATTAGCAGGACTTCTTCAGTTTGAGCCACTTACAGGTTCACAGCAACATGCATTTCAAAAAAATGAAGTTTTACAATGCGAGAACTGTAAAATGACTTTTCAACAATTTGCAAAGGTAGGTCGGTTTGGCTGCTCGCAATGCTATCCAACCTTTGAAAAACAACTCACCCCAATTTTAAAACGTCTGCATAGTGGCAATACACATCATACAGGGAAAATTCCAAAACGAATCGGAGGCTCATTCCATATTCGGAAAGAGATTGAACAACTTAAGCAAAAGATGCAGGAGTATATATCTTCCGAGGAATTTGAAAAAGCTGCAGATGTTCGTGACCACGTAAGAGAACTAGAAAAGAAACTGAGTGGTTACAAAGAAGGGGAGGTTTAATCAATGTCACTTGAGCATTTTATCAATCAAGCTTTGAGTGCTTGGATGAGTCAAGAAGGTCCTGATTCAGATATTGTCTTAAGTTCACGGATTAGACTTGCTCGAAATCTGAAAAATGTACCTTTCTCAACGGTTTATTCAAATGAAGAGGCCGCACAAATAGTCGATGTCTTTCATAAAGGTTTTGCTGGTAAGAGTTTTCCCTCAATTGGGGAATTTGAATTATTAAAAATGATGGAGCTTCAGCCGAATGAAAAAAGGGTACTGGTTGAAAAGCATTTGATAAGTCCACATTTAGCTGAAAATTCTCAGTTAGGAGCTTGTCTTTTATCTGAAAATGAAGAAATTAGCATCATGATTAATGAAGAGGACCATATCCGAATACAATGTTTATTCCCAGGGTTGCAATTATCAGAGGCTTTGCAGGTTGCGAACAACCTCGATGATTGGATAGAGGAACATGTTGATTATGCATTTGATGAAACTAGAGGATACTTAACAAGTTGCCCAACAAATGTAGGAACAGGACTAAGAGCATCCGTGATGATGCATCTTCCAGCACTCATCCTTACACATCAAATGAGTCGTATTATTCCAGCAATCAATCAACTCGGTTTAGTTGTAAGAGGAATTTATGGTGAGGGCAGCGAGGCGTTAGGGAATATTTTTCAAATATCCAACCAAATTACGCTTGGAAAGACAGAAGAAGATATTGTGGAAGACTTAAAGAGTGTAGTTGCACAGTTAATTGCACAAGAGCGCTCTGCTCGAGAAGCACTTGTGAAGACTTCCAACATACAATTAGAGGACCGTGTATTTCGTTCCTATGGGGTTTTAGCTAATAGTAGGATCATTGAATCGAAAGAAGCAGCTAAGTGTTTGTCAGATGTTCGATTGGGTATTGATCTTGGCTATATAAAAGATATATCAAGAACCATTCTTAATGAACTCATGATTTTAACTCAACCTGGATTCTTGCAGGTCTATGCCGGTGGGGCATTAAGGCCAAATGAAAGGGACGTCAGAAGGGCGTCTATCATTCGAGAAAGATTAAAACTAGAAAATAATAAGACTACTGACATGGAGGGTGATGGGTTATGATGTTTGGCAGATTTACTGAGCGTGCACAAAAGGTGTTAGCGTTAGCTCAAGAGGAAGCTGTACGATTGGGACATAACAATATTGGAACTGAGCATGTATTATTAGGTCTTATACGCGAAGGCGAAGGAATTGCCGCAAAGGCGTTGCTTGCACTTGGATTAGGACCTGAAAAAATACAAAAAGAAGTAGAAGCCCTAATTGGCCGTGGTCAGGAAGGTTCACAGACCATCCATTACACACCACGTGCGAAAAAGGTAATTGAGTTGTCAATGGATGAGGCTCGTAAGCTTGGCCACTCCTATGTAGGAACAGAGCACATCCTACTTGGATTAATTCGTGAAGGCGAGGGTGTCGCTGCAAGAGTATTAAACAATCTTGGAGTGAGTCTCAATAAAGCTCGCCAACAGGTTTTACAATTATTAGGAAGCAATGAGTCATCATCAGGGCATCATGGCGGTGGTTCTGCTAATGCAAATACACCAACCCTAGACAGTTTAGCTCGTGATCTTACGGCGATTGCAAGAGAAGGAAGTCTTGATCCAGTCATTGGACGTAGTAAAGAGATTCAACGTGTAATTGAAGTGCTTAGCCGCCGTACGAAAAACAACCCTGTTTTAATAGGGGAACCTGGTGTAGGTAAAACAGCAATTGCTGAAGGATTAGCCCAGCAAATCATTAACAATGAAGTTCCAGAAACACTTCGTGATAAACGTGTGATGACACTTGATATGGGTACTGTTGTTGCAGGTACGAAATACCGTGGAGAATTTGAAGATCGGTTGAAGAAGGTTATGGATGAAATTCGCCAAGCAGGAAATATCATTCTGTTCATTGATGAACTTCATACACTAATCGGTGCTGGTGGTGCAGAGGGTGCAATTGATGCTTCAAATATTTTAAAGCCATCTCTAGCTCGTGGTGAACTACAATGTATCGGTGCAACCACATTAGATGAATATCGCAAGTATATTGAAAAAGATGCTGCTTTAGAGCGTCGTTTCCAACCAATCCAGGTGGATGAACCAACGGTAGAGGAGTCCATTTTAATTTTAAAAGGATTACGTGACCGTTATGAGGCGCATCATAGAGTATCCATCTCGGATGAATCAATCATCCAAGCGGTTAAGCTTTCTGATCGTTATATCTCCGATCGCTTTTTACCGGATAAGGCTATTGACTTGATTGACGAGGCGGGTTCAAAGGTTCGTCTTCGCTCTTATACAGCTCCGCCAAATCTAAAGGAGCTTGAACTAAAACTTGAAGAGGTGCGTAAGGAAAAAGATGCAGCTGTTCAAAGTCAGGAATTTGAAAAAGCTGCTTCCTTACGTGACTCCGAACAACGCCTTCGTGAACAGTTAGAAGAAACGAAGAAAAACTGGAAAGAAAAACAGGGTCAAGAGAATTCTGAGGTAACAGTCGATGATATTGCAATGGTTGTATCAAGCTGGACTGGGGTTCCTGTATCAAAACTAGCCCAGACAGAAGCCGATAAATTACTAAATATGGAGGAAATCCTTCATTCACGTGTGATTGGTCAAGAAGAGGCTGTAAAGGCAGTTTCTAAGGCTGTAAGACGTTCACGGGCTGGATTAAAGGATCCGAAGCGCCCAACAGGTTCATTCATATTCCTAGGACCAACAGGGGTCGGAAAAACAGAATTAGCGCGTGCCTTAGCTGAATCCATTTTTGGTGATGAAGATGCAATGATTCGTGTAGATATGTCTGAGTACATGGAGAAGCACTCAACATCAAGATTGGTAGGCTCACCTCCAGGATATGTAGGCTATGAAGAAGGAGGCCAATTAACAGAAAAGGTTCGCCGTAAGCCGTATTCTGTTATCCTCTTAGATGAAATTGAAAAAGCACACCCAGATGTGTTCAATATTTTACTTCAAGTCCTAGAGGATGGGCGTTTGACAGACTCTAAGGGCCGTACGGTTGATTTTAGAAATACGATTTTAATTATGACATCAAACGTTGGAGCTAGCACACTAAAGCGTAATAAATATGTTGGCTTTGCACTTGATGATGAGAAGCAAGATTATCGAAACATGAAGGATAAGGTAATGGAAGAGTTAAAGAAAGCATTCCGTCCGGAGTTCCTTAACCGTATTGATGAAACGATTGTCTTCCACTCACTAGAGAAGAAGCATTTAAGGGAAATTGTTACCCTAATGGTAGATCAGTTAACAAAACGCCTGCAGGAGCAAGAGTTTGAGCTTGAATTAACAGAAGCGGCTAAAGACCGAATTGCAGAAGAGGGATATGATCCAGAATACGGAGCACGTCCATTACGCCGTGCCATTCAAAAACAAATTGAAGACCGTTTGTCTGAAGAACTATTACGCGGTAATATAGAAAAAGGAAAGAAAATCGTTATGGACTACGTTAACGAAGAATTCGTAATCCAAACGATAGAAACCGAAGTAACAAAAGAAGCAGTGAAATAAAAAGACGTAAATGTAAAAGAGGTATACATCAATAATTGATTCATGTATACCTCTTTTTTTAGAAAATATCTAGCTCAAGGTGCCATCGGCTCGAGTTCACAAGATAATCGTTCCTGTCGGCGATTATCTTGTGCTTGTCTCCTAAAGATGAGCTCCTTGCGCTTTTCTAATAAAGAAAGGATTAATGACGATGGCAAAAACAAAGACGAAATTCACCTGTCAGTCCTGTGGCTATGAATCACCAAAATGGATGGGGAAATGCCCTGGATGTGGAGAATGGAATTCATTAGTCGAAGAAACCCTACATAAACCAGCTAGAAAAGGTGCTTTTGCTCATTCAAGCCCCACTGTTCAGCGCAAGCCTTCACCAATCACTTCAATCGAGTCAGAAAATGAACCTAGAATGTATACGACAAACAAGGAATTTAATCGAGTACTTGGCGGCGGAATCGTCCGTGGTTCACTTGTTTTAATTGGGGGTGACCCGGGTATAGGGAAGTCTACCTTGCTATTACAAGTATCCTCTCAAATAGCCAAACAAAGCAAAGTTTTATATATTTCCGGAGAAGAATCGGTCAAACAAACAAAGTTAAGATCTGACCGTCTAGGCGTTTCCTCCGATCAATTGTATGTTTTAGCAGAGACGGACCTTGAATTTATTTCCCAGACAATTACCGAGTTAAACCCATCGTTTGTCGTAATCGATTCGATTCAGACTATTTATCACTCTGACATTGCTTCGGCACCCGGTAGTGTTTCTCAGGTGCGTGAATGTACGGCGGAACTAATGCGAATTGCGAAGACAAATGGAATTGCTATTTTTATCGTAGGTCATGTTACGAAAGAGGGGAATATTGCAGGTCCTCGTTTGCTTGAACATATGGTGGATACCGTTCTTTACTTTGAAGGGGAACGTCATCATACGTATCGTATTTTACGTGCTGTAAAAAACCGTTTTGGTTCAACGAATGAAATGGGCATTTTTGAGATGAAGGAAACTGGTCTAGAAGAAGTTGCTAATCCTTCGGAAATATTTCTTGAGGAGCGTTCTGCTGGTGCTGCCGGGTCAACAGTTGTTGCATCTATGGAAGGTACACGACCAGTACTTGTTGAAATTCAGGCACTGATATCCCCATCTAGTTTTGGAAATCCACGCCGCATGGCAACAGGAATAGACCATAACCGGGTTTCTTTATTAATGGCTGTATTAGAAAAAAGAGCAGGTTTTCTTTTGCAAAATCAAGATGCTTATTTGAAGGTCGCGGGTGGTGTAAAGCTAGACGAACCAGCGATTGATCTGGCGGTTGCCTTAAGCATTGCCTCTAGCTTTAGAGATCAGCCGACGAACCCAACAGATGTCATTATTGGCGAAGTAGGGTTAACTGGAGAGGTAAGACGTGTTTCTCGTATTGAGCAGCGGGTCCAGGAAGCGGCAAAGCTTGGGTTCAAGCGAGTGATTCTTCCTGAGCGTAATTTAGGTGGTTGGACCATTCCAAAGGGAATAGAAGTGATAGGTGTAAGTGATATTAGGCAAGCCATCCAACATACATTAGGAAAATAACCTAAAATAATGAGTCAAAAAATCTAGTGAAAATGAAACATTTTTATTGCTTTATTCGTATAGTAAGTGTGAAACAGGTGGACATCCATATTTTATAAAAGCCGAATAAAAATATTTTTTTACCAAAGCAGTTATAATTTTATTAGGATTTAAAAATAATATATGAGTAGCGTTTTTACACATCTATGTCATTCTGTTTACATTTTAAAAAAGCTATTTATTGTAGGTTTCAATTATTATAAAGTGATTATAATGAATAGGAGGAGGTGAAGGAATGTTAAAACGTATTGTGCAGCTCTTTTTTCTAATCGTCGGAGGTATGCTTGGAATTGTCTATCTACCGGATGTATTAAAGCTGTTAAATATCGACAATATTCCATATCTAAATAATTCATATACGCTTGCGATTTTAGGTGCTATTATATTATTTATTGTTACGTTTTGGTTGGTAGATTATATCGTAGGTTTAATTAAATGGCTAGAAGAGTCATTGATTAAGGCTCCTGTTACAGATGTTTTATTTGGAAGCTTAGGCTTGATTTCTGGTTTAATTGTAGCATTTTTAATTGTGATTCCATTAGACCGTATTTCATTTTCGGTTGTAAATACAGTGCTTCCTATTTTCATTACCCTGCTTTTAGGATATTTAGGTTTTCAAGTTGGCTTTAAAAAGCGGGATGAACTTGTGAATTTATTTTCTATTAACCGATCTGGTAAAAAGAAGGGCTTGGAGGAAGAGGAAGTAAACCAACAAGCCAAAAAACTGAAAATTTTAGATACAAGTGTTATTATTGATGGGCGTATTGCAGATATATGCCAAACTGGATTCCTTGAAGGAACGATTGTCATTCCACGGTTTGTGTTAGAGGAGCTTCAGCATATTGCAGATTCTTCAGATGTATTAAAGCGAAACCGCGGTAGAAGAGGACTGGATATTTTAAACCGAATTCAAAAAGAACTTGCGATTAAAGTTGAAATCTACGAAGGGGATTTTGACGATATCCAAGAGGTTGATAGTAAGTTAGTGAAGCTTGCAAAATTAACGATGGGTGTAGTCGTGACCAATGACTTTAACTTAAACAAAGTTTGCGAGCTGCAAAATGTAGCAGTGTTAAATATTAATGATCTTGCGAATGCGGTGAAGCCTGTGGTATTACCTGGTGAAGAATTAAGCGTTCAAGTCATTAAGGATGGAAAAGAGCATAATCAAGGTGTCGCTTATTTAGATGACGGTACGATGATTGTGGTCGAAGAAGGTCGCGATTATATTGGAAAACGCATTGAAGTGCTTGTAACGAGTGTTTTACAAACATCAGCGGGACGCATGATTTTCGCGAAACCAAAATTGCTTGAAAAGGCATTATAATTGAATCGTGTTAGGGGCGTTACGGGGTGAATTATCAGGTTGTTATTCCTGCGGCAGGACAAGGAAAACGAATGAACGCAGGGAAGAATAAACAATTCATTGAATTGCAAGCAATACCAGTTATTATTCATACATTACGAGTTTTTGAACATGACCCAATGTGTACGGGAATTATTTTAGTGATTAATATGGATGAACAGCCCATTTTTGAAGAGTTGATGCAAACATATAACGTCCAAAAGGTTATTTCTTTTGTTCAAGGTGGTAGTGAGCGCCAGTACAGCGTCTACAATGGCTTACAAGCAGTGAGGAACACAGATATTGTGTTGGTTCATGATGGTGCGAGACCGTTTTTGAAACAAAAGTATGTTCATGAGCTAGTCAATGTTGCGGTAGAAAAAGGGGCAGCCGTGCTTGCGGTTCCCGTAAAGGATACAATTAAACGCGCCTCTCGTGATTTATATGTAGAAGAAACAGTTGAACGTTCTAGCTTGTGGGCCATTCAAACCCCACAAGCTTTTCATGTTTCTATCTTACAAGAAGCACATGAGATGGCTCAAAAGGAAGATTTCCTAGGCACAGACGAAGCTAGTCTCGTTGAAAGAATCCCAAAACAAGTATATATTGTTAAAGGCGATTACTTGAATATCAAACTAACAACTCAAGATGACTTAGTTTTTGCGGAAGCGATTTTACAAAACTGGACAAGCTAAACAAAAGAGTGCTAGGAACACGGCAAAAGCTAGAAAAACTTTATTAAGGGGGAAAACCAATGTTTCGTATTGGACAGGGCTTTGATGTTCACCAATTGGTTGAAGGACGACCGTTAATTATAGGTGGAATTACCATACCATATGAAAAAGGATTGCTAGGACATTCGGATGCAGATGTATTACTCCACACCGTTTCAGATGCCTGTCTTGGAGCGATTGGTGAAGGTGACATAGGCAAGCATTTTCCAGATACAGACCCGAACTTCAAGGATGCTGATTCAGCAAAACTGCAACAGCATGTATGGAATTTGGTGAAGGAAAAGGGCTATAAGCTTGGGAATATCGATTGCACGATTATCGCTCAAAAGCCAAAAATGGCGCCGTATATTGAACAAATTAGAGCGAGGATTGCCGAGTTACTAGAAGCAGATCCTTCACAGGTAAATGTGAAAGCAACAACCACTGAAAAGTTAGGTTTTACGGGTCGCGGAGAAGGAATTGCGGCACAAGTCGCGATACTACTGCAAAAGGTAGATAGCTAATTCTCTGGTTTAATAAATATTGTGTTAAAATATCAGATGATACTATGCGTTGTAACGGAGGGTACATATGTCAAATAACGTACGTGTGCGCTATGCACCAAGTCCAACTGGACATTTACATATTGGAAACGCAAGAACAGCCTTATTTAATTATTTATACGCACGAAACCAAAATGGAAAATTCATCATTCGTATTGAAGATACAGACAAGAAACGAAATATTGAAGGTGGCGAAGAAAGCCAGCTAAAATATTTAAAATGGCTTGGAATTGATTGGGACGAAGGACCAGACGCGGGTGGTGAGCACGGACCATACCGCCAATCAGAACGTAATGAGATTTATGAAAAGTATTATACAGAGCTTCTTGAAAAAGGACTCGCTTATAAATGCTATTGTACGGAAGAAGAAATTGAAAAAGAACGTGAAGAACAGATGGCACGTGGTGAGACACCTCACTATTCAGGCAAATGCCGTCACTTAACGAGGGACCAACAGGAAGCCTTACAAAATGAAGGAAGACAGCCTAGTATACGTATCATTATTCCACAAGGCAAGGTTTACACGTTTCATGATATGGTTAAAGGCGAAATTTCTTTTGAATCAGAAGGCATGGGCGATTATGTAATCGTAAAGAAAGATGGAACTCCGACTTATAATTTTGCGGTAGCCATCGATGATCACCTCATGGAAATTTCACATGTTTTGCGTGGGGAAGACCATATTTCAAATACACCTAAGCAAATGGTGGTGTATGAGGCATTTAACTGGGATATTCCAACATTTGGACATATGACATTAATCGTTGGCGAAAACCATAAGAAGCTAAGCAAGCGTGATGAATCTATTATTCAATTTATTGAGCAATATGAAGAACTTGGATACTTACCAGAAGCTCTATTTAACTTCATTACGCTATTAGGTTGGTCACCGGGTGGGGAAGAAGAGTTGCATACAAAATCGGAGTTTATTGACATTTTTGATCCAGCCCGTTTATCTAAATCACCGGCTGTATTTGATACTCAAAAGCTTACATGGATGAACAACCAATATATAAAGAACATTGAACTAGATCGCCTAGTTGAGATTTCGCTGCCACATTTAATCAAGGCGGGTAGATTGAGTGAGCCATTGAGTGATACAGACAAGCAATGGGTATGTGACTTAATTGCGCTCCATCAAGAAAAAATGAGCTATGGAGCAGAAATCGTTGAACTCACCGACCTTTTCTTTAAGGATGAGGTCACGCTTGAAGAAGATGCGAAGGAAGTTCTTGCGGGAGAAACAGTTCCTGAAGTATTAAACGCCTTTTTACAAGAGGTTGAAAATCTTGAAACGTTTGGTGCCGATGAAATTAAAGCAGCCATTAAAGCTGTTCAAAAAGGTACAGGACAAAAAGGAAAGAACCTTTTCATGCCAATTCGTGCAGCTGCAACGGGTCAGCTTCATGGACCAGATCTACCACAAGCGATCCACCTTTTAGGAAAAGAAAAAATAATTTCACGCCTAAAAAGTTTAATCAGTTAACATCTGGCTGAAAATGTAATATAGTATAGTTAACAAATTATATATTGTAAAAGTGTTGATAAGGAGAGTAAATAAGTTATTTACTTTAAAGTATTTGTTATTCCGGCAAATACGAACAGAGAGAACCATCACCGGCTGAAAGTGGTTTAAGGGAAATGCTTATTGAAATGCACCTTTGAGTCTTTTATCGAACCGATATCGAATTGGTATCGTAGTAGATAAAAGCGGCGTCTCACCGTTAAGAGATTAAGTTGAGGTAATGGACTTTTCATTGCCTAAACAGAGTGGAACCGCGTGAATATAGCGTCTCTGTGTTTTTACACAGGGGCGCTTTTTATTTTGGAAAAGGTAATGTCTAGCTCCGGCGCCTAGCCCCTCGAGGTCACAAGCCAATCGCTTCTGAAGGCAAAAGACGCCTTCTGTCAGTGCTTGTCGGGGCTGAGCAAGTCGCCTGCGCTTTTCTAATAAGGAGGGTTGAACGTGTTTAGACGCATGAAAGAGGATATCGAGGTTGTATTTGAACAGGACCCGGCAGCAAGATCTCATTTTGAAGTCATCTTAACATATTCGGGATTGCATGCCATTTGGGCACATCGTGTGGCGCATTTTCTTTTTAAACGAAAGATGTTTTTCTTGGCTAGAACGGTATCACAAATTAGTCGCTTTTTTACGGGAATTGAAATTCACCCTGGAGCTAAAATTGGTCGTCGTTTTTTTATCGACCATGGCATGGGTGTAGTCATTGGTGAGACGTGTGAAATTGGAGATAATGTGACCGTATTTCAGGGCGTAACACTTGGTGGTACAGGAAAAGAAAAAGGAAAGCGACATCCTACAGTGAAGGACAATGCCCTTATTGCATCCGGAGCAAAAGTATTAGGATCCATTACAATTGGAGAAAATTCAAAGGTAGGAGCGGGTTCGGTTGTTCTACAAGATGTTCCTCCGAATTCGACAGTTGTCGGGATACCAGGTCGAGTAGTGATTCAAGACGGCGTCAAAGTTAGAAATACCAAGGATTTAAATCATCGAGATCTACCAGATCCCGTTTCAGATAAAATCAGAGAGCTAGAAAATGAAATAAAAAGCTTAAAAGAAGAATTACAGAAAAAGGAAGGAGCAAAGGATAATGCCCATTCACATATATAATACACTGACACGAAAGAAGGAAGAGTTTATACCCCTTGAGGAAAATAAGGTAAAAATGTATGTGTGCGGTCCAACCGTTTATAACTACATCCATATCGGGAATGCACGCCCTGCCATTGTTTTTGATACCGTCCGTCGCTATTTCGAATTTAGAGGCTATGACGTCCATTATGTATCTAACTTCACAGATGTTGACGATAAATTAATCAAAGCGGCGAATGAACTAGGAGAAGAAGTGCCAACCATTGCAGAGCGTTTTATCAATGCCTATTATGACGATGTATCTGCTTTAGGATGCAAAAAGGCGGATGTTCACCCAAGGGTTACAGAAAACATGGATATTATCATTGATTTCATCCAAGCCTTGATTGATAAAGGGTTTGCCTATGAATCAGAAGGTGACGTGTACTACCGTACAAGGGAATTTAAAGAATACGGTAAGCTTTCACACCAATCCATTGATGAACTCCGCGTGGGTGCAAGAATTGAAGTTGGGGATAAGAAGCAGGATGCCCTTGATTTTGTGCTCTGGAAAAGTGCCAAGCCTGGTGAAATATACTGGGAAAGTCCGTGGGGCAATGGGCGCCCTGGCTGGCATATTGAATGCTCTGCGATGGCAAAAAAATACTTGGGTGAAACCATTGATATTCACGCAGGTGGTCAGGACTTAGCATTCCCACATCACGAAAATGAAATTGCCCAATCAGAAGCAGTAAATGAAAAGACATTCGCAAACTATTGGATGCATAACGGCTATATTAATATTGATAATGAAAAAATGTCTAAATCCCTTGGGAACTTTGTGTTAGTCCACGATATTATTAAAGACGTTGACCCACAGGTATTGCGCTTTTTCATGTTATCTGTTCATTATCGTCATCCAATCAACTACAATCTTGAATTACTGGAAAGCACGAAAAATGCGTTAGAACGTTTACGTACTTCCTATTCAAATTTAAAGCATCGTTTAGAAAGTAGTACAAATTTAACAACGAATGATGATGACTGGTTAGAAAAAGTCAAAGGTTTTCGCAACGAATTTATCGTAGCGATGGATGATGATTTTAATACAGCGAATGCTGTTTCTGTTTTGTTCGATTTATCGAAACAGGCGAACTATTATTTGCAGGAAAAAAATACGTCGGAAAAAGTGATCGAAGCCTTTTTACAAGAGTTCGAAGTGTTATTTGATACGCTTGGGCTTAAAGTTGAGGATGAACAATTACTTGATGAAGAAATCGAAGAATTAATCTCAAAGAGAAACCAAGCGCGTAAAGACCGTGACTTTGCTCTATCTGACCAAATCCGTGATCAACTAAAAGCTATGAACATTATTCTTGAAGACACTCCTCAAGGGACAAGATGGAAAAGAGGATAAATGATGATGTTTTTATCAGACAATCAAATTGATAGCCATCAATTAAATAGTCTTGCTCTTGCTTATATGGGTGATGCTGTATATGAGATGTATGTACGGCATTACCTTTTGCAAAAGGGAAGTGTGAGACCTAATCAACTTCATAATCAGGCAAAACATTATGTTTCTGCTAAAGCCCAGTCGGCTGTGATTCACAAGATGCTGGAGGAAGGGTTTTTTTCAGAAGAGGAACAAGGAGTCGTTAGAAGGGGTCGCAATGCGAAGAGTGGAACCGTCCCAAAAAACACAGATGTCCAGACATACCGATACAGTACCGCGTTTGAAGCTTTACTAGGTTATCATTTTTTACAAAATGATGTAGAGAGAATTCATTCCATTATTGAAGAGGCGTTTCGAATCATTGAATCTTAAGAAAGGAGGAAAAAGAAATGGCGAGTGATTATATTATTGGGAAAAACCCGGTTATTGAAGCATTAAAATCAGAGCGGGATATTAATAAAATTTGGATAGCAGAAGGCTCGAATAGAGGTCAAATGAACCAGATTACATCTCTTGCAAAAGAAGGAAATGTAATGGTTCAATTTGTTCCGAAAAAAAAGATTGACCAAATGGTTGAAGGGAATCACCAAGGGGTTGTTGCACAGGTAGCAGCGTATGAGTATGCAGAGGTGGATGATATTTTAGCATTAGCCGAGAAACGAAATGAAGCCCCATTTATCATACTATTGGACGAGTTAGAGGATCCTCATAATCTTGGTTCAATTCTTCGTACGGCAGATGCGGTTGGAGCACATGGGGTTATTATCCCAAAAAGAAGAGCTGTTGGATTAACTGCAACCGTGGCGAAGGCTTCGACGGGAGCGATTGAATATATACCAGTTGCGCGTGTAACCAATTTAGCAAGAACAATTGATGAATTAAAGGACCGTGGTGTATGGATTGTTGGAACAGATGCGAAAGGAAAAGAAGATTATCGGAATGTCGATGGAAAAATGCCAATTGGCTTGGTAATTGGCAGTGAAGGCAAAGGCATGGGACGCCTTGTAAAGGAAAAGTGCGATTTTCTTTTAAGACTACCAATGCAAGGAAAGGTAACCTCTTTAAATGCTTCAGTTGCAGCAAGTCTATTAATGTATGAGGTATATCGTAAGCGGAATCCGTTAGGAGAATAAAACAAATGGATATCCTGCTGGTAGATGGCTACAACATTATTGGTGCATGGCCAGAATTACGTGTTCTAAAAACCAAGGACTTTGCAGCGGCGCGTGATTTATTAATTGAAAAAATGGCTGAATATCAGGCGTATACAGGATATAAGGTGATTGTCGTATTTGATGCACACCTCGTACCGGGAATTGAAACAAAAATGAAAAGCCGAAAGGTAGAAGTCATATTTACCCGTGAGAATGAAACGGCCGATGAACGAATCGAAAAGCTTGCGCAACAATTAAGCAATATCAAAACGCAAATCCACGTAGCCACCTCGGATTATACCGAGCAATGGCAAATTTTTGGACAAGGGGCCTTACGGAAATCAGCAAGAGAATTATTAACCGAGATGGAAGTCGTGGAATCTGGAATTCAAAAGGATGTAAAGAAAACCTATCAAGAAAAAAGCGTTTCAAAAATTCCACTTTCTGACGAAATGGCAGAAATTTTTGAAAAATGGCGTCGTGGACAGCGATGAGCGGTTGACGCTTGGAAAAGCACTCCTGTATAATATTTCTAGATAAAGAATTTTATGAACATTACGTTTTGCAATTTTTGGTAGGAAACAACTTCTAAGGTAGGTCGGAGGGATCGGTGTGAGTTCAAGCTTCGATGATTATGGCAACAGGTTATATTATGACCGACTAGAGGATGAGGAAGTCGTGGAATTGGTCCATGCTGGAGAAAGTGAGGCATTGGACTATCTAATTAATAAGTATAAAAATTTTGTGCGTGCTAAAGCCAGATCATATTTTTTAATTGGGGCAGATCGTGAGGATATTGTTCAGGAAGGCATGATCGGGTTATACAAGGCAATACGTGATTTTAAGGAGGACAAGCTTTCTTCGTTTAAAGCGTTTGCGGAACTATGTATTACACGTCAAATTATTACTGCGATTAAAACAGCGACAAGACAAAAGCATATTCCTCTTAACTCTTATGTTTCGTTGGACAAGCCGATATATGATGAAGAATCTGACCGTACATTAATGGATGTTATATCAGGAGCAAAAATCCTGGATCCTGAGGAATTAATCATCAACAGGGAAAAGTTTGATGACATTGAATTAAAAATGGCAGAGCTCTTAAGTGATTTGGAGCGTAAGGTATTGTCCTTATACTTGGACGGAAGGTCCTATCAGGAGATATCAGAGGATTTAAACCGGCATGTAAAGTCAATCGATAATGCACTCCAACGTGTAAAGCGTAAGTTAGAACGGTATTTAGAAATTCAAGAAATTAAACTATAAATAATCGTTTCAACCATTATTTACAGGTAGGGGCTGGTATTGACATTCAAATCAAGCCTATGTTACATTTTTAAGGAAATTGAGACTTTTTTCATAAAATAGGATGCAAGTAGCATTTTCACATGGTAGGTGATAAAATGCGAAAAAAAGTAATTTTAGCCTGTGTGGAATGTGGAAGTAGAAACTATTCCACTATGAAGAATAGCACTTCAGCTGAACGACTTGAAATGAAGAAGTTTTGTAAGACTTGCAATTCTCACACGAATCATCGTGAAACGAAATAGATCGCAGACTGTGTTGATAAAGTTGGAGGTTACATGGATGAAGCGCATAACCAAGTTTTTTCGTGAAGTAGTTCGAGAAATGAAGAAAACAAGCTGGCCAAAAAGAAAGGAACTTACACGCTATACAATTGTTACATTAACAACTGTAATCTTTGTATCTGTGTTTTTTGCCGTGATTGACCTAGGAATTTCCGAATTAATTCGTTTAGTACTTGAATAAACACTGTATACTCATGGTATAATGATGGATAGAGAATAAAGAATCTTTTACGAAAAAGCCCGGGTACGGGTTTTTTTAATTGCAAAAAATTAAATGTGAAAACTATGTGTAAGTCTAGGTCGTTCAACTATTTGAAAAAATGAATAAGGAAAGCTAGTTTCCTAACATAATTCATTGGCCGAGTCTGCAAAATAGGAATAAGGAACTTGATCGCACAAAGGGAGGGAAGGACAAGCAGTCCTAACTTATGGAAAAGAATTGGTATGTTGTTCATACGTATTCAGGGTATGAAAACAAAGTAAAAGCAAACTTAGAAAAGCGTGTCGAGTCAATGGGTATGCAAGATAAAATCTTCCGTGTTGTTGTACCAGAAGACGAAGAGACAGATATTAAGAACGGTAAAAAGAAAATCATTAAAAAGAAAGTATTTCCAGGTTATGTGTTAGTCGAATTGATCATGACTGATGATTCATGGTATGTCGTACGTAATACACCTGGTGTTACAGGATTCGTTGGTTCAGCTGGCTCAGGCTCAAAACCTACACCACTTTTACCAGAAGAAGTAACGTTCATCCTTAAGAGAATGGGAATGGATGAAAGACCAATGGAAGTTGATTTCGAATTAAAAGAAACAGTTCGTGTCAAAGAAGGTCCATTTACAAACTTCACTGGTGCGATTGAGGATCTAGATGTAGATAAACAAAAGGTAAAGGTTCTTGTTAACATGTTTGGTCGTGAAACCCCAGTTGAGTTAGACTTTACACAAATTGAAAAAATCTAATCAAGAAAAACTTGATATTGCAAATGAAAAGTGGTAATATTGCATAGGTCAGTATGTCTCTAAATATAGAGACTGGCTATGATAAGGTTCTTTATTGATATGTAAAGAATAGATGAGTGGGAGGGTAAACCCCTATTACCACATCACGGACTTTAAGGAGGTGTGTCTCGTGGCTAAAAAAGTAATTAAAGAGGTTAAATTACAAATTCCTGCGGGGAAAGCAAACCCAGCACCACCAGTTGGACCAGCACTAGGTCAAGCAGGTGTTAATATCATGGGATTCTGTAAGGAGTTCAATGCACGTACAGCAGAACAAGCTGGTTTAATTATTCCTGTTGTAATTACAGTTTATGAAGATCGTTCATTTACATTTATTACAAAAACTCCTCCTGCTGCAGTTCTTTTAAAGAAAGCGGCTGGAATTGAGTCTGGTTCAGGTGAACCTAACCGTAATAAAGTTGCAACAGTTAAGCGTGATAAAGTACGCGAGATTGCAGAAACAAAAATGCCGGATTTAAATGCGGCGAATGTTGAATCTGCAATGCGTATGGTTGAAGGTACTGCTCGTAGCATGGGAATTGTTATCGAAGACTAATTCCTATCTGTTACATGTTTCAAGGGGTTGCGGATGGAACATCTCATTTCTTTCGTTCGCAACCTTTGTTCTGTCTAGCGTCAGTATGATAACAAATGATACTGATTGCGGGCGTGGGAGGTTATTCCGTTAAAACCACAATTGAGGAGGAAGTTATAATGGCAAAAAGAGGTAAAAAGTACGTTGAAGCTGCTAAATTAGTAGATCGTACAAAAGCTTACTCAGTTGCAGAAGCAATTGAACTAGTAAAGAAAACAAACACAGCTAAATTTGATGCGACTGTTGAAGTTGCGTTCCGTTTAGGAGTTGACCCTAAGAAAGCTGACCAACAAATTCGTGGTGCAGTTGTTCTACCAAACGGTACTGGTAAGACTCAACGTGTTTTAGTTTTCGCTAAAGGCGAAAAAGCAAAAGAAGCAGAAGCTGCTGGAGCTGACTATGTTGGCGATAGCGAGTTCATCAACAAGATCAACCAAGGTTGGTTTGACTTTGATGTAATCGTAGCTACTCCTGACATGATGGGTGAAGTTGGTAAACTTGGACGTGTATTAGGACCTAAAGGTTTAATGCCAAACCCTAAAACAGGAACTGTTACTTTTGATGTAACAAAAGCTGTGAATGAAATCAAAGCTGGTAAAGTTGAATACCGCATTGATAAGTCTTCAAACATTCATGTTCCAATTGGTAAGATCTCATTTGATGATCAAAAACTAATTGAGAACTTCACTACTATTTATGAAACTATGCTTAAGGTTAAACCATCTGCAGCAAAAGGTACTTACATGAAGAACGTTGCTGTATCATCTACAATGGGACCTGGCGTAAAAGTTGACGCTTCTACATTCTAATTAGAAAAAAGTGGATATTGACTTTTGCGAAAGCATTTCATATAATAAATTTTGTTGTTAACAAATGAATAGCATTTGTACCGTAGACAGTAGGGGCTTTACGAAGCTTAATTTCCTACCGAGGTGTAGTATATAAACTTGATCATTACTACCTCTATGTCTACAGACATAGAGGTTTTTTAATCTAGATACGTGTTCATTTTGAACACCCTCTAACACCGAACGGTTTCAAGTGTCTGAAATTACTCACAGGAGGTGTAGAAGAATGAGTCATGCAGTAGAACAAAAGAAACAAATCGTAACTGAAATTGCAGACAAATTCCGTGCAAGTAAATCAACTGTAGTTGTAGACTATCGCGGTCTATCTGTTGCAGAAGTAACAGAACTACGTAAGCAACTTCGTGAGGCAGGCATTGATTTCAAAGTGTACAAAAACACATTAACTCGCCGTGCTGCAGAACAAGCTGAGCTTGCTGGATTAAACGATGCATTAACAGGACCAAACGCAATTGCTTTCAGTAATGAAGACGTAGTTGCTCCTGCTAAAATTCTTAATGACTTTGCGAAAAAGCATGAAGCATTAGAAATTAAAGCGGGTGTTATCGAAGGAAACATTGCAACTCTTGAGGAAGTTAAAGCTCTTGCTGATCTACCATCACGCGAAGGTTTACTTTCTATGTTGCTTAGTGTACTTCAAGCTCCAATCCGTAACCTTGCACTTGCTACTAAAGCAGTTGCAGATCAAAAGGAAGAGCAAGGCGCTTAATTGTAAAACAAGAATACAATTCGAATTACAAATAGGATAATTATTTAAGGAGGATTTTCTAATGACTAAAGAACAAATCATTGAAGCAGTTAAAAATATGACTGTTTTAGAACTAAACGACCTAGTAAAAGCAATCGAAGAAGAATTTGGTGTAACTGCTGCTGCTCCTGTAGCTGTAGCTGCTGGTGGCGGTGCTGAAGCTGCTGCTGAGCAAACTGAATTTGATGTTGTATTAGCAGACGCTGGTGCACAAAAAATCAAAGTTATCAAAGTTGTACGTGAAATCACTGGTCTTGGCTTAAAAGAAGCTAAAGAACTTGTTGACAACACTCCAAAGCCAATCAAAGAAGGCGTTTCTAAAGAAGAAGCTGAAGAAGTTAAAGCTAAACTTGAAGAAGTTGGAGCTGGCGTAGAAGTTAAGTAATAACTAATGAACGTAAGAAAAAGCTCGCTATGAAAGCGAGCTTTTTTTAAACTAATATTGTTTTTGGAATGAGATGGGTATACTGTACGTATACTCTTATGTTGGGAGATACATAAATGACCGAACATTATTATACTAGCAAACCCACTGTATCAAGCAATCAAAAGACTCAGGCTTTTGTTTTAAAAGGACATACGTTTTCTTTTACAAGTGATAGCGGAGTTTTTTCAAAAAACGAGGTTGATTTTGGTTCAAGGCTATTAATAGAAGAATTTCATGCTCCTGAAGTGGATGGCCCGTTTTTAGATGTTGGTTGTGGGTATGGGCCAATTGGTCTTGCGCTAGCAAAAGTACATAATGAACGTTCAGTTGAAATGATTGATGTGAATGAGCGAGCGATTGAGCTTGCGAAAAAGAACGCAGAAATGAATAAGATCAACAATGTGGAAATTCATCAAAGTAATTTGTTTACAGATGTAGAAAAACGAGGTTTTGCTGCGATTATTTCCAACCCGCCAATTCGTGCAGGGAAGAAAGTTGTTCATCATATTTTGGAAGAGAGTTATCAGTATCTAGTCCCAGGAGGAGAACTCTGGGTTGTGATCCAAAAGAAGCAAGGAGCTCCATCTGCAATTGAGAAGCTTGAAGCGGTTTTTGACGAGGTAGAAATTGTGGAAAGAAAAAAAGGCTATCACATCATTAAGGCAGTACGGATTAATTAGTTTGAAAAAATCCGCTTGACAAAAACAAAAACTTATTGACTGCTCATTTCTCGTGTGGTAGCATTATATAATGCCGATATGTAATTTTTCCATGTATAACTAAAAAATTAAATATATGTATAAATATAGTATGTATGGAAAAACTAATAAAATCAATAGTTTGTTTTTGAAAGTGTGGTTTTCTTAGTAGAAACCCTTTTTCTTTTTGTCTATAAAAAAGGCGTTTCTTACATAGTTAAAGACATTTTAACAAACAAAAAATGAGTGCATGTTAGGCTTATAAAGTCGAAGTGATTTGGAAATTGATAGGCTGCATTATGTGTCCTATCATTTTGATTTGTGGTTTACATTCTTATTAATTATAAAAGTTCCAAAGTAGACTTTAATAATTAGTAAGTATTTATAAATTAGCAAGATTAATAACGCTTGATATGAGGGGTGAATGGGTTGATAGGTCAACTAGTTCAGTATGGACGACACCGCCAACGAAGAAGTTATGCTCGTATTAGTGAAGTTTTAGAATTACCAAATCTTATTGAGATTCAAACCTCTTCTTATCAGTGGTTTCTTGATGAGGGTCTTAGGGAGATGTTTCAGGATATTTCCCCAATTGAAGATTTTACAGGTAATCTATCTCTAGAGTTCATTGATTACAGTTTAGGTGAGCCAAAATATTCTGTAGAAGAATCAAAGGAGAGAGATGTTACTTATTCAGCGCCACTTCGAGTTAAGGTGCGTTTAATTAACAAAGAAACTGGTGAAGTAAAAGATCAAGATGTATTTATGGGTGACTTCCCACTCATGACAGAAACAGGTACATTCGTTATCAATGGTGCAGAACGTGTAATTGTTTCTCAATTGGTTCGTTCACCAAGTGTTTATTTCAGTGGTAAAGTTGATAAAAATGGAAAACGAGGCTTTACTGCAACGGTAATACCAAACCGTGGTGCATGGTTAGAATATGAAACAGATGCGAAGGATGTTGTATACGTTCGTATTGATCGTACTCGAAAATTACCGGTAACGGTTCTTTTGCGCGCGCTTGGGTTTGGCTCTGATCAAGAAATCATCGACTTATTTGGTGAGAATGAATATTTACGTAACACACTTGAGAAAGACAACACAGAAAGTACAGAAAAAGCATTACTAGAAATATATGAGCGTCTACGTCCGGGAGAACCACCGACTGTAGAAAATGCAAAAAGTTTATTAGAATCACGCTTTTTTGATCCAAAGCGTTACGACCTTGCAAGTGTAGGCCGTTACAAGATAAATAAAAAACTTCATATTAAGAACCGTTTGTTTAATCAACGTTTAGCGGAAACACTTGTTGATCCTGAAACAGGTGAGATTATCGTAGAAAAAGATACACTTCTCGATCGCAGAACGCTAGATCGTATCATTCCATATTTAGAGAATGGTATTGGCTTTAAATCACTTCAACCATCAGGTGGCGTAATTGATGAAGAAATTACTCTTCAATCTATTAAAATTTACGCACCGAATGATCCAGATGGCGAACAAGTCATTAACGTCATAGGTAATGCCTATGTTGAAGAAGCTGTTAAGAATATTACACAAGCGGATATTCTTTCTTCTATCAGTTATTTCTTTAACCTGTTACATCAAGTTGGAGATACTGATGATATTGACCATTTAGGTAACCGTCGTTTACGTTCAGTTGGTGAGCTTCTGCAAAACCAATTCCGTATTGGCTTATCAAGAATGGAACGTGTTGTTCGTGAGAGAATGTCAATTCAAGATACGAATACCATTACTCCACAGCAACTTATCAATATTCGTCCAGTGATTGCGTCTATTAAAGAGTTCTTTGGTAGCTCACAGCTTTCACAGTTCATGGATCAAACGAATCCATTAGCAGAATTAACACATAAACGAAGACTATCAGCATTAGGGCCTGGTGGACTAACACGTGAACGTGCAGGATTTGAAGTGCGTGACGTTCACTATTCACACTATGGTCGTATGTGTCCGATTGAAACTCCGGAAGGTCCAAATATCGGACTCATTAACTCACTATCATCCTATGCAAAAGTGAATCGATTTGGATTTATCGAAACTCCATATCGAAGAGTTGATCCTGAGACTGGTAAAGTAACAGACCGAATCGATTACTTAACAGCAGACGAAGAGGATAATTATGTTACTGCTCAGGCGAATTCTCGCTTAAGTGATGATGGTCAATTTTTAGATGAAGATGTAGTTGCTCGTTTCAAGGGTGAAAACACAGTTGTTCACCGTGACCGAATTGACTACATGGACGTATCACCAAAGCAAGTTGTATCTGCAGCAACAGCTTGTATTCCATTCTTAGAAAATGACGACTCAAACCGTGCGTTAATGGGTGCGAACATGCAACGTCAAGCTGTTCCACTAATGAACCCGGAAGCTCCGCTTGTTGGTACAGGTATGGAATATGTATCTGGCAAAGACTCAGGTGCTGCTGTTATATGTAAACACCCTGGTATTGTTGAACGCGTAGAAGCAAAACAAATTTGGGTACGTCGTTATGCAGAAGTAGATGGTCAGAAGGTAAAAGGTGACCTTGATAAATACCGCCTTCTTAAATTTATTCGTTCTAACCAAGGTACATGTTATAACCAACGTCCAATTGTTACAGAAGGGGACGAAGTTGTGAAGGGAGAAATCCTTGCAGACGGTCCTTCGATGGAAAAGGGTGAACTAGCGTTAGGACGCAACGTTCTTGTTGGTTTCATGACTTGGGATGGTTATAACTATGAAGATGCCATCATTATGAGTGAAAGACTTGTAAAAGATGATGTGTATACTTCAATTCATATTGAAGAATATGAATCAGAATCTCGTGATACAAAATTAGGACCTGAAGAAATCACGCGTGATATTCCAAACGTCGGGGAAGATGCGTTACGTAATCTTGACGAGCGTGGAATTATCCGTATTGGTGCTGAAGTAAAAGACGGCGACTTACTTGTGGGTAAGGTTACACCTAAAGGGGTAACTGAGCTTACGGCAGAAGAACGACTTTTACATGCAATCTTCGGTGAAAAAGCACGTGAGGTTCGTGATACTTCTCTTCGTGTACCACATGGTGGGGAAGGTATTGTCCTTGATGTTAAAGTATTTAACCGTGAAGACGGGGATGAATTACCACCTGGTGTAAACCAGCTTGTTCGTGTCTACATCGTTCAAAAACGTAAAATTCACGAAGGCGATAAGATGGCTGGTCGTCATGGAAACAAAGGGGTAATTTCAAGAATTCTTCCTGAGGAAGATATGCCATTCCTTCCAGATGGAACACCGATTGACATCATGTTAAACCCATTAGGGGTACCGTCTCGTATGAACATTGGTCAGGTACTAGAGCTACACTTAGGTATGGCTGCTAGACAGCTTGGCATTCATGTTGCATCACCAGTATTTGACGGTGCAACTGAAGAGGATGTATGGGATACGCTAGAAGAAGCTGGAATGTCTCGTGATGCGAAGACAGTCTTATACGATGGAAGAACAGGGGAACCGTTTGACAATCGTGTATCTGTTGGTGTGATGTACATGATCAAATTAGCACACATGGTTGACGATAAACTCCATGCCCGTTCAACTGGACCTTATTCTCTTGTTACACAGCAACCACTTGGTGGTAAAGCTCAGTTCGGAGGACAACGTTTCGGTGAGATGGAAGTTTGGGCGCTTGAAGCTTATGGTGCTGCATATACATTGCAAGAAATTCTAACAGTTAAATCAGATGATGTTGTCGGTCGTGTGAAGACTTATGAAGCGATTGTTAAGGGTGAAAATGTACCAGAACCTGGTGTACCTGAATCGTTCAAAGTATTGATCAAAGAACTTCAATCACTTGGCTTAGATGTGAAGATCCTTTCCGGTGATGAAGAAGAGATAGAAATGCGTGATTTAGAAGATGAAGAAGAAGCAAGTCAATCAGAGGGAATTTCCCTTGATTCTGACCAACAAGTTGAATCAGAACTAGAAAAGAACGCAGTTGTAAAAGAATAACTTTATTCAGTAGAAGTCTATAACTTCTCAAAGTGGGATGAATGCAGGAAGAGTGTAAAATATCGGTTGCTGTTCAAACCTTGGCTGAATAAAGTTAAAGCCTCCGGCGGATGCCACGATTTTTCAAAGGAAGTTTTTCGAGGCAAGCTCGAAAAAAATCGGGCGCAAATACGCAAAGGCGCATTTGATTAGTTAACCAGCAAAGGTCAATTAGGGTAATCCTGTAGATCAAAAGGGAGGTAGGCCCCTTGCTAGATGTTAATAATTTTGAATACATGAGCATTGGTCTCGCTTCACCCGATAAAATCCGTTCATGGTCTTTCGGTGAAGTGAAAAAGCCAGAAACAATCAACTATCGTACATTAAAGCCAGAAAAAGATGGGTTATTCTGTGAACGAATCTTTGGTCCTCAAAAGGACTGGGAATGTCACTGTGGTAAATACAAGCGTGTTCGCTACAAAGGTGTCGTCTGTGACCGATGCGGCGTTGAAGTGACTCGTGCAAAAGTTCGTCGTGAACGTATGGGACATATTGAACTTGCTGCACCTGTATCACATATTTGGTACTTTAAAGGAATTCCAAGCCGAATGGGACTTGTCTTAGACATGTCCCCTCGGGCTCTTGAAGAAGTGATCTATTTTGCATCCTATGTCGTAACAGAAACTGGAGATACTCCTTTAGATAAAAAGCAATTGCTTTCTGAAAAGGAATATCGTGCGTACCGTGAAAAATACGGAAACACATTCCATGCTGCAATGGGAGCTGAAGCGATTAAAAAGCTTCTTCTTGACATTGATCTAGAAAAAGAAGTAGATGGCCTTAAAGAAGAATTAAAAACTTCTCAAGGACAAAGAAGAACTCGTGCAATTAAGCGACTAGAAGTACTAGAGGCATTCCGTAACTCTGGAAATGAGCCTTCCTGGATGATTCTTGATGTACTACCAGTCATCCCTCCTGAACTACGACCAATGGTTCAGCTTGATGGTGGTCGTTTTGCAACATCAGATTTAAACGACTTATATCGTCGTGTAATTAACCGTAACAATCGTTTAAAACGTCTTTTAGATTTAGGCGCTCCAAGCATTATCGTTCAGAACGAAAAACGTATGCTTCAAGAAGCGGTTGATGCATTGATTGATAATGGACGTCGTGGAAGACCAGTTACAGGCCCTGGTAATCGTCCATTAAAATCTCTTTCTCATATGTTAAAAGGTAAGCAAGGTCGTTTCCGTCAAAACCTATTAGGTAAACGTGTTGACTATTCTGGTCGTTCCGTTATCGTTGTAGGACCGAATCTTAAGATGTACCAATGTGGATTACCTAAGGAAATGGCTTTGGAATTATTCAAACCGTTTGTAATGAAAGAGCTTGTTGAAAAAGGACTTGCTCATAATATAAAGAGTGCGAAACGCAAAATCGAACGTGTGCAGCCAGAGGTTTGGGATGTCCTCGAATCTGTTATTAAGGAGCATCCGGTTCTTTTAAACCGTGCGCCTACATTACACCGTTTAGGGATTCAAGCATTCGAACCAACATTAGTTGAAGGACGTGCAATTCGTCTTCACCCACTCGTATGTACTGCTTACAACGCCGACTTTGACGGTGACCAAATGGCGGTTCACGTACCACTTTCTGCTGAAGCACAGGCTGAAGCAAGATTATTAATGTTGGCAGCACAAAATATTCTTAACCCGAAAGATGGAAAACCAGTTGTTACGCCGTCACAGGACATGGTTTTAGGTAACTATTACCTAACAATGGAACGTCCTGGGGCTGTAGGAGAAGGAATGGTCTTTAAGGATACAAACGAAGCTATTCTTGCGTATCAAAATGGTTATGTACACTACCACACAAGGGTTGCAGTACATGCTGGTTCACTAAATAACGAAACATTTACTGAAGAACAAAATAATATGTTGCTTATGACAACAGTAGGTAAATTAATTTTTAACGAGATTCTTCCTAAGTCGTTCCCATATATTAATGAACCTACAAAAACAAACTTAGAAGTGAAGACACCTGAAAAGTACTTCATACCTAAGGGTGCAAATGTCAAAGAACTTATTCAAAATCAGGAACAAATTGAGCCATTTAAGAAGAAAATACTTGGTAATATTATCGCTGAAGTCTTCAAGCGTTTTAAAATTACTGAAACCTCAAAAATGCTTGATCGCATGAAAGATCTTGGATTTAAGCACTCGACAAAAGCAGGTATTACCGTTGGTGTAGCTGATATTGTTGTCCTAGCTGAAAAAGAAGAAATCTTAGCTCAAGCACAAGCGAAGGTTGATAATGTTCTAAAACAATTTAGACGTGGTTTAATTACAGAAGATGAGCGTTATGATCGTGTTATCTCAATCTGGAGTGCGGCGAAAGATACAATTCAAGGTAAGCTAATGGCTTCACTTGATAAGCGTAACCCAATCTTCATGATGAGTGACTCTGGTGCCCGTGGTAATGCATCCAACTTTACACAGTTAGCTGGTATGCGTGGACTAATGGCGAACCCGGCTGGACGTATCATTGAACTTCCGATTAAATCAAGTTTCCGTGAAGGTTTAACAGTATTGGAATACTTCATTTCCACTCACGGTGCGCGTAAAGGACTTGCGGATACAGCCTTAAAGACAGCTGACTCTGGTTATCTAACAAGACGTTTAGTAGACGTTGCTCAAGACGTAATTGTTCGTGAGGACGACTGTGGAACAGATCGCGGCTTGCTTGTTGGTGCATTAAAAGAGGGAACGGAAATTATTGAACCTCTTGACGAACGTCTAAACGGCCGTTACGCAAGAAAGAAAGTTGTTCATCCTGAAACGAATGAAGTGTTAGTAGCAGAAAACGAATTAATTACAGAAGATATCGCAAAGGAAATTGTTGATGCTGGCATTGAAGAAGTAACAATTCGTTCTGCGTTTACATGTAATACACGCCATGGCGTATGTAAAAAATGTTATGGACGAAATCTTGCAACAGGTTCAGAAGTTGAAGTTGGTGAAGCAGTTGGTATCATCGCTGCACAATCAATTGGTGAGCCAGGTACGCAGCTTACAATGCGTACGTTCCACACTGGTGGAGTTGCCGGAGACGACATCACACAAGGTTTACCGCGTATTCAAGAGCTATTTGAAGCGAGAAATCCGAAAGGTCAAGCCGTTATTACGGAAATTGGCGGTGTTGTAACGTCCATTAATGAAGTAAAAGATAGACAACAAGAAATTGTAATCCAAGGTGAAGTAGAATCTCGTTCTTACACTGCACCATATAGTGCTCGTTTGAAAGTTACTGAAGGAGAGCAAGTTGAAAGTGGTCAGGTACTAACAGAAGGTTCAGTTGATCCGAAGGAATTACTAAAAGTAACAAACACATCTGCTGTCCAAGAATACCTCTTAAAAGAAGTTCAAAAAGTATATCGTATGCAGGGTGTTGAAATCGGTGATAAACACGTAGAAGTAATGGTAAGACAAATGCTTCGTAAAGTAAGAGTCACTGATGCAGGTGACACAGATGTATTACCAGGTTCACTACTTGATATACATCAGTTCACTGATGCAAACACGAAGGTTTTACTAGAAGGTAAAGCACCTGCAACAGGTAGACCGGTTCTTCTAGGTATTACAAAAGCATCACTAGAAACTGATTCATTCCTATCGGCTGCGTCATTCCAAGAGACAACACGTGTCTTAACTGATGCTGCAATTAAAGGAAAACGTGATGAGTTACTAGGATTAAAAGAGAATGTAATTATTGGTAAACTTGTTCCTGCAGGAACAGGAATGACTCGCTATCGTCGAGCAGAACCTGTAATTGTAGAGCAAGAAGACCCAGTAGGTGTTGAATAAAGGTTAGAAGAGCATATCTAAGATAGTGGATGTCTACTATGAGCAAAATAATTTTTATTTGCTTGTGGTTGACATCCTTCTCTTAGGGTGTTAATATATCTAAGGTGCTCCTTAAACCTGTTACTTTGGAGGATATTTTATATGTCTTATGAAAAAGTATCACAGGCAAAGAAGATTATTATTGGTACAAAGCAAGCAGTAAAAGCAATACAAACCAATAAGGTATCGGAAGTTGTTATAGCAGAAGATGCAGATCGGCGTGTAGTAAACAAAGTTTTACAACTGGCTGAAGAACAACAAATTCCAATATCAAAGGTTGATTCGATGAAGAAGCTTGGGAAAGCTTGTGGAATCGAAGTAGGAGCTTCTGCTGTGGCGATTATTAATTAAAAACTGTTTTTGTGGAAAAAGGATCTACAAAGACTTTGTTTTTTGCAAAAAAATGAACCACCTGGATATGTGGTCTTGACGAAAGAAGAAGGGAGGAAACAAATAATGCCTACAATTAACCAATTAATTCGTAAGGGTCGTGAAACAAAAGTTCAAAAATCCGACTCTCCTGCATTGAATAAAGGTTATAACAGCTTCAAAAAGTCACAAACTAATACTACTTCACCTCAAAAGCGTGGTGTTTGTACTCGTGTTGGTACTATGACTCCTAAGAAGCCGAACTCAGCGCTTCGTAAGTATGCTCGTGTACGTTTAACAAACGGAATTGAGGTTACTGCTTACATCCCAGGGATTGGTCACAACTTACAAGAGCACAGTGTTGTACTAATTCGTGGTGGACGTGTTAAGGACTTACCAGGGGTACGTTATCACATCGTTCGTGGTGCACTAGACACTGCTGGAGTTAATAACCGTGCGCAAAGCCGTTCTAAATATGGTACTAAGAGACCAAAAGCAGCTAAGAAATAGTAGACTAACATATTTAAGATTGAAAGGAGGAAATATCAATGCCTCGTAAAGGACCTGTCGCTAAAAGAGATGTATTACCAGATCCAATTTATAACTCAAAGCTTGTAACTCGTTTAATCAACAAAATGATGGTTGATGGAAAAAGAGGTAAATCACAAGCGATTTTATATAATGCATTTGATTTAGTTCAACAACGTTCAGGTAAGGATGCGATGGAAGTGTTCGAACAAGCACTTAAAAACATCATGCCTGTACTAGAAGTAAGAGCACGTCGTGTAGGTGGTGCAAACTATCAAGTTCCTGTTGAAGTTCGCCCTGACCGTCGTACTACTCTAGGTTTACGTTGGTTAGTAAACTATGCTCGTCTTCGTGGAGAAAAAACAATGGAAGAGCGTTTAGCTAACGAAATCCTTGATGCAGCTAACAATTCTGGTGCATCAGTTAAGAAACGTGAAGATACTCACAAAATGGCAGAAGCGAACAAAGCGTTTGCTCACTACCGCTGGTAAAATAAGAGCTCTGTTAAGTAGATTAACAGAGCCATTACTACAATAAAATCATACTTACTCATAGGAAGGAGAAAGACCCAAATGGCTAGAGAGTTCTCCTTAGAAAAGACTCGTAATATTGGTATCATGGCACACATCGATGCTGGTAAAACAACAACCACTGAACGTATCCTTTATTACACTGGTAAAATTCACAAACTTGGTGAAACCCACGAAGGTGCGTCTCAAATGGACTGGATGGAGCAAGAACAAGAACGTGGTATCACCATTACATCTGCTGCAACAACTGCATCTTGGAAAGAACACCGCGTTAACATTATTGACACTCCAGGACACGTAGATTTCACAGTTGAGGTTGAACGTTCACTTCGTGTACTTGATGGAGCTGTGACAGTTCTTGATGCACAATCTGGAGTTGAGCCACAAACTGAAACAGTTTGGAGACAAGCTACAACTTATGGTGTTCCACGTATTGTATTCGTAAACAAAATGGACAAGATTGGTGCTGACTTCTTATATTCTGTTGGCACACTTCGTGATCGTCTACAAGCGAATGCACACCCTATCCAATTACCGATTGGTGCAGAAGATCAATTTAGAGGTATCATTGACCTTGTTGAAATGAATGCAACTTTCTACGGTAATGACTTAGGTACTGATATCGAAGTAGGAGAAATTCCAGAAGAATTTCTAGACCAAGCAAACGAATACCGTGAAAAGCTTGTAGAAGCAGTAGCGGAATTAGATGAAGACTTGATGGAAAGATACCTTGGCGGAGAAGAAATCTCTAACGAGGAATTGCGTGCAGCTATCCGTACAGCTACACTTAAGGTAGAATTCTACCCAGTATTGTGTGGAACTGCATTTAAAAACAAAGGTGTTCAAAAAGTACTTGATGCTGTTATCGACTATCTCCCAGCACCAACTGATGTAGCATCTATCGAAGGTCATGATGCTGATACTGGTGAAGATATCGAGCGTCATTCAGACGACAGTGAGCCATTCTCAGCACTTGCGTTCAAAGTAATGACTGATCCTTTTGTTGGTAAGTTAACATTCTTCCGTGTGTATTCAGGTACATTAAACTCTGGTTCATACGTGAAAAACTCAACAAAAGGAAAGCGTGAGCGTATTGGACGTATCCTTCAAATGCACGCGAACCACCGCCAGGAAATCTCAACTGTATACGCTGGTGACATCGCTGCTGCTGTTGGATTAAAAGATACAACAACTGGAGATACGTTATGTGATGAAAAAGATAATGTAATTCTTGAATCCATGACATTCCCAGAGCCGGTTATTCAACTGTCTGTTGAACCAAAATCAAAGGCTGACCAAGACAAAATGTCAACAGCTTTACAAAAGCTTCAAGAAGAAGACCCGACATTCAGAGCACATACTGATCAAGAAACAGGTCAAACGATCATCGCTGGTATGGGTGAGTTACACTTAGACGTCCTAGTGGATCGTATGAAACGTGAATTTAAAGTAGAAGCAAATGTTGGTGCTCCACAAGTTGCGTATCGTGAAACTTTCCGTCAATCTGCACAGGTTGAAGGTAAATTCGCTCGTCAATCTGGTGGACGTGGACAATACGGACACGTTTGGATTGAATTCTCACCAAACGAAGAAGGAAAAGGCTTCGAATTTGAAAACGCGATTGTTGGTGGGGTAGTTCCACGTGAATACATCCCTGCTGTACAAGCTGGTCTAGAAGACGCTCTTGATAGAGGGGTTCTAGCTGGTTATCCGTTAGTTGATATTAAAGCTAAGCTTTATGATGGTTCTTACCATGATGTTGACTCAAGTGAAATGGCGTTTAAGATTGCTGCTTCAATGGCACTTAAGAACGCTGCTTCAAAATGTCAACCGGTTATCCTTGAGCCTGTCATGAGGGTTGAAGTTGTTATCCCTGAAGAATACATGGGTGACATTATGGGTGGTATTACTTCTCGTCGTGGACGCGTTGAAGGTATGGAAGCTCGCGGTAATGCACAAGTAGTACGTGCGATGGTTCCACTATCTGAAATGTTTGGTTATGCTACTTCATTACGTTCTAACACACAAGGACGTGGAGTATTTACAATGCATTTCGATCACTACGAAGAAGTACCAAAATCAATTTCTGAAGAAATTATCAAAAAAAATAAAGGTGAATAATTGATTTTCGCCTTTACATCAAGTATAACTACTTATGTAGGCCTTGAAAGTGGGGTTATCTCCACTTTCAAGATATCATACTTACTATATTAAATAACAAATACTTAAGGAGGCTTTTCAAATGGGAAAAGAGAAATTTGACCGTTCGAAACCACATGCTAATATTGGTACAATTGGACACGTTGACCATGGTAAAACTACTTTAACAGCTGCTATCACTACTGTTCTTGCTAAAAGAAGCGGAAAAGGTGCAGCAATGGGTTATGACCAAATTGATGGTGCGCCTGAAGAGCGTGAACGTGGAATCACAATCTCAACTTCACACGTTGAGTACGAAACTGAAAACCGTCACTATGCACACGTAGACTGCCCAGGACACGCTGACTACGTTAAGAACATGATCACTGGTGCTGCTCAAATGGACGGCGGGATCTTAGTAGTATCTGCTGCTGACGGCCCAATGCCACAAACTCGTGAGCACATCCTTCTTTCTCGTCAAGTAGGTGTTCCTTACCTTGTTGTATTCATGAACAAATGTGACATGGTAGACGACGAAGAATTATTAGAATTAGTAGAAATGGAAGTTCGTGACCTTCTTTCTGAATACGACTTCCCTGGTGACGATGTACCAGTAATCAAAGGTTCTGCTCTTAAAGCTCTTGAGGGTGAAACTGAGTGGGAAGAAAAAATCATTGAATTAATGGCTGCTGTTGACGAATACGTTCCAACTCCAGAGCGTGACACTGAAAAGCCATTCATGATGCCTGTTGAGGATGTATTCTCAATCACTGGTCGTGGTACTGTTGCTACAGGACGTGTTGAGCGTGGACAAGTTAAAGTTGGTGATGTAGTTGAAATCATCGGTTTAACTGAAGAGCCAAAATCAACTACTGTAACAGGTGTTGAAATGTTCCGTAAGCTTCTTGACTATGCTGAAGCTGGTGACAACATTGGTGCACTACTTCGTGGTGTTTCTCGTGAAGAAATCCAACGTGGTCAAGTACTTGCAAAGCCAGGTACAATCAAACCACACACAAAGTTCAAAGCTGAAGTTTACGTTTTATCAAAAGAAGAAGGTGGACGTCACACTCCATTCTTCTCAAACTACCGCCCACAGTTCTACTTCCGTACAACTGACGTAACTGGAATCATTCAACTTCCAGAAGGTGTTGAAATGGTTATGCCTGGTGACAACATCGAAATGACTGTTGAACTAATCGCTCCAGTAGCAATCGAGGACGGAACTAAGTTCTCAATTCGTGAAGGTGGACGTACAGTAGGCGCTGGCGTTGTTGCTACAATCACTGAGTAATAACAATATGTCTTCAAAAACAGGCGGATGATCCGCCTGTTTTTTTTGTATGATTTCTTATATTTATATTGAAAGGAAACATCATAAATTTTAAGATAACTTTGTTTCCAAAATCTTACGCCAAAATAATATGGTGCTATAGTTGAAAAGTCCTTTATAGGTGTGTATAATTGAAAAAGTGCGAAAGACATGCATAAAACGAAGAATTATGTTGCATTTCGTATTAGTTTTTTATATAATAGACAATGTTGGTCTTTGACTGCGATGATGTGGAAGGTTGCTGATACACCCGGCCGCTTTGCCATGGCGAGTGTAAGGAAATTTCCACGGAGAAGGTCTATTTTAAAAGTAGGCGAAAAAGGAGGGAAAATAATGGCAAAACAAAAAATTCGTATCCGTTTAAAAGCGTATGATCACAGAATCCTTGATCAATCTGCAGAGAAAATCGTGGAGACAGCTAAACGATCTGGAGCAGCAGTTTCTGGTCCAATCCCACTTCCAACTGAGAAGTCTGTTTATACGATTCTTCGTGCTGTTCACAAGTACAAAGATTCTCGTGAGCAGTTTGAGATGCGCACGCATAAACGCTTAATCGACATCATTAACCCAACACCACAAACTGTTGATTCATTAATGCGTTTAGATTTACCATCTGGTGTTGACATTGAAATTAAACTTTAATTTTAAAAATGAAATAAATTGTAAATTAAATAGGAGGTGTGACTAATGACCAAAGGAATCTTAGGAAGAAAAATTGGTATGACTCAAGTATTTGTAGGTAATGGTGAGCTTATCCCTGTAACTGTTATCGAAGCTGGTGCGAACGTAGTTCTTCAAAAGAAATCAGTTGAAACTGATGGATATGAGGCTGTACAAATCGGTTTTGAAGATAAGAGAGAAAAGCTTTCAAACAAACCTGAAAAGGGTCATGCTTCAAAAGCAAACACTGCACCTAAGCGCTTCGTTCGCGAATTACGCGGAGTTAACTTAGATGAGTTTGAAGTTGGTCAGGAAGTCAAAGTTGATATCTTCGCTGAAGGAGATATTGTAGATGTAACAGGAATTTCAAAAGGTAAAGGATTCCAAGGTGCGATTAAGCGCCACGGACAATCTCGCGGACCTATGTCTCACGGTTCTCGTTATCACCGTCGTCCTGGTTCTATGGGACCTGTAGCTCCAAACCGTGTATTCAAAAACAAACTTCTACCTGGTCGTATGGGTGGAGACCGTATCACAGTACAAAACTTAGAGATCGTGAAAGTAGATACAGAGCGTAATCTTCTTCTAGTAAAAGGTAATGTACCTGGTGCGAGAAAATCTGTTGTTACAGTAAAGAAAGCTGTTAAAGCAAAATAATTACTAGGAAAGGAGGACATTTGAATGCCTAAAGTATCATTGTATAACCAAACTGGTTCAGCTGTTGGAGAAATTGAATTAAACGATTCTGTATTCGGTGTTGAACCAAATCAACAAGTTTTATTCGATGCAGTAATCATGCAGAGAGCTTCCTTACGTCAAGGAACTCACAAAACAAAGATTCGTTCTGAAGTAGCAGGCGGAGGACGTAAACCATGGCGTCAAAAGGGTACTGGTCGTGCTCGTCAAGGTTCAATTCGTTCACCACAATGGCGTGGCGGTGGAACAGTATTTGGTCCAACTCCAAGAAGCTACAGCTACAAATTACCTAAAAAAGTACGCCGTTTAGCAATCAAATCAGCATTATCTACTAAGGTATTAGAGGAAAACATTCTAGTATTAGACAATCTAGTATTAGAAGCTCCTAAAACTAAAGACATGGTTGCGGTACTGAAAGGATTAAACGTAGATCGCAAAGCGTTAATCGTTACTGCAGACGTAAATGAAGCAGTAGAACTTTCAGCTCGTAATATTCCTGGAGTAACAGTTGTTGCTGCAAATGGAGTAAGTGTTCTTGATGTTCTTAACCATGATAAGCTTGTGATTACTAAAGCTGCGGTGGAAAAAGTAGAGGAGGTGCTCGCATAATGAAAGATCCTCGTGATATTATTAAGAGCCCTGTTATTACTGAACGTTCATCAGACCTAATGGCTGAAAAAAAATACACTTTTGAAGTTGATGTGAAATCAAACAAAACCGAAGTTAAAGATGCTATTGAGCAAATTTTCGGCGTTAAAGTTGAAAAAGTTAACATCATGAACTACAAAGGTAAGTTCAAGCGTGTAGGACGTTACAGTGGATATACAAATCGTCGCAGAAAAGCTATCGTTAAACTAACAGAAGACAGCAAAGAAATCGAATTCTTTGAAGTATAATTTTATAGAGAAGGAGGGAAATAGAGATGGCGATTAAACATTACAAACCAACCTCTAATGGTCGTCGTGGAATGACAACTTTAGATTTCGCAGAAATCACTACCGACAGACCAGAGAAATCATTACTTGCACCTTTAAACAAAAAAGCTGGTCGTAATAACCAAGGTAAAATAACAGTACGTCATCAAGCTGGCGGACACAAGCGTCAATACCGTATTATCGACTTTAAACGCGATAAAGATGGTATACCAGGACGCGTTGCTACAATCGAATACGATCCAAACCGTTCAGCAAACATTGCATTAATCAACTATGCTGATGGAGAAAAACGTTACATTATTGCTCCAAAGAACCTAAAAGTAGGTATGGAGGTAGTTTCAGGACCTGAAGCTGACATTAAAACAGGTAATGCACTTCCATTAGCAAACATCCCAGTAGGTACAGTTGTACACAACATCGAATTAAAGCCTGGTAAAGGTGGACAATTAGTTCGTTCAGCTGGTACTTCTGCACAAGTACTTGGTAAAGAAGGAAAATACGTACTAGTACGTTTAAATTCTGGTGAAGTTCGCATGATTCTTGCTACTTGCCGCGCGACTGTAGGTCAAGTGGGTAACGAGCAACATGAACTAGTTAACATTGGTAAAGCGGGACGTAACCGTTGGTTAGGTAAACGCCCAACAGTTCGTGGATCTGTTATGAACCCTAACGATCACCCACACGGTGGTGGTGAAGGTAAAGCACCTATCGGACGTAAGTCTCCAATGACTCCATGGGGTAAACCAACTCTTGGTGCGAAAACTCGTAAGAAGAAAAACAAATCAGATAAATTTATCGTACGTCGTCGTAAAAAATAACGGGATTGTGCTACGGTTCGTTGGAACCGTAGGTCAATCACGAAGGGAGGTTCACTTATGGGACGCAGTTTGAAAAAAGGACCTTTTGTAGATGATCACTTATTGAAAAAGGTTGAAAATCAAAACGGATCTGAGAAGAAACAAGTTATTAAAACTTGGTCACGTCGTTCAACGATTTTCCCTCAATTCATCGGTAATACAATTGCGGTATATGATGGTCGTAAACATGTACCTGTTTATGTTACTGAAGACATGGTAGGTCACAAACTTGGTGAATTTGCACCAACTCGTACTTACAAAGGCCACGCAAGTGACGATAAGAAAACAAGACGCTAATGAGAGGAGGATTATCTATGCAAGCTAAAGCTGTTGCGAGAACAGTTCGTATTGCTCCTCGTAAAGTTCGTTTAGTAGCAGATTTAATTCGAGGCAAGCAAGTAGGTGAAGCAATCGCAATCCTACGTCATACACCTAAAGCTGCTTCTCCTATTGTAGAAAAGGTATTAAATTCTGCGATTGCGAATGCAGAGCATAACTACGAAATGGACGCTAATAACCTAGTTATTACTGAAGCATATGTAAATGAAGGTCCAACATTAAAAAGATTCCGTCCAAGAGCTATGGGACGTGCAAGTCAGATTAACAAACGCACTAGCCACATTACAATCGTGGTATCAGAAAAGAAGGAGGGATAAGTAGTGGGTCAAAAAGTTAATCCAATTGGAATGCGTGTCGGTATCATTCGTGACTGGGAGTCAAAATGGTACGCAGGCAAAGATTATGCAGATTTATTACACGAAGACCTTAAAGTTCGCGAATATATCGCAAAACGTTTAAGTGATGCTTCTGTTTCTAAAGTTGAAATTGAACGTGCTGCAAATCGTATCAACGTTACTGTTCATACTGCTAAACCGGGTATGGTTATTGGTAAAGGTGGTACTGAAGTTGAAGCACTTCGTAAAGCATTAAACCAATTAACAGGTAAGAGAGTACACATCAACATCCTTGAAATTAAAAGAGCTGATCTTGATGCAACTCTAGTAGCAGAAAATATCGCTCGTCAATTAGAAAATCGTGTTTCTTTCCGTCGTGCGCAAAAACAAGCTATCCAACGCTCAATGCGTGCTGGAGCACAAGGTATTAAAACGCAAACTTCTGGACGTTTAGGCGGAGCAGATATCGCTCGTGCTGAACACTATAGTGAAGGAACAGTTCCACTTCACACTCTTCGTGCAGACATTGATTACGGTACTGCAGAAGCTGATACAACTTACGGAAAAATCGGTGTAAAAGTATGGATCTATCGTGGAGAGGTCCTTCCTACGAAGAAGAAAACTGAGGAAGGAGGAAAATAATATGTTATTACCAAAACGTGTGAAATACCGCAGAGAACACCGTGGAAAAATGCGTGGTCAAGCAAAAGGTGGTACTGAAGTACATTTCGGTGAATTCGGTTTACAAGCTCAAGAAGCTTCTTGGATTACAAACCGTCAAATCGAAGCTGCTCGTATCGCAATGACACGTTATATGAAACGTGGCGGTAAAGTTTGGATTAAAATTTTCCCATCTAAGCCTTATACATCAAAACCTTTAGAGGTACGTATGGGTTCCGGTAAAGGTGCTCCTGAAGGATGGGTAGCTGTTGTTAAACCTGGAAAAGTTTTATTTGAAATTGCTGGTGTATCTGAAGAGATCGCTCGTGAAGCTCTACGCCTAGCAGCTCATAAGCTACCAGTTAAAACTAAGTTCGTAAAACGTGAAGAAATTGGTGGTGAATCAAATGAAAGCTAATGAAATCCGTGACCTTACCACTGCCGAAATTGAACAAAAAGTAAAATCATTAAAAGAAGAGTTATTTAACCTTCGCTTTCAACTAGCTACTGGTCAACTTGAGAATACTGCACGTATTCGTGAAGTTCGTAAATCGATCGCTCGTATGAAAACAGTAGTCCGCGAAAGAGAAATCGGTCGTAAATAATCGATAACCAGGAAGGAGGTCTACGATAGTGAGTGAACGTAACCAACGCAAGGTCTACCAAGGACGTGTTGTATCTGACAAAATGGATAAAACAGTTACTGTTCTAGTAGAAACTTATAAGAAACATTCTCTTTACGGTAAACGCGTAAAGTATTCAAAGAAATTTAAAGCACATGATGAAAACAATGTTGCAAAAATCGGCGACATCGTAAAAATTATGGAGACTCGCCCATTATCTGCTACTAAACGCTTCCGTCTTGTTGAAGTAGTAGAAAAAGCAGTTATTATCTAATTATATTTTGTTCGGATCAATCAATAATCCGAAGGGAGGTTTCATGAATGATTCAACAAGAAACTCGTTTGAAAGTTGCTGACAACTCAGGAGCACGTGAAGTACTAACTATTAAAGTATTAGGTGGTTCTGGTCGTAAGACAGCAAATATTGGTGATGTTATCGTTTGTACAGTAAAACAAGCAACACCAGGTGGCGTTGTTAAAAAAGGTGACGTTGTTAAAGCTGTAGTTGTACGTACGAAGCGTGGTGTACGTCGTAATGACGGAACTTACATCCGTTTTGATGAAAATGCTTGTGTTATTATCCGTGACGACAAGAGTCCACGTGGAACTCGTATCTTCGGTCCAGTAGCACGTGAATTACGTGATAGTAACTTTATGAAAATTGTTTCACTAGCTCCAGAAGTATTATAATCCGAAATCGATTGGCCTTTAAGGAGGTGCGAACTAGATGCATGTAAAAAAGGGTGACAAGGTACAGGTTATTTCAGGGAAAGATAAAGGTAAACAAGGTGTGATCCTTGAAAGCTTTCCAAAGAAAGACCGTGTCATTGTAGAAGGCGTTAATATTGTAAAGAAACACTCAAAACCGTCTCAAGCGAATCCACAAGGTGGTATCATTAGCCATGAGGCACCTATTCATGTATCAAATGTAATGCCATTAGATCCTAAATCTGGTAACCCAACTCGTGTTGGTTACAAAGAAGTTGATGGCAAAAAGGTACGTGTAGCAAAAAAATCCGGTGAAGTTTTAGATAAATAGTAAATAAAGAAAGGAGGTACTTACATGAACCGCCTAAAAGAAAAATTTCAAAAAGAAATTACACCTGCTCTAATGAGCAAGTTTAACTATAAGTCTGTTATGCAGGTTCCAAAAGTAGAAAAAATCGTGATCAACATGGGTGTTGGTGACGCAGTTCAAAACTCTAAAGTATTAGACAACGCAGTAGAGGAATTAGCTGCTCTTAGCGGTCAAAAGCCTGTTGTTACTAAAGCAAAGAAATCAATTGCTGGATTCCGTCTTCGTGAAGGAATGCCTATCGGTGCAAAAGTTACATTACGTGGAGAGCGTATGTACGATTTCTTAGATAAGCTTGTTTCTATCTCACTACCACGTGTACGTGACTTCCGTGGTGTATCAAAGAAATCATTTGATGGTCGTGGAAACTACACTTTAGGTGTAAAAGAACAATTAATTTTCCCTGAAATTGATTACGATAAAGTAAGTAAAGTTCGTGGTATGGATATCGTTATCGTAACTACTGCAAATACTGACGAAGAAGCTCGTGAGTTATTAACAGCATTCGGTATGCCGTTCCAAAAGTAAAGGAGGCGAAAACGTGGCTAAAAAATCAATGATTGCGAAACAAAAACGCACACAGAAATTTAAAGTACAAGAGTACACTCGTTGCGAGCGTTGCGGCCGTCCACACTCTGTATTACGTAAATTTAAATTATGCCGTATTTGTTTCCGTGAACTAGCTTATAAGGGTCAAATTCCTGGTGTAAAAAAAGCAAGTTGGTAAACCCCGAATTGGGAAGGAGGTAAAAATACTATGGTGATGACAGATCCAATTGCAGATATGCTTACTCGCATCCGTAATGCGAACATGGTTCGTCATGAGAAGCTTGAAATCCCTGCATCAAATATCAAAAGGGAAATCGCTGAAATCTTAAAGCGTGAAGGTTTCGTTCGTGACGTTGAATATATTGAGGATGACAAACAAGGTATCATTCGTATTTTCTTAAAATACGGTGCAAACAATGAGCGCGTAATTACTGGCCTTAAGCGTATTAGTAAGCCTGGTCTACGTGTTTATGCAAAATCTAACGAAGTACCACGTGTGTTAAACGGTTTAGGTATCGCGATCGTTTCAACTTCACAAGGTGTATTAACTGATAAAGAAGCTCGTCAAAAGCAAGCCGGCGGAGAAGTATTAGCTTACGTTTGGTAATAGCTTGATAAGAATGGAGGTGTAGTACATGTCACGTATTGGTAAAAAACCAATCGAAATACCATCTGGTGTTACTGTAACTTTCAACGGTAATACTGTTACTGTAAAAGGACCAAAAGGCGAATTAACTCGTGCCTTCCATCCTGATATGCAAATCAATGTTGAAGACAATGTGATCAACGTTGTTCGTCCAACTGATAATAAAGAACACCGTGCTCTTCACGGTACAACACGTAGTCTACTTGGAAACATGGTTGAAGGTGTATCCAAAGGTTTTGAAAGAGGCTTAGAGCTAATCGGGGTCGGATACCGTGCTCAAAAAGCTGGAAATAAGCTTGTATTAAACGTTGGTTACTCTCATCCAGTAGAAATCGTTCCAGAAACTGGCGTTGAGATCGATGTACCATCTAACACTAAGATTGTTGTTAAAGGTATCGATAAAGAACGTGTTGGAGCGTTAGCTGCTAATATTCGTGGTGTACGTCCGCCTGAGCCTTATAAAGGAAAAGGTATTCGCTACGAAGGTGAATTTGTTCGTCGTAAGGAAGGTAAAACTGCGAAGTAAGCCTTTTTAGGTAAAAGAAAGGAGAGACGTAAATGATTACGAAACAGGATAAAAATGCGGTTCGTAGAAAAAGACATGCTCGTGTTCGTTCTCGTGTTTCAGGAACTGCTACTCGTCCTCGCTTAAATGTGTTCCGTTCAAACAAACACATTTACGCTCAATTAATCGATGATGTTAACTCAGTAACAATCGCAAGTGCTTCTACATTAGATAAAGAGCTATCTGTTGAAGGTGCTGGTAACGTAGATGCAGCAACAAAAGTTGGCGAACTAGTTGCTAAGCGTGGTATTGAAAAAGGAATCAAAGAGGTAGTATTTGACCGCGGTGGTTACCTATATCACGGACGTGTTAAAGCATTAGCAGAAGCTGCTCGTGAAGCTGGATTACAATTTTAATAAAAAAGGAGGGACATTATAGATGCGTCGCATTGATCCAAATAAATTAGAACTTGAAGAACGCGTAGTTACCGTTAACCGTGTTGCTAAGGTTGTAAAAGGTGGACGTCGTTTCCGCTTTGCAGCATTAGTAGTAGTTGGTGATAAGAACGGTCACGTTGGTTTTGGAACTGGTAAAGCACAAGAAGTTCCAGATGCAATCCGTAAAGCAATTGAAGATGCTAAAAAGAACCTAATCTCTGTACCAATGGTCGGAACAACAATTCCTCACCAAGTAGTTGGTCAATTTGGAGCAGGAGAAGTATTACTAAAACCTGCGTCTGAAGGTACTGGAGTTATCGCTGGTGGGCCAGTTCGTGCGGTACTAGAACTTGCTGGTGTCGGTGATATCCTTTCTAAATCTTTAGGAACTAACACTCCAGTAAATATGATTCGTGCTACAATTGAAGGTTTAAGTCAATTAAAGCGTGCTGAAGAAGTAGCTAAGTTACGTGGTAAATCAGTAGAAGAACTGTTAGGATAGGAGGGAAAACACAATGTCAAAGAAATTAGAAATCACCCTCACTCGCAGTGTCATTGGACGTCCTGAAGACCAACGTGTAACTGTTCGTACTCTTGGATTGAAAAAATTACATCAAACTGTTGTTCATGATGATAATGCTGCGATTCGCGGTATGATTAATAAAGTTGCTCACCTAGTTACGGTTAAAGAACAATAATTGAATTTTTTCTGAAATAAGGAGGTGCCCAAATGAAACTTCATGAATTACAAGCAACTGAAGGATCTCGTAAAACACGTAATCGTGTTGGACGTGGAACTGGTTCAGGTAATGGTAAAACTGCTGGTAGAGGTCATAAAGGTCAAAACTCACGTTCAGGTGGCGGTGTACGTCCTGGTTTTGAAGGTGGTCAAATGCCTTTATTCCAACGTTTACCAAAACGTGGTTTCACAAACATCAATCGCAAAGACTTTGCAATTGTTAACTTAGAAACATTAAATCGTTTTGAAGACGGAACAGAAGTAACACCTGAACTTTTAATTGAGACTGGTGTTGTAAGTAAACTGAATGCTGGAGTAAAGATCCTTGGAAAAGGTACTCTTGATAAAAAGCTAACAGTTAGAGCTCACAAATTCTCCTCTACTGCTCAACAAGCGATTGAAGCTGCTGGCGGAAAAACTGAGGTGATTTAATGTTTCAAACAATCTCCAATTTTATGCGCGTTGGTGATATAAGAAACAAGATTATATTCACCTTACTTATGTTAGTAGTATTTCGAATCGGCACCTTTATTCCAGTACCAAATGTAAATGCCGACGTTCTAAAAGCAACTGATAGCAATACAGCGTTCGGCCTTTTAAATACATTTGGTGGTGGAGCATTGTTTAACTTCTCAATCCTTGCGATGGGTATCATGCCTTATATCACTGCTTCAATTATCATACAGTTGTTGCAAATGGACGTTGTTCCTAAATTTACGGAATGGTCCAAGCAAGGAGAAGTTGGACGTCGTAAATTAGCACAGTTTACTCGCTATGGAACGATCGTGCTTGGGTTTATCCAAGCATTAGGTATGTCATACGGATTTAACAATATGTCAAATGGTATGTTAATTGAAAACCCTAGTATCGGAACGTATTTATTAATTGCTGTTGTGTTAACTGCTGGAACTGCATTTTTAATGTGGTTAGGTGAACAAATTACAGCGAAGGGCGTTGGGAACGGAATTTCAATTATCATTTTCGCGGGTATTGTTGCCGGTATTCCTACAGCTGTAAATCAAATCTATATTCAACAATTTGAAGATGCAGGGGATCAATTATTTCTAAGTATCATTACTGTTGTTTTATTGCTAATTGCTATTATAGCTGTTGTTGTAGGTGTAATATTTGTACAACAAGCTTTACGTAAAATTCCAATTCAATATGCAAAGCGGTTAGCTGCTAATAGCCCGGTTGGAGGACACTCCACACATTTACCGTTAAAAGTAAATGCGGCTGGTGTTATTCCTGTAATCTTTGCAGTTTCCTTCATTATCACACCACCAACGATTGCATCGTTTTTCGGTCCTAATGCGGTAACTGAATGGATTCAAAAATATTTTGATTATACCCAACCAGTTGGGATGATTATATATATCGCGCTAATCATTGCGTTCACATATTTCTACACATTTGTTCAAGTTAATCCTGAGCAAATGGCAGATAATTTGAAAAAGCAAGGCGGCTACATTCCAGGGATTCGCCCAGGAAGAAACACGCAAGAATATGTAACAAAAATTCTGTATCGCTTAACTTTTGTTGGTTCTATTTTCTTAGCAGCAATTTCTGTTCTTCCTGTATTCTTTATAACTTTTGCGAATTTACCGCAGTCTGCACAAATTGGTGGAACTAGCTTGCTTATTGTTGTGGGTGTTGCACTTGAGACAATGAAGCAGCTTGAAAGTCAGCTTGTAAAACGTCATTATAAAGGATTTATCAAATAAGGTCTGGGAATGTTTTTTCCCAGCACCTCTAAGATAAGAGGCTGAGGGGGCAAATCACTTGAACTTAGTATTAATGGGGCTACCGGGTGCTGGTAAAGGTACTCAAGCCGAAAAAATCGTAGAAAAGTACAATATCCCTCATATCTCAACAGGAGATATGTTCCGTGCTGCAATAAAAGATGGAACAGAACTAGGACTGCAAGCAAAATCTTTTATGGATAAAGGCGAGCTTGTTCCTGATGAAGTTACGATCGGAATTGTCCGTGAACGATTAAGCAAGGACGATTGCAACCAAGGATTTTTACTTGATGGATTTCCACGTACAGTTCCGCAAGCAGAAGCGCTTGAGGTAATCCTTACTGATCTCGAGAAAAAAATCGATTATGTTATTAACATAGAAGTTGATTCTGCTATTTTACTTGAGAGATTAACAGGTCGTCGAATTTGTAAGGAGTGTGGTGCTACTTACCACTTAGTATTCAACCCTCCTAGCCAGGAAGGGACTTGCGATAAATGTGGTGGAGAGCTATATCAACGTGCTGATGATAATGCGGAGACAGTTGGAACTCGTCTTCAAGTAAATATAGAGCAATCTAAGCCACTTCTTGACTTTTATCAGGAAAAAGGCTATCTTCGCAATATTGATGGACAACAAGAAATTAATAAAGTTTTTGGTGATGTAGAGGAGCTCCTTGGGGGATTAAAGTAGATGATTATTTGCAAATCGCCAAGAGAGATTGAAATTATGCGCGAGGCTGGTAAGATCGTCGCATTGACACACCAAGAATTACAAAAATATATTGCTCCAGGGATTTCAACGAAAGAACTGGATACAATTGCTGAAAAGTTTATTCGTGGATATGATGCAATTCCTTCTTTTAAAGGGTATAATGGTTTTCGCGGTAGTGTCTGTACTTCTGTTAATGAAGAGCTGGTACATGGTATACCAGGTGATCGTGTCTTACAAGATGGCGATATTATAAGTATCGATATCGGTGCTAAGTACAATGGTTATCATGGTGACTCAGCTTGGACTTATCCGGTAGGTACAATTTCACCGGTAAATCAACAACTTCTTGAAGTAACGAAGAATGCCCTTTATCAAGGATTAGAAGAAGCAAAACCTGGTGTGCGTCTTTCAAATATTTCTCATGCAATCCAAGTTTATGTCGAGACCCATGATTTTTCGATTGTTCGAGAGTATGTAGGTCACGGTGTAGGCAAAGAATTACATGAGGAGCCACAAATTCCACATTACGGTCCTCCAAATAAAGGACCTCGTTTAAAACCAGGAATGGTACTTGCCGTTGAACCGATGGTAAATGCAGGTAGTCGATACGTGAAGACGTTAGCAGATAACTGGACTGTTGTAACAGTCGATGGCAAAACGTGTGCGCATTTTGAACATACGATTGCTATTACAGAAACAGGGTATGAGATCTTAACAAAATTGTAAGGCACAAACCCTATTCATTAGAATAACATTCATCTAATTTTTGATTACGTATCTCCGGAAGTTCAGAGCAGTATTAATAAAAACTGGTCGATGGCAAACGTAAAGGATTATGAGTGTGTGTCGATGTTTGTCAATGAGCAAGTTACTGATTTGAAGAAGGGAGAACTATTCCAATGGCGAAAGACGATGTAATTGAAGTTGAAGGTACTGTTGCAGAGACATTACCTAATGCAATGTTTAAAGTTGAATTAGAGAATGGTCATACTGTTTTGGCCCATGTTTCTGGTAAAATTCGCATGCACTTTATTCGTATTTTACCTGGAGACAAGGTTACGGTTGAATTATCACCATATGACTTGACTCGCGGTAGGATTACGTACCGTTTTAAATAAATGCGCTCCGAACTATCAAGGAGGTTTGAAAAATGAAAGTGAGACCATCAGTTAAACCTATCTGCGAAAAGTGCAAGGTTATTCGTAGAAAAGGTAAAGTAATGGTAATTTGTGAAAACCCAAAACATAAACAAAAACAAGGCTAATAAATAAGGAGGTGTACGTCTATATGGCACGTATTGCTGGTGTTGATATTCCACGTGAAAAACGTGTAGTAATATCTTTAACATATATTTTCGGAATTGGACGTCCAACTGCACAAAAAATTCTAGCAGAAGCTGGTGTTTCTGAAGATACACGAGTTCGTGATCTAACTGAAGACGAATTAAACAAAATTCGTGATATCGTTGACCGTTATAAAGTAGAAGGTGACCTTCGTCGTGAAGTTTCACTTAACATCAAACGTTTAATCGAAATCGGTTCTTACCGTGGTCTGCGTCATCGTCGTGGATTACCTGTAAGAGGCCAAAACACTAAAAATAACGCTCGTACACGTAAAGGACCTCGTCGTACTGTAGCAAACAAGAAGAAATAGTAAGGGAGGTAATGGATAAATGGCACGTAAAACGAATACTCGTAAACGTCGTGTAAAAAAGAATATTGAATCTGGTGTTGCACACATCCGTTCAACATTCAACAATACGATCGTAACAATTACAGATGCACACGGAAATGCAATCTCTTGGTCAAGTGCTGGTGCACTTGGTTTCAAAGGTTCACGTAAATCTACTCCATTCGCTGCACAAATGGCTGCTGAAACAGCTGCTAAAGCTTCAATGGAGCATGGTATGAGAACTCTTGAAGTAACTGTAAAAGGCCCTGGCGCAGGACGTGAAGCTGCAATTCGTGCTCTTCAAGCTGCTGGTCTTGAAGTTACAGCTATTAAAGATGTTACTCCAGTACCACATAACGGTTGTCGCCCACCAAAACGTCGTCGTGTGTAACATTCATACAAATACGACAGGACGTATTTCATCTTTTTCTGTATAAGATTTATGATCCATGGCTATAATGGATTAATGGGTTTTGATAAACTTTTTTATTCTTATAAGTGTAACAACGGCGTGAGTGAGATAAATTTTTACGAATCGCCATGTTTTGTTTATAAGTTCTTTACAGAATGAATTGAGTTGTTGTTGTGCACAGATAGGGAACTTAACTATTGGGAATTTCGGTTAGACGTCAATGATCATGGTCTAGCCGAGGTTTCGACGTTTTGAAGGAGGGTTTATAAATGATCGAAATTGAAAAACCAAAAATCGAAACGGTTGAAATCAGCGAAGATGCCAAATACGGTAAATTCGTCGTCGAGCCACTTGAGCGTGGATATGGAACTACTTTGGGTAACTCCTTACGTCGTATCCTATTATCTTCTCTTCCTGGTGCCGCTGTAACGTCTATCCAAATAGATGGGGTACTGCATGAGTTCTCAACAATTGAAGGCGTCGTCGAAGATGTAACATCTATTATCTTAAATGTGAAGAAATTAGCTCTTAAAATCTACTCTGATGAAGAGAAGACACTTGAGATAGATGTTCAAGGTGAAGGTCCGGTAAAAGCTTCTGACATCACACATGACAGTGATGTTGAAATCTTAAACCCAGATCTACACATTGCAACACTTGCTAAGGACGCACATTTTCGTGTGAGATTTACTGCGAAGCGTGGGCGAGGATATACTCCAGCTGATGCAAACAAGCGTGAAGATCGACCAATTGGTGTAATTCCGATTGATTCAATCTATACTCCGGTTGAACGTGTTAATTACCAAGTGGAAAAGACACGTGTTGGACAGGTCGCGAACTTTGACAAACTGACTTTTGATGTTTGGACAGACGGCAGTACTGGTCCGAAAGAAGCGATTGCACTAGGTGCGAAAATCCTAACAGAACATTTAAATATTTTTGTAGGATTAACAGATGAAGCTCAAAATGCAGAAATTATGGTTGAAAAAGAAGAGGATCAAAAAGAGAAAGTCCTCGAGATGACAATTGAAGAATTGGATCTCTCAGTTCGTTCATATAACTGTTTAAAGAGAGCAGGAATCAATACGGTTCAAGAGCTTGCTCATAAAACTGAAGAAGATATGATGAAGGTACGTAACCTTGGTCGTAAATCTTTAGAAGAAGTTAAGGCTAAACTAGAAGAGCTTGGTTTAGGCTTACGTAAAGATGACTGACTTGTTTTGAATTAAAGGCAACTTTTCTCATTGCGTACGGTCATACTTGTTACAAGAGCCTAGTTATCTAATGCTTTGTCTTTCATAATAATTCAACAAAGGAGGGAATACCTCATGTCATACCAAAAATTAGGACGTACAAGCGCGCAACGTAAGGCGTTATTACGTGACCTTACTACTGACTTAATCATCAACGAGCGTATCGAAACTACTGAGGCTCGTGCGAAGGAATTAAAATCAGTTGTAGAAAAAATGATTACATTAGGTAAGCGTGGTGACCTACACGCTCGTCGTCAAGCTGCATCTTACATCCGTAACGAAGTAGCAAACGAAGAGTCTGGTCAAGATGCGCTTCAAAAATTATTCAGTGACATCGCAACTCGTTATGAAGAGCGCCAAGGTGGATACACTCGTATCATGAAACTTGGACCTCGTCGTGGTGACGGTGCACCAATGGTTATCATTGAATTAGTTTAATTTTTACTTTTGATAGGGCGGGACAGTTTTATAAACTGGTCTAAGCCCTTTTTATTTTATGTTTATTATTTTTCGAAAAAGATAGAATTATCTACAAATAGCATTTTGCTCTCCTTATTGAATACACACAATATAAACAAACTTCTCCTGAAATATTGGAATAACACGTTCTTATTCCCTTGACAGAAAAGGAAGAAACGAATAATTTGGAAGGTAGTAAGTTGAGACGAGAAAAGATTTTATTTCTATGGAAATAATGTTATTCAGTACTGGTAAAATGCCGAGCGCATTTGATTTTAGTGAGGGATGAGAATGAGTGAAAACCTTTTAGTTGTTGATCAGATAAGCTATAAATATGCAGAGAGCACAAGACTCGCTTTGGAAAATCTATCATTCTCTGTTCGAAAAGGAGAATGGCTTGCGATTGTTGGTCATAATGGCTCAGGGAAATCTACATTAGCTCGAATCCTAAACGGTTTGTTGTTACCACAAACAGGAACTGTAACGATTGAAGGGGTACAGCTAAATGATGAGTCTATTTGGGACATACGAAGAAAAATCGGCATGGTGTTTCAGAATCCTGATAACCAATTCGTTGGAACCACTGTAAAAGATGATATTGCCTTTGGTATGGAAAACAACGGGATTCCACGCGAAACGATGGTGTCTCGAATAGAAAGAGTGATTGACCTAGTTAAAATGCGAGAGTTTCTTGAGCATGAGCCACATCAGCTCTCAGGTGGTCAAAAGCAAAGGGTAGCAATTGCAGGTGTTCTTGCCGTTCAGCCTGATTTAATCATCTTGGATGAAGCCACTTCGATGTTAGACCCTATCGGACGTACAGAGGTGTTAGAAACGATCAGGGAAATCAAAAGTGAAAGTCAAATCACGGTTATGTCAATTACCCATGATCTTGAGGAAGCTGCAAGGGCCGATCGAATAATTGTCATGAACCAGGGGCAGTTATTTGCAGAAGGGAAGCCTGAGGAAATTTTTGCTTTAGATGATAAACTTGTAGAAATAGGGCTAGATTTACCTTTTTCTGTAAAAGTATCTAAAAAACTACGAGCGATTGGTGTTCCTCTTTCTAAGAATCATATAACAGAAGAAAGTTTGGTGAATGAGTTATGGACATTACAATCGAAAAATTAGAGCATCGCTACCAGATTCGTTCACCTTTTGAAAGACTAGCATTATATGATGTGAATGCAGAAATAAAATCCGGTTCATACACCGCGATTATTGGTCATACAGGTTCTGGCAAGTCGACTATTTTGCAGCATTTAAATGGTCTCCTACAACCAACTTCTGGCTCAATTACGATTGGTTACCGTACAATCACCTCAAAGCAAAAAGAAAAAAATCTTAAGCCACTTCGAAAGAATGTTGGGGTAGTCTTTCAATTTCCTGAACACCAGTTGTTTGAAGAAACAGTTGAGAAAGACATTTGTTTTGGCCCCTTAAACTTTGGTGTGCCATTAGAGGAAGCAAAGGAAAGAGCAAAACAGACAATTAAGATGGTAGGTCTTTCAGAGGAATATTTAACAAAATCTCCGTTTGATCTAAGTGGTGGGCAAATGAGACGAGTTGCGATTGCTGGAATCCTAGCTATGAATCCACAGGTGCTAGTTTTGGACGAGCCAACTGCAGGACTCGATCCACGAGGACGTTTTGAAATTATGGAGATGTTTTATAAACTCCATAAAGAAAGAGGTCTAACTACAGTTCTTGTAACCCATAGTATGGAGGATGCTTCCCGTTATGCCGATCAGATTCTGGTGATGGAAAAGGGAACCATTAAATTTCAAGGAAGTCCTGTTGAGATTTTCTCAAACCCTGAGCAGGTTCTGCATCTCGGATTAGACGTTCCTGAAGCAGTAAGACTCAAAGGGTTGCTTGAAGATAAATTAGGAATCACTATCCCTCGTACGGCTAGTTTATCAGTAGATGAAATTGTCCGTTATGTCGGCGCAGCTATTAAAGGGGAGGGGAACCGTCAATGAATATCATTATAGGTCGCTATATACCAGGAAACTCCCCCCTTCATAGAATGGACCCAAGGGCAAAGCTATTATTAATTTTCTTTTATGTGTTTATTGTTTTTATCGCAAATTCAGTTCTTACCTACGCATTATTAGGCATCTACACATTAACGATTGTTTTATTAACAAAGGTTCCCTTACGCTACATTTTGTCAGGATTAAAACCAATCTTGTGGGTCATCCTTTTTACATTCTTTCTTCATATCTTTTTAACAAAAGAAGGAGACCTCTTATTTGATTTTGGGTGGCTTAAAGTGTATGAGGGTGGAGTGAAACAGGGGATTTTTATCTCATTACGGTTATTATATTTAATTATGATGACCACCATATTAACATTAACAAGTACGCCAATTGAGATTACGGATGGCATGGAAAGTTTATTAGCACCCTTTAAAAAAATCGGTCTACCTACACATGAACTTGCACTAATGATGTCGATTTCACTTCGATTTATTCCGACATTAATGCAAGAAACAGAGAAGATAATGAAGGCGCAGGCTGCAAGGGGAGTCGAATTTACGAGTGGTCCAATTAAGGATCGCATGAAGGCGGTTGTTCCTTTATTAATTCCTTTGTTTATCAGTTCCTTTAAACGAGCAGAGGAACTCGCAATCGCGATGGAAGCAAGAGGCTATCGCGGTGGGGAAGGAAGAACCAAGCTGCGTCTATTACAGTGGCGTGGTCTTGATACACTTATGCTTGTGTTGCTATTTGTAACAGCAGTCGTATTATTTTTATTACGTGGATAAAGAGGGAAAAGATGAATCGGTACAAGTGCATCATATCGTATGATGGAACCCAGTTTTCAGGATACCAGGTACAACCGAATAAACGAACCGTTCAATCGGATTTTGAACATGCGTTACAAAAAATGCATAAAGGGGCACAGATGAAAATTGTCGCATCCGGTCGAACGGATGCAACTGTTCATGCTTTTGGACAGGTTGTTCATTTTGATTCACCATTATCGATTCCTGTAGAAGGGTGGAAAAAAGCTTTGAATTCAATGCTCCCCGATGACATTCGTGTACGTTCGGTGGAAATTGTCGAGCCTGATTTTCATGCGCGATTTGATGTGAAAGCGAAAGAATACCGCTATCGATTATGGATCAGTGAAGAGCCTTGCGTTTTTAAACGGCAATATACTTATCATTATCCCTATCCACTTAATCTTGATGCGATGAAAGAAGCTGCCGCACTTCTTGTAGGAACACATGATTTTACGAGTTTTTGTGCATCAAAGACAGAAGTACAAGATAAGGTTCGTACCATTTACCAAATTAAATTGGAAAAACATGACAACGAACTCATTTTTTCGTTCATTGGAAATGGCTTTTTGTATAATATGGTAAGAATTATTGTAGGTACTTTACTAGAGGTTGGAAGTGGGCAAAAAGAGGCCAAGATGATGCCGTCTATTTTGACTGGAAAAGACCGGTCACTAGCAGGAAAGACCGCTCCAGGTCACGGATTATACCTATGGCAAGTATTTTATGAGGGATGGCAGGAATAGGAAACAAAAAAAATACCATAACAACTAATCCTGGTGTAACATTTCCTTGACATTACACCCTGAAAGTTATATTATATTTTAGGTATGATATTTAAACCCCACGTTAAAGCCCCGGAACTTTAATCGTGATTAAATACAATATGAAACGTTAGTAAAATTAGGAGGGAAACTCATGCGTACAACATTTATGGCTAATGCTAATAATATAGAGCGCAAATGGTATGTTGTAGATGCTGCAGGCAAAACTTTAGGTCGTTTATCAACTGAAGTTGCAACACTACTTCGTGGAAAACACAAACCAACTTTCACACCACATGTTGACACTGGTGATAATGTGATCATTATCAATGCTGAAAAAATCGAATTAACAGGTAATAAATTAAACGATAAAATTTACTACCGTCATAGCCAATTCCCAGGCGGATTAAAATCAAGAACTGCATTAGAAATGCGCACAAACTATCCAACAAAAATGCTTGAACTTGCGATTAAAGGAATGCTTCCAAAAGGCTCACTTGGTCGTCAAATGTACAAAAAATTGCACGTTTATGCTGGAAGCGAACATCCACATCAAGCACAACAACCTGAAGTTTACGAACTTCGCGGTTAATTATTAAGGAGGGTATTAATTTGGCACAGGTACAATATTATGGCACTGGTCGTCGTAAAAGCTCTGTTGCACGTGTACGTTTAGTTCCTGGCGACGGACGCATTGTAATCAACGGTCGTGACATTGCAGAGTATATTCCATTCGAAGCTTTAAGAGAAGTTGTTAAACAACCTCTAGCTGCTACTGAAACTGTAGGACGTTATGACGTTCTTGTTAACGTAAATGGTGGTGGTTACACAGGTCAAGCAGGCGCAATCCGCCACGGTATCGCTCGTGCGTTACTACAAGCTGATCCTGAATTCCGTCCAACTTTAAAATCAGCTGGACTATTAACTCGTGACGCTCGTATGAAAGAACGTAAAAAATACGGTCTTAAAGGCGCTCGTCGTGCACCTCAGTTCTCAAAGCGTTAATTTGGGATTATCAAAGACTCTCAACCTTTTGGTTGGGGGTCTTTTTTGTAATTGTAAGAGATAGTGGGCAATGGTAAATAGGAGCTTGCATGGAAGGTTCAATATCATTGAGTTCGGTGTTCATTGGAGAGCAGCCCTTTTTTAGTTAGATGTAGTCCCGATCAACATATCATTTGGAAGTTCTTTCATTCGCGCAATGGGTCTAATGTTAGGTATAATGGATGTTAAAAGAGAAATCCTGTAACATAATAAGGTTTATTTGAAACTGTTTTATCTGAATGTTTTTGAAACATAACAAGAAGCGGAAGTTTATCTGATATCTAAGGTATATCCGATTTTTTGTTTGTTCTATCATGTCTTAATGAGTTACGATGTTAAGTATGGATGGTTTTGATATGGGAGGTAAGGGACAATGAGTGGGTTTCCTAAAGATGCAATGCGGATGCTAAAAGAAACGAGTCGTACATTTTATATTCCGATTACTTTTTTGCAGAAGGAATTAAAGTATTCAGTTGCGTCTGCTTATTTAGTATTTCGAGCAATTGATGAAATAGAAGATCATGAAGAAATAGACAATGATGCAAAATATACAATCTTAATGCAAGTTGGCGATTTATTTAAACGGCCATTTAATAATGAGGAATATTTAAGAATACTAGGACCGACTAAAGAACAACTACCCGAAGTGTCACTTCGTTTAGAGGAATGGCTACAAGCCTGTCCAAAGGATGCCCTGCCAATCGTCACGAACGCTGCATATGAAATGGCATGTGGTATGGCAAAATGGGCGAAGGCTAATTGGAATATCCGGACACGTGAAGATTTGGATGACTATACATATTACGTTGCAGGACTTGTGGGGGTTATGCTTTCGGATCTGTGGGAACTCTATGGTGAAGAAAAAACAGATCGAGATCTTGCTATCGGTTATGGACGCGGGCTTCAAGCCGTAAATATATTACGTAACCAGAAGGAAGATTTGGATGAACGTGGAGTAAGCTTTGTTCCTGAGGGCTGGAATCGGGCGGAACTATTTAAATATGCAGAAGAAAATCTTGCTAAGGCAGATCAATATATGAAATCTCTTAATAAGAGAAGCATTATATTATTCTGTCGTCTACCTCTTGCATTAGCTCATAAAACGTTAAAAGCGTTGAAAGAGGGCCGAGAAAAAATGTCGCGTGCAGAGGTAGAACAAACGGTGGAAGAAGTGCAAACTAACTAATTCTTGTACATACAGGGGTTCAAAATGCAGGTTCTGCCGTCCTTTACGAATTTTGATAAAAGGGCAGGTGTTGGTAATGTCCAACTCAATCGAGCAAAGAAAGTCGCAACATATTAAAATAACCTTGAATGAAAAGGTTACGGGGGAATCAATTACGACTGGATTAGAGACACTTACGTTCGTCCATAATGCACTTCCCGAAATTGATTTTGACGAGATTTCCACAAAAACAGAATTCCTAGGATTTGAATGCAAAACACCGTTTCTTATTAGTTCCATGACGGGTGGGACAGCCCTTGCTGAAACAATCAATCGAAATTTGGCTGAAGCTGCTGAAGAAAGAGGATGGGCGCTTGCCCTCGGCTCCACTCGTGCACTGCTTGACAGCGAAGGGCATGCCTCCTCCTTTCTAATGAGGAAGTATGCACCGAGTATCCCGATCATTGCTAACTTAGGTGCTGTGCAGTTCAATTACGGATTTGGCGTTGAGGAATGTAGAAAGATTATTGAAATGACTGAAGCAGATATGCTCGTTCTCCACTTGAACAGTATTCAGGAAGTGATTCAGGAAAATGGAGATACGAATTTTAAAGGGTTATTAAAGAAGATAGAACACCTTTGCAGTTCGTTGGAGGTTCCAGTTGGAGTCAAGGAAGTTGGATGGGGAATTGATGGTGAGACGGCGAATAAATTAATCAATGCAGGAGTTGCATTTATTGATGTGGCTGGTGCAGGAGGGACTTCCTGGAGTCAGGTGGAAAAGTTCCGTGCTAAAGACAGGATAAAGCAGGTGGCTGCAGAGGCATTCAGTGAATGGGGGATTCCGACGTCAGAATCGATTAGGTTGGTACGCGAAAGAGGCGGAGGCTGTCCGTTGATTGCCAGTGGAGGAATCATGAACGGACTGGACGCAGCCAAGGCAATTGCGTTAGGCGCTGACCTAGTTGGATTTGGACGATCCATCCTAAAAGAAGCAACACAAAGTGCGGAAGATGTTCTTGAAGTGATGGATATCCGAGAAATGGAACTTCGTATGACGCTGTTCGGAATTGGAGCATTGACCATCCAGGAGCTGAAGAACACTCCACGCTTAAAGGAACTACGATAATAACGATGAAACTTAATATATGCGATTATCGAGAGACTCTTAACCGATTGGTTGGGGGTCTTTTTTTATGCGAGAACACTTTATTTTTAATACAATTAATTTTTAAAAAACAGTAATGCTTTAATGTTTACAAAACCGATAGGAATAATTATAATTTAAATCGTTGTATTACATCCATTTAGAGAAGTAGGTGAGAAAGTGAAGAAAAACATCAGATGGTATGACAATCAATTTGTCCCTTGGGTATTGCCAATTGTCCTTGTTGTAATTTGGCAGATATTTGGTCAATACAAGATTATTGCCTCATCGATATTGCCTACCCCATTGGAGGTTATACAAGCAGCGATTCGGTTATTTAAAACTGGGGAATTACAAGAACATGTTTTAATTAGTACACAACGTGCGCTAATTGGTTTTTTAATTGGTGGAATTGTTGGTTTTGTTTTTGGTCTTTTAAACGGCACGATTCTCTTTTTTGAAAAAACAGTTGATACCACCATCCAAATGGTACGGACAATCCCTCATTTGGCGTTAATTCCGCTTGTTATTTTATGGTTTGGCATTGATGAAAGTGCAAAAATCTTTCTAGTAGCACTTGGGGTGATGTTCCCGATTTACATAAATACATTTAATGGTATTAAAAATGTCGATCATAAGTTAATTGAGATGGGGTCTGTTTATGGATTATCAAGATGGAAGCTATTTACGAACATCATCTTACCAGGATCCTTACCATCCATTTTGGTTGGAATTCGCTATGCGCTAGGAGTTACTTGGATATCGCTAATTGTCGCTGAAACAATTGGGGCTAATTCTGGAATTGGCTTTTTGGCAACGACTGCTCGTGAATTTATGCAAATGGATATCGTTGTCTTAACGATTGTGCTTTATGCAATTTTAGGTAAGTTATCCGATTTTATTGCGAAGGTTTTTGAAAATCGTTTATTAAAATGGAATCCATCCTATAACAGAAAAAATAATTGAAATTAGATGGGGGTGGTACGATGTTTAATATTGAGCTAAAGAATGTCGCGAAAAGTTACGGTGAAAATGAAGTCTTACGAGATATTAATCTATCTATTGAACAAGGAAGCTTCACTGCCATCGTGGGACGAAGCGGCTGTGGAAAAAGTACACTGCTACGAATAATCGCAAAGTTAGAAGAGATTTCGAGAGGAGAATTATCGTTCTCAGGGGAGGAAGATAAGGAACCTAAAATCCGTGTCATGTTTCAAGACGATCGGCTAATTCCGTGGAAAAGCATTCTCAATAATATTAATCTCGGTGCGGTGAATAAAGAGGTCGCAACAGAATCACTTGAGAAGGTTGGATTGATTGAAAAGAAAAATGATTGGCCCGACCAATTATCAGGTGGACAAAAACAACGTATTGCTCTAGCACGTGCATTGGCAAGCAATCCTGATATTTTACTATTTGATGAGCCACTTGGTGCACTTGATGCACTTACACGTATTGAAATGCAAAATTTAATTGAGGGGCTTTGGCAACAGCAGAAATTCACATCTCTTCTAGTCACTCATGATGTGACGGAAGCTGTCCGTTTAGCAGATCGTGTTATTGTCATCGACAAAGGGGTCATCCAATTAGATCAACCAATAGATTTACCAAGACCTCGTGAACGAGATGACAAATTTACATTTTATGAGAAAAAGATATTAGACGAAATTTTAGGGGGGTAACAAAATGAAAAAGTCATTCTTAATTTTAGTATCTGTATTATTTTTATTCATTTTAGCTGCTTGTGGTAATGATTCTAGCGGTGGAACTTCAACTGATGGTGATTCAAAAAATGGTGATAGCGGTGAAAAAGAAGTCATTCGAATTGGCTATCAAAGAGGAAACACATTAAACATTTTAAAAGAACATGGTAATTTAGATGAAGCATTAAGCAAAGAAGGGTATACCATTGAGTGGAAGGTATTTCCGACAGGAACAGTATTATTAGAAGCATTGAACACTAATAATATCGATTTTGGGCACGCATCTGATGGTAATGCTGTATTCATGCAAGCGGGTGGTCACCCATTGCATTATATTGCGTCTGAAGCACCATACCCAAAAGGCGTTGCATTAGTTGCAAAGGCTGACTCTGATATTAAAACAGTAGAAGATTTAAAAGGAAAAACAATTGGTGTTACTAAAGGTGGTAATCAACACTACTTATTATTAGTAGCATTAGAAAAAGCGGGTATTTCCTTAGATGAAGTCGAAATTAGATTTTATAAAGATGCTGCTGAAGGTTTATCAGCATTTACAACTGATCAGTTTGATGTATACGGCACATGGGATCCATATTTAGCAATTGTTGAGAATAAAGTAGAAACTCGTACCATTGTGGATGGTTCTGATTTAACTGAGAACCGTACATTCTATTTTGCATCTGAAGAGTTTTTAGCTAAAAAACCAGATGTCATCAAAACGATTTTAGAGGAATTACAGAAATCCAATCAATGGGCAAACGAAAATAAGCAGGAAGTTTCCAAGATTTTATCAGCTGAATTAGGTTTAGAAATTGAGCCAATCCAACAAGCCAATGATCGACGTATATTTGGTGTTGAGAAAATAGATGAAGCGATCATTACTAGTCAACAACAATTAGCAGATACGTTCTATGAAGCAGGTCTACTAGAAACGGAAGTAAGTGTTGAAGAAGCTACAAATGTAGACGAAGCAATGATTCCAGATAACATCGAATAATGGAGGGTTTCAGATGACAAAGGTAGTGGAAAATGCATTTTTAAGTTATGGCAGTACAGAGGCACCTGTAAAGGTTGAAGTCTTTTTAAATCTAGCATGTCCCTATTGTGCAACCTTTTTTGAAATAGCGGATGAAGTTCTAGCTCCTTATATTAAAAATGACCAGGTACAATATGTTATAAAACATTATGACAAACCACGTGAAATGCTGTTATATGGTACGTTAGCTAATTTGTTTTTTGACTACAATGAACCAGAACGCATTTACGAGATTATGAAAGACCTATTTAAAAAACAAAGTGAATGGAGTGAGTCAGATAGTCACTCTATTAAAAAAATGTTAACAGAACAGTATGGGTTAAAAGAGGAACCAGATACAATTGACATCAGTTTAAAAATTACTGCTGAAGCGATTAAACGTCAGGTTAAAATGGTACCAACTGTTTTTGTTAATGAGAAGGAATTCCAATTCCCTGTTGAGCTTGATGCTGCGCAATTAAAGGATGAAGTTGAAAAGGCACTAGCTTAAAGCTAAAAAGCATACTACAAAGACTCTCAACCATTAGTTGAGGGTCTTTTTTCCATGTTAAAAGCGGATGAAGAATTCTCATTACATCCGCTTTTAGTCCACTAATTTATGTTTCACAGCATAAAGAGCGGCTTGTGTTCGATCAGTCAATTCAAGCTTACCCAAAAGATTAGAAACATGCGTCTTAACTGTTTTTTCGGTGATGAATAAGGAAATAGCGATCTCCTTGTTGCTTTTTCCTTTGGCAATTTCCTTTAATACATCTAACTCTCGATTCGTAAGTTCTTCTAGCGCGTTTCTTGCCTGACTTCGATTTAAGCTGGCCAGTAGGTGTGAAGTTGCTTTTGGGTGAAGCTGGTTTTCACCGCCCATTATTTTTTTGATGGATATGACAAGATCATCCGGTTCAATGTCTTTTAATTGGTAGCCGGAAGCACCTGCTTCTAGAGCGGGGATGACATGGTCTTGATCTGAAAAGCTGGTAAGCATCATTATTTTTATTTCAGGTAGTTTCTTTTTGATGATCCTTGTTGCTTCAATGCCGTCCATTTCTGGCATCACCAAATCCATTAAGATGAGATCTGGCTGTAACGATTTTGCTAATTCAATCGCTTCTATTCCATTAGCTGCTTCCCCGACAATTTCTAAGCCTTTTTGGGTTCGGAGAAAAAAGACAAGGCCTCGTCTGACAACATGATGGTCATCAACTACTACTATTTTTATACTCACTATATACGCCCCCTAAAACGGAATGTGAATCTCTATTTCTGTCCCACTTCCAGGTTTACTTTGAAGAAGAAAGGTCCCGTTCAAACTTTCAGTCCGAGTTTTCATGTTTCGTAATCCCAGTGACGGGATTTCGATGTTTTCTTCATAGTGGAATCCGCAGCCCGTATCCTTTATCTTCATTTTCACTTCAGCTTCAGAAGCTTGAAAATGCAAAACGACTTCCGTAGTCTGTGAATGCTTTTTACAATTCGCCAATGCTTCCTGCCCGATGCGCCACAATGCTTCCTCTACTTTTCCGGGAATCGTTGCTGCACCTATCACCTTTGTATCAATCGATAGACCGAGCATTTCAGCGAAGCTTCGTAGGGCACTTACGAGTCCATTTTCTAGACCAGAAGGGCGCAGCTGCCAGATGAGGGCTCTCATTTCACCAAGAGCTTCTTGAGCCATATCTTGTATAAAGGTGAACGTTTGTTTAACTTCGGTGCTATCAGTCATTTCTACGCCGGCTCTAGCAGTAAGGCTTAGGGAAAATAGAAGCTGATTAACCGAATCATGAAGATCCCGTGCCAACCGATTCCGTTCAGCAACAAGTGCAGTTTCTTGCTCGCGTTGAGTCAATTTGATACGTTTTAACGCCGTTCCAATTTGATAGGCCACGGCTTCAAGCAAGGCAAGTTCATTTTTTTCAAAATAAGTTTTATGGGGTGCTCCCACATTTAAGATTCCAAATCGCTCTTGTCCAGCACGGAGCGGGACGGTTGCGTGATGCGTCAAGCCACATGTTTCACCGGCATTGTCCTTAAGGGCATCTTCAATTCTTTTACATTCAATAATATTGGTTGCCTTATTAAGTTGTTGGTTATTGTACTTATTTACACACCAGCAAGTGCCATTGCACATCCGTCGCTTTTGGTCAGTTGCTAATGCAGGGGGAAGTGCTTCGTCAGCAATAAGATGGTGCTTACCGTGCTCATCTATTAAAAATATCCAACCAGTTTGCAGTCCTGTTACCTGGAGTAGTTTATTCAAAACGCATGCTAAAACAGTATGTGTGTCTGTTCCTTCATTTAACAGTTCAGCTATTTCCTTTAAAATGCTGATTTCTTCAAATCTATCTTGGGCAGACATGACTTTCCCTCCACTGTATGATCTGCTTTTATTATAGCCTATTTCTAATTTTCAGACTTTGGATTTTTTGTAGTCTGCAAAAACTCGAGTAATTCTTTACTAGGCCCTTCATAAAAGACTGTCTGCCAACCATTATCAAGTTGATAGGGGCCTTCGACTTTTCGAAGACCCGTAAGCATAGGTAAGATCCTATCAAGATTACTTACTTCAAAACAGATATGAGCACTTAACGTATGACTAGCGATTAACTCTAATCTAAATTCTCCGAGAGTTAAAAAAACCATTTCTTCTCCCATTAACACAAGACGTTTCTCTTCCTCAAATCCTAAATGATTTTTATAAAAATTGACGGAATCCTCAAGATTACTAACCTCAAGTCCGCAATGATGAAGTTTCATCACTGTACCTCCCAATCAAATAATCAGATTCATGTCTCCAAATTCATGCCATAAATATCTAGCGTCAATCGCTTGGTCATAAGCCCGGAGAAGATGCCTTTCAGAAATAAACGCAGACAGCATATCAAGATGGCTCGCCTTTGGTTCATGAAATCCGGTTATAATCCCATCGGCTATTTTCAAAGGAAATTCGCGATGAATGTATAAATTTGTTTCACCTGAAAGGTTACCGAATTTTACTGCGCTCTCAAGAGCTCGAACTACCGTCGTTCCAACAGCAATAACTTTCTTTCCGGCTGCTTTTGTTTCAAGTATCTTTTGCATGGTCTTATCGGAAATGTGATATTCTTCTTCGTTCTCTTCCGGCGTCTGATGCCACTGATCATCAAGCAAGTAACTTAGACCCGTATGGAGTTGAATAAAATCGACCTGTATTCCGCTGCGCATTAAGGTAAAAAGAAGTTCCCAACTGAATGCCCTCCCAGCTGAGGGCATTTCTACTGAACCGGGATGGCTGGCAAAAACCGTTTGGTAATAATCTAATGCCCATGGGTAATCGATATATTCATATCGAACCGGCTCACCAAGTGTATAGATAATATTAAATAGGTCAGATCCTTTTTTAGTAAACTTCAACATTTTTAAAGGTGAGTTCTTTTTAACGCCAATTACTGTTGCTAATAGTTCAGGAGAAAAAATGAATCGATCACCAATCTTTACGTGAGTTTCAACAATAAGCGCCTCCCATATATTATCCTCACGGCGTCTGGCCAGTCTGACCTCTGTATTTGTGGCCAATTGAACCTTGTTTCTATGCCATTCGGCATGTAAAACAGCGGGGATGGTGCGGCTATTATTTAAAATGACTAAATCTCCTGCTTGGAGATAAAGTGGTAAATGGAAGAAACGGTCATGCTTGATGTTACCTGAACTCCGATCAAGCACCATCATTCGGACATGGTCTCTTCTAATCCCACGTTTTTCAGGAGGGTGGGATGCATTCAGTTGATTTGGAAGATGAAAATCTAAGGCTTTTGCAACCATTCTTACACCTCCTCATGAGCTTGAGCTGACAATCGTTTACCATTGATCCCTTTGGCCTGATCAGAAGCAAGGTATAAAAAGATATCGACCACATCCTCAGGTTTTGCTAAAGAATAGTCACAATCTGGAACAGCCAATTGGTGCATTTCTGTATCCATTTCTCCCGGGTCAACCATATTAATCCGAACACCAGTCTCGCTTAATTCGTCCGCCCATGTTTCGGTTAGACCTTCAACTGCAAACTTTGATACGCCATATGCTCCCCAGCCTGCATAACCAATGTGACCAGCCTCTGAAGTAACATTAATAATGGAACCTTGATTACGTTGAAGCATCCCGACAACAACTCTTCTAGTTACTAAAAATGGTGATAATGCATTTACCTTTAAGACCTCCATAAAATCTTCTTCCGGGTAATCGAGTAATAAAGGCATTGGGCTAGGTCCTAACATGGAGGCGTTATTAATCAAAATATCGATCTTTCCACATTTCTCTTCAGTCAGAGCAACAAACCGTTCCACATCTCTCGTCTTAGAAACGTCAGCGGTTACTGCAAGAACCGTTGCCCCTAATTGTTCAGCTTCCCGTTTTACTTTTAATAAATTTTCTTCCGTCCTCGCGCAAATTGAAAGCATAGCTCCTTCTTTGGCAAAAGCGAGTGTCAATGCTTTTCCTAATCCTTTAGATGCCCCAGTAATCATTACAACTTTATTTTTCATCATCGTAATCTCTCCTTACGTTCTTTATGACTTAAGCATACTGGCAACTGGGAGATTCTTCTTCGGGAATAAGCTTGAATTTTATCTACAACTTTTGGATGAGAATCAATAAGAAAGGAGATAAAATTAGAGAAAACCATGGATATCGGACAACCTTCCGCGAAAATTCAAGTTATTTCGAGCAATTCACCCACATATGATGAATGTAGGTATGGTAACAAACCTGAAGGGGTGGGTAGAAAATGAGTCGTATCCAAAAATCAATGCTCGGTGCTTTTATTGGTGCTTCGTCGGCTGGAATGTGGTTAATCGTGGATCTTTTGCTTCCGGAACCGATTGGGGATTATCTATTATTTCTGATCATGGGTGTCGTCCATACGGTCATTGGCTGGCAGATAGCGAGGTTAGCTGGAAAACAAAAAGAAAGTTCATCACCTAAAACATCAGAAAGTCTAAAGACATCGGATATATAGAGAAGTGGGCTCTCAATCGGGGATTGAGGGCCTTTTTCATAAATTTGGTGATGGACAAATCCGTGCAATAAGTTAAGTGAAATCCTCTTCATGGTCTCGATGAAAGGTAAAACCATCCCAAAAATGAAGCGGAGTCTTCTCCATCTCCCCAATCAAGAACTAAACCTACAAATAAAACCCCTTCATGTATGCATAGTTTTATTTGGCAATGGAGGTAGTTTGTGTTCAACGCATGTTTACACAGATGCAGTAGGAAACTATCTGTCAAAGGGGATGTTCAAAAAAGTCCGGTGAAAATGACACATCGAATTTCTTCGATTATTGCTCCGAGAACAGGGTTAATAACTGGGGTATGCGCTTGCGTCTACTAGTTTATTCTGGGATGCCAATTCCTCAGCGCAAGGCTACAAGGATGTTAAATCAAGCAGTTGCCTCGCTCCGGTACTCAAAGCTGCACTGCCTCGAAATTTCGACGCACAGGACGTGCTAGTGTCGACAATGCCACAGGATGTGGCGCTCTTGTCGACGCGGTCCTTTTCATCCTCCTTTTTGAACAATCACTGATAGGGGGTTTCTTATTTTATGAATGTAATTACAACCTTCAAGGAAAAGCGGAAAGAGAAGCAAATCAAGTATGAACGAAAAATGCTACGTGAGCTTTCGCTAGAGGAACTTAAAAAGAGCGTCGTGGATAACTTTGGTAGCTTTTTTAGAATGGGCACCATACTAGGGAGTGCGATTGAAGAAGGATGCATTGATGTTGCGATAGAAGCATATCTATTAGGGGCGAAGTATAGCAAATTCGGGTACTACGGTGAATCTATAGAAGAAGTGAGAATGCGGTGTTATAGATTTGAAAAAAACCTGATTGATGCATTATATGAGTTCATATGCTACTGGGGTCATATTGGCGACCAAGGCTTTGTGAATGAGTCTCTTTACTATTCATGCGAGTACTATGTTACGTATTGGTGGACGGAAGGATTCCAAAAAGGAGAAAAAAGACACCGGCTAAAATTGCATTAGAAATTTTAATCATATATACTCTCCTTGTCCCATATAGTTTAAATAGGGACATGCAGGAGGTAAATGATGAATAAGAAACTAAAAATTACGAGCATCCTTTTAGGAGCTGTTGTTTTATTTATATTTATACAATATCGATTCATGGATAAGGATGTGTGGGACCCGTGGAGTTTACCTCTTTCAGGGAAGTTTATTATTATTGACCCTGGTCATGGTGGACCTGATGGAGGGGCTGAAAGCGGCGACATCCAGGAAAAAGACATTGCCCTTGAAATATCCTATAAACTTCGCGATTACTTGCAGCAGCAAGGTGCCCTTGTACAAATGCTAAGGGAAGAAGATACAGATTTAGCGCAGGACGGAACAAAAGGGCTCAGTCGACGAAAAACAGAAGATTTGAAAAAACGTGTTCAAATCATAAATGAATCAGATGCGGATTTATTTATAAGTATTCACTTAAATGCCATCCCTGCACCAAGGTGGAGAGGGGCGCAAACTTTTTACTTCAGTACCTTTAAGGAAAATGAAGAGGTAGCTAAATTTATTCAAGATGAGCTTCGAAACAATCTCGGAAATACAACACGTCAAGCAAAAGCGATTAATGGTGTGTATTTATTAAAAAGCGCAAAGAAACCGGGCGCCCTTGTAGAAGTAGGATTTCTTTCAAACCCGGAGGAAAAAGCCCTATTAATACAAGATAAATACCAAGACAAGGTCGCAGCCTCCATCTATACCGGAATTAACCGATATTTTTCCAATGAATCAAACCCACCTGAATAAGAGGTGGGTATTTTCGTGTATTTTTTACTATGCTATGACACTCCTCACACTGTAAATTCGGACAGGTATGATATAATGAGAAAGGAGTGAAACCGAATACAGAACTTAGGTGGTGTTTTAATGTTAACTGAGCAACAAGTAAGAGAAGTATTATATCAATTGCAAGATCCATTCTTACATAGAACATTCGAAGAGACGAATGCAATCCAAGAGATTAAAATAAAAGAAGAAAAGAAACATGTGAGTATAAAAATTGCCCTATCTAAAACTGGTACAGGTGAGCAGCTTCAGCTTCAAACCACGATTGTAAATGCATTAAAACAAGCAGGGGCAGAATCTGTAGGTCTTCGTTTTACTGACCTATCACCAGAAGACCTAGCCAAATTTAAGACTGAATCAACAGGGGGATCGGCTCCTTTATTATCTCCGGTAAATCAAACGACCTTTATCGCTGTTGCAAGTGGTAAGGGAGGGGTTGGTAAATCAACCGTTTCCGTAAACTTAGCCGTATCATTAGCAAGACTGGGAAAAAAGGTTGGAATCATTGATGCAGATATCTATGGATTCAGCGTTCCAGACATGATGGGAATTACAAAGCGTCCTGTCGTTCGAGGTGAAAAAATTATACCTGTAGAAAGAAAAGGGGTAAAAGTAATTTCGATGGGCTTCTTTGTAGAAGATAATTCACCAGTTATCTGGCGTGGCCCTATGCTTGGAAAAATGTTGAATAACTTCTTTAATGAAGTTGAGTGGGGAGACCTTGATTACCTGGTGCTTGACTTACCTCCAGGTACAGGTGATGTAGCGTTAGATGTTCATACGATGCTTCCACATTGTAAAGAGATTATTGTCACAACACCACATCCAACTGCTGCTTTTGTAGCAGCCAGAGCGGGTGCAATGGCGCTTCGAACAGAGCATGAAATTCTAGGTGTCATCGAGAATATGTCTTATTTTGAAAGCAAGGTAACAGGTGAGAAGGAATATGTATTTGGTAAAGGTGGTGGGGAGAAGCTTGCTGAAGAGCTTCAAACATCTTTATTAGGTAAAATTCCATTGGGACAGCCTGATTGGAATGACGACGACTTTGCACCATCTGTTTATGACGAAGACCATCCTACAGGAAAAATCTATAATGAAATTGCAAAACGAGTCATTGATGCAATTTAATCAAAAGACCCACCAGAATAATCTGGAGGGTCTTTAATCTATTGATGAATTAGCTATTACCGCTTCCTTGGCCTTCATCCTTTTTTGCTTTTTCTTGTTTTTCCATGTCTTCTGCAGCTTTTATGAGAATATCTTCAATCTTCGCTTTATATAATGGGCTCTCAAGTGTTTCACTGATTACCGTTTGAAGATGCTTTCTGAATTCCTGACTTTTAAGAACATCTGTAAATTGTTGTTCCATTTCAGGGTTTTTTAAGATATCCATCACCATTTTTTGATAATCCGGATCCTTCATTAAGTCTTTAATGAGCTTTTCGTGCTCCGTTTTCATACTTTTTGCGTATTCTTCCACAAACTTCGTATCCTCGAATGTCTTTTTCCAAAATTCAACCCCGTTGTCAGAGGTAAGGGTTTCCTGGATGGCATCTTTTACGACAATTTGATCCATGACGAGGTGCTGCTTCAATTTTTCATCCCGCATGAGCTCCTCGATCGCTTTTTTACCATCATCTGTTTTTAATATATCGACAACCATTTTTTTCGTTTCTTCATAATCCATTCGATTTTGTTCAACATTTGCTGGGGCGCACCCCACAATAACCAATAACAAACTTAAAATGAGGAGGAGCGACATCCTTTTTTTCATTTCTTAAAGCTCCTTTCATAAGGGATCCTTACTTGTTAATATGCTTTTTTTGTAAAAAAATATTCACGTATTACATGGTGAGAAACTGGCATTCATCCCCTCCGTTTTGGTACAATCATATTTGAATATATAGAGTGGGGGATTTTGTCGTGAAAAGTCGAAATTGGGTAAGGTTGTTTCTTTCTACCTTACTAGTAGGTGCGATTAGCACAATCTTTTTTGGATTTGCCGTTAAATGGAGTGAATATAAAGAATTATTTTTAGCAGCTGATGTCTTTGAAATCCTTCTAGTAGTATTTTGGTTTATTGGTGCTGGATTTATTTTTAGTATTATTAGCCAAATGGGCTTCTTTGCTTATCTTACTGTACATCGTTTTGGACTTGGTTTATTCAAAGGGGCATGGGCGCCAGCGCAGATAGTGTTAATTGCTTTTGTTTTCTTTGATTTAATTTATTTCCGTTTTAAGGTATTTGCAACTGAGGGTGAAAGCATTTCTTCATATATATGGATACCAATATTGATATTGGTATTTTCATTAATCATTGCATACTTGAAAAGCAAGCAAACAAATTTCAAGGCATTTATTCCAGCGGTCTTCTTTATGTTTGTTGTGTCTGTGATTGAATGGATGCCTGCAATCCGAGTGAATGATACAAGTTGGTTGTATTTAATGATTTATCCACTTTTAATTTGCAACGCCTATCAACTATTAATACTGCCAAAAATAACAAACCAAAAAAGCTGATCGAATGGATCAGCTTTTTTTAATGGCGATTTCTTATTCAACCACTTCACTTTTTACATCAGCGTTATTAAGCATATCGCTAACCGTTACAAACGAGAGACCTTTGGCCTTAATTCCTTTTAAGACACTAGGAAGAGCTTCAGCTGTTTGTTTGGCAGAATCTGAAGCGTGGAATAAAATGATATCCCCGCCTTTTACCTTATCTAAAACATTGCTCGTAATTTTTGCGACTCCAGGATTGTTCCAATCATTTGAATCTATGCTCCAATGAATAAGGGTATATCCAAGAGAGTCTAATACCTTTACAACTCTTGAATCGAAATTTCCGTCAGGCGTTCGCACGAATGAAACGGTTTTTACCCCCATTTTTTTAAATGCATCCTGAGCCTTGTAAATATCCTTTTTAATCTGGGCATCTTCTAATTCTGTATAGTTTTTATAATCATATCCTTTTACGCCAATTTGATGTCCATCCTTCACTATCCGTTCCACAATCTGTGGGTGACGCTCAGCCCAGGAAGCAGAAAGAAAGAATGTTGCATTTTTGACACCTTCCTTTTTTAAGGTGTCGATAATTGGGAGTGCCTTTGTATCTCCCCAACTAATATTAAAAGTAAGTGCAACCGTCTTTTCGCTTTTTTCTCCTGTATAAATCACACGTGGACCATTTTCTGTTGAAAAAACAGGAGCAATATTGCCTTTCTCTATATAAAAAATACTGGCTGTAAATAAGGAAGCGAAAAGAATAATTAATGTTTGTTTAATCCTTTTGCTACTCAGGATGTAGAAAAAATTCATTTTTATCCTCCTTGTCCAATACATCTTCTGTAAAAATAATATGCTTGTCACCGCATTTGTATGTGTAAAACTCTTGGGGAAATTGATTCATAAAATAACTAATTCTGGTAATAACTAGAATTACAATAAATTTGAGGTGAAACTATGATTGGATTATTAGTTGATCAGAAGGAAGTTAAAGAATTAGAATACCTTCTAAAAAGAGAGATGGACGAAATCCTATTTGATGTGGGCGATGCAAGGATCGACCATATCGTAAAAAGAGCAATGGAAGAAAGATATCAAATCTTATTTCGTTTATTTAAAAGAATTGCTGAACCATCAGAATGCAGCAGGTATATTCGTTCAAAGAAGGTAAATAGTAAAAAGGGATAAATGAAGTGGGGAGGATTATATTACATAGATATGGTCCTCTTTTAATAATGAAAATAGATTATTGACATGCGATTTAGATGATGATATATTAATAAACGTCGTCGATGACGATGATTGATTTTAAAAAAAATTTTAAAAAAATGTTGACTGCAATTTGTCAGCATGTTATATTAAAAAAGTCGCTTCTGAGCGATAAACCAAAAAAAGTTCTTTGAAAACTGAACACAATACAAGCGTCAACGTTAATTCTAAGTAACAAACTTATTGAGCAATCAATACTCTTATTGGAGAGTTTGATCCTGGCTCAGGATGAACGCTGGCGGCGTGC
>NZ_QUQV01000014.1 GCF_003400205.1 Bacillus sp. HNG | reverse complement strand
AACATTTAACGGTGGAAGCTATAGACTATCGAACGCTTTATCTCGGGCAAAATAAGTTGAAATAATTGGGTGGCAAAACTCTGCAAAATTTCTTGCGCAACTATGCACTTTTTTCTTGCAAAATACAAACAAAGTAAGTTAAAAACACTTCATATTTTCTATAATTTAAATAAATTTATAGGAAAATATGAATATCTAAGAATAAAATATTAAAAAAATTGTTGAAAATAAGTGGAAGTCATTGTATATTTTTATATAAGGTTAATGTAAACGTTAACATTTCAAACTTTTAAAATATTTAATCATAAGGAGGGAATAAAGATAATAACGTATTTATAAAAGGTAGTAACGTTAGTATGTTAGTTTTGTTCATTATGATATTTTTATTTTTATATAAAAAGGAGGTTATTGTTATGAAGAAACAGTTGTTTACTTTTCTTTCAATATTATTGATGATATCAACAATTTTAATTGGTTGTTCTTCATCAAAGGAATCTGGTAGTAAAGGTGCTACTAAAGATGGAAAAACAACAATAAGCTTTATTCATTGGCGGGGTGAAGATGCAGAAGTTTTTAAAGAACTAATTAAGAAATTTGAAGAAAATAATCCTGATATTAAGGTGGATATGACGGTATACCCATCTGAACAATATCAATCTACTGCACAAACGTTATTAAGGGATGGTTCTACGGGAGATGTCTTTGCCTCTTTCCCTGGTTCTCAATTTAATATTATAAATAAAGCTGGGTTATTTACCGATCTTTCAGGAGAAAGTTTTGTATCAAATTTCAATGAGAATTTGATTAAGGCTGGGCAGTCGGATGGAAATCAGCTTGCTCTTCCGCTCCAATTAGTCTATAACCAACCAGTTTATAATGTGGGGATTTTTGAAGATCTAGGTTTAGAGCCACCCAAAAGTTGGGATGAGTTTTTAGAGCTTTGTGAAACATTAAAAAATAATGGCTACATACCAATTGCTTTTCCAGGAGCAGACGTTGGCCCTGGACAATTGATGAATAGTATGATGATGAATAATGCTCCAGAAGAAGATATTTTTGATCAATTAATGAATGGAGAAACTGAATTAACTGATGAATGGTGGGTAAAAACTTTAACACAGTTTAAGGAATTAAATGATAAGGGTTATTTCCAAGACGATGCCTTAGGTACAAAGCAGGAAGGCGCAGTTGCATTAATGGCACAAGAAAAAGCGGCTATGTTAGCAACAGGTTCATATGCCATGGCAAGTGTGAAAGCTCAAAATCCTGATATAAAATTCCAATTACTAGCGCCTATTACAGTTTCTGAAGATAAAACTGTTTTTGAAGGGATCCATACTACAACTTTTATGTTAGCGGTAAACGCTAAGTCCGAAAAGAAAGAAGCTGCTAAGAAGTTTATTGAGTTTTTAAGTCTACCTGAAAACGCATCAGTTTATGCTAATAAAACGGGTCAGCATTTAACTATTAACGGTGTTAACTATGAATCTGAAGAATTAAAAGAGACTTCAATTTGGATGGATAAAAACACTAGATTCCAACCAAGATATTTAATTCCTAGCGTAGATGTGGAAAAAGCTGTTATTGGGTCAATTCAATCAGTAATTGGTGGAACTAGTCCAGAAGATGCAGCAAAACAAGCCCAAGAAATTGTAAAACAAAACGTTGGAAAGTAAGCATTTTTTGTGAAGAGGGGGATATTAATACATCTTCCTCTTCTCTCTTAATGAAGCATCATAGGTAGAACACTCTAGAATTAAGAAAGTTCTAAGGTTTTCTGGATAGGAGGACTAAATGAAACAAAGTAAGTGGTTATTCTTATTTTTAGTACCTGGTTTAATTTTTTATTTAACATTTTTTATTTACCCAACTTTCAGTGCATTGTTTTATTCTTTTACAGACTGGGATGGTTTATCACCTTCCTTTAATTTTGTAGGGTTTGAAAACTATCAAAATATTATTACGAATGATTCAATTTTTGTAAAAGCATTAACAAACAATGTGAAATTCATGCTATTTGTGGTATTCTTTCAAACAGTTTTATCATTATTGTTCGCTATTTACTTGGTTAGAAACACAAAAGTAAATGTTTTCTTAAGAGCACTATACTTTTTTCCAACGATTTTATCTTCTGTTTCTGTAGCGTTTATTTGGTCATTTGTGTATGATCCGAATCTCGGATTATTAAATACCATTCTTCGGGAGATTAACTTGGATTCACTCGCATTAAACTGGCTTGGTGATGCTGACATCGCTATATTTTCAATTGCTGTTGTACAGGTTTGGTTTCACACTGGACAAATGTTAATTGTGTTTGTAGCAGGTTTACAGGCGATACCAGATGATCTTTACGAGGTGGCTAAAATTGAAGGAGCAAATAGATGGCAAGTATTTAGAAAAATTACGTGGCCTTTATTAGCTCCATCAGCAACTATTGTAATAGCATATACAACTATTCAATCGTTTAAGGCATTTGATCTTATATATTCAATGACTCGAGGCGGTCCAAACTATGCGACTGAAATTTTAGCTACCTTAATTTATTCAACCGCATTCAGAAGTTTTAAATTTGGATATGCGTCTGCAGAATCAATAATCTTTATGATTGTTATTGCCTTAATAACATTCTTGCAGTTTAGAGTATTAAGAGCAAACCGAGTGGAGTATTAGGAGGGTTTATATGGGATCTAAAATTACAAAAAAGGGATTGCTGATACTCTATGCATTAATTGTGCTAATACCTGTCATCGCAATATTCCTTACGACATTTAAAACTACAGCAGAAATGTATGAGAATGTTTTAGGTTTGCCATCATCGTTTGATTTTGGAAACTATGTTTCAATTTTCAAAGATCAAGGAATGGGAGTCTATTTTAAAAACAGTATTATCGTAACCCTGGTTTCTGTTGTTTTCACGATATTCTTTGCAAGTTTAATCGCTTACGCTATAACAAGAATGGGTGGTTGGCTCGGAAATATTTTATTTGGATTCTTTGCTCTTGGAATGATGGTACCAGCCCAGGTAAATATGATTCCTCTATATCAGCTTGTATTAGATTTAGGGCTTACTAATAGTCTAATAGGTTTAATGATTGTAAATATATCAGTAACAATCCCTGTGGCAGTATTCATTTTGACTGGATTTATGAAGTCATTACCTAAATCTTTGTTTGAAGCAAGTACAATTGATGGTGCAAATAACTGGCAAATGTATAGTAGGATCGTATTACCGTTATCATTACCGTCATTATCAGCAACTTCAATATTTTTATTCGTAATGCATTGGAATGATTTGCTATATCCACTTCTATTTATAACCAAAAATGAATATAAGACTCTACCATTAGCTTTATTAGAATTCCAAGGAGAGTATTTAACAAATTATCCGATGTTATTTGCAGGGGTAATGATTGCTTCAGCCCCTATGGTGATAGCTTATATTTTCCTTCAAAGATATTTTATTGCTGGTATGACAGCTGGTTCAGTAAAGGGTTAAAACCAAGATACCTTTTTATATCTTTAATATAAAAGGTAGTGATGATACTACCTATATCACCTAAAGGTATCATTAACATTTTTATATTCAACTAGAAATTGTGAGAGGACGAGGAAATTAATGGTTGATTTATCCGTGGTATATCTACCTATAGGAAGAAAAACTTTTGATTTAGCGGCTGGAGAAGAATATAGACTTCAAAGTGAGGCATGGTTACATGAGAATGTTAAAATTGTTCACTCTCCAGGTGAAATAGTAACTTCAGTTGAAGACTTAGAACAGTTCATATCGACAGTAGAAAGTTCTGAAGTGGATTTAATTATATACCAAAGTATTACATTTGCTGACGCGGAATTTATTATGAAAGCATTAGAATATTATGATAAACCAGTAATAGTTTGGTCAGTTCGAGAACCTAGTGTAGGTGGAAGGTTAAGGCTTAATTCTTTAACAGGGGGAAATAGCACCTGTCATACATTAAAGGTTCAAGAGCATAAGTACCAATTTGTTTTCGGAAATCCTGATGAAACCCTATTACAAGATAAGCTTATCAAGCATTTGAAGTCAGAAGAAATTGTCAAAAAGTTAGGGAACTTAACAATTGGGGTAATTGGAGAACACCCTCCAGGTTTCTATTTTTCAGGTACTGATGAAGATGAATTACAGATTTCTACAGGGGTACAAATTCATAAAATTGATTTATATGAAGCATTTAGGAAATGTGTAGAACTTCCAGAAGAAGAATGGATAAAAGAAATTGAACTTGCAGAGAAAAAGGTAATTGGTCTTTCTAGAAATGATCAAACGGTTATTAAATTTGCGCAGTTTACAAAGTATATAAGAAATTACATTACTAAACACGATGTTAACGCATTAGCTGTTAGATGTTGGCCTGACTTTTATACAGAATTAGGTGCTGCAGCATGCTCAACACTCTCACATTTTACAGAGGATGGGGTAGTTTCTTCTTGTGAGTCGGATATCCATGGTTCAATATCCATGTTCATACTAAAAGAACTTGCAGGAAGTGCTCCATACTTAGGGGATCTAGTACATGTAAACGAGGAGAATAATTCCGTTACCTTCTGGCATTGTGGAGCAGGTGCATATTCCTTAGCTAATCCGAAGACGGGTGCCGCTTCTGGAGTACACCCAAATAGAAAAATAGGATTTACTTTAGAATTTGGATTAAAAGCAGGGAGAGTTACAATTGCCAGACTAGGTAAAACTGTAGAAGGATACAGAATGTTTGTTATGTCCGGGGAAGCGTTGGACACACCACAGCAATTTAACGGTACTTCAGTTGAAGTTGCATTACAAAATAATGTCCTAGATACATTATATAACATAATGGATGAAGGGCTAGAACCACATTTTGCAATGGTCTACGGCGATGTAAAAGAACAATTTATCGATCTTGGAAAGCGGTTGGGAATTAAAACAATAGTGTTTTAAGTAAAGAGGTGAATAGTTGGCTTATGAAAAAGATAGCTATTGGTCAGGCAGGTGGTCCCACCGCAGTAATGAATGCAAGTTTAGTTGGCTTTTTACAAAATATAGAAGCAGAATTCTACGGTGTTATGTATGGTTATCAGGGTTTAGTTGATTGTAATTTCATACCATTGTTGGAATTGGGAAATGACAAGTTACATGGATATAAGAATATTCCTGGAGCTTGTCTAGGATCTGGAAGATTCCATATGAAGAATGAGGACTTTGTAACGGCAGTAAAAAATCTACGTATGAATGATATTCAAACTCTAGTATTTATTGGCGGAAATGGGACTATGTGGACCCTGCATAAGCTTAGTGAGACCGCTAAATTACTAGGGTATAATCTTCAAGTGATTGGGATACCAAAAACGGTGGACAATGATTTATCAAATACAGATCATGCACCAGGATACGGAAGTGCTGCTAAGTATGTATCTCTTTCGGTAAGAGATATAAGTAAAGATTTAGAATCAATGAAAAACTTCGAACAGGTTCGAATTATTGAAACAATGGGGAGAAATGTTGGGTGGCTTGCTGCTGCAAGTGGATTATATAAATCCCATGAATTAGAAGGACCACATAAAATCTATCTACCTGAACAATCAACTACAAGTAAGGAAATACTATCTGATATTAAAGAAATCGTAAAAGAATATGGATTCGCATCTATTGTTGTAAGTGAAGGTGTTACGCTTGACAATAATCAGACCATTGAAAAGACGATTGTAAATGGTCGGAAAATTTTGGGTGGAATATCACAGCAAATTGCTGAGTTTATAAAAAATGAAACAGGATTAACAACTAGGGATGAAATCCTTGGTATGAATCAAAGAAGTAGTCAAGTCTATTCATCAAACCAAGACAAACAAGAAGCTTATGAAGTAGGTAGAATGGCGGCTCGCTTAGTAGAAAAAGATGAATCAAACGTTATGGTTTCACTAAATTTAAAGAATACTTTTGAATATGAATTGTTTTTTAGTACTACTCCATTAAAAGAGGTTGCAGATGGAGGGGAGAGGCAGCTCCCGGATGAATTTATAAAACATAGGGATAGGTTTTACAAGTGGCTAAAACCTATTGTTGGGGATGAAGTGGAAAAATATCCACCTTCACTTATGCAAAGGAGAGTTCGAACAAGTTGAAAGTAAATCACAATAGTCCAATTCCTCTGTATCATCAAATCAAGGATATACTTATTAAACGCATTCAAAATAAAACGTGGAATCCCGGGGATCTTATTCCAACTGAACAAGAATTAATGAAGGAATTTGATGTTAGTAGAACCACGTTACGTCAGGCTATAACAGCACTTGTTCAAGAAGGGTTACTCGAAAAGAGGCAGGGTAAAGGAACGATAGTAAAAGCTCAAAAGCTTGTTGGTACGTTAGGAAGGCTGACGGGGTTTGCAGAAGAGGTTATGGAAAAAGGCTATCAACCATACTCTAAGCTACTTAGGGTAGAATTCAGGGATGATGTATTTACTGAGAAAAAAATGTTAAATACTTCTGAGAACAGCAAAATTCTCATAATTGAAAGAATACGTTTAGCAGATGATATTCCAATTGCTTTAGAAAGAACGGCTTGGCCCGAACATATTGGTGAAATCTTAATAAAGCATGATTTAAATGGTGCTAAATTCTATCAAATTTTAGAAGAAGAAGGAATATTTCTTAAAAAGGCAACAGAATCCATTACTGCAATTAATGCAACACCAAATGATGCAGATTTATTAGGTATAAGCGGAGGTCAAGCATTATTAGAAATGACAAGATTAAGTTTTGGTATCGATGATAAACCTATTGAGTATACAAAAACAAAGTATAGACCTGACCGTTATCAATACCACGTTGATCTAAAAAGATAAATTAGGGGGAAACATAATGCCTTTTATAAGTGGAAAAGAAATGTTAATGCATGCATACGAAAATAATTACGCAGTCGGTGCGTTTAGTGCGCATAATGCTGAGACAATACAAGCGATTATCTGGGCTGCAGAGGAAGAACAAGCACCAATTATGATTCAGATAGGACAAAAAGTTATACAATATATAGGTTTGGAAGAAATGAAGAAAATGGTGGGTGTTTTTGCAAGAAATACTACAATTCCAATTGCCATTCACTTGGATCATAGCAGAAATTTCAATCAAACAATACACGCCATGCAAGCAGGCTTCCAATCAGTTATGTTTGATGGTTCAGGATTACCTTTTGAAGAAAATGTAAGTATAACTAAGAAAGTTGTAGAATTCGCAAAAGCTTTAGGAATAGGTGCAGAAGGTGAAATTGGAAAAATAGGCGGGACAGAAGATGATATTACAGTAGCAGAAGATGATGCACAATATACAACAGTTGAAGAAGCAGTTAGTTTTGTTAATGAAACTGATGTTGATTATCTTGCTGTCTCTATCGGTACTGCACATGGTATTTATAAGAGTTTGCCAAACTTAAATTTTGCTAGATTAGAAGAAATCTCTAAAAGTGTAAATAGACCAATTGTTCTTCATGGTGGTTCAAGTGTTCCAGATGAACAGGTTCAAAAAGCAATCTCCTTAGGGGTCGCAAAAGTAAATGTAGATACAGAATTAAGACAGTCGTTTACTCTAGGGGTACAAGAAGTACTAAATCAAAATCCAGAAGAATGGCACTTAGCGGTATCATTGAATAATGGAAGAGAAAAAATGAAACAAAAAGTTAAAGAAAAAATTCGTGTTTTTGGTAGTAATGGCAAAGCCAAAGATTTATTAAGAGATAGGGAAAAATCAACCGTTTTATTATAGAAAGGTGGATATAAAATGTTACAAACTCAAATTGATAATTTTAAACTATTTATCAATGGTGAATGGGTGCCTACTATTGAAAAGATGGATGTTTTAAATAAATTTACTCAACAACCTTTTTCATCAATTGGTGTAGCAACTGAGGAGCATGTTAAAGAAGCAGTTAAGGCTTCAAAAGAATCACAGAAGTATGAATTTCATCCTTATGATAGATATGAAGTATTAAAGAAAGTTGCAGACTTATTAACTGAGAATAGAGATTTATTTGCAACTACAATGACTAAGGAAGTCGGAAAAACTATAGCTGAATCATATACAGAGGTAGATCGTTCTGTACAAACGCTACTTGTTTCAGCAGAAGAAGCAAAAAGGATTAATGGTGAAGTAGTTCCTGTTGAGGCAGCACAGGGATCAGAAAATCGAATCGCATTTTCATTAAGGGTGCCGGTGGGAGTCGTTGCAGCAATAACTCCTTTTAACGTCCCATTGAATTTAGTTTGTCATAAAGTAGGTCCAGCTATTGCAGCAGGGAATAGTGTAATACTTAAACCAGCTGAGAAGACGCCGATTGTTGCCATTTTATTAACAAAACTATTTGAAGAGGCGGGTTTACCTCAGGGAAGATTAAACCTTTTGACAGGGGACGGTAAGCAAATTGGTGATTGGTTACTAAATAATAAGAATGTTAATATGTTTACATTTACCGGTAGCCCGAGGGTAGGAGAATATATCCGTTCAAAGGCAGGAATTCGTAAAGTTGCTCTCGAACTTGGAAATAACTCTGCAACAATAGTACACAAGGATGCAGATATCGAAAAAGCTTCAACACTAGTAGCTGCTCGTGGATTTAATAATGCTGGCCAAGTATGTATATCTGTTCAAAGGGTATATGTTCATGAAGAAGTAAAAGAAGAATTTTTAAAATTACTTAAAGAAAAAGTAGCTGCATTAAAAGTAGGGGATCCATTTGATAAAGAAACGGATATTGGACCAATGATAAGTGAGTTAGAAGCGAAGCGTGTAGACAGATGGGTAAATGAAGCTATCTCAGAAGGAGCTGAATTAGTCTGTGGAGGTAGTAGAGATGGTGCGTTCTATCAACCTACCGTTTTAGATAAAGTAGTGGGGTCAATGAAAGTGAGCTGTCAAGAGGTGTTTGGCCCTGTAGTATCAATAGATACATACAAAGAAATCGATGCTGTAATAGAGAAGGTAAATGATTCAGAATACGGCTTGCAAGCTGGCATATTTACAAATAATCTTCAACTAGCAATGAAAGCGGCTAAAAAAATTGAAGTTGGAGGATTAATTGTAAATGACACATCAGCATATCGAGTAGATCATATGCCTTATGGTGGGGTTAAGAATAGTGGGAATGGCAAAGAGGGTCCGCAATATGCAATAAAAGAAATGACTGAAGAACGACTAATAGTTTTAAATGTATAAAATACTAATTTGATAGACGGTGACACAAAATGGCGTTTGTACAAATTATTTTACCTGTGTTTTTAATATTTGTAGTTGGCTATATAGGTCAAAAAAGGATAGGGTTTGAAGTAAAATCCCTATCCGTAATGGCCCTTTATCTAATGTCACCTTTTTTGGCTTTTAGAACATTTTATGAAACGACATTAAATATAAAATATTTCTATATGATTATTTATGCTGTCGCATTATGCTTGCTATTAATTATTATTGTCAAGATTATTGGGAAAATAGAAAAATATTCTGAACCACAAGTTTGTGGGATGATCCTTGCAACATCGTTTATGAATAATGGAAACTACGGGACTCCAGTTGCGTTATTTGCATTTGGTACTGTAGGACTAGACTACGCAGTTGTACTGATGGTTATCCAAACATTCTTAATGAGTACCGTAGGTATATATTATGCAGCCAAAGGTGGGATAAATAATCAGGGTACAAAAAGTGCATTTCTTTCAATTGCAAAAATGCCCATCGTCTATGGTGCATTATTCGGCTTGCTTTTTCAAGTTACTAATATAAACCTGGAAGGACCTTTTTTACAAGCAATTGATTTTATTGCGAATGCAACGATCCCTACAATAATGATTGTTTTGGGAATGCAGCTTGCATCAATAACAGTTAAAGGTATCTCAATTCCAAAACTATCATTAGCATTATCGATTAGATTATTAATATCACCTATAATAGCTCTTGGAATTGTTTTTTTTCTACCGATAGATCCTTTATTAAAAAGTATTATGATTTTGATGGCTGCAATGCCGTCAGCAGCAAATACAACGATGTATTCATTACAGTTTCAAACAGAGCCAGAACTTGTTTCAGGTAGCGCGCTATTTAGTACTTTATTAAGCTTAGTTACTCTACCTGTTATACTATCTATCTTACTTTGATTATCCAATTAAGAGTAGGCCAAAAATAATGTGGAAGTGAGGGTCATAATGGAAAATTATGAACATCTAAAAAAATGTAATGAACACATAAATATCTTTCATGTTTCAGATGAGCAATTTAATCAATTTGGAAGAGTAATCGAAAATTACCAATTCGGCGAATTAATCAAACACATGGAGAACACTCATATTCCAGCGGAGGGAAATATATATATTCCATCAGATATTGAACTTGAAAGGATTGATATATCCAAGGATATTCAATATAACTTTTATGGTGGTATGCCCATTCAAATAGGTTATTGTAATGGGGTCAATTCCAATCTAAATGGACTTGAATACCACAAAAGTAGTGAAATAAATATTGCTTGCAATGATTTAGTGTTACTGTTAGGTCGTATCCAAGATATAGTAGATAACTACTATTCAGTTGAGAACTTGAAAGCCTTTTTTGTACCAATGGGTACAGCAATAGAAATGTATTCTACTACCTTACATTTTGGACCTTGTAAAGTAGTAGATACAGGTTTTAGGTGTATTGTTATTTTGCCTAAAGGAACGAATGAGGAACTTCCCGTTAAAAATAATCCTATTACAGAGGAAGATAAACTCCTGTTTATGAAAAATAAATGGCTATTAGCGCACCCTGAAAGAATGCAACTTATCGATAAAGGTGCTTTCCCTGGTCTAATTGGAGAAAATATTAAAGTAAATTATTAGTTTGAAAATTATCAAGATTGGGGGTAAAAAAATGACGGCTTATACGGAAGTAAATAAGGGGATGGAAGTTAATACCATAAGAGAAGGTTTTAAAATTCTTTGGAATGGAAAACCTCTATTTACCCATGAAGTTTCTAATCCTGCTATTTTTATTGGATATGGTGAAGAAAAAATCGATATGTACAGAGGAAATTTTGACATAAAAGATTATGTTGTTGAAAGAACACCACTTCGAGATACAAGTATTACGACAAATGGAGACGGAAATTTGGTTGTTTCATTCTCAAAACATTCACTTTCAGAACCAACTATTATAATGGAAGTTCGTCAAGAAAATAGTAAAGTTAGTTTTAAGTTTGAGAATAGGGATTCCAAGATAAATCGTTTTTGGATACGATTAACAGCTGACGAGACTGAAAAGGTTTACGGGTGTGGAGAGCAATTATCATATTTTAATATGCGCGGAAAAAATTTTCCGTTATGGACCTCAGAGCCAGGTGTTGGTAGAAATAAAAAAACATACACTACATGGCAAGCTGATGTAAAAGATCGGGCAGGTGGAGACTACTATAACACGAATTTTCCACAACCGACATTTGTCTCATCAAATAAATACTATTGTCATGTGGATACAACTGCTTATTCTGACTTTAATTTTAGTAATAAAAATTTTCACGAGTTACAAATTTGGGAAGTACCAAAGACTATTGTATTTGAAGGAGCAAGTACTTTCGTAGAGATTGTTGAAAAAATAACTAAAATGTTCGGTCGTCAACCAGAGTTACCAGATTGGACATATAACGGTATATGGTTAGGGATTCAGGGTGGTACTGATGTCGTTGAACAAAAAATATCCAAAGCACTCTCAAAAGGTATAAAAATTGGTGGTGTTTGGTGTCAGGATTGGCAGGGTAAGCGAATTACTTCGTTTGGAAAAAGATTAATGTGGAATTGGAAATGGAATCCAGAAGAATATCCAAACCTTAATAAGAAAATAAACGAATGGAAAGAACAAGGAATTAGATTTTTAGGTTATATTAATCCATATGTTGCGGTAGAAGGAGACTTATTCAAGATAGCTGAAAAGAATGGGTATTTAGCTAAGAATGAACTAGATGAGACTTATTTAGTAGACTTTGGTGAATTTTATTGTGGAGTAGTAGATTTTACTCATCCTGAAGCTTTTGAATGGTATAAATCCGTAATAAAAGAAAACTTGATAGATTTTGGTCTTGATGGTTGGATGGCGGATTTTGGCGAGTATTTACCAACAGATGTTAAATTACATAATGGAATTTCAGCTAAAATTATGCATAATGCCTGGCCGACTCTATGGGCCAAAACGAACTACGAAGCAGTAAAAGAGTCCGGAAAACTTGGAGAGATTGTTTATTTTATGAGGGCTGGTTTTACTGGTATTCAGAAATATTGTACATTGCTATGGGCCGGAGATCAAAGTGTGAATTGGAGTTTAGATGATGGTCTTGCATCAGTCATACCTGCTGCATTATCTTCAGGAATGATTGGATTCGGCCTTCACCATAGTGACATTGGGGGCTATACAAGTCTACATGGTAATAAACGCTCAAAAGAATTACTTCTGCGATGGGCAGATATGGGAGCTTTTACTCCTGTAATGAGAACTCATGAAGGAAATCGTCCTGATGATTGTTTTCAGTTTGACGGTGATGAAGAAACATTAGAACATTTTGCGAGAATGTCTAACATTTATGTAGCACTAGCACCTTACACAAAGGAATTAGTTGCTACAAATTCGAAAATGGGAACACCGGTTCAACGACCATTATTTATGCATTATGAACAAGACGAGACTGCTTATGATATTCAATACCAGTACCTATATGGAAGTGACTTGCTTGTAGCACCAGTACATCAAGAAGGTAAAAAAGAATGGGAAGTTTACTTACCTAGTGATGAATGGGTACACATATGGACTGGGAAGGAATATAACGGTGGATATATTACAGTTGATGCCCCGGTAGGATATCCTCCAGTATTTTATCGTAAAAATTCCTCCCGGGCAGAATTGTTTACAAAGATAGGGAATATGTAAATTTAAAAACAGGGTTACTAATCATAAGTTAACCCTGTTTTTATATTTATAAATATTCTTCTATCCTAATTCACTCTCAATCCCTCTTTTACACGCAAGAACATTTTCAATGATTTGTGTAATAAATTCATCGGTGATCCGATATTTAGGTACACTGACACTAAAAGCCCCGTAGTTTTTGCCATTGACTGTAATACTTGCCCCTACACAGAATATATCCGCTTCGTGTTCTTCATTGTCAAATGCATATCCGTTTTTACGAATTTCATGGATTTCCTTCATAAACCCTTCTTTAGTTGTGATCGTATTTTCTGTTTTCTTTACTAATGTATGGTTGTTCAAATACACTTCGATTTGTTCGTCCGTTTGGTCGGCTAGGATTGATTTTCCCATTGCAGAACAATAGAGCGGGATAGCTTTACCGACACGTGAATACAAGGAAACTGGATTAAAGCTTTCTAATTTTGTGATATAAATGATGCTCGATTGGTCAAGGATGCCCATATGGACCGTTTCCGTTGTTTGTTCTCTTAGTTTTTCTAAAAAGGGCTGTGCAAGATCTTTTATTTCGGTTTGGTTTAAAGCTTTGTTTGCGTATTTGATAATGGACCTTCCAAGCCGGAATTTTTTCGTTTCCTCATCTTTTTGTACATATCCAATTAATTGGAGAGTATCTAAAATTTTTAAGGCTGTGGAACTAGTTAGTTCGGTTTCTTTCGCGATTTGTTGAAGGCTTTGTGGCTTATCTGTCGAGGACAGATATTTTAAGATACTGTCAGCTTTTATCAGGACAGTGCCATATGGTTGCTTCTTTTCTTGCAAGGTCGTCACTCTCTTTTCGTAAATATTCCGTAAATTTATTAATCTAGCTGTTGAAATCCCTTACACGATTATATATAATAGCCTTGTAAGTTTCCATATAATAAAGTTAATTTCCAAATAGGAAATAGTCAAGAGATTTTGGAGGCAACCATGAAAAAAATAAAGATACTCTCAAAAATTGCGGATTGCGGCGTAGTTGCGGTTGTCCGAGCAGATTCAAAAGAAGAAGCAGTAAAAATCTCAGAAAGCTGTGTCGAGGGTGGAATCAATGGAATCGAGGTGACCTTTACAGTCGATGGTGCTGACGAGGTGATTAAGGAGCTAGCTTCCATCTACCAAAATAGTGAAGTTGTAATTGGAGCAGGGACTGTTCTTGATGCGACAACTGCACGAATTGCGATATTAGCAGGAGCACAATTTGTCGTGAGCCCAAGCTTTGATGAAGAAACTGCTAAACTATGTAACTTGTATCAAATTCCCTACATGCCCGGGTGCATGACGATTACGGAAATGAAACGTGCACTTGAATCTGGTGCAGATATTATCAAGCTCTTCCCGGGGAATGCTTTTGGGCCGGATTTTGTGAAAGCGGTTAAAGCACCACTCCCACAGGTGAATATCATGCCGACGGGTGGAGTAAGCCTTGATAACATTGATCAATGGATTAAAAATGGATGTGTGGCCGTAGGTGTTGGCGGGAATCTAGTTGCCCCTGCAAAAACAGGAGATTACGCGAAAATAACGGAATACGCTGCCCAATATGTCGCTAAAGTTAAAGAAGTAAGAGGGGCGTAAATGATGAAAAAAATTGTTGTATTTGGTGAGCCCTTACTTCGCTTATCTACGAACCTAGGTGAACGCCTTTTTCAAACAGACCAGCTGACAATCAATTACGGCGGAGCTGAAGCAAATGTGGGAGCATCCCTTTCACGTTTTGGCTATGAAGTCTATTTTGTTGGGAAAGTACCGAACAGTCCACTCGGTCAGGGATATGAACGCCATTTACATTCATTTGGCATCCATACGGATTACCTTTTAAAAGGCGGAGAGCGCCTCGGTACATACTACTTGGAAACAGGTGTAGGTGAAAGAAGTGCACAGGTCACTTATGACCGAAAAGGCTCAAGCTTTGCACAACTTTCAACGGACGAAATCAATTTTGCTGAAATTTTACAAGGCGCTGATCTGTTTCATGTATCAGGGATTACGCCCGCACTATCGCGAAACTTACAGGAACTAACTCTACAAGGTTTAAAGATTGCGAAAGAACTAGGTGTCACAACCAGCTTTGATTTCAATTACCGGGCAAAATTATGGAGTCTAGAAGAGGCTTCATCAGTAATCAAACCATTTTTACCATATGTCGATATTTGCTCATGTGGAGAATTGGATGCGCTTAACTTGTTAGGAATTGAAGAAGCAGATGATACTTTGGACCAATCTCAAAAACTTATTTTTTACTATAAAAAGATTACGGAAATGTATCCCAATATCAAATACTTGTATTCTACGTTTAGAGAAGTGTTTTCTGCTTCACATAATAGATTGCAGGGTAATTTATTTGTTAGCGGGAGGTTATTTCAATCAAGGGTCCATGACATTACTCAGATTGTAGATAGGGTTGGGGGCGGAGATGCGTTTGCTTCTGGAGTTCTCTTTGGAATTCTAGAAGGATTTGAGCCCGAGCAAATCGTCACCTTTGGTACGGCAGCATCTGCTTTAAAACATACTGTTCATGGTGATAGCAATATCTTTTCGGAAGAGGATATCAGAGCATTTGCTGAAAATGCCTCAGGTAAAATCGTCCGTTAAATATAAAAATGTGACTTTTAGGAGGAATATAACATGGAAACAAAAATGGAAACACGCTATGCAAATCATCCGGAGGAAATTAAACGATTCAATACGGATGAATTAAGAAAACAATTTCTTGTGGAAAAGATTTTTGAACCTGGCCAGGTACATTTAACATACACACATAATGACCGCATGATCTTTGGTGGAGTTACACCAACAGACAAAGAATTAACTATCACACTCGATAAAGAATTAGGTGTTGAATACTTCCTAGAGCGCCGCGAACTAGGCATTATTAACATCGGTGGCGAAGGGTTGGTTGTACTTGATGGGGAAGAGTACAACATGGCTCGTCAAGATGGGCTTTATGTAGGTAAAGGAACGAAGGAAGTATTATTCCGTTCAAAGGATCCGAACAATCCTGCAAAATTCTATATCAATTCCGCACCAGCACACCACAAGTATCCAACTGTAAAGATTGATATTAACGAAATTAAACCATTAGAAGCAGGAGAACCAGGAACACTTAACGAGCGCAAAATCTATCAATATGTACATCCAAATGTATGCGAAAGCTGTCAGCTACAAATGGGGCTAACGATGCTTTCTCCTGGAAGCGTTTGGAACACAATGCCGTGTCACACACACGAACGCAGAATGGAAGTTTACTTATACTTTGATATGAAGCCAGAAACTCGTGTATTCCACTTCATGGGTCAACCTGATGAAACAAGACATCTCGTCATGAAAAATGAACAGTGTGCGATTTCCCCAAGCTGGTCAATCCATACTGGTACTGCAACAAGCAACTATACATTCATCTGGGGTATGTGTGGAGAAAACATCACGTACACGGACATGGATGTTGTAGCAATGGAAGATTTACGATAAGAGACTTGGAGGAGATCGAAATGACAACACAATTGTCTGATTTCTCATTAGACTTTTTCTCATTAAAAGGAAAAGTTGCCATTGTAACTGGCGGAGCAACTGGACTAGGTCAAGGCTTTGCGGTAGCATTAGCAAAAGCTGGAGCAGACCTGTTCATCACGACACACGGAACTAGCTGGGACGAAACAAGAGAATTGATTGAAAAAGAAGGTCGCCGTGTTGAATTTTTCCAAACGGATTTATCCAAACGTGAAAATGCTAAAGAAGTAGTAGCTGCATGTGTAAAAGCATATGGAACAGTGGATATTTTGGTCAACAACGCAGGAACGATCCGTCGTTCTCCAATCCTAGAGTACAAGGAAGAGGATTGGGATGCGGTTATCGATCTTAATTTAAATTCACTGTATATTTTAAGTCAAGAGGCTGCAAAAGTAATGGTAGAGCAAAAGAGCGGAAAAATCATAAATGTTGCGTCCATGCTTTCCTACCAAGGCGGAAAATTTGTTCCTCCATATACAGCAAGTAAGCATGCGGTACACGGACTTACCAAGTCATTTGCCAATGAACTTGCTGAATACGGGATTCAAACAAATGCAATCGCACCAGGATATGTTGCTACAAATAACACTGCACAAATCCGTGCCGATGAAAAACGCAATGCCGAAATTCTATCACGTATCCCTGCAGCACGCTGGGCAACCCCAGCCGACCTGATGGGGGCAGTTGTATTCCTAGCAAGCCACGCTTCCGATTACGTAAATGGCCACACACTCGCTGTTGACGGCGGTTGGTTGGCAAGATAAATCCTTTAAAATGGCTGATTCGCAATAATATGCGAATCAGCTTTTTTTGTGGGACAGAGGGGCAGGTTCCTCGTCTCAATATTTTTTTACAAATTAATGTAAAATTATGTTGTGTAACGTAACAGTGTTATGTTACATTATTTTTATAGAAAGGAGCCGGTTAGAAATGAGTGAAGAGTTATTATCGAAAAAAGAGTTACTTGAAGTAACAGGCATTTCTTATGGGCAGCTTTACAGATGGAAGCGAAAAGACTTGATTCCGGAGGAGTGGTTTATTCGAAAATCAACTTTTACTGGGCAGGAGACCTTTTTTCCAAAAGAAAGGATCTTAGAGCGAATTGATCGGATTCAAAAGATGAAGGAAAATCTATCCCTTGATGAAATGGCGGAAATGTTCTCACCCAATGTAGGTGAATTGAACCTTAGTAAAATGGAACTGGTGAAACGTGGTCTTGCCTCAGAAACGACGATCAATCTCTACCTAGACCAGCTCAAAGATAGTCCAGAAAAGTTTCATTTTGAAGGAATCTTAACGGTCTATCTGGTCGAAAAGTTGCTGCAATCAGGAGATATCAGCCTTGAAGAGGCTAAAATGGTAATCCAAGTTTCAAACGATTATTTTTCAAAAGAAAAACAAAGCTACGGTGAACTGGTGATCGTCCGAAAGCTAGGAGTTTCAACCTGTTTTATCGTGCAAAGTACAACAGATTTTGTAATGGACCAAGGAACTAAACTAATCGTCAAAATCGCTTTTACAAATGAAATGGAAGAATTGAGAACGAAATTAATCTAATTGGGAGGCTTAAAATATGGTGAATTTTGAGAACCAAGGAAACTTAATTATTAACGGAACGGGGTCCTCCGGTGGTGGCAGCTTTAATAAAGTATTGATTAACGGTAAAGGGAATGTGCAAGGGGACATTGAATGTAATGACTTTACGATAAATGGAACTGGCACCGTTATCGGGAATGTCAAAGGAAATGAAGGAAAAATAAGCGGCAACGGAAACATTGAAGGGTCTATCGAATTTGAGCAATTTACCATTGAAGGTGCTGGTGAAATTCAAGGTGATGCAAAAATTAATAATATGAAGATATCAGGTAACGGAAAAATCGGCAGAAGCTTAAAAGCGGAAGAAATAAAAATACGTGGTAAAGCCACGATTGCAGAAGATTGTGAGGCTGAGGAGTTCAAAGGCACAGGCGGTTTTGTAATCGGAGGATTATTAAACGCGGACGTAATCGATATCTCCATTGCCGGTGAATGTCGTGCAAAAGAAATTGGTGGTCGAACCATTAAAGTTCAAAAAGGAATTTTTGGTTTCCTTAATAATCTTTTTAAAGCGGTCTATCCAGTTTCGCTAACAACGGAAATAATCGAGGCAGATGAAATTGAAATTGAATATACAAATGCCAAAATGGTTCGAGGAGATAACGTCACCATTGGACCAAACTGTCATATTGACGTAGTTGAATACAAAGGTACATTCTCGCAGGACCCATCTGCAAAAGTAATTGAAGCAAAACAGATCTAATAGAACAATGTTTTGTTAATGTCCCTCATTCTAGGTGAGGGGCATATTTTTTGTGTAAGGAAAACGTGAATTGGCTTTAAAAGGGTATTGAACTCCAGTTGGAGGTGTACCATTTACTTTAGGAGTCCCCCAGATACCAGTTATTAGGAAGTTGGTGGTACTCCAAACAGATGCATCATAGAAGTCATCCATTCCCAGCACAAAAACTAACCCCAATAAACCAAAAAATCCCCTCGATCAAACTATTTTTTGCACTTAAGCCAAAAGATAGTTAGAATATACAATAGTCTAAACATACAAGTACGTATAAGGAAGGTACATAACAATGTCAAAATGGTCTCAATTAGAAGAAATGAAACCTTTTATACAGGAAGTCTGGCAGGAGTCAGGCTTTGAAGCTCCAACAGCGATACAGGAAACAGCGATTCCCGCGATCCTTGAAGGGAAGGACGTTATTTGTGAATCCCCGACAGGAACAGGGAAAACTCTTTCGTATTTACTTCCTGCTATTCAGAAGCTCGACGAAGCAAAGAGCGGCATCCAGATTGTAATCCTTGCTCCTTCCCGTGAGCTCGTCATGCAAATCCTGGAGGAAGTCCGAAAATGGACGAAAGGCACAAACATCGTAAGCGCGTCCTTTATTGGCGGTGCAAATGTTAAAAAACAGGTCGAAAAGCTGAAAGAACGTCCGCAAATCGTCATTGGAACAACAGGCCGAATCATCGAACTTATCAAAATGAAAAAAATGAAGATGCACGAGGTTACGACCGTCATTGTCGACGAAGCGGATCAGCTCGTTTCAAATGAACATCTATCCAATGTGCAAAGCATTATCAAATCAACATTAAGGGATCGCCAAATCCTTTTCTTCTCAGCGACAATCTCTGATCAAACAGAAAAGATTGCGAATTCCTTGATGAACAATGCGGAGATCATTCGGGTACAACAAACTCTCAACCAGGAAAACACATCACATATCTATTTCCTATGTGAACAACGGGACAAAATCGATGTGCTTCGCAAAATTATGTATACCGAGCCAGATAAGGCTATTGCTTTTATAAAAAGTCTCGATAAAGTAGAAGAAATTGAAGCTAAGTTAACCTATAACCATATTGATGTTGCGGTACTTGCTGGGGAAGCAAAGAAGCAGGAAAGACAGCAATCGATGAAAAACTTCCGTGCTGGAAAAATTCCGTTGTTGCTAACAACAGATGTAGCGGCAAGGGGTCTAGATATTCAGGATGTCACCTATGTGATTCATTTTGACTTTCCAAAAACAACAGAACAATATGTTCACCGCTCAGGCCGAACAGGGCGGATGGGGAAAAAAGGTGTAGTCATCTCCATCGTCAATTCACGTGAGGAAAGTTTCCTCAAAAAAATGGGGCATGACCTGGGGATCACATTTAGTAAAAAGGATTTTTACAAAGGTGATATAGTAGACGCTCGTGAGGAAAAAAAAGTGTTACCTAAAACGCGAAAATCCCCAACTACTAAAAATAGTAGAAAATCATAATTAAATCGAACAAACCATCCCAATCAGGATGGTTTGTTTTAATTCAAAAACGATTTATATTAACTTTTCCTGCTGTGCTTTTAATGCCGCCTGGAACCTGTCCTTTACGTCTAGTTTGTGGTAAATATTAGAAATGTAATTTTTAACGGTACCTTCTGATAAAAATAACTTTTGCGCGATCTGTTTATTACTAAGTCCCAAAGCAAGGCATTCAAGCACCTCTTCTTCACGCTCTGTTAAATTGTATCTTGTAATATTCTCTTGTGTGCTAGAGCCTTCGTTTCTGTTAATTTGTTGGACGAGAAGTCTTGCTAAATCTTGTGGAAGCAGTGTACCGCCCTTATGTATCAGTTTTATACCAGAAAGCAAATCCTTTGGATGTATCGCTTTTAGCAAATAGCCTTCTGCACCTATCTTTAATGCATCAATAACATGATTCACCTCTTGGAAGGTGGTTAAGATGATAATTTTTATATCCGGCCAACGCTGCTTAATTATTTTGGTTGCAGAAATTCCATTCATTTCAGGCATATTAATATCCATGAGAATGATTGTAGGTTTGTGCTGTTCACAAAGTTCAATAGCCTCAATACCATTTTTTGCTAATCCAACAATTTCAATTTCATTATCCATACTCAAAACAATTGATAGGCTTTCACGAATAAGCTCCTGGTCATCCACAAGTAAGAGTTTAATAATACTCATTTAGACTATCTCCTTTATAGGTACTGTAATTGTTAACTTAACTCCACGATATTTTCCATTTGTTATCGCAAGGTCTCCATGTAATTCTTCAATCCGTTCCTTCATTGCTGTTAATCCAAATCCGGGATTTAGTGTCTCAATTGGAGTACCGTTGTTTTCAACAGATAGAGTAACGGCGGAATGTGAAATAAGAAAATGAATAACAACTTTTGTTGCATCACCATGTCTTTTTGCGTTTGTAAGGGCTTCTTGTAAACTGCGTATAAATACAAGTTTAATTGAAGGTGTAACTGGATATTCGGTTCCATGCTTATGGAACTGAACATCTGTATCAGTATTCTCCTTGAAATTGGTAGCGATTTGCTCTAATAAAATAGATAATTTCTCTTCACTTTCAGAGGGAGCGATTTCATGGATATGCTTCCTTATATCCTGTAAACCACTACGTGAAACGTTAGCTAATAATTCAATCCTTTGTTTTGCTTTCTCAATATCCGTTTCTAGTAAGTAAGAAACAGCATCAAGGCCTACTGTGACAGAGGTAAAATGATGACCGATGGTGTCGTGAAGCTCTTTTGCAAGCCGATTCCGTTCCTTTAGCAGAGTGACTTTTTCAATTTGCTCAGCATATTGCTGTAACACTCTATTCTGTTCTTGAATCAACCTATATTGCTTATTATTTTCTTCAATGATTCGGTCTGTTCTACGTTGTGATTGGATGACATAATTGAAGCAAGCGCCGAAGCCTAAGAAGATAAAGATATCAAAGTATTGTAGCAAATAAGAAACAGTGTCCAGTGACCATAGACGTGGCAATGGAAAGATGATTAGAAATAATGGAAATGTCCATTTAACAGTCTTCTTTGTAGCTAGGTAGCCAATCATTAAAAAGGACATTAAAATCACGGAGGTTCCAAGATTCACCTGTAAATAGATGTTTAAATAGATGGATGCTCCTCCAGTAAGGACGAGCTCAGAGATTGGGTATAAGATAGGATTTTTATAACCAGGCCTCCAAAACAGATGTGGTACAAGATAACAAACAGTTAAAATGCAAACAAATAATAAATATGGTAAATCACCAAGAGTTTCAATATGAATATAGAAATAGAGCATGCCGGATAAATACCAGCAAAGCCTTAGGAAAAAAATAAACCAGTCAATCCAGATCCAATCAGGGTCTGTTTTTTTCATATCCACACCTCAATCTCCAAGACTTTTTTCCTATCTCTACCTATATTACAAGAAATTGGGGATTTCTAGTAGTCTATAAAATGAAAAATGTCATTTATGCAAATCAATTTGACAAAGTAAGTAGGGGTCATTCCGCCATAATTTCATTCACTTGTAATTTTGTGACTGGCTTCACTTTGGTCATATGACTTTTACTTTGTATGATAAGGTCATAGGAAGTTAGAAGGGACCGAGAAATATGAATAAAGACCAAATGCTTCAGGAATTGGAAGAACGTTTGAAAGGGCTGCCTGCTGATGACCGACAAAAGCTAATTGAACTATATGAGGATCTTATCGATGTAGCCAAAGAAAATCGAAACGTGAATTCAAGCTTTATGGAACCAGTTGCATTAGAAGACAATTCCGAAGTACCCCATTTAGTAGAAAAAAAATCTTATCGAAATAGCGGACGAATGATTCTTGCTTTAGTCAGTTTGATATTATTTAACAGCATATTTGTTTTAGGTCCAGCGATTGCGGTTATTTCCATCTATTTTTCACTTTGGATTATGTCTTTTTGCTTTGTGGTATCACCTCTTTTAGTTGTGACTCAGGTGTTTGTTGGAGGGTTCACTAGCTTGGAATTTTTTATTTCGATTCTGCTATGTGGAATCGGCATTCTGCTTGGTGTAGGAATGATAAAAGCAGGAAAAGGACTATATAAGATTTTTTCCATGTATGTAAATTGGAATTTAGGATTAATAAAAGGAGAATAAACAATGAGAAAAATAATGTATGGAGCGTTAATCTTTGTGTTAATCGGAGTTTTAGGCGTAATTATCACGTTGAATAATTCTGGAGTGGAGGCTTTTACCTTTAGTTCAGTAGATGTCAATGAAAAACAAGAGGTTTCTTCTAAAGGGGTTTCAAATATAATTATTGATTCAGCTGTTGATGTCAATGTTATTCCTGCAAAGAAAGACCAGATTGAGGTTGAGTTTTCAGGGAAAGTAGGTAAAAAGAGTAAGGCTTTATATAAGCTCAACATTGACGAAGTCGGTGATTCAGTAGAAATTACAATGGAAAAGAAAAACAAGTTCCAATTCATGATGTTTAATTTCACGCGTGTAAGCCTTAATGTAGAAGTCCCAGAAAAAATGTACGATTTGATTCAAATGAATGCATCTTCAGGTGATATAGCTGTCGAAGAAATTGATGCGAAAGAAATGACGATCGAAACACAATCCGGTGATATTGAAATAATGAATAGTATGATTAAAGGAAGCCTGAATCTCGAAGCATCAAGTGGAGATGTAAGGGTTAAGGATACGACTGGAAATGTTATTGACATTCAAACTAGTAGCGGTGATATTACGGCAACAAATAATAAAGCAAAGGAAATTGAATTACTAACAAGTAGTGGAGATATTGAGTCAAACAATCAAACATCTAAAAAAATGAACATCAACACATCTTCTGGGGATATTATAATCGATGCAGAAGAAATAACAGGTGATATTTCAATGGAAGCAAGCAGCGGTGACATCGATGTAAGCTTAGTACAAATACCTGATGCCTTGGAAGTTGATTTTAAAAGTAGCTCAGGCGATGGAAATGCTACTATGGAGGGAATGAAGTTTTCCGAAAAATCAGAACACCGAATTCTGGGTGAAATCGGAGTAGGGGGATATCAGATTACTGCAAGAACAAGCTCTGGGGACTTCAAAATAAGATAATTACAGCACAACATGTAGCGAAAAGGGTAAACAAGACTGAGCGTATTGTTTATCCTTTTTCATTTTTTGAAAATGATATACGTTTACATTCTGAAATAAAAGAGCCTATACTATTAGTAATAATCGAATTATTTTAGGAGGCTGGTTTTATGACCCAAAAGGTGAAAGTCGGAATCGTCGGATCCGGTAGCATTGCGAATACTCATATGAAAAGTATTATTGAAGTGCCAAACGCTGAACTTGTTGCAGTCTATTCACGAAACAAGGAAACCGTTCAAAAGCTGGCAGATACATACAATATCACGCCTTACACAGACTACCAGGACTTCTTAACAAATGCCGGAATTGAAATGGTTGCTATCGTTACACCAAGTGGAACCCATGCCGAACTTGGGATTGCAGCTGCAAAGGCAGGGAAGCATGTTGTTGTTGAAAAACCAATTGATATTACGATAGATAAAACAAATCAACTCATTGATGCATGTAAACAAGCTAACGTCACCTTAAGCTGTATATTCCAGCATCGTTTCGATGAAGCCGTTCAAGATGTTAAAAAAGTATTGAACGAAGGAGAATTTGGACAACTGAACTTTGGTGCTGCACGCACAACGATCTATCGCTCACAGGAATATTATGATAGTGGGGCATGGCGTGGTACATGGGAATTGGATGGTGGAGGTGCCTTAATCAACCAATCGATCCATTACATTGATCTGCTTCTTTACGTGATGGGTCCAGTTGATGAGGTCTATGCCTATACGGCAACCCGTGCACATGAACGCATTGAAGTCGAGGATATTGCAGTAGCGACTGTTAAATTCAAATCCGGTGCATTAGGTCTAATTGAAGGGAATACAACGGCTTATCCAGGATTTTCAACCACACTTGATATATTTGGTACAAACGGAAGTGTCATTATCGAAAATGACCATGTGAAAGAATGGAAGTTTAAAAGTGGGTTGGAATACGAGAACAAACAAACCGAAATGGAAACAAATGTGTCATCTAATATCGTAAAATCGAATCAATCCTTCGTCAAACAATACACAGACATCACGCAAGCCATTTTAGAAAATCGGGAACCACTTGTGACTGGTGAAGAGGCGAAAAAATCACTTGAATTAATCCTTGCTATCTACCAATCGGCAAGAGATGGAAGACCTGTCAAACTGTAACGACAAATGAAATGTCGTAGATGTGAAACAGCCCTGTCCCAGAATGAAACTGAGCAGGGCTGTTTTTTTATAATAAACACAATGCCATAACCGTACCGACTCCACTAAATAAAAACGCAAAGCCCATATTCCATAAGGACACCTTATATGAATTAACATGTAACAAATCTCCAGTAATCGAAACAGAAACATTAAATGGCCCCGCAATCGTTGTCGATAAAGCCGATGAAATGAGCACTAAACTTAAAGATAATGGATTAACAACCTGTAAAATAGGTTCTAAAATCGCAGTTAAGATACTTAACGTTACCAGTGGGTGAAATCCTGTAAGTGCGAGTCCAAGGAATAGAAACTGAATAAACAAAAATAAGAATAACGGATAGTGGCTTAACTTGGTAAAAGGCTCTTGCAAGTAATCTATAAAACTGGAATCTCCTAAATTGCTTGTGAAAAATCCAACCCCTAAAAAGAGGACCAAATTACTTTTTAAGCCAATGGTACGCGTCTTCCATAATGGAATCGCGTATGTTATATAGGATTTTAAACGTTTAATCAAAATCGCCCACATAAACGAAAATGGAACAATCACAATCGCAATGGTTTGTAGAAATCCATTATTTAAAAGCTTATTGACACCCACAATCACAATCATAAACAAAAGTAAATAGATCACTAACGAAAAGACCTTTTGTTTCATAAGGTGCTTCGGACTAGTAGCGGGTATTTGCTCATCCACTCCAGCAAAATCGTTTTTCTTATATGAAAAGTGACCGAACAGCCAATTGAACAAAAGTAAGATCAAGGTAAATAGGATTAACCATGGTAAAATATGAAGGTATGGAATATGCGTATATTCAATTGTTAAAATCACCAGTAATTCCATGGGGGAGACAATAATACTAAGTACATATCCTCTAAGCATCGCTTGTGCGATAAATTTATTTCGTAGCTTTTCACTAAACTGCAATACATTTTTTTCAATAACAGCCTTTACAAGAGGAAGAGTTGCGAGATTTAGAAACCCACCTAATAAAAAGGTCACAAGGGATGTTCGTCCATATAATTGTCCAAGATGATGGATGCGAACCTTTAATAGTTTACTAACTTGTTGGTCATAACGGCCGACAATGATAATGGAATTAATAAAAGGAAGTACATAAAAGATAGCTAATAGCGGGATCATGGACGACATATACAATGGAAGCTCAGTTACAACTCGTCCCTCAAAGAAAAACACGAATACTCCAATCCCGACAAAAATAACACTGATGGTGCTAAATAGCTTGGATGAACCTTTAATCGATACAAGCCATGCAACCATCGCTATGACCCCAATAAAATAGGAGAGCCAATCAACATTAATGATAAGATTAATAAAGTAAGATATAAATAATAAGCCATATAAAAATAACATGTGACCTCTCCTACGTATCTTGCTGTTTTCGATTGAATATTCACATTATAGCAGTCAAAGAAATGATTGTGTACGAAATTAAAAAATACTCCCCATTACTTATATTCATAAAACCCCATTTTTATAATGCTCTATCTTCCCCACCTAAAAAAAACACAAATTTCTCTAAAAAAATAACATTTCAAAAATATTCTCAAAAAAGTAATATTTGAATTGAGAAAACGCTTTCTTTTGAATAAGGGGGGAAACATATGAATCTGTTGAAAAAAATATATTCAATAATTGATAACGTTTTCGAGAAATTTACGCTTATAACACTAGTGTTTCTAGTCGTTATTGTTACGACGCAAGTTGTCACTAGATACTTCTTTAACTTCGTGTTTTTTTGGTCAGAAGAAGTTACGCTATTATTATTAGGATGGTTCGCCTTTATGGGGATTGCGATTGGTTTTCGCGAGTACGTTCATTTGGGGATTGATTCCTTCACTAATCTTTTTCCAAAAGGGTTTAACAAAGTATTAGATTATATTATTCATCTAAGTGTCTTTGCCTTTGGAATTTATCTTGTTGTTCAAGGATGGCAATTTACGGTTCTGATGATGGATTCTACTCTTCCAGCAACAAAGCTTCCAAGTAGTGTTACGTATCTAACGATGCCAGTAACTGGGTTCATGATATGTTTATACTCACTATTACATCTATTCAATGTAGATACAGCAAGATATCAAGAATTGGAGGAGGGGATGTAGGTGACAACCACCGCGATTGCAACTATTATCTTGGTGTCGAGTTTCGTTCTGTTGATCTTGTTTAGATTTCCAATCGCACTCACACTTGTTATTTCATCATTGCTAACAGTACTTTACTTAGATATACCTTTACCGGTTATTGGACAACAAATGGTGCAAGGGATAAATTCCTTCTCCTTACTGGCCATACCATTTTTTATCTTAACAGGACAAATAATGAGTGCCGGAGGATTAGCCACCAGGATTGTTAACCTAGCAACCTTATTGGTTGGTAGAATTCGAGGAGGACTTGCTATGGTAAATAGCGTAGCCTCACTATTCTTCGGAAATATCTCTGGTTCTGCTGTTGCAGACGTTTCATCAGTAGGGTCTGTTATGATTCCAATGATGAAAAAGAAAGGGTACGAAGCGGATTATGCAGTAGGTGTTACCATTGCATCTGCTATCCAAGGGGTAGTCGTTCCACCGAGTCATAACTTAGTTTTATACTCGTTGGCGGCTGGAGGCGTTTCCATTGCCAGCTTATTTATGGCAGGTATTGTTCCTGGAGTAATCATGCTAACTGCACTATGTATTACAGGTTACATCATTGCAGTAAAACGTGGGTATCAAAAAGCTGAGCCAGTACCAAGAAATCAAATTGGTAATATTCTTCTTCACGGAATTCTTTCGCTAAGCCCAGCAGTCATTATTTTAGGTGGGATTATGAGTGGAATCTTTACAGCTACTGAGTCTGGTGCGTTAGCTTGCTTATATTCTTTCATTCTAGCGTTTGGTGTTTATCGTGATGCACCATTTAAAACGATATGGCCAATCCTAAAGAAAACACTAAAAACAGTATCAATGGTATTCTTTTTGATTGCAGCTTCTGCAGCATTTGGTTGGTTATTAGCTTTCTTAAAAATACCAGCTGCAGTAACAGATTTATTACTAGGTATTTCAGATAACCCAATTATCATTCTATTAATCATTAACATTATCTTACTTTTACTAGGTGCGCCAATGGATATGGCACCAATGATTTTAATCATGACACCAATCCTCTTACCAGTAGTCACAAGCTTTGGTATGGATCCTGTACAATTTGGTATTATTCTAATCCTTAATGCAGGTATTGGATTATTAACTCCACCTGTTGGAACCGTTTTATTCGTAGGATGTGCGATAGGTAAAGTCTCGATCGCGCAGGGTACAAAGGCAATGATGCCATTTTTCTATGCACTACTAATCGTTCTATTAATTATCACTTATGTTCCTGGGGTTGTTATGTGGCTTCCAAATCTGCTTGCCAACTAACCTTGAGATAGGTGTAATTATAAAAAACAAAAAACATTATTTAGGGGGTATACAAGGATGAAAAGCAAAAAATTTATGGGGATTATTGCAAGTACGCTTTTAGCTACATCTGTCCTTGCAGCATGTGGTGGACAAGATAAAGCTGGGTCATCTGATGAAGGTTCAAAAAAAGAAGAAGCTAAGCTTACATTACGCCTAGCGGATAACCACCCAGTGGATTATCCAACAGTCATTGGGGACCAAAAATTTGCTGATTTAGTAAGTGAAAGAACAGACGGTAGAATTACAATTGAAGTATTTCCATCTGGACAGCTTGGAGATGAAAAATCAGTTCTTGAGCAGGTTCAACTTGGTGCGATCGATTTTGCAAGAACAAATGCAAGTCCACTAGCAGAATTTAATGATGATTTATCCGTGTTCTCAGTTCCTTACCTATTCGATAGCGATGAGCATTTATGGAATTTCTTAAATAGTGAAACTGGAACAGCACTATTAGATGGTTTACAGGAAGCAAAAATGCAAGGTCTAGCTTACTATGATTCAGGTTCTCGTAACTTCTACTCAACGAATCCTTTAGCAAGTATTGACGACTTAAAAGGATTAAAAATCCGTGTTCAACAAAGTGAAATGAACATCAAATTAATGGAAGCTTTAGGAGCAAGTGCAACTCCAATGCCATATGGAGAAGTATTCTCGGCTCTACAAACTGGAATCATTGATGGTGCAGAAAACAATCTACCAAGCTTTGACTCATCAAACCATTTCCAAGAAGCAAAACACATTATTATGGATGGTCATACACGTATTCCTGAAGTATTGTTAATGAGTAAAACTGCGTGGGATAAGCTTTCTGAAAAAGATCAAGAAATCATCAAACAAGCAGCTATTGACTCAGTAGAAACACAAAGACAAGCATGGGCTGACTATGAGAAAAAATCTTTACAAAAAATCACAGATGCAGGTGTGACAATTACAGAAGTTAGTGATGTAGCTCCGTGGAAAGAAGCTGTAACACCTATCATTGATGAGTTTACAAAATCATACCCAGAAATTGCTAAAGCAGTAGAAGCTGCAAAGTAATAAAATAAATATGAAAGACAGCCTACCTAGGAGTAACCGCTATTTACTAGGTGGGCATTTTTCATTATGATGTAAAGATAAGAGGACATCTAGACTTTCGGAAAGGAAAAATAGAGAATGCTAGGAAATAAAATTTTAGGGTTTATTGAACGTTATATCTTATTGAAAAATAAATCAATCATGACAAAGCTTTTTGTCTTTTCTAGTATTCTGGTGGTTTTTCCAGTTCTAGCTGTCGGATTAATTTCTTATAAGACATCCTCCATACAATTAGAGGAAGAATTTGAGCAATCAAGTAGACAAATTATGGAGCAGGTAGAGACTCATATCGAATATTATGAACAGGATTTTGAAATTACTAGTTTAAAAATTATTAACTCACCAGACTTTAAAGTCTTATTAGGAACAGATCATGCACTAAATAATCAAGAAGTTGCAGAATCAGCTAGAAATGTCTTAAAAAACGCAGCGTATTCAAGACCTGACATTTCAAACATCACTGCCATACTAGATAATGGGCTTGTCATTGATACACTAGGGCAGCGGAATTATTACCCAGCCACAAAAATAGAAGATGAATATTGGTATTCATCGTTACCTAAGACTGGCATGGTCATGTTAGTAAGTAGGACGTTAAAAATTAAGGACAAAGAGGAACCGGTTATTTCCCTAGTAAGACGACTGTACAATCCACATACATTGAAGCCCATAGGCATTCTTGTAATCGATATCAATTTTAGGAGAATTCGAGAAATTTCGAGTATGGTCACATTAAGTGAAAATGGGTATTTTTTTATTCTTGATAATAAAGGGCATTATGTGTATCATCCTGATTCACATAAGCTTGGTACAAGGGTTGAATACACGCAGCTATTAAAATTGGGTGTAGAAGAAAGTGGTTCATTGATTATTGAGAATGGACGAAAGGAATTCGTTTCCTATTCACTCTCTTCAAATCTTGGGTGGAGATTTTTCACAGCAGTTCCATACCAAGATTTAAGAGGTCCTATCAAAGAAATAGGAACCGTGATTACTTGGACAATCGTTATTTCTCTCATTTTCGCTTATTTTTGGGGGACAGTTTTTACCGTAAGAATCGTTCGACCAATAAGAAGGTTACAGCGTTATATGAAGGAAGTTGAAGTTGGAAACCTAAGCGGAAGAATAAAAGTTGAATCAAGTGATGAAATTGGTCAATTAACACGTGGATTTAATAATACAGTTGAAAGACTTTCAAATCTATTGGAGGAAGTCTATGTTTCAAAGCTAAATGAAGCTGAACTATCACTTTATAAAAAAGAGACCGAATTAAAGGTACTTCAGTCACAGATTAATCCGCATTTTTTGCATAATTCCCTTGAAACCATTAGGGGGATGGCACTAGAAGAGGGGAAAGAAGAGATTGCAAGTATTTCGTACTCACTAGGAAAGCTGTTACGATATAATTTAAGAAATAATTTACCCATCGTAAGTTTTGGGGAAGAAATAAAAGTTGCGGAACTGTATTTGCAGATTCAAAAGTATCGTTTTGAGGAACGGTTTACGTATTCATTTGTAATTCCAGATTGGGTAAAGGATCAAAAGGTTGTGAAATTCTCCCTTCAACCAATCCTTGAAAATTGCTTTGCTCATGCATTTGGAACGAATTTTGAAAATATCAAGATTACCATTAAAGTAGAATTATCCTCGGAAGCGAACTATATCATTCGAATTATTGATAATGGAAAAGGAATGGACGAGGAAGTTTTAGAAGAGTTGGACCGAAAACTAGCACAGCATACAATTAACTTAGACGGGCAGCACATAGGGATTATGAATGTTCATCAAAGAATACGATATTTGTTTGGTGAACAGTATGGAGTTTCAATAGAAAGTCAAAAAGGGGTCGGTACTCAAGTAAATATCACATTACCTCTCATTGAAGATAAGGATGTGGTGTCAAATGAAAATGATTTTACTCGTGGATGATGAGAGATGGGTACGAAAAGCATTAATATGGACGATTAATCAATTAAATCTACCATTAAAAGTCGTTCACGAATGTAGCAATGGCCTTGAAGCACTTGATTGGGTAAAAGAAAATCAGGTAGATCTAATCCTAACTGATATTCGTATGCCGATTATGGATGGCATTCAATTCGTAAAAGAGCTAAATAATCTTAATCATACAATGGATGTTGTTGTCATAAGTGTTCATGACGAATTTCAATTTGTCCAGCAAGCGATTCGGAGCGGTGTATTTGATTATTTATTAAAGCCAATCGATGAGGAAGAGTTAAGAGCTTGCCTCGAAAAGTGGTTGGAAAAAAGCTCTAATTCTGAGAGTAAAGAAAAAGACGGGACTGAAGAAAATCTTCCAGCATCTACAATTGAAAAAGTACTAGAATACATTTCAAAAACACCTATAAACCAACTGAATTTAAAGGATGCGGCAAATCATGTTCACATGAATCCAAGCTATCTAAGTCAATTGTTCAAGCAACAATTAAATAAAAAATTTGTTGATTACGTGACCGAAATTAAAATACAAGAAGGTAAGAAGTTATTGGTAAACACCACCTTAAGAATGTCTGAAATTGCGGACAGACTTGGGTATGCGGATGTGGCTTACTTCAGCAATAACTTCAAGAAAATAACGGGACTTTCTCCCTCTGATTACCGGAAAATAAACATTGAGCAATAAAAAAGAGGCTAGATGGAAATAATCTAGCCTCTAAATATGTTTGCATCGGGCACAGGAAATTCGTTCATTTATTTTAGGGGTTAAATGTTTAATAGATGGTGTCATTTCTTTTGTCTTTATTCGGTTTAAAAGGGTATTTACCATATTGCTTGCAATTTCCTCAACAGGCACACCAACACTCGTTAAAGGGATCTCTAAATTCGCCATTTGAGGGATATTATCGTAACTTATCACAGAAATATCCTTTGGGATAATGAAGTTTGCCTCTCGCAATGCACGAACAACCCCAGCGCTGATATCATAACTTGAGCCCACGATCGCGGTTGGCGTGGAAGTATTTGATAGTAATCGTTTGGTAGCTACATATCCATCATACCAACCAAGTCCAGCTGTATTGATAAAATTTTGATTGGTAATCGGAAGGTTAAAGGTATTCATCGCTTTTTTGATTCCAAGAAATTTTTCGGATTGTCGGTCATCAATTGGGGAAAAATCACCGACATAGGCAATATGTCTGTGCCCAAGATGATATAAATACCCTATTGCCATTTCCATAGCAGCCTGATAATTCACATCGATTACGGAATGGTTATGATTTCGACTAACTCCATACGTTACAAGTGGGATGGTGACCGAATCTAGAATGTCATGATTCTGCTCATCAAATACAATCACCCCATCCACCTGAAATCGCTTAAACATATCTAGTGATTCTTCGATGGAGTTGATAGATAAGATCATCGAATAGGAATTTTCCCTTATTTCTTCATTGATTTTTGTGACTAATGTAGAAGGGGCAATCCGTTCTAAGGTTGGCCAAATTAACCCAATGACTTTTGATTGCTTAGATACCAGCTGTTGGGCAGCAAAGTTTGGCTCATATCCAAGTTCCTTAGCGATTTTTATAATTTTATTTTTCGTATCAGGTTTTACTAAAGGGCTATTGTTCAACGCTTTTGAGACAGTAGAGTAACTGACACCTGCCACTTGAGCAATATCCTTGATTGTGATATTCATGAAAAACCACCTATTATTCTAGATCATATTATAATTAACAACGTTATTAAAAATAATATCATTTAGTCTTCTTTTTTTACAATTGATATTTGAAAATATCGGTAAAAGGGCTTGAAAACATGCTTTGTTTAATTTAAGATGAAGATGGAATAACAACGTTGTTATTTTAATTTATAAAGAAAAAATTGTAAACGATTGCTTGCGCTTTCATAAGATTTACATATGGTATGGTCTAAATAATGGAATTATAGACTTCCTTATTATTTCCTACCTTTTGGGTTACTATAAAAAATAAAAAGCAGGTGGACACGATGAAAAAATTTATGGATGAAACATTTTTACTGTCAAACGACACTGCGGTAGCATTGTACAATAATTTCGCAAAAGATCTGCCGATTATTGATTATCACTGCCATTTAAGTCCTCAGGAAATTTATGAAAACAAAACCTTCAAAAATATAACGGAAGCATGGCTATACGGTGACCACTATAAGTGGAGAGCTATGAGAGCGAACGGAATTGAAGAAGAGTATGTAACAGGCAATGCATCAGATTATGATAAATTTGTTGCGTGGGCGAAAACAGTTCCAATGACAATCGGGAACCCGTTATTCAACTGGACTCATCTTGAGCTTCAACGCTTCTTCGACGTTCATGAAATTTTAAACGAAAAGTCAGCTCCAGCTATTTGGGAAAAAGTAAACAGTAAGCTTACAGGCGAAGGCTTCGGTGCAAGAGACTTAATTAAAAAGTCGAATGTAGAAGTGATCTGTACAACTGACGATCCAACCGACTCTCTAGAATATCACAAGCTTATTGCAGAAGATGCAAGCTTCGATGTAAAGGTATTACCAAGCTTCCGTCCTGACAAAGGGCTAGAAATCAACCAAGACACATTTGTTGGTTGGGTGCAGAAGCTTAGTGAAGTATCGGGAATTGAAATTTCAAGCTATGATGATTTCTTAAAAGCATTAGAAAACCGAATTGAATTCTTCCATTCACTTGGCGGATGTGTATCTGACCATGCTCTTAACACAATGATGTATGAGCACTCAACAAAGGAAGAAGCGGCAGCAGCATTTGAAAAAGGATTCAAAGGTGAAAAGGTTTCTGTAGAAGAAGAGACTAAGTATAAATCCTATACATTGGTTTTCTTAGGAAAAGAGTATGCAAAACGCGACTGGGCGATGCAATTACATATTCACGCATTACGTAACAACAACACACGAATGTTTGGCAAACTAGGACCAGACACTGGTTATGACAGCATCAATGATGGTGAATTAGCTCGACCATTAAACCAATTCCTTGATGCACTTGCTACTGATGATTTACTACCAAAAACGATTCTGTATTCATTAAATCCAAACGATAACTACATCATTGGAACAACAATCGGTAACTTCCAAGGTGGAGGTAAGCCAGGTAAAATGCAATTCGGAACAGCTTGGTGGTTCAACGACCAAAAAGAAGGTATGCTTGAGCAAATGAAAGCATTAGCAGCCCTTGGCTTGTTCAGCCGATTCATCGGGATGCTAACAGACTCAAGAAGTTTCCTATCTTACACTCGACATGAGTATTTCCGTCGTTTAGTTTGTAACCTAATCGGAGAATGGGTAGAAGACGGAGAAGTTCCAAACGACATGGACTTACTAGGAGATGTTGTTAAAGGAATCTGCTACCAAAATGCAAAAGAGTACTTTGAATTTTAAAAAATGAACAACCGTTGATAGCTCGCCAGTTTGGCGGGCTATTTTCATCTCTCAATGATATACTAGCGGTAGTGAATTTTCGAATGAAAGGGAAGGGAATCATGGACAAAAAACTTCCACCAAATCATGAGCATGTTGACGACGAAATGATCAAGCTTGAGGTAAATCTTGATAATATGTCTGGCGAATGGCTCGGCTATCTCATGGATTTATTATTTGATGCAGGGGCAAATGACGTCTACTACACCCCAATCTATATGAAGAAAAACCGACCAGCTGTCCTTCTTCAGCTTCTTTGCTCAAAAAATAAATTAGATAAAATGAAGGAAATCCTATTTGCTGAGACCACCACACTAGGTTTACGGTATTATCCATTGACTGTTCACCGCCTCGAGCGAATTTTTACAGAAGTAATCACAAAATGGGGAAAAGTCACGATCAAAGAAGGAATTTTCGCGGGAGAATCGGTTCAAAAGTCTCCTGAATATGAAGATTGTCGCCGTATAGCCGAAGAACACGGCGTTCCATTGAAAAAAGTGTATGAAGAGGTGTGGAAGGAGATTAATAATAGGTGATTGCGGTTGTTTGTGGGGGAAATACGGGCTCTATTTGGAGCCGGCCCTTCACTATTTTAGGAATACTGCCGCTAGCTTCAAAAATGAAATAACCCACTGACGCCAGTGGGTTACATTTTACATATCATTCAATTCCAGCTGAATATATTTTTTCGTATTCGGTCCATAGATCCCATCATCGGCAAGAGCAGCATACATCGATTGAAATCTTCGAACAGCATCCTCCGTTAACGGACCATAGCTACCATCAATCATTTTAGGATCAAAGTTGATATGCTTTAAGGCACGTTGGATCATGCGAACCTCTTCGCCCTTGTCCCCACGTCCCCAAACGCCATCAGGAAGTGGGAATTCTTCGTGGGTTGAATTGCCCTGCTTAATAACTTCCTCTAGCTTCCTCAAAGTCGCTTGACCAACTAGACCATCCACGGCTAACCCATATCGTTTTTGAAACCGCATGACTGCAGTCTCTGTTTCAGGACCAAAACTCCCATCCGCACCATAACGAGGTAATGGGAAACCAGCTTTAATTAAATCTTGTTGAATTTCCTTAACAAAGGCACCTGTATTACCTCTTCGAATTGGAAGTCGTGTTGACACTCCTGCAACAACAGGTTTTGGGTTGCTCGTCGGAATTCCTTTAAAATCGCGATTATATGATTCTTGTACATCATTTATAAATTCTTCCCAAGACACACCATGTGGCCGCAGCGCATTCTGTGGGTCTGATCTACGCGAAGGATCTAAAGTACTATGCGCAACGATATGTCTTTTTGGATCTAAATTGAACTTGTCACATAAATAAGCATGGTACCAGACATATCGATTAAATGCCTCTTGGAAATTAATTTTCCCTCCGTGACAAAACTCCACACCAATGGCTGCATCATTTGCATCATCACCAAACATTCTATTATCTGTCGTTACATTGTAGCGGACATGCCAGGCTTTCTCAGTAAGTGGAATGATTTCTAATATATATTTATCATCAATAAACGCATGGGCAGAAGCACTTGGCTGTGATCGGTCAAAATAATTTCGATTTCCATAGGCCGTTGAACCTGGATTCCCTGTATCATGACTTACGATAAAACGGACCTTTGAAATCTTTTGACCAGAACGTGAATTTCCAAAACGAATATAATCTCTAGTAATTGGATACTCCATTTCATTCACCTCCATGAACTATGAGTATTACAATCCATTTATTTTATGCCTTTAATGTTTGTAACGTGCCAAAATAGGCTTGGTTCCTGGTGTTGACAAGCCTATTGTTGGTATGGAGGTTAATTCGGACAAGAAGTGGAAGTGACTATGAGCGTAATGTCAAAATGAGATTAAAATTTGGACAAGGAGTAGGAGGAACCTAGGGTGTGCAGACAAAATGGGCTATGAATATGGACAAGGAGTAGATGGAAGCGGGGGAGAGTGTCAGAATAAGGCGTTGCTTTTGACAGAGGAAGCGAAAATCTGGGTAGAAGAGTCTAAATGAAGCACTCATTGGGACAGAGGTGAAAGGAAAAAAGCATGCAGAGTCCAAATAAAAGCATCAATTCGGACAAAACAATCAAATGAATCACTTATATGGTCTTAAAAACAATGTTCCTTCATTTTAAAAACAAACCAGAGGGAATAGCTCTTCTCCTCCCTCTGGTTTGTATTAAACCCTATTTCTTTTTCCGTTTCTTCGCTTTAGCATCTGCTGCGTTAGAACGTGCTAGTGCCTCTAAATCATCCTGGTCAGCAAGTTCACGTGAGAACTCGACATCACGACCGTCTGATTTCATATTCTTTGGAACCTGTGGTAGGCTCCCTTTGTTTTTATCTCGTGTTTTTTGTCCTCTTGAACGTCCCATTATCAACACCATCCTAACCAATAATGGAGAGGTCGCTTAGACAACCTACTCAATTATAGGATGACCTTGATGGCAGGCTTCATAAGTGGAAGATACTGATATGTATTACTTTTTCGTCGTATACCCGCCGGCACGATCTGCCATTTTAAATTCCCTAGAATAAGTTACAGCCTGCATACTGCTTAATGTGCTTTTCGACTTTTCACGCCTTTTATCTTTTGGCATCAAAGTTCCCTCACTTTCTAAGTAATGTAGTATTATTTTATCCATCCAAAAAAATTCCAAACAAAAAACCCGTTAAAAAACGGGTTCAAGTTTAAGCTTCCTTCAAATGTTCTTCTTCAGAAATATGTCCAACACGCATCGTGTGTAATGTATATAAATCCTTTGATACTTCAAATAGGTTGTAAATATCGCCGTTGGCGTTGAGTTCATCAAGTAAAGACTTTCGCGTTTCATTTGCTAGAGTAACATATGGGAGTTTTTGAACGGCCATCATCGAGCGCTGATTAACTTTACGAACTCTCATAAAAATCGTTTCAATCCCAAGTTCAAAAAAGAGTTCAGCAAAGAATGCATCTTTAGCAGGTTGGTTGTAGCCTTTACCATGAAATGGTTTACCAAGCCAAGTGCCAAGGAAACCTGCATTTTCTTGGATATCGAATAAATTAATCGTTCCGATTGGAGAGCCCCACTCATCTAAAATGGTACGTGAAATTAGTTCACCTCGCTCTTCTGCCTCAATCGTTTGCTTGGTTAAAAATAAAAACTCTTCGTAAGAATATGCCTTTTGACGCACAAAAGGAAAGACATCCGGGTGCACCATTAAGTCATAAAGAGCTTGACTATCTTGAAGTTCACGCTTTTTTAGCATCAGTTTCCCCTCCAAATGAGGACAGACCGGACCTGTGGCCAGGATCCACCCTCGAAATTTTTTGTGTCATTAAAAAATTTCGGGGTGGGAATCGAACCCACTAGAACCAGTGAAACTGGTGGCGCACCATTTGCCTTCCCTAAAGTTAGCCATTTTGCGTTGGCCAAATTTAAGTTTTTTATTTGATTTGTTAGTTAAATAATTTTACTTCACTTAAGGTATCATACTCGAATCTTTTGTAAAAATAAATAGGTTTTTTGTGAAATTTTTGTATCAAATTATTGGTAATTTCGACCTTTCTGTGGAATTTTGCACCCTTGTGTCGAATTACCCTCTGAAAATGTCGTTTAATGCCTTTTCAACAGTTTCATAAGTAAAAGAAAAACCATTTTCAACAAGTTTTTTAGGAAGTACTTTTTGTCCTTCCAGCACTAAAATGCTCATTTCACCGAGTAAAAGCTGTAAAGCAAATCCGGGTACAGGAAGCCAATGTGGTCGATGAAGAACGGTTCCTGCCGTTTGACCAAATTCCTTCATTTGCACTGGATTTGGTGCCGTGAAATTAATAGGTCCACTTACGTTCTCCTGATGTAAAAGAAAATCAATTCCTTTTAATACATCATCAATATGAATCCAGGATAGCCACTGTTTCCCAGAGCCAATTGTACCTCCGATAAAAAACTGATAGGGGAGGACGATCCGTGTTAGGGCACCGCCGTTAGCACCTAGCACAACTCCAAATCGTAAGAAACAAGTCCTCACACCCAATGTAGTGGCTTGATTTGCTTCCTGTTCCCAAGCAGAAACTGTATTGGCGAGAAAATCATTCCCAATCTGAGTAACATCTTCCGTAAAAGTCTCACTCTCAGAGATTCCATAAATACCTACTGCACTTGCATTCAATAATACCTTTGGCTTTTTTTGTAATGAAGAGAGGATGCGAACAATTTCCTTTGTTGCAGTCACCCTACTCTCCAAGATTCTTTTTTTACGGGCTTCCGTCCATCTTCCACTATTCAAGGATTCTCCCGCCAGGTTAATAACGGCATCAACATACTGAAGTTCAATTTCAGGAGCACTATTCACCTTTAGCCACTCTACAAAAGATAGCCTAGGGTGATGACTTGCTTTGGCTGCATTTCTTGTTAAAATAAATACTTCATGATTTTGGTCTAAAAGATAATCTGTAAGGCTTTTCCCGACAAAGCCTGTTCCTCCTGCAATTGCAATTTTCATGGTTTTCTTCCTTTCCATCTCTTTTCCTAGATAATTCAATAAGTTTTCCATATATCCTTCAAAAATCTTGTGCTACTATTATAGGGAGGTGTAATTCAAATGGCGATAATAGCAAAAATCACAACTCAAAAGAAAAACACGGAACGCTTTAATATTTATCTTGATTACGGGAATGGCAAGGGTGAAGAATATGCTTTTAGCGTTGATCAAGATATTCTAATTTCCTTTCAACTCAAAAAAGGGATGGAACTGGATGACCTTGATATTACAGAAATCCAATTTGAGGATGAAGTAAAGAAAGCCTTTAATTTGGCGTTGAACTTTTTATCATATAGAATGCGATCAAGGAAGGAAGTCATTGATTATCTGAAGAAGAAGGAAGTAGATGATCCAATTATTCCTGATGTGATGCATAAGCTTGCTGAGTATAAATATGTGAATGATGACGAATTTGCAAAAGCCTATGTTCAAACGCAAATCAATACAACTTCAAAGGGACCTGAGGTTATCAAACAAGAGCTCTTTGAAAAAGGAATTGACCCGGACATCATAACAAAAAGTCTTGATCTTTTTTCAATGGACGAGCAAATTGAAAAAGCCATTAAACTGATTATAAAAACGATCCCTAAAAGCAATAAAGCTTCAGAACGCCAAACCAAACAAAAGCTTGAGCAAACTCTTCAAAGGAAAGGCTATTCATGGGATGTTATTCAAATCGCCATGGAAGAAGCGGAAACCGAAAAAGATACGGATGAAGAGTGGGAAGCCCTAAAGCATCAAGGGTTGAAAGCCCATCGTAAATATGAAAAATTGGATGGATGGGAATATGAACAAAAAATGAAGGCAGCCCTTTTCCGAAAAGGCTTTGATTTAGATATGATCGACAAACTCATTGAACACATGAAGGACGGAGAGAACTGACATGCAAGAAAAACGATATAGTCAAATGACAGAATTTGAATTAAGACAAGAAATTGCAAACTTAAAAGAACAAGCACGTAAAGCCGAACAGCTCGGAATCGTAAATGAACTTGCTGTCCTTGAACGTAAAGCAGCGATGGCTAAGGCGTATATGCTAAATCCAGCGGATTTTAATAAAGGGGAAGAATATGAAATCGATGGCGACCCTGGAAGTTATTTTAAGATTCATTATCTCAACGGAGTATTTGCTTGGGGGCATCGTGTCGGGCAAGAGGACAAAGAAGAGGCATTACCGATTTCATTACTTCTGAAAAAATAAAACCAGAGAGAAGGATCTCTCTGGTTTTCGATGTTCTAGGAGCGTTTTCTAGTCTCTCGCTCCAATATGATGAGGTTTTGAGTTAGTCTTGTTTCTCCATTCACCTGTGCCCAAGCATGTTTTGGATTAGCCCATGCTTGTTGGAACGGATTGTTGTATTCGTTGCGTTTATATCCTTTTTTACCCATTACACGCACCTCCGAGTTAAACTCGATTTTAGGCCCACACAAGGTGGAGAACAAAGAGTTGCCACATGATGTGGTGTTTTAGTCAAAAAACTCCTGGTTTAAAAATCGTGTCGTTCACCTGAAGCTTTCATTCGCTCCTGTGGATGTGTGTTAATGGAACCATCTGCTCTTGTTGAAGCGTATTCAGCCTTTGCTCTTGGCTCACCCTGAAACTTATTACGATTCTGATTTGGGAATCCTCGTTTTTTGTTCCGCATACGAATACCTCCTAAAAGGGCATTTGGGCATCGTGTAAAAAGGGAACTCTCACCTTTAAACACGTATTACTAGTATGGAGTTCATGCCTTCTTAACATGTAAAAAAAGCAACGTGAATTAATGGAAATCCCCATAACAATCGTTGTTATGGGGAGAATTGGTCAGTTTGGAAGGAGATCAAGCTTTTTACGAAGCTTTTCTTCACTAAAAATCCAGCCAGTATAGGATGTTATAATATTTAAATCAAGATCTAATTGAACGACCGCAACAAATGGATAATGCCCTTTGCTTCGATAACGTAGATCAATAAAGCGAACCTCATAGTAATCATCATACTCGTCGATTTCCCAACGATACACAGGTGAGAAGTGAAGAAAGGCTGCCAAGTTCTTGTCTTCTTTCGCCGCATTTACTACCGGAGTATCAGGAATTGGGCGCTTTACAAATCGGTCCTGAATAATAATTTCATTGTTTTTGGAGCGTGCAACATAAAAATATTTATCGGTCACGACTGCAATATGCCATTGATTAAAGCGATACGTTGGCGAAATGATGATTTCTTTGATATCTTCATCGATTTTAGCACGAACCCCTAACTCGACCTTATTTCGCATTCGAAACCGGATGATATAATAGACAAACAGGATGGCATAGACCGAGAAAAAAGTAACTCCCGGATGTAAGCCAAGCTTCCAAACAACAATCCCTGCTAAATGAATCAGGAAGATAAATGGATCAAATGTATTGATAACGCCTAAAGCAACCCATTTATGTGAAAAAGGACGTAATGCTTGTGTTCCATATGCATTAAAAATATCGACAAACACATGGAGAATGACTCCAATAAAGGTCCAAATCCAAAGATGCAGAAGGTTAGCCCCAGGGAAAAAGAATAAAAGGGCTCCTGTGATTAAAATTGGCCACAGTAGCACGGCCGGAATGGAATGTGTTATTCCACGGTGATTTTTTATATAATTAGCATTGTTACGCAATTTAAGTATGGTATCAAGGTCTGGTGCCTGTGAACCAATAAGCGTTCCAAAGAGAACAGCATGAGTAGTAGCGGGGTTGGCTGTAACAACTGGGTCAAGAGTGGCAATAGCACCCAAAGCAAGACCCATAACAATATGTGTTCCTGTGTCCAAAAATGGGACCTCCTTTTCCATACGTATCTAAGATTAATGTAACCAAAATCATATATTTAAATAAATTATGATACCTTTATTCAGCTGTTGTGGACTACTGCTGAATATGGGTAAAGACCTCAGCGGATTTTCAAATAAAGCAGTTAACGCTAGGCGTTTTTGATAATAATAACACCTTGTGAGAGGGAATGGTAAAAATTAATGAAAATGTTAGAAAATTTTTCGATAAATGAATTTCAAAAAGATTTAATTGAGTGGTTTGAGAACGAACAGAGGGAACTTCCTTGGCGACAGGATCAGGACCCATATAAAGTATGGGTTTCTGAAATTATGCTCCAACAAACAAGAGTCGATACCGTCATTCCATACTTTGAGAATTTCATTTCCAAGTTTCCGACAATTGAGGCACTTGCGGAAGCTGACGAGGAAAAAGTTCTTAAAGCTTGGGAAGGCTTGGGCTATTATTCACGGGTGAGAAATCTACACGCGGCGGTTAAAGAAGTGGCACAGGAGTATGGTGGCAAAGTACCTAACACAGTGGAGGAAATCTCAAGTCTAAAAGGTGTCGGACCCTATACAACTGGAGCCATTTTAAGTATTGCGTATGGAATACCTGAACCAGCCGTCGATGGTAATGTGATGCGCGTTCTTTCAAGGATTATCTCCGTCTGGGATGACATTGCAAAACCGAAAACACGCCAATTGTTTGAAGACATAGTAAGAGAACTGATTTCAAAAGAAGACCCGTCTGCTTTTAACCAAGCATTAATGGAATTAGGCGCTTTGATTTGTGTTCCTGGAAACCCCGCCTGCCTATTATGCCCGGTTCGTGAACATTGCAGAGCTTTTGCTGAGGGAGTCCAAAAGGAACTTCCTGTTAAAAGTAAGAAAAAGGCTCCTACCGCTGTTTCAATGGCAGCAGTTGTCCTACAGGACGAAGAGGGTCGATTTTTAATTCATAAACGTCCGGAAAAAGGACTTTTAGCAAATTTATGGGAGTTTCCAAATCACGAAACAATTTTAGACCTTCAAGCACCAAAAGAACAGTTAGGTGAATTTATAAAAAGGGAATATGAAGTTGATGCGAAAATTGGACAAGCATTTACAACGATTCAACATGTGTTTTCCCATTTAATTTGGAATATCACTGTTTTTGAAGGGAGAATTGAAGGCTCCGTAGCTGAAACAGATCATTTGAAACTGGTTAGTTTAAAGGGGATGGAGGAGTATACATTCCCTGTCTCTCATCAAAAAATATTAAAAAGCTTTCTCAATCGATGAGAAAGCTTTTTTTTCATTCAGTGTCATACGACATCCTAATATCACTCGTGTAGTCATGGTTACGATGGAAACCGCCTCTAGCTTCGATTTCCTGGACAATTTCGCGGTGCAGGGATTGCCCCTCCGCATTTAAATATGGAACAATTTGTTGAAAGGAATGGTGGAAAAAAGCTAGTTCGCTTTCCTTCCATTCATTTTTTGGGATCATTGATAAATGAGTCATGTCACGACCAGAATACATCTTCAATTACCCTCCTTTTGATGGGATGTTCAAAACGTCTCTCTATTTGAACACACACTATTAATTCCTTTGTTCATAATAAGATTATCCAATTGTAGAAAAATTATCCTAAAAATCAAATATATTTTTTTACGGATATTAACTTCACTTCTGGGACAAATTAATGGTCGTGGAGGTGATAAAAATGGCTAAACAACCAAACAAATCTTCAGCTGGAACAAACATTGAGCAAGTAAGACAACAAAACGCTCAATCTCAAGGTGCTGGTGGTCAATTCGGTACTGAGTTTGCTAGCGAAACTAACGCTCAAGAAGTAAGACGTCAGAACCAACAGTCTCAGTCTAACAAAGGACAAGGCTAACATAAACAAGATTTTTATACTTAACACAAAACACTTCCAAGCATCCGCTGGAAGTGTTTTTTAGTGCGCCAAAGATGGTAAGCTGAATGAAGGACATTCCGGCGAGGGAATTTGACTGAAATGTTCTTTATAAGCGGGATGAAAACCATTTCGGCGAGGGAGTTTGATCGAAAAGTCCGTCATAAGCGGGATGAAGACCGTTTCGCTGCGGTACCACCCCGGAAAAGGATATCATAAGTTGGATGAAGACCGTTTTGCCGTGGGAAAATCCCGGAAAAGGACATCATAAGCGGGATGAAAACCGTTTGGCCGTGGGAACATCGCCGAAAAGGACATCATAAGCGGGATGAAGACCGTTTCACTGCGGGATTACCCCGGAAAAAGACATCATAAGTTGGATGAAGACAGTTTTGCCGCGGCAACAAGCTCGAAAAGTCCTTCATAAACCAGATGAAAGATTTTTTCCTTCTAATGTGACAAAACCTCCTATATAACTACATACAAAGACAAAGGAAATTAAGTCTATTTAAAGAAATAATAGGTTATAACAATAATGATGGTTATAGAGGGATGTTCAAAAAGTCCGGTGAAAATGACACATCGAATTTCTTCGTTGGCTTGCTTTTCCGTTGCTCACGTATTTACTACATACGTTCCGCTACTCAAACCTGCACCGCCTCGAACTTCTTGGTCCTTTTCATCCTCCTTTTTGAACACGCACTCATAGACAATAGGAGGATTACAAGATGAGCAATTTTAATGACCTTGTTGGTGAACAGCTAAAAACAATGGACAAGCTACTTTTCATTCAATCCGAAATTGAGAGATGCCAGGAACTAGAGTCTCAAATTTTAGAACTCCAAAAAGAAACAGAGCTCGAAACGATACAGGAAGAGATTCAGCGTATGCAGGAAGAACTTATGCAAATTCATGACTTATTTCAAAAACAAACCGAAGAGGTCATCCGGTCCTATCAGGGCAAAATGCATCAAACAGTCTAAACTAAGAGGAGTCATCGAAAATTTCCGATGGCTCTTTTGTTTTAAAATACTAGTTGAACCGTTATAATAATAGAAAAAGGTTTTTCTTTGTTTTTTATACTTTCGATACGGGAGATTTCATAAATGAAATTTGAAATGTATAAGACAAAGCTGCCCAAAGTGAAAGTAGGGAGAGAGAATGGGTATTCCCATGGAAGGAGATAAAATACAAATCCATAGTTATAAACATAATGGTCATATTCACCGTGTGTGGGAAGAAACGAGAGTGCTAAAAGGAACACAGAGCCTTATAATTGGCGGAAATGATCGCACAACCGTGACTGAATCCGACGGTCGTACTTGGATTACACGTGAACCGGCTATATGTTATTTTCATGCGCGCCATTGGTTTAATATTATCGGAATGATCCGTGAGGACGGAGTGTATTATTATTGTAATATCAGTTCACCATTCATTTCTGATGACGAAGCGTTGAAATATATTGATTATGATTTGGATATTAAGGTTTTCCCTGATATGACATTTATCCTGCTAGATGAGGATGAATATGAAAAACATCGTCGTGAAATGAATTATCCAGATGTAATCGATAAGATTTTAAAAAATAATGTAGACAAGCTTATCCAATGGATTCGTGGACGAAAAGGTCCATTCGCACCAGATTTTATTGATATTTGGTATGAACGCTATTTAACTTATCGAAGTTAATAATTTGAGAAGAACCTGTTGAAAATATAGCAACAGGTTTTCAATATTTTTAGCACAACAACTTGAAGGAAGGTCAGGGGTTTGGGGAGTACTAGACGTTATTTGAAATTCGTGAAACCGTACCGGTTTCAAATCTTGATTACAATCATCATTGGGATTATAAAATTTTCGATTCCGATGCTGACACCATTATTACTGAAATATGTATTGGATGATGTCATCGCAGCAGACCTTACACAGGATGAAAAACTATCAAAGCTTTTCCTTGCAATGGGAATTATGTTCTTTATTTTTCTTGTACTGCGTCCACCTGTCGAATACTATCGCCAATATTATGCGCAATGGGTCGGCAGTAAAATTCTTTATGATATCCGCGACCAGCTGTTTGATCATATTCAAAAGCTCAGTCTTCGGTATTATGCCAACACAAGAGCAGGTGAAGTGATCTCAAGGGTTATTCATGATGTGGAGCAAACAAAGACATTTGTTATCACTGGATTGATGAACCTGTGGCTCGACCTTTTTACCATCTTTATTGCCATTGGCATTATGCTGACATTGGATATCCCGTTAACTATCGTGTCTATCATTTTGTTCCCACTCTATGGCTTCTCGATTAAGTATTTTTATGGTAGACTTCGCCATCTCACAAGATCTCGTTCTCAGGCGCTTGCAGAGGTGCAAGGCTATCTTCATGAACGGGTTCAAGGGATTCCTGTTATCCGAAGCTTTGCAATTGAAGACCATGAACAAAAGCTTTTTGATAAGCAAAATAGTAATTTTCTTCAGAAAGCATTAGACCATACAAACTGGAATGCAAAAACCTTTGCGGTCGTGAACACCATTACTGATATCGCACCACTTCTTGTAATTGGATATGCCGGATATCAGGTCATTCAAGGGAATCTAACAGTCGGTACCTTAGTTGCGTTTGTTGCATATATCGACCGACTTTATAATCCGCTAAGACGACTTGTGAACTCATCGACAACATTAACACAAGCTCTCGCGTCAATGGACCGTGTTTTTGAATTTATTGATGAAAAATATGATATCGTCGATGGACCAAATGCAGTTGAATGTAAAAATGTATCTGGGAAAATGAAGTTTGAAAATGTCTCATTCTCATATGGGGATGATGACGATGATCAAATTGTATTGAAGAATATCAATTTAGATATTAAAAGCGGGGAAACCGTTGCCTTAGTTGGAATGAGTGGCGGCGGGAAATCGACACTCGTTAGCTTAATTCCAAGGTTTTATGATGTAACAGATGGAAGGATTCTATTAGATGGAACGGATATCCGCTCCTTTAAGGTAAGAAGCCTCCGCGATAAAATTGGGATGGTTCATCAAGATACCTTTTTATTTAGTGAATCGGTTAAGCATAATATTCTGCTTGGAAAACCAGGTGCTACTGACGAGGAGATTATTGAAGCGGCCAAAGCGGCTAATGCCCATGAATTTATCGAAAATCTTCCACACGGCTATGATACAAAAGTAGGGGAAAGAGGCGTTAAGTTATCAGGTGGTCAAAAACAAAGGATTGCGATTGCACGTGTATTCTTAAAAAATCCACCATTATTAATTTGGGATGAAGCCACTTCTGCATTGGATCTTGAAAGTGAGCATCTTATTCAGGAATCACTAGAGGAACTCGCTAAAAATCGAACCACCTTTATCGTTGCACACCGATTATCCACGATCACACATGCAGATAAAATTGTCCTCATTGAACACGGGGAAATCGTCGAAATCGGGACGCATTCTGAATTAATGAGCAAAAAAGGACATTATTACGACCTATTCCAGGTTCAGCAGTTAGATGATTAAAAGATGGTAGGTTTTGGAGAACGAAGAGGCATTGGGATAACCAATGCCTTTTTAATAGTTAATTTAGTTGTTTTTTTACTTCCTCTTCATACCTTTCGACCTGTTGATTATTGTCAGTCGTTGCGTATTTTTTCTCTAGTTCAGGTTTTAGCTTTAACCAAATAACATTCTTTTCATAAATATCTCTGTCAAAATCGTGATTAAGTTCTTCTAAGGATAACCCTAACGCATCTGCATACGCTAGGTGTTGTGGCAAATCGCTTGTATCGGGTCCTTCTTTAATATAATGATCAATTTCTTCATCAGTTACGTTAATACCATATTCAACTTTGGCAATTGACTTCCATACTTTCTCTCTCTCCATTGCTTGTTTAGATAGTTCGATTACTTGCACATCAGTTAAATCTGTTTCATAGTACACTTTTTCTTGTGCTAATGTTCTAATAATCCATTTCCTTAATTGTTCATCATCTTCTAATTTATTTGCTTCAGATACAGCTTCATCAAACACCTTCTTATAATCATCGAAAGTATAAGTGTCCACTATCTCTTTTTGTTCTTCTTCACTTTTCATTTTTATTTCAACTTGTGTATTTGCCTTTGATTGACATCCTGAAATGATAATCATGGCTATAGTACTTAAAATTAGCAGTTTATAAAATTTAATCACAATTCCCCCTCAACTCTTTGTTTATCTACATTTTAACAGAAAGGAAAATACTGTTAAATCCACACCCGTAAATATCCATGTCTTTTTTCATTCGACAAACATTCTTATTTCCAGGGAAATGGTGTCGAATAGTAGCGGAAAATCCCATTCGAATCTCGAAGCCTTTTTTTACATTGAGGTAATATTTGAGACAACTTGTTAATAAAACTTCTTGTAAAGGCAGGTGGAATGGATGGGGGAAAAAATAATCGAGGTCAAGGGTCTCCGTACCTCTTTCTTTACCGATGAAGGGGAAATACCAGCAGTTGACGATGTTGATTTTTATATAAACGAAGGAGAAATTTTAGGAGTAGTCGGAGAATCAGGATGCGGAAAGAGTGTCACATCGTTATCAATAATGGGACTAGTTCCAACTCCTCCTGGAAAGATTGTAGGAGGCGAAATTATCTTTAATGGTGAAAATCTTGTTCATTTCTCTGAGAAAAAGATGCGTCAAATTAGAGGGAATGACATTGCAATGATCTTCCAGGAGCCGATGACATCTCTCAATCCTCTATTTACGATTGGGGATCAAATGGTAGAGGGAATCAAGATTCATATGAAATGGGATAAGAAAAAATCGCGTGCAAGAGCAATTGAAATCATGAAACGGGTCGGTCTCCCACGCGCTGAAGAATTAATGAACGATTACCCACACCAACTTTCAGGGGGGATGAGGCAAAGAGTGATGATTGCAATGGCTATGGCCTGCAATCCAAAACTATTAATTGCCGATGAGCCTACAACAGCGTTAGACGTTACAATCCAATCGCAAATTTTAAAGCTGATGAAAAAATTAAACGATGAAATGAATACGGCGATCATGTTGATCACCCATGATTTAGGTGTTGTTGCCCAAATTTGTGAGCGGGTCGTTGTTATGTATGCTGGAAAGATTGTGGAAGAAGGGAAAGTCTCGTCCATTTTTAAACATCCTAAGCATCCATATACGAAAGGTTTATTAAAATCTGTACCCGATATCCGCAATAAAAATGAGCGACTTTATTCTATTCCGGGGAATGTGCCAAAGCCAGGTTCGGTAAAACAGGGATGTCGATTTGCAGAACGCTGTGAGTATGCGTTTGACCGCTGCTTTATAAATAATCCTGATCTTTACAATGTCGATGATAACGGGCATCGTGTTCGTTGCTTTTTACAGTTTGGAGAGGAGGAAAGCAATCATGACACAACCTTTACTACAAGTCCATAACTTAAAAAAGTATTTTCCAATCAAGGGGGGCGTGTTTGGAAAAAAGATAGGAGACGTAAAGTCGGTTGACGGGCTTTCCTTTTTTGTAAATAAGGGTGAAACATTAGGAATCGTTGGGGAAAGTGGATGTGGAAAATCCACAACAGGACGACTAATTTTGCGGCTTTTGGAACCAACGGAAGGCAAGGTTCTATTTAACGAGAAGGATGTTACGAATCTATCAATCTCTGAGATGAGAAAGCTAAGGCGTGACATGCAAATCATATTTCAGGATCCATATGCATCCCTTAATCCAAGACATACAGTCGAAAAAATACTAGAGGAACCCCTGATTGTTCATGGGATTGGCGACAAAAAGGAAAGAAAACGTAGAGTACGAGAAATGCTAGAGGTTGTTGGTTTAAGTAGTTATCATGCAAAGCGCTATCCCCACCAATTTAGTGGAGGTCAGCGTCAACGCATTGGTATTGCAAAGGCGTTAATGACCAATCCATCCCTTATTATTGCCGATGAGCCTGTTTCTGCGCTCGATGTCTCGATTCAATCACAGGTGTTAAACCTCATGGAAGATTTACAGAAGAAATATGGCTTGACCTATATATTTATTGCACATGATTTAGGGGTAGTCCGGCATATAAGTGATAGAGTGGGCGTCATGTATTTAGGAAGAATCATAGAATTGACAGAAAGCGAAAAGCTTTATAACAAGCCTCTTCATCCATACACAGAAGCATTGTTAGAAGCGGTGCCAATTCCGGATCCAGATTATAAAAAAGAAACAGTAGGTATTACCGGGGAGATACCAAGCCCCTCCAATCCACCTGCAGGATGTGCGTTTCACACAAGGTGTCGGAGCTGCATGGAGATATGCAAAACGACGCGTCCAGAGTTTAAGGAAGTGGAAGACGGTCATTATGTTGCTTGTCATCTCTATTAACGGACTTTCTTCATTATTGAATTTACCAATGGGATGAATCGCAGCATTCATGATAAAAAATAAAGCTTTTAAGGGGGAATTTCTTTGTTTAAGAGGAAAGGCGTGCTACTCTCGTTTCTATTCCTACTCCTAGTATCAACAGCTTTAGTCGGCTGTAATGGAGGAAGTGAAAAAGGAAATGAAAGTCCAAATGAGGGAGAAAAACCAACAGGAGAAACACCATCAGCAGAGGTACAAACTGAGCTTGTATTTGGGCGCGGTGGGGACTCTGTGTCTTTAGACCCGATTACAACAACAGAAGGGGAAACCTTTAAGGTTACAGTGAATATTTTTGAAACGTTAATTAATTATGGAGAGCAAGATACAACCTTACAACCAGGTCTGGCAACGGAATGGACACCTTCAGAAGATGGTCTTGAATATACGTTGAAGCTACGTGAAGGCGTTAAGTTTCATGATGGGACAGATTTTAATGCAGAAGCAGTGGTTAAGAACTTCGAACGTTGGATGAATGGAGATGCTGAAAAATTCCCTTACTACACCATGTTTGGTGGCTTTAAAGGGGAGGAAGGCCACGTGATTAAAGAGGTAGTAGCCGAAGACGATTATACTGTAAAATTCACGCTAAATCGTCCTCAAGCACCTTTCTTAAAGAACTTAGCGATGTCTCCATTTGGGATTGCAAGCCCGGCTGCGCTTGAGGAACATGGTGATAATTTTATGAAGAACCCAGTTGGTACGGGTCCTTTCAAATTTGTAGAATGGAAAGAAAACGACAGAATTACGTTAGAAAAGAATCCGGATTATTGGATGGAAGGCTATCCGAAGCTAGAAAAAATCATTTTTAGGTCAATCCCTGAAAACTCTGCACGTTTAAATGCATTGCTAGCTGGCGAAATCGACTTAATGGATGGAGTGAACCCATCTGACCTTGAACAGATTCAAGGAAATCCGGATCTTCAAACATTTGAGCGTCCATCTATGAACGTTGGATATTTAGGTTTTACGGTTACTCGACCACCATTCGATAATAAACTTGTTCGTCAAGCACTTAACCATGCCATTGATAAAGAAGGAATCATTGAGGCATTTTATGGTGGACTTGCAGAGCCTGCCAAAAACCCACTTCCGCCAGCATTGGAAGGCTACAATGATGAAATTGACCCATATCCATATGATTTAGAGAAAGCAAAGGAATTATTAGCTGAAGCAGGTTTCGCAGACGGATTTGAAATGGACCTATGGGCAATGCCGGTACCACGCCCTTATATGCCTGATGGAATGAAGGTTGCAGAAGTCATCCAATCAAGCTTTGCAGAAATTGGTGTAAAAGCTGAAATAAAATCGGTTGACTGGGGGACGTATTTAGAGCAAGCGGCTAAAGGTGAATTCGATGCCTATATGTTAGGTTGGACAGGGGACAATGGGGACCCAGATAACTTTATCTATACCTTATTGGATAAGGACAGTATTGGAAGCAATAACTATTCATTTTACAGCAATGATGAGCTTCACGATATTTTAATTGAAGCCCAAACCATTCCTGATCAAGAGCAACGTAATGAATTATACAAAAAAGCACAGGAAATCATCCATGACGATTCACCTTGGGCACCACTTGTTCACTCAACACCATTGTTGGCTGGAAAGAAAAATCTTAAAGGACTACTCCCACACCCAACTGGTTCAGATATTTTAACGAAGGTTGAGTTCGAATAAGAAATTGAAAGTTTGAGACATGTAAAAGGGGAGTTTTCATCACTCCTCTTTGGTGTCTATTTTTCAAACAAAAGGGGTGATAACCTTGTTCACATATACGCTTAGAAGAATCGGAATGGTCATCCCAGTGTTGATTGGAATGACACTTGTCGTCTTTTCAATTATTCACCTAATTCCGGGAAATCCTGCACAAATCATGCTTGGCCAGCGCGCAACAGAGGAGTCCATCGCCGCATTAACCACAAAACTGGGACTGGACCAACCGTTGTACATTCAATATTTCGAGTATATAAAGGGTCTGTTGACTGGTGATTTAGGGGAATCCATCCGAACCAAGACTGCTATAAGTGCAGAGATTTGGCCATATCTTGCAGCTACAATTGAGTTAACCATTGTTGCGATGATTATTGCAATTGTAATAGGCGTTAACGCTGGTATCATAAGTGCTTGGTTTCAGAATTCATGGTTCGATTACATTGCAATGGTCCTTGCTTTAATTGGTGTGTCCATGCCTATTTTTTGGTTAGGTTTAATGGAACAATGGGCATTTGCATTGCAGCTAGATTTACTGCCAACGACTGGCAGAGAAAATGTGCGTGACCCTGTTGATTCGGTCACAAGCCTTTATTTAATCGATACATTACTGAATGGGAGAACAGACCAATTTGTAACGGTCTTAAAGCATTTAATTCTCCCAAGTTTTGCGCTAGCAACTATTCCAATGGCAATAATCGCACGGATTACGCGTTCAAGCATGCTTGAAGTCATGCGGTCAGATTTTGTTCGAACAGCACGTGCAAAAGGAGTAAAAATGTTCTGGGTCGTGTACAAGCACTCTTTGAAAAATGCAGTTATCCCTGTTTTAACGGTCATCGGTTTACAAACCGGTTTATTGCTTGGAGGAGCGATCCTAACGGAAACCATTTTTGGCTGGCCAGGAATTGGACGATATATTTATGAAGCCATCAATTACCGTGACTATCCGGTAATTCAGTCAGGTATTTTAGTGGTTGCGACCTTCTTTGTTTTTATTAATTTAATCGTTGACCTTTTATATGCGGTTATCGATCCGCGAATTAAATATCGCTAGGAAGGGGGGAGAAGATGGCAGAGCTAGCACAAAAAGATCTGAATATGGGAAAAAGGGATGAGGCTGTGTCGCCATGGAAGGAAGCGTGGCGAAGCTTTTGTAAAAATAAATTAGCCCTTGTTGGGACTTGTATTGTTTTCTTATTTATCATTCTTGCCATTTTTGCACCGCTCATCGCTCCTCAAGGGATCGATGAAAAAAATCTTGCAAATCGACTTCAGGCACCATCCAGTGACCATTGGCTTGGAACAGATGATTTTGGAAGGGATATCTTATCAAGAATCATCTATGGGGCTAGAATATCATTGCGGGTTGGCTTTTTTGCGGTATTAGGTTCAGCCATTGTTGGAAGCTTGCTTGGAATTCTTGCAGGATATTACGGTCGATGGGTAGATAATTTAATAAGCCGTATGTTTGATATTTTACTAGCATTTCCAAGTATCTTATTAGCACTTGCGATTGTTGCGATTCTTGGACCGTCACTCCGCAATGCGTTAATTGCCATTGCCATCATTAATGTGCCAAACTTCGGAAGGTTGATTCGATCGAGGGTGCTAAGTGTAAAAGAAGAAGAATATATTACTGCGGCCCGAGCCGTCGGGATGAGAGACAGGAGAATTTTATTTCAACATATTTTGCCAAATAGTATGGCACCGATTATCGTCCAGGCATCCCTGGCAATTGCAACAGCCATTATTGAAGCTGCAGCACTTGGCTTTCTTGGAATGGGAGCACAGCCACCAAATCCCGAATGGGGGAAGATGCTTGCCGATTCAAAAAATTACTTAACACAGGCACCGTGGACAATGATTTTTCCGGGAATCGCCATTATGTTCACCGTGCTTGGATTTAATTTAATGGGTGACGGGTTACGAGATGCACTGGATCCTAAAATGAAGCAATAGAAAAACAGCTAACTCATGTTAGCTGTTTTTTACTCTTTATTTGCTTCTTCCACAATTACCTCGTTGTGGAAGTTTTGAAAGCTATCTACCAATGTATCCAATCTCTCGAGTTGTTCCGAGTATTCAAAGATGGCTGAAACAAGTGTCATTAAGTGGTACCAGGCTTCTTCATGTTCTTCATCGCCTGGTCGGTGTTGTGCGAATAATGTATCAATGACTTTTTTTCGATCGAAAGAAAAATCCTCCATTAACTCTTCAGGGGCTTGAACCTTCACCTTACCAACAAACTTTAACAAGATTTGCTCATGAAAATGGAGGAGATCATCGATTTCTTTTACAAATAATTGCTGAAACGGTATCGGCAATTCTTGCAGTTCATTTTCATGCCTGTGCAGTTTTTTAAGTGTATCCAATGCTCGATTTGTACAAGTAATCATTTGTCGAAACAAAACAAGCTTTCTAGACTTTTCATATTCTACTTTTTTAAAATAATTCCGTTCCTCTTTATAAAGAAGAAATAGCTGATCAATCTGAATGATGTTTTCTTTAATTTTATCGATGTCATCTTTTAATGTATTGTACTCAGAAGCATGTCTTGTACTAACTCGTACCCATTTGAAAATTTCCTCACATTGCTCAACAATTGCGTCATATAGTTTTTTCTCATATTTAGGTGGAAGAAAAACGAGATTAACAACAAATGCCGATAGGATCCCCAGTAAAATGGAGAGGAATCTTAAACTGGCAAACTGAACGAACTGTTCGCTCGGACTTTCCATAATCGCGATCACTGTTACGATTGCGACTGAGATTGTCTTTTCCATCTTAAACCTAAGGTTAATCGCGATAACAAGTACGACAGTAAGTCCAATGATAAAAGCATTATTGCCAAAATACAATCCAAATAAAATGGCAAAGATTGCACCAATTACATTTGCTTGAACCTGTTCAATCACTGTTAAATAAGAGCGGTAAATCGAAGGTTGAATCGCAAAAACAGCCGCAATCCCTGCAAATACTGGCGAAGGCAAATCCAAAAGCTTCGCTAACATTAACGCAAGTGTGATGGCAATTCCCGTTTTTAGCATGCGGGCACCAAATTTCATTTTTTCGAATCCTTTCTATAAAAAAGCTGTTTTCTTATACTTAGCTTTTTCTGCATAATCTAAACCAATACAGTATCATACAATGATTTTATGCGTATAGCAAGGGAAACATGTCCTAGTAGAAAGGTTGACAAAGAAGCAGATGTTGAAATGGAGAAGCAAATCCACTGGCTGGGACGGAAATATTAAGAGTAAGTCGTAAATCTGACGTTCGAGACGTAAATATCCCATGGAAAGCGAAAATATCATAAATAAAACGCAATTCCCGATATAATACCCCAAAAAAAAGAAGAACCTGCCACCCGGTAACGGGTTTGGATTATAGGTAGAAAAATAAGAATATAAAACGGTAAGCTAATTAGCATAGTAATTGGTTTACCTTTTTTCATTGATTTAATGGGGTTTCACTTTATATTTATTCCATTTTAACAGATAAATTAGCGTAGCAAAAAACGTGAGTCTGCTGTCTCTCAGACAGTCTGCGAAATTTGTTATTAAACGTCTGCTAATTGTGTATCAATTAGCCAAGTAAATAATACTTGTCTATGGTATAATTTGTAAAAAATAAAGATGGTGAATATTCTAAAAGGGAGTGACAATGTGAATAAAATTCTTGTATTCATTTTAATGGTATTTACAGTCTTAATTATTTTAGGTTGTTCCATTAATGCATCATCAGAAACACTTACAGATGAAAATACAACCCAAGATGTTACGGTTATTGAAAACCTTGGTTCTGAAATGATAACACATCACCATATGTCCGATAATATGGACAGAGGTAATCACGATTATTTTGATAAAACTCTAACGATTGAGACAAACAACAGTGTGGCTGATATTTCGAGAGGAGATGTTGTTTTTTTCGATAATGAGGGTGGAGAAAAAGACATATCCAGAGTGGTTGCTTTGCCTGGCGAAAAAATTAAAATAACTAATGGACAGATTTATATTAACGGTCAAATGTTAGATACATTTTACGGTAAAGCACATAGACTTGGTTTGGATGAAAAAGGTTATTTTGAAATGATGGATAACGAAGGAAATGATTACGATAAAAAAGGTATGATGGAAGTTTTCGAAACGAGTATGAGAGAAGTAAAACTCTCAGATGATGAATACTATTTAATCGGAGATGATTGGTTTCGAGGCAAAATGCTGGTACTAAAAGAAGAAAAACTCATTGGAAAAGTAGTTGGATACGCTAAATAAAATCATTAAAAGACATCGATAAATCGATGTCTTTTGTTGTGCTAAATTTGTTACCAGAATCTCTGTAAAATGTCCGCTAAAACACACGTTATTAATGCTTCTATTTTACATTTTCTACTTGAAAACCGAACCCGTTAGCCACCCGGCAGGTTCTCCCAACTCACTTTATAGATTCTTAAAAGCATATTCCACAGCTTGTAATGTCTCTACAATATCTTCTTCCGTATGAGCAATGGTGAGGAACCATGCTTCATATTTGGATGGAGCAAGATTAATGCCTTGGCTCAGCATTAATTTGAAGAAGCGGCCAAACATTTCTCCGTCTGTATTCTCAGCTTGCTCATAGTTCTCTACCTTTTCCTCCGTAAAGAAAACAGTCAATGCACCTTTTAATCGATTAATCGTAATTGGCACATTGTAGGTAACAGCATGCTTAAGAATTCCTTCTTCAAGCATCGCACCTAGTTGATCTAATTTTTCGTACAAGCCCTCTTCTTGAAGGACTTCTAGGCAAGCAATTCCGGAAAGCATGGATGCTGGGTTTCCGGCCATCGTTCCAGCTTGGTATGCAGGGCCTAGTGGGGCAACCTGTTCCATAATTTCCTTTTTACCGCCGTATGCACCGATTGGTAATCCGCCGCCGATGATTTTACCAAGGGCAGTTAAGTCAGGGGTGATGCCTAATAGATTTTGAGCGCCACCATACATAAAGCGGAAAGCTGTGATGACTTCATCAAAAATGACGAGTGCGCCAGCCTCATGGGAAAGCTCAAGTACTTGTTCTAAAAAGCCTTCCTTCGGTTCCACGATGCCGAAGTTCCCAACGATTGGTTCAACAAGAACGCCCGCGATTTCGGAGCCCCATTTTGCAAGTGCTTCTTTAAACGGTTCGATGTCATTGAATGGAACGGTGATTACTTCTTGGGCAATGCTCTTTGGAACACCTGCAGAATCAGGAGTTCCAAGTGTTGAAGGACCTGAGCCTGCAGCAACTAGAACAAGGTCTGAATGCCCATGATAGCAGCCAGCAAATTTAATAATTTTTGTTCGATTTGTATAAGCACGAGCGACACGAATTGTCGTCATGACAGCTTCTGTTCCAGAGTTGACAAAGCGCACTTTGTCCATTCCTGGCATAGCTTCCTTCAGCATTTTTGCAAACTTTACTTCATGTGGTGTTGGAGTTCCGTATAGTACACCAGTTTCAGCTGCTTTTGTAATCGCCTCTGTAATATGTGGGTGAGCATGGCCGGTAATGATTGGACCGTATGCTGCTAGATAATCTATGTATTTATTCCCGTCAACATCCCAAAAATAAGCACCTTTTGCACGTTCCATTGCTACTGGTGCACCACCGCCAACAGCTTTGTATGAACGCGATGGACTATTAACACCTCCAACGATATGCTCGAGTGCTTCACTGTATAGTTCTTCTGATTTTGAATGATTCATCTATTATAATCCTCCTAGCTTTGAACTCAACGTTTCTATTTTAGCACTAAATCGAATAGGAACAAATCCAGTTATTTGTATATCGATTCGAAATTATGTAACCTATTCTTAATAGGAAAAAACAGGAGGTAAAAACGATGACAATTGAAGTTGGTAAAAAAGCACCCGAGTTTACTGCAACAGCAAGCAACGGAGAAACGGTTTCATTAGCAGATTTTAAAGGGAAAAATGTTGTCCTTTATTTTTATCCAAAAGATATGACACCAGGATGTACGACAGAGGCTTGTGATTTCAGAGACGCACACGAAAGCTTTGGCGGGCTTGACACTGTAATACTTGGTGTTAGCACGGATTCACTTGATCGCCATAAAAAATTCATCGACAAATATGATCTACCATTTTTATTACTAGTAGACGAAGAGCACGAAGTAGCAGAAAAATATGGAGTCTGGAAGCTGAAGAAAAACTTCGGTAAGGAATACATGGGGATTGAGCGCTCTACCTTTATCATTGATAAAGAAGGAAATCTCGTAAAAGAGTGGCGTAAAGTTTCGGTCAAAGGACATGTTGAGGAAGCTCTCACGTACATAAAGGAAAATCTATCTTAATTTATGAAGTTTTTGTGAAAATGCTCCCGAAACCTCACCGGGGTATCACTAGAAAGTAAGTGGGGACAGCGTTTCGAAGTGTTACGGGTGGCGTAATCGGAGCCACTCGTTTTCCTATTTGAAGGTTGATTTTACAATATTCTTTACTTATAATGAAGTTATTAGTAATGATAATCGTTTTCAATTATATTACTAAGAAAATACATGTTATGAGGATTTTCAAATGAGACTATGGATGTTAATAATCGCTGCCATTGTTCTCTCCTTCATTTCGTTATTTATTGGAGCTATTGATATCACACCGATGGATTTACTCAATTGGGAATCAGATGAGACACAAATTTTCCTGATTAGTCGAGTTCCTCGTTTAATGGCGATCATTTTAGCGGGAGCAGGGATGAGTATTGCAGGATTAATTATGCAGAGCTTAAGTAGAAATAAATTCGTATCCCCAACAACTGCGGGTACATTAGATGCAGCAAAGCTTGGAATCTTAATTTCCATGTTGTTCTTTACAAATGTGTCCTATACACAACAGATTATTTTTAGCTTTGTATTTGCTTTAATAGGTACACTACTGTTCATGCAAATATTAGATAAAATTAAATTCAAGGATGCCATTTTCGTTCCGCTCATCGGGATTATGTACGGAAATATTTTATCATCCATTGCAACATTTTTTGCATATGAAGCAGACCTAATTCAAAACATTTCATCCTGGTTAATGGGAAGCTTCACATTGGTAATCGCAGGTCGTTATGAGCTTTTATATGTCGCTATACCAGCTGTTATTTTGGCGTATATTTTCGCGAATAAATTTACCGTTGCTGGTATGGGAGAGGATTTTGCGAAAAACCTTGGGTTAAGCTATAAAGTTGTTTTAAATATTGGTCTTGTCCTCGTAGCTATTATTTCGACAACAGTTGTATTAACAGTTGGAGTCATTCCATTTTTAGGATTAATTGTACCGAATATTGTATCGCTTTATTTAGGAGATAATTTGCGGAAGACGATTCCTCATACAGCAGCACTTGGAGTTGTATTTCTATTAATCTGTGATATTTTAGGTAGAATTATTGTCCATCCTTACGAGATTCCAGTCAATGTAACAGTTGCAGTAATCGGCAGTGCGATCTTCTTAATCATGTTGTTTAGGGGGAGAGCATATGCGAAATAGTAAAAAATTGATTCTCTTAGCCATTCTTGCCATTATTTGTGTTTTGCTATATGGATTTTATGATTTGAAAGGTGGATTTGATTATGCGTTCCCTAAACGGATGACTCGGGTTACGGCAATGATTGTTACAGGAATCGCAATTTCGTATTCGACCGTTGTGTTCCAAACGATTACGCAAAACCGGATTCTGACTCCATCCATGATGGGACTTGACTCGATGTATGAAGTCGTCCAAACCTTAATCTATTTCTTTGCTGGTTCAATGTCGATTTGGGTGTTAAATAAGTATTTAAACTTTGGCGCAGCCATTATCGCAATGGTATTATTTGCGCTCATCCTGTACCGATTCTTATTCCGGTCTGATAAGCATCCGATCTACTTACTTCTATTAATTGGGATGATTATTGGAACACTATTAGGAAGTCTCGTTACGTTTTTACAGGTAATGATTGACCCAGTTGAATATTTAAGTCTACAAAGTCGCTTATTCGCAACCTTTACAAATGTAAAGGCGGAGCTTTTATATATTGCAATTGGTATTTTACTTCTTGCCTTTATTTACGGTTATCTTATTATGGATAAGTTAGATGTTATGTCACTTGGCCGTGAAAATGCGATGAACCTTGGTGTCAATTATGACCGCATGGTAATGAACGTTTTAATTCTATCATCGGTATTAATTGCAACCTCAACTGCACTAGTTGGTCCGATTACATTTTTCGGTTTAATTGTAGCGAATCTAGCCTATCAATTTTTAACGACGTATAAACACTCCGTATTAATTTTAGGGGCAAGCTTAATGAGTATCATCGCCCTTGTGGGTGGTCAGTTCCTTGTTGAACATATTTTTGAATTACGTACCACATTAAGTGTCATCATTAACTTTATTGGTGGTATTTACTTCATTTTCTTACTATTAAAAGAAAGTAGGTCAGCACAATGATTGAAATCAAAGGATTATCGAAGTATTTTGGAAAAAAGCCTGTAATCGAAGATGTCTCTGTGACCATTGAGCCGGGCACAATTACATCGTTCATTGGTCCGAATGGTGCAGGTAAATCCACGCTTCTGTCTATGGTAAGTCGATTATTAGATGCTGATACGGGTGAAGTTTTACTTGATAAAAACAATGTAAAAAAGTGGAAGTCATCTGAGTTCGCAAAACGTGTTTCAATTCTAAAGCAATCCAACTACTTAAATGTACGTTTAACGATTCGTGAGCTTGTTGCATTTGGACGTTATCCTTATTCAAAAGGTCGCCTTACTGATGAAGATGAAAAATTCATTAACCAAGCTCTTGAATATATGAATTTACTCGATATTCAAGATACATTTTTAGATGAATTATCAGGTGGACAAAGACAGCGTGCATTTATCGCGATGGTTATTGCACAGGACACGGACTATGTGTTGCTTGATGAGCCATTGAATAACCTGGACATGAAGCACTCCGTCCAAATTATGAAGATTTTGCGGAAGCTCGTGGATGAGCTTGGAAAAACCGTTGTGATAGTCTTACATGATATTAATTTTGCATCTGTGTATTCAGATCGAATTGTCGCATTGAAAAACGGCAAGTTGGTTAAAAATGGGCCAACCCATGAAATTATTAATTCAGATGCTTTACGCGAGATCTACGACATGGATATTCCAATCCAAGAACAAAATGGCTGTCGCATTTGCGTCTACTTCAATTCACATGCATAAGATCTAGGGAATAAAGTCTCTAGGTCTTTTTTTAAAGGTGAGGAAGTGGCGTTCTGAATCTTTGCTCTTGTGCTGAATAAAAGTTTTGAAGAATTTGTTCATTTTGTATTGACGGAAGTTCGATATGCTTTTATAATGAGAATTGTTATCAATGATAATGATTCTCATTTCTAATTAAAATTCATAATGGATAAAAAGGAGAGGTATATACATGAAAAAATGGAAATTAGCTAGTGCGGTTTTAGCACTGTCGTTAGCGCTTACGGCATGTGGGAATGACGATGAGGCGACAAAGGAAAAAACAAAGGATAATGTAGCCGGAGAACAAACAACAAATAAAGCACCAGGTCAATATCCAATGACAGTTTCTCCAACAACCACATCAGCTGAAAGTGAAGAAGCAGGGACTGTAAACTTTGAAGATGTAACATTTGATGCAATGCCAGAAAAAATGGTTGTTTTTGATTATGGATTCTTAGATACATTAGATGCGCTTGGTGTTGAAGGTGTAGTTGGAGTTCCTCAAGATTCTAGCTTACCAGCTAGCCTTGAAGAGTATGCTAGCGATGAATATGTAAATGTCGGAACGTTAAAAGAACCGTTACTTGAAGATATTGCCGAAATTGGTCCAGATGTCATTTTCATTTCTAGTCGACAAGCACCATATTATGAGGAATTGAGTGAAATCGCTCCTGTCGTATTCGTGGGAACTTCTCAGGATGATTACTGGAACACATTTTTAGCTTCTGTAGATGTAGCAGCGAAAATGTTTGATAAAGAAGCTGAAGCAAAAGAGCAAATTGCAAAAATTGATGCAGCTTTAGAAGAAGTGAAAGCTTTATCTGGCAACTATGAATCTTCATTAGTAACGATGTACAATGAAGGCAAATTATCTGGTTTCGCACAAAACTCTCGCTTTGGTTATATTTATGATATTTACGGATTTAAGCCAGTTACAAATGATATCGCATCATCTTCTCACGGATCTAACTTCGGTTTTGAGGCCATTCTTGAATTTGATCCAGAAGTATTGTTTGTTATCGACCGTACAGCAGCAGTAGGTGGCCAATCAAATATTGATAAAGATATGGAAAATAAAATCATCCAAAAAACACAAGCATATCAAAACAAAAAGATCGTGTATTTAGATGGTGTCCTATGGTACCTAAGCGGTGGCGGCTTACAATCTGAGCTTGCCAAAATCGATGAAATCTTAGCTGAATTAAAATAAGCTAGCATGACAAAGGCTGTCCAGAACGTCAGTGAAAACTGATAATCTGGGCGGCTTTTTTGTTTGGGGTGCGGCGGGAGGTGAGAGTTTTCTAGTGTTTGTGGTAGATAGTGAGGTCTGACATGGGGTTGTGAAGTAATGTCCAAAGGTAATGCGATATAAATCGGTTATGCTGTGGCACTTTACAATAATCTCCAAAAGTCATAGCAAACAATTGGTTTATGCTATGGGTAACTAATAATATCCAAAAGCAATAGCTTATAATTCGTTTACGCCATAGGTTTTTCCAGTAATCTCCAAATGCCATGACATATAGATTGTTTATGGTATGGGTATTTCCAATGATCTCCAAAAGTCTTAATATATAATTCGTTTATGCTATAGGCTTTTACAGTAATCTCCAAATGTCGTGTCATATATGTTGTTTATGTTATAGGTTTTTACAATAATCTCCAAAAGTCATAGCATAAAGTGTTTTTATCACATGGATTCTTCAAATAAATTCCAAAAGTCATGAGATAAAAGGATCTAGCGGTACATGCAAGGGGAAAAAACCGAAAATCATGTCCCGCAAGAAGGATTTTACGGTACATGCTAAGGTGAAAAACCGAAGAGCATGTCCCGCAAGAAGGGTTTCACAGTACATGCAAGGGGAAAAACTCGAAAATCATGTCCCGCAAGAAGGGTTTCACGGTACATGCTAAGGTGAAAAACCAAAGAGCATGTCCCGCAAGCGAGCTATTCTAGTACAAGCCAAGAGTAATAAGCATGCTAATTGCCTCACAAATGAACGAACCCACAAAAAAATTCACCAAGATCCAATAAATTTTTGCTATACTGAAAATAAAAATGGAAATTGTATGGAAGAAGGGGGTACTCTGATGATTCGTACCATTTTAATCGTGGATGACCAACCGGAGATTGTAGAGCTGCTTAGTCTTTATTTGGAAAAGGAGAATTATAGAATCCTAGAAGCTTTTGATGGTCGAGAAGCGCTACAAATCATTCAAACCGAAAATATCGATCTCATGCTTGTTGATCTAATGATGCCACACATTAACGGCTATCAACTTATTAAAAAAGTGAGACAGGACCTGCATATCCCCATCATCATTATTTCTGCAAAGAACGACGATAACGATAAAATTTTAGGACTTGGGCTTGGAGCAGATGACTTCATTCCAAAGCCATTTAATCCATTAGAAGTGATTGCACGGGTTCAGGCTCAGCTTAGAAGAAGTTATAGCTACAAGCAGGAGGCTGCACCCACAAGTGAAAGCCTTCAGTTAAAAGTGGGCGATATCATTTTAGATGAAAGCTCGTTTTCGGCTATTAAAGGAGACACCACAATAACGCTCACCAAAATCGAATATCGCATCCTTGAATTATTAATGAGTTCTCCTGGAAGGGTTTATACGAAACAACAAATCTTTGAACGAGCATGGGATGATTATTACATGGGCGGCGAGGAGGACAACACGATCAATGTCCATATCTCAAAGCTACGAGAAAAGCTTGAGGAAAATCCGAAAAAACCGAACTACATAAAAACGATTAGAGGATTAGGCTATAAATTTGTCGACCAAAAATAGACTCCTATAAGGAAGAGATAAATGAAAAAAATATTCTATCGGATTTTTCCTGAAAAAGAAGGGATCATACCATTTTTATATATTGCGAACCTGGTCTTTCCACTCTTCTTTCTATTTCAAGAATCACAGGAGAAACTACTAATTGGCTTGATATTGATGGCTGTGCTTGTTGTAGCATACCGACAGGCGTACTGGAGCTCACAGCACATACTTGCATTCGTTCTTGTCCAACTTTCAATTATTCTAGTATTTGGTTTTATGTATGACCCATTGTATATTTACATGATTTTCATTCCGGTGTACCAGATTGTGCGGCTACCTATACAATGGATGTATGTCGTGTGTGGCCTGTTCACGTTTTTTAGTCTAATCCTTATCTACCAGGTTGTCCTTTCCGGAGAATATTACACGATTCTAAATTTAGGCCCACCCCTATTTGGTGGAAGTATTCTCCCTTTTATGATAAAGGGATCAATCAAATACAAGGAAATGAGTGAAAACTTGAGAAGGACGGCAGAAGAATTAGAGAAGAAAAATCGTGAAATGACGAGATTGGAAGAAAGCAAAAAGCAAATGCTTGCCGATATTTCTCATGATTTAAAAACGCCAATTACGACGATTCAAGGATATTCCAGAGCGCTATATGAAGGTGTAGTATCAGATGAAGACCAAACGGAAAAATACTTAAAATACATTTACGACAAATCCATTCGGGTGACATCTTTAATTGATGAACTCTTTATGTTTTCTAAATTAGATAGCCCAGACGTTCCCATTCAGAAAGAACTGAAAGACATTTGTGAATTTTACCGTGGGGTCATTGTGGAGCATTTTGATTTATTTGAAGAAAAGAAAATGGAGCTGGATATCGATATTCCTGATGAAAAAATAATGGTTCGTTTCGACCCGAAACTACTAAACAGAGCCATATCGAATCTCCTTCAAAATACAAATAAATACAATCCTGAGAGCACTGAGATTTACCTTCGATTATTTCAAACAGAAACTAGTATCTTCATTGAAGTCGGTGACAATGGTGTTGGTATCCGTGATGACATTGCCCAAACCTTATTTGAGCCATTTGTAAGAGGGGATAAAAGCAGAATGAATGATGGGGGCTCTGGACTCGGTCTCGCCATCACTAAAAAAATCATCGAACTCCATGACGGAACCATTCAAGTTGACACTTCTCCAAACCGAGGAAAAACGAACTTTATAATTGAACTTCCCATTGAGTAAATAGTTCAAATGCGTAAACAGACCAACAGATTTGGTCTTTTTTTTATTTTGGTAAAATACCCAAATCTTTACAAAACCTTAACACATAACAGGTAGACCGTTAAAAGTAGATTGCTATTATTTTATCGACAGACAGTCGGTCTGTAAAGGAGGACGAATCTTGAGAAAAGAAGCAGAGGAACGTAGAAACGAAATACTGGATGCTGCTGACGAGCTGTTCAGTCAAAAGGGTTTTGATGGAACGAGTACAAACGATATTCTCAAAAAGGTCGGCATTGCACGCGGAACACTCTATTATCATTTCAAATCAAAGGAAGATGTGATGAATGCATTAATTGACCGGTATAGTGTTCGACTTATTAGCGTTGCACAGGAAGTAGCAGCAGACAAGAGTATTCCTGTAGTTGAGCGTATGATACGCGTTGTTTTATCAATGAATGTAAGTGGTGGAAGCAATCAGGAAATGATGGATCACATTCATAAGCCACAAAACGCACTTATGCATCAGAAAATTCAAAAAGTCATCATCAATGGAGTAACGCCCATCCTGACAGGTATCATCCAAGAGGGTATTGAAACCGGACTGTTTAACACGCCTTATCCGTATGAATGTATGGAAATGCTTGTTACGTATGCAAATATCGTTTTGGATGATGATTTAGTAGAGATGACCAATGAGGAACGTGCCTCACGGATACAAGCGTTAATATTCAACGGAGAAAGGCTACTCGGTGCAGAACGTGGAAGCCTGATGAGCGTTATGCAAATGTTTGGTAGCGAGAAAAGCAAGTAAATTTTGCTCAAGAAGCTAAAACAGAGGTGACATATGTATTTTAGACTAATCCGAAATGACATAGTAAAGAGCAAAGTCATAACATTTACAACTATGATTTTTGTCGCTGCAGCATCCATGCTTGTTTCACTCGCGGCGATACTCATCGTTAATCTAACAGGTGCGCTAGACGCGCTAATGACAAAAGCCGAAGCGCCACATTTTATGCAAATGCATGCGGGTGAAATAGATAGAAATCGACTTCATTCTTTTGCAGAAGAAAATGATAAAGTCGAAGAATACCAGATTGTGGAGTTTCTAGGTATGGATGGTTCACAGATCAGTTTAGGATACAACTCGCTTGCGAACAGTGTTCAGGATAACGGCTTAAGCATCCAAAATGAGCAATTTGATTATCTTCTTGATCTTAACGGGAACATCATCAATGTGTCAGATGGAGAGATTTATGTTCCAGTTGCCTATATGAGGGACAACACTACAAAGGTCGGTGAAATAGCAGTAATAAGCGGGAAAGAATTTACCGTTGCGGGATTTCTCCGTGATTCGACCATGAATTCCTCGCTCTCTGCATCAAAGCGTTTTCTCGTAAGCAACCAGGATTACGCAGAGCTAAAGGACCTTGGAGATCTCGAGTATCTGATTGAATTTAGACTAAACGATTTCTCGAAAATAGGAGAATTTGAGTCGGAATATGCATCTGCAGGACTTGAAGCGAATGGACCAACCGTGACTTATACTCTATTTAAAATGATGAACGCCATTTCTGATGGGATGATGATTGCGGTAATCCTTCTGATAAGCGCACTAGTCGTTGCCATCGCATTTATGAGCATACGTTTTACACTACTTGCAAAAATCGAAGACGACTACCGTGAAATTGGAGTGATGAAAGCAATAGGGCTTCGCCTTTCTGACATAAAGAAGATTTATATGGCTAAATACGTAAGCATAGCTGCGGTTGGTAGTATTCTTGGGTTTATTCTCTCGCTTTTATTAAAAGGAAAACTACTTGAAAATATTCGGCTGTATATGGGGGAAAGTGAAAATGCTTCTTATGCCCTAGTTCTAGGAATCATAGGCATCCTGATTGTATTTCTAGCAATTGTGGCTTATGTAAACTTTGTTTTGAAGAAATTTAGAAAAATATCCGCTGCACAGGCCATACGCTTTGGGACTTCTCAGGAAAAGAAAGCGAGCGCAAAGCGTTTTTCTTTAAATCAAAACAGATGGTTTAACACGAATATATTCCTTGGAATTAAGGATGTTCTCGCGCGAAAGGGACTTTACACAACAATGTTGATAGTTCTTGTAATTGCGTCATTTATCATTATTGTTCCGCAGAACCTGTACAACACGATATCTTCAAAGGGCTTCATTCAATATATGGGAATTGGAGGCTATGATCTCCGCATTCAGACCAATAATTCTGATAAAACGGACGAAATCGTAAATGCGATAGAACACGACAATTCCGTTTCAAAGTATGCTGTTATGACAACAAAGACTTTCAAGGTAAAAACAAATAACGGAACAGAGGAAAATATAAAAGTTGAGCTCGGTGACCATTCGGTATTTCCTATCGAGTATGCTGAAGGTAGAGCGCCTGTCCGTGATGATGAAATCGCCTTTTCATCTATAAATGCGGAAGAGATGGGGAAAAAAGTCGGAGATATCATTACGCTATTGAGTGAGGGAAATGAAAAAGCACTTACTGTAACTGGCATATATTCAGACGTTACAAATGGTGGTAAAACTGCAAAGGCAGTATTCTCCGACAGTTCAGCAAACATCATGTGGACCATCATCTGTGTCAAACTCTCAGATATTTCACTTGTAGACAGCAAGGTTTCAGCATACTCGGACGAGTTCGATTTTGCGAAGACTTCAGACATCGATGAATTTGTTTCTCAAACTCTAGGATCGACAATCAGTGCTGTCGAAATGGCTTCATACTCCGCAATTGCGGTTGCGCTGGTGATCACGATACTGGTTACACTGTTGTTCATGAAGATGCTGATTGCAAAGGACAGGTATTCCATTGCTTTATTGAAGGCCCTCGGTTTTAGCAATTCGGATATTAAGGTACAGTATTATTCACGTTCGTTTTTTGTACTGATTGTCGGAATTGTACTCGGAACGCTTCTTGCGAACACACTCGGAGAGGTCTTTGCGGGCCTGCTTATCTCTTCGTTTGGAGCATCGTCGTTTGATTTTATGGTTAATCCGATTCAAGCCTATCTGCTTAGTCCGCTGATGATGGCAGTCATGGTTCTTTTTGCAACAATGTTCGGCACATCGAATGCAGGACAAACAAAAATTTCCGAACATATTAAGGAATAGGAGGAGTAGGCAAATGAAGAAGATTCTGATCGGTGATCATATAGTAAAAATGTTCGGTGAAGGAAATGAACAGCGTAATGTTCTTGATGGGGTATCTGTTGAAATAAACAAGGGTGAGTTTGTTACGATTATGGGACCCTCAGGTTCTGGAAAATCAACGCTATTGTTTGCACTAAGTGGAACAGATCGTGTGAATGGTGGTAAGGTCCTATTTGACGGTAAAGATTTATCGGCGTGCTCGGAGAACGAGCTTTCGGATATACGTCGGAATAAAATGGGATTCGTTTTTCAACAGCCGACAATGCTGAAAAACTTAAACATTATTGACAATATTATTCTGCCATCTATGCGTGATAATCGAAAAAATGCTGCAAAGATTTCAGAGAAAGCTGGCTCACTAATGAAAAGAGTGGGAATTGCAGGGCTTGAAAAGCGGGACATTACCCAAGTTTCGGGAGGACAGCTTCAGCGTGCAGGAATATGTCGTGCGCTTATGAATGGTCCGGACATTATCTTCGGTGATGAGCCAACTGGAGCGCTTAACTCAAAATCTGCGCAGGAGATTATGGACTTATTTTCCGAAATCAATGGAGACGGCACCGCGGTTATGCTTGTCACTCATGATGTGAAGGTTGCAGCACGGTCTGAACGTATTCTGTTTATGAGAGACGGAAATATTGTGACTGAGTTGAAGCTTCCGAAGTTTGACGGGACGGATATGGAGCGTAGAGTTGAAGATGTTACAGCGAAAATGTTAGAAATCGGAATATGATATGTTGTTTCACAATTTCATAGATATCGTAAAAGGCTTGGATAGTGTATATAATCCAAGCTTTTTGCTTTTTTCATGAATCTTAATAATGATATAAGACTCACTTAAGGTTGAGTTAAGGTTCGCTGTCTATGATAAGAATAACAAAACAAAGCGAAAGTAAAAGGAGGACCTTAGCATGAATGTGATTGAACTTACCAATATATCAAAAAGCTACGGGGACGTAAAAGCAGTGGACAGCATTACACTACAAGTTAAAAAAGGAGAGGTACTTGGAATCATCGGTGCAAACGGTGCCGGGAAATCAACTACGCTCGAAATTATGATGGGCATTCGCAAACCAGATTCAGGAACAGTAAAAGTCCTTGGTATGAACGTCGAAGAAGCATCAAATGAAATTAAGCAAAAAATTGGAATCCAGCTTCAACAAACAGCTCTTTATGACCGAATCAAAGTCAAGGAAGCTTTGAAACTATTCAGCTCTTATTACGATAAAAAGCGAGACTTACAGGAAATCATTGAAACACTCGGGCTTAAACCTTATCTAAACAAATATGTTAAGAATCTATCAGGTGGTTGGCAGCAACGCACATCCTTAGCATTAGCACTCGTAAACGATCCAGAGATCATCTTTCTTGATGAACCTACAACCGGCTTAGACCCACAAGCAAGACGCGACCTCTGGTCATGCATCAATCGCTATCGTGATGAAGGAAAAACGATTCTTCTATCCACACATTATATGGATGAAGCCCAAAGGCACTGTGACCGAATTGCGATGATTAAAAATGGAAAATTAGTAGCCTGTGACCAACCACAGAATTTAATCGATTTTTACCTGCAAGGTGCAGGAACGATGGAAGATGTTTATCTAAAATATGCCGTTTCCCAATAATAAGGAGGAATAACACATGCAATCTATTCTTACACATACGCAAATGGAATTAAAATTATTTTTTCGCGAGACTTTACCATTACTGTTTACTTTTATCGTCCCAGCTGTTAGCTTCATCGTATTTGGACTAATGTTTGAATCAAACACATATGAGGGTCTAAATTACTTTCAAGCCTATATCCCAAGCATGATTGCCATCATTATTTTTACAACAGCCTTTTTCTCAATGGGTCTGCAAATTGTGATTGATCGTGAAAAAGGCGTTTACAAACGATTAAAAGGAACACCTATTAACCAAAATGCCATTTTTACAGCAACAATTTTAAAAGGGTTTATCGCGATCTATGTTGGTGCGATTGAAATTTTATTAATCGCTAAGTTTGGGTTTGGCACAGAATTAACAGCACATCCTCTTGAATTTTTTGTAGCCTTAACATTTAGCTCCATCACATTTTTCTCAATCGGCTTTATCGTTTCAAGTGTGACAAAGCGGATGCAAACGGCATTAGGAGTTGCCATGATTGCAATGTATCCGATGATGTTTTTATCCGGTGCAACCATCCCAATAGAAACATATCCAGAAGTATTACAAAAGATTGCTACCGTCGTACCACTCACATATGTCGTGAATGTTCTAAGAGATGGATGGAATGGAACACTTTTCACAACAGATGCACTCCTTGACATCGGAATCTTAGTAGGAATTTTAATTGTATCAACAGTCATCGGTTTAAAATACTTCAAGTGGACCGATTAATGCCTATTTTTTAAAGGTAGTGTCAAACGTCCATACACTTTCCATATAACGTACGTATCTTATAAGTGTAGGGCATACCTCCTCAGATGTTAGCGTATTTTCGTGCGAGAGAAATCTCGCACCTTTTTTTGCTTAATCTAGTTCCAGTGCCTAGCCAGTTTTCACCCTGAATAGTCTTCTAAGAGTATCTTGCGAAAAGCTTTGCTTTGAGCAGCTCGAGGTCACAAGCCAATCCATCAAGAAGATCAAAGAGCAACCTTCTCGCTGTCTCGTCTTGTGCTTGTCGGGGCTGATCAAGGCACTTGCACTTTTTTCCCTTCCACCTTTTCACCAAACTTGATACTATAGTAAGGAAGGAGGCGTAATTATGCGAATTTTATCAACATTTATTCCAATTGAGGAAGTTACTGAAAACATGAAAAAGGCGTTTCCGGATGAAGAATTTATCTATTGTGAGGATATAGAAAAAGCCTTACCTGAATTACATAACGCAGACATCTTACTTACATACGGGGAAGACTTAACCCCGGAGCATATTGAAAAAGCTAACAAACTAAAATGGATCATGGTGATTTCAGCTGGACTTGAGCTTATGCCTTTTCAAGCGATTCAGGAAAAAGGAATCCTTGTCACAAACGTAAGAGGGATTCATAAAATCCCGATGGCTGAATACACGCTTTCGATGATGCTACATGTCACAAAGAAGAATATGATCATTGTTGAGCAACAAAAGAGTAAAAGCTGGGATCGACTTACTCATTTTCCAGTTGGCGAGCTTCATGGGAAAACAATTGGAATCCTAGGTGTTGGTGCCATCGGTGGTGAAATTGCACGATTAGCGAAAGCTTTTAGCATGAAGACGATCGGATTAAATCGCAGTGGAAACAAGCATGAATACATAGATGAAATGGTCCAATATGATAAGCTCAATTATATTTGCGAGAAAGCTGACTATCTAGTTTCGGTTCTTCCAAGCACGAACGAAACAAAATACATTCTGAACGATACCCATTTTGACAGAATGAAAAAGGAATCCGTTTTTATCAATATTGGACGCGGCGATTTAGTTAAAGATGAGGTCATACTACGAGCGATACAATCCAAAAAGATTGCACATGCAGTCCTAGATGTATTTGAACAGGAACCACTTCCAAGTGATCATCCATTTTGGACACTTGAAAATGTGACCGTAACCCCGCATATTTCAAGTAAGTCAAAGTTTTATCAACCAAGATCCTTTGAAATTTTTGAAAAAAATCTTCATATATATAAGCTAGGTGGCAGTGAATTTATTAATAAAATTGACTTGAACCGGGGGTATTAAGATGAAAATCTATACAAAAACAGGGGATAAAGGGACAACCTCATTGGTATATGGGCAGCGGGTTTCAAAAACAGATCTACGTGTTGAAGCGTATGGAACATGTGATGAGGCAAATTCCATGATTGGATTAGCCTTAGGTCACCTAAATGAACTTCAATTCGAAGGCAAAGAAGAGATTGAGCAGGTTTTTAAAAAAGTCCAAACGACCTTGTTTCACGTCGGTGCAGAGTTAGCGACGCCTGCAGGAAAGGAAGTAAAGTGGAAGGTATCCGAAGAGGACATTACCTTATTGGAAGAAACAATTGATAAATGGGATGCTGAGAATCCTCCGCTTACCAACTTTGTTTTACCTGGTGGTAGTCAAGCGGGAGCAGCCTTCCATGTTGCAAGAACAATCGTGAGAAGAGCTGAAAGAAACGCTGTAGCTATTGGGGAAGATGTAAATCCATTGGTGAATTCTTACTTAAACCGCCTATCAGATTTTCTATTTGTTGCCGCGCGTTATGTTAACCATAATCTTGGCCAAAGTGAACCTACACTCCATCAATGAAATAATCAGTAAAATAAGCGTATTTTAATGGGATTAGTCATATAGTAATGGTAGATATGTTGACAAAAGTAGTGTAAGCAAGATACACTAATTATAAGGATTATAAAGTAATAATGTTTACTAGAAAAGAGGTGCATGGCGGTGTCAGACAATCATTTGAAAGAAGCGCTTGATACGTTGAAAGGATCCGGAGTTCGAATCACTCCGCAACGTCATGCGATATTAGAGTATCTAATTCATTCAATGAGTCACCCGACTGCAGATGATATTTATAAAGCACTTGAAGGAAAGTTCCCTAACATGAGTGTCGCTACTGTGTACAACAATCTTCGTGTATTCCGTGAAGTTGGTTTAGTAAAGGAATTACCATACGGAGATTCATCGAGCCGTTTTGATTTTATCACGACACAACACTATCATGTGATTTGTGAAGACTGTGGTAAAATTGTGGACTTCCATTACCCAGGTTTAGATGAAGTGGAAGCATTGGCTGCACATGTAACTGGCTTTAAAGTTAGTCATCATAGAATGGAAATTTACGGCTCGTGTCAAGAATGTCAAAAGAAAGCAGCACACTAAAAAAAGCTGATCAGGTCATCCTGTCAGCTTTTTTCTACTTTTTTATATTTTTTACTATTGTATTTCTCATCGAACTCTTTTCCTTCAAGCTCTGGATCAAGAGTTAATGGTTCTTTACAATACATACACACATCCACTCGACCTAACATTTTAGTCGGCTTTTGGCAAGAAGGACAGACCACCTGGATGGTTCGAGTTGAAAGCATGCCGATCCAGAAATATACCACTGTACTTGCTAAAATAAAAATGAGACCAAGAATCATAAAGATTGTCATTAAGACAACATTTTCTCTAAAGAAGATTCCCCCGTACATGACAATAAATCCTGCAAAGATCAGAGCAAGAGCAAAAGAACGAATTTTATTAATTTTACTAGAATATTTTACACCCATTGTTAATCTAACCTCCTTTCTATACTATACAATAAAAAAAGAAAGATAAAAATAAAAAAAGATTCTACATAAAATGTGCAGGGTTTTATTTTTGGTGCGTCGAAATATATTAGCAATGGATTTGAATGGAGGAAATCAAAAATGGAGGATTTACTTCGACCTCTTTACCAAGAAAGAGCAAGCCAACCCAATACGCTAGGGGTTATTCTGATCGAAAAGGGGAAGGATGCTTTTACACATACGGATCACTTTGACTTAGCCTTACTCGTAATCGTAAAAGAGGCAGAGAAAAATGTGTTTATTAAACATTATGACTACAATAAAAACAAAGCAACTTTGTATACAGTAAAAGAAAGTCAATTAAAAGAATGGCTTTTATTCGGTTCTAATCGAAAAATCGTAGACTGGATTGTTAACGGAAAAGTTCTATTTGATCGAAATGAATATATTACTGACTTAAGGAACAAGCTGCATGAATTTCCAGCAGAGGAACGACAAATTAAAATGGGAATCGAATTTGCCAAACTAATTCGTCGGTACCAGGACGGTAAAGCATTTTTTAATGCAAACCAACATTTAGATGCCTATAATTATGTCATTCATGCACTTCATCATCTAGCACGGCTAGCTATTATTGAAAATGGCTTTCATCCTGAAATAACCGTCTGGACCCAAGTAAAACAAATTGATCCACAAATTTATAAATTATATATTGAACTCTTAGAAAGTGAAGAGACACTTGAAAAACGTTTGGAGCTTCTCTTCCTTGCAAGTGAATTTCTCATTCATTCTAGAGCAAAACGTGGAGCTAACCATATTTTAAATGTTCTATCTCAAAGAAGTGGTTCTTGGACATTCGGGGAGATGATGGAAATTCCCGAGTTAAAAGTATACTCAGTGGATCTTGAAGTATATCTCGAATTCCTTGTAGATAAACATTTTATTAATGTAGAAAAACTCGAAACAAAAGGAAAAGGTATCTACCATAGAACCTATAGTGTAAATAAGTAACGTTCCAAAACTCCTTCATACTATTGAAGGGGTTTTTATTATTTTGATAAAATATTTGCAATTACTGTTGACGGACAATCAATCCCCGTGTTATATTAGATTTCGCCGCTGAAAAAGAGAAATCAGCCGGTAAAACTTTTGAAAAATATTATTGACATTAATAAATCACCATGATATATTAATAAAGTCGCTTCTGAGAGGCGAGTCAAAAAAAGTCCTTTGAAAACTGAACACAATACAAGCGTCAACGTTTTAATTCTAAGTAACAAACTTATTGAGCAATCAATACTCTTATTGGAGAGTTTGATCCTGGCTCAGGATGAACGCTGGCGGCGTGCCTAATACATGCAAGTCGAGCGAATCTGAGGGAGCTTGCTCC
>NZ_QUQV01000013.1 GCF_003400205.1 Bacillus sp. HNG | reverse complement strand
GCTTCCCAATGTTGGTGTTTATCAAAAAATATTCTTCTCAATATATTGGTCTCCATAAAATGAAAATACCACAGCTTAAATGACTGTGGTAGACCCAAATTTTTATACTTTCTTATCTTTTAAAAAAAACCTACAAGATAGATATAACCTTGTAGGGCGTAAATGATTAGTTTTCTTGAATGTTTTTGCGGTCTTTCTTAAACATCTTGGATAAAATTTCATATACAATTGGAACGACTAGTAGTGTTAATAAAGTCGAACTTGCTAGACCACCGATTACGGTAATTCCAAGCCCTTTCGAGATTAAGCCACCGCCGCCTTCGCCAAATAATAACGGAATTAACGCACCGATTGTAGCAATTGCCGTCATTAGAATTGGACGTAAACGAGTGGAGCCCGCTTCAAGAACTGCTTCACGCATTGTCATACCATCGCGTTCCATATGAATAATTCGATCGACTAGAACGATTGCGTTCGTTACGACGATACCAATCAACATTAAGAGACCCATCATTACCGAAACGGAAATGGTTTCATCTGCAATCAATAATCCAACAAACGAACCAATAATCGCAAATGGAAGGGAGAACAGAATCGCAAATGGTGCAACCCCCTCACCAAATGTCACAACAAGAATAAAGTACACAATCGCAATCGCTGCAAGCATTGCAAGACCTAGCTGAGTAAATGTTTCAACCATGTCCGCTTGTACACCCGCAACTCCAAGTGTTACACCTTTAGGAAGGTCAAGTTCATCAATGTCTTTTCCGACCTTTGATGTTACTTTTGAAATATCGTCGCCGATAATATTTCCTGAAACAGAAGCATAGTACTCACCTTTGCTACGAGAAAGTGTATTTAAGGTTGTTCCTTCCTTAACCTCTACCAACTCTGAAAGCGGTAATGCCGTGCCTGTTGCTGTTGGAACTTGCGTTGCAAGAAGGTCATCAATTGATTTAGGTGCAGCGACTTTTTCCTGCTGAACAACAACCTCAATTGTATTTCCGTCTTTTTCAACAGTTGTTAGTACCTCTTGTGAACGATCTGGGTTTAACATCATGACAATCTGACCTGTTGTAAGCCCATATTGCAATAAGTTATCTTGCTCAACATGGAATGTGTACTCTACATACGCATCCTCCGCACTTGAAGAAACATCCTCCAAGCCGTCTGCATCTTTCATGACACCTTCGACCATATCTACTGCATCATAAAGTTTATTTAAATCTTCACTGTATAATGTATAGCTAACTTCACTTGAATTCATGGACATGGCAGAGAAGTTTTGGCTCTTCCACTCACCAGATTGACCAATATTGAACACATACTCTTCAATTTCTTCGCGGACTTCAGGGAAGTTATCCATTTCCGGGTCAAAAATGAGGTACATAAGTGCACCATCACCGCCGCCTCCCATCATCGCAGCCATCGGATCTCCGCTTTCCGTTACGGAAACTTGAAGAATATCAATATCTTCCCGTTTTAGTAACTCATCTTCAACGGCCGCCACATTTTCAAGCGTTTCGTCCTGTAACTCACCAGTTCCTGGTGTGTAGGTTAAATACATAACCTTTTCTTCTTCACTACCCATAAAACTAAAACCGATTAATGGTGTTAATGCTAAACTTCCGACTAATAGTAAGATAGAAATCACTGACACAATAATCTTATGGTTCAGTGACCAATTTAAAATGCCTTTGTACCAATTTGCAAGCTTACCTGCTTCTTTATGTTTCGCTTCTGTTTTTTCCATATAAAGCTGCTTTTTAAACAAGGTATGTGATAAAGCAGGAACAATGGTGATTGCCACTAGTAAGGAAGCACCTAGAGCGAATGTCATTGTTAATGCAAATGGCATGAACAATTCTCCAACCATTCCACCTACAAACACTAGTGGTGCAAATACAGCAACCGTAACTAAAGTTGAGGAAAGGATTGGTTTGAACATTTCAAGTGTTGCTTCGCGAATTAATGCGCGTCCATTTAGTTTCTCTTCTTTTAAATGGAGCCTTCGATAAATGTTTTCAACAACGACAATGGAGTCATCAATTACCCGTCCAATCGCAACGGTAACGGCTCCTAACGTCATTAAGTTTAATGTAATATCCATCCATTTCAACAGCAATAATGCCATAAAAATGGAGACTGGAATTGATACGATCGAAATTATCGTAGATCTGAAATTACGTAAGAAAAGTAAAATGATTAATACTGCAATCAAGCCACCAAAGAGTGCCTTTTCGACCATCGTTGAAACAGATTGTTCAATTGGCTCGCCTTGGTCGAGTGATACATCTATAGTAAGACCTTCAATTCTTTCTTGCTCATCTTTTATCAAGTCTTTGACTTCATTTACAACATCCACTGTGTTTGCTTGTTGCTCTTTAACAATTTGAATCGCGATTGCGTCTTTTCCATTCGTACGGGAAACAGATTGAACGCGCCCAACCTCTTCGATTGTTGCGATATCACCAAGCTTCACAAATGGTACAGGATTGTTTTCAGTAGGTGTAACAGGAATTACCATATCCTTTAATTCATCAGCTGTCATAAATTTTCCGTCAATCGCAACAGCTTGCTCACCTTCTTCAAATTCAAACAAACCTAATGATACAGCCATATCACTAGCTTGAATCATTTGCTTAACTGTGTCTTCTGATAAGTCGTACTTAGCCATTTCCTCTTTATTATAGGTAAGTTGTACTTCCTCAATATGCTGACCTGTGATCGTTGCGGAACCAACCCCATCCAGTTTTTCAATTTTCGGAAGTAAAACATCTTCTACTGTTGATGTTAATTCCACAATATCTTCAGCCGAACTACTTACGCTAAGTGCCACGACCGGCATCATATTCATGCTAATCGCTGTAATAACAGGCTCTTGTGCATTTTCTGGTAAAGTTACTGCGTCCAACGCAGACTGCAAGGCACGCTTTGCCTCATCCATATCCTCACCATAGTCATATTCAACTTGAATATTGGCCATGTTTGAATAGGAATTCGAATAGACAGATTTTACTCCATCCAGTCCTTCTACCGCTTTTTCAATCGGCATCGAGACATCTTCCATTACCTGTTCAGGAGTTGCTCCCGGATATACATCCATGACCATTAGGAAAGGAATTGATATATCTGGAATGGTTTCTGTCTTCATTTGTGTACCTGAGTAAATTCCAGATACCGTTATAATAATTGTTAATAACCAAACCGCTAGTTTGTTTTTTAGTACAAAATTGGCTATACCTCTCACACTTACACCTACCCTAGATTGACTTGTTTAACCCATTTATTTATAATAATGACCATTCAGTCATTTGTCAATGATAGACAGTGGGAGCGAAACAAATAATGGTAAAAAAGCAACTAATCATGGAAAAAGCGCTAGAACTGTTCGCAAAGCAAGGTTTTGAAGCAACTTCCGTTCAACAAATAACGGATCGATGTGGCATTTCAAAAGGTGCTTTTTATCTTTCTTTTAAATCCAAGGATGAATTAATCATTGCCTTAATCGATCAATTCATGGAAGAAATTTTTGCTAACATTGACCATCTAGTCAGAAATAAAAAAAATGAAGAAAATCTTCTCTTTGATTTTTACTATGTGAGCTTTCAATCGTTTGGACAGCATACGGAATTTGCCAATATCCTAATGAAGGAATACACGCAGTCTCTAAACGAACAGCTTATCCTTAAAATGCACAACTATGATAAACTTATTAATTCCACAATTCTTTTAATGATTGACCGGGTCTATGGTGAAAAAGCAGAGCATACGAAATATGATTTGCTCTATTGCATTAAAGGCTTTATGCGAATGTATTCTGAACTTTTTTTGTATCAAGGTTTTCCATTAGATGTGGAGGCCCTTTGTAGGTCCCTTGTGGAAAAAACGGATCTTTTGGCACAAGGAATGACCCTTCCGTTCTTACAAAAAGAGCATATGGACTTGTCAATTTTTCAACTACAGGGTGATGTAACAAAGGAAGAAATGGTTTCAATGATAGACGAGAAGGTAAAGGAATTGGAGGATTCTATCCAGAAGGAGTCATTACTGCTCTTACAAGAACAGATTCAAAAACAAACGTTTAGCCCTGCTATTATTAAAGGACTTCTTGAAAATATCCGTAACCATCCACATTGCAAGTGGATTGCCTACTTATTAGGTAGATTTTTTAAGCTTTAAGGGACAGATTCACTGACCTTCTCTGGGTCAATAGACCTGTCCCTACGTCCCATAAAAACACGGCAGATCTCTAACAGTTCTGCCGTGTTCGTCGTTATTGTATTTGGCCATTTCCGGTCATTAAGAATTTTACTGTCGTTAGGGCTTGTAACCCCATTGGTCCGCGCGCATGAAGTTTTTGGGTAGAGATGCCAATCTCCGCGCCAAATCCAAGGACTCCCCCGTCTGTAAATCTGGTAGAAGCATTATGGTAGAGAGATGATGCATCGACAAGCTTCATGAACAAATCTGCGGTTTCTTGGTTTTCTGTTATGATCGCTTCTGAGTGTTTAGTTCCATACTGTTCAATATGCTCAATTGCTTCGTGTACATGATCTACAATCTTCATTGCGATGTGAAGACTTAAGTATTCATTTGCCCAATCCCCCTCCCCTGCAGGGACTGCGTTTGGAATCACTGAAAGTGTCCTTTCATCCCCATGTACCGTGATTGAATGTTCCTGTAATGTCTTCACAAGCGCATCCTTATGCTCAAGAAACCAATCCTTCTGGATAAGGACTGTTTCTGCAGCATTACAAACAGCTGGTCGATCCGTTTTTGCATTCACAAGAATTGGTAATGCCTTATCGACGTCTGCATCGGAATCGATATACACATGACAGTTCCCAACACCTGTTTCAAGTACAGGGACTGTTGCTTGTTTCACAACCGTTTGAATTAAAGAAGCGCCGCCACGGGGAATGAGCACATCAATGTATTCTTTCATCGTAAATAATGGCTGCGTCGCTTCTCTATCTGTACTTGCAATAAATTGAACAGCTTCTTTGGGTATTTTCGTATGTTCAAGCGCATATTGAATGACATCAACAATGGCTTTATTTGTGTGTATGGCAGATGAGCCACCTTTTAAAATAATGGCATTCCCTGATTTCAACGCAAGTCCAGTAGCATCAACCGTTACATTTGGACGTGCCTCATAAATCATCCCAATGACGCCTAATGGCACAGTTACCTTTTTCACTTGTAAGCCATTTTCTAATGTCCAGTTTGAGATGACTCTATCTGTGGGGTCCTCTAGACCAGCAACCTGGCGAAGCCCCTCCGCGAAATCAAAGATACGTTCCTTCGTTAAAGTTAACCGGTCCATAAACGCAGGTGTGTAACCAGCTTCTTGACCTCTCTGCAAGTCCACCTTATTCGCTTCTAAAATGGACTCATATCCCGCTTCCAAATGTTCGGCTAAAATATATAAAGCTCTGTTTTTATCCTCTGTTGATAAAATACCTACTTTTTTTGAAGCCTTTTTTGCTGCACGCGCTTGTGATTGAATATCGACATTTTCTTTAACTAACGTCATGAAATTCCTCCCTTTAAACCCCAACCGTTATTGGAGCTTCAATATGACAAACAAAATCTCCCATCTCCATGATGACAGTAGAATCAATTGATGGAGCATTTTCGTCCTGAAGCATTTTTCGCAAATCGGCAGATGAAACCTTCACAACCCCGCGGGCTATTTCTTCATCATTTGGATTCATCACACGGACAACAGCACCTTTATCAAACCTACCATCGACCTGTTGAATCTCCTTAAGCCGCAAGCTTTTTCTCTTATTAACCATTCGGTCTGTCGCATGAGGATTTATGATAATTTCACCTTTAGAGCCTGAATGAAAAGCAATCCACTTTTTCTTTTGATCAAGTGTAGTCACGGACTTTTCACAAGTAAAATACGTACCCTTTGCCATTTCCCGTACTGCATCCAAAATGATATTCTCTGTATTGGCATTTCCCAAAAAGGTGGAGATTCCAGAAGCCATCGCAATCTTCACGGCTTCAATTTTTGACTTCATGCCACCTGTACCAATCGAGCTCCCGGACCCGCCTGCAGCATTTTCGATATCAACGGTAATTTCAGAAACACACTCAATTAGTTTTGCATCCTCATTTGTTGTCGGATTTTTATCATACAAACCATCTATATCAGATAAGATGACTAACTGGTCGGCATCTACTAATCCAGCAACCTTAGCCGCCAATGTGTCATTATCCCCAAAGTTCAAACGCTCAGTTGAAAGTGTGTCATTTTCATTGACGATTGGAATAATTCCTCGTTCTAATAAAACGTTTAAGGTGTTATGAACATTTTGGTAGCGCGACTCATCTAAAAAATCACTTCTTAATATTAAAATCTGTGATGCTACATATCCATGTGATAAAAAAAGATGGGAATAGGTTTCGATTAATAACCCCTGGCCAATTGAAGCTGCTGCTTGTTTTTCCGGCAATGAATCAGGACGTTTAAGACAGCCTAGTTTTCGATAACCAGCAGCGACGGCCCCTGATGAAACAAGGACAACCTCATGCCCGGCATCCTTTAGCTGAGCAATTTCATTCGCTAGTTTTTCTAGCTTTCTCTTACTAATTTCCCCATGACGGCTCGTTAATGAGCTACTTCCTATTTTGATGACGACTCTCTTTTCTATGGACATCCGATCAATCCTTATCTTTTTTGTTTTTGATTGCCGGACGAAGCGCTTATCGCCGGTTAAAAAGGTATCTATTATGTTAAACAGCCTGAACTTTTTTGGCAGTTTTGCCCTCAAGCTGTGAGCTAATCTCATGCGAACGCTTTGCTGCGTGTTTAATAGCTTGTGAGATCGCCTTGTCCCCACCATTCTTTTCTAATGCTGCCAGACCAGCGGCTGTCGTTCCATTTGGCGAAGTTACATTTTCCCGTAATGTAGATGGCGTCTCACCCTGTTGCTGAATCATTTTAGCTGCGCCAACAATCGTTTGCGCAATGATATCCCTCGATAACTTTTCCTGTAAGCCTAACTTCTTTGCAGTTGCTTCCATATGCTCCATGAGATAATAAATGTAAGCCGGACCACTGCCTGCTACCCCTGTAAAAACATCCATTTGGTCTTCAGAAATCTCATACACTTCACCAATGGATTTGAGTAATTCTTTTGCTAGAAACATATTTTCATGAGTGGTATAGGAACCAGCAGATATGGCCGTTGCAGACTCTCCAATCATGCTAGATGTATTCGGCATTACCCGGATCACCTGCTGCCCCGCCGGTAGATGTTGCTCCATATAGGATGTAGTAATACCCGCTAATACGGATAAAACAAGTTGGTTCGGTTGAAGTGAATCTTTGATGGACTGTAATGCAGTTTCTGCATCTTTAGGTTTCATTGCGAGGACAATTATATCGACACTTGTTAGTGGTAAATCTTGGCTTACTAAACCATTAATCTTATAAACAGCTTCTAACTGTTGTAGTCTTTCCGTACTCGTTCTGTTGGTAACGAAAATCTGGTTAGATGGGACTTTTCCAGCTGCAACAATTCCTGAAATCATCGCTTCTGCCATGGACCCTGCCCCTATAAAAGCAATCGTTTTTTCATGTAACATCAAATGTCTCCCTTGTGGTGAATTTTAAACACAATACTTATCGTAACATCTTTAAAATCATAAACAAGGGATTCATGGAATGTCATATGCATATGATTCAATTAGTGAGTGTAAACGTTACCATAAAAAGCTAATCACATCTAACCATCTGATACGCGCTCATACCGTCGCTGAGGATAATATTTGAAGGTTGGACAAGCCTCAGAGAATTGGGTCAGAGGGACAGGTTCTGCGTCCCCATTCATGGTAGACTAAAGCAAAAGGAGATGGGAAATATGAAAAAATACCCTTACATAGATCAATTATTTATTGGGAAACCCAAAACGTTTGGAGACCCGAATGCGAAGAAACTCATGGACAAAGAATGGACAAGTGGAATTTTTAAAGAGCCGGTTCACACACCGCTTTGGCTCGGCAAGGAGAATTTAGAAGGAGACGGCCAAGCAGATTTAAAAAATCACGGAGGATCTGAAAAGGCGGTTCTCTCCTATGCAGCAACTCATTATGAAAAATGGCAAGGTGAATTGGAGAATGAATTGATTCAGGCAGGTGCAATGGGGGAAAATTTCTCTATTGTAGGGTTGGATGAAACTAATGTGTGCATTGGAGATATTTATGAGGTCGGTGAAGCCCTGGTACAAGTTTCTCAACCACGTCAACCGTGTTGGAAGCCAGCTCGACGGTTTAAAATACTAAATTTTGCATTACGGATTCAAAAAAGCGGTCGAACAGGATGGTACTTTCGCGTTGTCAAAGAAGGCATAGTAAAAAGACACGATACCATCAAATTGATTGAACGATCTTATCCTGAATGGACGATCGCCCGTTGCAACGAAATCATGCATGAAAAGAAAGACGATTTAGACTTGGCAGCAAAACTAGCCACATGCGAACACCTTGCATCAAACTGGAAAGAAACCCTCACAAAGCGGCTTAAAGGCGAGTCAAAATCAATTGATAGCCGTGTATACGGACCAAATAAATAAGAGCTTAAATGAAGGATGAGACCTTCTCCGAAAGCCAAATCAAGCCATTTTATATAAATGCCATGGGTTAATATATTCAATCGTTTCAAATAGATTTAAAATTATTCCAATATATACTTTTCCGTATTAAAAAAATAACAAAAAGATATCAAATATATTGACAATTATATTATACGGATGTATAGTGTGATTTATATTAAAAATACTTCTTATCAAGAGAGGTGGAGGGACTGGCCCTTTGAAACCTCGGCAGCGGACAATTCGTACCGTGCCAATTCCAGCAAGTAAACTTGAGAGATAAGAAGAGGATAATGGAATTGACCTTCTGCCCTCTTCTGTCTGAAGAGGGCTTTTTATATTTTCATAAAATAATATTTTCTGATTATAAGAATAATAATTTGCTATTCGGAAATATTGAGGGAACATTTTTAAGAGACACGAAAGGAGATCAAAAATGATAGAGTTTCAAGAACTGATTAAGGTATATGACAGCGGCGGTAAGAAGGTGCACGCTTTAAATAACGTCAATTTAAAAATTAACAAAGGAGAAATCTACGGGGTTGTCGGATTCAGTGGTGCCGGTAAAAGTTCATTAATTCGCTGTGTGAATTTCCTTGAACGCCCAACCTCCGGAAAGGTCATTATTGACGGCCACGACCTAACAACTCTTTCCGAAAAGCAGATCCGTGAAGTAAAGAAAAATATCGGGATGGTCTTCCAACACTTTAACCTTTTAAACTCAAAAACAGTATACGCGAATGTCGCAATGCCACTTATTTTAAGCAAAACACCAAAGGAACAAATTAAAAAGCGTGTTACAGAACTGCTTGAATTCGTCGGCTTAGGTGATAAGGCCGATGTCTATCCTGACCAACTTTCTGGAGGTCAAAAGCAACGGGTTGGTATCGCCAGAGCATTAGCAACACAGCCTTCGATTCTCCTTTGCGATGAGGCTACCTCTGCGCTGGACCCGCAGACAACAAGCTCCATCCTGCAATTGTTGAAAAAAATTAATCAAGAATACAACATTACGATCTTAATGATCACTCATGAAATGTCTGTTATTCGTGAAATTTGTGATCGTGTAGCTGTCATGGAAGCAGGACAAGTAATTGAAGAAGGAACCGTCTTTGATGTCTTTTCCGCACCAAAGACACAAACCGCACAAAATTTTGTCAGCACTGTTATGCACGATCAAATTCCCGAGTCCATTTTAAGCATGATTAATAACAACGAAGGATCACAGAACATCTTCCGAATAAGCTTTGTCGGTCAGTCAACAGGTAAGCCGTTTTTATCACAACTCGCCAAAAAGTTGGATATCGATATCAACGTACTATTTGGCAGCATCACTGAGCTTCAAGGTATCCCATTCGGCAACTTGATTGTGGAAATTCAAGGGCCTGATGCAGAGGTAAAACGTGCATTAACGTATATGCAATCACAACAAATAAGCTTCAAGGAAGTGACATCCCATGCTAGTTAATACGGAACAAATCATCGAAGCGCTCATTGAAACGATACAAATGGTTGCCTTCTCCTTTATCTTTTCAATTATTCTCGGGCTGCCACTCGGCATTCTCCTTTTTGTAACCCGTAAAGGTCAGATACTTGAGAATCAGCCGGTTTTTACCGTGGTAAATGCAATCATTAATATTTTCCGCTCCATTCCATTCATTATTTTACTGGTAGCAATCATTCCAGTTACCCGGTTGATCGTTGGAACTTCAATTGGAACAGCCGCTGCAATTGTTCCGCTCGTATTTTACGCTGGACCATATATTGCCAGATTAGTAGAAAGCTCATTGCTTGAAGTGGACGAGGGTGTACTTGAAGCAGCTAATGCGATGGGAGCTACTCCCTTCCAAACGATTTTTCGATTCTTACTTCCTGAAGCGCTCAGTTCATTAGTCGTAAACTTTACAATTGCGACAATCGGACTAATCGGTGCATCTGCCATGGCTGGCACTGTCGGTGGTGGAGGAATCGGGGACCTGGCAATTACCTACGGGTACCAACGTTTTGATACTACTACAATGATTATTACTGTTGTCATTCTGATTGTGATGGTTCAAGGCCTACAATCATTCGGCAACATTTTATCTAAAAAAATACGAAGAAGATAATCAAGGAGGAAACACATCATGAAAAAAATCTTTTTACCCATTCTTTTACTTACATTAGTCATCTTTACGGCTGCATGCTCTAACAACAGTGCTAGCGGTAAAGAATCAGAAACAAAAAAAGTTAAAATTGGTATCACCGGTACTGACACACGTACATGGGATTATGTAGCTGAAAAAGCAGCTAAAGAAGGTATTGAAATTGAGCTTGTCTCATTTAGTGACTATGTTCTCCCAAACACAGCACTTGCTGATCATGAAATAGATGCGAACTCATTCCAGACGGTTGCTTACTTTGACCAATTTATTGAAGAGCATAATCTAGATCTTGTACCAATTGCAACTACCTATCTTGCTCCAATGGCGATTTACTCAGAAGAATTAAAGGATGTAAAAGAAATCAAAGACGGTGCGAAAATTGCCTTACCAAATGATGTATCTAACCAAGGTAGAGCCCTTTTATTACTTCAAGAAGCTGGGCTACTTAAACTAGTCGATAATTATGACGGTCTTGGTTCTATCGAAGAAGCTATCGTTGAAAATCCAAAAAATCTAGAATTAATCCCTACTGCTCCTGCGCAAATTCCAAGAGCTCTACCTGATGTAGATGCAGGTATTATTAATAATGGATTTGCAAGAGATGCTGGATTGAACCCGATTAACGACTCTATTTTCCATGAAAGCGAAACAGCAATTGACTATCTAAACATTATCGCGGTGAACAAGGAAGATGAAAACGACGAAACCTTAAATCGAATTGCTGAACTATTCCAAGAGGATGATACAGCTGATTTTATTAATAAAGAACATGGCGGTACATTAATCCCAACCTTTGTTCCACTTGAGAATATTGGCTGGTAATTACCAAACCTTGAGGGAAACTTAGTTTCCCTCTTTTACATAATAAAGGAGGAAAGAATAATGCCCCAAGTTATCACTCATTTAACAGAAGCAATCACAGCAAATATTGATAAAAATAAAGAACGTTATATTGAAACAAGTCACAAAATCCACGCAAACCCAGAGATTGGCAACGAGGAATTTTTCGCCTCTGAACAATTAACAACGATTCTTGAAGACGAAGGATTTTCCGTTGAAAAAGGTGTAGCTGGTCACGAAACTGCCTTTGTTGCCCGATTCAAATCAGAAAAACCAGGTCCATCCATTGCCTTTTTAGCTGAATATGACGCATTGCCTGGTTTAGGTCATGCTTGCGGTCATAATATCATCGGAACATTGAGTGTCGCTGCGGCGGTTGGATTAAGCAAGGTACTTGCGGAGACTGGCGGCGAGGCAGTTGTTTTTGGAACACCAGCTGAAGAAGGTGGTCCAAATGGAAGTGCAAAAGGAAGCTTTGTTAAACATGGACTGGTTGAAGGTATCGATGCAGCAATGATGATTCACCCTCAGGGAAAAACAAGTCTTACCTCTCCTTCCCTAGCTGTTGACCCGCTTGATTTTGAATTCATCGGAAAATCGGCTCACGCAGCCGCTGCTCCTCATAAAGGAATTAATGCCCTAGATGCTGTCATTCAGCTATTCAACGGTATCAATGCTCTTCGCCAGCATGTCACAGACGATGTACGCATTCACGGCATCATCACACATGGCGGCGATGCGCCAAACATTGTTCCTGATTATGCGAAGGCTCGGTTCTTTATCCGCGCGGCTACAAGATCAGGGCTAAATGAAGTTACCAAGCGAGTGAAAGCAATCGCTGAAGGCGCAGCTCTAGCAACAGGTGCAAAGCTCAATGTCATTGCCTTTCAGAACGAAGTCGATAACTTGTTGTTAAACGATGCGTTCAACGCGGTATTCAAAGGAATCATTGAAGAGTTGGGAGAAAACGTCGCGGACGAAAGAGAAGGAATTGGTTCCACAGATGCCGGCAACATCAGCCAAGTCGTGCCAACCATTCATCCTTATATTAAAATTGGAGCAGATGACCTTGTCCCACATACTGTGCCATTTAGAGAAGCAGCAGCATCTGAACGAGGCGACCAAGCTTTAATCACTGGCGCGAAAGCACTTGGCCTCACCGCGTTACGCTTGATTACACATGCGCAACTGCTTGAAGAAATCAAAGACGAGTTCAAACAAAGAAAAGCAGCTGAAGAAACGAAGTAAGCAAAATCTCCTCAAGAATTTTCCTTGAGGAGATTTTTTATCTAGATAAAAGAGACAGGATCGAAACACAAAAAAAGAACCTCGACAGATACATTTACTCCTTTAATCTTCCAATTATCATCTTTTTAAGCTGGCCTTCAAATTCCCCTAATGTAGTAGGTTTGATATGTACAAGTTCCACCCTATCAACCATTTCGGGTACCGTTAGCCATACACCGTTTTCTCCTTGAATAAAATGTAGATCCTCATGATCCCACTTTTGTTCGTGATCAACCCATGTCATAATTTCAAATTGGCCAGCTTTTTGAAATGTTTTAATACTAGTAATAAACTCCTCTAGTATTTTTTCTTCGGAATTCAAGTTAGTCATTACATATCTATCAAAATCCGGTTTTTCCTTTAAAGCTAAAATATTCTCAAAGACACTCCTTGGTATATATGAGTTTACCGAACCTACTTTTGAAGATGAGATAGAAAATCGATTGATTATTTCTTCTAGCGCCTCTTTAGGTGTTCCAACTAATTCTATTTTAAATAAATTATTATTCGAATCTATCGATTTCTTTACGACTAGTTTGGGTGTGAAGTAATAATGGGAACTCACTTGTTGATTTCCTTCAATTAGACTAAACCAACAACAAATAGACTCAGGTCTCATGGCATTTATTAAAATGGCGTGTTTACGCTCTATTTGGTAGGTTTCCCTCTCAAAGATTATCTCTCGCTCTACTAAACCATCTTTTATTTTGAGCCAATCCTCTTGTATTTCACTTTCTGTAAAACCTTCATAAGGGTCTTTCAACCCAATAATAACCTCTATTCCTAATAACTCACTTAAAAAATATATTTCCTTTGATGAGAGGAAAACTTCTAATGAATCCATATTTCACCCCATTCACAGCTTTTTTATCTTGTGACAGCATACGTTCTAAATCTTGTCGTAAAATCATAGGTTAAATCCTTCGTAACACTTTCCCCATTCACATCTACAGTTACACTGATTACAACAGTAATCACACTACCTTCCGTTAATTCCATATTGTAATTATTAGTTTCTTCAATAAGGCGATTCTTACTTGATTGGAAGGATGGATAGTTCTCATCATCGGAAAAATCTAAAGGAATGGTTAATTCCTGATTAATCTCTTTAAAGACTACATCTTTTTTTCCAATAATTTTTATATGATTTAAGATTACTGGATTTGAATTTTCAATTTTTCTATACGCATTAAGTCTTAAGGAATACCCAGGATACCCTGTTTCAGACTCATGTGTCATATATGGCTTAAAGAATATTCCCCCTACAATATAGGGCTCATATGCCGAATCCTTTAAAACGTCATCAGTCATTTTTAACTTTTCCGTTTTGGCATGATATAAATCAATAATCGTTGCTGTTTCACATCCTATAAGACTACTGAAAAGAACAACGATGCTTACTATTTTTAGTAACCTTTTTAGCATTTTTCTACACCTTTATCTAGTGATGAGAGGTGGACCTCTAATAATTCCCTATTAGACCTCATTACATGACTTTTTTATCTTGTGACAGCATAGGTTCGAAATCTTGTCACAAAATCATATGTTAAGTCCTTGGTAACCTTTTCCCCATTCTCTTCTACAGTTACATTGATAATTACTGTTATTACACTATTTTTTGTTAATTCCATATTATAATTGTTAGTCTCCTCGACGAGTAGACTGTCACTTGATTTGAAAGGTGGGAAATGCTCATCGTCAGAGAATTGTAAGGGAATAGACAAATCTTTAATAATTTCTTTGAAGATAACATCCTTTTTACCAACAATTTTTATATGATTTATGACTGCCTGACTTGGATTGTCAGCTTTTTTATATGCATTTAAGTATAAGGAATATCTAAAATACTCTGTGTCAGAACTACCAAACGTTGATTGTACCATATACGGATTAAAAAATACCCCCCCTACAATGTAAGGATTATTTGCAGAATCCATAAAAGCTTCTTCATTTATAGGTATTTCTTCAGTTTCGGCATGATATAAGTCAATAATCGTTGCTGTTTCACAGCCTATAAGACTACTTACAAGAATCCCAATGCTCACTATTTTTAGTAACCTCTTTAGCATTTTTTACACCTCTATCTAGTCTTGAAATCTCTGCTGATCTCTTTCATTCTTTTGTCCTACCATATAGTACGGTATCACATCCGTAACAACATGACCTAACCCCGTTTTACCGTACTCTACCCAATCCAATATATCTTGCTTACTATTTGGAAATCCTTCAGGCATCAGGGTTGGATTAATATAATTATACGTTCCCTTATAACGTGCATCGGTAACGGGTTTAAGTGTATCTCCGTCAAATACAGCTTCTCTGCCATCTGGATGGATAAATTTCTTTTCAGGTTCTCCTTTATTATCGTCATGAAAGACTGACATACTTTCGGGGAGTTCAATCCAACCAAGTCTAGGATTCCTTACTTCTTTATAAGTTGGATGAGGCTCATTCAATTTGTCCCTCTGCTCATAATGAAGATATTCGTACTTTTCCCTGAATGCCCTACCTGTGCTTGTCATGTCGAGACCTTCTCTGACGCCAGTTTCTAATAAAAGGTTAAAGATATCCTTTTTATTATCTTTTACAAATTCGTAGTCATCTATCATTTGCTTGCGTTTTTTATCGATTCTACTTGTTGCTTCTTTCCATCCAGATTCAATGTCTTCTAATCTTTCATTTGCTTCATTCCCAACATAATTTAATGCAGCTTGACCAAGGTCAAGTACGTTTCTCAAATTTTCAGCGATGGAACGTGTAGTCGTATCCTTATGGACCATCTTAGCGGCACCCATCGTACCTTTAGGATTTTTAAAAGGGTCATATCCTTTAATAAACCCTAAAGATAAAGCCGTTTTGGAACGAACGGATTCTAACGAACGAGATTTATTATCTATTATTCTTTCTGCATTTTGATATAGTTGGACTGAATTATGGATAAATCTCTCAAGATCCTTTATCTTTAATTCTAATTCATTTAAAGAGCTAACCACCTGATTTAAACTTACTCCAATCCCTCGACGGCTTTGGATCCTATAATCAATACCTGATTTTAATCCCCTTACACTACCCTTAATTGTAGATACCTTATTAGAATCTCTTTGCAATGAGGGTATAGCAAGCTGGACTGTTGATACATTAATCTTTATTGTTCCCAATATCAAATACCCCTTAACCTTTCGATTAATAAAAAAGTACAGCCTATAGTTTATTTCTATATATTACCAGAATTGAAGGATTTCCTGATAGTTATAAAAGTACTATTTAAAGCAACTTAAAAGGTCTTTTCGCCCAATTTCGTTACATATACATTTGGAATATTTATGGAAAATAGTAACAAACTCCTATTTTATCCAACTATCTAACATACTATGATTAAGCAATGGAGGAATGTATATGAAACTAAAAATGGTACGATCAATTATTTTATCTGCACTTATACTATCATTAGTAGGATGTCAGGCACTTGAGGGCTCAAGCCAAGGTAAAACAAAATCACCCAAAATTGAAAAGTCAGAACCATTAACGGAAGAAGAATATGAGGTTACTGTTTCAGAAACATCCCAGGAGTTTTACAAAGAATTAACCGAAATGCTGACAAAATTAATGGAAACAAAAACGGTTGATGATGAAATGCATAATTGGTTAATTGAAAAGGTAAATAACATGCAAAATTTATCAAACAAAGTTCTTGCCTTAACCCCACCTTCATCTTATGAAAAGGTTGATAACTATTATAAGGATTCAATGAACGAATTTCAGATCTACCTAAAAGGTTTTCAAAAAGGATTAGAGAAGAAAGACTTGAGCTTAGTGAAAGATGTCTATGAAAATTCATTAAAAGGGGAACAATTGTTAAATCACGCAAACGCACTGCTCTCACTTACCTATGATATCCCTGTTGGAGATGGTACCATCACCTCAGCTGATTTAAAGGCATTAGATAAAAACGCCGGCATTGACCGGGACAGCGTTCTCTTACATGTATCCGAGGATGGTAAGGAACTTAGCGGAAAATGGGGCACTAGGAAAGAAGATGGGACCCTTACCATTTCGATTGTTTTAAATGAGGATGGCTCTTACGAAGGATACGGAAACGGTGAATATCCGGATCAAAGTAATGTTATGAAAGGTACTTGGAAATACGAATTCCTTACGCATACAATCCATTTCACCAACGACGAAGTTTATAAGAACGGTAGTTTGACAGAATCACCAAGACCTACAATGAAAATGGACTTGCAATCCTTTAAGAACGGAAAAATTCAATTATTCGATTTGGAAACGGGGCGAACATTTCCATATGAAAAGGAATAAATGAAGGGACAGAGGACACCTTCATCGTCCTAAAATTTAAATTAATTAAAACTTGAAATTTATCAAAAAACTTGGTATCATACTAACAAATCAAAGAGGCTATATGTGACTGGCGCACGCGGAAAACCGCGAGGGAGCATATGGTGTCGGAGCCGTTCGCCTGGGCAGAGGTAAGGGAAAGTCCCCTTGCCTCTTTCTGTTATTTATAGGATTGTGTGATTTTTACCAATTCTAAACAGATCCAGACCTCATTAATTTGTATAAGTTTTCTATACTTAAAATCTATGTTCAGGAAAGAGGTAAACGAGATGAGCACACTTATTGAAAGTCAGATAAAAACGATTAAAACATTAAATAATATTGCCGAAAGTGGATTAAAGGTGTTCAAAAATGGTCAATTTACAATCGATGATCAAAGCGAGAACCCCGATGCGATTGTTGTTCGCAGTTTCAATATGCATGACCTCGAGCTTGGCGATAATGTAAAGGCAATTGCACGTGCAGGTGTTGGTGTAAACAATATTCCCATCCAAAAATGTACGGAGAAAGGGATTGTTGTATTTAATACACCAGGTGCCAACGCAAACGCTGTAAAAGAAATGGTTTTAACGGCTTTAATGGCTACATCCCGTAATGTCTTTGCAGGCATCTCTTGGACAAAAACATTAGAAGACAAAGGCGATCAAATACCGGCACTCGTTGAAAAAGGAAAAAAACAATTTGTCGGAAAAGAAATTAAAGGGAAAACTTTAGGTGTGATTGGTTTAGGTGCAATCGGTGCGCTCGTTGCAAACGATGCGCTTGATCTAGATATGGATGTAATCGGATTTGATCCATTCATCTCTGTTGATACAGCTTGGAACTTATCACGTAACGTTCAACGTGCAATGTCACTTGAACAGCTATTTGCGGAGTCTGACTATATTACTGTACATGTTCCATTAACAAACGATACAAAAGGAATGTTTAATAAAGAAGCATTCAGCATCATGAAGCCAGGTGTTCACATTATCAATTTCTCACGTGGAGAGCTTGTGAACGAAATCGATATGGCAGTTGCACTTGAAGATGGAATCGTCGGAAAGTATATGACCGATTTTCCTAATGAAAATGTGTTAAAAATGAAGAATACCATTTGCACACCACATCTTGGAGCTTCAACAAATGAGTCTGAGGAAAATTGTGCAATTATGGCAGCTCGTCAGACTAAGGAATTCTTGGAGACAGGTAATATTAAAAACTCAGTAAACTTTCCAAACGCTTCTCTCCCTTATACAGGGAAAACACGTGTAACGGCTTTCCATAAAAATGTACCTAACATGGTTGGTCAAATCACATCAGCTATCTCAAACTATGAACTAAACATCGCTGACATGGTAAACAGAAGCCGCGGAGAATACGCATATACAATGATCGACATTGACAATGAAGTAAACGGAGATATCGTTCCTAGTTTACTAGAAAAAATCAAGCAAATTACCGGAATTATTTCAGCACGAGTGATTTAAGATAAAAGAGGAAGCAAGGGGTGTTGCCCCTTGCTTCTTTTGTTTCTTTGTCGGTTATAGTTTTCCTATTTTCACCCAATCGCATGCCTCTTTCTCACCTTCAAAACACCATTTCTTCAATCTTTTCTTCAGTTCCCGTGTTAATAAAGAACCCGCGAATAACTACATCATCCGGCACGAGTGGATGATTCCGGATTGTATCAGCATTTTTTTGTACATAATCTGTTGCTGACTTGTTTCCTTCCAGCCACTCTCGCAAATTCACCCCAGGGAATTCCGGCTTACAATTCTTGAAAAGATACTCGAGTGTTTCAAGTTTATCCTGAGGGACAGAGGGACAGGTCCATTGGCCCAAGAGCGATGTATCTGTCCCCTTGTCCCCAACAACATAAACTTCTTTAATTTTTTCTTGGTAAACAGTAATGATGATCTCTCTCATAATCTCGCCGAAAGGATGCAACACTTCTCGACCATTGCTATTCAAGATGATGATATCCTCTGGGTTGATATGGTTCACATAGTTGGAGAAACATTCTGGTTGGTATTCTGCTTCAGTTAAAAATAACACTTTCGTTCTTTCGTCTGAATTCATTGCATTCACCCCATTAATTTAATTGGCTTTCCAAGTCAGTTGAAAGTTTAAAGACAATAACCCGCTCTCCAGTACGTGTACTAATATCCGTGTAAAAACTAATAACTTCCTGTCCAGTGATTGTATAAATGATGTTTTTTAATTCTTCAACACCTGACTCTACCAAGCTATTACGGTTTTGTTTAACAGCTAGGAGTCCACGTTGATCCTCACAGAGGGAATACTCAGCAGGAGTTAAAATACCACGCAAGACAACGATAATCATATCTCGTAAAATATCTGATTTAACCGAAACCGAGCCGCGTCCGAGATAACTTTTTTCCCAATGTGTTAATTCTTTGCTAATTTCAGCTTCAATTGCTCCTTTTGACTTCTCCATCATGAGATTTTCCTTCTTTCTCCGTTAAATTCATCTAGTACTGATATAGTTAAGACCAACTCTTCCAGTGACCTTCTGGGTCAATAGACGCAAGACGAATCCATCCGTTTTGAACCTTTTGACGAAAAGTAGAATTATCACCAAGCATCCTTTCTACATATTCCTTTGGAGCTTGAATGACTACTAATAAACGTATTGGTCTGTGATAATTCTCATTATCAGACTTCATTACTGACTGCCAAGGAAGACCAGTTAGTAAATCACTAGCGTTACCCTGCATGACTCCAATTCCAGAAGTGACTGTTTGGGTCGCTTTATTCCCGCTACCATAATAATGCGGAGCAACTGTGGACGCGTAGTATTGCAAGTTAATCCATTGACTAACAGTTGCCGGACCCGTAATAATGTTTGCAAGCAACTCACCATTTCGATCCTTTTTCCAAGAATAGTTATGGAGAAAAACTTCTCCACCCAGATTACACTCCTTCGTAAGCTCACGTTCCCCGATAATAAACGCTGCATTTCGTGCAAGGCCCCACTCTGGGCGCACCTCACTCCAATCATCTGCAAAACGCTTTGCCTCTGCACTTGGATCTTTAAACATTGAGGTGATATTTGGCAATTGCTGCATTCTCTCTGCATTTGCCTCATGACTAACCCTCGGAAGTATTTTTTTGATATGTTCGAATGATTCCTTTGCTGCATCTGAAAGCTCAGGAACATAAACCCACTGAAGTTCATCGGTTGATGTAATATGTTCACAAGCTGCAAAAACGGTCTCAATTGGAATGTTAATCCCTCTCGTTGCAAGGCCTTTTCTTACACTTGGAAGATTACATAAAGTCGCAAGTACCCTCGCGTTAAATTCACCTGACGCTCCTCCACATGCTCCGCAATCCAGTGCTGATGCGTATGGATTATTCAAGCTACGGCTTCCATGACCGCAAATGGCAACTAAAGGAGCGAAACTATCGGTAAGACCCATCGTCCTTAAGGACTGTTCAACATAATGTACTTTCTCTTCTTCTGAAAATCCGACTGGTAGCCCTGATTCAGAATCGTTCACATGGTCTAGTGAAAGTTTAGTTGAAGGCTTACGCAGCCATTTTTTTCGAGCTTTGCGGATGGCTGAATCCGTACTCCTTGGGAGAAAACTCCGAACCACCGTTTGCAAACCAAGCCATGGTCCGCTTATTTCAGGTAACACAAGGCTTGAAAACAAGTTGTGCTTCATCGCCTTAAATGTAGACTCAAGGGAATAACCCGTATGCATACGTTGTTCATATTGTTCTAATTCTAACTCAGGTAAAGTTTCAACTACTTTAAATTGTGGTTTATTCATAACCGGCAAGGATTGATGACTATGTGTACTGCAAAGCTTTTTCGTTTCAATCGGTAATCCAAAAAATCCGGCTGTGCCAAATGTCTGAAAAGGACCAAGTTCTTCTAGTTTACGACGAAAAGGCTCAGATCGGACATCAATACAAAAAGCGAATTGTGCCATTATCTGATCTTCTTGACTTTCGGATTGCTTCGCTTTTTCTGTCACCATGTTCATTAATTGGTGCTCATAGGTTTTTTCCCATGCTTCCAACCAAAGACGCCGACGAGTCATTTGATCAAATTGAAGTCCAAGCGCTATGCGTGCTTTTAATTCTGGTAAAGGCAGCCTGCTCCACTCTTGAACAGATATATTGCTATATCGAAAACAAGTTGAAATCAAGGAATCTAACCGGTCTTTATTCTCAATCCTTTGCTCTTTTAATGGCAAATAGGGTTGGATAAAGGCCCATTCCATCGAAATTCGGACTGCTAAATAGTCGCTTAGCAGTTTCGCATCCTTATCGGATTGCTGAGAACGCCAAAGCATCATACCTGCCCAGCCAGGCAATGCAAGTAGATGGGCTTCTAGATACTCTTGTATATCTACATAAGGGATTTCCAGTCTATTCAACACTTCCACTAATGCAAAATCTGCATCATTAGGTAATTCATCTAACTGCTTGCGAATTGTGGTGTTCAGTGCCGGATCCATTTTAACAAGTTTTCGCCACGCTTGATAAAAGCCTTCCTCTCGATTTGGCATTGACCAAACACCTTGTGACTCATCTACATACAATTTACACCACTTAATGATATGGTGGTTAAGTTCTTTAACAACTTTCCCATCCCATAATAAATCCAAGTATTGACTATAAGTAAGGACAGCCTGATTTTTTCTAATTTGAAGTTTCAATTGACTTATTTTTTTTACTAACCTCTTTAAGTCAGCATCCTCCAATTTATAAGAAGAGGCATGATCTAAGAGAATAGCTTTGCAGTATTGTTCAGCTACCTCGCGTGACAGTTCTAAAGACTGTCCATCAAGCCATTTTTTAAGCCCTAGTTCTAAAAAATCAGGGTTAATCTCTCCTTGATTCCATGCCATTTGGAACATGGTGTCACTTGGATAAATATTTACATCACAAACTTTTTTAAGACGGCGAGCAACTTGTTCAAATGATTGTTGTTCTAATCCTGCCCAAGGACTGCGAGCTGCAAACGTTTGAATAGGTCCTAGTGGCGAAATCACTTTACTTGCTGCTTCCACTACATCATCCAAATCAAGATGAAAGACATTAAGTTCCTTTTCCAAGTAAAGATTTTTAGCTAATGTGGTATTCATCATGCATTCCCCCCTTAACATGTAGCTTTGTTAAATATTTAGGATGGCTATCGATCGATTCACACCGAGGTTCGCTCCATTTTACAAGCCAAAGATAAATAAAGGCGTATATTTTGGATGTTCGGTGACGAATCGCCCACGCGCTTATCACACTTCCAGCCAACAAGAGCCCAAGTAGTAAAATGGCCACAAACATTGGTGGCTGTCCCTCGGTTTGAATCATTTCATGCAACAGATGAACAAATGCAGAATGGATAAGGACAAACACTACGCCTATTACTAGAATAAAAGAAAATCCAACGACACGCCCGATACGTCCGTACCCTAAGGCTACAAGCTGCTTCATAGCGTAGAACACGGACCACCCAATAATGACAGCACTAATAAACTGATACGTCTCCCCTTGAGAGGTCAACCAAAAACTGGCTCCAACAAACAGTCCTAATGCGCCTCCGGTAACGCTCCATAAAATGGAAGGTTGTTGAGTCGGACTGGAAACGGAACGATTTTGATGAATGGCACTACCTGCCTGCAAGAAAAGGGTAGCTTTAAATAAACCATGTAAGATAGCATGAATAATGGCTGCCCAATAAGCCCCTAGTGCACACTGTATAAGCATAAAAGCCATCTGGGCAATCGTAGAACCAACAAGCTGTCGTTTGTAGTCAACCTGAACTAACATCATCCCGGTTCCGATCAATACGGAAAAACTAGCTAAGATCAGGAGCACAATCTGTGCCGGATCGCCATTAAAAAGAGGGGCTAAGCGTGATAAAATCATACCCCCTCCATTCACAATACCTGCATGCATGACAGCAGAAATTGGCGTTGGAGCAACAACTGAATCGATCAACCAACGCTGGAAAGGCCACTGTGCTGCCGGAATCACGACGGCGATAATGAGAAGTAGGTTGATACAGGTTTTCTCCCATGCATTAAGTTGCTTGATGCTATCAGCATCAAAAGCGTGAGACATTTGCCATTGCCCTGTGGCTTGAGCAATCCAAACGCCTGCAACTACTAGAATGAACCAGCTAATGGCAAATTGTTGACCAGACGTTCTTGCAGCATTTCTAGCCACTTGCCATTCTTTTCTTAATCCGATTAGAAGGGTCAATCCGAGAAGTGTGACACCCCAAAAAATGAGTAATAAACGAAGATCGTCACTAAACCATGCGAGTGAGTTAGCAACTGTTATCAGTGTTAATAATGCAAAATATTTACGATATGATTGATCACCCAATAAATAACGAACAGAAAAACGTTGGACAATCAGTCCAACCGTTAGGACAAATGCGGCCAATAGCCATGACAGGGAATCCATACGCCATGGTCCAACAATCACGCTACCACTTTGATATAAAAGCACAGTTATCGCCATTATTGGAGGCAGTGCGATGATGCCAATGTGGGTCCGAACATAATTCAAAGGAACTTTTGGATGTAAAAAAATAAATGCACTTAGCAACGAAAGTGCTAGTAAGATAAAAAATCCCGATTGAAGTGTAAAAAGATTTAATGAATGCATCTCGCCTCTCCCCCTTACGACTTTTTAAGAAAAATAAAAAAACCGACAAATTTCAATGTTCAATGGCACTACGACCATTAAGCGCTGAAAATTGTCGGTTTACTTTAAACGAACCTATTGGTTTTTTTACAGTCTACCGTCTTTATTAATCTTTATGAACCGTTCAACTTGCTCAAATTTGCTATTTTATTAGTTTCACTTTTTCATATAATCAATAAAAAATTATTAACTCTATGCTAAAGCAATCTATTTATTTAAAAGGAACTGAACAAGCATTATTTTGTGTAATATATTTTACTATTTCGTAAATATTTCTGTCAAGAGTGGGTTTACTATTATCATTTCGGAACCACTAAAAAACCGGAACTGATTTAGGTCCGATTTTATTTGCTATTCTTCAATTTTTTTAATTATCTTCGCCGGGTTTCCACCTACCACTACATTATCCGGAACGTCTTTTGTTACGACGGAACCCGAAGCGACTACTACGTTATTCCCGATTGTGACACCTGGATTGATAATGGCTCTTCCACCTATCCAAACATTATGGCCAATTGTGACCGGAATTCCAAATTCTGCACCCGATATTCGTTCTTGTGCATTTAATGGATGGGTGGCTGTATAAATGTGAACCCCCGGTGCAATAAAACAGTTATCTCCTATTTTGATTTCACAAACATCAAGGAAGACACAATCGAAATTGGCATAAAAATTTTCGCCAACATGTACATTGTAGCCATAGTCACAACGAAATATCGGCTCTATGTATATATTTTTTCCTGTGGAACCAAACAGTTCTTTTAATAATTCTGCTCTCTTATCCTCATCTGTTTCGAGTGTTTCATTATATAACCTCGTTAACCTTCTTGCATTCACCCTATCTTGTACTAATTCTAGGTCGGCTGCATTATAGAGTTCACCATTCAACATTTTTTCTTTTTCGGTTTTCATTTCTTTATCACCTTTAAGTTACTTTTGCAATAAATCATTAAATAACTGTTGCACCTGTCTCTTTATTGTTTCGTAAAACCTTCTGTTTCAGTATGCCATTTAATTTTTCCGAACTTAGTAGCATAGCAGCAACATAAAGAACGACACAAATTGGTAGAATGCCAATTGTTGAGTGAGATGCAATGTAACCTAAAAGTGGTGGCATGAATGTAGTGCCCGTATAAGCGACCGCCATTTGATAACCCATGATTGTCTGAGAATGTTTTTTTCCGAAGCGCGCAGGCGTTTCATGCAACATACACGGAAATATTGGTGCTAATCCTAGTCCAATAACAATAAAACCAACAAGCGAGAAAATAGTTGGTAATGGTAAGAATAAGATAATCGAACCTGTTAAAGCAATGATTTGTCCCGCTCGAATCAGGGTACGGTTTGTCATTTTAAAGGTAACAAAGCCTGTGATTAATCTTCCAACTGTGATTCCTACGTAATATAAAGAAACCCATTTTGCAGCTGTTGCCGGACTTAATTCTTTTACGTTCACCAAGAAACTGCTTCCCCAAAGCCCCACGGTTGCTTCAACCCCACAATAGAATAAGAAAGAAGCAAGTGCCAGCTTCACTCCTTTAATTTGCAAAGGTTTGACATTATCATTCACTACATCACTAGATGCATCTTTCAAAGGTTCCTGATCTTCGTTTAAAGCAATCTGGCTGTTATTGTTTACTTTGCTCCACAAAGGCAAAGTAAATAGAAGGATGATTACTAACGCAAACTGAATGCTGGAAATAACGAAATATCCATTTCTCCAAAAATTCCCCTCCGCAATAAACTGAGCCATGATGATAGGACCTAAAGTAGCTCCAACTCCCCAAAAACAATGTAACCAACTCATATGGTGTGCCTTATAATGGGTAGTCACATAATCATTTAATCCTGCATCAACCGCTCCTGCCCCTAATCCAAGTGGGATTGCACATACAACTAACCAACCAACTGAAGGAGCAAAATGGAAGCCTAGCAAGGCACAAGCAGTCATTAAGACACTTACAAATGTAACTTTTCCAGTCCCATACCTTTTAAGAACCTTTCCGCTAACCAAACTGGAAATAATGGTACCGCCCGCAATCGTCATAAAAAGGAAGCCAGCAGTCTCAAGTGGAGCACCTAAATCCGGTTGCATGACTGGCCATGCTGCGCCTAACAATGAATCTGGCAAACCTAGACTGATAAAAGCTAAATAAATAATGATTAAAAGGAGTAATGTCATTTTTAAACCTCGCCTTTACGAATATGTGATTCATTCAACATAAGGTCAATTCCAAGACCTTGTAATCCAAACAAATAATCCTGTTTCCAATCGCTAATTGTCAGTTTTGGAAGATGTTCTGAGGGGATATATTTTGAACTACTCTTAGCCATTTTATCTAGAATGGCTTTTTCGACATCATCTAAGCAAAAAATGATTGTATGAGGATTAATGATCGCTACAAATGTTGCTATTAATCTGCTAAATGCATCAATCTGGTCATCTTTTATTCGTGATTTCTTAAACCCACTATCCATTTTTAGCGCCTGCCCCAAATTCCGATCATCATACTGTGGGACGAATGAAACCTCTCCTGAGAAAAAGGTACTTCCCCGTACCACATCTCCATTTATCATAATTCCAGCACCTGGACCATTATGACCGCTATATATATAGACTAGTGATTTATTTTCCTTTTTCCCCATGCTATGGTGATAACCAAGGACTGCCGCATTCATATCGTTCTCGATTACAACAGGTACTGAGAAACGGTTTTCCAAGTAGCCTTTTAAATCAAAATTTTGAAGATGCTCATAATCTGGTATATAAAAAATCCGACCATTATCAACGGAACCAGGAACACCAATAGCCAAAGAACTGATTTTAGGATTTTCCGTTATGATGGTACTAATGTATGTTGTTAATAAATCTAAACCATTATCCACTAGTACACTAGGAGCTTTTCCTTGTTCCCTCACTTCTCCTACGCAATTAAAAATGGTATAAATGGTCTCTGTTTTCTCTAAGAAAATGGCGAGTCCAAGCATATGCTCTGGGTTGTACGAATATCTTTTAGCCCTTCTCCCGCCACTCGATTCATCCAAACCCACCGAAGTTATTTCGCCATCCTTCTCCATCTGCGCTAGAAACTTACTTATTGTTGGAAAACTAATGTCTAACTTATCCCTTAGTTCAACCTTTGTTGCACTTCCTAGTTCTAAAAGAGTTTTACGAATACCAAAAAGAATGGCCTTCTTCATTGTTTTTAGACTGGTATTCATCTTAGATTCCCTCTTTCTAATAAACTTTTTAAAGACGTTTAATAAGTCCTATAATAATGACAATATATCAAATAAAATTTGGGTAAGCAACCCAAGGACAAGGATAAAACTCCCTGGGTTTTATAATCTTACTAACCTTTCATACACGTCCTGTAACGTATAACAGTCTTCCTTATGAAGCTCGTTAATATAAAGTTGCCACAGCTCTGCAGTCATGATCGCATCACCTAGGGCATGATGTCGATTTCGAATCTCTATTCCTGATATTGCGCAATAATCATCAAGACTCACAATTGTTTGATTTGGGACAACTATGTTGAATACTAATGATGTATCGACAATTCGATGTTTATATGGTTTTTTGAATGCTTTCCAATGGGCGTGCTGGAGAAACTTCTTTTCATGACTAGCATGGTGCGCAACAAGGGTTTCACTTTGAACGAATTGATAAAAACGGATAAGGACTTCAGACAAGGCTGGAGCCGCTTGTAAATCTGATTCCTCTAATCCTGTTAATTTCTTAACATCTGGTGAAAGGCTTCCGTTATTCTGAACAAGTGAATAAAAGGTTTCACTATCATTCATTTGGCCGTTTTCAATTTTCACTGCACCAATGGAAAGAATTTGGTCGCCTCGTTCAGGGAAAAAGCCCGTTGTTTCGAAATCAAATACGACAACATTGAGTTCATGTAGGGGAATAAATAAGCTTTTTTCTGTCTCTAGCTCTTTTTCTAAACTTCTTAAAAAAGCGAGATGTTTTGGATCGGTTTTACCAATCAATGGTGTATAAATATTGGAGGAAAGCTTGCCATGAAACTGTTTGATTAATTGTAACAAAGGGTTATCTTTCATTTTTTATTACCCCTTGTACCATCACTTCTGTCACCCTTTGAAGTTTCTCGACATCTCTCAATATCTGCTTCATCTCAAGCTTTTCTGCCCTCTCTAGCATTTTAATATTGAGATAATGTCCACCCTCATAATTTGTTGTATCCCCATATAATAACCGGTAATGCATAAGTTTCTTAAAGTTAGAATGATGCGTATCGATTATTTTCGTGTACTTATCACGCATACAAAGAGCTTCTATTCGAGATAACGTCGATGTTGTTTCAATTTTTTCGATTATCGATAGTAAACGAACCGCATTAACATAAGGAAAAATGGCTGTCGTTTTCAGATCCATATGGCCAGTATATGGGCCCGACGACACTGTCAAAAATTGATTAAACAAACCAATTCCTTTTACAGTGTGTTTTGTGTTCTCGAATAATCTCATCAAAACAGTTGGTTGCTTCTCAATTGTTTGATGGATGATATTCTTTAATGACAGCACCTTCTTCTCATCGCCCACAACTACTCTCGCATCACAAAAAATTAATAAGTATCTTAACGATTCCCAAGTATTATCATGGATCCACTTTTTGATTTGAATTTCCCAGTTTCTCTTCGATTGGCACCATAATGGATTAGAGCTCATTACATTTCCTTCGCATTGAGGATAACCAATATAATCTAGGGCAGAAACAAGCATTTTTCCAAAAACAGAAAAATACGAAGCTGCAGACTCACTTGCCTCCTCATAGAGGATGCCATGATCCTGATCACTAATCACAGCCTGTTCACATCTTCCCGCACTGCCCATCACAAACCAGGAAAAATCACATGGCGGTGGTCCGTAATCTTTCGCCATTTCTTTTAATGTGATTTCAAAAACCGTTTTTAAGACAAACTCATGGGAAAGATGTAACTGTTCCGTACTGATTTGATGTGTTAACACATTGACATCATGCCAATTTTTTATCAATTGATATGATTCAAGGAACCCATCCATGTCTTTCCACATCCTTTACCACTTCCAGAAATGTTGATACAAAGTACTAGATATTCTCAAAAAGTCAGGTGGGAGATGAACTCCCACCTATTTGAAATGTATTAAAATCGGCTACTCCTTTATTGGCGGAGAGGATAAAACATTGGGTAATACAACTGTTTTTGTCTCCATATTTGGAAATGCTTCAGGATACCCATAACTACCATGTTCACTCAAATCCAGTCCAATTACCTCTTGTTCTTCTGTTACTCTGAGCCCATTCAATACCTTTTTCATGACGAGTATGAGGACATAAGATACACCGAATGCATAGACTGCTGATACAGCAATTCCCATCGCTTGAACTCCTAACTGCGCGAAACCCCCACCATAAAATAATCCTGCTTGACCTACAGTTGCCAATTCTGGTGTGGCAAAAAAGCCTGTTGATAAAGTCCCCCATACACCCGCGATTCCATGAACGGATAAAGCGAAAATCGGATCATCAATCTTTTGTTTTTCAAAAAATCTAGCACTATAGAAAACCATAATTCCCGCTACAAATCCAATGACTACCGACGCCCATGTTTCAACGAATGCACAAGATGCTGTAATGGCGACAAGTCCAGCTAATGTTCCATTCAACATGGTTGGGATATCAGATTTACCTAATACAATCCATGAGATAAGTAAAGCACTAATTGCTCCGGCTGCTGCAGCTAAAGCTGTATTTAAAGCAACAAAGGCAAAGAATCCATCCTCTACGCCTAACGTACTGCCTGCATTGAATCCAAACCAACCAATAAATAAAATGAGAACACCTAAAGCTGTGTAAACCTGATTATGTCCGCTTAAATTATTGGCAGTACCATCGGCGTTGTATTTGCCAATTCTCGGTTTTAATAGAATGGTAGCTGCTAAAGCTGCCATTGCGCCCGTTAAATGAACAACTGTAGATCCTGCGAAGTCTTGTTTTCCATGCTGTGCTAACCAACCGCCGCCCCAAATCCAATGAGCGATCACTGGATATACAAGTGCTGAAAAAAGCACTGCAAATACTAGATATACAGAAAGCTTTGCTCTCTCCGCGAAACCACCAAAGGCAATGGCTAAAGAGATTCCTGCAAAGGCAAGCTGGAATACAAAGAAAGCAGTCGTTGAATAGGGGCTTCCTTCTACCTCACTACCCGAATAGAAGAAGTCAGACATACCAACAAGAAAGTTTGCATTTCCCCCAAATATAAATCCGTATCCTACAGCCCAAAAAACAAGTGAGGCAATTCCAAACGAAAAGATAGTCTTTCCGGCAATATGACCCGCATTTTTCATTCGAGTCGATCCTGTTTCTAGTAATATGAATCCACCTTGCATGAATATCACTAAAATTGCTCCTAGCATAATCCATACACTGTTCAAATAAAACAAATGATCCATTTTTTGTTCCTCCCTTTTTTCTTTTCTATATGTAACAGGGGACAAGCCCCTGGAACACTTTTAGTTGTCTACAATGTTAATATGATATTGTTCAAGCCAGGTGTTAATCTGAGAGAGATGAGCGATAAGTTGAGGGCCTGTCATAAGCTGACCAAACCAAGGGACTTTGAAAGAAGAGCCGTCTGAATCGATGATATCTTTAACTTTTTGCTTTGAAATGATTTCTAATATGGGTGAAGAGGTATCGTCAATGATGTTTTGTAACTTAGTCTTAACTAGTTTCATATAAACGGGATGATGGGTTTTTGGATAAGGGCTCTTTTTGCGATATAGAACATCATGTGGAAGAATGCCTTCTAATGCCTTTCGTAAGATTCCCTTTTCGCGGCCATTCAGCATTTTCATTTCCCAAGGGATGTTCCATGCATATTCAACAAGGCGATGGTCAGCAAATGGAACGCGCACTTCTAAACTGGCACCCATACTCATCCGATCTTTTCGTTCCAATAATGTTGGCATAAACCAATTCATATTAAGATAGAACATTTCCCGTCGGCGTGCTTCAACCGGTGCTTCCCCTACTAATTGAGGGACCTCCGCAATTGTTTCGTTATACCGTTCCCTTACATATTCTTTTAAATCAAGTTTCTTTTGCCATTGTGGGAGCAGTAGCTGCTGCCTTTCCTCCTGTGATCTCATCCAAGGAAATCCGTTTGCATGTAAAATATCGTCTCGATAGAACCATGGATAGCCACCGAAAATTTCATCCGCACATTCTCCTGATAAAGCAACGGTGTAATCCTGCTTAATCTGTTCACAAAACCATAATAGTGATGAATCAACATCAGCCATTCCAGGCAAATCTCGCATCAATACGGCCTTATCCAAGTAATCAACTAATCTCTCATGATCAATAACAGCTGCATGATGATTTGTTTTTAAATATTGCTCCATTTTCGTAATCCAGGGTGCATCCTCATCTGGCTGAAAAGTACTGGCTTTAAAATAATGATTATTTTGTTCATAATCAATCGAATACGTGTGTAGTTGCCCCCGTCCTTCCTTTTTAAAATACTCAGCAGCAATCGCACTAATGGCACTCGAATCAATTCCACCTGATAAAAAGGTGCAAACAGGTACATCGGCAACTAACTGGCGTTCGATAGCATCTTTTACAAGAAATGAAACTTGTTCTACTGTTTCATCTAGGGATTGGGAATGCTCCCTGCTTTCTACATTCCAATAACGCCATTGTTTAAGACCATTTTTATTAAATCTCAAGGCATGTGCCGGGCGAAGTTCATGAATACCTCGAAATACACCAAGACCTGGAGTTCGAGACGGACCTAAACCGAATATTTCTTTAAGTCCCTCTCGATCCACCTCAGCCTTTATCTTTGGGTGTGCCAGTATGGCCTTAATCTCTGAACCAAATAGAAGAGATCCATTTTCTTGATGGTAAAAAAGAGGTTTCACACCTAGACGATCTCTTGCGATAAAAAGCTGTTCTTTGCCTTGGTCCCAAATAGCAAAGGCAAAAATGCCATTTAAATGATCGACACATGTTTCTTCCCATTCGATATATGCTGTGAGCAGTACTTCCGTATCGGAGTATGATTGAAAAGAGTACCCTCTTTTCAATAACTCCTTCCGAATATCTTCGGTATTATAAAGCTCTCCATTATAGATCATCCTAAAAGCACGCCCGTTTTTTTCCTTTACCATTGGCTGAGTACCACCAATAGGATCGACAACGGTAAGACGTGAATGTCCAAGTGACACTTGCTGTGAACTCCAGACATTTAAAGCATCTGGACCACGCTTAGATAAGGTGTCTGTCATTTTTTCGATGACAGATACATGTTGTGTTAAATCACGATGCCAATCTACCCATCCTGCTATTCCGCACACGTAACATCACTCTTCCTTTTATGATTTTTCTCGGTTGAAATTCCCTTAATACTGAGTCATGTATTGCTCGCGCTCCCAAGAGTGGACTTGGGTACGGAACATATCCCATTCGATTTCTTTAGCTTCTACAAAATGTTCAAATAAATGGCTACCTAGAGCATTCGTGACCACTTCATTTACCTTTAGTAAATCAAGCGCCTGTGCCAATGTGGCTGGCAAATCCGTAATGCCATATTCCTCACGTTGCTCTTTCGACATCACATAAATGTTTCGGTCTACTGGTTCAGGAGCTGTTACATTACTTTTGACTCCATCTAATCCAGCAGCTAATAAGACTGCCATCGCTAAATATGGATTTGCAGAAGGGTCAACACTACGAACCTCAACACGAGTGCTCAAGCCACGTGAAGCCGGAATGCGGATCAGTGGACTTCTGTTTCTTGCTGACCATGCAACATAACAAGGAGCCTCATATCCTGGAACTAACCTTTTATAAGAATTGACCGTTGGATTTGTAATGGCTGTAAAACTTGGTGCATGCTTTAATATTCCTGCCAAGAAACATCTTGCTGTATCACTCATTTCCAATTGTCCGTTTGGATCATAAAAAGCATTCTCTTGTCCTTTGAATAAGCTTAGATTACAGTGCATTCCCGATCCATTAATACCGAATAATGGTTTTGGCATAAAGGTTGCTAACAATCCATGCTTACGGGCAATTGTTTTTACAACTAGCTTAAAGGTTTGAATATCATCGCAAGCTTTTAGAGCTGATTGATATTTAAAATCAATTTCATGTTGACCTGGTGCTACCTCATGATGGGAAGCCTCAATTTCAAAGCCCATTTCTTCTAGTTCTAGCACAATATCACGTCTACAGTTTTCTCCTAAATCTGTTGGCGCAAGGTCGAAATAACCGCCATGATCGTTTAATTCTAGGGTTGGTTCTCCTTTCTCATCAAGCTTGAATAAGAAAAATTCAGGTTCTGGTCCAACATTGAAATCGGTAAACCCTAGTTCCTCCATTTCCTTTAAAATCCTTTTCAGATTATTACGAGGATCTCCTTCGAAAGGAGTGCCATCTGGATGATAAATATCACAGATGAATCGTGCTACTTTACCTTTTTCTGCAGTCCAAGGGAAAATAACAAATGTATCTAAGTCAGGGTATAAATACATATCTGATTCTTCAATTCGTACGAAACCTTCAATCGATGAACCATCAAACATCATTTTATTGTCTAATGCTTTTTCTAACTGGCTCACTGGAATTTCGACATTCTTAATGGTTCCAAATAAGTCCGTAAATTGTAAGCGAATGTACCGTACATTGTTTTCTTTTACCAATTCCATTACTTTCTCTCTGTTCATCCCTCAACACTCCTCATTTTTTCTATTTATTTAGCAGAATGTTATATTTCTAGTTCTCCATGACATATATAAGCAGCTTCTCCTCTTTTCCAAACATGGCCTTGTTCATCCCACCTTATTGTCAAATCTCCTCCAGGCAGATGAACCGTTATTGGCTCAAACTTAGCAATCAATTGATTCAATGTGGCAGCAACTACGGCAGCGCAAGCACCCGTGCCACAAGCCATTGTGATTCCAGAACCTCTTTCCCATACTCTGTAATCAATCTCCTGAGAACCGATAATTTGAACGATTCCTACATTTACTCGATCTGGGAATAGATCGGCATGTTCTATGACAGGCCCTATTTTTTCTAACGGGACTGCCTTCACATCATCAACAAAGATGATTGCATGTGGATTGCCCATCGACACACTGGTTACATGATACTTCTCACCACCAAAGGTATGTGGTTCATTAATTGCTGTCATGTATGGGTCACCTTCCATAGGGATCATTCCTTTTAATAACTTTGGTTCCCCCATATCCACGTTTACATATTGAACAGAATGTTTATGATCCTTTACCACCTCTACCTCAACGCTAACAACACCACCCAAGGTTTCAATTGTAAAGCGAGGTCTGGTTGCATACATGTGATCGAATAAATACTTCGCAACACAACGTAGGCCATTCCCGCAATTCTTAGCCTCAGAGCCATCTTCATTAAAAATTCTCATTTTAAAATCAGCGATCTCTGAAGGACAAATCAGAATGATACCATCGGAACCAATGCCAAAGTTTACGTCAGAAACCATTCTTGAAAGCTCAGGATATTTTTGTTCTTCTAAAAAATTATTCGGATCATCTAATTGATTAAAAAGGCAATAGTTATTGCCCAACCCATGCATTTTAGTAAAATTCATCTGTTTCTCCCCCTTAAAAGATGAATTTGGAACTACTAAGCCTTGCTCTTATCTCTTCAAATATTTGCTGTTCTGCATCTATATCATCAGCTTGAAAGGTAACTGAAAACCGCACATACGGACCGGCATCATCCCATGGAACAGACGAAATTAAATGCTCATTTATTAAATATTGGCTAAACTCTTCTGCAGATTGAAATTCTGGACCATTTTCTACTGCTCTAGGAATCTTCGTATATAAGAAAAAGGAGCCTTTTGGTTTGTTTGCATGAAATCCACACTCTCTTAAAATCGCAGAAAAAAGAGTATGGCGACGTGAATATTTTGCAGAAGTTCGTTCCGTGATTTCAGGTTGTGACAAAGCATAGGCTGCTGCTTTTTGAATGGGTATAAATTGACCTGAATCATAATTATCCTTTACCGCCGCAAATGCAGAAACAAGTTTGGCGTTACCTGCAATAAAACCAATGCGCCATCCTGTCATATTGAAGGATTTCGATAACGAATGCAGCTCGATTCCAACCTCTTTCGCCCCAGGTACAGATAAGAAGCTTAGCGGTTTTTCTCCATCAAACACTAATGCGGCATAAGCAGCATCATGAATCACGATCAACTCATGTTTTTTAGCAAATTGCACAACCTCTTCAAAAAACGTCCGATTTGCAACAGCACCTGTTGGGTTGTTTGGATAGTTTAAATAAAGTAATTTAGCCTTTTTCAACACACGATCAGGCAATGAATCTAGTTTTGGAAAAAATGAGTTTTCTTCCAAAAGTGGTAGATGTACGACTTCCCCACCTAGATATTCTGTATGAGTACCTAAAATCGGGTAATTAGGTGAAGGCATGATTGTTATATCTCCAGGATTGATAAATGCTGTTGGAAGCATAGCCAATGCTGATTTTGAGCCAATCGCATGATTGATTTCCGTATCAGGATCAAGACCATCTACCCCAAAAACTTCTTTCATATAAGCTGCTGCAGCTTGCTTAAATTCTTGAATTCCATTATCAGCATAAAAGCGATTTTCTACCTTTTTTGCTTCCTCCTCTAATTTTCTAACAACCCTCTCATCAGCCATTGCATCAGGTTCACCGACACCAAGGTCAATTAAGGTTTTCCCAGGATTTCTTTGCAACGCTACCTTCTTTGCCCTTTTAATTTTTTCAAATTTATAGATTTCATTTATTAAGCCAAATTGGGGTCCACCTATTCGGTCAGCAAATAGATCTTGTATATAATCAATTTCCAACATACTGTTTCCTCCGTATTCTTACGCCATCTTTCTCATGATGAAATCATGGCACTCCATCGCTGCTTCTTTTCCTTCCTGGATCGCCCAAACAATCAAACTTGCACCCGTTCGAGCATCGCCAGCTGTAAAAACACCTTTTTCATTCGTGTGATATTTGCTATTGGTTACTGCAATATTTTTGCGACGATCCACCGTTATATTGGTATCGTGGAACATCTCTGCTTCTGGTCCTTCAAAGCCAATTGCTAATAAAACCAATTGGGCTGGCCAATTTTTTTCTGTTCCTGGAATTACTTCTCTTATTTTTTGGCCCTTTTCATTTATGTTTGTGTTAACTTCCGCACTCTTCACACCTGCTACATTTCCATTGTCATCAGCACTAAACTCAAGTGTTGTTGTAGCAAACGCTCTTGGGTCATGCCCGAAAACGCTAGCCGCCTCTTCCTGACCTGTATCCACCTTATGAATAATGGGATACTGTGGCCAAGGGTTATCAATTGCACGGGTAGTAGGACGAATTGGATAAATATCAAACTGTACAAGACTGTTACAGTTTTGTCTTATAGCCGTAGAAACACAGTCTGTGGCTGTATCCCCACCCCCAATGACGATGACATCTTTCCCTTCTGCAGAGATAAAATTTCCATCAGCAAATTGGGAATCGAGGAGGCTTTTCGTATTCAAATGTAAATAATCCATAGCAAAGTGAATTCCTCCAAGCTCCCTACCCGGAACACTTAAATCCCGAGGTCTGGTAGAACCGATACAAAGGACTACTGCATCATTTTCGGTTCGTAATCGGTCTAATGATATTTGTTTTCCAACTTCCATATTGGGAGCAAATTGAATGCCTTCTTCTTGCATCAATTTGATTCTTCGATCAACCACATGCTGCTCGATTTTCATCTTAGGGATTCCATATGTTAACAATCCGCCGATCCGATCTGCGCGTTCATAAACAGTCACCGTATGTCCATGTTGATTTAAAATAGAAGCGCAAGAGAGTCCAGCAGGCCCTGATCCAATAATGGCTACTTTTTTACCTGTCCGTTGAGTAGGAATTTGTGGCCTGACCCACCCTTCTTCAAATGCTTTATCAATAATGGCACGTTCAATGTTTTTGATGGTGACTGAATCATTGGCGAGTGAAGCGACACATCCACCCTCACAAGGGGCAGGACAAGCACGTCCAGTAAACTCCGGGAAAGGATTCGTCCTGCTTAAACGCTCGTAAGCTTCCCTCCATCTTCCTTTATAAACAAGATCATTCCATTCTGGAATTAAGTTATAAATTGGACATCCGGTTGTCATACCCGCTAACTGACTACCATTTTGACAAAAGGGAACAGCGCAATCCATACAACGAGAAGCCTGACTGCGTAGTACCATTTCAGAGGGGAGCTGAGCAATTTCTTTCCAATCTTTCACCCTTTCTAACGGGTCGCGATAGAGTACTGAACTCCTTTGATGGTCGATAAACCCCGTTATGTTTCCCATCTATCTAACCCCCAATCGATTAACTGTATTGTAAATATTCGTTTTGGCTGGATTCTTCAAGAATTCTTTTATATTCTTTGGGAATCACTCGTACGAAACGAGATACGTAGCTGTCCCATTTATTCAGGATTTCTGCGGCTACCGCACTTTTTGTATATTGATGATGTTGTTTGATCTGTCCTTTAATAAAGTCCACGTCATCTCGGTCTTGTAAAGATTCAATGATTACGAGTTCTTGATTACATCGTTGCTTGAATTTTTCGACCTCACCAACTAAAACATAAGCCACTCCACCTGACATTCCTGCTGCAAAGTTTTGACCGACTTCTCCAAGAATAAGTGCGCTACCGCCTGTCATATACTCACAACCATGATCTCCGATTCCTTCGACAACAACATCGGCACCACTATTTCTTACACAGAATCTCTCCCCAGCCTTCCCTCGAATGTATGCTCTTCCACTTGTTGCTCCATAAAAAGCTGTATTTCCAATAATCATGTTTTGTTCCGCTAAGAAATTTGATTTTATCGATGGGAAGATAGCCATTTTCCCACCTGATAATCCTTTTCCAACGTAATCATTGGCGTCTCCCTCTAATGTCATCGTTGTTCCCTTTGGTATAAAGGCACCAAAGCTCTGACCTGCCGAGCCTTTAAAATGAAGCTTGATTGTGTCTTCTTTTAACCCTACTTCCCCATATCTATTAGAAATGGTATTCCCTAGTAGAGTTCCAACAGAACGATTTATATTGTGAATAGGGAGCACTGCGCGTATTGGCTTTCCCTTTTTCAAACCTTTAAGAAATAAAGGCAGGAGCTCCTTACTGTCCAATGTTTGATCAATTTCATGAGCCTGCCGCTCTTTTGGCTTTTTATCAGTAGGTTGATGTAATAAAATTGGCGTTAAATCAAGTTTTTGAGCTTTCCAATGATTTGTTTTAGTCGGTTTTAGTAAGTCAGTGCGCCCGATCATTTCATCCAATGTTCTAAACCCTAATTGAGCCATATATTCACGAATTTCTTGAGCAAAGAAATGCATCAAATGAACAACATGGTCTGCTGTGCCAATCATATTTTTACGGAGTAGTGGGTTTTGAGTCGCAATCCCAACTGGGCATGTATCCAAATGACAAACTCTCATCATGATGCATCCCAGAGAAACAAGTGGTAATGTTGAAAAGCCATATTCTTCAGCCCCAAGAAGCGCGGCTATAACTACATCTCGGCCACTCATCATTTTCCCATCCGTTTCCAACGTTACTTTATGTCTCAAGCCATTCAACTTTAATGTTTGATGAGTTTCAGCAAGCCCCAACTCCCATGGCATACCAGCATGTTTTATACTTGAACGGGTAGCTGCTCCAGTCCCGCCATCATAGCCACTAATTAAAATCACATCTGCTTTTGCCTTTGCTACACCTGCAGCTATCGTGCCAACACCTGATTCTGATACGAGTTTCACATTGATTCTCGCTTTAGGATTTGCATTTTTTAAGTCGTAAATCAGTTGGGCTAAGTCTTCAATGGAATAAATATCATGATGAGGCGGTGGTGATATCAGTTCAATTCCCGGAGTGGACCCTCTCGTTTTTGCTACCTCTGGGGTTACTTTATGCCCTGCCAATTGGCCTCCTTCACCAGGTTTTGCTCCTTGGGCCATCTTAATTTGAATTTCTTCACAATTAACGAGATAGTGACTCGTAACCCCAAATCTTCCTGAAGCTACTTGCTTTATACTGCTACATTTCGAATCGCCATTCTCCATCGGTGTAAATCGCTCAGGATCCTCTCCACCCTCACCACTATTACTCCTTCCACCAATTCGATTCATCGCAATCGCTATTGCTTCATGAGCCTCTTTGCTAATCGACCCGTATGACATCGCTCCTGTTTTAAACCTTTTAAAAATCAATTCAATTGGTTCAACTTCCTCGATTGGTACAGGTTTCCTTTTAAAATTGAACTCTAGTAATCCACGAAGTGTCGTCTGCTGACTGATTTCCTCATTTAACAGATTGCTATATTCCTTGTAGATTTCATATTTTCCTGTACGAACGGCATGCTGTAATAAATGAATGGTTTTCGGTTGGAATAAATGGGTCTCTCCCCCATACCGCCATTGAAAATCTGATCCTGTTTCTAATACTGCCTCTTTCGACTGGAAAGCTTCTTCATGGCGTAACCGTACTTCTTTAGCAAGATCATCTATCGTCAATCCACTGAGCTTTGAAGATGTATTCGGAAAATAACGGTCAATTACTTCATGACTAATCCCTAAAGCTTCGAAAACTTGTGCACCTATATAACTTTGAACAGCTGAAATGCCCATTTTGGACATGATTTTCATAATTCCCTTTGTGATAGATTTCACATAATTTCTGGATGCATCCTCAATCGAAAGACCTTCAACAAATAGAGGAAGTGATTCGTAAACAAGATAAGGGTATATCGCATTCGCACCATATCCAAGTAGCGTTGCAAAATGGTGTACCTCTCTCGGTTCTCCAGATTCTGCTATTAAACTCACTTTACTTCGCTTGCCGGTTTGAATTAAATGATGATGAACAGCTGATACCGCAAGCAATGACGGAATCGCCCCAAACTGTTCAGTTACGTTTCGGTCACTAAGAATGAGGATATTACTCCCTTTTTCAGCCTCCTCATCTACTCGTTGAAATAATTGAACGATGGCCTCACTCAAACTTCCTGTAATCGGGAATAAAGTTGAAATAACCGCTGCTCGCCAATCGTTTGTTTGTAGACTACTTATTTTTTTCATTTCCGAGTCTAGTAGAATTGGGGATTTTAGACTTATTTTTTTATATTTAGTTTGTGTAGGTTGAAGTAAATTACCGCTTGACCCTAACATCACTTCTAAAGAGGTTACAAATTCCTCTCGAATGGCATCTATTGGTGGATTGGTGACTTGAGCAAATTTCTGCTTGAAATAATTAAATAACAGCTGAGGTGTGCTGGATAATACAGCTAAAGGAGCATCGTAGCCCATCGAACCAATGGGTTCATACCCATTCAAAGCCATCGGCTTTAAAACTTTCTCCCATTCTTCATTTGTATATCCAAAGATCGCCTGTTTGCGATGAGTTCCCCCGTCTGGTATACCCTCGGTGTGGGTCATATCATCAGAAATCCTTTCAAGAGGTACGATGGTTTCTTCTACAAGCTTCTGATAAGGTCGTTGGGAGATAATCCTTTGTTTGACTTCTTCATCAGCAAGTAAGGTTCCACTTTCCAGATCAATTAAAAGCATCTGCCCTGGCTTTAAGCGATCTTTACAAATGATTTTTTCCTCTGGAATGTCAACAACCCCTACTTCAGATGAAACGCATATAAAATCATCTTCCGTTATTACAATCCGTGCGGGTCTTAACCCGTTTCGATCAAGACACGCTCCAACTAATTTCCCATCTGTAAAAGCCATTGCTGCTGGTCCATCCCACGGCTCCATGAAACTGCTATGATACTGATAAAATGCCTTTTTTTGTTCATCCATTACCTGATTTTTTTCCCACGGTTCTGGAATCATCATCATCATCGCATGTGGCAATGACCACCCTGATAACACGAGAAATTCCAATGCGTTATCAAACATTGCTGAATCACTACCATCTGTTTCAATAACAGGAAGCAAGCTTTCTATTTCTTCTATTACATCTGATTTGAATGCCGCTTCTCTTGCCTTCATCCAATTCACATTTCCGTTAATCGTATTGATTTCACCATTATGCATCATATAACGATTTGGCTGTGCCCTTTGCCAACTAGGGAAAGTATTAGTACTGAAGCGATTATGGACCATCGCCATGGCCGATTCGAATAATTCACAGTTTAAATCAACATAGTATTCTTTCAGTTGCTCTGGGAGTAATAAACCCTTGTAGATAATGGTTCTTGCTGAAAGACTGACAATATAATAAGAGTCATCCTTTGCGAACTTCGCACTTTTAAGCGCTTTTTCTATTTTTCTTCGAACTTGATATAATTTTCTTTCAAACCTGATATCTCCTGGTTTGCTATAAGGAGATTTCACAAATAATTGGCGAATCACCGGTTGTGTTTCTTTGGCCTGTTGATGTAGACTTTTATCATTCGTTGGGACATTCCTCCAACCGAACAGTTTTAAGCCTTCCGTTTCCATCACGTTTTCAATGATATCTTCACAGCGTTTTCTCGAATCTTCTCGTTGAGGCAGGAAGAACATTCCAACACCATACTTCCCAGCATCGATTAGAGATTTTCCCGCTTTTTCCCACTCTGCTTGAAATAACGTATGAGGAATTTGCGTTAAGATCCCAGCCCCATCCCCCAATATATTGTCAGCACCGCGTCCTCCCCGGTGATCAAGCCGTTCAAGTGCAATTAATGCTTGAGATACAATGGAGTGTGTTTGCTTCCCGTTTATATTGGCGAGCATCGCAATTCCACAAGCATCATGTTCAAATTGAGGATCATACATCCCTTGTTTATCTAGCGTCCATGTCCGATGCATTTCATATCCTCCTTTGCATCTTTGTTTATTTTTAATGTTAAGGCATTACATGATAAATGTATTTAGACTTATTAACTGAAGATTTGTACTTTTTAGATAGTAATAAAGACAGACATTTATAAAATAGTAAGTAAACAATGTTCGTATTCACCGTTTTTTCCTTGTTTTTTATCCTACCATTGCTTTGTTTTTTTATATTTAGATGTTTTGATGAATCATTTGGATTTTTTGTAGGGGCGAGTTAGATTTTCACACAATAAATAAGGTTGCTAGGAATCTTTAACAAATCCCGCAGCAACCTATCCGTGTATATTCTATTTTCAACGTATTTCAGAGGGGTTTTTACCAGTGTATTGTTTAAATTGTCTACTAAAAAAGTGCAAATCGTTGTAGCCAAGGGCATATGCCGTTTCTGTAACTGACATTCCAGTAAAATGGAGTAAATGCTCCGCGCGTTTGATCCGAGAATATACAATATAAGATTTCACCGTATGACCTATAATTTCTTTAAATTTTTGAGAAAAGTATCGTTGAGAAAGGTTAGCACGTTCAGATAAGCTATCAATTGTATGTGGTTCTCCAGGGTGTTGCTGAATATAATTGGCAATTTCACGAATTGTTTCCATGAGGCTATTGCTTGCGCTACCCATTTCTTCTTTTTTATCATGTTCATCTCTTAACAGATGGATCATTAATTGCTTTAAGATTAACTTTCCTTCAATTTCCGCGCCAAATGTATTGACTAAAAACAAACGAACATACTGTGTTAACAGGGATTCAAAGCTAATTGTATTTTCAAGAATTCGATGTGAAGAAGGAATCATCCTAGGTGTTTTGGTTTCAGCAATATCAAAATGAATATAGGTTAAAACGAGAGGATTTTGGGGATTATGTGTCGCTTCCGTCTCATCGCCTGGCCTAAACAAAAAGCAATGACCTTTCCCCACTTGATAAGACTTGTTGTTTAGTCTAACAGTCCCTTCACCACTCCATACATAAAATAAATCATAATTTGGCATGGGGTTATCTCTTTTTCTCCACATCCAGTTCGGTTCACAATGTATGGTGGCTAATGCAGGTTTTAATATAAAATCTTCTGGATTCAGTTCAAGCATCCAATTCCCTCCTTCCCTAGATGGGAAACTTATTTTATATTTTAATTGTTTATTGTCCAATGTAGCAATCAGTCTGCATTAGAATGGTAGACATTTTTTTAGCACGTGTCATTTTTGAAAAAAACAGCCAAATTTAAAAAAGGAAGCTCTAGGCTTCCTTTTCCGATTAGCTTTGACGCCATGGGCTTCGGACGACATTTGTCTGAATTCTATCTGGGCCAACCGAGAAGATTGACAATGGTATACCAGTCAACTGAGAAACTCTTTCGACATAATGTCTTGCGTTCTCTGGCAGTTCTTCCAGTGATTTGCAGGCAGTAATCTCTTCTGTCCAGCCCGGAAGTTCTTCGTATACTGGCTCGCATTGAGCTAATATTTTTAGGCTTGCCGGAAATTCCTCCATCACTTTCCCATTATAACGATAAGCAACGCAAATCTTTAGCGACTCAATCCCTGTTAACACATCAATTGAGTTCAGTGATAAATCGGTTAAGCCACTTACTCGTCGGGCATGACGGACGACAACACTGTCAAACCAACCAACTCGTCGTGGTCTTCCTGTCGTTGTTCCGTACTCACGACCGACTTCTCGTATTTGAGTGCCAATTTCATTATTAAGCTCTGTAGGGAATGGACCGTCACCAACTCTTGTTGTATAAGCTTTACATACCCCAACAACATGAGTGATTTTACTTGGCCCTACTCCAGAACCAATTGTTACCCCTCCTGCAACTGGATTAGAAGACGTAACAAACGGATAGGTTCCTTGGTCAATATCAAGCATAACCCCTTGTGCTCCTTCAAAGAGGACACGTCGACCGTCATCTAAAGCATCATTCAAAACCACAGATGTATCACATACATATTTTGCAATCATTTGGCCGTAATCATAATATTCATCAAGGATATCCTCAAGTTTAAAGCCCTCGGTTTCATATAGCTTTTCAAATAACCGATTTTTCTCTTCCAGATTACGTATTACTTTTTCTTCAAATACTTCGCGGTCCAGCAAATCTGCAATCCTAATCCCAATACGAGCAGCTTTGTCCATATAGGCTGGCCCGATGCCTTTTTTCGTCGTGCCAATTTTATTTTCACCTTTTCTCGCCTCTTCGACTTCATCCAATTTTACATGATAAGGCAAGATGACATGGGCGCGGTTAGAGATCCTCAAGTTATCTAGAGTCACTCCTTTATCATGTAGGTAATTCATCTCCTGCACGAGTGCTTTCGGATCGACGACCATTCCATTGCCGATAACACAGATTTTATCCTTGTAAAAGATTCCGGATGGAATCAAATGCAGCTTATAGGTTTCACCGCTAAATTTAATCGTATGTCCCGCATTGTTTCCACCTTGATAACGTGCAACTACTTCGGCATTTTCTGATAAAAAGTCCGTGATTTTTCCTTTTCCTTCGTCTCCCCATTGTGATCCAACTACGACAACTGATGACATTTCTCTAACGCACCTCCATTAGGTTCATAAGCATTTTTCCTTTTAGAGGTACATTTTATCAATAAATTCCAGGGTCAGTCAACAAAAATACGAACATTTCATTCGTAATTTATATATTCATTCGTGTTTATTTATAATTTTATAAACATCTATTGCCAAATAAAAAAGATTGGCCCCTTAACGGTTCCAACCTGATTTTGACTATTTCTATATTTATTCGTTTCCTCCGAATTGTTAATTAGAGTGTTTTCAGCATAATAAAATCCGTCTGTTCTTCATCCCCCATATAAAAAGAATGGGCTCCTGTTTGGACAAACCCCATTTTCTTATAGAAGGCAATAGCATTTGCATTTTTCTCCCAAACGCCTAGCCAGATATTGTTCTTATTAAAATCCAATGCCATTTCCAGCGCCTTATTAAACAACACTTTACCAAGTCCATGTTTTTGAAATTTATTCTTTATGTAAATCCTCTCAATTTCAAGGGATTCATTACCCATTTCTTCTGACTGAGCATCATCGATATTGACTTTCAAATATCCAGCGACTTCGGTATTAAAATGGACAAAAAAGAATTGTGACGATGTATTGGATAATTCCATTTCCAATTGTTTCAAGTTAAATGCCTTTTCCAAATAGGCTTTCATATTTTCAGGTGAATTTTGTTCCTTAAAGGTTTCATTAAAGGTTTCAATACTTACTTCTTGGAGTGTTTGTAAATCTTCAAGATTACATTTTTTCATTTTTACTGTCATATTAAAAGATTGCCCCTTTAATTTTTTCTGGAATCTCCCTCGAAGCAAATCAAGTGAATGTTAACCTACTATTACTCCCGCAAAATTTCCGCTCAATACTTGTTTCTCCATTTGATTTATGCATAGGAAACTTGCCATAATAGATATTCTATTATTATCTTTCCGTTCCAATTTTTCGATCGTTACTTTACAACTAATGGTATCCCCAGTGAAGACAGGTCTAAAAAACTCAAAATTCATTGTACGAGCCAATACATTGTAATCTCCACCAACTTTTGTTGGTAAGGTAGCAGTTAACAACCCTTGAACCACTACTCTCCCGAGTTCATCAGGGTTCATATGGTGATCCCCTTCATCCATGGATACTTTTGTAAATAATTCAACATCTTCCTCTATAAATGTCCGTTCAAATCGAATGATATCTCCAACTTTCAAATCCAATGCAAACTCCCCCTGAATTTTAATAGTTTTTAAGACCATATTATTCCTATCAAATTTAGACTATTCTCCAGTTTCGGCAAAGCGTTTGATTCTTTCACCAATTTCATCACGGACACGTTGGAAAACGGCCCATTTTTCTTCTTCCGTTCCTACTGCTTTTGCAGGGTCATCAAATCCCCAGTGTTCTCGTTTGACTTGAGGCGGTGTAACAGGACATTTATCTTTGGCATCCCCACAAAGGGTAACAGCTAGTTCTGCGTTGTTAAGTATTTCAGGATCGATGATATCCGAAGTTTGGTTTGATATATCAATTCCAACTTCCTTCATTGCTTTTACTGCATTAGGGTTAAGTCCATGTGCTTCAATTCCTGCACTTTTAACTTCCCATTCATCCTGATTTAAGAATTGTTTTGCCCAGCCCTCTGCCATTTGGCTTCGACAAGAATTACCAGTGCATAGAAAGTAGATCGTTTTTTTTGCCATAACTCATTCTCCTTAGAAAAATAGTAGTGAAATATAAAGCCCAATTAACGTTATTAATAGAATAGGTATCGTTAAGACAATTCCTGTTTTTAAATACGTTCCCCACGAAATTTTCACCCCTTTTTGGGATAAAATGTGAAGCCATACTAAAGTGGCAAGCGAACCAATTGGAGTGATTTTAGGACCTAAATCCGAACCAATAACATTTGCATAAATGAGACCTTCCCGGATTAATCCTGACGTGTTCGTTTCTGCAATGGCCAAGGCATCAATCATAACGGTCGGCATATTATTCATAACCGCAGATAATAGTGCTGCGATAAAGCCCATTGAAACAGTAGCAATAAACAATCCTTCCTCCGCCACATTTTGAATCAGACCTGCTAAGACGGAAGTAAGTCCCGCATTTCCTAATCCATAAACAACTACATACATGCCAATCGAGAATAAGACAATATTCCAAGGGGCTCCTTTAATAGCATCCTTTGTATCAACTGCTTCACTTCTTCTAGCCATGAGAATAAAAAGGATTGCAATCATTCCTGCTACGATGGAAACAGGAACATTAATAAATTCGCTAATAAAGTAACCAATTAGTAACACCGCAAGAACAAACCATGAGAGGCGGAACAATTTTTGGTCTTTAATGGCCTCATCTGGCTGCCTTAATTTAGATAGGTCGTATGTCTTAGGTATGCTTTTTCTGAAGTAAATAAGTAGAACTGCAATCGTTGCGACTAGCGAAAAGATGTTAGGGATAATCATTCTCGAAGCATATTCAAGAAATCCAATTCCAAAGAAATCGGCAGATACGATATTCACTAGGTTACTTACGATAAATGGTAGTGAAGTGGTATCGGCAATAAAGCCACTTGCCATAATAAACGGAAACACCATTTTTTCTTTGAAGTTCAAATTCCGAACCATCGCAAGGACAATCGGTGTTAATATCAATGCAGCCCCATCATTAGCAAATAGAGCGGCAACAATAGCACCTAAAATACTGACATAGACAAACATCCTGATCCCATTTCCCTGTGCAATCCTCGCCATATGTAGTGCAGCCCATTCGAACAAACCAATCTGATCTAATAGTAATGAAATGAGGATAATTGCAACAAAAGATAATGTTGCGTTCCAAGTAATGTCAATTACTTCTAAGACATCACTAAATCCAACAACTCCTACTAATAAAGCAATGATTGCTCCGCCACACGCAGACCAGCCAATATTTAAACCTTTGGGCTGCCAAATAACTAAAATTAATGTTGCAATAAAAATAATAAGTGCTAATACCAATGTTGTTGACAACAGTTGAACCTCCAATTAACAGAATGAAATTCTTGGATGTAAATTATATTTGATATGGAAAACCATTGATTTTTTTAGCTAACACAACAAGTATCTTTTACATCTTGTTTCATATCACTTTCTTCTTTTGTATAAAAGAACTCCCACTCATTTCCATCTGGGTCTGTAACCCAAAATTTATCTTGAAGCGCATAGCAACACGTTGTATTCATCTCCTCACGAGCAAAGAATCCCTCTTTTTCTAATCTTTCTTTATGAAAAATGACTTCTTCAGCGTTATGAACTTGGAACCCAAAATGATTAACTTGATTACCTTTTACTTCATTCTTCACGTTTAACGTAAAATTCAATCTTGTCTCTTCTACTAAGAATTTAGCGTAATCATTTTTCGTTTTAACAGGCATGACCCCAAACACCTTTTTATAAAATTCAATCGACTTTTCCAAATCCGTTACATTAATTCCCACGTGAACATATTTCATATAAAAGCCCTCCCAAATGTTATTCCCCTATATCAAAAAAAATTGATTTAAAAGTTAAAATTAGCAACAGCTGTTTTGTGCTGCCTTATTGCCCGTTTTTCTAAAAATACAACAAAGTTCTTCAGAGAGTAAGCCGTTTACTTCATTCTCATTTAGATCGTAATAACTCCATGTTCCTTTTGTTTGTTTAACAATTAAATTTGCATCTAATAAAATTTTAAGATGGTAAGATAGTTTTGATTGTGAAATCCCAAAGGTTTCTGTTAAATCACATACACACGTTTGACCCCGTTGACAAAGCTCATACATGATTTCTAGCCTCTTTTGATCAGCAAGGGCTTTAAACTTTTTTTCATATTGTTGAAATGTTGGTTTGACTGCCTCCATTGATATCCTCCTTTCATCAAACTTTTTTGATATTTAAATCTTAATTTAAATTCCAATAAAATGCAATTAATAAATCAAAAAAATTTGATTTATGTAAAATGAACTGAACTGGACACAAAAAAACCCGATGTTCTACCAAAGAAGTATTGGTAAACCTTCGGGTTGAGAAGCGAATAATTTTTTCAAGTAATCAATATTAGTTTTGATATCTTCTTATTAAATCAACAAATGCATTCACAAAGGATTGTAAAAACTCAACCGTTCCTTCATCCTTGATCTTACCTTCATCATCCAATAAACTAATAACATTCCCAATATACGCCTCAGGTTGTTGAACTATTGGGAGATTGTCGCAAATGATGGTTTGCACCAAAAGCACTTAAACTTCCTGGAGATTGGCTAATAATGGCTGCCGGTTTTCCATCCCAAACACTTGCTCCATAAGGACGAGACCCCACATCTAATGCATTCTTTAAGACAGCTGGTACAGAGCGGTTATACTCTGGGGTTATAAACAAGACAGCATCAATTTCCTTCATTTTGTTGCGAAATGCAGTATACTCTGCTGGTACATTGTTCTCATCATCGAAATCCTGATTATACAAAGCTAGATTTCCAATCTCTACAATTTCAGCTTCATATCCTTCCGGGAACAATGAAGCTACATTATTTGCGATTTTTTTTGAAAAAGATTCTTTTCGAAGACTCCCTAGAATAATACCGATTTTTGCCATTACAAAGCACCCTTTCAAGTTATTATTATTTCTATCAATTATCGTTTTTTCACTTCGTGGTATACCTTTTATTAAACTGGATAGATAGTTTTATGGTCTGCAGTAATCGTAATTGTAGACTCTTCCATACTAAACTCAACATTACCATCTGATGAATAATACCAAGTCTTTTGGTTCTCTTCGACATCAAACAGATTCAATTCCTCTTTAAATTTAATGACCTCTTTGGCACCTTCATCGGAAATTTTAAGAGATATGACCCACTTGTCTTGCTCTGGATGAATCTCATATTCTTCTGTTTGATAAAAGAGTCGGCTTCCAATCGAATGACGAATTAATAACATATTAGGCACCACCCAAATCTATCAATAAAAAGAAGGTTTCTTTTGTTGATTTTAACGTGAGTTCATTTAGTTCAGTTATACGTGCACTGTCTCTTTTTCCAACAACAACGTCATTGTTTAAAACAAGCACCCCATCAATCACAAAAACATACATCTTTCTTCCTTGTTCTTGTTGATAGAAGATCTCTTCTCCTGCATCCAGTTTGGATAAGTATAATGTAACATCGCTATGAATTTTCGCTGCTCCATTGGTTGGAGCTGTGGAAACGATGGGTAACAATTTATTCCTCATATCATCAGGATTATAAGTAATATCCTCATAGGAAGGAGATAATTGCTTTTCAGTAGATTTGAACCAGAGCTGTAAAAAGCTTACTTCCTCTTCTAGAGAAGGATTCACTTCAGAATGGAGTAAACCAGTTCCAGCAGTCATACGCTGAACATTTCCAAATTGTAAGATCCCACTATTTCCAAGACTGTCCTCATGCTTTAGTTGACCACGCAATACAATCGAAACAATTTCCGCTTCCCTGTGCGGATGAATACCAAATCCCTTTCCTGCTTGTACGGTGTCATCATTAAAAACACGAAGTGGACCAAAATGGATATTTTCCTCGTCATAGTACTCACCAAATGAAAAACTAAGATTGCTCTCTAACCAATCATTTTTAACAGAGTACCTAGATGCTGCCGGATATCTTTGAATCATTTATCTCACCTCTATATATCTCGAATTCAAGATAAACATATAGTAAAAAGCCAAAATTGTCAATTTCCATCTACTCTATATAGGTCAACGGGTACTTCTACATTTAAGCGGCTCTTTTTATCTCATTTGAATCTTCGTTAAATAACAAACGACTTATGGATAATAGCTTACTTCCATTAATTGCAAGGTAAACTGCTATAGCTAAAAACGCTAAGTCTAATTCATATCCTGCCATTTGGCCATTCCCTAGTAAGCCAACTGGAAGTTTTGCTGTAAGTGTTGCCCCAATCATTAATAGAGCAATTAAAATAGATACAAGTCTAGTAGCAAATCCAATGATAAGCGCTATACCCCCAATTACTTCAAGTAAAGCAACAACATATGCCATAAATCCAGGTATATTAATACTTTCAAACCATCCGACAGTATTCTCAATTCCTCCTTGGAATTTCACTACCCCGTGTATTAGAAAGAGTATTCCCAGTGTGATTCGTAAAATAAGTGCTCCAATTTCGTTTTTTTGTACCATTCTTTCTTCCTCCATAAATCTATTTTAGTTATAAATCTTTATACCATTGTGCAGCAGCTTCTACTTCCGTTACCGTCAACTGATGGCCTCTATCTTCCCAATGAATTTCTACATTTGCATGTGCATTTTCAAGAATAGATTTTAATTCAGCTGATTCCATTGGCGAACAAATTGGATCGTTTGTCCCCGCAGCGATAAAGATGGATGTTCCAGTTAGGTCTGGAAGATCCATCCCTTTTCGAGGAACCATGGGGTGATGAAGAATCGCCCCTTTTAATGCATCTTGATAGTGAAACAATAGACTAGCTGCTATATTTGCTCCATTTGAATATCCAATTGCTAAGATGTTATTTCGATCAAATTCATATTTCACCGCAGCTTCATCAAGAAACTCATTCAATTCTTTTGTTCTGAAAATAAGGTCTTCTATATCAAAAACACCCTCTGCTAATCTTCTAAAGAATCGAGGCATACCATTTTCCAAGACATTGCCACGAACACTTAATACGGATGCTTCATCATCTATTCTTCCTGCGAGAGGTAACAAATCTAATTCGTTACCTCCCGTACCGTGAAGTAATAACAATGTAGGTTTTTCAGGATTTTTACCCTTGTTAAATATGTGTTTCATTATTTCTCTCCTTCCAATACGCGAACCTTAACAGGTGGTAAGGTTGCTTCTAATTCTTCTCGTTTTGACTCAAGCCATGCAGGAAGCATAAGTTTTTCACCTAGTTCAACATTTGACTCATCTACCGAAAACCCAGGTGGGTCTGTTGCTATTTCAAAAAGAATGCCTCCCTCTTCGTGAAATTAAATAGCTTTGAAATATTGTCGATCCCTTACTTCTGTTGGATAATAGCCTTTTTCTTGAAGGAGCTTTCTCCATCGGAGAAGATCCTCTTCATCCTTTGCTCTCCATGCGATATGGTGAACTGTTCCTGCTCCCATAAGGCCCCTAACTGAAGGGGTTAACTTAATATCAATGACATTTCCTAGTAAGCCATCGGACTTGAATCGAAGAAAACCCTCTTCATCACCAATACATGTTAGACCTAATACATTCTCAAGTACTTCTGCCGTTTTATTGGGTTGTGCGGAAAGTAATGTTGCTCCAGCAAAACCTCTTATTGCATTCTCGACTTTTATCCCGCCAAAACTCCAATGATTAGTTGGTCCTTCTTTTCTTTCAATTAGTTCAAGTTCAAGACCGTCTGGATCTTTAAATGTTACATATCTTTCTCCAAAGCGGATGGATGACGTGAAATCAATACTGAACTTTTGCAAACGTTCTTCCCAAAATTCCAATGATCCGGTAGGTATAGAGTAGCTTGTAACCCCTACTTGCCCCATTCCAATTCGACCTTTTAGCTGTTTGGGCCATGGAAAAAAGGTAATAACGGTTCCTGGATCTCCAGTTTCATTTCCAAAGTACAGATGATATACCTCTGGTCGATCAAAATTTATGGTTTTTTTAACAAGTCTAAGTCCAAGTACACCTGCATAAAAATCAATATTTCTTTGGGCATCGTTGACCATTGCCGTTATATGATGGATACCAGATGTTTTTTGCATCTCATTCTCTCCATTCATCATAATTTGCTAATTAATCTAATTCTTTCACCTGAATTGGAATCAAACTATGTTCGAGTTGCTCTCTATACTGTTCATACTGTGCAGGTAACATTAGTTGTTCTCCCATTGTTTCATGTGATTCGTCATGTGCGAATCCAGGAGGATCTGTTGCAATTTCAAATAAAATTTCTCCGTGTTCTCTAAAATAAATCGCATTAAAATAATTTCTGTCTTGTACAGGGGTTACACCATATCCATTTTCTGCAACGTATTTCTGCCAATCCAATTGATCTTTGTCGTCAATTGCTCTCCATGCAATGTGGTGAACTGTTCCAACGCCCATTTGTCCTCTTCCAGTTGGAACCACCTTTAAGTCTATGATATTTCCTATGTCAGCTGAAGAACGAAAACGGACAAAATCTGCTTCTTTATCTACGTATTCAAGACCCATTACTTTTTCTAGTAATTCTGCAGTTTTATCTGGATGGGATGAAAACAAAGTCGCTCCACCAAAACCTTTTATTGCAACTTCAGGGGTTACTTCTCCGAATGTCCAATTATTGATTTCTCCTTCTTCTCTCTCGACGATTTCAAGGTGTAATCCATGTGGATCATCGAATTCCAGATATTCTTCTCCAAAACGCTTTATTTTAGTGAAAGGAATATTAAATTTTTCTAATCTTGACTCCCAGAAATCCAATGCTCCTTTAGGTACAACATAAGAAGTAACACCTACTTGACCATCACCAATTCTTCCTTGATAAGCACCTGCCCAAGGGAAAAATGTAATAATTGTTCCTGGTTTTCCACCTTCATTCCCAAAATACAAATGATATGTTCCTGGGTCATCAAAATTCACTGTCTTTTTAACTAAACGTAATCCTAAAACACCTGCATAGAAATCTACATTCTCTTGTGGGTGACCTACTATTGCAGTTATATGATGAATCCCCATTGTCTGTTTACCCATTTTGGTCTCACTCCTATTAATCGTTTTTTTATCTAATAAATTCAATTTCAGTTTTTAAAATCATTCAATTCTTATCTTTTATCTTTAATTTAAGTATCTTCATTTCAAGATATTACTTCTAAAAAAATGTCAATACTAAATTGACCTTTAATCTTCCACCTTTTCTTTTACTTTTTTTAGTAGGTCTATCAGAGTATCTACTTCCTGAGAATTTAGTGAATCAAAAATACTATCCACACAATCCTCATGTTCAGGCATAATTCTATTCATCAATTCACTTCCAGCAGTCGTTAACGATACATGTATCGCTCGTCGATCATCTGGACAAGCACTGCGCTTTAATAATCCTTTTTGTTCTAATTTATCGATTACATATGTCATTGAACCACTTGTAATCAATATGCTCTTTCCAATTTGATGAATGGTTTGTTTACCTTTATGAAAAAGCACTTCTAGAACCGAAAATTCAGTTATGCTTAAGTTATTTTTCATCATATCGTCTCTGATTCTTTCTTGGATCGCTCTAGATGTTTGCATCAAAATTAAAAATGGTTGGTTTGAGCATTTTTTCGCCATATTGCACCTCCTCAAAAGAATCTTTAATTAAAATATCTCGAATTCAAGATAATTGTAATATATTAAAAAGCATGTGTCAATAACTAACTAGCTTTTTTGACTTCAGCCTTTAATATATCCTCTGTTTTCAGTTCAAGTGTCTTTTCTAATAATTCAATGGTGCGTAATGTTTCTCGAATGTCTTTTTCTGTTACCACATTTTCAGATTTCTTTTCTTCAATCAGATTTTTTATTGAAGATTTAAAAGCATTTGTGTTAATTAACCATTCACCAATTAATTTTTTCGTTGCCACTCTTTCATTCACATCTTTAATACTAAAAATGTTTTGTATTTCAGGTTCTAATAAAGCAATTGTATTCATCTCTGGATGTATTCTTATCCAAAAGTAGTTGACCTGGCTATCATAATAGTTCTGGTCTATCAAACGATAATATTCAATTCCTATCTTAATATCGAAAAAAGGACTGTCTTCTGTTGGGATGTGTAGATCGGCAACATGGACATTTTTTTGGATATCTAAATACGTTTCCAATCCCGACTTGGTATCAATCATTTTTGCGTCTAATATTTGCATCATTATCAATCTCCCCTAGTGTATTTATTGGGTGAAAACTTTAGGTTACTTTATGTAACCTATATTACAATATTGGTTACTTTTAGTCAACAAGTAACTATAAATATAAATAACTAGCAGCTTATTATTTTTCTATAGTTTCATTACTATTATCCCTTTAATATTGTCACAATTCATTCATAATATTCCCTTTTTATAATGGTCTATTTAGGATATAATTTTATTAAACATTACATTACCTTGTTACTTTTTGTGTATATAGATGATTACTGATATAGGAGGTGTATAGTCATGATAGATAAAGTTATTCAAGAAAGAGAATGCTCAAAGGTTGAAGAATTATATCATATGATCGGAAAAAAATGGATGGGGTTGATCATTCATACCTTAATGGAGGAACCAAAACGATTTAGTGAAATACATTCCTCGATTCCTGATTTAAGTAAAAGAATGCTTAACGAACGGATAAAAGAACTTGAAGATTGCGGATTAGTCCTTCGAAACGTGATTACGGATCGTCCCGTACGAACGGAATATTCACTAACAAAAAAGGGACATGAATTGGGAAAGGCATTAAAAACTGTTGAGGATTGGGCTAATAACTGGTTATGATGATTAAACTCTTACTGCTTGCTTGATCAAGCAGTATTTTTTTTGACATAGAAAAGAGGATGCAATACACAGATATATAGCATCCTCTTATATAGTCACCCTACTTAGAAATACGCTCTAGCAATTCAGCTCTTTCTTTTTCATAGCCAGGTTTACCTAATAACGCAAACATATTCTTTTTATATGCTTCTACTCCAGGCTGATCAAATGGATTTACGCCCATTAATAAACCACTAACTCCACAAGCCTTTTCAAAGAAGTAAACCATCTCTCCAAATGTAAATTCGTCTAGTCTATCGAGCTCTACAGACAGGTTAGGGACGCCTCCATCCACATGGGCCAATACCGTACCCTGTGCTGCATTCTTGTTCACATAGTCCATTGTCTTTCCAGCTAGATAGTTTAAGCCATCTAGGTTAGCCGCTTCCTCACCAATCGTAATATCAAGCTTAGGTTCTTTTACAGTTACAACTGTTTCAAGAAGGTCCCTGCGACCTTCTTGAACATATTGTCCCATCGAATGCAGATCAGTAGAGAAGTCAACTGAAGCTGGGTAAAGTCCTTTTTGGTCTTTCCCTTCACTCTCTCCAAATAATTGTTTCCACCATTCAGATACGTAATGTAAAGATGGTTCAAAGTTAACCAATAGTTCTATAGATTTCCCTTTTCGATAAAGTGCGTTTCGAACTGCTGCATACTGATAGCTTTGGTTTTCGGCCAAGTTAGGATTACTATATTTTTCTGCTGCAGCTGCAGCACCGGCCATCATTTTATCAATATCTAGCCCCGCTGTAGCAATCGGCAATAACCCTACCGCTGTTAATACGGAGTATCGGCCGCCAACATCATCAGGGATAACAAAGGTTTCATACCCTTCTTCGTCTGCAAGAGTTTTTAAAGCACCTTTTGCACGATCTGTTGTTGCGTAGATACGTTTTCTCGCCTCTTCTTTTCCATACTTTTTCTCCATATACTCTCGGAAGATACGAAAAGCAATTGCAGGCTCTGTTGTTGTACCAGATTTTGAAATAACGTTAACTGAAATATCTTTATCCTTAAGTACATCAAATAAGTGTGAAATATATGTAGCACTTATATTTTGTCCAACATAATAAATCTCTGTTTTGTCATCCATTTGGTTATGGAATGTATGTGAGAGCGCATCGATTGCAGCCCTTGCACCAAGGTATGAACCACCAATTCCGATTACAACCAAAGCATCTGAATTGCTACGAATTCTTTCAGCAGCTGCTTTAATTCTAGCAAATTCCTCTTTGTCATAGTTATACGGTAATTCAACCCAACCAAGATAGTCAGAACCTGGTCCTCTTTTCTCATGAAGCATATCATGTGCTACCTTTACAAATTCACTTAAATATTCAACCTCATGCTCCTGCATGAATGATAACGCATTAGAATAATCAAAAGTAATAGACATATATATTTCTCCTATTCTTCCTAAAATTTATGTAGAGAGGGACTACCGTAAATAGAATCCCTCTATTCTAGTTGTAATGTCTTCAAACATTTTTTACAGTGCAGATTTCCAATCAGCAGCAAATTTTTCAAGGCCTTGATCTGTAAGTGGGTGCTTAGTAAGTTGCTCAATTACAGAGTACGGAATAGTTGCGATATGAGCACCAGCCAATGCTACACGAGTAACGTGGTCTGGGTGTCTTACAGATGCAGCAATGATTTGAGCATCTAGGTTGTGAACACGGAATAGCTCAGCGATTCTTTCAACAAGCTGTACACCATCTTCAGAAATGTCATCAAGACGACCTAAGAATGGGGATACATATGTTGCCCCAGCACGAGCTGCTAATAGAGCTTGGTTCATTGTGAAAATTAATGTAACGTTCGTTTTAACACCTTTTTTAGAAAGATAACGAGTTGCTTCTAATCCAGCTACAGTCATTGGTACTTTGATTGTGATGTTTTTGTCACCACCGTTTATTTTTAGAAGCTCTTCCGCTTCAGCTATCATTTCTTCAGCAGTTTCGGCACTTGGAGAAACCTCTGCAGATACACTTTCTACTTCTGGCACTGCTTGAAGGATTTCGGCGATGCGGTCTTCGAATTTTACGCCTTCTTTTACAACAAGTGATGGGTTTGTTGTGACACCAGATAAAACACCCATTTTGTACGCTTTTTTAATATCATCTAGGTTAGCAGTATCTATAAAGAATTTCATTTTTCATTTCCCCCATTTACATTATTTTTTTACAACAGCATGTCCACCAAATTCATTTCGTAATGCGGCTACAACTTTCCCTGTAAAAGTATCATTTTCTAATGAGCGGTAGCGCATCAATAGCGACATCGCAATAACTGGAGTAGCTGTTTGTAAATCTAAAGCTGTTTCAACGGTCCATTTCCCCTCACCTGAAGAGTGCATGATTCCTTGGATTTCATCCAATTTAGCGTCCTTTGAAAATGCATTCTCTGTTAATTCCATGAGCCAAGAACGAATAACGGAACCGTTATTCCACACTCTTGCTACTTTTTCATAATCATAATCAAACTCACTTTTCTCCAACACTTCGAAACCTTCTCCTATCGCAGCCATCATTGCATACTCGATGCCATTATGAACCATTTTTAAGAAGTGGCCGCTTCCTGCTTTTCCTGCATACAAGAAACCATTTTCTACAGCTGTATCTTTGAAAATAGGTTCAACCTGTTCCCACGCCTCCGGATCGCCTCCGATCATGTAGCAAGCACCATTTCGTGCCCCTTCCATTCCGCCTGAAGTACCAGCATCCATGAATCGTACGCCAATTTTCTTTAAATCATTATAGCGTTGGATAGATTCCTTATAGTGAGAATTTCCAGCTTCAATCACAATATCATCTTTCTCTAGAAATGGTGCGACTTCATCAATGACAGAATCTACAACTGAATGGGGGACCATAATCCAGATAATTCTTGGCTTCTCTAATGACTCAACTAGTTCTTTATAGCTTGATACCCCAGAAGCTCCATATTTCTTCATTTCATCCACAGCACTTGGGTTCACATCATATGCCACTACTTCGTGATTATTATCGATAAGATTTTGTCCTAAGTTTAAACCCATTTTTCCTAAACCTATTAATCCAATTTTCATGCTGTATTCCTCCAATAATGTTGTATTTTTAAGAGTGTAATAGATTTTTTGTTATTTGAATTACGTTTTCAGTAGTAAAACCAAACTGTTCCATAACTTCAGATCCTGCTCCCGAAGCACCAAATGATTCAATTGATACGATTTTTCCTTCCGTACCAACAAATCGTTCCCATCCCATTGAGATCCCAGATTCGATTGCAATTCGTTTTGAAATGGATGATGGAAGTATGGCTTCTTTATAATCAGATGGTTGTTTATCAAATAATTCCCAGCTTGGCATTGCTACTACTCGAACAGATCTGTTTTCTTTTTCAAGCTCTTCTTTTGTACTTACGGCTAATGACACTTCAGAGCCTGTCGCAATTAGAATAACCTCTGGAGCTGAATTTGTTTCAGTTAGAATATAAGCCCCTTTTGAAACATTTTCTAGATTTGCTCTTGTTTCGTTATATACCGGTAGGTTTTGACGACTTAAAATCAACGCAACTGGGCCTTCCGTCTGTTGAAGAGCATATGCCCAAGCACTTGCTGTTTCGTTAGCATCAGTTGGTCTTATCACTGTAAGCCCAGGAATTGAACGAAGCGCTGCTAAATGTTCAACTGGCTCATGTGTAGGACCATCCTCACCTACAGCAATTGAGTCATGTGTAAATACATATGTGACTGGAAGTTTCGAAAGTGCTGCCAGACGGATAGACGGACGAAGATAATCATTAAATACAAAGAATGTACTTACGAAAGGCTTCACCCCACCATGATAGGCCATACCGTTTGCAGCTGCACCCATTGCGTGCTCCCTTACACCAAAGTACACATTTCGAGCACCATAGGATTCTACCGCAAAAATTTGTTCTCCCTTAATGTCTGTCATAGTAGATCCAGACAGGTCTGCGCTTCCTCCAAAAATGGCAGGAACTGATTTTACGTAATGGTTAATCGCTTCTCCACTAGCGACACGGGTGGAAACACCTTTACCTGTTTCAAAGGTTAAAATGTCGTTTGCATCAATTAGAACTTTTCCTTGTATCGCATCCGTTAGTTGGACAGCTAATTCTGGGTATTCTTGTTGATACGAACGGAATAAATCATTCCATTTTTCCTCAACATCTATTCCCTTATTCTTTAAATCCTCAAAGTGAGCTTTCACGTTTTCTGGAACAAAGAAGTCCTCTTCATATTCCCATCCATAAGCTTGCTTCGTTGCCTTTGCTTCCTCAAGCCCTAGCGGTGCGCCATGTGCTTTATTGCTACCCGCTACTTTCGGACTTCCATACCCAATAATCGTTCTGACCTCAATAATGCTTGGTTGATGGGGATTTTCTTTTGCTAGGTTGATTGCGTTTGAGATTGCTTCTAGATCATTTCCATCTTCCACTCTTATATAGTGCCATTTAGCAGATTCTGCTCTTTTCTCAATATCTTCAGAAAAAGAAACGTTCAAATCACCATCAAGGGAAATATCATTTGAATCATATAGGACGATTAATTTACCTAGTTTCATATGTCCAGCCATTGACATAGCCTCATAGGATATCCCCTCCATGAGGTCTCCGTCACCTACTAAAGCATATGTATAATGATCAATGACAGGGTAATTCTTTTTATTAAATTTCGCTGCAAGATGTGCCTCTGCCATCGCCATTCCAACAGCATTAGCAATCCCTTGTCCTAATGGTCCTGTTGTCGCTTCTACACCAGAAGTATGGCCAAATTCAGGATGTCCCGGCGTTTTACTGTTTAATTTTCTGAAGTTCTTTAAGTCATCAATAGTGACGTTAAACCCTGCTAAATGAAGTAAACTGTATAATAAGCTAGATCCGTGTCCGGCTGATAAAACAAATCGATCACGGTTAAACCATTTTGGATTTTCAGGATTATGGTTCATATGTTTTGACCATAATGCATAGGCCATTGGTGCTGCGCCCATTGGCAATCCTGGGTGACCGGAGTTTGCTGAATTGATAGCATCAATAGATAAAGTTCGTATTGTTGTAACGGCTAAGTTCTCAATATTTTGTGTCATGGTTTCCCCCTGAATTTCTTTATTTCATTTCTACTAATTCTTTGGCTTCTTGCTTTTCAATTCTTTCATCTAACCACCATTTAAATCCATGCTCTTCTAACAATAAATCGGATGCCATTGGACCATTTGAACCTGACTGGTATTCATGTAGTGGAACAAGGTCTTCTTCAAATGCATCAAGGATTGGTTGAACCCACTCCCAAGACAACTCAACTTCCTTCCAATGCGCAAAGAATGTTGAATCTCCAATGAAAGCATCATGAATGATTCTTTCATATGCTTCCGGTATTTCACTTCCTGTAGCTTCACTTGAAAATTCAATTCGGACAGGCTCGATATTCCCATTATTAGTCGGGTTTTTACTATTTAACTGAAGAGAGATATTTTCATTGGGACTGATTTCAACTATTAATAAATTTGGCCCAATTTCTTGATTCGTATTTTCATAATGTGAATTCAATGTGTTTTTAAATTCAATGACGATACGAGTTGATTTTTCCTTCATTCTTTTCCCAGTTCGGATATAAAAAGGTACACCTTTCCAGAATGGATTATCGATCAAGATACGTGCTGCGATAAATGTATCTGTTTTGGAAGAAAGATTTACTCCCGGTTCGTCTCTATACCCTAGAACCTGGTTACCATTACTCTCCCCTAGCCCATATTGCCCGCGAATGATATTCAGGTGAACATCTTCTTTATTCAATGGACGAATCGCTTCCATTACCTTACGTTTTTCATTTCGAATTTCCAATGCATTCATCTTTTTAGGTAAGGACATGGCTGTCATCATTAACATTTGTAGCATATGATTTTGAACCATATCACGAATTGCTCCAGCTTGATCGTAATAGCCTGCTCTTGTCTCAACACCGACTGTTTCACTCGCTGTGATTTGAACATTCGCAATGTGATCCTTGTTCCAAATGGATTGTAGGATTGGATTTGCAAATTCAAGAGCTTCAAGGTTCTGAACCATTGATTTTCCTAAGTAATGGTCAATCCGATAGATTTCTTCTTCCTCAAATGCACCGCTTAGTTTTTCATTTAATTCACGAGCTGACCCGAGATCATGCCCGAATGGTTTTTCGATCATCAATCGTTTCCAGCCAGTTGTATTACCAAGCCCGCTCTCTTTGATGTTTAAAGCAATAACGTCGAAAAATTCTGGAGCTACTGAAAGATAAAATACTCGGTTTTCCTTTATTTTCAGTTCTGCTTCTCGTTGCTTAACCAGATCGAGTAATGGTTTATACCCTTGTTTATTGGTAACATCGAGTGCCAGATATCGAAATGAATCCAGAAATCCCTCTAGATCATCAGGATCATGTTCAAGACGACGCGAGAAAGAAAAGATGGATTCTTTCACTTTGTCTTGAAAGTCTCTTTGAGAAAGTTCAGCTCGTCCAAGACCAATTATTGATATAGGTTGTGGTAATTTATTATCAATAAACAGGTTGTACAGAGCAGGAAAAATCTTTCTTTTTGCTAAATCACCTGTTGAGCCAAATAATACAAAAGTCATCGATTCCAATTTAAGTCCTCCTAGTACATGTAAATCAGGTAGTAAGATTCATTCTATTGTTGTAAATCATTTACTCATTGTTTCTATGTCTGACTACAATAGAGTTATTCTTATCACGATCTAAAGTAATGTAGATATCAGTCTTTCCGAGAAATAACCCATTCTCAATAACGCCAGGTATTAGGTTAAGCTCTCTTTCCAATTCTTTAAGATCCGTCTTATCCGGTAAACGACAGTCAAAAATATAGTTACCATTATCCGTTCTAAATGGATCTCCCTGAACTTGTCTTAAATCGGGGATAAGCCCAAGTTCTTGTATCTTTTTCTTTGTCAGTTCAAGACCAAAAGGTAAGACTTCAACTGGTAATGGGAAAGAACCTAATTTAGCAACATTTTTATCCGGGTCAGCAACTACAATAAACTTCTTAGCTGCATGTGCGATGATTTTTTCCCGTAACAGGGCACCACCGCCCCCTTTGATGAGATTTAATTCAGGATCTACCTCATCAGCGCCATCAATAGCAACATCAATTTGTTTAACCTCACTAAATGAAATAAGTGGGATTCCGAATTCCTTAGCTAGTTTTTCAGTTTGTTTTGATGTAGGAATTCCTCTAATCGAAAGTCCATTTCGAACGAGTTCTCCAAGTTTAGTAAGGGTATAGAACACAGTCGTTCCAGTCCCTAGACCAACTACCATTCCATCTTTTATATAATCTAAAGCTTTTTCTCCAACTTCTTTTTTCTCATTCAAAGGATACTTACTCCTTTCCTATCTGGAGATTCCACTTTTATTTTAATTTTGCCATTGTTTCTTAATTTGCTCTTCCGCGATACGGAATATTTGACTTTGAGGTGTGCCTTTCTTAACAATGACGTTGGTTAGATATTTTTTGCCTTTATATTCAAGGTTCAAGGTTACCTCAACCATATGATTCACTCCTATCTGAAAAATATTTACTTTGTATATCTTTTTATAACAAGTCACTATTAGTAACCTAAGTTACTTTATGTAACCAATAATAACTCTCATATTATTTATAGTCAAGAATAATATCTTGAATTCAAGATATTATTTTTTAAAAAAACTCTCACCGTTTAAACAGTGAGAGTTTTCCCAATTCCTTGAAGTCCCTATTCAATGTAGCTAACAAGCTCCGCAACTGGTTTACGATATCCCCTTGGTCTTCGGCTAGACACCTTTTCTTTTCCAATCGTTATCATCATAACCACTTCTTGTTCAGGACTAATATTTAATATTTCCTTTACGGCCTGTTGATCAAACCCAATCATCGGACAAGTATCCCAGCCTTTATCTTTAGCTGCGAGCATAAACATCATCGCAGAAAGCGAAGCATTCCGAATGGCTTCATCTTTTTGAAACACTTCACCTCTACTTGTATATAATGAAGTAATATCTTCAATCTCGTGATCATATTCCTGTTTGTTGAGGATTCCTAACATCAGGAGTCCCTCGTTTATTTTTGAAGCGTCTCGATAGGCATTAGTATCCCCTGTTACAATAATGACTGCAGAAGATGAATGTACTTTATATTGACCATATGCCGCCGTTCTTATCTTCTCTTTAACCTCTGGGTTTGTAATAACAACATAGTGAGCATGTTGTAGATTGAAAGCTGTTGGAGCAAACTTTACTAATCCAAAAATTTCGTCTAACTCTTCTTTTGTTATTGGATGATCAGGCAAGAAATTACTTGCTGATCGTCTTGCTTTTACTAAACTACTAAATTCAGCCACTCGTTTCACCTCAAATTGATAAAGTTAAAAACCGTATTCTTCCTCTTTAGCCTTTCTTATCAAATCCACTGCATGATATGTCTGGACTGTGTCATCCACTAACCGATCTAAGCGGAAAAGTATATCATCGTTAATGATTTCTTTGCGTAAGAAGTCTTTTTCTTCGATAAATACATATGTTGGAACGATTTGAGCTTTCATATACACCAAAATTGGCTTTAATTGTTGCTCGACCATTAAATAATGCTTCGCTGTACCAGCTGTGACGACAACACTTACGACCTTATCGCGAAAAGCATTAACGGGCAGTAGGTCGAAGATGTTTTTTAACGTTGCTGGAATGGAGGCTTGGAAGGTTGGTGTCCCAATAATAATGGCATCTGCTGACATAACCGTCTCTGTTACATATTTTGTATCTCCTTCATATTCGAAGTAATTACGGCCATCACTAAATTCCAATTTATTATCGGCTAAATCAAGAAGTTTGACTTCATGTTCCGGGAATTTTTGCTCAAGTATTTCCACAGTTTTAAGCATTGCAGTTTTTGTTTTCGAGCCAACAATTGAGCCTGCTAGTGCTACGATTTTCATAGGTTGCTCTCTCCTTTTTATTTTGCTGTATATTTTTTGATCGTAGGAATGATGTCGTTCCCAATGATTTCAATATTTTTCATGATGTTTTCGTAAGGTACCCCACCAAAGTCAATTTGCGCCATAAAACGTTGCATACCGTAAAGCTCATATTGGTAAAGCATTTTTTCGATAATCTGCTGTGTACTACCAACCATTAATGCATCACGAGTATCTGGTGCTTGAGCAAATTGTTGCTTTGGATAGCCACTACCACGAATCGCTTGGAATCCCCCATTAATATGTGGGTACATTCCTTGTAACGCTTCTTGTGTTGTATCTGCTACATAAAATAAGCTTGTTGTTGCAATAGGTAAAGTCTTTGGATCATAGCCACTGCGTTCAGCTGCTTCACGATATGCATCAACAGAAGGCTTAAAGTTGATAGCTGGGCCACCTAATGTCGTCAGCATCATCGGGATACCCATGTAACCTGCTTTAATGGCACTTGCAGGTGGACCACCTACAGCACGCCAAATTGGAAGCGAGCCATTTTTTGGTTGCGGCAGAATTTCTGCATTTTGTAGTGGTGGACGGTATTCACCTTGCCAATTAATTCGCTGATCTTCATTAATTTTTTTCAGCAGTTCTAATTTCTCTTCAAAGATTTCCTCATAATCCTGTAAATCAACGCCAAGCAGGTGATAGGCACCTACACGAGACCCGCGACCAGCAACGATTTCTGCACGACCATCTGAAATTAAATCAATTGTGGCGAAATCCTCGTACACACGCACAGGGTCAGAAACACTTAGTACAGTTGCTGAGCTTGCAATTTTTATCTTTTTTGTCGCTTGGGCAATGGCACCTAAAACAACGGTATGCGCTTGTGTGGTGAAATACGTTTGGTGACTTTCGCCAACGCCAAATACGTCAATACCTGCTTGTTCTGCTAATTTACTTGCCTCTATAAGTTCATTGATTCGTTGTTGTGCAGAAATTCGCTCACCTGTTAGGGGGTTAGGTATGTGATCCCCCAAAGAATATAGTCCAAATTCAATGCCTTTTGTTGGATCGATGCGGTATTTTTCCATAGTTAATCCTCCTCAATTGGTTTTAAATTTTCTTCGATTTCAACACGTCGATTTTCTAAAAATGGTGGAAGATCTAATGTTTCACCTAGCGTTTCAATATCACCATCAATTGTGAAACCTGGTCCGTCTGTAGCAATTTCAAATAAGATACCATTGGATTCGCGGAAATATAAGCTCTTAAAGTAGAAGCGATCCACAATGCCAGATGTATGGAAGCCACGTGCTCGAACCTGTTCATCCCAGTAGGCAAGCTCCGTTTCATCTTTAACACGAATTGCTAAATGATGAATACTTCCGCGTCCAGGTCGTTCAGTAGGTCCATCTAAAAATTTCACAACGATTTCTCCAAAAACTTCGCCTTGGATGGATTGGAAAATGGCTTCATCTTCTGTTCGTGAAATTTTTACATAACCAAACATCTCTGTAAGGGTTCTTGCTAATTTATCAAGTCTGCGAACAGTCATCTCCACTGAACCCATTCCCTGAATTTGGTGTTCTTCTGGCACATTTGACTTTTCCCATGTATCCCAGTGTTCAACTTTTTCACCGTTTGATACTAGTAACACCATACGCAAACCTTCTTCATCTTCAAAATGCAAGGCTGCCTTGTTTGCATATGTTGTGATTTCACTGTGTTGTACACCATATTCTTCAAAACGCTTTTTCCAAAAGGTTAAGCTACTTTGGGTTGGCACAAGCAAACCAATTCGAGTGATGGCATTTGTGCCTCGATGCGTCCTCCCCACTGGAGGAATTTCAAAAAATGATAGCTCTGTACCAGGACTTCCAGTTTTATCTCCATAAAATAAGTGATACATCGATGGATCATCCTGATTTACTGTCATTTTCACACGTCGTAGTCCGAGAACCTCACGATAAAAATGGTTATTTTGTTTTGCATCCTTTGTAATCATTGAAATATGATGATGCCCTGGAATTGTATACATAGGTACTCTCTCCTTTTATCATTTTACTAGTCAAGTGATATGGCAAAAAAATTATCTGGTCTGCATTTTCTTTTTTTCGCTATTTTTTTGTACACGTGACATGAGCGTATACAAAATTTTTTGTTCTTCCTTAGATAAACATTCATCAAAGAATGAGGACTGAAATTCAAGCTGGGCTTCAAACGCATGATCTAGTTTTTCACGGCCCTTTTTAGTTAACAAAATTGTTTTCGTCTTCCAATCTTGCTTTCGTTCAATGAGCCCTTCTTTTTCAAGGCGAGTCAGCATGCGCGAAATACCGCCCTGTGTCACCGTAACTTTCTCGGCCAGCTCACTTTGAGTTAATGGCTCGTATGTCGAAATTTGCATTAATACATCAAATTGAGCAGTCGTTAAATCAAACTTCTTTAAAAAATCATTTGATAACAAATTACTTTGGTGTGTAAATCTAGTCAGCCTCAACCAGATTAGTGAACCACGCGTATTTTTTTGCATAGCGTTGTGTCACTCCCTTTCGTTATTATCACTTTACCACTCAATTGATAACAACTCAATAAAAATGTCTCGAATTCAAGATATTTTTTCTAAATGACAAAACAATTAAATATTCTCCAAACAGCACAAGATAATATCAGGGTTATTAAAAAGGTCTGATGAAATCTCACCAGACCTTTAATATATATATCGTTATATACGTATCCGATTATTCCCCGCCTGTAACACCAAGTGCTTCGCCAGTAATCGCGGATGCACCATCAGAAGCTAAGAAAAGAGCTGTAGCTGCAATTTCTGAAGGTTCAAGTAAACGTCCTAACCATTGGCTACCAAGAATATGTGTTTTCAATGCTTCTTCTACTGTAGTTCCATCTTTTTCTGCAAGTACCGGTAATTGTTTTTCAATTAAGTTTGTACGAGTTGGTCCAGGTAAAATTGAATTAGCTGTAATACCGTATTCAGCATTTTCCATTGCAACTACATTTGTAAACCCAATTTGTCCATATTTTGCTGCAACATATGCAGATTTATATTTATCAGGTCTTCTACCGTGTCCTGAAGAAATTGTAATGATACGACCATATTTTTGCTTCTTCATTGCAGGAAGTACATGTTTCGTTGCTAAAAATGTCCCTTTTAAAATAACATCTACCACTAGATCCCATTTTTCTTCTGGGAATTCATCAGTAGGTGAAATAAACTGAAGGCCTGCGTTGTTTACTAATACATCTACTGTTCCACGGTCTGCAATAACCTGTTCAACTGCAGTTTTCACACTTTCTTGATTTGCTACGTTTGCTTTGTATCCTTTTGCATTTCCTAATTTTTCAGCCGCACCATTTGCTGCTTCTTCATTTAAATCAAAGATGGCAACAAAGTCACCGTTTTTTACAAATTCCTCTGCGATAGCATAGCCGATTCCTTGAGCTGCACCTGTTACGATTACTGTACGTTCTTTTTGAGTTGTCATTTTTAATTCCCCCAAATATATAAAAGTTTTTAAAAGAAATAATGTAGTAAAAATGTATGAGTAGCTAATTTAGTTTTTGTTAACATTTCTCTATTGATTCACCTCCTTATATGGAAGTTTTTCAAATATCAAATATCAATAGATAATAATAGCTGCGATTATAACCGCGATTAAAGCCAGTAAATTAGCACCCGTTACTGCGATAAATTGATACTTAAAGCCATTTTGATGAGTAAGTCCTGTTAAAGCTAAGAAGGTTAATACTGCACCATTATGTGGCATTAGTGTAATGACTGATGATGCAACTGCTGATACCCTATGGATGACATCAGGACTAAGCCCCATCGCAAGGTAACTTTGGCCGAAAGCTTCCATAACGATGCCTAGTGCCCCTGAAGCAGACCCAGTAATTCCGCCAAAAAGGGCAGAAGCAACAGATAAGCTGATAAGCGGATTACCTGGAATGTTTAAAATAAAGTCAGATATATACTTAAATCCAGGTGCAATTGTGATAACCACACCAAAAGCTACGGCTGATGATGTGAAGAATACAGGCATAATAGAACCACTTGCGCCTTCATTAATCACTGTTTTTTGACTTGGAATATATTTTTTAAATAAAATAGCTGAGACAATAACAGCAGTTGCTAATCCGATGACAATTATATTTGGTACTTTTAAAGCACTACCGACGATAATTACCGCAATCAATAGCACAATCGGAATGATACTTACAATAAAGGAAGGGATCTCCTTCTTTAGTTCTTCATTTGAATCTTTCACATTAAAATCAGCAAATGTTTCTCCATTTGCCAAACTTTTATTTAGCGTGAATCTCATATACCATAGACCAAATGCAATCGCTACAACCGCACCAATAATCCCTAACATCGGTGCCGCCGTAAGGGTTGTACCAAGATATGCCGTCGGAACAACATTTTGAATAGATGGTGTAGCAGGTAACATCGTCATCGTAAATGTACCTAAACCGACCTGTATAGGAATGGTTACTAAGTTCCACGCAATATTTAATTGCTTAAATAATGGTTTTGCAAGCGGAATAAGTACAAATATAACGACAAATAAACTTACTCCTCCATACGTTAAAATGGCTGTAATCATTAATAGTGCCACTAATACGGGAAACGGTTTTTCTGTTCCTGTTTTTTCTAAAATCTTTTGCGCAATCGATTGAGCAGCCCCACTCTTATCGATATACTGCGCTAAAATCGCTCCTAACAGAAATACAGCAAAAAAATTAATGATAAATCCAGTAAGTCCTGTCATGTAAGAGCTCTCTTTGCCTATTAAGGATGAAAAAAGCTCCATTTGGTTGGTTACTATCACTATAATGGAAGCAATCGGAGCAACAATTAGAATACTAAAGCCTTTCATTGCTCCATAAATGATTAGCATAATGGCAATAACTATACCTATAACTTGAATGATCTCCATAATTATCTTCCCCTTATTTTTCTTACATGGTAGGTGTCTCTCAACCCTAAAACATTATCTTGAAATCATAAATCTTAAATTCAAGATAATTAGTTAAAAAAGTAAACTAAATTAAATGACCACATTTATAGATCGGTTCCTAATATTACTATTTTTTATAGATAAATATTAGGGATGATTTCATTGGCCTTATAATCTCTGTTCCCCCCAATATTCTTTTCTTTAACTATTCCACTATAGTATGTCACAAATTATTCACATTTAGAAATACTAATAAGGTTATGGATTGTATACCCGACAGGTTATAAATTGCTCATTTTGTTATAATAATATTTTGAAGCTAAATAACATATCACTATTCTATTAGAAATAGTAAATATGACAATTAGGTTATATAAGGAGACTTGAGAAAGATGAAAGACCTTTCTGGAAAGTATTTAAAGTCAATTGCTGAATACGGAAACTTCTCACACGCTGCAAAGGCTTTATATTTATCACAGCCATACCTTAGCAAATACATTAAGAATTTGGAGGATGAACTTGGAATTGAGTTAGTAAACAGGAAAGTAAATCCTTTGACGTTAACATATGCTGGGGAACGATATCTATCCTATATGAATGAAATAGAGCAGACCTATATAAAATTACACCACGAAATTGAGTCTATCTCTAACATGGAAAAAGGGAAGCTAAAGCTTGGCATAAACCCAATATTAGGCTCTCATACCCTCTACAATATTTTGCCTGATTTTATTCTAAATTATCCTGGGATTGAAATTGAACTGGTTGAGGAATCTGCGAATAATATGGAATCTTTGCTTTTAGAGGGGAAGATTGATATATGTTTAAACATGCTTCCTATATTTAATCAAGAAATTGTCTATGAAATCCTTTATGAAGAAAAACTATTTCTTGTGATTCCTCCTACCCATAAGCATTATCATCCTGATAAAAAACCGGTGGCCCACATTCCATTTAATCCCCATCTTCTGGACGGAGAAAAATTCATTTTACTAAAAAAAGGACTGGGTTTAAGAAGACTAACAGATGAAATATTCAAAGAATACTCCATTAATCCAAATATAGTAATCGAAACGCAAAATATCGAAAGTGCATTCCGCTTAGCAAATAGAGGCGTTGGCTTAACCATTATTCCAGAAAGTGTGGTTACCCGGGATAATATAATTACGGATTCCATTTTCTACACTCTAGGAAACCCAATTTATAAGAATCATGTAGTGGTCAGTTATAAAAAAGGGGAATCCTTATCTACTCCCGCTCTCACATTCCTGAATATAGCAAAAGAAAAATATAAGCAATTTTAATGTATTTATTTGGCCCCTTAAGAATCTCTTAAGGGGCTCTTTGTGTTTACATACATTTTAAGCGAAAATTTAAAAGGACTGAGTTTTATTCTCCAAGGCATTTACCCTATTCCTATCTTGACTGACGTACTCTTTGTTCCAAAAATCATTATAAGAATGGATAGGCCCCATCCCAAACAACTTTTCGATAATGCACTGGATCAGTGTCACCTTCAGTGTTGATAATAAGAATTTTCGAATCTTGATTCAGTTTCAGTGTATTTTTCATATCATTTAGCATTCTATTTTCTGCTATTAGACTAACTAATCCTATACCTACTGCTGCACCAGATTCACCTGAGACAATCTGGGGGTCACAGCCTAGTGGGTTTGCAAGAATTCGCATACCTCGTGAGGCTACGTATTCTGGGCAAGAAACAAAAACCCCGGCATAATCTTTTAAAATCCCCCAAGACGTTTTACTTGGTTCCCCACATGCTAAACCTGCCATAATCGTATTTAAACTTCCCGTCACGGCATGAGGATTCCCATCCCCAATTTTCATAGATTGATATAGACAATCAGCTTTATCTGGTTCAACTATTACTGTAATAGGACGTTCATCTCCAAATTTCTCTACTAAATATCCGAGCACACTCCCCGCAAAAGAACCAACTCCCGCTTGCAAAAATACATGTGTTGGTCGATCTTTAACTGTTTCAGTAGTCTGCTCTAGCACTTCATCTATGATTGTGAAATAACCCTGCATGATCCAAGCAGGAATCTCTTCATATCCATCCCAAGCCGTATCCTGTACCAAAATCCAGCCATTTTCTTTAGCCCTCTGACTTGCCAACCTAACCGTATCATCATAATTTAAATCTGTGATAGAAGCTTCGGCCCCTTCTTTTCTAATATTGTTTAATCTTATTTCTGAAGAACCCTTTGGCAGATAAACAACTGATTTTTGTCCAAGCTGATTTGCAGCCCATGCAATCCCCCTACCATGATTTCCATCAGTTGCAGTTACAAAAGTAATATCCCCCAATTTCTCTTTTATTTCTTCACTTCTTAATTTTTCAAAAGATAGTTCTGAAATATCAGCGTTTAATCTTTTTGCTAGAAATTTACCAACAGCATAGGATCCACCTAATACTTTAAAAGCATTAAGTCCAAATCGGTAGGATTCATCTTTAACCCAAATATGACGAACCCCAAATTGTTTAGATAAAGTATCCAAGCTATGAAGGGGAGTTACTTTATATTCTGGAAAGCTTTTATGAAAATTTCTTACCTTTTCCACTACTTCCCTATTCAAAAATACTGCAGATGCTTTCTCTGAGTTTGTTTTTTTTGTATTTTCATTTACAAAATATTGAATTTCTGTTTTTATTTCTTCTAAATTCGTCATATTCAAACTCCTTAGCAAAATGATTTGTTTTAAGAAAAAAGCGATACTTTCTCTCTTTATATGTAGGAAACTGCCACAAATTCCATTCCAACCTTTTTCTAAAAGAAAAGGCGTTATAGACAAGTTTTTCATTAAAAGTTGTCTATAACGCCCAGTTTGAATTCAATATATATATTTTCTTATTAATAAAAAGACCTTTATAGGCCTTTATCTACTTTTCACAAGTAATTCAACTGCTTCTTTTACAAGTTCCTCTGTGCTTTCCCCTTTTTCATCAGCGTTACGTACACATTCAACAAGGTTGGAGCTTACCACTACTCCAATTGTTCGATCAATAGCTGTACGGGCTGCAGAAAGTTGAGTAATAACATCTTTACAATCTTTGTTTTCTTCCATCATTCGTAATATTCCACGTAATTGACCTTCGATCCGTTTTACGCGGTTCTTTACCTTCTCATCGTATTCCATGTAAATTGCCCCCTTTCATCATAGGGTTATGGTTTCTCCTATTTTACCGCCAAATTCCCGAGAAGTTTACGAGAGTTACTCATTGTATAACCTGTCACTCGAAATCCTTTACGTCTTAAAATACGGATAGCGACGTTTTTCTCAAGTCTTGTCGAAGCCACGATATGAACCTTTTTATCAGGTATCTCATAACAATACCTTTCCAAATAAGCAACAGGAATATTAATAGATTTCTCGATTACATCTTTGTATGATATATTGTAGTCTCTTACATCTATGATCTCAATATCCGTCAGATTAACTTTTATCTCATCATTGTAGCGTACACCAACTACAGGGAAATACCTTTTATATAATTCCCATACTATAAATAGTATCAAAAGAAAAAACAAAATCAATAGCATAGCAACCCCCTTAACGCAATAAATTAAGGAAACACTGTATATATAGTTTATACCCACATGGGTATGTTGTCAATTAATTACTTTTTCTCAAAAAAACCCGCCTATGACGATTTGAATATTAAAGGCGTCATTCGTACATTGTGTTTTTCATTTAAACTTATTTTAAAGAATATCCATCCAAATCTTCACTGCCGTTGCAGCGATTAAGATTGCTAGGATAATCTGTAAAACCTTTGTGTTCATCTTCTTCCCTGCATTTGCACCTAGAGGGGATGCTATTAAGCTTGCCACGATCATGATTACGGCTGGGACATATTCGATTTGCCCTGTTGTGATTTTACCAACAGTCGAACCAATTGATGAAATAAAGGTAATCGCAAGTGAAGATGCGATTGTCATTCTTGTTGGAATTTTTAAGACAACGAGCATTATTGGCACTAGTAAAAATGCACCCGCTGCTCCAACAATTCCAGCACCGAGGCCTACGATAAAGGCAAGTATTGCAGCTAGCCATTTATTAAACGTTACTTGGTCAAATGGAACATCATCTACATTCTTTTTCGGAATGAACATCATGATTGCTGCAATTAACGCTAACACTCCATAGACAACATTAATACCACTCTCTGACATAAATTTAGATCCAAATCCACCAACAAAACTACCTACTAAAATACTAATCCCCATATAGAGAATAAGCGATTTATTTAAATAGCCACCCTTACGATAAGCCCATACACCACCGATGGTTGCAAAAAACACTTGAACAGCACTAATCCCTGATACCTCATGGGCACTAAAAGCTGCTAAACCAAATAATGGTGGAATATATAATAGCATTGGATATTTAATGATAGATCCACCGATTCCTAACATACCTGAAATATATGATCCAATAAAACCAATTAAAAAGATTGTAATGATAAATGCAAAATCCATTTCATGTTGCCTCCTCTTAAGAAAAGGGAACCCTATACGGTTCCCTTTATGGTTGATTACGCCTTTTTAATCCAAAACTTTAATACTTCATTTTCTGCTTCGTGGTTTAGTAGTTCATGACCACCAGACTTAGCCCAAGCAGAAAGATCATTGATTGCACCTTTGTCAGTTGCATGTACTTCAAGGACTTGGCCTGATTCAATTTCATTCATTGCTTTTTTCGTTTGTACAATTGGCATTGGGCATGCGAGTCCTGTTGCATCTAATACCTTAGCTGCATCCATTGTTTAACTCCTCCTATCAATCAATTTGTAATTAGCGAACCGCACAGCGGTTTGGTCCGATTTCCATTTCTCGTTGTTTTTCTTCATCAGGAGAGATTTTCCCCATATTTGTTTCACGGATCTCTTGATATGCATTTGGTTGTGGTGGTAGGTTTTCTGTTACCATTTTTCTAAATTCTGCTTCGTCCGCAATATTTAGACCATGGTTTTTCGCAAACAGTGTTCCTAGTTTTTCAGATACACTTCCATCTTCATTTAATTCGTCGATGATCATGAAGTGAGCTGGTAATACAACTAGGTCATCAGATAATTCTCTGTATCGGTTATAAAGAGTTTCTCTTAAATCTCCTACCCAATCCTGTGCTAAACCAGCAAGGTCTGGTCTACCGATTGAATCGATAAATAGAATATCACCAGATAGTAAATATTTTTCATCAATAACGAAAGAAGTAGAACCAATTGTGTGACCTGGAGAATACAATGCATGAATATTAATAGTTGTATTTCCAATTGTCACATCTTGCCCGCCTTCTAAAGCTGCGTATTCAAACGTAACTTCAGTTGCATCTTTAGGTGGTAACCAATAAGTTGCATTCGTGCGTTGAGCAATTTTTCTTCCGCCAGAAATATGGTCAGCGTGTAAGTGAGTATCAAATACATGTGTAATTTTTGCCCCCTTGTTCGAAGCAAATTCAAGGAAAATATCCGTCATACGAGTTGCATCAATAATGGCTGCTTCGCCATTAGAAACCACCATGTATGATAGACAGCCTTTTCCAATACGAACAAATTGATAGATTTCCCCACCATCTTTTAAGTCGCCCACTTTAACCGGCTCTAAATGCTCACTCCAAGCCTTCATACCACCTTTTAGGTATGAAACAGTTAGCCCAGCTTCTGATAGCATATCTGCTACCATGACAGATGATCCTTCTTTTGCACAAACTCCTAAGATATCCTTATCCTTCGGTAGCTTTTCAAGGATTTCCTCAACTCCGTCTAGTAGTTCAAAGTAAGGAATGTTTAAATAGTCGAAGTTTTCACCTTCAATTTTCCAATCGTTAAAATCACTCTGGTTACGTACGTCTAAGATAAATAATGGTTCTTTATCAAATACTTTTTTTGTAACATCTTTTGCAGTCATTACATTAACAGTCATTTCTGCCTTACCCCCTACGGTATATTTAATCGGAAAAAAAATTAGTTTTTAATACTTGTTGTGTTACCAGTCCATTTACTCATTCCAGGAAGAACATTAATTATATTTTTAAAGCCTTTTTCTGTAAGCTTTTGAGATGCTAAATCACTTCGGCTACCCGTGCGACAAACGACATAAATTTCTTTTTCTTCATTTAGTTCATTCATTCTTTCCTCTATTTCTCCTAACGGAATGGAGACAGCTCCTGGGATATGATTAAATGCATATTCAGCAGCTTCACGAACATCAAGAACAAGAATATCTTTACCAGAAGAAATAGTAGCTTCTAATTCTTCGTTTGATGCTACATTTGGGTGTTTCTTTTCTACAGCTTCTTCACTGTTAGCTTTACGAATATAATGTTTTAATACATCGCCTTCTTCTATCGTTCCAAGATATTGATGACCAGTGCTCTCAGCCCATGCTTTTAGATCTGCTTTCGATCCTTTATCAGTAGCTTGAACCTCTATAACCTGTCCGCCTTCTAGATTCGTAATTGCTTTCTTAGTTTTAACGATTGGCATAGGACAAGCTAAGCCCTTAGCATCCAACACAAAATTTGTTTTTAATGATTCCATTTTCGAACCTCCCAAGAACTTTTATTTATCGTGTTATACACTATTGAATGAAGGTGTATATTCCTGGGAAAACCCAGGATATATACACACTTTTATACCTGTGTGGGTATAAAATTTATCAAAAAAATTATTCTACTTCGCCTTCCCATGCAAGCATGCCGCCTACCATGTTAATTACTTTAAAGCCCTGTCCTTCAAGAAATTGTGATGCATTTCCACTTCTACCACCAGAACGGCAAACCATCACATATTCTTTAGACTTATCAAGTTCATGCATACGGAATTCGATTAACCCTAGTGGAATATTCACAGCCCCAGGAATTTTTCCTGCTGCAACTTCATCCACTTCACGAACGTCGATTATATTTAATGTTTTACCTTCGTTTAGTAATGTTTCAACTTCTTTAGCTGTTAGTTGTTTCATTTTCAATTCCTCCTATTTATATTTGTGATTGCATTCCTTATCTCCAGGAGCTTACGCCGCCTTTAACATTTGTTATATGCTTAAACCCTAATTTCTTTAATTGCTTGCTAGCTTTTTGACTTCTCATACCACTTTGGCAAATTACAACTACTTCTTTATCCTTTGAAAGTTCATTCGCTTTTTGTGCGAGCTGATGAAGTGGCATGTTTTTAAAACCCTTTATATGGTAGCCCTTGAACTCACCAGGAGTACGAACATCGATAAATTGCTTGTTTTTGTCCTTTAATTCATTTTTCAATTCAACTGTTGTAATGTTTTTAATTCCTTTTGTAGGAACAAAACGTTGTACGATAAAAATTACAATGAGTGCAAATACAATGTAATTGATATATTCCATGTTTTAATCCTCCTGTTTTGAATGGGATTACCCGTATACTTTTAGATAAACAGGTTCACATTTCCATTTTCTGCATCGCCCAAATAAGCTGCAACTCCTGCTAATTCAACATTATCTAAAAGTTCTTCTTGTTTAAGTCCCAGTAAATCCATTGTCATTGTACATGCAACAAGCTTTATATCTTGCTCTTGTGCTATTTCAATAAGTTGTGGCAATGGCAAAGCATTGTGTTTTTTAATCACATCTTTAATCATCTTCGGGCCCATACCTGCCATATTCATTTTTGAAAGTCCTAATTTATTAGCACCCCTTGGCATCATCTTGCCAAACATTTTTTCAATGAAGCTTTTTTCCGCTTTAATTTCTTCATCTTTACGTAAGGCATTTAATCCCCAAAAAGTATGAAAAATCGTCACTTCATGATCATATGCTGCTGCACCATTTGCAATAATATAGGCAGCCATTACCTTGTCATAATCACCGCTAAATAAAACTATCGTTGTTTTTTTACTTTCTGTCATTCTTTTTCCTCCCCGTTTTCTCCAAAGGTTTAGCCTTTTTTAATATAAAAGTAAAGAACTCCATTTTCTTCTTTTGATTCAACTAGTTCATGTCCAGTAGATGCAGCCCATGCTGTTAAATCATTTTTTGCTCCTTTGTCAGTTGCAAGAACTTCTAAGATTTGTCCTGACTCAAGAGCGTCAATAGCTTTTTTTGTTTTTACAATAGGCATTGGGCAAGCTAGCCCTTTTGCATCTAACACTTTATCTATATTCATGCATATTACCTCCAGATTTTATTTTTACCTCTACCCCTATGGGTATGATAATAACTAAAATAAAAGTGGGTGTCAACCCTCTTAGTTTCTATTACTATTTAATCTGTGTGATGAACTCACATGTCATATATTATACCCCTGTCGGTATATTGTCAACAAATAAATGAATAACGTTCATACATCTAAAATTTTTAATATAAGTTCACAATGAAAAGGAGTTAAAGTCCCTTTTTAGATGCAACTGCAATTGATCAAATAACAAGAAATGAACTGGCACAGCTACCCAATTATAAAACATAAGATAAGTAGATGGTTTTCAAAAGGAGGACAAACATGTATTTAAATCAATTTGGTCCATATTATTATGATTCATATCGTATGCCAAATGACATTCAACTTGTAAATGATATTCAAAAAGCTATTAATGGAGAATACAGCGCTATTGCATGTTATAAGGAATTAGCCAGGATGGCACCTACAAACGATGAAAGGGACAAAATTTTGGAGATACGAAAGCATGAAATACATCATCTTGGTGAATTTAATAGAATTTATACAAATTTAACAGGAAAAAATCCATCTTATCATATCATTGAGAAATGTCCTAATACGTATAGAGAAGGAATAGAATTTGCGTTTAAAGATGAGCAGGAAACTGTTGATTTTTATTTAGAGATTTCAGATAAAGCGAATGATCCAATTATTAAAGAAAGGTTCCGCCGTGCAGCTGCAGACGAACAAAATCACGCTGTATGGTTTTTGTTCTTTTCTAATTATCCTAAGGGAACGCAAATCAATCGGCAAATAAACAATTACGGGGCTAAAGGAGCATTAAGTGCCTCCATGTTAACTTTACCCCAAATGTTGACATATGCCCTTCAAGATGAATACCTAGCTCAAGCAAGATACGATGATATCCTACAAAATTTTGGATATATAAGGACATTCACACAAATAAAAGAAGCTGAAAAGAGACATATAAATACTTTATTACCAATACTTGATCGTTATCATGTGCCACTACCTGAAGATATTTCACAGTCATTCGTTACAACACCAGAGAGTATTAAGGCAGCATATGCTGCTGGTGTTCAGGGGGAAATAGACAATATTTCTATGTACGACCGGTTTCTATCACTTACTATTCCTAATGATGTTCGAACCGTCTTTTCTCAACTTCGTAATGCTTCTTTGAATCATCTTGCAGCATTTGAAAAAGGTCTTGAACAATATAAATAATACTATTCAGATTAGAGTTTAAAAGGTAAGAAGGGGCTCCTCCCCTTCTTTATCTCCATAACTTGCACTATTTTTGATTACGATTGAACTACCCATTGGACTTATTTGCTCACCTCGACTCCATCGGCTATCCTCATCTTATCTCCGTCGATACCCTCTACTATATTTTCGACCACGCTGAGGTCCTTTCCGGCATCAATCCTGATGCCGTTGGCTGCCTGCCGCATAATGTTACTCTCGATTCTAATTCCTGAGGGGATTCCTATACCCCGCCCGTCAGTACCTTGATCCTCACGGAGCCGGATTGCCCAGAACCCGCTATTTCCTCCAGTGATGTGATTACCTCGCAGCTCCGTTCCCGGCGCATTTCGAAGCTCAATCCCAACCTTGGAATCCTTGCTGGCGGTAATCTTATTGTCCTCGATGAGTGTTTCTGGAGTTCCCAGGATAACGAGGATTCCCTGACGGTTTCCAATCAGTTTGTTGGAGTGCACCCAGTTTCCACGACCTGAGGCGTCGTGTTTGTTCTTGGTCCCTCCTGAATTGCCTAGCGCGATCCCCGCCCGTTTTCCGCCGATGACCGTGTTGTTCCTAATCTCGTTCAGGTATTCACCCTCGCCGTGCAGGTCGATGGCATCGAGATAACTGCCGACAATAGTGTTCTCCGCCACAAGATTGTTGTGCGTGGGGAACTGCAGCAGAACGGCGTGCCGGAGATGCCTGCCGTCGAATGTATTACCGATGACGACATTGTGCCGGGAATCATTAGCGGCATCAGGGTCGTGCTGGTCAACTGAGCCCTCGATGGCGATGCCGTAGCCCTGTCCACCAGGACCGACGGCAGTTGCCTCACTTATGTGGTTTCCCGATAGGGTCACTTCACGGCTAGCCTTGACGGAGATCCCGTGGCGCTCGAACTTTCGTATGCCTAGGTTCTCCACAAGGATCCTGTAGCTCGCCTTCCCTTCATGCGCTCCGAGGTATATCCCGTACATTGGTCCGCCCCCCGCGTCGCTGTCGTCAGGGTCTTCACCAAGTGGACCCTCATGACGGGAGGTTATGGTGAAGTCAGCAATGATGACATCGTAAACTCCAGACCCACGGATCACCCGACTGTCATCCTCGCCGTTGAGAGAGGTCAGCAACACGGTGCGCTCCTGGCCATCGCCGCGTAGGTCCACACCACTGCGCAACACGATGTTCGCCGTCTTGTCTGCCGGGTCAGTGGAGCGCAGGTCATATGTGCCTGCTGGCAACACGACCTCGTCTCCCGGTTTGGCAGCGTCTATGGCCTTCCTGATGGCAGCTGCATCGTCGTGTGAGTCTGGCGCAGGATCTGCTCCAAATTCCGTGACATCTAGCGTTCTACCCGTGGCTGGAACCGGCGTCGGCACCTCAATCGGCGCGCCAGAACGGTCTACTAAGCCGGGGTTCTTCCAGTCTCCGTGCCCGGTCGGAGCGTGTTCTACGGTATCATCTTTCCCGACCTGCCCAGCGGAATTTTCGTCAGTGCATCCGATCAAGAGGATCACTAGGACAAGAGCAAGCCACCACAAATGCACAGGACCTCGCTGGCTGTTTCGACCGGATTGTTTCATCAAATTTTTTCACATCCTTCTTTGATTCCTTTCGTAATACGCGTCTCCCATGAAGAAGTCGTGAGAAGCAGAAAGCCCGCGTGCCTCAGCTTGTTTCGCCGAGCACGCGGGCTCACTACCTTTGGGATACCTAATGACCACTAACGGTCGTCGACGTCATCCCATGGCCAGGGCCTACCAATTAGAGTCCCCCTTTGCCATAAATATTATCATTAGTTGTTGCCTTTGCCATTTTCCTTATCGAGTTTGAAGTTCAACGGAACATCCTTTTCCAACGGAGTGTCTGCGGAAGAACCACCGACATGCACGCGGTACTTTCCGTCAACAGTAGCCCACTCGCCGTCAGCCCAGTTCGCCAAATTGTCTGGCTCTTCTGGAACGAAATAAGAGAATGGATGGTTAGAGTCAGCATGGTTAATTCGTACAGTCACACGCTGGCTTTCACCTGGCTCAAGATCAACCTTCTCGAAGTTAACAAGACGTTTCGTTGGCTGACCTGCCTCGTCCGGAAGTGTCAGATAGACTTGTGCCGCTTCTTTTCCGGCAACGTCACCGGTATTCGTTACAGTGAAGGACACGTCAAGACCGGATAATGCTCCTTTGCCGCCTTTTCCTGTCTCGCGGACTTTCTTCACTTTTAGGTCACCATACTCAAAAGTTGTGTAAGACAAGCCGTACCCGAATGGGAAGACCGGCTTCACGTTGTTTGCTTCGTACCAGCGGTAACCCATCTCAAGACCTTCAGTGTATTGAGCAATTAGCTGATCGGACTTACCATCACCGTAAGGGCCTGGGCCACCTACTTTACCTGTATCTTGACGAGTTCCAGGGTACTGTTTTTCAGTCGCGAATGCTGCTTCACGCTCAGTAGCTCCAAACGTCATTGGCAGCTTACCAGATGGATTAACCTTACCGTAAAGTAGGTTAGCAACGGCATTGCCATCCTCCATACCTGGGTACCATGCTTGAAGAACTGCAGGTACCTTATCCAACCACGGCATAATTGACGTACCGGAAGTCTTTAATACCACCACAGTGTTCTCAGGGTTAGCTTCCATAACTGCGTCGATCAACGGCTCCTGCTCAGCCACGCCCGATTTGAGGTTCAATGCTGGGAATCCAAGTGTTTCACGGTCCACTGTCTCATGTGGGTTATCGCCGACCATGAGAAGCACGACATCAGATTCAGCAGCTAACTTAGCAGCAGCTTTCGGATCACTGCCATTGTTGTACGTCACTTTTGTGTTGTAGCCCAACTCTTTGATAACATTCTCTAAGCCTTCTTGTGGTGTAACCGTATATGGAGTCACTACATAATCATTATCGTCACGAACAGAACGTGGGGACATCTTTGCCGCACCAGCGAACGTCTCAATGCCGATCAACGCAATCGACTTTGGCTCACCGTCTAATGGCAGGAAGCCGTTGTCGTTCTTTAACAGCACGGAGCCTTCCTCGGCCATCTTCCGTGCGGTAGCGCCGTTAGCCATCGGATCGACGATTTCCGGCATAAATTTGTCGAAAGGCTCATCCATATGACCAAACTCGATCATCTTGATGTAACGTGGACGAAGCAGATTGTCGATGTCGTCCTCAGTTACCGCTCCTGAGTCGAGAGCCTCTTGGATCTTCTCTTGAGTGTAGTACTGTGGTGCCCAGTCGAGTTCCACATTTGTACCCGCTTTGATAGCAGCCACTGTGTCGTGAATCGCACGACGGTCACTCATAACGTATCCGTCAAAGCCCCAGTTTTTCCGTAGGGCATCTTGTAGAAGTTCAGAACTGTCACATGCATAAGTACCGTTAACATCCGGGAATGAACACATCACGGAAGCTGGGTCAGCGTCTCTGACGGTCATTTCGAATGGCAACATGTACAATTCGTTCATAGCTTGTGAAGGAACTTGGACACCCATCGTCCAACGTTCAGTTTCCTGTTCGTTTCCAGCCATGTGCTTGAGTTGTACCTGGACTCCCTGATCCTGGATACCCTTTGTTTGCTCGATTGCAAGGGTACCTGTCAAATAAGGGTCCTCACTAAAGTATTCATAGTTACGGCCACCGTACGGGTGACGGATGAGGTTCATACCTGGTCCGAGGAACACATGATGCGCGAAAGCTCGTGTCTCCTCACCAAGGATTCGGCCAGCCTCATAGTTTAGCTCGTGGTCGAATGTCGCAGCCAAACCTGGGGTAGACGGAAGGCCAGTCGCCAATGGGTCATTGTGACATGATCCGCCCTTAACGCCCGTACCACCGTTGGTCATACGTACTGTAGGGATACCAAGTTCCTCGATCCCTTTGATTTGCCGGCCTGTGTCTTGAAACTCACACCCAGGAAGGGTACCTTGTGGTGCGAATTCGCCGTTCATATACTTACTAGTTCCGCCTCTTTTGATGACAACCGGATCACCTTTGTCATTCTCATTGAAGCGCGAGATAGCGATTTGCTGAATCTTCTGTTCCATTGTCATCGCATCGAGAAGTAGCTCGGTGCGCTCCTCAGCAGAGAGCTTGGTGTTCATCCAGGGTTTGGTCCCTTCCGTTCCAGCATTCTCCGCATTAGCAGGAATTACTAAAGAAGACATATAGATCATTGCTGTTAAAAAAATTTAAGTAATGCGTTTTATCATCTTATTTCTCCCTTGCTGTCTATTTTTCTATTTTTTTTGAAATCATTCAACTCATCTTCCTATCCTATCCTCTCCTTCACTGATGTACTAGTATATTAGTATAGTGAAAAACCATTACGTCCGTATGAACGTTTAATTACAAAACAGCAACAAAAACCACGAGATTGGTAATGCTTCTATAGTCCCGAATACGATTACAAACACTGTAAAATCAATGATTTGGCGGATAACCAAAATTTCAACAAACATTGTGTTAATTATTGGAAACACACTAAAATAAGGTGAAAGAATGAACTTCTATATATTAAATAAGCTTTGTTACTATAATATTTGGAAATATTTAGATGTTTTTCTTAAATATCGCAAAGGTTCAAAGGAAATTTAAAGTAAAAGAAAAAAGACTGAATCCCATTGGATCCAGCCATGAATTTTGATTTATTTTAGATTGTAAAAAACAGTTGATCAGCGATTACTGCCTGTATCTATTTCTCCATGCTCTTATGTTAATTCTTCAAAAAAACTATATACCTTCTGAATCAAGATAGGGAGTTGGGTCATCAATTAATAATCCCTCAAGATAGTTTGATAAAATTTGGCTAACTGGTGTACTGCCATTCATGGGATGTTTAATACCACTTTTTCTAAATATGATAGTTCAATATTTTCCTATTACTCTTTACCCCCTTTCGTCTGCTTGTTTATTCCAATCAGTATATCTAAATCAACAGTGACCTCAGAAATACCTTGATTTATGATTCGGCTCATATCACTTTTGCTCGTGTTCCACGTAAGAGGAGACATTTGAACTAAATGAATGAGCTCAGTTTGCGTTATTTCCTTGGTATAACTGAGTTTGAGTATATCTAAAAGATAAAAGTGACGGTTAAACAACGATACTGTTTCATCATTTTTGTAAAATTTTCTGTCTGAATGATCGAATAGTGCTGCTCGTAATTCTTTTAGATAATTGGATCGAGGTACAACTTTCAATACGAGACCATTTGGAAACAAAATCCTTTTGAAATCCTTATAATTAGCAGGAGAAAGGATATTCAAAATAAAATAGCATGATTGATTAGCTAAAGGTGAGTTTGCTAAATCACCGACAAGCCAAATGGATTCTTTATAATTTCTTGCAGCAATTCTAATGCCTTCTTTTGAAATATCTAAACCAATTCCTGTAATTCTTAGATTCTCACATTCATCTAAAATTCTTTGGAAATGTGAACCTTCACCACACCCCGCATCAAGAATCATGATTTCATCTTTTAAAGCATCGATATTTTCAATGATTATTTCTGAAATCTTCTTGTGTAGAGGTGCAAAAAGATTACTTTCCATAATGACTTTTTGTCTTGCTTTAAACAATTCCTTGTCATAAAGGCTATTTGAAGAACGAGTCGTCATGTTTACATAGCCTTGTTTTGCAAAATCAAACGTATGATTATTCAAACAGACAATACTTTTTAAATGAGTGACCTCCATTGGACTTTTACAAATCGGACAACTAAATACATGAACATATTTATTAACTAATTCTGCACTTTTTTCTTTATTAGTCATAGTTCTCTTCCTTTCATAAAAAAATCACAAGCATCTGGCTGTGATTTGTGAGTAAAGGGGAAAGAGGCCTATCCTTATTCCATTAGCGCTTAATAAAAGACGTCAGCAAATAACCCTTTCCTTGCCAAAAACAACGAAAGGTTAAAATTAGACAAAAATAAAGAAAGGCAGAACAAGCTGCCTTTCTATACATTACATATTTTCCACACATAAACAGACAATAAGTACCCACACATAAGTTGAATGGGGAAAACATATTGCTAGTATATGGTGAATATCTATCCGAAATATGAAATGAAGATTATTAAAAAAGGACAGACTAATCCCGTTTACTCTGTATACACAAACAGAGCCTTTGACCGTATTCAATTACTGGTTCAAAGTTGGGAATCGTAGTCTCATAAAATGTATCATTTTTTAATAATCCTCCTACAATTGAAAATTCACTATTAATTGTAAACCGCCTTACAGAAAAAGCAAAACATAAAAACAGTTTTCCATAAAACCCCTAACAACCCAAAATGGTGATTGCTAATTAAAACATAAATAATAGGTAACTGTTTTTCGATATTACTCTCTCTAATTATATTATACCACTATTTATAAGTTATTTTTAGACTACTTATTAGGCAGTTCATATATTATACTGTTTTAACATATCTAAAAAATAAGAGGTGTATCAATATGAATGACAAAAAAGATGTCTTAGATAATGGGTCCTTTTTTTCACGGTACGAAAGCAGAACTAAAAATTGGAGATTTATTAGAACCACAACACTTATCAAATTACCAAGATAAAAAGTCTAACTATATTTATTTCACTGCAACATTAGATGCTGCAAAATGGGGTGCCGAATTAGCAACTGCTAAATCAAAAGAAAGAATTTATGTTGTAGAACCATTAGGTGATTTTGAAAATGATCCGAATTTAACAGACAATAGATTTCCGGGAAACCCAACACGTTCTTATAGGTCTAAATCTCCTTTAAAAATAGTAGCTGAATTAGGTTCATGGGAAAGACATTCCGATGAAGAGATAAATCATATGCTTACATCTTTAAAAACGTTACGTGAACAAGGAAAGGATGTAATATACGATTAATCTATAAGGTAATGATTTAAGAAACCAAAAATCAATTTGCTTTTGCAATAGGTTTCTGGTTCGGCTTTTCTGCCAAGAAGTTAAAGAATTTAGAGAAAAGACGTGAAAAATGATTAGAATAACCACGAAAAAGAGTGGGACCTACGGATTAACGTATTGCACAAAGGAATAAGACTGGACCCGGTATTTCTGGATCCAGTATTCCCCTGCCAAAAAGTCCTTCCCTCCCCCACTCTCCCTCTCACTCCCCTCAAACCCTTGCGACCCTAAGTCCCACCCCTCTTATCTCGCCCTTTTTCTTCATTCCATTATGTTACATAGTTCTTCCCCAAAACCCCCAATTTCGCCCTCCTTTTTCCATTCTGGCTTGTATATAATATTCTGACAATGTTAAAGAGTTGGTACCGATAATGGAGGAAAGAATCAGGAGAAAAGAAAGGAAAATGATTGAAAAACCAGCGAAAAAGAACTAAAACCCTACGGGTTTATACAGTGAGGAAAACAACAGATTAGATATTCAACTGCTAAAATGTTGGTATTTTTATTCCTCTCCCCCTCACTCTCCCCAAATCCTTGCGGCTCTAAGCCCTACCCCTCTTCTCTCGTCTTTTTTCTTCTTTCCATTCTGCTATATTGTTCTTCCCCAAAACCCCCATTTTCGCCCTCTTTTTTCCGTTCCGGCTTGTATCGAATATTCGGACAATGTTAAAGAGTTGGTACCGATAATGGAGGAAAGAATCAGGAGAAAAGAAAGGAAATGCAGCAATTCTAGGATGGTATCACAGTTAGGAAACACACTGAATAGAGATTGGAAATCCTACGGATTTTTGTATTGGAGAAACGATTGAAACCTATATCGGACAAGGGATTGAAGGAATATTTGGCAAAAGAAAAGGACTGGATCATATTGAATCCAGCCCCGAATTTTGATTGGTATTTTATTGAAAAAACCAATTGAAAAACGATTGAGTACATAAAGATCGCCCGCTGCTCTTCCCACTTCCTTTGCCGTTTGGAAACCAACTATAAAGCAGTGGGAACCAACTTTTTAGCATGGGGAAGGGGAAAGTAACAGTTATATATACTAGAAAAAAGAATAGAGAAATAAGAAGCATGGTATTGGTCCCACCTTTATTCCGCAAAAGCCCTCGTTACTCGAATATAGTCTCATTTTATTAACTTTCTAATTACATACTTTGCAAAGTGTTTCTAAATGATAACGGATTACTTCCTTAACCTTTTCTGAGGAGTACACATCAGGTCTTAGTAGAGCATGAATTGACAAACCTTCAATCAATGCTGATAGCCTACTTGTTTCTAATTCTACATTAATTGACTCGGGTAAAAGCCCTTGTAAAACTAACATCTGAATCATAGAATTCGCTAATTCATACGTTCCGTTAGTCATTTCATCTTTTTTTTCTTTTAATGTATCACTTGTAAGTGAGCGAAGTGCAAAGATCCACCAAACACTCGTTTCAATTTTCTTTTTTTCGTCAATTGGCACAAGCTCTAATAGAACTTCCTCAACTGCTTGCAATGGGTTTTCTGACCAATTTTTACTTTGAGAACGTTTTTTTCCTTCTTCCAGGTAATAATTCATGATAAATAATAACATTTCATCCTGTGTTGAAAAATAATGTCTTAACGCACCAGAGGACATCCCTGCTTCAGTTGCAACTCTGCGTATTGATGCTTTCTCAAACCCTTCTTGCTTAATAATATTCCATGCAGCTTCTGCGATCGACTTCCTCTTTTGCTCATGATTAACAATCTTTGGCATTATTAAAACCACTTCCCTTATTTAACACAGTGTGTTATTATCTTTTTAGCACATTGTATTATAATAATACCACATATTAAAAAGGAGGTACTATTTAATTGATAGAAACGATTGAAGCAATGATGCCATCTTCATTAATAGACATATCAACAGCCTTAATAATTATTTCCATTTGTGCCTTAGTTGACATATTAAGTCCTGGTGTACTAGCTGTAACAGCCTATTTATTATTGATACAACCTAATCAATTATCTTCTCGCTTGCTTGTTTTTCTATCTATTACGCAATTAGGCTACTTTGTAATGGGTTTATTACTATACTTTGGTGGAGAATCACTATTGACGAGAATCGAACAATTATCTGAAATTGACTTTATCAATTGGTTTTATATCCTTTTTGGAATGGTTCTTGTTCTAATTAGCTTCAGTAAACCAAAAGATACTACAAAAAAACGTTTAATTTCAATTATACCCACAAACACAACTATCAAAGGGATGATCATATTAGGAAGCATTGTTTTTCTAATTGAATTTGTAACTGCATTGCCTTACTTTTATTCAATTTTATTAATGGATCACCTAGCAATAGAGCCTACTCCTTCTATCTTAATTATAACTGGGTACAATCTTGTAATGGTGCTTCCTTCACTACTGCTTTTAGGAGTTAATATTGTGCTTAAAGACAAACTACATCAATTTCTAAATAAAATCAGGTCAAAATTAAATGAAGCTCCAATTTCTTCACTCTTAGTAGCGATAGGAGTAGTAGGTGCAGTTTTTTTCAACATTGGTCTTAGAGGCATATTAAATTAAAAAAATTTTAATGAGGTGTTCATCATGAAAGAAATTATTAGTGGACTTAGTTTACTATTCCTTATCCAAGGAGTAGGAGGGCTAATTAATCATCTAACAAATGGAGGTAAAAGCTGGTTTTTAGTTAATTATGTTGATGCCTTTCAAGGATTTGAAATCATTTTAAACATTGTATTTATTATAGTTGGCGGGGTCATAGGTTTAGCATCTCGTAAAAAAGACGACTCTACTAAAAGTGAAAACTAAAATGTACAAATTTACACTACAGCGGAGGAATTCTCACCACTTCCGCTGTTTTCCCTTTACTTTGCCTTTTACAAAAGAAAAGGGACGAAGTCAAACTGGACCCGCCCCCCGAATTTTGATTGATTTTACGATAGAATCAAGATTGAATACATATTTGTTTACCCGCTGGTCTTCCCGCTCTGGATACCAACTATTTAGCAGTAGGTACCGACTTTTTAGCGTGGAAATCAACTTTTTAGCATGGAGATAATTGTTGTCCCCATCGAATTATAACGTTCCCCCGCTCCATCTTCCCCCAATCCCCCTCAAACCCTTGCCACACATGCCCTCACACCCTTTTCTCACCTTTCCCCAATCTCGTTAAAGAATAATAACGTTCCCGCTTTTTTCACCCTTTTTCCTCATTTGTGTAACGATTTTTCACTGAATCCGAAAGAATAATAACGTTCCAGAATAGAGGTAAGATTTAAGGTTGGAGGGAGCGGTTTTTCCCGCTTTCTTTCACACGTTTGCTCATGCCTTTTCTTCTTCTTTTTTGTTGCGAAACCCTGTAGTTACTTGTCTTCTCATGCTTTTCTTCATGCTTTTTCTCATGCTCTTTCTCGCTCTTTCCCCCGCCTTTTTTCGGGCATAAAAAGACCGAAGGTCTGCCTGAATCGGATCAGGAAACCTTCGGATTTAGGAACGTTCTTTTTAGTTAAGGAACGGTTTTATTGTGTAAGAAGCGGTAATTTTAGTTTGAGACATAGTAGGGATAAGGTTTAAGGAAGAAATCATTTCGTTTGTTAGCCCTTATTTCAAGAATGTTTCTGTTGGTTAAGTAACTTTGAAATCCATGAACGGTCAGATGTATTTAATAAATCTAAAACATTCGATGCAACCTTTTCAAAATCTTCTTCTGTTTTTACATTTTCAAAATTAAACCAGATTCCATCTTCATCTTCTGATTTAGCCCCTAACCTATACCGTCTGTTTATATGATGGGCAGTAACTTTATTAAGCGGGACTTGTTCTCCCCAAGACATCGTTACACCTTTAATTGGACAAATTGCTAATTCCACTACAAATGAACCGCCCCATTTGTTAAATTGGAAAGTAATTAAATCAATATTATCTTCATTTTCACGTCTAAAGTGAGGAAATGAGCCTTTAAACCCTTGATTTCTTAATACAGGTATAACAACTTTTTTCAGGGCATTATCCATCATTTTTCTTTCATTCGATGCCACAATATTTCCCCTTACCTTTAGTTTATTCATAATCCTTCTTCATCGTCTAAAAGAACCACTATTCTATTGAACATTCGCACTCGTAGAAAATATAAAGAAGTTACTTATTCTTAACACCTTTTAAATCACCATAATAATCCACAATTTTCTTTAACTCTTTAATGGTTTCTTCAAAAAAACTTTGATCGCTTTCAATTTCGAATTTCAATTTGTTCTCTTGATATGCTTTTTCCTGAAAATAACCGTCTATGGTGATTTGACCTAATTTATCAAATTTAATTTCAATTTTCAGGTTAGTTTCGGAAGTCCAAAACGTAGCAACACCGCTCAATTTACGATAACAACTTGCTAATTGTTCGTGGAACTCATAGATTTCACCAGTAGTAAACCACAGTTCACCATTAACGTAATAATTCCCACTCTTAATTTCTATTCTTCCTTGAACATCATAGCCACCAAAATTACTTGTCAAATCGGGAAAGCCAAATACTTCTTTTAACTCAATTCGTATAAAGCCCTCTTTACCTTTAATGACAAACTCATTCACACTTTTCATCTCATTTCAATTAGGTAGATAGTTAGCTTACTGTTATTAATATGTAGGCGAGTAAATTCTATCGGTATCAGTATCTATAACAAAGTCCACCTTAATAGCCTCTGAATAAGGTATTTGTTCAAAGTTGTAAATTTTGCAAAATACGTCAGAAAAATCCCTTTGCTCAAAGTTCAATTCTTTGGCTTTGAGATACATTTGCTCCAATTGTTGTTTTGAACACTTTTTACCCGTAAGTAGAACTTGTTGAAAGTAACCATCAATTTCAATAATCATAATAATCACCACTGTTTGCTGAACAGTCATATAGCTCAAAATTCTCAATACTTTTCTGTATCATGCATTGCATTATAATAAGGATAAAATAACTAAACACTAAATTTTAACAGAAGCAGACATAGTAGGGAAAAGCTAACCGCCTAAGAACAATCGGAAGCAATATGCATGTTTTCTGCCTGACAACGTAATTCATAAAAATATCTAACTAATTCATGTTCTCCTAAAATAGACACTTCCATATTATGCAATGTTCTTTTTCCTACTCTACGGTCTAACAAACAGAGTATTTTAATTAGGATATCATATGACTTTAGGGATTCTTCAATGGAAGAGTTGAAATATTCCTCTAATGAAGAAAAGAAGTCGTATTGAGCAAAGATACCTTCTTTTTTCAATTGTGTGTGGGCTTGATCTTGTATGAATCTATTTTTTGCTACATCATCATAATCAAAATCATTCAGATTCCTTCTGAGATCTCTTTCTCTATAATACTCTTCTCTTTCTGCTGTAATTGTACACATACTTAATTGCTCAACTTTATCAACAGTAATGACAGCCCGACCTAACCCATCATGTGCTTTTCTATAATTAATGACTTGAAAATCCACCCTTGAACGCAAAGGCTCACAGATAAAACTTTTTAAATGTTTCTTGGCTTTACTCCACTTAGGCTGATATAACAATTAACCATCTCCTGATTATTTTATTTAATCGTTCCCTTTTATTGTGTAATACATTTGATGCCTTAATAAACTATAACGGTTGCCATTCTGAATCTTTTTCATCCTTTTCGTTAGGTTTTCTGACAAACTCCATACACTTCTCCTCGCAAGCTCCAAATAAGATGTAGTTTCTTTGTGCCTGCCTTAATGATGGAGTATTTGCACCACCCTCATAATCAACATCATCATACTGAATCCCGTCATCTTCCCAATAACAGATATTGCATATAGCATATGTTCCAGGTGGTTTTTCATCTAATGTTTTATAACCGCAACAAGGACAAGTATATTTCACTTAATCACCTCAGTATAAGAATCACTTTTATTCCATTTCTGTATATGTATTTTTCAATAAGAGAAGGCACTTTTCTTATTCCAAAAGGATTAGAGCATTTCTTTTGATCTAATCACCTGTTCTGAGTTTTCTAAGAACAAAGGACTTTTTTCAATTATAGGATAATAGATTTAGTATTCTTTGTTAGTTGAAGAATACCGTTTCATTAAATGAAATCCCCAAATAGCTATATCTTATATCAACCTTAAATATTGCCTCATGATGAATAACACTAACACCATAAATTTCATCATCCTTAGTGGCAGTACCATCATCTAATTTATTAAAGTACGAAGAAGGGGCTGTACCTTTTTTAAGAACAATATCCCCTATATTCTTAAATCCATATTTTTCTGATTCTTGATTTTCAAAATCATCCGTTATAATGAAACCTTGTACAGCATCACTTTTTTGTACTTTTAATTTTGATGGTTTTTCATTGTTATTAACTGAAACGTCTAAATTCTTCACTTCGAGAAACCCTTTATTACCAATTCCGACAACAACCGATTTTTTATCTTCACTTGAAGCAAGTGTACCAATTTCTATAGGCGGGTTGAATTTTACTAAGGAATAAAGACCACCAATAACTATTACTAAAATTAGAACTGAAAACCATATTTTCTTCTTCAAATTCTCCCATCCTTTATCGTAATCACTCTTCAACTAACCTGTTCTATGAAAAAATGCGACATTCCTCCGTTTGCTTAGTAAGGTCTAAATTTTTTTAAATTTACTTTGAACTTTAACAAGAACATATTTTTTACTCCACATTTGGGTAGTAGCAATTAATCTTTCTCCCTCTTTTTCAAAGAACAGACCACTACCATCTTTTTCTTTAAATTCCCATCCCTTAGAACCGATCATTTGTTTAATATTTTCATCAGCGATCAAAACACCTTGATTATCTGTTCTGGTAATATACCAAATCGTATCGCCTTCTACTGCAATTTTTACTACTTTACTATCGGAGTTTTCCAATTTTTCAATCGTCTCTTTAGCTGATAAATTATTAATTGGAAGAGAAGGATAGTATAATTTATTTACAAATATGAAAACAACCAAAATAACAATTACAATAGCCGAAATAAATCCAACTCGTTTCAATGAACTCCCCCCTTGTTTTTAAATTGTGATATCTAAATAATTATTCTTCAACTCCCTCAGTTTGATACGAATATCTCTCAAATGCTCACTTATTCGCAGGATTTCATACCCCTTTAAAATGGATTTATAGGTATTAGAAGTGAGTTCAGATCATTTTGGCTTCGTGAAGGCAT
>NZ_QUQV01000012.1 GCF_003400205.1 Bacillus sp. HNG | reverse complement strand
TCTTACGGTACACGCTTAGATCTTTTTCCCCTGAGCTTGTACCGCGAAACCTCTCTTACGGTACACGCTTGGATCTTTTTCGCCTGAGCATGTACCTTGAAACCTTTCTTACGGTACACGCTTGGATCTTTTTCACCTGAGCATGTACCGCAAAACCTTTCTTACGGTACACGCTTGGATCTTTTTCGCCTGAGCATGTACCTTGAAACCTCTCTTACGGAACTAAGCTACATACGAAGATATACCTCAAGCTAAATCCCATTTCTTTATATTAAATTGAAGATTACCTTCCGCTTTAAAAGAAATGGACTCGTTTTTCGTACTTGGGTAAAATCGCGCTGTAAAAACTTCCTCCCCATCATTTACAAAAATCTCAATTGAGGAAGTATCCAAAAACACGTGTAGCTTTTTAATCCCATAAATCTGACAATGCCGTGATTCCACACTTCCATCTTTAAAATTCTTCCGATGGAGACTCATTTTATTGTCTTTTGCGGAATAAAAGAAACTTGCAGCCCCTCTGAATGTGATTTCAAAGGAATCTGAATGGTACGAGATTCCGTCAATGAGCATTTCCATTGATGTCCCTTGTATCTTATCGAGCGTTATAATCTCTCTATGGACTTGAACATTTTGATACGATTCTTCATTTTTCCGTAACTGCTTTAGTTCTTCTACAGGTTGTTGGATAACTTTTTCACCTTTAAGTGAAAGAACACGTGGCAATGTCATCGCATGAATCCAGCCATTTTCAATCGTTGGCTGATATTTTTCATAATCATCGGTCATTCCCATCCATGCAAAAAGAAGTCTTCGTCCTTTTTCATCGATGGTGGTTTGAGGAGCATAGAAGTCAAAACCACGATCTAATTCAGTAAAAGCACCATGCTGAAAAGATGGCTTTTCATAATGTAACTCTCCCACAAAATAGCCCGCTTGGAATAAATTATGATACAAATCACCTTCTGGCTCAAGCCCTTGTGGAGAAACAAGGAGAACATCCTTACCATCCAATCCAAAAAGGTCGGGACACTCCCACATGTATCCAAACGGTCCTAATCCGTTCATTTCCGAACCTGTAATAGCACCGCGAAATTCCCAATCTGTTAAGTTCTGCGAAGAGTAAAGAACAACCTTCCCTTGTTCGTCGAGATCTTGTGCACCCAACACCATGTACCATGTATCTTCTTTTTTCCAAACCTTTGGGTCACGAAAATGGGCTGTATAGCCTTCTGGAAGATGGATGACTGGTCCCATTTTCTCGAAAGTGTAGCCATCACTTGAGACCGCCATACATTGGTAAGTCTCACGTTCACCCTCTTCATTCTTCACATTCCCTGTATAAAATAACACCATTTTTCCGTCATGCTCAACTGCACTTCCCGAATAACAGCCATTTTTCTCAAACCATTCACTTGGAGCTAGTGCAATCGGCTCGTGTTCCCAATTCACAAGGTCTTTTGAGGTGTAATGTCCCCAGAACTTCGAACCATGTGCCGTTTCAAAGGGATTCCATTGGTAAAACAAATGGTACACACCCTTATATTGAATGAACCCATTCGGATCATTTAACAAACCAACTGGTGGCATTAAATGAAATTTCAAACGGTACTGGTCGCTTTCGACCTTCACCCTATTTCGCTCAACTTCCTGATTTGCTTTTTCGATTAATTCGTGCTGATTCATGATGAACTCCTTACGTAAAGAAGGCAAGTGATTACTTGCCTTCTGTTTTTTCTAGCATTTTATCTGAGTACCCGAACATCCAAGTTAGAACGAATGCAACAGCAATAGCTACTACGTTCACGAGGATATAAAGTAAAATTTGTCCGTTTAAATATAGCAATGTACCCGGGATTACCGTGATTGCCATTCCTGTTGCCTTAAGACCAAGGATTGAAGCTAAGAAGCCTCCAACACCACCGCCGATGAGTCCCATGATAAATGGTTTCACATAACGAAGGTTAACTCCGAATATTGCGGGTTCTGTTATTCCCAAGAATGCAGACAAGGTAGATGGTAAGGCTAAAGCTTTTAATTTTACCGACTTTGTTTTTAATCCAACTGCTAAAGCTGCTCCACCTTGTGCTGCTACTGCACATGTGACAATGGCGTTATACGGGTTGAATCCAAATTTTTCAAGTAATTGAATTTCTAATAGGTTAAAGACGTGGTGAACACCTGTAATAACGATAATTTGGTTAAGGAATCCAATAATTAATCCGGCAATACCAAATGGCCATTCAAGTACTGCAACTGTTGCATCTAAAATGACATTTTCAACTGTATGGAACACTGGTCCGATTGCAAATAGAGCTAAAGCAATCATGATGAGTAATGTTAAAAATGGAGTCACAATTAAATCCAGTGCTTCTGGGACACGTTTACGGATCCATTTTTCAAGCTTTGCACCAACAATACCTGTGATAAATGCTGGAATAACGGAGCCTTGGTAACCGACTACTGGTATGAATCCAAAGAATTTAATCGGATCAACCTCTCCGCCTGCAACTCCCCATGCATTTGGCAATGAAGGGCTAACAAGCATTAAACCAAGTATAAGTCCGATCGTTGGGTTACCCCCAAACACACGGAATGTGGACCATGCGACAAGTGCAGGTAAGAAAATAAAGGCTGTATCTGTTAAGATTTCAGTAAATAAAATAAAGTTTTGAGAGATATCCGCGGGCGTTAAGCCAAACCATGCTAGAATTTGCTCTTGCATCACTAATCCACGAACACCCATGAAAAGACCTGTTGCAACTAGTGCAGGTATGATTGGGACAAACACGTCACCGAATGAACGAACTGCACGTTGAAAAGCATTTCCGCTTTTCGCTGCTTCTTTTGATTGATCAGCTTTTGTTGTTGTTTCAATCCCTAGCTTTTCAACCTCTTCATAAATCCGATTGACTGTTCCTGTACCAAGGATGACTTGGAACTGACCAGAGTTAAAGAATGCCCCTTTAACCTTATCTACACTTTCAACTTTTTCTTGATTAATTTTTTCTTTGTCTTGAACCATAATTCGTAATCTTGTTGCACAGTGTGCAGCAGAAAGAATGTTTTCTTTACCCCCGACTGCTTCAATAATTTCTTCTGCAATTCGACGATTTTCTGACATTTAGAATCACCCCTAAAAATAGTGTCTGTATGGAATCGATTACATATACCTTAAAAGAATAGGTAATCGATTACACATTCCGTTAAAAAAATTTAAAGGCTGTTTGTGTAATCGATTACACATTCATTACAAAACCGATTATATACTATCTCGAACAATTAGTCTATAATCGATTTGTTTTTTTTCTATGGAAGTCCCTTCCTGTATGATTTCCAACAATGTCTTAGCTGCCTCAGCGCCTGTATATTCACTTAGAAAATCAACGGTCGTTAATTTTGGAGAAACATACCTTGATAAATCAGATGCACCCATTCCAGTTAAGGCAACATCATTTGGAAGCTCCAATCCCTGTTCTTTTAAATATTCCATTGCTCCAATCGCCAAACGGTCAGTTACAGCCACAATCGCAGTAGGTTTTTTAGTAGAAGCTTCAAAAATTTTCTTCGCCGCCAAATACCCTGATTCGATTGTAAATTCTGCTTTCCCAATCCACTTGTTAACAACGGGCAGTTGGTTTTCCTCCATTGCCGCTAAGTATCCAGCTTTCCGCTTGTACCCGACCTCATAATCCGTCTCGTCTACACCAATAAATGCAATACTCCGATGACCTTTTTCTATTAACAGATTTGTGATTTCCTTTGCTGCTTGGAAGTTATTATTAATGACAGAGGGTACCCCCTCCATCTCCTGTCCAGTCGCAACAAATGGAATGCGTAGTTTATTGATCTCCTCTAACAGTTGCTCGCCTCGATTGGTTGCAAGCAAAATGATTCCATCAACTTGTTTACTTTTTAAAAGCTTAACATACTCGATTTCTTTTTTCGGATCCAAATTTGTATTTGTAAGTAAGATTTGATAGCGGTGTTTTGCAAGTTCTTCACTGATTCCATTAACAATCCTACTTGCTGTTTCTGTGCTTAATTTTGGTAGGATGACACCAATGACATTGGATTGCTTGGTCCGCAATGCTTTTGCGTGCTCACTTGGTATATAGCCTGTTTCCTCTATAATTTTTAAAATACGCTTGCGAACATCATCACTTACATATCCTGAATTGTTCAGCACGCGCGAAACAGTCGCACTCGACACATTTGCAAGTCTCGCAATTTCCTTCATCGTCACCATGACATTTCCTCCATTACAGTTCATTCCTCTCTATTTTACACAATTCTTTCAAGTTCAAAAGCAATTTTAGTAACTTCAAAAAATATTTATTCTTTAGAATGTTGGATTCTATTATAATGAAATCAATATACACGGGTAATTAAATCGGAAAAGGGCGTGGGGTAAATGATTGATAAGCTAATAAAAGGTAACTTTAAAGTAGTAAAACCGCTTCTTCCGGGATTAACGAACCATCCAGTTATGAATGGGGTTATTGATGGGAACAATCCAGGAGAGATTTTTGTAGACAATCAGAATTACCCCGAAACAGCCTTTATTTGGGCGAAAAATGAGATGTTCTATCTTTGTGGCAAGGTTGATAATCAGGAATATAATTCTAAGCTTGAGGAATATATTGCATCCGTGATTAGGGTTGAGGCACTCCCTGAGGAAGATACATTAAATCTCGAAATTTATCCAAACCATCAGTGGAATGGATCCATTGAATCCATTTTTACACGAGTTCCTCTGCTGAGAGGGGAACGTGTTCCTTTTGTTTTTCATAAAGAATGGTTTACTCCAAACGATACGCAGGTAATTCCTGAAGGCTATGAGTTAAAAGTAATTAATAAGGATCTTATTGATTGGGATGAAAGCCACATCGTTAAAAATGAAATCACGAAGTTTTGGGACGAATCCTTGGATTCATTTTTTCAAAAAGGCTTGGGATTTGCAGTCGTTCAAGGGTCAACTATTATCGGAACATGTCTGTCTGTTTTTGTATCGAAAAATGAATACGAGATTGGAATTAACACATATGACCCAAGTCATCGTGGAAAAGGGCTTGCTACCGCAATGGCAACGGCGTTTATTAAGGAATGTCTGAGTCGTGGCGGAAACCCGCACTGGACAACAGAATCATTTCGCAAAGACTCTATTGCAATCGCAAAGAAAGTTGGCTTTGAACAGCTAGATCATTACCCCGTTTATTACTTGCCGTTTGATCAATTTGTCATTAAATAAGGAGTTCTCCTCGCGGTAAACTCCTTTTTATATCTAGACTACTTATATGGTAAACTCCTGAATCGAACAGTTTCTTTCATCAAAGCGTTCGGAAAAGTTTCCCTTTGTACTTTTTGAAATGATTTTTCTCCAAAATGTCCGGGCTCTCTCATTCTTCTCCGACTGTCTCACATGCCACCTTCCAGGAAACATAGCAAAGATTTGCTCGGCAACAGTGGACCCAATTCCTTTGCCCTCATAACCTCTCATAATAAAAAATTCTTCTATTGAATTAGGTTCCTCTTCCGTTTGGCTTTGCACTAATACAAAGCCTGCAAGCAAACCATCCACTCTTACAAAATAAGCGTGATGGTTTCGGCCTTTCCAATAGACATCAAGATTAAACCTGTCAAAACAACCATTATCATTTATCTTTATCGTACTCATATACTTTGTAAATTCGTAAATATAAAATTGCATGAGGTTATGTAAGACCTCTTCTTCCTCTTTTGAAACAGCTTGAATTTGTATGTCCATGTTTGAGTGATACACCTCTATAGTCTCGTCCGTATATTCCACAACTCTGGGAAAAAGCGATGGTTCATGACCTGCTTCAAATACTCGACACCTGCCGAGCCACCTGTCCCCCTCTTGTACCCGATAATTCGTTCAACAGTAATCATGTGATTATAGCGCCATTTCTGTTGGTGGGATTCAATATCCACTAGCTTTTCCGCAAGCTCATAAAAATCCCAATACTTTTCAATATTTTGATAGACTTCAAGCCAAGCCTGTTCGACGCTTTCGTTGGCCCTATAATCCTCTGTCCAATCCCTTTGAAGGCAGGTTTTGTCAATTGTAAAGCCTCTTTTTGACAGGGCAAGTATCGCCGCATCATAAATACTTTTTTCTCTGAGTGCCGCCTCAACCTGTTTGTAAACTTCAGGTTGATGCTTATAAACACCGAGTACATTCGGCTTTTTATGTCCTAACGCAAACTCAATTAACCGATTTTGATAAGACTGGAAGCCTGAGGATTTTCCGAGTTCGCCTCTAAATTCCATATATTCTGATGGAGTTAACGTTGATAGAACATCCCATGATTGAATCAATTGCTGCTGAATGCGTGAGACCCTTGATAACATTTTAAACGCGGGCTCAAGGTCATTTTTTAAAATAGATGCTTTTGCCGCATTTACCTCATGTAAAATAAGCTTCATCCACAGCTCACTCGTTTGGTGAATGATGATAAACAGCATCTCATCATGGTGCTCAGACAGTCGTTGCTGGCTTGAAAGCAAAGAATCTAACTGAAGATAATCACCATACGTCATGTCCTTTGATAAGTCATCGTAAATACCATCGTTTTTACTCATAGACATCTCCTTTCCATTTTGAATCCTACTCATTACTTTCTATGAATATGCCGAAATATCCTACATATTTATGATTTTCTTAGGCGGTTCTTGGCTCTATCGGTTTTATTTCAATTCTATCGACTTTATTTTGATTCTATCGATTTTAATCCAGTTCTATCGTTTTTATTTCGACTCTATCGATTTTAGCGCATAATAAAAAGCCACCTGGAAATCCGTTTCCCAGTGGCTTGAAACTACACTTTTTTTCTTCTTCTAATAATCAATTGATTCAATACCTCTGAGATGACGAGACCGAATGCAATTGCACCTGAAATCATAAAAGCCCTCGCCGCTAGTGGTAAGGCTGTAGAATAGTCATTTTCAACAAAGTTCCTCATCGCGTCATACGAGATTCCACCTGGCACCAACGGAATGATTCCGACGATGCTGTAGATAATAACTGGGTTTTTATATACTTTAGCAAAAATATGGCTGATGATGGCAACCAATACCGAGGCAGCAAGCGTCGCATAAACGGCATCGACGCCTCTCAAAAATAAAAAGATATATAACATCCAACCAATCATTCCAACTAGTCCACATTTTAAAAGGGACTTTTTAGGAACATTGAAGATGATCCCGAATGTGCTAGAAGCAATTAAGCTTGTAAACAAATGAGCAAGCATTGTAAACTCCTTTCATCTTAGAAAATCGCAAGGACCACAGCTACTCCCGTTCCAATTGCAAAGGCTGTTAAAAACGCTTCTGCTCCCTTTGAAATCCCGGAAACGAGGTGTCCTGCAATCAAATCACGAACTGCGTTTGTAATCACCAACCCGGGAACAAGTGGCATCACTGATCCGATAATAATTTTATCAAGCTCTGCCCCAATCCCTGTCCTTATAAATAGATAAGCAACCATTCCTATTAAAAATGAAGCCAAAAACTCCGCAAAGAATTTGATTCGAATCAACCGGTGAAGGTAGATAAAAAAGGCAAATCCTACTCCTCCCGCAACACATGCTGGTAAAAAGTCCGTCCAGGTTCCAAGGAACATGATGGTAAAACATCCACTAGCAAGGGTTGCTGCCAGAATCTGAATCCAGACGGGATAGGAAAGATCCTTTTTTGAAAGGTCGTCTAGCTCTTGTTTTGCCTCCTGAAGCGTTAAATCCCCGCTGCTGATTTTTCGTGAAATGCTATTCACCAGGGTTACCTTTTCTAAATCGGTTGAACGCTCATTGATGCGTATTAAGTTAGTAGGTTCTGTACCACTCGTCGAAAACATAATGGCAGTTGGTGTCACATAACTATGGGAAGATAATATCCCAAATGCAGCGGCCATTCGGTTCATCGTATCCTCTACTCGATACGTCTCGGCTCCACTTTCAAGCATTATTTTTCCCGCTAACAAACAGATTTCCATAACTTCACTCTTTTTTTCCATAAAACACCGCTCCATAGATTAAAAAATAACATATTGTAAAGCTTATATGAAAGACAGCCTCATAATCAACTTAAAGTTTGGTAAACATGAGAATAATGGTAATTCTTCTGGATTTATGATATATTCATCCATTATAGATGATGTTCAAAAAGAAACGAACCGATTGTGATTTTTGAGCGTTTACTACAGGATAACGAAAGAGGTTATAAGCGTGGACAATAATAACGTTTCAAACTTTATTAGAAATATTATAATCGATGATTTAGAAACAGGAAAACGCGATCATGTCGTTACCCGTTTCCCTCCAGAACCAAATGGGTACCTACATATCGGACATGCCAAATCAATCATTCTAAATTTTGACCTTGCGGATGAATTTAAGGGTAAAACCAACCTGCGATTTGATGATACAAACCCATTGAAAGAGGATATTGAATTCGTTAACTCAATCAAAGAGGATGTAAAATGGCTTGGATATGATTGGGACGGTCTCTTTTTTGCTTCGGATTACTTTGAAGAAATGTATAACCGGGCTGTTTTATTAATCAAAAAAGGCCTTGCATATGTGGATGATTTGAGTGCAGATGAAATCCGTGAATACCGCGGAACCCTAACAGAGCCAGGTAAAGAAAGTCCATTCCGTGACCGTACGATTGAGGAAAACCTTGAGTTATTTGAAAACATGCGTGCTGGCAAGTACGAAAATGGTGAAAAAGTATTACGTGCAAAAATTGATATGAAGTCACCAAACATTAATTTACGTGATCCTGTTATTTACCGAATTTCACATACGACTCATCATAATACAGGTGATAAATGGTGTATCTACCCATTATATGCCTTTGCCCACCCACTTGAGGATGCAATTGAGGGTGTGACTCACTCTATTTGTACAATTGAGTTTGAGGATCAACGTCCTTTTTATAATTGGGTTGTTGAGCAATGTGAAATGGAAAGAAAACCACAGCAAATTGAATTCGGTCGCATCAACTTAACAAATACTGTCATGAGTAAGCGTAAGTTGAAGCAGCTAGTTGAAGAAGGCCATGTGGACGGATGGGACGACCCTCGCATGCCAACTATTTCCGGACTAAGAAGAAAAGGGTATACACCTGAAGCAATCCGTACATTCTTGCGTGAATTAGGGGTCGCAAAAAACAACGGTACCGTTGATACACAAATGCTAGAGCATTTTGTTCGTGAAGATTTGAAGCTAAAAGTACCACGAACAATGGGTATCATTAACCCACTTAAAGTCGTGATTACGAACTATCCAGAAGGACAAGTGGAAATGCTCGATGCGGAAATTAACCCTGAAAATCCAGAAATGGGAACAAGACAAATCCCGTTCTCTCGTGAAATTTATATCGAACAAGAGGATTTCATGGAAAATCCGCCGAAAAAATATTTCCGTCTCTTCCCTGGTAATGAGGTGCGTCTAAAGCATGCTTACTTTATTAAATGTGAAGAAGTCATTAAGGATGAAGAAGGAAATGTAGTTGAACTGCGTTGTACGTATGACCCTGAAACAAAGAGTGGTACTGGCTTTACTGGTCGTAAGGTAAAGGGTACGATTCACTGGGTTGAGGCTACACAAGCGGTGCCTGCTGAATTCCGTCTTTATGAACCACTGATTTTAGATGCGGAAGAAAATGGGGATGAGGAAGAAGACAAAACATTCCTTGATTATGTCAATCCAAACTCTCTTGAGATTCTAAATGGATTCGTTGAACCAAACATGAAAGATGCGAAGCCACAGGATAAGTTCCAATTCTTTAGACATGGCTACTTTAATGTGGATCCGAAACACACTACCGAAGACCATCTTGTCTTTAACCGAATTGTTTCATTAAAAAGTTCATTCAAATTATAAAAAAGAGACTCGTGCACACCAATCGTGTTGCACGAGTCTTCTTTTTAGTATCTGTCCTCTAAATCAATGCCTTGGTAATAGTGTTTAAGAATTTCCTCAAAGGTTGCCCCTTTTTCAGCCATACCAACTGCACCTGTTTGTGACAAGCCGACACCATGGCCCCAGCCACCACCATATACTTTAAAGCCAACGACTTCTTTTGTTTGATTGTTTATAACCGGCTCAATGTGGAATAAAGTACTTAAAAGTGAAGCTTGGTTACCGTTCGCATTAATGTATTTTAATGTCGTTCGAATTCGATCTTTGTATTCATAAAAAGTACCATTTTCCGTAACAAACTCAATTTCGAGCACGCGGCCTGAGCTTGAGCGTTCAGTCACATTAATTTCGTGCACCTTACCTACTTCCGTATTATATGATGTGCTTAACACGTTACTAATTTCTTCTGCCGTCCATTCAAAATTCCAGCGATGGTATTTCGACCAATCTGCTTCAAAATCTCCTTCTTTTGCTGCTCGTAAAGACTTAGAATTGCTGTGATTTTTAAAGACCTCTAAGGATGGAACATGCTCAAACGCCTTTCCTCTTTGTGCATCTGGCACCCCTCTTAGGTATGGAACAGGGTCTGAACTCCACACATCCTCATTATTTGCCGAGAATCCCCCGCTAGTAGAGTTAAAGACAGCCGTTATCAATTTACCTTCATAAGTTGCGACAATTCCTCGTGTACCATCAACTGCACCATTTGAGATTGGGTGTTCAGCTTCATAGCCACCATACACTTGGTCAGATGTTGTTGGAAGAAGATCATAGCCATCCTTGCCTCTCTTCCCCATATTGGATAAGGCGTAGGTTCTGGCAGCAATCGCCTGTGATTTTTGCGCTTCTAATTCACCATATGGAACAGGCGGCAGCTCACGTGGAACGACACCATATAAATACTCCTCAATTGGAAGTTCATTAATTCCCGCAAGTGACCCAGAACTGTTAAAACCAACCTCCACGATTCCTCTGTATTTTTTACCGTTAATTGTCACTAAATCATTTGAAATGACCTGGATGGAGTTGGTCGTTGTTTTTGCTGTTTCACCATCAGAAACTTTGATTGTTGACTCACCTTCAACAGTTGTAATGATCCTCCAATAAGCATCGCTAGCACCTAGACCTTTGGAGATGATTTCATTTTTAAAAGCCGTTCTCACAGAAAATGAGGCATCTGCTGGGAACTCTCCTATCAATAATCTCCACCCATTATTGTATTCCTCGATATAAGTTGGATACCCAAGTGATTCGGCTCGTTGCAGCCAATCGGCAATATAAGCATTACTCGTTGAAAATGCAACCTGTAATCGGTAGTTTGTCTTTACAACGGATGACCCCGCTAATTCGACTTGTACTTCATTATTAGATCCTGTTAAAAGGACTTCACCTGTTGCTTTATCTTTGATAGCAAAATCGTCAATTCCTCCCACTGTAAGGGACTCCTCAGAAGGCACAACTCCAATGCGAATCGTTGGTTCTTCTCCCTCACTTGCTTCTGCTAGATTGTCCCATATCCCTTGCAGCGATAAAATGCTGACAAAGGTAAACACAAATAATATCTTTAAAACTCTTTTCACACGCTATTCCCCCTACTCATTTTTCGTCATATAGATAAGTTCGTTAGGGGGTTAAAATTACCTTTCATACTAATTTACTATTTTTTAAAATTAAATTTCACCTGCGTGTTTTACTAGTTCTCTATCTTCTGATAGAAAACGACAAGATTCTTTTTTCTTCTATTCTATCTAAGGCAATTGACCGCTTTATGGCTGAAATTTTTATATGACTATTGACCTACTCAATAAAAAAATGACCAGGATTTCCTGGTCATTAAGATTGATATTGAACTTGATGTAGATTCGCGAAGATGCCACCCTTCTCAAGTAGTTCATCATGTCCACCTTGTTCAGCTATACCATCCTCTGTTACAACCACAATGCGGTCCGCATTACGAATCGTTGCCAGACGGTGAGCAATCACAAGGGTTGTGCGATTTTTCGAAAGCTCTGTTAGCGCCTTTTGGATAATTTGTTCTGTTTCTGTATCTAAAGCTGAAGTAGCTTCATCTAAAATTAGGATTGGCGGATTTTTTAAGAACATCCGGGCAATCGCAATCCTTTGTTTTTGACCACCCGAAAGCTTAAGTCCTCTTTCACCAACCTGCGTTTCGTAACCATCCGGCAGACCAGCGATAAAGTCTTCTAAATGGGCACGTCTTGCAGCTTCCTTAATTTGTTCGTCCGTTGCCCCAAGCATCCCGTACGCAATATTTTCCTTTAATGTCCCTGTAAAAAGGAAAACATCCTGCTGTACGATTCCAATTTGTGACCTCAGTGATTGCTTTGTCATTTTTCGAATATCCATACCGTCAATAGAAATGGCACCACCATCTACATCGTAGAAACGTGGAATTAAAGAACAAATGGTTGTTTTCCCCGCCCCAGACGGACCAACAAACGCAACCGTTTCCCCGGCATGGACCTTTAAATTAATATCCTTTAAGACAGATCCCTGCTTTTCATCATAGCCAAAAGTGACATGATCAAACACGATATCACCACGGAGGGATGGAACAGCCACCGCATCCTTTGCATCCTCTACCTCTGGCTCCATATCGAGGAGCTCTGTAAATCGTTTGAAGCCTGCCATGCCCTTTGGATAAAGCTCCAACAAAGCACTTATTTTATCAATCGGCTTAAAAAGAACATTGACATAAAGGACAAATCCAACTAGTTCCCCATAAGTCAGGTCCCCATTAAAGCTTAGCCATGCGCCAACAACTAACACGATTAACACAAACAAGCGTGTCATGAGATAAATCCCAGCAGATGTTGAACCCATTACCTTGTACGCACTCAGTTTAGACCGGCGGAACTTACGATTGTCTACCTTAAACCTTGAAATTTCATATTCTTCATTTGTGAAGGACTGGACCACTCGCGCCCCTGCAACGCTGTCCTCTACCCGTGCATTGACATCGGCAATATTGCTATACATCGCTTTCCATGCACGATTCATGCGAACATTCGAAAAAGCAATGAGCCAAATTAAAAATGGGACAACAATGATTGCGATTAAGGCTAGCTTCACATTAATCGTTAGCATAATCCAAAATGCTCCAATAAAGGTCATGATGGCAATGAATAAATCCTCTGGACCATGATGGGCAAGCTCCCCGATATCAAACAAATCATTTGTAATCCGACTCATAATATGACCTGTTTTTGTATTATCAAAAAAACGAAACGATTGACGTTGCACATGCTGAAACAGCTGCTGCCTCATATCCGTTTCTATGTTAATTCCAAGCTTATGGCCCCAATAACCTACGATAAATTGCAGCCCTGAACTAACTAAATATAAAACTAATAAACCAATGCTCACCCAAACAATTGCAGACCAGTTATTGGTTGGCAAAAGTGAATCAATGAACCACTGCACCGCTAGCGGAAAGGCAAGTTCTAAAATTGCTACAATTACCGCACAACTGAAGTCAATTAGAAATAGCGTCCGGTGTGGCTTGTAGTATGTAAAAAAACGTCGTAACATCCTTTTCTCTCCTTATGACATATACCTATTACGAATTATAAGCTGTTACCCTTGAATTTGACAAACTATTAAGTTGGTCGAAATATTAATCTTGAGGTTGAGGTACATGCTTGATCGCTTTTCCCTCGTTCGTGTACCTCTAGACTCTTCTTGCGGGACATTCTCTTACCCTTTTTCTCTCTGCGTGTACCTCTAGACCCTTCTTGCGGGACATTCTCTTACGTTTTTTCTCTCTGCCATGTACCGCTAGACCGTTCTTGCGGGACATGCTCTTACGCTCTTTCTCTCTGCCATGTACCTCTAGACCCTTCTTGCGGGACATACTCTTACCCTTTTTCTCTCTGCCATGTACCTCTAGACTTCTTGCGGTACATACTTTAACACTTTTTCTCTCTGCATGTACCGCTAGAACCTTCTTGCGGGACATACTCTTACCCTTTTTCTCTCTACATGTACCGCTAGAACCTTCTTGCGGGACATACTCTTACCCTTTTTTCTCTCTACATGTACCTCTAGACCATTCTTGCGGGACATACTCTTACCCTTTTTCTCTCTGCGATGTACCTCTAGACCCTTTTCACGGTCATGTCCTCCTCCCCAACAGTACGTACTTTCCAGATCCACAAGAACCGTCCCCTTGGCCCATGAATAGTTATATAGAAATAACAAAATGGGATGGTGAACCAGATGGATATACCAACGATTTTATCGGGGCCAATCCTGCGTCGTGTTGAGCCTTCTCACATCTATATTTGGATTGTATTAAGCAAACGATACAAACTTGGTGCAAAGCTGTATCAAATTGAAAAGAATGAGGGTACAACTATTTCGTACCATGAAATATATTGTAATTCTGAAACCACCACATTTCGTGCAGGGAAACATCTTTATTTCAGCCTTATCAAACTGACACCACACGAAACTCAATTTCCTGTAGATACACTACTTGGGTATAATATCCTTTTTCAAAGGAATGCTGAAATTCAGGACCTATACGATTTCGGTCTCTTAGGGAAAGACGTACCAAATTCAATCACATATGGAGACCTTCCATTTCCAAGTTTTTTTATTCCTGATTCCTACCAAAAACAAACGAACCTCCTATATGGATCATGTCGTAAGCTTCATGGGAAAGGTGAGGATGCTCTTAGTCAAGGAGACAAAACAATTGAAAGGAATTTCCTTGACCTCGAGAAACGCCCCAGCGCCTTATTTCTAATGGGAGATCAAATTTATGCAGATGATGTGCCTGATCCGGTTTTTCCTATCATGGTGAAAGCCGGTAAAAAGCTGATTGGAAAAGATGAAAAACTTACTGAAATTGAACCTTGTCTTAACGAGAAACCTTTTAAAAAATCAATCTTTCAAACTCGTGGAAGACAATATATCATGGAGCGCTTTTGCAAATTCACCTCCTCACATTCAGGTAATCATGCGATGACATTTGGTGAATACGCAACATTATATTTACTATCTTGGTCACCCGAGCTGTGGGATGCTTCTGTAGGCGGTGAAGATTTCCCTTCATTTAAGGAAGCCACCAAGAAGGAACAAATCTATTTCATTTACGAAAAAAAGATGAAAGATAAGCGAAAAAGAGAAGAAAAGATTTACAAAAAAGAGTATAAAGAGCATGTCGCCGATGTGAAGGAAACGTATCAAACTCTTTCAAAGGTGCGAAGATTACTTGCCAATATTCCAACTTATATGATTTTCGATGACCATGATATTACAGACGATTGGAATATTAGCCAGCATTGGAAGAGCAGTGTACACCAATCCAACCTCGGAAGACATGTTATTGCCAACGGGCTTATGGCTTACTGGTTATTTCAAGCATGGGGTAATGACCCTGACCGATTTGATCAATCCTTTCTTCGTACGATGTGGAAATATAGCAAAAGCTATGATTCAAGTTCACGTTCCCATGAAGTGTGGGAGGAAGCACTTTGGAATTTTGATGAATGGCATTTTGTCGCACCGACAAATCCAACTTCAATCTTTCTCGATACGCGAACACAGAGAAAATACGATCCTTCCCCACTTCCTGTATCCCTTGGTCGAAACATCAAAGAAAAGGATCGTCCCCCACAACTCATCGGTGATCAAGGTTGGCATTCGATTACAGATTGTTTATACACAAGCGGATGGAAAAATGGAGAACCACTCCTAGTAGTTTCTCCAGCACCTGTCTATGGAATTGGTTTAATCGAGTCTTTTCTCAATCAATATATTTATCCATTAAAATCAATTGGGGTCCCTGTGACAACAGCTTTTGATTTCGAGTCTTGGAAATATAACGGAGAAGGTTTTAGCGAACTCCTTAACCAGATTAAAGAGTGGCATCCTAGTCATTGCTTTATTTTATCAGGCGATGTCCATTACGCATCTGCTGTTAAAACCAATGTCGAATTCAATAACGGCGAAAACCTTTGCCTCTACCAATTTACAAGTAGTCCAATGAACAATATGAGCTTTTCCGGCATACAAGGTGGATTAATGAAGGCAATTGTTACAATAAATGCAGCTAAACGAAGAAACAAGGAAATCAATCGATATTGTGATGAGACCTACGATATCGTAAAGCAAAAAAGAAAGGAAACTTGTCCAGCCAGTTTTACGTGGAAAGAAAAAATCAGATATTTATCAACAAACCAAGGTCCCATTATTGAAACCGAGAATAACCTCGGACATCTCATCCTCACTCAGGACACTGTTAAAAATGAATTACTACAAACAAACCATATCATCACCTATGACCCTATCCCACTCTCATAATCAAAAATAACCCCGTGCTCACCTTAGCACGGGGTACACATCTTTATTTAATCGGCTTTTTTAAGAATCCAACTAACAGTGCTGTAACAATTGTACCAATGATAATCGCAAGTACATATAACATCCAGCTACCTGTCACAAACGGAATGACAAAAATCCCTCCGTGTGGAGCAGGTAACCCAATTCCAAACAGCATTGTTAGCGCACCAGTTATTGCAGATCCAATTACAGCTGACGGGATAACACGTCCGGGGTCAGCTGCTGCAAATGGGATTGCACCTTCAGTAATGAACGACGCTCCCATGAAGTAAGCTGTTTTTCCAGCCTCGCGTTCTTGTTTTGTAAATTTATTTTTAAATAGTGTAGTCGCTAAAGCTAGTCCTAGGGGTGGGGTCATTCCACCAGCCATGATTGCTGCATGTGGTGCGTAATTTCCAGCGTCAATCATCGCAATACCAAAGGTAAATGCAGCCTTATTGATTGGTCCACCCATATCAATCGACATCATTCCGCCTAGTATTAAACCAAGTACAATTAAGTTTCCAGTTCCTAATCCTTCAAGCCAAGCAGTCAGCCCATCCATGATATATTTTAATGGACCTACTAGAACGTACATGACTGCACCTGTAATTAAAATTCCAAAGAATGGATAAATCAATACCGGCTTAAGTCCTTCAAATGATGAAGGTAAACCTGAAACAACTTTCTTTACTAAGAGTACAACATAACCAGCGAGGAACCCTGCAATAAGTCCGCCTAAAAATCCAGCTCCACCAGTTGTCGCCATTAAACCACCAATCATACCTGGTGCTAACCCTGGGCGGTCAGCAATACTCATTGCAATAAATCCAGCTAATACAGGAATCATTAATTGAAAAGCATTTGCACTTCCGATTGTCATCAAAGCACCAGCAATCGGGTTATAAGATGGATCATTCGGGTCAGATGCATTGATTCCAAAGATAAATGAAATGGCAATCAACAAACCTCCACCAACAACGAACGGAAGCATGTTGGAGACACCGTTCATTAAGTGTTTATAGAAACCACTTCTTTCTCCTCCTTCTGCTTTTTGCTTGGTTGTTTGTTCGGCATGGTAGGTTGGCGCATCCTGGTTTACGGCTTTTGTTAACAATTCTTCTGGAATGCGAATCCCTTGGGCAACAGGAACTTGAATGACCTTTTTACCATTAAAACGAGCCATTTCCACTTGCTTATCAGCAGCAACAATAATGGCTACTGCTTCATCGATCTCTTCCTGGGTAAGTGCATTTTTTACACCAGTTGAACCATTCGTTTCAACCTTAAAATCAATGTTCATCTCTTTTGCCTTCGCTTTTAATGCGTCTGCAGCCATATACGTATGGGCAATTCCGGTCGGGCAAGCTGTCACCGCAAGAACCTTTTTCTGTCCCTCTTTTTTCTCAATTGGGGCTTCTTCTTCTTCCGACTCACTTTCTTTTTCATTAATAACTTGGATGAGTTCATCTGGACTTTGTACCTTCATTAATTTTTCACGAAAACCAACGTCCATTAACAATGAAGACAAGCTTGATAATGTCTCAAGATGCGCATTATTCGCCCCTTCACTTGCGGCAATCATGAAAAATAAATGACTTGGCTGTCCATCTAATGATTCATAGTCAATTCCGTTAGTCGAACGTCCAAACGCAATCGCTGGTGTTTTCACCGCAGCAGTCTTCGCATGCGGAATGGCAATTCCTTCACCAATTCCAGTTGTGCTTTGGCTTTCTCTTGTTAAAATGGCTTGTTTGAATTGTTCCTTATCTTGCAATCGTCCAGCTTCATCAAGTTTTGAGACCAATTCGTCGATGACCTCGGCTTTTGATGAAGAAGAAAGTTCAATAATAATTGTATCTTTCTTCAACAGATCCGTAATTCTCATACTGCATGTTCCTTTCTATAACTTCTTCACTTGTACTTGTGAAATTAATTCGTTTATCTTCTCTTCTGTTGCTAATCCTTCTAAATAGGCTGTTGCACTACCTGCCGTTGCTCCAAAGCGAAAGGCTTCTGTTGCGTTTTGATTTTTTGAATAAGATGCAATAAAACCTGCCACGACAGAGTCTCCTGCACCAACCGAGTTAACAAGCTTTCCTTCTGGAACATTTGCAGAGTAGACTTCGTTTCCTACAAATAGCAGACTGCCCTTGTCCGCCATCGAAACAATGACGTGCTCCGCTCCCATTTCAATGAGCTTTCTCCCATAAGGTATAGCTTCTTCTGCACTCTTTATCTCAACACCAAATATTTCGCCTAGTTCGTGATGATTGGGTTTGATTAAAAAAGGCTTATAAGGAAGGACTTCGACTAATAAATCTTTTGTAGCATCCACGACAACTTTAACTTCCCTGTCCTGTAAGTTGTTTGCGACTTGCTGATACAATGTGGACGGCAACGAAGAAGGAATGCTTCCTGCTAGTACCAACACATCTCCTTTTTGTAGCTGATTAAACTTTTCAAAAAGTTGCTCAAGCTCGGCAGATGTTATTTTTGGACCAGCGCCGTTTATCTCTGTCTCGAAATTTGAATGTAGCTTCACATTGATTCTAGTGTCACCTTCAACAGCTACAAAGTCCGTCTGGATGTTCTTTTCCGTTAACGTATCAGCTAAAAATTTTCCTGTAAAACCGCCAACAAACCCTAAGGCAACACTACTTACTCCAACATTTTGCAATACGGTTGAAACATTTATCCCTTTTCCGCCAGGGCTTTTTCGATCGTTTTTAATGCGATTTAGTTCTCCTACCTTAAAGTCATCCAACTCGATAAAATAATCGATGGAGGGGTTTAATGTAACTGTGTAAATCATGTTGTCACTACCTTTATGTTGATATGTTCCTGATAGGATGTTAGTTCCTTTTTGGTTAATCCATCATCTGTTATTAAAACGGCATCCTTTAATGAAGAAATTCTTGAAAATGAAACCTCATTGAATTTTGTGTGATCAGCTAAAATAAAACTTTTCTTCGCCAAGCCCATAGCCGTTTGTTTAATCAGTGCTTCTTCAGGATCTGGGGTTGTAAAGCCATATTTCAAATCAATCCCATTCACTCCTAAGAAGCATTTATCAAACCGATATAGGTTCAAGCTCGATAACGCTCTACTCCCGATCATCGCTTTCGTTTGTGGTTTAATAATCCCACCAATGAGATAGGTTGCGATTCCTTTTTCAAGCAATGGCTCAATTAAATTTACTCCATTTGTTACGACTGTAAGTCCCTCTTGGTCAAGAAATGGGATGAGTTCCTGTGTAGTTGTCCCTGCATCTAGAAAAATAGAATCACCCTCTTGAATAAGCTGAGAAGCAAATTTAGCGATCGCTATTTTTTCTTTTATATTCTTTGCTGTTTTTTCTTTATAACTCGGCTCTGTTCGATTTCCATGTAAAAGAGCCGCTCCACCATGAACCCTTTTCAACTGATTTTCTTGTTCAAGCTGCACTAAATCACGACGAATTGTTGATTCCGAAGAGTTTGTTCTTTCGATCAACTCTTGAAGTTTCACAACACCGTGTTCCTTTAATAAGGATAAGATAAGCTGATGTCTTTCTGGAGTTAACATCATGTCACTTCCTTAATGGATTGTACTCTCATTATATTGAAGCCTTTTTTATAAATCAATCAAAAACGTTCACTTTCAACCAAAAACACTCAAGGGAAATTTTACCCATTCTCACACAAGGGGTTCCCACAGGACGTTGAGTTTGCTTCCTTGAAACTACACTGCACGAAGAAATTGCGTGCATTTCCAAGGTCGTGGAATACATCGTGTAGTCCTGAAGGGCTTGCGGATCGCCCGTAGAAAGCGAGTACCAGAAGCGGAAATCATCCTGCCTCGACTTATAAACTTTAAGTTAAGAACAACCATTTTGTTAGAAAGGAGGAAAAAGAAAAAAACTGAAAATTCCTTTACTTTGAGTGATCTTATGAGCGGACGAGTGGAGCCAAGCGAAGGCTGTATGAGGGGTTTGACAATAATCTTCAGGGAGCCTCTACTACTAGGCTCCCTACGAATCGACAAGTTCCTCCTATTTCCGAGGAAATACAACGAGGATCAGTATTGAAATTTGTCTAAAAATGAGAAATAGTCCTTTAAAAAGTCGTAAAAGAGTTGTTCCGTCGGAAGCAATTTTCGCTCTCTGGGAATAATAACTCCTACTGAACGGGTAACTTCTGGGTGTACAACCGGGAGCTTCACAGTTGAGTGTGGAATATTTTCAATCAAGGTTACTTCAGGTATAATTGTAATTCCAAGTCCTGCTGACACAAGTCCCTTGATTGCATCAATATCTTCTCCTTCAAACGAAACGGTCGGCTGAAAGCCAAGTTGGTTACATGCTTTTACGATAATATCTCGTAACACAAACCCATTTGGAAACAACACAAATTGCTCTTCCTTTAGCTGACTTAGACTCAACGACTTATTGGATGACAGTGGATGTGAGCGGTGCAAAAGTGCTACCATTCTATCTGTAAACAAAGTGGTTCCAATGAGTTTCTTTTCCTGATTTGGTACGGGTCCAAGCAATGCCATATCAATTTCACCCGTTTTGACACGCTCAACTAATGAATAGTAGTTCCCTTGTGACAATGAAAACTTCACTTTAGGATGCTTGTCTCGGAATGCCGATACAACTGTTGGTAATGTATGAGCAGCCAAGCTACTTGGAAATCCAATTCGAATCGTACCGCGTTCTGGGTCCAAATATTCTTCAATCTCACGTTTAGCATTATCTAAAACATTTAATGCTTGCTCAACATGATCTAAAAATACTCTTCCAATCGGCGTTAGTTTCACATTTCGTCCATCTCGTATAAATAAATCTACGCCTAATTCCGCTTCCAAATTGAATAACTGCCTACTTACCGCTGATTGTGCAATATGCATGGAATTCGCTGCTTCCGTAACATGTTCTCGCTTAGCTACTTCAATAAAATAGGTGAGTTGTCTGAGTTCCAATGGGCTTCCTCCTCGATTCATCTCATTTCGGCATCGTTTATATCTTTTATTAATATTGTTTAGATTAATTATTCATTATACAATGATTAATATCAAGAATTTACAGATAAAATTTTGTCCGTTGATTTTGACTGAAGTGTGTGTTCAAAAAGAAGCATGAAAAGTTCACTGTATTTTTTGAACATCCCTAAAAAATATATAGCAAAGAAAGGGTGAATGTACACGATGGCTATGATCGAACAGTCTATTCCTGTACCAGAGTTAAAACAAGCAACCGATTATATGAACAAAGTATATGAGGAGGTTAAGAAGAGAAATCCTCACGAACCTGAGTTTCACCAGGCAGTGAAAGAAATTTTCCTTTCGCTTGTACCTGTATTTGCTAAAAATCCAAAATATATGAAGCACGCCATTTTAGAAAGACTCGTAGAACCGGAAAGAATGATTACATTCCGAGTACCTTGGGTTGATGACCAAGGTCAAATTCACGTGAATCGTGGCTATCGTGTTCAGTTTAACAGCGCACTTGGCCCATACAAAGGCGGATTGCGTTTCCACCCTTCCGTAAATGCAAGCATTATTAAGTTCCTCGGCTTTGAGCAAATCTTGAAAAACTCCTTGACTGGTCTTCCAATTGGTGGTGGTAAAGGTGGATCTGATTTTGACCCGAAAGGAAAATCAGAAAACGAAATTATGCGTTTTACACAAAGCTTTATGACAGAACTAAGCAGACATATCGGGCCAGACGTCGATGTTCCAGCTGGAGATATCGGTGTTGGAGCAAGAGAAGTTGGCTACATGTTCGGTCAATACAAAAAACTTCGTGGGGGCTTCGAAGCAGGCGTGCTTACTGGAAAAGGTCTTGGGTACGGCGGAAGCTTAGTTCGTACTGAAGCAACAGGTTACGGTACTGTCTATTTTGTAGAAGAAATGCTGAAAGAACAAGGACTTTGTTTCGAAGGAAGTACAGTTGTCGTATCAGGTTCCGGTAATGTATCCATCTATGCCATTGAAAAAGCACAGCAGCTTGGTGCGACGGTTGTTGCATGTAGTGATTCAAACGGCTATATCTACGATGCGAATGGCTTAAATCTAGAAACAATCAAACGTATCAAAGAAGTAGAACGTAAACGTATTAAGGAATATGTGGTAGAGCATCCAGAAGCTGAATATGTTGAAGGCTGCTCAGGTATCTGGTCGATTCCTTGTGATATTGCATTACCATGTGCAACACAAAATGAAATTGATCGTGATTCTGCTCAAATGCTTATTTCAAATGGTGTTAAAGCCATTGGTGAAGGTGCTAACATGCCTTCTACATTAGAAGCAATTGATTTATTCATTGAAAGTGATGTTCTCTTTGGTCCTGCGAAAGCTGTTAATGCTGGTGGAGTTGCCGTTTCTGCTCTTGAAATGTCACAAAACAGTATGAGACTTTCTTGGTCATTCGAAGAAGTGGACAGCAAGCTACAAGATATCATGGCTTCCATCTATCGCAACAGCATGGACGCTGCTGAAGAATACGGTCATCCTGGAAACCTTGTTTATGGAGCTAACATCGCTGGCTTCTTAAAGGTTGCGGACGCAATGATTGCTCACGGTGTAATCTAATTCAAATATAAACATACAAACGCTGTTTCTCAATTAAGGGAAACAGCGTTTTTTGTCCCCATTAAAAAGGCACATGCCCCCCAATTGGAGCATGTGCCTTATTTTTATTGTCCAGCTCCAGCGCCTAGCCCCTCGAGGTCATAAGCCAATCCGTCAAGAAGGATAAAAGGCATCCTTCTCGCCGGCTTTTCTTATGCTTGTCGGGGCTGGACAAGGCGCTTGCGCTTTTCTTATGATCAACCTTCTAATAATAGATCTTCTGGATCTTCTAATAGTTCTTTTACTTTTACAAGGAATCCTACAGCATCCTTACCGTCGATAATTCTGTGGTCATAAGATAACGCCACATACATCATTGGACGAACTTCAACAGTGTCTTTATCGTCTACAACCACTGGGCGTCTTTGGATTTTGTGCATTCCTAAAATACCAACCTGTGGTGCATTAATAATCGGTGTTGAATTTAGAGAACCGAATGTACCACCGTTTGTAATGGTGAATGTACCACCTTGTAAGTCACTTAAACCTAATTGGTTATTTCTTGCTTTTTCTGCTAGGCGGGCAATTTCACTTTCAATACCTGCAAAGCTTAATGTGTCAGCATTACGTACAACCGGTACAACTAGCCCTTCTTCTGCAGAAACAGCAATACCAATGTCGTAGAACTTTTTAAGAAGAATTTCGTTTCCTTGAATTTCAGCATTAACAAATGGATATGCCTTTAATGCACCGATAACAGCTTTCGTAAAGAAGGACATGAAACCAAGTTTAACTCCATGCTTTTTAAAGAAAGCATCTTTACGACGAGCTCTTACATCCATCACAGCTGTCATATCTACTTCGTTAAATGTTGTTAGCATTGCAGCAGTGTGCTGTGCTTCAACAAGACGTTTTGCAATGGTTTGACGACGTCTAGACATTTTAATACGTTCTACACGTGGATCGTCATTTACCACTGGTGCTGCTGCAGGTTGTTTTGCTGCAGGTGCTGGAGCTGGTGCTGCCTGTGCTTGCTTATAAGCTTCTACTCCCTCAACACGAACGCGACCAAGTGGATCTTTGTATGGTACTTCATTTAAGTCAATGCCAAGCTCTCTTGCTCTTTTTCTAGCTGCAGGTGAAGCAATGGCTTGCTTGCCTTTTTCTTCTGTAGATTCAGGTGCAACTGGCTCTTGTTTTGCTTCTGGTGCAGCCGCTTTAGGCTCTTCAGATGGTGCTGCTTCTTGCGCTGGAGCACTTGATTCAGAACCATTTTCATCAAGCTTCGCAATCACTTGACCTACTTCCACATTATCACCTGGTTGGAATAAGAATTCCTTAATAACCCCTGTATATTCACTGTTAATTTCAACATTTACTTTGTCAGTTTCAAGTTCAGCGATTGACTCACCTTTGTTAACGAGTTCGCCTTCTTTTTTTAACCATTCAACAATTGTTCCTTCTGTAATGGACTCAGCTAATTCCGGTACTTTAATTTCGATCATTGCTGATTCCCTCCTTTGTCTGTATGCAATGCATCTTGCATGATCCAAGCTTGTTCTTGTTTATGAATATCTGGGTCGCCCGTAGCTGGACTTGAACGCTTCGGTCTACCAATATAATCTACTTTAATCTCTTCAGATAAAACGTCCATTAATACTGGTTGTAGAGCTGGCCATGCTCCCATATTCTTAGGCTCTTCTTGAACCCAAACAACCTCTTTAAGATTTGGATACTGACTAACTAATTCCTCTACCTCTTTCTTAGGGAATGGATACAGTTGTTCCACTCTCGCAATATGCAAGCTTTGTGCTTGTTCAGCAGGTAAGTTAGCCGCTTCTGTTGCTAGGTCAATTGCCACTTTTCCAGTACAAAGTATTACGCGTGTTACTTTTTCTTTCTCAGTTCCCATTCCTGGCTGCTCAAGTAATGGCTTGAAGCTTCCATTTGTTAAATCAGCTAGTGATGAAGCTGTTTGTGGATGACGAAGTAGACTCTTTGGTGTCATTACAATCAATGGCCTTGCTTCATCAGTTGAAGTAAGCAAGGATTGTCTTCTTAATAAATGGAAATATTGTGAAGCACTTGTTACGTTCGCAACTATCCAGTTATTTTCTCCAGCTGCATTTAAGAAACGCTCTACTCTACCACTTGAGTGCTCTGGACCTTGTCCTTCATATCCATGTGGTAAAAGCATTACAAGACCTGATTTTTGACCCCATTTCGCATGACCTGAAGAAATGAATTGGTCAATAATTGGCTGAGCTACGTTCACAAAGTCACCAAACTGTGCTTCCCAAAGGACAAGCGCATTCTCATCTTGAACACTATACCCATACTCAAATCCAAGAACAGCAGTTTCAGATAATGGGCTGTTATAGATGGAGAATGAAGCTTTTGCTTCTGGTATATTGTGTAATGGGATATATTTTTCATTAGTTTCATAGTCATTCAATGCCACATGACGATGAGCAAAGGTTCCTCTTTCACTATCCTGACCCGTTAAGCGAACTGTTTTTCCTTCTGCAAGAATGGATCCGAATGCTAGTGTTTCAGCCAATGCCCAGTCTACTTTGTTGTCTTCATCCAGAGCAGTTTCACGGCGCTTTAAAATACGCTCAAGCTTTGGATACACAGTTAAAGATTGTGGCCATTGCAATAATCCCTTATTCATGCTGCGTAATAGTTCGGCAGGTACTGTTGTATCGAATTCTGGAATAGCAGATAAAGCTTTTGGCTTCTTCGGCTTCACACGCTCTTCATTTTCTACAAAATCATCGTAAATTGATTGCAGACTTTGCATGAATTCCTCACGTTTTGCAGTGAGTTCCTCAGTTGTTATAACGTTCTCAGCAACAAGTTCATTACCGTATTTATCAGCTATAACAGGGTGATTTGTAATTTTCTTGTACAATAATGGCTGTGTTACACTTGGGTCATCCATTTCGTTGTGACCAAAACGTCTGTATCCAACTAAGTCAATTAAAATATCTTTTTCAAAACGCTTACGGTATTCATAAGCAAAGTGAATCGCTGAAAGACATGCTTCAGGGTCATCTGCATTGACACGTACGATCGGAATTTCATAACCCTTCGCAAGATCACTTGCAAAACGTGTTGAACGAGAATCTGTATTATTGGTTGTAAATCCAACCATATTATTGGCAATGATATGGACCGTTCCGCCAGTTTCATAGCCTTTCAATCTGCTTAAGTTTAATGTTTCGGCTACAACACCTTCTCCAGGGAATGCGGCGTCACCATGAATAAGAACACTAATTGCGCTTTGCTTATCTTGAACAGGGTATCCTGCTTTTCTAGTGTTGTCCTGTGCAGCTCGAGTAATCCCTAATACAACAGGGTTTACGAACTCCAAGTGACTTGGATTGTTCGCGAGATTAATATGTGTTACATGCTCCTTAGGACCTTTAAATCTACGATCAGCTCCTAAGTGATATTTCACGTCTCCAGACCAACCATAGTTAATTCCTCGTGAGCCTTCAGAAGGGATTAAATCTTTGTTTGGTGAATGATGGAACTCAGAGAAAATCAATTCATACGGCTTGTGAAGAACATGTGCTAACACATTTAATCGGCCGCGGTGAGCCATACCGATCATAATATTGTCGGTACCATCACTACTGCCTTCTTGAATTAAACGTTCCAGCATTGGTACCAGCATATCTAATCCTTCGATTGAGAAACGCTTTTGGCCAACGAATGTTTTGTGTAAGAACTTTTCAAAGCCATCCACATTCATTAGACGCTCTGCAAGTTGTTTCTTTTCATCGGCACTGAGTTTTAAGCCCACTCCATTGATTTCAACCTGCTGTCTTAACCAATGTCTTTCATCTTCAGCATCAACATGTCCAAATTCATAAGCAATGGTTTGCGTATAAACAGCTTTTAAATGCTCATAGGCATCCCATCCAGTCTGAACGGATGGAGGAGCTTCCTCCCATATATATGTCGCTGGAATATCCATTAAATCTTCTTTCGTGAGGTTGTAGTAGCTAGGCTCTAAAAAGCTTGTATCCGGTTTCGGTCTAGTGCGAAGCGGATAGATATCAGCTGCCAAATGCCCATACGCACGAATGTTTTTGATTAATTTACTTCCAGATGTGATCGTCTTGATTGTCTTCGGTGAGATACCCCCACTTACTAATTCTACTGTTGCTGCATTCTCATCTGCTGGTGGTGGACCAAGTTCTTCGAAAAGCGCTTTCACAGATGGGTCTACTGAACTTGGATCATTCTTGTACTTTTCATACATGTCAAAGACATAACCCATGTTTGGGCCATAGAATGACTCCCACACATTTTTCCTTTGTTGGTTATCCATTTTGTTGTTAGCCTCCATATTACATTCATACTTTGTAATACTTAATAGACAAATTTTTTGAACTATGACGTCTACCCATACTATACCCCATTTCCAATTAATTTCTAGTAAAATGCTTACATTGGAATTTTCCAGAAAAAAGCCAGAAAAATAGGCAAAATAAGAGTCATTATATAGTCATAATTCTGATTAAATATGTTATCCTTATCTTATAGTTGAAAGCAGAAAGTTTCCTTGATATAAATCAAGTTTTCGAAGGAATTTTGCAAAAGAAAAATACATGATTTGGAATAACATAAAGTGAAGTCTCTATTGTAGTACAACATTCCACTTGAAGTAAAGGAACCGTTAGAAAAGTTGTTGATCCACTTACACTTTTAGAACCAAAAGTCCGTTTAGACTTCGGCAGGGTAGGTAAACTAAAGTACAACAGGAGTCCGCATTTTATGGGCATTTTGAAAGGAGAAAAAGTGTTCTGTATGATTAGCAGTCCACATGATCCAAGCTATATTTGTCAGGTACCTATTTTTCAAGGATTAAATGAGGAGGAAATGATTCTTTTACAAAGGGTCGTTCAAATTCGAGATTATCAAAAAGGCGATGTGATTTTTAGAGAAGGTGATCCTTCTGACACTCTCTATATTATTGGAGAGGGCATTATCAAAATCACAAAGGTGGCAGAGGACGGCAAGGAACAAATTGTTCGTCTCTTATTCCCTGACGATTTTTTTGGTCAGTCTGCAATGCTTCAATCAGAAAATCATTATGCTAATGCGGTTGCGATTAATGACACCGTTATCTATACCATTCAGAAACAGGACTTTTTTAATACATTAGAGCGCAATCATAAAATGGCGCTACGCTTCATGCGGGCTTTAAACGAAAGAATTTATCAAGCTGACGAGTGGATGAGTTTACTAAGCTTAATGGAGGTCGAACAACGGTTAGCAAGTGTACTCCTCTTGTTTAATAACCGAGTTCGTTCTAAAGATGGTCGCTTTAAGCTTCCTATAACAAAAAAGGTTTTGGCTTCTCTTATCGGCACAACACCTGAAACCATCAGCCGAAAGTTTGTAAAGTTCATAGCAGAGAACCTAATTGAGGTAAATGGTCAAAGGAATATTCACATCCTTGATCTTGAGGGCTTAAAAAAGAAGGCAAAAACATTATAAAGGTATAACCCCACATTTGGAAATGTGGGGCGTTTTTGTATCAAAATCAAAAACGCCCGACCATCTATGGTCAGGCGCTTTTATCATCAAAATGACACATATTGAAGTGGATTGACTGCGTTTGAATGTCCTCCACTGTATTGGGAAGGGCTATATGGTCCGTCATAGATTTCAAAGTGAAGATGTGGACCAGTCGAGTCACCTGTATTCCCCATGTAGCCAATCAATTGACCTTGTTCGACTCGGTCATATTGAGAAACAAAACGCTGATCTAAATGGGCATACACGGTTGTCATTTGACGTCCATTGATATAATGGGTAATCATAATGACATTTCCATAACTGCTTTCTAAACGGGAACGTGTAACTGTACCACTTGCCGCTGCATAAATTGGAACATTTCCTACACGGCCACCTTTTCCGATATCAATTCCAAAATGCATTCTTCCCCAACGCATTCCAAAACCTGAAGTTAAGCGTCCTGTTGTCGGGTTCATAAATGCCCCGTTATTCACGACAGGAGGTGGTGATGGAGGCGGTGTAGTCCCTTCCGCTTCGGCTTTTTTCCGCTCTTCTTCAGCTTTTCTACGCTGCTCTTCAAGCTCTTTTTGCCTTTGGTTCCATGCGTTGATTTCCATCTGGATTGCCTTTTCCTGCGCGGCTAATAATTCTCCAACATCCTCCAGAGCATGGAGCTCCTCGTGCATCTTTTGCTCCTCAACCTCTAATTGGGCCATTACTTTGTTTTGTTCTTGAATTTGACCCTGTAGCTGAACTTCTAACCGGTCAAGTTCTTTTAGCTGGTCTTCTTGCTGTGCAAGTAAGGTTTTAACCTCTGCTTTGTTTTCTTCAAGTTGTTTAATGTCTGCTTCATGCTCATTCATAATTTCACGGTCAGCTTGTACAAATGTAGATACTGCACTAATCCGATTAATGAAATCATTAAAGCTTTTAGCGCCGAGCAACACATCCACATAGCTAACTACTCCACCACTTTGCTGAAGACTGCGCATGCGTTCTTTGATCAGCTCGTCCCGCTTTTGAATCCGTTCCTCAAGCACCTTCATTTCAGCCTCAAGACGTTCAATTTCTTCTTTTGTTTCTTGGATTTGTGCTTTTGTTCCATCAATTTTGCCGCGGGTTTCACTAACGGCAAGATCAAGTCGTTTAATTTCCTGCTCGACACCGACTTTTTGTTGTTTAATCTCACCAATTTTTTCTTCTTTTTGAGTAATTTCAGACTCTAACTCTGACTTTTTTTCCTGAACTTCCTTCTTTTCACTTTCTAGCTGTTCATTTTTTTGAATCGCTAATGCAGTATTAGGCATGGCCGTCAATAAACTTCCGAGTCCTATTGATATACCTACTCCAACCATTAGAAGTTTGCGCTTCAACGAAATAGCATCCCCCTTCTACCAACCTAGCAATCTATCATTTTAATTGGTGACAACATATTTGCCCATCACCACAAATATCATATTTTGCTATATATTCTCATGTTTTGTATTATAACATAAAAATTTGTCTCAAAACGTCAAAGTAATATTACAAATATATTTCATAATATGTTGATAACACTGGATTCAGTAAAGATTTTTCGACAAACAAAGGAGACACGTATAGCACTTCATAAATATAAAAAACTCGCCTTATTAGACGAGTTTTTCATCGAACATTTATTTAAGATGTTTGCCCGAGCGTACAATGGATCTCTCCACTAGTACGTTCATCGCATCAATACTATACTTTGCTGCTTCATCATTTAATTTTATACAGGATAGTTCCGTACATGCCAAAATGATCGTTTTACAATTCTCTTTTTCAACAAGGTGCATAATCAACTCTTCTAGCTGACTCGAATCAACATCTAGGTCACTTTTGACATTGTTATAAATAATGTCCATGACCTTTTCTTGTAAGCTATCATTCGGGGCGTGAAGATTTAGCTTATACTTCTCACAAACATCCGCGTAGATTCCACTCTGTATCGTTCCGTTTGTAGCAAGGATACCGATCCTCGCGCCCTCCCCATACATATCATGGATATCCTTTATTGTTTCTTCGACCATGTTGATAATCGGGATCTTCGTCATTTTTTGCAACTCATTGTAAAAATAATGAGAAGTGTTACAAGGAATGGCAATGTTCGCAACTCCTGCTGCTTCTAGCAGCTTGAAATCATTTTTAACGGCATTTAAAAACGTTTCACCTGTATTTGTAAGAATTGCACGGGTTCGGTCTGGAAGGGTTGCATGATTAAGAATGACCATATTGAGATGATCTTGGTCCTGATGAGCCTCTGTTCGATTAACAATTTTATCAAAGAAAACAGAGGTTGCCTTTGGACCCATGCCACCGATTACACCTAATGTTTTTTGTTCCATGTTTACACCCATTTCCTAATTACTTAACCGTCATTGCATGACTCCCTAAGTCCTCATAGCTTGCAAAAAACGCATCCGCATCATACGTAATTTGCCCCTGCAATGGATCCATGACGTGCACCTTGTTTCCTACATAGCCATTTAGGACAACAGCGTGTAAGTTCGTCGGAGCATTGAACGTTGCGTTTGTCTCGTGAATATTCCAAGAATAATTCACTTTCTTCTTACTTAGGTCTAAGGTTACCCAAACGACCACAGGGTTCCCTTCTTCAAGCTCCATCATGATTTCATCACGTGAACTCCCGCTTAAATCAATGGGTTCTAATTGAGCTCCTACCTTATCTATGTAGGTTTGTGCTGCTGTTACAATCGGAGGCGCATAGGAAAAGAAGCCACTCCATTGCCGTGGGTTTCCAGCATATGCTTTATTCGGATCTGGTCCATACAATACATTGTTGACTGTCTTAAAGGGCTGCTTCGGTAAATAATTGTCAGCCATGTCTAATTTAGAAACGTCATAACCATAAAAATTTAACACCGAAGTTAACGAGGTAATTTCACAGCCATTCGGCAACTCCGGTAACTGGAGTACTTTGTCAACTGGAATAAACACCTCAATTTTACCATTTACTACTTCACGATATGGATTAGCTTCCTGGGCATACACCGTTGTAAACCCAGAAAACACGCCATCTGTTCCAGAAATCACACTTCTAGCAATTCCCTTAACAGTTTCAACATTCAATAATAAATAAACGACACATATGAGATTCAAAAATAATAATCCCGTTACTATTTTTTTCACTTCTATCTGCCCCTTCCCCCACTCTTAACAGTAGGTTCCTTCTGCTGAATAAAGTTAGACAATCACTAGAAACCATGTATATGTGAAAAAACAGGTTTTATAACTCGATGAAAAATTTCTTATACCATACAAGGAATACATAAACCGTATAGATGTTTCTTGCATAGTTATGTCTTCCATGGTAGTGGTCATCAAGATATTTCATAAGCTCTTCTGTTTGGAAGAATTCTTTTGCAATATCGGATTCAAACATTTCTTTTACGATGTTGTAGTATTTCTCTTCACGGAGCCAGTGTCTCATTGGAACTGGAAATCCTACTTTTTCACGTTTTGCCCATTCTTCAGGTAGCACCTTTTCAGAGGCAGAACGAAGAGCATATTTGGTATCAATGTTGTTCACTCGTAAATCACTAGGGATGTGAGAAGCCATTGCCATGACTTCTTTATCTAAAAATGGTACCCGTAATTCAATGGAGTGAGCCATACTCATTTTGTCTGCTTTTAGGAGGATATCCCCCGGAAGCCAAAGTTTAAGGTCAAGATACTGCATTTTTGTAACATCATCTTTCCCTTTAACCTTATCATATACTTTTTTCGTTATACTTTGTACAGAAGGGCCTGTTTGATATTCATCTTTTAAGACTTTGCGAGCATCTTCTTCCTCAAATATTCTCGCTTGACCGATGAACTTTTCCTCAACCGGTTGACCACCCTTCACAAGGAAGTTTGTAATTTTATTTTGCGGCAGCGCAGCACTGATTCCGGAAATCATACGTCGAATTCCATAAGGAATCTTTTCGTATTTTTCTAGCTTTCCAGACTTTTGGTACCATGCATAGCCACCAAAAATTTCATCTGCTCCTTCACCAGAAAGAACAACCGTTACGTGCTCACTTGCTAATTTTGATAAAAAGTACAATGGAACAGATGATAGGTTTGATTGTGGCTCATCCATGTGATATTGGATGGTAGGTAGCATTTCAAACGCCTGATCTGCCGTCATTAGTTCTTTATAGTTCTCAATTTCAAGGATATCGGATAAATCCTTTGCTAAGTTCGTTTCGTTGAAGATTCCTTCGTGATCTTGGAACCCTACAGAAAATGTTTTATTTGGCATTAATAAAGCCGTGATATAACTCGAATCAACCCCACCTGAAAGGAAGGAACCAACCTTTACATCACTAATTTTATGGTAATTCACCGATTCCTTTAAGGTATTGTTAATTTCTTCAATATAATGGTCAAGCCCTTTATCATCGGCATCAAAATCAATATCCCAATACGGCTTGATTTCAATGTTCCCTTTTTTGTAAAGCATATAGTGACCAGGCTTTAATTTATAAACACCTTTAAAAAAGGTTTCATCAAGCACTGAATATTGGAAGGTTAAATAAGGCTTTATCGCATCTTTATTTAATTCTTTCTTAAAAGCTGGCTGTTTTAAAAATGACTTAATTTCAGAACCAAAGATAAGCGAGTTGTCTGTTGTATTTTGCGTATAATATAAAGGCTTTATCCCAAAGAAATCACGTGCTAAAAACATGGATTCATTGTTCTTATCCCAAATCGCAAATGCAAACATCCCGCGAACCTTTTGTAAAAGGTCAACCCCGTATTCCTCGTATGCATGGACGACAACTTCACTGTCAGAATCACATTTAAAAATATGTCCTTTTTCAATAAGGTCCTCGCGAAGCTCTTGATAGTTGTAGATTTCACCATTGAAAACTAAAACACAGCTACCATCTTCATTGAGCATGGGCTGGTTCCCTTCATCAGTTAAATCAATGATGCTTAAGCGGCGAAAACCTAAAGTTGCTCGATCATCTGAAAAATAGTTACCACTATCAGGACCTCTATGAATAATTGTGTCCATCATATCATTTATTACTTGTACTTTATCTATTTCAAGCTTTGAATCAGCAAAACCAACGAAGCCACACATAGTTTAATCACCTTTTTATTTTTATAAATTTCTTTGTTGACTGTAATTTGAGTCTATTTTTTCGTATATTAGCTAGTAGTTCGTTCACAATTTCTTTTTCATTAAACGGAATTTCCTTATTGCCAATTACTTGTGCAGTTTCATGACCTTTCCCTGCGAGAAGGATAACATCTCCTTCTTGACTGTTTTCAATGGCATATTTAATCGCTTCTCTACGATCAATTTCCACATGGTATTTACCATCAACCTCATTCATGGATTCTACGATTTCTTTCGCGATAATATTCGGATCCTGTTCCTTCGGATTATCAGAGGTTACAATCGATAAGTCGGCATATGTAGCTGCAACTTTTCCCATCGCTCTTCGCTTATCACTTCCATCTTTTCCAGGTGCCGCATACACGCCAAAGACAACAATTAGTCTTCCTTTCGTATATGGTCTTAAACTGGAAAGTGCTTTTTCTAAACCATCTTCCGTATGGGCAAAATCAACGACAACTTTTCTAGCTTTATCTTGGTAGATGACCTCAAGCCTTCCTCTTATTCCTTTTACAGCATCTATTCCTTCTTTAATGTCTTCCAAAGACATTTGATTCGTATAGGCAGCTGCGATAGCTGCTAAACTATTATAAACATAAATCACACCTGGTATGTTTACCTTTATGTCTACTGAACCAGTTGGAGTATTTAATTGATACGTACTGTAATCTGCATAAAAGTGAAGATCTGTTGGGTAAATATCTGCTTTCTGATTGATACCATACGTAAGAATCGATTTATTCGAGTCTTTTACCCTATCGATAAGTCTTCTTCCATATGTATCATCTATATTTATCACTAAATGTTCCTGAGCTAAATCAAAAAGCTTTGCCTTCGCGTTAAAATATTCTTCCATATTTTTATGAAGCTCTAAGTGATCAGGCGTTAAATTCGTAAAGATGGCCGTATTAAAATCACAATAAGCTACACGATTTAAGTCTAATGCGTGAGAGGAAACTTCCATGATGCAATCTTCAATACCTTCATCTACCATTTTTGAAAAAATACCCTGTAAATTTAATGATTCAGGAGTCGTATTTTTATTTTCAAAATGTCTATTGTTTATTATAGTACCCATAGTTCCTATCAGACCAATGGATTTTTTTGCCTGTTCAAAGATAGACTTAACAAAATAGGTTGTAGATGTTTTCCCGTTCGTCCCTGTAATCCCAATCAGATTTAATTTTTCAGTGGGATTATCATAAAAATTAGCAGACATTCTTGCTAACGCTAATCTTGTATCCGAAACCTTGATGATTGTCACATAGTCCTCAAGCCATATATCTCGTTCAACAATAATAACAGTTGCACCTTTTTTAATGGCATTTTCTATATAATCATGACCATCAACTGTAAAGCCAGATATGGCAACAAAAACGCCGTTCGTTGTTACTTCCCTTGAATCATAAGCGATAGAGGTCACTTCTACATCAAGACTTCCCTTTATTTCGGTATAATCCAGATTACGTAAAATTGATTGTAATTGCATTGTTATCCACTCCAATTAATGACCTTAACTTACAGCATTATTTCTTTATTTTCTTTAGTAGCTTTTTGGAAATGATACCAGCATATGAAAACGCAGGCTTCGGATCCTTCCAATCCCATATCGCATATGCTTTCGGTTTAAAGAAGGACTTTATGACCTGCGGCATCGTTAATTGACCCGTTTTTAAATAACCCTTTATTGCATAGAAGTCTTCATATGCATACCAAAAGACTAGGTTTGTGTCATGTTCAATCGCCTTAGGAGGTAACGGATTACCTGTTAGTTCTCGATATGTAATGTATGGAAAGTTAAGCCCTACCTTGTAAAGCATACTGTTCAAGTTAGTAATCCTTACATTTAATTCAATTAAGTAATACGTACCTGTTTCTGCATCCTTTTTAAATTCGATTTCTACAAAGCCTTTGAACCCAATGGCTTCTAAAAACGTAGAACCAATTTCATAAAGCTCTGGTACATATTTCTGTCCAGTGTACACAGATGCACCAAAATTTATAGGATATTGACGGTATTTCTGACAGGTCATCCAGTGCGTTACCTTAGCTTCTTGGTTTAAGTACGCATCAAATGTATACATATGGTCATCAAACCCAGGAATGATTCGTTGCACAATGACTTCTTGGTTCGCTTCTTTCGCTTTTTGTAATGCTTCATCTAATTCCTGACGGTTGTTAACCTTAAATAACTTCCTGCGGAAAATAGATACAAACGTAGGAGAATCAGTTGGTTTCACTAAACATGGAAATTTAATATTTTCTTCAATTTTCTCATAAAAGTTTTCTTCCCCAAGATGAACAGTTTCCGGTACCGCAACTCCGTGTTTCACGGCCAATTTATGTAATTCATCCTTATCCATCGTTTTTGTATAAAGTCCTTGCTCCGTTTGAGGGATGAGATAGAATTCTTTTAGTTCATCTAAATATTCGTCTATCACTTCTACATAAGAGTCATGACATGGAATTAACACCGGTTTTGCCGTTTGCTTTCTCGAATATTCCTTTAAAAAGGCTATAAATTGTTCCTTTTCTTTTCGATAATGTGGTGCAATTACGCGCTCCGAGCAATATTTCGACTCTGCTCCGTACGTATTTTCATAGGAATAATCTACGGCTACCGTATGTATCCCTTCACTACCCAAACATCTCATCGTACTTAAGCCTATATAATAATTGTTTCCTAAAACAACTGCTTTATTGTTCATACGTTACCAGACTCCTTGATTTACTTCCTAATTTGACTCTTTGTCAATAGAGGATGTTCAAAAAGTCGTCCGAAAATGACACATCGAATTTCTGCGTTAGCTTGCTTTTGGAGTTCCTCACGTATTAACTGCATACGCTCCGGTACTCAAAGCTGCGCCGCCTTGAAATTCTCGGTCCTTTTCACTCTCCCTTTTGAACTCGTACTAATAGTACAATATTGACACAGAATAAGGGGTGTTTCAAGATGAAATACACCTTTATCCCGCTTGTTATTAAGCTGTAACATTGAAAAATAAAAACAAAAAATAGAGTACAGTATAGATGTTTTCGTACTCTAATCCCCTTTTTCGACGTTTTTCCCAACTCTTTTTATAGTAGATTTATCATCTTTGTTCTATTATATACTATTCCACAGTCCCGCTCATTTAAGATTTAACCGGAAAACGGAATGTTTGATCGCTTGTTCCTGAGCTAGAAAAAGTTCGTTCCACATACTGAATTTCTGCCTCCGCCATTAATAATACGGTAGAGCTTCTCGTCCCATACCCATTTGTTTGAATAAATAAAGAAGAAAGAATTCGTTCCCATTCGAGTGACACGCCTGTTTTAGGTAGGAGATTGTCATTTGGCCGATCTGTATTTTGTAGTAATTCTAATAGGTTCTCCACTAAATTTTCTCCGTTTATAATAGTAGAAAGCCCGTCTTTTCCTCTTTTCACTTTCGGCCAGTTTGTATCAAGCAAATGGTTGCTAAGCCCATGGATACCTGGTTTTACTTTTTCAATGATCTTTCCAGCATTGGAATAATAATAGAGGTTATCCAGATCACCTACTAATAGATTGTAGCCTGGATACTGAGAGTTCGTCTTCTCTAGCTGCTTCATATATTCTGTAATGGCTCCATTATAGGTAAGCGCATCTTTTACTAGTTTTCCTCTCGATTGTTTGCCTTCTAATATCTCACTTGGGTCACGATAGTTTGTTAAAGCCGCAAAACGACCAAATGTAGTAACCCCCATCCACGTTCCCATTTTTTCAAGATCTCTTCCAGCCAATAGAGTAGGCTCATCCTCCCAGAAGTGAATCGGAGCTGTTGGTCGCTGCAGAAACTCATCCCGGTTTGCCGCAACAATTAATTTATAGACCGGATGTGCTTGGTAGGCAAACAAAATTAAACACATTCTAGCCACCGCCCTTTTTCACAAATTATATCATTTGCGCCCCACTTACGTAAAAAACCTTGGACTGGATAAAGTTCTTTTACACAAAAAAGCAAGGGTAAACACCCCTGCTTATATGACGAATCCACATCATTTAAGGTTACATTTTCCAGTTAAATATCCAGTCATACTTCTTAATGAGTTTTTTGAAGTTCACGAGCCTTTAGTTCTCTTCGTAAAATCTTCCCGCTTATCTTTGTTTTTGGAAGTTCATCTAACACTTCAATTTCCCTTGGTGCAGCATGAGCAGCAAGATGTTGTTTCACAAATACGCGAATATTCTCCAGTAAATCAGCTGTTGGATGATAGCCTTTCTTTAGTACAATAAAGGCCTTTACAATTTCCCCTCTTAATGTGTCAGGTTTTCCAATGACCCCAGCCTCAGCCACTGCTTCGTGTTCAATCAACTTGCTTTCAACTTCAAAAGGACCGATACGTTCACCTGATGAATTAATCATATCATCGCTGCGCCCTTGGAAAAACACATATCCATCCTTATCTAAAATAGCCAAATCACCAGATATATACCAGCCATTCAAAAAATAGGAATGATATTTCTCTTCATTTTTCCATACTTCTCTCATAATGGATGGCCAGGATGCCTTGATACCTAGATGACCGACCTGCCCATTAGGGAGCGAATTTCCATCATCATCTAATACCGCTACTTCAATTCCAGGTATAGGTCTACCCATCGATCCTGGTTTAATGACCTCTGAAGGCAAATTGACGATTAACTGCGCTCCTGTTTCCGTCATCCACCACGTATCATGGATTCTTTTCCCTAATGCTTCCAATCCCCAAACAATGACCTCAGGATTCAATGGTTCACCCACACTTAAAATATGACGTAGTGAACGAAGATTATATTTTTTAAGTACTTCATTTCCTTCCGCCTTCAACATTCTAAATGCTGTAGGAGCACTATACCAAACCGTGACACCAGTCTTTTCAATTGTTGAATACCAGGAATCGGCATTAAATCTCCCCCCATTGACTACAATTGTTGCACGATTTAGCCAAGGTGCAAAGATTCCATACACGGTTCCCGTCACCCAACCAGGGTGTGCTGTACACCAATAAACATCATCCTCTTTTAAATCAAGGACCCATTTTCCCGTTTGATACTGCTGAATCATGGCCCGATGTGCGTGGACAATCCCCTTAGGTTTTCCTGTAGACCCGCTTGTATAATGAATATTAAGCCTTGCCTCAAAATCCAACCATTCGATTATCTGATTATTACTGGGAGTATTTGCTAGCACCTCTACAAGTGAGATTTCATTTTCCTTACATTTTTCTGTTCCTTCCGTAATGAACACCGTTTCTAAGGATGGCAATTGTTGTTTAGGAACTCTTTTGACCAACACGGAATCCGTGATGAGAAAGCGTCCCTCGCAGTCGGAAATCCTGTCCTTAACCGCATCCTCCATGAACGCTTCAAACAGAGGTCCCGCAATAGCTCCTAGCTTAACCGCTGCAATCATCGCAATATACATGTCTGGATTTTTCGGTAAAAAGATAAACACGATATCTCCCTTTTTCACTCCGTATTTTTTCAATACGGTTGCTAGGTGGTCAGACTTCTCTTTTATCTCTTTAAATGTAAATATCTGTTCCTCTTCTTCATTAATATAGTGAAGGGCGGTTTTGTCCCCGTACCCTTCTACAACATGGCGGTCGATACATTCATAAGCCATATTCACTTGCCCTGTTTGGTACCAGCTAAATTCCTTTTTAACCTCTTCCCAGGAAAATTGCTCGCGAACCTTATCATAATTGTGAAGATTATAATCTCCGTCAAAAGGTTTTATGAAATCTAATTTTGTTGTTGTCAAATCTGCACTCCCCTTTCGCTAACTTAATAGTTCCAATATTTCCGCCTTCAGTTGTGCTAGCTTCACATCCCCACGAGACCTTGGCTTTGGTTCATCAATTTGAATCGATTGATAGACTTCGCCAGGTTGCCCTTTTAAAACGATAATCCGATCACATAAATAAAGGGCTTCATCGATATCATGGGTTACTAGAATCATCGTGGATTTGTATGTATCCCAAATAGTTAACAGTAAATCCTGGAGCTGCATTTTCGTAAGTGCATCAAGTGCGCTAAACGGCTCATCTAAGAGCAACACTTCAGGTGCTGTAATAAGCGCCCGAGCAATCGAGACTCGTTGTGCCATCCCGCCGGAAATATCCTTTGGATAGTGATTTTCAAAGCCATCTAGCCCAACTAGTTTTATATAGTCCTGTGCCTTTTCACGTTTCTGACTATCATTCTTTAAACCAAATGAAATGTTTTCGATTACTGTTAACCATGGCATTAAACGCGATTCCTGGAAAATAACGCCTACCTTTTCATGAACAGATTTCATTCTGTCTCCGCTGATTTCAACCGTTCCTGTGTAATCTGGATCTAATCCAGATAAGACTCGTAATAAGGTACTTTTCCCACAACCACTCGTACCTAAAACGCCAATAATTTCACCTTGTTTTGTTTCAAAGCTGATATTTCTAAACCCCGTCGTACCGTTCGAAAAGGTACGTGAAACATTTTGAACTGCTAGCATTCTTTTTCATCCTTTCACGCCTTTTTCACATAGCTATCTTGCCAATGAAGTGTTTTTTCCTCTGTTTTCTTCAGAATGGAGTCCGATATTTTTCCTAGGATTGCAAATAGCACAATGCTAGCAATGACCGTTTCAGGAGAATAAGAGTTTTGACCAACGACAAGCAAATACCCAATCCCCTGACTGGCTCCCATTAATTCAGCCGCAACAACAAACATCCATCCTAACCCTAGACCACTTCTGATCCCTACTAAAAAGGATGGAAGGGACGCAGGCAAGATGACCTTTCTAATTAACTCGAAGGTTGAAAAATTATAAATTTTACCTACTTCAATCAATTTTCGGTCAACACCTTGAATGCCAGACACGATGTTTAAATAAACCGGAAAAAACACTCCGACAGCAATTAGTGTGATTTTTGAAGGTTCGGCAATTCCCATCCAAAGGATAAAAAGGGGCACCCATGCAAGCGATGGAATTGAACGAAACGCTTGAAGCATTGGATCTAATAATGCTTCAGCTATTCGAAAATAGCCGACCAATGAACCAAATAGTACAGCAGCGACCACCCCGATAAGAAAACCAAAAAAGATTCGATATAAAGTAATCCCAATGTGACCCCAAAGGCTTCCATCTCCAGCAAATTCAATTATTTTTGCCAGAATGACCGTTGGTGCCGGCATAAGATGTGCTTCAAGGACACCGATATGGCTTAAATACTGCCAAACCACTAGTAAAATGGCAGGAATGATACTACCAAGTAAAATGATTTTCACATTGCCCGATAAAACAAACTGAGTTTTCGACTTCACCTTTATTTGTCTGGATACCGCTTCACCTTTAATGTTCATAGTGCCTCCTCTTATTGCTTTATTCCTTTTTGCGCAAATGTCGGATTAATCAATTCTTGAACCAATTTTTCTAATTCAACGTCTTTTTTGATAATATTCTGTGCTTGGAGAACCTTCCCCGCTTCCATTAAAGCCTCAATTTGTGCTTCACCAGGCACCGGATTTGAAAAATCATTGCGTTCATTTAATTGCTTATTCGCTACTTCAATATCAATGTTTGCTGATTTTGCTAGAATCTCTGCAGCTTCCTCTGGATTTTCTAACACCCATTTTCGAGCCTTTTCATAAACTTCTATGACCTTTTCAACATATTCAGGGTATTTTTCAGCAAATTCCGAACGGACATTTAAGGTCCCATACGTATTAAAATCAGCATTCCGATAGAAAAGAGTTGCATCTGTTTCTAATTCAACTCTTGCCATGTGAGGATCTAGTCCTGACCAAGCATCTACCTGACCAGACGATAAAGCCCCCGCTCCATCTCCATGCTGTAGATTAACTATCTCAACATCTGATGGACTTAGTCCTTCCTCATCTAGGGCACGTAATAGAAAAATATAGGGGTCAGTTCCGATTGTTGCGGCAACCTTTTTCCCTTTTAAGTCACTTACACTTTCGATCTTTGAATCTTTATTTGCCACCAATGCCGTCCATTCTGGCTTTGAATAAATATAAACAGCTTCAATCGGTGCACCATTTGCTTTAGCCATTAAGGCCGCTGCCCCTGCCGATGAACCAAAATCGACGCTACCACTGTTCAAGAATTCGAGGGCCTTATTACTTCCTTGGCTAAGTACAAACTCAACCTCAATTCCTTCTTCCTCAAATGCCTCTTCAGCCCAACCAAACTCCTTTAGCACAAGACTTGTTGGAGAATAAAAAGCATAATCCAATTTAATTTTCTCCGGTTTTTCGTTCCCTTGGCTAGCCTTACCTGAACTATTAGAACAACCTACAATTCCAACAAACAACAATAAAACAATAAACACAGCACTTATTTTCTTCATCTTTTTTCTCCTTTTCCATAAATTCCAGTAGGTAAACTGAGAATAATATTAATACAACTCCAAACCTTCATCTTCAAAGCGATAGAAAAAGCCCTCTTCAGTAAGAAGAGGGCTTTTTTCCTCCTCTTATCTTTCAGGTAATTGTACCTGATGGATTTAGCACCTTTTCAAGAATTACCTTGAAGGTTGCCGGGTTTCGTAGGGCCATGTCCCTCCACCGCTCTGGATAAGAGTTCTTTATTAAATTAATACGTCTCTGTTTTGCTTTATAAAAGGATTATAGTATGTGAAAAATCAAAAGTCAAACACTTTTGGAAATATTTTATTTTATTGAAATATTATTTAAGGTTACAATCGATCCCCATATTCCTATGTTTTAGCTATTAAAAGTAGACTAGAAATTCATTTGTGTCATATTTGTGAAGCCTATTGCTTTTATTGTAAATCCGCTGTATATTAAGAGTGTAGAAAGTTAGTGAAAAACTTCACAAACTACTACAAAAGCTGGCAGCTAACGCACTCATATTTTTTTACAACAACTTGTGAAGAGTTTCACAAATTAATTATAAGGGGAGATTAAGATGAGAGCATTCTTAAAAGGACCTAAAATGGCAGTTATTTGGACAGTATTACGTGTATGGTTAGGAATTCAATGGCTAGAAGCTGGTTTTCATAAAATAACAGCAGGCGGATTTGATGCAGGTGGTTTTATCCAAGGTGCCATCGCAAATGCAGGTGGAGATCACCCAGCAGTACAAGGCTGGTATGCAGCATTCCTTGAAGGATTTGCCGTACCAAACATTGAGTTATTCAACGTACTCATTCCTTGGGGTGAATTCCTAGTAGGACTTGGTTTAATTCTTGGTTTTGCAACTATCCCAGCATTACTTGCAGGTGCATTCATGAACCTTAACTTCTTACTTGCTGGTACAACAAGCACTAACCCAACGCTTTACACAGTAGCAATCATTCTCTTATTCGCAGGAGCTGCAACTTACTACTACGGTGTAGACAGATTCGCAGTACCTTACCTTACAAAACGCATTAACGACAAAAAAGCTACAAAAACAGCTACAAACGTAGCATAACGAAGAAAAGTGTTCCTCCTAAGCTAGGGGGAACACTTTTTTATGTTCTATTCATCATCAATTTCGCCGTCACCTATTTCATCCTCTTCTTCGATTTCCTCAATGTCTTCCCCTTTTTCTGGCATTTCATCATCATCTCCGCATCCCATTAAGAAAAACATTGGGAACGATAGTAGGAACAGCATTAGCAACCGTTTCATCACAAAACCTCCTTTTTTCTAGACTTTCCATTCACTCTCGAAATATGTAGACTAGAAAGAGGAAACAGTATTAACAGTTCTAAAATTGGAGGTAAGTCAGCTATGCGAAAAATCAAACTAGGAACTAGTTCATTAGAAGTACCTGTTGTTGGAGTAGGCTGTATGAGGATTAATACTTTGGAAAAGCCTGAAGCAGAAAAGTTTGTACAAACCGCATTAGAAATCGGTGCCAATTTCTTTGATCACGCCGATATTTACGGAAGTGGTGCTTGTGAAGAAATCTTTGCAGATGCGATACATATGAATGATGACGTGAGAGAAAAAATCATTCTTCAATCCAAATGCGGCATTCGAAAAGGTATGTTTGACTTTTCAAAAGAACATATCCTCAATTCTGTTGATGGAATCTTAAAACGACTCAAAACGGAATATCTTGATGTCTTACTTTTACATCGTCCTGATGCTCTTGTTGAGCCTGAAGAGGTAGCAGAAGCATTTGATCAACTTGAGTCTTCAGGTAAGGTTCGTCACTTTGGAGTTTCCAACCAAAAACCAATGCAAATTCAATTGTTAAAAAAATATGTGAAGCAACCAATCGTTGCCAATCAATTACAACTAAGTATCCCGAATGCCCATATGATTGCAAATGGCGTCTCTTCAAATATGCAAATTGATCAATCCATTAACCGTGATGGAGATGTACTTGATTTTTGTCGTTTGAATGATATTACGATTCAACCATGGTCACCATTCCAATATGGCTATTTCGAAGGGCCTTTTCTTGGCAATGAAAAATGCCCTGAATTAAATCAAAAAATTGATGAAATGGCCGAAAAATATGGTGTATCCAACACAACGATTGCGATTGCATGGCTATTACGTCATCCAGCCAATATGCAACCGATTGTCGGAACCATGAATATTGATCGCTTAAAGGATTCCGTAAAAGCAAGTGAAGTTCAGTTAAGCCGTGAAGATTGGTACAGCATTTTCCTAGCTGCTGGCTATCTTCTACCATAAACGCAAAAGAGGCACCTATAAAAAGGTGCCTCTTCTATTAATTTTCCGTAAAACCTGTAGCAATGACTGTTACAATTATTTCATCTTTTAAATTGTCATTAATGACTGATCCAAAGATCATGTTGAGATCCTCATGTGTTGCAGATGAAATCACATCTGCCGCTTCCTGAATTTCAAAGAGGCTTAAGTTTCGTCCGCCAGTGATATTCAAAATAACACCTCGAGCGCCACTTATCGATGTTTCAAGCAGTGGACTATTGATTGCTTTATGTGCTGCCTCAACTGCACGCCCGTCCCCTTTCGCCATTCCAATTCCCATTAGAGCTGTTCCCCTGTGAGACATAACTGTTTTTACATCGGCAAAATCAAGGTTGATTAACCCAGGTACAGCAATTAAATCGGAAATCCCTTGAACCCCACGAAGAAGAACATTATCGGCTTCTCGGAATGCTTCTATCATCGGCGTACGCTTATCAACAATTTCCAATAATTTCTCATTCGGAATAATGATTAATGTATCGACCGCTTCCTTCATTGCGTCAATTCCTGCATCTGCATTGACAGCTCGTTTACGTCCTTCAAATCGAAATGGTCTTGTTACCACACCAATTGTCAAAGAACCTAATTCCTTTGCGATTCTTGCAATTTCTGGTGCTGCTCCGGTTCCAGTGCCACCACCCATTCCAGCTGTCACAAAGACCATATCAGCCCCTCTTAAAGCATCCTCAATTTCTTTTTCACTTTCTTCAACAGCTTTCATCCCAATTTGCGGATTTGCACCCGCTCCAAGGCCGCGCGTTAGCGATGCCCCAATTTGAATGGTGACCTCTGCTTTTGATTGATTGAGGGCTTGTCCATCCGTATTCACCGCGATGAATTCAACACCTTCTACCCCCGCCTCTATCATTCGATTAACGGCATTATTCCCACCGCCGCCAACACCTACTACTTTTATTCTAGCAAATTGATCTATGTATGGTTCAAACTCGAGCATGATTTTTCCTCCTTACCGCCCATTGCCCTCTTCCTAAAAAAGATTCGAATTTATATTATATCTTTCGTAATACTACTTCGATTTTTGTCACACTTTTCCTTTAAAAAATCAAAATGCCCCCGCCATTAGTACCTATATCGCATAATATTACGTTTCTTTTACAAACTAATAAAGGTTGCTCAAAAAGTCCAGTGAGAAGGACGCGTTCTTTTTCATCCTCTTTTTTGAACTTGCATTTATATACTAACATGTTACGAAAGGAAACGAGCTATGAAAATTAGGATTGCCTTGATAATCGGAGTTTTTTTCATGTTTTCACCCATTCATACAAGTGCAAACAATCAAGAAAATACTTATGTCATTCAAGCTGGTGATACATTACCTGAAGTTGCAAAAAGATTTGATACCACAGTTGACGAATTAAAAGTCACCAACGGTCTTCAAACCGATCTATTAGTTGTCGGACAAAAGCTTTGGGTTCCTTTTTCCTATGAAGTAGCATCTGGAGATACCTTAAAGGAGATTGCAGCTAGGTTTCATTCATCCCCTGAGCAAATCAAGAGAACAAATGGGATTTCATCCGAGGAAGTTGTCCCTGGGCAAGTACTGAAAATTGTCCCGAAAAAGATGAACATGCATGGTGAACATATTTTAATGACAAAAGAAGAGTTTAAGGATTGGCTTATGAATCAGAAGATTAAACGAAAAATAACCCTCATTCAACAGCACCACACATGGGTGCCTGATTATAGTCGATTTAACGGCTCCAACCACTTTGTACTTCTAACGGGAATGGAAAATTACCATAAAAACACGATGGGATGGAAACATATCGCACAAAACATTACAACTTTTCCAGATGGGAAGGTTGCTGTCTCACGTCCACTCTATATTGCCCCAGAAGGCACCATTGGTAACAAAGCCAACTCTGTCGGAATTGCAATTGAACACCTTGGAAATTTTGATATCGGTCACGATGTCATGACGAAAGAACACAGTGACACAATCATCTATGTCAATGCTGTTTTAAGCCTTAAATTTGGATTAACTCCTTCGATTGACAGTATAACCTACCATCATTGGTGGGATTTACGAAATGGAGAAAGGGTGTTGGACAAAGGACCTGACTACAATGTAAAGACCTGTCCGGGAACAGGATTTTTTGGAGGAAATTCCACAACAAGCGCACAAAAGTATTTCTATCCTCTCATTACCCGTAAAATGGATGAACTTCGAAAGGGAATGGAATAAAAATTTTGCGGTAGCATTTTGCTACCGCTATCATTTTAGTCTCATTTTTCAAATTACCTGAGGACCAAACAGTCTCATGACTTTCAATGATTCCTCACCAGTATTCCGTAATGTTACAGAAGACACCTTTGCTGGAATAAAGAACTGATTCCCTTGAGTAAGTGATTGCTCATCTTCACCTGAAATAATACTACCAATACCTGATACAACTAATAGACCATAAAAGACATTATTTCCCTCTATTTTCATTTCATCATTTACTTCAAGTAGATTCATTTTAAAGTAAGGAATATTGTTATACCCAATCAATTCAAACTCTTTGTTTCCGTTCGTCTCTGTTATTTGTGTAGGGGTAATTTTCCACTTATTTAGTGTTTCTTCTCTTGTATAGTTTGCATATGTAAAGCACTCAAACATCTTCTCAAAACCTATTCCCTGGTGACACATAAAATCATCCAAAGTAAAACCTTGAGGTGTGGTTTTTTCGATACGAATTGTAAAATCTGTTGGCTCCTGAATTTCAACAAGAAGACATCCCGCTCCAATCGCATGCGGTGTACCTGCCTCAATTAAGAAGGTGTTACCTGGCTCTACATAATATTTATGCATACAATCCAACATACCCTGTATATCTTGTTTCTCAAATAGTTGTTTCCATTTCTCTTTTGTAACTCCTGGTTTAAAACCTAGGTACACATGTGGAGGCTCTCCCTCAATTTCCCTGCCCCCTAGTATATGCCAAGCTTCTGTTTTTCCATATTCTGAATTAAAAAGCTCACGTGCTTTAATACGATCGGGATGAACCTGCACAGTTAATCTTTCAGCAGCATCTATGATTTTTACTAGGACACCTGTTTTCACACTAAACTCTTTAACATGGGTTCCCCCTAAAAATCCTTCCGGGTCATTTTCAATTAGTGATTTCAATGTAAGTTGAACATCATGTATATCAACCTTACTTAATCCTTCATCGACAATATCTTCGCGGCCCTTATTCCTTGCCGAAACTACTGACATGATCCATTCCTCTGGAAAATGACTATCTGTGGGATTTTCTTCTCCCAATAATCCCTCTAATAATTTTCCGCCTATATATGTACGCCAAGCCCTCGTAGAAGATAATTTAATCGGTTTTGATCCATCTAACTTCTCATTCAAAATAATCACTTCCCCCACTGCTAAACGCCTGAATATGCCATGAATCCGCCATCAACTGGTATTGTTACACCCGTTACAAATCCTGAAGTTTCTTCATCAATAAGCCACAATAAAGTACCAAGCAAATCCTTTGGATCCCCAAAACGTCTCATCGGTGTATGACCAATAATTTTTTGCGACCTTGCTGTAAGAGTACTGTCATCATTTAATAAAAGATTGCGATTTTGTGTTGTGAGGAAAAATCCCGGTGCAATAGCATTTACACGCATTCCCATTTCAGCGAAGTGGACTGCCATCCACATTGTAAAGTTGTTGATGCCAGCCTTTGCTGCACTGTAGGCAGGAACTTTTGTCATAGGGGAGTACGCACTCATGGATGAAATATTGATAATAACAGGAGACTTCTGCTTAAGGAGTTCCTGACCAAATACCTGACTTGTCAAAAATGTGCCTGTAAAATTACTTGCAAAAACCTTCGAAAAACCATTTTCATCTAAGTCAAAAAATGATTTTTCTAGGGTTCCCTCTTCCTGATAAGTCTCGTCTGAAGTAATGGCGTCAGGGTGATTTCCACCTGCACCATTCACTAAAATATCAATTTGACCAAAAGCTTCTAGTACTGTTTCTTTTGCCTTTTCCAAAGACTTTCGGTCGAGTACATCTGCCGCAACAGCTATTGCCTGTCCACCATTATTGTTAATTTCAGAAGCTACGATTTCCCCTTTTTCAGCTGTACGATTGAGGATTGCCACATTGACACCCTGTCGTGAAAGTTCGCGTGCCATTTCTGAACAAAGTACACCACTTCCTCCAGTGATTACAGCCGTTCTTCCCTTTAAACTTTTATGATTAGGTAGTAACATTGTAATCCCTCCTTTTATTTCAAAGTTTGATAGGCATCCCAAAGCCCAAGTAAGTGCATGATGCCAAGCCCACGGTCATATAATCCATAGCCTGGTCGACACTTCTCGTTCCAGATATGTCTTCCATGATCAGGTCTGATGTACCCATCAAATTGTATATCCGATAACTCTCTCATAACACCCTTAATATCAATTGATCCATCAGATGTTAGATGTGACGTTTCAATAAAGTCCCCATTTGGAAATAGCTTCACATTTCGTATATGAGCAAATGGTGATTTACTAGCAAATTCACGCGCAAGAGCCACCATATCATTTTGTGGATTTACCCCTAATGAACCTGTGCAAAAAGTTATTCTATTTGATGGAGAGTCGGAAATAGATAAAAGCTTTTGTAGACTTTCCCGACCAGTCATGATTCTTGGCAACCCAAAAATAGACCACGGCGGATCATCGGGATGAATAGCCATTTTAATCCCTGACTCTTCGGCAACAGGCAGAACTTCATTTAGAAAATAAGCAAGATTCTCCCATAAATCCTCATTTGTCATTCCTTCATAAGCAATAAATAATTCCTTAATCCTCCCTATCTTCTCTGGCTCCCATCCCGGTAAAGTCATCTCTGAGTACGAGGAAAACATTTCAATCAACTCATTCGGATTATCTGTTTCTACCTTTGCTTTTTCATAAAATAAGGCAGTTGAGCCATCCGGAAGCGCTCGAAATAAATCGGAACGAGTCCAGTCAAAGATCGGCATAAAGTTATAACATATGACCTTCACACCGAATTCTCCAAGATTTCGAATGGTCTGTTTATAATTATCTATATAATAGTCTCTCTCGTTATTTCCAAGTTTAATAGATTCATGGATATTTACACTTTCCACGACTTCCGCATGAAAGCCAAACGATGCAATATAATCAATCTCTGATTTTATTTCATCCTTGTTCCAAATCTCACCTACAGGTTTTTCGTGTAGAGCCCACACGATACCTTTGACCCCAGGTATTTGTTTTATATGCTCGAGTGGCACTGTATCGTTTCCGCGTCCATACCAGCGAAAAGTCATATTCATATAGCCTGTTCCCCCTAGTTGGTGTTTAGTTTGTGTTTGTGACACTTTCCTTTTTAAAGTAATCGGGGTTTTGTATTTTAATATCATACATGTGAAAAATACCCTTAGTAATATGGTCATTTGTCACGGACACAGCTGTTTCTACTTCTTTACTCTTCAGTGCATTATAGATTGCTTTATGCTCATCCAGGACAGTCACCCATTCTGAAGGTTCTGTTGTGGTTAAACGTAGCATCCTAACCCTTTTATACTGACCATTCATTTGGTCGATCCCCTGCCAAATGCGGTCCATGTCTAACCCTTTAAAAATAAGTTCATGAAATTGATCATCAAACGCTAAAAAATCTTTACTATTTTCCTCTTTAAGTGCCAGTTCCTGCATAGTTATACACTTTTCCAACTTGTATAATGTTTCATGTGTAAGTTTCTCTGTCGCTTCACGAATAACAGCGATTTCTACAGCTTTTCTCATAAATCTTGATTCTTCGATGATTTTAGGATCAATTAGTGATACAAATGTTCCAATTTGTGGTTTTATATCGATTAAGTCTTCCTTGGAAAGCTGCATTAACGCTTCTCTGATAGGTGTTCTACTCACATTGAGCTGTGCACCAATCTCACTTTCCGAAATAGGTGTTCCTGGCTTTAAAGATAAATCGATAATCTTTTCATATAAATAGGAGTATACAAATTGTCGTCTTGTACCCCCGTTATTTCTTCCCATACTACTATATTTCATGATTACTCTCTCCTTGAAAAATCACATGTAAGCATTTCCCTGCATGTAGTTTCTAAAATATATTAATCTAGTATATTTAATTTTATACTAAAACGCTTACACAAAATAGACCCACTTTCAAAAAAGTGGGTTCTATCTCCTATTTATCAATCAGGAAGACACCACAAATTTAAACTCTGCCTCCTATATTTATTAAATCTACTACTTACCAAACACCATGTCAGGAATAAATAGGACGACGTCAGGGAAAAACACCATAATGAATACTACAGCCATAACAGCAAGATAGAAAGGAATTGCTTCTTTAACTGTATCCTCTGGAGATGCTCCCATTATTTGTGATGTTGCATATAAAGATACACCTAATGGAGGTGTCATGATACCAAATGTTGTAACCGTCATCATAATAAGCCCAAAGTGTACTGGATCAATCCCAGCATTCGTTATAATCGGTATAAAGATTGGCGTTAATAATAAGGTTACAACCGTTGTCTCAACGAACATTCCAGCAATAATTAATGTAAAAATAATGATTGCAAATAAGAAATAGTGATTTTCAGTTATACCTGAAACTAAGGAAGATAAGCTTTGCGTTACGCCATCGTAAACAATTCCATATCCAAAAATACCTGATAGGGAAACGATCAGCATGATTGCTCCGATATCCATTGCACTATCATGCACAGACTCCCAGAATTTCTTCCATGTTAAATCTTTATAAACGATTGCACCAATGAAAATTGCATACATAACAGCAAACGCACCTGATTCGGACGGTGTAAAAATTCCAAATCGAATACCCACAATAAGGATGATTGGGAATAAAAGAGCCCATAATCCATCTTTAAAAGCAATTAATACTTCTCTAATATTCGGGTAAGTTGTACGTTCTGGCAAATAATTGTTTCTTCTACTTGTATAAGAAACAGTAGCCATAAGAACAACCATCATCAGGATACCAGGAACAATACCACCGGCAAACAGCCTACCGATTGATACCTCACCTACGGAACCATAAATAATAAGTCCCATACTTGGAGGAATTGTAGCTGTAATAAGAGATGTGATTCCATTGACTGCTGCACCATAAGCAGGTTTATAGCCCCTTTTAATCATTTGTGGTCCTAATACCCTTGACTGCATCGCAGCATCGGCAACAGCAGACCCGGAAACCCCACCCATCAAGGTACTTAACACAACACTTACCTGAGCTAGATTTCCATACATATGCCCTGTTAAAACATTTGACAACGTAATAAGGCGTTTGGTAATTCCTGTACTATTCATTAAATGGCCAGCGAAAATAAACAACGGAATCGCTAGCATAGTAAATGATTGAGAAGTGGTTAACGTTCTTTGAACAGCAATTGAGATTGGTACATCAGGAGCTGTTAAGAAGAATACCAATCCTGAAATTCCAATAGCAAAGGCAACAGGCATTCCAAAGATCAATAGAAATAGAAATACAATTAATACTAATAACATTTGTTCGCCCCTCCTATCGTTTATTCTCTTTCAGAAATTGGTATGTTTTAATACAGGTCGTAATGATCATTAAAAATGATCCAACAGGCACACTTATCGTTGCCCATGAATAACTAATTGGTAGGGTTTGAAACAATCTGTCTACACTTTCGATTGCAAGCGGAACCCCATGGAATATTAAAAATACTAAAAACCCAATGATTACAACGTTCCAAAGAACTACTATAAATTTTTGTCCTTTATCAGAGAACCTTTTTAAGATGAGATCGACACTTACTAGGTCAGTATTTCTAAGTGCCATATCGGCACCTAGAAATATAACCCAAGCAAAGAGAAGTAATGATACATCTGTCGCCCAATTTAATGGGTATTTAAAAGTTCTTGTGATAGCGGATACAAAAACGAGTAATGTAATTGAAACTAATGATAGTTTTACAAGCGACTCTTCAAATTTACAAAAATACTCGTATGCTTTCTTCATCTGTACCCCTCTTTAAAGAGTTTTATTTGCCTAATTCTTGGTAGATTTGCTCTCTTAATTCTGTTAAACCAAGTACTTCATAAGCTTTTTCTGCAGCTTTTTTAAATGCTTCTACATCAGGTTCTACAACTTCCATACCTTCTGCCTTCATCTTTTCTTCAAAATCAGTCTGTAGGCTAGCAACGTATTCTGCATTCTTCTGAGCTACTGCTTTTGTTTCATCTAGTAAAAGTTGTTGTAAATCCTCTGGTAAAGTTTCAAACCACTTTTCACCAACAATGATTCCGTTTACAAGTTGGAAGTGACTCGTTTTATTTACATATTTAATCACTTCATACATTCTTGAAGGATATGTTGACGTATGTTGAGCCTCTGCTCCGTCAATAGCACCCTGCTGAACTGCTGTATAAGCTTCACCCCATGGCATTGCAACTGGAGTAGCTCCTAATGCCTTTACAGATTCCTGCCATACAGGTGAACCAGGGGTTCTGATTCGAAGACCTTTTAAATCATCCGGAGTTTTAATTGGTTCATTTGTAAGGAAATGTCTTGGACCATCATACCAATTAAAGGAAAGAACACGAATTCCATGCTCATCAGCAAGCTGTTTTTCCCACCCTTTAAAAGTTTCACCTTGTGTAATCTTGAGAACTTCTTCATAGTTGTCAGCAAAATAAGGTGCGCCAATGATTCCCATTTCTTCTACATATACACCCATACGGCTTCCGTCAGTTAGAACTGCAACGTTAACACCTTGCTCAGCTTGTTCGATAACGTCATCATCTGATCCAAGCTGCGCACTGGGATAAACTTCCATTTTAAGTCTACCATCTGATTTTTCCTCTAAATTCTTTGCTAACTCTTTGAAACCTTCAACAATTGGAGCTGTTTCAGCTTGTTGTGTAGACATTTTTAATGTGTACACTTTGTCATCTGATTTTTTACCAGATGAAGAATCGCTGCTACAACCTGCAGCAACAATCGCTGTAATGAAAACTAAAACTACTAAACTAATAATCTTTTTCATTTTGACCCTCCTATTTTTCTATTTTCACCATAAAGCGCTTCTGTTTTATATGAAAGCGCTTTATTAGCACACTAGTATACTACCACACTACTATTCTAATAAGCAATAATTTTTTGAATAAATTGTCTATTAAATAATTCTTCCTTTGAAAACTATTTCTTTGAGAAATAAAAAAACAGCGAAAAATATGGTTTTCCGCTGTTTTTTCATTTTCTATTCAGATAACCTTCTACAATTTATCTTCTAGTAACGACACATTTGAAGAATTGTTTACACTGCTGCATCTTTTAACTTTAATGCTTATCTCTATTAAAATTTTGGCTTAGCTTAGTAAGCTTACGAAGTCTCTTCCTTAAATAAAGTTATACATGTAAAAACTTCAAACATACCGGGTATGGAACTGTTATATCTGAATCAATTAAAGTTAGCTTTCCGGTTTGTTCATCCCTTGCATACAATACGAGGTTGCTTGACTCTTGATTGGAGCCGACAATGAATTTTTCGCTTGGATCAAATACAAAATCACGTGGCCAGTCTCCTTCTGATGAAGTCATTTCTACTAGTGTTAGTTCGCCTGTAGCTTCATTTACTCCGAAAACTGCAATGCTGTTATGCCCACGGTTTCCTGCATAGACAAATTTTCCATCCTTTGAAATGTGAATAGCACTACCTTGACTGTTTTCTGTAAAATCCTCAGGAATCGTCGAAATAGTTTGAAGCTCTGTAAAGCTACCATTATTACTGTCATAAGATAAAGCAACGACTTCATTACTAATCTCTGTCATGATGTACGCATATTTTCCATTTGGATGGAAGGCAATATGTCTTGGCCCACTACCTGGTCGAACCGATATACTGCTAACCTCATTTAAAGCACCATCTTTTATCTCGTAGGTAATCAGCTTATCGATTCCTAAATCAATTGCAACTACATATTTTTCATCTGGAGTAAATCCTGAAAAATGGGTATGTGGTTTTTCTTGTCTTTCATGTGGTCCCTTACCTTCATGTGCGACCACTGATTGAGAATATTCAATGCGTCCATCTTCACTATTCACTGAATAAAGCTCGATTGTTCCTTTATGATAATTGCCTGTGACAACTTGGTTGTTTGCCTTGTTCACACTGACATGACAGGGGGATGCTCCTTCTGAAACGTGGTAATTCAACTTTGTTAATTCACCTGTTTGATGATCGATAGAGTAAGCCGTGACCCCACCTGATTCTCCATCCTTTACCACTGAGTATAGAAAACGATTGTCCTGACTGACGGTTACATATGTAGGATTTCCTAATTCTGCTGCTAGTTTTACGTCTGTTATTTTTTGTTCTTTTGTATCTAATGTAAAAGAATAAATTCCTTTGCTGTCCCCTTTTGTATAGGTCCCAACATATCCAATAAATTTGCTCATTTGATAAACCCCTTCCGTCTAATTCGTGAAATAATGTCGATTTGTAACTCGATGAATATGCACAGTTAAATAAATTTCTTCATCCTTAGAAATCACCCAACCAAATTTTGTTTTTAAATAGGTAGCAATTTTTTTCGTACAAGTATAAGCATCTGTATATTTAAGCTTAATTTGTTCATGGAAAAAGTCATCAACGGAATTAGACAGCTTTTCCTTACGCATATACCGCATTCCAAAGAAACGAAGATGTGTTAAAAATCGTTCATAGTTAACAGAGGTCTCATCAAGCTCCATTTTATAATGGTGTTTCACAATATTTAAAATATCATTTACCATCTCTGCAATCTGAATAGCTGCTCCCATATTCTCCCCTGAGAGCTGCCCATTCACTAAATGCAATGCAATTGATGCCGCCTCATCCTCATCAAGCCGGATACCAGTTTCATCTTCAATAATATCCAACGCTTTTAATGCAATCTGAAATTCCTGTTTGTAATATTTTCGAATTTCCCATAACAAGGCATTCTTCAATTGAATTCCTTGCTTATGTCTACTGATTGCAAAGCTAATGTGATCTGTTAAGGCAACATATAAATAGTCATCTAATTTATTCGGCAATTGGGTTCTGGCATAATCTAAAATTTTGGAAGATATACTTAAATAAAGTTCTGATATATCTTCAAGCAAATTGGCAAGTTTTTCGGAAATCCCATGCTTTTGTAATACAAAGGTTTTCTCAATTGTTGAGGGATTAATCGTGTCTCCTGATTTCCTTTGAAAGGCTAAGCCCTTGCCCATCGCGACAATTTCTTGCCCCATCTCGTTTCTACACATCACAACATTGTTATTTAAAACCTTTTCAATTTTCATGCACCCACCCCTTCCATAGCCAAATAAAATTAAAAAAGCCTATATTTGTATACAGAATACCATTGAAGATAATCTACCACAAATATAGGTTTTTCTTACTGAACCTAATATCCATAAAACTATATTAATTGATTGTCTTGTCTATATCAAATAAATAGATTTGTCATTCGCCCCTAGTTCTTAGGAGAATTTTTAAAGATTATACTCTCTAAGCATCTCTTCTATGGCGAATGCTACCCCGTCTTCTTCGTTTGTTTTTGTTGTATATTTACATATATTTAAAATTTCCGGGTCTGCATTCCCCATTGCGACACCACGCCCTGCCATTTCGAGCATGCTTTTATCGTTTAAATTATCACCCATTGACATGACATCCTTCATATCAATCCCCATGCTTTTCGCCAATTCCTGGAGGGCTAAGCCTTTTTTAGCCTCTGGGTGGTTAAATTCCAAATTCAAATATCCGGAAGACGTGATAACTACTCCAGCCTCATCTTTTAGATTATCAAATACTTGCTTATGGCTTTTTTCATCTTCTGCAAAGCTTAATAGCTTATAGATCTTAAGATCATTTATAGCTTCTAGCTGCTCGTAATCCTCAACAAACTGAACACTCTCATCTTGGAAACGCTGTTCAATTCTTTGATTGATTTCCTCATCTGTAAAATTAGGATTCACCGCTTTCCACCATCTCGTCATTCGATCAATAAACTTGTCTCTTCCGAATGAAAATAAACCCTTGTTCGTAAAAAACTCCGTATACATCTCACCATTATGACACGCAGTGTACACTTTCTTACAAACTGCTGGTTCCATTGGAATGTCACGTAAAACGTTGCCTTTTATATCAAATGAACTTGCGCCATTTAAAGTAATAATCGGACAAGTGATTCCCACTTCTTGAATAGGCATTTTAGCAGCATCATAGGATCTTCCCGTTACAACCACAAATTTTACCCCTCTGTCCATCGCCTTTTGAATTGCTCGCACATTTGCCTCACTTACCTTACTATCTTCATTTAAAAGAGTTCCATCTAAATCAGAAGCAATCAGTTTCATATCCCAAATCCCTCTTTCATTATAAAATAAAAAAACCTAAATAAACTGTCCCCAAAAAGAAACACTCTACTTAGATTTTGCCTGCTTTACCAGTAACAATCCTATTTTCTATTATAACAAGATAAACGATTATTACAAAACTAACGATTAAAAAAAGCTACTTACGACAATATCGCAAGTAGCCTTTTATTCTATTCTTCAATTGGCTCTGCACTTAAAGAACCATGTTTGATAATACTAATTAAAAATCCGATAACTCCCCCGACGATCGCTGGCACAATCCACCCTAACCCTACAGTATAAAGAGGAAGAACCGATGTAAATAGGTCATTGATAGCAGCAATTTTCACACCTGCTGCATTCAATCCATCATTAACACTTAGGATGAATGTGAATAGAATACTAACCTGGTATACCTCCTTGCGGCCCTTGAATAAAGGATGCAAGAAAGTTAATACCATTAAACACATTGCTAATGGATAAAGCAAAACTAACACTGGAATTGAAAAGCTAATAATCGTATTTAAACCAAAGTTCGAAATAACAGCACTGAACAAAGTAAAGATAACAGCCCACTTCTTATAAGATAGGGCAGGAATTAGTTTTGCGAAATAAGTAGCACATGATGTAATAAGTCCAATACTTGTAGTTAAACATGCTGCGATTACGATTACTGCAAGAATTACTTTTCCATACCATCCGAAGAAGTGTTGAGAAGCAGCCGCTAAAACAGCACCGCCATTGTCTAAAATTCCAAGACCATCTACACTTGTTGCGCCTAAAAATGCAAGTGAAGAATAGATAGCACCTAATAATACACCTGCAATTAATGCTACTTTACCGGTTGAAATCATAATTTCTTTTTTCGTTCTTGCGCCGCGTTCCTTCATGATATTTATGACAATAATTCCAAATACAAAGGCTGCAAGTGCATCCATCGTATTATAGCCATCTTGGAATCCCTTAAAGAAGCTATTTGTCAAATAAGTTTCTGTTGGCTCTTGAATTGCTCCGATTGGGTTTACAAACGCCGCAATAATCAGAATCGCAATCACGATTAATAATATCGGTGTTAACATCTTTCCAACGATATCTACTATCTTACTAGACTTTAGTGAAAAATATAACGTTAATCCGAAGAAGATAACTGTATAAATAACCAATGGAATATGGCTTGCTTGGTTCGAAACAAATGGTGCAATCCCAATTTCATAAGAAACCGTATTTGTTCTTGGTATTGCAAATAACGGACCAATTGTCAAATAAAGTGCAACGGTAAAGAATACTGCGTAAAGTGGATTAACTCGACCCGCTAGTGACTCCAAATCGCTCTTTCCAGAAAACGCTAAAGCCAAAATACCTAGAACCGGTAAACCTACGCCCGTTATAAGAAAGCCTAGATTTGCTGAAAAAACATTCTCTCCAGCTAACTGACCTAATTGTACAGGGAAAATTAAGTTTCCTGCTCCAAAGAATAACGCGAATAGCATAAACCCTACTGCAATTAAATAACTAAATGAATCTCTTGATGACATATCTATATCCTCCTAAAACACCCTAGACATCTATCTAATTCCGTTAACATATCTAGAGCAAAAAATTATACTAGTAAACTCAATTGCTTACAAATCTCAATTTGATAGTCATTAATATATCACACAAAATATCCAAAAGCAACACTTTTCAGAAAATAGAATTATATCAAAATATTATTTATAATAAATGTAAGCATTGGAATATAGTTCCATTGTACTAGAAAGGACCAAAGGGACGGTTCCTGTGGTTCCTTGGCTCATTTTTATACTTAAATTACTTGAAGGAATCCTCCCTTCTAATACAGAAGTAGTAATAACTAAAAAGAGGAAAGGGATGATCATATGAAGATTGCTATTTTATCGGACATTCATGAGGGATTGAATCGGAAAAATACGGGAATGGATATCATGCCCCACTTATTAAAGTGGATTGAAATCAACTCGCCTGAGGTTTTTATAATAGGTGGTGACATGACGGCTGGTCCTAGAAAAAGCCTAGATCTGTTGAATCAACTACAAGAGGAATTCCCAACGATGAAACTATTATTTGCGCATGGAAATCATGATATTTACCATGAAGACTCCAAATCTGCTTATGATATGCTGCTAGAATTTCCAGGCAATCTTGGAAACGGTCCAGTCGAATTGAATGACAATTGGGTCGTAATTGGTGATGGGGGCTGGTATGACTATTCCTTTGGAATCGAGGGCTATACAGATGAACAGTTTTCAGTTGGAACATTTAATGATTTTACCTGGCCTGATAAAACAAGTGCCCATTGGCCAAGTTCAGACCAATGTGAAACGAAACGGTACCTTGAAAAACTTGAAGGCTGGCTGAAAGAAAATGAAGGTAAAAATATGATTATGGTCACACATGTCGTCCCTTTCTCACGATATATTCAGGTAAAGAACGAACCTGGTTGGGATTTCTTCAATGCCATGATGGGAAGTAAGCATTTCGGTGAGTTAGCAGATAAATATCAAGTGAAAAAATATATTTTTGGTCACATCCATACGAGATATCATGAGCATTATAAAGGAATCGAAATAATCTGCAACCCACTAGGATATTATCCGCACGAGTGGAAATCAGCTAATGCCGAGGAAGAAATATTTTCAACAATTAAATTAGTCGAAATTTAGTTATTAGCCTGCATCAGTTAAACGATGCAGGTTTTGTTTTTCCGAATAATAACCACTTCTTTAGAACAAATTAAAAAAAATTGGGTAACAAAAGGAGTGCTTATATGATAAAAAACAGCATCCGAGTCTTTATTGTTTTATGTTCAGTCGTTGCTGCCGTGTTTCTTCCTAAAAAATCGTACATTACATATTTACCTGTTACCTTATTTTCTTCTGTTATTCTCATGTTTGAAGTCTTTTATTTTACGGTACATAAACTTTGGAAGGTAAAAGGTGGCGTTAGTGCTATGGTATGTGATGCCATCATATTTATGTTAGGTCCTTATGTTTTTGCGAATTTTTGGGTGTTTCATTTATCAAAAGGAAAATTTATCCCATACACCATCATTAACCTTATTGCAGATTGGATTTTTGCATTTCCACTCATTTCATTGCTAAAAAAATTGCAGTTTTTTAAATTAAACATTAGTTCAGCCCAACTTTTCACACTATTTTCCTTAAATGCCCTGATGAATTTGATTTTCCACAAATTTTATGAAAAATGCATCGTTCCCAAGCAAACAATGAGTTACCAAGAATGTAATGACACTGACTTGATTTGACTGATAAAAAAATCAAAAGAAAAGAGACCATTTTAATTCTTCTCCGAATTAAAAGGTCTCTTTTAAAAGAATGCTTTAAAAAGTTATGCATTAATGTGTTAATCCACTACAGTATCGGCCCCACCTTCGCCAAATACCACGATGACCACACATGTCATCCACCTGTCTTTATTATAATTGATAGCGCTTTCATTTTCAATAAAAACCATTCCCTAAGATTCGACACAATGAACCATAGGGACGGTTCTAGTGGTCCATCCGTGAAATTCAACCAGTTTCCAAACTTGTATGCTTAAGTCCTCTCCGTTCTTTAAACCGCTGAAATGTCCAAATTGAAAATCCTAACCAGGTGGCACTCGCAAAATAGCCGCCAATTATATCGGTTGGGTAATGAACCCCTAGATAAATTCGACTCATCCCAATTCCAAAAATCATCACTGCACTAAATAAAACAAGAGCTGTCCTTCCCCACCATACCGGGATATGACGCCACAACAGAAATGCAAAAATCCCATAAAAGGTAAAAGCACTCATCGCATGCCCACTCGGAAAACTATAACCTGAAATTTCAACCAGTCGATGGAAGTCCGGCCTAGCCCGCTTGAATAACTCCTTCAATAAATAGTTTAAAATCGGTGACCCAACCATGACTCCAACAAACAAAATGAGCTCATAGCGATGTTTTAATACTTTATATAAAAAAAACAGAATAAACAGGGATAAAACAATAATCACCGGTGCTGAACCAATAAACGAAAGGAATTTCATCAGGAAGGTGAGCCCCACGGACTCCATCCCCTGTACCAGCGATATTACACGGCTATCAAACCGGATAATATCATGGCCATGAACAAAATACGCCAATAGGCCAAACACGATAAGCGAAAATAGACAAAGAATAAAAGCAATTGATAACTGACTTTTTAATTTCATATATGGCACTTTCTTTCCTTTTGATACCTATAGTATTTTTGAATGTATAAAGATTATACAAAATTGGCTACTCCTCAATCAGAACAAGGGTGTGATAAAATAGAAGAACCGATATCGAAAAGGTTGTGTAGTGTGTGAAGCGAATGCTTGCGATTAGTGATATTCACGGGGATTTAGATAAATTCGAACGACTACTAGAGCTTGTACAATATAATCACAAGCATGATCAGCTTTTGTTGTTAGGAGACTATGTGGATCGTGGTCCCAAGTCAAGGGCTGTTTTAGATAAAGTGATTCAATTACGAAATGAAGGCGCGATTGCGTTAATTGGCAATCATGAAAAAATGATGATGGAAGCTTTCCGCGCTGATTCAATGAGCGTTAAAAGATGGTTTTACAATGGCGGGATTAAAACCCTACAAAATTATGGGTACCATATTGAAAAAGATGATGCAAAATATTGGTACACAACCGAAGAAATGCCAAACCTTCTTCAAATAAATGAAGAAATCCGGCCCCATCTAGACATTTTAAAAGAGCTTCCTTATTACTATGAAACGGATTCACATATATTTGTTCATGCAGGTATTCATCCGGAAACGCCGCTTGAATCAACAGACCCGCATCTACTCGTCTGGATTCGAGAGGAATTTCACAATGGATATTCCGGAGAAAAGACAGTCGTATTCGGACATACCCCCACAAAATATTTACATAAAAGTAACGAAATGTATTTCGGTAAAAATAACATCATCGGCATTGATGGTGGCTGTGCATACGGCGGAAGGCTTTATTGCTATGATGCTACCCATTCAGAAATTTTCTATGTTGAATAAGCACCAGAAGGACGGTTCAAAGGGAACCAGAAGAACCGTCCCTCTGGCTCCTATTACTTCCCATGACTTTATGCCTCTTCACTAATTACAACGTTCTTGCCTCTGAATTTCAAAACGATCGGTATTACGATCCATAAAAATGCGATTGTAAGGAAAATGACAGAAATAGGGGTTTCAATAAATACCATATAATCACCATTAGAACCCGTTAAGGCACGTCTCATATTATTTTCTAGCATTGGACCTAGTACTAGACCTAACACAATCGGCGCAAGTGGAAAATCATTTCTAGCAAGAAAATAACCTGCTACCCCACACCCAATTAAAAGCATAATATCAAATACCGTCACTTGAACAGCATATACACCAAAGACTGAGATTGCGATGATTAATGGGAGTAAATATTTTTTAGGTGTATCAATGATTTTTGCAAATACTCTTACTAGTGGTAGATTTAAGATTAGTAGCATTACATTACCAATAAACATACTAGCAATAAGCCCCCAGGCAACCTGTGGATGCTCGTCAAACAATAATGGTCCTGGCTGAATATTATACATAATTAAGGCTCCTAACAAAACAGCTGTAGTTCCAGAGCCTGGAATCCCCAATGTAAGAAGAGGAATCATGGCTCCTCCTGATGCGGAGTTATTAGCTGATTCAGGTCCAGCCACTCCTTCAATAGCCCCTTGACCAAATTTCTTTGGATTCTTACTTATTTTTTTCTCCAATATATAGGAGAAGAAAGATGCAAGAGTAGCACCTGCTCCAGGTAAAATTCCAAGGAAAAATCCTAAGAGGGAACCTCTAGTTATAGCGCCTGAACTTTCTTTAAACTCACGTTTTGTAGGAAGGATCTTCTTGATTTTGATGGTTTCTGAGGTTTGACCGTCGTCCTTTTCCAACACCGTTTTAAAAACTTCACCTAGAGCAAATAGTCCAACTGCAATTGTTAAAAATTCTATACCCGAATACAACATTGGATTGTCATATGTAAAACGTGATACTCCCGATACACTGTCAATACCAATAGTACCTAGGAGTAGACCAAACACAGTCATCATTAATGCTTTTGTCATAGATTTACCAGCAAGGCCACTAACGGCAAGTAACCCTAAAATGATTAGGGAAAAATATTCTGCTGGCCCAAACGACAGTGCGAGATTTGATAGCGGCTCTGCGAGAATGACGAGACCAATCAATGATGTAATTCCCGCAACAAATGAACCGATTGCAGCAATTGATAAAGCTGCACCTGCCTTACCTTTCTTCGCCATTTGATACCCATCTAAGGTGGTTACAACAGATGAGGATTCCCCCGGTGTGTTTAATAAGATCGAAGTTGTTGATCCGCCGTACATTGCGCCATAATAGACACCAGCTAATAAAATGATAGAACTTACCGCAGCCTGCTCAGGTGGCAAACCTGATGTCATGCTTGCTGTGACTGGTATAAGTAAAGCTACCCCACTCATTGGTCCAATTCCAGGTAAAACCCCAACAGCCGTTCCAATAAGGACCCCAATAAAGGCAAATAATAGGTTATGCCATGTTAGAGCAGTAAGAAAACCGTCCATTAGAAATTGTATCGTCTCCATCTAATTTCACCCCTTTACTTATATCCATACTGGAAATCCCGGCAAAGAGCCGTTAAGTACATGAACATATAAAAAATAGACGCCGAAGGAAAATCCTGCAGAAATAAGACTTGTTTTTATCCAATTTCCTTTTTCCATTGCCTGAAAGCAAATGACTAAAAAAACAAAAGTGGTAATTACATAGCCCACTGTTTCTAATAGAAGGCCATATAATATCGAAGAAATTAGAATAATGATAAATCGTTTATATTCATATTTCCCTTTGCTAGACTCCTTTGCCTTACCTTTCGTTTCGATTAACAAACGGATACTTAACAAAATAAGGACAATACCAAGTCCCATTGGAAAAATATCAGGTCCTACATTACTCCCATAGGCACTTTCAGCAATTCTTCTACTTTCTATAACAAAGCCTAATCCAATTAGTAAAAATAAGATTCCAGCATACCTATCGAAATGGTGTGCCATTTTTCCAATCACCTCCGAGGTAGAATTTAGGGCAACTTATAAGCCAATAGGAGGCTATGAGTTGCCCTCTTGCTATATCTGTTAAAATTGTTTGTTATATACAGTCCACACAATTACTCTTTTGCCATATCCATCGCTTGCAGCAGCTCTTTGATTTGTTCATTTTGCTCATCTAGGAACTTAACGAACTCCTCTGAGTTTCTATATTCACTAGTCCAACCACTTTGATCCATAGCCGTTTTCCACTCTTCTGACTCCGTCATTTTTTGAATTGTATCATTCCAAAAATCTAATGCTGCCTTACTCATATCTTTTGGTCCAAATATTCCTCGCCAAATTGCAAATTCAGCATCCACTCCACTTTCCTTCATGGTTGGAACATCTGAAAGCTCTCCATCCAAACGTTCCGGAGCGGCTACCGCTAGTACTCGTACTTTCCCTGCCTTGAGATATTCAATTACAGACGAAGCATCCGTAGCGATAACATCAGCATTTCCACCAAGTAGAGCTGTCATTGCTTCTCCTGTACCATCATAAGAGACATATTTTATTAACTTATGGTCAACGCCTGATTTATAAGCTGGTAATATAGAAACTAAATGATACATCGAACCTGGTCCGGAACCACCAGCAAAAGTAAGCTTTTTTGGATCCTTTTTAAGATCTTCAAGCAGTGTTTCTAAGCTATCATATTTTGAATCACTTCTAACCACTATCGATCCATAATCTTTCGTTAGCTGTGCTAATGGTGTTGTATCCTTATATCCGAAAGGGCTGTTACCTTCTTTTTTCAAATTGTTTATGAGGACAGGTGGTGATCCAGCGAACAGCTTATAATCATTTTTCGAATCATTACTCACATAGTCGGCAATAAAAACAGTTCCACCGCCACCTGGTTTATTTTCAACCGTCATCGTCTGTTCAACAAGCTTTGTTTCTCCTAAAACCTTTGTAAAAGTCCTTGCTGTACGATCCCATCCACCACCTGCACCCGATGGAGCTACAACTACAATTGGCTTTTCTGGATAAACTTCTGAGCTACTTCCCTTTGCTGCCCCACAACCAGCGAGTAGCGAAGCCATTACCACACCTACTAGTATTTTTTTCCATCCTTTTACCTTCATCACTTCTATTCCCTCCTTTAAAATTGACCTAATTCACCACAATTGAAAGCGAATACATTTTTCAAAAAAATTCTCTTATAAAAAGGGAAATCTGTTCTCCTTTCTGGTTTATTTATGAAAATATTAAATTAACACTATCAATATGTTGTAAAGTAATTATAAAATGATTCTGAATATAAATAAAATAACACTTTTTTTCACACCCTTATAAAAATTTTCTATAACCTTAGACATGTAAAAATAAATTCCCTTTAAACACAAAAAACCCGACCTTTCTACTAGAGAAGAAGGTCGGGTTAAATTTAAATTAATTCATTTTTACCTAGACTCAATGACTGAATTCTTTTTATTTAGTACATAAGTTGCAGCGGAGTTCCCTGCTAATTTTCCAAAAACTGAACCCGACATTAATCCGGAACCACCTGGATAATTATCGTAAAATATTCCGCCAATCATTTCCCCAGCAGCATAAAGGCCCTTAATCGGTGCACCATTACCATCTAATACTTCTCCTGTTTTACTTACGTGTAGTCCACCGAATGCAAAGGTAATACCGCATGTGACTGGAAACGCATAGAATGGTCCTTGTTCGATTCGGAGTGCCCAGTTTGTCTTAGGAGGAGTAATTCCCTTAGTACCCTTTCCATCCTTTTCTGATGGATTGTAATCTCCATCTTGAACAGATTGATTATATTCTTCAATGGTACGAAGGAATTCCTCTTTATTTACAGGTAACTGCTCTACAAGATCTTGAATCGTATCTGCTTGATACACTGTTGCTTCTTCTAAATCATATTCCTTCCGAAGCATTGGGCGTACTTGTGAATCATAGATTTGATAAGCGACCTGGTTAGGCTGCTTCAAAATCTCACGCCCATACTTTGCATACGTGTAATTTCTAAAATCAGCACCCTCATCAACAAAACGATATCCTTCACTGTTAATCATGATGCTATATGGGTAGGAATGCTTTTTAAAGATATCACCTGGCTTTGTAAAATCTCCAACCTTTGGGGCATTGTAATCGGTTCCAATTGAGTGGCAGCCAGACCATTGTCCGTATTTTTGTGCACCAATTTCTAAGGCCATTGAGATTCCGTCTCCCGTGTTATATTCTGTTCCTCTCACAATTGCCTTTTCCCATTCTTCTCCGATATTCTCACTTCTCATTTTTTTATTTGCCTCAAAGCTACCACATGCTAGTACAATTGCCGACGTGTTTACAATATGGGCTTGACCCTTTTGTTCAACAACAACTCCAGTAACTCTATTCTGTTCCGTTACAAGTTTAACTGCACGGGATTCATACCAAATGTCTATCCCCAACTCTTGGGCACGTAGGAAAAGCTGCTTTACTAAACCAACACCCTTATCTACGGTTTTTACCGGAAGTCCTCCCCAAAAGTGCCATTTCCCTTCTTTTTGGAAGGATTGATTCTCGTAATTTAGCTCAAATTCCACGCCATGCTGACTCATCCATACAATTGTCTCATAGGATTTAGAAACAAGCTGACCAGCCAATTCTGGGTCGCTTTTTTCACCTGTTACCCTCATCAGATCGTCATAAAATTCATTTTCACCATATCTTGGCATTTCAATCAGACTTGCTTGCTCATCATCAATTTTTGGAATAACCTTCCGAATCGCATCTAATCCGTCGTATGCAAAACGAATTGCACCATCTGTAAAGAAGGAGTTTCCACCTCTTTTATTCTTAGGACCCCGTTCTAATACAAGGACTTTAGCTCCTTGCTCACGAGCAGATATGGCAGAGCATAAGGCTGCATTGCCTGCCCCTACGATAATGACATCATATTTTGTTTCAATCATTGAAATTCCTCCTAGTAATAGAATAATAATTTCGATTATTCAGAGTGCTTCTCCGTTTGAAACCATCATAATATACATGTGGAAATAAATAAAATATATATCTTTTCGTATATCCAATAAAAAATTTTTATAACATCATTTTAATGAATCATTAACTTTTAGTTCATCAATAACAAATTCAACAAACGTCTTTACTACAGATAGATTCATATAGGATTTATCATACATAAGCCAAGTAGTTCGTTCTAATGGTATTCCGCCTTTATCAAGCAATGGTATTTTATAAAAATCATCTGTTTCCTTAATTGACATTTCCGGGATAATGGCAATACCTAGATCATATTTCACCATTTCTTTGCAGGTTTCAAGCTTATCAACTTCCATGGCTATACGTGACGGAACAGTAAAATGTTCTTGCCACCAATTGTTAATTAAATTTCGTAATGATTGATCGGTACTATAATCAATAAAAGGCATGTCTGGTAATTGCTCAAACTGAAGCTTTTTTTTCGATATCAAGAAAAGCCGCTCTTTAGAGAGCAATACTTTTTCTCCTTTCCATTCATAGTCATTACGTACAATACCAACATGTACCTTTGATGAGCCCAATAAATTCATAATATCTGAGCTCCAGCCAGTTTTAACACTAAATTGAGGAGAAGGGTAAATGGTGGAAAATCTTTTTAATATCTTAGGCAGCTTATAACGAGCGAAATTACTTGATACCCCAATACGTAAGGTTCCGTTTACGCCACCCTTCATATTTACCATATTATCCTTTGTCACCTGCAAAATACGTTGCATATTTTCCGCATATTGAACCAAATATTCACCTTCAGAAGTAAAATCAATTCCTGTTTTTGTCTTAAAAAACAATTGGACCCCAAATTCCTCTTCTATATTTTTTAACCGATAACTGAGTGCTGGTTGAGAAATATACAATCTTTCGGCAGCACGGGTAAGACTCTTTTCCTCAAATAATACTTTCATAAAGTTCCAGTCTTTTTCATCCATTTTCCTACCCCCTAAAATAGGTTTCTCTTATAAACTATTATTCTTTTTTATACAAAAGAGTAACCTCCTCTCCTAAAATCATGGAAAGTTCTTGGTTACTCTTTTTGTCCGTTACATAGCTTTTAAAAATTATATCATAGAACGAGTTTTTCACTTCACCTCTTCTCAATGATCTCGACAAATTTTGTCGATGCAGGTGATAACGGAACATTTTTTACGTAACAGATGCCTATGCTTCGTTTTGGGATTTTTTCTTTGAGAACCACCTCATGTAAGATGCCCTTCTTTAAATAGTCCTGTGAAAACTCCTTTGTGACACAAGCAATTCCAAGATTTATTTTCGCAAACTCTAAAAGTAAATCATGGGAGCCCAGTTCAAATTCTGGTGAAATCCTTAAGCCCTTTGATAATAAAAACTCGTCCACATATTTACGGGAAATGGATTTTGGTTCAAGGAAAATTAAAGGATGCTTCATTAATTCTGTTACGCTCACTTGCTTTGGTAAGAGATTTTTATACTTATATCCACAAACAAAAATGTCGTGAATATCCATGCATGGAATTTGTGCTAAAGTAGGATCATCCACCGGGAAATTACAAATCGCAAGGTCAACCTCACCCAACTTTAATAATGAAATCAGCTCCTGAGTGGTCCCATTTTCAATTTTAAACTTGATATTTGGATATTCTGTGTGAAAGGATTCTAAATATGTGAGCAAAAAGTACTTCGAAATCGTATCCCCCACACCAATTTTCAATTCACCTTTAGTTAAATTCTTAAATTCTAAAATCATTTCCTCCCCTACGTTGAGGAGATTCATTGCAGAATGGACATATTCAAATAATCGTTTTCCCTCATTTGTTAAGGTGACCCCTTTTGGCGTTCGGTTAAACAACCGTATGTCCAGTTCCCTTTCTAGCTGCATTATTGCCTGACTGACTGCAGGTTGTGTCATAAAAAGGTCCTTAGCTGCCTTCGAGAAACTTCCATTCTTAGCAACTATACTAAAAACCTTATATAAATCTAATTTGCCAATCATATAAACCACCCTTATACCCATTATTAGATATATTAATTTTACTTATAACACATAATAGATGTATAGTACTAATAGATAATATTTACATTAATCTTATCAGCATTTAGGAGTGATTGTTTTTGGAAAGAGTAGTAGGAACAGTTGTAAGAGGATTACGTGGTCCCATTATCAATAAAGGAGACAGCATTGAGCAAATCGTTGTAGATACTGTATTAAAAGCTTCCGAGGTTGAAGGTTTTACGATACAAGACAAAGACATCGTAACTATAACTGAATCTATTGTTGCTCGCGCTCAAGGAAACTATGCGACCATTAATGATATTGCGCAGGATGTAGAAGCAAAATTTGGTGACGACACCATTGGCGTTATTTTCCCAATCCTTAGCCGTAACCGTTTTGCAATTTGTCTTCGAGGAATTGCGAAAGGCGCGAAAAAAATTGTCCTTATGTTAAGCTATCCGTCAGATGAAGTTGGAAACCACTTAGTGGACCTTGATCTTCTTGATGAAAAAGGGGTAAATCCTTGGACAGACGTATTGACTGAACAACAATTCCGTGACCTATTCGGACATAATAAACATCCTTTTACTGGTGTAGATTATATTGATTACTATAAATCATTAATCGAGGAATATGGGGTTGAATGTGAGGTTATCTTCTCAAACAATCCAAAAACCATTCTAGACTATACAAAGAGTGTGTTAACTTGTGACATTCATACAAGATTCCGTACGAAGAAAATTTTAAAAGCGAACGGTGGCGAAAAGGTCTACAGCCTTGACAATATTCTTTCTGAATCAAACAATGGCAGTGGCTTTAATGAACAATATGGTTTACTTGGTTCAAACAAAGCAACAGAGGAAAGCGTGAAGCTCTTCCCTCGTAATTGCCAACCAATCGTTGATAAAATACAAGAACTTCTTAAAGAGAAGACTGGTAAACATGTAGAGGTTATGGTATACGGTGACGGTGCTTTCAAAGACCCTGTCGGAAAAATTTGGGAGCTTGCTGACCCAGTTGTTTCCCCTGCTTATACTGCAGGTCTTGAAGGTACTCCAAATGAAGTGAAACTAAAGTACCTTGCTGATAACAATTTTGCTGATTTAAAAGGTGAAGAACTTAAAAAAGCGATCTCTGAGTTTATTGCGAACAAAGAAGGTGACCTTGTTGGTCAAATGGAAGCACAAGGAACAACACCTAGACGACTAACTGACCTTATTGGATCTCTCTCTGACTTAACCTCAGGAAGTGGAGACAAAGGTACTCCATTCGTATATATCCAAGGTTACTTCGATAACTATACAAAATAATGAAAGTTCCCCTGTGATAACACAGGGGTTTTTTATATAGAAAATATGTTTCATTTTAGCCGAATATGGTATTCTCTTACTATGAAAAACACGAGGAAGGATGATAATTTGTTAAAATTACTCAGTTTCAATTGGGAGACCCTGCTTATTGAAGTAGGAATCATAGCTTTTAAAATAATTGGGATCTTCATTGCCTTTCTCATTGTGAAAAAGATTGGCAATAAGGTCATTGATCGCACCTTTACACGATTACAGGATAAACAAAATATTTCGTTAGGACGGGCTCATACCCTTCAAAAGTTAATGGAAAATATTCTTTCGTACGTGTTGATCTTCATGTTAGTAGCTTCAATATTTGGCATTTTTAATATACCCGTCGCAAGTCTTATTGCCGGCGCTGGAGTAGTGGGACTAGCGATTGGATTTGGAGCACAAGGACTAGTAAGTGATGTTGTAACTGGCTTCTTTTTATTATTAGAAAAGCAAATCGATGTGAACGATTATGTAACCCTTGGAGCTCTTGATGGTGTTGTTGAATCGGTTGGATTACGTACTACACAAATTCGAGGATTTGATGGAACCTTACATTATATTCCGAATCGCGACATTAAAAGTGTGAGCAACCATTCTAGAGGAAATATGCGTGCACTTGTCGATATAAAAATTGCTTACGATGAAAACATTGATCAAGCCATTATCGTGATGCAAGAAGCTTGCGAACAGGTTGCTGCCAATAATCCAGCCATTGTTGACGGACCAAACGTCATTGGTGTTCAAGAGATAGGAACTTCGGATATTGTGTTGCGAGTAATTGCTAAAACAGTTAATGGTGAACAGTGGGAAGTGGAACGTCAATTGCGGAAAGCCATTAAGGAGGCATTTGACGCAAAAGACAATTCCGATGTCACTTCAGGTCAGCCTTCATCGTAATTGCGAAAGAATAGATAAAAAAGGGGCATCCATTTAACTGGAGCCCCTTCTTTTTTATCTATACTATTATAATTCTATTATTGTGCAGTGTAACCACCGTCAACAATTAAGCTATTTCCTGTCATGAAAGTAGAATCATCACTAGCTAGGAATAATACAGCCTTCGCCATTTCTTCTGCTTGTCCAAGTCGCTTCATTGGAGTCATAGTGCGTAATACCTCTTTGCTTTCTTCAGGAATAATTGGAGTATCAATGAAACCTGGGCACAAAGCATTTACACGAATATTTTTCTCAGCATATTCAAGTGCAAGGGAACGAGTTAAGTTAACTACGCCACCTTTTGCTGCGTTATAAGCTGCTGATCCCGGTGAACCAACCCATCCGTACATAGAAGCAGTGTTCACGATTACGCCACCATCTGCTTTTAAGAATTCACGGATTGCTTCGCGTGCAACTAAGAAAACGCCGTCTAAGTCAACATTCACCGTATTTCTCCACTCAGAGTATTCTAATTCATGTGAAGGTTGAACTCTTCCAATACCTGCGTTATTGAAAACAATATCCACTCTTCCAAATGCTTCAATTGTTTGTTTATAGATGTTCGCCACTTCTTCTTCACTTGTAATGTTTGCTTTTACAAATAAAGCTTCTGCGTTTAGCGCTTTCAATTCTGCTTCAAAAGCTTTACCTTTTTCTTCATTTAAGTCAACAAGAACAACCTTTGCTCCTTCTTCAACGAATAAACGAGCTGTTGCTGCTCCAATTCCTGAAGCTCCTCCAGTTATAACAGCCACTTTATCTTGTAATTTCCCCATTATAAATCCTCCCCTTAATATATAATATGGATATAGTGTTTTACAAATGGCACTGTCACCATTTGTTCACAATTTCATTCTACTATTTTGATTATAGTAAACAATCATCAAAGAAAAGCAAACTGTTCAATTAATAGACAGTTTCTTCATAATTGTCTTTCTTGGGGAGGTTTTTTAATGAATGATGAAGTAGATACCCTGTCGAAACGTCGTAATCGAACAAAAGAACATCTAAAGCTCGCCTTCATCGACCTTATCAAAGAAAAGGGCTATCATTCCATTTCTGTAAAGGACATTGTGAACAAAGCTTCTTATAACCGCAGCACCTTTTATGTTCACTACCAGGATAAAATCGATATAGCCGAGGACTTGCTAGATTCCATGATGACAGGATTGTGGAATTCTGTTGGAAAACCATATAGACCTGGACAAAAAGTATTTACATCAAAGATTGGTAAACCATCTTTTAATATCGTTTCCTACATTGATGAGCATCGGAACTTTTTTGAACTAATTAAATATGAGGACACGTTACCAGGTTTACATACAAGTTTCCCACAAACGATTTTAAAAATATATCAAGAAAAATTTATTTTTGAAACGATCAATAACATTCCTGTCAACATGGACTATTTCAAGCGGTATACGGCATATGGCTTTTACGGACTCATCCAAAATTGGATTACAAGTAACTTTAAGGAATCTCAGGAGGAGTTTATTGGGGAGGTCATTGAGTTAACCAAAACCCATATATACTCATTTAAATATACCGGCAACTAAAAAGGACAGGTTCTTCATGTGAAGGACTTGTCCTTTTTTTCAGATTTTCTTCCGAAGCTCCGACGCAACTAATTGCATATCTTCAAGAAGAAGTGCATACAAATTCGGCCTTCTTCTCGCCGCGAGTGGGTGGTATCCGACAGTTGTTTGATAACCATTCATCTGATAGAAGTTTCCCCTTAATCCTTTAACCTCAAGCTCTGGATTTCCGAAAAATGACTGAACCGCAACATTACCCAAACATAAAATGAGCTTAGGTTTCTGTTCCTCCAACTGAGCATATAAATGCTTGATACAGATTTCGCGTGTCTTCTCTTTATCATAGGCGCGTTTGGGCTGTCTTTTTATAATATATGTAACATACAATTGTTCTTTATCTATTCCTGCTTCATAAGCTGCTTTCTGCAGGGTCTGCCTTGTTCCACAAATCATCGGATTGCCTTCACGATCTTCACGTGCACCAGGATTATCCAAAATAAGCATGATTGGTGCTTTCGGATTCCCCTCACCCCATATCATTCGCGAGCCCTGCTGATACAAACCACACTCCTTACAATCTTTTTGATTTTCAGGCGTTGGATCCTCCCGCCACATAACCGGACAAAACGAATTCACATCCCATCACACTCCTTGAGGTTAGGATAACCAAATCTGGAATATGAAAATCTGGACTCATTCATATAGTCCGGATTTTGTTAAAGTACATTTTCACTCACAATTTGGAAAATAAGTAGCACTGTTACAACCCTTAAAATCGGCTTAACATATTGAGGCTTTAACTTTTGGGCAATCCGCACCCCAATTTGCGCCCCTGTAAATGATCCTAACAACAATGCAATTGTAACTGGCCATATTATTTTACCAGTCGCAATATAGGTTATCGCAGCCCCAAAACAACTCGAAAACGTAGCAAGCCTAACTAATCCAACTGCACGAATATATGCGACATTTAAATGATTATATAAATAGAGCATTAACGTCCCCTGCCCAGGACCAAATAATCCATCATAAATTCCAATACAGAATAGCCCTGGTGCACTTATTTTATTGAACTTCAATGGTTCATTTCCTGTAAAATTTCCTTTTCCCACAAAGGAAACAATGAAAGCAAACAATAGCAAAACAATTGCCACTATATACATGTTTTCAGCTGAAATCCTTGAAGCAATAAAGCCGCCACTGATTCCACCGGCTAGGCTAACAGGTATAATCCATAAAGATTCTTTTAATGAGAGTTCCTTTTTCCGCAATAAGTAGAAAAAGCTTGAGAACGAACTAATTGTGTTCGAAACCTTATTCGCGCCAATCGCCGAATGAACCGGTACTCCTAATAGCAACATCGATGGCAGGCTGATTAATCCCCCACCACCAGCAAGCGTCCCTAAAGTCGTTGCACAAATCCCAATAAAAAATAGAATAATATATTCCAATTACTACCACCCCTTGTAACTTAAGTATAGTGGCAAAAGGCTGATTAGAAAATGTAATCTTCGTTATATGAATAGATAAGTTTTTCCTATAGTGTTGGACAAAAAAAGCCACTTGCTATCAATTTTAGCAAGTAGCCTTCCTCTTTTTCTCTATCCCATGATTAACAAATAAATAAAGAACACAACCATCATAACTAAACCAAATGGGGCACCGAATTTTGCCCATTCTTTACTTGTAATTCCAAGTTTGTTTGCTGAAATGATATTTGGAATATTTCCTGGGATTAACATTCCACCACTAATGATAAGTCCTAGTAACAAGAAGCGAATGGTTTCTGTACTCATCGATGAACTAATTTCAGCAGCCGCTAGTGTAGCATTATCTAGAACGGCTGAAATCATGTTGATCCAGTATAAAGCTCCTGGTTGTAAATGTAGTAAGTACTGGTTTACTAATGGTTCATAACCAGCGCCTAGAAGAGTTAAACCCATTACGAATAAGTAAATTTTAAAAGATCGAATAATAATCTCAGAGTAGCCTTCTGCTTGGTTGTCCCCATCTAGTCCACTATCACCCTCAATTGGTTTTAAGACAAAGAATGCTACAACCCCTATCGCAAGAACAGCAACAATAACCTCAACCCCAATCAACTGAAAGAGGTAAAAGAAATTCTCATTTAATTTGTTTGTTGTTATCGTTGATAATGGTTCCCCCACTGGTGTAAGCACGGCGCCTAATCCAATCGAAAAACATGCTAGGATAACAGCTCTAATTTCAGTCTTACGATCTAAACTTAAGGTACTTACAATTGATACGAGAACGATCGCTGCAATAATAGCAGTAATCACACTTGACAATAATCCTAAAACGACAATAATTATTGCAAGAAATAGACGAATGTCCATTTTGTGACTTACTTTTAAGATTGCCCCTTCAATTGGCTTCTTCAACCATTTGAACAACAAGCCCGCGATAAGGACTGCTAGCGTAATGAAAATTGGGTCTTTTAAGGCATGAACGAATAATTCCCCATTAAAGACGCCACTTACGAGTGCCGCTAGAAAGCCCATGACAAATAAAAAAGGTTCTAAGTTTCGTTCTATTGGTTTTACAACAAAAGGTAGAAATAAAACGAGTAGTAGAATGATAATAAGTCCAGCAGTCATAGTTTTTCCCCCAATCCCTGTGTTGTCGCGACTACTATTCAATAGTAATTCATTGTGAAAATTTTCACATGCCCTATTTGATAACGTTATCTCGACTATTTTTATTTTAACATACTTTTTAGAAGATCCTTCACTAAAATCCTTCCTAAGACGCACTTTTTAAAATTAACATGCCTACCTTTAACCTAAATCCGAAAATTCCCATACCCCTTCATGTTAATTATTCCTTTCGGCATCTTAATTACGCATATTTAATAGCATTTTATGCGTATAATTCGGTATTCAAGACTAATCCTAAGATAACAGCAGATTATGTCTACTAGATACGCTTAAAAGGAGTCTTATCACGATATACGTTGGATTATCACATTTGATTCCTTTACTTTATTATTGATATACTTACAATCGGTTAAGCGAACCGTACGTTACTATTTATTTTTCAAGAAATATTATTGTGAAATTATTCACAAACAAAAAAGGGAGTTGATAGGATGGGATCTGTTATCCAATCGGAGCAAAATCGCAACGAAGCGTTGAGTGATGATTATTCCTTGGATAGAGTACCACTTAACAAAAGAAACATGAGTTGGTTAAGTATAACGAATATTACATTCGGAATTGCAACGGCTATTTTTTATTTTCAAATGGGATCTGTTATGGCCCTTCAGTTTGGTGCTATTAACGCGATCATTTCCGCTATTTATGCGATCATCGTTGCCGGTATTCTTGGAACTTTCATTGCGTACTTATCAGCCAAGTCTGGTATGAACGTCAATCTATTATCAAGGGGTGGCGGTTTCGGTTATATTGGCGCATCATTAACCTCCATTATTTATGCCACAAACTTCATCATGTATTGTGCACTTGAAGGCTTAATTTTAGTTTCCGCAGTCCACGAATTCTTACCTATTATTCCTGAATGGGCTTTAATTCTATTCTTTGGTACCCTTGTCATTCCATTAAATTGGTTTGGAATCAAGCAATTGGACAAATTACAAAAATGGTCATTGCCACTATTTGGCGTCTTTTTAATTGCCGCAATTATTGTAGCAGCTATGACACCATCCTTATACGATGGAAGCTTTTGGTCTTACATGCCGGAAAATGTGCAAGTTGGAGGAACTGCTCTTCTTCTTTGTATTGGTATGCAGCATGGGATTATGGGATTAACTCCCCTACTTGCATCTGATTATGCACGTTTTCTTAAACCTAAGGACACGAAAATTGGAATATTTGCCATTGGATTTATTCCACAAATCTTTTGTTTCGGTGTGATGGGAGGCTTAGGTATTTGGTTTGGCGTTCGTCTTGGTGAGCCAAATCCTGGTGTGTATATCGTTACTCTTCTAGGTATGTGGGGAGCACTATTTACGATGATTACCCAAGTAAGAATTAACGTTACAAATATTTATAGTGGTTCACTATCACTTTCAAATTTCTTCGAAAATATTTTTCATTTTAAACCTGGAAGACGCTTTTGGGTCGTTGTCACCGGAGTATCTGCCATCATTTTAATGCTTACCGATATAGTCAATCATCTTGGCACAGTTTTGACCTTCCAAGGAGTTTTCCTTTTATCTTGGGCATCTATTTTAGTTACAGATGCTGTTTTTGTTAAGAAAATATTAAAGATTGGTCCTCGGTATTATGATGCTAAACAAGAGAACTTATTCAAATGGAATCCCGTCGGTGTTGGGGCACTGTTAGTTTCATGTAGTCTTGGTACTGTAGCTGCACTAGGATTTATGGGAACATTTTTACAAAGTACGGCAGCATTTTTTGCTAGCATTCTAGCATCGATCCTAACTGTTATTTTGGCGATTGCTACAAAAGGAAAATATTATATAAAGAAAGAAGCAACTGATATTAAAAAAGAAGAGTACGTCGCTTAACGTGTTAACCCTCTACATCTACGTGTAGAGGGTATTTTTTTGCAAACATTTACATTAAGCAGAATTTCACCTGAAAAATATATTAAAATAAGATATAATCAATTCTAGATATACTAATCTTATGAAAATTGCGAAATGGAGGAACTAATAATGTATCCTAATATCCTTAGACATCCTGGACCTACTCCAATTCCTAAAAAAGTGGAACTAGCAATGGCTCAGAATATGATCAGCCATCGCACTGAAGAATTTGTCAAACTATACCGAGACACTACGGAACGTGTCAAATCCGTTTTCGGGACGAAACAAGATATTTTACTTCTTCCTTCAGGGGGAACTGCAGCATTAGAAGCAGCTGTTGTAAATACGGTTTCCCCTGGAGACGAAGTAGTTGTCATTACAGTAGGCGCATTTGGTGATTATTTCGTTTCAATCTGCGAAAAGTATGGCTTAACGGTACATAAACTTGCAAAAAGTTGGGGTGAAGCTTGTACTAAGGAAGACCTGATTGACTTTTTGAAACCGCTATCTACTGTTAAAGCTGTTTTTGCTACTTATAATGAAACGTCTACAGGAATATTAAATCCAATCAGTGAACTAGCAGAAGTCGTACGCAATCATTCAGATGCTCTCTTTATCGTCGACGGTGTGAGCTGTATTGGGGGCGCCCCTGCTAAAATGGACGAATGGGGTATTGATATTTTAGTAACAGGTTCACAAAAAGCGATGATGCTTCCTCCTGGACTTGCTCTTTTAGCCGTAAGTGACCGTGCTTGGAAAGTGATAGAGGCTAATCCTACTACTGCCTATTATCTAAATCTATTAAGCTATCGTGAGTGGGCATCAAAAGGAATGACACCTAATACACCAGCTATTTCGCTCATTATGGGGCTTTCTGCGGTGTGCGATTTGATTGAAGAGGAAGGCGGATTTTCGAAAACGGTTGAACGACATGATGTCATGAAAAAAATGGTTCGGGAATCTATGAAGGCCTTATCAATTGGATTATTAACGAATGATCAGTATGCGTCACCAACTATTACTGCAATCCACGCCCCTGAAGGTTTGGATCTTCCAGCCTATTTAGGACACTTAAAGAAAAAGTATCATCTTGATTTTGCAGGTGGTCTTGGCCATCTACAAGGTAAAATTTTCAGATTTGGCCATATGGGCTACTGTTTCCCAAGCGATATCCTTCAAGCCGTTTCCCTAATGGAGGCAGGTTTACAAGACTTTGGCTATCGATTTGAGCCTGGTGCTGGGGTAAATGCAGCACAACATGTTTTCTTGTCCTCATTAAAAAAGTAACTCATATAAAATGCCAGGTCCCTTTCACATAACGCTAGTGAAAAGGGATCTGGCATTTGTTCTCTTGGAATGGTATGAAGTACTACTTATTCTTGGCTAATGTCGGCTTCAATTCGACTCATGAATTCCTCTGCCGCATTATAGCCTTGCTGCCTTAAATACCAGTTATTCGCTGCTGCCTCAATAAGACCAGCTACATCACGTCCAGGCTGGAGCTGGATTTCAATCGAAGGAATCTTAACACCCATATATTCCATGGTGTTAATTTCCTGATCCAAATCATTATACAAGCCATCTTTTTCCCATTTCGTTAAATGAATATCTAGAGAAATCCGTGTTTCATCTTGAAAAGCTTTACGTCCGTACATGCGTACCACATTTAATAATCCGATACTGCGGAGAGCCAGAAATTCTTTCGTCTTTTCATCATGTGTCCCCAGAATGGTTTGTGGGCTTAGCTTTTTCAAAACAACGATATCATCGGCTACGAGTCGGTGTCCTCTCCGAATTAGCGTATGGGCTGTCTCACTTTTTCCAACCCCTGAATTTCCACGAATCAGAATGCCAATCCCAGATACATTCATGCAAACCCCATGGACAGCAATTTCTTCAGCTAATTCCTTAATCAAAAAGGCATCCAATCTTACGATAAAGTCTGAAGTAATTTCAGGTTCTTTCGTTACTAACAATGGAATCCCTTGCTCGACACAATGCTTTTTTAAATAAGTAAGTCCTTCTTCCCCACATGTCACGATAAAACAAGGAGGATGATACTTAACAACATTCCCAATCCGGATTCTACGTTCTTCTTTTGTGAGTTTATGTAAATACGTTACTTCTTTTTTTCCTAAAATTTGAACCCTCTCTGTTGGAAAAAAGTCGAAGTGGCCAACGAACTCTAGCCCTGGACGATGCACACGTGATTGGCTGATTGGATTTTTCAACTTACTTTCACCGGCCAATACCTTTAATGAAAACTTGCGAACTAAGTCTTCTACTGTTATTTTTTTCACCCTACCATTCACCCGCCCGATAATCTTTTATTATTTGAATTATACTTTATGAATGGTGGAAGCGTCATCATGTTAGACCGTTTTTTTTATTAAAATTAGGAACGTTTTTCCACTTTTAAAATTTTGTACAATAACACAAAAAGAGCTCTCCAAATGGAAAGCCCCTACTCTTCTTATAACCTTTTCACAGTTTCCCAGATTTTTTCATTGACTGGAATTCCTTCTTTAAGATTCTTCTCGCGCTCTTTTGCTGTTCGTTCACCCGGGTAAAGTATATCTGTACCACCGTCCATTTTTGTTGAAGTTTTTATATACTCAGACATATTCTTAATATAAGCATCAGCGTAATTTTCACCCGCATAGGCGATTGGGTTAATTGCAATAAATACTTGTGAAATGCCTTCGTCCCTTTTATCCATTCTCATATCAAAAGTAGAGCGTCCTATAGATAAGGCCGAAACCACCATATCAATCGCTATTGAAAGCCCTGAGCCTTTCCAAAAACCAGCTGGAAGAATCTCGCCGCCGTTTAAAATAGCGTCTGGGTCATTCGTAAGAATACCCGCTGTATCATATCCTCCATCAAAAGGTAGTTTCTCTCCTGCTAACGAATAGGTTTGCAGCTTCCCGTATGAGAATAGAGATTGTGCCATGTCTAACAAAACATGTTCACCATTTTTTTTTGGGATGGATATAATCAACGGATTATTTCCAATTCGCTTTTCAGTTCCACCCCAAGGTGGCATATTAGGAAAAGTGTTCGTCATACAAATACCAATACAGCCTGCATTAGCTGCCTTCAATCCATATGTACCGCCCCGAAGCCAATGGTTTGTGTTGCTCAAGGCAACACAACCGATGCCAAATTCCCTAGCTAGTTCAACCGCTCTTTCCATTGCGATTGTTGCATTGATTGGACCAAAGCCCAGTTGCCCATCCCATTGCTCAAGCGCGCCAATCCCATTTCGTTTTTCAGGACGCACATTTGGTTTAATCGAACCTTCGTCTATCGCCTGCACAATAGAGGGAAACCTGTTCAACCCATGTGAATAGACGCCATCACGGCTATTATCGGCGATAATGGATGCTGCCGTCTCTGCCGTATCCTCTTCAAAACCTCTATTTAAAAGCACCCTTTTAAATTCACTTTTCAATTCATCATAAGGTACACGCATGTCCACTGCTCCCCTTGCCAAAATATTAACCCTCTATCCCTTTTGCTACTGGATTCTCCTCATAAGAAACCCAATCACTATAGCTTCCTGCATATAATCTTACATGTTTAAATCCTGCCATTTTTAAGGCAATAAAATTCGGAGTCGCTGTTACACCCGAGCCGCAATAAACGATGATCTCATCTTCCTTGTTAAGGTCTGCAAATCTCTTTTTCTGTTCGTTGCTATTTTTAAAGATACCTTGCTCCATACCTTCTACCCAGCACTTATTAATCGCCCCTGGAATATGCCCCGCAATTCGGTCTATCGGTTCAACCTCCCCTAAGTAGCGACTTTCATCCCTAGAATCTATTAAAACGGGAGATTTTTTCTTCTGCTTAACAATTTCCTTTACTTCCTCATAAGAAGCCAGCATGTCTTCACGGATACGAACTTCAAATGAAGCAGGTTCTCCTTTCGGTACCTCCTTCGTCATCGGGTATTCCGCTTCAACCCAGCCCTTAAAACCTTCGTTTAACACATATACTTTGTCATGACCAAGATAGGTTAGCAGCCACCAAAAGCGAGATGCAAACTGCCCCTCGCCACCATCGTAGGCAACGACTATTTTTGAATGGTCGATTCCTGCCTTCTCAATTTCATACTTAAACTGCTCCATATCTGGAAGTGGATGTCTTCCCCCATGCACTGATACAGGCGCGGACATCTGCTGTTCTAAATCAAAATAAAAGGCCCCTGGAATATGACTTTCCTGATAAAGCTGTTCCCCTTGGGTTGGATTTCCTAATGCAAACCGGCAATCGACTATTTTTACATCCTTGTTTTGTAGTTGATCAACAAGCCATTCCTTATTCACGACATAATCCACTCAAACCGCCTCCTTCTTCCAACTATTTACTGCATATCCCCATTTTACAATTAATTGTGGAAATCATTCAAAGAAGATGAAGAAAAATTGTTTTTTAATTGATTCTAGGAGAAAGATAAGGAAAATGAGGTTCGAAAGGATGAGTTCAATGAAAGCAACTGATCTACTTATAGATTGCTTGGAAAATGAGGGTGTTGAGTATGTGTTTGGCATCATGGGAAAAGAAACGCTTGATCTCATGAATTCGTTATCAAAATCAAAACAAATTACGTATATCAATGTACGTCATGAACAAGGAGCAGCTTTTATGGCTGACGTTTATGGAAGATTATCCAAAAAGGCTGGTGTTTGCCTGGCGACACTAGGACCAGGTGCTACCAATCTGATAACTGGAATAGCAAGTGCTACTCTTGACCATTCGCCGGTTGTCGCGATTACGGGACAAGCAGGCTTTGAAAGACAACATAAGGAGTCCCATCAATATCTTGATATCGTGAAAATGTTTGAACCTGCCACAAAATGGAGCGTTCAAATTAAGGATTCAAAAACCATACCTAAAATAATCCGCAGGGGTTTTAGGGAAGCTCAAATGGAAAAGCCAGGCGCCGTCTTAATTGAATTGCCAGAAAATCTAGCACCAGAAAACAGTGCTTCCCAGCCATTACCGGTTATACCTATCCCAAAAAGTAAACCTACTGTAGAAGCAATGGAAGCCGCACGGATTTTAATAGAACAGAGCCAAAAGCCGGTTATAATCGTAGGAAACGGGGTAGTAAGACAAGACGCTATGGCAGAACTCCATAAATTTGTTGAACAACTTCAATCACCGGTTATTCACAGTTTTATGGCAAAAGGAATTTTGCCCAAAGACCACCCACTTAATTATTTCACATTTGGGTTAATGAAGAAGGATGAAGCTTTACCTTTAATAGATGAATCGGACTTACTTATTGTCATTGGGTATGATGTAATTGAGAAACCGGCTATGGATTGGAATAAAAAGAAATGTCCAATTTTGCATCTCGACCCACTCCCGGCTGAAATGGATGAATACTACCCTGTAAAAGCAGAATTAATTGGAGACTTAAATGAGACATTACAGGCACTAACTCAACTGGAACTTCCATCAAAACAATGGGTACCCACTGGTAATCTAAAAGAACGAATGGAAACAATCTATCAAATCAATCAAGATGTAAAAGGAAAACAAGCTCTTTCCATCGAGAATATTCTTACCATTATCGAATCTCATTCAACAGAAAAGACCATTGTGGTCTCTGATGTTGGGGCCCATAAGCTAGCTATCGCCCGCACGTATCAACCAAAACAAGCTGGTCGACTTATTATCTCAAATGGATTAGCCTCAATGGGGATTGCCTTACCTGGCTCCATCGGTGCCAAACTAGCATGCCCAGATGCTCCCGTTATTTGTATTACTGGAGATGGAGGAGCTTTAATGAATATTTCAGAGTTAGAGACTGCCAATCGATTAGGGTTATCGATTATTGTGATTGTGTTAAATAATTTGACGTTAAAATTAGAGGAACAAATGATGAAGGAAAAGTTTTATCACAGCTTCGGAGCCAACTTTGGGAATCCCGACTTTCTGAAACTTGCTGAAAGCTTTGGGGTAAAGGGAGTTAGACCGACTCATTTGAATGAGTTCGACCAAATTTTGAAGGAAGCAATGAATAGCGATGAAGAACTTTTACTGATCGAAATTCAAATGCCAAGTTAATAGAACAAAATGGGGATGGCTATTCTGCATCAAAGCAAAATAACCATCCCTTTTTTCAAAATATCTTTAATTTCCCGGAACCAGATTACTTCATCTAACCATTCAGCTTTTCGATAAACACAACCTTAAGATAATTTCCTTCTTTAAACTCCCTAATGGTTTGGAAATCCCGAGGTAATGAAAATTCTTCGACCATTTTATATTTGCTGTTACTTTCCTTAAATGCCATATCAATAAAACCTTTAAATTTTTTCATATCAAATGACGCACTATTTGTTGAAGCGACAATGACCCCATTCTTCTCCGTTATCGCAATTGCTTCCTTCAAGAGATTCTTATAATCTTTTTCGGCACTGAAGGTAAACTTCTTTGACCTCGCAAAGCTTGGGGGATCAAGGATTACCATATCAAATTTCAAACCTTTTTTACCCGCATATTTAAAATAATGGAAAACATCTTCCACGATAATATCATGGGCTTCATAATCAATGCCGTTTACACTAAACTGCTCAATCGTCTTTGGTAAACTACGATTAGCCAGATCAACACTGGTTGTCTTTGCAGCCCCACCCAATGCCGCAAAAACAGAAAATGCCCCGGTATAAGAAAAGGTATTTAATACGGTTTTCCCTTTTGCATATTTATCACGAATGGTTCTTCTTACATCCCGCTGGTCGAGAAATACCCCAACCATCGCTTCCTCATTAAAATATACAGCAAAATGAACCCCGTTCTCTTTTACAAGAATCGGGAATTGGCCTCTTTCACCCGCCACAAACCCGTCTTCCTCAACAAATTTCTCATCTCCACGAAACCTTTTTTTCTGGTAAATCGCTTTATACTGAACAAGATTTTTTAGTGAGGTAAGCACATGGTCGAAATATGTATAAATTCCTTTGCTGTACCAATTAATTAAGTAATAACCATCAAAATAGTCAATGGTAAAGCCACCGATTCCGTCCCCTTCTCCATTAAATACTCGAAAGGCGTTCGTTTCCTTATCTTGAAAAAAAGACCTTCTTTTATCTAGGGCTGATTTAAGCTTCCTTTCGAAAAACGATTGGTCAATCTTTTCATCCTTGTTCCTCGTGAGCACCCAACCATACCCTTTATTTTGCTTACCGTAATAGCCCTTACCTATAAATGCATCATGTTCATCAACAAGGTTAATAAGTACACCTTCTTCCAAAGAACCGATGTTATTCATTACTTGCTTTGTAATCAAAGGGTATCCTTCCCTATACTTTTTCACAAGATTTGATTTTACCTGTATATTCAATTCCGTTCCCATGATCTCCATCCTTATCTCTTACCTACTTTTTACTTATGATACCTTTACCAAAGCCATTTTAAAAGGGGACAGTCCCACGTCACCTTAAAGTAACGAAGAACTGCCCCTTTTTTTACTTATTCATTGCAGAAAGGAAATCTCCTAATAGGCTGTCTAAATCGGATACATCCTCATCCTTTTCTTCTTCAATTTGGTTATCTTGCTTTGCTGTTTCCCAGTTAAATTGATTTAAATCATCCTCGAACGTATCACTATCATTAATAGAGGTAGTTTCATCCTCCTGTGAAGCTGCAATTTGCATCTCATTAGTCGCAACTTCCTCTTGAAGGTACAAAGCCTCGTCTAGATCCAAGGAATTGCTATTTAACGAAGCAAGTAGCGCTGTTGCACGAACTGGATCTGATAAGAGATGATAAATGATACTTCCAAGTAAGGCCTCGGAGTGCTCATGCTTTAGCCAGTTCCGCTGCGATTTACTTAATGTATGAGGGAGTGGAACCGTAATGACTTCTCTCTCCTTTGAGTAGGACTGACCAACACCTTGCATGACGAACTCGGCAATTTTACTTGAAAAATTTCTTCGCTCTGTTTCCTTTAATTTTTGTAGATGCTTTAATAAATGATCAGGTGTATCGGATGGTACGCGAAATGATATCGCTTGGCCCCTTTTCACCTCGGTTGAGGTAGACTTTTTCATAGAATCACCTTATTCTACTTCTTTACTGGTTCTTTCACCGGCTCTTGTGATACCTTTTGCTTCTCATTCTTCCTTACAAAATCCGTTATAAGCTTATAATAAGCGTTCGCCATCATCCAAATGCTCTCTTTTTCATCTTCAAAGAATTCAATATTATAGCCATCAAGATTATTATTTAATGTTTTGATATAATCCTTTAATACAATGGACCCGCCACCAACAAAATAGCAAATTTCCGTTTGCGAGTTTTTTAACCATACATTGCGGAGTAACCGATATTGCTTTTTCGCTAATTCGAGCAGAATTCGATCTGTTATGTCATGAACACTTGTCCGGCTCCCCTTTACCATAATATGATTACGGTTATTTTTTCTTGTGATAATTTCAACTACATCTCGGCGACTATCTAATTCTATTCCGTGCTTGGAGCGGATTTCTTCTCTAATTGCTTCCAATGATTCAGATACCCCAAGATTAAAGCCTTGAGCCTTATCATCATCGACCGTTCGGTTTCGAATAACCGCAATATCTGTTGAGAGTCCGCCAATATCTTGGATTAAAATTCGTTTATCAATTAAATCCTTATTGATTACCTTCAAATTATTATCCATTACCAGATTAATATAAGCGGCAAAGCCTTCAGGATAAATTTTAACTTCATTAAATTTAATATTTACCTTTAGCCCTTGGTATCTTGGTGTTACAAGAAATTCCACCTGATGAACGGAGCCAGTTAACTTTGATCGGTATCCAGCATCCTTTCCTTCCTTTACTTCTCGAAGCGGTAATCCTGTTCCCAACGTGTAATTCGCATCAATCACATTTTTTGAACGTGGAAAAGAAGCCGTGTTTTCTTCACTTACGGCATCCAATGCCAAAGTTGCAAAAAGCATAATCAATGTTTGATCTTCTTCTGATTTGCTGCTCCCTGGGTCCAATTCTGATGCACTGCCGCTTTTTGTCGCCAAATGGCCAACACGATAAATCACGTTATTTTCCTTTAAAGCAGGGGAGTGAACCTTAATATGTATTCCTTCCAGTGGGTCCTTACTATTTAATTCTTCTATTCCAATTACTGGACGATCCTCCGTGTCTCTAGCGATTATATTAGGTATATTTAATTCGTAATCTAGCTCTCCGAAGATCGCCTTTATAGAGTCATTTCCAACATCAACTGCTGCAATTCTAGACATAGACATTCAAACATCATCCCTTTTAGTAGATTTTTTTATTGCTATGTATGCCTTAATAAAAGGGTATAAGAGATTGCTAGATTCCTCAATAACTCTGGACGAAAAGAAACATAACTGTAAACCTGTAAACACCTTGTAAACATGTCGTTATTTGTAAACATTTTTGTTATCTTTGTGTACAAATTCGTACACATGGCGGTATTCCTGGATGTATACAGGTTTGTAAACATGTAAACGGAATTGTACACACTTTGTTTACAGTTTGTATACGTGTAAACAGATATGTAAACTTAAAAAATGAAAAGGGGATGCTCCAAAATATCTTGGATACATCCCCCACTGTTTGTATTCAACTTACCTAATTTGTCCATTTCCTCGAATTGTATATTTGGTAGAAGTAAGAGCAGGTAACCCCATTGGTCCACGTGCATGGAGTTTTTGCGTACTAATTCCGATTTCAGCGCCAAATCCAAATTCAAATCCATCTGTAAATCTGGTTGATGCATTATGGTAAACAGCCGCGGCATCCACTTCTGTGAAAAATTGCTCCACATTTTCAGCTGATTCAGAAATAATCGCTTCTGAATGCTTTGTTCCATATTGGTTAATATGGGCAATGGCCTCTCCTACATTCTCAACTACTTTTACGGCAACCTCTGGCCCTAAAAATTCCGTTCCCCAGTCTTCCGTACGAGCAGGAATAATATCCTTCCCTATTTGTTGGACTACTTCATCACCATGAATTTGAACATCATGCTCTTGTAAAGCCGTTATTAACTCCTCTAAGTGGTTAGACGCCCAAACCTTTTGTACAAGAACATTTTCAATCGCATTACATACAGATGGTCTTTGCGTTTTTGCATTAATCGCAATGTCTATAGCCATCTTAGCGTCAGCTGTTTCATCAATAAACACATGACAATTTCCTGCACCAGTTTCTAGTACTGGAACGGTTGAGTTTTGGACAACCGTCTGAATCAACTTTGCGCCACCTCGTGGAATTAAAACATCAAGATATTCATTTAGTTTGAACATTTCTGATGCTGTCTCTCGGCTAGTATCTTCTAATAATTGTACGGCCTCAATTGGTAGATTACTTCCTTCAAGCGCATGCTGGATTACCTTTACGATTGCTTTGTTAGAATGGATCGCTGTGGAGCTACCTCGAAGCACTACGGCATTTCCTGTCTTTAAACAAAGACTTGATGCATCTACTGTTACATTTGGTCGTGCCTCATAGATCATTCCAATTACCCCAAGAGGAACTCGAACCTGAGCAATTTTAAGACCATTTGGACGCTCCCATTCTTCTAATAATTGTCCAATTGGGTCTTCAAGCTCTGTCAAAAGAATAAGAGCGTCTGCCATATCTTGAATTCGCTGTTTATTTAGCGTTAAGCGGTCTAGTAATGACTCACTCATCCCATTTTCTTTTCCAGCCTGTAAATCTTTAAGATTTTCTTCTAAAATAAACGTTTGTTCCTTTATGAGTTGCTCAGAAATTGCAGATAGTGCCTTGTTTTTTTGTTCTGTGGACGCTTTTGCTAGAACCGAAGCTGCTTTTTTTGCCTTTTTCGCCTTTTCAATTAACTCACTCATATTTAACTCTCCTCCCTTTTTGACTTACCCAATTGTCCCTATGAATGACAACACCTTGATCACTGTTTACCTTAACCATGGCTTTGGTGCTGGATAATCCTTTTATTTCAATTAATTGATCGGAAGAAAAATTAACTTTTCCTTTTCCGATAATATCTCCCTTTACGTTCACAACCTCAACAACGTCATTGATTCTAAAATTGCCAATAATATTTGTCACTCCTGCAGGAAGAAGACTTTTACCGTGTCTTAGAATAGCCGTTGCTGCGCCCTGATCAACTTCAATTTTCCCATTAGGAATTGAATGTAAAGCTAGCCACTGTTTTGATGTATTCATACTAGTAAGTGAGGAGTTCCCAATATATGTTCCATCCCCTTTTCCTGCAAGGATATCAACAAATTTTTCCCCACCAGAACCAGAGCCAATAAACACTTTAACCCCGAGACCTAACGCAGTACGTGCTGCCTCAATTTTTGATTTCATTCCCCCTGTGCCTACCTTAGAACCTGTTTCGGTGGCACCACTTAACAGTTCATCATGAATGGTTTCGAGGAAATTGTACCTTTTTGCTTCTGGATGTGTTCGTGGGTTTTGATCGTAGATGCCATTGACATCGGTAATGATGATCAAAAAATTTGCATGTACGAGACCACTTACTAGCGCTGATAACATGTCATTATCCCCAAAATTTAATTCTTCTAGTGAGACCGAATCATTCTCATTGATAACAGGTACAACATTTCGTTTTAGCAGTTCCGATAAGGTTGCATAAGCATTATTATATTGGTCTTTATATAAGAAATTCTGCCTGGTTAACAACAATTGTGCAGCAACAATCCCATGTTTTTTAAATTCTTCGGTATACCCTTTTAAAAGTAAACCCTGTCCAACAGCTGCAGCTGCTTGCTTTCCCGCCACGGTTTTAGGTCGAGAAGAATATCCAAGATCCATAAACCCGGCTGCAACAGCACCTGATGAAATGAGAATGACTTCATGCCCAAGTTTCTTTAATCGTGCAATCGCATCAACGTGCTCGCGTAGTTTCTCAATACTAAGTCCACCATTTTGATTTGTTAATGAACTACTCCCTATTTTGACAACAATGCGTTTTTTCTTCATTTCATTCACCGCCAAATTGTTATAAAAAAAGGCCCTTCCATCCCTATAAAAAGGACGAAAAGACCATTGTCTCTCGTGGTACCACCTTTATTGGCACTAGAAATTCATTCTAATACCCACTCGAAAACCTTTAACGCGGGCAACGGTTAGGTTTTGCCTAACAGTTCAAGGGACAGGTTCAATAGCATTGCAGGCGCGTAAAATCTTTCAGCCGATGAATTTTACTCTCTTTTACCTGAGGACTATTTACTAGTTCCCTATCTTTACCTCTTATATATACAAGTGTGCATAACTAATTATGTTTTATGATTAGGAATATTATGAATCAAATTTGTTGCAATGTCAATGTCGCTAACTGATAATATGAGAGGAAGAATTGGGAATGAATGTTTTATCAAAAAAGGAAAATACTATTTAATTATAATTAATTAATGCATTATCGTTGACATAAATAATAATATCTATATAATAATTAGTATAAACAAGTAATAATTATAGATTTTTAGTCCATACTACTAATAATCTATTTTTAAATATAATAACAATGGAGGAATTTAGTATGTCACTTATTGGAAAACAAGTAGAAGAGTTCAAAGCACAAGCTTATAATGCCGGTACTGGCGATTTTATTGAGGTTTCTCAAGAAAACCTAAAAGGTCAATGGAGTGTTGTTTGCTTTTATCCAGCAGATTTCACATTCGTTTGCCCAACTGAACTTGAGGATCTTCAAAACCAATATGCAACATTAAAAGATTTAGGTGTAGAAGTATATTCTGTATCAACAGATACACATTTCACACATAAAGCATGGCACGATTCATCAGAAGCAATTGGTAAAATTACCTATACAATGATTGGTGACCCTGCACACGTTCTTTCTCGCCAATTTGACGTTTTAAGAGAAGAAGAAGGTGCTGCTGACCGTGGTACATTCATCATTGATCCAGACGGAATTATCCAAGCAGTAGAAATTAATGCAGATGGTATTGGCCGTGACGCTAGCCAATTAATTGATAAAATTAAAGCTGCACAATATGTACGTAACAATCCAGGTGAAGTTTGCCCAGCTAAATGGCAAGAAGGTGGCGAAACACTTAAGCCAAGCCTAGACTTAGTAGGTAAAATTTAAGGGGTGCCCAAAATGATACTAGATGCAGATATTAAGCAACAATTAGCGCAATATCTTCAGCTTTTAGAAAATGATGTGCTACTTAAAGTTAGCACAGGCTCGGATAATGTTTCAAAGGACATGCTGTCTCTCGTTGAAGAGTTGACAGCTATGTCTCCTAAAATTAAAGTGGAGCATACACAATTAGAAAGAACACCAAGCTTTAGTGTGAATCGTGTTGGCGAAGATAGCGGAGTGACCTTTGCAGGTATCCCTCTTGGACACGAGTTCACCTCATTCGTGTTAGCTCTCTTACAAGTTAGCGGAAGAGCGCCGAAAGTCGATCAAAAGCTGATCGACCAAATCATAGATTTGAAAGGCGAATACCACTTTGAAACATATGTCAGCCTAAGTTGCCATAACTGTCCTGACGTTGTACAAGCATTAAACGTAATGAGCGTTCTTAACCCTGGCATTACACATACCATGATTGACGGGGCTGCTTATAAAGAGGAAGTTGAAAGCAAAGATATCATGGCAGTACCAACCGTATTCTTAAATGGTGAAGCATTCGGTGGCGGTCGCATGACATTAGAGGAAATCCTATCAAAAGTAGGAGGTACTCCAGACGCTTCAGAGTTTGCTGATAAAGAGCCATTTGATGTTCTTGTTGTTGGTGGCGGACCTGCGGGTGCAAGTGCGGCCGTATATGCAGCACGTAAAGGCATACGCACAGGTATTGTTGCTGAACGCTTTGGTGGCCAGATTATGGACACACTTGGCATTGAGAACTTTATTAGTGTTAAGTACACTGAAGGTCCTAAGCTAGCAGCTAGCCTTGAAGAACATGTAAAAGAATATGACGTCGATGTAATGAACTTACAGCGTGCGAAACGTATTGAAAAGAAAGATCTTGTTGAAATTGAACTGGAAAACGGCGCTGTCTTAAAGAGTAAAACCGTAATCCTTTCAACTGGTGCCCGTTGGCGTAATGTCAATGTACCAGGTGAAGCTGAGTTCAAAAACAAAGGTGTTGCTTACTGTCCACATTGTGATGGTCCATTGTTTGCCGGCAAGCACGTAGCCGTTATTGGCGGAGGTAACTCTGGTGTTGAAGCTGCAATTGACCTGGCAGGCATTGTGAAGCATGTGACAGTTCTTGAATTTAATTCAGAATTGAAGGCTGACACTGTACTTCAAGATCGCCTTCACAGTCTTCCTAATGTAACAGTAATCACGAATGCTCAAACAACTGAAATTACGGGAACTGACAAAGTAAACGGTATTTCTTATGTTGACCGTGAAACTGAAAAAGAACATCATATTGAATTACAGGGTGTGTTTGTTCAAATTGGTCTTGTACCAAATACGGATTGGCTTGATGACACAATTGAACGTAATCGAATGGGTGAAATTGTTGTCGATAACCGTGGTGCAACGAGTATTCCTGGAGTGTTTGCTGCAGGGGACTGTACAAATAGTCCATATAAACAAATCATTATTTCAATGGGATCAGGTGCAACTGCGTCTTTAAGTGCATTTGATTACATCATCCGAAACAATTGGGATACAAAAGCTGATGAAGCTGAAAAGAAAACATTAGTTCATCAATAAGATTATATATAGGAAAGTCACTTTATTGCCCTACCGGTAGTAAAGTGACTTTTTTTATTTATATAAAAAAAGGTAAGAACGGTTTAAGTTCTTCCCTTTTTCTCATATTACGAATCCTCTTTATTCATGATGATTATCATGTCCATTATCGCCTTTAGGCAATGTCGTTGGCACCTGTGATTCTGTACCTGGTTCTACCAATAAAAATTGCCCCATCATACCGTCATCTTCATGACGCAGTAAATGACAGTGATACATATACGGAACATTAGGGTCAGGATAGTTACCAAACTCTACAACGATTCGAACCTTTGACCCATTTGGAACAAATACGGTGTCCTTTCTGCCTTTTTCATACTCTCGAGGTTCCTTATCGTTAATGTCCAAAATACGGAACGCTGCATTATGAATATGAAAATTATGAGACCAACCAAAATTATTAATTTCCCAAATCTCCGTTGTACCAGCTGGAACAACTTCATCAACCCGGTACATATCCATTACTTTGTCGTTAATTTTGTTCTCCATGGTTAATTTGAATTCACGAATCGGTGCATTCTTTGGTACTTCGATTGGCGGAACGGTTGAAAGCTGTCCATCTATTGGCTCTGATTCTTTTAAAGCTGAAGCTGCAATGATCTTCAACAAATCAAATTCCCCATTATCAATACCATTATTCCCACTATAACTACGGAGAATGGTTTCCTCTCCGGGCTTGAAATCCACCACGATTTCTGCACGTTCTCCAGGACTTAACATGATTTGTTCCATCGAAACTGGCTCTTGAAGAAGCCCAACATCATTCGCGACAAGCTTAAAAGAACGACCATCGGTAAAGCCAAAATGATATGCTCTTGCATTTGAACCATTCAACAATCGGAATCGAACCTGGCTTGATGTCACTTCAAGATACGGGTCATACGTTCCGTTTACAAGAATTTCATCCCCGAGTGTACCAAAAATCCCTTCTTCATCTTCTTTCATTTGACCATCACTCGCAAACAACTTATCTTGGATAATAAGCGGAATATCATCCACCCCATAATCAGAAGGAAGCTTTTTGGAATCTTCATCATCGATGATAAACATGCCAGCAAGTCCCTTATATACGTGTTGTGCTGTCTTCCCATGTAAGTGTGGGTGATACCAAGTAGTTGCAGATGGCTGGTCAATGGTCCAATGTGGCGTCCATGTCTCCCCCGCTTCAATCATCTGGTGCGGACCTCCATCCATTACAGCCGGCAATCTCATTCCGTGCCAGTGTAAAGTGGATGTCTCTCCTAGGTCGTTAACAACATTAAAAGAAACCTTGTCACCGCGCGAAACTCTAATGGTGGGTCCTAAATAAGTCCCATTAATTCCAAATGTGTCCGCCATTTTCCCTGGCAACAATTCAGTTTTTCCAGTTTGCATAGTTAAAGTAAAGTTTTTAGTGCCATCTGGTTCTATTGTAGGTTCGACAAGTTCTGGAATTTTTAATGGTTGCGTAAAGTCTAGCTCTCCTACATTTGTTATGATTTCTTCCTTTCCACAACCTGCCAAACTAATCATCAGTAAACTCATTAGTAGTGCAAAAAATCTATTATATGATTTCAATTTTTTCCCTTACTTCCTCTCTTACCCATTTGGTAGAATATGTTTTAAACCTTGTGTCTAGTCTATTTTACTACGTTTTTTCTTTGTCCATTTTGAATTACCACTTTGTCATAATTTTGACACATAATTAGTAAATAACGCCAACTTCTCGTCGATAAATAATTGTGTTTATATCCTAAACTTCGACAGTTTTGTCTCATCCTTTAAGGTACTATCTTAATAATGCTAATTACCTATTTTAAGGAGACCTAAGAAAAAAGGAGGTTTGTAATGAAGGATAAATTTGTTCTCATTACAGGTGCAAATTCCGGGATTGGAAAAGCTGCAGCGCTTAAATTTGCAGAAGAGGGATATCATGTGATTATGGGTTGCCGCAATATCGAGATTAGTTCTGTTGCCCACAGAGAGATTATTGAAACCACCAAAAATACCCATGTAGATTTAATGAAGCTTGATGTCTCTTCCTTCGATTCAATTCATGCATTTTGCACTGCTTTTAAAGAGAAATACCCACGACTGGACATTCTAATACATAACGCAGCGTACTTAAATCATGGAATAAAAGAATATAAACTCAGTCCCGACCATATTGAATTATCTTTTGCTACGAATACTTTTGGTCCTTTTTTAATGACGCGTTTACTAATTGATCATTTAGCAAAATCATCCGATCCAAGGATCCTCCATGCTTGTACAACAAACATCAAAAATTTCTTCGATCCAAAAAGAGAGATCGAATTCGACAATTTGCGTGGAGAACACAAGGATACACGTCCATATAGCACCTACAAGATGTATGGAGATTCAAAAATGGCGTTATTAATGTTAACCTTCAAAATGGCTGAAGAATTGAAAGGCATGGGTATTAAAATAAATGCTCTTCAAATTAACCGTGTAAAGCTATCAAAAGAGACGATTGACAAATTGAATTCTTTTTGGAAAGTGTTTGCCAAACTACAAAATCTTACTAACCCCGTACCATCTGGCATGGCCGACACATATTTTCATATCTGCACCTCGAATGATTTTAAAGATGTAACCGGACAGCTTATCAATCATAAAAGAGAAATTGTTCATCCAGCAACAACTGAAAAAGGATTTGCCCAATTAAAGAACGTCTTTGGTTCAAGTAGCTACCCTACTTACGCTATAAATCCTCAAAATGTAAAACAAATATGGAACATGAGCACTACGCTTACTAAAAATTTTACATTCTAACTGGTGAAAGCCCTTTTTTAGAACTGCTTAAAAACATCTACATCATTTTTTCCATCTCCATATATCAGATAGTAAAATTGTCTATGATTTAAATAATCGGATAAAATGGAAGATGTACATAAAACAATTTAGAGGAGTGGATGAGATGTCTGTAGATGTATATCTAGTTTTTAATGGCAATTGCCGGGAAGCTGTTGAATTTTACGCAAAAGTGTTTAAATGTGAAACACCTCAAATTATGACCTTTAGTCAAGCACCACAGAGTCCAGAATACCCGCTTCCAGAGGAAGCAAAAGATTTGGTGTTACATGCACGTCTTAACATTGATGGAAGTAATGTCATGTTTTCAGATAACTTCCCTGGTCAGCCATATACTGTTGGCGACAATGTTACACTTGCGTTAATTAGTAAAAATGTGGATGATTTAAAATCTTGGTATGAACAATTAAAAGATGGCGGCACAGTTGTTATGGAACTACAAGAAACCTTCTGGAGCAAGCTCTACGGTCAAGTAACAGATAAATTCGGAATCCAATGGCAAATTAACTATGACAACGGAGAGATGGCCATGTAAAAAAAAGATACAGACCTTTTCTTTTAAGAAAAGACTGTATCTTTTTTTGGCTTGTTTGAGTTTATTAAAATCTTCCGAAATGCCTCAACGAATTTCCCTCTTTTAAACTTTCCAATTCTTACATTGTTTTCCCAAAAAAAGACATGCTAATAAAAGGTAATGTGAAAAGACTTCCACTACATCCAAGATCCTCGAGTGATTACGCAGCTTTATAAACCTATGGTCGAAGGGAGTTTTATTGGTGAAATTGTTTCAAATCAGAAAAGGACAATTTGTCTATTACAATAATGAGTTACATAAGGTTTATGGGGTAAAACCAATGTATAAGCAATCTGTTCATCTTATAAAGTTAAGGGATTTATCACAGCATTTAACCAGTGCAGCACAAGTAGAAAGGTACAAGCCTAAGGAGCTTGATAGCTTTATTTTCAATCACAAGGCATATACGCTCAAACTCGACCAAAATGCTGAAGAAGGAGATTATATATTAATTCACAACCCAAGGCCCGATTCCTTAGATACGTATTCACTAAATGAAATTGAAATGGTTGAAACGGTAGATAAAAAAGGAATCATTACAAGTAATTCTCACGGCGTCAAGCACAATGAGTATATGTTAATGGTCCCCGGACGGGACAAAAACAGCCACCCGATTGATTTTAAAGACATGGAATCTGGTGATGTAGCAGACTTACAGGAGCTCCCACCCCAAAATGTGAATCTTTCAGACAATGTTTTGCTACCAGCCTTAGGAGACATCTATCAAAAAAAGGACAGTCCCGAATTATTTATAACGATGGTTCTGGCAGTTAAAGCCGAAACGGTTTATCTAGGAGGAGGACTAGAAGTATCGGCTTTTGAGTTGATGAACGCCGACAAGTGGGAGTTCCTTTATAATCTTCAGGATTAAGATAACCTCTTTTCATGTTCGAATGATGACACAAAAATATTGCATTTATTTTACTAGGAGGTTCCCATGGCTAAGAAAGGTCAAAACGGTTCAAGTGTTTTTATTATTTCATTAATACTTACTCTGATTTTTATTGTATGGGGAGTCTTTTTTACAGATAATCTCGCTCATGTCACCGATATCATCTATAATGGTTCAATTGATTACCTCGGCTGGGTATATCTTGCGGCGACCTTATTCTTTGTGATTTTCTCTGTATTTTTATTGTTCTCAAGATATGGTGATATCCGGCTAGGTAAAAAAACAGACCGGCCTGATTTCAATACCGCTTCTTGGCTTGCGATGTTGTTCGGTGCAGGGATGGGAATAGGGATTGTCTATTGGGGTGTTGCCGAACCAGTCACCCATTACACTAGCCCTCCCTATGGCGAGCCTTATACGATTGACGCAGCTAATACCGCAATGAAATATACCTTTTTTCATTGGGGTCTAGACCCTTGGGCGATTTATACAATCATTGGTTTAGCACTTGCTTTTTTTCAATATAATAAAAAGCTTCCCGCATCAATCAGTTCAGCATTTTATCCAATGCTTGGCGATCGAATCTACGGACCGATTGGAAAGACAATTGATATACTATCCATTTTCGCAACAGTTTTTGGAATTGCCACATCCTTAGGCCTTGGTGCCATGCAAGTTACGGCTGGAATGCATGACATATTCGGGGTTCCTAATGGGTTAATCGTACAGCTAATTGTGATTGCAGTCGCAACAGTCCTGTTTACAATCTCCATTAATACAGGCTTAGAGAGAGGAATCCAATACTTATCAAATGCTGCAATGATTTTATCGTTTGCGATTATGCTCGCAATTTTAATTTTGGGACCAACTTTGACTGTTATAAAAGTATTTTTTAATACAACAGGTCTCTATATTAGTGACTTTATTCATATGAGTTTAAGGTTACAGCCTTTTGGTACAGGGGAATGGATTGCATCATGGACTCTATTTTATTGGGCATGGTGGATTGCCTGGGCGCCATTCGTGGGAATGTTTATTGCACGCGTTTCTAAAGGAAGAACGGTAAGAGAGTTTGTTATTGGCGTCTTGATTTTCCCTACCCTTGGAACATGTCTTTGGATGTCCGTATTTGGGGGTTCTGCATTAGAACTTGTTCAAAACACAGGAAATCATGATCTAGCAACCCATATTACTGAAAATGTTTCATTGTCCATCTTTACATTCTTTGATTATCTCCCATTAAGTTCTTTGTTAAGTATTTTGGGGTTTGCGGTGGTCGCCATTTATTATATAACGGTTGCTGATACTGCCACCTTTGTACTCGGCATGTTGAGTGAAGGCGGAACATTAAATCCTTCGAATAAAATTAAAGTCACGTGGGGCGTTATTCAATCAGCTCTAGCCGCTGTACTGCTCTTAGCAGGAGGATTGGAGGTATTGCAAACAGCCTCCATCGCAGCAGCGCTTCCTTTTACAATTATCTTGATTGTCATGTGCTTCTCATTATTGAAAGGTTTAAAAAGTGAAGTTGACGTACAAAGAGGAAATAAAAATATAACCCGCTCCATAAAGAATTGACAGCACAAAAAATCTCCTTGATTCCAAGGAGATTTTTTATTGGATAACTTCCAAATAGAACCACTCTTATAAAGGATTGAAAAAGACCTGTCTCCCTCCTTTGTATGCTATAATAGTCTAATAGTTTTTGCGCATCAGGAGGTTACATAATGAAAATGAATAAGGGCATCTTATTTGTACTATTAGGTGCTGGATGTTTTGGTTTTACACCGATTTTTGCTAAATTGGGTTTTAGCTATGGTTATTCCCTCGGCCAAATTAATATTGTTCAGATGATTATATCCTCGTTTATATTATGGTCTATCACCCTAATAAAACGCCCTAGCTTTAAAGGGCTGAATAAAAAGAATGTCCCACAAATTATGATTACCGGTTGTTTTATCGGATTAACAAGTATTTTTTATTATGGCTCGATGCAGTATCTGCCAGCCTCATTGGCCATCATTTTAATGTTTCAATTCGTTTGGATTGGAATTATATTAGAGTGGATTTTCACCAAAATAAAACCCGCACCTATCACGATTCTATCTATCGTATTCATTTTGATCGGGGTCTTTTTTGCTTCCAATATAGTAAATGGCGACATCCAAGGGCTCCCTCTTAAAGGTTTCCTATTTGGGATTCTTTCTGCATTTACGTATGCGGGGTTTATTTTTTTCAGCGGAAAGGTTGCAGTAGATGTAGATCCATTAACTCGGACTTCCTTAATGGCAACTGGGTCAACCATCTTAATACTTGTCCTTTTCATGCGTGAAATACCATCCGTACTGCCATTGGAGACAAACTTATTATCAGCTGCCGCAGGTGTTTCACTATTTGGAGCCGTTCTTCCCCCACTCTTTTTCGCAGTGGGCTCCCCATTGGTTCCCGGTGGAATTGCGAATATATTAACATCCATTGAATTACCTATTGCTATTCTATCAGCCAGTCTTATTTTATCTGAAACCGTTTCGGGGCTTCAGTGGTTAGGTACAATTATTATAATAGCAGCGATTGCATTGAATGAACTTGGTAGTAGACTTACTAGAGCAAGAAAGCAAGTTGAGGGGTAGCGTTTTGGAAGCTTACTAGAACACCCTTCATAATTAAAGCGTCAATGACATAGAATAGTCTTTGACGCTTTTTTAATAAAAACCAATTATACCTTTTTAACAAACTCTGATTTTAATTTCATTGCTCCAAACCCATCAATTTTACAGTCGATGTTATGATCGCCTTCTACCAAACGTATACTTTTCACTTTGGTACCTTGCTTTAGTGTGGATGAACTTCCTTTTACTTTAAGGTCTTTAATAACCGTTACAGTATCTCCATCATTTAATATATTTCCATTTGCATCCTTGACTACATTATTATCTTCATTACTCTCCACTTCTGACCCTTGAGCCCACTCATGACCACATATTGGGCAAACCAATAATGCTCCATCCTCATAAGTGTATTCAGAATTACATTTTGGACAATTTGGTAGATTGCTCATAAATTTAATTCCTCCATTAATTATATTGATATCATCCTCTACATATTAGCATACTTTATACTTTACTATGACCAGCGGTATCCCTTTTTAAAGACTACCAGAAATATTCTTGCAATATAATTGCCATAGATGTTACCAAATTAACACCTCCCTGTTCTTTGTCTAGCAAAAATCTATGTTACGATTATTGAAAATTAGCAACTAAAGGAACATGGAGGGTAAAAGAATGCTTAAAAAAATGGTCTCAATTTTGGCGGGTACTGTGCTCTCAGTAACAGTAAGTGCTAATGTACAAGCTTCAACGATTACAGTTCAAAAAGGAGATACGCTTTGGGAGCTCTCAAGGGCAAATAACTCATCCGTAAAGAATATCAAAATGTTAAATCAACTTATGACAGACCTTATCCATCCTGGGGATGAACTTACTATAGTACCCGAAAAACAATATACAGTTAAGCAAGGGGATACATTATGGGATATAGCAAGGGATCATCAGGTTACAGTTTCTCAACTTAAACAGTGGAATCAATTACATACAGATCTGATCCATCCTGGATTAAATCTAGTAATCTTTGAAGGTGTAAAAGCAACGGCTGCTATTACTGCGGAAAAACCGGTACAGTCTGTTGAAGTAGCAACAAAGGTAAGTGCAAGTTCAGTACCTGCTGTTGAAACACAAAAGGAAACGATAGCTACAGCACCAACAACTGAAGCTGCAAATACTAGCACTGCATCAGCGCCAGCTACTGAAACAAGTAAGACAGGTTCAAAGGAATTTATCATGGAAGCTACAGCTTACACCGCAACTTGTGAAGGATGCTCAGGCATTACATCAACTGGAATTAATCTATTAGAAAACCCTAATGCAAAGGTGATCTCAGTTGACCCATCTATTATTCCTCTTGGCAGCAAAGTCTATGTGGAAGGCTATGGAGAAGCAATTGCTGGGGACACTGGTGGAGCTATCAAAGGAAACAAAATCGATGTCTTTATTCCTTCTAAACAAGAAGCCATCAATTTCGGAAGAAAACAAGTGAAGGTGACTGTTTTAGACTAATTCAGAATTAGCTTTGCTTTAGTTAGGACACTGCAAAATCATGAAATTCGAGGTTTCACAGTGTTTTTCTTATAAAATGTAAAAGCCACACTTGTGTGGCTTTTACAAAGGATTTTATTTAATGGCTCTCTGCGTTATTCAAACCATTCAATCGAACTTGGTTCAATATTAAAGCACCAATCATTTGAATGATCGTCTTAACAATAATTTGCCCTAAAATAGCCGCTGGTACAGCCTCCCAAGGTAGAATATTAGCCCCAAGAGGACTTAAACCAATCACTACAAAAATAACAGAATCAAGAAACCCTCCAACAATGCCACTGTAGAACACACGCCAAGCTATTGGTAGTTTCAATCTCGTATAAATTTCTGTATCAGCTGATTCGGACACAATAAATGAAATAGCCGAAGCCACCACAATCAATAATGTATCCCCCAGCATGAATGATACCAATGCTGATAAGATTAAAGCTATGAAAATAAATAAATATGTTTTCCTTCTACCATATTTATGTTGCACCAAGTCCCGGAGAATAAAGGTCGCTCCAACCAACAGCGTACCCATTGGCACGATAAAAATTCCAAACTGTAATGGCGCTAATGCTGCTGTTACCACATTTGCGGTAACAATCGATAACAAGTAAAATAGTATTCTCATGATATTACTCCTCTAAGTTTGATTTCCCTAAGTAAAATTCATCTAGCCCTTTTTTGCGCAATTTGCATGCCGGGCATTCTCCACAGCCATCTGCGATTATACCGTTATAGCACGTTAATGTTCTTTTCCGGACAAATTGAAGTGCTCCAAGCTGATCAGCAAGCTCCCAAGTTTGTGCCTTATTCAACCACATTAACGGTGTGTCTATCACAAAGGAATCGTCCATCGATAAATTTAACGTTACATTCAGCGATTTCATAAAAATATCTCGGCAATCAGGATATCCGCTAAAATCTGTTTCACTAACGCCAGTCACGATATGCTTTGCCCCTACTTGACGCGCTAAAACTCCAGCAAATGAAAGGAAGAGCAGATTTCGACCAGGCACAAAGGTGGATGGCAACTCGCCATTTTCTCCCGCTTCTACCTTTATTTCTTGACGTGTCAATGCATTCGGAGCAAGCTGATTCAGTAGCGACATATCAAGAATATGATGTTTGACACCCAGTTCTGCTGTTATATCCTTTGCACATTGGATTTCAAGCCGATGCTTTTGACCATAATCAAAAGTGACAGCTTCAACCTCTTCAAAACGCTCCTTTGCCCAAAACAAACATGTTGTGCTATCTTGACCTCCACTAAACACAACAATTGCTTTTTCTCGCTTCATTATCAAAACCACCTTTTAACGAAAAAACAGCACCCTAAGAAAAAGTGCTGTTTCTTAGTTTTTTTAAGAGGGTAGCTAAAAACCTCTTTCTTCATTCAATTCTTTTTTATCGATTATCGATTTTTTCAGGATTTAAGTCATGGTTCATTAAACGGTAATTCGCCATTTCCTCATATTTCGTTCCTGGCTTCCCATAATTACACCATGGATCAATCGAGATACCTCCACGCGGAGTAAATTTCCCCCATACCTCGATATATCTTGGATCAAGTAATTTGATTAAATCGTTCATTATGATATTCACACAATCCTCATGGAAATCACCATGATTTCTAAAGCTAAATAAATATAATTTTAATGATTTACTCTCAACAAGTTTTTTGTCAGGAATATATGATATATATATTGTCGCAAAGTCAGGTTGATGTGTAAGTGGGCATAGACTAGTGAACTCTGGACAATTAAATTTCACAAAGTAATCACGATTAGTATGAAGATTATCTACTGCTTCAAGTACCTCTGGTGCATATTCAAATGAATATTGGGTATTTTGATTACCTAATAGTGTTAAATCTTTTAAACCTTCTTCATGGCTTCGGCCAGACATAAAAAAAACCTCCTTGTAAATGTATCCCAACACTTGTCAAAAGAGGTTTAGCCAGTTCTATAAAATACGTATGTAAAAAACAGAAAAAGCCACATCCGCTTATGGACATGGCACTTGTCATGTTTCCATAGTTTTTTATAGAGGGTATCAGCTATGAACCTCTCCCATACTTGCCTGGGCATTCTTTACTTCAATCTAATATATAATATTTAGGTGAGAACGTCAAATGGAATGTTTAAAGATGCCATTATCCTTTCGGTGCAAAATCTACCGCCTGGCGAATAGCTTCAGTTAAGCTTCTTTCGTCCACAATCCCTTTACCTGCAATATCAAAAGCAGTACTATGGTCAACACTCGTACGAATAATGGGTAAGCCAACTGTTCGGTGCCGATAACAGCATCGGTTGAACTATTTTATAGAGACGTACTCCTTATCCTCCGATTCGACATAAGGTATGGTTAGTGGTCCTAATGGAAGTACCGCAACAGACATGTCTTCTCCATACTTTTCTTTAAGATGTTCTAACGTTGCTTCAATATTGTGTGTTGGCTTCAACATCGCCTGTGTCACTTGTTCATCAGTAAGCAGAGAATATACATATACATCCGCCCATACTTGTATGACTGCCTGCTTTTGTACTTGCCATTGATCAAAGGTTTTAAATTCAGGATTATTAATCATATCTAGGAGTTCTTGTGGGGTATTGGCCATCTTTAATATGTCCGAATAATTCCCGTGGCTTGGAAGTCCATCCGAGCACTCTGACGCGACAATAATCGATCCGCCTTTTTTTACGATTTTGTGGGCTGCACTCATACCTTTTACAGCTTGGTACAAATTTTGATCGAGTGGGTAGCCAGAATTTGATGTGATAACTACATCAAAACGCTGATCACATTTCGTCATTGCATGCTCTTTTGCAAATTCACAGCCTTTGTCATGGGCTGCTATTAATTCTCCAGCAAACACATTTGTAATTTGTTTTTCACGGTTCAAGGTAACATTCAGCATGAAATGTGGTTTGCACATCATGTTTATCTCTCTTGTCATCTCCTGCAATGGGTTATTCTCCATATTTCCCCAAGTAGCTAATGGATCACCGATCATCCTTGCATTATGGAAGGTCATTATGGTTTCTATCCCTGCAATCCCAGGCATGATTCCCTTTGGTCCACCCGAAAAGCCAGCAAAAAAATGAGGCTCAATAAAACCCGTTACAATTCGAAAATCTGCTTCAACATATTCTTTATTTAAATATACATCACATCCAAATTTACTATGTCCTACTTTGACCAGTGTTTCCTTGTTATGACATTGGTTATTAATAATCCGAATGTTATCAACAACCCATTGTCCTAACATTTGGATAAACTCTTCCTTCGTTTGGTCACGATGTGTACCCGTCCCATTAATAATCACAAAGTTTTCAAGCGGAACATGACTTAATTCTTTTATTAAAGCTGGGACGAGTTTTTCATTTGGTGTCGGCCTGGTAATATCACTAATCACAATGGCTACCTTATCCGTTGCTTTTACCATTTCCGCTAAAGGTGGTGACCCAATTGGATTTTTGAGTGCCGCTTTTAAAGCCCCCATTTCATCATTCAGTCCTGAGAGATTTTTCGGTTCAAGAATGAGTGCATGATCCGGAACATTGATCGTTAAGTTGTCTTTTCCATATAACAAAGTTGTTTGCATTTTCTTCTCCCTTTCATCCATCATTTCTAATAAATAACCACCCCTAGCCTCTTAATCAGCCAGGGGTGGGGTACTTTTTTATACTGGTAATCCAGGATCTTTTGGCATCTTAGGATTTTCCAGTTTACCGTCAATGCCTTTACTTCGTTGGTATTTATCCACCATTATTACAGCAACTGGACAAAGAATGGCTGTCGTTAAGGTAGATATTGAAATTTGCATCGTCGCCAAGTTCGCAATATCCTGATAAGCCTGGGCTTCTGCAGCGCTCATCATACCAGAACCTGATGCAACAACTGCAGCAGCTGCGATTGCTGCCGGCGTACCTACTGCATTACCTGCTGTAGACGCCTCAGCTACTGGCGCGATATAACTTTTTTCTCTAAACAGCTTAAATACGAGAATTCCAGTTAATCCAGTTAATACGACCGTCATAATCCCCAGAAGCAACCCAGCCCCAACGACGCTTGGATTGAAGAATGTCATAAAGTTCATCCCAGCACCTAGTGCAAACGCAAAGAATGGAACTGGTAGGATTTCACCCGGAGCTAAAAATTCACGAACCTCAGGGTCAAGGTTCCCAAGAATCATTCCTAATGCAATTGGCAATAAAACAGCGATAAACGCAATAATTGGGAATTTAGAACCTAAAAGACCTAATGACATTAACGTAAAAAATGGACCATCATTTAAGGATAAGACAGATACGGCACCTACATCCGATCTATTTCCATATTGGCCTGTCAAAGCTGCATACATCCCACCGTTTCCATTTGTCATTGCCGCAATTATTGCCATCGTTGATAACCCAAGAAAACCATTCATTGGATCAAAAAGGTATCCAAATACTATACCAACAGCAAGACCCGTTAAATATTTTGACGATGTCAGCAATACTCCTTTTTTCAAAGCAATTCCACCGACTCTAAGATTCATCTGGCTACCTGCACAGAATAGGAATAATGCGATCAATGTTAATGAGCCATTTTTAAATAACGCTTCAGAAAAACCACCAATACGTAAAAGCTCATAATGGCCGTCAGCTGTTGGAGCAACTCCTAAAGCTTTTAAAAAATTCATAACTGCTGGTATGTGCATTTGATCCACTGTATTAAACAATGCCCCTAGCATCAATGGTACAACCATCAATCCACCTGGTACTTTTTCAATTGCTTGCTTAATCTTCATTTCTTTTCTCCCCCTGTCTATTAAAAAAATAAGTGCGGCAAACTTGCTCAGCTGTTTGTTCTAATAACTTTTTCGTTTCCTGCATCGCATCCTCTAAACGTAATGGACGATTAATAATACTAAATACCGCAATGACCCCAAATTGATACAACGTTTGAATTCCTTTACCAACAGACCCTGCAATTATAATAGTTGGGATGTTTAGTTTATTTGCTGTTTGTGCCACCCCCATTGGAGTTTTTCCAAATGCCGTTTGAAAATCTACCTGTCCTTCCCCCGTGATCACAAGATCAACATCCTCAAGATGATCGACAAGTTTTGAATATTGGATAACAACATCTATCCCTCTTTTCATTGTTGAAGGGAAAAATGCTTGAAAGGCTCCGCCTATTCCTCCGGCAGCTCCAGCACCCGGCATATCATGTAATCGGATTCCTGTTACCTGTTCTACCACATTCGCCCAATGGGTAAGATTTTGATCGAGGATCTGAACCATTTCATCTGTTGCACCTTTTTGTGGTCCAAACACATGAGAAGCTCCGTTATCACCTACAAGTGGATTTTCCACATCCGAGGCAATTAAAAAATGACTTTCATAAATCCGTTTGTCAAAATGATCCATACGTACTTCGTGAATTTGACTTAATGCACCTCCACCAAAGCCAATATCGTTCCCTGATTTGTCAAGAATTTGTATACCAAGAGCCTGTAGCATACCAACTCCACCATCATTTGTGGCTGAACCACCTATCGCTAATACAAATTTTCGGTACCCATCGTCAAGTGCTCTCTTAATTAATTCTCCGGTACCAAAGGTTGTTGCAGTCAATGGGTTACGCTCTGAAAAACTTATTAAATCCAAGCCAGAAGCACTGGCCATTTCAATAATGCATGTCTCATTATCACCTAGAACCCCGAAAAATGCCTCGATCGGTTTACCTAGAGGACCAGTTACAGTTACTGCAACTTTATGTCCTGCCGTCGAAGTAATGAGATTTTCCATTGTTCCTTCTCCACCATCTGCCATAGGTATTAATTTTGTTTCTGCATGTGGAAATGCATTTATTATTCCCTTTTCAATTGACAAGGCTGCTTCAATTGCTGTCACGCTGCCCTTAAATGAATCGGGTGCAATTAAAATTTTTATTTTGTAACCCTCCCGTTGTAAACGTTTACAATTATCTGTTTATTTATTATAACGTACTTGCTTCAAATCTTCTTTATATGTAAAATACAAATTATTATATAAATTCAAATAATTATTTGTGCGCAATAACCAAAAGGAGAATTCAATGATCACGCGGGAAATTGCTGAGATGCTTGTAAAGGAAACATCCAAAGTTATGAATTTAAATATTAATATAATGAATGAAGAAGGAGTCATTATTGCAACGGGTGACCCCTCTCGTCTGAATTCAATCCATGAAGGTGCTTTAGAAGTTGTTAAAACCGGACAACTACTTGAAATTACATCCGAAAATCAAGGGCAACTTCGTGGAACACAACAAGGAATAAATTTACCGATTCATTTTCATGATGAGGTTGTTGGAGTCATTGGTATTACTGGAAAACCAAGGATGATAGGTGATCGTGGTGGTCTTGTAAAAATGATGGCAGAACTTTTAATTAAGCAAGCTTATATGGCTTCACAGACGGAGTGGCGCCAAAGAACAAAAGAAATGATTATCGAAGAACTATTAAAGGAAGAACCGAACACAAGTAATATTGAACGCTGGCTTAGTCTACTTCAAATGAAGCTAAAGGGTCCTTTCGTCATTAGCTTAATCGAGATCGTTGATTATTCTTTTTCAAGTCACTTGCTTATTAAAAACACGGAAGAAGTGATTGGTAAAGGAAAGGTGCTAGCAGGATTTGTACATGTTAACAAATTGCTGTTGATTTTATCTGAGGTTTCTCATGAGGAAGCAAAAAAGAAGTTAACAAACCTTCATAAAGAATTTGAAAGAATGCAGGTTCATGCTCGTTTGGCATACTCTTCACATATTGATCATCTTCTTATCATTAACCAAGGTTTTTGTGAATGTGAAATGGCCTTAGCCATAAGTAAATCTGAACATAAAGTAATTTCTTATCTAGACATCGAACCTGAGGCACTCGTTCACCAAATTCACCCGAAGCTAGCTGAACCGTTTTGCAAAAGAATACTACAGGGCGAAGGTGATCTTAATAATCATTTAGACACGCTCCAAGCATTCTTTGACTCTAATTTTAATATAAAGGAAGCGGCAAAAAAACTTTACATTCATCGCAACACTTTAATTTACCGTCTGAATAAAATCAAAACAGAAAGCGGATATGATCCGCAAAACTTTAACGATGCCTTCGCATTACAAATGGCCATTTGGTTACATAAAAGAGCTAGTTCTCCACCGAATTGAGGAGGTAGAGAACTAGCTGTTAAAAGAATCATAGTAATTGTATTAATTAGTGTAACGAATACATCTTTTTAATCCTTCATATCCTTTTTCCATCGTTAAGTCGTTGCTGCCGAGGAAGCAGCTGCTTGGTCAGCTTTCACACAATCAATGGCGACAACGATTGCAATGATGATGGCTTCCACCTCTTCATTTAAGATTTCAACCTTGTAGCTATCACCCCATGTAAACCACTCTTTGCTCACTTTGCCGACAACTTCCCCATGCTGTAAAACCTGAAAATCCATATCCCACCAATTGCCATGTACTTCAATCCCTGCAGCATCAATCGTATAACGTGCTTTAAAGAAGGAAAACTCTTTTTTAATTGTTAACACTTCCCGACCATTCACCTCAACGAAAAAATTGGGTAACCAGCTAAATACTTTTTTCGTAATGAGTGCAACTTCATCTCGTTTTGTATTCATAATGGAGAAGGTCTTAGGAACTTTCATAAAGCTTCCCTCTACATAATAGACATCCTTCTCCTGCTGATCTTTAACCGTAAACTTGCCACTTAAACTAAATACCTTTTGTTTTATATACAGTTGTTTCATCCAATCCTCCTCTCTCATTTTCGGAATTACCTACTACTTTCTATTATAAAATTATCTTACGATATGAATCAGTACATCTTTATATGTTCTACATGTTTTCCTCGAATACCTTCCTACCGAAAAAAGGGCATGCAACTATGGTTGCATACCAGACCCTGATTCATTCAACTTTTAAATGATCAAACTATTTTACATAATTACGCAGTTTGCCGATATGCTCAACCTCAACAGTAACTATGTCTCCTGATTTCATTGGGCAGCTTCCTGAAGGTGAACCAGTAGCTATTACATCGCCTGGCTCCAGAGTCATCACATTCGAAATCCAACTGATAAGATAAGGAATGGACAAAGACATCTGATTTGTATTGCCTTCTTGTACCACTTCCCCGTTTAACGTTGTAACTATGTTTAAATTAGTTGGATCTACTCCTGTCACAATCCAAGGACCCAAAGGTCCAAATGTGTCAAAACCTTTGCCTCGTGTAAATTGGGGATCCTTTTTTGTTAGATCCCGAGCCGTTACATCATTAAATATGGTATAGCCAAAAACAAAATCCAACGCTTCATCTTCCTTAATATTTTTCCCACGTTTCCCTATAATGAGTGCCAGTTCGCCCTCCATTTCCACCTGCTTCGTTAAGTGTGTTGGGGGAAGAATGATTTCCCCCTCATTTGGAATCAGGGAAGATGTAGGTTTTAGAAATAAAAATGGTTCTTTGAGATTAGCCGTACCCCCGGTCTCCTCTGCATGTTGTGCATATGTCCATCCAAAATTGATAACCTTTTGGGGTGTAACAGGCTCTAGTATTTTCACATCTTTAACTTTAACTTTTACGCCATCAAATTTGAACTTATCGTTTATCATGTCATTAAAATTACTCGATAACTGTAAAATTTCGTCATCTTCTACAATCCCATAATATACTTGGTTATTTTGACTCTGATAACGAACGATCGTCTGCGTTTTTTGCAATAACTTCATTTTCATACTTGTACCACCTAATTTTTTCATTTACTCTACTAAACTAGTCCGTACCTCTCTCTAATAGTAACCAAAATACCTTAAAATGAAAACGTTTCCTTAATAAAGTTATTTTCGGTAATTAAATACTATTTTGTACATATTGTTCACAAAAAGTAGAGTTTTACTAAAAGGCATTTCTAGCAAACGTATGCTAGAATCATTTTAATAGAAAAGGTACCAAACCTATCTATTGACATCATATTGTTTGATCATCGTTGGAGGAAAGAAAAATGAAAACAAACATAAAAGAATGGACAAGTGGGTTGAAAAATGGAATTCCCATTGCAATCGGTTATTTTGCGGTTTCGTTTACCTTTGGCATTCTTGCCGAGCAAGCCGGGCTAAATCCGTTTGAAGCCGTCTTGATGTCCGTAACAAATTTAACATCAGCTGGACAGTTTGCTGGACTTTCGTTAATTGCCGGTGCTGCAACAGTCGTCGAAATTGCTATCACACAGTTAATTATCAACTCTAGGTATTTTCTAATGTCGTTTGCCTTATCCCAAAAGATTGACCCAAACACATCCTTTTTCCATCGTTCAATCATGGCATATGGGATTACAGATGAGGTCTTCGGGGTGACGGTTGCGGTTCCTGGAAGGTTAAGTCCTTATTACGCTTATGGCGTGATGAGTGCTGCGGTCCCAGGTTGGGCACTGGGTACATTATTTGGAGTTATTTCTGGCAATATACTACCACCAAGATTAATTAGTGCCCTAAGTATTGCCCTGTTCGGAATGCTGATTGCTGTTATTGTCCCTCCGGCAAAAGGGAATAAAGTCCTTACCGGATTGATTGTCATATCGATGGTACTAAGTCTACTATTCGCTGAGTTGCCGTTTCTTGAATCCATCTCATCCGGTGTGAAAATTATTATCTTAACGATTTTAATTGCAGGTATTGCAGCGTTTGCCTTTCCGGTAAAGGAGGATACGTATGAATAATGCTATTTTTTATATTTTGGTAATGGCCGTTGTGACGTATCTCATTAGGGTGCTTCCACTTACCCTTGTCAGAAAAGAAATCAAGAATGTTTATATCCGATCGTTTTTATACTATGTTCCATTTGTGACATTGGCTGTGATGGTTTTTCCGGCCATTTTAGACGCAACAGAATCGACATGGTCTGCGCTAGTTGGCTTTATTGTAGCCATTCTTTTTGCCTACCGGGGGGCAAGCCTAGTGAGTGTCGCGTTATTGGCCTGTTTATCGGTTTTTTTAATCGAACTGCTTTTGTATTAGGTAAGAGATTTTATTCAAAACCATATCACCTCCTACATATTTGAAGGATGAGATATGGTTTTTTGCATTGTTCTACTCCTTTTTACCTATATGCAACTCTCCTCTTCAGTAATGCACGCTAATTGAACTAGGACTAAATAACCAAAATATTTTAAATATTATTAATAATAAATGCACATTTCCTTAACATTTGAATCCTATCATTAATTTGTACAGGCCATATATCAAAAATTTTAGGAGGAAATAGTCAATGAATAAGAAAAAGCTAGTCATTCCCGTTTTAAGTGCAGCACTTCTATTCCCGACTGCAGCAAACGTATTTGCACAACCAAATAAACCACTTGAGGTTACAAAGGTTGATTTTATAGGTATGGAGGCACCTAAAACACAAGAGGAAAAATCAACTATGCATACGCATGCTAAAGCCCTCGTGACATTATCAGATGGCTCCCAAAAAACGATGGAATTAGACTATCACTCCTTAGCTAAGCCAGGTGAAGTCATTAATGGAAAAATTGTTGGGGGTGCCGTGGATGTTAACGGTAACGCTATTACACGTGCCGATGGAAGCCCAATTTTTTCTACTGCACCAGATATGAATTCCCTGTTAAGTGTAAACGGAAAGAGTGGAAAATTATATTTAATCAACCATTTTGAAAGTATGCCAAAAAATGAAATCGGTGAAATGCCAAAAGCCGTTTACTTAAATACTGTCGTTCAAAATAAGGAAACGGGTGAATTGAAAATAACGGATATTGAACCAATTGATTTTTCTGCTGATGGTGGAGTATGGACACCTTGTGCGGGCGTTCTTTCCCCTTGGAATACTCATTTAGGCAGTGAAGAATACGAACCGGATGCACGTGCACATGAAAAAAATCCAGAAAACTCTAAAGTCACACAATTTGCACGTAACTATTATCAAGATGCAAATGCTGTAGGAAATCCATACCTTTACGGCCACACGACTGAAATTACAGTATCCCCAAATGGTAAAGCAGAAGCTGTAAAACACTACAGCATGGGTCGCTTATCCTTTGAAAATGTAGCCGTTGCTCCAGATAATCGTACGGTTTATTACGGTGATGACGGTGGTTATGTAATGCCATTCATGTATATTGCAGACAAAGCTGGAGATTTATCCGCTGGTACGCTATACGCTGCTAAATTTAATCAAACCAGTGCTGAAAATGGTGGTGCTGGTGAATTTGAATGGATTGAATTGGGACATGCAACAGATGAAGAAGTGAAAGATCTATCCCGAACTTTAACCTTCAGTGACATTTTTGAAGCGACAGACGATCCCGCCTATGCTGAGGCAAATGGATTTTCTCATATCAAAACAACTGTTGGCGAAGAATACTTAAAAGTTAAACCAGGTATGGAAAAAGCCGCGGCATTCTTGGAGTCTCGTCGTTATGGTGCCATTCTTGATGCAACATCTGAGTTTAATAAAATGGAAACACTAACGTTTAATAAAGCTGATAACAAGATTTATATGGCAATGTCCTATGTAGAAGGTGGGATGTTAGAAAAACCGAATGACCCTGTTGATGATATCCGCTTGCCAAAATTAAGCGCAGGTACAATCTATCAAATGAATATTGCAGCTAACCAAAAGGATATGAATGGAAATTCCATAAATAGTGATTATGTTGTTACTGATATGCATGGGATGTTGAACGGTGAAGATCTCCCATCTCCAGATGCTGATGGGAATACAGCACATCCAGATAAGATGGCGAATCCGGACAATATTGTATATGATGAAGAATTAAGAACTCTGTTTATTGCAGAAGATAGTGGCATGCATACCAATAACTTTGGCTGGGCTTATAATATTGATACGAAAGAACTTGAAAGGATTATTTCAGCTCCGGATGGCGGTGAAGTAACTGGCCTACAAGCCATAAACGATTTAAATGGGGAAAATTACCTCATGGTCAGTTCTCAAAATCCAGGAAACATTGGATATATTGATCTTCCTAATGTCGGAGAAAAAATAAAACCTGGAAAAAACAAATAATTTATTTCTCATATGGAAGTAAAAATCCGCCCTCGCAAGTGCTTGGGCGGATTTTGATTTTGCAGCTATAAATTAAAAAACTCCAACCAAGTCAATAAAAGGCAGGATTTTTTTTAGATTTGAAGTTTTCACCTCTATTTGCAATGATCGACCATAGATCCCATGGATAACGACTTGGTGGTAACGAATAAACCCCTATCGGTTCGTTCCTAACAGGATGCTCGAAATAAAGCGAATGGGCCCAAAGCGCAAGTTGCTGGCCTGACCTCTTTAGATGCCCTCCATACTTTTGATCCCCAAAGATTGGATTACCTATAGTTGATAACTGAATTCGGATTTGATGAGGTCTCCCCGTGTGAAGATTCACAGAAAGTAGACTAAATCCTTTTTTCGATTCCATAACCTCGTAATCTAGCACTGCTTTTTTAGCGTTGGGATGAGTAGAAGGGACAACGAATACCTTATTCTTCCGATGATCCTTATGAAGATAATGTACAAGCTGCCCCCTTTTCTTCTTTAGGGATCCATGAACAACTGCAAAATAATTTCGTTCAATCACATGTCTGCGAAACATATCCGATAATCTAGAAGCCGCCTTAGACGTTTTTGCAAACACCATGGCACCTCCAACGGGACGGTCTAAACGATGTATGAGTCCCAAATATACATTACCAGGCTTTTGGTAGCGTATTTTTATATCGTTTCTTAGCATCGTTAACAAATCAAGGTCTCCACTACTATCTTCTTGTACAGGAATATTAATTGGCTTTTCTACCAAAAGCAGATGATTATCCTCATACAAAATGGGAATTTTCATAGAATTCTCTTCTCCTTAAGGCATATTTCATCTATCATACCATCTTTGTAAGAAATATTCGCCAATTGCCTACATTCCCTTTTTAATGTTATCCTATGTTTTCAGATATTGTGGTGACCGTAAACCTTGTCCATATTTTTTTATCATTCTAAAGAATGATGTCTGGGTACTTTTTCTAAAATAAGGGCAAAATATCCATTGCAATCATAAAAATAGAGGTTGCTATGCGAGCGGAAACGATACTGGAAGCATATACATCATGTTTAAATCATCAGGAGGTTACATATGCAATATGTTATTTCAATTTTAGGTATTCTTGTTGTCTTATTTTTAGCTTGGCTAGCAAGCTCCAATCGAAAAAAGGTGAAAATTAAACCTATTATCACAATGCTTGTTATTCAAATCATTTTATCCGTGTTCCTATTAAATACAGAATTTGGATTTATCCTTATCACAGCCATTTCAAATGTTTTTAACAAACTGCTTGAATATGCAGGCGAAGGGATTTCCTTTGTATTTGGCGGCATGGCAAACGAAGGAGAGGCTCCCTTCTTTTTAACTGTATTGTTGCCAATTATATTTATTTCTGTCTTAATTGGGATTCTCCAGCATCTGAGAATTCTACCGCTTCTTATGAAGGGAATTGGATGGCTATTAAGTAAAGTGAATGGGATGGGGACCCTTGAATCATATAACGCAGTGGCTTCGTTAATGGTGGGACAATCCGAGGTTTTCATTACATTAAAAAAACAACTCGGCCTTCTTTCAAAACAGCGTTTGTATACTCTTTGTGCTTCAGCGATGTCGACTGTATCCATATCCATAGTGGGTGCCTATATGACAATGCTTGAACCAAAATATGTTGTCACAGCTTTAGCATTAAATTTATTTGGTGGTTTTATCATAGCTTCTATTATTAATCCGTATGAGGTACAACCAAATGAAGATATGTTAGAGATACAGGAATCTAGAAGGCAATCATTTTTTGAAATGCTCGGGGAATACATCCTTGATGGTTTTAAGGTTGCCATTATCGTCGGGGCCATGTTAATCGGGTTCATTGCACTAATGGCGGGAATCAATCACGTGTTTGAGCTCATATTTAATATATCCTTTCAGCAAATTTTAGGTTATATTTTTGCTCCAATTGCCCTCATTATGGGAATTCCTTTATCAGAGGCCGTTAATGCCGGGGGAATTATGGCGACTAAACTCGTGACGAATGAATTTGTCGCGATGTTGGATTTATCCGGAGGTAATCATAACTTTAGTTCCCGCACCCTTGGGATTCTTTCTGTATTCTTGGTATCCTTTGCCAACTTCTCATCCATCGGGATTATTACCGGGGCGGTAAAAAGCTTGAACGAAGAGCAAGGAAATGTCGTCGCAAGTTTCGGGCTGAAGCTATTATATGGTGCCACACTTGTAAGTATCCTATCAGGTATCATCGTTAGTTTAGTTTTATAAAAAATGGAACCCACTACTTAAGTAGTGGGTTCTATGTTTAATCTAGCTATTTAAGGAATACATTAATACCCATTAACAAAGTTATCAATGGTTTCCCTTTCGTCTTCTGTCAGTTCCCTTTTTACGTGCTTTTCGTATTCCTCTATGATTTTCGATTTATCACCACCGAACATATCTGTATATTTCGCAACGGTTCTAAGCTTTGCGACTTCCTGATTATATTCATCTTTTGAAATCGGCCTTTGGTGAGAAGGGATATATGTATCTGCATCAAATGATTCTAACTCATCTAAAAGCGCAAGAGTTGTCTTGATTGTATAGTTATCCTTTTCCGAAAAAATATCAGGATATATACAATCACCCAAAAATAGAATTTTTTCTTCTTTGATATACACAATGACCGAGTCGGCTGCGTGATCTCCCCCAACGTGTTGAACTACACAAGTTACCCCACCAAGGTCAATTTCCGCTCGTTTTTCTATGGTTATATCCGGTAAGACAATCTTGATATCTCGGTGATCTGTATATTCATTCTTAATAGCCCTCGCACAAAATTCAATTTCAGTTCCTTCTTTAACTCGTTCATCTATAGCCTCGTCCGACCATGAAAGCGGAATGAGTTTCTCCATTTCCTCTTTTGTTTTTGTAGAAGCAATTGAAACTGTATTTGGTAAAGCTGAAAGGCCAAAGATATGATCCCAATGCCAATGAGTAAGAACAACCATATCAGGATGCCCTACCTCATTTTTCAACGTTTCTTTCATAAAATAATGGGCATGGTCTTCCGAGTTACCTGCATCAATCATTAATGTCTTGTTATTTCCAACCACCATCCCTAAAATGGGCCGGTCGGTCTCAGATATTGGCGTGATATACCAAAAACTCTTTCCTATCTTGTTTATTGAGTGCATAACGGGGTGACTCCTTTCTTTTATCACTATCTTTCGTCAAATCGCGGTTAATTACTCTTTTCTCAAAAAGCGAAAAAACCGCATTTACTTATAGTACGGCTCTTGTGTGATTTTTTAAAGGTTGTTTTCACAAACTTATTGCTAATCGTTCAAAATACTTTTTTATTCCACCCAAATTATCTCTGTGTGTCTGGAATATTAAGATAACAAACAATATTTTTACAAATTATTTACAGCAGGTTAAAAGAGTACCTTTAGAATGAAAATGTTGACTTTGGTATTACATTTTATTGGGGAGGTTACACCTTGAAACTAGAGTTAAAAGATATATCCATGAAATTCGATGATGTGACCGCAGTTGACCATTTAAATGTCTCGATTAATGAAGGTGAATTAGTTTGTCTTCTTGGACCAAGTGGCTGCGGTAAAAGTACAACATTATTCATGTTAGCAGGTTTATATAAGCCAACTTCGGGTGAGCTATATTTCGGTGATAAATTAGTAAATAACATTGAACCGGAAAACCGCGGGATTGGTATGGTCTTTCAAAATTATGCACTTTATCCGCATATGACAGTGCTTAAAAATATCATGTTTCCTTTAAAGATGACAAAAGTACCAACAAAGGAAGCCGAAGAAAGAGCTATTGAAATGGCAAAGCTTGTTCAAATCGATCATCTACTCGACCGTAAACCAAAACAACTTTCTGGCGGACAGCAACAGCGTGTAGCGATTGCACGTGCCCTTGTTAAAAAGCCATCATTATTACTTTTAGATGAGCCCCTTTCAAACCTTGATGCACGCTTACGTTTAGAAATGCGTGAAGAAATTCGCCGAATTCAGCAGGAAGTCGGTATTACAACAATTTTTGTTACACATGACCAGGAAGAAGCTATGAGCATCTCTGACCGAATTTTATTAATGAAGGATGGAAAATATCAACAATATAGTCCACCACAAGAAATGTATGATCATCCGGTCAATGCTTTTGTTGGAAAGTTTATGGGAAGCCCCCCTATTAACATGATTCCAGTCTCATATAATCAGGAACGATCTATTTTCACAGTTGAAAAATCGGACGAGTCTTTTACAAGTGACCTGCGTTTGAATACAGAACTTTCTACTTCAAACAAGATGATTCTAGGTGTGCGTGCTGAAGATTGGTTAATCGGGGCTCATAACGCAACTTTTTCTCTAAAAGCAAAAGTAGAAATGGTTGAACGAATTGGGCGGGATACATTATTAAGTGCAATTATAGGTGAACACTCAATCCGTGCCTTAATTAATCCAGAATTTGAAATTCAGGCTGGTGACCATGTGGATCTATCCGTTCGAAATAACCGATTCCACTTATTTGATGCTCAATCTGAAGTAAATCTAAATGTCATTCCTTTACAAGGAGGGCTTTTGATTGAATCAAAGACCAACATTATTTAGTACATTTAAAGCTCTCCTATATTTAGCACCAGCACTCGTCATTTTAGGTGTTTTTAATTTTTATCCAATTATTAAATCCTTTTTAATGAGTTTTTATACAGACTATGACTACTTTAATGACATTGTAAAAGAATATGGGTTTGCAAATTTTACATATATTTTTCAGGATAAGGAATTTTGGACAGCGATTAAAAATACCTTTATTTTCGTCCTTGGTGTAGTTCCTCTATCCATATTAATATCGCTAGGTATTGCGATTCTACTAAACTCCAATATTAAATTAAGAGGTTTATTTCGATCTATTTACTTTATTCCGTTCGTCACCTCTGTGGTAGCTGTCTCTATCGTTTGGCGCTGGATCTACCATACAGAATATGGGTTAATGAACTATTTTCTTAGTTTCTTAAATATTGAACCTATTAAATGGTTAACCGATCCACAATGGGCAATGCCTGCACTGATCATCATGAGTATTTGGAAAGGATTAGGCTATAACATCATTATCTTCTTAGCAGGCTTGCAGAATATAGACAAGCAGTATTATTTAGCAGCTCAAATTGATGGTGCCAAACCTTTTAAACGATTTTTACATATTACTGTGCCACTTTTATCACCTACAACATTCTTTGTTTCGATTGTGGCGATTATCAATAACTTTAAAGTGTTTGATGAAATCTTTGCTTTGTTTGACGGTAAACCCGGTCCAGCTTATAGTGCCCAAACGCTCGTTTACTATATTTATGAAAAGTTTTATAACGAGTGGGAATTTGGTATTGCCTCTGCAGCCGCCTATGTTTTATTTATCATCATATTCATCTTTACCCTTATCCAATTATACATTGGAAAACGCAGGGTGACTTACTGATTGGAGGGGGAAAGAAAAATGCAGGGAAAAGCAGCACTTTCAAAAGGTTTTATCTATCTCTTATTGATTCTTGGAAGCTTATTAATGCTATTACCATTTATTTGGATGCTTAGTACATCCTTAAAGTCTTCCGGTGAGGTAACAGCAATGCCTCCTATTTGGATTCCAGAGGATTTCAAATGGGAAAACTATGCAGAGGCCTTTGAAATGGCTCCTTTTGTTAGATATATCATCAATAGTGCCATTGTAACGGTACTATCAACAATTGGAGAATTATTAACGACAATCCTTGCAGCCTATGCATTTTCACGAGTGAATTTTTATGGACGCGATTTTATATTTGCTATCTTGCTCGGGACTATGATGGTTCCAGGGGAAGTACTGTTAATTCCAAACTATGTAACTCTATCGAATCTCGGTTGGATTGACCAATATGAAGCACTGATAGTTCCCTGGCTTGCTAGTATCTTCTCTATCTTTTTATTACGTCAATTCTTTTTGGGAATACCTAAAGAATTGTCTTATGCAGCAAAAATTGATGGCTGTCGTGATTTTCGATTTCTGTGGACGATTATGGTGCCATTAGCGAAACCCGCTCTCATTACCATTGTATTATTAAAAGCAATTGGAAGCTGGAATGCATTCCTTTGGCCATTAATTGTGACTCAATCAAAAGAAATGCGAACTCTTCCTGTTGGACTTACCTCCTTTAGTACAGAAGCAGGAACAATTTATGAATTATTAATGGCTGCATCAACCATGATTATTCTACCGATGATTATCCTTTATATCATCCTGCAGAAGTACATTATTGAAGGTGTTGCGAAAGCTGGAATTAAAGGCTAACCAGGTCTCATCCTTTAAGGAGGTGATACTCACGAATCTAGTCATCTATCATGGGCCCTACTCAATTTCATACGAATAAAAAATATTATGTTGATTTATAGGAGGAAACGATTTTGAAAAAATTCTTACTAACAATGCTTTTTTTAATTTTAGCGGTGACATTAATGGCATGTAGCGATGGAGAAAAAACAAACACAGATAGCAAAGAAGCTGAAAATAAAAATGCAACAGAGGGTCTTGTAACTTCATTAGATGAGCCAGTTGAAATTGAATTCTGGCATGCTATGAGTGGTGGACATGAAAAAGCATTAGAAAAAATCACAAATGATTTTAATGAGTCTCAAGAAATGATTACTGTTAAACTAGTCAATCAAGGTAGCTATGGTGACTTGTCTACAAAAAATATGGCTGCAGCGAAAGCGAAGAATCTTCCTGTATTAACTCAAGCTTATGAAGACTGGATTACTGAGTATCTTGAAAATGATCTAGTAGCAGACTTAACTCCATATATAACCCATCCTGAAGTTGGTTTCAGTGATGATGAATTAAATGATATTGTTGAAGTTTTCCGTGAAATGAATGTTTGGGATGGCAAATATTACGGAATGCCTTTTAACAAAAGTACTCGTATTATGTTCTACAATGTGGATTACTTAGAAGATGCTGGTGTTGAACCTCCAACTACTTGGGACGAGCTTTATTCAGTAGCTGAAAAATTAACAGGCGAAAAAGATGGAAAGAATGTAATCGGGCTTGGCTTAGAAAACTCTGTAACTCTAGAGTTTAACCAGTGGGTTCATCAAGCTGGTGGTGTCTATTTCGATGAGGAATCAGAGAAATTTATGATGAATTCCCCTGAAGGAAAAGAAGCATTAGAATTTGTTTACGGAATGATTGAAGATGGTATTGCACGTACAGCTGGTGAAGATGGATATATGTCTGAACCATTTGCACGTGGAGATGTAGGCCTTTATATTGGATCTTCTGCTGGTATTCCTTATGTAGCTGCCCCTGCTGAGGAAAACGGAATAAACTGGGCGGCAACTGTATTACCCGAAGGTAAAAAAGCAGCTACTCCATTTGCAGGAACAAACGTATCTGTTTTCGCATCTGCAACCGATGAAGAAAAATTTGCTGCTTGGGAATATATTAAATTCTTAATTAACACTGAAAATACAACTTATTGGGCAATGCAATCTGGTTACCTACCTATTCGTTATTCTGCTTTAGAAAGCGAAGAATGGAAAGCATACATTGCTGAAAACCCTGAATATGGTGTAGGTGAACAACAATTTGATGCAGGTTTCTATGATCCTCGTATTAAAGGAGCTTATGCTTTAAAAAATGCTGTGGCAAAAGAGCTTGATCGAGTACTACTTGGTGAAATTTCTGTTGAAGAAGGCTTAACAAATGCAGAAGACGCTGCCAAAAGAGAGCTTGGTCAGTAATAGATAGTTTTGACGTTTAACATGAAGGAGCCTGGAAGTACCGGTTCCTTCAATTTTATTTTATAAAAGGTGGAAATGGCATGACTCATAAAACAACTCTTACTTTTTATGGTGGTCTAAGAACAATCGGCGGAACCATCATCTCTTTGCAATATGGTGATTCTCGGATCATCTTTGACTTCGGACTTGTATACAATCCCCAAAATCATATATTTGATGGACAAATCAAGTTAAGGAAAAGCTCAGTTGTGAGGGACTATTTAAAACTTGGTCTTATTCCAAGTATTGATGGAATATACAGCAAAGAAGACCTTCCCGATCATACAACTCTTATTTCGGCTGATACCTATCATGGCAATACAGCTATTCTTATTTCCCATTTACATTTAGACCATATGGGAGCAATGGGATTGATTGCCCCCTCCATCCCTGTATACATGACAGAGGACTCCTTAAGTTTATATCAAACGTTGGAATTAATTGGTGAGAGAGTACAAGGAAATCGGGATTTTCAATCTTGTACGTCCAATCGGCCTTTTTCAGTCGGTAAAATTACGATTACACCAATTCAAGTTGACCATGATATTTTAGGCGCTTGTGCCTTTCATATTCAAACACCTGATGGATCTATCCTTTATACTGGAGATTTGAGAATTCATGGTGCACATCCAGAGCGGATTCGATCGTTTATTCTGAAAGCAAAGGAAATCGGATTCGATGCTGTGATTATGGAAGGAACCACTTTATCTAGCGAAGAAGAATTACCTGAAGAAGCGCTTGTTGCTAACAAGGAACTTCCCGAAGATGTGGTTACAGAAACAAGGATTCCATCCAAAATGGCTGAGGTATTAAAAGCAACCAATGGTATAGGTATTTTTAATATCTACCACCGAAATATTGATCGCATACGCGGGATCTTACAAGCTGGAGTTGAATCTGGTCGAAAAGTTGTGTTAGAAGCTGAGACTGCCCAAATCGCATTAAACCATTTAGGAGCACAAAATTTCCTCGTGTTTCAATCCGAAGAAATGAGACAATCCCCTGTTCCGAAATGGCAAGCTCAATTATTTAATAAGATTTCTACGATTTCATATAAGGAGATTAACCAAAATCCAGAGCAGTACCTTGTTCAAAATTCCTATGATCGTTCCCTGGATCTTTTTGATTTGAATGTAGAGAATGGCATTTATCTTCACTCAAATGGAGTACCATTAGGTTCATTTGATCCTGCATTTCAAAACCTGGAACGGGTATTGCAGCTCATTGGACTTGAACGAGTAGCGATTGGAACTGGCGGACATGCGATTCCGCAACATTTAAAATACATTGTCGATGAACTGGATCCAGCAACACTTATCCCGCTTCACAGCTTTTATCCAGAAAGATTGAAGCCGAAAAATGGAGTGCAGCTATTACCTCAATATGGCAAGACCTACCTTTTAAGTGAAGGAAAAATAATGGAGCAATAAAATGAAGCCGCCACTGCGCGGCTTCTATGTTCTATTTTAAAATGTCTGCAATGGAATTCGTTACAATAATAGCCCGTGGTTTATAATCAGCAAGATAGGTGACTGCCCCTTGGCCACCAAGGTAGAAGGCTATATCCTTTTGCTTTTTAGCAAATTGCTCCAATCTTTCTAGAAGATGAGGATCCGTTTCAAAAGGTATTGTGGTTGTAGCGGACAACAAAACCACATCTGGCTTTAATTTGCTTACCAATGATTCTATTGCTCCTGGAGCTGGAGATGCCCCGATTAATTGGGTTTTCCACCCTTTCATCATGAACTGCAATAAGGTCAGATGCAGGGGTACTTCATGATGTTCATAAGGCAGACATGCTCCGAGAACGAATGGTGCATCTTCCCGATATTGATAATTTCGTCTAATCTGAACTAAGAAGTCTCTTACAACTAGACTCGATACAGATTCCTGATATTCATCCCACTCATGGTTCTCCCACTTTTTCCCTACCTCTTTTAAAAAAGGAACCACGATATTTGTTAAAAAGCGCTCTAACCCTACATGATGGTATGCTTGTTTTAAAATATACGTTAATTCTATTTCATCACAGTGCCTACCTTTTTCTAGAAGCTGGAGGACATACTCATTCCACTGCTCGTAATTAGGTAATTTTTCCTCTTTCATTGGTACTTCAGGTTCTTCAGAAAACTCTTTTACAAGAAGAGCCGCTTGTTTTAGCGAGTGACCTTGTTCCGAAAGTAATTTGATTTTTAAAAGCATTTTTACATCCTGTTGACTATATATTCTATAACCATTCTCTAAACGCTTCGGTTGAATAATCCCATAACGTTCTTCCCATTTCCTAATCACTTGTTTCGATAATCCGGTCATATCTGCAACTTGTTGAATGGTAAATAACCCTTTTTCATCTGATTGAATCATTCCGTTCATCCCCTTAATACCTTGTCGAGTCCTGTAGATATGTTAAGTATAACCAATGCTTTCAGCTTGTACAATGTTGTCCAGATAACATTGTACAAACATTTAAGTTGAAGGATCTCCTTCATGATGATCAAACACTCCCATTAATGTATAATGTTTATAAAATATAATTATACAAACATTTGACAAAGCGAGTTGTCTTAGTTAATAATGAAATAAAATATAAATCTAATATGTTATTAGAGAAAGGGAGTGAAATGGTGTTCTTAGCATGGCAGGAAATAAAAAAAAATAAACTTCGCTTCACCTTAATTACAGGAATTTTAATGCTTGTTTCTTATCTTGTATTTTTTCTCTCTGGACTTGCCACTGGTCTCGCTAGTCTAAATAGGGAAGCCGTTGATAAATGGAATGCAACTGCTATTATCCTAACCGAGGAATCAGATAAAAGCTTATACCAATCATTCATGTCCACCGAGCAACTTAAAGACATTGAGGCGAAAAAAACGGCTGTAATTGGTCAACTAAACGCGATTGCCAACAACGGGGAAAACAAGCAAAATATATCTCTCTTTGGTATTAAAAAAGAAGAATTTCTGATGCCAGATGTGACGGAAGGAAAACCTTTTGAAAGAACCAATGAGGTTATTGCCGACGATTTTCTTAAAGAAATGGGATTCAATTTAGGTGATCAATTATCCCTATCCTCCAGTGACCAACTGTTAACCATCGTTGGATTTACAGATCAAGCTCGATTTAATGCTGCACCTGTTCTATATTCCAATCTTGAAACCTTCCACCAAATTAAATTCGGTGAAGGAGCTGATCAGAAAATAGATCAAATTAACGGGATTGTTGTTCAGGATGAGTCTATTACAAATCTCACCCAAAATACTGACCTGGAGACCATCGAAATTCAATCATTCATTGAAAATTTACCTGGTTATACGGAACAGAAACTCACCTTAAATTTCATGATTTACTTTCTCTTCGGGATTTCATCCATCATCGTAGCCATTTTCTTGTATGTGTTAACCGTGCAGAAGATCAGTTTGTTCGGGGTCATGAAAGCTCAAGGTATTTCCAGTTCTTATTTATCGTGGTCCGTTGTTGCACAAACCTTTATTTTAGCGTTTATCGGGACATTGCTCGGATTTGTCTTAACACTTCTTTCAGGAGCCTTTTTACCAGCAGCTGTTCCTGTTTCATTTGATCTCGCCTTAATGATATTTTATGGGCTAATCCTAATAATTGTTGCAACTGCCGGTGCCGTTTTCTCAGTCTTGACGATTGTTCGAATTGATCCACTGAAAGCGATAGGAGGATAAACATGGCCGTATTAGAGTTACATCAAGTAAAGAAAAGTTTTGGTAGTGGTCATAAGATGGTAGAAGCCTTAAAGGAAACGGATTTTCATGCTAACCGAGGTGAATTGATTGCTATCATTGGACCATCAGGGTCTGGAAAAAGTACCTTTCTTACTATTGTTGGCGGGTTATTATCACCTACTTCAGGTGATGTCATCATCAATGGGCAAAACCTAACCGCTTTGAACGAAAAAGCACGCTCACAAATTCGACTTAAGGAAATCGGATTTGTTTTACAAGCGTCCAACTTAGTTCCCTTTCTCACCGTAGCCAATCAATTGAAACTGTTGGACAAAGTGAAAAAAGGTAATATGACAAAACAGGAGCGAAATCAACTATACGAAGACTTAGGTATTGATGACTTACTCATGAAATATCCCTCCGACTTATCCGGTGGGGAGCGCCAGCGTGTAGCTATCGCGAAGGCTCTGTATAGCAATCCTTCAATTATTTTGGCTGATGAGCCGACAGCCTCCCTCGACTCAGACCGAGCCTATGAAGTTATGGGTCTATTAAAAGAGGTAACAAAGCAGAAAAATACAACGACTATTGTGGTAACCCACGATATTCGGCTCGTAAGTTATTGTGACAAAGTTTATAAAATGACGGATGGTGTCCTTTCCACTGCAATCGAGAAACATGTGAAAAGGCCGCAAGTTTCATTCGAAGAGAGAATGGATCCTGTACTTCAATCAGAGGGGTGATAAAAAGGTAATTTTCCTTTCATAACCATCTTTGATTCAGAACTAAAAAGTAGCTCTACCCTATGCGTAGAGCTATTTTTGTTTATAATGACAAAAAACTTAAATCTTTTTAGGATTAAGACATATATCTATTAAAAAAGATGGGAGTTGATTACTTGAGCACTTTTTATCCTGAAAAATTATCTGTTGAATATATGGATGGTGTTACCTCTACGCATCCTGTTATACCAAGACGTTACACACTAACACACTCTGATTTAACAGGAGACCTATTTTTAACCATTGGATTTGATTATGCCTGGAATAAAATCAATTCAATGAGAGATGAGGTATTAGGCGAATGGAGGCAAAGTGGAAGTTCCTTTTTTTATTGTGTTTATGTATATATCGATCAAGGACAATTTAACCAGAATGTAGCAGCAAAACGAAATGAAATATTTAGACGTGAATTACCACTTGCATTAACAGCAATTCGCTATGGCGATCGAGAATTTTTCAACTCATTCCCTCATTTAGACCAAGTTCCCATCATTATTACCTTTATGTCCACGTATCCACAGTTTGCAAGACAGGAAAATTGGGGTACCTTCCAGAATTTTAACAGCTATATTTAATCACAAAATGGTCCATTCCCATACGGCTGACCCTTAAGTCCGAGTGTCATTTTGGCATGTAAAAAATAAGCTTGGGTATATTAACTTTATACTTTTTATACCTGGGGTGATATCAATGAATTTACAATCTGGAACATATTATTGGCCTGTTACTTTTCCTGATGCTCCCTCATACCCAGCATTGGAAGAAGACCTATCTTGTGATGTATTAATTATTGGAGGTGGAAGTTCCGGGGCACAGTGTGCATATTATCTTGCTGATACTAATTTAGATGTGGTTGTAATTGAAAAATCAAAAGTTGGCAGCGGTAGCACTAGTACGAATACAGCTCTCATTCAATACTCCGGTGAAAAAATGTTTACAGATCTGATCAATACCTTTGGAGAAAATTACATAAAGAGGCATTTACACCTACTAAAAGAGGCCATTAATGACATTGAAGCATCCTCAAAAAATGTCTCAATTGATTGTGAATTCAACAGAAGAGATACTCTTTATTCTGCTAGCTGTACAGAAGACGTGGAAAGCCTAAAAAAAGAATATGAATTTTTAAAGCAGAATAATTGTGAACTTTCTTTTTTAACAAAGGAAGATATTGAAGCAAAATATCCTTTTAGCAGAGATGCCGCTATTTATTCGTACAATGATGCAGAAATCAACCCTTTCCGATTCACCCATGCTTTGTTGGATTACTCCACCAAAAAAGGAATCCGTGTATATGAACATACAGAAATGAACGGTCACCATTATGATTAACTATACTATAATAATAGTAGACCAATTAGTATAATATATAAACCTATTCTATTATTTTTTTACATATTGTAATTATTAAACAGATTTTAAAAAATAGGTTCAATATGTATAATATGTCGGTTCAGGGGGGGACATAGATGAAAGTTCAGGAAGTCATATTGGAAAACAATATGAAAAGATACATGTTACTGGATGACAAAGGGATGCCAGTCCTTTCAGTGATGAAATACATAAAATACCTAGATACACGGGGGAAAAGCCCAAATACTCAAAAAACGTACTGTTATGCATTGAAGGAGTATTTTATATTCCTAGAGGATGTAAATCTAGGATATAAAGATGTAAGATTAGAAGATTTGGTGGACTTTATTGCATGGCTTCGCAATCCATACGGAATAAATAAAGCAGTTCCACTTCAACCAACTGAAGCGAGAAAAAAGGAAAACACTATCAATCTAATTCTTACAGCTGTAAATGGTTTTTATGATTATTTATATCGAAATGAAGAGCTAGATAAAGCCATGGTTGATTTAGTCACGAAAGAACAATTGTTTAAAGGGGCAAAGAGGGCATATAGAGATTTCCTCTACCATGTTAATCAAAATAGTCCATCGCATAAAAACGTCCTGAAGGTGAAGAAGAAGAAAGTAAAGTTAAAAGTGTTGTCAAAAATGGAAGTTGAAATACTCTATAATGTAGCAACGAATATTAGGGATAAGTTGTTAATACACACTCTATATGAGACGGGCTTACGAATTGGAGAATTACTTTCGCTCTTTATTGAGGATTTTGTATTTGATCATAAGGGCGGTCATAGGATTAAGCTCGTTGACCGTGGTGAGCTTGAAAATGGTGCCAAGCTAAAAACTGGTGAAAGGGAAATTTATGTCTCGCAATCACTTATGGACCTATTAGACGATTATCTTTATGAAGTGATTGACGATCTTGATATTGATACGAATTTTGTCTTTGTAAAATTAAAGGGGAAAAATATTGGACACCCAATGAATTATCAAGATGTTTCTGCTCTATTCAAACGGCTACGGAAAAAAGTAAAATTCAAAGTCCACCCACACCTTCTTAGGCATACTCACGCAACCATGTACTACAGACAAACTGGCGACATCAAACAGGTGCAAGAGCGTATAGGGCATAGCCAAATCCAAACGACTATGAATTTTTATCTTCATCCTTCCGAAGAAGATATTCGAAACAACTGGGAAAAGGCTCAGTCAGCGTTTCAAATCAGCAGCAAATAATATAGCAATGGGGAGAAATGAAATGAACCTAAATGAACAAGAAGAATCTGAGGATTCGTTCTATCAGCGATTGACGAAAGAACTTTCCTTTTATAATGAAAAGGTGAAAACCAAAGAGGGATTAACTAATCGTGCTGTTAATGACCCATATTTTTTATTGAATGATACATGGAGTATTGAAAAACTTGCCACAATCGAAAATTTTAAAGATGCGATCGCAAACAAAAAATTTAATCGAACGAACGTTATTTTTAGGTTCAGTAATCCTCAAATTCTACTAGAAATGAAATATTTCGTCTTCAGGAAAATGTTCGATGATAATTGGACTATTAACACTTTATTTGTTCAAGGAAATTATAATTTAAAACAGTTAGGACTTTTTCTGGAGGAAAAATTTCCGAGATTAAATTCTATTTTAGATCTTGACATCGAAAAAGCTAATAAAAGGTGGATGATGTGGCTTCAGGAAAAGGGAATCGGTACACATACTAAGGATAAAAGGTATGAGCATCCCGTTAAACGACCTGTAACAAAGTTTCTTATAAGTGTTTATAATGATTTATCAAAACTACTTGATTTTCGGGATGAATGGGAAAAAGAAGTTTGGGATGTGCGTAATCTAAACCAGAAATACGGGATTTATTATAATCATGCTCGTAGTCATGTGAAGCTAGATTTTACAGTTGTGAAACAAATCCCTTTCCGTTTTGAAATACAAAAATGGCTGAAAATGCGCCTTCTTTCAAATGACTTAACCTGGGGTACAGCCGTTAATTATATGGTCAGCATTCCAAAGTTTCTGGATTTTATCTTTAAATTAGAACCCACATGGAAAAATCTTAATGAACTTTCACGATCTCATTTTGAAAAATATTTGGACCAATTACATAAAGAAAATGCCGAAAGGCAAAGAGTATCGCATTCTAATGAATACGTTACAAAAGCCATTTCTTCGGCAAATAAATTTCTTGAAGGTTTACAGACGATCGATTCACCTTTAGCACCTAAAAAAGATATCAGAACCATCATTTTCAGATATGACCGTCCTAAAAGAAAAAAGAAGTCAAAAAAAGTAGACTATATTCCTGATTCTGTTTTACAACAACTCTTTGACAATATTAATTACCTCCACGAGGAAGTTCAGCCTATCATATGGATAAGCTTCAAGACAGGATTAAGGGTGTCTGATACCTTGAGGCTGACACAAGATTGTTTGTTAAGAATTAATGGAAAATACCAACTTGTTTCAGACGTGACCAAAACATATTTAAAAGATCATTCGATACCAATAGATGATGAATTGGCAGATGTAATTGCGGTATTAATTAAGAATTCAAAGGAAAACAGTAACGAAGAAAACAATCCGCAAAACTACATATTTGTTCGCTATCGAGGTGTCCGAAAGGGAAGACCGTACTCTGCCGATTGGATTGGTGAAAGACTTAATTCATTGGCGAAAGAGAAAAAAATTGTTGATGAAAAAGGAGATATATATCATTTCAGAATGCACCAATTTAGGCACACCTACGCTGTTAAAATGTTAAATAGTGGCGCAGATATCTTTACAGTTCAGCAGTTATTGGCACATTCCTCTCCTGAAATGACGCTCGTTTACGCAAGATTATTAGACACAACCAAGAGAAAAGTGTTCGAAGAAGCAATGAAGCAAGGCTTGTTTAGTTTTGATCTGAACGGAGAAATGAAACAAATCAAGCCAAATGAAGAAATTCCTGTGGATATTTTAGAAGTCTTGTGGCGTGAACAAAAGTTAAGTGCTGTTGACAATCCTTACGGAACTTGCCACGCTAGAATCAATGGAAATTGCCCACATGCAGAAGAGCCTCCGTGTCTTACATGTAATGGCGGTAGCCCTTGTAAGGATCTCGCAATAGGATTTTCTGAATTAGACATCCAAAAATATGAGCTGCTTGTAAAGACTTCCTCTAGGACTATTGAAGCGCTAGAACAACGTGGTCGTCAAGATATTGCTGAAAAGAACAAAAAGAACTTGGATCGATATCAAAATATCTTAAACACCATCCAATCCGGCAAAATTATTTTTGGACGCTTGGACCGCATTAAAAGAAAGCAGGGTTTGGCAAATGTCTAATTATGATCGAAAAGAACAGTTGAAAAAAATCCACGAGAGCCGTAAAGCAAATACGGCTCTAAAAGTGGACGGAGCAATCAAAAGGCTTTTAAAAGCAAATGAAAGTATTAATTTTAACAGCGTATCAAAGGAAGCCCGCATTGCAAAAGCAACGTTGTATAACAACGAGGACTTCCGTTCGAGAATTGAAAAATTAAGAAACCAACAATCGCAAGTACCCACCCCGAAGCAAGTGAAACGGGAAATGAATGAAAGCAACAAGGATGCCCTCATTGCATCCCTAAAAAGAAAAAATCAAAAGCTAGAACAGGAAAACAAGCAATTAAGGGAGCAGCTGAAAGTTGCTTATGCAGATGTTTACAAAAAGTTATGAGGGAGAACAACGTTCTCCCCTTCTTTTTCAACTAACGAAGCAGGTTAGTGGAAGAAGGATTAAATTAACCATTAACAGAATATTAGTCTTATATAAATAATATTTTTGTTTTTCATCAATAAAGGGGTGGAGGAAATATGCTCTGGGTAATAATATTTTTAGTTATTGTGGTTCCATTCTTATATGTATTGGTAAAGGATTACAGAGTTATAAAAAATGAATTAAAAAATAATCCCGTATCCATTTTAAAAGAACTTCTATTCATATTAAGTCTTTTTGTCTTTTTTGCTGGTTTAATTAGTAAATACTATATGCTTTCAAATGTGGCCGCAATCTTTTTACTTTTACTTTCTTTAAAAAGGTTGTTAAACCTTTGGAAGACTAACAAGATAAGAGTAATTTATACTTTGGTTCTCTTCATTTTATTTTTTTCTTTACCCTACCTTTTAAATTAAGGGGAAGCATTCCTGTCATAAAAATAAAGTCTTTGAAGAAATTTACTTAAAGTAAAGGGTGCGTTGATCTAAGAAGGATTACGCACCTTTTTGCTGAATTTATTGAACTAACGTTGCAGAATAGCATTCCTGTAGATCGTTATATATCAGGTTTGAAAAAAATAAAGCCCCTCAGTAAGATATGAGTATAGACACCACTCTAACTCAGACTCTTAAGGAGGAAGCCCTACTATGAATTTTAAAATGCA
>NZ_QUQV01000011.1:0-145000 GCF_003400205.1 Bacillus sp. HNG | reverse complement strand
TTATGGCGGCTGTGGCGAAGTGGTTAACGCATCGGATTGTGGTTCCGACATTCGTGGGTTCGATTCCCATCAGCCGCCCCTTTGTTTTCTAACAAAGTTTCATGTTATGTAGCTTCGTTATTGGGCTATAGCCAAGCGGTAAGGCAACGGACTTTGACTCCGTCATTCGTAGGTTCGAATCCTGCTAGCCCAGCCATTTTTTTTATTAAAACATATAATATGCGGAAGTAGTTCAGTGGTAGAACACCACCTTGCCAAGGTGGGGGTCGCGGGTTCGAATCCCGTCTTCCGCTCCAGTGGCGGCATAGCCAAGTGGTAAGGCAGAGGTCTGCAAAACCTTTACCACCGGTTCGAATCCGGTTGCCGCCTCCATTATTTTAAAATGTATGTAAGTGCTTTTTTATATATTGCCGGGGTGGCGGAACTGGCAGACGCACAGGACTTAAAATCCTGCGGTAGGTGACTACCGTACCGGTTCGATTCCGGTCCTCGGCATCTTCAGATGTCTTTTTCTTTCTATATACGCCGGTGTGGCGGAATTGGCAGACGCGCACGACTCAAAATCGTGTTCCTTCTGGAGTGTCGGTTCGACCCCGACCACCGGTATCGAATAAGGCGGGAAAAAGCCTTTAGGAATAAGGGATCTCACAAAATGTGAGGTCTCTTTTTTGTGTTCCCCGAACACGATTTGATTAGGGAAAATCGTGTGCGTAAAATCGTGTTCGTAGGGGTGAAAAAGTGATGAACAGAATGGGTAGAAATGAGAAAATGCAGGAGGAAAGCAAGAGGGGAAGGAGAGATGAATTAAGTCGAGAGGAGTTAATGATTTTAGGAGATGTAATTGAAGTAGATTATAGTTACGATGATCTTTTAAAATTGTTTATTGATGATTGCGAGTTAAGAAATCTTCGAGAGCATACAATCAAATATTATCGTGGTGAACTCAGTGCTTTTAGAAACTTAATGCAAAAACAAATGGTTGATATGAATGTAAGAGATTGGACAGGGGAGACAATAAAGACTCATGGAATACTATACATGAAAGATAAAGGATTAAAACCTGTTACAATTAATACTCGATTACGAGCAGTTCGTGCATTCTTTAACTTTTTGGAACATCAGAACTTGATTACTAATAATCCAATGAAGGATATAAAGCTGTTGCGTGATAGAAGAAGAATTGTTGAAACATTTGACAAAAAACAAATTAAAGTACTTCTGAGCTCATGCGACCTTAGATCATTTACAGGATTACGAGATTATACAATTATGTTATTACTTTTAGAAACAGGAGTAAGAGCAAATGAATTAATCGGAATAAATGTTACAGACATAGTCTGGAGTCAGAAGGTAATACGAATTAGGAATACTAAGGGAAGTTTTGAGCGTTTTGTACCCTTTCAAAACAAAATGAAGGATGTATTAAAGAAGTACATTTCTATAAGAGGAGTTGTTGAGACAGACAGTTTATTTATAACACATGACAATACTCCTTTAAGCAAGAAGCAAATACAGGATCGAATAAGGGATTATGGAAAAAAGGCTAATATAGAGAATGTTCGTTGTTCACTTCACACATTTAGACACACCTTTGCAAAGATGTGTGTTCTTGGCGGATGTAATGCGTTCCAATTGCAAGCGATTTTGGGTCATTCCACTTTGGAAGTCACAAAAGTTTACGTTAATTTGTTTAGTAATGAAGTTCAAGAGGGGCATTCTAAATTTAGCCCATTAAAGAACATATTTTAAAAAAAGTTAGATATGTTTCTTCAAAGTGCTGATATTGTCATATAATTTAGATAGAGTAACAACTATGTGGATAAAAATAGCCCGACAGGGCTTTTCTATTAACATTTGAGAAAAAGCGTGAGTGAAAAACTTTATTCTAACTCGATTAAAAGTGTGAAAAAAGCGGGGAAAACGTGATTGGTTTTTGTGAAAATGAGGGGAAAATAGGGAAGAGGTATCGACTTTATTATTTCCAGCGAACGAAGAAATAGCGGGAAATTGAGTGGAAAATGAAAATTTCTAAAACGACTGCACATAGTAGGCAACAAAAAGGAGAAAAAAATTATCGTTTTTTCTCCTTTTTTTATTAAGGAATAAGGTAAGCATTATACAACCGTTAATATGCCATTTTAACAAATAAGTGATGTTAAATAATAAAAATACAACACTCTTATAAAGTAAAGAGTAAAATTCCAGAACCGAAGGTATTCAGCAAACCTTCGGTCTTTTTTATCTGAAAAAAGGTTGGCGAAAAGAGGGGAAAGCATGATTAGAAGCGAGAGAAAGCGAAGCACAACAAGGGTTATAAAAAAGAGGGAAGTAAAAGATGGAAGAAAAATGTGAAAGAAGAGAAAACGTTATTAATATAGGTAGGTGGTATGAGATTGGGCTTTTAAAGGCTAAACACAGAGGTATCCATTGATACCCCGTTTTATCGAAATTATATTTCCCAAGGGACAGGATCTTTAGAAAAATATGAACTTGTTCCGTCTTTTTTGACTCTCCATCTTTTTTTATATTTTTCATAATGCTCTTCAAGGGAAATTGAACCAGTAATTTTAATATCTGGACTATTATTTGTCCAATTATAAAAGCATTCATCTTTAGTTTTTAAATACGCATCCTCTCTTAACTTTTGGAATGCATTAGGGGTTTTATAAATATCAATCCAAATCCTACCGAAATCATTACAATCCGCAATTCCCTCTTTAAAATGTTCAAAATCTTCTATGTTTACAAACCTATCATAATGGAAGACTGGACTGTAAAACATTTGACTTTCCTTAATATTTTTATGCTTCATAAATTTTGTGAAATATACTTCAGCAATTCTCTTTTCTTCATAATGACGTATATGAACAGTGTGTAGGCGAATTTGGGAATTAGGATCAAAAAATCTATATCGATCAATTTGTTTTCGGTGCACAGATAAATAATTGTCCTTCTTTCTTAACAACTTTTCAATTCTGGTAAAGCATCTCCACTCCTTATTGATACGAATATGAGCATCTAATGGCATGTTGATGTCATATCTATGTTGAGTTATAAATTGATTTAGGTTTTGATAAATATTCTCCATTATAATCTACCTTTCTTAAAAGAAATAAACTATGAACACTTAAAAGTTTTTACGTTTGGGGGAGGGAACTATTTGAGTCATATGGATCAGGATAAGCAAATCTAACACTCTGCTTCAATTAAATTACTTGGTATAATCAATCACTACAAAATCTTAGGAAGAGGAGATATTCACCATCGCCTCTTCCAAGAGCTTGTCCAATAATATTGCCTGGTTATCCTTTGTATCTACCATATTTGTTTTTCGATTGATATGATCAAGAAGTTGACCACCGAACTCAATAACTTTTAATTCTTCTAAAAGTTCTGGAGTTCTACCCCCAGTATACATATTTATAAAATCAAAGAAATTATCTAAATTAAGTTCAAAGAATGTATCGGGTTGATCTTTATTCCAGTACGTCAAGCCTACCCAAAAGTGCTTATCCCCATTGTTATCAACACTTTCGAAGAATACATAACCATCGTACTGAAAATATAATCGGTAGCCATTCTCAGCATGTTGGCTATAGCCTTCAATATTATATTTTTTAACAGCTTTTATAGTTTCATATAAGTATTCGTACTTGAATTGATTGAATATACCATCTTGTTATGGGGCAATTATTTCTAATTTTCTATCCTCAATATCTGAGAAATTAGTACCATGTTCTAACACACGAACAGATTCATCAAACCTTTCAAACTCATATACCTCAGTTTGTTTCTCGACTTTCTTCTTATTCAATTCGATTACTTTGGATTGCTCTTTCATTGCAAATTCCTCCTCATTTTTGATTTGATACTTTAATACCTGGAACGCAAAAAAGACTGAATTTTTTATTAGAAAGCCAAGGTTTGATTCCAAAGGGCAGAGAAATCCCTTGGAGAAATAAACCTAAAATTTGCTTTCTACGTAAAAATTCAGTCTTTAAAAATTAAAAGTAAGGTTTTAATGATCAAAAAATAAAATAAATATAAAGAGTAAAAAAATATGAACTTTTGCCTGAGGGCAATATTTAGTTGTGGAATTATCATAAACCGATTATGATGAACTTGTCAACAATATTTTTGACTTATTTAGAAGTAAATTAATGATGATTTACCTGATAAAAGGAATGATATTGCTTCGGTCTCAATAAATACTCAGATGGCAGAAAATATGAACATTTTAACAAAAGGAGGCGTTAAAGAATGACTTTATCTTTTGAACAAAAAATTTCTATTTTCCAAGATGAACAGTATGGAATGCAACGATATTCGATTAAACCAAATAAAATTAATTTCAAGTATAAGGGAAAGGTCATCGTCAGGGAGATGCGAGAGGGAAGCCCTGTTGCTTACGTATGGGGGAAAGATATATATCGAATTACTGAGGATTATGAAGTTGATGACCGCTATTGGATACATGTTCACGACTTTTCTGAGGAAGAGATTAGAGATTTATTAGTAAAGGTTTTAGCTTTGCGAGATAAAATTGGAATGAGTAATAAGTGATAGGATTTCTGATAGTATCATTTGAGATTAGAATATCGAAAGGGGGAAGAAAATGAGAGTTAGAGAAGGAAAAAATTTATCAAAAGTATATAATAGTGATTTCCCTTCCAACATGCATAATCCAGACATAAGTTGTCATGAGGTATATCAGTTGAAGAATAAGTGCAGTGGTAATTTTGTGAATCCTACGGAGCCAATAATTGTTCAATTACTATCAAACTATCTTACCTTAAATGAGTCAGGAGAAAGAGACGGTATGCGATTATTGTGGGGGCCAATTTATAAGGGCGGAGCTGGCAATAATCAAGAAATCGATATTTCGATAGAATACGATGGGAAAATTATATTTGGTATCTCGATAAAGAGTCAATTTGGAGGCGGTTACTTAGAGAATGCAGATCTCGTCCTACCTCTAATACAAGATTATAAGGATACTATTAAAAAGTTCGAATACAGGGGTTCTGTATCTGATGTTCTTCAAGACATGGCAAGAATTCAAAATATCAAGGAATCTACAGATCAGTTTGAGTCTATTACAATTCTGTACAGTAAAGTTAGCAAAAAGAAATGGACAGAAAAATTCTCGACAGGTTATTCTCACAGCTATCTCTTCCTGGAGGATAATCAACGTTCCTTTTTTCAGGAATTAGAAGAAAAGTTACCTAATCTAAAATCATTTAAGAGGAATTTCAAAGAAAACTATGGTGTCGTAACTGCAAATTCAACGGGGAAAGGTAGAGCTATAAAAGGAAGTAGGTTACATCTACAAAACTATGTTAATGATAATCAAGGAGAGTTGAACGAGCTAATACTAATGAGTTCTCCTTCATTACTTGCCTTTCTTGATAAAGAATTATCTATTGAATGGAAATCTCCTTTGAGGAGAAAGGATTATCATGAATATAGAAATGAGTTGCTTGATGTTTTAGATGACTGGATGGGAAAAAGGGAAGAATTAGAGAAATATTGGGCTAAGATAGGGCCGCAGTGGGATGGAATAGCGATTGTTAAAGGGAAGAACGGACAAATTGGTTTGTTATTAGTTGAAGCAAAAGCACACCTTCAAGAAATGCAATCCAAGATTCAAGCAGGAGATATTAGTAAAGTAAAAATTGAACAGACAATTGAAGAAGTAAAGACATATGTAGGATCAAATGCTCCTTTAGAAATATGGTTAGAGCAATATTACCAGTTGTCAAATCGCCTTGCTTATTTACATATATTGAATGAAAAAATCGGTATCCCGACTTGGTTAATACTTGTGAATTTTGCCGATGACCATACCCATAAACCTACTCAAATTTCTGCATGGATTGAACACTATCGGAGCGTATTTTCCAAAATGGATATAAGTTCTTCATCAGCGATATTTAAGCAAATTATTACTATTTATCCTGTTTTAGATTGTAAATGAATTAATCCCCTTTGAGAGAATTCAAGGGGATTAACTCATTTATACTATTTGTTTTAATGTTTCTTTGGCAATCATTTCTGCCCCTTTTTTTATTACCTCTGGATTTCGGGTAACTAAAAAGATAGCTCCTCCTGCAACTATGGTAGCGACACCACCTGCAATCAATGCATATTTTTGTCCTTGTGACCTGTTAGCATCGGCTTCTTGTTTTAAACGATCAAGAATTTCATCTATTTTTTTATCAAGTCTGTCCTTTTCGTCTGCTGTTTTAGCATTTTTTGCTTGTTCCATTAAGTCCTTCATACGTGAATTCAATGCTTCGATGTATTTATTACTTGAATCTTTATGGACATTAACGAAATTTTTCAGCCCTTCTACAAATGTAGTGTATGTAACATTTGCTTCTTTCAGAAACTCCTTAAAAACCTCTTTTCCAAATTGTCCCTTGATGTTCATTTCTATCAGGGTTTTAATATCTTCACTTGTAAGGTTTTCTGGATCTATGCCCTTTTTTTTGATCTTTTTTAAGAATTCTACGTTTTCCATGACTAACATCTCCTATTATTTTTTATTATCTAAGATATGTTTAATTACAACAGGAAATACAGCAATCAAAATATTTAACCCTAACTTTCCTAAATTCCCCATAGTAATCACTCCTTTTCCAGCATTTGTTTTAATTTTTGATATTCAGCAATCTGTTCTTCAATTTGAAGAACATTCATTTGATATTCCAAATCTAACTTCTTTTTTTTACGTTCTAAAGCAACTATGGATTCCTCAATTTCGGCTATTGATAATGTATCTACGACTTCGTTTTGAACAGCTTTTTCACTTTTTGCCACATCTGTTTTTGAGTTAATCATCTTAATCATTTTTGTAATTGATGCTGTGGCTCCACCTGCAATAACACCTGCAATCGGTAGTAAGGATGCCATTTTACCAATAGAAGTAGTTCCTTCCTTAGCTTTTTCCTTCACGAATTCAATTAGGTCATCTTTTTTTACGATATAACTCTTACCTTCTTGGTGAGCCTTCAATTCCTGAGTGCGAATCCATCTTCGAACTGTTTCTTCTGACACATTTAACATCTTGCTGATTTCTTTGGTGGTTAGCAATTATGTCACCGCCTTGTTTGTGTTTATACACATATAATACACATATGTGTGTGCATGTGTCAACTGTTTTTTTTCTATATATCCACAAAGTGAAATGATTAATGACTAATGGTAACAACTCGAATGGTTGCAACCATACTTGATCTACATTGATTATCAACGGTGTTTGACCATAAAATTGCTAAATCACAGTTACAGGTTTATATGGTATTATTTAGAAAAATAGGAATGGAGGCTTTCGATATGAGAGAAGTAGAGTTTAAAAGTTTTTTAATTAATAGTGTCGAAATTGAGAGTAAGGTAAAGGGAGTAACTTCAAGAGTTGCCAAAGCTCTTTATGTAGAAAGAGAGTTAAAAGTCAATTTAGATAGTGTTGTGAAAAACGATGAAGAAATGTATGGTTTGTTGCTTAGGATTCAAAACGAATTAAATGATAAACAATATCATAATGTTCATCAGAATGCTGTTCGTAAATATTACTTGTTCGTTAATGAAAAAGAGTTTCCAAGAATAAAACAGTATGAGAGAACGAGAGCTAATAGGAGAGAGGTAATTTAAAAGTATTTAGAAGGAGAGGTATCCGCTTGTGAAAAAGCAGTATTTTGACTTGATCCAGTTTTTTGAGGGATATGTTAGGAACTATAGACGAATGAACCTGTCCCATATACATAATCGTTCCATGTTTACTCAAAGGGAAATCGATTATTTCGCTAATTTGGGTGAGATGCTTGGCTTTGATGCCTTTGTCGAGGATTCAAAATTTGATAAGGTTAAAGGTCGTTCAAGGCCCATGGATCTTGCATGGTGGAAGTGGAATGAAACAATAGATAAAGAGAATTATGTGTATCTTGCATTGCATTTGGAAAGAGAAAACCAATGGAACAAAGATGAAGACACAATTGAAAAGCTCTTTTCTGAAACAGAAGACAGTTTAATACAAATGAAAGAACATTGTTCATTACAGATAAAGAAAGTCAAACCCAACTTGAAGAAAAGATCGGGGACTTTTTATCATCTACAGGTATGGATGATACAGAAATCACAACAGCTATAAACGAAAACTTCAAGGTTGATTATTTTGGGAATATAATTGGAGTGAATTCTTACAGAGAATTTGAAAACGTAGTAGTTTTAAAGACACCCAATTTTGATTATCTAACCTATGCATTAACCTATCTATTTTACAGAAGAATTGACAATAAGCCTGTTGAAGATGTATGTGTATTCCACCATGAAGAAGTAGAGAGTATTCGAAAAACAACCGTAGCTGGAGAAATCTATCAAGGGATTAAAAGGATTAACCGAGATAATAGCAAACAGGCTAAAATGTATGTATTTACAACTAACCAGGATGCGGTGGATTTGATTCTACAACAACTACCAGGAGTTCAGTATAAAAAAGAAATGATGAATGTTAATAAAAGGAAAACTGAAACAAATAAAAAGAAAACGAAATTTGAGGAACAAGTAGAGATTGTAAAAGCTACTATCAATGTAGCTTTAAGTGAAGGAAGGGAGTCTATTCAAAAGAAGGAGATAAGAGGTCAATTAGGGGAAATCGACAAGGGGAATTTTTCAAAAATCATTAAGGCCTGCCAGTCCTTTATAGAGTCACAAGGATACAAAAACGAGTGGCAGAGAATCATTTTAAAATAAACCAATATCAATGGAGCATCTTTTATAAGCCAACTTATAATGTTGGCTTTTCATTTTGTCTTTTTTACTTAATATGTGGTAAAGATGTTTTGCCAAAGTGGTAGCCTGCCAACTAAGAGCAATCGATGGTTTTGCATTCTTCAATCCATTTGTTGTATCTGTTGTTCGTATGATGTGATTAAAGAAAAAGGTATTTGTTCACCAAACTACAACAACCAATTTAATGAAAATTGCTAAAGGTTGATCGGTATATTTCGATTAGATCGACTATCTATTTGAAGCTACTCTCATTAGTTTACTGCTTTCGAATAAAGGATATAAGTATTCCGCAATTAGACATTATGCAGACTCTATTAGAATGCATGAGCGGAATACGACATTTAATAAACAAAAAAATAAAAGCCCATAAGCATCTCTCGCCATATGGATATAAACATAATGCTTTAACCATCAGTCAAACCTGCAAAATACTCTATTGGAAGGTTTTGGTATTCCAACCCTAAGTAATTGCTGATCATCCCATTAAAATACAATTTGGAATACGAGATAAAATTTAATTTTTCCCGATAGAAGTGGAAATTATCTTATGTGGGAGGCAATGGAAAAATTCTACCCCCTGTTATAACGGAAGCCATGTATTGAGTTTATGAATACTATTGGATACTGCAATCTAATTGGATTATTGGAAAGTATTGTAGTATATCAAGCGGTCAAAGCATTCATTGATATTGGAGATTTTCCGTTTAACCTCTCAATATTGATTGAATTCTATATTGAATCTAAAAAGTTGTATGATTCATAGATTGCTTCTTTATATAGATAGGTAAATTTACAACTTTCATTAGGATTGCCTACTCTTGTTGCAGTTCTTCTTTCCAAACGAACGACTATTACAACAATTGCGGCCGCTGATAAAAACGAAATTGGATACCATGGATTTTGGAGAGATGCAGATACCTTTATGAACTTCTAAGCGTAAGCGACTATTAAATGTTACCCCAATAGGAAACGGCACTACACTCGTACGAATACGCATTGAAAATGACAGCTACAATTTGCTGGTTGGAGTCTCAATCAACAAGCATAGCTTGTCAGTTAAAAGTTATATCTTCTTCAATTGATATCGAAAGAATCTTATTGAAATTGCAAAGGAGAAATTGCAGAACACCAATGTTTTTTGCAATTTAGAACCGCAAATGTAGTTTTTTGTTACGTAATATAGGGTTATGTTTTGACCAAGTTGAGAGGGGTCACAATTGCATTAACAAAAAATGTAATATATACGCCACTGACCTCAGACATACTCGAACCGAAATACTGTTTTAAAGTATTGCAAAAGATAATAAACTAAGATTATTAACAAGATAACTTATAACAAAGGAGAAATTAATAGTGAAACCACAAACACATTCTAACCAAACAAGCTATCAAGACTTCAACTTAATTTACGAAGGAATGAAAAAGAGGGGCATATATTTACTCGAATACCATGACCAATACTTGAAGGATGCATTTGTTAATCAATTATATGAGCAGTTTATCAATAAAGGATCACATGTATTGATTGTTCAGAAAGAACAGCCACCATTTTCCATGAAAGATATAATTTTGAGCCGAATGCTATTCAGGCAGAATCCTCATAATTTCACTTCAATAGCTGAAATTGAACATGAAGCGATTGAATCACTATCTTCCTCATTCCAATCCCAAGTTGAATCTCATATAACAAATACAGAGATCGTATCCTCCCCTTCAGAACAGCCACATGATTGTCTTCAACTTATATCTCAATCATTAGACCAAAATCCTGAAATGAAATTTGTTATATGGGATAGCCATACAGATTATTTTCATTCTTCAAACCTAATTCCTGTATTATCAAGGATCACTTTCAAATATAAGATTCCTTTTCTTATTACCTCGAAAATCTCCACTGAGAAGTTTTTCAATAAGGGTGTGTTCCTTCCTGCATACCTACCATTCTCCTTATATCTACACTCTGATCATCCAAATTTATTCTCCCGTTCAGATTTAAAAGATGTAGCTTATGAGTTTCAGCTTGACGTTAGAACTACTTCTAACAAGCAACTACGTAGTTATTTTACTTTTCGCCCCGCAAGTGCTTATTGTCAAGAAGGATAGAGGAGTGAGATATATTGAAAACAATTAAGAAGAAAAGTAGTCAAAGTGTAAATGGGGTGTTGGTATATGAAAAATCACTAAGTTTTGTAAAGGAGATTTATGGGGTTTTGTGTGAGTCCTACGATATTGTCTTGTATGAGAATATTAGGAAGACAGCTTTCAGTATTACAACAAATCTTGCTGAAAGCCATGCTACAAAATATTTTGCAAGGAATTAAGCCATTTGAATGAAGCGATAGGAAGTATTAATGAGGTTTGTGCATTTTTAGAATTAGCTTCTTTAAGAGGATTTCTACCTTTTGAAGTTTCCAGACGACTAAGAGTCAAGGCTGTGGAGCTTTTAAAGATGACTATTGGTTTAGTTAAAAGAAATCAAAGTACAGTAGGTGTTAAAGGAGAGAATTTTAAAGTAGATGATTATAGTAAATCACATTTGTACCAACGTTCAACTGATTTAATGCAGTCTATTTATTTGTTGGTAGATGATGTCGATTTAGAAATAAGTGATAAAGATTGGTGAAGAGCATATGAGATAGCGGTTAAAGTCCCTTCTTTGATCGCTTCTGGAATAGGACAATTAAATATAAAAATTCAGAATCGGAATTTTAATAAGGTAAAAGACCATTTAAAAGATTTGGAGAAGCTCCTTAATCAGTTTAAGGAGTTGCCTCCTGATCTTATGGATTGTCTATATGATATTGAAGAGCTACGAATACAAGTAATCAAAATGTTACACGCCTATTTTGGGAGCTTAAAAAGCTCGAACATGGTTGAGTAATTACAGTAGATTCAATAATAACATTTCCCCGTATAATTAAAGCATCAATGATTCATCAATGTTTCCCCCTCAATTATAATCCACATAAGAGCAACTGTTATAAAGAGCCATCACGTTCATTATCGTGACCATTAAAGAGACAGTAAAAGGAGAATGAAATGTTATGTCACTAAAAAAAGAATACTTGAAGGATGTACGAGATTTAACCGCTTATAGAAAGGCACTATTATTCCGCAAAGGTATGTATTCAATCCTCGATAGACTCCCTTCTTCTAACGAATTCATGAAAGCTGATATACGTAAAGCAAGTTGTGCATTGTGTAGCAATCTGGCGGAAGGGAATGGCAACTATTACTATGAAAGAGAGTTCCATCACTACGATATTGGATTATGTAAATTGGCAAAATGTCAGTCTTACTTACATTTATTGTTTGGATTAGAAACTATAACGGAGCAAGTATATAAAAAACTACAGGAACTTGCATTAGAAATTAAGAGAATGGTTATTCGGTTGATGGAGGAAGTTGAAGAGCTTCCAATAAACGAAGTAGAACCAAATAAAATTTATCCATTCGAACAATCCTTAAATGTAATTAATAGTGATTCAGCTATTTATCAAGAAGTCCGTTTATTTCAGGGGAATATAAGAAACATGGTGAAAAAAGTTCCTTTTGAAATTGAACATGATAATCTAATTGATCAGATAATACGTTCAAGTAATTCGATATATGAAAACTTGCTTAGAACAAAAAATATCTCTTCACCAGGGGAAATATATTATTATCTTAACATTGGGATTGCAAGTACGGTTGAAACTAATTCTTGGTTGGATATTTCAGTCATGGAGAATTATATTTCAAAGGAAGAATATGTGTTACTTGATAATGAGTCAAGGAAGATCCAGAAGAAAATGATTCAGATGATAAATCAAATCAATAAACAGCCTACGCCCCTTTAAATAAATTCCTGAATACACAAGGTAATATTGAATAAAAATGACGTTAAAAAGTTATGTATAGAGATTCGATTTGCTTATTTTCTTTTTGAAAGTTGAAAACCCACATTGTTACGTTAAGCAAACTTTGAAACTGACAACATAAATAATACTTCTTTTCAGTAGTTATATTTACCATCATTAATGTTCATTTATTAAAATGCCTATACAGTTTTGTATAGGTATTTTTGCTTATGTGATAAAATTTAATAAAGACTTGTATTTTTTTGTCAATAAAGGAAGTGTCTTTATGCTAAAAAATGATATGTATGCTCCATTGAAAATATTCAAAAGAAACCGCAAGAAATACATCTTTGATCCGATAAGAAAGAAACTTATATTACAAACACCAGAAGAAGTGGTAAGGCAAAAGTTTGTCCAATATCTGATTATGGAAAAAGGTGTACCAAAGGATATGATTGAGGTAGAAGTACCTATGTCTTATTTTGTTCCGAAGGCAAAAGGAAGAGCTGACATAATCGTCTACACAATTGAAAATAATAGCAGAGTTCCTATCTTGATTATTGAGTGTAAATCCAAGACTACGCCGTTGATAGACGATGTATTTGACCAGGTGTATGATTATGAAGAAGTTTTATATGCTAACACTGTTGCAGTTACTAACGGCGTTGAGCTGTACGTTGAAACTTGGAATGAAAAATCTGAATGTTATGTGCTGTTGCAAGAGTTGCCTAATTACATTGATTTAGTCAATACGAGTAATTATAAATATATCACTTCTGTGCCTTTTACTTATAAAAGAAGGGAATTTAAAGATTTTTATAAAAAGGAAGACTTGGATTTTTATAATGGTCACTTTCTTGGGATTACAGACGAGAAATTGTATTCCTTTATCATAAATCTAAATGAGCTTTTCTGGGATGATACTGTGAAAATCCCCTATAAGGAGTTGTATGGGGTAAGGTACATAGAGGATATAGGTGTGAGATATACAAAGTTTGGAAATGTAGCAGGATATGATTGGACTGGCGAGTACCGTTCCATAATCGTTGAAGATAAAAAAGGAAGTCATCAAATTGTTAGTTTTGCAATATTGGGCGGATATCTAATTGTTGCCATTGATAATGACAAGTACAGCCACAATTCATTACAATTATTCATTAAGGATTTTGTTAAAGTAAATGGACATTCAGTTGAGGTAGCTCATAACGGTAGACTTATTTTGGGTAAGAGTGGAATGGTAAAGTTTGCAGAAGTCCTTGATTTTATTGAAAGGAAGGAACCTAACCTGCTGAATGATGATAGAAAAATAGAACTTGGCTTGTTAGATAATTCACGACAGTTTGATTGGAACGAAGAAGACGTAAAAGAATTTATTGGTAGGCTGGTTAAATATGCCCTAATTAGGGATGAATTTAGAGATTACAAGAGAAAGAGTTTAATAAAGCGAAAAAGTAGATCGAAAAAAAGGTGAGAGAATGCCAGAGAATCGAAATAGGAAAATATGGGGTAATTTAATAATTCTAAATTTGTAGGAGATTATTTAGATGAATAGAACAGCTTTAAGTGAATTAAACGAATACTGGATTGACTTTTTTAAATCCAAAAAAAATAGTGACATAATAAACTATACTGATGAATTCGGAGATATACCTCAACATATTAGAAAGAAGTTTCAATTCGATTTTTTTCCAGAACCTTTCTACGGATATTTACATGAGGATATGTCAAATGATGTTCTTGTACCTCTAATAAATCCAGGACAGATTAGTGTAGAGAGTCTAAAACCACTTTTTCCTACATCACCAATTGAGAGTGTAAGGACACTATCAAATAATCGTATAAAAGAAAGACATTTAACTTGGAATAAGAAAGATTACTTACAAGGTGAAATTAATCTTTTACAAGGTAATCAGAAATGGAGAAGTACGAAGTTCAATCAGTGTAAGATAATCATGGGTGAAGATATTGGATTTTTGCACACAATCGAATTTTTTCCATTTCATTCAGCAAGGTGGAATTTGTCGAGAGAACTTCAAGAAAAATGGATATATTCCTTGAAGCCTACAAAACTTGCAATTAATGCAATTGAGGAGATTTCGAAAGAGCGAAAAGTTAAACATATATTAGGTATAGGTAAAGTTTGGGCAACTATCTTAAATTGGCATAAGGACAAGTTTTCCTTAGAGGAATATCAAGAATTGTATGGGCCGAAGGGTGGAAGATCTCATATTGTATATAAGTATAAGCCTTTAAACTCGCCTTCTTCTTTACCAATAGTAATTTATTCTGGCTCTTCAATGCACCTTCCAACTAAGGATGAAAAGGCTGTAAATTTAATTCGTAGATATTTAGAAATTTGCAAATAGCTTTGAAATTTCCGCTAATATAGGGAATGAGGTAGACTACCCACAAGAAAAAAGTTATCAAGGTATATTTATGAACTACACAAAAAAAGATTCTAATAAAAAGCAAAGGAAATTCTAATGAAAATATTTCAGAACACAATAATTTTATCATTAATTATCCCAGGACTATTTTTTATAGGTCTTCAAGTAGCTTGGATAGTATCAGGTGTTTTTTTAGTATTATTAAGTGATTATCAATTTGTATTAAGTAGAGAAATCGTTCAGTATATAAATGAGTTATTTCTTCCTAATTTTCAATGGATTAAGTTTTTATTTGGTTATATATTTATGTTTATTATTTTATTAAAAATACTTAAATACCCAAGAAAATATTTAAAATGTATTTTAATTACTATTATTGGATCTCTATGGTTTTTTGTTTTTTTATCTGATTTCACATATGAGAACAGTAGCCCCTTTATAGCTAAGTTTTCGTATATATTGAGTATATTGGCAATTTGCTATTCAGCATATAATAATATACTTACATATGTTGATATAAAAATTATTAGGGTTTTACTCTATGTAATTATAGGTACATTCACTTTTATTTTTTTACATGCATATTTTAATGGAACAATATATATATTTACCTTTAAAGTTACTCCACTAAATTCTGATTTACTTACCATCATAGCTACTATTCTTTTAATTTTTGAAATTTATTTAAAACATACAAATACTAAAACGTATATTTTTCAAGAGAGAAAATGTATTAGACAATGCACAAAGAAACATAAAAAAGTTTTACACAAGGTTTTATATTTAACACCTAATAAAGAAAAATCAATAATAGTTAGTACGATTTGTAAGAAATGTGGATACAAACATAATATTACCTCCTTATAGAAGTATTAATTATTATTTTACGTAACAGGAGCTATGAGTACGAAAATGAAAGGCTATCTGTAAGGGTGAATATAAATGGACTTTGAATAATTTATGAAAATAATAATAATAAAGATTTTAGTGGATGTGAAAATCTTCAAAGATATTTTAAAATTCGAGGAGCTTTATCACGTAAATGGGGGAAAGCTAAATGTTACTTGATAAGTACCCTCTTCCTGTTGAATATAAAAGGAAGAATAAACAGTGTTTTCTTGATCCAATAAGAAATATTTTAATTCTAAAAACACCTGAAGAGATTGTTAGGCAAAGAATGGTTTCGTTTCTTCAAGACAAATTGAAAGTTCCAAAAGAAATGATTATGCTCGAAGAACCAATGACCTATTTTAAAAAGGGGGCTAAGGGTAGAGCAGATATAATTGTTTATCGGAAAGAAGAGGATGGTTTGTATCCTGTTATTCTCATTGAATGTAAAAGTCCTAATGTAGAATTAACAGATGACATTTTTGAACAAGCGGTAAGATATGATCAGATTGTACTTGCAGACGCTATTGTGCTTACAAATGGTAATAAGATGGAATGGTATGGATGGAATGAAAAGGAGGAGCAATATGTTTCTTTGGCTAAGATTCCAACATATCAGGAATTACTTGAAAAGAATACTTATAGAATATAACATGAGTGAACCGTATATTTGGAAACGGCCTAATTTTGAATCTTTAAGAAAGAAAGAAATATATCACCAATTTTTAGATAATGGCTGGATAGGAGAAGGAACAGACCCTTCTCTTCAAGAGTTTATTATGAATCTATCTGGTTGTCTTCAAGATTCGATAGACACTATTTCCCCTGGTATTTACAAAAGGAATAAAAGTAATAAAAGATGGGGGGATTAGGTATGCTCGTTTCGGAAATGTTGCGGGTGGAAGCTGGATAGGAGATTACAGATATGTACTAATAAAAGATGATGAAAACAATACTCAAATCATTAGTATGGCAGTTTTGGGACAAATGAAAGCGGAGAACCACCCCGTTTTTGGTAATCCAAAAGGGCATAGTTTTTTAGTAGTCGCTATAGATGACTTTGAAAAAAGTCATAACTCTTTACAGCTTAATTTAGATAGGTTTATAAAAAAGGATGGAGATATCGGGTATGTAATTTGGCATGACGGTAAATTAACAAATGGTAAAAAGGGAAGTGCAAAAAACTCAGAGGTTATTGAGTATATAAAAAATCATGCTCCAGAATTGCTTGATGACAAAAACCGAGTGTTTCTTGGTAGATTCGAGAACTCAAAAAATATACAATTCTCAGATGAAGACATGAAATCATTTTTTGGTAGAATCATAATATATGCTTTAGTTAGAGACGATTTTCGAAAGATTAATAGATAAAAATACTAAGAGATATTAATGGAGAAAATTCTTATTCTTCCGATATGAAAAATGAAAAGGAGATCCGACTAACAATTGATCTCCTTCTCCTTTTGGTTAATACCAATCATTTTTAGTACCCTTCTTTTCTCTTATGAATGGCATCAAACACAATCAATCGTATCTGGCTAATGCATCCCTTAGATAGTGGCTTTCTTTTAGGGTCTATACAGGCTCCTCTTAAAAAACTTCCCTCTTGGACAGTAATAATTTCATTAAAATCACGATCCTGTTCAGCATCGTACCCTTCAATCAATACATTGTAGTCTCCATTTTTCTAATTCTTCAATTTTTTTTACTGATACTAAATTTCGGTTCATGTTTATCACCTCATATGTATAATAAGGTAATTATAAAAGTCAAATATAGTCAAAGTCAAACCTTTACATAGTTAAAAGTGTTGTAGCCCAAAACTATAGTTATTGGGTTTTATAAAAACAACATCTCAAAACCTTTTTTTGATTGTTTTGAGATGTCATTAAAATCATTAGGAGCATTTGTGAGGAAAGAGACAGTCTTCTATCTGTATCAATAGGGTGAGTCAAATGATATAACGTGTAAAGTGAGTTAATTGGTATAATAGGATTAATAGTGGTTCATATACAGGTCTCAATAATAGTTTTACATATAAGAATAGTAATGAATTGGTAAATACTTTAGAGAAGAAATATTGAGAATTTATAAAAAGGGGTTATATATATGAAGATAAAAAGAATAGATTTAGAAAACCATAGTATTTTCGGCAATATTTCTTTTGACTTTACCAACGAAAATGGCGAAGTTGTTGATACGATTATTTTGGCAGGAGAAAATGGAACAGGAAAAACTACTCTATTAAACTTAATATTTGATTTTACAACAACAACCTCACATTATGACAGTTTACCATTAAGGAGTGAAAAGAGAATATTCACTCTAATATTTAATGATCGGGAGATTGAGATACTAAAACAGGAGTTTTCAAACGAATTTAGAAATACTGAGATAATTTCACAAGAGGCTAAAGTAACTCTGGATTTCTCAAATCACTATAATCATAGTCTTTCTTTTATGAATAAACAGGGAGAAGATTTTATAAGAATAGGAGATCACTTTTTAAATAAATCTCAATATAAAAAAATTGTAAAGAGTTTGTATTCTACAACTGAAATTAACTTTAACCCAAGTATGATTCATGCAATTACTGCTAAAGTAATTGATGAAGAAGTAAATCAAAGTATAAAGTCCAATAGTGGATTAGCGGACGATATTACACAACTTTTTATTGATATAAATTCACAAGATAATGATGATTTGAGAAAATGGGTTGATGAAAACCCTGGAGAAGCACCACCTGATGATGTTAAGGGAATAAGATTTAAAAGATTTATTAGTGCTTTTGAGACTATGTTTCCTAATAAGAAAATTAGTGGTGTACGTGCAGAAGATGGTAGCTTAAAAGTTTATTTTAAAGAATTTGAAAGGGAAATGTCGATAGAAAACCTAAGTTCAGGAGAAAAACAAATAGTTTTCAGAGGCGGTTTTCTATTAAAGGATAGACAGAGTACAAATGGAGCTTTAATCTTAATAGACGAACCTGAAATAAGTCTACATCCAGATTGGCAGAAAAAAGTTTTAAGTTTTTTTCAACAACTTTTTACTAACCCAAGTGAGGAACAAGGTTCACAAATATTTATCTCAACACATTCCCCATTCATTATTCACAATGAAAATAGAATAAATGATAAGGTAATCGTTATGAAAAAAGAAAATGACGGAACTATTTTTATTCCGCCTTTAGGAGAATTTTATGATTGGTCAGATGAAAAAATTGTAAAAGAGGCTTTTAATATTAATATATTGAAAGAAAAGGTAAATACAAATAATAAACATTTAATAATAACAGAGGGAAAGACGGATTGGAAACACCTAAAAAGAGCATTAACGAAATTTAGAGAGAATGGAGAATTTCTTCAAGATACTTTTCTGTTTTTACAATTTGAAGATGAAGAGATGGGGAGTGCAAACCTACTTTCATTGTGTTCGTCACTAAGTAAGGTATATAATGCTTCCAAAATAATTGCAATATTTGACAGAGACGAGCCAAAGATAATCAACAAAGCATCATTAGAAAATGGAGATACTTTTAAAGATTGGGGAAATAATGTATATTCATTTACGCTTCCTATTCCTACGCATAGGCAGGAGACCCCACTAATTTCAATTGAACATTATTATACCGATGATGAAATAAAGACTATTGATCAGAATTCAAGAAGATTATTTATAGGGAATGAATTCAATCAACTATTGGGTATAGATGCGGAAAATAGACTTATATGTAGAAGTAGAAATAAGTGCGGAGAAGATTCAATTCAAATAATTGATAGTGAAGTCTTTGAAATAGACAACCAAAATCATAATAAGGCTCTTTCTAAAAATCAGTTTGCACAATATATACTTGATAATAAAGAGCCATACAATACTATAGGTTATGAATCTTTTAAACAAGTGTTTGAAATTATTTATCAAATACTCGCAAATGAATGATTCTATTTTTAAGTGATTTTCATATGACTATGAACTCAAATCTTAAATAATATTATTGGAGAAAAGAAGCCTTTTCGGAATAAATGATGACTTTATCAACAAAAATTTCATTTTTAAATTTGGTAATAGCTATAGACAAATCTTTTAAAGATTTGTCTATTTTGTATATAAAAGTATTTTATGACAAACTGATAATTAACTATTTTATTAGTAGATGGGTAAGAGACTATCTATGGTTAGTACACTCTATTGAAATATAAAGAAATATATTATCTATATATTCGGTTATTATTTTTTTAAAAGTGTTAGATACATCATTTTGATGTATTTTTAGTGGAATTGACGCTTGAAATATTTGGTATATAATCACCTTAATAGATAATTATGGGGAGTTGCAATGATGAAGCGGATTAATATAAATATGAGCAAAGAGTTGTATGAATGGTATTACGATAATAGTAAAAAGGCTGGAACTACTGTATCAGCATTAATGAAGACAGTTTTAAATCAATACAAAGAGGGGAGATATACAGTTACAAATGAAGTTATTAATGATGGAATTCAAAAGATAGAGAACATAATAGTTAAGTCACAACCGAGAGGTAAGCAAAAATCAGGATTTAAAAATCCATCACGCCAAGAAGTCTATCAAAGGTTTCAAACGGAACAAATCACTCAATATATAACTTTAACTAAAAGTAAAGATATTTTAACGGATCAAATAATTAATGCATATGAAAAAGGAGAACTATTAAATTAGAGGAATTAAAAGTCGAATATAGAAAATTACACAAAAATATTTTAAAACTGGAGGAGTTTTATCACAATTAATGGAGGTAAGCTTAATGTTACTTGATAAGTACCCTCTTCCTGTTGAATATAAAAGGAAGAATAAGCAGTGTTTTCTTGACCCAATAAGAAATATTTTAATTCTCAAAACACCTGAAGAGGTTGTTAGGCAAAGAATGGTTTCGTTTCTCCAAGACAAATTGAAAGTTCCAAAAGAAATGATTATGCTCGAAGAACCTATGACGTATTTTAAAAAGGGGGCTAAGGGTAGAGCGGATATAATCGTATATCGTAAAGAAGAGGATGGTTTGTATCCTGTTATTCTTATTGAATGTAAAAGCCCTAATGTAGAATTAACAGATGATGTTTTTGAACAAGCAGTAAGATACGATCAGATTGTACTGGCAGATGCTCTTGTACTTACAAATGGTAATAAGATGGAATGGTATGGATGGAATGAAAAGGAGGATCAATATGTCTCTTTGGCTAAGATTCCAACATATCAGGAATTACTTGAAAATAATACTTTAGAATATAACATGAATGAACCGTATATTTGGGAAAGACCTAATTTTGAATTTTTAAGAAAGAAAGAAATATATCAGCAATTTTTAGATAATGTCTGGATAGGAGAAGGAACAGACCCTTCTCTTCAAGAGTTTATTATGAATCTATCTGGTTGTCTTCAAGATTCAAGAGACACTATCCCCCCTGGTATTTACCAAGGAGTAAAAGTAATAAAAGATGGGGGGATAAGGTATGCACGTTTCGGAAATGTTGCAGGTGGAAGCTGGATAGGAGATTACAGATATGTACTAATAAAAGATGATGAAAACAATACTCAAATCATTAGTATGGCAGTTTTGGGACAAATGAAAGCGGAGAACCATCCTGTTTTTGGTAATCCAAAAGGGCATAGCTTTTTAGTAATCGCTATAGATGACTTTGAAAAAAGTCATAACTCCTTACAACTTAATTTAGATAGGTTTATCAAAAAGGATGGAGACATTGGATATGTAATATGGCATGATGGGAAATTAACAAATGGAAATAAAGGAAGTGTAAAAAAGTCGTTGGTTATCGAGTATATAAAAATGCATGCTCCAGAATTGCTTTATGACAAGAACCGAGTATTTCTTGGTAGGTTTGAGAACTCGAAAAATATACAATTCTCGGATGAAGAAATGAAATCATTTTTTGGTAGAGTTATAAAATATGCTTTAGTTAGAGATGAATTTCGGAAGAGTAATAGATAAAAAATACAGGCAGATCCTTCAAGTAACCTACATTTTTTCATTTCCTGTTAAATTGTAAAGTAGATTTACAAAACTCTTATTAAATCGGTTATAAAAGTTATGTATAAAGTTTAGAATCGCTTGTTTTCTTTCAAAATGATGTGAACTCTCATTCTTATTTCTGGTGAAATTTACAACTGACTTCATAACTAAGAATTATGAAAAAAGGATTTTTTTAGCTTAGGGATAAAAAAATCCTTTTTAAAGGTTAAGTTAGGAGTGGTTCAATTAACCGTTTTGCCCATTCATTTTTTTCTTTTAAGTTATTTAACTTTTTAATTGATTCAGCAGAGTTACCACTATCTTCTAACTTAATTGCAATTTCTTCTAAATCTTTATTGATTCTTTCGCCTAATATATTAAATGAGCCAGGTGCGGCCAGTACAGTAAAATCAATAAAGTTATAACCGTCTTCATCTAATTTAATTGACTTCATGAAATCAACATATAACTTATATTGGTCATTATATTCTGACGCTTTATTCAGATATTCTTTGTTTAAAATTATCCTTGGAGTATCGGCTTCAGAACTTTCTAAATCATAGGCTTCTATCATTGCAGGTCCAACGACAATACTTTCACTGTGATAAAGTTTGCCAAATGTGATGCCACCTCTAACCATATACCCACATGTTGAAAGCACCTGTGCTACATGCTGAATTTCAAATAATAATGCATACATTCTATCAATTGGATAGGATATGATAATACTATCCGAAAAAATTGTGACTTTTCTATCAATGGTTGAGAGATCTGTATCTTCATCATCTCCAAAATAATTTACTGTTTCAATAAATTTAGGATCGTTTAACATTGGATGATTCCTCATAATATCTTCTGGATCGTCAAGTTTACTCCCTGAACTCTCCTCATATTTTCTAAAGAATTCTTCCTCTTCTTCTTGACTTGGATTTACTGTAAGGGAATTAGCGATATTTTGTAGTGTTGATAATAGGTTAATACGCTCGTTGGCAGAAACGATAGTCTTGGAAACAATATTCCTAAATCCAAGAAAATCTAAAAATGCTATTGCACGGTCTTCATATTCATATTTCATCTAACTCTTCCTTTCTTGAAATTTGGTTAGTGGGATATAAAACTATTATAACAGTAACATTATTAGCGGGGGAAAATGTGTTAGAACAATTAATTTTAAATGCTTCAAATCGTACAGGTATTGTGTCGCAAAATCATAGGATTCGAAACTTCTATAGTGAGATATACCAAAAGTATTAAATTGTGATTTTAGGATGTATCATTATTTTCACACCTTATGGAATAGACGACCAGTTGAATGAATTCGGGACTGATTTTAAAAATAATGGTAAAATTAAATTAATTTAGTATACTGGTAAGAATATTCGAGTTGGGGGTGGTTGAATGAAAAGCTCTATTTATTTAATTAAGACTAAAGATCAAAAGGTTGTACCAGCTCTTTGTTTAGAGGTTTTAGAGGATTATTTTATACTTGCACAACTAAGAAAAGCGAATAGTGAAGAAATCTCCAGTATTCATTATAGGGCTAATGTGGAAAAAATAAATCGAGGAAAACATAGAAGAAATCAGATTAAGTTACCTGAGAAGCAAGGGAAAGATACAGTGTATATTGGTCAACCAAAAGGATTGAAATATAAATCAGTTGTAATGGTCAGAAAGTTACACAAAGTATATAAGGAGAATCTATTAAAAGAGATTGCTAAGGTATCGGAAGATGAAATTAAAAAGTGTAAGAATTTAATCAACCAAAAAAATAATAAGACTGAATTACATGAAGAATTAACGTAACTTAAAAAGAAGATTAAACTTGCATCAATAAATAATGAAAAATATACACATTATGAATTACGGATAGACGAGATTTTAAAAGAATTGGGGTATCCTATTAATAAAAAGAAGAAAAAAACACCATATCATACTTTTCGAGAAGTGCCAAACAAAAGCCACATAAAAATATATGGCGAGCAAAAAGATAAATATTAATCAAACCCTCAATCGAATGATTATAGCGGGAGGTAAAGGTAGACGAAGTTTATCCCACACCAGTAGACTTGACACAATCGGGAAAAGTAAACATGTAATAAGAAAGCAGACATCGAGTGCCTGCCTAAACTTACTGGTTTATCGAAATTAATATTTATTATTTTGGTATTCCAAGAATTAAGTAATATCTCTGTAGAGCGATATTGTACTTTTCATAGATGGGTATATACCCTTTGCTTTCATTTTATAGATCTCGAATGCCTTGGTTCTCTGATAATTCAGCAACTCTCTTGCTGTAGGAAAGTTTATTTAGTAAAGAGAGTCCCTTATCTTGCTTATAATGGAAATCTAAATCTCCTCCGTATTTCTCAACCCTTTTGCATCTTGAAATAGCCTCACAAATAACCCTATCTTTTTTATATTTCTTTGATAGATATTGTTGGAATATGATACTCTTATGGAGGAAATTATTAATAGTCTCATAAAATATTTAGCTATGGAGAGGTAGGGAAAAATAATTGGCTAATCTATCATCAAAAGAACTTTTTTATATAATAAGTTTATTTGCTGTATTGTTCATTGTTTTTTTTATCGGAACTATACATACTATAAAAAAATTCCAGGTCAGATCCTACTATAAAAGAAAAGTAAATAGATATTACAAAAATGAACAATACTCAACTACTAAAATATCCCACTTACAGAAAATATACATAAAAATGGATAAAACGTATACAACCTACTTTAATTATATTGATATTAAAGCCAAGGCATTTATGAACTATACACTTACAAAGAATGATTCAAATTCGGAACCAGAGGGATTTGGTTACTATAAAAGTGATTACTTGCGAATTAAGGGAGATGCACTTAGACAAATAAAAAAAATAATATGGTTTAAACAATCTCTTTATGATGCGATAAACTATTATAATCACCAAGAGGAAAATGCTACTAAGACAATGGCAATCATTAAAAGTGAATCTGAAAAATTTGGTTATGAGAAAAATTTTAAGAAGATATATAATCATAGGCTATCTTATCTTAAAAGTATCGAACTTCATTGTCAAAAAATAAAGAATAGCATTTTTGCAGAAATAAACAAATGTGACGTGGAGATAAGGAAACATGAACAAATAAAAAAATCGACACTTGAAGATAAGATTATTGATGGTAGTTTTGCTATTTTGACTGCTCCAATTCGACACAGCTTTAATTTTGCAAAAGGTATCATAAATGAAGATCCTCAAAAAGTAGTAAAAAGTGGATTAATGTTAGGGGTAGGATTCTTAGGTATAGGAGCAATTGCGGAAGCGGTAGATGCGTTAGAGGGAATGAATTTAGATGCTTTAAATTCTCTTGAATTTTCAAGCGAAGGTTTAGAATTTGTAGATCCTCACATCCGCACTTTACCAGACGGATCTGAAATATGGATTGATGGAGACGGGGACACTGAGGTGAATTTATCAAAGGAAGAGGGAGGAGGATATTGGAGAAGGTAGAATTTAGAAAAAATTCCAGATATATGGATTATGGGAAAACATAAATAAATTACTTTATCAAAGTTAATGGTGAAAAGTAACCTTTTCACCATTAATTTATTTCAGTCATAATTACTTGATCCAGATGGTATATATCTGGATCTTTTTATTTTTTAATTTGTATTACACATCTGATATAAGAATTAATAGTGAGCCTTTTATTAGTTATTAAATGTTGAAGGAAAGAAATGTCCGAAAATAACTACATTTATTCCTTTTCGCATAATGAAATATCAGAAAAAAATGTAAAAATTTGTGGGGTTTAAGTGAAGTTTGTCTAATAAATATGATACCATAAAGTTAATTACCAAATAATGTTTAACTGATATTATAAGCACTTGCCCGATTATTTTAGATGGGGTCAGTGCTTAATTTTCAAGATTTTTAAACAATTAATTGTTCCTAATGAAAGGTGATTATATGTTTCAAAAATTAAAAGCGACAATAGAAAATTATGATGTATTCAGTTTACTAATTATAAATTCAGCATGCCAGTTAATGCCAATGAATGCAAACAAACTTATGAGGTTTGAGGCAATGGCATTTACTATTTGTTCTTGTGAATATATAGAGAAAAAACCCAACATTTCAAAGTCTCGAATAAAGTCTATTTATAACGGGAGTTTATACGGTCTCGATGGTGTTTCAGTATATGAAGATCCATTTGAACAGATGTTTACAGAATCTATTGCATTTTTTGGGGGGAGTTATACTGTTTTTCCTGGAATTACAGAGCAAGGTACATTCATTTTAAAACATTTATTAAAGTCAATTTTTCTCAGTGAATACAAACCAGAATATGAGGATTTCTACAAAGAGGCTTACAATGTTGCTACTTTATTTTTAGTTATAAGTAATACCATGGCTGAAAAGGCGAGTTTAAATTATGGAGTTGAAAGTAAAGTAGTTCAAAAAGAAATCCAGTTACCACATCCAAAAATTGAAGTGGAACTAAAAAAAGCAGTGACTTTAAATATAGAAGAAATTGAAAGTTTATTAAATGAAAAAGAAGCTGACATTCAATGTATTGAAGAGTTCCTTATACATTTTGGTGATGTAGATTTCAATGAATATTCAAAAGACAATCATTTATTACATCAAAAGCCATTTTTACGACATGAAAACAAAATTGTAGTTTCGATGCCTTGTGATTTGTTAGGTACACTTAGACACGCACTAATAAAAATCGCTTTAAAGCATGGTTTTGTAGATGAATTGGAAAATAGTTTTAAAAGGAAATTATGGTCTACAACCGATGACTTACTTAACAGGATGGGTATTAAAAAGGCAAAAAATATGTTGCCTCCTTTTTCAAATGAGGAGAAGCCGTTTTTTGAGGAGAGAATGTTTACTTTTGATAGCGATAAATTAATGTATGTTCAAATGCATACTGATGATTTTGAAAACTATGATCCAAGTATAGTGTATGACGGAAACATTCAATTTGATCAATATTTCGAAAGAAGAGCTTTAGAAGTAAAAAAACATCTTAAAGAGAAAAATCCAAGTCTAAAAGATGTCTTTACATTAATATTACTACAGCCTGCTGGTAGATCTATGTCCTTAGGATTAAATAGACTGGTAGATGAAACTCACCTTTTGATGTCAGTTAGCGATTTAGAAATAGTTGCTTTCTTAGAGGGAGGGGATCCACTTCATCTATATAAGTATGCAAAAGCACATAATAACTTAAATAATAATTCAAAAGTTTTTTCAATGGGCTTTTTAGATACATATAGTATTTATAGGTTTAACGACAAGAGTTTTTATTTATCTGATGAAGTAGCTCCAAATTCTGTTTATTTTTCAGTTGGTGAGGGAAGGGATTTAATAGAAGAAACCCATAGAATGATTAGACCACATGGGGTTCCTTTACCAAACGGTAGGGATATAACAGAAGTTGTGTCGGTTTACGAAGATAGTGGAATTCCAATATTTGTACCACCAAGGATTTCAAACGATAATATAGCTTACATTGTAGAAGGAAATGATTGGAAAGTTTGGATTACAAGTTCTCAAATGCATCCAATATATGGCCAAATTGTAGATATGATAGCATATTGGATCTGGCAATTTTCTGCAGAAATTAACAGGGTAATTTCTGCAGAAGCTATATTCGAAATTAAAGTTAATCTCTACCCATTTGAACAGTGGATAGAACCTGTTAATCCTTCAAAAGAAAATACAACAAATAGTCCAATCTCATTCGAGGTTGTAGGAAATAAAATATACGTAAATATTCATCATGTATTTTCAAAAAACTTAGAAGGCTCTACAAACTTTGGTGAGCGAGAATTAATGAAAACTATTTTATTAGCAATTGAAGAATTTTCAGGAGCAAGTCTATCAAAATCAGTAGAAAATTTACTCAATGAAGTTTCTCCATTAGGGCCAAAGAAAAAGTTACTTGTATTTAATCAGAACAATATCTCGGTATTATTTGAACCTGGAATATTTCCAAAACTAAGGTTTGTTGATTCTGCTGATGAAAACGTGATATTAGATAATATTGGGCTATGGTTACGTAAAAAAATGGGTCTTGGAGTCGGTAAATTAGAAAATCAAAAAGAGGTAATTAACAATGTAGTCGGTTATCTCTTTTCAGAGATAGAAAGAATTATTAGTGGGTTAAAAGATCCTGAACATATTCTACAGATATTAATGCTTCATTATGAAGCATTAATCCACAAACGAGAAGAAAAAAGGATAACAATAACAACTACTCTTCATTGTTTCTCTAATAGAAAAAGTATGATAGATAAAATAAATGAGGACTTAAATAACTTTAATAAGTTATCAGTTAGTTTGCGTTTCTTAATAGAATACGTCGGTGCTTGTCCGCCAAGAGAGGGTACGAATGTATTTAGTTTAGAAATTTTTGATAGATTGATAGCCCTATCTTCAATGTTAATTCAATGGGCAAACAATAGCGACCTTATTAATTATCAATTAGCCGATTTACAGGTTTCTATGTTGCCTTCTCAGAGACTTGGAACAAAACATGATAATGCATATTTTTCTGCAAGTACGAAATTCTTTAGACAACATTCATCTGAGACTTTAAATAATGCAATAGAAAGTTATGACTCTATATGGAAAGATAAGATTCATAGCAACAAAGACGAGATTGATAGTGATATTGTTGATGCTGAATTCGGTGTTAGTTTTAATGACTTTTTTAATTTTATATCAAATGTATCGGATATAGGGAGAGAAATTCGTCCGGAGGTTAAATGTTTATCTATAGAAAAGTTTAACAATCTACTTCAAAGCAAATATAGTATGTACATACAAACAATTAATAACGTGCTAAATATTTTATGTTTAAAGGAAAGAAGAAAATTTCTATCACCGCCTGATAGTTTTCGAAAGGAAGATATTTTCCCATGGAAATTTAATAGAGAGCTTTCCTATTTAAGAAGACCTTTTATTATAAATGGAGATAATGTACTTTGGAGTAACAGACATTTGTATTATTGTGGAAGACATCTTATAGATTTATGTCTCGGTGGTAGACTTAAAGCTAAAAGCGAAAAGATGAAGAGATTAATTAGTAAATACCAAAATATTAATGGCGAAAGATTTAACGATTTAATAGAGAGTCTATTCATTCCATTTGATTTTGTAATTACAAAAGGTCGAGTTAAAAAGTTCGGTAATAAAAAAATAGAAGGGGTGAAGGGTGACTTAGGGGATATTGATGTATTGGTGATTAATCCCAAGAAAAAAGTAATTTATGTAATAGAATGTAAAGACTTATCTGTTGCAAGGAATCCCTATGAAATTAATTACGAATTAAACAATATGTTTATCGGAACAAAGAAGAAGCCATCTATAATGGAAAAACATTTAAAAAGAACGGATTGGATTAGAACAAATATAAAATTAGTCTTAAATACATTTGGCATTAACCTAAAAGGTAAGTGGAACGTAAAACCACTGATAGTCCTTGACGAAGAAATGGTGTCTCCATATCTTTATAAGGATAAGAAAGGGATTAAAGTAATGTCTTATAATAAGTTAATAGAGGAGTTGCAAAATGCTAAGTTTTTTCGACTATAGCTAATTTAAAGGTTATTTAGGGGAAGGGTAAAAGTGATCGATGATCTTTCGAAATATAATTATCATCTTAGTCTTGAAGAGTTTAATAAGGCCGAGTGTTAAAACTCGGCTCTTAGTTATTTGAATCTGTTTTATTAGAATTGTTTCTTTCAAAGAACTCGGTAGTTGATTTAAACTTAGGTAAGAAATCAGTTCCTTCGTGTAATGGTTTACTTTTAAATATTGGTTCATTAGATGTTGTACTTTTATTTGGTTGACCAGCTAATTTCTTCGCTATATCTCCAAAAGATTCTTTAGTCATATTAACACCTCCTTATAAACTCAACGATAAAATGTACAATATTAAAGACGATATTACCAAAGAGAATGTTGAATAAATTCCTCTTCTATAAAATTTTGTCTTATTATTGTTCACCTTTTGGTTTTCTGTAACTATTTTTTTATACTCTTTGGTAAGAGCCATCGCAATAATATCTTTAGAATATGCACCATACTCTTCATTGAAATCATCTAAATCTAATCTCTTATACTCATAAGTTAGTAGAACCTTTATAAGAAGAATCAGAGAAATGATTAATGAAACAAAAGAAATGATTGAAATTAAGATAAAGCATGTAATAAAAATAATTATGCCTACTTTTGCTGTGTCCAGTAATAGTAATTTATCCATTTTTAAATTAGTAACGATAAAGGTAAGAATACTTAGGGAAAGGGTCAGTACAATTCCCGATCTTGTTTCGAGAGTAGACTTCCTTGTGAGTTCATAGTCGTATTCTTTTTGAATGACAGAGAGTAATAACTCTCCAGATGGGTATTTTTCTTCCTGCTTAGAAGTTTCATTTTTCTTTCAACGACAAAACAATTTATTAAACATATTATTCTCCTAATCTTGAAAGTCATGCAAGCCTTTTTAAATAAGTTTGGTATAATTATACTATTAAGTATAATTATAGTTAAGTTTTTAGATATTTAGTATTAAAATATCGTTGTATCTACTTGATAATTTAGTTTTGCTTGATTCCATTTCCCTTTAATAATTTTATCTATTTCACCCTCTATGCCTGCTTTTTTTTTAAGACCTCTCAATAATAAATAAAAGGTAGGAGAATTAATGTATAGTAAAGTAGATTTTAAAATAGGAGCCTTTAATATATTTTGTTTAGAAAAGGAATGTCGATATCAACTCGAAAGAGTTTGGGATCTGAATAAACAAAAATGTGGAGTAATAATGTATAATCCAAGAGAGATAAACCCAAATCCTTTTATACTTGGACAGACTTTAGGTAGAATTGCTCGATTGGTTTCCAAAGAATACGGTTCTATAAGTGTTGTAAATTTATTTGCAAAAACAAGTGATACAAAAAAAAGCCTGGATAAAAAATATAAGAAATTTGATGAAGAAAATTTTGCTTTCATAAAGAAAACTGTTGAAGAATCGGACATACTTGTGCTCTTTTGGGGAAATGGTGGAGCGAAAGTCAGTAGAGATAAAAAATTCATAACGCTATTAAATAAACACTCAGATAAATTAATGTGTTTTGGTGTGACAAAGAATAATCAACCAGTATATGAAAGAACCCTTGGTGAAAACAATCGGTTATATAAATGTAAAATTGACTACAAAGGTAATATTTATTTAGTCTAACTTTTAAGCAGGACTAAAAGCAAGAACTAAAAAAGAAGGAAAATGAGAAAAAATAGCGAATATCTTTATTAAGCACGCAAAGGTATCGAATCGTGTGCGGGGGTAAAAGAGAAAGAGTGAAAAAGTAGCCTCTAACCCTTGTTCCTATTGACTTTCTTTTCCTATAGCCTAAAAATGCGACTCAAAATCGTGTTCCTTCTGGAGTGTCGGTTCGACCCCGACCACCGGTATCTTTTAGTTGAAAATGAGTTACTATTAATTACACAAACACCCGAAAATGTTGATTTATCAACGTTATCGGGTGTTTTTTTGTACTGCTCTATAAATTAGGATAGGAAACGTTTGACCTCCCATACTTCTCTGTCAAAGCCACATTTATAAATGCTACTTCCATTGTTAAGATCTAGCTATTTGATCATCCTTCATATTTCATAAATACATATAGAAATTATGCCTCATTTTTTGAGGAACTAATATTTGAAACCATTTCTCTTGCTACTCTATTTTCATAATTTTTAGGTGTTCTTTAGAGAATAATGATATAGAAAATAATAGTAAAGAAGGATTACGATGAATGACAAACAAACAAACCCACTAGGCCCTTCCATTATCAAGCAAGCACTACAAGTGAATAAGAAACCATTTCCTTGGTTAAAAGCTTTTAGAGCGGGGTTAGCAGCTGCCTTGCCGGTTATGATAGGATTAGCACTTGGGAATTTGCATTATGGATTAATCGCTGGCTTGGGTGGCTTTACCTATTTATATGTGTTTAATATTCCATATGCGCAGCGAGCAAAGAAAATCTTTTCGGTCGTTCTCGGTTTGTCGATTGTTACCTATGTGGGAACGATTAGTGCACCATATCCGCTTGCAGTTGCTATTTTGATGGGAATCATTGCAGCAGTAGTCATTTTTGTGTTCGGTGCATTAAAAATAGCCGGTCCTTCCGCCATCTTTTTTGTATTAGTTTTTGCCATGACATCTGGAATGCCGATTAATCCAGATGAAGCATTCTTACGAGCAGGATTAGTCTTTCTTAGTGGTTGTTTATCATGGATGATTGCCATGATTGGGTGGTTTTTTAACCCTCATGGTCCGGAATCTAGCGTTGTAACTAGAGTTTATTTGCAATTGGCGGAACTGCTGGATTCTGTTGGAACTACTAAATTCAATGAAGCTAAGCAAAAAGTAATAGAGGTACTTAATGAATCCGAAGAGACCCTTTCAGCGAGTTATATACCATGGCGTACCACTGACATGTTTAATCGATTGTATCTATTAAATAAGTATGCAAATGAATTATTTATTTCAGTTGTCGAAAATTTTTCAAATGCATGCCAAACCTTACCTAAAGAGCTAGGGCAATCTACTCGAATGCTTGCCCATTCTTTAAACAAGCGTGAAAAGCAAGAAAAGCCACGAATATTACAGCCTGAGAAGTTAGAACCACAAGTAAGCGAGCTGTTCACAACCATTTATAATGCAGATGCAATCCTAAATGAACCAATTAGTAAGATTAAAAAATCGATTCAATTTGATAAACCCTCTCTAAAAACGATTTTTATGGGGGCGTTTGATAAAAATTCAATCGTATTTATTTCGTCAGTACGACTTGGAATAATGACGGCTATCGCTGCAATCATTGCCTATCAATTTGGATTTGAACGATCCTATTGGGTACCGTTATCTTGCTTAGCGGTGATGTCGGGTGCAACGATTGTAGCAACCTTTCATCGTGCTATTCAACGATTTTTTGGGACAGTAATTGGAATCGTCATTGCCGGGTTTATTCTATCCTTTCATCCATCTGGTTTTATAATTGCATTGTTTATATTAGTACTAACATTTATTACCGAGTTGTTTATCGTAAAAAATTATGGATTAGCAGCCCTTTTCTTTACGCCAAATGCACTCTTAATGGCTGAAACCACAAGTAACCAGTTGTTTAGTTTTTCCTATTTTGCACAAGCGAGATTTATCGACATTATCATAGGAAGTACGATTGGTTTATTAGGGGTTTATCTCGTGGGTAGAAAATCTGCTTCTAGCCGAATTCCCCATTTACTGAGCAAAACACTTCGAAGTCAAGCGCAGTTTTTATTGGTGCTTTTTTCGAATCAGGGTGAAGGATTTAATGCAAGACAGAGTAGAGAAAGATTGAAAATGAGAACCAATTTAAGTAATTTGCAAACTTTGTATACTACCGCCTTAGGTGAGATTCCTGCTAATCATAAGGCGTTAGAATATTACTGGCCGATTCTTTTTTCAATAAGGCATTTAGGATACTTGTTAGAAAATTGTTCAAAAGAATCTAATCGGCCGATCCTTTCAGATGAAAAATTAGCACAAATTTTATTTGCATTTGAAACAATGGCTAATGCTGCAGCACGAAATGTTTTGCCAAACCAGAAAGAAATTCCTGAAATAGAGGGTTATCCTAGTATACAGAAGGAAATCCAATTTCTACAAAAAGAACTTGGTAGATCGCGTGGGTAATGAGGGGCTTTCAACTTATATAAAGTCCTCCTTAACAGTTGGATATTCTTTTCCCAAAAAAGGGATATTAATGAAGAATAATATCAACTTTAAATGGAGTGAGGAAGATGTATTCCCGATACATAAGAAATACAGTTTTATGTATGATGGCGTTTGTTTTGGTATTACCAATCGGACAACTAGAGGTACATGCTCAAAAAAATGTGCATGTTGAAACAAGAACAAAAGCGATCTTAAAAATGGAGGGAAAACGATTTAGAGATTTAAATGATAATGGAAAGCTTGATCCGTACGAAAACTGGGAGTTGTCTACCGAAAAGAGGGTGGAAGATTTATTGTCTCAAATGACGTTAGAAGAAAAGGTTGGGATACTTACTATTAATGAATTTCCAAAAATTCAGGAAGGTACGTTAGTGTTACCCAATAAATTTCTTGACCAGCATACCCGTTATTTTATTTATAGAGAAATGCCGAGTGCTAATGTTATTGCAAACCATACGAATCAATTACAAGTAGCAGCTGAAGCTTCAAGACTAGGAATTCCTGCTGTAGTCATTTCTAATCCAAGAAATCATCCTTTAACGATCCCTGTAATTGAAGAGCCAGGACAGTTTTCTCATTGGCCAGATACTTTAGGTTTAGCAGCCACACGTGATTCGGCTATGGTAAGAAGGTTTGGTGAGATCGCTGCGAAAGAGTGGAGAGCTGCAGGGATTCATAAGATGTACGGCTATTCAGCTGATGTTGCTACAGACCCATTATGGGCAAGAAATCAAGAAACATTTGGGGAACATCCAGAACTTGTATCAGGTATGGTCTACAATGTGATTAAAGGTTTTCAAGGTGATGAATTAAATGAAAACAGTGTATCATTAACAACGAGACATTTTCCTGGTGGGGGAGCGCGGGCAGAGGGAAGGGATCCTCATTTTAAAGAAGGACAATATAATATTTATCCAACCCCTGGTAGTTTGTTAAAGTATCATATTCCACCGTTTAAGGCAGCTATTGAAGCAGAGACAACTTCCATTATGCCTTATTATGCATACCCAAGTAACAAAAGCGCAGAACAAGGATTACCACATTTTAGTCCAAATCAACAGTTTGAAGAAGTTGCTTTTGCACTTAATGAACAATTTATTAATGGATATTTGCGAGACGAATTGAAATTCTTAGGCTATGTTAATTCAGATACAAGTGCGGTGATTGATCGAGCGTGGGGTGCACAGAATTTATCGTTAGAGCAGCGATTTGCAAAAGCAATCAATGCTGGAACTAATATTTTTTCTGGGGTACCGAATCCAAAACCGATTATTAATGCTGTAAATCAGGGCTTAGTGAAAGAAGAACAAATTAATCGTTCAGCCACGTATATCTTAACGGAAATGATGAAATTAGGGCTTTTTGAAAATCCATATGTCGATCCAGAACAGGCTTTAACTATTGCCAATAATCCAGAATCTCAAAAGGTTGCAGATGATGCGCATCGCAGGTCGGTTGTACTATTGCGAAATGATCGTAATCTACTGCCATTACAAGATAAAACAATTTCCGATGTTCGACTCTACGTTGAAATGTTCCCTGGTGGAGAAAACGGGCAAGAAACTAAGAAATTAAAGCAAAAAATAAGAAATCACGATCGTTCTATTACGATTGTGGATAAGATAGAAGATGCGACACATGCCTTTGTCTGGGTCAAACCATTTCAAGACTTGTTTGCAAATAAACCATCTGTAGTGATTGGTCCAGAGACAGGTGTGGAACAAGTAGATCAAATCGTAAAAATTCAACAGACAGTTCCCACTATAACGGTAATTAACTTCTCCAATCCATGGCTAATTAACAGGATTGAACCAAATGCAGCCGCCGTAATAGGAACGTTTGGTACAAAAACAGAGGCAGTCGTAGAACTGATTCGTGGAAAATTTAATCCGGTAGGAAGACTTCCTATATCCATCCCTGCTAGTCAAGAAGCAGTGAAAAATGAAGCAGGTGATGTACCAGGATATGACGAGGCCCCATCTTATACGTATCAGGATAAAGCAGGAAATAGGTATCGATATAATTTTGGACTTACTTATTGAGTAGTGAAATGAATAATAAGAAAATCCCATTAGCATTGGTAGATGTAGTGGGATTTTCTTTGTATGAAGACAACAAAATGACACAACCCTATTCATTTATGAAGTTTGTATGGTATGCTAATTTAAAAGTTTACGGTTTAAAGAGCGTACTTACAACGATGAATAAGAACAGAGGGAATTTAATTGAAAAATAGAGCAATAATAAATAAACGAAATGTAGATAACAGTTTTGCGGAAGAATTGAAGATTAGAGGTGCTGTGAAGATGGATGCTACTAAAGCAGCAGAACTTATTCATATTGCCATTCACGATATTGCGGAGCAACTGACAGGTCAAACGAAGAAAGAAAACATTCGCAAAACGCTGTCTCAATTTTTTTGCGATGAGAATAATCGTTTAAGCTATCAAAATATCATTGTTGCCGATATTTTGGGAGAAGTAGCGGGGATTCTCATTATTTATCCAGGAGAAGATGCTCCTCGTTTGGACGAGCCTATCTTGAGACGGTTAAGAAAGAAGAGTAGGGATGAGGACGTTTTTTTAGATAAAGAAGCCGACGAAGGGGATTATTATGTGGACACTATATGTGTTGATGACCGGTTCCGAGGCTATGGAATCGGAACATTGCTCCTAAAAGAAGCTGAGAAAATCGCATTAGAAAAGGGATATTCAAGGGTTTCTTTAAATGTTGCACATGATAATCCGATTGCAAAGAAACTCTATAAACGAACGGGCTATAAGGAACAGAAAGTTATCCAAATTAATCAACATCCCTATGATTATATGGTGAAGATTCTTAGAGATGAAGAATACATGCAATTTTTTGCTTAGACAAAACTGGTTAGTTTGGGTATTGATCATTTATTGTATGGTTATAACAAGTAAAATAAAGTAAAAGTAGAACACTCTCAAATGTTGATAAATCAATGTTGATGAGTGTTTTTTGTTTTTTAAAGAATCCGTAAAAAATGATATACATTTAATGGAAGAACGATTATAATTTTTCCGTAATGAAAAAAGATTTGATACTAAATTTGGGGGAAAATCAATGGGGATCGTGCTACTTATTTTAGCAGGGGTTATTGAGATTGGGTTGGCGGTACATAGCATTCTGACTAAATCTAGTCAGAAGCGAATTAGAAATTGGGTGCGTATTAGTGCTTTTATTATTTTTGTTGTATTTGTGACGATCATTAATTGGAGTTTCAGGTGGATTCCACTGACAGCTATATTATTCATTTTTGGTGTTATTTCGACTATTTCAATAGTAAGAAATAAGCAAGAGAAAAAGTATCGTCCTGTTGGAAATATCGTAAAGGCAGTGGGAGTGTGGGTCTTGGTAGCTGTTGCGTTATTACCTGCCATCATTTTCCCACAGCATAAAGCTGTAGCGGTAAGCGGTGATTACGATGTTAAGACAAAATTGTTTACATTCACGGATGACAATCGAATCGAGACTTTCGCTGAATCAGATGGTAACAGAGAAGTGAATATTGAAATTTGGTATCCAAAGAATGCGGAAGGAAAATATCCGCTTATTGTGTTTTCTCACGGTGCATATGGAATTAAAGCAAGTAATACGTCTACTTTTCAAAATCTAGCAAGTAATGGGTATGTTGTTGTTTCAATCGATCATCCGTATCATTCCTTATACACAAAAGATGCAAGTGGCAAGATTACGATGGTGGACTCTTCCTTTATGCAAGAAGTAGAGGATGTCAATAATGGGGTATATGATGAGGGGACGGTCTTTAACCTTGAACAAAAATGGTTGCAATTGAGAACGGATGACATTAATTTCGTGATTGATACCATTAAGCAAAAAGCTGATGATGATAATTCAGATGAATTGTATCAGCTGATAGACACAACTGAAATCGGATTAATTGGACATTCGTTAGGTGGTGCTGCCGCTGCAAAGCTAGGTCGGGATCGTAACGACATTACTGCAGTTATCAATTTGGATGCAGACTTACTTGGAGAAGTACTGGGAGTTGAGAATGGCAAACCAGTAATTAATAAAGATATTTATCCGGTTCCTTTACTAAGTATCTATACGGATACGATGAAGAACTTAATGGCTAATGTGACAGATCCAGAACTAGTGGTTCCACAACAATATATTTCGGAAACGGCACCTGATGCATACGAGGTGTATATTAAAGGAACCAATCACTTGAGTCTTACTGATTTACCGCTTGTGTCACCGTTACTTGTTAAAATGATGAATAGTCCAGTAGAAAAGGGCACTAATTCTCATGCTTCCGATAAATACAAAGTACTAGAAACGATGAATGAAATTGTACTAGAATTCTTTAATAGTTATTTGAAGGATGAAGGAAGTTTTGAGTCAGCGGGAACGTATTAAGGGTAAAAGGGCTTGCCCCCAGTGTACAAAAGTATTTCCACACTCGGGGGCAGGCCCTAAACCTATCTACCTCTCCAATTTATACTTTTTTATTTTTAGATATAGCGTATTTCGACTGATTTGTAGGATGTTGGCAGCTTTCGTAATATTCCAGTCTACAGAATGTAAGGTATGCAGAATCGCCATTTTTTCCGTGTTCGTCAGTGAAAGGGAAGTGTTTACTTCGGAACTTTCACGACTTGGCTGACGCTCAAATTCATCTTCAAAATGTAAATCATCACCGTTAATGATATGATCTTCTGCAAAAAATGAGGCCTGCATCAGAACACTTTTCAGCTCCCGTACATTGCCTGGCCAATGATAGGAGATTAGTTTTTGCTTCGCATCCTCCGATAAAGTAATAGAGGGGGTATCTAGCTTTGTTATTAAATGTTCGGCTAGCTCGATAATGTCAGTTCGATTTCGTAGAGGCGGCAGTGTTATAAAAATCCCTCTTAACCGATAGTATAAATCCTCTCTAAATCTTCCTGCTTGTACTTCCTCGCGCAAATTTTTATTGGTTGCAGCGATTACTCTCGTATCAATGAATTTAACGGAATCTCCGCCAATTCGGGTTACCGTTTTTTCTTGTAAAACACGTAGTAGGGCTGCTTGTGCCTTCAACGACATATCCCCAATTTCATCTAAGAAAATCGTCCCGCCGTCAGCAAGTTCGAATTTACCAGGAGCTCCTTCTCGTCTAGCACCTGTAAAAGCACCTCGTTCGTAACCAAATAATTCACTCTCAATCAAACTATCAGGGATGGCACTGCAATTAACCGCAACAAATGGCTGCGTTTTCCGTGTACCCGATGTATGTAAGGATTGCGCGACTAATTCCTTTCCTGTTCCACTTTCTCCATAAATGATGATCGGGTACTCAGATAGGGAAGCCTTTTTAACAATTTTCCTTACATTTTCTATTTTTGAACAGGAGCCAATCATATCAGAGATGGTATAAAGCTTTTTGTCCTGGGAGGATTTAGTGCTATTTCTTTGTAAGGAAACAACAGAACGAAAAACTGAATTTGAATAATCGTCAATAATATCGACCGAAGAGCCACCTTTCATATGAAATTCCTGTCCAATACAATCACTGCCTAATAATTGCTGAGCGGGTTTGTTTGCACGAATAATTCTTCTTTCATGATCGAGTGTAAGATGTGGAGTTGAGCATAAATTCCCAGTAATTTCTAATTCTTTTAAGGCTAGTAGCTTTTCTCGGTTGACATGATCCATGAGCAATCGATTTTGCACAGCTTCTACAATCATACTTGCTAAAGAAACCATCGAAGGATGAAATAATTCTTTCCTAGCACTTATATTAACTGCTCCGATAAATTGGCCACTTGGAGAAAAAATGGGGCTTGCCGCACAGGTGAGAAAGTGATTCTTCACATGGAAATGATGTTCTGCGTGGGTGATGATGTTTTTTTTCTCATAAATGGCAAGTCCAATGGCATTTGTCCCCTTCACTTCCTCTGACCAATTTGAGCCAATTGAAAAATAGTCAATAGATTCATCGATATCGAGATTACCTATTTTATGAATGATGGTTCCATTACCGTCAGCGATCACTGTCACAATCCCACTTGAATGGATGGTAGGATAAAGCTTTTCTAAAATGGCGGTCGTATGGTTGATCAAATGCTCATTCTCTGTTAGTACCTCTTGTAATTTCTTGCCCGTAAATTTGATATCTTTAATTGGGCCGGTGGGTGAAAGTCCAAACCTTTGACATCGTTTCCAAGAAAGATCAATAATGTTCCTTTGATTGAAAAGATCGACGGATGACATGAATATACCTATCCCCCTTACATTCTTTCCTTGCCCTTTTACGTTCCAAAATCTTTTTTTACATCTATTATACTATTATTCCATTATTTTGAAAGTAATGAATATTTTGTCCGATGTGTACTAAAATAGGACACATGCTGCTCAAGTTCTGAACACTCTTTTTATAACTAGCCTTGAAAAAGGTCCATTCTAAAAGGAATTATGATTGGCACAATACTTGCAAGTATATAAGTTGTCTGACTCATATTCATTTTAATGGAGGGGAAAAAGATGGTAGGAAACAGAGCAGTAGCTTATATGGGACCTGGTAGAGTAGAGGTAATGGATATTGGTTATCCAGATTTAGTGTTAAGAGATGGACCTGGGGTAAATCCTCTAAACGTAGGACGTAAATGTGAACACGGGGTTATTTTGAAGGTCGTTACAACCAATATTTGTGGAAGTGACCAGCATATGGTGAGAGGGAGAACAACGGCTCCTGAAGGACTAGTGCTTGGGCATGAAATAACGGGAGAAGTCATTGAAGTTGGTCGTGATGTGGAATTTATTAAAAAAGGTGACCTTGTGTCGGTTCCATTTAATATTGCGTGTGGACGATGCCGGAGCTGTAAAGAGCAAAACAACATATTTGTGAAAACGTAAATCCTGATCGCCCCGGTTCAGCCTATGGGTATGTAGACATGGGGGGATGGGTAGGAGGCCAGTCTGAATATGTGATGGTACCTTATGCTGACTTCCAATTATTGAAATTTCCTGATAAAGATCAAGCGATGGAAAAAATTAAAGATTTAACGATGCTCTCTGACATTTTTCCAACAGGTTATCATGGGGCAGTGAGCGCAGGTGTTAAACCAGGCTCTACAGTTTATATTGCTGGAGCAGGCCCTGTTGGGCTAGCAGCTGCACATTCGGCACAACTCTTAGGGGCTTCTGTCGTGATTGTAGGGGACTTAAATGAAGAAAGACTTGCGCAAGCAAGAAGCTTTGGATGTGAAACCGTAAATCTACGTAAACACCCTGATTTGGGAGAACAAATTGACCAAATTTTAGGTATTCCTGAAGTGGACTGTGCGGTCGATTGCGTAGGATTTGAAGCATCTGCTCATGGTGCGAATGCGATAGAAGCACCAGCAACGGTCTTAAATAGCATTATGCAAGTCACTCGTGCTGGGGGACGCCTTGGGATTCCAGGTCTTTATGTAACCGGAGATCCAGGTGGAGTTGATGAAGATGCGAAAATTGGCACATTGAGAGTTCGTCTAGGATTAGGATGGGCAAAAGCGCATACGTTCGTAACCGGACAAACACCAGTCATGAGATACCACCGTGACTTAATGCAAGCGATCTTAAGTGGTAGAGCACAGATTGCAAAAGCGGTTAATGCAACGGTTATTTCCTTAGATCAAGCGCCACAGGGATATGCGGAATTTGATAAAGGTGCTTCAAGAAAATATGTAATTGACCCTCATGGACTTGTGAAGTAAAGGTGGCTGCTGATGGAGACACCCAGCCTGTTCAAACGGTGTTTTGCTGAAGGGATCGGAACAGCTTTATTAGTACTTATTGGTCCTGGAACAGCTGCATTCAATGGAATTATTACGGCGAATAACAACGAGTCTACAACATTAGCAGATATTGGAGTTATTAGTTTTGCCTTCGCCATTATTGTGATGGCAATGATCTATTCCATAGGTAGATTAACAGGTTGTCACATTAACCCAGCTGTTACAATTGCATTAGCTTCGACTGGTCATTTTTCATGGAAAGAAGTAGGACCATATCTCCTTGCACAATGTGTGGGTGGTGCGATTGGGGCGTTTGGCATTGTAACGGTTTTAGGTATGGACGGAGTCTTATTAGGTAATTTAGGGGCTACTGTACTTGCACCAACTACTGGGTATTTACAGGGGATTGTTATCGAAGCCATGGCAGCGTTTATTTTGATGTTCGTCATTATGGGAGTGGCCGTAGACTCCAAGGCTCCAAAAGATTGGGGAGGACTTGTTATCGGTTTAACAGTTGGAGGGATTATCATGATGACTGCCGGTGCTACGGGTGCATCATTCAATCCAGCACGAACCTTTGGACCCTATCTTGTAGATAGTCTATTAGGTGGCAATATCAACTGGATCCAATTCCCGGTTTATGTCATTGGTCCTATCATTGGTGCCATTGCAGCCGCGGTCCTTTATACGTATATGACCAGTTCGAAAAAGCTACGGGTATCTAATGAAACTTCTCAACATGAAGTAGTTAAATAGAGTGATATAAAGGTGATAGTCCCTGCGGTATGTGGAGGCAACTATCACCTTTTTGATTTTTATAAGGTTAGCTAGGAATTCGAATTAAAATTCCTCATAAACAGCAGGATCCTGATTGGCAATTCTTCCATCTGGCTGGCTTAAGGCTGAAATCATAGCCATTTCTGCATCGTCCAGTGAGAAGTCAAAAATAGAAAGGTTCTCTACCTGGCGAACTGGTGATGCTGACTTAGGAATTGAAATCGCTCCGAGCTGATAGTGCCAACGTAAAACGATTTGTGGAATCGTTTTATTATGATTTGTAGCAATCGTTTGAAGGGTATCGTTCTCTAAGTCTTTAATTCCACGAGTGAATGGGCTCCAAGATTCTGTCGCAATATTTTTTTCTTCATGATATTTTCTTTGTTCAGCTTGGTTAAAGAATGGATGTAATTCAATTTGGTTAATGCTTGGTTTGACACCGGTCTCTTTTTCCAAACGATCTAAGTGTTCAGGTAAGAAATTACAAACTCCTATTGAACGAATAAGTCCCCATTTTTTAGCATCAATCAAAGCCTGCCAAGCTTCTACATATCTATCTTTGCTAGGGTTCGGCCAATGTATGAGGTATAAATCATAATAATCAAGGTTAGCTCGATAAAGCGATTCTTGAATAGTTGCTTTTGCTTTGTCGTATTCGTGATAGCGACCAGGAAGTTTGGAAGTAATGAGTAATTCTTGTCTCGGTACAGAACTACGACGAACTGCTTCTCCTACCGCCCCTTCGTTTTCGTAATTATAAGCTGAGTCAATGAGACGATAGCCATTATGAATCGCGCTGACGATGGCATTTACTCCATCATTTCCTTTAAGCGGGTATGTACCAAAACCAATCACAGGAATACGTAAGCCATCATTTAACGTAACCTCTGGAATTTTACTTTCCATAAAACAACACTCCCTCCATTAATATCGCAATAATATCACAATATTGAAAATTACTCTATTTTGAAAGATTGGGAGGAGAGGTGGTGTCCACTATTATTGTTTCATTACGATTCTTTTTCCTAAAAACGCAGAAACCGTCCCCGCGTTTTAGGAGAAGAAGCTGTTAGTAAAGGATTTCTCCATATAACAGCTTCCTGGATAACTAAAATTATTAGAAAAACTTTAAAAGTCCCCCCATTTGTCTTAGCATACCAATTCCGGTTGTAACCTTTCCCACGTGTCCCATTACCGTTTGTAATCCTTGAAGTCTAGAAGTTGGTGCCTGTTGATTTTGAGTTGTAAAAAAAGAGCGCGGCTGTCTTCTAATTCCATTTGGAGGTCCAAATCTTCCTGAAGGGAACGGTCTCCTTCCTGAGTTTGAAGGATAAAATGGCATATTTAATCACCTCCTGTTAGTTTCTCATGTCCAGTAACCTTCCTAACTACCGTATGACTTGTGACTTTGAATTGATTAGACATTAAGAAAAATTGTCTACAAATAATACATACACCTACCATAACAATTAGTTATGTCCTTCAACTCAAAGGATACTTAACCATAAGAAAAGAGTTGACATGATGCAGGTTGTTATCCACTCCTTGCTTATTTTGGCTCTTTTTACAACCAAAAAAGATTTCGTAAAAATGTAGACGATAAAATGATAGTATAATAGGTAAATAGTGGAATATCGTTTGTCTTGGAGCTAAGAACAAAAGGAGGCGATGGTTGGTGTTTGATTACAAGCAATATGATGGGTTGGGATTAGCCGAGTTAATTCAAAAGAAAGAAGTGAAGTCAGAAGAAGTACGAGAGGCGGCGATTCGTGAAATTGAAAAGAAAAATGGTGCACTAAATGCCGTAATTGATACATTTTACGATGATCCAGAGGGCGTTGCTAATGCTGAATCAACAGGAATTTTTTCGGGTGTTCCTTTCTTAACGAAAAGTATTAATCAGGAAGTAAAAGGTCGTCCACTCAGAAGTGGTTCGAAACTACTTAAAGACATTCCTGCCAATCAAGATAGTGAGTTTGTTCGTCAAATTCGGAATACGGGTGTCACGATTTTAGGACAGACGAATGTGCCGGAATTTGCGTTAATGGGAATCACAGAGCCTGCTTATTATGGACCTTCAAGAAATCCGTGGAATACGGATTATACACCAGGTGGTTCAAGTGGAGGTTCCGCAGCAGCTGTCGCTTCGGGGATGGTTCCAATTGCAGGTGCAAATGATGGCGGCGGTTCGATACGAATTCCTGGTGCTTTTTGTGGATTATTTGGGTTAAAACCAACTCGTGGTCGCACACCAGTTGGTCCTGATAGAGGACGAGTATGGCAGGGCGCATCCGTGGATCATATTTTAAGTCGTTCTGTCAGGGACAGTGCAGCCATGCTAGACCACTATCAAATGGACCGGGCCAACGCGTTTTTGGCGCCCCCTTATATTGGGTCTTATTTAGAAGCATCAATGACACCTATAACAACTCCGCTAAAAATTGCATTTTCTACAGACTCTCCATTAGGTACTACTGTTGATCAGGAGTGTAAAGAAGCAGTAGATAAAACGATAAAGCTACTAGAAGAGATGGGGCATACTGTTATTGAAAAAGCAGCACCAGTAGATGGGAAAAGATTAGCGAATAGCTATTTCATGTTGTATTTTGCTGAAGTTGCTACAACCTTGACTGGACTTGAGGATGTAATTGGACGGAAGATCACATTTAACGATGTAGAACCAGCTACTTGGATGCTGAATTTACTAGGAAAAGCTGTATCAGCTGAAGAATTTTTAGGAAGCCTGAAATTTTGGGACCAAGCGACTATCCAAATGGAAAGCTTTCATGATGATTTTGACCTTTACCTCACACCAACTACGGCACACCCTCCATCAAGGATAGGTGAACTCGATCAAACTCCATTTGAAAAAGGATTAATCCGAGTAGTGGGAGGTCTAAGGTTAGGAGGAATGCTGAAAAAGTCAGGCTTCGTTGAGGAATTGGCAAACAAAAGCCTTGAGAGAACACCATTTACCCAGCTTGCGAACTTAACCGGTCAACCTGCAATGACTCTGCCTATGCATCTTACAAAGGATGGTCTCCCATGCGGTGTTCAAGTTATGGCAAGGCGCGGTCGTGAAGACCTTCTGTTACAGCTTGCAGGACAACTTGAAAAGACAGATTCTTGGGTTCAGGTGAAGGAGAATCCTAGTTTTTAAAAAGCAGATAACTAAATTTATAGACAAGGCGTATGAGTTGTACAAGAGTAAAAGTGATAAAGGAGGACAAGCATTATGTTAGCGAAAATCAGAAAGGTTAAATTAAACACAGAAGGTAAAAACCCGGTTTATAAGGTTATTCTGGAATGCCCACAAGGCAAGGAACTTTATATTCATTTCGATTACACACATGCAACGAATACATTCTGGCCATTAGAGGTCAACTATGATGGAAAACATAAAGATGCAAAACTAGCTTGGTATACAAGGGATGTAGAAAATATGACGGTAGAAGCATTCTTAAAGACTATTGCAGAAAAGATTAACAAGAAATACGGGTATGAATTTGGAGCACAAAATTAAGTAACAAACTTGACTTAGCAGTTGGAGTAGGATATGCTGCCGACTTAAATGTTGTACTATTCGCTTTAGTACAAGTGGCTCAGAGGGACTGTTCCAACGTTTCACCTAGAAACGATGGAACAGTCCCTGCGTTTTTTAACTGTGTTAGAGAAAAGCGCAGTCATAGAAATGCTCCATTAATAATCCAAATCACTCTGTAAATACTAACCAATATGCTATAGTAAATAAGCCTTAAAACAAACTGATATTAATTTACGAAAAGAGAAGTGATTTGCCTTGCGAGATTTTTTACAACTTGGTATTCGAAAAGAGATTAACCATACATTAAAGTCATTAGGTATCATGGAACCAACTCCCATACAAGAACGGACGATACCATCCGTGCTTGAGGGGAAGGATGTGATTGCAAAAGCACAAACTGGAACAGGAAAGACGTTGGCTTTTGTTCTTCCCATTCTTGAAAAGATTGATGTTCAAAATTCGGATGTTCAAGCCCTGATTTTAACACCAACCAGAGAATTGGCTCAGCAAATTACAAAAGAGATAAAGAAAATGATGGAGAACCTAGAAGGTGTCAATGTGTTAGCTGTATATGGTGGTCAGGATGTTGAGCATCAGTTAAAAAAGTTAAAAGGAGCTCAACATATTGTCGTTGCAACGCCTGGTCGGTTATTAGATCATATTCGTCGTGGAACAATTGATCTTTCAACGATTCAGATGCTTGTGATAGATGAAGCCGACCAAATGTTACTTATGGGATTTCTTCCAGAGGTAGATGACATCATTCATGAAACATTCCCATCTAGACAAACCATGTTGTTCTCTGCAACAATGCCGAAAGAAATTCAATCTCTTGCCAAAAGATATATGGTAGAGCCAGAGTTCATAGAAGTGAAAGCAAAAAAAGTAACGGTTGAAGAAATTAAACAAGTTGTGATTGAAACAACGGACCGAAGAAAACAAGCCACTTTATTGCATTTAATCGAAGAGCATCGTCCCTTTTTAGCGATTATCTTCTGTCGAACAAAAATACGAGCTAAAAAGCTTCATGATGCATTGATTGCCAATGGATATGAATCAGATGAGCTGCATGGTGATTTACCACAATCCAAACGTGAAAAAGCGATGAAACGGTTTCGTGAGGCGAAAACGCAGTTTTTAGTTGCAACAGACGTTGCTGCACGGGGACTTGATGTAGAAGGGGTAACACATGTCTATAACTATGATATTCCACAAGATGTTGAAAGCTATGTTCACCGGATTGGACGAACTGGCCGTGCTGGTGGCGATGGAGTTGCCATTACGTTAGTGGCACCTAAGGATCTGGAGTTCCTCCGAATGATTGAAAAAGGGATTCATCAAAAATTCGAAATACAAGTGATTAAAGGAGTAAGTATCCCTGATCGGGAGGACTATCAGAAAGAAAGAAGCGAGCAAATAAAAAAAACAAAGCGCCCTGAAGGAAATCGAAAAGATAAAAGCAATGAGTCGTCAAAGAGAAAATCGAATGATAGTTAAACAAAAAGAAATTCAAGCACTCCAACAAAAGGTAGAAGACGTTCTCGCTAAAGAGAAAATGATACATAATGGACTTCCTTACCTCTGGAATGACGCTTTACCGGGGGAAGGCATCAAATTCAGGAGGCTACACCCATGTTACATAAACAAATGAAAAAATTCATTACATCAGAGTTGACGAGTAAAGAACCTTCGTCAATACCATTATATCAAGAGGAAAAAGAGTACATTGAAAAATATAAATTGATTTCAGATGACGTTACATTAATAGAAAAAGATCCTACTACACGTTTCCATGAAGCTTACATTGAAAGATGTGATAAAGAAACAGAAGAAACACTCTCTAAAGAATCATTTGTTTTCCTAGAACACCCGATTGACTACCTTCAAAAACACAAGAATGAATTTCTATACTTGGAATCAAATTGGTTGGAACTAATTGGAGTTGATGCAATTGCGTTTGAAGTGAATGATGTATTTGGAACATACGACGTCATGGTAGGATTGAAGCTACAGAAAAAGTTTGAGGCCACTCTTAAAGAAAACCTAAGAAAAGATTTACTTGGAGATGAAGCAAAATTTGAATTGATGTTTAATCAAAATGATGGCTTATGGGACTTGAATTTTGCCTTGGATTATGTGAATGGGTTCAAAGAGGAAATGTCATTAGAGGAAGCATACCGGCTAATTTATCGATTTTTATTTAAACTAGTTGAGAGAACGGAAGAAAGAAGTATGGACGTGAATTAACTGTTAAATCGCATTTCTTTCTTACATATGATACCATTTATCTCTACACAAAAAAGGACGTGATTGGACATGATAAAAATTACCATACCTACTCCAGATCTTACAATTACAGAACGGAAACAAATTCCGAAAGAAAATGAACCAGTAATCAAGGATATTTACGGATTTATTGATTTCCATCTAATACCAAGAGATAAAGGTGGCGTTTTCTTATTTTTTAATAAAAATGATGAGCTTCTTTTTGTTGGAAAAGCGCGGAAACTCCGTCAAAGAATTAAAAAACATTTTGAAGATACGGTTTCTCCGATTAAAATGCACAGAGACGAAGTACATAAAATCGATATTTGCATCGTAGAAGACCCAATGGAACGCGAAATTTATGAAACTTACATCATAAATAAACTCCGATGCAAATATAACGTTGATAAAGTGTTTTATTAAAAAATATAGGTGCCAGTCCCCAGTGCGGTAGTCATTTACCGTTTGGGGGTCTGGTCCTTTTTTTAGGTATAAAAATATTTAAAATTCGACAATCTTCGGGTGGTCACTGTGACGGTAATTAAGTCTTTTGAGGAACCGTCCCCTCGTTTTTCAATGTGTATTGGGTTATTGAAGATGATAAAATAAGTAGGAGATGGGCACCAAAGTTAATGAAAAACTGTAAACTAGGAAACTTACGACACTTTTATTGAGATGGAGGAAATAAAGTGAGCTATGAAATTATTACATTACCTGGCTATCGGGCAGTAGGACTAAAATGGGAGGGGACATTCTCTGAGATTGTGCCGAATTTAAAAAACGTGATTCGGCAAATGGAAGAACGTGCCAATGAGTTAGATGACAAGCTGAACCCTCATGTTCAATTAGGACTATCTTATCATGTAATTGAGAATGGTTTCGTGCATTATGCAGTATATGAAGTAAGTGATAGTCAGGATATTCCTGATGGGATGATTGAAATAAAGGTTCCTCAATTGACTTATGTGAAGACAACACATCACAAAGGGGAGGATATACAAAAGACTTATACGGATTTACATGAATGGTTATTTGATAGTGATTATACCGCTTTTAGGGAACCAGGTGTAGTTTACTATGATCCATATATGCCAATAAAACATGAACATTATCCATTGGATCGCGACCCTAGTGACCCGCACTTTGATATTTTTATACCGATTGTAAAAAAATAAAGGACCTAACGTTCACCTTTAAACGTGGAAACCTTCCCCTCGTTTATCCAAGACCTTTTCAGAGGAGAGTGAGAGTGTGAAAGACAAAGAGATCCTAGAAGTCTTTGAACAGTCAGAAATAAATTTACTCGTAGAGCTGCGAATGGGAAATGGTTTCCAAGAAAAAGAATATGAAAAGTTAGTGAAGGCACTCACCGTCTGTGCGGATGTATGGGAGAGTCGTACAAGTATTCCAGGAGAAGTCGTCCATACTTTAGTTGGACTATACGATGAACTGTACAACTTTTCATTAATATATGGTGATGAAGAATCAGTCCGGATAAAGCAAGCAGCCGAAAATACCAAAAAGCTGATTCAAAGATGTACGAAGGATAAGGGTGAAATAGAACCCGAAAAAGCCAGCGAAATTGCCAGGTTAATTGAGAAAATCAACGAAAACGGAAATTTTTTTAATAAACTTCAAAATGGCAAGGGACTGGATGAGCAACAATTTGAAAGAATCTATCAGGAATTATCCGATATTATCGATGAAATTTATTCATGGGATGAAATTCCAAAAGTTTTGGTAAATATTCTTATTGATTTTCGTGAATTAGATTTGTTTGTCGGTCAATATCAAGAAGAGTTCAAACAGCCTGAAGAGGCAAATAAAATTTATAATGCGTATGAACGTATTTTTAGTTTAATTACTGGTTGAACCAGTGAGAGATGAGAAACATAACAGTTTGATAGACAAATAGCTACATATGTGACCAGTGACAAAAAGGTACAATGCTGAGGGCCTGCCCCAGTGCATTAAAGTATTACTGTGCATGGGGTCAGGCCATAAATTCCCTAAATACCTTACCTTTCCATAAATACATATTCTAAATAATTTCCAGAACCTCGTATGATCTGAAGGCCTTGTTGCTCTAGATCCCTCCAAATTTTTCGATCTAGGGCATACGGATCTCTTTGTTGAAGTGTTGTTAATTCTGTTTCAGTGATTGTGAGTTGGTAAGAGTCTTGTTTACCTGTAACAAACAAAACATAGTTTTCGAGCTTCATGACAATCACTTTACCATCTGGATCCCGTTCCTGCAGCTCTTGTTCAACGCAAGTCGCAACATGAATCAAATATTTCTCTCCCTCCATATTTTTTGACATCATTCCTCTTAAAAATCCTGAAGTATTCATCTTTTTTCCTCCTAAACTATTAACAATAGAGTACAAGAGTGAAAGCAACGAAAAAGGCTCTTCATTGCATATGAATGCAACAAAGAGCCCTAAGCCGATCGTCATCATTCAAAGCACTGCTTTGCTGGTTGGAGCACCTTACCAATCGGCAGGTTGCTGTGAAGTCATCGAGCCAGGACTCTCGTTCACTCTTGATAACCTTATTGAATTATATAAAGTATAACTACAACCATTAGGTAACGTCAAATGAATAACTCTGACATGTTCCATTAATATTTATAAGATTGTCCACCATTATGTTTTGGAACAAGGCAATTATCCAAATGGAAAGCTTTCACGATGACTTTTACCTTTACTTTACGCTAATCAAGTCACAGCCTACATCAAGGATACGTGAAATCGATCAAAGTTTTGGTAGCCTTCAAAGTGCTAGGAAATCGAATTATAATTCCTCATAAACCGCAGGATCCTGATTGGCAATCCTCCCATCCAGGAGGTTATGGGTTATAGAAGTTGAGTGAAGTATGAGAGTGTTTTCTTAATGTAGTTCAACCGATTACCATTATTTTTAGGAGAAAATGAGTTAATTTAATAGCACTCACTAATGTTGAATTCTGGTGCTTGTCCCCCAAGAGCGTCATACTTTGCCGCACTTGAGGCTGTTCTTATTTCTTTGGATTAGATTGGTATTAAACAAGACCTTTTTCAAGAAACTACACTTTAAAAGGTATTAAATGCTAAAATGATATGTAGATTACACTATTTTACATTTAAATGTTTTTAAAAATATAGAGTTCATTAAAAGCGAGGCCATATTGTAATGATTATCTATAACGAAACGTCTAACAACTTTATCAACCATATCTATGAGAACAAAATTGGATACGTACTAAAAAAGAACTTATATAAGAGAATGAACAAGGTGGTTTCTGATAGCGAGCTGCGTTCATGGGAGAATTCTCTCCCACAGATGGCAAGAGTTATTAGGGATGCAGATCTAAAAAAGGATACTCATGTCTTACTAGAATATAAGCTCCCGTCTACTCAAAAGCGAATTGATTTTATAATCACTGGTCAGGATAAAAAAGGAAAGAAAAATGCAATGATAATTGAATTAAAGCAGTGGCAGAAGGCTAAAGTAGCTGAGGGAAATGGAATCGTAACAACTTTTCTTGGAGGAAGGGAACGTGAAACGGTCCATCCATCATATCAAGCTACTTCGTATAAGCGATTTCTGCTTAATTTTAATGAATCACTGTACACTGATACTTCAATTCAGCTTTCTTCATGTGCATATTTGCATAATTATATTCAGAATCCAACTTACGAACCATTACTTGATTCAAGATACACGATGTATTTAAAAGATTCTCCACTGTTTTTTCAGTTTAGTGATAGGGAATTAGCTAAAAGAATTAGAGAAACGGTAGCAGAAGGTAATGGTGCTGGGATTGCAGAAGCTATAGAGCATGGGAGGATTCGTCCTTCTAAAAAGCTCGTAGATACTGTGGGGTCACTAATAGAAGGAAATGAGGAATTTATTCTTTTAGATGAACAAAAGGTTGCATTCGAAAAAGTGGTTAGCATGTATAACAGGTTAAACAAATCAGAAGGTCAAAAGCATGCGATTATAATAAAAGGTGGACCTGGGACAGGGAAGTCAGTTATTGGACTCAACTTAATGAGTTATCTGTTAAAAACAAGAGCGTATGCTGAGTACATAACACCAAACCAATCTTTCCGTGAAATTCTTCGAAAGAAGTTAGTAGGTTCATCAGGTCATTTAGAGGTAAGAGATTTATTCAAAGGGTCGGCCGCATATGTTCAAACACCGAAAGATTATTTTGACGTACTAATATGTGACGAGGCACACCGATTAAAACAGCAAGGACACATGCAGAAGAAAATTGAAGGTGAAAACCAAGCAACACAAATTATTCGCTCTTCAAAGGTAAGTGTCTTTTTTGTAGATGACCAACAAATTATCTCTAAAAAGGATATTGGAAGTGCGAAACTAATAGAAGAAGAGGCTGCAAAGCTAGGTGCTGAAATTCATACAGTAGAACTAGAGTCCCAATACCGTTGCTCAGGATCTGGTAACTACATCGCATGGTTAGATAGTCTATTAGGGTATACAGATGAAAAAGTTGATCTTGAAGGTGAATTTGACTTTAAGGTTGTGTCAAACCCACATGACCTAACAAAAGAAATTGTAGAGAAACGGGGAGGAAGACTTCTTGCCGGTTATGCATGGGAGTGGAACACAAAAGGTAACCATAGAGAACTACCAAAAGATGTATATATTGAAGAACATGACTTTGCATTACCATGGAACGATCCAAAACGTATTGATTGGGCAATACATCCGGAGTGTGCTTACCAAATAGGCTGCATCCATACTGTTCAGGGGCTTGAAATGGATTATGTCGGAGTAATTATTGGAAAAGACCTTGGATATGATCCAGGAACATCTTCACTTATTGTAGATAGAGATGAATTTAAGGACAAAGGTGCAAGACCAGCCAAGCCAAAGAAAGGACAACCAGATCCTCTATTTGACCTTGTAAGGAATACATATAAAACACTAATGACTAGAGGGATGAAGGGGTGTTATGTATACTGCTGTGATGAGGAGTTGGGAAGGTATATGAAGAGTTGTAGTAATAATATATAAAAATAATTTTGAGCTATAGAATGAAAAGCGGGTTTCTTTGGTAAGGAAGAATTCTCGTACCTGTTACTTTTTGCAGATGCTCTTAGAGGTAAGGATGACTTTGATGATCCTGAGTATATTAAAGAAAAAATCATACTAAACTCGATTAATGTTTTATTAAAAAGAGGAGTAAAGGGTCTATATATATTTGCAAGTAATCCGAATCTTAGAGCACGTTTATTAAAATTATATTGTAGCCGCGGACAAGATTATGGAAATATGAAGGTTGCAGAGGAAAAAGGGAATTATCATTAAAAAGTCCTTTTATTAAAACAGTTTTGAGAAAGCAAAGAAGGAGCGTTGATTTTGGAGTATTTGGATTCATTTAATATTGGAGATAGTAAGAGAATAGATAAAATAATGAAAGAACTAAAAGAAAACTATCCTGAAATCAATTGGCAAACACAATGGCACGACTATGAAGATATTAAAGGCAATCCAACTAGTTATATTTCATTGATTGTTCCTTCTTCCCAATATGGGGAAGCTGAACAAATTTATCAGGATTTAAAGAATGAAGGATTTGATTTTGAAACATCAGTCTTTGACCAATTAATTGAAGAAATTGTAGACTTCCGGGATGAAAGAGATTGGCAGAAATTCCACAATCCAAAGGATCTAGCAATATCACTTTCGTTAGAAGCAAGTGAGTTATTAGAAAACTTTCAATGGAAAAAAAGTGAAGAAGCTGAAGAAGATAAAATGGATAATATTATTGACGAATTGGCAGATGTGGTTATTTATGCTTTATTAATGTCTAGTGAGCTTGAAATAAATCTAGAACAAGCCATTAAAGAAAAGATACGTAAAAACAGACAAAAGTATCCAGTCGAAAAGTCTTTTGGATCAAGCAAGAAATATACGGATTTATAAGGATGAGTTACTAATATCACTATCACAATAACCGAGACAAGGCCTAACACCTTGTCTCTTTTTGCATAATAAATAGGATATCCCTAACCCCTTTTTCTGAATTTTTCGGAAAAGGGGTTTACTATTTCCAAAATCATCATATAATCAACGATATATAACATGTGTTTTATATCATGCGATTTATAACGGGAAAGGAACGAACTATGGCACCAAAGAAAAAATTTTCTAAAGAACAAATAATTGATGCTGCATTTGAAATCGCAAAGGAAGAGGGGATGTCCAAGATTACAATTCGAAAAGTGGCGGAGCATTTGGGAAGCTCGATTGCACCTATTTATGTCAATTTTAATAATATTGATGAGTTAACCGAAGCGGTCATGCAAAAAATCATTGAGTTAAGTTATCAGCTTTTAGCGGAGGAGAATTCGGGCAAACCATTCCACGATATTGGGGTAGCTAGCATCCGATTTGCAAGAGAATATCCAGTTCTTTTTCAGGATTTTGTCATGAATCAAAACAAGTATTTCCAAAACTATGATCAAAATATGGGGCATGGGTTAATTGAGCAAATGAAAGGTGATGAGGATCTGGAAGGCTTTTCTGATGAAGAGCTAATGACCATTTTATTGAAAATGCGAATCTTTACAACCGGGCTTTCTGTCATGGTGGCGAGTGGACTGCTTCCAGAAGCGTTTAACGAGGAAATGGGAGTTGCGCTGTTAGATAGTATGGCTACCGATGTGATTACATCTGCTTATTTACAAAAGAAAGAGACATAATCTAAAACAAGGGGGATATACCGGCTTGAAAATAATCAAGACATCCATTATTGCTTGTATGCTTTTGGTTTTCGTGTTGATTGACAGTCGTTTGTCTTTTGCAGAGAATACTACTGACTTATCAAATATTGAAACGTTTATGGATGAGTTTTTACTGAAAAAAGTGGAAGACGAATATATTCCGAATATGGTTGTAACGATTGTGGCTGATGGGGAAGTCGTTTTTGAAAAAGGCTATGGTTTGGCCAATATCGAGGGGCAAGTAAAGGTAAATCCAGAAACCACGATGTTTCGAATTGGGTCCGTATCCAAGCTCTTCACGTGGACGGCAATCATGCAGCTTGCCGAGCAAGGAAAACTTGATCTTCACACGGATATTAATCAATACTTAGATTTTGAAATCCCAGCTAGACTTGCAGTGGGCCCGAATAAAGAACAACCAAAGCCAATTACTCTCTTTGATTTAATGACTCATACACCTGGATTTGAGGATTATTCGAGTGACATTTTTAGGTTGACCGCTGAAGAAATGCCTCCACTTGGTCAATATGTGCGTGAATATCGACCTGAACGTGTATTTCCTGCCGGTGAAGTGCTTGCCTATTCAAATTATGGTACGGCTTTAGCGGGATATATTGTCGAACAGGTTTCAGGTATTCCTTATTCCGAATATGTAGAAGAGAATATTTTTAGGCCGCTTGACATGAACCACAGTACGTTTCAACAGCCATTACCAACGGAATTTTCTACGAATCTAGCACAGGCTTATAGATATATTGATGGAGAATTTAAAGAAGGAAGTTTTGAGTTTGTACCTGGTGCTGCAGGGGGAATGAGTAGTACGGCAAAAGATATGGCAAAGTTTATGCAAGCCTATCTTCAGGGTGGGATTTTCAATGGAGAAAGGATTCTAGAAGAGGATACCGTTCAGCATATGTTCCAACAACAGTTTACCCATCATGACCAATTAGACGGGATGGCTTTAGGGTTTATCGAAAAAACAATGAATGGCATACGAATTCTTAATCATGGGGGAAATACGGCACTGTTTGATACGGGACTGTACTTATTACCTCAAGAAAATATCGGTCTATTTATCTCGTATAGTGGAAATAATTATCGTACGCATACAGAGCTTTTCGAGGCATTCATGGATCATTATTTTCCGTCAGACAATAGTGTTACCATTACGTCTAGGGGCGAAGAGAGCTCACGCAAATATGTCGGTGAATATCATCAAAATCGGAAAAGCTTTACGAATGAGGATAAGATTAGCAGTCTAATCATGGGAATGATCCATGTCCAATTAAATGATACTGGAGATTTAGTAGTGACCCACAACGGAGAAACCAATCGATTTGTCGAAACAGAACCTGGTGTTTACAAGAATACGAGAGAAGGATCCTCGATTGATGCGTATGGTGAGTTTCGAACAATCGTCTTTCAAACAGATCCCCATGGGAAAATAATGCTTACCACCGATGGTCCGATGTCTTATTCGAAAGCACCGTGGTATGCGTCGAGAGGCTTTACCTTTTTATCTTTGATCCTGGTTATCTTACTTTTTGTCGGAAGTCTTTTCTATTGGGGTATCAAAGCATTGGTACGAAGGAAAAGGAAAACATCTCAACCTAAGTTAGTGGTTTTGGGGAAGAGATTTGCCATTGCAGCGGGGCTTCTCCTGTTGTTTTTAGTGGCCAGCATTGCGATATCTGGGGGAGTTGATCCAATCTATCAACTACCAAAAGAGGCCTTAGGCATTGTACCTGCATGGAGCCCACTGTTAAATGTTATTCCCTTTCTTTTAACAATCTTGGGAATTGCCATGCTCATCTTCACGGTTCTCCTTTGGCGGAGAAGATATTGGCGCAAGCTTAGCCTAGTGCATTATTCCTTATTAAGTCTGATGATGATGCATCTGGTTTGGATTTTCTGGTATTGGAATTTGTATTAGAGTGGGATGGGGATGGGTTACCGGAGTACAAGACGGGATGCCTGTCCCCAGGGTATTGAAGGTTATACTTGGCATCATCACGAAGATGGAAAAACTATGATGCTAGTAGATGAAGACATCCATAGAGAGTTTAGACACGTAGGCGGTCAATCAAGAATTAATGGAAAAAACAAGTAAGGAAATAGGAGTGATAGTATGACAAAAGTGATTAGTGAAAATCCAAAGATTTCATTACAAGATATAAAACAATTTGAACAAGAGTACGATGTTACGCTACCACAACAATATATTGCTTTTCTACTAGAATATAATGGAGGATATCCTCATGAATCCAGCTTTCAAATCTCAGACGATGAAGGAGAAAGTTTAATCAATAAGTTTTATGGGCTTGGGCAAATGAAAAGTAATTTAGGTAAAGTATTTGAAATTTTAGAAGGTGAAATACCAGAAGGTTTTATTTCGATTGCCAATGATCCAGCAGGAAATGAGATTTTATTAGGGGTAAGTGAAGAGTTTCACGGAAAGGTATACTTTTGGATTCACGATATTGAGCCAGAGGATGAAATGGACAATATGTTTATCCTTGCAAATAGTTTTGATGAGTTCTTTAGTAACTTATATTAGTCTGAATAACCATTACATTAGTTATAAAAGATCAATGGTTTAAAGTTGACAATAAAGCACTTGATTTCCTTTTGGAATCAGGTGTTTTTAGTTTTCTATAACATATTAAGCTTAGCTTTAGATGCGATTAATTGGCATTTTTCCTCACTGTTGCGAATTTCCCAGGTGTGGTACCAGGTTCAATACATAACTTAGAGGCAGATTTAAAGTATTCGATTAAGAAATACAAAAGCAAGCTCGATGATGCCCAACGATTAGTTAAGATGACTTGGTGGAGAACATGAATGGTGGAATATGCGTCCTGCAAAATTCCCAAATGAGCATCAAGCTGGTATTCATGGAACAGGATCACCAGCAAATACACTATTTAAAGGAGGTAAAAAATAATGGGCTATGAACTTATTAAGGCAAACGAAGAAAATAGTTTTTATCCAGTGACTGAAAACGAAATAAAAGAGGTTGAGAAGGAACTCGATTTGAAATTTCCTAAGGAGTTAGTTAATTTTTATAAAGAGGTTGGCTACGGGTTTATTAAGGGTTCAGAGTTTAATATTAATCGTATTATGGACCCTTATTCCGTAAGAGATTTTCGGTTAAGAGTTAATGATTTTGAGTTTTATCCCGACATAGAAATCTATGATGAATTTGAAAATAATAAATTAATATTTTTTGAAGGTAGTGAATCAGCTTTAATGTCAATCGAATTGAATAATAAGAATAGCAGTCCAGTTTACTATTATGATATTCAAATTGCGACTTCTCTTGAAGAATTTTTAAGAAAGATAGAAGAAAATGATAAATATTACTTGGAGTTACTAGTTGAATAAAAAACAATAATAAAACTCATACCTTGATTGGCTAAAAGCTTTTACAGGTTTTTTAGCATTAAGAGGATATTAATGGCGAAAATTTTTGGTTCACAAGATAATCTTTCTCTAGAACACTTTAAGTATTTTTATTACTAAATCGCCAGGACAAGATGTTATTTTAAAATATATGGATAAACTTCCAGAATTAATAGAAACACGGAAAAATAAGGTTTTGGTACATTTGAAAATGGGTTTATAAAAGCTATTAACCCAGATGAACATTTAGATATTTTAGAGAGAAGTTATCTAAGGTATGAGCAGGCGATTCCTATTTTTACAACTGCAATGGGTGATATTATAGTATGGGAAAAGAATAAGTATGAAAATTTTTTAAACTTTAGGAAAGGATATGTCAACGTTGTTTCATCTGGATTTGAATTCTATTTTGGTGACTTAAAAGATAATGACTTTATGAACGATGAATTAATGTGGCAGCCTTATCCTGAAGCGGTAAATAAATACTGTGCCCCTAACTATGAAGAGTGTTTTGGATACACCCCACTATTTGTTAAGGGTGTTAATGTGAAGTTAGGTACGCATAAAGGTTAAACCCATTTCAACAAAATATAAGGCTACCCAAAGAAGCATGGTAGCCTTGACTCCAACATTTGAAATAGAAAAAACCAATAAAATTTCAAAGGATATTTCTGTTTAATCTAAGTTAGAGAATCACGGAATGTTTCACGAGCAAGAATAGTAGATATAATACTTAATACTCCAAGAACACTTAAATAGACGCCGATTGGCCAGCTTTGACCATCGAATTGCGCTAGTAAATAGGTGGCAATAAGAGGGGAGAAGCCGCCTGCGATGATAGCTCCTATTTGGTACCCAATTGATGCACCGCTAAGGCGTACCTTTGTACCAAAAAGTTCAGAGAAATACACAGCTTGAGGACCATAAACAGCATCATGTAAAATATTTAATCCGATAATAATCCCAATGGTAATTAATAATACAGATCCTGTGTTCATCATCCAGAAAAAAGGAAACACAAACAGGGTCGAAGCGATTGTGCCAAATAAGTAAACTGGTTTTCGTCCAATCTTATCTGATAAATGCGACCAAAGTGGTAGGGTGGCTAATCCAATTACGGATGAAATCATTACTGCATTTAATCCAACAGAGTTATCTAGTTTCAGTGTAGTAGCAATATAACTAAGGACAAATACGGTATAGATATAAAACACTGCGTTTTGTAAGAGCTTCATGCCAATCGTAAGGAACAAAGGCTTTTTCTGCTCCCGAAGTACAGTTTGAACAGGATTTTTTTCCTGTTGTTTTTTAGTTGCTACTTCTAGAAATATAGGTGATTCGCTCACCTTTAATCGAACATAAAGCCCTACTATGACTAATAAAGCACTCAATAAAAATGGAATACGCCAACCCCAAGCCAAAAATGCTTCATTTGACATGCTGTTGGACACGATTGAAAACGCTAGGGTTGATAAAAGTAACCCGGCAGGTACCCCCATTTGAGGAAAACTTCCAAAAAGTCCTCTTTTATTTGGTGGAGCATGTTCCACAGACATTACAACGGCTGATCCCCACTCCCCTCCTACTGCAAATCCCTGCACAATACGTAATAGACTAATTAATAACGGAGCTAATAGTCCCACTGAATTATAGGTTGGAAGTACTCCCATTAAGGTTGTGGCTACCCCCATCAGTAAGAGAGAAATAGTAAGCATCTTTTTTCGTCCGACTCTGTCACCAAAATGTCCAAATATCATACTTCCCAGTGGACGAGCGATAAACCCAGCAGCGTAAGAGCCAAAGGCAGCCATTGTTCCAACTAATGGATCTAGATTTGGGAAAAATAGTAATGGGAAGACTAGCGCAGCTGCTGTTCCATATAGGTAAAAATCGTACCATTCAATGGTAGTACCCATAAAGCTGGCCATCGCTACTTTCTTTTGTTCCTTAGTAAGACCGCTACTTTTTTCTTTTGTCATAAATTTACCTCCTTGTACTTTTTTAATGATCCATTGACTCATTCGTACAAAAGTAAAAACTACTACACGGTTTTTTGATAATTCAACAGTTTTGTTTTTTAAAAAGGAAATCATACTTCCTCATTTATTAATGACACCCCCAATGCCAAATTAATTTTAAGATCTCGTAGAGAGTCACTCTTCCATTTTGATCATTTATACTTCCTCCTTTTATCTTTAATAAGAGATTTTAAAATTTAAAGGTGTAGATTTAATGGATAACGAGGGGGAGATTTACAGTGATATTAGAATCCAAATCTCTTATTAAATTATTCAATTAAATGATTGATTAATTTATATGTCAGTTAATTTTAAAAATTCCAACTTTTAGAGACGCAAATACAAGATTAAAAAACAGGTAGAAATAGAGACTCTCCTTAAAACTTTACGTATGAATATTCACCGTTCAATTTTGGTTATCGCAACACCTTCTCTTACTATCGATAATAAATAATCATTTTTAAAATTTTCTGAATTGAACTTTTAAGCTTAAGCATAAATCAATAGTTCCTCTAATAATGTAATAACACAACTATTCAATTGAATGATTTAATAATCGACAAGACCAAGTAGTTACATGAACTGAATAGTTATCTAAAAAGGAGGTACGTGATGATTTTAGAAAATGTGAAAAATGAGCATACCATTTTATGGGAACCTAGTGATGAATGGATTAGAAATGCGAATATGACGGCATTCGCGAAATGTATAGGAATGTGGCCAATTCAGTATGACCGTTTTCACAAGTGGTCGTACGCATATCCAAAGGAATTTTGGTCAGCGATTTGGGATTATACAGACATAATTGGGGAAAAAGGGGATGACATTCTTATTCGGCCTGATGATGGAAAAATGTTAGGAACGAAATGGTTTCCACAGGCAAAACTCAATTTTGCCGAAAATCTTCTGCGGGGAGATGGAAAACGTCAAGCAATCATTGAAGCAACAGAGGATGGGGTGACTCGCGCGTTAACAATGGAACAGCTTCGTACCATGGTTGCAAAAGCACAAACAGGCTTACGTTCACTTGGTGTTTCGAAAGGAGACCGAGTTGCTGGGATTGTCACGAACGGAATTGAAGGGCTCGTTGGTTTACTGGCTACTGCATCTATAGGAGCTGTTTGGACGACATGCTCACCTGATTTTGGTCCTCAAGGAATTGTGGATCGAATAGGTCAGGTAAAACCGAAGGTCCTTATTGCTTCGTTAAGCTATCAATATAATCGTAAAACATTTGATCTTAATGAAAAGATTCAAGAAGTGTTAGTCATGATGGATGGGGTTTCTACTATTGTGACACTAGAACCTGCTCAATTTTTTCCTAAAGATAATAGTGTAAACGTTATCAGTTGGAGTGAGTTAACTCAAAATGATGCAAGGGTACCACAGTTTGAGCGAGTTGAGTTTGATTCCCCACTCTATATTCTTTATTCATCTGGTACAACGGGACTACCAAAAGCAATTGTCCATTCTGTAGGTGGCTCGTTACTGAAGCATGTTACTGAGCATCAATTGCACTGTAATGTGAAGCCTGGAGATGTGATGTTTTGGTATACCAATAGCGCTTGGATGATGTACCATTGGTTGGTTTCTGGGCTGGCTAGTGAGGCAACTCTCTTACTCTATGACGGTGCAGCCGTACTTAAGGATGATTTAGGATTTCTGTGGAGAATTGCGGAAGGAGTCGGTATAAACCATTTCGGATTAAGCCCAAAGTTTCTAGACATATTGATGAAGAATTCCTATGATGTCCAAAACTTACATGACATGAGTCGTTTACGCAGTGTGTTTTCCGCTGGAGCACCTGTTTCACCGGAACATTTTGAATGGGTTTATGAAAATATTAAAAAAGATATGTTGTTTGCCTCGTGTTCCGGTGGAACTGAAATATTAGGATGTTTTGTTATGGGCTCACCGATTCATCCAGTACGCAAGGGAGAAATTACATGTAAAACGCTTGGAATGGCAGTTGATGTCTTGGATGAACGCGGTGTATCTGTTCTACATCAAAAAGGGGATTTAGTTTGTACTGAACCTTTTCCAAGCATGCCGATTACCTTCTGGGGAGAGGGTGGAGACGAACGCTATTTCGATACGTATTTTGCAGAACGAGACGGAATATGGGTTCATGGTGATTTAGCAGAACAAACGATTGATGAAACGGTAATTATTTATGGCCGAGCGGATACAACACTAAAGCCTGGAGGTGTACGCATAGGTACTGCAGAAATCTATCGTGTTATCGATCAATTCTCTAAAATTCAAGATTCCATTGTGTTTGGAATGAAGATTGATGGAGATGAAGAGGTAGTCTTATGTCTAGTTATGGAGGAAAAGATGACTTCAGAGTTTGTTAAACAACTTCGTCAAGATATACGTATGAAGGCATCTCCAAGACATGTCCCAAAACGAATTTATCAAGTGCAGGAAATCCCGTATACCTTAAATGGAAAGAAGGTGGAAGGGGCGGTTCGTTCGGTTGTTACTGGAAAACCTGTGAAAAATAAAGGGTCAATTATTAATCCAGGTTGTTTAAGTGAATATGAAAATCTATCTGTGAGGGATTTTTTATGATATTAAAAAAACGTGAACCACTCGCAGCGGTTGTTGGCATTGGGGAGCTGAAGCCCGTAAGGTACACAGAAGGTAAGACCACTTTGGGAATGATTGCTGAAACAGTAAAACTGACGGTTGAAGATGCTGGACTAGAAAAAGATGCAATTGACGGGTTACTAGTTGGACCACAAGTGGGTGAAACACCCCAGCATGTCCCGGCTACTGTAGTCGAGTACTTAGGAATCAAGCCAAGAATGTCAAATGTTGTTGATCTTGGTGGTGCAACAGGAGCTGGAATGCTTTGGCGGGCAGCTGCAGCGATTCGTATGGGCATGTGTGAAACAGTTGTCTGTGTGCTTGCAAATACAAATGAAAGAGTGAAAACAGGTCCAAGGTCGCCAAACCGAAATCCAATCCGTGAATTTGATGTTCCATTTGGAGCTTCAGGTGCAAATACGTCCTATGCATTGCTGAAGCAGCGACATATGTCAGAGTATGGCTCTACACAGGAACAATTTGCACAAATTGCCTACTGGGCTCGCCATAATGCGCAAAACAATCCAGATGCTATTTTTTACGGAAAACCTGCAACGGCTGAAGACATTTTAAATTCACCTATGATTGTTGATCCACTTCATTTATTTGAAATTGTAATGCCAGTTGCCGGGGGAGCCGCGTTTGTTGTGACATCTGTGGAAGCGGCAAAGAAATTGCCCAAACCCCCAGTTTATCTGTTTGGAGCTGGTGAAAAATTAACGCATCGTGCTGTTAGTCAGTCACCGCCACTAGCGGAGTCACCTTTTAAATTTGCGATTGCTCAAGCATTACAGCAGGCAAGGGTGGATGTTAAGGAAATGGATTTACTGTCTTTATATGATTGCTACACAAGCGTAGTCGCGAATCAAATTGAAAATGCTGGGCTTTGTGAGCCTGGACAATTTGGCGAGTGGATGAAGGATCAGTCGTTTGATCATCATGGTAATTTTCCATTAAACACACATGGAGGTCAGCTTGGCTTTGGTCAAGCGGATTTAGCAGGAGGGATGTCACATATTATTGAAGCAGTTCGTCAGCTTAGACACGAGGCACATGGGCGACAAATTCCAAATGCACGACTTGCATTAGTGACAGGAAACGGTGCCACAATGAGTGAAATTACGGCATTAATATTGGGGGCTTAAATCATGACGGTAGAGTATCAACGTTTAGTGGTTCCGGGGCCAACAGTAACCCCAGTTTCAGAGCCATTTTGGAAAGCTGTTGCAAGGAAGGAATTCATTTTACAAAAATGCTTAGACTGTGAGGAGTTTGTTTTTTACCCTCGCTCGCACTGCCCATATTGTTGGAGTGAAAATCTAAGCTGGAAAAAGGCGTCTGGAAGAGGACGTTTAAAGACCTGGTCAATCGTGCATAAACCCGGACACCCTGGTTGGAACATTGCAACTCCGTATATTGTGGGATTAGTAGAGTTAGAGGAAGGACCGATAATGCTAAGTCATTTATTAATTGATGATCCGCAAAACCTTGCAATCGGCTTACCATTACAGGTTCATTTGCAAAAATGTGGTGAGCATTGGTTACCTTTTTTTAAAAAAATGAGGGGTGTTATTCCATGAAAAAAGCGGTTTTACTTGATGGCTGTCGAACTCCAATTGGTCGATTTATGGGGGCTTTATCTGCAAAAACAGCGGTAGACCTTGGTGCGACCGTTGTCACAAAGCTTCTCGAGCGAGTGCCTGAATTAAAAGTTGATGAGGTTATCCTGGCCCAAGTCATTCAAGCAGGGCAAGGACAAAATCCAGCCCGACAAGTGGCTGTAAAGTCTGGTTTAGTTTTAACAATCCCTGCGATCACATTAAATAGTGTCTGTCTTGCAGGGTTAGCGACAGTAGCCGATGCGGTACGGAGAATTGAGAGAGGAGAAGGGGAAACCTACATTGTCGGCGGTTTTGAGTCGATGACAAATGCCCCACACACATCTGTGATTCGCCACCAACAAAAGATGGGGAATGTCTCCTTTTACGATACATTGAATGACGGACTTTGGTGCTCACTTTCAGACCAGTCGATGCTTGGAATTGCCGAAAAATCAAATGCTGAGTTGAATATTACGAGAGAAGAACAAGACCGCTATGCCGAAACTTCTCAAACGCGTGCAACAAATGGGCAGGAAAAAGGACTATTTGAAGACGAAATTGTGGCAGTTGAAAATCTTCTACAAAAAGACGAAGGAGTAAGGCCAGGGACGACGTTTGAAAAATTAGCCAAACTGAGACCAATCGAAGTCAGAGGCACCATCACAGCCGGAAATGCCAGCCAAATGTCAGATGGCGCAAGTGCTGGCATTGTTACAACTCTAGAAATCTCTGAGAAAATCGGAGTCAAACCGCTAGCGACAATAATAGATTGGGCAACTGTGTCAGGTCCTGATACATCGTTACATTTACAGCCGGCTAATGCGATTCAAGCATTGCTTAATCGTACAGGATTAAAGCTCTCCGATATCGATTTATTTGAAATCAACGAAGCCTTTGCAGGAGTGGTAATAGCAAGTCAAAGGAAATTAGGTATGCCGATGGATGTGGTTAATGTAAATGGTGGTGCGATTTCTGTTGGGCATCCACTTGCAGGTAGTGGTTTCCGCCTTTTACTGACATTAGCGTATGAATTAAAACGCCGAGGTGGAGGACGTGGAATCGCGACTCTCTGTGGTGGCGGAGGTCAAGGAATGGCTATTCTGATCGAAGTTTAACAATTTTTCAAGAGGAGTGTTTTGAGATGGGCGAAGCGAAGAACATGAATGGTTGGACGAAATGCAGTTTTGATCAACCTAAAGTAGGAGAATACTCAGAAATTGTTAAGGAAATTAGTTTAGCAGATATTGAACTTTTTAGTGCGATGACGGGTGACCGAAATCCACTTCATACTGACAGAAAGGCTGCTGAAGCTTCACGATTCGGTGGGCTGATTGTACAAGGTGGCGTGACAACCGGTATTTTAAATGCCATTGTTGCTGAGAATCTCCCCGGTCCAGGGTCTGTCTTTTTAACCGTACAATGGGATTTTAAAAAGCCAGTCTATGTGGGGGATACGATTACTGGGAAGGTTAAGATACTTGAGGTACGGGATGATAAGCCAATATGTAAAATCAAAACGACGGTACGTAATCAAAATGATGAAATATGCCTAGAAGGTACGGCGGTCACGTATACTGCTGCATTGGATGGGTAGGAACGAATCTTTCGAATACGGAAAAAGTCACACTAATAAGTTACTGTTGTTATCGCTTGCCATGCTTGGCACAATGACAACTTGGTTTTCGATGACGGCGGTTTTACCAACTTTAATGGATTTATGGGTCTTGAACAGCAATGAGGTAAGCTATATTACCATAATGGTCAATTTAGGGTTTATTGTCGGATCACTGGTATCGGCATTTATGAATCTACCTGATCGCCTCCAACCTCATATTTTATTCTTTTGGTCGGCAGTGCTAGCGGGAGTCTCAACCATTTTAACAGCTATACTCGCAAATAGTTTGATGGTTGCATTGATTTTCCGTTTCATCACCGGAATTTCCTTGTCAGGTGTATATGGACCGGGTCTGAAACTTGTCTCCACTTGGTTTCGACTCAGACGGGGGACGGCGTTGGGGCTAGTCGTAGGTGCACTTACGATTGGCTCGGCTGGCCCCCATTTATTCAAAGGGATTGGAATTTCTTCATGGGAGCTGGTTTTAACAATAACGGGTTTATGTTCCATTTTATCCGGGATCTTAATCCTTTTTGTGAAGATAGGACCTTACCCACTGCCCCCAGGTAATTTTGATCCAAAAGCCATTTTACGTGCTTTCAAAAATCATAAGGTACGCCTTGCAAACTTCGGTTACTTTGGCCATATGTGGGAGCTTTACGCGATGTGGTCCTGGTTTGGATTGTTTTTAGCTGAGAGCTTTAAAACAAGTGGGATGAGTCATTTTTCCTCTCCCGCTTCAATAGTAACATTTGTTGTGATTGCTTCGGGATTTTTTGGTGCTTGGTTTGGAGGTGTTTTTGCCGATCGAATTGGCCGGGAAGAAGTGACATTATGGTCATTAGGGGTTTCCGGAACAATCACACTAATCATTGGATTTTTCTTCGGTAGTTCGCCATGGATTATGACCATATTGGGTATCATCTGGGGAGTGAGTATTATTGCAGACTCAGCTCAGTTCTCAGCTATTATCACCGAGCATTCCGACCAGCGTTATGTCGGTTCATCTTTAACAGTTCAATTGGCCATAGGGTATATCCTTACAATTATTGTTATTTTTCTCATGCCTTTTATAGAATCAATTATTGGCTGGAAATATACGTTTTTGATTCTATTACCTGGACCGATTCTTGGGTTCCTATCGATGTACCGATTACATCGGATAAAAACTAGGGTTACAATTGTTGGTCTGGAGGAAGTGGGGGCAGAGAAGTAATGGAAAAGAATCGTTATCATTATAATAGAAACACTATTACTCTAAAAATTACGAGGAAATTCAACGCTCAATAGAATAAGCCGTTTTTTGAGTAAGTTAATGGAGAATTAATGACTATTAACATTTTTGCTGACATTTATTTGAGGGGACTCATTTTTGCGAAACAATGATTTTCCTGGGTTTCTTGTGATAGATTCGAAATGAAAAAAAGAAAATATGAAAGATTTTCTATTAAACTAGTAATAAAGAAGGTTCGTTCGTAATAAATATATTAGAACGGGGGGATACATTTAGGAGGTTTTTATGGATAAAAGGGAATTTAATGAGACAATCTATTATTACTTTTCAAAAGTGGGTAAGGCGTTAACAAGTCCGAAACGCATGGAGCTATTGGACTTGTTGACGCAAGGCCCAAAAACAGTGGAAGCGTTGTCTAATGAAACAGAGATGAGCATAGCTAATACATCTCAGCATTTACAGGTTTTATTAGATGTAAAACTAGTGAAATTTCGAAGACGAGGAAATTTTATGGTCTATTCGTTAGGGAATACGAAAGTATGTGAATTAGTACAATCCCTACAAAAAGTAACCGAAGACCGTTTTGATGAAGTGCGCCAGATGCGAATGGATTATATTGTAAGGTCAGAAAAAATTGAGAGTTTGGAAATAGGGGAGTTTTTGGCAAAATATGATAATAAGGATATTATGGTCATCGATGTTAGGCCAGAAACCGAGTATAATGCATCTCATATTGAGGGAGCGGTTTCAATCCCATTTGATTCATTCAAAGACCATGTTTCGGAACTTCCGAAGGATAGAGAAATTATTGTATATTGTAGGGGCTTTTATTGCGTCTATGCTACAGAGGTTGTTCAATATCTGGTTTCCAAAGGCTACCAAGCCAAGCGTCTAAATGCCGGTATCCAGCATTGGAAAAAAGAAGTTGAGTTAAAAGTAAATAGCTGAGATTACAAAAAGATTCATTCTTTTATTTTGTATGAAACCATCTTCGCTGTATTAATGAAGAAATCTTGAAACAGTTAATCCGCCATGTAATTAGAAAAACGTACTTTGGAGCATCACTTTGTTTGAACTAACCACATGAATCCATTACTATATAAGTGTATTCAAATTACATAGGAGGGGATTTAGATGGCGAATGTATGCTTTTTACTAGCAAATGGCTATGAAGATTCAGAAATGAAGAACCCTTATGATGCAATGAATGAAGCGGGGCACAAAACCGTTATTGTCGGAATTGAAAAAGGTGCTGAGCTTAAAGGAAAGAAAGGAACGGTATCTTATACGTCTGATCTATCCATAAGTGAAGCGAAGGCTGACGATTATGATGCGGTGATTATTCCAGGCGGCGGAGCTCCAGAGGCACTTCGTGTCAATGAAGAAGTCGTTCAATTTGTAAAACAAGCAAATGAACAAGGTAAAGTGATTGCAGGTATTTGTCATGGCCCACAAGTAATGATTAGTGCAGATATCCTAAAAGGGGTACAGGCAACTTCTTATATTGGAATCCGAGATGATTTGAAGAACGCTGGATCTACCTATTTAGACCAAGAGGTAGTGGTTGATGGAAATATTATCACGTCTCGTACACCTAAAGACGAGCCAGCATTTATTAAAGAAATTTTAAATAAATTATAAGTTCAAGGGTCTCTTCAAGTTTTTGAAGAGGCTTTTTTATATTCGGTGCAGATCTATTCATGGTTTTGATTCTTGTTTCCTTTCCCGTTGTTTTTCTTTCTCTTATAGAGCACGTAAATTGCATTACCAGCTACGACTACTGCAAAAACGATCAAATAGCCTATCGCAAATGTTAAGTTCAGTTCCCGTTGGACGACAAAGATGGCAATAAAAGTCCCAAGAAGTGCCTGTAGAGTCATAACACTTACTTTCCACTCGGAATGTACAAGTTTTTTCAAATTTTTTACTCCCTTCATCTATTTAAGGTTCAAAACTGTCTGTCATCCCAAAAAAGTGAGTTTTCCACTGTCGTTTCTCTTTAGTGCAATAAGTCCTCTTCCTAATTTTACCACGGATTACTCAAGAAAATGTTAACAGCAGTGTAATTCCTATTGTGAAATCCACTGCTGTCATTGTTTTTTTTTTATGTGAGTACCTCAAAAGAGTACGGCTTATAATGACATCGCATTATTTTTCTTTTAACATTGAATACTTTCGATAAGCTTTATAGTAACTGCTAGCAAAAATAACAACCAGAAGTACGGGAGACAACTTCAAAAGGGCAAATGGAGTTTCAAATAAAAATGCCTTCCAAAATAATGAACCCTCCATACCCCAAAGACCTTCATGATATAATTCTGAATCCTTATCAGTCATAAAAGAAAAGGCTAAAGATAGCATAATTGCCCCCAACCAAAATGAATAACCCATTAATCTTTTATAATAATTACTCCTTGATTCGCGATCCGAGAAGATTTCATTTTGATCATCAGCTTCTTTTTGCCAATATCGAATACCACTAAACCACGGGCCATTTATATAAATCCAACCGAAGTCTTCATAGATTCCTTTGTAATCTTCGAACTTTTTCTTTGATAAATAATCTTGATAATCCAGTCGGATCACATATCTTTTGTCGGTTTTTTCGAAAGTGTATATTCCCAATCCACTAATATTTGTGCAACGATAGCCTTTTTGTAATTGCTCGTTCAGCCACTGCTCCTCTTTTTCAATATAAAAAAATATCTTAAATTTCTTCATTCGATTCACTTCCTTCGTACAGGGATAAAATATGCAATAACCTGTTTTGTTCGATTTTTAAAATGGCTCTTCCTTCCGCAGTTATCATATAAACTTTTCTCCGGCCTGACTCGCCAACAGGTTCAATCCAGCCATGCTTATTCAAGTTTTCAATCGCACCGTATAATGTACCAGCTGCTAAAATAACAGTACCGTTACTTATCTGTTCTATCTTCTGCATGACGGCATAGCCATGGAGTGGCTCACGTAGAGCTAATAAAATATAATGCATGGTTTCTGACAACGGTAATAATTTATGTTTCATATCTTCACCTTCTATTCAGTTCGACTATATAGTTCAACTTAATAATAAGTTAATACAGTTCAACTGAATAGTCAACAACATTTTCAAAAATAGTCAAAGTAACTTTATGTGAAAAGCTTGATAGCAAGGGGAAAATCAATCTAAAAAGGTCGCTTTCCTTATGTAAGAAAGGGACCTTTGGTGTAGTCTTATTCAATTAAATGACCCGATTGTGGAAAATGAACCTTTTCTGACCACAAAAAAAGAACCTTGATAGGTCCTGAAACCAGCATTATCAATTCTTTTTATTTTTCCCTAATAGAGCTGTTGCAATTGCTCCAAAAAAGTTACCTAACGCGTCAAGCATTTGTAAATCAACTCCTCTATTTACCATATATTACCACAAGTCTAGAAGAAGTCAATATGAGAAATTAAAAAGGAAGTCAATCCCAAAGGACTAACTTCCTAACTCGTTATAATCTATTAATAAAATCTCTTAAACCCTTCAAAATGCTTTTTCCAATAAGAGTCATTTACATTTGAAACAACAACTCCGTCATTTGACGCATGGATAAATTCATTATTGCCAATATATATTCCCATATGAGAAATACCAGTTTTATAGGTTCCTTGGAAGAATACTAGGTCACCCACACTAGGTGTATTTACATAGTAGGAGCGCATATGGTAGCCTTCGCTTGAATAGCGATTGGTGTTTAAACCAGCTTCCTTATATGCATAGTAAATGAATCCGCTACAGTCAAAGCCATTAGGTGAAGATCCGCCCCATGCGTAGCCTGCTCCCAATTGGCTTTTCGCTACTTGAATCAGCTGATCGACATTATAGCTAATCGCGGTTGGTGGAGTTTCCACTTTTGGAGCCTCTACTTTAGCGCCATCTCCAATATTTAGTTTTTGACCAATATAGATCATATCTGATTTTAAGTTGTTCCAGCTTTTAAGGTTGGCAACTGTCACTTTATATTCTAGAGCAATTCGTGATAAAGTGTCACCTGACTTAACTGTATAAACAGTAGCCGATTGCACCTTTTCTTCTTGAGGTTTCTCTGTTTTCTCAGGAGTTGTGTTAACTGGTTGTTCTGTTTTCGGAGGCGTCGTGTTAGTTGGCTTCTCCGTTGTTGTAGCTTGACTGACAACAAACACATTTCCAGGGAAGATCAGAGTTGAATTCAAGTTATTCCACTTCATTAAGTCATTAAGCGAAATCTTATGTTTGGCTGCAATCCCACTTAGTGTATCACCAGCTTTTACAGTGTATGTAGTTGCCTTTGATGGACTTGGGCTAGGGCTAGGGCTAGGACTCGTATTTTGATTTTCCTTTACGTTCGTCGTTGGCGTATTGTTGTTACTTGGTGTAGTGTTGGTAGCATTTATTTCTGTATGTAGGACTTGATTTGGAAAAATCAGATCGCTTGTTAAATTGTTTAAGGACTTTAATTGTGTAACAGTAATATTATGCTTTTGAGCAATCTTCCACAGTGAATCACCAGTTTGAACTTTGTATGTACTTGCTGCCTCAGTTTCACCCGCACCGTATAGTGAAGCGGCAATGAATGCAGCTGTTGTCACGGACATATATATTTTCTTATTACCCAACTTTTGTACCTCCTCACAAATCTATCATTCTACTAAATTATTATACACTAGGATTGTCTAGGTTTGTAGATTAATGTGGAAATAGAGGAATAGATATCCATTATTTTTAGGATAACGTCACCTGGTGTTGTCGAATCGATAAAAATCTGTAAAAAAATAGCTTGCAGTAATTAGATTACAGCAAGCCTTGTTAATGGATGAATTTTTGCCAATTTATTAATAACCGTATTCCCAGTCGATTGTTTCCTCATACCAAACGACTTTATCAAACGGATCAAAGTGAATTTCTTTGTCATTAATGGTACATTGACTATTTTTAGAATCTCCTAGACCTACTAGATCTTCATACACCTCATGTTCAACGTTTTCTAAAACTGTAACTGAGTGATCCTTATTGATTAATAATGCTGTACCTTTCATTACTTGCACCTTCCTTGGAAGATATATTTTCAACTCAATTACAGTATATCTCCATTCGGCATCGTGAAGGTGGATTTGTGAAAGGATTCACAAATCCTTCATAATTTCGTTTGAAAACTTGTAACAATCTAACCACATTTTCCTGCAAAAAGAAAACAGCACCCTCTTGCAAGAGAAGTGCTGCATCTTTTAACTTTAATATTCACCCTTAATGACAAAATACGAGCCACGAATCGTTCCTGCTAGTTTAGACTTTTGTCTTGCAAACTTAAACTTTCCTTCTAACTCCTTTGGAATCTCCATCCCCTCAGAAAGCTTAAAACCAACGGCACGCTTCTTAGGGTCGTCAATCGTATACAACACGTTGACCCCAAGACCATCTTCATAGAAGACATAGGTCCAGTTGATATTTTCCACTTGAAAACGAGATGTTTCTAGAGGTTTGGCCGCAAACTCAATGTCACGTTCTTCTTTCAACACTCGGTTCACATAGTCAAGGGTCTCTTGGCTTTCACTAGCTGGTACAACCGTAAATTCATGCTTATATTTGTTCATAAAGTAACGGGCTTCATGTGCTCGTAAACCAGCAAGTGCATCTGCTACTGGTGAAGACTCTAAGCCAACTGTAGATACATTCTTAAAATCGACGATATAGGACATTTCCATCACTCCAATTATTTCTTAACAACAGGAATCCACATTTCACCAAATACGTTACCGTCACGTTGCCCCATCTCAACCGTCGTATTTGGTCCACCGACATAGGCATAATCAGTTGCTTCTGCCAAAGCTTGACCAAAAGCTATGCCAGTAAGTGTTTGACTTAACTCTTCAGACGTTTTTGCTTCACCCTTGACAACTACATATGGACCCTCTGGGAACTGGATCACTCTGGTTGCTTCAGGGATTGTTTCCTCTGTCATAACGCCAGCGTAATGCATCATCTTGTTATTCACCGCTTCGTTCACCGCAAAAATATAGTCATTTGTGGCGAGGGCTTTTAAAGCGTCAAGTCTTCCATCTTGTGTAACAGCTTGCCAAAAATCTGCCTTTTCCTTATTAATACCAGCAAAGTCTCTATAGTCGCTCTTGAGCTCAGTTCCAATTCCTAAAACGATAAAACTGTCTTTTTCTTCAATTGTATAATCTGCCATATTCAAAACCATCCTTTTCTAAAAGTAATTCAAATGATTTGTCTTTTCACTTGATATGTTTATAATAGCCTTAAACCATGTCAAAAAATGATACTGTTTAGGAGTCGCCATGAAAAAAGTTGAACGAATTAATATCATCATGCGGTATATCAACAACCGCTCCCATTTTACCATTTCTGAAATCATGAGAGAATTTAACATCTCTCGTTCGACAGCCATTCGGGATATCAGAGAAATTGAGGCGATGGGGATGCCACTTGTCGCTGAAGTAGGCAGGGATGGCGGCTATTTTGTCATGCATAACGCTGTCCTGCCAGAGGTTCGCTTTACCAATGATGAGGTGAAAGCTCTTTTTATCGCCTTTATGGCGACAAGAAATCTACAACTTCCATATCTTAAGAGCCGTCAATCTTTAGCTGAAAAATTACTTGGCCTCATCTCAGAAAGCCAGCAAGATGACCTTATTCTGTTAAATCAAATTCTTCTATTTGAAGGAACCAATCCGAACAATCCTGACCTACTGGATCTATCAGACCTTCCTCATCCCATGTTAGAAAAACTCATCCAGATCCTTCTGTTGGATAGATATTTAGAGATCTCCATCGAAGAAGAGAAGGTGAGTAAGTCCTATGAAATTTATCTCCTTCACCTTTATCGTGAAAAAAGCGTATGGCTCATTGAAGGATTTGATCTAAAGGAAGAGAAGAAAAAAATTTTTCCTGTCGACCAACTCAAAAATGTAAAACCATATACTCCGGAAGAAAGAGTAACTGAGAAGAAAATTTTAGAAAAACAAAGGATGCAGGAAGAAGACATTAACTTAGTCCTTGAACTGGGTCCATCGGCGATTGCCCAGTTTAAAAAATATCATCCTTTAAAATTTTCGATTTCCTATACGGACCCTTATCAAACGACAGCCATTCTAAAGGCTCATATCAATGTACATCATACAGATGAATTAACCGAACTAACCAATTGGCTCCTTTTCCTCGGTGAGGATATTAAGGTCAGGGAAATGCCAAATGAAGTCTTAGCATGTTTACAAGAGAGATTATCCATATTTTACCCATAATGAGTATCAGTTAAATCCTCCTATTTTTGTGCTAGGTAAACTGCAATCTACCCTAGAAGCTTCCAGCATATAAAAGGGGCTGTCACCAAGGTCATTTTCTTGACTTTCGGACAGCCCCACAAGACTTTATGATTGTTTTAGAAAATCGATTTCGATTTTATTTTTTCGCGGCTCACGTTTGAAGAGATACTCACCATTGCGAATGGAGGCAAGAACTTCTGCACGTTCGCGAATGGCTTCATAAGCATTCTGTGCATCTAAAACGATAAAGTTCGCTGGTTTACCAGCTTCAATCCCATACTCATCGTTCACTCTCATAATGTTTGCACCGTTAGTCGTGATGAGGGCGAATGCCTTATTGATTTCATCAATGTGCGTATAATGAGCTAAATGGATCCCATTGTCTAAAATGTTCATCATATTGCCATTCCCGAGTGGATACCAGTAATCCGCAATGGAGTCCTGGGCAAACGCCACATTATTACCGTTAGTAAGTAGTTCTTTTACTCGAGTTAGACCACGACGTTTAGGATAAGTATCCCCACGACCTTGTAAATGTGCATTTTCGGTTGGACATGAGATAAAGTTAATGTTTGATTCTCTAAACAAACCTAGCATTTTATTTGCATAGCTGTTTTCTACAGAACCAAAGCTGCAAGTATGACTTGCTGTTGTATATGTACCATAGTCTTTTTCCATCACAAGTGCATTCAACACTTCTAAAAATCGACTATTTGGATCATCATTTTCATCACAGTGAATATCAATCATCACATTATATTTGATGGCCATGTCTACAATGCGGCGCAATGATTCAACACCATGTTCATAGGAAATTTCGAAGTGAGGAATTCCTCCTGCAACGTCAGCACCCATTTCAAGCGCTTTTTCCATCAACTGTTCGGCACCTTTATATCGAAAGAATCCTTCTTGAGGGAATGCGACGAGCTGTAGGGTAACAACATCTTTCAATTCTTCACGGAGTTTCAGAAGAGCTTTCATTCCAGTTAAATTGGGATCCGTAATATCCACATGTGTACGAATAAACTGAACCCCATGATTCACTTCTTTTTGAATCCCTTTCATCGCACGCTCACGAACCAATTCTTCCGTTAATGATTTCTTATTATCACTCCAGCGCTGGATGCCTTCAAATAATGTACCCGACACATTTGCGTTTCCTTCGCCTAGCCCCGAAAAGATATAGTCTAAATGTAAATGAGGGTCAACATACGGTGGCAACACCAAACGACCTTCTAAATCAATGACCTCATCTGTGTTTCCTAAATCATTCCCGATTGCTTTAAATTGACCGTTTTCTACTAAAATCTCATGGAAGTTCGGTTCTCCATATATAGTCGCGTTAATAAACTTTTTCATTTATACATGACTCCTTTCCATTGATTAAGTATGATTTATTGTTATATTACAACGTTACCATGAACCAGAAATAACATGTAACGAAAGGCTTCGGACTATACTTTAGGGAGGAATCCTTATTTTTTCCTCATCTTGTTGACCGGTTAGCTCTTATAAATAAGGAGTGTTGTGAATACATTGTAATGGTACTATTGTCATAAAGGACCCATAAAATGTAAAGGAGACATAACATGAAAGAGATTCTCATGAAATATATGGCTACATATACATCTCTAAGTGAAGCCGAACAACAAGCTGTGATTGACGCTATAATCATAGAGAAGTTTGAAAAGGGGACCACTCTCATCAAACAGGGAGATTCTTCATCAAAGAATTGTTATTTTGTACTGAAAGGGTGTGTCCGGCAATATTATCTGGATACTGAAGGAAAAGAGGTCACGACTCATTTTTATACCGAAGATCAAGCGATTTTATTGTTTAATGTAGAAGACCCAGATCAAGAATCCACCTACACATTAACCTGCCAAGAAGATAGTGTATTGGTTGTTGGAGAACTAGAGTCTGAACAAGAAATGTATAAGCAATACACGGAACTTGAAACCATGACCAGACGGATGATGGAAAAATACCTTACTCAAATCCAAAATGAAAATGCACTATTTATTCGCTCTTCTCCAGAAGACCGCTACAAAATGATTATCCAAAATCGACCAGATCTCCTCACACGTGTACCTCAACATCAATTGGCAAGCTACCTCGGGATGACACCAGAGTCATTAAGTCGAATAAAAAAACGAATTCAATAAACATCTTAACTTAAGTCAATGCCGCATCAACATTTTCCAATTAGTATTATTGTAAAAGAGTTAGAAGGAGGACGGAGATGAGAGCGATTATCTCTGAAAAATATGGATCACCCGATACACTGAAACTACGTGAGGTCGCGACACCTATACCTAAGGGGAATCAAGTGCTAGCAAGAGTTCATGCATCATCGATCAATTATAGTAATCTAGTTTTATTAAGAGGGAAACCACTGCCAGTCCGATTGGCGTTTGGACTAAGGAAACCGAAATACCTGATTCCTGGCGGGGACATGGCCGGGATTGTTGAGGCGATAGGTGAGAATGTGACCCAATTTCAAGTTGGGGATGAAGTGTACGGAGACATTTCAAGCAGCGGCTGGGGAACCTTTGCGGAATATGTAGCCGTTGATGAAAAGGCATTGGCTTTAAAGCCTAGTAATCTCTTATTTACCGAAGCAGCTGCCGTCCCCATGGCAGCCATGACTGCTTTACAAGCAATCAGAGACAAAGGTAAGGTAAAGCCTGGACAGGAAGTGCTGGTTCATGGTGCGTCTGGTGGTGTTGGGACGTTTGCGGTTCAAATAGCCAAAGCATATGGTGCTCAAACAACGGCCGTGGTGAGTACGAGAAACGTAGACATCGCGAAGTCCCTTGGCGCCGACCATGTGATTGATTACAAAAAAGAAGACATTAAGAACCTTGAGAAGACCTATGATGTGATTTTCGGAGTGAATGGATCACAACCTATTTCTACTTATAAAAGATTGCTAAAAGAGAATGGCGTATTCATTCATGTAGGTGGTGCTGAAAGCCAAATGTATCAATCCATGACAATAGGGGCCTGGTACTCGATGACTGGAAAAAAGAAATTCATTCCCTTTTTACAAAGGCCGAAGCAAGAAGATTTAATCGTAATGAAAAAGCTAATTGAAGAAGGAAAGGTAAAGCCCGTTATTGATAGAAGCTATTCATTAAATGACGTACCAAAAGCATTTGAGTATTTTGAAGAAGGGCATTCACAGGGGAAGGTTGTTATCACCATATAGTTAATAAAAAAATGTACAAAGGGGCATAAATCCAAAAAGGATTTATGCCTATGTTCATTGAATATTTAAAATGAAAATCAATAAATGAAAATCTGGTTAATGGGAGTGTGAAAACAAAACTTCCTATATGAGGTTCTGTAAATTTACCTAAGTTTTTTTCAATTATCAATTTGTATGTTCGATTGAAGTATAAGGGATGGAGTGAATGAAACACATGCAATATGGAATGTTCGCAGTTTTACTTGTTATTTTTGGATTGATCTTTTGGAGGCGAACAAGAGCGATGGTCCGCCCAATTAGAGGTTCTGGCTTGCGAATTTTGCTTCCGCTGCTCTATATGTCACCTGCCTTTTCTGTGGTAATCCAACCATCTGTTCACATGACAACAATAGAAATTATCTTTTCAGTGATATTTGGCATAATTTTATCTATACCTTTGATTTATACAACGGGTTACGAGATTCGAGAGGATGGGAAGATATATGCAAAAAAGAGCATTGGATTTGTAATAGCGTTAATCATAGTATTTGTTAGCCGACGATTATCAGATTCCTTTTTACCAGGAATTGATGCTTTAACATTAAATGCGTTATCTATTATTTCTCTGTTTGTATATGTTGGGTTATGGAGAATCATCAGTTTTATGAAATTCAAAAAGGTATATAACTCTCAAGTAGCCATGTAAGTCTTGGAGTAATCATGTACATTTAAAAAGGTGCGTTGATCCATGAAGGATGAATGCACTTTTTATTGAAGTTATAAGGTAAAAGGGGCAGGGGAGTAAAAAGATATCAATAAACCGATAAAATGGTGCACATAAAGTCGGATGGATACAATCAACTCCTGGTATTCTATTGATGAAAGGAGGTCAAATAATGGATTTGCTTAAGAGTATGAATGATGCAATAAGGTATATCGAGGATAACCTTACGAGCGAAATAGACTTCAAAGTGGTGGCGAGAATCGCTCGTTGTTCTGAATATCATTTTAAAAGAATGTTTTCTTTTCTTGCAGGTATTACATTATCAGAATACATCCGCCGTAGACGACTTAGCATGGCAGCATTTGAGCTTACGAACAGTCATATAAAAATAATTGATGTTGCGATTAAATATGGGTACAGCTCACCGGACTCGTTTAATAGAGCTTTTCAAAATCTACACGGTGTTACACCATCAGAAGCAAGAAACACTGGACAGCCATTAAAAGCCTATCCACTAATGACCTTTCAATTATCAATTAGAGGTGGAGATGAAATGAATTACAGAATCGAACATAAAGAAGCATTTAGCATAGTTGGTATCATGAAAAGAGTTCCGATTATTTTTGAAGGAGAAAACCCGGAAATTACTGCAATGTGGAAATCGTTGACTATGGATAAAATAGATCAATTAACAAAACTCTCTAATGTTCAGCCGAAAGGGATGATTCAAGCATCTACAAATTTTTCTGAAGGACGTATGGAAGAAAAAGGAGAGCTTGATCAGTATATTGGCGTAGCAACAACACAAGATTGCCCTGACAACTTTTCGAAACTTGAAGTTCCTGCGTTAACCTGGGCGATATTTGAATCAACGGGCCCATTTCCTAGTACGCTACAGGAAACGTGGGGAAGGATTTATTCAGAGTGGTTTCCATCTTCCAATTATCAGGTTACAGAAGGCCCTGAAATTTTGTCGATAAAAACCAAAGATTTAACTTCACCATCTGTGACAAGCGAAATCTGGATTCCAGTTATGAAAAATTAAATGTACATTTTAGATCACTGAGCTGTATATGGCAGCTCTTTTTTTTATTCTTATGGGATGGTATGTTGTGAATGATTACACTTAAACAGAATTAATGCTTATTCTTCTTTAAGTAAAGGGGCAGCATAGTAGAAGAAGAAAAAACAGCTTTATAATTAAGTAGACAGAAAATGCAAAACAAAAAAGCAAAGTCAGAATGTCTCTTCTTTTGCAAGAATCTAAATAAACTTTTATTTTGAAATCCTATCTCCATATTTACTATTTGATAAAATCTCCTCCGCAGATAATACTGTCCAGTCTCTGACCGGGGTGGTGGGATTCTTTTCTAAAAAGGAATTCACTATTTGGTATCCAATTTTGTAGTTGGTCCAATGGGGGATTCCTTTGTTTGGATTTCCAAAATAATCGCCTTTTATTGTTCGGTCCTGTGACATTAAATTCTCTTTTAAGTGCTCCCACACTTCCTCCTCTTTTTGATTTGATAGAGGTTCTATCCACGGTATATTAATATCGTGGTAAAGACTTTTGGCAAAAGTGTCAGCTTTTCCTTCGAGAATAATTGAATCTAATAAGGTATTATAACTATTTACCTCTCCACTTTCCATATATACAGTATGGTGATATTCATGTGCAACAGTATACTCCAACAAATCCAAATTAAATGAAGATGGGTCAATCTGTATTATGATTACATCCTTACTAACTGCTAGCCCAGCAGTGCCACCCATTAGATTGATACCATACATGTCATCCGGATTAGGAGGAAATAAATACACAGTCTTATTCTCGCCTGGAAGGGTATTAGATGATTTAATCAAGGCTTGTTCTATTATTTTATTTATTTCATCTTGATTATTAATTAGAGAATATACAAATTCCTCCAAAGTTTTAATGTTTTTAGGAGTTGCAAAAGCCCAATTATCCTTTAGCCAATACCCCTTTCCTTTACCTAAAGTATCTAATTGAAATGGTTCGACAACTTTTTGATAGTAATATTCTTCCATCTTCTCGTGTTGTTCAATTTCTGAAACGCTTTCCAAGTAATCTAATATTTGACTATAAAAGGGTATAATTTTAAATTCCTGATTGCCATTCTTCACAATGATGGGGTTCTTAATAATTAATTCTTTAGGTGATTCAACTTCAATTGTTTTATTAGAACACCCGATAAGTAATACAACAATAACGGAAAATATGAAAAAAGGAATTAGTCTATTAATTTTAATCACCAACCTATTTTAAAAGCTATTTTTTAGTATACTCTAAATTTTCCTTTTATTCCAATTATAGTAAAACGGATTGATATAATTCTATCGCCATTAATTGCATGCCTGTTACTTTAACCCAATTGAAATGCAATTTAGGAAAACATGTTAAAGTTTGTGGAGTTACGTGTGCATTAGCAATCAAAATAGTAGGTGGTCACAAGAAAGGTGCAGTCTAGTTAAACAACAATTTTAACTATTTAAAGTCTAATTATGCTACAATAGCCAAAATGGAAAATTATCACAAAAGGGGGATTTATGTGAATTTATCTATTCGTAAAGAGTTGTTGGTTTTGCCAACTTTTCTCAAGTAAGAGAAGATGGAAAAGCTGAATTGGGTTCTATTTATCTTTATCCAGAATACCAAGGTAAAGGAATTGGTTCAGCTTTGTTACAACAAGGAATTAAAAATTTAGATGGTGTTAAAGAGATTTATATAAATGTAGAAAAGGATAATCAAATAGGAAAGACTTTTTATGAAGCAAAAGGGTTCGAAATTGTTAAAGAGTTTGACGATGAATTCGATGGACATATTTTAAAAACTGTACGAATGGCTTTGAAAATTTAATTAGTAAGCTAACGGGTGCTTCCCTTAAGAAGGAGAAGCACCCTTTTTGAAGAAGTAATTGTACAAAGTAATGCAAAAAATTGAGATGAAGCACATTAGTATTATTACACGACATTAATAAAAATATATGGAGGTATAGTCATGTGGATAATATTTGGGGTTATTGCAATAATAACAACTTTTATAAATCTTTTTATGTATAAAGCAGGAAAGGATTATAAGCTTGCTATGGCGATGGCATTATCATTTACAGCTTTAACAATTTGTGCAGATTACAGTTATCTAACTCGGTGGGTAAAAGTGGAAGATTGGGCGGCATTATCGGATGTAATTCCAGGTATGGCTAGAGCATTTTGGTTTTTGACAATTGTTTCTATCTTAGTAAATATAGCACCTATTCTTTTAGAACGAAAAGGTAAGAAACAATGACTTATTGTCACATCATTTATATAATATGCAATTAATATGTAAGTCTTTTAGTGTATAACTACCATGAAAATTAATAAAACGCTACACATTAAAAAATAGGTGATAAGTATGTATGAAGGAAAACGCATTTTAATCATTGAAGACGATCAAGAGATTAGTAGACTGCTAAGTGTCATTTTGGAAAAATCACACATGGAACCGGTCGCCGCTTATTCGGGCACAGAAGGTTTGTTGCAACTTCAGAACAATACGTTCGATTTAATTTTATTGGATTTGATGTTACCGGGCAAAAGCGGGGAGGAACTATTAAAAGAAATCAGAGAAACGAGTTCTATTCCAATTATTGTCATTTCAGCCAAAGTCGATATTGAGAATAAAGTGCAAGTATTGAAAATGGGTGCGGATGATTATATAACCAAACCTTTTCATCAAGAAGAAGTAATGGCCCGAGTGGAAGTCCAAATACGTAAAGCCAGTTTTCACCCGGAGCAATCAGCGGAAATAGGATGGCGAGAGCTTAGAATGAATACGGAAAAACGGTCTGTTACATTAAAAGAAAACGAGCTACAGCTGACAAATGCTGAGTTTGATATTTTAACATTTTTCATGAATAATCCTGAGCGTGCGCTTTCCAAAAGGGAGATATATGAAAGCATCTGGAAAGGGACCTATTATGGTGATGATAATACGATCAGCGTTCACGTCTCTAACCTCCGTAAGAAGATTTCCGAAATGACTACTGAAGAATATATTAAGACCATTTGGGGAGTAGGATTTATGCTTATCTGACTTCTTTATGAATTCTTTATGTTTTGCTTAAAGGATTTTAAAGACTTCTAAGCTAAACTGGAAATAACAGAAATTTAGTGGAGGAGTCGAAAAGATGAATACCATTATTAAGACGTATCAATTGTCGAAAAAGTTTAAGGAGGATGAGGTCCTTAAACCTCTTGATTTTTCATTAAAAAAAGGGGAAATCTGTGCACTCATTGGAAAAAATGGTGCAGGCAAATCGACATTATTCAAAATTCTTTCAGGGCAACTAATGCCAACAACTGGGGAGATTCAGCTCTTTGGGAAATCTGGTAAAGAAATAGAGTATGAGAAAAAAAGAATGGGTTTCATGATTGAAACACCTACATTTTTCCCGGATTTTACGGCAGTTCAAAATCTAGAATATTTCCGGATTCAACGGGGTGTCGTTGACAAGAAGCGTATTTATCAAGTACTGAAAATTGTCGATCTAGCAAACGAAAAGAAAAAACGATTTAAAGATTATTCCATGGGGATGAAGCAGCGATTAGGCATTGCCCTTTGTCTCTTAAGCAACCCCGATTGTTTAGTGCTCGATGAGCCAATCAATGGTTTGGATGTAGAGGGGATTATGGAAATCCGCAAATTATTGATGAAACTCAATCAGGAAAAACAAATAACCATATTAATTTCTAGTCATATTTTAACGGAATTAAAACTGTTAGCAACGCGTTATGTATTTATCAAAAATGGTGTAATTGTTGAGGATTTAAGTAAAGAGGCTCTTGAGGAGAAGAGTAGGAAACACATTCTCCTATTCGTTGATGATTCAGTGAAGGTGGCACAATTATTAGAACGGGCATATGCAGATATCCAGTTTAAAGTCCTTCCTAATCAAGTTATCTCTATCCAAAATCATGTAGAGAGCGGTGGAGATATTAATCGCCTCTTGGTTGATAATGGTGTGACGGTGAAGGAGTTTCGCATCGAAGCACTGAATTTAGAGGAATACTTCTTAGGATTAGTGGAGGAGGGGCATAAAAATGATTAATTATCTAAAAAGTGAAAGTTATCGGCTACTCCGTAAAAAAGGGACGCATATAACAGGCTTAATTTGTTTGTTACTGATTATCGCTGCTGCTGCCACCCTTTATTTTTTTGAACAGTTTGATCCGAACTTCCCTTATGCGACTAGTAAATTTTTCTATTCAAATGTAATAAGTGGCGGATTATTAATTGTTATCGTTGGGCTTATCTATAATTCAGCTCTCACTGGCAAAGATTTGTCTTTAATAAAGCAGTCTATTTCTTTCGGTATTTCTCGAAATATCATCTTCTGGTCTAAGTTAATCCTGACTTTAAGTTATTTTCTACTAACCTGTGTCGTTGGAATAGTTTTAATGATTGCGTTAGGTGAGAACTTGTTTACAGGTGAAAATCAGTCGGTACGAAATTTTCTAATTGCATGTGTCAATATGGCACCAATTGTTCTGAGTGGATTTTTCCTAGCCCACACGTTGAAGATGCTGAAGGTTGGAGAGGTTTACATTATTATCGTGCTGCTATTTGTATTTGGTCTTTCTGGGAGCTTGTTTAGGGTTTTTCGTCCATTTTCAGGCTTAAGAGAGTTACACAAAAATGCCCCGAATACATTGTTAAATGATAACTTAATGAGCTATTTGGATGGCGTAGCCCAATTCAACTACCACTATTGGGTTGTAGGTATCGTCATTTCCGTTATTTCTTTGCTGATTGGAGCAAAAAAGTTCGCAAATAAAAACATCGATTGAAAGAGAAGGGATGAATGAAAGTGAGCAGCTGGTGGATTATTATTATTTTGATTTTCCTACTGATTGTTGCCGTCTGCATACATCTGCTGTTCCATTGGGATGTCAAAAGGATGACAAAACAATTAGAGAGAATTAGTCAAAATTTCGGGACAAATGAATTAGTTCGTACAAATACACATAATAAAAATTTGGCTCGATTTGCAGCAAAAATCAACCAGCTGATTCAATTATTCAAACAGAACCAGCAGTCTGTTGAAAGAAGAGAAATGGAATTAAAGCAAGAAATCACAAATATCTCCCATGATTTACGAACGCCTTTAACATCGATCAAAGGGTTTTCAGAGTTGTTAACAGATCCGTCTATATCTGAGACAGATAGGAAAGAGTTTTTAGATATTATACAAAAGAAAATTGATAATCTTTCTATGATTGTAGATTTATTTTATGAACTCTCACAACTTGATTCATCGGACAAGAAGTTGACCATGGAAAAACAGTTTCTAGATCAAATTGTTGTGGAAACAATGCTAATGTTCTATGAAGACTTTGAGAAAGAGCAATTAGAGGTCCAAATGGATGAGGGTACTGTGCCTGCTGTTCTTGCTGACAACAAAGCAACCGTTCGAATTGTAATCAACATCATTCAAAATGCTTTAACTTATGCCAAAAGTTATTTAAAAATTAGTTTTGTAGAAGAGGAAGAGTATATATGGTTAAGGGCAGTAAATGATGTTGAGAAGATAAATGCTACGAAACTCCAACAGATTTTTAATCGAACATTTAGGTTGGATACTAGTCGAACGGGTACTCATCTTGGATTAGGACTACATATTGTTGATCAACTTGTTAACAAACAAGGTGGAAAAGCGGTAGCTAATGTTCATGAAAATGAATTTACCATTGAAGTGTCGTTTAGAAAGTGGGATTAGCGAGGTTTTGATGAACAGGTCATATTTGATTTCTTTTTTTATAACGGGTGAGATGATCAAGAAGCATTAAAGATGATTGAAATTGGGAGAAGAGGAGGGCAAAAAAATTAGGATAGTAATCAAAAGTCGGTCGCCAAAAACGGTTCTTATCATTCTTTTTTCCCTGATTTTAGTTTCGATATACGGGTACCATCGACTAGAGAAAGGCTTTGTATATCCGATTGTGCCTGTAGCGATCAAGGCCGATTTTTTATCGGAGTCATACTTTTCTGAGCTCTCAGAGCAGTATGACCAAATTCGCTCTGAACATCGAAAATGGTATATATTTGATAATTCAAAAGCAATTGCATCATACGCTATCCTAACGCAGATGATGGAGGATTTGGTGGGAAATCAAAAGCTTTTGAACGGGCACAAGCAATTTGAACTGTTTTTTGAGACATTTAATCAACATGTCAAACAACTCCCTTATATCACTGAAGAGATTCATTATTTTCGCAATGAATTGAATCGATATGGAGAAGCTCCTGAACAATTAGAAGAAATGATTGAACTAGTGGCATGTGGCAAATGGCAGCTATTCAGTGCTAGATATCACCGGTATGAAGTAAGCGAATATGACGCTGCTTATAATGTGAAGTTTATATCATTAAATGGTCGCTTTGAAGTTGTCTATCATGCTGAGACCGGTCAAATGGTAAACGATCCGGTAAACATGGGCACGTATAATTATGCGCCGGGGAGTATCCATCCATGGAAGTATTACCAGCATCATAAATACGATAAAGTTCCCTGGAAGAAATGGGGTAATACGAATCAGATTTCTTACAACGATATTACAAAGAGGCAGTCAAGGCATGGTTCAACGGAGCAAAAGAAAAGTACGGAAGAACTCCAAAATTTAATCAAAAACAAAATATCAGATTCACAGAAGTGTCGATAAGAATCTATCCTGTGGAGTAGCGGAGTTTCTTTTTATCATTGCTCCTTTGGTGGCATGGGGAGGATTTTTTACATGGGGTACATGACAAGAAGTATGGAAAGATGAAATAGGTAAAAATATCATTAAAAGTAGCCCGTATTCAGTTATCAAGTTGTTTTTATTTCATTTTTAATACTTTGGGTCATAGACCTCATCTTCATAAGCATGTTACAAGGATGGAGGTTCAACAAAATATGAAGCATTTAATAGGTTTGTATATTGTGATGGCACAAATGGTGTTTGTTACTTTAACAAGTTAATTTATTTTTAAAGGTGAGTATTCAGCTATTGCAAGTTGGATAATAGTTATGTTATTCCTTTTTGGAACCATCTTTTTTGCTAATGCAAGATATTATTTATCCAAAAAATAAAATATTTAATATGGCTGTCCAAAATTCCTCATCCTGAAAAATATAGGTAAAATTAGCTAACCCGTATTCTTTTACATTAACGAGTGCGATAATCCAAGAAGGATTATCGCCTATTTCTGTTGAAGTTACTAGCTAACGGTCAGGAAAGTTTAACAGTTGGAGGTTTAATATGTTCGTGCTTAATATGCTATTGGCAATAGCGGGAATGGCAATATTGTTTTTTATTCTGATTTTTTTTATATACAAAATAATACGAAACAAGAAGAACTTTTACTCTTGGTTTACCTTGACGATAATTGTATTCTTTTTGGGAGTTGCCATTTGGGAAGGTTTAAGTCGCTTCAAATAGGATTTTGCTTCTTATATAAGTAACGGATCAGTAGAGTTAAAGAAGAGTGATGCGAATTTACCAGTATTGAGATGATTTTTTTGAACTAAGAACGGGGGGCTTCTGATTTTAATTTTATTCGGTATCTTACTATCTCTCATTACTTTTATATTATTTTTGATTTTATGTGTATGGATGATTATTTCTTTCATTAAAAAGAAACCTTTTCCTAAAACGATGCTGATTGCAACGTTATCTGGGATTGTTTTGGTTTCTTCAATCTATATATATGAAACGTATTTTTTTACATTTAGTGAAATTGATAAAGAATTCACCGAAAAGGGACCTGGACCTGTAACTTCCCCTACTGAAAAATATACAGCAAATGCTTATTATGAACTATATGGTGGTGCAGCAGGCGGCGTTAATGTATGGGTAGAGATCACATACAATAATGATCACAATAAAGTAATGATTGTTTATTATGCCGATGCAAAAGATCATTTTTCGATGGAATGGTTAGATGAGGACACATTGTATATTCTAAACGATAATCCTGATTTTCCAAATTCAGATAGAAGTATTAAATTAGAAATCGGTAAAGAGATTTATCATGAAAATGGTCTGGCTTGCAAAAGTTTGTTAATGAAAGATAAATATGAGACTTGCTTTCAAAACTAATAAACCTTTCTTGCACAAATGGGGGATGTCATGTATAAGAAATTATCATTTATTTTATTCCTAATTGGATTATTGTCTATTGTGTTAGGAATGCCTTATTTATTAGGGTATTCATCCAATAAATTGTTAGCTTATCCTCTATATATTGGTTTGATAGTTGCGGTTGTATTTGCGCGAAAAATCAATATGAAAAAAGTATTTAAAAATATAAAGAAATGAAAATGTTGTTGTACTAAAGGGTGCTTTTCTTTAAAAAGAAGAAGTGCTCTTTTTTTATAGAAGTATATTTTAAGACTAAGAAAAACTTTAAAGCATATTATGTATGTAAAAATTGTAATCAATTATTACAAGTACCAAGAAGAATCGAGGAGATTAGATAAATGACTAAACCCGTCATTCGAGTTTATAAAGATTCAAGTGATTTAAAACGTATGCAGAAACTCACACAAGCGATATGGTCACTGGAATCTAATTACCATATTGGCGATCTAGCTTGGCAACGCTATCGACACGTTGGATTTGAGGATGATTGGATTACTGCAATTTGGGAACTGGATGGTAAACCAGTGGCTTGGGGATGGATTAGACTACCTGGCAGTTTAACATTTCAAGTTGACCCGAATTATTCTGAAATATCCAAGGTTGTCATTGAATGGTTTGAAAACATGACCGAAACCAATGAACTAAGGGTAACTGTCTTAGAAACAGAGTCTCATCTTATTTCAGCCTTAGAAGATTCTTTATTCACCCCAGTAGAAGAAGCTCCTGAAGTCCTCACAAAAATTTCATTGGATTGCTGTCCTTTCCCTGTTAAATTGCCAGATAAGTTTAAAGCTCGACATATCAAGGGCTCTGAAGATATAAAGAAACGAGTCGCAGTACATAGGGCTGCATTTCAATCATTAAGAGTCACAGAAAAAAGTTACTTGAATGTAATGAATACCTATCCTTACGATTCATCTCTTGATTGGGTAATAGAATCTCCAAATGGCGATTTTGTAGCATTTTGTTTAATTTGGTTTGATGAAGTTAACAAGGTTGGATTACTGGAACCTGTGGGAACGGACCCTGGATTTTGGAGAATGGGGTTAGCTAGCTCCGTATGTAAGCTTGCTCTCAATGCGTTGAGTGAAAAAGGAGCAAAAACTGCAATTGTTGTTTGTACATCCACGGAAACCTATGAATTTTACAAATCTATTGGGTTTGAACGATTTGCTCAAACAAAATCATTTCATCGTCTTAAAAATACAAATCATAATTAATCTTTAATTAATAGTTGGGACCGTCTTCCTAAGGAAACGCCCTTATAACTTCGCTTCTTCAACTATTGGGTGAGTTGATCTAAGAAGGGATTAACACTACTTTTATAGAATTGGTTGGACTTAACGAAGCAGAATCGTTGAATAAACAAGGGAGGGTTTAATTTGGAGAACATTGAAATTGTGAGGAAATTTTATGATGATACTGTAAAGTATGAGTGGGAACGCCTTGAACGTCACAAAGTAGAGTTTGAACTTACCAAACGCTATTTAAGCCGTTATATAAAGCCGGGGGACAAAGTGTTGGACCTTGGTGGTGGACCTGGAAGGTATTCTTTATTTCTTGCTGAACTTGGTTGTGATGTAACGTTAGCTGATCTATCAGAAAAAAATGTTAAATTTGCATTGAATAAAGCAAGTGAACAAGACCTTGCACTTAAAGGAATACAAGTAGATGCACGCGATTTATCTGCAATTGAAGATAGTCAATTCGATTTCGTTTTATGTATGGGGCCAATGTATCACCTTAAAAGCGAGGAAGATAGAGCTAAAACTATAAAAGAATGTCTAAAAAAACTAAAGCCAAATGGAATTATTTTCGTAGCATTTATTTCTTCTTATTCATTTGTGTGGGATTATCTTATTCGTAATCCTGAAATTATCTTAAATAGCGAAAGAAAGTTAGAGCTAAATAAAATTGTGGACGGTAAAGACTTTGCTGGAAAAGGGTTTTCAGATAACTTTTATATATCTCCTAAAAATGTACTTCCGTTTTTCAAACCATTTAATCTTGAAAAACTTCATTTACTAAATAGTGAAAGTTTCTTATACCTTCGTGAACCAGAATTACTCAAGCAGAAACCAGATGTTATAAATGCTTGGTTAGATTTGGCAGAGCAGGTATGTGAACGAGAGGATTTACTTAGTTTAGCTGAACATTTAATGTATATCGGTAAAAAAACGGAATGATTATACTTCAACTAACCTGTACGATGATCCAAGAAGGATAACGCACCTTTTTGTTGAAGTAATTGAACTAAAGGGGCAGTTTAGTTTAGAAAATAACATATAAGATGAAATCAAAAGATAACTAAAAAAGGGGGGTTAAAATGTGCATTGGGGAGATATGATTGATGAGTCAAAAATTTTCAAGTTAATTATTAAAGGTGCTTTTTGGACTTCTATGGTCATAGCTTTACTCATTATTTTTATGATTGGTAATTTCATTTTAAAAATTACGTTTTTAGATAATTATAGGTTTGATGATGGCGAACTAATACCGCCAGTTGAATCTACCACAAATTATGAACACTTTCTCAACTAACGGATGCTTTCCTGAAAGAAGGAGAAGCATCTTTTTTATAGAATTTATGGAACTAAGAGGCAGGATAGTTTAAAAATACTAGTTCCACATCACAAGATATGTCCAGATCGTTTTTTGTTATAAAAACCATCTATATTTATAAATTATTTAGATGGTTTATAGAATAGTCACTAATTATTAAGTTAGATAGTCTAATCACCATCTCTTATATAAAGGAGAATTCTTTACAATGAAAACATTATTACTGACTCGTACAGAAATACAAAATCTATTGGAGCCTTTAGAGCTTTACCCAGATTTAAAAGCAGCCTTTGTTTCATATTCTTTAACTCGTAAGATCCCAGCGCAACGGGTTCGTTCCAACCTTCCTCAAGAAAATACCAGTGTTATGCTCTTGTTCCCTGGACTCATCTCAAATATTCCAGCTTATACAGTAAAGGATCATGCTAAATTTCCATCTCATTCCCCTTCTATTAAAGGTGTTATAAACCTCCATAATCTTGAAACAGGACAACTATTAGCTATTATGGATTCTACCTATATTACTGCTATTCGAACAGGGTTATCTGGTGCAATTGGTACTCATTTATTAGCAAGAAGGGATGCTGAAAATGTGGCAATTATTGGCGCAGGAGTACAAGGTACAATTCAACTTCGCTCTCTTAACTATCTTAGAGATATCTCTAGAGTATTTGTTTATGACACATCTTTTGAAAAAGCAGATTCTTTTGCAAGAAGTATTACCGAGGAGTTAAAGATTCCTATAACTGTCTGTAATAGTGTTGAAGAAGCCATACACGAAGCGGATATTATTATAACTGCTACATGGGCAAGAGAGGCTTTTGTGTTTTCAAGCATGGTTAAGAAAGGTGTACATATTACGACTCTTGGCTCAGATGAGCCGGGTAAATGTGAAGTTAGTGCAGAGCTCATCGAGAAATCCATATTTATTTGTGATGATAGAGATCTTGCAGTGCAAATGGGAGCTATAGGTGGAGTAGGATTAACAGAGGATAACATTCATGCAGAAATTGGCGAGGTTATTAACGACCAACGTTTAGGAAGAACAAATGACGACCAAATTACAGTATATGGATCCGTGGGCTTAGCTTTCCAAGATTTAGTGGGAGCATGGCATGTCTACCAGAAAGCAAAAGAACTAAAACAAGGCCGATATATTGATTTTTTAGAATAGGGAGATTTATTCTGATTTTTACTCAACTAATGGGGCAGGTTACTTAAACAATAATAGGTAAGTGTTTAAATTGTGAAAAAATTCTCCATAGTATATCAATATATAATAGAATTAAAATAACAAGGGAGACGATGAAAAATGATCCACGCTAAAACGGTATTGTTAGACCAGTTGTTAGCCAATGCAAATGATAGCAGTTGGTATGTTTCCTTTCAAGAATCTGTTGAGGGGATATCGGATAAAGAGGCTAATTGGAAACCTGATGGGGCGAGTCATAGCATCGCAGAAATTGTTCAACATCTTATCTATTGGAATGAAGTATGGCAATTAAGGTATGAACAATCTAACGTTAATGCCGTACAGTCTTTAGATGATAATGCAGACAGTTTTCTTATTTCAAAAGATAGAAGTTTTACAGAGCTTAAAGATCAATTATTGAAGGTACTGTTACGCTGGCAAGAATTGATTACAGAAAAGAAGCTAGAGTCAAGTGTTAATGGTTTTCCAGTAGAAGTTGAGTGGTGGGCATTAATTGGAAACGCTACTACACATAATGCTTATCATATCGGTCAAATAGCCTATATACGTAAAATGAAAAAGGACTTCTCCTAATATGGTTCAAACTATTTTTGGTGAAGATTAGAATTACACCTTGTTCCATTAACACGTAGGACGGACTAAGTTTGTGAATAAATGTACTTCTAACTAAAGGGTGCTTTAGCACAACAACGAAATCCTCACTCGGCGGTCTTTTTCTCTATCGGGGCATGGTAGTTTAACAAAAATCGTATTTATCTTTTATTCAACGATCGGCCCAGTTTGTGAATTTGTTGTGGAAATGATGCTAATTTGTAATAATTAAAAAAGTGATCAAATTTCAATAAGAAAAAATCTTATAAGCAGGTGTAAATGGATTATGAGAAATCAAAATAAGGGATTATTAGTTTCCCAACTACTAATTTCTGTGAGTATCCTACTAATTACTATAACTCAAATGGAGAATTGGGTATCTTTCTCTTTATTTAGAAAGTCGGTCACAATTTTACTGATGATATTAGGGGTAGCAAATTTATTTCTTTTCGCTGTATCGTTCTCTAAAGGGAGATATTCAAGTAAAGAATCATAAGCAAAAACTTATAACAGTGGAACACTTCGAAAATGTTCCACTGTTATAAGTTATTCAACTTCAATTAAAGGGTGCGAGTCTTCCATAGCGAAGGATCGCTTTTTCCTTCAAGTAACGAATCAGAATAGAGTTTAATAAGCAATATTAATTGAATGTCTCATTTAAATAGAAAAAAGCCACTCAATCACCATTATCATTGAGAGGCTTTTAAATTAGAAAATTATTTCTTTACTGCGTGGATAAAATGAATTGTCTCGAATGCAGACAAATAATCCGTCCTATTTTTAAAGAAAAGCTCATTTATTGTGGTTGGTGATAAATGTTCATAAATTAGTAAACCTGATTTTTCTAATATATTCTCTATTTCGTTATAGGTGAAATTCGATTTCATTGGTTCTCCACTTGCTAAAGCCATTTTTACCATATTTTCAACTCTATTAGATATTCCTTTTTCTTTAAAAAGTTTTTCATCTGCATAATCAAAAACAATGGAGCTACCTGGTGGGACGTTAGCAAATAAATGATTGATCAAGGTCTTATTTTCCTCTTTGGTTAAATAATATGAAACACCTAAGAGGCTAAAGAAAGTTTTTTTGTTATTAAACCCTTCATCTGCTAGATCTTGGTGGGGAAATTTAGTAGTAAAATCCATAGAAACAAAATGAAGATTATTCGGGATATTAAGTTTAGCATCCTCTAACTTTTTCTTTTTAAATTCTTGTGTAGCTGGATGATCTATTTCAAATATCTTTAATCTGCTTTTCAACTCTGGATATCGGAAACAGAAAGTATCTAGGCCTGCTCCAAGTATGACATATTGTTTTACACCTAACCTAATTTCATTAAGTAATACTTTTTCGCAATAGGCAGAGCGTGCTAAGGGTATTGGGGAAAGTTGGACCTGTGTAATCCATTTTAAAATTTCCTCTGGATCCTCTTTAAATTTTTGCCCAATATCTCTGTTGAAAAACTGTATACCGTTAATCATATTACTGCTGATAGCTGAAAACTCTTCTTCGGAAATTAAATTTTTTGCCAAAAAATCATCAAAAATTTTGGGTGTGTCATATTTATTATGATATGCTCGACCGAAAGCCGAAACTAAGGAAGTTAAACTGGATTCATTTTGTTTCATACCCTTTTCCTCCCATATATAAAAGAATAAGATTCCCCTGGCCACTTCTCTATCATGTTAATTAATAGTGCTTATCAAGCAAATTAAGACCATTATGGTTTAACAGGAACACATATTTCGCAATAAGGGTTGCTAATCATATCACCAATGTATTTTTCCATAATTGGTTTGTTATCCATTTCATATCCATTGCTTTGTAGGGATAGAAAAATATCAGAATATGCTTTTTGAATATCCTCTGCTGTATGTTTGACTTCGTAAATAAGGTACTTTCCACCAGAAAGGTCTCCTTCAAAGACCGAATCTTCCACTTGATAATCACTTGGAATCACAATGCAAGCATCAAATCTACAGTTGTCAGGAAGAGTTAATTCTGGATTATCTTGTGGGATTGCAAATAGAATTGCCGACTCAAGAAGATTTTTCTCCTTAGCCCATTTTTTTAGCTTCTCCATTACTTCAAAATTTGCAGGACCATAAGGACCAATTCGTCGGATATAAGCAATACGATAGTCTGGAAATGTTTCTACTTTAAATTTCATCACTTTTATCTCCTTTCTTATCCTTTTTGTTTGCTACATTTCGAATGTAGCACGCTTTAAAAATAGATACACTTAAATTTTTAAAATTTTTGAATTTAAGTAGAATTATGGGGGGTTCTTATTAAACTAAAGGGTGCTTTATTTTGTGACAATCTTTGACTTAATTAATTATTCTGTTAACATCTAAATTAGAGATGTAATGAGAGGGGAATCTAGATTCTACATGTGGAAAACCTTGTAATGATTAATTAACTGGATAGAGACAGATCGTTTTTGCATAAAAATTATGGGTGTGGTCTGTCTATTTTTAATCATTCAAGGGATAAATGGTGTGGAGTTATAAATGGCCCGTTTACGAAGCAGTTACCTTTGTAGCTGCTTTATGTTGTTTCGGGAAATCTACATCTCTAATAACATCATCATAGGTCCCTTTATTCGGAGGGATATTAATGACTAGTAAACAAGATAAAATTGCATTTATCACAGGCGTAAGTAACCAAAGAGGAATAGGTGCTGCTGTATGTCGTAAGTTAGCTTCTCAGGGTATAAATATATTTTTTACTTACTGGAATTCCGATTCTGAGTGGCCAGATATATTTCAAAGTGAAATCTTAGAAATGGGAGTTCGATGTGAAGGGTTACAAATTGATTTATCTAAGTTTGATTCATACTTATTCCTATTGGATGAAGTTTCAAAAAGATTAGGTTTTCCTTCCATACTAATTAATAATGCAGCACATTCAGTTGATTCAAATTATATGGATTTAGATGCAAAGACATTAGATGAACATTACGATGTAAATGTTAGAGCGACTTGTCTTCTTTCTGTTGAATTTGCCCGTCGTTTTCAGAAAAAAGGTAGAATGTGGGGACGTATTATTAATTTAACATCTGGTCAAGAGCTTGGTGCTATGCCCGGGAATTTAGCATATGTTGCCTCAAAAGGTGCAATTTCATCCTTTACATTATCTTTATCAGCTGAGTTGGCACCATTAGGTATAACAGTAAATGCAGTTAACCCAGGACCAACAGATTCAAATTGGATGACGGAAGATATAAGAAAACATTTACTCCCTAAATTCTTAATGGGTCGTATTGGGCTGCCAGAAGACGCTGCACGCATTATTGCTTTTCTTGCTAGTGAAGATGCAAATTGGATAACAGGACAGATTATCCATTCTGAAGGTGGATTTTATCGAAGTTAAAAGGACAAATTCGTTGGTTATTCAAATTAAATAAAATCTTAAGTTAAAGAATAGGCTGCCATTTTGGCGGCTTTTCTATATTAAACACTTTAGATGCTATTCCAATAAGTAATTTTAATGCCGACAGAAGAACTGTCGTTTTTTTATAATCAAATCAGCAATAGCAGAGTTAATTCTGATACGAATTACTCTGCTATTTCAGTTTCTTCTACGTTTATTTTTATTGTTGAGGTACTCGCAGAGAAATTGTTAAATTTAATAAAGACATCGTTTTTTGTGATTTGGATTTTCAGTTTATCGCAATCGTGGCAGCTGATCCTTGTATGTTTTTCGTAATTCGCTAAGCTGCTCTAGATTGCGTAACGATTGTTCCTCTAGGAATTGACCAATACCGAGAATGAAACTTTCTATTAAAAATGTTGGAGCAATCATCGAGTGAAACTCCCATAGTTCTCCCCGGTTTGTGTAGAAAATATAATCCCCTTGGTCTTGAAAGTCAGAAATCAGTTGATCTGTAAGGATGATTGTTTTATAGTTCTTCTTTTTCGCGTAGTCAAGAATGACATAGGCTTCTTTTGTCATGGAAACAAATCCGAATAAAAATACCACGTCCTCTTCTTGAAAATGCAAAAGAGATTCAAATAATTCATGGCCACTCTTTGGGATGATTTCAATATCCAAGCCAAATCGCTTTAATCGGTGCTTCATTAGGACAGCGATACCTTCAGCAGAGGAAGGCGAGTGAATATAAAGTCTTCGACACGTAGACATCAGGGAAATGGCTTCTTTAAATCGACTTACATCGAGTTCCTCCAGTGTATGTTTAATCTGGAGGTCCATGATCGATAACAAATGTTCATGGATCTTTACCTGTTGTTTTTGGATTTGTGTTAATGAATGCTGTAGCTTCTTCTCGGGTGCTATTTGTTCATTTTGAATGATATTCGATTTAAAGGCTTTGAAATTTTCATATCCGATTTTTTTCCAGAAACGAGAAATCGTTGCATTGCTTATCTTCAATTCCTTTGCAAGCTCTGTCTCAGAATAGTATAAAATCCTATCTCCCATTTTCTTGATGAAATCAGCAATTTTGATTTGATTTGTCGTTAGTTGTGATACATCACAAGAAAAATTCATTACGATCTCCTCCAGTATTAATGTAACATAAAATGAAAAAAATTTTTCATTAAGATTATTTTGAAAATAAATTACAATTTCCTGATAATTCCTTAATACTAGATTTACAATCATTACCTACAATGAAGTTGATATAAAACATGGGGAGGGATTTATTATGGTAACGAAGCCATACGAATTAACGCAGTCTCAAAAAATGATGGTATTTATTTTATCAATGTGTCTTTACGGGTTAAGCAACATGTTTACAGAATTGGTTCCTTCAGTAAACTTAGGTCCAATTGAATTGTCCATTGACGCTTTTGCATTTATACCTTTAACATTATGTATTTTGTTCCATCCGCTTTATGCTGCGATTGGTGCATCAACTGGTGAAATCATCTTTGGTGAACTTATGCTTGGACAATTTGGTGGAATTGGGGAAATTGAAAAGTTTATACTTTTTTCACTTGGAATGGCAATCGGTGGTATGATCGTTCGCAATCCTAAAAATGCAGCGCAGGTCGGATTTGCTGCGATCGCGGGTTACGGTATTTTCCTCGTGATTGCTACGGTGGTTGACATTTTAAAGGTTGTCATTGGGGTAGAGGATTTTGAAGCAGTCGAAGGCTTGGCAGAGAGTATCTTTGTGGTCGAAGGGGTAGAGTTTCTAACGGATTTAATCTTCTCTGGAACATTATTTGTGTTACTTCCAACGATGTATTTAGTACCGCGATTATACGGAAAAATTGAACCATTACTAGGAATGAAGCCTCGCACAAGTCAAGTTCGAGTTTCAGCAGGAAAAGTATTTACACCGAAATTTGTGATTACTGCCATTATTTTATCTCTTGTAGCTTTTGGTGCTGAAACCCTAAGTGAAATGGATATTGAATTTGCGGTTTGGGAGCCAGAGTTTGTTGATGTATATGGTGACATGGTGATCTGGATTGTAATTGGTGTTGCAGCTATTTGTTCATTGGGTATCATTTTATTCTTATTGAAAAAAGGTAAGGAAAACAAATCAAATGAGGACATCAACCGTGCAGGCTAACCCATTCGTTAAGATTCAAAATGTAAGTTTTCAATATCCAGGTAGTGATACCAAAGTTTTAAATGGGGCTTCTTTAACGATAGAGGAGGGGGAGTTCCTTGCGATTATCGGTGGAAATGGTTCTGGTAAATCAACTCTTTGTAAAACGATGAATGGGCTTATACCCCGATTTTATGTTGGTGAATTTTCGGGGAACGTTGTTGTTGATGGATTAGATACGTCTGAGCATAATGTGGCAAAGCTTTCACAAGTAATTGGATATGTGTATCAGGACTTTGAAAATCAATTATTACGTCCCACGGTTATTGATGATGCATCTTTTGCACCGTTAAATTATGGGTTAGCTGATTTTAAAGAACGAGGAAAATGGGCGTTAGAAGTAACCGGTCTTTCTGACGTAGCAAATGAGTTTACCTGGCAGTTAAGTGGGGGAAAAAAGCATTTACTTGCGTTGGCAGGCGCAATTGCGATGAAACCAAAACTATTAATAGTCGATGAACCAGTTTCCCAGCTTGATCCCTATCATGCAAGGCAAATCTATGATGTTTTAAAAAAGCTGAACGAAACACATGGGATCACGATAATCACGATTGAACATCATGCAGAATTTATTGCAGATTATTGTAGCAATGTGGTGTTAATGGATAAAGGGAAAGTTATCTGGAAGAAACAGGTACGTGATGCCCTTTCGAGAGTAGACGAGTTGGTTTTCAGACAAATCTATCCTCCACAGGTTACCTTAGCAGCTTACCATGTGAATAAAAATGCTGAATACCCGATTACTATAGAAGAAGCTGTTGAGTATTTTGGCGGGAGAATACCTGTTGTTGATGAGCTAGAGAACGTAAAACAAGAGAGTACAAACCCCATTCTTTCATTACGGGATATTACAGTTCACTACCGTTCCATTCAAAAACAACCAAAGGCTGCGCTAAAAAACGTTTCGACCACATTTTTTAAGGGAGATAAGGTTGCTTTGGTTGGAAACAATGGTTCGGGTAAATCTACTCTCTTAAAAGTCATAAGTGGGATTGTGAAACGTTCAGATGGAGATATTGAGTTTACGAATCTTCCAATCACGAAGTTTACGCCTGAAGTCATGTCAAACCATGTCGCCTATATTTATCAAAATCCTGAGGAAATGTTTATTGATGATAGTGTTCGAAAGGAAATTGAATATTACTTAAAAGCGAGAAAAGTGGAGGATTATTCAACAAAAGTTGATCGGATTTTGGCTGATTTCGATTTAATTGACTTGCAAGATCGAGATGCCCGTTTATTAAGCGGTGGTCAACAACGACGTGTTTCTCTGGCGATTGGTGTTGCGATGAGTCCTTCAATCATTATTTTAGATGAGCCTACTGCTAATCTAGATATTGCTACGAAAAATAAAGTAGTTTTGATGCTTAAGAAGCTTGAAGAACATGTCGATACAGTGATCATTGCAACACATGATATGCAGCTTGTGGCGGAATGGGCGAATCGAATCCTCGTCATGCACGATGGGCAACTCATTAATGACGGCTCACCGGAAGAGGTATTATCTCATGAAGACATTTTGAATCGTGCTGGTTTAATTGTTCCACAGATCGTTACGCTTAGTAATCAACTTCAGTTTCCAATCCATTTAACAGTGGAATCCTTTGTTGAAAGTTGGAAACTCGCTAAAGAACGAGGTGAATTAGTTGGAACTGGCTAAATTTTTTCAAGATAAGCTTTCCCTAGAATATATAAAAAATGAGCTTGTGAGAACAGCCTATAGTGTGGAAGAAAACATGTTAACAAGGCTTGATCCGCGCGTCCTTCTTATTTGGTATTGTTATTTTGGGATTGTTCCATGGTTCATTTATAGCCACACAATCTTAATCGGCTATTTTATCTTTATGGTTTTCTTAACCTATAAAGCGAAGGTTAGCCCACTTATACTTACTGTTCTTATTTTGGGCTTAATAGGAGAGGTTGGTCTATTATTTCTCCTCTCTCTATTATTTGGTGGGAACATCGAGGCCATGCTCCCTATGTTCTGGTTAAGTATTAAACTAGCTAGCATTTCCCTAGCAAGTGTTTCTGTATTTTCAAGTTTGAATCCTGAAAAATTTAGTGACGCCCTACTGAGACTGGGATTTCCTGATAAGCTTTCTTTTAGTATTGCCTATGGCTATCGTATTTTGCCAACTCTTTTCGAGGAATTTCAACAAATTATATTATCCTATCGATTAAGAGGGAAATCGCCATCACGGAGTGGACTGCTTTACTGGCGAAAGATTGTCTATTTATTACGAATTTTTATTCGTTCATTTTATCCGTTAATGCTAAATACGGCAAAGCGTTCGCGCACAACGGTAGAGGCATTGGAAACAAAAGGATTTACTTATGGAACCAATAATCGCAAGCTCATCCAATTAAAGACGGGTTATTTAAAACTAACTTATTTGGATTATGCATTTATTTTTATAACATTTTTCTATTTACTGATTGTTCATAGTTTACATTTTGTTCTATAAAAGGAGTGCGGTACATTGAAGTTTGACTTTCATACACACGGAAAGCTAGCAAAGGCATTTGACTTTTCGGTCGATTATTATATACAAATGGCAAAACATGCTTTAGAAAGCGGGTTGGATGGTATAGCGTTAACCGAACATTTTAATACGAAAAATTTTCATGAGGTTTATGACAAATTAGATGAGCAATTTCCTTACCAGGATGGATATTATAACATTTTAGGATTAAAAGTCTTTCCAGGCATGGAAGTGGATATCAAAGAAGTGGGGCATATCCTCTGTATTGGTGATCGTTCGGATATTCGGTCATTACGAGATGATTTAGAGGGGTATACAGAAAAAGACGCGTTTGTCCCATTTGCTAGATTATTAGAATTTGTATCTCGCTATGAGATGCTGGTTATCGGTGCACATCCATTTAGACCAAGTACCCCATTGAAGAATTTACATTCAGCTTTACTCATTCAATTAGATGCTTTTGATTTAAATGGCAAAGACCTGCATACACGAGGAATCGAGAAAAACCAAGAGGATGTCCATTCATTTGCGTTGGATCTTGGTAAACCAGTTGTTGGTGGAAGTGACACGCATCATTTTAAACAGTATGGTGCCGTTTATACGGAGCTTGAAAAATCTTGTTCAACGGTCAAGGAATTAAAGGATGTTATTTCAAACCAGGAGTTCACGATTGAAGTTGCAAGTGACTTGCATGAACGAGTCTCAGAAGCGATTCGATTAAAAGCGATTGAAAAGGCTAAGTTGGAATTGGAAAGCGTGAAGTAATAAACAATTAAGATACTTGTTAGGTCAAAGCCAGCGGATTGAACGCTGGTTTTTTAATATGTAAGCTTAAAAAGAACTTTAGTAGTTAAAGTGAAATTTTTTTGCACCTTACACAAATCCCTCCAATCGTCTTCTAAAAAAGCATCTCCGCGCTTATCCAATTTTTTTCTGAAAATGTGTTTGAAAATTTAAACAAGTGTGATAAAATGGCCTTAGTTTAGAATACATAAACTGAGTTTTATAATATAAAACAAAATCTTCTGATTCTCCTTGTTAAACCATACTCAAAGATCAAGCTCAAGGAAGTTCCCGCACGCATTAGAAAAGCAAAAACAATGTGTTATGAAAAAATTTTAAAATAAAAGGAGTGCGCTTTCATGAAAACTGAAATGAAGGAAAAAACGTACAAAAACTTTATTAACAATCAGTGGGTTGAGTCCCCATCAGAGGAAACCATCAAAAGTATAAACCCAGCAAATAAAGAAGAAATTGTCGGATATGTTCAAAGTTCCACGGTTGAGGATCTTGATCAAGCTGTGCAGGCTGCACATAATGCGAAAAAATTATGGAGGAAGCTAGGGCAGGCAGCTAGGGGTCAAATTCTATACAAAGTGGCAAATATCCTTGAAGAAAACCTGGAAGATATTGCTGAAACGATGACAAGAGAAATGGGTAAAACTCTCCCTGAGGCAAAAGGTGAAACGGCCCGTGGCGTTGCGATTCTTCGCTATTATGCTGGGGAAGGCATGCGGAAGGACGGCGATGTTATCCCATCATCTGATAAGGATGCGCTCATGTTTACCAAGCGAACGCCTCTTGGGGTGGTTGGGGTCATTACTCCTTGGAATTTTCCAGTCGCCATTCCCATTTGGAAGATAGCACCCGCCCTTGTATATGGAAACACGGTTGTATTTAAACCGGCAACAGAAGCAGCAGTAACTGCCGCAAAAGTAGTTGACTGCTTTGCTAAAGCAGGGCTTCCTGAGGGAGTCATTAATTTTGTAACAGGGTCTGGTTCTGTCATTGGCCAGAAACTGATTGATCATCCGCTCTTAAATGCGATTACCTTTACTGGTTCTGAAACTGTAGGTGAATCTGTCGCTAAATCTGCAGCAAGCCGAGGAATCAAGTTTCAGTTAGAGATGGGAGGCAAGAATCCGGTCATTGTTACGAAGGATGCTAATTTAGATAGTGCCGTTGAGGCCGTTATTAGTGGAGCTTTTCGATCTACTGGTCAAAAATGTACGGCTTCAAGCCGCGTCATTGTTGAGTCAGAGGTTTACGAGGCATTTAAAGAAAAGTTGATTCAAGAAACAGAAAAAATAACAGTTGGATCTGGTTTAAAAGAGGGAATCTGGATGGGACCTTGTGCAAGTGAAAGCCAGTTCCGTACCGTAATCAAGTATATCGAACAGGGAAAAGAAGAGGGAGCTTCTCTTATTTATGGAGGAGAACCATTGACAAGCGGTGAGCATGCGAACGGATATTATGTCACACCAACGATTTTTGAAAACGTAACACCAGAAATGAGCATTGCGCAGGAGGAAATTTTCGGTCCGGTCATCGCTCTGTTTAAAGTAACTGATATAGAAGAAGCGATTGACCTTGCAAACGAAACAAAGTACGGATTAAGTGCGTCAATTTTCACCACGAATATTGGTTCACTCCTTGAGTTTATCGATGAAATCGAAGCGGGCCTTGTCAGAATTAATGCTGAAAGTGCTGGTGTAGAACTTCAGGCGCCATTTGGAGGCATGAAGGCATCTAGCACTGGATCACGTGAACAAGGAGAAGCGGCGAAAGAATTCTATACTTCTATTAAAACTGTATTTATTAAGGGTTAATCTAAACGAATTGAAGGGGGATTCTGAATTTAGAACCCCCCTATGATGCATCCCTTGACTGTAAATAATCGAAATAGGAAAAGAGGGAATTTCAGATGAATGAATCCAGAGAGTTATTAGAAAAACTAGGTTATCCATCCACTGATTTAACAGAACTCCCTACCTCTAATAAAAGATTTCCAGACGGGGCTCAATACCGAATTGAACTGCCAAGTGTAGAAGGTCCTGTTGCGCTAGAAGAAACGTTAAAGGAAATCGATCATTATGGGTTAACGATTCACCGCGTTTCACAAGGTAGCGGCATCATGTTGCAAACGGACGAGGAAATTAAGGAAATGTGCCGAATGACTGCTGAAAGAGGAATGGAACTTAGCCTGTTTGTCGGCCCGAGGGGTACATGGGATATTAGTGCACAGCCATTCACGAGCGGTGGGAAATCCATAGGTTTGCGTCATGAAGGTGCCGATCAGCTTGTCTATGCGATGGAAGATTTAAAAAGAGGAGCTAAACTTGGACTCAGAAGTGCATTAATTGCTGATGAAGGTCTTTTGCTGCTGACGAAGGAAATGAAGAAATTCGGTCAGCTACCAGAGGATTTTGTTGTAAAAGTGTCAGTGCAAATGGGCGCCGCCAACCCAGTCTCTGTTAAATTGATGCAGGACCTTGGGGCAGGAACGTATAATGTACCAACTGCGCTTACGCTACATAAGTTAGCTTCCATCCGCCAGGCCATTGATATTCCGATTGATTTGTATGTTGAGGTACCAGATAATTTCGGAGGTTTTCTCCGCTATTATGAAATTCCAGAAATCATTCGGGTATTGGCGCCAGTTTATATCAAATTTGGTTTGCGTAATCATCCTGATGTCTATCCATCTGGAAAGCAATGGGAAAGCACCAACGTCTCACTAGTGAAAGAGCGTGTGCGCCGTGCTGCGTTGGGAATCCAAATGATTGAGCGCTATTACCCTGATGCTGTCACATCCAAGCTTGGTGCAGAAGGACTGGGCATTCCGAAAATGATTTCTGAGTCTGCACCGATATAAAAGATTCAGTAATAAGTCCTCTTATAGCCTATGATTTCAAATCTGGCAATCTGATTCCCATAGGTACTCCACCAGGTGGTGTCGGTATGGGAAGAAATCCTTATGTATGGTTAAAAGAAGGGGTCCAATTGTGTCTATTGAAAATATCGGAACCCTTCTAAATGATGAAAATACACATAATTCTACCAAAGAATTACTCTATTTTATCCTCTCAGTAAAACACTAATAACTAGCAAACACTCTTCTATGAATAACAAAAATTTCGACCCATCTTGCAATCATTTAATCAGTTTTATCAATAGGTTTGATTCTGGAGAGATTCGATTAAAAAAGTAAATATGAAACGGAGGAAATCCATGACTTATGATAACCTGGCTTACCTATTAGAATCAGGTGTTATTGCCGTTGTTCGGAGAGTCAGTCGGGAAAAAGTGCTTCAGGTTGTGTCCTCCCTTATTGCAGGAGGAATTACCGGCATTGAAATCACAATTGATTCTGAGGACGCATTGGGGGCTATTCAGGAGGTAAAAAACACATTTGGGGAAAAGGCAGTAATTGGTGCAGGCACTGTACTCAACTCCCAGTCAGCTGAAATGGCGATTGAGGCGGGGGCAGAATTTATTTTTGCGCCAACCTTAAATAGAGGAACGATTGAGCTAGCCAAAGGATACAAGAAAATTGTAATCCCTGGTGTTTTCACACCAACTGAGATTCTTCAGGCATATGAGTGGGGAGCAGATATTGTAAAAGTTTTCCCGGCAAGTACATTGGGGCCTGATTTTATTAAACAAATTCGTGGACCTTTAGGTCACATACCGATGATGCCAACTGGAGGGATTACCCTTGAGAATACGAAGGATTTTATCTCAGCGGGATCTGTTGCTGTGGGGGTTGGTGGTGCTCTACTAAGGAAAGACCTTATAGACAAGAATGAGTGGGAATCATTAACCTCACTTGCACAGCAGTTTGTTCAAAAAGTTAAGGATGCAAGAAGCGAAGAAGTTGTTAAAGAAAAAAGTGGATAAAAACCCAAGAAAATTATTGACAAGTCAGAAAATTTACATTATATTACGTTTAGGTTAGTTTTATATATCGGAATTAAGTTTTATAATGTAAAACAAAAAAGATTTCCTCTTTATTTTTTATCAATATCTCATAACTTAGTTTTATAATATAAAACAAATGTAAAGGAGGTGCTTATCCGAGCTCTTGGTTATTGAATATTTTGTTATCGCTTACATTTTATCCTCAATGAAAAAAAGGAGTTGGTAAGATGAATAAGAAATTTTCATTTTTAGGGATTTTAATCCTCATTACATCATTGTTCCTCACCGCTTGTGGAGGTACAGAAAAGTCCAATTCTGAACAAGGAACCGGCAATGAATCTCAAAAAACGATTAAAGTCGCACATTATTTTGCAGAAGATCATCCACAGAACATAGCCCTCAAAGAAAAATTCAAGAAGATTGTTGAAGAAGAATCAAAAGGAAGCTTAAAGGTTCAAATATTCCCGAACAGTACGCTTGGTGCTGAAAAGGAGTTCTATGACGGGGTACGAAACGGCACGATTGAAATGGGGATTCCTGGTTTAATCATGCAAGCGGACATTCCAAAAATGGCTGTCCCTGAATGGCCATTTCTTTTTAAAGACTTTGAACACGTGAAAGCAGTATTAAATGGTCCGATTGGCGAAGAATTAACAGCCGACCTTGAAAAAGAGCATGGTGTAAAACCATTGGCGTGGAGTGCAAATGGCTTCCGAATGTTTTCATCAAATACACCGATTAAGAGCTTGGAAGAGTTTGATGGCCTTCGCTTAAGGATGCCAAATATTCCAAACTACATTACTCTTGGGAAATTACTAGGAGCAAATGTTACACCACTACCTATTTCAGAAATATTTTCTGCATTAGAACAAAATGTTGTGGATGGCCAAGACAATCCGATTGCAACCCTTCGAGCATCAGGATGGTATGAAGTACAGAGCGACGTTCTGGAATCTAAGCATATGTTCAGCCCGAATGTCTATATCATTAATAGTCAATTCTGGAACAGTTTATCAAAGGAACAACAGCAAATTATTGAAAAAGCCTCAAAGACTGCCGCAGAATATGAATTCGAATTACTTGAAAAAAGCTATGAAGAAGACAAGAAATTTCTCGAAGAAAATGGAGTCAAGTTCACTACCCCATCTGAAGAATTCACACATGAAATGGAGAAGGCCGCCCAGCCTTTATACGATGAAATCTATCAAGAATATGAGTGGGCCAAAGATTTGGTTGAAAGGATCAAAGCTGAAGCCGACTAAAGGAGGGAATTATTCATGTTACAAAAACTCAGCAAAGTCTGTATAAAAATCCTCAATGGGAGTATTTCTTTATCCCTGGCTACGATGTCAATTCTCGTTTTTGGAAATGTTATTCTTCGTTACATTTTCAATTCAGGCATTACATGGTCGGAGGAAATGTCTAGATTTCTGTTTGTGTGGCTGGTGTTCCTTGGTGCGATTGCCTGCCTGAAGGATAATATGCATCTGGGTGTCGATGTTGTTGTCAATGCGCTGCCGATAAAATTAAAGAAAATAGCATTTGTTATTAGTAATTTATTAGTGTTATATGTTTTATGGCTATTACTTGTAGGCAGCTGGAAAATGACAGTGTTAAATATGAACAGCACCGCCCCAGCAACAGGTCTTCCGCTTTCATTTCTTTATGGAATAGGGGTTATTACCAGTATTGCAATGGCCTTGATTATTATCATAAGAATGATTCAGGCATTTACTTCAAAGTCCAATTCACAATTTAGCATCATTTCTACCACTGAGGAAGTTATAAAACCATAAAACTACTAAACGAATTGAAACATATTTCCGAAAGGAGGCAAATGTATGGTTGCTGTTTTTCTTGGCTCGTTGTTTGGGACACTTGCACTTGGGGTGCCTATCGCTTTTGCATTAATTCTTTGTGGCGTTGCAATTATGTTTGCTTTAAATATGATGGATGCACAAATTGTAGCGCAGAACCTCATCAATGGAGCAAATAACTTTTCACTTATGGCGATCCCGTTTTTTGTGCTAGCAGGGGAATTGATGAACGCGGGAGGTATTTCTAAGCGGATTGTCGAATTTGCCATGTCCTTGGTCGGCCATATTAGAGGAGGGCTTGGGTATGTAGCCATCATTGCAAGTATTTTGTTTGCCGGATTGTCCGGCTCAGCAGTAGCTGATACGGCTGCGCTTGGGGCCATTTTAATACCGATGATGATTGCTAGGGGTTACGATGTTAATCGCTCTACGGGATTAATTTGTGCTTCAGGAATTATTGCACCTGTTATTCCTCCTAGTATTCCAATGATTATTTTTGGGGTAACCGCAGGTGTTTCAATCACTCAATTATTTATGGGTGGAATTGTTCCGGGCATCATGATGGGTGCTGGACTCATTACCGCATGGACTTTTATTGCTCGAAAAGATAAAAGTGAACTTCCAAAACGACAAACATCAAAAGAGATTTTACAGTCTACTACAAAAGCAATTTGGGCTTTGTTTCTTCCTGTTATCATCATTGGCGGTTTAAGGGGAGGAATTTTTACACCTACAGAAGCGGCTGTGGTAGCTGCATTCTATGCCTTATTTGTCGGATTATTTGTTTACCGTGAATTGGAATTAAAAGAGTTGCATAATGTCCTTGTTGCGGCAGCAAAGACGACCGCAGTGGTTATGTTCGTTGCAGCAGCGGCAATGGTATCTGCTTGGATGATCACCGTTGCGGACGTCCCTGGACAAATGGCAGGGGCTCTTGGTGGGCTGATTGAACATCCTTTAATGTTGCTTTTATTAATTAATTTAATTTTATTGGCTATTGGGCTTGTCATGGATCTTACACCAGCTATCTTAATCTTCACACCGGTATTTCTGCCGCTAGTAAAGATGGCCGGAATTGATCCTGTGTATTTCGGAATTATTATGGTAATTAACTTGTGTATTGGCTTAATTACCCCTCCAGTCGGAACGGTCTTATATGTCGGATGCGGAATCAGTAAGATCAATATCATTGAATTGACAAAAGGGATTTGGCCGTTTGTTCTAGTTCATATTATTGTCCTTATTCTGTTGATACTATTTCCTTCTATTATTATGGTTCCGCTTGATTTCTTAACGTAATTTTATTGGAGGTGGAGTTTTGGATAAGTTCAAAGTAGTGGTAACAGACTGGGAGTTTGAAGATCTTCGATTTGAGGAGGCGGTGTTATACCAATCGCCGGAAATCGAGGTAATTGCAGCCCAATGTCGTACAGAAGATGACGTCATTCATGCTTGCCATGATGCAGACGGTATTATCAATCAGTATGCACCGCTAAGTAGACGAGTGATTGAATCGTTGACAAACTGTCAGGTGATCACACGATATGGTGTCGGAGTCAATACGATTGATTTGGAGGCGGCTACAGAGAAAGGGATATGTGTAGCGAACGTGCCTGATTACTGTATGGATGAAGTTTCAGATCATGCATTAGCCTTGATTTTGTCATGGGTACGGAAAGTGGTCGTAGCAAATCAACAAGTGAAAATCGGAAATTGGGACTTTAAGGTGACACGACCGATTCATCGACTGCGTAATCAAACACTGGGTCTTGTTGGTTTTGGCAGGATACCTCAATCACTTGCCGAGAAGGCAAAGCCACTTGGGCTTACCATCATCGCTTCGGATCCTTACTTTCCAGCAGATGAGGCAAAGAGAAAGGGTGTTACCCTCGTCTCTCTTGAAACGCTTGTAGAAGAGTCGGATATCATTTCTGTCCATGCTCCATTGACTCCGGATACAAAAGGGATGCTTGGAAAAGAACAATTTGCGAGGATGAAAAAGAAACCTTTGATTATTAATACTTCAAGGGGTCCTGTTATTGATGAAAGTGCTCTAGTTGAAGGGCTTGAGCGAGGACAGGTAGCGGGAGCAGCTTTAGATGTAGTTGAAGAAGAGCCGATTGATGCACATCACCCATTTCTTTCGATGGATCAAGTGATTTTAACACCACATGTTGCCTGGTATTCAGAAGAAGCAGAGGCGGAAATGAGGACAAAGGCAGCGGTGGGGGTTATGGATGTGCTGATTGAAAAAAAATACCCAAAGTACCTGGTTAACAAAGAAGTAAAGAATCATAAGAACTTGAGGGAACAAGTAGGTCAAGAGACCATTCCAAATAGTAAAGGAACGAGATAAGGGGGAAGTGTAAATGAAAAGTTGGCTAAAAAAATTGGGTGTAGGAATTATTATTCCAGGAATGCTACTGCTTAGTGCATGTGGTTCTGCATCCACCGGTAACAGTGATGGGGAAAATAAGGCAGACGGGATTCAGGAGAGAACGATCAAAGCAGGAATTGGGCTGAATGAAGACCATCCAGAAGGTCTAGGATTAAAAAAGTTTAGTGAAATTGTGGCGGAAAAGAGTGGTGGGAAGTTAACGGTAAAGCCATTTTACAGCGCGACACTAGGTGATGACCAAAAAATGACTGAGGCTCTTCAGGGAGGACTTCAGGAGATTACCATCCCTTCCACATCGCCGTTAGTAGGAATGATTAAGGAATTTGGAATATTTGATTTCCCATTCCTGTTCAATACGCCTGAAGAGGCTGATGCGGTCCTTGACGGTCCAGTTGGTCAAAAACTACTGGAAAAACTCCCAGAACACGGGCTTATTGGACTAGGCTACTGGGAAAATGGGTTCCGCCAGTTGACAAACAGTAAACATCCTGTTGAAAAGGCGGAAGATTTCCACGGGCTTAAGATCAGAACTATGCAAAATGAAGTCCATCTTGATGCATTTAAAGAGCTTGGGGCAAATCCAACACCAATGGCTTTTTCAGAAGTTTTCACCGCACTTGAGAGTAAAACAGTAGATGGTCAGGAAAATCCGCTTGCAACTATTAAGTCAAATAAATTTAATGAAGTTCAGGATTATTTAAGTTTGACTGGGCATGTATATACGCCATTTGTATTCTTGGTAAGTAAGAAATTCTGGGATGGTCTTTCTGAGGAAGAGCAAACGATTTTAAAAGATGCAGCTGTTGAAGCAGGCAAATATCAGCGCCAGATAAGTCGGGAAGAAGATGCCAAAGCGATTGAAGAACTAAAGGCTGCAGGAACAAATGTAAACGAAGTATCTGCGGAAGAAAAGCAAAAAATGAAAGAGGTTATTCAGCCTACTATTGATGACTACTCTAAAAAGTTTGGTCAGGACCTAGTAGACGAGATGATGAAGGAAATTGAAAAAGTACGCAAATAGGAAAGAGATTACCGGGAGATGAGAGAACATGGAAATCATAAAAGAACTCCTGCGTGACATAGAGATTCCACGAATGATAAAGATAAGGCAAAAATTTCATGCCCCAGAAGTTGAAAATGTTAAAGAGGCTGTTCATAAAGCGATTCATACGGCTGGGGTAATTCATAGAGTTGAAGCTAGAGACAGAGTAGCGATCGCTGTTGGTTCAAGGGGCGTCGCCAATTTGCCCGAATTGGTTAGGGAGACTGTGAATGCGGTGAAAAGTGTCGGAGGACATCCATTCATAGTGCCGGCGATGGGCAGCCATGGAGGGGCAACCGCCGCAGGTCAAGTGGATGTTCTCGAGCAGTTGGGGGTAACGGAAGATGCAATTGGTGCCCCCATTCTAGCTACCATGGAAGTTGTAGAAATTGGAAGACTACCAAACGGTCTTCCAATTTATATGGATCTTCATGCTTACAAAGCAGATAAAATCATTGTGATCAACAGGATTAAACCTCATACAGCTTTTCGGGGACCAGTAGAAAGTGGACTGATGAAAATGATTACGATTGGACTTGGCAAGCAAAAAGGAGCGGAGGCTGCGCATGCATTCAGCTTCAAATACATGGCCGAACATGTAGTAGAGATGGCGAAAATAGCTATTGACCGTACGCCGATTATTTTTGGTCTAGGGTCGTTAGAAAATGCCTATGATCGACCTGCTAAAATTGTTGCGATTCCGGCAGAGGATCTTATCCACCGTGAGCCGGAGCTTTTAATAGAAGCAAAATCGTTAATGCCAAGAATCATGTTTGATCCAATCGATGTTCTTGTCGTTGATGAACTAGGGAAGGACATTTCTGGAGACGGAATGGATCCAAATATAACTGGACGATATGCAACACCTTACGCTAGTGGCGGTCCTCAGGTAACCAGAATTGCAGTTTTGGGATTAACTGAGAAAACACATGGGAACGCCAATGGAATTGGCATGGCCGATGTGTCTACTCAAAAGGTGATGGATCAAACCATTTGGGAAAAAGGGTATGCAAACGCGTTAACTAGCACAGTCACACAGGTCGTCAAGCTGCCGATGATATTAGAAAATGAGGAATTGGCAGTAAAAGCAGCGATTAAAACATGTAATGCTTTTGATTTAAGTAAAGTAAGGATCGTCAGGATTAAAAATACATTGGATATCCAGGAGATATGGATATCAGAATCGATGTTGGAGGAAGCGAAAAGCTTAGATTCTATCGAAATAGTATCTGATCTAGCTCCCATGGGTTTTTCTAGTTCAAACGTTGGTATATAGGTAGTTTACTAGAAAAACAATTCCTTTTTTGGCTTAGGATTTTTGCCTTTCGTAACTTAAGTAGTTTATTTGGGAGGGATTTTTATAAAAATCACATCATTAACACTTTATAAAGTGCCTCCCCGTTGGCTATTCCTGAAGATTGAGACAGACGAAGGGATTTCAGGATGGGGAGAACCAATTGTTGAAGGGCGAGCAGATACAGTAAGAGCCTGTGTGCAAGAAGTCAGCGACTATCTTGTCGGAAAAGATCCATTAAGGATTGAGGATCACTGGCAGGTTCTTTACAGAGGAGGATTTTACAGAGGCGGTCCAATTTTGATGAGTGCAATTTCCGGAATTGAACAGGCACTTTGGGATATAAAAGGGAAGTATTATCACATTCCGGTGTACGAAATGCTAGGTGGAAAGGCCAGGGAAAAAATCAGGGTCTATTCCTGGATTGGTGGAGACCGGCCAACAGATGTGGCACATGCAGCCAAGGAAAAGGCGGATGCAGGTTTTACAGCAGTCAAAATGAATGCCACAGAAGAAATGGATTATATTGATACTCATTCAAAAGTAGAGGCGGCCGTTCAACGAATTGCTGCCGTAAGAGAAGCGGTGGGTAAAGAGTTTGGGATTGCCCTCGACTTTCACGGCAGGGTTCATAAGAGCATGGCAAAAATTCTCGTAAAGGAATTAGAACCTTTCCGCCCGATGTTTATCGAGGAACCCGTTTTACCAGAAAACAATGAGGCTTTAAGAGAAATTGCCAGGCATACTGTCTGCCCGATTGCTACAGGTGAACGGCAATATAGTCGTTGGGGCTTTAAGCAGCTTTTAATGGATGGGTATGTGGATATTATTCAGCCGGATCTTTCTCACGCCGGTGGAATCCTTGAATGCAAAAAGATTGCTGCTATGGCAGAGGCTTTTGACGTTTCGGTTGCCCCGCACTGTCCACTTGGACCGATTGCCCTAGCCTCCTCGTTCCAATTGGATGCTTGTACACCAAATGTGGTGATTCAAGAACAAAGCCTAGGTATTCATTACAATCAAGGCAGTGATTTGCTTGACTATTTAACAGATCCATCCGTCTTTAAATATACAAATGGGTTTGTCGAGATTCCCGAAGGTCCAGGATTGGGTATTGATGTGAATGAAGAGGCCGTTTTAGCTGCAGCTGAAAAGGGGCATGATTGGAAAAATCCAATTTGGAGAAACGAAGATGGCAGTGTAGCCGAATGGTAATAAGGAGGTAGGTTTGATGTCAGTGAAATTTCCCTATATAGAGAATACGGTAAATCCTTATCGTGATAATGTTCAAGGTAAAGCAAATGAACCAATCTGTGTCGCAGGATTGTTGGACCGTTCCAAACAAATCCTCCAAACGGAATTAAAAGGGTTCCAGCCCGATTGGTCGTTAGAAGAGATTTATGACAGGCTTCATCATAATGCGCCAAGAATTGCGATTATTGGAGGTTCGCAGGATCATCCTGCCCATATCATGGACTTTCAAACAATTGCTAGGGCTGCCATCCGGATTTGGCAGAACGGAGGAGTCCCTTTCCAATTTGCAACTCCGGTTATGTGTGATGGTACCGCTCAGAGTAACCAAGGCATGAGCTATTCTTTGCAAAGTCGGAATGCAGTTGCCCAAATGGTCGTGAACCAGCTGGAAGCCCATAGCTATCACGGGGCCTTTGTAATTCAAGGTTGCGATAAACAGCCTCTTGGTGTCGTAAGTGCATTGGCTCATTTAGACCGTGTTCGCAAATTCCGAAATGAAGCGCCGTTTTTTGCTACGTTTGCCCCTGCTCATGTTCTAAAAGGAGGAACAATCCCAAGTGCACTTTTTTCCGAACTTGAAGAAGTAGCTCTCCTCGCAGAAGCGAAAGGGGCAGAGGATATTGCCTTTGACCTGCGTGACGCTCTTTCGTACATTTTACAATGCTCCTCAAATACAGCGTTTCAAGGGGTACTTGAACGCGCTCGTGAGCGGGGTATTATAACGAAAAGTCAGCATGAGCTTTACGAAAAGAAATTGGCTGTTGCAACTTGTGATGGTCAGGGTGGTGTCTGTGCCTTTAACGGAACAGGAAACAGCTCTCGCCACCTGGTAGCGGGGATGGGGCTCGTACATCCGGCAGTTGAACAACTGACAGCTCCACCAACACAGGTTGAGGTCAATGAAGCAGTGGATTCACTTGCGGGTATGATAAATGATCCAGCATTTGGAACTTCTAGCATTATGGCAGCTAATATTAGAAATGCGATCAGAATTCACAGTGCATCAGGGGGATCCACCAATTTGATGATGCACATCGTTGCTGCGATGGTGTACGGCGGTTATAAATTTAATCTGTGGGATTATGACCAAATCCATCATGAGGTTCCTATTCCAGATTTATTTAACTATAGCCTGACTGAGGGCAGAGACATTTTTGCACTTGCGATGCAATGCTGTAGTGGTCAGATTAAAGGGATGGAAACACTTATCTATGAGTTGATTGAAAATGGCGTCCCAATGGATATAGATGCACCGACAGTAACCGGGACAACATGGAGAGAGCGACTCTCGAAAAAACAAGGTTTACCGGCAACTGGAGTAAAGGATAATCCTATTATTCTCTCAAAACCAAGAAGGTCATTCAGCGGGGTAGACGTGTTAACAGGGAACTTTTTTGAAAGTGCTGTGGTTAAGATAAGCGGAATGACGACAGCACAACTCGATAATTTTGATCACAAGGCGTCATTTGTTCTTTTCTATGATAATGAACATAGTGCCAATGAAGGATTGTTGGAAGAAAATTTATTAGAAAAATTAAAGCAGAATAGAAGTTTTAACTATTCAACGATGAAGGCGATGCTCAAACACAATGCACCGGATTTGTTTAAGAACGGTATGAATTTGGAGTATGAGGAGCTATTTGACTTTATGGTTGCCGAGGGTGCTTTAAAAATTTCAGTCATTGTGTCTGGGCAGGGACCGGAAGCATTCGGAATGCCAGAAATGTTTACTCCAATGCAGCATATTAACGCGAACCGAAAGCTGAAAAGATTGGCAACGTTAATCAGTGATGGCCGCTATTCCGGAGTAACTTACGGTGCTGCAATCGGGCACATGACTCCAGAAGCGAAGAATGGTGGAGGAATTCTATACTTAAAGACAGGGGATGTGCTTTATCTGCAGCTTCGAAACAAAAGAATCGACTATTTAGATGAAGGCGAATTCCAAAAGGGAAATCTTGTGTTTCAGTTTGAAACGGCTAAAGAGGCTAGGAAAGAGCTGGGAGAAACAAGACTAAAAACGATTCGTCAGCGCCAGCGTCTGGTAGCCGCAAGCAACCGGATGGCGGGACATACGGATGCGGCCAATGGTGTTGTTCCATTCGAGGTGGCAGAAGATGCTGTTTATGACTATAGGGAGGATTTGGCTGCTTACTCAACCAATCTTTCAGAAAAATCACATTAACAAATGGAAAAACAGGGGGCTATCGTATGGATGTCATCACATTTGGTGAAACAATGGTTTTGTTTACCCCAATTACACCTGGCCCCTTAAGGTTTACCAGCAATTTTCAAAAGACGATTGGGGGAGCAGAATCGAATGTCGCAATCGCCCTTTCAAGACTTGGTCATCAAGTGGGATGGACTGGAAGGCTAGGAAAGGATGAGTTTGGCATTTACATTCGCAACTTTATTAGAGGAGAAGGCGTTGATACTTCGGGTGTCATTTTTGACGAAAATAACCCTACCGCAGTATTTTTTAAGGAAATGCGGCCAATGCAGGAACCGAATATTTTATATTACCGGAAAGGTTCTGCTGCTAGTAGGATGGTTCCAGGAGATCTAAATGAAGAACAAATCAAAACAGCAACGTTCCTGCATGTAACCGGAATTACTCCTGCGTTAGGCCCTTCTTGCAGAGAAACCGTCATGCATGCCATTTCCTTAGCAAAAAAGAATGGAGTGAAGGTAGTCTTTGACCCGAATATTCGTCTGAAGCTTTGGAGCAAAGAAGAGGCGTACGGGATTTTGAACGACATTGCCGCCCAATCTGATATCGTCCTTCCGGGTCTGGAAGAAGGGATGATTTTAACGGGAAAGAAACAACCAACCGAAATCGCTTCCTCATTTTTGGAGAAAGGTGTAGAAACAGTTGTGGTAAAGCTGGGGGACAACGGTGCTTATTACGCAACGAAAACAGTTGAAGGATTTGTTCCTGGTTATACCGTAACCCAAATCGTTGATCCAATCGGTGCAGGCGATGGGTTCGCTGCTGGCTTCCTATCTGGGCTGTTAAGAGGATGGTCATTAGAAAAAGCGGTCCGTCTTGGAAACAGGGTAGGGGCCTTCGCCCTCACTACTGCAGGAGATGTGGAAGGGTACCCGTTTTGGTCTCAAATTCGTCAGGATGGAAGAGATACGGAAGTGCTTCGTTAACAGCAAGAATACATATTACTAATCTACTTATTATGGTAAAATGTATTCATATTTAGGACTTTAGAAGGGTGAGAATAATGCTTATCATTCAATCAGTAGATCGTGCCCTCCGTATCCTCGATTTATTCGATGAATACGAACAGGAAATGAAAATCACTGAAATTAGTGAGAAAATGCAACTCCATAAAAGTACAGTACACTCCTTATTGCAGACTTTGAGGCAAAGAGGATATATTGAGCAAAATCCTGAAAACGGTAAATACCGACTTGGAATGAAACTATTTGAACGTGGCAATGTTGTCATTCGAAGACTCGACCTTCGCACGGTTGCCAAGAAGTATTTAATTGAGTTGTCGGTAAAGTCGGGAAATACAGTCCATCTTGTTATTCGCGATGGCAAAGAAGGAATTTATATTGATAAGGTGGAAGGTCCTTCTGCGACAGTACTGTACTCAAGGATTGGAAGAAGAATACCGTTGCATAGCAGTGCGGTTGGAAAATCGCTTATTGCACATAAATCCAGTAAAGAGCTACAAGAAATCCTTAAAGACTATGAGTACGTTCAGCAGACTCCTAATACAATCACAGATGAAACACTGTTTTTGGCTGAACTTGAAAACGTAAGGGAAAAAGGCTTTTCAATGGATAAGGAAGAGAATGAACCAGGTATCACCTGCGTTGCAGTTCCGATTTGGGATCATACTGGAACAGTTGCAGCAGCGATGAGTATGTCTCAGCATTCAGCAGGTATCAACCAAGAAAAACTACAGCGGACGGTAGAGATGCTCAAAGAAGCTTCGATGAAAATATCTAGAGAATTGGGATACGAAATGTATTTACCGATCAAGTAACGTTAAGGATTTTTCTGGCGTAAGACATAAAAATCCTCGGTTGCTATTCATTATGTTGCACCATCTTGTGTAGTTAATTTTTGTTTAGATTACAAAACTAAGTTTTATATTATAAAACAGGAGGAATTTACATGAGAATCATTCGTTTTGTAAATAATCATTCAGCAGTTGTACTTGGAGCGTTAACTGATCAAGGAGATATTTATTCTTTGCCATATTCGGATTTTATGGAATTGGTGAATCAAGCGGAAGCTGCTGGAGTTACAGCTCTTAAATTGGTTGAAAACTCTATAGCAGGGACGGAACCTATTAGAGAGAGTCTAGACGAATTGGAATTGCTTGTTCCCATCGTTGCCCCAGAGGTATGGGCATCTGGAGTGACCTATGAGAAAAGTAGGGATGCAAGAAACTATGAAACTACAAATGGAAAAAACGACGACCAAACATGTTATGACAAAGTCTATGATGCTGAGCGGCCTGAGCTATTTTTAAAATCAACGGCTGCCAGAACCATTGGTCCGAATACTCCCGTTTACTTACGAAATGATTCCAACTGGCAAATTCCTGAGCCAGAGGTTGGGCTTGTCATCACAAAAGGTGGCCGGATTGTTGGCTATACAATCGGCAATGATATGAGTTGCAGGGACATCGAGGGAGAGAACCCCCTTTATTTACCACAAGCAAAGGTATGGAAACATTCATGTGCGATTGGACCAGCTATTCGCCTTGCGGAAACGGTAGAAGACCCATATAATTTTCAACTTACCTGCCGTATTTTCAGAGATGGCCAACTGGTCGTTGAGGGAACCGCCAATACAGCACAGTTAAAACGACGATTTGAAGAACTTGTCTCGTTCTTGATTCGAGACAATGAAATTTTTGAAGGTACGGTCCTGTTAACGGGCACCTCGATTGTACCGCCAAACGAATTTACTCTTAAAGAGAACGACCATATTGAAATTGAGATTTCCACGATTGGTGTATTAGCGAATCCTGTAAAAGTTCAGGTACCTAGTGAGAAAGTGATGTAACCGGATTCACGTTCTCCTCCATCAAGCGATGGGGGAGAGTTTTAAACTTTGCAAAAAGGGTGATGAATAAGTGGCACGAGAATCAGGTAAGTTTCATGGGATAATCTCTCCGGTTGTCACGTTATTTAATGAGGATGGAGACTTTAACTGGGAAGCAAACAAACAGTTAACAGATTTTCTCATTAATAAAGGGGTACACGGGATCTTATATATGGGAAGTACTGGAGAGTTTTCTTCTCTATCCATGGATATGCGGAAGCGATTCATTGCTGAAATGATTCCGTATGTGAATAACAGGGTACCTGTTCTTATTGGTACAGGGACTTCTTCTTTAGCGGATACAATTGACTTGTCCCGTCATGCCCAGGAATGCGGGGCAGATGGGGTACTTGTCGTAAATCCGTACTATTGGAAGTTTACAGAGGATCAACTTTTTGACTACTTTACTAATGTGTCTAAAGGTGTTGATATATCTGTCTTGATTTATAATATTCCGATGTTAACCGGCCAGAGTCTGTCACCACAGCTCATTGCAAGACTTGCTGAAAGCTGTGAGAATATTGTTGGTATGAAAGACACGATTGATAGCCTTGGGCATATTAGAAAGCTTATTTTTGAGACAAAAAAGAAGAGAGAGGATTTTGCTGTATTCGCAGCTTTCGATGATTTAGTCCTCCCAGCGCTACAAATAGGAGCAGCAGGGTCGATTAACGGTACCTCCGTGTTTGCCCCCGAACATTCTGTTAACCTATATAATTGTTTTCAATCTGGGAAATTACAAGAAGCGCTTACTCATCATCAAAAGATAAATTCCCTTATGTCCATTTATGATCTTAGCAATCCACTCTTCCTGGCAATTAAAGAAACGGTAAACCAAAAAATCCTAGGTTACAAAACAGCGAATCTTCCACCTGCCTTTGCAGAGGAAACGATATTAAACCAAAAGGTAGAAACATTTATATCTTCACATCTAAAATAAGCCTGTAGGACCGGTTTGACAGGAGATATTAAATAAGAAGCGTTCCGCCAATGGGGAGTAGTCTTTATCTTTTATAGAGACTGCTCCCTTTTTAGTTTTGTAAAAATAATTATTTAAGAATAACGTGTTTGCTCGCATGATGAAACTGAAAAAATGGTATAAAAGTTTAATGAAGGATGGAATCTACACCTTGCTGGAAATAATCAATAGTTTACTAATATAGTATTTTAATGATAAAATTCTATTAGTTCATATGTGCTTAATCTTATTTTAGGCTGTTTTCGTAAACTTTGTTGTTTTTATCGTTGAATTACGCTTCACTAACTAGGTTTGCACTTTATATCTGAAAGCAACAATCTTTTAGAATAGAGCCTATTTTTAAGAGCGGGGGACCCAATGATTTACACGGATATTTCCGTTATAGGTGAATTCTTATAAAGAAGGGGCTCAGTGTTTCCGATAGTCCTAACCTGAAAGCTAACCTCGTAAGCAATTTAGTGGAAACGAGAACGATAGCATCATAAGTCGGCAATAGCCGTTATTTGGGTAAATTATCGTATTCATTTGTTTCCCTTGCCTAAGCAATACAGCTATATAAAAAACATCAAGAAGGTGAGGTAATTTATGAAAAAGTTTAAATTAAGTTTAGCCACTCAAATTTTTATCGGTCTTGTATTAGGGATTATCGTCGGTGGGATTTTCTATGGAAGTCCAACAGCACAGAGTGTGTTACAGCCGTTCGGTGATCTTTTTATCCGTTTAATTAAAATGATTGTAGTGCCAATTGTCCTTTCGAGTATCATCGTTGCGATTGCAGGTGTCGGTGATTTAAAATCAGTTGGGAAGTTAGGTGCTAAATCACTTACTTATTTTATAGGTATGACATTAGTTGCGATTGCGGTCGGCCTGATTGCTGCCAATGTTTTTCAGCCCGGTGCTGGTCTAAATATGGACAAGCTAGAGCAAAGTGACATTTCTGGTTATGTCCACACTTCAGAGGAACAAGAAGGAAAATCGATTACCGATACGCTACTTCACATTGTTCCGACTAATCCAATTCAAGCGATGGTTGAAGGCGATATGCTCGCGATTATCTTCTTTGCAGTCGTTTTTGGACTAGGGATTGCTGCAATTGGTGAAAAAGGAAAACCAGTATTACGTTTCTTTGAAGGTATGGCAAATGCCATGTTTTATGTGACGAACTTATTTATGAAGTATGCCCCAATTGGTGTTTTTGCATTAATCGGTGTAACAATTTCGAAATACGGTTTTTCATCCCTTATTCCATTAGGTAAGCTTGCCCTTACTGTATATGGAACGATGATTTTCTTTGTGATTGTTGTTTTAGGCTTACTTGCTAAATTCGTTGGATTCAGTATTTTTAAATTACTGAAGTTGATCAAGGAAGAGCTTATCCTGGCCTTTTCAACAGCAAGCTCGGAAACCGTCCTTCCGAAAATTATGGACAAGATGGAGAAAGCAGGAAGTCCAAAGCATATTGCGACTTTCGTTATTCCAACAGGTTATTCCTTTAATTTGGATGGATCTGTTTTATATCAAGCTATAGCTTCTTTATTTATTGCTCAAATGTACGGAATTGACTTAAGCATTGGTCATCAAATTACCCTCATGTTGGTGTTAATGGTAACATCTAAGGGAATGGCAGGAGTACCAGGTGTTTCCTTTGTAGTGCTATTAGCTACATTTAGTACAATTGGTTTACCTGCTGAAGGTTTAGCATTTATTGCGGGTATTGACCGTATTCTAGATATGGGACGAACTGCGGTTAACGTGGTAGGTAATTCATTAGCAGCCCTTGTTGTGGCGAAATGGGAAGGGAAATTTAACCCTCCTGCTGAAGTTGAAACTTTAAGAGAAGCTGAAGCTTCAGCTTCATAAAAATAAAACTGGTAAGCACATTTCTATTGAATGGAAATGTGCTTATTTTTTTGTGTAATTGTTACAAGTTCAAATTAGGGATAACAGCCTGCATGCCTATTGCATAAGATAAAAGAACATGAAGGGGGAGGTAATCAATATGCCAACTCATATCAATATTTATAGCATGAAAGTAAATAGCATTTCGAATAACGGTTCAGTGAATATTGGTGAATCCTTTCATAATGCTCACACAGCAAACTCTAAGTCCCAAGGGGAAAATTCATCCTATGGAGATCTTTCACCAACTTCTGCAGGGATGGAGAACGTGTTTATTGATCCAGATTTAAATGATCAAGGCGATATCGGAAACCCAGCAGTTGTGAATGCCACTCAGGATTGATTGCTTTTTAATACCAAGGCGATTTTGATAAAGGATAATGACAAAGAGAAAGGACTAAATAAGATGCCCTATATGATTAATATTTTTAATATAAAGACGAACAACATGAGTCAAAACGCGAATTTTGATATTGGTGGAACGGTTCATAACAGCCACACCGCCAATTCAAAAAATGTAGGTTTAAGCTTTTCTTTAGGTGATATTTCACCAAATTCATCTTGGATTGCAGAAGGTTATTTAGATACAGATGTTACAGATCAAGACCAAATCTTTAATCCATCTTTCCCTGTTTCGAATCAATTTTAGTTTGAGTATAAGGAGGTTATCAAATGTTCCCCTTTAAATCCCTCTTTCCATTTAATGATATCATGCAGCAGTTGATGAAACAGTCAACAGAGTCTTCGAGCATTGAAAAATTTGTTCAAGAGTCGATTTCAAAATCAATGTCCACTTCCCTGGATTATTTTCAAAATAATGCTTCTGTTTTAAATCGTGCATTTCATGAGAACCAGGTAAGTGAAGATGGAGAAATTACTATACCCGACCAAGCGAATTCAAGTGAACTAACTCCTTCGATATTTGATTCTCTTGATCACGTGTATGTAAAGTTTAGAATAAAGGATTCATCAAAATTATCGAACTTAAAAATTTTTCATACATCCAACCAAATCATCATTGAGGGGTACCCGAATGAAGAAAGTTATCATGTGTTCGCCCTGCCTGAGATTGTCAAGAAAAAAGGAGCTATTACCACCTTTAAAGATGAATATCTTCAAATCAAACTACCTAAGGCAACCGATATGCAATATACACAAATAGACGTCCCTCCCATTGAATGAGCGGATGGGCGTCTTGTTCCTTAGATAATAGGTAAATCAGGGATGCTGTAACGAATTCACAGGAATGAAACGCTAATCGAACAATATGATTAGTAATAGAAGGCAATAATATTTAGCTTGTCAAATGAATTACGAGGGGAGGGAAGCATCGTGGATTTTGAAAAGCTCAAGCAGTGGATGGAGGTTGCCCAGAAATATCAAGCGGGTGATTTTTGGAACCAGGTATTTGATAAGGAATCTGCAAGGAAATTTATGCAGGATATGAAGTCGGAACAAAATCAACACCAAGCAAGTCGTTCGGCAGAATCAATGGAATATCCTCCAATAGATATCTTCATGCTAGACTCTCAAATTGTCATCTTAATCGAAATCCCTGGTATTGATAAAAGAGACATCCAGTTAAAAGTCATTGGATCAAAACTAACCATAAAAGGAATATCAAGATTGCCATTTAAACCAGAAACAGCCTTGAAAAACGAGCGAGTATATGGCGAATTCGAGCGCACGATTGAGCTTCCAGAACCAACAGATGGCAATCCAATAAGAGCCAGATTTAACCATGGACTCCTCGTGATCACCTATCACAAAAAGGTAGAGCCAGAGGAGTTTGTCATAATCGAATAGACAATTATTGATTGTTGAATAAATGGTAGAGGGTGGTGATGATAAAGTTGTCTTTTAAAAGAAATTCTCATAATGATAATGATCGAGACGCTTTAGAAAAGAGGATTGCAAAGCTTGAAGTGGAGTTTAAGAGAATCAATACGCTTGAAGTGACAATGAAGCGATTCTTGAAAATGGAAAGCAACTTTCTTGCCATTTCCACCATGAATGCGTTAGAGAACTCTGCAACAAAGGGGAAAAAGGAAAAGCAGTTTCAGAGCATACCTGATGATTTTGAAGCGAAAATCATTGCCACTGTGGAAAAAAGAATGACCGCTCAGTGGTTTTACGAAATGGACAAACTAAAGGAACAGTTACATACCCTTAGCAATGACATGACTAGCCTAAAAGAACGAATCAAACAATGTGAATCTGAAAATAAACAGATCCTTAAGGAATTTCATGAAATCAAGAAAGCATTAGGTGGTCAATCGAAATCAAACGATCTCCCTATTGTTTATCAGGATATAAAGGTTGAACGAATGCTAATTGATAAATATGAACTGAATAATAATATCGCTCACCTTGGGGTAAGGGATTTAAGTGGGAGCTTAAATGTTGGCGCTACATATGGAACGGGAATCATCCCCTCAGAATTAGCGGAGGACTTTTTATCGACCATGAATGATTTTAAAAAAGGAAAGAACGACGAACAGAAGAGTGATGAGCCAACGGAACAGGCCAATACAAATGAGGAAGAAAATGGTGGAATAAAAGTCGAAATGAACGAGGAGGGGACTGAGATTTTTATAGAAGAAGATTAGTCATTTTCCTGACGTTCCAATCTTAGAGTCCGTGAAGGGGAATGTAGGAGAATGCACCGTTGAAAACATTGATTAACGAAATTATCGAAGGCATAACCGAGGCACGGGCAAACGGGGATGCGGGATTCTGTCACCGAAAGCATCCAAGTTCGCCCACGCTTCGCTAAAGATTTAAGCCATAAATTAAATGTTTCAGAGGACACTGTTAGACGAGATTTAAGAGAGATGGATGCTAAAGGATTAATCCTACGCGTTCATGGGGGGGCTTTCCCTGTTAATTCAATGTCTCTTTTATTTTCCGATAGACAAGAAGAATCACTAGAACAAAAAAGGTTATTAGCCAGAACAGGTAAGGAATTAATAAAACAAGGAAAAGTCATACTAATAGATGGAAGTACAACGAACCTTCAGTTGGCGAAAGAAATCCCCTTAGACCTGCATGCTACCATCATCACAAATAGTCCTGTAATCTGTGTTGAATTGTCAAATCATCCAAACTTAGACATCATGATGCTGGGTGGGAAATTTTTAAAGGATTCACTTGTAAACATTGGAACAACAGTGATAGACACTTTAGTGGACATAAAAGCAGATTTATGTTTTTTAGGCACCTATTCGCTTCATCCAGAATTCGGCATTAGTGTACCAAACTTTGAAGAATCACTGGTTAAAAAACAAATGATAAGGAGTTCAAGGAAGGTTGCTATACTCTTAACCACAAATAAACTAAATACAATTTCTAATTACTCCGTTGGTTCTCTTTCAGATTTGGATTATTTAATAGTAGAAGATGGAGTTCCTCAATCTACAATAAACCAATATGAACAGTGGGACATCGAGATTATCCATGTAGCTATTTAATAAACCGACTTAGATTTATCATTGACTAATTTGACTAAATAAAAAACATTTTTCCGCTTTGGAATAATGTTTTTTTTTACTTTTTTATACTGATTAATAAGCATTTTCTGCTATACGAGTCTGACCAGCATGTAATTTTTTATTACAAATCTTGCTATTGGCTGAGCAATTAATAACTCAATCCAGAATGCAATTCCGATCTTATTTTTCTAACCTGTCACGTTGCATCGCACCCCTTTTTCGGCTTAGGAAATCCCCGAACCATTTCTAGTTTTACCCTCAACCGATTCACTTTCACGGAATAGAAAATAGTCCAAAAGACATAACGAGGTCAATTTAGTACCCCCTATCCGTCAATATTGTTTCCTGTATTCTGATTTTCGACCAGCTATAATAAAAGAAAACGGTTTCATAAATAAGGGGGTGGTGTAAATGGAGGCGAAGACAGCAGTAAATGAAGGTAAACTGAGCCGAAAACCAGAACTTAGACCAAAACGAAAAATTAAATGGAAAAACGTGTTAACCTATGCTGCTTTTGTTGGACCTGCATTACTGTTTTTTGTGGTGATTCAAATTATCCCGTTTTTGATGGGGATCTATTATTCATTTACATCCTGGAATGGGATTAGCGCAGCGGTGGAATGGGTTGGATTTGAAAACTATAAAAAGATTTTTACCAACGATTCCAAGTTTTTCAATTCCTTCTGGTTTACAACAAGGTTTATGTTTGCAGCTGTTATCATCAGTAATTTGTTAGGATTCGGATTGGCGTTATTGCTAAATGGAGCCTTAAAGACAAGAAATATTCTACGAACCGTCTTTTTTATGCCGAATGTCATTGGTGGTCTCTTGCTCGGGTTTATCTGGCAGTTCATCTTTGTGAAGGGGTTCGCATCGGTAGGGAAATATACTGATATTGGTATTTTTAAGCTCGCATGGTTAGGTGATGAGGCTACTGCCTTTTGGGGAATCGTGATTGTATTCGCTTGGCAAACGGCAGGGTATATGATGGTGATTTATATCGCTGCTTTGCAGGGAGTGGATCAATCCTTAGTAGAGGCTGCTAGAATTGATGGGGCTTCGAATTGGAATGTCTTAACAAAAATTATGGTGCCGTTAATTCTGCCTGCGTTTACGATTTGTTTCTTTTTGACGATATCGATGGCTTTTAAGATTTTCGATATTAATATCTCGTTGACGAACGGGGGACCGTTTAACTCAACAGAATCTGTCGCCATTAATATATATCGGGAAGCCTTTCAGTATAACAACTTCGGTCTAGGTACTGCTAAAGCGGTCTTATTCTTTGTGATTGTAGCGGTCTTTACGACTGTTCAAGTCGTGATGACGAAGAAAAAGGAGGTTGAGGCATAATGAACCAAAGGTACACAAAGAAGACCTTTCTTCTAGAGATTGTTGGAATTGTGCTAGGGCTCATTTTTCTCATCCCTTTTTACTTTGTCTTCATTAATTCAATGAAAGCTTTTTCTGAGATTTTAATAGATGCGGCTGCCTGGCCAAAGGAATTTCTATTTGCGAATTTTGTGAAGGTATGGGATATCATTCATTTTCCACGAGCGTTTTGGAATTCATTGATTATTACGGTAGCTAGTAATATTGGAATTGTTGTGATTAGTTCGATGGCCGCATGGAAGTTGGTCAGAACGGGTGGAAAGCTTAGTAATTTCTTGTTTATCTTTTTTGTAGCAGCAATGGTGATTCCCTTCCAGTCAGTTATGATTCCGTTGATGAAGCTTGGCGGGATGTTGGGAATCGTCAATAGCATTCCAGGTTTGGTGATCATGTATTTTGGGTTTGGTGTTCCATTGTCCTTATTCCTTTTTCACGGATTTGTGAAGACGGTGCCAATTGAAATTGAGGAATCTGCACGAATAGATGGCTGTTCGCAGTTTGGTGTGTTTTGGAGAATTGTATTTCCGTTATTAAAACCCATTACCGTGACGGTCATTATTCTAAATACCTTATGGATTTGGAATGATTACTTATTGCCTTTGCTTGTTTTAACAGATGCAGAGCTGCGGACGATTCCTTTAGCGACAAGCTCATTCTTTGCTCAGTATACAAAACAATGGGATATGGGATTAGCAGCGCTTGTTCTTGGGATCACACCCATCATCATCTTCTTCCTGTTTTTACAAAGACATATTATCAAGGGAATTGCTTCAGGATCGATTAAATAGTGGTTATACGTTTTTGTATAATATAAAAATTCACATGATAAAGGGGGAAACAGATTAATGAAACGCAAATTGCTTTTGTTCACAATGGTTTTGTTCTTAACTATCCTTGGCGCCTGTTCGGATAAGGAAAAGACAGGTGGCAAGGGAGATGGAGGCACTGATGGGGAAACCGTTACGCTAAACTTGATGCAGTTCAAGGTTGAGATTGCTGATCAGCTTCAAGCGATGATTGATGAGTATGAGGAAGAACATCCAAACATCAAGATTAAGCTTGAAACTGTTGGTGGTGGTGCTGATTACGGTGCAGCATTAAAAGCGAAATTTGCTTCAGGTGACGAACCAGATATTTTTAACAATGGTGGATTTAAGGAGTTAGAGCTTTGGAAAGAACGCTTAGCTGATCTTTCTGGTGAGCCATGGGTAGAGCATGTGTTGCCAATTGGTAAAGTTCCAATGACAGATACAGATGGTAAGCTTTATGGGATGCCTGTTAACTTAGAAGGGTATGGATTTGTATATAACAAGGATTTATTTGAAAAAGCTGGCATTAAAGAAGCTCCAAAAACATTCGCAGAGCTACAAGAAGCTGCAGAAAAACTTGAAGCAGCTGGAATTACACCTTTCTCAGCTGGTTATGGAGAATGGTGGGTCATTGGGCAACATTTACTTAATATTCCGTTTGCACAGCAGGATGATCCGGTGAAATTTATCGAAGGACTTTATGCTGGAACAGAAAAAATTGTGGGTAATCAGCATTTTAAAGATTTTAAGAATGTATTAGATTTAGAGTTAAAATATGCAAATGATAATCCACTGACAACCGATTATAACACTCAAGTTACATTATTTGCTTCTGGTGAAACGGCTATGCTTCAACAAGGAAACTGGACAGAAAACATGATTTATGAAATTAATTCTGACATCAATATGGGCTTCCTTCCAATTGCAATGACGGATGATGAAGCCACAGCAAATCGTCTGCCAGTAGGGGTTCCGAACAACTGGGTATTGAATAAAAATTCGAAGCATCTGCAAGAAGCTAAAGATTTCTTAAATTGGATGGTGTCATCCGAAACTGGTAAACGATATATTACAGAAGAATTCGCGTTTATCCCTGCATTTGATAACATCGAACCGACAGGATTAGGTGATCTTGGCCTCTCAATCCTGGAATATTCCAAGGATGACAAAACCATTCCGTGGACTTGGTTCAGATGGCCAGATGGGGCAAACATGGAGAAAGCAGCAGCCATCCAAGAATATGCAGCAGGAAAAATTGATTACGATGAATTATTAGCTCGTTTCCAAGAAACATGGGATAACCTGAAGTAATCAAATCCTAAAGTAGTCATTCAGTGATGACTCCCTTCTTGATAGAAAGCATGTCTATACTAGATGTGCTTTCTATTTTATACTATAACTGTATATATCTAGGAGGGAGATGCCCTTTGTTCAAAAAGAGTATTCGAAATAGGCTAATTGTTTTATTGCTACTGACCACAATCGTGCCGTTTGGAACGTCTATTGCGATTACATATTTTCATATTAAAGAATCGTTGAAGGATCAAGTCGTTCAAGAGAATAAGAGTCTCTTATATCAAGGGAAGGAAAATCTTTCGAGCTATATCCGAGAACTGAATGGATTATCGCTCTCACTCTATAATAATCCTGATATTGTGAGTTTTTTAAGGTCTCCACATAAGGAAAAACATTATCAGATCTTGGATACAGTGAAGGATGTTCTGCAGACGATTTTATATGCAGAAGAAAATATTGAACGGGTCTATATTACGTTTGAGAATGATGACCGAATCATCTCCATTTCAAAGCAATCAGCAGTTGTATTTGCAAATAAGGTAGAAAATGGTAACGAAGAAGCCTTCGAAAAGGCAAAAAAAAGCCAAGGTAATATGTATATTGAACCGATTCATATCCAGAATGATTTGGACGATATTGTAAATGTGAAACGGCCAAAAACCGTTTTATCTATTCACCGTTCTTTTATTAATTCACCATCTAATGACGTTCTTGCCTTTGTCACATTGGAAATTACACCAGATAAAATCCTTGAAATAAGCCAAAATCTTTATAACGAAGAAAATGAGGAATTTTATATCGTTTCAGCTGAAGGGGATTTTATCTTTCAATCTACACAAGGGGAAAAGGCAGATCACAAAGCGTGGATTGAAACAATCGTTCATACAAATGAAGAACATGGGACTTTGGAATGGAGTGATGATTCCTTTCATGGAGTCATGGTCTATAATAAGCTCCCAGAGATTTCAGGGAACTGGATGTTAATCAAAAGAATTCCATATACAACTCTCTATGAAAGTGTGAATAACGTCGCGATTATCAACATCTTGTTTGGGGTAATTGGATTAATCTTAGTTGTGCTTGCAACTTTATTTGTCTCATTTAAAATAACGTCTCCCATTCGAATCCTTCTCCACAACATCCGTCAGGTGGAGGAAGGAAACATGGATGTGAATTTTCAACCTTTGGGCGAGGATGAAATAGGGGTTTTAGGGAATCGCTTTAAACAAATGATTGAAAAAATCAATCATCTCATCAATAAGGAATACAAGCTTGAAATAGAAAACAAAACCAATCAATTGCGTGTACTTCAATCGCAAATAAATCCACATTTTTTATACAATGCACTTCAATCGATAGGTACACTTGCGTTAAAGAACAATGTCCCACAAATTTATTCGTTGATTACTCAGCTTTCAAAGATTATGAGATACGGAATGAATATGGAAGAAGACATAATTCCACTGATTAAAGAAATAAATTATATAAAAGCGTTTCTGCTTTTACAGAAAGAAAGATTTGGAGAACAATTCGAATTCATCATTGATGTAGATGAAAATGCACAAGAAGTGAAGGTTCCGAAAATGATTCTGCAGCCGATCATCGAGAACTATTTCAAGCATGGATTTGATGATCGGACTGAAGTTGGTATGCTTACGCTATCATGTTCAATCCAACAAAATGAATTATTCATTGCCGTAAAAGACAATGGAACGGGTGTATCTGAAGAAAGGCTTCAAGAAATCGATTCGTATTTTCATAGTGGAACAAGTATGGGTGAGGGGACCAATATTGGACTCAAGAATGTATATGCCAGATTAAAGCTTTATTATCATGACCAGGCTACTTTACAACTTCAAAATAATGAGGAAGGCGGTCTTTTAGTGACGATGAGACTTCCGATTGATGTGAAAGGTGCTGATTATGAAAGCGATCATTATTGACGACGAAAAGCATGTGCGCGATGGACTTCTAATGCTAGCAGATTGGAAAAGATTTGGAATCAATACGATTCTTGAGGCAAAAGATGGGGAAGAGGCAATGCACCTTATTACGGAGCATCAGCCTGCGATCATTTTTACAGATATGAGAATGCCCAAAAGGGATGGAATCAGTCTTTTGAAATGGATACACACATCCGGAATTTTGAGTAAAACCATTGTTGTAAGCGGTTACGATGACTTTGAGTACATGAGGAATGCTATTTTTTATAAAAGCTTTGATTATTTATTAAAGCCGATTGAGCCGGACGTGCTTAATGAAACGTTAGAAAAAGCGATTGTCGAATGGAAGGAGGAAGCTCTTCAACAAAAAACATTGATTCCGACTCAAAACTATCAAAATGAGAAAACAGGAATCCATTTGATTGAAGAATTCGTAAGACAAAATTATCAGAATGAAATCAATCTACAAGAAATAGCGGACCGTTTCTTTTTTAGTCGGGAATATATTTCAAGGAAATTCAAGCAAGAGTTTGACGATACAATTACCGATTATGTAATGAAGATTCGGATGGAAAAAGCAAAAGAATTATTGGAAAACCCACATTTGAAAATCTATGAGGTTGCAAATCTGGTGGGCTATCAGAATGAGAAATACTTTAGCAAACTGTTTAAGAAGTTAATTGGGGTAAGACCGAATGAATATAGAAATAGGAACGTGAAGGTAAAATGAGTAGACTGGAGGACATATCATGCTACAAGTAACAGTTTGGAATGAAAATCGCCATGAGCAGAAGGATCCGATTGTACAGGAGGTTTATCCAGAAGGTATTCATGGGGTGATTGCGGGCTTTTTAAAGGAAGAGTCATTCCAGGTTCGAACAGCCACCCTGGATGAGCCAGAGCATGGCTTAACAGATGATGTACTTGCCCAGACAGATGTTTTAGTATGGTGGGGACATCTTGCCCATCATGAGGTAAGTGATGAGGTTGTAGAGAAGGTGAAGCAGAGAGTACTAGATGGGATGGGGCTCATTGTCCTTCATTCAGGACACTTCTCGAAAATATTTAAAGTTTTAATGGGAACCTCCTGTGATTTAAAATGGCGTGAAGCGGATGAAAAAGAAAGAATTTGGATTGTCGACCCAAGCCATCCGATTGTGGAAGGGCTTGGTGAATATATCGAGCTTGAAAAAGAAGAAATGTATGGTGAGCATTTTGATATTCCAGCACCTGACCAGCTGTTAATGGTGAGTTGGTTTGAAGGTGGAGAGGTATTTAGAAGTGGCTGTACATATCAAAGAGGAAAAGGAAAAATTTTTTACTTCCGCCCAGGTCATGAAACATACCCAACTTATTATCATAAGGACATTCAACGAGTGATTTGCAATGCCGTCAAATGGGCTAAGCCTACTAAGCTGCCAAAACCTATTTATGGGAATGCTAAACCACTTGAAGATATTAAAGCAAATAAATAGTTACATAGGGGAGGAATGAAGGATGAGTAAGGTGAAAATTGCTGTGATTGGCTGTGGGAGTATTGCCCAGCACCGTCACCTGCCTGAATATGCGATGAACGAACAGGTTGAGATTGTGGCAGTGTGTGATATTGTCGAGGACCGTGTCAACAAGGTTGCAAGTGAGTATGGTGTAAAAGCCTATACAAACTATGAAGAACTTCTTGCAAATCCTGAGGTGGAAGCAGTAAGTGTTTGTACACCGAACTATTTGCATGCACCGATCTCAATTGCCGCATTAGATGCAGGAAAGCATGTACTTTGTGAGAAGCCAATGGCTACGTCAAGCGAAGAAGCGATGAATATGATTGAAGCGGCGAAGAAATCAAACAAGAAGCTGATGATAGGGCATAATCAGCGTTTTGTCGCTTCCCATCAAAGGGCAAGAAAGCTGATTGAAGCAGGTGAACTAGGAAAAATTTATAGTTTCCGTACCGCATTTGGACATGGAGGTCCGGAAGGATGGAGTGTGGACGGAAAGGAAAGCTGGTTTTTTAAGAAAAACGAGGCTTTTATTGGAGCAATGGGTGATCTTGGCGTCCATAAAACAGACCTGCTCCGGTATTTGTTAGGGGAAGAGTTTGTCGAGGTGGGGGCATTCATTGAAACAAGTGCCAAGGAAAACGCGGATGTAGATGATACAGCCGTTTGTATTTTACGAACAGAATCTGGCATTATCGGAACATTGGCTGCGAGCTGGTCCTATGTGTCAAAGGAGGATAATTCAACGATTATTTATGGAGAAAAGGCGATTTTACGTTTAGAGGATGATCCTGTTCATAATCTTATTATTCAATATAAAAATGGTGAGGTTGTGAAATGTGAATTAGGCGGTATTCAAACAAATGAAGATGGTGGGCAAACAACTTCGCACGTTATTTCCCATTTTGTACAATCAATCGTTTCCGATACGATGCCTCCTGTACCAGGGGAAGAAGGAATGAAATCACTACAGGTTATATTAGCAGCACTTGAATCAAAAGAGACGAACAAGATTATCACGATCAATTGAGGTGTAAAAACGTGAGCAAACTGAGGATTGGAATAATAGGAGCTGGTGGAATTGCACAAGCACGACATATACCTGCATTCCAGCAATTAGCCGAGCAAGTCACAATTGAAGCCATTTGTGATGTGAATGAAGAAATCGCAAAGACTGTTGCAGACAAATACCAGATTTCAAAGATCTATACGAACTATCAGGAAATGTTTGCTGGAGTGGACGCTGTTGTTGTATGTACCCCGAATAAATTTCATGCAGAGATATCAATCGCAGCACTTGATGCGGGCGTTCATGTGTTATGCGAAAAGCCAATGGCGATGTCAACAGAAGAATGTCAGGGAATGATTGATGCTGCCAATAGAGCAGGAAAAGTATTGGCAATTGCCTATCATTATCGTTTTTTAAAAGACTCACAGGCTGCCAAAAAATTAGTCATAGAAGATGAAATTGGCGAACCCATCGTTGCAAGGGTAAAAGCATTAAGAAGACGTAAGGTTCCTGGGTGGGGTGTCTTTACTAAAAAAGACCTGCAGGGTGGAGGAACCCTTATCGATTGGGGCTGTCATTTCTTAGACCTATCCTTATGGTTATTAGGAAATCCAGAGCCTATAGAGGTACTCGGAACAGCCTATAACCGCCTAAGTAAGATGCCGAACCAAGTCAATCAATGGGGAAACTTCGATTCGGAATCCTTTGATGTGGATGATCATGTAACTGCCTATATAAAATTTCAAAACGGTGCTTCGATGCTTTTTGAAACGTCATGGTCAGCCAATATTTTGAAGGATGAGGAAGGAGTTAGTATTTCAGGGGTTAAGGGTGGCATCGAGTTATTCCCACTTCAATTGAATCAAGCGAAGCATGGAATGCTCTTAAATACAGTTGCGGAATGGGTACCAGGTGAAGATTCTCCAGATATTCCACAAGCGAAAAACTTTGTGGATAGTTGTTTAGGAATCGATGAACTAATCGTGAAACCAGAGCAAGCTTTACAAGTCTCCAAAATCATTGATGCCATATATAAAAGTAGTGAAACAGGAAACAGCATTAAAATGTAGCGGGAGGTAAAAAAGAATGAAACTAGGTGTATTTACTGTTTTATTTTCAGAAAAGAGCTTTGAAGACATGCTTGATTATGTAGCAGCTTCTGGATTACACGCAGTCGAAATCGGGACTGGTGGATATCCAGGGAATGCGCATTGTGATCTTGATGCCTTATTAGAAAGTAAAGAAAAACGACAAGAATATATGGAAAAAGTGACATCGCGTGGACTCCAAATAAGTGCGTTTAGCTGTCATGGAAATCCGATTTCCCCTGATCAAAAATTTGCCGAGGAGTCTCACCAGGCTTTAGTAAAAACGATCAAGCTTGCTAGTTTACTAGGTGTTCCTGTTGTGAACTGTTTTTCAGGAACGGCAGGAGACCATGAAGGCGCGAAATTTCCAAACTGGCCGGTTGTTCCATGGCCAAATGAGTATGGTGATATTTTAAAATGGCAATGGGAAGAAAAATTAATCCCCTATTGGAAGGAATGGGGCCAGTTTGCAAAAGATCATAACGTAAAGATCGGGCTAGAGCTTCATGGAGGTTTTTTGGTTCACACTCCTTATACACTTTTAAAACTACGTGAGGAAACATGTGATGCCATTGGTGCAAACCTCGACCCAAGTCATTTATGGTGGCAAGGAATTGATCCTGTAGCGGCGATCAAAATCCTAGGTAAGGCAAATGCGATTCACCATTTCCATGCGAAGGATACATATATTGATCAAGATAACGTCAACATGTATGGACTAACAGACATGCAGCCATATGGCGAGGTTCAAACGAGAGCCTGGACATTCCGTTCTGTAGGCTGTGGTCATAGTTTACAAGAATGGTCAGATATGATGAGTGCTCTACGAACCTATGGATACGACTATGTCGTAAGTATTGAGCATGAGGACCCGATTATGTCCATTGAAGAAGGATTTGCCCGTGCTGTTCGAAATTTAAAATCAGTTCTACTTGAAGAACTACCAGGGAATATGTGGTGGGTTTAACGAATTTTTATTATTCTAAAGCACACTACTTGAGCACCTGCAAATGTTGAATTTCAACGTATTGCAGGTGCTTTTTAATATGGTGAATCCACCCACTTTTTGGGATTTTTGAGTTGACAGTTATACTAGTGAAGATATAGTAAAAGTAGAGTCAAATTTACAGAATAACGTTAAATGTGGTTGAATCATTTTTACAGTTATACATAAAGGAGTATCTCATGACGATTATTGATAAATTAAACTTAACAAAGTATAAAAACATGGCTGTTATCAATCAGCCGAGTGATTGTGCCGTATTTGCTGATGTTAAGACGTTATTAACTGGGGAACATGATGCTATTTTCATTTTTGTTGAAATGATTGAAGATATGGTCCAGCATACTCAACATATCATTCAGGAAAATCACTTGCTTGACAAAGGATACTTATTTTTTGCCTATCCGAAGAAAGGGAATAAGAGATATCCTACTTTTGTACATCGAGATGAAATATTTCCAGCGATGAATGTTGGCGAAGATGGTTATGTACAGGGGAGTGATTTAAAATTTTCGCGTATGGTTAGCATGGATGATGTGTTTACAGTTGTCGGTTTAAAACGTGAGAAGAAGAAAGCTAAAAAATCATCAGCTGCAAGCCAGAGTGTTGGAGACTATGAAAACAATGTAGGAGATATCGAAAAAATATTAGCTGATCATCCAAGTGAACTGGTATTTTATCAAAAGTTAACGCCAGGTTATCAAAAAGATTGGGCTCGTTATATTTTTTCTGCAAAACAACAAAAGACACGTGAAAAGCGTCAGGAACAAATGATTGATATCTTATCACAAGGCTATAAAACGTTAGATTTATACCGTCAACAAAAGAAATAGGTCCCTGTCCCCTAGCATTGCAAAATTTTTAATCAGTTGAATAAAGAAAGAGTCCTCACTAAACAATGTTTGTGAGGGCTTTTGCTTTTATTCGGAGAAAAGATTCTCCTGTTTACTAGATTCGATTGTTTCGATAAACTTTTCGATGGTGGGTGTTAAGAATGTGTCCGATCTTCTTATGAAAACTGTTTTTATTTTACTATATTGCTCTGGGAGTTGATGGAATCGAATGAGTCCATTCTTTTCCATTTGTGTAACCTCTGATTTTGGAACGAATGCAATGCCTAGTCCCATGGCCGTACTGCGTAGGATGGTTTCTAATGTGCCGAATTCCATTATTTTTTTAGGTGTTATGTCTTGGTCCCGATACCATTCTGCTAGACGTGCCCGGTATCCACAGCCTTTACTAAAGCATAAGATTGGTTCTTCGACTAATTCATCTAGACTGGACACTCGATTATCGGAAATGAGGACGAGCTCTTCTTGAAACACTTCATGGGATACAAGCTCGGAATGCAAATCCGATTCCGTAATAAACGCACCATCTAGCTTATGATGTAATACTTCCTCCACAAGTGTACTAGTTACCCCCGTAAATACAGACAAATCGACATCCTTATATTTTTTTACATAGCTTGAAAGGATTTTAGGTAAATGAATAACGGTTTCCACTGTCCCGATTTCTAATTTTCCTGATGGTTCCTCATTGGTTTGAACGGAACGTTTCATTTCTTCTGTCAATGCTATTATCTTTTTACTATAGGTTAAGAGTTTTTTCCCTTCAGGTGTTAAGCTCATCCCGCGTCGATGGCGATTAAATAACGGAGTGTTCAGTTCTGCCTCTAGTTTTCGAATTCGGGATGTAATATTCGATTGCACGTATTTCAAGTCTTTTGCGGCTTCTGTAATGGTCCCTTTTTCTGCAACTAGTTGGAAAATCTCTAGGTCTTTAAATTCCATTTTTAAGCCTCCGATCGCTATTATTCTATAGTTCTATGATATCACGAAAAATGATAGTAGTTAATCATTTTTATTCATTTTACAAGATATCAAATAGGAGAGATAATCAAGGTTGCTAATCATATAAGGGAGGCATGAGGGAAAGTGAGAAATAATGTGTTATGGGGAGCTGTTTTATGTTTTGTTGCTGCGGTTTCTTGGGGTGCCATGTTTCCGGTAGCACATGCAGCCTTTAAGCATATTGATCCTTTTTATTTTACAATTATACGGTATGGAGCAGTTACCATTCTTTTGGTAGCGATGCTTTTATGGAAAGAAGGAAAACAGGCTTTTCGATTTGAAGGAAAAGGTCTGCAATTATGGTTTTTTGGGACAATGGCCTTTACGGTCTATAATCTGTTTATTTTCTGGGGAGAGGATTTATTGGGGGAACCAGGGGTAATGGTTGCATCCATAAATGAATCGCTCATGCCAATGATTTCGATTGTGATCGTCTGGATGTTATATAAAAAACGTCCTCATACATTTACTTTGGCATGTGTAATCGTGGCATTAATTGGCGCGGTATTCGTGATTACAAAAGGGGATATTCAATCATTTTTAAGTGCAACGGACAATTTGATTCCTTCTATTCTTATATTCCTTGCAGTTGTTGGATGGGTTATTTACACAATGGGGGGAAGTAAGTTTAGCAGTTGGTCTGTTTTGCGGTATTCCACATTAAGTTGTTTACTTGGAACGATAACAGCGGGTGTGGTTGTAGCTGTAGCGACCCTAATTGGATATGTATCGATTCCAACAGATGAAGAGATTACGGCAACAGCTCCGCATTTGCTGTTTATGATCCTTTTTCCAGGACTGATTGCCCTACTGGGTTGGAACATTGGTGTCAGTATTTTATCGCCAATCAATGCCTTGTTATTCATAAATTTTGTTCCCGTTACGACCCTTTTAGTTTCGATTTTTCAAGGCTACCATGTGACAATGTTTGATATTTTAGGTACTGCCTTTATAATTCTTTCACTAGTGGCAAATAATCTGTTTGTAAGACTACAAAAGAAAAAATATATACCAAGTGCTCAACCAAACTTACGTCAACGTGCATCTTAACTGGTGCCTGACCCTTGTTCGGAAAATTTTGCGGGCACGAGTAAAGCAAAAGGCACCACTAGATTCATTTCACTAGTGGTGCTTTTTTGTACTTCGATTGTGTCCGAATGCCTACCTTCATTAATGAATGTCTTGAATAACTTGTTCTAGGAATTCACCCATTCGCTTAACGGCTGGTTCTGAAAAATCAAAACTGACGCCAGTTTCTTTATAAATTTCTGCAATGGTTTGATTGTAGTCCGCACTAGCCCCTTTTTTAAAGGATTCGATAGCTTGCTCTGGGTTTTTCTGATAATTTTCAAGTAATTGTAAAGCGCCAAGCATCGAAATGGAGTATTCAATATTATAGAAAGGAACTTCGAAATAATGAAGGGTACCTGCCCAGCTCATTCCAATTTCTTCCTCAAACCCAGAAGTATCGACAGGGTTTAAGCCATAACGTTTTGAGATTTCAAAGTATTTTTCATCACGTTCTTTGGCAGTGTGATTTGGATTCGTATACATCCAATGTTGGAAGAGATCTCCTGACAATGGCCCGTATAACATTGTAAATGCCCGTCTTAACTCTTCACGCTGTGCGCTCTTAAAATCTTCTTCATCTGGATAAAAACGATTTAGTTTATCCAATAAGAGCAATTCCATCCCATGAGAATACAGTTCTGCAACTTCCATTCGGTGCTGGTAATCTTCAGTAGGACCGTGCTCGGAAAACTGGAGGTATCCATTTACCGCATGGCCCATCTCATGAATTAATGCGATTAAAGAGAAAAAGGATGGACTAAAGTTTGCAAACACAAAGGTATCCCCTGAAACAGGTAAGCCGGTACAGAAACCACCCGGGCTTTTTCCTTTCCGATCCCCAAGATCTAGTAACCCATTCTCTCTCATGTAATCGAAACGGTCTGCAAAATATGGATCGGTTTGCCCTAACATCTCAGAAACGCCATCCATAAGAGTAGACACCTCGGAGTAAGGTGGGTTTTTCATCAATTTAGCGGTGTTATCCCAAGGGCGATATGTATCAACACCAAGCTTGGACTTAAAAACATCTGCCAGTCGATTCCAAGCTGGAATAATATGTTTCTCTACATTTTCATGAAAGTCATAACAGTCTTGGACACTATACTCGCGATTTTTGACCACAAACATATAATCACGATAATTTTCAAAGCCTGCATTTAAAGCGATCTGATGGCGTAGTTGAACGAGTTCATCCATAATGGCATCCATATCAGGCTTAATTTGACGGAAGGCGGATCCCATTTTTTTATACGCTTTTTCTCGCACGCTTCTGTCTAGATTATCGAGTTGGGATTGGATAAACGGAAAAGGCTTTTCCTCCCCGTCCCATTCAACTGTTAACCCACCCATAATTTCACTATACTTCGTGCAGAGCTCTTGTTCTTTTACCATTAATGGGATGTTTTCTTCTCTGAACAGCTTCACTTTGGCTTCGCGAACTTGGCGCATTAAGCCGTACCGTTTTTCATCTAATTGATGTAAATAAGGAGACTCACAGAACTTCTCATTCAGTTTTGCTTCATATTTCATTAAAAGCGGTTGAATGACTTGCTGATCGTGAAGATACGTCGACTTGATTTCTGCATCTTCTGTGTTCCGATAGAAGTCAACTTGGTGACCTGTCATCGCCTCTGAAATTTTAATCATTAAATTTTTTTCATCTATTAACCACTTTTCTAGGTCGGAAACGGATTCAATTGGAACATTCAATAAACTTTGAATCTGAGTTTCTACCGCTTCAACATCTTGTAAATCAATTAATTCTTTATAATACGTATGACGTAAATCTTTTGTCATGGATAACTCACCTACCCTTTTATAGTCTATCTTTCATTATATTATAGATTCCTAGTTCTTACATCTAACTTTTTCGAAAATTGCAACGTAATAACTTTCTTTAGAAAAAGAATCACAATGAATATAGAGTGACTTAACAAACAGGTGTGTTGGTCCAAGAAGGATTAATGCATGCTTTGTTGAATATTAAACTATTGGTGCAGTTTACCATAAGAAGTATTAACAAAAAATGAATGATTATCCTTAAAAACTGTGGATTATTGGAGCGAGGCATACCCAAATTTTTTTTCCTCACATTAAAGTGAACTTTTATTCTTCAACGAAGAAACTTCAACGCCATTTTTGTTAAGTTGCCCAAATTCAGCATTAAGCTATAAGTAGAAAAGGAGTTTTCTATGTGAAAAGTAAAAGAAAGCTAATCATTATTTTAATTTCAATAACACTGTTCTTACTTCTTATTCTATTGTTTCCTACTTGGACACCAAAGATAAATGGGGAAAACAGCATCGCTTTATTAGATAGCATAGAAATAAATGGAACAGAGCTCGAAGTCATGATCAGAGGTGTCGATAGAAATAATCCAATTATCATGTTCGTACATGGTGGACCGGGGTGCTCTGAAATTCCTTATGTTAGAAAGTATCAAGATTTACTTGAAGAGCATTTTACTATTGTTCATTATGACCAAAGAGGAAGCGGAAAATCATATCAGTTCTTTGAGGATTATTCTACTATTTCCTCAGATCAACATGTCGAGGATTTATTGGCACTAACAGACTATGTAAAAAATGAGTTTCCTAACGAAAAGGTATTATTAATAGGTCATTCTTTCGGTACATACATTGGGATGAAGGCTGCAAATAAAGCTCCTGAAAAATATGCTGCATATATCGGGATTGGTCAAGTTTCAAATTATATTAATAGTGAAGTAGATAGTTTAAACTATACAATTAATCAAGCACATCAAGCGGGAAATCGAAAGGATGTAAATGAACTCATGCTTCTTGAAGATTCCATTAAAAAAGGGGAAGCACATACCCCTAGAGATATGGTTCGGAAGTATGGAGGGGCGGCAAGGTTAATTAATGACAATATGGATTATTACTTAGGATTTCTAACGAACCCCGAATATAATTTACTTGATGTCATTCGTTATATAAAAGGGATTTCAGCCACGCAGGATCTATTACTTTCTGAAGAAAAGGAGAATGATATTACAACAATTGTTAGTAGTTTAGATCTCCCTTTCTATTTTGTCATGGGAAAATATGATTATATGACATCTACGAATGCAGCAAAAGCATATTATGATAACGTAAATGCTCCGATTAAGGATTTTATCGTCTTCGAGAACTCTGCACATTATCCGCAATTTGAAGAAAAGAGTGCTTTTAAAGATTGGCTACTTCAAACTTGGAAAAGTTTGGAGGGAAATTAAAGGGAATTTAAGAGTTATTTTGTAACGGGTGCGTTGATCCAAGAAGGGTTAATGCACTTTTTTGTTGAGGATATTCACTGAAGGGGCAGGATAGTTCAAGAGTTTGGTAACGAAATTTACAACAACATCGTCTAAACATTAAAGGAGTAGGCATTGAAATTAAAAAATGAATTGGAGGGATACAATGAAATTTATATTTTTATTAGTAGTCTTATTTACTCTAAGTTCCTGTATTAAGGATACTCCTAATGAGTACGCAAAGAATACGCCTGTAGTTTCAGGAGATAAAACATCAGATAGATTTATAAAAACGGAGATTTCACCAAGCTCTGAACGGACTGCATTACAAAATAATCCAGAATACTTAGCTGAAAATGAAGGTGAACTATCTGAACTTGATTTTGAAACGGCTTATGAATTGTGTGAGAGAGTGCTAACGGACTATTATAAAGCCGTCTGGAACGGCTCAGATATTGAATTGGATACATTTATCGAGAACGATAACCTTAAACAGTATACGCAAAAGAAAATTCAATCCCAATATGATGTAAAAGGCAATTTAAATGATAAGGTCCAAACTATTGGGATTGGTGCCTGGGAAGTGAAGTATACTGATGATGAGGATGGAGGTTTTCTCTATTTAAAATTACCTGTGGAAATTAATAAAGCTATAGGGAGTTATGGTGAAGTCACTGAATTTCTGATACGTAATGTAAACGGAAAGTTAGTCATTGTTGATTGGTATACTGGTGCAAAAGATAGTTATGATTTTATGGTTCGTGGAGAAAATCTAACGATTGACAATCCTGATATTTGGAATGAAGGTGAATAAGGTTTTCCTGAAAATTTGTTGAGCTAGCGGGTGCTTTCCTAAAGAAGGAGAAGCATCCTTTTTTGTAGAAGTTATTGGACTAGAGGGGCAGAAGATTGTTGAATAAGATCATTATATAAATAAGGTATACTTAATAGCAACAGATTAGCTTTATATGAAGGGGGAACAGGTTATGAGAAAATTAATATTGATTTTATTTATCCTAAGTTCATTTTTAATAACAGCCTGTACTCAAACTGAAGAAAGCAATTAGTGATATTGAAAGTGAGTTAAAAGAAGAACTTCGGGAATTGACCGATAGAATCAATGAAATTTTTCGCTATGCATGAGCTTAGATTAATCTACTGGATTGTATTACTAACAAAATTTTAAAAGGAGAGCATATATAAATGCTCCCCTGGGTACTAACGACGATGTTCAACTAGGTCGATTGCTCCTAATACTATGTGGGCTAAACCAAAACCGAATACTGTGTTTGCAATCATTTTATTGGAACCGCGTTTTTGTTTTAATGCGTAGCCAGTAGCAGTAACTGCGGTACCCAATACTGTTGGGATTATGCCTTCACGAATAGTCAAAATTAAATCCCTCCGCATCGAAGTTAGTTGGTGTATTAACACCAATCATATTTTGACCAGTAAGTTCTATTATTATGATTTTTTAATTTAAGAGGATGAAAGTGCGTGAGATAAAGTTTAGGCTTTGGAGTTTTTTAATTAAATATGTAAATATTACATACATTCTACAATTTGGTGGAACAAAATATAAGGCATTAGTGAGAATCCTTCTTACTAATGCCAATCTATTTACTATTATTTTCTGTTTTTTTCTTTGTTTACACTCTGTGGAATTGTAGGATTTCCTTTAACATTCACATCGTTTTCATTATCCAATCCGGCATATTGCTTATAACCTTCTGGTTGGTATGCTTTATTTTTAGCCAACAACAACACCCCCTTTCCCTCTTAAAATATCCATACCAAATATGATTATGCACTTAAATAATAGTCTATTTACTCTAACATTTTTATATAATTTCAAATAGAAAATGAACAACTTTAAAATTGCTTTCATAGTCTTCTTCATATTTAAGTACACTACTAGTTATTATTTTGACTGTTTTTTCTGAGAATGAGTCGGATATGATTTTACGGGAAAAAAAGGTTTTTTTGTAAGAACGTACTCAAAGTAACAGGTGCGATAAATAAAAAATGGCTGCTTTTTTGTTTTCCATTAACAAGGTAGTCGAAAATGCCATTTATCCTACTAGAATCGGTATAGTTGCCCTTGTTTGGTATCTGGTATGCCTTTACTGCTATTGGGAAAATTAAATTGGTATGCTAATTAGAATGGAGGAACTTAACTTGGGCAAAACAATTTTCATTACTGGTGCAGGCACTGGGCTTGGCAGAGGTGCAGCAATTGGTCTTGCCAAAAAAGGGCATCGTGTGATTGCGACTACAGAGCTGACTTCTCAGAAAACAGACCTCCTGCGGGAAGCAAATGACATGGGACTGGATATAGAGGTGATTAAAGTTGATATTACTAACCCCTTGGATCTAAAACAGATTGAGAAGTATGATTTTGATGTATTTGTTGCAAATGCTGCGATTAATGAACGAGGGCCGCTCGGGGAAGTGCCTATGGACCGATTTCGGGCAATTTTTGAAGTAAATGTTTTCGCAACCTTAGAAACAGCGCAGATAGCTGCACGGAAGATGGTTGAAAAGGGAAACGGAAAAATAGTCTTTATGAGTTCAATATCCGGAATTTTGGCATCTCCATATGGTGGTCCATATGCTGCTACAAAGCATGCGATTGAATCTATTGCCCATACTCTGCAGTTAGAACTTCAAGGATTTGGAGTAAAAGTTGCCACCATTAACCCTGGTGCCTTCAAGACAGGCTTTAATGATCGGGCGGCAGAAGAGCTATGGAAATGGTACGATGAAGAGAAAAACTTCACAAGAAAAGAGGATATAAAAAAGGCGGAAGAGGGTTTAAAGAACCAGTTTAACCCTGAAGAACTAATTGCAAAAATGATAGAAATCATCCCATCTGACCATCACAAATTCCGAACTGCTTATCCTCAACAAATGGAGGAACAGATGAAGCAAGAAGAAAAAAAGTGGTGGGAGATGGACATATAGGACGCTCCATCCAGTCCTTTTAACCTGTGGTATGAGACTACTTATAAAAAGAGAAAAGACAGTAAGCTCTTTTTCTCCTTTTTGCACCTTAAATTTGCCGAAGATGCCGATTTTGATCAAATTTTGTTATCCCACAGTGAAACCTGCTTTCTAGAACTATAATGAACACACCTTAATATCTTATATAGTTTGTGAAGTGGTGTACTTAAATTAACGTACTGGTGTTTAAAAAAACAAATGTCCAAGGACCCTTTAATTATTATTTTAATAGAGATATCTGTTCGATATCAACATCTTCCAACAGTTTCTAAGAATTTCCACCAAAGGGATTAAGTCTTGATTCGTTATTATAAAGTAAAAACATTTCATTGTTTAACTAACGGGGCAGGTTAATAAAATAAGTAAAATTAGTAAAGGTAATACAAAGCAACATTAAAAAGCCACAATTTTTTGGGTATTTGTGGCTTTCTAATGTTGATTCAAAGTATCTCGGAAATAAAAAAACTTAAATAAATCATTTAAACACTACTTATCAATTATTAGTTGTTAATTACTGAATCTTGCTGTTTATTTAGATTATGTTTTTCTCCCCAATGATGCATAGCATCTAAAATCGGTTCCAATCCCTTTCCGTATTCCGTAATGGAGTATTCTACTTTAGGGGGAATCACTGGATAAACAACACGTTTAACAAGTCCCTCGTCTTCAAATTCCCTTAAATGTTGAGTAAGCATCTTTTGTGTAATACCTGGCATATTGCGTTTCAATTCACTGAATCGCATTGTTCCAAATTTTATTAAGTACAATAGGACGAGTGGTTTCCATTTACCTGTAATTATTTCTAAAGTATTTTTCATTTGACAATCAAAATTTTCTACCATTACAATCCCTCCGCTTGGTATGCTTTTGTATACTATACCACTTAAAAGTGCGTACTTACATTAATTGATTTTATTATCTATACTTCAATTATATGATAATTCAAACTGAAAGGATGAATAAAGAATGGTTAAAGTAGGTATTGTTGTAGGAAGTCTAAGGAAAGAATCCGTAACTAAAAAACTTGCAGTAAATGTTGCGGATTTATTCCCAGATGGATATGAAACAGAATTTATTGAGATTGGGAATCTGCCTTTGTATAATGAGGATATTGATAATGAAAATGGTGCTCATGCAGAATATGTTACATTCCGAAATAAAATGAAAGACATTGATGCTGTTTTATTTGTAACTCCTGAATACAATCGTTCTATGCCAGCATCAATTAAGAATGCATTAGATGTAGGTTCTCGTCCGTATGGTCATAGTGTATGGGATGGAAAAGGTGCGGCCATCATCAGCCAATCCCCATCCCCTTTAAGTGGATTTGGTGCAAACCACCATTTACGTCAATCACTTGTATTCTTGAATATGCAACCTCTTCAACAACCTGAGGCTTATATTGCAAACTCTTGGGAATTGTTTGATGAAAATGGAAAAATTAATAATGAAGGAACGGTTCAATTCCTACAATCAGTCGTCGATGCGTTCGTTGAATTAATCCAGAAATTTAAGTAGGTTAAGTTAAAGAAATTAGAAATTAAAGTCTATAAGATAAATGTAATGAAATGAAAGTATACTAATCCCTCACTTAATAAAGGTGAGGGATTAGTTGTAGGTCCATTTCAAATAATCATCTTTCACTAACGGGTGCGTTCGTATTATAAGGTTAACCAGTTTTTACTGGTTGACCTTTTTTTAATAGATTCTATTATAGCAGTAGCCAGGGTAGGACGTACGGGTGCGTGGGGCATTGATCCCGTCAACTAAACTGTCCGCCCC
>NZ_QUQV01000010.1 GCF_003400205.1 Bacillus sp. HNG | reverse complement strand
TCGACACAATTAATGTAGTGGGACTTGGGGTGACTGGCAAGTCTTTTTTTATGCACTCATTAAATAAAGTGCAGGACTCTGCATTTTTTCGTTGCAAAGCTCTGCACTTTTATTTTGCAATAAACAGATAGTCCCACTTTCGTAGAACCTTCTTGATGTATAACCTCATTCGAGCTTGTGCGCTTTCCTTTTTATCCCAATCATGAGATCGATGTTCTTTAGCTGTTTTAGCTAAATCTTTTGCAATGTTTAGCAATATTTCATCTTCCAGTAATGTCTTAATATCAGGATCAGGCCCTAGAACATCAAAGAAGGCTCTTTCTTCATAGGATAAACCAAGTTGTGTTCCTTCGTTAATCGCTTCTTCAAGTTCTTCTTTAAACTTGAGAAGTTCCTCAAATACTTCATAAACGTCTAAATGATCGTTCCTATTGTGATACTTCTCTATTATTTTTTCAAATCTCTCAGAAAAGCTTTTACTTACAGTCATATTTTTCTTATTAACATCTTTGAGTTTTTCTTCCATAACACGCATTAAAAATAAAGACGGAATGTGTACGTTCATATAATTTTTCAGTTGCTTGTACGCATCATCAATATTTACTTCTTCACGAGATGCACTTTTTAATTCGATAATAATTAACGGCATCCCATTTACATAAACAACAACATCGGGTATTTTCTTGGCACCTTTTTCAATAACCTCTAGCTGATTAACAACAAGAAAATCATTATTTTTTGGGGTAATCCAATCTATAAGAGAAACACGGTGATAAATATAGCTAAATCTATCCGATAATCTGATTTACCTACATGAGTATGCACCTCATATCCTAATTTATATCACATGTACCCTCATGTGAATGTTAAAACTATCTTGCCCGTTAGCTTAACGTGAATATTGATAGGAATATCATAACATATTCAACAGTAACGTTTTTACCTATGTACAGGTTTGATACAATGGGGACGGCATCAATTTTAAAGCTCTAGCGGGTTTCAGCGTATCCATACGAAGCGGGAACGTATACATAAACGTCCCTATGTATCGCTTCGTGCCGTTGTCGTCAGCTATCGCTATCGTTCCCGCCGCTGTCTCTATAAAATCCTTTTAAATCGTTTAATAATTCACTCTAGTGAATAGGTAAAGAATAATCTTCCTACTAAAAGAAGCAGGACCTCGTATGGGTTCCTGCTTCTTTTAGAGAAAGTATGTATATCTTTTATTTAATCATGTGTAGATTCCTTAAAGTTGAACTAGTATATTTCTTAAATTATATTAGTATGAAAGAAAGATCATTTCCATATAATTATCAAGTTCTAAATAACTTAAAGTATTAATAAATCAAGAATTTTCTCAATTTCGTTTATCTTATATAATAACTTTTTGTTACCTTTATTTAAATGCTCCGGCAATACTCCAACACTATCAAATGGAAGTAATCCAAGTAAAAAGGAACGATACCCTGCTAAATAATTATGAAGCCAAAAAAGATCGATTTCTGTGCTATCAGTCAATTTAAAATGGTGCTTAATTTCTTTAATAAAATTATCAACGTTTTTTATATTAGTATGTTGATAACAATATATAATAGCTGAAATAAAAGCTGTCTTTTTTCTGGATAATCGTATTTCTTTTCCAATTACAAATCCATTTAACGATATTTCATTCTTAGTTTTAATGATCTTATTTGTATTTAGATAAAGATCATTAGATTTTAATATTTTTTTTATTCCATTTACAAAAATTTTTTTGTGTAAATAAAAACTGGTAGACGAAAAAAGTATATCATCAACATATCGAGTATAAGTAATTCCGAATTTTTCACAGTATCTTGAGATTCGAATGTCCAACTGTCTAAATAATATATTTGATAAAACCGGTGAAGTAACAGCACCTTGTGGAAGTTTACCATCTAAAGTAACAACTTTTACTATAAAATCAATTAATGTTAATTTATCACTAACATTAATATCATCCACATAGTATCCTAATACTTCTCTGAGTTTGTTTTCTTTAATACTGTCGAAGAAGTCCTTTATATCCAGTTTCAAGAATATATCACTATCAACATGCGGTTCTAAATAGTTATAATATGACTTACCTTTCACATAGCCATAAGCATGACTGGATAGTGGAATATAGTCGAAAAAGTTTCTTTTAAGGTTACCTTGTAATTTATATAGTATATGTTCATTGTTAATACAATGTAGAGTTCTTTCCATTCCGTTTTTCTTACTAATTGTTTTTGTATAATATGCTTTAGATATTTTATGTGATTTTAATAACTCTATACAAGTTTTGGTACTCTCTCTAAGGATTTTAGTCTCAAATTTATTCAAATCTTCTATATGCATCCTAATTCTCCCACAAAAAGTAAGGGGGTAAGTACATCCCAAAACCTCGAACTTAGATCGGCCAATTTGATAAAATGTGCGATAACATTTTAGTAGGCATATTACCATGGATTTTTCCCTATAACCGCAAATGAGACGTTACAAGAGATTTTTAGTTTCTTGATGGAAGGGAATAAATGTAACTTTCTTCATGGCATCCGTAGTCAAAAAACTAGACTATTTCAGATTTTACTACTTACCCAAACCTTTACAGATATATTAAACCATTTCTTCCATTTGCACAATTACCTTACCTAATTCCGGAAAATTAGATAGAAAAATACTCCTATTAAAATATAAGTCTTTATTCTCTAAATCTATCTCTTTTTCAAAGAACCAATTCAAAAATGCCGTAACCCATCCGCTTGTTTTCCCATCTAAATTAAGGTTAGATTTTTTTAATTCATTACGAATATTCTTTATATCCTCAAATAAAGATACAAATTGTCTAACTTTATTTGCATCCTTCTCACCATTCAGCCAATCTGCTTTGCCATAAAAAATTACCCTAAGGAAACTAGCTTTTTGATTTTCAGTTGCTAATCCTCCATAAATTCTTTTGAAGTTAGTATCATCCCAATCATGTTCTTGAAGCCAATCATAAAACAGTTTATGATTGTTTATGTTAATAATAGCTCCCTCAATAGTTGTTTCTAGTGGAAAAAAATTATACTCGGAGTAATATTGTTGCATTAATTCTATTAATTCTAACCTTGCACTAGTTTCCTTTATACATAGTCCACTAGAATCAACTTCAAATTTATCATTATTTGTGCGCCTTTGAATTTCGATTCTAGTTCTAAAAGTATTATTTAGCTTTTGTTTATAATGATAATGTTCCCGACTTATTATTTTTTTATCTTTTAGTACATTTAAATATGCATTGCCTGTAATACTATACTTTTTCTTTTTTGGTACGTAACTCAGCAATTTGTCCATATCAAGTAAAACTAAAAATTTTATTTTTGATTTTCTGTCGTTAGGGTTAACCAATTGCAGCTTATCGTTCTTTCCTTCAAACGAGTAAATATCGATTTTAAATAATGCAGGAAACAATATCCTTATATTCTCATTTCTAAATACTTCTAATTCAGTATCACCTTCGACAAATAAGCAAGCTTCGGAAAAGAATAAATTTGCTTCATTATCCGATAAAAACTTATATTTATGTTGTTTAAAGCCATTTATTTTGTTAACTGAAGTCCTGTTATAAAGTGAATTATTTGTAATGTGAAATATATCATAACTTTCATTTTCAAGTATTATGTTTTTTGTAAATGCAGGGGAATGGGTTGCAAAGACCCATTTTGTTGTAAAATAACTTTTGTTTTCCTTTATTTCTCTTACAAACTCTTCAATTTTTTTAACATGAAGATGCAATTCAGGTTCATCTACCATAATAAAAGGCGTTGCAAGATGTTTGTATTCATACAACCTTAATATTAATTGTATATATAATTTAATAAATGTGTAAGAATTTAAACCATAAGACCCAAGTTGAAGAGAATGGGAATCATAATTGAAACCTTTTCCTCCTAATTGAAGTTGAATAATTTGACTGATCTTCTCATAAACGTTTGTTTTCTTTATTTTTATTTCATTTCTTTCAAGGATATCAACAATAATATCAATTACCTCTTGATAGTTATCTTGTTCTTGATCGTTTGCCTCAAATATGCCACTTATATTTTCACTAATATTCAACTTTTGCCTAAAGGGTGCAATTGATCCTATAACTTCCCAGATTGAATCCCAATTATAAAGATTTATATTTCTTGATTCTAAAAAAAAGATTGGAAATCTAACAGCCATAAAGGCTCTAAAATCGTAGTCTTTAATATTCCAATTTATAGTTCTGTTTTTATTGTATTTTAAAGATAATATTACCCTATTATTCACTGAATATTTTTTTGTGTAATAATCAACTTTTTCAAAAATTTCATTTGTTGGATTTATCAAACCATTAAATGTGTGAACCTCCATTTTTTTTATTAATTCGAGGAAATCATATTCTATAGCAATTTCTACTTCATCATTATATGGATTACTTTTGCTAAACATTGACTCATCATATACTTCTTCTGTTAGATTTAAATAAAAGAAATTTAAAGCTTTCATTATATTTGACTTTCCAACATTATTTGTTCCAATAAAGCAATTTATATTTTCTTTTAAGTTTAGTTCTAGAAGTTCTATTGATTTACAATTTTTAATTGTTACTCCTACTATAGACAAATCAATCATCCTTAATTAAATTTCTCATATTTAAAAGGTTGTTCTCTTAATAATTTTTTTAGAAATTAATCTAAATGATAAATTCTGTATTTTATATTTATTATACTATTACATTCTGAACAAAAAAATTATATCTATAAAATAAAGTGTTAATTACTCGCTTATTTCCAAGAATGTTTCCAAAAAAGGAGGCCACCCACAAGTTTGCCTAACTTATGGTAGACCACGCAAAGGATATCTTAACACTAAATGATTTAACTCCACAGGTACTCCATTCATTAGTTGAAAGGGTTATTTGTACTTCTGCTGGGGATATTCACATTCAATATAAATTTGTTAATCCGTTACAAATTAAATAAGGAAAAGACAACGCCCATATAGGGTTAGTTGCCTTCTTTTAAAATGAGTTGCTTTACCGCCTCAACATGCTTGTTTGGTAATCGCAGATTATTTTAATACTAACTGCGCCACAGCTTCAACATGCGCCGTATGCGGAAACATATCCACCGGCTGCACATACTCAGCCTTGTATAGCTTCGACAACACTTGAATATCCTTCGCCAGTGTCGACGGATTACATGAGACATACACCATTTTCTTAGGCTTTACTTTTAAGACAGTTTGCAAGAATTGATCGTCGCATCCTGTTCTTGGTGGGTCAACGACGATGACGTCAGGACGCCAGCCTTCGTTTACCCATTTTGGTAGGAGCTTTTCGGCTTTTCCTACGGCGTAGGTTGCATTTTCAAAGCCATGTTTTTTGGCATTTTTTCTTGCGTCTTCGATGGCTTCTGGGATGATTTCAATTCCGCGGATTTCTGCTGCACCGTCTGCAAGCCACAATCCAATCGTTCCCACTCCACAGTACGCATCAACGATTTTTTCCTTACCTGTTAATTGAGCAGCCTTTTTTACTTCATCATATAATTTGATGGTTTGTTCTGGATTCAACTGGAAGAATGCTCGAGCTGATAGCTCGAATGAAAGGTCTCCAAGTGTCTCTTGGATAACCTCGCTTCCGTGTAGGTGAATCGATTCGTCACCAAAAATGAGTGATGTTTTTTGGCCATTGATGTTTTGGATGATCGATTTTACTTCAGGCAAACGCTTGGTGATTTCGTCGATTAATAAACTTTTTCGTGGGATTTCTTTTTCAGCTGTAATTAAGACAAGCTGTACTTCTCCCGATTGAACACCGACTCTTGTAACGATGGTGCGGACAAGCCCTTTTCGATTTCGTTCATTATAGATCGATATTTTTAAATCCTGAAGGATCATTTTTACGGTTTGCGTGACTTTGCTTGTTGCTGGGTGCTGGATAATGCAGTCCGCGATATCAATCAGTTTATGAGAGTTTAGGCCATATAGACCTGCTATCACCTTTGTCTTGTCCAATCCGACCTGGAACTGACTCTTGTTTCGGTAGTTCCACGGGTTTTCCATACCAATCGTTTCTTTAATTTTGAGCTTCTCAGTAGGTGTTTTACTATATCGTTCGAACGCCTGGACGACAATGTCCTGCTTCTCTTTTAATTGCTGACGATAGTCCAAATGCTGTAGCTGGCAGCCACCACATAAATCGTAAATTGGACATGGTGGCTTCACCCGGTGCTCTGATTTTTTGCGGATTTTTTTAATCCGACCTTCAGAGAATTTCGGATGAACCTTTGTTGCTTCGACGACTACTTCTTCACCAGGTAACGCACTCGGTACGAAGACAACCTGTCTTTTAAAATATCCAACACCTTCTCCGTTGATTCCGAGTCTTTTTATTGTAAGGGGAAAGGTTTGGCCCACCTGTAATTTTGGTTGGTTTTCTTTTTGTTGTTTCATCATTACACACAACTTTCTATTCGATGCTTCGCCATAAATACAAGGAGGCATAGCTTAAGTATGGCTCCCATGGCTTGCTGTATTCTTCCATCTGTTCATAGGTTGGCTTTTTCTCAAGATTGTATAATTTTTTGATGGCATTTTGAATTCCGATGTCTGCCATCGGGAAGAGATTTGGTCGTCCTAATGCAAATAATAGGAAGTTTTCTGCCGTCCATTTCCCAATTCCACGGATTTTTACAAGAGTCTCCATTACCCCTTCATCGGATTTTGATCGGAGATCCGAAAGAGTTAGCTCCCCAGAGGCAATCAATTTCGATGTATCGATGACATATTCCGCCTTCCGGCCACTAAATTGCAATTCTCTCAAGTCCGCAACAGACAGCTCAGCTATTTTTTCAGGGCGAGGATGAATCCATGTCCCTTCGATTTCTTGGCCAAATGTGGTCACAAATCTTGATGTCAGTGTGTGGGCAAACGTCATATTTAGCTGCTGATGGATGATACATTTCATCAAGGAAAAATACGGATCGAAATCTAAGACCAATGGCGTTCCACGATGCTCTATGAAAATATCTCGAAGGTCTGTTTGTAAAAAATGGTCTTGGATTTCCTGCAACGATACGTCCCATTGAAAAATGTGAGACACATGCTGCAATGCATATTCCATTGAATCCTTATAAGACCCTGTGACTACAAAGCTTGGCTCATCCGTTGTCCCTGTTGCTTTCACCGTGACAACTTCAGGTTCATTTTTAATATAAAAAGGCACCTTCACCGAGCGTTCATCTTTATTCAAATAGTTAGTCGGATTTATCGATAGCCGGTCTAGGACGCGGTCAAAATCATATGGCGGCTGTACATGCACTGTTTTCTCCCACATGGAACCTACCTCAATTCATAAGTGTTAGTACACATTATACCATTTGAGCGCAAAAAAAATCCCCCTGCAAGCAAGAGGATTATTACGTTTATTTGTTTAATAGATCATCACGAAGCGGTGTAAAGGTATCTAGTAAAATACCTTCTTCTAACGCAACAACACCATGTTTATGGTTTCCTGGAATAAAAATTGTTTCTCCTTGGGACACCGTCGTTTGCTCCCCTTCGATGGTAAACTGAAAGCTTCCCTTCATCACGTATGTAAGTTGCTCATGTGGGTGGCTGTGTTGATAGCCTTCTGCCCCTTTTTCAAAGTGAACTTCCATCATCATCACCGATTCACCCGGTGGGAATATTTTTCGTTTTACGCCTGGTTCGGCATTTTCCCATTCTCCAACCATGTTCTACTCCCCCTTATTATGTATTCCCTTACATTATAAAAGGAAATGCCCCTTTATTAAAGCGCATTGGCTTTCGGATTTTTTTCCACTGCTTCTTTTTTTGAAGTGTTTAATAAAATGACTCCGCCGATAATTAAGACAATGCCTGCTAGTTTAAGAGCGGTAAACACCTCATCCCACACAAGCGCTCCAATGATGGCCGTTAGTGCAGTTCCTACTCCAGACCAAATGGCATATGCCAAACTTAGTGGTAGCGTTTTAAGACATAAGGACAAGCAATAAAATGCGAGTCCATATCCCACAATGACACCGATTGACGGAAATAGAACGGTAAACCCATCGGACATTTTTAGCATGGCCGTTGCAAAGATCTCACATATAATCGAAATGGTTAATGCTAGATATCCCTTCATTTAATGACCCCCTCCAATATTGAGTAAAATGACGCCACCAATAATTAACAGGAATCCAAGGACTTTTTTCATATCAATCGTTTCTTTATAGATGATGATTCCGACTAATGCGGTTAGTGCTGTCCCTACTCCGGCCCAAATTGCATATGCCATCCCAAGTGGCAATGTCTTTAGTGATAGGGATAAAGTATAGAATGCTAAAGCATATCCGACCATGACTCCTATTGAAGGCAGGAATTTTTTGAAGCCATCTGTAGCTTTAAGCAACGAGCTGCCGAACACCTCGCTTATAATGGCTATGATTAAAAGAATGTATGCATTCATGGTGATTCCCCCTACAATCAAATGCGCCTTGGCGTATTTGCGCCCGATTTTTTTCGAGCCCGCTCGAAAAATTTCCTTTGAAAAATCGTGGCATCCGCCGGAGGCTTTAACTTTATTCAGCTGAATAAAGTTAAAAGTGCCTTTCTCCATTTTACCTTCTATTTTAATATTGGGGAATATAGGACCTCAGTTGTAGCGGAAATTACATCTGAAGCACATTTTTCAATGATCCTCCTCAGCGTAAAATAAATGTTGCTGGTCAAATGACATGAGGAGGTAATATAACATGAAAAAAATCGGACCTAAAGGGATGAAATGGCTAAAAATTATCCACGTTTTTCTAGTCGTATTATTTTTCGGAGGAATTTTAAGTTCTCTTTCATTAAATCTTTATCTTGATTTTACTGAATTTAATGAGTCCTATCTGGGGTATAAAACCATCGTAATTATCAGTGATCATATTGTTCGCTGGGGTGCGATTGGCACGTTAGTAGTGGGACTCATCTATGGATTTTTTACAAATTGGGGATTCTTCAAGCATCGATGGGTTGGCACGAAATTCGTACTCTATATCATTCAAACGATTGTCGGGATTTTTATTATAGACAAGCTTATGATAACAAATATGGAGTTGCTTGAAACACAACGAGAATTAGCCCTGACCAATCCTGAATTCATTCAAAACCACTTAATCAGACAATATGCAGTCTATTTTCAGATCGCTGTTACCATTTTTATTTTCATCATTTCATATGTAAAACCTTGGAGGAAGAAAAAGGTAATCCCGAAAAAGAGCTGAATCTACAGCTCTTTTATTGTTTTTAGGATATAATTTGAAGATAATGTTAAGTAGTTATACATAAGAACAAAATGACAAGGAGTTTTTGCAATGAAAAAGGTAGTACTGTTGACTATTTTGTTCGTGTTGTTGGCAGCCTGTGGGAAACCAGATGAGAAGACTAGTTCCCAGCCGGAAGAACCAGCTAAGAGTGCGGTATCTGAGGCGGACTCTGAAAAGGAAAATGACAAGATTGATGTTGTGGAAGAAAGTAAAGAGACAAGTGTTTCAGATGAAAGCGTGGATGCCGAGTCGCCGGATACTAGTGTCGAAGGCTCATCGGAAAATAGTGCTCTTAAGGAGCAATATTTAAATGAACTCGCTGCGATTGAAGAAGAAATTGAAAACAAGCCTGAGGGCGAAACACAAATCGAGATGGAAGATATCGCTTCAGGTGTCTATGAAATATGGGACAATGAACTTAATAAAATCTGGAAAGAACTAGAGAAACAACTTCCAACTAAAAAAATGGATAAACTGCGGGAAGAACAACGCCAATGGATTAAAGAGAAATATCGAATCGCAAGTGAAGAAGCTGCTCAATACGAAGGCGGTACGATGGAGCCTTTAGTAAAAGTAAACACACAAGCACGGGTGACCAAAGAAAGATGCTATGAATTAGTTGAAAAGTATATGTAATAGGAAAAGGACTTAGGGAACCCTAAGTCCTTTGTTTGTTAGTCTAGGTCAAATAACAGTTCTTCCCTAATCGTTTTTTCCGCCATTAATTGATCTAAGCTTCGGAAGTTATAACCTTCTTCACGTAGGTCATCGATTACCTTTCCAAGTGCTTCGGCATTGTCCCTCGATACAGTATGTAGCAAAAGAATCGCACCTGGATGAATTTGCCTCATAATGTTGTTGTACGCATACTCCCACCCTTTTTGGCTGTTGATGTGCCAATCAACGAAGGCGAGCGACCAAAACACATTTTGATAACCAAGATTGTTGGACAAAGCTAAGGTTCGTTCACTGAAAATGCCTCGTGGTGGACGAAGATAGGTCACATCCTGACCGGTAAGCTTTTTCGTTTCCTCCCGAACGGAATCTAATTCTTTTCGAAGTCGCTCGTCACTTACTCTTGTTAAATCCGGATGATACCACGAATGATTCCCAACGATATGCCCTTCCTTTGCCATTCGTTTAACGAGTTTAGCTTGATCCTTTAAATAATGCCCTGTGACGAAGAATGTCGCGGGAACCTTTTTCTTTTTTAGCACATCAAGAACTTGTTCGGTATAGCCATTTTCGTAGCCGTTATCAAACGTAAGATAGATGTCTTTTTTTGAAGTATCCCCAATATAAAAAGCGCCATATTTTGCGAGTAGTTTATCATACTCCTCACCTGCTGAGGCAGGTTCATGGTTTTTGCTCTTTTTGAAGCCCCAATGGATCGGTGCATTTGAATAAGCTGCTGCAGCCTGTGGAGCCACAGTCAATGAAAAGGTAACAGTCAAAAGAAGAAGTATGCCACAAAGCCTTTTCAAAAATAAAACCTCCTAAAACTCCGTTAGTAGTAGAGTTAGTTTTTACCACATTAAGGGAGTTCATGCAGGAATAGATTGGCAAAAAGGTTTTGTTGGAGACAGGAATACAATTTGTGCTAGAAATTGTGGGGTGCTTGGTTATATCATACACAAATAAAAAACCCGCTACGCAAAAACGTAACGGGCCATAATCATTTTTAAGCAAATACACGCTCTTTGAATTGTTCTAGTTTTTCTAAAGAAGATTTGTCAACATCCTCGTGTAGGCTGTTTCCGTGTGAATCCATTGTCACAACAGCTGTGAAGCCTTCAACAGATAAATGCCACATTGCTTCAGGAATACCGAACTGCATGAGGTCTACGCCATCAACAGACTTGATGCAGTCTGCATAATATTGGGCAGCACCACCGATTGCATTTAAGTAAACTCCGCCATGCTCTTTAAGTGCAGCAAGTGTCTTAGGTCCCATTCCACCTTTACCGATTACCGCACGGATTCCAAACTTTTTCATGATATCACCTTGGTAAGGTTCCTCACGAATACTCGTTGTTGGGCCAGCCGCTTTCACGTGCCAGTTGCCATCTTCATCCTTAAGCATAACTGGACCACAGTGATAGATGATTTGGCCATCTAAATCAACTGGTGCATCATTTTCTGAAAGATGCTTATGGATGGCGTCACGGCCTGTGTACATGCGACCATTGATTCGCACTACATCCCCAACTTTGAGTTCACGAATTTGTTCTTCAGTGATCGGTGCTTGAAGCACAACTTCACGCGTTTCTGATTTTACTTCTTGCACTTCTTCTTGTTCTTTAGAGAAATCAATTTCTTCTCCATCTTGGTATAACCACTCATTAATGTCACCTGTTTCAGCATCAAGAGTGACACCTAGACGGCGATATGCCCAACAGTTGTACGCAACAGATACGAAGAAGCTTGCTGGGATACGGTGCATAACACCCACTTTACAACCAAGTAGAGTTGTTTCACCGCCGAAGCCCATTGTTCCGATTCCAAGCTTATTCGCATTTTCCATTACATATTCTTCCAGCTTGCGAAGATCTTCGTTTGGATTTACATCTTCAACTGAGCGGAAAAGTTGTTCTTTCGCTAACTCGTAACCAGACGTACGGTCTCCACCGATTCCAACCCCGATGAACCCAGCACTACAGCCTTGTCCTTGGGCTTGATACACAGAGTGCATGATACACTTACGAATTCCATCTAAGTCACGACCGGCACGACCAAGTCCTTCTAATTCACATGGTAAGCTGTATTGAATGTTTTTATTTTCACATCCGCCACCTTTTAAAATAAGGCGAACATCGATGTAATCCTTTTCCCATTGTTCAAACTTAATTACTGGCACACCTTCGCCAAGGTTGTCCCCACTGTTTTTACCAGTTAATGAATCAACAGCGTTTGGACGTAGCTTTCCATCCTTTGTTGCTTCGACAATTGCTTCACGAATGGCTGCTTTGATTTTTAATTGGTTCACCCCAACTGGTGTTTTTACTTTAAAGGTTGGTAGACCTGTATCTTGACAGATTGGTGATACGTTTACGTCTGCCATTGAAATATTGTTGGTGATGGTTGAAAGAGACATAGCAGCACGAGTACCGGCACTTTCACTCGCCTTTGCACGAGCAACCGCTCTACGTACATCCTTTGGAAGTCTTGTTGATGTCTCTACAATTAACTTGTACATACTTTGTTGTAGCTTATCCATCTGTATTCCCCTTTCCCTTATATCCCCGATATTATCTATAATCACAATTTTCATTATACTCCTAGAAGTTTTTTTCGGAAAGGGATTTGCAAACGATTCCAGTTTTTATTCATGGCTCTCTTTTATTAAGTTCACCCCAATCAAACCAGCGATCGAAAAGATCAATGGAATAATGAAACCGAAATAGTATCCAGATGTAAAATGGTCTAACACAATTCCAAAGATCGCAGGTAGTAGGACCGCACTTAAAAATCCACCCGTGTTGGCAAATCCAGATACCATGCCTGATTCGCTTATCGGAAAGGTTTTGCGCACTGTTGCAAAGGTTAAGGAATTAGAGCCAAACGCAAATCCAATGATAATAAAAAGAGTAATGAGCAAGAATAATGGAGGTCCCTCACGAAATAAAAGGAAAGCGGACCAACACAAAACAGTAACCATATGAAAAAAGAAATAAGGTCTTTTAATCATGCCTAATCTGCTTGAAATCCAACCAATCAATGGAGCACCAATCAGTGCCCCAATTAAACTATACATAATGAGCTGGCTTGCTCCTAAACGCGTCAAGCCGTACACATCCATCCCATAAGGCACTGCCCACGAACAGATAAAGCCTAAGTATCCTCCAACAAGCCCAAAGTGACAAAGAAACAATGCCAATGCTTGCCGACTTGAAAAAATTCGACGCAGCAATACCGATGTTTTTTCACGGCTGACTTCTTTTTTCTCAATCATTGGTTGGTTTGGTTTTTTAACGAGGACTACATAAAGAAAAATCCCACACAAACACAACAGGATTCCCCCTGAAAGAAAGGCTCCGCGCCATCCAAGTAAGACAATCAATGCTGAAAAAGGAACAGTCGCCATCAGAAAACCGAGGCTCCCAGTCATTCCCGCAACACCGATAAGCCGGGTGAACTCTTTTTCGTTAAACCATTTGCTTAAGATGAGGACTAAATTTACCCAAATTGTCGCATCTCCTATTCCCGTTAGGATTCTTGCAAAAAAGAGGATAAATTCATGGGTTCCGAGGCTATAAATGATTGTTCCAACACCTGTTAGGATTGCACCGATAATAAGAAAAAAATTAGGCCCATAGCGATCTGCCAAGATTCCCATCGGCATTTGCAAACCTGTGTATACGAAAAATTGAATGCTGGTTAATAGCCCGATTGTTGTCGCGGTGACCTGAAAGTCAGACATCAACTGGTCTGTAATCAGTCCAGGTGCAGTGCGTTGACCTGACATCACTACATATGTAAACAATACAGAAGCAAAAATAACCCATCTAAATTTACTATTTTGTATATCCACTGATATCTACCCCTGTTTGTTTTTTTATGTTATGTATATGGGTTTGTGGCCCTGTCGTGCTCATACACCTGGTAAAAAATCAATCATTACAATTTTGAAGTCATACATGTATAATCAAAAAATGGGAGTTGAGATTAAATGAATAAAAAAGACATCGCAAACATCCGCAAGCAATTTAAGTTAAATAATCAATACTTACACATCAAAGAAATTTTCAATGTGTATGTTAAAAAAGAATCCAATGAGATTTACCACCATATTTGTCAGCCGTTCGAGCTATTAGAGCAGGAAGCTCAGGAACTATTTTTAGATAACTTTAAAAAGACATTGGCCGGGCAGCTCGATACGAAGTTGTTTGAGTTAAAGTTCCAGCATGATGTTGAGAATAGCACGCGAGACCTTCTATATGATGGGCTGCAAATGGAAGATACCGAAGATTGGATCGAGCAAATGCTGCAGATTGTGGAGAAAATGTATGCTACGAAGGTTTATGAGTTTGATACAGTGGTTACATTTATCCGTGCCGAATACCGTAAACCAACACGTAAACGCGACCCTGAATCAGAACAAGGCGGCTCTGATGAGGTCTATTTTAGCCCCCTTGTTCTTTGCACGTTAAATAAAATAGATCAACCGAAAAAGACGTTGGTTTTTGATTATATTGAAAGAACGTTCAAATCAAATACGGTGCTAGACCCGGTTATTAACTTGACCGCTCCGTTAACAGGTTTCCTTTTTCCAGCGTTTAACGATAATGCAGCAGACGTGAATCATATTCTTTATGCTGCCGGGAAAGCAAACGAGCCTAGTTATAGTTTCATTTCCGATGTATTGAATTGTGAAGATATCATGACAGCCGAAGATGATAAGATCGGCTTCGAGATGATCTTGAAAAATGTCATCGGTGAAACTGTAGAATCTGAGGTTATTTCGAACGTATACGAGGAAATCGACCGTTTTGTTCAAGAAAAAGAAGAAGAAGAACAGGAAGATAGCGAGCCGCCGATGATCAACTACCAGGACGTCGAGCGCATCCTGAAGGTGAGCGGCGTAGAAGATGTGGACACAGCAAAAGTGGAACATGCCTTTAAAACCGTAATTGATGATGAGCATCATGAATTCAAAGCAACGAACCTCGTTCCAAAATCAATCAAAATCAACACAAAGGTTGCCAAACTTACATTGAGTCCAAAAGAATTACGATACGTCAAATACATCATGTACCAAGGCAAACGCTGCTTATTGTTGGAAATCGATGAAGACGTCGTAGTCGAAGGCTTAACACTCGAAACAAAGAACCAAGGAGATTACGTGGACCGTGGGGACCATGGTGACCACGGGGACGGTTCTACTGGTTCCTTTTAAGGACCTTAGGGACCACAGGGACCATAGGGACGGTTCTTGTGGTTCCATACTAGAAAAAAAACAGTGGATTCCAAAAGGAAATCCACTGTTTTTGTTTAACATGACAACAAAAGCTCTCTCCACTTATTCCGTCATTTGCGGTTACCTTTGACTCTTCTCTTTTACCAATCGGGCACGATTCCGCCCTTAACCCCGAAAAAACAAAAAACGCCCAGCACAATCTGAGCGTCCGCCAAACCTAATTATTCCTTCCAATCCTTCTTAAACCGTTCGTATTTTCCTTCCAAGTCATCGATCATCTCAATGAGGCGGTCGATATCCTCTAAATCGGTGGATTCAGGATCCATCGAATCAATCACCTCTAAAAACATATTTAGGCGATTTTTTAAATAGGATATTTGTGAGTCTTTATCATGTATCGCATTTCCCAAGCTACAACGTTCCTTTCGTTTTTCAATCTTTTTTATCTTATAAAAATGTATCTACATTGACAACTATAAATCTTTTCAATAAAATGCCTAATGGCGATTTGTGGTTAAACAAATCCGTAAAAAGGAGTTACATAATGACAAATTTACAATCTTCTATTCGAATTTCTCCCGCATATGACCCGTGGGAGGCTTATTTAGATGTTGAGCAATATGGCTCAATGCAGCTAACCAATATTGAATTTACAACGACCTATCTCTGCAATATGAGATGTGAACATTGCGCCGTTGGCTACACATTACAGCCGAAAGATCCTAAGGGCTTACCGATTGAACTTTTGCTAAAACGCCTTGACGAAATTCCCAAGCTCCGTTCCTTAAGCATTACCGGCGGTGAACCAATGCTTTCAACAAAGTCTGTGGACCATTATGTCGTCCCTCTTCTAAAGTATGCCCATGAGAGAGGGGTTCGTACTCAAATCAACTCCAATCTCACACTTGACCTGGCACGATATGAAAAAATTGTCCCATACTTAGATGTGCTTCATATTTCACATAACTGGGGAACGATTGATGATTTTGTTGATGGCGGTTTTGCAATGATGGAGAAAAAGCCTTCATTCGAACAGCGCGAACGCTATTTTCAGCGAATGATTGAAAATAGCAAAGCTTTATCAAGGGCTGGTGTAATGGTTGCGGCAGAGACCATGCTGAACAAACGGACTCTTCCACATTTAGAAACGATTCATAAACAAATTGTGGAGGAAATGGAGTGTGGCAGGCACGAGGTGCACCCAATGTACCCAAGTGATTTCGCAAGTAATCTCGAAGTACTTACACTTAAGGAAATTCGGAGTGCGATTCATCATCTTCTTGATATCCGCAATGAGAATGTATGGATGTTGTTTGGCACATTGCCTTTTTATGCGTGTAGTGATAATGAGGAAGATCTCACATTACTTAAAAGACTCTATTCGAGTAAAAATGTAACCGTTCGGAATGACCCTGATGGTCGTTCGCGTCTCAATGTGAATATTTTCACTGGAGATATTATCGTGACTGATTTTGGCGATATTCCTCCACTCGGTAACATTCAAACAACTTCACTTCAAGATGCATATGACATCTGGTCAGAAACAAAGATAGTGAAGGAAATTAGCTGTCACTGCCCAGCGGTAAAATGCCTTGGTCCAAACATTCTCGTGAAAAATGCGTATTATAAGAAGGATGACTTTACAAAACGTCTTGCAAAAATGTAAAAAATTCGGGCGCCCACTTAAACGCCCGAATTTGTTTATTTCGGAGTTTCTGAAACGAGGAATGCATATGAAACGTGGTCTTGGACGGGTATCCAGGCGCCAATTCCTTGGTGGGTTACATTTTTCACAACAATGGACTTTTTGCTTCCTTTTAAAACAAGGTAGACTTCACCATATGTAACCTTCCCTTTTTCATTGACTGCCGGCGCATAGGCATATAAATATCCTAGCCTTTTCGGTGGTACATTATAAACTTGATCCTTTTTCGTTGCCCCACCAATGATCGTTGTAAAGGAAAGGGGAAGCTTGGTCTTCTTCGTCGCTTCGATTAACATCATTTTCTTTACTTCATCAGCATCCTGAATTTCTGCAGTTAATCCACCTCTGACAATCTTCTGCATTTCCTGTTTGTAGTGGATTTTAAATGGGGACTTTCCACCACGATTGTCATAGTAGTTTGTATTGATTTTTTCATACTCCCAATTCGTGCTTGTTTCAGACGATTCATAGTTAAGCGGCCACTGACCTAGGTAAATGGTGGCGCGGTATCCAAGCGCAAGTGGTGTCGTTTGGATGGCCGACTCATTTAATATACGAATAAGGTCTGGATTTTCTATTTCTACATCAGCACTATTAATAAGCTCTTTTGTGAGCTTACTCGGCTGGAGATATGGCAAATCCTGTGTCGGGTTCGGATAGGTATTATCCTGCGAAATGTCTAAAACAGAACTAGGAATTTTGAACTTATCTGCTTTTTCACCCTTTGTTTTACCGGTACCTTCCGCCATTACAGTTCCAGCAAGTAAACCAAATATCAACATGACGGCAACTATAAAAACTAATTTTCGTTTCATAGACGGTACTCCTTTCATTGGCTTTGTGCTTAGTGTTTTCGAAGATTTTGCAGATTATCCATCCTTTTATTAGTAAATTTTTGAGGGTTTCGGTTAAAAAAAGAAATGCCAGAGGGCTTCTGGCATTTCTTAAGGACAATTCATGTAGTTTTGGATGGTCTATCGGTTTTATTTCGGTTCTATCGATTTTAGCCCATTTCCCCTGCTACCACGAAGTCCCTTCTCCATCAACCTCTCGAAATATGGAAAAAAGAACTGAATAATGGGACCAATCCCGAATGTAACGACCAAAGTTCCAATTCCGATCGGACCTCCAACCAAAAGCGCCAAAATCAGCCCTGTTGCTTCTGCGATTGTCTTTGAAATCCCGAACTTTAGTTTAAATCGTGTACTGATCGCAAGCATCAAGTTATCGAGTGGCGAAAGTGGAAACTTTGCCTGCAGATAAATGGCGATCCCAAGTGAGGCAACCACTAATCCCCCTAATAAAGTAAGAACCTTGACCATTAAGCCTTCCAAATCCCATGTGGCCAACGCAATTAATAACCAAAAATCAATAAAAAAGCCAATTAAAATGATGGTGCCAATTGATAAAAAAACAGGTCGCGCACGAAGCAAAAGTGCATTAACAAACATGACTAAAATGCCGACAATAATAACCCAGTTACCGACAGTAAGTCCAAAAGTTTCTGATAACCCCACATTAAGCGCATCCCATGCACCAGCACCGATATCCGCCATTATCATTAAACTGATTCCCAGCGCCAAGATAAACAAACCAACACAAAAAAAAGCAATTCGTCTCGTCAACATAGAGGTGCTCCCTTGAATTCCATATTATTAAAACATTGTACTTAATTATAATTGACCCCAAAAAATTAATCGATATTTTTATTTTAACTGAATATTTTTAATCTTAGGTAAATATAATGAAGTATACCTTACTTGAAGGAGGGATAAAGAGACCATACCTTTAACGACAGGGGGTATGCTATCGATTTAACGGACGGAGACAACACCATTGAGAGTTATCCCTTAAAAAGTACTTAGAAGAAAGCCATAAAAGACAAACGACTCTGTGTAGATGATGTCTGCACAGAGTTGTTTTTTTGTACTTATAAAAGATAAAATCCAATCCCCATAATGGCGTATGCCGCTAACAATGTACCACCTTCAAACCAGTTTGTTTCTCCGTCATTTGTTAAAGAAATCGTTAAAAATACCGCGGTGATCATTGCAATTAATTCTGGCATTGAAAACACAAGCGCCATTTGAGTATCGAGGAACAATGATATCAAGACTAAGAGTGGTGCCACAAACATGGCGACCTGCAAGGTTGAGCCAATGGCGATTTCAATCGCAACATTCATTTTATTTTTATAAGCCATCATAACGGCAGAAGCATGTTCAGCTGCATTTCCAACAATCGCCACGATAATGATTCCTATAAAAATTTCACTCCAACCAAAGCTTTCAGCCACTACTTCAAAGGTATGTACGAGATTTTCAGATACATACCCGACAGCAACCGTCGCTAACGCTAGGATAATAAGTGCCTTCCACTTCCCCCATTCAGGCTCCTCATGCTCTTCATTTTCCTTTTCCACCTGTTCGGAGTCCTGTTGATAAATGCCGCGGTGGGAAACAAGCTTAAAGAACAGACCAGCTAAATATAACAGGATTAAAATAACCGAGATACCGATACTTAACGTAAATGTATCTTGTTCATTCATCTCCATTGAAAAAACCTCTGGAACAACAAACGCTAGGATGATCGAAAAAATCAGCAGTCCTGAGTTATGCCGAGCATCATGGACATTAAATTTCTGTCTTTTAAACTTAATACCCCCAACGAAAAAAGATAGTCCTGCAACGAGCAAAAGGTTGCCAAGTACTGAACCAGTTAGCGATGCAAGGACTACTGTAACAAGCCCAGCCTTTAATGCAAAAATAGAAATAATAAGTTCAACTGCATTCCCAAAGGTAGCGTTTAACAAACCACCAATCCTTGGTCCGGCAACTATCGCAAGACTTTCGGTCGCTCTACCCATAAATCCAGCTAAGGCAATAATGGTCAAACAGTAGACAACAAACATGATGACAGCTGGCCAATGCAGGAGGCTACCAATCACTGAAAGTGGAACACCAATCACAACCATAATCAAAAAAAGACGATTCATCATGCCACAACCTTCCTTTAACCTAAAAAACTACGCCCAGAATTTGCGTAGTTTTCATCTCTATAAAAATTATGTTCTTTTATGGTGTTTTTATGCATCAATGATTTCAAAAGTCTCAGTAATTTCAATGCTTCCCTTAACGGATTGTGCCATTGGACAATTGCGAGAAGCAATCTCGATGGAACGCTCAATTTTTTGTTCATTTAAATCTGCACCTTTTATGATGTAATGGAGATGAATTTTTTCAACTCGATTCGCTTGTGCCTCATTTCTTTCCACCTCTGTATGAATAGTGATATCCTCTACCTGCATTCTCTTTTTTTCAAGAATTTTACGAAGAGTGCCCCCACTACAAACTGCAATAGAAGAAACTAAAAGCTGATAAGGTCTAAACCCATACGCTTCATCCCCCGCAACATGTAACTCCCCGTATTCCACGTCTGTGTAGAAGCCAACTTCCTTCATTTTAAAAATCATGAAAAATTCCCCCATTCTCGTAAGTTATCATTAGTTTACTCTTGTTCGACCCCAAATGAAAAGAAAATCAAATGGTTTAAGGCATTTTGATGTATGAGGGACCCACAACATATGCAGATTGAGTGGTCTGCTAAGGAAGGTATATTGCCAAGAATTAATAAATAAGAGCAATGTCTGAACTGACATTGCTCCCGAAAAACATTAAACAGATTCACGTAGCGCTCTTTGAGCGTCCGACATTGCGCAACTGACGTTTAAGGATTTTACCACTGGCATTTCGCGGCAATTCATTCACGATTTCGACCTGTTTCGGGACTTTGAAGTTGGCTAAATTGTTCCTGACATGCTGGAGGATCTCCTCCTCAGACACTGGAGCTTTGATGACTACGAAAGCAGTGACTGCCTCGATCCACTTTTCGTCCGGTACACCGACAACTGCAACCTCTGCAACCTGAGGTAGCTCATAGATACAGTCCTCTATCTCACGGGAGGCCACAAGCACACCGCCAGTGTTGATGACATCCTTCACTCGGTCAATTACTTCGATATATCCATTCTCGTCCTGCTTCACGAGATCTCCGGAGTGGAACCAACCGCCAGCGAATGCCTTTTCCGTAGCTTCACTTTTGTTCCAATATCCAAGACAAAGCTGAGGTGAACGGTATACAATTTCTCCGAGTTCACCAGTGGGCACAGGATTACCCTCGACATCCACGACGCGCGCCTCAACGAAGAGCATTGGTCTTCCTGCGGAACCAGGGTGGTCCGCGTGTTCCTCAGGACGCAGGACCGTGCAGGCAGGACCCATCTCAGATTGGCCGAACACGTTGTAGAAACCGAGCTCTGGCAGACATTTCTGCAGCCGTTCGAGTATCGGCCCAGGCATGATTGAAGCTCCGTAATAAGCCTTCCTTAGATTCGCGAGATTTCGCGATGTTAGCTCAGGGTGATTCGCGATTGAAACCCAAACGGTTGGAGCAGCGAAGAACGACGTAATTCCGTCCTGTTCCATAGTTTCAAGCACAGCACCTGCCACGGGAGCAGGAAGCACCTTGTTCCAGCCACCCACCAACAGTGCCGGCAGCATGAACACATGCATTTGTGCCGAGTGGTAGAGCGGCAAGCAGTGGAGCGCACGGTCTGACTCCTTGATGTCCAGACCATGGATGCAGCTCATGTAGTGGTGCATCAGGGCACGATGGGTCATGATCGCTCCCTTTGGTTCCGAAGTGGTGCCCGAAGTGTAGAGTAGCTGAGCGACATCCGTGTCATCAACATCGAACTCATCATCTTTTAAGGGACGGTTATCGTTACTGGAAACCCACTCCATAAGTTCGTCCTCAAATTGCAGGACCTTGCGATGACTGTTTGACTTCGTCTGAGAGATAGCATCTGCCAGTTCTCGGTCAGCGATGATGAGAGTTGGGTCGGAATCACTTAGAATGTAATCGAGTTCTCCGGCTCGGAGCTGAAAATTCACCGGAACGTGGATGGCTCCCATACGTGAAGTAGCCAAAAACAGCAGCACATACATATCAGAGTTTTTACCGTAAGCGGCCACTCGGTCCCCCTTTGCCACCCCAAGTTCACGCAGTTGGCGCGCGATACGTGTGACCGCCATGTCGAGTTCACGGTAACTCCACTCCCGGTTATCAAATACAACGGCAGTATTACGTGGTACACGTGCGGCCGTACGACGGACCGCCTCGGCTATAGTGCTTGTTCGCATATTCATTTCAGTCCTCTCTCTTCAATTTAGGTTGGAGCACAACACTTGTAAAACCAGGAAGTCTGCATCGATTTCTTCGACAAATGAATTAGGATATTATGTAACTCAAAAGAAATTAATGTTCATAAAATTACGAATATTTACTTTAAATATAAAACTTCTCTTACTACGCTGTCAATGTAATTATGAAGTCTCTTTATCGGTAAACTTGCTTAGAATTTGCCCATCTGAATATTGTTAAATCTTTTCAATTCCCAACCCTAGATTATTTTTGTATGATTAGATTGGAAAATGAACTGGGGGAAAAACAACATGAAATTGCGATTTTGGATATTAGTGAGCATAGTAGCTGTCTCGGGGTTTAGCCAGGGCATGCTGTTGCCATTGATTGCTGTTATCTTTGAAAATAGTGGACTATCATCCACCTTAAATGGATTAAATGCAACCGCCCTTTATATCGGAATCTTATTTGTATCACCTTTTATGGAGTACCCGTTGCGAAAATATGGCTATAAACCTGTTATTATGTTTGGGGCATTGCTCGTAGTTATATCCCTTGCTCTATTCCCTTTATGGAAATCGTTTTGGTTTTGGTTTGTATTGCGACTCTTGATTGGAATTGGGGACCACTCCCTGCACTTTGGAACTCAAACATGGATTACTTCATTTTCGCCAGAGGCAAAGCGCGGAAGAAATATTTCCTTATACGGATTGTTCTTTGGAATAGGCTTTGCTACAGGTCCATTAATGACACCATTAATCTATATCAATGAAGCATTACCATTTATACTTTCTTCTATTCTATGTTTAATTGGCTGGTTCTTTTTATTCCTATTAAAAAATGAGTATCCTGATGCGGAATTGGGAGTGAACTCATTTAAAGAAACAATCAACCGGTTCTCTAAAGCATTGAAATATGCATGGGTTGCCTTTTTGCCACCAATGACCTTTGGATTTTTGGAATCATCCTTAAACGGAAGCTTCCCGGTATACGGATTACGAATTGATTTAGATGTTACTTTTGTATCAATATTACTAACTTCGTTTGCACTTGGAAGCATCATCACCCAGCTTCCTTTGGGAATTCTGAGCGACAAATATGGACGAAGAAATATTTTAACGATTGTCCTATTTTTAGGATTTTTAAGCTTTACCGCTGCAAGCTTTCTAGAACACTCTCATGTCGGGCTTTGGCTCTGCATTACGTTTGCAGGGATGGCGGTTGGATCAACATTTTCACTCGGTATCTCTTATATGACAGATTTAATGCCAAGAAATTTGCTTCCAACAGGTAACCTCCTTTGCGGCATCTTTTTTAGCATCGGTAGTTTGATAGGTCCGTTTTTCGGTGGTCTATTTATTCAATACTTTGAAAGCATTAGCTTTTTCAATGTCATTGGGACCATTCTGCTCGTCATCTTTATCGTGATCACTGTTTTCGGTTCGAAAACAGCTCCTAAAACGGTTGAAAGTTGAGACTTCCTTTTGTAAGGGAGTCTTTTTTGTTGACTAGCTAATCGCTATAGAAGGTAAAAAAGACCTGTCGATCCGTGAACACTTGAGCTTTTCTTCTTTCCCTATGATTTTTTGCCTATTTTTCAGAATTTTGTTGACGTTTTTCAGAAAACTGTTATATAATACAATAAATATTAATACACTGTATTAAAACAGATGTATAGGACGAAAATGAAAAAGGGAGAGGATTATAATGAGTAGGCAAGAACGCAAAAACATGATTGAGTTTATTGAGAAGGTTAAAGGTATCGATAAAATGGAGCTTATGTATATGACAGATGCAGATATCGAGCATATCTATGACACAACGTATTATCATTTTGAGGAAACTGCAGAATAATTGTATTGAAAAAACTCGCCGGTTGGCGAGTTTTTATTTTTGTTCATCTGGTCTGTATTCTAAAATGTCTCCAGGCTGGCAGTCCAGCGCTTTACAAATCCCTTCTAAAGTAGAAAATCGAACCGCCTTTGCCTTCCCATTTTTTAAAATGGACAGATTGGCCATCGTGATTCCGACTCTCTCAGATAGCTCCGTTACACTCATTTTTCGCTTTGCAAGCATAACATCTATGTTAATAATAATTGCCATTATATTCACCTCAAACCGTTAAGTCGTTTTCTTCTTGGATTTCAATGGCATTTTTCAATAGTTTTTGAAGTACAGCCGCAAAAACCGAAATAACAAAACATGCAAAAATAATAACCAATGCAATAAGCAGAACACCTGGATTACCTGCATTTTGTGAAATCACGAAAAAGAAGCCAATGACGTACCATGCACTAATAATCGCCGCACAATATTTTATGATCGTTAAAGATTGGATCGATTTATGAGTGAAGGCATTATTTTTATCAATATAGCTTAGTAGTTTAAAGCCCTGATAAAGTGCAAATAAATATGGGATCAAGGTCACTTCGATTCCAATTAACAGAGGATATTTTAAATACGCAAATTCTACATTTTTGACTGCTAAATCATTTGCAACCCATGGTAGCCAAAAAATACATAAAGCCAACACAACGATTCCCATAAAAAAGAGTGCTACTTTTAAAAAGAGTGTATTTCCTCGCTCTTTTAGCCTCATGATTCCCTCCATCAAAAACACCTCGCCTATTTTTTCTCTTTGATTAGTGTACCTGATTGTTTATTGTTTTTCAATAAATTATTATCTTTTCCCGCTATTTGTGAACTTATTTAAACTAATTATAAAAAAGACTTTTAAAATCCGAGTGGTGTGTTATAATTAATAATAATTATAAAGTAAAAATTACTAAAATGAAGTGCTGCTATCAAAATGATCGCAGTTTTCTTGTTTAAATGGCTTAATGAGTGTGATTACCTTTCTCAATTAGCAAAAAGAAGTTGATTTTGATTCTCAATTAGATATCGATAAATGATTATTTTTCTCAATTAGAAAACGGAGGCGAATGAAATGAGTACAGAAGTAAAAACGGCTTCAGGGCAACAACTATATAAAACAGAAAAAGAACCTTCTCCTTTCCTTGAAAAAGTAAAGCTTCACGGAGAATTGATTGCCGCATTAACGAGTGGTGTATTGATCGCAATTGCATGGACATTAGGTCATTTTGAACAAAATACAACTTCGATCGTTATGTACCTTCTTGCATTTATCATTGGTGGTTATGCAAAAGCAAAGGAAGGCATTACAGATACAATCGCTGAAAAAGAATTAAATGTGGAAATGCTGATGATTTTTGCTGCAATCGGCTCTGCCGTTATTGGCTATTGGAATGAAGGGGCCATTTTAATCTTCATCTTCGCTTTAAGTGGTGCCCTTGAAACCTATACGATGAACAAGAGCCATAAGGAAATCTCTTCTCTCATGGGAATGCAGCCTGATGAAGCAACCCTTATACAAAACGGTATCGAGCGCGTTGTACATGTTTCCTCCCTTCAGATTGGGGATACCATTTTGGTTAAACCAGGGGAGCGAATTCCAGCAGATGGCAAGCTTTTAAAAGGCGACACAAACGTGGATCAAGCAGCCATTACCGGTGAATCGATTCCGGTTCAAAAATCCCTTGGGGACGAGGTTTTTGCAGGTACGGTTAACCTACGGGGTTCTATTACCGTTGAAGTGACAAAGCCAAATGAAGATTCGTTGTTCCAAAAAATTATTAATCTTGTTCAATCCGCACAAAGTGAAAAATCACCTTCACAGCTTTTCATTGAAAAATTTGAAGGTAAATATGTAAAAATTGTTTTAATCGCGGTTGGTTTCATGATGTTCCTACCTCACTTTCTATTAGATTGGACATGGACAGAAACCTTTTACCGGGCAATGGTTTTACTAGTTGTTGCCTCCCCATGTGCACTTGTTGCCTCGATTATGCCGGCAACCCTATCGGCGATTTCAAATGGGGCAAGAAGAGGAATTCTTTTTAAAGGCGGCGTACACCTAGAGCAACTCGGTAACCTAAAAGCGATTGCGCTTGATAAAACCGGAACATTAACAAAAGGGAAACCGGTTGTAACAGATATCATTGTGGCAGATTCAATCGAACAAACTGAATTTTTACAGGTGGTTGCTTCAATTGAAAATCAATCGACACATCCATTGGCAGGAGCTATCGTGGCACATGCCAAATCGAATGGCCAGGAGTTGCTTTCAGTCGATGGAATCGAGGATATGCCTGGTTATGGAGTAAAAGCAACTGTTGGAAATGCCAATTGGTTTATTGGTAAAGCCGATCTTGTCGGGAAAGAAGCAGCCGCTGCTTTCAAAAATGGGGTTGCGAAACAATTGGCGTCTGAAGGGAAAACGATTGTTTATGTAAAATCAGGTGACGACATTGCAGGAATTCTTGCTCTTAAGGATGTTGTCCGTGATGATACAGTTTCAGCTATTTCCGCTTTACAAGATCTAGGAATCTACACCGTTATGCTGACCGGTGATGGTGAGAAAACAGCCGAAGCCATTTCCAAGGAAAGCCATGTTGACCAATACATTGCCGAATGTTTGCCAGAAACAAAGGTTGATCACATAAAAGATTTGATTTCGAAATACGATACCGTTGCGATGGTCGGAGATGGAATCAATGATGCACCTGCTTTAGCAACGGCTAACGTCGGGATTGCGATGGGGCAAGGAACAGACGTGGCCCTTGAAACAGCTGATGTCATTCTTATGAAAAACGACCTACCACGAATCGCGGAAGCCGTTAAGCTTTCAAAACGGATGAATCGGATTATTAAACAGAATGTTATTTTTTCAATCGCTGTGATTATGCTATTGATTGTGTCTAACTTCTTTCAAATCATTGACCTCCCATTTGGAGTCATCGGACACGAAGGAAGTACAATACTTGTTATTTTAAACGGGCTTCGATTGTTGAAGTCATAAATAGAAGGAAAGGACTTGACCCGAGCGGCCAAGTCCTTTTTTGTTAAGTATTGGGGACCAGTGGAACCGTCCCTCTGGTCCTAATGATAGCCGTTGCTGCCGTTAGCAGAACTGCTTGTTTTTTGTTTTGGGCTATTTTTCTTTCCTTTTTGTTTTGTACCGCCGTCTTTTTTAGACATAATAGAGGCCTCCTTGTATTGTACTTACAACCTCTATTATCTCTCGCTCCCCCATTTTCCATGAAGGTAACTTCCGGAAAAATTCAGCGACCGTCCCTGATGCGATGGCAATTTAGAATTGCGTTGATTTCACCACCAATGATGATGATCATCGCCGATAAATAAAACCAGATCATCAGCACAATAATGGCTCCTAAACTTCCATAGGTCGTGGAGTAATGCCCGAAGCTGTTCACATAATAGGAAAACGCAAGGGAAACAAACATCCACCCAAAGGTCGCAAAAAAGGCACCAGAAATGATCTCTTTTATCTTTAGCGGTCGGTTAGGCGCAACCCAGTACAAGAAGGTAAACACGATAAAGAGAATCGCTGCACTCACTATCCAACGAATTCCGTTCCAAATATCTAAAAATTCATCAGACAGACCAAACGATGAAAAGATAAAAACCCCAATCTGTTTTCCAAAGACCGGTAATAACAAAGCAACAATGATGACAAAAATCATCCCAAAAGTTAATAAGATCGAGATTCCTCTTGTAAAAAAGAAGTTCCGTGTTTCCTTTACATCATAGGCTTTGTTAAACGCACGAACGACCGCATTAATTCCATTGGAGGAGGACCATAATGTACCGATGATCCCAATAGATAACAGCCCGCCTTTTTGCGAACCCACAATGTAATTTAAGTTTTCTTCAATCAGAGCAACAGTACCCTCTGGCGCGTACTGCGCTACAAACTCCAACACATCGATCTGGGAAATGGGCAAATACCCAATAAGTGTCACTAGAAAGATTAAAAACGGGAATAGAGAAAGCAAGAAAAAATAGGCAAGCTCTGCTGAAAGACTACCTACTTCATCTTCCTTATATCGCAAGATTAATTCCTTAATAAACCGCAAATCTAACGTTCGAATTTGGGTCATCTTTTCACCTCTCTATATTATCGTCCCTCATACCTTCCGTTTTATTAGAAATTGCGTCTTTCGTTTCTTTCACAGCTTCAACGATTTCTGGTGTCGTTTCGACGATTTCATTTACCCTTGAGGTCACGATGCGAACGTCCTCCGCTACCTGTTCAATTGTTGTACGAACCGTGTTAAATCGGTCTTTAACAAGCTCTGTATACTCCTGCGGATTTTTCATCACATCTACTGCTTTTCGACTAACTCTTTTACTAGTATGTAAAAACTGCTCTCTTGTTTCCTTATCGAATAAAGAAATCGCTGCTCCAAGGACAGCCCCAACGACCATGCCTTCCACCATCTTATTGCGTTTTGCCATTTTGGATTACTCCTTCCCAACGAAATTTTCTTTTTTTATGACGTCTAAAAGACGCTTGCATCCATCGCTTACTAGCTCGTACGTTTCATCAAAATTCCCGGTATAATATGGGTCAGGTACATCGGTGACCTGGCTGTCTTCTACGAAATCGAGAAGCCTTTTAATCTGACCCGTTTTGGCTGTACCAGTCATTCTTTTTAGATTCTCTAAATTATCAGAGTCCATTGCAATAATATAATCAAAATGTTCAAGATCCTCACGGATTACCTGGCGCGCCTTAATCCCTTCAAAAGACACTTTATATTTAGTTAATATGGTTTGCGTGCCTTTATGTGGAGGATGTCCAATATGCCAGTCACCAGTACCCGCTGAATCTACTTGAATGTCATTGGTGAGCCCTTCCTTTTTAACCATATCTCGAAAAATGGCCTCCGCCATCGGTGATCTGCATATATTCCCTAAACACACAAATAATACTTTAATCATTATGTAAATTCTCCTTCATGTTCTTTTTTTCCGTATGCTACCATAATCAAATACGCCAAGGCGTATTTGCGCCCGATTTTTTTCGAGTTTACTCGAAAAATTTCCGCTGAAAAATCGTGGCATCCGCCGGAGGCTTTTAACTTTATTCAGTCACAGTTTACCACCCCCACAGATTCGTTACAATTATTCATTGTCCCCCACTTAAAAAGAAGAGGTTTTCTACTGAATAAAGTTAAATAATAGCAGAAACGTGTTACAATAAGAATACACTGAAAATTGAAAGGATGAAAACATGGATCTCTCACAAAAGTCGGTCGAAAATGTAGAGTTTATGATTGAAAAAATCAAAGAAAAGCTGAAAGTGCTTAACATCGGTGCCATTAAACCTTCTCATTTTGATGAAGAAATGTACGAGGAATTAAAGGACATCTACGACCTCACCATGAAAAAGAACTCATTTAGCCCGAACGAAATGCAAGCACTCGTCGAAGAACTCGGAAGCTTACGCAAAAATAAATAATACATAGAATGGCGGCCATGTCGGTCGCTTTTTTTGTTTAGGTTGGTTTTAGGGTGATGCAAATGTCTGTCGGTGCATACTTTGGCGGTGAAATGCATATAAACGCAAAAGGACGCATAAATTCACTCGTTGACGCAAATATTGGCAGGACGACGCATTTATCCCGCAAAAGGGCGCATATCCTAACGAACTGACGCATATCTCCACCAAAAGCACATTTGTCCACGAAGACACAATTATCTTATTTCTAATTTTCAGTCAATAACTCCTCCACCATGCATATACGTATACAAAGGGGCATATTTGTATCACGGGACGGGTGTCCCACTATTACTTCCTTGTTCTACCGCCTTATAGCCCCAATCTAAAGGGGGGAATACACATGTTAGGACTATGGCTAACGCTTATTGGAATAGCTGTATTGTATTTTATCTCCGCTGGATTCTGGTTTTACTTTGTTGCAACCTCGATGGACAACGATGATTCCACAAGAATTGACCCGCTGCCCAAAGATCAAGATTTATAAAAAAGCCACACCCAATCGCGGGCATGGCTCTCACAGTGTAGGCTAACGTCTACACTTTTTTATTTTGCGGTTAAATGAAACACCACGGATTCATAAGGGCGTAAGTTGATTCCGTTTGAAATATCAGTTTGGGAGTCTCCATAGTTGGAAATGAGAAGATCCGTTGTGTAATTTTCAATCTCAATGTTTTCAGGAATTTCGAATGTAGCTTCCTTCCCATAAAAATTATTGACAACTAGAAGCTTCTCCTTTTCTCCGTTTCTTACATATGCAAAGATTTGCGGGTCTTCATCGAGTAATAGTTCGTAATCCCCGTACGTGATAATATCGTATTCTTTGCGTAGCTTAATCAATTTTTGATAATGATAAAAGACGGAGTTTTTGTCCTCTAATGCGTTTTCCACGTTAATGGTTTTGTAGTTGTCAGCGACATTGATCCACGGTGTTCCACTTGTGAAGCCAGCATGCTCAGATGCATCCCATTGTACAGGTGTACGTGAATTATCACGTGATTTATGCTTTAAAATCTCAATGATTTCTTCGTTGCTCATGCCCTGTTCTTTTTTAATGTTATACATATTCAAGGACTCGACATCGCGATATTCTGAGATATCCTCGAATTTCGGATTGGTCATACCGATTTCTTCCCCCTGATAAATATAAGGAGTACCTTGCATCATATGAATCGTTGTCGCAAGCATTTTCGCTGATTCTGTTAAATACTTACCATCATCCCCATATCTCGATACAATACGAGGTTGGTCATGGTTGCACCAAAATAGCGCATTCCAGCCCCCACCATTATGCATTTCCACCTGCCAGGTCGAAAGGATTCTTTTTAACGCTTGGAAGTCAAAATCGGCAACGGTCCATTTATCCCCGTTTGGATAATCGACTTTTAAATGATGGAAATTAAAGGTCATACTTAGCTCTTCGCGTTCAGGATTCGAGTAATTAATACAATCGTCAATTGTTGTTGAAGACATTTCTCCAACCGTCATACTATCGTATTTCGAAAAAACCTTCTGATTCATTTCATGCATGAATTCATGGACACGCGGACCATCCGTATAAAACTTTCGTCCATCGCCAGGAGGCACTGAACCATCGTCATCAGGGAAGCTTGGGTCTTTTGAAATTAAGTTGATGACATCTAGACGGAAGCCATCTACCCCTTTTTCAAACCAGAATGTCATCATATCATAGACTTTTTGACGAACTTCTTCGTTTTCCCAATTCAGATCGGCCTGTGTCACATCAAAAAGATGGAGGTAGTATTGACCCGTTTTTTCATCATACTCCCAGGCATTTCCACCAAACTTAGACTCCCAATTATTTGGCGGTTGGCCGTCTTTAGGGTCCTTCCAAATATAAAAATCTCGATATGGATTATCCTTTGATTCACGAGATTTCTTAAACCATTCGTTTTCAGTTGACGTATGATTGACAACGATGTCCATAATCAGTTTAATGCCGCGAGAATGAGCTTCTTCAAGCAAGCGGTCAAAATCCTCCATCGTGCCATATTCTTCTTGAATTGCAAAATAATCACTTATATCGTACCCGTTATCTCGTTGCGGGGATTTGTAAATTGGCGTTAACCAAATAACATCAATACCTAATGCTTTCAAATAGTCGAGTTTTTCGATGATCCCTTGTAGGTCACCAAGACCGTCACCAGTTGTATCATTAAAACTCTTTGGATAAATTTGATAAACGACAGACTTCTTCCACCAAGGCTGTTTCAACTGCTACACCACCATAAATAATAATTTCTTGTAGTATTTCATAAATAAAAAACTTTATTTATAATAGTAGTGTAACTTGTATATACAAGTTGGTCAAATTTATTACTGGTGTGTAGAGCAGGTACTTTGTATAGTGAGAGGCTATGATTCCTCATTTACTGCCGCTAATGTAAAAATACTGCCATTATCTGAAATTTACTGCCACTATTCTAAAAATACTGCCGCTATTCTAGAAATACTGCCACTAACCCATTTTTACATTTATTGTTCCAATTCACGCTCCAGCACTTCCTTCAAGACAACCGCCTGGTTATGCATTTCATCCTTTGCACCAAATAGAAGAGTCACTTTTTCTTTCTCGATCATGCGTAGTAATTCCTCGATTGCCAATCTTTTCTCATCGTCTTCCTGTAATTCTTTTATGTACTGCTCTTTAAATTCTTCAAATCGTTCAGGTTTGTGGTTAAATTCCTTGCGAAGCTCCGTGCTTGGGGCAATTTCCTTCATCCACAGATCAAGTTGTGCTTTGTCCTTTGAAATACCTCGTGGCCAGATGCGGTCCACTAATATCCGTTTACCATCTTCCTCACTAGCAGGTTCATAAATCCGTTTTAACGCTAAATTTTCTATCATCACTGTCTTTCACTCCTAAAAGAAAAGGGCAAAACGCAATGTTTTGGCCCCCTCTACTTTATTTAAACTTGTTATGCAATTTCATTTGATAGTCTTTGAAAACCGCTGAATGCGAGGTCTTTCTATTTTTTAAGATTTGATTTAAGCGAAACTGTTTTTCGTTTAGCTTTTTCTGATAGATAACTCGTTGCTCCTCATCTTCACAATTATCAAGTAAGTTCTCAATGGTGAGTAGCTCTTTTTTAATCTCCGTTTCTTCATTAATGAAGCCAGAGTTTTTCATGACACGATAGGCCATGCGAAGATCCTCTGGAATCGCGGAATCATCATCAAGCTTAAGCGGCTTTCCGTATCCAGGAAGGTTGTCAAATTCCCCATCCATATACGCCTTGCGAATTTTATCCTCAGATATAATACTTGAAAAATCCATCGTCTTCACCCTCCTTTTTGGAGTGTTTCATCTATTACTATTTTACGTGTATTTTGAACAAATTGCCATTCTTCACTTATATTTCTCCTATGTTTCATTTTTTACAATATGACAACAACCCCCAAAAATCGACACATTTTCATGAATTCTTATAAGGTGAAGTAGGTTAATATGACTACTCATCAATTTTAAAAGGAATAGCTTAAATATTTCGGACGAATGTTTCATGGCTATTAGTATATAACACCAAACTCTTTGAAGGATGGAGATAATATGTTTTCAAATACGGAAATAGGAATTGATTTAGGAACTGCAAATATTTTGGTATACACTAAAAATAAAGGCATCATTATTAATGAGCCATCCGTTGTGGCTATTGACACGGAAACTAACAATGTCATTGCTGTTGGTACAGATGCAAAAAGAATGATTGGAAAAACACCTGAAAAAATCGTGACAATTCGCCCTTTACGAAAAGGTGTGATTGCAGACTTCAACGTGACAGCTGACATGCTTCGCCATATTATGAAGAAAGTTAGTCAAAAAATTGGGTACTCGATTCGCAAACCGAATGTGGTCGTTTGTACACCTTCTGGGTCAACCTCTGTTGAGCGACGTGCGATCCAGGATGCGATTAGACAATGTGGCGCTAAACAAGTTTACTTAATCGAAGAGCCAGTAGCTGCTGCAGTTGGTTCAGATTTACCTGTTGATGAGCCAGTAGCCAACGTAGTCGTTGATATCGGCGGGGGGAATACAGAAGTCGCGATTATTTCCTTTGGCGGCGTAGTAACGTGTAACTCCGTGCGAATTGGTGGTGACCAGTTTGATGAGGATATCATTCAATATGTACGAAAAAAATACAATGTCTTGATTGGGGAACATACCGCCGAACAGATTAAATTTGAAATCGGATATGCCCTTATTGATCATGAAGTAAAAACAATGGAAATCCGAGGTCGTGACCTTGTTACAGGTCTTCCTAAAACCATTACCTTACGTTCAACCGAAGTGCAAGAAACATTAAAAGAGTCATTACTTCATATTTTAGAAGCAATTCGTGCAACATTAGAGGATTGCCCACCAGAATTAAGTGGTGATATTGTGGACCGCGGGATCATTTTAACAGGCGGCAGTGCGTTATTAAATGGTCTGCAGGAGTGGCTTAGCCAGGAAATCTTTGTTCCTGTCCACCTTGCTCCAAACCCGCTTGAATCAGTTGCCGTCGGAACAGGCCGTTCCCTAAGCATCATCCACAAACTTCACAAAATTGCAAAATAAAGACCAAAGGGACGGTTCTACCGGTCCCCTTTCAAGCATCAATTAGGAGCCACAGGAACCGTCCCTGTGGCTACGTTTATGTAATAGAAAAAGGCCAAATCAGTAATGATTTGGCCTTACGTTTTATTATGCTGTATGTTGTAATGCTTCTCGTTTTGCTGCGATTTTTTTGTTTTTTGTATATCCAAGTCCTAGGACAAGGATGGTTAATACTGCAGCGATTAGGTATGTTACAGGTCCATGTTCAATGTGAAGGAAGTTTGTTAGCCCTTTATCCTTAAATACCATTTCTCCTGCAGTCCAGGCAAGAATACCCGCACCGATATAAGCAATCCAAGCAAATCTGTTCATGGCTTTTACAATGAATTTAGAACCAAAGATCATAATCGGAATACTGATAAGAACCCCAAGTGCAATCATTCCAATGTGTCCGTCTGCAGCACCTGCAACCGCAACAACATTATCAAGACTCATTACCGCATCGGCCATGATAATCGTACCAATTGCTGCCATAATACCATTTGAAGACTTCACATGTGCTTCTCCCTCATCTTCAACCAATACCTTATAGGCGATGAATAGAAGTAGTACTCCACCAATCACATTCACAAATGGAATTTTTAATAAGTACACAATGACAGCTGCAAATAAAATACGTAAAATAACAGCCCCTGCTGTTCCCCAAAAGATGGCCTTATTTTGCTGATCTTTCGGAAGGTTTCTAGTTGCCATTGCGATTACAACAGCATTGTCTCCAGATAAAATAATATCAATTGCTATGATTTTTAATAAAGCGATTGTCGCTCCAGAAGAGATAGCTAGTCCAAGAATTGATAGCATATCCATAGGGTAATTCCCCCTCAATTAATATAGTAAAATAGTTAAATTTTCATTACATAATCTAGCATACTCCTATTTTTTGTCACTTTCAATATTTGAACTGAGAATCTTGCTTACAAAACCGCCACAAATATCCAACGTTTGATTTTTATAAATTGCACATACTATTGTAATATAACCTTCTTGACATAACACCTTTTGGTTTCATATAATCTAAATACGAAACCAAATGGTTTTATTTTATTTTAAAAGGAGAATGATTTATGGCAACTGTACCTGATATAAAACAAACAGTATTAATCGAAGCACCAATTCAAAAAGTATGGGATCTTGTGTCGACTGGAGAGGCAATCGGAACTTGGTTTATGCCAAATGACTTGGTCGCTAAGGAAGGACATGAATTTCATATCCAATCTCCATTCGGACCTTCTCCTTGTAAGGTGTTGGAAGTCGACCCACCACATCACCTTACATTTTCTTGGGATACTGACGGCTGGTATGTGGAGTTCCTATTAAAAGAAATTGACGGTAAAACAGAATTCACCCTCATTCATGGTGGCTGGAAGGATTCTGAAGAGATCATCGGAAAAGCCAATCGAACAACTGCTGAAGTTCGTGAAACAATGAATGGCGGTTGGGCAGGTATCGTACAAAAACTGCGTCAGGTGGCGACAAATTAGTGTCAGAATCAGCTCAAAAATATGATGTATTCCAAGCGATTGCTGACCCAACACGCAGAGAGGTACTTCGTCTTCTTTCTAAAAAGGAACTGCCCATTTCGGAAATCACTAGTCATTTTTCAATGAGCCGAACGGCTGTAGCAAAGCACCTCCACATTCTTTCTGAAGCAAATTTAGTGAGTGGTCAGAAAGTCGGAAGAGAAAAACGCTATCGCCTTCAGCCTGAATCTTTTTCAGAGCTACACGAATGGCTTTCCTATTTCAACCAATTCTGGAACAACAAGTTATCAATGTTGAAGCATATTGCTGAGAATGGCACAGATGTTGGGTTAAAAGTAGTGAAGTCGTTAGAATCAGATGATAAGTGAGTTAGAAGATCCGATGAAGAACTTTCATATGGGATGCGGGTGCGTTTGAGTTAGGGTCTCATAGCCTTGATGAAGAGGATTTTGATGAAGGTTTTAGTTCGATTTCCTCTTCATAGCCTCGATGAAAAGGATTTTGATAAGGGGCTGAGTTCACTTTCCTCTTCATTGCCTTGATGAAGAGGATTTTGATGAAGGTCTTAGTTCGATTTCCTCTTCATTGCCTTGATGAAAAGGATTTTGGTATAGGTCTGAGTTCGATTTCCTCTTCATTACCTTGATGAAGAGGATTTTGTTGAAGGGCTGAGGTTGGTTTCCTCTTCATAAATGAGATGAAGGACTTTCCGCTCAAGCCCAGGCCGTGTTCGGTCCTTCATCCCACCAATGAAAAACTCTGGGCGCACAATTTCCACTTGCATTCACCCCTTTACACCCAAGCCTTTCCTCACCCAATATTCCCCAAAGCAACGCAAAAAGGTCTTCAGCTGATTTGAAGACCTTCTTCGATAATAGGCAATGATATTTCTACGGTTGTTCCTTCGTGTTCGACACTGTCGATCGTCATTTGGCCGCCGTGTTCTTGAATGATGTTTTGGCAAATCATGAGGCCAAGTCCGGTTCCTTTTTCCTTTGTGGTAAAGAAGGCCTTACCAATCTTCGAAAGCTTGTCTGCCGGTATTCCAGGACCATTGTCAGAAATTCGAATCATCGCATTTTCGCCTTTGGAATACAGTGAAATATCGATGTGCCCCCCGCTTTCAATCGCTTCAATGCTATTTTTCAAGATGTTAATAAAAACCTGTTTCAGCTTGTTCTCCTCACAATGAATGAACGCGCCTTTGAGATCATGATAGGCGGTCTTAATTTGGATATTGTGGAGAATCGCCTGGGTGTCTAATAAAAACACAACTTCATTGAGCACATTTGTGATTTTTTGCTTTCGCAATTGCAGCTTTTTCGGCTTTGCGAGCAACAGCATCTCATCGACAATCGTATTAATCCGATCAATTTCAGATACCATTATCTCAGAATAGGCGTTTGTTTTTTCAGCCTGTAAAAGCTGAGCAAACCCCTTTAAGCTTGTGAGTGGATTTCGAATTTCGTGGGCGATCCCAGCTGCCATCTCCCCCACCATTGAAAGCTTATCAGTCTGTTGAATGAGTTCCTCGCTCTTTTTTACCTCTGTTATATCCCGGATAACTATATATTCACAGCTTTCTCCTTGAAAAGTAATTGGCATCATTTTTATTTCCACAATTATTTCGCCCAGTGCAGGATGGTCAATTTTCCCCTCCGTGATCTTCTTAAATTTATGTCCTTTTTCAACTTTCCTCGTCGTTTTTTCAGGATTGTACTGAATAAAATCATAAAGTGAATGCCCGATGGCCGACTTCTCATCATCGGCGCCAATTAAAAATTTACCCGTATCATTGATATAAATGATTTTCCCATCGCGTTTTAGCAGAATCGCATAAGGTGCATTTTCTACCAAAAAGCGGAACTCTCGATTTTTTCGTGATTCATAAATCGATAAAAGTGAACCGATGAGTATAGTCAGTAACAGATAAGGTTCCAAACGATTCAACATTCCTACGTAAAAAACTTTACCCAAAATCAAAATTACACAACATAAAAAAACTGCAAAATTTAATGCTTTCCATCTTCTAATTCCCATTTATTTCCCAACCTTTTCTTTATTTTTCCTAAAAAATGAAAAAAACCTAACTCCAATAGAAGTTAGGTCATGACGAAGGCGTGTCTAAAAGACATCCTCACATTTACCATCTTTATTTTAAAACAAAGCAAATTAAGCTGTTATCATTTTTAAAATTCCAGTCAATAAATATGTCGGTAACTGGTCGATGAAATAGTTGATCAAATTTTCCGTAGCGGTGGAAATAGCTTTTTTCAAGTTCGTCCTTTGTAAAATGGAGTTCATTTTTAAAGCCTGCCTCGATTAACGCTTTTTCAATTGGAACCAAGATACCCTCACGCTTCACGATAAATATTTTCGGAGAAATTTGAAAACTAAAGATATAATCCGGTGTCTTTTCTACAAGTTGACTAATCCGAGCGACTTCCATTTCAAGAAGTGAATAATTGACTTCGCTGTTCTTCTCCATTGGCAGTAAAGAATCAACTAATTCTGCGATAATGACGCCCGTGTTATTCGGAAAATTCCAATCATGAGAAAAAGTTTTTACCTCTGTTTCAAGAGTTACCTGGAATACACCCTTTAGTTCGGCTAAAATGCTTTTAATTACAACATCCCTTGCATGATCGACCTGAATAACCTGATTTTCCTGTAAAAGGACCTCTTCCATCGGAGAGACAAAACCACGTATATGCAGGACTAAAAAGCGATCTGCAGTTACTGCAGAACACGATTCGGGTCCCCTCCCAAATTTATTTCGGAGGAGTTTGCTTGTGTAACTGCTTATGTATTTCAATTTTTCTTGTAAATTCAAGTGATTCCCACCTTTAGAGAATTCACCACAATAACCAATGACTTCATATTCATCAGCCTTAATTATTGTAGCATTGTTTCCCTTTCAATTCCATGTTTACCCTATAGTGTAGGCTAGTTTGGTGGGAATTATGAAAACAACCCTTACTTACAGTAAAAAATTTTATAGTTTTCATCTTTTTCGTAATCCCAAATCATAAAAATATCTTGAATTTCATTGTTGATGATCTTATTAAATCGATGTCTATTTGCATAGTATCTTTTCCGGATCGTAATTTCTCTTTCCTTCAGGATGTGCATACCTTTTTCGATAAGGATTCTTTCGATTGGGAGTATATAGCCAGCGGTCCTTATGATATAAATCTTTTCACCCATCTTTGTTAAACTCTGTTCGTTTGGTTGATATTGATAAAATTCACTTTGTTTACTGATTTCTTTTCGAAGCAACATAAATTCAAGTGAATTTCCTACATCAATCTTCTGTTCTGAGTTCATGACAGCAAGCAATACCCCAGAGTTTTTTTGGAAATTCCAGTCTTGGTATAGGTTCGTGATCGGTTTATCACATATTTCTCCCAACGTTTCCTGTATTGGATCCAAAAGTTCCTCCGTGATGTGTGTTCGAATCTTTCCGGCAGTCGCAAAATCTTCTTTCTTTACAAGTTCATGTTCAATCTTTGTCATAAACTTTTTAATATGAATGACAATATATTGATCTGAAATGGACGTAAAACAAGTTTCTGGTCCTTTTCCAAACTTTGATTTTATTAGTTTACTCACATAGCTGCTAATGTGCGTTAATTCTTCCTGTTTTGTAATGTTTCTCATTGACATGCGAACCCTAATCCTCCTAAAACACAATAAAAAATGGCCTAACTTCTACACAAATAGAAGTTAGGCCATGGTTAGACTTAATCGTATTCTACCATTTACCAATCTTTACGAAATGTATTATTAAATTTTACTAGTCAAATTTATCCATAAAAAACGTGATTAATGACTGCTAGACATTAATCTTGCTCATTATATCACGAAGTTAATTCAATAACAAACAAATTAAATCATGCCGGTGTCCCCAAAAATTTTGTTGAAATCACGGAGACGCCAATCTTTCTACAAATGGTGACGTAATGCATCAAGGCAAGTAACACGGCACCCATATTCATTCCGATAATGATCCCTTCCATTTGGAGTGTTTGGAGAGAACCTAGAGCGAACATGATACCAAAGGACACCACGGTTGACCAAACATTATGGATGAACGCATCCTTCACTAATCCAAGTCCAATCAAGTACGCCTGCATCGGAATTAAGAAGAAATGGAATAAGAAATAGGGCCATAGCATTTGCAGATAAACAGTCGCTGACGTTGATTCAAAGAAAATATGGGTAAGTGGCTCCGCGAAATAATAAAAAATGACACAAGCTGGAATGCCGTATAGAAAGGTTATTCTCATCACCTGCTGAAGCAAGGATTGTAGCATCGACATATCACGCTTTGCATATGCTTCAGACACCGTTGGGATTAACACAATAAGTAATGAATGTGCGATGAAAGCTGGGAAAAAGCCAATCGTTAAGGCGACTCCTGTCATTAATCCAAAATGCTCGGTAGCCACATCTATAGACATACCCGCTTTTAATAAGGCTGCTTTGATCAGAAATGGTTGAACTGCATGTGAAATGGCATGAAATATTCGCATCCCGGTAGTCGGCAAGGAAACAGCTAGTAGATTTCGCCGTACTATTTTTCCAGTTAAAGATGATGTTGGTCTATGACCCAATCTACGGTAGTGAACAATATACTCAAAGCCTAAATATCCAAACACGATTAAATCACTTGCGACAATGGTACATAGAGCGATTAAAATGGATGTTTGGATTTCAAATTCAAGCAATTGATAAATAAACACTAACAAGATTAATTGTACAGCCTTACGCAGGAAGTTTGCGAAGGCAATGTGTCCCATAGATTGAATTCCCATAAAATAACCCCGGGCAATCGATAAAAATGAAACAATCGGGATAAAGATAATGACTAACCATTTCACAAATGGATGGTAATCATCGAATAACGGTATGACCGGTAAAATGATAAATGCCAAGGACATAATAATGGCTGTAAATACTGTTGTTAAAACGGTCGCATGTTTTAACATGCTACGGTGGTACCTGTCCTCTTTCTCGGCAATAAATTTTGAAATCGAAACGGGCAACTCAAGACTTGCCAATATGACAACTAAAAAAATAGATGGCAGGATGGTCATATATAATCCCATTCCATGCCCACCAAGCTCCTTTGCCAGAACGAGATTGATTAAAAATTCCACACACTCTCCAATAAACGCTGCAATAACCAATAACAATGTCCCTTTAAAAAATGTCTTCATCCTGTAGCCCCTTATTTATTTTTTTCAGTACTATATAAATATGAGACAAGTCCGCAGATTATATGACGAAAAGAAAAATTTTACTTTACTTCTAATTAAAGTCCCTTTCCAACCCCTTCATTTCTCGTTTATAATCGGTATATGTGAACCACAGGGACGGTTCTACTGGTCCCTATTTATTTAAATTTTTTGAAAATGAGGGACCAGTGGAACCGTCCCCCTGGTCCCTAGAAAAAGGTGTTAAATAGATGAGTATATTGACAGTTTCTAATGTGAGCCATGGTTTTGGTGATCGTGCAATTTTTAATGATGTTTCGTTTCGTCTTTTGAAGGGTGAGCATATCGGGTTAATTGGGGCAAATGGTGAAGGTAAATCAACGTTTATGAATATCATCACTGGGAAACTTGAGCCTGATGCAGGTAAGATTGAATGGTCAAAGAATGTACGTGTTGGCTATCTTGACCAGCATACTGTCCTTCAAAAAGGAATGACGATTCGTGATGTGTTAAACAGTGCTTTTAAGTATTTATTTGATATGGAAGCAGAAATGAATGAGCTTTACGGAAAAATGGGTGAAGCCACTCCTGAGGAGCTCGAAAAAATGCTTGAGGATGTTGGAACAATCCAAGATACCCTAACAAACAATGACTTTTACGTCATCGATGCAAAGGTCGATGAGATTGCCCGTGGATTAGGCCTTGAGGATATCGGTCTTGAGCGTGATGTTCAGGATTTAAGTGGTGGTCAACGTACCAAAGTCCTACTTGCGAAGCTATTGCTTGAAAAGCCAGACATTCTATTATTGGATGAGCCGACTAACTATCTAGATGAACAGCATATTGTTTGGTTAAAACGTTATCTCCAAGAATATGAAAATGCGTTTATCCTGATTTCACATGATATTCCATTTTTAAATAGCGTTATTAACCTGATTTACCACATGGAAAATCAGGAGCTTACTCGCTATGTTGGGGATTATGATAACTTCCAGAAGGTGTACGAAGTGAAGAAGCAACAGCTTGAGTCTGCATATAAAAAGCAGCAACAAGAAATTTCTGAGCTAAAAGACTTCGTTGCCCGTAACAAGGCACGTGTTTCCACTAGAAACATGGCAATGTCTCGTCAGAAAAAGCTTGATAAAATGGAAGTTATTGAACTGGCAAAAGAAAAACCAAAGCCAGAATTCAATTTTAGAATAGGCAAAACTTCAAGCAAACTTATCTTCGAAACGAAGGATTTAGTCATCGGGTATGAGGAACCACTTTCAAAGCCGCTTAACCTTCGCATGGAAAGAGGTCAAAAGATTGCATTGGTGGGGGCAAACGGTATCGGGAAAACGACGCTGCTCCGAAGCATTCTCGGTATGAATAAGCCACTTTCCGGAACAGTTGAGCTTGGTGAAAATCAAGAAATTGGCTATTTCGAACAAGAAATCAAACAAGCAAACTATAATACATGTATTGAAGAAATTTGGAGTGAATTCCCTTCCTTTAACCAATATGAGGTTCGTGCTGCACTTGCTAAATGTGGTCTTACAACAAAGCATATTGAAAGTAAGGTTGAAGTGTTAAGTGGTGGCGAAAAGGCGAAGGTACGTCTTTGTAAGCTAATCAACAAAGACACAAACATCCTCCTTCTTGACGAGCCGACAAACCATCTTGATGTCGACGCGAAGGATGAGTTAAAACGTGCGCTAAAAGAATATAAAGGAACCATCCTCATCATCTGCCATGAGCCAGAATTTTATCAAGATGTCGTAACAGATGTGTGGAATGTTGAATCTTGGACAACTAAAGTATTTTAATGAAAGAAACGCAAAGCACCTAATCAGGTGGTTTGCGTTTTTTCATACAATTCCTCATTCACTTTATCTAACAGAAAATTGGTCAGGTCAGTCCCGACAAAATGCAATCGGTGTAACGGTCGAGTCATAGATACGTAAAGGAGCTTGATGTCAATTTCATTGTTATAAAATTTCTCCTCATTTGAAAAGACAATCACTGCATCGAATTCTAACCCCTTCGACAGATGAGAACTCACAACCACGACTTCTTCCCTTTTTATCTCTTCATTTTCTTTTAAAAGTTGAACTGGCAGGTCACTATATTTTTTAAGGGCTTTCGCTACCTTCTGACACTCATTATTTGTCTTCCCGATGATTGCCACTGTTTTCATATTTTCATCGTAAAGATTTTTTATTATCTCTGTGAGTGCATTCACGGTTTCTTTTTCTGTACCGCTCATTTGATGAAAAGCCGGCTTCTTACCATGTCGTACAACCGGCTCAACCATTGGTAAATCTAGTTCCAACAACTCTAGTAACTGATTTGCCGTGTTCATAATTTCAATGGTGGTCCGGTAGCTTTTTTGTAAAGTTTTATAGGTCGCTCGAGGAAAGATGTTATCAAGAACCGGCTGCCAATTGTTAATCCCTCGATAGGAATGGATTCCTTGCGCTAAATCGCCCATTATCGTGAACATATCCGTTTCAAGAGCTGTTTTTAAGGCCGCTAACTGAAAATAGCTATAATCCTGTGCCTCATCAATGACAACATTGCGGGCCTTAAGTTCCTTCTTCACTCCGTACAACTTTGCCTTCAAATATAGAAGCCCTGCTAAATCCTCAAGCTCGTATTGCTTCGATTTTTGGAGCTGTTTTTGATAATCCATAAAAAATTGAATTTGCTCGTCGGTCAGGAACCCGGAAGCGTACGTAGGAAAAAGCTCCGAAACAAACCTATTAAAATAATAGAAGACATCATGGTGTGGTAGCTTTTTTATATAGGCGTTCACTGCTGTACGAGATTGCTTCGTGATTTCTTCGACGAGTTCAGCTTTTTTATCAAGAGCTTTCGTCACATAACGACGACGTTTTTCCGCATCAATTTTTGTTTTAAACAAGACGTTATCAAGCTTATCATCATAAAACTTCGTAACCTTATGAAGCATATTCTTTTTTTGGAGACGAACCGTATTTTGAAGCACCTTTTTCACCTTATCAATCCGTTTATAATAAGGAAGATAGCGATATTCATAGGTCATTAAATGGTGAATATCCCTTGCTTTGTACAGGCGAAACTTTGAGACAAAGAAATCCTCCTGCGGCAGCAGGGAGCTTAAAATATCCTCCACATAATGTTCAAGCATATCCCGGTATTCAAGTGAACCTTTAAATGCCGAAATCCACTTAATCATGTCAGGATTTTTAAATTCTTTAAGGATAAAACCAAGCAGTTTGCCTTCGGGCTTTGTGAGCTTAATCGGCTTTCCAAGACACTTTTTCACATAGTCAACATAGGTTGTCTGTTGAATATGATCCACACCGAGTTCTGGCAGAACCTCTGAGATATAATCGATAAAAAGTCGGTTTGGTGCAAGAATCATCAGTTGGTCTGGTGAAAAATACTCCGCATAGGTGTAAATAAAATACGAGATTCGGTGTAGGGCTATCGTTGTTTTCCCACTTCCTGCTGCTCCCTGTACAATAATTGGCTTGTTCAGATCAGCACGGATGATGTTGTTTTGCTCTTCTTGAATGGTGGACACTATGTCAGTTAGTCGATTGCTTGCACTTTCAGATAATGACTTTTGAAGAAGTTCATCCGTCGTTGTTAAATCAACATCCCGAATTTCAGCAAGCTCTCCCTCTTCAATGATGAGCTGACGCTTTAAGGATAAATATCCCTTATATTCCTCACCCTCGGCTTCATACGAGACTTCCCCAAGGCGCCCATCATAATAAATATTCGCAACCGGTGAGCGCCAGTCTACAATAATCGGAAGCTGGGTCTCCTTGTCAAAAAGTGAAACTTTTCCAAAGTAAAGAATTTCTTCACTTCCCGTTTCTTCCCGTTTAAAATTAATCCGGGCAAAATAAGGCTTGTTCCTGTTTCTCTTCAGGTTTCGTACCTCTTCGTTCGTCCTTCTTAGCAAGGTTGAATTCGTTAACATGTTTAAGTAGCTCAAACTACTATCTTTGAAGTCAACACCATCAAGGGCACCCTTCAAGTTTTCGCGAAAGCTTTCCTCGGTTGACTCTGAAGCCTGAATGACAATATCCATATACTTTTTCGTAAAATCTAACCGCTCTACCTCTACCTCAAAGTCTGGGTGCTTCTCCTCCGTCATCCAACCACCTCCATCCTATGCCCTATTGGATATGCATAATCAAAATAACATCTAATAAAATTTCAAAACTCTTCCAAATGTTGGATATCATCAAATAAATTCAACCTCTACCCACTTTCTTACGCTATTTATGAACCATACTTTTTTACTTCTTTTAATGTCTTTAATTGTTAGGACTTTTTCATGGATTTTTCCCTGTTTTATTTGGCTAGCACGGTAGGTACCAGCTAGAAGACCACTAGTTACAGGTGGGGTCCAATAGTACCCATCTATTTCCACCACAACATTCCCATTTGTAAACTCTGTTATTTCTCCAGCTTCATTCCAAAGAAGCACATCAAATGCCTCTGGTTGTTTTGTAAATTGATAGCCCTCGTAAATTGTTCTATTTGTTGTTTTGTGGTATAGAAAGGGGTTGTTCCTATCTATAGGCTGATCCGCGAGTACCATTTTTACAGGAGCCATTAGTGGTTCCGCGGGACTACCTTCAACTATAATGTCACCAGTTTTAGCTAAGAGAAGTCTTACTTTATAAAGACCTTCTGTGTGTTCATGAGCAAATTGACTTAATAAATCTTCAATCTCTATATGATCAAACGGAAAACAGAAGTAGTGAGATGTTTGTTTTAGACGACTAATATGCTCTTCTAACAAGAAATATTGGCCTTCTTCCAACAATAAACTTTCAAGTATGTGAAATTTTGGGCGATTTTCTTCAAGCACCTTAGCTTTTGCAAGAATTTCATTATACTCTTCTTTAGACGTGGAATCCCAAGTGATACCTCCACCCACTCCATATGTCGCTTTCCCTGTTGAATGTTCAATCCATACCGTTCTAATAGGGACATTAAACAAAGCTTCATTTTCAGGAGTAATAAAACCGATTGCCCCACAATAGACTTCTCTCGGTGATGTCTCAAATTCTGCAATGAACTTCATCGTGCTGATTTTAGGGGCACCTGTAATTGAACCACATGGAAATAACCCTCTGAAAATTTCAAAGAGCGTACGATCTTTTGACACCTTCGCCTCAATAGTTGAAGTCATTTGAAGAACGGTTGGGTATCTTTCAATCTCAAATAACTTGGGAACACGTACCGAACCGGGTTCAGATATAGTATTCAGGTCATTACGAAGCAAGTCTACAATCATTAAATTTTCTGCTCGATTTTTTTCAGAATGATAAAGCCATTTTGCATTTGCTTCATCTTCATCGAATGACCTACCTCTTTTTACGGTCCCCTTCATTGGTCGAGTTATTATTTGTTCTCCTTCTTTGTGGAAGAACAGTTCTGGCGACGCTGACAATATACTATGGCTCCCTGTATTGATGTAAGCACAATAATTGGAGGCTTGCGAGTGTTTTAATTTTTCAAAAAAAGTGAGATCATCACCATCAAACTCAGATGTAAATCGAATCGTATAGTTTGTCTGATACGTATCGCCAGATTCAATAGCTTGTTTAATAGAATCAATCGTTTCTTGATATTCACTAATACTTACATTAGGCTTCCACCTAGTCAGCGTATAAGTTTCACTACCACTGAGAGTTTGGTGATGACTTTCAGAAAATATTCCAAACCAAAGCAATGGCATGGTGTTTCCACTTTTAACTGTAAAGGAAGAATCAAACGCAGGAGCACTTTCATAGGATAGATACCCAGCGGCGAAATATCCGTCAGAAACAGCTTGTTGTATAAGCTCTAAACAGGGAAACACTTCTTCAATTGTTGTAGCTACTATCACTTTAATTGGTTTCTTAAAGGTGTAAGGTATATTTCCTTTAGATGTAACAAATTCAAAAGATAAAAGAGGTTCATTCACTGTCATTTTGTTGTATTCATCCTTTTACTCTTTAAGTTAAATACATTATATACAACTTAATTAGTAGATAATAGACAAAGCATTGAAATTCATAACAGACAATTACTCAGGTCCTAGCGATAAATTATTATTAATTTTAGCGCTTTCATCTTACGTATCATGGAAAAGTAGTGTATAATTTAAGTAAGTTCACAAATTATCCACAATTCGTGGATACATATAGATCGGAAAAAATCAATAAAGGGGGCGTATGACATGATTCGTGCAGGGGTAGCCGCATTTTTAAGTGTATTTTTGTTGCTCTTTGAAGGCTTTATTGTAATCAAATTAAAAGGATATACTGGCATTTATTTTGGAGATATCCAACTGCTGGTCAGCGTGCTCGCAATGAATTTCTTTTTTGCATTCTCCATTTTAACGCATATCAAAATCTGGATTGAAAACAAAGGCATTGAGGAAACAGAGGCTGGAATGAAATAAAGAGGATTTTAGAACAGGACCATGCGATCCTGTTTTTTGTTTTCCTAAAAATATAAGCCAGCTCTGTTGAGCTAGCTTATTGGGTAATTGGCAATAGTATTTCAACCTTGGTTCCTTTTCCTTCTTTACTTTCGATGGCAATTTTTCCATGATGGTCTTCTATGATTTTTTTAGACACCATTAGTCCTAGCCCTGTTCCATAGTCTTTCGTTGTATAAAATGGTTGAAATAGCTTTTCTTGTACATCCCTAGGAATTCCACAGCCATCATCGCAGATCTTAATGGACACTTGATTATCGTCGACTTGACTACCTTCAATTGTAAGTGCCCCGCCTTCTGGCATGGACTCAAACCCATTTTTAATAAGATTTAAGAAGACCTGTTTCATTTGTTTCTCATCGCATTCAACAAGTGGGAAAGACTCATCCAATTTCAAGGTAACCTCAATATTTTTTCCTTGCTCAGATTGCTCAATGATTGAAATGACATATCTTAGATGCTCTTTCAAATTGCAAGGTGCCACATTGATTTGTCTCGGCTTCCCAATCACAAGTAAATCAGTCAAGATGGAATCAATTCGATCGATTTCTTGTTCCATAATCGAATACTGTAGATCATCCTCTTTATGCTTTTCCCGTTGAAGCTGTGTGAACCCTTTTAACGAGGCTAAGGGATTCCGAATCTCATGTCCAATCGTCGTTGCCATCTGCCCGACAAACGCAAGCTTCTCCTTATCTCGTAGCTCCTCGTGTGTTTCCGTTAATGCTTTCGTATATGAGTTAAAACGGGCTAGGAGGATGTAAGCTACAATTGATAATACTAAAACCAAACTGATAGGTATTAAAACTACAGATGAATGGATAACACCACCAACGATAATATAGCGCAAAATGGCTGCTAACGAAGTCACCCAAAAGAAGCGTTTATTTATGAATAAAGGTGAAAATAAAACAAGGATTAATTCCGCTGCATTCCCACTTGCATATTTTGCTGGATTGTCAATAAAAACAATACAGTCGTAAATAAGTGCTAAAGAAAAATAGGTCAGCACATAGATATATTTTATTAAAGTCTGTTTTCCTATTTTAAACAGATAGAAAGAAAGTATTAATAAACCAAAATAAAATAAATAATTTATGAGACTTAGTTTATTACTAAAACCTGGAGTTACCTTCAATTTTTTATAAATCACAAAATATACCACATCAAATAAAACTAAAGTAATATAAAAAGATGTTAAATATATTTTTAGCGCGCGTTTTTCTTCATGCTGAAGTAAAGCAGAAGTATTATTAATAACCATCAATAGCCCTCTTTGTAAATAATCATAAGCATTCTTTCATTCACATTATATACTAAAAGTCCTATATAATTAACATTTTTTATCAATTTTCGACATTTTTCTTATTATGGGACTTACCGTATGAATAAATTAACAGCCCAAAAATTACAAAAATTTGAATAGAAAACAAGACTGCATCCCAAAAATATATATCGGAAATCGGACTAGTAAAACCAGGTAAAATATGAATGAACATATATAGCAGTTGGGGTAAGAAGTAAAGAAAAAATAAACCCAGAGTAATACCGACACCAACAATATAAAAAACGCTATATGATCTCACTATTTTTTCTTCACCATGAAAAAGTTCTTTATTTTTCACTTTGGAATTTGAAAATAAGCTTTTAATTGCATGAATACTATTTTCCATAAGATTATAGGTACCAGTCAAATTCTCGAATAAAAAATAAAAATCAGTTTTCATATAAATACAAGCTTGGTACACAATTCTAATGATTACATCAAAAACAACGAGTCCAATCAAACCTGATAATAAATTAGACTGTATTGGTGCAAATAATTGTAACATCAGTGCAACAAAAAGGACTGCATTATCAAAGCAGACACCTGCTAAATAAAGTATATTTCTTTTTTTTGAAGGTAGTTTCCACGCAAGCGAAAGATCCGTTTCAAAAACAATCAAATATAATCGATGGCCTATTTCTAATCGTGTTGGTAATCCGAACGACCGGACTGCTAATATGTGACCTAATTCATGTATTATAACCGTGAACAAAGAAAGTGTGCCTAATACAATTATGTTTAATGACAATATATCAAAAACGAATAGATCCTTGTAATGTGGAAATAACGAAGGTTGAAAACAAAAAATCCCAATATTAACAATAAATAATAACCCATACAGATAGTTTGTATATTTATTAAAAAATACTCTTCCTAATTGTGAGGGTATCCATTCGTACCCTAACTTACTATTGTGTTCCTTTTTATGCTTAATCTCTTCATCATCTACTGAATGTACTAGATTTAATTCGAGAAGCTGTTCACCGAAATCAACTAAATCAATTTCTTCATTCGGATATGCCTTTATCAACTTTTCCTCAATTTCACCTAAGTTAAACCCTTTTCGGATTAAATCTAATGCATCAATACAAACCAGTGGCATCTCATAAAATTCTTGTGTCTTAAGATCTTCCACAATAAAATGTTTAGTATCCTTCCGAATTTCAATATCATGAAGTGTTAGTAAGGTTTCTTTTGTCAGTTTCAATACATTCACCCTAATATTTGTTTTAATAAACAAATTATAACATTTTTTGACCTTTATATTCGAATAGATATTTTAGGACAAAAAAAGAGGATGCGCACTTTAAAGTAAGCATCCAAAATAAATATTACAATGGTGTTCTTGGTGTCCATGGGCACCACCAGCAAGTTGTTTTTAGTTTTTTTAGCTTTCTGATTTTCATACTCTCCCCTCCTTTCAAAATAACCTATTAACCTTATAATATATCATCATGTTTTTTAGTAACTACTTCCCATGATGGAAAAACCTTTTTAAATTCTTCTACAAGATTTGGGTCAAATTGAGTACCTTTCCCCTCAATAATTCTCTTATATGCTTCTTCAGCAGGAAGTGCATTTCGGTAGGAACGAGAGGATGTCATTGCATCGAAGGCATCAGCAATCGCTACGATTCTAGCAAGTAAGGGAATATTTTCGCCCTGTAAATTATCAGGATACCCTTTGCCATCCCATCTTTCATGATGGGAGCGAATGACACAAATATTTCCCTTAAGGCCTTCAATATTTTTAACAGCTTCTGCACCAACAACTGGATGAGTCTTAATAATCTCAAATTCTTCATTTGTTAGTTTAGAAGGCTTCATTAAAATTTGGTCAGGAATATTAACCTTACCTATATCGTGAAGTAAACATGCGTAATTAAATGCTACTAATTCTTCATTCGTAAACTGTTTTACTTCTTTTGCTAGAGATAATGCATAACTAGCAACCCTTTCACTATGACCTCTAGTATAAGGGTCCTTTAATTCTAGCGCAGCGATAACACCTTTAACCATTCCTTCTAACTGTTCATCATATGATGTTTTTACTGCATTTACATAGGACTTGAATCTGAACAAAAAGATAAGTGCAATTATTGAAAAAAGAGCAGTAATTAACATTGGAAAAAATACTTCAGTTGTTTGGAGAATTGCCCCTGTTAATAAATATCTAACTAGCGCGCCTATTGAAACAATATAAAAGAAACGCGTACTTACAAAAATTGGTGAAAATAACACTACAATCATTTCTGCAATATTACCACTTTTGTACTCTGCTTCACTAATTAAATAGTATGAGAGATCATTGCAAATCGATAGTATCATATATGCTATAACTACTAAGTACTTAACTAAGTAAAGTTTGTCTTTTTTACTCAAATAGATTGCTATAGGAATTAGCATAAACATTATAAAATAGACTACATATCCAAATTTACTTGGTAACCCTGGGGCTGTACCCGTAATAAATTTAGGATAAATAATATAATAGAATAAGTCATAAACAATCATAATTAAGTAAAAAAGCGTTAAAAACCATTTTAAAGTACCTTTTTCTTCACTGCTAAGAATTGTAGATTTAATTTTCATCTTCTGCATCTCTTTTTCTCCATTTTTCCTTATATTTCTATATATATATGCAAAAATCCTTTTTAAATTACAAAAAAGGTACTAAAGTCACAGACGAAATTCGTCAATTATCGACTTTTCAATTATATACCATCTGTCCTACAAACTAAATAGTAGTATAGGTATAAAAATCTTCCTTCATCGTATAAATTTTGGTAATTACAAAATAGGTCTTTTTACCTAAATGAGGTAAAACGACTTATATCTCATAAATATATATTACCAAAAAATAAAAAACACAGGTAGTAATCTGTGCTTTTTTGTCGAAATTTATATAATTTTGTCTTATTTTACAAGAGAATGTTTAAAAGCGTAAATAACTGCCTGTGTCCGATCTTGGACTTCAAGCTTACTTAATATGTTGCTTACGTGTACTTTTACTGTTTTTAAAGCGATAAATAGTTCATCAGCAATTTCTTGATTTGTTTTCCCATCAGCAATTAAAAGTAGAATCTCCATTTCACGGTTTGTTAGCTCCTCATGCGGAAGGTGTGTATCCTTTTGTCTCATCCGAACCATCATTTTGCCAGTAACCTCTGGTTCTAAAACCGATTGTCCATGGTATGTTTTTCGAACCGCTTCAGCGATTTCACTTGCCTTTGAGGTTTTCAGCATATAGCTTGTTGCGCCCGCCTCAAGCGCTGGATATACCTTTTCATCATCAATAAAACTTGTTACGATAATGATTTTTGCTTCTGGCCAACTCTCGATAATTCTTCTTGTTGCTTCAATTCCGTCCATTTCCTTCATCACGAGATCCATTAGAATAATATCAGGTCGAAGCTCTAACGCAAGTTCCACCGCTACCTTCCCGTCGTCTGCTTCTCCAACAACTTCAATATCTGGCTGTGCTGATAAGTAGGATGAAACCCCAATCCTTACCATTTCATGATCATCGACAAATAGTACTTTAATCATTTTCTTCACCCTCTAGCATTGGTACTTTTACTTCTATCCGAGTTCCTTTTTCTTTAAGACTAACAATCCGCATCGTGCCGCCAATTTCAACTGCACGTTCATACATATTCTGGAGTCCATAGGATCCTGTCTTTGCTTGTTCAACATCAAATCCAATTCCGTCATCCACAATACGTAAAATCACAAAATCATCCCTTTTAATTAACAGGACTTCTAACTGATTTGCTTTCGAATGTCGGAGGGTGTTTGAAACTGACTCTTGTAGGATGCGAAATAAGTGGTCCTCGACCCCTTTATCAATTTGAAAGTCCTCAATTTTTGTTTCAATGGTGACGGGTACTTTTTGCACAAGTTCAACTAATAGCTCCTCGATCCCTTCCTGTAGCGTCTTTCCTTTTAATGCGACGGGCCGTAAATGAAGCAATAGCGCACGCATTTCTAGTTGAGATTGATGAATCATTTCCTCAACGAGCTTAAACTGTTTGGCCTCACGTTCATCCGTACCTGTCCTTGACTCATTAATTGCGGACATCATCATCGATGCTGCAAAAAGCTGTTGACTCACGGAATCATGGAGTTCACGTGCTAGTCGATTACGCTCCTCGGAGACGATTTTTTGAATGCGCTTTTCCTGGTCCTCCGCTTTTTCATTCGCAAGTTTTTGCGATAGCTTTGTTTGTTCTGCAATATGGGTTTGAACTTTTTTTATTCGATCCCAAATCGTCGTGAATTCAGCGGTCTGGTTTTCTGGAAAATCAGGAAGCGCCCTACCTTGTTCAATTTGATAGATTGCATTGGATACAGAAAGCAATTGTTTTCTCCATATCATTCCCGAGAACATACCAAAAACAAGCCCACCTAGTAAGCTAAGGCTGATGGCGAGAATGATATAAGGTAAATCCATCAGTTGTGTTTGCCAGAGCGCAGCCCAGTTAGCTAACGGGAATGCCATAAATACGATGACATGTGCTAGTACAAATAAAAACACCGAGACACAAATACCAACAATAATTTGCCTTTTTACGGTACTCATGCTCGTTTCACCTCAAGATCTCCGACGCCGACTGCGGTTACTATTTTAAGCTTATGTTCGGCATAATCATATTGTTCAGTCTGATAATGAAGGGTTTGATTCAGCGTTTTTGCATCATGATTTTCGAAGATCGTGGTTGCTCCGTAGAGAACGGAGTGATGTACCTTCACTTCAATCTCGTATGGAACAAAGACCTGAACATTTCCAATCACATTTCGAATAAATATGACTGATTCACCTTTAGGTAGGACGGTGTAACTCAAATCAATAATGGTATCTCCAATTCCGGACTGAATGTTCACATCGTTCCACTCATACACATATTCCGGCGTTTTTTGTTGACCAAAGATGTTGTTACAGAACAATGGCTGACGCTTTAAAATCGGTTCCTGTGCAGATGATTTTTGCGCTTCATTTATTTCCGGTTTTATATATTGAGGGTTTTTCTTTGATTGAAAAAATTGAATGAGAAAATAGATCAGAACTGCCAGTATTAAAAATTTGACTGTCATCATTCCTACAATGGTAAGAGCTAAACTAATCCATCCAAACCAAGACAGGATTTTCCCAAAGGTTCGTGGCAATTTTTTACGACCAATATAAATACATCCAAACGATATGATAAAAGAGAAAATGACCCCGCCATTAAAAAATGTAATTTCAATGATTAATAAAATAATTCCAAAGAGAATAAATGCATTAAGATTGTCTGATTTTATTTTATCTAACAAGGTTCGGAGCCTCCCTTCCATTGAATGCATTGAATTATTCGTAAATTGGGATAAGAAGACGTAGATTGTCTACGTCTTCTTTAGAATACCATGTTTTGACTATGAAATAGAATGTGTTTCTTCATTTTTTACTTGTTTTTCGAGCTGAGCTATTCTTGCATCAATTGTGTTGCGATGGTAAGAGGAATTTACTTGGTTCTCTAGTCGATCCAGATAAGATTCCATCTCTTCAAACGTTCTTGCTGATTTATTTGTATATGCATTTGTGTCAAGCACCTGATTCATACGATGATTGGCACGTGCAATGTTTTCGCGCCCCATTAATTCCATGCGTTTAATATGCATATCCTTCAGCTTATGTTTCATTTCCTCATATTTCTTCTCAAGCCCAATGAGTTCTGTTCCTGCATTTTGTAAAGCTTCCTGTAATTTAGCAGCGCGTTCCTCATATGCAACCTGCTCCTGAACAGCGAATTCATATAATTCCGTTTCGCCAGCTTGCTGTGCCACACCCGCTTGATATTTACGTTTTTCAGCTAGGGCTGCCGCCTCACGATGCTCTCTTGCAAATTGATCCTTTAGGGAATGCTGACGCTCTACAAGCTTTCGTACCTTTTCAACCTCCGCCTCACATTGACGTAAGTACTGATTAAGCAGTGCAATCGGATTTTTCTTTTCTTTTTCATCTAAAATGCCGTGAAAATCTGCTAAAATTGTGTCCTTTATACGAGTTAATAAGTTTGCCATTTGTATCAATCTCCTTTTTAATTTGGTGGTTTGCTTTAGATATTAATGTTTGTTTAATTCAGCCCATTGTTTTTCAAAGTTTGTGAATGGGTCAGATGATTCAGTCACGACTTGGTGCTTTTCTCTTTTCCAGTTTTTAATGACAACGTATAGGATGTATGCAGCCACTAGCCCTAGAATCGCAGGTACATTTGAAGCGGACGCTGTTAGTGCAAGAACTCCGATAATCGCCCAAATCACCTTACCTACTGTTGAGTCAGTTTTCATAAACTTTTTAAATGCAAAATACAGAATCGCTAAGCTAATTGCTAGACCAATCATTGGGCCAACATGTGATAAAAGCACAATCGCTGCGATACCTCCAAGAATAAACAATCCGAACTTTTTCATGTTTACTTCCTCCTTTCATGATTCAATCTTATCCTGATTCTTGTTTTGCTATAATGAGCCCCAGTTATATTTTTCACTAGGACCTGAGGCTTAGAGGGAGTAAGCTTTAGATGCAAAAAGGGTATGCTCCTTGTGAGCAAACCCTTATCTTTTGCGGGATACATAGAGATTGTCCGTGACCCAAAAGCGCCAAGGATACTCCTTTGCCTCTCCTGTATTTTCAATTCCAATTCGGGGACCGGTAGAAATGTTTTCCGGTGAATAGCCCTTTGCTATATATATAGGAGGCTCAAAAAATGGGCGTCCATAATCCTCCATTGTAATTCCTAATGCCTTTGTTAATTTTCCAGGGCCGTTTGTTAGGTTCTTGGCTGGCATTTGCCCTCGTCGTTCATACATCAGGTCAATTCCGTCAACTGGTTCAACAGCTCTAATTAAAATGGCTTCAGGTTTGTCGATTTCGTTGCAAACAACATTTACAAGACAATGGGTATGCATTTGGTAGGTGTAGACATATCCAGACTTGCCGAACATCACCTCTGTCCGCTTTGTCCGCCTGTTTTGATATGAGTGTGCCGCTCGATCTTCCGGACCTTTATAAGCTTCCGTTTCGACGATGTAGCCCGATGCGATGCCTTGGTTGCTGTGTTTTACTAGCTTGCAGCCAAGTAGAGCTTTGGCAAGTTCTAATGTAGGTTGCTGAAAAAATGATTCGTCTAGGATTTCGGTCATGATAGCTCCTTCACGTTTTTTATATTTAGTATGGGGTATGGATGGTGGCTGTATTCTTTAGGGTTGTTGGTTTGAACGATTGGGGAGATTTGTCTTGGGTTTACACTATTGGGTAGATAGTTTTGTTCGGTTAGGGTATGGTTACATGCTTGTGTTCCCACACTGAACCTGCTTTTTGAGGGCTATTGGCGATTGCACGAGTACACCTTTTTCGTATCGTCACTGGGTTCACTTTTCAAATGTGATGGTACGATTACGCATTTTTCGTACCGTCACTGAGTTCACTTTTCACATGTGATGGTACGATTACACCCTTATCGTACCATCACTGGGTTTACTTTTCGAGAGTGATGGTACGATTACGCTTTTTTCATACCACCACTGGGTTCACATTTCGCATGTGAGGGTAAGATTACTCCTTTTTGGTTCCATCGCTGGATTTACTTATAATTATAATGAACAATCATTGAGGGTTTCCGAAGTGGCTATTGGCGTTATTTCTGTTCTATCGGCGTTATTTTCATTCTATCGACGATAATTCGTTTCTATCGGCGTTAGCAACCACACAACAAGATAAAGTAAAAAAAATTACTCTACAACGAAATTACCTATTGCATTATAACGAAATTTAGTTTACTCTAAAAAGTAACAGGAGGTGTAAAATTTGGAAGATATTCGACTTAATGTATCGTTGCTCCGCAGAAGAGTACCCAATTTAACAACTGCGGCACGCTCTGTGGGATTACGTCCGGCCACTGTCTCAAATCTGTGTACTGGAAAGATTCCCGTTGGTCGTGCAGAAGTGCGCACATTAGTGGCACTTGCTGATTTAGCTGAATGTAGTTTGGATGAATTATTAATTCGAGGGGAGAAAATTGAAATGATTGAAACTGGGATTAAAACGCTTGATGTCTTTGCTCCATTAGCAAAAGGTGGTACGGTCGGTCTTGTTGCACGTCCTGGAATGGGGCAGCTTGTAGTACTTGCAGAATTATTTCATCGTTTACACAACAATGATTTTGCAACCGTTTTACTTTTACCGGAAGGAGATCATCCAGAAGTAAATGATATTCTAGATGTAGTTCAAATCCAGGCTAGAACCATTAAAGAAGCGTATGAAGAAATTGCAAAGCTAGGGAAGACAAAAGAAGTTGCCTTTGCAGCAGATCGCTCTCATGTCATCACTGGAGAAATTCAAACCCTACAAGAAAAATTGCATTCAATCGGAGTTGATTCTGTCACGACCATCCTAGTTGATTTAAAAGGGGACGTTGTCGATGAAGACGTGCCATTTGGACCACTAGAAACATTATGGCAATTTGACGCTGACCTCACTGCTAGACATCAATTTCCTGCCGTTAACCCAGTATACTCTACCTCTTCCGTTCTTGAAGGGGCGCACCTAGACCAAACTCATTTCACGATCCAACAGCGTGCCAAAAAGCTACTTCGTAGATACCGAGAGCTTCGTTCACTTGTGACTGTGCACGGACTTGAGAAACTTCCGGAAACAGAGGTTCAAACTTACAAGCGCGGTGAGCGCCTTGAGGCGTATTTGACCCAGCCTTTTTATGTAGCCGAAGCTTTTACCGGTAAAAAAGGGGAAACAATTAGTTTGCAGGATGCCCTCCAGGACATTCGAAAAATCCTTGATGGCTCCACCGACTCAAACGAGGTTTCAGACTTAGCCTATATCGGGAAACTACACTAAATAGCTAAAGGCAGGAATTCACTTCCTGCCTTTTTTCATATACAACCATACTGTGCTTAAGCCAAAAATCAAGGCTTGTGAGATAAATAGAATAATCGCTCCGTTCTTTTGTTCACTTATCGGTGGATATGGGAGCAATGTTTCCAATAAATCTGGTGGAATCTCCTCACCGAAAGGCATACACAATGCTAACGCTGCAAGCATTTGACTTGTGTCGCTGTAGACTGAGTATAACTCGGTATTTGATAGCCATAAAAAGAGTGTCACTGGTACAAACAACACAATATTGACTACTATATATATAAGCTTTTGTTTGAAGGTTATCTTATCTTCTTCTTTAATTGGGCCGACGATTGGCCACCACAAGAGCGCCGCCGCCAAAATTAACCCCACCAAAAAGAAATAATTTGTAAAATACCCTGTTCGAATCCAGTCAAACACTACTGGAACATGGTATAAAATAAACAAACCATGAAATAAAATAATCACGAACACTGGATGAGTGAGAAAACGATATACTTTTTTCACACCATTATTTTTTTTTATTTCAAGTAGGTTTGTTTTTATTCCGATCACGAGTAACGGCGCTGCGATAAGAAGGACGACGACAATCTGGATAATGTGGGCACGAAACAACATGCGTCCCAATAGATTCAACGGACTCCCGACAGAAAAAAGAATCAATAACATACTTCCTGCAAACGCAATCGATTTATACTTTGGGTGATCCTTTGGAGTTGGTAATAGGAACATATATAAGACAATTAAAATCAGGGTAAAAAAGATGACTCCCCCGTTCCATTGGGAGTGAAAACTAAAACCATCTAAAATTTGACTAATCACCATATCACCAGCTTTTTGGATATTGGTTTGTTCAGAAAGTCACAATCGCTCTCCAAACAGACTCTTCTATGTTCATTGTATATCCCCACGTCTCCCATGGAATATGATTTATATCACATGTTGGTTTTCAGACAAATTTCAGACAAAAAAAGTCCATATTTAAACCGTGAAAGATTTAAATACGGACCTATTTTTATAATGGCAATAATGTAACAGATTCTTTTTCCTTTAATCCGTTCACCATTTCGAGCCATTCAGCAGGTTTGTTTGGAAGAACGGTATAATACGTTGTTAAGAAATCAACCACTAATTGGCTTGGAAGTTCATTGACGTCTTCATCGCTAGGCATAAAGCACAAATCAAGTCCCTTTACTGCCTCTCCATCATTGTTCCAAGATGGGTGAACATAATCAAGATTTATCCGCTTATAACCAAGGTGAGATAGAACCTCACGACGAACGAATGGGTCCATTGGCTTCACTGTTCCAAACTCATAATGAGCTACTTTGTATGGATCATAGATTTCAGCAAACATGCCGAAAAGTTTCTTTCCATTTGCCTTAGCTAGCTCCTGTAAATCCCTGCTGCGATTTTGCGCTAAGAAGCGACCAATGCTTAAACCCGGCTGGCCGATAATTGTAAAATCGGTCATGGCGATATTCCAATCTGGGTAATAACGGTATTCAGTCGCTCCAACAACCTCATTCTCATGCACCGCAACAAAGACGCGAATGCTTGGGTCTTCAAGAGGCTCTTTCCAAAGCTCAAAATCTAGCACTTCTTCTTTCGGAAACACATTCTTCATTAATTCATGCATTTTAAAAAATAACGGGTCATTAATGCTTGTTATTCGTTTATAGTCCATATCATTCACTCTCCTTCTTTTTATTTCCAATCAGTGTAAAGGTCCGTTCTTCGGTCGCGCCATGTTGTAACAGACCCTCGTTCACGCACTTCATAAAGAAGGTCTAAATCAAGATCTGCAGTCACGATCATGTCGTTATTCACTTCACCCTCGACTAAGATCCCTTTAGGTGGAAACGGGATATCATTCGGTGTGATTACCACCGCTTGCCCAAAGTTGGCACGCATAAAATCAACGGTTGGCAGAGATCCAACTGTACCTGTTCCAACAACATATACTTGGTTTTCAACTGCTCTAGCGTGACTTGTATAACGTACACGATGGAAGCCGTGACGGTCATCCGTACAAGACGGACAGAAGATGACATCAGCACCCTTTGCCTTTGCCATTCGAACAATTTCAGGGAACTCAATATCGTAGCAGGTAAGCATTGCAATGCGTCCCTTTTCCGTATCAAAAACTTGGAAATCCTCACCTGGTGACATATTCCACTCGTGGACTTCCGTAGGTGTTATATGCAACTTCGCCTGCTCCGCAACCCTGCCATCTGGATAAAATAAATGAGCCACATTATTGAGGTGATCGCCTTTGCGGATAACATGTGTTCCGCCAATGATGTGCACATTATATTGTTTGGCAAGCTGCGTAAAAAGAGCTCGATACTGGTCTGTAAAGTTTGGTAGGTCGTCAATTGTTAGGCTTGTTCCATCCTCCCTACCAATCGATAAAAGCTGTGTTGTAAAAAATTCAGGGAACAAAATAAATTCTGCATCAAACTCCATTGCTGTTTTTATATAATGCTCACATTGAGCAGCGAATTCGTCAAAGGAACGAATTGTGTGAAGATGATATTGCACGGCTGAAACTCTTACTTTCAAATCGAGATCCTCCTTCAAACTAAATATGCTTATAAGTGGATTATTAACTATTTTTCTGTTCAGAACAAGTTTTATATTAGCCTATGAGCTTTCAATTCTCAAAAACCTTTTTTTGCCAGGTTTTCTTCTTTCCTACAACCATTCCTTATGGTAAGATAGTCCTTGTTATTGTAAAAATGTTGTAATAATATTGAAACCTTTCTGCAACACAAGACGTCATATATAGTGAAGAATATCACAGCAAAGAAGGTATGCTTAATGGCGAGTACAAAGAAAACGGGGAAGGGCAGCATTGTTAAAATTATTGCATTGTTTGGCTTTATTGTGTTGTTACTCTTTTATTCTTTTTTTCTACTAAAATCAAAATTTTTACTGGAAGCAAATGCATCTGAACCGGCTATTGAGACAAAAGTACCTGTTGAAGCTCCAGAAAAAACTGAACCAATAGATGATGATTTAAAAGTAGATGACAAACCGAAAAGCAATAGTGATGAAGAAAAGCCCACTGAGGAAGAACCTGCACCTACAACTGAACCTACAGTCGAACCAGCTCCAGTTACAGTGAATCCAACAACTCCCGAAGTAGAAGATGAACAGGAAGTCGATGAAGAACAGGAATCACCAAAGGAAACACCAGCCCCACCATCTAGGGCGGTTTATCTTACATTTGACGATGGTCCTCATAAGGTTTCAAAGGATATCCTTGCTTTACTTGATCAATATGATGCGAAGGCTACTTTTTTTATGCTAGACAACAATATTAAACATTATCCGGAAGCTGTCAAAGAGATGGTTAATAAGGGCCACAGTGTTGGCCTCCATGGCGTAACCCATGATAAAAATAAATTCTATCAATCATCTAAATCTGTTGTAGGAGAAATGGACCAAACGCAACAGACGATTTTAGAACTCACTGGGATTGAAACTGATCTCATTCGGACTCCGTTTGGAAGTTCACCTTATATGACGGACGGTTATAAAGCTGCGGTCGAGACAGCAGGATATAAAATGTGGGATTGGAATATTGATAGCCGTGATTGGAAATTTCGAGATAGCCGGTATGTGGATAGCGTGATTGAACAGTTAAATAAACTAAATCGTGCAAATCAGCCAATCGTGATTTTACTGCACGAACGACCCGAAACACTTGCGCATTTACCAAAACTACTAGACTATCTAAAAGCCCAAGGCTACGAGTTTAAAGCACTAGACTCCTCCATGCACCCCATTCAATTGTTTTGAGTGGGCAGAGGGACAGGTACACTGTCCCAGGAAAAATATGGTGGGACGATGTACCTGTCCCCTTGTCCCAAAAAGATGACTCTTGAGGTCATCTCTTTTTTTTGAAGATAAATTCTGGAATCTAAGGTAAACTAAATGAACAAATAATAAATGGAAGGATTTTAGGAATGAATGGGCAAAATCGTGCAGATATAACACCAGGAATTCAGGTGCAAATCGTGCTAAAGAAAGACCAACGAACAGGTATACTGACAAAAGGTACTGTCAAAGATATTTTAACAAAGTCTAGCTTTCATCCTCATGGGATAAAAGTCCGACTAGAAGATGGTCAGGTTGGGCGCGTAAAAGAAATATTACAATAGAAATGAGGACATACATATGTTATCGTTCGAGGAAAAACTTAAAATCATTGAATCATTCCCAGAGTTGGAACGTAAAAATGTATCATTAGGAAGAGTAAATTTTCATTATAACGACAGTGTCTTTGAGAAAAAGATTGTCGTTCAGCATCTTCATCCAAATGGCAATGGGTTTGTATATGCCGGAAACCTTCAAAACTATGATGTAGATGAAAAGGGATTTATTAATATACGGGATTTCTCTGAAGCTGAGTTACAAAAAATTGTGAAGGAATCCATTCAATCCCTCTCAGCCAATTCCCCTCTAGCAAGGGAAAATGCCATCATCGGCGAAGGGCAAGAGGAACGCTGGGTGAATGATGAGGGACAAACACTACTACTCGTATTTGAGGACGAATGGTGGAATGTGTACTCAGGCCTAAACCTAGAAGCTGCATTCGGTTCCTATGATGAAGCTGAGGATTATCTTTTTGAAGAAGGCTTTAGCCTTCAATAAACAAAATCCAACCTCCTGTTAAATTGAGGTTGGATTTTTTCAGTTCATTATTGGATCGGCATAAAAGCTACCTTCCAAACGCCGTTTTCGTCTTTTACCATTTGGAAGCCCATATCTCCATTTTTAGTACGGAATGAAATGTAGCCTTCATTTTCATTCATTTGCTGAAATGTACCTGACCCTAATCCGTAATATGATTTCTTATAATTTTCAGGGTCTCTCGTTTCTCGATTTTCCTGTTCCCAATACTCCTTATCCTTTTCCTTTGACCACATCACTCGGTCCTCTCTTGTTGTATACAGAGCATAGGATGTTTCTTGATCACTGTCTGCATTAGCTTGGATAAATATTTTTGCGACACTGATTGGTCCAAGATTTCTTAATGCCTCAGGATTATGGTCAACTTTGAATGCATCGTATGCCGCCCTCTCCTGCTCATTTAATTCAAGGTCATTTTCAGTTTCTGGTACATAGTCATCAAGGGGGGAATAAATTTCTACATTACCTTCTTCCCAGTAGTTGACATAGATGTGATGAAGTTTATCCTCATTATTTTGTTTATACGAAAATATAATTTCTACATTAGGTTCAGCCTGACTCTCCTTAAACGAGTGAACTGCTAAAGATCTCACATCCATCCCCTTGTAAAAATCGAGTAGGACCTCTACTTCCTTTTCTGGATTCGCCACAAAAAACACATGTTCCTTAAGGAATTCCTTATCTTCCACATGCAATGCTTCGAAAAAATTGATAACTAGTTTACTCGCTTCTTCTATCCCGGTTGCCTTCAGCACGGAGTTATAAAATGATTGATACGCAGGATTGTTAACTAACAACATATCAAAATCTGGGTTAACTACATTTGAAGTTTCCTCTATTTCGACCGGTTTCTGCCCTTGGTCAGGATTACTCGTCACATAGGACACCGTAATGATGGAGAACAACATGACGGCCATTGCTAGTGGAAGCCACATTTTTAACGCTGAAAAATTTCTTCTTTTTATGGTTTTGTTTTCTTTTAGGCTTTCTTTCAGTTGTTTCGCAAAAACTGGATTTGGTTCAAGGTCAGGACGGTTTTTTAACGGTTGTAACCATTTTTCATCATTTCGATTGTTCATTCAGTCCCCACCCTTCCTCATGTACTTGAACATGCTTTTTCATTTGTTGAATCGCTCTGTGATAGTCAACGCGTACTTTTCTTTCACTACATCCCATGATTTCGGCCGTCTCTTTGATAGTCAATTCCTTTAATCCTCGTAAAATGATCATAGACCGATAGGTAGGCTTTAATTGTATGAGTGCTTCTTGTAGTTCTTCCCAATCATTCTTCTGGATGGCTTTCTTTTCAGGTGTTGCTTCCCCTGATTCCTTTTCATAAATCCAGTCCGGTAAGAATTGAATAAACTTTTGTTTTCGCTTTAGGTCAATTGCCGTGTGCTTTGCAATCGAAAAAATCCATGTTTTCATTCGTTCTTGATTTTGTAGGCTACCTATGTTTTTCATGACCTTAATAAAGGTTTCCTGTGTGATGTCTTCCGCTTCCTGACGGTTGTTTGTATAAAACAACGCAAAATGATAAACATCCCGGTAATACATGTCGTAGATTTTTTCTATATCAAATGACATTTTTTCCAATGCCTCGCCCCCAATCAAGAATAAGTCGTATCAATGGCTATTTTGTTTCAACTTTTTTTAAAAAAACTTCATCTTTTACATTTCTCAACATCTTTTCTTTTTCCTGCAAAAAAAAAAGAGTATGAAAATGATATTCATACTCTCACGAGAGGGAAGGACAGGTTAACCTGTCCCTATGACCCTAAAATTCTTTCTGCGTTTTTGACGCGTTCTTCGGTTGGGGGATCGACATCCTTAAGTTTGTATTCAAGACCAAGGCTTTCCCATTTGTATATTCCGAGCTTGTGATACGGAAGAACCTCAATTTTTTCCACGTTTTTTAAAGTTTTTATAAATGCTGATAGGTTCGTAAGGTCCTCGTCATTATCACTTATTGTTGGAACTAATACATGGCGAATCCAAACGGGGACATTATTGTCTGATAAATACTGAGCAAAATCAAGGATATGCTCATTGCTCAGACCTGTTAATTCCTTATGCTTCACCGGGTCAATTTCCTTAATATCTAGTAAAATCAAATCGGTTAGTGAGAGCAACTTCTCTAATCGCTCCATGAATTGTGGAGAACGAGTAAAGCATCCACCAGAGCTATCGATTGTGGTGTGTATCCCAAGCTTCTTGCATTCTGTAAAAAGTTCAATTAAAAAATCGAGTTGAAGCAAGGGCTCACCACCACTTACGGTCACACCGCCACCTGACGCCTGAAAAAAAGGAAGATAGGTTTTGATATCATGGATAATCTCTGAAACACTCATTTCCTTTCCCCTATTTAATTTCCAGGTATCAGGGTTATGACAGAACTGGCAACGGAGCAAACACCCCTGAGTGAAAATGACATAACGTAGTCCTGGTCCATCTACAGTCCCACAGGTTTCTATGGAATGAATGCGTCCGTTCATGCTTCTCGTCCTCCTTGTTTCTTACATGCTTTCGTGGAATGTCCGATTTATCACATCAATTTGTTGTTCTCTTGTTAGTTTGATAAAGTTCACGGCATAGCCTGATACACGTATGGTTAATTGTGGGTAAAGCTCAGGATGTTCCATTGCGTCTAATAATGTTTCCCGATCAAAGACGTTCACATTTAAGTGGTGTCCTTTTTTCATGGCATATCCATCAAGTAAGCCAGCTAGATTGCTGATCCTCGCTTCTTCCTCTCTTCCTAGTGCTTTTGGAACGATAGAGAAAGTATTAGAGATGCCGTCTAAGGCGTACTCATAAGGTAGCTTTGCAACAGAGCTTAAGGATGCAAGTGTACCCTTTGTGTCGCGGCCATGAAGTGGGTTTGCACCTGGTGCAAATGGTTCCCCTGCTTTACGACCATCTGGTGTGTTTCCTGTCTTTTTCCCATACACGACGTTAGATGTGATTGTTAAAATGGATTGAGTGTGAACAGAGTTGCGATATGTTTTATGCTTTTTAATCTTCGTCATAAAACGTTTAACGAGCTCAACCGCGATGTCATCGACACGGTCATCATTGTTGCCGTATTTCGGGAAGTCTCCTTCAATCTCGTAATCGACGACAATTCCATTTTCATCACGAATTGTTTTGACTTTTGCATGTTTGATCGCACTTAGTGAATCCGCAACGACGGATAGCCCTGCAATTCCACATGCCATGGTGCGTATAATTTCTTTGTCATGGAGTGCCATTTCCAAACGTTCGTAACTGTATTTATCATGCATGTAGTGAATGACATTTAATGTGTTAACATAAAGCCCTGCAAGCCATTCAAGCACGACATCATATTTTTGAAGAATTTCTTCATAGTTCAAATACTCAGAAGTAATCGGTGAGTAGCTTGGTCCGACTTGAATTTTTAGCTTTTCATCGACTCCACCATTGATTGCGTAAAGTAATGCTTTTGCGAGGTTCGCTCTTGCTCCGAAAAACTGCATTTGTTTTCCGATTGCCATCGCGGATACACAGCATGCAATCCCATAGTCATCACCATACGTTTCACGCATGATATCATCGTTCTCATATTGGATTGAACTTGTTTTAATAGACATTTTTGCACAATACTTTTTGTAGTTTTCAGGTAGGTTCACAGACCAAAGGACCGTTAAGTTTGGCTCTGGTGCTGGTCCGAGATTGTCTAATGTATGCAAGAATCGGAACGAGTTTTTCGTAACTAAAGGACGACCATCAAGCGCTACACCTGCTAGTGATTCTGTCACCCAGGTTGGATCACCACTAAATAATTCATTGTAATCCGGTGTTCTCGCAAACTTCACGAGTCGAAGTTTCATTACAAAATGGTCAACAATTTCCTGTGCTTCTAGCTCAGATAAAATGCCGTTTGCTAGATCTCTATCGATATAGATGTCTAGGAATGTAGACACACGCCCTAAACTCATCGCAGCTCCATTTTGTTCTTTTATAGCAGCTAAATAAGCAAAATATAGCCATTGAAAAGCTTCTTTCGCATTTGTAGCTGGTTCAGATATGTCATAGCCATAGGAAACCGCTAACTCCTTTAATTCTTGAAGGGCACGAATTTGCTCAGAGAGCTCTTCTCGGTCACGAATAATGTCATCAGTCATGGCTCCATTTCCGGTTTCAAGAAGGTCTTTCTTTTTATCTTCAATGAGTCGGTCTACACCATAAAGGGCCACTCTGCGGTAATCGCCTATGATTCTACCACGACCATATGCATCTGGAAGTCCAGTGATGATTCCCGCTTTTCTTGCAAGCCTCATTTCTGGTGTATATGCATCGAACACACCTTGGTTATGTGTTTTTCGATACTCAGTAAAGATTTTTACAATCTCCTCATCGATTTCAAATCCATAGGAATTTGCAGAATCGACTGCCATTCTAATTCCACCAAACGGTTGAAGAGAGCGTTTAAATGGTTTATCGGTTTGAACACCCACCACTTTTTCCTTTTCCTGATCAAGGTAACCAGGTCCATGTGAAGTAATCGTAGATACAATTTTGGTATCCATATCCAGTACTCCACCATTTTCGCGCTCCTGTTTTGTCAATTCCATGACCTGTTCCCAAAGAGCGTTTGTTGCTTCAGTTGGTCCCTCTAAAAATGCTTCATCCCCGCTATATGGTGTGAAATTCTCTAGAATGAAATCTCGTACATTAATTTCCTTTTGCCATTTTCCTTCTTTAAAACCAGCCCATGCTTTCATTATCAATGACCTCCATTACAAGGTTTTAAAATATGTGTTTGATTAAGATTTTGTTCGAGTTCGATTGCTCATTACTGAACAAACTTCCTTACACCTTCATCATACAATGGGTAGGGTTAGTTGTCATGTGAAATATTTCACAAATTAACGAAGTTACTATTTTAGCCACAATTTAAACAAAAGTTGGTCAAAATTAGGGGGATTTGGAAACTGATTCGCACCTATTTCAAGTATTGTGAAGATGGGAGTACACAAGAGCTCCAAGTAACTGGAAAGTGCTGTACTTTGTGAATTATGCTGGAGCATCATCATTTTCCTAATATCTTAAAATCGTTGCCCCTCTATTTTTCATGGAGTATCATCAGATTCCTAATTTCAGGAAACTTGCACCTTCCAAAGCATTTCCTCAGCCGAATAGTTCCGAACCATGTCCATATCCCATGCTGGTAAAGCACCCTGGTCTGTATTATTATAAAATTAAATCAATTCTGGGATTGGGGGAACACCATGTCAAAGTTAGTTATTACACAAAATATTGAGCAGTCTCATCTAGATCAAATCCAAGCAATCATTCCTAGCTGGGAGATTGTTGCTGGGCGTGATTCGTCTGTTTGGTTAGACCATTTAAAAGATGCCGAGGTAATTGTCGGCTGGAAAAAGGAGATTGCGGATCACTGCATTTTTTCCGACTCTAAGCTTCGTTGGCTACAAAGCTGGAGTGCGGGTGTTAACAGTATGCCTCTTGCAGAAATGGAGAAGAAACAAATGTTACTCACCAGCGCAAATGGGGTTCATGCTTATCCAATTTCGGAAACCATTTTTGCGTTAATGCTTGGATTGACGAGAAAAATTCATACATATGTGAAAAATCAGCAGGAGAAAAAATGGCACCATTCTGATATGAAGCTTGAGATTCATGAAAAAACAATTGGAATCATGGGTGTAGGGCACATCGGTAAAGAAACGGCCAAGATTGCAAAAGCATTTGGCATGACAGTTCTTGGTGTGCGCCATTCTGGCCGTGAAGAGGATTACGTCGATGAAATGTATACGACAGACCGGTTGTCAGAAGTTCTGCCAAAATGTGATTACGTTGTTGTGACTTTACCTTTGACGAATGAAACTCATCATTTATTTGGAGCAAATGAATTTAAGCAAATGAAGCCTTCTGCATTTTTCATTAATATTGGACGGGGCGAGATTGTCGTTGAGGATGAGTTGATTGAGGCACTTCGTTCTGATGAGATAGCTGGAGCTGGGCTGGATGTATTCACGAAAGAGCCGCTAGATGAGAACAGCCCACTATGGGATTTTGAAAATGTCATTGTGACACCACATACCTCTGGTTCAACTGAACATTATACAAAGCGTGTGATTGAAGATATCTTTATCCCCAATTTGAAGAGCTATGCCCAAGGTGGCGTACTTCCGAAGAATGTGGTGGATTATAAAAAAGGATATTAGGGACAGTGCTCTGCCCCTTGTAAAAATTGATTGGGACGCGGAATCTCGTGTCCCAATCAATCCTCGTCCTTCACATCGATGTCCTCTGGAATTGGTTCGTTGAGCCATTCTTCGTAAAGCTTTTTGTATTTTTCTAGCTGTTCCATCGTGGTATTGAATTGGTCTTTATTCAATAGGTACTGTTCGCCATCAAAAAGGGCGCGCACCTTTTTCTCTTGAATAAGTTTTTTCACTAATTCTTCTGGAATTGATAAATATTCTGCTGTTTCCTTTACTGTTAAGTACAACTTCCTTCATCCTTCTTTACCTTCGAATTTTGTATGCTCGCCGTTCTGCGTATTCTGAGCAGGGAATGCATACTTTTATTGTATTCCCTTTATCATCGACATACTTTCGCAAAGGTTTTACTTTTCTATTACAAATTACACATTTCGCACTAAAAAAAGAGAACATCTACAGCCTCCTGTTGATTGTAACATGGGAGAAAGACTTAGGGTTTTTTTAGAAAAAAATTGTTCATTTCTTGATCAAAAAAGCCTTAACTCAAGTCGAGGCTAAATTTAATTTTTGTTATTTTTACCAAGTTTCTCGTTTCCGCGTTTAAAGTTTCCTGTTATTTTAGCTAACAATAACTGTATTTTTATTTTGTCATCCTCAACTTCTTTTATCTTAGTTATAAGGCGTTCAGCGTCCCGCTCATTTACCATTTTAATTTGTTTTCCTTCAAAATAAATCATAACCATTCCTTTTTTCGTAATTTGATAAGTAAATGGTTCTTCAGTTAATCGGTTTCTTTTGTCTATTTCGCTCATTTTACGGTCTCCCTAACTATTTAAAGTAAACTGCTAGTAAAAAACCGATTCGTTTCATTAAAATGGCTGTTTTCGTTAACTTTGTTGTCTTTGGATAAGATTGTGCGAAGGAAAATAGTAATTATTGACCTTCTTGTGATTTCAGCGGATGGTACGAGATCCTCGAAAATGCAGGTATTTTCTTCGTGCGGTGTAGTTACAAGGAAGAAAACTCAACGTCCTGCGGGAATAGCGAGCCAAGCGAGACCCCGCAGTGAAACGAGGAGGCTTGCGGATCGCCCGCGGAAAGCGAGTACCAGAAGCGGAAATCACCCTATGTTTTAAAAGCAACAATCTTTTAGAAATGAGCCATTAAAAGTCATTGGGGATTAGACCCCCAATGAATGAAATTTTCACATTATTTCACTGCAACAAACTGATCGACAAAATGCTGTGGATTTAGTTTCTCTCCAGTGGCTCTTTCAATTTTTTCATTCCAATTATATAACGCACCTGGCTTAAAGAAGTCATTCATCAGGAATTCTCCCACTTTTTCTGTGAAGAGATCTGTTGAGATGTTCTTCTCAATATATCGCTGAAGCTGGGAAGTTGTTAACTCACCAAGTAGATAGTTTTGGTAATACACTGGCACTAATGTAAAATGAATCTTCGCAGCCCAATGCGGATAATCTTGGTTTTCAGGTGGTGTCAAATATTGAATTTCATTCACAAGCTTCCACCATAAACGGTTCAAATCTTGATCAGGATTTTCGTAAAGCTCGCGCTCAAAAAACACAAAAGTCATAATCCAACGACCCGCAATTAACATTTGACGGCGTAAAGATTTATCAATAAGTGGCTTTAACTCATCCACCTTCTCTTGGTGCAACCCTAAAAACTGGTGAAGCCATTCAGGATTTTTACCGAAGCGACCATATAACATCGCAATCGCCTCAGTTGTTAATGTATGTGCAGGGCTGCGCAATAAGAACGGGAGAGTACGATCGATATATTTAAAATAAACCGCATGCCCGTATTCGTGGAGCATCGTGTTGGACCAATAATCGGACGGTACATTATTGCTTAAAACGCGGACATCACCCTCACGGTCAATGTCGGTACAAAATGCATGCTGGTTTTTCTTCTCTCTTGGATACAAATCACTTTTTTGCAGCATATCTGTAATTTCCATGCCCATTTTAGCGAAGGTTTGAATGGATAATTCCTCAAGATTCTTCCCCTCATAAAACGGATCTAAATCTAATTCCTTAGATGGTGGCGCCTCTTGGAAAAATGGATCGGCATAATGCCATGGTCGAAGGTCTTCAACCTTTATACCAAATCGCTCTGCAAGCTCTTCATCCATCTCTTGTTTTACCTGACGGAATGGCTCATCAGAAAGTTTCTTTAGCGTTGTAAATATCGAAAAGATTTCTTCACGATCAAGCTCTTGTGATTCGAAGCTCATCTGATGAAAATTTTCAAATCCTAGTGAACGCGCGGCCTCATTGCGTTTTTTCACAAGAGTGAGTAATTTTTCTTCAACCTCTTTCGCAATTTGTTTACTTGCATGCCATGCTTGTTCCCTTAGTTCAAGATCATTGCTTTTGATTAAAATCTGACGGACATCGTTTTCCGAAACTTGCTTTCCATTCAAAGTCGCGCGAAATGTGTTAAACACACCAACTAATTCAGTTGATAGTTGAACCATTTCCTTCAGTTTATCTTCTGGAAGTTGGTTTTCTAGCATATGTGAATATAAAAGTTCAAGCTGGCGTTTTTGAACCGGATCCTCTGCTTGCTCAAGATATTGTTTTACTTGCTCAAAGCGCTCCACATTTGAAAAATAAACACTATATGCAGTGTCCGCTTCTGCCGATTTCGTATTCCACTCGTCCTCCCCAGTGGTCGCAGCCATCCATGAAGCATCAGCACTTTTAATATGCAATTCACGAATTACTTTATTTTGATCCTCTAAAAATTGTTCAATTGACATTGGATTACCCCCTCATACCCTATAATTCTAGAAAAGCAGACAAAATCCTTTATCCTCTCATTCTCTCAAACCCTAAATATCGCGTTCCTTGAAATGTAAGTTTCCCCATATCCCCTTCAGCAAGCTGACCATATTCACCACCAGAAACCTTAAACTCCGACCGATCGCCACTCTCGAACTCAAATGTTACATAGTAACTCGTGGATGAAGTGACATGATCGTGGTGATGTGGATCCGAATGATGATGGGTATGTCTGCTAACATGTGTGCGTTTTGTTTTTACAAGAGCAGGAACACTAAGTTTGGGTGAATCTTCATTCTTTTTCCATTGACTGATTCCTTTCCCCATATTAAAAATAATGAGTCCAATCACAACAATGAACATGATCATTACAAAAATCGGGACAGCATTGAACATTGCATCTCCTGGATACATAACCTTCCCCCTTTTTAAAGGAATCTATATTAAACAAATACGCGTTAAAAACCAGAAAGTTTCAATGTTCGAAAAATTTTTCATAAAAAAAGAGACGGTTGGGACAATGAACCTGTCCCTCCGTCCCCAAAAAAAGACTTTCGTTCGGACAATAAGTCTGTCCCAAAGGTCTTCGTTTGTTGATTATTCACCTAGGTCGACGTTGTGGTATACCTGACGTACGTCTTCAAGGTCTTCTAATGCATCGATCATTTTTTCGAATTTTTCTTTTGCATCGTCTGGAAGAGTTACATCGTTTTGTGCAAGCATCGTTAATTCAGCTACTGTAAACTCCGTAATTCCAGCGTTTTTAAAAGCTTCTTGAACTGCGTGGAATTGTTCTGGCTCCGCATACACGATGACAGCATCTTCTTCTTCAAGAATGTCGCGTACATCAACGTCTGCTTCCATTAACAATTCTAGAACTTCATCAGCCGTTTTTCCTTCGATACCGAAAACAGCAGTTGCATCAAACATATAAGCTACAGAACCACTGACACCCATGTTTCCGCCATTTTTGCCAAAAGCGGCACGTACATCTGAAGCTGTACGGTTAACGTTATTTGTTAAAGCATCCACAATCACCATTGATCCATTTGGACCAAAGCCTTCATAGCGTAGTTCATCGTAACTTTCCTCTGAACCGCCTTTTGCTTTTTCAATGGCGCGGTCAATGATGTGTTTTGGTACACTGTATGTTTTCGCACGCTCAAGAACGACTTTTAAATGTTGGTTTGACTCAGGATCAGGCTCACCTTGTTTTGCTGCTACATAGATTTCACGTCCAAATTTTGCGTAGATTCTACTTGTATTCGCATCTTTGGAAGCTTTTTTTTCCTTAATATTGTTCCATTTACGTCCCATCTTGAACACTCGCTTTCAACTTATGAATCTTATAGAGGATGTTCAAAAAGTCACCAAATGATAAACTTCGAATCTCTGCGTCACTCGGCCTCTGCGGTCCTCACGTAATAAGAGCATACGCTCCGGTCCTCGAGCCTGTCGTTCCTTGATTTTCTTGCTTCTGATTTGTCAACTTTTTGAACACTCAATAACTTTATTATAATGTAAGTGTTGATCACTACAAAATTCTACCGTTCCACAACTTACATTTTGAACAAAATATATTATACTCCAACATTTAGCGCTTTTCGAGAAAAAATTAGAAGAAAATGTAACCAAAAAAACGCCTAGACATTAGCACCTAAGCGTTTTGACTTTTCAATTAAGCTAAAGTTAGTTGCCAGGAAACACCGAAACGGTCGTTAATCCAGCCGAATTTTTTGCTGAACCCATAATTACCTAAAGGCATTAATTCTCCTCCGCCTTCTTTCAGCTTTTGATAAAGAGTATCGATTTCTTCTTCCGTACTGCATGTTAGATAAATCGAAAATGAAGGAGTGAACGTAAACTGATGCTTGATATTACTATCAATGCACATAAACTCTTGCCCTTTTAATGAAAAAGTTGCATGCATAACCGTTCCTTCATCCCCAGGTCCATTTGCCCCATACCGAACAATATTTATAATCTCAGAATCCTCAATGAGTGACGTATAAAAATTCATCGCTTCCTCTGCATTGCTATCCTGAAACATTAAAAATGGTGTTACTTTTTCCATAATCAAAATCTCCTTTTTTCTTTTTCATTTTTAGTATATCCCTACTGAGCTTGATCCAAATCTCTTGATACGTTAATACGGTGCTTTTGTCTACTTTTACTATTTACAAACCATATTCCTACTAATACTAACAAAATTCCCGCTAACGTTACCACACTTAAGCTTTCATCCAAAAATATGTATCCAGAAAGGACTCCCACGATGGGTACAATTAATAAAGAAGTCGACGCTTTGCTTGCTTCTGTACGCCTTAAAATATGATTCCACATCACAAATGCTAAGGCAGAAGCAGCAACTCCTGAAAACAAAATATACACCACAGGCATGAATCCCCAATGTGATTCACCCGTTTCAAATGAAAGAGTATATACCAATAACCCCACCGCTCCGATCGTCATCTGCCACGTAGTAAATTGAATGGTATCACAATGTTTTAATTTCAGTTTAAATAGCAAACTAGCTATTGCCCATGATATAGCAGAACTTAAGGCTAATAAAACCGTCCATATGGATCCTCCAAAATGGATATTCATTGCAAGAAATAAACCCAGAATGCCTATCACAATCCCGAACGTCTTTCTAACTGTTAGCCGTTCACCAGGAATCCACCTATGCGCCATGATTGATAGAAAAAGTGGCATACTGTATGTAAGAACAGAGGTAAGTCCTGCACTAATGTGGTTAAGTGATATTTGAATCGCAATGTTAAAATAGGTGGTTTGGAGGATTCCACATAGAATGAACCACTTTAGATCTGACTTATTAGGCAGTGGTATTCGTTTTATAAAGCACAGAGCAAGGAGTACAATCGATCCTGTCAAAAACCGCCATGCAGCAAATTCCCCAGGAGGAAAAACACCGTTCCCCAATTTCATAACAACAAAATTAAATCCCCAAATCAGACATAAGATGACCATAGACATGTACATAAGGACGTTTCTCCTCCTCTCCATTCAGCTCGAAAAAGAACAGCCAAGTATGAATTATTCTTCGATTTTAAAATACTCAAGCTCTTCTTCTTGGATTTCTCTCACAATCTCCAAATCCACACTGCCGCCCCAAGAAGCCCCACCTACCATGGTAGAACGGGAATCTTGCCTTGTATTTTCATTGTTATACGGAATCCAGCCAAAATACACGTCCTGAATGACAGGGAACATGTTTTGAAAAATTGAATCTGGTTGTTTCGCTTCTTCCACTTTGATCGAAGTCTTTATTACGCTCTGCCATTCCTTAGGAAGTTCCATTATCCCGTATGGTTTTTCTTCAAAATCAAGGATGGTCTTCATTTGAAGCCTTGGGTAGTAATAATTGTCAATTCCTTCTGTAATATGATAATTGCGATCCCGCAGCAAATAAAATTCTCCATAACTTATTTGATCACGAGGGTGAATATTCCAAAATACCTTATAGGAACTCGGATCAGTACTTTTTAACTTGATGACCTTAGGACCACCTATTGTGCTATCAAATTCCATATTCCATTTATGGTTTTTCCACAGCCAAAGACTCATACCATATTCGTTTTCATTTGTAACAATCGGTACAAAAACACGGCGTTCATTTATCTCAATAACATCCAGGACCTCATTCACTTCAGAATACCTTTTAAAAGTATCAGTTTTAGTGAAGGCAGTAGGCTTAGCCAGGTAAAAATAATAGATCAAGAAAAGAAGAACAACAAAACCTATCAGCCCTATTATCCTTTTACTCTTCATTCATTTTTCACCCCTTTTAAAAAGACGATTTCGGAGCGAAAATAATATTGTTTGTTAGGGGTTGCAATTAATAGGCCTTTCCCATCTTCTTCAATGAAAATAGTTGTAGGTACATTGCTTCCCCATTTTCCTTGTACTCCAATCACTTGGTATGGAAAGCGTTCTTTTCTTGTATTTGGTTCTCCATACATATATGTTTCCTCGTACCACTGATCACTAAAAAATTCCGTTTGTTTCATAGTAGACAGTTGTTTCATTACTATATCTTTTTGCAAGGCAACATCCTCTGCAACTGGATGTGTATTGATAACTGTTGCACGTTCGACATCAGAAATATAGGTTACTATATTGCTTGGAGGATAGATTACATACTGTAGGCCAACCGAAGCCAAAGTCAACATGACAAAAAGAAAGTTTGCAAGAAAACCAAGCCAAGCATATTGGCGATACCTCTCCCATCGCCCGTCTTTTGATCTCAGGATAAAATAAAGAATCCATACACCTAGCGGTAAAATGGGTATTCTCATTACCGTTTCAAATAGGTTCATATTAAAAGAAAATGTAAAAAAACCAACAAGTAAAACAAGAATAATCTTCCACATCTTTGGTTTCTCTTCTTGTTTTTTATAAATTCTATATGTAAAAAAAACAATTGTCCCCCATCCAATAAGGAACGTCATCATGGATAGTAGGCCTACATCAAAATCAAACCGAAATGTAATAAGAACCACCCCTTCTTCGTTTACCTTACTATATATTCGTATTGATGTGCCCGATTCCTTTTTTTAGGCAAATAAAAAGTGCAAAACCTTATAGGCTCTGCACGTTCTTGATCTGATAACTCTCATCGTTACGACTGCTACTTCATTACTCTGCAGGATTTTCTTCTGTCCATACTTGCTGAAGGGCACCAAGGAAGGTGGAAGTTGGCTGCGCACCGGAGATCGCGTATTTTTGATTGATCACGAAAAACGGAACACCGGTAACACCAATTTGTTGCGCTAGCGATTCGTCAATTCGTACATCATTTGCAAATTTCTTTTCGTCCTTTAATACGTCAAGTGTAGCGTGGCGATCCAAACCTACAGACTCTGCAAGATCGGCAAGTACCTCATGGTCACTAATGAGTTTTCCTTCTTCGAAATAAGAGTGAAGGAGAATCTCAGTCATTTCTTTTTCTTTCCCTTCAGTTGCCGCAAATTTTGCAAGGCGGTGAGCATCAAATGTATTTGTGTGTTTCATTGCATCAAAATCATAGTTTAACCCGACATCTGCTGCTTGCTGCCCTACACTTTCATTCATTTGCTTTGCCTGTGCAACGCTTGTTCCATATTTTGAAGCAAGCAATTCATGGATGCTTTGTCCCGAATATGGCTTTGCATTTGGATCTAATTCAAAGCTTTTGAATTCTACTTCTACTTGATCACGATGTGTAAATTGCTCAAGCGCTTGTTCTAAGCGACGTTTTCCTACATAACAAAACGGACATACAAAATCCGACCATACTTCAATTTTCATACTGACACCTCATTTAGGTTATTTTTCACTATGGTAACATATACATTTTGTAAAAGCTCATCGGACGACTTTGGTATAGATTGCGTAACGGTACATGGGTGGGTTGAAAGGGGTCGTGCATATAGTGCAAGACCAATGTTGCGGCACATGCTTGGGGGATTTTTGCTGCAGCATGTACCGCTAGACCTTTCTTGCGGCACATGCTTGACGGGATTTTTGCTAAAGCTTGTACCGCTAGACCTTTCTTGCGGCACATGCTTGGGCGATTTTTGCTCCAGCATGTACCGCTAGACGATTCTTGCGGCACATACTTGGGGGATTTTTGTTACTGCATGTACCGCTAAACTATTCTTGCGGGACATACTTGGGCGATTTTTGCTACTGCATGTACCGCTAGACCATCCTTGCGGCACATACTTGGGGGAAATACGCTACAGCTTGTACCGCTAGACCACTCTTGCGGGACATGCTTGGGCGATTTTTGCTGCAGCATGTACCGCTAGATTCACTTTGCGACACATCCTTGGGTAAAATGACTCCTTGCGTGTATCGCAAGAACTCTTAACCACCTATTTCCCCTGCCCAAAATACAACTTTTGAACATTTAGTGAAAAGTATTTGACAATTTTGTGAACAAAGTGAATAATTTATAGTAGGAGGATGAGGAAAAATGAAAACTACTATGCTTGAGGCTGTTAAGTATTTTGGGGGAACAGTGCTTATTGCCGGTATCATTATTTTTTGTCTAGGATTTTTTGGGAGCGGTTCCAGCGTATTAACACCGATTGGAATCGGAACGGTTATGGGGGCCATTTTTGTCTTTTTAATGGGGCTGTTTTTAATCGCATCTGAAGAAATGTTACTGAAGGCACAGGGTACAAAACAAGACTAAATTATTCATTCATTAACTATAGGCTTAGTCGTTCGAAAACGGCTAAGCTTTTTATTTGCATAAAAACGTGCCCATTCATTGCACCTTTACCACATACGTTCTTGCAAAAATATCATATAAAGATTGTTTTTTCTTAGTAAAAATACATGTCAAAATATATGCAAACATAAGCGCATAGACGAGACCACCAATTAAAGAGTATGTAAATGGAACTTCATCACCAATATACATCAAATGATAAACAAGAAAATGTGACAACTCCCAAGGTAAAAACTTTAAAATTGTTCGAAAGACCATTCTAAGAATAGGCACAGCTTCTCCGTTTTCACGAACCACTTTAATGCCAGACTTTCTCTTTCCAACTGATTGCCCACCAATTTTTGAATCACTAATAATAAAATAAAGGGAAACTGGCAAAGTCACCATTAAAAAACCAGTAAACTGCGCAACTACTAATGATCCCTTAAAAAATTCCTGCAAACCTGGAAATAGAAACACATTAATAATAAAAAGGACAACTAGATAGGCCAAAATCAACAAATAATCAACCATGAAAGCTTTTAACCTGATTAAAAACGATGCATTCATCTCCATTCCCCCTTCACGATTTATATTATACCAATTTTCAAACTATTCCCAACGATAAAAAAGAGTGCCCCCTAAAGGACACCCTCGATCTATTACATATCCCAAACCAACAGGAATAGTGTACCGAAAATTGTAACAATCGCGATAAAAATCATGAAATACACATTTGCGTAAATAGCCCAACGATCCTTTGTTTCACCAGCATGCATGAATACAACTAATTGCACCAATGCTTGCACAAATGCTGTAACAATGAGTATTGTTATTCCCACTGTAAAGGATAGGTCAAGGAAGTACACGGAAAGAGCAATAACTGTAAGAAGCAATGAAAAGACAAAGCCATTTATTTGTTTTGCTGGAAAAAGTTCTCTCATATTACATCATTCCTTTCAAATAGATGAAGCTGAAGATGAAAATCCAAACTACATCTAGGAAGTGCCAATACAATGAAAAGATGAACGATTTACCAGCAGTTTCTGCAGTTAAACCTCTTTTTCTTATTTGGAGAAGGATCATCACTCCCCAAAATAATCCAAATGTAACGTGAAGCCCGTGTGTTCCTAAAGTTGTTAACAACATCGCAGTAAATGCGCTTGTTTGTAGACCTGCTCCAACATGGACATAGTGTACAAACTCGTAGATTTCAACACCTAGGAAAGTTAAACCTAGAAGCAATGTGACCGCGAAGAAGCCCATCATTGCCTTCACTCTGCCAATGCGCATTGCATGAACCGCAAGACCGATTGTAAAACTACTAGTTAAAAGTAGTAATGTTTCAATTAAAACAGGTGTGATTTCAAAAATCTCTGCACCTGAAGGACCGCTTCCGATACGGTTCTCTAATGTAAAATACGATGTAAACAATGTTGCGAAAAGCATAATTTCAGCACCAAGGAAAACCCAGAAGCCAAAAATATTTAATTCATTTTGGTGCGTACTATATTCAAGAGGTTGCGAGTGTCCTAGTTTCATAGTTTAGCACCTCCAAGTTTTTCTTCTGTTTCTTTAATCTTTTCAACTGGAATGTAATGTCCAGGGTCCTTTTCAAATGAACGGTATGCCATACATACAAAGATACCAATTGTTGAAGCAATCAACAGTGGCCAAATCGCAAATACGAATGAGAAGCCCCATACAAAGAAAATGCTACACATGATGAACGGAAGTCCACTATTGTTTGGCATATGAATTTTTTCAATTTCACCTGGGAATAGCTTATGCTTTTTCTTTTTGTCGTCCCAGAATGGTTCGCTAGAGTTCACACTTGGTGTTAACGCAAAGTTATACTCAGGAACTGGTGTATGTGTTGCCCACTCTAAAGTACGTGCATCCCATGGATCGCTGCCAATATCTCTAGGTGAGTAACGGATACTGTAATACACGTTATATACAATTAGAACAAATCCAATTGCCATAATACCCGCACCGATGAACGAAATCATATTCAATGGACCAAAACCAGTTGCCTCAGAGTATGTGTACATACGACGAGCCTGACCGTCTAATCCAGTGATGTACATCGGGAAGAATGCTAATACAAATCCAATAGCAAGTGACCAGAAGGTCCATTTTCCGATTCGTTCATTTAACATAAATCCAAACATTTTTGGCCAGTAATAGGTGAGTGCAGCAAGCATCGCAAACACAACACCTGGGATAATCGTATTATGGAAGTGTGCTACAAGGAACATTGTATTGTGGTACTGGTAATCCGCTGCAGACATCGCAAGCATAACCCCAGTTACCCCACCGATTGTGAACAATGGAATAAATCCAATTGAGTAAAGCATTGGAACTGTAAAACGGATTTTACCTTTCCATAATGTAAACAACCAGTTAAAGATTTTCACACCTGTTGGAACAGCAATCATCATTGTTGTAATCGAGAAGAAGCTGTTAGATGCAGCCCCCTGCCCCATTGTAAAGAAATGGTGCGCCCAAACTAAACATGAAAGTACAGAGATGATAACCATTGAACCAACCATTGATTTGTACCCATATAGGTTTCTTCCTGAGAAGGTTGAGATGATCTCACTGTAAATACCGAACGCAGGTAAGATTAAGATATAAACCTCAGGATGTCCCCAAACCCAGAATAGGTTAGCCCAAAGCATATCCATTCCACCGTTTGTGCTTGCAAAGAAATGTGTACCGAAAAGTCGGTCCATTGTTCCCATTGCTAATGCAACTGTTAAAACAGGGAATACTGTTACGATAATTAAGTTCGCAATAAGAGTTGACCATGTGAACATTGGCATTTTCATCAACGTCATACCAGGTGCTCTCATTTTTAAAATGGTCGTGATCATATTGATACCTGTCATTAAGGTACCAATACCCGAGATCTGCAACGCAATCATATAATAGTTCGTACCAACTGATTGACTGAAATCATTGCCTGCAAGTGGGAAGTATGAAGTCCAACCTGCATCAGGTGATCCACCAATTACAAAAGAGATGTTAAATAGCATTGCCCCCATAAAGAAGAGCCAGAAGCTGATTGCGTTTAGACGTGGGAATGCCACATCGCGCGCTCCAATTTGTAATGGTACAACATAGTTCATAAAGCCCATAATAAACGGCATTGCCATGAACATGATCATGATAACACCATGTGTTGTAAAAATCTCATTATAGTGCTGTGCATCTAACAGCTTCGCATCTGGTGTTGCTAGCTGTGCACGTAACATAACAGCATCTACCCCACCACGGAAAAGCATGATTAAGGCAGAAATTAAATACATAATCCCAATTCGTTTATGGTCAACGGTTGTCAACCATTCACGCCAGAGATAGCCCCATTTTTTAAAATAGGTTAAACCGGCGATAATTCCGATTACGGTAAGTCCAATTGCAACCATCGCTGCATAGATGGCGGGACTAGGATGTGGTATGGCAAAACGTTCGAAGAATTCCATCCGTTGTTACTCCTTTCAAATGAAGTGAATTCGGCGTTCAAAAATTTATTAGTTTGAATGTTTAAAGACATTCTTTAATGAATAGTTCGTTTTTGTCTTCGGTATCAAGGACATTTATTTATTTTTAACCTCGTGATTTGTCCGTGAGAAGCTCTGTCGGAGACATTTTCCGGTCTCACACCGTTTGTTTTGTCCTTGATACGTGGTATCAGAGACATTTTTCTGCTTTACACTGTTTGTTTTGTCCACGAGAAACGGTGTCAGAGACATGTCGAAGATCTCAACCACAACTTTTGTCCTCGAGACACTCTATCAGAGACATTTCAATGATTTTCCCTGAAAGTCTTGTCCGTGAAGAGCAGCATTCCTAAATATTAATGCCCATCATGCTCTGAATGAGCTTCTTCGTGCTCGTCATGCCCTTCCTGGTGACCTTCCTCAGAATCTGCTGATCCATGATCATGCTCTGGTGGCGGTGCAAATTCTAGATGAGTTCCAGTAAATGTCATTTGACCAAGATGGCCAGGTTCTAACAGCTGATCAAACTTTTCTTCGGTAAGGGGCTTAGCAGTTTCTTTAACCTCGTCTACCCATTCCTTAAACTCTTTTTCAGGAACAGCCTTTACACTAAATGTGTTTTCTGCAAATCCTTTACCACTGAAGTTTGCGTTGCGTCCCATTAATTCACCCTGCTCATCTGCAGCAAGATGCAACGTCGTAATCATGTCTGCCATGGCATATTTTTGCCCGCCAAGCTGTGGAATCCAGAAGCTTGTAATGGGTCCATAAGAATAAAGTCTGAATTCAAGTGGTCGGTCTGTTGGAACATATAAGTAATTGACTGTTTCAATGTCCTCTTCCGGGTAGCTAAAATGCCATTTCCAATCGGAAGATGATGCATAGATTACCAATGGTTCTTGGTCTTCGTATCCTGTTGGTGCAGACTCGACAATGTAGTTACTTTGTACAGAAACAACTGAGAGATAACCAACGATTAAAATTGGGATCCCGATACAAATAGCTTCAACCCAAGGATTTCCCTCAATATGTGGTGGTTCGTAATCCTCTGGCATTTTTGAAGCTCGATATTTAACAAGCATATATACTAATAATACGAAAACAACAATGACTACTACTGACATGATTCCAATTGAAAGTAGGATATCTTGGGCTTGCCTCTCAGCTTGCGGACCCTTTGGATCAAGGACCATTACTGGTTCACAGCCTGTTAGCACTGTGGCAATAGTAAAAACCATTGATAAGAAAAACCATTTGATTTTCATAAAAGTACTCCTTTCCGAATGGATGCTCTTATTTCACAACTATGAATGTTGCACTGAAATTGTGTACAACTTCACAAAGTTGTCAAAAATTTTTTAGCTACTTGTTTTTTTCGTAATATATTGAAAAACTGCAGCTAAAAGTTTATTTTCCCAAAATAATTTCTTTAGAATTTTATCACTGTGTAAACGATAATAACATCAAAACTTTTAAAAGTTGTTACAGAATCAGGAAGGAAGTTTTTGGCAATTAAAAATCCCTTTAACATAAGTGCCCCAAACCTTGATGTGATGCATATCACAGGTGTTTTTTTCGAATTTGAACATTTTGTTACAATCTCAAACCAAAAAAAATTTCCCCATTATTAATGGAATTTCATATATCCATCCATACTATAAAAAAGGATGTTTCGTAAAGGTGGTGGGGACACTGAAATTATTGTGGACAATAATGCTTTTCTTTTCGGTCCAGCAATTCCAGCCTCAGGATCATGTATACATAACCTATAAAGGAAATCCGATTGCGACCGTGAATAGAGCTGAATATTCTCTTCCATTGCTCGGTGTTCCTACATTGAACACCAAAAAATTCACAGATTTTCTAACTTATTTAGAAGAGCAAGTATATGAAGAACCATCGGACGCGAAGATCGGTAAATCAGGTGATATCGTCAAGGAACATGTCGGAGTGAAATTAAATAAGGATAAATTCACAAAGCTATTTTACTCTAGTTTTTTTGGAAAAAAGGATTTTATTGAGGTTCCGATTGAGCGAATCTATCCACGTGTAGATAGCGAACTTTTATCATCGATTCGGGCAAAAAAAATTGGGCAATATGTGACGCATTTTAATTCTTCTAATAAAGAACGTGCCACAAATATTGCTCTTTCCGCCGCCGCCATTGATAGTTATGTGCTGTTTCAAAATGAAACATTTTCATTTAATAAGGTTGTTGGCAAACGAACAGCTGCCAGAGGATATCAGCCTGCTCCCGAAATCATTAGAGGTGAATTGATTGAAGGTATCGGTGGTGGGATTTGTCAAACCTCCTCTACCCTATTCAATGCCGTAGATCTTGCCGGAGTTGAGATCGTTAAGCGCTATTCCCATAGCAAACGCGTTGGCTATGTCCCTCCAGGTCGCGATGCAACGGTGAGCTGGTATGGACCAGATTTTCTTTTTAAAAATACTTACAATCAGCCGATTTTAATTCGCGCGAGGGTAAGTGGAGGAACACTTATCGTTTCGGTTTATTCATCTGAGGATATCAATTACAAGCCACGAAAAATTATACCTAAAAAGGAAAAGAGAGACCAATCCTAACTTACTTTGGTCTCTCAATTTCAAATATGTTTCCTATTTTTGCATAATAATTTCCTGCCAAACGGCTTACCGCTCCCAGTCCTTCTTGGTCAATCCGGCCGTTGCTATATAGTTCCTCATCAACATGAAACTGGACCACTTTTCCGATAAGTAAATCACAACCAGGCTGTTCCTGACCGCCTAATTCGATTGCCTGCTCCAAAACACATTCAATACGAATTTTGGCTTCCTTTATCCCCGGCACTTTTATGGTTGTACTTTCGACCGGAGTTAGTTGGGCTAGCTCTATTTCACTTTCATCTGGTGGAAGACTCGCTGCCGTAATATTGATTTTTTCTACATTACTCTCATCCACGATATGAACAACAAACTCTTTTCCTTCTAAAATATTTCGAGCCGTGTCCTTCATGACTCCCTCTTTCCGTTGAATTGATAATGAAATGAGGGGTGGATTGGATGACACTATATTAAAATAACTAAAAGGTGCACCATTTAGCGTACCTGTCCGCGATAGTGAAGTTACAAATGCAATGGGCCTAGGGATAATGCTGCCAATTAACAGCTTATAATTATCCCTTTCGGAACTCTTACTTGGATCGATTGAAATCATTTTTTAATCTCCTTTTAATCCAGACTTCTTACTTCAAATGGTAACACGGTATTTTCTATTTTCTGACGATGTGGTTCATATTGTGGAGGCAGTTTCAGTTCTGAACCCATTTTCTCATATTCTTCATCGATGCCAAATCCCGGAGGATCTGTTGCAATTTCAAATAAAATTTCACCATGCTCTCTAAAATAAATGGCATTAAAATAATTTCGGTCGCGCACTTGTGTCACTCCATAGCCATGATTGGCAATGTATTGTTGCCATTGTAATTGCTCCTCATCATCCTTTGCACGCCAAGCAATATGATGTACAGTTCCCACACCCATTTTGCCTTTTTTACCAGGAGTTCGTTTGACATCAATCACATTTCCAATGTCACCTTCAGCTTTAAAGCGAAGAAAATCTCCTTCCTCACCAATGCGCTCTAGTCCCATAAGTGTTAGAAGCTTTTCTGTTTCTTCAGGCTGTGAGGAAAATAAAATCGCACCACCAAAGCCCTTTATGGCAACATTAGTGGTCACGTCACCAAATTCCCACTTACTGTTTGCTCCTTCTTCTCGCTCTACAAGTTCAAGCTGCAGTCCGTGGACATCATTAAATTGGAGATATTGTTCTCCAAAACGTTCTTTTTTCTTATAAGAGAGATTAAATTTGGCTAACCTTGATTCCCAAAAAGGAAGTGCCCCCTTCGGAACTACGTAAGTTGTCACGCCTACCTGGCCATCGCCAATTTTTCCTTGATACGCATCTGCCCATGGGAAAAAGGTAATAATGCTACCTGGATTCCCGACATCATCTCCAAAATAAAAGTGGTACGTACCTGGATCATCAAAATTGACTGTTTGTTTTACAAGACGCAGTCCTAGAACACCAGCATAGAAATCGACATTCTCTTGGGGATGTCCAACAATGGCAGTAATATGATGTATGCCTGCTGTTTTCATAGTTTCTATCTCCTTTTATCATTCGTTAATTTAGTTTCCAACAATTAGATTGGAATATTCATTTCGGAAATTATCTTTAATTAAGTTATCTTGAATTCAAGATAATTTTATATCATGATTTAGAGATTGTCAATTTTATATCGTCCAACCCATAGTTTCACCTATGTAAAAAGCCTTCCGGTTCCGTTCGTCCGGAAGGCCCGTATTTACTATTTGTTTCATGAAGCGATTAATTTTTCAGCAAATTGTCTGCCAAATTCTTTACATACTATTTCATCTTTTTCGGTTGGAGTCAGTTCGATTTTCAATGGATCTGCAATGATGTCAGCTCCAATTTGTTTTAGTTTTTCCACTAATAGGTCGACAGCACCCCCGTAATTCGAGTATAAAGTGCTACCTGATCCGAACACCGCACTCTTTTTCAAATGAAAGTCAAGATGATCCATTTCGTCGTAAAAATCTAGTAATTCATCAGGGAGCTCACCTTCTCCCCAAGTATAGCTTCCAATGATAATCCCATCGTAGTTAACTAGTTCTTCGGGGTCTATTTCAAAGCATTCTTTAACGTCCAGTTGGATTTCTTTTTCCCTCACACCTTCTGCAATATAGGTTGCCATTAATTCTGTATTACCCGACATGCTTGCATATACGAGAATGGCATTGTTCAACGTTCTCACCTTTCTTCAGTTGTTCGCTTTTTTCCTTAGCTCTTCTAGTTGTTTGATGATGATTTTTCTTTGTCCTTTTAGCTGAATTAAGCCTTGGTTTTGAAATGCTGAAAGTCTCCGACTGAGTGTTTCCTGTGAGGTACCAAGATAGGATGCGAGATCTCCTTTGCGAATGGGCAGGTGAATGGTCATGGAGTCATCTTCCTGCCCTTCAATAAGCTCGACTAAATAGCTTGCTACACGCTTTTCCACATCCTGCGAGTTTAATTTTTCAATGAGTGATTCCGTTTCATGGAGTCGACTCGTAAATTCCTTTAAGATTTTCAATGAAATGGTTGGATAGCGTAGGAGTAATTGATGAATGTCCTGTTGCTGGATGGTGCAAACCTCCGTATCCTCCATTGCCTCTGCAAAGCTTGTCGTCATTGTTTTTGAAAAAAGAGATAGCTCGCCAATGAAGTCACCTTCTTCAACAAAACGGATAATTTGTTCTTTCCCGTTTTCCGTTATTCGGTACATTTTTATCAAGCCTTTATGAACAATAAAAAGTTGCTCAGAGAGTTCATCTGAATGGAATAAAAGCTCACCTTTTTTGAGACGTTTGCTTATTGCGACTTGTGAGATTTCAGCCATCTCGTTTTCAGTCAAATGGTTGAAAATCGGTACCCTTGAAATACATGAATTTTTCATGAGATCATCGTGATTACAAGAATGACAGGACATTCATCTTCTCTCCTTTATTAATCGATCAATTAACACCCACTGTTGGATGGAAGTACTTCTTTAAACATACCAGATACTAGGAGAAACTACCTTGTAAAACACCTATGATTACCAAAGTTTTCACAATTCCAACATCGAGCGGTTTCCTCCAATTTGTTTTCATCTTTATTGTAAGTGTAGATGGAAAGAGAAACTTTGACGTCGGTCAAAATTGGGGATGATTTTAAAATTTTGAGGAAAATAAAGAAGAGGAGGTTAGCCCTCCCCCTAGTTTTGACGAGTATTTTTCGAATAGCCATCGCGCGAACGGTATTGCTGTGGTGCTCTTGCCGGGTAGCGCAGTGGAAAACTGAACATATGGACCAGCTTTGTAAAGGGAATCGAAGCAAATAATAGGAACGACAGGATGACGTGAATTTTAAACAGAGTGGGGACATTAAGCATTAATTCAGGCTGTGGATTTAATGTGAATAAGCTACGGAACCATGGCCCTATCGAAACTCGATACTCATATGCTGCTACTGTTGTGTTATACACCAATGTCATATACGTCCCTAAACCAGCAATAATAAGCAGTAGAATGATTGTAAAATAACTGCCTGCTGAGGTATGGACATGTACGCGCTCAATAGCAAATTTCCGAATTAAAAATAGAATCAATCCAAGCACCACCATAAGCCCGGCAACACCGCCTCCGGCTATGGCAAAAAGGTGATATGTATGGTCGTCGATTCCGATCGCATTGTAAAACTCAAGAGGAATTAGCATCCCCATTACATGACCAATAAAGGCGAAAATAATCCCATAGTGAAAGATCACAGAAGCATAGCGCAGCCACTTTTTCTCAAAGATTTCCGTAGATGGTGCAGTCCAGCTTTTGCCTCGGAACACAAACCGATAAAATGACCCTACGACAAGGATTGCAGCGCATATATAAGGATATGCTGTCCACCAGAAATGTAATTCCATTCAATGACCTCCTTTCAAATTCATGAAGCATAGAGTAAACTTATCCACATAAGAACATTTGTTTTCCACAACCTGTGGATCCTTTTGTGGATAGTGTTGAAAGATCACTCATTTTCTTTTTCCACAATATCCACGTTATCCACATAAAAGCATGCTTTTTATCCACATTGTCCACATTATCCACAGAGTTATGAACATTTCTCCGCTTTAACTGGCAGTAAAACTCCTACTTTAAGACCTCGTAGAAATGTAAGAAGTGTAAGTGGGTGAACCCCCACTGAATGAAATTTCACTTTATTGATAAAACATCGGATATGGGAGGTCCTCTAAATCGGCTTTTTCACGCTGATTTTCTAACAATGTAATTTCTTCTGCTTCTGGTGCTTCAAAGACAAACATCATTAATAGGTCCATAATCCGGTGGTATGGATTGGAATCAAAAAGGTTCTTATGAATTCGGTCAACCGCAAAGGCCAAACGGCGGTATAACCGTTCAAAGTTTTCGCCTTCTGGTGCATGTGCCAATAGCTCAAACAGCATGGGGATATAATCCACAATTTCCTTACCGTGATATTCAAATCCACCTTCGACGATTAACTTTTGAAGCTTAATTAATGCTGCTCCTCGTTTTCGGCTATCCCCTAATTCATGTGCTGTTAAATATAGTCCTGTTTTATCCTTATAATCGAACGTTTCTACGTAAAGCTCCTGTAATTCAAGCAATGGCATCTGAAAAAGAGGTGAAATTCTTTCTAAGATTTCATTTCTCATTTTTACAGAACCCACTTCCTCATCCACATATTCTTCGATATCCGGATACCCTTCAAGAAGGGTTCGATCCGGGTATTCAAGGATGCGGGACATGATCATTAATATTGCTTTTGCTTCATTGGTCATTGATTTCCACTTCTTTCAGATGGATATGTCACCATTCCTTCTGGAGGGGCTAAATCCTCAATGCTACATGCACCTTGTTTATAATGAAGGTCTTCGTCCATTTCACGGCGACCAGTTGGAATCACAAAACGTTCATTGTATTTGGCAACACCTAATAAACGATGCATTTCTTCTAGCTCTTCTGGTGTTGTTCTTGCTTCCTTTAACAGTTTGTTCATTGACTCACCATCAATTCCTCCGACCGTCTTAGCCCGCATGTGGACACGCATGGCAGCCATCTTAAGTAGGACACGGCGAATGACGCTCGTATCATCTGCTGATAAAATCGATGCCAAGTACTCCATTGGAATTCTCATATCATCAACAGCCGGAATATAACCATCCGCGCTTAAGGACTGCTCATTCGTAATATGGTTCATGATCGGACTAAGTGGCGGCACATACCAAACCATCGGCATCGTGCGATATTCAGGATGCAGAGGCAATGCAATCTTCCACTTCATCGCCATTTTATACACGGGTGACTCCTGTGCACTTTTAATCCAACTTTGATTTATTCCTTGCTCTTCTGCTTTTTGAATCACTTCTGGGTCAAATGGATCTAAAAAGACAGAAAGCTGTGATTCATATAAGTCTTTCGGATCTTCAACAGATGCTGCTTCCTTCACGCGATCCGCATCATATAAAACAACCCCGATATAGCGGATTCGGCCTACACATGTTTCGGAACAAATGGTTGGTAGACCCGCTTCTGTACGTGGATAACAGAAATTACACTTTTCCGCTTTATGTGTGTTCCAGTTATAGTACACCTTGTGGTATGGGCAACCATTCATGCAAAAACGCCAACCACGACAAGCATCTTGATCAACCAGAACAATTCCATCTTCGTCCCTTTTGTAAAGCGCACCTGATGGACAGGATGCAACACAGGATGGATTTAAACAATGCTCACAAATTCGTGGTAAATACATCATGAATGTTTTTTCATATTCCATCGCAATATGTTCTTGAAGCTTCTGCACATTAGGATCCATTGGGACAACTTCACTACCACCTGCAAGGTCATCGTCCCAGTTTGGTCCCCATTCCGGCTTATCCATGTACTTACCTGTAATCATTGATTTTGGGCGTGCCACAGGGATGTTTTCCCCTTTTTTGGCCCAATGAAGATGCTCAAAATCATATGTCCATGGCTCATAAAAATCATCAAGCTCTGCCATATTTGGGTTGTAAAAAATGTTTGCCAGTTTGGAAATTGGGCCACCAGCTCGAAGGTGTAGCTTGCCGTTTCTTAATGTCCAGCCACCTTTATAGCGATCCGTATTTTCCCATTCTTTCGGGTACCCTGGTCCTGGACGAGTTTCGACGTTATTGAACCAAACGTACTCCATGCCAGGTCGATTGGTCCATACATTTTTACATGTGACAGAACAAGTATGACAGCCTATACACTTATCTAGGTGCATCACCATCGCCACTTGTGCCTTAATCCTCAAGCCAGTCGACCTCCTTTAATGGGCGAACAATTGTCAACGTATCTCTCTGGCTACCTGTTGGTCCATAATAATTGAAACCATAGCTTAGCTGTGAATAACCACCAATCATATGTGTTGCCTTTGGATAAATTCTGGTCACGCTGTTATGTGTTCCACCACGATTTTTATTAATTGTATTTCCAGGCACTCCCATTGTGCGATCTTGGGCATGGTGCATATAAACCGCTCCTCGCGGCATTCTGTACGTTAATACAGCCCTTGCGACAACGGCACCGTTCCGATTATATAATTCAATCCAATCGTTATCTTTAATGCCAATTTCAGCAGCATCCTCTTCATTCATCCAGACAACCTGCCAGCCTCTAAAAAGCTGAACCATGTTGCGGGTATCTGTGAACATCGTGTGGATCCCCCATTTTTGGTGAGGTGTCATGTATCGAAGTGTAATGGACTTCCCACGATTCTCAACCTCTTTTTCACCCTTAATAAAAGGACCTTTGTTAATTGGAGGAAGATAGAGCGGCAAACCTTCACCATAATCGAGCATGACTTCATGATCTAAATAGAAGCTTTGTCGACCCGTAAGAGTGTGCCACGGAATGTGGTACTCTTTGTTGACGGTAAAAGGTGAATAACGACGACCATCACTTTCCAACCCACTCCAAACCGGTGTTGAAAGGGTTTGTCTTGGTTGAATGGTCAAGGCATCTAAAGTAAAGTCCTCTTCCTCACGCGCTTCTGAAATATGCCCCAACTTTTTCCCAGTCTTTTGCTCCATCGATTTCCAGCCTTCAACCGCACGCTTACCATTTGTTGCTCCTGACATAAGAAGAATCGCATTTATGGCTTTCACATCGGAATATAAGGAAGGAAGACCTTTTCCGACCCCTTGCGATTTTGAAGGTCCCAGTCGGTCCAATAAAGATTGGAATACCTTATCTCCAGGGATTTTAACCCCTTTCGTTCCGTAGCCATTTTTAATATTCGGTCCGACAGTTATCCACATGTCATACACATTTGGATAATCACGTTTCACGAAATTGAGGTTGGGCATCGTTTTTCCCGGAATTCCTTCCACTTCACCTTTACGCCAATCCTTTACTTTTCCAAAAGGTTGGGCGATTTCATTGATCGTGTCATGGGCAAGTGGTGAGATGACGAGATCTTCTTGTGCCGGCAAATGATCTTTGGCAAGTTCTGAAAAGACTTTTGCAATTTCCCTAAATGCATCCCAGTCACTTCTTGTTTCCCATGGTGGGCTAATTGCCGCATTAAATGGGTGAACGAATGGATGTAAATCTGTTGTACTAATGTCCTGTTTTTCGTACCAGGTTGCAGCAGGAAGGATGATGTCAGAGAACAGCCCAGAGCTGGTCATCCTAAAATCCATACTTACGAATAAATCAGTTTTTCCCTCAGGTATTTTTTCTGAAATCTTGACATCCTTTGGCTGCCAAGATTGTTCTGGGTCTGATAAAACCGTATCCTTTGAGCCAATTAAATGCTTAACGAAATACTCATGGCCTTTCCCACTATCTCCTAATAAATTGGAGCGCCAATTAAAGAAGACTCTCGGAAAGTTCCGTGGGTCATTTGGATTTTCAATCGCAAAATCCAGTTTTCCATCGACAAGTTGCTTTGCAATGTCATCAATCACAGCCTGGTCATCACTGTTTTTCGAACGTGCTTCCTTCATGACATCCAATGAATTTTGCGATAGTGTTGGGAAGCTTGGTAACCACCCTAGACGTGCCGACATCGCATTAAAATCAGCCGGATGCATGTTGGAATATTTGCTGCCCCAGTCTGTCTCCCTATCATCAAAATCATATTCATAACGGAACTGTTCGGTTGCAAAGTAGAAAAACGATGTACCATTCATTAAACGCGGTGCTTTCACCCAGTCATTAGCAAAAGCAATTTGGGAAAAGCCCTCTAATGGACGAACCTTTTCCTGACCCACATAGTGAGCCCAACCACCACCATTGACACCTTGTGACCCTGTTAACAGTACAAGATTCAAAATAGCACGATAGATTTGGTCACTATGGAACCAGTGGTTTGTTCCTCCACCCATTGCAATCATCGATTTACCTTGGGTTAGAGCTGCATTTTCTGCAAATTCACGCGCTACCTGGATCACGTGTTCCTTTTTCACACCCGTAATGCTTTCCTGCCACGCAGGAGTGTATGGTCGAGTTGCATCATTATAGTCAGTCGGATAGTCACCTTGAAGTCCTCGGTTAATACCAGTGTGAGCAAGCATTAGGTCATAAACGGTCGTAACAATCAATTCATTACCAGATTGATCCTTCATTCGTTTAATTGGGACACCGCGCACCACTTTTCCGCCCTCTTTTTCTGCGAAATAAGGGAATTCTACCATCACGACTTCATCTGAATCTTTAATAAAACTTAACTTTGGATTGATACTCGTACCATCCTCCGTTGTCATATCGAGATTCCATTTTGTGCTGCTATCCCATCTGAAGCCTTGGCTTCCATTTGGAATCGCGATTTGATTTGAATTGTCATCCCAAACCACAGTCTTCCATTCACCAAGCTCTTGTTGATCGGAAAAGTCAGACGCACGCAGGAACCGGTCAGATCGATAGTTTTCTCCTTTTTTATTTAGTGTTATGAGGAACGGTAAATCTGTGTATTGTTTCGCATAATCCCTAAAGTAAGGCGTTTCTTTATCGACATAAAATTCTTTTAAAATAACATGGGTCATGGCCATTGCAAGCGCACCGTCTGTTCCCGCTTTTGCAGGAAGCCAAATGTCGGCAAACTTGTCATATTCCGCGTAGTCTGGGCTAACTCCGACTACCTTTGTACCGTTATAACGTGCTTCCACCATAAAATGTGCATCAGGTGTTCTCGTTTGTGGAATGTTAGTCCCCCATATAATGAAGTATTTCGTGTTGTACCAATCACCGCTTTCCGGCACGTCGGTCTGGTCACCCCACACCTGTGGTGATGCTGGCGGTAAATCTGCATACCAATCATAAAAGCTAAGAATAGTTCCACCGATTAGAGATAGGAATCTAGCACCACCTGCATAGCTCACCATAGACATAGCCGGAATCGGGCTAAATCCTACGACCCGATCTGGGCCATATTTTTTAATGGTGTAAATGGTAGATGCTGCAATGATTTGGCAGACGTCCTTCCAGTTGCCTCTCACAAATCCACCTTTACCACGGGCAGAAACATAAGCCTTCCGCTTTTCCGGATTAGAAACGATATTTTCCCATGCTTGTACAGGATTACCAGCCTTCGCGACTTCATCCTTCCAAAGTGCGAGAAGATCACCTCGTACATATGGATATTTCACCCGTGTTGGGCTGTATGTATACCACGAGAAGCTTGCACCACGTGGACATCCGCGAGGCTCGTAGTCTGGGAAATCATCCCCGGTTGACGGATAATCTGTTTGCTGAGTTTCATAGGCGATGATTCCGTCTTTTACATGGATTCTCCAGCTACATGAGCCTGTACAGTTCACACCATGTGTGGAACGGACAATCTTGTCATGAGCCCAACGCTGGCGATAGATTGATTCCCAGTCACGCGGCCGTGGGTTTTCTTCCGTCCAACCATCGTTTATACGCTCTCCACGCACTAAATGCTTCAGCGAGCGGAAGAGACTATTCTGCTTTGCCAATGTCTCCATCCTTTCCCTTTATGATTTTTGCCAATGGGTTAAAGTCTTCTCCTACTAACTTGAAGCTTTGTGTACCTGCTTGAAATTCTTCAAAAAATACCTCCCAGCTCGATGCATTTGCTGCCGCTAAGATGAGGCGCTGAAGTGTACTCATATCCTGAATTTCATAGATTTCTTCGACCATTTTTCCTGGAATATCACCAAATCTCATCCGGATTACTGCAATCAAGTCTTCCCGATCATCAATTAACATTGCGTCATTCTCCATTGAAAACAACAAACCAACTCCTTTTTAGAAAAGTTACCAGCCTCAACTTTCAAACTAGTAAAAGTCTATAGTTTAATCATCTTGTAATAATCTGAAATCAATTGATTCTTACATTTTTCAGCAGTTTCTTTGAGAAAGGAAGTAACCTCTTCATCAGGATTCTTTGCCTGCTCAAAGCTTACAAAGGCTGTGACAGATTGCGAAAAGGATTGTGAGAATCTTAATGTCAGATCGTAGCCCTTTTCTTGCTTTACAACAGTTGCATAAATATCGTAGGAATGAATGTTATATGAAGAAAAGACATCAACCATCTTTTGGTATAAGTTTGGTGCTGCAAACCTTAGCAGTTTTTCCTCAATTACATCTTTTTTACCCATTTTCATCCCCTTTCCTCTGTTTCCTAATTTTTCATATTATTCGTTGTTGGCTAGCAATTTATTCATCTCATCATCGTTATGGATCTCATCGATAATAATTAAGCTGTCCAGGAGTGGAATCATGCGATGATCGGCCTCTTCTGTCTCTAAGCTTTTCTTCATTGTTGCAACAATGCGACGCATTAAATCGTGATCTCGTGTTAATTGATTCACGATTTTTTCTAGATTGGGATTACTCTCGATCATTTCTTTATATAAGCCCTCTTCTTCTGAATCGGCATGTTTCAGTGTTCTAGATTCCCAGTGGTCGATTGCCACCTCTGCAACCTGAAGGGCTTTTTGTTTATCTCCTTCTTCAATACACTTCCGAAATAGATTTCGAAGCTCCTTCGCTTCATGTAAAGCAGCCTCATGAATGGCTGAATGAGCATCTGTTTTTCGTAAACTTGGTCCTGTTGCCATTATGTTCATCCTTTCTAATTTGAACTTTCTTCTTAATCCTTTCCATCTTGGGTCTGATTAAACTTCTATGCTTACATTTGGTGGAAGATTGTCATAAATAAGGGAGAACGAGGTTAGTTGGTTTGGGGATTTGCGTGTTTTCTGGCATTTTTGCGTCGGCGATCCGGGATTTGCGTCTTTTCCACGATTTTTGCGTCGGCGGCCAGAGATATGCGTCTTTTCCACGATTTTTGCGTCGGCGGCCAGAGATATGCGCGTTATTTTTCATATTTGCGCTTTAACTCGGCGGATTTGCGTGTTAATTTTCGATAATTGCGCTATAACACCATTTTCACATTTTCCAAAGCACAAATAAGAGCTGAGGTTGCCCCCAGCTCATGTTCATGTCTCATTTTCAGTTAAGTCGTTGAAGAGGCCGACGTAGTATTTGACCTCACCCGCTTCATTTTTCACTTCACTTATGGTCAGCCATTCCCGATAGAGCTCTTTGTTTTTTCGTCGATTCCAAATTTCACCCTGCCAGTACCCTTGATTGCGGATTGAATTCCACATCTGATCGTAAAACTCTGAACCATGCTTTCCAGAACGAAGAATGCTTGGAGTTTTTCCGATTGCCTCTTCTGGCTCAAATCCCGTAACAGTTGTAAAAGCTTGATTGACCTTTTGAATGACTCCCTTTGGATTGGTGACCATCATCCCTTGAGCCACATTCTCAATAAGCTTTGCTTCAAGCTGAATTTTTTCAGTGTAGAACATCCACACAACGAATACAGAGCTTAATAGCGCAAAAATAGCAAGCGACATAAATCCTATTGCATAGTGACCCGTCATACCAAACACAATCGAAAGCACGATGGGTGGGAAAAATCCACCTAAACCACCCATGGCCGAGACAATTCCGTTGACAATCCCAGCTTGCTTTGAAAAATAATACGGTACTAGTTTGAAAATCGTTCCATTTCCGACTCCTGCAAAAAGGGAGACGAGCAAGCAACCGATTGTGTATAAAACAATATCTGGTGTGAAAGCCAGAAGTACTCCTGCAAAAGTGATGACATTAAAAACAATGAACAAAATTAAATAGGGATTGAATTTATCACCGAGCCATCCCCCGACAGGTCGCATAAGCGTTGCCAGTGTAATAAATCCAGCCGTCCGCAAGCCAGCGTCAACTGTTGTTAACCCAAAATAAGTGACTAAAAAATTCGGTAAATATACAGTAAACGCAACAAACGCACCAAATGTGACAAAATAAAATAGGCTGAGGAACCAAAGCTTCTCATTTTTATACACGCTTTTAATCTGTTCACTCAATGGTTTATTGACTTTAGGCTCATTGCGGTCACCAAGTAAAAAGTTTAAGAGTGCAAATAAAATAACCGGGATGAGAAATAACCGTACCGTGCTTTGCCACCCAATATTTACTGCAAGCACTGGGGCTGCAAAGGAAGTAATTGCTGTCCCGATATTTCCTGCACCGTATATCCCGTTCACAAACCCGTGACGTTCTTTCGGGTAATACTTCGGTAAAGAGGTAACTCCAATCGAAAATAAGGCTCCCCCAACCCCGATGATCAGTCCCCCAAGTACTAAATCAAACATAGAATCTGCAATACTAATATACAAAATCGGAAGGATTAGGATAATAAAACCAATAAAAAACAACCATCTAGCCCCATATCGGTTTGTCCAAAAACCTAATAAAATTCTGAGCAGAGAACCTAAAATAACCGGAACAGCGGTGACGATTGCTGTTTGGTTATCTGTTAATGGAATATCCTGCTTTATACTCGACATCAGGGATGACAGAATCACCCACACCATAAATCCAACAACCAAACTTGCAGTTTGAAGTGGCAGCTGCAATTTTTGCGTCCTCATTTTTCGTTCTCCTCCTCCAAACATTCCATTTTACATTTTCCCTAGTTTATGGAATTCCAAGAAAATCAAACATACTTTTTGCGGATAGAAACTGGAGAACCTTATAGCTATTAGTTTATGGCAGCAAAAAATAAGGCATGATATATAGGTCTTACATCAACCTATATATATAACGCCTTAATCTAGTTATTCAAATTTTTTGATGGCTTCATAATCTTCGGGTGTATCGACATCTCTTACTTTTTCAATCTCGGTATCATATAAAATCTTTTTATCAAAATTGGCGATTATTTTTTTTGCACCGATGTCCCCGTGCAATTCCATAAGTTTCGGAAACATTTTCTTTGAAAATAGAATGGGAGGATACACGACTTGCTCATTCCTGTACCCAAGAATTTCTATCGATTTTTCATACCCGTATGCATTTATTAGAAAATCAATCATTTGGGAGGTTACGAATGGTTGATCCGCGAGCAAAATAATCACTGCATCTGCGTTCATTTTTATGGCTTCCTTCAAGCCAGTTTTTATGGAGTAAGACTGACCCTTGTCGCTATCTTTTGACGGAATTGTCGTCCATCTTTCCTGATATGACTTTGAAAATATAGTCGAATCAACCCATGCCAATGGATCATTGACGTTGGTGATTACAAGAACATCATCTAATGAAGAATCTAGGGCGTTTTTTAGTGCAATCGATCCTAAAGGGAGTCCCCTAAACGTAAGCAATAATTTATTCTCTCCCATTCGACTACTCTTTCCTGCTGCGAGGTAAATACCTACCACTTTCATGTATGACACCTTTCCCTACTTTTTCACGTCTCATTACTAAAATCATTTCGGCAAGTATACTTATGGCTATTTCAGTAGCTCCCTCTGCTCCAATTGACAAGCCTACTGGTGCTGAAACCCATGAGGGTTTGCTAGATTGACCAAACAATAAATTAATTCTATGCTTGGATCCTAAAATACCAACATAGCGAAGTGGCTTTTTTAATAGGAACGATACAATTTCTTTATCTCTTTTTAAATTGTGAGTCATTATGACAACAAAATCTTCATGAGTGAAGGTAAGCTTCTGAAAAATCTCATTTGGAAATCCAATTATAAAATCATCGGCTTTAAGAAAATAATCTCGGTTACAGAGTGATTCACGCCAATCACAAACAATTACAGAAAAACCTGTTTGTGCCGCTAATTCCACTAGAGGTTTTACATCGGGTCCTACTCCAAATATAATCAGTCGTTTTCTTGGCGTATAGGTATGGTAGTATACTAGATTTGAAAATCCTGATTTAGTAGGCCATTTGCTATTTACTAAGGTTCCTACTCTTTTATCACCAATCAATTCTCCATTTTCTGTACGGCATCCTGAAAATTCAACGGTAAAATTTGAGGAAAATTTGATTACATGCAGTACCCTTATTCCACTTTTCAGTTGATCACGAACTCTTTTTAAGTTCTCTTTTAGGCTTTCATTCACCATTTCTAGTAAAATATAGATTACTCCACCGCAGCCAATTTCTTGTCCCCATATAACATCATCTTCTACCGTAGAATCGTAAACAATCGTTTGGCTTTTCCCATCTTGGAATACTTCTTTCACTCTATAGCTCAAATCTTCTTCTATACAGCCAGGGCTAATCAAACCACATTTTTTTCCATCCTCGAAAAACAACATAGAGGTGCCTTCCTTTAGATAGGCAGAGCCCTCTACATGAATAATTGTTGCGATTACACTTGGTTGTGTGCTCTCTATTGCCTGTTCTATCACTTGAAAAACATCAGGCATCTTTCTCACCAACTTTCTGCATAACTAATCGTCACGCGAAAAGTTTATGACTGATTTGACCGCTTTCTCAATTTCTAAATAACTTGTACAGCGACAGATATTTGATTCGAGCCACTTCGTAATCTTTTCATCTGAAGGATTCTTCTTTGATTCTAGTAAAGCATGGCAATTCATAATAAAACCAGGTGTACAATATCCACATTGGAAGGCAAAGTAATCAACAAAAGCCCCTTGAATCGGCGAATTTAAACCTTCAATTGTAACGATCTCTTTACCAACTGATTCTACAGCCAAGTTAAGGCAGGACTTTTGAGCAATCCCATCAATAATAACCGTACACGCCCCGCAGTCACCGTTTAAGCAACCGGGTTTGGAACCTGTTAAACCTAAATGATTACGTAAAACATCTAAAAGGATATCTGACATTCGAAAGGTTACCTCTGTTTCCTCCCCATTTATCCGTAACATAGAGCTTTGTTTGTATTCAGATGTCTTCATATTCCTCTCCTCCTAATGTTTTTAACACATCATATAGGATATTTTTCAATACAAAAATTCTGTAACGGGATGTGCCTTCTGTATCATTTAAGATAGGTACGTTTAAGCTGTTAATGGCAAGTTCAATTCTTTCTTCATAGGGTAGTTCTTTTTTGTTTAACGCATCTTCTATTTGATAGGAGCGAAAAGGAAAAGGAGAGAGACCACTAATCGCAACTCGAATGCGCTGTTCAAATTGAAGAGCAGCCACAGTCAATAAAGGATAACCTGTATTCCATTGGCGTCTCCTTTTTATAGTGAAAAAAGGAGTTTCTAAAAATTTGCGATTTGTTTTGATTTGCATAAGAAACTCGCCTCGTTTTAAAAGAAGCTGCTCGTTAAAGATTTCTGTAATAGGAACACTTTTTTCCCCTTGGTTACTTGCTATAATTAAGGTGCTATCTGTTAATAAAAACGGCAATACCGCCTCCCGATAAAAAATCTGTCCACATATATTTCCACCAACCGTAATCTTATTTCTCGCTGTACGGTCGGCAATCTCACTAGCTGTTTGACTCAATAATGGAAATAGGTTCTTCTCTTCAATAGTGGTTAACGTGAGAGCTGCACCAAATACAAGGAATTCCCCATTTAACTCGTGAACATTACATTCAAGGATATTTTTAATATCAATAACTGAACCAGTTCTTACTATATTTAATTTCCCTAGTGTAATAATTTCTGTTCCACCCGAATAATACATAGGAGATTTTCCCTCTTTATCTGACTCATTGAAAAAACTTACTGCTTCCTGATATGTTTGGGGTTTGTGGTACTCGAAATCATAGGATATCAAATCTGCGCCCCCTTATATCTCCAAATTAATTCAGGTGTCACTGGAAGTTCATTTAGTTCTACACCCGCTGCAAGAGTAAGACTATTAGCCAGTGCCGCAGGCATTCCTAGTAATCCGTGTTCCCCAACCCCTCTCGCCCCGTAAGGAGCATCTATCTGTGGTGTAGTCACAAAATCTACAAGATAGTCCGGATTCTCTCCGTAATGAATTGGTCTATAGGTCCGAAGCTGTGGGTTTGTGATTCTTCCTAAATGATCAAAAATGAAGGTTTCTCTCCCTGCATACGCTAAACCCATACTCATCGCTCCCATAACTTGACCGACTGCTGCTTTATGATTCAAGACAGTTCCAATGTCCACTACCGTTACGGCTTTTTTGAGTTGGTATGTAAAATCTCTTTTATCGTATTCTACTTCGACTGCATGGGCTGCCACAGTCCATTCTGGACCAGGTTGACCAGCGCCTGTATTTGGATCTAATTTTGTCATTCTTCTAATCACATAATTCCCGCGACCAATAATTTGACCACCAATTGTATTTCCATTTGGAAATTTATATCCGTAAACGACTTCTTTAAAATCCAAACTAACTTTTGGATCATCACGTAAAAACACTTTACCATTGGCTACTTCAAGGTCTTCCGTCGATGTCCTTAATACGCAAGCTGCAATGTCTTTTATTTGTCTAATCACATCTTCAGCCGCTTCTAACACCGCTCTCCCCCCCATAAAAGTGCCTCTACTGGCTACTGTCTTCCAATGCTCAGGGGTCGTTTGTGTGTCGATTTTCATTCTTACATGTATTTTATCAATGCTTAGTTTCAATCTTTCTGCAAGAATTTGAGCCAGAACGGTCTTTGTTCCTGTTCCAATTTCAACTACACCTGACATTAAATTAATACTTCCGTCTGGATTAAAAGTAAGGATAACACCGGAACTTGCATCCGTATCAATGGTAGATGTTTTCCAACTACATGCAATCCCCTTAACGCGAATCTTTCTTTCATTTACTTCTTCTATTTGTCCCTGGTCCCAGTTAATCAGTTCTTTTAAGCGATCAATACATGCTGGTAAATTTCCAACATTACTCCTGTTTAAAACAACCTGGGTCGGAGTTGTGTGTCCAGGTAGAATTGCATTTTTCTTCCGTAACTCAAGTGGATCCATCCCTAATTCTTTGGATAGTTTATCCATTGTTCGTTCAAACGCAAATAGTACCTCCGAATGACCAAACCCTCTAAATGGACTTCCATATGGGTGATTCGTGTATACGCATAATGAATTGCACCATACATTTTCGATATGATAGGGTCCTGTACAATCAACTCCGCCAGCACGGCTTACATCAATCGCTTTATCGGAATAAGCCCCACCATCGAAAAGATAAACCATTTCAGCCGCTTTAATACTTCCTTCCTTAGTACATCCAATCCTTACTTTCGCTTCTAAACCAACATGACATGGTGCAGTCGTTAAATCTTCCTTTCGTGTATATGTAAGTTGTACACGCCTTCCTCCGACTGCTTTCGAAGCAAGATAAGCAAGAATTTCCCATTGAACAGGGGCCTTTCCTCCATAGCCTCCTCCTACAAAAGGGGTTTCGACAACAATTTTTCCAACCTCTATATTAAAATAAATACTCAGTAATTTTTTCACCATAAATGGTGCTTGTGAGGAAGTCGTAATGTAAACATATCCATCAGGTTTGATTTCTGCTGTTGCACTTCTCGTTTCCATCGCTGCATGGCTAGATGGAGAAAACTTATACGTTCCCTCGACAATCACTTCCGATTGGTTCCAGCCAAGATTCATGTTCCCTTTCCGTATTTTTGTCGTATTGGATATATTGGAATTTGGTGTAGGATAAGCTGTTCCGATAATTTCATAATCAGCCAAGTTTGGGTGTATGATTGGAGAATCTTCTTTGAGGGCTTCTGATGGATGATTGATGACAGGTAGTAATTCATATTTTACATCAATCAACTCTGCTGCTTTTTTGGCAATTTTCGGGCGGTCCGCCACTACAAGAGCTACAGGTTCTCCATAGTATCGTACTGTCTCTACCGCAATTGGGGGACGATCCCTTATCTCTTCACCCGTTAGTGGAAAGTCCCTACGCCCAAGGATAATTGCTTTTACACCAGGGATATTTTTGGCTAACGTGTCATCTATTGACACGATTTTCGCATGTCCATATGGACTTGTTTTCATCTTTACATGAAGTGTTTGAACGGATTGTTCATCAGCTGTATACATTGCTCTTCCTGTCACCTTGTCAAAGGCTTCTTTTCGAATAACACTCTTCCCAATAATGTTCATTTTTCTCACCCCCAATTTTATCTTCTTTATAATATATGGGAGTGTCTTGTGAACTTTCCTTTTTTTCAATTTCGTTAAAATACGCCCGCATAGAAAAATAGAGGAGTGAATTGTCCTCTTTTTTTGGGGGTAACTATTTCGTAAGTTGTGGCGGTACTCCAACCTTATTCCGGTCAAGTTTTTCGTGAAAATATCCGGAACCAAACCAATTGAAGGATCCCAGCAACTAATACACCAACAAATGAGTCTCTCAACCTGTCTGTGGCGTAGCTCTTTGATAGATGTTCAAAAACAAAAACGAATAGGATTGTGAGTGATACCTGATGAAGGACCTTTTTGTCCAATTTTAAATAGATCGAGATGTAACACCCTAAAAGGATTAACACTCCCAAAACCCAACCCTCAACAGGTAAATGTTTGGCTATCAAAACCGTAACAAAAATTCCGATTATCGTTCCAATCATACGTTTTATCGAAAGTCCAATGGTTTTACCCATTGTAGATTGAATTGTTAAAATGACGGAAAGTGGAGCTAAATAAGGATGGTGGGAACCTAAAAGTTCGGCTAATTCCCAAGATATTATAGAGCCTATGGATAATTTCCACGCTAGGAAAGATAGATTATTATTAAAAGAATTGTTTTTCTGTAATTCCATCATAAGAAACCTCGTTTATGTTTACTTTTTTCTTGCAAGGCTTGATTGGCGGGAACAGACCATTGAACTTACCGGTATCTTGGGGGTTGCTCTCATAATAAAGCTTAACCTGTGTTTTATGTTTATATGCACGCGATTTGTGTCACTCCTCCATTCTAATAGGACATGAATTCTGTTAAATCATCCAAGCCGATAAATAGACGGAAACATTTCGCTTAATTCGTAACAATTAATAAAAAAAGCTTAAATAAGCGGAGAGATTTTCCGTCTATTGACTCGAAATATGCGAATATAGGGGATTTTGCTATGTATAATCGGAAAATCTCCCCTTAATTACCTCAAATCGAGCTACTTTTTGTATTTAACCGAATAATCTCCGCTTATTTTAATTTTGCTGGTTACTAGATTAAGGACAAGACATCTTATTTAAAAGGAATTGAGTTTCCCAAATAAACCTTTTTTGATGCATTACGCTGAACCATATCACAAGTTAGTTGGAAAAATGGTCATTAGATCCTAAAAAACGCAGAGGATGATAAAACCCCTGCGTTTTCCTTGTATTTATAAAAGTTTTGATTTAGCTTGATATTAATCGTGTGAATTTAATTTTTCACCTTCACAACCGAACTAAATAACACATTCATCCCTTGCTTTTTCTTGTACTTTAATAACTCTCAATTTAAATGATAGTTAGCCATTTCATTTGCTTGTGAATTTCAGTACCGAACCCGTTACCTATTTTTTAAAGCTTTTTTTTAAAAAGTGAAAAGAGTCCTTTTTTCTCGGTGTTTTTCGGTTGTGTCAAATCTGGTTTAACTTTATAACCGATATAGATGTCTTCTTTGTCAATCGCATGGTCAAACGCGAGTACAAGTCCGAGGTCTGAATTATAGTCCTTGTTTGTGACAATGGTGTACTCAATGTTATTTGCACTCGCCAGCTTCACATACTTGGACAAAAAGCGATAACTTACATGGCCATTCAAGTACATATGTACTTTTTTGTTCTTTTTACAAGCCTCTTCAATCTCCTTGTATACTTTATTCTCTCTGACCTGAGGCTGTGTAAGTGCAAATTCAACTCGTTCTCGAATGGTTCCAAGAAACTTTTTACGTTCTTCTGGCTTTATTTCCTTTGCTCCGTGTATGCCCTGTTGAAGATAATCATCCATGTTTGGCTTCGTCATACCCGGTCCTCCCCTTCATCGTTCATCTTAGTTATTCCCCATTATACCAATACCTTGCTCCTTTTATGAGTATTCCTGCCTGCATGTCTATGTTCAACATACAAACCAAAATGTAGAGACTACTGGGAGTGATTCTTTGAAAGTGATATCCAGGGGGTGATACTCCAAAAAATGGAGCATCCGAGGGATACTCCATTACTTAAAATTACTTCATTTCCAAATGTTGCAGTTCTTCAATTAAATATTGTTCATTTAATATTGTATCTTCTGGATGAAAGGCATGGGCTGATTTTTCTAACCAAACTATACGTTTCCCTTTTGGTGCATCAAGCCGATTTACAAACTCCTCTACTAGACTTCCATTTACATGAAAATCATGTCTTCCGTGAATAAAAGTAACTGGAATAGGAAGTTCGGAAACTGATTCCATAAAATTATTCTCAGCTAGCTCCTCAATGAAACGTTGTGAGTAAATAAGTTTAAATCCCTTATAATATGTGTGGTACACATCTTTAAGCGAATACTCATCCGATCTGACCATATCCATTGTAAGCGCTAGAAGACCAGGTGCATTTTCAGTTTGATAAACCAATGTATTAAAAATACGCTGCCACTTTCGAATTAGACTCCATTGGACAAAATTTTCTATGTAAGGGGGCTCACCTACATTTTCTAATTGACCCATTGCTTTCTTATTTCGACGTCTTTTCGCTTCTTCCTTCAGCCATGTCAAAGCGAGTCGATCATTTTCCGTCCAACTAATAATCTGTGAAATACCAATATACGAATAAAACTTTTCAGGATACAAAGATACTAAATTTAAACCAATCGTTGTACCCCAGGAATGTGCAGCTAGGAAAATTTTATCTTGCTTAAATCTATCCCGTAAATAGTCTGTTAGTTCATTCGCATCCGAAATAAATTGTCCTATCGTCATAGAATCTTGTCGAATTTCCTTCTGATAAGATTTACCCGTCCCCCTCTGATCCCAAAATACAACAACAAAGTTTTTCACAAGTTCTTTCGTATTTGTCACAATTGTATAGTCACGCCCCTTGGAGGAAACACCTGGAAGCGGCATAGACGGACCGCCATGAATAAACAATATAACAGGTTTCGACACATCAACCGCTTGAATTAAAATACATTGCTTAATGCCCCCAAGAGTAATTGTCTCAACGGATTGTATCCCACTAGAAGGAATCTCAAAATCAGGCTTTTTCGATAATATCCCCACACCATCCAACCTCTCAAACTATTGAATTTAAATACTATCTATTTCTACAAATACAGGAAATTTCCTTTTTTGCACGTTACTATGTATGGAAAAGAGGGACAGGTTCTGCCCCATCTAAAAAACAAATGGGTGACAGAACCTGTCTTATCTTGCAATATGTACCTTAAGCTGTTTTCCTTTTATGGTTGTACCCCTCATTGCCGCTAGAACAATGGATCCTTTCCCGTTTAGGATGTCTATATATGTTGCGTTTTCCTGAATGGTAATGATCCCAATATCTTCAGCAGTTACCCCAGGGATTTTTGCAATCGTTCCTACAAAGTCCACGGTTCGCAGTTTCTTTTTCTTTCCACCATTAAAGTAAAGCTTAACAATGTCTTTGTTGACTTGCTCTGCTTTATCTTGCTTAAGTCGTGGCTTAGTGTTCATCCTTTCTTCAAAGGCCGATTTTGCATGAGCGACCTCGGCATGACTTGGAGATTCGATTCTCTTAATTTCTTCGCCAATGTATTCTTCGATTTCCTTAACTAAGTTCTTTTCTCTATACGTTGCAAAAGTAATTGCTTTCCCAGTCTTACCCGCGCGACCTGTCCTACCGATTCGGTGAACATAACGTTCTTTATCTTGAGGAACATCAAAACTGATGACTAAAGAAATATTCTCAACATCTATCCCCCGAGCGGCAATATCAGTGGCCACTAAATAGCGAAATTTTCCTTTTTTAAAATCATCCATAACTTCAAAACGCTCTTCTTGGACCATGCTTCCATGTAGTTTATCACAGGAATAATGGGCTTTTTTCAGCTTTCGATATAAATCGTCCACACCCTGCTGCGTCCTGCAAAAGATTATACAGCTATCCGGATTCTCAACAATCGTAACAGCCTTTAATAAGGAAAACTTGTCTCCTTCCTCCGTATTTATTAAAAAATGATTAATAGTTGCTTTAGCTGACTCTTCTACATTGATATATGTTGGTGATTTCATATACCGGACCGAGAGTTTTTCAATATCTTCCGGTAAAGTTGCTGAAAATAACATCGTAACTCGATCTTCTGGTAGTGCTTTAATAATAGCCTCAACCTGCTCGATAAAACCCATATTCAGCATTTCATCCGCTTCATCAATGACGAGAAATTTTAGTTGATCCACAAACAGAGTTCCCTTTTGAAGGTGGTCTAACACCCTACCAGGTGTCCCAACCACAACATGTGTCTTTTGCTTTAGCTCTAGTTTTTGTCGCTCATAGGATTGTTTTCCGAATATGGCGGTAGCCTTTATTCGCTTAAACCGACCAATGTTGATAACATCATCCTTCACCTGTGCAGCAAGCTCTCTCGTCGGAGTTAAGATTAAAGCTTGGGGCTTGTTTTCTTCCCAATGTACTAATTCACAAATTGGAATCGCAAACGCTGCCGTCTTACCGCTTCCCGTTTGTGACTTTCCGACAATGTCCATTTTTTGCAAAGCAACAGGAATAACCTTTGCTTGAATTTCAGTCGGTGTTTTATAATGCAAACCCGAAAGTGCTTTTACGATTTCATCACTTAAATTAAAATTAGCAAAACTCTTCATCAGAACGACCTCGTTTTTTTCTTTTATTATACCCTTTTGTCTCATCATGCTTGTCTATTCGAATTTTGTCGAACTTTTGGTACATATTCTCTTTGACTTCTACTTGAAGTTGTAATAACTTAGTATAGTTATTGAAAAATAGATTGGAAAATTAATTACTTTATCATAAATAAAAAGAGGTGGATCGATGACGGCGGATCAACGAAAAAAAATGATCATTTTGATGATCAATATGTTTATTGCAATCGGGAGTTTTGGAATTATTATTCCCATTTTACCTGCTTATCTTGAATCGATTAATGAGGGTGGAAAAGCAGCTGGCCTCATGATTGCCATATTTGCAGGAGCACAATTTATTTTTTCACCAATCGCTGGAAAGTGGACGGATCAATATGGCCGTAGAAAAATGATTATTTACGGACTAACAGGTTTGACACTTTCCATGTTTATTTTTTATTTCGTGGATTCCATTTGGCTGCTGTATGCATCTCGAATTGTTGGTGGAATTGGTGCAGCCCTTCTCATACCAGCTATTTTCGCCTATGTAGCTGATATTACAACAATGGAACAGCGTGCAAAAGGGAATAGTTATATATCAGCTGCTATGTCACTTGGAATTGTTGTGGGACCTGGAATTGGTGGATTTTTAGCGGACTATGGGATAAAATTTCCGTTTTTAATCTCCGCATTAGTTTCGCTTGTGTCGGTTATTTTCTCCTTTGCGGTTCTAAAGGAAAGCCAACAAAAGGTAGAAGGCTTCATGCCTGTTGATGATGAAACCATGGCCAAAAAACTTGTACGTTCAGTACGTATGCCATTTTTCATTCCATTGATAATCACTCTTGTGATGAGCTTCGGTTTAATGGCATTTGAATCCGTTATTGGTCTGTTTGTCGATAACCAATACAATGCAACCCCACAGGATATCGCGTTAATGGTCACATCCACTGGTCTTGTTAGTGTAATTGTGCAATTATTTGTGGTGGATCGTATGGTCACTCGCTTTGGAGAAGGAAAAATCTTAAACATCTTTATTTCTGTAGCTGCGTTCGGCTTCCTTCTTTCAATTTTCGCGAACAGTTTTGAACTCTTTTTTGGAATCTCGCTTCTCATCTTCCTTGCGACTTCCATCCTACGTCCAGTGCTAAACACATTGATTTCTAAGCTTGCAGGTAACGAACAAGGATTTGCAATGGGGATGAACAATGCATACATGAGCATTGGAAATATATTAGGACCAACACTTGGTGGATTGTTATATGACGTCCAGATCATTTACCCATTTGTTTTAGGTCTATTACTTCTTATGTTCACGTTATTCATTACAATTCTTTGGCAAAAAAACTCAAAGACGAAAACTCGTGTAAAAGCATTGGTATAAAAAAGAGCGTATGGATTCGGAACTTGGTTGCCGAAGCTATACGCTTTTTTATTATCTATAGACATTCGTTCTCAGATTTTCTTTAAATGTGTGTATCAGTGAGAGTATTGATTGTTGAAGGTCATCAAGGTTGGATTCAAGGAATAACACATCATGCTCTCCCGCTTGCTCCGGGTCAAACTCGTCTTTGGAGTTAAGGACAAGCACGACCTTACTATCTGGGAGATGCTTCGATATAAAGGAGCCCACTTGATAAATATTGTAAATATAGGATTGAGGCAAAAAGACCAGGGACTCCTTGTACACTCGTAGCTTTTCGTAAAGCTTTGCCTCATGTGCAAGCCATTCTACCTGAAACTCACTATCTTCCAAACTTGCTTCAAAAATTCCGATCATTTTTTCGTTTTCTACTAATGAAAAAATACTCATGATAACACCTCAATTCTAACATTGATTAAAACCAAAACTCCCACTAATAAAAAAACTAATTGCGATTGTACCTAAAACTCTTCTTCATTTTCTTTTCCTCCCAATTTCGCCACTATTCGTTCTTTATACTGAACCACCATTAGTATATACCGAACAACTTATATTGAAAACACTTGAAATAGTCTGTTCGTTCTATATAATGACTTGTTTTCTCTTTAATTCTCTATTATTCTTTATTTTACTCAAAAATGTTCTTTAAAAAGAATATTTTATTTCGTTCTTAAAATGAAACACAAAAAGGTGACCTCTTGTAGGTCACCTTCTTCAATTGTGGGACAAGGAACCTGTCCCTATGTCCCTAATGCACTCCACCTGAATATTCGCAAATCTCGTATAGTCGATTCATGCGGTAAATGACGATTTTATGGTCATACATTTCAACGATTCCTTCTCGCTTCCAGCCATTTAATAGACGATTCACACTTTCACGAGTAGTGCCGATGAAATCACCTAAATCCTTGTTTGTTAACTCGATAGAGAGCAGAATTCCATCCTTGCATTTGACACCATGTGTTGTGGTTAATTTAATTAATGTCGATGCCAGCGCACCTTGTTTGTCAAGGAATAGGAAATCGTACAATTTGTTTTGCATAATACGCTGTGTCCAGCCAATCCAGCTCATAAATTCCACTGCAAAGTTGCCAAATTGGTATAATAAATTTTTTAAATCACTTATATGGATAATACCAATTTCCGTTTGCTCTTCTACATCAGCACGGTAATTGTAGTATAGTTTTTCAGTGAAACCGCCAAATTCACCAATTAGACTTCCTTTTTCTTTTATCGATAATAAGAAGTCCTTCCCACGTTCTGAGCATGCACGAAGCTTCACTCTTCCAGAAATAATATAGTACATTTTTTCTGCTTCCTCACCTTCCCAAAAAAGGTGAGTGCCTGCTGCTACCTGTCTAATACGCATTATGCTTTTAAATTTATTTAAGTTTTCTTCCGATAGAAATTGATCGATGCTTTCATTAACTGACTCTATGTGAGGAACCTCGTTATTTAATTCCTGTATAATCATTGCCATTTTGAATCCCCCCGCCACGACTTTATACTATAATCATACGGCCAATAGTGATAACAAGGTATCGGGGGAACTCCTGAACTTTCCTTCCAAATTCCCCTATTTATTTTCCAGTGATTTTCCCCTAGCCAAGCACACTCCTTACGAATTTCCCTTAAAACAGGTCTAAATATCATCTTTTAAAGCAATAAAGTTAAGGGAATTCCCTGAGATACAAAGACATGAAAAAGATTTACAATAGATAGGAAGACTAAATCTATTTTTCGTTGATATAAAGAAATCACCATCAGTAATCGAGGAGAGATTCTCATGGAAGCGATACAAGTGGAAATTGAACAAAAACTTCATGATTTGTGTATGAACACCTCAAGTGATTTCTCTGCGATTGCACATGTTGATCAAGGGAATCAGACAATCCGCTGGGAATATGCACATGGTTATACAAATAACCGTTTTAAAAACATGGTGATTCGGCCTGGCAAAGGGTTATCAGGCTCTGTTGTCCGTTTTGGCACAACCATGATTTTGGATATTGAAACTCCTGACCGGCAGCGTACTCGACTTCAATACCCGATCATGCTTGCTGAAAACCTGGTATCAGCAGTTGCTGTTCCTATCCATATGAATAACAAGGTTGGAGGAGTCCTTCTGATCGGCTCACGCACTGAAGTAAAATACACAACAGAACAAGTAGAGTTCGTAAAAAAGGCAGCAAGTGAAATTGCATTAATAAAAAAATGAATCCCGCGATAGGATTCATTTTTTTTTAACCTTCTTTAATTCGTTTTCCGGTCATATCACTAAGCATGCCCGCGTATTGTACGATATCCCCGGAGTCATTTTTAATCGCGCTGATTGTTAACCATTGTAAATAATTCGATCCGTCCTTGCGTTTATTCCAAATCTGGCCTTGCCAGAAGCCTTCTGTTTCAATCTTCTTCCAGAGCTCCTGATAAAATTCCTTTGTCTGTTTGCCAGATTTTAAGATATTTGGCGTCTTCCCAATAATTTCATCTTCAGAAAAACCTGTAATTGTAGTGAAAGCTGGATTTACAGAAATTATTTTCCCGTGTAAATCGGTAACCATAATTCCTTCAGCCGTATGGTCGATGACCTGTTTCGCTAGCTCCATTCTTCCATTATAGTACATCCATACCACAAGAATTAAGCTTGCTAGTGCTACCTCAGATAAGGCCATAAACCCAATTGCGTAATGACCATTCACATGGTAGAGAATTCCTAAGAGAATAGGTGGGAAAAATCCTCCTAGTCCACCGATTGCAGAAACAATCCCATTCACAATCCCCGCTTGCTTTTGGAAATACATCGGCACTAATTTAAAAATAACCCCATTTCCGATTCCCGCACAGAAAGCTATCGTTAAGCATCCGACTGTGTACCAGCCGATGGATGGTGCAAACGATAAAATCATCGCAGATACGGTATAGCATCCGAACACAAACATTAAAAGCTTTAGAGAGTGAAAACGGTCAGCTAGCCAACCACCGATTGGTCGCATGATAGTCGCAAGCACGATAAAACCTGCTGTTCTTAGACCCGCATCGATCTTATCTAAACTGAAATTCTCCACTAAGAAGTTTGGCAAATATACGGTAAAGGCCACGAAAGACCCGAATGTAAGAAAATAGAATAGGCTTAAAAGCCATAGCTTTTCATTTTTATAGACACCCTTGATTTGTTCCATCAATGGGGTTTGAACCTTAACTTCCTTTTTATCTCCTAATAAAAAGTTTGCCAAAATAAAGATTGCTAGAACAATTAAATAAAGCTGAACGGTTAATGACCAACCAATTTTGGTAGCAATTACAGGTGCTGCAAACGTGGAAATTGCAGTTCCAAGGTTCCCCGCACCATAAATTCCATTAACAAATCCGTGTTTTTCCTTTGGATAATATTTTGGTAGTGATGTTACACCTACTGAGAATACCGCTCCCCCGATTCCAAGGAAAAGTCCCCCAACTAAAAGATCTGTTACTGAATTAGCTATACTAATATAGTAAACTGGAAACAATAATAAGACAAAACTAAGTAAAAAAATCTTCCTTGCACCAAATTGGTTTGCATAATATCCAAGTGGAACTCGCAGAATTGATCCAAGGATGACAGGTACTGCTGTGACCAATGCTAATTGATTTGCTGGGATTGCAATATCCTCTTTCATAAATGGTAAAAGGGATGAAATAAGTACCCAGACCATAAAACCAACGATAAGGTTTAATGTTTGTAAGGGAAGTTGAATTTTTTTAACCACTATGACCACTTCCTTTTTTTACGACATAGGTTAATCCCGCTTGCTGATCAAAGGCAGACCATATGTCGTCGCTTATGGCTACCTCTGCTGTTAACGGCACAGCAAAAAACTGAAGTCGATCAAAGTAAATTCGAAGATGGGTTCCATCAGGACATAGCTCTGCTTTGATAATTTCCTTTTTCACAAATGGGGCTTTATCATCCCCGTCTTCATCCAAAATGGAGACTTCCACATTTTCCGAAATAAATGATTCCAAACTTTTGATTTCAGTTAACTCCACAGCTGCTGCACCCTCTCTTTGCAGGATAGATAAACATTTTATAGCCTTGAAGATAAGACCAAAAGCCTTCCTCGGCATGTGTTTCGATGTAATCGACCGCTTCATCCTCTGATTGCCATCTACTCATACCCTTTACCTCAGCAATCACAATTTCAATGCCTTCTTCCGTCTTTTCTTCCAAATACCACTTCAACCGTATACCCTTAAATAGATTTGTTAAGAGTTCATTGATTTCATCCGTAAAATTTCCGGTTGCCTCTCTTATAAAACAAAAATCAAGATAGGTTTCGCTGTTCATGTTTGTCACGCCTTTTTCAACTTTTTATAGACAACCCATGCGACCGGAAACAACACGATGTTTAGGCCGCAAAAGATGAGCGTATTTACATAGTTTTCATAAAAATATTGGTGTACCATTTTTTGTGTAAAAATAATATTCAAAAACAGGATGACAGAAAGGATAAGGACACCTTGATAACTACGCTTCATAACGTTTCACCCTCACTGCATAAACTGCTCCGTTCTCAACCTTTACTTGAATTTCAGGCAATGGACGTCGCGGTGGGCCTGCAGTTGGTGCACCCGTTTCTGCATCAAAAAATCCGTGGTGACAAGGACATACCATTTGCCCTTCCTCCTTCACCCAAAATACTGGGCAACGAAGATGGGTACAGGCATTTTGATATGCTACATATTTGTTGTCTGAAAGCCTAATTAATATTGCATCATCATGGTCACCAGGGAAGGTAAAATTCGTCGAATCCCCTACCGCTAGCTTACTTACATCGATAATTTTTTTATGGGTGTATTCTTTATCCCCAAGTCCCATCAATTCCTTTGCAGCCACTGCTCCCCATGGCAAAGACGAGATTGCAAACACTCCTGCAGCGCCAACTAACGTCTTCATGAAGCCACGGCGGTCAAGGCTTCTCTCATTATTGCGGTTAATATTATGCGTGTAATTATCCTCATTAAAAGGGATTCGATTGTTTTTATCAGACGGCATTCCCATCACTCCTTAGCCGATGTTTCTAAAATAACTTCTCAATGCCCTGTAAAATTCCAGGTAAACTAATCTTTACGTTTGTTTCGCCTTCAAGCGGCATGCTTGTAACCCATTTTCCATTGTCGAGGTTATGTTTCTGTTTTTTCGCTTCAATTTCTTCATCTGTCAGCCATTGAATCGTATTTGATGGACAAACACTGGCACACATTGGTGGAATTCCATCCTTTGAACGATCAATACAAAGGTCACATTTGTACATTAAGTTTTGCTCTTCATCGAATTTTGGAATTCCATATGGACAAGCAATTGTACAGTTTTGACAGCCGATGCATTTTTCAACAAGCGCAGATAGTACCGCACCTGACTCATGAATTTGAATCGCTTGTGCAGGACAGCTTCTTGCACATGCTGGGTTAACACAGTGAAGGCACATAAGAGGCATGGTCTGCCTATTTACAAGTGGGTTGACGTCATACACATAGTTTCTGTTACGTTGTTCATGCCCTCCACATTGTGTACAAGCCGCTAGACAAGAGCGGCACCCGATACAGTTTTCAAGTTCTAAATAAAGCCTCTTTTGCATTTACTGCACCTTCTTTACAACTAGTTTTTCAATCTGGGCAGCACATGCCTTGAACTCTGGCATTCTTGAGATTGGATCAAGCGCTGCAATTGTCAGTAGATTAATAGATTCCTCGTGACCGAAATGATATGGAACAAACACGGTATCTTTTCGGATGGCTTCTGTGATTTTTACTTTATAGATACTTTCACCCCTTCTTGTAAAAAGGCGAACTCGTTCTTCGTGTTGAATTTCGTATTTTGCTGCTGTTTCTGGATGAACCTCAACATATGGCTCCGGACACATATCGTGTAAGAATGGAATCCTTCTGGTTTGATTTCCGGATAGATAGTGGTATACAACACGTCCTGTTGTTAAGCGAAGCGGATATTTCTCATCCGGTTCTTCAGCCGGTGGACGGTATGGTAAAGCACATATCTTAGCCTTTCCATCTGGATGATAGAACTTTTTATCGAGGAACATATGTGGTGTCCCCTTGTCTTCTTCATCACGGCAAGGCCAGAATACCCCATCTTGCTTATCAATTTTATCCCATGTCGCCCCGTAGTAATCGGCATATCCACCCTTACTTGCAAGGCGGAATTCATCTGCAACATCTCTTGCTGTTTTTAAGTGTGAAAAATATTTTCCTCTTCCAAGGCGCTCAGCAAGCTCAACTTGCATTTGCCAGTCAGGCTTTGATTCACCAATTGGTTCTTGAGCTTTATTGATTTTAATGATGCGTCCTTCAAGATTCGTTACAGTTCCCTCATCCTCAGACCATGTCACAGATGGAAGTATAACATCTGCAAATTCTGCTGACTCTGATAGGTAAAAGTCCGCACACACCATGAAGTCTAGTGTTTTAAGAGCTTTTCTCACAAAGTTTAAGTTTGGTGCAGAGACTGCTGGATTTGAGCAAAGAAGATATAATCCACGAATGGTTTTTTGCTCCATTAATTCAAACATTTCATAGGCAGAAACACCTGGTTGTGGCATTTCTTCCGGTGTAATTCCCCACACTTGGCAAACCTCTTTTACGTGTTGTGGGTTTGTTAGTTTGCGGTAACCTGGTAATAGATCCGATTTTTGACCATGCTCACGTCCACCTTGCCCATTTCCTTGACCAGTGAATGTTGCAACACCTGATTTTGGTCGACCGATTTTACCAGTGACTAAGGCCATATTTGTATAGCCCGATACATTATCTACACCTTTATGCTGTTGCTCAATGCCACGAGCAAACATGACGACGGCGTTAGGTGCTTTTCCGTATATTTCTGCAGCACGAATGATTTTTTCAGGAGCCACTCCAGTGAGCTGACTCGTATATTCAGGTGTGAATTCCTTCACAAGTTCTTTCGTCTCATCAAAGCCATTCGTGTGTTTGGCGATAAATTCTTCATCCGTATATCCATTTTCAATGAGTAAATGTAAAATTCCGTTTGCTAACGCTAAGTCTGTTCCTGGTTTTAGATCAAGATGTACATCCGCTCTTCTTGCTAAAGGTGTTTCACGCGGATCAGCAACAATGATGTAGCCTCCTCTTTCCTGGACGTTCCAAACGCGGAACATGGAAGTCGGATGGCACTCTGCTGTGTTACTTCCGGCAATAAATAAACAATCCGTCTCATGAATGTCAGTCCATGGAAGTGTCGATCCACGGTCAACCCCAAAGGAACGAAGGAATCCACCGGCTGCACTCGACATACAGAAGCGTCCGTTGTAGTCAATGTAGCGAGTACCGAGTGCTACACGAGCAAACTTCCCTGTCAAATAACATTTTTCATTCGTCATGGATACGCCACTGAAGACGGATAATGAGTCCTTCCCATATTCCTCTTGCAGCTTCGTGAAATTTTTGACGATTAAATCGTATGCCTCTTCCCAGCTTGCCTCACGAAAGCCTTTCTTTGTCCCTTTTAATGAGGCATCATCACGAATGAGTGGTTTTAGGATGCGATCCTTATGATTAGTTTGCTGGTATGCCGTAACTCCTTTCGGACACATTTTTCCAACGGTTACTGGCCAGTCATAACGTGGTTCCACTCCCACAATTTTATTTGTAGTTGTATTGACTCTCAGGTTCATTCCGCACTGCATGCCGCAATAGCTACAATGTGTTTTAATTAATTTCTCATTTGGATGAATGACGTTCTCAATCTCTTTAAAAAATTTATCCCTTTGCATTCTGATTTGCCTCCTTGACTTTTACCTCGTGGGTCGGGAAGCCGGAAAATTGCGCAATCCGGTATTTTCTACGACATGGAAGGCACATTTCAGCTAAATGATGACCTTCTTTTGTTTTAAAATGAATATCGTTCACATCAAGTACATTGATGACATCTTGTGATTGTTCAACTGAAACAAAGCTCGTTCCACAAACCTTACATTGCTTCGTTTCTTTTTCGGCATAATGCTCACGATAGTTCCTTGCCAACACACTCATTGGGCGGAATGGAATATGAGCAAGTTTTCCAAATGGTAAGTAGATCAAAGTCATAATGACCGACCATTGGTGAATCACGGACATCACTGGCTGCCCTGCGCCATGCAAGAAAATGTTCATGAACGTTAAAAGTAAACCGGTAATACTCACGAACAAAAGCATATAAAGTGGCATCAAGTCATAGATGAATTTTTGTTCCGCTTTTGCTTGAAAGTTTTTCACTCGACGGTAAAGTGCCATGCAAACCCCAGAGATTACCATTACAGCCGTAATATTTAACGCGTTATAGGAAAGGTTTGCGATGATACCATCTGCAGGTACCGTCATGATTTGCATCCCCATTGCGATAATGTTGTAATAACCGTTGTCGTCCATTGTGAAGTACATCCAACCGAAGACTAGTGGAAATGTAACCAAACAAGAAAGGATACAACCCCAACCAATTAAAATGTGCTGAGTCCATCGGTAAATTCCCCTATTCCAGATGAAATTGTATGTACCTAAATGCTCAACTGATGTTTTAGGAGTTGATTTTCGAAATAAAAGTTTTACGCCTTTTTTAATGATGATCTTCGTAGGTGGTCTTTCCCCCCACGCAATGAAGCGATAAAAGAATCCGCCAATAAAAACAATCGTTCCAACCATATAGCCATATAGATTTAAATCAACATGTGTAAACATTCTTGTTCCGATAAATGATAATATGGCCAGCCCTACAATCGATAAAAACATGGACTTGGCAAACTTTGAAGCAAATGCATTATTATAAGCCGGTGACTGCTTCTTTTGAACTTCAGCAGTTCTTGCCTGCATATGAACTCCTCCTCAATTCGAATCAAATGCGCCTTGGCGTATTTGCGCCCAGATCGAGCTTGCTCGAAAAGCTCCATTAAAAAATCTGTGGCATCCGCCGTAGGCTTTAACTTTATTCAGTCATGGTTTGAACATCTTCTGATTTATTTGCTTTTATTACATTTAGCCCACCACTGTAGGAAATCTCTGCTGAATAAAGTTAACTTATACTCATTGTAGAAGAACTGTGATTTAAAACATATCAGGGAACCTCCCTATCTTTGATAGAAAAATCCCTTATTTGTAACAATTTCTTGAACTAAAAAAAGGGTCGCTTACGTGGTATAATAAGAATATTGTGAAATGGGGAGGATTATTGTGGTTAAACTACTGATTGTTGACGACCATGCTGTTGTCCGTTCAGGTCTCATGATGCTGTTGAACGGTAAAAATAATATAGAAGTCATTGGGGAAGCATCTGAAGGGGACGAGGCCATTCAAAAAGCAAAGGAATTAAACCCTGATGTAATACTCATGGACTTAAGCATGCCTCACGGAAAAGACGGATTAACTGCAACACAAGAACTTCATGAGCATATGCCAAATATAGCAATACTGATCTTAACGATGCACGATGATGAGGAATACTTATTTAGAGCGATTCACGCCGGAGCATCTGGTTATATTTTAAAAAATGCGCCACATGAAGATTTGCTCGGGGCAATTGAGTCTGTTTCCTCAGGCAATGCTTACTTAACACCTTCCGCAACAAAGGTCTTAATGAGCGGCTATTTAGATCGAGTCAAAAATGGAGACAACACGGATTCATTTGCTATCTTGTCTGAGCGTGAAAAAGAAGTACTTGAGTGGATTGCAAAGGGATATTCAAATAAAGAAATTGCAGAGCATCTTGTGATTAGTGTAAAAACTGTTGAATCCCACAAAAGTAATTTAATGGAAAAGCTAGGTTTGAAAACGAGACCTGAACTTGTGAAATATGCAATGAAGAAAGGATTGCTACATTTTGAATAAAATTGATCGACTTCAACATCAATCAGAAATTGGTGGTCCCAATGTCATTAGGCTCCTCGCTGACTTAGAGAAGCATATTGAGGATTCAAATTATCGTGAAGACGTTGAAAAATCATTGCGACACCTTGCAGATTTAACATTTGCACTGGACGAATCCTCGATAGTAGCAATTACGGATCGACAAGGAAAAATTCAATACATTAATAATAAGTTTTGTGAAATCTCGAAGTACTCGAAGGCGGAGTTAATAGGACAGGATCACCGAATCATTAATTCCGGTCACCATGACAAGGAATTTTGGAAGGAAATGTGGCGTACGATTGGATCTGGTCATGTCTGGAAGGGTGAAATTAAGAACAAAGCCAAGGACGGCTCCTATTATTGGGTCGATACGACAATTGTTCCCATTTTATCTGAAAATGGACGCCCTAATCAATATTTAGCTGTTCGTCACGAGGTCACTGCTTTAAAAGAAACCCAAGAAGAGTTAAAAAATATGATGACGCGGGTAATCAGTATCCAAGAAGAGGAACGGAAACGGTTTTCTCGAGAACTCCATGATGGAATTGGGCAAAGTATGTTTTCGTTGTTGATTCAGCTCGATCAACTGCTTAGTGAAAAGCCAGATGAACGTCTTGCACATTTACGACAGGATGTTTCTTTTATGATGGAGGATATTCGAAGCCTAGCCTGGGAACTTCGCCCTTCTGTTCTGGACGATTTAGGTGTTGTGCCTGCTTTACGAAAATATGTGGAAAACTATTCTCAGCACTATGGTATCCATGTTGATTTTGAATGCACACTAAAATCGCGTCTTGATATTCATAAGGAAACAACAATTTATCGTGTTGTCCAAGAGGCCTTAACGAATATCGCGAAATACGCAAATGTGTCGGATGCAGGTGTAAAAATTCATGAAAGCGAGACTGACGTTGTTGTCGAAGTAATAGACAACGGCCAGGGCTTTACTACCGATGAAAAAGGAAACGGTGTCGGTTTGTTTAGTATGGAAGAACGCGCGCGTGGCATCGGCGGAAGTATTACGTTGGAGTCTGAGGTTGGAAAAGGTACTAAGCTAGAACTTGTCGTTCCGAAATAACGTTTGAATGGCCTGCCCTAGGGCAGGCTTTTATGTAGACATTTTTCTTTGATAAGTAGATAATATCACACCCCCTACGATAAATAGGGATCCGATAATTTCCGCATCCGTTATTGGTTTTGCTAATAGTAAGAATCCCATTACCATTGCAACAAAAGGTTCCAAATTTGATAATATGGAAGCCTTCGACGCATCCACATAGCGAATATAGTTATTCCAGATCAGATTCGCAATACCATGTACAACAATAGCCGTTACGATTAACAATGCCCAATCAGAAAAATTTGAACTCATTCTAAGTGGAGAGTCTAAAAGAAAAACAAAAGGAATTGACACAAATAGGCCCACTATATTTGAATATAATGTGATGGCAAGTGGAGACATTCTGTTAGATAATCGTCTTGTCATGATAATCATGATCGCAAATGTGACCATGGTTAAAACAATCCATAAAAGTCCTCTATCAACATGAATGGAAGTAAATGTGCCTTTTGTTACAACAAAATAAATACCAGTAATCGCTACAACTGAGCCAATGAACATACGGATTGTTAATTTTTCTTTTAAAAAAATGGCTGCTAAGACGCCTGTTAAAATGGGAGTCGTTGCTAAAATTAATGCAGATGTGGTTGGATCAGCTGTTTGCAATCCTTTAAAAAAGGACCACTGGTTTATAAAAACACCCACTATCCCTAAAGTAACAATAGAAGCAAAGTCCGCTTTATTCATTTTAAGCTGTTTATTGAATGAAGATAATCCTATTAATAAAAGAACAATAAACAATAGTCTTAACATCGTTAGTAGGGTTGGTGAAAAGTGCAAAACTAACATTTTTCCAAATATAAAATTACTTCCCCAAACCACTACACAAAAAGTAAGCCACGAATAGGCTTTTAACATCTTAAACACCTTCCACTGAATACACTACTTAGATAATTTATTGTGCCTCGATATAATTGATTTCAACCAATGGTTGTGATTTTTCTTTGAATTTACTAAATCTTCAAATATAATGAGCTTAACTACTAAAAAAGGATGTGGACTATGATTTATAAACACCGTACTAAGTCCGATGAATTAACTATTTTTGAATTTTTAAACAAGCGAACAGAGTTATCCAGTAAGGACAAGCAGTATTATTTAAATCTAAAAAAGGGGTTCGAAGGAGAACTATTATTCGATTCGATGACAGAAAACCTTCAATGTGACTGCTTAATTTTAAATGATCTGTTACTCGAAGTGAATAATACAACCTTCCAAATTGATACCCTTATATTGATTGATAGCAAAATCCACACTTATGAGGTTAAGTATTTTGAAGGAGACTACTATTATGATTCGACTAAATTATTTAAGAAACCTAAACATGAAGTAATCAATCCCATAATCCAGCTGAATCGAAGTGAATCTTTACTAAGTCAATTGCTTCGCAACCACGGATGTCACCTTCCAATTGAGGCTTCAGTTCTTTTTAACCACCCTACTTTTACCCTTTACCAAGCACCCCTAAATTTACAAGCCATATTACCAACGCAGCTCAATAATTACTTGAGGGCATTAGATACAACCCCCTCAAAAATAAATGAAAAACAGAAAAGGATTGCTGCTCTGTTAGTTTCCTTACATATCACCAAGTCTCCTTTTTCTAAGGTTCCTAGTTATCAATACGAACAGCTTCGCAAAGGAATAACTTGTCAAGTGTGCGATTCATTTTCCATCGTTATTGAAGGGCGAAAATGTAAATGTGAAAAGTGCGGGCACAAAGAGTTGGTTGCTGACGCTGTATTAAGAACCGTTCACGAATTTACGATACTCTTTCCGAACCAAAAGATTACGACTAATGTTGTTTTTGAGTGGTGTGGAGTTGTACCAACAAAAAAGTGGATTCGGCAGATTCTAGCGAGAAATTTTAAAATTGTTGGGGTTCACCAGTGGGCTTATTTTGAATAAAATTAATTTGTGACTAAACTAAATGTTGACTTTGAATTGTTGGTCCTTCATCCAATTGGATGAAGGACTCTCCGCGTGGGGCACCGGCTCCATTCGGGACTTCATCACACCGATGAAGGACTCTACGCATGGGGACCAGTTCCGTTCGGGACTTCATCTCACCCATGAAGGACATTCCGAATGGGCGCAGGATCCGTTCGGGACTTCATCACATCCATGAAGGACTCACGCATGGGCACCAGCTCCGTTCGGGACTTCATCTCACCCATGAAGGACTCTACGCATGGGCACCAGCTCCGTTCGGGACTTCATCACTCCGATGAAGGACTCTACGCATGGGGACCAGTTCCGTTCTGGACTTCATCACACCGATGAAGGACTCTACGCATGGGCACCGGCTCCGTTCGAGACTTCATCACACCAATGAAGGACTCTATGCATGGGCGCGGGCTCCGTTCGGGACTTCATCTCACCCATGAAGGATTCTACGCAGGGGCGCGGGCTCCGTTCGGGACTTCATCTCACCGATGAAGGACTCTACGCATGGGCACCGGCTCCGTTCGGGACTTCATCACACCGATGTAGGATTCTACGCATGGGCGCGGGCTCCGTTCGGGACTTCATCACACCCATGAAGGACTCTACGCATGGGACGGGCTCCGTTCGGGACTTCATCACTCCGATGAAGGACTCTACGCATGGGGACTAGCTCCGTTCGAGACTTCATCACACCGATGAAGGACTCTACGCATGGGCGCGGGCTCCGTTCGAGACTTCATCACACCGATGAAGGACTCTACGCATGGGCGCGGGCTCCGTTCGGGACTTCATCACACCGATGAAGGACATTCCGAATGGGCACCGGCTCCGTTCGGGACTTCATCTCACCCATGAAGGACTCTCAGCACGGGTACCAGCCTCGTTCGAGACTTCATCACACCCATGAAGGACTCTACGCATGGGCACCGGCTCCGTTCGGGACTTCATCACACCGATGAAGGACTCTACGCATGGGGACCAGTTCCGTTCGGGACTTCATCACACCGATGAAGGACTCTACACATGGGGACCAGTTCCGTTCGGGACTTCATCACACCGATGAAGGATTCTCAGCACGGGCACCAGCCTCGTTCGAGACTTCATCACACCCATGAAGGACTCTCCGCATGGGCACCAGCTCCGTTCGGGACTTCATCTCACCCATGAAGGACTCTCCGCATGGGCACAGAATCCGTTCGGGACTTCATCACACCGATGAAGGACTCTCCGCATAGTACAGGCTCCGTTCGGGACTTCATCCATACCGCTGTTCTATTCCAAGCCACCTATCCCCCTCAAACTCCACAAAAAACCCCGATCCGCATCAAACCATAGCGAATCGGGGTTTCCAAACTTAACAAATCCAATTATTTAACAGCTTTTACCCAGTCAGCTGCGAACTTTTCTAAACCTTGGTCTGTAAGTGGGTGCTTAGTAAGTTGCTCAATTACAGAGTATGGAATCGTTGCGATATGAGCACCAGCTAATGCTACGCGAGTAACGTGGTCTGGGTGTCTTACAGATGCAGCGATGATTTGAGCATCTAAGTTGTGAACACGGAAGAGCTCAGCAATTTTTGCTACAAGTTGTACCCCATCTTCAGAAATGTCGTCTAGACGACCTAAGAATGGAGATACATATGTTGCACCAGCGCGAGCTGCTAATAGAGCTTGGTTCATTGTGAAAATTAATGTAACGTTTGTTTTAACGCCTTTTTTAGATAGGTAACGAGTTGCTTCTAATCCAGCAACAGTCATTGGAACTTTGATTGTGATGTTTTTGTCGCCACCGTTGATTTTTAGAAGCTCTTCTGCTTCTGCAATCATGTCTTCAGCAGTTTCAGCGCTTGGAGAAACTTCTGCAGATACGCTTTCTACTTCTGGCACAGCTTGAAGAATTTCAGCGATGCGGTCTTCGAATTTAACGCCTTCTTTTACAACAAGTGATGGGTTCGTAGTAACACCAGATAGTACACCCATTTTATACGCTTTTTTAATATCATCTAGGTTAGCTGTATCGATAAAAAATTTCATTTCTTTTTCCCTCCAGTAACTTTATTGTATCACAGATATTTTAAGCACATTTGACTCACCTATTCGCGAAAGGAGAGTCAAATGCAGTTAGTAAAAACTACTATATTAAAGAACTTCTTTAAAGTTCTTAACAACGTTCTCTACTGTAAAGCCATACTCAGCAAGAACTTTATCTGCAGGTGCAGATGCTCCAAATGTGTTAATAGCAAGAACTTTACCTTCGTCGCCAACGAATTCTTTCCATCCAAGTGGAGAAGCCATTTCGATACCAAGACGAGCCTTCACAGATTTTGGAAGAACACTTTCTTTGTACTCAGCAGACTGCTTTTCGAAGCGATCCCAGCTTGGCATACTTACTACAGATACGAAGATACCCTCTTTTTCTAATTCTTTTTGTGCTGCAATTGCTAATGAAACTTCAGAACCTGTTGCAAGTAATAGACCCGCAACTTCTCCGTTTGCTTCAGAAACAACGTAAGCACCTTTTTTAACACCTTCATATACAGCTTCTTGATCAAGCTCTAAAGTTGGTAAACCTTGACGAGTTAATACAAGTGCTGTAGGTGTGTCAGTACTTTCAATCGCTAAACGCCATGCTGCTGCAGTTTCTTTTGCGTCAGCTGGACGTAAGATTGAAAGACCTGGCATTGCACGTAATGCAGCTAATTGTTCAACTGGCTCATGTGTTGGGCCGTCTTCTCCAACTGCAATTGAATCATGTGTAAATACATAAGTTACAGGTAGCTTCATGAGAGCTGCAAGACGAATAGCTGGACGTAGGTAATCAGAGAATACGAAGAATGTAGCTCCGAATACTTTTACTCCGCCATGAAGTGCCATACCGTTGAGTGCAGCACCCATTGCAAATTCTCTTACTCCGAACCAGATGTTACGAGCAGCAAAGCTGTCGATTGCATAGTTCTTTTCAGAAGTGATTAACGTTTTGTTTGAACCGGCTAAGTCTGCTGAACCACCGATTAATTGTGGAATCGCAGTAGCAGCTGCATTTAATGCTTTACCTGAAGCGTCACGAGTTGCAACTGAAGATCCAGCCTCAAAGTTAGGAAGTGAAGCTTCCCAGTTTTCAGGTAGTTCGCCATTTAATGCCATTTCAAATTGCTTCGCTAATTCAGGGTATTCTTTTTTATATTCTGCAAATACTTCATTCCATACACTTTCTTTTTGTTTGCCAGCTTCTACAAATTGGCTGTAGTGCTCTCTTACTTCTTCTGGAACGAAGAATGGCTCTTCATAAGTCCAGCCGTATGCTGCCTTCGTTAAAGCAACTTCATCTTTACCTAGTGGAGCACCGTGTGATGCAGATTTTCCTCCTTTATTAGGAGAACCGAAACCGATTGTTGTCTTAACTTCAATTAACGTTGGACGGTTTAAATCCGCTTTTGCTTCTTGTAAAGCTTTTTGAATTTCATCCATATCATTTCCGTTTTCAACACGGATTACTTGCCATCCGTATGCTTTAAAACGATCTTCAACACTTTCAGAGAAAGAAAGGTTTAAATCACCATCTAATGAAATGTCGTTAGAATCGTACATTACGACAAGACGTCCTAATTTTAAATGACCAGCAAGTGAAGCTGCTTCTGCAGAAACACCTTCCATAAGGTCACCGTCACCACAAATGGCATATGTAAAGTGGTTAACGATATCATAATTGTCTTTGTTATAAGTTTCAGCAAGATGTCTTTCAGCCATTGCCATACCAACAGCCATTGCAATACCTTGTCCTAGTGGACCTGTAGTTGCTTCAACACCAGGAGTATGTCCAAACTCAGGATGTCCTGGAGTTCTGCTTCCCCATTGACGGAAGTTCTTTAAGTCTTCCATTGTTACATCATAACCAAATAAATGTAATAAACTATATAAAAGCATGGAACCATGTCCAGCTGATAAAACAAAGCGATCGCGGTTGAACCAGTTTGGATTTTCAGGGTTGTGATTCATTTCTTTTGCCCATAGAGTGTAAGCCATCGGTGCAGCGCCCATTGGCATACCTGGATGTCCAGAATTTGCTTTCTCTACACCATCGATGGATAGCGTACGAATCGTGTTAATTGCTAATAAGTCTAGTTCTTTGTTATTTAAAGCTGTCTTCATTTAACCACACTCCTAAACTATTAAAATAATAATTCTATATTGTTATACCCTACCTAAAAAATCCAATCTTTTCAATCTTAAAAATAAGATGTATAATTAATTCGTTCACTAAACAAATTATAACATTAATAATGTACCACCCTTATCTTTATTCGTCAATTATCTAAGTAGAAACAATTAATTCAAATCTAACTTTTGTTTCGTGAAAGCGCCATCAAAATAATTGCACATATTGCTTTCAATTATGTGTAACTTAATGATGAAATCTTCTTTTAGAACGAAATTAGTTGTACTTACTAGCAAATGGGGGATTTGTATGATTACCGGAGATGCAGCATATATAAAAAAAATAAATCGCTCGCTTATTCTAGAAAAAATAGTCGAAGAAGGTATGATCTCAAGGGCTGACATTTCCAAAGCTACAGCACTTACTAGGGCGACAGTCTCTGCACAGGTTGCCGACTTACTTGATGAAGGCTTAATCATCGAAACGCAGCTTGAGCATAATAGTGTTGGAAGAAAGCCCATTATGCTTTCTTTAAATGCGAATGCAGGCTACGCACTTGGAATTGATGTGGATTACGGACAAATCTCCTTTACCATCTCAGACCTGCTCGGAAAGCCTATTTATGAAAAAACTACGGATTGCACTAGTCTTGACTATGACTACATTCTGCAAATTTTAATTGAACAAATTAATTTATTGGATAAAGAGTTCAATGATAACCGTTACGGCATTATCGGTGTCGTCATTGCCATTCATGGACTTGTTGGAAAGGATGAAAAAATTCATTTCGTGCCTCGCTTCCAGTGGCGGTCCGTCGATTTGAAGGCAGACCTTGAAAAAGCGTGTAGCCTCAACATTCAAATTGAAAACAACGCGAATATGTCTGCTTTTGCCGAAAGGGTCTTTCACCATCATGAAACCAATAGCCTCCTGTGTACCACGATTTATTCTGGAATTGGGCTTGGAATGATTGTGGACAATCATTTTTTTAGGGGAAATGATGGCTTCGCTGGTGAAATCGGTCATATGATTATCGTCCCACATGGGAGACCCTGTCCTTGTGGCAATGAAGGCTGTTGGGAACAATATGCCTCAGAATCTGTCTTCCTAGACCACATAAAAGCTGAAAAAGAACTTTCTTCTTTTTCATACGATGATTTGCAAAGACTAGTTGAAGAAGGTGACGAGGACATCAGTGAACGTCTTGAGCAATTTATCTACTACCTTTCGATTGGTTTAAATAACATGATTAATATGTACAACCCGGATACAATTGTTCTTGATGGTGAAATCCTGCGTCTTTTCCCGGACTCCATCAAAAAAATAGAAGAACACCTAAACTCTTCTATTATTCATTATCGCCAATTATCGGTCTCAACCTTTGGAAAGAAAGCCGTACAAATGGGTGCGTGCGCCCTAGCTATTAAGCGCTTTTTAGGCGTACCGATGATCAATCTTACTTATAAAGATGCGTAAAAGGAGCTTAAAAAAGCTCCTTTTTTATACGTTCAAATCTCTCTTTTTATAAAAAATAAACGTAACTACGGTGAGAATGGCGATTAAGCTAAGGGAAATAATCACAAACACCGCTTCAAACCCATCCCCGGTCAACATATCTTTCGCAGCAAAATACTTAAATGGCACGATGTATGTAAGGTTTTCCAGTTTTTCACTTAAATCAATCACAATCGACAAAATAAAGGTCAACAGTAAGATCCCCGTTGCAATCGGTGCTGCACTCCTCGGATTGCGAATAATAGACGCTAGTGCAGAGCCAATCATTAAAAATAAAACCTGTAAAATGAACATTCCACCCATCAACATGAATATGTCCGGAATTTCATTATGCATTTCGAATATAACGATCGTCGCAACAGTTGTAACAACATTCAAAACGACAAGATTAACAAATCCGGCCACAAGTTTCATCGTAATGACCTTTGTTCGAGTAATAGGTTTTACAAAAAGAAATTCAAAGGTTTTGTCTCGCTCCTCTTTTGCAATGATTGACGCACCCATCATTGCCCCGTGGATTGTAGCCATCAATAGCAAATATAAATATAATATTGAAAAATACCCAATCGGCGTCGATACATCTAGCGTCCCAGTCCCCATAAGCGCCTGTAACGCTTTTGGCATCGACTCAATCAGTTCATTCAAGGATTGACCTGACGAAGAAAGGCTCGAGTACTCCGTCTTGCCCATTAAAATAAGCAGGACAATGCCAACGCTCCAAATAATAAGGGACTTACGGTACGCCTTCAATTCCCTTAAGAATACATTCATCGTAAAAACCTCCCCCCTCAAACAGAATGAATATCCTTTTTCGTATAGTGGAAAAAGCTTGCAATGGTCGCCATTAACACGATTCCTAATCCTACTAATAAAAACACTCCCTCATAACTTGAGTGCTTCATTATATAGGAGGAATCAAAATATTTAAAAGGAGACAAATACCGTTTAAATCCTTCTCCACCTGTTGAACTAAGCATCCCAATAATAAAAAATGCAAAAACCGTCGCCAACGAAACCGAGAGAACCGATTTGATCTTAGGAAGGAATACCGACAGGAAAATTCCAATCCCTAAAAAAATAACTTGCAATAAAAACAAGGATAGGGAAATTAGAAAAAATGCTTTTATACTATAGTCATCCGTCGCAACCACATCTACCACAAGCCATGCGGCAACTATATATACAAGGCTTGTAAACAAAATGGATGTGAATGCTGCTATCATTTTTGCTGTTAAAATGGCTTTTCGAGTAATTGGCTTTGTTAGCAAGAAATCAGCTGTCTTCTCTCTTACTTCCTTCGAGACGATTGCCGTACCAAAATTCATTGCTTGGATCGCCCCGCATAGACTGATATACACAAATACATAGGAGTAGAATCCAAGAACCGACCCAAAGGTTTCGACCTGGAGTCCTAATGCTTGTTTCATTGCGTCAGGAAAACCATCTAACACCTTTTGATACTCCTCAATGTCCTTTGCAATCGTCGGAAACATGGACATGAACAATGCCATCACCCCGACTAGTGACAATGTCCAAATGATGGTCGTTTTTCGATAGGCCCTTACTTCATGAAAAAAGACATTCATAACGGTTTAGGCCTCCTTCTCGTAATAATGCATGAAGATCTCTTCGAGGTCTGGCTCCGTAACAGATAAGTTGGTAATCTCGATTCCAGCGATTTTCTCCATCACTGTATTGATATCACCCTTGAACAGGAAGCTTACTTCCTTGTTATTCACTTCTAAATTATTCACACCAAGAATGGAGAAATAACTCTTATCTATTGGATGTGCCGTTTCAACTGTAAATCTCTTAAAATTGTTATCTTTTAATGTACTTATCTTCTCAACCGTTATAATTTTTCCTTCTTTAATAATAGCCACTCGATCGCAAAGACGTTGAACCTCACTCAAAATATGAGAGGAGAAAAGAATCGTCACGCCTTTTTTATTTTCCTCCTCAAGCAAGTCAAAAAAGCGCTGTTGCATCAGAGGGTCGAGTCCACTCGTCGGTTCATCTAGAATAACAAGCTTTGGTTCGTGTAGCAGTCCCTGAACGATTCCGACCTTTTTCTTGTTTCCTAGAGATAAATCATCAATTTTACGATTAAGGTCAAGCTCCATAATTTCAGCCAACTCATTCATTCGCTTCGTACAATCTTTTTTATAAAAGCTGGCAGAATACTTGAGCAAATCCTTCACTTTCATATTGTCATAGTAAAAAACTTCTGATGGTAAATAGCCTATTTCCTTTTTAATTTCAGATGAGAAATTGATTGAATCCTTTCCAAAAATTTTAGCACTCCCACTTGTTGGATAAATGAGTGATAGCATGGTGCGGATCGTTGTCGATTTACCAGCGCCATTCGGTCCGATAAATCCGAAAATCTCCCCTTCTTCAACATGAAAGCTAATATCCTCGATACCGCGAGCTTTTCCATACATCTTTGTTAGGTTCTGAAGTTCGATCACATTCATTACTGACCCTCCCTTAGTTTGGGCTTTCTATTTCCATTATAGAGGAAATTGCACCTTATTAATGTTAAAGTTACACATTTTGGAGGTGCTCGGAAATTAGAATACCGGACAAACACATCTTTTCGGCCCATATAAAAAAGCCCCAAAGATACCCTTTGAGACATTAACTAAACAATGTATCGACTTCTTTTTTTAGTTCTTCTACTAATGGAAAAGTTGAGGCATGTCCAAGGCTTTCGACGATGTTTCGGTAATACCATTCTTGTTTTTCCTTACCGCGACTAAACCTTTGCCAAACTTGATCGCCCTTTTCTTGGTAATCGTGGATAATGGACCGGATATTATGAAGTTTATCCGCACATACGACGGTTCGAGTGTCTTCTGAAGCCGTCCGCAGGAATGAAATAGTATGCTCTTTTCTTGCTTCCCAAGGTAGAGATTTATCGGGCTCTGAACAACCTTCCACAAGTGTTGCAACCTCGTCACCGAAATCGTCTCTTATATCTTCTAAAGTAAGCTCAGTATCCTCTACTGTATCGTGTAGGATTCCAGCCGCTATCAGCTCCTCACGTGCATTTACTTTCATTAAAATCAGACCGACACTAAGCGGATGTGTGATGTATGGAATATTGGTGAGCTTTCGATATTGCCCATCATGTGCCTTACTTGCAACCACAATCGCTTTTTCAATCATGTCCATTTTTTAGCCTCCCAATCAAAGAAATACCTGACACACCATGTGCCAGGGTTAAAGTATTTTACTTAAAAATGCTTTTGTACGAACATGCTGAGGATTTTCGAACAGTTCTTTTGGTTTGTTTTCCTCCACGATATGGCCATCGTCCATAAAGAGGACACGGTCACCAACTTCACGCGCAAAACCCATTTCGTGGGTTACAACGACCATGGTCATTCCCTCTCGCGCCAACTGCTTCATAACCTCCAAAACCTCTCCAACCATTTCCGGATCAAGAGCAGAGGTCGGTTCATCAAAAAGCATAATTTTCGGCTCCATTGCAAGTGCTCTTGCAATCGCCACACGTTGCTTTTGTCCGCCGGACAAGGAATCTGGATAGGCATCTGCTTTTTCAGCAAGACCTACCTTTTTTAAAAGTTCCATCCCTTTATTATATGCTTTTTCATTGGAGACCTTTTTTACCTTCAACGGAGAAAGCATGATGTTTTCCATCACCGTTTTATGAGGGAAAAGATTAAACTGCTGAAACACCATTCCGACGTCTGTTCTTATTTGATTGATGTTTGTTTTTTTATCCGTGATATCGATTCCCTCAATATAGACATGCCCTTCATTGATGGTTTCTAATAAATTTATACAGCGTAAAAAGGTTGATTTTCCAGAGCCTGAGGGTCCAATGACTACGACAACTTCCTGGGGTTCGATTTCGACTGAGATTCCTTTGAGCACCTCATTTTTCCCAAACGATTTCTTTATATTGTTTATTTTTATCATTCAGTTTTCAACCTCTTTTCTAGATAGTTTAATAGAATTGTCAATGAAAGAGTGAGAATTAAATAAATGAAGGCTGCCATCAAGTATGGCTCCCACACGCGGGCATGCTGTCCCATCATCATCCTTCCCCAATGCATGATTTCTGGAGTCGCTACTACTGAAAGAAGGGATGAATCTTTTATGAGAATCACAAATTCATTTCCTAATGGAGGAATCATCCGCTTAAAGGCTTGCGGGATTATGACGTATCTCATAGCTTGCGCATGTGTCATACCTAAAGATCGTGCGGCTTCCATTTGTCCACGGTCAAGGGACTGAATGCCTGCTCTAAAAATTTCTGCTATGTATGCGGACGCATTTAAAGTAAGTGCGATCACACCTGCAACAATTCCGTTTGTTCCTCCTAAAAATAATGGAACAACTCCGAAGTGAACTAAAAAGATTTGAACGAGAAGTGGTGTCCCTCGGAAGAACGTCACATAACAAACAAATGGAAACGCCACCCATTTATTTCGAATCATTTTTCCAAGCCCAATAAATAAGCCTAGGATTGTCCCAAGCAAAATTCCAGCAATTGATAAACCGATGGTCACTAATGTCCCTTGCCCAAAATAGGGAAGGTAGTCAATGAGAATATCAAACTTAAAATCCATGCTGCGTCCCCCTGTATGATTAAATTATAAAGTCAAAAATTGCGTAACACGTTGTGTCGTTACGCAATTTTGTTCTCCTTATTTTGAGGCTTCTTGTTCTGCCTTAAGAGCTTCTAAATCTGGCTCTGTACCAAACCATTCTTTATAAATTTCTGTGTATTTTCCGCTTTCGATAACTGCTTCAATTGCCTTATCAAAATCGGCTTTTAAGTCGTCACTGCCCTTAGGGAACATCATTCCATAAAACTCCGCATCAAACGTATCTTTGTCTCCAACAACCTTTAGGTTTTTGTCTGGGTTTTGCGCGGCATAGTATTCAATAACACCGTTATCGGCTACAACCGCATCCGCACCGCCGCTATCAAGCTCAAGGATGGCTAGGTTATTATTTTCAAAAGCTTTAATATCAGGGTGCTTTTCACCTAATACCTTTTCAACCGCAAAATGACCAGTTGTAGAAGCTTGAACCGCTACCTTTTTCCCCTTTAGATCTTCAGCCGTTTTGATGTCGCTATCTTCTGGAATCATGATTTTGTTTGTTGATAAGAAGAAAGGTATCGTAAATAGATATTCCTTTTCACGGTCTTCAGTAATTGAAATGGATGATATCGCCATGTCATAGGACCCTTTGTTTAATTCAACGAAAATGGGATCCCAACCAGTATGTTTGATATCGAGTTCGTAACCTGCTTCCTCAGCTACAGCTTTTAGAACATCGATTTCAAAACCAACAATTTTGTCCCCCTCCATGAACTCGAATGGAGCATAGGCCGCATCTGTCATGACCTTAAGTGTTTTTTTACCTGCGTCTTCTCCATCTTTTTCTCCGCCTGTCCCACTCGTATCACTCGTTCCACAGGCTGCTAAGAATAGAAAAGCAAGCAGAATTGAAAAAACCGTTACTTTTTTCACGTATGTAACCCCTTTCTATTTTTACAAAATTTAAACAATTCATTTTTTTACTATATTAGCACATTGATAGTCTAAAAGAAACATTGAATTGACAATTCCCCACTATCTACGCCTTACTCCTTATATTTTATGAACCTCAATCAGGACGTTAGAACTAAACCAATCGACAAAAATCGGGTGACATGGGCTTGAATTTCGAATATATTTAGAATAGTAGGTATTTTCGAAAAGAGAGGTGTTATTGTGGGGGTTGTCAAGGAGTTCGGGAAGATTTTTGCGATCTATTTGTGTGTGTTCTTATGTGTATTTTTATTTGTTCTTTTCCCTCGCGAACCTAGCATTGAAATGGATGGTAAGGCGATGACAGTTGTGTATTCCTATCATTTTAATTTGAAGGAATATGCTACAAATGTAGGTACGTTTTTAAAGAATGTATATGAGAATAAGAGTCTTGGAGGCACGAAGTTTGCGACTTTATCAGCCGAGGATGAAATCGCGAAATTTTTCCCAAGAAGCCTCAAGATTATCTTGATTGGATATATTCTTAGCATTGTGTTCGGGGTATTAAAGGGGATACTGGATTACCGGTTTACGAATACGAAAAAAAGCTTTCTAGGAAGTGGCGCCACCTGGTTTTTATCGGGGGTACCTGACTTTTTTATCACCATCTGTTTAAGCTATTTTATTCTATTATATATTCCTGATTTTAGCATCATGGGTACCGAGGCCTGGTGGAAGTTTATTGCACCTAGTATTCTTATCTCCATTGCGCCAATGCTGTATGTTGCGAGAATAACATCTGTTTCCCTGCTTACCCAGGATCGGGAACCATATATTCAGGTAGCCTTCGCTAAAGGCTTTACAAAAAATAGAGTTCTCCTTAACCATATGATGAGATCATGTTTCATCACGGTTTCAAGTCATCTGCAATCGATTATGGTATTTGTTCTATCAAACTTATTGGTTGTCGAATATTTACTAGGTTATCAGGGCGCTGCTTATCGGTTATTTACTGCAATTGGCTACACAAATTTTATCCCACCAGGTGGCGGGGCCGATGAACGTGGTTTAATCATTGGGATTTGTATAAGCTTTCTTATGATGGTGATGGTTGCCCATATTATTAGTCAAGTCATCAAAATGAGATTGGATCCGAAATAAGGGGGTGTCCTAAGTTGAATCGAAATTGGTTTTTAATCACTGGCTTAATTATGTTGGGTATCTTACTTCTTGTTACGTTTGCGGGACCTCATTTGCCATATGTAAAAGAAGGTATTGAAGAAGGAAGAATTCGTTTCTTAGATGGTGGAAAGAACTTGCTTAAAGCACCATTTACCCCTGAACAGCAGCCTCCTTTTGGGTCAGACCATGAAGGAAGAGACTTGTTAAGTGTTTTAATTGTTGGCGCAAAGGACACGTTGAAAATCATAATAGGAATTGTTGTCCTACGCTACCTAATTGCGATCCCGCTTGGGTTACTCGCTACCAGAAAAAACAATCCGATTTCCTGGATTGTTACAACTTGGAATAATGTCTTTTCAAGTATTCCAATCATTTTTTCTGCGTTGCTTTTATTAGCCATACCAGCACTTGTTATGAACGATAACAGGTTATGGTGGTCAGTTTTACTTTTAGCATTAATTGAGGTTGGAAAAGTAAGTCATATCATTCGTGAGGAAACACAACGAATTGTAAGAAAACCTTATATTGAGGCTGGAATTACCGTAGGAATCTCCCCGCTTAGACTTGCTTTAGGGAATATTTTACCGAATACATATCCAGCAATTATGGTTAATTTCTTCATTGATATCGGAAGAACCTGCTTATTAATTGCGCAGCTTGGCATTTTTGGCGTGTTCCTTTCCCAAGTGTTTGTTCAAACGAATTATGGTGTTGGGGAAATGATTAACACAAGTCTAAATTGGCCAACCTTACTCGGGCAAGCTAAAAAAGACATGCTCAGTTCCATTTGGATCCCATTTTGGACATGTATAGCAATCTCCTTTACAATGTTTACATTCACCATTTTAGGGGAAGGCTTAAGAAGGTATTTTGACCGAAAGACAGCCTAATTGACACACTGTTATAATGAAAGGTGAATGGTAAGAAAATCATTCGTTCATAACGTGAATCGAAAGGAGCTAGGAAATGACTACACCTAATAACGAACTACCAGCTAAAACATGTTCGATTGAACGCCTTGTCACAATGGAATCAGACATCAAAAAGGTTCTTGAGGGTAAAAAAACAGCTACACGTAGAAATGGCAGATATGCAGATGTTGGGGAAATTATGACCCTTGAAGGTCAATCATTTAGAATTGACCACGTATACGAGCAATCCCTTGGAGAGCTCACAGATGAGGACGCAAAAAGAGAAGGCTTCAATACGGTTGATGAATATAAAGAATCGATTCTATCATACCATCCGGGGATGCCATGGCTCCCTCAGATGAAAGTGTGGGTCCATGAGTTTAGCAAGCTAGAGGATTAACAAAAAACCCTTGTCATCGCTATGATTGACAAGGGTTTTAACGTTTATTTATGGCTTGTTTTTTCAACAAGTCCCTGTTCATGTATCGCACTTATTTCTGGTGCCACAGTTTTTATTTTTGTGATGAAGTAGTAGTATTTATAAATAACAACCGCGACTAACAGTAGTTTTACAGCAATGCTATCAAGAATTATAAATGGAACTGCAATCATCGCATCTGCGGTTAATAGAATCGTTAACTTCTGTCGTAGCGTCATTTCACGTCGCTTCACAAAGCCTTCTAAATACTTTTTATATAAGCTAGTGCTTTTAAACCAACGATCAAAACGGTCCGATCCCTTTACAAAAAAGAAGGAAGCAAGCAGTAACAGGGGCGTTGTTGGGATGAGTGGCAGCACAATGCCTACTGCTCCAAGACCCAAAAAAAGAAAACCTAAGACAATATATAAAAATTTCTTGATTTTGTTCATCAATATTGCCCCCCTTTCTTTACTTTCTAAAACCTTTTCTATTATATCACGTATTTCTTACTGGAAACCCACTGTCACAAAATAGTAAGATAATGATTGGAGAATTGTGAGGTACATCACTTGTTTTTTTTAGTAAAGTGCTATCATTAGTAGTGAAATATGTTGTGAATGGGGGTTTCCATCGAGTGGATGTCATTTATCAAGTACTTGTTTTCATACATATTTTTTCAGCCATCCTTGGAATGGGACCTGGCTTTATTTTAACAACCGTTGTGAAGTCGGGAGACACAATGACTGAACTTCGACATTCTTACGCAATCAGACATAAACTCCATATTTTTGTCATGATTGGAGGTATTCTCCTGCTTGTGACCGGTCTTTTAATGGGGGCAATCAATCCGTATTTATTTAAAATGGGGTGGTACGTAACAAGTTTACTGCTCTTTCTTGTTGCGTTGGCAATGGGGCCATTTGCTCTTACGCCTAAATCAAAACCAGTAAAAGCGTTATTGGAATCACATCAAGGGGAAGACATTCCTGCAGAATACTATCCTTTGGCAAAGGCTTTATTTAGAGTGGAGCATATTGAGAACACAATCTTTTTGATTGTCATAGCGTTAATGATTTTGAAGCCTTTTTAAAAAATTATTACTAAATCCCCATCCATTCACGGGTGGGGATTTTCTTCGATTGTTTGTTTCTTTTTAAATGGGAATGATACTTCTTGTGTGAGTAGGCTAATGATCATGACGACTCCAACAAGTAAGGATATGAAGATCCAAAAATTGATCCCGAAACCAACAAGCTTATAGGCACCTTCATAGTAGTTTACGTCCGGGCGATTGATATTGGATGATATGATTGCAGCCGTAATGTGTTTTGTGGCATATAAAAAGGCCGACACCGCGATGAAAAAGCAGCCAACAAATGCCTTGATTTGCTTCATTTTACCCCTCTTCCCTATTCACTTTTTGTTAATCGTATCATGATTGCAAGTGGTGGGACATATTACTTTTGACCTAGATTATTGGGGGATGGAGAGCTAGAGATGTTTTGGGTGGCTGGATCCTAGGCTTATCGGACCTCGACTTAAGGGGCTTATCATGACCGAATTCTTTTCATTGTTACTATGAAGAGGAAAAGGTGCGTGGAAGCCGCGACAAATCCTTTTCGGCCGGTTGATGAAAGGGAAATGAAGCATGAAACTCCTGCCCAATCCTCTTCATCGGGTCAATGAACGGGAATCGATGCGGGAAACCTGCTCCTAATCCTTTTCATCTCGTCAATGAATGGGAATCGATGCAGGAAACTCCTGCCTAATCCTCTTCATCACGCCAATGAACGGGAATCGATGCGGGAAACCTCCTCCTAATCCTCTTCATCACGTCAATGAACGGGAATTGAAGCAAGGAATCACTGCCTAATCCTCTTCATCGCTTCATTGAAAAGGAATCAAAACAAAGTTCTCATACCCAATCCCTTTCATCGCCCACCAAAAAAGCCGCATAAAGAATTTCTTCTTTATACGGCTACTAATTTCACGCTTCCACTAATTCCTTTTGCAACATAGTGCCTGTTTGGGCAAAGTTTGTGTGCCACGAGAATGCTTTTTCTAGCACGTGAGGTGTTTGCCCCCCTCTTGTTAGAGCTTCTTCATAGTATTCACGTAGCTGCTGTTTGTACATTGGATGTGCACAGTTTTCGATGAGCAATTCTACACGTTCTCTTGGTGCAAGGCCCCGTAAATCTGCATATCCTTGCTCTGTAACGATGACATCTACATCATGCTCTGTATGGTCGACATGGGAAACGAATGGAACAATACTTGAAATCTTTCCGCCTTTGGCAATAGACTTCGTCACAAAAATCGCTAGGCGAGCGTTTCGAGCAAAGTCACCAGACCCACCAATTCCGTTCATCATCTTTGTACCAAGCACATGTGTTGAATTCACGTTTCCGTAAATATCAAGTTCTAACGCCGTGTTAATGGAAATTAATCCGAGACGGCGAATGATTTCAGGATGATTTGAAATCTCCTGAGGTCTCATGATCAATCGGTCACGATATTTGTCAAAGTTCGAAAATACCTTTTTCATTTTCTCTTCTGATAGAGTGATTGAACAGCAGGAAGCAAAGTTTACTTTGCCGGCATCCATTAAGTCAAATACCGCATCCTGTAGTACCTCAGAATAGACCTCTAAATCCGTAAACTCCGAATCAAGCATACCGTGAAGAACCGCGTTTGCTACAGAGCCAATACCAGATTGTAAAGGTGCAAGCTTCTCAGTTAAACGTCCTGCTTCAACTTCTTTACGTAAAAATGTTAATAGATGCTGTGCCATTATTTCTGTTTCTTCATCAGGTGGTACGATTGTTGAAGGTGAATCAGTTTGCTCTGTAAACACAATTCCTTTTATTTTTTCAACATCCACTTTAATTCCAAGTAAGCCAATTCGGTCGTCTGACTTTGTTAAAGGAATCGGCTCTCTCTCTCCTTGCTTACCAGGTGCATATAAATCATGAACTCCCTCGAGCTCTGGTGTTTGCGCAAGATTGATTTCAATGATAATTGATTTAGCATGCTGAGCAAAAGTTAATGAGTTTCCGATCGAAGTTGTTGGAATGATTAAACCATCTTCTTTTACCGCAACCGCTTCCAAAATTGCGATATCGACATCCATCACATCTGAACGTATTAATTCTGATGTATGTGATAAGTGTTGGTCTACAAATAAGAAGTCCCCTTGGTTAATTCCCTTCCTCATTGTTGGATCAGCCTGGAACGGTAAACGCTTACCTAAAATTCCTGCTTCTGCAAATAATTTATCAACATCAGAGCCTAATGATGCTCCTGTATAAACATTGACTTTTAATGGTTCGGTCTCAGCACGTTTCACAAGCGCAAATGGAACCGCTTTCACATCACCCGCACGTGTAAAGCCACTAAGTCCTAACGTCATACCGTCCTCGATCCATTCTGCCGCTTCTTCCGGTGTAACAACACGGTCATGCAGACGGGCATCCTTAATGCGATCTAGTTTGTTATTCATTTCTCCCATCCCCTTTATGAAATTGAATATTAAGATAATTTTACATGGAATCGCTATATGATTAGGGATTTCTGGAGTAAAGAACAATAAAATCCGATAAAAAAGAAGAACAAATCCCTAAAGCAGCAGATTTGTTCTTTTTCTAGAAAATTAGAACCCTAATAGTTTTCGAAAATAGCTAGAATAGTTTTGACTAACTGGAACTCGTGCTCCATTGTTCATTTCTAGGACGAACGTCGAATGGGTATCAGGGTGAATTTCTTTTATTTGATTGACATTCACGATAAACGACCGGTGGCATCGGATAAAAGAGTCCTTTGGCAACGTATATTCGAATTCCTGTAAGGAGTACTTATGTGTTCCGGAGAAGTCGTTTGTGTATACATGGGTCTTCTTATCCTTCGCCTCCAGATACAGACATTCAGAAAATGGAATGGGAATCCAGCCATCTTGAGATTTCACGGTCACAACCGATTTTCCATCTGTTAAGGCTGGGTAGATTGCTGTGACACATCCCTCTAACTCATTACCGTGAAAAAAAGGTACAGCCATTCCATGATAAGGTATACCAAATACATCCCGATTAATAAATTCGGAAGCCTTTTGTTTGGAGGTAATCGCTTTATAGGCGATAGTCCCCTCTTTTACCTTATCACCTGGTTTTATTTTAAGATCAATACGTTTACTTGGTCGATAATAGACATATTCCTTTGTATTTGAAACCGCTATCGAAATTTCGTCTGAGAACAATTCCCCAATCACGTCTAAGAGTGAGCCAATTGTTATATCCTTCACCTTCAACATCCTTTGTCGTATAAATCTAGTATTTTATTCTATTTTACAGGTAATTGAAGGATTAAACATCATCTTTACAAAAATTCATGTCAATGCGTTTAAAATGGTTTTTACATGTGCATGAAGTATAATGGTAGTAACCATATTTTTAGGAGGAATACATATGTACCATACAATTGACGAATTTGTTCAAGATTGGCAATACGAAGGCGGAGCAACACAAAAAATTTTAGATGCTTTAACCGATGAATCCTTGTCTCAAGCGGTTGCACCTGGACACCGTACATTAGGTGAACTAGCATGGCATGTTGTGACTTCACTCCATCATATTATTTCATTAACTGGACTCCAGTTTGAAGGTGCAAACGGTGAGGCAGTCCCAGCTTCTGCAAAAGAAATTGCTGATGGCTATCGAAAAACGAATGAAAATTTTATTTCTGCATTGAAAGATCAATGGAATGACGAAAGCTTAAAAGAAGTAGCGGATATCTTTGGTCAACAAATGCCAAAAGGGGCAACGCTAAAAATGGTGAATACCCACCAAATTCACCACCGTGGACAAATGACAATCCTTATGCGTCAAGCAGAATTGAAGGTTCCTGGTGTTTACGGTCCTTCAAAAGAGGAATGGGGAGCTTAATTTATTCGCATGAAAGGAGCCATTTTGATATGGCTCCTTTTTTGCTTTCATACACTATTTTAGTTGACATAATATTTTTTAATCAAACGTTTGTTTAGCGTCCTGTCCCTTGGTACACATGGGTTTCAATTTTCAATCAAGCGTTTGTTTGAATTTTTGCTTACAAAACAATAGAGTTGAAGCGTTTTTTAATCAAACGCTTGTTTAAAGTGCCCCCCTTGATCTGTAAAGGATACATACTTCAATTAAACGTTTGTTTGAATCCCTGTTTTCATCATGCGGCAGCTTTTTCCTTCCTAGTAAACATCCATTTTAAAAAGCTTGGAACAAGTAATATGATGAATAATAGACGGATGAGTTGTAGTGAACTTACGACAGCTGGATCTGCTCCTATTGCTGTAGCCGTTAACACCATCTCTACTAACCCACCTGGCGCCAAACTTAGAAGTGCTGTTGGTAAATCCAAGTCTGAGAAAATAGCAAAGACATAACCTAATCCAAATGATATTGCTAGCAAAAACACTGTAAGTACAAAATAAACTCCACAATATTTTCCACCAATCTTTAAATCTCTCAAATTGATATTATTCCCCATCCTCATCCCAACCGTAATTTGGGCAAGAATCAAAAACCATGGTGGGATACTTGGCAGACCTACTCCTGCGACACCAAGGATCGCCGTAACTGCAAGTGGGCCAATGACATAAGCAGCTGGCAACTTATCTCGAAGGAACCACCCTACCAATAGCGCTAATCCAAACCATACATATGCGTAGAACGGAACACTGCTGATATTTTTTGTTACCTCAAATGCATTTCCTGCACCCGCAATGAACCAGTGGGTTACAATAAACGGAACCATAAACACGACCGTTAGCAAGCGCACCGTTTGAAATATGGTCACCATTGCTGAATTTGCTATTAACGAATGGCTTGCCGCTACCATCTCTGAAAGTCCCCCAGGAATCGATCCGAAAACGCTTGTCATCGGGTCAATTTTAATAAAACGGGTCACAAAAATACTATTTAGAACGCTAACTGTTAATAGCAAAATGGTCGTGAATAAAAACGGGATGATATAAGGATATACGATAATAAAGGTTTCCTTTGTAAAGGATAATCCAAAGTAGATTCCTAATGTTGCAAGTCCAAGGTTATATAATCTCGTTGATACAACCATTTTTTGATGAGTAATCGCTTTGTATAAAATCATGAACGTCATTGGTCCGAGTATCCATGGGATTGGAAAATGTAATAAATAGAACAACATGCCTCCAACACTCGCAACTATATAAGACTGTAAAATCCCCTTCATTTGTGTAAAATTCATTTTCATGTACGACCTTTCTATATTATCAGTCTTTTACTATCCATTATGCAGGAAAAGAACCTGCTTTGCAGAATATACTCTTTAAAAAGGAGGTATCCCACATGGAACATTTTAAATTCTCACATACCATTCGCGTCCGATATTCTGAAATCGATGGACAAAAAATTGTATTTAATGCGCATTATCTTACATATATCGATATCGGCTTTACTGAGTACATGCGTGAAATACTAAGTCCAGATTGGCTCACAAATCCTCAATCATCCCATTTTGAGCCGGTCCTTGTTAAAAGCACGATTGAGTACAAAAAACCAGCCTTGCTCGATGACTTACTAAAGGTGTATGTTCGTGTTAAAAAAGTAGGAAGTTCTAGCCTTACCCTCGAAACCATTATTAAACGCGATGACGATATTCTAGTCGAATCCGAAACGGTACAGGTAAATTACAACAATGTTACAAAAAAGGCAGCACCTATTCCTAATCACTTAAAAAATAGAATCAAAGAGTTTGAAGGGATATAGGCCTGAATTCAAGACGCTAATTGATCCATACTTTTCAATCTAATCTTTTTTAGCGTCTTATCCCACCCCTTTTTTGCCCCCTTAATGCCATTCTATAGTAGGAATGATGACCCTCTCACCCGACCAAAGTAGGAGAATTCCACTGCAATCTATCAGATGAAATTACGTTTATTACAAATTTATTTCGACATTAAAAGTGAGGTTCCTTTATTACAATCCTTTATTCTATTGGGTTTTGAAACATTACAATTTTAACAAAATGTAACAATTTCGCGACAAATGGAGAAATTCATAGAAATATATGATAATATGGGATAGTAAAAACTACGTAATAGACTAAGTAGATTAGTAAGAAAGTAGGAATAATTTTGAAAAAGACACTCGTAACCTTAAGCGCCACTTTAATGATAAGTGCCTTTTCTCCATATGTGATACAAACTAGTGCAAATACGATAAGTACACTTCAAAGTGATCTTTCTGAAACACAAACTGCTTTGAAAGAATTAAACGCACAAATTGCAAAAGTTGACCAAGCAATTGAAGATAACCGTAAAATGATCGCTCAAACTGAAGAGGAAATCAAAAAGTCTGAAGCACAAGTACATACTCTTCAAGCTGAGATTGACCAACTCGAAAAAGAAATTGAAGCACGTAATGAGATTCTTAAAGAGCGTGCTCGCATGATGCAGGAATCTGGTGGAACAATCAGCTACCTAGATGTCATTTTTGGTGCTCAAAACTTCTCAGATTTTATTAATCGTGTTAGTGCAGTCTCTACCATTATGCAGGCTGATCAAAAAATAATCGACGAACAAGCGGAAGCTATCAATCTAGTAAAAGAAAAACAAGATACCATTCAAGAAACGTTAACTTCTTTAAATAGTAAGAAAGAAGAATTGGTAGCCATGCAGGGTCAAATTGAAGACCAAAAAGCTCAAAACGATGCATTAAAGGCTTCCTTGCAATCAAAAGAACAAAAAACATTAGCTGATATCGAAGACCTTCGTGCAAGTATGATTGCAGCTACACCTGCTGTTACTACTACATCAACTAATTCGACATCAACATCATCATCTACACCAACTGCATCTGCTCCTGCAGTACCAACTTCAACACCAAAGGTAACAGGATCAATCAGTACCGTCATTAACGCGGGATATAAATACATCGGTAACTCCGTATATGTATTTGGTGGTGGAAGAAGTGCTTATGACATTGCAAACGGTCGTTTTGACTGTTCAGGCTTTGTACACTGGGCATTCTCACAAGCTGGAGTAAGTGTTGGTGCTAGCACGGATTCACTGAAAAACCAAGGTACAGCCGTTTCAGTCAGCGACATGAAACCTGGTGACCTAGTATTCTTTAATACGTATAAAACGGATGGTCACGTTGGAATTTACATCGGTGGGGGTAAATTTATTGGATCTCAATCCTCTACAGGTGTTGCTATTGCTGATATGACTTCTGGATATTGGAAAAATACTTTTAACGGTCGTGTAAAACGTATAATGAACTAATTAAAATTAGACCGAATAAAGCATCTTCATTTTGAAGGTGCTTTTTTTGTTAACTTTTTTATAACTTCCCCCTTCAACGACTCGCAAATTGTTGTCATTTAATTTATTATAGGAAGGTAAGCTATCATACTGGAGTGACATAATTTGGATACAAAAAAAGCGTTACCGATTCTTTTTGCCGTTATGTTTTTGGTTTATGTCGGGTTCGGAATCATTATTCCTGTTATCCCCTTTTATGCAGAAGACCTTGGTGCTTCACCAACTGAATTAGGTCTACTCATGGCTGTCTATTCCTTAATGCAATTCTTGTTTGCACCCATGTGGGGAAGAATTTCAGACCGGATTGGACGTAAGCCAGTTATCATGATTGGTATTTTTGGCCTTGCCGTTTCATTCTTTTTAATGGCCTTATCTACAGAGCTATGGATGTTGTTTGCAGCTAGAATCATCGGGGGCTTCCTTTCAGCCGCAAATATGCCAACCGTCATGGCGTATGCTGCCGATATTACCTCTGATGAAGACCGTGGAAAAGGAATGGGCGTCATTGGTGCATCGATTGGTCTTGGATTTATTTTTGGACCAGCGATTGGTGGCATTTTTTCTAAAACGGACTTACAAATGCCTTTTTATATAGCCGGAACCTTATCTTTAATAACTTTCTTCCTAGTGATGTTCGTTCTTAAAGAATCATTGCCAAAAGAGGAAAGGCACGAAACAGAGAGAAAAAGAACGAGTCTCTTAAAAGCAGTCAACGGCCCGGAATCTGTTCTGTTTTTTCTTTCACTCTTTATCACATTATCTCTGTCTGGTCTTGAGGCCACCTTTGCCTATTTTGCCGCGGAAAAAGCTGGCTTAGGGACAACTGAACTCGGTTATATTTTTATGATTATGGGGCTCGCCGGAGCGATCGTACAAGGTGGGCTAGTTGGAAGATTGACCAAGCGTTTCGGTGAAGGCTTTGTCATCCAAATCGGGATATTCGTGTCTGCAATAGGTTTCTTCCTTATTTTATTCACGAAAAACTTCCTGACCGCCGCAATATTCCTGACAGTCTTCGGAGTTGGAAATGGCGTTATTCGCCCTGCAGTATCCGCTTTATTAACGAAACGTTCCAAGACTGGTCATGGAAGTGTTACGGGATTATTGTCTTCCTTCGATTCACTTGGAAGAATTCTCGGACCAATTCTAGGTGGCTTGCTCTACTCAGTCTCAGTTGGTTTACCTTATATCTCAGGTATATTCCTATCAGCCATCGCGTATATTTTATTTAAAATTTATACGGTAAAAGCAAACAAAGGGTAGCATTAGAGCTACCCTTTGTTTCTCTTTAATTGAAAAATAACAAAGAACCAGTGGAACCGTCCCTGTGTTACTTACAGAGCTTCTCCGAGAAATTTTGCAAGTTCTAGCATTCCGTATTTGCCTGCTTTGGCTTCGGCATCGGAGTTGTAGTTTGTGTTTGTGTTAACGTCATAGGTGAATACTTCACCGGCGGCATTTTTTATAAATTCAATTCCAGCTACATCGATTTTTACAGCTTTTAGAAAAGCTTCATACCGCTTTATTAATTCTTGGTCAACGTCTTCTGTTATTTCAAACTTAGGACGAACTTCTACCTCTTCCCCAATTGGGCAAAACAGATCACCAATTTGACAAGCATCTGCCGGGCAAAGCTCAAACCCTTCAGAAGTATCAACCCGTACAGAATACACGTATTTTCCACCAACAAACTCTGCTCTTGTAATATAGGATTCTGGTGATTGGATATACTCCTGAATGAGTGTAATTCCATCAACCGGCTCTTCGAATCCGGGACTGTTCACGTATGCTTTCAATGATTCCACAGTTTGAAATAATTGAACGCCAAGCCCCTTTCCTGCTCGATTATGTTTTGTGATAAATGGTGTAGTTCCTAGTCTTTCTGCTGCTTCAATAATTTGTTCACGGCCGACTGCCCCGATTGTTTTCGGAGTGCGAATCCCATTTGCTTCAAGCGCTGTGTATTGTTTTATTTTACTAAGCTCTAAACGCAATGCATTACTTCCATTAAAAACCGTACGACCATGGTATTCAAGCCAGTCTAATATCCCCCCGGTTAACTCGGGAGCGAATCGGTGGTCCCTTGTGTGTGAGGAGGCACTCATTCGATTGTAGAACACTCCCTCGGGTGGCTCGGACGTCAAATCAATAATGCCCTTATCAAGATGCCAAGCCTCGTATGGAAGCTGCAACTCATCTAATCGTTTTGTTAAATGAACAGTCCACTCATCATTTTCATGGATAATATATATTTTTTTAGACATAGTTCGGCCTCCCAAATCCCTATTAATCTGATATGTATTATCATATTTGAATAAATAAAGAAGTGCAAACAAAAAGAACTTGGGACGGGGGGACAGGTCCATCGTCCCATCAGCGGTAAACATATGATAGGACACAGAACTTGTTCACATGTTACAATTTAATTGGAAACACTTTCAAGCATAAGGAGGAATGGAATTGAATAAAACAAAGCAAATCGTCCAAAAGTCTTTAGATGCATTAATGAAAGATGACACGTTTATTCCAGAGTTAACAGGAAAAACCCGGGAGCAAACTTTTACCTCACTAGCCTCCATACTTTCAACTCCAAATCATGTACATAAGTCCTTTTTAAGAATCCCGTTAGAAAAAGGCCAGGTGGTTCGAATTCCAGCCTATCGCGTACAGCATAATAATGCTTTAGGTCCTTATAAGGGCGGAATCCGTTTCCACGAAACAGTCAATGAGGATGAAGTAATCAATCTTGCATCCCTGATGACATTAAAAAATGCACTCCATGATGTTCCTTTTGGTGGCGGAAAAGGCGGACTTGTGGTCAATCCTAGAACGCTATCCGAAAAAGAACTTCATTTGATTTGTCAGAAGTATGTTCGTTACTTTGCCGACAGTCTTGGTCCAGATAAAGATATCCCTGCACCAGATGTGGGTTCAGGCGAACGTGAGATGGACTGGATGATGGCCGAATATAAAAGTATCCGACCCGGTACACCATATCGTGGTAGTTTTACCGGAAAGAGCGTTGTCAACGGTGGTTCTTTAGGAAGACGGGAAGCAACCGGGAAAGGTGTCTATTTTACCTTTCGTTATCTGTTTCACGATTTTCTCCAGAACCAAAAAAATCTTCTTACTAAAACCGATAGCATCTATGCAAAAGTAGTTGCAAAAGTTGAAAATAAGCCAATGACTCTGGCTGTTCAAGGCTTTGGAAATGTTGGTTCAGTTGCGGCTTTAGAAGCGTATCAATGTTCTTATCTTCAAAATAAAGTTGTCGCAGTTAGTGACCGAAATGTTACTTTATTTAACGAGGACGGTTTAAATATTCCGGGCCTCATTAAATTCACAAAAGGCAACAAGGGTGATCTTCCTGTATCAGGCGAGGAGTTGACGATTGCTGGAGTAAAGGCAGACATACTAGACAGAGAAGCCATCCTTTACCTGGACGTGGACTGTCTTATCCTAGCTGCGTTAGAGGATCAAATTCGCACGGACAATATGGAACAAATTAAAGCACCGATCATTGTAGAGGGTGCGAATGCTCCTATTACAAGTGATGCAGACGACTATTTAAGTACAAAAGGTGTCCTCATTATCCCAGACATCCTTGCAAATGCAGGTGGGGTAATCGTGTCCTATTTAGAATGGTTACAAGGCCGCGAAACCCAATTTTATTCAGAGGAAGAAGTTTTTAGTCAACTGTTTAAGAAAATGAAAGGAACATTGGATTCTATTTTACCGGCATTCTTCGGCGATTCCTTCACATTACGACAAAATTGTTATATTCAATCTGTCATGAGACTTTCAACTGTATTGTATCGTCAGGGAAAATTGTATTAATGATAGTTAAAGCGGAAGCCTGCTCGGCTTCCGTTTTTAATTTGCTTATGAAGGTTTTTCCGATGCTATCAGTTTTGCTATATGTCCTTCATCTGGCATACATACAGGGGTGATTAGACACCAGTTCTCCCCCATCTCTATCAACTAAAAAGCCCCTGATCCGCCTCCGCCACCACCTGTTCCGCCGCCACTACTGCTACTTGAACTGCTGCCGGTTCCAATGGAATCATTCGCAGATTCAAATTGAGCCGAGGCGTTTGGACCTACGTACCCGAAAGAATAAACTGAATACGGGTAAAAACCTCCACTTTCGTAACGATAAGGTTTGTTAAGAGCGAATATCAGATCTTCATTTTGCTTCATCATCCCTTTGTCTCCCGTACCAAGCCCGTAGATATAGGCGCGCATCTGGTCATCCTCTGACCACTTTTTCCATTCATCAGGTGATAAAGCCTTATAGCTATCTTTAAACATTAGCCATTCATGCAATATCCTAAGTCCCTCGCTATTTTTTGGGCGGTAGGCTATCAAGTAAATAATGACTCCGCCAAACAAGACCAATGTTAAGACAAACCATGAAAATAACTCATACATTGGGAACAAGAATAGAAATGGAACTAGCACAATGCTTAATAGCCCTAGGAATAATTTGAATTTTGACTTATCCTCATAGAGAAAGTGTTCCTTCACCTCATTACGAACAGCCTCTCCCCATTTCATTTGGAAACTTGAGTATTTTCCGGAGTTCTTTTTGTTTTTTGAGTAGGTCTGGAGGTCTGAAAAGTCAAACACACCATTTTGACCTATTTTTTCAAATAACCACTCCATTAAGATCTCCTCATGTGGCAAAGCCGCGTCCTGATCCATGAGCTGAAACTTTTCATCAGAAACCTGCCTTACCTTCTTCTTCCTAACCAAATCCAATAACGCTGCGGCCATTGATTGCCCTTGTGGTAGATAGTTATGATTTGTAAAGACTATGGTTGCCGGTAAACTCATCACCTGCTTTGGAGGTGCACCCGCATGTGCCATTTCCCTTTTTACTGCTGCAAGTTTTGCTCTTCCTTCAAGGCGATTTCGAACAATTATCACTATAAAGAGTAAAGCAAAAATCGGAACTAACACAATTGCAACCTTTGAAAGAGTTTCTTTCGTCTCAGCCCTTTCCTGTGCTTTTATCAGCAGTTCATTCTTATCATTTAAAATTTCCTCTTTCATCGGCTTATCAGCAGTAACATAATTCGCCCCCGAGAATAATTCAACATCATAGGCAACGCGAATATCCCCATTTGTTTCACTTGGAACCTCTCCAAAATGAAACACGACCGAGCCATCAGATTGAACCGATTCCGTTTGAAAAGCCTCATCATAACCAAATGCGATCACATCGCTCGTTGATTGAGGTGGGTGAACGGTAATGACTAGATTCTCATAGGTTGATTCATTCCTATTGTCAAAAAACGGCCAATAAAATTGTGCTACATCTTTATAAATTTCTACCCCACTCATAATCGTGTAGGTGAGTGTGACAGTAATTGTCTCATCCTTCCCCTTACGATGAATTTTATAAAGGTCGTCTTCCTTTTCAACTCGCAACTCTTTCCCATTTTCAGATGCGGAAAAGTCCTTTATCGAACTCCCCTTTTTCGGAATAACGGTTCGGGTAATCCCGTTAAATTCACCATCGAATTCGTATGTATGGGCTTCGGTTACTTGAACAGTCCCATCATCTTGCAGAAATGCGTCCATTTTCACATCATTGATCCAATAATCGACCGCAAGTCCTTGAATCGGAAAAATAAAAATAAATACGACTAAAAAAATGAGGCCACCAATCTTTGCTCGCATGTCCGTCCCTCCTTCATACCTACTTATACGAATAAACACGCTAACAGGTTTCAAACTAACCAACATGGTATACTATTACAAAAAGGAGAAAATAAATGCCTGATATAAAAATTGTTTTTCTTGATATAGATGGAACGATTTTACGCCCCGACGATACAATCGAACAATCAACAAAAAATGCAGTTGCTCAGCTTAAAGCTAAAGGGATTGAGGTATTTCTTGCAACCGGCAGACCCCTTCATGAAATTACTGATATTGGTGATGAACTTTCGATTTCATCCTACATCGCCTACAACGGGGCGTTTGCCGTGCATAATGAGGAGACACTCTTTAACGAACCTCTTCCACCTAGCTTAGTTGACAACCTATTAAAAACGTCAAAGGAAAATAACTTTGATATTGTCCTGTACTCTAAAAATAAAAATATTTTCACTAGCATGGAATCAGAGATAGTAAAAGAGTTCATCAAGACTTTCCATCTAAAAAAGAATGCATTGTATGATAACATGAACAAAGAAGACATTTTGGGTTCAACCATTATCACTACTCAGGAACATGCAGAAGTGAAGTTCAAACATATCCCTGAAATTCATCTTTCTTCTGTAAATGTGGAAGGTATGAAAAACTGCCGTGATGTGATTCGTGAGAAGGTCAACAAAGGGGTTGCGGTTAAAGCCGTATTGGCTGCCCTCCAGCTTTCACCTGAACATGCAGCAGCATTTGGAGATGGCATGAATGATAAAGAAATGCTATCAGCAGTAGGTTCCGGATTTGCAATGGGGAACGCTAATCCTGATTTGTTTTCCTATGCCAAATATAAAACAACAGACGTTGAGAATTCCGGTGTATTCAGCGGATTAAAATCGATAGGACTAGTGGAATAAGTAAAAGAGCTTGCATTCAAGCTCTTTTTCATTTTGTAATCGTATGGGATGCGATGATATCTCCATCATCAATCACATCAAAAATTTCAAAAAATCGATAAGTAGGCTTTTCACTCGTATATTTTTGTAACACTTCTTCTAATTTAGGAGAGATTACCTTATGGGCGGCCTCAGCATCTTCCTTCGTATCCCAATAATTTACTACTCTATATTCACCAGAGGAATCATCAAAAAAATAGACATTCCCTCTAAATCCCATTAAGCTTCTACTTTCTTTATCCAATTCTTTTGTTAGCCTCTCTGCGATTAGTCTCTGTCCAGTTCCTAATGTATATTGAACCAACCTTGCATGAAACATCTGAAACCCTCCTATATTTTTTATTCTATCTGGGCTTACATAGCAGAATATGTTAGGTGGGTTAGATTTGTTCCAATCAAACTTTGCATGTGCTCGGTATTCAATTCAAGCTTTCCAAGGAAACGGATTGGGACACATAGGCGGTTGAGCGAGATGATGGGGATTTCTTAAGATCTACAGACACGATTTCCTCTTCATAGCCTTGATGAAAAGGAACTCTCAAGGTCTACAGACACGGTTTCCTCTTCATAGCCTCGATGAAGAGGATTTCCAAGGTCCTACCTAACCGTTTTCCTCTTCATAACCTCGCCGAAGATTATTTCTCAGGATCCAGGGGCTAGTTCATTGCCCTGTAACATATGGTGGGACGACGGACCTGTCCCTCAGACCCACTTATTCGTTATGTACCGCTACCTTATCCTTGGCATCTTCCGTTTGCCATCCTTTGCACACGTCTACCCATTCCTTTGCTTCCGCATACTGGAATAACTCATCACATGTTAATTCAATTGCTGAGTTGATGCTGCCACACGCAGGAAACACGGTTGTAAAACGCTTCAAAGACTCATCTAGATACACGTCAAGTTCATTTGCAAGTCCAAACGGGCATACGCCGCCAATTACATGTCCAGTTTGCTCGACCACTTCGTCGGCGGATAGCATTCTAGCCTTAAACCCAAAGGTATGACGGAACTTTTTATTATCAATCTTTGCATCACCCGCTGCGACGACTAAGATGGCTGTATCTCCCTCTCCGCGAAAAGATAAGGTTTTCGCAATCCTCTCAGGAGCAACACCGATTGTTTCAGCAGCCTGATCAACTGTTGCACTGACTGTTTCGAACTCCATAACATCCTTTTCACGGTTCCATTTTTTAAAATGCTCTTTTACACTCTCAAGTGACATTATGTTCATCCTTTCTTCGAAGTTTATTCATTCTATTAATTTAACACAAGATTTAAAAAAGTCATAAAAAAGTACTCATACCTTCGCTTGTAAACAAGCCCGTACAAACTTTATTTTTATTAACAACTATTTGAAAATTAATACACTATTTACAAAACATTAACGTTGTTACATTAAATTATTAATAGGAGACTGATAATCTAATTATAGGTAATTGGTATTATTTCTCTATTCCTATTAAAATTAGCAACTAGAAAAATAATAGTATAGGAGATGGACTGTTAAATGGACATTGTGATTGGAGAAATTGCGAAAGAAAGCTTCATAGTGTCTCCTTCAACAAAATGTGAGGAAGTTTATACGATATTCGAAAAAGAGACTGCTATCGAGGGAATCGTTGTTTGCTCGGATCAAAAACCGGTAGGGCTGGTAATGAAAACTCACTTTTTTCAAAGGCTCTCCATCAAATATGGATTTGACCTCTTTATGAAACGAACGATTGATTTAGTCATGGATCAAGAAATTTTAATAGTAGATTATCATTTATCTTTAACAGAAGTAAGTTCTCTGGCAATGAATCGAAAATTGGAGCATTTATATGATGTCGTCATTGTTACAAAGGGAAACGCCTTATTTGGAACCGTTAGTATTCGTGAACTCATTATGAAACTTGCGGAAATTCAGATTAGAAATGCACGCTATTCTAACCCATTAACCGGATTACCCGGTAACAATGTGATCAAAGAAACATTAATAGAGGTCCTAACCTATAAAAGATTTAGTGTGTTATATATCGATATTGATTCCTTTAAAGCCTTCAACGATACATACGGATTTTCAAAGGGTGACGAATTAATCAAAGAAACAGCAATGATTCTTACCGATGTCGTCATGACCACTGAAAATGAGCCCTCCTTTATTGGACATATTGGTGGAGACGATTTCATTGCAACTATACCACATCATCACTATCAATCCATTTGCGAAAGTATTATTGCACAATTTGCTGACTCACTAAAGATTTTCTATACACAGGATGATCTTAGCAAGGGATATGTATCTGGCGTAAGTAGGCAAGGTGTCTTCGAAAAGTTACCATTGGCAAGTATCTCAATTGCAGTCATTCAAAACAGCAAGCGGCCCATTACATCCCTCGAACAATTAAGCTTGGAATCAGCAAAAGTAAAAAGCTACTGCAAAACAACAAAAAATAGCATCTATCTTACCTTAGACGATTATGAACAACAAACAAAAGAGAAGACTCTTTTTTAAACAAGGGTCTTCTCTTTTATAAAGTTAACGCTAATTGATGATGCTTATTTACTTGAGGCATGCTTCCTTGTTGCAGTTCTGGCATTGGTCTGCCAAGTGCATACCCCTGTCCAAAATGGACGCCCAGATTTTGCAAAAACTCAAGTTCATCATCAGTTTCAATGCCTTCCGCAATAATTTTCGTTCCTACCTGCATTGCATATTTTACCAATAGTCTTACTAAATGCTGGTTTTCACGGTGACAGTGAATATTGCGTATAAGTGACTTATCAAGCTTAATAAATTCAGGCTTAAGGTATACAAGGGTCTGTAAGCTGTTATATCCAGTCCCCGCATCATCAACCGCGATTCGAAAGCCTTGCTGTCGATAATGCTCAATCAATTCTTTAAATTGATGATAATTTTTGACCGATTGTTTTTCTGTTAACTCAAGTACAATTTGATTTGGGGATAGATTATGCTTTTCAAGTAATTCCATCGTGATTCCACTCCGCCAACATGGGTCTGCCAATACCTGAGTTTGGATATTAAGAAACACAAGTGGATTCCTAGATTCATTTTGTTTTTTTATCTGTTCAGCAAATCGTTCAATAGAAAGATTGCGTAAGAACTGTTCTACCATAACCACATAAGAGCTTTCTCCTACATAGTCATAAAAGGTTTCGGTTGTTGGAAAATGCACGGTACTTTCAGGTCTGTTCAATACTTCAAAGCCTTCAGTAGAGCCTTCCTTAAGTGAGAGGATAGGTTGAAACATGGTTGTTACTTTTGACTTATGCATGAGAACTTTAAGTTCTTCTTCCCGTTTGTATTCTTGGTATAATGTGGCCCTTTTGTTTTTTAAAAAAGCAAGAAAGTGTATAAAGTTGCGTAAATGATTTGTCTCCATGGGCTCCTACCTTTGTACATAATTAACAATGATGTCTATTTTTATTATAAAGTCTGCACTTTCATTGGAACGATAAGATTATGTAAAGTTTTCGTAAAGAAAAAAGGACTTGGAATTCCAAGCCCTCAATTTTAATATTCCGTTGTAATAATCGGTGTTCCAATTGTCACATCGATTTCTTCATTCTCTATGTCCGCTCTTAGACCAACCTGCAGGTTAATTTTTTCTTGTTTCGCCGTCATTAACTCCGATTCAAAAACTTTCGAATAGGCTGATACAGAAACAAATGCATCTTCCTGAAGCTGCTCAACCACTTTTGCCTGTGCATCTTCAACGATTTTTTCCGCAACCAAGGTTAATTTGTTTTTTGAAGACATTACACCTGATATGGAATAAAAAGTTTTGCTGTCCTCGAAGGTTTCGCTAACCCAGTTTATTTGCTCTGGAGTGAGCTTTTTGCCTTTTACTTCTTTGGTAACTGCAATTTCGTATTTTCCACCTAATTTATACGCTTTTAGTTTAATCGACTCAATGATTCCGTGTTCATTCTCTTTCTTCCCTTGCCATACATAATGGCTATTGTCTTCTTTAAGAACATTTTTCCAGCTATATGAATCATGAATGCTCATGAATTGGTCAATTTGATGTTGCATATCCTTTAGATCATTTGCTTGTCCGACCTTGCCTCGTGATAAAGCCATCCAAGATGAAATTTCAACGTTATTTTTGTCCGCAACTTCTTTTATATCTCCAAGATCATTTCCTTGAGTAGCTTCATTATTTGAAAAAAAACCAGCTAGTATTCCAAATGATAGGATTAATGCAATTGTCATCTTCATCCGTCTCTCACCTCTTTAAGAAGGATAGCCAAGGTTTTTCATATCTATACCTCAAAACTATCATTCTTGTAAAATACGGATGAACCCCCTCATTTATTTCTTATTTGTTTTCTTGACTAGCCCGTTTCCAATTAAATAAAACGATAGAACTGTGATGGAAATTAAGAAAATAGCACTGAATGGAATGATTTTCACACCCCACATGTCATTTAGAATGGTCGAAAGTACCAATGGCCAGGAATCCGAAGTGTTTACGGCATAAATGGCACCTGATGCATCATTTTCGAATGCCACACTAATAAAAATCCCAACAATCCCAAGCTGGGCAATGAGAAACAAAGTACGTCCTAACTCATTTGCAATCAGTGTTATGAGTTGAGGTTTCATATTTGGGTAGAAATAACGTTGTGATAAACGAAACGGAGAACCGCCCGCAACAACGCCCGCTTCATAATAAGGCTTAGCGGCAATATCACTCACATATTTAAAAATGACATCTCCTACTCTACCAACCTCAATTAATGCCAAAACAAGGATAAACCAAAACGGTCGGTTCGGTGAGTATAAAAAGAAAGGGATCCCTACAATCATGACAAGCAGCAAAATAGAGGGAATATATGAAAATAGCTGATGCCAAACCTGTAATACCATTTTAAGAAGGCGTGAATAAAAGGCTCCCATCCCCAAAAATGCCCCAAGCAGCATCCGGATGATTACTACGCTAAAAATAATAAGAAGTGTTTCTCTGGTCCCAATGACAAGTCTACTTAACAAATCAACACCTTTTCGGTCACTTCCTAACAGGAATTCCTTCGATGGTGAAAACGGTGGTGTTACCATTGTTCCATCTTCATATTTTAGGTATAAATGCTCCGTTAAATCTTCATCAACAAACGGAAGATAAGGTCCAAAAATAGCGATCATTATGATAAAACTTAAAATAATTGTTCCAATTGTAAGAGATGGATTCTTCATGCTTCTTTTCCTTTCGGTGATACCAAATGACTTAGCCATAGAAAAAACAAATTCGATAGCAGGATGATGAGGGTAAACACTAACACAAATCCCACTGCACTATTGGTATTCATATGAAAACTAGTTCCTTCTACAAACCTTCTTGGGGCTGCGATTGCCTTGTAAAAATAAAAGGCAGCTCCACGATAGTTTGTAAGAAATTCGACTATAAATAAATTGGATAGGACATATAAAGTCATCGTATTGCTATTTACGTTGATTTTCTGTAATGCGTTTTTCAACATATGTAACGTTATCGTTTTAAAGCGAGAAATCCCTTTTGACTTTGCTGTTCTTATGTAATCCTTCGTTTCCTCTTCAAAAAGACTCGTAAATGTAATATTAGCGATTAGAAATAAAGGATACAGGGCTAAAAATAGAATACACACAATGACGTTTTCGAGCTTTTCATGTCCATATAAATCTATATGTGGGAATAATCCAATTTCATATAAAAACATAAGTAAGAGCTGGAGCCCAATCATAAAGAAGAGGTCTGGAACGGATAACATAAACCACGTCATGCCACTCCCCACGCCAGTCTTTTTGTTTTTTAGTAAATAATCTATAACCCCTTTTATGATTCCTAAAAAAAAACCAATGAATATAGCTGGAATGATAAGTAAAAGACTTCTTCCTGACGTTTTTAACACATGAGACTCAACTGTATCTCCATCAGAATAAAAACCTAAACCATGATTTTCTTTTAGAAATGCAAAAAAGTCTTTTATATTGCCAACATGTTGCTCCACACTATAGTCATATACAATTTTATGTATATCTCCATATTTACTAGTTTCAAATATGACATCTCGTGGAATAAAGATAATGATTAAAAGCAAAACGGTTGAAATACACCACAATCCGAGTTGCTTAAATACCTTGTTTAAAAGTGAAGTTTTCATAGATTTTTTCGTTCCTTTTACAAAAATTAGAAATATACATAAAGTCTACTAAATTACGAATAGTTTAACAACTATATTGAAATAATTTTTTACCTATTTGATTTTGTTTGCTTTTTTCTGTACATTCTATAGATGATACCAAGGAGGTGTAATCAATGAAGTCAATTTCTGTTTCGTTTCATAAGGAAGATGCAGTTGAAGCAATGAAAGTCGATATTCTTGAAGAAGAGGATTTTAATCGAGTAACAGAAGGTGGTACACGACACCTATTTGAGCTAGATACGAATATTGGTTTTTTTGTCTTTTTCGATGGTGAAGATGCCGAAGGGAACATCCATTACCTTGCTCTCCAATATGAAGAAGAAAGTGAAGATCCATCCTACTGTTTTGAATTCGAGCTTAAGGATTTTTATGAATTTATGGCATTGTATCTCAATGACCTCGAGTTCTCAGATGAAGAATCAGAGGGCGAAGAGCAAGAATATGGACCAATCCATCACCTTGCCCACCTGCTTTACCATATCGTGGAAGACGCAAAACAAGCGTAGGAACATGAGGGACCACAACGTTGATGTGCACCCCAAAAGTTAGACGAATAATTCTAACTTTTGGGGTGTTTTTTGTGGTCAAATATGATGAAGGATTTAAGCAAAATGTAGTTGACGCTTATTTAGCAGGTGAAGGTGGATATGCTT
>NZ_QUQV01000056.1 GCF_003400205.1 Bacillus sp. HNG | reverse complement strand
AAGATGACGAGGTTGATAGGTCAGAGGTGGAAGCATGGTGACATGTGCAGCTGACTGATACTAATCGATCGAGGACTTAACCAAAATGATGAATGTAGGAGCGTTATCTAGTTTTGAAGGAATGAATTTCCTATTGATTAATCTCGAAAAGAGATTATAATAAGAAATGTTCTTTTAATAGTCTAGTGACGATAGCGAGAAGGTCACACCCGTTCCCATACCGAACACGGAAGTTAAGCTTCTCAGCGCCGATGGTAGTTGGGACTTTGTCCCTGTGAGAGTAGGACGTCGCTAGGCGAATTAATGGAGGATTAGCTCAGCTGGGAGAGCACCTGCCTTACAAGCAGGGGGTCGGCGGTTCGATCCCGTCATCCTCCACCATTCTTAACTTGTACGAGCCATTAGCTCAGTCGGTAGAGCACGATCGAATATGCTTCGAAGCAATTACTTCAGCGTACCAATCGAGCTGCTACTAGAATAAGCTTTCTGAGATTGGGACGTCGTAGATGTACTCAATACGTGGGATGACTTGTATTATTCAGGTAATTCTTTGCACGAGCCATTAGCTCAGTCGGTAGAGCATCTGACTTTTAATCAGAGGGTCGAAGGTTCGAGTCCTTCATGGCTCACCATTCAATTTAAATATGCGGGTGTGGCGGAATTGGCAGACGCGCTAGACTTAGGATCTAGTGTCTTTGACGTGGGGGTTCGAGTCCCTTCACCCGCATTATGCGGAAGTAGTTCAGTGGTAGAACACCACCTTGCCAAGGTG